>NZ_JAJHNP010000026.1 GCF_020819595.1 Streptomyces barringtoniae
TTCCCCGGCGAGTTCCTCGCCGATCGGCCGGGACAGGTCCACACCTTCGATCTCCGCACCGATGTGCGGAGTCATCGGCGCGATCCGCAGCAGCCTGTACTCAGCCGGCGCCGTACCGGGCGCGGTCCGCTCGAGCACACGCCGGCCGAAGTGGATCAGCGGCTTTCCCAGCAGGGGGTTGGTGTCGGCTCCGGGTCACGCCCTGCTCGGTCACCAGCTCGATCACCGCCTCAAGGGTGTCGTCCGTGACCCGCTCCTGCCGCGGCCGCCCCGGCCCCCGCTCGGCCCTCTGCGCCTGTGCCCCGACCATGCTCCGAGAATACGGGGGCGCGGCAAGCGCCCCCGTCGGGTAACGAGGCGTCCAACTGCCGGAGGCACGCGGCCGACATGCCGCGCATGGCGTAATGAACCGCTCGGGCGGCTTCCCAGGTCACGTTGTGCGGAGGCGGTGAGCAGCGAGGACGCGGAAAGCGGGTGACACATCGGGCCATGGGCACGGAGCGCATTGACCGATCGGAGGGCTTCGGCGAGCGGCTGCTCGGCCTGCTGCTGGACAGAGCGCGGCTGCTGCCGCCCCAGATGATCGCCCCGCTGATCGCGGAGGGGGTGGCCAGGATCGGCGGTCGTGACGTCTCCATCCTGCTCCAGGACTACGCGCAGGAGTTGCTGGTGCCGCTGCCGGGCAGGAAACTGCACGTGGGCCAGCCAGAGCCGGTAGAGGACTCCCCCGCCGGGCGGGCGTTCCTGCGCGGGGACGTGGTCGAGGTACCGCAGGGCCCCGTCGGCGTCCGGATGTATCTGCCACTGCTGGACGGCAGTGACCAGGTGGGCGTGATGGCCCTCACCCTGGACGCAGTCGGCGACGACGACCGGCGCCTGCTGTACAGGCTCGCCGGCCTGGTCGCCGACATGCTGGTCACCAAGAACGCCTATACCGACCAGTTCTTCCAGGCCCGGCGCCGGGAGCCGATGAGCGTGTCCGCGGAGATCCAGTGGAGCCTGCTGCCGCCGCTGACGATGTCCTTTCCCCAGGTAGAGGTGGCAGGAGCCCTGGAGCCCGCCTACCGCGTCGCCGGCGACAGCTTCGACTACGCCCTCAACGACAACATCCTGCACATGGCCGTCATCGACGCGATGGGCCACGGCCTGGACGCCGCGACGATGGCGACCGTGGCCATCGGCGCCTACCGGCATGCCCGGCGCGTGTTCATCAGCCTGGACGAAAAGTACGCGTTCATGGACGATGCCGTTTCCCGGCAGTTCGGGCCCGACCACTTCGTCACGGCGCAGCTGATGCACCTGAACATCACCACCGGTGAGATGGAACTGGTCAACGCGGGCCACCCCGCGCCGCTGCTGATCCGCGACGGCCGGGTCGTGCGGCAGCTGGAGACCGCCACGACGCTGCCCGTCGGCTTCGGCGGCGAGATGCCCCGCGTCAAGGAGCACGTGCTCCAGCGAGGCGACCGGGTGCTCTGCTACACCGACGGCATCATCGAGGAGCGTCTCGCCGGCGGGGAGGCGTTCGGCGAGGAACGCCTCATCCGCTGCGTCAACGCCCTGGGGGAAGGGCCGTCGGAGAGTGTGCGGGCGGATCTGCGCCGGCTCTCCCACACGCTGAAGAGCGAACGGGACGGGCGCACCACCGACGACGCCACCCTTTTCATGATCGAGTGGCACGGGGGCACCGCCGACCACCTCGCGGTCCTCGACTGAAGTCCGGGCGCCCCCACCACAGTCAGGCTGAGGCCGTGGGGAGAGGCTGTTCGGTCCAGATGGACTTGCCGGTGCGGGTGTGTCGGGTGCCCCAGCGCCGGCAGAGTGCGGAGATGAGCTGCAGGCCTCGGCCGCCCTCGTCGGTGGCGGAGGTGTGGCGGATGTGCGGCGTGGTCAGGCTGGCGTCGGAGACCTCGCAGATCAGTGCGTGGCTGCGGAGCATGCGCAGCCGGATGGGGCCGCAGGCGTGCCGGACGACGTTCCCGACCAGCTCGCTGACCAGGAGTTCGGTGGTCATGATCAGGTCCTCGTCGGCCAGGTCCCAGTCGGTGAGCTGGGCGCGGACCAGCTCACGGGCCTGGCCTGCCGCCATCGGGTCCTCCGGCAACGGCCACTCCGCGACATTCTCCGCGCCCAGCGGGTGGGTGCGGGCCAGCAGCAGGGCGGCGTCGTCCACCAGCGCGCCGTGGGCGGGCAGGAGAGCGGAGGTCAGGGTGACGCAGAGGGCGTCCAGGCCGGACGCGTCCCCCGGTGAGGCCGGCATGGCGTTCACGGACTGGGAGAGGAGCTCGGCGAGGCGGCTCATGCCGGTGGCGACGTCCCTGTCCTTGCTCTCGACCAGGCCGTCGCTGTAGAGGGCGAGCAGGCTGTCGGCGGGCAGCAGGGTCTCGAGGGTTTCGAAGGGCGGAGCGGCCACCCCCAGCGGCGGGTCCGGGGTCATGGGCAGGAAGGTGACGGTGCCGTCGGGGTGGGCCACCGCCGGGGGCGGATGACCGGCGCTGGCGTACGACAGACGCCGGGTCACCGGGTCGTAGATGGCGTACAGGCAGGTCGCGAAGGCGTCGGTGCCCAGGTCGCCGACGATGTCGTTGAGGTGTCCGAGGATTTCGTCGGGTGACAGCTCCAGCTCCGAGAGGGTGCGCACGGCCGTGCGGAGGCCACCCATCGTGGCGGCCTCGGCCATGCCGTGGCCCATGACGTCGCCGATCACGAGCGCCACCCGGGCCGCGGACAGCGGGATCACGTCGTACCAGTCGCCGCCGACGTCGGCTCCCTGTTTGGCCGGCTGGTAGCGCGCCGCCGTCGTCACCTCGGGCAGCTCGGGCAGTGCCCGCGGCAGCAGGCTGCGCTGGAGGGTACGGGCCCGGGTCGTCGCCTCGTCGTAGAGCCCGGCCCGCTCCAGGGCCTGCGCGATCAGTCCGCTGAGCGCGGTCAGCAGCGTTCGTTCGTCATCGTCCAGCACCCGCGGTCGGCCGAAGGAGATCACCGCCGCGCCGATCTCGCGCCCCGACACCGCCAGCGGCAGAAAGGCCCACGCCTGCTTGCCGCCCTCCCGGATCAGGGTCTCGGTCCTCGGGTATCGCTTCAGGAACTCCTCCGGGGAGGAGATGAAGAGCGTGGTGCGGGTGCGCAGGGCGTCCCCCAGCGGGCTGGTGGCGTCCCGCACCGTCCACTGCCCGTCCAGCCGTCGGGTGAAGCGCTCCGAATATCCCCGGGAGCCGACCACGGTCAGCCGGTCGCCGGCCACGCCGAGCATGACGAGTCCGGTGGCCCCGAGGGGTGTCATCACGCCGTCGGCCACCGCCGCCATCACATCCTGGGCCGTGACGGCCTCGGCCAGCTCCCGCGTGATCCGCTGCACCAGGGCCGCCCGCTCCGCTGCCGCCCGCTCCGCGGCGGCCCGCTCGGCCTCCCGCAGATGCCGCTCGGTGGTGTCGGTGATGTAGAGCGTCAGGCCTTGCGGCACCGGTACCAGCCGCAGGTGGTACCACGACGTCCCGTCCGGCCCCGGTACGTCGAATCCGGCCGGTTGGCCCTCGGCCGCCGTGGCCCGGAACCGTTGTTCCAGCCCCGGCACGGCATGCAGCGCGGGAATGTCCCAGAGCAGGGCTCCGGCCACGTCCCCCGCGGCGCCGAAGAGCCGCTCGGCGGCCTGATTGAGGAATCCGATGCGCCAGTCCGTGTCCAGGGAGACGAAGCCGTCGCTCATGTGCCGCAGCGCCCGTCCCACCGACTCGGCGGCGGTGTGCGTCTCGCTGCTGTCCCGGAGGGTGCCGATCACCTTCACCGGCGTCCCTCCCTCGTCCGTGATCGTCCGGGCGCGGGCCTCGATCCAGAGGTACGTGCCGTCCTGGCGCCGGACCCGGTACTCGTCCTGGAAGCCGCCGCGCAGCTGGATGCCCATGTCGAAGCCGCTGACCGCCCCCGGCAGGTCGTCCGGGTGGATCAGTTCTGCCCACGCCTCGATGCCGCCGGCCATCACCTCCGGATCGATGCCGGCCAGCACCTCCTCGACGGGCCGGTCGGAGGTCAGCTCACCGGTACGCAGGTCCCAGGTGTACGTGATGGACGGCACCCCTTCCGTGTCCCACGGGGGTGCCTCCCGGTCGGCGTCCCACGGGGGCGTCTCCCGCGGTCCCGCCCCGTTCTCCAGGGCGCGCAGCAGGGTGGGGGACGGGGTGAGGATCCCGGACGACCTGAGTCTCTCGGACATCCATGCCGCCACCTCGTGCAGAAAGGCGCACTCCGCCGCGCCGGGCTCGTCGCCCGGGGCGAAGAGGACCGAGAGCGCGCCCCGTCGCCGACCGCCCGGAATGGGGACGGCCAGGTGAGCGATGCCGGCGGGGACCCGGGAAGGCCACAGGGCGGCGGGGTCCCGGCCCGGCACCGGGTCGGGCGGGGCCAGGTCGGGCTGCCAGGTGAGGGTGTCCTCGCGGGCGGCCCTGCTGGGCGGCGCCGTGCCGCGTGCCGGGATGATCAGCCAGGGCCGGATCATCGACTCCGGCAGGCCGCTGTCGGCGACCAGGTAGAGGATGCCGCTCATTCCGCCGCCCGGGAGATGAACCATGCCGCCCAGGCCGTGCACCTCGGCCACCGCCTGCTGGAGCGCGGTCAGCAGCACCTCGGCATCGCGCCGGTCCTCGTCCACGGCGTCGAGCAGCCGCATCCGCATGAGGGGCCGCTCCGAGGGCCGTACGGCCTGTACGGTCCCCGAGCCCTGCGGCCGGCGCAGCGGATGGGAGGAGCCTGGCATGGAGGGGTCGGTGTTGTGCGCATCGCCACCTCTGGAATTCACCACTGCCGACGGTCACCTCCGCTCGCCCGCTGAGCCACCTGGGTTTCGGATGCGCACCTGCAGCGATCTCCATCCGGAAAATCCATCCCAGTCGGGACAACTTAAGCGATTTCCCCCACTCAGGGGAACCGCTCGCATCGATTAACCGAAAATGCGATCGGCTCACCGTTCGTCACCATTGGGGCTTTCTTCGAAGACGAAGAGCGGTTTGGTGCCGTGTGCGGGTGCTTCGGCGAGCGAGACGGCTTCAGCGAAGCGTTCGAGCGGGAACGGCCGGCCCCGGGGGATGCTCAGCACCTCATCGGCGACGAGACCGCGAACCTGGGACAGCGCGCGCAGCGCGTCCTCGGGTGAGACCGTGCCGAACCAGCGGTTCAGCCAGAAGCCTCGGACTGCCTTCGTCTCGTAGATGACCGAGCGTGCCTGCAGCGGAATCGTCAGCGCCGCAGGGTCGGTCTGCCGATGCGTCGAGAGCGCGCCGTAGACCACGAGCTCCCCTCCCGGAGCCAGTGCCTGGGACACCTGGGCGCCCACGGGGCCCGCGACACAGTCCACGGCCTTGCGCACGCCGGCCGGCCCCGCTATGTCAGCCACCCGCTGCAGCAGGTCCTCGTCCTCGGTGCAAATGACCTCGTCGCCACCGAGCGCTTTGATCTCCTCTACGGCATCGCGTCGCCGCACGACATTGATCGTGCGAACACCCAGATGCCGGGACAGCTGAATGACGAGCCGGCCGACCGTGGAGCCCGCGGCCGTCTGCAACAGCCATTCGCCCGGCTGTACGTCGAGTTCGCGCGTCACGAGGAGCAGCGCGGTCAACGGATTGACGGCGAGTTGACAGGCTCTGGAGTCGCTCAGCCGGCCGGGGACCGGCAGCAGCCTTCGCGTGTCGGCAACGAGGTATTCCTGCCAGGTGCCGGCCACGGGGGGCCCGGGTACCGCCGGGACCGTAGCGGCCACCACGCGCTCGCCGACCTTCGGTCCCCCGGTGTCCGGGCCCAGGGCCGCAATACGGCCCACGCATTCCATGTGGCCCCCGACAGCGGGAAACCCGGGGGAGAAACCGTAGCGGCCCCGCAGCACATGCAGATCACTGGCGTGAATCGGAGTCGCCTTCACACGGATCAGCGCCTGACCGGCTTTCGGCGTGGGAACAGGCCGGGATTCCAGCCGCAGGACATCGGTGGGCTCACCGGCCCTCACGGCTACGAGCGCGCGCATGGATTGAGGCATGACCGGCCTTTCGTCTCTCAGCGCCCGCGAAACTCGGCGGGCGCTCCGGACAAAAGCGATGCTGGTGCCGACCTCGTCGTCGGCGCCCAGGCTGTCATCGGCGTCAGGCTGTCATTTCACGCTACGCCCGCCCGCCCCCGGACGGGCGCCTCGCCCACCTCAGTGCGCGTGACCACTCGAAGCCGGTGTCGGACCCGCGTTCTTGACCGTCAGCGGCAGCAGCTTCTTCCCCGTCGGGCCGATCTGGATGGCCGTGTCCATCTGCGGGCAGACGCCGCAGTCGAAGCACGGGGTCCAGCGGCAGTCCTCGACCTCCGTCTCGTCGAGGGCGTCCTGCCAGTCCTCCCAGAGCCAGTCCTTGTCCAGGCCGGAGTCGAGGTGGTCCCAGGGGAGAACCTCCTCGTAGGTGCGCTCACGGGTGGTGTACCAGTCGACGTCGACGCCGTAGGGCGCGAGCGCCTTGTCGGCGCAGGCCATCCAGCGGTCGTAGGAGAAGTGCTCGCGCCAGCCGTCGAAGCGGCCGCCGTCGTCGTACACCGCGCGGATGACCGCGCCGATGCGGCGGTCGCCGCGGGAGAGGAGGCCCTCGACGATGCCCGGCTTGCCGTCGTGGTAGCGGAAGCCGATGGAGCGGCCGTACTTCTTGTCGCCGCGGATCTTGTCGCGGAGCTTCTCCAGGCGCGCGTCCGTCTCCTCGGCGGACAGCTGCGGGGCCCACTGGAAGGGGGTGTGCGGCTTGGGGACGAAACCGCCGATCGAGACCGTGCAGCGGATGTCGTTCGAGCCCGAGACCTCGCGGCCCTTCTGGATGACGTGCATCGCCATGTCGGCGATCTGCAGGACGTCGTCGTCGGTCTCCGTCGGAAGGCCGCACATGAAGTACAGCTTCACCTGGCGCCAGCCGTTGCCGTAGGCCGTGGCCACGGTACGGATCAGGTCGTCCTCCGAGACCATCTTGTTGATGACCCTGCGGATGCGCTCCGAGCCGCCCTCCGGGGCGAAGGTGAGGCCCGACCTGCGGCCGTTGCGGGTCAGCTCGTTCGCCAGGTCGATGTTGAAGGCGTCGACGCGGGTGGAGGGGAGCGAGAGGCCGATCTTGTCGTCCTCGTAGCGGTCCGCCAGGCCCTTGGCGATGTCGCCGATCTCCGAGTGGTCCGCGGAGGAGAGGGAGAGCAGGCCCACCTCCTCGAAGCCCGTTGCCTTCAGGCCCTTGTCGACCATTTCGCCGATGCCCGTGATCGAGCGCTCGCGGACCGGGCGGGTGATCATGCCGGCCTGGCAGAAGCGGCAGCCGCGGGTGCAGCCGCGGAAGATCTCCACCGACATGCGCTCGTGGACCGTCTCGGCCAGGGGCACGAGGGGCTGCTTGGGGTACGGCCACTCGTCGAGGTCCATGACCGTGTGCTTGGACACGCGCCAGGGGACACCGCTCTTGTTCGGGACCACGCGCGCGATACGGCCGTCCGGCAGGTACTCGACGTCGTAGAACGCCGGGACGTACACCCCGCCCGTCTTCGCCAGGCGGAACAGGACCTCCTCGCGGCCTCCGGGGCGGCCCTCGGCCTTCCACTCGCGGATGATCCGGGTCATGTCGAGCACGGCCTGCTCGCCGTCGCCGATGACCGCCGCGTCGATGAAGTCGGCGATCGGCTCGGGGTTGAAGGCGGCGTGGCCGCCGGCCAGGACGATCGGGTCGTCGTCCGTGCGGTCCTTGGACTCCAGGGGGATTCCGGCGAGGTCCAGGGCGGCGAGCATGTTGGTGTAGCCCAGCTCCGTGGAGAAGCTGAGGCCGAACACGTCGAAGGCCTTCACCGGGCGGTGGGTGTCCACCGTGAACTGCGGGACGCCGTGCTCACGCATCAGCGCCTCCAGGTCCGGCCACACGCTGTAGGTGCGCTCGGCGAGAACGCCCTCCCGCTCGTTGAGGACCTCGTAGAGGATCTGGACGCCCTGGTTGGGCAGGCCGACCTCGTACGCGTCCGGGTACATGAGCGCCCAGCGGACGTCGCACTCGTCCCAGTTCTTGACGGTGGAGTTGAGCTCTCCGCCGACGTACTGGATGGGCTTCTGCACATGCGGGAGCAGTGCTTCGAGCTGCGGGAACACCGACTCGGCGGCTTCGGCAGGCATCTCGCGAACCTTCGTGAGCTGACAGGGGTGACCATCAAGCGTAACCCGGCCGAGGCCCTCCCCCGCACGCTCAGCCGGTCGCCCCGGCCCTGATCTCCTTCCACATCTCCGGCAGCTCCGCCTCCGTCCGTGCCGCCCGGGCCTCCTCGCGCCCGTACAGCACCCCGTATGTGAAGGTGCTCTCCCCCGCCGCGTGGGCCACCGCGGACAGCTCGCGCAGGGTCAGGCGGGTCATGACGCTGTCCTGGTGGTCGCCGAGGAGGGTGGTCAGGGACTTCATGGCCTTGGTGAGGGAGCCGGCCGGTTTCCCGAGGGCCGGTGTGGCCGCCTCGGCCGCGTAGCGGGTGCGCTTGGCCTTCTTGCGGGCCTCGTGCACGGCGACGTCGCGTTCCGCGCCGCGCGGGACGCCGATCGCCCGCTCGACCAGGGCGGACAGGGTCGCCAGGTCCTTGTCCAGGGCCTTGGTGAGCACCTTTTCGGGCTTCTTCCCGGCGGCCTTGCGCAGCGGCGGGTCGGCGAGGAGCGCGTCCAGGGTGTCCAGCAGGGTCAGATAGCGGCGGGAGTCCAGCACGCCGGTCAGGTGGGCCTGTGCACCGCCGCCGCGGGCCTCGGCCCAGGAGGCGAGGCGTTCGGGGACCGGGCCGACGACGAGGTCGGGCGGGAGGGCGTCCAGGGCGGCCGTCAGACGTTCGGCCATCACTTCCTGGTCGCGGTCCACGCCCAGCTCGCCCGCGAGCCACTTCAGCTCGACCGCGACGGGGTCGGTGGCGGTGCGGTCGAGGACGGAGCGGAAGCTGCGCAGGGTGCTGCGGGCGCGGCGGGTGGCGACCCGCATACGGTGCACGGAGTCGGGCACGTCCCGGCGGACGGCGGGGTCGAGCTCGACCAGTACGTCCCGCTGGGCGCGCAGATAGGCCAGCACGTGGTCGCCTGCCGTCACCGGCGGTGCGGGCCTGCCCTTTGCACGGCGCCGTCCCCCTGTCTGTTTCAGGGCCCGGGCGAGCTTCGACGGTGATTTCGAGGGGCGCATGCCCGCCCGGCGCAGCCGTTTGTCCACCAGGTCCAGGAAGGCGGGGTCGCCGTCGTCGGCCAGTTCCACCTCGATCTCGGTCCACTGGGCGGTCCTGCCCGTCTCCCCGATCCGTTCGGCGGTCACGGCGTCGACGCTCGCCTCGGCCAGCAGGGTGCCGTCGGCGTCGACCAGGTGGCGCACGTCCCGGGCGGAGCGCAGCCGGACCAGCGGGACCAGCTCGGCGTCCCGGATCCGGGAACGGACCAGGGCGGCGATCTCCTCCGGGACGGTGTCGGAGAGCGGGGCCCGGATCTCGTCCCGCACGCCCGGTTCGACCGGGAACTTCAGATGCCAGCCGGCGTCCGAGCCTCCGGTGCGGCGGCGCAGGGTGAGGGCGGCGGCGGCCAGGCGCTCGTCGGCGGTGTCGTAGTAGATGGCGTCGAGCTCCGTCAGGCCCTTGTCCAGGACGGCCGCCACTGCGCCGACGCCGGTCAGGTCGGGCAGCCCGCTGTCGTCGGACTCGTACTTGCGCTCGATCTCGCGTTTCGCATCCGCCATGGATCGAATCTAGTTGTCCGCGAGGTGGTACGGCAGGGGCGGTGCCGGGTGAATGGCCGGAAAACTCCCGTCATCCACCCGGTGAACGGTGCGCCGCGCCGCCCCCGCCGACCGCCGGGGGCCTACGCCGACATGGGTTTCTGGACCTTGATCGACTGCAGCAGACCCACGGCCACCCAGACCGCGAACATCGACGAGCCGCCGTACGACACGAACGGCAGCGGCAGGCCGGTGACCGGCATGATGCCGAGGGTCATGCCGATGTTCTCGAAGGCCTGGAAGGCGAACCAGGCGACGATCCCGGCGGCCACGATCGTCCCGTACAGCTCGGTGGAGTCGCGGGCGATGCGGCAGGCCCGCCACAGCACCACGCCGAGCAGGAAGATGATGAAGCCGGCGCCGACGAAGCCCAGTTCCTCCCCCGCGACCGTGAAGACGAAGTCCGTCTGCTGCTCGGGCACGAACTGGCCGGTGGTCTGCGAGCCGTGGAAGAGCCCGGCGCCGGTCAGGCCGCCGGAGCCGATGGCGATACGGGCCTGGTTGGTGTTGTAGCCGACGCCCGCCGGGTCCAGGCTCGGGTTGGCGAACGCGGCGAAGCGGTTGATCTGGTACTGGTCCAGGATGTGCAGCTGCCAGATGGCGATGCAGCCGATCACGCCCATGGTGAGCAGGCCGAAGACCCAGCGGTTGGAGGCGCCGGAGGCGAGCAGCACGCCCAGGATGATGGCCACCATGGCGAGCACCGAGCCGAGGTCCGGCATGAGCAGCAGGATCAGGCACGGTACGGCCGCGAGGCCCAGGGACTGCGCCACCGTCCGGTGGTCCGGGTAGGGCTTGTCGCCCGCGTCCACCCGGGTCGCGAGCATCATCGCCATGCCCAGGATGATCGTCACCTTGAGGAACTCGGCGGGCTGGAGCGAGAAGCCGCCGATGACGAGCCAGTTGCGCTGGCCGTTGATGGTGGCGCCGAGCGGGGTGAGGACCACCAGGGCCAGCAGCACCGACAGGCCGTAGAGGATCGGCACCGCGTTGCGCAGGGCGCGGTGGCCCAGCCAGAGCGTGGCGAGCATCAGGGCGAACCCGATGCCGAGGTTCATCAGGTGGCGTTCCAGGAAGAAGTACGGGTCGCCCTGGTTGATCTCGGTGCGGTTGCGGGTCGCCGAGAACACCAGCGCGGACCCGATCAGGGACAGCGCCACGGCGGCCAGCAGTATCGGCCAGTCGAGCCTGCGGGCCAGCGAGTCACGGGCGAAGATCCTGGTCCAGCCGGCCCGCTCGGGGCCGTATCCGGAGACGGAGAAGCCGTTCGCGCCGGTCATGAGGGCATCCTCCGGCTTCCCCGCCCGGGGGTCCTGCGTGGTCGCCTGCGGGTGTTGCGGTTGCCCGTGGTGGGCGAGGGCGAGGTGGCGGGTTGCTGGTCGCTGCCGTTGCTGGGGTTGTTCTGCTGGGAGGCCTCGGCGTCCTTCGCCGGGTCACCGTTGATCTTCGGGGCGTCGATCGTGCCGTCGGTGCGGACCTTCGGCAGGCCCTTCTGCGGCTGGGGCAGCAGCGCCTTCTTGTTGTCGATGGAACCGTCGCCCTGGACGCCGTACAGCGCGCTGTAGATGTTGCGCACGGCCTCACCGGAGGAACCGGAACCCGTACCGGCCTGGGAGATCGTCATGATCACCGAGTAGTCCTTGGAGTACGTGGCCAGCCAGCCGGTGGTCTGCTTGCCGTAGACCTCGGCGGTACCGGTCTTGCCGTGCAGCGGGATCTTGTCCTGCGGCCAGCCGTTGAACTTCCACGCGGCCGTACCGCGGGTGATGACGCCCGCGAAGGCGTCGTCCATGCCCTTGAGGGTGGCCTGGCTGACCGGCAGCTTGCGCTGCACCTTGGGCTTGATCTCCTGGACGCTCTTGCCGTCGGCGCTGATGACCGCCTTGCCGATGGTCGGGGCGTACTCGGTGCCGCCGTTGGCTACGGCGCCGTAGATCATGGCCTCCTGGATCGGCGTGACGAGGGTGTCGCCCTGGCCGATGGAGTAGTTGATCTCGTCGCCCTCGCGCATCTTGTTGCCTTCGAGGCAGTTCTCGTAGGCGATCTTCTCGACGTAGGAGCCGTCCTTCTTGCCGGACTTGCACCAGGCGTCCTTGTTGGCCTTCCAGTAGTCGAGCTTCCACTGGCGGTCGGGGACGCGGCCGGTGACCTCGTTGGGCAGGTCGATGCCGGTCTCCTTGCCGAGGCCGAACTGGTGGGCCGTCTTGAAGAACCAGTCCTTGGGCTGGCCCTTCTTGGGGTTGATACCGCCGTCCTTCTTCCACTCGTTGTCGCCGAGGCCGTAGAAGACGGTGTCGCAGGAGACCTCCAGGGCGCGGCCCAGGGAGATGTCGCCGAAGTTCTCGCCCTCGAAGTTCTTGAAGACCTGGCCGCCGACCGAGTAGGAGCTGGTGCAGGGGTAGCCGCCGTCCCAGGCGTAGCCGGCCTGGACCGCGGCGGCCGTGGAGACCACCTTGAACGTCGAACCGGGGGCCGCCTGACCCTGGATGGCCCGGTTGAGCAGAGGGTAGTCGGAGTCCTTGCCGGTGAGGGCCTTGTAGTCCTTGGCGGAGATGCCGCCCACCCAGACGTTCGGGTCGTAGGTCGGGGCCGAGGCCATCGCGACGATCCGGCCGGTCTTGGCCTCCATGACGATGACGGCGCCGGAGTCGGCCTTGAAGTTCTCGCCGGTGTTCTTGTCGAACTGCTGGCGGGCGGCCTTCATCGCCTTGTCCAGTTCGTACTCCGCGACGCGCTGGACCCGGGAGTCGATGCTGGTGACCAGGTTCGAGCCGGGCTCGGCGGAGTCCGACTTGGCCTTGCCGATGACCCGGCCGAGGTTGTCCACCTCGTACCGGGTGACGCCGGCCTTGCCGCGCAGTTCCTTGTCGTACTCCCGCTCCAGGCCGGAGCGGCCGACCATGTCGGAGCGCAGATAGGGCGAGTCGGTGTCCTTGGCCTTCTGGATCTCGGCGTCGGTGACGGGCGAGAGATAGCCGAGGACCTGGGCGGTGTTGGCGTTGCCCGGGGCCGGGTAGCGGCGCACGGCCTCGGGCTCGGCGGTGATGCCGGGGAAGTCCTCGGCGCGCTCGCGGATCTGCAGGGCCTGCTTGGGCGTGGCCTCGTCGGTGATCGGGATCGGCTGGTACGGCGAGCCGTTCCAGCACGGTTTGGGGGTCTTGGCGTCGCACAGCCGGACCTTCTGGATGACGTCCGCGGGCTTCTCGCCGAGGACGCCGGCCAGCTTGGTGAGGACCGCCTTGCCGTCGTCCTTCTGCTTGAGCAGGTCGGTGCGGGAGGCGGAGACGACCAGGCGGGTCTCGTTGTCCGCGAGGGGCACTCCGCGGGCGTCCAGGATGTCGCCGCGCACGGCGGGGTCGACGACCTGCTGGACGTGGTTGCCGGACGCCTCCTTCTGGTACTGGGCGCCCTCGCGGATCTGCAGGTACCAGAGCCGGCCGCCGAGCGTGCCGAGCAGGGAGAGGACGAGGATCTGGATCACGACGAGCCGGATCTGGACCCGTGGGGTCCGACCGGTCTCGGGGATGTTGGTCACTGCGGTTGCCTCCCCCTCTCAGTGCGCATGTGCGAGATCGCGTACGTATGATGAACGACCAGCCTGTGAACCCGCGTTCCACGAAAGCTGACCCGTTCGAGTGAACTCCGCGGGTGCTTCGACCGCCTGACTCGCGCTCACAGCCGCTTGACCCCCTTGATCCGGCCGACCCGCGTGGAGCGGGTGCGGGCCTTGGCCTTCAGCGCGCCGAAACCGCCGCGCTGGCTGCCGATGCGCAGGCCGGTGCCGGAGGAGAGCCAGCCGGTGGAGATGTCACCGGCCTTGGCGGCGGGGCCTGACTCGGTCAGCGGATCGTTGTCCGCGCGGCGGGCCAGCCACATGATGCCCGGGACCACGAACGGGGCGAGCAGCAGGTCGTACAGGGCCGCCGAGAACAGCAGCCCGGTCAGGCCGACGTGGCGGGCCGCGGTGTCGCCGACGAGCGCGCCGACGCCCGCGTACAGCAGCGTGGAGCCGATGGCGGCGGCGACCACGACGGCCATCGGGCCGGTCGCCGACTTCAGGCGGCCGTTCTCCGGCCTGATGAGCCCGGCGAAGTAGCCGGTGACGCACAGCACGAGGGCGTAGCGGCCGGCCGCGTGGTCGGCGGGCGGGGCCAGGTCGGCGAGCAGGCCGGCGCCGAAGCCGACGAGGGCGCCGCCCACATGGCCGTACACCATGGCCAGGCCGAGGACGGTGAGCAGCAGCAGGTCCGGGACGGCGCCCGGCAGATGCAGGCGGGCCAGGACGCTCACCTGGATCACCAGGGCCACGACGACCAGCGCGCTGGAGAGCAGGATCCGGTTGGGGCGCATGGAAAGTCAGCTCCTACTGCTGCTGGCCGGTCGTGTTGTTCGCGTTGGCCGAGGGGGTCACCGTGACGGTCACCGTCGGCGTCGGTACGGGCTTGGGTTTGGTCGGCAGGACCTCGTCGCGCGGGTCCTTCTTCGGGGCCTGGACGACCACGCCGACGATGTCGAGCTTGGTGAAGCCGACGTACGGGGTGACGTAGATCGTGCGGGTGAGGCCGCCGTTGGAGGGGTCGACGCGGGAGACCACGCCGACCGGCACGCCGGGCACGAACGGCCGGTCGGCCTCCGAGCCGAAGGTGACGAGCCGGTCGCCCTTCTTCACCTCCGCCTTGCCGTTGAGCAGTTCCACGCGCAGCGGGCGGTCGCCCTGCCCGGAGGCGAAGCCGAGTTCGTCGCTGCCCTCCATGCGGGTGCCGACGGTGAAGTCGGGGTCGTTGGCGAGCAGCACAGTGGAGGTGTCCGGGCCGACGGTGGTGACGCGGCCGACCAGGCCGTCGCCGTTGAGGACGGTCATGTCGCGCTTGATGCCGTCGTTGGCACCGGCGTCGATGGTGATGGTCCAGGAGAAGCCCTGGGCCGCTCCTATGGCGATGACCTGGGCGCCCTTGATGCCGTACTGGCCCTCGCCAGCGATCTTCAGCATCCTGTCGAGCTGGTTCAGCCTGCTGCGGTTGCGGTCGTCGCTGCCGAGTTTCGCCTTGAGGGCCGCGTTCTCCTTCTCCAGCAGGGCGAGCCGGTCGTGCCGGTTGCCGGAGTCCCGGATCGCGGAGACGGCGTTGCCGACCGGGTTCACCGCCGAGGAAAGGCCGTTCTCGACGGGGCCGAACACCGCGGCCGCGGCCTGCCGGGCACCGTCGACCGGGGAGTTCCGGCCCCCGCGGATGTCGACCGTGATCAGCGCGAACGCGATGGCGATCAGCAGGACCAGGAGCAGCCGACTCTCTTTCGTGTCCCTCACGTGCGGCGGCCGTGCCCTTCCTCAATAGGAATTCGGGAGCCCCTTTGCGGTGCAATGCGCGAAACGCAAACCCGAGGGGCCCATTTGGGGGAGCTTATGCCTCTATATCAACGATCCGCCGCACGAGAGGAGAACGTCTCGTACGGCGGAATCGAAGAGTTTCGTCATCTGCGCGGCTGGGCGTCCAGGACCTGCTGCAGTGCCTCGAACTCCTCGACGCACTTGCCGGAACCGAGCGCCACGCTGTCCAGCGGGTCCTCGGCGATGTGGATCGGCATGCCGGTCTCCCGGCGCAGCCGCTCGTCGAGCCCGCGCAACAGGGCTCCGCCGCCGGTCAGAACGATTCCTCGGTCCATGATGTCGCCGGACAGCTCCGGCGGGCACTTGTCGAGGGTCGTCTTGACCGCGTCGACGATCGCGTTGACCGGCTCCTCGATCGCCTTGCGGACCTCGGCGGCCGAGATGACGACGGTCTTCGGCAGCCCGGACACCAGGTCCCGGCCGCGGACTTCGGTGTGCTCGTCGGCGTCGAGGTCGTACGCCGAACCGATCGTGATCTTGATCTGTTCGGCCGTGCGCTCACCCAGCAGAAGGCTGTACTCCTTCTTGATGTACTGGATGATCGCGTTGTCCAGCTCGTCGCCCGCGACCCGGATGGACTGGGCGGTGACGATGCCGCCGAGCGAGATGACCGCGACCTCCGTGGTGCCGCCGCCGATGTCCACCACCATGTTGCCCGTGGCCTCGTGGACCGGCAGGCCGGAGCCGATGGCGGCCGCCATGGGCTCCTCGATGATGTGCACCTGGCGCGCACCCGCCTGGGAGGACGCCTCGATCACCGCGCGGCGCTCGACGCCCGTGATGCCCGAGGGCACACAGACGACGACCCGCGGCCGGGCGAGATACCGCCGCTTGTGGATCTTCAGGATGAAGTAGCGGAGCATCCGCTCGGTGATCTCGAAGTCGGCGATCACGCCGTCCTTCAGCGGGCGGACGGCCACGATGTTGCCCGGCGTCCGGCCGATCATCTTCTTCGCTTCGGCACCGACCGCAAGAATCCCACCCGTGTTGGTGTTGATCGCGACGACGGACGGCTCGTTGAGTACGATCCCGCGACCCCTGACGTACACCAGCGTGTTGGCGGTCCCGAGGTCGACAGCCATGTCACGGCCGATGAACGACATTGAGTTCCCCATCCGGATTCATCTGGCCTTCCCGAACTTTTGAGGGCATATCAGGTCGGCGAGGCGGGTGCTGTGACGTGAAGGCCTCCATCGTAAACGCGCCTGCACGAACACTGCGCGAGGGTCTCCGCCATTGTCACCAGATGGCGGCCCGCCCCGCTTGTGGAGACGGTCCAACGGAGGCACGCGTTCCCCCGAACGGCAATGCATATGCCAAGGGACGGCCGGAAATGTACGGCCGTCCCTGGTCAGGCGCCACCGGACCGAGCTGACGCCCCCTCAGGAAATTTGATGAAAACTCTGCTCGCGGCCGACCACGCGGCTCAGGCGCGGCCCGGGAAGAAGATCTTCACCTCGCGCTCGGCGGACTCCTCGGAGTCGGAGGCGTGGATCAGGTTCTCGCGGACGATCACACCGAAGTCGCCGCGGATGGAGCCCGGCGCGGCCGCGATCGGGTCGGTCGGACCGGCGAGCGCGCGCACGCCCTCGATGACCCGCTCGCCCTCGACGATCAGCACGACGACCGGGCCGGAGGACATGAACTCGACCAGCGGCTCGTAGAACGGCTTGCCGACGTGCTCGGCGTAGTGCTGCTCCAGCGTGGCACGGTCCAGGGTGCGCAGCTCCAGCGCGGTGATCTGCCAGCCGGCCTTGCGCTCGATGCGGCTGATGATCTCGCCGGTCAGGCCGCGACGGACGGCGTCGGGCTTGAGCAGGACGAGGGTGCGCTGGCTCACGGGAGGACTCCTTCTGGCGGTCGTCTGCGGTGGTGGGACGAGGTTACAGGGCGTGCCGGGACACCCGTTACGCAGCGTCAGGTGTGGACGGGCCGGACTCCGCCTCGGCGGCGAATCTGGCCTTCGCCTCGTCCACCTTTCTGCCGAAATGCACCGACGCCCACCACAGCGCCGCGAACACCGCGCCCATGAAGTACATGGTCGGGACGAAGACGCCGGAGACGATCAGCGCGAGCTGCAGGGCCCAGCCGAGGGCCACCCCGCCGGGCCGGGTCACCATGCCGCACAGCAGCACACACAGCAACATGGCGATGCCGCTGACCAGCCACACCGTGGAGACCGACAGGTTCGGGTCCTTCATGGCGACGAGCCCGGCGAAGCCGATGACGAAGAACTCGCCGATCAGTGTCGATGCACAGAGCGTACGCATCTTCGACTCTCAGCCCTTCCCCAGCAGCAGCCGGGCCTCGCCGACGGTGATGACGGAACCGGTGACGAGCACACCGCCGCCCGCGAACTCGCCCTCCTCCTCGGCCAGCGTGATCGCGGCCTCCAGGGCGTCCGGCAGCCTCGGTTCGACCTGCACCCGCTCCTCGCCGAACACCTCGACGGCGAGCGCGGCCAGCTCGTCCGCGTCCATGGCCCGGTGGCTGGAGTTCTGCGTGACGACGACCTCGGCGAAGATCGGCTCGAAGGCCTCCAGCAGCCCCCGCACGTTCTTGTCGCCGCTCGCGCCGACCACGCCGATCAGCCGGCTGAAATCGAACGCCTCCTGCACCGCCTCGGCGGTCACCCGCGCGCCCGCCGGGTTGTGCGCGGCGTCCAGCACGATGGTCGGGGAGCGCCGTACGACCTCCATGCGGCCCGGCGAGGACACGGCCGCGAAGGCCTTGCGGACGGCGTCGGTGTCCAGCGGCTCGGCGCGCTGCGCGCCGACACCGAAGAACGCCTCGACGGCCGCGAGGGCCACGGCCGCGTTGTGCGCCTGGTGGGCGCCGTGCAGCGGGAGGTACACCTCGGGGTACTCGCCGCCGAGGCCGCGCAGGGTGAGCAGCTGCCCGCCGACGGCGACCTGCCGGGCGACGACCCCGAACTCCAGGCCCTCGCGGGCCACGGTGGCGTCCACCTCGACGGCCTTCTTCAGCAGCACCTGCGCCGCGTCGACGGGCTGCTGGGCCAGGATCACGGTCGCGTCCTGCTTGATGATCCCGCCCTTCTCGCCGGCGATCTCCGCGGGCGTCTCGCCGAGGCGGTCGGTGTGGTCCAGGTCGATCGGGGTGATCACGGCGACGTCACCGTCGATGACGTTGGTGGCGTCCCAGGAGCCGCCCATGCCGACCTCGACGACGGCGACGTCCACGGGGGCGTCCGCGAAGGCGGCGTACGCCATGCCGGTGAGGACCTCGAAGAAGGACAGCCGGTACTCCTGCGAGGAGTCGACCATCTCGACGTACGGCTTGATGTCCTGGTACGTCTCGATGAACCGCTCGGCGGAGATCGGGGCGCCGTCCAGGCTGATCCGCTCGGTGATCGACTGCACGTGGGGGCTCGTGTAGCGGCCGGTGCGCAGCTCGAAGGCGCCGAGCAGGGCCTCGATCATGCGGGCGGTGGAGGTCTTGCCGTTGGTGCCCGTGATGTGGATCGAGGGGTACGAGCGCTGCGGCTCGCCGAGCACGTCCATCAGCGCGGAGATGCGGCTGACCGAGGGCTCCAGCTTGGTCTCGCCCCAGCGGGTGGCCAGCTCGGCCTCGACCTCGCGCAGGGCCTTGTCGACCTCCGGGTCCTCGGGCCGCGCGGGTACGTCTGCGTACGCCTGCCCGCCCTGGGTGCGCAGGGTGCGGCTGCCCGCCTCGATCACGGCGAGATCGGGGTCGCGGGTGGTCTCGGCCTCGATGATCTCGTCGAAGCTGTCGAGGGGGTCGGGCTGGTCGGTGCCGTTCGGGTCGCTCACGGTGCCAGTCTACGGAGCGGCACTGACATAGGTGGGCGAAGGCCCCCGGAACTGTGCAGTTCCGGGGGCCTTCGTCGCCGTGCTACGCCTGCGGCAGCTTCTCCAGCTGGGCGGTGATGCGGGCGATGTCCTCGTCCGCCTTGGCCAAGCGGGTGCGGATCTTGTCCACCACGTGGTCCGGGGCCTTGGCCAGGAAGGCCTCGTTGCCGAGCTTGGCGTTCGCCTGGGCCTTCTCCTTCTCCGCGGCGGCCAGGTCCTTGGCGAGGCGCTTGCGCTCGGCGGCCACGTCGATCGTGCCGGAGAGGTCGAGCGCGACCTCGGCACCGGAGACCGGGAGGGTCGCCGTCGCCGTGAAGGAGTCGCCCTCCGGCTGCAGGCGCAGCAGCTGGCGGATGGCGGCCTCGTGCGGGGCGAGGGCCGTACCGTCGAGCGTCAGGCGGGCCGGGACGCGCTGGCCCGGCTGCAGGCCCTGGTCGGCGCGGAAGCGGCGGACCTCGGTGATGACCGACTGGAGGGTCTCGATCTCCCGCTCGGCGGATGCGTCACGGAAGCCACTGTCCTTCGGCCAGTCCGCGATGACGACCGACTCGCCGCCGGTGAGGGTCGTCCACAGGGTCTCCGTGACGAACGGGACCACCGGGTGCAGCAGCTTGAGGGTGACGTCGAGGACCTCGCCCAGGACGCGCTTGCTGACCTCGGCCGGCTCGCCGCCCGCCTGGAAGACCGTCTTGGACAGCTCGACGTACCAGTCGAAGACCTCGTCCCACGCGAAGTGGAAGAGGGCGTCCGACAGCTTGGCGAACTGGAAGTCCTCGTAGTGGGCGTCGACTTCGGCCACGACCGAGTTCAGGCGGGAGAGGATCCAGCGGTCGGTCGCCGACATCCTCGCCGGGTCCGGCAGCGGGCCCTCCACCGTGGCGCCGTTCATCAGGGCGAAACGGGTGGCGTTCCAGATCTTGTTGGCGAAGTTGCGGGAACCCTGGACCCAGTCCTCGCCGATCGGGACGTCGACACCGGGGTTCGCGCCACGGGCCAGGGTGAACCTGAGCGCGTCGCTGCCGTACTTGTCCATCCAGTCCAGCGGGTTGACCGCGTTACCGAAGGACTTCGACATCTTCTTGCCGAACTGGTCGCGGACCATGCCGTGCAGGGCGATGGTGTGGAACGGCGGGGTGCCGTCCATCGCGTACAGGCCGAACATCATCATCCGGGCGACCCAGAAGAAGAGGATGTCGTAGCCGGTGACCAGGACGGAGTTCGGGTAGAACTTCGCCAGCGACTCGGTCTGTTCGGGCCAGCCGAGGGTGGAGAACGGCCACAGGCCGGAGGAGAACCAGGTGTCGAGGACGTCGGTGTCCTGGTGCCAGCCCTCGCCGCTCGGCGGCTCCTCGTCCGGCCCGACGCAGACGACTTCACCCTCCGGGCCGTACCAGACGGGAATCCGGTGGCCCCACCACAACTGCCGCGAGATGCACCAGTCGTGGAGGTTGTCGACCCAGTCGAAGTACCGCTTCTCCATCTCCTGCGGATGGATCTTGACGCGGCCGTCCCGGACGGCGTCGCCGGCGGCCTTCGCCAGCGGGCCGACCTTGACCCACCACTGCATCGACAGGCGCGGCTCGATGGTGGTCTTGCAGCGCGAGCAGTGGCCGACGGAGTGGACGTACGGCCGCTTCTCGGCGACGATCCGGCCCTCGGCGCGCAGCGCGGCGACGATGGCGGAGCGGGCCTCGAGCCGGTCCAGGCCCTGGAAGGGGCCGTGGGCGGTGATGACGGCGTGCTCGTCCATGACCGTGATGGACGGCAGGCCGTGCCGCTGGCCGATCTCGAAGTCGTTCGGGTCGTGGGCCGGGGTGACCTTGACGGCGCCGGTGCCGAACTCGGGGTCGACGTGCGTGTCCGCGACGACCGGGATGGAACGGTCGGTCAGCGGGAGCTTGATGAGCTTGCCGACGAGGTGCTTGTACCGCTCGTCGTCGGGGTGGACGGCGACGGCGGTGTCGCCGAGCATCGTCTCGGCACGGGTGGTGGCGACGACGATGGTGTCGTCCCCCTCGCCGTACTTCATGGAGACGAGCTCGCCGTCGTCGTCCTGGTACTCGACCTCGATGTCGGAGATCGCGGTGAGGCACCGGGGGCACCAGTTGATGATGCGCTCGGCGCGGTAGATCAGCTCGTCGTCGTAGAGGCGCTTGAAGATGGTCTGGACGGCCTGGGACAGGCCCTCGTCCATGGTGAACCGCTCACGCGACCAGGCGACGCCGTCGCCGAGGCGCCGCATCTGGCCGCTGATCTGGCCGCCGGACTCGGCCTTCCACTGCCAGACGCGCTCGACGAACGCCTCACGCCCGAGGTCGTGCCGGGACTTTCCTTCCTTCCCCAGCTCGCGCTCGACGACGTTCTGCGTGGCGATGCCGGCGTGGTCCATGCCGGGCTGCCACAGCGTCTCGTAGCCCTGCATGCGCTTACGGCGGGTGAGGGCGTCGATGAGGGTGTGCTCGAAGGCATGCCCGAGGTGCAGGCTGCCCGTGACGTTCGGCGGCGGGATGACGATGGTGTACGGCGGCTTGTCGCTCTTCTCGTCCGCCTCGAAGTAACCGCGCTCTACCCAGCGCTCGTACAGCGGGCCCTCTACATCGGCCGGCGCGTACTGGGTCGGCAGTTCGGAGTCGGGCGCGGGTGGCTGCTGCTGAGCGTTCTCGGTCACGGGGGTCAGTTTAGAGGTGTTACGGGGTGGTCCCGAAACACGTTTGTTCTGTAACGGTGCGGCCCCCGGTGCCGCGCGCTTTCCGGGCCTGGGCCAGGATGTCAGGAACACATAAGCGTCCTAGGGGGAACCCAGAAATGAGCAACAACCAGCCGGGCCCGTACGGCCAGCCGCCCCAGCAGCCGGGTCCGTACGGCCAGCCGGGGCAGCCTGGCCCGTACGGCCAGCCGGGGCCCTACGGCCAGCCGGGCCCCTACGGCCAGCAGCCGCAGGCCCCGCAGCCCGGCTACGGCTACCCCCAGCAGGCGCCTCCGGCTCCGCCGCAGCCGGGGTACGGCTACCCGCAGCAGGGCATGCCGCAGCAGCCGCAGCCGTACGGCCAGCAGCCGCCCTACGGCCAGCAGCCCTACGGCATGCCGCAGCCGCCGGCTCCGGCGGGCAGCAAGAAGAAGACGGGCCTGATCATCGGCGCGGTGGCCGTGGTGGCGGCCGTGGCGGTGGGGGTGTATATCGCGGTCGGCGGGAGCGGCAGCGACATCGCGGACGACGGGCCGCACAAGCTCATCACGCCCAGCTCGGTGATCAACGGGACCTACACGAAGTCGGCCGGCTCGGGGTCCTCGAGTGACATGACCGCCTCCGACCGCTCGGACTTCGAGAAGTGGGGGGTGGACAACCCGAAGCAGGTGGACGCCACCTACGAGAGCGGGACGGGGCTGACCAAGAAGGGGCTCTCCTTCAAGGGCGTATACGGGACCATCGACCATCCCGAGGTGGTGGTCGACGCCATGTTCGCCAAGGCCAAGACGGGTTCGGAGAAGGACCAGAGCGACTCCGACTTCAAGGGCAAGCTGATCGGCAGCCCCGAGACGGTCCACCCGGCGGGCTTCTCCCACGGCATCATGAAGTGCCAGGTGGCCCAGCTCGACACCGCCGGCTCGGCGGAATCGGGCCTGCCGAAGACCGTGAAGATGCCGGTGTGCATCTGGGGTGACCACAGCACGGTCGCCCTGGTGTCGGCGTACAGCGTGGCCTCCCTGGCGTCGGGCGAGGGCGGCGCGATCAACGACACGGCGGACTTGGCGGCCAAGCTGCGCAACGACGTGCGGGTCAAGGCCTGACGGCTCCAGGACGCGGCGAAGGGCCCCGGTCGGTCGACCGGGGCCCCTCTTTCATGTCTGGCGGGCTTACGCCGACTTCTGCTCCCCCGAACCCCGCCCCCGCGAATCCCGAGGAATCAGCGTCGGGTTGACGTTGGAGAGGACCACGTCGGCCGTGATGACCACGCGGGCGACGTCCTTGCGGGACGGGACCTCGTACATGACGCCCTGGAGGACTTCCTCCATGATGGCGCGCAGGCCACGGGCGCCGGTCTGGCGGAGGATGGCCTGGTCGGCGATGGCCTCCAGGGCCTCGCGCTCGAAGTCCAGCTCCACGCCGTCGAGTTCGAAGAGCCGCTGGTACTGCTTGACCAGGGCGTTGCGGGGTTCCACCAGGATCTTGAGGAGCGCCTCGCGGTCGAGGTTGTGGACCGAGGTGATGACCGGGAGGCGGCCGATGAACTCCGGGATCATGCCGAACTTGACCAGGTCCTCCGGCATGACGTCCTCGAAGACGTCCTTGGCCTCCAGCTCGCGCTTGGACAGGATCGTCGCGCCGAAGCCGATGCCCTTCGCGCCCGCGCGGGCCTCGATGATCTTCTCCAGGCCGGCGAAGGCGCCGCCCACGATGAACAGGACGTTCGTCGTGTCGATCTGGATGAACTCCTGGTGGGGGTGCTTGCGGCCGCCCTGGGGCGGGACGGAGGCCGTGGTGCCCTCGAGGATCTTCAGCAACGCCTGCTGGACGCCCTCGCCCGAGACGTCACGGGTGATCGAGGGGTTCTCGCTCTTCCTCGCCACCTTGTCGATCTCATCGATGTAGATGATCCCGGTTTCGGCCTTCTTGACGTCGTAGTCCGCCGCCTGGATCAGCTTCAGGAGGATGTTCTCCACGTCCTCGCCGACGTAGCCGGCCTCCGTGAGCGCCGTGGCGTCGGCGATCGCGAACGGCACGTTCAGCATGCGCGCCAGGGTCTGCGCGAGGAGGGTCTTGCCGGAGCCCGTGGGGCCCAGCAGGAGGATGTTGGACTTCGCCAGCTCGATGGCGTCGTCACGGCCGCCCGGGCCGCCGTTCTCGCCCGCCTGGACCCGCTTGTAGTGGTTGTACACCGCGACGGAGAGGGCCTTCTTCGCCGCCTCCTGGCCGACCACATAGCCCTCGAGGAACTCGTAGATCTCGCGGGGCTTGGGCAGCTCCTCCCAGCGCACCTCGCTGGTCTCCGCGAGCTCCTCCTCGATGATCTCGTTGCAGAGATCGATGCACTCGTCGCAGATGTACACACCGGGCCCTGCGATGAGCTTCTTGACCTGCTTCTGGCTCTTGCCGCAGAACGAGCACTTGAGCAGATCGCCGCCGTCACCGATGCGTGCCACGGTGTGCTTCCCCTTCGCCTGGGAGACGCCCGGACGCTTTCGAGTCCAGCGGCTCCTGGTGCTGCCTTATGTCGACGGTACCTTGCCGGGCCCCGTGTTCGGGCCCCCCTTGGCAGGGTTCACTTTGACGCGGACCCTGCCAAGAAGGGCCCAGAGTATGCCGTTCCGCCTCAGCGGACGGCGGCGTTGTTCAGCTTGCGGGTGGAGATGATCTGGTCGACGAGGCCGTACTGCAGCGCCTCCTCGGCCGTGAGGATCTTGTCGCGCTCGATGTCCTCGCGGATCTTCTCGATCGGCTGGTTCGAGTGCTTGGCCAGCATGTCCTCCAGCTGCTCACGCATCCGGGTGAACTCGTTGGCGATGATCTCCAGGTCGGAGAGCTGACCGCGGCCGGTGGAGCCCGCCGGCTGGTGGATCAGCACGCGCGAGTTCGGCAGGGCCATGCGCTTGCCGGGCGTACCCGCGGCGAGCAGGATGGCCGCCGCGGAGGCCGCCTGGCCCATGCAGACCGTCTGGATGTCGGGCTTCACGAACTGCATCGTGTCGTAGATCGCCGTCAGGGCGGTCATGTCGCCACCGGGGCTGTTGATGTAGATCGAGATGTCCCGGTCCGGGTCCATCGACTCCAGGCACAGCAGCTGCGCCATGACGTCGTTGGCGGAGGCGTCGTCGATCTGGACGCCCAGGAAGATCACGCGCTCCTCGAAGAGCTTCGCGTACGGGTCGTACTCGCGGATGCCCTGGGAGGTGCGCTCGACGAAGCGCGGGATGACGTAGCGGCTGTCGGGGCGGGGCCCTTCGTACATGCCGCTGGCGGCGCCGGGGAAGTTGCTCATGGGGTGTTCACCGTCCTGGTGGCGTTCTGGGGGCTGGGGTCGTGGCGGTGCTTGGCGTGGCCGGGCCGGTCAGGCACCGGTGCCGCCGCCTCCCGGAACACCCGAGGCGTGCGTGATGATCTCGTCAATGAGACCGTACTCCTTGGCCTCTTCCGGGGTGAACCAGCGGTCGCGGTCGCCGTCGCGGACGATCGTCTCGACGGACTGGCCGGAGTGCAGCGCGGTCAGCTCGGACATGGTCTTCTTCGTGCGCAGCAGGTACTGGGCCTGGATCTTGATGTCCGAGACCGTACCGCCCAGGCCCGCGGAGCCCTGGTGCATCATGATGTCGGTGTGCGGCAGGGCGAAGCGCTTGCCGGCGGTGCCGCCGGTGAGCAGGAACTGGCCCATCGAGGCCGCCATGCCCATGCCGATCGTGACCACGTCGTTCGGGATGTACTGCATGGTGTCGTAGATCGCCATGCCGGCCGTCACCGAGCCGCCGGGGCTGTTGATGTAGAGGTAGATGTCCTTGTCCGGATCGGCGGCGAGGAGCAGCAGCTGTGCGGTGATCTTGTTGGCGATGTCGTCGTCAACCTGCTGGCCGAGGAAGATGATCCGCTCGCCGAGCAGCCGGTTGTAGACCTGGTCGCCGAGGCCACCACCGATGGAAGGCTCGCCGGCGGCGGAGGGCATCAGATTCGTCACGTATCCACCTGCTCGTCTTGCGACGGCGCCGGGCCGTCTCATTGTTCTGCCTTTCATGGACCCTAACGCGAGGGTCCCTTCGGGGAATCCCGGAGATGGTGGTGTTCGCCGGGGGCGTAGCGGCTCCGCCGGGGGCCGGGTGCGGATCGTGGGTGGTGGGGCGGTTGTCGTCGGGCCGCGGGTACGCGGGGGCTTGTCGCGCAGTTCCCCGCGCCCCCTTGAGCCGGCACGCGCCCCCGGTACGGCAAACGGGCCCCGGGGAAAGTCCCCAGGGCCCGCTGTACGTGCCTCACAGGCGCCGTAGGGCCGGTCAGCCCTCGGCGTTCTCCTCGGAGGTCTCCGACGCCTCGGCGGCCTCGACGGCGGCCTCGGTCTCCTCCTCGTCGTCCAGGTCGACGATCTCGCCGTTGGTGTCCTTCACCGTGGCGGCCTCGACCACGACGGCCAGGGCCTTGCCTCGGGCGACCTCGCCGACCAGGAGCGGCACCTGGCCGCCCTCGACGACGGCCTGGGCGAACTGGTCGGGGGACATGCCGGAGGAGGCGGCGCGCCGCATGAGGTGCTCGGTGAGCTCCTCCTGGTTGACGTTGAGCTGCTCCTTCTTGACCAGCTCGTCCAGGACGAACTGGGTCTTGATGCCCTTGACCGCGGCCTCGCGGGTCTCGGTGTCGAACTCCTCGGCGGTCTTGCCCTGGATCTCCAGGTACTTGTCGAGGGTCAGACCCATCTGGCCGAGCTGGTGGTGCTCCAGGTTGTGCTTGCGGGTGTTGATCTCGTCCTCGAGCAGCTTCTCGGGGACCGGGACCTCGACCAGCTCGAGGAGCTTCTCCAGGACGCGCTCCTGGGCCTGGGTGGCCTGGTCGAACTGCTTCATGTTCGCGAGGCGCTTGCGGCTGTCGGCCTTGAGCTCGTCCAGGGTGTCGAACTCGGAGGCGAGCTGCGCGAACTCGTCGTCCAGCTCGGGCAGTTCACGGGCGGCGACCTGGGTCACCTTGACGACGACCTCGGCCTCCTTGCCAGCGGCCGAGCCGCCCTTCAGCTCGGAGGTGAAGGTGGCCTCCTCACCGGCGGACAGGCCCTTGACGGCGTCGTCGATGCCGTCGAGCAGCTCGCCGGAGCCGATGGTGTACGAGACGCCGTTGGCGATGCCGTCCTCGAGGACCTCGCCGTCGACCTTGGCCTGCAGGTCGATGGTGACGACGTCGCCGTCCTCGGCGGCGCGCTCGACCGGCGAGGTGGAGGCGAAGCGCTCGCGCAGCTGCTCGACCGACTTCTCGACGTCCTCGTCGGTGACCTCGACGGCGTCGACCTCGACCTCGATGCCGGAGTAGTCCGGGATCTCCAGGGCCGGGCGGATGTCGACCTCGGCGGTGAAGTTCAGCGTCTCGCCGTCCTTCAGCTCGGTGATGTCGACCTCGGGCTGGCCCAGCGGGCTGAGCTCGGCCTCGTTGACCGCCTCGGTGTAGAACTTCGGAAGCGCGTCGTTGACGGCCTCCTCCAGCACGGCGCCACGACCGAACCGCTGGTCGATGACCCGGGCGGGGATCTTGCCCTTGCGGAAGCCCTTCACCGTGACCTGCTGGTTGATCTTCTTGTACGCCGCGTCGAGGCTGTCCTTGAGCTCCTCGAAGGGCACCTCGACAGTGAGCCGAACCCGGGTCGGGTTCAGGGTCTCCACGGCGCTCTTCACGGTTCGGTCTCCTTGTGGCTGACTTCTTGGATTCTGCCGGAGCCAGACTGGTCCGGCGGATTCGCCGCCCGGAGGAGTTCGTAGGCCGAGTGGGCCGGGACACACGGGCGCGCAGCTTGCATAGTAACCGCAGCCGGTCAGCGCCCCAAAAGGCGATCATCACGACGTCGTGAGCAGGTGCGTGAGCAGGGTGGTCGGGGTGGCGGGATTTGAACCCACGGCCTTCCGCTCCCAAAGCGGACGCGCTACCAAGCTGCGCCACACCCCGTCTGGTGCGACACGTAGGGTACATGCCCTGGCCGGTTACGTCGGCCGCATTCTCCGAGGCGGTACGCACGGGGGCTCCGGCGTGGGGGCGCGAGGGATCGCGTGCGGCGCGCACGGGGGCTTCCGGGATCAACTCGTTGGCCTCGGCGGCGGGCGACCCGCTACGATGCCTCCAGTGCCGCGGCCACCGACCTGCGGCGCACTGTTGCGGGCGTAGCTCAATGGTAGAGCCCTAGTCTTCCAAACTAGCTACGCGGGTTCGATTCCCGTCGCCCGCTCCGATCGGTCGCCATGACCAGCCCAGGGGCCCGGTTCCGCTTCGGCGGGGCCGGGCCCCTGGCGTGTTCAGAGGCCCGGCCGGGCCTGCTGCATCGGCCGCAGCTACGGCCGCGCTCGGCGCCTGCCACAGGCCTGGCGGGCGTCGGCGAGGGTGAAGCGGGTGGCCAGGATGCGGTCGCCCGTGCAGATCAGGGACGTGCCGGTGGCGGCGCGGCGGTTGAAGGAGCCGCCCGGGTCGGCGCCGGAGGGCCCTTTGCCTGGGCATGTCAGGCCCGTCGGCCAGCCGGGAAGTCGGGCGCCGGGAGCGTCGCCACGCCCGGCAATCGCGGTGACGGGCAGGGGCCGCCGGTACGGCAGGCGCTGCGGCCGTCGTGACGGCGGCGGGCCGCCACCGGTGCCGGTGCCGTCGTACCGCCTCCGTGGGGGCGGGATCGGTCTCCGGCGGGTCCCGGGCCGGGAGCCGCCGGAGCTCAGGACGTACAGGAGCCCGTCGGGGGGCTCGGGTCCAGGCCAGGGTCGCCGTCTCCCAGGCGCTCACGCCGTCGAGGGGGCCGCACAGGGTGGCCGCAGGGAGGTGAACCGCTCGGGGGACATGAAGGGCCGGGTGCTCCCCCGCCAGCGGCTCCGCTCGAGCGGGCGGTACCGCCCTCCCGGATGGTCTGGGTACGGCCCGCCTCGGGCGGCCATGACATTGGCCGGATTCAGGCCCGTGGACACTTCTGCGCCGTGGAGGTCGCGCAGGGCCTTGAGGGCCGGTGGCGGGTTCGCGCAGCCGGTCCCGGGGCAGCGGGCGGCCGTGGCGACGACGGGGATCCCGGCCCCCGGCTCGAGCGATGCCCGGAGCCGAGAGCCGAGAGCCGAGAGCCGAGAGCCGAGGGGAGGGTGCCGACATCCTCGGCCGGGGCTGTCGGGCCTGGCCGTCCAGGGGCGCGAGGCGTCGGCGTCCGCGCCACCGCGGGGCCGTCAGGGCACCGCCGGCCCGGCTCCGCCACGGGGGCCGTCACGGCGCTGCAGGGGCCTGGCGGGCGGTGGTGGCCGGCCTTCGCCCGTTCCGGGTCCGGTCGCCGGCTCGCGGTCGAGGGCGTCCACGGCCGGTACGCCGACGACGACCAGGTCCGCATCCGGTTCAGACGCGTCCTCGATGCGGTAGCCGCCGCTCGCGGTAGCCGCCAATCGCAGCCGGGTCCGGGGCGCGCGGCGCCATCGCCGTACGCCCCCGCTGTGTGGAGTTGTTCGACTCTGAACTTGTTCAGTGCGTCCCGGCTCGGGCCCGCCCCGGTCAGAACTTGATCGAGCTGATCGAGTCCGCTATCGAGTTCAGGAAGCGGTCGATGGACGGGGCCATGCCGGTCGAGGCGAGGAAGAAACCGAAGAGGACCGCGACGATCGCGGGGCCCGCCTTGATGTTCCCCCCTCTCAGGAGCACTACAAGGATGATCGCCAACAGCAGCACCACAGACAGTGAAATGGCCACAACTGATCACACCCTCGGTCGGTCCGCTCTCCCGGCCCGGAGGTACGGCCCGCGCACCCCCGCCAGAACCATCGTGCCACCAACACTGCCGCCTCATGCGGCCCGTGACACAACGTCGGGCACCGAACCCGGCGCGGGCGACCCGCCGCACGGGAATTCGACAGGCACCCGCACGTGACTCCCCTGAGAATTGAGCGACTTCGTTTCTCCCTGCACACATCTCGTGCGCATCTAATTCGAATTGATGGTGAATTGATGACGCCGAGGCGCAGTATGCCCCATTTAGTCGGGATGAATCTGGACATCCAGGGTGAACTGACGACCCGTGGTGGGATATCGGCGGCTATCCGAAGGCGTTAACCAGGAATGATTGCCGGGGTTTTACGAAATCCCGCAGACGACGCTAGGGTGCCTGAGATGTTTGACGCCGCCTCGTCCCCCGGCCAGAACCGCAGGCCGCTCCCCCCGGCACAGTCGCCGGCGGGCGCAGTGCCCGGCCCGCGTACCCCGTCGAGTGCGCGGAAGGGGCCGGCGAAGGCGGACAGATCCGGCGAACAGCGCGACGGCCGGCAGCGCGACGCGTTCTTCGACAACGCCAAGTACCTGGCGATCGTGCTCGTGGCGGTGGGGCACTCATGGGAGCCGCTGAAGAGCGACAGCCGCGTCCTCCAGGGCGTGTACGACGTCGTGTACACCTTCCACATGCCGGCCTTCGTCCTCATCTCGGGCTACTTCTCCCGCAACTTCGACCTGAGCCCGGTCCGGCTCAAGCGGCTGATCACCGGCGTCGCCGTGCCGTACGTCGTCTTCGAGACGGCCTACTCGCTCTTCGAGCGCTACTTCAACCACAACCCCGGTCAGGACATCAGCCTCGTCTACCCCTTCTACCTGACCTGGTTCCTGTGCGCGCTGTTCGTCTGGCGGCTGACCACGCCGATCTGGAAGCTGGTGCGGTGGCCGGTGCCGCTCGCCCTCGTCGTCGCCATGCTGGCGACCGTCGCCTCGCACATCGGCGACGTCCTGAACATGCAGCGCCTCCTGCAGTTCCTGCCGTACTTCGTGCTCGGCGTGTCCCTGAAACCCGAGCACTTCCGGCTGGTGCGCCGCCGCTCGGTGCGGATCCTGTCGGTGCCGGTGTTCGCGACCGCGCTGCTCGTCGGCTGGTGGGCGGCGCCCCGGATGAACGCCGCGTGGTTCTACCGCCGTGACTCGGCGCCGGGGCTGGGCGCGCCCTGGTGGACCGGCCCGGTCATGACGCTGGTCATGTTCGGCTGCGCGGTGCTGCTGACCGCCTGCTTCCTGTCCTGGGTACCGGGCCGGAACACCTGGTTCACGGCGATCGGCTCGGGCACGCTCTACGGCTACCTGCTGCACGGCTTCCTGAGGAAGGCCGGCGAGTACAACGGCTGGTTCGACCACGCCTGGCTGCACACCCCGCTCGGCGAGATCTTCGTGACCGTCCTCGCGGCCACCGTGGTCACCGTGCTGTGCACCAAGCCCGTGCAGCGCGTCTTCCGGTTCGCGATGGAGCCGAAGATGGAGTGGGCGTTCAGGCAGGACCCGGTCGAACTCGCCCGGGAACGGCAGCGGAGGGATCACGAGCGCGCGAAGGTCAGCCTGTAGGGCCCGGCTCCGGCAGACCGAGGAGGGCGCGCATCCGGGCGTACTTGGCGGTCAGCCGTCTCCGGGTCGGCTCGTCCAGTACCGCCAGCCGCTCCGGGTCGGCGTTGTGCGCCAGGTCGGCCTCCTTCACCAGCCGCGCGCCGTCCGTGGCGAGGATCCGCCGCGCGTACGCCTCCGGCTCCTCCCCGGGCCGCTTGGTGAGGGCGTCCACGATGGCCTTGGTACGGGCGCTCAGGGCCGCCTCTTCGAGCCACTGAGGGGTGAGCGCGTCGTCCTCGACGGCGTCGTGCAGCCAGGCCGCCGCGATCTGTTCCGCGTCCCCCCCCCGGGCGCGCACACCGGCGGCGACGGCGGCGAGATGCTCGGCGTACGGCCGTCCCGCCTTGTCGGTCTGGCCCTCGTGGGCGGTGCGGGCGACGGCCTCGACCTCGGCGAGCGTGAGCTGTGTCATCGGCCCAGTGTGCCGTGGCGCCGAGGCCGCCGGGAACGCCGGGTGAGCGGGGCAGCGAGCCGCCGGCCTGGCGACCCGGCTGGTCCACAGCGAGTGAACGGCTGGGCGGGTCAGCCGATCAGCGGCGCCGGCCGGCGGCAGATCAGGAGCAGCGCCCGGTCGTCGTTGACGTCCTTCGCGACCGCCTCGATGAGGTGCCAGGCGGCGCCGTGGAAGCCGCCGGCGACATAGCGGTCGGCCTCGCCGGTGAGCCGGTCGATGCCCTCGACGATGTCGCGGTCGGAGGTTTCCACCAAACCGTCCGTGAACAGCATCAACACGTCACCGGGGCGCAGCGAGCCCTTCACGGGGTCGAACTGGGCGCCGTCGTACACACCGAGGAGCGGCCCCTCGGCCGTCTTCTCCTCCCAGCGTCCGCTGCCCGCGCTCAGCTGCAGCCCCGGCGGATGCCCGGCGGAGTACAGCTCGTAGTCGCCGGAGTCGAGGTCCAGGACGAGATGGATGGAGGTGGCGAAGCCCTCGTCCCAGTCCTGGCGCAGGAGGTAGCCGTTCGCGGCGGGCAGGAAGGCGTGCGGGGGAAGGGAGCCCAGGAGGCCCCCGAAGGCCCCCGACAGCAGCAGGGCGCGCGATCCGGCGTCCATGCCCTTGCCGGACACGTCCGTGAGCACGACCTCCAGGGTGCGGCCGCCGTTCGTGCGGGCCGCGACGACGAAATCCCCGGAGAAGGACTGACCGCCGGCCGGCCGCAGTGCCATCTCGTGGTGCCAGCCCTGCGGCAGCTTCGGCAGCTTGCTCTGCACCCGGATCCGCTCGCGCAGGTCGAACAGCATGGTGCCGCCGCGCCGCCAGGGCACGCCGACCCGGCTGCGGAACTGGGCCGTGAGCAGGCCGAAGAAACCGCACGCGGCCACCACCAGCACCACACCGGGGGTGACCCGCGAGGGCCCCTCGGTGTACGGCCCGAGCCGCACCGACTCCACGATCAGCGCGGTGGCCGCCGCCGCGTACAGGCCGAGCAGGCTCGCCGGGCGCAGCAGCAGGCCGCCGGCGATGATCGGCAGCACCAGGGTGGCCGGGGAGCACCACACCGAGTCGCCCAGGGTCATGCCCATGAGGACGGGGATGGCGAGCAGCAGTCCGGCGAACGCGATCCAGTCTGAGCCGTCGCCGCGGAAGTAGTCCACGGCGCTTCTGCGCAGGCCGGTGCGGGCCCGGTGCCACAGCATCTTCAACCGGGCCGTGAACGTCTCGGCCTTCGCGCGCCGCTCTCGTCCTGCTGCCATTAGTTCGGGACCCTATCCATCGGACCGGCTGCTTGGCACGGGAGGTCCCACTTGTCCCCCGTGCGGGGCCCGACTTCGCGCTTCGTCGTCGGTTCGTCCTCACAGTGAACGGCACGCGAGGCCGTCGCGCCGCCGTCCGGGAGAAATTCGCTGGCTCGTCCCGCAGGGCCCTGGTAGGCATGGCGCATGGGGACTGACCGGGGAACCGAGCTGAGGGTGCTGCGCGAGTCCGACTGGGACCGGTGGTACGACGTGCTGTACCGCGCCTTCGGCGCCCAGGCGGTACCGCCCGAGGAACGCGAACTGGACAAGTCCCTCACCGAGTTCGACCGTTCCCTGGCCGCATGGGACGGGGACAGGATCGTCGGTACGACGGGGGCGTTCAGCTTCCGGATGACCGTGCCGGGCGGGGCCGCGCTCCCGGTGGCCGGGGTGACCATGGTGAGCGTGGCGGCCACCCACCGGCGGCGCGGGGTGCTGACCTCGATGATGCGCCGGCAGCTGGACGACGTACGGGCGCTGGGCGAGCCGCTCGCGGTACTCACCGCGTCCGAGCCCGCGATCTACGGCCGCTTCGGGTACGGCGCCGCCACCTTCCGTACGGCAGCCGAGATCGACACGAGCCGGGTGACGCTGTCCCTGCCGCCCGGCGTGGAGGACGTACGGCTGCGCTACGCGGCGCCCGCCGACGTCCTGGACGCCTGCGAGGCGGTCTACGCGGCGCTGGTGCCCCTGCGGCCCGGGATGCTGGCCAGGCGGCCCGGCTGGGAGCAAGCCGGTCTCCTCGACCCCGAGAGCCGGCGGGACGGGGCGTCGGCGCTGCAGTGCGTGGTGGCCGAACGGGACGGCGAGGTGACGGGGTACGTCCGCTTCAGCACCAAGATCGGCTGGGGCGAGAGCGGGCACGACGGCACGGTGTGCCTGAAGGACCTGGCCGCGCTCGATCCCGTCACCGAGGCGGCGCTGTGGCGGTTCCTGTTCGGCATCGACCTGATGACGACGCTGTCGGTGGGGTCCCGCCCGGTCGACGACGCCTGGCGCTACCTGGTCTCGGACACCCGGCGCTGCCGGCCGCGCCTGAAGGACGACGCGTACGTCCGTCTCGTCGACGTCGGTGCGGCGCTGTCGGCGCGCACGTATCCGGCGCCGGTCGATGTCGTGCTGGAGGTGGAGGACGTCTTCTGCCCGTGGAACGCGGGGCGTTGGCGGCTGACGGGCGACGCCAAGGGCGCGTCCTGCGAGCGTACGTCCGACGCCGCCGACCTCTCGCTGTCCGTAAGGGAGCTGGGCGCGTCCTATCTCGGCGGTGTGACGCTGCTGTCGCTCGCGGCCGCCGGGCGGGTGCGGGAGCTGCGGCCGGGGGCGCTGACGGAGGCGTCGGTGGCGTTCGGCTCACCGGTGGCCCCGTGGCTGCCGCACGGCTTCTAGAGACGCCACCCCCACCACGACGTACGGCACGGTGAAGGACGCCTTCACCGTGCCGTACGTCGTTGTGGCCGAGGAGGAGGCCGGTCAGCCCACGGACACCTTGTCGGCCGGGGCCTCGACGGCGGGGGCCGGGCGGCCCGCCGTGACCTTCTGCTTCACCAGGGAGATGATCACCACGACGGCCGCGACCGCCACCGACAGCAGCACGGTCGTACGGCCGCTGCTCTCGCCCTTGGTGTCGGTCAGCATGTAGCCGAGGACGCCGATGATGAAGATGGCCGTCGCCCAGGTCAGGTACGGGTACAGCCACATCCTGACGACGAGCTTCTCCGGCGCCTCCCGCTGGATGATCCTGCGCATGCGCAGCTGCGAGAAGCAGATGACCAGCCACACGAACAGGGCCACCGCGCCACTGGAGTTGACCAGGAAGAGGAAGACGGTGTCCGGGTAGGCGTAGTTGAAGAAGACCGCCACGAAACCGAAGACGACCGAGGCCAGGATCGCCGCCATCGGCACACCGCGCGAGGTGGTGCGGGCGAACGCCTTCGGGGCGTCACCGCGCTGGCCGAGCGAGAAGGCCATGCGGGAGGCCGTGTACAGGCCGGAGTTGAGGCAGGACAGCACCGAGGTCAGGATGATGACGTTCATGATCTGACCGGCGTTGGGGATGCCGAGCGAGTTCAGCGCGGCGACGTAGGAGCCCTGCTTGGCAATGGACGGGTCGTTCCACGGCAGCAGCGAGACCACGACCAGGATCGAGCCCAGGTAGAAGACGCCGATACGCCAGATGATGCTGTTGGTGGACTTGGTGACCGCGCGCTGCGGGTCCTCCGACTCACCGGCCGCGAGCGTCGCGATCTCGCTGCCCATGAAGGAGAAGACGACCAGCAGCACACCGGTGAGGATGGTGCCGGGACCGTGCGGCAGGAAGCCGCCGTGGTTCGTCAGGTTGCCGAAGGACGCCTTGTCGGCGTGCACCCCCGGCAGCACGCCGAAGATGGCCAGCAGACCGACGCCGATGAACGCGCCGATCGCCACGACCTTGATGCCGGCGAACCAGAACTCGAACTCGCCGTAGGAGCCGACGGAGACCAGGTTGGTCGCGGTCAGCACGGTCATCACGATGAGGGCCCAGCCCCACTGCGGCACGCCCGGGACCCAGCCCGCGAGGATCTTGGCGCCGGCGGTGGCCTCGACGGCCAGCACGACGACCCAGAAGAACCAGTAGAGCCAGCCGATGGAGAACCCGGCCCAGCGGCCGAGGGCACGGTCGGCGTGCGCGGAGAAGGAGCCGGAGGTGGGGTTGGCGGCGGACATCTCGCCGAGCATCCGCATCACGAGGACGACGAGGGTGCCGACGAGCGCGTACGAAAGGAGGATGCCCGGTCCCGCGGTGGCGATACCGGAGCTGGAACCGACGAAGAGGCCGGCTCCGATCACACCACCGATCGCGATCATCGTCAGGTGGCGGTTCTTGAGTCCTGCTTGAAGGCCCGAACCAGGGGTCATGGACGGATTTCCTTTACGCCAGGCGGAGCATGTCGTACGAGCGGTGTACGAGTCGGTCCAGTGAATCCGAGGCGAACGGATTCGGGAACCTCTGAATCCGTATCGTTACTTGAGGTTCCCTTGAGGTTCTATGGTCCTGCTCACATTTTGGAAGGCCTGACGGGGTGTTCCCGGACACCCGGCGGGGGGCCGCCACCCGGGGCTGCTGCCCGCCATGGGGCGTGTCACACTCATGGCATGCGCGTGTATCTCGGCTCCGACCATGCTGGCTACGAACTGAAGAACCACCTCGTCGAGTGGCTCAAGGCGGCGGGTCACGAGCCCGTCGACTGCGGGCCGCACATCTACGACGCCCAGGACGACTACCCGCCCTTCTGCCTCCGGGCGGCCGAGCGCACGGCGGCGGACGCCGACGCCCTCGGCATCGTGATCGGCGGCTCCGGCAACGGGGAGCAGATCGCCGCGAACAAGGTGAAGGGCGTGCGGGCGGCGCTGGCCTGGAGCGAGGAGACGGCGGCGCTCGGCCGGCAGCACAACAACGCCAACGTGGTGGCGGTGGGTGCGCGCATGCACAGCACGGAGGAGGCGACGAAGTTCGTCGAGGTCTTCCTCAACACGCCGTTCTCCGGTGACGAGCGTCACATCCGGCGGATCGACATGCTGTCGTCGTACGAGACGACGGGCGACCTCCCGCCGGTCCCGGCCCACCACCCGCAGAGCTAGGGGCCCCCGGGGGCTCCGCCCCCGACCCCCATATGCCCGCCTGGGTCAGTCGGTCGTCGGCCCACCGAGCCGGGTGGGCGGAAGGAAGGACACCCCCGCCTTGCCGGAAGGGCACACCATTCATCGGCTGGCCCAGGACTACGCCGAGCGGTTCCTCGAGAGCGCCCCGCGTGTCACCAGCCCCCAGGGCAAGTTCTCCGACGCCGCGGCCCTGCTGGACCGGGCCGAACTGACGGCCACCGAAGCCCACGGCAAGCACCTCTTCCTCCGCTTCCGCGACACCGACTGGGTCCACATCCACCTCGGCCTGTTCGGCAAGGTCACCTTCGGCGGGGCCCCCGCACCCCCGCCGACCGACACCGTCCGGCTCCGGCTCGCGAACGACACGGCGTACGTCGACCTCCGCGGCCCCACCACTTGCGCGCTGATCACCGACAGCGAGAAGCGGGCCGTACACGACCGCCTCGGTCCCGACCCGCTCCGCGAGGACGCCGACCCGGACGCGGCGTACCGCAGGATCTCCCGCAGCCGTACGACGATCGCCGCGCTCCTGATGGACCAGAAGATCGTCGCCGGCGTCGGCAACGTCTACCGTGCCGAGGTCCTGTTCCGGCACGGCGTCGACCCGTACCGGCCGGGGCAGGACATCACCCCGGCCGAGTGGGACGCCCTCTGGGCGGACCTCGTGGCGCTGATGCGCGAAGGGGTGCGGAACAACAGGATCGACACGGTGCGGTCCGAGCACACCCCGGAGGCCATGGGCCGGCCGCCCCGCGTGGACGACCACGGCGGCGAGGTGTACGTCTACCGCCGCGCCACCCTGCCCTGCCACGTCTGCGGCGACGAGGTCCGCACCGCCGGCCTCGCCAACCGCAACCTCTTCTGGTGCCCCACCTGCCAGAAACCGTGAAAGGAGGGCGGGCTGCCCGTCACGTCCGGGCGGCACGCCCGCCCTGCCGCCGCGGAGATCCTCGGACGGTCCCTCAACTTCGCCTCCGAAGACGCGAAAGAGGCTCGCCCGGGTCAAGGAGGCTCTACGCCCCGGGGAACCTCTTCCGCAGGAAACACGGCGTCAGCGCACGGCGTGCTAGCGCTTGTTCGCGAACTTCCAGGCGGTGGGCAGCGCGCCCATCGCCAGGGCGGCCTTGAGGGCGTCGCCGATCAGGAACGGGGTGAGCCCGAGCGCGACGGCCTGGGAGAGGGACATGTGGCCGGCGACGGCCAGGTAGGGCACGCCGACGGCGTAGATGACCGCCTCGCCCAGGAGCATCGTGCCGGCCATGCGCAGCGGCGAGCGGTCGGCGCCGCGCCGGGCCAGGGCGCCGACGGCCGCCGAGGCGAGGAGCATGCCGAGGATGTAGCCGAAGGAGACCGAGGCCGCGCCGGAGGAGCCGTCCGCGAACCACGGCACGCCCGCGACACCGGCGAGCGCGTACAGGGCGAGGGAGAGGAAGCCGCGGCGGGCGCCGAGCGCGGTGCCGACGAGCAGCGCGGCGAAGGTCTGGCCGGTCACCGGCACCGGGGTGCCGGGCACCGGGATCGCCACCTGGGCCGCGAGGCCGGTGAGCACGGCGCCGCCTGCGACGAGGGCCGCGTCGCGGACGCGGGAGGCAGGCAGCAGGTCGGCGAGGACTGCGCCGGGGCGAGCGGTGGCGGTGGCGGTGCTCATGGGGACTCCGCGGGTGAGTGGGCAGGTGGGAACACCGTGACGCTACAACGCGCCGCCCGCGCCGATCACCGTCTCCGGTCGACAAAGGCTTGAGCGGCGCGTTGGTGGGCTTCGCACAAATAGTGTGCGCTACACCGGATTCGACGTGATACCGGTCACTGAGGTGGAGTGGCCTGCGGTACCTCGGCATCTGACGACCCCTCTGTAGGGTCCCGCCAAAGCCCCGCGGGGGACCGTCTCGCCCGTCGGTCGCCGTCTGGGCAGCGCGGGGGCGTTTTGCTAGCTTCGACCGCATGGTTGCCCAGGCCCGGTACTTCACCTCGCGTCGCTATGTCGACCTGCGACGCCAGGGCACGGCCACCTGTCGCCGCCCGGGGTAGGGGCGGGCCCTGCGGCACGCCTCGCCCTGCCGAGACGTGTCGGCCCCGTTTCCCGAGGACGGTTCCCATGCCCCGTACCGCGGCATCCACCCTTGTCTCGCCCGTTCCACGCGCCGCCGACAGCGACCGGCGGCGCACCAGCGCCAGTGTCGTACTGCGGTCCGTGCTGGAGCACGGGCCGGTGGCGCGCAGCACCGTCGCCCGGCTGACGGGGCTGTCGCCCGCGTCGGTCACGGAGCACTGTGCCCGGCTCACCGAGCTCGGCCTGATCCGCGAGTCCGCCGTGCCCCGCCGCTCGAACGGCGTCGGCCGGCCGCATGTCCCCGTCGACCTGGACGACACGGGGTTCCTGGTCGGCGCGGTGCACGTGGCCGTGCCGTACACGACGGTGGCCCTGCTGGACCTGCGCGGCCGGGTGGTGGCGCGGCGTGAGCTGAAGCATGAACGGACCGATCCCGGCTGGGTGCTGGGCCGGGCCGCCGAGGGCCTCGCGGGGCTGCTCGCCGGGGTGCCGGGCCGCCGGCCGCTGGGGGTCGGGGTGGCGGTCGGCGGCTGGGTGGACCGGGAGACCGGCACCGTGGTCGAGCACGAGCTGCTGGGCTGGCGCGAGGTGCCGGTGCGGGAGCTGCTCGGCGCCCGCACCGGCCTGCCGGTCCATGTGGACGGCCACGCACGGGCGTTGCTGCACGGCGAGCGGCTGTTCGGGCGGGCCCGGGGCAGCCGGAGCGTGCTGCATCTGTTCGTGGGCAATGTGGTCGACGCGGCCTTCGCCACCAACGACGAGGTGCACCACGGGCCGCGCTCGGCGGCCGGGGCGATCGCGCATCTGCCGGTGCCGGGCGGCACCGAGCCGTGCCCGTGCGGCCGTAGCGGCTGCCTGCAGGCGGAGCTGAGCGAGCGGACGCTCAGCCGGCGGGCCCGCGCGGCCGGGGTGATCGGCTCGGCCAATCCGATGCACGTGGTGGCCGCAGCGGCGGCCGGCGACGAGGTGGCCCGGCGGCTGCTGGTCGAGCGGTCCCGGGCGACCGGGCGGGCGGCCGGGCTGCTGCTGGATGTGCTCAACCCGGAGACGGTCGTCGTCACCGAGGTCGGTGTCCTCCACTTCGAGGAGTGCCTGGGCGCGCTGCGGGAGGCGGCCGGAAATCGCCGTACCGCGGCTGTACTCCCGACGAGTTTCCCGGATTCCGTACTGTCGGTGGCGGGCGGTTCCGTGGTGCTCGACGTGCTGTTCCGGGATCCGCTGGGTACGTCACCTGAGGGTATTTAATTCAGAAACTCGGAATGTTGACAGGAGTCGCTCATGGCCAGGAACATGCTGGTCATGAGCCACCTCACGAGCTGTCGCACCGTCTGTTGCTGACATATTGCCGCGCATGAAGCGCGTGTTTCCCGCTGCGTGAGTCTGCGTGAGTTCTCTTCCTCCGGCTCGTCTTTCCCGGATTTCTTCCCGCCTTTCCAGCCCTTTTCTCCCGGGAGTCCTCCCATGCACCGTCGTGTCTTTCTCACCTCCCTGCTGGGCGCGTCCGCCGCCGCCGTGGGCCTCAGCGGCTGCGCCAAGGGCGCTGCCTCCGCCGACACCCGGGGCGCCGCGACCAAGCCGCTCGCGGACCAGGTTCCGGCGGGCACCAGCCTGAAGATCGCCTCCTACCAGAACATCCAGCAGTTGCAGTTCCGGCTGGCGAGGCTGCCCAAGCTGCCCTTCACCGTGTCGAGTTGGGTGAACATCGGGGCGGGCCCGGATGTCATCAACGCCTTCCGCGCGGGGTCCCTGGACCTCGCCAACAACGCCGGCATCCCGCCGATCCAGGCGCACTACCAGGGCTTCGACGCGAAGATCGTGGCGATCGACATCACCCGCAAGCCCAACTACCTCTTCGCCACCAAGCCCGGCAGCGACATCCACACCGTCGACGACTTCAGGGGCAAGCGGCTCGCGTTCTCGCAGGGGCAGGCCCAGGGGGTCGTCCTGCTGCGGGCGCTCAAGAAGGCGGGCCTCGCGTACGACGCGGTGAAGCTGGTCCCGCTGACCAGCAACCAGTTCCTCACCGCCCTGCAGTCCGGGCAGGTCGACGTGGCCCCGCTCGCCAACAGCCAGGCACCGGCCTACCTCAAGCAGTACGAGTCCAGGGGCGCCCGCACCATCCCCACCGACGTCGTCGACCTGCTCAACCTGCTGTGGGCCCCGCAGGCGGTGCTGAACGATCCCGCGAAGGCCGCCGCGATCGCCGCCTACATCCCGCAGTGGGCCCGGGGCCAGGTGTGGCAGTACGAGCACCCGGACGTCTGGAACGAGGAGTTCTACGTCAAGACGCAGAACCTGACCCCCGAGCAGGCGCGGGGCATCAGCAGGCTCGCCAACAAGCCGCTGTTCCCGCCCGGTTGGGGCGAGGCGGTCAAGTGGGAGCAGGAGACGGCCGACCTGCTCGCCGACGGCGGGTTCGTGAAGCGGTTCGACGTCTCCTCGCTCTTCGACCACCGCTTCGAGTCGATCGCCGCCCGGGCCGTACCCGAGGAGTACCGGAAATGACCGCCGTGACCACGACGACGACCGCCGTCGCGGCGGCTGAGGCGGGGGAGGTTCCCCAGGTCCGCAGGCGCCGTCGTCTCTCCCCCGGCCGCCGGCTGCCCGCGGCCCGGCTGATCGGTCCGTTGGCGGTGCTCGCCCTGTGGGCGGCGGCCTCGGCCGCCGGCACCCTCGACCCCGGTGCGATCCCCGCGCCCTGGACGGTGCTGCGGACCGCCGGCCGGCTGTGGACCGACGGCACCCTGCCCACCGACATCCTGACCTCGCTGAGGCGGGCCGGCTACGGCTTCGCGATCGGTCTGTCCGCGGGTGTGCTGCTGGCGCTCGCCTCCGGGCTCAGCCGCACCGGGGAGGCGCTGATCGACGGGACCGTGCAGCTCAACCGGGCGATCCCGACCCTCGGTCTGATTCCGCTGTTCATCCTCTGGCTGGGCATCGGGGAGACCTTCAAGGTCGCCATCATCGCGATCGTCGTCTACATCCCGGTCTATCTGAACACCCATGCCGCGCTGGCCGGCATCGACAGCCGGTACGTCGAACTCGCCGAGGTGCAGGGCCTGTCCCGGCTCGCCTTCATCCGCCAGGTGGTGATCCCCGGCGCACTGCCCGGGTTCTTCGTGGGGCTCCGGCTCGGTGTGACCAGTTCCTGGCTGGGCCTGGTGGTGCTGGAGCAGATCAACGCCACCAGCGGCCTCGGGTACCTGATGTTCCAGGCGCAGAACTACGGCCAGAGCGACGTCATCCTGGTCGGCCTGCTGGTCTACGGCGTCTTCGGCCTGGTCTCCGACAGCGTGGTCCGTCTCGTGGAACGGAGGGTGCTGTCATGGCGCCGCAGCTTGAACAACTGACCCCGCCCGCCGTCCGGCTCCAGGGCCTGACCCGCTCCTTCGGCGGCCGTACGGTCCTCGACGGCATCGACCTCGACCTGCCTGCCGGCCAGTTCACGGCCCTGCTCGGGCACAGCGGCTCGGGCAAGTCCACGCTGCTGCGGGCGGTGGCCGGACTCGACCACGGGGTCGCCGGCAGCGGGCGGCTCACCGCCCCGGAGCGGGTCTCGGTCGTCTTCCAGGACTCCCGGCTGCTGCCGTGGCGCCGGGTGCTGGACAACGTCGTGCTCGGCACCGACGGCAAGGACGCCGAGGAGCGCGGCCGGGCCGCCCTCGCCGAGGTCGGGCTGAAGGGCCGCGAACGGGCCTGGCCGGGCGAGCTGTCCGGCGGTGAGGCCCAGCGGGCCGCGCTCGCCCGTTCCCTGGTCCGCGAGCCCGAACTCCTGCTGGCCGACGAGCCCTTCGGCGCACTGGACGCGCTCACCCGGATCAGGATGCACACCCTGCTGCGCGACCTGTGGCAGCGCCACCGGCCGTCCGTCCTGCTGGTCACCCACGACGTGGACGAGGCGATCGTGCTCGCCGACCGGGTCCTCGTCCTGGACCAGGGCCGCATCGCCCTCGACCTCACCATCGACCACCCCCACCCCCGCACCTACCGCGAACCCGTCCTGGGCGAGTACCGCGAACACCTGCTGACGGCACTCGGCGTCACGGAGGACCACAAGTGACCCGCCGCTCCCACTCACACAACACCCGCCACCACCCCGAACCCTCGAAGCGCCACAGGCACCCCGTGGACGAGGCGATCGTGCTCGCCGACCGGGTCCTCGTCCTGGACCAGGGCCGCATCGCCCTCGACCTCACCATCGACCACCCCCACCCCCGCACCTACCGCGAACCCGTCCTGGGCGAGTACCGCGAACACCTGCTGACGGCACTCGGCGTCACGGAGGACCACCGGTGACACAGAGAAGACTTCATCTGAACGCGTTCCTGATGAACACCGGGCACCACGAGGCGTCGTGGCGGCTGCCGGAGAGTGATCCGTACGCGCATGTCGACCTGGAGCACCATGTGCGGCTCGCCCGGATCGCCGAGCGCGGCACCTTCGACTCCCTCTTCCTCGCCGACGGCCCCCAGCTGTGGGGCAACCTCGCCCAGCGCCCGGCCGGCGCCCTGGAACCGCTCACCCTGCTGACGGCGCTGGCGACGGCCACCGAGCACATCGGGCTGATCGCCACCGCGTCCACGTCCTACAACTCCCCGTACAACCTGGCCCGCAAGTTCGCCTCGCTGGACATCATCAGCGGCGGGCGGGCCGGCTGGAACATCGTCACCACGGCCGGCGCCGAGGCCGCCCGGAACTTCGGGCTCGACGCCGAGCCCGCGCACGCCGAGCGGTACGCCCGCGCGGCCGAGTTCCTCGATGTGGCGCTGAAGCTGTGGGACAGCTGGGAGGACGACGCGATCGTCGCCGACAAGGCGGCCGGGGTCTGGGGCGACGACAGGAAGGTTCATCCGCCCCGGCACCAGGGGGCGTACTTCAGCGTCGCGGGCGCCCTGAACGTGCCCCGCACTCCGCAGGGTTACCCGCTGCTCGTACAGGCGGGATCGAGCGAGGACGGAAAACGCTTCGCCGCCCGCTACGCGGAGGCCGTCTTCACCGCCCAGCAGACCCTCGCCGGCGCCCAAACCTTCTACGCCGACCTCAAGTCCCGGACGTCACAGGCGGGAAGGGACCCCGAGCACGTCAAGGTGCTGCCCGGGATCGTGCCCGTACTCGGCTCGACGGAAGCGGAGGCGCGGGCGGCGGAGCAGCTGCTGGAGGACCACATCGTGTACGACCACGGGGTGGGCCGGCTGGAGAGCCTGCTGCAACTCGAGCCCGGCACACTGGAGTTGGACGCCGGGCTGCCCGCCGACCTGCCGCCCGAGTCCGCCGTCGAGGGGGCCAGGAGCCGCTACACGCTCGTGGTCGAGCTGGCCCGGCGCGAGCGGCTCACCGTCCGGCAGCTGATCGCGCGGCTCGGCGGCGGGCGCGGCCACCTCACCTTCGCCGGGACGCCCGAACAGGTCGCCGACCGGATCGAGACCTGGTTCACGCAAGGTGCCGCCGACGGCTTCAACGTCATGCCCGCCGTGCTGCCCTCCGGCCTGGACGCGTTCGTCGAGCACGTCGTACCGCTCCTGCGCGCCCGCGGCCTGTTCCGCCACGAGTACGGCCCCCGCCACACCCTCCGGGAGCGCTACGGCCTCCCCCGCCCCGCCAACCAGCACACCGCAGCCCTCGTCTGACCCCGCCTGAAAGGACCCGCCCATGTCCCTCGAGATCACCCAGGTCACCGCACGCATCGGCGCCCGTGTCTCCGGCGTCGACATCACCAGGCCCCTCGCTCCGGAGGAGGTCACCGCGATCCGTGAGGCCCTGAACGTCCACAAGGCGCTCGTCTTCGACGCGGGCGGTCTGGACGACGCGGGCCAGCAGGCCTTCGCCCGCCACTTCGGCGACCTGACCACCGCGCACCCGACGGTCGGCGCGGTCGACGGCGCCCCGAATGTGCTGCCCGTGGACAGCGAGCGGGGCCGGGCCAACCACTGGCACACCGACGTGACCTTCGTGCTCAACCCGCCGCAGGCCAGCACCCTGCGCTCGATCACGATCCCGCCGTACGGCGGCGAGACCCTGATCGCCAACGCGGCCGCCGCCTACCGGGACCTGCCCGAGCCGCTTCGGCGCCTCGCCGACACCCTGTGGGCGGAGCACACCAACGACTACGACTACGCCGTACCGGACGAGGAGATCGACGAGGAGAAGGCCGCCCAGCGCGCCCAGTTCACCTCCATCACGTACCGCACCGCCCACCCGGTGGTCCGCGTCCATCCGCTGACCGGGGAACGCGGACTGTTCGTGGGCGGGTTCGCGCAGCGGATCGTGGGCCTGTCCGTCGGGGAGTCCCGCACGATCCTGGACCTGTTGCAGGCGTACGTCACCCGCCCGGAGAACATCCTGCGCCACCGCTGGGCGGAGAACGAGCTGGTGCTCTTCGACAACCGGATCACCCAGCACTATGCCGTCGACAACTACGACGGACGGCCGCGCCGCCTGCACCGGGTGACCGTCGCCGGTGACGTCCCGGTCGGCATCGAGGGCAAGGAGAGCTACTCGATCGAGGGCGACGCCTCGCACTACACGCCGGTGCTCGCGGCGGCGTAACGGGACTCTCACCCTCCGTGCAGAGGGTGTCCGGATACTGGGCGGTCCCTCCGTGTGAGCGGACGGGCCGCCCAGACTGGCGGGGTTTTTGCCCGCCCATTGCCTTGCCCGGGAGAGCCGCGCCCATGCCCAGCAGCACGACCACCGAGACACCGCCACAGCAGCAGGACGGCGCCTCCCTCTCCCACGGCCTCAAGCAGCGCCACCTGTCGATGATCGCCCTGGGCGGTGTGATCGGCGCGGGTCTGTTCGTCGGCTCCGGCGCGGGCATCGCCGCCGCCGGTCCGTCCATCGTCATCGCCTACACGCTCTCCGGCCTGCTGGTGATGCTGGTGATGCGGATGCTGGGCGAGATGTCCGCCGCCCACCCCTCCTCCGGCTCCTTCTCCGCGCATGCCGAGCGGGCGATCGGCCCCTGGGCGGGCTTCGCCGCCGGCTGGTCCTTCTGGGTGCTGCTGTGCACGGCCGTCGGCCTGGAGGGCATCGGCGCCGCGAACATCGTCCAGGGCTGGCTGCCCGGCACCCCGCAGTGGATGTGGGTGGCCCTGTTCATGGTGGTGTTCTGCGGGGCCAACCTGGCCGCCGTGAAGAACTTCGGCGAGTTCGAGTTCTGGTTCGCCGCGCTGAAGGTCGGCGCGATCAGCCTGTTCCTGGTCCTCGGCGTGCTGGCCATCGCCGGTGTGCTCCCCGGCACGCACTCCCCCGGCGCCTCGAACCTCAGCGACTTCATGCCGCACGGCAACCAGGGCCTCCTCGTCGGCCTGCTCGCCTCCGTCTTCGCCTACGGCGGCCTGGAGACGGTCACCATCGCGGCCGCCGAGTCGGAGAACCCGGTCAAGGGCGTGGCGTCCGCCGTGCGCACGGCCATGTGGCGGATCGCGCTGTTCTACATCGGCTCGATGGCGGTCGTCGTCACCCTGGTCCCGTGGAACTCCAAGGAGGTCGTGGAGAAGGGTCCGTACGTCGCCGCGCTCGACCACCTCGGCATCCCCGGCGCGGGCCGGCTGATGGACGTGGTCGTCCTGGTCGCCCTGCTGTCCGCGATGAACGCGAACATCTACGGCTCCTCGCGCATCGCCTACTCGCTGGTCGAGCGCGGCCAGGGCCCGAAGGCGCTGGTCAAACTGTCCGGCGGGGTCCCGCGGATCGCGGTCCTCACCTCCTGCTTCTTCGGTTTCGTCTGCGTGCTGCTGAGCTACTGGCGCCCGAACGACGTGTTCCCGTGGCTGCTGAACATGATCGGCGCGGTCATCCTGGTCGTCTGGATCTTCATCGCCGTCTCGCAGCTGCTGCTGCGCCGCCGCATCGAGCGCGAGGCCCCCGGGCGGCTGGTCGTGCGCATGTGGGCGTTCCCGTGGCTGACCTGGGTGGCGCTGGCGGGCATGGTCGCGATCTTCGTGTTGATGGCCCGCGAGCCGGACACCCGCGTCCAGCTCTTCTCGACCGGCGGCATGACCCTGTTCCTGGCGGTCGTGGGCTACCTCTGGCAGCGGGCCCGCGCCAGGCGCTGAGTCCGGCACCGGCGAAGGCCCCCACGTGCGACACGTGGGGGCCTTTCTTTCGCCCGTCACTCTTGTTGCTAGCGTGTAGTTGCAAGTAACTTGCAATAAGCTTCGGAGGGGACCCGCCCATGCCCGTCTACTCGCTGCCCGACCTGCCCTACGACTACTCCGCGCTCGCCCCCGTGATCAGCCCGGAGATCATCGAACTGCACCACGACAAGCACCACGCGGCCTATGTGAAGGGCGCCAACGACACGCTGGAGCAGCTCGCCGAGGCGCGGGACAAGGAGGCGTGGGGATCCGTCGGCGGGCTGGAGAAGAACCTGGCCTTCCACCTCTCCGGCCACATCCTGCACAGCATCTACTGGCAGAACATGACCGGCCCGAAGGACGGCGGCGGCGAGCCGCTCGCGGCCGACGGCGTGGGCGAGCTGGCGGAGGCCGTCAAGGAGTCCTTCGGCTCCTTCGCCGCCTTCAAGGCCCAGCTCTCCAAGGCCGCGGCCACCACCCAGGGCTCCGGCTGGGGCGTGCTGGCGTACGAGCCGCTGAGCGGGCGGCTGATCGTGGAGCAGGTCTACGACCACCAGGGCAACGTCGGCCAGGGCTCCACCCCGATCCTGGTCTTCGACGCCTGGGAGCACGCCTTCTACCTCCAGTACCGGAACCAGAAGGCGGACTTCGTCGAGGCCATGTGGCAGGTCGTCGACTGGCAGGACGTGGCCCGCCGTCACCAGGCCGCCAAGTCCCGCGCCGACGTGCTCCTGATGGCTCCCTGAGAGCCCGTCGCTCGTCCTGCCCCGTGATCGTCTTCTCACCCTTCACGACGGCAGGCGGATGAAGGAGGACCCCCGCGTGGACGTGACTCGCGGGGGTCCTCCCCTTGTTCGTATGCGGCGAGCGGGCCTACAGGTTGCTGAAGTCGGGCCCCTGGGTCCGGGTCCGCTTGATCTCGTAGAAGCCCGGCACCGAGGCCACGGCGAGCGTGCCGTCCCACAGGCGGGCCGCCTCCTCGCCCTTCGGGGCGGGGGTGACGACCGGGCCGAAGAAGGCGATCTGCTCGCCGTCGGGGCCGGGCACGGCGATGACCGGGGTGCCGACGTCCTGGCCGACCTTCTCGATGCCCTCCTTGTGGGAGGCGCGCAGCTCGGCGTCGTACTCGAAGTCCTGCTGCTCGGCGTGGTCGATGAGGTCGGCGGGCAGGCCGACGTCCGCGAGGGCGCCGGCGATCGCCTCCAGGGTCGGGCCCTCGCCGTTGTTGTGGATGCGGGTGCCGAGCGCTGTGTACAGCGGGCCGAGGACGTCCTCGCCGTGCTTCTGCCAGGCCGCGGTGACCACGCGGACCGGCTGCCAGGCCTTGATGGCGAGCATCTCCCGGTACTCCTCGGGCAGCTCCTCCAGCCTGTTCTCGTTGAGGACGGCGAGGCTCATGATGTGCCAGCGGACCTCGATGTCGCGGACCTTCTCCACTTCCAGCACCCAGCGGGACGTCATCCAGGCCCACGGGCACAGCGGGTCGAACCAGAAGTCGACGGGGGTCTTGCCGGTCTCGGGCACGGTCTCGGACATGGTTCTCCTCAGCGAAGGACTCTTTCCAACCCCCAACCACGTCCTCGCGACCCGCATTCCCCGCTGATTCCCTGCTGCCCCCTGTCAGGGGCACATGGCAGGATCGGTCCTGTTCAGCCTCATCCACGCGATCACAAGGGAGTGCCGTCCGTGCCCGGTGAGAATCTGTCCCGTGACGAGGCCCGGGAGCGGGCCGCCCTGCTGTCCGTCGACGGGTACGAGGTGTCCCTGGACCTCAGGTCCGCCGTAGGCGACGGAGAGGGCGAGCCACGCACGTTCCGCTCGGTGACCACGATCCGCTTCCGCTGCAACGAGCCGGGCGCGTCCAGCTTCGCCGACCTGGTCGCGCCGAGCGTGACCTCGGTGTCGCTCAACGGCCGGGACCTGGACCCGGGCCAGGTCTTCGACGGCTCGCGGATCGCGCTGGAGGACCTGGCGGCGGAGAACGAGCTGGTGGTGGACGCGCAGTGCGCCTACTCCCGCACCGGCGAGGGCATGCACCGCTTCGTCGACCCCGAGGACGGCGAGGTCTACCTCTACACCCAGTACGAGCCCGCCGACTCCCGCCGCGTCTTCGCCAACTTCGAGCAGCCGGACCTCAAGGCGCCGTACCGCTTCGAGGTGCGGGCGCCGGAGGGCTGGACGGTGTGGAGCAACGGCGCGGGCGAACCGGCCGACGGCGTCTGGCGGTTCGCGGAGACCAAGCCGATCTCGACGTACATCACGTGCGTGGTGGCGGGGCCGTACCACTATGTGACGGATTCCTACGAGCGGGCGTTCGAGGACGGCACCAAGCTGGAGATCCCGCTCGGCGCGATGTGCCGCAAGGGTCTCGCCCCGCACTTCGACTCCGACGACGTCTTCCTGGTCACCAAGCAGGGCCTGGACTTCTTCCACGACCACTTCGACTACCCGTACCCGTTCGGGAAGTACGACCAGGCGTTCGTGCCCGAGTACAACCTGGGCGCGATGGAGAACCCGGGCCTGGTGACCTTCCGCGAGGAGTACATCTTCCGCGGCAAGGTGACACAGGCGTCGTACGAGGCGCGGGCCAACGTGATCCTGCACGAGATGGCGCACATGTGGTTCGGCGACCTGGTCACCATGGAGTGGTGGGACGACCTGTGGCTGAAGGAGTCCTTCGCGGACTTCATGGGCACGTTCGCGAACGTGGGCGCGACCCGCTTCAAGGACGCCTGGATCACCTTCGCCAACCGCCGCAAGGCCTGGGCGTACCGCGCGGACCAGCTGCCGTCCACGCATCCGATCACGGCGGACATCCGTGACCTGGAGGACGCCAAGCTGAACTTCGACGGCATCACCTACGCCAAGGGCGCCTCGGTGCTCAAGCAGCTGGTGGCGTACGTCGGCCAGGACGCGTTCCTGGAGGGCGCCCGCCGCTACTTCAAGCGTCACGCGTACGGCAACACCCGCCTCGGCGACCTGCTGTCGGTGCTGGGCGAGACCAGCGGCCGGGACATGTCGGCGTGGGCGCGTTCGTGGCTGCAGACGGCCGGGGTCAACTCGCTGACGCCGCAGGTGCTGCTGGACGCGCAGGGCAGGGTGGCCGAGCTGGCGGTGGTGCAGGAAGCGCCGGAGTCGCATCCCGAGGAACGCCCGCACCGCATCGCGGTGGGCCTGTACCGGCGTACGCCCGAGGGCGCGCTGGAGCGGTACGCACGCGTGGAGACGGACGCGCACGAGCCGCGCACGGTCGTCGCGGACCTGGCGGGCGCCGAGGCCCCGGACCTGGTCCTGGTCAACGACGACGACCTGACGTACTGCAAGATCCGCTTCGACGACACCTCGCTGACGACCCTCAAGGAGCACCTGGGCGCGCTGACCGACCCGCTGGCCCGGGCGCTGTGCTGGTCGGCGCTGTGGAACATGACCCGGGACGCGCTGCTGCCGGCGCGGGACTTCGTCGGCCTGGTGCTGCGGTTCGCGGGCCGCGAGTCCGACATCGGCGTGCTGCAGATGCTGCACGCGTGGGCGAACTCGGCACTGGTGCACTATGCGGCGCCCGAATGGCGGCGGACCGGCGGTGAGCTGCTGGCGCAGGGCGCGCTGCGGGAGCTGGAGGCGGCCGAGCCCGGCAGCGAGCACCAGCTGGCGTGGGCCCGGTTCTTCGCGACGGTGGCGTCCGGCGAGACGGACCTCGCCCTGCTGAAGCGCCTGCTGGACGGCGCGGAGACCGTCGACGGCCTGGAGGTGGACCAGGAGCTGCGCTGGGCGTTCCTGGAGCCGCTGGCGGCGCACGGCGTGGCCGACGAGTCGGTCCTCGCGGCCGAACTGGCCCGCGACGACACGGCGTCCGGCAAGCGCCACCAGGTCCGCTGCCTTGCGGCCCGCCCGTCGGCGGCGGTCAAGGCGCAGGCGTGGGCGCAGGTGGTGGAGTCCGACGCGCTGTCGAACGCGCTGGTGGAGGCGACCATCGCGGGCTTCGGCCAGCCCTCGCAGCGGGAGCTGACGGCGCCGTACGCGGAGAAGTACTTCACCGTGATCGAGCGGGTGTGGCGGGAGCGGTCGATCCAGATCGGCATGGACGTCGTACGGGGCCTGTTCCCGGCGCTGCAGGACCGGCCGGAGACGCTCGGGGCGACGGACGCGTGGCTTCAGGCGCACCGGGACGCGGCGCCGGCGCTGCGCCGGCTGGTGCTGGAGGCCCGGGACGACCTGGCGCGGGCGCTGCGCGCACAGGAGTGCGACGTGACGGCCGCCAACGACTGACCTTTGGCCTGAGCTTGGGCCGCCGGTGACCGTTACGGAATTCGGTCAATCGGAACCGTAACCCCTGGTCCGCACCCGATCGGACCAGGGGTTTCCCGTCCCTACTCGGCATCCGAACACCTGACCTTTAGTCCCCTCTTGTCCGCATTCTTCGACGGCCGTGTAACAGGGGTTAAAGGGGGGACCGAGCGCGGGAATCCCGACGCCATGACGCACAACACCCCGCTCTCCCCCCGCCCCCTCCGCCACCTCTCCGAGGCCCGCCGCCGCGTCCTGACGGCGGCCCAGCTCCGCTCCCACGGAGTGACGACGGCAGAACTGGCCGAGCACTGCCGCCCCGGCGGCCCCTGGCAGCAGCTGCTGCCGAACGTGGTCCTCCTCCACCCCGGCCCCGCGACGAGCGAGGAGCGTCTGCACGGGGCGCTGCTGTACGCGGCCCGCGAGTCCGCGCCGGGCGTCCCGGCCCAGCCGACGGCGGAGGACCCGCACGGGCCGGTCTACACGGAGGCGATGATCACGGGCCTCGCGGCCCTCACCCTCTACGGCTTCTCCGCCACCCCGCCGCTGCTCTCCCTGGACCGCGTCGACGTCCTGGTCCCCCGGCTGCGCCGGATCCGCACCACGGGCTACGTCCGCGTCCTGCGCACCCCCGCCCTGCCCACGCCCAACGCGGTGACGGGTCTGCCGGTGGCGCCGGTGCCGCGGGCGCTGGCGGACGCGGTGGCGGAGCTGACGGACGCGGAGGCGGTACGGCGGCTGCTGACCGAGGCGGTGCGCGGCGGCCACTGCGAACCGGCCGCTGTCGTACGGGAGTTGACCAGCGCGAGGCTGCTCAACCGCCCGCACGTGGTGAACGCGGTGGACGCGCTCGTGGCGGAGGGCCGCTCGATCGCCGAGGACCGCCTGTACCGGATGGTCCGCGAGTACGGCCTGCCCGACCCGCTCTGGAACGTCGACCTGCGGCTGCCCGGCGGCCCGCACCTCGGCGGCGTCGACGCGTACTGGCCGGAACAGGCGGTGGCGGTGGAGCTCGACACCCGGGCGCCCCGGCAGGACGACGACGCGCTGTGGTCGGAGTACGCCCGCAAGCGCGAGCACCTCGAACGCCTCGGGATCACCGTCGTGTACATCACGCCGAAGAAGCTCGGGAAGGCGATGGAACAGCAGGCGGCGGTGGTCCGCACGGCCCTGATGGCCTCGGCGGACCGTGACCCGGCCGCCTACGTCGTGGTGCTTCCCCGGTAGTGACGGACCGGAAGGCATCGGGAGGGCGGATCCGCGCCCTCAGGAGGGGAGAGGAGGGGCCACCGGGCGATTGCGGTGGCCCCTCCTCGTGCGTCACACCTGGTCAGCGGTTCACCCGAACGGACGAGCCTCGCGGGCGGCGCGGGCCGGGGCGCGAAAGATGAGAGGTATGCGACACACCCGGACAGCCGCGTGTTCGGCGGCCCTCGTGCTCGCCACGGCCTGCCTCGTCGCCGGCCCCGGCACGGCACAGGCGGCGCCCCGGACGGCAGCCGTGGGCTATGTGGCCCTCGGCGACTCCTACTCCGCCGGGCTCGGTGCCGGCGACTACCTCCCCACCGGCACGAACTGCAAGCGCAGCGGCCGGGCGTACCCGGTCCTGTGGGCCTCGGCGCACAAGGTGGCGACCTTCGCCTTCTCCGCGTGCAACCACGCCCGGACGAGCGACGTCCTGTCCGGCCAGCTCGGCACGCTCGGTCCAGGCACCAGGCTGGTCACCCTCACCGTCGGCGGCAGCGACGCGGGCTTCGTCGGCGTCATGACGACCTGCGCGCTGGGCGGCACCAGCCGCTGCCTGTCAGCCGTCGCCGCCGCCCGCGCCACGGTGGACAGGTCCCTCGGGGACAGCCTCGACCGGCTCTACTCGGCCATCAGGGAGCGGGCTCCCGGCGCCCGCGTCGTGGTGCTCGGCTATCCGCACCTGTACCACCTCAGAGGCACCTGCGAAGTCGGCCTCCAGGACACCGCGCGCGCCGCCATCAACGACGGTGTGGACCACCTCGACGCGGTGATCGCCCGCCGCGCCGCCGCCCACGGGTTCGCCTACGCCGACGTCAGGGCGGCCTTCGCCGGCCACGAGATCTGTTCCGCGACCCCCTGGCTGCACAGCGTCGACGTGCTGGCCCCCACCGAGTCGTACCACCCCACGGCACCGGGCCAGTTGCTCGGCTACCTCCCGGTGCTCGACCGGGTTTCCTGACGGGGCCCTGACAGGCCGGGCCGTACGCTCCGGTCCATGCCTGCCGAAGACGTGACCCTGCGCCCCGTCACCGAGGACGACCTCCCCCTGCTGGAGCGCTTCCTCACCGAGCCGGAGACGGCGGGGCCGTTCCAGTGGTACGGCTACGCCGACCCGCGGCGGTTCCGGCAGCGCTGGACGGAGAACCGGCTGCTCGGCGAGGACGGCGGCCGGCTGATCGTCACGGCCGGAACCGAGCCGCTGGGGTTCGTCGCCTGGCGCAAGGTCGTCGTCACGGCCTCCACCCACTGCTGGAACATGGGCGCCCAGCTGCTGCCGGAGGCCCGGGGCCGGGGCATCGGCACCCGGGCCCAGCTACAGCTCGTCCGGTACCTCTTCGCCCACACACCCGTGATGCGGATCGAGGCCGACACCGAGGCCGAGAACATCGCCGAGCAGCGGGCCCTGGAGAAGGCCGGGTTCACCCGCGAGGGCGTACTGCGGGGCATCGTCTTCCGGAACGGCCGCTGGCGCGACGGCGTCGCCTACAGCGTGCTGCGCCACGACCCGCTGCCCGCCGACGTGTGAGGCGTACACCTCGTCGAGCAGGGTGGCGTAGGCCGCGATCATGCGGGTGCGGCTGAAGCGCTCGCGGGCGGCGTCCAGGGCCGGCGCGAGCCCGGCGCGTCCGCCGGCCGCCGCGGACCAGGCCAGGGCGATCGCGGCCGGGTCCGGCGGGGTGACGAAGCCGAGGCCCTCCACGATCGACGCGCTGTCGCCGACGTCGGTCGTCACCGGCACCGCGCCGCACATCATGCCCTCGATCAGGCACAGCGGCGCCGCCTCCCCGGAGACGGAGGTCAGGGCGACGACGTCGGCGGCGGCGTACACGGCCGGCATGTCGTGCCGCACGCCGAGCAGGTGCACCCGGTCGGTGAGGGACGGCGCGTCGGCGAAGGCGTCGGCGAGGTCCGCGCGCAGCCCGGAGTTGCCGGGGGTCATCCCGGCACCGCACATCAGCACGTGCCCGCCGCCCTCCCGGGCCAGCCAGGCGCGGGCCGCCCGGAGCAGCAGGGGTACGTTCTTCATCGCGGCGTACCGGGCCGCGAAGACGACCACCGGCGCCCGGTCCGCGATCCCGAGGGAGGCGCGCAGGGCGAGGCGCGCGGCCGGGTCCGGGCGGAAGCGGAGCAGGTCGACGCCGTTGGGGATGACGTGCAGCAGCCGGGCCGGGATGCCGGCGGCCTCGTAGGCGGCCCGGGTGGACTCGGCGCAGCACACGCACGCGGCCACCGTGCCGTCGGCGATGGCGGCCTTCAGCTCCTCCAGGGCGGGGCCCTGGTTCTCCGGGTCGGAACGGTGCAGACCGACCACGACCGGGCGGCGGGGCAGGCCGGCCTGGTTGAGCAGGGCCAGCGGCTGCTCCTTCAGGGAGAGGATCACATCCGCCCCGGCCATCGACCGAGCCGTTTCGGCCAGCTCGGGCCCGCTGAAAGCGTTCGCCGCGAGCGAGCCGTCCACCAGGCCGGCGCTGCGGCCGAGCGAGGTGACGCCGACCCCGCCGGCGGTCAGCGCCCGGTAGCAGTGGTCGTCCTCCATGCGCTGCCGGGTGGCCTCGCGATGGACCTCGCCATGGATGCTGAGCACCTGGTGGGACTGGCCGCCCTCGGCCAGTCCCAGTACGACGTCGCTGTGCACGATCCGGGCTCCTCCGGAGAAGAAGCCCTCGTAGACCGACAGCACACGCAGTCCGTGCCTCGCGCGCACGCGACCACCCGCCTTGCATAAATGATCGAGAAGATCGAGCCATCCCCGTCCAAAGCGGGATAGCCGATATGAGGCGGTACGGACATTGCGTCCGGGTTAACACGGAATGACGTGGATGAAACGGTGGCTAACAGAATTCTCCGTCGATCACCGACTGCATGTCCCCGGCCCAGTCGCCGTTGAAATTGAAGGCGATCGCATGGCGGCCGTCCGCCGTGGTCACCGCCGAGGACGCGGACCCGTGAATGCCGCCGTTGTGCCCCCAGACATGAACACCGCAGGTCAGCCGGGTGTCCATGAGCCCGAGGCCGTAGCGCGTGTTCGGGATGCCCGTGGCCTCCACGGTGGTCTTCATTTCCTTCAGCTGCTTCGGCGGCAGGAGTTTTCCGCCGAGCAGGGCGCTGTAGAAGCGGTCGAGATCGGCGGAGTCGGAGATCATTTCACCGGCCGACGAGGCCAGGGACGGATTCAGGGTCGTGACGTCGTACACCGGACCCGTCGGATCGAGGAATTTCGAGTAGGCGCGGCTGCTCGGGCGGGGCACGGTGATCCGGGTGCCGGGGAGCGAGGTGCCCCGCAGCCGCAGCGGCGCGATGACGCGGCGCTCGATCTCGGCGGCGTACGAGTGGCCCGTCACCTTCTCGATCACCATTCCGGCCAGGACGTAGTTGGTGTTGGAGTACTTCCAGGACGTGCCCGGCGCGAAGTACGGCTCGTGCTTCATGGCGATCGTCACCAGCTCGCCCGGCGCGAGCGTGTCGTAGCGGTGCCGGGAGAAGCCGTCCGCGGTGAAGAACGCCCGGCCGAAGTCCGCGTCGCCGGTGTAGTCGAAGATGCCGCTCGTGTGGTTCAGCAGCTGCCGGACGGTGATGCGGCGGCCGTCGTGGCCGTGCCCTTGGACGACGCCGGGCAGCCACTTCTCCACGGTGTCGTCCAGCGACAGCCGGCCCTCCGCCTCCAGCCGGAGCAGCACGGTGGCGACGAAGGTCTTGGTGATGCTGCCGACGCGGTACCGGTCGGCGGTGGAGCGCGGCGCGCCGGTACGGCGGTCGCCCACGCCGGCGGTGGCGGACCAGGTGCCGTGGCCGTCCCTCGCCGTGGCGGTCACCCCGGGCACCCCGGCCGCGACCGCGGCCTCGACGGCCTTGCGGGTGCCGGCGTGGGAGTGCCCGCCGGCGGGGTGGGCGCCGGCGGGGTGGGCGCCGGTGGCGGCCACGGCCGGAGCCGCGAGGGCCGCCGTGAGGAGCAGGGCGGTGGCGCCCACCAGGGTCGTGCGTACGCGCATGTCTTCCCCCAACCTGTGCTGTTCTGTGCGGTCGGGGGAGGAAACCCTCGCCGGGTGCGCGAAGGTTGCTCTGCAATAGGCCGGATGGGTGAGTTTCAGCCCTTTTTCAGCACCAGCTCCGTGTTCCGGTCGGCCGCGCTGCCCGCGAGGGTCTTGCTGGCGCCCGGGGCGTTGTAGGCCAGCTCGCGGTAGAGGGCGGCGAGGCCGGTCTGGGAGAGGTCGGCGAAGTCGGTGCGGTGCGGGGCGGAGGCCTCGATCAGGGTGGTGAACAGGGAGATGGTGCCGTCCTTGTTGTCCACCAGCTCGATGATGCGGGCCAGGTGGGGAAAGTCGATGTGCGAGGCGGTGGAGATCTCCCAGAAGGAACGGCCGCCGGAGGCCTGATGCGGGGTGATGACGTTCCTGTGGACGTGCCCGTTCACCCAGGCCAGCACGTTGGCGTGGGCGGACAGGACCGAGATCACCTCGGCGCCACCGTGCCGCTTCTCGCCGGGCCGGGCCGGGTCGGGGCGGGTGTTGTCCATCGACTTGCTGGTGTGGTGGCTGAAGACGACGGCGTAGGAGTCCTTGTTGTCCTTCAGCGTCCTGTCCAGCCACTTCAGCTGGGCGGTGCCGACGGAGCCCTCGTAGTAGCCGCCGGCGTCGGTGGTGTCGAGGCTGATGCCGATGACGTCGTCGGAGATGCGGAAGGCGTAGTACTGGGTGCCCGCGTCGAGGTTCGCCGAGGAGTAGCCGTGCCCGACCGGGCCGTGGCCCTGGTGGGCGGGGTCGAGGTGGGCCTTGAGGTAGTCGGCGGGGGTGTAGGGGGCGCGTTTCTCGTCCGGCGTGACCGAACGCATCGAGCGGGCGTGGGCCTTGAGGAAGTCCCGGTAGCCGGTGCCCTTGGCGTCGGTGCCGTTGTTGATGGAGGCCAGGAGTTTCCTCGCATCGGCGGCCGGGACGTTCATCAGCTTCTTGCCGCCGATGGCCGCCTCGGCGAGGTAGGGGTCGCCGTGGGAGCCGTAGGCGCCGAGCGGGAGGGCGTCGTGGTTGCCGACGGTGGAGTACCAGGGCAGGTTGAGGCCGGGGCTCTGCACCTCGCGGATCGCGGCGGCCAGGAAACCCTTCAGCTGCGGGAAGCCGAGCGTCTTGTCGTGGTCGCGCAGAGCGGCGTCGGGCTGCCAGAACAGCTGCAGACCGCTGTTCTGCACGCCCTCGTAGTGCTTGGGATCACCGGAGTTGGGGCTGATGCGGCCACCGCTCATCACCTTCATGAACCACTCCAGCTCGGAGTGGGCGTTGTTGTCGGTGTTGTCGCCGGTGGTCATCACGAAGTGCAGCGGGGCGCCGGTGACGGGGGCGCCCCGCAGCGCGTTGACCCGCTCGACCAGCGAGATCGCACCGGGCACGGTGAGCGCCTCCTGCGGCCGCCAGGAGTGCGGGTCGGCCGCGCGCAGGAACTCCCAGCGCAGAGGGTGCTGGACGTCCATCAGGTGCAGGTCGGTGAACTGCACGAACGCGGCGAGGGCGCGGCGGCGGCTCGCGCGGCCGGACTTGGGCGTGGCCAGCTCACCGCGCACCACGCGCGCCCAGCCGGGCCCGTCACCGAGCCGGCGGTAGCCGGAGCTGTTGCGGGGCGCGGCGACGGAGGCGAGCGTGGTGCCCTTGGTGTAGGGGGCGAGCGGGACCGCCGCAGTGGCCTGCCGGGAGTGGGCGACCGGCGCGGCGGCGGTGGCGGCCTCGCTGTCGGTGGGGCGCAGGGCGTAGCCGACGCCCGCGGAGAGCGAGACCGCTCCGGCGGCGGCGAGGACGGTACGGCGGTTGACCTCCAGGGCGGAGGCGGCGACAGAGCGTATGCGCGACATTGGCGCGATCTCCCCGAGTGCGAACGCGTCGGCAGTGTTCGCGGGCCGTCGCTGTCGCGAACACCCCGCTCACTGTGGATCGTTGGCACCGGGGATGACCTGCGCGTGAACGCGGCGGCAACGCGCAGCGCCCATCACCGTACGTGGATCACGGGGTAGGGGTCGCGGTCATGGAGTGGATCGCCCGCGGCCCAGGGGCAGTTACTCCTCGTTCATCTGTTGGGGTAGGGGACGGGTTCCGGCGGCGAGATGCCCGTTCGCGGGGCGTTCCCGCCAGAGGCGCAGGGCGGTGTCGACCAGGGGCACCCGGTTCAGGTCCGGTACGACCGAAAGGTCCCGCCATGCCGCGAAATCGGTTGATCCACCGACCTCGTACCGGAGTTCACCGCCGACGATCTCTCCCTCGTAGACGAGCCGCAGCGCATGGTGGTCGGTGCGACGCCGGTGCCGGCGGCGCCGGTCCAGGGTCAGCCGGAACGAGTCCACACCGAGGAGACCGGTCACCTCGATGCGGTAACCGGTCTCCTCGCCGACCTCGCGGCGGACCGTGTCGTACGGGTCCTCGCCGTGCTCCATGCCGCCACCGGGCAGCACCCACTCCGGGGTGCCGTCGGGACCGGGTGAACGCGCGAGCAGGATCTGTCCGTCACGGACGCACACGGCGTAGGCCGCCACCCTCAAGTTCCGTCGCATCCCAGGGAGGTTAATCCCGAACGTCCGGATTCGCCGGTGAATATTCGGGCGCGGACCAGCGCAGCGGCAGGGCCGCCGGGGCCCACAGGGCCTCGGCGAGGGTGAAGCGTACGTTGCGCTCGCCGGCCGCCGTGAACTCGGCGCGTGCCTCGCCGGTGAGCTGGAGGGTCGTGCCGGTCGTCCAGTCGAGGAAGAGCAGTCCGGCGCTGGGGGTGCTTCGCAGATTGCCGAGGGTGAGGAACATGGCGTTGCCGGGGTAGTCGGGCCAGGTCAGTTCGTGTGGGGACGTGACCTGGACGAAGCCCGGGTTGCCGCCCCGGTGACTGACGTCGGCTCCGGCGGGGTGCACCGTGGCCAGGAAGAAGGTGTCGGCCGCGCGGACGAACTCCGCTTGCTGCGGGCCGAGTTCGGTCAGGCGGGTGGGGATGCCTGGCGTGCGGTCCTCGAGTGTCTCGTACGTCTCCCTGCGCTGGATGTATTTGGGGCAGTTGGAGAAGACCTGGTCCGCCTCTACGGCGAAGCCGCGGGGGGTCGGTCCGAGCCGGCCGTTGAGGCGCATGCGGCGGCGGGTTCGGGGGTCCAGGGCGATGGTCCCTATGCGGGTGCCCTGCGTCTTCAGCGCCGCGGTGAGCGGGTCGTCGATGGCGTCGTGCGGGTGCGGGCCGGCGGCAGCCGCAGAGCGAACACGGCCCTGCTCCCCTCCGGGTCGGCCGCCCTGCCGCCGATCCGTGACGACCGACATCCGGCGGGGCCCGGTGGCCCGGACGAAACCCGGCGCCCCCGTGAGCGCCGACGCCCACACCCTCCCCGTCCCCGGGTCCGCCGCTCCCACCACCAGCAGTGGCTGCAGTTCCAGGAAGGCGGCCGCGACCGGCTTGATGTCCTGGCCGAGGGAGCGGCCCACATGGTCGGCGCGGTCGCGGACACCCAGCAGTTCCTGCACGGCGAGCGAGCCCGCGTGATAGGTGCCCATGGCTAGAAGAAACCGCAGGTCGGGGCTTCCGAGTGGGGCGCAGGGGCGCCGTCGGGGCCGAGGGGGGCGGCGATCTCCAGGCGGATGCCGTCCGGGTCGTGGAAGAAGATCCCGCCCGAGGTCCCGCCCTCGCGGTGGGCGACCACACCGTCGTAGGCGAAGTCGACTCCGGCGTCCCGCAGCGCGGTCTCGTACTCCCGGACGCGGTCGATCGAGTCGACCGTGAAGGCGAGGTGGTGCAGTCCGGGGCGACCGCTGTCGTACGACCCCTGCGCCTGCTGCCAGAGGGTGACGAGCGGGGCACCGCCGCCCTCCCCCAGCATCGCCCAGCGCTGGTCGTCCTCCTTGCCCTCGGCGAGCACGGTGAAGCCGAGGAGGTCGCGGTACAGGGCGAGCGAGCGGTCGAGGTCGGTGACGTTCAGACCGGCGTGCGCGATGCGCGGAGTCATGGTGTTCTCCTTCGAGCTGCTATCTAACCTTCTTTCTTGACATTAGAGGGTTAGGGCTCGGAAGGTCAACCGCTCACATACACTTGAGTGGTTAGGACGGAAGGAGTGCCCGATGACCGCCCCCCGCGACCCCCGCCCCCTCACCGGCGAGCCCCTCGCGCTCGACCTGCTCAACACCCGGTGGAACCGGGAAGGCGTCACCCAGGACCTGCTCGACGGCACCGACGGGCTGGCGGTGTGGCTCGCGAGCAACGGGCTGGCCGGGGAGCACGCGGCCGACACGGAGACGCTGGAGCATCTGCGCGAGGCGCGCGAGGCGATCAAGGCCGCGGTGCACGGGTCACCGGCCCAGGCCGCGCCGCTCGTGGACGCCGTACTGGCACACGGGCGGATCCGGGCCCGGCTGACCCCCGAGGGCCCCGCCGAGGAGCCGGAGTTCACCGATCCGTCGTGGGCGCCGGCCTGGCGCGCCGCCCGGAACTACCTGGAGCTGATCACCCGCGCCCCGGAGCGCATCCGGACCTGCTCCGGCGGCAGCTGCATCCTGCACTTCTTCGACACGTCCCGGAACGGCACCCGCCGCTGGTGCTCGATGGCCGCGTGCGGCAACCGCGCGAAGGCCTCGCGGCACTACGCGCGCTCGAAGGACCACTGACCGCCCGCGGCGCGGTCGCGGGCGTCGGCAGCGTGAAGACCGAGGAGGTCACGCCGCAACGCTGGGCACCCGCCCCTCACGGCCTGCCGGCCGACGCCTCCCCGGTCGGGCAGGTCAGCTGCCGGGACCTGGGCAGCGCCTCGGTGATCCAGGCACGGTCGGCGGCCACGCGGGTGTCCCCGACCGCCCACAGGCTCGCGTTCTGCCGGCCCGCACCGACCCGGACGAGGACGTGCTGGCCCGGACGCGGGGCCGGTTCCGCGCCGCCGTCGAGCAGGAAGCTGACCCGGGCCGGGCCGTGCGCGGGCTTGTAGGAGCGGATCACGGTCAGCGTGATCCGGGACCAGGCGGACGGCTTGCGCGGCTGCACCTCGGCCACGGTGCCCTCCACGACCAGCCTGGAGCAGGCCAGGTCGAGTTCCGGCTCGGACGGCCGCCCGCCGCCCGGGGAGACCCTGGCCGGGGCGTCGCCCACGCTCTTGTCCGCGGCGCTCGCGCTGTTGTCGTCCGAGGCACCGGAGTGCGTCACCATCCAGCCGAACCCGACGACCAGGGCGACGGCCGCGGCCCCGGCGAGCGACCCGAACGCGATCCGCAGCACCCGGCGCGGTCCGCAGGGCCGGCCGGGCCGCGGAGGGCGGCGCCCTGCCCTCACCGGTCGCGTGACACCGCGCGGGCGGGGCGCCGGCCGAGGACGCACGGCCTCCTCGGCGGGCACCGCCCTGTCCGCCCGCTCCCCGGTCAGCGCATCCGCGAGCCGGGTCAGCTGCTCCTTCAGCACCGCCAGGTCGGCCTCGGCCGCCCGGTGTTCGGCGAGGAAGGCGGGATCGCGGTGGGCCTCCTCGGGCAGCGGTTCCCCCGTGATGGCCGCCATCAGCGCGTCCATACCGCCGTACTCCCCGGCGTTGCCATGTCCGGCGGTCACGTCACACCACCTCGTCCTCGTGCAGGCGGTCGCGCAGGGCGCGGACCGCCGTGTGCAGCCTGCTCTTGACCGTGCCCTCGGGGACGCCCAGTTCCCCGGCGATGGCCCGGACGGGCAGGTCGGCGAAGAAGCGCAGGACGAGCACCTGCCGCTGGGCGGCGGGCAGGTCGTCCAGGCCCTGGGCGACGGCGAGGGAGAGCAGGCTGGTCTCCTCGCCGGAGGGGTGCGCGGGCTCGCGCAGTGCGGCCAGCCGCTCCCCCAGCCTCTCCTGGCGACGTTTGGCCCGGTGCCAGTCCATGGCGAGGTTGGAGGCGACCACCGCCGCCCACGCCGAGACGTCCCGCGGCGCCTCCCGTCCGCTCGCGGTCCGCTCCAGCAGCCGCAGCCGTACCTGCTGCACCCCGTCCGGCAGGTCCGACTGCGGCACGCCGCCGAGCGCGAGCACCGCCCGCACCCGGCGTTCCTGGGCCGCGTCCAGCGGATCGCCGCCGGTACGGTCCCCGCGTTCCCCACGGTCCGTACCGGCGGCGTACGCCCCCCGGTCGCGGCGCGCCCCTCCGCGCAGCACAGGCCACCCCCTCACGCGTCTGCCCCTACGACGCGGCAGCGGGCCGGAACGTTCGGACCGGTTTCCGGCGGTGCGCAGAGGCGTATGTCACATGGCCGTGTGGCCGGGGAGGCGTACGGGCAGGCACAGGACAGCACAGCTTGCGGCCCTGGCGCCCGGCGGAGGGAATTTCTCCAGCTCAGGGGCATGTTGGACGGACGTACGGAACCGTTCGCCGGGCGATCGTGTCCCACTCCTCGGGCACGCCTCGCAAAGAATTGGACAGGTGGACCGGGGTCGGCCGCATGATGGAAAAGCCCCGGTCATGCACGAGACACAAAGAGGGAGTCACTGTGAGGGTCGGAATCGTCGGAGCCACCGGTCAGGTCGGCACGGTCATGCGCAGGATCCTCGCGGAGCGGAACTTCCCGGTGACCCAGCTGCGCCTGTTCGCCTCGGCGCGCTCGGCCGGCACCGTGCTGGACGGGGTGACGGTGGAGGACGCGGCGACCGCCGACTACACCGGCCTGGACATCGTGCTCTTCTCGGCGGGCGGCGCGACCTCCAGGGCCCTGGCCGAAAAGGTCGCCTCCCAGGGCGCCGTCGTGATCGACAACTCCTCCGCCTGGCGCAAGGACCCCGAGGTCCCGCTCGTCGTCTCCGAGGTGAACCCGCACGCGGCCGCCGACCGTCCCAAGGGCATCATCGCCAACCCGAACTGCACCACGATGGCCGCGATGCCGGTCCTGAAGCCGCTGCACGAGGAGGCCGGTCTCCAGGCGCTGATCGTCGCCACCTACCAGGCGGTGTCCGGCTCGGGTCTCGCGGGCGTGGCCGAGCTGCACGGCCAGGTGCAGAAGGTGGCCGACGAGGCCGACAAGCTGACACACGACGGGCGGGCGGTCGACTTCCCCGAGCCGCAGGTCTACAAGCGCACCATCGCCTTCAACGTGCTCCCGCTGGCGGGCTCGATCGTCGACGACGGTCTCAACGAGACCGACGAGGAGCAGAAGCTGCGCCACGAGTCCCGCAAGATCCTGGAGATCCCCGAGCTGAAGGTCTCCGGCACCTGCGTGCGCGTGCCCGTCTTCTCCGGCCACTCCCTCCAGGTCAACGCCCGCTTCGCCCGCCCGGTCTCCCCGGAGCGCGCCACCGAGCTGCTCGCCGGGGCCCCGGGCGTCGCCCTCTCCGACATCCCGACCCCGCTGCAGGCGGCCGGCCAGGACCCGTCGTACGTCGGCCGCATCCGCCGCGACGAGACGGTGGACAACGGCCTGGCGCTGTTCATCTCCAACGACAACCTCCGCAAGGGCGCCGCGCTGAACGCGGTCCAGATCGCGGAGCTGGTGGCGGCGGAGCTGTCCTCGAAGTAACCCGCACGCAACTGCGCCACAGGGGGCGGTCACGGTCACGTGGCCGCCCCCTGTCGTGTCTTCCGCCGTCGTGCGAGGATCACTGACCCGGATTTCCGAGCGGGAGGTGGCCGTGGACACGTGCGCGACCTGTGGCGGCCCTCTTCCGGCACGGGCCGGCCGCCGGGGCCGTAGCTCGGTGTACTGCTCGGCGGCCTGCCGGCAGAAGGCCTACCGGGAGCGGCAGGACGGTGGCGGGGGCCTGGAGGAGCTGATCGAGTCGGTCGGCCGGCAGGCGGGTTCGCTGGTGCCGCGGCCGGCCTCCGCCCTGTACGCGGGCGTGACCGAACTGTCCGCCTCCGTGGCCCGGCTGCGCCGTATCGCACGGCTCGCGCAGGAGACCCGGCAGACCACGGACCATTGCGTCACAGAGCCCGGCGTGACGGAAAACCCCGGGAGCGGGGCCGGCGCCGGTGGCCCGGTCTGCGTCACGGGCTCCCCCGTGACGCAAACCGACACGACGGAAACCGACGCCACGCCCTTCGACGAGTCCGCCTTCGCCGCCCTCACCGAGTCGTACCGGCGGGAGATCCGCGCCCACTGCTATCGCATGACCGGCTCCTACGACGACGCCGAGGACCTGGTCCAGGAGACGTTCCTGCGGGCCTGGCGGGGCCGGGACGGCTATCGGGGCCGGGCGAGCGCCCGTACCTGGCTGTACCGCATCGCGACCAACGCCTGCCTGGACTTCCAGCGCCGTACCGCCCGCCGCCCGCAGGCTTACGAGCCGTTGCCCGGCATGGACCACGGCAACGGCGAGCCGCCGGCCCGAATCACCTGGCTGCAGCCGTACCCGGACGACGAGCTGCCGGACAGCGCGGCGGAATCGCGCGAGACCGTCGAGCTGGTCCTGCTGGCCGCGCTCCAGCACCTGCCCGGCCGCCAGCGGGCCGCGCTCGTGCTGCGCGACCTGCTCGGACTCACCGCCGCCGAGACCGCGCAGATGCTCGGCACCTCCGTGGCCTCGGTCAACAGCGCGCTGCAACGCGCCCGTCCGGCCCTGCGCGAGCGGCTGCCCGCGAGCCGTACGGACTGGACGGCCACCCCGCCCACGGACGCCCAGCGGGCCGCGCTCCAGCGGTACGTGACGGCCGCCGAGCGGCTCGACTTCGCCGCGATGGCCGAGCTGCTCGCCGAGGACGTCACGCTGACGATGCCGCCCAACCCGTTCTGGTTCACCGGCCGCGAGGCGCTGCTCGCCTTCCTCCGCCCGAGCCTCGACCCGGCGTCCCCCATGTTCCTCGGCCACTGGCGCCACCTGCCCGCCCGGGCCAACGGGCAGCTCGCGGCCGGGGGTTACGTCCGCCGCCCCGGTACGAACGTCTACCGCGCCCAGGTCCTGGACGTGCTCCGCTTCGACGCCGCGGGCCGCATCACGGAGATCACCTCCTTCGAACCGCACCTGTTCCCGGCGTTCGGACTGCCGCTGCGGCTGTGAGCGATGAGCGCCGGGGGTGCCGTGCGTCTGTATCGGTGAAACGGACACCACTTCCGAAGGAGTTCACCATGCTGCTCACCGACAAGACCGCGATCGTCTACGGCGCCGGCGGCTCGATCGGCGGTGCGGTGGCCCGCGCCTTCGCCGGCGAGGGCGCCCGGGTGCACCTCGTGGGCCGCACCCGGGAGACGCTGGAGGCGGTGGCGGCCGACCTCAAGGACGCCGAGGTCGCCGTCGTGGACGCCCTCGACGAGGCGGCGGTGGAGGAGCACCTCGCGGGCGTCGGCGACGTCGACATCTCGTTCAACCTCGTCACCCGCGGCGATGTGCAGGGCGCCCCGCTCACCGAGATGCCCGTGGACGACTTCCTGCGGCCGGTGATCAACGGCGCCCGCGCCAACTTCATCACCGCCCGCGCCGCCGGGCGCCGCATGGCCGAGCGCGGCTCGGGAGTCGTCCTCGCCCTCAACAGCGGCTCCGCGCACGGCAGTCCGATGATGGGCGGCACGGGACCGGCCGATGCCGCGATCGACACACTCGTACGGAACCTGGCGATCGAGCTGGGTCCGCGCGGGGTGCGGGCCGTGGGGCTGTGGGCGGCCGGGGTGCCCGAGACGTTCACCGTCGAGAAGCTGTCCGCCGTCAACCCGGCGATCGACGAGGCAGCCGTCCAGGGCATCGTCGACAACCTCGCGGCGATGCGCATGACCCGCCGCAACCCCACTCTCGCCGAGGTCGCCGCCACCGCCGTCTTCCTCGCCTCCGACCGGGCGGCCGGCATCACCGGCACCTTCGTCGACGTCACCGGCGGGATGGTCGCTCGCTGAGCCGGGAAAGGGCGCCCGGGGCCGGCGAGCCGTGCGCACACGAAAGGGCGCCCGGCGCGCAGGCCGGGCGCCCTTGCCGCGGTGCTACTTGCCGGCCGCCGCGTCCGCCGCCTGGGCCTTCAGGGCCCGCTCGACGCCGGAGCGGGACTCCGAGACGAGGCGGCGCAGGGCCGCGTTCGGCTCGGCCGCACCCAGCCAGGCGTCGGTCTTGGCGAGGGTCGCCTCGGAGACCTGGACCGCCGGGTACAGGCCGATCGCGATCTGCTGGGCGATCTCGTGCGAACGGGCGTCCCAGACGTCCTTGACGACCTCGAAGTACCGGTCCGCGTACGGCGCCAGCAGCTCGCGCTGGTCGGTCTGGACGAAGCCGCCGATCACGGCCTCCTGCACGGCGTTCGGCAGCTTGTCGGAGTCGACCACCGAGGACCAGGCCTCCGCCTTGGCCTCCGGGGTCGGGCGGGCCGCGCGGGCGGTGGCCGCGTGCCGCTCACCCGCGGCCGTCCTGTCCCGCTCGTACTCGGCCGCGATCTCCGCCTCGTCGAAGCGGCCGACCGCCGCCAGCCGCTCCACGAACGCCCAGCGCAGCTCGGTGTCCACGGCCAGGCCCTCGACGGTCTGCGTGCCCTCCAGCAGGCCCTCCAGCAGGTCCAGCTGCTCGGGGGTGCGGGCCGTCGCCGCGAAGGCACGGGCCCAGGCCAGCTGGTGGTCGCCGCCCGGCTGGGCCGCACGCAGGTGGGCCAGCGTGGCGTCGGTCCACCGGGCCAGCAGGGACTCGCGGGCGGCCGGGTCGGCGTACAGGTCGATGGCGAGCTTGACCTGGCGGTGCAGCGACTGCACCACGCCGATGTCGGACTCCTTGCCGATGCCGGACAGGACCAGGGAGAGGTAGTCCCGGGTGGCCAGCTCGGCGTCCCGGGTCATGTCCCAGGCCGACGCCCAGCACAGGGCCCGCGGGAGGGACTCCTGGAAGTCGCCGAGGTGTTCGGTGACCGTCTTCAGGGACTCCTCGTCCAGGCGGACCTTGGCGTACGACAGGTCGTCGTCGTTGAGCAGGACGACCGCCGGCCGGCGCCTGCCGGTCACCTGCGGTACGGCCGTCAGCTCGCCGTCGACGTCCAGCTCGATCCGCTCGGTGCGCACCAGCTTGCCGCTCGCGTCGAGGTTGTACAGGCCGACGGCGATGCGGTGCGGGCGCAGCACCGGCTCGCCCTTGGCGCCGGCGGGCAGGGCCGGGGCCTCCTGGCGGACGGCGAAGGAGGTGACGACACCGTCGGCGTCCGTCCGGATCTCCGGGCGGAGGATGTTGATGCCCGCCGTCTCCAGCCACTTCCGCGACCAGGTCTTCAGGTCGCGGCCGGAGGTCTCCTCCAGGGCGCCGAGCAGGTCGGACAGGCGGGTGTTGCCGAACGCGTGCCGCTTGAAGTAGGCCTGCACGCCCGTGAAGAACTCGTCCTCGCCGACGTACGCGACGAGCTGCTTCAACACGCTCGCACCCTTGGCGTACGTGATGCCGTCGAAGTTGACGAGCACGTCGTCCAGGTCGCGGATGTCCGCCATGATCGGGTGCGTGGACGGCAGCTGGTCCTGCCGGTACGCCCAGGTCTTCATGGAGTTGGCGAACGTGGTCCACGAGTGCGGCCAGCGCGAGCCCGGCGCGGCGGCCTGGCAGGCGATGGAGGTGTAGGTGGCGAACGACTCGTTCAGCCACAGGTCGTTCCACCACTCCATGGTGACGAGGTCGCCGAACCACATGTGGGCCAGCTCGTGCAGGATCGTCTCCGCGCGGACCTCGTACGCCGCGTCGGTCACCTTGGACCGGAAGACGTACTGGTCGCGGATGGTGACGGCACCCGCGTTCTCCATCGCGCCCGCGTTGAACTCGGGCACGAACAGCTGGTCGTACTTCGCGAAGGGGTACGCGTAGTCGAACTTCTCCTGGAACCAGTCGAAGCCCTGCCGGGTCACCTCGAAGATCGCGTCCGAGTCCAGGAACTCGGCGAGGGACGGGCGGCAGTAGATCCCCAGCGGCACGCTCTGCCCGTCCTTCTCGTACACGCTGTGCACGGAGTGGTACGGGCCGACGATCAGCGCGGTGATGTACGACGAGATGCGCGGGGTCGGCTCGAAGGACCAGACGTTGTCCTGCGGCTCCGGGGTCGGCGAGTTCGAGATCACCGTCCAGCCCTCGGGCGCCCGCACGGTGAACTGGAAGGTGGCCTTCAGGTCCGGCTGCTCGAAGGAGGCGAACACCCGGCGGGCGTCCGGGACCTCGAACTGGGTGTAGAGGTAGGCCTGCTCGTCGACCGGGTCGACGAAGCGGTGCAGGCCCTCGCCGGTGTTGGTGTAGGCGCAGTCCGCGACGACCCGCAGGACGTTACGGCCCTCCAGCAGACCCGGCAGGGCGATCCGCGAGTCCTTGAAGACCTCGGCGGGGTCGAGCACGTCACCGTTCAGGGTGACCTCGTGGACGGTGGGCGCCACCAGGTCGATGAAGGACTCGGCACCGCCGCGGGCCACGTCGAAGCGCACCGTGGTCACGGACCTGTAGGTACCGCCCTCCTGCGCGCCGGAGAGGTCGAGATCGATCTCGTACGAGTCAACGGTGAGCAGCTCCGCCCGCTGCTGCGCCTCTTCGCGAGTCAGGTTTGTGCCAGGCACGCGGTCATCTCCTCGTTATGTGTCGGTTGCGCCATCCTTCCATGGGACCCGCAGGGAAAGCGATGTCCGGATACCGCCGGTCAGCGGGGCGGCCGGGCAGGAGGCTGGGGCGTATGAGGACCTACACCGCACGCCCGATTCCGTCCCGGTCACTGAAGGAGCTGCGCACCGCCGACGACGCGGGCCGCCCCCTGGCCCCCTTCACCGACGAGGAGGGCGGCGCCCCGCTGCGCTGCTGCCTGCGGCGCAGCGAGCCCGGCGAGCGGATCGCCCTGGTCTCGTACGCGCCGCTGCGCCGCTGGGCGGCCGAGACGGGCGCCGACCCGGGGGCGTACGACGAACAGGGCCCGGTCTTCATCCACGCGGACGAGTGCCCGGGCCCGTCGCCCGACCCCGCCCTGCCCTTCACCGATGCCCACCGTGTGCTCCGCCGCTACTCGGCCGACGGCCGGATCCTGGGCGGCCGCCTCACGGACGACGACTTCCCCTCCGCCCTCTCCGAGGCCTTCGCCGACCCGGAGGTGGCGGTGGTGCAGGTGCGGGCGGTGGAGTACGGGTGCTTCCTGTACGAGGTGCGGCGGGGCTGAGTCGCGCAGAGGAAAGAGAGCCTCGGCCGTGCCGGACGCGGCCCCGCCCGGCGCGTCGGCGCTCACCGCACCGCTCGTCGACGGACCAGGGGGCGTCGGCCCACGCGATGTCGGGCCGCACACCCGTGACCGACCCGATCGCCATCGCCGCGTAGGGGTTCGGGATCCTCGGGCGCGCAGGCGAGGGCACCCGCCAGATGTCCGACGGCCACCGCCGGACTCCCCCGCAGTGCGCCATCACCCCCGCGACACCCGCGTCGGCTGCTACCGCTCGGTTCGGCCATGGGCACCGAGCCGGTGAGGGCGCCCGGGCACCGCATCCCGCAGGGCCTGGAGCACACGGGTCACCGCGGGCCCGGTCTCCCCGCCCCTGCGTACCGCCGCCGTCACATGGCGGACCGGGCCGTCCGGCCCGAGGTCCCGCATGACCACCCCGTCGCGGCGGCCCGCGGCCATGCGCGGGACCAGGGCCACGCCCATGCCCGCCTCCACCATGGCGAGGATCGCGGTCCAGCCGGAGGCCGAGTGGCCCTGGTGGGGGCTGAAGCCGGCCGCCTCGCAGGCGCGGCGGGTGATGTCCGACCAGGGGCCGCTGCCGCCGAAGATCCAGGGTTCGGCGGCCAGGTCGGTGAGGGTGAGGGCGGGGGCCACGGCCAGGGGGTGGTCCGGGGGCAGGGCGACGTCCAAGGGGTCGGCCAGCAGGGGGATTTGGGTGAAGCGGGGGTCCGCCGCGCCGGGCGCCGACGCCGCGAGGGACAGGGCGAGGTCCGCCTCGCCGGCCGTCAGGAGGTCGTAGGCCTCGGCGGCCTCCGCCTCCCGCACCCGGACCGTCACCCGGGGGTGCGTGTCCCGCAGGGCCCGTACGGCCGGTACGACCAGGGCGGGTACGGACGTCGGGAACGCGGCGACCCGGACCTCCCCGGCCTCCCCCTGGACGTACGCCGCCAACGCCGCCTCCGTGCGCTCCAGTTGCTCGAAGACCGGCTCGGTGTGGGCCAGCACCAGGCGGGCCGCGTCGGTGAGGCGGACCCGGCGGCCCCGCGCCTCCAGCAGGGGTACGCCGAGCTGCCGGGCGAGGTTGGTGAGCTGCTGGGAGACGGCGGAGGGGGTCATGTGCAGGGCCTCGGCCGTCGCCGTCACGGTGCCGCGCTCGCGCAGGGTGCGCAGGATCTGCAGCTTCCGGATGTCCCACTCGGCCATGCCGGGAAAGCTACACGTCAACGCCGTGAGCCCGCGCCCAGCAACACCCCGCCCAGGATCAGCGCCATCGACAGCAGCTGCGGCAGCCCTGTCGTCTCGCCGAGGACGGCCCAGGACAGGACGGCCACGCAGACCGGCTGGAGGTAGTAGACGATGCCCGCGCGGGTCGCGCCGATCAGGGCGACGGCCTTGTTCCAGGCGAAGAAGGCCACCGCGGAGGAGGCGACGCCGACGTAGAGGAGGGGCAGGACGGTGGCGGGGGCGAGGTGGAAGGAGCCCTGCGCGGTCACGCTCACCGCCTGCGCGGGCAGGAGCAGGACCGTCCCGGTCAGGAACGTGGTGAACAGGAAGCCGGTGCCGTGGAGTTCGGCGGGCTTGCGGCGCAGCAGCGCGCTGTAGCCGGCGAAGCAGCAGGCGGCCGCGATCATCCACAGGTCGCCCGGCGAGAAGTGCGCGCCGCCGCCCACGAGCAGCGCCACGCCCGCGCAGGCGACGAGCAGGCCGGTGGTGCGGCGCGCGGCGAGCCGTACGCCGCCCAGCCGTTCGAAGACGGCCATGAGCACCGGCGAGGCGGCCATGATCATGCCCATGGTGGCGGCCGGGGTGGTCAGTCCGGCCTGGTTGACGAGGGTGTTGTAGGTGGCCACGCCGAGGAGGGAGGCGAGCAGGACGTAGCGGGCGTGACGGCGGATCGACGCCCGCTGCCGCCAGGCCTGCCGGGCGCCGAAGGGGGCTACGGCGAGGAGTGCGACGACCCAGCGCCAGAAGGCGTGCTGGACGGGCGGGACGCTGTCGTGCAGACCGCGGGAGGTGACGAAGCTGCCGGACCAGACGAGGGTGGCGAGGGCGGCGAGGGCCAGGCCGGTCGTGGGGGCGGCGGCCTTGGGGGCGGGCGCGGTGGCGGGTGCGGCGGAAGTGGTGGTCCTGGGCAGGACGGCGGCCACGGGGCTCCTTTCGATGGTTGGTGTGCTTCTACCGTCGCAGCGCCCGATCCATCAGGTCCATCGAAACTTTTCGACTGTTCTTTTCAGTTGAACTGAACAATCTGCTTACGGTGGGGGCGGAGAAGGCCTACCAGCCCGCGCTGGAGGCGCCGAACCGAGAAGAGGGCTAGCGGCCGACGTGCGTGGCGAGCGCCGTCTCGATGTCCGCCGCGCCGGCCGAGTCGGCGGCCCAGGCCGCGTATCCGTCGGGACGGACCAGCACGGTCGTCCGGCGGTCGCTCGTCCGGTGCGCCACGGCCAGTCGGCCCGCGCAGCCGGGCCCCGCCTCGTACGGCTCCGGGGTGATCAGCACGAACCGGCCGCCGCGCAGGGCCTCGTAGAGGCGGTCGCCGCCGGCCAGGGCGACGTCGGGGACCCGGGTGCCGGTGAGGCGGTGGGCGCCGCGCGGTGCCGGGTAGCGGTAGCCGACGCCGGTGACCTGGCCCGCGACCTTGCGCCGGGCGGGGCCGACGGCGTTCAGGAACGTGGTGAGCGCGGCGCGGGCCGCGAGGGTCCAGGGGCGCTTGGCCATGGCGAGGCGGACGATCCCGCCGCCGCTGCGCAGCACCGACCGCCCACGGGGTGCCGCTCGTCCTGGCAGGTGTCGAGCAGCGCGGGGTCCGCGTGTCCGCCGGCGACCGCCGCGAGCTTCCAGCTGAGGTTGGCCGCGTCCTGCAGGCCCGTGTTCATGCCCTGGCCGCCGGCCGGGGTGTGCACGTGCGCGGCGTCGCCCGCCAGGAAGACCCGCCCCACCCGGTGGGCGGGCGCCTGCCGTTCGTCGCTGTGGAAGCGGGACATCCAGCCGGCGTCGTGCGTCCCGAAGTCCCGCCCGAGGGCGAGCCGGGTGATCTCCTGGATCTCCGCCAGGTCCAGCGGCTCGGTGTCGGGGACGTTGCGGCCGCGGTGCCAGCCGATCACCCGGTGGTAGCCGTCGCCGAACGGTGCGAGGAAGGCGAAGGCGTCGCCGACGGCGTTGACGGTGAGCAGCGTCGGCGGCTCCTCGGCGAGCCGGACGTCGGCGAGGACCACGGACCGGATCGACAGGCGCCCCCGGCGACAGAACCGGTGTCCGGTCAGGCCTTGGCCTTGGCCTCGGACTTCACGTTGGACGAGGGCTTGATGGTCCTGATCGTGGACTTGTCCAGCACCATCACCAGACCGGCGATGACCACGAACAGCGCGATCGGGAGCAGCACGTAGAGGCCCAGCGTCTGCATGACGTTCAGGCCGGGGCCGGGGTCGTCGCCGTCGTCGCGGGTCAGCGCGAGCGCGGGGGACGACATGAGCAGCATCATCAGCGTCGTACCAGCGGCCAGGGCGCCGGCGCGCAGGGCGTTCTTCTTGTCCACGATCTCAAGTTAGCGAACCCCCCGGAAGGCCGCGCGCCCGGGGTCCCGTACGGGGGGTTCACGCGCCCCTGACCTGTCCGAACACTTGGAGTAGTGCCCTCAGCCGAGGGGAGGCCGTCAGTTCCTCCAGCGGCACCGGGCGGCCCTCGGGGTCCGCGATCGGCAGCCGCCAGTTCGGGTACTGGTCCCAGGTCCCCGGCAGATTCTGCGGGCGGCGGTCGCCGACGCCGTCCGGGAGCCAGACGCCGATCAGCCGGGCCGGGGTGCGCAGCAGGAAGCGGTGGACGGCGCGGATCTCCTCCTCCTCGTCGCTGCCGGGCGGTCCGGCGGACGCCAGGTCCAGCAGGCCGAGGCTGCCGAGGAGGGCGAGCCACTCGGCGGCGTCGGCGGTGGCCTCGGCGCGTTCCTCGGTCGCGGGGCGGGTGAGCAGGCCGAGCCGGTCGCGCAGGTCGACGTGGTCGCCGGTGAGCCGGGCGGCGGTGGGCGGCAGGTCGTGGGTGGTGGCGGTGGCCAGGCAGTCGGCGCGCCAGCGCTCGGGCGGCAGCGGGCGTCCGTCGCCCTCCCAGTCGCGTTCGAACCACAGCACCGAGGTGCCGAGCACCCCGCGCCGCTGCAGCGTCTCGCGGACGCCGGGCTCGACGGTGCCGAGGTCCTCGCCGATGACGACGGCCCCGGCGCGGGTGGCCTCCAGGGCGAGGATCGCGAGCATGGCGTCGGCGTCGTAGCGCACGTAGGTGCCCCCGGTGGGCGGGCTGCCCTGGGGGACCCACCAGAGCCGGAACAGGCCCATGACGTGGTCGATGCGCAGGGCCCCGGCGGAACGGAACAGGGCGCGCAGGAGGTCGCGGTAAGGGGCGTACCCGGTGGCGGCGAGCCGGTCGGGGCGCCAGGGCGGCAGGCCCCAGTCCTGGCCGCGGGCGTTGAAGGCGTCGGGCGGGGCGCCGACGGACATGCCGGCGGCGAACACGTCCTGCTGGGCCCAGGCGTCGGCGCCGACGGGGTGCACGCCGACGGCGAGGTCGTGCACGATCCCGACGGGCATGCCGGCCTCGCGGGCGGCGCGCTGGGCGGCGCGGAGCTGGCAGTCGGTGAGCCAGGCGAGGCGGGCGTGGAACGCGACCCGGTCGGCGAGTTCGGCGCGGGCGCGCGCGGTCGCGGCCGAACGGGGGTCCCGCAGGGCCGGTGGCCACCGCTGCCAGTCGGGGCCGTGGAGCTCGGCGAGGGCGTACCAGGTGGCGTGGTCGTCGAGTGCCTGGCCGTGGGCGGCGCGGTAGTCGTCGTAGGCGGCCCGGCGCCCGGGGCCGAGGGGGACGGCCAGGACCAGGTCCAGTGCCTCGCGCTTGAGTTCCCACACGGCGTCCCGGTCGATGAGGGCGCCCTTGTCGAGGACGGCGGCGCGCAGCCGGTCGGCCCGCTCCAGGAGGGCGCTCAGCCGCTCGCGGTCCGCCACGTACGCGTACTCGGGGACGTCCTCGATCCGCAGGTGCACCGGGTCGGGGAAGCGGCGGGAGGACGGGCGGTACGGGGAGGGGTCGGTGGGGGCGCCGGGTACGGCCGCGTGCAGCGGGTTGACCTGGACGAATCCGGCGCCGGCGGTACGACCGGCCCAGCCGGCCAGCTCGGCGAGGTCGCCGAGGTCGCCCATGCCCCAGGAGCGGCGGGAGAGCAGGGAGTAGAGCTGGACGAGGAGGCCGTGGGAGCGGCCGGGCGGGGCGGGCAGCCGGTCGGGGGCGACGACGAGGTGGGCGTGGCCGGTGCGGCCGTCGGGTGCGAGGGCGGTCACCCGGTGCACGCCGAGCGGCAGTTCCGCGGCGGTGTCCCGTTCCTGGCCCTCCTCGGTCTCGACACGCACGCGGGTGCCGGGCGGCAGTGCGGCGAGGGCGGCGGGGCCCTGTGGGTCGCCGGCCCAGTGCACGAGCGTCGGCGGCAGCAGGCGCTCGCGCAGCTCGTGTTCCCGTGCGGCGAGGGCAGTGCGTACGGCGGCGGGGCCGGCCGCGTCGACGCCGAGGGCGGCCAGGGCGGCGGTCACGGCGGAGGCGGGGACCGGGACGTCGCGGCCGGGGGCGGGGCTGTAGGAGGTGGCGACCCCGTGCAGTCCGGCGAGCCGGGCCAGGTCCTCGTCCGCGAAGTCCTCGAACGCCGCGGTCATCTACGACCTCGCGCCGAAGTCACCGGACTCGTACGACTGTGCGAAGAAGGCGTCCGACTCGCTGGTCAGCGGGGTGGCCTCGGCGAGCGGCGGCTCGCTGGTCAGGGGTTCGGCGTCGGGCAGGGGCGGTTCGCTGGTCAGCGGGGCCTGGGCGCAGGCGCGCTCCGAGCTGAACATGCTCAGCGGTGCGTCGTCGGCCGGGGCGGACGGGTCCGCCCCGGGTTTCCACTGGTCCGGGATCGAGAGCCGAGCCGGTGCGGCCACGGGGGCCTCCTTCTGGGTGGCGGTCGGATGCTGCGGTTTTGAACGGATTACGGCAGGCCTACCCCGTGACGGCGCGGGCACTCCAGAGAGCTGCTCGAATACGAGAAGAGCCCTCTGGGGCTGCTGGCGGCAGGGCCGAGCCATGGCTACGACCTGAAGCGGCCACGACGAACGCTGCCCGCAGGCCCTTCCACTGGCCTACGGGCAGGTCTGCACGACCCTGCAGCGCCTGGTCCGCGACGGCCTCGCGGAGGCGGAGGGCACGGACGCGGACGGCGGTCCGGAGCGCACGCCACTCGACGGACGCCGGTTCGGGCGAACGGGCCCGCTGGGCGGGTGAGACCGCCCCGCCGGCGCCCTTCGTGACGAACGAGCTCTTCGCGTGCCCAGCGGGCCGCGCACATGGAGCGGATGCGGCAGCTCACGGCCGCCAAGACCGACCGGAACGCCGATCCGGCCACCCGTGCTGTCGGCCGACTACGCCCTCGACCACCTCGACGCCGACCTCCGCTGGCTGAACACCACGGCGGCCCGGCCGACCACACCGACCGCGGAGGCCGACGGAGCGTGACCAACAAGGGGGACACCTCGGTCCCGGTTCTCACGAGCCGGGACCTCGTCAAGGCCCACGGCAGGACCCGGGCGCTGCGCGGCGCCTCGGCCGGCCTGCACGCCGGCGAGATCCTCGCCGTGAGGGGGCCCGGCGGAAGCGGATCAACGAGCTGCGCCGTACCGACTTCGGCGGTCTAGTTCGGGCAGCTGATGCCGGAGCCCCTGCTGCGCCGCTCGGCGAACCCGGCGGAGCTGCGGTACGCGTGAGCGCGAAGTACGCGTGAGACGGACGGCTCCGGGGGCACAGGGGTCTCCCGGAGCCGGTTCGCGTCCTCCGCTCGGGCAGGTACGCGAAGGCCCGGATCGCCGTCAGGCAGAGATGCCGTCGATCCGGGCCATGGCGTCGTCCGCGCCGTACGGCTGCAAATAAGGCAGCCAGCGCGGGTCCCTGTGCCCGGTGCCGATGATGCGCCAGGCCAGCCCGCTCGGCGGCGCCGGTTTGTGCCGCAGTCGCCACCCCAGCTCGACGAGGTGACGGTCGGCCTTCACGTGGTTGCAGCGGCGGCAGGAGGCCACCACGTTGTCCCAGACGTGCTTGCCCCCGCGACTGCGCGGGATGACGTGGTCGACGCTGGTTGCGACGCCACCGCAGTACATGCACCGGCCCCCGTCGCGCGCGAAGAGCGCACGCCGGGTGAGTGGAACGGGCCCCCGATAGGGAACCCGGACGAATCGCTTGAGCCGGACCACGCTGGGTGCGGGGACTGTGACGGTTGCGCTGTGCATATAGGCGCCGGATTCCTCGAGGGAGACGGCCTTGTTCTCCAGGACGAGGACGAGCGCGCGGCGGAGCGGTACGACGCCGAGCGGCTCGTACGACGCGTTGAGGACCAGGACATGCGGCACGGGTGCCTCCTTGGGCGTCGGCGGCGCGTGGCTCGCGCCGGGACGATCTGCAGTCAGTCTCCCCTCATGCCTGGTGGAAGCGCCACCATGTCCCGGTAACGGGCTGGGAGTGTTTTCGACCACACCGGATACTTCCCCCGGATCATGGCCCGTTCAAGCCGGCGTGAGTCCCGTCTCTCCTGCGCCCCTCCTTGGCGGATCCGCGCGATACCCACACAATGCCCCGTTAGTGTGGTGGCCCTGTCCGTCCGGTGACCTTTTCGTGACCTTGAAGACCTTGACCGCCCACCGGCACGGACCGCGCAGCACCTGGAGGTATCTGCCGTGTCGTCCTTGCCCGCCGTCCTCTTGGCCGCCGGTGCGTCGCCGACCCCGTCCCCCTCTCAGTCCGGAACGGCACCGGCCGTGCCGTCGCTGCAGGACGCCCAGCAGAGCGCGACGAACGCGGCGAGCTGGGTCGAGCAGAACTGGTCGACCTGGCTCGCGATGGGACTGCAGATCCTGCTGATCGTGGTGATAGCCGTGGCGCTGCGCGCGATGGTGCGGCGGGCGATCACCAAGCTGATAGACCGGATGGGCCGCACCGCGCAGGCCGTGGACGGCACCGCGCTGGGCGGGCTGCTGGTCAACGCCGAGCGGCGCCGACAGCGATCGGCGGCGATCGGCTCGGTGCTGCGGTCGGTGGCGAGCTTCCTGATCCTCGGTACGGCCGCGCTGATGGTGCTGTCCACCTTCAAGATCAACCTGGCGCCGCTGCTGGCGTCGGCCGGTGTGGCGGGCGTGGCGATCGGTTTCGGCGCCCGGAACCTGGTCACCGACTTCCTCTCCGGCGTGTTCATGATCCTGGAGGACCAGTACGGCGTCGGTGACGTGGTCGACGCGGGCGTGGCCACCGGCGAGGTGATCGAGGTCGGGCTGCGCGTGACCAAGCTGCGCGGTGCCGACGGCGAGATCTGGTACGTCCGCAACGGCGAGGTCAAGCGGATCGGCAACCTCTCCCAGGGCTGGGCCACGGCGGGCGTGGACGTCACCGTCAAGACCTCCGAGGACCTGGACCGGGTCAAGGCCACGCTGGACGACGTCGCCGAGCACATGAGCAAGGAAGAGCCCTGGAACGAGCTGCTGTGGGGCCCGATCGAGGTCCTCGGCCTGGACTCGGTGCTGATCGACTCCATGGTGGTGCGGGTCTCGGCCAAGACCATGCCCGGCAAGGCGCTGACGGTCGAACGCGAGCTGCGCTGGCGGATCAAGCGCGCCTTCGACCAGGCGAGCATCCGCATCGTGGGCGGCGCGACGTCGGTCGAGGACGCGCAGGACACCCCCGACCCCGCGGCCTCGGTGGCGGCGCCGTCGGTCTTCGCCAACACGGACTCGCCGCAGGCGGCCGCGACGACACCGATCGCTCCGCAGCGGGCGACACCTCCGGGCAAGTAACTGCCGCGAGCGGAACGGTTCAGCACACTCGTTCGAGTGAACAGATGGGGCATCCCGGCGTGCAGTGCGCAGGGGGTGCCCCATCGTTCTGCCGGAGCGCCCGAAGCGGGCCCAGCCTGGCATCAGCGCGACAAGGAGAACCAGCGATGAGCGCCGAACCGGTCATGGAGCACAGCAGTGGCGCCGTCAGGCTCGCTGTCCACTTCCACACCGCCGGAATCGACCCGGCGGGCATGGGCATGGGCTTCCATGCCGCCCACAAAGACAGCAGCACGATGGCTCGACTGAGCCCCGAGAGCATCCGGCCCCCGAGGTAACGACTCCGTTTCCTCGGGGGCGGTGTCTATTGACGCCCTCTTCGTCCTGGGCTTACGTTCCTCGCACGCCGATAGGAAGGTTTCCTAACAGTGATCTTCCCGCGTCCGGTGATCAAGGCTGGACGCCATGACCGGGTCACTGAAAAGCTGGGCGGCTGGAAAGGCAGGTGTCGACCCCATGGCAGGAACCGCCGGTACGCCGGGCACCCCGCGCGTGCTGCGCGCCATGAACGACCGCGCCGCCCTGGACCTCCTGCTGGAGCACGGGCCGCTGTCGCGCACCCGGATCGGGAAGCTCACCGGCCTGTCCAAGCCCACCGCCTCCCAGCTGCTGGCCCGCCTGGAGGCGGCCGGACTGGTCCGGGTCACCGGCACCAGCGAGGGCCGGCCGGGCCCCAACGCCCAGCTGTACGCCGTCAACCCCGCGGCCGCGCACGCCGCCGGGCTCGATGTGACCCCGGAGCGGATCCGCGCCGCCGTCGCCGACGTCACCGGCCGGACGGTGGGTGAGTACGAGCTGCCCACTCCCGGGCGGCGGCCCGCCCGACCCGTCGTACAGCAGGTGACCGACGCGCTCGACGGCGCCGTCAAGGCCGCCGGGCTCGCCCGGTCCGACGTGCACCGGCTGGTCATCGGCACCCCGGGCGCCTTCGACCCCAACACCGGGCGGCTGCGCTACGCCTCCCACCTGCCCGGCTGGCACTCCCCCTCCCTGCTCGACGAGCTCGCCGCCGCCCTGCCGATGCCGGTGGAGTACGAGAACGACGTCAACCTCGTCGCCCTGGCCGAACAGCGGCTCGGGGCGGCCAAGGGGCACGCGGACTTCGTGCTGCTGTGGAACCAGGAAGGCCTCGGCGCCGCCCTGGTCCTCGGCGGCCGGCTGCACCGCGGCTGGACCGGCGGCGCCGGCGAGGTCGGCTTCCTGCCGGTGCCGGGCACCCCCCTGGTCCGGCAGGTGACCAAGGCCAACAGCGGTGGCTACCAGGAGCTGGCCGGCTCCCAGGCCGTACCGAAGCTGGCCCGGGAACTCGGCATCGAAGACGTGCCGTCGGGGTCGTACACCGAGGTCGCCGCCGAGCTCGTGGCCCGGGGCGCCGACCACGCCTCCGGCCCCTACCGGGAACTGCTCCAGACCTACGCGACCCGGCTCGCCACCGGTCTCGCCTCGCTCGTCTCCGTCCTCGACCCCGAACTCGTCGTCCTCAGCGGCTCCGCGCTGACGGCCGGCGGCGAGGTGCTGCGCGCCCTCGTCCAGGCCGAGCTGGAGGAGCTGGCCGCTGCCCGCCCCCGGCTGGTCGTCGGCGACGTCCACGAACACCCCGTTCTGCGCGGCGCGTTGGAGTCCGCGCTCGTGACCACCCGCGACGAGGTCTTCGACACCTCGCGCTGACCCCGGCAGCACCTCCTCTTCCCGTTCGCCCGTCCCTGGGAGACCTCGCCATGCCCACAGCCATACCCGAAGTCGCCCGAAAAGCGGCTTTCGCCCTGACCGCCTCCGCCCTGCTCCTCACCGCGACCGCCTGTACCGGGCAGTCGGGCTCCGGTGCCACGGACGACGCCTCGAAGGACACCACGATCAACTTCTGGCACGCCTGGAGCGCGCCGAACGAGGTGCAGGCCGTCAAGTCCCTGGTCGCCGGCTTCGAGAAGGCGCACCCCAACATCCACGTGAACATCGTCGGCAACATGACCGACGACAAGATCAACCAGGCGCTGCGTTCGGGTGGTGACAGGGCACCGGACGTGATCTCCTCGTTCACCACCAACAATGTGGGCAAGTTCTGTTCCTCGGGTGCGCTGGTCGACCTCAACCCCTTCTTCAGGAAGTCCGGCATCGACCCCGGGAAGACGTTCCCGAAGCCGATGAACGAATACACCCAGTTCGACGGCAACCGCTGCACCGCGCCGCTGCTCGGTGACGCGTACGGGCTCTACTACAACAAGACGGCGTTCCAGAAGGCCGGTATCGCGAATCCGCCGAAGACCTGGTCCGAGTTCGAGGCGGACGCCAAGAAGCTGACCATCACCCAGGGCGACGGCTACAAGCAGCTCGGATTCATGCCGGACTACCACGGCTGGGAGACCACCACCGAGCACTACTTCGCGCAGTTCTCACCGACGTACTTCGGCAAGGACGGAAAGTCGGACGTCGCCACGGACCCGGCGTTCGAGAAGGGCTTCGCACTCCAGAAGCGGCTCGTGGACGAACTCGGTGGATTCCAGAAACTGGAGAGGTTCCGTTCGACCCTCGGTGACGAATGGGGCCCCAAGCACCCCTTCCACACCGGTCAGGTCGCCATGCAGCTCGACGGCGAATGGCGGCTCGGGATGGCCGAACAGGCCAAGCCGAAGTTCGAGATCGGGGTCGCCCCGCTGCCCGTGCCCGACGACCAGGCGGCACAGTACGGCAAGGGCTACATCACCGGGACCATCGCGGGCATCGCCGCCACCAGCCACAAGCAGAACGCGGCCTGGGAATTCGTCAAGTACATCACCACGAACACGGACGCGGTGGTCGGCTTCGCCAACGACATCCACAACGTCCCCTCCACGCTGGCCGCGCTGAAGTCCCCGAAGCTGAAGTACGACCCGCGCTTCAAGACGTTCCTCGACATCGCCGCGAATCCGGCCTCCACCACCAGTCCCGCCTCGATCAACGGCGGCGTGTACCTGGTGACGATCCAGCAGTTCGGTTACGACTACGAAAGCGGCAAGGCCACCGATCTGAAGGCCGGTCTGAAGAAGACGGCCGCGCAGATCGACACGGACATCGCGCAGGCGAAGTAGCCGATGAGTACGGTCACTCTGGCGTCGAAGCGCCGCCGGTCGGCGCTCAGGACCCTCGCCTTCATGTCGCCCTGGCTGATCGGCTTCGCGGTCTTCTTCGCGTATCCGCTGATCTCGACGGTCTATTTCTCCTTCATGCACTACGACGGCTTCCGGCCGCCGACGTGGAGCGGCGGGAAGAACTGGCGTTACGTCTTCGAGCACTACCCGCTCTTCTGGCCGGCCCTGCGCAACACGCTGTGGCTGGTGCTGGTGATGGTGTCGTTGCGGGTCGTCTTCGGGCTCGGCATCGGCCTGCTCATCACGAAGATGAAGACGGGCACGGGGGTCTTCCGCACCCTCTTCTACCTGCCGTACCTGGCCCCGCCCGTCGCCGCGACCATGGCCTTCGCCTTCCTGCTCAACCCCGGTACGGGCCCGGTCAACTCGATCCTGCAGAAGGTGGGCATCCCGGCGCCCGGCTGGTTCAACGACCCCACCTGGTCCAAGCCGGCCCTGACCCTGCTGGCGCTGTGGGGCATCGGCGACCTCATGGTCATCTTCATGGCGGCCCTGCTGGACGTGCCGACCGAGCAGTACGAGGCGGCCGAACTGGACGGGGCCTCGGCCTGGCAGCGGTTCAGGTACGTCACCCTGCCGAACATCTCCCCGATCGTGATGTTCTCGGTCGTCACCGGCGTGATACAGACCATGCAGTACTACACCCAGCCGCTGATCGCCGGGAAGGTCGCCTCCGGGGTGATCCAGGGCGCGGGCACCCAGTTCGAGCCCGGCTACCCGGACAAGTCCACGCTCACCCTCCCCCAGCTCGTCTACAACCTCGGCTTCCAGCGCTTCGACTACGGCTCGGCCTGTGTGGTGGCGCTGGTGCTGTTCGCCCTGTCGATGGTGTTCACCGGGTTCCTGATGCGGCGCCGGGGCGGTCTCATCCAGGCAGGTGACTGACCATGACCCAAGTACTGGACAAGCCGGTGAAGCTGGGGACACCGCCCTCGGCCGCCGAGCGCACCGCCCGGCGCAGGACGCTGTTCGAATGGATCGCGATCCACTCCCTCGGTGTCGCCGCCGCGCTGTTCTTCACCCTGCCGTTCGTGTTCGTCTTCCTGACCTCGCTGATGAGCGACACCCAGGCACTCAGCCGCGACCTGATCCCGCACACCTGGGAGTGGGGCAACTACCGGAAGGTCTTCGACACACCCGGCTTCCTCACCTGGTGGAAGAACACCCTGATCTACGCCGGCCTCGGCACCGTCCTGACCGTGGTGTCGTCCATCCCGGTGGCGTACGCGCTCGCCAAGTTCCGCTTCCGGGGCCGGAACCTGTCCCTGATGCTGGTCATCTCGATGATGATGCTGCCCCCGCAGGTGGTCATCATCCCGATGTACCTGTTCTGGGCGAAGCAGCTGGACCTGTCCGGCACGCTGTGGCCGCTGATCATCCCGATGGCGTTCGGCGACGCGTTCTCCATCTTCCTGCTGCGCCAGTTCCTGATGACCATCCCGAACGAGTACCTGGACGCCGCGAGGGTGGACGGCTGCGGAGACCTCAGGACCCTGCTGAAGGTCGTCCTGCCCATGGCCAGGCCGGGGATCGCGGCCGTCGCCCTCTTCCAGTTCTTCTACGCCTGGAACGACTACTTCGGCCCGCAGATCTACGCGTCCGAGAACCCCGGCGCCTGGACCCTGAGTTACGGCCTGGAGTCCTTCAAGGGCGCCCACCACACCGACTGGAACCTCACGATGGCCGCGACCGTGCTGGTCATGGCCCCTGTGATCCTCGTGTTCTTCTTCGCCCAGAAGGCGTTCGTCGAGGGCGTCACGCTCACCGGAGTGAAGGGTTAACCACGACATGAAACTCACCGTGGTCGGCGGAGGCTCGACCTACACCCCCGAACTCATCGACGGCTTCGCACGCCTCAGGGACACCCTGCCCATCGAGGAACTCGTCCTCGTGGACCCGGCCGCGGAGCGCCTGGAGCTGGTGGGCGGGCTGGCCCGGCGGATCTTCGCCCGGCAGGGTCATCCCGGCCGGATCGTCACCACCGCCGACCTGGACGCGGGCGTGGACGGCGCCGACGCCGTGCTGCTCCAGCTGCGCATCGGCGGCCAGGCGGCCCGTGAGCAGGACGAGACCTGGCCGCTGGAGTGCGGCTGCGTCGGCCAGGAGACCACCGGCGCGGGCGGCCTGGCCAAGGCGCTGCGCACGGTCCCGGTCGTCCTGGACATCGCCGAACGGGTCCGCCGTGCCAACCCGCGCGCGTGGATCATCGACTTCACCAACCCCGTCGGCATCGTCACCCGCGCCCTGCTCCAGGCCGGACACCGGGCGGTCGGACTGTGCAACGTGGCGATCGGCTTCCAGCGGAAGTTCGCCGGGCTGCTGGGCGTGGCCCCGGCCGAGGTCCATCTCGCGCACGTGGGACTCAACCACCTCACCTGGGAGACGGGGGTACGGCTGGGCGGCCCGGAGGGCGAGAACGTCCTGCCCAAGCTGCTGGCCGAGCACGGTGAGTCGATCGCCGACGACCTGCATCTGCCGCGCCCCCTCCTGGACCGCCTGGGCGTGGTCCCCTCCTACTACCTGCGCTACTACTACGCCCACGACGAGGTCGTACGCGAACTGCGCACCAAGCCCTCCCGGGCGGCCGAAGTCGCCGCCATGGAGCGTGAGTTGCTGGCGATGTACGGCGACCCGGCCCTGGACGAGAAGCCGGCGCTGCTCGCCAAGCGCGGCGGCGCGTACTACTCGGAGGCGGCCGTGGACCTGGCGGCGGCCCTGCTGGGCGGAGGTGGCAGCCCCTACCAGGTGGTGAACGCGTTCAACAAGGGCACGCTGCCCTTCCTCCCCGACGACGCGGTGATCGAGGTCCAGGCCGCGGTCGGCCCGGCCGGTCCGGCCCCGCTGCCGGTGCCGGAGCCGGACCCCCTGTTCGCCGGCCTGATCGCGAACGTGACGGCGTACGAGGACCTGGCCCTGGAGGCGGCGCTGCGCGGCGGCCGCGACCGCGTCTTCCGCGCCCTGCTCGCCCATCCGCTGATCGGGCAGCACGCGTACGCCGACGCCCTCACCGACCAGCTGATCGCACACAACCGGGAGCACCTCGCGTGGGCCTGACCCAGACCGTCCTCGCCATCGACGCCGGAAACAGCAAGACCGACGTGGCCGTGGTCACCGCCGCCGGGGAGGTGCTGGCCACCGCCCGCGGCGGCGGTTTCCGCCCGCCCGCGGTGGGGGTGAGGGCGGCGGTGGACGCGCTGGCCGAACCGGTGGGGCGCGCCTTCGCGGACGCCGGCGTCACGTCCGTCTCGCATGTCTCGGCGTGCCTGGCCAACGCCGATCTGCCCGTCGAGGAGGAGCAGTTGGCGACGGCGCTCCAGGCGCGCGGCTGGGGCGCGTCGGTGGAGGTGCGCAACGACACCTTCGCGATCCTGCGTGCGGGAGTCGCCGAGCCGCGCGGGGTGGCCGTGGTGTGCGGGGCCGGGATCAACTGCGTCGGCATGCGCCCCGACGGCCGTACCGCGCGCTTTCCGGCCATCGGCCGGATCTCCGGTGACTGGGGCGGGGGCTGGGGCCTGGCGGAGGAGGCGCTGTGGTTCGCCGCCCGCGCGGAGGACGGCCGGGGCGGGCCGACGGCCCTCGCCCGCACCCTGCCCGGCCACTTCGGCCTGACGACGATGTACGCGCTGATCGAGGCGCTGCACCTGGAGCACGTCGGCCACGACCGCCGGCACGAGCTGACCCCGGTGCTCTTCGCGACGGCCGCCGAGGGCGATGCGGTGGCCCGCTCGATCGTCGCCCGGCTCGCGGAGGAGGTCGCGGTGATGGCCACGGTGGCGCTGACGCGCCTGGACCTGCTCGACGAGGAGACGCCGGTCCTGCTGGGCGGCAGCGTGCTGACCGCCGGCCACGCCCTGCTCGACGACGGCATCCGCGACCTGCTGACCGCCCGCGCGCCCAAGGCCGACGTCCGCGTGGTCACGGCGAGCCCGGTCCTGGGCGCGGCCCTGCTGGGCCTGGACCGCCTGGGCGCGGGCCCGCAGGCGCGGGAGCGGGCGCGGGGGCACTGGGAGCGGCCCTGAGGACCGGGACCCGTCCTCCGGCCGGCGAGGGTGGGGCAGGGCAGAGCGGCGGGGTACGTCAGCCGAAGTGGAGGTCGCCCTCGATGGTGCCGGTCTGGATGACGGGGCCGCGGATGTCGCCTCCGCTGATGGTGTTGTGCACGGAGGTGCCCGGTTCCGTGGAGTGTTCTGCCGCCGCCATCAGGGCGCGCAGCCCGGCCTGCGCCGCCGGATCCTCTCGGAGCAGGAGCAGCAGCCGCGCCTGCCACCGGGACTCGATCTCGGCAAGGGCCGCCCGGTCACCGCTGTCCGCGGCGGCGACGACCGCGGCGCGGGCCTCTTCCAGCTCCGCGTCCGCCGCCCGCGCCTCGTCGGCCCGCCCACGCCCGAACAGGGCCCGCGCCCGGCTCCTGGCCGTGGCCCATGCGTCGCCCGCCATCAGCTGGACCAGGGTCGTCGCCCCGGACATGGCCAGCGCAGTCAGTTCGGCCTCCACGCCGCCTCCCTTCGTGTCGCCGCTTCCCGCCGTTCCCGGCGCGAACTCCCGGGTGTTCCAGCCTACTTGGAGCACACCGGCGACGCGGGCTATCGTGCTCGGCCAGGAGACGGCGGAGGTGCGCGAGACGTGGGGCGAGCCGGGGGGAGCGGCCACGACGTGCACAACACCTTCCACGGTGACGCGGAGACCGTCATTCAGGCCGGTTCCATCGGCCGCGTCCACCTCTACGGGATTCCCTTCCAGCTGACGCCCCTGTCCCGCTGGGCGTTTCTGCGGCGCTGCGCGGTCACGGCGGCCCTGGTGGCTTCCGGCGGCTTCCTGCTCAGCACGGGGCTCACCGCCTCGACCGGCCGGAAGGCACCCTGGCTGGTCGTCACGGGGCTCGCGCTGCTGATGACGGCGCACTCGGTGGGATGGGTGACCTGGCAGTGCCGGCAGCTGTCCCGCGGCCGCTACGAGAACGCGCTGCGGGCCACGGTCAACGGCGTGCTCGCCGGACTCGCCCGGGAACAGACCGCGCGGTGGCGCGACGAGGCGATCGCCCGCCGCGTCCAGGGACCGCGGCTGCTGCCCGTGCTGTGCCGGACCGCCGAGCGCGCCCTGTTCGACCACTGGTCCGCCATCCGTACCGGCGAACGCAGCGACGAGCCCCTGCCCCTCGACGGGGATGTCACGGAGATCGACCGGCTCTACGGCCTGGTGCCGTCCGGACGGCTGGTGATCCTGGGCGAGCCGGGCGCGGGCAAGAGCGTCGCGGCGCTCCGGCTCGGCCTGCGGTTGCTCGAGCGACGGCAGCCGGCCGACCGGGTTCCCGTGATCCTCCCCCTCGCCTCCTGGAACCCGGCCGACACCGGCCTGTGGCGGTGGGCCGCGCGGCGACTCGCCACCGAACACCCCGAACTGGCGGCACCGACCGGCTTCGGCACCACGCTGGCCGAGGAGGTCGCCCGCCCCGAGCGGCTCCTGCTGATCCTCGAAGGCCTCGACGAAATGCCGGCCGAACGGCGGTCCGTGGCCCTGCGCACGCTCAACGAGAGCCTGGACGAACACACCCACCTGATCCTCACCAGCCGCACCGAGCAGTACCGGAACGCGGTGCGCCGGGCCGACGTACTCAGCGGCGCGGCGGCAGTGACACTCCGGCCGCTGACCGTGCGGGAGCTGAGCCAGTACCTGAGGACCAGCACCCGGCGGACGCGGTCGGACGGCACCCCGCTGTGGGAACCCGTGCTCGCCCGTATGCGCGACGGCGACGATCCGCACGCCCTGCGGCTGCGCGCCGTACTGTCGTCGCCGCTGATGCTCGGGCTGGCTCTGGCCGTGTACGGCGAGACGGCCGCAGACCCGGCGGAACTCCTGGACACGGCCGCGTTCCCGACCCGGGCCAGGATCGAGAAACACCTCATCGCCCGGCTGGTCCCGGCCGTCTACACGCCGCCGCCCGATGTGGGGAAACCACCCCGCTGGCGCGCGGAGGACGCCGAACGCCACCTGAGCCGGCTGGCCCGGGACGCCGCCCGGCACGGCGCTCCCGGCGGCGAACTCGCCTGGTGGCGCTGGTATCCCGGACAGGCGAAGGCCGCTACGGCGGTGGCCGTCACGCTGGTCTACGGCGCGGCGGTGGCCCTCACCGCAGCGCTGCCGCCGCACGGAACGATCCGGTGGTGGGGCATGACGCTGCCGCCCTGGGCCGCGCTGGCCGTGCTCGGCGTGCTTCCCCTCCTCGTCGCCCTGGTGGACGTCCACGCCACCGAGCCCGTCCCCGCACGTCTGCAACTGCGCCGGCGCATGCCCACCGTCCTCCGGCGCGCCGCCGCGAGCGCCGCCGGGGTCGGCTTCGCCTGGCTGACCGGCATCCCCACCGAGAAAGACCCCTACCCGGCCGGCTTCCCGGTCCCCGTGGCGATCGCGTTGGGGGTGCTGTTCGTCGTCCGTGCGGCACCCAGCATGCCGACCGACGTGGCGTCGGCCACTCCCCGCTCCCTGCTGCGGGCCGACCGGGTGTCCACCCTGACCCTGGCGGTCAACCACTCGGTGACCGGGCCACGCCGGTGGTGCCTGGAAGCGGTGGTGCTGTTCCCCGTCCTCATCCTCGACACCTGGAGCGACCACGCGGGAGCCGAGGTGACGGGCCCGGCGGCGTGGGCCACCCTGCTCTCGGGCGTCCTTGCCATCACCGTCGTGCACGGGATCACCAACACGGCATGGGGCCGCCACGCCGCCGGGCGCGTCGTCCTGGCGGCCACCGGCCGGCTGCCCTGGCGGACGATGGCCTTCCTGGAGGACGCCCACGCGCGCGGGGTGCTGCGCCAGTCCGGCGGGGTGTTCCAGTTCCGCCACGCGCGGTTGCAGGAGCACCTGCTCGGCGAAGCACCACCCGCACGGGACGGCGGGGTCCGCGCCCGCCCGCACCCGCGTGCCGTACGGCTGCTGCGCCGGTGGCCCGCTCCCCTGCTGGCGGGCGTGGTGCTGGCCGTCGGCAGCGCCACCGTCCCGGCGTCCGTCAGCCAGGTCCGCCGGCCTGCCGGCCCCTATGCCGTCCCTGCGCCGGCCTGCTCGCTCCTCGACGGGCCGACGGTCACCTCGGCCCTGCACGGAGCTCCGGTACGCGACCGTGCGGCGCGGAACATGGGTGGCCTCTATGCGCCGTGGCCCCGCGACGACGACGGGTGGTGCAGCTGGCACACCGAGGCCAACGCCTCGAGACTGGCGCTGGCCACCGACGCGGAGACGCCGACGCCCGACAGGAGCGGCGCCGAGATCGCGAAGGACGTGTTCGCCGGGCTGACGACCGGGCCGGGTACCCGGGCCCACGCCGATCCCTCGGCCACCCCCTGCGACTGGCGGCACGAGCACGTCGAGCCGGGATCCGGCGAAGCCACGGCCCGCGCCGTTCTCCTCTGCCGGAACGTCCTGTTCGAGATCGACTACGACGCCCCGGCGGGTGAGCCCTCCGACCCGGCGGAACCGATGCAACGCCTGCTGCGCCTCGCCGTGCGCGAAGGACTTCGTACCCGCGCCGGTACCTCGCCCTGATCACGGAACCGATCCGCCGCAACCGGCGTGTTCATCGACAAGGGGTGGTGCGCCGCGCGGTGCGCGCCGTCGGGCACGCTGCGATCCGATCAAGATCCAGTGAAGGCCGGTGCGGATGTCGGTCCGGGCGGTGATACTGGGCGGCGAACGGATGACCATGGGGGAGGTCGAGTGACACACCCGCCGAAGAGCACGGCAGCGCCACCGGTGGCGGGCCCCGGCCTGCCCGCCGCCCCCGGCATCCCCGCACAGCCCTCCCGCCCGGCCCGCACCGGCTCCCCCGCGCCGTCGGCCCGGCGGACCGCGTTCGCCGAGGGGGTCGACCGGCTGCGGGACGCGACGACCACCGAGCCGGGGCGGCTGCGGATCATCGGGGCCGTACTGGCGCTGCTGGTCGTGGCGTTCGGCGCGGCCACCGCCTGGCAGGCCAGTGAGCGGGCGGCCGCCGCCGACGACGTGCTGCACCGCAGCCAGCCGCTCAGTTCAGGCGCGGCGGACATCTACCGGTCGCTGGCCGACGCCAACACCGCCGCCTCCAGCGGGTTCCTGGCCGGCGGTCAGGAGACGGCGGCGTCCCGGGACCGGTACGAGAAGGACATCCGGACGGCCGCCGCGGGCCTGGTGACGGCCGCCGCGAACGCCGAGCCGGGCTCCGCCTCCGAGACGACCATCGCCAGGCTGAACACGCTGCTGCCCGAGTACAAGGGGCTCATCGAGCGGGCGCGGACCTACAACCGGCAGGGCTATCCGGTCGGCGGCGCGTATCTGCGCTACGCCAACGAGAAGATGCAGAAGGAGATGCTCCCGGCGGCGGAGGATCTCTACACCAAGGAGAACCAGCGGCTGGCCGCCGACTACGGCGACGCCACACCGTATCCGTGGGTCGCCATCGCGCTCGGTGTGCTCTCGCTCGCCGGGCTCGGCTGGGCCCAGAACCGCACCTACCGGCGCACCAACCGCGTCCTCAACCACGGCCTGGTCGCCGCCTCCGCCGCCACGACCGTCGCCCTGCTGTGGCTGGTCGTCGGGCACGCGGTGGCCCGCTCGGAGCTGAACGGCTCCTACGACCACGGCATCCGCTCGCTGACCGTCCTGCACGACGCCCGGATCGCGTCCCTGAAGGCACGCGGCAACGAGAACCTGAGCCTGGTGGCGCGCGGCGCCGAGACCGTCACGGTCGACGGGCAGACGTACGACGCGTACTACCACGACTTCGACAAGGACATGACCACCCTCGGCACGGGCCTGGCCCGGGCGGCGAAACTCGCCGACGACCAGGGCGGCAGCACACCGGTGAAGGCGGCCGAGGGCAACATGGCGGTGTGGAAACAGCGCCACACCGCCGCCCGCACCGAGGACGAGAACGGCAACTACCAGCAGGCGCTGGACAAGGTGATCGGCGCCAAGGGCGCCACCGGCGAGTGCTTCGACAGCGTCGACGCCAACCTCGCCCGGGCCATCGACCACGAGCAGGCCGAGTTCCAGCGGGCCGCCGGCGACGGCCGGGACGCCATGGCCGGGCTGCCGGTCGGCGCGGCCGTGCTCGCGGTGCTCGGCGCGGCCGGCGCGCTGCTCGGCATCGGCCGCAGGCTTTCGGAGTACCGGTGACAGGGGGCATGACGATGTACGCGGCGCGTGTACGGGCCTCCCTGCGGGGCTGGGGCGGGGTCGGCGCGATGGCGGTGCTGTGCGCGCTGGCGCTGGCGTTCGTCCTGCTGCTGCCCTGCACCCAGCAGGCGCCGCGGCACCGTCCGGAGCGGGCCGCTCAGGCCGTTGCCAGCGGTGTGCAGGCCCGCGCCACGGACTGCACGCCCTCCGGGGCGCAGGACCAGACCCTCTCGCCGTCCGGCGCGGACGGCCCGACCATCGACGCGATCAAGGCCCGTACGGGCGCCAAGCGCAAGCTGATCGTCGGCGTGGACCAGAACAGCTACCACTGGGGCTACCGCAACCCCAACACCCAGGGCGCGGAGCTGGAGGGCTTCGACATCGACCTGGTGCACCGGATCGCGCAGGACATCCTCGGCGACCCGGACGCGGTGCAGTTCAAGGCGATCCCGACCAGCCAGCGGATCTCCGCGATACAGGACGGGCGGGTGGACATGGTCGTGCGGACCATGACCATCACCTGCGACCGGCTGTCCCAGGTGGCGTTCTCCGCCCCCTACTTCAAGACCGGGCAGCAGGTCCTCGCGCCCAAGTCGTCGTCCGTCACGGGCTACAACAGCACCCTGGCCCACAAGCGGATCTGCACGGCGGCCGGTTCGACGGCGTACACCAAGCTGGACGCCGACCGGAAGGACGGCACCCTGCCCGCCTCGGCGGACATCTCCGCCACCGTCCCGAACCAGCTCGACTGCCTGGTCAGGCTGCAACTCGGCGAGGTGGACGCGGTGGTGACCGACGGCGCGCTCGCCGCCAGCCAGGCCGCGCAGGACCCGACCGTCGAGCTGAAGGGCGCGGCGTTCACCACCGAGTACTACGGCGTGGCGATGAAGAAGGACGCCTCCGATCTGGTACGCCGGGTCAATCGCATTCTGGTGGGCTACCGCACCGGCGGCTGGCAGGCGTCGTACGACAAGTGGCTGTCGGCGACACTGGGGAAGGACTCGAGCGCGTCCAAGCCGCCCGCGCCGCAGTATCTGCGCACGAGTTGAGCCATGTCCGACCGGAAACCCGAAGCAGCGAGAGGTGATCGATGGGCGTCACGGACCCCGCCGGGCCGGTGATGGACCGGGACGAGGTGGACCGTGCGCTGGCGCGGCTCGGCCAGGAGCACGAGGCGATCGAGACCTCGCTGCTGGCACTGCAGGACCACGCGGGCCGCAGACTCCTCGAAGGCGCCGAACTGACCGGCGTCACCAAGGAACGCTGGCAGGCCACGGAGGCGCGGATCACCCTGCTGTGGGGGTACTTCGACGCCTACGCCGCCGCGCTGCGCTCCGCCCGGGAGATCCGCGCCCGGCGCCGCTGGTCCAGCCGTGAGGACCTGCTGGAGCTGACCGAGCTGCTGCGCGGCGAGGCCGTCACCGTGGCCGGGAACGGCACGCTCAGCGAGTCCTTCTCACTGTCCGGCCTGGTGGACCGGATGAACGAGCTGTACGCGACGAGCCTGGACCTGGTCGTCACCGCCGACGCGGTGTGGTCGGCGCTGCCCGCGCGGATCGATTTACTCGCCGCGGAACTCCAGCGCACCCGCAAGCTCGCGCACTCCGTCGGCGTGCGCCCCGGCGAGCACCCCGCCGGTGACGACCTGGAGCGGATCACGCGCACGCTGACCAAGCTGCGCGAGGACGTCGTCTCCGACCCGCTGGCGTTCTGGGTGCCGGCCGAGGGCAGTTCGGCGCCGGGCGGCGGCCGTCCGGACACCACGGTGTACGACCGTGAGGCGCGCGCCCTGGAGGACGTGCGCCGGGAGATCGACGCCGTGCTGACGGTCCGGCAGGACGCGGAGGCGCGGCTGATCCGGCTGCGGGACGTGCTCTCGCGCGCCGACCGCACGCTCGCCGAGGCCCGCACCGCGCGCGGCGAGGTGCTGGCGAAGATCGCGGCGACCGAGGTGCCGGTGGTCAGCGGCCCGCCGACCGTGCTCCAGGAGCAGCTGGCGACGGCGGCCGAGTACCGCAGGCAGGCGCAGTGGCACCGGCTCTCCCCGCTCCTGGATTCCCTGGAGCAGAAGGCGGAAGACGAACTGCTGCGGGCCCGCGAGTCGTTGACCGCGGTCACCGCGCCGCTCGCGGTGCGCGCCGAGCTGCGCGGCCGGCTCGACGCGTACAGGGCGAAGGTGGCCCGGCACGGGCTCGCGGAGGACCCGTTCCTGATCGAGCGGTACGACGCGGCCCGCCGGATGCTGTGGAGCGCGCCCTGTGACCTGCGGGTGGCCGAACAGGCCGTGCTGCGCTACCAGCAGCTGGCGGCCGAGCTGCTCGGCGGCGCGGGGGCGCCCGAGGACCGTAAGGGGGACCAGTCATGAGTCAGCCGGGGCAGACCTGTCAGCGGCCGGGCTGCGAGGGCTCGTACGAGGACGTCGGCGGCGGCGAGCTGTACTGCGACACCTGCGGCCTGGCACCGGTCGTCTCGGCTGGGGGTCCCCCCTCCGGGGGAGGGCTGATCGGTTCGCCGGCGACCGGGGTGACCAGGGGCGCTGCGGACAGCGGCAGTTCGCGCAACAGCTCACGCACGTCCTCGCAGTCGTCGAAGTCGCGCCGCTCGGTGTCCGGGCGGCTCTCGCGCTCGCTGTCGGGCCGCTCCAGCGGGCGTTCGGTGTCGGTGCGCAGCTCCGGCTCCTCCTCCGGCACCTCCACGCGCGGGCGGCTCGGCGCCGGTCTGGTGCACGTGCCGCAGGTACCGCGGCCCGACCCGCGCGCGATGGTGCTGGACAACCCGGAGGTGCCGGAGCGGAAGCGGTTCTGCTCGCGCTCGGACTGCGGGGCGCCGGTCGGCCGGGCCCGGGGGGAGCGGCCGGGCCGCACGGAGGGGTTCTGCACCAAGTGCGGGCACCCGTACTCCTTCGTGCCCAAACTGAAGGCCGGGGACATCGTGCACGGCCAGTACGAGGTCGTGGGCTGCCTCGCGCACGGCGGGCTCGGCTGGATCTACCTCGCCGTGGACCGTGCCGTCTCCGACCGGTGGGTGGTCCTCAAGGGCCTGCTGGACACCGGCGACCAGGACGCGATGGCCGCCGCCATCTCCGAGCGGCGGTTCCTCGCGGAGATCGAGCACGCCAACATCGTGCGGATCTACAACTTCGTGGAGCACCTGGACCAGCGCACCGGCTCCCTCGACGGCTACATCGTCATGGAGTACGTCGGCGGCAAGTCCCTGAAGGAGATCGCCAACGCCCGCCGTAGCCCGCAGGGCCGCCGGGACCCGCTGCCGGTGGAGCAGGCCTGCGCGTACGGCATCGAGGCGCTGGAGGCCCTCGGCCACCTGCACAGCCGTAACCTCCTCTACTGCGACTTCAAGGTCGACAACGCGATCCAGACCGAGGACCAGCTCAAGCTGATCGACATGGGCGCCGTGCGCCGCATGGACGACGACGAGTCGGCGATCTACGGCACGGTCGGATACCAGGCGCCCGAGGTCGCCGAGGCCGGCCCGTCGGTGGCGAGCGACCTGTACACGGTGGGCCGTACGCTCGCGGTGCTGACGTTCGACTTCCAGGGCTACACGAACGTCTACGTGGACTCCCTGCCCGACCCGGACACCATCGACGTCTTCCGCCGCTACGAGTCCTTCTACCGGCTCCTGGTCCGCGCCACCGACCCCGACCCGGCGCGCCGGTTCGCCTCCGCGCAGGAGATGGCCGAGCAGCTGACCGGCGTGCTGCGCGAGGTCGTCTCCCTGCAGAGCGGCCAGGCACGGCCCGCGCTGTCGACGCTGTTCGGCCCCGAAGTGCGGGTCGTCGACCGCGAGTTGTTCCCCCGGCTGGACGGTGATGTCTCGCTGCTGGGGGCGCGGGCGGCCCGGAGCCGGAAGCGGACGGCAGCCGGTGCGCCGGGGACGGCGACCGGTGCCGCCGGAGCCCTGGGCACGGCCGCCGGTCCCGGTCCCGCCGGTGCCCCTGCCCCGCTCCCGCCCGCGCTCGTCAAGCCCGTCGACGCCCCCGCCGGTGCGCTCGCCCTGCCGGTCCCGCTGGTCGATCCGGGTGACCCCAACGCTGGTTTCCTGGCCGGTCTGATGACCTCCGCGCCGGCCGAGCTGATCGCGGCCCTGGACGCGGCGCCGGTGCAGACCGTGGAGACGCGGCTCAGGCAGGTCCGCGCCCGGCTGGAGAGCGGTGACCACCAGGCCGCGCTGATGAGCCTGGCCAAGCTGGAGGAGGAACGGCCCGACGACTGGCGGGTGGTGTGGTACCGGGGCGTGGCCGCCCTGGTCACCGGCGACTTCGAGGGCGCCGCGCTCTCCTTCGACGCGATCTACGACGCCTTCCCCGGCGAGGCCCCGCCCAAGCTGGCGCTCGGCCTGTGCGCGGAGGTGCTCGGCCAGTTGGACAACGCGTCCGAGTACTACCACCTGGTGTGGGCGACCGACCCGAGCTATGTGAGCGCCGCCTTCGGGCTCGCCCGGGTGCAGCTCGCGGCCGGCCACCGGCACGGTGCCGTGCGGACCCTGGAGTCGGTGCCGGAGTCCTCCATCCACTACACGGCTGCCCGGGTCGCCGCCGTTCGGGCGCGGCTCAGACAGCGCACCGCCACCGCCGGTGACGTACCGTTCCTGGACGACCTGACGGCCGCCGCCGGGCAGGTCGAGGCGCTGGACGCGTACGGTCTGGACCCGGCGCGGCGCGAGCAGTTGTCGGCGGAAGTCCTCGGCTCGGCGCTGGACTGGATACTCTCCGGTGGCCAGGGCACCCAGCCCGCCGCCGGCGGACGGGTGCTGCTGGGCAGCGGTCTGGACGAGCGGGGCCTCCGCTTCGGCCTGGAGCGCGCCTACCGCACGCTGGCCCGGCTGGCGCCCGGCGGCGAGGAGAGGATCGAACTGGTGGAACGGGCCAACCGTTACCGCCCCCGGACGTGGGTGTAGTTGATGTCGCAGATGCCCCAGCAGGCCGCACTGCCGAAGTGCCCGAGCTGCGCGGAGCCCGTCGAGCCGGGTGACCTGTTCTGCGGAGCGTGCGGGTACGACCTCTCCGTCGTACCCGAGCCGCCGCAGGACCATCCGACGCTCACCATGAACGGCGCCTCGGGGGACGGCGTGGACTGGCCCGCCCCCGAGCCGGACCGCTCCGGCGCCCCGCAGGCGCCGCACCTGCCGGCCGACCTGCCCGGCACCGACTCCGGCGGCACCCCCCTGCCCGAACACGGGCCCGGCACGGACCCGCACGGCCACGGGTCCGCACCACAGCCGGCCGGTTCCGGGGTGCGTTTCGACCGGCCCGCCGAACCCGAGGAGTACCCGTTGCAGGCGCCGGACCCGCGCGTGGCCGACAACCCCGGGAACACTGCCGCGCCGGAGGAGCCCGCGCAGGTGTGCGTGGCCTGCCGGGCCGGCCGGGTGGACAGCGACGGCTACTGCGAGAACTGCGGGCACGCCCAGCCCCGCGAACGCGACCACGTGGAGCGGGAGTCGGGCCCGGTGGCCGCCGTCAGCGACCGGGGTCTGCGCCACCACCGCAACGAGGACGCCTTCGCCGTCGGCCACACCGCACTGCCCGACGGCACCCCGGCCGCCCTCGCGATCGTCTGCGACGGCGTGTCCTCCGCGACCCGCCCCGACGACGCGTCGACGGCCGCCTCCCAGGCGGCCGGTGACGCGCTGCTGGCGGCCCTGCCGCGCGGCACGCATCCGCAGACGGCCCTGCACGAGGCGATCGTCGCCGCCGCGCAGGCCGTCAACGCGCTCGCCGAGGAACCCGCCACGGCCCGCGAGCACGCCCCGCACCAGAACGCCCCGGCGTGCACGATCGTCGGCACGGTGGTCACCTCCGGGCTGCTGGTCGTCGGCTGGGTCGGCGACAGCCGCGTGTACTGGGTGCCGGACGACCGCAGCGCACCGGCGGCCCGGCTGACCGAGGACGACTCCTGGGCCGCGCAGATGGTCGCCGCCGGCCTGATGAGCGAGGCCGAGGCGTACGCCGACGAGCGCGCCCACGCGATCACCGGCTGGCTCGGCGCCGACGCCTACGAACTGGAGCCGCACACCGCGTCGTTCAAGCCGGACCGGTCCGGAGTCGTGGTGGTGTGCACCGACGGGCTGTGGAACTACGCCGAGACGGCCGAGGAGATGTCCGAGGTGGTGCCGGCGGACGCGGCCGAGCGCCCGCTGCACAGCGCCCGGGTGCTGGTCGGCCACGCCCTGGACGGCGGGGGCCACGACAACGTAACAGTGGCCGTCGTGCCGTTCCCGGCGCCGCCGCAGGGGGCAGGATCGGCCTGAGGGCCCGAGGTCTGGGGCCGCGGGCCGGAGGGGACCGGCCCGTTCACAGCCGTCGTCCTGCTTCGGCAGGGCGGTCAAGGGGGATTTGAGTTCGCATGGCCAATTTCGCGAAGTCGCATGTGCCGCAGTTCTCGATGGACGTCTATCAGAACGAGTACCTGCCGGAGGGCGGGCGCGAGGTCAACGCGATCGTCACGGTGACCTCGACCGGCGGCGGCACGGTCGGCAGCGCCGCGGCACCGCTGTACCCGCGCGGCCAGGGCCCGTCGGCCGCCGTGGCGCTCATGGTCGACTGCTCCGGTTCGATGGACTACCCGCCGACCAAGATGCGCAACGCCCGGGACGCCACGGCCGCCGCGATCGACACCCTGCGCGACGGCACGCACTTCGCGGTGATCGGTGGCACGCACGTGGCCAAGGAGGTCTATCCGGGCGGCGGACGGCTCGCGGTCGCCGACGCCGCCACCCGCGAACAGGCCAAGCAGGCGCTGCGACGGCTCAGCGCGGGCGGCGGCACGGCCATCGGCACCTGGCTGCGGCTCGCCGACCGGCTGCTGAACTCGGCGGACGTCACCATCCGGCACGGCATCCTGCTCACCGACGGCCGCAACGAGCACGAGTCGCCGGAGGAACTGAGGGCGGCGCTGGACGCGTGCGCCGGACGGTTCACCTGTGACGCGCGGGGCGTGGGCACCGACTGGGAAGTGAAAGAAGTCACAGGGATCGCCTCGGCGCTGCTCGGCACCGCCGACATCGTCGCCGACCCGGCCGGGCTCGCCGCCGACTTCACACAGATGATGGAGACGGCGATGGGCAAGGAGGTCGCCGACGTCTCCCTGCGGGTGTGGACGCCGGTCGGCACGACCATCCGGTTCGTCAAGCAAGTCGCGCCCACCGTCGAGGACTTGACCGCCCGCCGCACCGAGGCCGGGCCGCGCGCCGGGGACTACCCGACCGGGTCCTGGGGCGACGAGTCCCGCGACTACCACCTGTGCGTCGAGGTCCCGGCGGCCGGCCTCGGCCAGGAGATGCTCGCCGCCCGGGTCTCGCTGGTCGTGCCACAAGCGGACGGGTCGGTACAGAACCTCGGCGCGCAGGGCCTCGTACGGGCGGTGTGGACCGACGACATGGTGGCCTCCACCTCGATCAACCCCCAAGTCGCCCACTACACCGGGCAGGCCGAACTGGCACAAGCCATCAAGCAAGGCCTCGATCTTCGTAAAGCGGGTGATTTCGATGGCGCAACGGCCAAACTGGGGCGTGCCGTTCAGCTCGCGAACGCCTCCGGGAACGCCGATACTGCGAAACTGCTTGCGAAGGTGGTGGACGTGGTCGATGCCGCGACAGGTACTGTGCGGTTGAAGACGAAGGTCGCAGAGGCGGATGAGATGACTCTGGAGACCAGGTCCACAAAGACTGTTCGTGTAAAGAAGTGACCCAGTAGGACATCCGGAGAAGGGGAAGCACCGACATGGCGACCTGCCCGAACGGACACCAGTCGGGTTCCGACGACTGGTGCGAGGTGTGCGGTCACCGCATGGCCGGTGCCGTACCGCCGCCCCCGCCGCCGCCCCCGCCCGCGGGCGGTTACGGCTTCCCGCCCCCGCAGGGCAACCAGGCCGGCGCACGCCCGCCGGCCGCGTCGGCCCCGGAGCCGGAGATGTGCCCGCAGTGCCGTACGCCCCGCGAGGGCGGCGCTCCCTTCTGCGAGGAGTGCCGGTGGAACTTCCTGACCAACACGGCCACCTCGTACACCCCGGCTGCGCCGCGCGCGCCGCAGCCGCGGTTCCAGCCGCCGAGCGCGACGTACGGCGGCAATGACGGGTACGAGTACCAGGGCTCGCGGCCCTCGCAGATGAACCGGCCCGCCGAGCCGATCCCGTCCTTCGGCAGCGAGCCGTCGGGCCCGACGCCGTTCGCCGGTGAGCGGGGCCCGTCGGGCCCGCCGACCTCGCCCGGTCCGGGCGGTCCGGGCGGTCCGGGTGCCTTCGGTGGCCCGAGCCAGGGCGGCCCGGGTTCGGGTGCTCCGTCCGGTTTCGGCGGCGGTCAGGGCCAGGGTCCCGGCGGCCCCGGCGGTCCCTCCGGCTTCGGCGGCGGCCCCGGTCAGCCTCAGGGCCCGGGGGCCGGCGGTCCCTTCGGCCGTGAGCCCTCCGGCCCCGGCGATCCCTTCGGCCGTGGCCCCTCCGGCCCCGGCGACTCCTTCGGCCGTGAACCCTCGGGTCCGGGTGGCCCCACTCCCCCCGGCCCGCCCCAGGGCGGTCCCTCCGGCTTCGGCGGCGACCCCTCGCGTCCGGTACCGCCGCCGCCCCCCGGTGCCGGTCCCGGCGGTGCCCCGCAGGCGTACCAGCAGTCCGGCCCGCCCGCGCCGCCCGCGTTCCCGCGGGAGACCGGCCGGCCCCCGGTCGGCGGTCCGCCCGGGAGCGGCGGTGGGCAGCCGGCCGCTCCCCCGCCCCCCGGCCCCTCCTTCGGCGGTGACGACGACTGGGTGATCTCCCCGCCGTCGGCCGGCGGCCCGCAGAGCGGACAGGCCGGCGGCGGTTACGGCTACCCGCCGGTGCCGCCGCAGCGGGCCACCTGGACGGCGACCGTCGGCCCGGACCGTGACTACTTCATGGCGATGATGCAGCGCTCGGGTCCCGAGGCCGCGGGCCTGAACCTGCCCGCGTACTCGCCCGAGCAGCAGCGCACGCTCAGCGGCAACCAGGTCACCATCGGCCGCCGCCGGCACTCCACCGGCGACACCCCCGACATCGACCTGTCGGTGCCGCCGGAGGACCCGGGCGTCTCGCACCAGCACGCGGTGCTGGTGCAGCAGCCGGACGGCAGCTGGGCGGTCGTCGACCAGAACTCGACCAACGGCACCACGGTCAACATGTCCGAGGAACCGATCCAGCCGTTCGTGCCGGTTCCGCTGCAGGACGGCGACCGGGTGCACGTGGGCGCCTGGACGACGATCACCGTCCGCCGGGCCTGAGCGACACCGGGACGGTCACGGGAGGGGCCAGGCGTACGGCCCCTCCGGCTCGTCCAGCCACGCCCAGGCGTGCTCGCCGTCGACCGTGACGCCGTACCGCTCACGCTCCGGCATGCCCTCGCGCTCCCACAGCGGGCAGGCCTCCTGCGGGTCGAGGGTGCCCCGGGTCAGCGCGAGCAGGAAGCGGAACGTCTCCTGCGCGCGGGCCCGGCCCGGCAGCCCGGCGAGCGACACGCCCTCCGGCTCCGGCCTGACCCCGCCGCGCAGCGGCACGAAGTACGCGGGCGTGGACAGGAAACGGCCCTCGCCGTGGGTCGCGTCCCGCACCGTCAGCGCGAGCAGGCCGGTGGCCAGCGGCGTGAGGATGCGGGCGCCGGCGCGGCACTGGGCGAGCCACGCGCGCGGGACCGTGGGCAGCTCGCAGGTGGCGATGATCCGGTCGAACGGGGCGCGTTCGGGCACGCCGCGCGCGCCGTCGCCGGTGACGACGGCCGGACGGAATCCGGCCGCTTCCAGGTGCCTGCGGGCCGACTCGGTGATCTCCGGTTCCAGATCGACGGTGGTGACGAGGTCGTCGTCGCCGAGCCGGTGGGCGAGCAGGGCCGCGTTGTAGCCGGTGCCGGCTCCCACCTCCAGGACCCGGTCTCCGTCCTCGACCTCCAGCGCGGCCAGCATCCGCGCCATCAGGGAGGGCTGGCTGCTGGAGGAGACCAGCTCGCCGTCGCGCAGCCGGGTGGCCAGCGGAACGTCCTCGTAGACGCCGCGCACCCACCGCTCGCGGGCCCGCGGGTCGGGGCTCTCGCCCCAGCGGCGCTCGTGGCCGCGCGGTCCGGCGACGTAGTAGTACGGCACGAACAGGTGCCGGGGCACCGCCGCGAACGCCTCCCGCCACACCGGGTCCCCGGCCCAGGCCCCCTCGGCGTCGATCTCCCGCACCAGCGCGTCCCGCGCGGCGGCGGCCAGGCGGTCGGTCTCGGCGTCGTAGGCACCCATGGGTCCACAGTAGGGGCGAGCGGGGTTCCGGCAGGGCCGGGCCGCGGGGGTCCTAGGCCTCGGGTCCTGGGTCACCCGGTCTGAGACCATGGACGGGTGAATGAGATTCGGCGCGGCACGCTGCAGGAGCAGACCTTCTACGAGCAGGTCGGCGGGGAGGACACCTTCCGCCGGCTGGTCCACCGTTTCTACGAGGGAGTGGCCGAGGACCCGGAGCTGCGGGCGATGTACCCGGAGGAGGACCTGGGCCCGGCCGAGGAGCGGCTGACCCTGTTCCTGATGCAGTACTGGGGCGGCCCCACCACCTACAGCGAGAACCGCGGCCATCCCCGGCTGCGCATGCGGCACGCCCCGTTCACGGTGGACCGGGCGGCGCACGACGCCTGGCTGCGGCACATGCGGGTCGCCGTCGAGGAACTCGGGCTGTCCGAGGAGCACGAGACGACGCTGTGGAACTACCTGACGTACGCCGCCGCATCGATGATCAACACCCCGGAGTGACGAGCCCCGGAGTGACGAACAGCCGTCGCTGAACGCCGGACTCCGGTCGTGCGCGGCCGGATTCCGGTCACGATCCGGTATAGACCGGTCGACAACCGCTTACCCCCGGCAGGTCCGCTCTGTCAGCATCGCCCGAAGGTCTTGGAGCTGACGGACACACGGGGGCCGGGTGACGGGACTCGTCTTCTCACGCGCGCGTGCGCACCGGCTGCTGCTGGGCGCCGCGTTAATCACCGTGGTGCTGACCACCGCGGTGCTGGCGACTCTCACCGCGTACTCGACGGCGATCAGCGACGCCGCGCTGCGCCATGTGCTGGCCGATCCGCGCACCGCGCCCGACACCGCGCTGATCGTCAAGGCGGATGTCCCGCCGGCCGGGCGTGCCGCCGCCGACGCGGCCGTACGGGAGGGCGCCCGCAAGACCTTCGACGGCCTGGCGGTGACGGTGCGGACCCTGCGCCGCTCGGGCCCGTACGCCCTGCCCCGCTCGCTGCAGCCGCCCGCGGCCCGGTCCGGCGACCCGGACCTGACCCACCTCGCGGCACTGGACCGCACCCGGCTGCGGCTGACCGCCGGCCGCCTCCCGCGCCCCGCCGAGGGCACCGTCGAGGTCGCCGTCCCGCAGACCGCCGCCCGGGCACTGCGGCTGAAGCCCGGCGACCGGCTCACGCTGACCGACCGGCTGGACGGCCCTGCGGTACGGGTGCGGATCACCGGGCTGTACCGCCCCGTCTCGGTCACGGCGGCGTACTGGCAGCTGGACGACCTCGCGGGCCGCGGCGCGAAGAAGGCCGGCTTCATGACGTACGGCCCGCTGCTCGCCGACTCCTCCGTCCTCACCGGCGGCCGGGTCAGCGCCGGGCCCACGGCGTGGCTCGCGTCGGCGGACTTCGCGCGGATGACGACCGCGCGGATCGGCCGGCTGCGTACGGCGGCCCGGGCGGGCAGCGCGGGCCTGCGCGACCGCGCGGCGCTGCACGGTACGACGATGGCGCAGACCTCGCTGCCGGACGTCCTGGACCGGGTGGACCGCTCGCTGCTCGTCGCCCGCTCCACGCTGCTGGTCGTCACGCTGCAACTGGCCCTGCTCGCCGGCTACGCGCTGCTGCTGGTGGCCCGGCTGCTCAGCACCGAACGGGCCGACGAGACGCGGCTGTTGCGGGCGCGCGGCGCCTCCCGGGCCCGGCTCGCCGCCCTCGCCGCCGCGGAGGCGCTGCTGCTCGCGCTGCCCGCCGCGGTGTGCGCGCCACTGCTCGCCGGTCCGCTCACCGCCCTGCTCGCCGGCCACGGCCCACTGGCCGGCCTCGGCCTCCACCTCGACCTGCCCCCGGCCGGCCGCCCACTCGTCTGGCTGGTCGCGACCACGGCGGCCCTGGGCTGCGCCCTGGCGGTGACGGTACCGGCGGTGGGGGGTGCGGGGGCGTGGGACCGCGGGGCGGGTGCGGGGGTGTGGGGCCGAGGAGCCGGTACGGGGGTGTGGGGCCGAGGGGGTCGGTCGCGGTCGGTGCCGGGCGGGCGCGGTGGGCGCGGTGGGCGGTTGGCGACAGGGTCCGGCTCGACGCCGTCCGGCTGGGACGGGGGGCGCTCGACGCCGTCCGGCTGGGGTGCGCGGCGATCGACGCTGCCGGGCCCGGGCACCCCGACATCGTCCGGCTGTGGCGCCCGGCGCTCCACGCAATCCGGCTCCGGCGCCCGGTACTCGACACCGGCCGGCCCGGACACCGCGGCGGCACGGACCAAGGCCGGCGTCCGCGGTGATGGCGGACCCGGCCGGGCACTGCCTGGGCCCTCCACGCCGTCCGGCTCGGCAACGCGGCACTCGACACCGCCCGGCCGGCGCGCCCGGTACTCGACGCCGGCCGGCTCGGGTGGGCGGCGCCCGGGCGGGAGGCTTGCGCCGTGGTGGCCTCGCGTCGGTGTTCCGCGTCCCGTGCGTCTCTCCCGCCCCGCCTCCGCCGGAATGCTCCCCGTTCCCGTGCGTGCCGGGGCCGATCTCGGGCTGCTCGCGGTCGCCGGAGTGGCCTACTGGCAGTTGGGGCGGCAGGGCTCGGGAGGCGTGACCGCCGACCGGTCCGGGGCGCTCGGGGTCGATCCGCTGCTGGTGGCCGCGCCCGCGCTGGCGCTGCTCGCCGGGACCGTGCTGACGCTGCGGCTGCTGCCGCCCGTGGCGCGGCTCGCCGAGCGGTGGGCGGCGGGCGGACGCGGGCTGCCGGTGGCGCTGGCCGGCTGGCAGTTCAGCCGCCGCACCGCACGCGCCGCGGGCCCGGTGCTGCTGCTGGTCCTCGCCGTCGCGCTCGGCATGCTCGCGATCGGGCAGGCCGCGTCCTGGGGCCGCTCGCAGGACGATCAGGCCGACTTCCGGGCCGGGGTGCCGGTACGCGTGCTGTCCGCCGGGGAGGGCGGGCTCGGCCGTACCGACCTGTACGCGCGGCTGCCGCACGTGCGCGAGGCGGCGCCGGCCGTCCGTGTCTCCCAGCCGCTGTCCGGCGACCGTACGGCGACCGTGCTGGCGCTGGACACCGGGAACGCGGCGGACGCGGTGCTGATGCGCCCGGACCTGGCCGACGTCCCGGTACGGCCGTTGCTCGCCGGGCTGGCGCCGCAGGGCTCCCTGGCCGGGACCCGGGTGCCGGTGGGCACCGCGCGGCTCGGGCTGACCGCGACCCTGCTCAGCTCGGCGGGGCCGGGGGTGGTCACCGACGTGACGGTGACGCTGGCGGACCGGTACGGGGTGCCGTACCAGCTGCCGTTCGGACAGCTCCCCGCCGACGGACACCCGCACCCGCTGAGCCTCGACGTGAGCGCCGCGCCCGGACCGCTGACCCTCACCGGGCTCCGCCTGGAGATGAACCAGCCCGGCAGGAAGGCCGAACACCGGCTCACTCTGGGCGAGTTGACGTCGACCGGCGCCGACGGCCGGGCGCACCCGCTCGCGCTGCCCGCCCGCTGGAAGACCACCGCGGAGGCCGCGGGCGACGCCGTGGCGAGCCCGGCCACCAGCCCCACCCGCCCCAGGGTCACCGGCCCCCGCACCTTCGCCTACGGCACCGGCTACCTCCCGGATGCCGACGCATGGCGGGTCGCCTCCGTCACGATCCGGCTCGAGGTGCCGCAGCACGCGCCGGCCGCGGTACCGGGCGTGGCCACCGAGCGCTATCTGGCGTCGGCCGGCGCCCGGGTCGGTGAGCGCGTCGGCCTGACGATCGGCGACCACACGCTGCCGGTACGGATCGTCCGTGCGGTGCGCGCCCTGCCCGCCACCGCCGACCCGACGGCCACCGGCGCCCGCGACGGCGGCGCCGTGCTGCTCGACCTGCGCGCCGTGAACCAGCTGCTGCAGGCGCGGTACGGCGACAGCGCGACGCCGAACGAGTGGTGGCTGAACACCGGGCCGGGCGCCGCGGCGGGGGTGGCCGTCGCCGTACGGGCCCTGCCGGACGTGGATCCGGGGCAGGTGGTGGTGCGCGACGAGATCGCCGCCGAACTGCGCGACGACCCGTTCGGGGCGGGTCCCGAGGCCGCGTTCACGGCAGCGGCCGTGGTGGCGGCGGCGCTCGCCGCGGTCGGGTTCGCGGTCGGCGCGGCCGCCGCGCGGCGCGCCCGCGGAGCCGAGTTCGCCGTGCTGCGCGCGCTCGGTGTGCCGCGCCGCCGACTGGCCCGCGCGGTCGCCGCCGAGCAGGCCGTCCTGGTGGGTCTGGCGCTCGCGGTGGGCCTGGGCCTCGGCACCGTCCTGGCCCGCGCCGTGCTGCCGTTGATCGTCCTGACCGGCGAGGCCGGCCGCCCGGTACCGGACCTCCTGGTCCAGCTCCCGCCCGCCCGCGTGGTGGTGCTGCTCTGCGCGGTCGCGGCGGTCCCCCTCACGGTCACAGCACTGCCGGCCCTACGCCGCACGAACCCGGCTCGGGCGCTGCGCGAGCAGGGGGGTGAGTGAGACGAACCGCACGGCGGACCACGCCGAGAAGGGAACGGGCGCGGCCGGCCGGAGGCTCCGAGGGAGGTGGGTGAGGTGAGGCGTCCGGTGTCACGGGTCCTCGCGCCCCGGGTGCGGACCCGGTTGCGGGCCGCGCCCGGTACCGCGGCCGCGCTCGCCCTGCTGGTCGCGCTGGCCGCGTGCCTGGCGGGCGCCTTCCCGCGCGCGGTCGACCGGTACGAGGACGCCGGCCTGCGGCGGGCCGCCGCACAGGCGCGCCCCGACCGCACCACCGTGCTCGTGCAGGCGCCCGCGCCCGACCTCGGCCTGTCGGCCGGACAGCGGGCCACCGCCGTACGCCCGGCCGCGCTGGAACGGCAGTACCGGCAGATCCTCCCCGCGGTCCCCGCCCCGCTCACCGTCGACCGCGCCCAGTCGGTCCACGGCGTCGCCGGCACCGTGAGCCCGGAGGTGCCGGACGCGTTCCTGCCCCGCCCCACCGGACTGCCGGCGCATGTCTCGCTGTTCGCGCCGAGCGGCCTGGCCGCACACGCGCGCCTGCGCGCCGGGCGCATGCCGCGCGCCGACCGCCCGGTGGATGCGAGCACACCCGGGGTGGAGGCCGCGGTGACCGCCGCCACCGCCAAGTCCCTGCGCATCAAGGTCGGCTCGGTCATCCACGTGCCCGGGGCCGGCCGGCCCCCGCTCGCCGTCCGGGTCACCGGCATCCTCGACCCGCGCGACCCCGCCGGCGCCTACTGGTCGACCGTGCCTCGCCTGCGCACCCCGGTCCTGGTGACGCTGCCCAGCCCCGGCGGCGACCCGCCGAAGTACTGGCTCGGCACGCTGCTGCTCCCCCAGCAGGCGGCGCCCGCGCTGCTGGGCACGACCACGAACCCGTTCCGCTACTGGTTCCTCGCCCCCGACCTGCGCGCCCTGCACGCCCACGACCTGGACCGGCTGAAGTCGGCCGTGGCCGCCCTGGAGTCCGGCCCCGGGCTGCAGCGCGTCCGCGCCGTCACCGACGACAACACCGGCATCGGCACGGCCCTGGACGACACCCTCACCTCCTTCGCCAGGCTGCGCTCCGGCATCTCCCCGCTGGTGTCCGTGGCCGCCGCCGGCACCGGCACGGTCGTCGGGGTCGTCCTGCTCATGACGGGCGGCCTGGCGGCAGAGCGGCGCCGCGCCGAACTCGCCCTGCTGCGCGCCCGCGGCGCCTCCCTGCCCGCGCTCGCCGGCCGGCTGCTGGCCGAGACCGCCGTGGTCGCCGTACCGGCCGGTGCGCTCGGCCTTGCCGTGGCCCTGCGCACGGTCCCGGCCGGCCGCACCGCCCACGCCGTGGCCGCCGCGGCCGCCGTGACCGTCACCGCCTGTGCCGCGCTGCCGCTGCGCGCCGCCCTGGCGCACCGCGCGGTGCGCGCGACGGCCGACCGCTCGGACCTGGCGACCGTACGGCCCTCCCGGCGCCGTACGGTCGCCGAGCTGACCCTCCTGGTGCCGGCGGCCGCGGCCGTCGCGGCGCTGCGGCGGCGCGGCACGAACGGCGACCAACTGGTCGCCCTGGCCCCGGTGCTGGTCGGTGTCATCGCCGCGCTGCTGCTGCTCCGCCTCTACCCGCTGCTGCTGCGCCGCCTCACCGGCCCGGCGGCCCGTCTGCGCGGGGCGACCGGCCATCTCTCGCTGGCCCGCGCGGGCCGCGCCCAGACCTCCGCGGTGCTGCCGCTCGTGGCGCTGCTGACCGCGCTGACCACGGCGGCGTTCGGCGGTTCGGTGCTGGCGGGCGTGGCCGACGCCCGGGAACGGGCGGCGCTGCTGACCGTCGGCGCCGACGCGCGCGTGGACTCCGACGCCCCGCTCCCGGCGGCGGTGCCGGCCCGGGTGCGCGCCGTGGACGGGGTGCGGGACGTGGCGGCCGTGAGCATCGACTACCAGGCCAAGCCGGTGGACGGCCAGGATTCGGTACCGCTGGTGGGCGCGGACCCGTCGTCCTACGGCGCGCTGGCGGCCCGTACCGGCCTGGGCGTCTTCCGCCCCGGCGAGTTGACGTCGCGCTCCGGCCGACCCCTGCCGGCCGTGGCCTCGCCGTCCGTCGCCTCCGAGTACGGCACCCGGCGCCCCTTCCCGGTCCGGCTGTCGGACGGCAGCACGGTCACCGTGCGCATCGCGCTGGTCCGCGACACCACTCCGGCGGTGTCCGGTGGCAACTTCCTGATCGTGAACCGGTCCGGCCTGTCCTCCCCCGCCGACCGCCCGACGGCCCTGCTGCTGACCGGCGACCGCATGGACGCCGCCGCGCTGCGGCACGCGGCCGGCGGCTCCGCCGACGTCCGTCTCCTGGCCGCGGAGCGCGCCCGGTACTCCGACTCGCCCCTGCAGTCCGGGGCCGAGCGCGTCTACACGGCGGCGGTGGCCGCGGGCGCCGGCTTCGCCGTACTGGCCCTGTTCCTGGCCCTCCTCCGCGCGGCTCCCGAACGCGCCGCCCTGCTGGCCCGCCTGCGCACGATGGGTCTCACCCGCGCGGAGGGCCGCCGCCTGCTGATCCTGGAGTCCCTCCCGCAGGCCCTCCTCGCCGCCCTCGGCTCCACCCTGACCGGCTGGTCCACCATCCGCCTCCTCTCCCCCGGCATCGACCTGACGGCCATCGCCCTCTCCTCGGCCCCATCCCCTCTCGACACTGCAGAGTTGAGACCGGACACCTGGTCACTGACGATCCCGGCGACGGCGGTCGTACTGGTGACGGTGGGGGTCGCGGCGGTGCAGGCGTGGTGGACGGGGCGCCGGGGATCGGTTACGGAACTCAGGGCGGGGGACGGCCGATGAGGGAGTACCCCGCCGGCGCGGGCAAGCGCCTCCCCAGCACCAGCGCAGGGCACCCACGAAGCACCGGCGACCACACAGCCGTACCCGCAGCCCGGGGCACCGTCCCGCAGGAGACCCGATGACCACCGACCACCCCACCCTCGCCGACCTGGCGAACCGCGTCGCCGAATCCCGCGACCGACCCGCCTACGGCCACGACGCCCTGATCACCTGCGACCGCCTCGTCCGCATCTTCTCCACGGCCGGCATCGAGGTCCAGGCCCTCCAGGGCCTGGACCTCCTCGTCCGCGAGGGCGAACTGATGGCCCTCGTCGGCGCCTCGGGCAGCGGCAAGTCCACCCTGATGAACATCCTCGCCGGCCTGGACACCCCCACCGCCGGCGCCGCCCGGGTCGCCGGCCACGACCTGCTCGCCATGACCGCCCGGGACCGCCTGACCTACCGCCGCGAAACCGTCGGCTTCGTCTGGCAGCAGACCTCCCGCAACCTCCTGCCGTACCTGACCGCCGCCCAGAACGTCGCCCTCCCCCTCCAGCTCTCCGGCACCCGCACCCGCGCCCGCATCCGCCGCCGCGCCCGCGCCGAACGCGCCGTGGAACTCCTGGAGTTGCTGCAGATGGCCGACTGCCGCGACCGCCATCCGCACGAGCTGTCCGGCGGTCAGCAGCAGCGCGTGGCGATCGCCGTGGCCCTCGCGAACGACCCGGCGGTGCTGCTCGCCGACGAACCCACCGGCGAACTCGACTCCCGGACCGCCGCGCAGATCTTCGACGCGTTCCGCACGGCCAACGAGACCCTCGGCACCACGATCGTCATCGTCACCCACGACCAGGCCGTGGCGGGCGAGGTCCGCCGCACGGTCGCCATCCGCGACGGCCGTACCTCCACCGAGGTGCTGCGGCGCAGCGAGATCGACGCCACGACCGGCCACGAGACGGTCGTCGCCCGCGAGTACGCGATGCTCGACCGCGCCGGCCGCCTCCAGCTCCCCGCCGACTACCTCCGCGCCCTGGACATGCGCGACCGCGTGGCCCTGGAACTGGAGTCCGACCACATCGGGGTGTGGCCGGACGAGCGGAACGGAGGAACGCGGTGATCCGGAAGGAGCCGGATCGGCTCAGCGCACGCTGACGCCCAGCGTGCCGAGGCCCGTCCGCCGTACGGCGACGGACCCGTACGGGGTGCGCAGCCTGAGCCACGCCCCCGAGGAGAACAGCCCGGTGTCGGCCGGATCGGTGCCCGGCCGCAGGAAGCCCAGGGACTGGGCGGCGTGCACGGCCCGCACCGGAAGCCCGGTCCGGCCGATCTCCCGGGACCAGATGTCCCGCCCGATCCGGTCCAGCTCCGCGCGCGTACGACCGTCCGGCGCCAGCTCCTCCGTACGGGAGCGGAACTCGGTGACCGCCGCGGCGACGGTCGCCCGCAGCGCGTCCGGCGCGGGCAGCCCCGGCTCGGGCTGCCAGCCGCCGCGCGGCGGCAGCACACCGGCCCACGGCGGCCCGGTGACCGCGGCCGGCACGCCGGCGGTGGCCGCCCGCTCGTCCACGGACTCCAGGAACTCACCCGCGGAGACGGTCACGTCGAGGCTGACCTCGAGGCCCTTCTCGTAGGGCTTCGCCAGCCGTACCGCGCGGACGGCCAGCACCTCGAACGACGGCGGCCGGCCGAAGACGGCGAGCGCCGTGCCGGCCGCCTGCACGCGCACCGCGGCTCCACGGTCGTAGTGGAGCAGCCGGGAGAGGAAGGCGGCGAGATCAGCCGCCTCCGTCTCGTCGGCCAGGTGCAGCACGGTCATGCGGCGACGGCCTCCTCGTCGGCGTCGTCCGCGTCGTCGGTGTACCGCTGGAGGAACTCCCGCTCCTCGGCGGTGAGCCGGCGTGGCCGCTGCGTCTCGAAGTCGAACGGGACGACCACGGTGGAGGCCCGGACGTAGATCACGTCCGCGTCCTTCACCTCGTAGGTGACGGTGAAGGACGCGGCCCTGACCTGGGTGACCCACAGCTCGATGTCCACGGGCGTGGGCCGGTGGACGAGCTGGCGCTTGTAGTCGATCTCATGGCGCGCCACCACGGAGCCCTGCTTCGACTCCTCGCCGCGCAGGGACAGGAAGTCGATGCGAGCCTCCTCCAGATAGCGGAGGAAGATCGCGTTGTTGACATGTCCGTACGCGTCCATGTCCGACCAGCGCAGCGGGCAGCGGTAGATGTGGCGCAAGACCGATCAGCCCCGGGTCAGCTTCTTGTAGGTGGCGCGGTGCGGACGCGCGGCGTCCGGACCCAGCCGCTCGATCTTGTTCTTCTCGTACGACTCGAAGTTGCCCTCGAACCAGAACCACTTCGACTCACCCTCGTAGGCGAGGATGTGCGTGGCGACGCGGTCGAGGAACCACCGGTCGTGGGAGACGACCACGGCGCAGCCGGGGAAGTCCAGCAGCGCGTTCTCCAGGCTGCTGAGGGTTTCCACGTCCAGGTCGTTGGTGGGCTCGTCGAGGAGCAGCAGGTTGCCGCCCTGCTTGAGGGTGAGCGCCAGGTTGAGGCGGTTGCGCTCACCACCGGAGAGGACACCGGTCGGCTTCTGCTGGTCCGGGCCCTTGAACCCGAACGCGGACACGTACGCCCGGCTCGGCATCTCGACCTGGCCGACGTTGATGTAGTCGAGCCCGTCGGACACGACCTCCCACAGCGTCTTCTTCGGGTCGAGGTTGGAGCGGCCCTGGTCGACGTACGAGATCTTGACGGTCTCGCCGACCTTGATGTCGCCGGAGTCCGGCGTCTCCAGGCCCTGGATCATCTTGAACAGTGTGGTCTTGCCCGCGCCGTTCGGGCCGATGACGCCGACGATGCCGTTGCGCGGCAGCGTGAAGCTCAGGCCGTCGACGAGGACCTTCTCGCCGAAGGCCTTGTTGAGCTTGTCGACCTCGACGACGACGTTGCCCAGGCGCGGGCCCGGCGGGATCTGGATCTCCTCGAAGTCCAGCTTCCGCATCTTCTCGGCCTCGGCGGCCATCTCCTCGTACCGGGCGAGACGCGCCTTGGACTTGGCCTGCCGCCCCTTGGCGTTCGACCGCACCCACTCCAGCTCTTCCTTGAGCCGCTTCTGCCGCTTGGCGTCCTTCTGGCCCTCGACCTTCAGACGGGCGGCCTTGGTCTCCAGGTAGGTGGAGTAGTTGCCCTGGTACGGGTAGGCGCGGCCGCGGTCGAGCTCGAGGATCCACTCGGCCACGTTGTCCAGGAAGTACCGGTCGTGGGTGATGGCGACGACGGTGCCCGCGTACTTCGCCAGGTGCTGCTCCAGCCAGTTCACGGACTCGGCGTCGAGGTGGTTGGTGGGCTCGTCGAGCAGCAGCAGGTCGGGGGCTTCCAGCAGCAGCTTGCAGAGCGCGACGCGGCGCTTCTCACCACCGGAGAGGTTGGTGACGGGCCAGTCGCCCGGGGGGCACCCGAGGGCGTCCATGGCCTGCTCGAGCTGCGCGTCGAGGTCCCACGCGTTGGCGTGGTCCAGCTCCTCCTGCAGCTTGCCCATCTCGTCGAGCAGCGCGTCCGAGTAGTCGGTCGCCATCAGCTCGGCGATCTCGTTGAACCGGTCGAGCTTGCCCTTGATCTCGGCGACACCCTCCTGGACGTTCTCCAGGACGGTCTTCTCCTCGTTCAGCGGCGGCTCCTGCAGCAGGATGCCGACGCTGTAGCCCGGGGACAGGAACGCGTCACCGTTCGACGGCTGCTCGAGCCCCGCCATGATCTTCAGCACGGTCGACTTACCGGCACCGTTCGGACCGACGACGCCGATCTTCGCCCCCGGCAGGAAGTTCAGGGTGACATCATCGAGGATCACCTTGTCGCCGTGCGCCTTGCGCGTCTTGCGCATGGTGTAAATGAACTCAGCCAAGAGAAACCGTCCGGCAGCTTGAAATCTGGCAGTGGGCAGATACACCCCATCTTGCCTGACCGCCAGGCTTGGGTGTTAACCCGTTTGGTGCGGGGGCTGTGACCTGGGGTTTCGGCGGTCTCGGCGGTGGCCCGTCCGTCACTGTCGGTCGTCGTCGGGTGGCCCCGAGTGCCCCTGCACGGACCAGGGACGGCCCGGGAGCGATCACTCGTCGGCTGCCAGCCACCCACCGAGCCGGACTCTCACCTGGTGGTTGTGGGCGTGCCAGTAAACCTCACCCGTGACGGAGGCCCCGAGGCCAGGCAGGTCCATCCCCTGCGGCATGGCCGTTGTCTCAGCCAGCGCCACGGCGTCGGGCACACCGTCTATACGTATGAAGATCCCGAAGGGCTGACGCCCGATGACCTCTCCGGTGATCTGGGTCCCCACGGGCAGAGCTGCGACGGTCGCCGCCCAGCTCCGCCGCACCACGTCTCCAGCCGGCACTTCGGGGCCCGTGGGCCACGCGTACTCATCCACCGACAGATCATGACGCCCTGAGCGGCCATGCGCCGCTTCTGCCCGATGGCCACTCTGAGGGCAACCGCCACAGCAGACGCCAACTCCACCACCATGTGGCCCAACGGCCGACAGGCTTCTCCCAGTGACCGGCGGCGCGCATGGTGAGCACCTGCCGGTTCCCGAGGACATGCACTTGGTCGCCCGGGCCGAGTATCGAGGGGCGTTCCAGCTCGTGGATCGCACCGCATCAGGATCGAACCGCAGCTTCTTCAGAAGCAATGCTCTGTCTGCCGTCACCGGCTCCCCCTGCAACCTCATGGAGACAGGACGGAGCATCCGCGCCTGGTGAGCACCGCTTTGCGGCGGTGATGGCAATGATCTGCATCAGAATCTCCTGTCCCGCTCGCTTTCTGCTCCCGAGTCTCACGCGAGCCGCGTGGCCATCTGAAACCGGCACGTTCACGGAACTCGCCGGGAGCCCCGGCCGGATCCTGGCCGGGTGGCCGTGCCCCGCCTATCGGGTCCGCCGACATCTGTCAAGTCACGTGTTCTCCTGCCACGCAATCCAGGGGCATGACGCGATTCGATTGCCGGGGCTCAATTGGAATGCGGCTCACGGAGAGCAAGTGGCCCGCCCGCATCGTCCGGAACAGTCCTGGAGATGCGATTTACGGGATGCATTTCCCCCTACTCACACAAGAAAGGATGTGGCAGCAATGTTTCCCACTTCCACCCATCCCCTATGCGTCGAAGCGACCCTGGACCCCCGGCTCACCCGATGGAAATGGCTGGTGAAGTGGATCCTCGCCATTCCGCACTACATGGTTCTGTTCTTCCTGTGGATCGCGTTCCTGGTGCTGAGCATCGTCGCGTTCTTCAGCATCCTCATCGCCGGCAGGTACCCCCGACCGCTCTTCCATTTCAATGTCGGCGTCATACGCTGGAGCACGCGAGTCAATTACTACGCCTCCGCAGTGCTCGGCACCGACAAGTATCCGCCGTTCACCCTCGCGGACGTGCCCGACTACCCGATCCGCGTCAATGTCACCTATCCCAAGCGGCTGTCCCGCGGGCTGGTTCTGGTCAAGTGGCTGCTGGTCATCCCACAGTTGCTGGTGATCACGATATTGATGAGCAGCGGCTGGAGCGCGTACCGGTACCTCGATCACTACAGTCCGTTCTCCTCCGGGCTCATCGGCCTGCTCTCTCTGGTCGCGGTGGTGATCCTGATGTTCACGGGGACCTACCCGCGGGGTCTGTTCGACTTCCTCATGGGCTTGCTGCGCTGGACGCTGAGGGTGCTCGTCTACGCGTACCTCATGACCGACAAGTACCCGCCGTTCCGGCTGGACATGGGAGGGAGCGAGCCCATGGCAGCAGCGATACAGCCAGCGGGCGGCGGGTAAATCTCCGTCGCCGGCCAAGAGCTGGGACTCGGCACTTCTCCATGTGCGGCACGGCCACATGCCCGCGGGACGTTCGTGATCCGCGAGGGCGGGAGAGACCAGCCCAAGGCGGGGATGTGGCATCCGAGCGGCATTGGTGAGGCGAACAAGGCAAAGGGCCGACTCAGGAGGGTTTACCTGCTGAGCCGGCCCTTTGCCTGTGTCCCCTCGGCGGGATTCGAACCTGCGGCACCCGCTTCAGGAGTTCGCTCCGGGCCCGCTTCGGCTGCTGCCTGTCGACGGGCGCGATAGCCGGACAGAGACGCTGGTGTATGTTTCCGTCCGGACTCGTTGATGTCCGCGCTGAATGTCAGAAGCCTTCTGATCCGTAGCTCGAAGCAGACCGACCAGGGACGGTCATTGCGGTTATTGCGCGGCCTCGAACGGAAGGTCACTGGGACCCGGGCAGGGAGCGGAGTCTTTCGACCGCACTCTCCCAAGCCGGGCTGCGCCGATACTCGTCTAGCCACTCGACCATGGCTTGGCAGCTCTCGACGTACTCTGCCGCAGCCTCGGGGCTCGGTATCCGTCCCTGATCAACTACGTGAGTTACCTCATTGCGCATCCTCTTCAGGTCCTGAAGTGCACCGCTGATGTCTCGGGGAAAGAAGTACTCGCTCCTGGTGATCAGCATGAACAGCTTGCCGCGCTCCCTCATGTCTTCGTAGTTCGGCACCATCTCAGAGAGCTTGCTCTCAACCTGACGCCAGGCAGCCATCATCGCTCCATCGGGGCTCACGAACGCCATCGCTGTCAGCGGAGCAGGCCGACGACTGAAACCAGAGGCGGTCTCTGAAGTAGTCAATTGCTGACGCTCAGCGGGCCCGCTGGCGGGCTCCAAAGCCTCCTGTGAAGGTGGACTCTCGCGTACAGCGGCCTCAACTCCGGCGCTGGCCACTTCGACCGCCTCCGAGAACTCGGCATCTACTCCCACAGCACTGAGGTTGCGCACTCGCCGCAACAACCCCCGTACCTCGTCTCGGAAGCCGTAGGCAATGAACAACACAACCAAGGGCCAGACCAACACCTTGGTGAAGTCCAGGACCAGACGGGCTATATCCACTGATCCATTCTCATCTTCCTGAGTGCATCTGGCTTCGTTTTCCGCAGACTCAGCGATCGGCGGGTAACGAGCCGATCCCCCAACCCGCACCAGGACGACCCAAGCCGCCTGACACGGCCCCTGATCAGGTGTTCCGCTCTTCCCGCTTGCGCAGCGCCACCAGTACCGCCCCGCCGATCACCACGAAACCGATGGCCACGCCAGCGATCAGCGGGGTGATCTCGGAGCCGCCCGTTTCGGCCAGGTTGGTGTCAGGGGCGGTGGTGCCGCCGACCGAGGCGGGGCTGGGGGCGTTGTGGATCCGGGCCGACTCCGTGGTGATCGCGCCCTGCGTCTTGCAGTCGAGGACGCCGGTGAAGCGGTGGCTGAAGCCGTGGGGTCCGGTGATCGTGAAGTCGTAGGCCTGGTCCTCCTGGAGCGGGACGGTCACCGTGCGGGACGTGCCCGCGGGGATGGTGTGCTCGGCGCCCATCAGCTCGAAGGTGAAGGGCTTGTCGCCCTTGTTGGCCACGAAGATGTCCAGGGCGCCCTTGGCGCAGTCCCTGCGGGCCGACACCGCCGGTATGGCGCCCTCGGCCGCCCAGGTGGCGGTCGCGGTCGCGGAGACCGTGGACTCGCTGGAGCCGGCCAGGATCTGGGTCTGGCTGCGGCTGTCGGAGGCGAAGGCACGGCCCACCGGCACCGTGGTCGACGCCTGCACGGTCAGCTGCGCCGTACCTCCCTCACTGTCCAGGGCGTGGGAGGGATCCCCAGAGGCGTCCTCGGGAATGTCGAAGTACAGCTTGGTGCCGTCCTGCGCGGACGTGATCACCTTGCCGGTCTTGTCGGTGATCCGCACCCCGCTCATGGCCGCGTCCGGCGGCGGACTCACCGTGACGGTGCCCGCGTTGGTGTGCACGGTCACCGGGCCGAGCACGTCCCCCGGCCGGCCGGAGACCGCCGGCGGGTCCAGGGTCAGCGAGGCCTGCGGCTCACCCAGGTCGCGGGCGCTCTTCTGCAGGTAGTCGGCGAGCTTCTCGGCGTGCGGGTCGACGGCGCCGACCTTCGCGTGGTCGGAGTAGCGCCAGATGGCCACCTGGGTGCCGGCCGCCGCGTCCTGCTCGGTCAGGGTGCCGGCGCCGGCCCGGCGGGCGAGCGCGGCGAGGTCGTTGACCTGGGGGTAGGAGTTCTGCAGGATCCAGCGGATCCGGCCGGCGTCCTTGTCGCCGCCCAGCGAGGTGCCGCTCCAGGGCGTCTCCTGGTAGAGGGCGTCGCGCTGGGTGGAGTTGTGGAGGTCGACGCAGTACGTCTGGAGGGTGCCCCCGCCGTCGACGGACATCTCGAACAGGCCCGCCTCCACGCGCTGGTCGCCGCCGTCCTGGTGGATCACTGCCTCGCCGTAGGTCTTCAGGCCGTTGATCGCGGCCGTCGCCCCGCCCTGGGTCTGCGGTGTCCCGTCGGTCCCGTCGGCCACGGCCGTACCGGCGCCGGACAGCACACCGGCCGCCACGAGGCCGGTCACCGTCGTGGCGGCGGCCAGGCGGCCCGCTCCGGTGGAACGGTGGAACCCGCAGAACGCAGCAAGCACAGAATTCCCCTTCGAGCAGGACCCGTTGGACGTGGGGGACGGTCCCACCAGCAGAATCGGCAGCCCCTGAGGGCATGCCCGGCATCCTATGGATCAGCCGGAGCCTCTCCTGCCGGTCGGATGATCCGATGGGCGATCCGATCCGTAATCGTTATCGCCGGGACCGTCCATGAGCTGGGCATATCGACAAATCAACCGGTTCGTACGGGGTGTTGGGCATGCGGACGGGCACCGGCCGACTCTGCCGCGCCGCGCCGGAACCGGTTGCTGATGTCATGTCACCGCTACTGGCTCCGCCGCCTGTTGAGGCGTGCCGCTGCCCTCGTCCGGGGTGTCAGTGGGACGCGGTGTCTCCCAGTTCGGTTCCGGCCGGGTCGCCGTCGGCGGTGCCTCCGGTTTGGCCGAGCGCTGGAAGGCGGCCGTACCCCGTGAGAGGTCGTGGCCGATCGCCACGGCGTCGATGTCGGCGGAGGCCCACTGCTGCTGCCCGTCGCGCACCTCCGTGCGCACCTTCAGCCGGCCCTGTACAACGACCGGCTGACCCACCTCCACGCACGCGGCCACGTTCACCGCGAGCTGACGGTTGGCCCACACCGTGAAGAAGTTGGTGTGCCCGTGCGTCCAGCTGCTCTTCTCCCGGTCCCAGTAGCGCGCGGTCACCGCCAGCCGGAACCGGGCCGACGGACCCGCCGCCGACTCCCGGTACACCGGCTGGGTCGCCACGTTGCCCACCACGCACACGATGGTCTCGTTCATGTTCTCGCTCCCCTCCCCCGCCCGGCCCCTTCCGGCCGGGCGGACACGCGCACGGGCCCGTCCCGTACGGCCGTGTCTGTCGTGCATCTGTGTCGTGGGGGCGCGTACGACCGTCGTACGCGCCCGCACCTCGCGCCGACCGCGCGCACCGTCCGCCGTCCCTCCGGCCGGAACCGCCGTGCGATCGCCGCGAGCCCAGACTGCCTCCGCCCGGCCGGACCCGCTGAGAGCTGTGGACGACGACCCCACCTGTGGAAAACCCCGCCACCCACATGAGTGGCCCCCGCCGCCGGCGGCCCTCTTCATCCCCGAAAGGCAGCCGAGGAGCCCCGAAAAGCAACCGCGGACCCCGGAAACGCCGAGGGGCCCCGGAAACACCGAGGCCCCTCGCGCTCATCTCTCGCCCGCTGCGGCTCTCACCCCACTCCGGCCCCGCGCCGCGCGACGCGCCCGTACTGCTCCCGTACCTCCCGGTACCGCAAGAGCTCCGCCGCCACCGGATCGAGCACCCGGGCCCGGCCGCAGCCGGCGGCCGCCTCGCGGAGCCGGCGTTCCGCCTCCTGGCCGTAGCGCCGGGCCGGGCCTCTCGCCGCCATCCGGCACCCCCACTCCACCAGCGGCCCGCCGACGATCCCGCACACCATCAGCAGCACCGGAACCCAGAGGTTGGGTGCCATGACCCCGACGATCTGGCCGAACAGCCAGAGGCCGCCCACGACCTGCAGCAGGGTCATCGCCGCCTGCACCAGCACCGCGGCCGGCCACCATCCGGGCCGCGGCGGCCGGCCCGGCGGCAGTCCGGCCCGCGCCGCCAGCTCGTCCAGCGCCTCGGACAGCCCCTGCGACCCGCGTACGGCCGCCTCGCGCACAGCCAGCGCCCACGGCGCCGGCAGCCCGGCCGAGGCCCGGTCGGCCACCGTACGGACCGCCTGTTCCACGCGCTGGCGGGCCGTGGCCTCCTCGTCGGGCTGGGCCGTGCGCACCGGGATGCGGCCCGTGGTGGACTCGCCACGGCACTGGTACCAGCGCCACAGCCGCAGCCAGGGCGTGCCGCAGGCCCGGTTGGCGTTGCGCAGCCAGGCACGTTCGGCGGCCTCGCCCGCCGCGGTGGCGCCCACCGCGTCCGCGAGCCGCGCGGCGAACTCCTCGCGCGCCTCCTCGCTGAGTCCGACGCGCCGGCCGGTGGCGTACACGGGCCGCAGGTCCACCGCCGTGGCGTCCACGTCGGCCGACACCCGGCGGGCCGCCGCGCCGCGCTCGGCCACGAACTGGCCGAGCACCTCACGCAGTTCCCCGACGCCGTCGCCGGTGAGCGCGGACAGGGCGAGCACGGTGGCGCCGGGTTCGCCGTACTCGCCGAGCGCGATCCCGTCCTCGTCCAGCAGCCGGCGCAGATCGTCCAGAACCTGGTCGGCGGCGTCCTCGGGCAGCCGGTCGACCTGGTTGAGGACGACGAACATGACCTCCGCGTGGCCGGCCATGGGCCGCAGATAGCGCTCGTGCAGCACGGCGTCGGCGTACTTCTCGGGGTCGACGACCCAGATCACCGCGTCGACCAGCTTCAGGATCCGGTCGACCTGCTTACGGTGCTCCACGGCGGCGGAGTCGTGATCGGGCAGGTCGACCAGGACCAGCCCGCGCAACTGCGCCTCGGCCTCCGGACTCTGCAGCGGGCGGCGGCGCAGCCGGCCAGGGATGCCGAGCCGGTCGATGAGGCTCGCCGCGCCGTCGCTCCAGCTGCACGCGATGGGCGCGGCCGTGGTCGGACGTCGTACGCCGGTCTCCGAAATGGCCACTCCGGCGAGGGCGTTGAACAGCTGCGACTTGCCGCTGCCGGTGGCGCCCGCGATGGCCACGACGGTGTGCCGACCGGAGAGCTTCCGGCGGGCCGCCGCCTCGTCCAGCACCCGGCCCGCCTCGGCGAGGGTCTGGCTCTCCACACGGGTCCGGGAGAGCCCGACCAGCTCGCGCAGGGCGTCGAGCCGGGAGCGCAGCTGGCCGTCGTACGCCAGGGGCGGCGGGGTCTGGCTGCCGGGGCCGCGGCTGCCGGTGTCCAGGGCGGAGGCGCGTTCGGCGGCGAGGGCGGCGGCTGTCGCCTCCGTGACGCGCCTGGCGATGAGGCCGTCGTCCCAGGGCTCGGAGGATTCGGAGGAGGAGTCGGGGGATCCGGGGGGCGACGGCTGCGAGGGCCCCGACGGCGCCGGAGGCTCCGCCGGCTTGGGGGCCAGGAGGGCGGCGGCGTCCGCGTCCACGGTTGCGCGGGAGACGGGGGTCGGCGCGAACGTGGGCATGGGCGGGAGGGGCGGGATGGGTGGGAGAGGGGGGTGAGGTGCTGGCTTTGCGGTTGGGGCTGGGGTGGCGTCAGGGCTCGATTTGGCCGCCGGGGCCGGTCTGGCAATAAGGGGTGCTGCGGCGGTTGGGGTCTCTGCCAGTGAGGGGGTGGATTTGGCTGCGGATTTGGCTCCGGCGGTTTCCGCCCCTGCTGTGAGCTCCGGGAGGTCTGCCGTGGGCTCGGGGAGGTCGGCCGTGGGCTCCGGGAGGTCGGCTGTGGGCTCGGGGAGGTCGGCCGTGGGCTCCGGGAGCGGGTGCGGCAAGCAGAGCTGCGTGCCGCCTGCGGTGTCGGCGTACGTCCCCCGCGGGTTGTCCTGCTGCTCGCCGCCGCCCTCGTCCTCCGCCTGGCCCCTGTGGGCTTCTGCTTCGTCGGAGCGGGCAGCGGGACCGGCGACGAAAGCGCTGCAGGGATCGTCGGAGGCGACCGCCGAGGCCTCCGGGGCGTCGGCGATGTCGATGAACGGGGAGGTGTCATAGGGCTCCGAGAGGCTGGAGGTGCTCGCAGTGCCCGTGGTTCCTGTGTTGCCGTTGCTGATGTTGCCCGTGGTGCCGGAGGGGCCGAAGGCGTCCGCATTCCCGGGACCGGATTCACCCGCCCAGCCGAACTCGTCCACCCCGTTCCGGCCGTCACCAGGACGCTCTGCACGCTCGGCCACGCCTGCGCCGTACGCCACCCGATCCATGTGCTCCAGGAGCCCGGGCTCCAACTGACCGGCGTGTTCCCCGTGCCCGGTGACGGTGTCGCCGTCATGGCTGCCGTGCTCCATGTCCCTCATGCGTCCCAGGTGCCTCATGTGGTCGGTGTGATCCGTGTGTTCCTGGTCAGTGACGGCGGTCACCGGTCACCTCTCCTTCTGCAGTACGGACAGCGCGGCGATGAGTGCGGCCTGGGGCTCGGGATTGACGTCCAGGGCGTCGAGCGGGGCCAGGCGCCGCTCGCGTTCGGTGTGCAGGACGCGGTCCACGTGCTCGTTGAGCAGCCGCCCGGCCCGGTCGCGCAGCCGCAGCGCGCCGTGTGCCCCGATCCGCTGCGCGAGCCCCTCGCCCGCGCTGCGCGCCCGGCGCCCGCCGAGCAGCGCGGTGGCGACCAGGGCGGCGATGGCCTCCGGGTCGGGCGCGGTGGTGCGTTCCAGCTCGCGCACCTCGTCCTCGGCGTACTCCTCGAGCTCGCGCCGCCAGCGCCGTACGGCGAGACCGATGCGGTGTTCGGTGCTCTCCGCGGGGGACTCCCCGGCGGCGAGGGCCGGGTCGGCTCCGGCCGGCTCGTTCCGCCAGGCCTCGTCGACGCGCTCGTCCGCGGCGGTGACCGAGCACAGCAGCAGGGCGGCCAGACTCTCCACGAGCGCGTCGAGGAGTTCGCCGGGGGTGCAGTCCAGGGGGAAGGCCCGCCAGCGTTTGAGGGCGTCTCCGGCGAGTACGGCGCCGGACTGGAGCCGGCCGCGTACACGCGCGTGCTCGCCGTCGTAGGCGGTCTCCACGGCGGAGGTGAGCCGGAGTGCGGCGGCGTACTGGGCGGCGGCGGCGCTGGCCAGCTCGGGCATGCGGGACTTGAGCGAGTCCAGGAGGCCATGGACCGTACGGGCCATGACCTGCTCCCGGGCCGCGGGGTCCTGGGCGTGCTGCGCGAGCCAGCTCTTCAGCGGCGCCACGGCGGTGGCGGGCAGCAGACCGGCGCCCCAGGCGGACTCGGGCAGCTCGGGCACGGTGAAGCGCGGTACATGGCCGAGGCCGGCCTTGGTGAGCAGGGCGCCGTACTGCCGGGAGACCTCGGAGACGACCTGGTGGGGCACCCGGTCCAGGACGGTCACGAGGGTGGCGTCGTACTCCTTGGCGGTGCGCAGCAGTTGCCAGGGGACGGCGTCGGCGTAGCGGGCGGCCGTGGTGACCATGATCCAGATGTCGGCGGCACAGATCAGCTCGGCGGCGAGGACGCGGTTGTCGGCGATCAGGGAGTCGATGTCGGGGGCGTCGAGGAGGGCGAGCCCCCGCGGGACGGTGTCGGCGGTCTCGACGCGCAGCACGCGCGCGGGGGACTCGCCGGTCGGGAGGAGCTCGTCGGAGTCCTCCTGGGGCGCCCACACGCGCGCGAGATCGGGCAGCACGCGCGTGTCGCCGAACCAGTGATGATCCTCCGGATGGCAGACGAGCACCGGCGTCCGCGTGGTCGGCCGCAGGACCCCCGCCTCGCTCACCCGGCGGCCGACGAGCGAGTTGACGAGCGTCGACTTGCCGGCGCCGGTGGACCCGCCGACGACGGCCAGCAGCGGCGCCTCGGGCTCCCGTAGGCGGGGTACCAGGTAGTCGTCGAGTTGCGCGAGGAGTTCGTCGCGGTTGGCACGCGCGCGTGGCGCCCCGGGCAGGGGCAGCGGAAAGCGTGCGGCGGCGACACGGTCGCGCAATGCAGAGAGTGTGTCGAGCAGCTGAGGCCGAACGTCCAAGGTCACCACATGCGAAGAATGCCCAATTTTAGGGTGATTCTGAAGCATATAGACATGTCTGCGCGCCGACGGGACAGAAAGGACGCAAGGGATGACTGGGACACGGGCACAGCCCAGGCATAACGAGTGCACAACACCCGGTGCGCCGGAGGCCAAAAGCGGTGCACGATTCGTACCTGCCTGCGATTATCGGGATCGCTTCACCAAACCTCCACATCGAGCCACGGAGGCGAAGCGACAGGGTCGAGGAACAGGGAGCTTTATCCTTGGTCCCGCCACCAGGCCCCCGTAGCTCAGTGGATAGAGCAGGCGCCTTCTAAGCGCTTGGCCGCAGGTTCGAGTCCTGCCGGGGGCGCAAGTCTCAGCCCTCCCGTTTGGGAGGGCTTTTTGCTGTTCAGGATGGGTGCAGCCGCGCGCAGAGGAGCGCCGGACCGTTCCCCGGTGACCGCGGAGAGGCTCCGGCACTGTCCGGCTGTCACCGGGTTTCTGCGGGTGGCGGCGGTGAATACGCGGAGAAGGTCTCCGGCCACCGTCAGGCCGTGCAAGCAGGGCGGGGAGGGAAGATCGAGCCAGGATCGCTGCTCGACGTCCCCGAGCTGCCTCGAGATGCACAGAGCAGATGAACGTGCGGTCACCCGGCGGCCGGCACGGCACCCTCGCCGAAGGTGGCAACGTCCTGCGGCGCCATGTCCCCGCGGAGGCGGATGAACCGTACCGGATGCCGCCAGACCCCCCTGTCCTGGGCGGTGTCCACGTCGATCTCCGCGACCAGTGCAGGCTCGACGAGGACGACGTCGAGCGGTGTCCGAGACGCCCACGACGTCGTGAATCGCACGCCCTCCCACGGGTGCCCAGGGCTGGCAGCCGTGAGCCTGCCGGCGAGGCTCCGGGCCGCCTCCGGGTACAGCCGGGTGCTACGGGCGACCACCTGCAAGGCTCCGTCCTGGTCGTAGCGGCCCATCAGGAGGCTCTGCGGGCGGTGCAGGGTGCCCGTGATCGCCCCAACGATGCCTTCGGTGGTGTTCCTGCGGCGGATCTTGTATCAACCCCGAACGTCCGGGGGGTATCGCTGGTCCCGCCCGCGGATCACCAGCCCCTCAACGCCTGGCACCTGCGTCCACGCGACTAGCCACTCCTGTGCGGTCCGGACGTCACTCATCTGGGGGCACAGCGTCCATGGCGTGATCAGCCCCTGCACGCTGAACAGACACTCCAGCCTCTCGCGCCGACGTCCGTACGGCTCACGGAGCAACTCCTGCCCGTCGGCTTGCAGGTCATCAAAGGCGATGAAGTGCGCGGGCAGCTCCTCGGACAGCCGTACGGCTGTCCGACCGCTGGAAGCGACACGGCGCCGCAGCGCCTCGAAGGACAGCTGCTCGCCGGCCCAGACGACCAGTTCGCCATCGAGGACGAGCCCATCGGGTAGATCTCCGGCGGCCTGGCCCAGGTCGGGAAAGCGCCCCTGAATGAAGGCGCCCCGACGGGACTGGAGAACCGCCGAGCCGCGAGCGGGGCTCGGGGTGAAGAACAGGGCACGGTAGCCGTCGAACTTGGGCTGAAAGATCAAGCCGCCGGGCAGCGCTCCGGGCGGAGGCAACTGGTCACGGGCCTGCGCCAACTTCGGTTCTACCGGGGGCCGTAGCACCATACGTCCGGTCTACGTCTGGGACACCGGCCCCGCGACTTGGAAGGAGCGGTAGCCGGCTCCGTGCGACCGCGCCGGCCGATGAGACTTTCCCTGCCGCATCAAGCCCCGGCTGCGCTCCGCTCCGCCGGGCGCGCTTCCCGGCTCCGCTGCGCGCTGCGCTCCTGTCTTCGGCCCGCTGCGCGCACGCTGCGCCGACGCGCGCCCACGTGTGGATAGGGCCGAAGGCCATGAGTCGAGCACCGCACGGAGCGGCCACGGTCAGAACGAGCCTCCGGCGGGGGCGCTCAGGCTCCGAGATGGAGGGGGCTCCGTTCGCGAGTGCCGGCCGGTGAGTGGCGTGCGCGGGGGGCTCCCATCCCGTCTGCCGTCGACCCAGGCAGACGGGATGGGAGCTGGGGAAGGTGGTGGGTACTGGACACCCGCAACTTCTGGCAGGGATAAAGATCGCGCTAAAGACCTGATCGGTAGGCGCCGTGCGCCGGAAGTGACGTCGGGGGCGGCCGGACCGGCCGCCCCCGACGTGTGTCAGGCTTTCCGCTGGTCGCGGGGGACCAGGTACTTCCAGCACGCGTGGAAGAGGGCGGCGAACAGGACGAAGGAGCCCAGCGGAACCAGCGTCGTCAGCAGGACCACGGGCGAGCCGTCCGAGGTGAACAACAGTCCGATCGACAGTACGGTCATGCACCCGAAGGCGATGAGCGCCCCGTAGAACGCCCACAGCCAGGCCCTGCGGTGCGCCGCCCGTTGCCGGATCAGCGCCTCCACCTCCGGCCGGCGCTCCCACGCCATGCCGCGGTACGGGGCACCGACGGCCAGCAGACCGGCGACCTCGGCCGGCGGGTTGTCCAGCTGCCAGTCGTCGATGTGCGGCAGGAGGAGGCGCCGGCCGTCGGTGTCGTACATGTAGGTGAGCCAGTGACGGGCGGAACCCATGGCGTTCGGAACGGGCTCGGCGCGGATGTCGTAGATGGCGGACCAGGCGCGGGTGCGCTCGGTGAGGGCGCGGCGGACTGTGATGCCGTCAGGGTCGACCAGCGTGCGGCCGCGCCGCATGTAGAGCCCCAGCCGCGCGAGGGTCAGCACGAAAATGACGGCGAGGATGAGCATCGGCCACCGGAACGGGTCGCCGTGCCCCATCGTCTGGGAGAAGGCGAGGATCGGAATCACCGACGGCCCCAGGATCCTCACCAAGGGCGTCTTCTTGTACTTGCGGTACTCCCGCACGATTCCGACGCCGTCCGACGGCATGGCGCTGTTGTCCACCGCTGTTCTCCCCACCCGATGCGCACGAACACGTGCGCGACTGGGGAGAGGATAGGGGTGTCCCCTGAGAGTCCTACCCGGGGGTATGCCGCAGGTCAGCGCAGGGTGCCGCCGTAGGCGGCGACGAGACCGCGCAGGCTCAGGCCGCCGATGAGAGCTGCTCCCGTCGAAACCAAAGCGGTGGTCGGCCGACGAGGCCGGTGGCGGTACAGCAGCGAAGTACAGCAACCACAGCAACCGACCCCGTCCGGCGACGACCTCGTAAGGCCGTAGCGCGACCGGTATGACCTTCACCGACCGATCCACATAGAGCTACGGATCAGAAGGTGACCGTGCCCCAACCGTGCCCGATCGAGCGGGGAACCACGGGGAACATCAGGCAGTCACGGCACCCGGACACAAGAGCGGCCCCCGACCGAGAACCCAGGTCAGGGGCCGTTCTCACTGCTCATCCTGCGGAGGCGGTGGGATTTGAACCCACGGTGACATCGCTGCCACGACGGTTTTCAAGATCGCTCAGTCGCCGACGAACCAGAGGTATAGTGTGTTCCGTTCTGAACGACATTGCACAGCTCTCGGGTCTGGATCAGCCAGGGGCCACCGTAGGCTTCGGGAAGGCGATCAAGCTCCGCGAGCAGCAACGGCACCTGCCGCTCGTTGAAGACGGCATCCCCGTAGGGGCTCAAGGCCCACAGCATCGGGAAGCTCACCGGGTCCAGCGCGGGAATGAGGTCCGTCCACGACAGTCCGGCCTGGGCGCGCGCTACGGGCTTTCCCGAGTCTCCGCGTACCTGAATGTTGATCACCCGCCGACCTTACCGGCGGCCGATGCCGAGCCGGCAAGGCAACCGCGGCGAGCGCCGTGAGCATGAGCACGACCTCACGCGAGGCGTAGAGGGGGCCTCTGATGAAGCAGTGCGATGACGCGGACCGCACCACAACCGCACCAGATCGACCGGGGAACAGCGGGGAATCACGGTGAAAGCAGCTGGCGCCGGCGAGGCCGCAGCCCAGCCGTCCACCCAGGTCAGCACCGCAGTCGGCTGCAAGTGCTCGCAGCTTCCCAAGCTGAGGGCACCAATCGACTGCAAGCGGCCCCAGGTGCAACCGAGGCTGATAGACATGGGACAACGATCATGATGGGGGGCCTGATGGGGATGCGGCCAACGGCGTTCAGCGCGTTCGGACTTGGTATCAACTGGAGTTCACGAAGTCAGACAGAGTCATCGCGCAGAAGGTCCTGGATTTCCTTGCCGACAAGCGTGTTCTGACGGTCGGCCACGCACGCCCTCAGATCGAGGCGGCGGCATGCCTTGCGTCGGCCGCCGAGTGCAGGGCGCAGCTCTCCGCGCATCTGGGCCAGTTGGAGAAGCCAGGGGGCGACCTGCGCACGTGGCTTCGTGCCATGCGTGAGGGCTTCACGGACTTCATCGAGGCCGGCGGACCCAGCGGGGAGCGCTTCGGACCAGGCTCCGACAGACGGTTCAATGAAGCCCTGGCACAGCTACGGAACCGTATCCAGCAGCAAGCGGATGAGGTCTCGGATCGGTACAAGCTGACCGGTCTCAACCTCCCTGAGCACGAGGGATGGCCCACAGGTTTCTAGCTGAAAGTAGACCGGTTCGGCGGCAACCTACCAGGGGATCGCGCACGCCCCGGACCTGCCACGCCGGGCCGTCCCTGGGCCGTCCGAGGCTGCTCAACAGCGGCCAATGACGACCAACGACGACCACCAGGAGCGCGAGCCCACTGCCGCTGAACAGCAAAAACCCAGCTCACCAAGATCCCCGACAAGACCCAGGGCAAGAAGACAAGTCTTGCCACGCCCCTTGATTCTCTGGACGCGGCGGGTAGACCGCGCCCGCTGGCATTGATCACCGTCCGGCCTGGGCGAATCCTGCTGCGTGCGGCTACGTTCGTCGGACGGCCCCCGTTCACGTGGCCTCTTTGAACCTGCGCCAGGCCGTATGTCAAGCAGCGACTCGCCGACAATCCCCGGCGCCCCACCAGCATCGCGGGTGACTAGACGTTAGAAGATCACCTGTAAGGACTAATTGCTATCCAACTGCTTGTGTTTACCGTGCATTTGATGGCTCGCCAGCTCTGTCTCTGAGTGACGTCGAGGGGCTCCGCGTACCCGATCAGCCCCACGGAGCCGGGATCCCGATTTGCTCGATATGACAGCGATAAGGGGTGTTAGTACGTTCAATCACGCACCGGCTGCCACAGCGGGCGCTCCTGTTCCAGTCTCAGAGGAGAGCAAGCGATATGTTCACGATCCATTCCCGCAAGATCGCCACGGCCGTCGCGGCCGTCGCGGCAATGACCGCGACTGGTATCACCTACGCCTCGGCCGCCTCGGCGCCGGTTCCCCAGGCCGCCCCGGCGGTCACGGCGGCACCGTCCGGCGGTCCCAGCACCCCCAACACCGGTCCCAGCACCCCCAACACCAACGAGGGCAAGGGCAACGAAGGAAGAGAAGGAGGGGGGCCCCGCCGCTATTTCGAGGGCAGGATTTTCTTCAACGAGCGCGAATTCTCCGGCCGCCCCGACGGCTGCATCACCGTCGTCAGCGGCCTGGGTGCCAAGACCCTCAACATCCGCAACGACAGTCGCAACGTGGTCGAGGTCTTCCGCGGGGCTGTCTGCGACAACGGCGCCCCCGTCGCCACCGTCGGCCCCTTCAGCTCCGCCAACGCCGTCTGCCCGAGGTTCAAGGACGATGACGAGCACGAGAACGGGAACTGCGAGGAGCGAGAGCACCACGAGAACGGCGAGCACCACGAGAACGGCGAGCACCACGAGAACGGCGAGCACCACGAGAACGGCGAGCACCACGAGGAGATGGAGGACGGCGTGAAGGTCAAGAACGGAGTCATCGCCAGCTTCCGCGTCATCTGCCGCCACGGGATTGGCGAGGGCGGCGCATTTGGCGACGGTGGCGCATTCGGCGGATTCTAAGGCCAGCAGCCACCTGATGCGCACGCTGGAGAACGCCGGCTCACCGGAATTGGGCCGGCGCCTCCGGCCAGGCGCACAATACAGGATCCCGGCCCGTAATAGGGCCGGGATCCTTTTCATTCCCCCCTCTGGCCGCAGAGGTCCTTACCGGACGCAACGGCCGGCGCAATGACGTCCCCAAGCTCCTTGGAGTCGTTGCTGAGGTAGAGCTACGACGCGACGGTTTCTGCCTCGGCCGGCAGCCCGCGGCGCGCAGGGGATGAGCGGGGCCCTGCGCCCGAAGGTGGACCACACTGCCGACCTTCGGCGGCCGTCGGGAGACGCCCATGGCAGCGAGCAGGACCGCTGCTTCCTGTTCCCTGCCGACGGCATCGAGGCCCTGGTCGCCGAGATCGACGGCGCCGCGAAGCACCGGACTGACGCTCACTCACTGTCATCAGCGAGGTCAACCCTGCTGGTCTCACCTCGCTGGCCGCCCGTTGCGGTACAGCAGCGGAGTACAGCAACCACCGCAACCGCAGCCGACCGGCATAGACCTTCGAAGTCCCCATGACCAGCGTCCTGGACCGCACTGACCGTCCGGCCGATAGTTCGGGACGAGGAGGTCTTCCCCAGGCTGGCGACAGCCGACGGTGGAGCTCGGGCCGTCTCTGGGCCGTCCGAGGTCACCCGATGCTAACCAACAACGACAGAAGCCCACGGCAGCTGAGCAGCTCAGAGCCGTGGGCTTCGTCAGCGCCGCTGGCCAGCGAGACCCTTGATCAGTAGACCGGCTACTGATCACAGTTATTGGCGCTTGCCGCATCCATTGAGACTCCGCCGACCTGGGAAGCCGCAGGTTGTGTGATAAAATCCGTGGCGCGCTGGAGGTGCTTCTGTCTGCCCTGACGGCCATCTGCACAGGTGCAGCCTGTCGTCACCGTTCTGTCACAAGTAGTCGCCGCACGGAACCCTGCCGCTCTCCCGCCCTCTCTGCACTCACGTACCACGACCACGCGTACCGCGGGGCAACAACCGACGACCGAAACCCGCGGACGAGACGACTCAGGGGGACGACAGCATGCGGCACAGCAACGGCATTCGCAGGGCGGCACTGGCGACGACGGCGGTCACGGCCGTCGCGGCGGCGGTGACCGGCATCCTGCCCGGCACCGCCATGGCGGCGAGCACCACCACCTCCACCCCGCCGCCCGCCTGCCCGGCCTCCGCCCTCCAGGTCAGCGCCTGGCAGGCCGTCCACCGGCCCGTCGGGACCGGGACCGGGGCGGCGGTCGTGCAGTTCACCAACGTCTCCCGGAGGACGTGCGTCCTGAAGGGCCATCCGACGGTCGCGGGCGCCGGCAACGGCTCCCCCGCCCACAACACCCCGCTCAAGGTCACCCCCACCGGCAGGGCGGCCACCGTGACGGTCCGGCCGCACGGCAAGGCGTGGGTGAAGCTGACCTTCGTCCAGGTCCAGGGGGAGGCCGACGGCTACTGCGTGTCGGGCAAGGACCCGGTGACGTATCCGACGATGGTCATCGGGCTGCCGCACTCCGGGAAGCACCAGGTCGCCCTGAACGACGGGGTGTGGGCCGAGTGCGACAACAAGGTGACCGTCACCCCGGTCTCGGCGGTCAAGCCTTCCTGACCCCACCGTCCCCACAGATCGAGCAGCCTGCACGACGATCGCAACGCTCTGACCTGCACGTTTACGAGGCGCTGCACATAAGTGCAGGTCAGCGACTCAGCGCACCTCGGTGCGCTGAGTCGCTGACCTGCGGTGATCAAACTCCGATGACACAAACTCGCGTCCGTCAAAGTCCGATGGCAAACGGTCAAGATCCAGTGGCACGGGACAGCAGGAGACGACCGCCAAGAAGAAGCCCCCGTCTAAGAGCTTGTAACGCACGCGCGGGCCCTCACCAGGTGAGTGTCTAACTGCGTGACAACGCCAGCGAACAACGGCGGACGAGCGCGAACGTCTGCAGACCATCGGCGCAGGTAAGGGGTGCACCAGACCAAAGGAAGCACGCCCGCCCAAGTTGCTTCGGGACGAAGAAGTCGTGAGCCCTGTTGCTCGGTCTGACCGCAGGTGAGCTTGCTCCCGCCGGCGTGAGCAGCCCTCACGCCAAGTCCCCGCTCGCGCTGCCGCAGACGGGGACTCCGTCCTGGGCGTTAGTTCCTCCGGCGACGCCCCTGCGCATAGGGTCCGTGGCGATCATGTTCCCGCCATTCCTCGTCATGAGGGTCACGGTCTTCGGCGCCCGCATTGTCTCCGGGAGTCGAGATGTGTTCCCCCTTGTTGACCTTGGCCAGCAGCGAGGCGAGGGGATCAGGGGGACCATCGCTGAAGCGATCAGAGCCGCGCTCGGGCGGCGGCCCCGGCTCTGTCCTGTCGTGCCGCGCCCGTGATGTACCGCTCATGAGCAGCCCCCTCCGACTCACTGAGATGCACTCGAGGTCTTTCCCTGGAAGGTCGCGGGTAACCCGACTTCGCCCTTGCCAGCTGCGCAATCTTGCTGGAAGCCAACCACCATTGGACACACTCCAGACCTTCAACGTCCGCTCATGCATTGCGTGTTGGCTGCGCTGAGGTTCGTGCCACAACCATGCCAGATGCAGAGGTCAGCCACGGTCAATGAGGGTCCCCCGCGGTCGAGTTGCCGGGCGCCTCGCCAGATATCGAAGCCGCAGGTCACCGGCAGGATCCGCCAGCCTCTCTCCTAAAAGCGGGTGTCGGCGCCGGCCGCCCTCCTATCCGCCGGGTCGGCGCGACGTCCCTTGCGTGCCATCAGCCTCAAGAGGAAGATCCTCCCTGATCGAGGAGACATGATGCTGCGGTTTATGGACTGGACCGTAGTTGCGATGGGGTGCGTACTGATTCTCGGGAGTCTCGGTAGCCGCTGGTGGGAGCGAGCCAAGATTTCGAAGGGAGACACCCCAGACCCACACATGCGTTACCTCCGGGCGTGGCTCCCCCTCCTCATGGGTCTGGGAATGATAAGCGCCAAGGTGCCAGGCCTGCTGCACGCGCCCCATCCCGTCGTCGAGATCGTTGACGCGCTCAACTTCGTACTGGCCGTCACGGTGCTGATCTTCGCCATCCGGTCGGGGCGTCGCTTCCTCCGGCCGCGCAGCACCACGTGACAGCCCGCCGCAGACGCTCACGGCGGAGCCACCCGAGTTGGGGGGACTGGAGTGGCCCCACCCTCCGTCTCAGTTTCCGTCTCATTCAACGCCGTTCACGACCGTTCAGGCCAGACCCCAAGCCGCCACCGCGTCGGAGGCCAGTCAGCCATGAACACAGGTGAACGCCCCCGCACACAGCCCGACACCCCACCACCACAGTTGGAAAGCGTGCACCAGTGATGACGCTGACGTACGGGCCGCTCGGTGCTCAGCCCTACTGTCAGACTGACGCTGTACGGTCCGCTCCATGGTTGAGAGACCTACGACGAACTGGCGTGACTGCATAGCTAAAGAAGCCGAAGAGCTTGCCGCCGGCACCCTGGACCCTGAGTGCGCGTGCATGGCGGGACTGTTCCCCGAAGAACTGCTCACGTCGACCGATGCCGTCCTCGACACCTTCGAGAGCGAGCTCCCCGGGCTGGGGGAGGCAGACGACGCACAGATCTTCGGCGTCGTGGAACGCGTCGTCCTGGCCCTGAACGCTGTGAACGAAGCCCACAACGAAAGCGCCTACGAAACCGACGAGCGCGAGCAACTGTGCGAGTTCATCGACCAATCGCTCACCGAGCACGGGGTCGACATCGTCGCACTGACCGCCCGGCATGGACTCGGCCGCTACCAGATCACGGACAAGTGGCGGAAGTGGTAACGCCGCGCGCTGACGCTGCCCGCTGAGGAACCGCTTCCTGACACAGCACCGCTCCCGCACCACAAGCGCACCAGATCGAGCGGGGAACAGCGGGGAATCACGGGGAAAGCAGTCGGGCCCGAGGAGGCCGCGCACCAGCCATTCGCCCAGCTCAACGCCGCAGCCGCCCTGCGATGCTCGCAGCTTCCCAAGCTGAGGTCTCACCGCAGTCGGGGGCCCGTTAGTCCAGCCAGACGAGCATCGCGTCGTCCGCCCTGGCAGCAGCCTCGAAGAACTGTGTGAGGCCGTCGTACCAGGGGCGCCCCCATTCCAGTGAGCCGGGCTCACCCCATCCCAGGGGATACACCTCGGCGCTGGCCAGCTCACCAGGATCCACGCCACTGACGAGCTGGTCATAGCTGGTAGTCCGCAGAGCTTCCGCGGCGAGCCGGACCCGCTCAGGCCGCAGGTACCTCGGAGGCCCGTAGCCCCAGTCCTCGTCCTCTGCGAACAGTTCCTCGCCGTGGATCACGTTCACGGGGAACTCTGCGTGCGCCAGCAGGAAGCGGAGCATGTCCCAGGTTTTGTAGGTACTGAAGTGGCGTGCTTCGGCCGGCGCAGGCTCCGTCTCCTCCTCGGCGTCCTGGACCTCTTCGACGAAGTTCAGAGCCCAGTCGGGATCTTGGATCGCTCGATCAAGCTCAGCAGCCGTGACACGCAGGTACTCACCGATCATGCTCATGGTCGGAGACTAGGCGTGGCCACTGACAACGACCGTCGGACGGGCCGTCTCAGTTTCCGTCTCATTCAGGCTGGTTAACCGGCGTTCAGCCGGGCCCCGGAGCCGATCCCAACTCGGTGCCGACCCGCCAATGAACGCAGGTGAACGCCCCTGCACGCCCCGCGCCACCCCACCAACACAGTTGGAAAGCGTGCACCTGTCCAGCATGCAGTGCAGATACGGCGCGGGCGACGGTCACGCACCGTGTCCACTGGCCACGACCCCAGCGACATCTGCGTCTCGGCTGTCGATCCATCATCTGCCGTCTGCCTGTGTGAGGTTGGTGGGCTTCTTTTGAACTTTAGCTAGGCGCGGCTGACGCTGACGCCGCCAACCAGGCCCCAGGCGTCGATCCGGACCGTCGGGCCACCCGGCTCGCTCGGGCCATCGTCCTTCACTCCGCCCAGGCGCAGCCCGTGGACCTCCACCCGGACGTCGTGGCGGACCTTGAGGCCGACGCCGCCGATCAGGCTCAACTTGGTGATGCGCAGCTCGGTGCCGTCCGGGATGTCGATGTCCGTCAGATCGACGTCGGCACCACCGATGAGGGAAGCAGTGACGGTCCTCTCGTGGAGGGTGGCTCCTGCCAAGCGATGACCGCCGATCAGGCTCACCTTGATGTCGGTCTTCCGTGGGTTCTCCCCGTTGCTCTTCGTCATGAGAAGTACCGTACGGACGTCGACCGGCGAGCCCCAGTGCTCTGCATCCGGTATTGCATATGACAGGTGTCATGCCGGAGCCGACACCGAACCTGAGTGGAATGCAGCGTGCGTTCCTGGCCGAAGCGGCAGCAACCGGCCCCTCCAGCAGCATGGGCCTGGGTGACGGGGAACGGTCACATCGCGAAAATGGCCCGAACAGCTCCCACGTTCCCTCAAGAGTCGGTGGGTACCCACTGACGCACACCGTGGTCGTTCGTGCCGTACCAGTAGTGGGGCAGGCCCTTGATGCTGCTGGTGCGGAACGGGTGGCCGTGGTCGTCGATGCGGACCGTGCCGGTGCGGCCCTGGGATGACCAGTCGAGTTCCAGGTACCAGTTGCAGTCGTAGGCTTCGGTCGTCGCGGTGACCTGCAGCACCTCCGGGTCCTCGGAGGAGACGCGGTAGGGGAACTGCACCGCGGGGACGGGCTTTCCGCTGTCGTTGCCGGGGCGCGCGTGGGCGATCGGGCGGTCGACGTCCAGGTCCACGGAGAAGTTGCGGGGCGGCAGATCACTGCCGCAGCCCTGGCCCATGGCGTACGCGTTGCCGGTGACCGGGGTGCCGCGGCTGACGATACGGACCCGGAGGGCCGCAAGGACCACGGCCGTGGACGACTTCCCCTGCACCGAGATCTGCACCATCGTCTGCCGCCCAGGTACCGCCTGCTGCGTCGCTGCCCACACTCCGGCGTCCTGCTCTACCGGCGGCGGGGGCACCTGGGCCGGCTCCTTGCCGATGACGTAGTCGTGCCCGCAACCGCCGTCCCAGATCTGCGAGTCGGCGGTCCACGCGAGCGGCACACCGGTTGGCACGGGGGCGTCGCTCTTCGTCTCCGCCGACGATCCGCCCTTCGACTCGGGGCTCCCTGAAGCCCGTACTCCTGTGGAGGGCGAGGCCGAAGAACGGCTGCGGGAGGGGCTGGCCGCAGTGGCCGAGGGGTGGTGTGACGTACCGCTTCCTGTCGTACGGGGCTGACCGGGGGCCTTGATGGAGTTGTCGTGAGACCGGTCGGCCGACAGCGCCGACATACTGCCCAGCGTCACCAGCAGTACGGTCGCCGTGGCTGCGCCGACGACGGTACGGCGACGGCGGTACCAGGGCCGTCCAATTGAGCGGACCGCATCCCACTGGGCCGTCGACTCGCGACTGCCCGGTCCGGGAGCGTCGGGAGCAGCCAGTGCGGCGTCGGGGGCGCCCGCATCGAGTCGCGGTGGTGAACCGCTCGTGCCGTCCCCGTCACCACCGATGCCGTCGGCGTCGCCACCCACACTGCGCGTGCTGCCACCCGCACGCCCCGCCGTCCGGCTGTCCGGACCCGAAGCCCGCTCGTCCCCTGTCGGCTTCAGTGCCCCTTCGGTCCTTGTCGGCTCCGCTGCCTCCTCACCGGCCCTCGGCCGCTGTCGTGCCGTCACCGCGAGCAGCCACAGGCGGTGCAGATCGAGGCGTTCCTCCGGTGTTGCTCCGCAGAAGGCGGCCAACCGCTCCACCGGGGCGTAGTCCTGCGGGACCGTCTCGCCCGCGCAGTAGCGGTGCAGCGTGGAGGTGTTCATGCCGAGACGGCGGGCCAGGGAGCCGTAGCTCCGGTCCGTGCGGTCCTTCAGCCGGCGCAGCAGCGCCGCGAACTGCTCGACGTCGTCCTCGGTCGACACCGCTCCCCCAACCTCCCACGTGTCCCCGTATCTCAGGCGGTCCATATACCTGCACGTCAGATGGGCTGGGATGGTTCCACCCTCGCCGGGCGGGCGTCCGGCGTTGCGCCGAGCCGTCGTGACGGCTGATGCTCTTGGTGTCGCACCGACCAGGACCGGACCGGCCAGTCGGCGGCGGGCGACCAACGACACTCATGCACTCATCCACGGGAGACACCCATGCCCCAGCGCACCCGAGCAGGCCCGCCCCTCGCACTCGCCGTCACGGGCTCGCCCTCGGCACGACGCTCGCCACACTGGCAAACGTCGCGGCCAAGGCGTCGGCTTCCTCACGGCGGCCCAACTCCCGTCGTATCCAAGCTCGTCCTGAACGGTCGGCAAGGTCACCGCCTGCGTACCGGAGGTGGTGGAACGGGACCGCTGTCTACGCATGGCGCTGGGCGGCGACGGCCCGGACCTGGTACCGGGAGCTCCGAACCGAACTCGACAGGAGCGACCGTCCGTCAGGTCAGCGTGCAGTTGTCCAGGACAGCTGTGGCGAAGGGGCGCTTCTCGCGGCCGAGCAACGACATCAAGTCCTGTGCGCACGCATCGAGAAGGCCGGCCCGGAGACCGAGGCCACGCTGAAGGACTACGGCACGCTGCCTGCCGAAGAGGGCAGGCACGGATACGGCCTGCACCGGTGACCTCCTGGGGCGTCTTTGACACCCGTCTCGCGACTTCCGGCATGCGCCGGTGAAGGCCTCCAAGAAGACGGCCGTCACGGGCCGTGGACAAGCTCCGCTGAGCGCATGACCGGGGCCGCCCTCCGCCACGGGGGTGGGGAGGGCGGCCAATCGACCACTGACAGGGTCATTCGGCGCGATTCAGCAGGACTTGGTGTCGTCGCTCGCGCCCCGAGCCGCGGCAGGGGGGAATGGGTCCGCGCGGCAGCAGATGTTCATGACTCCGGGGCAGCGCCCGCCGACCCGAAAAGGCGATAGCCACACGACGGCCCCGGCACGAAGACACCGGGCCGTGAGCAACCACATATGGAGCAGAAAAGGAAGATGCACATGAACAGGAAGTCCCCCGCACACCGCCGTCCGGGCCGCCGCGCGGCCGTCACCGCCGGCCTCGTCCTGGCTGTCGGACTCGGTGTGTCGACACAGGTGTCGGCACAGGCATCCGTCCATGCCCCCGCAAAGTCGTCCGAGGCCGCACCGCAGTCCGTCAGCGGCACGAGCGGCCAAGTGGTGACCCGGGTCGCCGACTTCTACGGCGCGTACATCGACGCGATCAGCGACTACACGGACCCGGACGCCACGCTGGAAACGGTGCTCCGCAAGCACTACCTGACGCCCGACTTCGCCAAGCGACTGGCGGCCTGGGAGAAGAAGCACGGGGCGGACGGTGTCCTGCGTGCTCAAAACGTCCCGCGGAAGTGGACGGTGACCGACAACGGCGCCGTGGGTAACGGCCATGAGGTCATCGTCACCCTGACCTCCGGCAGCGGGGGGACGACGCAGAAGATCAAGCTTTTCGTGCTGGTGGAGCGGTACAACCACATCGTCGACATCGGCACCACGAGCAACCGCTGACAGCGGAGCCGCTCTGCCCGGTTTGTCGTGGTCAACCTCGCGACGGACAAGGACATACCCATCCGGTGAGTAACCTACTGGTATGTAAGGGGCAATATCTTCACTTCAAACGCTTTCACCATCCTTGCCAGCGTGGGCGGCATCCTGGCGATCACGTCAGGCATAGCGGCTGCGTTGCAACCACTGGTCGGTGGTTGGTGACGGAGCTAGCTGACATCCACGTCTGACATCCACGTCTGACATCAACGGCAGCAGACGTAGGCACCCCGTGGAGACCGTTCGTGGCCCGCCCCCACATGAGCCGCCAGGAACTCCCTACCTGGTGATCGAACTCCTAAAGCGGGTGTCGCAGGTTCGAATCCTGCCGGGGGCACAGAGAGAAGGGCTAGTTCAGGAGGGGTTTTCCCGGGCTGGCCCTTCTGCGTGTCCGGGGTCGTGCCACATACGTGCCATGTACGCCCCGCTCCACTCCGGCCGGTGTCCGTGCGCAGGTCCACGGACTGCCCGACGCGCCGGAAGCTTGCGAGGCCGTGATCAGTCGCGCCAAAGTAGCGCCACCCCGAAGCCGCTCCACCGACCTAGCTGGATCTCATCAGCTGCTGGATGGCCTTGAGGGCCTGGCCGGCTCCGTCCTCGGTCGCCATGTGTTGCGCGCCTCTCGCGGCGGCTCGTGCGTATGCCTGTTGCTTCACTACCCGGTCGAGTGAGTCGGCCAGCCGTTCGGCAGTCAGGGATCGGAAGGGGATCGGGTTGGTGGCGGCGCCGAGGGCAGCAAGCCGTCTCGCCCAAAACGGCTGGTCGGCAGTCACCGGCACGGTGACTGCGGGTACTCCGGCGCGCAACGCGGCCGCTGACGTGCCGGCCCCTGCGTGGTGGACCACAGCAGCCAGCCGTGGGAACAGCAGGGCGTGCGGTACGTCCCCAATGGTGAGCACGTCGTCGCCGTCGGCTGCGAGCCCAGCACTGCCGGCTTGGAGGATGCCGCGCAGCCCGGCACGGCGCAGGGCCCGCACGGCGAGCTCGCTCAGCCGTACCCCGTCCCCGGCCGCCATGCTCCCGAAGCCGATGAGGACGGGCCGGGGGCCGGCACGAAGGAAGTCCTCCAGATCGGCGGGCAGTCGGCCGGACGGATCGTGATGGGGCCACCAGTTGCCCACGATCTCCAGTCCGGGGCGCCAGTCTGAGGGGCGGGGCACGAGTGCCGTGCTGAAGCCGTGCAGGATGGGCCAGTTCGCCTGTTCCTGCCGTCTGCGCATCGCTGACGCGGAAGCCGGCAGTAACTGGAGTCGGTGGCGCAGCTTTGCCACCGCCTGCTCGAAGACCCGGTCGGCCATGCGAAGAGCAAAACGCCCGGCCATCCGGTTGGCGGGACGGCCTAGCGAGCATGAGCCGGTCACGACGGGTGGGAAGTCGCCGGTCGGTGCAGTGGGTTGGAGGTACACACCGATGCTCGGCGTGCCCGTGGCCTCCGCGACATGCCAGCCCAGCGGGGCCGTGGTGGTCGACAGCAGGAGCAGATCCGGGCCGTCCGCCATCGCGTCGGCAAACCCCTGGCCCAGTTCGGTGATGAACGCGGCAGCAGTACGCATCAGTTCACGCTTGCCCGACACGCCGCCATGTCCGCGCGGGTCGGCGGGGAGACTGCGGAATTCCAGCCCGGCGTCGCGTACGAGGGGCGCGAAGGTTTCCGTGGTGGCGAGGACGACGTCGTATCCGGCGCGGCGCAGTTCTGCGCCCAGGCCCGTATAGGGCGCGACGTCGCCGCGTGATCCGGCTGCGGCGATCAGGATCCTCATCGGTTCTCCTCGGAATCGGTACGGCCGGCTGCGTGGCGGGCCGCGTTGGCGTGGACCGCCTTGCACGTGTAGACGGCCAGTCCCGGGCGTTGCTGCGACGGCGGTACGACCAGGGCAAAAGCGCGCGGGTCGGCGATGAAGTCGTCCGCGATGCGCCGGTGCATGTCAGGTGGGCAACAGGTGAACCATCGTGAGATGTGCAGGCGGTGCTCCTCTGCGAGGTCCATGGCCCGCTCGCCGTCGCTCGGCTCCCCCTCGTCGAAGGCCGCGAGTAGCTCCGCGCGCCAGGCAGCTGCCTCGCCCATGAGCTGCCGCCAGTCCTCCTTGGTGTGGGCAGCCGCGCGCGTCATCGCCTCGCGCTGTCCATCCGACTGCGCCCACTTCAGCTCCGCCTCGGTGGCATAGCTCAGGTCGAAAGTGATCTCGCCGAAGACGTCGAAGCGTTCCTGGGGAGTCAGGGACACTCCGGTCTGCTGGACCTCTATCGCCCGTTCCGCCACCTCGGCCAGCCGTTGCAGCCTGGCGATCTCCTCCCTCAGTTGCCGCTGCCGGGCGCGCAGATGTTCCAGGGCGTTCGACAGCGGATCCCTGAGGATCGCAGCGATCTCCTCGAGGGAGGAACCGAGCTCGCGGTAGAAGAGGATCTGCTGGAGACGGACCAGGTCAGCGTCATTGTAGAGCCGGTAGCCGGCGTCGCTGCGGTCGCTGGGCGAGAGCAGCCCTGCCTTGTCGTAGTGATGCAACGTACGTACCGTCACACCGGCGAAGGCCGAGACCTGTCCCACGGAGTAGCTCATCCACCTGACCTTTCGTCGGCGTACAGCCTCAAGCCTGACGTAAGGAGAGGGTCAAGCCGGCAGCGCCGTTCCTCGCGTGATCACCCGATCAGTAACCCTGTTTGACCAAACCGGTCTCGTGATGGCACGTGGTGAAGCGGAGGGGATTCGTGAAGCTCTTCAGGTGGGGAGTCGCGGCTGCGGCGACGGGGATGAGCGTGCTGGCCATGCTGCCCGGCACAGCTCAAGCCGCGCCGACAGCGTCCGTCAGTGTCAAGCCGACCTGTGCGTTTGGCGAGGCGAGATCACCGGTTCAGGCAACGGGTCCGATGAACCGATCTCCACGAAGGCCAGGCAGAACCTGGTCACCTACACCACCGTGCGCAACGCCAGGTCGGCGCCGCTGTCAGGAGTGCTCTTCGACTACCAGATGGCGGCGCCCAGCTGTCTGGGATCAGCGCCTTCCACTTCTTCAACATGCCCGTCTGGTGCGGAGCTGAGGGCCGTGGTGGCTCGTGCCATAACAACAGCCACGGCGCCCTCATGGGTTGCCACCTCCGTCAGCACAAGTGGCAGAAGCTCAAGGTGCTCTTCTGGAGCGCCAGGTGGGCGCGTCTCCGACAGGAGCTGTTTCAGAACGCCACCACCACCCTGGCCAACCTGGGCGGAATACTCGCCATCACGTCAGGTGTAGCGGCAACCCTGCAACCCATGTTCGGCGGTGGTTGGTAGCGGGACACACTGGCGTTCAGGCTGCACGCCACTCGGGCCGTTCCCTGGGCCGTCCGAGGCCGGCCGACGCCAACCAACAACGACAGAAGCCACGGCATCTAAGCAGTTCAGAGCCGTGGGCTTCTTCAGTCCCGCTGATCAGCCGGGCCGGTGATCAGTAGACCGGCAAGTCAGGCCGCACTGAGCAGTTCGTAGCCGCCAAACACGCCCGCCCCTTCAGGGGCGATGAGGACTGCTTGCTGCCAGGAGCTGACCGCGGCTGGTTTCGACGCGGAGCACGTCTCGCAATGCCCCGGTCAGTTCATTGACCAGCCGTCGCAGGTCCTCCGGGCCCTGGCTGTGGTCGTAGAGGGTGTACGAGGCATGCTCCAGCAGCTCGGCTGCCGTTTCCAGTTGTGCCGCTTCGATGTTGTCCGCAAGGCGGGACATGTAGCCGCCCTTGTCATCGCTGTTCAGGTAGCAGGGCTTGCCTTCCGGCCCCGACCACGGGAAGAGTCGTAGTTCGTTCGGTGCCGTCATCCTCACGTCTGCCTCTCATCGGTCACGTGATGGGTGGTGAAGACCGCGTCGACGCGATCCCCTGGGAACGTGAGAAGGGCGGCCTCGACGACTCGCCCGGCGGTGTCGGTCGCGACGCGTGTGATCGCGAGGACTGCCGTGGAGGAGCCGGTCCGGAGGGCCGAAGCTTCGTCCGGTGTTGGTGGGCGGGCGCATACCGTCTCCCGGACGGTTGCCGGCGCCGATCCCAGAACGGCGAGTCGTCGGGCGGACTCCTGCCAGGAGGGTTCGTCATCCAGCACTTCGGCGGGGACCAGGTCACGCGGGATGTAGATGCGGGCCAGTCCGCGCGGTGACTCTTCCTCGTGGCTGACACAGAAGAACTCAGCGAGTGGACTGCCCGTCGGCACCTTGAGCAACGCCGTCAGGTGGCTGTCGGCTGGAACCGTGGTGGTGCGCACGGTGACACGCAGGGCCGCTTCAGCAGCGGTCCACGGGTCGAGCGTCCCCCATCCGCCGACGTACACGATCTTGCGGGGTGGGCGACGAACGAAGTTGCCCTTGCCGTGGATCTTCTCGACCAGGCCTTCGCACTGGAGGACCGCAAGGGCGCTGCGCAGTGTCACAGTGCTGACCTTGTATCGGTCGGCGAGGCCGGCCTCGGACGGTAGGCGTTCGCCGGGTTTGATGCGGCCGGTTGTGATCTGGTGCCGGAGATCGTCGGCGATGTCGTCATGGCGTGAAGGCACGGAGCGAGTCACCGCCTTCTCAGCACGCGAACGGCTGTGAGCCGGGTTCGCGTGTGTATGGTCAGCAGCTCACCCGACTCGAAGAGGAGTTGCTTGGCACCTTGAGGGAGTTGGAAGAGGTCTGTCACCCGGCAGGCTCGGCCACCGAGTTGGATGACGTCGCCACGCTGCACGGTGGTCGCGGTGACCTCGATGGTGGATACCAGCGCACCGCCGGGTGCCCGGCCGCTCACCGCTCCACCTCCACGGGCGTGGACCGGTCGGGCGCCGAGTGACAGAGGCAGGCGCACGTCTCGTAGACAACGGGTAGGTCAATCGGTGCGGAGACAGGCGAGGATTCCGCACAAGCAAGGTGCGTGCCGATGCGACAGGCGGTCGACCGGTACGGGACATCCGAGGCGTCGGTGATGTGAAGCTGTCGGCGAGGAGGCATCAGCAGACCCCCGCCAGAGCCGACCACGCTTCAGCCGGCAGATGGGAAGCGACGAGCACCGGGCGCGGCCGTACTCGTTTCTCCCAAGCCAGCACGTACGGGCGGACGAGTGCGTTGTCCTCCCCCGCGAGCGGGTGCCGGTGGTTCGCGGTTTCGGAAGCCCGGCTCAGGATGAGCGTCGACGCGTCAGCAGACGCCGCAGAGAAGGCGGGGGCGACTGTCGGCCGGGAGGGCGGAAGGCAGTACCAACTGTGGTACTGCCAACCAGCCTCGCTACAGCTACAGTGCGCGCCACGAGGGGGAAGTCAGCCTCGTATATGAGGCCTTTTGTGATCTTGATGCCTCGATCCGGTCTCTACCGGATACTTGGCCGCCGCCGGTCGAATGCGTGTCGAAGGTCGGTCGATGAGTCACCCAGCGCGTGAAGAGAAGCAGGTCAGCAGGGGTGCACCACCCGTCCCACCAAGCGCCTTCTAAGCGCTTGGCCGCAGGTTCGAGTCCTGCCGGGGGCGCCCAGCCTCAGCCCTCCCGCTTGGGAGGGCTTTTTGCTGGTCAGGGGCCGGCTCACAAGGGTGACCGCAACTGTTCCCACAAGCAGGGTCTCCAGCCGGTGAGCCGTACCGATCAGATCCAGCAGCAACCCTGCGGAGAGCACCGCGCCCACGACCATCATCAGCGGTGTGATGTCGCTCAGACGCAGCCTCGGGCGCGCTCGCCCGGACGCAGGAGGCCCCTCCAACAGCTGACGTCGTACCCCATGCGTGCCCGATCGGGCGGCGCTCAATGGGGAGCAGTGGGCGTGTCGGCCAGTGCCTCAGGACACCCACCTCGGCGTTTCGCCAGGTCATCATCCATCCGCATACGCGATCTTCCAGACTGGTGCTCCAGGATCCGAGCGCGGCACGCAGCCGCGGGTTGGAGATCCGGCCCCTCTCCCATTCCGCAGCCAGTCGCCCTGCCCCCGACCTCTCGCCCTCAGGGAGTCCACTCATGAGCGAGGAGGCCGAGGATCACCTCGTCGAGGAATGCTCCGTATACCCAGGCCGAGCGCCGCAACGTGCCCTCGATCGTGAACCCCGCTCTCTTGGCCGCCGCGATCATCGGCGCGTTGTCTGCCATGGTCTCCACCTGCAGTCGCTGCAGTCCGCGTACCGCGAACCCGTACTCGCACAACACGCGGACGATGTCCGGACTGAACCCACGACCGCGGAAGTCAGGGAGCACGGAGATCCCCAGGTGCGCCGACCTGTTGTGCATGTCGATGCCCCACAACCCTGCGGCACCGACCAGTTCCTGCGAATCGAGTTCCACCACCGAAAAGAATGCTGCCTCGTCCGACGGCTCAGCGACTGCATAGGGAGAGTGGGCCGACCCCGGCGGTATCGGACGCCAAGGCCGAGGATCCTGGCGCGACCGGGTTGCCACGTCGTTGTAAAGCACCGCGTGGAGCACTGGAGTGTCAGCCTCGTGCTGGGCCCGCAGCCCAATCTTGTTGCCACGTATCATCCGCCATTGCTACCGCAGGACGGCGAGTCGATCAATCGTGGCTGTACAGCAGCGAAGTACAGCAACCGAAGAGACCGCGGAGACCGCAGCCGACCGGCAGCACTCCCAAGACCATGGCTGACCAGCCGAGCAGACCTCAGAGTCCTCCCCGGCTCGTTGATCTCGACAAGGCCGATCCTCTGTGATGATGAAGCTTGATCCGGCCGACAAGGCGGGCCGAGCCCTCCTGCACGCGCCGGAGGAGCTCAGTGACTTCTTGCGGACCTCGACGAGCCGCTGGACAACCGCTTTGTGCTGGTGCCGTGTCCCGCCTGCCTGGGAGAGTCCGGGGATCGGGGACGCTGGTTCGCCGCATCGGATGTGATCCAGCGGGAGAGGGCCGGCAATGCCTCTCGGTTCGCGCGCGCAGCGAGGAGGCGCTGAG
>NZ_JAJHNP010000027.1 GCF_020819595.1 Streptomyces barringtoniae
GTGCTGCGCCTCGGTCGCCTTCTCGCTGGGACCCGCCACCGCCCGGGCACGAATCGCGTGCAGCTCGGCGACCCGTCCGCGCGCGTCCGTCGGCTCGCCGGTCGGCTCACCCGTCGTCTCTTCCAAAACGGTCATGTAGTGACCTTACGAAGGACACCAAGGAAAGCGAGCCGTTGACTCCGTACAGTCTCCGGCCCGTTTTCCTGGTACCAGTGAACAGAACCATGGCCACGTGCAGCCGTTCCGACTGCTCACAGGGCGTCGGCGTTGTAAGGGGGTCACAAAGACCTCACCGGAGAGCCACCTCACATTCGCGGCCGGCGCATGCCATCCCCGGGGTGACACGGGGCCCCGGACGGCGGCTCGCCCATGGATCGGCGGCCGGGCCGCAGCCCGCCCCGAGGGCGGTGCCGGGCCGGCGGCGGCGCGGGGTGTCCCAAGGGGCCGCCGCCGGCCCGTTCCGGCTCAGCAGCCGCCGCAGTTGTAGTAAAGGGCGTCCCAGTGGCTGCCCTCGTCGGCGTAGATGTTGCCGGAGGCGGACCGCCACTGCGGGTAGCCGTCGCCGCGCAGGCCGATGTAGGTGAAGTTGTTCTTGATGTACGACGTCACGCAGGTGTACTTGCTGTAGTCGAGCTTGTAGCCGTTCCAGTGCGAGTAGGTGCCGGAGGCGTGGCCGGTCTCGGTGCCGCCGGTGATGTTGAGGGCGCAGCCGCTGGCCCGCTTCAGGGTCTGGGCGCCCTGGGCGGTGGCGAGGTTGAGCTGCTCGAAGGACGTACAGGTGGGGTTGTTCCGGTCGGTGCAGTTGCCGGAGGACGACCAGGTGATGCCGACCTGCCGGAACATCGACTCGGCGGTGGCCTGGCTGATCTTGGTGACGGCGAACGCGTCGGTGGCGGTGCCGACGACGGCGACACCGGGGGCGACGACGAGAGCGAGCGCGGTCAGGACGGAGCGGAGGCGCATGGCTTTCGCGAGCTTCATGGGGAACCTCTCCTGCGGTGGGCCGAGCTTCCTGTGGGACGGCTGTGCAGGTGGCGCACGCAGATGGTGCCCGAGTTCTACGCGCGTCCGCCAGAGGGCGTACGTGATCACTCTCGGTGACAGTGAAACCACTTTCCGGATGATGTTGAAAACCGAACCGAATGGGTCTACCGTCGGAGATGCGAGTTCGTTTAACGTTCAACCGATTTCGTTCGGCAGATTCGCAGGTTCCGTTCAGATCTCTCCCTGGAGCACGACATGGGCTTCTTCGGCCGCAAGGGCAGCACCCCCGAGACCACCGCCGCGCCGACCGGCACGGGTCCCGACCTGACCGCGCTGACCGGTGACTACACGCTCGACCCGGCGCACACCACGATCGGTTTCGTGGCGCGCCACGCGATGGTCACCAACGTCAAGGGCGCCTTCCACGACTTCACCGGCACGCTCCACCTGGACGGGGCGGACCCCGCCAGGTCCACCGCCACGATCGACGTCCAGATGGCGAGCATCGAGACCGGCAACACCGACCGGGACGGTCACCTGAAGTCGTCGGACTTCTTCAAGATCGACGAGTTCCCGGTCATGACCTTCCGCTCCACCAAGGCGGAGGCCCTGGGCGGCGACGACTACCGCATCACCGGCGACCTCTCCCTCCTCGGCGTGACCAAGTCCATCACCATCGACCTGGAGTTCAACGGCGCCGCGAAGGACCCCTTCGGCAATGAGCGCGTCGGCTTCGAGGGCAAGGCCGAGATCCTGCGCTCCGAGTGGGGCCTCACCTGGAACGCGGCGCTGGAGACCGGCGGGATGCTCGTCTCCGACAAGATCAAGCTGCACTTCGACATCTCGGCGATCAAGCAGGCCTGAGCCTTCGGCGGCCCGCCGACAACACCGCGAGCGCACCCGCTCCCCGGAAACGGGAGGCGGACGCTCGCGTGTCCTGCCGGCAGGGCGTCGACTGCGGGAACGCGGCGCAGACGCCGGCGCGGGACATGGCCGGGCGGGATGCCTGGCCGGCCGGGGCACTGAAGTCGCTCGGCGAGACCGGGCGCGGCGTGCCGGCGCTGACGGCCGGGCTGATGGAGCGGCTGGGATCGGGATGGCTGGAGGCGGACGGCCGGGCCGAGACCTAGAAACCCCCGCCGAAGTCCCCGCCGCCGTCGCCCCCTCCCCCGTCGAACCCCCCGCCGTCACCGAACCCTCCCCCGAAGTCCCCGGAGTCGAAATCGGTACCGGAGACGTCGCCGCCCTGGTGGTCATCGCCGAAGTCGCCGCCGTAGCCGGGGCCGAAGTCGCCGTATCCGGTGCCGTAGTCGGCCGCGTACGAGGGGGTGGCCATCATGCTGCCCAGAAGGGTGCCGACGAGCAGGCCGGGCAGGATGCCGCCGCCGAAGTAGCCGCCCGCCCAGGGGCCGTAGGCGGGGCCCGCGTCCCAGTAGGGGCGGCGGCCGTAGTCCGTGTCGACCTCGCGGATGACCGGGTCGCGGCCGTCGGCCAGCCGGGTGCCGTCGGCCGCGCAGACGGGCACCTGACGCGGGGCGCCGCCGGGCGGGGTCCAGGTGGCGTCGGTCACGGAGGGGCCGTGCCGGGGATCGAAGAAGCAGGGCGGCCGGCGCTCGGGCAGGGGGCGGCCCTCACGGCGGGCGGCCAGCCGGGCCAGGGAGAAACGACCGTCCTCCAGGGCCTCGGTGACCGTGCGCACGTCCTCCGGGCGGCTCGCCTGTGCCATGCGCTGTTTGGCCGTCTCGTAGGCGTCGAGGGCGTGTGCGTAGTCGGCGCGCATCGCGTCGTCGGCGCCGGGCCCGCCCGGCTGGAAGTCGAGGCGGTCCAGTTCCTCGCCGAAGGCGGTGATGTCCTCGTCCACGACCACCCGGAGGCGGTCGAGGGCGGCCCGCTGCTCCTCCGCGCGCCGCCGGCGGCTGCGGCGCACCAGTACGTAGGCGCCCGCACCGCCCGCCACCAGCACCGCGGCCACCGCGATCAGGGCGGCCGTACCGGAGGATCCCCCGCCGGAGCCGCCCCAGCTCGACGGGGCATGGCCGCGCATGGTGGCCAGCGCGCGGTCGGTGAAGTCGCTGAGCTGGGCCTTGGCCGGCTCGCCCTGGACGCTCGTCACCAGGTTCCGCCGGGCCGTCGCCGACATGACGGAGGAGTCCGCGCGGGCGTCGAAGCGGTCGCCGAGGCGGATGCCGTACAGGCCGGTGACGCCGGTAGCCGCGCGCAGGTCGAAGAAGAGGTTCCGGGTCGGGTAGCCGGCCGGGAGCACCGCGACGAACAGCGGTTTGTTCGCGTCCTTGATGCGTTTGGCGAGCGCGTCGGCGTCCGCCTTGGGCAACTGGGCCGAGGCGGCCGGGTCGACGTAGACCGGGCTCTTGCGGAGGGCCTGGGCGACGGCGGAGATGCTCGTGTCCGCGCTCGCCGCGGGCGCGAACAGGGTCGCGACGACCAGGGCGAGGGCGGCCAGCAGCAGGGCTGGGAGGCTTCGGGTCCGCAGGACGGCCTTCATCCTTCGAAGCTACCCGAAGCCTCCCCCAATCGGTCATACCGTCCGGATCTACGCGGCCCCGTACGCCTCGATCAGCTTCTCCACCGCCTTTCCGTACCGGCCCGTCAGCAGCAGATGGTCGGCGTCGGCGAAGGGTTTCGCCGCCCCCGGTGTCATCCGGTCGCCGATCCTCTGCTGGACCAGCAGCCGCGCCTTGGTGACCAGCTCACGGCCGGCCCGGGCGTCGCCCCTGCGCTCGGCCGCCGTCGCCGCGGCATCCAGCGCCTGCAGAGCGGCCGTGCCGCCGCGCGGGACGCCGGTGAGCGTGGTCAGGCCCCAGCCGTAGGGGAACTGCGGGTCGTAGGAGGCGTCGCCGACGTTGATCGGCAGCTGGGACTCGGACCTCGGCCAGGTGACGGGGAGCTGTCCGGTGAAGGGCCGCCTGCCGTAGAGGACGTCGGCGACGCCCTCGCCCTCGGTGCCGGGCAGCCAGGAGGCCACCAGCGCGTCGATCCTGCCGAGCCGGTCGCCGACGAGCTGCGGACGACCGGAGACGATCAGCACCGCGCACTTCATGGCCGCGCACACCTTGTCCACGGCCGTCTGGTCGGCCGCCGACAGCTGCAGCGAGTGCCCGTTGCCGACGTCGCCGACGCCCTCGGCGTACGGGGTCTCGCCGACGACGACCACGCCGACGTCGTAGCCGTCCGTCGGGGCCGAGGCGTCCTTGGAGTAGGTGACGTCTCCCCCGGCGTCCCGCATCCCCTGGAGGATGGTCGTGCCCCGGGTGTGGGTGCCGGACGCGCCCTGCCAGGTGAGGGTCCAGCCGCCGGTCTGGTTGCCGAGGTCGTCGGCGTTGGACCCGGCGACGTACACCTTCTCGCTCTTCCTCAGCGGCAGCAGACCGCCGCTGTTCTTCAGCAGCACCTGCGACTCGGCGGCGGCCCGGCGGGCGACCGCCCGGTGGGCCGGGGAGCCGATGGCGGCGGCGCCGGACGTGTCGGCGTACGGGTGCTCGAACAGCCCCAGCCTGAACTTCTGGGTGAGGATGCGGGAGACGGCGTCGTCGATCCGCTTCTCGCTGATCCGGCCCGCCTTCACCTCGTCGGCGAGCGTGCCGCTGAAGTCCTTGTAGCCGTACGGGACCATCATCATGTCGACGCCCGCGTTCACCGCCGTACGGACGTGGGTGGCGTAGTCCCCGGGGAGCTGGTCGATGGCGTTCCAGTCGCTGATGACGAAGCCGCCGAAGCCCATCCGGCCTTTGAGCACACCGTTGATCATGTCGCCGCGGGCGTGCATCTTCACCGCGCCCCGGCCGTCCCCGACGATGTCGAGGGAGGAGTACGACGGCATGACCGTGCCGATGCCCCGCTCCACGGCGCTCTGGTACGGCGCCAGGTGGATGTCCTCCAGTTGCCGCCGCGTGACCGTCGTGACGCCCTGGTCGATGGTGTAGGTGCCGGTGGTGGAGGAACCGTACGCGGTGCCGCCGTCGCCGACGAAGTGCTTGGCGGTGGCGAGCACCTTGTCGTTCCGGCTCAGGTCCCGTCCGTCGGCCCGGCCCTGGAGGCCCTGGATGATGGTCTCCATCGACTGCACGAGGGCGGGATCCTCACCGAAGGACTCGTAGGAGCGGCCCCAGCGTTCGTCGCGGCTCACGCACAGGCAGGGCGCGAAGTCCCAGGGGATGCCGGTGGCGCGGACCTCGGCGGCCGTCACCGCCCCCGTCCTCTCGGCCAGTCGGGGATCCCGGCTCGCGCCGATGCCGATGTTGTGCGGCATGATCGTGGCGCCGGCCAGGTTGTTGTGGCCGTGGACCGCGTCGACGCCGTAGACCAGCGGAATCTGGAACCGCGTCGCCTGGGCGCGGAGCTGGAAGCCGTCGACCATCTTCGCCCAGGCCCCGGGGGTGTTGGGCGTGGGCGTGGAGCCGCCGCCGGACAGCAGCGAGCCGAGGGCGTACGTGGCGATGTCGCCCCCGGCCCCGACGGCCCCGCGCTCGGCCTGGGTCATCTGCCCGGCCTTCTCCTGAAGGGACATGCGGGACAGCAGGTCCGCGACGCGCTTCTGCACGGGCAACCTGCTGTTCAGGTACGGCAGTCCGTGGGCATCGATGACGACCTGCGGGGTCTCGGCGGGCGCCTTGGCGCCGGTGACCGTGAGCTCGAGCGGGATGGTCCTGGCGGGTGCTGCGCCCCTGGTCTTCCGGGTGGGCACCTCGATGGTCCGCGTCGTACCCGAGGCGGTACCGGCCGGGAAGGTGAGGGTGCCTTCGGTCGGGGTGTAGTCCCGGCCGGCGGTGGCGGTGCCGCCCTGGGTGGCGTACGTGACCGTCACCGGGTCGTCGACGGGCCGGTCCCCGGTCGTGGCCAGGGTGACCTTGACCGCGGCGGTGCCGCCCGCCTTGACCGGGTACACGGGCGCGTCGGTGCCGACGGAGGCGCGCAGCGACTGGTCGGCCTTTCCGTACAGCTCGACGTCGTCCATGGCGAAGTCGCCCTTGGTGCCGGCCGGGAGCGTGACCGCGTAACCCCACATCCCGGTGAGACCGAGGACGTGGTCGATGCCGCCGACCGGCTGGTAGTCGGTGCGGTAGACGAAGTCGGTGAAGGGGATCTCGATCTGCTTCCAGCCGGTGAAGTCGTCGGTGAAGGAGGTCGTCCAGAGTTCGGAGGCCTCGCCGTTGGCGCCGCCGTCCTTGATCTCGAAGGCGATCTTCCGGCCGTTGTCCCGGCCCTCCCACCAGAAGCGGATGCCCTGGTGGGCGGACCAGTCGTGGGCGGGCAGGCCGGCGGCGAAGTCGTGGGTGAAGCCGCCGTAGCCGCTGATGTCGTAGGTGCCGGTGAGGACCTTGGCGCCCTCGGGGGCGTCGGCGCGGTCGGTGAGGTGCAGGGCGGGCGGGTCGTCGGCGTCGCTTCCCCAGGTGAAGATGCCGTCGGCGGGCTGCGAGGCGAAGGGGACCTCGCCCTCGAAGCGGTCGACGGGGACCGGCGCGGGGTCGTCGGCGGCGTGCGCCGCGGCGGACAGGGGCAACAGGGCGGCGAGCAGGGCCCCGGAGACGAGCAGGGCGGTTCTCGGCATAGACCTTCCCTCGGCTCTCATGGTTCACTCATGACTTAGATCACGCCGTGAGTTAACTAACGGCACCCCAACCCGTCAAGAGTGCACGTCAGTTGAAGGGCGACGCACATGAGGAGAACCCCCCGCACGGTCCGGCTGCTCCTGGCCGGGCTGCTCTCCGCCGCCGGCCTGACCGCCGCCGTAACCCCCGCGCACGCGGCCGGCGAGCAGGTCACGGCCTGGCTCACCACCACCGACGACTCCGCGGGCCGGCATGTCGTGCGCGGCCTGCAGCCGCAGACGCCGTTCGCCTTCCAGTCCGGCGCGGGCGGCGGCGGCACGAACATCACGGTGGACGAGAACACCCGCTACCAGACCTTCACCGGCGGCGGCGCGTCCTTCACGGACACCGCGGCCTGGCTGATGAACAGCAGCGGCGCACTGTCCCAGGCGACCCGGGACGCGACCATGCGCAAGCTGTTCTCGCCGACGGACGGCATCGGGCTGTCGTTCCTGCGCAACCCGATGGGCGCCTCCGACCTCGCGCGGTACGGCTACACGTACGACGACGTGCCGTCCGGCCAGACGGACGCGTCCCTGGCGAAGTTCTCGATCGCGCACGACCTCGCGGACGTCGTGCCGCTCACCCGGCAGGCGCTCCAGCTGAATCCGTCGCTGACGGTGATGGCCTCGCCGTGGACCGCCCCGGCCTGGATGAAGGACAGCGGCTCACTCAACGGCGGCTGGCTGAAGGCCGAGGACTACGGGGCGTACGCCGGCTACTTCGTGAAGTACCTCCAGGCGTACAGGGACCAGGGGATCAACGTCTCGTACGTCACGCCGCAGAACGAGCCGACCTGCTGTTCCGGCTACCCGTCGATGAGCTGGAACGCCTCCGGCATCCAGTACTTCCTCAAGAACGACCTGCTGCCGCAGCTGCAGTCGGCGGGGCTGAGCACCAAGGTGCTGGCCCACGACTGGAACTGGGACACCTACGACTCCTACGCCGCCCAGTCCGTGGACGACCCGGCGATCCGCAACCACCCCAACTTCGGCGGGATCGCCTGGCACGGCTACGGCGGTGACGTCACCAAGCAGACCACCGTGCACGACCAGTACCCCTCGCTGGACGCCTTCGGCACCGAGCACTCCGGCGGCACCTGGATCGCCGACCAGCAGCACGAGGACATGTCCAACATCGTCGACTACACCCGCAACTGGGCGAAGTCGGTGACCAAGTGGTCGCTGGCCGTGGACCAGAACGGCGGTCCCCACAACGGTGGTTGCGGCACCTGCACCGGGCTGGTCACCGTGCACGACGGGGACGGTGCGAGCGGGACGGTGGACTACACCGTCGAGTACTACGACATGGGCCACCTGACCAAGTTCGTCCGGCCGGGCGCCCAGCGGATCGCCTCCACGGCGTCCACCACCGTGCCGAACGTGGCCTGGCGCAACCCCGACGGCAGCAAGGCGCTGATCGCGTACAACGGTTCCTCCGCGGCACAGACCGTCACGATCGACTGGGGCTCCCAGCACGCCACTTACTCGCTGCCCGGCAGGACCTCGGCCACCTTCACCTGGTCCGGCACCCAGTCCGGCGGCGGCGCACGGACCGGTTCCTTCGTCGGCCTGGCCGGCAAGTGCCTGGACCTGGCGGGCGGTTCGAGCGCCAACGGCACGGCCGTGCAGCTCTACGACTGCAACGGCACCTCCGCCCAGCAGTGGACGGTGGCGGCCGACGGGTCGGTCCAGGCGCTCGGCAAGTGCCTCGACGTGACGTCGGGTTCGACCGCCGACGGCGCCAAGGTGCAGTTGTACGACTGCAACGGGACCGGCGCCCAGCAGTGGTCGTACAACTCCTCGACCGGTGACGTGGTGAACCTGGCGGCCGACAAGTGCCTCGACGTGACGGACAACTCCTCCGCGAACGGGGCGCGGGCACAGATCTGGTCGTGCACGGGGGCCGCCAACCAGAAGTGGCACCTGCAGTAGCGCACCCCGCCAGGCCGTCGCCGACGGGGTGCGTGTTCACCCGCGGGCGCCGCTGAGCGGCGCCCGCTCGCCTGCTGGGGGACGATGAGGTATGACCACACCGCAGGATCTGTTCCTCGTCAGCCTCGACGTGCCCGGCGATCACCCCGTCGAGGCGGGCGACCTGTCGCTGGCACTCGCGGGGGCCGAGCTGATCGACCTTCTCGGGGCGCGGGCGCTCACCCTGGACGGTGAGCGCATCGTGCCCGGGCCCGTGCTGACCACGGGCGACCGGATGCTGGACGAGGCCGGGGCGGCGCTCGTGCGCAAGGAGCCGTACGAGACGGTCGAGGACTGGCTGTGGCGCCGGGGCGAGGGGCTGGCCACGGCCTACCGCGACGTCCTGGACACCGGGGGGCAGCTCTCCGGGAAGCGGCACCGCTGGCCGCACCGCGCCGACAGGGCGGCGGCCGCCGACACCCCGGCCCGGCGCCATGCCGCCGACCGCTGGTGGTCCCGCGAGCCGGTCCTCACCGGGCTCGCCGCCACCCTGGGCATCCAGGGCGAGCGGCCGCCCGAGGAGGAGCCCGGCGACGAGGCGGTCGTCACGGTGCTGCTGGCGGTCGGCGACGCGGTGACCGAGCTGGGGGCCGTACGGGAGCGGCGGCGCATCGAGAACGCGGCGTTCGACAACATCTGGCGCGCGCCGTAGCCGAGCGGGGGCGCTGCTCGCCGGGAGGCGCCCCCCTGCCGAACCGGCGGAGCTACTCCGCCGGTGTCACTCCCGCCCGCAGCAGGCCGTACGTGTACGCGTCCTCCAGGGCCTGCCAGGACGCCGCGATGACGTTCTCCGCCACGCCGACCGTGGACCACTCGCCGGCGCCGTCCGAGGTGGAGATCAGGACGCGGGTGGTGGAGGAGGTGCCGTGCACGCCCTCCAGGATGCGGACCTTGTAGTCCACCAGGTCCAGCTTGGCGAGCTGCGGGTAGATCTTCTCCAGGGCCACGCGCAGCGCGCGGTCGAGGGCGTTGACCGGGCCGTTGCCCTCCGCCGTGGCGACGATCCGCTCGCTCTTGGCCCACAGCTTCACCGTGGCCTCGTTGGCGTGGGTGCCGTCGGGGCGGTCCTCGACGATGGCCCGCCAGGACTCCACGTCGAAGTACTTCAGCGGGCGGCCCTCGACCTCGGTCCGCAGCAACAGCTCGAAGCTCGCGTCCGCCGCCTCGTAGGTGTAGCCCTTGAGTTCGCGCTCCTTCACCCGCTCGACCACCCGGCCGACCAGTTCGCGGTCGCCGCCGAGGTCGATGCCGAGCTCCTTGCCCTTGAGCTCGACGGAGGCGCGGCCCGCCATGTCGGAGACCAGCATGCGCATGGTGTTGCCGACCAGCTCGGGGGCGATGTGCTGGTACAGGTCCGGGTCGACCTTGATCGCGGAGGCGTGCAGGCCGGCCTTGTGCGCGAAGGCCGACACGCCCACGTACGGCTGATGGGTGGAGGGCGTCAGGTTGACGACCTCGGCGATGGCGTGCGAGATCCGGGTCGTCTCGCGGAGCTTGCCGTCGGGCAGGACCTTCTTGCCGTACTTCAGCTCCAGGGCGGCGACGACCGGGAAGAGGTTGGCGTTGCCGACGCGCTCGCCGTAGCCGTTGGCGGTGCACTGCACGTGGGTGGCGCCCGCGTCGACGGCGGCGAGGGTGTTGGCGACCGCGCAGCCGGTGTCGTCCTGGGCGTGGATGCCGAGCCGGGCGCCGGTGTCGGCGAGGACGGTGGCGACGACGGCGTGGACCTGGGCGGGGAGCATGCCGCCGTTGGTGTCGCACAGGATCACGACGTCGGCGCCGGCCTCGGCGGCCGTACGGACGACGGCCTTGGCGTACTCGGGGTTGGCGCGGTAGCCGTCGAAGAAGTGCTCGCAGTCGACGAAGACCCGGCGGCCCTGAGCCGTCAGGTACGACACCGTGTCGCGGACCATCTCCAGGTTCTCGTCGAGTGTGGTGCGCAGCGCCAGTTCCACATGCCGGTCGTGCGACTTGGCGACCAGGGTGATCACCGGGGCGCCGGACTCGAGCAGGGCCCTGACCTGCGGGTCCTCGGCGGCTTTCGCACCGGCGCGGCGAGTGGCGCCGAAGGCGACCAGCTGGGCGTGCCTGAAGTCGATCTCCGCCTGCGCGCGGGCGAAGAACTCGGTGTCGCGGGGGTTCGCGCCGGGCCAGCCGCCCTCGATGAAGCCGACGCCGAAGTCGTCCAGGTGCCGTGCGATGGCGAGCTTGTCCGCGACGGTGAGGTTGATTCCCTCGCGCTGCGCGCCGTCGCGCAGCGTGGTGTCGAAGACGTGGAACGAGTCGTCGAGCTCGCTGGTTGCCGTCTCGGTCATGGTGTCAAGGCTCCTGTTGTGGATCTTCGGTCTTACCGGAATGACCGGCTCCACCGTCCCCCCAATGGTCCCTCGCGCTTGCCGTTCCCCGGCTGAAGGTGGGCCGGAAAACGAAAAAACCCCTCGCGGGTGCGAGAGGTCTGCGCGCGGGTCGAGGACGACGGTGGCCACCCGCACCTGGTCGTACGAGGTGGTCACTGCGGACCGGCGCGCCTGCTGCCAATAATCATGGCGAACGAGAGCACGGGGGCAGTCTGGCACACCCCCGTCCCCGGCTCCGCGACCGTCTCAGGATGCGGTCGTCAGACTGGAATCCGTGCGGTCCCCCGCCCGGGCGAGGTCCAGGTCCTTCGTCTCCCGCATGGCGACGTACACCACCAGGGACACGGCGGCGCAGCCCGCCACGTACCAGGAGAAGCCGGACTCGATACCGGCGTTCTTGAACCACAGGGCGACGTATTCCGCCGTGCCGCCGAAGAGCGCGTTGGCGATGGCGTACGGCAGGGCCACGCCGAGGGCACGCACCCCGGTCGGGAACAGCTCGGCCTTCACACAGGCGTTGATCGAGGTGTAGCCGGTGACGACGACCAGCGCGAGCAGGGCGAGACCGAGGGCCGGCCAGAAGCTGCCCGCGTGTTTGAGCAGGGTCATGATCGGCACGGTGAGGAGAGTGGAGCCGACCGCGAAGGTGATCAGCAGCGGGCGGCGGCCGATCCGGTCCGACAGGGCGCCGGCGAGCGGCTGGAGGCAGGCGAAGACGATCAGCGCGGTGAAGGACACCAGCGTCGCCGTCTGCTTGGACAATCCGGCCGAGTTGGACAGGTACTTGGTCAGATAGGTGGTGTACGTGTAGTACGCGACCGTGCCGCCCATGGTGAGGGCGATGACCAGGAACGCCTCCCGCCGGTGCCGCCACAGCGCGCGCAGGGTGCCGCGCTCCTGGGTGTGGGAGGCGTCCTCCTCGTACACCTCGGTCTCCAGCATGGTGCGCCGCAGGTAGAAGACGATCGCGGCGCCGAGCGCGCCCACGACGAACGGGATGCGCCAGCCGTAGCTGTGCAGCGCGCCGTCGGACATGGTGCGTTGCAGGACGATCAGCAGGCCGAGGCCGACGATCTGGCCGGCGGTCATGGAGACGTACTGGAAGCTGGAGGCGAACCCGCGCCGCTTCGGGTCCGAGGCCTCGGTCAGATAGGTGGCGCTGGCCGCGTACTCACCGCCCACCGACAGGCCCTGCAGCAGTCGGGCGACGAGCAGCACGAGCGCGCCGCCGTAGCCGGCGACCGCGTAGGTCGGGGCGACGGCGATGAGGATCGCGGACGCCGACATCAGCGTGACGGTCAGCGTCAGCGCCGCCTTGCGGCCCCTGCGGTCGCCGACCCGCCCCAGCAGCCAGCCGCCCACGGGGCGCATGAAGAACCCGACGGCGAAGATGCCGGCGGTGTTCATGAGCTGGGCGGTGGGGTTGCCGCTCGGGAAGAACGCGCCGGCGAAATAGGTGGCGAAGCTCGCGTACACGAACCAGTCGAACCACTCGACCATGTTGCCCGCCGAACCGACCCAGATCTTCTTCCAGTGTTGTCGTCCCATGCGCCGGTACATGCCCGGCACCGGAGCGGACGATTCCTTTACCCGGCCGGCATCTGGAGGGAGTCGGCGATGAACTCCCGTACGTGCGCCAGCACTTGGTCGCGCCCGGTGCCGCGCAGCCCGATGGCGACGTGGATGGAGAACCCGTCGAGCAGCGCACGCAGCCTGGTGGCGAAGCGGTCGGGGTCCACCCGGCGGAACTCACCGCGCGACACGCCCTCGGCGATCAGTGCGACCAGGTCGCGATGCCACGCGCCCTCGATGGCGACCTGCCGGGCGCGGGCTTCGTCGTCGGCGTTCTGCGAGCGGTTCCAGACCTCCAGCCACAGCGTCCAGTGCGGGTCGCGGTGGCCGTCGGGGACGTACAGGTCGACGTAGGCCGCCAGGCGCTCGCTCGCCGTCGCGGGGCCGGTGAGCAGCCTGCCCCGCTCCGCGCCGAGCCGCCCCTCGCTCCACTCCAGGGTCTGCAGCAGCAGCTCGTCCTTGGAGCGGAAGTAGTACAGGAGATGGCCGCTGCTCATCCCGACCTCGCGGCCGAGCGCCGCCATGGTGAGCTTCTCCAGACCGCGCTCGGCGATCATGTCCATGGCGGCGGCGAGCACCTCCTCGCGCGGCGGCGCGTTCCTCCGCGCCCGTGCCGCACCGGCCATCCCTGTCTCCTACATCTCAGACCTTCGGCTGCTGCTGGGTGATGCAGTGGATGCCGCCCCCACCCGCAAAGATCGTACGCGCGTCCACCAGGGTCACGGTCCGCTCGGGGAAGAGCCGGCGGAAGATCCCGGCGGCGATCTCGTCGCGCGGGTCGTCGAAGCCGCACAGCACCAGGCCGCCGTTGCAGATGTAGTGGTTGATGTAGGAGTAGTCGGCCCAGTGGCCGTCGGCCTCCAGGACGGTCGGCGCGGGGACCTCCACGACCTCCAGGGCGCGGCCCCGGGCGTCCGTCTGGGAGCGCAGGATGCCGATGACCTCCTTGGTGACCTCGTGGTCGGGGTGGGCCGGGTCCGGCTGGGAGTGCGCCACGACCACACCCGGGCGGGCGAAGGCGGCGACGATGTCGACGTGGCCGAGGGTGCCGAAGCCGTAGGGGGGGTAGTCGCCGGTCAGGCCGCGCGGCAGCCAGATCGCCTTCTCCGTGCCGAGGTGGGCGTGGATCTCGGCCTCGACCTCCTCCTTGGACCAGTGCGGGTTGCGCTCGGGGCCGAGCTGCACGGTCTCGGTGAGCAGCACGGTGCCCTCGCCGTCGACGTGGATCGCGCCGCCCTCGTTGACCAGCTTCGAGGCGTACGTCCTGGCGTCCGCGAGGTCGCAGACGTATGCGGCGATCTTGGAGTCGTGCTCCCAGCGGGCCCAGTCCTGGGCGCCCCAGCCGTTGAACGTCCAGTCCACGGCGGCCAGTTGCCCGCGGCCGTTGGTCAGGAAGGTGGGGCCGATGTCCCGCATCCAGGCGTCGTCCAGCTCGCGCTCGACGGTGTCGACGTCCGGGCCGAGCAGCGCCTGCGCCTGCGCCGACTGACCGGGACCGCAGACGACCGTCACCGGCTCGAAGCGGCGGATCGCGCGGGCCACCGAGGCCCAGGCGGCGCGGGAGGCCGCGAGGTCGTCCGGGTCGTCGAAGGTGGGGTTGGGGCCCGGCCACGCCATCCAGGTGCGCTCGTGCGGGGTCCACTCGGCGGGCATGCGGAAGCCGTCGGCGGCGGGGGTCGTCATAGGAATTCCCGGATTCTCAGAGGAAGTAGAGGCGGTTGAGGGAGACGGAGTCGGCGGGCTCGGAGCGCAGCGGGTCGCCGTCGAGGGTGACCAGACCGGTGCGCTGGTCGACGTCGACCGCGCCGATGCGGGCGTTCAGCCGCAGGTCGGCCGGGCCGATGCCCCGGGTGCCGCGCACGGCGACCCTTCTGCGCCGCGTGGGCATCGCGTCGTTGCCCTGGTCGACGGCGGCCCGGGCGACGAACGCGACCGAGATGTCGGCGGCCGTGGCACCGTAGGAGCCGAACTGCGGCCCCAGGACGAGGGGTTCGCAGGTGTCGGTGGCCGCGTTGGGGTCGCCGACCACGCCGTACGCCGGGAAGCCGGCCTTGAGGACGAGCTGCGGCTTGGCGCCGAAGTACTCCGGGCGCCACAGCACGATGTCGGCGAGCTTGCCGGGCTCGATCGAGCCGACCTCGTGGGAGAGGCCGTGCGCGATGGCGGGGTTGATGGTCAGCTTGGCCATGTAGCGCAGCACGCGGGCGTTGTCGTCGCCCTCGCCGTCGCCCTCCAGGGGCCCCAGCTCGGCCTTCATCTTGCCGGCCATGGCGAAGGTACGGCGGACGGTCTCACCGGCCCGGCCCATGCCCTGGGCGTCGGAGGAGGTGATGCCGATCGCGCCCAGGTCGTGCAGCACGTCCTCGGCGCCCATGGTGCCGGCGCGGATGCGGTCACGGGCCATGGCGGCGTCGCCGGGCAGGTCGGGCTTGAGGTCGTGGACGGAGACGATCATGCCGTAGTGCTCGGCGACCGCGTCCCGGCCGAAGGGCAGCGTGGGGTTGGTGGAGGAGCCGATGACGTTCGGGACGCCGGCCATCTTCAGCACGTTGGGCACGTGTCCGCCGCCGCAGCCCTCGATGTGGAAGGCGTGGATGGTGCGGCCCTCCAACACCTTCAGGGTGTCCTCGACCGACAGGCACTCGTTCAGGCCGTCGCTGTGCAGGGCCACCTGCACGTCGTGCTCCTCGGCGACCCGCAGGGCGGTGTCCAGGGCCCGGGTGTGGGCGCCCATGTCCTCGTGCACCTTGAAGCCGGACGCGCCGCCCTCGGCCAGCGCCTCGACCAGGGGGGCGCCGTGGGAGGACGAACCCCGGCCCAGGAAGCCGATGTTGACCGGCCAGGCGTCGAAGGCGTTGAAGGCGTGGCGCAGCGCCCAGGGCGAGTTGACGCCGACCCCCCAGACGGGGCCGAACTCCTGCCCGATGATCGTGGTCACGCCGGAGGCGAGGGAGGCCTCCATGATGCGCGGCGACAGCAGGTGGACATGGGTGTCGACGGCCCCCGCGGTGGCGATCAGCCCCTCACCGGAGACGATCGACGTGCCCGTGCCGACGACGACGTCCACGCCGTCGAGGGTGTCCGGGTTGCCGGCCCGCCCGATCGAGCAGATCCGGCCCTCCCGGATGCCGATGGAGACCTTCCGGATGCCCTGGGCGGCGTCGATCACCACGACGTTGCTGATGACGACGTCACAGGTCTCGCGGACGGCGGCGGCCTTCAGGTGCAGTCCGTCGCGGGCGGTCTTGCCGAAGCCGGCCAGGAACTCGTCGCCGTAGCGCTGGGAGTCGGACTCCACGCGGATCGTGAGCCCGCTGTCGCCGAGGCGGATGCGGTCGCCGGCGCGGGGGCCGTGGGTGGCGGCGTACTCGTAGGGGTTCATCGGTTCTCAGCTCCCAGGTATCCGCAGGCTTCGGCCCTGCGCAGGGCCTCCTCCTTCGCGCCGGGCGCGTCCAGCGGCCCGTCGACCAGTCCGGCGAAGCCGATCGCGATCCGGTCGCCGCCGATCGGCACCAGTCCCACCTCGACGCTCTCGCCGGGGCCGAAGCGCACCGAGGAGCCCGCGGGGACGGCGAGGCGCATCCCGTAGGCCGTCCCCCGTGCGAAGTCCAGCCGCGGGTTGGCCTCGAAGAAGTGGAAGTGGGAGGTGACGGAGACCGGCACGGTCGCCGTGTTGGTGACCGTGAGCCGTACCACCGCCTCCGGTTCGACGTGCTCGGGCGCCGGGAGCAGCGCGCCCGGTGCCCGGTCGCCGAGGCCGCCGCCGATGGGGTCGGAGACCACCGCGAGCCGGGAGCCGTCGTCGAAGACCGCCTCGACCATCACCTCGGTGACGACGTCGCCGACACCCGGCAGGACGTCCTCCGGGCCGAGCACGCTGCGGGCCGCCTCGATGGCCTCGGCGAGCCGCCGACCGTCCCGGGCCGCCTCGCACACGGTGTCCGCGATCAGCGCGGTCGCCTCCGGCACGTTGAGCCTGAGGCCGCGCGCCCGGCGGGCCCGGGCCAGCTCGGCGGCTCCGAAGAGCAGCAGCCGGTCACGTTCCGTGGGGGTCAGTCTCACGACGCGGCACCTCCTTGCCTTCCACACTTTAGAACATCACTCTAAACACAGAATTCATGAAACTGAAGCATTGACTGCTGGCTTTGTTTCACAGACATTGAACGTCGCTCAAACCGAACCGGCGGGAGTCGAAGGAGACCAGCCATGCCGATAGAACAGCGCGGAGTCGACACCATCCCGGACGAGGAGCGGACCAGCGGTCCGCGCGACCTCGTCTCGATCCTGCTCGGCTCCAACCTCTGTCTCGGGGTGATCATCTTCGGCTGGCTGCCGCCGTCGTTCGGGCTCGGCTGGTGGGCGTCGGTCAGCTCGATCGTCGCGGGCACGATCGTCGGTACGGCGGTGACGGCGCCGCTGGCCCTGATCTCCCTGCGCACCGCGACCAACCTCTCCACCTCCTCCGGCGCCCAGTTCGGCGTCCGGGGCCGTCTGGTCGGCTCGGTCGTCGGCCTGCTGCTCGCCCTCGGGTACACCGCGCTGACGGTGTGGATCGGCGGCGACGTGATGATCGGCGTGCTCGGCCGGATGTTCGGGCTGCCCGCGGACGGGGCGTCGTACGCCGTCGTCTACGCGCTGCTGGCCGGCGCCACGGTCGCGGGCGCGGTGTACGGCTACCGGGTGCTGCTGAAGATGTCCAAGGTCCTGTCCGTCGGCATGACGGTCCTGCTGCTGCTCGGCGTCCTCGCCTACGCCCCGCACTTCACCACCGCGGCCATGCCCGGGACGGGCGGCTATCTGCTCGGCTCCTTCTGGCCGACCTGGTTGCTGTCGGCCGTGGCCGCCGGCCTGTCCGGTCCCATCGCCTTCATCACCCTGCTCGGCGACTACACCCGCTACATCTCCCCCGCCCGGCACTCCGGTCGCCGCGTCCTGAAGGCCACCTGGCTGGGCCTGACCCTGGGCCTGCTGGTGCCGCAGCTGTTCGGCACGTTCACGGCGTACGGCGCCCACGCGGCGCTCGACTACGCCGGTCCGCTGGTGGCGGCCTCGCCCACCTGGTACCTGGTCCCGCTGCTGCTGTCCGCCTCGGCCGGCTCGGTGGGCAACGCCGGTCTGATGCTGTACTCGATGGGCCTGGACCTGGACGCCATCCTGCCCCGGGCCTCCCGCGCCCGCGCCACCTGCACGGTCGCGGTCGTCGCCACGGCCTGCGTCTTCGTCGGCCACTACGCCTGGAACGCGCAGTCCGCGATGACGTCCTTCGTCCTGCTCCTCACCGCCATCGGCACCCCGTGGGCCGTGATCACCCTCATCGGCTTCGCCCGCTGCCGGGGTGTCTACGACGCCGACGCCCTGCAGGTCTTCAACCGCCGTTCGCAGGGCGGGATCTACTGGTACCGGGCCGGCTGGAACATCCGGGCGACCGTCTCCTGGGCCCTGGGCGCCGGGGTCGGTCTGCTGGCGGTGTCCCTGCCGTCGTACCAGGGCCCGCTGCTGCACCTCACCGGCGGCGTGGACTGCAGCTTCCTGCTGTCGGGCGCGGCCGGCGGCCTGATCTACCTGGTCCTGGCGCCCCGGCAGCAGGCCTCGGCCCGCGTCGAGGCCGCGCAGGAGCCGGTCGGCGCGGAGAGCCGGCCCTAGCTCCGCAGCAGCCCGACACCCGCAAGGCCGGCCAGGCTCAGCCCCATGGTCGCGGAGAAGGCCACCGCGGCAGCCGGAAGCGCGTCGGTGAGCCGGCCGGCCGTGCTCGTCCGGACGATCACGGCGAGCAGGGCGGCGACGAGGGACAGCAGAACCGCCACGGTCAACGCCAGACCGGCCACCGCGGCCGTCGGCTGCGCCGAGGAGGACATTCACCCCACCTCCAGACCCGGCAGGAACCGCTCGGCGCCGAACGCCGGCTTCAGGTCGGTGAACCAGGTCGCGCCCTCGTCGTACGCGGCGAAGAACGGGCGGTCCACCAGTTCGGGGTCGCGGGCCTGGATGAGGTGCAGGACGAAGACCTTCTCGCCCGCCACCTCGGCGATGCCGTCCACGCAGACCTTGCCCGGCATCGCCGACATCACCGGCCCGCGCACCGTGCGGGCGAGCCCCGAGACCCGGGCGTAGGCGTCCCGGAAGATCGCGTGGCCGCGGGCCAGAGGCACCCCGAAGTAGCCCTGCGGGCCGGTGTCCCGCTCCACGAACTGGTAGTACGGCACCGCCCCCAGCGCGGTCGTCTCCTCCCACAGCTCCGCCCACGCCTCGGCGCTGTCGTTGATCCCGGCGACCAGCGGCCCCTGGCAGCGGATCACGGCGCCGGTGTCCCGCACCCGGCGCATCGCCTCCCGCACCACCGGCGGGCGCAGTTCCCGCGGGTGGGTGAAGTGGGCCATGAGCGCCAGGTGGCGGCCGCTCGCGACGACCTTCTCGAAGAGCCGGAGCAGGTCGTCGGCGTCCCGGTCGGTCAGGAAGCGGTACGGCCAGAAGGCGAGCGCCTTGGTCCCGATCCGGACCGAACGGACGGTGTCGATGGCGAGCAGCGGCTCCACATAGCGGCGCAGCACCTCGGTGCTCATCACCAGCGGGTCGCCGCCGGTGATGAGCGTGCTGGTCACCTCGGGGTGGGCACGCAGGTAGGCGCTGGTGGCGGCGATGTCGTCGGTGGCGATGCGCAGCTCGGACTCGCCGACGAACTGCGGCCAGCGGAAGCAGTAGGTGCAGTAGGCGTGGCAGGTCTGGCCCTGCCGCGGGAAGATCAGCACCGTCTCGGAGTACTTGTGCTGAAGCCCCGTCAGGCGGCGGCCCTCGTGCACGGGGACGTTCGCGTCGAGCTGGCCGGAGGGGTGCGGGTTGAGCCGCATCCGGATCTCGTGCGCGGCGTGCCGGACCTCGGCGGCGGCCGCGTCCTGCGCGAGCAGGTCCGCCATCCGGCGCAGGTCGTGCGCGGGAAGCATGCCGCTCTGCGGGAAGGTCAGCCGGAAGACGGGGTCGTCGGGGACGACCGACCAGTCGATCAGTTCGTCCACCACGTAGGAGTTCGTGCGGAAGGGCAGGACCGCCGACACGGCCCGCAGGGCGAGCCGCTCGGCGGGCGGCAGGGACACCCGGTCCAGCAGTCCGTCCAGGTCACGAGGGGTGAAGGCGCGATACCGGGGTCTCGTCTGCAAAGCGGGGTGGAGCGCTGAACTCATCTGTGCCAGGGCCTCTATTCTGTGCCGGGTCCGCTATTCCGTGACCAGGACCGGCGGTCGCAGCTCTACGAAGGCGGCCGCCGACGCATCGTACTTCTCCGCGAAGTGCTGGATGAGGAGCGCGTGCAGCGGACTTTCGTCGTCGACCACGATCAGCTCGTGCCCGCCCGGCACGGTCAAGACCTCGCTGAAGGCGGAGAGTTGGTCGAGGCGGTGCCGGGCCATGTACGACACCAGGTCGGGCCCGGCGACGTACAGGCGGTCCTCGACGGACACGAACGGGCAGCGGAACTCCCGGCGGCCGTCGGAGGCGTCGACCAGGGTGAGCGGCAGCCGGGTGAAGTGCTCCATCGGCTTGCTCTGCCCCCACAGCTCGTCGAAGCGCTGCTCCACGAAGGTGCCGAGCGGGGAGCGGACGGCGACCTCCAGCTGGACGCCCTCGCCGGAGAGCCGGCCCACCGTGAGGAAGGAGACGAGACAGCGCTCGTCCCAGCGGTAGAGCGTCACACCGGGGGACGTCTGGCACAGGCGGACCTCGAGCAGGGCGCGGGAGGTGCCGTCCAGGCGGCGCGCGAAGTGGTCCAGGGTGCGCAGGTTGCGCATGATGTCGCGGCGGATGTCATCGCTCTGCTCGCCCAGTTCACGGCCGCGCAGGATGACGGCGAGCGAGTCGGGGTCCAGCAGCAGGATCTGCACCCGCGCCCCGTGCGCGGTGGCCGCCTTGATCCCCCGGAAGAGACGCTCGGAGAACTGCGGCCCGAACAGGTTGGAGAAGGTGTCCAGCACCTTCACGCAGGCCGTGGCGCCGTGCACCTGGGAGGCGAACCACTCGTAGTCCAGCCGGGTGTGCTCCCGCACCCGGCCCTCCTGGGCGCGAGAGATCAGCGGGCCGATCACGAACACGGTGATGACCACGCCGACGAGGTCGGTGCCGAGGTTGAGGGCGAGGTTCTGCTGGTAGGCGTCCATGCCGTGCGCGGTCCACAGCAGCAGGCCGGCGCAGCCGGTGAGAGCCGCCAGCGCGGTGAGGCTCTGCGGGCGGCGCGGGGTCCGTAACGCACGCAGTAACCAGCGCAGCCGTGGCACCGGCGACCAAGCGTTCACGTGCGCCCCTCCCCCGTGTCGGGTGTCACCCCGGATGCGTGAGCGCGGGGGCACGCTCCCCCGCGGAAGGGGTGGATACCCGGACGGGAGTGGTGGTACGCCTCGAACGCGCGCACCATTCACTCCCGTCGGACGGCCGGTGAAGCGTCGGACGGCCGGTGAAGCGGACCTCAGCCGATCCTGTGCATCCAGCCGTGCTTGTCCTCCGCCACACCGCGCTGGATGCCGAGGAGGGCCTCGCGCAGGCGGAGGGTGACCTGGCCGGGGGTGCCGTCGCCGTGGGTCCAGGCGTCCGTCCTGGTCTTGACGTGACCGATGGGCGTGACCACGGCGGCGGTGCCGCAGGCGAAGACCTCGGTGAGCGCACCGGAGGCCGCGTCCGCACGCCACTGCTCCAGGGTGACCACGCCCTCCTCGGCGGTGTAGCCGAGGTCACGGGCGACCTGGAGCAGGGAGTCGCGGGTGATGCCCTCCAGGATCGAGCCGGTCAGGGCGGGGGTGACGATCCGGTCGCCGTAGACGAAGGCGACGTTCATGCTGCCGCTCTCCTCGACCTTGGTGCGGGTGACCGCGTCGAGGTAGACGACCTGGTCGCAGCCGTGCGCGGCGGCCTCGGCCTGCGGCAGCAGCGAGGCGGCGTAGTTGCCGCCGGTCTTGGCGTCGCCGGTGCCGCCGGGGACGGCGCGGACGTGGTCCTCCGAGACCCAGATGGTGACCGGCTTGACGCCACCGGCGAAGTAGGCGCCGGACGGGGAGGCGATGAGCATGAACAGGTACTCGTTCGCCGGGTGCACGCCGAGCGCCGCCTCCGTGGCGAACATGAACGGACGCAGGTACAGCGACTGCTCGCCGCCGTGCGGCGGGACCCAGTCGGCGTCCTGGGCGAGCAGCGCGTCCAGCGCGGCGATGAACAGTTCCTCGGGCAGCTCGGCCATGGCCATGCGGCGCGCGGAGTTGCGGAAGCGGCGGGCGTTCGCCTCGGGGCGGAACAGCGCGATCGAGTCGTCGGACTGGCGGTAGGCCTTCAGCCCCTCGAAGATCTCCTGGCCGTAGTGCAGGACGTGGGTGGAGGGGTCGAGGGAGATCGGGCCGTACGGGACGAGCTGGGCGTCGTGCCAGCCGCGGCCCTCGGTCCACTTGATCGTCACCATGTGGTCGGTGAAGTGGCGGCCGAACCCCGGGTTGGCCAGGATCGCCTCGCGCTCTGCGGCGGCGAGGGGGCTGGCGGAGGGCTTGAGCTCGATCGTGGGCGTCGTCATGAGTGATGTGTCCTTCACCGGTTGTCGTGACGGGCCGCGCTCACGCCCCGTCACTGTGACCTGCCAGTGTTAGGACGTCCGAGCTTTCCCTCATGCCGCGGCTCCGCGTCCGATTATCGCGCGGGGCCCGCGGCGGAAGGAATGGGGGTGAAAGCGGCCCAGGGGTCGATGGTGGCACCCGGCGGGGACATGGGAAAGCCGCCGGGTGGTCGTCCGACCCGGCGGCTTCTCGTGGGTGAGCGCCGGGTCAGCCGGCTACTCGGGCGGCGAGCGCGTCGCCGATCTGCGAAGTGCTGCGGGTACCCAGTGCGGCGCGCTCGGTCAGGTCCGCGGCGACCGCCGCGTCGATGCGGTCGGCCTCGCTGTCGTAGCCGAGGTGACGCAGCAGCAGGGCGACGGACAGGACCGTGGCGGTGGGGTCGGCCTTGCCCTGCCCGGCGATGTCGGGCGCGGAACCGTGGACCGGCTCGAACATCGAGGGGAACTCGCGGGAGGGGTTGATGTTCCCGCTCGCGGCCACGCCGATGCCGCCGGAGACGGCCGCGGCGAGGTCGGTGATGATGTCGCCGAAGAGGTTGTCGGTGACGATCACGTCGAACCGCTCGGGCTGGGTGACCAGGTAGATGGTGGCCGCGTCGACGTGCATGTACTCGGTGGTGACCTCGGGGAACTCCGCGGCCACCTTGTTGAAGACGTTGGTCCACAGGTGACCCGCGAACGTCAGCACGTTGTTCTTGTGGATCAGCGCGAGCTTCTTGCGCGGGCGGGCCTGGGCGCGGGCGAAGGCGTCGCGGACCACGCGCTCGACACCGAAGGCGGTGTTGACGGAGACCTCGGTGGCGACCTCGTGCTCGGTGCCCTTGCGGATGGTGCCGCCGTTGCCCGTGTACGGGCCCTCGGTGCCCTCGCGGACGACGACGAAGTCGATCTCCGGCTGGCCGGCGAGCGGGGTGGCGACGCCCGGGAGGAGTTTCGACGGGCGCAGGTTGACGTGGTGGTCGAAGGCGAAGCGGAGCTTGAGGAGGAAGCCGCGCTCCAGGACACCGGACGGCACCGACGGGTCGCCGATGGCGCCGAGCAGGATGGCGTCGTGCTGCTTCAGCGCGTCGAGGTCGGCGTCGGTGAGGGTCTCACCGGTGGCGTGGTAGCGCTTGGCGCCGAAGTCGTACTCCTTGGTCTCCAGCTTCACGTCCTCGGGCAGGACGGCGGAGAGGACCTTGAGACCCTCGGACACGACTTCCTGTCCGATGCCGTCTCCGGGGATCACTGCGAGATCGATGCTGCGAGACATGCGGGCACCCTACTCCTCGTCCCAGGTGATGACACGGCCCGTCCGTCATTTGGACGGCGGAAACGGCCCGGACGACGTCGGACGAGAGCTCAGTGGCCGGTCTCGCCGCCGTTGTCGCGGCGGTCGAGGGCGCGCTGGAGGGCGGCGGCGGCGTTCTTGCGGTCGGACTCGCTCGCGCGGGTCACGTGGCGGACGCGGCGGCGGACGGTCGTCTCGGCCATGGGAATCGACTCCTTCGGCAAACACGGAGCACGGCAATGAGAGATTGCGAGACGCCGGAAGGGGCGGGGAGCCGCAGGGCCGCAGGGGTTGCCTGCACCGGGCCCGGCTCACGACCGCCGTTCGCTTGATCGAGCGAGACGTTCGGCTCCTACAAAGCTAAGGGAGCGGCCCGGTTCTGTCTGCACAATTACTCGGACTTCCTACTATCTGAGACGGCGGACCGCCTCACACCGCTCTGAGCTGGGCTTTCGTGCGTTCGGGTGAGGGTGCGTCCAGGGAGCGCAGGCTGCGGATCATGGCTCGTACGGCGGCGGTGGCGGCGAGCTCCGGGGTGGTGACGTAACCGACGGAGCGGTACGGCCGTTCGGGCCCGAGGTCGGTGATCGCGACGGCGGGCGGCGCCCCGGTGAGGGACAGCGCGGGCATGATCGCCATGCCGAGCCCGCTGCCCACCATCGACAGCACCGCCCCGTCGTCCTCGGCGTTGACCCTCGCCGCCGGGATCCAGTCCTGGGCGGCCCACCAGGCGCGGGTGTAGGAACCGCAGTTCTCGGCCCAGTCGACGAGCGGCAGGGTGCGCGGGTCGGGGTGCCCGGCCGGATGCACCAGGGAGTACGGCTCCTCGAGCAGCGCCCCGCCGACCAGTCCGGCGGGCGGCGGCCCGCTCAGGGTGGCGATCCCGAGGTCGGCCCGCCCGGCGGCGACCTCGCCCGCGGTGCCGGCGCCCAGTTCCCGTACCACGGTGACGGTCACCTCGATGCCCGGGTGCCGGGCGGCGAGCCGTTCCAGGGCGGACGGCAGCAGATGCAGGGCGGCGCTGCGGAAGGCGGCGATCCGCAGCGGCCCGGAGAGTTCGCCGGTGTCCGCCCCGCGGACGTCGGCGGCCAGCGCCTTTAGCATGCGCAGCACCCGCCGCGCATGGGCCGCCGCCCGCTCCCCCGCGGGCGTCGGCCGGGCACCGAACCGCCCGCGCTCGAAGAGGACGGCCCCGAGCTTCCGCTCGATGCCGCGCATGGCATGCGAGACGGCGGACTGGGTGGCCCCGAGCCGGGCGGCCGCGGCGGAGAACCCGCCCTCGTCGGCCACCGCGACCAGGATCCTCAGCTCCTGCGGAGCAAGGTCGACCGCTGTCATTCGGGGCTCCCACCTGCGTTCATGAGACCGCTTCATGGATCGGCGCATTCCATGAGCCCAACCCCCTGCCCGCGCCCCGCATTCCTGCCTAGCGTCCCCTGCCATGACCGAGACCGCACTCACCGTGCAGCAGACCGCCCGCCCCACCGGCTTCCCCACGGCCGACCACTTCCGCTTCGCCGAGTCCCCGGTGCCCGAGCCGGCCCCCGGCACCGCCCTGGTGGAGAACCTGCTGTGGTCCGTGGACCCGTACCACCGCGAGATGATGGACGGGGACTTCGCGCTGCACGCCCCGCTGGAGGGCCGCACGCTGGGCCGGGTCACCGCCTCCCGCACCCCGGAGCTGCCGGAGGGCGAGATCGTCTTCCACCGCCTGGGCTGGCGCACGCACTCGGTGGTGCGCCCCGAGGAGGTCCGCCGGCTCCCGCACCACCCGGGCGTGCCGCTGTCGGCGTATCTGAGCGTGCTGGGCGGCACGGGCCTGACGGCGTACGTCGCCCTGACCCGGATCGCCCGGCTGCGCGAGGGCGAGGACGTGTTCGTCTCCGGCGCGGCGGGCGGGGTCGGCACGGCGGCCGGCCGTTTCGCCCGGCTGCTCGGCGCCGGCCGGGTGATCGGCAGCGCGGGCACCGAGGAGAAGGTGAAGTACCTGACGGAACAGGTCGGTTACGACGCCGCCTTCGACTACCGCACGGCCCCGGCCGCCGGCCTGCTGGCCCGGGCCGCCCCCACCGGCATCGACGTCTTCGTGGACAACGTCGGCGGCGAGCAGCTCGGCGCGGCGATCGGCGCGCTGCGCCGGCGGGGCCGGGTGGTGCGGGTCGGCACGATCAGCCAGTACAACACCCCCGATACCCCGCCCGTCCTCTTCGACCACGCGGACGTGGTGGAGAAGAGCCTGCGGATCGAGGGCTTCCTGGTGAAGGACCACCGGGACGCACAGGAGGAGCTGTACGACTTCGCCGTACCGCATCTGCGCAGCGGGACGCTGGCGGCGGACGAGACGGTCGTCGACGGGTTCGGGCGGATCGTGGAGGCGTTCCTGCTGATGCTGCGCGGCGGGAACACGGGCAAGGTCCTGGTGCGCGCGGCGGGCTGACGCAGCGTCAGGTGACGTCCCCGTCCCGCCAGTCGAAGACCAGCTCCCGGCCGGGGTCCAGCGGTCCGGCGAGCGCGGGCCGTACGTAGACGCCCCCCTCCTCCTCCGGCAGCCGCACGATCCCGTCCGGCGAGAGGGCGTGCACCCGCCCCCTCCACTGCTGCCAGCCCCGGGCGGCGTACAGCGGGGCCCCCTCCTCGCTCGCGGAGAGCGCGCCGAGGTCGTAGGCCCGTTCGATCACCCGCTCCACCTCGGCCATGACCCGCCCGCCGAGCCCGGTGCGCCGCGCGTCCGGCCGTACGGCGACGGCCTCGACGTACCCGGTGCGCAGCCAGCGCCCCCGGTGCCGGATCCGCCGCATCACCACCGACCCGTGCGCGGCGAGCCCGCTCCCGTCCTGGACGAGCACATGCATCCCGCCGAGCCCGTGATTCCAGTCCTCGTCGGAGAAGCCACCGTCGAACGCCTCGTCCAACAGGGTGCGGGCGGCGTCGAGTTCGGCGGGTTCGAGGTCGGCGGTGTGGGCGAGACGCACTCGGATGACCATGGCGCCATCGTCTCACCCGACCGCTGGAACGGGTGCCGTGGAGAAGGACCGTCCGTGGATGGGAACGGGCCGGCAAGCCTGCTCAGAGTCAGGCTTGCCGGCCCGTGTTCAGGGGGGGCTGGGGATCAGCCCATGTGCGGGTAGGAGTAGTCGGTCGGCGGCACCAGGGTCTCCTTGATGGCGCGGGTCAGGGTCCAGCGCAGCAGGTTCTGCGGGGCGCCGGCCTTGTCGTTGGTGCCGGAGGCACGGCCGCCGCCGAAGGGCTGCTGGCCGACGACGGCGCCGGTCGACTTGTCGTTGATGTAGAAGTTGCCCGCCGCGTAGCGGAGCTTCTCCATCGTGTACGCCGCCGCGGCACGGTCGCCCGCGATGACCGAACCGGTGAGGGCGTAGTCGGACACCGACTCCATCTGGGTCAGCATCTCGTCGTACTTGTCGTCCTCGTAGACGTGCACGGCGAGGAACGGGCCGAAGTACTCGGTGCGGAAGACCTCGTTCTCCGGGTCGGAGCACTCGACGACGGTCGGGCGGACGAAGTAGCCGACCGAGTCGTCGTAGCTGCCGCCCGCGACGATGGTGCAGGCCGGGTCCTGCTTGGCACGGTCGATCGCGGCCTTGTTCTTGGCGAAGGCACGCTCGTCGATCACCGCGCCGATGAAGTTCGACAGGTCGGTGACGTCACCCATGGTGAGGTAGTCGACCTCGGCGGCGAACTCCTCCTTGAAGCCCGCGTTCCAGATGGACGCCGGGATGTAGGCGCGGGAGGTGGCGCTGCACTTCTGGCCCTGGTACTCGAAGGCACCGCGGGTCAGGGCGGTCTTCAGCACCGCGCGGTCCGCGCTCGGGTGGGCGACCAGGAAGTCCTTGCCGCCGGTCTCGCCGACCAGACGCGGGTACGAGCGGTACTTCTCGATGTTGTTGCCGACCGTCTTCCACAGGTACTGGAAGGTCTTGGTCGAACCGGTGAAGTGGATGCCGGCCAGGTCACGGTGGACCAGGGCGACCTTGGAGACCTCGATGCCGTCACCCGTGACCAGGTTGATGACGCCCTTGGGAAGGCCCGCCTCCTCCAGGAGCTGCATCAGCAGCACGGCCGCGTGGGTCTGCGTCGGGGACGGCTTCCAGACGACGACGTTGCCCATGAGGGCGGGGGCCGTCGGCAGGTTGCCCGCGATGGCGCTGAAGTTGAAGGGCGTGATCGCGTAGACGAAGCCCTCCAGCGGACGGTGGTCGAGACGGTTCCACACGCCCGGGGAGTTCGCCGGGGGCTGCTCGGCGAGGATCTGGCGGGCGTAGTGGACGTTGAACCGCCAGAAGTCGACCAGCTCACAGGGGCTGTCGATCTCCGCCTGCTGCGCGGTCTTCGACTGGCCGAGCATGGTGGAGGCGGCGATCGTCTCGCGCCAGGGGCCGGCCAGCAGCTCGGCGGCGCGCAGGATGATCGCGGCGCGGTCGTCGAAGGACATGGCGCGCCAGGCCGGCGCGGCGGCGAGGGCCGCGTCGATGGCGTCCTTCGCGTCCTGCTGGGTGGCGTGGCGGCCGGTGCCGATGACGGCCTTGTGGTTGTGCGGCTGGACCACCTGGAACGGCTCGCCGCCGCCCATCCGCCTCTCGCCGCCGATGGTCATGGGCAGGTCGATCGGGTTCTCGGCCAGCTCCTTGAGCTTGGCCTCCAGCCGGACACGCTCGGGCGAGCCGGGGGCGTAGCCGTGCACCGGCTCGTTGACCGGGGTGGGGACCTGGGTCACAGCGTCCATAGGTTCCTTGACTCCTTGTACGTGAGCGGGTGTTCGGACTCAGCCCTTGCTGACCATCGAGCGGAGGAAGAAGCGCAGGTTCGCGGGCTTCTCCGCCAGACGGCGCATGAAGTAGCCGTACCAGTCTGTGCCGTACGCGGTGTAGACGCGCATGCGGTGGCCCTCGGCGGCCAGGCGCAGGTGCTCGTCGCCGCGGATGCCGTACAGCATCTGGAACTCGTACTCGTCCAGCTTGCGGCCGGCCTTGTGGGCCAGCTCCTGGGCGATGGCGATCAGGCGCGGGTCGTGCGACCCGATCATCGGGTACCCCTCGCCCTCCATCAGGATCCGCAGGATGCGGACGTACGCCTTGTCGATCTCGTGCTTCTGCTGGTAGGCGACCTCGGCGGGCTCCTTGTAGGCGCCCTTCACCAGGCGGACACGGCTGCCGGCGGCGGCGAGGCGGCGGGCGTCGGCCTCGGTGCGGAAGAGGTAGGCCTGGATGACACAGCCGGTCTGCGGGAAGTCCTTCCGCAGCTCCTCGTGGATGGCGAACATCGAGTCGAGGGTGGTGTGGTCCTCGGCGTCCAGCGTGACGGTCGTACCGATGGCGGCGGCGGCCTCGACGACCGGGCGGACGTTCGCCAGGGCCAGCTCGTGGCCACCGGGGAGCGCCTGGCCGAACATGGACAGCTTGACCGACATCTCGACCCGCTCGCCGAGCTGCAGGTCCTTGAGGTGATCGATCAGCAGCAGGTAGGCGTCCCGGGCGGCGGTGGCCTGCTCGGGGGTGGTGATGTCCTCGCCGACGACGTCCATCGTCAGCTCCAGGCCCCTGGCCGTCAGGTACTTGATGATCGGCACGATGTCGGCCACGGTCTCGCCGGGGATGAAGCGGTCGACGACCTGCTTGGTCACCGGGGCCGCCGAGATCAGGCGTCGCATCCGGTCGCTGCGCGACGCGGCGAGAATCACGGGACCCAGCACGGGGCACCTCCACAGACAAGCATCAAATCGGCCATGACCCAACGATTCGGGTACGGCACGGAGAACCACCGTGAAACCTAAGGATCTCTCCGATCGTGGGCCATCGACAGCTGTCACGCATCCGTGCACGGGATCTCAGACAAGTGTATGAAGGCCGCCGGAAAATGAGGGAGAATGCCCGAGTGGCGGCGGATTTCAAGGCGTTCAAGGGCGACTACCAGGAGCTGGTGGACGAGATCTCGGAGCTGCTCGGGGTCCCGGCGACCCTGGAGAACCGCGACTTCGAGCTGATCGCCTTCGGGGCGTACGACAGCGAGGGCGACCTGGATCCCTCCGCGCTCGACCCGGTGCGCACCCGCTCGATCCTGACCCGGCGCTCCACGGCCACGGTCCGGTCGTGGTTCGAGGGCTTCGGCATCACCCGCGCGACCGGCCCGGTACGGATCCCGCCGAGTCCGGAGGCGGGCGTGTACCGCGGCCGCATCTGCCTCCCGGTACGCCATCGGGGCGTCGTCCTCGGCTACGTCTGGCTCCTGGACGGCGATCCCGGGCCGACGGACGCCCAGCTGACCGCCGCGATGGCGGTGGCGGGCCGGATCGGCGCGCTGCTCGCGGACGAGGCGGAGGCCGGGGCCGGGCTGAGCCGGGAGCTGCGGGCGGTGCTCACCGCCGAGCGCGGCTGGCAGCAGGACATGGCCGTGGCGGAACTGCGCACCGCGCTCGGCCCCCGCGCCGACGGCCCGCTCACCCTCGTCTGCGTGGCCCCCTGGCCCTCGGCCGACCCCGACGACGCCCCCGCCGCCCGCACGATCCCCCACGCCCTCGCCCTGTGCACCCTCCCCTGGGGCACGTCGCAGCAGACCCTCGCGCTACTGGTACGCCTGCGGACCACCGAGGTGACCACCCCTGCACTGACGGCGGCCACACGGTTGCTGAAGGACGCCGAGGGCGGTCGCGGTGCTCCGGAGGGAGCGGCTCGGGGAGCCGGGACCGCGGGAGGAACGGCGCGCGGGTCAGGAGGTGCGGACCGCACCGGGACCGGAGCGGGACGCGGGTCCGGGACAGCAGGAGGAGCAGGGCAGGGGACCGGTGCTGCGGGAGGAACGGGCCGCGGGGCAGGTGTTGCCGGCGGGGCAGGAGGTGCGGAGCGCACCGGGACCGGAACGGGGCGCGGGTCCGGGACAGCAGGAGGAGCAGGGCAGGGGACCGGTGCTGCGGGAGGAACGGCGCGGGGCGCCGGGTCCGGGGCGGGGAGAGAGGCGGGGCTGGCGGCGGGACGAGGGACACGCGGGGCCGGGACCGGGACGGGAGCCGGGGTGGCGGCGGTGGGTGGCGTGGCGCGGGGGGCCGGGGCGCGGGCGGCTGCGGCGGCCGCGGGACCCTCCGGAGCGGCCGGGGGCGCCGGATGCGCCGCCGGGGTCGGTGATCCACGGAGCGGCCTCGCCGAGCTGGGCGCGGTCTGGCAGGAGGCCGTCGCCGCCACGCGCGCCGCGCTGGCCGAGCCGCGGTTCGGGCCGGTCGCGCAGTGGGCGCGGATCGGGCCGTACCGGCTGCTGACCGCGCTGCCGCCGCAGGCCGCGCACGATCCCGTGGTCGGCCCGCTCCTCTTCCCCGCCCACCGGGAACTGGCCCGCACCGCCGAGGTCTACCTCGACTGCGCGGGCCAGGCCGGCCGTACGGCCGCCGAACTGGGCATCCACCGGCAGACCCTGTACTACCGCCTCTCCCGGGTCGAGCAGCTGACCGGCCTGGACCTGGACGACGGCGAGGACCGGCTGCTGCTGCACATGGCGCTGAAGCGGGCGCGGCTGTAGCGCCGGGCCGTACCGAGCGCCTTACTCGTCCTCCGTCTCGAACCTCGCGGCACGGTCACGCGCACCCGTGAGCGCGGTGAGGGCCTCCGTGAGGGTGCCCGGAGTGTGCGGGCCGTCGGGCCAGTGGGCGGCGATGTGGCCGTCCGGGCGGACGAGGAGCGCGCCGTGCGAGCCGAGCGCGTACGACTCGGTGTGCTCGCGGGCCAGGGGCTCGATGTGCAGCGGCACGGGTACGGCGGTGGGGGCCGCCCAGGCCGTGGGGTCCGGGGTGAGCAGGGTGAACCAGGTGCCGAGGGTGTCGAGGGTCGAGCGGTCGCCGGTGAGCCGGAGGTGGGGCATGCGGTGGCCCGGCCGCACGGTGGGCGTGTAGTCCGTGCCGGGCTCCGGTGGCTCGGGCAGGGCGTCGGGGGCCGCGAGGACGGCGGCTGAGCGGTAGGCGACGCCGAGCACCAGGCCCAGTTGTGCGAAGTACCGGTCCGTCCAGGGCAGTTGGACCTGGCCCGGCACCACGTCCCCCGCCCGCAGCTGTGCGCGCCGGCGGTCCTGCACCTCGCGCAGCAGCCGGGCGTTGGCCACCGCCTGGCGGAGGGTCTCGCGGGCGACGGGGTGCCGTTCGGCCTCGTAGGTGTCGAGCAGGCCGGGTCCGGCCCAGCCCTGGAGCACGCCCGCCAGTTTCCAGGCGAGGTTGTGCGCGTCGGCCACGCCGGCGTTCATGCCCAGGCCACCGACGACGGGGACGGCGTGCGCGGCATCGCCGGCCAGCAGGACCCGGCCGTGCCGGAGGCGTTCGGCGACGCCTGCCTCCATCACCCAGTGCTGGACGCGCAGCACCTCGGGCCGTACGTCGGTGCCGGGACCGAAGGCCGCCGCGACGAGGCCGCCCCAGTCGGTGCCGTCGGCGTCCTCCGGCGTGGTGCCGAACCAGGCCCAGCCCTCTTCGGGATAGAGCGGCATGAAGGACCCGTGCGCGGTGAAGTAGACCCCGGCGGGCCGGTCGGCGCACCAGCGGTCGAGGTCGGCGTCGAAGACGACGGTGGTGACGCCGCCCAGCGCACCGGGGCCGGCGGTGCCGATGCCCAGCAGGTCCCGGACGGTGGAGTGCGCGCCGTCGGCGGCGAGCACGTACCGGGCCCGGATCCGCTCCTCGGCTCCGGTGCGGCGATCGGCGAGCCGGGCTACGACACCTCCGAACCCCTCGGTCAGGCCGACGAGTTCGACACCGAACCGCACCGGTGCGTCCGCCGCGGCGAGCAGCACCGGTTCCAGCCGGTCCTGCGAGGTGCACACGCCGAGCGCGGGGCTCTCCGGCACCGGCGCGTGCACCCCGGCCATCGCCGCCGAGGCGAAGTCGGCGCCGCTCAGGGTGTCACGGAAGCGGACCCGCCCGTAACGCGGCGCGAAGGCGCGGGCCGTGATCCGGCCGGCGAGCCCGAGCCCGCGGAAGATCTCCATCGAGCGCACGTTGACGAGCCGGGACCGGGGAAACGGCGACAGCTCGGGGTGCCGCTCGACCAGCAGGGCGGACACGCCCCAGCGCTCCAGCAGCGCCCGCGCGGTGAGCCCCACCGGTCCGGCGCCGACGATCAGCACCGCCACCTCGGCGTCACGCATGCGGCCAATCTCTCCTGCCCGTCGGGCGGCCGCAATCCGCGCGCCGGCGCAGCGGTCGGCGGTTGCGCACATACGGGAGGGCCGGATCAGCCCGCCCTGGTCCCCGCGACGATCCGCCGGAGACCCTCGGTGAGCTGCTCCGCGGAGGTGGCCGAGTCCGGGTCGAAGAGCCACTGGACCATGAGGCCGTTGAGGAGGGTCAGGTAGAAGCGGCCCTCGGTTTCGGTGGCCTCCTCGCCGAGGTCGGCCTCCGGGATGCCGCTGAACAGGGACACCAGCCCCGAGCGCCCCTCCTTCTGCGCCTCGGCCAGCAGCTTGCGCACCTCCGTGATCCGGTCGTCGTCCTGGAACATGAGCTCGAAGCTCAGCAGCCAGATCGCCCGTGACTCGGGCACCGTACGGATGATGCTCGTCCACACCTCCTGGAAGCGCTCCAGGGACCCGGGGGGCTGTGTCACCTTCCCGCCGAGGCTGGGATCGAAGCGCTCCCCCACGCCCTCGATCAGCGAGATGTACGCCTGCACCAGCAGCGCGTCCTTCGACCCGTAGTGGTAGCCGATGGACGCCAGGTTGGTCCCCGACTCCTTGACGACGTCCCGCGCGGTCGTACGCAGGAACCCCTTCTCCAGCAGGCAGCGCTTGGCGCCTTCGAGCAGATCCTCACGGTGTCCCATGCCCGCCACCCTACCGCCGGTCCATACGGACGTCCTAGACAGATGACTTATACAATCGTTCTAGACAAGCGTTTAAGACGCCCGTACAGTCATCGGCATGACGAACTCGACGGGCACAACCACCTCCGCAGGCGCCGGAAGCGCCGTCCCCGCCCGCGCCGGGCGCCGTGAGTGGACCGCTCTCGGCGTGCTGATGCTGCCGCTGCTGCTGGTCTCGATGGACGTCTCGGTCCTGTACTTCGCGACCCCCGCGATCAGCGCCGACCTGCACCCGAGCGGCACCCAGCAGCTGTGGATCTTCGACGTCTACGGCTTCGTCCTGGCCGGCCTGCTGATGACCATGGGCTCCCTCGGCGACCGCATCGGCCGCCGCAGGCTCCTCCTGACGGGCGCCGCGGCCTTCGGCGCAGCCTCACTGCTCGCGGCCTACGCGGACAGCGCCGAGACCCTGATCGCGGCCCGCGCGGTCCTCGGTCTCGGCGGTGCGACCCTGATGCCGTCCACGATGGCGCTGCTGCGCACGATGTTCACCGACCCCGCTCAGCGCGCGAAGGCGATCGGAATGTGGTCCGGCGTCATGACCGGCGGCATCGCGCTGGGCTCGGTGATGAGCGGCATCCTGGTCGAGCACTTCTGGTGGGGCTCGGTCTTCCTGGTCAACCTGCCCGCGATGGCCCTGCTCCTGCTCCTCGGCCCGGTGCTGCTGCCGGAGTCCAGGGACCCGAACCCCGGCCGTTTCGACTGGCTGAGCGTGCCGCTGTCGATGGCCGCCGTGCTCCCCGTGATCTACGGCCTGAAGGAGATCCCCTCCGAGGGCTGGCACCCGCTCTACGTCGTCTCGATCGCCGTCGGCCTGCTCTTCGCGGCCCTGTTCGTCCACCGCCAGCGCACCAGCGCCTCCCCGCTGATCCCGCCGGCCCTGCTGAAGGGCCGCGGCTTCACCCCGGCGCTCGTCCTGAACCTCGTCGCCGCCCTCGCCATGATGGGCTCGGCCATCTTCACCACGCAGTACCTGCAGTCGGTCCTCGGCAAGAGCCCGCTGTCGGCGGCCCTGTGGAGCCTGCTGCCCTCGGTGTTCATCGGCGTCGCCGGTCCGGTCACCGCACAGCTCGTCCAGCGGGGCGTCAACCGGGGGTACGTCGTCGCCGGCGGCTTCGCGGCCATGGCGGCCGGTTACTCGATGCTCGCCCTCGTCGGCACCGACTCGCTGTGGCTGGCGCTCGCCGGGGCCGGCGTCCTCGCCTGCGGGATGGTCGCGATCGTCTCCCAGCTGACCGACCTGGCCATGAGCGGCGCCCCGGTGGAGCGGGCGGGTACGGCCTCCTCCCTGCTGGAGACCAGCGCGGAGTTCGGCGGCGCGCTCGGCATGGCGGTCCTGGGCTCGATCGGTACGGCGGTCTACCGCCACGAGATGCCGGCCACCGCCCCGGCCGCGGCCCGCGAGACCCTGGGCGACGCCCTCGCCACGGCCGCCCGGCTGCCCGGCGCGGCCGGTCAGTCCCTGCTCACCACGGCCCGCGAGGCCTTCACCAGCGGGATGCAGGGCGCGGCGATCGCCGGCGCGGTGCTGGTGGCGCTGGCGGCGGTGGGGGCGGCGGTGAGCCTGCGGAAGATCGAGGTCGGCGACGACTAGGAAAAGGAAAACGCCGGACGGGCTGACTCTTCGTCAGCCCGTCCGGCGTTCGCGCATGTGTCAGACGAGGTTCACCGAGCGGGCGGACGTCGCACCGATCTCCGAGGCCACCTCGGCCAGCACACCGGCGGACACCGTGTCGTCGACGGTGAGCACGGCCAGCGCCTCACCGCCGGCGGCCGCGCGGGCGACCTGCATGCCGGCGATGTTGATGCCCGCCTCGCCGAGGATGCGGCCGACGGTGCCGACGACACCGGGGCGGTCCTCGTAGCGCAGGACGAGCATGTGGTCGGCGAGGGCGAGGTCGACGTCGTAGTCGCCGACCGCGACGATCTTCTGGACGTGCTTCGGACCGGCCAGCGTGCCGGAGACCGACACCTCCTCACCGTCCGCGAGCGTGCCGCGCACGGTGACGACGTTGCGGTGCTCGGGCGACTCGGAGCTGGTGGTCAGCCGGACCTCGACGCCGCGCTCCTGCGCGAACAGCGGCGCGTTGACGTAACTCACCGTCTCGTCGACGACGTCCTCGAAGACGCCCTTGAGCGCGGACAGCTCCAGCACCTTCACGTCGTGCTGGGTGATCTCGCCGTAGACCTCGACGTCGAGGCGGTGCGCGACCTCACCGGCGAGCGCGGTGAAGATCCGGCCGAGGCGCTCGGCGAGCGGCAGACCCGGCTTGACGTCCTCGGCGATGACACCGCCCTGGACGTTCACCGCGTCCGGCACCAGCTCGCCGGCGAGGGCGAGACGGACGGACTTGGCGACCGCGATGCCCGCCTTCTCCTGGGCCTCGTCGGTGGAGGCGCCGAGGTGCGGGGTGCAGACGACCTGGTCCAGCTCGAACAGCGGGGAGTCGGTGCAGGGCTCCTTGGCGTACACGTCGAGGCCGGCGCCGGCGACGCGGCCCTCCTTCAGCGCCGAGTACAGGGCCGTCTCGTCCACGATGCCGCCGCGCGCGGCGTTGACGATGCGCACGCTCGGCTTGACCTTGCGCAGCGCCTCGTCGCCGATGAGGCCGAGGGTCTCGGGGGTCTTGGGCAGGTGGACGGTGATGAAGTCGGAGACCTCCAGCAGCTCGTCCAGGGAGAGGACCTTCACGCCCATCTGCGCGGCCCGCGCGGGCTGGACGTAGGGGTCGTAGGCGACGACCTTCATGCCGAAGGCGGACATGCGCTGGGCGACCAGGGCGCCGATGCGGCCGAGGCCGACGACACCGAGGGTCTTCTCGGCCAGCTCGACGCCCGTGTACTTGCTGCGCTTCCACTCGCCGTTCTTCAGCGCGGCGTTGGCCTGCGGGATGTTGCGGGCGGAGGCGAGGATCAGACCGCAGGCCAGCTCGGCGGCGGTCACGATGTTGGAGGTCGGGGCGTTGACGACCATCACGCCGGCCTTGGTGGCGGCGGAGACGTCGACGTTGTCCAGGCCGACGCCGGCGCGGGCGACGACCTTGAGCTTCTTCGCCGCGGCGATGGCCTCGGCGTCGACCTTGGTGGCGGAACGGATCAGGATCGCGTCGACGTCGGCGATGGCCGGGAGCAGTTCGGCTCGGTCGGCTCCGTTGGCGTGCCGGATCTCGAAGTCCGGGCCGAGTGCGTCCACGGTCGCGGGCGACAGCTCTTCAGCGATGAGTACGACGGGTTTCGAGCTCACGTGAGGTCCTCACAAGTCCAGAGCATGCGGACGGCCGTCCCGACGGCCGCAGGCGGAGGAGGGGGGCTAGCCGCGGAAGACGCACGACGCTGTGGGCCTGACGCGTGTTGTGCAGCAGTCTAGTGGCGTGGCGCAGGGCATCTTGCGCCTCCACGGAAGGATCACCCGTCCGGGGCTGGACGGGGTGGACAACAGAGGGAAGAGGGGGCCGGAGCAGTCTGCCCCGGCCCCCTGGCGTGAGGCTTACGCCTCCTCGTTCACCCAGCTCATCAGCTTGCGCAGCTGCTTGCCCGTGGTCTCCAGCAGGTGCTCGGAGTCCTGCTTCTTGTACTCGTTGTACTTCTTCAGACCGCCGTGGTACTCGTCCATCCAGTTCTGGGCGAAGGAGCCGTCCTGGATCTCGGCGAGGACCTTCTTCATCTCGGCCTTGGTGGCGTCGGTGATGATCCGCGGGCCGGTGACGTAGTCGCCCCACTCGGCGGTCTCGGAGATGGACCAGCGCATCTTCTCCAGGCCGCCCTCGTACATGAGGTCCACGATCAGCTTCAGCTCGTGCAGGCACTCGAAGTAGGCGATCTCCGGCTGGTAGCCGGCCTCGGTCAGGGTCTCGAAGCCCGCCTTGACCAGCGCGGCCGTACCACCGCAGAGGACGGCCTGCTCACCGAACAGGTCGGTCTCGGTCTCCTCGGTGAAGGTCGTCTTGATGACGCCGGCGCGGGTGCCGCCGATGCCCTTGGCGTACGACAGGGCCAGCGAGAAGGCGTTGCCGGAGGCGTCCTGCTCGACGGCGGCGATGCACGGAACGCCGCGGCCCTCCTCGTACTGACGGCGCACCAGGTGGCCCGGGCCCTTCGGGGCGACCATGCAGACGTCCACGCCGGCCGGGGGCTTGATGAAGCCGAAGCGGATGTTGAAGCCGTGGCCGAAGAACAGCGCGTCGCCGTCCTTCAGGTTCGGGGCGATGGACTCCTCGTAGACCTGGGCCTGGATCGGGTCCGGCACCAGGATCATGATGACGTCGGCCTCGGCGGCGGCCTCGGACGGCGTCACCACGCGCAGGCCCTGCTCCTCGGCCTTGGCCTTGGACTTGGAGCCCTCGTGCAGACCGACACGCACGTCGACACCGGAGTCACGCAGCGACAGCGCGTGGGCGTGGCCCTGGCTGCCGTAGCCGATGACCGCGACCTTGCGGCCCTGGATGATGGACAGGTCGGCGTCAGCGTCGTAGAACAGCTCGGCCACTTTGGGTTCTCTCCTTGGTGTGCAGGTTGTGCGTCCCACCGTATGACGGTGAGGGGAAGGGAAGTCTCGGGGTCTCGGCATCCGGGCGGACGGCGTGTCGCCGACCGCCCGGTTTCAGCCGTACTTCAGCTTTACGCGGATCGGTCGAGGGCGCGCAGCGAGCGGTCCGTGATCGAACGGGCGCCGCGGCCGATCGCGATCGTGCCGGACTGCACCAGCTCCTTGATGCCGAACGGCTCCAGCATCTTGAGCATGGCGGACAGCTTCTCGCTGGATCCGGTGGCCTCGATGGTGACGGCCTCCGGGGAGACGTCGACGGTCTTGGCGCGGAACAGCTGGACGATCTCGACGATCTGGGAGCGGGTCTCGTTGTCGGCGCGGACCTTCACCAGGACGAGTTCGCGCTGCACGGCCTGACCGGGCTCCAGCTCGACGATCTTCAGCACGTTGACGAGCTTGTTGAGCTGCTTGGTCACCTGCTCCAGGGGCAGGTCCTCGACACCGACCACGATGGTGATGCGGGAGATGTCGGGGTGTTCGGTGACGCCGACCGCGAGCGAGTCGATGTTGAAGCCGCGGCGGGAGAACAGGGCGGCGATCCGGGCGAGGATGCCCGGCGTGTTCTCCACCAGGACGGAGAGCGTGTGCTTGGACATGGTCTTCTTCGTCTCTCTCGCTCAGTCGTCTTCGTTGTCGCCGAAGTCGGGGCGGACGTCCCGGGCGGCCATGATCTCGTCGTTGGAGGTGCCGGCGGCGACCATCGGCCAGACCATCGCGTCCTCGTGGACGATGAAGTCGATGACGACCGGGCGGTCGTTGATGGAGTTCGCCTCTTCGATGACCTTGTCCAGGTCCTCCGGGCGCTCACAGCGCAGACCCACACAGCCCATCGCCTCGGACAGCTTCACGAAGTCCGGCACGCGCGTGCCCTTGGCCTCCGGGTTGATGTCGTCGGGGCCGCTGTGCAGCACGGTGTTGGAGTAGCGCTGGTTGTAGAACAGGGTCTGCCACTGGCGGACCATTCCGAGGGCGCCGTTGTTGATGATGGCGACCTTGATCGGGATGTTGTTCAGGGCGCAGGTGGTCAGTTCCTGATTGGTCATCTGGAAGCAGCCGTCGCCGTCGATCGCCCAGACCGCGCGGTCCGGCTGCCCGGCCTTGGCGCCCATGGCGGCCGGGACCGCGTAGCCCATGGTTCCGGCGCCCCCGGAGTTCAGCCAGGTGGCGGGCTTGTCGTACTGGATGAAGTGCGCGGCCCACATCTGGTGCTGGCCGACGCCCGCGGCGAAGATCGTGCCCTCGGGCGCGAGTTGGCCGATGCGCTCGATGACCTGCTGCGGGGAGAGCGAGCCGTCGTCGGGCTGGTCGTAGCCGAGCGGGTAGGTGTCGCGCCAGCGGCTCAGGTCGCTCCACCAGGCGGTGTAGTCGCCCTTGTGGCCCTCGCTGTGCTCCTTCTGCACGGCCTGGACCAGGTCGGCGATGACCTCGCGGGCGTCACCGACGATCGGCACGTCCGCGGCGCGGTTCTTGCCGATCTCGGCCGGGTCGATGTCGGCGTGGACGATCTTGGCGTACGGGGCGAAGCTGTCCAGCTTGCCGGTGACCCGGTCGTCGAAGCGGGCACCGAGGGCGACGATCAGGTCGGCCTTCTGCAGCGCGGTGACGGCGGTGACCGCACCGTGCATGCCCGGCATTCCCACGTGCAGCGGGTGGCTGTCGGGGAACGCGCCGAGCGCCATCAGGGTGGTGGTGACGGGCGCTCCGGTGAGTTCGGCGAGAACCTTCAGCTCGGCGGTGGCGTGCGCCTTGATGACGCCGCCGCCGACGTAGAGGACGGGCCGCCTGGCGGAGGTGATCAGCTTGGCGGCCTCGCGGATCTGCTTGGCGTGCGGCTTGGTCACCGGGCGGTAGCCGGGCAGGTCCATGGTGGGGGGCCAGGTGAAGGTGGTCTTCGCCTGGAGGGCGTCCTTGGCGATGTCGACCAGGACCGGGCCGGGGCGGCCGGTGGAGGCGATGTGGAACGCCTGCGCGATGATCCGCGGGATGTCCTCGGCCTTGGTGACGAGGAAGTTGTGCTTGGTGATCGGCATGGTGATGCCGACGATGTCCGCCTCCTGGAAGGCGTCGGTGCCGATCGCCTTGGATGCCACCTGGCCGGTGATCGCGACGAGCGGGACGGAGTCCATGTGGGCGTCGGCGATCGGCGTGACCAGGTTGGTGGCACCGGGGCCGCTCGTGGCCATGCAGACGCCGACCTTGCCGGTGGCCTGTGCGTAGCCGGTGGCCGCGTGGCCGGCGCCCTGCTCGTGGCGGACCAGCACGTGACGGACCCGCGTCGAGTCCATCAGGGGGTCGTACGCCGGCAGGATCGCGCCGCCGGGAATGCCGAATACCGTGTCAGCGCCGACCTCCTCGAGGGAGCGGATGAGGGACTGCGCACCCGTGACGTGCTCGACGGGGGCGGACTGCTGTCCTCCGGATCGGGGCCGCGGCTGCGGATGGGCCCCGGTGGCCTGCTCGGTCATCGGCATTCTCTTCTCGATGCTGAGGGTTTTTGCGAGGTTTGTACGGAGTTCACGCGGTGCACGAAAGGCACTCGTGCAACAAAAAACCCCTCGTGCCGCGAGGCAAGCGAGGGGAGCGCGCCGGTGAGGTCGCTGGGGTTTCCGGATCGTCCTCCGGTGGGTCCCAGCTCAGCCGACGCGCTGTCCAAGTACGAGAATTCGGGTGCGCATGGCACTGACCCTCCCCCCGACGCGCACCACGTGTCAAGTGGGTGGGACGGGAGTCTCAGAATGTGAGCGATGGACACTGCCACCTCCGAAGACAGCCGTAACACCCCCTGTGTACACCCCTGAGCGCCCCTTCGGCTCGCTCACACTCCCGGCGAACGCCGGTTCGGCCGGTGCGTGCGGCACCGGGTAGTGGCCGGATCCGAGTGCCCGGCGCAGCCGGTACTCGTCCAGCGGCCCCGCGAAGGCCATGCCCTGCCCGTGCGTGCAGCCCATCGCGCGCAGTGCGACGACCTGCTCCGGCAGGTCCACGCCCTCGGCCACCGACTGCAGCCCGAGATCGCCGGCGATCCGCAGCAGACCGCTGGTGATCTTGTGCAGCCGCGTGGACTCCACGACGCCCTCGACCAGGCTGCGGTCGAGCTTCAGGATGTCCACGGGCAGCCTTCTGAGAGCGGTGATGGCCGCGTAGCCGCTGCCGAAGCCGTCCAGTGCGATCCGCACCCCGAGCCGGCTGAGCGCGCTCAGCCGCCGCTCCAGCTCGTCCAGCGAGACCCGCGGATCGGTGTCGGACAGCTCCAGAACCAGTGCGCCGGGCGGCAGCCCGTGCCGGGTCAGCAGCGCCTCCACGGAACCGACCGGCATCGAGCGGTCCAGCAGTCGCCGGGCGCTCGCCCGTACGGTCACCGGGACGACGATGCCGGCGGCGGCCCGCTCGGCGGCCTGCTCGACGGCCTCCTGCAGGATCCAGCGGTCCAGCTCGGCGGTCTTGTCGCCGTCCTCGGCCACCCGCAGGAACTCGGCCGGGGTGAACAGCACCCCCTGGGAGGAGCGCCAGCGCGCCTGCGCCGAGACCGCCGTGATCCGGCCGCCCGAAAGGCACACCACCGGCTGGTGCAGCAGGGCGAACTCGCCGTCGTGCAGCGCGGCACGCAGCCGGGTGGCCAGCTCCGCCTTGCGTACGACGTCCTGCTGCATCTGCGGCTTGTACAGCTCGACCCGGCCCTTTCCGGCCGCCTTCGCGCGGTACATCGCGAGATCGGCGTTGCGCAGCAACTCACCCGCGCCGAGGCCCTGTTCGGCGAAGGCGACGCCGATGGAGGCGTTGACCCGCACGTCGCTGCCGTCGATGGCGTACGGCTGGGAGAGGGTCACCCTGAGGCGGTCGGCGAGCTCCAGGATGTTCCGCTCCCGGGCGGCACGCTCACGGGCTCCGTCCCCGGCGATCAGGGCCGCGAACTCGTCGCCGCCCAGCCGGGCCGCGGTGTCCCCCTGCCGGACCGCGTCCTGGAGCCTGCGGGCGGCCTGGACGAGCAGTTCGTCCCCGGCCTGGTGCCCGATCGTGTCGTTGACGGCCTTGAAGCCGTCCAGGTCGATGAAGAGCACGGCCGTGCCCAGCAGGGCGGCGCCCCGGTCGGTGGCGCGGCGGCCGGACAGGGCCTGCTGGACGCGCCGGGTGAACAGCGCGCGGTTGGGCAGGTCGGTCAGCGGGTCGTGCTCGGCGTTGTGCTGCAGCTGCGCCTGCAGGCGGACGCGCTCGGTCACGTCCCGGCTGTTGAAGATCAGGCCGCCGTGGTGGCGGTTGACGGTCGACTCGACGTTGAGCCAGCCTCCCCCGCTCTCGGCTGCGCTCGAGCGGGAGGTGCCCCCACCGCCGGACCGGAAGCGGCACTCGATGCGGGTGGTGGGTTCCTCCAGGGGGTCGGCGGCGAGGAAGCGGCGCACCTCGTGCACCACGCAGCCCAGGTCCTCCGGGTGGATGAGGGCGGCCAGTTCCGTGCCCACCAGGTCCTCGGCCGGGCGGCCGTAGACCCCGGCGGCGGCCGGGGAGACGTACCGCAGGATGCCGTTGGGCGCGGCGATCATGATCACGTCGCTGGACCCCTGCACCAGTGAGCGGAAGTGGTTCTCCTTCTGCGCCAGTTCCTGGGTCAGGGTGATGTTGTCCAGCAGCATGATGCCCTGCCGGATGACGAGCGCGAGCACGACGGCGCCCGCGGTGATCAGCACGACATGGTCGGGTCGGCGCCCGTTGAGGACGTTGTACAGGATGCCCAGGGTGCACACGGCGGCGGCGAGGTACGGGGTGAGGGCGGCCAGGGAGCCGGTGAGCGGCCGGCCGGCCGGATACCGGCTGTGATCACCTCCGGGGGCGGGTGCGGACACATGGTGGTGGCTCGTGCCGCGCTGTCCGGGCACGTGTTCGTGGACCACGCGCGTGTGCCCGTCCGGTACGTGCGCCTCCCGGGCTCCCTTGCGGCGGGGCGCGGCCCAGGGGGCGTAGGCGAGCAGCAGCGAACCGGCGAACCAGCCGGCGTCCAGCAGCTGACCGGAGTGGTAGCTGCTGTGCAGCAGCGGCGAGGTGAACAGCGCGTCGCACATCACGGTCAGCGCGAGCGCTCCGATCGCCGTGTTCACGGCTGTGCGGTTGCCCGGGGTACGGCGGAAGTGCAGCGCGAGGACCATGCTGACGAGCGCGATGTCGAGCAGCGGGTACGCCAGCGACAGCGCGGTGTGCGCCACGCTCGGTCCGTCGAACCGGGCCGCCTGGGCGAGCGCCAGGCTCCAGGAGAGCGTGAGCAGCGAGCCGCCGATCAGCCAGGCGTCCAGCGCCAGGCAGATCCAGCCGGCCTTGGTCACCGGCCGCTTGGCGAGCACCAGCAGGCCCACGATGGCCGGCGGCGCGAAGCACAGGAAGAACAGGTCCGCGTAGGAGGGGCTGGGCACCGGCCGGCCGAGGACGACCTCGTACCACCCCCAGACCGCGTTGCCGAGGGCCGCCATCGCCGAGGAGAGGGCGAACAGCAGCCAGGCCGAGCGGAAGCGGACGCGCGGATTGCGGGCGTACAGGAAGCAGGAGACGGCCGCGGTGCCCGCCGCGGCGGCCAGCCCGAAGTCGCCCATGATCAGCGCCAGTTCGTCCGTGCCCCAGTCGAAGGCGGCCCCGACGGCGTAGGCCGCGCAGACCAGGGCGAGAACGAGTTGCTCCCTCGTGCGGGTGCGTTCAGCGGCGGCCGTCCGGCGGGACGGCGCCGCCTGCTGCGGATGCGGTGCGCGCACCGCCGCGTCCAGGGCGGTCCTCACCGAGGGCGGCGCGCTCACCGGGGCCTCCCGGTCAGCGCCGCTCCCGGGTCCCGACGGTCCCGGTGCGCCGGGTGCGCATGCCTCCTGCGGCCGTTGGGCCTGCGCTGCTGGTGGCTGGTGTGGTGGCCGCGTCTGCGCGCGGCCGTGCGCCAGGGTCGCCGTCGGCGGCTCCGCCGCGTCGGATCGTTCGTCCATAGGCCGTGCATCGCCCGTCGCCCCCCTCACAGATCTGAAATGTCCATCCCCGGCGCCGAACGGTAGGCGGCGCAGCCCCTGTCGGGACGATACACCAGGATCGTCACTCAGGGACATAGCTTCTCTACGCTCCGTGACGACCAGCGGCGATGCGGGTACGGGGCGCGTCCGGAGGGTTGCGCAGGGTGCCGGAACCGGATTACGCCCCTGTCGTCAGGACCACGTTCCGCAGGGGCTCGTGGTTCACAAAACGGGTCAGCTGGTCGGCGAGAAGGCTCTTGGCGCGCGGCAGGAAGGCGGAGGTGGGCCCGCCCACATGGGGGCTGATGAGCACGCCGGGGGCCTGCCAGAGCGGGTGTCCGGGCGGCAGCGGCTCGGGATCGGTGACGTCCAGGGCCGCGGTGATGCGGCCGCTCTCCAGCTCCGCGAGCAGCGCCTTGGTGTCCACGACGGGGCCGCGGGCCACGTTCACGAGCAGGGCCCCGTCCTTCATCCGCGCCAGGAATTCGGCGTCCGCCAGGCCCCGCGTCTCCTGCGTCAAGGGCGTGGAAAGGATCACGACATCGGCGTGTGGAAGCAGAGAAGGCAATTCGGTGAGCGGATGCACCGGACCGCGCGCCGTGGTGCGCTCAGAGCGCGCGACGCGCGCCACCCGCGCGAGCTCAAACGGCGCGAGCCGGTCTTCGATGGCGGCGCCGATGGAGCCGTAGCCGACGATGAGAACGGACTTGTCGGCGAGGGCCGGCCGGAACCCGCCGAGCCACTGGCCGCGGTCCTGGGCCCGTACGAAGTCCGGGATGCCGCGCAGGGAGGCGAGGACCAGGGTGAGCGTCAGCTCGGCGGTGCTCGCCTCGTGCACCCCGCGCGCGTTGCACAGCCGCACGCCCGGGCGCAGGTGGCGCAGGCCCGGCTGCACATGGTCGGTTCCGGCCGACAGCGTCTGTACGACCTCGACGGAGGTCATCTCCGGCAGCGGGCGCACACCGATCCCGGCGGGCTTCATGTAGGGCACGACGTAGAAGGAGCAGTCGGCCGGGTCGGCCGGGAACTCCTCTGCGCCGTCCCAGAACAGGTACCGGGGCCCCTCGGGAAGCCCCTCGATCTCCTCCGGCGCTATGGGAAGCCACACCTCAGCAGTCATGCCATGGAGGCTATGTCAGGCACGCGCGCGTGCAGAGGTTAGGTTGGGGTCCGGGCAGAGGGAGGTTCACGAGCAGGTGGAGCGCAGGACGATCGGCGCGGGGGCGCTCGCGATGGGGGCCGTCGGACTCGGGTGCATGCCGATGAGCTGGGCGTACAGCGGGTCGCGGCAGCGGGGCGACGAATCGCTCAGGACCGTGCACCGGGCGCTGGACCTGGGCTCGACCCTCCTGGACACGGCGGACATGTACGGCCCGTTCACCAATGAGCTGCTGCTGGGCCGGGTGCTGAAGGAGCGGCGCGCGGAGGCCTTCGTGTCCACGAAGGTGGGGCTGCTGGTGGGCGAGCAGCACATCGTGGCCAACGGCCGCCCCGGGTATGTGAAGCGGGCCTGCGACGCCTCCCTGCGCCGCCTCCAGACGGACGTGATCGACCTCTACCAGCTGCACCGAGCCGACCCCGAGGTCCCCGTCGAGGAGACGTGGGGCGCGATGGCCGAGCTGGTGCGGGCCGGCAAGGTGCGGGCACTGGGCCTGTGCGCGGTGGGCGCGCGCGGCGGCCGCCGCTCGGGGGCGGGGCTGCACGACGGTACGGTGCGCCAGTTGCAGCGGGTGCAGCAGGTGTTCCCGGTGGCCGCGGTGGAGGCGGAGCTGTCGGTGTGGTCGCCGGAGGCGCTCCAGGCGCTGCTGCCGTGGTGCGAGGCGCGGGGCGTGGGGTTCCTCGCGGCGATGCCGCTGGGCAACGGCTTCCTGACCGGCACGCTGACCCCCGGCGAGGGTTTCGAACCGGACGACGTCCGGGCCCGCCATCCCCGTTTCACGGCCGAGATGATGGCCGCCAACCAGCCGATCGTCGCGGGCCTGCGCCGCATCGCGCGCCGCCACGGCGAGAACGTCACCCCGGCCCAGGTGGCCCTGGCCTGGGTCCTGGCGCAGGGCCGCCATGTGATCGCCCTTCCGGGCGCCAAGCAGGAGCGGTGGGCCGTGGAGAACGCGGCGGCGGGCGACCTGCGGCTGACCGGGGAGGACCTCGCGGAGGTGTCGCGGCTGCCGGCGGCTCAGGGGTCGTGGGACTGAGCGCCGAGGGGCGCGGGGCAGAGGGGTTCGCGGGACCGGGCGCGGTGGAGCGGGAACCCGGATGGGGCTCGGCGGTGTATGAGAAGTAGCACCTGACGCTGGACGACCGCCTCGAAGGGACCCTGATCGTGCAACGACGAGCTGTGTCGGCCGTGTTGGCCGCGGCCGCCCTCCTGCTGACGGCCGGCTGCTCCTCCGACGGCGCAGGGCCCCCTGGCGGCCTCGGCAGGACGGCCACGGGCACGGCGCCGGGCACGGCCCCCTCCGGTGACGCCACCGAGCCGGCACCGCCGGCCAAGGGCTCGGTGAAGGTGCTGCGCACCGTGGCCGAGGGCCTGCGGACGCCGTGGGGGCTGGCCCCGCTGCCCGGCGGCGGACTGCTGGTCTCCTCCCGCGACGACGGCACGATCATCCGGATCGACGACAGGACGGGCCGCAAGACCGTGCTGGGCACGGTCTCGGGGGTGTCCCCGGCCGGCGAGGGCGGTCTGCTGGGCATCGCCCTGTCCCCCGGCTTCGCCTCGGACCACATGATCTACGCCTACTTCACCTCGGCCTCGGACAACCGCATCGTCCGCGTGCTGTACGACGAGCGGAAGCCGCCCGGTGAGCAACTGGGCGCTCCGGACACGGTGTTCAAGGGCATTCCCAAGGGCCAGGTCCACAACGGCGGCCGGATCGCGTTCGGCCCGGACGGCATGCTGTACGCGGGCACCGGTGAGAGCGGGGAGCGGGGCCTGTCCCAGGACAGGACGTCCCTGGGCGGCAAGATCCTGCGCCTGACCCCGGAGGGGGAACCCGCGCCGGGCAACCCGTTCCCCGGCTCCCCGGTGTATTCGTACGGCCACCGCAACGTCCAGGGCCTGGCCTGGGACGGCAGGCAGCGCCTGTTCGCCTCGGAGTTCGGCCAGGACACCTGGGACGAGCTGAACGCGATCAAGCCGGGCGCGAACTACGGCTGGCCGAAGGCCGAGGGCAGGTCCTCCGACACCGCCTTCCAGAACCCGATCGCCCAGTGGCACACCGACGACGCCTCCCCCAGCGGCATCGCGTATGTGAAGGGCGTGATCTGGATGGCGGGCCTGAAGGGGCAGCGCCTGTGGCGCATCCCGCTCAAGGGCACGGAGGCCTCGGCGCCGCCGCAGGCCTTCCTCACCGGCACGTACGGCAGGCTGCGCACGGTGGTCGCGGCGGGCGGCGACAAGGTGTGGCTGGTGACGAGCAACACGGACGGCCGGGGCCGGCCGGGCAAGGGCGACGACCGGGTGCTGGAGGCGGAGGTGCGGTGAGCGGCGCCGTCACTCGTCGTCGGCCGGCGGTGGCTCGGGCAGGCGTATGACCGCCTTCCCTGAGGTCAGGTCTATCGGGCCCCGGCCCGGATCGTTGTCGCCGACGTCCTCGCGGGTCAGCTCCAGGCGGTTCTGTTCGTCCCGGGTGTGTTTGCGGCCCGGTGCGAACAGTTCCTCGAAGGCGTTGAACACGGCCCCTCCCCCGCTTTCTCCCCCTTGCGGCTTTTCTTCAGCGTAGGTCCCAGCCCGCCGTTCCGGCAGTGAGCGTCTCTGCCGGGAACAGCCCCAGCCGGTGCGCCAGCGCCGCCGCCTCGCCCCGGCCGGAGACGCCGAGCTTGCTGAGGATGTTGGAGACGTGGACGCTCGCGGTCTTCGGGGAGATGAACAGCTCCTCTGCGATCTGGCGGTTGGTGCGGCCGGCCGAGACCAGCCGCAGGACGTCCCGCTCCCGGCTGGTGAGGCCGAGGGCCGCGGCCGGGTCGGCGCAGGCGAGGGGCTGCCCGGGCGCGCGGGTCAGGGTGAGGCGGGCGCGCTGGGCGAGCCGGGCGACGGTGCCGGCGAGGGAGCGGGCGTCGAGGTGGGCGGCGACGGCGGCGGCCAGCCGGAGCAGTTCCACCGCGCGGTCGCGGTCGTCGTCGCCGCCGTCGGCCAGGAGTGCTCCGGCCAGGCGGTGGCGGACCCGGGCGAGTTCGTAGGGGCGGTCCAGGCACTCGAAGGCGGTGACGACCTGTGACCAGTCGTCGGCGGTGTCCTTGCCCTCCACGCGGCGCAGCTCGGCGCGGGTCCACTGGTCGTAGGCCTGCCAGAGCGGGGCGCCGGTGGTGAGGCCGCGTGCGGCTTCGCGCAGGCGGTCGAGGATCCCGGCGCGGCCCGGCTCGGCGGCGGGCAGGGCGCGGGCCTCGGCCTCCGCGGTGGCGGCCGCCCGCAGCAGCGGCCAGCCGTAGCGGTGGGTGCCGGGCGGGAACCCGTCGTCCAGGGCCCGGAGCAGTTCGGCGCGGGCGTCGGCGATACGGCCTTCCTCGGCGGCGACACCGAGGGCGACCCGGGCCAGGGGCAGGGCGTGCTGGGGCATGGGGTCGTGGGTGCCGTAGTGGGCGCGGGCGGCGGCGAGTTGGCGGCTCGCCTCGGCGAGGTCGCCGCGGGCCAGGGCGAGGTGCGCCAGGCGCAGGGCGCCCTGGCCGCGGGGCTTGACGCTGTGGCCGACCCGGGTGGCGTGGGTGGCGGTCTCGGCGGCCTCGGCCCAGTCGCCGAGCGAGTAGAGCGCCTCGGACAGGTTGCCCCGTATCCAGGATTCGGAGTCCATCTGTCCGTGGGCGCGGGCGAAGGCGATGCCCTCGCGCAGGAGGGGGACGGCCTCCCGGTCACGGCCGATGCTCTGCAGCTCGGACGGCAGGTTCACATAGGCGCGGCCGGCGACATAGTGCACACCCTCCGCGAGGCTGTCCCGCAGCACCTGCCGCATCTCCGCCAGGCCGGTCTCGGTGTCGCCCGCGTCCACCCTGAGGCCGCCGAGGGTGAGGCGGGCGTGCAGTTCGATGTCGCGGGCGCCGACCATGCGCGCGTACTCCACGGCCCGCTCGGCGGCGGCGAAGGCCTCGCGGCCGGGCCGGTGCAGCATGGACCAGCCGGCGGCGAGGGCCAGCACCTCGGCGTGCACCTCGGAGGGCGGCAGGCCGCGCACCAGGTCCTGGGCGGTGGCCAGTTCCTGCCAGCCGTCGCCGCGGGCCAGGGCCTGGACGAGCCGGGAGCGCTGCACCCAGAACCAGGCGGCGCGCAGGGGGTCCGGCTCGTCCTCCAGCAGGCGCAGCGCCCGCTTGGTGATCTTCAGGGCGCGTTCGCGTTCCCCGCCGAAGCGGCCCGCGACCGCCGCCTCGGCCATCAGGTCGAGATAGCGCAGCGGTGCGGTGGCCGGGTCGCAGCCGCACGGAGGGTAGACCTCGGTGTAGTCGACCGGGCGCAGGGCGGAGCGCACCTCCTCCGGGACGCTGTCCCACAGCTCCATCGCCCGCTCCAGGAGCCCGAGTTGCTCGGTGTAGGCGTGCCGGCGGCGGGCCACGACGGAGGCGTCCAGGACGGCGGGCAGGGCCTTGGCGGCGTCGTGGGCGTGGTACCAGTAACTGGCCAGGCGCATCACGCGGGCGTCGGCGGGGACGAGCGTGGGGTCGGCCTCCAGGGCTTCGGCGTAGCGGCGGTTGAGCCGGGAGCGTTCTCCTGGCAGCAGGTCGTCGGCGACGGCCTCGCGGACCAGGGAGTGCCGGAAGCGGTAGCCGTCGCCGGCCGGGGTGACGGTGAGGATGTTGGCGCCGACGGCGGCCCGCAGCGCCTCGATGAGGTCGTCCTCGCCGAGCTGGGCGACGGCGGCGATCAGCCGGTACTCCACGGTGGAGCCGCCCTCGGCGACGACCCTGGCGACCCGCTGGGCGCTCTCGGGCAGCGTCTCGACCCGGACCAGGAGCAGGTCGCGCAGGGAGTCGGTGAGGCCGGTGCAGCAGCCGTCGCAGGTGGCGACGGCGAGTTCCTCGACGAAGAAGGCGTTGCCGTCGGAGCGTTCGAAGATCTCGTCCACCTGTGCGGGGGCGGGTTCGGCGGCGAGGATGCCGGCGATCTGTCGGCCCACCTCCTCGCGGGTGAAGCGGGCGAGTTCGATGCGGCGGACGGTGCGCAGCCGGTCGAGTTCGGCGAGCAGGGGGCGCAGCGGGTGGCGGCGGTGGATGTCGTCGGAGCGGTAGCTGGCGAGGACGAGGAGCTTGCCTGCGCGCAGGGTGCGGAAGAGGTAGGCGAGGAGGTGGCGGGTGGAGGCGTCGGCCCAGTGCAGGTCCTCCAGGACGAGCACGACCGCGTGTTCGGCGGCGACGCGTTCCAGCAGCCGGGCGGTGAGTTCGAACAGGCGGGCCATGCCCTGCTCGTCGTGACGGCCGGCGCCGGCCTCGCCCAGGTCGGGCAGGAGGCGGGCCAGTTCCTCCTCCTGCCCCTGGGCGGCTGCGGCGAACTCCGCGGGCAGGGCGTCGCGCAGGGCGCGCAGCGCGGTGGAGAAGGGCGCGAACGGCAGCCCGTCGGCGCCGATCTCCACACAGCCGCCGACGGCGACGACCGCGTGCCGGCCGGCGGCCGTGGCGAACTCCTCGACGAGGCGGGTCTTGCCGACCCCGGCCTCGCCGCCGAGCAGCAGCGCCTGGGGCTCGCCGGCGCGGGCGCGGGCGAGCGCGTCGTTCAAGGTGTCCAACTCGTCGGCGCGGCCGACGAACACGGGACTGACGGACCTGGTCTCCACGGGCCCGAGCATCGCATGAGGCCCGCACGGCAGGGCAGCGGTTTTCCACAGGCCCGGTGCGATTGTCGCACCGGTGGCCGGAAGGGTCGTAGCAACGGACGGAAGGGTCGTACGACTGGGGCGGGCAGTCGTACGACCCCGGTCCGGGAGGTCCGGAAGGCGGCCGACCCCCGTACGGCCACCCTCCGTTCCGGCCCCGTCCGTCGGTCCGGTGGTCACGCGGTGCGCGGGATCCGGTGCCGGCGGGGCCGGTCGGTATGGGACTCGGCGACCGCGCCGTCCTGGCCGGCGGAGTCGCGGTGGGCGGCGCGGCGGGCCCGGGCGGCCTCGCGGGCCAGGCGCGTCTGCTCGGCCTCGTGGATCAGCTGGGCGGAGCGCATCTTGTGGTACTCGATCTCGATCATGACGTGTCCTTCGAGGAGAGCCGGTGTCGTGCATCGCTTTCTGCGATGGCTCCACCTTCGTCTCCCAGGGGGGTGCGCCACATCGGGAGAGTTCCGCATCTTCGGGCGGCATGCGGGCCGCACGCGCGCGTAAGGGGCCTCAGCGAGTCCCTAAGGTGCTTATGGACTCCCTAAGGCCCCCTGGGACCTGCGGGTTCTCAGCCGGCCGAGGGCAGCGCGAGCAACGCGTCGGAGTACTTCAGCACGGCCAGCAGCAGGCCGATGGCCCCGAGCGAGACGCCCGCCCAGGCGACCGACTTGATCCAGTGCGCCTGCGGACGGCCGGGAGCGCCGAAGGCGGGCCGGGCGAGCACGACCACGCCGGTGAGCAGCGCGGCCAGCGCGAACAGGCCGGCCCACAGGGCGGTGCTGTGCCAGGCGTTGCCGTAGACGGCCTTGATCTGGGTGGCGACGCTCGCGGTGGAGGAGGTCCGCAGCTGACCGACGAGCTGCTCGCGGGCGCCCGCGACGGTGCCGATCCAGCCGCCGCTGAGCGAGACGAGGCCCAGCGCGGCCGAGACGACGGCACCGGCACCCTGACCGACTCCGGAGGGCACCTTCTCCTCTGCGGGTTCCCGCTCCCCGGCGGCCTCCTCGTCGGCGGCGTCCGCCTGCCCGGGGCCATCCTCAAGAGCCTCCGCCTGGGCGGATTCCTCCTCAGTGGTGGCGGCCTCCACCGCCGTCTCCTCGTCGTTGCGCGCCTCGGCGCCTTCCTCTGTCTTCGTAGCCATGCCCGGCACCGTACGGACCCTGTCTGAGAGGTCTCTTAATGATCGTCGATCATCAATGACCGTCGTGCGTGCCACGCGCGCGTGCCGCACGCCATTCGGGGGCGAGCACCGACCAGATCTCGGTGCTGGTGCGTACGCCCCGGTGCGGGTAGTTCTCCCGGAGCACGCCCTCGCGGGTCATGCCGAGCCGGCGGGCCACGTTGATGCTGGGCTCGTTGGCGGAGGAGACCTGCCACTCCACCCGGTGCATGCCGCGCTCCTCGAAGGCCCACTCCAGCAGCACCCGCATGCCCCGCGTGACCAGACCGCGCCCAGCCGCCGCCGGCTCCAGCCAGCAGCCGGCCTCGCAGACCCCGCTCGGGGTGTCCCACACCCGGAACAGCAGGCCGCCGACCAGCCTGCCGTCCAGCCAGATGCCATGCAGGCCGCCGGCGTCGGCGCCGCGCTTGTCGGCGTAGGCCTTCAGATAGGCGCGGGCGGAGTCCAGGTCGGTGATGACGTCCGGCAGCCCGATGTGACGGCCGATGAACTCCCGCCCCCGGTCGATGTCGGCGAGGAGTTCCTCGGCGTGCCAGACCTCCAGGGGCCGCAGCTCGGCGCCGTCGTCACCCAGGGATATCGCGTACATCGCGCTGCTCTTCCTTCCCCAGTTCCGCCACCGAGACCTTGCCGAGCCTCTCATGCGCCGCGCGGCACTCGGGCGGCTCGATGCTGACGCGGGGCAGGCGGCGCTCCAGCCAGGCGGGAAGCCACCAGTTGGCGGCGCCGAGCAGATGCATCAGCGCAGGCACGAGGAGGGTGCGCAGGACGAAGGCGTCCAGGGCGACAGCGGAGGCGAGGGCGATGCCGAACATGGCGATCACGCGGTCGCCGCTGAGCACGAAGGCGAGGAAGACCGAGATCATGATGACCGCGGCGGAGTTGATGACCCGGCTGGTCTCGGCCAGGCCCACGCGGACGGCGCGCCGGTTGTCGCCGGTCTCCAGCCACTCCTCGTACATCCGGCCCACCAGGAAGACCTGGTAGTCCATGGAGAGGCCGAAGAGGACGGACACCATGATCACGGGGAGGAAGGGCTCGATCGGGCCGGCCCGGCCGAGGCCTAGCAGTTCGCTGCCCCAGCCCCACTGGAAGACCACGACGACGACACCGAAGGCGGCGGCCACGGCGGCGATGTTCATCACCGCGGCCTTCAGCGGGATCCCGAGCGAGCGGAACGCGACGAGCAGCAGAAGACAGCCGAGCCCGATGACCGCGCCGACGAACAGCGGCAGTTTGCCGATGATCACATCCGCGAAGTCGTCGTAGCCGGCGGTGACCCCGCCGACCTGGATGTCGAGGGAGGTGCCGGTCTCCGCGCGCGGCAGCACCTTCGTGCGCAGCCGGTTCACCAGGTCGCTGGTGTCCTGGGACTGCGGGGCGGAGTCGGGGACGACCGTGAGGTAGGCGGTGCCGCCGCCGGAGGCGTAGGTGGCCGGGGTGACGGAGGCGACGCCCCGGGTGGCGCGCAGGGTCGTGTCGAGGTTGTCCAGGGCGAGCTCGTCCGCGGCGCCGTCTATGCGCGTCACCAGTGTGAGCGGCCCGTTGACGCCGGGTCCGAAGCCCTCGGCGAGCAGGTCGTAGGCCTTGCGGGTGGTGGAGGTGCGCGGGTCGTTGCCCTGGTCGGAGGTGCCGAGGTGGAGGGAGAGGGTCGGCAGGGCGAGCAGGGCGACGACGGCCAGGGCGAGCGAGCCGAGCAGCTTGGGGCGGCGTTCGACGAGCGCGGACCAGCGGGCGGCGAGACCGGTGGGCAGCTCGGGGCGCGGCCCGTGCTCGGCGAGCCGGCGCCGCTCGCGGCGGCTGAGGGCCCGGGGGCCGATGTACGACAGCAGGGCGGGCAGCAGGGTGACGGAGGCCGCGACGGTGAGCACGACCGTCAACGAGGCGGCGACGGCGACCCCGTTGAGGAAGCCCAGCCGCAGTATGAGCATCCCCAGCAGGGCTATGCACACCGTCGCACCCGCGAAGACGACGGCGCGTCCGGTGGTGGCCACGGCGCTCACGGCGGACTCGGTGACGCTCAGCCCGCGTTTCAGTCCGCGCCGGTGCCGGGTGACGATGAACAGCGCGTAGTCGATGCCGACGCCGAGGCCGATGAGCATGCCGAGCATGGGCGCGAAGTCGGCGACGGTCATGGCGTGTCCGAGCAGGCCGATGCCGGAGTAGGCGGTGCCGACGCCGACCAGGGCGGTGGCGATGGGCAGGGCCGAGGCGGCGAGCGAGCCGAAGGCGAGGAACAGCACGACGGCCGCGACGAGCACGCCGACCAGCTCGGCGGTGTGCTCGCGCGGGGTCGCGGTGAGTCCGATGGCGCTGCCGCCCAGTTCCACCCGGAGCCCGTGGCCCTCGGCGGCCTTGGCGGTGCCGACCACGGCCTGTGCCTCGGCCTTGCCGATGTGCTCGGCCTCCTGCGCGAAGGTGACGGTGGCGTACGCCGTACGGCCGTCGGGGCTGATCCGGTGCGCGCCCTGGCGGCCGTACGGGCCGCTCACCGAGGCGACGCCGGGCAGCGAGGCGATGCGGTCCAGGGTGCGGGTCATGGTCCGCTCGACGCCTGCGGCGCGGACGGTGCCGGTGGTGGTGTGCCAGACGACGGTGTCACTGTCCCCGCCCAGGCCCGGGAAGCCCTCCTTGAGGAGCTGCGCGGCGCGGCCCGCCTCGGTGCCGGGGACGTCGTAGGAGTTCGAGTACGACGAACCCGCCACGGCGGCGGCCGTGGTGACCCCGCCGAAGGCGAGGAGCCACAGCAGCACGGCGATCAGCCGATGCCGGACGCACCAACGGGCGAGGTCTGCCACGGACGTGCTCCCAGGGACTATTTGTGGATCTTTGGCCGGGAACAGTGGTCCATGAACTGAACAACCCGCAAAGAACGCATGAGCAATCGCAGGACACTCTTGCAGGCGAAAGTGATCGTTTGCCGTGATCATGGGCTTATTCACAGGAGTGCGAGGGACATCACAGGACACTCCGGCGAACTCTGTCGCCTCATAAGGTTCTTGTAAGCGAGCGAGGGACAGTACACCAGGTTCGGTGTACTGCCCCTCGGAATCGTTCGCGGTGTCTCTCAGCCCTCGCTGACGCCCAGCTTCTGAAGGATCAGCTCCTTGACGCGGGCCGCGTCGGCCTGACCCCGGGTCGCCTTCATGACCGCGCCGACCAGGGCGCCGGCCGCGGCCACCTTGCCGCCGCGGATCTTGTCCGCGACGCCCGGGTTGCCGGCGATGGCCTCGTCGACGGCGGCGGTCAGCGCGCCCTCGTCGGAGACGACCTTCAGGCCGCGCTTGTCGACGACCTCGTCCGGGGTGCCCTCGCCCGCGAGGACGCCCTCGATGACCTGACGGGCCAGCTTGTCGTTCAGGTCACCCTTCGCCACGAGTTCGGTGACCCGGGCGACCTGCGCGGGCGTGATCGCCAGCTCGTCCAGCGCCTTGCCGGACTCGTTGGCGCTGCGCGCCAGTTCACCCATCCACCACTTGCGGGCGGAGGCGGCGTCGGCACCGGCGTCGATCGTGGCGACGATCGCCTCCAGCGCGCCGGCGTTGAGGATCGCCTGCATGTCGGTGGCGGAGATGCCCCACTCGGCGAGCAGCCGGGTGCGGCGGACCAGCGGCAGCTCGGGCAGCGCCGCACGGATCTCCTCGACCCACTCGCGGGACGGGGCGACCGGGACGAGGTCGGGCTCCGGGAAGTACCGGTAGTCCTCGGCCTCCTCCTTCGTACGGCCGGAGGTGGTGGAGCCCGTGTCCTCGTGGAAGTGGCGGGTCTCCTGGACGACCTTGCCGCCGTCGTTCAGCACCGCGGCGTGACGCATGACCTCGAAGCGGACCGCGCGCTCCACCGAACGCAGCGAGTTGACGTTCTTGGTCTCGCTGCGGGTACCGAACCTGTCCGCGCCCTTGGGCATCAGCGACAGGTTGACGTCGCAGCGCATCTGGCCCATCTCCATGCGGGCCTCGGACACACCGAGGGCACGGATGAGCTCGCGCAGCTCACGGACATACGCCTTCGCGACCTCGGGGGCACGCTCGCCGGCGCCGACGATCGGCTTGGTGACGATCTCGATCAGCGGGATGCCGGCGCGGTTGTAGTCCAGCAGCGAGTGCTGCGCGCCGTGGATCCGGCCGGTCGCGCCGCCCACGTGGGTGGACTTGCCGGTGTCCTCCTCCATGTGGGCGCGCTCGATCTCCACGCGGAAGGTCTCGCCGTCCTCCAGCTGCACGTCGAGGTAGCCGTTGAAGGCGATCGGCTCGTCGTACTGGGAGGTCTGGAAGTTCTTCGGCATGTCCGGATAGAAGTAGTTCTTCCGGGCGAAGCGGCACCACTCGGCGATCTCGCAGTTCAGCGCGAGACCGATCCTGATCGCCGACTCGACTCCGGTCGCGTTGACGACCGGGAGCGCGCCGGGCAGGCCGAGGCAGACGGGGCAGGTCTGGGTGTTCGGGTCGGCGCCGAGCGCCGTCGAACAGCCGCAGAACATCTTGGTCTTGGTGCCGAGTTCGACATGGACCTCGAGGCCCATGACGGGGTCGTACGACGCCAGCGCGTCCTCGTACGACACCAGGTCGGTCGTGGTGGTCACGGTGAAAACTTCCCTCTCAGCCCAGCAGGACGTCGTCGTCGCCCAGCCGCTTCAGCTCGCGGTAGAGGATCGCGAGGCCGGTCACGATGGCCACGGCGGAGACCGTGGCGTCGACCAGCCGCAGCGTGTCGTGCTCGGCGCGGGCCTTCTTGATCTGCTTGGCGACACCGAACGCGCCGAACGCGGTGGTGGCCATCGACAGGTACGTACCGGACTTGGACTTCTTGAAGTCCTTGGCCTTGGACAGCTTGCTCACAGCGACGGAGCCTCCTCCAGCAGCGGGTGACCCCACTTTTCCACGAAGGCGGCCTCGACGGCGGCGCCCACCTTGTACAGGCGGTCGTCCTTCATCGCGGGGGCGATGATCTGCAGGCCCACCGGGAGGTTGTCCTCCGGGGCGAGGCCGCAGGGCAGGGACATGGCCGCGTTGCCCGCCAGGTTGGTCGGGATGGTGCACAGGTCCGCGAGGTACATCGCCATCGGGTCGTCGGCGCGCTCGCCGATCGCGAAGGCGGTGGTCGGGGTCGTCGGCGAGACGATGACGTCGACCTGCTCGAAGGCCTTCTCGAAGTCCCGCGTGATGAGCGTGCGGACCTTCTGCGCGGAGCCGTAGTAGGCGTCGTAGTAGCCGCTCGACAGGGCGTACGTGCCGAGCATGATGCGGCGCTTGACCTCCGGGCCGAAGCCCGCCTCGCGGGTGAGGGAGGTGACCTCCTCGGCCGAGTGGCTGCCGTCGTCGCCGGTCCGCAGGCCGTAGCGCAGGCCGTCGAAGCGGGCGAGGTTGGAGGAGCACTCGGACGGCGCGATCAGGTAGTACGCCGACAGCGCGAGGTCGAAGGACGGGCAGTCCAGCTCGACGATCTCGGCGCCCAGCTCCTTCAGCAGCTCGACCGACTCGTCGAAGCGCTGGATGACGCCGGCCTGGTAGCCCTCGCCGCGGAACTGCTTGACCACGCCGACGCGCATGCCCTGCACGGAGCCGTTCTTCGCGGCCTCGACGACCGGCGGGACCGGGGCGTCGATGGAGGTGGAGTCCATCGGGTCGTGCCCGGCGATGACCTCGTGCAGCAGGGCGGCGTCCAGGACCGTACGGGCGCAGGGGCCGCCCTGGTCGAGGGACGAGGAGAAGGCGACCATGCCGAAGCGGGACACCGCGCCGTACGTCGGCTTCACGCCGACCGTGCCGGTGACCGCGGCCGGCTGGCGGATGGAGCCGCCGGTGTCGGTGCCGATGGCGAGCGGCGCCTGGAAGGAGGCGAGGGCGGCGGAGGAACCGCCGCCGGAGCCGCCGGGGATCTTGGTGAGGTCCCACGGGTTGCCGGTCGGGCCGTAGGCGCTGTTCTCGGTCGAGGACCCCATGGCGAACTCGTCCATGTTGGTCTTGCCGAGGATGATCACGTCGGCGGCCTTCAGCCGCTTGGTGAGCGTCGCGTCGTACGGCGGGATCCAGCCCTCGAGGATCTTCGAACCGACGGTCGTGGGCACGCCCTCGGTGGTGAAGATGTCCTTGAGCGCGAGCGGGACGCCGGCCAGCGGGCCGAGCTTCTCACCGCGGGCCCGCTTCTCGTCCACGGCACGGGCCTGGGCGAGGGCGCCCTCGCGGTCGATGTACAGGAAGGCGTGCACCTTCTCGTCGACGGCCTCGATCCGGGCCAGGTGGGCTTCGGTGACCTCGACGGCCGTGAGCTCGCCGGAGGCGATCTTCCCGGCGATCTGCGCGGCGGTGAGCTTGATGATGTTGTTGTCCGTCATGGTGGTCACTCCTCCCCCAGGATCTGCGGCACCTTGAAACGCTGCTGCTCCTGGGCGGGGGCGCCGGAGAGCGCCTGCTCGGGGGTGAGCGAGGGACGGACCTCGTCCGGCCGCATGACGTTCGTCAGCGGGAGCGGGTGCGAGGTCGGCGGTACGTCTTGGTCGGCGACCTCGCTGACGCGGGCGACCGCGCCGATGATGTCGTCGAGCTGTCCCGCGAAGTGGTCGAGTTCTTCGGGCTTCAGCTCCAGACGCGCCAGCCGGGCGAGGTGGGCGACCTCCTCGCGCGTGATGCCAGGCATGCAGCGATCCTCTGGGGTGAGTGTGTGTGGTTTGGGGCCAATCCTATGGGGCGGGGCCGGGTGGCCGTGAAACGGTTTCCCGGCCCCCCGCGCGTCAGTCCCGGCGACGCTCCCAGACCTCGCTCTTGAGGAAGTGGTTGTCGTACCGGTCCTGCACCTCGAGGATGCTCTCCGGGGTGGCCTCGCCGAGGCGGATGCGCTGCAGGTGGCGGAAGTACTCGAAGCGCTCGATGCCCGGGGTGAAGACGATGAGGATGTCCGCCGTGGTCTCCGGTACGGCGGCGAAGGCGTGCGGCTTCTCCGGCGGGACGATGACGAGGTCGCCGCGCTCCGCGGTCACGATGTCGTCACCGGAGAGGATCTCGGCACACCCGTCGAGCAGGTAGAACATCTCCGCCCCGCTGTGGTGGAGGTGGGGCCGCGCGCCGTCGGCGCCCTCGGCCAGGGTGACGCGCACGGTGGACAGCGCCCCTCCGGTCGCACTCTTGTCTGCCAGCAGCTGGACGCCGACGGGTGCACCCCCGACCACCTCGGCCTCGGCGCCGCGCACGATCACGGAATCGTCGAACTCGGGTACGAACAGCGACATTGCGTTCCCTCGTGTTGTGGTCAGACCGCGAAGAGCAGTCCGGCGCTGATCAGTACAACGATCGCGGTGGCGAAGTGGATCCCGAACGCGGTCGCCTTCGCCCCGTCGTGTCGCAGGACTATCAGGGTGTCGACGAGTGGGACGAGTGCCACGCAGACCATGAACCACGCCTCGGCACGGGCACCGGCGGCGGCCAGCAGGACCAGGCCCAGCACCCCGAAGGCGCCGTCCCTGAGGCCCTTGATCGACAGCGGTGACGGTCATGACCCCTCCGCTTTCTAGCAATGCTAGAGACGAGAGCGAGGCTAGAGGAGCGTCGACAGCTTGGCGAGCGCTGCTAGAAGTTCGAGCGTGACGATCCAGAAACGCCGGGAGCGCGAACGAGCGGAGCGGGAGCGGCTGATCGTGACGGCCGCGCGGGAGCCGGCCGGGGGCGAGGGCTGGGACGCGGTGACCACACGCCGGCCGGCCGCCGAGATCGAGTACAGCCGGCCGGTCCTCCACAGCCACTTCAAGGGCAAGGACGCGATCGTGACGGCGGTCGCGGTGCAGGGCTGCGCCGACCTGACGACGGAGCTGCGGCGGGCGCGGACGGCGGCACCGGGCACGCGGGAGGCCCTGATGGCGGTGGCGCAGACGTACACGTCCTTCGCACGGCGTCGGCCTGCCCTCTACGACGCGATGTTCACCCACCTGGTGGACCTGCCGTTCGCCACGGAGGACGCCCCGGCGCCCCTGCGGGAGGCCTTCGGTGCGCTGCTGGTCGTCGTGGAGCCGATCACGGCCGAGGGAGAGGAGCCCGGCCTGCTGACGGAGACGTTCTGGGCGGGGCCGCACGGGCTGGCGACGCCGATGAGGAGCGGGCGGCTGCCGGAGGAGGGGCACGAGCGCCGGCCGCACTCCTGATCGCCCACTTCACGGGAGCCTGAGCGCCCGAAGGGACACGGGGCCGCGTCGGGAATGCGGCTTGGCCGCGTGGGCGCGACCAGCCGCGACGCGCCCGCCGGTGAGCGGGGGGACTGCGGGGGGACTACTCGGCGGCCGGCAGAGCCGCCCGCGGCCGCTGCCACCCCCGGGAACCGCGCGCCCGCAGCCACGCCGTGGTCTCCTCGGGCGGCATCGCCGCGGCGACGAGCCACCCCTGAACGGCGTCGCAGCCGAGGTCCCGCAGCCGCTCCCACGTCTCGTCGTCCTCGACCCCCTCGGCGACGACGAGCAGCCCCAGGGAATGCGCGAGATCGACCGTGCACCGCACGATCTCCGCGTCCTCGGTGTCAACGGCCAGCCGCGCCACGAACGACCGGTCGATCTTCAGCTCGCTGACCGGCAGCCGCCGCAGATGCACCAGGGACGAATACCCGGTGCCGAAGTCGTCCAGCGACATCTTCACGCCGTGCCCGGTCAGGCCCGCGAGGGTGTCCGCGGCCCGCTGCGGGTCCTCCAGCAGCACATGCTCGGTGATCTCCAGCTGCAAGGCCCCCGCAGGGACCCCGTGCCGGGCCAGCCGCGCGGCCACCGAGCCCGCGAACCCGGGCGTGTGGACGTCGCGCGGGGAGACGTTGACCGCGACCGGGACCCGCAGCCCCTGCGCGCGCCACTTGGCGACCTGCCCGAGCGCGGTCTCCAGGACGTACTCGGTCAGATGGGGCATCAGCCCGGAGGACTCGGCGATCGCTATGAACTCGTCCGGCGGAACCTTCCCGCGCTCGGGGTGCACCCAGCGCACCAGCGCCTCCAGGCCGGCGACCTGACCGTCGAAGCGGACCTTGGGCTGGTAGTGCAGCTGCACCTCGTGCGCGTCGAGCGCCCGGCGCAGATCGCCCAGCAGGCCGAGCCGGTCGGGCGTGTTGGAGTCGCGCTTGGACTCGTAGACCTCGACGCCCGTACGGTCCCTTTTCGCCTGGTACATCGCCACATCGGCGCGCCGCAGCAGCCCTTCGGCGTCCAGGGCGTGGTCGGGGAAGACGGCGACGCCGGCGCTGGCCTCCAGGACGAGGGTGAGCCCGTCGAGGTCCAGCGGGGAGCTGAGCGCGGCGACCAGGCCGCGGGCGACGCGGGTGGCCGAGGTGGTGGAGTCGGCGACGGGCAGTAACACCGCGAACTCGTCGCCGCCGAGCCGCGCAGCCTCCGCCCCGCGCGGCAGGGCGAGCCGCAGCCGGTCGGCGATCTGGAGCAGCAGCCGGTCACCGGCGAGATGACCGAGGGTGTCGTTCACCGACCGGAAACGGTCGAGGTCGATCAGCATGAGGGCGGAACGGGCGCCGATGCGTTCGGCGTCGTCGAGGGCCGTCCAGATCCGCTCCAGCAGCCACTGCCGGTTGGGCAGTCCGGTCAGCGGGTCGCGCAGCTGCTCCTCGGCACGCGCGCGTGCCATCCACAGGGTGGAGTCGAGGGCGATGAGCGGGATGGCGAACAGCGGGAGCAGGATCGGCTCCGCGTCGGCGACGACGCACAGCAGCGGCGCGATGCCGAGCAGCGCGACGGCGAGCAGCCCCTGTCGCACCAGGGCGGTACGGGCCACGGTGGGCACCTTGCCGCTGCGCGGGGCGTGCAGGTACCACTGCAGGCCGCGGCTGACCGCGAGGTAGGCGACGGCGGCGAGGACCACCTCGGGTGCGGCGGCGAAGCTCCAGCTGCCGGGTCGCCAGGGCGTCTCGACACTCGGGACGCGGCCGAACGCGCCGAGCACCAGCGCGCCGGCGCCGATGCCGAGGAGGTCCACCGCGCCGTGCAGCACGCCCTGCCGCCCGCGGTGGCGCCGGGCGATGCCGACCAGGACGACGACGGTGAGGCTGACCATTCCGGCCGGCACCCAGCCGTAGAGCAGCAGGACCGCGAGGGTCAGCGCGGCACCGGAACCGGTGCCGCCCCACCAGCGGGCGCGGCCCAGCATGACGAGGTGGCCGACGATGGCACCGGTGAGCAGGGCCAGCGACCAGCCGACGGTGCCGCTCGGGAAGAGGGCGTGTCGGCCGGCGAAGGCGTGGTAGAAACCTGCGCCGAGGACGAGCGCGGCGGCGGCCACGACGGCCGTGGGCAGGGTGGGCCAGGTGAGGTGCCGTTCGGGGTCGGTGCCGGCGCCGGTCAGGCCGGGGACGGGCTCGATGACCACGGGTATGGGCGGGCGCGCGTCGGCGGCGGCGCCCGGTCCGGCCGCGCGGGCCCGGCCGCGCGTGCGGCCGTGGCCCCGCCCCGTCCATCGGGTCACCCGCCAGGTGCACGTGCGCCGGCGCAGTCGCAGCCGTGAGTCCGGGGCGACGCTCTCGGTCGGTTCCATTCCCGTCCCTCTCACAGCCGGCGGTGCCCACGCCACGCGGCCCGATGTCCGACAGCCATCAGCAGCTCCGCGTTGAAGAAACCTTCCTCGCACGCCGGGAGCGCACGGGGATGCCCCAACCGCAGCCGGGCACGGCAGGTGCACATCTCAACAGTAGGCCGCGGAAGGCTTCCACGGGCACCGGTCGTCGACGGTTGCCCGAAAGCGCCCGGGCCACCCGTATGCAACTGATATGCACCGATCGGGTGGCCTTCAACCGCTACTACTCGGTCGTAAGCGCGACTTCGGCCGCCGCTTCGGGGCCCTGCTCCAAGAGGACACCGAAACCGTCCTCGTTCAGGACCGGGACCTTCAATTGCATGGCCTTGTCGTGCTTCGATCCCGGGTTGTCACCCACGACGACGAACGAGGTCTTCTTCGAAACAGATCCGGTCACCTTCGCGCCCCGGCTCTGCAGTGCCTCCTTCGCGCCGTCGCGGGTGAAGTTCTCCAGCGTGCCGGTGACGACGACCGTGAGCCCCTCCAGCGGGCGCGGGCCCTCGACCTCGCCGGTCGAGGCGTCCTCCAGCGGGACTCCGGCCGCCTTCCACTTGCGGACGATCTCGCGGTGCCAGTCCTCGGCGAACCACTCCTTGAGCGCGGCGGCGATGATCGGGCCGACGCCGTCGGTGGTCGCGAGCTCTTCCTCGGTGGCCTGTTCGATGCGGTCGACGGAGCGGAACTCGCGGGCGAGGGCCTGCGCGGCGACCGGTCCGACATGCCGGATGGACAGCCCGTTCAGGAAGCGCGCGAGCGGGCGGGACTTGGCCGCCTCGATGTTCTCCAGCAGCGCGAGGGTGTTCTTCTTCGGCTCACCCTTCTGGTTGGCGAAGACCGTGACGACCTTCTCCTCGCCCGTCTTGGGGTCCCGCTTCGGCAGACCGCTGTCGGGGTCGAGGACATAGGCCTTGATCGGCAGCAGCTTCTCCACCGTCAGGTCGAACAGGTCCCCCTCGTCCACCAGTGGCGGGTCGGCCGGTTCCAGCGGGCGGGTGAGCGCGGCGGCGGCCACCCCGCCGAAGTGCTCGATGTCCAGGCACTCGCGGCCGGCGAGATAGGAGACACGCTCGCGCAACTGGGCCGGGCACGTACGGGCGTTGGGGCAGCGGAGGTCGATGTCGCCCTCCTTCATGGGCCTGAGCGGGGTGCCGCACTCGGGGCACTCGCCCGGCATCACGAACTCCCGCTCGCTGCCGTCCCTGAGGTCGACCACCGGGCCGAGGATCTCCGGGATGACGTCACCGGCCTTGCGGATGACGACCGTGTCGCCGATGAGGACGCCCTTGGCCTTGACGACCTCCTGGTTGTGCAGGGTGGCGAACTCGACCTCGCTGCCCGCGACCGTGACCGGCTCGACCTGGGCGTACGGCGTGACCCGGCCGGTGCGGCCGACGCCCACCTTGATGTCGACGAGCTTGGTGTTGACCTCTTCCGGCGCGTACTTGTACGCGATCGCCCAGCGCGGGGCACGCGCGGTGGAGCCGAGGCGGCCCTGGAGGCGGATCTCGTCCAGCTTGACGACGACACCGTCGATCTCGTGCTCCACGGAGTGGCGGTTCTCGCCGTAGTGGGCGATGAACTCGCGTACGCCGTCGAGGCCGTCGACCACGCGGTTGTGCCGGGAGGTGGGCAGGCCCCAGGTCTTCAGCAGGTCGTAGGCCTGGGAGAGACGGGTCATGCCCGTGAAGCCCTCCAGGGCGCCGATGCCGTGGACGACCATGTGCAGCGGGCGGGTCGCGGTGACCCGCGGGTCCTTCTGGCGCAGAGAACCCGCGGCGGCGTTGCGGGGGTTGGCGAAGGGCTTGTCACCGGCGGCGACCAGGCGTTCGTTCAGTTCGAGGAACTTCTCCATCGGGAAGTAGACCTCGCCGCGGATCTCCACCAGGTCGGGCACCTTGTCGCCCTTGAGGCGGTCCGGGATCTCCGCGATCGTACGGACGTTGGGGGTGATGTCCTCGCCGGTGCGGCCGTCGCCGCGGGTGGCCGCGCGGGTGAGCCGGCCGTTCTCGTAGGTGAGGTTGACCGCGAGGCCGTCCACCTTCAGCTCGCACAGGAAGTGGTAGTCCTGGTCGCCGAGTTCGCGCGCGATGCGCTCGGCCCAGGCGGCCAGCTCCTCGTCGTTGAAAGTGTTGTCGAGGGACAGCATCCGCTGGCGGTGCTCGACCGCAGTGAACTCCGTCGCGTACGACCCCGCGACCTTCTGGGTCGGCGAGTCCGGCGTGCGCAGCTCCGGATACTGCTCCTCCAGCGCCTCCAGAGTCTTCAGGAGCTTGTCGAACTCGGCGTCGCTGATGACGGGAGCGTCCTTCACGTAGTACCGGAAGCGGTGCTCCTCGATCTGCTCAGCGAGCTGCGCGTGCTTGTCACGTGCCTCGGCGGGCACTGCCGTCTCCGCCTGCTGCTTGTCGCCGGCCACCGTGTTGTCCTCCCGTTACTCTGGGTTGTCCGCGAGGGATCTCGCCGCCTGGACGCAGTGGGCGAGCGCCTGGCGTGCGTAGGCGGGGGAAGCGCCCGCCAGACCGCACGCCGGGGTGACCGTGACCGCCTCCGCGAGCAGCCCCGGTGGCAGCCCCAGCCTGCGCCACAACGTCCTGACACCCATGACGCTACCGGCAGGGTCTGACAATGGGCCGTCCGTGCCCGGCACGACACCGGCGAACAGCCGCGTACCGGCCTCGACGGCCTCGCCGACCGCGTCGTCGTCACGTTCGGTGAGCAGCGAGAAGTCGAGGGAGACACCGGCCGCGCCGGTCCGCCGCAGCAGGGCGAAGGGCACGTCGGGGGCGCAGGAGTGGACGATCACGGGCCCGTCGGCGTGGGCCCCGATCACGTCTCGCAGGGTGGCCTCCACGATCTGCCGGTCCACGGCCCGGTGGGTGCGGTAGCCGCTGGCGCTGCGGACCTGTCCGCGCAGGACGGCGGTGAGGGAGGGCTCGTCGAGCTGGAGCACGATCCGCGCGCCCGGGATCCGGCGATGGACCTCGGCCAGGTGCAGCCGCAGCCCCTCGGCGAGGGAGGCGGCGAGGTCGCGGCAGGCGCCGGGGTCGGAGAGGGCGGCCTCGCCGTTCTTCAGCTCCAGCGCGGCGGCGAGCGTCCACGGCCCGACGGACTGCACCTTCAGATCGCCCTCGTAGCCCTGGGTGAACTCCTCCAGGGCGTCCAGGTCCTCCCCCAGCCAGGACCGCGCCCGCTTGGTGTCCCGGCCCGGCCGGTCCCCGATGCGCCAGCCGCTGGGCTCCACGCGCGCGTACAGCTCGACGAGCATCCCGGCGGTACGGCCGATCATGTCGGCGCCGGGGCCGCGCGCGGGCAGCTCGGGCAGGAAGGGGAAGTCCTCGAAGCTGCCGGTGACGGTCTTGGCGGCTTCCCTGGCGTCGCCGCCCGGCATGGACCCGATTCCGGTGGCTCCCGGGAACCTGAACTCGCTGTTGTCACTCACCTCGGCAGGGTATGCCGAACACCCAGGGTCTCCGCCCCCTGCACCCGGCCCGTGCCCGCCCGCCGTCCGACCCGGTCGGCCGAGAAGGCCTCGGGCCGGGACCACGCCGCCTTCGCCGGCCGGTCCCGGATCTCCGTACCGCTTGTCGCGCTCAGCGACCCGGGCGCACCGTCAGGTCGTTGACCTCCGCGTCCCCGGGCAGGTCCAGGGCCATGAGGATCGTCGTGGCGACCGACTCGGGGTCGATCCACTTCGACGCGTCGTACTCCTTGCCCTCCTGCTGGTGGACCTTGGCCTGCATGGGGCTGGCCGTGCGGCCGGGGTAGACCGAGGTGACCCGGACGCCGTTCGCGTGCTCCTCGTGGCGCAGGGAGTCGGCGAGGGCCTTCAGGCCGTGCTTGGAGGCGGCGTACGCGGACCAGCCGGCGTGTGCGCTCAGGCCGGCACCGGAGTTGACGAAGATCACATGGCCGCGGGCCGCACGCAGCTGGGGCAGGAAGTGCCGGGTCAGCTCGGCGGGGGCGATCAGGTTGACGTTGAGCTGGTGGCGCCAGGACTTGGGGGTCAGGTCGCCGACCTCGCCCAGGTCGACGACGCCCGCGATGTGCAGCAAGGAGTCCACCCGGTCCGGGAGGGTCTGGTGGGAGAAGGCCCAGGAGAGCCGCTCCGGGTCGGCCAGGTCGCCGACCAGGGTGCGGGTGCCGGGGAACTCGGCCGCCAGTTCCTTCGCGCGGCCCGCGTCGCGCGCGTGCAGCCACAGTTCGTCCCCGCGCGCGTGCAGGCGGCGGGCGACGGCCGCGCCGATGCCGGAGCCGGCCCCGGTGATCACATGAGTAGCCATGCCCGCCATGCTCGCATCAGCGGTGGCCCAGCGACTCCTCCAGGTAGGCCAGGGCGCCGACCGGCTCCTCGGCGAAGAACACCAGCTCGGACAGCGGACGGGGCAGGAAGCCCTCGTCCTCCATGCGGCGGAACTGCTGCTTGAGGCCGTCGTAGAAGCCCGCGGTGTTCAGCAGGACGACCGGCTTGTCGGTGCGGCCGTGCTTCTTCAGCTCCAGGATCTCGGTGGCCTCGTCCAGCGTGCCGGTGCCGCCCACCATGATCACCACGGCGTCGGCCCTTTCCAGCAGCAGCTTCTTGCGTTCGGCGAGGTCGGCGGCGATGACCATCTCGTCGGCGCCGGGCCACGCCTTGTTGGCGAGGAACTCCACGGACACGCCCAGCAGCCTGCCGCCCGCCTCGTGCACCCCGTCCGCGACGACCTTCATCAGACCGACGTTGGAACCGCCCCACACCAGGGTGTGACCGCCCTTGCCGATGAGTTCCGCGAACTCGCGCGCGGGGCGCGTGTAACGCTCGTCGAGGTCGGCGGCGGACAGGAAGACGCAGATGTTCATGACCCCTACCGTACGGCCCCGCCGCACGGGCGCTACCAGGCGGGAAGAAGCGCGCGGCCGCCGGTGCTGTCCCTGTATGAGCGAAGGACACACGATCACCATCGAGAAGAGCGAGCGGCACGTGCGCGTGGTGCACGGCGACCAGGTGCTCGCGGAGACCGACCGACCGCTGGCGCTGCGCGAGACGGGCTGTCCGGTGCGGTACTACATCCCCGCCGAGGACGTGCGCCTCGATCTGCTGACCCCCTCCGACACGCACACCGTGTGCCCCTTCAAGGGCACGGCGTCCTACTGGTCGCTGCCGGACGCGCCGGACCTGGTGTGGGCGTACCCGGACCCGAAACCGGGGGTGGCGGAGATCAAGGATCACTTCTGCTTCTACGACGCCGACGTGTCGTGAGCGATGAGTCCGTGCCGGTACGGCAGTCTGCACCGACATGGACAAGAAGACGACTTCGCGGGACGGAACCCCGCTCGCGTACCAAGTGACCGGTCAGGGGCCGACGGTGGTCCTGGTGAGCGGCGCGATGTCCACCGGTGGCACCCTGGCGCCCCTGGCGCAGCGGCTCGCGGACCGCTGCACGGCCGTCGTCTACGACCGCCGGGGCCGCGGCGAGAGCGGGGACACGAAGCCCTACGCGGTCGAGCGCGAGGTCGAGGACCTGGCGGCGCTGATCGACGCCGTGGGAGGCGAGGCGGCGCTGTTCGGGGTCTCCTCGGGCGGCGCGCTGGTGCTCGAGGCGGTGGCGAGCGGGCTGCCGGCCGGCCGGGCCGCCGTGTACGAGGTGCCGTACGCCGACTTCCTGCAGGGGGGCGCCGAGCGGGAGGCCACGTACAAGGAACAGCTGAACAAGGCGCTCTCGGAGGACCGGCGCGGGGACGCGGTCGAGCTGTTCCTGCGGCTGACGGGTCTGGCCGAGGTGATGATCCAGCGTGCCCGCCAGTCACCGATGTGGGCCGGCATGGAGGCCGTCGCGCCGAGTCTCGCCCACGACGACACGGTCATGGGCGACGGTCTGCTCCCCCGCGACCGGCTCGCCGCGATCTCCGTGCCCGTGCTGGCGGTCGCGGGCGGCGCGAGCCCGGAGTGGATGCACAGGGCGGGCCAGGCCGTTGCGGAAGCGGTGCCCCAGGGCACCTACCGGCTGCTTCCGGGGCAGACCCACATGGTGGAGCCGGAGGTGCTGGGGCCGGTGCTCGCGGATTTCGTGACCGGCTAGCGGATTTCGTGACCGGCTAGGGGTGCCTACACCGCGGCGGCCGTCGCGCGCGTGGTCGACGCGATCGTCGCCGAGCCGACCACGCGCGTGCCGTCGTACAGGACGATCGCCTGGCCGGGGGCGACGCCGCGGACCGGTTCGGCGAAGGTCACGCGCAGCTCGCCGTCGACCGGCTCCGCGGTGACCTCGGTCTCGCCGCCGTGGGCGCGCAGCTGGGCGGTGTAGGTGCCGGGGCCGGCGGGGGCGGTGCCGCACCAGCGGGGCTTGATCGCAGTGAGGGCGGTGACGTCCAGGGCGTCGGCGGGGCCGACGGTGACCGTGTTGGTGACCGGCGAGATGTCGAGGACGTAGCGGGGCTTGCCGTCGGGGGCCGGGGTGCCGATCCTGAGGCCCTTGCGCTGGCCGATGGTGAAGCCGTACGCGCCCTCGTGCGTGCCCAGCCTGGTGCCGGACTCGTCGACGATGTCGCCCTCTGCCTTGCCGAGCCGCTGGGCCAGGAAGCCCTGGGTGTCGCCGTCGGCGATGAAACAGATGTCGTGCGAGTCGGGCTTCTTGGCGACGGCGAGACCGCGGCGCTCGGCCTCGGCACGGATCTCCTCCTTGGTGGTGACCGTGTCGCCGAGCGGGAACATGGCGTGGGCGAGCTGCTTCTCGTCCAGCACACCGAGGACGTACGACTGGTCCTTCGCCATGTCGGAGGCGCGGTGCAGCTCGCGGGAGCCGTCCTCGCGCTCGACCACCTTGGCGTAGTGACCGGTGCAGACCGCGTCGAAGCCCAGCGCCAGCGCCTTGTCGAGCAGCGCGGCGAACTTGATCTTCTCGTTGCAGCGCAGGCAGGGGTTGGGGGTGCGGCCCGCCTCGTACTCGGCGACGAAGTCCTCGACCACGTCCTCGCGGAAGCGGTCGGCGAGGTCCCAGACGTAGAAGGGGATGCCGATGACGTCGGCCGCGCGGCGGGCGTCACGCGAGTCCTCGATGGTGCAACAGCCCCGCGCGCCGGTCCGGAACGACTGCGGGTTCGCGGAGAGCGCGAGGTGGACGCCGGTGACGTCATGGCCGGCTTCCGCGGCGCGCGCGGCGGCGACGGCGGAGTCGACTCCACCGGACATGGCGGCGAGGACGCGGAGGGGGCGCTGCGGGGTCTCAGTCATAACTCTTCCAGGGTACGGGGCCGCGGGAACCGGGTCCGCCGGATATCCGTTGACGATCACAAGGGGCAGTACGGCGGACGGGGCGGCCAGGGCGCGGACGGTGGTGCCGAGCACGGACGGGGCCGGGCGCAGGCGGGGCGGCACCGGACGGGGGCGGACATGGACGACAGCGGCGCAACAGGGCCGGCCGGGGCGGGCATGGACGAGGCCCGGCACGGACAGGGCCGGGACGGACAAGGCCGGACGGGGCAGGCCCGGGCGGAGCCGGGCGTGGGCGGGGCGCCCGCACGGACGAGGGCGGACACCGACAAGGCCCCAGCCACGGGCAGGGCCGGGCGCGGACAAGGCCGGACGGGGCGGGCACGGATGAGGCTGGGCACGGGCAAGGCCGGACCCGGCAGGCGCGCATGGAGCCGGGCGTGGGCGGAGCCAGGCGTGGGCGGGGCGCCCGCACGGACAGGGGCGGGCGCGGACGAGGGCGGGCCGGGGCGAGGGCGGGCCGGGGCGAGGGCGGGCCGGGGGCGGGGGCGGGCGTGAGCGTGACGGAGTGGTGGGGCATGGGTGACGGGGATCGGCGGCTGGGGCGGCGGGCGCTGCTCGTCGGTGGTGCGGCGACCGCCGTGGGTACGGCCGCGCTGGCCCGTGCGGAGCTGACGCATCTGTGGTGGCGGCTGCCCGGAGTGGAGAAGCCCCGGGTGGCGGGGGCCGTGGACTTCCGGGGCGCGCGCTGGGTGCCGGCCTCCCCGGCCAACTACCGGCGGGCGGACCGGCCGGACGACTACGCGATCGACCGGGTCGTCATCCATGTCACGCAGGGCGGCTACGCGAGCGCGGTGAAGGTCTTCCAGGACCCGGCGCACGGCGCGGCGGCACACTACATCGTGCGCAGGGACGGCCGGATCACCCAGCTGATACGGGAGCTGGACGTGGCGTTCCACGCGGGCAACCGGGAGTACAACGAGCGCAGTGTCGGCATCGAGCACGAGGGCTTCGTGGCGGACGCCTCCTCCTTCACGGAGGCCATGTACGCGTCCTCGGCCCGGCTGACGGCGGCGATATGCGTGCGGTACGGCATACCCGTGGACCGTCGGCACATCATCGGGCACGTGGAGGTGCCGGGGACGGACCACACCGATCCGGGGCCGCACTGGGACTGGGAGCGATACCTGAAAAAAATCAAGGCCTAGGCCCTTTTTCGTCCGGTAGGTGTGGTTCTATCCTGTTTACAAGACCTACGAGACGAGTGAGGGAGCCCAAGCGGAGTAGCCGACTTCAGCGCGAGATATCTGTTCTCTTCAAGGAGAGGTACACCATCTCCGCTGGTGCCGACATCGACGCTCGGGCTGAGAGGCCGGAAGGTCGCAAGGACTGGACCGGAAGGCGACCCCCATAACCTGATCCGGACAATGCCGGCGAAGGGAACCCGCCTCGTAGGTCGCTTTCGTGTCCTCAGCTGAGCCCTGCCGCCCGGGCGCGCTCCACCGCCGGGCCGATCGCCTTGGCGACCGCCTCGACGTCCGCGCGCGTGGAGGTGTGGCCGAGGGAGAAGCGCAGGGTGCCGCGGGCCAGGTCCGGATCGGTGCCGGTGGCGAGCAGGACGTGGCTGGGCTGGGCGACGCCGGCGGTGCAGGCGGAGCCGGTCGAGCACTCGATGCCCTGGGCGTCCAGCAGAAGCAGCAGGGAGTCGCCCTCGCAGCCGGGGAAGGTGAAGTGCGCGTTGGCCGGCAGGCGGCCCTCGGATGCCGGGTCGCCGCCGAGGATCGCGTCCGGGACGGCGCTGCGGACCGCCGCGATCAGCTGGTCGCGCAGAGCGCCGATCTCCCGGGCGAACCACTCCCGCCGCTCGGCGGCGAGCCGGCCGGCGACGGCGAAGGACGCGATGGCGGGGACGTCGAGGGTGCCGGAGCGGACGTGCCGCTCCTGGCCGCCGCCGTGCAGGACGGGCTCGGGGGTCTGGTCGCGGCCCAGCAGCAGCGCGCCGATGCCGTACGGGCCGCCGATCTTGTGGCCCGAGACGGTCATCGCGGCGAGGCCGGAGGCGGCGAAGTCGACCGGGAGCTGACCGAAGGCCTGGACCGCGTCGGCGTGCATCGGGATGCCGAACTCGGCGGCCACCTCGGCGAGTTCACGGACCGGCAGGATCGTGCCGATCTCGTTGTTGGCCCACATCACGGTGACGAGGGCGACGTCGTCGGGGTCGCGGGCGATGGCCTCGCGCAGGGCGTCGGGGTGGACGCGGCCGTAGGAGTCGACGGGGAGGTACTCGACCGTCGCGCCCTCGCGCTCGCCGAGCCAGTGGACGGCGTCGAGGACGGCGTGGTGCTCGACGGGGCTGGCCAGGACGCGGGTGCGGGCCGGGTCGGCGGCGCGGCGGGACCAGTACAGGCCCTTCACCGCGAGGTTGTCGGCCTCGGTGCCGCCGGAGGTGAAGACGACCTCGCTGGGGCGGGCGCCGAGCGCTTCGGCGAGGGTCTCGCGGGATTCCTCGACCGTGCGGCGTGCCTGCCGGCCGGATGCGTGGAGCGAGGAGGCGTTGCCCGTGATGCTCAACCGGGCGGTCAGTGCCTCTGCCGCCTCCGGGAGCATCGGGGTTGTCGCGGCGTGGTCGAGGTAAGCCATGGTGCGGCCGATTCTACGGCGCCGGGGCCCTGCGGTTGGCTCCGGCCACGGGGATGGCCGAGCCCGGGGTACGGCGCACCTGCGCGGGCCGGCCTGGCCCGCCGTACGCCTCGCCGGGTTGCGCCCGGACCCGGTGGCGTGGCGCCCGGCACTGTCGGCCGTGCCCACCCGTTCCGCCCCGGCGGAACGACTGCCCACGGCGGTGAGGTCCGAGCCGGTGCCCCGTCGTCCTCGGGGGCCGGCACGGGCCGACGGTGCCGTCCCGGCTCACAGGCTCCACGACAGCGTGTGGGAGACCTCCATCGCGATCGCGAGGACGGCCAGGTCGGCGACGCCCAGGGCCAGACCCAGCAGGGCTCGGCCGCGGCGGGCGGTGCCGCGCCAGAGGGAGACGGCGGCCAGGACGATGGCGATCGGGCCGAGGAAGATGTTGAGGACGAGCAGGCCGAGAAGGCCGAGGATGAAGGACGCGACGGCCATGCCGTCGGCGTCGCGTGCGGCCGGGCGGGTCTCGCTGCCGCTCGTGACCGGTGCGGTGAGTTGCATGGTGCTCAGCTCCTGGAAGTCGTGGCGGACGGTCAGTTGGCCGGCGTACGGCGCCGGCGGCCGAGGCGCTCGCGGATCGCGAAGACGCCGAGCCAGACGGCGATGCCTGCGGCGACGGCGACGGTGACGGTCAGCGGCGCGTGAGCGACGGTGCCCAGCACGACACCGAGCAGCATGAGTGCGGCGACGAGGAACAACATGGGATCAGATCCCCCCTCCGGGATACCTCGTACAGGGCCGGTGTGAAGTTTCGGTGAACAGTTGTAGTAACAGTTGTTCACTGACTTCTATGCTAACGCGCTTCCCGGCTTCCCAATTCCAGAGAACAGTTGTTAACTGGATGACATGAGTCACACCCTCGGCATCCGGCAGGCGCAGAAACAGAAGACCCGGCAGGCGCTCCTCGACGCCGCGCTCGCGCTGCTGGAGGAGCAGAGCCTGAGCAGCCTGGGTCTGCGCGAGGTCACCCGGGCCGTCGGCGTCGCACCGACCGCGTTCTACCGGCACTTCCGGTCGACCGCCGACCTCGGCGTGGCGCTGGTCGACGAGGCGCTGGGCAGCCTTCATCCGATGGTGCGGACGACGGTGTCCACGGCGGGCGACAGCGAGGAGCGCATCACGCGCGCCATCGAGTTGATCGCCCGCCACGTGGACGCGTACCCCGCACATGTCCGGTTCATCGCCCGGGAACGGCACGGCGGGGTGCAGCCCGTACGGGAGGCCATCCGCGCCCAACTGGTGCGCTTCGCAGAGGAGGTGAAGGCCGAGCTGGCCAAGGACCCCGAGGCCGCTGGCTGGAGCGACGACGACCTGCTGATGCTCGCGCACCTCTACGTCGACCAGATGCTCATCACCGCCTCGCTGTTCCTGGAGGCCCTGGAGGCGCCGCCGGAGGAACGGGAGCGCGTCACCCAGCTCGCCACCCGGCAGCTGCGGCTCATCTCCATCGGCCGCGGCCACTGGCTGGACTGAGCCGCCCCGCGGACAGCGGCGCAGGCCCGTCCCTCGCTCAGCCCTGCTGACCCTGCCCGCCGCCCGGACCGCCGCAGCCGCCGCCAGGACCGCCCTGGCCGCCGGGAGCGCCGCTCGGCATGCCCGAGGGCGCACCGCCGGGTGTGCCGGTGGGCTTCACGGACGACCCGCCCGACGGCGCGCCCGAAGGCGTGCCGGACGGCATCCGGCTCGGCATCCCGCTCGGCCGGCGGCCGGTGCCGCCCGCGGGCATGCCGGACGGCACCTGACAGGCCTGCTGCCTGCCGGAGTCACCGCTGGACGAGGAGGAGTCGCCCGAGCCGCACGCGGTCAGCAGCAGGGACAGCGCCAGCAGGGCGACAGCGGGGACGAGACGAGCACGCTTCATGAGAGTCAGCTCCGGTGAGGATGAGGAAGTCCTGAGGAACCGCACTCAACCAACGCCGCCTTGGCGGCACTTGAGCTCGTCCTGTCCGCCGGCTGTCAATCGGGGTCAGGGCCCCTCCTGGTACATGGCCGTGACAGAACGGGCCGCCGCCAGCAGTTCCGCGCGGGCCTCGGGCGGGTCCAGCAGCTCCACCTGGTCCGAGAACGCCAGGAGTTGGCGGACCGCACGCAGCGCCGGGTAGGTGAGCCGGGCGGTGACCCAGTCGCTCTCGCCGTCGTCGTCGGGCGGTGCCGTCAGCTGGGCGGCGGCCATCCGCTGGAACATGTCGAGCCGCTCGCGCCGTACCCGCACGGTGACCCCGATCCCGCCCGGCCGGTCCTCCACCTGGCGGCGCAACACCTCCCAGGCGTCGGCGAGTTCGACGCCGGGACGGCGGCGCACCGGTTCGTCCAGCGGCCGGGCCGTGCGGATCCGGTCGGCCCGGAACAGTCGTGGCGCTCCGCGCCGGTCGGCGACCAGGTACCAGACCCCGGCCTTGGCGACCAGGCCGTACGGGTCCACGGTGTACGTCCGCGGCTCCCGGTCCCCGCTGTGCCGGTAGCGCAGCCGCAGGCGCAGGTCGGCGAAGACGGCGTCCTGCAGCACCTCCAGGTCGACGGCCTGCTGGGGGCCGCTCTTCCAGCGGGTGGCGTCCACCAGGATGCGGCGGCTGGTCACCTCGGCGGCGGGCCGGTGCGGCGCGGGCAGCGCGGCCATCACCTTGCGCAGGGCCGAGCCGAGGGCGGCGTCCAGGCCGAGCGCGGCGTGGGCGCCCTGGGCGGCCAGGATGAACAGGGCGCGGGACTCGTCGGCGGTCAGTCCGGTGACGTCGGTGCGGAAGCCGGCGAGGAGTTCGATGCCGCCGTGCCGGCCGCGCTCGGCGTACACCGGGACGCCGGAGGCCGACAGCGCCTCGATGTCCCGGTAGACGGTGCGGACCGACACCTCCAGCCGGTCGGCGAGTTCGTGCGCGGGGACGCGGCCCCGGGTCTGCAGGAGCAGCAGGATCGACAGCAGCCGGTCGGACTTCACGCGCCCAGAATCCCGCCCTCGGCGAGCTTTCCGCAAATGTTGACGGAAGATGTCAGGTTATCCCGCGATGCTCGTCCTACCGGCTCACGGAGACGGCCCACCGGCTCACGGAGACGGCCCTGCCGATTCATGGGGAAACAGAGAGGCACATCATGACCACCACCACCGGTTTCACCGACCCCCGCCCCGTCTACGCCCGCGCCACCGAGCAGGCGGCGGCCCTCGTCAAGACCGTGCGCCCCGAGCACCTCGGCGCCCCGACCCCCTGTTCCGAGTTCGACGTACGGGCCCTGCTGGGCCACATCGTCGGGGCGACCCGGCGGATCGCGGTGGTCGGCGAGGGCGGGGACGGAATGGCGGTGGAGCCGACCACGCACGGGGTGGCGGACGACGGCTGGCCGGCGGCCTACGACGAGGTGCGCGCCCGCGTTCTGAAGGCCTGGGCGAGCGACGAGCGGATGACGTCGCCGGTGCGGGTGCCGTGGGGCGAGGTGCCCGGTCACGCGGCGCTCTCCGGCTATGTCATGGAGATCGTGACCCACACCTGGGACCTCGCCGAGGCGGTCGGTCACCCGCTCGAACTCGACCCGGAACTCGCCGAGTTCGCCCTCGCCACCGCGCGCAGGGTCCTGCCGGACTCCCGGCCGCGGGACGCCGGGACGCCCTTCGACGGCCGTCGCGAGGCTCCCGAGGGCGCCGACGTCTACGGGGAGCTGGCGGCCTGGCTGGGCCGCGCCCCGCTCGGCCGGGCCTGACGCACACCGCCCGGCCGAGCCGGCACGCGACCGGAACGGCCGCCGAGGGCCTCGTCCGGCCAGGCCCGATCCGGCCGAACCGCCAAAGACCTGGGTCAGCCCAGCCTGACCCGGGCCAGCTGGCGCGACTGCGCGACCAGGTGGTTGCCGGTGTCCCAGACCTCCGCGTCCTCCTCCAGGAAGCCGCCGGCCAGGTTACGGGTGGTGATGGACACCCGCAGCGGGCCGGGGGCCGGGCGGCGGCGGACGTGGACGGTGAGTTCCACGGTGGGGACCCAGCCCTTCAGGCCGAGCTCGAAGGCCGTGGGCGGCAGGGCGTCCACCGCGAGCAACAAAGACAGCGGGTCGGCGTCGCGGCCGTCGGCCAGGCCGAACCAGGCCCGCATCTCGCCCTTGCCGGAGGGCGCGCCGAGGGCCCAGCCGAGGGTCGCCGGGTCCAGCTTGAGCATCAGGCGGTCGGCGATCGCCGAGCCGCCCTCGACCGGGGCGGGGCCGTCTTCCGGGCCGAAGCACTCCTCCAGCGGCGGGATCGCGGGCGGCGTCGCGGTCGTACGGACGTCGTCGGGGAGGGCGGTGAGGTCGCCGTAGGAGGCGAGGACGCGGATGCGTTCGACCTCGTTGCCCTTGTCGTCGTACTGGAAGAGGGAGGCCTGGCCGGTGGAGAGGGTGCGGCCGGTGCGGACCATGTCCGTGCGGACGACCGCCGGGCCGGGGCGGGACGCGGTGAGGTAGTGCGCGGAGATGGTGAACGGGTCCTGGTGCGGGAGCGCGTCCGCGAGGGCCCGGCCCAGCACGGCCAGCAGATAGCCGCCGTTGACGGCGTTGAAGATGGTCCAGCCGGCCGAGAGGCCGATGTCGTAGACGCCGGGCTCGCGCCGGGTGACCGCGGTGTCGCGGTCGAACTCGCTGTCGCCGATCACGGCCCGCGACGGGGAGGGTGCGGAAGCTGCTTCTGGCATGGATGAACGGTACAACAGCAAACTACTAAGCGGTAGCTTTCCTGGCATCGGAGCCTGTTCCCCGCGGCGTCCGCCGAGCGGGATCCGCCTCCCGGGTGAGGTTCCGGCAATTTCTAAGTAAGTGTCCAGACACGTCCACAACCTCGAGCCCCTGTTTCCCCTCTATGGGGACATGAGCCTCACCGGGACTCCGTTCCTCTACACGACCATCGTGCTGGCCGTGGTCGCACTGATACTGCCACTCGTCCTGTGGTCGCGGGTGCGCGGGCCCAAGCCCCTGCGCACCGCGGCCAGGCTGGTGATGCTGCTGTTCGCCCAGGGCACCGCCGTCACGCTGATCTTCGTCCTGGTCAACAACCAGAACAACCTTTACGACAACTGGGCCGACCTGCTCGGCACCGGCAACCACGTCCAGCAGGCCCAGGACCTGGGCCGCGACGGTACCGGCGGCATAGCGGTGAAACGGTTGCCCAAGGTCAAGCAGACCTTCACGGCGGCCGAGGGGCCCGGTATGCACGCGGCCGGCGGGGTGCGGGTCACCCAGCTCAAGGGCCGGGTCTCCGGGGTGAACGCCGAGGTCTACGTCTGGCTGCCGCCGCAGTACAACGACCCGGCCTACCGCAACAAGAAGTTCCCGGTGGTCGAGGTGCTGCCGGGCTATCCCGGGTCGGCGAAGGCCTGGTTCGGCTCCATGAAGGCGCACGAGCAGCTGCTGCCGCTGATGAAGAGCGGCCAGGTGGCGCCCTTCATCCTGGTCGCCCCGCGCACCAACCTGCTGGCGGGCGTCGACACCGGCTGCGCGAACATCCCCGGCCAGGTCAACGCGGACACCTGGCTCAGCATCGACGTGCCGAAGATGGTCATGGACAACTTCCGGGCCGAGCCGGCACCGCAGGGCTGGGCCGTGGCCGGGTACTCGGCGGGCGCGCACTGCGCGGTCAAGCTGGCCGTGGCCCACCCGGACCGCTACCGGGCCGCCGTGAGCCTGTCCGGCTACAACGACCCGATCGGCGAGCGCAACTCCCTCGCCTCGCAGAACCCGACCGTGCGCAACGAGAACAACCCCTACCTGCTGCTGAAGAAGGCCGCGGTGCCGCCGCCGATCGCGCTGTACATCTCCGGCGAGTCCGGCGACGGCTATCAGGCGGGCGTGGCGCTCGAGGCCATCGCCAAGGCACCCACCACCGTGCATGTGGTGTTCCTCCCGCGCAGTGCGGGCGGTCACAACATGGCGCTGTGGCGGCCCCAGGTCGCCACGGTGTTCCGCTGGCTCACCCTCCAGATGGGCCAGAACCACGCCCGGGGCCATGACCGGTCTCTTACCGGAACCACCGGTTCTCTTACCGGGGCCGCCGCCGGAAGCACCGGGACCGCCGCCGGCAACACGGGAACCACCGGAGCCGGAACCACCGGGACTAGTCCTCAGTCACCGTTGACCGGCGGTTCCACGCACGCGGAGCTCGCCAGTGGAACCGCATCGCGAGCAGGCGCAGCACAAAGGCGGTGACGACCGCGAGCCCACTGGTGAGGGGGCTCAGGACGTCGTAGTGGATGCACAGCACCACCATCGTGGCGCCGACGATCGCTGGGACCGCGTACAGATCGCGGTCCCAGCGCAGCAGTGAGGGCACCTCGTTGGCCAGCACGTCCCGCAGTACGCCGCCGCCGACCGCGGTGGCGAGGCCCAGCGTCGCCGACGCGGTCAGGTTGAGGCCGTAGCTGTACGCCTTCGTCGTACCGCTGACGCAGAACAGGCCGAGGCCGGCCGCGTCGAAGACCAGCACCGCCGCCTGGATGCGTTCCACGTGCGGGTGCAGGAAGAAGACCACGAGCGCGGCGAGCAGCGGGGTCAGGAAGTACCCGAGGTCGGTGAAGGCGGCCGGGGGTACGGCCCCGATGACCACGTCGCGGAACAGTCCCCCGCCCAGCGCGGTGACCTCGGCGAGCACGGCGATGCCGAAGATGTCGAAGTTCTTCCGGACGGCCAGCAGCGCGCCGGAGATCGCGAACACGAAGATGCCGATGACATCGAGCGTGTGCTGGACGGAGGGACTGAAGATCTGCTGGAGCTGCACCCCTACATTCTCACCTGCCGAAGGGGGTGAACCTTACAAAGCCAGGTCAGAGGGCGGGTTTCCCTGTGGTGAACAGCCAGGTCCGGAAGAGATCGTCCAGCTGCTGCCCGCTGACCCGCTCGGCGAGGCGGATGAAGTCGGCGGTGTCCGCGTTGCCGTACCGGTGGAGCCTGGTCCAGGCGGGCAGCAGCCGGAAGAAGGCCCGGTCGCCGATCCGCTCCCGGAGCATCTGGAGCGTCATCGCGCCGCGCTGGTAGACGGCGGAGGCGAACATCGTGTCGCGCTGCGGGTCGGCGACCTCGGTCTGCCAGAACGACGAGTCGGCGGGCCGGGCGTCGTAGGCGGCGCGGAAGGAGTCGTGCGCCGACCTGGTCCCCTGGTGCTCCGCCCACAGCCACTGGGCGTAGGTGGCGAAGCCCTCGTTGAGCCAGATGTCCTTCCACTGGGCCACGCTCACCGAGTCGCCGAACCACTGGTGGGCCAGTTCGTGCACGATGGTCGTCTCGTTGCGCACGGCCGAGTAGGCGGGCTTGCTCTGCACCTCCAGCGAGAACCCGGCCTCGGGCATGTCGTCCACGATCGCACCGGTCTCCTCGAACGGGTACGGCCCGAAGATCTTCGACCAGTAGTCGGTGGCGGCGGCGGTGACGGCGTACACGTCGACGTTGTTGCTGTTCTTCAGCACCGGGTCGATCGCGACGTAGACCGGGATGCCGCCGGGGGTGCGCCCGGTGCGCACGTCGAACTTCCCGATGGTGGCGGTCGCGAGGTAGGTCGCCATCGGCCTCGACTCGCGCCAGTGGGTGTACGTCGAGCCGCCCTTGTCGTACGTCGACACCAGCCGGCCGTTGGAGACGCCGGTCAGGCCCTTCGGCGCCTTGATCCGGATGTCGTAGGTGGCCTTGTCGGCGGGGTGGTCGCTGGACGGGAACCAGGTGGAGGCGGCGTTGGGCTCGCAGGCCACGAAGACCCCGTCGGCCGTCTTCATCCAGCCGTACTTGGAGCCGAACACGATGGGGCCGCCGAGGGGCTGGGGGGTACCGCCGTAGGTGACGGACACCCGGAAGGTGCGGCCCCGGGCGAGGCTGTGGCGCGGGGTGACGACGAGTTCGTCCCCGGTGCGCGTGAACTCGGCGCGTCTGCCGTCGACTTCGACGCGGATGACGTCCAGCTGCTGCAGGTCCAGGTCGAAGGAGGAGAGGTTCTGGGTGGCGCGCGCGGTGAGGGTCGTACGGCCGTCCAGTCGGCCGGTGTCGGGGGCGTAGGCGACGTCGAGGTCGTAGTGGAGGGCGTCGAAGCCGCCGTTGCCGAGGTTCGGGAAGTAGGGGTCGTCGATGCCGGGGGCGCCGTGGGTGGGGGCGGGCGCGGCGGCGATGACGAGGAAGGAGACCGCCGCGGTCGCGAGAGTCCCCAGACGTGCCGAACGGGAGAGTGCCATCAGTCGTCCCTTTCGAGCGTGTACCGATCAGTGGTCGGACACGAACGACTGTGCGCTCTCCCGTTCGGGCATGTGCATGACTTTGCCCAGTTGTCATGTGCTACTTGTCGGTTGACTCCTGGGACTCGGTCTCGGAGGCCTCGGCGGAGGCTTCAGAGGTCTCCTCGGCGGACGCCTCGGTGGTCTCCACGGAGGGCTCCTCAGCGGGCTCCTCGGCGGCCTCCGCCTCGGTCCCGGCCTCCTCGGCAGACGCTACGGCGGCCTCCTCGGCGGCCGGCTCGGCCGTCTCCTCGGCCAGCTCCGCCGCCACCGCCGCCGACGTCTCCGCCGACTCGGCGAGGACCTCGTCGGCGACCAGCTCGGCCGCCTCCTTCGCGGCGGTCAGCAGAACCGTGTCCTGCGGGGCCTGGTCCTCGAAGTTCTCCGGGTGGTGGCAGGCGACCCGCTGACCGGGCTTCAGCTCCAGCAGCTGCGGCTCGGTGGACCGGCAGATCTCCGTGGCCTTCCAGCACCGGGTGTGGAAGCGGCAGCCCGAGGGCGGCGAGATCGGCGAGGGCACGTCGCCCTTGAGCAGGATGCGCTCGCTCTTGGCGTTCTTCCGCTTCGGGTCCGGGATCGGCACCGCCGACATCAGCGCCTTGGTGTACGGGTGCATCGGCGCCTTGTACAGCGAGTCCCGGTCCGCCAGCTCCACGATCTTGCCGAGGTACATCACGGCGATGCGGTCCGAGACGTGCCGGACGACCGAGAGGTCGTGCGCGATGATCACGTACGTCAGGCCGAGCTCCTCCTGGAGGTCGTCCATGAGGTTCACGACCTGCGCCTGGATCGACACGTCCAGCGCGGAGACCGGCTCGTCCGCGACGACCAGCTTCGGCTTCAGGGCGAGCGCGCGGGCGATGCCGATGCGCTGGCGCTGACCGCCGGAGAACTCGTGCGGATAGCGGTTGTAGTGCTCGGGGTTGAGACCGACCACCGACAGCAGTCGCTGCACTTCCTTCTTGATGCCGCCCTCCGGCTCGACGCCCTGGAGCCGGAAGGGGGCTCCGACGATCGTGCCGATGGTGTGGCGCGGGTTCAGCGACGAGTACGGGTCCTGGAAGATCATCTGCACGTCGCGGCGCATGGGACGCATGCCGCCCACGCCGAGGTGCGTGATGTCCTTGCCCTCGAACTCGATGGTGCCGGCGGTCGGTTCGAGCAGCCGGGTGATCAGCCGGCCCATCGTCGACTTGCCGCAGCCGGACTCGCCCACGACGCCGAGGGTTTCACCGGAGCGGACCTCGAAGTCGAGCCCGTCGACCGCGCGGACCGCGCCGACCTGCCGCTGCAAGAGGCCCTTCTTGATGGGGAAGTGCTTCTGCAGCCCCGTCACCTTCAGCAGGACCTCGCCGGGAGCGGCGTCCTTGTTCAGCGTGGCCGTACCGGCGGACTTCTCTTCCGTGCCGTCGCTCTGTGCAGGGATCCTCACTGCCTTGTCCTCTGCGTTCTCACTCACAGCTTCGGCGCAATCTCTTCGGTCCAGATCCGTTCCCGCTGCTCCTGGGACATGTGGCAGGCGGCCCAGTGCTTGCTCCCGACCTCGGTCAGCTCGGGGCGGACCGTGCGGGTCAGGTTGTCCTTCGGGATGTCCGCGTACGGGCAGCGCGGGTTGAAGGCGCAGCCGGACGGGATGTTGATCAGCGAGGGCGGCGATCCCTTGACCGGGATCAGGCGCTCCTGCTGGTCGCGGTCGAGGCGCGGCATCGAGCCGAGCAGACCCCAGGTGTAGGGGTGGCGGGGCTCGTAGAACACCTTCTCGGCCGGGCCGCGCTCGACGCAGCGGCCGCCGTACATCACCAGGATGTCGTCGGCCAGTTCGGCGACGACGCCCAGGTCGTGGGTGATGATGATGACCGCGGAGCCGAACTCCTTCTGCAGGTCGCGGATGAGGTCGAGGATCTGCGCCTGGACCGTCACGTCGAGCGCGGTGGTCGGCTCGTCCGCGATCAGCAGCTCGGGGTTGTTCACCAGCGACATGGCGATCATGGCGCGCTGGCGCATACCGCCGGAGAACTCGTGCGGGTAGCTGTCGACCCGCTTGTCCGGCTGCGGGATGCCCACACGGTCGAGCATCTCGACCGCACGGCGCTTGGCGGTCTTCTTGTCGACGTCGTGGTGGGTCCGGTAGGCCTCCACGATCTGCGCGCCGATCGTGTAGTACGGGTGCAGCGCCGACAGCGGGTCCTGGAAGATCATCGCCATGTCGCGGCCGCGCAGCTTGCGCACGTGGTCGGGGTCGGCGGACAGCAGCTCGGTGCCGTTCAGCCAGATCTCGCCGGAGATCTGCGCCTTGCGCTTGCCGTACTGGCCGGCGGTGTGCAGGCCCATGATGCCGAGCGAGGTCACGGACTTGCCGGAACCCGACTCGCCCACGATGCCGAGGGTCTTGCCCTTCTCCAGCTGGAAGCTGAGCCCGTCGACGGACTTCACCAGGCCGTCGTCGGTCGGGAAGTGCACCTTCAGGTCGCGCACTTCCAGGAAGGAGGACGGCGCGGGCGAGGAGTCCGTGGGCTCGCCCACGGCCGCTCCGGTCTTGCTGAGTTCGGTCATGCGAGCCTCACTCGGGGGTCGATCACGGCGTACAGGATGTCCACCGCGAGGTTGGCGATGAGCACCGCGAGGGAGGTGATCAGGGTCACGCCCAGGATGATGGGCAGGTCCTGGTTCTTGATGGCGGTCAGCACGGCCTGGCCGAGGCCGGGGATGCTGAACGTGGTCTCGGTGAGGATCGCGCCGCCGATGAGGGCGCCGAGGTCCATGCCGAGCATGGTCAGGATCGGGGTCATCGTCGAGCGCATGGCGTGCTTGCCGATGACGACAGGCTCCGTGAGGCCCTTGGCGCGGGCGGTGCGGATGTAGTCCTCGCCGAGGATCTCCAGCATCGTGGCCCGGGTGATCCGGGCGTACATCGCCGCGTACAGGAAGGCGAGGGTGATCCAGGGCAGGATCATGCTTCCGAACCAGCCGGTGACGCTGTCGCCGAGCGCGACGTAATTGCCGCTGCCCCACTTCAGTCCGAAGACGAAGATCGCAGAGGCGAGCAGGCCCGTGAAGTAGATCGGCAGGGAGACGCCGCTGAGGGCGACGACCATCGCGCCGCGGTCCCAGAGGCTGCCCCGCTTGAGGGCGGAGAGCACACCCGCCGCGACACCGAAGACCAGCCACAGCACGGCGGCGCCGAGCGCGAGACCCAGGGTCACCGGGAAGCGGTCGGTCAGCACCGGCCAGACGGCCTGCTCGCTGCGGAAGGAGTAGCCGAAGCACGGCGCGGCGCAGTGGGTGACATCGCCGCCGGCCGCGTAGGTGCGGCCCACGAAGATGCCCTTGAAGAAGTGCCAGACCTGAGCGTAGATCGGGTCGCTCAGACCCAGCTTCTCGCGCACCGCCTCGACGGCGTGCGGGTCTGCCTGCTTGCCCACGAAGCTCGTGGCGATGTCCACGCCCGCCCACTTGGGGACGAGGAAGAAGATGCTGAAGACCACCAGGATGATGACGACCAGCATCACTGCGGCGGCGAACAGCCGCCTGATGAGGTAAGCGAGCACAGCTAACGGCCCGCCGCGGACCGCGGGCCCTTCGGAGGTCGTCCGAGGGGCCCGCGGCTCGCCGCGCCGGCCTTCACCTGCCTTTCGTGCCGTACGGCGGGTGTGCCGGGTTTACTTCGTGGACTTCAGGCCGAGGTTGACGAAGTCGTAGTAACCGCTGTACGCGTTCGTCGTGTACACGTTGGCCAGACGCGAGGAGCGGATGTTGAGCAGCCGCTCGAAGGTGAAGGGCAGGTAGTACGCGCCCTCCATGACCTTGTGGTTGATCTCGGTGGAGAGCTGGGTCTTCTTCGACTCGTCCAGCGTGGTGGTGTACTGGTCAAAGAGACCGTCGATCGTCTTGTCCTTGATCAGAGCGTAGTTGTTGTTACCGCTCTGCAGGATGTAGTGGCTGCTCCACAGCGGGATGCCGTAGCCCTGGACGGTCGGGAAGTCCGGACCCCAGCCCATGATGATGATGCCGAGCTTCTTCTTCGCCACGTTCGAGGGCGAACCGATGATGCCCGGGCTCTGCGAGCCGTCGTACTGGTAGATGTCGGCGTTGATGCCGACCTTCTTCAGCGCGGCCTGCAGGGACTCGGCGGTGGCCACTTCCTGCGACTTGTTGTTGCGGACGGCGATGGTGGTGGAGAAGCCGTTCGGCTTGCCGCAGGCCTTGAGCTCCTGCTTGGCCAGGTCGACGTTGCCGTTCTTGTTGGCACCGGAGATCTGGTACGGGTCGTACTTCTGGCCCTCGCCACCGGCGAGAGTCGGCGGAAGCATGTTGGTGCCGATGTCACCACCGGCGACCGGGCCACCGCGGGCGGTCTGCAGCGACACGTGGTCGGCGGCGTAGATCACGGCCTTGCGGCAGTGGAGGTTGTCGAACGGCTTGACGCTCTGCGGGAAGACCGCGTAGCGGATGAAGCCGGAGACCGGGTTGTCCAGGTTGTCCTTGTGCTGCTTCAGGGCGATCTGGCGGCCCTGCGGGCCCAGGCCGGTCTGGGAGGCGTCCACGTCGTAGTCGCCGTTGATCAGCTGCTGGTCCGAGTTCACCTGGTTGGTGGAGATGTCCAGGGTGATCTTGTCCGGGTAGGCCTTGCGGACCGGGTCCGAGGAGGCCTTCCAGTTGGAGTTGCGGACCAGGACCAGGTTCTTGCCCGGGCTGTACGACTGGAACTTGTACGGACCCGAGGAGAACGGGTGCAGGCCGTACTTGGACTTGGTGTCCATGTCCTGGCGGACCGGGGAGGCCGTGACCATCGCCAGCACCTGCAGGAAGTCCGAGTTGGGCGTCGGCAGGTGGAAGACGACCGTCTTCGCGTCCGGCGTCGAGATCGCCTTCAGACCCAGGTGGTCCTTCGCGGAGTCCTTGTACGGACCCTTGTAGGTGTTCTTCGGGTCGAGCATCTGCTGCAGGTAGATCGGACCGCCGGACAGGACGTCCTGCGCCCAGACGCGCTCGATGCCGTACTTGATGTCCTGGGAGGTGATCGGCTTGCCGTCCTCCCACGTGACGCCGTCGCGCAGCGTGAAGGTGTAGGTCTTGCCGCCGTCCGAGACCTTGCCCATGTCGGTGGCGAGGTCCGGGGTGAGCGTGGCGCCCTCGGCACCCGGCGCCGTCTTGTAGGTGACCAGCTGGCGGCTGTAGTAGCGGGAGAAGTCCCACATGAAGCCGTAGTAGCCGCGCGTGGTGTCCCACGAGTCGGCGTCCTGCGTGCTCACGAACTTCAGCGTGCCGCCCTTTTTGACCTGGTCGGCCTGGGCGACCTTGTTGACCGCGGCGTTGAAGCCGGCCGCGCCGTTCTTCGAGCCGCCGCCGTTGCCACCGCCGCACGCCGCCGTGGTCAGCAGGCCGGCGACCACTGCGGCAGCGGCAAGGGCCTGCTTGCGCCGCCCTGAGGTGCGTTGGGTGTTCACGATCTCGGATCCTCCGGATTTGATGAGAGACCCCGTGGCGGAGCTCACGGGACGCTTGGGATACGGCACGTCAGCGGGAGGCCTTCGGGTCGAGCGCGTCTCGCACGCCGTCGCCGAACAGGTTGAACGCCAGCACCGTGATGAAGATCGCCACGCCCGGGATGACCATGTACATGGGGTCCGAGTCGTAGTAGTCGATCGCGCTCGAGAGCATCTGTCCCCAGGAGGAGGTGGGCGGCTTGACGCCCACACCCAGGAAGCTGAGGGCCGCCTCGGTGAGGATGTTGGTGGGGATCATCATCGTCGTGTACACGATGATGGGCGCGACGAGGTTGGGCAGCAGCTCCTTGAAGAGGATGTAGAACCGCCCGGCGCCGAGCGAGCGGGCCGCCTCGACGTACTCGCGTTCGCGCAGCGAGAGCGTCTGACCGCGCACGACACGTCCGATGTACGGCCAGCCGAAGAAGCCGATGACCAGGATCATCACGAAGACGCGCACACCCGTGCCGGTGAGGCCCAGCATCTGGTTGGGCATGACGGAGACCAGCGCGATGATGAACAGCAGCTGCGGGAAGGCGAGCAGGCCGTCCATGACCCGGCTGATGAGCGAGTCGACCCAGCCGCCGAAGAAGCCCGCCAGGATACCGAGGACGGTGCCCAGGATGACGGCCACCACGGCCGACAGGAAGCCGACGAGCAGCGAGATCCGGGCGCCGTAGAGGATGCGGGCGAAGATGTCGCGGCCGTTGACCGGTTCCACACCGAGCAGGTGGTCGCCGCTCAGGCCGCCCAGGGACCCCTTGGGCGTGCTGAAGAGCGGGTCGATCAGGCTCTGGTGGTACAGGTCCGGGTCCTGGCCCACGAGGCTCGTGATCACCGGTGCGAGCAGCGCGATCACGATCAGGAGAAGCACGACTATGCCGCCCGTGAGGGCGAGCTTGTCCCGCTTGAGGCGTTCCCAGGCGATCCGTCCCAGGGACCGGCCCTGGACGGCCTTCGCGTCGCCGGCCGCGACCGCCGCTTCCTCGGCCGCACCCGGGGCCGCTTCCGCGGTCGGCTCGTGCAATGGTGCCGTCATTAGGCTGGGACCCCTCTCAACCGGCGGTAGCCGGCCCGCGCTTGCCGCTGGTAGCGGCATCAAACAGTCCGTCGTACACAGGGGCGAACCCCTTGAAGGGGGAGTCTTCAACGCTGGCGCGATCAGCCGCCAGCCTTGACGGGGAATGGATGCGCAACCGTGATGCAAGCTGGCGTTTCCTGTTATGCGGACAGGAAATCGCGGCGACCGGACGGCGCCGGGCGGGAGATAGGGGTGCGGCGAAGGTCTTTACGGGCGATATGCCCAGGTCAGTAGCCGCCGTGCACCGGTGGATAGCCGTAGCCGGCGGCCGGGGCCTGGGGGGAGGCCTGGAGCTGCGGCTGGGGCGGGGCCGCGTGGGCCTCGCGGTCGTAGAACGGCCGGGCGTTGACCCGCATCCACATCACGACCGGGTCGTGGTCGTCGGTCATGGCGACCGTCGACACCGGCAGGCCCTCCGGGACCGCACCGACGGACTGCTGCATCATCGCGCGCACCGAGTCGACCGCGGCCGGGGAGGTGTCGTACACGTCCAGGCCGATGGCGAGGTACGGCGCGCCGAGCGCCGGCTGCACCCAGGCGCGGCGCAGGGAGCGCAGGGCCGGGGTGCGGTGGGCGTTCTGCGCGAGGAGGGCGTAGAACTGCGCGATCTCGATGCCGGGCTCGGTCAGCCGGAGGGGGCCCGCGGGCTGGCGGTCCAGACCCGTGGCGATGCGGCGCAGGTCCAGCCAGGGGATGCCGACACCGCCGCCGGGGGCGTGCGGGTTGAGCCAGAGGCCGTAGTGGTCGGGGTAGAGGGTGCGGGCCACGTCGAGTCCCTCGACGACCTCGTACGACCGGTTCCAGCCGCTGGCCGAGAGTTCCTGGGCGGAGGTGACGCAGGGGGCGTACTGGAAGCCGTCGACCTCCATGTTCCCGTACTGGGCGTCCGGGGAGCCGGCCTGGCCGTGCCACAGGAGCATCCAGATCTGGCCGGAGGACGGGGTGGCGAGGGCGCGGAGCAGGGCCTCGTAGGCGTCGTAGCGGCCGGGGGTGACCTGGCGCAGCGTGTGTTCCACGCCGACGCTGCCGCTGTGGCTCGCGCTCACCTGTCGTGCCCTTCTTGTCGTGCCCCGGTGTCTGGAGACAGCTTATGCGCCTACTGGCCCGGGGCCCTGGGTGCGTGCACGGGTGCGGTTGTGTGCGGCTGGTCGCGCCCACGCGGCGGAGCCGCATGTCGGGCACAGCCCCGCGCCCCTCAGGTTGGCTGCCCCTTGCGTCGGCTTCTAGTGGCCGTGCTGGTAGAAGGGACGGACGTTCGACCTCAGCCATTCGGACACCGGGTCGTCCGTCACGTCCATGAGGACCAGGTTGACCGGCCACTTGACCGGGACTTTGCCGAGGGCTCTGCCCAGGGCCTGCAGGGGCAGGGTGCGCAGGTCGCCCTCCCACTGGGACAGCTCGACGCCCACGAACATCACCGGCTCGTCCGTCTCTATGGCGGCCAGGCAGCGGCGGGCGGTGAGGACCACGCCGGTCCCGGCGAACTCGGCGGACGCGGCGGAGAGGAAGTCGACCGGGTCGTCCTGCCAGTCGGGCTCGAAGAGGCGGACCCGGGCGCCGGTGTTCGGGCCGTCCAGCGGGGTACGGCCGGCTCGGCACAGCTCGGCCACCGCCGCGGGCGGGAGCGGGATGCCGACCAGCGCGTCGGGGTTGACCGCGAGGCCGACCTGCGGGGGCAGGCCGCGGGCGAACTCCACGGCGGGGGCGATGGTGTACGCCATGTGGGAGCCGGCCGCCTGGCGCAGCTGCTCCTCGGAGCTGAACACCGGGACGTAGGCCTGGCCCCCGATGTCCAGCGTGGGCAGGTCGAGGGCGGTGCTGTCCGGGCCGCCGCCGCTGGGCAGCGGGATCCAGAGCAGGCTCCGGCCCAGCACCTCGATGATCCGGCCGGCCGCGGCGGGTATGCCGAGGGAGGCCGAGAGCACCTCCTCCAGCTCGTTGCCGGGCCAGCCGCCGTGCGGCTGGGGGTGCGCCTGTGCCGGGAAGTCCGCGGGAATGTCCGCCGGGAAGTCCATCTGCCTACCGCCTGCTGGTAACCACTGCTGTGACCATGAAGGCTATCGGGTGACCGTGACAGTGCCTCACCTCCTGAACGTGATCCGCCGCAGGGCGTCCGCCGCCGGGCGGTCCAGCAGCACGGCCGCGCCGCAGCCCGCGGGCAGCTCACCGCGCTCGACCGCGGCGAGCAGCCGGGCGGTCGTACGGCGGTGGCGGCGGAAGGCGTAGGCGGAGACGCCCCGGCCGCGCTCGCGCTGGCCCTCTCGCGCGGTCTCGGGGCTGACGTCGAGCAGGAGCAGATGGAGGGTGCCGCCACGGCGGCGGGCCTCGCGGGCGAGCCAGGCGCGCACCCAGGGCTGGGTGCCGCAGTCGTGCACGACGACGCCCTCGCCGGTGCGCAGGGCGCGGCGCAGGCCGGCGTAGTGGGCGAGGCGGACCAGGGGGCGGTAGAGGGCGTACGGGAGGGCGCGGGGCAGGCGGGCCGCGAAGCGGTCGCGGGTGTCCTGGGAGTCGATGCGGCGGCCGGCGACCGCGCGGCGCATCAGGGTGGACTTGCCGCTGCCGGGCAGGCCGGCCATCACGACCAGGTCGTGGGGGCCGAAGGCCAGGGCGCCGGGGCCGCGGCCGGTGCGGTCGCGCAGGTCACGGACGCTCCGGTCCGCGGCGGTGCGTTGCCTCGGTACCGCGATGCCGGTGGCGGCGGTGGCGTACAACGGGGTCCTGTTCACCGTGATCGTCCTCCCCCATGGGCTTGGCAATATTCATGCCCGGCAAATCTAAAGGGAAGGTAATGCACGGGGCGCGGCGGTTTCGTGCGCGTCCTGCCACAGCTCGGTTACGGATGCGGCCCTGACGGGCGGGGGTGCGGCGTGCAATGATGTGGCCGCCAACTGCATACCGGCCGTTTGAATCCGCGCGGGAGAGTTCCCAGCAGTCTTCGCTGGGACGCCGAAGGAGCAAGTCCCTCCCTTGAATCTCTCAGGCCCCGTTACCGCGCGGGCGAGGCACATCTGAAAAGCGGGCCGCTTCGACAGTGGCTCCACCCAAGGTGCAAGCCGTGATCGTCCCTGTGGCGGTCCTGGCGAACCTCTCAGGTTCCGATGACAGATGGGGAGGAACGATCCTCGCCCGTCCTGCCTTCCCTGGGAGACGACCGACCGATGAGCAGTACCGAACCCTCCGAGCTGCGCCACACCGCGCTCGATGCCCTGCATCGCTCGCTCGGTGCGACGATGACCGACTTCGCCGGCTGGGACATGCCGCTGCGCTACGGCTCCGAGCGCGACGAGCACATCGCCGTGCGGACGAAGGCGGGCCTGTTCGACCTCTCCCACATGGGCGAGATCACCGTCACCGGCGCCGGGGCGGCCGCCCTCCTGAACCACGCCCTGGTCGGCAACATCGCCTCCGTCGGCGTGGGCCGCGCCCGCTACACCATGATCTGCCGGGCCGACGGCGGCATCCTGGACGACCTGATCGTCTACCGGCTGGCCGAGACCGAGTACATGGTCGTGGCCAACGCCTCCAACGCCCAGGTGGTGCTGGACGCCCTCGTCGAGCGTTCCGCCGGCTTCGACGCCGAGGTGCGCGACGACCGGGACGCCTACGCGCTGATCGCCGTCCAGGGGCCGGAGTCCCCCGGCATCCTGAAGTCCCTCACCGACGCCGACCTCGACGGCCTGAAGTACTACGCAGGCCTGCCCGGCACGGTCGCCGGCGTCCCGGCCCTGATCGCCCGCACCGGATACACCGGCGAGGACGGCTTCGAGCTGTTCGTGCGGCCCGAGCACGCGGTCGAGCTGTGGCAGGCGCTGACCAAGGCCGGCGAGGGCGTCGGCCTGGTCCCCTGCGGCCTGTCCTGCCGGGACACCCTGCGCCTGGAGGCGGGCATGCCGCTGTACGGGCATGAGCTGACCACCTCGCTCACCCCCTTCGACGCCGGTCTCGGCCGGGTGGTGAAGTTCGAGAAGGAGGGCGACTTCGTGGGGCGCGAGGCGCTCGCCGAGGCCGCCGCCCGCGCCGAGCAGAACCCGCCGCGGGTCCTGGTCGGCCTGGTCGCCGAGGGCCGCCGGGTGCCGCGCGCCGGGTACGCCGTCGTCGCCGGCGGCGAGGTGATCGGCGAGGTCACCTCCGGCGCCCCCTCCCCCACCCTGGGCAAGCCGATCGCCATGGCCTACGTCGACGCGGCGCACGCGGCGCCGGGAACCGAGGGCGTCGGCGTGGACATCCGGGGCAGCCACGAGCCGTACGAGGTCGTGGCTCTGCCGTTCTACAAGCGCCAGAAGTAGACACTGGACGCGGTCACCGTGTGACGCCGCGCACTTTCCGCTGCTCACCAGCGGTCTCAGCAGTCCCCCCTTCAACAGCACTCCCGCGCGTACAGGAGAATTCAGGCCATGAGCAACCCCCAGCAGCTGCGCTACAGCAAGGAGCACGAGTGGCTGTCGGCCGCCGAGGACGGCGTGTCGACGGTCGGCATCACCGAGTTCGCGGCCAACGCGCTCGGCGATGTCGTCTACGCCCAGCTCCCCGAGGTCGGCTCCACGGTGACCGCGGGCGAGACCTGCGGCGAGCTGGAGTCCACCAAGTCGGTCTCCGACCTGTACTCGCCGGTCACCGGTGAGGTCACCGAGATCAACGAGGACGTCGTCAACGACCCGTCGCTGGTCAACTCGGCCCCCTTCGAGGGCGGCTGGCTGTTCAAGGTGCGCGTCGCGGAGGAGCCGGCCGACCTGCTCTCCGCCGACGAGTACACCGCCCAGAACGCCGGCTGAGGAGTCGTAGCCGTATGACCGTCCTGAACACGCCCCTGCACGAGCTGGACCCGGAGATCGCCGCCGCGGTCGACGCCGAGCTCGGCCGCCAGCAGTCCACGCTGGAGATGATCGCCTCCGAGAACTTCGCGCCGCTCGCGGTGATGGAGGCGCAGGGTTCCGTACTCACCAACAAGTACGCCGAGGGCTACCCGGGCCGCCGCTACTACGGCGGCTGCGAGCACGTCGACGTCGCCGAGCAGATCGCCATCGACCGGATCAAGGAGCTGTTCGGCGCCGAGTACGCCAACGTCCAGCCCCACTCCGGCGCCTCCGCCAACCAGGCGGCCCTGTTCGCCCTCGCCCAGCCCGGGGACACCATCCTCGGGCTGGACCTCGCGCACGGCGGCCACCTGACCCACGGCATGCGCCTGAACTTCTCCGGCAAGCAGTTCAACGTGGTCGCCTACCACGTGGACGCCGGGACCGGCCTGGTCGACATGGCCGAGGTCGAGCGCCTCGCCAAGGAGCACCGCCCGAAGGTGATCATCGCGGGCTGGTCGGCGTACCCGCGCGAGCTGGACTTCGCCGCCTTCCGCCGGATCGCCGACGAGGTCGAGGCGTACCTGTGGGTCGACATGGCGCACTTCGCGGGCCTGGTCGCGGCCGGTCTGCACGCCAACCCGGTGCCCTACGCCGACGTGGTCACCTCCACCACGCACAAGACGCTGGGCGGTCCGCGCGGCGGCATCATCCTCGCGCGCGGCAAGGACTTCGCGAAGAAGCTGAACTCGTCCGTCTTCCCGGGCTTCCAGGGCGGTCCCCTGGAGCACGTGATCGCGGCGAAGGCGGTCTCCTTCAAGGTCGCGGCCTCGGAGGAGTTCAAGGAGCGCCAGCGTCGTACCGTGGAGGGTGCCCGCATCCTCGCCGAGCGCCTGACGGCGGCGGACGCGCGCGAGGCCGGCGTGAACGTCCTGTCCGGCGGTACGGACGTGCACCTGATCCTCGTCGACCTGCGCGAGTCCGAGCTCGACGGCCAGCAGGCCGAGGACCGCCTCCACGAGGTCGGCATCACGGTCAACCGCAACGCGGTCCCGAACGACCCGCGTCCCCCGATGGTGACGTCGGGCCTGCGGATCGGCACGCCCGCCCTCGCGACCCGCGGCTTCACCGCCGAGGACTTCGCCGAGGTCGCGGACGTGATCGCCGAGGCGCTGAAGCCGTCCTACGACGCGGAGGCGCTCAAGGCGCGCGTGAAGACGCTCGCCGACAAGCACCCGCTGTACCCGGGCCTGAACAAGTAGGCCCGGACAAGTAGATCCACGGTGGGGCACTCGTCAGGACAGTGCCGGAAGGTCCTGGCGGGCGCCCCACCACCCCCCTGTTTTTGCTGTCTTGAGGAGTGACCGTGGCCATCTCGGTCTTCGACCTGTTCTCGATCGGCATCGGCCCGTCCAGCTCCCACACGGTCGGCCCGATGCGCGCGGCACGGATGTTCGCCCGCCGCCTGCGCAACGAAGGGCTGCTGGAAAAGGCAGCGACCGTCCGGACGGAGCTGTACGGCTCCCTGGGCGCGACCGGGCACGGCCACGGCACCCCGAAGGCCGTCCTGCTCGGCCTGACCGGCGACTCCCCGCGCACGGTGGACGTGGAGACGGCGGACGCGCGCGTGGAGGCGATCAAGGCCGAGGGCCGGATACGTCTCCTGGGCGAACACGAGATCGCCTTCGACTTCGACAGGGATCTCGTGCTGCACCGCCGCAAGGCCCTGCCGTACCACGCCAACGGCATGACGCTGTGGGCGTACGACGCCTCCGGCGCGGAGCTGCTGTCGAAGACGTACTACTCGGTCGGCGGCGGCTTCGTCGTGGACGAGGACGCGGTCGGCGCGGACCGGATCAAGCTGGACGACACGGTCCTGAAGTACTCCTTCCGCACCGGCGACGAGCTCCTGCGCCTGACGAAGGAGACCGGCCTGTCGATCTCCTCGCTGATGCTGGAGAACGAGCGGGCCTGGCGCACCGAGGAGGAGATCCGCACGGGCCTGCTGGAGATCTGGCGGGTGATGCGCGAGTGCGTCCAGCGCGGCATGTCCCGCGAGGGCATCCTGCCCGGCGGCCTGAAGGTGCGCCGCCGCGCGTCCGTCTCCGCCCGCCAGCTGCGCGCCGAGGGCGATGCGCCGGCCCACGCCATGGAGTGGATCACGCTCTACGCCATGGCCGTGAACGAGGAGAACGCGGCGGGCGGCCGGGTCGTCACCGCGCCCACGAACGGCGCGGCCGGCATCATCCCGGCGGTTCTGCACTACTACATGAACTTCGTGCCGGGCGCCGACGAGGACGGCGTGGTGCGCTTCCTGCTGGCCGCGGGCGCGATCGGCATGCTCTTCAAGGAGAACGCCTCCATCTCCGGCGCCGAGGTCGGCTGCCAGGGCGAGGTCGGCTCCGCCTGCTCGATGGCCGCGGGCGCCCTCGCCGAGGTCCTCGGCGGCTCCCCGGAGCAGGTCGAGAACGCCGCCGAGATCGGCATGGAGCACAACCTGGGCCTGACCTGCGACCCGGTCGGCGGCCTGGTCCAGATCCCGTGCATCGAGCGCAACGGCATGGCCGCGGTGAAGGCGGTCACCGCGGCGAAGATGGCCATGCGCGGCGACGGCTCCCACAAGGTGTCCCTGGACAAGGTCATCAAGACCATGAAGGAAACCGGCGCGGACATGAGCGTGAAGTACAAGGAGACGGCCCGGGGCGGGCTGGCGGTGAACATCATCGAGTGCTGAGGGGACTGACCCTGGCCGGCGCGTTCGAGTCCCCGAAAAGTCCCCGGGAAACGCTGGAGGATCGGCCGCTGACCCGGGGACGCACCCGCAGGGGAGGCATGTCCGCCTACGTCGAAGCCCGCATCCGGCGCCAGCTGGAGCGCGACCGGCTGCGCGAACTCATCGAAGACGCGGAAGCCGAACACGGCCCGGTGGACCAGGCAGCGGTCGAGGTGAGGAGAGCCGTCTTGCGGCGGTGACAGTGCAGGCTCGGTGGACGCGGCGTGAGCAGCACGCTCGTGCTGGTCGATACGTCCACCGGCCTCGGACCGGCTGCCCGTTCACCATTGCGCAAATGGCTCCCTTGCCGCGATGTCCGGGCAAGCCCGGTCGAGTGCGCGCCGGAAGTCATGGGCCAGTGCCGCCAGCCTGCCCTCGACGTCCGAAAGGGAGGCTATTTCGGTCGCCGGGTCGGGAATCCAATTGGTCTGCGTCGTGCAGGTCATGATGATCTGTTCGCCGGCCGGGGCGAACGTGATGGCACGTTCGACTCCCTGTCCGTAAAAGTCGATCTGCGCTCGTTCCTTCCGGCGGAGGGCCGTCCATGCCTGCGGGAGTTGCTCGATGACCGATGACAGGTCGTAGGAGATGTCCACGGGCCACGGATCCTGGCCGAAACCTGCCACATGGAAGCGGCAGTCCGTCTCGCCCAGGAGCTCACAGGCATCCATGACCAGCGATTCGTAGTCCTCGGCGAGGTCGAGGTCATGTGTCACCGGGGTGTCGGACGTGGGCGGAGAAACGGTCATACGGAATTGCACGGAGTTGCTCACTTCTTCGGGATTGGCCTTCATCCAGACCGCGCTGGCGGAGCTGTCCGGCCTGGTGTCGATGAGGCCGAGAGTCTTGCGCTGGCCGTCGGCGCCACGCTTACGGCCAGGTGATGATCGCGTCGATAAGCATGACGACCGGCACGTGCCAGATGGCGCTGCCTGAGATGCGCGCCGGCCCTCGCGGGCTGTCACACGGCATCGGATACCTTCCAGGCAGCCGTCGACAAGAAGTCCCAAGATCGCGGGGGCGGGCGGTCTCAGTTGCCGATGTTCGTCAGGCCGCCGCCGGCCGGCTCCACCACGTTCAGGACCGACCGCGAGATGACGTCGTTCGGGACTCCGGCCGGGGTGTAGGCGATGGCGATCATCACGTACCCCCTGGGGATGCTGCTCCGAGGGGATGCGTAGAACGGCTCGACCAGGTAGCGGACGCTGCCGGACGGCTGGAGTGCGATTTCCCCGGCCACCTCGTTCTCGAACGCCGACATGCCCAGGGGGCCGTTGTTCGTGATCCGCTGGCCGCACGGGCTGAGATTGGCCGCCAGTGTGTTGGAGCCGCCGAAGCGTGCCGCGATGATGTGGCAGCGCGCCAGATCGTCCTTGGGGTCACGGCCGAGGCTGCGCACCTCGGCGCGGGCCTGCTGGTAGCCGAACGGATCGGCCTTGGTTTCGTCGCTGCTGTTGTTGGGCGGGTTCTTCAGGCAGGCCTGACCGGTTTCGCTGCGGCCGTTGGCACCGAGGGTGTTGAGCATCCAGCCGGCGCCGTTGTCGACCGCTCGGTCCGGGCGGGAACGGGTGCAGTCCCGGGCCTCGTCGTCCCGGGCAGGCGCCGCCCGTTCGACCAGATCGGCCGGTGCCGGTGCTTCCCGGGTCAGCTGTTCTTCCTGCTGCAGCGCCTGCTGCAGGGCCGCCACGTCCACCTGTGCCAGGACACGGACGTCGATGTCGGCGGCGTAGTGGATGCCGTAGGGAACCGACGCCCCGCCCTGGGCCCGGGATTCGGATTCCGCCTCCTGCCTCCTGTCGGCCTCCTGTTCGGCGAAGACCGGGCCGGCGTCCGCGTCGCTGCACGTGATGTCGCCGGGGCTGTCCAGCGGCAGTTCCTCGGTGGCGGTGCAGGTGCCGGCCGGCCGGCCCTCGATCGTCACGGTCGCCGTCAGCTCGACCGTCACCCGTCCGCTGGTGATCCGCTTCCTGGCCTCACCGCTGGGGACGACGCCGGTGATGTGACTGCCCACCACGCATCCGGTGGCAGAGCAGCTCATGTGCGGCTTTTCCTCGGCACGCGCCGTGACGCCGCTGTCCAGCGCGCCGGACAGCTGCGCGGTGTCGTCGTGGATCTCGCCGAGCAGAGCGCTGCTCTCCGGTCCGGACAGTGCGGATGTCGTGAAGGCACCGGTGGCGGGCGCGCTCGCCCATGTGGTGAAGGCGGCGAGACGGTTCGCGACGGCCGGCTCGCGCGCGTCGGCCTGCTGCGTGCCGGTTCCCGTACGGCGCTGCCCGCTCCGCGAGGAGGCACGCGGCACGAATTCCAGGAACCGGTGCGGGCGTGCCTTCGATATGTACAGGTCGCCCTGGGCGGTCCTCGCCCTGAGCGCGGGCACACCGTCCGCGCTCACGGTCGCGGCGTCGGAGTCCGGCAGGGTCGTACTTCCGCTGTTGACCGCTTTGAGCAGCAGGTTCGCGAGCACCGCGGGACTCAGCCCGGCGCGGGGTGTCGCGTCGTTCGCCGCATCGGACTCCGCGACCCCGGCCACCCACTTGCCCGCGAGATCCGTCCGGCCGTCCGAGCCACCGAGCCCGGCGGGCAGCGGGTCGGGCATCTTGACGTAGGTGGTGCCGCCCACGGTCAGCGTCTTGACGCGCGCGCCGGCGTACGGCGCCTCGCCGAGCGCCTCACCGGTGGCGGTGACCTGTGACTGTGTCCAGCCGGAGCCGTCCGTCGTCGAGGAGTACCGCACGCCGGGCTGCAGAGCCAGATCCACCAGGGCGGCGGCGAACGGCGCCCGGCGATCGGTTTGCGGTGTCGGTGTCGGTGTCGTGGAGCCGTGCCTGGTCAGCAGTACGGCGGCGAGGGCGGTGATCACACCGAACGCCACGAGCGCCACCCAGCGGCCGGCGCGGTGCGTGGACATGACGGCTGCGGCGGCGCCGGTCCGGCGCCTCGGCTGGTGCGGTGGCCCGGGGTCCGGTCCCGGAGCCGGTCCGGGGCCCGGGGACAGCGGCGGTGCGGACCGCGGTGCCGCCGGAGCGGCCCACGTCGATGCCCTCGCACCGGCGGGAGGCGAGCCAGCCGTGCCTGCGGGAGGCTTCGCACCCGTGGCGGTCCAGGTCGATGCGCCCTGAGCGGCAGCTCCGCCCGCGCCGGACCGGGTGGGTGGCAGGGGCGCGGGCTGTCCCTGGGGCGGTGGCACGGCACGGGGGGTCTGCTGCCAAGTCGGCAACTTCGGCTCGTCGGATTCGTTACTCCAGGAGCGATTCCCCACCGAAGCTCCACCCCGTATCGCTAGCCTCTACACCCATCGGGGGAACATACTTCAACTCCCAGGGCAGTCATAGGAGTTCACCCAGCCCTGCACACTTCCGACACGGCAGGCCGGACCAGACAACGGGGGAGACCGACTCAATGGCGGAGACCAGGGGCGTACTGCTGCCGGCCTATGTGCTGGCGGACGAGTCGCAGTCGATGGGACCGTACCGGCAGGACTTGTCGAATGGCCTTGTGTCGTTGTGTGAGGGCCTTCGGGCCGAGCCGATGGTCGCGGCCAAGCTACGGCTGGCCGTGCTCGGCTTCTCCGACGACGTGCAGGTGCGTCTCGCGGTGGCCGACATGCGTACCGAGACCAGCCTGCCCCAGGTCAGCATCCGGGGCCTGACCAACTACGAGGCCGTGTTCGACGATCTGCTGGCCCGTATTCCCTCCGACGTGCAGTGGCTGCGCGGTGAGGGGTACAAGGTTCACCGTCCGGTGGTGTTCTTCCTCAGCGACGGGCAGCCCACCGACGGCGGGGCCTGGCGTCAGCCCCATGCCAAGCTGACCGACAAGGCGACGACACCGACTGCCCCGAACATCGTGGCCTGCGGGATCGGTGATGCCCAGGCTCACACGATGGTCGAGGTCGCCACGCGCAAGGAGTTCGCCTTCGTCGCCAAGCCGGGCACCGACATCGGCCGGGCGGTCGCCGAGTTCTTCCATGCGCTCACCGCGAGCCTGGTCGCCTCGGGGCAGGCGCTGAACTCGGCCAGCCCGCAGCTGGTGGTGAACCGGCCGGACCAGTTCACCATGGCGATCGATGAGGTCGGCGAGTGAAGTTCCCGAGGGGCGACGGTCCCGCGGCAGCGCCGACCGCCCCCGTGGGCGCGCATGGGCCTGCGCCCTGGCAACGGGTCACGGTGGGCGTTCCGGGCCCCGAGTTCGAGGCCCGGCCGCCGGGCCAGTACGACTTCGACTTTCCCGACACCGAGTGTGACGGCTGGTCGACACCTTCGCTGTCCCTGCGCTTCGCTTCGGTACGCGGTGCCAAACACCGGTACTACCGCCAGCCGCGCCAGGACGCCGCACGTGCCGCGGTACACGAATCCACGGGCAGCGTCGTCTTCGCCGTGGCCGATGGTGTCTCAAGCGCCGCCAATTCCGAGTTGGGCGCTGTCGAAGCGTGCCGGGCCTCCATCGAGATGATGTTGCATCAACTCTCCGGAGATCAAGACAAGTTGGTCTTTCCGGAAGTGGCCCGGCATGCCGCCGAGCGACTGCGGGAGCTGGCCCGGTGGCGCTTGAACGGCAAAGAGCCCCAGCCGAGCGAGGTGGCGGGCCTCTATGCGACGACGCTCGTCGCCGGCGCCGTACACGTCCACCCGTCGGGGCCCGTGGCCGAGATCTGCCGTATCGGGGACTCCGGCGCCTGGGTACTGGACTCGCCGAGCGGGCGGTATCAGCCGCTGTTCGGTCCGAAGACCGACTCGGAGGCCCTGGTGGTGTCGAACGAGGTGACACCGCTTCCCCACGTCCCCGATCCGCTGGAACACACCAGCGCCCGTCTGGACTCCGGCCAGGTGCTGCTGATCGGCACCGACGGGTTCGAGGATCCGCTCGGGGACGGCGACGGCCAGGTCGGCTCCCTGTTCGCCCGCCACCTCGCCGCCCCGCCGCCCGCGCTGTGGTTGGCGCATCTGCTGGACTTCTCCCGGGAGACCTTCGACGACGACCGCACTCTGCTGGCCGTCTGGCCCCACTCCACGGCAGAGTCACGATGAGCCCCAGGCCATTACCGGTTGTCGAACACAGCACGCTCACCCTGGGCCCCCAGCTGGGCCAAGGCGGCCAGGGCACGGTGTACCAGGTCGCCAACAAGAAGATCAACGAGGCCGAGGGCGGCGGCTGGGACGTGGCCTACAAGGAGTACGCCACCGCCGTGCTGCCCGACCTCGACGCGGCCGCACTGGCAGCGCAGGTGGGCCTGCTCGGCGAGTTGAGCGCCGAGGACGGCCGGTGGCTGTGCGACAAGACCGCCTGGCCCGCGGCCGTTGTCGAACGCCACGGCCGTGCCTGCGGGTTCCTCATGCGTGCCGTTCCCGACCGGTTCCGCTTCAGCTTCCAGAGCCTGGCCGGCACGTCCACGGGAACAAGGCGCCTGGCGAATCTGGAGTACCTGCTGAACGACGACGCCTACGTCGCGGGGGTCGGTCTGACCATCAGCGAACGCGACCGGCTCGACATTCTGACCGACTTGGCGACCACCCTCGCCCGGCTGCACCGCATCGGCATCACGGTCGGCGACCTCTCCCCCAAGAACCTGCTCTTCACCACAGCCCCGCGGCCCGAGTGTTTCCTCATCGACTGTGATGCCATGCGGGTGCGGGGCGCCACCGTGCTGCCCCAGGCCGAGACACCCGACTGGCAGGTCCCCGCAGGCGAGGAGAAGGCCACACGCGCCAGCGATGTCCACAAGCTGGCGCTGCTCGCCATCCGGCTCTTCGCCCGCGATCAGTCCGCCACCGACCCCACCGCGCTCACCGCGCTCAGCCCGGGACTCGGTGACCTCGCCCGCGCCAGCCTCAACCCCGACACTGCCCGCAGGCCGGCCCCGGCCGCGTGGGCCGAGCAGCTCAGCGCGGCGAGCACCACCGCATCGACCGCCCCCGCCACAGCGCCCACCGCGCAGCGCACGTCCCGCCGGTCCAACGCCGCATCGGCCGGCCGACCCGGCGGAGGGAGCGCGGCGGGGGTCTCGCACGGTCCGGCCGGCACGCAACCCGGTGTCAACTGGTCCGTTCTCAATGGAGTCGCTGCTGTGGTCGCCCTGATCGTGATCGTCGTCGCGTTCGTGGCCACGCACTCGCACAGCGGTTCCAGCTCCGCGTCGGACGACTCACCGCAGCCCACTTTCTCCCAGGACTACACCAGCGGGACCTCCGCGGACGCGAGCGACGGCTCCGCCGACGACAGCGGCGGCAGTGGAAGCAGCAGCGACAGTGGTGGAGCGACGACCACCGACCCCAGCACCACTGCGCCCAGCGCGGAGGACCAGGCATTCAGCGACGTCTCCGCCGACGACTGCCTGAGCGACTACTACAAAGACGCGGAATGGAGCTCGTCCACGCCGACGACGACCAGTTGCTCCGACACCGACGCCTACTTCCGTGTGGCGTCGGTCGAGCACGGGACCTGCTCCTCCGACGACATGACCTGGTACCACAACAACAGCGACTACTCCGAGACCAATCTCTGCCTGGACCGCAACTACGTGAGCGGCCAGTGCATGTTCGCCAAAGCCAGCGGACAGACGCTCTCGATGTACTTCAACGCCGTCACGCCGTGCGAAGCCGGCATCCCCGACAACTACCAGTACACCGTCCAGCTCACGAGGGTGTACCCCGGCGGCGCTCCTGACGACGCCTGCGGGAGCGACCGCCTGTGGAAGCCCGGCAACGGCGCCGTCCTGTGCGGGAAGGGCATCTGGAAGCGTCACGGCCTTCCCGACATGTAGCCCTCCGAGACCACCCACGATCGGCCCGTCCGGCAGCGGCCTCGCGATGGTGGCGAACGCGCCGGGTCCGCCCCAGGCTCGCCGGCGGGCCGTCACGGGAGCTCACCCGGTCCTCCTGATCCGCGCCGGCGCCGGGGTCCCCTGTCGGCCCGGCTACAGCCTGTGGATCGCCTCTTCGATCGTCGCAGCCAGGGAGGCCATCGCCGTGACCCCCGGCACCGCGTCCACGAGTGCTCGCGAGAACAGCTTCAGCTTGCCCACGCGCGGTGCCACGGAGCCGAGTTCGTCCCGCGCGTCCTGCGCGGCCTCGATCAGGTCGGCGCGCTCGGGATGCCCGGACCGGCCCAGCTCGTCGATCAGCCGGCCGAGCAGGTCGCCGATCTCCTGGGGCGTGCGTTGCCTGACCTCGCCGGACTGGACCAGACCGCTGTCCCGGACGTCGGCCTTCGCGTTCCTGCCGCTGGCAACAGCGTTCCCGACGACCTGTGAACCGCCCGTCGCGATGATCCCGTGATTGCTGTTCATTCTGTCCTCCCTACCTCTTCCTCGAACCGTGCGAACCTTCTGGACGTCAATCCGTGTTCACCAGGGGGATCTTGTTGAGCAAGCGCATGTAGACCCGTGACTGCGTTCCGGAGGCGATCGAGCTGGACGCCACCTGCGCCCCGCCCGTCGCGATGATGCCGTTGTTGACGATCAACTGCTGGCGCTGGATCAGCTCGCTCACGTCGATGCCACGTGCCTCGGCGAATTCGATGAGCGCGTCCAGGGCACGTCTTTCGATCATCTTCAGAGCAAGGCCGCTGTCGGCCTTGTGGAAGTGGCGTTGGTGACTCGTCTCGGCGGCCTGCTGACGTACGCCCCACCGCGCGCCGTAGTCGAACCGGCGCAGCGAGGTGATCAGCTTGTTCTGCAGCCGTACGCGCCGCGTGATCCGGTAGTCGGGGGAGAATCCCGTGACCGCGCGTACGGGCGAGGCCAGCAGGACGAACGGGGTGCTGGCCAAGGTCTCCGACATCAGCTCGGCCACCTGGCGCAGAGATGGCCGGGGCATGAGAGTGTCGATGACCCGGTAGCGGTCGGCGAGGGGGAACAACACCGTCTGAGTCGCTTCCACGCACAGGTTGGAGTCGGACCGGACGAAGCGCAGGAAGAGCGAGGTGACCAGTTCACCGCCCCAGCCAGTGGAGTGCACGGAAAGATAGGGGCGGGCACCTTCTTCGGGTGCACGCTTCAGCTTGTCCATCTGGTCCTGGCCGATCCGGGGGACGGGCCGGCCGAGTGGGTCGGCAAGGAAGCGGGCGTCCCCCAGGAGGGTCGTTCCTTCGACGAACAGCCGTTCCTCGATCTCCAGGCAGGGCAGAGACAGGGTGCCGAGGCGCGCGGCGACGTGGTCGTAGAGCTCCGTCACGTCGAAGTCCTGCGGAGTACCCCCGAGCGGGCCCGGGGCACTGACGTCGAACGTCAAGGACCATGAGTCGAGTGGGTCTCCATACCCGACGAAGGGGGAGTATCCGCTGTAGACGGTGGTGTTTCCGTCAGCGTAGGCGCTGATCTGGCTGAGCCGCGTCGCGATGTCACCGTTGCGCGGAGGAGGCGCGGCCGCGGGGTCGAACTGGTTCGGGCGCAGGCTCTGCAGGTGCCCCCCGTACCGGGTCGAGACCTCGAAGGCCAACACGGTCAGCCAGGCCAGGAACAGCACCAGCAGGGCAACCCCGGAGTCGTGAGCCCATAACACGAAGAGCAGTAACAGCACGAGCAGCGGGGCGAGCAGGAGGTCCCGCTGGTGGCGGCGCGCATTGGCCAGATAGGCGTGGCGGAGCACCACGGGCACATCGCATGCCGGGGCCGCCCCCACACCCAGGTGGGGTTCCGCGGCGATCTGCTTGATGAGCAACTCGGCGTACGCACGATCCAGGTACGCGGCCGCGCACAGATATCTGGTGACATCAAGGCCGCCGCCCCATCGGATCGCGGAGGTTTGGCGTCGTCCGCCGCTCCACGTGGTGGGCCCGTTGACCGTGAGGGGCGTGGCAGCAGGGGACGTGGGCTGCACAGCGGCCGGCTTCGGGGCGTTCAGGGGTGTACCGCACGAGCCGCACAGCGTGGACCACGTGGCCGCGCCCCGGCCACATCCGGGGCATGCCGTCGTCATTGCTCCCCCGTTCGTAAGCGAACCCGCAGGATTACGGTGCACCACACATACCGCAGGGAGGCGTCACCAACGCCACCTGGAGCAATTCCGTTACACGGACGGTGCGTTGGGTTCGCGCTCGACCTGGGCCGAACCGCCGCAGGATGCAAGGCAGCATCAGGTCAAGCCGGCCGAGCCGCACCTCAGGTGGTGGCCAGCAGCAGGTCCTCTCCGGTCGAGGGGCGCAGGCCGTCGGTGCGGGCGGTGAAGTAGCGGTCGGCGAGTGAGGTGCCCGGGACGTGCTGTACGTCCTTGAAACCGGCCTCACGGGCCCGGCGCAGCATCTCGGCGGGGGTGTAGAAGCTGACGAACGGCGTGCCCGCGCCCTGCGCGCCGGCCTTGCTGGTGCGCAGGCCCGGGCGGTCGGCCTCGGCCACGAGGTCCTCCGGCAGCAGGAAGGTCATGGCGAGGGTCGAGCCGGGGGCCAGCGCGGCGATCTGGCGCAGGGTGGCCGCGGTGGCCTCCTTGGTGAGGTACATCGTGACGCCGGAGGAGGCGACGACCGCCGGGCGGCCGGGGTCGAACCCGGCCGCGGTGAGCCGCTCCAGCCAGGACCCGCCGTCCGCTTCGAAGTCCACCGGCACCAGGTGCAGCCGGTCCGGGAGGCCGAGGCCCAGCTCGGCCAGGCGGCGGCGTTTGAAGGCCTGCGGGCCCGGCCGGTCGACCTCGAAGACCCGCAGCCGGGAGGCGGTGGCCGGGGCGCGCTGGGCGAAGGTGTCCAGGCCGGCGCCGAGGAGGACGTACTGGTCGACGCCCCGGTCCGCCTGCTCGGCGACCAGGTCCTCGACGAAGCGGGCGCGGGCCACCATGGCGGCCCGGAATCCGCGGGTGGCCTCCTGGTCCATGTCCGGGCGGTCGCGCCAGCCGTCACCGGGGTCCGCGATCCGCAGGCCGATCTCGTCCTCGAGCACGTGGGGCGGCGGGTCGACCTGGACGTGCATCGCCCGCCACAGGGCGCACCGCACCGCCGTGTTGTCCGGCGCCCCGGTCCGCTCGCCGGCCGGAGCGCTGTCGCCCGTAGCGCTGTCGCCCGTAGCGTTGTCGGTCATGGCAGCGCCTCCCGTGCCCGTCACTTCGCCGCGGGGGCCTGGAGGCTCCACAGCCGCCCGTCGGGGTCGCGGACCGTCATCATCCGGGTGCCGAAGTGGGTGTCCTCGAACGGCGAGACGACCTCGACGGCGGGATCGGCGCGGAACGCGTCCGCGTCCGGCACCTTCAGCACGATCTGCGTCTGCGGGTCCCGGTCCTCGGGGACCTCGGCGATGAACACGTACGGGCCGTCGCCGTTGCGGAGCAGGCCGGAGTTGTGGTCGGTCGCGAACTCCAGGTCGTAGCCCAGCGCCTGGAAGAACTTCGCCGCCTTTCCCCAGTTGTGGGTCTCCAGGAAAACGGCCTCGATGCCTTCGGTCGCCATGTCAGCTCTCCTTCTGGGTCGACTGCTGTTCCTGCCCACGGGCGTCGTCGAGGTAGGCGCGCAGTGCTTCTGCGACCAGCGCCGACAACGACATGCCCGACTCGATGGCGCGGTACTTGACCTGCTTGATCAGTCCGATCGGCAGGTACACGTTGAACTGCTTGACTTCCTCATCACCCACGCTTACGAGGCTAGCATGCTAGCAATCTAGCCGCCACCGAAGACGACCCGCGCGACGGCCGGAAAGTGGCCGATGTTCCGCCAGGGGCTACCGTGCAGTAACCGCTTGCTCCTACGCTGCCGCCAACTCGGCGACAGCGAAGGGGAGTTGAGCAATGGGTGTGGTGAGACGACTGGCGGCACTCGCGGGGGCCGCCGCTCTGCTGATGGCGGGGCCGGGCAACGCCCACGCGGCGGCGCCGAAGTTCTCCGAGACGACGGCGATCGGCACGCACAACGCGTACGACAAGTCCAAGTACACGTACTTCGCCCAGGCGTTGGACTCGGGCGCCTCGCTGCTCGAGATCGACATCTACGCGGACAGCCTGAGCAGGCGCTGGCGGGTGAGCCACAGCAACCCGTTCGGCGACAACAACAACTGCGAGGCCGCGAAGACCCCGAGCGAGCTGTACAGCAAGAACCGCGACCAGGACTTCGGCAGCTGCCTGGACAACATCGCGGCCTGGAACCAGCTCCACCCCGACCACCCGCCGATCGTCTTCAAGATCGAGATGAAGGTCGGTTTCAACAACAACATCGGGCTCGGCCCCGACGAGTTCGACACCCTCGTCGACCAGAAGCTCGGCGGCAGCGTCTACAAACCGGCCGACCTGCTGGGCGGCACGTACAGCACGCTGGATGCGGCCGCCAAGGCCAACGCCTGGCCGTCGCGCGACTCCCTCAAGGGCAAGTTCGTCTTCGAGGTGATCCCCGGCACCGTGGAGATGAACAACCCCTTCGACCACTACTGGACGGACCAGGAGTACGGCGACCATCTGCGCGACCTGTACGCGGCCGGGAACATCTCACGGGCCGAGGCCTTCCCCGCGGTGCTGGGCGCGGCGAACGGCGACCCGCGGGCGACCCGCTGGACCTCCGACACCTCGATCCGCCCCTGGTTCGTGTTCTTCGACGGTGACGCGGCGACGTACGTCAACAACGGCTACGACACGTCGTTCTACTCCACGAACCACTACATCTCGATCATGACCGACGCCTACAACGTCTCTCCGGCCATCTCCTCGACCAACCCGACGGACGCCGAAGTCGCCGCCCGGCTGGCCCTGCTGGCCAAGGACCACGCCAGCGTCATCACCTCCGACTGGTCGGCCAAGCCCGCCTCGGTACTCAGTTCGGTGGTCACCCGGAGCTGACGTTCCCCCGCCCGCGGCGGATCGGGCGTGCCATGTTGGGGCATCACTCAACCAGCAACTCCTTTCCCTCACCGGCACATCGAGGAGTCCCCACATGCTCCGCGGCATCGACGTCAGCGCGTACCAGTCGTCCTCGTACGACACGAGCGGCCTCTCCTTCGCCTTCATCAAGGCGACGGAGGGCCGCTCCTATGTCAACCCCCACGCCGCCGCCCAGGCGAAGACCGCGCGCGACGCCGGCCTGGTCGTGGGCTTCTACCACTTCCTGTGGCCGGGCAACCTCACCGCCCAGGCGGAGCACTTCGTGACCGCCGCCCCGTCGAAGGCGGGCGACATCCTCGCCGTCGACTGGGAGACCACCGGCGACGGCACCCACGCGAGCAACTCCGAGAAGGACACCTTCCTCAAGAAGGTGAAGGCCCTGCGGCCCACCCACCGGGTCATCCTCTACTGCAACCGCGACTTCTGGCTGAACATCGACTCCACGTCCTACGCCGGCGACGGCCTGTGGATCGCCGACTACGTCACCGCCGGCCACCCCCGGATCAAGGCGCACTGGCGCTTCCACCAGTACTCCAGCACGCCGCACGACAAGGACGTGGCCAACTTCTCCAGCAAGGCCGCGCTGAAGGAGTGGGCCACGCCGTAGCGCCGATCAGCCCCGGAAGTCCGCCGGGCGCTCCGGGGAGGCCGCCGTGAGGGCCTTCTTCACTCCTTCCACGTCCGCGCGCAGGCCGTAGACAGGGGTGGCGGGCTGCTGGCGCCAGGAGTCGTCGATGCCGCCCGCGTCGACCGTGTCGAAGCCGAGTTCGTCGATCAGGGCGCGGACCTTCGCCTTGGCCGCCTCGTCGTCGCCGGCGACCGGGACGGCGATGCGCTCGGGGTCGCCCGCGGGGCGGGGGCGGTCCAGGATGTCCTGGGCGTAGGTGCCGTTGAAGGCCTTGATCACCGGGTGGCCGAGGTGCTGCTCGGTCCAGCGGCTCTCGGTCAGGCCCTCGTCCTCGATGGCCGCGATCCGGCCGTCGCGCTCCCGTGGGTAGTAGTTGCCGGTGTCGATCACCGCCACCCCCTCGGCGGCGCCGTCCAGCAGGCCCGAGGGGAGGCCCGGGACGGCCTTCAGCGGGACGGTGACGACCACCACCTCGGCGCCCCTGGCCGCCTCCTCGGCGCGGACCGGGGTCGCTCCGGTCTCCTCGGCCAGCCCCTTGAGCGTCTCGGGGCCGCGGGAGTTGGCCACGGAGACGTCGTGGCCGAGGGCGGTGAGCCGCCGGGTGAGATTGCCGCCGATGTTGCCCGCGCCGATGATGCCGATCTTCATGACAGGCCCTCCGGGATCCTTGTATGCATGTGCATGCGTCTGTCGTGGGCGACAACCCCGTGGAGCCGGGTGCTATTCCGTCCCTGCGGCGATCGGGTGAACGCCCTCACAGCCGTACGACGATCTTGCCGGTGCGGCGACTGGACGCCATCAGGCGGCGTGGCGCCGGGCCGGTGCCGGGTGCTGGGGTCGTGCTCGCGGAGCGCGCAGGGGCGGCCCGAGGAGGTGCTGACCGGCGGGCATGACGAAGGGGCCCTCACTGCGGTGAGGGCCCCCTCTCAGCACGTCACTTGTTCAGGTAGGCCCAGAACTCGTCGAACGACAGGACCTTGTCGCCGTTGAGGTCCCGCTGCTTGATGATGGCTTCGGCGACAGTCTCCGTGACGTTCCAGTCGCCCTCCTGAGCCAGGGCGGCCTTGAACTCCGCGGCGGTGATGAATCCGTCACCGTCCGCGTCGATCCGCTGGAACTGCTTGCGTGCTTCCTCGATGTCCGCCACCGATCCGCCCCTTTTGTTTGTGTTTCTCATGCCGTGCTGGCGTACTGACGCTGGTCAGATTAACGGCCCGGCCAGGCCTTCAGTGCCGCGACCACCCAGCCGAACTCCTCCTGGAACCTCGGCGGCTCCTGCTCGCCCTTGATCGCGGCGGCCAACTCCCGGTAGCGGACGACCTCGTTGCCCAGGTCGATACGGCGGAGCACGGCCGCGCGGTCGGTGTCCGCGCCGAGCAGTTCGGTCAGGACGGTGTCCGCCTCGGGCGACTGCGGGGTCACCCCGCGTTCCCGGGCGGCGCCGACGAGCTCGACGAGCCGCTTGAAGAACATCGCCGAGGCGCCGGCCGGGGTGTCCGGGGTGCGGTCGGCCGCGTTGTACTCGACCATGCGGCGCATCGCGGCCCGGAAGTCCGGGTTCCGCAGCAGTTCCGCCAGCTCCACCCAGGCGTCGACCTGCTCCGGTGTGGGGTCGTCCGGCAGGGCCACGCCGAGGGTCCGGGTCCGCTCCCGGATCCAGGGGTCAGCCGTGTCCAGCCCGTGGAAGACCTCCTCCACGAAGTCGTCCACGATCCGCTGCCGCTCTGCGGCCGACAGTCGCGCCAGTTTGTTCATCAGGGTCGTCTCCTCGGCGGTCGAGCCTCGTCGGGCGACCGTCGACAGCACCGCACGGGTCACCTTCAGCGACCGGATCTGTGCGTCCAGGGCGGCGACGTGCGTGGCCGCGACCTCGGCGACCGTCCGCTCCCCCGCCAGCACCCTGCGGACGTCGCCCAGGCCGAGACCCAGCTCGCGCAGGGTGCGGATCAGCTCCAGGCGGGCCACGGCGGCACCGTCGTAGAGCCGGTAGCCGCCCGTGGACCGGGTCACCGGGGTGAGGACGCCCTCGTCCGACCAGTAGCGGATGGTGCGCACGCTCAGCCCGGTGGCCCGGGCCAGCTCGCCGATGGTGAGAAGTCCGGTGCCGTCTTCGGTCATGTCGGCGAGTCTGGGCCTTCCAGCGGGTGGAGACTCAAACAGCGGGTTCAGCGGAAGATGCCGGTGTGTCCGAGCGAGTAGCGGCCCGGCTGCGGGTAGACGGCGAGGCCGTGCGGGCCGCTGCCGACCTTGATGCGGGCCAGTTCCTTGCCGGTCCGTGTGTCGATGGCGTACACCACGGCGTTGTAGCGGCCGGACAGCCACAGCACCGTGCCGTCGGCGGAGACGCCGCCCATGTCGGGGCTGCCGCCGCCGGGCAGGTGCCACTTCACGGTGAGCCGGTTCTTGCCGAAGTCGAACAGGGAGATGGTGCCCTCGCCCCGGTTGGAGATGTACATCACGCGGGAGTCGCGGCTGATGTAGAGGCCGTGGGCGCCCTTGCCGGTGTAGAGGAAGCGGGGCCTGGTGAACTTGTCCCCGTCGAGGATCCACAGACCGTTCGCGGCCATGTCGGCGATGTAGAACAGCTTGCCGTCCGGGGCGATCTTGACGTCCTGCGGCATCGCGCCCTCGTACGGCAGCCGCTCCTGGCGGACGACCTTCATCTTCGCGGTGTCGACCTTGAGGATCTCGCCGCTGAACTCGCAGGAGACGATGAAGTAGCGGCCGTCCGGGGAGAAGTCGGCGTGGTTGACGCCGTAGCAGCTGACCGGCACGGCCTTGACGACCTTCATGGTGTGCGCGTCGCGGAAGACCAGCTGGCGGTCCCTGGAGGCCATGACGACGGCGTACTTGCCGTCGGGCGTGAAGTACAGGTTGTACGGGTCGTGCACGGCCACCGGCTTGCCGGCCTTGCCGGTCTTCGGGTCGATGGGGGTGAGGCTGTCGCCGAGGTCGTTGTTGACCCAGAGGGTCTTCAGGTCCCAGGACGGCACGACGTGCTGGGGCTGGCGGCCGACCGGGATCGTGTCGATGACCTTGTAGGTCGCCGGGTCGATGACGGTGACCGTGTCCGAGTTGGTGTTGGGGACGTACACCCGGGACGGGAAGTCCCTGACGACCGGCGAGAGCTGGTTGGGGCGGTCGGCGGAGTAGAGGTCCTTCGGGTTCTGGACGGGCGGCATCCCGGGCAGCACGTTCACCTGCCGCTTGCCGTTCCCCGGCTGGGCCGGCGCCCTGCTGGCCAAGGCCTCGTTCGCGTGGTGCTGAGAGCCCGAAGTGCACGCGGGCAGCAGCGTCAGGGCGGTGAGGGCGGCACCGACGGCCAGCAGGCGGGCGGCTTTGTTGGTTCGCATCAGCTCAGCAACTCCGTGGTGGTGACCGCGCGCAGTCCGCGGCGTTCGAGTTCGTGGAGGAGGTCGGGCAGGGCGGCGACCGTGTCCGGGTACCCGAAGTGCAGGCTCACCACCGACCCGCCGCGCACGTCGGCGAGAACCTTGCGGGTGACGGCGGCGGAGCCGGGGCGGGTGTAGTCGAGCGAGTCGACGTCGTACGACAGCACGTGCGGGTAGCCGGCGGTACGGGCGAGACGGGCCACCAGCGGGGAGGCGGTCGGCGAGCGGGAGGGGCGGAACCAGGTGCCGATGGAACCGGTGAGCCGCTTCAGCCGGCCCGCGCAGTCGGCGATCTCCTTGCGGGCGTCCGCCTCGGCGAGCGCGTTGACGGCGATGTGGTGCTGGGTGTGGTTGCCGAGGTCGTGGCCGCCGTCGAGGATCCGGCGGGCGATGTCCGGGTGTTCGTCCAGCCAGGTGCCGACGGCGAGCACGGTGAGCCGGGCGCCGTGCTGCTCGGCCGTACCGAGCAGGGAGTGGGCGATGGCGGGGTCGCCCTGGCCGTGGAAGGTGAGAGCGACCTGGGCGCGGGTGCGCGGGCCGTGGGTGATCTGGGCGGGCTGTCCGGGGTAGGCCCGGGGAGCGGGGGCCGCCTTGGCGCCGGCCGCGTGGTGGCCCGAGGAGGTGGCGGCCGGGGACGTGGAAGGAGGCGCGGAGTCCTGGGCGTTGGGCGGGGTGTCCCGGCCTGCGTCGCAACCGGCGGCGAGCGCGCCGCCGGCGACGATTCCGGCGCCCGCGCGCAGCACCCCGCGTCGGTTGGTGGTGGTCACCCGCACCATTTAAGGGGCGATAGGTAAGAAAACCGCCGATTGGCCCGAATGTGGGACGATTTCGGGTCGCCGTAAGGAGGATGCCATCCCCTCGCTACCGGTCGGCCACCCGCATCTCGAACCAGGTCGTCTTGCCGCGCGGCAGGAGGTCCACGCCCCAGCGGTCGGAGAGCTTGTCCACGAGGAACAGCCCGCGGCCGCTGACGTCCATCTCCTGAACCGGCATCAGACAGGGCAGGCCGCGCGAGGGATCGCGGACCTCCACCCGGATCCAGCCGGGGCGGCGGCGCATCCGCAGGCCGAAGACCCGGGCGCCGGTGTGCCGTACGGCGTTGCCGACGAGTTCGGAGACGAGTAAGACGGCGTCCTCGGTGAGCTTGGGGGTGAGGTGCCAGGTGCGCAGGACGACGACCTGGGCGAGCCGGCGTGCGGCGGCCGCGGACTCCGGGCGGGACGGCAGCGGCACCTCTGTCACCGCCGGGTCACCGTACAGTTCGAGCGCCTTGAGCGCCTGTTCGTCCTCCACCGCGGGCGACCAGCGCGCCGCGGCCGCACGGCTGTGTCCCCGCGGCTGTTCGATGCCCTCCAGCCCCGCCATGCCCCCATGATGGCGGCCCGGAGCCGTCTTGGGGGCCGTTCCGGAGGAATACGCCCCCTGCACGCCCCCGCTCTCCGCCGAGCGACCGGCATATGCCGAAGGCATGTCACTGGCGAGTAGGGCCCGGTTGAGCTGCGAAGACGGCTCACTGTCGGGCAATCGTCAGGCTCCCTCGACCGAGCGGGCTTAAGGCTGCCTTAAGGCTCCCATAAACCGCCCCATCGAGGGACCCGGAGGAGACGAGACGTCAATTGCAAGATGCTCCACGGGAGTTACGGGGAAGTTCACACCGCTGACGCTCAGCGGAACTTGGCCTTGCCCGGACCCTCCTCCACGAAGCTGCGCATGCCGGTCTCGCGGTCCTCGGTGGCGAACAGGCCCGCGAACCAGTTCCGTTCGACGGCGAGACCGGTGTCGATGTCGGTCTCCAGGCCGGTGTCGACGGACTCCTTCGCCGCCCGCAGGGCGATGGCCGGGCCCTGGGCGAGCCTCGCGGCCCAGGCGTGCGCCTGCTCGTACACCTCGGCGGCCGGGACGACCCGGTCCACCAGGCCGATCGCGAGGGCCTCGTCGGCCCTGACCTGACGGCCCGTGAAGATGAGGTCCTTGGCCTTGGAGGGGCCGACCAGCCGGGACAGCCGCTGGGTGCCGCCGGCGCCCGGGATCAGGCCGAGCAGGATCTCGGGCTGGCCGAGCTTGGCGTTCTCGGCGGCGATGCGGTAGTCGGCGCACAGGGCCAGTTCGCAGCCGCCGCCGAGGGCGTAGCCGGTGATGGCGGCGACGACGGGCTTGGGGATGCGGGCGACGGCCGTGAAGGAGTCCTGCAGGGCGCGGGAGCGCAGGACCATCGCGGTGTGGTCCATGTTCTGCATCTCCTTGATGTCCGCGCCCGCCGCGAACACCCGCTCGCCGCCGTAGATGACCACGGCGCGCACGTCGTCGCGGCGCGTGGCCTCCTCGGCGAGCTCCTTCAGCCGGTCCTGGGTGGCGACGTCCAGCGCGTTCATCGGCGGGCGGTCCAGGCGCAGGGTTCCGACGCCTTCGGCGACTTCGAGATTCACGGTCATGCCCCGCAGGTTAGCGGGCGTTCACGTGGAAGGGACCACCGGTACGTCGTCGGCTCCGGGCCGGGGTGGGTTGCCCGCACAGTTCCCCGCGCCCCTTACGGGGCGCGGAGCGCCCCTATTTCGTCCAGTCCGCCCACGACATGTTCCAGCCGTTGAACCCGTTCGCCGGGTCCACCGTCCGGTCGTGGGAGTTCTTCACGATCACCACGTCGCCGATGATCGAGTGGTTGAACATCCAGGCTGCCGGGGTGGAGCTGTCGTAGCCGCCGCGCACGTCGCGCAGGCCGACGCAGCCGTGGCTGGCGTTGTAGTTGCCGAAGGCGTCGCCGCCCCAGTAGTTGCCGTGCAGGAAGGTGCCGGAGGTGGTCAGGCGCATGGCGTGCGGGACGTCCTTGATGTCGTACTCGCCGCCGTAGCCGACCGTCTCGCCGTTCATCCGGGTGACGGCGAGCTTCTCGCTGATGACCATCTGGCCGTTCCAGGTGTCGTAGCCGGGCTTGCCGGTGGTGACCGGGAGGGTCTTGATGACCTTGCCGTCCTGGGTGATCTTCATCGTGTGCTTCTTGGCGTCCACGACGGAGACCTGGTTGCGGCCGATGGTGAACTTGATGGTCTTGTGCTGCTTGCCGTAGACGCCGTCGCGGCCCGCGACCCCGTCGAGGTCGAGGTCGACGGTGACCTTGGTGCCTTCCTTCCAGTACTGCTCGGGACGGAAGTCCAGGCGGTCGTTGCCGAACCAGTGGCCCTCGACGTCGACGGCCGGCTCGGTCCTGATCTTGATGGCCTTCTCGACGGCCTGCGGGTGCGTGATGCCCCGGGTGAAGTTGACGGAGAACGGCATCCCGACGCCGACGGTGGAGCCGTCCTCGGGGGTGAAGTAGCCGAGGAAGGTGTTCTTCGGGGTCAGGGTCGTGAAAGTGGAGTCCTCGGCCGCCTCGCGGCCCTCGGAGTCCTTGGCGACCGCGTGCACCGTGTACTTGGTGGAGGCGGCCAGATGGGTCGACGGCGCCCAGGAGGTGCCGCCGCCGGTTATGGTGCCGGCGACCGCGGCGCCCTTGGCGTCCTTGACGGTGACCTCGGTCAGCTTGCCCTTGGCGACGCCCACCTTGAGCGCGCCGCTGGTGTCGACGCCGGTGGCACCGGACTTCGGCGCTATGGTGACGGCGGCGGTGGACTGCTGCTTGCCCTGTTGGGTCTCCTTGCCCTTGCCGTCGCCGGCACCCTTGCCCCCGCCCCCGCCGCACGCCGCGAGGGTGAGCACCAGGGCGCCGGATATGAGCGCCAGCCCCTTACGGCCTCGCCGCCCCACCACCGACGCCCCCGCTATAGGCCGCACGTTCAAGTTGTTCTCCCCTCGCCGGGCCTGGTCAGGCCCGCTCCCCACCACATTGGTGCGCGCATATTAACCGCCTGGTTTTGAGCGGGGTGTCAGGCGAATGTCACCGTTCCGTCGCAACTTCCGCCCGCACCCCCGCCCGACCCCCGGCCCTCACCGGGTTACTTCACCGCGCTGCCCGCTTTCCACTCCTGCCAGGTCATGTTCCACCCGCCGAGGCCGTTGTCCGGGGCGACGGTCCTCTCCCGGCTGCCCACGACCTCGATGACGTCACCGACGAGACTGCGGTCGAAGAACCAGCCGGCCGGGGTGGCCGAGCTGCCGCCCTTGACGTCCCTGAGCCCCACACAGCCATGGCTGACGTTGGCCCGCCCCGGGGCGTTCGGCGACCAGTAGTTGCCGTGCACGAAGGTGCCGGAGTCGGTGAGCTTCATGGCGTGCGGGACGTCCGGGATGTCGTACTCGCCGCCGAAGCCGACCGTGCGGCTGTCCATCCGGGTGACGTCCAGCATGTCCATCACCACCATCTTGCCGTTGTACGTGGGGTTCTGCGGGGCGCCCGCGGTGATCGGCACGGTGGCGAGCAGCCGGCCGTCCCGGCGTACCTGCATGGTGTGCCGGACGGCGTCGACCAGCGAGACCTGACTGCGGCCGACGGTGAAGGAGAAGGTCTTGTCCTGCAACCCGTAGACACCGGGCGCTCCCTGGACGTCCCGCAGGTTCAGGTCGACGGTGACCTCGGTGCCGGGCTTCCAGTACTGCTCGGGACGGAAGTCGAGACGGCTGCGGCCGAACCAGTGCGGGCGGATCTCGACGGGGGGCCGGGCGCTGACCCGCACGGCGCGTTCCACGGCGGCCCGGTCGGTGATCCCCCGGCTGAAGCTCAGGGAGACGATCATGCCGGTGCCGACGACGGCGCGGTTCTCGGGGGTGACGTAGCCGATGAACCGCTCGTCGGGGACGAACGTGGTGAAGGTGGTGTGCCGGGCCGAGCGGCGGCCGTCCGCGTCGAGCGCCACGGCGTCGACGGTGTACGTGGCGGCGAGCGCCAGCCGGTCCTCGTCCGGCCGCCAGGTCCGGCCGTCGGCGCTGATGTGCCCGGGCACCGGGGAGTCCTGCGCGTCCTGCGACTCGACGACGGTGACCTGCTGCAGGCGTCCGTCGGGCACCCGGACCCGCAGCCGCCGGTCGGGGCGGACGGCCTTGCTGTCGGCGTCGGGGGTGACGTGGATGACGTCCTCGGGTGCCGGGGGTCTGCCGGGCACCCCGTCCAGCCCGAGCGGTCCGAAGCCCCCGGAGGAGCACCCTCCCAGCAGTGCCACCCAGGTCATTACGGCGGCCAGTGCGACCCCCGAGCGCCGCGCGCGTCCTTGTACGTGCCTCACGCGCGGCTCAACGACCGGGCCCGCTCCGGGGAAACGTGAGTGCGACGCACGCACTGGGCAGAACAGAGGGAAGGACGACACGCTGGGGAGCCGCCGCGCCCGTACCGAGGGGGGCGCCTTCTTGGATCGGATCGACGAAAGGGACGGAACACGCGATCCGGAGGGCGCCCCCGACCGTGGGGGCGCAGCCGTACCGGGCGGCCGAGGGTGCTGCGGGGCAGCCTCGGCCCTTCGGCGCGGCCGGTTGCGCCGCCCCGGGGCGAGCCACTGAAAGAGGGGCCGACAGGTGACGAGCGCAGCCGAGCAGCGGGCACCGGCCGGGGAGCCGGCCGCCGGGACCGGGCAGCAGCCGGCCGTGGTGAACGGCGCCCGGCGCGCCAGGGTGCCGGCCCCCGTGGTGTGGCCTGGCGCCCCGACACCGCTGGGGGCCCGGTTCCGGGTCGGCCCCGACGGGGTCGCGGGCACCAACTTCGCGCTGTGGGCGGGCGGGGCGGAGGCGGTCCGGGTGTGCCTGTTCGACGAGGCGGGCCGGGAGACCCAGATCCGGCTGACCGAGCTGACGCACGAGATCTGGCACGGTTTCGTGCCGGGCGTGATGCCGGGGCAGCGCTACGGCTACCGGGTGGACGGCCGCTGGGACCCGTGGACCGGCGCCCGCTGGAACCCGGCCAAGCTGCTGCTGGACCCGTACGCGCGGGCGGTGGACGGAGAGTTCGGCTTGCCGCCGGAGGTGTACGGGCATGTCCGGGACTGGCCCGAGCAGCGGGTCGCCGACACCGTGCGCGACGACCGGGACTCGGCGCCGTACGTCCCGAAGGGCGTCGTCGTCGACGATGACGACGACTGGGAGGACGACCGCCGGCCGAAGACCCCGTGGGCCGACTCCGTCATCTACGAGCTGCACGTACGCGGCTTCACCAAGCTGCACCCGGGCGTCCCCCAGGAGCTGCGCGGCACCTACGCGGGCCTCGCGCACCCGGCGGCGATCGAGCACCTGGTGAAGCTGGGCGTCACGGCCGTCGAGCTGCTCCCCGTCCACCAGTTCGCGCACGAGGACCACCTGCTGCGCCGGGGCCTTGGCAACTACTGGGGCTACAACTCCATCGGCTACTTCGCCCCGCACGCCGCCTACGCCGCGTCCGGTACGACGGGACAGCAGGTCGGCGAGTTCAAGCGGATGGTGCGCGCGCTGCACGCGGCCGGCATCGAGGTCATCCTCGACGTGGTCTACAACCACACCGCGGAGGCGGGCGAGCTGGGCCCCACCCTGTCCCTGAAGGGCATCGACAACCGCGGCTACTACCGCCTCCAGGACGACGCCCGCCGGTACGCCGACTACACCGGCTGCGGCAACACCCTGCACGTCGTCCAGCCCCAGGTGCTGCGCCTGATCACCGACTCGCTGCGCTACTGGGTGACGGAGATGGGCGTGGACGGCTTCCGCTTCGACCTCGCGGCGGCGCTGGCCCGCTCGATGCACGACGTCGACATGCTGTCCCCGTTCCTGGCGGTCATCGCCCAGGACCCCGTACTGCACCGGGTGAAGCTCATCGCCGAGCCGTGGGACATCGGCTCCGGCGGCTATCAGGTGGGCGCCTTCCCTCCGCTGTGGACCGAGTGGAACGACCGCTACCGGGGCGCCGTCCGAGACTTCTGGCGGCACGCCCTGCCCGATGTGCGCGAGATGGGCTACCGCCTGTCCGGCTCCAGCGACCTGTACGCCTGGGGCGGCCGGCGCCCGTACGCCTCGGTCAACTTCGTCACCGCGCACGACGGGTTCACCCTGCGCGACCTGGTGTCGTACGAGCACAAGCACAACGAGGCCAACGGCGAGGACAACCGCGACGGCAGCGACGACAACCGCTCCTGGAACTGCGGGGTGGAGGGCGAGACGCGGGACGAGCGGGTACGCGCCCTGCGCCGCCGTCAGCTGCGCAACCTGCTCACGACCCTCCTGCTGTCCACCGGCGTGCCCATGCTGGTGGCCGGCGACGAACTGGGCCGCACCCAGCGCGGCAACAACAACGCATACTGCCAGGACAACGAGATCAGCTGGCTGGACTGGTCCCTGCTGGACGACCCCGCCTGGCGGCCCCTGTTCGAGCTGACCTGCCGGCTGATCGCACTGCGCCACCGGCATCCGGTGCTGCGCCGCCGAGCCTTCTTCTCCGGCCGCGCCCACTCGGCGGACGGGCTGCGGGACCTGGCCTGGTTCACCGCGCGGGGCACGGAGATGACCGAGGGCGACTGGTACGCCCCCGCGGCCACGCTCGGCATGTACCTCTCCGGCCGGGACATCCCGGGTCGGGACGAGCGGGGCGCACCGGTCGCGGACGACAGCTTCCTCGCGGTCCTGCACGCGGGCGAGGGCCCGGCGGTCTTCGTGCTGCCGGGTCAGCCGTGGGCGGACCGGTACGAGGTGGTCGTGGACACCTCCCGGGAGGACCAGGCCGAGCCGCCGGGCACGGTCCACCCGGCGGGCGCGGAGATCACGGTGCCGGGGCGTTCCGTACTCCTCCTGCGGGTCGCCCCTGAGTGACGACCGTGCGTGACGCGGATCACGCCCGGCCGGTGCAGCGTTCCCGGGCCCCCAGGGCCTTACTCCTGGTGAAGACAGCCGGCGAGAACGGGGACCGTGAGGATGGAGCAGGCTCGGGCCGGTGAGTACGACGCGTTCGTGGCGGCCCGCTGGTCGGTGTTGTTCCATCTGGCCCGTCTGCTCACCGGAGGGGACCGTCACCGGGCCGAGGACCTGTTGCAGGAGTCCTTGGTCAAGCTGTGGTTCGTCTGGCCGAAGGTCGCCGACGAGGCGCCGGAGGCGTATGTGCGCAGGGTGCTGGCGCGGGCCGCGGCCCGTTCGGCCCGCCGGCGCTGGTGGGGCGAGCGGCCCGTGGAGGTGCTGCCCGAGGTGGCGGCGGCCGGCGACGTGTCGGCGACCGTGGCCGAGCGCTCCCGGCTGGAGGCGGCGCTCGCCCAGCTGAGCCCGCAGCAGCGGGCCGCGGTCGTGCTGCGCTACTACCAGGACCTGCCCGACCGGCAGGTGGCGGAGATCCTGGGCTGTCCGGTGGGCACCGCCCGGTCGCATGCCGCGCGCGGGGTGGCCCGGCTGCGCCGACTGCTGTCCGACGTCATCGAGCCGGTGGGGTGAGGGGGGACCCGTGAAGCACTTGGACGACACCGAGCACATGGACCACTTCGAGCGGCAGCTGACGCGGCTCATGCACAGCACACGGGAACCGGTGCGCTACGAGCCCCGGCACCAGGATGCGCTGCACGCGGGCGTGCGGGCTCGGCGCCGGGTGCGCGCGGCGCGCCGGGCGGCCGGTTCCGTGCTGGCGGTCGCCGGACTCGGGCTCGGTCTGCTGCTGTGGCCGCACGGCCACACCGACGACCGGCCCAGCGCCCCGCACCCCCGGCCCGCGACCAGCCCGACGCCCGTCGGGAGCACCTCGCCGGGCCCGTCGCAGTCGCCGAGCACCACGGGCGCGCCGAGCGGGCCGCCGTCCTCGTCCGCGACGGCCCCCGCCACCCCGGACTCGACCGCGTCGACCGCCAACCCGCCCGGTGCGAGCGGGAGTTCGGCCACGGCCACCACCACACAGCAGCCGCCGCCCGGCACGGCCACCTCGCCGAGCACCACCGCTCCGCCGGCCTCCGCGACGGTGGGCGCACCGGCCGAGCCGTCGGACACCCCCTCATCGGCGATGAGCCCGACCCGCTGACCTACCCGCATCCACCACTGCGTCCGCGTCCCTCCGGCATGCCCGACCAACAGGAACAAACGGGGAACAACGTGATGAAACTACGACCGGGCCGAGCCTCGGCCCAGGCACCGGCGCCCCGGCGCGCACCCCTGTCGCCGCAGGCGGGCGAACCCGTCCTGGACCTGGCCGTACCGGTGTTCAACGAGGAGAAGGACCTCGAGCCGAACGTCCGGCGGCTGCACACGCATCTGCGGCACACCTTCCCCTATCCGTTCCGGATCACCATCGCCGACAACGCGAGCACCGACGGCACCCCGCACATCGCCGCCCGGCTCGCCGGCGAACTGCCCGGGGTGGTCTCGCTGCGGCTGAAGGAGAAAGGCCGCGGACGGGCGCTCAGGGCGGCCTGGACGGGGTCCGGGGCACCCGTGCTGGCGTACCTGGACGTGGACCTGTCCACGGAACTCGCCGCGCTGCTGCCGCTGGTCGCGCCGCTGATATCCGGCCATTCCGACCTGGCCATCGGCACCCGGCTCGCACCCGGCGCACGGGTGGTGCGCGGCGCCAAGCGCGAGGTCATCTCCCGCTGTTACAACGTCCTGCTGCGCTGCACGCTCGCGGTCGGCTTCTCCGACGCGCAGTGCGGCTTCAAGGCGGTGCGCCGCGAGGTCGCCGAGCGGCTGCTGCCGCAGGTGCGGGACGGGGAGTGGTTCTTCGACACCGAGCTGCTGGTGCTGGCCGAGCGGGCGGGCCTGAGGATCCACGAGGTCCCGGTGGACTGGGTCGACGACCCCGACAGCAGTGTCGACATCGTCGCCACCGCGCTGGCCGACCTGCGCGGGATCGCCCGGATGCTGCGGACCCCGGCCCGCCGCCGTGGCCGTACCGGACCGGCCGCCTCGTGACCGTGGCCCTGCCCCGCACGCCGGCCCCCGCCGCGCAGGCCGCCTCCGGTGCCCGGCTGCGGGCCGCCGCCCGCCGGCACGGTCCCGTGCTCGCGCTGTTCGGCGCGCTGAAGCTGACGGGCTTCCTCTCCTTCATGTACCTGCTGTCCTCGGCCGGGGACTACCGCACCAAGGACCCCCGGTTCGGCGGCGGAGCGCACGCCTGGGACGTGCTGGGCACCTGGGACGGCTGGTGGTACCAGCAGATCGCCCTGCACGGCTACGACCCGAGGCTCGTCCACGTCCCGGGTGCCACCGGACTGATCACGCTGGAGGGCAACTCGGCGGCGTTCTTCCCGCTGTACCCGGCCCTGATGCGGATGGTCACGGCCGTCACCGGCCTCGGTCCGTACGGCGCCGGCCTGCTGGTGTCGGTCCTCGCCTCCTTCGCCGCCGCGCTCGGCGTCCACGCGATCGCGGAGCGGTTCGGCGGGCGGCGGGCCGGGCTCGCCGCGGCCGGGCTGTGGGCGGTGTGGCCGGGCTCGGGCGTGGAGTGGGCGGTCTACTCCGACTCCCTCTACGTGGCCCTGGCCGCCTGGACCTGCCACACCGTCATCACCCGCCGCTGGCTGACCGCCGGCGTCCTCGCCTTCGCGGCCGGCCTCAACCGGCCCACGGCCGTCGCGCTGATCGCCGGGGTCGGCATCGCCGCGCTGCTCTCGCTGCGCCGCCGCGAGGACGACGGCCCGCGTCCACTGTGCGCGGCGGCCCTGGCCCCGCTCGGGCTGATCGGCTACCTGCTCTGGGTCGGCGACCGCATGGGTGACCTGAGCGGCTACTTCAGGCTTCAGTCGGGTGCCTGGGCGCACGAGTTCGACTACGGCAGGCAGACCCTGGACGTGCTGACGTCCGTACCGGTGGGCAACTTCGGCGGCTACCTGTTCGCCTACCCCTTCGCGGACGTCATCGGCGTCGGCGTGGTCCTGCTCGCGTTCGCCCTGCTGCCCCTGCTCCTGAGGCTGCGGCCGCCGGCGGTGCTGGTCGTGCACACCGTCCTCACCCTCGCCCTGGTCCTCGGCAGCCAGCAGATCTTCGCGAACGTCTCCCGCTATCTGCTGCCCTGCTTCCCGCTGTTCCTGCCGCTCGCGGTCGCGATGCGCCGGCTGAGCCTGCCGGTGCAGTGCACCCTGCTCGGCATCGCGGCGCTCGCCTCCGGGTCGTACGCGGGGTACGCCCTGTTCGAGCTGGGGGTGCCGTGATCCGGCACCCCCAGCCCGGGCCGGAGGCGAACGCTCAGCCCAGGCCGAGGCTGGACAGGGCGGTCGTCCAGTCGGTCATGATCGCGTTCTGTGCGTCGTCGAGGCTGACGTCACCGGCGCAGACGGCCCTCTTCAGCTTGTTCTCGACGGTGTCCTTGTTCGCGGACGTCTCGGTGCCGTAGTGCGGCTCGGGCCAGAGGTTCTCCGCGCTCCTCGGTGCGCCGCCGAGTTCGAGCGGGAGGAAGTGGTCCTCCTCGTAGTCCGAGGGGTTGGTGTCGGAGTAGCCGTACTCGACGATCTGCTGTTTCTTCAGCGCGGTGGTGTAGGAGCTGGGCGGCCGTACGGTCGCGGTCCAGCCGGAGACGCAGATGGTCGAGTCGATGGTGTCCTGGGTGACGTCGGGGTTGAGGGCCCCGGGCGTGCAGGCCGGGTCGGGCAGGGGGAGGTAGTCCTGGCTGCAACTGGCGGCGTGGGCCGTGCCGGTGGTGACGGTGAGGCCCGCGGCGGCGAGGGCGAGGGAGGAGAGGGCGGTCACCAGGGGGCGCGATATTCGGGACATGTGGGGGTCTCCCGGTGCGGTGCCCGGCAGAGATTCCGGGCGGTCGTGAGCATGACAGCACCGGGATCATCTATGCGAGTAGACCCCTTTGCCCGACCGAGGGCTTCCTTGGTTGAACGTTTATCCACGCGAGAACAGTGCGCGGCAAGGCCTTGACGCGGGCTTGACATCGCGTCCGGCCGAGAGGCCCGGACGTGCGCCGACGGCGGCGTGATCGCTCGTCAACTACCCACCATAGCCCGAGTGAACACGCGCTGAACGACACAATGACACACCTACGCCAGGCTGTCCCGCCACGCCCTGTGCAGATCCGCGAACCGGCCCGTGCCGCCGATCAGTTCCTCCGGGCGGCCGTCCTCGACGATCCGGCCGTGCTCCATCACCAGCACCCGGTCCGCGATCTCCACGGTCGACAGCCGGTGCGCGATCACCACCGCCGTACGTCCCCGCAGCACCGTAGACATCGCCCGCTGCACGGCCCGCTCGCCCGGGATGTCCAGCGAGCTGGTCGCCTCGTCCAGGATCAGCACCGCCGGGTCGGCGAGCAACGCGCGGGCGAAGGCGACCAGTTGGCGCTGCCCGGCCGAGATGCGCCCGCCGCGCTTGCGGACGTCGGTGTCGTAGCCGTCGGGCAGGGCGCTGATGAACTCGTGCGCGCCGATCGCCTTCGCCGCCCGCTCGATGTCCTCACGGGTGGCGTCCGGCCGGCCGATGGCGATGTTGTCCGCGACCGTGCCGGAGAACAGGAACGCCTCCTGGGTCACCATGACGACACCGCGCCGCAGTTCCGGCACGGGCAGCTCGCGCAGATCCACGCCGTCCAGCAGCACGCGGCCCTCGGAGGGGTCGTAGAAGCGGGCGAGGAGCTTGGCGAGGGTGGACTTGCCGGCGCCCGTGGCACCCACCACGGCGACCGTCTGCCCGGCCGGCAGGGTCAGGTCGAAGCGGGGCAGCACCTCACCGCCGGTGCGGTAGCCGAACCGGACCCCGTCGAAGACGACCTCGCGGCCCGGGAAGTCACCCTTCAGCGGCGGGAGTTCGCCGGGGACCGCCGGCTCCGGCACGGACGGGGTCTGGGCCAGCAGCCCGGCGACCTTCTCCAGGGAGGCGGCGGCCGACTGGTAGGAGTTGAGGAACATCCCCAGCCGGTCGATCGGGTCGTACAGCCGGCGCAGATACAGCACCGCCGCCGCCAGCACACCCAGCGCCAGCGAGCCGGACGCCACCCGGTAGGCGCCCCACAGCACGATCCCCGCGACCGCCGTGTTGGCCACCAGCCGGGAGCCGACCACATAGCGGGCCATCTCCAGCAGCGCGTCCCCGTTCGTCCGCTCGTGCCGCCGGTTGAGCACGGCGAACTCGGCGTCGTTGGCCGCCTCCCGGCGGAAGGCGCGCACCGGGCGGACGCCGTTCATCGTCTCCACGAACTTCACGATCACCGCCGCGATCGCCGTCGACCGCGCCCGGTACACCCGTCCCGCCCGCCGCTGGTAGACCCGGACCAGCAGGTACAGCGGCACGAACGAGGCCACCGCGACCGCGCCCAGCGAGAGGTCCAGCCACAGCAGCATCGCCGAGATGTAGACGAAGGACAGCACGACGGTCACCAGCTCCTGGAGGCCGTCGTTGAGGAGTTCGCGCAGCGACTCCACGTCGGTGGTGGAGCGGGAGATCAGCCGTCCGGAGGTGTACCGCTCGTGGAAGTCGACGCTCAGCGCCTGCGCGTGCCGGAAGATCCGGCCCCGCAGATCCAGCAGCACGTCCTGGCTGACCCGGGCGGAGGCCTCGATGAACGCGAACTGCAGCACGCCGGAGGCGAGGGCGCACAGCAGATAGCCGACGCCGACCGCGATCAGCGGGCCGTGCCGGTGCTCCCGGAACGCCGGTACGGCGCTGTCGATGGCGTACGCCACCAGCAGCGGGCCCACCTGCACCGCCGCCTGCTGGAGCAGCAGCAGGAGCGTGGTCACCACGGCCCGGGCCCTCAGGGGCGCGAGCAGGGAGCGCAGCAGGGCGGCCGTGGCGCCGGGCGGGGCGGGCAGTACGTCCCGGTCGAAGACGTCACCCGGGTCGCTGCCGGTGCCCTGACCCTGCGGGCCGGGGAGTTCGTCGTCCTCGGCGGTGGGGGTGGAGGCGGTCGTGGTGGTCAACGGGAGTCCTCCGTGTCCTCGAAGTCTCCGGACATCAGATGCGCGTACTCGGCGTTGGTGCGCAGCAGTTCCTGATGGGTGCCGACGGCGGCGATCCGGCCGCCCGAGAGCAGGGCCACCCGGTCGGCGAGCAGCACCGTCGACGGGCGGTGCGCCACGATCAGCGCGGTGGTGTCGGCGAGGACCTGCCGCAGCGCGGCCTCCACGGCGGCCTCCGTGTGCACGTCCAGGGCGGACAGCGGGTCGTCCAGCACCAGGAACTCCGGTCTGCCGACCACCGCGCGGGCCAGCGCGAGGCGCTGCCGCTGGCCGCCGGAAAGGCTGAGGCCCTGCTCGCCGACGCGGGTGTCGGTGCCCTGGGGGAGAGCGTGCGCGAAGTCGGCCTGCGCGACCGCGAGCGCCCGGTCGAGGTCCGGTCGTCCGGCGCCCTCGGGGGCGCCCATCAGGACGTTCTCGCCGACGCTCGTGGAGAACAGCGTGGGTTCCTCGAAGGCGACGGCCACCTTGGCGCGCAGCTCCTCGCGGGGCATCGCCGTGATGTCGACGCCGTTGAGGGTGATCCGGCCCGAGGTGACCTCGTGCAGACGGGGGACCAGGGCGGTGAGGGTGGTCTTGCCGCTGCCGGTCGCGCCGACGAGGGCCATGGATTCGCCGGGGCGGACGTGGAGGTCGATGCGGGTGAGCAGGGGCGGGGAGCCGGGGGGTGCGTCGGGGTAGCGGAACAGGACGTTCTCGAAGCGGAGTCCGGCGTCGGCCGCCCGCGCCTGCCCGCCCTCGCGGGGTGCCACCGCGTCGTCCTCCCTCACCTCGTCCATCACCTCGAAGTACCGCTCCGTCGCCGTGGCCGCCTCCTGGCTCATCGCCAGCAGGAACCCGATCGAGTCCACGGGCCACCGCAGCGCGAGCGCCGTACTCAGAAAGGCGACCAGCGTGCCGGCCGACAGCCCCCCGTCGGCCACCCGGACCGCGCCCAGCACCAGCGCCGCCCCGATCGCCAGCTCCGGCAGGGTCACGATGACGCCCCAGATCATCGCCAGCAGCCGAGCCTTGCGCAGCTCAGTGCCGCGCAGGGTGACCGACAGCTCGCGGAACGCCCGTGCCTGGCTGCGGTGCCGGCCGAAGCCCTTGATGATGCGGATGCCGAGCACGCTCTCCTCGACCACCGTCGTCAGGTCGCCGACCTGGTCCTGCGCGCGCCGCGCCACCTCGGCGTACCGCCGCTCGAAGACCGCGCAGGTCCACATCACGGGGATCGCCGGGCCGAGGATGACCAGCCCCAGCACCCAGTCCTGCATCAGCATGATCACCACGCCGACAAGGATCGTGACCCCGTTGACCAGCAGGAACGTCAGCGGGAAGGCGAGGAACATGCGCAGCAGCATCAGGTCGGTCGTGCCCCGGGACAGCAACTGGCCGGAGGCCCAGCGGTCGTGGAAGGCGACGGGCAGCCGCTGCAGATGGCCGTACAGGCCCGCCCGCATCTCCGCCTCGACGTGCGACAGCGGGCGGGCCACCAGCCAGCGCCGTATGCCGAACAGGACCGCCTCGGCGATCCCGAGCAGCAGCAGGTACAGCGCGCCGAGCCACACTCCCGCCGGGTCCCGGTCGGCGACCGGTCCGTCCACGATCCACTTCAGGACGAGCGGGATCACCAGCCCGGTGCAGGAGGCGACGATCGCGACGAACGCGGCCGTGAACAGCCGCGCCCGCACGGGGCGGACGTACGGCCACAGTCGCAGCAGGGTACGAACGGCGGAACGGTCCTCGGTGGTTGCACGTGTCGTGGGCATCACCGCGAGCGTACGGACCGGCACTGACATCGCCCACTGAGTTTCGGCCGGACCCGGGTCCGCCCTTGGTCCTACGACCTGCCTGTTCGAGCATCCGCACACGGAGGTCGTAGCCCGGCATCAACCGATCGGACGATGCCGCTTCGAGCGGGGCGGCCGATGTCCGGACCCCCGCCCGCCCGGGATTCTCGAGGCATGCCATCCGTCATCGAAGTCACCGATCTGCGCAAGTCCTACGGCGGCCGGGCCGTCGTCGACGGGGTCTCCTTCGCCGTCGAGGAGGGCGAGATCTTCGGGATCCTCGGCCCGAACGGCGCCGGCAAGACCACCACCGTGGAGTGCGTCGAGGGGCTGCGGGTCCCCGACGCGGGCCGGATCCGGGTCGCCGGCCTGGACCCCGTCGCCGACCACGACGAGGTCGCCAGGATCCTCGGCGCCCAGCTCCAGCAGAGCGAACTCCAGCCCAAGCTCACCATGCGCGAGGCGCTGGAGCTGTACGCCGCCTTCTACCCCGGCCCGGCCGACTGGCGGCCGCTCGCCGAACGCCTCGGGCTCACGGCGAAGCTCGGCACCCGGTTCGGCAAGCTGTCCGGCGGGCAGCAGCAGCGGCTGTTCATCGCGCTGCCGCGTCGGCCCTCGCCCTCGACACGGACTCCGACACTCTGCCCGCGATCGAGGCGGGCGCGACCGGCTACCTCCTGAAAGACGCCCCGCGCGACGAGCTGTTCACCGCCGTGCGCGCCGCCGCCGAGGGCCGTACGGTCCTCTCCCCGGCCGTCGCCTCCCGCCTGGTCCACGCCGTCCGCGCGCCCCTCGCCCCGGCGGGCGAGCCGCTCTCGGCCCGCGAGCGCGAGGTTCTGGTGCTGGTGGCCAAGGGCGCGTCGAACCGCGAGATCGCCCGCGAACTGTTCATCAGCGAGGCCACGGTGAAGACCCACCTCACCCATCTGTACGCCAAGCTCGGCGTCAACGACCGGGCGGCGGCGGTGGCGGCGGGGTACGACCGGGGGATCCTCGGGTAGGACCACCCCCGGCTTAATTGGCTGGAGCAGCCGCCCCTGCCCTCGATAGGTTCGACGTTTCCCAGGGCGGGGCCGAGCCGATCGGGGGATGGATGATCGACGCGTACGAGGATCCCGGCACCCCGGACACCCGCGGCGGCTGGCGCTATCTGTGGTGGCTGGTGCTGCGCCAGCCGGGGCGGTCGGCGTCCGGGGCGCTGCTGGCCAGTGTGTGGATGGTGCTGCTGGCCGCGCAGCCGTATCTGCTGGCGCGGGCCGTGGACGAGGGGCTGGTGCCGGGGCGGCTGGGGGTGCTGGCCGCATGGACCGGGGTGATGTTCGTGGTCGGGTCGGTGAACGCCTGGCTGAGCATCATGCGGCACCGCACGATGACCCGGGTGCGCATGGACGCCTACTTCCGCACGGTGAAGGTCGTCGTGGGGCAGGTGGTGCGGCTCGGGGCCGCGCTGCCGCGCCGGGCCGGGGCCGGCGAGGTGGTGACGATCGGGGTCGGCGACGTACACACCGTCGCGCAGGCGCTGACCGTGGTCGGACCGGGCGTCGGCTCGGCCGTGGTCTACGTCGTGGTGGCCGGGCTGCTGCTGGCCATCTCGGCGCCGCTCGCCGCCGTCGTGCTGCTCGGGCTGCCGGTGATCGCGCTGGTCACCGGACCGCTGACACTGCGGCTGCAGGGCGCGGAGAGCACCTACCGCGAGCGGCAGGGCGTGCTGACCGCGCGCATCGGCGACCTCGGGGGCGGACTGCGCGTCCTCAACGGCCTGGGCGGGAAAGGCCTGTTCGCGGATGCCTTCCGGCGGGACTCGCAGCGGCTGCGCGCGCAGGGCTACCGGGTGGGCGCGGTGGCGAGCTGGGTGCAGGCGCTCGGCGTGGGCCTGCCCACCCTGTTCCTGGCCGTGGTGACCTGGCTCGCGGCGCGGCTCGCGGCCCAAGGATCCATCACCGTCGGCGAGTTGGTCTCCGTGTACGGCTATGTCGCCGTGCTGATCGGCCCTGTCGCCTTCTTCGTGCAGATGGCCTACGACCTCAACCGCGGCGTGGTGGCCGCGCGCCGGGTCGTACGGCTGCTGCGGCTGGAGCCAGAGCCCGACGAGGGCACGCTGCCGGCTCCCGAGGGACCGGCCGAGCTGCACGACCCGGCGTCGGGAGTACGGGTGGTGCCGGGCCGGCTGACCGCGCTGGCCACCGCCCGGCCCGCCGAGGCCGCCGCCGTCGTGGACCGGCTCGGCCGCTTCGGGCCGACCGACGCCACCTGGGGCGGGGTACGGCTGGACGCGGTCCCGCTGGCGGACGTGCGCGGGCGGATCCTGGTCGCGGACAACGAGGCCGACCTGTTCGCGGGCCCGCTGCGGGAGGTCGTGGCCGCCGGGCACCCCGTCGACGAGGCGGAGCTCGGCCGGGCGCTGTACGCGGCGGCCGCCGAGGACGTCGTACGCGGGCTGCCTCAGGGCCCGGACTCGCCGGTGTCCGGCCAGGGCCGCAGCCTGTCGGGCGGCCAGCGCCAACGGGTGCGGCTGGTAAGGGCGTTGTCGGCCGACCCGGAGGTGCTGCTCGCGATCGAGCCGACCTCGGCGCTGGACGCACACACCGAGGCGACGGTCGCACGCCGCCTGCGGGAGGCCCGGGAGGGCCGCACGACGGTGGTGACGTCGACCTCGCCGCTGATGCTGGACCGCGCGGACACGGTCGTCTTCCTGGTCGACGGAAAGGTCGCGGCGACCGGCCCACACCGCCGCCTGCTGACGGCGGAACCGGGCTACCGCGCGCTGGTGGCCCGGGACGCGGAGGGGGTCGTACGGTGACGGGGGCCGAGAGCCTGTTGCCGGTCGCCGACCGGGCTCGGGTACGACGGGCCGCGCTGCGGCTGGTGCGGGCCGACGGGCGGGCGTTCGTCGCCGCGCTGCTGCTGAACGCGCTGGCGGCGGGGGCGGGGCTGGTCGGGCCGTGGCTGGTCGGGCGGATCGTGGACGATGTGCGGGGCGGGCAGGGGGTCGGCGCGGTGGACCGGCTCGCGCCGTGGATCCTGGTGTGCGCGCTGGCCCAGCTGCTGCTGGCCCGCTGGGCACGCGATGTGGGCTACCGGTTCGGGGAGCGGACGCTGGCCCGGGTGCGCGAGCAGTACGTCGAGCGGGTACTGGCCCTGCCCGCCTCCGTGGTGGAGCGGGCCGGCACCGGCGATCTGACGGCGCGCGGCACGGCGGACGTGGCGATCGTCGGCACGACGCTGCGGGACGTCGGACCGGAGCTGCTGGTCAGCACCGTGCAGGCGCTGTTCGTGCTGGTGGCGGTGTTCGCGCTCGACCCCCTGCTGGGCGCGTTCGGGCTGCTCGGGCTGACGCCGATCTGGCTGGCGCTGCGCTGGTATCTGCGGCGGGCCCGGGACGGCTACCTCGCCGAGGGTGCGGCCACGTCCCAGGTCGCGGAGATCGTCGCCTCGACGGCGGCCGGGGCCCGGACGGTCGAGGCGTTCGGGCTGCAGGAGCGGCGGACGGCGACGAGCCGGGACGCGCTGGAGAAGTCCCGCCGTACCCGCTTCTACACGCTGTTCCTGCGCACGGTGTTCTTCCCGGCGGTCGAGGTGACGTACACCGTGCCCGTGGTGGGCGTGCTGCTGCTCGGCGGCTGGCTGCACCAGCGGGGCACGATCGGGGTCGGCGCGGTGGTGGCGGCGGCGCTGTACCTGCGGCAGTTCACCGAGCCACTGGACCAGATCCTGATGCGCGTGGAGCAACTGCAGAGCAGCAGCGCCTCGTTCGCGCGGGTGGAGGGCCTGGCCCAGGCACCGCCCGGAAAGCCCACCGGTACGGCGCCGCCGCCGTGCGGGGACACCGGCGGACTGTCGCGGGCGGGTGACGAAGACACCGGAGGGCCGGCGCGGTCGGCTGTCGGGGGCGCCAAAGGGCCGGCGCCGGCGAGTGGCCGGCGCGCCGCCGACCCGGCGCAGGCAGGTGACCGAGACACCGCGGAGCCGACACGGCCGGGTCACTCAGACACCAGAGGACCAGCGCGGACTGGCGGCGGAAACACCGGAGGCCCGGCGCAGGCAAGTGGCGGAAACACCGCAGGACCGGCGCGGGCTGGGGGCTCGGACACCGCAGGGCCGTCGCCCGCGCGGCGCGGGGAATCGGCGAGGCCGGTGCACGCGCACGGCGGGGACCGCGCCCGCCTGGCGCAGGCGCCATGCGGGGAGAGCGGGGCCCGTTCCCCGGTCCCGGCGGACGACCGGATCGACGTGCGCGGGGTCCGGTACGCCTATGAGCGCGGCGGCGAGGTGCTGCGCGGGGTGGACCTGACCGTACGGCCCGGGGAGCGGCTCGCGGTGGTGGGCCCCTCCGGCGCCGGGAAGACGACACTCAGCAGACTCCTCGCGGGCGTCGACCGGCCCGGCACGGGCACCGTCACGGTGGGCGGAGTGCCGGTGGCCGACCTGGAGCCGGAGCTGCTGCGCCGCCAGGTGGTCCTGGTCACGCAGGAACACCACGTGTTCCTCGGTACGGTCCGCGACAACCTGCTGATCGCCGAGCCGGACGCCACGGACGACGACCTGTGGGCGGCGCTCGCGACGGTCGGGGCCGACGACTGGGTCCGGGACCTGCCGGACGGCCTCGACACCCGGCTGGGCGCGGGCGGCCGCCCCACCGACGGCTCCCAGGCGCAGCAACTCGCCCTGGCCCGGGTGGTGCTGGCCGACCCGCACACCCTGATCCTGGACGAGGCGACCGCCCTGCTGGACCCCACGACGGCCCGGCACGCCGAACGCGCCCTCGCCGCCGTCCTGCAGGGCCGCACCGTCATCGCCATCGCGCACCGCCTCCACACGGCCCACGACGCCGACCGGGTGGCGGTCATGGAGGACGGCCGCCTGACCGAACTGGGCACGCACGAGGACCTGGTGACGGCCGACGGCCCCTACGCGGCCCTGTGGCGGACCTGGCACGGGGACACCACCGAGAGGTGAGCCGACTGGGCACCGGCCGGCCCGGCCACGCGACTCCGGGAACGGCCGGCCGCCCAAGCTACGGACGCCACACCACTCGGCCCGCACCACCCCCCCAAGGCCGCGTACACGCCCCGACCCGACGCGAGCCGCACCACCCGGCCACGTGCCGACCGCGCTCAAGCCACGACACGACCCGCACCGGCGCTCTCACCCCCGTAGCCGGGCCGGCCACCGTCGTGGACAGCCTGAACACACCCCGGTGCACACCCGATTGCACACCCGCATGACCAGTCCGCATATCGAACATGAACATCCGGTCAACGGACCATTTCCGGCCAACTTTCTGACGCGGTCCTGACAGACATCGTGATCCCCTGTCACTCTTCCCAGGCCGACTCACAGCAACCCCACAGTCACATCTGCTCGTGTGAGCCGGCCTGCACGTGGTTCCGCGTACCGCCCTGTTCTGCCCGGACGTCCCCAACCCACCGTCCGGTCTCCCCTGGCCGCGCGACCCGCGGCCACGCAGAAGGAGTCAGTGTGAGCAGCAGTTCCTCTCGCAGACGCACCCCCCACGCGTCACACCGGCGCACTGCCACCGTCGCCCTCGCCGGCGTCGCCGCCCTGATCGCCGCCGCCGTCCAGTCGGGCGCGGCCAGCGCAGCACCGGCGAAGCCCCAGCCCGGCAAGGTGAATCCGGCCCATGTGGCGGTCAAGCTCACGCCCTCGCAGCGCGCCGAGCTGATACGCCACGCCGACGCCTCGAAGGCCGCGACCGCCCGGTCGCTCGGCCTCGGCGCCAAGGAGAAGCTGGTCGTCAAGGACGTCGTGAAGGACGCCGACGGCACCCTGCACACCCGCTACGAGCGCACCTACGCCGGCCTTCCGGTGCTCGGTGGCGACCTGGTCGTGGACAGCAACACGTCCGGCAAGACCATGGACGTCGTCAAGGCCACCCGCGCCACCGTGAAGGTCGCCGGTCTCACCCCGGCCGTGTCGCAGGCCGCGACGGAGAAGCAGGCCGTACAGCGGGCCAAGGCCCGGGGCGGGTCCAAGTCCGCCGCGGACAGTGTCCGCAAGGTGATCTGGGCGGCGACCGGAAAGCCCGTCCTGGCCTACGAGACGGTCGTCGGCGGCCTCCAGGACGACGGCACCCCGAACCAGCTGCACGTCATCACCGACGCCGCCACCGGCAAGAAGCTCTACGAGTACCAGGGCATCGAGACCGGCGTCGGCAACACCCAGTACAGCGGCCAGGTGAACCTGACGACGACCCACTCGGGGTCGACGTACACGCTGACCGACGGGGCGCGCGGCGGCCACAAGACGTACAACCTCAACCACGGCACCTCGGGCACCGGCACCCTGTTCTCCCAGAGCAACGACACCTGGGGCAACGGGACCACGTCCAACGCGGCCACCGCCGGCGCGGACGCCCACTACGGCGCGCAGGAGACCTGGGACTTCTACAAGAACACCTTCGGGCGCAGCGGCATCAAGAACGACGGCGTCGGCGCCTACTCCCGCGTCCACTACGGCAACTCCTACGTGAACGCCTTCTGGGACGACGGCTGCTTCTGCATGACCTACGGCGACGGCTCGAACAACGCCGACCCGCTGACCTCGCTCGACGTCGCGGGCCACGAGATGAGCCACGGCGTCACCTCGAACACCGCGGGCCTGGAGTACAGCGGTGAGTCCGGCGGCCTGAACGAGGCCACCAGCGACATCATGGGCACGGGCGTGGAGTTCTTCGCCAACAACTCGTCCGACCCCGGTGACTACCTCATCGGCGAGAAGATCGACATCAACGGCGACGGCACCCCGCTGCGCTACATGGACAAGCCCAGCAAGGACGGCGGCTCGGCGGACAGCTGGTCCTCCGGTGTCGGCGACCTGGACGTCCACTACTCGTCCGGCGTCGCGAACCACTTCTTCTACCTCCTGTCCGAAGGCAGCGGCGCCAAGGTGATCAACGGCGTCAGCTACGACTCGCCGACGGCGGACGGGCTTCCGGTCACCGGCATCGGCCGGGACAAGGCGCTGCAGATCTGGTACCGGGCGCTGACCACCAAGTTCACCTCCACCACCGACTACGCCGGCGCCCGCACCGGCACCCTCGCGGCGGCCGGCGAGCTGTACGGCACCTCCAGCACCGAGTACAAGGCGGTGCAGGACGCCTGGGCGGCCGTGGCGGTCGGTTCGCGCTCCGACGGCGGAGGCGGAGGCGGCGGTACGACGTACGAGAGCAACGCCCAGGTCGCCATCCCGGACAACGGGCCCGCCGTCGCCTCGGACATCACCGTCTCCGGCAGGACCGGGAACGCGCCGAGCAACCTCCAGGTGTACGTCGACATCACGCACACCTGGCGGGGTGACCTGGTGATCGACCTCGTCGGCCCCTCGGGCACCGCCTACCGCCTGAAGAACTTCAGCTCCTCGGACTCGGCGGACAACGTGAAGCAGACCTACACGGTCAACGCCTCCGCCGAACCGGCCAACGGAACCTGGAAATTGCGGGTGCAGGATCAGGCCACCTACGACACCGGAACGATCAACGGCTGGAAGCTGACGTTCCCGTAAACCGACTGCCAAAAGCCCGAGAACTGGGCGCCGTTCGAGGGTCCGGCACCCTCGGACGGCGCCGGTTAACACACCCGAAACGTTTCTCGGACAGTCGCTTTCCGGCCAACATCACTTCAGGGTCCTGACATGTACGCGCCCCCAATGTCACCCTTCCCTCACCCGCCGCAGAGCTTCACCCCACCTCTCCGGCCAGTAACCCCACGCTGACCGGACTCCCCACGAGAAGGAGCTTGCGTGACCCCCCTCTACACGCGTCACAAGCGCGCCACTCTGGCCATCGCCACCGCCGTCGCCGCCGGAGCCCTGCTCTCCACCGGTCTGACCACCACCGCGACCGCCGCCGGCAAGAGCAGCTCGACGCTCGCCGCCGCGCCCGCCGCGCTGTCGGACTCGGCCCGTATCTCCCTGATACAGAAGGCGCAGGCCGACGCGGCCCAGACCGCGCAGCAGATAGGCCTCGGCGCCAAGGAGAAGCTGATCGTCAAGGACGTCGTCAAGGACGCCGACGGCACGGTCCACACCCGTTACGAGCGCACCTACGCGGGCCTGCCGGTGCTCGGCGGCGACCTGGTCGTCCACACCGCCAAGTCCGGCAGAACCGAGGGCGTCACCAAGGCGACCAAGGCGGCCATCAAGGTGGCCTCGCTCAAGCCGCAGATCTCCGCCGCCAAGGCCGAGAAGCAGGCGGTGTCGGCCGCCAAGACCCTCGGCTCGGCCAAGTCCGCCGCGGACGGCGCCCGCAAGGTGATCTGGGCGGCGAACGGCACGCCGGTGCTGGCCTACGAGACGGTCGTCGGCGGCCTCCAGGACGACGGCACCCCGAACCAGCTGCACGTCATCACCGACGCCGCCACCGGCAAGAAGCTCTTCGAGTACCAGGGCGTCGAGAACGCGACCGGCACCGGCAAGACGTTCTACTCGGGCACCGTCAGCCTCACCACCACCCAGTCGGGCTCGTCGTACAACCTGACCGACGCCTCCCGTGGTGGTCACAAGACCTACAACCTGGCCCGCAAGACCTCGGGCAAGGGCACCCTGGTCGCCAACTCGACCAACGTCTTCGGCACCGGCACCGCCCCCAGCTCCTCCTCCGACCAGACCGCGGCCGCCGACGCCGCCTACGGCGCACAGGAGACCTGGGACTTCTACAAGAGCACCTTCGGCCGCAGCGGCATCAAGAACGACGGCGTCGGCGCCTACTCCCGCGTCCACTACGGCAGCAACTACGTCAACGCCTTCTGGGACGACAGCTGCTTCTGCATGACCTACGGTGACGGCGACAGCAACACCCACCCGCTGACCTCGCTCGACGTGGCCGGCCACGAGATGAGCCACGGCGTCACCGCGAACACGGCGGGCCTGGACTACTCGGGAGAGTCCGGCGGCCTGAACGAGGCCACGTCGGACATATTCGGCACGGGCGTGGAGTTCTACGCCAACAACCCCTCGGACCCCGGTGACTACCTCATCGGCGAGAAGATCAACATCAACGGCGACGGCAGTCCGCTGCGCTACATGGACAAGCCCAGCAAGGACGGCGGCTCGGCCGACTACTGGTCCTCGTCGGTCGGCAACCTGGACGTCCACTACTCGTCCGGCGTCGCGAACCACTTCTTCTACCTCCTCTCGGAGGGCAGCGGTTCGAAGACGATCAACGGAGTGACGTACAACTCGCCCACCTCCAACGGCTCCACGGTCACCGGCATCGGCCGCGCCAAGGCGCTGCAGATCTGGTACAAGGCGCTGACGACGTACTTCACGTCGACGACGAACTACAAGGCGGCCCGCACCGGCACGCTGAGCGCGGCATCGGCCCTCTACGGTTCCAGCAGCACCGAGTACAAGGCGGTGGCCGCGGCCTGGTCTGCGGTCAACGTCAACTAGCCAAGGCGTGGTCGAGGTCGGGGCGGCACCCGGAAGGAGGACCTTCCGGGTGCCGCCCTACCCTTGTGACCCATGTCCTCGGCGCCCTTCACCTACGAGCCGGTCGGCGCGACCCGCGACGACCTGACGTACTGCCCGCCCGGCTTCCACCCGATGCTCGTCCGCACCCGCCTCGGCGAGGGCCAGAAGCTCTTCCAGCGGGCGGCCGAGGCGGTCCTCACCTGGGAGATGCACCGCGCCCTGGGCGTGGGCATCGACGCGAGCGCGGACAGAGCCGCGGAGGGCGTCGACGTCACGGTCACCCTGGCCGCCCTGATCAAGGCCCCCTGCCGCATCATCTGGACGGTGGAGGAACCACGGCGGGCCGGCTGGGCCTACGGCACCCTGGAGGACCACCCCGAATGCGGCGAGGAGGCCTTCGTGGTCGACCGCACGGGAGACGGCACGGTCTGGCTGACGGTGGCCGCCTTCAGCAAGCCGGCCAAGTGGTACGCGAAGGCCGGCGGCCCGGCGACACGGGGCTTGCAGCACGCGTACGCCCGCCGCTGCGGGACGGTGTTGCGCAGGCTGTGCGAGGGACTGTCCGAGGAATGACCCGAAAGGCCTTCCTCGCCCTCCTGCCGGCGTTCGCCGTCCTGCCCCGCACCGAACGACGCGGACCGGCAGCGGTGTCCGCGGCCGTGGCCTCCGTTGCGTGTACGGCTCGCTGAGCCCGGACCTCCAGCTGGGCCAGGTCCGTGCAGGCTTCGACCTGCTCGCGGACGGAGTCGGGTACCGGGATTCTCCTGACGGTCCTGAACACGCCCCTGCTCCAGGCCTTGCTCCCGCAGGAGTCGACCGCCCGTGTGGCATGGCCGAGAGCACCGCAAGGGGGACGTCCTTCTCGGCGGCCTGCCGCTCGTCCGCGATCACCGGCATTGATGACGACCAGCACCGGCTCACAGCGGCACTTCTCATACAAGTACCCGGACGGGTCGTATCGCTTGGGCCCGATCGGTCGCGGGACTTCATTCGCGAGCTGACGAAGGAGCTGTGAGGTAACCACCCCCACCCACATATCCATCCGCGACTCCAAGGACCCGGCCGTCGGCACCCTCGCCGTCCCGGCCGGGTCCTTCGCCCTCTTCGTCGAGGCTCTCAAGAAGACGCCGTAGCGCGGCTCGCGGCAGCCCCTACCGCAACAGCACCCCCGCCCTCTCCACTGCCTCCTCCGACGGCACCGCCACCAGACCCAGCTCGGCGGCGGAGGCCAGCAGACGGTGGGCCGGGAGGATGCGGACCGTGTAGCCGTACGGGCCGGTGCGGTCCAGGGCGAGGGGGCCCTCGTACAGCAGGCGGCCCTCCAGGTCGGGGGCGCCGGTCGGCTTCAGCGGGACCACCGTCGCATCCGTGATGTGGTCCTCCGCGTCCACCCGGCCCGACACCGCCTGGACCTCCACGTCGTCCGGTCCCAAGTCGCCCAGGCCGACGCGGACCCTGAGCCCCACAGTCGTGCCCAGTTCAGCGGTGGCGCTCGTCACCGTCGTCTCCACGTGGTCCACGCTCACCCCGGACCAGGCCGCCCGCACCCGGACCTTCCAGGCGGCCAGATCGCCGGCCGTGTACGGGGTCAGCGCGCGGTGCGCCTGCGCGGCGGGGACGTAGAGGCGGTCGACGTACTCGCGGACCATGCGGCCGGCCAGCACCTTGGGGCCGAGCAGGGTGAGGGTCTGGCGCACCATCTGGATCCAGCGGTCGGGGAGGCCGGCCCGGCCCTGCTCGTAGAAGCGCGGGGTCACCCGCTGTTCCAGGAGGTCGTAGAGCGCCGCCGCCTCGATGTCGTCGCGGTGGTCCGGGTCCGTGCCCGCGCCGTCGGCCGTCGGGATGGACCAGCCGAAGTCCGGCTGGAACCACTCGTCCCACCAGCCGTCCCGGACGGAGAGGTTCAGGCAGCCGTTCAGGGCCGCCTTCATTCCGCTCGTGCCGCACGCCTCCAGCGGGCGCAGGGGGTTGTTCAGCCACACGTCGCAGCCGGGGTAGAGCTTCTGCGCCATCGCCATGCCGTAGTCGGGGAGGAAGACGATGCGGTGGCGGACCCGCGGGTCGTCGGCGAAGCGGACCAGTTCCTGGACCAGGCGCTTGCCGCTGTCGTCCGCGGGATGCGCCTTGCCCGCGACGACGATCTGGATCGGCCGGTCCGGGTGCAGGAGCAACTCCATCAGGCGGTCGCGGTCCCGGAGCATCAACGTCAGGCGCTTGTACGACGGCACCCTGCGGGCGAAGCCGATCGTCAGGACGTCCGGGTCCAGCACCCCGTCGATCCAGCCCAACTCCGCACCGCCCGCGCCCCGTTGACGCCAGGACGCCCGAAGTCGCTCCCGCACCTCCAGCACCAGCTGTTCGCGCAGGGTGCGGCGCAGCTCCCAGATCTCCTGGTCCTCGATCTCCGCGACCGAGTCCCAGCGCTCGGAGCCGCCGACGGCCAGCGCGTCCTCGGCCCGCTCGGAGCCGACCTGCCGGGCGCCCAGGCGCAGGACTTCCGGGGCCACCCAAGTCGGCGCGTGCACCCCGTTGGTCACGGAGGTGATCGGCACCTCCTCGGGGTCGAATCCCGGCCACAGGCCCGCGAACATCTCCCGGCTCACCTGGCCGTGCAACAGGGACACGCCGTTCGCCCGCTGGGCCAGCCTCAACCCCATCACGGCCATGTTGAACAGGTTCGGCTCGCCGCCCGGGTACGTCTCCATGCCGAGGGTCAGAATCCGCTGCACGTCGATGCCGGGAAGCTCGGCGTCCTCCCCGAAGTGCCGGGCGACCAGCTCCCGGTCGAAGCGGTCGATGCCGGCCGGGACGGGGGTGTGGGTGGTGAAGACCGTGCCCCCGCGCACCGCCTCCAGGGAGGAGTCGAAGTCAAGGCCCCGTTCGCACAGTTCGGCGATCCGCTCCAGGCCCAGGAAGCCCGCGTGGCCCTCGTTGGTGTGGAACACCTCCGGCGCCGGGTGGCCGGTGAGCCGGCAGTACGTCCGTACCGCCCGGACACCCCCTATCCCGAGCAGCATCTCCTGCAGCAGCCGGTGCTCGCTGCCGCCGCCGTAGAGCCGGTCGGTCACCCCGCGTTCGCCGAGGTCGTTCTCCTCCACGTCCGAGTCGAGGAGCAGCAGCGGCACCCTGCCCACCTGGGCCAGCCAGATCCGGGCGCGCAGTGCCCTGCCGCCGGGCAGCGCGAGCGAGACCTGCGCCAGGGTGCCGTCGGCCTCCTTCAGCTGGGTGAGGGGCAGTTCGTTGGGGTCGAGCACCGGGTAGTGCTCCTGCTGCCAGCCGTCGCGGGAGAGTGTCTGCCGGAAGTACCCGTGCCGGTACAGCAGCCCGACCCCGATCAGGGGTACGCCGAGGTCGCTGGCCGCCTTGAGATGGTCGCCCGCCAGGATGCCGAGGCCGCCCGAGTACTGGGGCAGCGCGGCCGTGATGCCGAACTCCGGGGAGAAGTAGGCGATGGCCGCGGGCATGCCGTCCGCCTGGGTCTGGTACCAGCGGTGGCCGGTCAGATAGTCGTCGAGGTCGTCGGCGGCCGCGGTGAGGCGGCGCAGGAAGCGCCGGTCGGCGGCCAGCTCGGTCAGCCGCGCCGGCCGTACCCGGCCCAGTGTCCGCACCGGGTCGCCCCCGGCTGCGGCCCATGCCTCGGGGTCCACGGACTGGAACAGATCGCGCGTTTCCGCATGCCAGGACCAGCGCAGATTGCGCGCCAGGTCGCTCAGTGGCCGGAGAGGTTCGGGGAGAACGGGACGGACGGTGAACCGACGGATCGCCTTCACAGCTGCCACCTCGGACGCGTCACGGAGTGAGACGCACGGCGCTGTACGTCTCGTCGTCAACCTCGACGGTAGTGGTTACCGGGGGGTCGGTGGGGACGCGTCCGGCGGGGGTGTCGGGGCGTTGGGAGGCGGTCTGCGGGCACTCGGTGAAAGGGAGCCGGTCTTGTGGGTGGACATACGCGGGAGTAGTTAACAAAGTTCCGGATTGCCCACCCGAATAGGGTGGGAAGGCTCCTCCGGTACGACCCCACAGGCGTCCCACAGCACCTCCGCAGGACCCACCTCCCCACACCCATCCGCCCACACCCACGTTGACGCGGACAGGAGCGGTCATGCCCGCCAAGCAGCATTCGTCAGCACCTCCCTCAAGCAGCAAAGCCACGGCAAAGACCACGGCAAAAGCCACGACAACGGCAGCGAAGGCCGCGAAGAAACCGGCCAAGAAGACACCGGGCAAGAAGGCCGTGGAGGCCGCCGCCGACGTGCCCGGCCCGCCAGGCCCCGCCGACCCGCCGTCCGCCTCCGGGGAGAGCACTCTGGGCCGTATCCCCGTCCTCGACGTACGCCCCGTGGTCCAGCAGGGGCGCAGGCCGGCCAAAGCGGTGACCGGTGAGTCGTTCGAGGTGTCCGCCACCGTCTTCCGGGAAGGGCACGACGCCGTCGCGGCGAACGTGGTGCTGCGCGACCCGGCCGGCCGGCCCGGGCCGTGGACGCCGATGCGCGAACTGGCCCCGGGCACCGACCGCTGGGGCGCCACCGTCACCGCGGGCGAGCCCGGCCGCTGGACGTACACGGTGGAGGCCTGGTCCGATCCGGTCGCCACCTGGCAGCACCACGCCGGCATCAAGATCCCGGCGGGCATCGACACCGAACTGGTCCTGGAGGAGGGCGCGCGACTGTACGATCGGGCGGCCGCCGGGATCCCGGACGGGCAACGACCGGTCCTCCGAGAGGCGGTGGCGGCCCTGCGGAACGACAACCGCCCGGCCGCCTGGCGCCTCGCGGCGGCGCTGGCACCTCAGGTGCAGGACCTGCTGG
>NZ_JAJHNP010000028.1 GCF_020819595.1 Streptomyces barringtoniae
ATCGAACACCGTCTCAGGATGAATCTGAAACCAACCGTCGCTGTGGTCGTCGGCGTCGAAGGCGTAGACCTCGTTCGTTGAGGTTGCCGCGAAGAACAGGTTCTTTGTTCCAAGCGGCGTATTCGGTACGTTCCGGACGTACAGGATCTGTGCGAGCAGGTCTCCGTTGATGTTCCGCTCGCACAGCCGTCCAAAGTGGTGCCCGCCGACAGTCGCCGCTGTCAGAACCCTTTCGTGTAGGTAGGCCCCGGTGCGCGCGTTGTCGTTGTGTTGTGTAAGGACGCTGAAGTCGGAGTCTGACATGCTTACCCTCTTCTTCGAGTCAGGTGCTTGCCATTGCGGAAGGCGGCAAGCGCCGGCCGTGTACTGGTATGGGGTTGAGCCAATCCCCCGAGTGATCCAGCCGCCCGGCGCCCCGCGGCGGGATCGCCCTTGGGAGCAAAACACCGAGGACTTGGACGTCCACCAAGGCCGACCTGTGGGCCTTCACCCCGGTCATCGCGACCACCGCACTAGCTAATGGTGAGTCAGGTGACCGCGATGCCGGGCCGACTGGTTGTGTGCGCGACCTGCATTTTCACCGTGATCGCGGCTACACCACTCGGCGGGACACGACCCGGCATGGGGTGGCGCCGTGGTCGTCAACTGCCTGAGGGCTCGTGTGGGATGGGGTGGCGGAAGCGGGACCGGCCGGGGCTGCAGGGGCGCCGAGGAGCGAGGCGATGAAGAGGGCGGCTATGTCTCGCATGGTGAACGATCCTCCCTGGAGCTCCGGCAAGACGCGTGTCTTGGAGCAATGCCTCCCAGAGTTACGTATACCTGTACAGCCTGCATGTCGAATGCACACGGGTCCGGCAACCACGAACCAGGGATGCGACAGCGGCTTCTCGACCTCTCACCGACGCGCTTACGGTCTACTCCCGAGCTGCGGGAGCACGCCGCGTGACGGCGATCCAGCAGATGGGACGAGGTGGACTGCCGCCCGCTGACCGTGGATCCCCGCTGCTTGTGTTGCGCCATGAGAGTCACGCGCCGGGGTGGCGATGGCGGCCCACCCCACAACCTCCCCGGTGGAATGCTCGGCGCCCGCCATTGAGTCGGCCTTTTGACGGGCCCTGGCGGCGTGCTGCTGGGCGCGGACGATCGTGGAGTCGACCGCAACGACCCAGCCCAGGTCTCCCTCAGCGTCCGCCTGGGCGAGCAAGGCGGCGTGAAATGTGCGCTACATGCGGCCGTGCCGGTTTGGATGGCATCCAGAAGACGACATTCCAGTGAATCGAAACCTATAGGTTGACGTCTTTTGCCCTAGTGGCGAAGGGTGGCGGTTCTCGAACCTGTTCCAAATCGGCACATGCCACGGGAAGCCTCCCGGCAGACTTCCGTTCGTCCTGCACGGCCTCGCTGCGCGCTTTCTCGAGTGCGCGCGCGGTGTGCCGTGCTTCACCAACCGGGAACACTGTTAAGGAGTAAGGCGTACGTGTGACGTATGCCGGTACCACCATGCTGAGCTCCGTCTTCTACGATGCAGCTTCCCAGTACATAGCTGCTGTCGCGGTCGCCATTACCACCGTCATCACAGGCGAGGCCCTGCGTCGATTCCGAAAACGGCACCCCTGATCCGGCGATCAAGCAGCGGAGTTGTCGCCGCAACCCGATCCGGCCTGCCAAACGCGCACAGGCCCGGAAGACTACCGATCCGGACGTCGTCGTCCCGTGAATGTGTCGTCTCCCGGACGACAAAAGGAGTCGTCATGAGGACGACACATGACAGGCGGAGCGACTATGGGCCGGAAGCGGAGTTCGACAGCGAGCGTGCCTGGACCCACCTGCTCGACCACCCCTCCCATGGCATGCGCCGCGCCCAACGCTCAGGCCTGAATGGCAGGAAGTCCTTGTTCGAAATCGCCCGCCGATACGACCAGATCACCCAGCGGGCCCATGACCTCAGCGGTCCGGACGTGACGGAGACCGACGTGCTGGCCGCACTCATGGTCAACCGTGCCTTGCGCGAGAAGCTCGACCGCGACGAGCTTGACCTCATCAACCTCGCCCGGAACAAGAAGACCACCTGGGCGCGCATCGCCGGCGCTCTGGGGATGCGCAACCGCCAGTCGGCCGAACGTCGTCGTCTCCAACTGAGCCGAGCGCCCCACCTGCAGGGCGGCACCCCTCCGCGTACGCAGAACGAGCGGGTCGAAGCAGCGCGCGAAGACCGAGGGCGCCGCGCCGAACGCGAGTGGGCACTTGTGCATGTCAATCGGATTCGGGCGATGGCCGACGCGCTCACAGGGATCGGCGACCTTCAGCAAAGGGCTGACCGCTCCCGGGAGGCCCGGATCATGTCCGCACCGGTCTCACACGGCAGCAAGTCACTCCAAATGACCTGGCCTGGAGCGCTCAGAACATGTATCGCCGAACACGACCACTTCCGTGCCAGGCCCTGGGACCACGTTCCGCGTGACGAGAGCGACGGCCCATTGGAGGACTGGCATATACGGCAATACGAGGCGCACATCGCCCACCGGATGCTGGGACTCCTCGCCCACGCTGCCGACCCCCGATACCTGGACCTGTCCGACCATCCGAGGCTAGCCGCCGCGATCCAGGACCTATGCCAGGCATTCCAGGGCCTGCGACGTAGCTGACAGCTCAAGATGGTCGCTCGCGTGTCGAGCGCGCGCAGGAGGCCGACTGGTAGACCCGGTTGCGATCAGGGGGAAGCCCCTGGGCGGTTGTGCGGATTTCGCCTGGCTTGCCACGAATCTTTGATCGTGGGGGCGTGCGACCGGCGCTCAGACGCTCGCACAAAGGATCGGTGGTGTGGGGGCAGGACCGGCGGTGGCCAGCCCTCACACCACCGGCTGCAGCCTAGTGGTCGGGGGTGCCGAGGTGTGCTCGGGGGAAGCACCGTCCTCCGATGGGCTCGAGCCGAACGCGCTGCGCATCTGACCGGGACGTGGCCGCTGTGCTGCAGTCTCCGTCGTGGCGCGTACGGACGTGTCCTGCGATGCTCCGCCGGAAGGAAGTTTTGATCAGGCGTCGGCGTCGTGGGGGACGTGGGGGAGGCCGTCGTCCAGGACGATGCGGATCGTCTCGCCCTGTCCAGTGACGCCAGTGAGTTCGGACGCGATGCGGTTGTAGGAGGTCACGGCCATTGCCCAGTCGCCCTCCAGCGGGGTGGCGGTTGAGCGGGTGTTCCACAGCTCGATCAGCAGGGCGATGAGGGAGCGTCCGGACAGGACGGTCCGGACCCGGCCATCCTTGAAGTCCTCCACGGCAGGCGGGGTGCGGAAGTGGCTGTGGTCGACGGCCAGGGCGGCGAGCCACTCCCAGGTGTCGCGGTGCGCGATCAGTTCCGTGGAGGCTACGCCTGCGGCCTTCAGCAGGAGGACACCGTGGCCGACTTGTGGGTTCTCGGCACTGGCGGATGCCTGTGGTGTGACCCCGGGGGGCTGGGCGTGGGAAGTGCCCGGGCCTCGGTAAGCGGCCTCGATGGCGTTCTTGAGAGCGAGGTCCTGCTCCTGGCTCCCCGCCTCGCGCTGCGGCTGGCGCTGAGTGTTCTCCACGGTTCCCCCCTGGGTGTCGGTGTCGGATGAGACGGCCGGATGCGCTGTGGCGGGGTCGGTGGAGCCATCGTCGGTCTCCGCCCCAGGCTCCGCCGCCGGCGGCGCAGTCTCCTCGCGACGCATCTGCGCGTCATCGCCCGCCTTCTCTGCCAGTGCGAGGGGGCGAAGGGCGTCGACCAGGTCCAGCAGTTCCCGAAGCTCGCCCCGCGTCTCGTTCAGGTCGCTGATCATCCGGTCCTGGCGTCGGCGTACCTCCCGGTTCTCCTCGCGCAGTCCGGTGACGCCCCCCTCGATCTTTTCCAGGATCTTCAGGCGGCTCTGGGCGATCTCGCCGTACAGCGCGGTCAGCCCGGCTGTCGGGTCGTCGAGACGTTGGAGTTGTTGCTGTATCGCCGTCAGTTCCTTCATCGCGTCACCGAACGCGTCTTTCCACCCCACGTGACCCCCTGGTTACTCCGGGCAATGCGACCGCTCGTATCTGCCCAGGAAGACTGCGCGTGACGCGATAGTTTCTGGCCCTTTGTCCTATGCCATATGACTGCGCTCAAGACTCAGGCGCCACAGCACGCGGGCGACTGATGTCGTCCTCTACCCGTCCCGTACAACCTCTTCGCCAGCGCCCACGCGATCGGCGAGCTGATGCTCAAAGTCGCGCTGGCCTACCTGTCCGACACCGAGGCGGCCCATGGTGCCCTCGCCTTGTTGTGCGAGGAGATCGGCGAGCCCCTCGAGCACGGCCTTGCAACCCGCCGCTACGCGATGTCCGGCGACCGCCGCGCCCTGCACCGGCCGCAAGCCCGTGCCCGTGCAGTACCGCCAGTTCCAGATCGCGGCCTGGAGGCCGGGGCGGCAAGCGCGGGCAGGACGGCCGGCACCGTCCGCAACGGGTGGGTGAGACGCAAAGCGGCTTCCTCTCGAAGATCACAACAGCGGTCGTGATCTCCGTAGCGGCTCTGTGCGGCCGGCTGCGGGGCGTTCAGCACTGTGTCATCCGCGCGGGCCGTAAGTCATACCGTCGGACCTCGCCCGTACCTTGGCGGGTGGCCGAGGTGGCTCGGTTGTTGGCCGTTCGGATGGTGCATCCCGATCGAAGGGGCCCTGGTGTCGCGACAGGCGTGGCCAGCAACCGCCCCTGGTTCTTTTCATTCTGAGGCATTGTCGTGAAACCGGCTCTCACCTCGGACAACGGCCGGGTTCTTGTCAGGGAGGTTCTATTGGGAGTTCGGATCGGCGGCGTTCGGCTGGCACAGTCTCGTTATGCGTATCTCCACCAAGGGCTCCGTCGCTCTCATCGGGAGCTTCCGGCAGCACTACCCCGAAGTCCGGGCGGCCGCCCGGACCTTCGCGGATGCCGGACTGACAGTCAAGAGTCCGCCGATCTCCGAGATCGTCAACGACGGGCACGAGTTCGTGCGCTTCGCGTCCGACCCTCCGGAGTCCTCGGACCACGACCTCCAGGCGGCGACCCTGGAGAAGATCTTCGCCTCGGACCTGGTGTACGTCGTGAATCCCGGCGGATACATCGGCCGCACCACCGCGTACGAGCTGGGGTGCGTCCATGAACGCGGCATGGCCGTCTACTACGCGGAGCCGCCGAAGGATCTGCCGATCGCCGTCCCGGAGGGAACCGTCGTCGACGCGCGCCGCTTGGTGGAGATCATCGCCGGGAGCGATCCGGGACCCGCTCCGGTCAGGCGGCCGCGGGTCGCGGCTCAGCCGACGGCCGACATCGTGATCTTCACGATCCGCTCGGAGCAGCTGCGGGTCCTGCTCGTGAGGCGCGGCAAGAACCCGTATCGCGGGATGCTTGCCCTGCCCGGCGGATTCGTCCGGCCGGGAGAGTCCCTGGAGGACACGGCGAAGCGGGAACTCCGGGAGGAAACCGGCCTGAACGGCTCCGGGATCCGGTTGGAACAACTGCACACGTACTCGCATCCGGAGCGTGACCCCCGGGGCCGGATCATCTCGACCGCCTTTCTGGCGGTCATGCCGGATCCGCCGGAGGTGACCGGCGCGAGCGACGCCCGCGAGGCTGACTGGGTCGAGGTCGAGGAATCGCTGTGGGGCCCCAACAGCAGCCTCGCCTTCGACCATGGTGAGATTCTCCGGCGCGGGCTCGAACACCTCCGGACCCGGCTGGAACACACCACCGTCGCGACCGCCTTCTGCGACGACTTCTTCACCATCACTGACCTGCGCAAGGTCTACGAGGCCGTGTGGGGCTGCGAGCTCAACGCGGGGAACTTCTACCGCAAGGTCGTGGTCGAGACACAGGGTTTCGTGCTCAAGACCGGCAAGGTGCGCAGGTCAGGGCCCGGGAAACCGCCTGTCCTGTTCCGCCGGGGCACGGCGGACCTGCTCTACCCCCCGTATCTGCGCGGCCGCCGCACCCCCTAGAACACCGCGGCCCCGGACTGTGCGAGAGCCCGAGGCCGCGGCCGGAACACACCGTTGCACCGGTGTGGAGAACACCAAGGCTCACCAGACCCTGTGGAAGAGGCGATCTGGTGAGCATCCATCCTCAGGAAGGACAACACCATGCTGCCGCTTTCTTCTTCCAGTTCTTCTTCCGGCGCCGGCGATTTCTCCTCCTCCTGGACCTGGGGGGCGGTGATCGCCCTCGTCGCTCTGGTCGTCAGCACCTGGCTCGTCGTCAACCACCGCCGCCGCGACCAGACCGTCCAGTGGCACCAGCCCGACTACGACACGGCGAGCGATGCGCTCCTCGTGCTGAACCGGCTGTCGCTCATGACGGCCGTCGAGGGCGTCACGTCCGAGTTGCGCGAGCTGGTCGACGTGGTCAGCCGGCTCAGGATCGCCGAACATCGCTCCCCGGATCTGCCGTTCGGTGTGGTCGTAGCGGAGCTGGAGGGGTACCGGGCGAATGTGCTGCCGCGGAACCACGCAGACAAGCTCGCCGCGGACGGGAGCCTGCTCGACGACCACCTCGCTCTCGCCCGTGAGCAGGGCATCAGGCTCGAAGCCGCGCGGACCGCGATCGTCCACGTACAACGGGAGATCGAGAAGCGGACACGCAATTAGAGACCGGCAGAGCCGGGCGATGCGCGAGCTTGTCCGGCCGCGCCCGGTCGGCCAGACCGCGCGCGTGTGCGCGAGGACGGCCCGCTGTGCGGGGAACAGCGGGAGAAGTCCCCGTCGGTCAGCGAGTAGTCCGGCCGCGGGCCGATGGCCGGCGCCCCGGCGCGGGTCGTGAACGGTACCGGTCAGGGCAGGCAGCAGCGAGGGAGGGCGCTCCTGCCACCGGAGAAACTGGGGGCCGTCCTGGCCCCGGTCGACCTGGTGTGGGCGCGGCTGGAGCGGTCGGGTGCTCACCGGATCGTGGAGGCCGCCGCCCGCAGTGCGCTGAAGGCTGTGGAGAGCTTCGCTGGCCGCGCGGACGCGCCGCAGGTCCTCGCTGACCGGCTGGCCCGGCGCCTGTCCGAGCAGCTGCGCACCGGCGGCCCGATCACCGACCCCGTGGGCTGGTTGCTGGCCCGGGGCCTGCCGCAGCGCTAGCAGTGCGGTGCATGACCGGGTGCTTTTCGACACCGGCCGGGACTGCCCTCGGTGCGAGGACCGGCAGGAGAGCCGCCGTGCGCAGCGAAGCGCCGCGCGGTCGCGACCGCCGTTGACGCTGGGATGCCGCACGCCGCGGAGGCCGAGCGCCGGGCGGTCACCGAGCAGCGGCTGCATCAGGACGTGACCGCCAGGGCATGGGCCCGCGAGGCCGAGTGGGGGCAGGTCCGTGCCCGGCAGGCGGCGGCTAAGGCCCGCGCCGAGGCCGAGGCAGCACAGTCCGCTGCCGTTCCGGCTGCGCCCATGGCGTCGGTCGTCGTAGCCCCGGGCAGGGCGATGGGGGACGCGCTGCTGTTCGGCACGATGGCCCCCCTGGCCAACCCGGTCTTCATGAAGGCGACGCCGACTGCGCACGGTTGACGGCGCCGAACGGCACCTTGGGTCCCGGCACGGCGCTGTGGGCGGCTTCGCGGTGTTTCCACACCGCCACCGATCCCGCGGCGGAGGACTGGGTCGGCATCAGGGCCGCCCGGATCCTGGCCGGCGACGCCCCCGGCGCCGCCCGGGACATCCGCGCCGAAGCCGACCGTGACCACCTCAGCGACGACCGGCGCGCCGCCGCGGACAAAGCCTGCCGATACCTGGACAACAACGCCGACTTCGTCCACTACGACCAGGCCCTGGTCGCCGGCTGGCCGATCGCCAGCGGCGCCGTCGAAGGAGCAGCCCGCCATCTGGTCGCCGACAGACTCGACATCACCGGCAGCAGGTGGACCGTCCCCGGCGCCGAGGCCGTCCTCACCCTCCGCACGGTCATCAGCAACGGCGACTTCCCCGACTACTGGATCTTCCACGCGCGGCAAGAGCACGAACGACTCCATCCGCTACCCGACCAGCTGAGTTAAAGATCAATAGTCTCCCTGTGGCGCGCTTGCCCAGCCATCACCGCGGTCCCACCGGTTCCCGCTCTCGCGGGCGCGAACCGGTGAGGCCCTGGCTGTCGTTCACTGCGCCGTCCACAGTCGCCACCCCGATCGTCGCGCAAGTGACCAATCAGCGTCACAAGCTGTCACCTGTGGAAGGAAGTTGAGGGATGACTTCTGGACTTGCACTGAACTGCGCTCATCCCATACACAACCGCGGCCGGATGCGACACGATAACCAGCCGTGAGGCGCGGGGGACTACGTCGAGAGTTGCAACGAACAGGTGTGCGATACCTTGTGTTGGTCGTACTGGGGGCGGCCGGAGCGCTGGCATTGGCCCAGCGTTTTCATCTCGGTACTGCCGCGACCGCTGCATCGGTGTTGCTGAGCCTTGCGTCGGCGTACATCGCCTGGGCGGCGTTCCGCGCCGACCGTGCCGAAGCTACGGCCGTAGAACTCGGCGCGATCGCCGGGCAGCTGGCCGAGGCAGTCAAGAACCAGTGGGACGACGAGGCGGCCGTCCGGCGGGTCAACGACCCTTACCCCCTGCCGGTTGCCTGGCGCGCCGCCGATGACGACCTGGCAGAGCCCTGGCAGTTGTTGACGGACCTGGCCTGCGCCTTGCCCGGCGGGCCGCCCGGTGACCCCGCCCTCTGGCCGCGGCGCGCCGCTGGGCTGTCCGGGCAGGGAGCGGACATCGGCGAGGTGTTCGCCGAACGGGTTCCCACCCGGCGTCTGGTCCTTCTGGGAGAGCCTGGCGCAGGTAAGAGCGTGCTGCTGATCCGGCTCCTGCAGGATCTCATCGCACGCCGCACGGAGGATGCCCCGGTGCCCGTGCTGTTTTCGCTGGCCTCCTGGAATCCTGATCAGCCGCTGAAGCCGTGGATGGCCGAGCAACTACGCAGCACTTACCCCGGGCTGCGCGCCCCCGCCCCGCACTCGGCCATCCCTGCAACCGACGCCGCGAACCGGCGCGCCGATCTGGCCGAGGCACTGCTACACGCCGGCCGTATCCTGCCCCTGCTCGATGGCCTCGATGAACTTCCTCCTGCTCTGCACGCCACTGCGCTCAGTGCCCTCAATGGCGCACTGCCCGCCCAACGCCCCCTGGTCCTGGCCAGCCGTGCTGCCCCCTACCGCGCCGTCCTCAGGCACCCAGACGCACCGGTCCGCCTCAACGGCGCCGCTGTCATCCAGCTCCGTCCGCTCGCCCCCGACACAGCAACTGCCTACCTGCGTCGGGACGCCGGCGGCCCGCACACCACCGCTGCACGTCGCTGGGACGCCGTGACCGCGCACCTGGGCACCGCATCCCCGGTGGGACAGGCGCTGAGCACCCCTCTCGGGCTGTTCCTGGCTCGCACCATCTACAACCCCCGTCCCCACAGCTCCCCCAACCGCGCAATTCCCCACCCGGACGAACTGTGCGACACCATCGCCTTCCCGGACAGGACTGCTGTGGACACCCACCTGTTCAACGCCTTCCTCCCGGCCGCCTACACCCCTGGCAGTCCCCACCCGCCCCGCTGGACAGCCGAGCAAGCCCACCGCAGCCTGGTCTTCCTCGCCCGGTTCCTGCAGAACCAGCAAGCAGGCAGCCCAGACCTGGCCTGGTGGAAACTCCCCCACGCCGTTTCGCCACACCTCCGCCGCCTGACAAGCACCCTCATGTTCGGCATCGCGTCCGGCTGCACGCTGGGAGTGGAGGTCGGGCTCGACGGCGGCCTCGTGCCCGGGCTCGTGATCGGAATCGCAGGCGGACTCGTGATCGGGCTGCTGGCAGCGTTCCTCGTGAACCCCGCCCCAGGCACACGGCTTCGCTGGTCACCCCGCAGGACCACGGCCGGCTTCCTCTCCGGGCTGGCTGGCGGCTTCGTCATCGGGTACGAGAACGGAAGCAAGAACGGCCTCTCAGACGGGCTCAGCAACGGGCTCGGGACCGGGCTCACCCTCGCCTTGCTGACCGGCATCGCCTTCAGCCTCAAAGCCGAGGTACCCGACCTCACCACCGTCACCGGGCCCGTCACTCTGCTCTCCTCAGATCGCCGTGCCTTCATCGCCACCACACTCGCCGGTGGCCTCGCAGGCGTCCTGGCAGGCGCCCTGGCCGTCACGATCGGGGGTCTCCAATACGGTCTGGTCGCCGTGACCACGACACTGGGCACACTCGGGCTCGCCTGCGGGCTGGGGATCGGACTGACGCAGACAGCATGGCCGCATTTCGTGATCGTCAGAACTCACCTGGCGCTGCGCCGCAAACTTCCCTGGAAACTGATCGGCTTCCTCCAGGACGCGCACAAATACCGTGGTGTGCTACGACAGGCTGGACCCATGTACCAGTTCCGGCACATCGACCTACAACGCCACCTTGCTCAGCAGCAGCTGCCTTGAAGGCACCGCCAAACGTCCGCCCTCCAGCGGCGATTAAGCGGCTCGGGTGAAGTCGGTCATCGTTTCCCGGGTGATCTCCAACCGGGACAGCACCTTTTCACGGCTCAGCAAGCCGCTCGGTCACCTTCACGAACCGGTCGCGCAGGTTCGGCGATCTCCTCCCGCGCAGCAGCCTCCCGCCGATCGAGCTCCTCCAACCAGGACACCATCGCCGCCTCCAAGACCGCGTCCTGGGACACGACGATCCGTCGTCCGACCACGAAGGGCAACGGCGTAGGGCATCACCAGCTCACTGCAGAAGAGCCGCACCCAACTCCTTTTCCAAAGCAGGGAAGAAGAGCTTGGCCTGGGGGGACTGGTGCGTGGTCTGCCATGTGTAGCCGGGACCGTCGGCGAGCGCCCGGCGGATCAGCCGCCGGCCGAGGCCCTAGCGGTGACAGTCGGGGTCGATCGAGATCTTGTTGATTCTGCCGACGCGGCACCCGTCGCACACCACCCACACCAGCCGGCCGATGTCGTATCCGTCCCGGTCGAACATCCGGAGGTTGCGGTAGCCGGTCGGACGTGGCGGGGGCCAGTAGAGGAACCGGACCTCTTTGTGCCAGGTGGTCAGCCGGATCCAGCGCCACCGGCGGGGCGACACGTTCTCGGGTATGGGCGGTGTCACGGGCTCCTCCTCGATGCTGCGCAAGTCGCCGCGCCGCTCGGTTCACAAGTTCGAGTGGATCTTGTCCTCGCGCCATTCCCGGGACCATCCGGGATGGCGCACCCTGGCATGCCTAACTGCCCTACGGAAGGACTGACTTGAGCACGTTAGGTAGTGATTCTGACAAACCCGCCTCTGACAAACCGGCCGAGGAACTCCGGTTCGAGTCCCCCCGCCTCACCATCCTGCGCCGCCACCCTGTCACCACCTGGGGAATGGCCCGGCGCCTTCCGTACCTCATGCGCCGCGCTCTGGCTCTCGCCTGGAAGATCGACCGGCGCGCCGTCGTCTCCCTCCTCGCCTGCCAGGGACTCTCCGCCGGCCTGGAAGCGTTCGGCTTGGTCGCCACGACCAGCACCATCACCGCGCTGGTCGCCTCCGGGCACATTCAGGACCGGCTCACCAGCGCCGCCCCGGCCATCGCCGCTCTCGCCGTCGCGGCCGGGGCCCGGGCCCTCCTCGCCATCGCCATCACGAACCTGTCCTGGCGGCTCTCCCCGCGCATCTCCCGCGAAGCCGAGCTGGAGATGCTGAACGCGGCCGTCGCGGCCGAGCTGACCGCCTACGACCAGCCGGGCTTCAACGACAGGTGGGACAACGCCGACCGGGGCGCCGAACTCGCCCAGGACCTGATCACCCAGTCCCAGCAGCTCATGGCCTGCCTCGCCTCCATCATCGCCGCCGCCGGCGTCCTGACCGCCCTCCACCCCGTCCTGCTCCCGTTACTCGTCCTGGCCGTCCTTCCGCAAGGGCTCGCCAGCATGAAAAGCGCCCAGGTCACCTACGAAGCCAGCCGCGCCATGTCGTCCGAACGGCGCATCCTCGCCCTGCTGCGCTGGTACATCGTGGACAAGGAAACAGCCGACCAGGTCCGTGCCGGCACCATGGCGCCCTTCCTCCTCGGCCTGTACCGGAAGATCGGCGCCCGCGTGGATGCCATCACCGACCGTGCCATCAACCGGGGAGGCCGCTACCAACTCCTCGGTGCTCTCGCGGGAGGCGTTGGATCCCTCCTGGTTTGGAGCGCGCTCGCGGCGCTCCTGGCGACCGGTCACATGTCCGTGGCCTCCGCCGGAACCGCAGTGTTCGCCCTGCGCACCGTCGGCTCATCCCTGCGCGGTCTCGTTGGCTACGGCACCCAGCTCTTCCGCACCGGCCTGTACTTCGACGACTGGGTCGACTTCATCGAGGAAGCCGGCGGCCACCGCATGAACCGGGGAACCCGGTCTCCTGACTCCCCGAACGTCGTCAAGACGGAGAACCTCACCTACGTCTACCCGGGTGCGGACAAGCCCGCACTGGACGGCGTCACCCTGGAGGTCCGCCGCGGCGAAGTCCTCGCCCTGGTCGGCGAGAACGGATCTGGCAAGACCACCCTGTCCAAGCTTCTGTCCGGCCTGTACCTGCCCACCCGCGGGCGCGTCACCTGGGACGGCCACGACACCAGCGATTTCGAACCCCACGCCTTGTGGCAGCAGACCGCCGTCGTCCCCCAGGACTTCGCTCACTGGCCCCTCACAGCCCGTGAGAACATCACACTTGGACAGCCCCACGGCGGCGACCAGACTGTCCACCAGGCCGCCGAACGCTCCGGAGCCCACGAAGTGGTCGACGACCTCCGCAGCGGCCTGGACACTCTGGTCGCGCGTGAGTGGTTCGGCGGCGTCGAACTCTCCGGCGGGCAGTGGCAGCGCATCGCCATCGCCCGAGCCTTCCACCGCCAAGCCGGACTTCTGGTCATGGACGAACCGACCAGTGCCCTCGACGCCCGCGCCGAACACCGGATCTTCACCGGCCTCCGCGAAGTCGCCGAAGACCGCGCCGTCGTACTCGTGACACACCGGCTCGCCAACGTGGCCATCGCCGACAAGATCGTTGTCCTTGACCACGGCAGGATCATCCAGACCGGAACCTTCGAAGAACTCACCACCACACCGGGCTTGTTCCGCGAACTCTGGCTCCTGCAGAACGACCGCGCCATCCCCACCCAGCGCGTCGACGTGGAGAAGGAGCAGCCGGCATGACCTCGAACTGGCTCCCTCCGGCCGAGTTCATGGCCACCGTACCCAGAGGCATCGTCGCCGGCGCCCTCTACGTCACGGACGAAAACGGCCATCCGGTGCTCCTGCGGTCGATCAACCGGCGAGACGTATGGCAGGTCCCCGGAGGTGTCGTGGAAGAAGGAGAGACCCCGCTGGAGGCGGCGCGGCGTGAGACAGAAGAGGAAACCGCCCTCATCATCGACGGCGAACAGCCACTCCTCGTCACTCAGTTCTCCCTCCCTGACGCACAATGGAGCATCCCCCGCCTCGCCCTCTTCTTCGACGGCGGCACCCTCACCCCTACCCAACTCGACAGCATCACCCTCAACCCCAGCGAACACACCGAATGGGCCACCAGGCCGTTGACCGAGTGGGAGCGCCACCTCCCGCCCTTCGCCTACCGCCGCCTGCGCGTACTTCACGAGGCACGCAGCACCGGCCGCCCCGCCTACATCGAGAGACGACCAGGGCACGAATGACCGAAAACGGGGCCGCAGGAATCCAATGATCCGCTGACATGGTGCGGTTCACCACGGAGGGCTATTCGGTGGCCACGGCATGCGATCGCGCCGGTGGTGTGGTCAACACCGTAGAGGCAGTAGGGCCAGAGCGGGGGTGCAGCCGATCTCATGCGTACCTTCCTCGGGTGAGCCCAGGGAAGCGGGCCCGTCGTTTCGTGATCCAGCCGCAGCGTCCTGAGCATTCATGCCAAACCACGTTCGGTTTGGTGGCGACCGGGTAGTATCTCGCCGCGCGTGTGGCTGATCACGGGGGGATGGATCACCAATGTCGGGCGATTGGGACAACATTCGCTCCCGGTGGGAGAGTGTTCGCCAAGCCGTGGACGGCGCACACCTGGCGCCCGCCAATGGATCGGCGTTCGGGAAGGGGCGGATCGGCCTCGCCATGAACCCGGTGGCCATCACTGGTGAGGCGGGCGCTGGGAAGACCGTACTGTACGACGCCCTGGCTCAGACGATCAGGACTGGGGACAGGGACAGCATTCGCAGCCCGGACAGTGAGAAGCATCGTGCAGTCTTCCGCTCCGGCTCCCGTCGAGCCCAGGCCTCGGTGGTGGTGATCCCGGGCCAGGCATCCGAGGAGCGGGAACGCGCTCTGGCCGCCACCATGGGTGGGACAGCATCGCCGCACGGCATCATCCACGTCGTGTGTTGGGGTCACAACAGAACCTGGCGGCGTCCCGAGCAACGGGCCATCGAAGAGGCGTTGCGCGCCGAAAACCCGGACTTCGACCAGGAGTCGGTACGCGACTGGCACCTCCGCAAGGAGGTCGAGGACTTCCAGGACCTGTGTGAGCGGATCATCGATCAGCGCGCAGCCAACCGCCTACGCTGGATGCTCATCGCCGTCACGAAGTGCGATCTGTACTGGGACCGCATCGACGAGGCCCGCGATCACTACATCCCGGGTACGCCTGGCCACGAGTCGGAGTTTCATATCCCTCTGCGCGACCTGGTGGACGAGACGTCTATCGATCTCGCCGTGCTTCCCATGAGTTCACGGCTCATTAGGCATCAGTTTCTGCCTCAATTGCAGACGCAGCTCTTCCAACTCGATGACGAGCAACTGGGCACCCTTCGAAGCCACTTCGGAAGCACCCTCCGGAGCTTCCTTGCTGCCGGTGTGGGGGAAGCGGGGCATGACGATCATTGATGACGGTGACGCCTTCGACCGGGTCCTCGCCGAATCTGAATCCCGGCTGAGTGTCATTCGCAGGGTGCGGGCTCATGTAGGGGTGGCGCGACGTGCTCAAGTAGGAAGTGGCGCCGTAGCGCTCGTGGCAATTGCCGCGGCGCTGCTGAGTATCGATCGGCCCGGCGGAAAGGAAGGTCCGTGGGTCGTGGTCTCACTGTTCATTGCCGCATTCGGTCTTGCAGCCATTCTTGTAGCCCAGGCCGTGGTTGTCCTTCCGCTGCGTCGGAAGGTGGCTATGGAGGAACGTGTCATGCTGAGCGAAGTCAATCGACTGCGTGAACTGTTTGTCCATGTCGCGCGCCGCGAGGAGTGGAACAGGGAGCGGATCCGCACGGCCAGGCAACGTCTTTCCCAGTTCCCCATCGAAGGCGGGGCGTTCCGATGATTCAGCGATTGATCAAGTTGTCTGGTGTTGCTGCGTTCGTCGCCTGCGTCCTCACGCCTGTCGGATATTTGCTTGCTACTCGACACCCCAGCAGATTCCAGGACGCGTTTCAGAACCACTGGGAGATCATCGCCGCAGGGCTCGTTCTGGTCGTCCTTGGGCTGCTGGAAATGGGCCGCGGGCTCGTACTCTGCTTCAGCGTGCTGGGTGCTTTTGAGGAAAGCAACCTGGCCCGCGGTGGGGCGAGCTTGTTGGTCGGTTCGGGGATCAGTGCCTTGGGTGCGGCAGTCCTCTACAATTTGCTGCTCGGCTGAGCCTTGGTCGCAATCAACTAAAGGGTGTTGCAGAAGACTTGGTGGTGGGCAATTTGCCTGTATGGGTGGGGTGTTGCGGGCTGAGCCGGTGTGGGTGGAGACGTTCATAGGGTTGCGGATGGGGCGGTTCGAGAAGCTGCTGCGGGCGGTGCGGGAGCGGGGCGGCAACGGTTTCGGTGGTGGCCGGTCGTGGTGTCTTCCGCTGGCCGAGCGGGTGCTGCTGGTGGCTGGCTTCGTTCACCTTCAGTGACAGCGTGTCGACCAGTTTGAGCAGCGGTTGGCGATCTCTGGGGCGATGAATGTTCACGAGTTTTGACGGCGCTCCGACTCTGCTGCGCAATTCCGGGGTGGCTATGTACGCGAGAACGGGAGTCATTTATCGACGACTTCGGGAGGCATCTCGCTACGCCGCCGCGTGATCAATGTTGACGAATTCGGGAGTCACTCATAGCTGTCCGCCGGCAACTCGTCGGGGCCGCGGTGTCGATAAGCGGCTCCTTCCTTCCGTAGGAGGACAGCGCGCCGGCCGTGCGGCACGCCTCGGGCTCCCTGCCCCGGTCAAGGGGTCAGTGGTCGGTGATGGTGGTGTCGACCGCATCTGGGTCTGCCTGGTACCAGTCGCCGGAGGCGATGCCGACGATGATGTGGCGCCAGCCTTGGGTGCGCTGAGCGCTGGTCGGAGCTTTGTCAGCCATCCAGATCTCGGTGCCCACCGGAAGCACCTCCTCTGGGTTTCCTTTGCCACCAAGTGCCAGCGTGAACTCCGGGTCGTCGGGGTCGCTGCGGGTGTAGGAGATGCCGTCCTTCTGCCATGCCTCAAGGCCGAAGGAGGCCAGCGGGGCGATCCACCACGTGCCCGTGTCGGGACGAAGGAGCAGGACGCGCTCGCCGGGCATGGGCACGTCGGTGTCCTTCACCCGTGAGGCCAGCTCCCTGATCCGCACTGTGGGTTCGACCTGCAGCCCGAAATTGGTACGACGCGAGGCCGTCACGGTGAGCAGGTAGTACGGCACGGTGGGCCTCCGGCAGTGCTTGCATGCGTCATTTCAGACCTAGCCGATCATGCCGCGATGAGTCGTTCAATCCACGACGGGTAAAGCCGCCACCAGGGCCGGTTGACTGACTCCCGTTCTCGTGAACACCGACCTTTCGCACAAATACGCGACTCCCATTTACGCATCGAAACGACGTCGCAGCTCAGGCTCTGGTCCACTTCTTGTGGTCGTGTACGTAGCGTGACTGTTACTCATCGTTAGATGGGTGCCGAGGTCGCCCGAAAATCGTCCTGCCCAGGTGGAGCGAGGCTGACAGTTCTGCCCCGTGAACGGAGTACGGCCGCAGCTGGGTGAGCTGCTGTTCTGGTTGGTGGAGGACGTGTCGGTGGAGTCGGTCGAGGTGGCTGACGCTGTCGTGCGGGTGGAGGCCCAGACCATGGCCAGTGGGGCGGCCTGTCCGGGTTGCGGGTGTTGGTCGGGGCGGGTACACGGTTCCTACCTGCGGTTTCCTCGTGATCTCCCGACCGCTGGGAAGCTGGTCGTGGTGTCGTTACGAGTACGCCGGTTCGTCTGTGCGGAGGAGAGCTGCCCGCGCAGGACTTTTGTCGAGCAGGTTCCTGGACTCACCCGTCGGTTCGGTCGGCGGACGGAGCGACTGCGATCGACGCTGGTCTCTGTCGGTCTCGCGCTCGCGGGACGGGCCGGCGCCCGGGTGTCGGACGCCTTCGGGGTGCAAGTCAGCCGTAATACGCTGCTGAGGCTGATCACCTCGCTGCCGGATCCGCCCACCGTCACGCCCCGCGTGGTCGGTGTGGACGAATACGCCCAGCGCAAGGGCCGGATCTACGGAACAGTGCTCGTCGACGTCGAGACACGTCGGCCGGTGGATCTCCTGCCGGACCGCGAGGCGGACACCCTCGCGGCCTGGCTGTCCGAGCGCCCCGGCATTGAGATCATCTGCCGGGACCGCGCCATCTTCTACGCCGACGGCGCCGCCCGTGGCGCCCCGCAAGCTCTCCAGGTCGCCGATAGATGGCACCTCTGGCACAACCTCGGCGAAGCGGCCGAGAAGTGCGTCTACCGGCACCGCGCGTGCCTGAGACCAGCACCGGCGCCGCTGGAGGAACCTCAGCCGGCGCCGGAGTCACCCGCGTCATCGCCGTGGCCGACAGGGCACCGATTCGCTGAGCGGACCCGCGCCAAACACGCCACCCTCCACGCGCTCCTGGCCGCTGGCCACAGCAAACGGTCCATCGCCCGGCAACTCGGCATGGGCCTTAACACCGTCCTACGCTTCTCCCGTGCCACCGAGCCTGAGCAGCTGTTCACCGGCCAGTGGCAGAGCCGCCCCACCAAACTCGACACCTTCAAGCCCTACCTCGACGAGCGGTGGCAAGAAGGCTGCACCAACGCCTGGAAGCTATGGGAGGAGATCAAGGCACAGGGCTACCCGGACGGTTACGGCAACGTTCGCGCCTACGTCAGCCGGAACTTACGCGGCAAACCCCAGCCAGTCGGCCCCAGGCCGCCATCCGCCCGCGCCGTCACCCGCTGGATCCTCACCCACCCCGAGGCCCTGGCCGAGAGCGACAGGATCCAGCTCAAGAACGTTCTGGCGAACTGCCGCGAACTGGACGCACTCGCCGGGCACGTCCGTTCCTTCGCCCACATGCTCACCCAGCTGCAAGGCCACGAACTGCCAGCATGGATCGAAGCCGCGACCACCGCCGACCTGCCCAGCCTCCAGCGATTCGCCCGGCATCTGGAGCGCGACCTCGACGCCGTCATCGCCGGACTCTCCCAGCCATGGAACTCCGGAGTCGTCGAAGGCCATGTCAACCGGATCAAGATGCTGAAGCGCCAGATGTTCGGCCGCGCCGGCTTTGAACTCCTCCGAAAGCGCGTCCTGCTCTACTCCTGAAAAGGCTGCTCAGGTCTCATCGTCGATCAGCCCGAAGTCTTCCGGGAACTCTTCCAGGAACTCGCGACGAGCCGGGTCGGTCTCGGCGGCTGCCATCTCCCCAACCAGCTCAATCAGTTCCTGTCGCTGATCATTAGGCAACGTACTGACCACATGGGCGACGCCCTCCATCACCTTGACCGCGTCGTCCTGATCCATCTGCTCGTCTTCGCTGCCGTCGATGAACCACAGGACATCGATCAAGGCCTCGGCCAAGGCACGAGTCAGGGACGGGTACGAAGGCGTCACGATGGTCTCCCAGCGGATCAACGGCAGAGTCCGGCCATCCCACCACACACCACTGACATCACTGTCCGTGAGCCTCCACAGAAAGTGGACCAGAGCCGCAGCTCACGTACAAAACCACCGGGGTCAGGCCGTGAGTCGGTAGGCGAGGTGTTCAAGGCGGCTGCTGCGGGTGTGGTGCTGGTTGTGTCCGGTCCAGTGCATGTCGAGTCGGATCACGTTCAGTGCGGTGGCGGAGAAGGCGTGCTGGAGGCGGACTTTCGGCAGGCCGCGGTAGCGGGCCCGGCGTATGCCGGTGATGTCGAGGGCTTGGTTGATGGTGCCCTCCACTCCCGCGCGCAGGGCGTACTTGGCCTTCCAGGTCTCGGTCTTCTGCTCGGCGCGGGCCCGGACGAGGGATTCGTGCGGTTCCCTGGGCCGCAGGGTGAGCATGCGCCGGCGCAGCGCGGAACTGGTGCACTGTTCTTGAAAGGGACAGGGGCGGCAGGTGCGGACACTGAAGGTGATCACGATCGCTTCCGCGCCATGCTGCTTCACCGGGTTCCAGTGTGCGCTGCTCTTCCCGGCGGGACAGCGGACCTGGCGGGCCTTCCAGTCGATGGCGAAGGCATTCTTGTCGAAGCCGGTTGCAGCCTTGGCCTGGGCGGAGTGGTCCAGCAGGACGGGGGTGACCATACGGGTGCCTTGCTTCAGCGCGGCGGTGATGAGATCGGCGGAGGGGTAGCCGGAGTCGAGGTAGTGCTCGCCGGGTCTCACCCCGCGCTCGGCCAGGCGCTGTTGGACAGGTGCGGTCGCCTTCACATCGGGCACGGTGGCGTCGGTGGTGAACACGTCCGTGATCAGGTTCGGTGCCGCCGGGACCCCGGCTTCGGCGGGAGTGTCGCAGGTCTCGGTGAGGTGGACCTTGTAGCCCATCCAGAACAGGTCTTCGCCCTTGGCCGCCCAGCGGGCATCGGGGTCGTAGGGCGAGGCCAGGCGGAGTTGGCCGGGCGGGACGCCCTCGTCGTCGGCGTCCCGCTTCCTGATCACCTCCCGTCCCCGGGTGTCGGTGTGCAGGTAGTAGGTCTGCACGAGGAACTGCCGCAGCAGATCCACCGCCTCGATCTCGCGGATCCACACCGGGGTGCCGGCAGCCCACGCGGCCCGGCACAGGGCCAGGGCATCCTGGCCGAAGACCTGCGCGAGCCGGTCGCGTTTCGTCTGCGAGGACGGCATGCGCCAGCCGTCCACCCTCGGCCCGTAACGGTGGGCGAACTCGGCCACATCGACCTGTCCGGCCAGCCAGGCCGGTGCCGCGACCGCGAGGGCCTCTAGAGCTGCCCGCACGCTCTCCCCGGCGAGCTCCAGACGGTTCAAGTCCCGCACCGCGCTGATCACATGGGTGGCATCGGTGCGCTGCTTGCCTCCGGCAGCCACCAGGCCCTCGTCCTTGCAGTGTTCCAGGAGCCGGTCGAAGACCACCCGTTCCATGCCGTGCTCGGCCAGCCGGGTCCGGAACCGGCTCAGCACGCTCGCGTCGAAGCCCGTGTCCGTCAACTCGGCCCCGAGCGCGTACTTCCAGTCGATCGCCCGTACCGCCATCGCCGCTGCCTGCCGGTCGGTCAGGTCCTCGGCGAACTGCAACACCGTGACCAGCGACAACACCCCCGGTGACAGTCCCGGGGCACCGCGCACCCCGAACGCGTCGGCGAACGGCTCGTCGGCAAAGACCTCCGCGAGCCGATCACGCACCCGCATCGCCAGGCTCCCCCGCGGGAACGCCGCCCGGGCCACCGCCGCGGTCTGCGCCGGAACCTCCGGCAGCCCCTCCGGCCGCATCGACAACCGCACCACCCCCACGGCCGCACGACAGGACAACGACCGCACGGACGATCATCCCGCGCCCACCGTCACCCCGCACGCAATTGCGCAGCAGAGTCGCTCCGCGTCAGTGATCTTGACCTGCAGTCCGTGCGGAACAGTCGTGTCCGTCGCCGGACAGGCCCATGACGTTCAGCACGGGTTCCTGACCCTCGGGGATCTCGAAGGTGAAGTTCGCTCCTGACCGGATCGCCACGAGCGAGCACTGATCGCCGAAGGTCAACGGTGGATAGGGCTCCCAGGAACGACCAGACTTGTCCAAGGCGGAAACGACGTCCGCGTACTTGAGCCTTGCCGGGAAGGTGCCCGTCCCCCCGACAACCGATGGAGGGAGTTCGACGACGTCACGCCAGGTCTGGACGCAGATGAGGGAGACCTTGCGGCAGCGGCAGACGGGGGGGGTGAACAGCCAAGAGGAGCGCCCGCAGGTCCTGCTGTTGTCGTCAAATGTGCGGCGGCGCTACGCCGAGGACATCCTCACGGCGCTGGCGCTGCCGCGAGGCGCCACGATCCAGTTCCGCTACGAGGCCCAGTACGTGGCACCGCCACTGCAGCAGAAAGTTGCCAACGGGACCATCATCGGCCAACGGGCCCTGATCGGTTTCATCGCCGACGCTGTTCCGCCCCCCAACGCTGTCCCGCCTCCCGACCCATTCCTCCTTCCGATCAGAGTCGCAGACATCGTGGCCGCTGAATGCGTTGCTGAAGTCTTCCTCTTCAAGCTGCGCGTCACGGACCACGTCGACCTGGACGACTACTCTCTGTCCCGCGCGGAGATCAACACCGAGAGCCGCAAAGCCATCGACAAGATCGTCGAAGCCAACGGTGGCACCTACTACCCCGCAGTCCTCAAGTTCCCCGCCTTTCCCATCCGCACCAACGGAGACCAGGCCCAACTGTGGATCAGCGTCGCTAGACGCCTCGCTCTCCACCCCACCTTCGAAAACGCCTACTTCATGCGGGTCGACCAGCCAGTTCACCTGGCCAGCGCCGCCGCCTTCACCTTCGAACCAGAAGGCCGCCTCAGCCTCGGCGACTTACAGCCCGCACGACTTCCCGTCAGCTTCTACGCCCAGCGCTACACCGAGATACCGAAGATCAGCCTCACCTGCGACACCGACGGCCGCTTCCTACGAGTCTCCTCAGACGCCGCACACGACGTGGCACTTCGCTACGACTCCACCGAGTTCTGGCTCCAACCCGACGCCGCCTCATTCGACGCCCTCACCCACGTCACCATCCGACTGGGACCCGAACAAGCCAACACGACACCAGTGGCAGCCGTTCGCTTCCCGGTGATCATCAAGCACTCTCGCATACGCTTGATCTCTCGCCTTGCCATCAGCGCACTCGGAGCGATCCTGGTTGCCACACCAGCAATCCTCGGGCCGGCCTCCTCGCTGCCCCTACGCATCGTCCTCGCGGTGATCGGATCCGCAGCCCTGAGCACTGCCACCATCGTCATGGGACGTCCCCGGAGCTAAGACCGCGCCCTCCGTGAGGCGGACAAGACGCTTGTAGCAGTACTGGCCGTCGACCTGCTTGAACGCGTCGGCCATGCCATCACCTGCACCTGCGAAAGGCCTCATCCTGATGGCAGATTAGCCGTCCGCTCCGGCGTACTCCCGCGTTGCCCGTCAAGGGCCAGTGCCGACCGCCTTCGCGAGGTCGTCGGCCGACTCCTGGGTGAGACGGTAGAACCCCTGAAGGCTGACGGAGCGCTCGAGGCGGCCGTCTACCAGGTACTTCAGTCCACGCGTCTGGGCCCGGCGGTTGCGCCAGGTAAGCCCCGCCAGCACGTCCCCGGGTATCGACACGTCGAAACGTACGGGTGTCGCGTCCACGTGCACCGCTGCGGCGCCGCAGCCGCCGGCACCGAGCATCGACCAGTCATCGTGCCCCGGAAAGGCTGGATCCTGCCATGTAGTGGGTGCAGCTCCGCAACACTCCCGGCGCTCCAAGTCGATCACCCGCATCCGACTCACCACAAAGACAGTGCACCGGCTGACGTGCAACGCGTACACCTCATCCCCAGGACGGGCACCCGACCAGGCAGGCAGCGACGAATGGATGCCGCTGAAGGCGACTGGCGGCCGCTCGCCTGTACGCCCTGCCTTGCGCAGAGCACGGCACGTGTCATGGGTCCACAAGACGGTGAAGGCATCAGACATGCCGTGATGCTACGAACGAGGACTGACAACGCCCCGTACCACGAACCGAGGGGCATCCCCGCCGGACGAGTATCACCTGGCCGTCGCCGCGATCTGCCCTGTCTTCGGGGCTATCCCCGGGCGTGCAGGGAATGAAGGAGGTCATCAAAAGGGGCCGGCGGCACATCCGGACCGCCGCGCCCCGGCGGGACGGCCTTCTGCAGGCTGCCACGTCCCGGTCCCGTGCACGGAGAGTTTTCGTCCTACCTCCGGGATCCGACGAGGTGTCGCAGCACCACAGGCGGGCCGAGGAGGAAGTCCGCGCAGCAGCTCTCTCGTCTCGGCCGCCGCCGTGACAACGCCGCCGGTACGCTCCGACACGCCGAATGGATGCCCTTCAGCAGATTCCAAATGCCCTGGCACGACGGACATTCGGTCACTGAACTCCCATGGAAATTGGGGTTGTTCACCGGAGTCGAGGCAACCGGAAGTGATGGGGCGAGGGGTAGCCTGATGCCTCCCCGTTGACCTCTCGCGGAGGTGCGCACCCGGTGTCCTGGTCCTTTGTTCACCTGCACAACCACACCGAGTACTCGATGCTCGACGGCGCTCAGAAGCTCAAGCCGATGTTCGCGGAGGTCGCGAAGCAGGGCATGCCTGCGGTTGCAATGAGTGACCACGGCAACATGTTCGGCGCGTACGAGTTCCACCAGGTGGCCAAGGGCTTCGATGGCGTCAAGCCGATCATCGGTATCGAGGCGTACGTCGCTCCTTCCTCGCGGCGCAACCGCAAGCAGGAGTTCTGGGGGCCGGGCGGGCAGCGCGCGATGTCGGACGACGGCGAGGGCTCGAAGGACGTCTCCGGCGGTGGCCGCTTCACTCACATGACGATGTGGGCGACGGGAGCGCAGGGTCTGCGCAACCTCTTCTACCTCTCGACGGAGGCCAGCTACACGGGTCAGTTCCCGGCGGGCAAGCCCCGCATGGACATGGAGCTGATCAGCGAGTACGCCCAGGGCATCGTCGCGACGACCGGGTGCCCGTCCGGTGCGATCCAGACCCGGCTGCGGCTGAACCAGTACGACGAGGCCCGCCAGGTCGCTGCTGCCTACCAGGACATCTTCGGGAAGGAGAACTATTTCCTGGAGCTGATGGACCACGGGCTGTCCATCGAGCGGGAAGTCCGGGACGGGCTGCTGCGTCTGGCCAAGGAGCTGAACCTCCCGCTGCTGGCCACGAACGATGCGCATTACATCCACGAGGACCAGGCCGACGCGCACGACAACCTGCTGTGCATCGGTGTCGGCAAGAACAAGGCCGACGAGAAACGGTTCCGGTTCCAGGGCAGCAGCTACTACCTGAAGACCGCGCAGGAGATGCGGTCCCTGTTCGTCGAACTGCCCGAGGCGTGCGACAACACGCTGCTGATCGCCGAGCGGACCGGCTCCTACGACGAGGTCTTCGACTACGTCGACGAGATGCCCCAGTTCCCCGACGTGCCCGAGGGGGAGACGCAGGAGTCTTGGCTGCGCAGGGACGTCCTCAGGGGGCTCGCCATGCGCTACGGCACCCCGATTCCCGCCGAGGTGCTGGAGCGCTTCGAGACCGAGATGTCGGTCATCGGCCCGATGGGCTTCAGCTCCTACTTCCTGGTCGTCGCCGACATCTGCAAGTACGCCCGCGACAACGGCGTCCCCGTCGGACCGGGCCGTGGTTCGGCCACCGGCTCGATCGTCGCGTACGCGACTCGGATCACCGAGCTGTGCCCACTGGAGCACGGCCTGCTGTTCGAACGGTTCCTCAACCCCGAACGGATCAACCCGCCGGATGTCGACCTCGACTTCGACGACCGCCAGCGCGACAAGATGGTGCGCTACGTCACCGAGAAGTACGGCGACGCGTACACCGCCATGGTGAACACGTTCGGCAAGATCAAGGCCAAGAACGCGATCAAGGACTCCTCGCGGATTCTCGGCTATCCGTTCTCCCACGGTGAGCGCATCACGAAGGCTCTGCCGCCGGACATCATGGGCAAGTCGATCCTGCTCGACGGCATCTTCGACCCCGGCCACCCGCGCTACGGCGAGGCCGGCGAGATCCGGCAGATGTACGAGAACGAGCCGGACGTGAAGAAGGTCATCGACACCGCCAAGGGTGTCGAGGGCCTGACCCGGGGCACCGGCGTCCACGCGGCCGCGGTCATCCTGTCCAAGACCAAGCTGACGGACCGTATCCCGCTGCACATGCGGGCCTCCGACGGCGTGAAGATCACCGGCTTCGACTATCCGTCGTGCGAAGCCATGGGTCTGATCAAGATGGACTTCCTGGGCCTGCGGAACCTGGGCGTCATCGACCACGCCCTGCAGAACATCCGGGAGAATCGCTGCGTCAAGCTCGCCACCGTCGACCCGCTGAACGGCGACAAGGACACCATCGTCATCCCCCTGGATGACCGGAAGACCTTCGAACTGCTGGGCCGGGGCGACACCTTCGGTGTGTTCCAGCTCGACGGCGGTGGTATGCGCGCGCTGCTGAAGCTGATGGAACCGTCCCGGTTCGAGGACATCGCGGCAGCCCTGGCGCTGTACCGGCCCGGGCCGATGGCTGCCAACGCGCACACCAACTACGCGCTGCGGCAGAACGGCAAGCAGGACCCCGACCCCATCCACCCGGAACTGAAGGACGTCCTCGACCCGATCCTGGGCAGCACCCACCACCTGCTCATCTTCCAAGAGCAGATCATGGCCATCGCCCGGACGCTTGCGGGGTACACCCTCGGCGGCGCCGACATGCTGCGCCGCGCGATGGGCAAGAAGAAGCCCGAGGTCCTGGCCGCAGAGTGGAAGAACTTCCACGCTGGTATGACGGGCAACGGCTACTCGGAAGAAGCCACCAAGGCGATCTGGGACGTCATGCTCCCGTTCTCCGGCTACGCGTTCAACAAGTCCCACACCGCCGGTTACGGGCTCGTCTCCTACTGGACCGCGTACCTGAAGGCCAATTACCCGGCCGAGTACATGGCTGCGCTGCTCACCTCCGTCGGCGATGACAAGGACAAGGCCGGCGTCTACCTGGCCGACGCCCGTAAGCTCGGCGTCACCGTCCTTGCGCCCGACGTCAACGAATCCCTGGCCGAATTCGCGGCCGTCGGCGACGACGTCCGCTTCGACCTGCTCTCGGTACGTAACGTCGGCGAGAACGTGATCGAGTCGATCACCACCGCACGCAAGTCCAAGGGGAAGTTCACCTCGTTCCAGGACTTCCTCGACAAGGTGGACCTGCCCGCGCTGAACAAACGGGCCATCGATTCCCTCATCAAGGCCGGCGCGTTCGACTCACTCGGGCACACCCGTAAGGGGCTGGCAGCCGTGCACGAGATGGCAGTCGACGCGGTCGTACCGCTGAAGAAGGCCGCCGCATACGGGCAGGACGACCTGTTCGCCGGCCTGGGTGACCCCGACGCTGGCGATGACGCCGGGTTCGGTTTTGACATGAAGATCGGAGAGGAGGAGTGGTCGCGCAAGCAGCTTTTGTCCAGCGAGCGCGAGATGCTCGGCCTGTACGTCTCCGCCCATCCGCTCGACGGCACCGAGAACATCCTCGCTGCCCACCGCGACACCACGATCGTCGACCTGCTGTCCTCCGGCCGGGCCGAGGGCATCGTGCGCCTGTCGGGCCTGATCACCGGCGTTCAGCTGAAGGTGACCAAGCAGGGCAACAACTGGGCGATCGTCGACCTTGCCGACCGAGACGGCACGATCGAAGTTTCCCCGCCACGTACCAACTCGTCGCAGGCGCCCTGGTCGAAGACAGCGTGGTGTCCGTCCAGGGCCGCATCAACGACCGAGACGGCACGATCAGCATCTTCGGACAGGAACTGCAGGCACTCGACGTCACCTCAGCAGAACGCACCGGCGCGACACCCATCGTGCTCACGTTGCCCTACCACCGCATCACCGAGCCCGCGATCAAGGAACTCAGGCGGATCGTGAAGGCTCACCCAGGCCAGAACCCGGTCCACCTCTCGGTGCCGGAGTGCAGAAGACGATCGTCTACCGCTTGCAGGCCGCTGTTAACGCCACCACGATCGCATCCGACATCAAAGGATCATTCGGACCCGACGCATGGCATGGCGTCGCGTGAACGATCCGAACACCAAGAACGGGCGGCTGGCACGACGCGTCCCAGCTCGAGAACTTCCTGACTCACCTCGGGCAAGGCGCAAGCGCCCTAGTCTTCCGGTGCACCATCTGCGGCATCTACCTCGCCTACGCCGACGCTTCATAGCCTCGGCCCAGCTCAGCACGCACCTGTCCCTTCAAAGGAACCGCACGCATCGGAGCCTGGCCCCACGGCACTGGTAGGTCGTCATTCCGAGGGGCAGTTGTCCCACAGTTGGGAGAGTTCCCGGGGGATTCCGACGCAGCCGCTGCTGAACGGGGCGGCGCTGTGGTTGTAACCCCAGGGCTGGCCGCCCCGGAGGATGAAGTACTTGCGCGCACTGCCGTCGTCCTGGATGCCGACCTGTTCCTGGGGCGTCGCGCCCGGGGTGAGTTCGAAGGCGGTCGCGGCGTACCGCGTGTTCCCGCACTGCCCGTACAGGAACTGGCCCGGGCGCGGCTCGATGTGCTGGAAAAGGGCGTTGTGGCTGGTGTACGCGCGGGTGACGGCCGTCTTGACCGCCGCGGTCGCGACCAGGTTCCGGCAGCCGGTGATCTTTGCAGACGCAGCCGCCGCTGTCTGACCATCGCCTGCAGCCGCGGTGGCCGCCGGCTGAGCCCCGCCCGGAGCCGCTGCAGCCGAACCGCCCGGATGAACGGAACCAGCCCGAGAACCAGTACTGGTACTGCTGCACGCGCCGAGCAGAAACACGGCGGACAACGCGACAGCGGTCGAAGCCATCGCGCGAGGCATAGTGGAATGCATCAGAACTGATCCCCCCAGAAAGAGCAGATGACGTGGAAACAGGCAGGTCGCGCCTGTCCCGTGCATGCCATCCTTTCGATCGTTCTCGACGGTAATCTCCCCATCCCGTCACAGCCCGGCAACGACAAACGTCCCGTCTGGCGGCTCGTTCAGGGCGGGTGAAGTCCCAACCCCTTCGGGCCTCCCATGTCCCCGGCCTGGAGCACAAGGAGCGTCAGGCCAAGCTGCGCCGTGCGCTCGTCCACATGGCGCAGGTCGGCTTCGTGGAGCCGAGGAGGAGGCGCTGCTGTAACCAGGGCGTACTGCCGCCGCGAGCGCATCTGTTGTGCTGGCCGGCACTCAGCCCTCCGGCTCTTCGTCCTCTGTGGCCGCGTCGTCGAGGGCGACGCGCAGGTATGCATGCCTTGGATGATGTCGATGAGGGCTTCCTCCGCCCCGCTGAGAGCTCGACGGGTTCCCTCCACGTCGCCTCGGTCGGCGTGGAGTTGGGCGCTGAGGGTGTACAACGCTTCATCGCGGCGGCGAAAGACGCCTCCTGGCCCGGGGGCGTTTCCTCCGCCTCGGATTCCGAGACCTGCATGGCGGTGCGCTGCAGTCTGTTCGTCAGGACGTTGACCGCGAGGCCGGGGTCACGACCAAGCCGGTCCATCCAGCCGAGCATCGTCTCCAGGACGTCCTCGATCTCTCCTTCCTCGGTCAGACGCGTGGCGGTGGTGATCTCCAGCTCTGTTTTGGTCAGCAGTTTGCCCAGCAGCCGCAGACGGTCTGCTTCGCGCAGTTCATCGGGCCGCACCTTCGGATCCGCCGCTGGTTCAGCCCCGAGAGCGACCAGTGCTGCGGGACTTGTCAAGTTGCTGTTGAGGCAGGCGGGTTGAGGCGTGCCGGTGGTGCTGGCGGTCGCTGTGTCAGGCGACCGTGGTCATGGGGGTGGTGTCGGTGATCTGGTGCCAGGTGGCGTGGCGGTCGGTCATTTCGGTGCGGTAGTCGGCGGCGGTCATCCGGTGGCGGCGGGGGCGGAAGTGGGGTGAGATCCTGCTGAAGGAGGCGAGGAACCGCTGTGCTGAGCCGACGCTGCGGAAGCCCTGCATCGCGTACTCGCGCTGCCGTGTGGGCAGATGGGAGTTTTCCGCTCGGTTGTTCATATATTTCGAACTGTGGTGTTCCACCGAGGGCATCGCCTGGCGGTGAGGGGCTCCGTAGCTGCGCAGTTTGTCGGTGACCACGACGCGGGGTACGGACTCTGTTCCTGTGAGGAGCTTGAGGAAGAACCGCTTCGCGGCCTTCGTGTCGCGGGAGTTGGTCACCAGGACGTCCAGCACGTTTCCGTCCCGGTCCACGGCCCGCCAGAGGTAGCGCGTCCGTCCGTTGACCTTGAGGAACACCTCGTCCAGATGCCATTTATCGCCGGGCCTGGGCTGCCGGCGGCGCAGCCGGCGCGCGTACTCGGGCCCGAACCGCTCGCACCACAGGCGCACGGTCTCGTAGGACACCTGGATGCCGCGCTCGAAGAGCAGCTCATCCACGTCGCGGAAGGTGAGAGGGAAACGGTGGTACAGCCAGACGGCGTGCGCGATCACCTCGGGCGGGAACCTGAACCCCTTGTACGACGGCGCTGCGCACTCCACGAACGGCCCCTCCCACGACGATCACCAAGATCATCACACGTCTCCGCGAACTTGACAGCGCCCTTCCCGACGATGTCCTCCACCACCCCCTAGTCGGTCTTCACTCCTGAGGCGATCGAGACGCCGGCGCCCAGCAGCAGCGCGTACACGCCCGGGCTCGAGTGCACGTTCTACGCCATGGCCATCGGTGGCTCGATCAGCCCCCGGCCGGGATGGCGACCATGCCAGCCGCGCTCTCGCTTTCCATGTGTGCCCCTCCCGAGGATGGCTCGCCCGACAGGCGAATATCGCCGTGACAAGCAGCATGCCGGCGCTGGTCATGCGAGCCGGATTCCACGCGTCCGGCCGGGCTCGCGGACGATGGCCTGCTACGACTCGAGCTCGACCAACTGGTACTGAACGGAGGACCGGCTGCTCATGCCGACAGCCGCGCCGATCTCGGCCACGGTCGGCGCCTCCCCGCGGTCAAGGATGGCCTCCCGGATGCAGCGGAGGATGCGCTCCTGGGTGTCGGTGAGGTGGTCTACGCGGTGCATAATCGAGATTAGGGCGCATGTTCGATTTTCTCGGCAAGTAGACACACCGGCAGCCAGGAGCAACCCCGATGGGCGAGGAAATCTCTCGCCTTGACGCCCTACGCTTCGCCCGCCGCATCGTCCAGCAGCAGATCACCCGCGAGCTGGCCCTCATCGACAAGTGGATCGCCGACGAGGAACGACGCGAGACGGAGCGACGGCAGGGCGACGAGCAGCGGCCGCCGACGCCGGAGTGGCTGATCCAATACGGGCTCAACCGAGCCAACCTCGACGCGGTCCATGTCGGCGACTGCTGGGCAGCGAAGAAGAGCGGCCGCTGCCGCCCGGCGACACGCGACCAGGCCATCGACGCGCTCCGCCGCCAGGTGCCGCCGTGCGCGCACTGCCAGCCGGACTCTGTCCTCGGCGTCCCCGAGTGAGGGGAATTATGTATCTGCGTCCTCTTCCTCGGACGGCTTGTCCAGCTGGCTTCGTTGCTGCTGCGCCTTCCGTCTGCGCAGGAGCTTCCTCACGGTCACCCATGTGGCGCAGGCTCCCACAGCAGCAACTCCGGCGGCGGCCGCGCCTGCACGGAGCATATCTACGACAGAGTCGTATTCCGATTCAGCGCTAGTCGGCGAATAGGGGCCTGCTGGTAGGCCCGTGGAGGGCCAAGGCGAGGACGCTCCAGGGGGAACCGTATTGGCGAGTGGATATTCGGGTTTCGGGTGCGCCGGACTAACCGCAGGATGCTGCCCCGTCGCTGCAGGCTCCTTGGATTGCCCGAACATACTGTCCCACAGTGCTTGCCTGCGTTTCTGGTCCTCTATTAGCGCCAAATCGATGCGTCGATTAGCTTGATCCCAGTTTTCCTTTGTTTTTCGGTATGCCTCTCTTGCATCAAGCTGCGACTGGGCCCATGCCTTTGCTGCCTCCGGATCAGAGGCGGCGCGCTCCTGCATCTCGGCGCAAGATTTTTCCCACGCTTTCTGTAGCCGATTGTTCTTTGGTCCGGTGATTATCGCCTGACCATGGGAGTCCGTGTAGTAGGGCCGCCCTTTGAGGTATGGATATGCACATGCTTCCATTACGTGTGCACGGGCGACTCTGTCCGCTGTGCGATCCCAGCTCATGACTCACTCAACCTGCCTCAACCAGAAAGCCTTGCTGGCATGCATACATTCATGACCATGATGGCCCAATATGGTGCTTGCTCAACTTCACGCTACGCCTGCCAAGCATCGGAAGATAGCCAGGCAACGATCGCCTCGTGCCCCGTCGCACGGGTCGGGCTGTGCAGGGGTGGCCCTCCGCTTATGCACTGCGCGGGCGGCGGCCCGTCGTCTTCTTGGCTTGCTGCTTCTTTGCGGCCGTCTTCTTCTTCGGCTTGGGCAGCTTGTGCACCTCGGTCGGCCCAGTGCCCTCACGGCGGGACGCCTTCGCCTTCTCGACGGATGCGTTCAGCGCAGCCACGAGATCGAGCACCTGGGTCGGCTGCTCCGGCTCGGGCGCTTCTGGGAGCGGTATCGCCTGGTAGCCGCACCTGTACCCACCGCGTACGAAGTGGTTGTTGTCACGCAAGGCCGTGGCCTGCCGGACGTCGACCCGCGCAGCCAGTCCCGCTCGGTTAATGGACGCCCTCTCCCGATGGGCAGTCAGCTGCCAGGCTGAGCGGCTGAACTCCCACCTCACCCTCCTGGAGAGCAGCGTGGACTTGAGCACCACCGGCGAACCCGCCATCGTGCAGGAGGACACCGAGGTCCGCGTTGGCCTCGACCTTCGGCCAGGCACTCTCACTCTCACCCGGAACGGCAAGGACTTCGCGGCGTACCACGCCCTGGTGCAGTTCGCCTCTGTCAGTGCGAACCCGTGGGCAGCGCAGGAGGTCAAGTTCTCAGCCACGGGACCGGACGCCAAGTCCGTGGCATTGACCGTGGATCTCCTCAACGACACCTACGAGGGCCCCCGAGCTGGTGTTCCCGCCGCGATCTGGAAGGTCGCGGCCCTCGCCGCGACCTCCGCCGGAGACGTCGGCATCACCTACGCGCCTCCTGGCCGCGCCTGATGTAGGGATGCGGTGAACGGAGTGTCGGCGAGAACCAACTCGGCTGGCCTCCTGACCGTCGTCTTCTGGCGGCCGTGCGGTCCGGCCATGGACGGCAGAGGATGGTAGGAGGCGTATGAGACGAAGCTCGACGTCGACCTTACGCCGCTGCGCGGACAGGCCAACCTGGGCCGGGCCGCCTGAAGCGGCACGGGGGCCACTCGCTGCGGGCGGCGGCGAACCGAGTTCTCCAAGGCAGGTGAGGCGTGACGGCGGGCGGGAACCGTGGTCGTGGCTGAACGTATATCGGGCGAATGCGCTGTGTACGTGCCGGTAGGACGCTAGGGTCTCCACCTGACCGACTTGCAGGGGGGCGAGATGCTGCCTGAGGCGTTGACGGCACTGGCTGCGGCGGGGGGTGCCGCCGTGGTGCAGGCGGCCGGGAGCGATGCATGGGAGGGACTGCGCAACCAGCTGGCGCGGTGGTTCGGACGCGGGGATGCAGAACGCGAACGCGGCGAGCTGGAGCGGCTGGAGCGCAGTGCGGCCGGTCTCGCTGCTGCCGGTCCCGACACGCTCGACCGGGTCCGGGCGCGGCAGGGGGCCGTATGGCAGACCCGCATCGAGAACCTGCTGGAAGCCCTGGACACTGATGAGCAGCGCGCCCAGGCCGCCACCGAGCTGCGGCAGCTGCTGGAGGAGACAACCCCGGCATCGGGGGATGGGGCGGGGTTGGTGTCCGGCAACACCTTTAACGGTCCCACCGCCGTGCAGGCCGGCAACCACAACCGGCAGGACGTCCGTTTCGGCTGCCAGCTGTGACCACCCCCGACACAAGCCCGGTGAGCGACAGCGGCGTACACGGCAACACCTTCAACGGCCCCACAGCGGTCCTCATCGGCGGCCACGGCGCCCAGCACATTCAGTTCGTCTACCGGTGGAATCCCGCGTACCGGATTGAGGACTTTCCCGCCGCGCCGCAGCCGGTGTCCGTCCGGATGCTGGCCGAGCAGCCCTCCCGGCTGCTGCGGGCGGTACATCAGGTGGTGCCGTTCGCCGGCCGCCGCTACGATCTCGATGAGCTGACTCGCTGGCGCGACGATCCAGCACAGAAGCTGGCAATCCGGCTGGTGCACGGTCCCGGCGGGCAGGGCAAGACCCGCCTGGCTGCCCGCTTTGTCGACCTGAGCCGCGAGGCGGGGTGGACGGTGTGGCAGGCGGGTGTCAACGAAACGGGCGCCGACCCCATCGCCACCAGCCCGCCACCTCTAACCGAAATCGGCGTCCTGCTGGTGGTCGACTACGCCGAACGCTGGCCCACACCGGACCTGCACAGACTCCTGCACGAGCCGCTCTTGCACCGCATCGGTATTCCGGTGCGCATCCTGCTGCTGGCCCGCCCGGCCGGAATCTGGTGGGAGAGTCTGGAGACCTGGATCGGCGACAAGCTCGACGTCCCCGCCCAGGCCCATCCACTGTTGCCGCTGGCCGATGATCCATCCGCACGCGCTGCCCTCTTCCGCCAGGCCCGCAACCGCTTCGCCGACCACCTCGGCCTGCCCTCCGACCAGGCCGACCATGTCGGACCGCCCCTGGGTCTGGACATCGACGAGGACTACGCGCAGATCCTGACCATCCACATCGCCGCCCTGGCCGCCGTCGACGCCCACCTGCACCACGACCCCGTTCCCACCAACCCGGCCCGCGCCTCTGCTTACCTCCTGAAACGCGAACGCGATCACTGGAGAGCTCTGCATGAGCGCCAGCCCCGGCCGCTGTCCACCACCCCGGAAGCGATGGGCCGCATCGTGCTGACCGCCATTCTCACCCGCCCCCTTTCCCGCAGCCACGGTCAGACCGCTCTCAACTGGATCGGTCTTGCCGACTCCATCGCCGTTGCCAACACCCTCCTGGACGACCACCGCTCCTGCTACCCCCCACCCCACGCCGACCCCGCCCGCGCCCTCACGGTGCTGGAACCGCTCTATCCCGACCGTCTCGGCGAAGACTTCATCGGCCTGATCACCCCCGCCGACCCCAACAATCCGGACGTCCCCCACCCGGTGCCCGGAGCAGCCATCGACGACTGGCCCCACCAGGCCGCCCAACGCCTCCTCCTCGATCCCAAGGGCACAGGTACGGCAACACCCGCGCCGTGGACCCGTGACGTCCTGACTGGCCTGATCGAAACCGCCCGCCGCTGGCCCCACGTGGCCACCGGCCAGCTCTATCCCCTGCTCAAGAATTACCCGGAACTCGCCCTGCACGCCGGCGGCACTGCCCTGGCCACACTGGCCCAACTGACTAGGCAGGACGGCCTCGACACCGACGGCCTCACAGTCCTGGAAACCATTGGGGTCCACCTGCCCACCAGCCGGCACACCGACCTCGACGTCGGCATCGCCGCCATCACCGCCCGCCTGGCAGACCACCGCCTGGCCACGACTCACGACGCCGCCACCCGCGCCCGCACCTACCAGACCCTCTCGAGACGCCAGTCCTACGTCGGACTCTGCCATGAAGCTCTCACCGCTGGCCAACATGCCCTGCAAGCCTGGCGCGATCTCGCCCCCACACACCCTGAACGCCAGCCCGGCATCGCTCGCTCGCTGGCCAACCTCGGGGTCTTGCTCTCGGATGTGGGCCAGCGGGAGGAGGCGCTGACCAGCACGCAGGAGGCGGTCGATGTCTACCGCCGGCTGGCGGCAGACAGCCCGGCCGCCCACGAGCCCGACCTCGCCGCATCCCTGTCCAACCTCGGTTTACGGCTGGCGGAGGAGGGACGGCGAGAGAGGGCCCTAGCCGCCGAACTTGAGGCGGTGGAGATCCGGCGTCGGCTGGCGGCAGACAACCCGGCCGCCCACGAGCCCGACCTCGCTGGTTCGCTGACCAATCTCGGTTTGAGGCTGTCGGGGGTGGGGCGTCGGAGCGAGGCCTTGGCCGTCAACCAGGAGGCGGTCGATGTCTACCGCCGGCTGTCGGCAGACAGCCCGGCCGCCTACGAACCCGACCTGGCCACCTCTCTGACCAACCTCGGCAGCCGACTGTGGGAAATGGGTCGTCGGCGTGAGGCCTTGACCGTCACGCAGGAGGTGGTCGATGTCTACCGCCGGTTGGTGGCGGGCAACCCGGCCGCCCACGAACCCGGCTTCACCCACTCGTTGTCCAACCTCGGAGTCTTGCTCTCGGAGGTGGGGCGGGCGGAGGAGGCACTGACCGCAGCCCAGGAGGCGGTGGACATCCGGCGTCGGTTGGTGGCGCGCAACCCGGCTGCCCACGAACCCGAACTTGCCGCCTCGCTGACCAACCTCGGAGTTTTGCTCTCGCATGTGGGGCGTCAGACTGAGGCCTTGGCCATCTCCCAGGAGGCGGTAGATGTCTGCCGTCGGTTGGCGGCGGGTAACCCGGCCGCCCACGAACCCGAACTCGCCGCCTCGCTGACCAACCTCGGGGTTTCGCTTTCGGAAGTGGGGCGTCGGAGCGAGGCCTTGACCATCTCTCAGGAGGCGGTCGATGTTTACCGCCAGCTGTCGGCAGACAACCGGGCCGCCCACGAACCCGAGCTGGCCACCGCACTGTCCAATCTCGGCAACCGACTTTGCGACGTGGGGCGTCGGAGCGAGGCCTTGACCATCTCCCAGGAGGCGGTAGATGTCTACCGCCGGCTGTCGGCAGACAACCGGGCCGCCCACGAACCCGACCTCGCCCGCACGCTGTCCATCTGGGCAGGTGTGCGTTTTCAAGCGCGACAGGACCTGTCTGCAGCTCTGCGGGCGACGGGAGAAGCGGTGGAAATCTACCGCAGGCTCGCGACAGCCATACCCGCGAGGTTCTTTCCACCCCTCCGTGCTGTGCTGGGCTTGCGTGTGGACCTGCTCGTCAGCCTCGGCTGTCCGCGAGAGGCGAGAGAAGTCTGGAACTGGCTTGCAGCTAACGACCCGGATCGCAAAAATGGGCGGCTTTACTGAGCTCTTCGGATTGTTGTCGGCTGGTGGGTGAGTGTGAGTCCGGTGCCTGCAAGGCAGCCGTCGATCAGGTCGGGGCGGAGTTGGATGTGGCGCAGGCCCCGGCGGAGGGTGCGTTCGAGGTGTTCATCGTCGGTGAAGGCGGTGTTGGCCAGCGGGCCGCGCCGTAACAGCGACCAGACGCCCTCGACCGGGTTCAGGTCCGGTGCGTATGAGGGAAGTTGGATGATGGTGAGCCAGTCGTGTGCGGCCGCGTAGTCCCGCATTCCGGTGGCCCGGTGGGTGTTGAGATTGTCCCAGATCAGCACGATGGGTGCCTGGAGCTGGATGTGGGCGCGGACGACCAGGTCGCGGTAGTCGCTCCAGGCGAAGGTGTCGCGTCCTTTGCCCCGATGCTTGCGGTGACGGCGCGGCCGGTAGAGCAGCCGGGAGGTCTCGCCCGGCTTGTAGCAGCACATTGCGGCGATCGACCAGCGGCGCCAGGAGCGGCCGCGCACCCGCACCACCGGCGTGTGTCCACGCCGGCCCCAGGTGCGGGCGCGCGGCGGCGTCATCGAGAACCCGGCCTCGTCCTCGAAGACGATGTACGCCCCCAGCGCCGCCGCGGTCATTCCGCCTGGGGCCACACATCCTTCTTCCACAAGCCCACGGCGGCTTCGTCGCGTTCGAGGGCCCGGCGGGCCGGCGACTGCCAGGACCAGCCGTGCCGGTGCAGCAGCCGCCACACCGCCGACGACGAGCAATCCAGTGAGAAATTCCAGGCGATCAACGCTCTGATCCGGGCCAGGGTCCAGCGCTGGTCCTCCCAGCCATGCACGGCCGGCCCCACCGCCAACTCTTGTTCCAGCTCGGCGAACTGGTCGTCGGACAGCTTGGGCAGTTTCGGTGGCCCCGCGGAGGCGAGCGCGGCTCTCCCGTTCTCCCGCCAGGCACGACGCCAGCGTTCCACCGACCGCTCGCTCACCCGCAGATCCTTCGCGATCACCGCGGTTCTCTCGCCGCGGCCGAACCGCTCGCCTGCCTCGTACCGGATCCGCTCGCGAAACCGTCGTCGCTCCGCGGTCAGCCCACCATCCTGCGCGTACCGCATACCACCGGCCTACCGCAGGGATCACCAAACGTCACTACCTTCGACAACAACCCGAAGAGATCAGTAATGCCCAGGGAACTCGCTACGCGCTGACCAGGAAACCCCACCCGCAGGGGGCCTGCGACGCATCAGTGTGTGCCCATCTCGTTCCGGGATGGGCACACACCTGCTTAGGAACTTGGGAGCATTATCGGTGTTCGGCACCTGATCCGAGTTGGCTCGGTGACGGCCTGGGGCCGGTGGGGGCGCATACGTATCCCGGCGCGCTCCCCGGGCACCCCAATTGCCTAAACAGCACCGGTCCCGGACAAGCGGTCGGGCGCACTATGGAGGCAGGTCGTCCGCGGTTCCGCGTGGGCGGTGGGCTCGAAGACGCTGGGGGTACCGCGATGAGAGCGTGGAAGACCAACCGGGCCGCAGGGGGCGGGAAAGTCGTAGGGGCGGTGCTGGTACTGGCCGCGGGTCTGCTACTGCCGACGGCCCTGGCTACCCCGGCCTATGCGCTGAGTCTGGGCAGCCCCACCGTCACCGTGGCACGCTTCGTCCCCCAACACACCCTTTTCAATGAACTCGAGGCGTTCACCGGCGACCGGGGCTCCTACTCCAGCGATCTGGCCGGGGCCAACGTGGATGTGGCTCAAGGGACTACGAGCCGGACGGAGACCTCGACGGATCAGCCGGTGGATGTTCCGTTTACCACCAACGTGGGCTCGCTGGTCAACGGGGAGCAGGTGCAGGTCATCGTGTCCGCCGTGGAAACCTCCCCCAGCGGAGTCCAGGACGCCGTTGCGACCCGGACGGGCACGCTCACCTGCACCCTGGACGCCAGCGGCAACGGCACCTGCTCCTGACGGCCAGCGGGTACGGCCGGGCCTGGGCGGACCCTGACGCGAGGAGGGCTGTACGGGTTGCCCTGACGTGAACCGCCTGGTGACGACTTCTCACTGCTCACGGACGTGTGGGACCTGATCACCGGCGCGGAGGACATCTCCATGTCAGTCCAGAGCAAGGAGTTCACGCTGAGGTCCTTCTTTCATGCCATAGGCCCCGACCGGGCCGTCCTCCTAAGGCACCGTTTCCTTTGGCGGGCGGGGTCGTTGTTGTTGGTATGACGAGTCTTGCTGAGCGCCTGGTACCGGATGAGTTGTGGGAGTTGTACCGCCGTGTGGTGCCGGAGACTGTGGTCATACGCCCGCAAGGTGGTGGCCGCCGACGGGCTGGGGACCGCGAGTGTCTGGCAGCGATCGTGTTCGTTGCCACGTCGGGGTGCTCATGGCGGCAGTTGCCGCCGGTCTTCGGCCCGGCCTGGCCCACGGTCTACCGGCGCTTCGCACGGTGGAGTCAGGCCCGGGTGTGGGCCCGCCTGCACCGCGTCATCCTTGACGAGCTCGCAGCGCAGGGCGAGCTGGACTGGTCGCGCTTCGCCGTCGACTCCGTCAGCATCCGCGCGCTCAAAGGGGGCAGCTGACCGGACCGAATCCGACCGACCGGGGCAAGAACGGATCGAAAATCCACCTAGTCGTGGACCGCAGTGGCCTGCCCGTCTCGGTCGCCATCTCGGCTGCCAACACGCACGACAGCCTCGCGCTGCAGCCGCTGATCGCTTCGATCCCACCGGTGCGCAGCCGGCGCGGTCCCCGGCGCCGGCGGCCTGCGAAACTCCACGGGGACAAGGGCTACGACTACCTCTACTTGAGGCGATGGCTCCGCGAGCGTGGCATCACACCTCGCAGCGTCTGGGCCAGCACCGATGGGTGGTCGAGCGGACCATGTCCTGGCTATCCGGGTGTCGCCGTCTGCACCGTCGCTATGAACGCAAACCCGAGCACTTCCTCGCGTTCACGGCCATCGCCACCAGCCTCATCAACTACCGACGACTCACCAAGTGAAACGACCTCTGAGTACGTTCGGCTCTGGCTCTCGTCGTCGGGGAGCGTGACGCCGCGTCGGTGGGACTCAACCGCCAAGGGCAGCGTGACGCTCAGCAGAACGAGAGAGTCAGAGTCCAGAGAAACCGAAGCAGTCACTCTGCTGTCTCTAGCGGCCCAGAAGATCCGCAGGCAAGAACAGGGCCGCGAATACGCCGCTGCACAGCTCATCCGGCTCGGCGCACCCGTGCCGCGGGCTGGCAGTGACCCGGTGCTCTGGCTGCGGGACGCCTTGCTCGCGGTCGGCGCGCGGAACGTGAGGCACGCCGGTCCGCATCGGTTCTGCGGACGGTTGCCACGTGTTGCCGCTCGGCTGACGACGCTACCAGGGCGACGGGCTCGCATCTGATGACTACCGTCCAAGGCACCTTCAGCAGATCGAGTGACCTACGACGTTGCCAAGCTATGCTCAGATCCCGAATTCCGCTGCCTGGCTGTGTGCCTGATTCAATTCGCTCGTCCACTTAGCCGGATCCATGTCGACGAGTCGTTCGGCGACTCGGACCCGGTTGCGCATGGTGGCCTGGCCTGCGATCGGGTCGCCCCCACTTGTGGTTCTCGATCTCCAGGACATGGACGATCCGGGCCAGGAGCTGCGCCTGTCCGCGCAGATCGTTGCGTTCGGCGCGGACGCGGGCCAGATCCTGCTGCTGTTTGGCCGCGCGGGCCCGCGCCGAGTCGGGCAGCGTTTCGGGGACGGGGGTGCGGGCCTTGACCAGGGCGTAGAACAGGTCCTTGAGGCCGGTGTGCTTGTGGGTGGGCTTGTTGCGGCGCAGGCCGGCCTCGGTGGCCAGGGAGACGATGGTCAGCTTGCCGTCGGAGTGCAGCGGGGTGCCAATCAGCAGGCGCACCATGGCGTCGGTGATGGCCCGCACCTCTGTGGCGTCCTCGGTGTCGGCGTGGCCTTGGGCGTGGGTGAGGGCCTCGCCGACGAGCTGGGTCAGCGCCGCGTCGTCGCGCGGGCCGGGGGCGGTCGCGGTGGGGGTGTTCATCGGCGCTCCTCGACTTCGGTGTCGGTCGGCTGCGGGGCCTCGTGGCGTCGGATGATGGCGGTGAGGTGGTCCTTGCGCTGCTGTTCGCGGGCGGCGATGGGGTAGGGGTCGAGGCCGGCGTCGGCGTCCGCTTCGATTCGCGCGACTTCGGCCCGCAAGGCGGTGATCTGGCTGTCGGTGCGGCTGATGTTCGCGCACGCCGGGTGGCAGCGGGAGTGGTCGGGGGTGCTGCGGCCGCCGTTGCCAGCCCGGTCCCGGTCGGGGTTGCACAGCGCGGTGAACGCGTCGTGGTTGCAGGTCAGGAACGCCTTCGGGTCCTCGTAGACCTGGAGGCGGGGGTTGGCAACCAGCGCGCGCAGTTCGCGTCGTCCTAGGTAGGTCCCGGCGTAGCGGGCGGAGAACTCGGCGGCCGCGGTGCGGTAGCGGTCGGCGGCCGGGCCGCTGACCTTCTCGCCGGCGGTGATGCGTTCGCCGGCCTCGGTGAGGGTCTCGGCCAGGGCCAGGCCCTTCTCCTGGTCCGGGACCTCAAGCATGTCGGCCTTCGAGCGGCCGGCGTAGGACTCCGACATGGCGGTGGCCGCGTGGCCGTACTGCACCGCGAGTGCGATCCGGCCGCCGGGCTGGCGGTAGATGAACCAGGCGATGGTGCGGCGGAAGCGGCGCAGGGCGACGGCGCCGTCGGGATCGGGCGGGATCAGCTCGTGGGACCGGTCGTGGCCGGCGGCGAGCTGGTTGGCCCAAGCAGTGAAGGCGCGGATCCGTTCCACGGCGGTGTCGGAGGACGGGCCGGTGCGGGGCATGCAGGTGCCCTTGGCGTACCGGTAGAGGGTGCGGGTGAACAGCTGCTCGCCGGCCTCGAGTTCCTCGACGACGGCGATGGCGCGCGCGACGGGCTCCAGCACGATCCACGGCTCCGCTCGCTCCTCTCCTTCGCCGATCGCGTTGCCGTCCTCGTCCAGCACCCCCTTGAAATGCCGGCCGCGGACCTCGAACCGTACGGTGCCGTCGTCGCGCTCCACGCGGGTGCAGCAGCCGCGGCGCAGGGCTAGGACCTCCTCGGGCCGCATGCCGGAGAGGTAGGCGCAGCAGATCAGGGCGGCGGTGGACAGGTGCAGCATCAGGGTGTCCACGTCGTCGAAGCCGATCGGCTGTCTCCACGGGGCGTCGCCGATCCGGGCGGTGAGCGGAACGTCGAGGAGTGGGGCGGGGCCGAAGTTGGCCGGGGTGAGCTCGTCGGACAGGATGCGGCGGGCGCGGGCGACCTGGGAGGTAATGACGCCGAGGGTGCCGGCCAGGAAGGTGTTGGCCATCGGCGGCAGCGCTCCGCGGTAGCGGGCGCGCACGGCGGTGGCGCCGGTCGCACCGCTGGAGGGCAGCTTCTTGCCGGCCGCGAGCAGGCCGCGCAGGTGGGCCACCGTGGCCTCGGCGCCGCCGAGCGGGGCGCGGTCAGGGATGGCGGCGAGCAGCCGACGGTGCTCGCGCGCGGCGGCCAGGATGTCTGGGGACAGGTCCAGGACCGTGCGCAGCGCCCACACCAGCAGCGGGGCCATGACGGCCGGGTGCACGATCGCGACGCTGTTCTCGCCGTCGGGGGTGTCGTCGTTGGTGCCGAGGAAGTCGGACATGACCGCGGCCGGGTCCTCCCACGGCGGCATCACCAGCCGGTCGCTGCCTGGACGACTCCCTGCTGTCCGCTCAGGCCCGTGCCAACGTCATCCATGTCGTCGACCAGTACCTGGCCGGCCACCCAGCAGCGTCATCCGCGCGTTGAACATGGGCTTCCCGCGCTCCGGGGCACCCGGAGTGGTCGGGACCGTGCCGCGGCGGCACCGACAAGGACCGAGGCCGGCGCCCAGGGCACTTTTGTCGGAGTACGTCTTTCGCTGGCCCTGGCAAGATTTCCGTGATGCTGAGGTGTGCCACCGTGCGCCGGTGACACTCCGTCACGGGTAGCGGCGTCGGAGCCGGGCCATGAGGATGACGCGGTGGCGGAGCAGCGGGACTCCCGCGCGTCCGGCCATGATCCGCTTCTGTAGTTTCAGGTCGGTGATGCGGCCTTCGTTGACGCCGGAGTTGAACGGGGTGGTGATGCCCTGCACGACTGCGGGCTGGTCCTCGCGGATGGCCTTGACCAGGCCGGTCAGTGCGGGAAGTCGGGAGGTTGCGAGTTGGTCGAGCCAGGCCGGCAGCGTGGCGGCGTCGCGGGTATCAAGCATGGCGGCGAACTGACGCACCAGGTCGTGGGTGCGGTCCAGATCCGGACAGTGCTCGAGCAGCCGCCGGAGTGCCTCGGCTGCGTGCAAGCTGCGGCGGGACGGTGTAGTGGTGATCCAGCGGGCGACTTCGCGGGGCGAGGGCGGCCGCTCGCGGGGGGTGTCGATCGGCAGGCCGCGGCGTAGCGGTGCGAGGGCCATCTTGACGCGCTGGTAGTGGCCGCGGTAGCCCTTGGCGGCGATCTCCTGGTGCAGCACGGTCGCGGTGTGCTCGCCTTCCTCCCACCGTTGTTGAAGGTAGTCGAGGTATGGATCGAGGCTGGTGGGTTGGCGGGGCCGGGTGCGCCGTACACAATCCTGCCAGGTGGTGGCCCGGGCGTACTTGGCCACGGTGCGCCGGTTCAGGCCCAGCGCGTGGGCTGCGGCGCTGAGCGAGCAACCGGTGTCGGTCACTGCGTGCACTGCCTCGAACAGCCGCTTTGCGTGGCGGCGAGCTGGGGTGTCGGCCTGGCCAGACCGTGCCGTCGGGGTCGTTGGTGGCGGTGCCGGTTCGGGTGGGGGTATTGCGGCGTGCAGGCAGCCGCGGTGGGTGGCGGCGATATCTGCGATCCGCTTCGACAGCCCTTGCCACAGGTGGAAGCGGTCGCTGACCTGCACGGCGTCCGGGGCGCCGTCGGTGATGCCCTGGCGGTAGACCAGCGAGCCGTCCCGGCAGACCACCTCGACACCTGGGTGCGTCCGCAGCCAGGCGGCCAGCTGCTCGGCGTCGCGGCCGGCCCACAGCTCGATCGGTAATCGGCTGGTGGCATCCACCAGCAGGGTTCCGTAGACGTTCGCGTACAGCGCGAAGTCGTCCACGCCCAGCACCCGCGGGACCGGCGGTGACGGAAGCGGCAAGCGCATCAAGTGGAACAGCACGCTGGTCCGCGACAGCGGCACCTTCAGGATCTGCAGCAGCCGGGCGCCGCCACGGCCGGCGAGAAGCACCCCGGCCATCTCTACCAGGTGCTGCAGCAGCGGACTGCGGCGCTGATAGCGCACCGTCAACCCCTCGACCTGCTCGACAAACGTCCGCCGGCCACAACCCGGGCTGTCACAGAACAACCGCCGCACCGACAGCCCGATCAACACCGGGCGCCCGCCGACAGCGACATCGGCCAGCGTGCGGTCATAGCGACTGTGCACCCGCGCCGAACCACGACCACAGTCCGGACAAGGCACCGTCAACCCGCGGGTGCAGGCCGTGATGCGGACCACGCCGCCCGCCACCCACACTCGTTCCACTCGCACCGCGTCCAGGTGCGGAGACATGATCCGTACGAGGTCATCACACTCGCTGACAGTGCCGCTACCCGTGACGGAGTGTCACCGGCGCACGGTGGCACACCTCAGCATCACGGAAATCTTGCCAGGGCCACGTTCATGTGTACGCCGACAACTTTGGCTGCGGCGGTCGGGGCTGCGCCCACCCTTTGCCCTCTGCGCAGCCGACGGCGGCGCCACCCCGCCTCGCCGGAGTTGGCGCCGCTGGTTCGCCGGGCGCCCGGTGATTGCCGAGCGCGCCGCCCAGGTGTTGCTTCCACTAGTACGGCTCTCTCAGAAGTCAGCGATCTCTGAAGAGGTCCTCGTCGGGCTCCCAGCCGGAGTAGAAGTCCTCTGGTGATTCGTCGAGTTCGACCTCGTCGCCGAGATCATCGAGATACTCGAACTCTTCGTTCTCGATCTGTAGGTCGCAAGCAGGGCAAGTGAATACATAAGGTGTGAAGATCACCGCCCACTTGTCTTCGTCGACGTGAGTGGACCCTCCAAGCCACGCCTGGGAGCCGCAGGCGGGGCATGTCGCTGGCTCGTCATGTTCGATGTAGCCGGGATTATTGGGAGTGACCGTGGCGAGTACGGCGGTACGGGTCTCCTTGTCCAGGTGTCCGTAGCGTTGAACAAAATCGGCTCGCGCCTTGGCCAGCTTGCTTTCCAGGCGGATGCGTGCCGCGGCTGCTCGCTCCTCAATCAGCCTGTCGTGGAGCGGCCGGTAAGGGCCCCAGTAGTCGGCTGGATTGATCTCCAGTTCCGTGAGTAGAGGGTCGACCAGGCGGAGGCACGTGGTGAAGACCGTCTGGACCTCGGCGACGGCGTGTAGCCCATTGTGCGCGACTCCGTTCCGCGCGTTGGCCAGCGGCAAGAGTGCGCGCTGGTCGATCGGCATTTGCTTGCGAAGGATCTTGAGAACTCGTGTGTGTGCCTCGACCAGACCGATCGTCTTCATCTGAGAGGGCGGAACCGAGGCGTGAGTGGCTTGTCCTGTGGCGTAAAGCAGTGAGTTGAAGTCCCTGGCCTCCACGATCAGGGCTGGGTGGAGGCTCGCGAGGTAGGCCTTCAGTAGATGTTCAGCGGAGATCCCCGCGTGATGAACGGCGAAGTCGTAGTGCTCTGGGCCTTTCGTGAATGCCGCGAGGGCAGCGGCCATCCATCGCTTCGAAGAAGTCTTGAGTCGCTCGGCGTGAGGCATGGAAGGGACCCTAGACCTTGAGTGTCCCTGAGGTCCGGGCAGTTTTCGATGAGTCCAGAGCGGCTGAGCGATCGGGCAGAGCCTGGCGCTGCCCAAGCCGGGCCAGATGGTGCCAGATCTGCGTCGACCAGTGAGCCCGCTGCCGGCAGCCGCAGCGCGCGGAGGCGGACGCCCGCTGACGCGTGAGACGCCCCGTCGGTACCGGGCCCCGTCGTGTTCAGGCTTCTTCCGCCCTCTGCTGCTGGGCGGCCCAGACACGGTGCACGAGCTGCGGCCGTTGAAAGCTGGTGGGATGACGGTAGGCGCCGACGCGCGAGGCATGGGGCCGGACTCGGGAAAGATCACCGGTGCGTGCAGGGCCGCCGCGAGCGGGCCCATGTCCGTTGCGCTGCCTGAGGGCGTCGGCGCAGGCGCCGCCGGGCGCACAAGCCGAGCCGGGCTCATCCTTCGGGTATGTGTGGGCAGGTGGCGCGCTGTTGGTAGCTGCCTGGCGCGCTGGTGCCCACTGCCCTCCAGAAGGCTCGGGAGTCTTGGAAGTGGCTGCCCAGGGTGTGCCAGGACAGGCGGGGGAGTGGCTTTGTTCACGAGGTCCGGCTCTGGTCCACTTCTTGTGGTCGTGTACGTAGCGTGACTGTTACTCATCGTTAGATGGGTGCCGAGGTCGCCCGAAAATCGTCCTGCCCAGGTGGAGCGAGGCTGACAGTTCTGCCCCGTGAACGGAGTACGGCCGCAGCTGGGTGAGCTGCTGTTCTGGTTGGTGGAGGACGTGTCGGTGGAGTCGGTCGAGGTGGCTGACGCTGTCGTGCGGGTGGAGGCCCAGACCATGGCCAGTGGGGCGGCCTGTCCGGGTTGCGGGTGTTGGTCGGGGCGGGTACACGGTTCCTACCTGCGGTTTCCTCGTGATCTCCCGACCGCTGGGAAGCTGGTCGTGGTGTCGTTACGAGTACGCCGGTTCGTCTGTGCGGAGGAGAGCTGCCCGCGCAGGACTTTTGTCGAGCAGGTTCCTGGACTCACCCGTCGGTTCGGTCGGCGGACGGAGCGACTGCGATCGACGCTGGTCTCTGTCGGTCTCGCGCTCGCGGGACGGGCCGGCGCCCGGGTGTCGGACGCCTTCGGGGTGCAAGTCAGCCGTAATACGCTGCTGAGGCTGATCACCTCGCTGCCGGATCCGCCCACCGTCACGCCCCGCGTGGTCGGTGTGGACGAATACGCCCAGCGCAAGGGCCGGATCTACGGAACAGTGCTCGTCGACGTCGAGACACGTCGGCCGGTGGATCTCCTGCCGGACCGCGAGGCGGACACCCTCGCGGCCTGGCTGTCCGAGCGCCCCGGCATTGAGATCATCTGCCGGGACCGCGCCATCTTCTACGCCGACGGCGCCGCCCGTGGCGCCCCGCAAGCTCTCCAGGTCGCCGATAGATGGCACCTCTGGCACAACCTCGGCGAAGCGGCCGAGAAGTGCGTCTACCGGCACCGCGCGTGCCTGAGACCAGCACCGGCGCCGCTGGAGGAACCTCAGCCGGCGCCGGAGTCACCCGCGTCATCGCCGTGGCCGACAGGGCACCGATTCGCTGAGCGGACCCGCGCCAAACACGCCACCCTCCACGCGCTCCTGGCCGCTGGCCACAGCAAACGGTCCATCGCCCGGCAACTCGGCATGGGCCTTAACACCGTCCTACGCTTCTCCCGTGCCACCGAGCCTGAGCAGCTGTTCACCGGCCAGTGGCAGAGCCGCCCCACCAAACTCGACACCTTCAAGCCCTACCTCGACGAGCGGTGGCAAGAAGGCTGCACCAACGCCTGGAAGCTATGGGAGGAGATCAAGGCACAGGGCTACCCGGACGGTTACGGCAACGTTCGCGCCTACGTCAGCCGGAACTTACGCGGCAAACCCCAGCCAGTCGGCCCCAGGCCGCCATCCGCCCGCGCCGTCACCCGCTGGATCCTCACCCACCCCGAGGCCCTGGCCGAGAGCGACAGGATCCAGCTCAAGAACGTTCTGGCGAACTGCCGCGAACTGGACGCACTCGCCGGGCACGTCCGTTCCTTCGCCCACATGCTCACCCAGCTGCAAGGCCACGAACTGCCAGCATGGATCGAAGCCGCGACCACCGCCGACCTGCCCAGCCTCCAGCGATTCGCCCGGCATCTGGAGCGCGACCTCGACGCCGTCATCGCCGGACTCTCCCAGCCATGGAACTCCGGAGTCGTCGAAGGCCATGTCAACCGGATCAAGATGCTGAAGCGCCAGATGTTCGGCCGCGCCGGCTTTGAACTCCTCCGAAAGCGCGTCCTGCTCTACTCCTGAAAAGGCTGCTCAGGTCTCATCGTCGATCAGCCCGAAGTCTTCCGGGAACTCTTCCAGGAACTCGCGACGAGCCGGGTCGGTCTCGGCGGCTGCCATCTCCCCAACCAGCTCAATCAGTTCCTGTCGCTGATCATTAGGCAACGTACTGACCACATGGGCGACGCCCTCCATCACCTTGACCGCGTCGTCCTGATCCATCTGCTCGTCTTCGCTGCCGTCGATGAACCACAGGACATCGATCAAGGCCTCGGCCAAGGCACGAGTCAGGGACGGGTACGAAGGCGTCACGATGGTCTCCCAGCGGATCAACGGCAGAGTCCGGCCATCCCACCACACACCACTGACATCACTGTCCGTGAGCCTCCACAGAAAGTGGACCAGAGCCCGTTCTCGCGTACATAGCCACCCCGGAATTGCGCAGCAGAGTCTTCGTTCTCGCCGTTCGAGCCCGGCCACACATACAGGCGTAGGACGTGCCGCGTGGCGTCACGGACTCATCAGGGCGGCACTAGGCCGGCGGCGTCGCGATGCGGCGATTCGGTGATGCGCAGCTGCGTGCCCGGGCGGGAACTTCATCTTGGTGGTGTTCTGGTCGTAGCGGTGCTGTGGCCGGTCCCCGAGCCGGCCGTGGCACCGGTCATCCGCGGAGGAGCGCTTGCCGACAGGCCTTGCCCGCCCATTGTCGCGTCTCGTGCCGTGGGAACCGGAGGGCTGAGGCCCTCCTTCGCGCCCGACTGTATGAGCGAGCGAGACAGACCCGGTGCATGCGAAGGGCCGCATCCGCCCGTCACTGATTCCGGCCGGAGTCCGCCGCGCGCGCAGGTCCTCGGTCCGGCGGCTCCTGTGAAATAGCCGCTGGCCGGCTCGCGTTGCTACAAGCATGACGACGAATGCGCCGCGGCCCGAGGTGCTGCGATACACCGCCTTCTCCAGCGCCCCCGACGGCGGAAACCCCGCCGGCGTGGTTCTGGACGCCACCGCCCTGGACGACAGCGACATGCTGGCCATCGCCGCCGACCTTGGATACTCGGAGTCCGCATTCCTGACAGCGCCTCCGCAGGGCCTCGGCGGCCAGGAGGGGCGGGCGTACAGCATCCGTTACTTCAGCCCCAGGGCCGAGGTGTCGTTCTGCGGGCACGCCACCGTCGCGGCCGCCGTCGCTCTCGCCGAGCGGATAGGCCCTGGGGAACTGGTGTTCGCGACGCGCGTCGGCGCCGTGCCGGTGGAGGTGGCCGAGGAGAGCGGGACGGTCAGGGCCACACTCACCAGTGTCGAGCCGCACATCGAGGAGATCGCCGACGCCGATCTCACGGAGGCGCTCGCCGCGCTCGGCTGGCCGGCCGCGGATCTCGACCAGGCCTTCCCGCCCCGTGTCGCGTTCGCCGGTGCCCGCCATCTCGTTCTGGCGGCGGCGACACGCGCGCGCCTCGCGGATCTCGCGTACGACTTCGCACGCCTCGAAGCCCTGATGCACCGCTTGGACCTGACCACGCTCCAGCTGGTGTGGCGGGAGTCGGCCACCGTCTTCCATGTGCGTAACCCGTTCCCCGTCGGCGGCGTCGTCGAGGACCCGGCAACCGGCGCTGCGGCCGCAGCGTTCGGTGCGTACGCCCGTGAACTCGGCCTGGTCCCCGAGGACACTGTCCTCACTCTGCATCAGGGTGAAGACCTCGGCCGCCCTGGCGAGCTCACGGTGTCGCTGCGCGCGGGTGACCCGCGCGTCCGTGTCAGCGGCGCAGGAACTCGCATCAACTGAGAGCCCGCCCAGGTAGGAGAGCGCTCAGGTGGCGTCGGCTCATGGCCGCCTCGACAGCGCGCAGGTCGCCTTCTCCGGGTACCGGGGGAGGCGACCTGCAGTGTGGGGGAGAGGGCTACTTGAACCAGTAGCGGACGCCGTGGTGGTGGGAGCAGGTGCCCTGCGAGTGCCGCGAGTAGTCCGCGGTGGCGTCCACGCACTTCGCCGTCTCGTACTTGTCCCTTGGCTTTTGGTGGTGCGTCCAGCCGCACACCCCGGTGGTGTGGTGGACGCAGCGATGTGCGGTGTTGGTCGACGGCAGTGCCGCCGCGGACGCGGCCGGGGCACTGAAGAAGACACCGGCCGCGGCGACAGCCACCGCTGAGACGGCAAGACGAGCGCGCAACGCGTATGTCGTCCTGGGCGAGTTCGGCTTTCCAAGTCGCAGCCGAAGTAGTTCTTGCCGTAGATCAGCGTCTGGCCGGCTGGGCGGCGACGAGGTCCCTGACGTCGCTTCAATCAAGCCGAACTGTTGCTCGTCCACGTGACACCAGTCCCGTAGGCGATGAAGTTCACGCTGCTGTACCCACCACCACCGCCCGGTGGATGAGCGGGGGAGGTAAAGCCAACGCCCAGTACCGCGTCATAGCCAAGGTTGTACGCCTCGATCAGGAGGGCCTCGTAGGCGGCGTCCATCGAGGAGCGCGCGGTGCCCCAAATGACTTTGACCTGTGTGAACGGGCGGGAGTCATGGCAGAGTGTGCTAGCTGTAACGGTTGCCAGTGCCCTTTCACGAAGCTCTCCGGCCTCCTGCCGCCTCTTGCGTGCGTTGTCCATCCACTTCACGATCCGATTCTGAGCGTACTCAGTTCAAATGTCACGACCAGAGATCAGCAACCCCTGGAGCTGATCATCTAGGTGTCGCGTGAGGGGACGCGGGCGGCGAGTTCGGCGGCGAAGTGGCGGGCCTGGGCGCCCCAGTCGTGGTCCACCGTGCCGAAGTGCTGTAGGACGTCCAGCAGTTGGTGCGCCTCGGTGAGAGTGAGCAGCGGCAGGCGCGGCTCGTACAGCTCCGGCATGCCGAATGCGGGATCGAGAAGTTCGTCCATGCGGGGCGCAACGCACACCACCCCGCGCCGGTTACGCCCGCCGGCCGGTCTCTGACCAGGGATTTACCCCCTTCGCCTCCCACACGCTGAGCCTTCTGCCCGTCTGGTCCCGTGAGGTGGGGGTGAAGGCGGCGTGGGGGAGTTGTCGCATCCAGTCCACGCGCGTAGCGAACTGTTGTCCGGCTGCGGTTATCTCGTATGCGCATCTCCAACCCCCCACAATCTTTGGAGAGTTCATGCGCCGCACCCTCGTTGGCCTGCTGGCAACCGCCTTGCTCCTTCTCGGTGTCAGTGCCGCGCCGGCTCTCGCGGATCCGCCCGCGCCGCCGCCTGTGGCGACTGCCCGCGCGGAGCTGACCGCGCTCACGATCGCCCCACCGCATTCCATGGACGGCTACGCCCGCGACAAGTTCGACATCTGGTCCACCCAGCCCGACGGCTGTACCACCCGCCAGGACGTCCTGGCCCGCGACGGCAAGAACGTCCAGGACAAGCCCGACCACTGCCAGCCGGCTTCCGGCACCTGGTACTCCGTCTACGACGACACCACCGTCACCGACGTCGCGAAGGCCACCATCGACCACATGGTCCCCCTCGCCGAAGCCTGGCGCTCCGGCGCCGACACCTGGAGTCCGGATCAGCGCAAGGCCTTCGGCAACGACCTCAAAGACCCCCAGCTGCTCATCGCGTCAGAGTCGGCGAACTCCTCGAAGTCCGACAGCGGGCCGGCCGACTGGAAGCCCACCAACCACGCCTTCTGGTGCACGTACGCCGAGGACTACACCCACATCAAGTCCATCTGGAAGCTGACCACCACCGACAAGGAGAAGACAGCCCTTTCCTCGATGCTCGACACCTGCACCACCAACTGAGCCGCCCTCGACACCGCCCCGCGCTCCCCGGGCAGTTGCCCGGGGAGCGCGGGGCTGCATGGGGGCGGAGAGGGCAGGATTCGAACCTGCCTGGACCCCCAGAAGTCCGACCTTGAGGCCAGCTCGCTCTCTGGTCCCCGATCAACTGCAAGTGCTTGGCAGACGCGGCGCAGAACAGCTCCAGCACACCGGTCAGGCGGCGCCGGGAAGCACAGCCACCGAAGGCACTCCGCACCGACGGCGCAAGCAGGGCGACGAGTTCATCTTCGGTGCCCCGGCTACCTGGGGCACCGAGCAGGCGGTGAGGGGCACCGGCACCCGCCTGTATGGGCAGGGCGGCCGCGCAGGTATGGGACTGGCTGCACTCGAGGCTGACCCGGCGGGCCGCATGGGCCTCCGTCAGGTTCAGGAGATGGCCCAGGCGTCCCTGCCCAGCTTGGTGTAGCCGTCGTCCATGGTGTCGGAGGAGAGGAAGACCGGCCGCGTGAGCAGCCGATCGCCGGCCCGCTGCAGGCACAGCGCTACGCCGAGACTCAGTGAGCCGAGCTCTCCTCCGGGCAGGTAGAGGAGCTCGGGGTCGGGTTCTCGGCGCTCAGCACGTGTTTCCAGCCACTGCTCCAGCTCGGAGGGAACCCGGCCGACCAATGCTGTGTCCTCGGCGAGGACCTGTGGTCCCCGAAGGGCATCGATTCTGACAGCGCGCAAGCGCTCATCCGCCGCGTAGAAGACCGTCAGCCCCAACTCGTGGTAGCTGGCGTGACCTGCTTGGTCATGCGAGTTGTGCACGCCCCAGCTTGCCCGGATGCCGCCCAGCTCTGCGGATACCTCGTCACGGCTCATCCCAAATCGCAGCGGGCCGACACTCGCGAACGGATCCAGCGTCCACCGTTGTCGCTCGCTGTCTGGCAGAACGTGCCACAAACCCATGTGCTGACCTTACGGCCATCCGGTCGCGTGTTCGGTCGGTCCCATCGGCGGGCGCTCGGGCTTTTGCTTGGCGAACTCATCTGATGGGGGCGTGCAGCTCTCGCAGCGGAGTACGGAGGCGGCTAGGCGCAGACCGGCGGCAGCAGTGTGATGTCCGGAAGGGACTTAGAGACGGTAAAGTTTTCTTCAAGTTCAACGAATTGTTTAGGGCTAGTTGAGTGCCAATGACCGGTTCCGGTCAGCCAGTTGGATCCCTTGTGATCTTTGTCACGATTGAGTTTGTTGTCGCGTGCATGGATATTGAGCCGACCTTTGTAAGAGATAAGTAAGCCCTGGGGGGATTCTGTGAGACGTCCTATGTGGCGTCGTGCGTTGGTCCGGCGGAGTGCGCTGGCGACTGTGCTGTCACTGGTCGCGGTGGTTCCTGCGGTGGGGGCACGCGCGTATGTGTCAGTCGGCACTTCGGCTGTGGCGCGGCAGGCGTTGACTCCGGAGGAGCAGGCGTCCTCCCTGGCGGCGTCGTCGGGGGAGCGTGTCGAGGTGAAGGCCGCACGCACCGAAACGACGGAGGTGTTCGCCAACCCAGATGGAACCTTCACCCAGGAGTCGAATGCCGCTCCGGTGCGGGCACGGCTTGATGACGGCTCCTGGTCGCCGATCGACACCACCTTGTACACGGACGCCGACGGCAGCATCCGGGCCAAGGCCATCACGACGGATGTGGCGTTTTCCGACGGTGGAGACAAGCATCTGGTGACCGTGGCGAAGGACGGCAAGTCGCTGTCCGTGTCGTGGCCGACCACGCTGCCCAAGCCTGAGGTAGCCGGTAGCTCGGCGACGTATCCCGATGTCCTGCCCGGTGTCGACCTGAAAGTGACGGCAGTCAGTACCGGTTTCCAGCAGGTGCTGATCGTCAAGGACGCTAAGGCGGCTGCCAACCCGGACCTTGATCAGCTGGAGATGTCCGTAGCCGGGCAGGGCGTTCATGTTCAGCCGGGCCTGGACGGTGGCATCGCAGCGGTGGACGACGACGGGGTGAAGGTTTTCGAGAGCCCCGGAGCGCAGATGTGGGACTCCACCGGAGACGCCGCGGGCGGTTCAGGTGGCACTCAGGGGGTAGCCCGTCAGGCGTCGTTCACCGCTGAACCAAGCGCAGCACCGGGGGACGGTACGTCCGGCGACCCTTCTCACGGCCCGGATGTCGGGGACAAGACCGCCGATGTGGACGTCTCCCTGGCCGCAAACAAGCTGACCCTCACGCCTGACATGGACCTGTTGAGGGGCAAGGACACTGCCTTTCCTGTCTACATCGACCCGCCGGTGAAGGCCGTGGTCCACAACGACTGGACGGCCCTGAACTCGCAAGGTGACCACTTCTGGGAGTGGGACGGCGACAAGGGCACGGGTTACTGCTCCAACTACGCCGGCTACCTGTGCTCCTACAGCCCCTACACGCAGCGCCTGTACTACGAGTACCCGCTGACCTCGCTGTACGGGAAGAAGGTCCTGGACGTCACCTTCGAGGCCTACCAGACCTGGACGTTCACCTGCGACGCTCACTGGTACGACCTGAGCCTGGTCGACAGGGGCATCTCCGACAGCACCCGGTGGTCGAGCCGTCCCCAGGGTATCGACCTGATGGGCGACAGGAATGTCGCCTATGGCCGCGGCAGCCTGTGCAGCCCCTCGCAGCCCGCGGACTGGGTCCGCTTCAGCGACAACGTGGGCGAGGAGACCAACGAGAACCTCACCCCGACGGTGCGGGACTTCGTCGAGAAGCAGAAGCCGCAGATCACCTTCTCCCTCACCGCGCACGACGAGAGCTCCACCGCCTCCTGGGCCCGTTTCCGCGATGACGCGAAGCTGTCGGTGACGTACATCTCCCAGCCTGGCGTGCCCACACCGGTCGGCGTACAGAAGGGCACTACAGGGTCGGTGTGCAACGCCTCCACCCAGCCGTTCGCCACCAGCGACACCTCGCCCAAGATGTACGCGACCGTGCAGTCCGCTGACGGCTCCAACGCGCAGCTGCGCGCCCAGTTCGAGGTGTGGAAGGCCGACGGTTCGGCCAAGGTGTGGGATGCGGACTCGCCCTCCAGCGAGTGGGTGGCCGACAACGCCAAACGCGACGCCACCACCAGCGCTCTCGCCCCACAGACCACTTACCGCATGCACGCTCGCACCGAGGCCTACTACAAGACCGACCGCGGTACGACCGGCACGCTGACATCCTCGTGGTCGTCCTGGTGCTACTTCCGGGTCGACACGGACAGCCCCCCGGCGCCCGTGATCAGCAGCAAGGACGGCAAGTACAAGCCGGCCGACACCGACCCGGCGTCCGGGGCCGTGGGAGAAAGCGGAGTGTTCACCTTCACTCCGGCCGACAGCGACCCCAAGACCGCCGGTGTGCAGTCGGACGTGACGTCCTACAAGTGGAAGCTGAACAGCGGCAAGCTCTCCGACCCGATCCCGGTGGCCAAGGGCGCCTCGCTGGACCGCACCATCACACCGAACCAGCCGGGTGAGAACACCATCCAGGTGTGGGCCTTCGACGACGCCGGGCACACCTCGCTGACCGGCTACTACAGTTTCAACGTCAAGGGCGCGGAACTCCCCACCGGGATCTGGCACCTGGACGGCAACGGTAACGACAGCACCACCGCCACCCCGCACGGCCTCACGCCGTCTGACACAGCGGCCTACTCCATCCTGGAACGCGCCGGCACTCACTCGTTGAAGCTGGACGGAACCAGCGGCTACGCCGCAACATCCAGCCCCGTTCTGGACACCAGCAAGAGCTTCTCGGTATCTGCATGGGTGCGGTTGCAGGACGACTCCCGCAACTACACCATCCTGTCCCAGGCCGGCACGACGGCCTCGGGCTTCCAGCTCTACTACTCCTCCGCCTACAAGGCCTGGATCTTCAACCGGCACGGCAGCGACATCTCCGGCCCCACGATCACCCGCTCGATCTCGACGGCGCCGCCCACTCTGAACGTCTGGACCCACCTGGCCGGCGTGTACGACGCGGCGGCCGGAACCATCCAGCTGTACGTGAACGGACGCCCCCAGGGCGACCCGGTCGCCTTCACCACGCCATGGAACGCCACGGGAGCACTGCAGGTGGGGCGTCTGCACGCTTCCGGCTCCTACAGCGAGTACTTCGACGGCCGGATCGACGAGGTCCATGTGTGGTCCCGCGCGATCGCTGACACCGAAGTGATCCAGGACGCCGTACTGGAGGACGAGGACGCCTCCGACGGCGAGGCCGGCCATCCCACCGTGGCCCTGCTCAGCAGCTGGGACGCCACCACGGCCAGCAGCACCACCATCACCGACACCTCCGGCTACGGCCGCACCATGACCCTGCACGGAGCCACCCTGGGCATCGACCCGGACACGGCCGACAACGCCGACCTGGGCCTGCCCACCCGACAGGTCATGGCACTGAACGGAGCCAGCGACTACGCCACCGCCATGGGCCCGATGGTCGACGACACCGGCTCATTCACCGCCACGGCCTGGGTGCGCCTGGACGGCGCCAAGCTCGCGGACACCTCCAAGAGCTACCAGGTGCAGGTGCTCGGACAACCGGGAACGACCCAGTCCTCCTGGGGCGTGTGGTACGAACAGCCGGCCGGCAGCACCCAGGGCAAGTGGTACTTCGGCCGCCCCAACAAGGACGCCACCGGCGCGACCTGGACCCGAGCCCAGTCCGAAGTCGCCGCGAAGGACACCTGGGTGCGCCTGACCGTCGTCTACGACGCCCAGCAGGCAAGCGGCGACGAATCCGACAGCACCACCCGGGGAGCGGTGTACCTGTACGCCGACACCACGCAGGTCGACGGCGACCACGGTGTCGCCTACACCGCACCGTGGCAGGGCAGCGGCCAGTTCGAGGTGGGCCGTGCCCGCATCGACGGAGCAGCAGCCCGCTACTTCCCCGGTCACATCGCCAGCGTCCGCGTGTGGGCCGGCGCGATGAGCGCAAACCAGATCGGCGACATGTACGCCGCCGAACAGTAGGCACCCGTCTGCCGTACGGGCGGCCGGACCACAGCGCGCAGCGCTCCGGCCGCCCGTCGGCGACCCCTCTCCCACGTCTGTCAAACCACCCCTGCCAACCCAGGGGATATATCCGCCATCAGGCAAGGAATCGTCACAGTGAATCCCGCATCCCGCGGCAGACCGCCCAGGGCTGTCGTGCGCCGCTGGCTCGCCCGCGGCGCACTCGCCGTGAGCGTCGCCCTCATCCCGCAGATAGCAGTTCCCTCCGGAACCGCACTGCCTGCCAAGCCCGACACGAAGACCATTACTTTCCCGGCACCGCCCAAGCGCAAGGTCAACAAGGTCCTGCCGTTCAAGGCAAAAAAGCCGGCCACGACGAACAGAGCAGAGGCCGCTGCCAGGAAGACACGGCAGCACCTCGCGCACGTCCAGTGGCCCGCAGCAGCAGACACCCGCGTAGGCCTGACGGCAGGCAAGCCCGCTACGGCCCAGGCAGGCTCGGTACCCATCACGCTCACACCCGTGAGCAGTAGCAAGAAGACCAAGCAGGCCCACGGCGAGAAGAAGACGGTCCACGCCGCCAGCAAGCCGCAGGCCGTAGGCTCCGCGAGACTGCACATTTACAAGCACGCCCAGGCCGACAAAGCCGGCATCCCCGGAACTCTCATCGCCGTCAAGCCCGAAACGACAACGGAGGGCATCTGGCGGCTCAGCCTGAAGTACGCCTCCTTCGCGGACGCCTACGGCGGCTCCTACGGCTCCCGCCTGCACCTCGTGCAACTGCCCCAGTGCGCCCTGACCACACCCGGTCGCGCGAAGTGCCGCAAGCAGACACCTCTGCCCACGCACAACGACCCAGCCGCCCAGACGGTGACCGCGACCCTGCCCGCCTCCGCGACCAGCACGAAGACTGCGATGCTGCTGGCCGCCACCGCAGACTCCTCCGGTCCCAGCGGCGACTTCAGCGCCAGCCCGCTCGGTCCCTCGGCCACCTGGGAAGCAGGCGGCAGCACCGGCGACTTCACCTGGAACTACCCACTGCGCGTTCCGCCGGCCACCGCAGGACCGGCCCCGAACCTCGCCATCTCCTACAACTCGGGCTCCGTCGACGGCCGCACCTCCTCGGAAAACAACCAGACCTCCGTGGTCGGCGAAGGCTTCGGCATCACCGAGTCCTACATCGAGCGCAAATACGGCTCCTGCAAGGACGACGGCAACGACGGCAAGAACGACCTGTGCTGGAAGTACGCCAACGCCACCCTCGTCCTCAACGGCAAGGCAGCCGAACTCGTCAACGACTGCGACGACGCGACCGCCTGCGACACCGCCGAGAAGTCCCAGGCCGCCGGCGGCACCTGGAAGCTGAAGAACGACGACGCCACCAAGGTCGAACACCTGACTGGCAACACCAGCAACGGCGACGACAACGGCGAGTACTGGAAGGTCACCACCACCGACGGAACCCAGTACTACTTCGGCAAGCACCGACTGCCCGGCTGGAGCGACCACGGCACCGACGCCGACGACCCGGTCACCAACTCCACCTGGACCGTCCCGGTCTTCGGCGACGACGCAGGTGAACCCTGCCACGACACCACCTTCGCCGCCTCCAGCTGCAACCAGGCATGGAAGTGGAACCTCGACTACGTCGTCGACACCCACGGCAACGCCATGACCTACTGGTACGGCCGGGAACGCAACAACTACGCCAAGAACGGCGTCGATGACCCTGCTGCCAACTACGTCCGTGGCGGCTACCTCAAGCGGATCGACTACGGGCTGCGCAGCAACAGCCTCTACACCAAGCCCGCCGCTCAGCAGGTCTCCTTCGACTACGCCCAGCGCTGCACCGCCAGCGACTGCTCCAGCCTGACCAAGGACACCAAGCAGAACTGGCCGGACGTCCCCTTCGACCTGATCTGCGCAGACGGCACTGCCTGCACCGGCAAGACCAGCCCGTCATTCTTCACCCGCTACATGCTCACCGACGTCACCACCTCTGTGTGGACCGGCACCGGCACCACCCGCCGCGACGTCGACAACTGGCACCTCGAGCACGACTTCCCCGCCTCCGGCGACGCCTCCTCGCCCAGTCTGTGGCTGAAGTCCATCCAAAACACGGGCAAGGCCGGCGGGACCCAGGTCAGCCTGCCCACAGTTGACTTCGAGGGCATCCAACTGCCCAACCACGTCGAAGGCGGCGGCGACACCCTCCGCTACATCAAGTGGCGGGTCCGCAAGATCACAAGCGAGAGCGGCTCCGTCCTCACCGTCAACTACTCCGACCCCCAGTGCATCCGCGGCACCACCATGCCGTCCTCCGAAGACAAGAACACGCTGCGCTGCTTCCCCGTCTACTGGTCACAATCCGGCGCGGATCCGCAGCTGGACTGGTTCCACAAGTACGTGATCACCTCCGTCTTCCAGGAGGACCTCTACGGCAGCGACACTCAGGAGACGCGCTACACCTACGACGGGGGCGCCGGCTGGGGCTACTCCGACGACGACGGCCTGACCCAGGCCAAGTACCGCACCTGGAACCAGTGGCGCGGCTACGGCAAGGTCACCACCACGACAGGTGACGACACCGGCCCCACCAGCAAGATCGTCAACCTGTACATGCGAGGCCTGAACGGCGAGAAGGAGAAGGACGGCACACCGCGCGTCGAGAAGGTCACCGACTCCACCGGTACCAGCATCGACGACGACCGCCAGTACGCCGGCTTCGTCCGCGAGACCATCGCCTACAACGGCAGCCAGGAGGTCAGCGGCACCATCAACACGCCCTGGTCCCACCTGACCGGCAATCACAAGTACGACTGGGGTACCACCGAGTCGTACTTCATGAAGCCGGCCACGATCACCACCCGGACCAAGACCTCTACCGGCACCCGTACCACCCAGACCACCACGACCTACGGCACCACCTACGGTATGCCACTGAGAGTGGACGACCAGGGCGACACCGCGAAGACCGGCGACGAAACCTGCACCAAGACCACCTACGCCCGCAACACCGCGGACTGGCTCGTGCAGTTCTCCTCCCGCGTCGAAACCTACGCCGTGGGCTGCGACAAGACGCCCAATCTGCCCGACGACACCATCTCCGACGTCACCACCGGCTACGACAACCAGGCAGTCGGTGCGGCGCCCACCAAGGGCGAGATGACCTCGTCGTACCGGATCTCCGGCTACGACCCACAGAACCAGCCCACGTATCAGAAGGTCTCGACCTCCACCTACGACGACCTCGGCCGCCCTGAGACCACCACGGACGCCCTCGACCGGTCGACCCATACCAGCTATGTTCCCGACGACACCGGATACGGGCCGCTGACCCAGACCACCGTCACCGACCCCAAGGGCTACTCCGTCACCAAGGACGTCGACCCGGCCTGGGGCCAGGCGACCAAGCAAACCGACCCCAACGGCAAGGTCACCGAGTGGCAGTTCGACGCCCTCGGCCGCGTCACCGCGATCTGGAAGCCCAACCGAGCGCGCGCCCTGAACGACGCAGCCAGCCTCGTCTACACCTACAGCCTTACCAAGGACAAAGCCGCCTGGGTCCGGACCGACACCCTCAAGGCCGACGGCAAGACATACACCACCTCATACGAGATCTACGACGCACTCCTGCGAGAAAGGCAGAAGCAGGGCCCCGCGCCCGGCGGCGGCCGCGTCATCTCAGAAACGCTCTACGACGACCGCGGGCTGGCCTACCTCAAGAACGACCAGGTCTACGACAACAACAGCCCGACCAGCGCGCTGGCCAACACACTCCCCGGATCCGTGCCGGCCTCCACCGAGACCGTCTACGACGGCGCCGGACGCCCGACGGACACCATCTTCCGGGTCAACGGCCAGGAACGCTGGCGCACCAAGACCGACGACCAAGGCGACCAGGTCGCAGTCACCGCAGCCAAGGGCGGCTCAGGCACTCTCACCATCAAGGACGCCCGCGGCCGCGTCACAGAACGCCGCGAATACGCTGGCCCGACCCCGACCGGCAGCGATTACACCCGCACCAAGTACACATACACGCCCGGCGGCCAGGTCGACACCGTGACCGGCCCTGACGGCGCGGTCTGGAGCCACAAGTACGACATCCGCGGCCGGGACATCGAAAGCACCGATCCGGACAAGGGCACCACCAACATCACCTACGACGACGCCGACCAGCCCCTGACCACGACGGTCACCAAGGACGGCAAGTCACAGACCCTCATCACCGACTACGACGAACTCGGCCGCAAGACCGGCACATGGGACAGTGTCAAGGACGCTGCCCACCAGCTGACCAAACTCACTTACGACTCGGTTGCCAAGGGACAGCTGTCCTCCTCCATCCGTTACGTCGGCGGAACCACAGGCCGCATTTACGCCACTCAGATCACCGGCTACAACAACCTCTATCAACCCACGACCATCAAGACCGTACTCGCGGCGTCGGACCCGCTGGTGCAGGCCGGCGCACCACAGACCTTCACCACAACCACGGCTTACAACCTCGACGGGACGGTCAACAACACCATCCTGCCCGCCGCCGGCGGCCTGCCGACCGAGACGATCGCCTACACCTACAACGACCTCGGCCTGGTCAACACCGTCTCGGGCAGCACCGACTACATCCGCAGCGTCGGCTATACCCAGTACGGCGAACCGCAGCTGACCACCCTGGGCACCTCTTCGACCGCCAAGCAGTTCCAGGTCGCGAACCGGTACGAGGACGGCACCCGGCGCCTGCTGAACAACCACACGCTTGACCAGACCAACACCGGCTACACCAGCGACGTCGACTACACCTACGACGACAGCGGCAACGTCCTGTCGGTCAAGCAAAAGGCAGGCTCCCCCGACAACCAGTGCTTCACCTACGACGGTCACCAGCGCCTGACCGAAGCCTGGACCCCAGCATCCGGCGACTGCTCCGCCGACCGCTCGGTAACGGCCCTGGGCGGCCCGGCTCCGTACTGGAACTCCTGGACCTACACAGCCGGTGGAATGCGTGACACCCAGACCGTTCACACGGCCTCGGGTGACACCAAGACCAATTACACCTATCCACCGGTCGACGACAAGGGCGCCGGCCAACCGCACACCTTGACGTCCACCACGACGGGCGGCACCACCACCTCATACAAGTACGACGACCAGGGCAACACGACCCGCCGTCCCGGCGCCTCGGGCGATCAGACCCTGGTCTGGAACACCGAGGGCGACCTGGCGTCGCTCACCGAGAACGGCAAGACCACCAGCTATCTCTATGACGCCGACGGCGAACTGCTCGTCCGCCAAGGACCGTCCGAGACGGTGCTGTACCTTCCGGGCCAGGAGCTCCACTACGATCCTGCGGCCAAGAAGTTCACCGCCCAGCGCTACTACGGCACCGGCAACGGCACCGCGCTGCGCACGAACACCGGCTTGTACTGGATCGTGGACGACCATCACGGCACCGCCAGCATGGTCGTGGACGCGGCGACTCAGCAGATCACACGCCGTTACACGGAGCCCTTCGGTGAGGCTCGAGGCAGCACATCAACCGCGTGGCCAGATGACAAGGGATTCCTTGGCAAACCCACCGATGCCAGCACGGGGCTCACACACGTCGGCGCGCGGGAGTACGACCCGGTCACCGGTCGGTTCTTGTCCGTCGATCCTGTATTCGAAGCCGACGACCATGAGTCGTTGAACGGATACTCCTACGCCAACAACACGCCCGTCACCGCATCCGACCCCAGTGGGCTCCGCCCGATCACGGCCTGCGAGTACGGTTGCAGCAACGGCAAGGGCGGCACCTACTACGATCACCTTGAGCCCAACGGCAAGGGCGGATGGACCTACCACTCCACCGCCACCTACTCGTCGAAGACCACCATCAAGGGTGTTTCCGGCACACTGACCGCCACGGTCTCCACCGTTGGACAAGACGTGTCAGTCCGTGTGGTGTTCATGGCAGGGCCCAAACCGAAGCCGAAGGAAACGGTGTTCCACGGCTGGGCGATGGGAACCAACCCCAACTACGATCCAACTGCCCATGACGACTGGATCGACCGTGGAAAACTCTCCACACTGCAGAAAGTTCTTCTGGGCATCGTGACCGTGGTGGGGCTGGCCGTCGCCGCCGCGCCGGTGGCGGCAGAAGGCATCACAGCCTGCCTGGCCGCAGCTGCCGCCTGTGCCGAAGGCGCCGCTGATCTCCTTTCCGGTGATGCGGCCGGGAGTGGGACCACACTGACCGCAGGCGCCGGCGCAGGAGTAGCAGCAACGGCGGTCAAGGGAGCAGACAGCGCCCACAACATAGTCAACGCCAACAGATTGCGAGAAGACCTCCGCTGGATGTCGGCTAACTCGCCGTTCACCAAGGACGGTGATCTCACTGAGGAGGCCCTCAAGGAGTCCCGTATGATCCAACCGGGAGAAAAAATGGAGAACCCGGCAGTGATTGCGGAGCTCGAGGCCAGAGGTGGTGTCGGCAAGTGGGGCAAGTGGAGCACAGCCAGGCATCAAGCACCTAATGGAATGAACTTCGAAGTTCATTTTTACCGCAACAACGAGACTGGGGAAGTTCTCTACTACGACTACAAGGCAAAGTTCCCTCGCGCGATAGGTACGGACGAGAAATGAAAGTCCTCTTCAAGGGGCTGAGCGGACATCCGAAAGCGGTGACCCTCGGAGCAGGCACTCTTAGGGAGAATCGGGAGTATAGCGTCCTGGAAGTATTCTCCAGGGCCGATGGTGAGAACCTCCTCCGGATCGAATCAATACGAGACGAGCTGCCCGGCCTTTTCAATTCGCGTCTCTTCGTCGTGACCGACGGTCGGATTCCCTCGAACTGGTCGGTATCGATCGGTGTCGAGGGGGGCGTGACGTTCGGGCCCACGGCGTGGGAGCAGGCTGGGTTCTGGGACGCTCTGACGGACGGGGAGCCATGGGCGGCGGCCCTGTACGCCGAGGAGAGAGAAAAGTCCCTCGCCTGAGGACTGTGCGAGATTGACAGGAGAAAGCCCCGCCTAATTGAGGCGGGGCTTTCTCCTGTCAACTGAGACAGTGAACATGAAGGCGGGAGCGTAGGCCAGGACGCCGATGTGGGTGCTTGACCGCCGACGTGCCCGGGTGCCTGCGTCCTCGGCCGACCGGAGCTAACCTCGACTACGTGCTGTCGGCCCAGTCGTTCAGCGGTATGGCCGGGGCTATGCGGAGAGCTTTCCCCTGGCGTCCAGATCGTTCGTACAGTGGCGCGCTCCACCTGGACGCCAGGAACCACGCCTGCTCCACGGTGTGTGGGTCGACGCGTACGGGATGGGAGCTGGGATAAGTGGTGGAGGCCGTGGCGAGGCATGGAGGGATCATCCGAACTCGTCACCGTAAGGCTGCCGTGGGAACGTAAGTACATGAGCTTGTGGCTGGACTGGTCACTCGAGGGCGTCGGCAGTGCGGGCGAGGAAGCGGCTGACGTTGACGCTGCTATCCGAGCACTGGACATCTCAGTGGCGCGATCACGACGCGCCTTCGACTCCGATCGACCGTGGCAGGAGCTGAAGACATCGGCCGATGCCATGAAGATCCAAATACTGGATGAGGGCGCGAAAGTGCTGGAGAGCGGTCAAGCATGGGCTTCGACCATCGGCGGTGTTCAAGTGAAGCTCACCCCCCGGTAGCGACATCATCCAACCCCTCAGGCTCAACGATGGAGTGAAGGAGGATGCGCGTGTCCCCCGCGTGCCCGGTCAGATGGCGCGCTGCGGGGAGCAAGGGGGTACGTCGGCAAAGACCCAGGAGATCCCCAGGCCACAGCTTTGCCAGGTCAGCGCCCATCCACGTACGCGATCTTCCAAACTGGTGCTCTACGACACCGCCAGGCCCGCAGCTCAAAGCCGTTCCACCCGTGCCGTAGTCTTCCCGCGGAGGGGTGCTATGTCAGCGTGGAGCATGTTGGGTGCCGGCTGCTTTTTCGTAGTCATGGGCGTGTTCACCTTGAGCGGCCGAGGGACTGCGGCGGTGTATGCGCGGTCGCCTTGGGCTGGTTGGGGTTGGACAGCGATGGGTGGCGGCTTCGTCTTGGACGGAGGACCCAAACTCCTCGGCTTCTCTTCCGGAGCGACGGCGGCTCTTTCCGCCGTGGCTATGGGGCTGATCGTGCTTGGTGCGGTGCTTCAGGTCCGGCGCGGAGCGTTCGCTAAGGCTCGTCGTGCCGACAACGGCGACTGAGTGGCGCCGCTACTCCCTATCTAGGACAACCGTCAAATGGGCCACGGGTGTCTGACATCAACGGCCGACACCAACAGCGGCGAACGAATGCAGACCGAGGCGGACCCTACCGACCACTTCCACGCCGCAAGACTGCCGACTTCCAGTGTCGAGAGCCCACGATGATCGACCTGATAAGGAAGCGGACGAAGTGCAAAGCGCTCCGGGTGAAGTCCGGATCAGTCTTCGGCGTCGTGGAAGTACACCGTGAGGCTCGGCCAAGGGCCGTCCGCAGTGATCTCCGTATGCATGACGAGATCCTGAACCTCAACCGAGCCGAGGCTTTCGATGGAGTCTGCGACTCGGCGTAGAAGCGCGGGCACGTCATCCTGCCCGGTTCCCGCCGGGTTGGACTGGGAGAAGTGTTTGATCGTCCACGATTCCATACGCTCATGGTCGCGCAAGAGCTGGCCGTCATGCTGTCCCGAGCGGACGGCCTCGGGGTTCGGTACAGCAGCGAAGTGCAGCGACCTGCGCACCCACGACCGACCACCACCAGACCTAAGCAGTCGGCTGACACGCCTGACAGACCTCAGTGACCTCCCCGCCCATAGTTCGGGACGAAGGGGTCACCGTGCCACAGCAGTGCCAGATGCAGGGGCGGCTGGCGGGTGATCCGAACGCGAGGCCCCAGATGTGGCAGGGAGCCCGCGAGGGCCTCAGTCTCCGAGGCCGTCCCTCGGCAGGCGCCGGGCCACCTCGGTGCGGGCCGCGGCGAGTTCCGTGGCGATGCGCTCGGTCCGGCGGGCCTGCGGCACCACTGCCGCCGCCACGGGCTCCCCGACGAGCAGGCAGGCGCGCCGCAGATGGGTCGGCGGATGGGTGGCGTCGACCTGGTGCCCGCGCCGGGCTCCGGCGCGCCGCTGCCGTTCATACTTGTGCTCCGGGACGGATGCCGCGTACGCGGTGAGCAGCCCCCACAGCTCGTCGGCCTGGGCCGTGGCCTCCCGGCTGGATGTTGCCCCGCCGAGGGCGGCACGGTTGGCCTCGCTGCGCAGCAGGACGCCGAGCGCCTCGGTGATGAGCAACCGGTCCATGAGGCCCACCGCCGCCTGCGTGGAAGCGGTGCGGGCGGCCAGCCGGTCGGCGAGGTACTCGGCCCGCATCCCGGCCCGCGACGTCAGCCGGACGAGCAGCACCAGCACCCCCCGGACCAGCAGGCGTGGCACCACGTAGAGAGCATTGACAACCATCTCGATCACGGACGGGTGCGGAAGCGGCCCGAGGGTGTGGTGCCAGAGGGACAGGGTCCGCACCGCCGTGCCCACCGCCAGGCCGTTGCGGGTGTCGCCGTTGGCATAGGGGGCCAGCTCGTGGCCGAGCAGCGCGATCCGCTCCCCGGGTGTCAGGACCTCCCACAGCGGCATGCCCAGCACCAGCAGCCGCCGACCGCGCACACCGTACGTCATGACGCCGGCGTTGATGCTCCCGTCCACGGCGATCGCGTGCACGCTTCGGGTGCCGACCGCCCGCGCCACCTCATCCACCAGGGCGAACAGTTCGGGCGCGTCGGCCCGGAACAGCACGGGCCGGTCGTCGGCCAGGTGACGAACCCTCGGGGCGAGCACCCAGGCCAGCACCAGGAACACCAGACCCACCACCATGCCGGCGCCGCCCCACCCGCTCGACACCTGCAGCAACTGACCTGCCCTCGACATTGGCCGGCGCTCTCCGGGCAGTTGCCCGGGAGCGCGGTGTTGCATGGGCGGAGAGGGCAGGATCCGAACCCGCGTGGACTCCTTGCGAGAGTCCGACCTTGAGGCGGGCTCGCTGGTCCCCGATCAACCACTCCGGGCACCTCCCGTGCCGTGGGTTCCCGAGCAGATGGGTGAGACCGCCACACGATGAGCCTGTCTGCGCAGCCGAAGAGACTCGCGGCCCGCTGAGCACGACCGCACGAGGGTTCCGAACGGTTCACCGGCCGGGACCCTCGTGCAGCGTGGGACGGGGATAGGGGTGCGCTCGCCCGGGTTGTGTCAGCCTAGGCAGCCGTGGGGCCGCGCCGATGCGTCCCTGCAGTTTCGTAGGGGGTACGGGCCTTCTCTGCGTTTTCGGCCGGTTTGCACGCTGGCTGTTGCTCCTGCTGGGTCAGTTCCTGGAGTAGCGAGCTGTACGCCTCCGGATATCCTTGCAAGGGGGCCGCCCTGGTGGAGATCACCAACCTGCTCGAGCTGACCGGCTGGCCCCCGGCTGCGGATCATCGTCCGCCGCGAGGTCGTGCACCCCAAGTACTGGCCAGTCCGCTTTCGTAGGCGGCGATGACGAGTTGGGCCCGGTCCCTGGCCCCCAGCTTTGTCAGCAGACGGCTGACGTGGGTCTTGACCGTGCCAACGGTCAGATACAGCTCGGCTGCGATTTCGTTGTTGGACAGGCCACGTGCGATCAGACCCAGCACGTCACGCTCGCGGCCGGTCACACCATCCAGGGCGTGGGTGACCGGGCCTGTGTAGCCGGGGCGGCGGACGTAGGTCTCGATGAGCCTGCGGGTGACGCCGGGTGACAGCAACGACTCCCCGGTGGCGATCACCCGCACGGCGTCGATCAGGCGTGCGGGTGGAGTGTCCTTGAGGAGGAAGCCCGCGGCGCCTGCGCGGAGTGCCTCGAAGACGTACTCGTCCAGGTCGAAGGTGGTGAGCACCAGAACGTGGACGGGCACCGGAGACGGGCCGCCGAACAGCGCGCGGATGGCCTCGATGCCATTGAGCCCGGGCATCCGGATGTCCATCAGGGCTACATCGGGGCGCAGTTCGCGGATCACCTTGACCGCCTCGGTTCCGTCGGCCGCCTCGCCGACGACCTGGAGATCGTTTTCCGACTCGAGCAGCACACGGAACCCGGCACGCACCAGCGTCTCGTCGTCCACCACGACGACCCGCACCGTCATGCGCCCTCCAGATCGGCGCCCACGGGGAACTGGGCTGTTCGCTCGTCCACGGCGTACGGCAGCCGGGCGGCGACGCGAAAGCCGTGCGGCGAGAGCGGGCCCGCGTGAACCTCGCCGCCGTAGAGGGCGGCGCGTTCCTTCATGCCGGTCAGGCCGTGGCCCTCGGTGATCGGGGTGGACGTGCGGCCGACGCCGGCATCGACGACCGTGAGAGCGACCTCGCCCGGCGCGTAGGCGACCGTCGCCCGGGCGTGGCTGGTGCGGGCATGCTTGACGACGTTGGTCAGTGCTTCCTGCGCGATGCGGTAGGCGGCGCGGTCCAGACCTCGGGGCAGGGCGTGCGGGTGACCGCTGGTCGTCAAGTCGACCTGGACGCCGGCCCGTCGGGTCTGTTCGATGAGTGTGTTTAGGTCGTCGAGGCCGCCGGGCAGCCATTCGGCACCGTCGTCATCGCGCAGGACACCTAGCAGTGAACGCAGCTCTCCCAGGGCTTCCCTGCTCGTCGTCTCGATCGCGGAGAGGGATTTCGCGGCCTCGTCGGGTCGGCTGCCGATGACGTGGTGGCCGACGCTCGCCTGGACCGCGACGATGCTCAGGCTGTGCGCGACGACATCATGCAACTCCCGTGCGATGCGCATGCGTTCCTCGACGAGGAGGAGCTGTGCCCGCTCTTCGGCCTGCTCGACCAGGCCTCGGGTGTAGGCGCGGCCCTGTCTGGTGGACCATCCGATCGCCCAGGCGGCGGCCTCGACGATGAGGCTTTGGCTCATCCCCGGCCACCCCCAGTAGTCGTGCCCTGTTATGCCCTGCATGGGGATCATCAAGGCGAGTTGTGCGGCGCCTGCCACCACGCACGCGTACACCGCGACACGCGCGGGTCGGGCGACCGCCACCCCGTATACCAGCAAGGCCGTCGCCAGCACCCCCGTCAGGCTGAGCGCGCCGTCGGCGGCCATCACCACCGACCCCACCGCCAGTGCAGGCAGTGGCAGCAGCCGCCGGAGGGCGACGGCCACGCCCAACGAGCCCGTCAGCACGGTCTGCCATGCCGGCCAGCCCGTGCGATGCGTGCCAAGCGTCCACCACAAGACGTTCGACGCCATCACGACCATGGCCAAAAGCACATCCAGCGCGATCAGCTGATTCGGCGTCAGTTTCCTGGCACGGGACGCCGCGTCATGCCTCACCATCATGACTCGCATGCATCCGACCCTAGCCGGGAGGGCGATCATCCTCCTCTGTCCAGGGATAGAGATCAGCCGGTCATTCCGTGGTCAGATCCGCGGGGCGGGCACCCTCTGCCAGGGTCGGCCACATGGATCTCTCCCGGACGCCCGCCCGCCGATGGCTTTCCCCTGTGCCCTGGGGCTTCGCCCTGCTCGCCGCCGCGTCGTCCCTGACGTACGGCGGTGATCACGCGGTGAACGCCTGGGCATCGACCAACCTGGCCAATATGGGTGATCATCCTGTGGAGGCGCTCATCACCTCCGCCTTCCTGTTCGGCGCCGATCCCTGGGCCTGTCTGCGCAGCATCGCCTTCGTCGGGGCCATACTGGCGTTTCTCGTCATCCGGTTCGGCAACATGCGGGCGGTCGCGCTGATTGCGGCCGGCCAAGTCCTCGGCACACTGGTGAGCGAAGGGCTGCTGGCAGCACGGATCGCGGCGGGCCAAGCAGACCCGGCGCTGCGTGCGGCGCTGGACGTCGGCCCGTCCTACGTGATCGTCTCGGCCCTGGCCGCCGTGGCGGTAGCGGGGGCCCGGCGGTGGCACCGATGGACCGCGCTCGCCGCGCTCGCGGTGCGTGCACCGCACATCACGAGCGGCCTGACCACGCTGGGGGTCACTCCCGTTGGCCACGTGACAGCACTGTCCACCGGGATGCTGCTGGCATGGGGTCTGCGGTCATCCGACGCCAACCGCTACCTGCACCGACTGACGGCACGCGCAGCGCCGCTTCAGACCGAGGAGCGTACCAATGGTCGGGCATTGTCAACTTGAGCTGGGGGCCTTGGTGCTGGGATGATCGCCGGGTCTGTTGAGCACCGCGGAGGGCTGGCTGTGGGGACCGGAGCGGCGGCGTCGTAGAAGGGATTCAGGTTCCCGGCGGACATCACCGCCCATGCGGTGTGGCTGTATGAGGTGGAGGAGCTGCTGCTCGCGCGCGGGGTCATCGACTCCCACGAAGGGGTCCGGCAGTGGTGCGGGAAGTTCGGCCCCCGGTACGCGGCCGCCCTGCGCCGCCGTCGTCCGCAGGCCCGCGACAAGTGGCACCTTGACGAGGTGTTCATCAAGATCAACAGGGTGCGGCAGTACCTGTGGAACGCGGTGGACCAGGCGGGGTACTTACTGGACATTCTGGTCCAGTCCAGGTCGGACGCGAAGGCCGCGAAGCGGTTCATGGCCCAGCTCATGAAGAAGCCGCGCCGGGTGCCCAGGGTGCTGGTCACGGACAAGATGCGCTCCTGCCCCGTGGCGCATCGCGAGCTCATGCGCTCGGCCGAGCACGTGCCCACAAGGGCCTCAACAACAGGGCCGAGAACAGCCACCAGACGGCGAGGCAGCGTGAACGCGCCATGAAGGGCTTCCGCACGGCCCGATCAGCCCAGAAGTTCCTGTCCGTCTTCAGTGAGATCTCACCGCACCTCCGACCTCGTCACATGCTCACCGCCGCTGAGTACCGCACCGAGAGGCACCACCGCTTCGAGACCTGGAACGCGATCACCGGCACCACGGGCATGCCCACCACGGCCTGAGCCACAGGCGGAAACCGCATCTGCCACACCCCGACACACCCTCAACCAGCCACCAGACCAACAACTTGACGACCCCTCGTCGACGGTGGCGGTAACAACAACGACAGCGAGACCTTCTACGCCGCTACCCCCAGGGGGATCGAGCGCCTGGGCGGTACCCCGTCCACCCGGCCCAGGGCGGCGGGGGCGGCGCAACGTATGAAGCCATGACCAACTGGCCGGCCTCCTGCGCATCACGGCCCTGCTCTTCACCCTCGCCGAACGCCGCGCGACGTCCCGTCAACTCTCCACCTTGCACACGCCCTGGCTCCCCTGACGGCATCCCGCAAGGTGAGCCCCGCTCAACGCCCTCCTTGGGGGCTCAGGGGGACCGTCGACCACTTCTCAGCGATGGTGCATACCGTCCGACGACAGCCGGACCCATGCGAACTGCGTGAAGGGTAAAGCCCCACCCCCTGCGGTCCAGGAGGCTTCGCATTGCCAAGGAGCCGTGGACTCTGCGCTAACCTCGATCGTTCATGAGGGAGCGTCAGCTTGCTGACGGAGCCTTTGTGGTGAGTGTTGGTGGGGGTTTTCGGAGTGTGGGCAGGCTGATGGCCCGGTTGTCGCGTCGGGTGTGCGCCGGGTTCCACGGCTCCGGTCGGAGTGATGCTGCTCGCAGGGATGGGAAGGTACTGGTCAGCCGGGGTTCGGGAGGGCGTGGAGCCGGTCCAGGGCATCGGTGATCACGTCGGTCCAGGGCCAGTGCCTGGCCAGGCGGAGGATGCGGCGGCGGCCGGTGGTGATGAGCTGGGCGGCGGTGGAGAACAGCCGAAGCCGCAGGCGGCGGGGCTCCCACAGGCGGGCTTTGCCGGTCAGGGCGAGCAGGGGCATCCAGGCGAGCAGGTCCAGGGCGATCTGGATGATCTCCAGCCAGATCTGGTTCTGCGCGGCGTCGTGGAGGGGAAGGTTGAGCAGGCCGGTGGCGCGGGCGGCGCGGATGCGGTCCTCGGCACGGGCACGCTGGCGGTGGCGCAGTTCAAGGGTGGCGATCGCCTCGCCCGCCGTGTTGGTGGCAAAGCAGGTAAGGCGCATGCCGTCGGCGTCGGTGAAGCGCAGTTGGGCACCGGGGTGCGGCCGTTCCTTGCGCACAATCAGCCGCAGCCCGTTGGGCCAGCCGGTCAGGCAGTCGCCGGCGAGTTCGGCGACCCAGGCGCCGTCGCGGATGTCGCCGTCGGGTTCCACGGCCGGTGTCCAGGCCGAGGCCGGGACCTTCAGGACGGCCTGGTGGACGGCGTCGGTGATGGTCATGCCGACCGAGTACGACAGCCACCTTCCGCGCTGGGCGAGCCAGGCGACGAACTCGTGGGTGCCGCCGCCGGAGTCGGTACGGATCAGCGTCTGCCGGCCGCGTCGGAGCCGTTTGGGCAGCTGGGCCAGGGCCAGCCTGGTCGCCTCGATGTGGTCGGTGGCGGTGTTGGAGCCCGCGTTGCCGGGCCGCAGCAGGCCCACGACCGGCTCACCGGACCCGCCGCAGCCGTGGTCGACGAATCCCATCAGCGGGTGGTGCCCGAACGGCTTCTTCCAGGTCGCGGCTGCGTCCTGCTTCTCGGAGTGGGCCAGGACGAGGACCCCGTCGATGTCCACGATCACCTGCCCGTCCGCGTCCGGCGCCGCTTCCCCGGCCAACCGCCAGACGTGTTCGCGTACTTCGGCACGGGCGGTGCGCAGCGCGGCCAGGACCCGCTGTCCGCCCGACGCCAGCGTGCTGATCAGCCGGGAGACCGTGGGGTCGGAGGCCACCGGCCCGAACACGGCCGGCTCGGCCCGCAACGTGCCCACATCGGCCAGGCAGTCCCCGCCGAGTGCCACCGCGAGCGCCACGTCCAGCAGGATCTTGCCCGGATCATGCACCGCCCGCGGCTTGCGCCACGGCGCCAATGCCGCCGATATCGCCTGATCCAGACCGGACTTGCGGACCGTCTCGACCAGCAGCACGGCCCCGGCCCGCGAGACGACCCCGCGACCGCCGCCCTCGACGCGGACACGCGGGTAGGACCCGATACGCTTCTTCACCTGGAGAGTGCTTCTTTCACGCGACGACCTGGACCCTAGACAAGTCTCATCGTTGCACCCATGAGGGCGGGGGCTGTCAAGGCGCACGATGCCCCGGCCCGGTGCGAGCTGCGGGGCCCGTGCCGGGTTGGCCACGGCTGTGGACTGGCGTGTTGGGCCGTGGTCCCCCGGGCGCTGGTCGTGCGGAGGGGACTCGCACGCACCCATTCGATCCCGGCCGGCCGGGCCGGATCATGACCTTGCTTCGGGGGCCGGGCTGACATTCAGGTCAACGAGCGCGGCGTGGCCGGCTCATGCAGCGATGCGAGCTCGCCCGGGGCTTGTCGTCCCGTCCTTCAGGGGTGGTCGTCATGCCGTGGTGCACGGCTCCTTCGGCTGCTGCGCGGCGTCGAGGTCGCGCAGCATGTAGTAGGCGTGGGTGAGGAGCTTGCGGGCGACCGCGACGGTGGTGATCTTCCGGCCGCGGCGGTGGGCGATCTGCTCGAAACACGCGGCGTAGGGCGGGATGCGCTTGGCGGTCTGCGCGGCCTGGTTCATGATCCGGCGCAGCCACGGGTCGCCCTGCTTGGAGATGTGCCCGTAGCGCACGGTGCGGTCCGAGCCGCGGAGCGTGGGCGTGAGCCCGGCCCACGAGGCGAGCTTGCGGGCCGAGGGGAACCGGCGGATGTCGCCGATCTCCGCCACGATGACCATGGCGGTGAGCGGGCCGATGCCGGGCAGCGCGGTTAGCGCCTTGACCCGCGGATCCGCCTTCGCCGCCTGGGCGAGCGCGGCATCCAGCCGGTCGATGACCACCTGCAGTGCGTCGATGACCTCCAGCCGGTCGGCGACCGCGCCGCGGGCGGTGTCCGCCAGCGGCAGCTGTGCCAGCCAGGCGCGGCCCGTGCCACTCCAGCAGTTCCGGGCGCTGCCCATGCGCTCACAGCCGTAGTCGGCGAGGACCGCGTGGATGCGGTTGCGCAGCAAGGTCCGCAGCCGCACGAGCTGGGCGCGGTGGCGCAGCACGGCCCGCTGCTCGCGTATTGCTGCGGGAGCGATCCATGCCTCGGGCAGAAGATCCGTGCGCAGCAGATGGGCCAGGGTGGCCGCGTCGACCTTGTCGTTCTTCAGCCGGGCCGAGGCGATCGCCTTGCACTGCAACGGGCCATGTGTGGCTCGAAGCCGTAGTCCTGGAGCAGCTCGATCAGCCAGCCCCAGCCGAGCGCCGCCTCGAACGCCACCGGCGTGCCCACCGGCAGATCGCCGATCACGCCCAGCACCGTCTCGCGTCCGTTGACGACGTTGCGGTTCACCGCCGTCCGGCCGCCCTCGTCCATCACGGCGATCTGCGACCGGCGGCGATGCACATCGATCCCTACGTAAGCCTGCATCGTGGGCCGCCCGACCCCGACTCGGCTCCCCCACCAATAGGGTGCTCCGAACGCACCCGGCGGGGAAGCCCCCGCCCTCATAGGGTCAGGTCAGGAGCACTCTCCGCGTTTCTGATCAACCACTGGACGCCCTGCCGCGTGAAAGCGCGAGGCTAGCGTCAAGGGTCACCAAGTGCCGCTCGCGGGTGCGGATCCAGAAGGCGAGGAGGGCGATGAGGGTGAGGGTCCCTGTCCAGGTGAGGCTTGCGGCTACGGCCCGGAGTGGGGTCGTGGTGGCGAGTCCAGCGGCGAGGCAGGTCTGTGTGGAGCCGTACATGGGCAGGAGGGGGCCCAGGAACCCATGCGGGTCGGGGTTGACCAGGGGGCTTTGTGGCAGCAGGTCGAGGTTGCTGGTGACGAAGATGACGACCATGCCCTCGAGTTCGCCGGGAAGGAAGAGCGCGAGGACGAGTCCGAGTGTTCCGTAGACCAGGCTCGCGGTGAACAGTCCGAGCCACAGGAACCCCAGGTGGCGGGGCGACCATACGGCCAGCGTCCATACGGTGGTGTACAGGGCGACGAGTGCGGCGGCTGAGAGCAGCGAGGTCGCCTTGGCCAGTAGGAGCGGGGTGCGCGGGTAGCCGGCGGCGGTGAGCCGGCGGTCGAAGGGGCCGGACTGACGGGCGGCGCTGAAGGTGAGGAAGGCCATCAGGAGCATGACGATGCCGAGGCAACCATGGATCATACCCACCTGGTCCGTTGAGGCCGTGAGTGTCCGACCGGTCGCGCGGAGCCGGAAGGTCAGCGAGGCGGGCGCGAAGATTTGCGGTGCGGCGAGGATCCACAGCGGGAGGAGGACGGCCAGCAGGAGGGCGGCGAGTGTGTTCTTGGCGAGTTCGGCCAGGTTGTAGCGGGCCGCGATGCGGTAGGCCCTCACCGGCTGGCTCCCTTGGTCCTGACGGCCGCTTTGTGACTGAGTTGGATGACGGCGTCCAGACGGTCGATGTCGTAGGCGAGGTGGGAGATGACGACGGTGGTGCGCCCGGCCGCACGGCGGGCGGCGGCGAGGTCCCAGAAGGCCAGGTAGGTCTGCCAGTCGAAGCCTTGATAGGGCTCGTCCAGCAGCACCACGTCGGGTTCGTGCATGAGGGCGAGGACGAGGCTGAGCTTCTGCCGTGTGCCGCCGCTGAGGACTCTGACGGGACGGTGGAGATGGCCGGCGAAGGCGAGCCGGTCGATCAGCGCGTGGGCAGGTTCGAGGTTGGGGAGGCGGAAGGCTTCCTGGAACAGGCGAAGGTGCTGGAACGGTGTGAGGGCGTTGTTGAGAACGGGGTGTTGGGGGCAATGGCTGAGCGTGCCGTCGACCGTGACGGTGCCCTTGTCCGGGCGTAGGTCACCGCACAGGATGCGCAGGAGGGTGGTCTTGCCGGCGCCGTTCTCCCCGACGACGCCGACGGTCTCACCGGAACGGATGGTGAGGTCGACGTCGGCCAGTACGACGTGTTTGCCGAATGCCTTGTGAATGCCCCGCGCGCTGAGTGCGGTGCGGGTGGCCGTGGGTGGGGAGACGGTCACGAGTTCCCTTCTTCGCTGTACGTCCGCGCGTCCGCGCCGCCGGGTGAGCGGGTCTGTGCGGGCCTGTTCACCTGCTTGCTGCGGGAGGTACGTGGCTGCGGCGTCATGACCAGGGGCGGTGCCTCCAGCAGCGTGTTGACGCGAGGGACCGCGGGGCGCGAGGAGGCGGTTTGCCCGTGCAGGGTCCAGCTCTGGAGGACCCGGGCGAGGACGACGACGATCTCGGTGAGTGCGAAGGCCTCTCCGAGGCACTTGCGGGATCCGTTGCCGAACGGGATGTACGCCTCGCGGGGGCCGGGGTCTTCGGTTGCCCACCGGTCGGGGTCGAACCGCTCGGGGTCGGGGAAGAGACGTGGTTGGCGGTGTAGCTGGTACGGGCTGACGAGCAGGTTGGTGCCGGGCGGCAGGATCTGCCCGGCCAGTTCGACGGGAGTGGAGACGCTGCGAGGGATGAGCCAGCCGTGCGGATACAGCCGCAGTGTCTCCAGGACGACCTGCCGGGTGAGTTCCAGGCGTTGTAGCGCCGCAATGTCCGGTGGTTCGTCTCCCAGGACGGAGTCGATCTCGTGCCGGACACGACGGGCGATGTCCGGGTGGCGGTCGAGCAGGTGCAGGGCCCACACCATGGCGCTGGCGCGACCCGCTGCTGTCGCTGCGGTGAACATGGTGATGACGTTGTCGCGCACCTCGCGGTCGCTCATCGGCTCCCCGGCGTCGTCGCGTGCCGTCATAAGCATGGAGAGGATGTCCGGGTGGTCCTCGCCGGAGCGGCGGTAGGCGAGGATCACTGCGTCGATGATCTGCTCGTACCTGGCCAGCGTCCGGTGGAAGCGGCGGGTGCGGTGGGGGAACAGCCACCGCACTCCGAGCGCGGAGGTGAGCACCTCGTGGTGGATCCCGCCGATGATCTCCCCGATGCAGGCCTGGGTCTCGTCGCGGTAGTGCTCCGTGATCTCCGCGGCAAACATCGTGCGCACGCCGATCATCGCGGCCACGGCTGTCATCTCGCGCATCACGTCGCACGGAACGCCGGATCGCCAGGCCCCGGTCACCGCGTCCGCCGTCTCGACCATGGCGGGGATGTAATCGGCGACGCGGGTGCGCTGGAACGGTGGCTGGAGCAGCCGTCGTGTCCGCTTGTGCTCGGCGTTCGGGCACGTGAAGAGGCCGTCGCCGAGGAGCGTGCGTGTCTGGGTGTATCCCAGGCCCCCTTTGGGGAACGTGTGGGAGTCCCGCAGCACCTGGTCGGCCAGCTCCGGATGGCAGACCACATAGACGGGCTGCCGTCCGAGTCGGAGGCGTACGAGATCTCCCTGGGACGGCAGGGAGCAGAGGAAGGACAGCGGTGTTCTCCAGATGCGCAGTGCATGCCCCAGTCCCGGCAACGCGCCCGGAGCGTGCGCGAATCGGAAGTCGGATCGTGTGCTGCTCATGGGGGAATGGGCTCCTTGCGCACGGGCTGGGGGCGGCAGCGGCCGCTGTCCGGAAACGTGTCTAACCAATGCGGAGCCGGACCGGCTCTGTTTGGTGGGCTTCTCCGCCGTCCGAGTGGGTCTTTGAGCCGTTCGACTGAAGTGCGCCCGGCACTGTTGACGGGGGAAGAACCCGACGGAGTGAACCGGGAGCAGCCCGCATTGCGGTGAGCCCCGACAGCACACCACGATCATGGCGCGGGCACCGACCGTATCGGCCTGGGCCCTGACCAAGGCGCCGGCCCGCGGACGCTGTAAGGAGAGCATCTTGACCGACGCCACCGTGGTGGAGGAACGCCCGCTCGCGGCCAGCGAGACGGCCTTCGCCTCGTTCGGTACGCCGATCCACTTCAGCCAGCGGCTGCACGGCCGGCTCGACCTCGACGCTCTGGCCTCCGCAGTGGAGGACCTGCTCGTCCTGCACCCCGTACTGTCCGCACGGATCGTGGCCGCGGACCCGGGCCACCTGCTGCGGCTGGACCCGTCGGCGCCGGGCCCGCGTCTGCAGGTGACCGACGGCATCGACCAGGTCGGAGCGCCCTACGCGCCGGACACACCATTGTTCAGGGCCGTGGTGACCGAGGAGACGGAGGACCGCTATCGGTTGGCCCTGTCGGTTCACCATGCCATTAGTGACGGTGTCAGCGCGCTGATGCTGCTGCACACCCTGTGGCGCAGCTACAGCGCCCGCGTCACCGGCCGTACACCTGTGCTGCCGCCCCCTACCGTCGGGTTGCCCCGCCCCGTCGAGGAACACTTCCGCGCCCGGTTTTCCGCTGAGGAGCTGAGCGTCTTCCTGAGGGACCGCTCGGCGAAGATGCGGGATCTCGTCCCCGCGTGCATCCCCGCCCTCGCGGCCGGAGCCGGCACGGGAGCGCAAGCCGGCGTCCACCGGCGGCAGGTGCGGCTGTCTGCCGGGTCCGTCGATCAACTGACGCGAGTGGCCAAGGCGGCACGCACGAGTTGGCATGCGCTGGCCTGCGGCATCGCCCTGCGGGCGGTCCACTCGCAGACACCTTGCCCGGACGAAACCGCCCCCATGACATGCTTGTCCACTCTGGATCTCCGGCGGCGGCTCAGGCCCCCCATGTCTCCGCACGAGATGGTGCTGGCCGCCACCGCCTCGCACGCCGTGGTCGAGGTGGGGCCCGAATGCCATCCGGCCGACATCGGACGCCGTGTGCTGGAGCAACTGCGCGAAGCTGTCCTGGACAACACGGTGCAGAAGGCCATCGCCGCGACCGGCGAGCTGATGGACGAAGTGGCGCACGCTCCGATCAGTGTCCTGGTCAGCAACCTGATGACGAAGACCCCGCCGCTCCAGCTTCCCCCGGGCTTGAGGTCCGGCCCCATCGACGGGTGTGCCCTTCCCCCTGGCCCCCTGCCCTCGGTCTTTCTCACCGGCAGTCAGGACGACACGGCGGGTCTCGACATCACCCTGGTCATGTCCGCGGACTGGTTCACCGCGCGGCAGGCCGCCGACCTGGCCGACGCCATCGAGGAGGCTGTCCACCGCGCGCTGTGCGAGTAGGCGCGGTGGACAGCGGCGCAATCCCTGCTAGGAAACCTGTCGGCGGTACAGCCGCAGGTCGAGGTTGCGGGGTTCGATGATGCTGCGCCCGATGAGGGTGACCGGGCGGGACGTGGCGGGGGTGAGCTTCCAGTCGGCCAGGACGGACGCCAGGGACAGCATGACGTTCATGACGGTGAAGTCGTGTCCGATGCACTTACGGGACCCGGTCCCGAAAGGCACCAGCGCCATCGCCCGCTCGGCGTTGGCCCAGTTGCGTCCGTCGCTACTCCAGCGCCCGGGGTCGAACCGGTCGGGCTCGGGGAAGAGATCGGGCCGATGGTGAATGATGTACGGGCTGATCAGGATGTCGGCACCGTCCGGCACGCGGTGGCGGCCCAAGGACGTGTCGGTGACGGCGGTCCTGCTGAACAGCCAGGCGGAGGGCCTGATCCGGAAGGCCTCGGTCACCACGGCCATCAGGGTCGGTAGCTGTGGAAGGTGCTCGTGCCGGGCGGGCCCGCCGCCGCAGACCTTGTGTGCCTCGGCCGCCACGGCCGCGTCGAGGCCGTCGTCCAACGAGAGGTAGTGCAAGGTCCAGGCGAGCATGGCGGCGGTCGTACTGATTCCGGCGATGAACATGGTCATCACCTGCTCGCGTACTTCCGTGTCCGACAGCGCGGTTCCGTCGCCGTCCTCGGCCAGGAACATGGACAGTAGGTCGCCCTGGTCGCCACCGGCGCGGCGGTAGGCGGCGACGGTGGCGTCGATGTGCGCGTACAAGGAGTCCCGGGCCTGTGCGTAGCGCCGGTTGGCCGGCAACGGCAGGCGGGCGATGCCGGGCGCGACCATGCGCAGGAACGCGCCGCTGACCAGGACGTCCACGTCACCCAGCGTGCGGCGGACCGTGTCGGCGTCCGCACCGGCGTCGGCGAACCACGACGCCAGCATCGTCGAGACGGTGATCCTCATGGCGAGTTCCTGCATCAGCCGGCGCACGTCCAGGACCTGTCCCTCGCGCCACTCCCGGGTGACAGCCGTGATCTCGCGGCCTGCGAGCTCTGCGTACCCCGGGAGCTTGCTCGGGTGGAAGGCGGGCTGGGTAAATCGGCGCAGCCGAGTGTGCTTGGCATTGGGACAGGTCGCCAGGCCGTCTCCGAAGAACACGGAAATGTTGTCGAAGAAGGGGCCACCCTTGTCGAAGTCGCGGTGGCGGCTCACGAGGATCTCGCGGACCAGTTCGGGGCTGCAGACCACGTAGGTGGGGCGGGGGCCGAGCCGGATCTCCACCAGATCGCCATAGGACGGCAGACGGGTCAGAAACCGGGTCGGGTCGACGAGCAACTGCCGCAAGTGGCCCACGCCGGGCAGGGCACCGGGTGCGCGCGGGGCGGAAACGTGGGAGGCCGGGAGGCTTGTCGTCGTCATCGCTCAGCTCCCCGCGCTCACGAGCAGACCGGCCGCCCAGCCGGGCATGACACGGTGCTCGTCATGACGTGTGGTGATCCGCTCCCATTCGTAGTCACCACAGATCCAGTCATGAATGATGTCCGCATATCCCCGCAGCGCCGCACGCTGACTCTCGTCGACGGCTCGTACCAGTCGTGACAAAGCCCTCTCCTCCAACTCCACGAGCTCGTCGACCTTTTCCTGAGCGAGCCGGGACGCCTCGGCCAGCGCCTCCTGCCGCGTGCCGCCGCGGCTGCGCTGAATGAGGTGGATCGCGTTGTGCCCCCCGGTGATGTCCTCGTGCCGGAGCGACATGGAGTCGTTCCGCAACGCGACCACGTCGGCGCCCAGTTGCCTCATGCGCTGCAGCACAGGGTGATGCCACAGCTCCGGCGGCACCTCAGTGCCACCCCACTTCTCGCCCAGGTCGTTCTGACCGAAGGCGCACGTCGTGGAGGCCCGCAGTAAGAAGTAGTCCGCCAGGTCGCGGTGGGCGAATCCCGTCCTGCGGTCGATCGCCTCCGTCACCTGGGAGGAGAAGTACGCCGTCCAGTTGAACGCCACACGCGTGCGTAGCGGCAGGGACATCCCACGCACCATCCGGCTCCACAGATCGGCGAAGGCACGCACCGTCGGCGTATCGTGCGACTCCGGTCCGGACACTCCGTGCACGATGCCGATCAGGGCACTGCAGACAGTGGCCACCCTGCCGGGATCACGGCCGATCTCACCGTCCAGCTGGTCGTCGAACGGCAGGAAGTACCAGCCCATCATCTGCGCCGCCGTACAGCACTCCTCGGCACTGGCATGGGGGTAGAAGAAGGCGGCCACTTCGGCCAGTCGCCAGTCAACGAAGTCCTCCTCGGCCTGCTCGCCGTCCAGCAGGCCGAATCTCCGCATCCAGGCAAGCGCGCTCTCGCGTGCCTGATCCACATGCGGGTTGATCCGCAAGGGCCACGGGGTGGTGAACACCGCTCCGGTTCGCGTCACGCTCGGTTGCTCCTTCGATGGGACTCCCGAGGATGGTGCGTGAGCAAGATTGAGCACAGCAATGCTGCCCCGGAGGGTCCACTCCCATGGGCGAGCGCGTACGGGAGGCACCATGCGCCCCACAGTGATCTTACGTCCGAATTCCCCCAACTTCCCTTTCGTGACCAGGCAGTTCGCTACCAATCCGGACTTGCGGCAATGTGTGGGGCGTGGCCTTCGGCCCGGCCCCGCAACCTGGGTGCGGGATCTCGCAGCCGTTACTTCTGCGAAGATCACGCCAGTTCGAGAGAAGAGGAGAACACGCCATGACACAGGCAGCGGAACCGGATGCGGAGCGGGCACTGCCCGAGCGGCTCGTCGCCCTGCTGACCGGTCATCTTGATGTCGAGGTGGTGCCGGAGCAGTTGACCGCCGCGACGACGTTCGAAAGCCTCGGGATGGACTCGCTGTCGTTGATGGAACTGGTCGTGGCGGCGGAGCAGGAGTACGGGATCGTCCTTGTCGAGGGCGAGCTGGACCTGTTCCCGGCCTCCACGCTCGCAGACGCCGCCCAGGCGTTCGAGCATGCCGCCTGAGATCGCGGTCACCGGGCTGGGCCTGGTGACCCCGGCCGGACATACGGCGGACGCGAATTGGGAGGCCCTGTGCCAGGGCCGCTCACTGGCCGCCTCCGACCCCGAACTCACCGGACTGCCCGTCGACTTCTCCTGTCAGGTGACCGGATTCGACGCCGCGGCCGAACTCGGCCCGTCACTCGCCCGGCGCGTGGACCCGTTCATCCAGTTCGCCCTGGCCGCCGCACGGCGCGCCGTCGCCGACGCCGCGCTGGACACCGGCACATGGCCGGCGCAGCGGGTCGGAGTCGTGCTGGGTGTCGGGTCCAACAGCCTTGGCACGTACGTCACCGAGTTCTGCCACCTCGGCGCGGACCAGCCCCAGCGGGTCTCGCCGCTCGCGCTGCCGCGCAGTGTGCCGAGCATGGCCGCGGGCGAGGTCGCCATCGACCTGGGCGCCCGGGGGCCGAACTTCACCACGTCCAGCGCCTGTGCCTCGGGCGCGACCGCGATCGGGGTCGCCCGGGACCTGCTGCGGTCCGGGACATGTGACATCGTGCTGGCCGGCGGCAGCGAGTCCGCGCGCTCCCGTATGACGGCCACCTGCTTCACACGGATGCGGGCACTGTCACGGCGACGCGAACACCCACAGCTGGCCAGCCGGCCGTTCGACGCGGCACGGGACGGCTTCGTCCTCGGGGAGGGCGCCGCCGTCCTCGTCCTGGAACGCCTCTCCCACGCCACCTCCCGCGGGGCACCGGTCCAGGCCGTGCTGCGCGGTTACGGCGCCGGAGCGGACGCCCACCATCCGGTGGCCCCGCACCCGGAGGGGAACGGAGCGGAACGAGTCATCCGCGCCGCACTGCAGGACGCGGCATGCGCTCCGGCAGACGTGGGTCTCGTCCACGCGCACGGCACCTCCACACCGCTGAACGACGCGGCCGAAGCCGCAGCTCTCACCCGGGTCTTCGGAGCGGACACACCCCCCGTGACAGCCGCCAAGGGCGTGATCGGCCACGCCCTCGGGGCAGCGGGTGCGATCCAGGCGGCATACACGGTCCTCTCCCTGCACCGGCGGACAGTGCCGCCGGTGGCGAACTTCGAGGGCCAGGACGGAGACCACAAGCTGGACATCGTCGCCGACCAACCACGCCCGATGGCCGGGAACACGGGCCTCAGCTGCTCGTTCGGCTTCGGCGGCCAGAACGCCGTCCTGTTGTTCACGACCGACTGACGAGAATGGCTGCTTGGAGGCCGCGTCGACAGTATTCGTTCTCCGGCTCGATCACCCGCAGCTTCACACACCGCGCCAGCAGCACCGGGTCCCGGAAGGCGCTGAACTTCAGCAGCTGCGCCGCCGCCCCGCTCACCCCCACGCCTTGGCCGCCTTCCCCGCCAGCACAATCGTCGCCGCCGGCCAGCCGCACCGTCACTGTTGTTGATCCAACTGGCGTTGCGGACGCAGGGATCGGCGAGGGCACGGCGATGATATCGGTCAAGACGATCTCCTTGCAGCCGAGGATGACACCGCAGCGACGGGGCTCGCGGGACGGTTGCGGGCAGGAAGCTCCCCTGCCCACGGAATGATGGGTGTGCCTCGTCGGCGATCACCGGAGTGCGGACTGCTCTCCGTCGCTCCGTCGGTGAAGTGGCGACACCCGGGTTGAAGGGTCTCTGGGGTCAACCGCGCAGGCACGCGCCCATCCGAACGACTCAAAGAACCTACCCGGACGGTGAGGCTTTCCAACGGGCAGAGTCACTCCGCCCGCGGATTGGCTAGACACATTCCCGGACGGTGGTGCGGCCGCCCCAGACAGATACGCAAGGAGCCCAACCTCCATGAGAAGGACGCGACCCGACTTCCGATTCGCCCACGCTCGGGGTGCGTTGCCGGTCCTGGGGCACGCGGTACGCGCCTGGAGAGCACCGCTGTCCTTCCTCCACTCACTCTCGGAGCAGGGGGATCTCGTACACGTCCGGCTGGGCCGGAAGTCCGTCTACCTGGCCTGCCATCCGGAATTGGCCGATCAGGTGCTCCGGGACCCCCACAGGTTCGACACCGGCGGGCCGGGCAAGGACGAGCTACGGGAGCTCTTCGGTGACGGAATCCTCACCTGCCCGAACGCCGTGCACAAGCGGGTACGACGCCTGGTCCAGCCATCGTTGCAGCAGGCGCGCATTGCGCGGTTCATCACCACGATGGTCGCCACGGCAGACGCGATGACCGATGCCTGGCGATCCGGGGTTCCCCTCGACGTAACACGGGAGATGACGGACATGGCGGCTATGACCGGCGTCCACGCCATGTTCGCCGCGGAGTTCACGGAGCACTTCCGCGACGAGGTCCACACCTGCCTGAGGGCGATCAACAAAGCGGTCTACTACGAGGTGTTGACCACCACGCTCGGAGTGCAGTGGCTGTTCCGTCACCGCACCCTCCAGTTCCACCGAACGCTGGCCAGGTACAAGCAGGTCGTCGACGAAGTGATCAGCCTGTACCGCCACTCCGGCAAGGATCACGCGGACATCCTGTCCGTGCTGCTGGCGGCACAGGACGAAACTGACGAGCCTATGAGCGACCACGAGGTGCGTGAGAACGTCATCAACATGTTCACCGCGGCAACAGCAGCGGGCCCCGCCAGCACCATGGTGTGGGCGCTGCACCTGCTGGACCTCCACCCGGACATCGCTCGTCGTGTCCAGCACGAGATCGACTCAGTCCTCGGGGACGATCCGCCGGACGAGTCAACCGTGCGACGCCTGGAACTCACCCGGCAGGTCGTTCTGGAGACGCTACGGCTGTACCCCCATGCCTGGCTGATCACCCGCTGCGTCGCCAAGCCCGTCGAGCTGGCCGGGCAGATCCTGCCACCCGGCACCAGCGTGGTCGTGAGCCCTTACCAACTGCACCGTCAGCCACGCCTGTTCCCCGACCCCGAGCGATTCGATCCTGACCGCTGGGCGCACGGCACCCCCGGCCCGCACGGAGCGTACATCCCGTTCAGCAACGGCTCCCGCCAGTGCCCTGGAAAGCACTTCGCACTCACCGAGGTCGTCGTCGTCCTCGCCCGGGTTCTGCAGAACTGGACCCTCCACGGAGAAGCCGTATCCTCGAGCCCCGCAGCCCCCAGGGTGGACATCATGCTGGAGGCCCCGCCACTGGTGATGACGCCGCAGCTGCGCACCTCCCGCACGGCCTTCGCGCCCTACCGCTGGAGCCCTAACTTCGCGGCGTTCCGCGGGCCTGTACGCCCATCGGGTCTTCCAAGATTTCCGTAGCCGTTGATTGCCGAGCTCGGTGGAGTGTCAGTTGAGCAGGATGCGGTGGCGGAGGAGTCGGTAGCCGGCCCGGCCGTAGGTCTGACGCTTGAGGAGTTTGATCTCGTGGTTGACGCCCTCGGTGCGCCCGTTGTGGAAGGGCAGGGTGAGGCCGGCGTCGGCGGCGGCGCGGTCGCGTTCCAGGCCGGTGGCGTAGCCATGGAGGAAGGGCGGGTCGGCGGTGCGGACGCGGGCGATCCAGTCGGTCAGGGCCCTGGCGTTGTCCTCGCGCCAGGTGAGCAGGGCGGCGAAGCCGGTCACGGCGGTGGCGAGTTCGGTCATCTGGGGGCAGGCGTCGACGAGTTGGTTGCGGAGTGTCTGTTGGCCTTCGCGCAGGTGGGTGGGGTCGGTGAGGAGGTAGCGGGCGGCCCGGCGTGGGGAGAGGGCGGAGTGGTCGGCCTCGACGCGGCCCTGGGTGATGTAGCGGACCAGGAGGTTGGCGCTGCCGGTGTAGCCCTGTTCGCGGATCTCGTGCAGGAGGTGGGTGACGGGCACCGCGGGGTCCTCCGCGCGGCGTCGTCGCAGGTGGTCAAGGGTGGGCAGGTAGTTCGGGGCGCGGACCATGCGCTCGGGCTCGGCGTGGCGGGCGTAGCGTTTGACGGTGTTCAGGGCCAGGTCCAGGCAGCGGGCGCATTCCAGCAGGCCGGCGCCGGCGTCCAGGAGCTGGTGGATCTGCTGCCAGCGCTCGCGGGTGCTGGCAGCACGCCTGTCATCGGCGCCATCGCCGACCCCCTCTCCAAGGGCATCCACTCAACACACGCGACCTCGTGTCGCACCTTCACCTGGAAAGTGCCTCCGGCGGTGGCGGGAACAAGGACCTCAACAATCCTCATTCTCGCTGGTCAGAGGCACTTTCTGCTTTCTTGATCACCAGCCGGACAGGTCGCCTCGTGAAAGCGCGAGGCTAAACAGCCTCAAGAACAGCCGCACCGACGGACGTCCCCAGCTGGTCGACCTCGGCATTCCCCTCTTCACCGACCACGCACCGTCACCTGCGCCGGGACTACCAGAACACGAGCCTCAAGGCTGATTCCTTCTGCACCAACGCGGCCGTCGGCCCCGCACCAGGCGGGGCCGCTCTCTCACCACTTCACGCGGGTGAAGTGGGCTGCTGTTGTGCAACGAGCAGGCGACATTGCCTGGCCTGCTCCTTCACTCCGCCATCCTCGCCGGGCTCTACCCGATACAAACAGGCCTGAGGCGTGCGCGTCACGGAGTCCACCAGCAGACCGCCCGTGAAGAGGGCGCCGACGCCGTCCTCGACCGCCCAGCCAGCCGGAAGCGCGCGGTTTGCCACGGCTGCCTGATAGGACGATCGTCGGCCGGGCTCACTGTCGTAGTGCGGGCAGACCGAGCCGGACAGCAGGCCCAGCCCGTCCGAGAGGTGGGTCAGCGGTCCGAAAGAGTCTGTATGCGATCCCTCGGCCCAGCAGTTGGCACCGGCACTGATGCCGCACAGCAAAGTGCCGCGGTCGAAGGCCTCGCGAAGTAGCCGATCCACGCCGTGCGCGCGCCAGACCGCCAGCATGTTCGCGGTGTTGCCCCCTCCTGCATAGACGACGTCCTGCGAGAGCAGGAACGTGCGCAGGGCGTCGTCATCCAGCTCCCGCCGAAAGAGATGCAAGACGCTGGGCTCGCAGGAACGTGACTGGTACGCCCCGAAGAACTGCTCTATGTAGGCGGGGGAGTCACCACTGGCTGTCGGAATGAAGCACACCTTGGGGCGAGGAACGGACACCTGATCGATTACCCAGTCATCCAGCAGACCGTCGTCGTCGGTGGAGAAGCCGCCACCGAGGAGAGCCAAACGACGTTCCGGAACGACAGCCACGAGGGTGCCTCCTCAGATCAGGATTCAGACGCGCACGATGCCCTGAACCGTGCCAAGCCATCGGCTACGCCCTCGGGGAACATCGGTACATCCGTTGGCGCTGAGATCGATCATGGGGCCTAGCTGCGGATATCCGTGTTCGGGTGAGGCTGGGCCTGGAGGCGTTCGCGGAGGTCGATCTCCTCGGGGGTGAGCGGGTCCCCGGGCCGGCGGATGCGGACGGGCTTGGGCCGCAGCGGCAGGCCGTCGTCCGCTGCAGCGGCCTCGGCTTCCGCGAGGGCCCGGTAGAGCGAGGCGACCGACGGGTTCTTGCCCGCGTTCTTCCCGGTCTTGATGACCAGCTTCTTCGCGATCTCGGGCACGGGGACGCCCTTGTCCTTGAGCGCGATGGCGAAGGTGAGCATGTCGTCGTCGATGACCTTGGGCCGTCCGCCGTGGTTGCCCTTGGACGCGGCGATGACCTGGCCTTCGAGGGTCTTCTCCCGGATGTAGTTGCGCTCGATCTGCCCGGCCACGGCGAGGACGGCGAAGAACATCGCCCCCATGCCATTGGGGTCGTAGATCCCGGTGAGCGGGCCGGTGAGGAGTTCGAGCTGGATGCCACCGGCCTGCAGCTCGGCGGAGAGCGCCATCAGCTCGGCCGCGTTGCGCGCGAGCCGCTTGAGCTCGTGGACGGTGAAGATGACCGGCGTCTCCGGGGCGGCCTCCTTGAACTGCCGGGCCAGCGCGAGCGCCGCCTCCAGCTCGGGCCGCACCTTGATGCGGGTGCTGATCTGCTCCTTGAAGACCTTGTGGCACTCCGCCCGGTGGAGGGCTTCGAGCTGGCTCGCCAGCTCCTGCCGCGCGGTTGACGTCCTCGCGTACCCGATCCGCACCGGCCGCTCGGTGCGGGTCGCGGGCACGATCGCGAGCGCCGGGCCCTGCTTCCACGAGCGGCCGGGGGCGCGGTCGGCGGGGACAGGGATCTCCAGTTCCTCGCGAAGCGCGGGGACGAGGACGAAGCGGGGGGTGTGGTACTTCGCGGCGGTCTTCCCGCCCCGGGTGCGGCAGGCGCTGCCGGCGGGCGCGTCACAGTTCGGGCAGTCGTGACGTTCTACCGCCAATGCCGCCTGATCTGGCGTGAGATCCATGGCGGCAGTCTCTCAGAAAGGCCTCGCACAACATGTGGGTTTCGAGAGGGCTTTTGCGAACGGCAACCTGCGGAAACGTGATCGCTCCGGGGGGTCTCGCAGAACTCTCACAGATGGTCGTTTATGAGAGACCCGAACTGGAACTGGCGCTACCGCTAACCACGGTTCCGGTGTTCCCCGAGTCCGCTAGACGACACGCACGAGCCCGCCACCGCAGTGGCGGGCTCGTGCCTGTTCGACGTCTTATGGCCGTTCGACCAACTGAGGGAACGGCGGGAATCGACCCGGGGCGCCCTCCGGTCGGTAGTGGCTGGAGACGTGATGATCACGGCACAGCCCACCACCCGGGGAGAAGACCCGATGAGCGACACCAGAGTCCCCCTGAAGCAGCGAGTCGGCCGGTACGGTGCCTGGAGCATCGAACTGCGCTCGGAGGACCCGGCCCGGCGCGGCGAACTGGACGAGGCCGCGGCCGAACTGGAGGAACTCGGGTACGGCGCCATCTGGCTCGGCAACAACAGCACCGCCGACCACGCCGCACCGCTGATCGGGGCGACGCGCCGCATCGTCGTCGGCACCAGCGTCCTGAACATCTGGCAGCAGGAGGCCGCCACGACCGCGGCCGGCTTCGCCGAGGTGGAATCGGCGTACCCCGGCCGCTACCTGGTGGGTCTCGGCGTGAGCCACGGCCCGCTGGTGAAGGACTACGGCCGCCCGTACGCGGCGATGACCGGCTACCTCGACGAGCTGGACGAGGCCGGAGTCGCCGCCGACAGCAGGGTGCTGGCCGCGCTGGGCCCGAAGATGCTGAAGCTGTCCGGCGAGCGGGCGGCCGGCGCCATCCCCTACCTGGTCACGCCCGAACACACCGCCCAGGCCCGCGAGATCCTCGGCGAGGGCCCGCTGCTCGCCCCGGAGCTGAAGGTGGTGCTGGAGACCGACCCGGCCAGGGCTCGCGCCCTGGCACGCGACGCCCTCGCGATGTACCTCACCCTGCCGAACTACACCAACAACTTCCTGCGGCACGGCTTCACCGAGGCCGACCTGGCCGCGGGCGGCAGCGACCGCCTGATCGACGCGGTCTTCGCCTGGGGCGACGAGGTTCGCATCCGCGACCGCATCGACACCTTCCACCAAGCAGGCGGGGACCACGTGGCCCTCCAGGTGCTCACCGGCACCCACAGGGACAAGCTCCCGAGGGAGGAATGGCGCAGGCTCGCTTCTCTATGGGGATAACGGCCTCCTCTCGAAACCCGCACGTTGTGCGAGGCACTTCCGAGAGAGGCGATTGCGAACGCTGGGGTGCACATGACGTCCATTTCCCCTCATCGGGAGCCGATCCGCGTCGGTGTCGTGGGTCTGAGCGCGAGCGGCGGGTGGGCGGCCACCGCCCATGTGCCGGCGCTGGCCGGGCTCGATGGATACGCGTTGCGGGCGCTGAGCGCCAGCAGCGCCGAATCCGCGCGTGCGGCCGGCGAGAAATATGCGGTGCCGTTCGCCTTCGGCAGCGCAGAGGAGCTGGCCCGCAGTGAGGAAGTCGATCTCGTGGTGGTGACGGTGAAGGTTCCGCACCACCTGGAACTCATCCGGCCCGCGCTGGAGGCGGGGAAGATGGTGTTCAGCGAGTGGCCGCTCGGTGCCGACCTCGCGCAGGCCGAAGAGCTGGCCGACCTCGCACATCGCAAGGGTGTGCTCACGGCTGTCGGCCTGCAGGCCCGGTCGGCTCCGCCACTGCGGTATCTGCGGGACCTGGTCGCCGGCGGCTACGTGGGGCGGGTGCTGTCGACCAGCATGCTCGGGTCGGGCTGGATCGGGGGTGCCACCTACGAGGACACCTACGCGTACGTGCTGGACGTCACGAGCGGCGCCACGCTGCTGTCGATCCCCTTCGGGCACTCGGTCGACGCGCTGACCATGGTGCTCGGGGAGTTCCGCGAGGCGTCGGCTCACATCGAGAACCTGCGCCTGGAGGTCACCCACGTCACGAGCGGGGCGGTCGCGGCCAAGAGCGCGGAGGACCAGATCGCCGTCACGGGGGTACTGGAGTCGGGGGCCGTGGCCGCGATGCACATCCGCGGTGGGACGTCCCGCGCCACCGCGTTTCACTGGGAGATCAACGGCACGGACGGCGATCTCGTCGTCAAGGCCGACCAGGCCCAGTGGTGGTACGGGGGGCTGCGGCTGTACGGCGCCCGGGGAGAGGACGGCACCTTGGCTGAACTTCCGGTTCCCGCGCGCTATCAGCGGTCGCTGACGCAATGGACCGAGCGATCCGCCGAAGCCGCCTGCAACGTCGCCCACGAGTACGCCCTTCTGCGCGACCAGATCACCGGGAACCTTGCGCCGGACGAGGACGGCGTTCCCGACTTCCGGCACGCCGTCCGGCGCCACCGCATGCTGGAGCGGATCCGAGAGGCGGCGCGCACGGGCCGGAAGGTCACACTCACAGAGCAGGGCGCGTAGGTCCCGAAGTCAGTCAGGTCGTGAGTTCGACTGCTTCGCCCTCGGCAGGTCGGGCTTGTTCAGGCGCGAGGTCACCTCTGTCGGGAATGCCGGACACACGCACTGGCGTTGCAGCATGGTGCGAGAACATCCCTACGACGAGGGGACGGATGCCATGCCTCTCGAGGGCGAGTATGAACCCAGCACGACGCAGTGGGTGCGCGAGCAAGTGGAGGCGTACGAGGAATCGGGCGGCACCAAGGGGGCGACGCTGTGGGACACGGGGTGGCCCGTGGTGGTGATGACCACCCGGGGCGCCAAGACCGGCAAGATCCGCAAGGCGCCGGTGATGCGCGTCGAGTGCGACGGGCGCTATGCGGTGGTCGGCTCGTTGGGCGGATCCCCCAGACATCCTGTGTGGTACTTCAACATCAAGGCCGATCCGCACGTCGAACTCCAGGACGGCACCGTGAAGCAGGACATGACGGCCCATGAGGCCACCGGCGAGGAGCGGGCCGAGTGGTGGCGGCGCGCGGTCGCTGTCTTTCCGAGGTACGCCGAGATGCAGAAGAAGACCTCGCGGCAGTTCCCGGTGTTCGTCCTGGAACCTGTCGTCGGGTAGTGACCTCGGGCGGTCTCGGAGCCGTCGGAGGGCACTCGACGACGACCAACCTTGACGCCTGGCCACCACCCCTCGCATCTTCAGCTACTGAGCCCCCCAAGTCGGCTTGACGCCGCCGCCCACGGGGACGCTACCTGGCCGGCGCGGCAGGAGGGCTTCGAGCCGGCTCGTGCGATCGCCGCCTGGCTCGCCCCCGGCGCCGCCGCCTGGTGTCGGGTGCTTACCCCGCTGCCCCCGGCGCTTCTTCGTCGACACGCCACGGGCTGACGCCTGCAGAGGCATGCACGGGAAGGTGTCTCGAAGGTGGCCGTTTGGCCGGATTTTATATCACCGTCCTATATAGACACTAAATATAGGTAAGTGATATAAAGGGGGTATGGATGAGACACCTGAAGAGAGCCTCCGGGAGGTGGCGGCGGACCTGAATGCGCTGGCCATCGGGCTGGTCAGATACCTTCTGTCGGACCGGCAGAACATGAATCTGACCACCGCCTCGGCGCTCAGCCGGCTGGAGCAGGAGGGGCCGATCCGGCTGACCGCGCTGGCAGCCGCGGAGGGCCTCGCCCAACCGTCGATGACCGCACTGGTCCAGCGGCTGGAGGAGCAGGGACTGGCGTCACGCGTGACCCATCCCGAAGACGGGCGGGTCCGCCTCGTCGCCATCACGGATGCCGGGCGAGCGCTGCTGGCCGAGCGCCGGCACGCGCAGCGCGCCCGGGTGGCCGGCCTGATGACCGCACTGTCCGAGCAGGACGTGCGGGCCCTGGGTGAGGCCATGCGTACGGCCCTGCCGATCGTCCAGCGGATGATCCAAGCCGCCCCGCGCTCCGGTGACCCCGGCGGCGGGCCGGCCTCCTGAACCTCCTGGCTGCTCTCTCAGGTTGCTTCTCCTGCAGGCGGGATCTGCTCCGCTGCCCCGTCACGCCCACGCGCGGCGGGCCCCGGCCCCGGCGCCTGCCCCATGTCCGATTTCCGGAAAGGGCGGAGAACATGACAACCACCTCGGCACACGGCACCGACGCACCCGCGGCGCAGGTCCCGGACTACCCCATGCCCCGGGCGGCCCGCTGCCCGTTCGACCCGCCGCCGGCCCTGCACGTCCTGCAGGACCAGGCCCCGATCAGCCGCGTACGGCTGTGGGACGGCAGCACCCCGTGGCTGGTCACCCGCTACGAGGACACGCGAGCCCTGCTGGCCGATCCGCGGATCAGCTCGGAGAGCGACCTCCCGCACTACCCCCACCTGAGCCCGGCCCAAAAGGAGCGCCGGAGGCAGTCGCGGACCTTCATCAACATGGACGATCCGGAGCACGCCCGGCTTCGCCGGATGGTGACCGCGGCCTTTTCCATCAGGCAGGTGGAGGCGCTACGGCCTGCCATTCAGAAGATCGTCGACGGCCTGATCGACACCATGCTCGCCGGGCCCAAGCCGGTGGACCTGGTCCAGGCGTTCGCGTTGCCGGTGCCGTCGCTGGTGATCTGCGAGCTGCTCGGTGTTCCGTATGCCGACCACGACTTCTTCCAGGCCAACAGCAAGATCCTGATCAAGCGCACGAGCACCGTGGAGCAGGCGCGGGTGGCCACACAGCAGCTGCTCGACTACCTGGACCGGCAGATCGGCGTCAAACTCGCCCACCCGGCCGACGACGTGCTCTCCACGCTGGCCGAGCGGGTCAGGGCCGGTGAGCTCTCCCGGCGTGAGGCGGCCAGCATGGGGATGCTGCTGCTGACCGCCGGGCATGAGACCACCGCGAACATGATCGCGCTAGGCACCCTGGCCCTGCTGCAGAATCCGGACCAGCTGGGCTGGTTGCGCGAGAGCGACGACCCGAAGGCGGTCGCCTCGGCGGTCGAGGAACTCCTGCGCTATCTCACCATCGTGCACAGCGGACGCCGCCGGGTGGCCCTGGAGGACATCGAGGTCGGCGGCGTGACCATCCGCGCCGGCGAGGGCGTCGTCCTCGCCAACGACGTCGCCAACCGCGATCCCGACGCCTTCCCCGCCCCCGACCAACTGGACCTCAACCGCAACCCCCGCCACCACGTGGCCTTCGGCTTCGGCGTCCACCAGTGCCTGGGCCAGCCGCTGGCCCGGGTGGAGCTGCAGGTCGTCTACAGCACCCTGTACCGCCGCATTCCCACATTGAAGCTCGCCGTGGATCTCGACGAGATCCCGTTCAAGCACGACGGAACCGTCTACGGCGTCTACGAACTGCCCGTCACCTGGTGACCGCGGCCAACTGCCGCGCGGGAAAGGAGGATCCGATGAAGGTGATCGTCGACCAGAACAAGTGTGTGGCCTCCGGCCAGTGCGTGCTGAGCGCACCGGACGTGTTCGACCAGCGGGAGGAGGACGGCATCGTCGTACTCCTCACCGAGAAGCCACCGGACGGCCTGGCGGACGACGTCCGGCAAGCCGCCGCCCTCTGCCCGGCCCAGGCGATCTGGGTGGAAGAAGAGGAGAAGAAGGAGTGAACCGCATGGTCATTGTGGGAGCCTCGGCCGCAGGCCTGACTGCGGCCGAGACCCTCCGCCGCCGCGGCTGGAACGGTGAACTCACCCTGATCGGCGACGAGTCCCGTCTGCCGTACGACCGTCCGCCGCTGTCCAAGCAGATCCTCACCGGCGCATGGGAGCCCGAACGGACCACCCTGCGCACCCTGCGGGATCTCGACCGGCTGAAGGCCGATCTGCGGCTCGGACAGCGCGCTGTCGCCCTGGACGTCCCGGGCCGCCGGGTGCGCCTGGGAGGCGGCGAGAGCATCGGCTTCGACGCGCTGGTCATCGCCACCGGCGTGGCTCCCCGACGCCTGCCCGACAGCGATCTGGCCGGAGTCCACGTCCTGCGCACCCTGGACGACGCGATCGCCCTGCGCGCCGCGCTGCTCGCCGGGCCCCGGGTGGTCGTCGTGGGCGCCGGGTTCCTCGGCACCGAAGTCGCCGCGGCCGCACGGGTCATGGGCCTGGAGGTGACCGTGGCCGAGCCGGAACCCGTCCCGGTGCGACGCCCGTTCGGGGACCGCGTGGGCGAGCTCGTCGCCGACCTGCACCGCGACCATGGAACCCGCCTGCGCTGCGGAGTGGGGGTGCGCAGACTGCGCGGGGCGGGCGGCCGGGTGGCCGGGGTGGAACTCGGCGACGGCACCACGCTGCCGGCCGATGTGGTCGTTCTGGCCCTCGGCTCCACGCCGGCGACCGGCTGGCTGTCGGGTTCGGGGCTGCGCCTGAGGGACGGTGTGGAGTGCGACGCACTGTGCGAGGCGGCACCCGGGATCTACGCCGCCGGCGACGTCGCCTCGTGGTTCAACCCGCACTTCGGCACCCGGATGCGGCTGGAGCACCGGATGAACGCCACCGAACAGGCCATGGCCGCGGTCGGCAACCTGCTCGGCGGCTACACCCCGTTCGCTCCTGTGCCCTACTTCTGGACCGACCAGTACGACACCAGGATCCAGGCGTACGGCATCTTCCCGCCGGACGCGGAGATGCGGATCGTCTACGGTGACCCGTCCGACGGCCACTTCGCCGCCGCCTACGGGCACCACGGCAGGGTGGTCGGCGTACTCGGCTGGAACGCTCCGCGCCAGGTACGCACGCTGCGTCGCCTGGTCGTCGACCGCGCACCGTGGGCCGCCTTCGCGGCCGCACCCGCGCTCGACCCGGCCACCGTGAACTGACCCCAGGTCCCACAGGAGACAAGGAGGGAGGACTGCCGGTGACCGCCGAACAAACCCGCCGCCCTGCGGGCACCGCCCCCGGCGTCCGGCACCGCACTCGCCGCGCCTGGATCAGCGCCGACCACCCCCGCTACAAATGGGTGGCGCTGACCAACACCACGCTCGGCGTGCTGATCGCGACCATCAACGGTTCGATCGTGCTGATCTCGCTGCCCGGTATCTTCACCGGCATCCGGCTCGATCCGCTCCAACCGGGCAACGTCGGCTACCTGCTGTGGATGCTGATGGGCTACCTGCTGGTCACCGCCGTGCTGGTCGTCACCCTCGGCCGTCTCGGCGACATGCGGGGCCGGGTACGCGTCTACAACCTGGGATTCGTCGTCTTCACCGTCACCTCGGTGATCCTCTCGGTCGACCCGCTGCACGGGTCGGCCGGTGCGCTGTGGCTGATCGGGTGGCGGATCGTGCAGGCCGTCGGCGGTGCGATGCTGATGGCCAACTCGACCGCCATCCTCACCGACGCCTTCCCCGCCCGGCAGCGCGGCATGGCGCTCGGCGTGAACATGGTCGCCGGCATCGCCGGCACGTTCATCGGCCTGGTTCTCGGCGGCGCGCTCGTGGAATGGAACTGGCGCTCCATCTTCTGGGTCAACGTGCCGATCGGACTGATCGGCACCGTGTGGGCGTACAAGTCGCTGCACGAGACGGGCATCCGCAATCCCGGGCGGATCGACTGGTGGGGCAACCTCACCTTCGGCGCCGGGCTGACCGCACTGCTGGCCGCCATCACCTACGGCATCCAGCCCTACGGCGGACACACCATGGGCTGGACCGACCCCTGGGTGCTCGCCGGCCTGGCCGGGGGCGCCCTCACCCTGGCTGTCTTCTGCATGGTGGAGGCGAAAGTCACCGAACCGATGTTCCCGCTGCGGCTGTTCCGCGACGCCGCCTTCGCCGGCGGCAACGCGGCCACGCTCCTGGGCGCGATCGCCCGCGGCGGACTGCAGTTCATGCTCATCATCTGGCTGCAGGGCATCTGGCTGCCGCTCCACGGCTACGACTACGCCGACACCCCGCTGTGGGCCGGTATCTACCTGCTGCCCCTCACCGTCGGCTTCCTCGCGGCCGGGCCAGTGTCCGGAGCCCTGTCGGACAGATTCGGCGCCCGGCCGTTCGCCGTCGCCGGATGCGCCGTGACGGCCGTCTCCTTCGCCGGGCTCCTCGTGCTGCCCACCGACTTCCCCTACGGCGCCTTCGCCGTCCTGGTCCTGCTCAACGGGCTCGGCAACGGGCTGTTCGCAGCGCCGAACACCTCGATCATCATGTCCAGCGTTCCACCGGACGCCCGTGGCGCCGCCTCCGGCATGCGCGCCACCTTCCAGAACGCCGGCACGGTGCTGTCCATGGGCGTCTTCTTCTCCTTGATGGTCGCCGGGCTCGCCGGCTCCCTGCCGCACACCCTCGGCTCCGGCCTCACCGCCCAGCACGTGCCCGCCCCAGCCGCTCACACCGTCGCCACGCTGCCGCCGGTGGGGGTGCTGTTCGCCGCCTTCCTCGGCTACAACCCCGTCCGGCAGCTGCTCGGTCCGGCCATCCTCGACCACCTGCCGAGGGCCAACGCCGCCAACCTGACCGGGCGGGAATTCTTCCCCCACCTGATCTCCCGGCCCTTCCACGACGGCCTGGTCGTCGTCTTCACGCTGGCCATCGCCATGGCCCTCGTCGCCGCGGTCACATCCCTGATCCGCAACCGTCGCGGGACCACGTCGGCGGCAACCTCCGCCAGTCCCCTCGCGACGACCTCAGCAGGCGGGGGAGTGGACGGCCGGCCGGGACGAGCGCCCTGCACTGCCACGGTGGCCGAGGCACCGGGGAGCCAGTGGCCGCTCGACGGGTCGGGCCGTCAGAAGGGACAGCGGCCGACATGCTGATCCGGTACCGGGCGCCCCGCGGCCTGGCGGGCAGCTGCCATGTCCATGCGTTCCTCCGTACCGCAGAGGTGTCGCCGGACCGCGTCCTGTTCGGCGCGGGATCAGGGGGCCTGCAGGAAGGTCAGGACGGCTCGTACCCGCCGGTGGTCGTCGTCGGTCTCGGACAGGCCCAGTTTGCCGAGGATGCTGCGCACGTGCTTCTCGACGGTGCCCTCGGTGACCCAGAGACGGCGTGCGATACCGATGTTGGACCGGCCCTCCGCCATCAGGGCCAGTACCTCGCGCTCGCGTGCGCTCAGCGCGTCGAGCGGATTCCTGCGCCGTTGCGCCGAGACCAGTTCCTGAACCAGGGCAGGATCCACGACGGATCCGCCCTTGGCGATCCGCCTGACCGCCTCCAGGAACTCCTCCACGTCGGCGACCCGGCTCTTGAGCAGATACCCGATCCGCCGACCGCCGGCCAACAGCTCCATGGCCTGCTCCACCTCGACATGCGCGGACAGGACCAGGATGCCGACATCCGGCAGCTCACGGCGTATGACCCGGGCCGCCTCCAGACCCTCCATGGTGTGGGTGGGCGGCATACGGATGTCGACCACGACCAGGTCGGGCACCGTGTCCCTGGCGAGCTTCAGCAAGCCCGGGCCGTCACCGGCCTGCCCCACCACGGACACCTCGGCCCGCTCGAGCAGACCTGCCAGGCCCTGGCGCAGCAGTACGTCGTCGTCCGCCAGAACGACTCGCAACTGTGTCATACCGCGCCTTCCACCGTCCTGGGCGGCATGCCTGGCCAGCTCCGTCGCCGGCCGATGGCGGCGATGCCCTGCTCAGCTGCAGGCTCTCATGGGCATCGGCACCAGTCGACCGCTGAACCGCCGGGTCCAGGCCGGGCCGGGCAAGGGGCGTGAAGCGATGACACATGGCCGGGTGGACATACAGAGTCGGCACTGGGTGAAGGGCCGGCTCGCCGGAACAGCGATCATGGCGGGCGTGGCGGGCCTCCTGGGCGCCGTCGCGCCGTACGCCGGGCAGCACGGCCTGGGGATCACCGGCTCGCATTCCCGCGTCGCCCTGGCCGCCTGCCTCCTCACGGCGGCGATCGTCGGTCGGCTGGCGGTGCGGCTGCGGCGCTCCGCTCATGTGTCGGCACAGCTGTCGCAGCAGCAGTCCGCGCTGCGGCAGGTAGCGACACTTGTCGCACGGTCCGCTCCGCCGTCGACCGTGTTCGAGGCCGTGGCCCGCGAGACGGGTCTCCTCTGCGGCGCCGATCTGGCCTGCCTGGCGCGCTTCGAGGCGTACGGCGGCATGCGTGGCGTCGCGACCTGGAGCCGTCGGGGCAGGCCGGATCCGTCGCCCGTCGGTGCTCGCTCTGCCCTCGAGGGACGCGGGGCCGCCCGCCAGGTCCGGCCGACGTGCGGTCCCGTCCGCATCGAGGACGTCGAGGACACCACCGCGGCGATCGCCCGGAAGGCACGGGCACCAGGCATGCGCTCGTCGGTGGGGCGCCCGATCGTGGTGGACGGGGAGGCGTGGGGTGCGATCGTCGTCTCGAAGGAGAGCGACGGCCCGTTCCCGGCGGACACCGAGTCCCAGATGGCCGCCTTCGCCGACCTGGCGGCGATCGCCGTGGAGAACGCCAGGACCCATGCCGAACTGACCGCCTCACGCGCCCGTGTCGTGACGGCCGCCGACGGTGCGCGCCGCCGTATCGAACGTGATCTGCACGACGGCGTGCAGCAGAGGCTCGTGTCGTTGCTCCTCCTGCTCCAGCACGCGCAGCTGACGGTCCCGCCGGACCTGGCCGAGCTCCGCGCGCGACTGCGCGACGTCGCCGCCGGGGTCACGGGCGCGTTCGACGAACTCCGCGAGGTGGCACGGGGCATCCATCCGGCGGTCCTGGCCCACGGCGGCCTCGGTCCCGCGCTGAGGGCGCTCGCCCGCCGATCGGCCCTCCCCGTCGATGTCGAGGTGCGCCTGCGAGGGAGACTGCCCGAACGTGTGGAAGTCAGCGCGTACTACGTCGTCTCCGAGGCGCTGACGAACGCGGCGAAGCACGCAGAGGCCTCGACCGTCACCGTCACCGTGGACACCGACTCCGGCGTACTGCGTGTCCGCGTACAGGATGACGGCGTCGGCGGCGCCGCCTTCGCCGCCGGTACCGGCCTCGTGGGTCTGAAGGACCGGGTGGAAGCCCTCGGCGGCAGGATGGTTCTGGACAGTCCGCGCACGGCGGGGACCACCCTCAGTGCGGAGCTGCCGCTCGGGCCGAGCGGCCGCACAGGCCGCGACCAGACCGCCGCTGCGCTTCGACGTCACTGAGGAGGCCGAGCGCCGGCCCGTCGACCGGCCGGGGGAGCGTCGGCCGGGTGCGGACGGGGGCCGACGCGGGGCCGGCCCCCTCAGGGACGGAACTACCGTCCCCACCTCCAGCCGCCGTGGCCGTGGTCGTGGTCGTGGATGTGAATGACGTAGGCGGTGTCGTCGTCATCGTTGTTGGGGCTGCTGTGACCCTGAACCACGCCCACCGGCGCGGTCGGTGCGGCGACGGCCGACACGGCGGAACCTCCCAGGGCCAGCGTGAGACCTGCGAGGACGGCGAGGGGCCACTTGATGTTACGCATGATCAATCTCCTGGAGTGAAAGGGAAAGTGACAGCGCATCAGACGTGACGCGCAGGGAAGGTGGCTGCCGGGCCTTGGGCCTTCTGGCGTCCGTTCCATTCCGTTTTCCCGGTCCCTACGCTGCCCTGCGGGGAAATCCCGGACAATCCTGCAGGCTGTAAGCGGCTCTACCGGCCAGCTGCAATCTCGTCGTCCGCCAGGTCAAGATCCTCAACTCGAGCATTTATACCATCGCTCTATATAGACAAACTATATAGAGCAGTGATATAAATGGCTCATGGGTCGTTAGGGGCCTGGAGTCCCGGGCGTCACCGTGGCGCCGGAAGAGGGTGATGATCATGACCTGCACCTACACACCCACCGTCTCCCCGAGTCGAGGCGTCACCCGGAGGCCGCGACAGGCAGCGGGCGATGCCTGGCCCCTCGCGCACCGCCCGGAAGCCGCCGGAGAGGCCCGCAGGATCACCCAGAGGCTCCTGACGTGGTGGGGTGTCCCCCGGGAGGCGGCCGACTCGGTGCTGCTGACCGTTTCCGAACTCGTCACCAACGCCGTCGAGCACGCACAGCCCCCACTGAACCTCTCGCTGAACCGCGACGCGGACACTTGCCGGGTGCACATCGAGGTCTCCGACGGAGGCCCCGCCGACAGGGAGGGCGACTGGGCCGCCAGCGGCACCCCTGACGAGCACGGCCGCGGGCTGGACATCATCGACCACATCACCGCCGCCCACGGCGAGCACGACCGCCCCGGACACGCCGTCCACTGGGCCGACGTCCACGCCACGGCCTGACCGGCGCCGATGTCTCCTCTCCGGATCGGTCGCGCATGGCGACGCGGTACCGCGCGAACAGTCCAACCCAGCAGACCGGCCGGGCGATGAGGAGGCTCGCGACGATCGTCGGCACGTCGAGACCCAGGGTGGACCCACTCGCGTCGGGCACGCCGACCAGTCCACGGACATCACGGGCGTGGGTGGCGACATGCCGATTTGGCATGTCTATCGAAACCCGGCCCGGAGTTCAGCCGATCGCGAGCTGTCCGCCGCGTGCCTCGAGAACCGTGCCGGTGATGTAGCTGGCGCGGGAGGAGGCGAGGAACAGAACCGCTTCCGCGATTTCTTCAGGGTCTGCGACCCGCCCCAGTACGGTGGTTCGCCCGATCGCCTGGAGGGTTTCACCTGCCATCTCCTCCGTCCCGGGGGTATGGACAGGGCCCGGGGCCACGGCGTTCACGCGGACGCCCTGGGCGCCGAACTCGTCAGCCCATACTCGGGTGAGAAGTTCGAGTGCAGCTTTGGAGGCCCCGTAAGCGCCCGTTTCCCGCACCGGCGTGGTGGCCGCCGCTGTGCTCACATTCACGATGGCACCACGCCCACGTGCAGCCATTCCCGGGGCGAGGGCACCGACCAGGAGCATCGGCGCGCGTGAGTTGACGGCCATCTGAGCGTCGAACATCTCGGCGGTGGTGTCCGGCGTACTGGCGAACCGGTAGATGCCGGCGTTGTTGATCAGAACGTCCACTTCGCCTGCTTCAGCGGCAAGACGCAGGACTTCTTCAGAGCTACTCAGATCCGCAGCGACGAACCGAGCCTTCCCGCCTGCGGCAGCGATCTCTTTGACGGTCTCCGCACCCCGCTGCTCGTCCCGCCCGTGGACGATGACCGAGGCCCCCGACGCTGCCAGGCGCAGGGCCACGGCCCGGCCGATGCCGGCGGTGGCGCCGGTGACAAGAGCGGTGGATCCGTCCAGTTCTGCAGCCATGAAAAGCTCCTCCAAGCCGAGAGGAACGACATGCTGTCGGTTGTTCCTCGTGTAACTGATGATCCTGATGGTTCATGCCATGGCGACGACGGACCCACGCCGGACCGATCGTTGATCATGGTCCAGCCCGGGGCCGTGGCCCACGTGGTCCTGGGTTGGCCAGTGAGCTCGCCTTCGTTGATCACGTCCGCGGGAGACTGGAGCGCGCCGCTCTGCTCGTGGAGATCGACGGGTGCGCTACGTCCGGACCGGTGACGACGAATGACTGGTCGAGCTCGGTGAGGCCGCTCTTGGGCCGTTCAGCAACCGGCTGGACCGCGGTGTCCGTCCTCCCCTGTTCCCGGCCCAGCCGTAGGGTGCGTCGGTCCTCGTGGCCATCGCCGTCCTCGTCATGCTCGGGCGCGTATGAGCTACGAAAGTGCCGCAGAGCAGCAGCCGCGGGGTGGAGGCGCCGCCCGCTGTCCGGCCTGCCAAGCGGCAAGACCATCGGCACGAAGAAGGGTCAGCACCTCTCACCCACCACCGTCATGCGGATGCCCCGCGAGCACGACGAGAACGCCGCCACGACGGCGAGCGCGTGATCACCCGATACTTTGCGGCTGGTGTCTGAGCTAGGACTCCAGAGCCATGTACAAGCGCCCGGACCCTGTTGCCCGCCTCCGGCTGACCGACCGCAAGGCGGCCCTGCTCGACCGGATCGCCATTGAGGAGGGCCGCCCCGAAGCCGCCGTCCAGGCGGAGGAGGCCCGCGCCCCTCGCTGCCCAACTCAGGGCCGAGATCGAGGGCGCCGCATAGCCGCGGTCAGCGCGATCACGTCTCGCCGTCGTCGTCCTCGTCCAGCTCGGGCGCGTCCGGGTTGCGCAACGGTCGAAGGGCGCCAGCGGCATCTGCTCCAGGTGCCCGACGTCCCCGCGGATCGTGCCGTCCGCCAGCCCGGCCGAGGCCCGCGCCAGCACGAACCCCGCCAGCACGTCGGTCTCGAACTGCTCCAGCTCCTCCGCCGTAGCCGGCGGCCGGACATCGCGCAGGTCCCGTACGACAGCCAGCGCCAACCCGATCCCCCTCACCTTCAGCCCGATCGTGAACCGATCAGACAGAGTGAGAACGCTTCAGGAATCCTGAAGTTACGTCAGCCCGCGAACCACTGCCGGAAAGAAGACGAACCCCCTGGCCACGAGGTCGAGAACTCAGCGCGGCTCACAGCAACCCACGGGATGTCGCACACTACGTCCGCAATCGAATAGTTCCTCTGGCTGCCCGAGGCCCTTTCCAACCAGGGCAGGCCAAGGCCAACCGCGGACGGTGAACGGCAGCGACCAGGCCAGCCCGGCTTCTTAGAACCCCTAACGAAATGATCTTCGAGGTGGTTGGATCGCTTCGGAAGCGATGATCCGGGGGTGTGGGGTGGCGCGGCCGAAGCCGTGGGAAGTCGATGCCGAGCTGTGGGCGGTAGTTGAGCCATTGCTGCCGAGGGTGGAGCGTCGGACCCGGTATCCGGGGCGCAAGCGGCATCCGGACCGGCTGGTGTTCCAGGGCATCCTGTTCGTGCTGCACACCGGGATCGCCTGGGAACACCTTCCGCAGGAACTCGGCTTCGGTTCCGGCATGACCTGCTGGCGCCGCCTGGCTGAATGGACCGAGGCCGGAGTCTGGCCCCGGCTGCACGAGGTCCTCCTCGCCAAGCTCCGCAGCGTCAACGCCCTGAACTTCTCCCGGGCGGCGGTCGACGGCTCCCACATCCGCGCGTTAAAGGGGGAAACAAGACCGGACGAAGCCCCGTTGACCGGGGCAGAACGGGCAGCAAGCACCACCTGATCACTGACGCCACCGGCATCCCGCTCGCCGCCACCCTGACCGGCGGCAACCGCAACGACGTCACCCAGCTGATCCCGCTGCTCCAAGCCGTGCCGCCGGTGCGGGGCAAGCGCGGCCGGCCTCGCCGCCGACCAGACGTGGTGCTGGCCGACCGCGGCTACGATCACGACAAGTACCGCCGCCTGGTCTGGGACCTCGGCGTGAAACCGCTGATCGCCCGCCGCGGCACCGAGCACGGCTCCGGACTCGGCACCCAACGTTGGGTCGTGGAACGCGCGTTCGCCCACCTGCACTGGTTCCGCCGTCTGCGGATCCGATGGGAGATCCGCGACGACATCCACGAAGCTTTCCTCGCCCTCGGATGCGCACTCATCTGCTGGCGGCGCCTGGCAGCAGTTCAGCGCCGCCACTCATAGACACCCGGTGAGGACTGCAGGACCTCGCTCGGCCACTCCTTCAGTACCCGCCCAAGCAGCCTCCGCTGCTCGTCGATCCAACCCTCTTCAAGGTTCATAGGAAGGAACACGGAGACGCACGAACTGCCCAGATCCTCTACATGGACAGCGGGAGTCCCATGCTCGTCGTTGTGCGGCTGGATCCTGATCTCTGGACTATGGTCGTCGTCCCTCCAGCAGATGTCCTGACCTACAGCAAGGAGATCCAAAGCGCGGGACCAGTCTTCCAGGTCGGAAGGCAACAGGGACATGCCCAATCGACCGCTGACGAAGCTGCTCGTGATCAGGACCTCTGCGTCGAGCCGGTCGTGAAGATGCAGCACGCCCGGCGACCGACGTCCCAGCACACGCACCCGGAAGCCGTTGTCACCATCCGAGAGACTGATCAGTTCCACAGTGTGCCCTCTGCTCTGCCTTCCTTCACCCGCTAGGGCTCATGGTGCTGAACCAGAGCTTCGGCCACAACCAGATTGTCCAAGCTCATTCCGTTAGGAGTTCTTAGTCCGGAAAAGTGCCAGCGGTCTTACCGAACTCCTGGCCCGAGCACTCCGGGACCGCGGCCGCGAGGTCGTAGTCGAGCACCTGCACGTCCATCTGCCGCGCGTCCTCAAGACGCCCGCCAGCCCCCGCACCGCCAACCCCGAGCAGGAGACCGCCCGATGATCCGTCGCTTCCGTCGCTGCGGCCACGGCCCCGGCGCCCTCACCCCCGAGGACCAGGCCGTCGTCGACCAGTTCCGTGCAATGCTCGCCGCCGTACGCGACCCGCAACCCTGGACGCCCGGCCGCTCCCAGGACATCGCCGTGCGCGTCGGCCCGTTCATCGAGCGCGCGCACTCCCGGCCCGGCGACGACCACGGCACCGAGATGATCGCCGTGGCCCTGGTCCACCCCGACACCCCGCACGCCGCGGCCTACCTCCACGGCCGCCAGCTCGGCTACACCGACCGGGGCTGGCTGCGCTGCGAGACGACCGCGATCCTCGGCCTCTGGCAGCCGGCCTACACGATGCTCACCCACGCCGCCGCGAACCTGCCCCTCCCCGACGACGTCGGCATGGGCCCTGCCCACTACGGCGTCCACGTCGAAGCCCGCCGCGCCGACGGCACCGGCTACACGCTGCTGCGCCTCGGGCCCTACACCCAGACCTGGCTGGCCTCCCGCGACGCCGACCGCCTCAACACCGAGCTGGAAGGCCGCGCCGCCCTCGTCATCCCCGGCTTCACCGTCACCGCGAAGGACGCCGTGTTCCACGTCAGCGACCACGACAGCTACGCCGACCCGCACGGCGCCGACGTCGCCGCGCTCCTGGCCGACGCCATCGCGGGGGTGAGCGCGTGACCTCGGATCTGTACGAAATCGAGACCAGCGAGGGCGACGACGGCACCATGCACCCCGCCGAACAGGTCTGGACGCCGTGCGCCGACGGCGCGGCCGACCACGGGTTCATCGCCCACCAGGGCCTGTTCGTCGCCGGGATCGACGGCGGGGCCGACGACGACCTCTACCCGGTCGGCTTTTTGGTCCTCGGGCATCAGCGGTGGGCCGACATCATCGAGGCCGCCACCGCGTACATGGCCCGGACCCACGGCTGGCGCAACCTGCATCTGTACCCCGGCGACGACCCGGCGGTACTCATCCCCCGCATCCCGCGCGCCGTCCACACCCACGGCATCTTCTTACGGCACCCGCACCCTTGTGCATAGGCGGTCAGTGACCGGTCTGGGCCGGTACGTCAGGGGTGGGTTGGTTGTACCGAGTCGCCCAAGCAGTGAGACGGCGGATTCGTTGAGGGCTGTGGGGGGCTCGAGAGCAAACGGTCACGGGCGGAGGAGGGTTTTGATAGCGCGGCGTTCGTCCATGGCTTTGTAGCCTTCGGCGGCCTGGTCGAGGGGCAGGGTGAGGTCGAAGACGCGGCCGGGGTTGATGCGGCCGGTCATGACGCGGTCGACGAGATCGGGCAGGAAGCGGCGCACCGGGGCGGGGCCGCCCTGGACGGCGACGTGGGAGTAGAACAGGGCGGTGCCGTCGAGCTGGACGCCGTGTGGGACGCCGGCGATGCCGACGCCGCCGCCGGGGCGGGTGGAGTTCAGGGCCTGCTGGGTGGACTGTTCGGTGCCGACGCATTCCAGGACGCGGTCGGCGCCGATGCCGCCGGTCATGTCCTTGATGCGGGCCACGCCTTCCTCGCCGCGTTCGGCGACGATGTCGGTGGCGCCGAACTCGGTGGCGAGCTTCTGGCGTGCCTCGTGGCGGGACATGGCGATGATGCGTTCGGCGCCGAGTTCGCGTGCGGCGAGGACGGCGGACAGCCCGACGGCTCCGTCACCGACGACCGCGACGGTGTCACCGCGCTGTACTCCGGCGGCGACGGCGGCCCACCAGCCGGTGCCCATGACGTCGGAGCAGGCCAGCAGGTCGGGCACTTGGGCTTCGCTGGGCAGTTCGGGGGTGGCGACCAGGGTGCCGTCGGCCCACGGGATACGGATGTACTCGGCCTGGCAGCCGCCGACGAACTCCCGGTTGAGGCAGTTGCTGGGGTATCCGTTGCGGCAGTTGGCGCAGGTGCCGTCGCTGGCGAAGAAGGAGCCGACGACGAACTGGCCCGGCCGCACGGTGGTGACGTCGTCACCGATCTCTTCGACGATGCCGACGTACTCGTGGCCGATGGGGGCGGGGTCCTTGACCGGGTTGATGCCGCGGTAGTCCCACAGGTCCGAGCCGCACACGCAGGTGGCGAAGGTGCGGATGACCGCGTCGGTGGGCTTGAGGATGGTGGGGGCGGCGCGCTCTTCGACGCGGACGTCGCCCGGTCCGTACAGGATGGCTCCACGCATGGCGGGGTGCTCCTTGCTGTCGTTGGGGAAGGGGATCAGAGTTCGCGGGTGCGGGGGCCGGCGTATTCGGCGTCGGTGACGTGGTCGAGCCAGTCGACGTCGTCGCCTTCCCACAGGGCGATGTGGGTCATGAAGTGGTCGGGGGCGGCACCGTGCCAGTGCTCCTCACCCGGCGGGGTCCAGATCACCTGGCCCGGGTGGGCTTCAAGGATCTTGCCGCCGCGGGACTGGATCAGGGCGATGCCCTCGACGATGTAGAGGGTCTGGCCGATGCCGTGGGAGTGCCAGGCGGTGCGGGCACCGGGCGCGAAGTGCACCGCGTTGGCCCGCGTTTTGGAGGGGTCTTCGCCGCGGTAGATGACGTCGGCCCAGGCGTCGCCGGTGAACATCTTCTCGGGCAGCTTGGCGGTGGCGGGACGGGTGCGCAGTTCCATCGGTTGGCTCCTTGAGGGAGGTAGGGGGTGGGTCAGCTGGTGAAGAGGTCCTTGGCGACGGCCATGGCGGACATGGCGCGCGGCCAGCCGGTGTAGAAGGCGAGGTGGGTGATGGCCTCGATCAGCTGGGCCTCGGTGACGCCGTTGTCCTTGGCGCGCCCCAGGTGGTGGCGCAGCTGCTCGGTGCTGCCGCCCGTGACCAGGCTCGCCACGGTGATCAGCGAGCGGTCGCGCGGGTCGAGGCCAGGGTGCTTCCACACCTCCCCGAACAGGACATCGTCGGTGAAGTGCACCAGTTGCGGGGCGAAGTCGCCGAACATCTTTGCTGCGCCCGAGGGGCGATCGGTGTTGCCGGACATGGGTGAGATCCTGTCGTCGGGCCCCTGGCGGCGGGGCGGTGAGCTATGGGTGGTGCTGGACCGTTCCGCGGTCGGCGTGGCTTGGGTCAGGCGCGATGCCAGGCGGCGGCCATGCGGGTGGCGGCCAGCGCGGCTGCCAGAGCGATGACGGCGGCCAGGGTGAGGCTGATACGCAGGCCGTGCTGGAAGCCGGCCGTGCCGGAGATCAGTGCGCCGAAGACGGCCACGGCCAGGGCGCCGCCGATCTGACGGCTGGTGTTGAAGACCCCGCTGGCGGTGCCGGTCTGCTCGGCTGGCACGTGTTCCAGCAGTACGGCGGTGGTCGGCGGCATCACCAGCGGCCCGGCCAGCCCGACCGGGATCAGCAGCAGGGCGCTGGCCCCCACCGGTGCCGAGGCCGGCAGTACAGCCAGGGCGATCGATCCGGCCGCGATAAGCACCAGCCCGGCGATGACCGGCACGCGGGGGCCGGTGCGCTCCGCGATCCGTGCGGAGAAGGGGGTCAGGCAGGCGCTGAGCAGCATCATCGGCAAGAACGCGATGCCGGCACCGAGGGCGGACAGTCCGTGCTGCTGCTGGAAGTCGAGGCTGAAGACGAACGGCAGTCCGTAGAAGCCGACCATGAACGCGAAGCCGATCCCGGTGGCGATCACCACCGTGGGGACGCGGAACAGGGACAGTGGCACCATCGGGTGCGCCACCTTGGCCTGTGCCGGCACGAACGCGGCCAGCGCCGCGACCGCGATACCGAGTGAGATCAGCACCTTCGGGGCGGTGAACCCGGCCTCGCCGGCCTCGATCGCGCCGAAGGTCAGCCCGCCCATGGCAAGGATGCCGGTGATCTGCCCGATCCAGTCGAACGGCGCCGGACGCGTCGGGGACTGCGGACTGCGGGCGAGCAGGGCCAGAGTGAGCAGGCCGACCGGCAGGTTGATGAAGAAGATCATCCGCCAGGAGGCCAGGCTCAGCACACCCCCAAGCACCGGGCCCGCGGCGGCGGCCACCGCGCCGCCCATCGCCCAGACCCCCACCGCCCGGGCCCGGCGGGCCGGGTCGGGAAAGGCGTGACGGACCAGAGCCATCGAGGTCGGCATGGTCACAGCCGCACCGATGCCCTGCACCACCCGGGCGGCGATGAGGACGGGCAGCGACGGGGCCAGCCCGCACGCCAGTGAGGCGAGCACGAACAGGGCCACGCCGCCGGCGAACGCCTTGCGGGCACCGATCCGGTCCGACAGGGCGCCCGCGGACAGCAGCAGGGCGGCGAACATCAGCGTGTAGCCGTCGACCACCCACTGCAGACCGGTGATCCCGCCGCCCAGCGCGTCACGGATCGAGGGCAGGGCCACGTTCACGATCGTCGCGTCCAGGGTGATCACGAAGAACCCCAGCACAGCGGCGACCAGCGTCGCCGTGGCGTGCCGGCCGCTGTCAGCCGTGCCGACATCCGGAGAGCGGCGCGAAGTAGCGGTGACGGTCATGACGGGCGTGATCCTTTCCAGTGGGAAACGCGCCGGGCCAGACGGTCCGGTCACCCATCCACAGAACCACGCACCGGCTCTGACCTGGGAGTCCTTGCTGGGAGGGGTACTGGCAGGGACCCCCGCAAACGGCACCGGCCTACGCTGGAGCCGTGCCAGCCGACACCGTCCGCGAGGACATCCGTACCTTCCTCACCAGCCGCCGGGCCCGCATCACCCCCAAGGAGGCCGGCCTGCCCGACTTCGGCGGGCGGCGGCAGGTATCCGGGCTGCGACGCTCAGAGGTCGCTCAGCTCGCCGCCATCAGCGTCGAGTACTACACCCGCATCGAACGCGGCAACGTCGGCGGCGTCTCCGAGGACATCCTCGATGCCCTCGCCCGCGCCCTGCGCCTGGACGACGTCGAACGCGCGCACCTGGCCGCACTCGTCCGCGCTGCCAACAACCCCCACCGCGTCCCCGACCGCGACGGCGGCATCAGCCACGTACGGCCCAGCCTCCAGCAGATCCTCGACGCCATGACCGGGGCCGCCGCCTTCGTCCGCAACGCCCACCTCGACATCCTCGCCACCAACGCTCTCGCCCGCGCCCTGTACACAGAGGCCCTCGACAGTGACGAGCAGCCGCCCAACCTGGCCCGCTTCGTCTTCCGTGACCCGAGAGCCCGACGCTTCTACCGCAACTGGGAGGGCATCGCCCACGACGCGGTCGGCAGCCTCCGCACCGAAGCCGCCCGCAACCCCGCCGACACCGACCTCGCCGACCTCATCGACGAACTCGCTACGTGCAGTGACGAGTTCGCCCAGCGCTGGGACGACCACGACGTCGAGTACTACCGCTCCGGCCAGCAGCGCTTCCACCACCCCGACGTCGGCGACCTCGACCTCGACTACGACGCCCTCGAAGTCCCCGCAGACCCCGGGCTGACCATCGTCACCTACACCCTCGCGGCCACCGGGCGGCATGCCGCAGCCTTCGCGCGTCTCTACGGATCTCAGGCATCGACCCGTCGGTCACAGGGATGACCAGGATGACGCTGCCGATCCACGACGCACAACTGATCGTCCCCTGCGCTGCAGATGCCGGCCCCTGGGCACGAAATGGACGGGTCCCGCTGGCCCGCCCTGCGGTTTCGTGCACCCTCGCTGCGTGTCGCCGTGTCCCGTCGCGGTGAGCAGGATCTCCCGGCCGGCGCGGCCGGACCGAGAAGGAGCGGGCACCGCCCGGCTGGGGGCGAGTAGTCGACTACTGACCGGCTAGGGTCCGCAGGTGTTCAGTAGACCCGGGTCGCCGCCCTCCGGTCAGCACCGCCGACGCCAGGAGCCCCAAGCAAACCGACCCGCTACGACAGGCTCGTCGCGCGAAACGCCAAGCTCAAGCGTCACAACCGCGAGCTCACCGAGACGCTCAGCCCTGGGGTGGCAGCCGATCTGGAAGCGCCCCCGGAAGCCGAAGTCGAAGGCGGCGAAGAAGCAGGAGCTGCGCAAGCAGCGGCGGCGACTCCAGGACGCCGGGAAGCGCCGCCTCGCCGCCGGGCAGTCGCGTCGGCCCCGGTCCCGGCAGAACCGGATCGGCAACGCGGCCGCGCGCCGCGATGCCCGTGACCTGTCCCGGGTGCGGCACTCCACCGCCTGGCTGTGGTGACGATGCCGGGCATTGTCCACCGAGTGGAGCCCACGATGTTCTGCATCCAGTGGCGATGCACGACATCGGGTGGACTCCACCCGATGGGATCCGCAGAGTGGACTCCACTCCGGTGCGCCGGATGACGATGCACGCCACGTGGTGCGCACCGCGATGTCCGCCACCGCATCCGGCGGCGCACCACCCGACGATGCCCGGCACTCTCGCGTGCGCCCGGTGCGCCGCACCGGTGTGCCCACCGCCGACCGACCCCTTGACCAGGTGCGGCCGGTGGCGTGCTTGACCCCTTGACCAGGTCCGCTACCGAGGACGTTTCTCCTTGACACAGCCCGTTTCGGCTGGCGATCAGGTCGTGGTCAAGGGGGTGCGTGATAGGGGAGCCTGCCCGGCCGTGGCGCGCGCCAGGTGCGGTGCGGTGATGCCGATGGAACGCACCACGATGGGCGATGCGGTGTGGCGCGCGGCGGTGGCGCGCATCGGGTGCGCCTACACGACGGTCAGGCGCACCGGGTGCGAGCCGGCCGGTGCGGGGTGGGCATCGAGGGCCTGGCCCACTCCGACGGCCTCCAGCTGACGCAGAGTGTCGGCGACGTCCTCGTGGTCCTCGGTGAGGAACTGCGCGGCGAAGTCGATGACGGAGCGGGCGATGCCTTCCGCCGTGTCCGGTCCGGCCTGTGCCCAGGTCCGCAGCGAGGTCACGAAGACGCGTCCGAGGGCCTCCAGGGCGAAGGTGTCCGCGCACGGCTCGCCCGCCTCCGGGCTGGGCAGCGCGGTGACGGGGACGACGATCCGTTCGACGACATCGACGAGCAGCTCGGGCATCCGCGGCTCGCCGCTGGCGAACTCGCGGGAGGCTTCGACGTCGTCGGCCTGGACGGCGCGGAGGTAGCTGAACGCGCTGATGGCCGCGGCCGGGGTCATCGGGGCGAGCGGCATGTTGGTGGTGGGCATGATGGCTCCTCACGTACGGGGCGCCGCGCCGATCGCGGCGGCCTCATAAGCGATCTTCGGAGCGAGTGCCTGTGGATAGAGTCCGCGCACTGACGGTGGGCGGACTCGCCCGGTCGGCGCTGTGACTGTTCACGTTAGTTGGCGGGTGCGATGCGTGGTTCCTGCAGGTCGTCACGGTTCTGTTCACTGTGATTGGCGGGTTCTGTTCACGTTGGATGGCAGCGGCGGTCCCGCACCGGCCCCGAATACGATGACGTACGGATCTCTCATCGAACGTCTGGGCTTCGCCTGATCTCATGCTCTGTCACCAAGCCAGCAGGATCAGCACTACGGCTTCTGAGGTTCTTGCTCAGCTGGGTCGGACGCGTGTGCGCGACGACCATGGGATCGAGGCAGGTCGTCCGTTTGCCATAGATGCGAGACAACGAGCAGGTTTGCGGTCTGTGGCTTCTTACGTCGCCAAAGTTCGTTATGTGAAATCGCTAGGTTTTTCACCGCTTCGCGCTCGCTGTGGTGGTCACCGGTCTCCCCGAAGATTTCGGCAGCGGCGGAATGGCAGCTTATGGCCACGTCGAATTGCTCGCCGCCGGCCAAGGCGAGTCCCATGTTGCCGAATGCCATAGCCAGGCTGCGACGATCGCCAGCCTCCTGGAAAATCTCGGCGGCAGCACCGTGGGCGAAGACGGCGTCACTGAATCGACCAGCTCCTCGCAGTGTGACACCAAGGTTGTTCAATGCCTGGCCTCTACTGTATTGATCGCCGATCTCCTGGAAGATGCTTACAGCAGCGTGGTAGAAGAAGATGGCCTTCTTGAACTGCCCGATGCGGGTTGCCGCGAGCCCGACGTTAGCCAGCGCCTCGCCCTCGCCTCGGCGCTCTCCGATCGCCCGGAAGATGTCAGCAGCAGTGAGGTGGGCGTCGATGGCTTCGTTGAAACGCCCAACCCCTTGCAGCGTGAGTCCGAGGTTGCCCAGCTGCGCACATTCCTGGTAACCGTCACCCACTTCCCGGAGGATTTCGACGGCAGCGGTCTGGGATTGAATTGCTTCGTCGAAACGCCCTACCTCGGCAAAGGTGGCCCCGAGGCCGCCCAGTGCCGCGCCCTCTCCACCACGGTCACCACAGTCCCGGCATATTTCCAGGCTCTGGCTGTACGCCTGAATGGCCTCCCCGAAACGCCGTGCCTGGAGCAGAGCAAGCCCGAGATTGTTCAGCGCCACGCTCTCACTTCGTCGGTCGTCACTCTCCCGCAGGATGCCAGCAGCGGCAGTAGCGACAGCGATCGCATCCTCGAAGTAGCGGTACCAGGTGAGGTACTGACCGAGCGCGAAGGAGAGTTCAGGACCGACTGAGTGGTGGCCTGCTTCGGCGGAGGTCGCGGCGGCGACCAAGGCGGTGCGCTCGGCCTCTAGCCAGGCCAACGCCTCTTCCCGATTGTGAAACAGGGAGTCAGGCTCATGGTCAACCCTTAGGTGGGTGTTTGCGGCCTTGGCGGTAGTGAGATAGTGGTCGAGCAGTCGTGCCACCGCGACGTCACGCTGGTCGTCGGCAGCGTGGTAACGGCCCAGGTCATCGGCAAACAGGCGGATGAGGTCGTGCATCGACCACCGCTCCGGGGCCGTGGCTACTGGCCGCAGGAGATGAGCGCGCGCCAAGTCGGCAAGCAGCCGCCGGGACTCCGCCAGGGGCTGATCGACCAGCCTTGCGGCTGCAGTGGTAGAGACGACACCACCCGGCGCGGCGGCCAACAGCCGGAAGGCACGAGCCTGAGAGTCGTTCAGATGTTGGTAGGACAGCTCGAAAGATGCCCGAACCACAAGTGGATAACCCCCACCATCCTCGCCGTCGTACGTCATGGCCTCCAGCCGGGTTCGTACGTTCTCCAGCTCGTGGGCCTGGTCATCAAGCTCCCTTGCAGGCTCATCCCTCAGCAGTGCAGCAATGATCTGCAAGGCCAGCGGAAGGTAACCACTTAGCTCGGCCAAACGTGACGCCGCTCCTGGTTGCCTGGTGACGCGGTCGTCGCCGGTTCCCCCAACTCGCAGTGCCTTGTCCAGAAGGGCGACGGCCTCATCCGGTGTGAGCGGGGCGAGGCCAATGCGATGAGCAGGCAAGCTGGACAGGGTGTGGCGGGAGGTGACCAGGGCTCGGTGCGGGGCACCGGGCAATAGGCCACGGACCTGACCGGGCGATCGGACATTGTCCAGGACTGCCAGTAGCGGCCGCCCCTGCGCTGCCAAGTCATCGAGCGCGAGGCGCCAAGCGTCAAGCTTCTCCTCCAGCGTGGAGGGCAGGTCCTTGGCTTTCAGACCAAGAGCACGCAAAAACTGGTCGGCCACTGCGTCGACCTGCGTTGCGTTGTCGAGGCTATAGCCGCGCAAGTCAGCGAAAAGGATCCCGCCGGGGAACCAGTTCCGCGCACGGGCCTGATGGGCAGCCTGTAAAGCGAGAGCGGTCTTGCCGACGCCTCCCATCCCCGCCACAGCCGACACCACCACCGCGGCCTCTGAGTCGTCCACTTGTTCACGCCCGGCCTCCAGCCAGTTCAAGACCTCGACCAGCTCTGCAGTACGGCCAGTGAACCCGACCGGAGCTGGCGGGAGCGTCACAGGGCCGTTGGGTGGTGAGGTCGTATTCGTGCCGGTCCGTGGTCTTCCGCCGCGGCTAGCGTTGCGTTCTTGCCGCGCCTGGTCGAGAAGCTGCTGCCACCATCCCTGCGACCGTCGCGCGTATCCGCTCCCCGCCCGTGCAGCTTCGTGCTGAAGGAAGTCGACAAGGGCGAGGAAGTACCGGGTGTGCTTCTGGCCGGGCACAGTGGGCCCGTTTAGCCAGCCGTTGATCGTTGAGTCCGCCACGGTAACCGGAGGCCTCTGTTGCCGCCCGAAACGGACGAGCTGGTCCAGCGTCGGGCGCCCCGCCGCCGCGTACACGGCGCTCAACTCCGCTCGGAACCGCTCCGCATGCTCTCCCACAACGCCCACCCCGCTTACTGACTTCCGAAGTTGAATCCCCCAGGAAATCACGCGGCCCTTGGGCTGACCAGCCTAGTTCCCGCCCCAGCTCCGAGTACCGACATCGTCGGAAACCCCCCGGAACCCGCGCCATGGCGTCTCCGTCCGGCAGCACCCCGCAGCCGGCCTTCTGTCAGGAGACGTCCATGTCCCACAACCAGGAATCCTCCCGCGCGCGCCGTGCCCTGCACATGTTCCTCGTCGTCCTCGGGCACCTTGCGCTCGCTTCCACCAGTGGCGCTGTCGAAGCCCTCATTGCTTGGCGCCTCAGCCACTGATCCCAGGCAAGACGAAGCCGTTCGGGCCAGCGCTCACAGCTCCAGGCCTGAACGGCTTTCGGCGCCATGTGATCACTCGACGGCCTCGATCCGCCACTTCTCGTGAACAACCGCCAACTAACTCGAACAGTCACAGGCGCTCGCGTTGCCCCTTGTCCAGTTCCGCTACCTGCGACATTCCGCCCATTTAGGTGGGGGAGGAATCTCCGTCCCGCCACGCTGCGCGATGCCCCGGCGGTCGGGGCTGCGGACTCCGCTCGCCGTCTCGCTCGGGTCGACGGCCGCCTTGTCCGCGCGCTGCTCCCGACACCCCCGCTGAACCGCGGTCTTCTCAACTCGAAGCTGCAGACCTCTACCTGTAGCTGGCGCCGGTGAGATGCCGCGCGCGGCAGGACGCGGCATCTCCCCGGCGCCCAGGTCAGCACGAAGAGACGGACGTGTGGACCAGGTGGAGCAGCTCGCGGACCAGCCCGCCGGCCAACGTGGCGGAAGCGGCGTAGAACGCCGCCTGCCCGAGGCCCTGGACTAGACGATGGCGGGCACGTCGCCGTTTCGGGACGGGGCGGTGCGTACGGTGGGACATGACGGTCTCCGTTCAGGGGATGAGTCGGCTGCCCCCGCACCGCGTGTTCCTGGCAGGGATACGGTGCGGGGCGCAGTTTCTGCAGCCCCAAGCCTTATGGCTGACGTCCGCTGAATGCAGCTCCTGAGGCTCGAATCTCGATGTAAGTTCGGCGCCATGAACGGGAATCGGGCCACCACGTGGGTCGAAGGGACTTCGGCCGACCTGGTTGCCGACGCGCACGCTCTGGGTGTGATGAAGGCCAGTCCCAGGATGGTGACCTCTTGGGTCGAGGACGGGATGCTCGCCAACCCTGAGCCGCGCAAGACCAGCGCGCACGGCAGCGATCCGCGAGTCTTCCCCCCGGAACAACGTGAGTTGTTGACCAGACTTCTCGAAGCTCGAGAGCGTTCCCCGCTGGGGCGCATCCCGCAACGGTCGCTGATCCGTGTCGTGCTGTACCTGTGGCTGATCGACGACACGATCGTGCTCACCCCGCAGGCGCGCCGAGCCTGGCGTACCCACGCGCGCGCTACTGGCCAGACGACCGCCGTCCGGCGCAGCGAGAACGTCCGCGCCATCGTTGAGCAACTTGCCCACCCCTCAGCCACCTTCAAGCAACGGCGCGCCGCCCAGCTCGTCCTCGAGGAAGGCGAGCGGACGGGCCGAATCGACATCGACAGACTGACCGCGGTCCTCACGGAGTTGTACTCGCCCTGGCCAGTCCAGCCCGGAATGCCGAGGATCGAACGAGCCCTGGCCGGCCCGTTCGGGCCCGTCCCCGTCCAGCACCACATCGCGATGTGGAAGGCCAGAGAGCAGACGATCCGCCGCCTTCGGCACGAGGAGATCGACGAGCAAGAGCTCGACCGGGTGCGCGCCGTCTTTCGGCCAGAGTGGGCGGATTACCAGGCTCGTCGGCCCGCCCTGGCGACCATCGGCGCCGGAGAGTTCGCGGCGTACTTCGCTGAGCCCGACACCATGGAGGGCCGCGCGATCGAGGCGGTCGATGCTTTCGTGGGAACGCTCGCCGGCGAACTCGGGCTGATCGAAGCCGCATCCCATGCCGCAGAGACGGCACGCCTCAGACTGGCGCGCTGACGGCCCGAGGCCGGTCAGCGAGCAGTTGGTCCAACTTCAGTGGCAACGTGTCCCCGTTCGGTGTCACTGGACAGCCGGGCCTGCCTGATGATCACGGCTCGGTAACGGCACTCAGTGGAGCGTCACACCGTCGACTTTCACGACACCTCTAGCAGGTGACGGGGGGATTCCATCCGGACCCCCGCGCCACCTGTGTGAGGAGCCTTGTCATGACGTACACCAGCAGCGCCCGACAGTCCGAACCGGCGCCGCGCCCGACCCGGACAAGGGGTGCCGAGCGGCCTCCGGGCGGCCCGGAATCCAGTGCCGTGAACGGTGCCGCGAACGATTCCAACGTCGTGTCCATCACCGCAGCTCACACCGCCCGCCAGGGGACCTCCCGGCACGCTGACACCTCTCTCCCTTCCCCTGAGACGTCAGCGAAGGGGAAGAAGTCCACCCCCACGGCCGGGAAGGTGCGTGCCGATGCGCTGCGAATGCTGGGCTGCGTGCGGATAGCCACGGTCCGGCAGATGGCTCAGGTGATCACGAAAGAGGAGTCGGACGGCCGGTCGTACGTGCGCAGGGCCATGGTGGAGCTGGCGGAGCTCGGGCTGGCGGAAACGAACGGCAAGGACGGCAAGCACCCGATCTGGAACCTGACCCCGGCGGGACAGAAGGCTCTGGCCGACGGCAACGAGCTGCCTCCCCGACCGAAGGCCGGCACCGGAGCGAAGGCCGTTCGCGCCGGGTTCGGTCCGCACGGCGTCGCGGTGACGGACGATCCTGGCATTCGGCGGCCGCAAGCATCTGACCGACTGGCAGGTGGAGGTCAACCACGCCATCAAGGAGACCGGCCTGAGCTTCAACACCGACGCCGTCCTCGCGCTGCCGACCCAGACCAGCGAGGTGCGCCTCTTCGAGCTCGACAACGGCACCATGTCCCAGGCCCGCCTCGCCAAGGAGGTCTGGGACTACGAGCGCTACGCCGGGCACCGCGTCTGGGAAGGCGCCCGCGGCACGATCGGCGGGACGTACCCGTTCTGGCAGCGTCACCGCTACACCCGCTCCACGACCTTCCCACGTCTGCACGTCGTCCTGGCGGGCAAGGAGGAGCACCTGCTCGACAACCGCCTCCAGGCGCTCGCGGACGACGTGAAGGGCATCGCCGTCGCGGTGTGGGTGAACACCCTGCCACGGCTCCAGCGGGGCGAGCCCTGGTACGAGATCGGCGTCGACGACCCGGACCGGCGCCGCCAGTGCTACCCAGAGCCCGTCGGCCGCTGACGCCGCGCGCGACGCCGGGCAGGTGCGGCCGTGCCAGTCGCTGGCCAAGCGGCGGCACGAGAGACGTGGGGTGGCCCTAGCCGGGCGGTGCCCAAATGTCCGGCCCGACTTCCCGCCACTCCACCCAGGCCGCGGTCACCACGTCCTCGGGCTCGACATCTTCGGATCCGGCCTGGCGTAGGAACTCGACGATGTCGAGCAGCGTGTACGCCATGCCCATGAAGTGGCTGCCGACGCGGACCCGCCTGCCGCCGTCCTCGGCCGGCCGGGTAGACGACGACCTGCGGTGTCTCGGTCACCTTTTCAGAGTGCGGCGCGGGCCGGCAGCGCGCATGCGAGACGTTAGAGCCGTTCGTAGGCTGGTGGTGCTCGGGGCAATCACGGAGGTCTACCGATGCCCCGAACCATATGGTCAGGCGCTATTTCTTTCGGATTGGTCACTGTTCCGATCAACGTACAGAGCGCGACCGAAGATCACAGCATCCACTTCCACCAGTATCACCTGGAGGACATGGGGCGCGTCCGCTATCGCAAGGTGTGTGAGCTGGAGGACCGCGAGGTCGACCAGTCCGAGATCGGCAAGGGCTACGAGCTGACCCGCGACCGGGTCATCCCGATCAGCGATGAGGAACTGAGCAACCTCCCGCTGCCGACGGCGAAGGCGATCGAGATCGACGCCTTCGTGGCACTGGAGGACATCGACCCGATCCGCATGGGCGCCGGGTACTACCTCGCCGCCGGCGGGCAGGTCGCCGCGAAGCCGTACAAGCTCCTCGTCGAAGCGCTGCGCCGCTCCAGCAGGGTGGCCATCGCGAAATACGCGTGGAGCGGCCGCGAGAGACTGGGCATGCTCCGCATCCGCGGCGACGCCCTGGTCCTGCAGGAACTGCTGTGGCCCGACGAGATCCGCGACCCCACCGAGCTGCTCCCCTCCCCGGCCGAGGTGTCCGAGGACGAGATCGAAGGCGCACTCGCCCTCATGGACACCATGACGGTCGACGCGCTCGAGGGCGAGGAGTTCACCGACCGGTACACCGAGGCGATCGCCCAGATCATCGAGGCCAAACGCGAGGAGAAACCCCTCCCCGAAGCGCCCGAGCCGGAGCAGCCGGCCCAGGTCCTGGATCTGATGGCCGCGCTGAACGAGTCGGTACAGAAGGCCAAGGCCTCCCGCACCGCCAGCGGAGGCCCGGCGCAGGTGCACGAGCTGCCGAAGCCGAAGAAGAAGGCGGCCGCGAAGAAGCAGCCGGCCAAGAAGACCGCGGCGAAGAAGGCGACCGCGAAGAAGGCGACTGGCCGCCGGCCGCGCAGCGCCTGACCGCGCTGACGCCAGTCGAGGATGCCGAGTGCGGTGTCCGGCCGGCAGTGGACGCATGTCGGTACCTGCCGTCGCAACGCGTCGAGCGCCTGCTGCCGGGTCGCCGGGCGGCACCGCCCGCTCTTGGCCGCAGCCCAGCAGCCGCCAGTGTGCACGGCATCCTGGGTCGGCCTGTACGGGGGCGCCATGCCTGTCCCTCGCGGGGCGGGCAGGATCGGCATCTCGTTGGTCAGCGGTGTTCCGTGGGGTCAAGTCCGTCGTCGGGCGGGGGGTTCCAGTCGTCCGGCTCACCCCACCGCTCCCGCATCTGCCCCTTCCGGGCCTCCGGTGCCTCGAGCCACCGTTGTGACGTGCCCTTCGGCGGCGGGTAGGGCCAGCGGGCGCGTTCGATGCTGGTGATGTGGAGCAGGTGGTCCTGCCCGGCGTACTGCATCAGCAGCCGGTCGGGCGGCGGCGGGAGTTGGTTTCCGGTGCGCTTCGGGGAGCCGTTCTCGGCCAGCCACCACCGCAGCCAGCCGTAGACGGCCGAGGAGTACAGCGGCATCAGGGCCGGGGCGTTGTCGTCTGCGGTGACCTCGAACTGGTAGCCGCGGCGTACGGGGTCGTCCTCGGCGAGCACGGCCACCACGCATCGCTCCGGCTCGAACGCCGATGTGACTAGGCATCCGGGCAGGCGCCACATGAGCTGGTCCACGTCCAGGCCGGCCGGGCCGAGCGCCCGCATCACGACCACCGACGCGTCGTACGCGGCCAGGATGCCGTGGTCGCGGACACCGAGGCGGTCCACGGTCACCTGGCACGGGCCCGGCCGGAGGTAGACCACTCGGGTCCAGACATCCGGCTCGGCCACACCGGCGTACGGATCGAGGAAGGCGCCGGCGGGGTGGACGGTCAGAGCCACCCTCAGAACACCGTCCGGCCCGGGAGCCGACTCGGCCACGACCTCCACCGCGCAGTGCTGCCCGTACGGGAATTGGGTCTCCGGCGGCTCGTGCGAGGGCGATGTCATGGCAGGCAGCATGCCACCCAACGGATTGAGTCAGAGGGGCGGTTCAGACCCAGATCTCCGGGCCCTGCCCGATAGCGAACACGACTTCCCCGAAGGTGCCCAGCCGCCACATGGCCGCCTGGTCGTCCCCAGCTTCCGTCACGGCCGCCGGCACCGTGCTGAGCAGCGCGGCGAACCGTGAGTCGATCCCTGCGACGGCCGCAGCTTCCTCGCATGCCGCCGGCACCGCCGCCAACCGCTCCTCCACCCGCTCCGGCTCGGGTTCCTCTGCTTCGAGTACGTCCGAGAACGGCTCCCACAGCTGCTGCCAGATCACCGCTGCCGCGGCCATGTCCGGCCGGGAGACCTGCCAGGAGCCGGACTGCAGAGCCCGGGCTGCGGAAGCGAGAGCTTCCTGGAACGACGTCGCCGTACCGCCCGACTCTAGACGTGCCCGTACACGGTTGGCCGACGGGCGTGGGCAGCAGTCGCGTCAGGCGGCACGACCGCGTCCTGGAGTAGCGTCGTCCACCAAATTGCAGGGCCAGTACGGCAAGGGGAGTTGGGGCAATGGCGGACCGTCCCGAGGCACGGCACCGGCTCTGGGAGCTCTACGAATGGCACGTGCCCCACGCCTGGCTCTTCGCGACCGTGGAACGCGGGGAAACTGCCGTCCCGACCTCCGTCTCGACATCTACGACGGCTCCGAGCAGCCGGGCCGGGAGGGAGACGGCAACGCTTACGCGTCCACGCTGGCCACCCTTCCTCCGCCATGGCCGGACCTGGCGGCGCGGATCCCTGATCACGGGCCTGACGCCTGGAGCCCGGACGACTACCGGCGGGCCAGCGAGGCATGGGAGTTCGAGGACAAGGTGCGAGACCTGGCCAGCCACATCGCCGCCCCGGCAGCAGGCGAGGACTCGCGCACGCTCGTGCAGCAGCTCCTGGAGCAGCACCTGTACAAGGACAGCGTCACCGTGCTCGACGGCCCTCGCACGCTGGTCGGGCTGAACATCGGCGGGCACCCGAGCAGGGTGAAGTTCGGCTTCGCCGCCCGGGTCACCGCTGATGCGCCGGCCCCGCCTGAACCGCCCGCGACCCGGGCTCTGTACGGGGCCGTGCTGACCGCCTGGTGGCTGGACTGGCACCAGCGGACCGCACAGCCGCCCACGATCACGATCCGCTCCATCGACGAGGTGGCCGTGCCGTGGCCCGTCGGATTCCGGATCGAGCTCCCGAACCTGACCTCGCACTGGATTCGTCTGCACGACGTCACCCCGTTCGAGTGGGGGCGCCGCGATCAGGGCAGCCAGCAAGTTGCCGGCTTGTGAGTCTGGGAGGGCGACAGGAGGGGGCCCGGGCCGGGCACGGTTCGGGCCCCCTCATCTGCGTACGCGTCCACCGGGGGATGACGTCCTGCACGCGTTGCCGTGACCAACGCCGGGTGTGCAGAAAGGTCACGCCGATAAGTGATCGTGCAGCCCTGGACACCTATTCCAGGATGCCGAGTGCCGTATCCGGTCGGCAGTGGACGCATGCTGGCACCTGCCGCCGCAGCGCGTCGAGCGCCTGGCCCCGGGTCGCCGGGCGGCACCGTCCGCTCTTGGCGGCCGCCCAGCAGCCGCCGGTGTGTACGGCGTCGATGTTGCTGCGGTTGAGCCCGTACTGGATCAGCCACTCCGGCTCCGGCGGGCGCCGTTCCTCGCCCTGCCGTCGCTCGCGCTCGCGTCGTTCTTCGTCGGCGATCCACCGGTCGATCAGGGCGAGCTGCCGCGCGGTCTGCTGCTCGACGACGCGGCGGGCGAACCGCAGCATGTCGAGGCGGGTCTGCGGGGAATCGTCGTGCACTGGGTCTTCCTCCGCGCTGTGCCCGCGTGTCTCGCCTTGCCGAGAAAATCGAACACGCGCTCTAATCTCAGTATGCACCGTGCAGAGCACCTCACCGAAACCCAGGAGCGCGTCCTGCGCTGTATCCGGCAGACGATCGCCGACCGTGGCGAGGCGCCGACAGTGCAGGAGATCGGGGACGCGGTTGGGATGCGCAGCCGGTCCAGCGTTCACTACCAGCTGGTCGAGTTGGAGACGAAGCAGGCGATCGTCAGGGAGCCGGGCCGGGCGAGAGGGATCCGGCTCGCATGACCAGCCCGGGCCGCTACCACCTGCTGCTCGCCATCTCCGAGCGGCCGGTTCAGCACGGCTGGTGGCGGCGGGAGGACGTCGCCCGCGACAAGTTCCACGCCTGGGTCGACCAGTACGGCCGCACCATGCCCGGCGCCCGCGTCACCCTGACCGACGAGGACACGGGCGACGTACTCGACGACAGGTAGCTCCCGCCACCGGGCTACTCGGCTGGATCCTCCGTGGCGTGCCGGACCGCCTTCTTCACGGCCTGCTCCAGCTCGTAGCGATTCTCCCCGGACGCCTCGGCATGCGCGGTGACGGCGGCCTGCGCGGCCTCGGCCGCCTCACGCCAGCGCGCCCACTGCGCGTCGTATTCCTCGCCGGCCAGGCCCGCGAGCTTCGCCCGCTCCTGTTCGGCGGATCGTTCCAGCTTGATCAACTCGTCGGGGACCTCTGCCACGAACACGGATCCTAAGTGGTCAAGCCTCGAAGTCCTTCGGGGGTTGACGCGGTGGTGGGCATGGCGCCGGAGGGGTAGTCAGGCGTCGAGGCGCTGGAGTTGGGCTCGCAGGTTCAGTCGGGTGTCGGCATAGGTGCCGATGCTGGGCGGAGCCCGTACTTGTCTCGCGAGGTAGCGGCGCTGGCCGCCGGGGACTTGCGCCATGCCCGGGAGCTCACTGAGCCGAGGGCCGGCGCCGGCGCCACTAGTGACGGTCACGCTTTGAGTGGCCGCAATCTACCCTCGCTTCGAGCGCCAGGGGTTGTTCTTGAATGAGCGCTCATATATGTTTGCCCTATGCCCAGACCTCGAGAGTTCGAGCCCGACACCGTCCTGAACGTGGCCATGCTGCGGTTCTGGGAGCGCGGGTACCGGGCGACGTCCATCGAGGATCTGGTGAAGGCGACCGGGGTGAAGCCCGGCAGCCTCTACAGCGCCTTCCCCGGCGGTAAGCACGCGCTGTTCCTGAAGTCGTTGGAGCGTTACTCCAAGCTGGTCGTCCCCGAGAAGCTGGGCGAGCTGGAGGCTTCGGGCGCGTCGGTGGCCGAGATCCGCGGCTACTTCGACGGGCTGGTGCGCGACCTGCTCAGCCCTGAGGGCCGGCAAGGCTGCCTGCTCGTCAATACGGCGATCGAGAAGGCAGCCGAGGACGACGGGGCGGCGGCCGTCGTACGCGGCCATTTGGCCCGGCTCGAACGGTGCATGACCCACGCGCTGGAGAACGCGGCTCGTAGGGGTCAGGTGCGCGCCTCGCTGGACTGCCCTGGCAGCGCCAAGCTGCTGGTCGCGACATGCCAGGGGCTGATGGTGGTCGGAAAGGCGAATCCCGACGAGGCGCTCCTGCGGGCGATCGTCGACAACGCCTTCGCCGCTCTCGGCTGACGGCCAGCCACACGGGCCACCGTACGGGGTGGCCCTCTTTTTCGCACCCATAGTTGAATACACGCTCAAGAATGGAGCCACGGCATGAAGGCCATCGTCATTTCCGCCCACGGCGGCCCCGAGGTGCTCACCCTCACCGAACTGCCCGACCCGGTGCCCGCCGACGGCGAAGTGCTGATCCGGGTCAGGGCGTTCGGCCTCAACCACGCCGAGGCGTACATGCGCGGCGGAGCTTGGGGTGAGGTGGCGGCCGTCCCCGGAATCGAGTGCGCCGGAGTGGTCGAGGCCGACCCAGCCGGCGAACTCCCCGTCGGGACCCCGGTGGTGGCGATCCTCGGTGGCATGGGCCGGACCCGCAACGGCAGCTACGCGGAACTGGTGACCGTGCCGGCGACCAACGTAGTGGCCGTGCACCCGTCGCTGGACTGGGCCGACCTGGCCGCGGTTCCCGAGGTGTACGCGACGGCGTGGAGCGGCCTGTTCGGCAATCTGGACCTGCGGCCGGGCGAGACGATCGTGGTGCGGGGAGCGACATCCTCGCTCGGCCAGGCCGCCGTCAACCTCGCGGTCGACCACAGGGCGACCGTGCTCGCCACGACCCGGAACCCGGCGCACGTACGGCTGTTGAAGGAGCTCGGGGCCACGGATGTGCTCATCGACGACGGCGTGCTCGCCGCCCAGGTCAGGGAGCGGGAGGTCAGCGTCGACGCGGTGTTCGACGTCGTCGGCAACAGCGTCCTGCGCGACTCGCTGGCCCTGGTGCGACCCCGTGGCCGGGTGTGCCAGCTCGGCTTTCTGGGCGGCTTCGACCCGGTGCGGGACTTCGACCCGATCACCGATCTCCCCAGCGGGGTCCAGCTCAGCTTCTTCGGCAGCGCCTTCGTCCTGGGCACCCCCGCATTCCCGCTCACCGACGTGCCGTTGGACGAGATCTACGCCAAAGTCGCAGCCGGTGCCCTCCGGGCCCGCCCCACCCGGGTCTTCCGGTTCGACGAGATCGTCGAAGCCCACCGGGTCATGGAGGCCGGAGAAGCCCTCGGCAAGATGGTCGTCACCCTCGATTGAACCCCCAGACTCTCCGTCAGCTGCCAAGGGCGCTCGCCGCGCCGTAGGAAATCGGCCTGGTTCTCCCCGCGCTGCGACAACACGGACCGGCCCGACTGGCTAACAAACCGGGCGTGACGTGCCGTCGCACAATACGGGGACGGGTGCGGCATAGGTGCCGGCCCGTCCCCCCCACCATCCCCCACCGATCGGTCGTCCTCCTTCCGTGCCTGTGTGCCCCGCCGTGCCCGTGGTGCTGACCGCCTCCGAGCGCCACCGGCTGAAGAAGATGGCCTACGGCCACAAGGCACCGCACCAGGCCCGGAAGCGGGCAGCCATCGTGCTGCTGGCGGCCCGGG
>NZ_JAJHNP010000029.1 GCF_020819595.1 Streptomyces barringtoniae
CGGTGCAGCGCGACGGGCGGCCGGTGGAGTGGCAGACCGGACCGGTGGTGTGGGGAACGCCGGGCACCAACGGGCAGCACGCCTACTACCAGCTGATCCACCAGGGCACCAAGCTCATCCCTGCGGACTTCATCGGCTTCGCCCGGCCCGTCGGGGAACTGAGCGATGAACTCAAGGCGCAGCACGACCTGTTGATGGCCAACTTCTTCGCCCAGACCCAGGCGCTGGCCTTCGGCAAGAGCGCCGAGGAGGTCCGCGCGGAGGGCGTGCCCGAGGAGCAGGTCACGCACCGCACCTTCCGCGGCGACCACCCCACCACCACGATCCTCGCAGGCTCGCTGACCCCGTCCGTGCTCGGCCAGCTGATCGCCCTCTACGAACACAAGGTGTTCGTGCAGGGCGCCGTGTGGCACATCGACTCCTTCGACCAGTGGGGCGTCGAGCTGGGCAAGGTCCTCGCCAAGCGGGTCGAGCCCGCCCTCACCGAGGGTGCGGACGTGCCCGGTCTCGACCCGTCCACCACGGCCCTCGTCGCCGCCTACCGCTCTCTCAAGAACGCTCAGGAAGTGAACTGACATGCAGCTCGGTCTCATCGGTCTCGGCAAGATGGGCGGCAACATGCGCGAGCGGATCCGCCGCGCCGGCCACACCGTCATCGGCTACGACCGCAACCCCGAGGTCTCCGACGTCAAGTCCCTCGCCGAACTGGTCGAGAAGCTGGACGCGCCCCGCCATGTGTGGGTGATGGTCCCGGCCGGCACCGCCACGCAGACCGTCGTCGACGAGCTCGGCGACCTGCTCGAGCCCGGCGACACGGTCATCGACGGCGGCAACTCCCGCTGGACGGACGACGAGAAGCACGCCGCCGCCCTCGGCATCAAGGGCATCGGCTTCGTCGACGCAGGTGTCTCCGGCGGTGTGTGGGGCCTCGAGAACGGCTACGCGCTCATGGTCGGCGGCGACGAGCAGCACGTGGAGCCGCTGAAGCCGATCTTCGAGGCGCTCAAGCCGGAGGGCCCGTACGGCTATGTCCACGCGGGCCGGGTCGGCGCCGGGCACTTCTCCAAGATGGTCCACAACGGCATCGAGTACGCCATGATGCAGGCCTACGCCGAGGGCTGGGAGCTGCTGGAGAAGGTGCACTCGGTGGAGAACGTCCGCGAGGTGTTCCGCTCCTGGCAGGAGGGCACCGTCATCCGCTCCTGGCTGCTCGACCTCGCGGTCAACGCCCTGGACGAGGACGAGCACCTGCAGAAGCTGCGCGGCTACGCGGAGGACTCCGGCGAGGGCCGCTGGACCGTCGAGGCGGCCATCGACAACGCCGTACCGCTGCCCGCGATCACCGCCTCCCTGTTCGCCCGGTTCGCCTCCCGGCAGGACGACTCGCCGCAGATGAAGATGATCGCCGCGCTGCGCAACCAGTTCGGCGGCCACGCGGTCGAGAAGAAGGACTGACCGCCGTGGGGGACCTGCTGCTGGTCCGCCACGGTGAGACGGAGTGGAGCCGGTCGGGACAGCACACCAGCTGGACCGACCTGCCCCTGACCGAGGACGGCGAGCAACAGGCCAAGTCCCTCGCCCCGCTCCTCACCGGCCGGACCTACGCCCTCGCGCTCGCCAGCCCGCTGGGGCGCGCGCTGCGCACCGCCGGACTGGCGGGCCTCGTCGGGGTCGTGCCCGACCCCGACCTGCACGAGTGGGACTACGGCGGCTACGAGGGTGTCACCACGGTCGACATCCACCGGACCCGCCCCGGCTGGGACCTGTGGACCGACGGCGTGCCGCCGGGCCCCGACGGGCATCCCGGCGAGTCACCGGAGGAGATCGGGGCCCGCGCCGACCGGGTCCTGGCCCGGCTGTCCCCGGCCCTGGCCGAGGGGGACGTGATCGTCGTCGCCCACGCCCACTTCCTGCGCGTGCTCACCGCGCGCCGGCTGGGCCTGCCGCCCGCCGACGGCCGGCTGTTCCAGCTGGCCACGGGCACGGTCAGCCGGCTGTCGACCGAGCACGGGCGGCCCGTGATCGCCGAGTGGAACAGACGGCCGTAACGGCACCCGATCCGCAAGCCCCTTCGTGTGCGGCCCGGTCCACCCCTGGCGGACCGGGCCGCGGTGTTACGGCAACCGGGGCCGGAGGCGGTCGGCGGGACGAGCGCGCAGTGGGCGGCGGTCCAGCGCAGCACGGCGCCGACGGCGCTGCCGGCCGTGAGGGCGCCGGGACGCAGATCGGCCACGCGCAACGAGGACGGTCGTAGCGGCACCAGATCCGCAAGTCCCTTTGTACGCCGTCCCGTTCACCCCAGGCGGACCGGGCCGCAGTGGTACAGGAACCGGGACCGGTCACCGGGATCGTAGGCGGCCGGCGGGACGAGCGCGCAGTGGGCGGCGGTCCAGCGCAGCACGGCGCCGACGGGGCTGCCGGCCGTGAGGGCGCCGGGGCGCAGGTCGGCGCGTGGGACGAGGACGTAGTGCAGCCGTCCGGTGTCCACCAGCCGGCGGAAGGCGTCCGGCGCCGGGTAGGGGACGCGGCCGGTGAAGCCGCCCATCGGCAGGACGGACGCGTCGGCGGCGATGACGTACGGCGCGGCGCTCTCCCAGCCCGGTACGGCGGCCAGGTAGCGGGCGCCGTCGCGGTGCGCGGTCAGGTAGGCGAGCAGCCGCCGGCGTTGGGGGCCGAGGGTGGTGGAGGCGGTGCCGGCACGGGTGCTGGTGGGGCCGACCCGGCCGAAGGAGCCGGGCTGGTTGTAGCGCAGGGACAGCGCGGACGCCGTCCAGACGGCGGGGACCAGCAGGACGGCGGCGAGGGCGGTGGCGAGCGCGGCCCGTGGCGGGATGCGGCGGGCGGCCGCGCCGGTGCGGTGACGCAGGCCCGCGAGCACCAGCGCGAGCAGGCCGAGGGCGGCCGCACAGGGCGCCGACCAGGGCTGGAAGCGCGGGTACCACAACGTCAGCGCCGCGGCCCAGAGGAGGTTGACGGCGATGACGGCGGCGAGCAGACGGGAGCGGCGGGCGCGGACGACGCCGGCCGCGGCGAGCGCGGCCACGGCCACGGCGACGACGCCCATGTAGTAGGTGTGGCCGGTGACGCTGCCGAAGCTGAAGGCGGCGAAGAAGGTCGCGAACCACATGCCCCACAGCACCTGTCCGGCGACCAGCGGGTCGGTGCGCGGCACCCGGCGCCGCCGCAACGCCAGCAGCCCGCCGACGAGCCCGAGCGCGGCCAGCGGGTACAGCCAGCCGGTCTGGGTGGCCAGCCCGGGGCTGAACATCTTCCCCACGCCGTCGCCCATGCCCGGTCCCAGGTGTGCGCCGGCCCGGGCCACCCGGCTCGCCATGATGCTGCCGGTGCCGGCCGCGTCGACGCCGACGTCGTGGAAACGGGTGAGGAAGTTGTAGCCGACGACGAGGGCGAACGGCGAGTCGTCGGTGGTGCCGTCGAGGTACGGGCGGGCGCCGGCCGGGGTGAGGGCGGCCACCAGCATCCACGACACCGACACCGCCACGGTCACCGCTCCGGCCAGCGCCACATGGCCGATACGGCGGCGCCGCGCGGCGGGCGCGGCGACCAGGTAGGTCGCGGCCAGCGCGGGCAGCACCGCCCACGCCTCCAGCATCTTGCACTGGAAGGCGAGGCCAACCCAGACGCCCGCGAGCAGCAGGGTGCGCGGGCGGGCCTTCTCGGTGGCCCGCCAGGTGGCCTCGGCGGCCAGCAGCAGGAGCAGCACGAACGGGGCGTCCTCGGTGACCGAACGGCCGAGGCCCACCGTCACCGGGGTCAGCGTCAGGAACGCGGCGGCCAGCAGCCCGGCGGGCACCCCGGCCCAGCGGCGCACCAGTACGTGCAGCAGCAGGACACAGCCCACCATCTCCAGTGCCTGGGGCAGCACCAGCGCCCAGGGGTGGAAGCCGAACACCAGCGCCGCGAGCGCTTGCGGCCACAGGAAGCCGGGCAGCTTGTCCAGCGTGATGGAGCCCGCGGGGTCGAAGGAGCCGTAGAAGAAGTCGGCCGGGCTGTCCGTCATGCTGCGCACCGCGCTCGCGTAGAAGGCGTGGTAGGTGCTGTGGTCCAGGCCCCACAGGCACAGCACGGCGGCGAGCACGGCGACGGCGGCGAGCACCGGACGTTCGTAGCGGTCGGCGCGGGCCGCCACGGGCGGGGCGGGCGGGGGCGGGACGGCTGCGGTCGGCTCGGTCGGCGGCGGGTCGGGGCGGAGCAGCGGCCGGCCGGCGGGTATCGGCATGGGACTTCCAGGCACCCGGTCCGGGACTCTCGGGTCCGGGACACCGGGTATGTCCTGGACCGTGCGAGTATCGGCCGCCGGACCGGCGGGCGGCGCGTGCCGGGGCCGGGTCTCACCGAGGTCTCACCGCGGGCTCACCGGCTCCTTCACCTCCTCTTCCGTCCTGCTCCTTCACCTCCTCTTCCGTCCTGCTCCTTCGCCCTGTTCTTCCGCCCGCCTCTCTCAGCGCCGCCCGGCGTGCTGGGCCGCGAGCCGGACCGGGGCGTTCACGGCGCCGTACCCCTGGTAGCCGGGGTCGCGCTGGACGAGTTCGAAGAAGACCCGGCCGACGGTCTCGGTGTAGCAGTGCCGGAAGGCGCCGCCCGCGTCCCGGTCGTACAGGATGCCGAGTTCGCGGTAGGTCTCCAGCTCCCCGTCCGGGAACTCGTAGCGGGCGGCGAGGTCGTCGTGGTAGTTGGCGGGCACCGGCAGCAGCCGGCCGCCCGCGGCGCGGAAGGCACGGGCCGCGGCCACCACGTCGTCGGTGGCCAGCGCGATGTGCGCCGCGTGCACGGTGTCGTCGGTGGGTGCCGCGCCGACGCCGAGGGCGATTCGGACGCTGCCCTCGGCATTGGCGACGGCGCGGCTGCGCATCAGGCCGTAGGGGTCGGCGAGGTCGACGCTCTCCTGGGCGGTGAGGCCGAGGACGCTGCGGTGGAAGAGGGTGGCCTCGTCGAAGTGGTGCCAGGGCTGAGTGAGGGCGAGGTGGTCGATGCGGGTCGCGCAGGGCGCCGGGGTGTCCGCAAGGTCGGCGAAGTCCGCCCGCCAGTCCGGTGGTTCGGTGTCGCCGGTGGCGCAGAGGAACAGTTCCGTGCCGTCGGGGGCCGCGACGGCGTCGAGCGGGGCATCCCCCGGGGCGCGGCGGCGGGGCAGGACGGGGGCGAGCAGGGCTTCGGCGCGGCGGGCGGCAGCGGCGGGGTCCGGGGACTCCAGGCCGATCGCGGCGAGCCGGGTGCCGTCGCGGCGGGCGGTGGCGGCGGTGTTGACCAGGACGCGTGCCGCACCGCGCTGCCACAGGTCGACGGGCTTGCCGCGGTGCCGGGCGGTGCGGGTGAAGCCGAGCGCGGTCAGCAGTGCGGTGACGGGTTCGGCGTCCGGGGTGAGCAGTTCGGCGAAAGCCACCCCGGTGGGCACGACGGGGGACGGCAGCTCGGCGGCGCCGGCGGCCTCGCGCAGGAGGAGCAGGGAGCGGTGGGCGTCGACGGCGGTGGGGCCGGCGTCGGCCTGCCGGAAGACGTCGTTGAACACCTCCAGGGACAGCGGCCCGCGGTACCCGGCGGCGAGGACGCGCCGCAGCAGCCCGGCGACGTCGAAGCCGCCCTGTCCGGGGAAGCAGCGGTAGTGGCGGCTCCACTGCAGGACGTCCATGGCGAGCAGCGGGGCGTCGGCGAGTTGCAGGAAGAAGATCTTCTCGCCGGGGATGTCCGCGATTCCCTCGAGGTCCTCGGGCTCGGAGCCGCGGGAGAGGATGTGGAAGCTGTCCAGGCAGACGCCGAGCGCCGGATGGTCGGCGGCCTCGACGATCCGCCACGCGTGTCCGTAGGTGTTCACATGCCGCCCCCAGGCCAGCGCCTCGTACGCCACCCGTATGCCGAACTCCTCCGCCAGGCCGGCCAGTCGAGCGAGCTGACCGGCTGCTCGCACGTCGTCGTCCACGGCGTCCGGCGACACACTGGAGCACACGAGGACGGTGTCGGCGCCGAGCCGGTTCATCAGCTCGAACTTGTGCCGGGCGCGCCGCAGATTGCGCACGAAGACGTCGTCGGGCACGCCCTCGATGTCCCGCATCGGCTGGTACAGATCGATGCTCAGCCCGAGGTCGGCGCAGCGCGCACGGATCTCCTCGGGAGCGAGCGGGCAGGCGAGGAGATCGTTCTCGAAGATCTCCACCCCGCCGAAGCCGGCCCGCGCGGCGGCGGCGAGCTTCTCGGTGAGGGTGCCGCTGAGGGAGACGGTGGCGATGGAGGTGTGCATGCCCGTGTTCCTCGTCATCCGGCCGCACTCCCCGAGCGCTCGACGCCCACCAGTTCCTCGAAGTCGGCCAGCATCCGCCCGCTGTCCGGCTCCCGCCCGGTGAACAGCCGGAACGCGTCGGCGGCCTGGAACACGGCCATCCCGCCCCCGGACAGGACGGCACAGCCACGCGCGTGGGCGACCCGCAGCAGCTCGGTCCGAAGCGGCCGGTAGACGACCTCGGCGACCCACAGACCGGGATGCAACAGCTCGGCGGACAGGGGCAGTCCGGGATGCGCGGCCATGCCGGTGGGGGTGGCATGGACGAGCCCCCCACAGCCGCCGGCCTCGCCGAGCAGCGCCGGAAGCCGATCGACCGTCGCCGCGCCCGCCCGGCCTGGGCCGAAGTTGCGTACCAAGGAGTCGGCGAGCGCGGCGGCCCGCCCGGGCAGTGCGTCGACGACGGTGACCCGCCCGGCGCCCAGGGTGAGCACGGCGTGTGCGACGGCCGCGCCCGCGCCGCCCGCGCCGAGCTGGACGACCCGCTCCAGCGGGGCGTCCGGCAGGCCGCGCGCGAAGGAGGCGGCGAAACCGGTCACGTCGGTGTTGTGGCCGACGGCCCGGCCGTCGTCGAAGACCACGGTGTTGACCGCGCCGAGCGCCTCGGCCAACGGGTCGAGGGCGTCGAGGTGGTCGATGACCAACTGTTTGCAGGGGTGGGTGATGTTCAGCCCGTCGTAGCCGAGATCGCGGGCGGCGCGGACCAGGTCGCCGACCGCCTCCGGCGCCCGGCCGAGGAGGTCGATGTCGAGGAGCCGGTAGAGGTAGCGCAGGCCCTGCCGGTCCGCCTCCCGCTGGTGCAGGGCGGGGCTGAGCGAGGGGCCGATACCGGCCCCGATCAGCCCGACGAGATACGCGTCCTTGGCCATGTGGCCCTCCCGAGGCGGCGCTAATGTACGAACCAGTACGTTAGCTATATCAGCCGGGAGAGCCGTGAGGAAGAGCCGGGCGGCTTCGGGGGCCCTGCTTCTACAATCACCGGCACGCACACAGCGAGCGCGCCACCCAGGCGTCCACCGGCCCGAAGGACAGCGATGACCAGCGTCGAAGAACCCGAACGACCCGGGGGACGGGTGCGCGACGCGGCCCGCACCAAGGCCGAGATCCTCGACGTGGCCACACAGGAGTTCGCGCGGGCGGGGTACGACGGCGCCCGAGTCGACGAGATAGCGGCCCGCACCCGCACCACCAAGCGGATGATCTACTACTACTTCGGCGGCAAGGAACAGCTGTTCACGGCCGTGCTGGAGCGGGCCTACGGGGTGATCCGCGAGGCCGAGCAGGAACTGGAGGTCGACCACCTGGACCCCGTCGCCGCGATCCGGCGCCTGGCCGAGCTGACCTTCGACCACCATGAGCGCCACCCGGACTTCATCCGCCTGGTCAGCATCGAGAACATCCACGGCGCCGAGCACATCGCGGCCTCCGAGAAGCTCGGGAGGATCGGCTCCCCGGCGCTGGAGGTGATCCGCCGGATCCTCACCGCGGGGCAGGAGTCGGGGCTGTTCACGGCCGACGTCGACGCGGTCGACCTGCACGCGATGATCAGCTCGTTCTGCTTCTTCAGGGTCGCCAACCGGCACACCTTCGGCGCCCTGTTCGGCCGGGACCTGGTGGACCCCGCCCAGCGGGAGCACTACCGGACCATGCTCGGCGACATGGTGATCGCCTACCTGACCGCGGAGCGCGCGGCCGGCTGACCCCGGCGGGCCCGCGCACCCCGCACGGGCTGTCGCACCGACTCTTGACAGCGCGGAAACACCGGCGCAACATCCCACCCACCACCACTAACTATCCAGTGGGTTAATTAGCAGCCGAGATCCGGCCCCTCACCCGCTCCCTTCCCTCGTCGCTCACTCCGCCCTTCCGTAGGGCGGGGTTCCCCGAAGGAGCACCGCCGTGTCCGTCCCCTCCCCCGCGCCCGCCTCCGACACCCCTCCCGGCCAGCCCTGGAAGGCGGCGACGGCCGCCTGGATCGGCAGCGCGCTGGAGTACTACGATTTTTTCGTCTACGGCAGCGCCGCCGCACTGATCTTCCCGAAGGTGTTCTTCGACTCCTCCGACCCGGCGACCGCGACCCTGCTGTCGCTCGCCACCTTCGGCGTCGCCTACGCCGCCCGGCCGCTCGGCGCGCTGGTCCTCGGGCACGTCGGAGACCGGCTCGGCCGCAAGAAGATCATGGTGTTCACCCTGATCCTGATGGGCCTGACGACCTTCCTGATCGGCTGTCTGCCCACCCGCGCCCAGGCCGGCTCGCTCGCCCCGGTGCTGCTCGTGCTCTGCCGCGTGCTGCAGGGCATATCGGCGGCCGGCGAGCAGGCGAGCGCGAGTTCCATGAGCCTGGAGCACGCGCCGCCGGACCGGCGCGGATTCTTCACGAGCTTCACGCTGAGCGGCACCCAGGGCGGCCAGCTCATCGCCACGCTGGTCTTCATCCCCGTGTCCAGGCTGCCCGAGGACCAACTGCTGTCGTGGGGCTGGCGGGTGCCGTTCTGGCTGAGCATGGTGGTCGCCGTCACGGGTTACGTCATCCGGCGCCGGCTGCGCGAGACCCCGGCCTTCGCCCGGCAGGCGGCCACCGAGGGAGTGGTCCGGCTGCCGCTCGCGGTGCTGCTGCGCGAGCACTGGGCGGACGTGGTCCGGGTGATCGCGGGCGCGCTCATCGCCTCGGTCAGCACGATCTTCACGGTGTGGGCGCTGGCCTACGCCACCAGTGACGCGGTCGGGATGTCCCGTACGTTCATGCTGTGGGTGGGTGCCCTGGCCAACCTCGCCGCTCTGGCGGTGATCCCGCTGTGGGCCACGCTCTCGGACCGGATCGGGCGCCGGCCGGTGTTCCTGATCGGCGCGGTGGGCAGCGCGGCCGCGATGGCCGGCTATCTGTGGGCGATCTCCACGGGCTCGCGCCCGCTGATCCTGGTCCTCGGGATCGTCGCCTTCGGCCTCGTCTACAGCGCGGCGAACGGCGTGTGGCCCGCCTTCTACGGCGAGATGTTCGCGACCCGGGTGCGGCTGTCGGGCGTGGCCGTCGGCACGCAGATCGGCTTCGCGGTGGCCGGGTTCGCGGTCACCTTCGCCGCCGAGATCGCCGGTCCGGGCGGCGCCGACTGGTCGGCGGTCGCCCTGTTCACGGGCGCGCTGTGCCTGCCGCCGGCCCTGGCCGCGCTCACCGCCCGCGAGACGCACAGGGTCCCGACGGAACTGCTCGGGGAGCGGCCGGGGAGGCAGGCGAAGCGGGCGGAACGGGTGACGGCCTGAGGCGAGCGGCTCCGGGCCGGCGGACTGCTAGGGCTGCGGGTGGCGCGGCTCGTACAGGGCGAGTTCGCCGCCGCCCGGCAGGCGCAGGGCGGTCACCCGGCCCCAGCGGGCCTCCTCCACCGGCCTGGTGAACTCCACTCCTTTCTCCGCGAGTTGACGTTGAGTCACGTCCAGGTCGTCGCACATCAGCATCAGCTCGTGCGCGGGCTCGCCGTCGGTGGCATGGCAGGCCACCTCGGTGGGCGGCGCCTGGAAGACCAGCCATCCGTGGCCCGCGTCGACGTGCGTCCATCCGAGGGTGTCGCGCAGGAAGGCCCGGTCGGCTTCCGCGTCCCGGCTGTAGAGCACCACATGTGCACCGTTGATCACGCGCGGAGGCTAATGCGACGGGCGCCCCGGGACAAGCACCGCCCACCCACGACCGGCCAACCCGGCCGCGCTCACCCGGACCGATCGCCACCGTCGCGCTCACCCGGACCGATCGCCACCGTCGCGCTCACCGGCCAGTGGCCGCCGTGGCGTCACCCCGCCGGAGTCACCGCCGCGTCGAGCAGGGGCCCGAGTTCCCGGGCGGCCGTGGTCAGCGGCTGTGCGTCCTGTTCCGCGCGGGACATCAGGATCGCGCCCTCCAGGGTGCTGATCATCAGCGTGGCCAGGGATTCGGCGCGTGCCGCGGGGACGCCCATGCCGGTCAGCGCCTCGGCGAGCGGGGCCCGCCAGGTCGTGAACGCGGCGGCCACGGCCTCGCGGGTCGAGCCGTCGGCCGAGGCGCAGTCGACGGTGGCGGCGGCGACCGGGCAGCCCGCAGCGAAGCCGCGCGCCGTGTACTCATCCGTCCACTGGGCGACCATTGCCGCGAACAGCCCGCTCGGCGTCGGCTCCTCGAGCCCCGCGAGAAAGCGTGCGATCCGCTTGCCCGCATACCGTCCGGCCCAGCCGACCGCCTCATTGACCAGCTGTTCCTTCCCGCCCGGGAAGTAGTGCTGGAGCGAGCCGCGCGGTGCGCCCGCGTGCGCGGCGACCTCGCGCATGCCGGTCGCGGCGACACCGTCGCGCCGTATCAGCTGGGCCGCGCTGAAGACCATCCGCTCCCGCGGCCCGTGTCGCGACTCGCCCATTGACGGCCTCCCGATCCTCACCGCTCCCCACTCTATGACCGGCGTCATAACGGCGGCTACTATGACCGTGGTCATAATCGGCTCCCTGGGCGGAGGGCGGTCCCGTGAACGTCGGTTTCATCGGTCTCGGAGTGATGGGCCGCCCCATGGCGCAGCGCCTGGTGTCCGCCGGCACTCCCCTGGTGGTCTGGAACCGGACCCCGGAACGCGCCGCACCCCTGCGCGCCGCCGGCGCCACGGTCGCCGCGGACGCCGACGGGGTGTTCGCCAAGGCGGACGTGGTGCTGCTGATGCTCGCCGACGAGGCCGCCGTCGACACCGTGCTCGGCCGGGGCACTCCCGCGCTGGCGGCACGGGTCGCCGGGCGCACGGTCGTCCACATGGGCACCACCTCGCCCGAGTACTCCCACGCCCTGGAGACCGACGTCCGCGCCGCCGGCGGCCGGTACGTCGAGGCACCCGTCTCCGGGTCACGGGTCCCGGCGGAGGAAGGCCGGCTGGTGGCCATGCTCGCCGGGGAGCAGGACGCCGTGGACGCCGTACGGCCGTTGCTCGCGCCGTTGTGCCGGGAGACGTTCGGGTGCGGTCCGGCGCCCGGCGCGCTGCTGATGAAGCTGTCCGTGAACCTCTTCCTGATCACCCTGGTGACCGGGCTGACCGAGGCGTTCCACTTCGCCGAGCGGCAGGGCCTGGACCGGCGGCTCTTCCTGGACGTCCTGGACGCGGGCCCCATGGCCAGCGGCGTCTCCCGGATGAAGGCGCCCAAGCTGTTCGACCGTGACTTCGCGGTCCAGGCGGCCGCACTGGACGTCCTGAAGAACAACCGGCTCATCGCCGAGGCGGCCCGCAGGGCTCGCCTGGCCTCACCGCTCCTCGACGTGTGCCACACCCTGTTCGAGGAGACGGTGGCCCAGGGGTACGGCGACGAGGACATGGTCGCCGTACTGCGAGCGATCGAGACGCGGACCGTCGGCGCGTCGTAGCCGGGAACCGGGGCGGGTCAGCGCTTCGGGATACCGTACGCCCGCTCGACGTGCAGCCGCACCACCAGACGGCGGTCGCGGACCATCGCCGCCCGGTAGTCGTCCCAGTCCGGATGCTCGCCCTGAACGTCCCGGTACAGGCGGATCAGTTCCTCGACGGTGTCGTCGTGCGGGTCCCGGGCGACCGGGGAGAGTTCGGCCGTGCCCTCGGCGACGGTGAACGCCCAGCGGTCGGCGCTGGTGACGTGGTAGGAGGCGCGGGGGTCTCGGCGGAGGTTGCGGGCCTTGGCGCGGTCGTCGGTGACGGAGATCCGGATCACGCGCTCGTCGGGATAGTAGGCGTGGTTGACGTTGGACAGCTGGGGGCGGCCGTCGCGTTTGAGGGTGACCAGGACGCCGGCGTCGCCTTCGGCGAGCAGTTCGAGCAGCGCGTCCTGCGTGGGGTCCGAGGTGGAGTCTTCGCTCATGACACGGTCAACTCACCGGAGCGGGTGCCGCATTCCCGCGCTCCGACCGGAGAGTAGACAGTGTCTACGGCAGCCTGGTAGACAGTGTCTATGACTGAGTCCGACATGGGGTTGCGGGAGCGTCTGGTCGACGTGGGCGTTGAGCTGCTGGCGGTCGAGGGGCTGCAGGCGCTGACCCTGCGGGAGATCGCCCGGCGCGCCGGCGTCTCGCACGGGGCCCCGCGCCGCTACTTCCCCACCCATCTGGAGCTGCTGTCGGCCATCGCGCGCCGCGGCTTCGCCGAGCTGGCCGAGCGGGTACGGGCGACGCTCGCACCGGGCTCCGCCGGCCCGCGCGCGCAGGTGGCGGCGCTGGCGCGAACCTATCTGGAATACGCGCTCGAAAACCCCGGCATGTACGAGCTGATGTTCCGTCACGACTTGCTGGAGAGCGGTCACTTGGGGCTGCGGGACACGAGTCTCCCCCTGTTCCGCGTGCTCGCCGGGCTCGTCGGCGAGGTCCGGCCCACAGCGGACGCCCGGCGGGTCGCGGGCGCCCTGTGGGCCAATCTGCACGGAGTCGCCCAGCTGTGGTGCTGGCGCAGTCTCCAACTCGCCGTCGGCGAAGAGGACTTCGGGCCTTTGCTCGATGCGGTGCTGCTGGCCCACCTCGGCCCGGAGCGCGGCCGGTGAACCGGCCTTGGACGCTGGCGAGCAGCGTGGCGGGTGCGGTGGTCGTCGCGCTGGACGGGACGGTCCTCACGGTCGCGCAGCCCCGTCTGCAGAGCGAGTTGGGGGCGTCGTTCGCGGAGGTGCAGTGGACCAGCACCGCGTATCTGATCGCCGTGGCCAGCCTGCTGGTGTTCGCGGGACGGCTCGGTGACCGGTACGGGCAGCAGCGGGTGTTCGCGCTCGGCATGCTGGGGTTCGGAGCGGCGTCGGCGGGGATCGCTGGCGCGCCCGGCGTGGGCTGGGTGATCGGGCTGCGGGCGGTGCAGGGGGTGTTCGGGGCGCTGCTGCAGCCCGCCACACTGGGGATGCTGCGGGCCGCGTACCCGCCGGACCGGCTCGCGCGTCCTCTCGCCGTGCGGACCGCCGCGATCGGGCTGGCGGCGGCAGCGGGGCCGCTGGTGGGCGGGGCGCTGGTGACCGGCCTGGGCTGGCGGGCGGTGTTCTTCGTCAACGTGCTGCCCGCGCTCGTCTTCGGCCTGCCGACGCTGCTGCGCCCGCAACGGCCCGCGGCGGGTTCCGGGGCCCCGCTGGACATACCGGGGGCCGTACTCCTCGCGGTGGCCCTCTCCTGCCTGGTGCACTCGCTGACCGCGCGGCCCGCCTCCGTCACGGGACTCGCCGTCGCCGCGGTCGCCGCCGCCGTCCTCGTGCGGCACGAGCGGCGTACGGCGAGCCCGCTGCTGCCGCCCTCGGTCATCGGCTCGCGGGCGGCCGGGGCGGCGCTCGGCGTGCTGGTGGTCGTGTCCGCGGCCCTTTTCGGCACCCTCTTCGTGGCCACCTACGTCCTCCAACGCCGCCTGGGCCTCGACCCGTTGGACAGCTCCCTGCGCAGTCTGCCGCTCGCGGTGCTGATGGTGGCGTCCGCCGCGCTGTGCCCGGCGCTGCTGCGCCGCTTCGGGACGCGCGGTACGACGACGGGGGCGACGGCGCTGCTGGCGCTCGGTGTCCTCGTACTGTCCGGGGCCGGCTCGACGCCCACGCTCGGCTGCGCGTTCGCCCTGCTGGGGGCCGGCTTCGGGACGGTGATGGTGGCGGCCACCCAGGTGGTCGTACGCCGGGCGGAGGTGGCGGTGGCCGGAGTGGCGGGCGGGCTGCAGCAGACGGCGCTGAACGTCGGCCCGGCCGTGGGAGTGGCCACGGCGACCGCGCTCATCGGCACCGGGACCACGACCGCCCTGCTCGCCCTGACGGCCGTCGCGTCGCTCGGCGTGCCCTTGGCCAGTGCACTGCCGAGAACCGACGGCGACGGCGCCCGGGCCGGGACCGGCGGCTACCGCACGTCGGCCGGGGCAGGTGACGATGGCCTGCCGGCCGGGGCAGACGACGATCGCCTTCCGGCCTGAGCAGAAGACGAGCGCGGGACGGCCTGAGCAGGTGACGAGCGCGGGACGGCTGGGATCAATGGCGAGCACGTACCAGCCGGAACCAGCGGCGAGCGCACAACAACCGGGACCAATGGCGAGCACCCACCGACCGCAGGACAGCCGAGACCGACGGCAAGCACGTACCAGCCCGGCCAGTGGCAAGCGCGCAACAACCGGGACCGATGACGAGCACGCGCCGACCGGAACCAGCAACCGCGGGACAGCCGAGACCGACGGCGAGCGCGTGCCGACCGGAACCAGTGGCGAGCACGGGCCCGCCTGGACCGGTGGCGGGCGCGGGCTGCCCGGAACCAGTGGCGGGCGCGGGATGCCCGGCCCTGACGGCGTCGCGTCGATCACAAACACCGCTGATGAACGGGTCCATGGTGGTGTTCCTGGGCGACGATGAGGGCCGGGTGCGTCCCGGCGGGCAGCCGGGACAGCGCGTACATGGCGACCGGAGGAGAGCGATGGCAGGGCTGCGGCAGGAAGTCGACCCGGGCGAGGCGGGGCTGGACGTCAAGGCGCTGGACCGCCTGGACCGGCAGTTCGCGCTCCACGTCGACGAGGGGCGGCTGCCCGGCTTTCTCGTGGCCCTCTCGCGTGGTGGCCGGGTCGCCCACCTCACCACGTACGGCCGGCGCGATGTCGCGGCCGGGCTGCCGGTCGAGGCGGACACGCTGTGGCGGATCTACTCCATGACCAAGCCGGTCACCGCGGTCGCGGTACTGCTGCTGGTGGAGGAGGGCAGGCTGTCCCTGGACGACCCGCTGGAACGTCATCTGCCGGCGTTCGCCAACCCGCGTGTGTACGACGGGGGTTCGGGCCCGGACCTGCGCACCCGCCCGGCCTCCGGCCCGATCCTGATCCGGCATCTGCTCACCCACACCGCCGGCCTGACCTTCGGCTTCTACTACAAGCACCCCGTCGACGCCCTCTACCGCGAGTCCGGCCTGGAGTACTCGGTGCCGCCGGGCGCCGATCTGGCCGAGACGGTCGAGGTGTACGCACGCATGCCGCTGCAGTTCGATCCCGGCACACAGTGGAACTACTCGGTGGCCTCGAACGTGCTGGGCCGGGTGATCGAGGTGGTGTCCGGGCGGCCGCTGGACACGTTCTTCGCCGAGCGGATCCTGCGCCCGCTCGGCATGGCCGACACAGGCTTCCACATCGAGCCCGAACAGGCGGGCAGGCTGGCCCAGTTGTACGGGGAGACGGTAGAGGGAGGGATCGAACCGGTGCCGGGGCTGCCGGTGCACGGCCGGCCGAGGTTCCTGTCCGGCAGCGGCGGCCTGGTCTCCTCGGCGTACGACTTCCACCGGTTCATGGAGATGCTGCGCCGGGGCGGCGAACTGGAGGGCGTACGGCTGCTGTCCACGGAAACCGTCGGCATGATGACGCGCAACCAGCTGCCCGGCGACGCGGTGTTGCGCTCCTTCGGCGCGCCCGCCCACCAGGAACCCGGCAACGACGGGCTCGGCTTCGGCTTCAACGTGTCGGTGGTGACCGACCCGTCCCGCACCCTGGCCCCCTCCAGCCTCGGCACGTTCGGCTGGACCGGCGCGGCCACGACCGCCTTCTGGGTCGATCCGGCCCGTGAGCTGACGGTCCAGTTCATGACGCAGGTACGCCCGAAGACGCTGAAGATCTTTCCGGAGCTGCGGCGGCTGGTGCACGAGACGCTGGTGGACTGACTGACCGCCGGGGCGGCCGCCGCCCGTGGGGGGAGGCGGCGGACGCCGGACGGCCGGCTTCAGGAGCCGTGGGCGACGGCGTCCAGATGGGGCAGGACGTGGTCCATCCGCTCCCGCTTGGTGCGCAGATACGTGATGTTGCTCTCGCACGGCTCGATCAGCAGCGGCACCTGCTCGGCGACCTGGATCCCGTGCCGCACCAGCGCCTCGCGCTTGCGGGGGTTGTTGGACATCAGGCGTACCGAGCGCACCCCGAGGTCGTGCAGGATCTCCGCAGCGATGCCGTAGTCGCGGGCGTCGACAGGCAGGCCGAGCGCGAGGTTCGCCTCCACGGTGTCCAGGCCCTCCGCCTGCAGTGCCATCGCGCGCAGCTTGGCGAGCAGTCCGATGCCGCGGCCCTCGTGGCCCCTCAAGTACACGACGATCCCGCTGCCTTCGGCGACGACGGCGCGCAGTGCGGCCTCCAGCTGGTCGCCGCACTCGCAGTGCCGGGAGCCGAACGCGTCCCCGGTCAGGCATTCGGAGTGCAACCGGGTCAGCACGTTCTCGGTGCCGATCTCGCCGTACACGAGGGCCACTTGTTCGTCGCCGCGGTCGTGGTCCAGGTAGCCGATCGCCTGGAATTTCCCGTACACGGTGGGCAGCGGTGCATTCACGACGCGTTCCGCGCCCGAACGCCGCGGGGACTTCTTGCCGAGGACGCCCATGTTGAAGCCGTTGTTTTCTGTCATGATCTGATTCCTAAGCAGAGACGAAAGGCCGTGAAATGATGAGTGGTTCGGGCGCGCGTGCGGCGGCATGTGGCGGGACGGACGGGGTGGCGTACGGCGTGCTGCCGGCGGACACCACCGGAGAGGTACGCACGCGGGGGGCGGGCGGTTCAACACAGGTCGCCGTCCTTCCCGTCGGCAGTTTCGAACAGCACGGTCCGTTCCTTCCGCTGGCGACCGACACGCTCGTCGCCTGTGCCGTGGCGCGGGAGATCGCCGCCGCGTACCCGGTGCACCTCCTTCCCCCGGTGACGGTCTCCTGCTCGCACGAGCACGCGGACTGGCCGGGGACCGTCAGCATCTCCGCCGTGACCCTCCATGCGGTGGTCTCGGACATCGCCGCGTCGCTGCGCCGTTCGGGCGTCGACGCGCTGGTCGTGGTCAACGGGCACGGCGGCAACTACGTGCTGGGCAACGTCGTCCAGGAGGCCTCCGCGCGCGGTGAGCGGATGGCGTTGTTCCCGGCCGCCGAGGACTGGGAGACGGCGCGGGAACGGGCGGGGGTGCGCACCTCGCTGCTCACCGACATGCACGCGGGGGAAATCGAGACCTCGATTCTTCTGCACGCTCATCCCGAATTCGTCCGCCCTGGTTACGAGTCCGCCGATTTCACCGCTGACGACCGTCGTCATCTGCTCACCGTGGGAATGTCCGCCTATACCGAATCCGGCGTCATCGGCCGTCCTTCCCTGGGGTCGGCCGAAAAGGGGAAGGAACTGCTGGCGAGCCTGGCGGAATCCTTCGAGTCGTGTTTCGCGTTGCTCACGTCCGCGGCGGGGCGCGGGTAGTCCCTCGCGGGGGCGGGGTCCGTCGTGGCGGGCGCGGTGCGCAGGCCGGCGTACCAGCGCACGACGAGGACGACGGCGCCGGGCAGGCTGGCCACGAAGCTCAGCACGCCGTACACGACCGCGACGGCGACCCCGGTGCTCGCGCCGAGCCCCGCGGCGCCGAACGCCCAGGCGGTGACGCCCTCGCGGGGCCCGAAGCCGCCGACGTTCAGCGGCAGTCCCATGGCGACCAGGGCGAGGACCGCGAGCGGGACCAGTTCCCCGAGGGAGGCGGCCGAGCCCGCGACCCGGGCCGCCACGACGAACATCGCCACGTGCCCGGCCAGGACGACGGCCGAGGACAGCGCGATGCCCGGCCCGCCCCGGCGGGAGAACAGGCCCTGGCGCACCTCGCCGAGGGCGGTGCGCAGCCCCCCGGCCCGGCGGGAGGACGCACGGTTCATGCGCACGGCGAGGCCGATGGCGAGCGCGCCGGCCGCCGCGAGGGCGACCAGCGGGGCGATGTCGCGGGCCTCGGCGCGGACCGGGGACGGCAGCGTCGGCAGCACCGCCACGGCGAGCGCGGCCAGCGCGATCTGCCCGGCGACGCGTTCCAGTACGACGGCCTTCACTCCGCGGCGCAGGTCACCGGCGCTCTGTCCGTGCCGGACCGCCCGGTGCACATCGCCGAGGATCCCGCCGGGGAGCGCCGCGTTCAGGAACAGCGCCCGGTAGTAGTCGGCGACGGCGGAGCCCAGCGGGAGCCGGATGCGCAGGCTTCGGGCCACCAACTGCCAGCGCCAGGCGCTGAGCACGGTGGTCACCACGCCGATGCCCAGCGCGGCCAGCACCGTGACGGCGTCGATCCGCCGCAGCCCGTCGACGAGCACGCCGGTGCCCAGCCGCCACAGCAGGGCCCCGAGGATGACCGCGCCGGCGACGGTGCCGAAGTGCGTGCGCAGCGAGCGGAGGCGGGGGCGCCCGGTGACCGGGGGCCGTGCGGACTCCGAGGCCGGCGGTTCGGGGAGCGAGGGCGGCCGCTCATGAGACGAAGGCGGCGATTGCGCAAGCCCGGTCCCGGTCTCGTGGGCGGCCTGCGCCGTGCCCCCGCTCGGCACGCGCGCGTGCATCGGGCCGGCACCGTACACGCACACGTCGGCCGGACCGCCGTCGCGCACGCGCGCGTGCGCGGTCTCCGTGCCCTGCACGCGCGCGTGGGCGCCGGTTCCGGCGGTGACCCGGTGCCCGGACTCCGTCGCGGCCGACCGCGGGCTCATCACGCGCCGCCCGTCGGCCGGGGCAGGGCCAGCAGGTCGGTGTGATGCACCACGACCCGCAGCTCACCGGCGGCGCAGGCGGCGAGCCGGTCCCGCAGGTACCGCTCGGCGCGGTCACGCAGTTCGGGCCGCTGTTCCACGGCCGCTCCCACCCAGCCGCGCAGCCACTGCTCGGTCAGCGCCGACTCCTCGGGACCGAGCCGCCAAGGGCTCGGACGCACGCGTACCGCGGCCCCGCGCGCCGCGAACGCCTCGTAGGCCACGGTGACCGCGTCCGGGCCGAGCAGCCCACCGCGCCGCTGATGGGCGTTGAACGCCTCGGCGATCTCCGCGTCCAGCGGGTCCGCCGGGGTGAGTTCGACACGCCCGGCGACCGACAGGGTGAGCAGCGCGGGGCAGCCGGCCCCGGCGCAGGCGTCGACGAGGGTGACGACCTCCTCGCGGGTGAGGACGTCGAGCAGCGCGGAGGCGGTGACCAGCGAGGCCCCCGCCAGCGCGTCCGGCGTCAGCCGGGCGACGTCGCCGCGCCGGGTCTCGACGGTGACACTGCTGCCGTCGGCGGCGGAGCGCGGGGAGTCCACGGCGGCGAAGTGCAGCAGGTAGGGGTCGCGGTCGTGCAGGACCCAGTGCTGGGGGCCGTCCAGGCGGGGCGCGAGCCAGCGGCTCATCGAGCCGGTGCCGCAGCCCAGGTCGTGCACGGCGACGGCGCCGGTGTGGCCCGGCAGGTTCGCCGGCCGGATCCGCAAGGCGTCCAGCAGGTCCTGCGCACGGGCGGCCGCGTCGGCGCCTTCCCGCAGCCTCAGCCATTCCGGCGCGTACCGGGGCGGTTCCTCGGGTTCGTCGTGCCGCAGCCGCACGGTGGCCCGTTCACCGGGGCGACCGACCGGCCCGGCCCCCGGGACGACCGGGGAGTCCTCGCCACGCTGCCCGCCACCGTCGGCACCACCGCAGTCCCCGGCACCGCCCCCGGTCCCCCGAGGAGCGCCGTCCTCCGCGTCGGGCGCCTGCGAACTCAGCACGCCGCCGCCCGGGGCTCCGGGCTCCTCGCGACGGGCCTCGCGTACCGGCTCGGTCTCGTTCTCGACCCTGCGCACCGGCCCCACCTTCCTCGGTCCGGCCTGGGCCGGGATCGACGCCATGCCGTTCGTCGTCGTGTCCGGCGTGCTCATGCCGCCCTCCTCGGGGCTTCGGGGAGCCGTGCGAGGACTCCGGCCAGGCTGCGGGCGGTGGCGGCCCAGCCGTCGAGCGCGGCGCGCCGCCCGCGGGCGGCGGCCTTGAGCCGGCGGCGTACGTCGGGCTCGCCGAACCAGCCGCGCAGTTCGGCGGCGAGCGCGGCGGGGTCCTCCGGCGGGACGAGGATGCCGGGCACCCCGCCGTCGGGGGCGCGGCCGACCGCCTCCGGCAGACCGCCGACGTCGGTGGCGAGGACCGGGATGCCGCGGGCCAGGGCCTCGGTGACCGCCATGCCGTAGGTCTCGGCGTAGGAGGTGAGGACCATCAGGTCGGCCGCGGCGTAGGTGGCGTCGAGGTCGGCGCCGGAGCGCGGGCCGGTCAGGTGCAGCCGGTCGGCGAGGCCGTACCGGACGATCGTCTCGCGCAACTGTGCGACGTACGCGGGGTCGTGGCCGAGTCCGCCGACCAGCTCGCAGGTCCACGGCAGGTCCCGTACCGCCGCGAGCGCCTCCACGAGCCGGTGCTGGCCCTTGCGCGGGGTGACGGCGGCCACGCACAGCAGCCGGGAGACGCCGTCGGTGCCGGGCGCGAGGGGCGCGATGTCGGCGCCGGGCGCGACGACATGCACCCGTTCGGGCGCGAGTCCGTGGTGGGAGACGAGCCGGCGCACCGCCCAGTCGCTGGTCGCGATGACGGCGGGCGCGGCGCGCAGCACGGCGCGTTCGCGGGCGTCGAGGTCGGCGGCGACGGCCGGCGCGAGGCCCGTCTCGTCGCCGAGCGGCAGATGGACGAGCACGGCCAGGCGCAGGCGCTCTGCCTGGGGGGTGACGATGTCCGGGACGCCGCAGGCGACGATCCCGTCCAGCAGCACCACCGCGTCGTCCGGCAGTTCGCTCAGGGTGCGGGCGAGGTGGTCGCGTGCGGCCTGGTCGGGGCGCGGCCAAGTGCCGGGTGCGGCGTGCCGGGTGACCTGCCAGCCGAAGCCGGGCAGGTCCAGGCAGACCCGGCGGTCGTAGGCGTTGCCGCCGCTGGGCGCGGCCGGGTCGTCGATGCCGCCCGGCAGGACGAAGTGCACGGTGCGCAGGGACATGGGAAGGATTCCGGCCTTCTCGACGGCGTCGGCTGTGTGCTGCGCCGGGACGTAGGACAGCCGTGCCCGCTCCGTGGTCGCCCCGGTCACAGGCCACGCTCGTAACTCGCCCAGGCGATGTGCGACTCGTGCAGGGTGACGGCGATGCCCGAGAGCCCCTTGGCGCCCTCGCCGAGGGCGCCCTTGTGGACGCGTTCGGCGATCCGGTCGGCGATGACCTTGGCGAGGAACTCGGTGGAGGTGTTGACGCCGGCGAAGTCGGGTTCGTCGTCGAGGTTGCGGTAGTTCAGCTCGGCGGTGATCAGGCGCAGTTCCTGCGTGGCCAGGCCGATGTCGACCACGATGTTGTCCTCGTCCAGCTGCTCGCGGCGGAAGGTGGCGTCCACCAGGAACGTGGCGCCGTGCAGGCGCTGCGCGGGCCCGAACACCTCGCCGCGGAAGCTGTGGGCGATCATGATGTGATCGCGGACGGTGATGCTGAACAACGGACGACCCTCCAGGTACGACGCGTCTGGTCCCCCGGTTCCTTACCCGTCGGGGGATGCCGTGTAGTACGGCTCTTCGGTTCCCCGCGTTCAGCCCTCTCTCACTCTTTTCTCAGGTCAGGCCCGTGTCGGCGTACCGGATCCGGTGGCACAGGGCGGGGATCTCGCCCGAGGCGAGCTTCGGCATGACGTCCGGGAGTTGCTCGAAAGCGCTCTCCCCGGTGATGAGCGCGTCCAGGGCCGGGTCGGCGAGCAGGTCGAGGGCGAGCGCCATCCGGTCGGCGTAGTCCCGGCCGGCACGCGCCGCCGGGGAGACGGTGCCGACCTGGCTGCTGCGCACGGTGAGCCGCCGGGAGTGGAAGGCCTCGCCCAGCGGCAGGGAGACCCGCCGGTCGCCGTACCAGCTGAGTTCCACCACCGTACCCTCGGGAGCGAGGAGTTGCAGCGCGCGGGTGAGACCGGCCTCGCTGGCACTGGCGTGCACGACGAGGTCGCAGTCGCCGAGGGCTGCGTCGGGCGTGGCGAAGTCCACGCCGAGCGCCTCGGCGGTCTTCGCACGCCCCGGGTCGGCGTCGACGAGCTGCAGCCGTACGCCCGGGAAGCGGGCCAGCAGGGCGGCGACCGAGCAGCCGACCATGCCGCCGCCGACCACCGCGATCCGGTCGCCGATCAGCGGTGCCGCGTCCCACAGGGCGTTCACGGCGGTCTCCACGGTCCCGGCGAGCACGGCCCGCTCGGCGGGCACCCGCTCGGGCACGACGGTCACGGCGTTCACCCGAACGACGTAACGGCTCTGATGCGGATACAGGCAGAAGACCGTACGCCCGATCAGCTCGGCCGGACCCTCCTCCACCTGGCCGACGCTGAGGTAGCCGTACTTCACCGGCGCGGGGAAGTCGCCCTCCTGGAACGGCGCCCGCATCGCGGCGTGTTGACTCTCCGGCACCCCGCCGCGGAACACCAGCGTCTCGGTGCCACGGCTCACTCCGGAGTACAGGGCGCGCACCAGGACCTCGTCCTCGGCGGGCTCCGCGAGCGTGATGTCGCGCAGCTCGCCGTGGCCCGGTGAGCTCAGCCAGAACGCGCGGGCCGAGCGGTTCATCGGCATCCTCCTGAACAGTAGGGAAGTTGTTCACGTACCGAGAAGTGCACAGGCCGCGCACAGTACGCGGCGTTGATCGACTCTGTCACTCGGCCGGAGGGTGTGCGGTGGCCCTGAACAACACGTATGACGCCAGGCCCCAGCAGGAGACCGCTGTGGGAGCGGGCATACAGCTCCTGCTGCTGGCCCTGCTCGGAACGGCGATAGGCATGGGGCCGGCCGGCTGGCTGACGGGACTGGCGTTCGCGTTCGCCACCTGGGCGGTGCTGGCCCGGGCCCTGCACCGCTCCTGCCTGCGCTCCTTCGGCCCGGCCAATCGTGTGACGCTCGGCCGGGCGACCCTGGTGGGCGGGGTGACCGCCCTGGTGGCGGACTCCTTCGAGAGCACGCCACCGGTGTCCCTGCTGGTCGGCCTGACCGCGGTGGCCCTGCTCCTGGACGGAGTGGACGGCAAGGTGGCCCGCCGCACCGGGACGTCGACCGCGCTCGGCGCACGCTTCGACATGGAGGTGGACGCGTTCCTGATCCTGGTGCTGAGCGTGTACGTGTCCATGCAGCTCGGCCCGTGGGTGCTGCTGATCGGCGGGATGCGCTACGCCTTCGTCGCCGCGGCCCGGATCGCCCCCTGGCTGAACGCTCCGCTGCCGCCGTCCTTCGCCCGCAAGACCGTCGCCGCGGTCCAGGGCATAGCCCTGCTCGTGGCGGGTGCCGAGCTCCTCCCCCACCTGGCGAACCTCGCGGTCGTGCTCGTGGCCCTGGGCTCGCTGCTGTGGTCCTTCGGCCGTGACGTGTGGTGGCTGTGGCGCACCTCCCGCATCTGCGTGGAGGCGGCGGCGACCGGGGGGAAGGTGCTGGAGCTGGCGGCGCGCTGAGCCCGGGCCGCCGGCAGCGGCTGAGGGCCCGGACCGGTCGCCGGTCCGGGCCCTCAGCCGTGGCTTGGCAGGTTACGACCGTGCGGAGCGGCCCCGTACGATCGCGAACGCGGCGGCCGCGAGGCCGAGGACACCGACGACCAGCCCGGCGATGCCGAGCCCGCGGGCCGTGGAGTCGCTCGCGTCGGCGGCCTTGGCGGTGGCGGGAGCGGTCCTGGCCGACGCCGGGGCCCCGCTCGCGTCACCGGCCGTCAGCTTGAGCACGGGGGCCGGGTTCTCCGGCTCGTCGCCGCCGGTCGGCTCCTCGATCCAGCGCGCGACCTTCCCGTCGGAGTAGGTCTGCAGGGTCTTGAAAACCAACCGGTCGGTGTCATCGGGCAGTTGGCCGAAAGCGACGTTGAAGTCCTCGTACTGCCCGGCGCCGATCCTGCCACCACTGAAGGTGATCTCGGAAGCGGCCTCGGTGATGGTGCCGTCGTCGGTCTTGACCGGCGTCTTGAGCTTGGTGGTGGTGACCTTGGCGGTCCAGCCGTCCTGCGGGTGCACGAGCACGCCGAGCACGGGGTGGTCGGTGGGCAGGAAGACCTGCACCTTGGTGGTGAAGGCCTTGTCCTCCTCGTTGGGGACCCGGAAGGTCAGCACGCCGTCGGTGGCTCCCTTGGCGTAGCTGTCGGGGTGGACGGTGACGTGCGCGGAGGCGGCGCCGGCGGCGAGAAGGACCGCGGCGGTGGCGAGGGCGGCGACGGTGGCGGCGCGGCGCGTGGTGCGGCGTGATACGGACATGGGTGAGTCGGTCTCCGTACGAGTGACGTGTGAACCGTGTGGACAGGTGTCAGAGCGAGTACGGGACCGGCGGCGGGGGTCCGCGCCGGCTGACCGCGTGCCGCAGCACGGTCGGTCGGGGTGGTTCGGGGGCGCCCGGGACACGCGGGACGCGACCGGCGGGGGCGGGCAGCGAGGTGTCGCGCCACCAGGCGACGAGGCCGGGAACGAACGCTCCGGCCCGGCGCAGCAACGCCCACAGCGCGGCCTCGCCCCGCCGCAGCCACCAGGAGGCGGCCAGCGCGGCGAGGAGGTGGGCGGCGGTGGCGTGGGCGGTGAGGTGCGGGTGCGCGCTCGTGTGGACGTCGCTCATGGCCGCCGCGTGGACGTGCATGGCGGCCATCGCGTGGCCGGGCATGGCCGTGCGCACGGTGGCGGGGTGGGCGGCGTCGAAGCCGAGGTGCAGCCCGGCCTGGGTGAGCACCATGGCGGCGCCGATACCGGCCAGCGACCGCTCCTGTGCGCCGAGCACCCAGCCGAGCGCGAGGACGGCGGCGAACCCGGCCGCATCGGCCCACAGCGGCGGCATGTCCCCCATGGCGAGCCCGTGTCCGGCGGCGGCGAGCAGCACGCACACCGCGGCGAACACTGCGGCACGCAGGCCTCTCACCGCCGGGGACGCGCTCATGGTGAGGGATCCTGCCACGTTCGGGTCATACGTGGGGAACCGGTGGCTCGTTCAGCGCCGTACGCGAAAGGCGGTGTGGAGGGGCCGGTGGGCGCGGGCTCCCTTCCCGTGCCCACCGGCCCGGCCGGCCGGGCCCGGCTCAGGCGGCCCGGCGGGTCTGGCCGCGGTGGACGCGGACGAGGTCCGCGTACCGGTGACCGCTGCCCTTGATCGTGCGCACCTGGGTGCGGTAGTCGACGTGGACCAGGCCGAAGCGCTTGTCGTAGCCGTATGCCCACTCGAAGTTGTCCAGCAGGGACCAGGCGAAGTAGCCGGCGAGGGGGGCGCCCTTGCGGGCGGCCGAGGCGCAGGCGGCGAGGTGGCGCTCCAGGTAGTCCTGGCGTTCGGGGTCGTCGATGCCGCCGTCGGGGCGGACCGCGTCCGGGAAGGCGGAACCGTTCTCGGTGACGTAGATCTTCCGGGCGCCGTAGTCCTCGGTGAGCCGGAGCAGCAGCGTCTCGATGCCGCTCGCGTCGATCTCCCAGTCCATGCCGGTGCGCGGTACGCCCTCGCGGCGCACGGCGCGGAGGTACGGCGCCGGGGCGTCGGGGGCGTCGGCGACGTACGCGGGGAAGTAGTAGTTCAGGCCGAGCCAGTCCAGCGAGGTCGCGATCGTCGTCAGGTCGCCTGCGTAGAGGGGAAGTTCGACGCCGTACGTCTCCACCATGTCGGCCGGGAAGCCGCGGCCGTGCACCGGGTCGAGCCACCAGCGGTTGACATGGCCGTCGTGGCGGCGGGCGGCGGCGATGTCCTCGGGGCGGTCGGTGGCCGCGTGCACGGTGGAGAGGTTGTTGACGATGCCGACCTGGGCGCCGGGCGCCGCGGCGCGGATCGCCTGGGCGGCGAGGCCGTGGCCCAGCAGCAGGTGGACGGATGCGCGGACGGCGGCGGTGAGGTCCGTCCAGCCGGGGGCCATCTTGCCCTCCAGGTGGCCGATCCAGGCCGAGCAGCTCGGCTCGTTGAGGGTCGCCCAGAGTTTGACCCGGTCGCCCAGGCGGGTGGCGACCGCCGAGGCGTACTCGGCGAGCGCGAAGGCGGTGTCCCGCTCGGGCCAGCCGCCGCGGTCCTGGAGCACCTGCGGCAGGTCCCAGTGGTAGAGGGTGACGGACGGGGTGATGCCGGCCTCCAGCAGGGCGTCCACCAGTTCGTCGTAGAAGGCCAGGCCCTTGGGGTTCACCGGGCCCGTGCCGCCGGGGACCACGCGGGGCCAGGCCACCGACAACCGGTAGGCGTTGACGCCGAGTTGCCGCATCAGGCCGATGTCCTCGCGCCAGCGGTGGTAGTGGTCGCAGGCGACGTCGCCGGTGTCGCCGTTCGCGACCTTCCCCGGGGTGTGCGAGAAGGTGTCCCAGATCGAGGGCGTACGGCCGTCCTCGGCGACGGCCCCCTCGATCTGGTACGCCGCGGTGGCCGTGCCCCACAGGAAGTCGTGCGGGAGTGCGGCGAGGTCGATGCGTTCGGACACGGAAGTCCCTTCGGGATCAGGGGTGTGGGTCGCTCGGGTCACTTGACGGCGCCTGCCGTCAGACCGGCGACGAGGTAGCGCTGCAGGAGGAGGAAGCCGGCGACCACGGGCACGCTGACGACCAGCGAGGCGGCCATGATCTGGTTCCAGTAGACGTTGTTGAGGGTGGAGTAGCCCTGGAGGCCGACGGCGAGGGTGCGGGTGGCGTCGTTGGTCATGACGGACGCGAAGAGCACCTCGCCCCAGGCGGTCATGAAGGCGTAGACGGCGACCGCGACGATGCCGGGGACCGCCGCCGGTACGACGATCCTGAGCAGCGCGCCGAGCGGGCCGCAGCCGTCGACCAGTGCCGCTTCGTCCAGGTCGCGCGGCACCGAGTCGAAGTAGCCGATCAGCATCCAGATGGAGAAGGGGAGGGAGAAGGTCAGATACGTCAGGATCAGGCCGCCGCGGGAGCCGAACAGGGCGATGCCGGTGGCGTTGCCGATGTTGACGTAGATCAGGAACAGCGGGAGGAGGAAGAGGATGCCGGGGAACATCTGCGTCGACAGGACCGTCACCGTGAAGACCCGCTTGCCGCGGAAGTCGTAGCGGCTGACGGCGTACGCGGCGAACACCGCGATCACCACCGAGCAGATCGTCGCCGCGCCCGCCACGATCAGCGAGTTCATGAAGTACTTCGCGAGCGGGACCGTCGACCATATGTCGATGTACGGCCGGATGGTGAGCCCGCTCGGCAGCCAGCGGAACTTGCCGGTGACGTCCGCGAGCGGCTTCAGCGAGCTGGAGACCATCACGTACACCGGGACCAGCACGAAGCCGGTGAGCAGGGTGAGGAAGATCCGCCTCGACCAGAGGAAGGAACGCGGCGGCGCCGTCGGCGAGTTGCGCCTCGGCGAGGCGAGGGGCGGGCTAGACATCGGCGGAGGCCCTCCGTCCGCGCGAGGTGAACAGCAGGTACACGCCCGTCACGACGAGCAGGAAGAGCAGCAGCAGGACGGACATGGCGGAACCGGTGCCGAAGTTCCAGGTGACGAAGGACGCCTGGTAGATGTGGACCGAGATGAGGTCGGCGGCCTCGGGGGCGGACCTGCCGAACAGCACGTACGGCGTGTTGAAGTCGTTGAACGTCCACAGGAAGAGGACCAGGACCAGCACCTGGTTGACCGGGCGCAGGGACGGCAGGGTGATGCGGCGGATCTGCTGCCACATCCCGGCACCGTCCAGCGCGGCCGCCTCGTACAGCTCCCGGGGGATGTTCTGCAGTCCGGCCATCACGATGAGGAAGGCGAAGGGCCAGCCCTTCCAGACCGACACGGTGAGCAGCGCGTAGAAGCTGTTGTCGCCGATCAGCCAGAAGGACGGTTTGCCGGTGAGGTGCAGCTGGTCGTGCAGGACGTGGTTCACCAGGCCGTTGTCGTGCTGGAACATGAACACCCAGGTGATGACGGCCGCGTAGACCGGCAGGGCGTACGGCACCAGGAACAGTGCCCGGAGCAGGCCGCGGCCGCGGAAGGTGTCCTGCATGAAGACCGCGGCGGCGGTGCCGATCAGCCAGCACAGGCCGACCGACAGCAGGGTGAAGCCGACGGTGACGTAGAACGAGTGCAGCAGGGCCTGGCCGACGGGGGCGTCGAAGTCCACCGACACCTTGTAGTTGCCGAGGCCGGACCAGGGGGCGGTGCTCCAGTCGCGGATGTAGAACTGCGTGAGCTCCTTGAAGCTCATCACGATGCCGATGACCATCGGCACCAGGTGGACGAGGAGTTCGAGCAGCAGGGCGGGCAGGAGCAGCAGATACGGCAGGGAGACGCGGCGCAGCCGCCCGGTACGGCGGCGGGGTTCGCGCGCCGCCGCACCGGGCGTGGTGTGCCGCACCGGCTCCTTGAAGGCGGTGGTCGTCGTCATGGTCTCGCTCACGCCGCCGGCATCTGCTGCTGGGCCTTCTGCAGCGCGGCCTTGACCGAGTCGGTGGTCACCGCGCGCCCGGCGGCGGCGTCGGCGAACAGGTCCTTGACGGCCGTACCGACCGCTGTCTCGAACTGCGACTCGGACGCGACCTGCGGCAGGGCGGCCGCGCTGGTGGTGAAGGTGTTCTTCAGCACGGTGTTGGCAGGCGTGCTGAACGCCGGGTCCGCCTGCGCGGACTTCACCGGCGGGATGGTGCTGTAGGCCTTGTTGAGGACCTTCTGTTCCTCGTCGGAGGTCATGAACTTCACGAACTTCGTGGCGCCGTCGAGGTTGTGGGTGTTCTTGAAGACGGCGAGGTTGATGCCTGCGACCATCGAGTCGACCTGGGTGCCGGGGCCGGGGGTGCCGGAGATCACCGGGACGGGCGCGATGCCGTAGGCGTCCTCGCTCATCCCCTGGGACTTGAGGTTGGCGGAGGCGGACTGCCACAGCAGCATCGCCTGCTTGCCCTTGGCGAAGTCGCTGACGGACTGGTTCTGCGCGTACTCGGCGTCGCCGGTCGGGATGACCTTGTCCTTGGCCATGAGGTCGACGTAACTCTTCACGGCGTCCACCACCTTGGGGTCGGTGAAGTCCGGCTTGCCGTCGGCGGTGAAGAAGTCGGCGCCGCGCTGCTTGGCGAAGACGAAGACGTGGTGGATGTTCTCCGACGGGTTGGAGCCCTCGGCACCGAGCGCGGACTTGCCCCTGGCCTGGATCTTCTTGCCGTCGGCGACCAACTCGTCCCAGGTGGCGGGCGGTTGCCCGATCCCGGCGTCGGCGAAGATCTTCTTGTTGTAGTAGAGGGCGTACGCCATCGAGTAGAGCGGGACCGCGGCGGGGTCCTTGCCCGCCGCGCCGGTCGAGCCGAGCGCGGAGTCGACGAACCGGTCCTTGCCGCCGATCTTGGCGAAGTTCCCCGTGTCCCACGGCAGCAGCGCGCCGGTCGCCTGCAGGGAGGCGCTCCAGGAGTTGCCGATGTTCAGCACGTCCGGGCCCTGACCCGAGGTGGTCGCGGTGAGGATCCGGTTGAGCAGGTCGGTCCAGGGCACGACCTCCAGCTTCACCTTGATCCCGGTCTGCTTCTGGAACTTGTCGAGTTCGGGCTGGAGGACCTGCTGGTCGACGGCGATGCTGGCGCCCTGGTTGGAGGCCCAGTACGTCAGCGTCTTCGGCGAGTCGTTGGACCCGCCGCCGCTGGACGAGCCGCCTCCGCAGGCCGTGGCCGCGAGGACGAGAGACAGGGTGACGGCGCCTGTGGCCGCGGCTCGGATGCTGCGCATGGCTCCTGGTGTCCCTTTCCGGGAGTCGAGAACCCGAGGTTGCTCACGGAAGCCGACGCCCGTGCCGACCCGCGCGACCCGCGCGACCCGCGCGGATCCGGGCGGACCCGTTCGGCTCGCCTCCCGAAGCCCCTCATGGCTTAATTTAGGACGTGAGTTAATCCTCGGAGGAAACGCTCGTCAAGAGATCCGGCAGCGGGGAACGGCCGAACGGGCCGGAAAAGCGCGGGGATGCGCCGGAAAACAGGGGGTCCGGGTGGCGGTGGTGGGCGGCCGTACGGTGCGTGACCTGCGACGGGAGAGCCGGAGCACGGTTGTGCAACGGTTGTATGTCGACAGGCCTCCGCAACGGTTTGGTGCCGCAGGGACGACGGCTGCCGCACCAAGGCCCAACTCCCCCTCCGGCCCATCCCGTACGTCGTGGGCGGGGCCCGCACGGCGCACCGGATCGGCACGTCGTGCGGGCCCCGTCCCGCTACCGGACCGGCACCGGTCGCGGCGCCGGGGCGTAACCGGCCGGCCGGGTCGTGAAGGTGCCGCGGCCCTGGGTACGGCTGCGCAACCTGGTGGCGTAGCCGACCAGTTCGGCCAGCGGTACGGTCGCGGTCAGGACCGCCACGCCGCCCCGGGTCTCCGAGCCGCCGACCCGGCCGCGCCGGGCGGACAGGTCGCCGAGGACCGAGCCCACGGCGTCCTCCGGCACGGTCACCGTGACCTCGGCCACCGGCTCCAGCAGGGCCGTCGCGCACGCGCGCAGGGCCTGGCGGAGCCCGAGCCGGCCGGCGGTGCGGAAGGCCGTGTCGGAGGAGTCCTTCACATGGGTGGAGCCGTCGGTGAGCGTGACCCGCAGCCCGGTCACCGGGTGCCCGTCCAGCGGCCCCTCGGCGAGCGCGTCCCGGCACCCGGCCTCGACCGCGCGCACGTACTCCTGCGGCACACGGCCGCCGACCACGACGGAGCGGAACTCGAAACCGGTGACGCCCACTTCGGGACCGAGCGGTTCCACGTCGAGCACGACATGGGCGAACTGCCCCGCCCCGCCGTCCTGTTTGACGTGCCGGAACACGAACCCGGTCACGCCCTCGACGACCGTCTCGCGGTAGGCGACCCGCGGCCGGCCCACGGTGACCTCCGGTCCCCCCTCGCGGCGGATCTTCTCCACCGCGACCTCCAGGTGGAGTTCGCCCATCCCGGACAGCACGGTCTGCCCGGTCTCGGCGTCGGTGCGGACCACCAGCGAGGGATCCTCCTCGGCCAGCCGCGCCAGCGCCACCGCCAGCCGGCCGGTGTCCGTGGCGCGCCGGGCCTCGACCGCGACGGACACCACGGGCTCGGCGGTCACCGGCGGTTCCAGGAGCAGCGGGGCTCCGGGGTCGCACAGCGTGGAGCCGGCCCGCGCCGACTTCACACCCGCGAGCGCGACGATGTCACCGGCGACCGCCCTCTCCAGCTGGGCGTGCCGGTCCGCCATGACCCGCAGGATGCGCGCCACGCGCTCGGTGCGCCCGGTGCCCGGGTCCCACACGGTGTCTCCCTTCTCGACGGTGCCCGAATACACGCGCACGTAGGCCAGCCGCCCGGTGGCGCCCGCGTTCACCTTGAACACGAGCCCGGAGAACGGCGCTTCGGGATCGGCGGCGCGCTCCTGCTCGGTGCCCTCGTGGTCGCCGCGTACGGCGGGGACGTCCAGCGGCGAGGGCAGATAGGCCACGACCGCGTCGAGCAGCGGTTCGACGCCGCGGTTGCGGTACGCGGAGCCGCACAGCACGACCACGCCGTCCCCGGTGCGGGTGAGGTCGCGCAGGGTGGCGGCGAGGGTGCCGGCGGACAGGGCCCCGCGGTCGCAGAACTCCTCCAGGGCGGCCGGGTGCAGCTCCGCCACGGTCTCCTCCAGCGCCCGGCGCCGCCGTACCGCCTCCTCGCCCAGCGACTCGGGCACGGGCCCCTCCACGGCCGTACCCGCGCCGTCGGCCCAGACCAGCGAGCGCATCCGTACGAGGTCCACCACGCCCGTGAACCCGTCCTCCGCGCCGATGGGAAGCTGGACGACGAGCGGTACGGGATGCAGTCTCTGCCGGATGGACTCGACGGCCCGGTCCAGGTCGGCGCCCGCCCGGTCCATCTTGTTGACGAACGCGATGCGCGGCACGCCGTGCCGGTCCGCCTGCCGCCACACCGACTCGCTCTGCGGCTCGACCCCGGCGACGGCGTCGAACACGGCGACCGCCCCGTCCAGGACGCGAAGTGAGCGCTCGACCTCGTCGGCGAAGTCGACGTGGCCGGGGGTGTCGATGAGATTGATGCGGTGCCCGTCCCAGGCGCAGCTGACGGCGGCGGCGAAGATGGTGATGCCGCGGTCGCGTTCCTGCGGGTCGAAGTCGGTGACGGTGGTGCCGTCGTGCACCTCGCCCCGCTTGTGGGTGGTGCCCGTCGCATACAGGATCCGCTCGGTGACGGTGGTCTTGCCGGCGTCGACGTGGGCGAGGATGCCGAGGTTGCGGATCGCGGCGAGGGTGGTGGTGTTCGTGCGCACGGCCCAGGGCCTTTCTGGGGATCAGGCCTGACGTTGAGGCCTGCATCGGGAAAAGGGCAGCGCGATTACCCGTGCGTCCGAGAATCAGCGGGGCGTCACGGGCGTCCGGTGCCGGCCGCGCAGCGGGCACCGGCACCACCCGGACACGAGGATCACCTCGTACCGGGAACGGGGAGCGACGACAGCGGTGCGTGCGCGCACGGCCGGGCTCCCCTCTGTGTCGGACGACAGGCACCGCCGTGGTCGTGGCGGCGCTCGGTACGGGATGACGGTACGAGAGGGAGGCGGCCGGGGCACGTCATTTTCGGCTGCGGCGACCGTCCGGGCGTACCGGAGGGGTGAGCCCGGCGGTGAGCGGAGCCAGCGCCCCGGCCAGGCGGCAGAGCCAGTCCTCCGCCGTCCCCCGCACGGCGGGGTGCCGCTCCTGGAAGGCGGTCCAGTCCACGTCCCAGCGGAGCACCGCGGCGGGATCGAGGGCATGCGGGTCCGCGGATGTCGCCGCCCGGTCGAAGACCTTCCGCAGCAGGCTCGGCGGGAGCGGCAGGGTGTCCGCGGATGCGGTCTCGGCGAGGAGGACCGCGTCGTACAGGTCCTTGCCCTGTGCGCGGCGTCCGTCCCGGCTGTCGGTGTGCAGCCACAGCAGCTTCCAGGCCAGGGACAGTTCACGGCTCGCCGTGCGCACCGGGACGGGGCTTCCGCCGTCGCCGCGCGGTATCAGGGTCCACACCGGGGGTTCGGGCAGCCGTTCGTCGCGGGCGAAGTCCAGCCGCACCTCGCCGGGCGGCAGGCCGTCCGCGTGCCAGGGGATGAGCAGACGCACGCCCGGCGTGTCGTACTCGGCGTAGGTCCAGGTGCCGTCGACGCGCGCGTTGTCCGCGTCGAGGAGCAGCCCCGGGGCGGCCCCGGGGCGCCGGGCCACGCGGTCGAGCAGGTCGGCGTACGGGGGTCTGGTGTCCGCCGCGTCCTCCTCATGCAGCCAGTGCAGCCCTTCGGGCGGGAGCAGCGGCCGCTGCCCGCCGGTGTCGAACTCCTCGTACGTCCACATCTCATACCGTGCCGCGCCGTCGGCGGCCTCGGGCCACTGCTGCACGATGTCCAGCCGGTCGACGTACGGATACGGGTCCAGCGTGTCGACCCCGACGGGGTCCTCCAGCACCACCCAGTCCAGATCGGCCGGTTGACGCGCCGCATCCCCCACCCAGGCAGGCATGACCATGCTTCCGCGCAGGGCCAGGGTTCCGCTCCAGGGAGCGTCCGCGATGAGGCCCAGCACGTGATCGAGCGCCGCGCGCAGTGCGTCCACGGGGCAGACCGTAGCGGCCGCCACTGACAACGGCGGGGCAGGTGAGAACCCATGACCTGGTGGCCATGGGTTCCTGCCGGGGTCCGCGGGGCGGACGGGGCTCAGCCCAGCTTGGCCGACATGTCGTACTGCTTGTACACGTCCGCGGCGTTGTCCTTGGTGATCCTGGTGGTCTGCAGGGTCTGCTTCTTGCCGACGGTCTTTCCGTGCACGATGGCCTCGGCGGTGTCCGCCGCCTGCTCGGCGCCGGTCGGGTAGATGAAGGTGGTGTACATCTGGCCGAGCTGTACGGCCCGGATGCCCCCGGTCGGGATGGCGAGGCCGTCGATGCCGATGAACTTGATGCCGTCGGCCTTGCCGGCGCCGCGGGCGGCGAGGACAGCGCCGAGGGCCATGTCGTCGTTCTCGCCGTAGACGAGGTCGATCTTCTTGTTCTGGTCGAGCCAGCGCTGCGTGATCGCGGTGGCGTTGGCCTTCAGCCACTTCGCCTCCTGGTGGTACACGATGGTGATGTGGTGTCCGGCGACGGCGTCCCTGAAGCCCTTGTCGCGGTCGATCTGCGGCTGGTCGGACAGGGTGCCCTGCAGCTCGGCCACGTTGCCGCCGTGCGGCAGGGCCTGCACCGCCGCCTCGCCCGCCATCGTGCCGATCTTGTAGTTGTCGCCGCCGATGAAGGACGTGTAGCAGTCGGTGTTCACGGTGCGGTCCAGGACGATGACCGGGATGTGTGCGCTGCAGGCCTGCTGCACCGCGGCGGTCAGCGGGGCCGGCTCGTTGGGCGAGAGGATCAGGACGTCGACCTTCCGCTGGATGAAGTTCTGCACCTGGCTCACCTGGGTGGCGCTGTCCTGGTGGGCGTCGCTGATGGGCAGCAGCTTCAGGTCCGGGTACTTCTTGACGAAGTACTCCAGCTGGGCGTTGAGCTGGGCGCGGTACGGCTCGGCGTTGTTGGACTGGGAGTAGCCGACCACGAACTCCTTCCTGCCGCCGCCCGAGCCGGCGGCGGCGGTCTTCGGCGCATGGGCGGCGCAGGAGGTCAGTGCGGCGACGGTGGCGACCGCGCCGGCGACGGCCACGGCGGTACGACGGCTCAGGGACACAGCGGACACAGGGGCTCCTTGCATGGGTGAGGGTGAGGGTGAGCGGGGGTGCGGGGGAAGGTCAGGCGCGGGCGCGCAGGCGGCGCAGCGGCTCGACGAGGGGCTGCAGGAAGCCCGGGCGCTGGAGCACGACCGCCACGACGACGATGAGCCCCTTGATGATCATCTGCATGTTGTCGCTGATCGCGTTGAGCCCGAGGATGTTGTCGAGCAGGGTGAGGATCAGCGCGCCGACGGCGGTGCCGGTGATGGTGCCCTTGCCGCCGGCCAGGCTGGTGCCGCCGATGACGGCCGCGGCGATGGCGTCCAGCTCGTAGGAGGTGCCGGCCAGCGGGTCGGCCGAGGCGCTGTAGGCGGCGTCGATGGGACCGGCGAAGCCGGCCAGCAGCCCGCAGAGCGTGAAGACGGTGATGATCACCAGGCTGACGTTGACGCCGGAGAGCCGGGCGGCGGTGGGGTTGCCGCCCACGGCGTACACATGCCGTCCGAACCGGGTTCTGGAGAGCAGCAGTTGTACCAGCACACAGACCGCGACGAACGCGATCACCGGGTAGCCGACGCCCGCGATCAGGGTGTGGCCCGGAGTGCCCAGGGCGGCGAACGCGGCGGCCTTGGGGGTGAGATGGCCGTGGGGGTCGACCAACTGCACGCCCACGGCGACGTTGTTGCTCAACTGCCGGTCGATGCCGCGCACCACCGAGAGCATGGCCAGGGTCATCACGAAGGACTGGATGCGCAGCCAGGTGGTGCCGATCCCGTTGAGGAAGCCGAAGAACGCGCCCACCAGCGCACACAGCGGGACGATCGCCCAGGGCGACAGGCCGTGGTGGACCAGCAGCATCGCCGCGGTCATGGACCCGATGCCCAGCACCGAACCCACGGACAGGTCGATCCCCGCGGTGAGGATGACCAGGGTGACGCCGACCGCGAGGATGCCGCGGGAGGCGAAGGCGGTGACGGCGTTGGTGAGGTTGTCCTGGTTCCAGAAGATCTGGCCCTTGGTGACGATGCCGACGGCGACCACCAGCAGCAGGCCGATGCAGCTCTGCAGGGAGCCGAGCGACGGCAGGGCCCGGGAGAGGCGCTCGCGCAGCGTCCGCAGGTGCTCATCGGTGCCGGCGGCGGTGTCCCGGGCCGGTGGGAGTGTCTTGCTCATGTCTCTGCCCCGTTTCCGTCCGCCGGTGGTCCGGCCACCACGTTCTGCCGTGCCATCGCCGCGGTGAGGATGGCCTCCTGGGTCGCGGCCGGCCCGTGGGCCGGGTCGCGGTGGAACTCGCCGGTCAGCCGCCCCTCGCAGAGGACGATGATCCGGTCGCACATGCCGATCAGCTCCGGAAGTTCGGAGGAGACGGCGATGATCGCGGTGCCCCGGGCCGCGAGGGCGTCCATCAGGGCGTGGATCTCCGCCTTGGCCCCGACGTCGATGCCCCGCGTCGGCTCGTCGAGCAGCAGCACCGACGGCTCGGTGAGCAGGCACTTGGCCAGCACCACCTTCTGCTGGTTGCCGCCGGAGAGGGTGCCGACCACGGCGTCCAGGCTGTGCGTCTTGGTGCGCAGCTCCGCGACCTTGCCGGCCGCGGCCGCCTTCTCCCGGCGGGCGTCCACGGTGCGCCACGGCCTGAGGTAGCGGTCGAGGGCGGCCAACGTGGTGTTGAACCGTACGGTGTTGCCGATCACCAGGCTCTGCGCCTTGCGGTCCTCGGCGACCAGCGCGATGCCCCGGCGGATCGCCGTACGGGGGGTGTGCGGGCTGTACGGGCGGTCGTTCAGCGTGATCTCGCCCCGGACCCGGTCGCCGGCCCCGAAGAGGGCCTCCAGTACCTCGCTGCGCCCGGCACCCATCAGCCCGGCGACGCCGAGGATCTCCCCGGCTCGCACCTCGAAGTCCACCGAGTGCAGCGGCGTACGGGTGCTCGCGGGCGCGGGGGTCGTGGTCAGGCCCCGCACGCGCAGCCGCACCGGACCGTCGGACCGCTGCTCCGCCGCCCTGGGGAACAGCTCCCCCAGCGGCCGTCCGACCATCAGCCGTACGAGCTCGGCCCGGTCGGTGCCGGCGACCGGGCGGCGGCCCGCGAAGGTGCCGTCGCGCAGCACGGTCGCCGAGTCCGCGATCTCGGCCAGCTCCTCGAGCCGGTGGGAGATGTAGATCAGCCCGACGCCGCGGGCCGCCAGCCGGCGGATGACGACGAACAGCCGCTCCACCTCGGCCTCGGCGAGCGCGGACGTCGGCTCGTCCAGCACCAGGATCCGCAGGGTGCCGTTCAGTGCCTTGGCTACCTCGACGAGTTGCTGCTCGGCGATGCGGCAGTCGCGGACCAACCGCCCCGGGGACAGGGTGAGTCCGAGGTCGGCCAGCAGCTCCGCGGTGCGGGCGTGCATGGCCGCGCGGTCCAGGGTGCCGCGGGCGGTGCGCAGTTCGCGGCCGAGGAAGACGTTGTCGGACACGGACAGCTCGGGCACCAGGTTGAGCTCCTGGTGGATCATCGCGATGCCGTGCTGCTGGGCGTGCTTCGGTGAGTGGATGCGCACCGGCTCGCCGTCGATCTCGATGGCGCCCTCGTAGTCGGCGTGCACCCCGGCCAGGATGTTCATCAGCGTCGACTTGCCGGCACCGTTCTCGCCGAGCAGCGCCACCACCTCGCCCGGGTGGACGGCCAGTTCGACGTCGCTGAGCGCCCGGACGCCCGGGAACTCCTTGCCGATGCCGCGCATGCGCAGCAGGGCGGGCGGCGCGGCGTTCATGCCGCACCGTCCGCGTTCATCCGCGTCATTGCGGACCTCCCATGGTGCACAGGTGACGTAGTAGGAATCGTTTTCGGAAATCCCCGGCGGCAGGCCGGGGACGCGGGCGTGTGAGCAGGACCGGGACGGCCCACGGGTCCGTCAGGAGGCCGCGGACCGGCGGGCGGTCGGCTCGTGGCCCGGCACAGCGCCAGGGACCGCCGGCTCGGTGCCGCCGACCTGCCCGGACGCGATGAGCAGGGCAGCAGGCCGATGCGTGCCATGGGGTGGCCTCCGGTGATACAGGGAAAGCGAAGGGGAAATCGATTTCTGGAACCATACGTCCTGCTCCTCCGACAGGAGCAGGACCTTCAGGGAAGGTCGCTGTACAACGGCGGGCATCCCGGCGGAATCCTTGAAATCCTTTTCAAGGGGAACGTAGGGTTTGGCCTCCGAGGGTGTCAAGAGTCCTGTACGGGTCGGGCAAGAGGTCGGAGGACCATGACGACGATCAACGACGTGGCCGAGGCCGCCGGGGTCTCCCCTGCCACGGTTTCCCGGGTCCTGAACGGGGGCCGCGTCACGCCGGAGCGCGCCGAACGGGTCCGGCGTGCGGCGGCCGAGCTGGGCTTCGCCCCCAACCGGGTCGCCCGTTCGCTGCGGATGCGGCGCAGCAGCCTCGTCGGACTGATCATCCCGGACATCGAGAACCCGTTCTTCACGGCGCTGGCCCGCGGCGTCGAGGACGCCGCGCAGCGCACCAGCTTCTCGGTGGTGCTGTGCAACACCGACGGGGACCTCGACAAGGAACGACGGTATCTGGACATCGCGATCGCCGAGCGGATGGCGGGCGTCATCGTGGCCGCCGCGTCCCGAGGCCGTACCGACGTGTCCGCCCTGCAGAGCCGCGGCATACCGGTGGTCGCGGTGGACCGCCGTCCCCGCGGGGCGGGAGTGGACGCCGTACTGGTGGACAACGAGGAAGGCGGCGCGGCCGCCACGGCACACCTGCTGGCCCGCGGCTACCGGCGGATCGCCTGCATCACCGGCCCGCGGGGCGCCTCCACCGCCGAGGAACGGCTCGCCGGCCACCGCAGGGCACTCCGGGAGTTCCTGGACGACGGCGCGGGCGCTCCGGCCGGGGAGGTGAACCCGCTGCGCGACTACACCCGGCACGCCGACTTCAAGGCCGAGGGCGGGCACAGGGCCATGGTCGATCTGCTCGCGCTGCCGCAGCCGCCGGACGCGGTCTTCGCGGCCAACAACCTGATGGCCGTCGGGGCGCTGCAGGCGGTGCGCGAGGCGGGTCTGCACCCCCCGCGCATCGGTGTCGTGTCGTTCGGCGAAGTGCCCTGGGCGCCGCTGGTGCGGCCCGGCCTGACCACGGTCCAGGTGCCCTCGTACGAGCTGGGGTGGACGGCGGCCGGCCTGCTGCTGGACCGGATCGCCGGCCAGGAGCGGCCGCTGCGCACCGTGGTGCTGCGCAGCTCCCTCCAGGTGGGGCAGACCACGGCGGGGCCGATGTGAGCCGGGTCGGCGTGCCGGGCACCGCTCGGTGAGCACTCCGGGTGATACGTGCGCTGCACGCCCTGAACAGCGGGAAGACCCCCGGCCGGGTGGCCGTTACGGCGCGGGCTTGGTCAGCAGCAGCTCCGTGTTGTGGTCGCCGGCCGTCCCGATGCGGGTGGCGGGGGTGGCGTAGGGGTCGTTGTAGGCGAGCTCGCGGTAGAGGGCGGCCAGGCCGCGGTCGGACGTGTCGGTGAAGTCGGTCGCGTACGGTGCCGCCGACTCGATGAGCGTGGTGAACAGCGACAACGTGCCGTCCTGGTTGTCGGCGATCTCGATGATCCGGGCGTGGTGCGGGTAGTCGACGTGGGAGGCGGTGTTGATCTCCCAGAAGGCGCGCTCGGGGACGGTGTGGCCGTGCGGGATGATCCGGTTGGTGTGGGTGTGGCCGTTGACCCAGGCCACGACGTTCGGGAAGCGCTGGAGCAGCGCGACCAGTTCGTCGCCGCCGTGACGGCCCTCGAAGGGGTGGTACGGGTCGGGCAGCAGGTTGCCCATCGTGCCGCTGGTGTGGTGGCTGAAGACGACGACGAGGCGGTTGCCGGATCCGCCGCGCACCACGCTGCCGTCGGTGCCGTACCAGTGGCCGCTGTGCGCCTTGAGGACCGACTCCAGCCAGTTCAGCTGCCCGGTGCCGAGTGAACCGTCGGCGAATCCTGCCCGGTTGGTGGTGTCGAGGCTGATGCCGAGGACGCCGTCGGCGAGATCGAAGGTGTAGTAGAGGTGTCCGCTGCCGACCGAGTCCTGGGTGAATCCGTGGCCTACGGGTCCGGCGCCGGTGTACGCGGGGTTCAGGTGGGCCTTGGCGAACTCGGTGGGCGTGAACGGGTGGCGACGCTCGTCGGGGGTGACCGTGCGGAGGGTGCCGCCGTCGGTCAGCAGCCCGCTCAGCAGGATCACGGCCTCGCCGGGGTCGTGCAGCAGGGCGTCCGCCAGCTTGGCGGCGGTCGCATCGTCGCAGCCCTCGACCTTGCGCGAGCCGGTGTACAGGTCGCCCAGCAGGCCGAGGTCGGGCAGGCTGCCCTCGATGCTGTCGTCGTGGTTGCCGACCGTGGTGTACCAGGGGACGCTCAGGCCGGGTGCGTCGAAGGGGCGGATCGCGCCCGGCAGGAAACCGGGGATCTGCGGCAGCCCCTTGGCCTTGTAGGCGTCCTGGAGGGACGACTCGGGGTTCCAGTACTGCGCGTTGCCGGAGTTCTGCACGCCCTCGTAGCGCGCGAGGTCGCCGCTGTTCGGGGTGATGCGGCCGCCGCTCATGACGGTCAGGTACCAGTCGAGTTCGATCCGCTCGTGGTTGTCGGTGTTGTCACCGGTGGCCATCACCAGGCCGAACGGCAGCCCGGTGTAAGGGCCTTGGCGCACCGCGTTGACCCGCTCGACGAGCGATGCGGCGCCCCGCACGGTCAGCGTCTCCTGCGGGCGATGCGCGCTGTCGATGAACCGTGCCAGGTACTCGAAGCGTACCGGTGACTCGGTGTCCGTCAGATGCAGGTCGGTGAACTGCACGAAGGAGGCGAGCCCGGTGCGGCGGTCGTCCCGCCCGGATGCCGCGCCGGCCAGTTCGGCGCGCACCACCAGGGGCCAGCCGGGGCCGGCCACGAGCCGCTTGTACGCCCCGTCGCCGACGGGTGCCGCCGCCTGTTCGAGGGTGGTGCCGTCGATCCGTACGGCTCGCGCCGCCGTGGCCGCCAGGGCCTGGTCCCGCGCCAGTGCTCGGCCCGGTGTCAGCACCGGCCACAGCGCGGCCGTCGCGGCCGCCGAGGACATCCCGGTCACGAACCGACGCCGACTGATCCCGCCCATGAATCCCCCTGTCCCTGACGGCACTTGACCCTCACGCCCGAGAGCCGGGCGCCTCCGCCGCGCCAGCCTTACCGAGGAGTAGGCGTGTGTCCAGAGTGCGGTGGAAAACTGCGGGGAAACAGAAGGGACGGGGTTAGCCCGCCGGAATGATTCACCGGCGCCGCCGGGTGAACCGTGCACGGCGGCTCCGCGTCAGCGCCGGTCCTCGGCGTTCAGCCGTTAGCGTCGGTTCCTGTGCCGCTGAGCTATGCATTCGTGAACCTCAAACCCGGTGTGGGGAAGACGACCAGCGCCGTCTGGTTGGCCCACGCGCTGCACGCGTCGGGCCTGTCACCGTTGCTCGTGGACAGCGACCCCGCCTCTTCGGCACTGCGCTGGAGCGAGCTGGCGGGCGGCTTTCCGTTCCCCGTGCTCGCCCTTCCCGTGGGTGACGTACACCGGCGGGTGAACGACTTTCTCGACAACCGGCGGGCAGTGGTGTTCGACGCGCCGCAGCTGGAGGACCACGCCCACATCGCCCGCGGCGTCATGCGGTACGCGAGCGAGTGGATCGTGCCGGTGACCCCGGCCCCGATCGAGCTGGACCGCATGGCGCCCATCGACCGCGAAATGGATGACATGCAGTCCCTGCGCTCCCTCCCGGCCCGCGCCGCCGTCCTGCTGAACCGCACGAATCGTCCCGACGCCACGCGTACCGGTCCCGATGCCGACGCCCGCGAAGCCCTCACCGAGCGGGGTTTCGACGTGTTGTCCACGCATATCCCGCGGCTCGACCTGTACTCCCAGTCCTTCGGCAGCCCCGTCGAGGTGAAGGGAACCGCGTACATGGATCTCGCCGAGGAGCTCATCAGCCGCCAGGACACGGTATGAACCAGCGCAAGGACGCCTATCGAGCCGCGCTGCAGCGCCGGCCGGACACGACGGCCCCCGCCCCCGCTCCCACCAGAGTCACCCGGCTGGATACCCGCTACCTCAAGGTGACCATCGAGCTGGACCTGGCCTTTGCCCGTGACCTCACCGGCTGGGCCGTACAACCGCTGTCCGCGCTCGTGCGCGCGAGCGAGGCGGTCCTACGGCCGTCGAGGCAGGACCGGTAGCTCCGGGTTCGTCGCGTCAGACCCCCTCCTGAGCGGCGGACGGCGGTGCGGACGGCTGGGGGGCTTGGGGCGCGGAGTCGGGGAGGAAGAAGTCGCGGAGGGCTTCCCGGACGGGGTGGTGCTGGCGGGGCTGTACCGACACCGCGGAGTCCCGCGCACGTGGTTGGGGTGCTGTGTCGGCCGCGGTGGGCGGATGCTCCGGCGGCGTCGCCGAGGACGGGTCCGAGGACGGGGTCAGGGGCGACTCGTCAGCGGCCGGCGCGGTGAGGGGCGCGATCGACAGGGACAGGAGCTCCTGGACGATCTCCTCGGCGCGCTCGTGGCGCGGGCGCATGTCGGAGACGGAGATGCCGTACGGGGCCAGGACGCGCGGCAGGAGGGAGTCCTCCCACTGCCCGATGCGGCGCGGGCCAGGGCAGGACTTGGGAACGGGAGTCCAGGGGCCCGGCGAGCCGAGGAGGGTGTGGTGGGCCAGGCCGGGGTCGGCGGGGGTGCGGCAGGCCCGGTGGGCGATGGCGGGGTGGGTGCGCATCAGCCACCAGTGGAGGCGCACCAGGGCGTCCAGCTGGTCGTCCGTCCAGGGCTCGGAGACGTGCCCCTCCGTCGTGATGGTGACCGCGCCGGTGCCGTCGGAGCGGAGGTTGGCGCGGTACGCGGAGTCGGCGGGCGTGGACGTGTCCAGCCACTGGGTGATCTTTCCGGTGGCGGACACGCCGAAATGGCTCCGGCCGCGGGCGCCGGGCCGGCGGAAGCGGACGTCCGCGGCGGGGAGGGTGGCGTTCGCCGTGTGGACGATGATCTGGGTCGGCCGGAGGGGTGACGGCGGCTCGGATCGGGCGAGGAGTCGGACCGAGGCGAAGGGGCAGAGGGGCACGTCGGTTCTCCTCAGTTCTCCTGGGGGTCCACGTGCGCGTCCGAGAGCGGCGTGGCCAGGGGGTGGAAGACACGGCGAAGTTCGGTGAGGGAGTTCTCGCCGGTGATCCAGGCCAGCGGGGCGTAGTGGACGTCGATGCCGAGCGGGAGCTGGAGGAGGGGGTCGCCGGCGGAGTTGGCCGGCCACTCGACGGCGCCGGTGACCGTGCGGGTCGGGATCAGCCAGAAGTCGCCGGAGCGGTAGGAGCCGCCGGCGTTGAAGTAGACCTGGAGGCCGTCCTCCAGCTCCAGCCAGGTGCCTTCCTCGACGGGCAGGGCGCCGCCGTCGGTGCGCGGGCGGTGGCCGGGGGTGCCGGTGGAGGCGTGGTCCCAGCGGCGGAGGAAGGGGTGGCGCTCGGGCAGCGCGCCGATGCCGGGCAGGGGCTCGGCGGAGAGGCGGACCCGGCGGCCGGGGAGGTCGATCTCCTCGACGCTCAGCAGGGGCGCCGGTTCGCCGCGGCTGATGTAGGCGGAGTCGCAGACCTCGACGCGGTCCCCGACGTCCAGGGTGAGCTTGTCGTCGTCGCCGAGGGTGGACAACGCGACCCAGGTGCCGTCCAGTTCGGCGATCGGGAAGGCGACACTGCCGTTCTCCCTCGACCACTTGAAGGTCGCGCCCCGCTCGGCAGTTCCGCCCTGGTGGATCTCGATGCGGTAGAGCTGGTTCTCCGGGCCGCGGTAGCGGGCGTCGGGCCGGACCAGGCAGGGCTCGTCCGCCGCTCCCTCCGGCCGCTCGGCGCGGGCGGCCAGGCGGGCGGTGGAGCGCTGGGCGGCGACCCACTCGTCGAAGGCGGCGCGGACCGTGGCCGCACCGCCGTCGCCGACGTCCAGGTCCTGGGCGGGGAGGGTGAGTACCTGCCAGACGGTCTTGACGCGGGCGGCCGTGTCCGGCATGGCGGCGCCCAGCGCGACCTCGCGGATCTCGGGGTCCTCGACGGCGGTGACGCTGCGGTCCCAGACCTTGAGGTAGGCCAGGAAGGGGAAGGCGGAGGGGAGTTGGTCGCTCTGCAGCTCGGGGTCGCGGTAGGCGTCGGGCTGGTTCCAGTAGGTCCAGGTGGCGGGGGTGGGGGACGGGATGACGCCGTCGCGGTCCGCGCCCGCCGAGCCGCCGTCCAGTGGCTGCAGGCCGCCGGCGGGGACGGTCATGGGCGGCTGGGGGCACGTGGCGTCGAGCTGGATGCCGTCGACGTAGTAGCGGCCGCCGCCGATGGTGAGGTCGTCCTGGTCGTGGCTGCCCCTGACGTAGGTGATCCGGAAGCCGGGGCCGTCGCCGGATGTGCCGGCGGGTCCGCCGTCGGGGCCGATCAGGTCACGGGCCAGGGTGCGGGAGCGGAAGAGCTCGATCGCCGCCTGCTCATTGGCGTCGGCGTCCAGCTGGACGCGGCCCTGCTGGGCGAGCACCGCGGAGTAGTGCTTTGCGGGCTGGTGGGTCAGGCGCGAGAAGTCGCCGTACATGGTCCCCCTCAACTTTCTTGTGCTGGTGCGCCGGTGGGAAGTCTGCGTCTGGAGTTTGGCGGGTGTCAGGTCACGAAGAAGACGCCCGCGTCGGTGCCGGCCGGGGCGAACTCCGCCAGGCGGGCACGGAGGTTGTCCGTGCGCTGCGGCTGGAAGAGGTCGTGGAAGGCGCCCTGCTCGGAGCGGTCGGCGGCGCCTCGGGCGATCTCCGGGGCAGAGCCGTGGGCGAGCTGGCCGTAGGCCGGGGTGCCGTAGCGCAGGCTGGTGAAGCGCGGGCGGACCCGGTCGGTCTCGGCGGCGGACAGTGCGGGGGCGTCCGCGGGGGCCGTCCGGCCGCTCTCGACGAGTTCCCGGACGGCCTCGCGGACCAGGTCCGGCTGGCAGCGGTAGCGGCGCGGGGTGCGCGAGCCGGGCGGCACGTAGCTGAAGCGGAGGCAGCCGGCCGAGCGGCGGGCGACGTTCATCCGGCCGGTGAAGACGCAGTCCTCGGCGGTCTCGACGGCGTGCGTGTGCACCTCGCCGATCACGGTGGTGCGGTAGGCGTGCAGGACGGCGTGGGCGTGCCGGCAGTCGGGGGCGGAGAGCGCCTCGAGGCCGGAGGCGGTGGCGTCCAGGATGCTGTCGGCGATGTGGATCGGCAGCGGGTCGTCGTCGACCTCGTCGCCGACGACCTGGATGGTGCCGAGGATCGACCGCTCGATCTGGACGCAGGCCGTGGTGCGGTCGAGGACCAGGCTGGGTTCCTCGGGCGAGTGCGGTGCGCAGTGGTCGGTGAGCGACCAGCCCGGGACCAGGGTGCAGTGCCGGATGACCAGCTCGCCCAGCGGGCCGGTGACGTTGACGCCGCGGCCGGTGACGAGAAGGCCGTCCAGGACCATGCGGCCGCCCCGCCTGTCGCCGGAAGTGCCGCCGGTGCCACGGACGTTGAGGGCGTCGGGGCGGTTGCCGTACCAGTCGAGCAGACGGATCACCGGGCGGGTGCCCTCGGCGGCGCGCAGTTCGAGACGGTCCTCGGGGTCGAGGGCGAAGTCCAACTGCTCCTGGTAGGCGCCGCTGTGGGTGATCTGGATGATCGCCTCGCACCCGGCCGTGCCCGCGGACTTGTCGGCGCGCCACTGCTCGTAGGCGTCGGTGATCCGCTCGAAACGGCGGCCCGGACCGACCCGGTAGACGGCGGCCTCGGGCGGGGTGAACCGGTCGCGCGGGTACTGGCCGCCGCCCATGTCGTCGGAGAACGCGTAGTGATAGCTGACCCAGACGCCGCGCGTGGGCGCCGACCGGGCGCCGAAGGCGATCCGCCCGAGCTCGGGGTCGACGGCGACCTGGCCGTACTTGGGCCGGTAGTGCCAGCCGGAGAGGTCGGCCACCACGATGTCGGAGAGCGGGACGGGGCTGAAGTCGTCGTCGCGCCAGATGGCGAAGCTCCTGCCCGGACCGTAGAAGTCGCTGAGCCGATCGGCGAGTTGGCGGCGCGTGATGTAGCCCGGGACGTTGTCGATGGTGGCGATGTGCGTCGCCGAGGGCTCCGGCTCGGGGAGGGTGACGAGGGGGGTGTCGTTGCCGAGGATGGAGAAGGTGTACTGGTTGCGGGCCCGGTCGAGGCAGTAGGCCGGGCCGCGGGAGATCGCGTACGGCTTGAGCCGCCAGACGAAGAGCCCCACTCCGGCCGGGGTGACCCCGCCCTGGCGGCGGGTCGAGGCGGCGCGGCGTACGTCGGCGGTGCGGGCCGAGGTGTCGAAGGGGCTGCCGAGCAGGTCGAGGGCGGCGCCGTCGCGGAGGTCGGCGAGGCGGCCACGGCGCAGGCGGCGGCGGTCGGCGGACGTCTCGTCGGCGCGGAAGAGGCGCACCGGCTGGCTGGTGGCCAGGAGCCGGGAGAACTCCACCGCGCGGGCCGGCCAGTCGGCGGTGGCCGCGCAGATCTCCTCCAGCACGGCCGACGTGCCCTTGCGTCGGCGGTTCGCGACCGTGTCGGCCACGTCGCGGCGCGGGGCGAGGCGGGCGGCCAGACCGGGGTCGGTGCTCAGCGTGTCCTGGTAGCCGGGGAGCACCTGGTACCCGACGAGGTCGCCCAGGTAGGGCAGGACCCAGTCGGCGGCGGTCTCCACGAACCAGTCGTCGTACTGCCGCTCGACGGTGCTGCGGATCAGGTCGATCTGCTCGGAGATGACCGCGAGCAGCGCCCGCAGCGGCTCGCCGGACTCGGCGTCGCGGATGCGGTACCAGTCCGGGAGCAGGTCGAGCAGGCCGTCGGGGTCCCGGCTCATGCGGAGGCCTCCTTGAGGATCAGGGTGTCCGGCAGGTCCGGGGAGACCACGGCGAGCTGCGCCGGGCGGATCCCGCGGAAGACGACCACGCTGCGGCCCGCCCCCAGGGGCTGGGTTCCGGTGAGGTCGGGGTTGAGGCGGAGCAGTTCGACGAGGGAGATGCCGTACAGGGCCGCGATGTCGGTCAGCGTCTCCTCCGCCGGGCCGGTCACCCGGTGGCGTTCGACGTGGTGGCGGGCCGGCTGCGCCGCGACCACGTCCTGGGGTACGGCGAGTCGGTCGCCGAGTCGCTCCAGTCCCTGCGGGGAGAGGTCGCTCGGGACGCCGGTGAAGGCGGTGACCTCGACGTGGTCGACGCCGGGGACGGAGTGGGCGGTGGCCAGCACCTCCGAGAGGTGGGCGGGCTGGGCCAGTTCGCGCGCGTCGAAGCCGAAGCGGGCGAGGAGGGCGGAACGCAGGAGGGGCTCGACCTGCTCCCAGTCGTGGTCCCGGCCGACCGTCACCTGCGCGGCGAGGAGCAGCAGGACCTTCTCGCGGACCGCCACCTCCACCGGCAGCCGGAGGTCCCCGTACTCGGCGAGCGAGGCGCGCAGAGAGGTCAGCAGACCGGAGTCGGGGGCGATCGGGATGTCGTCCACGCCGGCGACCGTGACGTGCACCAACTGGCGTCGGCCGTCGTAGAGCTGGGCCGCCTTGGCGCGGCCGATGCCGGCCCGGGCCCGGGTGAAGTCCTCGTAGTCGGGGACGGAGACCAGGCGGTCCAGGGCCGAGACGGCCAGCGGGACCTGGCGGCGCCGCGGGGTGAAGCCGGGGGTGAGGGCGCGCGTGTCGGTGGCGCCCGCCGCGCCCTCGGGGTCGGCTCCGCCGGTGGCCGGCAGCGGGTTGATCACGCCGGTCACGCCGAGCGGGCGCGTGGCCAGCTGGGTGATCCTGCCAGCGGCGACGTTGGCGGACCTGCCGATGCCGGTCCGGTAGGTGGCCCGGACGTTCTCGTGGCCGCTCGGCAGGCGGCGGCCGTGGATGCCGTCGCCGAAGGTGACCCGGATCCGGCCGTCCTCGGTGGTGCTCGTGGTGTAGACGCGGTCGTGCGGGCCGGTCGCCGCCAGGGTGTCCACCTCGTGCCAGAGAACCCCGTCGACGCGGATGCGGAGGGTGCTCGCCGCGCCCTGCGGGGTGTCGGACGCCAGCCAGGTGAGCGGGGCCTGCCACAGGACGAAGCTCTGACCGGCCCGGCTCGCGTCGCCGCTGCCGATCGGCTCGTCGCGGGTGGCGCCCTGGGTGGCGCGGACCACGTTGCCGTAGATCGTCACCGTGGAGCGCTTGTAGCGGTAGGCGAGCGGGGCGGTGAGCATGAGGGTGGTGCGGACGGTGTCGCCGGGCAGGGCCGGGTCCACGGCCTGGACCGCCTGGGAGACCATGGCCGGCTCGCTGCCGTGCACGCCGGGGGTGCCGGGGATGTCGGTCCGTTCGCCGGAGACGACGATCCAGCGGCCGGGGGCCAGGCCGTGGTGGAGCTGGGCGAGGTCGATCAGGTCGCCGCCGACGTCGTCGGTGAGCGGCTCGTCGGCCAGCCGGAAGCTCTCGCCGCGGGCGTAGACGCTGGTGTCGCGGATGTGCGAGAGCAGGGTGTCCTTATCGTCCAGCCACGGGTCCTCGAGGGTCAGCTCGGTGACCTTGCCGGTGATGCCGAAGTCCGCGCGGGAGAGCACACGGACACCGCTCACCCGGGTGATGACCCTGGAGAGCTTGGGGTCACCGGGGACGCCGCCGGTGACGCCCTTGCGGGGGCGGTCGACGGCGATCCAGCTGCCGGGGGCGATGCCCTCGTAGACCGCGTCGAGCGCGAGCACGTTGCGTGCGGTCAGGCCGAGTTGGGCGGCGAGGGTGACCTCGACGGAGGCCGGGCCGTCGTCGGCGGATCGCTTCACCGTGATCTGGTACGCGCCCTGGGTGCCCGTCGGCTGGTCGCCGGGAGCGAGGCGGAAGTCGAGCGGCTGGGGCAGCGGCGGGTTGGGGCCGTTGCCGTCACCCTCGTCGGTGGTGCCGGTCGCGGTGATGGTGACGTGGATGCGGCCGTCGTCGGCGGGGCGGGAGACGAAGAGGTCGCGCTCCGGGAGGTGGGCCCGCAGGCGTGCGGTGACACCCGGCTCCTGGCCGGCCTCTAGGGCCCGGCGCGGCGCCGACTCACTGCCGGTGGTGGAGAGTTCGATCCGGCCGGGGCCGAAGTCGTGGGTGCCGTCGTCGCCGGGGAGGGTGAAGTTGATGCTCACCGAGCCACCGGCCTCGACGTAGCTGAACTCCGCACGGCGGGGCGTGGCGCCGTCCGTGTCGTAGTCGACGCGCATGCCGGTGAGCTTGGACCCGGTGAGCGGCCAGTCGGTGTAGCGGACGACGCGGCCGGTCCCGTCGTAGACCGGTTTGAGCGGGGCGGTGGCGCCGAACGGCGTCCCGGTGACCCGCATGGCCTGGGCATCGAGCAGTGCGAGGGGTGCACCGAGGTCGACGTTGGCCCAGGCGGAGTAGAGGCCGTCACCCAGTCGCGGGTCGAGCGCGGTGAGCAGCCCGGCGCCGAGGTCGGAGCCGGGGGCGTAGCTGCGCTCCGGATCGCGGGAGAGGGCGCGGGCGTCCGAGGGGAGGCCGGCCGGCGGGGTGCGCAGGGCGGAGAGCAGCGGGCCGAGCCCGGAGAGGGCCGGGTCGATCGCATCGGCGGGGCAGTCCCCCGGCTCGCTGCCGGGAGCCCCGGAGGCCGACGCCGCGCCTGGCAGGGCCGCCGCCGCGGTGGTGTGTGTGCCCGTACCGGCGGCGGGCTGCGGCGGTTGGAGGCCGAGGGCCTGCGCGCGCAGCCGGGTCAGTTCGGTGTCCAGGGCCTCGAACCAGTCGGAGACGTCCCGGTAGTCCTGTCCGTAGGCCTTGGCCTCGCGCAGCCGGGCGAGGGTCCGGGTCAGCCGGTCGGCGAGCTTCGGCGGGGTGTCGAGGGTGTCCAGCTCGCCGCGGAGCGGGGCCAGCACCTGGTCGTCGAAGTCGCGGACGATACGGCTGTGTTCGGGCCACGGGTTGGGGTTGTGCTCTCCCTCTTCGGTGATCCAGCGGGTGAGCTCGGCCTTGATGCCCTGGAGGGACGGCAGCGAGGCCTCTGGCAGGCCGATGGCCGTGGTGCCGCTCTCCCGGTCGACGCTGACGCCGGGGACCGTGAGCAGTACCCGCTGGCTGCGGTCGGCGGCGCGGTCGGCGCTGAAGATGAAGAGCAGCTGGTCGCCCTGTCTGATGTTGTTGGTCGTCCCGGCGGCGAACAGCCTGCTGCGCTTGGCGAGTTGGGCCGCCGACAGCTGGTAGGGGCGGCGCTGGAGCACCTTGAGTTCGTTCCAGGACCAGCGGGCGGTGAGGTCCTCGACGGTCTCGAAGGACTGCGGTTCCTCGCCCTGGCCCGGGACGCTCTGCGAGCGCGTGCCGCGCGGGACGACGACCGTGGGCTCCTGGCCGCTGCGCGGATCGCGGTCCACGGTGTACGCCAGATAGGTCTCGGCGGCGACGCCCGGACGGGGCTTGTGGCCGACCAGGCCGCCGAGCAGGGCGAGCGAGCCCTCCTCGGTGGCGGTGCGCAGATAGCCCTCGTTGGCGATCCGCTCCGAGTAGAAGGTGAGCACGTCGCCGACCACCGCGGCGGCGTCGACCAGCGCGACCGCCGGGTCGTCCGGGGTGCGCACGGTGAGGCCCCGCAGGGCGGGGTAGGCCGGGCCGGAGAGCCGGTCGAGCATCGCCGAGAGGAAGCGCCCGTACTCCCCCACCCGGTAGCGGACCGCGTCCAGGCCGGGCGGGTTGAACACCTCGACCGGCGTCGCCGGGTCGGCTCCGCCGCGATCGCAACCGCATTTGCACGGGTTGCCGGTCATCGGCCACCTCCGATCTCGATGGTGAGCCGGCCGTTCTCGGGCCGGGCGGAGTCGTTGTCGCAAGCGGCGACCTCGAGCGCGCCGACCGGCAGGAACCCGGCCGCCAACTCGCCCTGGTCGGTCCGGAAGAGGCGCCGCAGCCGCGTCACCTTGGCGCTGAGCACCCCGGGTACGGCCGCCACGGCGGCGACCAGGCGGCTGACCCGCACCGGCTCGCCGAAGGTCAGCGCGTCCGGGTGGAAGAAGCCGAGCCTGCCGTCGGGCAGCCGGCGGTTGCCCAGCACCCGGCGCACCTCGGCCAGCACGTGGCCGAGCTGGTGGGCCGGGTCCGCGCAGACCGACAGCGCGAGGTCGACCGAGGCCTGGAGCGCGGGGCGCACCACCAGTTCGTGGCCGATGCGGCGGTACGGCAGCAGGTTGTGCTCGACGGCCTGCAGCAGTGCCTCGCCGGGCTCGGGGAAGTCGACGGCTCCGGCGGGCCCTCCCGCCACCGTGGCTCCTGGGCGCTGCACCGCCTCGACGGCCACGTGCATCTCCTGGCCGCTGCCGGTCCAGCGCAGTTCGGCGGCGGCCCGGCGCACGCCCGGGACCTGTGCGGCCAGGGCCGCGTAGTCGCCGGGGGTGATGGCGCGCCTGAGCTCGCGGTGCGGGGCGAGCGGGGCGAGCCGGCGGACCTCGTCGACCGCCTCGGGCTCGGTGCCGCCGACGGCGGGGAGCGGGTTGCGGACCGCCGTGACCGCCTCGAAGGCGGCTCGGCGGGAACGCGCGCCGCGGCCGTTGTCGTCGCTGCCGCGGCAGACGACGAGGTGGTTGATCGCCTCGGCGCCGACGTTGCCCGATGCGCCGTTGCCGACGCGGTAGGCGACCTCCAGCGTGGCGCCGGGCGGGGGCGGCGCGCCGTGCTTGCCGTCGCCGAAGCGCAGGGCAAGGCGTCCGTCGTCCTCGACCTCGCCGACCACGTGGTGGCCGCGCGGGCCGTCGGCGAGCAGGTCGCGGCGGGGAGTCCACACTCCGTCGCCGGCCTGGGCGCGGACGGCCGGCAGTGCGGTGCGCGGGTCCTGGCGCAGGGCGTCGGCGGCCGGTCCGGCGAGGACCGGGTCGCCCGGTTCCAGCTCGGCGGCGTAGCGCTCGCCCCAGCTCTGGGCGATCTCCCAGGCCACGTAGCGGTTGAGCACCGTGCCCGCGTGGGCGCGGGCGGTGAGCACCTCCAGGCGGCGGAGCTTGCCGGCGAGGAGGCGGGTCCGGCGGTCGTAGAGCTCGCGCAGGGCCCGGCCGGGGTGTTCGTCGATGCGCAGGCGCTGGATCGTACGGGCGCCGAAGACCACGGTCAGCTCGTCGACCTCGCCCTCGGTGGGCGGCTCGCCCTCCTCGGCGCGGCGCCACAGCTGTTCGATCCGCTCGCGCAGCCGGGTGGGTATGGCTGCCAGACGGGCGGCCTGGCCCGCGGCGACACGAGCGGGGTCGGGGTAGGGGGTGGCCTGGGTGACGGGGGTGTGGCGCAGGAGCGGGCGGAAGCGGGGGGCGATCGCCGGGTAGGTGGACTGGGCGAGGAGCGTCTCCAGGGCCGTGGCCTGGGCTTCGGCGGTGGAGGGCTGGACGCGTTCCTCGACGGTGGTGCCGGGGGCGAGGACGACGGATATGCCTGCGCGGGCGACGGCGGCCGCGCCCAGGAGCGGTTCCAGCTCGCGCACCTGGTCCGGCGTCATCGGACGCCCGCGGCGGGTCTGGTCGAGCAGGGCGTGGACCGCCTCGCCGGCGGGGCTGCCCTGGGTGCGCTCGTCGGAGCAGCCGAAGGCGGCGGGGCCGCACGGCCTGAGTTCGGCGGGCGCGGGCGGGACGGCGAAGCGCTCGGGGGCGCCGTTGCAGAAGGTCAGCGAACGGCCGTGGTCGACCAGGACGGCGTTGCCGCGGGCGACGCTGACGTCCGTGATGAGTGCGCAGTCGAGTCCGCCGCGTGCGGACAGGCACAACGGGAAGGTCAGGGCGTCGCCCTGGCTCCACGTCACCTCCAGGACGGGCTGCTCGTAGAGCTCGTCCTCACCGGGCGTGACCGAGGCGAGGCGGACGACCTGGCGGTGCGTCGGGTCGGCGCCGGCGGGCGTTCCGGTGCGCGGGCCGAGGACCTCCTCCAGGACGAGCAGATCGCCGGGCCTGAGCTTGAGCCCACGCTTCGGGGTGTCCATGAGCGTCGCCGAGGTGGCGCCCCTGGGCAGGACGCACTCCTCCTCACCCCAGGTCCAGAAGCGGATCTCGTTGTGCTCGGGGCGGAGAGCGAGATCGGCACCTGGGTTCAGCGGTTCGAAGACCTCCAGGCCGACGGGCAGGTCGGCGAGGGCGTCCAGGTCCTCGTCGGCGACGACCGTGCCGAAGTCGGGGCGCTCCTGCGGGCCGAGACGCGACACGTCGATGGCCGCGAAGCGGAACTCGCCTTTGGGAAGCGTCAGTTGGCGGTCCGTCTGAAGCGCCACGACCGTGCGGGCGTTGCAGCCGTCGTGCATCGCGTAGTCGATCAGGCGGACGTGACGGCGGACCGAGACCCGGCGGCGGGCCGTGGCGAGATACGCCTCGGTGGCCACCGCGTCCTGATGGTAGGAGAGTTGGTCGCCCGTGTAGGCCAGCAGTTCGACCAGGGCCGTGCCGACGTCCGGGGCGTGGCGCTCGACCCAGCCGGGTGCGGTCAGGCTCATCCGGTCCAGGATCAGGCGGCGCAGGCTGTCGTAGTCGCGCGCGGTGTAGTCGATGACCGGGTGGCGGGCGTAGCGCGGGGCGCAGTCCTCCTCGTCCTCCCCGCAGTCGTACGGGCTGGGCCCGCCCTGGGTGAAGGCGAACTCGGCGGCGGCGTACCGGACGTCGAAGCCCCGGCGCGGCTGCGTCCCCGGCCGGCCGAAGGCGTCGGTCTCGACGACGCGGAGGCGGTAGGGCGACGTGTCCCCCGCCTTGTCCAGGGTGACGAACATCCGGTCGTCGAGCTCGGGGTCGTCCTCGCGGACGATCTCGACCGCCAGGGCGTGGATGTCCCGGATGCGGCGGCCGCCCTCGATGCGGATGTGGTGGTGTGACAGGTGGTTCGGTGCCTTGCCGAGGAAGGTGACGACGAGCGTACGGCCGTCGTCGCTCGCCTCCACCTCGTCCACGCCGTGCAGACGCGCGGCACGCACGGCTCCGCGGCGCTGGTCGGTTCGGCAGTCTGCGCTGCTCACGCGGCTCCCCCGCTCCCCTCGAACACGTCGGTACGGCGCGTCCCGGTGCGCCGGACCGTATAGGCAAGGTGCACCCGCACCACGTTCTCCTCGCTGACCACGTCGAGCGCGTCCACCTCGATCACGTCGCCGAGCCAGCGTTGCAGGGCGGCCTGGACGGACAGCTGGAGCGCCGAGGCCAGCTCGGGGCTGTTGGGCGCGAAGACCAGGTCGAGCAGCCCGCAGCCGAAGTCTGGGCGCATGACCCGCTCCCCCGGGCTGGTGAAGAGCAGCTGCTCGATCATGTCCCGCACGTGCCCGTCGTAGTCGGTGCCCGCGGTGCGGCCGCGGCTGTCGACATGGAAGGGGAAGGCGATGTCCGTGCGGGACGGGTACGGCTGCGGAGCGGGCAGCTGGATGACGCGCTCGGCGTGGATTCCGGCCGGGGCGGCCGCGCCCGCTGCCGCGGTCCGGCGGTTGCGCGGGCTCATCGTCCCACCACCCGCTGCTGCACGATCGTGACGTTCGGCGGGCCCTGCGGCGCGCCGGCGGCCGTGTTGCAGAGCGCCGTCGAGTCCTGGAGCAGGGCGGGCGAGCCGTTGATGCGGATGCGTGCGGAGGCCCCCGTCCAGCGGATCGTCGTGCAGGGGTGGGGATATCCACCGGCGGTGAAGGTGCAGCCGGTCACCGTGTGGACGTCGGCCTCGGTGGCGGCCGGGCTGCCGTCGACGAGCACCCGCGACTGGGCGGGCAGGACGTTCGCCTGACCGCCGTGCGGGCACATCACCGTGGCACCGATGGTGACAAGATTTCCGGACACGTGAACTTGGCCTTCCCCCGTCGGAATTCAGGTGACGCTGAGCGCGTCGTTGTTGATGGTCACGGTCGGCCCCACCAGGGAGATCACCGCACCCTGACCGTTGCTGATGTGCACCCCCGTGTCGTCGATGACGATCGACGCGCCGGAGGGGTGCTTGAGGGTGATGCCCTTGCCGCCGGGCTCGTCGGAGAGGACGATCTGGCGCAGGCCGGGCGTCTGGAGCACCACGTTCGGGTTGTTGGTGGCGGTGACCGCGTCCTCGGGCACCTCGTGCGCCGCCCCGTACCAGCACCCCGTCCAGATCGGGTAGCTGGGGTCGCCCTGCTCGAACTCCACCCACACGCCCGAGCCCACCGGCGGCAGATGGAACTGCCCCATCCCGGGGCCGGCCAGCGGGAAGCACGGCATGGCCCAGGTCGAGGGCACGTCGCCGAGCACGTCCGGGACCTGGACCTGCAGTCGGCCCACGCCCATGGGGTCGGCATTGCTCACCACGGTGCCCCGGTACTTGCCGAGGTAGCGGGTGGGTTCAGCAGCCATTCTCTGTCTCCTAGGGGACGACCGTCGGCTCGAGCGCGATCAGCCCCTCGCGAGCAAGGGTGAAGTTCTGCGTGTACGAGCCCCGTTGCAGGTTGTGGGTCACGGACTTGACGTAGTACCGGCCGTCGTAGGTGATGCCGGCGCCGCGGACGCCGACCAACTCCCGGGCGCGCAACAGGTATCCGTACCGGACGACATCCAGCTGGCCGGAGCCGGTGACGGCGTCGGCGGACTCCGCCGCCTTGGCGAGCGCCTCGGCGATGCCCTGCCCGCTGTCCTTCTTGGCGGTGTCCGCGATCACCGTCTTCTTCAGCGCGGGCGCCGGCCGCTGGGCCAGCTGCGGCCGCAGGATGCTCACTTCGGGCACGGGCAGGACGGAGGAGACGCGGGTGGCCGGCAGCTGAATACGCGCCTCCGGCTGCTCCCGTGCCGTGCCGTCGAAGGCGAAGGTCAGCTGGTCGACGTTGGACAGTCCGTCCATGTTGACGTTCAGCGCGTGCTGCGGCTCTCCGAGGCGGACCTCCGGCCCCCAGTAGGCGCGGCTCTGCCCGGGGACGGGGCCGGGGTCGAGGTAGAAGGCGTAACCGTTGGCCTGCGCCAGCTGGTTGACGTAGGCGAGGTCGGTCCCCTTCTGGAAGTCCACACGCTGCGTCGGCATCGGCGTCTGCGGGATCAGCTCCGGGACGACCAGCGGGGTGATCCCGTACTGCGCGTACTGGGCGATGATCGCGTGCACGCGGGCGGCCGGGGACATCGCCGGGTACGGGACGGCGGCGCGCTCCTCCAGGTCCATCAGGACGGTGAGATCCTCGCCGGTGACGGTGAGCGTCGACTGGCCGGGCTGGTTGGAGATCCCGACCTCCTGACGAATGATCACACCGTCCATGAGTACGGTGGGAGTGCCCTGGACCGTGACCGTGAGGATGACGCGCGTCTTGGGATCGAAGTGGCCGCCGGGCAGCAGACTGTTGCTGATCAGGCTGTCCTTCGCCAGGTCGAATGCCAGCTGGAAGCCGCTGCGCTGCCCCGACGCCACCGTCACCTGCACGGACAGCAGCGAGTCCGCGACCTCCTGCGCGACGGGCACGGCCAGCTGCGGGCCCATCATCAGCGTCAGATGGATCGGCCCGGTCGTGATCGGACCGTACTCAGCCATTCGCCCCTCCGGGCACGCCCGAGGGGAGCGTGATGCGGATCCGACGGCCCGGCTCGCTGGTCAACTCCCGTGGATCCAGTACGGGGTTGGCGTCCGCGATCCGCCACCACTGCTCGGCGTTGCCCAGGTAGCGGGCGCCGAGGAGGTCGGGGCGGTCGCCGGTGCTGACGGTGTGGGTGGTCAGGTCCGCCATGCCCTCCGGGGCGGGGAGGAGGCGGCGACGCAGATAAGTGACTTCGTGGCCGTCCGCTTCCGTGAACCGGGCGGTGCCCAGCCCGTAGTAGCGGCTCGACCGCGGATAGGCGGTGGTCGCCTGTGCGAGCGCGACCGCGTCCAGCGGGTTCTCCAGCGACGCCATGGTGATCAGACCCCTCCCAGTCCGCTTCCGCTGAGACCCAGCGCGCTGAGCCGCCGGGTCGCGGCGGGACCTGCCAGCCGCTCCTTCTGCGCCAGGTACGCGAGGTAGAGCTCGTACCCCCGGTTACTGACGGGCAGGTCACTGACCGTCAGAACACGCAGGGTGATCGCCACTTGAGCCCTGATCGGATTCAGGTCGACGTCGAACGCCTCCTCGGTGATCGAGAACTCCGTGAGCCTGACGGGTACGACCCGCTTGTTGCCCCACGTGAAGAGCGTCAGCGGGGCCTCGACCGGGGTGATCTCCAACGTGCCGCGGGCCGCGAGCGCCTCGAGCTGGCGCAGGCTGGCGCTCGACGGGCTCACCAGCATCTCCAGCACGGCGAGCTGCGGATGGATCCCGTTCGGCGCCGCCACGTCCAACTGGTCGGTCGCGTCGATCTCCGCGGTCAACTTCCACGTCTCAACGGCCGGCCCCTTGAGCCGCAACGCCTCGGTCCGGTCCCCCGACTGGTTGTCCGCCCCGGCCGCCTGCGGCGCGATGCTCCGCTCCAGGCTGTCCGGGTTGAACTGGAGAACGATGATCTCCTTGGGCGTTCCGCGCTGGGGGTCGACGATGACCAGGCCGGAGCGGATGGGTTTGGGTATGTCTGCGTAGGTGGTCATGCCTCGGGGATCTCCTCTTGTTCAAACCCCTCCAACACCTGCCGCGCAGTCAGCCCCAGTCGCTCGTTGGAGGACGCTGACAGGAACTCTTGCAGCACGGCACGGAATTCTGGCCAGGGCGCGTAGGAAACAGCCCAGATCGCAGCCTCCTGCAACACCGGGTCGGTACCGAACAGAAGAGACCGGACCCTGCTGAACAGACCCTCGTCGAAGTCGCCCGGAGCTCCGATGCCGGCCCGGATCAGAGCTCGTGCCGTATCCATGGAATCGGCTGCTGCATCGACTGCGTTCAGCAGATCCTCGAAGGTGCTGAACGGGATTTGACTCTTCACGAGTTCGACCGCTGCTTCGACGGCATCACGAGAGTCGCCCGAGACACACACAGCAGCACTGCCTGAGACGTCATCGACCAGGAAGTGCAGGATGAGTCCGGGTCCAGCCATCCACTGCACCTCGTAGGGGACACCCCGGTCAGGATCGGCCGGGATCTCACCCCGACACGGCCAGCCCAGTGACTCTGCGCAGCGTTCTGCCTGATCCTCTGCTTCGGTCGGACCGGCCTGACAGATCAGGTTACGGGACCGGTAACGGCCGCTAGTCATTTCCACTCCCGTTCCGCGCCCTCCAGAGACGCTGGAAAGTCTGCATGTCCATCCCGCCCTGCCTCGATTCACTCCTCAGCTGGAATGCTTCGATGTCTTTCTTCTTTATGGCGTAGATGGCTTCAACGTGGCGTCGTATTTGGCCGCAGAGCTGATCTTCCGTGCTCGTTTTGGAGGAGCGATCGACCTTGATGTCCAGGGCCTTTATCCATTCCTCCACAATACCAAGTTCGGCCTCCATCATCCGCTGCGCCCCCGCACTGAGGTCCTCCGATAGTGCGCCGCGTCGACTGCCGGATTCGACAAAGGAGTTGAGCTCGGTCGCGTCGGCCTGGGCGCCGCCGGCGATCATCTGGAACTTGGCCAGGTCGGGTGCCCCCTCCCTGGCATTCGCGGCCTCGATCAGCATCGCGGTGGTGGTGGTTGCCGCTATGCTGCGCATCCCCTCGTCATTGGCCATCACATCCGTGAGCGCCGCGGATGTGTCCGCCAGATTCCCCGTCGGCCGTCCGCCTCCCAGGAGGGACAGCATCTGGGGTGCCATCACCACCCCGACGCCAGGCTGAGAAACGTTGTGGATCAGCTTCTTGTACGACTCTTTGGCGTTCTCAAGCCCCGGAACGGGAGCCGCCGCCGGGCCGGCCGGAGGGAAGTTCACCCGCGTCACCTTGTTTCGAACGATGACATGCTTCTGCACCTGACTCCTCGGCACTCCCCTGGGCGGGTACCCCTGATACCGCGTCGCCGTCAGCGGCGGCTGACCGTCGTCCCGCTGGAAGTCGACGTCCTCATGAGTGAGGGGAGGCCGGGCAGCCATGCGACGTGAGTAATTCTGAACACCTCCGAATCCCACGCCCTCGTCGACGGAAAGAACCGTCCGATCCTTCGGCTTTTTCCCGCGGGGTTGCACACCGCCCGTAATTCCGGTGTCGGCTTGATGGCGGCTGGTGTTCGAGTAGACGACCTCTCGCCCCACCTGACGCAGGAATCGAAGCAACCTGTCACGGTCGACGGTAGCCCCGTTGGAGAACGTCATGTCGGGGTTGATGGTCGCCTTGAAGCTGAAGCTCTCACCCCCGACCATGGAGAGGTCGGTGAGGCGATACCAGATCCTCGCGGCCGCCAGGAATGCCCGCAGGATCGGTTCCGGGACACCATGTCGCAGCAGGGCCTCGGCGCGCGGTCTGATCCTGGCGACCGCACGCTCCAAACGCTGCTCCTTGGCTTGCGGCGAGTTCTCCTTCTTATGGCGGTTGTCGCGGTTCTGCTTGCGCTGCTCCTTGTGCTTGTTCCACCAGTCGCGCAGCTGGTCGCGCTTGCGCTTGTACGCGTTGTAGACCTTGTGGGCACCGTTGCGGATGGCGCGGCCCAGTTTGCTGTTCTTGAGCTTGCGGCCCAGGGCGCGAGCGGCGTTGCGGGCCTTGGCCAGGGCACCCCTGACGGCGCCCTTGGCGCGGTTGAGGGTGCGGCCTGCGCGGGAGACCGGGTCCTTGGGGCGGGCGGGCTCCTTCGGCTTTTCGGGCTCGTGCGCCTTCTTCGGCTCCTCGGGCTCGTGCGGCTTGGCGGACTTGTGGTCCTGGTGCTCGGCAGGTTGCCCGGCGTGGGTCGGCCGCTCCTCGGGGTGGTGCGTCCGAGGACGCTCCTCCTCCCCATGACGGGCCGTCGCACCGGGCTCGCCCGGACGCTCGTGGGGGTGCTCGCCGAGGGGGGACTCGGCGGGGCGGCGGCGGGACGGGAAGCGTTCGCGGAGCGAGGACATCGCGTTGCGGAGGCCCGTGCGGGCGCGGTTGACCGCGGTGCCGACGGCCTTCCTGGCGCCCTTGCCCGCCTTCGCGAGGGCCTTCATGATCTTCTGGGCCAGGGACTTGAGCTTGGAGCCGACCGCCTTTCCGGCGGCCTTGAGCTTGGAGAGGAGGTATTGGGAGACGAACTCGAGCAGGGCGACGACACCTGCGGCGACCGCCTCGGCAAAGAGGCAGGCGGCCGGGCCCGCCTTCACCGCCTTCAGGAAGGCGAAGAACTTGCCGAAGGCGGCGATGATCTTGCTGACGGTACCCCAGGCGGCCATGAGGCCCTGAATGATCGTCAGGATCGCCCCGGCCGCAGGCACGATCATCGAGATGACCTTTTCGATGATGATCTGCGCGAGCATCATCGGAAGGGCGGAGATGATCGCCTTCCAGGCCATCTGGCCGATCTTCTTGAGGGAGATGCAGCCCTTGACGAGGATGTTCAGGAGGGTGGACGTCAAGCCGACGACGGACTCGACCTTCTGGTCGAACCAGGCCTTCACCGCCGTCTTGATCGCGCCCCAGAGGTGATGCTGGATGCCGTCCATCGCGGCGGCGCCCATCTTGTGCAGCCAGCCGCCCGGGTCCGGGGCGATGTCCGCGATCAGCGCCGCGAGTTGGCCGAGCGCGGCGATGGCCGCCTTGACGAAGTTGATCGCGGCCTCGACCGCCGCCCGGACCTGGTTGATGATGGCCTTGAGGGTGGCCTCGGCCAGCTTCAGCAGCGCGTTGAGTGCGGCGCCCAGCGCGTCGAGGAGCGCGTTGACCGCTGCCTTGAGCGCGTCCGCCAGGGCGTTGACCGCCGCGATGGCGGCGTCGCGCAGGGCCTCGATGGCCTTGCGGAACTTGTCACGCAACGCCGGGAACGCGGCGAGCAGGACGTCGCAGATCTTGATCAGCGCATCGGCGACGACCTTGATCAGTGCCACGGCGAGCTTGCGGCAGGTGTCGATGACCGAGTCCGCGAACTTCTTGAAGCCGTCGATGATGTCGTTGACCAGCTTGCGGAAGAAGTCGAAGATCTTGGTTACCGCGGACAGCAGGGCGTTGAAGGCATCCTTGATCTTGGACGTGATCCAGCCGAACCAGCCCGATGACTCGTGCTTCTTCTTCTCCTTCTCGTCCCGGGCCTTCTGCTGCGCCTGTTCACGGTTGTCCTGGATCTTCTTGTTGTCGCTGGTCTGCCGGTCCTTGACCTGCTTGTTGCTGTCGTCGCGCTTGGAGAGGATCTTCTGGTGGTTCTCCGAGTGCGACTGATCCGCCTGCTTGTCGGAGTCGGCGATCTTCTTGTCCTGCTCGGAGCGCCAGTCGTCGCGCGCCTGCCTGGCCTGGACGCCCACCTCACCGCGCTTGTCGGTCTGCCTCCTGGCGTTGTCCTCGGTCGCCTTGTCGATGTCCGACTGGTTCTGCTTGCGCGCGTCGGCCTGCTGCTGCTTGTTCTTGGCCTGGGCACTGCCCACCTGGCCCTGGCCCTGGCCGATCGCCTGCTTGATCTGCGGGCCGCGCTGCTGCTGGACGACGGTCGCCTCGCCGGGCTTCAGCTGCGCACCGGCCTTGCCCTGGCCACCACCGCCCTGGCCGCCGGCGCCCCCGGGGACGTTGCCCTTCAGGGTCTCCTGGGGGACGTCCGGGTAGATCTGGTCCTCGCCCAGCGGCTTGGCCGCGTCCTGGCGGCCGGTGTCCTGGATCTCGGACGTCTTGTCGTTGTACTTGCCGGCCTGCTGGTCCGTCAGCTTCGGGTCGGCGTCGCCGGTCAGCTGCACCTGCGGGGCCGGGCCCACGGTGACGTTCAGCCCGGGGTCGGTGGAGGGGACGTCGTCGACCGCGTCCTGCATGTTCTGGACGTCGTGCGCGTCGGCGTGGCCCGCGTCGGTGTCCGGGACGTTGGGGGTCTGGACCTGCTGGGCCGGGTTCTGGCCCTCGACCTGCCGGCCGTCGGCCTTCTGCTGCTCGCCCTGTCCGGGCGGGGCCACCCGCTCCAGCTGGCCCGACACCTGCGGGGCCACGGCCTCCTCCGGCGGGTTGCCGGACAGGGTCTGGGGCGCGCCGGAAGGGCGCTGCGCGGTCGGTGGGGCGGCCTTGAGCTGGTCCTGCTGCCGGCCGATGGAGTGGTCGACCGCTCCGTCGGCGCCGTCGAGGACGGTGACCGTCTGGTCCGGCGGCACGCTCGCGGCCGTACCCAGAGCGGCCTGCGGGTCCTGGTCGGAGACGTTGGGCGGGGCCGGGCTCTTCTGCTCCTGGGCGCCGCCGCCTCCGCCTCCGCAACCGCCGCCGCTGCCTTCGGGCTTGTCGGCCTCGGTGCTGGGCTGCGGGGAACCCGCGCAGGCGCCGCCACCCGGTTCGAGCGAGGCGCCGGGAGCGGGCTGGGCGCCGAGGGCACCCGGGGCGTCGGACTGCTGGTCGGCGGGTCCGAGGACGGGGGACTTCGCGGCGACGCGGGCCGGAGCGGCCGCGCCGGGCCCGGCTCCCGGTCCCGCGACCGCGGCCGACGGCTCGGGTGCGCCGGCCGGGCCGGCGGCGGCAGCGACGGGGGCAGGTGCGCGGCCCGGGGTCGGACCCGTGTGGCCCGATCCCTGTGGGGCGCCCGCCGGTTGGGGCGAGTGCAGCGCCGCGGCGGGCCGCGCGGAGGCGCGGGCGGAGGGCGGGGTCGCGGGGGCCGGGGCGTGCTCGGCCTCCTGGCGCTCGTTGTGCTCGGTGGCGCTCTCCTGCTGGGCGGGGGTGGGGGCGGCGCCCTCCTCGCTCTGGACACCCTGTGCTGACGTACCGTCCGCAGGTCGGTCCGCCTCGGCCTCCGGCTTCGCGGCCGGGGAGGCGTCGGCGGCGGGTTGGGCGTGCTCGGGGTCCGGGCCGACCTCCTGTTCGGCCGGCTTGTCGGTCTGGAGGTCGTGCTCGGTACGGTCCCCGGCCTCGTTCTCCGCGACGGGGCCCGGCTGCGGGGCCGACTGCGGAGTACGGCGGCCCGGAGCGGGCGGGGCCGTCGCCGTGGGGGGCTCGGCGGGCTCGTCGTCCTCGCGCTCGCTCTCGCGCGCCGCCTGGACCTTCTCCGCCTTGGTCGGGGGCGGCGCCGGGAAGCCGGGGACCTCGGCGCGGGCCGCGGCGGAACCGTCGGCGGGCAGGTGGATCCGGTCGGCCGTCGGGACGGCGGAGACGTCGAGGTCGGCGGAGGGGACGAAGTCCTCCGGCTTGAGCTCCGTCTCCGCCTCGCCGGCGGCGCCCGGCCTCTCGCCGCCGTGCGGACCGTCGACCTCGCCGTCGGCGCCCGGCTCCAGGCCCTCGGGCTGCTCCTGCTCGGGATGTTCGCCGTGCTCCTCGTCGTCCTCGAGGACGCCGTGGCGGGCGAGTGAGCCGTCGCGGTCCTCGGCGGTCCTGTCGACCTCCTCCGGGCGCACGGGACCGGGCTGCGGGGTGGGCAGGTGGTCCGGGTTGTGCGGCTTGCTGCCGGCGACGGGCTGCTTGGCCGCGGAGTTCCGCTCGTGCTCCGGCGAGCCCTCGGCCTTCGCGGCGGCGGGCTTGTCCTTGGGGTCCTTGTTCTCGTCGGTCTTCTGCTGCTCGGCCTGCTGGTCCTTGTCGTCCTGCCGGTCCTGCCGGTCCTGCCGGTCCTGCTGGTCCTTGCGGTTGCTGTCCTGGGCGCCTTGGCCGTCGGCCTGCTGCTGGGCGGCGGTTGCGCCCTGTGCCTGGTCCTGACCCGGCTGGGCTGCCTGCGCCTGGGCCCCGGTGGCGGCGCCGGGCCGGGCGGAGGCGGGCTGGCCGGCGGTGGCCCCATAGGGTGCCGAGGACTCGGCGGATGCCGAGGCGTCGGCCCCGGTGCCGGACGAGGAGGAAGTCCCGCCCTGCTGCTGGGAGTCCTGCCTTGCGCGCCTGCGCTGCCTGGAGGGCTTGCGCTTGTTCAGCTCCTCCTGGTGGTCGCGCTGCTGCGGGCGCTCTTCCTCGTGCTGCTCCTGCTCGGGCCGCTGCCGGCCCCGGCCCTCCTCCGGCTGCCGGGAGGAACCGTCCGGGCGCCGGTGCTCGCGGCGACGCCCCTCGGCCGCGTCCTCGCGCTCCTCCTGCTCGGTCTCGCGGTGATCGCGTTCCCGTACGTCGTCCTGGTCGTGCTCGGCCTCGGTCCGGTCGACCGTGTCCGTGACCGGGACCGGGGCGAGCGGGGTGTCCACCCCCTCCGGCAGGTGCGAGGTCTGCTCGGCGAGGGCGAGGACGCGCTGGTAGTCGGAGGACGGCAGGCGGAGTTCGAGCCTGGCGAGCACCGCCTGCTCCAACTCGGGGGCGAACCGGACGAGTTGTCTGCGGACGCGGCCGGAGGAGTCGGTGGGGTCGCCGCGCAGGGAGCGGAGGATGCCGGCGGTCAGCCGGTCCACCAGGGTCGCCGGGTCCAGCCGTTCGCTGCGCAGCCGGTCGGCGTCGACGCGGGCGTAGCGAAGCCAGCCGGGGGTGGCGGAGGCATCGCGGGTCACCTCGGGCGTTCCGGTGTCCGTGCCGCGCGCGCCCTGTTCGGCCTGCTGCTCGACGGCGTCGGTCGGCAGGCTGACGCCGCCGAAGTCGCGGCCTGCGCGCAGCCGCCCCGGCTGGTCGGGCACCTGGACGGTGTGCAGCAGCTCGTGGGAGAGCAGGCGGCGGCCGTCCTCGGTGCCGGGGCGGAAGGCACCCTTGCGGAAGAAGATCTCCTGGCCGACGGTGACGGCGTCGGCGCCGACCAGGTCGGCCAGCGCGGCGGAGTCCTCGTCGGTGTGCACGCGGACGCGACTGAAGTCGTGGCCGAGCCGCGCCTCCAGCTCCCTGCGGACGCCCGGGTCGAGGGGGTGGCCGGCCCCGCTGATGATCTCCTTGGGCTCGGGCGTGCGGGCGGAGCGCTGCGGCTTGCGGGCCTTCTGCTTGTTACTGCCGCTGCTGCTCTGCCGGCTCTGCGCGGGCGCGTGGGTGCTGCTCAACGGCGCCCCCTGCGGTCGTTCGCGGCACCGGCACCGGACAGGCCGGCGTGGATGGCGCGGGCAAGGGCCTCGCCCAGGCGGCGTGGGTTGCCGGTGGCGGGCAGCTCGGGCAGCCCGGAGAGGAGGTCGAGTGCGCGGTCCCCGTCGGCGAGCAGGGCGGCCGGGACTCCGCGCTCGCGGACCAGCCGGTCCAGCTCGCCGTGGAACGCCTCGCGGACGCGCTCGGCGTCACGCGTGGTCAAGGCGAAGCCGTCGAAGGCGAGTTCACCGATGTCGATGCGGATCGCCGTCGGCGCGGCGGGGAGGAGCGCCTGCCGCCTGTCCGCAGGTACGCGGTGCACGTCCGGTACCCCATGTATGCCGTGTACGTCATGTGCGCCGTTCAGACCCACCCGTCCACCTCCGAAGGCGTCAGGGAGCGTTCGAGTTTGAGGTACTCGGTGCGCGCCGCGGCGAGCATGTGCCGCATGCGCACCGGGCTGCCCTCCTCGGCCGCGAGGAAGGCACCGGCCAGTGCGATGTTGCGGATCGAACCGCCGGCGACGGTGAGCTGGGCGAGCCGCACGGGGTCCAGGCCCTCCGTCGGTGTCCGGTCCGGGATGACGCGGCGCCAGATCTCGGCGCGCTCCGGCACGGACGGGAAGGGGAAGTCGACGACGAAGCGGATCCGCCGCATGAAGGCGTTGTCCAGGGCCTTCTTCATGTTGGTGGTGAGGACGGCAAGGCCGCGGTACGCCTCCATGCGCATCAGGAGGTAGCTGACCTCCAGGTTGGCGTACCGGTCGTGGCTGTCCTTGACCTCGCTGCGCTTGCCGAAGAGCGAGTCGGCCTCGTCGAAGAGCAGCAGGGCGCCGCCGCGCTCGGCCGCGTCGAAGACCCGGCGGAGGTTCTTCTCCGTCTCACCGATGTACTTGCTGACCACCTGCGAGAGGTCGATGACGAAGAGGTCGACGCCAAGCTCGCCCGCCATCACCTCGGCGGCCAGCGTCTTCCCGGTGCCGGATCCGCCCGCGAAGAGCGCGGTGACGCCGAGTCCGCGGCGCAGCACGCTCTCGAAGCCCCACTCCTGGTGGACGGTGCCCCGGCGGCGCACGTGGGCGACGATCTCGCGGAGGATCGCCCGCTGTCGTTCGGCGACCACCAGATCGTCCCAGCCGGCGCGCGGCTCGACCCGGCGGCCGAGCTCGTCGAGGGCCATGCGGGCCTCCACCAGACCTGCGCGCCACGCCAGTTGGGTCGGATCGCTGCCGCCTTCGCCGTCGTCCGGCGAACGCCGTACCGAGGTGGCCGCCGAGCGGATGACGTGCGCGGGCAGCGAGAACTGGGCGACCAGCCCGCGCAGTCCGATCTCGGTGACGTCCGGCAGATCGCCCAACGCAGCCGTCCAGACGTCCAGTTGCTCCTCCGCGCTGAGCGCGGGAACGGTCACCCGCTCGGCGCGGGCGCGAGCGGTCGCCGGACGCGGGTCGTCGGCGGAGAGCACCAGCGGTACGGCGAGCCCGGCGGTCAGGGCGTCGACGGCGGCCGAGGTGTCCCGGGCGGACAGCCCGGACGGCGCCTCGCCCAGCGAGACCGACGCACCGTCGTGCGACTCCACCAGCAGCGCCGCGGGCAGCAGCACCGCCTCCCGCTGCCACAGCCGGGCGAGTTGGTCGCGGTCGCCGGGATCGGTCGGGAGGTCCTCGGCGGAGACCGCGTACAGGGTGAGCCCGGACTCGCGGGCCGCGGCGGCGGCGATCTCCCAACGGGTCTGCCGGTCGGCCCCGACCAGCTCGACGTGCGGCAGCGCGTCCAGCTCGGCTGCGGCCCAACTCGCGGACACCTCACGTGCGGTGCCCTCGTGCGCGGGCGGCAGGGCCGCCGTCGGCGTGGCGATCCGGCTCAGCAGCCCGTGCAGGCGGACGTCCAGGTAGTCCACGCCGACGAGGAAGTGCAGGATCCGCTCGTCGATCCGGAGCCGCGAGGCGGTGAGGGCCACGGACCCGTCCCGGTCGTCCAGTTCGAGCAACCGCCAGCGGCGCAGCGGGCCGACCGGGGCGAGCGCACTCCAGTGGGCGTCGTCCAGGGCGGCCAGGGCGAGGGAGAAGGTCGGGTACGGCCGCGCCGGTTCACCGCCGGATGCGGCGCACCGGCTCGCGGTGGTGGAGTCCAGCTCGGCTGCGGCGGCCAGGACGAGGACGTCGCGCTCGAAGGGGCTCAGGCCGAAGCAGGAGCAGAGGGTGTCCAGGGCGCTGCCGGGCTCCGGCTCGGGGCAGGCCGGCAGCTCGGACCGGGCGGTGCCGCCGCCCTCGCGCCCGGACGCGTGCGCGTCCAGGCGGGCCAGTACCGCCTCCACCGCCACGGACAGCGCCTTGTGGTGCAGATCGCCGCCGCCGGGCACCTTCGCCTTCTCCCCTCCCATGGCCGTGACTCCGCTCCCGCTCAGCCGACTTCCGGCACGGCGTGCACGGTGCGGGTCTTGACGGGCTTGGGCTCGACCGGTGTCGCCCGGCCGTCGATCATCACGGCGATGCCCTGGTAGATGAGGGAGAGGGCGTAGGGGGTGTTGTTCTGGTAGAGCATCCCCCAGAGCTTGGAGGTGTCGTCGATGTCCAGCGCGGTGGGTGTGAAGCGCACCCGCTGCGGGGAGTCGGCCAGGTCGGTGCCCTGGAGGTGGGGCTGCTCGGCGGCGGCCTCGATCATCGCCTTGGACAGCACCGGGTTCTCGTGCAGGGCGCGCACCACGCAGCCCAGCAGGCGTTGCGGGACCAGTTCGGCCTCGTCGCCGTAGAAGCTGATCAGGTAGTGCAGGTCGAGGGCGGCCGAGGGCCGGGTGAGCACGGTGCCGTCGGCCGCTCGGGTGGGCGCGTCCATGTTGCGCAGCGAGGCGTTCGGCGTCACCTGGTACAGGAAGATGGTGATCGTCGGCTCGGCCGGCGGGTCCGTCGGCGGCTTGCGTGCGCCGACGTCGACGGCGAACGGGATGTCGGGCGCCAGCGACTGCGCGATCTGCTGGCGCAGGGCCTCGGTGACCGTGGCCACGGCGAGGGTGTTGCTCATCGCTGGGCCTCCCCGCGGGACAGATACTTCTCCAGGCTCAGCACGGGCGACGGACGACCGGCTCGCTGCGCGCGCTCGGACGGGCGCGGAGCTGCGACCGCGCCACCCCGTGAGGCGGCGCGGACCTCCAGTCGGGCGATGCTGATGTGCACGGTCCGCTCGGGCGTGCGCCGCCCGGTGGTGTCGCGGGCGGACTGGCGTCCGGCGGCGGGGGCGGCCGGGCGGGCCGCGGGGCGGGCGGTCTGGGCGGGAACGGCGGCGACGGGGCGTTGGGCGGTGTCCTGCCGGGCCGCGAAGGACTCGCGACGGACCGTCGTCTCCGCGGTCGGCCGCCCGGAGTCCGTCGCTCGCCGCGACGGGTCGCCGCGCCCGTCCTCCGCGGCGGACCGCCGGGCGGGGCCGGCGGACGGTTCGGGGACGGGCTGCGGTACGGCGGCGGGCATCAGCACTCCGTGCTGCGGAGCGGTCTGCTCGCGAAGCACCGACGGCAGCTGCCGGACCGCGGGCCGGACGGGTGCCAGGTCGTGGCGCGGCGCTGCCTCGACCGCCGTATGACGCACGGTCGTTGATTCGGTCCGTCGCGCGGGCTCAGCCGGCTCGCGCTCCTCGAGGTCCGGTCCGAACGGGTTGACACGCGCTCCGAAGGCGTCCATGCGCTCGAACGGGCCCGGCAGGCGCGGGCGCACCCGCACCACACCGGTGTCCGCCGCGCCGTCCGCGCCGCCGGAGGCCGCGGCCGCGGGAGCGGTCCGCCCCACCAGGCGGTCGAAGTGGTCAGGCATCCGCACACAGCTCCAGGTAGTAGCGGCGCCGCAGCGGGCTGAGCGCCAGGATCTCGGACTCGCTCCAGCCGTAGTGGCCGGCGAGCAGATGGACGTCCTGCAGGGTGCCCCGCGCCCAGGCGTCCAGTTCGGCCCACAGGTACGAGGCGATGTCCAGTTCGGCGGTGGCCGGGTGAGCGCAGGCCGGGCAGGCCAGGTTGAGCCGGACGTCGGCCCCCGGGTCGGCCTCGGCCGCGGCCCGGGCGACGCGCTGCCGCACGTGCTCGGGCAGCGTGTCGGCCGCCACCTCGGTTCCGGAACGTTCGGCGTGCAGCACGCACCGGGCGACCAGATCGGCACCGGCATCCGCGGAAGGCGATGCCTCCACGACGGCCAGGTCCCCGGCCGTCGGCAGCCGGAACCGCACCGTCCAGCCGTCGGCCTCGACGGCCAGCGGTCCGTCCGCGACCTCGGCCGTACCGGCACCGATGACGTCCTGTACCCCGAGCGCGAACTCCATCTCCTCACCGCACTCACGGCACGTCACGCGCACCTCCAGCCGTTCCCCGAAGAGTTCGCGTCGCAGCGCGAACAGATCGGCGTCGCGGCGCCCGACCGGGACCGACAGCAGTTCCTCGCTGTCCGCCGCCGGCCGGGCTGCGGAGTGCAGCAGCAGGGCGCGTTTGGCGTACCCCGCGGCCACCCCCGCCTCCCACACGGCCAACAGGGTGGCCGCGTCGACGGATGCGCCGGCCGAACGTTCCGAAAGCACAGTCGGCTACGCCGGGTTGGTGTACGTGGGTTCCTGCGGCTCCGGGACCGACCAGTCCCGGTCCCAGCCCTCGCACTCCAGCTTGAGGCTCTGGATGGCGACCGCGTTGGCGTTGGCGTCCATCTCGCCGAGCACCTGGTACTCGCTCGGCCAGGCCCGGAACACCTTGTGTGCGACGGCCACCTGTCCGGCCTCGTTGAGCACCTGGATGACCAGGTCCTTGCGGAAGTCGGCGAGCGAGACCTCGGAGCCCGGACCGGCGCCGACCTGCCAGACCTTGTTGGCCCAGCGGTCGAACTCCGGGTCGTGGGTGACCCCGCGCTCCAGGGTTATCGCCTCGAACTCGGTGCGTCCCGGGGACTTCCGCGGCGAACTGGGGTCGCCGCCGTTGCGGTGCTTGACCACCTCGGTGGTCCGCTTCATCGGGCTGATCTTGCTGATGCCGGCGACCACCCGGCCGTCCCAGACCACCAGGAACTTGAAGTTCTTGTAGGGGTCGAATCGCTGCGGATTGACGGTGAACTCGGCCATGAAAGCTGCTTCCTAACCCCTGAACCTATGCCTCGAACTGCCCGGCCATCTGCTCGATCTGGACGACCACGAACTCCGCGGGCTTCACCGGCGCGAAGCCGACCAGCACATTGACCACTCCGCGGTCGATGTCCGCCTGTGTGGTGGTCGAGCTGTCGCACCTGACGAAGTACGACGTGCGCGGAGTCGTCCCCTGGAACGCCCCCTGCTGGAAGAGCTTCTGCAGGAAGGCCTCGACGTTGAGCCGGATCTGCGACCACAGCCGCTCGTCGTTCGGCTCGAAGACCACCCACCGCAGCCCGCGGTAGAGGCTCTCCTCGATGAACAGCGCCAGCCGCCGCACCGGGACGTACTTCCACTCGGACTGCAGTACGTCCGAACCCGCCAGCGTCCGCGCGCCCCACACCACGGGGCCCACGACCGGGAAGCTCCGCGCGCAGTTCAGCCCCAGCGGGTTGAGCAGCCCGTTCTCCTTGTCGGTGAGCTTGACGCCCAGCGCCCGCACCCCGGAGAGCGGGGTCTCCGTCCCGGCCGGCGCCTTCCACACCCCGCGCGCGGCGTCGGTGCGGGCGTAGACCCCGGCGACGCTGCCGGACGGCGGGAAGGAGCGCAGCCGGCCGGTGAGCGGGTCGATCAGCTCCACCTGCGGGAAGTAGAGCGCCGAGTGGTCGCTGCGCACCGGGTCGAAGGCGGACAGACCGGCCCGCGCCGCGTCCACGCTCGACCAGGTCTGCGGGGCGTCGGCGATGACGAAGAGCCGTTTCTCCTCGGCCAGCGCCTGCGCCGCCGAGAGCACGGTGAGCTGATCCTCGATGTCCGGGTAGGCCGAAATCTCGGGCAGCACCAGAAGGTTGACGTCCTGGACGTCGCGCAGCGCCTGCATGCCGCTCTTCTCCGGCTCGCTGCCGATGAGGTCGGTCGGGCCGGGCGCTCCGCCGTCCTCGCCGCCGGCCAGCGCGAAGACCGGCGGGTTGACGCCGCCCTCCAGGCCGAGGTTGTTGGCGGCCTCGCCGACGAAGCGCACGGTGTCGGCGGGGTCGGTGGAACCGGCCACGATCTGCAGGCGCTTGCCGACGGCGGTGACGGTGGTCCCCGTGAAGACGCGCTTGCCGGGGGCGTCCGGCAGCGCGCGCAGCTTGCGCTCCAGGAGCAGGGCGAGGTCGGTGACGGTGACCGGGGCCTTGCCGTCCTGCTCGGCGTCGTAGATGCGGAAGGTGCGCCGGACGTCCCCGATCTTGACCTCGATCTGCTGCGTGAGGTCGGGCAGGGTGGCGGCGAAGGGCTTGGAGACGGTGCCCACCGGGTCCGGGCGCTGCTCGGCGAGCACCTTCACCCTGATGGCGTCGGAGCCGTCGTTGACCACGGTCTCGGCGAAGTTGGAGTCGCCGGCCTTGACCGACAGCCCGGGGAAGAACTCGTTGACACCGCCGGCGATGTCGAAGACCCGCAGGTTGAAGGTGCTGTCCGGAGCGGTGGTGTCGTAGTCCACGAGGAGCCTGAGGCCCGCGCCCCAGGCGCCGGGCTGCTCGGCGGTGACCTCCAGGACCGGGGTCTCGGTACTGCTCTCGGTCGAGTGCAGCGTCACGGTCGCCGACTTGCCCGTGCCGGCCGCCACCGCGCGAACGATGACGGCGACCGTGCCGCCGTTGACGAAGAACTGCTGCACGGCGTAGCTGACCGGGCTCTGCGGGTCGAGGCCGCCGAACTGCCGCTCGTAGTCGGCGAAGCTGGTGATGGTCACGGGCCTGTCCACGGGTCCCCGCCGGGTGCGGCCCACGAAGGCGGTGACCGAGGTGGTCACGGTGCCGATCGTGCGGACGCTGCTCGGCAGTTCCTCGATGTAGACGCCGGGATAGGTCGGTGTCGTCGTCAATTCCCCCTCCATTCCCTTGTCGCACCCGGGGACACGAAGAAGAAAGAAGGAGGAAGACGCGCGCGAACCGACGGTCGGTGCGCGGTGCGCTGTGGCCGCCGCCGAACGAGCGCGGAGTCACGACATGTACACGAGCACTGGAAGAGGCCCAGTGCGGCCGTTACTGATTCCCCCGTCGCAGCCTCCACGGCACCTGTACCGCAGAGGCGTTGCGCTGGTTGTGCATGAAGTCCCTGGTGCCTGAGTGCAGAACGAGTCTCACGGTCCGATTGCGCACCGGTCAAGGACTCCATCCGGCCAGTCCTGCTCATTTCCGACCGGGAACTGATATCTGCACGCCTCGACCCAACCTTCTTCACAACTATCCTTGAACCAGAGCTAGTTGATTGAACGTCAGCCCCCTTCCGGGAGCTTGGTGTAGTCGATCGCGCGGCTGCCGGAGGCGGCAGCACCCGCGGGCGCGTAGGACGGCGGCCTGGCCGCTCCGAGGAACCAGCCCCAGCGGGCGCCGTAGCGCTGCTCGAGCACGCGGAAGACCGCGTAGTAGACCGTGCCGAAGCCGGTGGTCAGCGCGGAGTTCACGGTGGCGTTGTTCAGGTGGATGCCCAGCCGGGCGGCCTGCAGCACGACGAAGGCCACCAGGTAGGGCACGAAGGTACGCCAGAGGGACAGGGCTATCTGATACATGACGGTTTCCTCAGTCTCTCGCGGCAGAAGTCACTCGACGGCGAAGCCGTGCGCGTGGCCGAGCCTGGTCAGCGAGTCCTTGCCGGGGATGCCGTCGGCCATCATCCCGGTGTAGCCGTAGCGCTTCTGGAGCTCCGAGTAGGCGGCGACGGACTTGGTTCCGAAGGAGCCGTCGACCCATCTGCGGTCGAGCAACTCCTCTTCCGCCAGGGCGAGTTCGACGGTGAGGACGTGGTCCGGATTGCTGGTCGCGCCCTGCGGGGCGCCCGGGTCGCGCCGAGCCGAGTCGACCACCTTGCCGTGCACGACCGTGGCCAGCGGGATCGCCCCGTGCAGCAGGGCACGCAGCGAACGCTCGCCGGGGACGCCGTCGGCGTCGGCGCCTGAGTAGCCCTGACTGCGCTGGTAGTCCGCGTAGTTGAGGGTGTCGGCATCCGTCCACTCGGGGCCGGGGCCCTCGTGGTAGTGCTTGCCGAACCCGGCGCCGACCAGCGCGCGGCCGACCGCTGTGACATGCATGCCCTTGGCGCCGAAGCCGTAATGCAGCCCGCCGAGGGTGACTTGACGGCGCGTCGGCTGTTCAGGCTTCGGCTGTGGCTTGGGCTGCGGTTTCGGCTCCGGTTTCGGCTCCGGCTCCGGCTTGGGGCTGGTGCCCGAGCCCGCCGGCCGCGGCGCCCCCTCGCGCACCCACGCGTAGAGCGTCGGCCCGGGGCAGGCGGTGGCATACCCGTCCCGGTGGCCCTTGATCTCCGGGCCGGCCGGGCCGTGCTTCTGACAGTACTCGATCGCGTCCCGCAGGCCGTTGAGCTGGTCCCAGGTGGGCGTGGTGGACCCGGAGGATCCGACCAGCGCGCAGACCGCGTAGTGCGCCTCGTTGAGCGGCACGTTCCCGTTGGCGCTGTTGCGTCGCTCCAGCCCCCGGCCTTCGAAGACCACGCCGTGCTCGCAGACCACGAAGCTGTAGCCGATGTCGGACCACTTGTCGAAGTCCATGTGCCCGTTCTGGATGCGTCGCACATAGGCCGCACAGGTGGAGTGCGGGCCGAAGGTGTAGGCCGTGCCCAGGTAGTGGACCTTCACGCCCTTGCGCGGCTCGTGGTACGGGATCGACCCGTTCGGCTCCCGCCACGGTCGGGCACCCCATTCGGCGCGCCGCACCAACTGCAGTCCGTGCCAGGGCTGTTGGGGTTTGGGGGGCGGTGTGGGCTTCGGCTGCGGCCGTGGCGCGGGGCCCGGCTTCGACGCCGTGGCGCCCGCCCACTCCCTCAGCTGCTGCATGGTGCCGTGGTACACATCGATGTCCATCGGCCGTTCGGTGTACTGATGGAACGTCCACGGGGCCCGGATCCTGGGTGCGCCCGGTGTGACGTAGTCCGCTATCCAGAGGAAGTCACCCGCGTTGTCATCTGTCCGGAACCAGTAGTCCCGGTTGGCGTAGAGGCCGACCCGGTTGTCCGGGTAGTGCCGCTTCACCGCTGCCAGCCACTGGTTCTTCACCTGGGTCGCGTGCGCGTCACTCACGTTCTGGCCGTACGGCTCGAAGTCCAGCACCAGCAGCTCGCCCTGCGGCACATGGCCGACCACCCGGCAGAAGTGGTCCACCTCGTCCGCCACCGCGTTCTCCGCGTGCAGGAAGTGGTAGTGCCCGACGACCAGGCCGCGGCGGCGCGCGTCCGCCAACTTCCGCTTGTAGCCGCTCTGTTCGGTATGCGCTCCCTCGGTCGCCTTGATGAAGACGAAGCCCGCGTCCCCCGGAATGCCCGACTGGAAGTCGGACACGTCATACCCCTTGGCGTAAGCCATCGACAGTCCTCCCGTTACCCGGATCCCCACCATGCCTCTGCCTGGCGATGGTCCACGGGTAACTCCCAGTAAAGCCGCACCCCGGCCCCAACGCCACGCGGCCCTCAGGACTTTCATCGGTTTCATGTGTCCTCCCGGGCGGTCTTCACATCTCTTCCACGAGGGCGAGGACACGGCCGGGTCCCGGTGGCCTCCGGCACCGACACATGGCACAACTGTGCCCTGCGGGAGGCGAGTTCGGCGCCGGAGTCCTTTCCGACGGAACAGGTGGGTGCGGGCCGGAACGCCGTGTCCCCGGCCCGCACCGACCAGTACCCTGTTCGCCACTGTGCGTGAGGATCTGCCGACGCTACGCGGGGGAACAGGACGGATGAGTGTCCGGGAAGTGAGACCTCAGGGCCGACCGCCGGTTCGCGCCGAGGACGAGGACGAGCAGCGGCGGCTGTCGGTGTTCCACCTCGTCGGGCTGGCGGCCGGGGGCATGATCGGTTCCGGCTGGCTGCTGGGCGCGGACGACGCGTTCCGCCGGGCCGGTTCGGACGCCTACCTGGCCTGGGTGTTCGGCGGCCTGCTCATGCTGCTGATCGCCGCGGTCATGGTCGAGTTGGGCACCGTCGCCCCCAAGACCGGCGGGTTGATATTCCTGCCGCTGCAGAGCAGCGGGGCGCTGGTGGCGACCGTGGTCGCGGCCGGCCTGTGGATCTTCTACGCGATCAACCTCTCCAGTGAGGCCGTCGCGATGACCAGGGGCCTGTCCTGGAAGGTCCACGGGCTCCTGGACTCTTCCCAGGCGCTCACCCTCAAGGGCTGGGGCTACGCCCTGGTGTTCATGGCGGCGATCTCCGCGGTGAATCTGGTGGCCCCGCGGATCTTCTTCAGGATCAACTCCTGGCTGACGGTGGTGAAGGTCGTCATCCCCGTCCTGACCGTCGCGCTGCTGATCGCTGCCGGCTTCGACCACCGCAGTCCCCACGCGGGTGACGGCGGCACCGGAAAGGGTGCGGGCGCCGCCTTGGCAGCGGTCGTCGGCAGCGGCGTGATCTTCGCCTACGTCGGCTTCCAGGGACCGCTGGACTTCGCCGGGAACATCAAGCGGTGGGGACGGGGAATCGGTGAGGCGGCCCGGCTCCGCAGGGCGGTCTTCGGAACGATCACCGGGGCCATGGTCCTGTACATATCGCTTCAGGTCGTCTTCACGAAGTATCAGGCGTCCTACTGGAATCCGGCCGGCACCGAGCCGTCGCCCTATGCCCAGTTCGCCTACGCCCTCTCCCTGTGGTGGCTCTGGTGGCTGCTCAGGATCGGCGCCGTGATCTCACCCATGGGCGCGGGGCTCGTCTTCGCCCATGCGCTCACCCGCGAAGTGGCAGCGCTCAGCCGGGCCCATCTCACGCACCGCGGGCTGCAGACCGCCCGCAAGGCGTCCCTGAGGCGGCGGTACGACGTGTACTGGCTGGTTCTGGTGGTCGACTTCTTCGTCGCGAGCATCGCGTTGCTGGGGGTCGGCGGCAGCTGGAGCTCCCTCGTCGCGATCACCGGAGTGCTGACACTGGTCGTCTACGCCGTCCCGGGCGTCGTCCTCGTGTCGCTCCGCGACCACCTGACCGGCTGGTCCCCCCTGCGCCGTGGCGTCCGCGAGGTCCTGGCGCGGGCCGGTTTCGCGCTGATCGCACTGATCCTCTACGGGGCGGGCTGGGCCCCCCTGTGGCGGGGCATGGCGACCCTCACGGTGGGCTGCGCCCTGCTGCTGTGCCTGCCGTTCCTCGCCCGCCGGCTGCCCGCCTTCGGCCGGATGTACGACGCGAAGGTGCACGTGACGCTGTTTCGGCACTGGCGCACCAGCCCCGCCGCCCAGGCCGCGCTCTGGCTGATCGGCCACCTCGCGGTGCTGACGCTGCTGACGCTGCTGGGCGATTCCTCGGTCGGTGTGCTCCCCAAGCTCCTCGGGGGGTTCCTGGCCGTTGCCGCTGCGCTCGCTGCCTTCGAGGGCCTGGTCGACGCGTCCAGACGCCACATGGCCGAAGTGGCGCCCATGCTGCCGACGCCGGGCACCGGCCGACCCGCCGCGGCCGCTAGCGCAGCGAACGAATGACTTCCGTGGCCTCCGCCTCGAATCCCCTGCCGCGCAGCTCCCGGACCGCCTCCTCCCGGCGGTTCGCATCGGACCAGCGGCCCACCGTGGCACGGAGCAGGAAATGCCTGTCCTCTTCCTCCATGGTGCTGGTGCGCAGCCGGTCGACGACCAGCGCCACGTCCTGAGGGGTGACACGCTGCTCGTTCTCCAGGCATCGTTCCAGCAGGTCCCAGCCGTCGCGGGGCAGCGCCGCGCCGTACAGGCAGGCGGCGATCTCGGCGATGACCGCACCCGAACCCCGGATCACGCCGACGGGGTCGGAGGGGTCCGCCAGTTCCTTGCAGGCCAGATCTACGGCCTCGGCGCGGCCGTGGCCCCGCAGCCCTGTGACGTACTCGACGAAGAGTCCGGCGTCGGCGCCCTTTTCGAGGACGCGCGCGGCAAGTCGCTGGGCGATCGTCTGGGCCGCACGGTTGCGGTCCCTCGGCCGCTCGATCCTGACCAGCAGACCGGCCAGATCGGCTCCGGAGCGGCCGTCGGTGTGCACCGCGGCGGCGATGCGAAGCAGCCTCCTGCATTCCGGCTGGGCGTTGAAGTTGCCCAGTACCGTGTCCAGGTAGTCGAGTTCCACCGGCGAGCGCGGCCCGGCCGCTCGCGCCGTCCCCCTGGCCACGATGTCGGCGAGCAGGTCCTTGGTCGTCCTGGTGAGGGCCTCTGAGCGGTGCCAGGCGATGACGATCTCCGCCAGGTGCTCCACGTTGTCGCGCGACGCGGCGTGCTCCCGGATCAGCACGCACTTCTCGGCGGACCCCTGCCTGGCCAGCTGGCCGCAGATTTCCGCGATGTCGTGCTGGGACAGCCGGGTGCCGACATGCTCCACCAGAGTGTCGGGACTGTCGGTCCGGGTGGCGACCAGATGGGCGACGATCCGTCTCGTCTCGGGTACGTGATCCGGAATCCGCAACTGTGCGTCGACCCACTCCTCCAGGATCCGCTCGGAGGGACTGAGCTGGTGCAGCGCGCCGGCGAGGTCCTGGAACTCCCTGGGAATGGTGTATGAGGCCTGCAACGGCACATGTGCGTGCTCGGTGATCGCGACGAGGGTCTGACGGAGCAGCTCGGCGGCTTCTTCCGCGCACTTCTCGTCTCGGAGCGCGATGTAGAGGAGGGCCTTGTCGAGGTTGGTCCGCCCCGAACTCGGTGTGGTGAACACGCGCAGCGTCCTGTCCACCAGCTCGCTCTTCCCGGCGCGACGGCACTCCCGGACGAAGACGGCGACGTCGAGCACCGTGCGCTGGCAGGCGATGTCGTGGATGACGCCGTCCGTCAGCCGTGGGTGCCCGCCCGCACTGGCACGCTCGGCATCCCATTGCCGGATGGCGAGTTCCGCGGCATGAATGATGTTCCGGCTCAGCGCCGCCGTGGCCACCATGTTGACGGCGTCCCGGTAGTCGAAACTCACCGCGCACTCGATGAGCCGGTCGATGGTGCTGAGCATGGCGAACGCGTGCAGGGCCCTGATCGCGTTGGCGGGCCGGGGTTTCTCGCTGCTCTCGGTGACGGGCCGCTCGCCCTCCCGCATGGCCTGCATGCGCTCCTTGAAGGCGGCGACCGAGCACTTGGTCACCCATTCGTAGCCGAAGCCCCACGGCTCCGCCGTACCGTCACCCTCGGAACTCCTGGCCACGGGAGAGCCCACGGGTGTCTGGCCCTCCGTCATACGCGCAGTGCCTTCTCCACCTGGTTCCAGTAGCGGGCAAAGGCATGGGGCGAGCTGAACGCCTGGTTTGCCCTGACGTCGATGTGCCGCGCGAGGTGCCGGCTGGCCTCGTCCGGCCTGGAGCTGAGCAGTGCCACCACGTCGCCGGTCTTCCGCTCGTCCTTCAGCAGTTCATCCAGGCGGGAGTCCCGGTCCATCATCAACGTCCTGACCCAGTCCTCGGGGTCGACCGGGAGTTGCGGGACCGGATCGCGCTTCTTGAGCTCCATCTGGTTGGTGAAGAGCGGAGTGCCGTCACGGGCGTCGTTCAGCGACATCCTCGGTACCTGGTGCTGGGCACCTGTGCAGTTCTCCATCTCCTTCTTCACCGCCTCCCGCAGGAGGCCGATGGTGAGCTGGTGATTGTGGTCCCTCGTGCCATCCTGCAGTATGTGCAGCAGATGCCCGCTGAACGGTGTGCACTTGGCGAGATTCCCCGGCAGGGCCGAGCAACCCTCAGCAGGTGCGAAACTGGCGTTCTTGACGGCCGTGAACACACAGGTGCCCTCGTCCAGCGCGCCCAGGACTCCGGGAAGAACGGCCTCCTCCCCCAGCTGGGGCAGCAGGTTCGAGTAACAGCAGTCGGCGATCAGGACCTTCAGCCTCGCCCTGGCCTTGCGCATGACGCGGTAGACATACCAACTGGAGAGCCATGTCCAGGGCTTGTCCCGGTAGGACGAGCCCAGGGAGAAATGGACCTGCGCGCCGGGAACGTCACTCCAGTACTGACCGTGGCCGACATACACCACCAGGAAGATGTCGTCGGGACCCGTCTCGTCCGCGGCCTCCTGCAACGCCCTCATCACGCCGTCAGCCGTCTGGACCTCGTCCTCGGTCAGGACCCGGCAGCAGTCGGCACCCCACATCTCGTCGCCCGCGAGAACCTCGCCGTACATGCGCGCGCTCTCGCCGATCGGCGGATGGCTGTCCAAACCCGAACCGACGGCGTACCCCGCCGGTCCTATGACCACCGCACGGGACGCCATCTCAGCCGTCCAGCCCTTCCGCCGTCGGCTGGGCAGCGGAGTCGGGCACGGACTCGGTGCCGATCGAGGTCTCGGGCGGATCCAGCCGCTCACCGCGCCATCGCTCGACAACCCGTTTCACGGCGTCCACCGCGGCCGACACGGTCATCTCGGTCGCCTTGCCGACCGCGGCCACGAGGACGATCTCGACGATGCCGCCGGTCAGCACCTTGCCCTGGTCGACGGCCGACGAGCGCCACGGCAGACCGGTCTCCGCCGCCAGCTCTTCAAGCATCCGGTCCAGATCGTCCAGACCGGTCAGCCCCTTGACGGTCACCGAGATCCTCGTAGCCATGCCAATGCCCCCGCCTCGAGCTCAGGTCCACCACCAGGACGCCGAAGCCGGTTGCGCAGTGCCCCGCGTCAACGCCCGTACCAGCGTACCCACCAGGGCAAGCCGCCCCGGCGTGATGAGCCTGCCCCGGCCCCGGCCCGGCGGCAGCGGCATCGGGAAGGCACCCGCCGCATCAGTCCTTCTCGCGCAGCCGGGCCGCCAGGGAGGTCAGCGGCTCGGTCTCCTCGGTGTGGCCCAGGGCGGTGAGGCGGGAGACCGCCGCGTCGAGGCGGCTGCGGGCGGGGGCGGGGCGTTCCAGGTAGATGCCCTCCACGGCGCCCGCGAGACGGACGCACTCGGCCCACTCGCCGGCGTGGTCCGCGTCGGGTCCCGGTTCGCCGAGCAGGGTGAGGGCCTTGTCCAGGGCGGCCAGGGCGGTCTCGTACTCACGGGCGTAGGCGTTGACCCGTCCGTGTTCGTAGGCCAGGGCAGGGTCCAGGGCGCGGCCGCGGACCTCGTACCCCGCGGCGCGGGCCTCGTCGGCGATCCTGCCCGCGTCGGCGAGGAAGGCGAGGGCGTCGGCGAGGCCGTCGGAACCCTGCTGCTGGGCCTGGAGGCGGGCGAGTTCACGCAGGCAGCTGCTGAGCTGCTCGTGGCGCGGGGCCCGGACGTGGGCGGCGAGGGCCTGGTTCGCGGCCTCGCGGGCCCGGCCGAACTGGCCGGATTCGGCGAGGAGTACGGCGGTCTCCGCGGCGATCATGGCGTGGCTCCCGGGGTCGTCGTCCCAGCCGGCCGACTCGGCCGCGAGGGCGGCGAACTCCGCCGTGGCGGCCTTGAGGTCCGCGCCCGCGTGCAGCGCGCGGGCGCGGGTCAGGCGCAGCTGGGCGACGAGCCGGTCGTCCAGCTCTCCGGCGGCGACGTCCGGTTCGGCCAGGAGGGAGTCGAGCAGAGCGATGCAGTCCTCGACGCGGCCCAGGTCGAGGCTGAGCTGGGCGGCGTTGCTGTAGGAGCAGAACGCGTCCGTCCGGCTGCCGTGGCGCAGTTCCAGCTCCGCGGAGCGCGTCAGGTGCCGCAGTGCCTCGTGGGGGCGGCCCAGGTGCATGCAGGTCTCGGCCAGATCACCGTGGAGGCGGGCGGTGTCGACCGTGGCGGTCGGCCAGTCGGCGGCCAGGCGCAGGCTCTCGGTCAGGTCCGCGTGCGCGGCCTGCGCGTCCCCGAGGCCGAGCCGGATCCGGGCGCGCAGGCCGAGCGTGCGGGGCAGGTGCCAGGCGGGGCCGTGCGCCCTCAGCCGGTCCAGGAGGGCGTCGGTCTCCGTGACCGCGGTGGGCAGATCGCCGGAAAGGGCGTACGTACTCGCCCGCAGCATCAGGGCGCCGGATACCTGTCCGGCGATGTCGTGCCGGGTGGCGAAGGCGAGCAGCAGGTCCACCTCGGCGAGGACCGGCGCGAGATGCTCCTCGTCGCCCGACGTCTGCAGACGCAGGCCGAGCGCGGTCGCCCGCAGCCGTAGCATGCGGGCCTCCTGGTACGGGGCGAGGCCGGGCGTCTCCTCGTGCAGTCGGACGAGGGCGGCGTGGGCGGCGGTCAGCGCGGCGGCCTTCGCCTCGGCTCCGTCGGCACCCTCGGCGGGGATCCCGCCCGCGGGGAGCAGGACGCAGGCGCGGGCGAGCGCCGCATGACCGGGCGCTCCGGCCTCGTCGTACAGGCTCGCGGCCTCCTCGTACAGGGCGGCGGCTTCGTCGGCCCCGTCCTTCTCCCCCGCCCGGCTCGCCTGGTCGGCCAGCAGGTCCGCGCGCAGCCGTACGAGCGGTCCCACGGCCGGGTCGTCGGGGTGGGCGTAGTCGGGGGCGGCGACGAGCGTGCGCAGCCGTGCCCAGCAGGCCGCCGCGTCCGGATGCCCCTGCTCGTCCAACGTCCGGGCGCGGGCGATGAGTTCGGGCAGCGGCTCGGGGACGGTGGCGGCCGTGCGGGCGGCGGGCGCGGCAGCCGGGGCGGCCGGGGCCACGTCGTCGAGGCCGCGGGCGCGCAGGGTCAGTTCCAGTGCGTCCAGGAGTGGGGCACGGTCCAGGCGGGTGCTGCGCCGGTCGGTGTGGGCCGTGGTTCCGTTGCGGGCGTCGAAGCGGGCGGCGAGGTCGTCGGCGCGGCCACGCACCTCGGCGCGGAGTCCGGCCACCGTCCAGGTGCGGCCCGCGTATCCGGCGGCCGGCAGCTCGCCGTGGCCGAGGAATTCGACGCGCTGGAGGAGGACCTCCACTCCGGTGAGGAAGTCGAGCAGGTCCAGCGGCGAGTCGACGTCGTCGAACAGGCTCCGGTTCTCGGCGAGCAGTTCCAGGCCGCGTGCCTCGTTGCCGGTCAGCGCGCAGAACTCCAGGTGCCGGCCGACCTCCCCGGACATCGACGGATTGCGGCGGCACCCGCGGTAACCGGCCAGGTGCAGCTCGCGGGCCCGGTCGGTGCTGCCGGTGCGCAGCAGGGGAAGCAGCGCGTACGAGACGGAGCGGGCGGGCTCCTCCTGGCAGGATTCCTTCCCGGCCAGCACGGGCTCCCAGGTGCGCAGCGCCCTCTCGTCGTCGCCGGCCGCGAGGTGGTACAGAGCGCGCTCGCAGATCTCGCAGGCCTCGCAGTCGCTGAGCCTGGTGCGGGTACGGCCCGCCCACAGCTCGTAGGCGAGAGTGGTGTCCTCGCCGACGTGGGCGGCGAGCTGGTACGCCTGTCCGTAGTAGGGCTGGAGTTCGAGGCCGGCCTTCTCGTACCGGTCGCGCATCTCCGTCAGCCATTGGCGCAGGCTGGCCAGCGGTATCTCGGGCAGCTGGCGCAGGGCGTGGGCCACCCATTTGAACCGCCAGAACAGCAGGTGGCGCAGGCGCTCGTCGAAGACGTCGGGCTGCTCGTCGAAGAGGGTGAGCAGGCGGGCGAAGACGACGGGTGACTTCCTGGGTTCGGAGCCGTAGTTGTACGCCTTCTGGAGTGCGAGGAGCGCGTCGACGAGCGGGACGGGCTCCGTGAACTGCTCGGCTGCGTCGACCAGTTCCTCGGCCGTGACGGTGCGGGTACGGCCGTAGGGGCGCCGGTCGTTCTCCTGGAGCGCCCGGTACAGCTCGTCGGTGGTCTGGGGTGCGGTCGGCATCGTCAGCTGTCCTTGCGGAGGGCGTGGGCGAGAAGGTCGAGGAAGGAGCGGTTGATGAGGCTCGATTCGGCGGGCCGGAGCGGGCGCCGGGACAGCATCGCGGCCTGCCCGTAGAGGGCTTCGGCGCTGGTGCGGGCCAGTTCGGGTTCGTCGATGGTGACGGCCGTACGGACCAGCGGATTGAGCTGGTTGAGGATCAGCTGGGCCCGCGGGGCCTCCTGACGCAGGTGGCCGAGGATGTCACCCCACAGGCCGCCCTGCTGCTCGCGGGCGAGCTGGGAACGGGTGCGCTCGTGCCGGGCCTCGCGGCTGTCGAGGAGGAGGGCCGGGGCGGAGGCGGGCTGGAAGGTGCGCAGCGCGACGTCGCAGTCGAAGACGGAGAGGGCGTCGCGGGCCAGGGCGAGGTAGGCCGCGGCGGCCAGTTCCGTCTCCCGGTCGACGGGGTCGAGGTGGGCGGTGAGCGTCGCCGGATCGAGGTCGGCGACGCTGACCTCCGGCCTGATCTCCGGCAGCCGGTGGACCAGTTCACGGTCGTAGGTGTAGCCGCCGTTGACGACGCCGAGCCCGGCGGCCGAGGCGATCGCCGCGACCTGCCGGAACTCCTCCACGCTGGACGTCACGAGCACGGTGCGGTGGGTGCGCGCGAACTCGTCCAGCGTGGCGTGTCCGTCGGTGGTCTCGAACGGCAGCCACGGCAGCAGCATCCGCAGGATCTCGTCGTCGTGCACCGCCAGCGACTTCACGGCCAGGTGGTGGGCCTGGAGGAAGCGGCCGAGGAGCTCCGGGTCGCTGGCGGCGGTCCGGGCGATCCACGCGCGCAGCCGTTCGGCGAGGGCGTCACGGACCGCGGCGAGGGTGTCGTCCTCGTACAGGGACTCGCGGGACGCCGTCGGGCGCAGGCTCTCGGCGTCGACGACGCAGCGGACGAAGAACGCCCACTCGGGCAGGATCTCCTGGGCCTGCTCGGACAGCAGCATGCCCTTGACGTGCACGCGGTGGCCGTGGCGGCGCCCGGCCGGCACCGCCTCGGGCAGCACGCACGCGATGCCCTTCAGGCCCACGGCCGGCAGGTCCAGCTCGATGGTGTCCAGCGGCGTGAACCCGAAGACGTCTTCGCCGTACGCGGCGAGCGCGCGGGAGCGGGCTCCCGGCGTGGGGTACGTGCGCGCCCAGGGGGCGGGCTCGGGATTGACGGCCGAGCCCGGGCCGCCCGTGCCGCCGTCGAAGCTCACCGGGTGGCGCAGCAGGGAGCCGAAGTGCCGGGCGAGCGCCTGCACCTGGAGCGGCCGGGTCCATTCGCCCGCGTCGGCGCGGGGCGTCAGCGTGACGGTGGTGCCGGGCTGGGGGCGGGCGGAGGCGGGCAGGGTGCGGACGGTGTAGCTGCCGTCGCCGCGGCCCCGCCACTCCACGGCGGGGGCGCCCGGGGTGCGGGCGGAACGGCTCAGGACGTGGATCTCGTCCGCGACCAGGAAGCAGGAGAGCAGGCCGATGCCGAACTGGCCGATGAAGTCGGCGCGTTGCTCGGCGATCCCGTCGGCGCGCTTGCTGCTGCGGCCGATCGTGGCGAGGAAGGTGTGCACGTCGGCCTCGGTGAGGCCGACACCGTCGTCCTCGACCCGGACCACCGAACCGTCGGCGTACAGGCGGATGCCGAACGCGTCGGCGGGGGCGGCCGGTTCGAGGCCGTGCCGTGCGGTCAGCGCGTCCACCGCGTTCTGCAGGAGTTCGCGCAGGTAGACGCGGGGGCTGGAGTAGAGGTGGTGGGAGAGGAGGTCGACGAGGCCGCGCAGATCCACCTGGAAGGTGCGGTCGGCGCCGGCCGGGCTCAACGGGGTTTCGGGCAGAGTCATCGGGCAGTCCGGGGTGAGGTGAGCGACAGGCGGCGGGTGGGGTGGCGGGTTCAGGCGTTGCGCCGGGCGCGGGCGTACATCTCTTCCGGCTTCGCCATGTACCTCCACGGCCACGAGGTGTAGGCACCCTGCAGCTCGTGGAAGACGCGCGGCAACGCGATGCGCTCGGCGGCCAGGGACAGGGCCATGGCGAACATGTTGAAGTCCTGTTGCCAGCCCGGGCGACGCACGTAGGCGGGGTGGAGGATGCTGCGCTCGGCCGCGTCCAGCAACTCGTCCTGGATCTCGGGGGTGATGAGGCAGTTGTCACGGTCGGACTCGACCCAGTCCTCGATGTGCGCGATGGCGATCACACAGCCGAGGCGATGGCCCTCGGGGGCCCCGGCGAACGCCTCCCGGGCGAACGCCAGGGCCTGGCCCGGCTCGCCGCCCCACCGGGGCTGCAACTGCGACACCCACTCGACGTGGGTGTCCAGGTCCAGCGGGTCGCGGCGCAGGGCGGCGTCGCGCCGGGTCTCGTTGACCGCGGGGCCCAGCGACATGCCGCGGCCGGAGGTGAGGAGACAGCGCCACGGCGTGACCCATTCCGGCCGCAACTCGGCGGCCTCGAACAGCTGCTCCTCGGCGATGTGGAGCCGCTGGTGGAAGACCCGCCACTGTTCCGGCGTGACGTCCACGGCAAGCGCGCGGGTGCGTGCCTCCCAGCCCCAGTTGATGTGGCGCGCCCCGGATATCAGCAGGGCCGTCGCCCGGTGCTCCTTGTCCTCCTCGACGGCCCGGCCGATCCAGTCCTGCACACCGTCCAGGTCGGCCAGCTCACCGAGGACTTGATGGTCGCGGCCGGGATCGAAGGGGTCCAGCGCCGCCCTGACCGCCGCCCAGTCACCCGCGCCGGCCGCCTCCACCAGCGCGAGCACCCGCGCGTCTCCCAGCGCACGCAGCGTGTACATCCCGTTCTTCTGCCTTCGCGGGACGGGAAGGGCGTACGGATCCGCTGCCGGTCTCCCCCCGCTCCTGCCGAACAGCTTGTCGAACATGCCGCGCCCTCCCCAGGTTCCGCGTGATCTTCGGGTGCAGCATAAGCGGGACCACCGACACCGCTTCCACAGGGTTTCCGCGGGTGGTTCACGGGTTCGGCACGGCCGGCTCCGCCTGGACCACTGAACTCGATTCGTACCGCCGCCGCGGTCTTGTCGAGCGCCCCATCGGCGTATGAGCGGGGCGCTGAAGCCGGCCGTCAGTCGCGGGGGCGGAGGCTGGCTTCTTCGAGGTCGAGTTCGTGCTGGATCCGGCGCCGGGTGGCGTCGCTGATCTTGTTGGCTTCGTAGAGGCGATGGAGTTCGGCCGCCTCGATGGCGATGAGTGTCCGGCGTATCTCGCGGTAGGCGTCGGCGGGGCGGGCGTCCGGGTCGCTGTAATGGGCGTCTTCCACCTGGTGGATGCGCGTTTCCAGATGGTGGCGGGCCTGTTTCAGGGCGGCCTCGGCGGCGGCACCCAGGTCGGCGAGCTGATCCGGATCGCCGAGCAGCTTGAGCTCCTCGAGAGCGGCGCGGGCGATGCGCCGGCGGGTCCGGGCCTCCTCGCGGGCGGTGTGCTCCGGTTCCAGAGCGATGCCGGAGCGGCGGACGACGGGGGCCAGGGTGAAACCCTGGAAGACGAGAGTGAGCGCGACGGTCCCGGTGGTGAGCGTGAGAATGAGCGCCCGGTGCGGCAGCGGCGCCCCTGTGTGGGTGACCAGGGGGATGGAGAGCGCGGCCGCCAGCGGCATGACGCCTCGGGTCCCCGCCCAGGACAGGACCGCCGGAACCCGCCAGGAGAGGCGGTTGTCGCCCTCCCTGTGCCGGTGGTGGATCAGGGCGGACAGCGGGAAGATCCACAACAGGCGGATCGCCAGCAGAGTGAAGGCGATCACCGGCACCCACAGCGGCCAGCCGTGCTCGTCGCGCGCGAGATGACGGACGGCCGAAGGCAGCTCGAGCCCGATCAGGGCGAAGACGACACTCTCCAGCAGGAAGGTCACGGTGTCGTAGACGGCGCGGACCTGGAGGCGGACGGGGGCGTCGCCGAGCTTGTGGCCGGTGCTGCCGAGGACGACCCCGGACACGATGACTGCGGTCACGCCGGAGGTGTGCGACTGCTCCGCGATGACGTAGGAGGCGTAGGGCGTGACCAACGCGATGACGGTCTCCAGCATGGGGTCGTCGGTCCGTCTGCGGATCAGGGTCACCACTGCGGCGACCGCCGCCCCGATGAGGGCTCCTCCGCCTGCAAGGATCAGGAACTGCAGGGCGGTCCCGGGCACGCTGATGGTGCTGCCGGACACCACGGTGGCCACGGCGACCTTGTACAGGACCAGTGAGGTGGCGTCGTTGAACAGGCTTTCCGCCTGCACCATGGCCTGCACGCCCGGTGGGAGTGACAGGCGCCGGCCGAGCGCGGTCACGGCCACGGGGTCGGTGCTGGCCAGGACGGAGCCGAGGATGAACGCGGTCGCGGCGGTGAGCGGCGTGATCGCATGGGCCACGTACCCGACGGCGAGGGCCGAGGCGAGGACCAGGCCGAAGACCAGGCCCGTCACGGGCCGCCACACGGTGCGCAGGTCGCGGAGGGAGATTTCCCCGGCCGAGGCGTAGAGCAGCGGTGGCAGCACCAGCACGTTGATCACGTGAGGCGGCAGGCGGACCTCGGGAACCCAGGGCATCAGCCCCACGACCAGACCCGCGACCACGAGGAGCGAGGGGGCGGGCAGGCTCCAGCGCCGGGCACCGGTCGCCACAGCGGTGGCCAGGACCACCAACAGCAGCACGACGATCACGCCGGTCATGGAGCGTCCTCGGTGGGTTACGGCTTGTTACCCCCCTCTGGCCAGGTGCTTTACCAACGTAACCGACGTACGGCGGTGACGCAGCCGACCGGGAGCAGCGACCGCCCGGTGCCCCGGCCCTGCCCTGAACCACGCCGGCCGACGGCCAGGTCGAACGTGCCGCACCCGAGACGCCCGACACGCTCCTGTGCGACCGGGCGGACGCCGCCTTGGAGCGGTCACCGGTTCGCCTTCGGCGGACACGTTCGACCGTTGTGCAGCCACTAAGCGACATACGGCCGCGGAGCCGTTGTTGTTCCGATGAGATGACCGTTCTCATCGTGAGCCCGGGGCGAGGACGAAAATGAGTGGCTTGGCCGGTGCATTTCCACCCGATCCCGCCGGCGTGGTGGGACAGCAGAAGTGTCCGTGCGGCGCCGAGAGCCGGACAGGTGCACCGGGAGCCGCGGAGGAGAAATTCCGCGGCCTGCTGGAGGCTGCGCCGGACGCGATGGTCATCGTCGACGACGCCGGAGCGATCCGGCTCGTCAACGCCCAGACCGAAGCACTCTTCGGCTACCGCCGCGAAGAACTCCTCGGCCGCCCCGTCGAACTCCTCGTCCCCGGCCGCTTCCGCCCCCACCACACCGAACACCGCAACGCCTACGCCCGCAACCAACAGGTCCGCCCCATGGGCGCGGGCCTCGAACTGTACGGACTGCGCAAGGACGGCACCGAGTTCCCCGTCGAGATCAGCCTCAGCCCCCTCGAGACCGCCGACGGCCTCCTCGTCTCCGCCGCCGTACGCGACGTCAGCGAACGCAAAGCCGCGGAGGAGAGGTTCCGCGGCCTGCTGGAGGCTGCGCCGGACGCGATGGTCATCGTCGACGACGCCGGAGCGATCCGGCTCGTCAACGCCCAGACCGAAGCACTCTTCGGCTACCGCCGCGAAGAACTCCTCGGCCGCCCCGTCGAACTCCTCGTCCCCGGCCGCTTCCGCCCCCACCACACCGAACACCGCAACGCCTACGCCCGCAACCAACAGGTCCGCCCCATGGGCGCCGGCCTCGAACTGTACGGACTGCGCAAGGACGGCACCGAGTTCCCCGTCGAGATCAGCCTCAGCCCCCTCGAGACCGCCGACGGCCTCCTCGTCTCCGCCGCCGTACGCGACGTCAGCGAACGCAAAGCCGCCGAAGCGCGCATCAACGAACTCGCCGCGCTCGTGGAGTCCTCGCAGGACGCCATCCTCGCCAAGACCCTCGACGGACACATCACGTACTGGAACGCCGCGGCCCAGCGGCTGTACGGGTTCACGGCGTCCGAGGTGCTGGGGCGGCACGTGTCCATGCTGGCACCGTCCGAGCGGGACCACGAGGTCACCGCACTCCTGGAACGGTTGCGCAAGGGCGAGAAGGTCGAGCACTTCGAGACACTGCGCCTCACCAAAGCCGGCACGCTGCTCGACGTCGACGTCACGTTGTGGCCGACCCGCGCTCACAACGGGGCGGTCGTCGGAGCCTGCGCGATCGTCCGGGACATCAGCGACCGGAAACGTGCCGAGGCGGAGTTGACGGAGTTGTACGAGCAGCAGCGGCACATCGCCCTCACGCTGCAGCGCAGTCTGATGGGCACCCCGCCCGCCATCCCGGGCCTCACCACCGCCAGCCGCTACCGGCCGGCGACACAGGGCGCCGGTGTCGGTGGTGACTGGTTCGACCTGATCCCGCTGGGCGCCGGCCGGGTCGGTGTGCTGATCGGCGACGTGATGGGCCGGGGACTGGAGGCCGCAGCCGTCATGGGCCAACTCCGGTCCGCCGCACACGCATTGGCAAAGACCGGGTTGCAGCCCCGGCAGCTGATGCAGGCCATGGAGGCCGTGGTCGCCGACCTCGACGTCCCCGACCAACTGGTCACCTGCTGCTATCTGACCATCGCCGCCGACGCGGGCGAGGTGACCATATGCTCGGCCGGGCACTTGCCGGTTCTCGTCACCGTTCCCGGTGAAAGTACCCGGACGCTTCCCGCGCCGGTGAACGCGCCCCTCGGCGTCGGCGGCGTGATCTACGAACAGTGCTGCACGACGATCGCCCGCGGCGCCACCCTCGTGCTCTACACGGACGGTCTGATCGAGACCCCGGGCACCGACATCGAGGACCAGCTCATCCACTTGGTGGCCACCCTGGACAAACTCGCGGCCACACCTCCCGACCTGGAAGCCGCCGCCGACCACGTCCTGTCAACCATGCTCCCGGACGCCGACGGCCACGACGACGTCACGCTCCTGCTGACCCGGCTGCCCGAGGCTCCGCTGGCCACGGCCGCGACGGGCCTGCCCTCGGTGCCGGAGTCCGTTCCGGCGGGCCGCGACTTCCTCGACAAGACGCTCAGTGCCTGGGGCTGCACGAACCGCATGGACAACGCACGCCTCCTGCTCTCCGAGATCCTCACCAACTCCGTCCAGCACGCGGAGGGTCCGATCACCCTGCACCTGTGCCGCACGGACACCGACCTCACCGTGGAGATCAGCGACCGCAGCCCCCACCTGCCCCAGCCGCGTGTCGCGGCCGAGGACGACGAGTGCGGCCGCGGCCTGCTCCTCGTCCGCGCCCTCGCCGACGCCTGGGGCGTCCGCCCCACGGACGAGGGGAAGACGACATGGTTCGGGCTCAAGCTGTGAGCCCGTCCCCCCCCTTCCTGCGCGCGTCCCCCTAGCCGATGATCTCCTTGAAGAACAGCACGGCCGTGGCCGCGGTGCCGCAGCCGACGCTCACGGCGACCGGCCACGCGTCGCCGGCCAGGGCCGCCAGCACGGTGGCGCCGACACCGGCCAGCGCGGCCAGCAGGAACACGATCGCCGCACGCTGGGTCAGGAGCGGCCCGTCCCCCTCGGGCCGCTCGCGTTCGCTCCGGCTCACGCCCGCCCCCTACCGGGCGCCGCGGGCCGGCACGGCCACCGGTTCGAGGTCCGCCACGGCCACGCCGTCGTGCCCGGGCACGTCCCACGGATCCTCGGCGGGACGCAGGAGCGTGAACCGGATCCGGCCGTCCGCGTCCACCCGGACGCCGTGCACCGCGGGTTCGGGAAGGCTGTTGTAGTGGAACGGCGTCGAGAAGTAGTAGGCGCCGGTGTCCGGTACGACGACGAGGTCGCCGGGCTCGAGCAGCGGCAGCGCACGGTCGCCGGCCAGCAGGTCCCCGGCGAAGCAGGCGGGACCCGCGACGTCCTGGCGCACGAGCGGCCCCCGCTTGGCTCCGCCGGACGCGTCATGCGCCTCGATCCGCAGTGGCCAGGCGTCCGGCGCGAACACGGTCCGGGTGGCGACCTGGACACCGGCGTGGGTGACGGCGATCGGCCGGTCACCGGAGGTCTTGGTGTACTCGACGTACGCGGCCATGAACCCGTTCTTCGCCAGCACGGACCGCCCGAACTCCGTGACGATGCGGTAGCGGCGGTCCGTGAAGAGCTGCGGCGCGGACTTCTTCAGATGTCCGACGTACGCGGCGAACGACGGCGTGACCTCGTCGCCGGCGAAGTTCACCGGGAGCCCGCCGCCGATGTCGATGCCGACGATCCGGCCGGCTCCGTACACCGCGTCCACCTGCTCGGCGAACCCGACCGCCTGCGCCACCCCCTCCGCGATCAGGGGGAGCGGGCAGCCCTGCGATCCTGTGTGCGCGTGCACCCAGGTCAGCCACGGGTGCTCGCCGAACGCCCGCACCAGCCGCTCGCGGCTGCCCGGGTCCGCCAGCGGCACACCGAACTTGGAGGTGCTGGTGGCGGTGCTCATCGCGGCGATGCTGCCACCACCCACCTGCGGGTTCACCCGTACCCCGATCTGCGAGCGGGAAGGGCGGTGTTCGAGGATCCGGTCGATCCGCTCCAGTTCCTGGAAGCTGTCCACGTTGACGGCCACCCCCAGTGCCAGCGCCCGCCGAAGCTCGTCGTTCGTCTTGGCCGGCGAGTCGAACACGATCCGCTCGGGCCGGAATCCGGCCGCCAGCGCCCGGGCCAGCTCCCCGGCGGTGGCGACCTCGCAGCCCATACCGAGGCCGTTCAGCTCCCTCAGCACCGGCACCAGGCAGTTGGCCTTCGCGGCGAACGCGTGCAGGGCGCCGGGCGAGTCGGCGAAGGCGTCGTACAGGTCCGAAACGGTCGCGGCGACACCGTCGAGGTCGACGAACGCGACGAGCCGGGACGCCTCCGGGTCCAACAGCCCCTGTTCCACGGCCTGCTGGAGGATGCGTTCGCGCCGTGCGGCGGGGGACACAGTGGTCATGACGAGCCTTCCGGAGTCGGTTACGGAGTCCGGGCCAGGTCCCGGCTGATGTCCAGGCTGCTCGTCGCGCACCGGCCGTGTCTTCGTCGCGTCGGCAGGAACAGGGCCGCCGCCACGGCGGCCGGGCCGGGCGATCGCACACTCCGGGCCGCGCCGTTGTGCGCGCTCACGAAAGCGGCGCCCCACGTTGGTGCGCGCGCACGAAGGCGGCGTCCGCCGCGGTGCGCGCACACGAAAGCGGCTACCGCCGTGATGCGGCGCGCACGGGTGCCGGCGAGGGGCCGGCCGCCTTCACTCCTTCCCAGCACCGCGCTCCCGCAGCCGTAACAGCCGTAACTCCAGCTGCGCCAGCAGACGTGCGTCCGCGCTGTCCAGATCGAGCCCGCAGACCTGGGTGATCCGGCGCAGCCGGTAGCGCAGGCTGTTGGGATGGATCGCGAGCGCACGCGAGGCGGCGGCCACGTCACCGAAGTGGTCCAGGTAGGCGCGCAGCGTCTCCACCAGCCGCCCGCCGCTCTCCGCGTCGTGCGCGGCCAGCCGCGCCACCGACGTCCCCCGCGCCAACGGCACGTCCCGCAGCGCCTCCACGACCTGCATGACGCCGACCGTGTCCGCGACGTCCGCGGTCCGGCCGACGGCGCGCGACCCCCCGGCGTACGTCAGGGCCCGCAGGGCCAGCTCGGCCGACCGGCGGGACTCGGCCGCCAGCGCCAGCCCCGGCACCACCTCGCCGAGCCCCACGCGCAGTTGCGTGCCCGTGGCCGCCGAGGCCCGCGCGACCAGCGACGTACCCAGCCGCTCCACCTCGCCGTCGGCCCGCTCCGGGTCGGGGTCGAGCGAGCTGACCAGCACCAGCAGCCGGCCGCCCGCCGGCACCACCACGGCCCGGTGCCCGAACGCGGCGCAGTGCAGCCCCAGCAGCGCGTGCCACCGGGAGGGGTCGCCGTCCGCGGCCGCGGCGGCCACGGCCAGGGCGGCGCACGGCGCCTGGACCTGCAGCGCGGCCCGCTCCGCCAGCACCTCGGGCGAACCGCGGCCCTCCAGCAGGGCGCGCGCCGCGTCCTCCGCCAAACGGCTGTCCGCACCGCGGGTGCGATGGTGAAGCAGGTGCGCGGCGGCAGTCCGGGCAGCCGCGCGCAGCACCTCGGACGCGTCCGGGGCCAGGGGCCGGCCCGTGACCGCGGCCACCCACAAGGACCCCAGGACCTCACCGCCCGCCCGCACGGCGCACACCAGGCGCTCGGGGTCCTCCCCCTGGGCCCGCCGGTACAGGACGTCGTCCGTCCCCCACAGGGCGGCGAAGAACCCCGCCTCCCGCATCGCCGAGACGCGCCAGGGCGGCACGCGGCGGCCGAGGATGGTCAGCCGTCGGATGTCGTCCACGTCCTCCTCGGTCGAGGAGTACGCCAGCACGCGCGACTCGGTGTCCTCGACGGTCACCGCGCCACCGACGAGGGCGGCCACCGCGTCGGCCAGTCCGTTGAGGTCACCGGGGGCGAGGTCCGGGGCGGCGGGCAGCGGCGGCACCCCGGCCGAGGCGAGCCCGGCCCGCAGCACACCGACCAGCTGGGCCCAGGAGCACCAGGGGGTGCGGAACAGCACCGCCGTACCGGTCTCCCGGGCGGCCGAGCGCAGCGCCTCCGCGGCCCCGCCGCGTCGGTCCGACCCGAACACCACACCCGCGGCGCCCGCCTCACCGGCCCGGCGCAGCACGTCCACCGCGTGGGCCGAGCCCGCGTCCACACCGACGGCGAGCAGCAGTTCGCGCGGCCGGACACCGGGGTCCAGCGCGTCAAGTACGGCGACACCCGTGACGGCCACCGCGAGACCGCCGGGTGCCGTGTCCAGTTCCACGGCCCCGGTGCCGACGACGGACAGCAACTGCTCCAAGGTCACCCGGGCCTCGGCGGCGGCACTCCACCCCGAGGACGCCCGAAGATCCGGCACGGTACCCCCCTCTCCCGCGCGCGTCCGCCCACAACCCGGCCCGCGCTGTCGGGAGGTACGACACCACACACCACGCGTGCGCTCAATGGCGCACGCGGCCACGGGCCAGGGAACGGGCCGCCGCCACCTCGGACCGGTGCGTGGCTCGCGGGCACCCGCACCCGCCGGCCGGCCGGCCCCTTGACCGCGAATATCCCCGGGAGGAGGATCCTCCTCTGATAAAGGAGTTGTGATGCTGCGGTTCATGGACTGGTCCGTGGTGGCGATAGGGTGCGTCCTGGTCCTCATGAGTCCCAGCAGCCGGTGGTGGGAGCGGAGCAGGGTTCGGAAGGGAAAGAGTCCCGATCCGGGAATGCGGCCCTTTCGGGCATGGAAGCGTCTGGCCGCCCTTCTGTGCGAGTGTCCAACCGCGTAACAACGCCGGCGTACGACAGCGGACGAGCGCTGACGCCTGCAGACCCTCAGCGCAGGTACGGGCACACGAGCCCAAGGCAGCCCCTCCACCCAAGTTGCTTCGGGACGAAACGGTCACTCCGTTAGGGTGCGCGGCATGACCGACGACCCCCCGGCCTGTCCCGAGTGCAGCCAGCCCATGAAGTTCGGCGGCTTCGTCCTCTCTCAGCGGGAGGACGATGGCCGGCGGACCTGCCGGACGCTATGGCGGTGTTCCGGTCGGCATGTGTGGTGGCGCTGGGCCGACCGGCCGGACGAGCCTTTGGAGGTCTGCCCCGTGCCGGAACTGTGCCGCTGACACCCGTCGCTGACATCAACGACCCCGGACGGCGGCAACACACAGCAGCCAGTCGTGGCACCGGAGCACAACCACAAGCGCTGCCTTTACTCGGGTGCCATGGACCGGAGCCGGCCGCCAACCGTCCCCGGACTGCCCGGCCTCATGAGGGGCTGCCGGGGCGGACGGTGAGGTAGGTCCACTGGCTCCACACACTGCCTGTCTGTGCGCCCTTGGCCGGCGGCGTGTAGTGGCCGCGGATGCGGTAGTGGTCGTTGCTCGCGAAGAACTTCAGAGCCCGGCCGTAGCCGGACCAGCCGTCGGAGTCCACGGGCACGCAACTCTGCGAGGTGGCCTGGTGCCAGGCCCCCGAGTAGTAGTGCTCGACGTACACCGACACACAGCCACCGGACTGATGGGGAGTGACCTGAAGGTTGAAGCCCATGTTGACTTCGGACTTGTAGAAGACCTGGTAGGTGGTGGATCCGATGCGGGTGGTCGAGAGCGGCCACTGCATCTCCGTCCGGACGGTCGGCGTGAGGGTCGCACTGGTGGTCACCGTGCGCGGCGCGTAACGGTAGTCCCCCGCGAAGGCCGCGCTGAAGACGGTGTTGCGGGTGATCTTGTCATACGCAACAAGGTTCCCGTGCGCGTCGACCTTGCCGCTCTTGAGCTGCGTCCGCGACGTGCCCGCGGGCTGGTCGTACAGCGTCACGTAGCGGGAGTTGTACGTGGTCCCCAGATGCGCGGTGACCTTGACGGTCGCGCCGGAGTGGTACGACTTCGCGTCGGTCGCGACACTCAGGGTCGGAGTGGCCCGGGACACCTGCACCTTCGCCGACGCCGTGACCGGGAGGTAGGAGGTACCACCGTCGTAGGTGAAGGCGTACGTGTTCGCGCCGCCGGCCTGCGGGGTGTCGTGGAAGGCGAAGCTGCCGTCGGCGGCGACGGGCACGGTGCCCACCGAGTAGCCGGAGGGGTGCGCCAGGTCGGTCTTGACGACGTGGACCGCGCCGGTGGGCACATGCGCATGCGGCCAGGTGAGGTGACCGGTGACGGTGAACGGTGCGGCACGATCTGCGGAGGAGGGAGCGGTCAGCGCCATGGCGGGTGCGTACTTGGCGACCGGGATGTCGAAGGACCGTCCGGCCGGTCCGTAGTGGCCGCTACCGGAGTAGTCGACGCGGAAGCCCAGTTGACCGGTGAGGGGTGCCGTGCCGTCGACGCGGTAGGAGCCGAAGAAGCTGACCGGGCTCCTTGCCGGGGTGGCTGTCGGGTCCGGGACGAGCACGCCGTCCGGATCGGCGTCGTCGTGGCGCGTGATGCGCACGGTGCCGGGAAGCAGGGATTGTCCGGCGCTGAGGCTGAGGGTCGAATCGGGCGACACCACGAACGAGTAGGCCTCGCCGGGGGCGAGCGGAGTGGTCCAGCTTCCGTGGAGGGTGACCGGCGCGGTTTCCGGGTCGCGAGAGATGTGGAGCGTCGGTGTTCCCCCGGAGGCGTCGACGGCCACGCCGTAGACCCGGCTCTCGTCCGGTGCCCAGGCGAAACCGTGTGCGGTGGGGTTCAGCTCCCGGGCGTAGTAGTACTCGGTGTAGAGGCCCTCGCCCGTTTCCGGAAACGTCACGACTCCGCGGCCGCCACTGGCCATGGTCCCGTCCGGGGCCACGGCGACAGCCTTGCCCCACACCGCCATGGCGAACTGCCCGTCGACCGCCAGATCCGAGGTGCGGTACCGATTGGCGGTCGCGCCCTGCAATGACGGGACCGCCAGATGCAGCCCGTCCGCCGTGACCGCGAAGTCGCTCAGGTCGGGGACGGGCAGCGCCTTCGCGGCCTGCCGGGTCAGTGCACCGCCCTCGGCCCGGTACGTGACGAAGGCGGAGGTGTCGCCCGTCTGCACGGCGGCCGCGAGTACGCCGGAGGGCGTCGGGGTCGTCGCCAGCGTGGGCGGTGCTGCCCAACTGCCGGAATCCTGCCGCAAAGTGACCGCGCCGGCTCCGTCGACGGATCCGATGCCGCCGACGCCTGCTGTGCCGTAGCCGAACCAGAGGGTGCCCCCGGCGACGGCCAGCGAGTCCGGACGGGTACCCGCGCCGGTGCCGTAACGAGCGGACTCGGTCAGCTTCTCCGTACTGATCACCGCGATCGCGTCCTGGTCCGGGAGAGCCGCGTACAGCGCCGATCCGTCGTCGGAGAGGGCGAGACCGGTGGCACCCGGCTCACCACTGATCACCGCCGGGTTCCCGCCGTCGAGGTCGGTGACGAGAATGCCGTCGGTGCCGGCGCCGCCGCTGATGAACAGGTGTCCGTGCGGCTCGTCCACGACCATGTGCGAGAAGTGCGCGATCGGCAGCGGTATGTCCGACGCCGCGTACGAGTCGACCGCGCCGGGACCGATGACAGTCGTCAGTCCCACGAGCAGCGCTGCGGCGGTCGGCGACGAGAATCGCGCCAGCTTCATGAAAGGCCCCCACATAACCTTCACGATCAAGGGCCGCAACCTAGCACGGGGAAGGTCGGGCCACGACAGCGGGTGGGGCGGATCAGGGGCCGGTTCGCGGCACAAGTGCCGTCGCTTCCCGGGCCGGCCGCCGTGTTCCGCAGCGGCGTGAACCCAGGCTGGCCGGCACCAAGCCCGGCTGTCCCGGCGAGCGGGAGCGAGCCGAACGGGACCTGCTGGTGCGGTCGGCCCGGCGCGGAAGGGTGAGGCCCAGCCGTACATCGGGACCGGGCCTGTGTCGGCCGGCTGTCGGAGGTGGTCGGTGATCTGTCGGTGATCTGTCGGTGGCTGCCGGGACCTTGGAGCTGGTCGGCGCCGAACAACAACGGCACCGGCCACCGACATCTCATCGTCCCGAACCACTGGAACGACGCTCCAGGCGTGACCTGCCGGGGCCCGCCCAGCGGTCCGCGATCAGGAAGGAAGCCTTATGACCACTGACGTCACGATCATCGGCGCCGGGCTCGGCGGCCTCACGCTCGCCCGTGTCCTGCACGTCCACGGAATACCGGCGACGGTCTACGAGGCGGAGCCCTCCCCGGCCGCGCGTTCGCAGGGCGGGATGCTCGACATCCACGATTACAACGGTCAACTCGCCCTCGAAACAGCTGACTTGATGGACGAGTTCAGGGGCCTCATCCTGGAGGGCCGTCAGGCGATGCGGGTCCTCGATCCGGACGGGACCGTCCTGTTCGACAAGGCCGATGACGGCACGGGCGGACGCCCTGAGGTGCAACGCGGCGAGCTGCGACAGCTCCTGCTCGACTCGCTCCCGGCCGACTCCGTCAAGTGGGGGTACAAGGCCGGCGGCACCCGTACCCTCGGCGACGGCCGCCACGAGGTGACGTTCGCAGGCGGTGCCACCGTCGTCACCGGCCTGCTGGTCGGCGCGGACGGCGCGTGGTCACGGGTACGGCCGCTGCTCTCCACCGCCACACCCGAGTACGTCGGCAAGTCGGTGGTCGAGACCTACCTGTTCGACGCCGACACCCGGCACCCAGCCGCCGCGAAGGCGGTCGGCGGCGGGTCGATGATCGCGCCGACGCCGGGCAGGGAGATCTTCGCGCACCGGGAAAAGGGCGACACCCTGCACGCCTACGTGGGGCTGTCCGAGCCTCAGGACTGGTTCGCCGCCATCGATTTCACCGATGCCGCCGCGGCCACCGCGCGGATCGCGGCGGAGTTCGACGACTGGGCGCCGGAGCTCACCGCGCTGATCACCGACAGCGACACCGAGCCGGTCCTGCGCCCCCTGTACGCCCTGCCGACCGGGCACCGGTGGGACCGGGTGCCGGGGGTGACCCTGCTCGGTGACGCCGCCCACCTCGCGGCCCCGAACGGCGAAGGCGCCAACCTGGCCATGCTCGACGGCGCCGAACTCGGCAAGGCCCTCGCCGCGTACCCCGACGACATCGAGGCCGCGCTCACCGAGTACGAGCGGGCCATGTTCCCCCGCAGCGCCGAGGCTGCATTCGAAGGTACCGAGATGCACGGGGCCGACTCCGACAACAACACAGCCCACGGCCTGATCGAAGCGTTCACCCGACATGATCAGCCGCAATAGGACTTCCACCACGGACATGCCGTCCACCCTGATCCGTGGGCGCCGGCGAGCGGCTCAGGAACGTGCCCGCTGCTGCTTGTCCCACTGAGCACGCGAGAGGGCGGTGGGCCGCGGGCGCAGGACGCCATCCACGTACAGGTCGACATGCTCGTTGTAGAAGGCGACCATCCCCGCGACTGCGGCGCACGACACCGTCGGGAAGTCGTACGCCCAGGCGAGATCGTCATGGACGGCGGCCCCGTTCACGAACGACCAGTACCCGCTGGTCCTTCCCTTGTACGGGCACGCCGTCACCGTCTCCGAGGAACGCAGCCGGGTCCAGTCGACATAGGCACGCTCCACGTAGTAGCGGGTCGGGAGGCCGGTTTCGAAGAGCTTCACCGTGGACGGCGCGTCCGCCAGGACGGTGCCGTCCACCTCGACGCGCACGCTGCTGGACGAGCGCAGCGCGTCCACCCGGGTGTAAGGGCTCCTCGGGTGCACGAAGACCTGCTCGTCCTCCTCGTACCACGCGTCGATCGCGTCCCACCGGAAACGGGCGCTGCCGATGAGTTCCTCCGGGGCTCCCTCGCCCCAGACCCATGCCGCACCCTCACGGACCTCGGAGCCGACGTGCAGCGAGTGCCGCCGTGCGGGGCCGGGGCTCAGCCGGCCGGCGCGGCCGTCGTCGGTCAGGACGCCCTCGGCCAGGTCCCGCAGCGGAATGCTGTACTGCGGGTAGCCGGGCCACTCCCACACGTACAAGGCGCGCCGGGTGTCGCATACCCACCGGCCGCCGACCTGCGCACGGATGCGCCGCGGCACCGGCTCGACATGCCCGACCGGGACGATGAGACCCGGATAGTCCACACTCTCGTCCGCCATCGGGCATCACCTCAGTCCGCTCGGCCGCTTCCGTACGTCCACCTTCTCCACGTCCACCTTCTCCGGCAGACGCGCGAACGGCCACCGCTGCCGGCGTCCGACAGGCACAGTGCCGACTGAGGCACGACGACACCGACGGCGCCATGCTCGAACCGCGCGCCAACGCCAAGCGGGATCACGAATACCTCCTGCTCCTCGGGCCGAGGATCACAGTGGCCGTCGAAAACAGGCCAGCCCACCGGTAAAGGCTTGCCTGTCGTGCGCATGCCGTGACTAGAGTGACCTCGCGTCGGCGGGATGGACCAGACCACTCCACCCTCCGCGGACGCCTGACCATCAACGGGGGATACACCCAGCACGCCTGCACCTCACTGTGCGTTGGCCCCCGTCTGGCTTGCATCAGGACGAGGGGGGCCTCACGCGCGTGAGAAGCATCGGGGTTGCCGCTGCGGCTCCGGCCGCTCGTCCAGCCACAACCCGGACGCGACGCTGAAGAATGCGTCCTCTCACTACCTGTAGCGGCAGGCGCCCGCGCCGGCTTGCGCTGCCACTGCAGCAGTACACGCAGACCTACCAGAACTCGGTGGGGATCGAGCGTGCCGGTCGGCGCCGGTATGGGCCCAGCGACCCTGTGGCTGCTGCCGAGTACGGGTACGAACTGCCTCCGGACACCGCGGAGCGTCCGCGCGGCCCGGACCTGTCGCCGGCTGGGATCGCCGTACTGACGGGCCGTAAGGCAGTGCATCCCAGGGCGGAGAAGGCGCCGTCGAACCGTCAGGGCAAGAAGATCCCTGAGGGCGGTTGCCAGCAGGACGGCATGCTCACCAATTCCCTGTCCAGCGATCACGATCACCCCGCAGACCTGCAGGCCGTGCCCCCGCCCGAGCAGAAAGGCCTGCGTATGGGCGTGAACCGGGATCTCGGTCAGCTGTTCCTGCTGCTCGCCGCCGTCTGCCCGGTCGTCGGCGCCGTCGGTATCGCCAACAGCACCTCGTGGCCGTCATGGAACGCACCGGCGAGACAGGACCGCGCCAACGTCCTGGGCGCACGGTCCCGGCACATCCTCGCCCAGTTCCTCGACGCCACCGGCCGAACCTGCCCGAAGAAAGCTTCCGCCCGGGCGTTCACAGCCTCGTGACTGCCACGGACGGGCCGAGTCGTGCCCAAAAGGGCACGGGAACCTCAACGAGAAACGGGAAGAACCTCTCTTGAGACCCAGAATACGGACACGCGCGCACTGGGCCGCCCTGGTGACCTGCGCCGCGCTGACCGGCAGCCTCATACAATCCACTCCAGCCCTCGCGGCGCCGCACGCCAGGCCCGCACAGGGCCACGGCAGACCAGCACCGTCCGGACGGGTCGTGGACCCGGACAAGAAGCTCGGGAAGGGCTGGAACACCAGCAAGGACCGCGCTGTTACGGCAGCCGCGGACAGCGACGGGCTGAGAATCCTCGTCGCCGACAGCGCCAAGGCGTACGACTGGAAGACGGTCGCGAGCCTGAGCGAGCCGGGCATGCCCGCGGACTCGTGGATCGGCAACCAGTGCGTGATCGACCACGACCACGCCGCTGTCGTCTACGCACCGCGTACCTTCACGAACAAGCCGGACCTGATGCAGGGTGGCGCGTTCACGGCGATCGTGAACCTGACCTCCGGCCAGGTGACCAAGCTGCCGTTCACGGCATCGCTGGCGTACTTCGACCCGTCCTGCAACCCTGAGACGCACACGGCCGCGTTCACCGCGTTCCGCGACATGAACGACCCGTCCGCGACCCGGACCCGCGTCGTGACCGTGAACACCGCCGGCAAGACGCTGAGGAAGTCGGCCACCAAGGGCGAGGTCACCAGCGCCGTACCCGTCAAGGACGGTGCGATCGGCGCCCTCGGCCGTCATCTCGTCCGCCTCGACCGTCAGGGCAAGGTCGAGGACCTGCTCACGGCCGGTGGCGTGCCGTTCGACATCCACCCGGTCAAGGGCGGCAAGGTCGCCTTCGTCGAGCGCGACGGCAGCAAGCGTGCGCGTGCCCGGCTGTGGAGCGCGAACGGCAAGGCCGCTGTCGTCGCCGGCGGCAAGCTGGGTGACCTCGACCTGGCGCGCGGCGGTTCGGCGCAGGTGTTCCTCGTCGGGCACCCGTACGGCGCCGCACAAACGCAGGGCAGCGGCATCACCCGGATCAACGCGCCGGTGGACACGGACGTCTCCAGCCTGGGCCGGCTCGCCGTCAACCCGGTCCTCACCCCGGGGCTGCGCGCGGGCGTCGACCGGATCGAGAACGCCGGAAAGGGCTTCACGAAAACCGAGCCCGCATCGCAGCACACAACGGCAGCACCGGGCATGCTGAAAGCGACCCCGCCCATGACGGTGACCTCCACCGCCACAGGCACCGGCGAGAAGCTCAGCCAGCAGGTCACGCCCGCGCTGCCGGCCACCGCCGGGAACGGTCTGTCTCCCGCCCTCGCCTCGGTCCACAAGGCGCGTGCGGCGGCCGGTGCCGGCTCGGGCAGGCACCCGCAGCCGGCGCGGACCGCGGCGGCCATCGTGTCGCACGACCCGACCGATCCGGACCGCTGGTGCTCCGTGTCCCGCAACGACGTCGGCGCCCAGGCGCTGCAGCCCACTCCCAACCAGGTCGAGTGGGCCGTCGACATGGCCATACGCGGTGATCTGCACGCCAGTTACCTCCGCCAGGGCGGCTACCGCAACCAGACCGGGATGAGCACGATCGACCCGCAGGGCCTGTTCAAGGTGCCCACCCTGACCGGCCCGAAGGACGCGCGGATCCCGGCCAACGTGATGCTCGGCATCATGGCCCAGGAATCCAACCTGTGGCAGGCCGAGTCCGGCTCCATCCCCGGCCAGATGGGCAACCCGCTCGCGGCCGTCGACGGCTACTACGGGCATCAGATCGACCCGGGGAACCCCGACTCGTACTGGAACATCAACTGGGACAAGTCCGACTGCGGCTACGGCGTCGGTCAGGTCACCGACGGCATGCGCCTCAAGGGCCACGAGAAGCCCGGGGAGACGAGCCTGTCACCCGCCCTGCAGAAGGCCGTCGCCATCGACTACGCGACCAACATCGCCGCCTCCCTGAAGATCCTCGCCGACAAGTGGAACGAGGTCCACACGGACGGCCAGAAGATCACCGTCAACGACGACGACCCCTCCTACGTGGAGAACTGGTTCACCGCGGTCTGGAACTACAACCTCGGCTTCAATCCGCCCTCCGACGCCTCGAAACACGGCGGACACTGGGGGCTCGGCTGGTACAACAACCCCGCCAACCCCCTCTACAAGAAGAGCTGGGGCCACCCCTTCATGGACACGGACGTGGACGGCACCGAAGCCAACCACGACGCCGCGCACCCGCAGGACTGGCCGTACGAGGAGAAGGTGATGGGATGGGCCGCCTGGTCCATCGACACCGGCTACTCCTACGCCACCGACGGCCGCCAGGACTGGCCCGGTGAGTCCGGATTCTCCTCGGCGGGCTTCCGGCCGGCCTGGTGGAACACCACGGCCGCGCGCAGCCAGGTCTCACCTCCGCTCAGCACCTTCTGCAACAGCGACAACAACTGCGACCCGGCCACCCCGCCCAACTGCGGCACCGAAGAGTGCTACGCACAGTTCTGGTTCAACAAGCCGAACGCCACGTGGAAGACGAGCTGCGCCACCGCGTGCGGGCACGAGCTGATCAAGTACCAGAGCCTGATCCCGGAGCCCGGGCGTGGCTACCGCCTGAAGAACGGCACCCCGGTCTGCTCCGGTGCACCCACCGGCGCACAGGTGGTGGCCTCGGTGCCGAACGGGACGGAGACGTGGAGCGACTGCGGACAGACCACCTCTTCCGGCAGCTTCCAGTTCACGTTCTACGCGGACACCATGGGCACGCACTTCAACGCGAAGGCCGATCTGCACCAGGTCGGTGGCGGCTACGGCGGTCACTTCTGGTACGCCCACGCCCGCGACGGCGACCATCTCGGCGGCGACGAGGGAAGCATGACCATCCTCGGTGACTGGAAGCTGAATTCGGCCATCTCCGGCGGCGGGGCCAAGGTCTACGCACACGTTCCGGACACGGGGGCGCAGGTCTCCAACGCCACCTACAAGATCATCACGCCCTTCGGCACCGTCACCCAGACCATCGACCAAGGCGCCCACGAGTCGAACCAGTGGGTGTCTCTGGGCGCCTACAACTTCAAGGACCAGGCGCCGGAGGTGCAGCTGTCCAACTTCACGGCGAACGGCACCGCCGACAAGGACGTGGCCTGGGGAGCGGTCGCCTTCGTGCCCGGCGACTTCAGCGGAATGCCAAAGATCAACTTCCCGGCGGAGAACCCGGACGCCCCGGACGTCGACGACGTCACCGCTCAAAAACCCGAAGCTGCCCCGGCCCCCACACCCGAAGGCCTGGTCGCCGCCACCGGCAGTAACACCCGGCGGGCCACCGGCGCAGGCGGTGACGCCAACGCCTGCTCCAGGAGCAGTCACGGGGTGAAGCTCTGCGTAGGCCCCTACCAGCCGTGGAGCAAACTGCCGAAGAGCCCGGCCGGAAAGGCCTCACCGAAATCCACCCACAGTCCCACGGCAGGCTCTGAGCCGGTTCCCTGGTGCAAGACCGCTCCCGGATCCGACTTCCAGTACACGCGCACCCAAGGCTGTCTGCGCGGCGGCTACGCCCTCAAGGCCACGAACAGTGACGGCGAGGTCATCGGCGGCGGAAACGTCAAGGTCGTCCAGGAGATCCTGCTCAACCCGACTTCGCAGCAGTTCACCACCTGGACGGAGTTCTCCCTGCCGGACCTGGTCGGCGTGCCCTCCGCCACACTGGACACGTACTTCGAGGACTGCTGGGCCATGAGCGACTGCACCGCATCCCCGCCGGGCGCCTGGAGCGGCAGCACCACCTGGACCCAAGGGGACGCCCACACAGCCTCCCGGACCGACACCTACAGCTGGAACAAGGTCGCCGGAGGCGAGGCAACGCTGGGTCTGGACTGGAACACCAGCTGGAGCGCCCCTGGGGCCTCCGCCACAGCGAACAACGAGTGGAAAGACACTGCCTTCTCCATCCGTTGCGACAACAAGGTCGGCGGAAACACCGGATGTGTCTTCCCCAAGGTCGCCCCGACCATGTACCTCGAGCGCGACAAGTACCCGGCCGCCGCGGCTTACTACTACATTATGCAGGAGAAGCTGGCATCCCACCCGGGAAGCAAGAAGTACGACAAGCCGCTTCACCGCCTCGCGGATGACGCGGCCGCAAAGGCCAACCGCGACAAGATGTGCATGCTTGCGGTCGCCGAGTGGAACCCGAACCCGAACGCAATCGGCAAAAGCTGCGACGAGTACCCCTTTGCCAAGTCACGCGAGAGCGGCGGCATGACGCTGGCCTCGGGCAAGTCGTGCGTGCAGATGTACGCGGTGAAAAACACCAACGGCACCTACACGCTGAAGCTCGACGAGAACTACGCCTATCCGACATGGAACGAGATCTGCGGACGGGCCGCGATCACGACCTCCCAGAACACGGCGGCCGGCGGAAAGCTCGGCCGGTTCACCACAGGGGTGAGACTTCTGGACGCCGACGCGTACTACGTCAACACTGGTTACGAATCCTGCGATCTCAGCCAGATCTGCGACATCGGCTGACCTGAGTACCGACTCACACGAGCGGCCCGCTGGATGCTTCCACCTCCAGCGGGCCGCCCCATACCCGCTACGGGTTACCCCTGAGCCGATCGGACCTGCCACTCCAGCATTCGCCCTTCATGCACAGAAGGGACGCGGGGCACGGCGGTTACCGGAGTCCGGGTCTCAACCGATCTGCACAGATCTGCCATCATGAGATCCATACGCGGCCACAACATCCGGTACTCGGGATCACCGAACGACATCTCCCCCAGCTCTCCCGCACAGTGATACCGGTGGTCCACGAACAGCAGGTCACCGGAGATGTTCTGAGCGAGAGGAACCCACTCGCGGTCGGCGATGCGGCCGACCACCAGATCCTCTTCGCCCTCCTCGCGCGCATCCTCCACCATCGAGACGAGATCGCGGTGGGCTGCCAGAATGCCGTCGACGTCCAGGAGGCTGTAGCCGAGAAGGAACGCTCCCGGCTCGGTACTGGCGCTCCGCACGGTCACGCCGTTATGGAGTTCGAGGGTTGTCCTCACGTCCTCGTGGACGGAGAAGCCAAGGCCGTCTTCCAGGCGCTTGATGTCTTCCTCCGAACAACCCGGCAGCAAGGACCCATAGTCTCCGGGAGCGTGCTCGGCCAGCCAGTTCTCGAAGCTGCGCCACAGTTGGGCAAGGCCAGGTATATCGGTCGCCATGATTGCCTCTATATCACGTGCACCGCTGCACCGGCCGCGATCGGAGCCATGCTGTGACCGGTCGGCCTGTGGCGGTGAGCGGCGACTGCCCGGGCCCACGACCCCTGCCGTCCGAGCGGAGGAGTGCCGGGCGTTCCAACGCCCGAGAAGCGGGGCGCCGTTGGGCATCTCCGTGTCCGAGGGGATTCGACGACACGGTCGTGTTCGCGCACGGGCGACTGACGGTCACCGGGCCCTTCCGGCCGGCCGGGCGGCGTGAGGCGGGGTCGATGCCCCTGCCGGGGGGTCGCCGGCCTCGGGGCGCGCCCCCTCGTCCGGAGCGCGGTCGGCTGCCTCGGCCGCCGCGCCGAAGAAGTCACCGCCCTTGCGCTTGGAGTCGTCCGTGCCCCATGCGCGGTCCCCGCGTGCCGGCACCTTCCGAAGGTGCGGGATGTGCTTGGCGCAGTGGATGTACGCCTCCTCCACCGTGACCTCCACCCACAGCCGGGCCCGGCGGCCGGGTGCGGGGTCGACCGGCAGGTCCGGGCGTTCGCGGCGCATCTCTTCGTCGGAGAGGACACGGGCCCGGCCGTTGACGTGGAGGCCGATCCGGTCCCGAAGGAAGTCGATCATGAGAATGCCGACGTGTGGATTCTCCTGGATGTTGCCGAGGCTGGCGAGGACGCCGTTGCCGCGGTACTCGGGGTAGGCCAGCGTCCTGTCGTCGAAGACCTGGACGAAGCCGGGAGGGCCGGCCCGGAAGGTGTTGTCGCACTCCCCGTGGCGGTCGGAGGTGGCGAGGAAGAACATCTCCTGCCGCGCCGCGAACTCCCGCATCCGCGGGTTGAGCCGGTCGAGCACCTGCTCGTCGTAGAACTTGGCGGCACGGTCCGTGGTGCCCATGCGCTCCTGGAGCCGGTGCTCGCCGTCACTGCCCGGGCGGTCGGGGTGGGGGGAGGGCCGGACGCGGCGGGCGTCTGGTACGTGGACCCGCTGGTGCTGGATCGGAGCGCCGTCGCCGTCGCCGTCACGGACCAGGCCGGCCCCCTCGGCCCCGGACGCGGCCACCCCTTCACCGCCCTGCCCGTACTGCCCGTCCTGCGGCGGCCCGGTGTCCACGCCAGGGCGCGGTGCAGCCCTCCACTCGGGGCCTGACTCCGTCCCACCACGCCGCCCCGGGGCAGGGCTCGGGACAGGCTCTCGGCCCGGGTCCTCGTTCCGGTCCCGGCCGGGATGCCCGTCCAGGTTCAGGTGACCGTCCACGTTCCTCTGTGTCTCCTTCGGACGCTGGTGCCGTGGCCGGGCGTGGCCGCGACCAGTCCTACGACGGAGTCGTACTGTGACCGCCGGGAGGGAGCCGTCGGAGACCGCCGCGGGTCCCGACGCCGCCGTGGCCGCCGACAGCGGCCGGTGTGGGAGTCGAGGCCCCGGCTCACCCGGTGAGCAGCCTGTCGCTCCATGCCACCTCCGCGGGCAGACAGCCGGAAGTCCGAGCCACACGGGCCGACTTTCCGCCCCGGCCTGACACATCCTCACGGTTCAACGGGCGCACGGCCGCCTGGCCGAGCCGGTCTCAGACCATACCCGGCGGGGATGGCTGCACAAGGGGCCCCTCCCCGGCGCATCCGCAAACCCCCGATTCATGCGGCACTGTCCGCAGCCGGGAAGATCATGATTCCCGACGGTCGGTCACGAATCGCCGTAATCGCCGTACCGGAGGGGAGGACCGCGACACCGTTGCGGTCCCCGGCCTCGGCCGCCGCCGCTTTCGAGCCGCGCGCCCCTGCTCGCCGGCTCCGCAACCTGTCCGAGGCGGTCTTCGGACGGTGCCGAGGTGACGCGTCCACGCCCTACGATCGGCCCATGCGAGGGTGGACGAAGAGCCTGGATGCCGCTGGTGTCCGGGAGCCGGGGTTGCGTGAGGACTACAACCGTCAGCGGCAGCTGGTACGACGCTTCCGGCGCACCGCGTATCTGGCGGCCAGGCTGCTGCTGCCACGGCCGTTGCTGCCGCACGTGGTGGCGGCAACCGCCGTGATGCACCACGGGGACAACCTCCTGGACACCGGACCCCTGCCGCAGCGCGAGACCGCGTGGGCGACCTGGGAGCGGCAGGTGCGTGAGTCGTTGCGGACGGGGACGAGTGACAACCCGCTGCTCCGTGCACTCGTGCACACCGTGGCCGCCCATCCGCAGCTGCACGAGATCGTGGAGACGTACCTGGACACCGCCACGGCCGAACTGTATTTCGCGGGCTTCGCCACCGAGGCCGACTTCCAGGCGTACGTGGACGCCTACTCGTACCCCGCCTTCATGCTCGTCGCGGGACTGCTCACGCCGGAAGGCGACGATCTGCGCTACCGGGCCGCATGCCGGACTTTCATCGAGGGCAGTCAGCGGCTCGACTTCGTCAACGACCTCGCCGAGGACGCGCGGGAAGGACGCGTGGGCATCCCGGTCGACACGATGGAACGGTTCGGGGTCACCATGGACGGCATGGCCGCCGGTGCCGGCGGCTCGGCCCTGGAAGAGCTGATAGCCGAGCAGGTCACCACCGCACGCGCCGCCTTGCTGGCCGCAAGGGAGCTCCCGGCGGTGACCCTGGCCGACGGACGACGGCTCGCAGGTGCGCTGGTGGAGATCGAACTGCTCACAGCGGAAGCCGTGCTCGCACGGGGCGCCGGGGTACTGCGCGGTTCCGCGAACCCGCCGCTGGGCAGGACGCTACGCGTTCTCGCGCGCCCATACTGACCGGTATCGCGCGCACACCGGCTCCCTCACGGACCGCACCTGACAGGTCGCGATGAGTGAGGAGCAACCGTGAAGGACAGGGTGGGCGCACCCTGGAGGAGGAGGTGTGACGGCGGGAGTGGAGGCGTGATGCGAACCAGCGACGAGATCTACCACCGGATCCGCTGGGACACGCGGTTCGACCCGGCCCGGTTCGTGCTGGGGATCAGCCAGCGCGGGGGCGCCTTCAAACGCATCGCGCTGCCTTCCTTCGTGCCCGGGGGCGACATCCCGTGGCACCGGGTGATGTTCATCGAGGCGGACGGCGAGGTGGTCTGGGACCGGGCCACGGGGGTGGACCGCGTCGACGCGTCGGGGGCCGGCCGGGTGCGGAGTCCGCACGCGGACCCGGGCTTCGGCAGAGGAGAACCCGTCGGCGTCCTCGGCCTGTCCCCGACGGCCCGCACGGCGGTGGCCTGGATCCCGCCGGCGGAGCTGTGGCCGCCGATCCAGGACATCCGCCGGGATTACGATCCGCAGATCCACCGCTGGCCGCCGCACGTCAATGTCCTCTTCGGCTTCGTGCCGGAGTCCGACTTCGAGCGGGCCGCCCCGCTGCTCGCCGCGGCGACGGCCGAGACGCCGGTCTTCACCGCCCGGCTGGACGGGGTGCGGACCTTCCAGCAGAGGGAGTACTTCACCGTGTGGCTCGACCCGACGGCGGCCGGCAAGGCGCCGTGGGCGGACCTGCACCACGAACTGCAGCAGCGGTTCCCACGCTGTCATGGGCTCACCGAGAACTTCACCCCACATCTGTGCCTGGGCCGGACCCGGGACCCGCGGCGGGTCAGCGCCGACTGCGCCACCCGGCTCGACGCCATGACGGCGACGGTCTGGGAACTCGTCCTGCTCTCGCGCAGGGGTCACGGGCCGATGCGGCCACGGGCCACCGTCGCCCTGCGCACGGGCGAGGTCCGCCGACTGACCGCACCCGGCCTCGAAGCGCCCGGCCCGGAGGACACGGCATGGCTCTCCACGATCACCGACAGGTGAGGCGCGAGACGGAGCTTCCCGGTTTCCCCGCGCTCTTCCCGGCGCCCCCGGTGTCCTTCTCGCCGCCGCAGCCCGCCGCCAGCAGGCCGCCGAGCACGACGGCCGCCGTACCGCCCCACACACGAGACCGCATCGAACAACTCCCGGATCCACTCGGTACGCGGGCGAGCCTTCGTCACCCGGTCCAGAAGTCGGAGCGAACACCACGTGAGTTCCCGCGAGTTCCCGGACCGGCGCCTGGCACCGCTGCCTGGCCTGCGCGCGTCGAGGGGGGAGGGTGTCGGTGCCTGGTTCTCCGGTCGGCACCGACACCCTCCTCCCCGGTCGTCAGGCCGCCGCCAGGGCTACGGGCCTTTCCGCCTCGTCCAGCAGGTCCATCAAGGTCGCGCGTGCTCGGGCCACGCGCGAGCGGACAGTGCCGATCGGGCAGTCACTCACCTCGGCGGCCTCCGCGTAGGGCAGGCCGAGCAGCTGCGTGAGGATGAACGCCTCCCGGCGGTCATCGGGCAACGAGGCCAGCAGGTCCAGCAGGGCGATGCCGTCGTCGAAGCCGGGCAGGTCGCACGGCTGGGCCAGCTCGACGGCCAGCTGCCAGTCCGGTACGTCGGACAGTCGCGGCCGGGCGGCGGCGTACCGGTAGTTGTCGATCACCGCGCGACGGGCGATGGACAGCAGCCAGGCGCGAGCCGAGGACCGGCCCTCGAACCGGTGCAGGCTGCCGAGCGCCCGCAGGAACGTGTCCTGCGCCAGATCGTCCACAGCCTGCGGATCGCCGCAGAGATGGGCGACATAGCGCTGGACGTCCCGGTGCAGGGCGCCCACGAACCGCTCGACCGCGTCCGCGTCACCGCCTCGGGCGGCCAGCGCCCATGCGGTGATCGAGTCGTCGAGCGCTGCCGTTTTGTCGCTTTTGGCGCGCGAGGTGGGCAGGGTAGAGGTAATCACCTGGTGTCCTTCTCGGGTCAACCGTGATCCGGACCAGGGCACGCGAGACACCGCGTGCGGTCCGGTGAAGTGGGGAGACGGCCCTACACCGCCGTGGCGCTACAAAGCCCGTAACACCTGTGCGGTCGTACGGCCGTGGCCCGAAGCGCCGACGGGCAGCCTCGGGAAACCAGCTGTCTTCAGACGACAGCCGTTCCCACGGGCGGCCCCCGGGAAGTGATCGCGTGGACGAGAAGGAGGAGGCGCGGCGCCCGGTCCGAGCGGCGGCGCCGGACGCGGACGCGCGGGCGGTCCGGGGTGACGGGCAGGGCGAGCAGCAGCCGTATCGGCGCCGCCAGCCGGCCGGCCACCGCCCGCAGAATCCGGAAGGCGGCCTTCTCACCACACGCCAGCCACAGGCCGCACAGCACCGCGGCGAGCAGGTGGGCGGCGAACATGCCGAACGACGACAAGCCGCTGCCCATGGAGTGGCTCACGTGGTCCATGTGGCTCATGCCCATGTGCCCCATGTCCATGGAACCCATCTGCATCGAGCCCATGTCCATCGAGTCCGTGCCGCCCATGTGCGCGGAGGCCGAACCTCCGGATACCGACTGGGCGTAGGCGAACGCCTCGTGCAGCACGGCCTGGGCCGCCACCACCACCGTGACGATCAACGGCAGCCCGCGCTCACGACCGGCCAGACACCAGGCCACGGCACCGGTCGCGGACCCGCCTGCGGCCAGCGCCCAAGCGGGCACGTCGGTCCCGGACATCAGGACGTGGCCCAGGGCGGCGAGCAGCACGCAGAAAGCCGCGAACACCGCGGCCCGTACCGTGCGAGCACACCACCCTGCTGTCATGGCGCCTCATCCTCCCATCCGGGCTTCGGTCGGCATGCGGGGGTACGGAAATCCACCACGGCCCGCACTCAGCCCGTGAATGGTGATCCGGGCCACGCGAAAAGGCGGGAACCTGCCGGTAGTCCGACCCGACTCCCTGAAGGAGAACGGGTCTGCGGACGTATACATGCCGAGCGGTGTGGGGTCTCCTACGGCGCCGTACGCAGGACGTCCTCTACGGCTGCCCGGCGGGCGTCGGCGTGCAACCCGCCGACGATCGCCACCGGCGGCCGCTGCCCCTTCACGGAAGTCGACGTGGCGGCCGGCGAGCGGGTCGTACTGGCGCAGCGTCAGCCGTTCGTCACGGGCCATGGACACACCAGGAACACAGCCATGTCCGCCCGCTGCCGACTCACCGGCCGGCAGCCCGGCTTGGACGGTCGACACGATCGGCATCGAGGCCACGGTGGCACGCATCCGCGCACAGGGAGGGAAGGTCTGATGGCAAAGAAGAGCAAGATCGCGAAGAACGAACAGCGGCGGCTCGCTGTGGCCCGCTACGCCGCGCGCCGCGACGCGCTGAAGGCGATCACCTCGTCGCACCGGGCATCCGGCGATGGGCGCGCCGCCGCCCAGCGGGGATTGCGCCGGCAGCCCCGCGACGCAAGCGCCGCCCGCCTGCCCAGCCGCGACTCCGGGGACGGCCGTCCCCGCGGCCACCTGCGCGCCTTCAGTCTGTCCCGCATCCGGGTGCGCGAGATGGCCCACGCGGGCGAGCTTCCTGGTGTGCCCAAGAGCAGTTGGTGACCTTCCCGCCGAGGGCCCCACAACGGGCACGGGTAACGGCGTGTCCCGCACGCGGACGGTTTCCGCGTGCGGGACCGGGGGCCGTGCGGAGGATCAGCTGGTCGTCAGGGCGGTGTCGTCCACGACGAAGCTGGTCTGGAGGGAGGAGTCCTCCACGCCGTTGAACTTCAGGGTGACCGTCTGGCCCGCCAGCGAGGACAGGTCGAAGGTCTTCTGCGCATACCCCGAGTTGTGGTTGAGGTTCGAGTAGGTCGCCAGGGTGGTCGAACCGGCCGTCACCGTCAGCTTGTCGTACGCGGTGCTGCTGGTGGTCTCCGAGGTGTCGATGTGCAGGTAGAAGGTGAGCGTGGCCTTGCAGCCGGCCGGGATCGTCACCGACTGGGACAGCGTGTCGGTGTGCGAGGAGCCGTAGCCGTCCAGCCAGGCGTAGTACGAACCGCCGTGGGCCGCCTCACCGGTGTCGTTGGTGATGACTCCGCTGGTCGCGGTCCAGCCGGTGCTGCCCGACTCGAAGCCCGGGTTGGCCAGCAGCTGGGCGGAGGTGCAGCCGCCACCGCCGGAGCCGACGGTCCAGGTGAAGGAGGTCGAGCCGGAGGCGCCGGTGGAGTCCTTCGCCGTGACCGTGACCTGGTAGGTGCCCGCGGTGGACGCCGTACCCGAGATCAGGCCGGTGGAGCTGTTGATGGACAGCCCGGTCGGCAGGCCGCTCGCACTGTAGGTGAGGGCCGCGCCCGCGCTGTCGGTGGCCTTGATCTGCAGGCTGACCGAGCTTCCGGTGGTGGTCGACTGGCTGCCGGGGTTGGTGACGGTCACGGTGTTGCCGCTGGAACTGCCGGCGGTGAAGGCAGCCGTGCCGTTCGGGGTGCCCCAGCCGGTCGGGCCGTCGTAGCCGGTGCCCGCGGTGCAGAAGTACGACGGGGAGCAGCTGCCGTTGTTGCCGCTGGTCACGTCGTACAGGTTGCCGGTGTGGGAGTACGGGTACTTCGCCGGGTAGTCGCTGGAGCCCGGAGTGCCCGCGAGGGCGTAGACGGAGGCGATGATCGGCGAGCTGGCGCTGGTGCCGCCGTAGACTGCCCAGCCGGTGCCGCCGTAGGTGTCGTAGACCGCCACGCCGGTGGCCGGGTCGGCGACCGCGGAGACGTCGGCCTCCATGCGCTTGGAGCAGCCGGA
>NZ_JAJHNP010000003.1 GCF_020819595.1 Streptomyces barringtoniae
AGCCGCGGCATCCACGTCGTGTCCTTGAGCGTCGCCGATTTCCAGTGCGACCGCACCGTCGGGTAGGAAGAACGCGTCATACCAGTCTCCGCCGATGTCCAGCCCATCCCGACTGGGCAGATAGCGGGCAGCGATCTCCAGGCCTGGGAGGTGCTCCGGCAGCGTCGGGAGCATGCTCTCTTGGAGCGCCATCGACAGCTCGACGTGGGCTTGTTGCAACCTGATGGCCTTCAGTGCCTGGCCTGCCAATTCGGCCAGAGTCGTCATGAAGGCGAGCTTCTCTGGGGACGGAGGGTGCTCACCGTCGTACGTCACCGCCCAGGCCCCGAGCGGCCGGTCGCCCACCGGGCTGAGGGGGGTGATCGAAAGGGCGGTGCCGGGGGCGGGGCCCGGCAGGGGCAGACCGTCATCATCCAGCCACCGGCGAGCAAGCTCCTCGTGGTTGCGGAAGAACTGCGCCTGACCGGTACGGATCACGTAGGGCAACGGCCGGTCCTCATCCAGCGACAGGCCGAGCAGAGCCTCGACCTCCCACGTGGGGATCCCGGCATCCGAGGAGACCCGCAATCGACCATCCTCGACGAGTGCGAAGAGGGCGCCGGAACCTCCGACGGCCGCGGCGAGCCGGGCCAGGACAACCTGCTGCAGTTCCTGCTCGGTGGCGGCGCTGAACAGGGCGGAGGAGAACGCGGTGATCCCGTCGGCGCGCTCCCGCTCCGCGCTCGCCTCGGCCAGCGTCTCTTGGCGGTGTGCCTCCGACTGGGTGTCGTCGCGGATCACCGCAAAGACCCGTTCGGGGCCGCCGTATCCCAACTGGATCCGGCGGACCTGGCCTGCGAGAACACGCCAGCCGTCGTGCTCGGTGAGGAACCGGGACCTGATCCACGGGGACTGGGCGGCGGCCGGGCGCACAAGCCGCTGTACGTCCTTCCGGTCATCAGGGTGCACTCGACTGATCATCTTGGACCGCGGCACCGACGCCTGCGGGAAGAGGGCGGCCAGGGCGGGTGCGCCCCCCAGCCACTCCACCTGGTGCTCGTCGGAGGAACACATGCAGAGGCCGAGGTCGGCAGCCTTCGCTGCAAGCTGGAATGGAATCAGTAGACCACCGAGGTCGTGTCCCGCGTCCAACGAATGCACCCAGACAAGCCGCTCGCCGCTCGAGGAATCCGTCACCGCTCGCGCCTCGACGAGGCAGACCAAAGATGCGGTGCTCGTGCCGGGAAATTCCAGCACACGCATCGCAAGCCTCTTCGTAGTGGCCCCGTGCGTCAGCAGGCCCTCAGCCGAGACGCGCTGGTCCTCGGGGAGTAGATCAACGAAGCCATGACCCACGCACTGTTCCCACGGCCTGCCCAGTTGAGTGGCCATCGCGGCGTTGAGGGAGCGGATGACACCGTCCAGGGTCAAGAGAGCCGACGGTGTAGCCATCTGAATATGTTCGTCCGAGGCGTCCATTTGCCGCTCACTACCCATCGTCGAGCGATATGACCTCGTCGTCCTTCAACAACACTATCTGCCGTAGAGCAGGTCGCGTCCACCAGCAGTGGCATGCGACAGGGAGCAAAGCTGGACACCAGCCGATAGCAGGCTACCTGCAGGGAGATTGCCGCTGCGGCGGAACATTCCGTGCGCAACAGTGGTGGAGCGACGCGATCATCACCCTCGACGCGCTCCAGGACGGTACCTCAACCGGATCCCGCGGACAGCGTGGGATGTAACGCGCATGCGTATCGCGATGCAGACGGCACTTGAATCCAGCGTTCCAGCCGGGCGCATATTCCAGGCCCGTCATTTTTTCGGATTTCTCGACACGTCTTGTGCCGCGCGGTGGCGCGTCGGCCGCGCCACCGGTCATGTGATCCTCAGTCTGCAGCATCGTCAGGCACGGGCCGATCGGGTCGCCAAGATCTGCCACGAACTCCGGTACCGGCCGCTGTCACCGGAAGAGGGTTGTTCTTCGTCCCCCTAGCCAGGGACTGTCTTCGGTCGTGATCAAGGGACCTTCAGGAGGCTGCTGATCTCGCCGGGCGCTGCGCGGAGATGGAGTCCGGCCAGGTCGCTCTCTTGTCGTAGTGGGACGACGGCCGTCACCCAGAAACACCCCACCACACCGCCCATGGCACAAACCCGACCGCGGCCAGCCCGACCGGGGCCACGCGCAGCCAGGCCGCCCAGCTCGGCGTCGGCCGTCGGCGCCAGAGCGCGGCTGCCGAGACACCTGCGGACGCCACCACGGCGACGGCGAGGCCCTGCACCACCAGCCACACCGCCGGACGGCCCCACGCCACGGGTGCCGCCGCACTGTCCCCGGCCACGAAGACGGCGAACGGGCAGGCTACCGCCGCCACGACCGCGAGCAGGCCGAGCCCGGCCAGCCATCGCACCGGGCGCAGGACTGGGCCCCGGCGCAGGAGGGCACTTACCGGATAGGCGGCGAAGCCGAGGAGCAGCAACGCCGGGGCGAGCCAGGCGTACCAGGCGTGGCCCGGTACGGGGGTGGTGGTGAGTGCCTGTCCGGGTGCGGGGGTGGCGCTCGACGTCAGTGGGTGGCCGGCGGCGACGGCCCGCACCCATGAGGTCATGGTCTGTGCATAGCCCGGGGCAAGCTCCCCCAGCTTCTTGCCGTGGAAGAGGGGGCCGCCGATCCGGTCGAAGCCGTCCGACGTTCGGTGCCCGTTGTGCGCACCGCCCGCGATGAAGCGGATGACCACGTGCCGGTTGCCCGCCCTGGCCAGGGTCTCGCGGAAGATCCGTGCGCTCTCCTGGGGCGGCACCTGCGTGTCGTGCTCGCCCCACAGCGCCAGCACCGGCGATCGGTGGAGCCGCTCGAGCACCCGCACGGGGTCGTAGCCGGCCGCGGGGAACAGACCGGTCGAGGCCATGAATTGGGCGGTGGGACCTGCCACGGTGCGACGGAACGGTCCGCCCACCCCCCGGTGGCGCAGATGCGTGGTGAGGTTCCAGGTCTCGGTCCGCAGCGGGTCGTAGCCGGACCCGCCGATGGTGACAACGAACGCTACGTCGGCCGAGCGCGACGCGGCCAGCGGCGCGACCCAGCCCCCCTCGCTGAACCCCCACAGTCCGACCTGGCGTGGGTTCACCCCGCTGCTGGACTGCAACAGCCGCACTCCGGCGAGCGCGTCGTCGGCCAGCAGGCCGAGGTTCCGGTGGAGCAGGGAGTAGCCGACGGTCCGTTTGTCGTAGACGAGCGTGGTGATCCCGGCCCGTGCGAACGCCTCGGCCTCCTGCCGGTACTCCTGCCGGGGCCCGGCACCCGAGCCGCCGACGAGCACGATGCCAGGTCCTGGGCCAGGTGGTCCGTCCTTGCTGAGGATGGTGCCGTGCAGGAGGAGCCCACCGCCGCCCCGGAAGGTGACCTCCTGGCGGACCAGTCCGTCCCCGCCGGCGTACGCCACTGGTGCGGCCGGCAGGAGGAGGGCGCTGGCCAACGCCCCGGACAGGACAGCCAGTACGGCCCGTATCAGTGATGCGGACGTAGCCGGGAGCGGCACGGCGCGCCTCTCCTTTCGTTGTCGGTTGGGTCGCGCGTTCAGTCGGTCTCGGGAATTCCGAGCAGCCGGACGAGCACGGTCCGCGCCCCGGGCGCTGCCTCGCCCTCCGGGGCCGAGTACCGGTAGAGGAGCGCGATGTACTCCTCGAAGAACGCGCGGAGTTGGCCGGGGTCGACCCGGAGCGTGGCGCGCGAGAAGAGCGCCGCGTCGGCCCAGGGCCCCAGCGTGTCGCGCGCCTCCTCGAACCGCCGGGCGGAGTCGATCAGTTCGGCGAGGTTCAGCCGGTGCATCTCGGTCAGCGCCTCGCGCATCTCCGGCGTCTGTCGGCTGTACGGCGGAAACCGCCGGTCCCCCGCCACCGCCCGCCACCACCGCTCCCGCCCCTTTGCCAGCTCCGGGACCTCCTCGACGAAGCCGTGCTTGGCCAGCTGCCGCAGGTGGTAGCTGATCAGGCCCGTGCTCTCACCCAACTCGCGTGCGAGCGAGGAAGAGTTGGCCGGCCCCCGGCGCAGGCATTGCTCGATCTTCTGCCGCATCGGGTGCGCGAAGGCGCGCAGCGCCTCGACATCGGTGATCTCCTGGGCAGGCGGTTGTTCGGCCATGCCGAGAGCCTACGAGTTGCAAAGGCCCTTTGCAAGGAACCCTTGCAACTCTCAGATGTGGACCACTCCATCACCTCGCCGCAGATCGCCGACCTTGGGCTGTCTTCAGTCGTGATTAGTCGATGGGCGCGTGTTGCTCACGGACGAACACTGATGATCGTCTTCCCGGTGATCCACTCGGTCGGGTTGAAAGCCGCAACGGCGTCATCGAGGGTCGAGACGTTGCCGATGTTCGTCCGCAGCCGTCCGTCCCGCACCCGCTGGACGATCTCACCCAGTTGGGCACGATCGGGCACGACAACGAAATCGATCGCCAGGCCGTTCGCTGGACGCACCTCAGGCGGACCGGCGATGGACACCAACGTTCCTCCGGCATGGATCAGGCCTGCGGACCGATTCCCGATGTCTCCGCCGCCTGAAGGCGGCCGTGCTCGAACAGTCCCTGCCATGCGGTCAGGCCCGGCATCGGCAGACTCGCGCCCACCGTGAAGTCGACGTCGGCCGGCCGGCGCAGTCGGGGCGATCGTTGCGCAGCTCGCACAAGAGGTCGGCGCCCACGTCATCGGCACCGGACGTACCGCCGATCGGCAGACGGCGCCGACGCGGCGCCCCGAGCATGCGGCGTGGCGCTCCGGCTTCGCGGTGCAAACGGTCTGACAGACGGCGCCCAGGGGCCTGCCTGGCCGTTCGACGCGAAGTGGCCCGGTCTTTTGCTCAGAAAATCGTCCACACCCATAGACGGACGCGCGATACGGTCCGGTCCTCATCGGCAGGGGTGGCCACACCTTGGTGTGGGGCGAATCCGATACCAGGCTGATGAAGGTCGAGTGGGTCAAGAAGGACGCCGACGAAATGCCGTTCGCCAGGGATCTCGCTGAACGGAAGGCACGGTTGCTCGCCGAGTCCGACGCAGTAGTGGTGATGCCCGGCGGCGCGGGCACGTTGGACGAAGGGATCGAGGTCCCGGAACTGAGGAAGCACGGCCTGTACGACGACCCCGTGGTGCTGCTGAACACGGCGGGCTTCCACGACGGGCTGATACTCCAGCTCCGGCGCATGGACGAGCAGGGGCTGATGCCATGCCCCTTGGAGAGCTGGTCTTCGCCGCTGTCCCGGCCGCCGGCGCACACGCCTAGGTGGAGAAGTGCGTTGGAACGGATGGCGAAATCGTGACAGCACGGCTTCCCGCCTGAGAGATCGCGCCGACTCCGGCACGGGCGGCCCGGCACCCGAGGCCGACGGCCCCAGCGCCTCGCATCTCGGCAGGGACGCTCCCGAACCGGGCAGAGGCGCATCCGCTCCGCCCTTGGAACCCCTTCTAGGGCAGCACCCTGCACAGTGCGTCCAGTACGCCTGCCCACGCGCTGTCCGAGGGCGCAGCGTAGTTGACCACAAGGGCGTCCCGTTCGGGCAACTGCCATCCGCAGTCGTCCACTTCATAGCGGAACTGCGTCAACCCCCTGATCGCCAGACCTTGCCGGGCCGCGGCCTGGACCACCGAGTTTTCGGTTCCACGCGGGAGTTCGAGGACCGTCTGCAGTCCTGCAGCCATCCCGGTCACACGAATGCCGGGAGCCCTCTGGCGCAGGACCTCGACCAGCTGATCGCGGCGACGCCGGTAGCGCAGCCGCATCGAGCGCACATGACGGTCGTACGCACCCGAGGCGATGAATTCCGCCAGTGTCAGCTGCTCCAGGGCGCTCGTCATGTAGTCGCCGTGCCCTTTGGCCGCCACGATCTCCGGGACGAGTTCCTCCGGCAGCACCATCCATCCGAGCCGTACCCCCGGCGCCAGGGACTTGCTCACGGAACCGAAGTACACGACGCTCTCGGGATCGAGGCCTTGCAGGGCCCCCACCGGCTGACGGTCGTATCGGAACTCCCCGTCATAGTCGTCCTCAAGGATCAAGCCGCCCGTGGCGCGTGCCCACTCGACGGCAGCGGTGCGCCGGTCCGGGCGGAGCGCGACCCCTGTCGGGTACTGGTGCGCCGGGGTCATCAGCACCGCCCCCACTTCGCGCAGTCGCGCGAGGTCGTCGATGCGTGCGCCATGGTCGTCGACGTAGAGGGGCGGGGTGTGGAGACCGGCGTTGGCCAGCAGTTCGCGAAACAGGTCGAGTCCGTAGGCCTCGACCGCCACCGCTCGCACCCGCCGTACCGTGAGCGCCTGCGCCATCAGCGCCAGGCCGTGGTGGAAACCGGAACTGATGACGATCCGATCCGGCTCGGCGTACACCCCGCGGGCCCGCGCCAGGTAGTCCGCGAGTGCGGTGCGCAGCTCCACACGGCCACGGGCGTCGCCGTAGCCGAAGGCGTCGTGCGGCGCAGCGGTCAAAGCCCGGCGGGCCACGGTGAGCCACTGCGTGCGCGGAAAGGTCGCGAGGTCCGGTGCACCGGTCCACAGGCCATACCGGAGACGGGGCTCGTCCGGCCTCGCGCGAGGAGAGTCGGGCGCAGCCCTGTGCGGCTCGACCCGGGTGGCCACCCGGGTCCCGGAGCCCTGCTGGGCGGTGAGCCAGCCCTCAGCGACCAGCTCGGCGTAGGCCTCGACCACGGTGTTACGAGAGACGCCGAGATCCGCGGCGAGTGAGCGGGAGGCCGGCAGCCGGCTGCCGGGCACCAGACGCCCCGTGCGCACGGCCTCCCTCAAGGCGTCCGTGAGCCCTGCGCGCAGCCCGGGTCCGCGCAGCTCCAGATGCAGGTCGACACCGAACGCGAGGGGCAGACCGGCCGCAGAATTGGTCCGGGGATCTGTCATGTAAATGAACCATACTCCCATACCATTGACCGGCCAGTCGTCCCATTGGACCGCACTGCGCACCAAGCGCGGACTGGTCGGCGTGATCGTTTGTGTCGTTCTTGCCACGCTGGGAGTTGGGTCCCCTGGTCGCGCTCACGGCGAAGCGGGGTGACCAGGCCGGTGCGACGCCAGGCCGTTTCCTTCGGATCATCCGATCGTTGGTCCGGTGTGTCGTTGACTGACGCTCAGTGGGCGAGGATCGACAGGCGTTCGGCTCTGCCCGGGTGTTCTCGGTGTGGTGGAACTCGGTCCCGAAGCCGCGTGCCTGGCAGATGTCCTTGGCATCCACCAACGCGTGGACGAAGAGATGTGTACGCCACGATCGAAGAGCGCGCAAAGGCCGTCGGCACGGACGTGTCCGGCTACGCCCGCCAGGTCCTTGCCGGCGAAGGCAACGACCTGCGCCACCGCTTCCTCGGCGCGGCGGCACACTTCACGCAGGAATATGCGTGGCTGCTGGACGTCGCGCACCGGCACCTTCCCGGTGGCCCGGACGTGGTCGACTTCAGCAGTCTCCAGGCCGCGGTGGCACGGCACACCGACAAGGTGAAGGACCCTTACCCGTACCCGTACCCGGATCACCGGGCCACCGCGCTCATGCACCAGCTCATCCGTGTGCCGGCGCTGGAATACGCCAACGAGCTGTTCGCCGCGGTCTGCGCAGCCTCGCACCCGACCGTGAACGGCGCCGTGGTGACTGTCGACTTCCAGGAAGCTGCCGTCCTCGCCGAGCGTATCGCCCGCGACGGACGGACGGACGGTGGTCCCCGAGGAGATCAAGGGCTGGATGTCGTAAGGCCAACGTGCCCGCATTGACAACCCGTCAGCTGCTGACGAGGCAGGCGAGCAGCCCAGGATCGTCGCCAACTCCTCAAGGCTGGTGAAAGTCGGCAGCTCGATGGTTATCGGCGACCGATCAACCAAGCAGTCAGGTGGCAAGGAGCGAGTCGTCCTCGACACGGGCACCAGGCAGACGGTGCCGGGCCGCGATGAGAGCGGCGTCGATATCGCTGGTACCAGTCGACACACACAGCGTGTAAGCAATGTCGTCCATCCGCCGCCGCACCTCCTCATGCCCCTCCTCCGCCTGCAGGACACGCAGCGTCTCGTACTGCTCGACCAAGTTCTTCAGCACCGCGGGGTGCGCCATGAGCATCACAAGCCTCCCTTGCAATCACCAATCGCTTGCGCCTGTCACCGACCCATGTGCCCCGCCTCCCGCACACCATTCCCATGGTGCCCGGACATGCGAGGGCTCCGAACCAGCACGAACTCAGTCGGAGGCAGGGCCTGGAGCAGCATCCCCGGGCCAAGCTCTGCCGCGTTTGTCCCGCACCAACGGTGACGCCGCGTCGGATCTCCTGGCGTCGCTCCGCGTCACCGCAGCCCGGTGGGCACGAGGATGTCCCGGTCGCGGTCCAGCGTGCTGTCGTCGGGCCGGCTCCAGGGTGGCGGCCGCGGCCATGGCTGCGGTGTGCGCGGCCGGGAAGATGACCGGGACCTCCGCCTGCCGCAGCAGTTTCCCGATCTGCCGTATCTGCCACGCGGCAGGCTACCCAGGCGCCCGCGGCCACAGCGGCCGACAGCCCTCCTTGCCCAGCGTCATCGACAGCGCGGCATGCCGCTCCCGACCCTCAGGCCGATCGGCCATGTCCGCGAGATCGCTCTGCAGGAGCACGCCGCGCAGTTCGGTAACGACGTTGGTCACTTGGCTACGAGCGACACCTGCACCCACGGATTGCCGACCAGCCACCGCCGTGTCTGCTCCCGCAGGCGATGCGCCGCCCGCGCCGCGCCTTCAAGACCTCATCGACGTAGAGCCCGGAGGGCCGGACCAGGGGATCCTGCCGCCGGGTCAGATCGTCCCGTCGGCCGATGAGCGCGAAACCTCACGCAAGGCAGCCGGGAGCTCAAAGCCCAGGTCAGTCTCCGCAGCCGCCAACTCGTCCTTGACGCAGTCGTCTTCTGAGCGCAAGGGGCAGCCCATCCACGCATCGGCGAACCAGCGCACGAAGTCCCAGGTCTGGGCACGAGTTTGCAGCCCGTCTCGCAGCATCACCGACACGTCAGGACGGTCAAGCATGCAGGACGCTACCGCCATCCCTCGGCCGGCTGACAGCGCGGGGCGGGCACGAGTAACACCACCTCGTGATCGTTCGCGACTCGACTTGACCCAGCAACGACATGAGATGTCCAGACAGCTCCGCCCCCCCGGCCCTGTGCGACCGGGGACGGAGCTGCTGGGCGGCCCGCGCATCGGCAAAGGGCCGGCCGCCCACTCCCAACCCCGTTCGAGGTCAGTAGAAATCCAGCATGCAGCATCGCCCCGCCGTCTTCGCCGCCCTGCTGGGACTGACCCGCGTCGGCAGCGCGATCGGGGACTTTTGGATCCAGGCGAATTTCGGTGCCTGCGTGAAGGGCGCCTCTGACGACCACCCGGTCACATACCAGGACCCAGTTATCGAGGAGAAGACTACCCACGGCACGGTTGATGGCCGTAAAGCGCGCCTTCACCACTGCCTGACCTACATCGGCCACGCATGCGATCGTGGCCGGAGCTGGCGCCGCGCGCTCGGCATCCGGGTCCACCCGGCGGCCGCCGCGGCCGCGCTCGCGGTGTCTTTCGGAACCCACTACGCCGCGGACCGCCGTGTGCCGGGCAAGGGCGGGCGGCCCCGGGGAATTGCATCTGATGCGTGATCCGCCAGCTCGGCGAACCTTAACTCACTAAACAGCGCCTGAGACTTGGTCGTTCCCAAGAGATCTCAGCTATCGCCTGGCTCGACGCCTCCTCGCAGCCCCCACTCATCAAGTCCCGAGTAGATCATCGCGAGGCGGCCTCCGGGGAAGCCGAGGGCCTCAGCCTCCCCGGTATAGAACGCCACCAGAGAGTCAGGGCCTCTCCACCAGGTGTCTGCGAGGCCCATAACCTCGCGTACCTGCTCGAACCCGTTCAGCTCGATGCCATCGATGTCATCGCCGACGAGCTTGGTGACCTGCTTCGCCCACATGTATGCGTGGTGGGCCAGTGCGAGCGATTCCACCCAGCCCTCGATGGTCGCGTGGAGAGGCGCCCACCCATCTGCATGGATTCCGAACTCACCAGACGGACTGATCATGAATGAGTAGGGGACCGCGGTCCGCTGCATCCCGGCTTCGAACCACCACCCTGCTGAGTCTGATTCGGGCGAGTCCGGATCGAGGTACTTGGGGCCGCCGTCGTACTGCGATGCGGGTGGCAGGACCAGACCGCCCCACCTCTGCTGGTAGGCCGCCATTCGGTCGATCACTGCTGGGGGGACGTCTCGCTCCAGCCACCACTGCCTGTGCCCCTCCACGGGCCGGACGTCGGCCTTGGCGCCGTGGGCGCGGACGAACGATCGGGCTCGTCGAGTCAAGCCATCAGGCACATCGTTGAAGAGGTTGAGATTCACCAGGGCGACGCTACCGACTAGCCCGAAGGACAGCGGGCTCGGGCCCCTCTGCGCGTCTCGCGGCATCGCGCCAGGTCGAGCTGAAACGGCTGCCCTATTCCGCATGCCTGAATATCCGAACGTACCGTCGCTGCTGGAGAGGATCGCCACCAAGGCCGGCACGGGCGGCTTCTACCAGCTCGCCGACTTCGGCATCAATGGCGCGTACTGCCTGGACATTCTCTGTACCAAGTCGGCAGGCGCTATGTGTTGGCGCGATAAGTCAATCCTGCCCGAGTTGGAGCCGGCCGAGGGAGCGCTCATCGGAGAGCCACTCGTCGGCTCATGGCCGGAGATGAGGGCTCTCAGTCCAGCTCGCAGCTCAGGTTCCAGGCGACCTGCAGTTCCCGCAGCCGCACGGCCGCGCCTCTGAATGCAAAACTCGTTCCCGGGAGGGACGGCATGCAGCAGCGTGGTGAGGGTGTCCGCGTAGGCGGCACGAACAGCGTGCCGATGAGTCGGCGGATCTCGGGGACGGTCAGGTCGATCGGTGTGCGGTTGTGGGCGGCCCGTGTTTGGTCTGCGGGGCGGGTGGGGGCGGAGTCCTCCTCAACAGGGGCCGCGTCCACGATCACCCCCCGGCACCGGCAAACCCGTCCGTAGGAAACGACCGCGCACCCGGTGCTCGTTGTTCGAGGTCACCAGCGCCCAGCACTCCGATGGCAAACCCTGCAGCAGCTCGAACGCACCGTCGCAAACCGCATGGACGCCGGAGCGGACGTCTTCGTCCTCCCCCTCATGCGGCATGGCCAGGCACTCATCCAGATCTCGGTCCACAGTGACTAAGCGGATGTTTCCATCAGCCGCGTCCGCAAAGCGACCTGGTAGACCTCATCTGCATCCAGCCCGTACCGCTCCGCCCAGTCGGCAATTGCACAGCACGACGCCGCGCCATGCCAGGCGCTTCCCGACACCGCTGAAGCCGCGGCTGCGCGGTCGAGTGCCCTCCCACCTGTTACGTGGCAGTGACGATTCCGGCACAGATCCACCCAAGATGACAGATGAGGATGATCACGTCGCGCGCCTGACCAGTGTTGCGGCGACCGAGGGACATCGTGACCGGATGACCCGCTCCGGCGCCGGAAGGCACAGCGCGCGAGGGGATGAACCACCGACCGTTACACATTCCCAGGGGGAATCATGTCCTTGACCCGTCCGACCGCTCGGCGCCTCGGCCTGCTGTGCGCCGCCACGGTCGCCGTACTCGTCCCGGTCGTGGGCGCCGTGCCTGCCGCCATGGCCGCACCCGCCGCGCACCAGGGTGTCGTGGCCGGGCCGAACCCGGGCGGCACCATGGTCCGTACCGAGCAGCTCGCCTCCGGTGGCGGATTCGTGGAGATCTACCGTGTCTCGGCCTCCCACTACTGGGGCCGGATCGTCACCTACTACGGCACCGGCGTCATCGACGCGAACGGTGAGACCGCGGCGCTCCAGGACAACGGCGAGTACACGTTCCTCACCCCGCAGGGGCACTTCGGGGACTGGATCGCCGTCTCGGGCAAGAACCAGTTCCGCGGGCCCGGCACGTTCACGATCGCCCGCGGCTACACCGCGATCGTCGAGCAGACCGGCAAGCACCAGTGGCGGGCGAAACTGAAGCGGCCTGCGGGCGGTGCGTTCCTGACTCTTCAGACGCACGCGGTCGACGACGGCCACGGCAGGCTGTCCCACGTCTATGCCGGGGAGGAGATCGTCGACCCGGGCGGAAAGGCGATCTTCGTCGTCCTGAGTGCGGACGGCATCATCACCTCCTTCGACCCGCAAGCCGCGACGGGCGGTGAGCCCCCGGCGGACAAGTGCACCGCGACCCGCGTGCAGTCCATCGGGGCGGGCACCCTGGCGCACATGAGCAACCGCCCCAGCGGGCCCCGGGTCTCCTTCACGTCCATCTACGACGACGGCAAGGAGGGGCCGGTGCTGATGCCGCTGGACAAGAACCATCCCGCGCTGCCCGCAGACGCCGGCATCCTGGCGCGGATAACGGGTGCGAACACGGCGGCACCTGAGCTGGTCACCCGTGTCGAGGGCGGCAAGGGTGCGCCGGAGGCGGTCACAGCGTTCCCGGCGGTCCCGAAGGGCTGCCGCGGCACGGGCACCTCCAGCATCCCGGGCACGTCCGGTCTGCCGGTCCGCACGGCACGCTGATCGAGACCGGTTGTCACCGTGCGGCGTCCTTACCCGCCGCACGTGGGCAGGGCCTCGCCAAACCCTGAGCGCCAGTGCGCCTGCAGATTGTGCCTGGCCGACAGGTCCGCGGCCGGCGCCCGGCCCGACCGGCGGAAGGGCAGCGCGCCCACACCCAACAGCGCGATCGGACAGCATCAGGCCCACCGCGCTCATCCGGCCGAGCCCCGTCGTCGGCACGGGCTCCAGCCGACCCGGGCACGCCGTGGACCGGGCAGTCCCGGCCGTCGGGTCTGCGCGGACGTCCTCGGTCGCAGCGAGCCGCCCGGTTGTGGCGGAGTGGGCGGCTCGCCAGGCCCTGCACGAGCGCCACGGCGCACCGTGTTCCTGCTGTCCGGTCGAGGCCCTACGGAACTTCGTCCGTCCCTGGAAGGCCTCTGAGCCCCCAAGCTCAGCTCGCGGATTCCGGTGAATCGTGGGTCTTCTCCTGAGGCCAGGGCTCGAAAAGGATGCAGTCGGACATCGCCTCTTCGACCTCGCCCTCGTCCCCCTCCCATGCGGGCAGCCCTGGTTCGTCCAGTTCGCCGGTCAGCCAGGACACCAAAGTGCCGAGGAGTCCGCCGTTCAGCCGGGACTGGCTGTCGTCACGCGGCCAAAGCACCAGGCGCCTGTCGTCAGTCGGCCCGTCAACGAGCCAGCAGAGGAAGTCACCCCCGGGCGACGTGGCGAAGGGAAGAATGCCTCTCGCCTCAGGCCATACCGGGAACGGGTACTTCCCCGGAAACTGGTCCTTGAGCACCCGGCAGCCGCCGGCCATGCGCGGCCCTGCGTCCATCAACCTGCGTCCATCAACCCGAAGGGACCGCCTTCGAGCGGCGCCCAAAAACGCAACCAGTCGCCCCACGTGCCTCGAGCTCGTGTTCCAAGACGACGTCATCACCGAGGTGGTCTTCGAGATGGGCTTGGAGGACATGGGTCGAGTCCGAGCTCGCTCCTGGGGTTCTTGGCGACCATGGGGTGGCACTGGTCGACCTCGCGCAGGTTCTTGCGAAGGTGCTCATCGGCGAGAGTCTTGCGCAGGGCCTGGATGAATTTCAGGCGGTCGGTGACGGTGCCGGCCACGCCGATGACGAGGTCAGGTCGGTGCTGTCCAGGAGGTTCTTCAGGTGCCGGTTGTCGTCGTCGCTGAGGGCCAGGACCTTTTCGAGGGCGGTGCGGATGAGGTTGGCCGAGAGGCTGCGGGCCGCGCCCTTGCCGGCAAGCGCGCGGCGGACGGCAGTAACGAGGCCAGCGAGAGCGTAGTCATCGATCTGGTGCTCGCCCCGAGGGCAACCCCGCCAGCCCAAGTGATCGGACCGCGGAATTCCCAACGACTCGTCTTGGGCAACAACGCCGTTCTAGACCCCTCGCCACCAGTTTGCGCAATCGCCGGGCAGCCGCACGAAGGAGCGCGGGCACCACAGCGCCGGCCTGCTGGACTGAGCATCCCTACAACGCCGCCGCGTCCTCGGCCGGCGCCGACTGCGCGTTCCGGGCGGCCGGCCCAGGCTGCGCCGGCGGCACGGCCTGAAGGTGCTGGGCGGCCTCGGCGGCGGTGTAGGGGGAGGCGAAGGTGAACGCGCGGGGGGACGGGCCGTGCGCCCGCAGGTCCGCCAGCCGCTCCAGGGCCTCGCCGGTGGTCGGAAGGTGCCCCGCCGGGACCCACCAGAGCACCAGGTGCGCCTCCACGTGTCGCTCGAACCATTCACGGCGCCGCCGCAGCACCTCCAAGTGCCCGCTGCGATAGGTGAAGTCCCACAGGGCCTCCTGGGTCTCCCACACCGTCAGGTTGACAATGACGTCCTCGCCCGCCGGGCGCAGGGCGGTGGCGTCGGCCGCCCCATCCTCCACGAGCCGCCACACGAAACCCTGCGCGCTGTCGGCGGCCGTGTTGACCGGCTCGAGCAGCTCGACGAACGGCGCCATGCGCGGGTCGTCGAGGGGATGACGGAGCGTGGCGACGTTGAGCTGGGCGAGGTGGGCGGCAGGCGCGGATGTCGTCATGACCACATCCCAGCACGGCCCGAGTTTCTATGTCAATCTATATTGCTTTTAGAAGCCTCGACCACCACACAGCACTCCCCCGGTCGGGCGTCCATGCGGGCGCGGACGGAACCGTCCGTACCGAGCAGCCCCTCCAGCAGCGCGAGATTCATGCCGCAGACGAGCGGCGGGAAACGTTCGGCGACGGCATGGAAGGGGCAGTTGCGCATACGGACGACACGCGCAACCTCCCCGGCCACTCCCTCGACGCCTTCCAGGTGCGGTTCGTAGCCGCGGGCGGCCAGCATCTCCATGGCCTCGTCGAGGCCGCCGCACGGCGCCGCCGAGCCGCGGAGGGCCTCGCCCCGGCGGCGCGCCGCCGTACAGAGCCCGGCATCCAGCCCGGCCTGCTCGGCGGCCTCGGCGAGCAGTTCGGCGGCGGTGCGGTAGTCGCGGGCGGGCAGCGACACCGCCCGCTCGGCCCGCGCCCTCGTGTACACCTTGGCGGGACGGCCCGCACCTGGCCCCGAGCGGCCCGTCAGGCGGCGGCTGCCGCTCTCCAGCAGCCCGACCTCGGCCAGCCTGTCCAGGTGATGCGCAGCAAGCGTGCGCGCCACCCCGGCCGCCTCGGCGGCCTCGTTGCGGCCGACCTCACGGCCCTGCGCCACCACATACTCATACAGGCGCCGCCGCACTGGATCCTGCAACGCCGCAATCGCTTCGATGTCCTCCACCCTGCCATTCTAGGAACAACACAGCTTGGAGATAGAAGGGCAGAACGCTGCCCCGGCTACGGTCCGTCGCAATGGAGGCGATCAGGGTGCCTCGCATCGGCCCGGGCCGGCTCCGGGCCAGGCCCTCTCAGGTCATCGGCAACAAGGGCTACAGCTCGAGGGCGATCCGCGCCTGGCCCCGTCGGCGGGGCGTCGTTCACACGATCCTCGAGCGGGCCGACCGGTGGCCAGTCCTCGGTCATCGACCAGCAGATCTACAAGCGGCGCAACGTGATGGAACGGTGTTCAACCGGCGGAAGCAGTGGCATGGCATCGCCACCCGTTTACGACAGCACGGCCGAGTCCTGCCTGGCAGCCGTCACCCCCGCATCCCTGCTGATGTGGGCGTGACATTTGACGACAATTCCTAGGGAGACCAGACCTGCCGCGAACAGGCCCTGCGCGTCAGGGTGCACAGCCCCGTCGTCGTACCGTAGGGCTCGCTGGCGCCTCTTCGAGCCAGGAGGCCGCCTGAGCCTTGCCCTGTCCGACGAGGCTCTGTCGGATCGCCGTTTCGGCGACAGGGTCTCGCGGGGCCGAGGTGCGGCCGGTGGGGCGGCAGTCGCCCCACCGGCTCCTGTTTCGCTTCAGTTCTTCCGTAGTCCGCAGTCCGCGGCAGAGCTGCCGCAGGTCCGCCACCAGCAGGTCGGGGGCGTCGTGGGTGGCCCAGTGACCGCCGCGGCCGAACTCGCTCCACGAGACGATGTTGCTGTGGTCGCGCTCGGCGAATTTCCGGACGGGCCGGAAGTCGTACGCGAAACTCGCCAGTCCCGTCGGAGCGGTCGTCGGCTCGGTGGGATGCTCGGTGTGACGCTCCTCGTGGTAAAGGCGGGCCGAGGACGCACCGGTATTGGTGAACCAGTAGATGCTGGCGATGGTCAGCACCGTCTCCGCATCCACCGCCGTGCCCAACAGCTGGCCGATCCAGCCGCGTTGCCCCGCAGGGCCTCAACTCTTGCTCAGTGAGGCCGTCGAACTCTCCCGGCGCACCGTTATGGAAGGAGAAAAGCTGGTTCACGTGGACGCCGATGACGTTGTCCGGGTTCTGCCGCCCCTGCTCGGGTGCGACGTAGGCGCCCGCGTCATTGCCGTGCACGCCGTAGCGGTGATAGCCCAGCCGCCGCATCAGCTCCGCCCAGGCGGCTGCGATGCGGTGGCGGTTCCAACCCGCCTCGTGGGTGGGACCGGAGAAGCCGAACCCGGGCATGTCGGGGATGACGACGTGAAAGGCGTCGGCCGGATCGTCCGGGCCGGTGAGCGCGTCGATGAGGCCGACGTACTCCACGAAGGTGTTCGGCCAGCCATGGGTGAGGATCAACGGTGTGGCGTCCTCGTGCGGCGAGAGCGTGCGTGCACGAAGTGGATCGTCTGCCTGTCGATCTCGGGGGTGAAGTGCGGGTACTTGTTGAGCCGCGCCTCGTGCTCGCGCCAGTCGTACGTGGTGCGCCAGCGGTCGACGAGACCCTTGACATAAGACAGCGGAACACCGCGCTCCCAACCGGGCTGCACCGGTACAGTCCGTACCGCATCGGGGTCGGCAGGCAGTTCATTGGTCCAGCGCGTGCGCGCCAGGCGGTCGCGTACGGATCTCATTCCCCGCCCGTGTCCGGCAGTGCCGGCCTATCGAGTCAATTGGTGCAGCCCGTCTTCGGGAAGTCCGTTGCGCTTGCCGGGTGGCCTGCGCCCTCCATCGACTGCCGCGATGCCAGGTGGCTGATCCCTCGCCCGTCCTACCCGACGATGCGCTGAGGAATGGCCAGATCCTCGTCGACGAACAGACGGGTCAAGGCCAGCGGGTCGTCTTTGGCACAGGCAGCGGCAACCGTGTCGATCAGCTGGTCGTACTCGGGTCCTGTCTTGTCTTCGTACGCTGCGGTCATGCGGCCCCATTCGTCCCAGGGCAGCGTCTCGTGCTTGCAGAGCGCGGCGAGGTCTCGGACGGCATTGCCGCTGATTTCAGCCCATCCCCACGCGTGATCGGTGCCTGCTACCCCCCGAACGTGTCCGGGTCGATCAAGCCGCTACGGTATTGGGCCCATGCCGAGGATCTCGGAGTCGGTACGCACCCAGCGAGCCTGGCCTGCGTGCCAGTACTCGGTGATCCAGTGATCGAGGCCGCGTAGTTCCACGAAGTAGGTGGCAAAACCCACCTGGCACGAGCGGCTATGCCCCGCCCTCGCAAGAAGGCGCAGGCCATGGTGGCGAAGTGACGGCAGGTGCCGACCACCCGCGTCTCAGGCGAAGGCCGGAAGCAGTGCCGGGGTGTGAACGACGCTGGGGCGATTGCGTTGACGGTGACGCCGTGCTGGTCGACCTCGGAAGCCGTCAACCGGTCGAAGCCGATCAGTCCGCCCTTGCTGGTGGTGTGGGCGGTGAGGTCAGGGGCGCTGCCGTGAAGGTGGTTTGGGCCATGACGAGGATGCGCCCCCAGCCGACCTCCTGCATACCGGGCAGGAGGGCCTTGGTGGGGTGGAAGACGGAGTCGAGGTTGGCGTCCACGATGCGCCGCCAGGTGGTCCAGCCCAAGGTGCCGGAGGAGCCCATCGAGGACATGCCGGCGTTGTGGAGCAGGATGTCCACGTGAACGTAACGGTCGCGGACTGCCCGGGCGAACACGAGGCGACACTGTCGGCGTCCAAGACGTCGCAGCCCTGGCAGCACTCGCCGCGTCACTGCGTGGGGCAACCCACGTATCGGACGACCGAATGCGTCGAGCAGACGAACACCTTGGTTGCAGAGAACGAACGCCTTCGCTGCAGAGAACAGAGGAACGACGAATTATGCAGACTTCCCCCGCCGCCCCTGTCCCCTCCTGGACCGTGGGCGACATCACCGTCCAACGTATCGACGAGGTCCTCCTGCCGCCCGCGACCGGGCCGTGGCTGCTGCCCGACGCCACCCCGGAAGTGGTGGCCGGTCAAGGCTGGCTGCAGCCCCACTTCGCCGACCACCAGGGCATCCTGCGCCTCCACAGCCACAGCTTCGCGTTCGTCGTAGACGGGCTGCGTGTCCTCGTCGACACCGGCATCGGCAACGGCAAGCAGCGGGCCAACCCGGCCTGGCACAATCTGCAGACCGACTTCATGGAGCGCCTCACCGACGGCGGTTTCGCCCCGGACGCCGTCGACCTGGTGATCCTCACCCACCTGCACGCCGACCACGTCGGCTGGAACACGCGGGAAGTCAACGGCGAATGGGCCCCTTCCTTCCCCGGCGCCCGCTACCTCACCTCCCGCACGGAGCGGGAGTTCTGGGCGACGTACGACATGGACGAGCCGCGCGAGCAGATGTTCCGCGACTCCGTGATCCCGGTCGAGCAGGCGGGTCTACTGGATCTCGTCGACGTCCCGGCCGAGGGCGCGGAAATCGCCCCGGGCCTACGCCTGACGCCGACGCCCGGCCACACTCCCGGCCACGTCGCCGTCGAGCTGACCAGCGGGGGTGAGAGGGCACTGATCACCGGCGACTGCGTCCACCATCCGGTCCAGCTCGCCCACCCCGCCATCGGCGCCTGCGTCGACATCGACCCGCTGCAGTCGGAGGCCACGCGCCGCCAACTGCTCGGCTCCCTGGCCGACACGGACACCCTCGTCCTCGGCACCCACTTCCCGCCGCCCACCGCCGGCCTCGTGATCACAGCTGGGGACGCCTACCGGCTGCTGCCGGTTCCCGCAGCCTGACAGGCCGTCCTCCTCGCCCGTGTGCGGCCACCGCCCCGTGGCCGCACAGGTTTCGCCGGTTCCCACGTCTGGCGCAGCGTCGCCCACTTCTCGTCCGTTCGCGGGATCCTCCTGCCACGCCCCCGTCATCGCCGGAAGAGGCCTGAGGCACAGGCTTTTTCAGCCGAGCCACCCGCTGGTGACTGCCAGAACGGCCGAGCCGTCGAGGTCGGCCAGCTTGGTACCGGTGAAGCTGCGGGCCCACTGGGAGGTCTGGATGCGGAACGCGGGGCGGTCCGCGGTGAGTGCCTCCAGCAGCGGTTCGGCCGCCTCGGCCGCGGTCTGCGCCCCGGTGGACAGCTGCGGGACGGTGCGGTGGATGTACGCCTGGAGGGCAGATGCGTACGGTCCCGCGGCGGCAATCTCCGCCTCCAGGTCGAGACCGATGTTGTTGACGAACTCGGTTGCCACGCCTCCGGGTTCGACCACGGACACGGTCACGCCGACGGAGGCGGCCACGGGCGCCAGACTCTCCATGTACCCCTCGACAGCGAACTTGGCGGCGCAGTACGCCTCGTTGAATGGCTGGCCGACGACGCCGCCGACGCTGGTGACGGTGATCAGCCGGCCGCCCGAGGAGCGCAGGTGGGGGAAGACGGCCTTGGAGACGTTCAGGACGCCGAAGAAGTTGACCTCCATGACCTGGCGCACATCAGCGACGGACTCGTTCTCCAGCGTCCCGAGGTGACCGGTCCCCGCGTTGTTGATCACGGCGTCGAGGCGGCCGTAGTCGGCGATCACGCCGTCGATGGCAGTGGAGACGGAGTCCTCGTCGGTGACGTCGAGCTGCCGGATGTCCAGTTCCACCCCGGCCCGCGCGGCCGCCTCCCGCAGCGCATCGGCGCGGCCGGTGTTGCGCATGGTGGCTACGGTGCGCCAGCCGGACCGTGCGGCGGCGACGGCGGCGGCGAGGCCGATGCCGGAGGAGGTCCCGGTGATCAGAACAATTTTGGAGGACATGGTGGGCCTTTCGTCGAGCACCAATTTCCGTGCGTGTACACACACTCTAATCATTGTGTGTGCGTACACGCAAACGGCTATGATCGGCCCATGGCGACGAGGAAGCTCACCCAGGCGGAGATGTCCGAGGCCGACTACGCCTTCTACGGACTGGTCTGGGCCGGAACCGTACTCACCGAACGCGTCGACCGCGCCCTGACCCGGGCCCACGATCTGCCCGTCTCCTGGTTCGAGGTGCTGCTGTGGCTCGCCAACAGCACCGAGCCGGTCGCCGCCTCGGTCCTCGGCAACAGCACGATGCTCAGCCGCAGCCAGGTCTCCCGCGTCCTCGACAACCTCCAGGCGCGCGGGGTGGTCACCCGCACCCCGTCTCGCACGGACGCGCGTTCCGTGGAGGTCGCGCTCACCCCGGAAGGCCGCCGCCTGTTCGAAGAGGCCGACGCGACCCGGCGCGCCTGCCTGGCCCCGGTCTTCACGGACGTCCTCGACCAGCGGGACCTCGAGGCTCTCGGCGCGGTATGGCGCAAGCTGAAGGCCCACAAGGACGTCCAGTAACGCTCAGCAACCCTCAGTAACGCCCCGGCTCAAAACAGGAGAAGATCACCGCCGTCCGTTGGTTGCGGCCAAGGCGCCCACGGGCGACAGGGTCCCCGGGTGGAAGAACTGGCGCGGGACGAGTCGGTCGTCCTGACGGACCGCGACCAGCCTGATCTCAATGAGGCCAGGCCCGCAGCGGCACGCCTCAGTAGGTGGCAGGTCAAAGAATGGTGCGTGCGCCTGGTTCGCGAGGCCCTCGGGATGATCGCTGCGGCAGACTCAGATCCATGGCCACGAGCACCGCTCCGGGGCTGATGGAGTGATGTGCCCCGGCTTACGTGGGTGCGAGCATGCCGAGTGCGGAGGGCCGGCGTTGCCCGTCGTAGAAGTGCCCGGCCAGGTAGACCGGGCCCCGCGTGTGCGCTCAGGCCGGCCCCCGCCGCCGTCGGCCACCCGCCTTCCCCGGCGGCGCCACGGCCGACCACACGCGTCTCACGGGAGGAACGACACCTCGGGAAAGGCTGCGGACGGACCGTCGAGCAGGCACCCCCGGCGGTGCCGCAGATGCAGGTCGAAGAAGGCGCGCGGGTACGCCTGCTGGATCCGCAGCGCCCGCACCGGCTCGAGCTGCCGATCCAGCCCCGCAGGTCCTCGTCGCTCATCCCGGTCGCCTTCGCCAGCTGCGGGACCAGCACCTGGGCGTCACAGTACGACGAGTGGACCGCGCCCTCGGCCCGCACATTGAGCCGCCATCCCGTGAGATGCGACCAGAACTCCGCGACGCTCGGCTCCTCGGCCCGGGTGAACACGGCGGTCATCATCATGAGCGGCCGGTCCAGATCGGTGGTGATCGTCGGCTCCATCGGGCCGTCGAAGCTCAGTCCGGCTCTCACTCGCCGGTCCTCCAGCATGACCAGGGCGGCCGCCGTTCCGGCCTTCGACCAGCCGAACATTCCGATGCGGTCCAGGTCCACGGCACCGCACAGACCGGCCGGCAGCGGCCGGTGCTCGGCGTCGGGGTTGCGTCCGGCGCCGAGGTCCTCGACCCGGTCGAGCACGAACCGGATGTCCCTCGCGAAGTCCGCCGGCCCCAGCGCGTACCGCGGGTCGCGGAGCGGGACGACAACCAGACCCGTCGGGAAACTCGCTGAACGTATCGCCCGTGTGGTCCACCGTAATCACCACATATCCATGGCTGGCCAGCTCTTGCACGACGACAGTGGTGTCGGACCGGTGGTCGTGGGCGCCGTGCGAGAACACGACGACGGGCAGCCGCCCGCCCGCGTGCCCCACCGGAGCGCCCTCGTGACCGGCCGTGAGCGGCGCGAGCGCGGCGTCGGCGGGGAACCCCAGCGCGGCGAGAAGCGCCTGCAGCGGAGCGGCTTGCTTCCAGGGCGCGCGCGGGTACCGGTCCACGTCCCTGGCGGGATACCGAACGCCGACCACCAACTCGCGGTGCCCGCCCGGCCCGGCCGCCGGGTCCGGACGTGAATCGTCCACAAGGTGCAGCGACATCGTGCCCACAGAATACGGCCCGGTGGGCATGGGAAGGGTGGGTCGCACCGAGCCCGGAGCGGTCGGGGCGCCCCACGCGGGGCGCGCTACACCGAGCGGCACAGCGACGCCGGCTGCCAGCGTGGCGCCCAGCAGGTGACGGCGTGTCATTCCATCGCGGTTGTCCGCGTCCATGGCGAACGCTGTCATGCGAGCAATCCGAGTACATCCGACCACCGGTTGCATGTCCGCCGGACATGCAACCACAGGCGTAGGTATGGGGGTTGAGTGTCTGAAGTGCTGTGCCTGGCGTAGCTGGTCCAGATCGCCTACCGGGCCGGGCAGCGGCTTCCCGAGGATGACACCAACAGGTGTGCGCCGGTGGTGCCGCTGCCGGCGGCCGCCGTGGCCTTCTGCGTGATGGGACCTGGTGGGCGAGCGCGGGGCGGGAGAGGGCAGCCTCGCCGAGGAGCTGCCAGAGGAGCTGTCAGCTGAGCCCGTCGGCCGCCGTCTTGTAGGCCGCGGCCTGCGCCGGGGTCAGGTAGTGGGAGACGCGCACGAGTACGGTGCCGTGGACGTAGTCGTATTCGGCGAGCGCCGGCATCGACTTGGTGACGGCCTGGATGTACTTGGCGCGGGTGGCAGCGTCCGCCGGGTCTGCGAAGACCTCGACGGCGCCCCCGCGGTCGACGTCACCAGGCTTGGTGCCTTCGACGTCGGCCGCCTTGATCCGCGAGTCCGAAAACGTGACCTTCGACGTGTACTGGCCCGGCCTGCCCAACAGGTGGTTCGGGTCGTCGTCCGCGGTGACCGTGCCGGACAGCTTCGCCGAGCTGACGCTGGCAGCGATCTTCTGGAATGCCGACTGCGCTGTCAGCGGCGTGCTCGCTGCGGCGCTCGAACCGGCCTTCCCGTTGTCCACGGGCTTCGGCTTGTCGGACGGCCCACAGGCAGCAAGCCCGGCGAGCAGGACGGCGGCGATGGGCATGATGGTGCGGCGCATGAGGCCCCCTCGGTGGTGCTGATGGTACGTGTGGCCAGAGTGGCAGCCGGGGACGGAGTGTGTGCGGTTGTTGTCGGACTGTGACGGTCCGTGCAGGTTCGTATCCGTACCCTGCCGATCGTGACGCGCCTTCGAGACTCGCGCGCGTGGGTCACACATCTGGGATTGGAAGTCCGGGCTGTCAACGGACGACCGCGCAGCCATCGTCAACACCGTGATCGCCGCCATCTCCTGGCTACTCGTAGCCGTCGCCGGCGTGGTCGCCCTCCTCGCCTCCTCGACGCCAGCGGACGCTCCGACCTCCAGATCGAGGCGACTTTCAACTTCAGCTTCCCGAACGAGCCCGTGCTCCTTGCCGCCGACGCCGGGACACCCGAGCAGCGCCGACAGGTTGAGCCGTACAAGCAGGTATCGACGACCGTCACGATCAACCAACACCAGCCTGTACGCCGTCAAGAACCCAGGCGTGCGCATCGAACTCGAAGGACTGCGTGGCATCGGCAAAGCATCGCGCCAGTTCTCACCCGTATGCCGGTCCGTATCCTCGCCCAAGGCGCGTATGACGCCTACGCCGACGAACGGAAAGTCCGACTCGGCATAGAGCCGCCAGCCACTGCCGCATGACAGACGAAGCCCCGCCCCCGGACCGCGCGGGTCTGGAAGCGGGGCGAGACGGGCGAGCCCCGGCCGGTGGATGCACTGGCCGGGGCTTCTTCGTGGCGTCGTCAGGCGGGGCGGATGTGCTCCGCCTGGGGGCCCTTCTGGCCCTGCGTGATGTCGAAGGTCACCTTCTGGCCTTCCTGCAGCTCCCGGAAGCCCTGGGCGTCGATGTTCGAGTAGTGGGCGAAGACGTCGGGGCCACCGCCGTCCTGCTCGATGAAGCCGAAGCCCTTTTCCGCGTTGAACCACTTCACCGTGCCTGTAGCCATGTGCCTGTCTCCTTCGAGGGACTTGTATCGGACCCCGCACCGCGCGGGATCCGGAGGTGATCGCCCTGGTCCGGAGAGGCGTTGAACAGCAAAAACGCCCGTGACTGCGATCACGGGCGAACGGGACTTCGGAACCACGACTGCTGATCACCACGCTACACCGGCTGGTGTGACTCGGCCACTGGAACACGAAGTTGGCCTGGTCCGGCTCCGTTCGTCGCCGCTCAAATCCCGACGTCGGCTACTGTCGGCGACGGCTGAACACTGGTTCTGGATCACTTTCCGGGCCAGGGCCACGAAAGTCACCACGATCGCGATCACGAACGGCTTCGCGCCGCGAGAAGGATCCTCTTGCGGAGCAAGTCGAAGTTGGCGCGGCCGATCATCCGCCGCTTGATGATCATGATCTTGTTGTCGGGGGCCTTCGACGGCGCCGGAGCTGTAGCGCAGGCTGAGCCCGGCGACCACGGCGTCCGTGATCGGGCCCCTCTTCGGGGCGAACGCGCCGGATGAGGTGCTGGCCCATCTCCCATATTCGACTGCTCCAGGTCATGCGTGTCTGTGTGCCGCGGAACAGACTCAGCAGGACGATGCGGGAGCTGTGACTACGGACGGATGGACTGCGTCGGAGCCGGGGACGGAGCGGGTGATGCGGTAGCACTGGCTCGCCGTTCCGTCGTGGCTGGAGATCAGCACGGAGACCGACACCGTGCCGTCCCTCCGCGCCACGCCTTTGACGGTGAAGGTCCGAAGTGTTCCGGCGGGGTCGAGGGCCTTCTGTACTCCAGTGCGGGTCAGTTCGCGCACGTCGATCCCCTCGATCCGCGTCCCGGCCAGCCGGGACAGGTAACCGATGTCCGTGGCGGGCCTGCACACGTCGTCGTCCCGCACGGTCACCTTCGGCATCCACGTCTGGGCGTGCGGGCGGCTGTAGGTGAAGTCGAGGCACCGGCTCACGGCGTTACCCCCTCCACCCGGAATGACCCCCACCGTCTCGTACCCGACCTGCTTGGACAGGCGGGCCGTGAACTCGCGGCGGGACGTGTCGTATGTGATCAGCGGGGCTCCGGTGCGCCTCCAGATCACACCGGTCAGCCTGTCGACATCGCTGGAGTGGCTCGCATTGAGCGACCGGGCCGTGCTGTCGGCCGCGTTGCCGGCTTGCTGGAGGATCGACGACACGGCTCTTTGCCTGCGTTCGCTGTTGACTTTTCCGGCGTGCCAGTCGGAGTAGCACAGCCAGGAGAGGCCAGATGCCAGGATGAGGACCAACCCGATCAATATCGCCAGACAGCCGGTGGTCATGGAGCGGTTGATCCGCTCCATGACCACCGAACCGCCCTGGCCGCCAGGTTGCACTAGGGTCTGTCCCTTCGATCTTGCTGAATGTCACGGAAACCTGGTCGAGTTCATCCCGGACGGGCCGTACTCTGGCCAGCATGGCCCACGCGAAGACCTCCTATGTCTGCCTGCCCTGTCGGGCCTCCTACAAGCAGCCTTACCTCGGTGACCACGACCGGCTCTGCCCGCGCTGTGCCGAGCCGTTGATCCATGTGGGTTCCGCCTTCGCGCCGCCGCGGCGGCGCGACACCGCTGCCTGGCGGACCCTGTCGGTACTTTTGAATGCCGGTGTCCGCTTCCACAAGAGTTGCTGTGGCGGCCCTGGCTATCGTCCGCGCACACTCAGCGAGGTGCGCGAGCGAATGGCATACGCGCGAAAGACCGGTGAACCGTTCGCGCGTGCATTGGTGCGCCACGAGCTGCCGTAGCCCTTGGCGCAACAGAGCAGCCATGCGTGTCCGGTCATCTGACCCGTTAGCTTGGTATGACTGGTCGCGGTGATCTGACGGACGAGGAGTGGGCTTGCTTGAAGCCGCTTCTACCGGTGAGCAACGGGCGTTGCGGCAGGTGGCGGGATCACCGGCAGGTGATCAACGGGGTTCTGCATCGGGTGCGGACCGGGGTGCAGTGGCGTGACCTGCCTGAGAGGTTCGGCCCGTGGAAGACCGTGCACAAGAGGCATCTGCAGTGGTCGGCGGACGGCACGTGGGAGCGACTCCTGCAGCAAGTCCAGGCCGCCGCAGACGCCGAGGGATCCATCGACTGGGACATCTCCATCGACTCCGCGGTGATGCGCGCCCATCAGCACGCCGCCGGCGCCCGAAAGGCCCCGCCGCCAGCCGTCTCAAAGGGGGCGATGGCGACGGGACACCAGATCGATCCGGCGTGGACGAGCCTGCTCGGCCACCTGGAGGAGGTGGTGCTGCACATGAGGGCCTAGGCCGCTCGCGCGGCGGGTTCACCACCAAGGTCCACCTGAGCGCCGACGGCCGGTGCCGCCCGCTGTCCCTGGTGGTTACGCCCGGACAGCGAGCGGACTGCACCCAGTTCGAGCCGGTCATGGAGAAGATCCGTGTCCCGCGCATCGGTGCCGGCAGGCCCCGTATCCGCCCGGACAGCGTCAGCGCCGATAGGGCCTACAGCAACCGCCGCACGCGGTCCTACCTCCGCAAACGAGGTATCCAGCACGTCATTCCGGAGAAGGCCGACCAGGCAGCCAACCGCGTCAAGCGTGGTTCGCATGGCGGCCGGCCTCCCGGCTTCGACAAGGAGCGGTACAAAAAGCGCAACGTCGTCGAGCGGGCAATCAACAAGCTCAAGGGCTTCCGAGCTGTGGCGACCCGTTATGACAAGCGAGGACACGTGTTCCTCGGCACCGTGACCTTCGCGGCCGTCATCATCTGGCTCCGATCATGATCGGAGAGACAGACCCTAGTCGCCCTTGTATCCGATGTCGGCCAGTTCCTGGTCCGTGACCTTGGCGTACCCGGTGGTTCCGTCGTTCTTCGGGTGGAACGATTCGAGGCTGAGGCAGGTGTTGGTCCCAGGCTTCTCGTTGCTGTCACAGATCCCGTGGCCCTTGAAGGTGGGGACAGGATCGGCGAAGGCCACTTTGGTACCGCTCCTCTTCAACTCATCCACCTGGGCCTTCTGCTTGTCGCGTATGTAGTCGGCCAGGTAATTCAGGGTGTCGAAGTCGGCTGTCACGCATGGTTGGTCGCTGACGATGCGAGGGTAGCCCATGTGGACGATGTGCGCGTTCAGAGCAGCCCTCTGGATCTGGCCAATCAGGTCCCCGGTGACAGTGACCGCTGGGTCGGCATTCCCCGTGCAATCCTGGTTTCCGCCAATGGTCAGCATGACCAGTGTCGTGTTTCCGGGCTGAGAACGCCCGAGTCGATCTGGGGCTTCTCGTGATAGTTCCCCATTAGACCCCACGACGAAGAGTTCCCATCCGTCAGCTGCCGGGGCTTCGCGCCGGAGCAGGTGACGTTCTGGAAGTCGACCGAGGAGCTGTGGCCGTCCGCGAGGGTGCCGATGCTCGAGCCCTGACGAGGAAGAATCACCTTACGTCTCTACCAGTTGGCGAGGTGACCGGTTCGGGAGCTGTGTCGTTGTGGATGACACACTCGGTGACCGCCATCCGGAGTCCGTGGTTCTGGTCGACGCCGTACTGCGTTATCTCGACCTCCGTCCTCTCAGGGACAGGCATGGTGGAGGCATTGACCTGGGTCTCGATGTACCAGGCTGCGTGCCGAAGATGACCGCGAACGTCGTCGGCAAGCCGACGATGGTTCCTCTGCTGGGCATGAAGGGTCCTCACCAACCGGCGCGCTCCGGCCCTGAGGGAGGTACGTGGGGGCGCACCGGGCGTCCACAGGGGGCGGAACGTCATTACTGGTTGCCTAACTTGGCGAGAACGGCACGAGCGGGCGCGTCCCGGTAGGGGCCTTGCCGTACACGGCAGCGTCACATCCTGACCGCCCACCGTCCCGACGTCGGCCAAGCCCCATGCCGATCGAGGAGCCGCGCGACCACCGCCGGCATGCCCCAGCCGACCCTGCAGAATCGCCACCAAGTTTCACGGCCCCTTGAGGCACATGAACAAGAGGCACAGCAAGCCCAGCGCGTCGGGCGATCGGTTCGACCGCGCCCTGCCAAGCGAACTGCGCGGCGAACAGGTGGACGTCAAGCTCGTCCGCCTGACCAACGGCACCGAGACCGTCGTCGAGATCTGCATCCCCACCGCAGCCGTTCCGTCGGTGTCGGCTACGCGCGCCGTCGCAAGGACGAGAAGCACGGCCCCGAGCTGGGTATCGCCCTCTTCGGCTACCGCGCCCTGACGGACGCCGCCGAGCGCGCCCGTGATGACGGAATCAGCGCTGACCCGGCTGCTCTCTCCTCTCCCGAGGTGTGATTCGCCTAAACCAACGCCCCCGCGTAAGCGGACCACGGCGGATCACGAACTACAAGCGGACCGCGGCCATGTGGTCGGCGATCCTCGGCACCGAGGTGACTGGCACGAGCGGTTGGGGTGGCCTCACTATTCCGGTCTTGGTCTTGGGGCCCAGGAGGGGGCCGCACGGGAATGTGTTGCGGTTTGAGCTGGCCCTGGGTTCCTGCTGGGGTCGGCCGGCCCCGGTCTACTGATCGACCGTGAAGATCGCCGCCCGGCCGTTCCGTGCTGCCGTGCGGTAGAAATTCTTCAGTCCGGGCAGAAATGCCTGGGTGTAGGCGATGTCCTCCGCGTCTGCGGTGCCTTGGTAGGCGTTGAACGTGAGCGTGGAGAAGCGATCGCACAGCCACTGCCCGTCAAGTGGTTCGAGGGCTGCCGCGACCTCGCGGACCTGCTCCGCAGTGACGTAGCAGACGATGTAGTCGTCGCTTTCGTGCAGCGGCACCCCGCCGAGGATGACGTGCGACAGGGGGAAGTGGCCGTTGTCGAAGGCCAGGTCGCCGTCCGTGAAGCAGCGGTGCAGCGCGTCCCAGGATTTGTCGAGTTCGAAGAGATGGTCGAGGTCCCAGCGCTCCTCGATCTCTTCGACGAGCTGCATCAACTCGTCACCGTCCTGGCAGGCCAGCAGCCGTTCGGCGGCACCGCCGTCCAGGGCGAAGAGCACCGCGCGAGCCGCCATCGTGTCCTCCCGCCGCTGTGATGATTCGCTCGGCGTGATCCAACCACATGCTCGACGGGCAGGTGCGCTGGGCCGCCTCTATCCGCTGGCCCGCGGTTTGGCCCTGGTTTGGGCGAGGCGGTAGGGAACGGTGCCGGTCTCGATGATGATGCTGTTGAAGGTGGGGCGGTCGACGATGGCCGCGCAGAGGCGGGGCGGTGTGGTCCTGGTCCAGCCTTCGAACGATTCGTCCGAGGCGTTCGCAACACTGTTCAGTGATCTGAGTACGGCTGTGAACGTTGAACGACCCGGATCGTCATCGTCGGCCCCGCCAAACGTGCCGCAGGACCGGGACTGCAGTCATGGGCGTCCCTGGGACAGGTCGCAGTTGGCGGATTCCGGTGGCTGGCTTCACGGGCCGAGCAGAGCCGCGCCCAGCCAAGGCCGGCCAACCACGATCGCGCCCCGTGAAGCAGGGGAACCCGGTGGGGCAAACCCCCGTGTGCGGAGGCCTGTTGGCAGGATGTCGGTGATGGACGGGGCAGGCGAAGCTCGTCCACATGATGAAGATCAAGCGAAACGCAGCCCTGTTCGCCGCCTCCGCCGCCGTGCTGAGCCTCGCCGTACCCCTCACATCGGCGTCCGCTTCGACGGCCGCCAATGCCCGGCCGCCGCACCTCGACTGGACGAAGTGCCAGGGAACAGGCCTCGATCCGCGGCAGGAGTGCGCGACCATCGAGGTGCCGATGGACTACGCCGACCCGCACGGCAAGAAGATCACCCTCGCGTTCTCCCGAATCCCTGCCGAGAACCCGAAGACACGCCGCGGCGCCCTGTTCATGATCCCCGGCGGACCCGGCGGCGGCAGCCTCGACCAGCCCTCGGGCAAGGGGCAGAAGCTGCCGCAGGAAGTACGGGACACCTACGACCTGATCGGGTTCGATCCCCGGGGGTACGGCCTCTCCTCCCCGGTCAGCTGCGACGTGGAACGCAGTGACCTCGCCCGGACGAAGCTCCTTCCCTGGCCCGCCCCCGACGGCTCCGTCACACAGACCATGGCCACCGCGCGGCGGATGTCGGAAGCCTGCGCACGCAACGGCGGCCAGCTGATCCGGCACATCAGCACCGCCAACGAGGCCCGCGACCTGGACCGCATCCGGGCGGCGCTCGGCGAGCGGAAGATCTCCGCCTGGGGCGTCTCGTACGGGACGTACGTCGGCGCCGTCTACAACGAGTTGTTCCCGTACCGCACCGACCGCTTCGTGCTGGACAGCAACGACAACCCCGACCACATACGGGTACAGCGGGCCTGGCTCGCCGCGTTCGAGGTGGGCGTCGAGGACAACTTCCCCGAGTTCGCCGAGTGGGCGTCCCAGCCCGGCAACCCCGAGCGAGTGGCCGGGACCCCGGCCGAGGTGCGCCGCCTCTTCCTGCACCTCGCCGCACGCCTCGACCGTGAACCCCTCCCGTGGCCCGGCGCCAACCCGGAGGAGCTCAACGGCAACGTGTTCCGCCAGACGATGCTGGACAGCCTCTACGACCCCGACGACTATCTCGCCCTGGCCAAGCTGATCCTCGCTGCCCAGAAGGGCACCGTGCCGCCCGCGCCCCAGGCGCCGCCCGAGCCGGTCCTGCAGAACGTCACCGCGGTCAGTGCCGCCACACTCTGCAACGACGTCGCCTGGCCCAGGTCCGCGGCCGGGTACGAGAAAGAAGTTGCCGAGAGCCGCGCCAAGTTCCCGCTGACCGCGGGGATGCCGAGGAACGCGACGGTGTGCGCCGCCTGGCCGTACACGCCGAAGGAACCGGCGGTACGCATCACCGACCGTGGCCCCTCCACCGTCCTCATGGTCCAGAACCGGCGGGACGTGGCCACCCCCCTCAGCGGCGCCCTCAAACTCCGCGAGGCCCTCGGCAGGCGCGCCGTCATGGTGACCGTGAACTCCACCGGCCACGAAGCCTATCTCGCCAACGGCAACGCCTGCGGCGATCGGACGGTCGCCCACTTCCTGGCGACGGGTAAGCGGCCGTCGCGGGACATCGCCTGCGACTAGAGCGTGCTGCACAAAGCTCTGAGCTGGGCATCTCCCCAATGTGGCCGGGGTGCTAAGGGTGGCTGCCACGCTGGTCGGCCCTGCCACCGGACCACGGTCGCGAGTTGAGCCGTGTTGTTCGTACGGCCCTTCTCGCCTGTCTCAGGGGCGGCTCTTGCCGGGGAGGGCAGGAACGCCCGCTCCCCGGCCGCCCGCGCGGGAGCCGAACGACCGACTGTGCCTGAACAACGAGCGATATGGTCCGGTCGGCGGCCGGCTGAAGAGCCGACGTGGTCGCCCGGCCCGGATCGTGCCGACGAGGTCGTCCCCGGGTGTGCTGGCGGAAACCGGCAGACACACTTGTCCCGCCGGTTGGCGAGCCACTTCGCACGTCAGTGCACCGTGGTCAAGCCACTCCGGTCCTGCCACGGTCGCCGGGAACGGATTCCTTCTCCGCATGGACTCGGGGATTTCCTCCGAAGAACAGAGATGGAGCCGGGTTGAGCCGGGCGCAGGGTGCTGTTGCAGTCAGGCCCGGGCTGCTTTGCCGGTACAACTCGCGGTAGTGGCGCTCGAAGTGGCGTCACTACCGCGAGTTGCGGAGTTCCTTGGAGCGGTAATTCCCTGTCAGTAGGGTCCGTTGACGTTGTCGATGGAGCCGTAACGGTGGTAGGCGTAGTTGCAGGCGGCAGTGATGTTGGCGACGGGGTCGTAGATGTCCGACGAGGTGCCCGGCACGTGGTAGGCGGTGAAGGTGGACTGGATCACCTGGAGCAGGCCGATGGAGGGGTGGCCGGCGGCGGCGTTGGAGTCCCAGAGGTTGATGGCTTTGGGATTGCCGGAGGATTCCCTCATCACGTTGCGGTGGATCCCGTCGTAGGTGCCGGGGATGCCGTTCTTGGCCATGATCGCGAGGGAGTGCTTGATCCAGCCGTCCAGGTTGTTCGTGTAGGTCTGGCCGCTGGAGGCGGTCGTGGTCGACGTGGACTTCGAAGCCTTTGCGGCCTTCGTGGCGGGGGTTGATCCGGCGGGCAGGGTCAGGACCTGTCCCGGCTGGACGGCATAGGGGCTCGTCATGTGGTTGGCGGTCGCGATGGCGGGCCAGCCCCCGGGCACGTGCTGGGTGCGGGCTATGGAAGCCAGGTGGTCGCCGGCCCGAACGGTGTAGGTGGTCGCGGCGGAGGCGGCCTGGGCCGTGCCCAGTGCGGCGGTGGAGACCAGGGCGAGCGCGCCGCCGGCGATGGTGCCAGCGGTGATGAGTCGGCGTACCCGGGAGGGGCGCTTGCGGGCGTGACGGGGCATGGAACGGTCCTTTTCCAGAATTTGCATGTCCCGCAGTTGCCGACCCCCTCGGCAAACTGCACCGCATTTCGTTCAGCGATGCCTGCGGCGCGCACATTCTTAAGCCGCCGGGAATAAATCGACAATTCCCCTCATCACTAACCGGCTTCGTTGCTCAGCCACCTTCACGCGCCACAAAGGCTTGGGGTTTGGGGGAGTTATCGACGATCCAATTTACTAAGGCGCCTCGTAAGTGAATTGAGTCACTTGTCTCGAGTTAGTCGCATTAACGATTTAAATGATGACGTATCGACTCTTTCCTATTTATCGGACATATGGTGCATTCCTCAGCGAATCCCCCACCTGTCGCAGGGCACAACCTGCGCTGCGATCCGCCGGCGCCGCTGACCCCGTCGTACTCACCGTGAACGCCGTCGGCCTGGGCACCGGCGCGGTGCTGACAGCGCTCGGCCGGACCCCTCCCCCGGCCGTTCCTCCGACCGGCACCACCCCCGTCCGCGTCGCCGAGCACCCCGCCGGCCGGCACCAGCGCCGGTCCGACCGCCGCCGCCAAGGCCATCTCGCCGACCAGCGCCTCCGGCCTCCGCATCCCCGTAAGCACAGCAGTCCCATGGAAGCCACCGTCACGGCTCCTGACAGCCACGCCCGTCGTCGCGCCACCCGGTCGCCGGCTCATGATCGGCGCTCGCCGCAGCCGACACTCCCCTACACCCGGCGGAGTGGACACGATGGCTCCCCCCGCAGGATGACCGCGGTTGTGCCATGGGCGATGCTGTGGCCCGTGACAGCTGATCTTCACAGAGACGCAGCCGGATCCGGAGACGGGGACGGAGCCGGACATGGAGACGGAGACGGGGGCACCCATCCCGCCTCCGCTTCGCCGTCGCTCCCCGCCGAGCCCGCGCCCCGGCCACGCCGCACCCGGCTGCGACGGTGGCTGCGGCGCGCCGCGCTGGGTTGTGCCCTCGTGCTGGTGGTCGTCACAGCGGCCTCGTTGGTGTACAACGCCGTAACCGCCGGGCGCGCCACGCCGCCGCGCGGCCTCAGGTACGTGCAGGCCGCCGACGTCCGCACGCGCTACCAGACCTGGGGCACGGCGGGCCCGCCGGTCGTGCTGGTGCACGGCGCCTTCGAATCCGTCGACACCTGGTCGCGCCTTGCCCCGCTGCTCGCCCGCGACCACCGGGTGTACGCGCTCGACCTGACGGGCGACGGATACAGCGAGCGCCACGGCCCGTACACCGTCGACCATTTCACCCGGCAGCTCCTGGGCTTCCTGAGCGCCTTGCACCTCGGCGGTCCGGGCGACCGCCCGCTGCTGGTGGGGCACTCCAGCGGAGCCGCCGTGGTCACCGAGGCGGCGCTCCGGGCCCCCGGCCGGCTGGGGGGTGTGATGCTTCTCGACGGCGACGCCCTCGATACGGGCGCCGGGCCGCCGCCGGCCTTGAAGTACGTGCTGATCGACCCGTACCGCACCAGCCTGCTGCGGTTCGGGCTAGGCATCGACGCGCTGATCCGCAGCGTGTACGACGCACAGTGCGGACCTGCCTGTCCGCGCCTGGACGCCGCCGGTCTGGATCAGTGGCGACGCCCGCTGCAGGTGCCGGGCGCGGAGAGCGCGCTCTGGAGCATGCTGGCCGCGGGTGTGCCGGGTCTGCCCGCGGACCAGGTGGCCCGGCTCGCCGGGGTGCACCTGCCCAAGTCGGTGGTCTTCGGTGCCCAGGACGACGTGTTCACCCGGCAGACACCGCAGGAGACCGCCCGACGCATCGGCGCACCGCCGGCGACCCTCATCCCGGGCGCCCGGCACCTCACGATGATCTCCAGCCCCGAGGCAGTGGCGAAGGCCGTCGACAGACTCACGGCGGCATCGATCGCGGCATCCCGGTGACTCCACGGCCGCCCGTTGTCCGGCTGGTTGAGGTCCGGCGCGTCCAACTACTCGCCCCCGAGCCGTCGCACGTGGTCACTCGATGATTCCAGTCCCTCTGCGAACAACCAACCTTCAAACCACAGAGGCATCTGGGTTGCCGCTTCATCCCGAAAAGCGCGCTGCCTGGCGCGAGCGCCGGAACGAACATGGCCTGCTCCCCCGCCCCCGCGTCCATCACGCGGGCCGGACGGCGAAGCCCGCAAGACTCGCATCTGTTCCGGCGTGGGTTGCTCTCCGCCAAACCTGAAGGGTCGGCGCCGCGGGAGAGATCGGTGCCGGCGCTCCGGAGTTTCAGATGTCTGAGGCGCGAGCGTGCGGAGCGCGTACGGTCCGGTGAACTTGGCGCGGTACGTGGCCCCGTCGCCCGCCGGGGTGACGGGATCCAACGCGCCGTCGACAGCGATCGTGGGCACGGCGCTCCGGAATCCGTGCTGCGAGCACTGGCCCACGGCACCAGGGTGGGCAACGAGGGTCAGTTCACGGTGCACGAGGCGATCCGCAAGGCGCTGCCCGTCCACGAGGACGGCGAGGGCCTCTGGGAGCGCGCCACCGCGGACTACCGGTACGCATTGCACACGGCCGCCCGCCATCTGCACACCCTGACTCCGAAACCCGCCTATTCAGTGGAAGAGACGGCCGACCTGCTCTGGCATTGGTTCGGCCCCGCCAGCTGGCGGACGCTGGTGATCGAGAGCGGCTGGTCGTGGGACCGTGCCGAGGAAGTCCTTCGCGAGACGGCGGTCGCCGCGCTCCGCTGACACCGCTCGGCGGCATCGGCAAGGAGCGGGCGCCCGCCTCCGCATCGGCCTATTCGGGGTCCCGTCCCTGGACAATCTCACCGCCCGGCCCACTGCCCGGGCGGACTCGGCAACCGCGAGGCCGCCACTCACCCCTATTTCGAGGGGGGCCTCATGTTACGGTGGTGAGCATGAGTGACCGTCCCGTCCCGTTCGCCGAAGCCCCGGCCAAACCGTTGCGCCGTGACGCGCAGCGCAATCGGGATGCGATCCTGGCCGCTGCGCGTGAAGCGTTCGCGGCCCAGGGTCTGGGCGCCTCCTTGGAAGGTGTCGCCCGCGAGGCCGGCGTGGCGATCGGAACTCTCTACCGTCATTTCCCCACCCGGCTCTCGCTGGTCGAAGAACTCTTCGCCGCGAAGTTCCTGGATCTGCTCGACTCCGCGAAACAGGCCGCCGCGATGGACGACGCCTGGCAGGGGTTCTGCTTCTATCTGGAGAAATTTTGCGAACTCCAGGCCTGTGACCGCGCCTTCAACGACCTGGTCTCCGCCCGGCTGCCCACTCATGTGCTCGCCAGCCAGGTCCAGGAGCAGGCGAGGGAACTGTCCGGCCAGATCTTCCGCAACGCACAGCAGCGGGGCGTCGTGCGCAAGGACGTCACACCAGAGGACATCGCCTTCGTGATCTGGTCCCAGGCGGGCATCATCCAGGCGACCCGCGCCGTGGCCCCCAACGCCTGGCGCCGCCACCTGCACCTGATGCTCGACGCATTCCGCGCCGAGTGCGCCCACGAACTGCCCGAGCCGCCACTGACGCCGCAGCAGGTCGAACAGACCCTGATCTCCTTGGAATGCCCCCGCGAGGAATGCCCCGAGTGCGACGAGGGGGAATGACCGCGGCAGGTACGACGGCCGGGACGTCGTAGCGCGCACGGTTCCCGGCGCCGTCGGCCGGTACGGGTCTTCCATCCCGGGCGACAGACACCCACGGCTGACGGGTTCCGGACAAGCCCGACGCCTCGAGCCTGATGATCAGGCGCGAGGCGTCGCTGCCGTACGGGGGGCCGGTTTCAGGTGTCGGGGCAGGAGCCCGGCCAGCTCTCCGTCCAGGGGGCAGGGCGGCCCAGAGCACACCGCGCTCCGGATCGCCCGCTTCAGCCGGGACATGCACGAACGGCATACGGATCACCGGGCTCGTACCGCAGTCCCAGGCGCAGGGACGCCGACAGGTCGTGCGCTACGACATGCGGCACGGGCAGCTCGCACACCACGCTTCTCGACGACTTCCCAGCCCTTGCTCCGATGGTCCAGCGTGGCCCCGCACCGCTGTTCACAGTGCGCCGTGGGTCGACGGCCGGACCAGAACGAGCTGGTCGACGTACCAGCGGTCCGCACCGGCGGCTTCACGGACCTGGTCCACGTACCAGCGGTCCGCACCCGTGGCTTCACGGACCTGGTCCACGTACCAGCGGTCCGCACCCGTGGCTTCACGGACCTGGTCCACGTACCAACGGTCCGCAGCGGCGGACTCGCGGACCGGAGCCCCGTCCATCCACCTGCCTTCATGCACGACGTGCAGTCGGCGCCCATCCGGACCATCGTCTCGTTCACCCTCGTGTGCATGCCCATGACGGACCGTGAAGGAGGCGAAGTCACCAGCCTTCTCGGGCATGGCGTGGGCAACCTGGCCATGGGCAACAGGTGCCGCAATCGCCCTGCCGGCACTGCCGAGCAGGGCCCCGCCCGCGATCGCGGCAGCAGCGACAGCGACCTGGACACGCGTAAGCGACCTCTTCATGGTCATCTCCATGTCTCGTGCGCGACCGCGCAGGCAGGCGGCCGGCCTCTTCCGTTGGGCTGCGATGCACGCTCGCAGCAGTTCGTCGTCGAGCCGCCCGAACCAAACGGAGGAGGCCCTCATGTTCGACTTGGCCAGCGTAGTCGAGGGGCCCCTCATATTCTCGGTGAGGCTCATCACAGCAGGTCACACGTCTTCTTCTGACGACGCGGCCGTGGCGAGACGGCTCGCATCGTGGGCCTCGGCGGCGATGCGCTCGATGTGTGCGCAGCTCCGATCCAGCAGAAGCCGGACCACGGGGAACGCGCTGACGGCGGACGCGGCAGCTGCGAGGTGACGGGTTTCGTCCTGTGCGGCGACGGCCTGCCACCTCGTATGTACGGACCGCACGGGTGCCGCGCAAGAGGTGGGGCCCGCTGATCTCGTCGGCGCTGCGGGCGAGCGCCGACGTGTCGGTCTTGGCACGGCCCTCGTGATTCCCGCGCACTGCGACGGCTGGGCACACCCCAGCGCAGAACGCACCGACATGCTGAGCGAGCTCGACAACCCGGGGCAGAACGGGTGTCTGCGCACAGCCGCGTACGTACGGCACCTGGAACGACCTGCCGTGCTGAACGCTCACCCCTGCCGAGGGCAGGGCCGTAAATGCCGGACGTCCTAGCGGGCCGGCACCCTCCGCCCTCCAGCATCCGCAGAACGCGGCAGCGATCAACAGCGCGTGAGGCCGGGTCCCGTGGAACAGACCGCCACGCCTCACGCGGCAATCGCTGCAGGACCCTGAACAAACCGGTATGACCCGCCAGCAACTCATCGAGCTCATCGACGCCTGGCTCCTGCGCTGGAGTTTCAACGCGAGCGAGCACTCCGCACACGTCGCCGTCACGATCGCCAGGTAGCCCCCGGACCAGCCGCCGAGGCCAACCTCGCCCAGGCTGACCGGATCCTGGGTGCGGTGCCCGTCCCGGAACGAGGAGGTCGTGCTCGTAACGGATCCTGCAGATCACCCGCAGTGATCAGGATCCCGATCGTCGGTGGCGCTCGCAGCGGGCTCAGCTGTCCGTCGGCACGGCACAAGGTGGCGCCGGGAGCAGCCATGGACACGGGCCATCTGGCGAAGGGCTTGGTCGAGGGCCAGTTCCAGAAGTGCAGGTGGGGTGAGAGCGCCACTTCCGTCCGGTGGGATGAGCCAGTGCAGTGTCCCCCACCGGCAGTGCGGGGCGGGGGCCGCGATCCAGCCGCCCTTCGAGACATACCTCAGGCTGTGACCGGCCCACCGGGCAGTGGGGTCGGGCGGCAGGAGGAATCCCACGCGGCGACCTCGACTGTCGTGCAGAACCGGCCCCCGTTCAGTCACCGACATGGTGTTGAGTAGTTCGGCGGTGTACAGGCCCAGGGGCTCCGGAACGGTCAGGACATCCCACAGGCGCCCGGTGGCCAAGAGGTGGACCCCGGTCAACCCGTGTATCCATTCGTCGCGGCACGCGCGCGAGTCTTTTGCTGCGGCGGCCAGCCACTCCAACGCTCTCTGCCACTGTGACAGTGTCATTGCCAACCCCTAACCCAGGCGGACCATGCACGAGTTGGCGGGGCAGCCGAAACACCCCGCCTCCTCGGTGCTCCGCACTGTCAAGATGCGATCACGAGCTGGGCACCCTGAGACAAGGTGCGCCCCTCTCCTCGTGCATCCCGACCGCGGATGAGCGACTCGTGACCCAGTCCATCCCAATGCCCCACGCCGCTGCCATGCATCGGATGTGCTGTTCGCCGGATGGAGCGAGCGCAGGCGCGCCCGGGGGCGAACGCCAAACAGGACACGCCCCCATGGCGCCGCATCACCACCCCCTCTCCTCCGCCACTGGCTAGGGGTGTGGGGCACCGCCGGAAGCCATCGAATGCCCTCTCCCCCACTACTCGGTCCGTGGCGCAGACGGCGACGTGGCTGTCTGGCCCGGCGCTCCCATGACGGGTGACCCACCTCCACGCGCGGGCAGCAGCGAGGCGATCGGTGTCCGCGCGGGCCGGGCCGAAGCCAGGGTTCACGGGATGCGTCTCTTTCCGAATGGCGTCATGGTGGGTAGTCCGTCCGGCCGATGGCCTCGGAACCGGTGGCCGGGTCACGACTCACGCTTTCTCTTCTCGCGCTCACCGGCCTGCGGTGAACTCCTATACCTGCGCGACCAGTTCGTAGCGCGGCCGGGCGACGACGACCGAGGAGTCAGGGGTGCGCGCCGCGAGCCGGTCGACCTCGCTTTCCAGACGCCCAGAGGAGCCGTCGCCCGAGAGCCGTTGGCACGCACGTACCGGGCGAAGATCTCCAGTCCCTCGAGGAACGCCAGTCATCCCGCGTTCGCCACGCACAGCCCGGCGCACACCCCGCCTGCACGCCCCCTGTCGCTGCCTCGCGACCGCCCCGCCGACCCACTCCACCGGCACGGCCCGGCAGGGCGGTGGCCTCACGCCTGCGGCTCGCCGAGGCGCACGTTCGAAACGGGGACGCAGCAACGCATCCATTCAACGAGAACTGGGCCCGTCGCCACGGGGGAGAGCGACGGGCCCGGCCGGCCCCCACGCTGCCACACTGCCCGCCGACGCACACGCAATTCGTGGAAAGCGTGCGCCTGACCAGCGTGCAGTGGTGGGTGAGGCGCGCTGCGATGAGTTTCCATGCAGAGGCGAGTCCTCTTGGACGGATGCGCTTGACACGGGTGGCAGCGGGACGCCGCCCAAGCCCCGAATCGCGGGGGCGTTCCCGACCAAGCCCCATGACGAGCAAGGAGACCCCGGTGTGAGCGACGTCGTAGTCCACAAGATCGTTCGACCTGAGCGCACGACATCGGGCTCATGGCTGGAGGTGATCGCCTCGAACCTCGACTACCACCGGGCAACCTTCCTGTGGAAGTGCGAGGGCCTCTCGGAGGCACAACTGCGGCAACGGCCCGTGCGAACCTCGGGGTTGACCCTGCTGGGGCTCATGCGCCATCTGCAGGGGGTCGAGCGTCACTGGTTCCAGCGGACGCTGGCGGGCACACCCCCTCGATTCTTCCCTTACAGGACGTACGTCACCGCTGCCGGTGACGAGTGGTACGACGAATTGGACCCCACACCGGCCAGGGACGTCTACGAGGACTACGTGGAGGCGTGCGAGGAGTCGCGGCAGGTGTTCGCGCGGGTCACCGACGACACTGCGCGCATCGTGTCGAGTTCGGAGTTCGGTGCCACCGATGTGCGGTTCGTCCTTGAGCACGTGATCGAGGAGTACGCCCGCCACATCGGGCACGCGGATCTCGTCCGCGAAGCCATCGACGGCGCCACGGGCGAATAGCCCGCCCTCCCTGCCGGAGGTCTCTCCGGGTCAGCACAGCGCGGGTTCCCTGGCCACGACCACCCGACCACAGCCGTCGGCGGGCGCGGCTGATCGTCAGTCATACAGGCGGGCTGCGGTGTTGAGGTACAGCAGCGGAGGAGAGAAGGGCCAGCGCAGGAGGTGTCTTCTTCCAAGGTGGCCGTTGCCGCTTCAGGTGCTGTCCCATGCAGGCACATGCCGATGTGCCGTACGAGTGAATCCAGCCGTCCGTTGAGTGGCGGCCGGCGTGCCAGCGGGAAGGCCGATCTGCATACCGGACAAGCCACGGGCAGGGAGCGCCCCTATGCCGAAGTTCCTCATCCACGCCACCTACACCCCCGAGGGGACGAAGGGCTTGCTCAAGGAAGGCGCAAGTGGCCGCCGCGCCGCCGTCGACCAGGTCGTCGCCAGCCTCGGCGGGACGGTCGAGGCCATGTACTTCGCCTTCGGAGAGGACGACCTCGTGTGCATCCTCGACTTCCCCGACCCCGTCTCCATGGCCGCCGTCAGCCTCAGCGTCAAGGCAAGCGGCGCACTCCAGACCCGGGCCACTCCCCTCCTCACTCTCGAGGAGATCGACGAGGCTGCCCGCCGACAGGTCACCTTCCGCCCTCCCGGCGCGTAAGCCAAGATGGCCTGACGGAAGGTCGCGCTATACGCATGCACGATGTGCGGGGAATCAATGGAACTACCCGCCACGTGTCGACACCCTTCCACCGCAGGTGAGTCCCGCAGCTTGAGTCCCGCAGCTACTGAGGTTTTCGGCCTGGGGTGACGGCGAGCCCGCTGGTGAGTGTATCCCGGTGTCATGCGGTCCCGATGGGGGCGGTCTGGCCGCGAAGCAGCGGGCTCAGCGGAAGCACGTCCGCTTCGAAGGTGGGTCTGGCGCAAGACCGCATATGCCTGGAACGCCGGCCGACGGGAGGCCGGCAAGATTCCGCTGCGGTCCAAGGGGCCGACCTCACATGGCTGGGTGGAGGACCAACGGTGGACACCCACCCGCATCACCGCGCTGATCGCGCGGCGTTTCCACGTACGGTTCAGCCCTGCGCAGACCTGACGCATCCTGCGCCGGATGAGCTGGAGCGTGCAGGCCCCACAGTGCCGAGTTCTGGTTGCCGCAAGGCCGAGACGAAGGGCTTCGGGAGAAGGACTTCGCTGCCTTGCTGGACGCGGCCCACCAGCAGCTCGGCGGCCTCCGTCGTGCTGGTGTGGGACAAGTGCACCCATCACGTCGACGCCGCCATTCGCGAGCTGATCGCGGCCCGCTGCTGGATGACGGTGTTCCGCTTCCCCTGCTGCACACCGGACCTCGACCCGGCCGAGGGCGTGTGTGCGCACCGAAAGAACAGCTTGTGCAGCCGGGCTTCGTGCAGGCATCGGTGAGCCGGTCGCACAGTGCCGCACTCGGCTGGAACGGATGCAGTACCAGCCAGGCCTACTGAACGGGTTCATCGGCGAGACCGAACTGATGTCGACCCCACCATGACCTCACCCCGACCCGACAACCTCAGCAACTGGTGCAGTCACCCCGGCGGCCTCCCGCACACCGCCGGCGAGCACCGCGCACGTGAACGCGATCGCAGGGGCCTTCCAGTCCCAGGAGGCGAACGCAATCACTGGTATGACGAACATCGAATGGACTGCGGACACAGCAAACGCCCCCCGCGCCCAACCTCCGCCGATCACCGGCCGACGTACGGTCGCCCAGTGACGCCACCACAATCCGGCAGCCACCGCCGCGATGCCGGCCATCACAGCAGCACCCAGCCGGGCCAGATCGGCATCGGTCACACTGTCAGGGTCGAGTCCGGTCGAGCCGGTCGTGTGCACGCTCAGTGCAACCGCAGTCCATCCGAGGGCCGCCGCACTCAGCAGGGAAGCCAGAACTGCTGGACGCCGCCGACCCCAACTCGTCCCAGGATGCATGGAGTTCGATTTCATGACTCATTCTAGCCAACGCTCGGAACAGGGACGCGATAATGCGTCCTGACAGAGCCTTGGATGGTTGCGGCGCCACGAGTTTCCCCACGTACGGCTGGCTGCGTACGATCTGACAGGCAGTGACCGTGCCGCCGCCGAGCCGGCCGGGCGCGACCACCACACGGTGGCCCGGTACGTGAAGGTGCGGTAGGCGGGTCAGCGCCCTGACCGGCGGCGTCACCGGGCTCGCGCGATCGACGACTACTTGCCGAAGATCGAGGAACTGGTGGTGCGCCAGCAGGGAAAGATCCGTGCGGACGTGGTCCCCAAGCGGATCGTCGCGATGGGCTTCACCAGCGAGGAACGCACCACCCGCCGCAGCGTCGCCGAGGCGAAGGCACCATTGCCACCCACCTCGCCGCCGCCTCCCGAACCCGCGCAGGCAACACCAGCCCCGTCACCATCGCCCCACCTGCCCCGGCTGGACCCACATCGGCACCGCCACCGGCACCGTCACCACCAGCGAAACCCTCCCCCACCACACATGCCCGCCGCCTGACCGTAGCCCGCTCTTTGGACGCGGACGCCGACCAGCCGTTGGAGCAACTGGATCTGCGCGGCCTCCCGCAGACCGTGGCGGCCCGGCGGCAGAGGCAAGGGGTGGCTCGGCGCGGCGTGCGGGCTGGTTTGGAAGCGGCGGGCGGCCTCGTCGAAGGCAATCTGCCGATGTGCCCGACATGGCGGTCGCCTTGCGCGAACACGCGTGGCTGTCTGTTTCTCCCTGTGATGGTGAGGATGCTGTGGAGGACGGGAAACAGGCTTCCGGGCTCCCGGAACCCTCCCTAACCTCCCGGAATCATGGTGACAAAACACGCGCAGCAGCCCCAGCCGGCTGTCGGACATTCCCGCAGACGTTTCCTCACCGCCGCCGGCGGCGCGGTCGGCGCAACCGCGTTACGGCCCGCAGTGCGGGCAGCCGCGGCCACGCCCTCCACCCGGCGCGTCGCCGTCCTCGGCGGCGGCGTCTCCGGGCTCAGCGCCGCCCACGAACTCGCCGAACGCGGCTACGCCGTCACTGTCTACGAGTACTACGACACCCTCGGCGGCAAGGCCCGCTCGATGGACGTCCCCGGCACGGCCGCCGGCGGCCGCAAGCCCCTGCCCGGCGAGCACGGCTTCCGCTTCTTCCCCGGTTTCTACCGGAACCTGCCGGACACGATGCGGCGCATCCCCTTCCCCGGCAACGCCGGCGGCGTCCACGGCAACCTCCGCAACGCCACGGAGGAGTTGTTCGCCCGCGACTCGGGCCGCCCCGACCTGCACTTCCCGCTGCGCCGGATCACGACCCCGCCGGCGCCCGGCGACATCACCGCGTCCTGGATCCGCGACCAGATCCTGTCCGTCCTCGATGTGGGCACCCGTCTACCGGCCGACGAGGCCGCCTACTTCGCCAACCGTCTCCTTGTCCACCTCACCAGTTGCGACGCACGCCGCGAGGGCCAGTGGGAGAAGGTCGCCTGGTGGGACTTCATCCGCGCGGGAGAGATGAGCAGGGAGTACCAGACGCTGCTCGGCATCGGGCAGACCCGCAATCTCGTCGCCACCCGCGCCGAGGTGGCGTCGACCAGGACGGTCGGTCGCGTCATCATCGAGGCCTTGATCCTGTGGGGCCTGCTCGGCCGCGGGATGGACGGCGACGCCGACATCGACCGCGTCCTGAACGCTCCGACCAGCGAGGCCTGGATTGATCCCTGGGAGGCGCATCTGCGCTCGCTGGGCGTCGACTTCGTGACCGGCACGCAGGTATTGGAGGTCGGGTACGAGGGCGGGCGGGTGACCGGCGTCCACGTCGCGGCCCGCGACGGCGGCCACGAGCGTACCGTCACCGCCGACCACTACGTCTCCGCAATGCCCGTCGAACACGCCCGCGTCACCTGGGGCGGGGCCCTACGCGCCGCCGATCCGCAGCTCGGCCGGTGCGACGCGCTGAAGACGGACTGGATGACCGGCGTGATGTTCTACCTGCGCACGCCCACGCCCGTCGTGCACGGCCACATCAACTGCCTCGACTCACCCTGGTCGGTCACGGCCATCGGCCAGGCGCAGTTCTGGGACGTACGGGACTTCTCCCGCGACTACGGCGACGGGCGGGCCCGTGACTGCCTCTCCGCGATCATCTCGGAGTGGGACAAGCCCGGCATCCTGTTCGGCAAGACGGCCAAGGAGTGCACCAGGGACGAGGTCGTCGCCGAGCTGTGGGCGCAGCTGAAGGACGGGCTGAACGACGAGGGCAAGACCACGCTCCGGGACGAGGACCGCCTCGGTTGGTTCATGGACCCGGCGGTGACGGGCCTGGGCGGCCCCGACCCGCACAATCGCGAACAGCTCCTCATCCACCCGACGGGCACGCTCTACCATCGTCCCTCGGCGCGGACGGCGATCCCGAACTTCTTCCTCGCGGGCGACTACGTCCGTACCGACGTCGACCTCGCGACCATGGAAGGCGCCAACGAGTCCGCGCGGCGAGCCGTCAACGCCCTGCTCGACGCGGACCGTTCGGACGCCGAGCGGTGCCATGTGTGGGAGCTGTACCGGCCGCCGGAGATGGAGCCCCTGAAGCGGGTCGACGAGGTGCGCTACAGACTGGGTCTGCCCAATACCTTCGACCTGGGATGAGCCGTAAGGACCGCTGGTCCGGCGAGAGCCGGGGGGATCAAATCAAGCGTGCGGGCCTCCACGCTTCGGTGGGTTCTCTCCCCCCGGCACCCCGCACCCCGCACCCGATATGGCACGAGGAGTGCCGAGCCCGGCTGATCTGCGGGTCGTCTGGGAACTCGCCGTACGCCAGTTGCCGATGACGGCGAGCCGGCTGGAGAGCCGGCGGCCGGCGTCGTTGCCGCGGGATCGGCGGCGGGGGCTCGGGCGTGGCCGGGGGTCGGTGGTGGACGCGGTCGATCCGGTGGTGGAGAGCGCGGCCGAGCTGGTGCGCCGTCTTCGGCAGGCCAGGATGCGTTGTCTGCAGTCGCCGTCCGGATCACCGGGCCGTACCACGGACGGCGAGCCCCGCCCTGGTGCGGGCGCGGACGGTGCTGGTCGGCTTGCGCGGGTTCTACCGCCTGTACGTGCTCTCCGGGCTGCTGCTGCCGGACGCGCCGGCACAGGTCGCGCTGCGGCAACGGAGCGACGACCTCGGCATGTTCCCGACCCTGGACCACGTCATCGCCGTGAACCCCTCCCCCGGGCAGTTTGCCGTCGGCCTGAGAGACCCCCGACGCTGCCCCCTGTCGTCGCCCCCAAGTGCTCCTCCAGCCCCGTCCAAGCTCCCCCGCCTCGTGGCCGCCGGCGTCATCGGCACCACCATCGAGGGGTACGGCAACGGGCGCGCGACAATGAGGCAAAAGCCCAGGCCCCAGCTGCAGAGGAGCATGGGCTCCGCGGACATGAACTTCTGGCGATCACACCCTGGTGTACGCCTTGTCGGGCGACCACGGCCCGGACCAGTACACGGCCCCGGACGGCGACCGTCCGGGCGGTCGCCGGTCAGGGCAGCGTCCAGAACCTGACCGTCACGAGGTAGAAGACGACAGCCCAGAAGGCTATCGCCACCACGACGACACCGAGGCCACGGAGGTTGGCCCTGGCCGGTTCGTCCGGTGATGGCCGCAGCCACCGGCCGAGCAACGGGTTCACGTAGTAGGGCATGGTGAGGAAGCTCATGAGGAAACTCGACAGCAGGTTACCCACGAGCAGGCCGATCCAGAGCCGCAAGTGCAGCGGGGACAGAGCAAGCGTCAGCAGCACGACGGTCGGGTACAGGCCGACCCAGACCGCGAGGGAGGTCCTGGTCTCGGAGGGCGGCGGCGGTGCCTCCTTGCCGTTGCCCTCGAAGGCGAACCAGCTGCCGAACGAGTTGTCGATCGTATGCAGTTTGAAGTCGCTGAACTTCTCGCCCTCGGCCAGGATCTTCTGCCGTTGGGGCGACGTCAGCCAGGCGTCGAGGTGTTCGGCGCTGTCGTAGCGGTACAGCGTGGTCCATTCCTCCTGGAGCCCCTCGATGGGGCGGAAGAGCTCCGTCCCGCGGAACCCCTCGAACTTGCTCTCCTCCTGGACCATGCGGTGCTGCCAGGCGAGGAAGTCGTCGACCTGGTTGGGGTGGACGCGGTGGGTGACCACCACGGTGACCAGCGGATCCAGTGACTGCGTGCCGCTGCTGACCACCTGCTGGGTCGCCGGACCGTCGAAGTACTTGGCGCCGACGTCGAGATACGTCTGCCTGGTCGCGCTGTTGATCCACGCCTGCAGATGCGCCACGGAGTCGAACCGGTACACGACGACCCAGTCGGGTTGCAGCGGTGTCGGCGGTGAGATCTCGGCGCCGAGGAAGCCGGGGTAGTAGGCGGCCGCGGCGTTGAGGCCCTCCTGCCACGCCTCGAACTCGCGCTCCATGCCGGGCAGGACCTTCTGGCCGATGATCGCCGTCGCCGCGGCAGCTATGTTCTTTCCGGTGTTCATGGTGGCTCAACCTGTCGACACCGACTGCTCCGCGGGGAGTCGGCCGTAAATGCGTTCCGGAGTCAGCGGCAGCGCCCGGTAGCGGACGCCCGTGGCGTCGTGCACTGCGTTCGCGAGCGCGGGGGCCACCGGGTTGATACAGCACTCGGCCATCCCCTTGGCCCGCATGGGCCCCACCGAATCCGCCGAGCCCACCAGGAGCACCTCGGTGCGGGGGATGTCGGCGTAGGTGGGGATGCGGTAGTTCCGCAGGTTCGGGTTGACCATGACGCCGCTGTCGTCCAGGTGATGGTTCTCGGTCAGCGCGAAGCCGATTCCCTGGGCGACACCGCCCTCGATCTGTCCCCGGACCTGCGCCGGGTTGATGATCACTCCGGCGTCCGCGGCATGCACGCTGTACAGGATGCGTATCTCACCAGTCACTCGGTGCACGGCGACCCGGAACCCCTGCGTGTTGGAGGTGACGCTCCGGGGCGAGCCGTATGCCTTGCGTGCGGCGGTGAAACGGATTCCACGCGTCCGGGCCAGTGCGACGAGTTCGGCCAGGGACACGCGCCGGTCCCCGCAGATGACACCGTCGTCGTCCATCGTGCACATCACGACATGGACGCCCGTGTGCGCCGCGGCGAATTCCAGGATGCGGTCGCGCACGGCGTTGGCCGCCCGCAGGACCGCGTTGCCCGCCACGAAGAGGCCCGCGCTCGCGAAGGCACCGGTGTCGAATCCCGTGCGGTCGGTGTCGGACTGCACCAGACGGATCCGCGAGGGGGTCGTGCCCAGCTGGTTGGCTGCGATCTGGACATGGGCCGTGGAGGTTCCTTCGCCGAACTCGGGGGTTCCGACGGCCAGTTCGTAGATGAGATCGTCGCCCAGGGTGACCCAGGCTTCGGAGAGGTGTTCCGTCGGGGGCGCGGTCTCGTGCAGGGAACTCGCCACGCCGGCTCCGACGAGCCACTCGGGGCCGGGAGGCGGCAGGTCGGCCGTACGGGCCAGGGCATCGCCCACGAGATCGATGCACTTGGCGAGTCCGTCCTCGGTGAAGATCACGTCGTCGGGGCCGTCGTGCAGGGCGACCAGGGGCTCACCCGGCCGCACGATGTTGCGTCGGCGCAGTTCCAGCGGGTCGGTGTGAAGGGCGCGGGCCAGTTCGTCCATCGCCGACTCCACGGCGAACGCCGGCTGTGTCATCCCGTAACCCCGCAGCGCGCCGCTCGGCACGGTGTTCGTGTAGATGGAGTAGGCGTCGTACTTCTTGTTGGGGCAGCGGTAGATCATGACGGCGGCTCCGCCCGCGTACAGCGTTTCGCCGCCGTGGTTGCCGTAGGCGCCGGTGTTCGACACGTTGCGTACCTGGAAGGCGGTGAGCGTTCCGTCGGCCTTCGCGCCGAGCTTGACCGTCAGGGTCATCGGATGCCGCGGCGAGGCTGTGGTGAACTCCTCCTCACGGGTGTACTCGAGGCAGGTGGGCCGTCCGGTGTCCAGGGTGGCAAGCGCGACCAGGTCCTCAGCGATCACCTCCTGTTTGCCGCCGAATCCGCCGCCGACGCGCTTGCAGAACACCCTCAGCTGGTCCGGGCGCAGCGCGAACAGGTACTCCAGTTTGACCTTGGCGATCGACGGTGACTGCGAACTGGTGCGGACGTTCAGCCGGCCGTCCTCCATCCAGGCGATCGAACCGTGGGTCTCCAGATGTGCGTGCTGTACCCGAGGCGAGACGTACGTGCCTTCGTGGATCACGTCGGCCGCGGCGAATCCCGCGTCGACGTCGCCGATGTGCGAGTGGAGTTCGAGCAGGATGTTGTGGACGGGGTCGCGGACGAACGGATCGTGGGAGCCGTGCAGCTGGGGTGCGCCGTCGGCCATCGCCGCCTCCGGGTCGAACACCGCGGGCAGCACTTCGTACTCGACCGCGAGACGCCGGCAGCCTTCCTCGGCCGCCCCGACCGTGTCGGCCAGGACCGCGGCGACGCGTTGGCCGGCGAAGCGGACCGTGTCGTCGAGGATGTAGGTGTCGTCCGGGTCGACCAGGTGGTCGGTGTGGATCGCCGTGGTGAAGCGTCTGCGGGGTACGTCTTCCCAGGTGTAGACCCGGTGCACGCCGGGCACCGCGAGGGCGGCGCTCTTGTCGATCGAGAGGATCCGGGCGTGCGCGTGGGGCGAGTGCAGCACCTTGAGATGCAACATGCCGTCGATCTGCGTGTCCATGGTGAACTCGGCGTGACCTGTCACCACGTCGTGGCCCGCGGGAGCGCCGACGCTCGTCCCGACGGCCTTGCCCGGTGCTGCCGTCTCCACCGCGCGGACGCCTTTCACGGCGTCCTCGATCGCCCGGTATCCGGTGCAACGGCAGAGGTTGCCCTTCAACGCCCGTGGCAGATCCGCCTTCTGCTCCTCGGTGAAGGTCGCCGACGTCATGATCATCCCTGCGGTGCAGAAACCGCACTGGAACCCCGGCGCGTCCTCGAACTGCCGCTGCATGGGATGGAGGGCGCCGGGCCGTCCGAGGCCCTCGATCGTGGTCACCTCATGGCCGTCCGCGCGGAACGCGGGGGTGATGCAGCTGTGAACCGGTACGCCGTCCAGCCAGACCGTGCAGGCGCCGCAGTCGCCCGCGTCGCACCCCTTCTTGACACCGAAGTGGCCGAGTGCGCGCAGGAAGGTGCGCAGGCACTGGCCGGGGGCTGGTTCCCGGTCGAATGCCTTGCCGTTCACGAGGTAGCTCATGCCAGGTCCCCAGCCGTGAGTTCGCGGCAGATCTCTTCGGCGAAGTGCCGTGTCAGGTGCCGACGGTGGTCGGGGGTCCCATTGGGATCGGCGAACCAGACGTCGGCCGGCACGGCGTCGATGCTCTGCCGCAGGGTTCGAACATCGGGCAGGGAGTCGAAGGCGATGCGGACCGGCCGTGTGGTGCCGGCGGTGATGGTGAGCACCAGGTCACTCGCTCCCAGCCGTTGCGTGCCGACGAGGAACACCGTCGAACGGCCGAGCCGGGTCAGCGTGAAGCGGCGGTGCGCGGTGCGTTTGCGCAGCGCGTACTCCGGAACGGTGATACGCCGGAGGATCTCCCCGGGGGCGAGAACGTTGCGGTGGTCGCCCGTGACGAAATCGAGGGCGTCGACGAAGCGCACGGAGCCGTCGGGCGCCCAGAGTTCGTACTGCGCCTCCAGCGCGACCGTCAACGTGATCATGGGGCCGGCGGGCAAGGACATGCAGATGTTTCCGCCGACGGTCGCCGCGTTCCAGACCTTGAACGAGGACAGGAATGCCTCACAGCTTTTCCGGAAGAGAATTCCGGCGGTCCAGCGCTGCGGCCATGGGAAGGCGTACAGGTCGCGAATGGTGCAGGTGGCGCTGATCTCCAGGCCCTCGTCCGTGGGAACAAGCGGCTCCCAACGCAACGCCGTCAGGTCGATCAGCCGTCGCAGGTCGGGCTGCTCCGCGGAATAGAGCCATGTTCCGCCTGCGAGCCAGGCGTCGCCCTCGTGCCACTCCAGGCCTGGCCGCTCGGACGGTCGCCGGATTACTTCGGTGATGGTGTTCAGGTCCATGAAAACCGACCTACGAGAGAACGGACCCACGGGAAGGCAATGTCCCCTGGCACTGTTGGATTTCCCGCTGACCGAGCAGGTGTCGTCCGCCATGCCGCGCCGTTCGGGGCGGCTGAGCCGCGAGGGACCGGCGGGCACAGACACTTTCGTTACAGCTTATCGCAGCATGCGGATGGCGGCCCGACCGAGGACAGCTGAACGTAGTCGGAATACTCCGTACCGTAACTGTGCTCATCGGCGACCATGTCCCAAGCCAACCCCGCTGCCGCTCCGTCCGTCGTCCCGGCGATGTGGACGGTACGGCCGTCGCGGGACACGGCACCGCCGCCATGGTGGGTCCAGGCACGATCAGGCCGCGATCTACGGTGCCCCACCGCCTCTGATCTGTGCCGTCGAGTGGTACCCGGACCCGCGGTTCTGCCCCCATCTACGGTCAGTGAGTCAGCACTGCACCGGCACCGGCACCGGCGAATACTGCTGAGGGGCACACGAGCAGCCGGCGCCGCGGTGGGTGAGCCCGGCCACCGCCGGAACCCTGGTTCGCGCACCCTCCGGGGCACCTGGACCACCGCCGCAACTGTCACCCTTGGCGATAGGCGCGGTCCCTTGGTCCGACAATTCACGGCTCGCCAATAGCCGCGCACTGCGGGATGTCGCCGATCATCCGTGGGCGGCGCACGCCTCCAGCGAGGCGGCGCTCCACACCACGGCGGACAGGTCCCATACCAGCGAGGCGCAGGTGGACCGGTTCGGCCGGGGAGTCGCACGACCGCCTTGTCGGATGCTGCCCAGTCAGGCGGCTGTACTCGGCCAAATCTCTGGTGATGACTCACAACTGGGCGCGTACAGGACGTAGTTGCCCAGCCGGTCGAGGAGGCCTTGGGCGCACCCCTCGGTGGCGAACGCCGTGGTCGCTGCGGCCTGACCCTTGGAAAGCAGCGCACCGGAGGGTGTCGGGCCCGCCACAACGAATCTGCCGCTATGCGGCGCGTCATCGCGGAGGCGACGCGGGTCCCGCCGATCACTTACCGGCAGGGTCGCCCACAGCGGGGATTTCACCAACTGGTGGTGTACGTAGGTCAGCTGTCGCGTCTTCTCAAGCACAGTAGGCGGTGATCGCGGCCGCTGTGACCGGCTGCTTCCAGAGCTGAAGGTTCCCGCACGGGCCCGGTCAACGAAGGAGAATGCGATGGGGGTTCACGGCGGCCCCACTGCAAAACGTGATTATGCACACGTCAAAAATCGTTTGGCTGCATCTGTACACGTAAATAGGGTGCATCTGTCCAACGAAATCCAGCCCTGACCAAACTGGAGATGCGTTGCCCTTCAAATCGCGCACAACCTTCCGTGCATTGGCGGTGGCTGCCGTCACCCTCGTGCCGCTGTCCTCGGTCTCGCCTGCTGCGCAAGCGAATTCCGTCAAGCCCTCGGTTCTCAAGCCGACTGCGTGCAACGGACAGACCAAGGGACACATCGTCAAGTGGTACGCCCCGCACGTACCGTTCGCCAGAATCCCGCTGCGCTGCGGAACCGCCACCGGCTTCGGCTTCAACAAGATCCACGCGAAGCATTGGGAGCCCTTCGTTGACGAGAACATAGCCAACACCCTCGCCAACCCCACCACCAGCTACCAGCAGGACCCGAACACGCGAGTCTTCCTGCTGAAGGACCTGCCGCCGTGCGACTCGGGCCAGTACCGCGTCGTCGTGTCGTATCTCAGCTACGGCTCGACGGGCATCAAGGGCATCATCACCGCCTACCACGAAGATCACCCGGCCGCCGCCCGACGGTGCTGACCGGACTCGGGGACGGGCACACAGGCTCGTCCCCGCACTAACCTCCTGGATATGACCGCCGCGTCCTTCTCTCCCGCCCGCGCCGCACGGATGACCGCTGACGCGCTGCGCGGGCGCACCGTCGACAGCCCACAGTGCGGCGTTATCCAGGTCGTCGACGTCACAGCAGACGGGCAGAGCTGGCCCATCCGCATCCGGTTCACCGCTCGCGCTGACCGCTGGCCAGTCCACCGCACATGGGAAACCACATTCGAGACGGCCGACGTCACCGACGAAGACGAGCCCTGCACTGGCGAGTTCAGCGACGACCACGCACTGGAACTGGCTGCAAACGCCCTCACCCTGCTCTTGGAGTACCTCGCCACCGGCCCCGGAGGGGGCATCCACGAAATCGACGTCCCCCCAGCCTGAAACAGCCCGGCGACGCCCCGGCCGCTACCCGGCCGGTGGGCTGCCAAGCCCAAGGCCTGCCGATGAGGCACAGCACCACTTCACGTGACACCTTCGGTGGGAAGTGCGGCACACCCGCTCAGAATCAGGCTTCTCAATGGACCGAGGCCCGGACGGCACCGTGCGCACCGTTTCAGCTTCGCCCGCCTCCCCACGATCTCCAGGAGCTGTCCGGGCAATCATGCGACAGAGGCACATGCAGACGGCGGTCTTGCCTCTTTGCTGAGGGATTACAGCGGCGCCAACTCCACCCTGCCTGTGAAACGGCCACCCACTTGATCGGCGAGCCAATGGATTCGGTCGATCTGATCGCCGTTCCGGTTCCGGACGTGCACGTGGATGGTGTGGTCCTGCGACGGCTCGTCCTGGTAGAGGTCCCGGGAATTCACCGTCAGCGTGAGGTACGCGTACTTCTGCGAGATCGACTCCAGTCCCGCTTCGGGAACCGCAGGCCATGCGTTCAGATCCCACCGCACAGCCGCGGGATCCGGCCCCAGAGCGGCGATGAAGGGCTCGGCGCGGTCTAGCGGACGACTCCAGTCGAACACTCGGATCGGCAGGCAGTCCGCAGGGTTGTCGCCGGCCTCCGACGAACCGTGCTCCTTGCCCGCCGACGCCCACCATTCGAGGTCAGGCAGTACGTGACGTACTTGCGCCAGGACATCCGGCGACCTGATCACGGCTTCGAAGTCGACCTCTCCCTGATCGATGTCCGCGACGCCCAGCAAGGTACGCGCCGCACGTATCGCTTCAGGCAGGTCGGTGGTTGTGAGGACAGCAGCCGCAGCAGAGTTGCTCATCCCGGAACCATAAGACGGCACTCACAGAGCGGCCCGAGCGGGTTCTGACCTGCCTCGCATTTGTCAGGACCGGAGCCGTATTGCAAGTGACGCTGCGGTGACGGTGCCGAGGAAGACGTAACCGCGCTCGTCGTACCGCGTGGCCACCGCTCGGGCCGAGCGCGCAGGACGGCACAAGGACCCCGAGCGGGAACCCCGGCACCGCCGATGGGCGACCCACACCCGCCCGCACGGGGTCCGACACCTGTTCGCCGCCTACGACGACTTCTCCCCGCACCTGACCACGAAGAAGGGGACCCAGGTCGGCGACTGGGCCGCGGCCAACAACGTCGAGTTTGCCTACACCCCGACCAACAGCTCCTGACTCAGCCGTATCGAAGCCCAGTTCACCGCCCTGCGCTGCTTCGCCCTCGACGCCACCGACCACGCCGGCCATAAAGAGCAGGGCAGCATGATCCGCCGCTACCTCATCTGGCAGAACCGCCATGCCGACGACCGCCGCCTCCGGGCCGTCGCCAAGGCAAACGCGGACTGATACGGCATCAGTCAGCCTGCAGGACGAAGAACAGGAAGCACACGAAGGCCCTCGAGGGCTCGTTTACGAAGATGTCGGGGAACAGTTCGCGGGCGCCCGGTGCGGGGAACGGCTCGCTGATGACGTTGATCCGGAAGCCGGCCGCGGTGAAGGCGTCGGTCATCGCGTGCAGCGGCCGACGCCAGAAGGTCATCAGGGCGGTGTGTCCGCCGAGGGTCCATTCCTCGGAGTGCTTGTACGTCGCGAAGTAGTCGGCGCCCGGCTGCACGAGGCCGATGGAGGGGTGATCGACGGACACGATCAGTCGGCCGCCGGGAGTCAGCACGCGCCGCAGTTCCGCCAGCGGGGTCGTCCAGTCCTCCAGGTAGTGCAGGACCAAGGACGCGACGACGTCGTCGAACGCGGCGTCGGGGAACGGCAGCGGGCTGCCCAGATCGGCGGTGTGCAGGGCCGCGTCGTCGCCGAGCCGCCTCCGGGCCAGCTCCAGCATCTTGGTGCTGGAGTCGAAGCCGGTCACGATCGCGCCCCGGTCGCGCAGCGCCGCGGACAGGGGGCCGGAGCCGCAGCCGACGTCAAGGATCCGTCGACCGGCCACGTCCCCGGCCAGGTCCAGCATCGCGGGCCGCTCGTAGTAGGCGTTGAAGAGGCTGGTCTCGTTCGAGGCCGAATACGCCTCGGCGAAGCTGTCGTAGTCGTTGGCAGCCTGCTTTGCACTCCAGCTGTAGATCGTGATCTTGCTGGTGAGTGAGAATGTCAGCGGTGCATGGCACTCGTCAGGGCGGTTGTCATCTGCGCCTCGACGCCTCAAGTGGTGAACCGAACAGGCGAGTTGGTTGGACATCGCTACTGGTCTCCGAGCGATGTGGACCGGCTGTCGGGGTCAGATGGGACTGTGGATGAGCCGTCTTCGTGAGACGGCACATGCGGCGTGTATTCCATCCTTGTCGACGTGATGCTTCACAGTCGCCGGACGCGCAGCACGCCGGTCAGCATCGGGAGGGTGAACTCGCCGCGGGCGGTCTCCGGTCTGCTCGCAAGGAAGGCGCGGATCCGGCCCAGCGTGGCCTCTTGTTCCTGTTCCGGCATGACCAGCACCCCCGCGCGCGTCGCGATCGTCGCGACGAGGGTGTCGGCGGAGCGGCGCTGCCCGTGCGGGAACACGGCCTGCTCCGGCGAGCCGAACTTGGCGGCCACACCGTTCTTGGGAAGGTGCATGTCTGCCGTCTCGGCGCGCCAGCTGGTGGGCGTGTCACGCGGGCCGATGGCGGCGCTCCCGCTGATCCGCGCGAGCCCGGCGACCCACTCGACCTGGTCGTCCATGACGTTCCACAGGCCGGCCAGGATGCCGCTGGGTGCGAGGACTCTGGCGATCTCGGGCCCCGCGACGGCCATGTCGAACCAATGCATGGCGTTGCCGGCCAGCACGGCATCCACGGACGCGTCTGGTAGCGGTATCGCCTCGGCACTACCCGGCAGGGCACGCACAGCCGGTAGGGAGCGGCGCAGCTCGGTCAGCATCGCGGGGTCGGGCTCGACTGCGATGACTTCGGCACCCATTGCGACCAGCGTGACGGTCAGCTTGCCGGTTCCGGCACCCAGGTCGAGCACGCGGGGGCCGGGCGCGGGCTCGAGCGCCCAGCGCACCGCGGCATGCGCGTAGTCCGGACGGTGTTCGGCGTAGGCAACCGCCGCTGCGCCGAACGACGAGGCGTGAAGCAGCCGTTCATCCTGAGGCATGCAGTCACGCTATCTGTGCTGCTCCCGGTCGGCTACCTCGCCTCACCACTCCGGCGACGGCCACCCGATAGCGCTGGTGGAGCCGGTGTGGGCACGGCTGCAGTCATCGTTGGCCATCGTGAGTTGTGTGGACTGACGAAGAGACGGTGGCCGCGCTTCACAGCATGGATCCCGCTCGCCGGCGGCGAGCTTCGAGGGACTGACGGCGCGTATCGCGGGCCGCTTCACACGGGTCGAACCACGGCGTCGGGCTGGGCGGTTGGTGCTCGGGGTGCTCGCCGAACCGCCCCGCAGGAAAGTGCTGGACGATCGCCGAATGGTCGGGAAGCCGCCCGCACGACATCCAGCATCTGGTGCCAAGCTTTCCTGGGACGCCGACGCGGGTGCGGTGCGACGTCCGTGACTCGTCGTTGAGTACCTGGCCGACGAGGCGGCGGCGCTGGTCGTCGACGAGACCGGCGATGTGAAGAAGTGTGCTCCACGCACACCGGTGAGCAGCGGCCGGGTGGCGTCTCAGTCCTCAACGGCCCTCCGAACGCGCCGGGATGGCGCGAACGCGTACAGGGCGAGGATGTCGGGCGGTTCGGCGAGACCCGGCCCGCCCGCCCGTACCCACGCGGCGATGTCGGCGGTCGCGTCGGGGTCGTTGACCAGCCCGAGCCAGACCGGCCGCCCTCCCGCGGCCCGGCCGGTAGGGGACGGCTGTACGACGATGACGTTGGCCTGCTCACAGGCGTCGAGGCAGTTCACCGCCCTCACCTGGGCAACCGCTCCGAGCTCGGCCTTCAGCGCGGTGAGTTGCGCCGCGTGGTCGATGCCGGGGATCTTGTCCGTGCCGCAGCAGCAGCCCCGGCACACGGTCACCGTGCACCGGGGTGCTGCCGCCCGGGCAGGAGCCTTGCGGCGGCTCACTCGGCGGCCCGCCGCCAGGCCGCCTCGCGCAGCAGCCGAAGGCCGTTGAGGCCGACGATGACGGTGGAACCCTCGTGGCCCGCGACGCCGAGCGGCAGCGGCAGGGTGCCGGCCAGGTCCCAGACCACCAGGCCGGCGATGAACACCGCGGCGATCACCAGGTTCTGCACCACGAGGGCGCGGGCGCGCCGGGACAGGGAGATCACGGCGGGGACGGTGCGCAGTTCGTCGCGGACGATCACGGCGTCCGCTGTCTCCAACGCCAGGTCCGAGCCCGCCCGGCCCATGGCGACCCCGGTGTGCGCGGCGGCCAGCGCAGGCGCGTCGTTGACGCCGTCGCCGACCACCATCACCTTGCGGCCGGTCTTCTCCAGTTCCCGCACCGCGTCCACTTTGTGCTGGGGCAGCAGGCCGGCACGAACGTCCTCGATGCCGACCTCGGCCGCGAGGCGGGCGGCGGCGCGTGGATTGTCACCGGTCACCAGCAGGGGCACGGTGCCGGTGAGGGTCGTCAGGCAGGCGACGGTCGCGGCGGCGTCGGCGCGCAGCCGGTCGGCGGTGCCCAGCAGGCCCACGGGCACACCGTCCGCCATGACCAGCACCGCGGTCCGCCCGTCATCCTCCATCCCACCGGCGAGGGCAGCGGCACGCGCGGACGCGGTGTCCGTCGCGCCGCCGAGGAGCCGCGCCGGAGCCCCGACCACGACCACACGACCGTCGACGGCTGCGGTCACCCCGACGCCGGGTGTGGAATCAAAGTCCTCCGCCACCGCAGGAACGAGTCCGCGCTCGCGTGCCGCGGCCACAACCGCGCGGGCCAGCGGGTGCTCACTCGGGTGCTCGGCCCCGGCCGCCAGCGCCAGTAGTGCCGCCTCGTCCAGACCGGATCCGGTCAGCGGCCGTACGTCGGTGAGACGCGGAGTGCCCTCGGTCAGCGTTCCGGTCTTGTCGAGCGCCACGGCGTCGACCTCACCCAGTCGCTCCATCACCACCGCGGACTTGACCAGCACACCGTGCCGGCCGGCGTTCGCGATCGCCGACAGCAGCGGCGGCATGGTCGCCAGGACGACCGCGCAGGGCGACGCGACGATCATGAAGGTCATCGCCTTCAGGAGGGAGCCGGTGAGGTCCGCGCCCAAGGCGAGTGGCAGAAGGAACACGACGAGGGTCGCCGCCACCATGCCCAGCGAGTACCGCCGTTCGACCTTTTCGATGAACAGCTGGGTGGGCGCCTTGGTCTCCGACGCCTCCTCCACCATCCGCACGATCCGGGCGATCACCGTGTCGGAGGCCTCGCGCTCGACGCGCACGCGCAGGGCGCCGGTGCCGTTGAGGGTGCCCGCGAAGACCTCGTCGTCCTTCTCCTTGGCCACGGGCAGCGGTTCGCCGGTGATGGTGGCCTGGTCGACCTCGCTCGCCCCGTCGAGCACCCGTCCGTCGGCGCCGATGCGCTCGCCGGGCCGCACGAGGATGACATCGCCGACGGACAGCTCCTCGACGGTCACGACGACTTCGTCGCCGTCCGCGTCGATGCGGGTGGCGGTGGCCGGCGCCAGGTCGAGCAGCCCCCGCACCGAGTCGGCCGTACGCGCGGTGGCCAGCGCCTCCAGCGCCCCTGACGTGGCGAAGATGACGATCAGCAACGCCCCGTCCGTCACCTGCCCGATCGCCGCCGCCCCGAGCGCGGCGACGACCATCAGCAGGTCGACGTCGAGGGTCTTCTCCCGCAGCGCCTGCAGACCCGCCCAGCCCGGTTCCCAGCCGCCGGCCGCATAGGTGAGCGCGTAGAGCGGCCCCCACGCCCACGCCGGTGCACCGGTCAGCTGCGACGGGAGCGCGAGCAGGAACAGGACCGTGGCCGCGGCCGCCCAGCGCGCCTCGGGCAGCGCGAAGACGCGGGTGCCCCGGCGGGGCGCGCCGTCACCGCGTGCGTCGGCGGTGCGGACGGCCGGTGCCTGAGCGAGGGTGGAGGTCATCGGAGAAGCGGTCCTTCACATAGGCGCGATGGAACGACGAGAGTGCGGGCAGCCCAGGGCCGACGCCGCTCACCTCCACCGTACAGGATCACATGAAGACTCATTCATGCGTTCATGAATGGTTCTCCGTAGGATGAAGGACATGGGCCACCGAGCTGACGCCACCAAGACCAAAGCCACAGCGCGTGAGCGCCTGGAAACCGTGGGCGCCGCCGATGTGGCCGCCACCCTCCAGGCGCTGGCCACGCCCTCCCGGCTGCGGATCCTGGCCCGTCTCCAGGAAGGGCCGTGCCCGGCGACGGAACTCGCCGACGCCGTCGGCATGGAGCAGTCCGCCTGCTCCCACCAGCTCCGGCTGTTGCGCAACCTCGGCCTGGTCACCGGCGAACGCCGGGGCCGCTCGGTCATCTACGCCCTCTACGACAACCACGTCGCCGAGCTCCTTGAACAGGCCCTTTACCACGTCGAGCACCTGCGCCTCGGCCTGCGCGACGGCCTGACCGGTACCCCTGCTGAGAGCGCGGCCGCCGTGACGGCCGGGCCACGCTGAGCGCGACGGGTCCTCACCTCAGCCGGGCACCGGGACGGTGTTCGCCGCCAGGCATCCGGCGCGATGCAGCTGGGCCAGGAGCCCGGCGCAGCACAGACCGGTGGCGGCGAGCGCAACCCACGGCGGCCACCGCACTCCCGTGTCGAAACAGCGCCCCCACGGCCAGGTTACGAGCGAGATCGCGATGCGGGAGGCGGTGTTGTAGGCGCCGTAGCGCCTGTGGCGACCAGCCGGTCGCCGAAGAGGCGTACGACCGTGTCCGTCTCGAAGGGGGTAGACCAGTGCTCCACCCCCAGGACAGCAGCGCGGCGCACGCTGTCAGGGCCGCCACCCCGCGACGAGGACGAACGCCCCGTGACAGCAACGTCAGGAACGCCGCTCCCACCTGGCCCCCGGGCAAGGTGTCGAGCTGAGCATCGCCGTGCCCCGCTCCCCGACGCCCGTCCGTTCAGCGCGCCGTGAGGGCCCGGCACGTACGGCCGGCATCTCTTCGTATCCGTTGGCCTCGCGCGCTCGCGCCAGTCCCACTACGGCCGGCCGGGTCTTGGCAGCGGGCCGCTGACCGCAGGAAGACGCCCGCCCCGGACGGGTGAGGGGGAGGCGACGCAGCGGGAGGTGCAGCGGGAGGCACTGGTGACCGGTGCGGCGGCAATGGTCGCGGCATATGCGGTCACCCTGTGCAGCGAGTGGGCGGCACGCATGGGGCGGCGCAGAGGGTGGGGCGCCGACATCAACCCACTGAAACCAAACCGGCGCTTCGCAGCCCTACGCCCACTCAGATGGCCCGGTAAGCGCCATGGCGATCGGAGCGAACCACCTCCACAACACCTCAGGCATGCCTTGAGCGGCCTTCCAAGGCAGCTACGGCCGTGACGCACGGACGAGGGTGATCCGCTGCCTCACGTCGTCTCTTCCGGGCGGCTGGTCGGCGCGATCGGCGTGGGATCGGTCAGGTATTCGGGCGCCGTTGTCCATTCGATGCCGCCTCGCCGCGGGGCCAGCCAGGCGACCGGCGCCGGCGTCGTGCCCTCCGGGGCGATGGCGCGGAGAATTCCTCGCCGTCCCGTTGCGGAGTCCGTCACCATGTGGCCGAGCCATGGATGCGAGCGGTGCATCAAGCCCGTCGCGGTCACGACTGCTCCGCGCGAGGAGCCGGTGCCTGCGCCTTTTGACGAGGAGGTGAGGAGCGGTGTGTGGGGGGACATGGTGGTCGTCTTCCCTTCGAGGCCGGGCCGCGAGGATGCGAAGCGGCGGTAATGCCTTCCCGACAAATGTGTTCGAATTTACGTGCGTCCTCGGCGTTTGGTGGCGACAACTCTGTGGACCTGGCTGGCCGTTGACGATCGGGGTCTGGGGGTCCGGCTGGACCTCTCACGCATGTAACTATGCGCGCAGCCGACTTCACGCTGCAACTGCTTCCCTGATAATTTCAGCCAGACGATATCCGGTTGGTGTCATCAGCAAGTCGCCTGCAAACGCGTCATGGTGACGTGCTGTCAGGGGAGTGGGGTTGCCTGGTGGAGGGTCGTTCGGGGGCGGGGAACAGCGCGCCAACAGTTCTTCGTATGATCCTCGGTCGGCGACTGCGGGAGAGACGGCAGAGCGCCGACGTGTCGCTGGAGGACGCTGCCAAGGCCCTGCGGATGAAGTCGTTGACCGTCCGGCGCCTGGAAAAGGCAGAGGTCGCTCTCAAGCCGCTATACGTGGAGAGGTTGCTCGAGGCCTACGGAGCCGACCGGCAGGAGATCGACGAGTTCGTCGCCCTGGCCGAGCGGGCCAACGAACCGGGCTGGTGGCATGACTACCGCGATGTGCTGCCCGGCTGGTTCTCCGCCTACGTCAGCCTGGAGACCAGCGCCAGGACTCTGCGTACCTACGAGCCGCACTACGTCACCGGGCTGCTGCAGACGTACGCCTACGCGCGCGCCGTCCTGCGCGGCGGCTTTCCCAATGACTCCGAGGAAGATCTGGAGCGGCGCATCCAGCTGCGGCTGCGCCGGCAGGACCTGTTGGAAAGCAAGGACGCCCCCACGCTGTGGGTGGTGATGGAGGAGGCCGTCCTGCACCGCGTTGTCGGCGGGGCAGAGGTGATGCGCGCGCAGATCGACCGGCTCCTCGAAGCCTCAGAGCTGGAACATATCAGCATCGATGTTGTTCCGTTCTCCGCAGGCGCCCACGTCGGCGCGTGCGCCCCCTTCACCTACTTCCGGTTCGCGGAGCCGGAGTTGCCCGACGTCGTCTACAGCGAGGTGCTGACCGCCTCCATGTACCTGGACCAGCGCTCGGATGTCGCCGCCCATCTGGAAGCACACAACCGGATGTCGTTGCTGACCTCCTCCGCGGACAGCAGGGCGCTGTTGCAACGCATGCGCAAGGAGTACTCATGACCGTAAGCCATGGCAGTGTCTACAACGGGATGCCGGCTTCCGACCTTGGAGAGCACGGCTGGGAGTGCCCGTGGAGCGGGCCCAACGGGGGCCAGTGCGTGGAGACGAAGCAACTCGCCGACGGCCGCATTGCGTTGCGCCAGTCGACCGATCCCTCGGGGCCCGCGCTGATCTACACCACCGAGGAGATCAGCGCATTCCTCGAGGGAGTCAAGAAGGGTCTCGCCGATCACCTGACGGCCGGCTGAACCTCAGCGCGATCGGGAAGAAGGCGCCGCCACGAGGTCGCCCTCCGCCTGCACACCACACATCTACGGAAGGGAACAGCATGAGCAGCACGCCGGCCTCGCGGGACATCGACACCAGCAGGCCTCACTCCGCACGCATGTACGACTACTACCTGGGCGGCAAGGACCACTTCGAGGTGGACAAGCAGGCAGCCGAGAATGTCGCCGCCGTCTATCCCGGTATCTTTGTGTGCGCCCGTGAGAACCGGTCCTTCATGCACCGGGCGACTCGAGTCCTCGCGCGAGAGTACGGCATCCGCCAGTGGCTGGACATCGGTACCGGCATCCCCACGGAGCCGAACCTGCACCAGGTGGCCCAGTCCGTCGTCCCCGACGCCCGGGTCGTCTACGCCGACAACGACCCTCTCGTACTGAAGTACGCCGAACGCCTGATGCGGAGTACGTCCCAGGGCCGCACCGCGTACATCGAGGCTGACGTCAAGGACCCTGCCGCTCTGCTCAACGCCCCCATCCTCGCAGAGGTGTTGAACCTCAACGAGCCGGTGGCGCTGTCCCTCAACGCCCTGATGCACTTCATCACCGACCAGCAGGACCCGTACGCGATTGTCAAACGCCTGCTCGACGCCCTGCCTTCGGGCAGCGCCCTGGCACTCAGCCACTGCACGCCCGACCTCGATCCGCCCACCTGGCAGAAGGTCACCGACATCTACACCAACGCGGGAACGCCTGTGCAGTTCCGCTCCCGCGCCGACGTCGCCCGCTTCTTCGACGGTCTGGAACTTCTCGACCCCGGCATCACGATGGGTCACCGCTGGCGCCCCGCCCCGAACGAAGACTCCATCGCAGCTGAGCCGCCCACGGACGCCCAGGTCAGCCTGTGGACGGGTGTGGGCATCAAGCCCTAGTACTCCAGCTGCACTTCACCACTGCCGCTGGCCGGAGGCGGGATTGTCAGCACGTCCAGCTGACGCGCTGTCATGTGGCTCCGTTTGGGTCGTCGGCATGCGATGCCATGGCCGCGAGGCAGGCGTGGGCGAGCATCGCGAGACTGACGTGCCGGTACCAATCCGCCTAGCGGCGGATGTCCATATCCTTCGGCGGGTGAGTCTGATCGACGGGGTGCACCGCCACGAGGTCGAGGAACCGCTACGAGCGCCGAGCGCGACGACCGATCGAGCTCAACCGGACGGTGCGACCGAGGACCACACGCCCATCCACTGTTCGGCGCCCCACTCCTCGAACCGTCGCACCTCCGTGAACCCCAGCTTCGCGGCGAGGCGCATCGAGCGGGTGTTGGCGGTCTGGGTGCAGAGCACCACCGGCTCGCCGGGAAGCGCGTCGGCGTACCAGTCGAGTACCGCTGCGCAGGCCTCGGCGGCGTACCCGCGTCCCCATGCCCCCGGCAGGAACATGTAGCCGAGCTCGGCCTCCCCGGCATCCGGACGGACCCGGCTCCGGCGCTCCGCGTCGCGCCGGTTGAGCTCGATGGTGCCGATCACCGCTCCGTCGAGATCGATCACGAAAAGGCCGGGGCGCCGCCCGGGTACCTCAGGCACCGTGCGCTCGAGTTCATGACGCGGTCGAGGACCACCGAGGTAGGTGCCCACCTCTGGCGACGCGAACAGCTCGACGAACGCCGCACGGTCCCCGGCCTCGGACTCGCGGAGCACGAGCCGCTCCGTCCTGATCGGGGCAGGTGGCCAGGCGACGGGTCCGAGCTCAGTCATGGCGGGCAATGTATCGCACGCCAGCCGGCAGGAGCTTCGGCCGAAGGACAGCGGCAGCAGCTTCCGACCCGTCGGCCCGAGCTGGATGTCGGTGTCCGTGCACGGCTCGAAACCCTGACTGTGACTGTCTAGCTGTATGAGGCCGACCACGATGGTGACGCCCTCGCACAGCCGAGGGGGCACGGCTGACTCGCTGCTCCGCTGCGGCGTCGGTGACAGTTGCAGTGGACATTCCAGACGGTGGGGTTCTGCTCCGCTGATCTTCGCATGAAGTACGCCACTGGAGCGGTCGCATCGATTCGGAAGACAGTGACCTCGCCACCATCGCCATCGGGGTTGGTCTCGCGGTCAGATGCGCAATCAGCCACATGGGCATTACTTAGAGTAGCGGATTACTGTTTGCGGATCGCCACGCTCCCGCTCACCGCTCGGCCGGCAGGATGGCGTTGGAGTGCGTCAGCGACTCGTGCGACATCCTCGCGGTGGAGGCGGTGTCCACGGCCACTCCGGCACCTTCCAATGCAGCCTGATTAACGGCCGTTGGGCTCCCGTCGGGTGATAGTGCGGCTTATCAAGAAGATTCCAAGCATCACCGAAACCACGGCCAGCCACCCGATCCACGGCAATCGGTCCGCAGGCTGGCGCCGCCAGCACGCTGCGTGGTGGCAGGGGTCTGTCGAGGCCATGAATTCGTCCTGTGGAGGGCCTGTCGTTACGTGATCAGTTCAATAGGACTCCGCACCCATGAGACTGGCAGTGCAGCGACATCACCGTTGTGAGGCGACGGTGATGTCGCAGGTTCGCCTGGTCGACCGCTCGGGTATCGGTGCTGGTCAGGAGCTTCGGGGTAGGGCTCGTACGGGATGCCCTGCCCGGAGGGGCGATGGAAGCCGCTCTCGAGTGAGATGAGCAGCGGAGTCGTACGCCTCCGGCGTGTGTGGGCGGGCGGTGGCGCCTTCGTGGCGCGAAGCTGAGAGCGTGAGCAACAGAAGCGAGCATTCGGTGAGTGCTGAACAGATCTATGCAGCATTGGTCGCTCTCGGGGCTGAACCGGTGGCGGGCCCGGAAGCGCGGCCCGAGGAACCGCAGCAAGCAGACCGTCTGCGGCTGCTGGGCCATTTGCTGGCCAAGACGGAGTCGGAGATCACCACCGCCACGCGTCTGACCGAGGAAGGAGAGATCGAGGACGTCCTCGACACGATGGTCGGCTGGACGGATCAGCTGGGCCGCGACCCCGGCCTCGCGGTCAACGTCCTGACGAACAGACTGCAGCGCACCGCCATGCAGGTCTCGGAAACCGAGGCAGAGGAAACACCTCCGGGCCAGGAGGCGTCCTTCGCCGCCTCGATGGCGGCGTTGTACACCCTCAGCGCCCAACTCCACGCCGACCGAGGTGATGTGGAGGGAACCCGCCGAGCTCTGAGCGGGGCGGAGGAAGCCCTCATCGACATCATCCAGGGCATGCATGACCTGCGCGTCGCCATCGGCGACGCGGCCGGCGAGGACGAGGAGCCAGAGGGCTGACTGCCGGGCGGCGAAGCAGATAAGCTCGCGGCGGCTGTACGCCCCGGTTGCAGCAGCACCCCCTCCACGGCCTCCACGGCCTCCACGGCCTCCACGAAAGCCAAAACCCTGGGCCATGGAGACGAGCGCACGGAGCAGCCGGGCCTGGCGCTCCTTGCGCTCCAGGCCGGAGACAACGCGGGCTCTTCGCCACTCAAGCACAGCGCGGAGGTAGCAACGCCTGTCCACTGCATCTGGTCCATCTGGTCCGGATCCCGGGCAGCGACAGCCACCTCGTGGCGTCAGCGGACAGGGCGGCTTCCCGCGCGGCGGCGTCCTCAAGCAGCAGATCGCCGATGCAGCCGCATCCTGCCCGTCGCGCCAGCGCGGCTCTCTATCGACGACTTGCTAGGGTGCGCAGGTTGCACCGCTCGGAGAGTGGTGGCAGCGCTCAAGGGAGAGGGGCCAGGCGACGATGCACGCGTCAGAGGTTCCGCGTGCGGTGGCCGCGGCCATGTCGACCGCCTCATCACTTGGCCTGACAGTCGACGACGCGATCATTCTTCATGACTCGAACAAGCTCACTCTGCGTCTGCTGCCTTGTGACGTCCTGGCCCGCGTGGCACCTGTGGCGCATCAGGTCGCACAGTTCGAAGTCGAGCTTGCTCAGCGGCTCGCCGAATCCGGGTGCCCTGTGGCCGCTCTCGAGCCTCGAGTGGAGCCACGCGCCTATGAGCGTGATGGCTTCCTGGTCACGCTATGGACCTACTACGAACCCGTGACACCTCGCGAGGTCTCACCAGCCGACTACGCGAATGCGCTCGAGCAGCTGCATGCCGGCATGCGCGAGCTCGATGTCCCGACGCCGCGATTCACCGACCGGGTCGAGCAGGCTCAACAACTCGTGGCGAACCGCGACCACACTCCGGCGCTCGCCGACGCGGACCGGGAGCTGCTCGGCGACACGTTACGCGGCCTGAGACGAGTGATCGGCGAGCGTGGCGGCGCCGAGCAGCTGCTGCACGGCGAGCCGCACCCGGGCAACGTGCTCACCACGAAGAACGGGCTGCTGTTCATAGACCTTGAGACGTGTTGCCGTGGGCCCGTCGAGTTCGACCTCGCCCATGCGCCCGAAGCAGTCAGCGAGCACTATCCGGGTGTCGATCAAGACTTGCTGCGCGAGTGCCGGATCCTCGTGCTGGCGATGATCACAACATGGCGCTGGGATCGAGGCGACCAACTCCCGAACGGGCGCCGACTGGGCACACAGTGGCTCAGCCAGATCCGAGCAGCACTCGATCGCGAGGGCCTGGACGCCCATGACTGATCACGGACCTTCGAGGTCGTAGCCGGCCGGCTGTTGGTGTCAGGATCCACCCTGGTCCTGGCCCTGGCCCACGCACTTACGTTGCTGCAAGTCGGTCTCCTGGCAGTGCGAGCAGCGCGGGTGCCGCCGCAGCCGGGGTGCGGCCGGATCTGCCCGAGCGACCGTCGGCGGGGGCTGGCACCTTTCGGGAGACGGCCGGCCGGAGTCACCGGGCGGCCCGCCTCCCGAGGAGCCACCATGCGTACCCGTGACACGATCATCGGCGCCGGACTCGGCGGTCTCACGCTGGCCCGCGTCCTGCACGTCCACGGAATCCCGGTCACGGTTTTCGGGCCGAGCCCTCCCCATCGGCGCGTTCCGTCCGTGCTCTGCACCGACGCACCTGCTCGGAGCGGTTTGGAGTCGAGGGCTTCGAGGAACGATCAGGGGCCGGGGCTGCAATGCGCCTCGGACTTGAGCGGGTTCACTTCTGAGCCGTGGGCCGGACGACGATCTCGTTCACGTCGACGGCCGCCGGCTGCTCGATGGCGAACGCGATGGCTTGGGCGATCGCCTCCGGCGGGATCGCGATCCGGTCCCGCATCTCCGTGATCTCTGCCCGGACCTGCGAATTCGTTGATGCTTCGGCGAAATCGGTCCCAATGAGGCCGGGCGAGACGGTGGTCACCCGCAAGGAGTCACCGGCTTCCTGGCGCAGGCCCTCACAGATGGCGCGGACCGCGAACTTGGTACCGGCGTAGACCGCCATGGTCGGCACGATGCGAAACGCGGCCGTGGAGGCGATGGTGATGAACTGGCCCGTGCCCTGGGCCCGGAAGACCGGCAGCGCGGCGCCGATCCCGTGCAACACACCCTTGATGTTGACGTCGACCATCTGGTCCCACTCGTCGACCCGCAGATCGTCGAGAGGCGAGATCGTACCGGCCCCGGCGTTGCTGACCAGCACGTCGAGTCGCCCGAATCGCTCGCCGGCCAGTGCGACCAGGGTGTGCAGGTCGTCCCGTCGGGTCACGTCCGTGCGGGTCTGTACGGCCGCTCCGCCCGACTTCTCGATCCGCGCCACCAACTCCGCGAGGCGCTCGGACCGGCGCGCACCCAACACGAGCCGTGCGCCTCGTTCGGCGAGCAGCAGTGCGGTCGCCTCGCCGATGCCGCTGCTGGCTCCCGTGATCGCCACGACCTTGCCGTCGATTCCCGACATGATGTCTTCCTCATCCTTCTCGGTACCGGTATTCCTTCTCGGTACCGGTTCCGTGTGATCGCCCGGACCGCGTCCGCGCGCCGGGGCCGCAGGCGCCGGGATGAGCGGTCACAGCCCGCCGGTGAGAGCCGCACTTCCCGCTCGGACTTCAGTCTGCGATGGCTCTAGCCTGGTATCCAGAGCGCATTCATTCTGGAACCAGAGGTGCCATCCACCATGCCGCAACAGCCGGACCAACGCCGTGAGCTGGGCGCTTTCCTCCGTAGCCGCAGGGAGCGGATCACCCCTGACGAGGTCGGACTGCCACACACCGGCCGACGCCGGACCCCGGGCCTGCGCCGGGAGGAACTCGCGCTGCTCGCCGGGATCAGCGCGACCTGGTACACGTACCTTGAGCAGGGCCGGGACATCCGCGCCTCGGACCAGGTGCTCGACGCCGTCGCCTCGGTGCTGCAGCTCGACCGGCACGAGCGCGGTCACCTCTTCCGGCTGGCCGGACATGTGCCTGCGGCCGAACCCGAAGAACCTGAGCCGCTCGCCGCCGAGGTGGCTGCCGTCCCGCTCCTGCTCCAGCCGCACCCGGCGTACATCATCGGCGGCACCTATGACGTGCTCAGCTGCAACCAGGCGGCCGACGAGCTGTTCCCGCACCTCACCGCGGCCGCGGACCGGCCGGCGAACTTCGCGCGCTGGGTCTTCCTCGAACCTGCGGCCCGGGACGTCCTGGTCGACTGGGAGCCCGAGGCGCGCGGTCTGCTTGCCCGGCTGCGGACGCTGGCCGGACGCCACCCGGGCGACGTCCGGTACACCCGGCTGATCGACGAACTGACCGCGGGCAGCCCGGAAGTGCGTGCCTGGTGGCCGCAGTACGACGTGCAGGCCCGGCACGGCGGACGGAAACGGCTGCGGAGCCCGGGACGCGGGGTGGTCGATTTCGCTTACACCGCATTCCACCTGGCCGAACAGCCGGAACAGACACTGGTGATCTACTCCGACGGCCGGGAATCCGCCGATTGAGCGCCGGTGGCCGCGACGCGGTCCACCTTGTGTCGTGGTGCCGAGCGGCGATTCTTCGAACCTGGCGGACGTCCGACACCATGGCGGCGACGACAACGTTCCGCGTCCCGTGGTGTGTTCGAGGTCGATGCCGCGCAGGAACGTGTCTGGGTCAGCGGCCGTGCGGGCGGTAGGCGTCGGTGAACTCATCGCTGAGATGAGGCCCTTGGGGCACGAGCAGCATCAGGCACGTCTCGCGGCTCGGCCGTGGCGGCGGGTTGTCGGAGCCGGTGCGCAGCGCAGGCTCGTATTCATCGACCGGCTGCTGGCCACGCTGGTGATCCGCGCCGTCGCGCCACGCATGATCTGTCGGCCTGCTGGCTCGGCGCCGACCGCTCGACCGTCACCCGCGCCATCGGCAAGGTGCTCCCCTGCTGGTGCAACGAGGCTGCACCGCCGCACCAGATATCCGGCTGCGCGCTCTCACCGAGGTCATCGAGTACCGGCCGGAAGGACCGGCCCGGCAGTTGCGCTGCCTCATCCAGGTCCGGCGGCCCGGCCTGGTCGAGCTGTCGGCCGACCATTCGTGGAGATCCTCGCGGACGCCCGACCAGCACGGCCTGGAAGCGGCCCGGTGGCCGGGTGGATGACCCCACCGCACCGCAAGTTCGAGACGCAGCGGTCGGACCGCATGCCGATCACTTGTTTGGCTTATATCGTGAAATGAGGTTGTCAATCTTCCCAAAGCTGTCGAATCGGCTCACCGGGTCTGCGCCGCGTGTGGGCTGGAGCCGTGTGCGACCCGTCCCAAGGAGGACGCGATGACGGACGTGGCGAGCCGGCGGGACGTGGGTGAGCGGCCTGCGGCCCCGGAGCGGATCATGACACTCACAGTGAACGGACGGCCGTACGCCCTCCGTATGGACACGCGGGTCACCTTGCTGGACGCCCTGCGTGACCGGCTGGGCCTGGTGGGTACGAAGAAGGGCTGTGACCAGGGTGCCTGCGGCGCATGCACCGTCCATCTGGACGGCCGGAGGGTGCTGGCCTGCCTGACCCTCGCGGCGCAGGCGGAGGGCCGGGCGATCACCACCATCGAGGGCATCGCCGACGCCGACGGTCCGCACCCGGTGCAGCAGGCGTTCATGGAACACGACGCCTTCCAGTGCGGCTTCTGTACCCCGGGGCAGATCATGTCCGCGGTGGCGCTCATGGCCGAAGGCCGGGCCGGCTCGGACGAGGAGATCCGGGAGTTCATGAGCGGAAATCTGTGCCGGTGCGGTGCCTATCCCAACATCGTGGCGGCGATACGCGACGCGGCCTCCCGGGGAGGTCACGATGCGCGCCTTTGACTATGTCCGGGCCACCGACACCCGCGAGGCGGTGCGGCTGCTGGCGGAGGACCCGGCGGCATCCTGCCTCGCGGGCGGGACGACACAGCTCGACCTGATGAAGGACGGGGTCCTGGAGCCCCCGCGGCTGATCGACATCACCCGGCTCCCGCTGCACGGCATCGAACGACGCGGCGAGGCCCTCCACGTGGGGGCCCTGGCCACCATGGAGGAACTGGCCGCCGACGCCACGGTGAGCGAGCGCCTGCCCATGGTGCGCGAGGCCCTCCTGCAGGGCGCTTCGGTGCAGCTGCGGAACATGGCCACCATCGGTGGCAACCTGCTGCAGCGCACACGCTGCCGCTACTTCCGCGACCCAACGGTCGGCGCATGCAACAAACGCGCGCCGGGTTCCGGTTGCGCCGCGGTGCAGGGGGCGGCACGTATGCACGCCGTGCTCGGGGCGAGCGAGCGGTGCATCGCGCTGCACGCCTCCGACCTGGCCGTCGCCCTCGTGGCGCTCGACGCGGTCGTGCACATCCAGGGACTGTCGGAGGCCCGTACCGTGCCGCTGACCGAGTTCTACCTGACGGCCGACGACAGCCCCGAGCGCGAGAACGTCCTGGAGCACGCCGAGCTGATCACCGAGGTCGAGATCCCGCTCCCGCCGCCGGCCGCCCGGTCGGGCTACCTCAAGGTCCGCGATCGGGCATCGTACGAGTTCGCCCTCACTTCGGCCGCGGTGCTGCTCGTCGTGGAGGACGGCGCGATCCGCCAGGCCCGGATCGGCCTGGGCGGCGTGGGCACGAAACCCTGGCGGGCCTACGAGGCCGAGCACGTGCTGACCGGTGCCTCCGCCACGACCGCCACGTTCCGCGACGCGGCCGAGGCGACCATGCACGGCGCCTGGACCGTCCCCGGAACGGCGTTCAAGGTGCCGCTCGCCCGGCGCACCCTGGTGCGCGAGCTGCAGACCGTCTCAGGAGTGACCGCATGAGCACCGTCGAAAGCAGGCCGCGGGTCGGCGCCGGCGTCAACCGGGTCGACGGCCCGCGCAAGGTCACCGGCACTGCCCCGTACCCGATGGACTTCAGCGTCCCCGGCCAGGCCTACGGTGCCCTGGTGCAGAGCACCGTCGCCGCGGGCCGGATCGTCCGTATGCACACCGACGCGGCCGAGGGCGCCCCCGGTGTGATCACCGTCCTCACCCACGAGAACGCCCCGAAGGTCGGGAAGGGTCCCACGACGGTCCTCGGTGCGTCGCCTCTCCCGCCGCTGCGCAACGACCGGATCGTCCACCACGGGCAGCACATCGCCTTCGTGGTGGCCGAGACCCCGGAGCAGGCCACCGCCGCGGCGCGGCTGGTACGGGCCGACTACGAGACCGCGGAGCCGCTGCTGGACCTCCATGACCCGCGCGCCGAACAGGTCATCGACCCGTGGGGGATGGACACCTCGCGCGGCGACCCCGCGGCAGCGCTGGAATCCGCCGAGGTGACCGTGCGGGCCACCTACACCACGGCGGACAACACCAACAACCCGCTCGGCCTGTTCGCCACCCTGGCCGCGTGGGAGGGCGACACCCTCACCGTCCACGACACCAGTCAGTGGCCGTCGATGGTGCGCACCACCCTCGCCACGGTCTTCGGTATCCCCGAGAGCTCGGTACGGGTCCTGGTGCCCTATGTCGGCGGAGGCTTCGGTGCCGGTCTGCGCGCGTGGCCGCACGTGGTCCTCACCGCCATGGCCGCCCGGATGATCAAGCGACCGGTCAAGCTGGTGCTGACCCGGCCGCAGATGTTCACCTCCATCGGACACCGGCCCAGCGGGGTGCAGTGGCTGAGTGTCGGCGCCACACGCGACGGCGAGCTGGTCGCCCTGGACCACCGCAGCCTCACCTCCCTGAGCATGGAGGAAGCGGACTACGAGCCGTTCGCGTCGGGAACCGCGTTCGCCTACCGGTGCCCCAACGTGATCACGCAGGACCGGCAGGCCCGCCTGAACATCGCCGTGCCGACGTCCATGCGCGCCCCGGCCGAGGCGCAGGGCAACTTCGCGCTGGAGTCCGCGCTCGACGAGCTGGCCTGCAAACTGCGCATGGACCCGGTGGAGCTGAGGCTGCGCAATCACACCGACGTCGACCCGCGCAACGGTCTGCCCTGGTCCGGCAAGGCGCTCCTGGAGTGCTACGAGATCGGCGCGCGACGCTTCGGCTGGTCCGACCGGAACCCGGAACCCCGCTCCATGCGTGACGGCAACTGGCTCGTGGGCTACGGCATGGCGAGCGCGTGGTTCCCCTATTTCGCACAGCCCTGCGCGGCGCAGGCCACCGTCAACAGGGACGGCAGCGCGCTGGTGCGCAGCGCGGCGACCGACATCGGCACCGGAACCTACACGGTCATGGCCCAACTGGCCGCCGAGGAAATGGGCCTGCCGCTGGACCGGGTCCGCTTCGACCTGGGCGACTCCGACATGCCCAACTCGATGATGGCGGGCGGCTCAGGTCTCACCGGCGCGCTGGGCAACGCCGTGCACGACGCCTGCCGGCGGCTGGTGCGCACGTTCGCCGAACTCGCGTGCGGCGACACCGACTCACCCCTGTTTGGCTTCTCCCCGGACGACGTGGAGTGCACCGACGGGAGGGTCCACCCCGCGGGCCGCCCGGACCTCGGGGAGGCGTACGCCGACATCCTCGCCCGGCACGGGCTGTCCGAGCTCACGTCGAACGGGAACAGCACGCCGCCGGTCGACACCGAACTGGGCATGTCCCTCGCCGGCGCGTACGGCGCGAAGTTCGTGGAAGTCCGGGTCGACACGGACCTCGGCCTCATCCGGGTCGCGCGGGTGGTCTCCGTGATCGACGGTGGGCGCATCCTGAACGAGAAGACGGCGAGGAGCCAGATCATCGGCGGGACGGTCGGCGGCATCGGCATGGCCCTGTTCGAGGACACGGTCACCGACCCGCGCACCGGGCGCATCGCCAACGGGACGTTCGCCGACTACCTGATCGCGGTCAACGCCGATGTCCCGGAACTGGACGTGGTCTTCGTCGGCGAGCCCGATCACGGGACGGCCACCGGCACCAAAGGCGTCGGCGAGGTCGGCCTGGTCGGCATCGCGCCCGCGATCGCCAACGCCGTGCACCACGCCACCGGCAAGCGCATCCGCGAGCTGCCGATCACACTGGACGCTGTCCTTTGAATGGCCGGTCGAAACGGCGTTGTCGTGGCCCGGGGCGGGTCGGCCAGCCGACACCACGCTCCACGCGCGCCGTCGCGCCCTCACCGAAACAGGGCGCGGCTGCTTGTGACGGTTCATCTCCTGCACCTGAGCACCGGGGAGGGCGCGGTGAGCCAGCCGGTCTCGGTCTCACACTCCTGATGGATGACTGGAGAGCCACTGGGCTTGCCGATCGCGTGTCTGGTGACGCTCACGGAGCGCCACCGTCAGAGCCGTCGGCTGGACCCTGGCACTTCGAGTACCGGGGCTGAGACAGGAGCAGGCGCTCTGCGGACTCAGTGGTCCTTGACTTCGTCGGCGTCCAGGCCGCGATCGACGCCGTGGGGGACGACGTTCTGCCCGGGCTCGAGATGCAGGCGCGTGCCGTCGAGACGGACCTCGACCTTGTCCGCTTCGAAGGAGACCAGGTCGCCGATCCGGTCGACCTCCCGGTAGGCGTTGAGATACGACCATGCGGCGCGGCGTGCGTCGCCGATGTCGTAGTAGTCGCACAGGCCCTTGTAAGGGCAGAAGGTCTGGCCTTCCACAGGGCGCAGCCGGATCTCGTCGATGTCGGCGCGCGGGACGTACCAGCGCGGCGCGAATCCGGACTCGTAGAGGACGACGGGGTGTTCGGAGCGGGCGATCACCGTGTCGCCGAGGCGGACCTCCAGGGTGCGGGAGGTGTCGCGGATGTCGATCCGGTGGTACTGGTCCGCGGCGTGCCCCAGGATGCGTTCGTCCTCCTCGTAGACGGCATCCATCGCCCGCCAGGCGAAGGCGATGCGGCCCCGGAGCTCGGCGGCATGAGCGGGCGGCGCGGTGAACTCCCAGGCTGCGCGTTCGGTGGTGCGGTCGCCGGCGCGCACCGCGTACCAGGCCGTGTCGCCGAGATCCTTGTGGTGGGTGACCTTGCCACTCGGGAGCAGGGCCTGTGGGTCGACGTCTTCCCGGGAGAAGTAGGCGACGGGGTAGCGGCCCGGTTCGTGCAGCAGGATCACGTTCTCGCTGTCGGCGATCCACGTGTCGTTGAACTTCACGCGCATGCGGCGGCGCAGCGGCTCGGCGAACAGGAGGCGTTCCGGGAGCGGTTCGGGGGTGAGGAAGTGTCCGATCGCGCCGGCGGAGAGCGGGCCTTGCTGCCAGGACAATCCCATGGCGGGCTCCTTTCGGGGTGGGGGGTGGACGGTGGCCGCACCCCGGGTGGGGTGGTTGTCGTCGACGGTCGGGGGCGGTGCGCATGCCCCGCCCGGTATCCGCGGTCAGCGGGAGCGGCGGGATGCGGACGCCGCAGTGGCACGCGCTGCCATGAACGCCGACGTGAAGGCAGTACGGGCGCCTGATGAGGCGGACCAGGAGGTCGCGGCCGTCCGGGCTCTTGCGCTGGACGACGTGGCCGGCCGGATCCGTGGCGCAGGCCCGGATGTCGTCGCCGTACCGGAACCCGCCCAGCTGTCGAGGGCTTGCGTGGCGGAGTCCCGGGCGGCGCGCATGGTCCGCGGGGTGGAGCCGCGAACCGTGTGGGGCAAGGTGTCGCCTGGCGGGTCCTTTGTGCCGGCTGCGACAGGAGGGGGCTTTGGTCCCCGGCCACCGCAGCCGCCCCGACGCCCTGCCCGTCAGGCGAGGACGCGGCCGAGGAAGTCGCGGATGTGCTCGGCGATGGTCTCGAGGTGGCTCTCCAGCGCGAAGTGGCCGGAGGCGAGCAGGTGGATCTCGGCATCGGGCAGGTCCTGGCGGAACGCCTCCGCGCCCGCGGGGCCGAAGATCTCGTCGCCTGCGCCCCAGACCGCGAGCAGCGGAACCTGGGAGGCGCGGAAGTACTGATGGACCTGTGGGTAGAGGTCCACGTTGGTGGGGTAGTCGCGGAACAGCTTGAGCTGGATCTCGTCGTTGCCGGGACGGTCCAGCAGTGCCTGGTCGTGCACCCAGTTGTCCGGGCTGACGAGGCTGGGGTCCGCCACTCCGTTCACGTACTGCCAGCGTGTGGTCTCGAGGGTCAGGGCGCCGCGCATGGGGGCCTCGGTGCCCGGTCCCGGGGCCTCGGCATAGGCGAAGGCGTCGTCCCAGAAGGGCTTGACGAAGCCCTCTTCGTAGGCGTTGCCGTTCTGGGTGACGATCGCAGTGATGCGGTCCGGGGCCTGGAGGGCGAGACGCCAGCCGATGGGGGCGCCGTAGTCCTGCACGTACATCGCGAACCGGTCGATGCCCAGGTGCTGGAGCAGGCCGGAGGTGACCTCGGTGAGGGCGTCGAAGGTGTAGGGGAAGTCCTGCACGGCAGGCATCGCGGACTGCCCGAACCCGATGTGGTCGGGGGCGATCACGTGGTAGCGGTCGGCCAGCGCCGGGATCAGGTGGCGGAACATGTGCGAGCTGGTCGGGAAGCCGTGGAGAAGCACGACTGCGGGTGCCTGGGGGTCGCCGGCCTCCCGGTAGAAGACCTCGAGCCCGTTGACGGTGGCTGTGCGGTGGTGGACTGCGGAAGCCATATTTCTAACCCCTCTATCGAGCTTCAATGGTTATAGATCCAGTCGAGCACGCTTAACCTAACCTGTCAAGATGCTTTTAATGGTTAGATGGCGCTGAGGATGCCGTGCGCCCGGGCGGCGGAACGTGGGCCTGCCTCAAGCCTCCGTCCGTGATCGGCCATCAGCCAGCGCACCGCGCACCTCGGGCCTGCGTGCCTCGTGGTCCACCAGGGAACCGCTGCCATCACCGGCCTGGAGCGGGCACGCTCGACCCCTTCACGTGCCACATCGAGAGCCTGTGCAAGTGCGGCGATTTCCGTGGCCCACGTCCAGTCGAAACCGGACGCTCGTGCAGAAGACCAAAGAGCGGTCGACAACGCTCACGGGGAGGATGACGATGGATTCGTGATCACGGAATCGCGGCGGCACCGGCACGACGGCCCCGCCGCACAGATCCCAGCTCCCTGAGGGGTTGCCCGGCCGGCCACCCGCAGGAGGTCCGCAATGGCGACACTGCTGTCCGTCAACGTGGGGATGCCCAAGGACGTCTCCTGGCAGGGAAGGACCGTCCACACCGGAGCCTGGAAGGCCCCCGTCCAGGGCCCTCGTACGGTCCGGCGGCTGAACGTCGACGGAGACGGTCAAGGAGACCTGGCCGGGCACGGCGGCGAAATCCGTGCTGTCCTCGTCTACCAGCTGCAGTCCTACCAGTACTGGCAGAAGCAACTCGGCCGTGACGACCTGAGCTTCGGGATGTTCGGGGAGAACTTCACCGTCGACGGCCTGTCCGACGACGAAGTGTGCATCGGCGACCGGTACCGCATCGGCGAAGCCGAATTCGAGGTCACCCAGCCCCGCGTCACCTGCTACCGCGTCGGCATGCGCCTGGGCGAACCCGCCATGGCCTCCCTCCTGGTCGCCCACCACCGTCCCGGGTTCTACCTGCGCGTCATCACCGAGGGCCGCGTCCAGGCCGGGGACGAGATCACCCTCACCCGCAAGGGCCCGGAAGGACTCAGCGTCGCCGACACCGACGCGCTGCTCTACCTCCCCGACCGTGACCCCGCGAAGCTGCGCAAAGCACTGGACATCCCCGCCCTCAGCCCCGGATGGCAGCAGTCCTTCCGTGAACTCGCCACCGCCCAGCAGCCCACACAGGAACCGGGGTGGCCGGCCGAACGCGCAGCCACCCAGCAGCCCGGAGAAGAACCGGGATGGCCGGGCTTCAAGACCATGCGCGTCGCCCGCATCGTCCCCGAGACCCCCACCGTCTCTTCGATCTACCTCGAGACCACCGACGACACGCTCCTGCCCGAGGCCCGCCCGGGTCAGTACCTCTCCATCCGCCTCGCCGTCGGCGACGCCGCCCCCGCAGTGCGCAGCTACTCCCTGTCCTCCTCCCCCACAGCACGCACCTACCGCATCAGCGTCAAGCACGAACCTCAGGGGAGAGTCAGCGGCTACATCCATGCCGCGCTCCGTCCCGGGGACCTCGTGGACATCGCCAGCCCCCGCGGAACGTTCGTACTGGAAGAGACCACCCGCCCGATCCTCCTCGTCTCGGCAGGGATCGGCGCCACTCCCGTGCTCGCCATGCTGCACCGACTCGCCGCCACACGCGACCCACGCCCGGTCTGGTGGATCCACGTCGCCCACGACCGCGCCCACCACGCTTTCTCGGACGAGAGCCACGCGCTCCTGGCACAACTCCCCCACGCCCACGAGCACATCTACTACACCGCGGACACCGCCCCACATTCCGACGACCCGCACATCGCCCAGGGCCGCCCCACGGCCCGATCACTCAGCGCGATGGGGATCCCTGCCGAAGCCGACGCCTACCTCTGTGGACCGCCCGCCTTCATGGACGACCTCGGCAGCCTCCTGCGCGCCCACGGCCTGAACCCAGAGCGGATCCGCACGGAACAATTCAGCGCGCTCGCAGCCATCAACCCCGGCATCACTCCCACCGCCGCGGTCCGGCCGCACCAACCACCCGGTCCCACGGGCAACGGCCCCCTCATCACCTTCGCCCGCAGCGGCATCGCCACACCATGGTCACCCGCCCACTCCTCCCTCCTCGACCTCGCCGAAGCCTGCGACATCCCCACCCGTTGGTCGTGCCGCACCGGTGTCTGCCACACCTGCACGACCCACCTCGTGGCGGGCGACATCACCTACACCACCCCACCCCTCGAACCCCCCGAAGCCGGCACCATCCTCGTCTGCTGCAGCCAACCCACCACCGAAGTCGTCCTCGACCTCTAGGGCTGTCGGGCGGATCTTTGAACCGCCTGGTGTCCAAGTCCGCTCGCCTGGTCATGGGGCGGGACGATCTCACGAACCGCGAATGGTCTCGGCTGCTTGCCGCATCCGTCCAAAACCGGCGGGCGGGACGGACGCTGAGCCAGTCACCGCAAGGTGATCAACGGCAGACCGCACTGGACGGACGCCGCCCGCTTGCGTTCCTGGTCACGCCGGGGCAGGGGGACGACGCGCTCTGCGGAGGCGGCAGATCCAGCGCACCGTCCCCGAGCGACCAGACCGGCGGGCCGACCGCCGGTTCATCCCTGCCAGAGGAAGGCGGCCTCGCTACAGGGGGCGCAGTGAAAGATGTAGCCGCGGCCACCTCCGCCGAAGTTGGCGGAGGTGGCGAAGTCGGATCCCTCCTCGAGTTCGGCCGTGAAGGTCATACGGGCGGTGCAGGAGGGACAGTCAGGGGTCTCATCACCTTGGATCCAGTCTGCTTCGCCACCCAGCCGGCCCAGAACCGGCTCCTCGGTTGGGGCGTCGGCCGGGTACGGGCGCAAGGCGGTGACCGCACCGAGCAGCGTCTCGCCTTCGTCGGGGACCGTGGCCGCCGCCAGTCGACCTCTGAACACGAAGGCGCGGTTGGCACCGGCGGTGGCGTCCCAGTCGTCGCACATACCGGGATCGTTCTGGCAGAAGAACACCGCGACTGCCCCGAGATCGAGGGGCAGATGAGCGAGGAACTGCATGGGCCCGCCGCAGTTGCGGCAGTTCGGCCAGACGAATCCATCCGGGACGAGCGGGACTCCTCCCGTGCGCAGTACGGGAGCGTCGGCTACGGCTTCCCCGCCGTGGATCAGCAGCATGGCCAAAGCCTAGGTGCAGCCTCCCGCACTCCAGCCGGGGGTCCACCGGCGCCGCCAAGCCAAGATCCGCCGGACAACCCCTAGCGGAGAACACCTCTCCGGTGGTGCCGACCGCCATGCCACCGCCGCCTTTGCCGCCCTGGCCCAGCAGCGGACGGTCGACCGTTACCACCTGCCGCTCGCGGCGGTGACGCTTGTCGGATTCGGCACCGCAGGCATGGCATTCGGCAGCGTGATCACCGCGAGCGCCAAAATCGCCGAACCGTGACCAGGGTTTGGCCGGCGGAATGATCAACACCGGCCGACAGCCGGGCGCCGCGATGGGGGCAGCGCTGTTTGCCGCGGTCGCCGACGCGCTCGACCGAATACGGCGCGCTCGACGGCAGTCGGCAACCGGGCGGCCCCGGTCGCAGGGCTGGTGGCGGCCGCACTTGCCACGCTCGTGACGCTGAAGGCCGGGTACCGGGCACTACGGCAGGTGTCACTGTCCGGCGGATCATCCAGGACGTGCGGTGAGCGAGCGCTTGCCCGACCCCACGCAGGGCCCGGCGGGTGCTCTCGGCGGCCGCCCCCGCAGTCCACGCGGTGGTGACAGGCCCGGACGCGCGGGTGATGACAGGGGTCCGGCCCAGCGGCCAAGTGATCGTCTGCGCCACGGTACCCGGGCATCAGGCGGAGGTGGGGTGCGACGTCTCCTGGTCGCGCTGGTAGGCGGCGAGGAGGAAGAGCCAGATCTCGCTGACGGTCGGGAAGCAGGCGACCGCATGCCTGAGCCGTTTGAGCGGGACCTCGCCGGCGACCGCGATGGTCGCCGAGTGCAGGAGTTCGCTGACGCCCAGCCCGACGAACGTCACTCCGAGCAGTGCCTCCCGGTCGAGGCCGACGAGCAGCCGGGCGTGGCCCCGGTAGCCGTCGGCGTAGAGGTTGGCGCCCTGGGCGGCATTGAAGTCCAGGTCGACGGTCTTGATGCGGTAGCCGGCGTCGACCGCCTGTGCGGCGGTGAGGCCCGCTGCGGCCGCCTCGGGGTCGCTGAAGAAGACCTGCGGTACGGCGTGCTGGTCGGCGGTGGTGGCATGGTCACCCAGGGGACATCGTCCAGTTGGTGAGGAGGGGCGCCGGATTGGCCACGACCTCGGCCCTCACGGCGTCGGTGACGCCCGCGGCCCGGGCCGCTTTCGGCTGGGTGCCGGCGATGCTGCCGCAGATGCGGGCGATGGCGTCGGAGAAGGCGAGCAGTGCGGCGGTGTGCGGGTCGGGGGACTCGGCGTCGCGGGCCCGGTCCAGTTCCTCGACGTCGTCCTTGGCGACGTGCGCCCCTATGCAGGAGCAGCAACCCCAGGGGATCCTCGCAGGGTTCGAATCCTGCCTCGCTGTCTTCTCGCTGTCGTACTCGCGGCACTCTCAGCGCACCTGCTCCCGCCACCACGGCGTCCGCTACTGGTTCAAGTAGCCCGCCCTCGCACCGCAGGTCGCCTCCTCCGCAGCCGGAGAAGGCGACCTGCGCGCTGACACCCGGCTACGAGCCGGGGCCACCTACCGTCGGGTCAGTGACGGTGTCCGCCGCGGTGATCGCGGTCGTCGCCACGATGATCGCGGTCGTCGCCACGGTGGTCACCGCGGTGGTCGTCGTCACGGCCCCAGGAGACGGCGTCGACGAAGCGGCCGCGGTCGTTGCGCAGCGTCGCGGTGTCGCCGTCGTTCTCCCACGCCTCGCGGCGCCGGTCCTGGTACACGTCGGTGTGGCTGTCCCGGCCGAACCCGGTGTGGACCCGGACCGTGCCACGGCCCTCCAGCCACACGTGGCGGAACGTGTACGTGCGGCCGTCCTCGTCGGAGAGGGTCCAGCCCTCCAGGTTCACCGCCCGACGGGTCGAGTTGGTGATGTCCACCCACTCCCGGTTCAGCGAGCGGTTGGAACGGTCGTCGCGGCCCGGGGCGTCGTACTGCACACCGCTGATGTACACCGCGGTGTGCCACGGGTAGCCCGGGTGGTGGTCGGCGGCCGCCGCCGGCCATGCCACCGCGCCCAGGGCGGCGGCGGCCACGGCGGCGACGGCGGTCACGCGACGGACGGAAGAAGAAACGGACACGAGGTCCCCCTTCAAGGGTGCTCACACTCAGCCGGTCGTGCCAGCAGAACCGCAGGCCGACTGGATGTGTTGTGCTGGTGTGCAGCCGGTTGGCCGCACAGCCACACCTTGCGCTCCACTCCCCCACACTGTGAGGGAAATGCGAAGAGCATTACCGTTTCAGCAAATTTCTGTAACTCACGCCTGCAATAACCATCTAAATCCTGAATGCACCAGATTGGTGACATCTCGGGCTTACATGCCTTGCCAATACAGGCCTGAGGCAACCATCCGCCATCCGCGGCCGCCCACCACGACGACAGCGTTCACCCGAAAGTGAGTAACAAAGCTGGAGAGGGGCCGGAGTCGGTGAGAGACGGCAGAGGCTTACTCACTGCGGGCGGGGCTCGGCCACAGGCCGGTCATCGGTAGCGCCCGCTTCAGCGGACGAACATGTCGTCGTTCTTGCGCACGAAATCGGCTATCCCTGAAGGGGGCCGCCCGGTGACCTGCTCCACGCCGTCCGACTTGCGGTCGTACCGGCTCTCCGCGTGAAGGCGGGCCATGGTGGAGATGTGCTGGAAGACGTGGTCCGGCAGCCCCAAGGACCTGAGGTCGTTGTCGATCCATTCCTGCAGCGGGACGTCGGTGTAGCTGACAGGCCGGCCCAGGGCTGAGGAGACTTCCGCGGCCATGGCGGTGATGTCCTCCGAGCGAGGGCCGGTCAGTTCGTAGATCCGGCCGACGTGCGGGGCCGGGTCGGCAAGGATCTTCTCCACGACCGCGGCCACGTCGCCGGCCGCCACCGGGGAGGTCTTCGCCCGGCCGAAGGGCAGTCTGATGGTGCCGTCTTTTGCGATCGACGAGAAACCGATGCGGAAGAGGGGGTTTTCCATGAAGACCGTGGGCCTGATCTGGACGACGGGCAGGCCCGACCAGTCGAGAACCTGCTCGACCAGCCAGTGCTGTCGCTGCTGATGCGACTCGGAGGTGCTGGTGAGGTCCATCTCGGAGACCGTCAGCTGCGACATGTTGACGAACACTTCCAGGTGCCCGTACGCGCGCGCGACGGCCGCTGCCGTCATGGCGGCCTCCAGATACTGCGCCGAGACACCCATGCCGAAGTACATGCGTCCGCAGCCGGCCAAGGCGTCGGCGACGTCGCCCGCCCGCGTCAGGTCTCCGACGACGACCTGGGCGCCCGTCGCGCGCAGCGCCTGCGCCCGCTCGTCATCGCGACGCACCATGGCCCGGACGGGCAGGCCCCGTCGCCGAAGGCCTTCGACCACGGATCGCCCGATGGCGCCGACGCTGCCCGCAGCGCCGGTCACCAAAATGGGCAGCACACTGGCTTCCGACGTGTGGTCCATAGGTGCACCGTGCAGCTCCCGCGGCCATGGCGCAACCGGGGCCATCCTCCGGTCCCCCTGGGCGACCAAGCGGAATGCGGGGCGCATGGTCGTCACTCGACCGGCACGCGCCCAGGGCTCAGACTCGGAACAAGTTCACCGCCAAATCACCTGGCCCGCCCCTCGGACGCGAGTGACGCGTGCAGGTAAGACAGGTGCAGGTATGACGGGTGCAGGTATGACGGGTGCAGGTAAATGGTTGCGTCCCTGCTCCTCCCGGAGCATCGGGCGTGACATCACCAACTCCACGCCGGGCGCAGACGCCGACGCCGACGCCGTCAAACAACAACGCCGCATACGACCGTAACCCGACCGGTCGGCCGCCCGGACCGCGCGCATGTTCGCGTCCCTCTTCCGGCACGCGCAGGACAACGACCGCACCGACCACGCCGAACGCGACCTTGGCATGCAGGCGACCCGTCAGCTGCCCGTTCCCCATGGCGCTCCGCCGCAGCACGCACGCGTGTTTCGTGCAGGGCTGCGCGCGAAACGTGCAGGAGTTCACGCGGACGTCATCCGCATACTCGGTGGTCCAAGGGACCGACGCGACCGGATGACATGCGGAGGCAGTTCGATGCGGACGTTCGTCTACACATCCCACCCCTCCCGGGTGGTCTTCGGTGCCGGCACGGTCGGCCGCCTCGGCGAGGAGGTCGAGCGGCTGGGCTGCTCCCGGGTGCTGCTGCTGTCCAGCGGATCCCTCGCGGCAGCCTCCGACCAGGTCCGCGAGGCGCTCGGCGACCTCCTGGCGGCGGAGTTCGACGGCGCGGCCATGCACACGCCGGTCGAGGTGACCGAACAAGCGCTCATGGTGCTCAGGGAGTCCTCCGCGGACAGCATCGTCGCCGTCGGGGGCGGTTCGACGACGGGTCTGTCCAAGGCGCTCGCGCTGCGGACGGGACTGCCGCAGGTGATCCTTCCGACCACGTACGCCGGCTCCGAGGTGACACCCGTCCTCGGCGAGACCCGCGACGGACGCAAGGTCACCCAGTCGTCACCGGAGATCCTGCCCGAGACCGTCGTCTACGACGTCGACTTCACCCTGACCCTGCCGCTGTCCCTGACGGTCACGAGTGGCATCAACGCGCTCGCCCACGCCGTCGAGGCCCTGTACGCCGCCGACGCCAATCCGGTGACCGACCAGCAGGCCCTCGACGCGATCTCCCGCATCGCCCGGGCGCTGCCACGCCTCGCGGCCGACCCGGCCGACCTGGAGGCGCGCGCCGACCTGCTGCACGCGGCCTGGCTGGCCGGGACCTGCCTCGCCACGGTGGGTATGGGCCTGCACCACAAGCTGTGCCACACGCTCGGCGGCAGCTTCGATCTGCCGCACGCCGAGACGCACACCGTCGTGCTGCCGCATGCCATGGCCTACAACGCGCACGCGGTGCCCGGCGTGATGCGCCGTGTCGCAGACGCCCTGGGCGTACCGGACGCCCCCAGCGGCGTGTACGACCTGGTCGCCTCCCTGGGCGGCCCGACCTCGCTGCGCGCTCTCGGCATGCCGGAGTCCGGCCTCGCCCGCGCGGCCGAGCTGGCCACCTCGACGCCGTACCCGAACCCGCGCGAGCTGACCACCGAGGGCATCGCGGAGCTGCTGGCCGGCGCCTGGCACGGACGCCGCCCCGAGGGTCCTCAGTCCACGGAAGCCAAGCTGGCCCGTCTCACCGACCAGGTCGTCGCCAGCTTCGCGCGGGCCCCCGACCCGCGCGTGCGCACCCTGCTGAGCGACCTGGTCCGCCATCTGCACACCTTCGTCGCCGCCAACGACGTCACCGACTCCGAATGGCAGTACGCCATCGACTTCCTCACCCGCACCGGCGGCATCTGCAGCCCGACGCGACAGGAGTTCGTGCTGCTGTCGGACACACTCGGTGTCTCCAGCGCCGTGGACCTGCTCACCAACTCCCGTACGCCCCACACCACTCCGTCCGCGGTGCTCGGTCCCTTCTACGTGGAGGACCCGCCCGACACCCCACGCGGCGGCGACATCTCCGACGGGCTGCCCGGCACCCCGCTCTGGGTGGACGTGCGGGTCACGGACGCCGAAGGTGCGCCGGTCGAGGACGTGGTCGTGGACGTGTGGCAGTCCAACGAGGACGGTTTCTACGACGTCCAACTCCCCGACCTGGAAGGGCCGGTGCTGCGTGGCCGGCTGCGCACCGACGCCGATGGCCGGATCATGTTCTGGTCCATCCTGCCCTCGGAGTATCCGATCCCGGAGGACGGGCCGGTCGGGCAGATGCTCGCCGCGGTCGGGCGCCATCCCTACCGGGCGCCGCACCTGCACTTCATGTTCGACGCGCCCGGTCACCGCCGGCTCGTCACGCAGCTGTTCGTCTCGGGCGGCGCCTACCTCGACAGCGACACCGTCTTCGGCGTCAAGGACGAGCTGATCGTCGACTTCGCGCCGCAGACCGGCCCCGCTCCCGACGGCCGCCCGGTCGACGGCGAGTGGCGCCGGCTCGACTACACCTTCCGACTCGCCCCCCTGGCAGGATGCCCGAGGAGTGCCCGCCCATGACCATCACCCCTGCGCACGACACGTACGACACCGACGTCCTCGTCGTCGGCAGCGGCCCCGCCGGGGGTTCCGCCGCACTGCTGCTGGCCACCTACGGCATCCGCACCCTCCTGGTGACGAAGTACGGCTGGCTGGCCAACACACCGCGGGCGCACATCACCAACCAGCGCACCATGGAGGTCCTGCGCGACCTCGGCGTGGAATCCGAGGCGCTGGCTGTCGGCAGCCCGTCCCACCTCATGGGCGACACGGTGCTGTGCACCTCGCTGACCGGGCACGAGATCGGCCGCATCCGCACCTGGGGCACCGGGCCGGCGACGATCAGCGAATACGCGGCCAAGAGCCCCTGCGAGATGATCGACCTGCCGCAGACCTACCTGGAGCCGATCCTCGTGAACAACGCGGCGGCCCGCGGCGCCAAGGTCCGCTTCGACACCGAGTTCCTCAGCTTCACCCAGGACGACAGCGGCGTCACCGCGCGGCTGCGCGACCGGGTCCGCGGCGACGAGTTCATCGTACGGGCCCGCTACCTGATCGGCGCGGACGGCGGGCGCAGCACGGTCGCCGAGCAGCTCGGCCTCCCCTTCGACGGCCGCATGGCCAAGGCCGGAAGCATGAACATCGTCTTCAAGGCCGACCTCACCCGCTACTGCGCCCACCGGCCGAGCGTCCTGTACTGGGTGCTGCAGCCCGGGGCTGAGACCGGCGGCATCGGCATGGGCCTGGTCCGCATGGTCCGTCCGTGGAACGAGTGGCTGCTGGTGTGGGGTTACGACATCGAGCAGCCGCCCCCGGAGGTGGACGAGGAGGCGGCGCGGCGGATCGTGCGCGACCTCATCGGCGACCCCGACCTGCCGGTGGAGATCACCTCCACCTCGCTGTGGACGGTCAACCACAGCTACGCCTCGGCGTACGGGTCCGGGCGGGTCTTCTGTGCGGGCGACGCGGTACACCGTCATCCGCCGTCCAACGGGCTCGGCTCCAACACCTCCGTGCAGGACTCCTACAACCTCGCCTGGAAGCTCGCGATGGTGATCCGCGGCGAGGCCGGCCCCGGGCTGCTCGACAGCTACTCCGCTGAACGGGCCCCCGTCGGGCGGCAGATCGTCGAACGGGCCAACCTCAGCCGCGACCAGTTCGGACCGATCTTCGACGTGCTCGGCATCGGCGGTGGCGCCGACCACGAGGCCATCACCGAGGGGCTCGCGGTGCTGGGCGCGCCGACGCCCGAGGGTGCCAAGAAGCGGCGCCGGCTCGAAGAGGCGATCCAGCTCAAGAACTACGAGTTCAACGCACACGGCGTGGAGATGAACCAGCGCTACGTCTCCGCCGCGGTGCTTCCCGACGACGACTGCGCCGAAGTCTGGGAACAGGACCGGGAGTTGGTGGCCCAGACGACCACCCGCCCCGGCGCGAAGCTGCCGCACGCCTGGCTCGTCGACGCCCACGGCGAACGGCTGTCCACGCTGGACGTCGTCGGCGAGGGCACCTTCACCGTGCTGACCGGCCTGTCGGGCGGCGTCTGGGAAACGGCCGCGACCGCGTGCGGGGCAGAACTCGGCGTCCCGCTGCGGGTGGCGCGCATCGGTGACGCCAACTGCCGTGACGCGTACGGCGAGTGGAGCCGGGTGAGCGAGATCGCCGAGGACGGCGTGCTGCTGGTGCGCCCCGACGGCTACGTCGCCTGGCGCCGCGCCACGGCACCCGCAAGCGCGCAGTGGGCCCAGGACGAACTTCACGGCGCGCTGCGCCGGGTGCTGGACCGGTAGGAGAGAACGGGATGGACAAGGTGATGGCCACGGCCGCGGAGGCCCTGGCGGACGTGACGGACGGCCGGTCGTTCGCCGTCGGAGGCTTCGGGCTGAGCGGCGTCCCGGAGGTGCTCATCGCCGCCCTGTACGAGAGCGGGGCGGGCGGCCTGACGGTCGTGTCCAACAACTGCGGCGTCGACGGGCGTGGCCTCGGGATCCTGCTGGCCGCGGGGCGGATCAACCGGGTCACCGGCTCATACATCGGCGAGAACAAGGAGTTCGCCCGCCAGTACCTCGCGGGCGAGCTGGAGGTCGAGCTGACGCCGCAGGGCACGCTCGCCGAGCGGCTGCGGGCGGGCGGCGCGGGGATCCCTGCCTTCTACACCCCGGCCGGCGTCGGCACACAGGTCGCCGAGGGCGGACTGCCGTGGCGCTACGCCGCGGACGGATCGGTGGCGGTGGCCTCGCCGCCGAAGGAAGTGCGTACCTTCGGCGACGTGGACCACATCCTGGAACACGCCATCACCACGGACTACGCGCTGGTCAGGGCGGCGCGCGGGGATCGCCACGGCAACCTCGTCTTCCGCCGCGCGGCGCGCAACTTCAACCCGCTGGCCGCCATGGCCGGGCGCATCACCGTCGCCGAGGTGGAGGAGCTCGTGGAGCCGGGCGTACTCGACCCGGACGAGATCCATCTGCCGGGGGTCTTCGTGCAGCGCGTCGTGGCGCTCACCCCGGAGCAGGCGGCCGACAAGGGAATCGAGAAGAGGACGGTGCGCGAGCGATGAGCTGGAGCAGGGACGAGATGGCGGCGCGCGCCGCGAGCGAGCTGCGGGACGGCGACTACGTCAATCTGGGCATCGGGCTGCCCACCCGTGTGGCCGACTTCCTGCCGCCGGGCGTCGACGTCGTCCTGCACTCGGAGAACGGGCTGCTCGGCGTCGGGCCGTACCCGTCGCCCGACGAGGTCGACGCCGACCTCATCAACGCGGGCAAGGAGACGGTGACCGTACGGCCGGGGGCGTCCTTCTTCGACTCCTCGCTGTCCTTCGGCATGATCCGTGGCGGCCACATCGACACCGCCGTCCTGGGCGCGCTGCAGGTCTCGGTCCGCGGCGACCTCGCCAACTGGGCGGTCCCCGGAAAGATGATCAAAGGGATGGGCGGTGCGATGGACCTCGTCCACGGCGCCGGCCGGGTCGTCGTACTCATGGAGCACCTGACGAAGGACGGCACCTCCAAGATCGTCCGGGAGTGCACGCTACCGCTCACCGGCCGCGCCTGCGTGCACCGGATCATCACCGACCTGTGCGTCCTCGACGTCACGCCCGGCGGGCTCGAGCTCGTCGAGCTCGCCCCCGATGTGACGGCTGATCAGGTCGCCGCTCACACGCCATTCCTCATCAGTCCTGCTGGGAGCAACCGATGATCGAGCGCCCGCGTGACGTGTACGTCGTCGACGCCGTCCGTACCCCTTTCGGCCGATACGGCGGTGCCCTGGCGGGCGTACGACCGGACGACCTCGCCGCGGGAGTGCTGCGCGCCCTGGTGGAGCGCAGCCCCGGCCTGGACCCCGCGCGCATCGACGACGTGCTGCTCGGCAACGCGAACGGCGCGGGCGAGGAGAACCGCGACGTGGCCCGCATGGCCGTGCTGCTCGCCGGGCTCCCGGTCACCGTGCCGGGCGCCACGGTCAACCGGCTGTGCGGATCCGGTATGGAGGCAGTCATCCAGGCGGCGCGCGCCATCGCGCTCGGCGACGCGTCGATCGCGGTGGCGGGCGGTGTGGAGTCGATGACCCGCGCGCCCTGGGTGCTGCCGAAGCCCGAGCGGGCCTTTCCGGTGAAGGATCAGCAGCTGTACTCGACGACGCTCGGCTGGCGGATGGTGAACCCGCGGATGCCGGCGGAATGGACGATCCCGCTCGGCGAGAGCGCGGAACTCGTCGGTGCCAAGTACGCCGTCACCCGGGAGGCACAGGACGCGTTCGCCCTGGCCAGCCACCGCAACGCCGCCCGCGCCTGGCGCGAGGGCGCGTACGCGGGAGAGATCACCTCTGTCGAGGGGGTGGACCTGCCCCGCGACGAGGGCATCCGGGACAACACCTCCCTGGAGGCACTCGCCCGGCTGAAGCCGGCCTTCACGGCGGACGGCACGATCACGGCCGGGAACGCCTCGCCGCTCAACGACGGGGCAGCCGCGCTGCTGCTCGCCGACGAGGAAGGCCTGGCGGCGATCGGGCGTGAGCCCCTGGCCCGGGTCCGGGCGGCGGCGGTGACGGGCATCGAGCCGCAGTACTTCGGGCTCGGCCCGGTCGACGCCATCCGCAAGGTGCTCGCCAAGGCTGCGGTCGCTCCCGGCGATCTGCACACGGTCGAGCTGAACGAGGCCTACGCGGCCCAGGCACTGGCCTGCCTGGCCGCACTGCCGGAACTCGACCCAGAGGTGGTCAACCCCCGCGGCGGCGCAATCGCCATCGGCCACCCGCTGGGCGCGTCGGGTGCCCGTATCACCGGAGCGGTCGCGCACCAGCTGGCCGCGGCGGGCACCGGGACGGGCCTGGCAGCGCTGTGCATCGGGGTGGGCCAGGCACTGGCCCTGGTACTCGAACGCTGAGACGGGCCCGTGGGCGGCCTCCTCATCCGGACCGGCGCAGCGCGGCCGGTGTGGTGCCCAGCCGGGCGCGCATCACCCGGGTGAGGTGCTCCTGGTGCGAGAAGCCGCACGCGGCGGCCACCTCCGCGATCGGGGTGGACCCGGTGCGCAGCATCCGGCACGCGGCCTCCATCCGCAGCCCGAGCAGGAACTGGTGGGGCGAGCGGCCGGTGCTCGCCCGGAACCTCCGCGTGAACTGGCTCGAGCTCAGCGAAGCGGAGGCGGCGAGGTCCGCGATCGGCAGCGGTTCGGCGAGGCGCTGCTCCATGAGCTCGCGGACGGCGGCGAGCTGCCGGTCGGACAAGCCGCACCGGGCGGGCGGGGGCGTGCTCACCCCGACGCCGTGACGGCGTACGAGCTGCGCGGCGAGCATCCCGGTCAGCTGGTCGACGTACGTGCGGGCCGACGGCTCCCAGGAGCGGAGCGTGCCGTCCAGCGCGAGCATGAGCTGCTCGGCGAGTGGATCGCTGGCCCCGAGCTCCTCGGTCAGCTCTACGGGCCGCCCACCGTTCGCCTCGCGCAGCGCGTCGTCCGCGAGGTAGGCGTGGATCGTCTCCAGCCGCCCGCCGAGCTCGACGGCGAGACTCCGCCCAGCCGGCTGGAGGAAGAGCCCACCGGCCGGGATCGTCCCTGACCGCCGGTCCGCACCCTTCCCCCGCCGTACGGTGACGGGTCCGCTGAGGTGCAGGATCACCAGGTGGGTGAGGGCCGGATCGAACGCCGCGCGGTAGGGCTGTTCGACCTGCGCGGAGAGGTACAGCCGCTCCCATCCGAGCCCTGAGCTGCTGTGTCGTGTCCGCACGCCCGGCTGTCGCAGCATGCCGACCGTGTCGGCCAGGCCAAGTTCCGTCACGGTGTGACCTCCTCACGGCACCCCATGTGGTTGAAGGATAAACCAGCTCCGCCGAGAAGCAACCGGCTCACGCGGGTGAAGTCCACGACCGCCGGAAAGCACCCCTGTTTGCCGTCGCCATCGACGGGGGAATTCTGGCCGGAGCCCGAACGCGTTCCGCTGCAGGAGGCACCGATGACGGACGAGCAGGACGACCGCTTCGACGTGGTGGTACTCGGTGCGGGCCCCGGTGGTTACGTCGCCGCGATCCGGGCCGCCCAGCTGGGCAGACGCGTCGCCGTTGTCGAGCGGAAGTACTGGGGCGGCATCTGCCTGAACGTGGGCTGCATCCCGACCAAGGCCCTGCTGCGCAACGCCGAGCTGGCTCACGTCTTCACCCGTGAGGCGAAGACGTTCGGCATCCGCGTCGACGGACAGGTGTCCTTCGACTACGGCGAGGCCTTCCGCCGCAGCCGCAAGGTCGCCGACGGCCGCGTCAAGGGCGTGCACTACCTGATGAAGAAGAACAAGATCACTGAAATCGACGGTCAGGGCACCTTCCTCGATCCGCACACCCTCCAGGTGTCCGGCTTCGACGGCGATACGCGCACCATCGGGTTCGACCACTGCATCATCGCCACCGGCGCGACACCCAAGCTTCTGCCCGGCACCCGGCGTACCTCCCGCGTCGTCACCTTCGAGGAGCAGATCCTCGCCGAGGAGCTGCCGCAGTCGATCATCATCGCGGGCGCCGGCGCGATCGGCGTCGAATTCGCCTACATCCTGCACAACTACGGGGTGAAGGTCACGATCGTCGAGTTCCTGGACCGTCTCGCCCCGCTGGAGGACGCCGAGGTCTCCGCGGAGCTAGCCAAGCAGTACCGCAGGCTGGGCATCGAAGCCCTCACGTCCACCCGCGTCGACTCCATCGACGAGTCGGGCCCCCGGGTCCGCGTCGCGGTCACCGGCAAGGACGGCTCCCAGCAGGTCCTGGAGGCAGACAAGGTCCTCCAGGCCATCGGCTTCGCCCCCAACGTGTCCGGCTACGGCCTGGAGAACACCGGCGTGCGGGTCTCCGAGCGCGGCGCGATCGACGTCGACGGTCGCTGCCGCACGAACGTCCCGCACCTCTACGCCATCGGCGACGTCACCGCGAAGCTGATGCTGGCGCACGCGGCCGAAGCGATGGGCGTGATCGCGGCCGAGACGCTGGCGGACGCGGAGACCATGGAACTGGACTACGCGATGATCCCGCGGGCCACCTTCTGCCAGCCGCAGATCGCCAGCTTCGGCTACACCGAGGCCCAGGCACGCGAACTGGGCCACGACGTCAAGGTGGCGAAGTTCCCGTTCACCGCGAACGCCAAGGCGCACGGCCTGGGCGACGCCACCGGCTTCGTGAAGTTGATCAGCGACGCGAAGTACGGCGAGCTGATCGGCGGGCACCTGATCGGCCCGGACGTCACCGAACTGCTGCCCGAGTTGACCCTGGCGCAGCAATGGGATCTCAGCGTCCATGAGATCGCCCGCAACGTCCACGCTCATCCGACGCTCGGCGAGGCGATCCAGGAGGCGGTGCACGGCCTGGCCGGACACATGATCAACATGTGATGCACGCGGACACACCGGCCGTGGATCGTGATCTCGGTGGAGGGCGACCGCGTCCTCGCCATACTCGGCACGGGGACTGGCCACGGAGGACGTTCACCGCCGCCGGCGGACCCCACAACCGGCGCAGCCCCGTACGACCACCGTGAGCGGGGTGAGTCCACCGACGCGCCCGGCCCTTGTGGCATTGACCAGCTCACCGACGACGCCGAGCGCGTCATCGGCGAACTCGACTAGGCACCAGACCAGATCACCTCGCACATCAACGCGTTTCTCGCCCGCTGTGGTACCTGGTGGGCCCTCGGCGGGGCGCCATCGCCCCCTGCGGAAACCAGCTTTATCACGCTCTCATGAGGTCCGCATGATGCCATTAAGCACTCCGGGCCGCGGGAAAGCCGAAGCACACACGCAGCGTTTGGAATCTTCATCAGTGTCGTCACCACAGCTGCGGGTTTCGTCATTGGGACCCTCATCAGAAGGCCCGCCACGGCTGGCCCCGCAAGCCTTGATCGGCTCCGCGGGCCGACTCGCCTGAAGCCAACTACCCGGGACAGGAGGGTAGTTGAGGACCGAGAGAGACAGGGCCGGTCGGCATGGATGGATCTTGCGCTGATACGATCCGCGACATGGGACCTCTGCAGCCGCACCTGCTCGACCTCATAGCCGGAACAATCACCTTCACCATCGTCTTCGCGATCTTCACGCGGGTTCTTCTTCCCCGCATCGAGAACGTCCTCAAAGAGCGTGAAGAGGCGATCAACGGCACTGTTGAACGGGCCGGCGCGATCAATGAGGAAGCGCTCCGCATCCGCGACGAATACCGGGCCGAACTCAGCGCCGCCCGTCACGAAGCCGCCCGGCTTCGGCAGTCCGCAGCAGAAGAGGGGGCCTCCCTCCTCGCAGCCCTGCGCGCGGAGGGACAGAGGGAGCGCGACAACCTCGTGGCATCGGCGAAGGCGGAGCTGGAAGCCGACCGGATCATCGCGGAAGCCGAACTGCGCGAGGTCATGTTCGGCCTGGCCACCGAACTCGCAGGCCGTATCGTTGGTGAAGCGCTCCACGACCTGCCAGGCGCACGTACCATCGCCGAGGATTTCTTCGCCGGGCTCGACGAGGCGGACGGTTCCCTCAAGAGCTGACCAGGCCGGTCAGCTCCTGCTTGCCTTGCTCGAACTTCCAGCCAGAGGCAGTCGCGGGCCCAGTCCACGAGCTCGCTGGTGTCGGGGCCGTATCCCAACCGACCGTGACCGTTTCATTCTTGCCGGCCAGGCGTGGCTTCGCTTGGCGCCAGGGAGACATGCGCCGTTTTACGTCCGATGCATGAACGTGGGGTGTGCGGGTGGAGGGTCCGCGGGAGCAAGCCGCCCGGTCGGCTGAGGCGTTGGAGGCCGCGGAGCTTGAGCTGGACCGGCGGTTGATCGCGCGGGAGGAAACGGGTCGGGGCCTTGGCCGCCCCCGCAGTCGAGTCCAGTGCCGTGACCGGGAGGGAGGCAGGGCAGGGCAGGAGGCGGCGCCGTCGACCATTCCGATGCCGGGGTAGGTGGAACCACGTGGCACTGATCACCGGCAGGTGCGTGTCGCCCTCATAGGTCGAGGCGAACCGGTACTCATCGCACGAGGTCCGCCCGGAATCCCTCGCTCCTCGCTTGCTGAAAGGCACAGGGGCACCCCTGAGCGCCAGGCCTGCCCAGGCTCCAGGGCATAGCTGGTTATGCGCCTGTCCGGCAGAGCGCGTACAGAACGGCCATGGTGTGCGTCGTGGTCCGGCAGGGCGTCTCAGCAGCGAGCGCGCGGCCTGCGGCGAACAGCAAGTCCGCCGCGTCGCGAACCGTGCAGGACGCCTGGAACTCGCCGGCGATGCCGAGCTGCTTCGCCAGATGACGGACCTCTTCCTCGCGCGCGACGAGCTGACCGCGCAGGGTTGCGGTATCGAGAGGCGGCGAACTCTCTGTGTCCATCCGACCACGGTAGCGATCCGCTGACGCTGACTGTGCCGCTTTCTAGATATATCTGCGCGAAGTTTTTTGATACGTCGAAGGCATATGACACAGGTCTGAGCTGCCGAAGGAACGCGGTTCGTGGGGTGACCGGCAGTCTGGCGGTAACGGCCTGGGGGGTGGGGCCGGTGCGACGGCCCGATCTTCGCGTTGAGTGTGCCGCTGGCCGTGGGCCTGCCGGCTGTGGCGGGGCAACCGGCGCGGACCCTGGTGCAGCTGTGCCGCTCCCTGCCGCAGCGGCTCGGCTGGGCAGTACTGGTCTTCGTCATCGGCACGCTCGGCGCACTGGCCGGCCTGGCCGCCTACGGCAGGGGCGTCGGCTGGGGAGCACCAGCACCCGGTTCGCGTTGACGGGCGTGCCGTACGCCATGGCCGCGGCATTCTTCGTGCCGCACCCGTGGGTGCGACTGGGGGCGGTCGCAGCGCTGGCGGCCGGAGTGACCTACGGGGGTTTCGTCGGCCCGGCGCGGTCGCAGCAGCGGCAGCACGAGGCGGAGGTCGCCCAGTACCGGGAGCATCCGGAGCTGCTCTACCTGGGTGTCGCGCCGTACGGCATGGAGCTCTCCCGTGCCGAAGCCGGCCCCGCCTACTTCACAGTCGAACACCGCCCCGTGCGGCCTGACGAACTCGCGTACGCAGACCTCACGTTGCGCCCGCCACTCACGCCGCCTCCCCGATGCCCCGATGCCCCGGCGAAGGGCGAGACCCGCATCCAGGTTGTCTCATCCATCGCCGGAGGAAGCACCCTGTGTGATCGTGGCGTCGGCTCATGGGGCGGCGTCATCTACCATCAGCTGTCGGGTCATTGGCGGTGTGCGCCGCGGTGGTCGGCGACTGGTGGGCATACATCACCGCCGCGCCGCTGATCGCCGAGGCCATGGCTTGGCCACGGCGCCGCCCGCGGTCCTACCGCCCACCACGTCGCCCTCATTCACCGGGATGTTGGGACGCCAGGTCACCGCAGCCGCAGCCGCAGCCGCAGCCGGCTCCCCGAGCCCCAAGCGCCAACCCATGCCAGGCCCAGGCACTCTCGATACTCGGGTTCTGGCTCGACTTCCGTGGTCCGTGCACGCTGAGTGACTGCTGGCGAGGCCCTGGCTGTCTGCCCGGGTCATCCTCATCTCGTGATCTTCACGGTAGGCGGGACGGTGATGGTGCACAGTCGCTTGGTGGCCCGGGTGAGGGCGACGTACAGGTCGCGCTCGCCCCCAGGGCGGGCGGCGGTGATCCCGTCCGGGTCGACCACGACGGCGGCGTCGAACTCCAAGCCGCGCGCCTGTGAGGCCGGCACCAGCCGGGCATGCTCCTCGATCCCCGCAGCCGTGAGCTGCTCCATCCTGCCATCGGCGCAGATCACCCCGACCAACTCGCCCCGGTGCGCGGCGCCCTGCTCGCGCAGCTCCCGCACGAGGGTGGCGACGAGCGATGCAGGGGCCGCGGTGAGGGTTCGAGGCACCTCGCCACGCCTGATCGACCGGATCGGTGGCCGGCCCGGGGCGATCCGGGCGAGCAGGTTCCCGGTGGTGGCGAGGATCTCCTGGGTGGTCCGGTAGCTGACGGTCAGGGTGCGCAGGTCGAAGCGGCGTCCGAGGTGCGGGCCGAGTGCCTCCTTCCAGTCCCTGGCCACCGTCACAGGGCCTGCCTGGGCGAAATCTCCGACCAGTGTCATCGACCTGCCCGGGCAACGGCGCACGATCATTCGCCACTGCATGGCGGTGAGCTCTTGTGCCTCGTCGACGACGACATGCCCGAAGGCCTGCTCAGGCGGGCCGTCGACCAGGCTGGCCGCCTCGTCGAGCAGCGGCACATCGGCGTCCGTCCAGGGAGCACCGGGCGTTCGCCGCAGCAGGGCCCGCTGGTCGTCGGTGAACTGCCGCAGGTACGCGGCAAGCACGTCTGGATCCGCCAGCAGGGCGCGGACCACGTCGCCGGGCGTGAGCCTCGGCCACAGGTCCTCGACGGCCTGATCGAGCAAGGCATCGTCCAGGAGGTCGGCGCGCACGGCATCGGCGTCGAATTCGTCGGCACCAGTGACGGGCGCGTCGTCAAGGCCGAGGCGGCGCAGGTCCGCTGCCGCAGCCCTGTCGAGGTCGAGACCGGTCAGTTGCGCAACCTCGGCGTCGATACGTTCGAGCGCCTCGGCGCCACTGCGGGCAAGCTCACGGACGAGGGCGTCGACCAGCAGCTCCTTGAACAGCCGGCGCGCCCGGTTGTGCGCGAGACCACTGGTCTGTGCCGCCTCCCGCGCCTGGGCGACGTCCCTGTCCTGCAGACGAATCCACTCCTGCCCGACCCGGACGTCGAAGTCGCCGCTTGGGACTTGCCGTGAGCGGACCACAGCGGCCAGCGCGTCGGCCAGCGCGGCATTCCCCTTCAGGCGGGCCACTTCGAAGGGGTCCGTGGCGCCCGGTACGACGCCGGCCAGTTCCTCGCACGTCGCCAGGACGACGTCGTTCTCCCCGAGCGAAGGCAGGACTTGGCTGATGTAGTCGAGGAACCGCGCGTTCGGCCCCAGTACGAGCACGCCGCGCTCGGCTGCCTTCGGGAACGCGTACAGCACATACGCGGCGCGGTGCAGAGCCACCACCGTCTTTCCGGTGCCCGGACCACCCTGCACGACCGTTACCCCGCGGTGCGGGGACCGGACGATCGCGTCCTGCTCGGCCTGGAGCGTGGCAACCGCCGCACCCATCCGCCCCGTGCGCCGTTCCTGGAGCGCCGCGGTCAACGGGCCGTCGCCGATCACGTCCTGTCGGGTGGGTGCGGAGCCGTCGAGCAGCTCATCGCTCACTCCCACCACCGTGCGACCCGCCAGACGCAGGTGGCGGCGCCGCCGCAGCCCCATGGGATGGACCGGCGTCGCCTCATAGAAGGGCCGCGCGGCCTCGGCCCGCCAATCCACCAGCAGTGGCAGCTCGTCCGAGTCCCTGTGCAGCCCCAGCCGCCCGATCCGCAGGACGGTACCGTCCGCCAGGTCGATCCGGCCGAAGACCAACCCGTCCTCGGCCCCCTCCAGCCGACGAATCTCCCGCGCCAGCTGCCCGGCCGCCACCTCCCTCTCGTACGCCTCGCCCGCGCCGTCGGGCGGCGACGCGAGCACGCGCGCCAGCTGCTCCCGCGCCCCGGCCAGCCGCTCGTCGAACAGCTCGCCTATGACGGAAACCTGAACTTGCTCAAGTTCCACCTCGCGCGCGGCAACATCGTTGATCTGAGACAAGAAAAGGCCCTCTCGGCTCAACCCACCAGTATTTCGAGGCGCCACTATGCAGATGGAATCCGGGAAAGTAAATATTGACCAAAGCAGGTGGAATGTGTCCTCCGATGCACCACCGCGCCCGTTCATGGTCCGTAGCCGCCGTTTCGCGCTTCCATGCCAAGCGCCTTGCGGTCGGCCGAACTACACGGTGAGGCGGTGGAAGGCTCCTGCTCTGCGGGGCGCGCTTCACCGGCCACCCGCCTCACGGCTTCCGGGCCGTCGCTGAGACGGGAGCTGACCCGACGAAGACGAAACGTGTCGGCACTGGGTGCGGGGCACCGTGCCTGACCGACTGTCACGGCTGCGCGACGCCAGCCAGCATCGGTTCCACCGACGGTCGCAAGGCCATGGTCAGGTCTACGGCGGCGGCGCCCTACCCCCGACTTGAACGGCCCCGCTCACGGGTTACCCAACAGGGCCGCCCAAGATGAGCTCCCTCGCCGTAACGTACGTGTCGGCTGCTACGTCACTTCGGGCCGTAGTACAGCCGCAGGAATTCCTCCATCGCCGCGTCGACGCCCGCGCGGTCTCCGGTGGCGAGGAGATCCAGCAGGAGACCACGGACGGTGGCCAGTCCCAGCCTGGCACGGTTACGGGCCACGGCGGGGTCCGACCCCGCGCCCACCTCGGCGGCCACGAGCGGCTCCAGCCAGTCCGTCACCAACCCCTCGAGGACCGGGGCGGCCTCGGGGCGGCCCCGCAGCGCGTGCCCGCAGATCTCGAAGAAGAGCCGCTCCTGACCGGCCAGCCGGGGATCCGTCAGCTGCTGCCACAGTCGCCGGGCGACATCCGCGGGCGAGAGACCAGGCTCCAGTTGGAGCTGAGACATCAGATCGCGCTGGCGCTGCTCCGACGTGCGGACGATCTCGACGAACAGCTGTTCCTTGGACCCGAAGTAATGGATCAGCATGCGGTGACTGACACCGATCGCAGCGCCCAGGCGGCGCAGGCTCAGATCCGCGATGCCGTGCGCCGCGACGTGGTCGACAGCTGCGTCCACCAGTTGAGCGCGCCGGCCCGGGTCCGGGCCGTGCCCGTCCTGACCCTCGGGGTGCGAGACGTCCTTATTCACCACACCACGACTGTACCAATTGGTACATGCCGCATGTACCGTGTGGTACATGAAGTCTGTCACCGTGTCGATCGACGTACCGCAGACGCCCGAGCAGGTCTACGACTTCCTCGATGTCATGGCTCACCACGAGCGATTCACCAACCACTACCTGACCAACTGGCGCTACAGCGGCCCTGGCCGGGGCATCGGATCGCGCGCCACCGTCACCGCCGCGCTGGGCGGCACCAAGACCGACGTCACCATCGAGGTCGTCGAGGCCGAGGCGCCGGGACGCATCGTCGAACGCAACGTCAGCGCGGCCGGTCGGCGCCAGGCCCACGGCACTTACACCATCGAACCGCTGCGCAGCGGCGGCAGCCACGTCTCGTTCACGTACACGTGGGTGCGCGCCCCTCTGGCCGACCGGCTGCTGGCCCCCGTCGTGCGGGCCACGATGCGCCGCGCCAACCACACGGTCATGCGACGCCTGGCCACCGAACTGGCTCACCACTTCTCCGCCGCTGACTGACTCCTGACGGCGGTGCACACCCGCCCCCGATGCCCCTCTCGGCGACGGGCCTAGTACCACATCACGGACCGCACCGTTGCGCCATGCGGCACCTGCGGAGTGTCACGGTAGACATCTACCAGCTCTGGGATCACACCGCTGGTGTCGAGCCCCTCGATCCACGCAGCGCAGGCGCTCTCAGGTAGGCGACACCCTCCAGGACCCCGACAGCGTCGTCCGGGTCCATCCGCTCGTCCTCGCAGCCGTCGACGAACCAGAGGACATCAACGAGAGCCTCCGCCAGAGCGCGGGTCAGCGACGGGTCCACGGGCATCGGAACGGTCTCCCGCCTGGTGGCCTACGAAGCGCGGTCGTCCCACCACATGCCACTGACACTTCGGTCGATGAGGCAGCACTCGGCGGCCGGTCCGCACGCCGGCGGCCTCGCGTGTACGGCGCGATCCGGGCTGCGGTCTCGTCTGCCCGGAGCGTCACCATGCCGCGCAGTAGCTCCTCGCCTTCCGCGGACTGGGTCACGCACGAGGGCCCCCGGCAAGGCGAATTCCAGGGGCCCTCGTCCATGCGGCTGCAAGCCGTCCGCGGTCACCACACCGAGGCGACCGGCGACTCCACGTCTCCGTAATAGCCGTAGTGGCCGTTGATGGTGGCCCAGAAGCCCACCCGCACGACGTATGCCCCGCTGCCAGGGTTGTAGTTCTGACCGCCGTCGCTGATCCAGATGGCGTCGTTGGTGCCGGGCCCGTACCACGTGCCCATGCAGCCGTAGTCATGCACATAGGACCAGCCGCCGAAGCCGTCCGACTTCCACAGTTGCGCACACGGGAAGACGGCCGGGTGGGCGGAGCCGCTGCCGGGGTCGAGCGTGACGGCGATGCGGGCGTAGAAGCCACTGCCGTTGTTGCCCCACTGGTCCTCGATGCAGGAGTCGAGGTGAATACCGTGGCCGGCGTCGGCGAAGCTGCCGGTTCTCTCGGAGCGGCAGCCCCAGTTGCTGGTCGCCGCCGAAACGTTGCTCGTGCCTGCCACGACGCCGCCAAGCGCCAATGCCCCCACCACGGCAGCGCGTACCAGCCGGCTGATCTTTTTCACAGAATCTCCCAATTCCCCCTGGAACAGGCCGCCTTGTGGTGGCCGCTGGCAATCTTCCGTGGTCATCCTCTGTGCCACAAGGGTGGCTTCCGGCCTGACTTCCCACGCTTGCAGGGGACCTCGCCGGTCGCATGCTCCTCGCGTCCTGGCCGTGGAGGCCGGAGAAGATGTCAAGGCGGCGCGGCTCGAACCCAAGGCGCATCGGTTGTCAGGCCTGCTGTCGGCCAGTGGTCGGCTTCGCGGAGGGCGACGGTGGCGTTGCCGGCGGCATGCCGCCACCGCCAGAGTGCTCCGAGCGGGACTTCGGCCGCTTCATGCCCCACCACCCGCTCCCCGACGGCGACTTCCTCTGGCCCACCGGCGGTGGTCGACGCCTCTCCATGACGCAATCTGGCGCGGCTCAGCCCGGTTGTCGCCGAAAGGCTGATCAGCCGGCAAGGGCCTACGTCAGCCCTCATCCGCACGGGACAGGGCATCGGCGATCATGCGAGTGGCGAATTCACGGTCGTCGGTGATGCGGTTTATGTGTTCCGCGAGCAGGAAGGCGGTGGCTTCCAAGGGATTCATCTCGTCCTTGGTCCAGTAGCCGTACTGCTTGCGCCAAAGACCGGGGCTCAGGCCGGTGCCGGCGGCTACGACCAAGCCGGCCATGGTGGGGATGGTCTCGGGACGGATGCTCTTGGGCATCATGCGCAACGTGGCCACGAGGTTGGGCACCACGCACTCGATGACGTCCTTGTCGTGGTCCTCGTATGCCATCCGCAACCACTGCATGAACATGTAGATGAGCGTGCAGGCGCCGTCCAGCATGTCATCCACCTCATCGGGGCCCAGGGACGCCGCGAACTGCCCGGTCAGCTGCTGCTGTTCGGCGTCGGTCTCGGTCTCGGTCCTGTCAGCGTGGATGGCTCTGAGCCGAGAGTCGACCATCATGAGCGCTGCGCCCACATCGCCGACGGGAGCATGCTCGGGGTCGCAGGGCGATGACACAGGGTTCCTCCTCAGTCACCGTGGGCAGCCCGGTGTATCCGTACGGTAGCCCACCCGTGCTGGGGCGCGTCCACCGATCCCGGCAAGCCGGTACTGCGCCGCCCGCCGATGCGCGGACGATGCGATTCGTGCGACGCCACACCCCCTCGCAAATGCGCTCGGCAGCACGCAGACCCACAAGGCACAGTGACCCCATGGATGAACGAGGGCTGGACCGCGACGGAACGATCGCACGCGAAGGCGCACTGGAGCGAGTGCCGGCAGCGTTCGTCTCCGTCGTCGATGCCGCCCGCGCTCAGATCACCGAAACCTTCGGCACAACGCGCCTGCACAGCGCCTACCTCTACGGCAGCGTCCCCCGCGGCACCGCCACTCCCAAAGTCTCCGACCTCGACCTCCAGCTCGCCCTGCACCAGGAGCCCACCGAAGCCGACCGCGCCGACGCCGCAGCAATCGAGGTCGTACTAGACGGAGCATTCCCGCAGATCGACGGCGTCTGCATCCTGCTGACCAGCACGCGGGTCCTGCTCAGCGACGCCGAACGCCACGACGGCGGATTCTTCATCGCCTGCCTCTGCACCCCGCTGCTGGGCTCCGACCTCGCAGAACAACTCCCCCGGTACCGCCCCACGTCCCTCCTCGCCCGGGAGACCAACGGCGACCTCGCCCGCATGCTGCCACACTGGCGTGCCAAGGCAGCCCAAGCCACCACGGACGCCGATCGCCGCACCCTCGGCCGTCTCGTCGGCCGTCGCATCGTCCGCACAGCATTCACCCTGGTCATGCCCCGATGGGGCGGCTGGACCAGCGACCTCGACCAGTCCGCCGAGCTCTTCGGCCGCTACTACCCCGAGCGGGCCGAGCAGATGCGTCTCGCCGCCGCGATCGGCCGCACACCCACACCCGACCAGGCGGTGCTCGGCATGCTCATCAACGACCTCGGCCCCTGGCTCGCAGCCGAATACACGGCCGTGCACGGCGAGAAAGCCCCGCGGCCGTGACGAGGCGTCAGCCCGTCGATCCTGACCCCACGCCTGTCCGGCGACGCACACACCGAGCTGACGCCCAGGAACCGACGGACCTTCGGCCTCATCACCACCCGGCTACCGGCCATGGGGAGATCGGCAGGTCCCAGAAGGTACGAGCCGTGCACCCACGTCGACCGGCAGCCAGAGCCCCGACACCCGGCTCCCGCGTATTAGAGCGACGCGGTCGTCCCCTCCCCGGACGCGCTGCCCGCGAGCCACTGGTCCCATCCCAGGTTGAAGTCGGCGTAGCCGTTGTCGGCCGGGGCCTTGGCACGGGGCGAGCCGGTGATGGTGACGGGGTCGCCCTGCTTGACCTGGCCGTAGAACCACTTGGCGTCCGACAGGGACAGGTGGACGCAGCCGTGCGAGCCGCGGGCGCTGCCGCTGCCCGGATTGGGGTCGCCGGTCGAGTAGTGCACGTACGTGCCGGACTGGGTCAGGTGGATGTCCCAGGGCAGCGTCAGGTCGTAGTAGTTGGGGCTGCCCTTGTCGCAGCTGATGCCGACGCTGCAGGAGGTCATGTGGACCTTCTCCTCCTTGTCGATCACCGCCATCGTGCCGTTCCACGTCGGATACTGAGCGCTGCCCGCATTGATCGACAGGGTGCGCACGAGCTGCCCGTTCCGGGTCACCTTCATGGTGTGGCCGGTCACCGAGACGTCCGCGCGTACGTCGTCGCCGATGGTGAAGGTGTGGGTGTAGCTGCGTATGCCGTAGCGTCCGTTGCCGTTGCTGACGCCGTTCATGTCGGCGTCGATCCTCACCTTCGTGCCGGAGGGCCAGTACGTCTTCGGCCTCCAGTCGACGCGCTTGTCGCCCATCCAGTGCCAGGCGCCGGCCACCGGCTGCGAAGCACTCACCTTCATGTGCTTCTCCACCGCGGCCCGTGCCTTCGCCGCCACCGGGTTCGTGAAGACCACCGAGATCGGCATGGCCACGCCGACCGTGGTTCCCGTCTGAGGGGTGATCGTGTCCAGCAGCATCGGCGGACCCGCCGGCTTGGTCGGTGACGGAGAGGCACTCGCACTCGCCTTGCCCGGCGCCTTGGCGTCGTCCCCGCCCGCCTTGTCACTGCCGCCCCCGCCGCAGGCACTCGCGCCCACCAGCATCGCCCCGGTGACGAGTGCGATCCCTATGCCGCTCTTGCGCCGTCCCACGACCTGCCCCGTTCTCTCGCTCTTCGGCCCCTGTCGGCCCCGACTTCCTGTCAGACAGCAAGGGTGCGGCATGCAGTTGCGTGCGTCATGTAAAACGTGTCCCAAATCTCGGCGCGCGCCGCCGGTCGGGGACACGAGGACACGACATCGTCGCCTGCCGCCTTTCCTCCTTTCAGAGCACGTCAGGGAGACAAGGGGATTGGGCCGCACCTCTGCGGTCCGGCAGTCGGTGGTACCGGCCGGCATGCGGAGCAACACTTCGAACAAAGGTCTTCCATCTGCAGGACTTCACGCGATGACGGCCGTGGACTCCGCGGGGGAACCGGCCCCGCTGCGCCGACGATGGAAGGACGCGCCGCAGCCACCGCCATCTCGGACCTCACATCGAACTCGCCGCCGTTGACCAGGACTTCGAGGTCGTCGAGTACCGAGGGACAGGCACGCGGGGCTCGATCTCAACGAGGCCACGGCTCACGGGCGAATGTCTCGTGGTCGCGCAGCACTCGCACTCGGTCCGCGTAGCGAATCAGCGCCCACAGTCCATACCGTCACGCCAGGACACGGCACCTGCCGGTCGGTCGCAGACAGCATCGCGGACAGTGGCCGCCGGCTCGACGACGCGGGCGGACTCCTCCGGCTCCACAGCGACCCAGCGCGACTCACCCAGCGGCCGCGGTGTTCCGCCGCCGCGCGGCGAGCGGCACGCAGGCAGCGACGATCGCGCCCAGGATCAGGATCACCGAAGGGAGCGCGGCCCAGGCCCTCGCCTGCTTCAGCAGCACGGCGGAGGAGGCCGCACCCGCGATGAGGCCGACGAACCGCAGCGGCACCCAGACCCCGGGACGGCCGGTGCCAATTCCCTTCACGATGTAGGTGGCGAGCGTGCCGGTCAGGTAGGTGGTCGGCGCGGCGGCCTCTCCGGCGGCAACCATGCACGCGGCCTGCACGCCCATGGCGAGCGCGGCCCCGAACTGCATGACGTCCCGAGCCGCCTCGCCCGGTGTGCCGCCGGTCAGGCCCCAGGCCAGCGCACCCGCCGCCAGCAGGGCCGCCTCGGCGCCGAGAAAGAACATGACGTGCCGGGGCCAGTGGGTCGCCGGCGCCGCGGAGCCTCGCGTGTACCAGGCGACGACCGCTGTGCCCACACCGAACCCGGACAGTGCCAGCAACGCCGCGCTGACATCGACGGCCTTGCCCCGGCCGAGGGCCATACCGAGCAACGCGAGATTGCTGGTCATGACTCCCGCGAAGACCCGGTCGAGCCCGAGGAAGGACACGGATTCGACAGCGCCGGACGCCGCCACCAGCAGCACCACGGCGATGCACAGAGAGCGTCCCGGGAGGACTTTCGACTGCACCTGCTGCTCCACGGCTTCCCCCGGGGGGCTCGTCACTCAGAGTGTGTCATCGTAACCCTGGGGTGAAGCACGTACTTGCCCTGGATGCCCGCCGAGTCGCGGACCGCCGCGTCGAAGCCGGAGCCCTGCGATTCGCTCCGCCGTGTGTGCCGTTGGCGGGGCCGCGTGCGGTGCGGCACGGCGGCGGGGCCGGTTCCCGGGGCTCGCGCCTCCGGGAACCGGCCCCGCCGCCGTCAGTGCCTGCCGTCTCTCACTGGCCGAAGCCGTAGGCGAACAGATGGTCGGTGCCTGTCGAGCCCGTCACCGGCAGGGTGATCGACGCCACCTGCTTGGACGCGTCGAGCGGGACCTTTGTGGCGAAGACGTAGGTCTTCACGCCGTCCCGGCCCCCGCTGCCGGTGTTCCGGTAGCCGGTCGTGACGGCCGTGGTGTCACCCGGGAGCGGCTTGCTCGAACCGGCGTTGAGCGTCCAGTCGGAGAATCCGACCGTCGCCTTCGAGGTGGTGCCGTCGGTGTAGGTGACGCTCAGCGTGCCCGACACCCCACTGCCGTCGGTCGGTGCGTTGGCCGCCGTACCCAGCAGGCCCAGCGACGCGCCCGACGTGCCGGCCGGCATCGGGATGGTCTGGCCGGCCATTTCCAGATTGTCCAGCTGACCGGACGTCACCGTCGGCCAGGTGTAGGCGATGCCGTCGACCGTGACGGTGGAGCCGCTGGTGACGCCGGCCGCCGACAGCGCGTTCTGCGAGAAGGCCCAGCCGCCGCTGTCGAAGCCGCCCGAGAAGCTCGTGCCGTCGGGGTAGATGCCTTCGTTGGTGTCGTACGGCCACAGCTCGCCGGCCTTGGCCACGGCCACGCGGAGGGCCGCCCCGCTCAGTGCCGACCCGGTGCTTTGGTCGGTCAGCGCGAAGGTGACCGGGAACGTTCCTTCGCCCGCGCCCGCTGTCACATGGACCTTCGTCTCGGCGCGGCCCGAGGCGGGCACCTTGACCGAGCCGGACGTGGTGTCGAGGGTGACGCCGGAGGGCGCCGTCGCCTTCCAGTCGACGGTGACGTCCTTGCTGCCGAGGTTGGTGAGGTCGAGCGTGGCGTCGCCGGACGCGCCCGGCTGGAGCACGAGGCCGTCGCTGGAGGGGCCGGTCGCGGCCAGGACCCGGTCGCCGCCGGTGGTGTCCGACGGCGGCACCGCCGACGGGTCGGACGCCCAGGACTTGTTCGGCTGGGTGCCGAGGGCGAAGTCGACCGTGCCCGCGCCCTTGAACTGCTGGTACGTCAGCCAGGAGGTGTTCCACTCCTTGCCCTTGACGTCGAGGGACTGCACGTACGGGGCATCAGGTGCCGCCTGCGGCGCGTTGATCTGCACCGTCTTGCCGCCTGCGAAGGTCACCTTGGCCACCGGGAACGTCGGGCTGCCGAGCGCCAGGGTGTCCGTGCCCGGAGTCTCGGGGTACATGCCCAGCTCGGACCAGACGTACCAGGAGCTCATCGCGCCGAGGTCGTCGTTGCCGAACGAGCCGACCGGAGCGTTGAAGTACAGCTTCTGCTGCGCCGCGCGGACGGCCGCCTGGGTCTTCCACGGCTGGCCCGTGTAGTCGTACTCCCAGGGGATTTCCACACTGGGCTCGTTGCTCAGGTTGGCGTTGGTGTTGCCGGGGTCGGTGATGTTGTCGAGGAGGCTGTCCAGGAAGGACGAGTACGCCTTGTCACCGCCGCGCGCCTGGATGAGCTGCTGCAGGTTGAACGGGACCATCGGCGTGTACTGGGCCGACGTGCCTTCCACGAAGCCGTTGGAGGTGCCGGGGGTGAAACCGCCCGCGAACTGGCCGTTCTTGTTCTTCGCCTGCATGTAGCCGGTCTGCGGGTTGAAGACGTTCATCCAGTCCTGGGCGCGGGTGGCGAACTTCGTGTAGACGTCCGTCTTCCCCAGCGACTTCGCGAAGGCGGCGAGGGCGTAGTCGGCGGAGTCGTACTCCAGCTGCGTGGAGACCGGGCCGTAGAAGTTGCAGCAGCCGTAGTCGTTCTCGTCCAGCGGCAGGTAGCCCTTGGCGTCCCGCACCGACTCGCCGGGGCGGTCGTTGTTCGGGACGGTGGCCTCGTGCTGCAGGGCGGCGAGCGCCTTGTCCGTGTCGAAGCTCCGCGCGCCGAAGGCGTACGCGTCGGTGATGATGCCGGCGGCCGGGTCACCGACCATGACGTAGCTCTCGCCGTTGTTCGACGCCCACTTGGGCAGCAGGCCCGTCTGGTCGTAGCCGTTGAGCATCGAGGTGACGACGTCACTGGTGACCTTCGGCTCGACCATCGCCATCAGCTGGGTCTGGGAGCGGTACGTGTCCCAGCCCGAGTAGTTGGCGTACTGGGCCTGCTGGCCGCTGGCCAGCTTGTGGATCTGGTTGTCCATGCCCATGTACTGGCCGTTGGCGTCCGAGAAGACGTTGGGGTGCAGCAGTGCGTGGTAGAGCGCGGTGTAGAACTGCACCTGCTGGTCCGAGGTGCCGCCGCCGATCTGGATCTTGTTCAGCACCGCGTTCCAGGCGTCGTGGTTCGCCTGCTCGACGGCGTCGAAGTTCCAGTTCTTGATCTCGGTGGCGAGGTTGTCGGCCGCGTTGGCGTCACTCGTGTAGGAGATGCCGGCCTTCGCTCGCACCGTCGGGTTCGCGGAGGTGTCGAAGGTCAGGTACATGCCGTTCGCGCCCGTCGTGGGGGGCTCGGCGGACGTGCTCGCGGCGGTCTTGCCAGCTGCCGACGTCCGGGGCGCCGCGCTGCCGCTCGGGGCCGGGGACGGCGTGCCGGACGACTTCCCCGCGCTCCCGTGCACGGTCGGGGACGGGGCCGCGGGAACGGTGAAGTGCCTTTCCTTCAGCGGCTTCGACGGGTGCGCCTGCAGGCTCTGCCGGGCCTTGCCCGCTTCGAGCGACGTCGCGCCGGGGTTGATGGTGCTCCCGACCCAGGTGCCGCTGGTGGCGAACGGCTGGTCGAACTTGATGTCGAAGTGCAGCGTGTAGCGGTTGTCCGCACCGCAGAAGTGACCGCTGTCGATCGAGCCTCTGATCTCCTGCTTGTTCACCACCTGGACGCGGGTGCCGTCCACCTGTGTGGCTCCGCCGCTGAGCTTGAACAGCAGGTTCGCCTGCTTGCCCGCGGGGAAGGTGAAGGTGCCCAGGCCCGCTCGGGTGGTGTCGGTCAGCTGGGTCGTGACCCCGCCCGCGTCGGTGACCTTGTAGTTCCCGATGCCGGTGTGCTCGTCGTCGTGGCTGAACCCGACGGATGCGTTGCCGAGGTCGCCCGACAGGGTGCCGGTCACCGGCAGGACGGGGAGGTCGCCCGCTACGCCGCAGCCGGGACCCGAGACGTGGGTGAGGCTGAAGCCGGACAGTTTGCCGTCGTTGTACTCGTAGCCGCCGCCGGAGGGGCGGTCGGGCGTCGTGTCGGGACCCCACTGCACCATGCCGGCCGGCATGTCGGGGCCGGGGAAGGTGTCCACCTCGCCTGAAGTGCCGATGAGGGGGTTGACGAGGGACGCGGGGTCCTTCACCAGGGGCGGTGTCGCGGCGCTCGCGGCATGGGCGTCGCCAATCGCCGGGAGCGGGAGCGCGGCGATTCCCAGGACGCAGATCACGGCCAGGCGTTGACGGAGTCTTTTTCGGTTACGTGGCGCAGCTGAACGTCGGGGTCGGACCATCGGTTGCCTCCGCAGCGGTTCGTGCTTCGCACAGGTGCTGACGTGCCGAAGGACAGGCATGTCGTGGCAGGCAACGTTGTCAGGCCGTCTCGGAGGGCGGCCTGACAACGTTGCCATGCACGAGTGTCGAGTGAAACGCGTGGGCTCACGGGATGTCAACGAGGTCAACGCAGCTTTCTGTGCGCGAAGTTCGCAACCGGATGGCCTCGGTACCACGCCGTCGTTGTCGGCACGCGGTCCCGGACCCCCGGTGGATCCGGGGGCCGGCCACGGCCGGAGGTCACGCGGGCCCCCGGCGGTCGAGGGAACGGGCCCGCTCGCGCTTGACCGGACCGGCCAGGAACCGAGCCGAACCTTCACGCAGTTGCGCACCCTCAGCGCAATACCCCATCCTCACCGTCGCTCACGACGTGCACCAGCAAGGACACAGGCGAGCGCCATGCCCCGCCTTCGGGCCGCCGCCTCATGACCGGCGGCCCGCCGAGGCGGCGCGGCAACGGCGAAGCGGCTTCCGCCCCCACCCCGTCGACGCGGTCGACGGGTCGACCCGGGTGGCACTTCGAGGCGCTGCACACGGCTGATCCCCCCACGGTCGGCATCGTCGAGGAGTTGGCGATGTCGACGACGACGCAAGGGCAGCTTCCTCCCCGGCAACGCCCCCTGCATCGCAAAAGCGACCGGCAACGACACCGGGCGCGTCTGGGTCGCGCCGCGCTGTGGGTCGCCTTCGAACCCGGCCCTGGCAGTGCATGGGGCTCCGACGCAGCAGGTTCCCAGCACATCCTTGCCCGGATGTGCTGGGAACCGGCCATCAGGTGGTGCGTTACGCGGCGGTGATGCAGGTCTTGATGGCGTACACCGGAGACCAGTCGCCGTTCGGAGTGTGGTAGAAGGCGTTGGGGGTCGTGTAGATCACTGATCCGCTGGATCCGTACATGTACACGCGGCGGTGCTGGGTCTGGTTGTTGCTCCAGGAACCGCCGGTCAGCAGATAGGAGCTGGTGTCGGTCTTGGTGCAGGAGTAGAAGTCGTACCGGTGGCCGGTGTACGACGCTCCTGTGTAGGCGCAGAAGTTCGCGTACGGGCAGGAATCCGAGGCCGCCGGTGCGAAGGTGGTCCTCAGATCCCTGGCGTACTTCTCGCCCGGGACGGCCACGGTGACGTCTCCACCGCGGAAAGCGATGGTGTTCGGACCGGTCTGCCGGCCGTGCGTCCGGACGATCAGCTTGTCGACCGTACGCTGCAGGGCGTGAGCTTGCCGGGCGGTGAGCCCCGCCCGCTCCGCCTGAGCGGCATAGGAGTTGCCGACTGCTCCGGCAGGACTGGCTTGCACGCTGAAGGCCAGGGCGAGGATGCTCACCACCGCCATGAGCAGCAGTCTCGGTTTGGCAGAGCCCAGGGTCACAGGTCACCTCTCTCGTTTCGTGTCAGGAAGACAGCTCAGTGCCTGACGTGACGAATTCGGGGATGGCCGGCTCCCCCGGCCGGGACTCCGCCCGGCGCCGGCCGCCCACCAGGTTTCCGGGTCGGCTCGTTGATGCGCAGCCCCGTACTGCCCCATGCAACAAAGGACCGAGAGGGCGGACTACGGAGGTGGTCGGCCGGAACCGGCTGCTCACAGGTGCGGCCGGTGCAGGGCGGTGCAAAGGTTGTCCTTCGCTGATCGTGCCGATGGCGGGAGTGGGGATGGGACGTCGTGAACGTGAGCTGGACCCGGCGGGCGGTCCGGTGCAGCGGTTCGCTTTCGAGTTGCGCAAGCTGCGCCAGGAAGCCGGGAGCCTGACCTACCGCGCGATGGCGCAGCGCACGTTGTATTCGGCCGCGACGCTGTCACGCGCGGCCGCTGGAGAGCTGTTGCCCTCGCTCGAGGTGACTCGGGCTTACGCCCACGCGTGTGGCGCGGATGCCGTCACGTGGGAGCAGCGCTGGCGCGCAGCATCGCAGGAGCTGGCCTTCCAGCCCAAGGACGGTGAGGACACACCGGGGCCCTACCGCGGGCTGGCCCGGTACGAGCCCGGCGATGCGGGCTTGTTCTTCGGCCGTGATCAGCTGACCGACCGACTGCTCGGGCTCGCGTCGGCCCGCCGGTTCACTGCGGTGTTCGGCCCGTCGGGCAGCGGCAAGTCCTCTCTGCTGCGCGCCGGCCTCATCCCCCGCCTGCGCAGCCCCGAGGCACCGCGGCCGCTGCCGGCGGCATTACGTGTCCTCACCCCCGGCGAGCATCCGATGCGCACCCACGCCCAGCGCCTGGTCCCGAAGGAAACCGACGGCGACACGTGGCTGATCATCGACCAGTTCGAAGAGCTGTACACCCTCTGCACCGACCGGGTCGAGCGTGAGCTGTTCATCGACCGTCTGCTGACGGCCACCGATCCGGCGAGCCCGCTGCGCGTCGTGATCGCCGTGCGGGCCGATTTCCTTGGCCGTTGCGCCGAACACGCCGGCCTGACCGGTGCGTTGCAGGACGGGACCGTGCTGGCCGGCCCGTTGAGCCGGGAGGAGCTACGGGAAGCCATCGTCAAGCCGGCCCAGGCATCCGGGCTGATCGTGGAGCGCGCCCTGACCGCTCGCATACTCGACGAGGTCGAGGACGAGCCCGGTGCGCTTCCGTTGATGTCCCATGCCCTGCTGGAAACGTGGCATCGCCGCAAGGGCCGCGCCCTCACGCTTCAGGCCTACGAGGCCATCGGCGGTATGCAGGGCGCCGTTGCCGGTACTGCCGAAGAGGTCTACGCGCGCTTCAACCCGGCACAGGCCGACCTCGCGCGCCGCGTCCTGCTGCGTCTCATCGCCCCGGGGGAGGGAAGCCCTGACACCCGCCGGCCTGCTCGCCGAGCGGAGTTCGACATGGGCGATCCGACCGATGTGTCCATGGTCCTGGAATGTCTCGTGCGCGCGCGGCTGGTCATCGTGGACGAGGAAGTCGTCGATCTTGCCCACGAGGCTCTGATCACGGCTTGGCCTCGGCTGCGCGGATGGATCGAGGAGGACCGCGAGCGCCTGCTCCTGCACCGGCGGCTGACGGAAGCGGCCCAGACCTGGGAGGAACTGGGCCAGGACCCGGGCGCGCTGTACCGCGGCACCCGCCTGGCCACCGCCCGGGAACACTTCGGCTCCGGGCCCGCTGCAGACCTCACCAGCCTGGAACACGCCTTCCTCAGCGCCAGCCTCACCGCACGCGAGCAGGAGCAGCAGGCCTCGGCACGCACCACCCGGCGCCTGCGGATCCTCACCGCGGCCCTGTCCGTCCTCCTGGCCGTCGCCATGACCGCGGGCCTGCTCGCCTGGCAGCAGAGCCGGAACAGCGATCAGCAGCGCCGCGATGCCGAGGCCGCCAGGCAGGTGGCGCTGTCCCGGCAGCTCGCCGCCCAATCCGCCGGTCTCATCGGCACGGACTCCGACCTCGCCTCCCTGCTGGCCATACGCGCCTACCGGACCAGCCCCACACCTCAGGCCGTCGAAAGCCTCTACGCTGCCGCCGCCGTCCCCCTGCGGCACCGGCTCACCGGCCCCGGTGGCGCTGTGACCTCGGCGGCGTTCAGCCCCGACGGACGCATCCTGGCCACCAGTACGGAGGGCCGCGACGGCACGGTGCAGTTATGGGACGCCGGCACCGGAAGCCTCGAAAGAAGCCTGCCCGGGCACCACGCGTGGGTATGGTCCATGGCCTTCAGCCCGGACGGCCGCACCCTCGCCACGGCCGCCATGAACGACGGCGTTCAACTGTGGAACGCGGCCACCGGCCGCCTCCGCACAAGCCTGCCCGGCCCTGCTGATGCGTTTTCGCTGGCTTTCAGCCCTGACGGGCGCACCCTCGCCACCGCCGGCGCCGAGCGCGGGATAGAGCTGTGGGACGCATCCGCTCATCTGCGCATGAGCCTTCCCGAGCAAACCCACGCGATGACGTCGGTGGCCTTCAGCCCGGACGGACGCACACTCGCCGCCGGCGGCAACGGCCACGGTGTACAGCTGTGGAACACGGCCCGTGGCCGGCTCCGAAGGACCCTGCCCGGACAGCCCGTGGGCGTGTTCTCCGTGGCCTTCAGCCCGGACGGGCAGACCATCGCCGTCAGTGGTACCAACGCGGTACGACTGTGGAGTACGGCCACCGGTCGCCTCCGCACGAGTCTGCCCGGCCCTACCGATGGCAGGGCGCCACTGGCATTCAGCCCCGATGGGAAAACTCTCGCCACGACCGGCCCCGACAACAGCGTGCGCCTGTGGGACACATCCGCCGGCACCACTCTGGCAACGCTCACCGGGCACACGGACACCGTGCTTACCGTGGCGTTCAGCCCGGACGGGCACACCCTCGCCACAGGTGGCCGCGATCGGAGTGCGCGCCTGTGGGACACGATGGCCGGCCCGAACCGTGCCGTTCTCTCCGGGCCGCGGGGAAAGGTGCTCTCGGTAGCGTTCAGTCCGGACGGGCGGACCCTGGCCACCGCCAGTTACGGCCGCGGGGTGGACCTGTGGAACGCACGCGACGGACACCGTCGCAGGACGCTGTCCAACGCACTGAACGACGTGTCATCGGTGGCGTTCACGCCCGACGGACACACTCTCGCCACCCTCGGCCGCCAGCGTGGCGTAGCGCTCTGGAACCCAGCCACCGGCCGCCTGCGCACTCGCCTGTCCCATGACACCAGCGACGTGTTCCGGATGGCGATCAGCCCGGACGGCCGCACCCTGGCCACCCGTGGTGTGGAGCATGGAGTGGAGCTGTGGGACGCGAACACCGGCCGCCTTCGCACAGGGCTCCCCGAATTCGTGGACGGCACGGGCTCGTTGGCATTCAGCCCGGACGGCCGGATGCTGGCAATAGCCGGCGCGGACGGTGTGGCGCGACTGTGGGACACGGTTTCCGGCCGCCTGCGCACAACCCTGCCCGGGCATGCGGAAAGCGCGGACTCGATGGCGTTCAGTCCCGACGGGCGTACCCTCGCCACCGCCGGCGTCAACGGCACGATACGACTGTGGGACACGAAGGCCGAACGCGTCCGCGCGACCCTGCCCGCACGGGCCGCCCCCGCGTTCGCCATCGTGTTCAGCCCGGACGGCCGCACCCTGGCCACCGCCGGCAGCTCCGACAGCACCGTTCGGCTCTGGGACACCGTCACCGGGAACACGCTCGCCACGCTCACCGGGCATACCGACACCGTGTTCTCGGCGGCCTTCAGCCCTGACAGCCGCGTCCTCGCCACCGCCGGCGGCGACGGAACCGTACGCCTGTGGAACATCCTCCTGCCTCCCCCGGCCACGGCCATCGGCAAGATCTGCCAAGCCCTCGGCCGCGACCTCACCCCGCAGGAGCGCTCGACGTACCTGCCCGACCAGCCACCGCACACCACATGCCCGGGGTGAACCCGGCCCGGCCTCCGGAACCCGGCTCTCGCCCGAGGGAAGATGCGCAGCACGCGCAGACAGGGCTCGTCTGGTCCTCCTTGCGGCTGCCGAGCGGTAGCCAGCCGTGGGCGTTGCGGAGTCTCGGTCGCCATTGCGCAAGCCGGCAGTGCTCGACGCCATCGGTGGCGCGCCGTACGGCGGGTCAGGACGGGGACTCCGACTCCCTTCTGCGCCTGCTGACCAGCAGCGCTGCGACGGCGGATCCCAGAGTGCCGACTGCGGTGCCCACACCCAGCCACACGGCGGTGGGCAGTCCATTCGCGCCGTCGTGGCGAGCGGGGTCCTGGGTCACCGTGAGGTAGCTGGTCTTCTTCACGCGCCCACGGTGGCTGACGACGGTGACGGGATACGTGCCGGGGGCCAGGCCCGGCTTGATCCGCGCCGGGCCCCAGAAGACCGGGTCATCCGCCTCATGGCCCTTGACCATGTCGAACTCCAGCCTGGCCGGGGACCGGAACGCCGGGGAGGTCGCGGTCAGTTGCTCCTCCTCCCCCGGGTCCGGATGCGCGTCCTGCCACCTGACGTACACCGTCCGGCCCGCCGTGATCGTGAAGCCCTTGGCCCGGGCGCTGAGCAGATACCCCTCCTTCCCGAAGAACGCCGGGCCCCTGGCGTTGCCCAGATAGTCGTCGTCGCCCGGGCGGGCCGAGCGGACGTCCAGCCGGCTCTCGGCCTTCCGCCTCCCGGCCGCATCGGTCACCCACACCGGGTACGGCCCATCACGGAGGGTGCGCCGCAGCGGCACGTCAAAGGCGTTGAAAGTACGGGTGTTGTTCCAGGACTTCCTGTCGTGTGCGAGACGGACGGGCGCAGCGAATGCCGTGCAATGGGCAGTGAAGGACTTGCCGGTCTCTCCTGGGTACAGGTCGTCGAAGAACAGGTTCACCTTGATCCCCGGGCGTCCCGCGCCGACTCCGTCCACTTCGATGGATGGACGCTTCGGCGGCTTCACGTCGATGGTGTCACGGGCGACGATCTTGCCTCCTGCCTTGACCACCAGCGGATACGATCCGGGCTTGGCCGACACCGGGATGGGCGCCCTCACGCCCTCCCCGCCGGTGTCCCCCGCAGGGTCGTCCAGCCGTACCGGGGCCGCGAAGACCGGCGATTCGGCCACCAGATGCACGCCTGGCTTCCGTTCGTAGTTGAGCAGATCGATCCCGATGGCCTCGCCGGGGCGCGGGCCCGCATACGCCTGGCTGATCGTCGGAGGGTCTTCGGCGGCGACGGCCGGCATCGCCAGGCCCGCGCCACTCAGCACTCCGCCACATACCCCGGCGGCCACCACCCGCTGCCAGTTCGCCCGCATGGCGTCCCCCCTCTCACTCGAAGAGGAAGAGGGGAAGACCGGCGCGGCGGTTCGTCAAGCAGCCCAGGAAGGCACCTGGGGGCCGCCTTCATCAGCGATCCCGCCCAGATGGGAACGACACGGCGACAGCTCTCGCCACGGCCTTCGGGACTTCGCAACTGGAGGTGGTGACCTGGAAAGCAGCCTCGAAGGGCGTGTAGTGGCCGAAAGCTCAGCCGCGCTCGCGGAGGTACGCCTCCAGCTCTGCGGCCCCGGTCAGCATCGCCCGCCCGCGGGCGGACAGCCGGCCGTGCCAGTCACGCAGTGCGGCCTCCAGCGGCTCCAGCCCGCCCGCCGCCCGTACCTGGGCGATCAGCGGGGCGATCTGCTCCAGCAGGTAGCCGCCCCGCCTCAGCTGGTGGGCCAGCCGGGCATCCCGTACGTCGGCCTCGTCGTAGACGCGGTAGCCGGTCAGCGGGTCGCGGCGCGGGCGCACCAGTCCGGCGCGCTCCCATTTGCGCAGCGTCGCCGGCCGGATTCCGAGCTTCCGTGCCAGCGGCCCGATGAACGTGCCGCCGGCACCCGACACAGCGGCCGGCTCGGACTCCACACCGGGCTCGGGCGCCGCAGTGGCCCCGAGGTCCCGGAGGGCGCTCTCCACCGCCTGGAGGGTCCGCCTGTCGTCGAGGAGTTGGGCGTGGCTCTCGTCGATGAGGCGGAAGGCCTCATCGACCGCGCCCTGGTTCACGGCCCGCATGATCGACGTCGCCGTCTGGTGGCCATGGCCGGGCACCAGGGCGAGGAACGCGTGCAGGGCCCGCGCGTGCAGCGGCGTATAGGTGCGGTAGCCGTGGGGTGTGCGAGCGGCGGCCGGAAGGATGCCGGCCTCCTCGTAGTTCCTGATCGCCTGCGTGGACAGACCGTGCCCGCGAGCCAGATCAACCGGCCTGAGCCGCTCACCGTCTTGAAGGTTTCTCCCCATGATCCTGACAATATCGCGGAAAAGTTTCAATCGAAGGTTCAACGATACCGTTGAGGGCATGGCTACGGACATCAAGGACACCGCTCGTGCCGTCGAGGCTGCCGCCATCATGAGGTTGCTCCCGGCCCGGCCCCGGCTGCTCGCCCTGGGCGAGCCCACTCACGGCGAGGACACTCTGCTCGACCTGCGCAACGAGCTCTTCCGGCAGCTCGTCGAGGAGGAGGGCTACCGGACGATCGCGATCGAGAGCGACTGCATGATGGGCCTGGTCGTCGACGCATACGTCACCTCGGGCACCGGCAACCTTGACGAGGTCATGAAGCGCGGATTCAGCCATCCGGACCTCGGGTTGGGCGCCTCTGCGGCCAACCGCGAACTCGTGCGCTGGATGCGCGCCCGCAACGACGGCCGGCCCGCGTCCGAGCAGCTCCGCTTCGCCGGTTTCGACGGCCCGTTGGAGATCACCGGCGCCGCGAGCCCCCGGCAGGCCCTCACGGCACTCCACGGCTACCTCGCGGCCCGGGTGGACGCGGACCTGCTCCCCTGCCCCGGGGAAACACTCGACCGCCTGCTCGGCACCGACGACCGGTGGACCAATCCCGCCGCGATGATGGACCCGGCCCAGTCCGTTGGGCAGTCGGCCGAGGCCAGGGAGTTGCGGCTGCTTGCCGACGATCTGGTGGCGCTGCTCGACGCGCAGACGCCGCACCTGCTCGCGGCGACCTCGCGGGACGACTGGGATCGGGCGCGCCTGTACGGGCGCACTGCGACCGGCCTGCTGCGCTACCACTACTGGATGGCCGACACCTCACCGGCCCGCATGACGCGGCTGTGCGCGCTGCGGGATTCGATGATGGCCGCCAACCTCCTCGCCATCGCCGAAAAGGGCCCGGTGCTGGTGCACGCCCACAACTCCCATCTGCAGCGGGAGAAGAGCACGATGCAGATGTGGCAGGGCCCGGTGGAGTGGTGGAGCGCCGGTGCGCTGGTGAGCGCCCGACTCGGCGAGGGGTACGCCTTCGCGGCCACGGCCCTCGGCACGATCCGGCACCGCGGAGTGGACACCCCGCCCCCGGACACCGTCGAAGGCCTCCTGTACGCGCTCCCCGAGGACCGCTGCGTCATCGACGCCCCGCGGCTGGCCGCCGCCCTTGGCGACACGCGGCCCGCGCACCGCGTATCCCCCTGGTTCGGCTACTCCCCGCTCGACCCGGCACACCTGGCGAACAGCGACGGGATCGTGTTCGTCAAGGACATCCCACAGGCCTGGCGCTGCTGACTTCGGCTCGTCGGGGCGATTCTTCTCGAAGTCCCTGATGAGCTACGGCGCTCTTTCCGACCACCGGTTGAGTCAGGGAATGCTCTTGACCGTGGTTCGGACTTGGGAGATGACACTGGCGGGGAGTGTGGCGTAACCCTGGAAACTGAGATCTTGCTGGCCTTTTTCGCTGGCGATGTAGTCGAGGAACGCTTTGGTGGCGGGCCAGGTTGCCGGTTTGTTGCCTTTGTTGCAGACGACTTCGTAGGTGACCATGTCGATGGGGTAGGCGTCCGCCGCTTTGGTTGTGTAGTCGATGGTGAGCCTGATGTCACCCGCCGTATCGGCGGTCTTCGCGCCCGCGATGGCTTTCGACGCGTTGATGACGTTGGGGTCGACGGGAGAAGGAGCACCCGTGGCGATGGAGGCGGTGGGGATGGTGTTGTTGATGGCGTACGGCAACTCGAAGTAGCCGATCGCGCCCGCTGTCTGTTTGACCTTGGCGGCCAGGCCTGAGGAGCCTGCGGCGGACTGGCCGCCCTTGCCGCTCCATTGCTTGCCGTGCGCGTACGGCCAGGCGCTGGAGGCGGTGGTGCTCAGGTAGGTGGTGAAGTTGTCGGTCGTGCCCGAGGCATCGGAGCGGTGGAAGGTCTGGATCGGCGTCTTCGGAAAGGTGGTGCCCGGGTTGAGCTTCGCGATCGCGGGATCGTCCCAGCTGGTGATCTGTGAGTCGAAGATCTTCGCGAGGGTTGGGGCGTCAAGGACGAGTTTGGCGACTCCCTGTACGTTGTAGCCGACCGCGATCGGGCCGCCGACCATCGGCAGGTCGATGGCATTCCCTCCGCTCTTGCAGACGCTCTTGGACTGGGTGATCTGAGCGGGGCTCAGCGCGGAGTCGGAGCCTGCGAATGCGGTGCGGCCGTGCAGGAACTCCGTCTGGCCTGCTCCGGAACCGGTGCCGTTGTAGGTGATACGGATTCCTGGGCATGCCTGTGTGTAGTTCTTGATCCAGAACCGCATCGCGTACTGCTGGGCGGTGGAGCCGGATGCCAGCAGACTGGCCGCCTTGCCACAGGCGATGCCACCGGCCTTGGCGGTGTAACCGGAGGGGCTGGCAGGTGGTCTGCTGGCGGAGCCGGACGGCTTGTGCTTCGCACCGCAGCCGGCCAGCACCAGAGCCCCGCAGACCGCTGCCGCGCCGATGGCCAGTGGATGCGTCCCGCTCTTGGGATGAGCCTTCACTCTCGGGGTGTCCCTTCCTGGAGTCCGCCGGTACGACGAGGGCGTGCGGCGGCGCGGGGGTACGAGGTCACTGCGGCTGGAAATGGTCTGCGGCGGGTTCACCCCCGCATGACAGGTGAAGCCAGGGAAGATAGCTGTGCGTGATCAAATTATCGCGAAGCGTGTCCGATCTTCTGACTGGGCGGCGCGAGCCCCTGAGGCATACGGGGGAAGATCGAGGTCTCCGGCAGGAGAAGCAACGACAGCTGCGGAACCGGTGATCGCGGCACCGGCGATTGCGGGATCGGCGTCGGCGAGTCCGAGCGATCTCCGCGCGCCGAGGGCGTTCACTGCCTCGGGGTAGCAGCGCCGGGGCGCACAGGACCCCGCGCTACCTTGATCCCGGCGTCGTCGGCACGCACAGCCACGCGAGAACCGCTGCGGTCAGGTAGGCGAGCGCGCCGAGAGTCATGCTGGTGCGCAGCCCGGCGGCGTAGTGGGTGGACGTGGCGAGCAGGCTGCCCCCGAGCGCCACGCCGGTCGCGCTCCCGATCTGGCGGGCGGTGTTGAACAGGGCGGATGCGGCGCCTGAGTACGACGGAGGCGCGGCGCCCATCACCGTCGCGGTGGAGCCGGTGAGGGCGAAGGACGTGCCGAATCCGGCGGCCATCATCGGGGCCACCAGCAGCGGATAGGCGGGATCGGCACCCGCCGCGGCCCAGCCCGCAAGCCCCAGGGCGGCCAGCAGCATGCCGGTGATGACCAGGGGACGATCACCCGTACGGCGGGCCAACCGCCCGGACAGGACGGAGGCGAACATGGTCATCGCCACCGCCGGGAACAGCGCCAGTCCCGTGCCGAGGGCGCTGAAGCCGCGCTGGTGCTGGAACTCCAGGCTCGCGGTGAACACCATGCCGTAGAAGCCGAAGTTGAACAGCAGGCCGATGGCGACTCCCCCGCTCATCGCCCGGGAGCGCAGCAGGCGAAGGGGCACGACGGGCGACGCGGCCAGCCGCTCACGTACCACAAAGGCCGTGCCGGCCGCTGCGGCCAGGCCCACCCCGGCGAGGACAACCGGGGCCGTCCAGCCACGCCGTCCGGCCTCGTTGAGCGCCGCGGTCAGCAGCGCCACCGCCGCCACGACCGCGCACTGCGCCGGCCAGTCCAGGGCCCGGGCGGCACACCGGGGTGAACGCGCCACGTGCCGCAGGGTCAGCAGCAGGCAGGCCGCACCGACGGGAAGGTTGATCAGGAAGACCCAGCGCCATCCCACCGTGGACACGAGGAGGCCGCCCAGCAGCGGCCCGGCCGACGCCGCGACGCCCGCCATCGAGCCCCACAGCCCGAAGGCCCGCGAGCGTTCCGTCGGCAGTGGGTAGGCCTGCTGGAGCAGGGCCAGGGAACCGGGCACGATCAGCGCCGCGCCGAACCCCTCCAGCAGTCGGGCGGCGACCAGGAAGGGCGCATCGGGGGCAAGGGCGCATCCGGCTGAGGACGCGGTGAACACGGCCACGCCCCAACCGAAGACCCGTCGGTTGCCGAGCCGGTCGCCCAGTGCGCCGCCGGTCAGCAGGAAGCCGGCGAAGACCAGGGTGTAGCCGTCGGTGATCCACTGGATGCCAGTGAGCGAGGTCTGCAGGTCCCGGCCGATCACGGGCACGGCGACGTTGATGACCGTCACGTCCAGGATGACCATGAAATACCCGGCGCACACGGCGAGGAGCGGTACCCACATGCGCCGCTCGGGCCGGCGGGCCGGCTTGTGAGGGGACAGGGACTCACTGCCGTCGCTCGGCTCCGCGAACGCCACGGTCTCAACCCCATCCCGCGCACGGACGTACACAATCGAACGTCACAGTAAGGGACGTGTGCCCCGTTGCCCGGGAAGACCGGGCTGGTGTGCCTCACGGCTTGTGGAGGCCGCGGGACAGCGCGGTGTGCCGGTAGAACGCTTGTCGATCACGCTGTGTGTCTCGCGCGTGCTGACCGCCTGCGCGGTGGCGCGCGCACCGGTGGACCCGCCTCAGGTGCGGTTCGCTGCCCGCACGATCAGGGCCGGAATCAGTAGGCGGAGTTGACGTTGTCGATGGAGCCGTAGCGGTGGGCGGCGTAGTTGGCGGCCGCGGTGATGTTGGCGACCGGGTCGGTGACGCTCTTGGCGGTGCCGGTGACGTGGTAGGCGTTGAAGGTCGGGTCGATGACCTGGAGGAGGCCCTTGGAGGGGGTGCCCTTCTGGGCGTTGCCGTCCCAGTTGTTCTGGGCGCTGGGGTTGCCGCCGGACTCGCGCATGATGTTGCGCTTGAGGCCCTCGTAGCTGCCGGGGATGCCCTTGGCCTTCATGATCTGCAGGGACTGCTTGATCCAGCCGTCGAGGCTGTTGGCGGAGCCGCTGGTGGACCGGGCGGTGGTGCCGCTGTCGTTGGCGGAGGCCGTGACCGTGGTGGCGTGTGCCTGGGTGGCTTCGGCGGCCTGGGCGTTCGCGGGCATCAGGGTGATGGCGGCGGCTGCGGCGCCCGTGGTCGCGATGCCGGTGAGGCCGAGGGTGCGCAGACGGGCGAGGCGCGTGCGGTTGGTCATGATCATGCGTAAGCAACTCTCCGGCGGGGACATGGGCGGTGCCGGCCGCTGTTCGTTGCGGCGGCGTCGGTCTGCCCGCGCGGATGCGGGGCGGACCTCGGGGGTTCGCTGGGTGCGTGTTCCGGTTCCCGGCGACGACAGACATGGTTAGCGGCGGCCGGGGCGGAAGGCAATGATGTGACCTACTACCCCACTGCGGGCATATTGCCCTAAATCGGAAACTGTGGCGGTATCTGTCCTGTTCAGGGGCATCTCGTTCTACGATGCCGCTTAGGATGTGATCCCGCTCTCGTGGGCACCGTCACGCCCGGCAGCCCCGCAGACACCGAACAGCGAGGGCCGTCACACGGGCGCACGGCCTTGTCGACGCCCTTCTTTCCACTTCCAGCAGATGGACGCACCGCGCCCGCAGCGCAACCGGGTTCACATCGACGTCTGGGTGCCCTATGACCAAGCCGAAACCTGCATAGCCGTAGCCATCGCCGCCGGAGGGCGCCTGGTGACCGACGCCCACGCTCCCTCGCACTGGGTACTGGCCGGCCCGGATGGCAACGAAGCCTGCGTCGGAACCGCCGACTGGACCGGCCCGGAGCCCGCACGGCGGCAGGCGTCGACCATCGGGCAGCAGTCGGCGCCTGCCTCGACGGGTGCCCGCCTGTTCTCGCAGGCCGCCGTGCGGGGATGCGGTTGCCCTCCAACACTCCTACGTGTCCGACGGGCCCGGCGGAACGACGTCTGTTCCGCCAGGACAGGCCGGACCACTTCGCCAGCCAGTCAGCGGGTGAAGGTGACCCTGCTTTCCTTCAGAGCGCCACAGTTGGAGCCGGTCACCTGGACGTACACGTTGCTGATGTTGCCACCCCAGTCGACGCAGTGAGCCTTGCCGTAGACGTAGGTCGGCCCCGCGTACGACGTGTACTGCCCGTAGTCCTGGTCACCCTGATCGGTGGCGGAGACATAGATCCATGCGGACATGGCCACGGCGGTACCCGGGTTGCTGCGGATGGTCGCGACGCAGTTCTTTCCGTTCGCGGAGTTGTACGTCAGGTAGACGGTGCCCAACGACCCGACGGGCGCGGAGTTCACGGTCTTGTAGCCGCTTCCGCAGACCTTCTGCGGTGTGGTGTTGGCCGTGGCCGAGGCGGGTGCTGCCAAGGCCGTCGCGGTTCCCACCGACAGGGCCGCCAGTGCGGTGGCGGCCAAAACGGAACGAACAAATCACATATTTCCCCCTTGCGACTGTTGGAGGTGGTTGCTCCTGCCTGGAGTGACCCCCGAGGCGCCAAAGGGTTGTGCCCTGTTCGCCGGAGACGTCTTGCGGGCAGCCACAGCAGTACAGGTGGGCGGCGATCGCCGCCCCGCCGCAGCCACTCCGCACTTGAGAAGGCCACTCCTGCTGAAGTGTCAATCAGGCACGGGCGGCGGCGGGAAGCCACATCCCCAGCTGGTGGCGGCCCGATGCAACGAAATCAGGCGGGCGGCTCCAAACGCGCTGCGGCTCGCCGGGGCCCTGGTCATCCGGGCCTCGGCGTCCGACGTACACACGCGCCCGTAGGGGGGCGTGACAGGGACATCGAGGGCCGACTACACCTCGCCGGTGGCGAACAGTTCCAAGTGCCCGCACTTGGGGCAGCGGAAGGCCTCTATCTGCCGCCGGGGTCGGCCCATCCGCTTGGCGCCCCCGAAAATCCCCCTCTCCAGCGCGCCTTCGATCCATCGGGCGTAGCCACGGGAGTGCTCGCCGGCGTCCTCGATGAAACCTTCCACCAGCCCGACGGTGCCGCATTGTGTGCACGTGTAGTTGCTCATCCGGTGAGTGTAGGAAACGGTGCCCACTCCGCCGTCCCAGCCGGGCCGGGGTCGACGGCTGCGGGTACCGTCCTGGACCCGGGTGTTGTTGTCCGCCTCGGTGATGAGGGCGGGTACAGCGTCCGGACAGCGGGGCGCGCCGCCGCGGCGCTCCCGGCACACCGGCCGACGACGCCCCGGCCAGAGCGCGTCCTCCTGGCCCGCGCCGCATTGGCGCGGAGGGACCTCGCCGCACGACGACCCCGGTGAGTAGATACTGGCCCTGAATGCAGGCACGGACGAGGAGTACGACCAGTGGTCAGTGACAATCGCATAGGACCCCCCAACTTCGGCAGCGAACGCGACATGTTGAGGGCCTTCCTCGACTTCCACCGTGCCACCCTCGCCATGAAGTGCGAAGGGCTTACCGACGAGGAACTGCGACAGCAGTCGATGCCGCCGTCGACGCTTTCGCTGCTCGGTCTGGTGCGGCACATGGCAGAGGTGGAACGTGCCTGGTTCCGCCGGGTGTTCGAGGACAACGACGCGCCCATGGTCTGGTCCGACAAAATCGACTTCCAGGCGGCGTACGACGCGAGCGCTTCGACAAGGGCCGAGGCGTTCGCGGCCTGGGAGGCCGAGGTGGAGAACTCGCGCCGCATCGAGCAGAAGGCCGAATCCCTGGACCTGGCCGGGTTCCAGCCACGATGGGACGAGGAAGTATCGCTGCGGATGGTGATGGTGCACGTGCTTCTGGAGTATGGCCGCCACAACGGTCATGCGGACTTTCTCCGCGAGGGCATCGACGGAACCGTGGGCGCCTGAGTCCGCAGAGGCCCCCGCCCCGCCTCCGCATACCCACCGTTCACAGCGAATCGCCTGCGCTGGTGCTCAGCCCTGGCGGCCGCGTCTTTGAGGAACGGCTGTCCGGCCTGGGCGTCCGCCCAGACAGGATCGGCAGCTGCCCGTCCACGTCGACTGAGGAAGACGGGAGCCCGGCGCCCGGGCCTGCACCGCCGCGCCGGACCCGGCCGAGGCCGGCCGTCAGCGGTCCCGGCCGCCGTCGCTCGGGGTATCGCGTGCCGTCTGCGAGAATGCAAGGCGTTCTCGGAGCGCCGCGGTATGCGGTGGTCATCACCCAACAGGAGTACACACGGTGTCGCCACAGCACGGACTCCCCTCTTCCTCCGGGGAGCGCAAGCGCCCCGCCGCGGGCAAGGTGCGCAAGCAGCCCTCCCCCGCGCGAGGAACCAAGCGGTCCTTGGCCGCCGAGGGGCAGGGGCGGCCGTCCGAGGCGGGAGAGCGCGAGCGCCCGTCCGGGACGCAGGGCCGGGAGGGTGCCGCGTCCACGGCTCAGGGCCGCGAGCGCGCCATCGTCGGCCAGGCCCGCAATGCGCAGCAGACCGGGAAGAACCGGCACAACGGCCGGAAGAACCGACCGGACCAAAAGGGCGACGACCGCAGGGCATCCCACGACGCCGAGACACCCCGGAACGACGCAAGCGCCCCCGAGCGTGGGACCTCCCAGGACCGCGAGGACCTGCAGGCCGACTGTGCCAACTGTTTCGGCCTGTGCTGCGTGGCCCTGCCTTTCGCCCGCTCCGCCGACTTCGCCGTCAACAAGCCGGCCGGGCAGCCGTGCTCGAACCTCCAGTTGGACTTCCGCTGCGGCATCCACGAGCGGCTGCGCGACAAGGGCTACCCCGGCTGCACCGTCTTCGACTGTTTCGGCGCCGGCCAGAAGGTGTCCCAGATCACCTTCGGCGGCACCGACTGGCGTCAGGCACCGAAGACGGCGCGCTCCATGTTCGAGGTCTTCCCTGCCATGCGGCAGCTGCACGAGCTGCTCTATTACGTCACCGAGGCCCTCGACCTCGCACCGGCCCGCCCCGTCCACCAGGAGCTACGGCGGGCACGGGCCCACATCGACGGCCTGACCCGCGGCAGCGCCGAGTCGATCACCGGGCTCGATGTGAACGCGCTGCGCGGCGAGGTCAACACGCTGCTGCTGCGAGCCAGCGAGCTGGCCCGGGCTCAGGTCCCGGGCCGCAAGAAGAACCACCGCGGAGCCGACCTCATGGGCGCGAAGCTGGCAGGCGCCGACCTCAGGGGGGCGAGCCTGCGCGGCGCCCTGCTCGTCGCCGCCGACCTCAGCGGGGCCGATCTGCGCGACGCCGACCTGATCGGGGCCGACCTGCGCGACGCCGACCTCAGCGGGGCCGACCTCACCGGCGCTCTGTTCCTCACCCAGGCACAGTTGAACGCGGCCAAGGGAGACGCGGCGACCGAACTGCCTCCCACCGTCGGCCGACCCGCTCACTGGTAGGCGCGGGGAGCGCCCACGGCGCACACCACCAGCCCGTCACGGACCCGCCACCTCCGTCGAAGCAGTCCGGGCGTACCCCGCCCACGACCGGTCCGGGCACTTCCTTGACCGCGGACGCTGCGGGTGCCCACGGTGCTGGGTCCGGCCGGCTGGTCTCCCGGCAGAGTGCGCCGCGCGTCGGCGGGGTCACTGCCCGGACGCCTCCAGCATTGCGACAGCAGGCACGAAGCGGTGCTCCTCCGGTTGCAGCACTTCGTAGAGGTAGCCGAAGTACTCCGTCTCCGCCGTCCCCGTGAGCACCGCCAGCAGGAAGGCGAGGCACCCGGTGTCGTGGTGCTCCCACAGTGGGCCACGCCCCTCGTTGTAGAGCACCGTCCACTCATCGGGGTGCCGGCCGGGCCGCACGAGCCAGTACAGGAACGCCCCCGTTCCCTCCTCGAAGGCCCATGGCAGGACCCGCGCACCCTTTTCCAGCAGTTCGGCGGGTCTCTCCTCGCCCGCGTCCCACAACGTGGCCAGGATCTCGGCCCGTTCCGCGGTCTGCGCGTGCAAGTCGCAGTCGGTATGAGCGGAGTTGGGGACGAGCAGCCAGATCGTCTCGTCGAAGAGCCCGTCACCGTACGTCTCGACCAGCAGCTTGTAGTCGGCGGGCAGAGCTGTGCCGAGGGAACGCTCGGCCTCCGCCCAGTCCACCGCGCGCGGAGGGCCGACCGGCGGTGGGCAGAGGCGGACGAGGGTGTCGAGTGTGTGCACGGGACGGACGGTACTGGAAGCCCGGCCGGTGCGGGTGAGCAGGTCGGCAGGGCAGGCGAACTCCATCACCTTCGGCATGTTCGCCACGAAAGCCCCCGCTCAGCCGGCTCACACGGTGATCGCATATTCAACATTTCGAGCCGGCAGCAGCCGCGCTCAACGACTCTGATCGGTGCGTGCGCCTGATGGTCGCCGGCGCTCGGGTCGGTCGGCCCGCCAGTGCCCCGGATCGTGTCCTGAACGGCAGCGCCCAGGTCGCGGTAGCGCGAGCCCGAGGTAGTAGCCGGTGACTCGCCGGGTACTCGGCTCAGCATCAGATCGATCAACGGAGGTACTGATGAGCACGGTCAAGGAAACAGTGGAAGTCGACGTGCCCGTTCGCACCGCCTACAACCAATGGACGCAGTTCGAGAAGTTCCCGGACTTCATGGAAGGCGTCGAGGAAGTCAGGCAGCTGGACGATCGCCACAACCACTGGACCACCAAGATCGGTGGGATCCGCCGGGAGTTCGACACGGAGATCGTCGACCAGCTTCCCGACGAGCGGATCACATGGCGCACCACGAGCGGCGACGCGTCACAGAAGGGTTCCGTCCGCTTCCAGCGCGTGGACGACATGCACACCAGGGTGGAACTCGTCATGGATGTCGAACCCAGTGGAGCCGCAGAAAAGGCCGCGGACATGATCGGAACGCTCGACCGGCGCATCAAGGGCGATATGAAGCGTTTCAAGCAGTACATCGAGCAGCGCGGAGGAGAGTCCGGAGCGTGGCGCGGACGCATCAGGCCGGGGGGATAGCCGTACCCGCCGGAGGCTTCGATCCACCGCCATGAGGCTACGATCCGCCGCCATGTCCCGGCGATGAGCCCCATGTTCCGGCGATGACGGGTGCGAATGCGGCGGACGCCGGCTGCGGTTGCTCTCGATGGCCCCCGGAAGGGCGGCGTAAAGCCATGTCGGATCGACGCGTCCTTCCGGGCCGTCGGCGCGCCCGGCCGGCCCCTCCGAAGGGACACAGCCGTGACCACCGCCGTCGAACAGTACGAGCGACTGCTCGCCGACCACTGCACCTGGATGGCTCGGCGGTGACATCGAGGCGGCGGTCTCCGCGCAGGCCGCAATGCTGCGGGAGGCGGGTCTGCCGGCGGGCACCGCCGAGGCCGGCGGGGACATCGCGGTCGACCTCGGCCGCGGACCCGGCCGGCAGACCCTCGCGCCGGCCCGCCTCGGTTACGCCCCGGTGATCGCCGTGGACACCAGCGCCCTGCTGCTTTCTGCCCGACGTCGCCACCGCGCTCCGCCCGGGCGGACAGTTCCTGGCCACCTACCGCGACCTGTCCCGGGAAGTCCGGGGCACCGACCGCTTCATCCCTGTGCGCCCGCCGACGACCGCCTGCTCACCCGCTTCCTCGACTACACCGACGACGACACCGTCCAGGTACACGACCTGCTGCATGTTCGTGGCACGGACGGTGACTGGGAACTGCGTACCAGCAGCTCGCCCAAGCTGCGGCTCGGCCCGGCCTGGCTGGCGGACCAGTGCCGGGACGCGGGCCTGGAGGTCCGGCGCGCGGTCCCCGGGCCACGAGGGCTGCAGCTCCTGCACGCCGTGAAACCCGGCACCTGACCGGCCGGTCCGGCAGGACCGCGCGGACCCCGCACTGGCGTGCCGACGCCGCCGGACCGGAGCGTGCTGCCGGACCACCGTTGCCGAACAGGAACGATCACGCGAGGGAGTGCGGGCCGCGTCTCAATGATCCGATCCTTTGAAAGGAACGGCCTTTACAGGCGGGAGACCTGGTAGTGGCTGATGGACCAGCCTTCCGCCGCGCGGGTCACCAGGACCGACAGCTTCACCTCCAGCGGGGGCCGGTCCGTGAAGGAGAACTCCACGTGCAGGTAACCAAGGACGACGCCGGCGGCGGGCCGTCTGGTCTGAAGGACGCGGCATGCCGCCTTCATGCCGAGGGGCTGGGAGTCGTAGTACTCGGCGATCTTCTGCCGTCCGACGCCGTAGGGGTGCAGCCCCTGAAAGATGGCGTCCTCCGTGAAGAGGGAGGCGACGCGTTCGGGTTGGTGTGCGTCGACCGCCGCCTTCCACTGGTCGAGAACTCCGCTGAGGACCGCCGTGTCGTCGGGTGTGGTGGTCATGTCCGCTCCTCCCGTAACCTGACGTGCTGTCAGTGTCCGGCGCTCATACCGCCGTCGACGTGCAGGATTTCACCGGTGACGAACGGTGCCGTCTCCAGGAAGAGCACCGCGTCGACGATGTCACCCGCCTCGCCCATCCGGCCGACCGGGTGCAGGGCGGCGAGGAACTCATGGGTCTCCTCGGGGTGCATGGGGGTCTTGATGGTGCCGGGCGAGACGGCGTTGACGCGGATGTTGCGGGTGGCGTACTCGACGGCCAGGGACTTGGTCGCGGACTGCAGGCCGCCCTTGGTCAGCGAGGCCAGGACGGAGGGAACGCGTGAGTCCGCGTTGTCGACCAGGCTGGTGGTGACGCTGACGATGTGTCCGCCGCCCCGGGCGAGCAGGTGCGGGAGGGCCTGCTGCGTGAGGTGGAAGAAGCCGGTGACGTTGATGCCGGTCACGGCGGCGTAGTCCTCCGCCGTGTACTCGGTGAAGGGCTTGGCGATGAAGATGCCCGCGTTGTTGACCACGGTGTCGATACGGCCGAACCGCTCGAGGGCGGCGGAGACGACCCGCTCGGCGGTCGCCGGGTCGGCGATGTCGCCCTGGACGGTCAGGACGTCGGTGTCGGCGCCGGGGGCGATGGTGCGCGAGGTGGCGACGACGGCGTACCCGAGCTTGCGGTAGCCCTCGACGAGGGCGGCACCGATGCCCTGCGACGCGCCGGTGATGATCGCGACCTTCTGGTTCTGCGTGCTCATGAGGACCTTTCCTGGATGACCAGCGACTAGCCGACCGGTCGACTATTGATAGAACATAGGTCGGACACGCTGACGGCGTCAAAGGCCGGGAGGGTGTCCGGCGGGACTCGTTTCCTACCGCCTGAGAGGCTCAGGCTCGCAGTGCAGGTCAGCTGGGGAGCGCGTAGGGGTCGTGGGCCGGCAGCCAGGCGTCCGGGGCATGGATCCCGAGGTCTCCGACCCCGTCGCGCAGGGCGTCGATGGTGGCCAGGACCGCGGGGCGGTCCTCACTCGCGCGCCAGACCAAGGACCAGGTCCAGTACACCTTCGGCGCCACGACCTCACGGCGCACCAGGTCGGGCGGGAGCGCGTCGACCTGTCCTTTGGGCGAGTTCAGGACGGGTCGGGTGCAGCGGCGCACGTGGTCGAAATAGGCGGGGCCGGTGATCGCACCGTCGGAGATGCGCACCGGGCGGGCCCCGGTGACCTGCGCCAGCTCTTCCGCGTACACGTTCCACGAGGCCCATGAGGTGATGTCCTCGTCGATGAGGACGTCGATCTCCTTGGCCGGCAGATCGCTCGTGTCGGTGCCCTTCGCGACGGCGTAGAGGCGGTCCGCACCGAGCAGCGCGGCCCGCAGGCCGAGCCGTTCGAGGTCCTCGGTGCGCACCCAGCAGACAGCGAGGTCCAGGCTGCCGTCGGCGACCCTGGCGGCCTGGGTGTGGGAGGGGGCGACCCAGGCGTCGACGAGCACCCTGGCCACCGTGGTGGTTCGCGAAGCCAGGTCCGGCGGCAGCCAGTTGACGTAACCGATGCGCACCGTTTGTGAACCCGACAGCCGGCCGGCCCGGCGCTTGAGGTCGTCGGCTCGTTCCAGCAGGGCGCGGGTGTGCGGCAGGAGCGCGGCGCCGGCCGTGGTGAGGGAGACCGAGCGGCGGTCCCGGTCGAACAGCCGCACCCCCAGATCCCGTTCCAGCGCCTTGATCTGCTGGGACAGCGAAGGACCCGCGATGAGCAGCCGCTCGGCCGCCCGGCCGAAGTTCAGCTCCTCGGCGACCGCGACGAAGTACCGCAGCTGACGCAACTCCACGCGCGTCATGCTACGCGCGGCGGGGGACTGCGCCTGCCAGCTGAGACGAGGCCGGCCTGGACGGCGGCGGTGCGGGTGATCGACGGACGACATGCTCACCGCCGACGAGCCGAGCATGTCGTACGGCAGCTCTTGGCGGCGATCGGCGCCAGAGTTCCGGGAGGTCCCGGACAGGCCGACGCCGACCGGTGGCGGTCCGACGGACGAGGTGCGCCGCATCGGCTTGGGGCGGGCCGACGACAAGGCGGAGCTCGCCCGGAAGGCGCCGGGCCCGACCGGTACTCCACCCCGGCCGGGGCCGGGCCGCCGCGGCCGTCGCGATGGCCGCCCGTCAGGTGTGGCTCGGTTCCGGTTCCGGTTCCGGCTCGCAGAGATGCGCTGACGCGCGGCGGGGAAGCAGCAGCGGGGTCGCCAGCAGGAGCACGCCGGCCAGGCCGACGGCCGTACGCGGGCCGAGCAGGCTGCCGAGCATGCCCCAGACGGCCGTCAGGAGCGCGGTCGAGGCCTTCGTCGTCACCGCCCAGGCGGACAGTGTGCGGGTGACCCGGTCGGTTGCGGTGCGCTCGAGGCGGTAGGTGGCGTAGACGGGGTTGAAGACGCCGCAGCAGAAGATGAGCCCGAGCTCGACGCCCATCACCAGCAGCAGCCCTCCACTGCCCGGCCCCAGGAAGGCCAGGCCGACGGGCCAGAGCGCGCGCAGCGTCCCGGTTACCACCAGGACCCTGTGCTGCCCGAACCGGGTGACGAGCGGTCGGGCGAGCCGTGAACCGAGCAGCCCGCCGATCGAGGGCGCGGCAAAGGCGAGGCCGTACTGCCACGGTGCGAACCCGAGCCGGCCGAGCATCAGGACGGCCAGCAGCGGCTGGGCGGCCATCACCAGGCCGTTGAACAAGGCGGTGTTGAAGAACAGCGGACGCAGCGTGGCGTCGGCGAGGATGTACCGCCAGCCGTCGAGCAGGTCCCCGGCCCGCATGCGCGCGGTCTCCCGGCGCTCGGGCCTCGGCTCGTGCCGTCCCGTCGCGCGGATGCCCAGGGCGGAGAGCAGGTAGCTGACCGCGTCGGCCACCACCGTCGCCACGGGACCGAGGAGCCCGGTGGCCGCACCGCCCAGCGGCGGCCCGATGATCGTGGTCGTCCAGGACGTGGACTCGAACCGGGCGTTGGCGACGAGCAGGTGCTCGGCCGGCAGCAGCGTCTTCAGGTACGCGCCGGAGGCGGCGCGGAAGGTGATGTCGGCCGCCGCGACGACGACCGAGACCAGCAGGAGCTGCAGGAAGGTGAGCACGCCGAGCGCGTACGCGGCGGGGACCGTCAGCAGCGCCGCGAACCGCACCAGGTCCATCGCGATCAGCACCGGCCGCTTGCGGCGGAACTCCACCCACGGGCCGAGCGGCACCGCCACGGCGGCGCCCACCGCTGCCCCCACGGAGGAGAGCGCGGCCACCTCGGCCGGTCCGGCGTGCAGCACCCGGATGGCGATCAACGGGAACGCGCCGAAGGCGAGCCACGTGCCGAGCGCGCTGGTCCCGTACGCTCCCCAGAGCCACCCGAACCGCCGCCCCAGCCGATGTCCCAGCCGGTGCCCGCTCCTCATGCCCCACGCCCCTCGCCCGCTCACCCGCACCACCGATCCGCGTTGGGAAACATCAAAGCGAGCACCACAGGCAGGGATCAAACAACCACAGGGTCCGCCGTCCACAACCAAAGGTTGTGTTCCCATAGGGTGGCCACATGGACCTCGAGACCGTCCGGACCTTCGTCGCCGTCGCAGAAGCGGGGCAGTTCCAGGAGGCCGCCGCCGAGCTGGCGGTCACCCAGCAGGCCGTCTCCAAGCGCATCGCCGGGCTGGAGCGCAACCTCGGCGTACGGCTGTTCACCCGCAGCGCGCGCGGCGCCGAGCTGACCATCGACGGGCAGGCGTTCCTGCCCCACGCGCGCGAGCTGCTGCGCGTCGCCGAACGCGCGGTCGCATCCGTGCGCACCGGCCGCCGTCCGCTGCGCGTCGACGTGATCGCCTCGCGCAGCGCGCAGTCGGGCCTGATGCGCGGCTTCCACCACGCGCACCCCGAGATCGACCTCGACGTGATGATGCTGTTCGACATCGAGACGGCGGTCACCGCCATCCGGTCCGGCACGATCGACGCGTCCTTCCGGGCCGTCGGCGCGCCCGGCCGGCCCCTTCCCGAGGACATCGCCTCCGTCCGGGTCCTCGACGAGCCGCTCCAGCTCCTCACCGGCCCCGCCCACGCCCTGGCGGGCGCCCGGTCGGTGACCCTCGCGCAGCTCACCGGGCACCGGATCTGGATGCCCGGCATCGTCCCCGGCACCGAGTGGGCCGCCTACTACGACGACCTGGTCGCCGAGTTCGGCCTCACCATCGAGGCGACCGGCCCCAACTTCGGCTCCGACGCGCTCCTCGACACCATCGCCGACACCCCGGCCCTGGCCACCTTCATGGGCAAGCACACCCGCCTCATCTGGCCCGCCGGCCACGGCCTGCGCCGTATCCCGGTGACCGACCCGACACCCGTCTACCCGCACTCGCTGCTCTGGCGCCGCGACAATCCCCACCCGGCACTGGCCACCCTCCGCGCCCACCTCGCCGCCACAGCGGCCGACCACGACGCCGCCGGGACCTGGGCTCCGGGCTGGGTGATTCCGCGCTGAGCCGCGGCGCGCCTTCCGTCACCCTGGCCGGTTCGACAGACGGTGGCTCGGGGCAGGCCCGACAGCCGGTTGTGGGCGACCCCGGGCGTGGTGCCGCGGGCATGGCCTGGGGTCTCCCGCTCCTCCTGGTGCCACCTGGCTCATACGGGTTCGGGCTGCGGTTCCGGTTGCCGTACTGGTGCAGTCGCCGGGTCCCACAGTTTGGTGGTCCGTACGTAGCCGTGGACCACTGAGACCATAGCCAGGACGAGAAGCGGTCCGAACACCCAAGGGCGTTGGGCCATCTGCATCGGCAGATACCGATAGGTCAGCAAGAGCGCGACGAAGACCGTGGCGCCATGGGCGACCAACTGGATTCCCGACCGGTCCCAGCCACGTGCGAGCGAACGCATAGCTGCCTCGATCGTGAGCGCGAACACCACGCCGGCAACGAGATCCACGCCGTAGTGGTAGCCGAACCCCAGCGTTGCGCCGAGCGTGGCAACCAGCCAGAACGCGCCTGCGAACCGCAGAATCCGTGGTCCCTTGCGGGAGTGGACGAAAATGGTGGTGGCCCACGCCGTATGCAGGCTGGGCATGCAGTTGCGCGGGGTGATCTCGTCGAACGGAATCTGGTGCGGGGTATTGATCGGCGGAGGCGTGTCGGGCCACAGGTTGGCCACCGCCCAGTGCCCGCCGTCGGCGCCGTAGGCGAAGACCGGCCCGACCACCGGGAAGATCATATAGATGGCCGGCCCGAGCAGGCCGATGACCAGGAAGGTGCGCACCAGATGGTGGCTCGGGAATCGGCGCTCGATCGCCACGTTACGCAGCTGGTACGCAGCGACCACGACTGCGGCCACGGCAAGCTGAATGTAGACATAGTCGAGAATATGAGAGCCGATCGGACCGGTGGCCCTGACCATCCGGCCTGCCAGCCATGACGGGTTGCCGAGTGCGTGATCGGCAGTTGCCACGTACTGGTCGAACACGGCCGGGCGGGTCTTCGACGTGATCAGTAGCCAGGTATCACCTGCCTTGCGGCCGGCCACCAGCAGCAGGCCCAGCCCGACGCCCTTCAACAGCAGGACACGTTCCCGGCCCTTTCGGCGTGTGACAGCGATGACGGCATAGCCCAAAATCACCCACAACGCGCCATTACCGAAGGGGTGACCGTCGGTGACCTTGACGCCGAGCACCCACCTCACCAGGAAAAAAGCGATGTCGATGCCGATCGACGCACCCGCCGCGATGAGCCTTTGCCGCCAGGTGAGCACGACCATCATCAACGCCATGCTGGCGTACAAAAGAAAACCGGATTTGGGCGGGAATATCACCTCTCGCACTTGATTGGCGATCGGCCCGGACAGGCCGTAGCGACGCGCACCGACCTCCAGCGCGACAAGGAAGCCGAGGGCCACCACACCCGCCGTGGCCCACAGCATCACCTGCGGCCGGCGGCACGCGGCGAACTCAAATCTGGATCTTATTCGCGAAAACACCCGCGACGCGATAGGTATCAATTATTTGGCCGATTACTAGTTGTTAATTTGTTAATCAATTGGTCGCCCTTCACGCCGGACGGCGTGGTCCCCCCGGTGAAGGACAAGCAATGAGGGAGCTCGTGGTGAGTTCGATCATGTTACCCGAGGGGTGCACGTGGATTTCGCCGAGCCGAACCGGGACCGAAAGCGTCGCAGCGGCGGCTCGATGATGGTGATCCACAAAACTCCTGACGGACGGCACGGGCCTCATGGCGTATCACGTCCCGGTTCGGGGCACTCGGATGGCCTGAACGATTCATCACCAGGAGGCCTGTCATGATCGCCCTCGGTGTCATCCTGCTCATCATCGGTTTCGTCACAGGGGTATCCATCCTGTGGACCATCGGGATCATCCTCTTGGTCGTAGGCGCGGTGCTGTGGATCCTGGGCTCCATGGGCCACGCGGTTGCCGGTCGGCGGCACTATTGGTAGGCGTTGAGCCCTCTGCCTCGACGCCGGGGGCAAACCTTCTGCTCGCGTCCGAGTAACCCCCGGGCGCAGACGGTGAGTATCCGTCTGCCCGGCCGAGACGCCCGCCGCGTCGGCACGCCCGGCCCGGCGGGCGGAGCGTCTGCACGGGCGAGTCGAGCATGCCCGCAGCGAGCCGGAGTTGAGGCGCCCACGGAGTCCGCCTCGCTCCGCCCCTCCCCCCGCTGGGGCAATCTGCCGGTGTGAGGGGCCACAACCAGCTGTGTCTCGTCGACAGCAGGATGCGGGTCGTCCCTTCGGTGATCGACGTCTGGGTACGGATACGGCAGGAGACCAGGCCGGTGACGGCGCCGTGGGTCGCGGGGGCCTACGCGTGCCGCGGGTGCTGGAACCAGTGCCGCCGCTCTTGAACAGTGGGCCGGGGGCGACCGCTGGGCGAGGCGCGGAGTGGGTTCAGCGCGGCGTCGGCGCGCCGATGCCTGGTCGGCCGCGCCACCTTGCCGTCGTGGTGTGGCGCTCGGGCCGCCAGGTTGCCACCAGCGCGCCGGCCAGCAGGAGTTCGGCGATGTCCCCGCCGTAGTACATGATCTCCGCGCCTTGCTGGACCTGGTCGATGGGCGCGTGGACGTCGATGAAGAATCCGCCGTACATGGCCTGCGCGATCAGGGCGTGTACGGCGATGGCGATGCCCAGGTACACCAGGCGGCCCCGCACACCGGGCCGGGTGGGCGCGGGGTCGGAGCCGGCGATGACGTGGGCGAACAGGCAGCCCGACGCGAGGAAGTGGGCGTGCAGGAGCCAGTGCCCCGCCGGGTGCGCCATGGCGGCGTTGTACAGCGGGGTGAAGTACAGCACTGCCAGGGTCGCGGTGCTCAGCGTGAGCGCTGCCGCGGGATGCACCAGCAGCCGGGCCGGTGGGCTGTGCAGGAATACGGCCACCCTGCGGGCTTGGTCGTGAGGCAACGTGCGCAGCAGGAGCGTGACCGGCGCGGCCAGCACGAGCGCCAGGGGCGCGTACATGCCGATGAGCATGTGCTGGGCCATGTGCCCGCGGAAGTCGGAGTGCGCGGCGGGTGCCAGCGGCGGCAGCAGCGCGACGGCGAGCAGCGTCAGCCCGGTGAGGAAGGACGCCGACCGCCAGGGGCTCCATCCTTGTACAGCATTGCGGCGTCGGGCCCGCCGCGCGGCGAGCAGGTAGCCACCGGCAGCGCCGAGCAGGAGCAACGCCACCAGTACCGCTCCCGGCAGGCCGCCACCTCCCTCCCCGTGCTGGTGCATGGTGCCCATCAGGCGTGGCCTCCGGCCCGCTCGCCGCCACGGGCGGGCTCGGGGTCGAAGGGCCGGCCACTACGCTGCAGCAGATACCCGGTGATCACGAACAGGCCGCCCAGGAGGAGGAAGCCGGCGTCCCACCAAGCCTGGTGAGGGCCACCGTGGACGTGGTGGATACCGAGGATCTGGTGGTCCAGGACGCCCTCGACCAGGTTGAACAAGCCCCAGCCGGCCAGGATCCAGCCCCACAGCACCCGCGAGGCCCACACCGCTCGCCGGTTGTGCGTGACCCGCGCGTACAGGATGGCCAGGCCCACCAGTACGGCGATCCAGCACACCGCGTGGAAGATGCCGTCCCATATGGTGTTCATCTCCAGCCCTGACACCGTGTGGGGGTCGTAGTACTTCACCCCGATGTGGTCGTGGTTGGTGCTGGTGAGCATGTGGTGCCACTGCAGGAGCTGGTGCAGCAGAATGCCGTCGACAAACCCGCCGAGGCCGATCCCGAGCACAATCCCGGGCAGCCGCAAGCTGTTCGGCTCCGCCGGAAGCACGCGGGCCGTACCCGCCGTCGTGGCCATCACCTGATATCCGTCCCGTCGACAGTGTGAGTCGGAGTCAGACCCTCCCGACACCGTTTCCCGCCCGGCTCATCCCAATCAACTGCCCGCACGGCTTCAGCCACTCGCCGATGCAAGGCGATCCACCGCAGCGCCACTGTCGACATCGCGGAGAACATCGAGGTCGGCGGCATCTGGCAGGGCCGCGAAGCCGGTACTCCCCCTGCCCCGCCTCCGCCCCGGAAAGCCATCGGCGCGCCGCTCGCCCGGGCCGCCCCTGACTGCACATCGCCTGTGATCGCCGTATCGGTCTCGGGACGTGCGCCGGCGCCGAACTCCGACCTGTTCACTCACACAGATTTCGTGAACGAAGGCTCCCAGGAAGACGCCTGGCGAGTACCTCCGAGAGCCGTCGGGTGCGCACCTCATGGCCGGCCTCGGCACGACCCGCCTCCCCGACAGCGGCAGCGACTTCGCCCCCCGATCTGGCTACTGTGTTCAGGTGACAGAACTCAGCATCCTTGGTGACACAGCGCATTGGCAGAAGGACTTCGAGCGGCGGCTGCTCGCCTCGTACACCGCGGCCGGGCTCAGTGAGGCGGCCGCGGAGCGCATGCTCGAGGATGTACGGACCGACATCGGCGACTGGTCCGTGGCCGAGATCACGGACGCCGGGATGCGAGTGGGACACGTCGCCGTGGTCGTTGCCGAGAACCACGGTGCTCTCGCGGGCCGTATCGGCGACCTCCACATCGACGCGCCCCACACCGGCCGCGGACACGAGCAGGCCGCCAGAGACTGGGCCCAGCAGTGGTGTGCCGAGCGGGGCGCACGCCGCCTGAACATACGGCTCACCGAGCCCGCCGGCGAGCTGTTCGACGGTTACGGCGTCCGCGGCCAACTCAGGACGCGGCGCATCGATTCCCCGCCGACACCACTGGCCGGTGTCACCGCACGGCCGATGACGCGGGCCGAATACCCCGACTGGCTGGCCTTGGAGAAGGCCGCCTACGTCGACGACATCGTCCGCTCGGGATCCCTGACTCCCGAGGAGGCCGTACGCAAGTCCGACCGCGACTTCGCCGACCTGATCCCCCAGGGACTGGCGACGCCCGACAACACGTTCCTGGTGCTCGAGGCGCGGGGCGAGCAGATCGGCACCGGCTGGCTGAAGCACCGGTACCTCCCTGGGGTCACCTATGGCTACTCGCTGCACATCAAGGAGCAGTACCGCGGCAAAGGGTACGGACGGGCCGCGATGGCGGCCGGCGAACAGGCGACGCTCGAGGCCGGCGACACCGCGCTGATGTTCACCGTGTGGGGCGGCAACGAGGTGGCCATGAACCTGTACACGAGCGCCGGTTACCACGTGGTGGAGGAAAGCCGTTCCATCAGCCTTCCGCATCCTGGGGCCTGACGCCGGGGCACCGATGCGTCGTCGGGCGAGGGCGATCAAGGCTGCGACGTGGTGTTTCCCCGGCGGCCGGCCTGCCGGTGCAGGAAAGGCCCTTGACGGTACTCGACCCGTATGCACCCGTTGCCCCCGCAAGCTCTGCCGGACGGGGTGATGCTGCGTGCGTTGACAGCCGACGGCCCGGCCCTGCCCGCCGGCCTCGCCCTGCCCGGCATCGCCTTCGCCGAGTCGGGCACCCTTGTGGGCTCGGCAGCCCGCCGGGCGCAAGTCACACATCGCTGCCTTCGCCGCCGACGGCAACCCGCTCGCCGCCGGCCACTACCAACCGGCGGGCGGCGTCACCGGGATCGGGGGTGTCGGCACCCTGCCCGCCGCCCGCCGTCAGAGCCTCGCCGCCGTGACAGTGGCCTGGTTAGCGCCCTGGGCGGCCCGAGCACTGGCACCCATTGGCACGTGCTCCGCCTCAGTCGCCTATGATCATGAGCATGTCCGCCCTCCGTGAGCGTTCCGCCCACAGTCAACTCACCCCCGGCGAAAGCCTCTTGGCGTACGCCACCGTCGTCCCCGCCAAGAGCGCCAAGGGCATCGGTATCGGGGCATCCCTCGCGAACCACATGGTCAACTCCGTGGGCGCGGAGTCCGGTGGGGCGGGCAGCATCGCCGCGGGGATGCCGCCCACCTCCGGAGCGTTGCTGATGCGCGTGACCGACCAGCGCGTCGGACTGGTCCAGCCGCTGGACGGCACCCCGGTGTGGGAGGTGCCACGGGCGTGGGTGACCCGGGTCGAACGCCGGCCCCGGACGCAGCTGATGGCCCGCTTCCGGCTGCACTACGCCGACGGCTCCTGGCTCGCCTTCCTCACCATGCGACGCCGTACGGTCGAGCAGTTCCGCTCACTCATCGGCTGACGCAGGACCGGCCCCCTCCCCTCCGCTCCAACACACCCCCACCGGTGAGGGCGAGTTGAGCCTGCAGGCGCACACCGCGGCAAGTCGGTGCGATATACCCCGGCGGGGTATACCATCGGGCGTGCTGGCGGCAGTTCACGGCGAAGGGTGTGCATCATGCATGCGATCGGACACGCTCTGGTCATCGCCGCGTCCATGACCTGGGAGATCACCTGGGCGTTGATCCTCGGCTTCACGTTGTCCGCCGTCGTCCAGGCGGTGGTGCGCCGGGAGACCGTCGTACGACTGCTGGGCGACGACCGGCCCCGTACGCTCGCCCTGTCCGCGGGACTCGGCGCCGCGTCGTCGTCCTGTTCGTACGCAGCCGTCGCGCTCGCCCGCTCACTGTTCCGCAAGGGGGCGGACTTCACGGCGGCTATGGGCTTCGAGATCGCCTCGACCAACCTCGTGGTCGAACTGGGTGTGATCCTGGCGCTGTTGATGGGGTGGCAGTTCACCGCCGCGGAGTTCGTCGGCGGTCCGATCATGATCGTCGTACTCGCGGTGCTGTTCCGGCTCCTCCTGCGTGAGCGGCTGCTGCGGCAGGCGCGGGAGCAGGCCGAGCGCGGGCTGGCGGGGTCGATGGAGGGGCACGCGGCGATGGACATGTCCGTGGGCGGCGAGGGCGGGTTCCTCCGTCGGCTGCTCTCCCGCGACGGCCTCACCTCCGTCTCGCACATCTTCGTCATGGAGTGGGCGGCGATCCTGCGTGACCTGGTGGCGGGACTCCTGATCGCCGGGGCGATCGCCGCGTGGGTGCCGGACGACTTCTGGCACAGCTTCTTCCTGGCCGACCATCCGCTCGCGGCCAAGCTGATCGGGCCGCTGATCGGGCCGGTGGTGGCCATCGCCACGTTCGTCTGCTCCATCGGCAACGTGCCGCTGGCCGTGGTGCTGTGGAAGGGCGGCATCAGTTTCGGCGGTGTCATCGCCTTCATCTACGCCGACCTGCTGATCCTGCCGATCCTGAACATCTACCGGAAGTACTACGGCGCCCGGATGGCCGCCTTCCTGCTGGGCACGTTCTTCGCCGCGATGGCGGTGGCCGGCTATGTGGTGGAGTTCGCCTTCGGGGGTCTGGGCCTCATTCCCGACCAGGCCGACGCGAAGGTCCCCGAGGAGGGCGTCAGCTGGAACTACACGACCTGGCTCAACATCGCCTTCCTGCTGCTGGCCACCGCCCTCCTGGCCCGTTTCCTGCGCACCGGCGGTCCGGCGATGCTGCGCACGATGGGCGGCTCACCGGACCAGGGCGAACACGACCACAAGCACGACCAGGCACACGGGCAGGGTGGACACCACCATCACTGAACCGCCCAAGGGTTCTCCGTGCCGTGGCCGATCACCATACGCTCACTCACCGAGCCGGGCCGCCCGCAGCCAGGCCCGCACGGCAGTCCACTCGGGTGCGACGGACTCGCTGCGGTGCCGGCCGGCGCCTCGGTCCTTGAACCCGCTGGAGGTGGACACGCAGACCAGGGGGCGGTCGACGTCCTCGTCGGCGCAGGCCCTCAGCCCTGCCAGGCCGGCCGCTGCCGAGAGCTCCGCCCACAGGCCGGCACGGGCCAACTTGGTTCGGGGGGCGCGTAGTTGCTCGTCCGTGAGCAGGACCGCGCGGCCCGCGCTGCCGCGCACCGCGAGTACGCCGCGGTAGCTGTTCACCGGGCAGTCGATGCCGTACGCGTCGGTGGCGCCGACATCCATATGTGCTGCCGGCAGCCCCTGGCGCAGGGCGGCGGCCAGCGGTCCGCCGGCGGCGGGTTCGCAGGCGATCAGCCGGCGGACCCGGTCCGTGCCCCCGAGGCGGCGCAGCTCGGCGAAGCCCTTCCCGATGCCGAAGAGCACCACGCCGTAGCCGGTCGGGACGAAGACGGCCGCGGGGACACCGAGATCGGCGTGGATCTCGTACGCGACCGTCTTGTAGCCCTCGGGCCCGAAGGTGAGGCCGGTATGGGTGCGGGTCTGGTTGCTGACGGGCTGCAGCCCGAAGTGCTCGGCGATTCGCCGGGTAAGCGGCCAGCGTGCCTCCACCGGCACGGGCAGCACGACGGCGCCGTACGCCCGCAGGAAGGCGCCCATCGCCGGTGACAGGCCGGTGGAGGTGAGGACGACGCAGCGCCGCCCGGCACGCGCCGCGAACACCGCGGCGGAGGAGCCGTGGTTGCCGGATGACGCGACGACGACGCCGGGGGCGCCGGAGGCCAGGGCGCCGCTGACCGTGCAGCGGTTGAGGCGGTCCTTGTGGCTCCAGGTCGGATTGCGTGCCTCGTCCTTGACGGACACGGCCTCGGGCTCCACCAAGGGGGTGCCGCCCTCGCCGCCCCTCCAGCCCATGCGAGCGTCACCGATGCGCTTCCGCCATCCGGTCCAGCGGCGCCTGCGCGATGAGGGGCAGGGCCGGCACGCCGTGCTCCCGGTTCCGCGGCGTGCGGCACCAGGTCCCGGCGTCAGCGAGCGCAGCCGACGTCCAGCACCTCGACCACGTCGCCGCGGATCGTGTACACGAGCCAGCACCACTCCCCGAACGCGGCTGCAAGGTCCGGCGCCCGTGTCTCGTCGTCGCCGGTGACCGCGCTGATGAGCATGATGATCTCTTCGTGCATCTCGTCCGGTATGTCGAAGAGAACGTTGGCGGCCCTTTGGATCATTTCGACTTTCATGACACCTCCCGCACGAGCAGGAGCGGCACGGTTCGGCGAAGCCGAGTCCTCCGGGCTGCGCTCATTTTCCGAACAGAGCCCTCACGACCACCGTAAGCCCAAGGGCGTCCATCGATGTCGACGGATGGAAGCCGAGTTCGGTCCGCACGTCCACGAACCGCGCCCACTCCTATGGCTTGCGCAACAAAGCCAACACCAGCCACATCCTTCCCAGCCGCTTGACGCGCCAGGTTCCCCGGGGTCGTCCCATGACGTCCGCTCGATTTCACGGAATCTCGACGGCCAGGTCGTCCACCACAGCCCGTAGGCCGTCCTCGTGCCGTTCCGCGACACGCCTCTGCCGCGCCGAGCCGGACCCGTTCAGCTGGACATCCGCCAGCCAGTCGCCGACGCGCCGGTCGTCGCCGTACCGGCTGAGGTGGGGCTCGACCCGTTTCCAGAGCTCCTCGATCAGCCGGCCGACGGTCATGGGCGCGCAGTCGTGGATGTGGGTCCCGGGGAGGGTTCCGCTCGGCCCGTGCCGGGCGGCTTGCCAGTACGCCGCCCTCAGCAGCAGATCGGGGACCTCGGGCGCGAGTTCAGCGGCGCGTACCACCTCCACCGCATGGCCGACGAGGGCGCGGACGAGCAGTGCGTACGCGGTGGTGGCCCCGGCGTCGGGCAGCACGTCCGCGATGCGTACCTCGATAGTGGGAAGGTGCGCCGAGGGCCGGACGTACCAGTAGACCATGGCCGGATCCAGCGCCGCCCCGCTGCCCATGAGTTGGCCGACCACCTGTTCGTAGTGGGCCGCGCCGCGCAGGTGGGGAGGGGGTCCTGCCGAGGGCCATCGGCTCCACACCATCGAGCGCCAGCTCGCGTATCCGGTGTCCCTCCCGTCGCAGTAGGGGGAGTTGGCGGTCAGGGCCAACAGCAGAGGCATCCAGCCCCGCAGGTGGTTGACCGCCTGTATCGCTTCCTCCCGATCGGCCACGCCCACATGCACGTGACAGGCGTTCACGCCCTGCTCGTGGATCACTTGCCCGAAGCGGCGTGCGAGGGCCTGGTACCGTGCCTGGTCCAGGACGGGCGGCGGCCCGGAACGGCCCAGGACCGCCACGCCGCTGGGCACCAGCAGGCAGTCGTGCTCGGCCGCTGCGGCAGCCGCACCCGCGCGTAATCGGACGATCTCCGCCTCCAGTTCGACGCCCGTACGGCACACCCCGCTGACCGTCTCCACCTGGGACTGCGACAGCTCGGGTACGACATGCGGCCCGCCGAGGTGATCCCGAGCGGCAGATACGACGGAATGCGACCTGCAGACGGCCGACCTGGTGCCCCGGTCGGCCAGAACGAACTCCTCCTCCACGCCGAGGGTCGGCGGTGCGGGCACCTCCGGCGGGCACCCGGACCCGCCCGCGGCAGCAGCAGGGGTCACGGCATCAAACGGCTCTGGCACATCCAGCCCCTTCGGAAGACATCGGAAGACACGGGACACCGGCATCCACTCGTCACGACTCCGCGCAGCTCGCGATCACTCCTCACGCGCCCGGGCGCCCAAGCGACTTGTCGACGAACAACGAGTGGGAATCGTCATGCTGAGCCTTCGGGCGAAGGCCCTGCAAGCGGTTACCAAGCCACCATCGCACCGCGCGGACCGGCCACCAGGGTGTGCGCCGGGTCGTTCGCCCTCGAACCAATGATGCGCGAAGAGATTGACGCGAACATGGCCACCCCCTACCTTCTGACCGACTAACCGAACTATGTTCGATATACCAAACAGTACTTGCCGTCCTGAAGGCCCCACTCCCCCTTGGAGCCCGCATGACCACCTCCCGTCGCCACTTCCTGGGCCTTGCGGCCACCACCCCCCTGGCAGTGACCGGCGCGCTCACCCTCGGCGCCGGCACCGCGTACGCGGCCGACTCGGCGTACGTGATGTGCTACTTCACCGAGTCGACCAGCCTGGGCGAGGGCACCGACTACGGCCTCCACCTCGCCGTCAGCACCGACTCGCTCAACTGGACGCCGCTGAACCAGAACAACCCCGTCGTCACGCCCACCGAAGGCGACCTCGGGCTGCGCGATCCGTTCGTCCTGCGCAAGCAGGACGGCACGTTCGTCGTCCTGGCCACGGACCTCAAGGGCACCGACTGGACCTACGTCAGCCAGTACATCCACGTCTGGTACTCCACCGACCTGCGCACCTTCACCGGCTACCACCGGCTGAAGCTGCACGACATGAACACCCACTGCTGGGCACCCGAGGCCTTCTGGGACGCGGGCCGGGGCGAGTACGCGGTCATCTACTCGGCCGTCAACGACAGCGGACACAACGTCATCATGGTCAACTACACGACCGACTTCGTCACCGCCTCCGCACCCCAGGTCTTCTTCGACCCCGGCCATGACGTGATCGACGGTGACATGGCCGTCGGCGTCAACGGCGTCAACTACCTGTACTTCAAGAAGAACCAGACGCTGGTCGGCGCGAGGTCCACCTCCCTGGAGCCCGGGAGCTTCAAGGAGTTCAGCACGGCCGTCTCCCACGGCGGCACCGAGGCCCCGACCCTCGTCAGGTCGCTGACGTCGAACACCTGGTACCTGTGGGGCGACACCTACACGCCCAACGGCGTGTTCTACGCCTGGCAGACCAACGATCTCGCCACGGGCACCTGGACGGCCCTCGACCAGAAGACCTACACCCAGCCACTGAACTCCAAGCACTGCGGCATCACGGCCATCAGCAGGACCGAGTACGACAACCTCGTCGCCAAGTGGGACGCGCCCACCTGGAACCGCCTCAAGTCCTACAACCATCCGGCCCGTTACGTCCGCCACAGCAATTTCGTCGGCCGTATCGACGAATACCCCGTCGACCCGCCCACCGACTCGCAGTGGACGCTCGTCCCCGGCCTCGCGGACAGCGCGGGCGTCTCGTTCCGGTCGGTCAACTACCCGAACCGCTACCTCCGCCACTACGACTACCAGCTGCAACTGGACGTCGGCGACGGTACGTCGACGTTCGCCGCGGACGCGACCTTCTACCGCACAGCGGGCCTGGCGGACGCGGGGTGGGCGTCATTCCGTTCCTACAACAACCCGACCCGCTACATACGGCACTCGAACTACGTGTTGCGCATCGACCCGATCTCCACGACCACGGACCGGCAGGACGCGACGTTCCGGGTCGGCTACTGACCGGGAGTCGCCGCGGTGCGCATCCGGCCATAACCATCTTGCGGCGACGTTCTGCAAGGCATTCAAGCCCTCGGCGCTTCGGAGGGCGCCGAGGCCTTCTCCGCGAGACCTGGTGGAACTGCTCCGGATACGGGGCCACCAGCCTGTCGACGGCGTCGCCTGATCGGGGGCCCACAGGCGGGTCCGGGACGCGGGCAACGGGATGCCGTTGACGGAGCGGGTGCGATCGCCACCGCTGCCCGGCCGACTCCTGATGCCGTCCGCCGGAACGCCGATGATGACCGGCGGCGACGAATACCACCCCGCTGGCTTCTACACCGCCTCCGACACCAACGGCAACGGCATGGGCCGGCTCCAGTGGTTCGCCCCCGCCGGCACCACCCCGGACGGCGCGTACTGGTCCCGCGACACTCTTGCTGAGCGTCAAGTAGAGAGACGCGGCGGCGGCTTCACCTGACGGGGCGAGGCCACCGCCGCATGTCACGCCCTGTCCGAACGGTCAGGACGGGCAGCCGGAGTCCGCTATGACGTAGTAGCCGGACGAGGTCTCCTCAAGGGTGTGCGTGACAGCGACGTTGTAGAGGCCCATGTTCTGGTTGGAGCCGTTGGCGTAGACATAGCCGCCGCTCTGATGGGCGCGGCCCGCCGCCACCTGGTTGTAGTTGTTGGCGGTGAAGCACTGCGGCTGGTATCCGGTGGTGGTGGCCGAGACCGCCGACGACTGGGAGCCGGCCTTGCCGCCGGAGTCCACTGCGGCGACCGTGTAGCCGTAACCCGTACCGGAGTTGAGCCCCGTGTCGGTGTACGACGTGCCGGCCGTCGAGCCGACCTTGGTGCCGCCGCGATAGACGTTGTACGACGCCGCGCCGCTCACCGCGGACCAGGACAGGGACACGGTGGTGTCGGTCGTGCCGGTGACCGTGAGCCCTGAGGGTGCCGGCAGGCTGCCGGTGCCGCCCCCGCCGGAGGTGTCGAGCCCCCAGAACTTCGCGGTCCAGTACGACGAGCAGATGTAGTTGAGGTAGTACGTGCCCGTGCTGCCGCACTGGTCGGTGGCGGAACCGGGGTTCACCGCGAGGCCGTGTGCCATCCCTGAGACGGAGAAGGTCTCCACCGCCGGCCTGCTGTTCGCGTCGTTGTACATGGCCTGTGTCGTGCCGCCGGTCAGGCTCGTGGTCGAGGACGGGGTCTGGCTGATGCCCCAGACGTTCGTCCACTGGTCCCGTTCCTCGGTGGCGTTGGCCGGGTTGACCGTGCTGTCACCGGTGCCCTGCCAGATCGCGACGCGCGGCCACGGCCCGCCCCAGCCGCCGGAGGCGCTGCGCACCGCGTCGCCCCACTGTTGCGGCGTCTCGTTCACCGCGTTGTACTCGCAGGTCAGGCCGCTCGACAGATCGGTCGCGCAGCCGGCCGGGATACCGGAGTCGATGGCGCCGCCCGCGAACACGTCCGGGTAGTCGGCGAGCATGACCGAGGTCATCGCGCCGCCCGCCGACAGGCCCGTGACGTAGACGCGGCTGGAATCGCTGCCGTAGTGGGACTTGGCGTAGTCCACCATCTGCTTGATCGACAGTGCCTCGCCCTGGCCGCGGGTGTAGTCGGAGGACTGGTACCAGTTGAAGCAGGAGTTGGCGTTGTTGGAGCTGGTGGTCTGCGGGAAGACCAGCGCGAAGCCGTACATGTCTGCGTACTTGGGCCAGCCGGAGTGGCTGTAGTAGTCGCTCGCGCTCTGGGTGCACCCGTGCAGGGCCACGACCAACGGCGCGCCGGACGGCAGGTTGTCGGGGACGTACTGGAACATCTGCAGACTGCCGGGATTGGAGCCGAAGCCCGTCACCTCCTTCAGGCTCGCGGCCTGCGCGGGGGCCGGGGAGAGTCCGAGGACCACTGCGATCAGGGACAGGACCAGCGCCGCCGAGGAGGCGGGGCGCGGCCACGTTCGGCGCCACCAGCGGCGCGGTAGCGAATGGGGGGATGTGGGGTTCATCGTGCCACCTGGGTGCTCGCGTCGGTCGGGGAGGTCGGGGACAGCCGCGTCCCTTCTTCGAATGCGGGTGCGTGGCTGCGGAGTTACGGGGACGTTACGTCCGGCCTTACGCGGCGGTAATGGAGATGCACCCCACCTCCCGGCAGCCGGGCGTGTGGGTCCTCAACGTTGTGGAGCACTTCGCTCCGGCGGCGGGGAGTGGTGGTCCCACTTCTCGCCTGTCGCGTCGGTGGCGTTCGATCAGGGAGCGGGACGGGCGAGGAGCCGCCGCGCAGCAGGTGCCGCAGGTCGGGCAGGCCGCCACGGGCGGCTGTCTGGTCGACGACCGCCAGACCGCCACCGCCGAGCGCGCCGTGCGCCCGCTGCCCCGGACCGGTCGGCGGCGCGAGGTCGTGGCCGGTGTGGCGTCGCCCTGTGTGCGTGTCCCGATCTGCTCACCCTCGCGTACTCGCTCGCCGACGGTGACGTACAGGAACGTCTGGTGCTCGTACCCGGCGCCGCAGGTGACGTCGGCACCGACGCGTATCACCACGCCTCCCGCGAGTGCCCGGACGGCCGTGCTGCGTAAAGTCGCGGCACTGAGTGCCGTCACAAGGCGACACGGAGCCTGTCACGCCCTGCGAGCAGAGCGGTATCGGATCGAACCGTGCCGGTACGGCCAGATGCCCGGTGCGCGTCCGATACTGTGCAGCGCGGCGGTGAAGGCGAAGGCATGCGCGGACGGCCTGATCCCGCTGTCCACGGCTCCGAGGACGACGACCGTCGCGGTGCCCACGGCGTCCCCGCCTCGGGGCGGCCAGGACGCTCCCGGGTGCCCGCGCATGACGTCACCCCAGGCCACGGCCCATGGGTCCGGCTCGGTGCCATGGATGATCAGGGCGCTGCTCGCGGACGACGACGCGGCCGCGCGCAACCCCCGGCAGGGTGTCCTTTCCGCGTTGAGATTCCGGGCACCCTGAGTCAGCATCAGGCATGGAAGGTACCTTTCATCCGGTTCTCAGGGAACGAACGGAGCGCTGTGAGTACTCCGCGGGACACACCTGACGACACAGGGCGTGGAGTGGACGAGGCGATCCTCGCTGCGCTCTTCTCCGAGTCGCCCATCGGCCTGCACGTCCTGGACACCCAGCTGCGCATCGTGCGCTTCAACTCCGCCGCACGCCACATCCACTCCTTTCCCCTGAAGGGCTATCTGGGCCGCCCCCTGGGTGAGCTCCTGCGGGACTACGGCGTCGAGGACGCCGACGTCATCGAGTCCATGGTGCGCGAGGTCCTGCGCACCGGCACGCCCAAGCGCGACGTCCTGATCAGGCTGCGCTCACGCCGCGAGCCGTACACGGAGGCCGCAGCCTCGGTGTCCTGGTTCCGGTTGCAGGATGCGCAGGAACGCCCACTGGGCGTGGCGGCGGCTCTCCTGGACGTCACCGACCGGTACCGGGCGCAGGCGCGGCTGGCTCTCCTGGAGCGGGCGAGTGGTCGCATCGGCACGTCGATGGACCTCTTCTCCACCGCCCAGGAGCTGGCCGACGCCGCCGTTCCCGAGTTCGCCGACACCGTCACGGTCGATCTGCTCGACCCGGTGCTGCGCGGCGAGGCACCCGAGTCCGGACCGCTGGTCGGCGGCATCCCGCTGCGCCGCGCGGGCTGGTCCTCGATGCACAGCATCGAGGAGTCCGGGAGCCCCATGGCCGGGGAGGTGAGCGGCTTCCCCGCCGAGTCACCGTTCCGGCACAGCATGGCGGACCTGCGCCCGCGCCTGATCGGCCGGCTCGATCCCGAAGCCGGGTGGTTGAGCAATGAACCGTTCCGCTACCGCCTGCTGACGGCCATCCAGGTCCACTCGATGATCGTGACACCGATGCGCGCCCGCGGTCTCGTCCTCGGACTCGCCTGCTTCTACCGCTGGCGCTCCCCCGACGCGTACGAGGACGACGACCTGACGCTCGCCGAGCAGCTCACCGCCCGAACCGCGCTGTACCTGGACAATGCCCGACAGTACATCCGCGGCCGCTCGGCGGCTCGCCTCCTGCAGCCCACACCGAGACCTCCCGAATTCCCCGTCCACAGCGCGGTCGAGACCGCACACAGCTATGTGCCCTGCCAGTCCGGCGGCGACTGGTTCGACGTCATCCCCCTGCCCGGTGGCCGGGTGGCCCTGGTGGCGGGAGCGATCTCCGGGCAGGGCACCGGTGCCGTGACCGCCATGGGAGAGCTCAGAGCCGCCATCGGCGCCCTGGCCGCGCTCGACCTGCCGCCCGACGAACTCCTGGAGCGCCTGCACGAACTCGTCGCCCGGCTCAGCGGCCAGGAGTCCCACCCGTCGCAGGACGCCTCCGGCAGCCTGATGATGGGTGCGCATTGCCTGTACGCGATCTACGACCCCGTGACCCGGCAGTGCGCCATGTCCCGTGCGGGTGCACTGCGGCTGGTCGCCGTCCTGCCGGGCGGAAGCGCGGAACTCGCCGGCATCCCGTCCGGCCCGGCGCTGGGCCAGGGCATGCCCGCCTACCGGACGGCGGAGCGCGAGCTGCCCGAAGGCAGTGTCCTGATCCTCAACAGCACGGCCTTGCCGAGGGGCTGTTCACTGTGGGATGTCGAGGGCCGGCTCGACGAGGTGAGCGCCCTCTTCGCGGGCGGTCGCCGGTCGCTCCAGGAGGCCTGCGACGCCGTCACGCGCGTCCTCGTCCATGAGCAGCCCGGTCGGCCCGATTACGACGTGAACGTGCTGCTGGCCAGAACCCGCGCTTTCGGTCCCGACCGGCTTGCCTCCTGGGAACTGCGCCACGAACCCGAAAGCGCGTCGAAGGCCCGGAAGCTCACCGCCGACCGGCTCACCGCGTGGGAAATCGACGAACTCGCCTTCACCACCGAGCTGGTGGTGAGCGAACTGGTGACCAATGCCGTCCGCTACTCGGACGGGCCGATCGGACTGCGCCTGATCCGCGATCGCACCTTGGTCTGCGAGGTCACCGACACCAGCAGCACCGTCCCGCAGCTACGGCGGGCAGAGGACACCGACGAGGGCGGCCGCGGTCTGTACCTCACCGCCCAACTGACCCAACGCTGGGGCACCCGACCCGCCCGGCGCGGAAAGATCATCTGGGCCGAGCAGACCATCCCCGACGACTCCCCCTGACCTGGCAGGCAGGCGCTGCTCCCGGCTCCAGTCGATCTCTGTTCAGACGCTCGGAGCATCGTCCTCCGGGCAGCCCTGGTCAGTGACGTACAGCGGTTGTCCGCCCATGGCCGGGTGCCCGCACCGCCGCGGAATGCACCGCGCGCCCAACCGGGGGGCGCGGCCCGTGGCATTTTGCACCCCCGGTGGCCCGGAGTGCCGAGCCGCCCGGCGCATCACCGGCCCGCTTCCAGCCGCCGAGCACCGAGTGCTGCGAGGCGCGGCAGCCGGGAAGTCCCCCAGGGTGGCATCCAGCGGGTTGCCGACCACCGGCCGGCCCTGGTCGTCCACCTCCGTCTCCGTGCGCAGCCCCAAGGCCCAGCAGCGGGGACCGCATCTGGTGCCACAGGACGAGCCACGCCCGGGCTCGGTGCGAGTGGACTCGTTGGGTCCCCAGCGCTTCAGCCGCCGTGCCGCCTCCGCCGACGACAGCCGGCGTCGGTGACCTCGGCTTCTCGCAGCACTTCACAGGTGGGCCGAGCGGCCGCCGCCGCGGCACGCCCCGCGACCGCCGGCCGCACGGTGGTCACCATCACCGGCCACCCCCTGCCCTGGGCGCCTGCCCGACCGCACGGAACGACACGCGTATGCCGCGTCTGGCCCGCACGAGGCGTCATGGACTTCATCTGCGCCGGCCATGTCGGCGCGTGTACCGAGGAGATCAGCCGCACAGGCGAACAACTGGGCACATTCCTCCCGTCGTTCGGCCACCTGCCCCTTGTCGGCGTCACGTTCCGCCCCGACCGCGCACCGGGCTGACGACGGACCGGCGGAGTCCCTCGATCAGTCGCCGTGCGAGCCTCCCGCTCCCGCCCCATGCTGGAGGTGAGGGGGGTGTGACAGCGGAGGAAGTGGTGGAGATGCGGACCGTTGTCGACCTCACGCGCTGCCAGGGCTATGCACAGTGCGTGTTCCTCGCGCCGGAGGTGTTCCAGCTGCACGGCGAGGAGGGGCTGCTCTATGCCACTGCAGTACCCGACGATCAGGTCGAGCGCGTGCGCCAGGCCGCCGCGGCTTGCCCCGTCCAGGCCATCCTCCTGGGAGAAGAGGTGAGCACTGGTGCCCGGTGACCTCAAGGACGGCCGTATCGTCATCGTCGGCGCGTCGCTGGCCGGGCTGCGGGCCGCGGAGACCCTGCGCGAGGAGGGCTTCACCGGCTCACTGACGGTGGTCGGCGACGAGCCCCACGCGCCCTACGACCGGCCGCCGCTGTCCAAGCAGGTGCTGCTCGGGCAGGCGACGGCGGACACCACCGAGCTGCCGATGCGCCGGGACACCGAGGCCGAATGGCGCCTCGGCGTGCGCGCCACCGGTGTGGACCTGCTGGCCAAACAGGTGCTGCTGGCCGACGGCGAGTCGCTGCCCTACGACCGGCTGCTGATCGCCACCGGCACCCGGGCGCGGCCCTGGCCCAACCCTGAGGAAGGCGCCCTGGACGGGGTGTTCACCCTGCGCACGCGCGAGGACGGCGCGGGACTGGCCGAGCGGCTGGCCGCGAGGCCGGAACGGGTACTGGTGATCGGCGCCGGCTTCACCGGCTCGGAGATCGCTTCCGCCTGCCGGGAACTGGGACTGCAGGTCACGGTCGCCGAACGCGGCCCCGCACCCCTGGTGGGCGCGCTCGGCGGCACCCTGTCCAAGCTCGCCGCCGTCATGCAGCGCAACCACGGCGTGGACCTGCGCACCGGGGTGACGGTCACCGCCCTGAACGGCAACGGCGCCTTCACCGGCGCGGACCTGTCCGACGGCAGCCGCGTCGAGGCGGACGTGTGCGTCGTGGCCCTGGGCGCAGTCCGCAACGTGGAGTGGCTGGCGGACTCCGGGCTGGCGGCGGGCCCGCGCGGCATCGCCTGCGACGCCGGCTGCCGCGCCTTCAACATGTACGGGATCGTCACCGACGACGTCTTCGTGGCCGGCGACGTCTCCCGCTTCCCCCACCCGCTGTTCGGCTACCAGATGCTGTCCCTGGAACACTGGGGCAACGCGGTCGAGCAGGCCGAGGTGGCGGCCCACAACATGGTCAGCCCCGGGCCGCTGCAGCGCCCGCACCTGGCCGTCCCGGTGTTCTGGTCGACCCAGTTCGGACTCAACATCAAGTCGGTGGGCGTGCCCACCTACTCCGACCACGTGGTCATCGCCCAGGGCTCCCTGGAGGCACGCCGGCTCGCGATGGTCTACGGCTATCAGGGCCGGGTCACCGCCGCCGTCACCGTCGACATGGCCAAGGTGCTCGACTACTACCGGCACCTGATCGAGACCGCCGCTCCCTTCCCGCCCCCGCCCGGCGCGCAGGACCGTGCGATCGCCGCCGACATCACGATCCCCTCCGCCGTACCGGACCCCTCCGTGCTGTCCCACGGCCCGACCGTCGCACTCACCGGTCACCTTCCCGACCGCCGGCTGACGGTGGTGTAGCCCACATCCCGCCCCCTACGAGGAGCCACCATGGACTCCGCGACCTTGCTGGCACGGATCACCGACTACGCCAGCCGCCCCAACCCCTATCCGCTGTACGCGGAACTCCGCGAGGCCGGTCCTGTGGTCCAGCAGGCCGACGGCAGTTACCTGATCGGCACCTACCACCACATCGCCGCTCTGCTCCACGACCCACGGATGAGTGCCGATCCCCGCACCCGCGGCGAGGTGACCCACAAGCCGCCGTTCCTGCGGCTCGACGACCCCGAACACCACAGGCTGCGCACGCTCGCCATGCGGCCCTTCGGGCCTCCGCACAGTCCTGGCCGGGTCGACGGCATGCGCGGCGAGATCGACCGGATCACCAAGGAACTGCTGGAGCCGTTCGAGGCGGGCCGGCAGATCGACATCGTCGACGACTTCGCCTACCCGCTGCCCGTCACCGTGATCTGCCGCCTGCTCGGCGTGCCCCGCGAGGACGAGCCGCTCTTCCGGGCCTGGTCCGACGCGATCGTCGCAGCCGCCGACGTCAGGCCCGACGACGACTCCACCGAGCCGGACAAGGCTGGCGACCAGGCACGGATGGAGATGGGCGGCTACCTGCTGAACCTGGCCGAGCAACGCCGTGGCAAGCCGGGCGACGACCTGCTCTCCGCCTTCGTCAACGAGCCGGACCAGGCCCTGCGGCTCACCCAGGAGGAACTCGCGGAAACCGCCGTACTCCTCCTCATCGCCGGACATGAGACCACGGTCAATCTCATCACCAACGGCGTGCTCACCCTGCTGCGCCAGCCCGAGCAGCTCGACCTCCTGCGCCGCGAGCCCGGCCTGATGCCGCGAGCCGTCGAGGAGCTGCTGCGCTACGAACCACCGGTTCACATGCGCGAGCGCATCCCGCACGCCGACCTCGACGTCGCCGGCACCGTCATCCCCCAGGGCACCTCCGTCATCCTGGTCCTCGCCTCCGGCAGCCGCGACCCCAGGCGGTTCCACGAACCCGACCGTTTCGACCCCACCCGCCCCGACAACCAGCACCTCGGCTTCGGCAGCGGCATCCACCTCTGCTACGGCGCACCCCTCGCCCGCCTGGAAGCCCAGGCCGCACTCGGCGCGCTGCTCCCCCACCTCGGCACCGCCCGTCTCGTCCAGGACCCGCCGCCGTACCGGCAGAACGCCATGCTCCGCGGCCCCCGCCACCTGTCCGTCCAGCTCTGAGGCCGCGCGGCGGCTCACGGCAGAGGGGGCGGGCCTGTGCGGGGCCTTTTCCCGCGGCTTGGTCGCCGTCGGCCAGGGGCGACGCGCAACTGCAGGATCCGCATGGCTACGGCGCCCGCGAAGAAGCCAGCGGACACGCCCCGCGCGGCTGCTCCCGCCGCCGGCTGTCGGAGGCGAGGAGAGGGGGCCGGCTGCCCCGCGTCCTCACCGCTCTGCCCACCGGACGCCTCGGCTACGGCCGCTCGTCGGGCCGCCGCTTCGCCGCTCGGCCCGCCGGCGCTCTCCCGTCACGTGGGAGAACCTCGTCACGCAGGAGTCCGTCGAGTGCCGTGAGAACGTGGCGGCAGATCTCCTCGGGTTCCGCGCTCGCCAGTGGTTCCTGGCCGACGACGACGCGCATCAGGCCGATGCCGAGCAGCCAGGCCATGGCGAGCTGGGCGCGCAGCGTGCCGTCGTCGGCCGAGGAGAGGGCGGCGAGCGCGGCGGCGTACTCCTCCCCCAGCGCGCGGACGGTCTCCGGGGCGGCGTCGGCGCTGCCGATGGAGCGCAGGTAGACGGCCAGCAGCCGGTCCGAGCCGGGTTCGCCGCCGTCTTCCGCGAGGACACCGCGCAGCGCGGTCTCGAACAGCCGGTCCGGGGGCGTGTGGAGCAGCTGCTCCTTGCCTCCCTGCGCCATGACCTCGGTGAGCAGGGCCTTCTTGGACCCGAAGTAGCGGAATATGAGCGCCTGGTTCACCCCGGCCCGGCCGGCGATGTCACGGACCGTGGCCGCCTCGTATCCGCGTTCGGCGAACACCGCGCCGGCCGCGTGCAGGATGCGCGTGCGGGTCCCCCGGGCGTCACGCGGGCGGTGCGCGGCCTCCTCGCTCGCGGGGCTGCCGTCGGACCGGTCCTGCCGCCGCGTTTCGCCGCTGGTGTCCACCCTGTGCTCCCTTGTGCCGCCGTGAGCCCGTTCGCGCGTGCCGAGGAGCCGTCAGAGTAACGGGCCGATTAGCGTCGTTGACCGGCCGGGAAGCACCTCCTAGCGTTGTAAGCGCGTGCTTACACCAGGGAGGCAGCAGTGACGGCTACGGACCACACACCCCTCGCCTATCCCTTCAACTCCAGCCAGGACCTGGCCCTGTCCGCCGCGTACGAGCGAGCCCGTGAGACGCCGGGCCTGTTGCGCGTTCAGCTGCCGTACGGGGAGTCGGCCTGGCTCGTCACCCGCTACGCAGACGCCCGGCTGGTCCTCGGCGACCAGCGCTTCAGCCGGGCCCTGGCCCTCGAACACGACGAGCCACGCGCCTCCGAGGGCCGGCGGGACAGCGGGATCCTCAGCATGGATCCACCCGACCACACCCGGCTGCGCGCCCTGGTCGCCAAGGCCTTCACCGTCCGTCAAGTGGAGAAACTCCGCCCGCAGATCAGGGAGTTGACATCCACTCTGCTGGACGAGATGGAAGCGGCCGGGCCGCCCGTCGACCTGGTCGACCGTTACGCCCTGCCCATTCCGGTCGCGGTGATCTGCCGGCTCCTCGGGGTACCGGAGGAGGATCGCCCCCGGTTCCGCACGTGGAGCGACGCGGCGCTGTCCACCAGCTCACTGACGGCCGAAGAGTTCGACCGCAATCGCGAAGAGCTGCGCGCGTACATGGCCCAGCTGATCACGGCGCACCGCGATCAGCCCCGGGACGACCTCATGACGGCGCTGATCGGGGCGCGCGATCGCGACGACCGGCTTTCCGAGCTGGAGCTCGTCGACCTGTGCGTCGGCATCCTCGTCGCCGGCCACGAGACCACCGCGACACAGATCCCCAACTTCGTGCTCACCCTTCTCGACCACCCGGAGGCGCTGTCCCGCCTGCGCGCCGAACCCACGCTCATCACGAGCGCGGTCGAGGAACTGCTGCGCTTCGTGCCGCTGGGCAGCGGTGCCGGTCAACCGCGGTACGCCAAGGAGGACGTCGAGGTCGGTGGCACCCTGGTGCGAGCCGGGGATGCGGTGCTGGTCGCCATCGGCGCGGCCAACCGTGACGCGCTGCGCTTCACCGCGGCCGGCACCCTGGACATCTCCCGGAACGGCAACGCCCATCTGGGCTTCGGCCACGGCGTGCACCACTGTCTCGGGGCTCCCCTGGCCCGCCTCGAACTCCAGGAGGCCATCGGAGCACTGGTGGCCCGTTTCCCCCGGCTGCATGTCGCCGGGGACATCACCTGGAAGACCGAGATGCTGGTGCGCGGCCCTCGCGTCATGCCGGTGGGCTGGTGAGGCGGCCGTGACCTGGTATCTGCACGTCGCCTCCGGCCGCTGTATCGGCTCCGGGATGTGCGCGGCAGCCGCGCCGGATCTGTTCACTCTGGACGGCGAACACGCACGCCCCGTGAACGAGCGCATCCCGGAGGACGACGACCGCGCTCTCGAGGCTGCCGACATCTGCCCGATGCTGGCCATCACCGTCCGGGACGCGGAGGGAAGGGAGATCGGGCCTCGCGAATGAACGTTGGCATACGCTCGGATGTGATCAATCGGGGATGGCGGCGTTCGACCGGATGTGCCCCCAGGAGGTGAGGCGGTGCTGGTACTGGGGCGCTCCCAGGTCGAGGCCCTGCTCGACGTGGACACCCTCATCGATGCCCTGGGCTCGGCGATGGCCGATCTCAGTGCGGGCCGCGCCTCGGCCCCCGGCCGCATCGCCGCGCCGGTGCCGGAACACGAAGGGCTGCTGGCGGCGATGCCGGGATTCGTACCGTCGGCCGGGATGCTCATGAGCAAGCTGGTCTCCCTCTTCCCGCACAACGCCGGGACACCGCTGCCGACCCACCAGGCGCTGATCGTGGTGTTCGATCCGGACACCGGCGAGCCCGCGGCGTTGCTGGACGGTACGGCCATCACCGCGGCGCGGACCGGCGCCTGCTCCGCCCTTTCCGCCCGGCTGCTGGCCCGTGAGGACGCCACGGTCCTTGCCGTCCTGGGCACCGGCGTGCAGGCCCGCTCCCACGCCTACGCGATGTGCCGTGTCCGCCCCATCCGGCAGATCCGGATCGCCGGCCGGGATCCGGCGAAAGCGGCAGCCCTGGCCGGGGAGCTGTCGGCCGTACTGGACGCCAAGGTCCGCGCAGCGTCCAGCTACGCCGAGGCCCTCGACGGCGCGGACATCGCCGCCGCGGCCACCCATGCCCTGGAACCGGTGATCCGCCACCCCTGGCTGTCACCGGGGGTGCACATCACGTCGGTGGGGTTCAATCCGGCCGGCCGCGAGATCGATGACGCCACGATCGCCGAGGCTCTGGTGTGCGTCGAGTCGCGGCAGGCTGCGCTGGCTCCTTTCCCGACAGGCAGCAACGACCTGATCATCCCGATCGGAGAGGGGCGTATCAGGGTCGACCACGTGCACGCCGAGCTGGGTGAACTCGTCACCGGCAGCACGACGGGACGCAGCTCGCCGGACCAGATCACCCTCTACAAATCGGTCGGTGTGGCGGTGCAGGACGCCGCGGCCGCGGCCCTGGTCGTCGCCGCCGCCCGGGAGCAGTCGATCGGCCAGGAGATCACGTTGTGACACTGAATCCCGGAGTGACCTGGACCACACAACTGAAGGGGTTCCGCCACGGCCGGTGGAGGCGTAGGTTCCGTTTACCCCGTGAGAGCGCCTTCGCAGGCGCCGGTCCGCCAAGTCCCGGGGCGGCGGACCAGCGGGGGCCAACCTTCACATGGTGACGATCCGGCCGACCGCCGCCGTCACGATCCCGAACGGCCGGTGGCCGGGCCGGCTGCGGCATTGTCCTCAGCCGGTCGGGAGGCCCAGGCCGTAGAACGTCACGTGGTACGGGCCCATGTACTCCGCCTCGCCGCCGACGATGAGGTCCTCCGGCTGCCGCACTCCCGCCGCGCGTGCCGTCGCCAGCAGCAGCTCCGCCAGCTCGTGGCCCCGCGGCTCCCCGGGGCCGCCCGCGTCGACGCGCCAGCGGGGGTCGTGGTCGTCGTCCCACACCTCTCGCGTGGCCGGGTGGTCCGCCACCCGGCCCCAGCCCAGGGCCTCTGGTCGCGGGTCCATGTCATGCGGCGGGAAGCAGCCGATCACCAGGCGGTCGTCGCAGGATATTTCGAAGAGGAGTGGTGCGCCGGGGCCCGCCCCGCGGCCGTACACCGGCATGCCGACCGGTCTGCCCAGGGCCGTGGTCTCGGCCGGGAGGGTGGACAGGAAGTCCGCCAGCGAGCCCGTCACCGTCTCCCAGCTCTGCGCGCGCCAGCCGCCGGGGTGGCCCAGGCCCACGTTCGCCGGGTCGTTGCGGCTGCCGAAGAATCCGCTGATCGCGTGTTCCTCGCCGTGCCCCTGGCGCCAGAACCAGTTCTCCAGCGGATCGGTCGGCTGCAGCACGAGCTCGGGGCCTTCCGCACCGGCCCGGAGTTCCAGTGTGTTCGGGCGGCCGCGCCAGCGCAGGTACGGCGTGCCCCAGACCGGCCCTGAGGCGTAGAAGGGACCAAGGTCGCCGTACACGCCCATGATCGACGCCTCGCCGAGCTCCGCCGTCAGCTCCTCCCTCACCGCGCGGAAGGCGGCCGCCTGCGCCGCGGCACCCGTGCCTGCAGGCTTCAGCGCCGGCACCGCGAGCTCCACGTACGCCTCGCCGTTCACGTACGCCTCCTCGAACCGCCCCACCGGGCGCAGGCGGCCCTCCCGGCCAAGGGCAGCGAGCAGGGCCCGGGTGCCTGTCTCCGTCCAGCCGTCCGCGTCGGCCGCGAGCAGGCGCCTTGCCAGGCGAGCGTTCGTCTCGTTCATACGGAGATCATGGCAGCCGGCACTGACAATCCCGGAACTCGGCCACACTTGCCGGGCGTTGAGAAGGCGCGCGGTGATGCAGGAGGTCCGGCTCAGGAAGGTATGACGCCCGGCCGGAACGGTTCGACGCCGACGATGTGGCGCACCCGCTCGGGCTCGACCAGCACGTGTACCCGCTGCTCGCCCTCGAGCAGCCAGGGATATCCGTCCAGGCCCAGGTACTTGCGGGCCAGCCGGTCCATGCCGCGCTCGGCCTCCTCACCCTCCACGAAACGCACCGCGCGGCCGGAGATCTGCACCCGGTCGTAGGGGTTCTCGGCGTCGGCGTGCGAGAGGTGGACCCGGGCGTCGTTGCGCAGGTTCTCCTCCTTGATCCGGCCGACCGAGGTGTTGAAGACGATCAGCCCGTCCTCCAGCCCCAGCCACATCGGCGTGACGTGCGGTGCTCCGTCCGGCGTCACCGTGGCCACGTACCAGAAGTTCGGCTCCTCAAGCCGCTTCCGCACCAATTCGTTCAACTCCGCCGCCATGACCGTCTCTCCTCGCCCTGATCACCTCGTGCACAATCACTCTGTCACAGAGGCACACTGACGGCCTGTCAGTCCTGGGCGCTGTCGTACGGCGGCGATGCCACGAGAGAGAGGCGAGGAGCCCGTGCCGGTCATCGACGTGTGGATGCAGCACCCCACGCTCCGTCACTCCAACCACGAGATGTTCGAGTCGTTGCGCCGCTGGACGGGGCAGGGGCTGCGGGAGGAACCGCTGCCGGTCGAGGCCACCGTGGCGGCCATGGCCGCGGCGGATGTGGAGATCGGCCTTTCGGCCGCCTGGTACGGGCCTCAGGGACCGCTGATCAGCAACGACGAGGTGGCCGAGTTCGTCGCGCAGTCCGGCGGACGGCTGCGCGGGGTCGCAGGCGCCGACCTCACCCGGCCCGTCCGGGCCGTGCGCGAACTGCGCCGGGCCGTTGCGGAACTCGGCTTCATCGCCCTGCGGATCGTGCCCTGGCTGTGGCAACTGCCGCCCACCGACCGGCTGTACTACCCGCTGTACGCCACCTGTGTCGACCTCGGCATCCCCTTCTGCACCCAGGTCGGTCACACCGGCCCCCTGCGCCCCTCCGAAACCGGTCGCCCCATCCCCTATGTCGACCAGGTCGCGCTCGACTTCCCCGAACTGACCATCGTCTGTGGTCACATCGGCTACCCGTGGACCACGGAGATGATCGCGGTGGCCGACAAACACGCCAACGTCCACATCGACACCAGCGCCTACACCGCCCGCCGCTACCCGCGAGAGCTCGTCGAGTATCTGCGCGGCCGGGGCCGCAGGAAGGTGTTGTTCGGCACGAACTACCCCATGATCACGCCTGCCCAGGCGCTGGAACACCTCGGTGACCTCGGCCTGGACGAAGAAGCCACCGAGCTGTTCCTGTCCGGGAACGCCCGCAGGGTCTTCGGCCTGTGATCGCCGAGGCGGCCCGGGTCGGGTTCACCTGCGGTGGCCGTAGTGGGTGATGTCGTCCGTGGTCGCGTAGTTGCCGTGGTCGGCGTCGATGACGGTGACCGGTGCCGGTGGACCGGGGTGTAGTCGTTCGGGGTTGCCGTTCCGGGGTCGGACGTCCGAGTACCGGAGGCCGCGGTGGTGGGTGCCGCGCCCCCGTGACCGGCCTCCGGCCCCAGCACGCCGTAGATCACTCCGCCCACCGCCGCCGTGACGGCCGCCGACACCACGGCGGTCGTCACACGATCCCGGGTCAGCCACCACCGTCCGGCGGGCGGCAATAGCAGCGGGCCGGACGGATCCGCGTCCGGGCCGTCGGACGGATCCGCGTCCGGGCCGTCGGACGGATCCGCGTCCGGGCCGTGGGGGGATCCGCATCCGGGGCCGTCGTCGCGGCCGGCCGGCCGTTGTTCTGATCCGTGGAGGGCGCCGGCAGCGGCGGTGGCGCCGCCCACGGAGTCAGCGCCTTGTCCGCGGCTCCGGAGACCGCCACGGCGAAGGCGATGGCGACCGCCCACCGGTTGGCCGCATCGTGCGTCACCCATAACCCGCTCAGCGCGTACAGCGCCGTCAGCGCGGCGGCAAATGTCCCCGGTGTCACGACGGACGCGCCGGGGAGGGCGAAAGCGGCTGCGAGTCAGATCCCGTCCACGCAGACCCGTTGACCTTGATCGTCTACATCCATAGCCTCCATCTCCATATGTAGACGCTCAGGCCGCATATGAAGACAGCGTTCATACAGGCGAGTTCAAAGGGGAACCGGCCCATGCCACTTGTCGTCGTAGCCGTCGGCGTACTGCTCGTGGCCGTGGGCGTCGGCCTCGTCCGGGGCATTCCGCTGGAGAAGATCCCCGACGTGCTCTCCGAGGGGATCGGCGGGCAGATCGGCGACACCATGCTCACCATCGGGCTCGGCGCGATGGTCGGCCGGGTGATGGGCGACTCGGGCGCGGCCCAGCGGATCGCCGGCCGGCTGCTCGACCTCTGCGGCCCGCGCTGGGCCCAGGTCGCCATGGTGCTGTCCGCCATGGTCATCGGCGTCACGATGTTCTACGAGGTCGCGTTCGTCATCATCGTGCCGGTCGCCTTCACCCTCGTACGGGTCACGCGGACGAATCTGCTGTGGGTCGGGCTGCCGATGTCGATTGCCCTGTCCACCATGCACAGCTTCCTGCCGCCGCACCCCGGCCCGACCTCGGTCGCCGCGACCTTCCACGCCTCGGTCGGACTGACCCTGTTCTACGGCCTGTTCATCGCCGTTTCGGCCGGTGCGCTGGTCGCGCTGACGTGGCCGCGCCTTCCGTTCGTCCGGAGGATGAACCCCTCCATACCCACCGGCCTGGTCAGTGACCGGGTCTTCAGTGACGAGGAGATGCCGGGCATGGGCTGGTCGCTGTCGGTGGCCCTGCTGCCTGTGGTGCTCATCGCCGGAGCCGCGGTGACGGACCTGGCCGCCTCCGGGTCGGGGCCCCTCCTGCACTTCGTCGCGTTCATCGGTTCGGCGCCCATCGCCCTGCTGCTCACCCTGGGCGTCGCGATCTGGGCGTTCGGGCCTCGGATCGGCCGCAGCCTGGAAGAGGTCAGCGCCTCCTGCCGGTCGGCCGCCCAGGCGATGGCGATGATCCTGCTCGTGATCGGCGCGGGCGGCGCGTTCAAACAGGTCCTCGTGGACGGCGGGATCTCGGACTACATCAAGGACACCACCGCCGGCTGGTCGCTGTCGCCCATCATCCTCGCCTGGCTCATCGCCGCCATCCTCCGCGTGGCCCTCGGCTCCGCGACGGTCGCCGTCGTCACCGCCTCGGGCGTGGCACTGCCGCTGCTCACCGGCAGCGGAGTCCACCCGGAGATCATGGTCCTCGCCATCTCCTGCGGATCGATCGCCTTCTCGCACGTCAACGACCCCGGGTTCTGGATGTTCAAGGAGTACTTCAACCTGTCCGTCATCGACGCGATCAAGGCGCGCACCACGTACACGACCGCGCTCTCCGTCCTCGGCCTCGCCGGCGTCCTCGCCATGGAGTCGATTCTGGACGCCTTGAACGTGTGACCGTGCGGCCGGCTTCCAGCAAGCCCGGCAGCGCCGTGCGACCGAAGCACACGGAGCACCTCGGTGTGGCAGACATACCGGGGCACAAGGGGCGGGACATGATGGAGGCACCGATGTGTTCCGCGAGGAGGAGTACGGCATGGCCGAGTCGGGCTCTGGCGACACCGAGGCCGTGGCGAGCGGCAAGTCTCGGTTCGACGACATCTACGACCGGCCGGACCCCCGTATGTACTTCAGCCGGCTGGCCCCGCTGGAGTACGAGATCCCGCACCACGCCCAGCCGGCCTTCCGGCAGGCCGCCGCCGAACGGGCCGCGATCGACGACGGCATCCCTCACCGGCCTGCGGTGCTGGACGTGTGCTGCTCGTACGGGATCAACGCCGCGCTGCTCAACCACGACCTGACGCTGGCGGACCTGTACGAGCGGTACACCTCCCCCGACTGCCTGAAGATGTCGACGGCACAACTCGCGGCACGGGACAGGGAGTTCTACGCCGGGCGGCGCCGACCGGACGCGGTGCCGGTGTTCGGCCTGGACGTCGCGGCCCCCGCCGTGCGGTACGCGGTGGAGGTGGGTCTCCTGGACGCCGCCTTCACCGACGACCTGGAGCAGGGACCGCCGGGACCCGGGCTGAGGCGCGCGCTCGCCGAGGTCGGCCTCATCACGTTGACCGGGGGTGGCAGCTATGTCACCGCCCGCACCTTCACCGCGCTGCTCGACGGTGCCCGCAGACCGGTATGGGTCAGCGCGTTCGTGCTGCGGACGGTGTCGTACCACCCGGTCGTGCGCGCATTGGCCGCGCGCGGTCTGCACACCACGCTCGATGTATCCCGCACCTACCCCCAGCGGCTCTTCACGGACGAGCGGGAGCGCCGGTATGCGATCGATACGGTCCGGGCGCTGGGCCATGATCCTGCCGGGCGCGAGGAGAACGGTCGTTTTCACAGCCTGCACTACGAGTCCCGGCCCGGCACCCCCTGACAACCCGCCGCGGAGCGTGCTCGCTTTCCGCCATCGGCCAGGGCGCCGAGAATGGAGGTGACGAGGAAGGAGAGTCCAGATGGCGCGTCCAGTCGGCATAGACCTGGGAACGACGAACTCCGTGGTCTCGGTCCTCGAGGGCGGCGAGCCCACCGTGGTCACCAACGCCGAAGGTGCCCGTACGACGCCTTCGGTCGTGGCATTCGCGAAGAACGGCGAGGTGCTGGTCGGGGAGGTCGCCAAGCGGCAGGCCGTCACCAATGTCGATCGCACCGCGCGTTCGGTGAAGCGGCACATGGGCGATCACGCCTGGCGGTTCCCCGAGCACGGTGACATCGACGGCAAGCGCTACACGGCGCAGGAGATCTCCGCACGCGTGCTGCAGAAGCTGAAGCGGGACGCGGAGGCGCACCTGGGCGAGGACGTCACCGACGCCGTGGTCACCGTCCCCGCCTACTTCGACGACGCCCAGCGGCAGGCGACCAAGGAGGCCGGGGAGATCGCCGGCCTGAACGTGCTGCGGATCATCAACGAGCCGACGGCGGCTGCGCTGGCGTACGGCCTGGACAAGGAGAACGACCAGACGGTCCTCGTCTTCGACCTGGGCGGCGGCACCTTCGACGTGTCCCTGCTGGAGATCGGCGAGGGCGTCATCGAGGTCAAGGCCACCAACGGCGACACGCACCTCGGCGGCGACGACTGGGACCAGCGGATCGTCGACCACCTGGTCACGACCTTCAAGAACAACTACGGCATCGATCTCGCCAAGGACAAGATGGCCGTGCAGCGTCTGCGGGAGGCCGCCGAGCGGGCCAAGGTCGAGCTGTCGAGCTCGACGGAGACCAACATCAACCTCCCCTACATCACGGCCTCCGCGGAGGGCCCGCTGCACCTGGACGAGAAACTCACCCGCGCCCAGTTCCAGCAGCTCACCTCCGACCTGCTGGAGCGGTGCAAGGGCCCGTTCCACAACGCGGTCAAGGACGCCGGGATCAAGGTGTCCGACATCAACCACGTCATCCTGGTGGGCGGCTCGACCCGGATGCCCGCGGTGACGGACCTGGTGCGCGAACTGACCGGCAAGGACCCGCACAAGGGGGTGAACCCGGACGAGGTGGTGGCGGTCGGCGCCTCGCTCCAGGCCGGTGTCCTCAAGGGCGAGGTCAAGGACGTCCTGCTGCTCGACGTCACCCCGCTGTCCCTGGGAATCGAGACCAAGGGCGGCATCATGACCAAGCTGATCGAGCGCAACACCACGATCCCGACCCGCCGTTCGGAGATCTTCACCACCGCCGAGGACAACCAGCCCTCGGTGACCGTGCAGGTCTACCAGGGCGAAAGGGAGATCGCCGCGTACAACAAGAAGCTCGGCATGTTCGAGCTCACGGGCCTCGCACCCGCGCCGCGCGGAGTGCCGCAGATCGATGTCGCCTTCGACATCGACGCCAACGGGATCATGCACGTCTCGGCCAAGGACCTCGGCACCGGCAAGGAACAGAAGATGACCGTCACCGGCGGCTCGGCACTGCCCAGGGACGACATCGACCGCATGGTCCGCGAGGCGGAGCAGCACGCCGAGGAGGACCGCAGGCGCAAGGAGGCCGCGGAGACCCGTAACCAGGCCGAACAGCTCGTCTACTCCACCGAGGGGCTCATCAGGGACAACCCCGACAAGATCCCGGCAGACGCGAGGAGCGAGACGGAGAGCGCGATCACCGAGCTGAAGGAGAAGCTCAAGGGCGAGGACACAGCGGCGATCCGGCAGGCCATGGAACGTGCGGCCGAGGCGGCGCAGAAGATCGGTACGGCGATGTACGAGGGCTCCCGCGCGGAGACCCAGGCGTCCTCCGGTGCGGACACGTCCTCCGCAGCCGCCTCGGACGAGGGCGTGGTGGACGCCGAGATCGTCGACGACGACAAACCGGAGGCGGGCTGACGATGGACAAGGGCCGGCTGCACCACCCGGACCCCGCCGAGCTGCAGCGTCTGCTGGAGGAACGCACGGCCGACCTGCAGCGGGTGAAGGCCGAGTACGACAACTACCGCAAGCGGGTGCGCCGGGACCGCATGGCCGTGCGCGAGATCGCCGTGGCCAACGTCCTGCGCGCCCTGCTGCCCGTCCTGGACGCCGTCGACCGCACGTGCGCGCACGAGCCCATGACGCCGGGCCTGAAGGACATCACCGACACCCTGGCCGGCCAGCTGGGATCCCTGGGGCTCGAGGTCTTCGGGGACAGGGGCGACCCCTTCGACCCCGCGTGCCACGACGCCGTCACCCATCACGTCTCCTCCGACACCGACCGGCTGATCTGTACAAAGATCCTGCGCCCCGGCTACCGGCTCGGTCCCCGGCTGCTGCGCCCGGCCAACGTGGAGGTCACCGGGCCGGAGCCGGCCGCGAGAAACCCGCTCGAGCACGATCGAGCGGCGCCCCGGTTCACGATGATCGACGCCGGTGACGGTCCCCGCGGCTGCGGCGCGTAGACGGACGACGCCGCACGGTGTCGGCCGACTGGCCGGAGAGGCTGCGTCCCGGCCGCGGAGGGGCTGATTTCGCGCCTTACTTCTGGTAGGTCTTGCGGCTTGGGTGTGACTATATGATCAAATCTACCGATGCGTACCCCCCACCATCAGACGCATCATGCTGCCCAGTCGGACGGACCTGCCGGTGAGTTGGTTCCGCCCCGCCGTAACCCGTACGAGGAACTGGCCTCGCTGGCAGACCATCCGCTGGACGACTTCCTCACCGAAGACGGCACGGCGACCCGGCAGGACGACACCGAGGAGCCCTGGGCTCCGCCCAATCACCGGCGTGGCAGCCGCCGTCGCAACCGCGCAACGGGCCTGACCACCGTCGCCCGATGCCTTGTCTGGGTTCTCACCCTCGCCTGTCTCGCGACCCTGGCCGACCGATGGGCACTGCTCTACGCCGAGCACAAGGCCTCCCAACAGCTCAAGGGCAAGCTGCATCTCGCCGCCGCCCCCGAGGTCCACATCGGCGGCTTCCCCTTCCTCACCCAACTGGCCGCACAGCGCCTGGACTCGGTCTCCGTCACCGTCCCCGACATCCCCGCGCACCGGGTGACCCTCACCCAGGTCACCGCCACCGCCGACGACATACGCCTCGACGGCGACGGGCCCACCGCGGTGCGCGGAGCGCTCGTCCGGCAACTGCACGGTCAGGTCCTGCTGTCCTTCGCCGACATGAACCGCGAACTGGGCGCCTCGCAGGTGGCGTTCACGGCACATGGCCCCGGCCGTGTCCTCGCCAGGGGCACCGTGCGTGTCGGGGGCCGCGCGCTGAGCGTACGGGCCGACACCCGCATCCGGCGCGACGGGGACCGCGGCATCGCCACCTCCGTGGACGGCATACGGCTCGACATCGACGACCTCGCCACGTACCGGCCCGGCACCGGGTCCGCCGAGGGTCTCCACCTGACCCCCGCCTCGGCGCGCCGTCTCACCCGGGAGGCGGAGAAGATCAAGGCCCTGTTGTCGGTCCCGGCGATCGTGCACCGCCTGGGTGTCCCCGACAGCGCGCTGCGCGCCGCACTCCACGACGAGGACGAACTCCATCGACTCACCGGCGCGCCGCGCTTCCTGCACGAGCTGACCCGCGTCAACCTCCTGGACGTGGCACTCGCCCACCCGAAGCTCCTGAAGCGGCTGGGCCTGGACCTGACCCTGCTCACCGCACTGACCAAACTCACCCGCCCCGACATCGCCGACCGCTTCTCCTTCGCCTTCCAGCTGCCGGCACCACCCGACGGCGCCGTGCACCTGCAGCGCGTGACGGTGGACAGAGACGGCATCCGCGCGGACGTGTCGGGGACGGGACTGCTCCTGGGCCACTGAGCGCTCGGGTTCGGTCGCCGCACCGCCACGAAGGACCGGGATCGGCTCGGTTCGTCCCCGGCTGCCGCAGCGGGGACAATGGGATCCCCACACCCGGGCGAGGTGGTGGCGATGCCCGCTTGGCATCTGCGCGATTATCACGACGACGATCTCGACCAGGCCATCCAGATCTGGGACCAGAGCCGCCGGGCCGACGAGGACCGGGTGTTTCCCGTGTCGGAGGTGATGGCCGCGGCCAAGGCCGGCCAGACGGCGGTCGTCGCCGTGGTCGGCGACGAACTGGTGGGTATGGCCGTGGCGCAGGCCCAGGGCAAACGGGGTTGGATCCTTCTCGTGGCACTCGCCTCCCGATGGCGCGAGCGCGGGATCGGCAGCGCTCTGCTCGCCGAACTGGAACGGCGGCTGCGCGCACTGGGCGTGCGCCACATCAGCGCGCTGCTCCCCGCCGGCGCCGCTGGGACGAAGGCTCTGGAGAACTCCGGCTACCGGTTCCGCGACGACCTGACCTACTACGAGAAGCTCGAACCACCGGGAACCGCCAACGCCGATGTCCTCGCCGCGCTGGGCGGCCGTATGCTCCCCGAGGGGCTCTGGGGCACCATGGCCGGCATGGAGCGCGAGAAGGAGGTCATCGAGCGCCGCGTCGTGCTCCCGCTGACCGAGCCCGCACTGGCCGAGCGCTACGGTCTCACCCCGCCCAAGGCGATCATCCTGTTCGGGCCGCCCGGCACCGGCAAGACCAGTTTCGCCAAGGCGGTGGCCTCGCGGCTCGGCTGGCCGTTCGTGGAACTCTTCCCGTCCCGGCTCGCGGCCGACACGAGTGAGGGCCTGGCCGTGGCGCTGCGGGACACCTTCGCGGACCTGGCGGAACTGGACTCGGTACTGCTCTTCATCGACGAAGTGGAAGAGATCGCGGGGGTGCGATCCGGAAAGGCCGTCGATCCCGGCCATGGAGTCACCAACGAGCTGCTGAAACTCATCCCCGTCTTCCGCGAGCACGACTCGCGGCTGCTGGCCTGTGCCACCAATTCGGTGCGCTCGCTCGACCCGGCCTTCCTGCGGCCGGGCCGGTTCGACTACGTCATCCCCGTCGGCCCTCCGGACCGGGCCGCCCGCGCGGCGATCTGGGGCCGCTATCTCAGGGCATCCGCCGGCTCGGCCGACCTCAGCCAACTGGTCGGGGCCAGCGAACTGTTCACGCCGGCCGACATCGAATTCGCCGCCCGCAAGGGCGCGCAGGCGGCGTTCGAACGCGAAGTCACACAGCGCCAGGGCCGGCCGGCCACCACGGAGGACTACATGACCGCCATCGCCGACACCCGGCCCACGCTCACCGCGCAGGCCGTCGAGGAGTTCGCCGAGGACATCGACGCGTACAGCCGGCTCTGAGTCACGGCGTCGCTCAGTACGCGGCCGCCCGCCACGCGAGAAGGGCGAGGAAGCCGGGGATGAATGCGGGGTCAGCTGTCGTCGCGCAGGCCCCACGGGGAGCCGTACTCGGTGAGCAGGTCCAGGAACGGGCGCGGGGGCAGGGCCTCCGGGCCGAGGACGCCCTTGCCGGACCAGGCGCCGGTGGACAGCAGTTCCAGCGCGACGACCGGGTTGAGCGCCGTCTGCCAGACGACGGCCTGCGAGCCGTACTCGCGCATCGACCACTGGTTGTCGACCACGTGGTACAGGTACACCTCCCGAGGCGCCCCGTCCTTGCTGCCCTTGACCCATGTGCCGGCGCAGGTCTTGCCCGTCATCCGCTCCCCCAGACCGGCCGGGTCGGGCAGGCACGCGGCGACCACGTCGCGCGGCGAGACCTGTACGGGTCCGCCGTCCCCGGGCACGCTCACCGGGGCCGTCGAGTCCAGGCCCAGTTCGTGGAGGGTCTTCAGCTTGGCGATGAAGTCGTCGCCCAGGCCGTACTTGAACGTGACCCGTCGCGCGTCCACCCAGCGCGGTATCAGCAGCACCTCTTCGTGCTCGACGTTGACGCACTCCACCGGGCCGATGCCCTCGGGGAACTCGAAGACCTCGGGCTCGCTGAACGGAGGGGTGGTGAACCAGCCGCGGCCCTTTTCGTACACGACCGGCGGGTTGAGGCACTCCTCGATGGTCGTCCAGATACTGAAGGACGGCGCGAAGTCGTGGCCCTCGACCCGCAGGTCGGCACCGTCCCGGACACCGATCTCCTCGATGTCGTCGAAGAGTTCGTCGGCCGCGTACCGGGCGAAGACGTCGGACAGGCCCGGCTCCACGCCCATGCCGACCAGCGCCAGCCGTCCGGCCTCTTCCCAGCGCCGGGCCAGGGCGAACTGTTCGTCCCCGAGCTTGACACCGCACTCCTCATAAGGGCGCGCGCCGTGCGGCGCGGACAGCGACATCGCCATGTCCAGATAGTGCGCACCGGCCTCCAGGGCGGCCTGGAACAGCGGCATCACGAACCGGGGGTCGGTGGCGTTGAGCAGCACGTCGCAGCGCTCCTCGACGAGCATCCGGCGGACCGCGCCCTGGTCCGAGGCGTCCAGCCGCCGCGCGCTGAACCGGGTGCCCCGCTGCCCGAGCGCCGCGACCGCGGCCTCGGCGCGGCCGAGGTCGTAGTCGGCGACGACCATGTGGGCGAGGAACTCGCGGCGAGCGGCGATCCGGGTGACGGCCGTCCCCACGCCGCCCGCGCCGACCAGAAGTACGCGCATGTCACACACCTTTCTCCCGGGAGGCGAGCGCCTCCGGACGGGCTCGATGCAACGCGACGCCGGGATATAAGGTCAATCCCGTTGGCATAAGGTGGTCGCAGGGGCGGCTCGGTCCGGCGACGGAAGGACGACCTGGATGGCGAAGCAAGTGGTGCCGGAGGCGGCACGTCAGCGGCGGCGGCCCACACGCGGCGGCACCGTGCTGTCGGAGGAGATCATCGTGCGGACCGCCCTGCGCGTACTGCGGGAGCACGGCAGCACCGGGCTGACGGCACGCCGTCTCGGCGCGGCGCTGGGCGCCGATCCGAGCACCCTCTACCGTTACTTCGCCGGGATGGACGACCTGGCCCGGGCCATCGGGGACGAGCTGATGGGCAGGGCGCTCGACAGCTGGACGGCCACCGGGGACTGGCGCACGGACCTGCGCGCGCTGGGCCGGGCCATCCACGCCTCCTACCTCGCCCACCCGCAGGCGGCCGTCCTCACCGCCAGCCGGGTCACCGGGAGGCCTCGCGAGATCGCCGTGGACGAGGCCATCCTCGGCATCCTGCGCGGCGCCGGGCTGCCCGACCCGGTGGCGGTGCGCGTGTACCACGCGTTCATCGACCAGAGTCTCGCCTTCGCCGCGCTCGACGCCGGATCCCTCGCGCTGGCGGACGAGGCCCGCGCGGGCGACGAGGAGATGTGGCACTCCACCTACGCCCGCCTGCCCGCCGAGTCGCATCCGAACATCGCCGCCACGGCACACCTGCTCGCCCGGCACATGCCGCACAGCGCCTATCCGGTCGCCCTGGAGATACTGCTGGAACACACCGCCGCGCACCTGTCACGACCGGGTGCGTGACGCGTGCGGCTCCGCCGCTGCGCCTTCCCGTGCATGGGTCTCTCTGCCAGGCAGGCCTGAGCGTTGTGCGGAGGGTGCAGGATTCGAACCTGCGTGGACCCCGAGGATCCGACCATGAGGCGCCCGCACCGCCGTTCACGTGAACAACCATGGCAGAGGCGGCCGACAGGACCCTGACGCATCTCTGACGGCTTGCCACCCTGCTGTGGACTTCGGTCACCTGACGCGGCGCGGACCAGACCGTCGAGCTACTCGTCGGGGATGCCGTCCTGCCTGGCGGTGCAGGGCAACCTTCACGGCCGCCGCCCCGGCGCTCGGGCTGTCCCAGCCCACCGCGACCGCCCAGATCCGCACGCTGGAGCAGCAGACCAGCGGCGAGCTGTTCACCCCGCTGCCCCGACGCGCTCGCGGCGCTCGAAGGCGGCGGGCCCCCGGCCGGACAGGCCGCGCCCGTGCACCTCGCCGGACCGTCGGAGCCGCTGTGCGTGCGTGTCCTGCCCGCCCTGCTACCGCTAGTCGCCGACGGCGTCCAGCTGCGCGTCGCCCAGGGCCTGCCGGAACCGCTGCTGGAGGAGATGCGGGCGGGCCGCCACGACCTGGTCATCGCCACCCCGGCGGCCCCGCGGCCGCGCCGTGGAGTCGGTGCCGCTCGCCGACGAGGAGTATCTGCTCGTCGCCTCGCCGAACTGGGCGAGGCGCATCGCCGCGCAGCCGCAGGCCAGCGCCTACCTGTGCGCCGACCTGCGCGAGGTATCCCTCATCACCTACGCCGAAAATCTGCTCAACGTGCGGCGCTACTCGCGGACGATCTTCGGCAGGCAGCTCACCGCCACCCGGGCGTGATCCTGGTGCCCGACACCCTCCGGCGCGCCGCCCGCGCCTGGTAAGGGTGGACGGCAGGCGCGCAGTCCCCGACGGCAATCACCAGGCGCGGCTCAGCCATCGCAGCCTCGGTACGGCGCAGCGGCTGGCCCATGTTCCGGGTCACCGGCCCGGTCAGCAGCGCCATGTCCGCGTGCCGGGGCGGGGCCACCAGGCGTGGCCCGTACGCCTCGGCGTCGTACACCGGACGGAACGCGGCGGCGTTCTCGATCTCGCAGCCGTTGCAGGAACCCGCGTCCACGCAGCGAACCGGTGCGCGGCCGACGGCCGTCGCTACGACTGCGGCTCCCCCTGCGACTGGGCCGCCTTCAGGTCGGCGAGCAGTTCGGCCTGGCCGGCCAGCACACCGGAGAGGATCGTGCGGGCGACCCGGAGCAGCTCGGCGACGTGGGGGCTGGTGAGGGAGTAGTACACGTTCGAGCCCTCCTTTCGCGTCTTGACCAGGTTCGCGCGCCGCAGCACGGCCAACTGCTGGGACAGGTGCGCGGGCTCGATGCCCACCTCGGGCAGCATCTCGGCGACCGCGTGCTCGCGCTCGCTCAGCAGCTCCAGGACGCGGATGCGGGCCGGGTGGCCGAGGGTCTTGAAGAACTCGGCCTTCAGTTGGTACAGCGGCGTACTCATCGAGCCGTCTCCTTCTCGGCACAACGGAACGGCCCCGCCGGCCGGGCCCCGGCGCATCCCATCCATCCAGTCGTCAAGAACATGCGGCCATCCTCGCCTGCTGAACCGGCCTGGCCCAACCCGCATCGAGGAGCCGGGCCGGTCGGGCGCTCGCGGGTATCACAGCGGCAGGGTGATCCATATGCTCTTGCCCCCGCCGTCGGCGTCCGTGCGGACGACCGCCGTGCCGCTCAGGCCGAGGACGAGCTCCATGACGGTGCCGAGACCGCTCGTGCCGCCGCTGGTCGCCGATCCGTACAGCAGCGGCTGGTAGGGGTGGCGGTCGTGGACGGCGAAGGCCAGACAGTCCCGGCCGGCTGCGTAGATCACCGTGAGCTGCGGGGAGAGGGCCGCCGCGTGCCGGACGCTGTTGGTGACCAGTTCGCTCAGGATCAACAGGGCCGGGTCCACCGCGGGGTGCCGCAGTCCGATTCCCCACTCCACGAGCACCAGCTCCGCGGTCTCACGGGCCAGCCGGACGGCGGACGGCTCGCTGGGCAGGGTGAGCACATGCCGGTGCGGCAGCACCTCCAGCTGCGTCGGCATCACACCTCCGCGCGGGTCAGACGAAACCCGGTGACCGTCTTGGGGTGGATCCGCAGGACCGTGTCGTGCGGACCGTGGGCCCAGCCGGCCATCGTGCGCTGATAGTGGGCGATCTCGTCGCGATCCGTGATCACCTCGGCGGGGCCGGCCACGGTCACGGCCCAGCCCGTACCCGGCGCCTCCTGGATCTCGTCCACGTGGTACATCGCGGTAGCGGGCACCGCCGCGGTCGGGGCAGGCGTGCGCACGACCAGCCGACCGTACTGGAACACGTGGCGGGCCGGGCGGATGACGGCCTGGTCCCGCAGCACGTACACCAGGCGGCCCAGGCTGCCTCCCTCCAGCAGCCACAATGCCTCGGCGCCGGACAGCTCGTGCATGCGCACAGGGGTGGGGGACGCTCTCATACGGCGGCTTCCTCGGGCGTGGGGCCGGTCATGGCGGCGGGGCCGGTCTTGGGGGCGGGGCCGGTCTTGGGGGCGGGGCCGGTCTTGGGGGCGGGGACGGTCTTGGGGGCGGGGATGGCCGGCAGGACTCCGGCGTTCTCCAGGTGGTCGCGGGCGGCGCTGATCGCCTCGGGTGTGGTGGCGTACTCCGCGCCCTCCCGGCGCAGCAGTTCCAGTGCGCCGACGGAGTCGAGGACCTGACGCTGGCCGGGGCGGATACCGGAGGCGAGGACGAGAACGCCGCGCCGGTTCAGCTTCTCGACCGCGTCCTTGAGGACCAGGGCACCGGTCGCGTCCATGGTGGACACGCGGGACATGCGCAGGATCACCACCCGGACGTCCGCCACTTCGCTCAGCTCCAGCAGGAAGCGGTGGGCGGCGGCGAAGAACAGGGGCCCGTCGATGCGGTAGGCGACGATGTGCTCGGCGAGCAAGGCGTGTTCCTCGGCACTGTGGTTGCCCTGGTCGAGCGGCACCTGGTCGAGACGGGCCTGCCTGGCCACCGCACGCAGGGCGAGCGCGCCCGCGACGGCCATCCCGATGATGACGGCGTATACGAGGTCCAGGGCGAGTGTCGCGACAGCGGTCAGTACGAGTATCACCGCGTCCGAGCGGGTCGCCTTCGCCATCGCCCGCAGCGAGCCGACCTCCACCATGCGGATCGCCGTGGCCAGCAGCACACCGGCGAGGGCGGCGAGCGGGATCTTCGAGACGAGGGGCGCGGCGGCGAACACGATCAGCGCGAGGACGGCGGCATGCGCGAGCGCGGCGAGCCTGGAGCTCGCGCCGGTGCGGACGTTGACGGCGGTGCGGGCGATCGCGCCGGTCGCCGGGACGCCGCCGAACAGGGGGGCGGCGATGTTGGCCAGGCCCTGGCCGAACAGCTCTCGGTCCGGGTCGTGTTTCTGGCCCACGGTCATGCCGTCGGCGACCGATGCCGACAGCAGCGACTCCAGCGCGGCCAGGGCCGCGACCGCGACGGCCGGTGCCATCAGGGTGCCGAGGGAGCCCGGGTCGAGGAAGGACAGCGAGGGCACGGGCAGCCCCGCGGGCAGGGCACCGATCGGCCGCGCCGCGTCCAGCCCGGCCACCTGGGCCACGATCGTCGCGGCGATCACCGCGACGATGGAGAAGGGGATCGTCGGCCGCCACCGGACGCCGGCCAGCATGACCGCTGCCACGCCGCCCGCGAAGGCGAGGGCGGTCCAGTTCGGAGCCTTCGCAAACTCCTCGGCCGCCCGCCAGGTGACGACCAGGACGCGGTCGCCCCGGGGCTTGGGCACTCCAAGGGCGTTCGGGATCTGCTGGAGTCCGATCACACAGGCGATGCCGAGCGTGAAGCCCTCGACGACGGGCGCGGGCACGTACTGCATGTACTTCCCGGCGCGCAGCACGGCGAGCGCCACGAGCATCACTCCGGCCATCAGACCGACCGTGAGGACACCGCTCGGGCCGTACTTGCCGACGATCGGCACCAGTACGACGGTCATCGCGCCGGTCGGCCCCGACACCTGCAGATTCGAACCACCGAAGACGGCGGCGAGTGCACCGGCGACCACCGCGGTCGCCAGGCCCGCCTGCGCGCCCAGGCCGGAGGAGACACCGAAACCGAGCGCGAGCGGCAGCGCCACGATCGCCACGGTCAGCCCGGCCAGCAGATCCCGGCGTGGGTCACGCCGTATCCGGTCGAGGTCGGCACCGGAGGGCAGCAGTGAGACGATCCGGGCCCCGGCCCGGCTGATCCTCGCGGTCATCGCGCGGTGACCTCGGCGTCCCGTAGTTCGGCCAACAGCTCGTTCCGCCCGGCCAGCATCTCGGTCAGGATCCGGCGCGCGGCCTTCATCAGGTCCGCGACATCGCCGCCAGCCAGCGCGTAGACGACCGTGGAGCCGTCCCGGGTGGAGGTGACGATCCCGGAGCGGCGCAGTACCGCCAGCTGCTGCGACAGGCTGGACGGCTCCACCTCGATCTCGGCGAGCAGGTCCCGCACCGGCCTCGGCCCGTCCTGCAGGAGCTCCAGCACCCGTATGCGCACGGGATGACCGAGCATCCGGAAGAACTCGGCCTTCGCCTGGTACAGCGGAACGGACACGACGCCTCGGCTTCCCCTTGTGGACCCCCGGCCGGGGGCGGATGCGAACGGCTGTGCCCGCGGCTACCTGCAGGCACAGCCAACATAGCATCTAACCAATTGCGAAATTTTGCAATTGTGCATCAGGGTGCGCCCGGCGCCCCCTGCTCCCGCAGGCAGGGGCGATCAGGCCCTTCAGGCCTTCTTGACCACGCCGGACTTGAGCTGCATGGCCCCGAAGCCCTCGATCCTGCAGTCGATGTCGTGGCCGTCCACCCCGTCGACCAGCCGGATGTTGCGCACCTTCGTGCCGGCCTTGATCCCCGAGGGGCTCCCCTTCACCTTCAGCGCCTTCACCACGACCACGGAGTCGCCGTCCTGCAGCACATTGCCGACGGCGTCCCTGACGACTCGTTCCCCCACGGCGTCTGCAGGCCCGCTCTCGGCGGGAACCCATTCGTGGCCGCACTCCGGGCACACGACAAGGGAGTTCATCTCGTAGGTGTACTCACAGGAGCACTTCGGACAGGGAGGAAGGTTTTCAGTCATCCGACCAGCGTATCCGGCCTCGGCATGCGTCCCGAGTCGGCGGCGAGTTCGTTGTCGTGCATCCCGGCCCCTGGGCCGTACCGGCGCACCCTCAGAGGTCTCAGGTTCACGTCTGGGCACCGGTGCTCTTCACTGATCACAGGAAGAAGGAAACTCGACCTCACGGGGGTACACATGCACAGCAGGAAGCGCATCTTCGCGGCCGGCCTGGCCACCGCGGTCTCCGCCGTGGCTCTCTCCGTCGCCGGCGTGGCGGTTCCGGCGCAGGCCGCTGCCGAGGGGACCGTCGACTGCGACGGCTGGGTGCACAACAACGATCCGGACGTCGGCATCGCGGGCTGCCAGAACAACACCGACCACGCCGTCACCTTCCGCGCCGAGATCGTCTGCGGCTGGGCCCCGGACGTCTCCGGCAACTGGGTGACGCTGAACCCGGGGCAGTACGGTGAGTCCACCGGCTCCTGCGCGTTCTACAGCACGGGTGTCGGCAGTGTGGGCTGGACCATCCAGTGACACACGGGTAGTTCAGGCGCTCGTGTGACCGCGTAGTACCCGGTCTCAGGCCGTGGCCTCGGGTTGGGTCGGGCTGAGGTAGTGCACGGAGGTCTGGTCGGCGTGCGGGGCGAGCAGGCCCTGGAGCTCGTCTGCCGCGACCTTGAGGAGGTCGCCGTCCCGGTCCGCGTGGAGCGTTTCGCGGACGAAGGCGATGTGTGCGGAGTCCTCGGTGACGCGCGTGCGGTGGGCATCACGGTGGTTCCAGTGGCGGGTCAGGACGCCGGTGGTGTCCGCGTAGACGACCTCGCCCGGCTTGGGATTCTCGACGGCGCCGGGTTCGCCGAGCGGCGTGAAGGACTCGGTGCCGTCCGCGTACCGGATCTCCACGTCGCCGGTGACGCGGTCCAGGTCGAAGGCGCCGGCGGGCAGACCGTGCCGTACGGAGACGGAGTTGTAGGAGTCGACGGCCGGGTTGATGCGCGGCAGGCTCCCCTTCTTGGCGAGGCGGCGCCCGAGCGCGTCGACGCTGGGGCGGATGCGGCGGGGGTTGGTGCCGAAGGAGCGGTAGGCGGTGTGCCAGGCCTCGATGCGGGGGTCGGTCTCGTCGGCGGGGTGCCAGCTTCCGTCGGCGAGCCGCTGCTCCAGTTCCTCCAGGGCGGCGGCGGTGTGGGGCCAGGGCTCGTGGCCGCGCACGCCGGTGGCGGTGACCAGGGCGATGAGGACGGAGGGGAAGGCTTCTGCGACGGCGGGGGCGAGACGGAAGTCGGTCATGGGCGGGTTTTCCGTTTCCTGGGGCGAGCGTGCGTGTGTACGGGGAGGGGACGGTGTGTGCGGGTCCCCGGTGTCAGGGCTGCCAGGGGCCCACACGGTCCAGTCGGCGCAGCTGCTGGCGGGCGGTGGGCACGTCCAGGCCCTGGCCGCGCTCGGTGAGGCGGTCGGCGACGGCGGCGCGGTGCTCGACCGGTTTGTGGTCGTCGTACTTGAACTTGGCCCGCACATCGGTGACTTCCAGGCGCAGACCGCGGATGCCGGACAGCATCCGGCCGTACGGCGGCTAGTCCGCGGCGACGGCGGCGTGGTCGCCCTCGGGCTGGAAGTGGGCCAGCTGACGGCGCAGCAGGTCCGCCTTGGCCTCGGGGTCGTCGACGACATGGGCGCGGCAGGTGAACTGGACGGCCGCGTAGTAGCTGGTCGGCACGCCGTCGGTGGGCGGGGTGCCGGGTTTGGCGCGCCAGGGGCCCGGGACGAAGGCGTAGTCGCCGATGACGGTGAAGGTGACGTTCGGGTCGTGTTCGATCGTCCGCCAGACCGGGTTCGGCCGGGCGAGGTGGATCAGGAGGTGTGTGCCGTCGCTGGTGAAGTGGGTGGGGACGACGACGGGCGGGTGGCCGGGCAGGCCGTTGACGCTCAGCTGGCCGAAGTCGTGGCCTTCGGCGAGCCACGTCTGCCATTCGGCTGTGTCGAGGCCGGCGTCCCAGGGTTGGATGAACATCCGTTTCTCCTTGCGTGGCCGCGACTGCGGCGGGGTGTGACGCTGCGGCTCAGGTCAGGGCCAGGAGGCCGACGGCCACGGCGGCGGTGCCCAGGCCGACCAGCTGGCCGCGGTGGATGCGTTCGGCGAGCACACCGCGGGCGAGCAGGACCGTGCCGGCCGGGTAGAGGGCGGTGATCACGGCGACGACGGTCAGGTCCCCGCTGCGGGCGGCGAGCAGGAACAGCAGGTTCGCGACCGAGTCCAGCACACCCGCGGCCGCCGACATGCCGTACGCCGGCCGCTCGGGGCCGAGCCTGCGGCGCAGCAGCCCCGCTGCGGCCAGCGTGACGGCCGAGGACACGGCCCGGCCGGTGATCAGCGGGGCCACGCCGCTGCCGGACGGCGTCTGGTGCAGGAAGACCAGTTGGAGGGCGATGGCGGCGCCCGCACCGAAGGCCAGCAGGAGGGCCGTACGGGAGGGGCGGGCCGAGCCCGCGCCGTGCCCGGCGCTGACCAGCACCACCGCGAGCAGTGCGAGCGGCAGCCCCACCAGCCCGGTGACGGTCAGACGCTCGCCCTGCAGCAGGCCGACGGCGACGGGCAGCGCGGCGGAGACCAGCGCGGTCACCGGCGACAGGACGTTCATCGGACCGATCGCGAGGGTGCGGTAGAGCAGGGCGAACGCGGCGGCCGAGGCGACCCCGGACGCGGCGCCCCAGGCGAGGGCGCCCGCGCTGAACGAGGCACCGAGCACCGGCCACAGCACCAGCTCGACCGCGAGACTGGCCGGGGCCGCGACCATCACGGTCCGCAGCACATGGGCCCTGCGGGCGCCGAGACCGCCGAGGAAGTCGGCGCATCCGTACGCGAGGGAGCTGCCCAGGGCCAGCAGCAGAGCGATCACAGCACATCCCTTGAGTCAGTGGAACGACCACACGGTATAACGGACCGACCATGTCGTGCCAATCAAACGACCGTGCAGTACATTCCAGTACTCAAGGCATAGGTGAGGACGGTGATCAGGTGGCCGAGACAGCCGCCGCCCTGCGGTCGGTCGCGCACAACGTCCGGGCGGCCCGCATCCGCGCCGGGCTGTCCCTGGACGAACTCAGCAGGCGCGCCCAGGTCAGCAAGGGTGCTCTGGTGGGACTGGAGAAGGCCCAGGGCAACCCCAACCTGGCCACCCTGGTCCGGCTGGCCGACACCCTCGGCATCTCGGTGTCCGCGCTGATGCAGGGGCCGCCCGAAGGCCGCGTGCGTGTCGTGTCCGGTGACGCCGTGGCGCCCTTGTGGACCGGAGAACGCGGCAGCGAGGCCCGCCTCATGCTGACCACCTCCGGCCCCGCCCCGGTCGAGGTATGGCGCTGGCGGCTGGAACCGGGCGAGGAATATCCCAGCCACCCCCACCAGGCCGGGGTCGTGGAGACCGTCAGCGTCACCTCGGGCCACATGACCCTGATCGTCGACGGCGCCGAACACACGGTCTCGGCGGGCCAGACCGCCACGTTCGACGGCGACGCCCCGCACACCTACCGCGGCACGGGCACCGAGACCTGTCACCTGATCATGACGGTCCACCTGCCGCCCGGCCCCGCCGCCACCACGTGAAGTACGCCCCCGGCCGACATCCGGGGGCGTACTCGTCTCGGGTCCGACCTCAGCGCGAGGTCAGCTTCCACAGGTGGTCGGCGGTGCCGTTGTCGTCCCACTGGAGTACCTGGGCGCCGGAGGAGGTGCTCATCCGGTCGACACCGAGCAACAGCCCGCTGTTGTAGTTGGCGATCTCGTAGTAGCCGTCTCCGGACGGGACGAGCTGCCAGAGGTGGTCGGCGGTTCCGTTGTCGCCCCAGATCAGGGCCGTGCCGCCGTCGGCCGTGCTCATGTTCTGCATGCCGAGGAACAGGCCGCTCTTCTGGTTCACGATCTTGTAGAGACCCGCGCCCGCGGCCACCAGGGTCCAGTTCTGGTCGGTGCCGGTGGTCGAGGTCGCCTGGACCTCGGGCGTGCCCTGCGCGGTGCCCGCGTTCTGGGTGTCCAGGGCCAGACCGCTGCACCAGTGAACGGCACCCGATCGGCGCCTGGGTGCTCGACTGGACCCGTGCGCAGGTGGCCGTGATGCGCGGCGACGTCTACAGCCGTGCCCTCAGGGATGTGGGGCGAAGGCTCGCGGACAGGGGCCCTTAAGATAGAGAGTCTTATCTTGCGGCTCTCAGGCTAGGATGCCGAAATAAGAAAGGCAACTCTTTCCAAAGGGGTCTGGATGGCTGAGCGACGCCGCGGAGCGGCACTGGAGAAGGCGCTTCTCGACGCGGCCTGGGAAGAACTTGCAGACAGCGGCTACGCCGGATTCACCATGGACGCCGTCGTTCGGCGCGCGGGCACCAGCCCGCCCGTGCTCTACCGCCGCTGGTCGGGCCGCGACCAACTCGTCCGGGCGGCCATCACCCACGTCCTCGAGCAGTCCCGAGTCGACATCCCCGACACCGGCAGTCTGCGCGAGGACGTCCTCACCCTCATGCGGACGATCAACGCCACCCGCGTCCAGCTCGTCACCGTCATGAACGTGCACCTGGCCGGCTACTACCAGGAGACCGGCACCAGCCCCGGCGACCTCCTCGCCGCAGCACGCGCGAAGACCGCCGACGTCCTCTTCGACCGCGCCGTCGCCCGCGGCGAGGTCAGACCGGAACACCTCAGCGAACGCATCAAGTCCCTCCCCTTCGACCTGCTGCGCCACGAGATCCTCACGACTTTCACCCCCGCGCCCGACCACGTCCTCGAAGAGATCGTCGATACGATCTTCCTCCCCCTCGTGCGCTGACCACGGCACCCCTCACGGGAGGCCCTCTGCCCGACGGGGATCACTCAGTGGCCGGGAGACCCTCCGGATCCCGAATCGGTTCGCACGACTCGTTCTCATCAAAGACCGGGATCTCCCCTTTCGAGCCGCGGCAGTGTCCGATACGGGCGACATCGGGCGCGGCCACCCGCCGGATCGGCCCGCGGCTTGGTGCTGGAGATGTCGGCCGGTCGGCCTCGGTGAGGCGGCCGGCCCGCTTCGGCTCGGCCAGGACCTGCTGCATCAGCAGCGTGTCGGCGTGGACCAGGGCGGACTGCAGCAGGTGCAGGGCCAGCATGCTGACCTGCTGGCTCTCCTACCGCTGCCCCAGAAAGTGCAGTACGAGCAGCGCGACGTCGTCGGTGCGCTGCCGGTGGGCGCCGGTGGCCGCGACGAGGGTGTCGATGAGTGCGTCCAGGTCACTGTCGTCCGCCTGGGCCAAGTGGCCGGTGAGGGCAGCGATGGAGTCGTCCAGGTCGACTCCCGGTGTTTCGATGAGGCCGTCGGTGCAGCAGGTGAGCATGAACCCGGGCCTGAGCGGAACCTCGGTCACGGGGAAGTCGGCGTCCGCGTCGATGCCGAGGACGGGCCCGGGAGGCACCTCCAGGGGCCGCGTGCCGCTGCCGGGCAGGCGCATGATCGGTGGCGGATGGCCGGCACTGGCCAGGGTCACGCGTGGAGATGTCGGCGTTGACCGGGACGACGTGGTCGGCACCGGGCTCGGTGTAGTACAGGGCACCGGTGCGGCCGTCGATCAGGACGTCGAAGTCATGGACCAGCCCGCCGAGCACCACCAGGTGTTCCGCGTCGGGCGGCAACTGCTCGCTGCCGACCCACAGATGGGCGAGCCCCGGATCGCTCTGCGACCGCGCCCAGTCCTGCGGGAGTGTGACCAGCGGTTCCGCCCCGGGGCCGTAGAACATGAACCCGTCGCCGGGCAGGCCCACTTCGGTCAGGAATCGCCGGGTCGGCTCGTGGATGAGGGCAGACGGCAGCTGCTCGCCGGTGAGCCTCACCGTCTTGTCGGCTCCGAACACGCCGTCCAGCAGCCCTTCCAGCAGGTCCAGGGCCAGCCCCTCCCCGGCCCGGCGATCAGGCCGAGCGGGCGTATCACCGCCGCGATCCGCCAGAACACCGGGAGCGGCCTCTCCCAGCCGGACCGCGGGCCCGCCGGACCCCAGCCGTCCTCGCCCCACTCCTCCTCGGCGAACACGGCGGTCAGCAGGCGCTCCGCCTCCCGCACCGCCTCGGGGACCGTCCGCCCGGCCAGGGCCGCAAATACGCCCCGTGGCTCCCGGAACTCGTCAACAGCGTCGAGGAAGCGCGTCAGCGCCCCGACGGACGGGGCCAGCGGGAACAGCGCCGGCCGGCCGCTTCTCGTACAGACACATGCTGAACACGCGGCCGGCGGCGCCGTCGAGGACCACCTCCGGGCCCTCCTCGTATCCGTCGACGATCAGGTGGCCGAACAGCAGCAGTCCGGCGAGGGCCGGATCGAGCTCCGCCGGGTCACCGCCCCGCACGACGAGATGGTCGTGCATCGTCAGCGGCGACGGCCCGGTGAGCGGGCGGAAGTTCACCAGCCCCCGGCCGTCCAGTCGCTCGCCCGGGGCCAGGGCACGGCGGGTCGGCTCATGGACGATCGACGGATGCGATGCGCGTCCCGGCAGGACGACGCCGGTCTCGGACATGGTTCCCCCCGTGGGTTCAGGCCGACCGATTCCCACCATGGGGGCGCCCACTGACAATCCTCCGGCCCGTGGGCACCCGTCGGTTGCGAAGTCGACCCGGACGATCCCGAAGCGCTTGCGCGTAGCCGTGCGCCCACTCGAAGTCGTCGAGGAGGGACCAAACGTAGTGATCAGCCTGGTCGCTCCGGACCGCGAGGTGAGAGATCGGCGATGCCCTCGGCCGGAGCTGTCTGTCTCCCTGAAGCCGGGGCCCCGTCTACTGCGCCAGGCGGGCCGTGAGCAGCGAGCGTTCGGCGGGGTTGGTGGTGAGGCCGAGGGCCTTTCGGTCGGCCTCGGCGGCTTCCTGGTCGCGGCCGAGGTCGCGCAGGAGTGCGGCGCGGGTGGCGTGGAACAGGTGGTAGCGGCCCAACTGGTCGGCGAGGGCTTCCACTTGGGCGAGGGCCGCGGCCGGGCCGTCGGTGTGGCTGATCACGACGGCGCGGTTCAGGCGCACGACCGGCGAGGGGTCGACGGCCAGCAACATGTCGTACAGGCGCAGGAGTTGGGGCCAGTCGGTGTCTTTCCAGTCGGGTGCCTCGCAGTGTACGGCGGCGATGGCGGCCTCGATCTGGTACGGGCCCGGCCTGCCGAGCGCGGCGGCCCGCTCGATGAGGGCGGTGGCACTGCGGATGCGCCGGGTGTCCCATCGGGTGCGGTCCTGGTCGGCGAGCGGAACCAGCCGTCCCCCGCCGTCCAGGCGGGCTGCCCAGCGGGCCGCGTGCAGGCGGATGAGGGCGAGCAGGGCCAGGGGTTCCGGTTCGCGCGGCAGTGAGCCGGCGAGGAGGGCGGCGAGCCATTCGGCGTCGTCGACCAGTTCGCGCCGTACTCCCAGGTCTCCCCCGGTGGTGAAGCAGCCCTCGTTGAAGACGAGGTAGACCACGCGCATTACCTGGGGCAGTCGTGCGGCGCGCTCCTCGGGCTCGGGCGCGCGGTAGGGGATGCCGGCGGTGGCGATCTTCTGCTTGGCCCGGGTGATCCGCTTGGCGAGGGTGGCTTCGGGCACCATGAAAGCCCGGGCGATCTCGGCGGTCGTCAGGCCCACGACGGCGCGCAGGGTCAGCGCGACCTGGGCGTCCGGGTCCAGCGCCGGGTGGCAGCAGGTGAAGATGAGCCGGAGGCGGTCGTCGGGCTCGCGCTCGGCCGTCTCGGGCAGGGCCTCGATACGGGCGGCGAGTTGCGGGAGCCGGTCCCTGAAGCGGGCGTCGCGGCGGATGCGGTCCAGGGCCCTGTTGCGCGCGCAGGTCAGGAGCCAGGCTCCGGGCCGGCTGGGCGGGCCGGAGCTCGGCCAGCGCCGCAGCGCCTCGACCACGGCTTCGCTGACCATCTCCTCGGCCAGGTCGAAGTCGCCCAGGAGGCGGACCAGGCTGGCCGTCAGCCGGCCCGCCTCCTCGCGGAAGACCCGCTCGATCAGCGACCGGGTGTCCCGGGCGCCCGCCGGGTCAGCGCTCGACAACCGGTCGCACCTCCACCTTGCCGTCGGGCACCGGGAAGCTCGCCGCCAGTTCCAGGGCGGCGTCCAGGTCCGGCGCCTCGACGACCGCGTACCCGCCGATCGCCTCCTTGGCCTCCAGCAGCGGGCGGTCGATCATGGTGGAGCGGCCCTGCTCGACCACGACCGTGGTCGCGGTGCCGGGCTCGCGGAGTTGCTGGGCGTCGACGATCGTCCCGTCGGCACGGTGCTTGGCGAACCACTCCACGAGCCGGCCGTAGACCTCGCCGCGCTCCTGGTCGGAGCCCTCTTCCTGCCAGGCTCCGCGGGTCAGCAGCAGTACGTACTTCATGGCGTCCTCCTAGGCCGTTCTTCCTGTCCACCTTCACGACGAACGAGCACACGCCGACAGGACAGGGTCGTCCGGGCAACTTCGGTCGCGCCCATTTCAGGGGGACACCTCGGCGGCGGTGTCCGTCCCGCCGGGCGGCGCCGCGAGGCCCGGCCGTGCCCGGCGGACGGCCGAGGCGGGTGGCCGTTCCTTGAGTGCGCCGTAGCCGATGAAGTACGCGGGCACCCGGCGCAGCCACCGTGACTCGGCGAGCAGGCGTGCCGTGCGCCGGGCCCTCTTCTCACGTCCGAGGGGTGGCCGGCCCTGCAGGACGGGCGCGATGACGCGGGCGTGGGCCACCCGCTGGAGGGTCTGGGTGACGACCGTGGCGGGACGGCGGCGGCGCTGCAGACGGCGCACGTCCCGCGGTCGCACCGTCCCGCGGCGCAGTGGCTCGGTGAGGTAGCGGGCGGCGGCCACGGCGTCCTGGACGGCGAGGTTGATGCCGATGCCGAAGATCGGTGACATCGCGTGCGCGGCGTCGCCGATGCACAGCAGGCCGGGGCGGTGCCAGCGGCGCAGGCGGTCCAGGCGTACGTCGAGGAGTTTGACCTCGTCCCACGAGCGCAGGGCGTGCACGCGGTCGGCGGTCCAGGGGACGGCCGCCGTGAAGTCGGCCAGGAAGCGGTCGAGGCCGGCGGCGCGGCGCCGGCCGTCGGTGCCCTTGGGGATGATCCCGGCGCACTGCCAGTAGTCGCCGCGGTCGATCATCGCGGTCAGGAAGCGGTCCCCGGCGCTGCCGTAGAGCCCCTGCGGGTCGCCGTCCCGGCGCGGCAGCCGGAACCACCAGGCGTCCATCGGGCAGGGGAAGCGGCGCAGGCGCAGTTCCGGGCGGGAACGGGCCAGTGATCCCCGGCCGTCGCAGGCGACGGTGAGCAGGGCGCGCAACTCGCCGGTGCGGCCGTCGGCGGTGCGGTACCGCACTCCGTTGACCCGTCCGGACTCGATCAGGAAGTCGGTCGCTTCGGTGTTCATCCGCAGCTCGAAGGACGGCTCACGCCGGGCCTCGTCGGCAAGCAGGTCCAGCAGGTCCCACTGGGGCACCATCGCCACGTAGTTGTAGGGACCGGGCAGGACCGAGAGGTCCCCGACCATGACCGCCGAGCCGTCGGTTCCGATCGGCAACTGGACGGTCTGGACGCGGCGTTGCGGCAGCTCGGCGAAGCGCTCGGCCAGACCCAGGTCGTCCAGCAGCGCCAGGGTGGACGGGTGGACGGTGTCGCCGCGGAAGTCGCGCAGGAAGTCTCCGTGCTTCTCCAGCACCGTCACCGGAACGCCGGACCGGGCCAGCAGCAGAGCGAGCACCATGCCCGCGGGGCCGCCTCCCACGACGCAGCACCTGGTCTGTTCCATGGCGGTCCTGCCCTTCAGAAGACCATTAATTCACCAGTCGATGAATATTCTACTCCTTCTGCCGGCGCCCGGCCCGCGACACGAGGATTGCGGCACGAGGATTGCCGGGCGTCTCGGAGACGTGGCTGTGGCCGAGCTCCGGGCCGAGTCCGAAGTAGTGCCGGAAGTTGTAGATCAGCGGGCTCCAGGCCGCGGGCTCGATGTGCTGGGTGCCGGGGACCACCAGGCGCGGGTCGGCGTGTACCTTCAGCACCCGCGCCTCGACGATCAGGAAGTCCCCGGCGGCGTCGGTGCCCACGCGGACGGCCCGCGCCTCCAGCTGGATCGGGCATAGCCACCCGCGGCGGACGGACCGCGTGCGAGGCCTGTGCCCGGAAGCCTGCGGCCGTGAACTTGTCCGGCTCGTAACGGGCCCGTCGGGGCCCGTGCCCCGCCGCCTCGCGCCGGCCGGTGAGCTGTCCCAAGTGCTCGACGGCCGCCCACTGCCCGGGTTCGGGCAGGCTGATGACCAGCTCCGGCCGGGCCGCCAGGTTCGCACCGGTCTGGCCCTGCCTGCCGAGCCCCAGCACCACCACCTGCCCGAGCGCCCAGGCCGACGAGACCGGCGCCAGGTTGAAGGTGCCGTCGGCGTTCTCGGTGGTCAGCAGCACGACGGGGGTGCCGAAGTAGAGGATGCTCGGTGTGACGGTCAGATGGCTGCCGTTGGTCCCGGCCCGGTGCGCTGCGGTTTCCATGCGGCCGACCGTAGAACGCCGGCCCTTCGGCGGCAGCCGAACCGTGCACACGCGATCATGGCCGGCTCACTTCTCCCGGTGCTGGCTGCGGATCCTCGCGGCCACCTCGTTCTGTTCGGTCTCCCACCAGGGCCGTACCCGTTCGGAAACGACGGCCTGATCCTGCTCCGGGGCGGGGACCGTGACGGGAACGAGTTCCGCGTCGAGCCGCCGGTCGAGGGCCACGGTCTGCACCCGCTCCGCGCGCGCCCACTGGAACAGGAGCGCCAGCAGGAAGGGCAGCGCGACCAGCTCGGCGATGCTGAGCATCGCGCCGCCGCCGATCTGCTGGTCGCGCTGGACGTCCGGGGACCAGGTCGGGGCGTGGTGCAGGTACCAGGCGCCCGCGATCAGCGTGCTGTGCGTCATCACCACAATCCCCGGAACCGCGTCGACGATCCCGTCCAGGAACACCAGCGCCGCTCGCACCGGGTGGGTGCACCAGGCGGGCAGTGCCTCTTCGTGGGTCAGCACCGGTACGACGAACAGAGAGCCGGCCGCGAGCAGGTGCAGATACATCAGCTCGTGCAGCCAGCCCACGCGCAGAGCGGTCTCGAAGTACGGCGTGAAGTACACCGCCAGCTCGGTCCCCAGTACCAGGGCCGTGCTGACCAGCGGAAACGTCAGCACGCGTACCAGGCGGCCGGTCATGGCCCGGCGCACTCGCCCGGCGGCGCCCTCCGGCAGTGCCTCGACGGCGAGCCGCAGCGGATCGCCGAGGGCCAGGCCCAGGGGTGCGACGAGGTCGAGGAGGATGTTCTGCACGGCGGCGGGCCAGAACAGCACATGGTCGTACACGGCGAGGGCGGACATCGTGGCCACCACCAGCGCGCCGAGGCCGAGCAGCACGAAGGCCGCGACCCGGGCGGGCGGCCAGGTCGCGCCGCGCCTGCGCAGCCGCGCGACGCCCCAGCCGTACAGGGCGCCAAGGACGATGACCAGCAGCAGCGCGGGGACGTCCAGGTGCCACGTGGACAGCAGACGTCCCGTGGTCAGCTCGGGGAGCTGGCCCGCCGACAGTTCGGTCATCGCGTGACCATCCATGCAGATCGTCCTCCTTCGGCTCGACACGGAAGAACCGGCTCGGATCCGTGACGGGAAGACGCTAGTCCCCCGCGGCTCCAAGTCGGGCATGGGGGTGCTGCACGCCCGGGTGAAATCCGGGATCGAGCGGGCCGGCGCTCGTACGGGCGGGCCGGGTCCATGCTCGTACGGGCCGGGTCCATGCTCGTACGGGCCGGGGTCAGTACACGTCCCGCACGTACCGCTTGTCGGCGCCGAGCTGCTTGACGTACGCCGCCGCCTCCGCCGCGTCCATGCCGCCGTGGACGGTGGCGATCTCGCGGAGGGCCTGGTCGACGTCCTTGGCCATGCGGGAGGCGTCGCCGCAGACGTAGAGGTGGGCGCCGTCGCGGAGCCAGGACCACAGCAGGGGCCCGTGCTCGCGCATCCGGTCCTGGACGTACACCTTGGCCCGCTGGTCGCGGGAGAAGGCGGTGTCCAGGCGGGTAAGCGTGCCCTCGGCGAGGAACGCGGTCAGCTCCTGCTCGTAGTAGAAGTCCGTCGCGCGGTGCTGTTCGCCGAAGAACAGCCAGTTCGGGGCGCGGTGGCCGCGCGCCCGGCGTTCCTCCAGGAAGCCGATGAAGGGCGCTATGCCCGTGCCGGGGCCCACCATCACCGCCGGTGTGGCGGGGTCGGCGGGCGGGCGGAAGTGCGGTGCCCGCTGGACCCGGACCGGCACCGGAGTGCCGGGCTCGGCGTCGGCGAGGAAGGGCGAGCAGACGCCCTGTCGGGGCCGGCCGGCCAGGTTCTCGTACCGGACGACGGAGACGGTCAGCGACACCAGGTGGGGGTCCGTGAGGGGGCTGGAGGATATGGAGTACATGCGCGGTTGCAGGCGCCCCAGCAGGTCGGCCCACTCCTGTGCCCCGGCCCGGATGCCGAATTCGGCGACCACGTCGACGGCCTGGCGTCCCCAGGACCACTGCGCCAGCTCGCCCTTGTTGTCCGGGCGCAGGAGCTTGCGCAGCTCGCGCGGGTCGCGGGCCCGGTCGGCGGTGAAGCGGAGCAGGTCGGAAGTAATGCGCGTGATGTCCAGGTGGCGCAGCAGGGCCTCGGCGAACGGCAGCTCTCCCACGCTCCCGACTCGAACGGCCGCGTCCGCGTCCAGACCGGTCACGGCGAGCCACTCCGTCACGAGGCCGGGCGAGTTGACCGGGTGAACGGCCAGGGCGTCCCCGGCCTCGTAGACCAGCGGGGTGTCGCTGTCGCGGGTGTCGAAGGTGAAGCGGCGCACTTCCTTGCCCGCGCCGGCCAGGCTGAGCAGGCGGTTGCCGGTGAGGCGGGCGGTCACGGGGACGGGACGGCGGCTCGGCCGGGGAGCCATGGGGGTCGCGGAGAGTGAGGCGGCCTCGGCGGGGGCCGGCTGGTCACTGCCTTTCAGTGCGGCGAGCACCTGGTCGAGCCAGGCTCCGGCCGCCGTCTCGTAGTCCGGTTCGCAGTCGGTGCGTGGGGCCAGCCGTATCGCGTCGAGCTCTTCCAGGCGCCGGTCGAGGCGGCGGCCGTGGCCGCAGAAGTCGTCGTAGGAGGAGTCGCCGAAGGCCAGGACCGCATAGCGCCTGCCCTTCAGGCGCGGGGCGTCGGCAGCGGCGAGGGCGTCCCAGAACCCCGCGCCGTTGTCCGGGGCGTCGCCGTCACCGAAGGTGCTCGTGATGAGCAGCATGTCGGCGCCGGACGGCAGCGCGGCGGGGTCCGCCTCCGCCATGGGCAGGAGGGATGCGGCATGGCCGTCCGCGGTCAGCCGCTCCGCCGCCGCGCCCGCGAAGTCCTCCGCGTTCCCGGTCTGCGACGCCCAGAGGATCACGACCTGACGGCGAAGGGCCCCGGCGGTCGGCTGCTCGCTGCCGCCGGGGCCGTACCCGGTGGACGGCGGCGCCTCGGTCCTGGAGTACATCCCGGCCAGTACGCCGTTCACCCACAGGGCGTGCTCCGGGGTGAACGGGGCGTCCGGCGGGAGCACCGGCACGCCCGGGAAGCCGGACGGTATGCCGGCGAGGAAGCCGGTCAGATAGCGGCGTTCGTGTGCGGCCAGGACCGGCGGCGGCGCGGGGTCCAGTCCGAACACGGAGGGAGCGGGCACCGCGGACAGCGCGGCGGACGGTGCGGCGCCATCGGCCGGGGTCGGGGCCAGGGCGCCTGCCGGGGCCGGAGTCCGCGCGGTCACCGGGGTGGCCGCCTTGCTCAGCGAGACCGCGCACACCTTGAACTCGGGCTGGAACGACAGCGGGTCCACGGCGTCGCTGGTCACCGCGTTGACACTGAGGTACTCGCCGAACAGGTCGTTCCAGTGGAACGGCGCGAAACAGCAGCCCGGCCGCACCCGGTCGGTGACGACCGCGGGCAGCACGGCCCGCCCGCGCCGCGAGGCGACCTCCACCGAGTCCCCCTCGCCGAGGCCCAGTTCGGCGGCGTCCCGGGGGTGGATCTCCACGAAGGGTCCTGGGCTGAGCCTGTTCAGCTTGGCCACCTTGGCCGTCTTGGTCAGGGTGTGCCACTGGTGCTGGAGGCGGCCGGTGTTGAGGACACAGGGGTAGTCGTCGTCGGGCATCTCCGCGGCCGGGATGTGCGGGCGGGCGTAGAAGACCGCGCGGCCGCTCGCGGTCGGGAAGGTGGGCGAGCCGGCCCTTCCGTCCTCGCCGACGTACCGGATCGGATTGCGGTCGGGCCCGTCCTCGCTCGCCGCCGGCCACTGCACCGGGGTGGTGCGCAGGCGCTCGTAGCTCACTCCGCGCAGGTCCCAGCCGGTCGCCGGGTTCCAGGCGCGCTTGATCTCCTCGAAGACCTCCTCGGCGCTGTCGTACGCGAATCCCTTCTCGTAGCCCATCTCATGGGCCACGGCGGCGATGATCCGCCAGTCCGCCGTCGCCTCGCCGGGCGGATCGGCGGCCGGCCGGGCCAGGGTGAGGTTGCGCTCGCTGTTGATCAGGACGCCTTCGGTCTCGGTCCACAGCGCGCCGGGCAGGACCACGTCGGCGTACGCGTTCGTCTCCGTCTCGGCGAACACGTCCTGCGCGACGACGAACTCGGCGGCCTCCAGGCCCTCGATGACCGTCTTGCGGTTCGCGACGGAGGCCACCGGGTTGGTGCAGATGATCCAGCACGCCTTGATGTCCCCGTCGGCCATCTTCCGGAACATCTCGACCGTGCCCTTGCCGACGCCGTCGGCCCGCAGGGCTCCGGGCTCCAGTTCCCACAGCTCCTCGACGAAGGCCCGGTCGGCGTCGACGAGGACCGAGCGCTGCCCGGGCAGCCCCGGCCCCATGTAGCCCATCTCCCGGCCGCCCATCGCGTTGGGCTGGCCGGTGAGGGAGAAGGGGCCGGAGCCCGGGCGGCAGATCGCGCCGGTGGCGAGGTGCAGGTTGACCAGGGCGTTGGTGTTCCAGGTGCCGTGGGTGGACTGGTTCAGGCCCATCGTCCAGCAGCTCGTCCATTCCCCCGCTTCCCCGATCAGCCGCGCGGCCTCACGGATGTCGTCCTCCGGGAGGCCGGTGATCCCGGCGACGGTGGCGGGCGGGTAGTCGGCGAGGAAGGCGGGCATCGCCTCCCAGCCCTCCGTGTGCGCGGCGATGAAGCCGGGGTCGGTGTGGCCGTTCGCGTGCAGCAGGTGCAGCAGCCCGTTGAGCAGGGCGAGGTCGGTGCCGGGCCTGATCTGCAGGAAGAGATCGGCCTTGTCGGCGGTGGCGGTGCGCCGCGGGTCCACGACGATCAGCTTGGCGCCGGCCGACTTCACCCGCTCCATCATCCGCAGGAAGAGGATGGGGTGGCAGTCGGCCATGTTGGAGCCGATGACGAAGAAGACGTCGGCCTTGTCGAAGTCCTGGTACGAGCCGGGCGGCCCGTCCGCTCCCAGCGACAGTTTGTAGCCCGTTCCGGCACTCGCCATGCACAGCCGGGAGTTCGACTCGATCTGGTTGGTGCGTATGAAGCCCTTGGCCAGCTTGTTCGCCAGGTACTGCGCCTCCAGGCTCATCTGCCCGGAGACGTAGAGGGCGACCACGTCGGGGCCGTGCTCGTCGATGATGGCGCGCAGACGGCGGGCGGTCTCGGCGACGGCGGCGGCCAGGGGCGAGGGCCGGGGTTCCTCGCCACGGTCCGGCCGGACGAGGGCGGTGGTGAGCCAGCCCGGCGCGGCGAGCATGTCGGCGGTGGTCGCGCCCTTGGTGCACAGCCGGCCGGAGTTCGCCGGGTGCTCCTTGTCGCCCGTCGCCTTCAGGACCGTACGCCGCCCGTCCGGTCCTCGGCCGACGTCGAGGACCATGCCGCAGCCCAAACCGCAGTACGAGCAGACCGTCCGGACCTTCGTCGTGCCCTCACTCCGCGAGCCCGGCGCGGCCACGGGCGCCCCCCTCTCCTGTGCTCCACCTGATCTCACTCTTCGTGACCGTACGGAGGGCTCATTACGGAGGTGTCTCCGTGTCTGATCAGCGGGAGTTACACCCGCCGCACAGGGCTCGGGGACAGGGTGTGAGCACGATGCCGCCGGTGCCTGGCAGGGGACAGCCCCGGTCGGCGAGGAGGCCGTCCGGGGCTGGACCCGTGTGGATGTGCCGGTGGTGCACCCGGGGCGCGAGCCGCGGGTAGGCGGGTCAGCGGCGGTGGCTGCCCGCGTGGTCCCCGTGGTGGTGCTCGCCGATGCTGTGGAGGTGGTGGACGCCGCCGTGGAGGTAGTGGTCGACGCCGTGGTGGCGGAGGCCCGCATCGTGGTGGCGGAGGCCGGCCTCGTGGTGGCGGAGGCCGGCGTGGTGCCATCCGGCCCCGTCACGGCGGCCCATGTCCCCGGCGCGGTGGCTGCGACCCCAGGAGAGGGTGTCGACGAGGCGGCCGCGGGCGTCGCGCAGGGTCGCGGTGTCGGCGTTGACGTCCCACACGCGCGTACGGCGGTCCTGGTACAGGTCGGTCCTGGTGTCCCGGCCGACCCCGGTGTGGACACGGACGGTGGCCCGGCCCGACAGCCACACGTGACGGAAGGTGTAGGTGTGGCCGTCCCGGTCGGACAGCGTCCAGCTGTCCAGGTTCATCGCGCGGCGGGAGTCGTTGGTGATGTCCACCCACTCCTTGTTCAGCGAGCGGTTGGCACGGTCGTCCCGGCCCTGCCAGGCGTGCTGTACGCCGCTGATGTGCACCACTGACCGGTGCATACGGCCGGGCTGGTGGCCGGCGGCCGCGGCCGGGAGCGCCATGGCCCCGGCCATGGCGGCGGCCACGGCCGCGGCTGCGGTGATACGGCGGACGGAAGAAGAAGCGGACACAGTGTCCCCCTTCGCGAGGATGCGCGGGTTGGCGGCCGGTCGGCCGCACGGCCACACCCTGCAACCTTCGCCCCGTTTTACGCCGGTAACACACATGGCATTACGGATCCAGCAACAATCCATGACTCTCGCATGCAATAGCCATTTACATCACGAATGCCGGACTTTGCCGATGCATCAACCTCGTGCCACTGACACCCGGCCCGGAGTCTGCCCGCCGTCCATGCGGCCACCCGACCGAAGGTCAGCGCACGGGAAGGACGCGGGTGTGTTCGATGCGGACGGCGTCCAGCTCCCGCGGGTCGAGGCCCAGCAGCCGCAGGATCGTCGGCGCGATCTGGGTGGTGTGCACGGGTCCGTCGACCCGTACGCCGTGCGGGGTCGCGGCGCCGGAGACGACGAGCGGGACATCGAGGTCGTCGGCGTGGGCGCCCCCGTGCTCGGCGATCTTGCCCTTGCCGCCGGTGTAGACGACACCGTACTGGGCGACGCCGATCAGGTCGGGCACCCGGGAGTCGCCCGGCCGGGCGTGGAAGTACCGGGCGGCGTCCGCGCCCGCGTAGAGGCTCTGCAGACCGCTCGCGGTGAAGGGCCTGGCCTTGCCGTCGATGTCGTTGCCCGTACCGGACCGGGCGAGCAGGTAGGCCTTGGCGAAGTCGGCGGCGGCCTGGGAGCGGTCGGTGAGCCAGATCAGCATGGCGTCGTCGTCCACCGCGTGGGCGACGAGGTCGCCGGAGCCCGGGTGGGCCTCCTTCCAGGCGGAGTTGAGGCCGTCGAGCAGCGGGCCGTCGTCGATGCGGGTCAGCGCCTTGGGGTCGGTCGGCGACTGGCCGTGCTTGGAGGAGAGGATGACGGTGGTGCTGTCGGCGAGGTGCCGCTTGCGGAGTTCGGCGAGGAAGGCGCCGACCTGCTGGTCCACGAATTCGAGGTTCTTCACCACAAGGGGCCCGGGGACGCCCTTCTCCTGGTAACCACCGCTCAGGCCGTCGGAGTTGGGCAGCTTCTGGGCGGTCGAGACGGACTGGAAGTTCATGCCGAAGACCGCCGGGGTGCCGACCTTGTGGGTACGGCTGTGGTCGTAGCCGTCGATCTCGTTGAGCACGGCTTGCGCCTTGTACCCGTCGTACTGCTCGGTCGCGGCGTTGTCCTTCGTCCAGTCGCCCGCGTCGTAGCCGACGGCCTTGCTGTTGATCTCGGGCGTGAACAGGTCCTGAATGCCCTTGCCCGAGGGGCCCTCGAGGATGTCGTAGGCGGCGTGCTTGTCGGACCACGCGGTGCGCAGGCCGCCCGTGCGGACCACGTCGAAGACGGTGTTCACCCGCAGGTAGGAGTGCGGGTAGAGCGGTCTGCAGGTCTTCGGGTCCACCGGGAGCTTGGACGGGTCGATGAGGCGGGCGGGGTCGCCGGTCATCTGCAGGATGCTGCCGGGCAGACCGCTCAGGCCCTGACCGGCGTCGAGGGAGTCCTTGTCCCTGTCGAGGTCCTCGGTCAGGTCCACCTCGGCGCCGGGCTTGGCTCCGGTGCACTGGGTCGTACCGGCCGGCAGGAGGGCGGAGCTGTAGGTGTCGTCGTAGTAGACGCCCGTGGTGCCCGGGTTGCCGCCGGTGAGCTGGCCGACCATGCCGGGAAAGGAGTCCGAGGGGTTGGTGGTCGCGGCGTGGGTGTACTGCACGCCGCCGGCGGTGAGCCGGGCCAGCGCCGACTGGGGGTGACGGGCGATGTACCAGGCCAGGTCGGACTGGTGCAGACCGTCGACGGACAGCAACAGGACATGGCGGGCGGCCGGGTGCGGGTGTACGGAGGTGTGCGCCGAGCCGGGCGCGGCGGCGCTGAGCGCGCCGACCGCGGCCAGGGCGGCCGCGGCCGCCGTGACGGAACGTGCGGGATGGGCCGGGCGTCGGGACATGGCGTCTCCTCGGAGTGTGTCGAGCCGGCGAGCGGGTGCGAGTCGTGCACCGACATCCGAGGGGCGGAACATGTACGCAAGCAGGCCGTCACATCCTGTTCAGCCCAAGAAACGCATCGGCACGGGCAAAGACTTCGGCCTCCTGACCGACGCTCAGGCGGGCGTCTTCACGCGAGGACGGTTCATCATGGCCGTCCGCCGAACTGCCAGTTGTGGACCTCGATGTCGGCATACCGGTCCGCGGTCAGCACGGCGCGTGCCGCTTCCGGGTCCGGTGCCCGCACCAGCGCTGCCGTACCCACCCAGGTGTTGCCGTCGTCGGACAGCAGTGGGCCGTATGCGATCAGCTCGTTACGGTCCTGAGGAACGGCCAGGTCGGCGGCCTGTCCCTGGCCGAACCCGAGCACGAGGTATCGTCGGCCGCCGGTCCGTCCTCCGCGGAAGTCCCACATGGTGCGTCCCAGCAGGTTGCGCCATCGGCGCAGCAGCACGTCACGGTAGGCACCGGCCTGGTAGCCGGGTTCGTCGAACGCGAATGCGCGGGCGGCGGCGGGATCCGGCAGGTCGACGATGTGCACGCTGCCGGTGGGCACCTCGCCGTCGCCGCTGAGGGTCGGACCGCGGGCGATCATCTCCTTGTCGAACCGGTCCATGTAGGACCAGTGCGCCTCCAGCAGCTCCATGCGCAGCGCCAGGGAGTCTCGCCGGTCACGGTGGTAGCAGAAGAACTCCATGCCCGCAGTCTGTCGGACCTGGCCGCACCAGCACAGTGGTTATCCGTGATCTTCGTCGCGGCTACCGGGCCCAAGAGACCGTAGTGTCCCGGGACATGAGCAGTGACGCAACCGGCGAGCAGTTGCAGGGGATGGCCAGCACCGCCGGATACGGGGAGGCGGCCGAGGCGTTGGCCCAGCAGTACGAGAGCGTGACCTTCGCCGAGGTGCACCGCGAGGTGCTGCATCTGTTCCCCTCCCGGCCGAGCAGGGTGCTGGACGTCGGGGCGGGCAGCGGGCGCGACGCGGCGGCGCTGGCAGCCCAGGGTCATCGGGTCGTCGCCGCCGAACCCACCGTCGAACTGCGCACGCTGGGCCGGCGCCTCCATGCCGGCCGGCAGATCGAGTGGACCGATGACGCGCTGCCCGAACTGCCCGGCCTGACCGCAGCGGGGAGCCGCTTCGATTTGATCCTGCTCACCGCGGTCTGGATACATCTCGACGAACGGCAACGAGCCCTCGCGATGGCAAGTCTGGCCGGGCTGCTCGCGACCGACGGCCGGATCGTCCTCTCCCTGCGTCACGGCCCGGTGCCGAGGGGCCGCCGCATGTTCCCCGTCACCGCGCAGGAGACGATCGACCTCGCCCGCAGGCACGGCCTGGACGTCCTCCACCACGCCCAGCGGGAGGACCCGCATGGCCGTGCGGGCGTGTCCTGGACCTACCTCGGCTTCCAGTTGGACGAGGTACGGGGCGTCGCGGACGGCATCCTCGGGCAGTGACCACGGTCATCCCTCCGTCCGATTACGACCGCCGAGGACTCACTGCTGCCCGGCGATGAGCGCGGGCAGTTTGCGCATGTCGTGGAAGACGGTGGTGCCAGGGCCTTCGAGTCGTTCGGCAGGGGTGAGGCCGCCGGCGTATCCGAAGGCACGCATGCCGGCCGCCCGGGCGGCCAGGACACCGGGCAGGCTGTCCTCCACCACCACGCAGGCGGCGGGATCGACCCCCATGTGCCGGGCGGCGTGCAGGAACAGGTCGGGGGCAGGCTTGCCATGGGCGACTTCGGTGGCGCTGTGGATGCGGCCCGCGAAGCGGTCGTAGAGCCCGGTACGACCGAGAGTGTGGCGCATCTTGTCATGGGAGCCGCTGGAGGCCACGCAGGTCGGCAGAGCAATCGCATCCAGCGCCTCGGGCAGTCCGTCAACGGGGGCGAGATCGGCGTCCACGGCTTCGCGGTGGAGCTGTTCGAACCGCTGCGCCCATATCGCCGCGGTCTCCTCGCCGAGCCGGGCGGCGACCTGCCGGCGAATGGCGGCATGGGATCGGCCTATGAAGCGGTCGACGACCTCTCCCTCGGTGAGCGGCCAGCCCAACTCCGCACCGAGCGCGACCTGGACGCGTGCTGCGATGCGCTCACTGTCGACCAGCACACCGTCGCAGTCGAATATGACGAGCTCAATCGGCTTGATCATCCTGACAGCATAGGGACTTGTCGATCATGCCGCGGTGAAAGGATGGCCCCATGGGAACCCTCCTGGCCTTTCACGCCCACCCTGACGACGAGGTGATCCTGACGGGCGGCACGCTCGCGCGGGCCGCGGCCGAGGGGCATCGTGTGGTGATCGTGGTCGCCACGGACGGGCTCATGGACGCCGTGCCGGAAGGCGGAGCGCCACGGCTGGACGAGCTTCGGGCGAGCGCTGCCGTGCTGGGCGTGCGGCGCGTCGCGCATCTGGGGTATGCGGACAGCGGCCATGGTGCGCTGCTCTATCCGGATCCGCCGGACCGGGCACGTTTCGTGCGGGCGGATGCGGAGGAGGCGGCCGCCCGGCTGGCCGCCGTCCTGCGCGAGGAAGAGGTGGACCTGCTCCTCAGCTACGACGCACGGGGCGGCTACGGCCACCGCGACCACGTCAGGGTGCACGAGGTCGGCAGGCGTGCCGCCGAGCTCGCCGGGGTGCCCCGGGTGCTGGAGGCGACCGTCCCGCGCGATCGGGTGGCCCGCCTGGTAAAGCTGGTGCGTGTGCTGAGGATCCCGTTGCGGTTCGACGCGGACGCGGTGCGGACCGCCTTCACCTCGCGCGCGGCCATCACCCACACCGTCGATGTCCGACGGTTCGCGGCGCGGAAGCAGGCGGCTCTCGCCGCTCATCGTTCACAGGTGTCGGGCACGGGTCGGCTTGCTCCGGTGCTGCGGGTGCTGGTCCGGATTCCGGCCCCCGTCTTCGGATTGCTGCTCGGCCGGGAGTGGTTCGTCGAGGCACATGCGACGGCGGCATCCGACGTCGTCGGCGACATCTTCCGATCGGCCCCGTAGCGTCTGCCGACCGCCCTCGCGGCGCCTCGAGCCGGCCTCACATCCGTTCCGGTGCCGAGACGCCGAGCAGGTGCAGGCCGTTGTGCAGCACGCGTTGGCCGGCCTCCGTCAGCCACAGCCGTGCCCGCGTGCGGTCGTCCGGGGCCTCGCCGGCCCGCGGCAGGACCCGGCAGGCGTCGTAGAAGCGGTGGTACGTGCCGGCCAGCGCCTCCAGGTAGTGCGCCACCCGGTGTGGCCGCGGTGGCAACGACCTGCGGGAACTCGGCCAGCGTGGCCAGCAGTTCCACCTCTCGTTCGTGGGTGAGCCGGGTGGGGTCGAAGTCCTCCGGCGCGCCCTTGTCGATGCCGGCTTCCCTTGCCTTGCGCAGTACGGAGCAGGGCCGGGTGTGTGCGTACTGGACGTAGTGGACCGGGTTGTCGTTCGACTGCCGGGTCAGCAGGTCGATGTCCAGGTCGATCATCGTGTCGACGCCGGCCCGCGCCAGCGCGTACCGCGCGGCGTCGGTGCCGACCGCCTCGGTCAGGTCGTCGAGGGTGAGGACCGTACCGGCCCGCTTGCTCATCCGGACCGGCCTGCCGTCCCTGACCAGGTTGACCAGTTGGCCGATGAGGATCTCCAGGTGCCGGTCCGGGTCGTCGCCGAAGCAGGCCGCCATGGCCCGCATCCGGCCGACATAACCGGCGTGGTCGGCGCCGAGCATGATGACGACCCGTTCGAAGCCCCGGGAGCGCTTGTTCAGGTAGTAGGCGCAGTCCGCGGTGAAGTACGTCCACGAGCCGTCGCTCTTCACCAGGACGCGGTCCTTGTCGTCGCCGAAGTCCGTGGTGCGCAGCCAGACCGCGCCGTCGGCCTCGTAGACGTGGCCGCCGTTGCGCAGACGGGTGACGGCGGTGTCCAGGTCGCCCTGGTCGTGCAGGTCCTTCTCGTTGAAGTAGGTGTCGAAATGGGTGCCGAACGCGGCGAGCGACGTTTTGATCTCGTCGAACATCAGCTGCGTGCCCGCCGCCCGGAACACGGCGGCGGACTCGCTCTCCGGCAGGTCCAGGGCGCCGGGGTGGTGACGCAGCACGGCGTCGGCGATCTCCTTGATGTACGCGCCGCTGTAGCCGTCATCGGGCACCGGCAGGCCCTGCGCTGCGGCGAGCAGGGAGCGGACGAAGCGGTCGATCTGCACGCCGGCGTCGTTGAAGTAGTACTCCCGCGACACGTCCGCGCCGGCGGCCTCGAGCAGCCGGGCGAGGACGTCGCCCACGACCGCCCAGCGGGCTCCGCCGATGTGCACCGGGCCGGTGGGGTTGGCTGAGACGAACTCCAGGTTGAGCCGCAGGCCGTTCAGCCGGTCGGTGCGGCCGTAGGCGTCCCCGGCCAGGACGATGTCCCGTGCCAGGGCGCCGATCGCCGCGGACTCCAGCGTGATGTTGAGAAACCCGGGGCCGGCCACCTCGGCCTTCGCCACTCCGGTGGCCGTGCTCACCAGCGGCGACAGTGCCTCGGCGACGACGCGGGCGGGCAGGCCCGCCGACTTGGCGAGTTGCAGGGCGACGTTGGTCGAGTAGTCGCCGTGGCCGCGGTGCCGGGGGCGCTCCACGCGGATCTCCTCGGGCACCTCCGCCGCGATGCGTCCGGACTGGATGGCCGTGTGGATGGCGTCGGAGATGACGGCCGTGAGATCTGCTGGAGTCACAGGGGCGACGCTAGTGGAGGGCACGGCGCCTGTGACATCGGTTTTCCTCCGGCTGGAGTTCACCAGCCGGTGACACGTTCCCAGAAAGCGTCGACGGCCGGTGCCGGGCCGCCGGTGGGAAGGGTGCCGTCGACGACGTGATAGCCGCGGTGCTGGGCTGCGGTGGCGCATGCGTGGTTGGGCAGGATGCGCAGGCGGGTGCCCACCGGCAGGTCGGGCAGGCAGGCGCCGTCGCGGGCCGTGAGCGTGCCGTGCTCCTGGCTCGCGGCCGTCATGACCAGGCCCGGGAGGAGGTTGCCGGCGAGGTCGGTGACCAGGCCGTAGCCCTGGTCCTGGGCCTGCGCGGCCGTCCCGCGGTCGCGCGACATGGCCATCCAGCCGCCGTCGGTCACGATCCACCCGTACTCGGGGCGGCGACCGATGACGGTCACGACCACCGACAGGGCGATGTCCTCGACCCGGCAGACGCCCAGACCGGCCATGACCAGGTCGAAGAAGACGTAGTTCCCGGCGCGCAGTTCGGTGACGCCGGTGAGGTCCTCGGCGGCGTGCGCGGTGGGGGTGGAGCCCACGCTGACGACGTGCACGGGCAGGCCCTCCGCGCGCAGTCGCTCGGCGGCGGCGACGGCGGTGTCGCGTTCGTTCTTCGCCGCCAGGCGCTGTTCCTCGGCGGTGCGGGCGAAGTAGGACTCGCCGGCGTGGGTCAGGACGCCGTCCAGACAACCCTCGTCGTGCAGGATGCGGCCGATCCCGGTGAGCGCCGGGTCGTCGGGCTTCAGACCGCCCCGGTGGCCGTCGCAGTCGATCTCGATCTGGGCGGGCAGGGGGAGGCCGGACCGGCGGGAGGCTTCGGCGACGAACGACGCCTGCTCGACGCTGTCCAGCAGGATGCGCAGGGTGACGCCGCGGCGCAACAGCGCGATGACGCGCGGGAGTTTGTGCGGGTCGATGCCGACCGCGTACGTGATGTCGGTGTAGCCGCCGTCGGCGAACGCCTCGGCCTCCGCGAGGGTGGAGACGGTGACGGGACACGGTGTGCCGGAGTGCAGGAGGGCGGCGGCGTCGAGGCTCTTGGCGGTCTTCACGTGCGGGCGCAGGGTGACCGCGAGACGGTCGGCCCTGGCCTTGAGGCGCGCGATGTTCCGCCTCATCGTGTCGACGTCGACGACGGCGAACGGGGTGTCCGGATCGGCCAGGGTTCGTGCGGGGGCCGAAGGGGTGGTGCTTTCCTGGGTGTTCACATGAGGGTTCACAGAACGGTGGTCCGCTTTCTTCGGAAGGGCGGGGTCCAGGTCCCCGGACGGGTATGCGACGCGGACTCGGGAGCCGCTGCCGCTACTTGGCGTAGTTGTAGACGGTCGCCCGGGAGACACCGAGCAGGTCCGCGATGGTCTGTGCCGCGTCGCGCGAGTCGAAGTAGCCGTCCCGCTGCAACTGCCGTACGAGCGCCTTCTTGTCCTCCCGGCTCAGCGACCGGGGAGTCGCGGCGCGCTCCGCGGCGTGTGCCTCCACCGCCTGACGCAACTCGCGGGCGGTGCGGTCCCGCAGCGTCTCCAGGGGCTGCTCGCGGTGTTCGGTGTCCGTGGCCACCAGGTTGGACAGGGTCAGGGTCACCGGCGACAGCACGGACACGTCCAGGTTCAGGCAGAGAGCCGCGATGTACTCCCCCGCGGCGTTCTTGATGCCGATGGACGTGCTCTTCGCGGGGCGGCCGTCCGGGAACTGGTTGGGGTAATTCTGAATGACGCTGGGGTAGTCGGGATCTTCGATGCGGGCCAGGCCCAGCTCCGTGGCGGAGTCCCCGACCCGACGGCCGGAGAGGTTGTTCTCGATCGCCCGGATCGCATGCTCGGGATCCCGCAGGTCGTGCAGCACCACCTCGCACAGCCCCGGGAACATGCGCCCCAAGGCCATGGTGATCTTCTCGGCCTCACGGATGAGGTGTTCGTCGGCCTCAGCCTCTTCCACGGGAAGCCTCTCCAAAGAGCCGATTAGATCAATTTTCCATCTCTGGATGTCCAGTCTAGGTCAGGCTTCGTGTTTGTCCAGCGGCTGACGGTAGGTCTCTGCCAGGGCGCTGATCGTCCGTGCCATCAGCGCCCGCAATCCGGCCGGCGCCACGACCTCCGCCTCGGCACCGAGACGCAGCAGCAGGCCGACGGCGTGTTCCTCGGACTCGATGGGGACGACGGCCTGCACCCGTCCGTCGGGACCCGGTGGCCCGGCGCTGCCCTGGGCGGCGCGTGCCACTGCCGGTTCCAGGAGGTCGGGCAGCTGCGCCAGGATCCGCGGTGTCAGTCGTACGACCGCTTCGCCCCGGAGCCGGCGGGCGTCGAAGTCGGCCAGGTAGGTCTGCCAGTGCGCGCCCAGGTCGAAGTCGCGGGGGCGCTCGAAGCGGTCCTCCAGCACCTGGATCCGGAGGATCTGGGAGACGCGGTAGGTACGGACGGCTTCCGGGCGGGCCGCAACCAGGTACCAGCGGCCCGACTTGAGGACCAGCCCGTAGGGGTCAAGCGTCCGGGTCACCTCCTGGGGAGCCTTCCACCGCCGGTAGCGGAGGCGGATTCGGCGCTGTCGCCACACCGCGTCGGTGACGGCGGCCAGGTGCGGGGTCGGGTCGGCTTCGGCGTACCAGCCGGAGGGGTCCAGGTGGAACCGGTGCCGTATCTCACCGGTCCGGTCGCGCAGTTCCTCGGGCAGGGCGGCCGTCAGCTTCAGCTGGGCGGTGGCGAGTACGGTGCCCAGGCCGAGGTCCGCGGCGGGTCCGGGCAGTCCGGCCAGGGAGAGTGCCTCCGCCTCCTCGCGGGTCAGTCCGGTCAGCCGGGTGCGAAAGCCGTCGACCAGCCGGTAGCCGCCGTCGTGACCGGGGTCGCCGTAGAGCGGGACGCCGGCCGCGGCGAGCGACTCCATGTCCCGGTAGACCGTGCGGACGGACACCTCCAGCGCGTCGGCGAGCTGCTGGGCGGTCATCCGGCCGCGGGTCTGGAGCAGCAACAGGACGGACAGCAGTCGGCTCGCACGCATGACGGAAGTCTGCCGCAGTCCACTGACAGAGGTTGTCAGGGAAGCCGGTCTACTTTTCCGGCGGGCGTCCGCCCAACGCACGGACAGCAAAGGACATCCGCAGATGAACGCTCCTCTTCCCGCCCTTCGCAAGCCCGGTATCGGTGACTTCGACTTCCTGGTGGGCACCTGGCACGTGACGAACCGGCGGCTCGTCGCACCGCTGACCGGCTGCACCGAGTGGGACCGGTTCCCGGGCACGGTGGTGTGTCACGGCACGCTGTTCGGCGGAGCCGCGAACCTGGACGAGATCAGCTTCCCGACCAAGGGCTTCAGCGGCCTGACACTGCGCCTGTTCGACCCCGTTCGCGCGGAATGGTCGCTGAGCTGGGTGAGCAGCCGTACCGGGCTGCTGCAACCGCCCGTCGTCGGCCGGTTCCACGACGACGGACACGGCGAGTTCCACGGCGCCGACACCCACGAAGGCACCCCGGTCCTGTGCCGCTTCGTCTGGTCGCGGATCACCTCGGCATCGGCCCAATGGGAGCAGGCGTTCTCGACCGACGGCGGGCAGAGCTGGGAAACCAACTGGACCATGGACTTCCGCCGGACCGGGAAGGATGCCGCATGACGAGCGCGCCCGCCGCGCCGGAACTCTCGGCTCGGCCCGTCGGGAGTCTGACCGTCTGGCAGGGGGCGGCGCTGTACGTCGGCGCGGTGCTCGGTACCGGGGTGATCGCCCTTCCCGGTCTGGCCACCCGGGCGGCCGGGCCGGCCTCGCTGCTGGCCTGGCTCGGGCTGGTCCTGTTGTCGGTGCCGCTCGCGGCCACCTTCGCCGCGCTGGGCGCCCGCTACCCGGACGGCGGCGGCGTCTCCACCTACGTGCGGCACGCCTTCGGCGCGCGGGCGGCTGCAGTGGTCGGCTGGTGCTTCTACTTCGCCGTACCCGCCGGTGCTCCGGCGGCGGGCATGTTCGCCGGGGCGTACGTCGCGACCGCGCTCGGCGGCGGCCGGCGCACGGTGCTGGTCACCGCCGCGGTGCTGCTGGTCCTGGTGGCCGTGGCCAACGGATTCGGTCTGTCGGTCTCCGGCCGTCTGCAACTCGCCCTCGCCGTGCTGCTCGTCACGCTGTTGCTGACCGCCGTGCTGACCGCGCTGCCACACGCCCGCCTGCAGAACCTGCATCCGTTCGCGCCGCACGGCTGGACCGCGGTCGGCTCGGCCGCGGCGCTGCTCGTGTGGAGCTTCGCGGGCTGGGAGGCCATCACCCACCTCGCCGCCGACTTCCGCCGGCCGGCGCGCGACCTGCCCCGTGCCGCCGCCGTGGCGGTGGCCGTCGTCGGCGTGCTGTACCTCGCCGTCGCCACCTCCGGCGTCCTGGTGCTCGGCCCGGCTGCCGGGACCTCCGACGCCCCGCTGGCCGAACTGCTCGCCCTCGGCGTCGGCGGCACGGTCCACGTGCTGGCCGCGGCCGCCGCACTGCTGCTCACCCTCGGCACGATGAACGCCTACTTCGCCGGCGCGGCCAGACTGGGCGCCGCGCTCGGCCGCGACGGCGCGCTGCCCGCCCGGCTCGACCGGGGCGGCGCCGCCGGCGAGGTGCCGCGCCGCAGCCTGGCGGTCGTGACGGGGCTCTCCGGCCTCGCCCTGGCCGCCACCGCGGTCGCCGACGTGGGGCCCCAGCCGCTCGTGCTGCTCACCACCGGGTCGTTCGTGACCGTGTACGCACTGGGCACGGCCGCCGCTGTACGGCTCCTGCCCCGGGGCAGCCTGCCGTACCGCTGCGCGCTCGTCGCACTCGTCGCGGTCGCCGCCCTTCTCGTCATGACGGGCTGGTACCTGCTGTGGCCCCTGGTCATCACGGCGAGCGCGCTGTGCTACCTGCGGCGGCGCCGAGCGGCGGGTTCCGTGACGAGCTGAGCCGACGGCGAATCGTTTCGAGGCCTGGTCAGCCCGTGAAGACCAGGGTGACGTTGTGGCCGCCGAAGCCGAAGGAGTTGGCCAGGGCCGCCGTCCACCGCCCGGTGCGGTTCGCGCCCTGTACGACGTCGATCTCGACCTGCGGGTCGATCTTCTCGAGGTTGCGGGTGGCCGGCACGGTGCCTTCCTTGAGCGCCATGACCGTGGCCAGGGCGCCGACGGTTCCGGAGGCGCCGAGCATGTGGCCGGTCATGGACTTCGTCGCCGTCACCGCGGCGTGCGTGCCGACGGCGCGGCGGACGGCCTCCGCCTCCGCCAGGTCACCGGACTCGGTGGAGGTGGCGTGGGCATGGACGACGCCGATGTCCTCGCGGCCCAGCCCTGCGTCGCGCAGCGCCTGTTCGATGGCGAAGACCTGGCCGTCCGCGTCGGAGGCGGTGATGTGGTGCGCGCTGGAGGTCACTGCGCTGCCCGCGAGGGTTCCGTACACCCGTGCGCCACGGGCCCGGGCGAACGCGGGACGTTCCAGGACCATCATCCCCGCTCCCTCCCCCATCACGAACCCGGAGCGGTCGCGGTCGAAGGGCCGCGATACGGATGCCGGGTCCTCGGACCTCGTCGACAGCGCCTTCATCTGGGCGAAGGCGGCGATGGTGAAGGGGTGCAGACTGGCTTCCACGCCGCCGGCGACGACCACGTCCACCCGGCCGCTGCGGATCAGGTCCTGGCCGAGGGCGAGTGCCTCCGCGCCCGAAGCGCACGCGCTGACCGGTGTCCGGGCTCCCCCCTTCGCGCCGAGGTCCATGCTCACGCAGGCCGCCGGCCCGTTGGGCATGAGCATCGGCACGGCGAACGGCGACAGCCGGCGTACGCCGCTCTGCTCGAAGATGTCGTCCTGACCGAGTGTGGTGAGGACACCGCCGGTGCCGGTGCCGATGACCACGGCGAACCGCTCCGGCTCCACCTGAGGAACCCCGGCGTCCTGCCATGCCTCGCGTGCGCTGAGCACGGCGAGTTGCTCACCCCGGTCCAGTTTCCTCGCCTCGGCCCTGGGAAGCATCGTGGCGGGATCCACCGGGAGGCCGGCCGCGACGTGCACCGGCAGGCCCGCGGCCCACTCCTCGTCGAGAAGAGAGACACCCGACACCCCGGCCAGCAGTCCCGCCCAGGTCGAGGGCGCGTCGGCCCCCAACGGGGTCATCGCGCCGACACCCGTCACCAGCACTTCGCCGCTCTCCGTCATCCTTACCTCTCATGGGCCGAGGGCTTATGGGATCTCTACAAGATCCTTTTCGCTTCCGCCACGATCATTTCAGCGAGTGAAGAGGCAGTCAGGACGGGCACGGAACAATTTCGCCGCCACGGTTTGTCGTGTGTCCATAAAACGCGACCGGCGGCCCGCCCCGTTTCCCGGGACGGGCCGCCGGTGTCGGGCGGTGCTGGGTCACAGCGCGCGTTGCAGGCGGTCCGCCATCAGCTTGACGAAGCGGGCGGGGTCCTTGGGCTGGCCGCCCTCGGCGAGCACCGCCAGCCCGTGCAGGAGTTCCGCGGTCTCGGTGAGCTCGGTGCGGTCCTCACGTTCCTTGTACGCCTGGTTGAGGCCCTTCACCAGCTGGTGGTCCGGGTTGAGTTCCAGGATCCGCTTGGCGCGGGGCACCTCCTGGCCCATCGCCCGGTACATGTTCTCCAGGGCCGGGGTCAGGTCGTTCGCGTCGGAGACGACACAGGCCGGTGAGACGGTGAGACGGGAGGACAGTCGGACCTCCTTGATGTCCTCGTCCAGTTGCTCCCTCATCCAGCCGAGCAGGCCGGCGTAGTCCTCGGTCTGCTTCTCCCGCTCGCCCTCGGAGGCGTCGTCGTCCTTGGTGCCGAGGTCGATCTGCCCCTTGGCGACGGACCGCAGCTTCTTGCCCTCGTACTCGCCGACGGCGTCGGCCCACACCTCGTCGACGGCGTCGGTGAGCAGCAGCACCTCGATGCCCCGGTCCCGGAAGGCCTCCATGTGCGGGGAGTTCTCGATGCTCTGCCGGGACTCGCCGGTGAGGTAGTAGATGTCTTCCTGGCCGTCCTTCATCCGCTCGACGTAAGCCTTGAGCGTGGTCGGCTCGGTGTCGTCGTGCGTGCTCGCGAAGGACGCGACGGCGAGGACGGCGTCACGGTTCTCCGGGTCGGTGACCAGTCCCTCCTTGAGGACGGTGCCGAACTCCCGCCAGAACGTGGCGTATCGGTCCCGGTCCTTGGCCATCATGTCCTTGACCGTGGACAGGACCTTCTTGGTCAGCCGTCGCCGCATCATCTCGATGTGGCGGTCCTGCTGGAGGATCTCGCGAGACACGTTGAGCGAGAGGTCGGCCGCGTCGACGACACCCTTGACGAAGCGGAGGTACGGCGGCAGCAGCGCCTCGCAGTCGTCCATGATGAAGACGCGCCTGACGTACAGCTGCACGCCGCGCCTAAAGTCACGGGTGAACAGGTCGTGCGGAGCGTGCGCGGGGAGGAACAGCAGGGCCTGGAACTCGAAGGTGCCCTCGGCCTGCAGCCGGATGGTCTCCAGCGGGTCGCGCCAGTCGTGCCCGATGTGCTTGTACAGCTCGTGGTACTCGTCGTCGGACACCTCGTCGCGCGACCGCGCCCACAACGCCTTCATCGAGTTCAGCGTCTCGGGTTCGCGCGACTCGTCGCCCTCGCCCTGGTCCGGGAGCATCCGGATGGGCCAGGTGATGAAGTCCGAGTAGCGCTTGACGATCTCCCTGATCTTCCACGGGGAGGTGTAGTCGTGGAGCTGGTTCTCCGGGTCGGCGGGCTTGAGGTGGAGGGTGACCGAGGTGCCCTGCGGCGCATCGTCGACCGGTTCCAGCGTGTACGTGTCCTCGCCGCGCGAAGTCCAGCGGGTGCCCCGGCTCTCGCCGGCGCGGCGGGTGACCAGGGTGACCTCGTCCGCCACCATGAAACCGGAGTAGAACCCGACGCCGAACTGGCCGATGAGCCCCTCCGCCCCCGCGGCGTCCTTCGCCTCCCGCAGCTCCTGGAGGAACTGTGCGGTGCCGGAGTTGGCGATGGTGCCGATGAGCTGCCCGACCTCGTCGTACGACATACCGATGCCGTTGTCCCGCACCGTGAGGGTGCGGGCGTCCTTGTCGATGTCGAGCTCGATGTGCAGATCGGACACGTCGGCGTCCAGCGAGTCGTCCCGCAGCTTCTCCAGGCGCAGCTTGTCCAGCGCGTCGGAAGCGTTGGAGACGAGCTCACGCAGGAAGACGTCCTTGTTGGAGTAGACCGAGTGGATCATCAGCTGCAGGAGCTGACGGGCCTCCACCTGAAACTCGAGCGTTTCAGTCGGCATGGTCGCGCATTCCTCCCAGGTGTTATCGCCGGAACTGCTGCCAGCCACTGTAAAACACCATGTCAGGACGGTGGCCGGATATGCGGGTAGTGGCTGGATACAGACCCCGTGGCCAGGTGCGGATCCCGCGCGCGTCCTGGATTACCTGAAAGGTCATCGACCGCGGAACGCACCTGCGGCAAGATCGTGATCAGCACAGCAGCCGACCGACGGAGGGACACCATGACCGCCTACGCGATCGCTCACCTGCAGGAAGCGGCTCCGCACCCGGAGATCGCCGAGTACATCGCGCGCGTCACCGCCACCTTCGAACCGTACGGCGGCCGGTTCCTCGTCCACGGCAGCGCGCACGAGGTGAAGGAGGGCGCATGGCCCGGGCATGTCGTCGTGATCGGCTTCCCCTCGATCTCCCAGGCACGCGCCTGGTGGGACTCGGACGAGTATCAGGCCATCGCGCCCCTGCGCTCCCGGCACATCAAGGGCGACATCATCCTGGTTCCGGGTGTCAGCGAGGACTACGACGCGACTGTCACGGCACGGGCCATGCTCGAGGCCCTTTCCGCCCGCGACTGATGCCGTGAAGTCCTTGAGTTCGCCCGCCGTCCTGCTCCGCTCCGGGAGTCAGCCGAAGACGTCGCGGTTCCGGCGCACGAATGCGGCAAGGCCGACGGCCGGACGGCCGGTGAGATCGGGCACGGTCGAAGTGACGGTCTCGGCGCCGCCGTCGCGGTAGGCGCGGGCGACTTCTATCAGAGCGTCGGCGTGAAACTCGGGTGTCCCCCGGCGCAGCATCGCCGCGCGCGCTTCGTCGTCGGACAGGCCCACATAGCGAACCGGCCTCCCGAGGACGCGGGAGAACTCCTCCGCGACTTCGGTGTAGGTCAGTGCCTCGGGCCCGGTGAGGTCATGGACGCGGCCGTCGTGGCCCTCCGTGGTGAGGACGCGCGCGGCGACACGGGCGATGTCGCCGACGTCGACGAAGCTGACGGGTGCGTTGATCAGTGGCAGGCTGAACTCGCCTGCCGTGCGGATCGACGGCTGACGCAGGAAGTTCTGCAGGTAGAAGTTGGGGCGCAGGATCGTCCAGGGCAGTCCCGAGGTGACCAGTTCCTGTTCAACGGGCCGATGCAGCCGGGCAATCGGCGACAGCCCCTCGTCGGCCCGCCAGACCGACAGCTTGACCACGCGGGTCCCGGCCGCGCGGGCGGCGTCCACCATGTTGATTTCGTGCGTCGTCTGGGCGGGGCCCGTGGCACCGACGAGAAACACGGTGTCGATGCCATCAAGTGCGGGCGCCAGCGTGTCGGGGACCGCCAGGTCAAGCGTCACCGCGTGACCGCCGGACTCGATCACCTGGGCGGTCGTCCGCGGATCACGGTAAGCCGCCCGCGCGGGCACGCCGTCGGCGGCAAGGCGAGCGAGGAGGGCGCTGCCGACGTTCCCGCTCGCGCCGGTCACCAGAATCATCGTCATGTCCTCGTGTCGGTTGCCCAGATGGTAAGCGCGCTCTCGCAGGCAGCGGGCCGACTGCGCCGCGATCGGTTGGCGGCCGGCGGAAATTCCCTACCGCGGTGGTCCGAGAGGGCGGAGACTCATCGCATGGCTGACATGAGGTCGTTCCGGGAAGCGGTCACCGACTGGGCGGCCGGTGGACCCGGCGACCCCGCGCGCGAGCTGGCAGAACGGCTGCCCGTCCGGGCCGCCGTTCTGCTCGAAGGGCTGAGCGACGTCGCGGCGGTCGAGGCGCTGGCCGCGCGCCGCGACCGGGACCTGGCTGCGGAAGGTGTCTGCGTCCTGCCGATCGGCGGTGCGATGAGTGTCGGGCGTTTCGCCCGCCTCCTCGGGCCAACCGGCCTCGGCCTGCGCCTGACCGGACTGTGCGACGAGGGGGAGCGTGGCTACTACGCCCGCGCCTTGGAGGGGGCCGGCTCAGCGCAGCACGGGTTCTTCGTCTGCGCGGCGGATCTGGAGGACGAGCTCATCCGCGCGCTGGGCGTGCCCCGGGTGGAGGAGCTCGTGCGAGCGGAGGGGGATCTGCGCGCCCTGCAGACCTTCCTGCGCCAGCCCGCGCAACGGGGCCGCACCTCGCACCAGCAGTTGCGGCGCTTCTTGGGCACGAAGAAGGGGCGCAAGATCCACTACGGCCGCGTCCTCGTCGAGGCCCTCACCCCCGACCGCGTGCCCGCTCCCCTCGACGACCTGCTGACCAGCCTGTGACCGCAGGCAGGGGCGATGTTCGTCCGTCTCCGGGGTCCGCCGGTGGCCTCCGCGTCCCCCGGAGCGTGGAAGGAGACGTCGCCGCACCGCGCTTGCGCCGTTCGCGGAGGGGCCGGCCCGGATGGCGCTCGCCGCGTGCTCCCCCACCGGTGCGTGACGAACCCGGGCGAAGGGATTTCCGCTTCCGTGGGGACGGCCATGCGCAGCACAATGCCCGCATGATCGAGGGCATCCGCACCGACAGCGCCCCCTTCGTCCGCTTCCCCGACGGCACCGAGCCGCCCCTGTCCCAGGCCGTCAAGGTCGGCGACCTGGTGTTCACGTCCGGCCAGGGCCCGCTCCACCCCGTCACCCACGAGATACCGGACGACTTCTCCGCACAGGTCCGCCAGGTTCTGCACAACCTCGTCGCGGTCGTCACCGCCGCGGGCAGCAGGAAGGACCTGATCGTCAGGTGCACCTGCTACCTCGCGGACAGGGCCGACTTCGGGACCTTCAACGAGGTGTACCGCGAGTTCTTCGCGCACTGCCCGCGGTTTCCGGCCCGGACGACGGTCGTCACGCAACTCGTACGCGACGGCGAGCGCGTCGAGATCGACGGTGTGGCCGCGGTGGTCGGGTAGTCCCGGTCACGATCTGCGGGCGGAACGCGGGTTCGTTCACGAGACAACCCCCAGCTGGCGCATCTGTGAGAAGACGTCGACCACGCCCCAGACCTCGGCGATCCGACCGCCCTCGAAACGGAAGATGAAGATCTCCCCGTAGGTGACGGACCTGCCGGTCGGCGGCATCCCCCGGTACTCGCCCCGGTGGGTCCCCGTCACCGTGTTCCTGGCCACGACCCTGTCCCCCTCGGCGATCACATCCTCGACCGTGACGTACAGGTCAGGGAACGCGCGGAAGAGCACCGTCCACACCTGCTTGAGCGCCTGCACCCCCGTCATGCCCATCGGCACCGGTGCGTGGAACAGAACGTCCGGCGCCACGAGTTCGTCGATCGTCTTCGAGACGATCTCCAGATCTCTGGTGGCCACGGCGTCATGAAGACGCGCTGCCGCCGCTTTGTTGCGGGTCTCCTCATCGATGGACATACGACTTCCCCTCAGGCCGGTACGGAGGTGCGGGGCGGACATCCGCACCGGGACTCCTCCGCCGCCGCAACCGACTGCACACATATGACGAACCAGCCCGCCAGGATGTGACACGTCCTGTACGACGAAATCCGTGCCCTGCAGGCCCGGGCCGAGCGCGCCCACGCCGAAGTCGCCGGCGACGGCACCCTCGCGTAACCTCTGGGCGGTGACAGTCACTTACGTACTGGACGGCACGCAGATCAGGTCCATGGAAGACTTCTGGCGAGTCGTCGGCGAAGCCGTGAACGGTCCAGGCGGCTACTTCGGCAGTAACCTCGACGCCTTCGCCGACTGCCTCAGCGGTGGCTTCGGCGCTCCGGACGACGATGACTTCGTGGTGGAGTGGCGAGACCATCAGGTGTCCCGGGAGCATCTCGGCCACGCGGAGACGGCCCGCCAGCTGGAGATCCGGTTGGCCCGCTGCCACCCCACCAACCGGGCCCATGTGAGTGCCGAACTGGCCGAGGCCCGCGGCGGGCACGGATCGACCGTCTTCGACTGGCTGACCGAGATCTTCGAAAACCGGGCACCGGGTGCTCTGCGCCTGCGGTGAGGGCTTCGGGAACCGCTGAGCGGATATTCCGTTGAGTGTCCCGGGGACGGACCATAGGGTCACCGGCATGTCTCTGCGCCTTCATATGCGTCAAGCCCTGCGAGAAGCGATGCGTGCCCGCGACAAGGTCGCGGTGGGCGCCCTGCGTTCCACGCTTGCCGCGGTGGACAACGCCGAGGCGGTACCGGTCGGCCCGGCCGAGCTGCGCGGCTCGGCCATCGAGCAGGTGCCGCTCGGTGTCGGCGCCACCGAGGCTGCCCGGCGCGAGCTGAGCGAACAGCACATCACCGACATCGTGCGTGCCGAGGCCGACGAACGGCTCGCGATCGCAGCGCAGTTCACGGCGCCCGCGCAGGCCGACCGGGCAGCGCAGCTCCGCGCGGAGGCCGCCGTACTGCTCCGGCTCCTCGGCTGACGGGGATCGCGAAACGAGCACTCGGCGGCCCCGGCCCCGGGACCGCCGAGCATCGCCGACCGGTGCGGCGCAGCCACGCGGCTCGGGCGCGGCCGGGATCTCCAGCGCCTCGGTGCGGCAGCGCTCGCCCGCCTGCGGGTGCCTGGACGCGCACCACGGCCTCGCCGGGCCCCGCGTCGGCGCGAGTCTCCCGCGCCCGGGGCGCCTGAGCGTTCCTTCCCTGCGGCTACTTCAGGATGTTGACCGCCCGGGCGACCACGAGGACGACGGTCACCAGGGACACCGACGACTGCAGCAACATCAGCATCTTGGACCAGCGGGACAGGGGCATGACGTCGGTCGGGCTGAAGGCGGTGGCGTTGGTGAAGGAGAGGTAGAGGTAGTCCAGGAACGCCGGTTCCCAGTCCGGCGGCGCCAGCTCCGGGCTCTGCATCTGGACGAAGAGGAAGTCGGGGAACTGGTGCTGTCCCCGGACCCGGGCCATGGGTCCGCCCCGGTCCCACTCCCAGTACCACAGGGCGAACACGATGACGTTCGTCACCCAGATGACCCCACCGGTCAGCAGGAGCGGGACGGCGTTCTCTCCCCCTTTGCCGCTCACCAGGTCCTCTACGAGCCGGACCGCCGCCCAGCCGTTGGCCAGACTGATGACACACGTCAGGGCCAGGCCCAGGTAGCGCAGCAGGCGGGTGTGGGGCTCCACGCGCCGGGGGTTGGCCGCGATCAGTCCGGCCAGCAGCAGCAACTCCAGCGCGGGCAGGGCCCACACCGTGCGGAGGAGGATGAGTCGGTGCGGCAGGATCAGTTGCAGGGCCACGGCCGCGAGGATCACCGCCGTCACCGTCCAGCGCGGCTCACCACGGGTCGCCCGGCGCCAGGCGGGGACCAGTTCCCGTTCGCCGCTCTCCAGCAACTGCTCGATCCTGGCCAGTCGGCTCCGGGCGTCAGCCATGTCGTCGTTCATGACGGGGATTGTCCCGGGCCGGTGTGTGCCGGCGGGAACCGGGACTCCGGTGAGGCGGTCGTGCGTGTTGTCGGACGGCAGCACTTCGACGCAGTTCCCCGGTGGCGCGCCGAACCAGCCGCCGGCCGTACGTCGGTCGGTTCCGACTCGGCCCGAGCGGGGGGCGGCTGCCGAAGCGGACCGCTGCCGTCCCGCGGCGGCCTCAGACGACCCGCTCGTCCCCTGCCGGCCGCGCCACGCCGGGCCGTCGCGGGCCCGCGGGCAGCAGGGTGCGGCCGTGTGTGTCGTTGATGACGGTCGCCGCCGCCGCGTACCAGGCGGCGAGACCCGTGAGGACGCCGAACCATCCGCCCACCTGCGTCATGGCGTGCGGCTGCGCGCCGCTCTGGAAGGCGCCGATGGCCAGGAAGAGGTAGGTGAGCGTGAGCAGTGCCAGCATCGCCAGCACGGCGAGGCTGACCCGCAGCGCGGCGACGGCCATGAACGCGGTGAAGATCATCCAGCCGAGCAGGAACAGACCGACCGCGTTGTGCGTGTCACCGGCGAACGCCAGTCGCGGGACGATCCACCAGTAGGACAGCCAGAAGGCGGCGTACGAGCAGAACATCGTCGCACCGAACGTATTGCCGCGGCGGAACTCGAACAGGCCCGCGACGAACTGGGCGAGGCCGCCGTAGAACGCGGCAAGACCCAGCAACGGCACGATAGCGCCGGCCTCCTTCAGCAGGTTGGTGTTGCTGATCGAGAGCATCAGCGTGGTCAGCGCGAAGCCGGCCAGGCCCAGCGCGGCCGGATCGCCCCATACCGCCGGGCGCGGGCTCTCCGCGGACTGCTGCTCGGGGTGGAGGCTCCTCGTGTCCTCGTTCATGACCGGCACATCCCTTCGACCAGAGCCGCCTGCGCCTACCTTACAGAAAGTACCCATTTGTCGTATTTGGTAGACGCACAAGAGCGACCCGGCCTCGGCCGGCAGCAGCCGGCCGACAGCAGCCGTCAGGGCTCGCGGTGCTCGTGGGCCGCCTGCTCCAGCGCCTCCGCCTCGGCCTGGGCGATGCGTGTCTCGGCAGCCACGTCGATCGAGCGGGTCAGCCACCAGTACAGCAGCGCGGCGACCGGAAGGCCGATGAACAACGAGATGTCGGCTCCGCCCAGCGCCTTGGCGGCGGGACCCACGTACAGGGTGCCGACGGAGAAGAACGGGATCATGACGGCGAAGCCGACCACGTAGGAGATGATGCCGTGCCAGCCCCAACGGCCGTAGATGCCATGCGGGTTGAAGATCTCCGCGATCGCGTAGTGACCGCGGCGCACCACGTAGTAGTCCATCAGGTTCACCGCGGTCCACGGGATGAACAGGTAGAGGACCAGCAGCAGGAAGTTGTTGAAGTTCTCGAGGAAGTTGGAGGTCGCGGCCAGTGCGCCGACCAGGGAGAGGGCGGCGGTCAGACCGATGGTCAGCAGGCGTACGCCCAGTGTCGGCCGCACCCGCTTGAACGAGTCGATGCCGCTGATGAGGGTCAGCGAACCGCCGTACATGTTCAGCGCGGTGACGGACACCAGGCCCAGGGCGGCGAAGAGCAGCACGACCGCGCCGAAGCCGTCGAACACCTTGTCTCCGGCGGCGTTGATCGACTTGATCGTATCGAAGTCCTTGCCGGCCCACGCGGCGAGCAGCGTGCCGAGGACCATCAGCCAGATGCCGCCGAGCGCGGAGCCGAAGTACGTCCAGTAGAAGGTCTTGCGGACCGTCACGTCCGGCGGGAGGTAGCGCGAGTAGTCGGAGACGTAGATGGCCCAGCTGATCTGGTAGCCGGCGACCACGCCGAACTGCGCGAGGAACGGCGTCCACTTGAAGGCGCCGAGGTCGAAGGAGCCCGCCGGGTAGTGCAGCGTGACGAGCACGCCCACGGTGAAGATCCCGAAGACGACCAGGAAGGTGTACGTCAGGACTCTCTCGGCCTTGTGGATGATGTCGTAGCCCACCAGCGCGATCACGAGCGCGACGACGGTGACCACGACCACCCACAGTTTGACGCTGCCGTGCAGGGTGGTGTGCAGGGAGTCGGCGGCGAGGATGCTGTTGAAGACGTTGAATCCCGCGTACTGCACATAGGCGAAGAGCCACACCAGGAGGGCGCCGACGTAACCGAACTGGGGCCGCGACTGGATCATCTGGGGCAGGCCCAGCTGGGGTCCCTGTGCCGAGTGGAAGGCCATGAAGAAGGTGCCGATGACGGTGCCGGCGACGATGGCCAGCAGGGACCAGATCAGGTTGCCGCCCTCGGTGATACTGATGAGCCCCACGGCCAGGGTCGCGATCTGTGCGTTGGACATGAACCAGAGCGGGCCCAGGTGCCAGAGCTTGCCGTGCCGCTCGTCCAGGGGGACGTAGTCGATGGACCGGACCTCGAGGCCGGACACCCTTGGCTCAGCTGATGTGCTCACGACGCCTCCCCGGCGGCCGGTCTGCCTGTGGGACACATTGTGATCCCAAGGGGACGCGGTGACGAGTGGTGCGACACGGCCAGTAAGGGCCGCGAGGGGCAGCGGAGCGAGCCGGCCCGCCGCGTTCAGCGCGCTGTCGTCGGTGCGGTCACCCTGAGCGACGACCGGTCACCTTCGGTACGCCTGCCGTCCCGCTGCGTGACACATGTCAGGTCCGGTGCAACCCGTCCGAGAGGCGGACGAAGCGGTGGCCCCTGGCCAGCAGGTGCGGGACGGCGCTTGCGATGCCCCCTGCGGTGCCGCCCTCGGGGTGGTTCATGTGGCACAGGACGATCGAACCGGCCCGAGCCGAGGCGACGGTGGTGTGCACCTGCTCGGCGGTGAAGGTGGCACCGCCGTCACCGTTGACGGAGAAGCTGACGAAGCGTTCCCCGAGGTCGGTCACGATGCGGGCCGCGATGTCGTCGCAGTACGCGGTGCCGGACCGGAAGAAGCGCGGCGGGGCGCCCAGCAGGCGGGCCAGCTTGGCCTGGTTGCCGGCGATCTCGTCGTACACCTCGCCCGCGCCTTTTGTACCGGGAATGCCGTACGCGGAGCGACCGGTGACGGACAGCGGGCGGTGCCGGGTGCCGTGGTTGGCGATCTCGAACAGCGGGTCGCCGGCCAGCCGGTGGAACACCGCCGGGTTGGCGTCGATCCAGCGGGAATTGAGGAACAGCGTCGCCGGGATGTGCCGTGCGCGGAGAAGGTCGATGAGCGCCCGGTCATAGCCGCTGCCGCCGGGCCCGCCGCACGCGTCGAAGGTCAGCGCGATGTCACGGGTCGTGCGAGGCAGGGAGTGCACCACGCCCGGGGCGTCGAAGCCCCACGTGTGTGGCTCGCTGCGCCCGTAGCGGGCCACGATCTCCGCGCGGGTGACGGGCGGCCGCGTGGTGGAGGCCGTGGCCGAGGGGGTCGTGCCGGGGGTGGGCGGGGGTGCCGCGCCCGAGTCCGCTCCGGCCGGGCCGGAGGAGGGGGTGGCGGAGTCGCCGCCCCCGCTCTTCGGGCCCGTGCAACCGGCGAGCAGCCCTCCCGCCATGGCGGCCAGCACCGCACGGCGACCAGCCGCCATCCGTTCCCCCACACCTGATCGAAGGCTGCCACGGTCGGCAGCCGGCCACGACGGCAACCGTACGCAGCGGACCGTCCGCGACCGTGAAGACCGCGGTAAGAGATCATCCAGAATCGGGCGCGAGTCGAGGCACGGTGGCACCGCCTGTCGTTCCCGGCTGGAAGCGGTACGGCGGAGGACGCCCCGTCGGAGAAGGACTTGTGCCGGAGCGGCGCGGAGGAGGTCAGCTCCCGAGATGGGTCGTAGGAGGTCACCGCCGACGGCCTCACCCTGGCGCGCCGGCCTCGGCGCTCCGCCCTGAGGCGGCGAAGACACCTCCGACCCGGTGCCGGCCGGCCCTGCGCGGGGCAGGACCGGGCACATGTCCTCCCGTCGAGGCCGGTCAGCCCTGGCGTGCCTTGAAGCGGGGGTTCTTCTTGTTCACGACGAAGACCACCCCGCGGCGGCGCACCAGCTGGGCGCCCGGCTTGGACTTCAGTGAGCGCAGGGACTTGCGCACCTTCATGGCTGGGTTCTCCTCCTACTCAGGGACACAGGGCAGTCAGCCGCGGGACGCGGCAGGACGGCCGTAGCGGCGCTGGAAGCGTTCGATGCGGCCGGCGCTGTCGACGACCCGCGCCGTGCCGGTGTAGAAGGGGTGGCTCGCCGACGAGGTCTCCACGTCGACCAGCGGGTAGGTGGTGCCGTCTTCCCAGACGACGGTCTTCGACGCGGTGGCGGTCGAACGGGTCAGGAAGAGGGCGTCGGCGGCCCGGTCGCGGAAGACGACGAGCCGGGATGCGGGATGGATGCCTGGCCTCATGGATGTGCCTCCTGGTGGCCGTCGGCCCGAGAGGGCGGCGGCGTGGTTCAGCGTTCCTCGCGGAAGGTGACGTGCCGGCCGGCGACCGGGTCGTACTTGCGCAGGACGAGCCGGTCGGGGTCGCTCAGACGGTTCTTGCGCGTCACGTAGGTGACGCCGGTACCCGCCGTCGACTTCAGCCTGACGACGGGACGCGCGGTGCTGCGTGCCATGAGAATCTCCCTTCACCCGCACCCCGGCGATTGGCCAGGGCATGTCAGTGGGCTCGATGAGGTGAACCGTGCGGGGGCCGCGGGCATTCCCGCCGCTCACGGTGTGCGGTGGCGGGCTCTCGCGCGGGACTCCGCGAGCGCGTCGTCGGAGCCCGCGTTCACACGTCCCGCCCTCTGACGACCAGCACGGCGACGACGACCGCGATCAGCGGCCACAGCCCGTACACCGTCCAGGAACCGGGCACCGTGGCGCTGAACATGCGGGAGCCGGGCTCCGGTGCCCAGTTCTGGACCAGGCGCTGCCAGGCGGCGACGACCATGGTGTGGTTGACGTCGGCGGACCACCGCTTGCTCTGCGAGAAGACGGTGGGCAGCATCAGCAGCGTGAAGGCGCAGGTGGCCATGGTGGCGGCGCTGTGCCGGATCAGCACGCCCAGGCCGAGCCCGATCAGTGCGCAGACGGGGGCCAGCAGCGCGGAGGCCACGAGTGCCCGCGGCACTCCGGGATGCGTGATCGACACGCCCGCGTGCTGTGCGTCCAGGATGGCTTGGGAGACGAGGAAGGAGCCGGTGGCGACGACTGTGCCTACGGCCATCCACAGTGCGGCCACGACGGTCGCCTTGGCCAGGATCACCGAGCCGCGGGCGGGGACGGCCACGGTGGTGGTGCGGATCAGGCCGCTGCTGTACTCGCTGACGACCGTGATGGCGCCGACGCTGCCGGCGACGAGCATCAGCGTCATGTAGCCGGGCTGTGGAAAGGCGTCGAAGGGCCGGAAGTCGGCGGGGCCGCTCGGGGTCGTACGGGCGGCCGCCAGGTTGTGGGAGTCCGCGAGTGCCGCCACGGCGGCGGAACCGATCACGAACAGGCCGACGAGTGCGATCGTCCACCAAGTGGAGCGCAGGGACCGCGTTTTGATCCACTCGGCGGCGATCAGGTCACGGAAACGGGCGGGCGAGGGGCTGGTGAGGGTGGTCATCGGTGCTGTCCTGCCAGGTATTCGACGCTGTCGGCGGTGAGTTCCATGAACGCCTCCTCCAGCGAGGCCGTTCGCGTGGTCAGCTCGGTCAGCGCGATCCGCTGTTCCAGGGCGAGCGCTCCGATCCGGTCCGCCGGCAAGCCGGTCACGGCGAGTCTCCCGGCGCCCGCCGGGCCCTGCGGCAAGATCGACGCTCCGGCGGCGGTCAGGACGGCCGCCAGTTCCGTGGCCCGCGGGCTGCCGACCACCACGCTGCGGTGGGTGCCGCGGGCCGCGAACTCCTCCAGCGGCTCGGCGGCGATCAGCCGGCCCCGGCCGATGACGACGAGCTGGTCGGCGGTGTTCTCCATCTCCGACATCAGGTGGCTGGAGAGGAAGACCGTACGTCCCTCGGCGGCCAGTCGGCGGAAGAGGCGCCGCACCCAGAGAACGCCTTCGGGGTCCATGCCGTTGATCGGCTCGTCGAACATCAGCACCGGTGGATCGCCGAGCAGGGCGGCGGCGATACCGAGCCGTTGCTTCATGCCGAGCGAGAAACCGCCGATGCGCCCTCGCGCGGCCTCGGCCAGCCCGACCTCCTGCAGCACCTCCTCGACCCGCCGCGGCGGGATGCCGTTGCTTCGGGCCAGTGCGGACAGGTGGGCTGCCGCGCTGCGTCCGCCGTGCACCTGGCCGGCGTCCAGGAGTGCGCCGACGTGCCGCAGGCCACGCGGGTGGCTGCGGAAGTCGGTCTTGCCGACCGTGGCGGAGCCGGCGGTGGGTTCGTCGAGGCCGAGGATCATTCTCAGGGTGGTGGTCTTGCCGGCTCCGTTGGGGCCGAGGAAGCCGGTGACCTGTCCCGGCCGCACGGTGAAGGTCAGGCGCTCCACAGCCGTCTTGTCGCCGTAGCGCTTGGTGAGTTCGTTGACTTCGATCATGACGCCAACGGTGCCCGGAGGCGCCTTGTAGGGGCATGGGGCCGTGGGCGGCAAACGCGCGCACCGGATTGGCCCGTGGGCGTACGTCCCGGGGCCGATGCCGTGGCCGAGGACGGCTGGTTAGTCTCGCGGCATGACCATCACCGACGACCCGGCCGCCCTGGCGTCCTTCGCAGCCCGACGCAGTCGCCGGAAGGGCCCGACCGCGGTGACGCGAGCGACGGTCACGGCCTGGGCGGGGGGCGTGCTGTACGTCTTCCTGTTGCTGGTCCTGGTGTCGGGCGCGCCACCGGACGCGGGCCCTCTTCTCGCGGTCGGGTCGCTGCCGGCGCTTGCCCTGCTCGTCGGGGTGCTGCGGCGAAGGCCGCTGACGGCCCTGGCGCTGACGCTTCTCGGCGCCACCGCCGTGGTGGTCGTCCCTCCTCGCACCACCGCTGCGAGCCTGACGCTGTCCTATCAGGGCCAGTTCCTGGCGTACCTGGCGGCGGACCTCGTGCTGGGGTACATCGTCGCCACGTGCAGGCGCCGGGTCTGTGTCGTCGCCGTGACTCTGGCATTCGGTGTGCAGTTGACGGCGATCGGCTTGTTCGCGCACGGCCCGGAGTTCCTGATCGTGGACGGTGTGGTCGGCCTGCTGGCGATGGCGGCGTCGTGCATGCTCGGGCTGCTGAGCCGCGAGCGCCGCGAGCACGCGGTGGCGCTGCGCGCACAGGAGGTCGCCGAGGCGGTCACCGCTGAACGGCTGCGGATCGCACGGGAGTTGCATGACATGATCGCGCACTCCGTCGGCATCATCGCGATCCAGGCGGGGGTGGGCAGCCGGGTCATCCACACACAACCCGATGCGGCCCGCGACGCTCTGCGAGCCATCGAGAGCACCAGCAGACAGACCCTGTCCGGCCTGCGCCGCACGCTGGTGGCACTCCGTCAGGCCGAGCCGGACACCGCGACGGCGGAACGGACGCCGCCCGCGCCCTCGCCGGGTCTGGCGGACGTCGAACGGCTGGCCGCGGCGACGGCCGAGGCCGGGGTACGAGTCGAGGTGCGCGTCAGCGGGGAGCGGCGGCCGCTGCCGGCCGACGTCGATCTGTCGGCCTACCGCATCGTGCAGGAGGCGCTGACCAACGTGGTCCGCCACGCGGGCACCGGGTACTGCACGGTTGCCGTCGACTACGGGAACGAGGAGTTGTCCGTGGAGGTCGTCGACGACGGGTGCGGTGCCGCCGGGGAGGGCTCGGGCCACGGCTTCGGCATCGTCGGCATGCGGGAGCGGGCCGCGCTGCTGCACGGCCGGTTCAGCGCCGGACCGCGTCCCGAGGGCGGCTTCCGTGTGGCGGCCCGGCTGCCGCTGCCCGAACCCGTCGGCGTCGCGGTGGAGACCCGATGAGCGTCCGGATCGTCCTCGCCGACGACCAGCCGCTGGTACGGTCCGGACTGCGGGTCCTCATGGCCGATCATCCCGATCTGGAGGTCGTCGGCGAGGCCGCCACCGGCGAGGAGGCGGTCCGGCAGGTCCGGGAGACCGGCCCCGACGTCGTGGTCATGGACATCCGGATGCCCGGCATGGACGGCATCGAGGCCACACGCCGGATCACGGCCGACCACGCGTCGACCCGCGTGCTGATCCTCACGACCTTCGACGAGGACGACCATGTCTACGGCGCGCTGCGGGCCGGTGCCAGTGGCTTCGCCGTCAAGGACATGGCGCTGGACGACATCCTCGCCGCGATCCGCGTGGTCGCCGCCGGCGACGCACTGATCGCGCCGAGTGTGACACGCCGTCTGATCGCGGACTTCGTCGAACGCCGGACGGCCGCTCCGGAGCGCTCCGGGCGACTGCTCGAGGGCATCACCGAGCGGGAACGGGAAGTGCTGACCCTGGTCGGACGCGGGCGGTCCAACACCGAGATCGCGCAGGACCTCTTCATCACGGTGGCCACCGCCAAGTCACATGTCTCCCGGCTGCTCAGCAAACTCGGTGCCCGCGACCGGGTTCAGCTCGTGATCGCCGCGTACGAGGCGGGGCTGGTCACGCCGTGGAACTGAGCACCGTACGTTCCTGGATGTTTGTCCAAGTCACAGGACCGGCTCGGAGAAACGGGACGGCGGCATGCCGAACGCGCGGGTGAAGGCGGCCGTCAGTGCGGCGGGCGAGGCGTAGCCGAGGCGGCCGGAGACCTCGGTGACCGACGCCGTGCGCAGCAGCGGCACCGCGGCGAGGAGCCGCGCGCGGGTACGCCAGACCGCCGGGCTCTCCCCGGTCTCGGCGCGGAACCGCCGGGTGAAGGCCCTTTCGCTCATGGCCGTCCGTGCGGCCCATTCCGCGTTGGTGACTCCGGCGTCCGGGGCGGCCAGGTACGCACGGCAGATCGCCGCGAGGTCGGGGGCGGCGGGTATCGCCACATGGAACGGCAGCGGCGTGAGCGCGGCGATCTCGTGCAGAAGAAGCGCCACGACGCAGCCCTCGCGGCCGGAGAGGCCGTAGTCGGCCTCGAACTCGACGGCGGCCAGGAGCAGTTCGCGCAACAGGGGCGGAACGTCCACGACCGTGCAGGTGCCGGGCCACCAGGGCACGGCATCCGGCTCGATGTACAGGCTTCGGGTGCTCACCTCCAGCATGCGGACCCGGTGCCGGGTGGCGGACGGGATCAGCACGGCTCGCTCCGGCGGGACGGTCCAGGTGCCCCCGGGGGTGTCGACGACCATGACGCCGGTGGCGCCGTGGAGGAACTGCGCGCGCCGGTGCTCGTGCCAGTCGAGGAGATGACCGGGCGCGTAGTCCGTGCCGATGGGCAGGACGGCGCGGTCCACATGGTCGAGGTCGTCCAGGGAGACGTTCTTCACGCGGCCACTGTAGGTGGCCGAGTCTCGAAGGAATGGTGCCGGACATCGCATGCGGGAAGCTCGTCGTGACTGATGAGGTGGCCGCGTGGACTTCTTGGCACTTCTCGGAATCGGGCTCCTCACCGGGGTGACCACCGTCTTGTTCGGGTTCGGCGGCGGATTCGTCGCGGTCCCGGTGGTGGTGTGGGCGAACGCACCCCTCGGCACGGACGCCATGCGGGTGGCGACGGCCACCTCGGCCCTGGTCATGCTGGTGAACGCGGCGTTCGCCACGGCCGTAACACCCCGGTCCGTCCTGGCCGCCCTGCGCGGCAGCGGCACGCTGCTGCTCCTGCTGGCGGCCGGCGCGGCGGGCGGCGCGCTCGCCGCCCACCACACCCCGCCGGGTCAGGCCCACTGGGGTTTTGTCGGGTACGTGGCTCTCACCATCGTCGACCTGCTCCTGCGCCCCGGCTTCCTGCGCCCCCGCGCACGGGTCGGAGGGGTACGCGAGGGGGCGGTCGAGGAGGCCCGTGGAGTGACGGTCGAGGAGAGCCGTCCGCTGCCGGCCGTGCTCGGCGCTCCGATCGGGGCGGTGGCTGCCTTCCTGGGTGTGGGCGGCAGCGTCATGACCGTCCCGGCGCTGCGCCGCGCCGGACATCCGATGCGGACGGCGACCGCACTCGCCAATCCCCTCACCCTCGCCATCGCCCTTCCCGCCACCGTGCTCTCCCTGGACGGCGACACGGGCGTCCTCGCCGCCGGCACACACCTGCACCTGGTCGGCCTCGTCGACCTGCGCGCCTCCGCGGCTCTGCTCGTCGGCGCCCTGCCCGTCATCGCGGTGCTGCGACGGCGCCCGCCCCGGATCCCGGACCGCGCCTACGCCTGGACCTATCTCGCGCTGCTCTGCGTGGTGGAGGCCGCGATGCTGCTCGCGGGCTAGGCGGGCGCAGGCCCTTCCGGGGCGCTGTCGTCAGGCTCCGTCGGACATCCCCTGCGCCTGTCGTCAGGATGCCCTCCGCTGCCGCCTGATCGGTTCTCCCACCCGGTGCATATGGGTGAGGGCCTCGCGGTAGGACCGGATCAGGCCGGTCTCGTGGTACGGCACGCCGATCTCCGCGCAGTACGCGCGGACGATGACCTGGGCCCGCCGCAGATGGGGTGTGGGCATGCTCGGGAACAGGTGGTGCTCGATCTGGTAGTTGAGCCCGCCGAGCAGCACATCGGTGAGCCGGCCGCCGCGTACGTTGCGGGAGGTGAGGACCTGGCGGCGCAGGAAGTCGGGGCGTTCGTCGCCGCTGAACGTGGGCATGCCCTTGTGGTTCGGTGCGAAGGTGCAGCCGAGGTAGACACCGAAGAGGCACTGGTGCACGAAGAGGAACGCGACCGCCTTGCCGGGCGAGAGCACCAGGAACAGCGCGGACACATAGGCCGCGAGGTGGAGCAGGAGCAGGCCGGCTTCCAGGAACCGGTGCTTCATGGCGGGCGAGCGCAGCGCCCGCAGGCTCGCGACATGCAGGTTGAAGCCCTCCAGGGTCAGCAGCGGGAAGAAGAGCCACGCCTGGTGTCCCCCGATGAGACGGGCGAGGCCACGGCTGTCGCGGGCCTGGGCGGTGGACCACACCAGGATGTCCGGGGCGACATCCGGGTCGAGTTCCTCGTGGTTGGGGTTGGCGTGGTGGCGGGTGTGCTTGTTCATCCACCAGCCGTAGCTCATGCCGATGCCGAGATTGCCGAAGAGCCGGCCCCATGTCTCGCTCGGCCGTCCACGCCGGAACACCTGACGGTGCGCCAGGTCATGTGCCACCAGGGCGACTTGGCCGAAGGCGAAGGCCAGGATGGCCGCCACCGCCAGCTGCCACCAGGTGTCGCCGAGCACGAGGAAGGCGCCCCAGCCCGCCGCCAGCAGCGCGGTCACCAGACCGAGCCGTGCCGTGTAGTAGCCGGGGCGCCGCCCCATCAGGCCCGCCTCGGTGATACGCCGGGACAGCCGCGCGAAGTCGCTGCCGCCTTTGGGGCCGGACGTACGGGCACGGGCGGCGGACGCCTCGGCGGCGGACGAGGCATGCGTGGAGATCGTCATGCGTCGAGTCTCGGCGCGCCCGTCCGGCCGGAACATCCGGTCAGGCCCCGACCCGATGGGGGGGCTTTCCCTACGGCACCCCAGGGTGTTGCCCCCCTGCCGAGCCGCTGACCTCAGGCTTCTCGGGAGGCCGACCCGGCGAGGAGTTCGAGCGTGTCGATCACGCGGTTGGAGAAGCCCCACTCGTTGTCGTACCAGGCGACCACCTTGATGTGCCGGCCGTCGACTCGGGTCAGGGCCGAGTCGAAGATCGACGAGGCCGGATTGCCGGTGATGTCGGAGGACACGAGCGGGTCGTCGGAGTACTCGAGGACGCCGGCGAGCGGTCCCTGTGCCGCGGCGCGGTACGCGGCCAGGACGTCGTCGCGGGTCACGTCACGCGCGACGGTCGTGTTGAGTTCGACGATCGAGCCCACCGGAACGGGCACACGGATCGAGTCGCCCGACAGCTTGCCGTCGAGGCCCGGCAGCACCAGGCCGATCGCCTTGGCCGCGCCCGTCGTCGTCGGCACGATGTTGACCGCGGCGGCGCGGGCACGGCGGGCGTCGCGGTGCGGACCGTCCTGCAGGTTCTGCTCCTGCGTGTAGGCGTGCACGGTCGTCATGAAACCGTGCTCGATCCCGGCGAGTTCGTCCAGCACTGCGGCCAGCGGCGCGAGCGCGTTGGTGGTGCAGGAGGCGTTCGAGACGATCGTGTGCAGGTCGGGTTCGTAGGCGTCGGTGTTGACCCCGTACGCGAGCGTGACGTCGGCTCCGTCGGACGGCGCGCTCACGAGCACCTTCTTCGCGCCGGCGTCGAGGTGCGCCCGGGCGGCCTTCGCCGAGGTGAAGCGGCCGGTCGCCTCCAGGACGATGTCCACGCCGAGGTCGGCCCACGGCAGCTGCGACGGCTCGCGCTCGGCGAGGACCGTGATGCGACGGCCGTCGACGACGAGGGCGTCTCCGTCGGCGGTCACGGGACGGCCGAGCCGGCCGGCCGTGCTGTCGTAGGCGAGCAGCCGTGCGAGGGTCGCGGGCTCCGTCAGGTCGTTCACGGCGACGACTTCGAGGGCGCTGCCGCGTTCGAGCAGAGCGCGCAGCACGTTGCGTCCGATACGGCCGAATCCGTTGATGGCAATGCGAGTCATGGGCGGTGTCCCTTCGGTTTCCCCTCGGCTCCCTCGGTTCCCCACCAGCGTCGCGTGCCGCCTTCGCGCATGACCGTGTCGAGAGCGCCATGGTTCGCAAGGATCGCGCCAGGGGCTACTCGCCCTGGGTGAAGGTGCGCCGGTATTCGCTCGGGGTGGTGCCGAGGATCTGCTGGAAGTGGGTCCGCAGATTGGTGCCGGTGCCGAGGCCGACGTCAGCGGCGATCTGCTCGATGCTGCGCTCGGAACGTTCGAGGAGCTCGCGGGCCAGGTCGACGCGGGCGCGCATCACCCACTGCATGGGCGTGTATCCGGTGTCCTCGACGAAGCGCCGGGAGAGGGTGCGCGGTGAGACCGCGGCGTGCCGGGCGAGCACCGTCAGGGTGAGGGGCTCGCCGAGGCGGTGCAGCGCCCACTCGCGGGTGGCGGCGAACCGTTCGCCCAGCGGCTCGGGCACGCTGCGCGGCACGTACTGGGCCTGGCCGCCGCTGCGGTAGGGGGCGGCGACCAGGCGCCGTGCCGCATGGTTGGACACGGCGACCCCGAGGTCCTTCCGCAGGATGTGCAGGCACAGGTCGATGCCGGAGGCGGCGCCGGCCGAAGTCAGCACGCTGCCCTCGTCGACGAAGAGCACGTTCTCGTCCACCCGGATCAGCGGGTGCTTCGCGGCGAGGGCCCGCGAGTAGTGCCAGTGCGTCGTCGCACGCTTGCCGTCGAGCAGTCCCGTGGCCGCGAGCGCGAAGGCCCCCGTCGAGATCGCGGCGAGCCGCGTGCCCCGGGCGTGGGCGGCGAGCAGCGCGTCGACGACGGACCGCGGCGGATCCTCCCGGTCCGGAAACCGGTATCCGGGGATGAAGACGATGTCCGCCCACGCGAGCGCGTCGAGCCCGTGGGCGACGTGGTACGACAGCCCGTCTCCGCCCGCGGCGAGCCCGGGCTGCGCCCCGCACACCCGTACCTCGTACGGCATGCTCGCCCGCGTCGTGAACACCTGGGCGGGGATCCCGACATCGAGCGGTTTGGCGCCTTCGAGCACCAGGACGGCGACGCGTCGCAGACGGGGGGACGGCACGGGACACAGGGTACGAGAAGCTCACGAGGCGTTCGCAGTCCTCCCCGTGCCTGCGGGTAGGTCTTCTCGGACGACGGGCGTACGACGGCGGGCCCCGTCGGAGCTGAACCGACGGGGCCCGCTGCCCAAGGTGTGCGGCCGCTGCGGCCGGTCAGTCCGTGCCGGACTCCATCGCGGCGCGGTCCAGGGCCGCGTCCTCCTCCGTGACTTCGCCACGGGAGGCGATCGCCTCGGCGCCGCCCTGCGGCATGGCGCCGATCAGGCCGGTGGAGGCGGCCTGGGCGGCGCCGATCAGGGCCGGGTGCTCGGTGCCGACCATGCCCAGCCCGGCGTACTGCTCCAGGCGCGCGCGGGAGTCGGCGATGTCCAGGTTGCGCATGGTGAGCTGGCCGATCCGGTCCGCGGGGCCGAACGCGGAGTCCTCGGTGCGCTCCATGGACAGCTTGTCCGGGTGGTAGCTGAACGCCGGGCCCGTGGTGTCGAGGATCGAGTAGTCCTCGCCGCGCCGCAGCCGCAGGGTCACCTCGCCGGTGACCGCGGCACCGACCCACCGCTGCAGCGACTCGCGGATCATCAGCGCCTGCGGGTCCAGCCAGCGGCCCTCGTACATGAGGCGGCCGAGCTTGCGGCCCTCGTTGTGGTACTGGGCGAGCGTGTCCTCGTTGTGGATCGCGTTGACCAGGCGCTCGTAGGCCGCGTGCAGCAGGGCCATGCCGGGCGCCTCGTAGATGCCGCGGCTCTTGGCCTCGATGATCCGGTTCTCGATCTGGTCCGACATGCCGAGCCCGTGCCGGCCGCCGATGGCGTTGGCCTCCATGACCAGCTCGACCGGCGAGGCGAACTCCTTGCCGTTGACCGTCACCGGGCGGCCCTGGTCGAAGCCGATCGTCACGTCCTCGGGGGCGATCTCGACCGAGGGGTCCCAGAACCGCACGCCCATGATCGGCTCGACGGTCTCGACCCCGGTGTCCAGGTGCTCCAGGGTCTTCGCCTCGTGGGTCGCGCCCCAGATGTTGGCGTCGGTCGAGTACGCCTTCTCCGTGCTGTCGCGGTACGGCAGGCCGTGCGCGAGCAGCCACTCGGACATCTCCTTGCGGCCGCCCAGCTCGGTCACGAAGTCGGAGTCCAGCCAGGGCTTGTAGATCCGCAGGTGCGGGTTGGCGAGCAGGCCGTAGCGGTAGAACCGCTCGATGTCGTTGCCCTTGAAGGTGGAGCCGTCGCCCCAGATCTGTACGTCGTCCTCGAGCATCGCCCGGACCAGGAGGGTGCCGGTGACGGCGCGGCCGAGGGGTGTGGTGTTGAAGTAGGCACGCCCGCCCGAGCGGATGTGGAACGCGCCGCAGGCGAGCGCGGCCAGCCCCTCCTCGACCAGGGCGGCACGGCAGTCGACCAGGCGCGCGATCTCGGCACCGTAGGCCGTCGCACGGCCGGGTACCGAGGCGATGTCGGGCTCGTCGTACTGGCCGATGTCGGCGGTGTAGGTGCACGGGACGGCGCCCTTGTCGCGCATCCACGCGACGGCGACCGAGGTGTCGAGGCCGCCGGAGAAGGCGATTCCGACGCGCTCGCCGACCGGAAGGGAAGTGAGGACCTTGGACATAGGAAGAGTATGCATCATTACGCATGCCCATGCATAGCCCGGATCCAACTTCTCGTACCCGGGTGGCGGCCGGAGGCGGACATCAAGCCGGCACCTGCCCGGAGGCCGGCGCGCATCGTCGGCGTGGCGTTCGATGACGTCGGTCTCACCCAGCGGGCACATGCCCGCCCGCGGCGACGGCGAGGGCGAATGCCTGCTCCACCGCGGCGGGGATGCCGGTGGCCGGGAACAGCGTGTGCCGTACGGTCCGGTCGGGAGCGACGACGAGGATCAGCCGCTTGATGCGCAGGTCCTGTGCGGCCCGGAAGCCGGCAGCCGCAGGCGCGCGGTGAGCTGGAGCTGGGCGTCGGACAGCAGGGGGAAGGGCAGGTCCTCGGACCGCGCGAAGGCGGCTTGCCCCTCGGGGGTCCGGGTGCTCACACCGTGGACGACGATGCCCGCCGCATCGAACTGCCGCCAGGCGGCGCGGAACTGGCGGTTCTCCAGGGTGCAGCCCGCACTGCCGGGGATCGGCGGCCCGACGAGGCCGGGCGGGACGCCGGGGATGCCGGGGATGCCGGGGATGCCGGGGATGCCGGGGATGCCGGCCGCAGGGTAGGGCGAACAGCACGGTCGGGCCGGGCGCGGCTGCCACGGGGTCGTGCGAGCGGCCGTCGGTTCCCGGCAGCCGGAGATCGAGGGGTACGGTCCCGCCGCGGAGCGAGGCGACCCGCTGGGCCTCGGCCCCGCGGTCGGGGGCCTCGCCGGTGAGCGTGCCGTCGCCGAATTCGACCTGGCCTTCATCGACGCCGACAAACCAGCCCACCCGGATTACCCGGAGTGGTCCCTCGAGCTCACCCGGCCCGGGAGCACCATCGTCGGCGACAACGTGGTCCGCGAGGGCGCGGTCACCGACGCGGTCAGCGAGGACCCGCGCGTGCATGGCGTGCGCCGCTTCACCGAACTCATCGCCGAGCAGCCGCTTGATCACCACCCTGCAGACGGTCGGAGCCAAGGACTACGACGGCTTCACCCTCGCCCTCGTCACCGAGTGAGCGACCGTCCGGCAGGACGACACCGCCCGCCGACGGCCATCGGGGACGCCGCCCCCCGGCAGGAAGGATCACCAGCCTGCCGAGGGCGTCGAGGTTCAGCTGCCGGTCAGCAGCCGTCGTACGACATATCCCGCGGAGTCCACGCCCGAGCTGCCGCCCTCGACGAGCGCGGCGACCGAGATGCGGGAGTTGTAGGCGGTCAGCCAGCCGTTGGTGTGGTCGCCCTCCTCCGCGGTGCCGGTCTTGGCGCCGACGCCCACCAGCCCGCCCAGACGCGGCGCCGCCGTACCGCTGGTGGCCACATTGCGCATCATCGACTGCAGATAGCCGGCCGTGCGGGCGGAGATGGGCCGGGACACCGTCTCCTGGTGCTGTCCCGGCAGGATGACCGGCTGCTCGAAGCCGGCGCCCCGGACGGTGGCCGCCACGGACGCCATGAACAGAGGCGTGGCGGTGACCTTGCCCTGGCCGATGAACTGGGCCGCCTGGTCGCCGCCCTGGACGTCCGGCGGAATGCTCGGGTCGGTGGTGGCGACTCCCCCGCCGATGGACCAGTTGCCCATGCCGAAGACGTTCACGGCCTCGTCGTTCAGCGCCGAGGCGTCGCCGCCGTGCACGAGGTGGTGGAAACCGTCCTTGATGAAGGAGGTGTTGCACGACACCGTGAACGCCTGGGCCAGGGAGGAGCCGGGGTTGGCCCGCACGCCGGAGTCGTTGTGGAACAGCTGGCTGTTGGCCATCAGCGAGTCCGTGCACGGCGCCGGACTGCTCGGCGTGAGACCTGCCTTGTCGAAGAGGGCCGCGGAGGTGATGATCTTCATCGTGGAGCCGGGGGACTTGATGCCGTTGATGGCGATGTCGCCGTCGTCGCCCGAGTGCGCGATCGCCAGGATGTGGCCGTTGCGCCAGTCCAGTGCCACGGTACCGGCGGGCTTCTGCTGAAGGTGGTCGTCCTTCACCGCGCGCTCGGCCACTGTCTGGAGGCCGGCGTCGATGGTCGTCCTGACGACCGCGGGGCGGCCCTTGGAGAAGACCTTCAGCGTCTTCACGCCCGCGCCCTCGGCGTCGACGACGGCCACGCCCGTTCCGGGGGTACCGCCCGTGGGCTTCGCGTTCTTGGCGATCGTGGCCGCGATGTCCCGCAGTGACGCGAAGCCGGACAGGTCGGTCCTGCCGTCGCTCGCCGCGACCTTCGTACCGCCCGCGCCGGCCGGCAGCTTGCCCGCGGTCAGCGACTGGCCGTCCCCCAGGCCCGGATAGAGCACCGAGTTGTTCCAGTGAACGGCCGTGCGACCGTTCGTGCTCTTGAGCACGGCCACCGCGCTCGGGTAGCTCCAGGTGCCGCCCGCGACCTGGGCGGTCACGTCGAAGGTGACCTTGGTGGCACCCGGCGTCACCGACGAGGGGCCCGCCGACACGATGTGACCGAACGACAGCTTCTTCAGGTGCAGGCCGTCGGCGTAGTCCCGCAGCGCCTGCGAGGCCGTACCCGGTACGTCGGTGTCGCCTGCCGCGCCGTCGAGGCCCTGCCGGGACCAGCCGTCCAGGAAGGCGCGGGCCCGCTTCACCGCCTCGGCGTCCGACGGGGGTGTACTCGACAGCGCCGACGGGTCGAAAGCGCGCGCATCCCGGGAGTCCGCGTCACCAGCCGAGCCCGAGGCCAGGCCGTGCAGGATGTTGTAGGTACCGATTCCCCCGAGGGCGAGCAGCGCGGTGCAGGTACCGGCGAGGCCGATCTTCACAGCTCTGTTCATACGCAGGATCGTATGTATGTTGCACGAACGAGTGTGCCGATTTCCGGTAGATCGTTATCGGAACGTCAAGGTGCCCGGGGCGGCGCCCCACGAGCCGCTACCCAAGGGGGCGACCTGACAGCAACACCCCCATACATCGGATGTGTTCACCAGCGACAGTTGACCAACTCATTGACACGCACGTCAGCCATCCCTACGTTCCCCGATACACCCGATGTTTCGATGAACCGTCAGGTTTGGAGGGCAACGATGACCTCGCAGCCGGAGAAACGCTCGCCGGTTCCCCGCAGATCCGTACTCGGTACCGCGCTGGGCGGGGCGGCGGTGGCGGCGCTGCCCGGGACGGCCCGGGCGGCGCAGTCCGAAGGGACGGGGCCGTCCGGCGGCGCCGGGTCGACCGGCCAAGGAGCCGGGCGGCCCTGGAGACTCCGCGACACCATGACCTCCGACAGCGCGTGGGAAGGGTTCCTGCGCGGCCAGGACCTGCTGTGGACCAGGCTGCCGACGCTCTGGTACGAGGGCCCGTTCCTCGGGGACGGGCTGCTCGGCAGCATGGTCTACCAGGAGCCGGGGCCCAACCGGATCCGCTTCACCGTGCAGCACGGTCGCGTCCAGGACCACCGGCCCGAGTTCGGCAGCGGCTGGGGCACCTGCCGGCTCCCGGTCGGACATCTCACGCTCGACCCGGCCGGCACCATCACCGCCGTCGACTGGCGGCTGAGCCTGTGGAACGCCGAACTCACCGGCACCGTCACCACCACCGCCGGCACCCTCACCCTCTCCGCGCTCATCCACGACGAGGTCTTCGCCGCCCGCGTGACGGCGGCCGGCGGCGAGAAGGTCACCTGGACGTTCCACCCCGAGGACGCCATCAGCCCCCGCAAGATCCAGGAGGCCCCGCCCGCCGGATACACCGCCAACCCTCCCTGGACCACCCGGACCACCGCCGACGACACCGCCCAGGTGCTCCAGCCGCTGACCGGCGGCGGCCGGACCGTGACGTCCTACCGCCGCTCCGGCGACGACCTCCTGCTGAGCGTCGGCCACAGCTTCCCCTCGTCCGCCGCCGCCGAGGCCGACTCGCTGCGCAACCTCCGGCGCGCGCCGTCGTACGACGTCCTGCGGCGCCGGCACACCGGCTGGTGGCACGCGTTCTACCGGAAGAGCTTCGTGTCGTTCCCCGACCAGCGGCTGCAGAGCTTCCACTGGATCCAGCTCTACAAGGTCGCCTCCGCCAGCCGCACGGGCGGCCCCGTGATGGCCACCTCCGGGCCGTGGCTGGAGCCCACCCCCTGGCCGGCGGTCTGGTGGAACCTCAACGTCCAGCTGGAGTACTGGCTCATCCAGGGCTTCAACCACCCCGAACTCGACTCGCTGGCCAGCACGTTGCGCCAGAACCAGGAGCAGCTCACCGCCAACGTCCCCGCGGCCTACCGCTCGGACGGCTCCGGCATCGGACGCAGCTCCGACATGTTCTGCAACCGCGAGGTGGGACAACCGGGCACCGGAGCCGAGACCGGCGACCTCACCTGGGCGCTGCACAACGTGTGGCTGTCGTACCGGCACTCCATGGACACGTCCCTGCTGCGCGACACGATCTACCCCCTACTGCGCCGGACGATCAACTACTACCTGCACTTCCTCGCCCCGGGCAGCGACGGCAAGCTCCATCTGCCGAGCACGCTCTCACCGGAATATCCCGTGGTGCCGCCGCAGGACACCAACTACGACCTGGCCCTGATCCGCTGGGGCTGCCAGACGCTCCTGGACTCGGCGCACCTGCTGGGAATCGACGACGAGTCGAAGCCGCGCTGGCAGGAGGTGCTGGCCCGGCTCACGCCGTACCCGGTCGACGACAACGGCTTCATGATCGGCGCCGACACCCCGTACGCCCAGTCGCACCGGCACTACTCGCACCTGCTGATGGTGTACCCGCTCCACCTCGTCAACTGGGACCAGCCCGAGAACCGCGACCTGATCATCAAGTCGGTGGTCCACTGGCACGCGCTGACCGGAGCCCACCGGGGCTACAGCTACACCGGCGCCGCCTCGATCTACGCGCTGACGGGGGACGGCGACACCGCGATCGGCTACCTGCGGAAGTTCTTCGACCCCAGCACCCGGTACCCGTGCCGCGCCAACACCCACTACACCGAGGCCGGTCCGGTGATCGAGACGCCGCTGTCCGCCTCGCAGTCCCTGCACGACATGTTCTGCCAGAGCTGGGGCGGCGTCGTCCGGGTCTTCCCGGCCGTTCCGTCCGCCTGGAAGGACGTGACCCTGCACAACTTCCGCACCCAGGGCGCCTTCCTGGTCAGTGCCGTGCGCGAGGCGGGGGCCACCCGGTTCATCCGGGTCAGAAGTCTGGCGGGCGAGCCGCTGCGGCTCCGGCACGGCCTGAGCGGGCCCCTCACCGCGGTGCTCGACGACGGCACCCCGGCCCACACCGGAGACCTGGGCGACGGCACCCTCGCCATCGACCTGCCCAAGGGCCGCGAGGTGCTCGTGCACTCCGGTTCCCGGCCCGACCTCGTCATCGCCCCCGTCGCCGTCAGCGAGCCGGGCCCGGCGTGGGGCCTGCCGTAACCGCCGTCCGGAAGGGGAGGGTTCCATGGCTGTTCCACTGACCAGAGCAAGATCCGTGGTCGCCGCGCTCTGCGCCGGGCTCGCGGCCACGCTCCTCGCGACCGTGCCCGCGCGGGCCGAGCAGCACGCGCGCACCTGGGCCGTGTCCGAGGCGACGCACGCACCCCGCGCCCGAATATCCCTGGACGACACCACCGGCACGCTGTCCCTGTCGGTGTCCCGCGAGGGCCGTACCGTCGTCGAGCCGTCGCCCCTCGGCATCGTCACCGAACAGGCCGACCTGTCACAGGGGTTGCGCTTCGTGCGCCGCAAGGACCGTACGATCGGGGAGCGTTACCGGACGAAGTCCGGAAAGCGGCTCGACCGCAGGGTCCAGATGCACGAGACCCGGCTGTCCTTCGCCTCCGGCGCCGGCGCCCGCCTCGACCTCGTGGTCCGCGCCTCCGCCGACGGCGTCGCCTACCGGTACGTCCTGCCCTCCGGGTACGGCGACGTCGTCGGCGAGACCTCCGCTTTCAACCTGCCGCCGGACGCGAGCGCCTGGCTCGGCACCTACCGGGTGGACAACGAGGGCCAGTTCAACGAGTACACCGCCGCGACCGCCCCCACCGGCGAGTACTCCGACCAGGCCCTCTTCGCCACCGACGGCGGCTACGCCCTGCTCGCCGAGTCCGACCTCACCGGCACCTACTCCGGCGCCCGGCTCGCCCACACCCAGGGCACCGGCACCTACCGCATCAAGCTCGCCGACGACCGCGTCCACACCGACGGGCCCCTCACCACCCCCTGGCGGGCCTTGATCACCGGTGACCTCGCCACCGTCACCGGGTCCACCTTCACCGACGACCTGGCCCCCGCGTCCCAGGTCTCCGACACCTCCTGGATCCGCCCCGGAACCGTGCTGTGGACCTGGCTCGCCGGCGGCCGCGCGGCCGGCCAGAGCCTCGCCGCGCAGGAGGCGTACGTCGACTACGCCGCCGAGCGGCACTGGCCGTACGAAGCCGTCGACGCCGGCTGGTACTTCAGGTCCGACGCGTGGGACACCACCGATCCCGACTGGCAGACGGACAGCTGGCTTCCCCAGCTCGTGGACCACGCACGCGCCAAGGGCGTCGGGATCGTCGTCTGGATCCACCAGCGCGACCTCGACACACCCGAGGAACGCGCCCAGTGGCTCCCCACGCTGGAGCGGTGGGGCGTCAAGGGAGTCAAGATCGACTTCATGAACTCGGAGTCGCAGTCGATGCTCCAGTGGTACGACACGATCCTCCGGGAGACGGCCGCCCACCACCTCATGGTCGACTTCCATGGCTCCACGATCCCCAAGGGCATCCAGCGCGCCTGGCCGCAGGTGATGACCATGGAGGGTGTCGGCGGCGAGGAGAAGCGCACCAACACCGCCGTCCACCTCACCACCCTGCCCTTCACCCGGAACGTCATCGGCTCCATGGACTTCACGCCGGGCGGCTTCCAGCGCGTCGGCCGGCGCCCGGATTCCGACGCGGCCGAGGTCGGACTCACCGTCGCCTACGAGTCGGGGCTCCAGATGTTCGCGGGCACACCCGAGGCGTACGACGCCCGGCCGCTCGCCCGAGGCTTCCTCGAACAGGTCCCGGCGGCCTGGGACGACACCCGGCTGCTCGCCGGCCGCCCCGGGCAGGAGGCCGTCCTCGCCCGGCGCAGCGGCGACCGCTGGTTCCTCGGCGGGGTGTACGCGGGTGGCGCCCGCACGGCCGAGGTACCGCTGCGGATCGGACCTGGACGGTGGCTGGTCGAGACGATCCGGGACGGCGCCGACGGACTCGTCCAGGACCGGCAGGTACTGCGCGGCGGTGACACGTTCAGCGTGGGCATCACCGCGAACGGCGGTTTCGCGGGCATCGCCTGCCCCTGGCACCCCGGCATCACCACCTGTTACCGCTGACCCCTCGCGCCCGAGCGGCCGAACTGCCCTGCGCCGACAGGGCGGTTCGGCCGCACGCACGACCGGGACGGGCAAACACCTGCTGCCGTGCGGCGCCTAGACGCCCGAGGTCACGGCCTTGAGCTCGGTCAGTGACTCCCGGATCAGCTGCCGCATCGCGCGTTCCTCGCCCGGTGCGATCCAGCGTTCGAAGGCGACCTTGAAGACGGCGACCGCAGCCTCGGCGGCCAGGCTCGCGGTGGGCTCCGCGAGGCCACGGCCGCGCAACGTGTCGACGAGCGCGGCCGCCAACGACGCGAGCTTGATCAGCTCGCGCTCCTGGAGTTCCGCGTTCGCCGTGATCACGGCGTGCCGCCGGCGCGCGAACTCGCGTCGGTCGGCGAACATCTCGGCGACGGCGTCGAGCCCCACCGTCAGGGCGTCGAGCGGGACCGCGGCCCGCGGAGCGTCCGCGACCGCCCGGACGAACAGATCCTCCAGCTCACCGGCGCCGGCGAAGAGCACCTCGCGCTTGTCGGCGTAGTGCCGGAAGAAGGTCCGCTCCGTGAGCCCGGCCCGCTTGGCGATCTCCGCCACGGTGGTCTGCTCGTACCCGTGCTCGGCGTAGAGCTCCAGTGCGGCCTTCGCCAGGCGTCCGCGCGCGTCCGGCTCCCATCTACCCATGCCGAGATCTTACGTGATGACAGAGACTGACATCAGGTGTAGCGTCTATGACAGTCACTGACATCGAAAGGTCTGGGGTCTCCTCATGCGCATCTTCGTCACCGGCGCTTCCGGCTGGATCGGATCCGCCGTCGTACCCGAGCTCCTCGAAGCCGGTCACCAGGTCGTCGGGCTCGCCCGCTCCGACGCCTCCGCCGCCGCGCTCGTCGCGGCGGGCGCGGAGGTCGTCCGCGGCACCGTCGACGATCTCGACCTGCTGCGGGACGCGGCCGCCGCGTCGGACGGGGTGATCCACCTCGCCTTCAAGCACGACATCGCCTTCAGCGGCGACTTCCAGGGCGCCGCCGAGGCCGACCGTCGCGCCGTCGACGTCTTCGGCGAGGCGCTCGCCGGCAGCGACCGGCCCTTCGTCCTCGCCTCCGGCCTGGCCGGTCTCACATCCGGGCGGGTGGCGACCGAACAGGACATGGCCGCGTTCGACGGGTCGCCGATCTCGATCCGCGCCGCCACCGCACAGGAGGTGCTGGCGTTCGCCTCGCGCGGCATCCGCTCCTCCGTCGTACGGCTCTCGCCGACCTGTCACGGCGAGGGGGACAACGGATTCATGGCGACACTGGTCGCCATCGCCCACGAGAAGGGCGTCTCCGGCTACATCGGCGACGGCGCCAACCGCTGGCCGGCCGTCCACCGCCTCGACGCCGCGCATCTGTTCCGCCTCGCGGTCGAGCAGGCCCCGGCCGGATCGGTGCTGCACGGGGTCGCGGAGGAGGGCGTCGCGATCCGTGACGTCGCCGAGGTGATCGGCCGGCACCTCGACGTGCCGGTGGTCTCCGTGGCACCCGAGGCGGCGGCCGGGCACTTCGGCTGGCTGGCCGGCTTCATCGGCCTCGACCTGCCGGCGTCGAGCACGCTCACACGTGAACTGCTGGGCTGGAAGCCGACCCAGCCGGGCCTCCTCGAAGACCTGGCGAAGGGATACTCCCGCTCCCCTGCCGTCGGCGCCTGACGGAACTCCGCCGACCGGGGGACTCCGGTACTCGGCAGCCCCCGGGGGGACTCCGGTACTCGGCCCCCCGGGGGGACTCCGGTCCGGGCCGAAGGGGCGCAACGCCGGGCCTCCTACGTCCGGGGACGGGCGATCGGCACATCGCCGGGCTCGGCAGCCCGGGCGTACACGCCGATCGCCACCGGGCCGGCGCCTCCGACGGCCGCCCGGGCGTCCCCCGCCGACAGGAACGCGTCGGCGTCGGCACGACACTCGGTGCGGAGCAGCCGCCGGGCCTCGCGGCGTTCGGATATCTGACGGTGAGACATCGGTCCCGGACCGAGGGGCGGGCAGAGGGACGGGTGGGAGGCGGAGTCAGAAGTCCCGGGGCTGAAGGCCGGCCAGGCCCGTGTCGCGCATGATGCGCTCGACCGTCTCCGGCAGGGAGCTGTCGGCGCCGATGACCGTCTCCGCTCCCCCTGGCAGCAGGTCGCGCTGCCGGTACCACTCCCACAGGTCGGCCTCGCTCACGTGGTCGGCGATCGGCTTGGTCGCGTGGCGGGCGAGGGTCTCGTCGAACGGCACGTCGAGGTAGTAGCCGTAGGTGGGCCCCCGGTGGTCGGCGCGCAGCCGGGCGAGCATGTCCCCGTAGCGGTCGGCGTACAGGATGCCCTCGACGATCACGTGATATCCGGCGTCCAGGGCATAGCGGGCCACCATGTCGATCAGGCCGATGTTCGCCGCTCCCGGCCGGTCCCGCTCACGCAGCACGATCCGGCGCAGGTTGTCCTGTTCCACGAGGGCCAGCCCGCGGCCGAACCGGTCGCGGACACCCGCCGCGACGGAGGACTTGCCCGAGGCGCTGTTGCCGCGCAGCACCACGAGCCGGGTCTGTTCGGTACCGACTCCCATCTGGCGCAGGGTACCGGCAGCGCCGTCCGAGGCCGGGTGTCACCAGTCGACGTGTGCGGTGATCCATGCGGCCAAGCCGTCTTCGTCGCCCGCCGGGGGCAGTTCCGGACCGCAGGCGAGTGGCGTGCAGGACAGTTGCAGATGGGTGAGGTAGCCGTACGGGCCGTTGTCGGCCGACGGCCCGAGCACGAGGGCGTGGGTGGGAGTGCGCCAGATGCGATGTGTCAGCGCGGGCCCGGTGACGACGGTGGCGGACGACACGACCGTCCGCGCGGCGGCCGCGCCCAGGCACTGGGTCACGGCCTGTGCCGCCTGGGCGAGGACGGCCTCGCAGTCCTGGTCCGTGCACGGTTCCTGGGTGGTCCAGCCGGGCAGTTGCCGCCAGCCGTCCAGATGGCCGGACATCCACGGGCCGTTGGCCTTGGCCTCATCGTCCGGGTCGACGGGGTACATCTCGCCGAAGACGAGGAAGTACCGTGCGTCGAGGCTTCCGAACGGGCTGAGGCCGTCACTGCACAACACATACTGGTCGGCGGTGCGGAAGGAGTCGCAGACCAGTTCGTGCTCCCAGCTCCAGCCGCGACGCACTGTCTCCTCGTCAACGGCATCCACGTCTTCGGGGACGTACGGCACGAAGGGCAGCGCGACGAACTCGGCGACGGCCTCGACGGTCAAGGGGCGGTGCGCGAGGACGTGGACGGGTATCGGCATGTGGATCACTCTAGGAGCGGCGGCGGCCGGGCTCCCCCGTCCCCCGTCAGAAGAGCCGGGCGAACTCCTGTGCCAAAGGCTCCAGTACGTGTGGTGAGTAGGGCAGCGGGAGGTAGACGATCGCGAGTTCGGCGCCCTCGGCCGCGAAGGCGGCAGCGTCGGCGGCGGCTTCGGCCGGATCGCCGGTGAAGCGGACCTGGGCCGAGAGGCGGATCTCCGCGGGATCGCGCCCGATACGGCCACAGTGTTCGAACAGCACCTCGCGTGCCCTGCGGAACTGTGCCGGAGTCCCGGTGTCGAAGTTCCAGTGCTGGGCAAACCTGGCCGCCGTGCGCAGCGTGCGTTTCTCCCCGCTGCCGCCGATGCACAACGGCGGATGAGGGCGCTGAACGGGCTTGGGGTTGCAGCGCGCGTCCGACAGCTCGTAGTAGGCGCCCCTGAAGGTGGTGGTCCGCTTGGGCCCGAGAAGACCGGTGAGCACCTCGCAGGCCTCCTCGAAGCGGTCGCTCCGCTGTCGCGGCGTGCCCATCTCGATGCCGTACGCGCGCGACTCCTCCTCGTTCCACCCCGTCCCGATGCCGAGTTCCAGTCGTCCGTGGGAGATGACATCGAGGGTGGCGGCCATGTTGGCGAGGATCGCCGGGTGACGGTAGTGGATACCGGTCACCAGGGTGCCCAGCCGCAGCCTCCGCGTGGCCTGGGCCAGTGCCGCCAGGCTGATCCAGCCCTCCAGACGCGGTGTCGCGGGGTTCGTGCCGTGCATGGCCTGGAAGTGGTCGGAGGTCCATCCGGACTCGAAGATCTCGATCTCGTCGGCCGCACGCCATACGTCGAGCATGGCCTCCCACGAGGTGCCCTGCGGCGATGTCTTGAAAGCGAAGCGCATCGCGTCAACCTAGCTCAGGGGTAAGGCTGTCGAGGTGTGCTGAGCAGGCGTGGCCGCCTGCGACTGGGCCGTCCTGGGCGCCGTCATGTCGCCGGACGCCACCGTCGGGGCGGACCGGAAGGAGGCCACCGCTCTCCGGTCCGCCCGGACGCGGACGGACAGACACACCTGGCCGCGACCGGGAAGCCGAGCGCCATGCCGCCGGTGGCGACGCCGTGACCGTCACCGCTCGCCTCCCTGGCGAGCGGCCGGTCTCCCCGTAGGGTGGGTCCGTGACCGGCGAGACTGATCTGCAGACACTGCTCAGCGGCATGCGTCCGGAACTGAATCCGGGACGCTATGTCTTCACCATGGCGGAGGGCGGCGTGCCGTCCGGTGTCACCCCGGTGGTGACGGTGGCCGAACAGGAGGGCCTGACCCTCGTCGTGCCCCAGGCGGACGCGGACGCGGCGGGGATGGCGTACGACTACGTGGCCGGATGGATCACCCTGCGGGTGCACTCCGCGCTGGCCGCGGTCGGGCTGACCGCCGCTGTCTCCCGCGCCCTCGCCGACGCCGAGCTGAGCTGCAACGTCGTCGCCGGCTTCCACCACGACCACCTCTTCGTGCCCTACGAGCAGGCCGAGGAGGCCATGGACGTCCTGCGGCAGCTGGCCCGCGGCTCTTCCTGACTCCCTCGAGGACGGCGTCGACGCGGCCCGAGGCAGGGCAGCCATGCCGGTGCGTGCGCGGCACCGTCCTCGACGCCCGGCCGGCGCGTCGTACCCCTGCCCGTGGCCGGGTGCGGCGCCATCGTGCGGCGAAGGGCGAACATCTGGGACCGGCCGCGGTGTACGAGGTCGAGGCGGGCATGGTGGGAGGCGGCCGCGGGACGGCGAAGGCCGCTGGGAGGTACGGCTCGTCGTGCTGCTCCGTGGTCGTTCCCTCCTGCGCCCGGTCGCCGCGGTCGGTCTCCCGCTGTTCCGAAGCCGCCTCTGCGGCCTCGACGTCGTCCGCTGAGGCGGGCACCCGATCACCGGCCGCCTTGACCTTGACCCCGAGGTCAGGGTTTAGCGTTTGGGTGAGGTGAGCGGCATGAGGATCAGTGAGCTGGCGGGGCGGGCCGGGGTGACGGCGAAGGCGGTGCGGTACTACGAGTCGCTGGGGCTGATCGCACCCGAGCGCCTGCCCAACGGCTACCGGGACTACGGCGAGGACGACGTACGCCTCGTACGGGAGATCAGGACGCTCCACCGGCTCGGTATCCCCGTAGAGCGCACGCGGCCGTTCCTCGAGTGCCTGGCGGCCGGACGGGCGCACGCGGACGACTGTCCCGCCTCCCTCGCCGGCTACCGCGAGGCCATCGACGAGCTCACCGAGCGCATCGAGTCCCTGACCGCCCGCCGCGCGACGCTGATCGCCAACCTGAACGCCGCCGCCCACCGGGGCAGTCGCGCCGTACCGCCCGAGGAGAGAGGCACCGGACGCATGGACCACCTGACGCTGCCGGCGGACCTGCCCGTCCCCGAGGACGACGGCGCGGCGAACCACCTCCCGGGCATGGAGGTGCCGGGCCTGGAACTGCTCGACACCGCGGGCCGAATGGTCCGCCTGGACGGGCTCGGGCCCCGGCGCACGGTCGTCTACGTCTACCCCCTCACCGGCCGCCCCGGCACCGACCTGCCGGAAGGCTGGAACTCGATTCCCGGAGCCCGTGGCTGCACGCCCGAGTCATGCGGCTTCCGCGACCACTTCCACGACCTGCTCGAAGCCGGCGCGGGCCGTGTCTACGGGCTGTCCAGTCAGGACACCGACTACCAGCGCGAGGTGGTGGAGCGGCTGGGACTGCCCTTCGACATGCTCTCGGACCCCGCCCTCGGCCTTGCCGACACGCTCGGTCTGCCCACGTTCGAGGTCGAGGGGATGCGGTTGTTCAGGCGCCTGACGCTCGTCCTCCGCGCCGGTGTGATCGAGCATGTCTTCTACCCGGTCTTCCCGCCGAACGAGCACGCCCAGCAGGTGCTGACCTGGCTGCGCGGGAACCCTCTGTAGGTACCGGCACCGGCACCGGCCCTCGTGCCGGGCCGTAGAACGGGTGGAACGACGGGGCCGGCCGCGCGCCACTCCGCGCCGCCAACGCGCTGGCGGCGGCCTGGAGTTGCGGCACCGACTCCTTCGACACGTCATGGCACGACGGCGCCCAGGTCTCCCGGGTACGTCGACTGCTGCGGACCGCCGGGCAGGGACACCACGGGTGCGCCGTCCCCCGGGACGCTGTGGGCGAGTTCGGCGCCGTCGTACGCGGTGAAGGGTCCCATCACGGCATTCTGCCGGGGAAATGGCTGCTTCCGCCTCCCCGGTCTGCCCGGCAGGAGACATCGGAAGAGTGACATGGGGGGAGAACGGCACACGACCGGGCAACGCACAGGGTTCACTCGGTGGAAACCCGCCGGTCCATCCGTATCATCCATGTGTCGGGGGACCCGCAGGACAACTCCCGTTCCCCGCCTGCCGCGACCGGAGGCGATGGGAGCGCACCAGAGTCACGATAGGAGCCACAGATGCCTGAGCCCACCGCCCCCGTCACCGAGTTGACCTCGCAGTACGTCAGCCAGGTGACCAACGACCTCGAGCACAACGTCAAGGAGCAGGAACGCATCACCGCCGAAATCGCGGCGCTTCAGGAGCAGTTGGCCGCTCTGCAGCACGACCAGACGATCCTGGTGAACATGCGGCAGGCGCTCGGTGTCGCGACGTCGGTGGCCACCCCCACCCCGACCGAGGGCGCCGTGGTGCCCGCCCCGCGCAAGAAGACCACCACCCCCTCCGAGACGCGCCGGACGCCGAAGAAGGCGGCCCCGGAGCAGTCCGGGCGCGGGAAGCAGCAGCCCGCCAAGAAGCCCGCGGTGACGAAGCCCGAAGCGACGAAGCCCTCGGCGGCGAAGGTCTCCCCGGCGAAGAAGGCGACCGGCCAGGCCGCCCAGCCCACCCTCATCGAACTGGTCCGCCGCCATCTCGCCGAGCAGCAGGAGCCCCGCTCCGCGGCGGAGGTCTCCGAGGCGCTGGGCAAGGCACATCCGGACCGGGAGATCCAGACCAAGGTCATCCGCACCACCCTGGAGAACCTCGTGGCCCGCAACGCCGCCCAGCGCACCAAGCAGGGCTCGTCCGTCTTCTACACCCTCGCCACCGCAGCCGAGTCGGCGGCGGCGAACGCGGAGGAGTCCCGGCCCGACGCTGCCGAATGAGCCGTGGCGACATCGCCCCGTCCTGCACCGACAAGGGTCGGCGCGTTCGGACGGGGCGACCCGGCACAGCTGACGTGCGGTCGGTTCCGCGGCTCACAAACCTGCCATGGACCTCTGTCGCGTCTGGTCGAACTCGGCCACCGGGTTGCCCCCGGCCTGCCAGGGCCACGCGGTGACGACGCCGCCGATCTGCTCGAAGACGGCACGCGCCTCGGCGCGCCGGTCGGCGGCGACCAGCGAGTAGGCGAGGAGGTTGAGGTCGGCCAGCGCCTTGGCGTGGCGGAGGAACCCCGGCTGGGTCCAGGTGTGTGCCGCGCGGTCGAGGGCCTGCGTGGCCATGGCATGGGACCAGTGGTTCCGTGCCACCAGCGCCTCGAGCCCGCCGCGGTCGAGGATGGCGTGGTACTGGTGGACCTGAGCGGTGAGTTCGGTCCCCACACACGCCGCGTTGGCGGGCATGCGGGCGCGCAGGGTGTCCACGAACTCCAGGACCTGGATGCGCGACCCCGCCTCGTTCGGGCTGAGGTAGGCCAGCATGTTCAGGTAGGCCTCGCGGTTCCAGCGATCGCGTGCGAGCACCTCGTTCCACACCCCGAAGACCTGCGACTGCTCCCGGCGTTCCAGGCGTGCCACCGCGAGGAGGGCCACCCAGGGCGTGGGGTCCTCGGGGGCGAGTTCGGCGGCGCGCAGACAGGTCTGGACGGTGCCGGCGGGGTCTTCCAGGCGCCCCTGTGCGCGGCCCTGCGCGACCTGGGTCCAGGCGTGCAGGACGAGTGCGTCAACGCTGCGGGGCTCGCGCGTGGCCCAGGACCGGGGCAGATGCGAGCCGGCGAGGTATCCCGCCAGGACGTCGATGCGATGCCCCCGGCGGTCCCAGTCGCCGGGCTCCTGCTCCAGGAGGCGGGACATCTGCGCCACACACAGCTCGCTGGTCGCGATGGTGCCGGTCCTGGTGGTCGCCACGAGTGACTTCAGCAGCTTGCCCAGGTCCTGGTCGTCGAGCTCGGGAGCAAGACGGACCCTTCTGCGGCGACTGGAGAGAAATGCCATGCCCGGAGGCTAGGGCGGATCGGTGGGCGCGCAAGGGCTGGGACCGAGATCGTTATGGTTTACACGTACAACTTGCTCATACAACTTTCCTATATTGCGGTCCATGCCCGAGATACAGCTGCTCCGTCCGGCTCACGCCCTCGCGCTGTTCGCGTTCGAGCAGGAGAACCGGGGCTACTTCGCCGCGTCCGTCCCCGACCGGGGCGATGACTACTTCGCCCGGTTCGACGAGCGGCTCCGTGCCCTGCTCGACGAGCAGGAGGCCGGCCTCTGCTACTTCCACGTGCTGGTGGGCGCCGGAGACGAGGTGCTGGGCCGGATGAATCTGGTGGATGTCTCGGACGGCGCCGCCGAACTCGGGTATCGCATCGCGGAGCGTGCCGCGGGCCGGGGGCTCGCCACCTGGGCCGTGCGGGAGATCTGCGGCCTGGCCGCCCACCGCTACGGACTGACGGCGCTGCGTGCCGCGACCACCCTGGACAATGCGGCATCGCGAGCCGTCCTGGCCCGTTCGGGGTTCGCCGTCGTCGGCGAGACCCGGCTCTCCGGCCGCCCCGGTCTGTCGTATCTCCGCAGTCTTGCGGATCTCACCGCTCCGCCGGGTGCAACGACCGCCTAGTCGCGGAACGGGCACAGCATCAGTCCGGCCGCAGGTATCCCTCGGCGGCTTCGCCGGTGTGCCGCGGTACGGCGAAGAAGGCCGGCGCCGCGCAGGCCGCCACGCCCGCTGCCGTGGCCAGTGCGCCGGGAACCGACCAGGTCGCCAGCGGGCCGGCGACCGCCGCACCCGATGCGAAGGCGGTGATCTTCAGGCTGGCGCCAGTGGTGAAGATCTGGCCGCGCAGACGGTCCGGAGCCTCCCGGTGACGTATCGCGAACAAGGCGGTGAGCTGCGGGCCTTCACCGATGCCGGCCAGCAGCAGGGCCAGGACGAGCACCGCCGGGCGGCCTGTCGCCGCCAGGGCGAACGCGCCGGCCTGGACCAGGGCGCCGGCCCAGATGATCGAGTCGGGGGCGACGCGCCGCGGGAACCGTGCCAGTACGGCGTTGGCCATCAGGGCCGAGACGGCCGCACAGGACAGCAGCAGCGCGCCGCGCCCCGCTCCGCCGAGGACACGCTGCCCCAGCATCGGGACGCAGGCCGTCAGCATGCCCTGCGCGGCACAGCACACGACCGAGGCGAGGGTCGCCCGGGCCAGCCGGGGTCTCCCCACGATGACCCGCGTACCGGCGACGAGGTCATCGATGAGCGCGGGGGACCGCGGTTCCGGCACCCGCGCGGAGCGCGTCGGCAGCATCCACGCCGCGGGTGCCGCGGAGCCGATGAGTGCCGCCGACACCACGACGGCCGCCGACGCTCCCAGCACCTCGGCGAGGGCACCGGCGAGGACCGGACCGGACAGGCTCGCCATGCCGAAGGTCATGGCGTCGAGCGCGTCGGCCCGTGACAGCCAGTCCCCGTCGGCCGCCCTCGGCAGCTGGCCCGTCCAGCCGCCCGACAGCGCCGGCCCCAGCAGCCCGGTCAGGACGGCGATCAGCACGGTGACGCCGAGCGGAAGCTGGCCGAGTCCCACGAGGATCACCGCAAGGCCGGTCGCGTACAGGACGAGCGCAGCGGCCAGCAGCCGTCCCGGCCGCTGTTGTCTGTCGAGCACCGCCCCGAGCACGGGGCCGCCCGCCGCCGCCGCGGCCGTGATGCCCGCGAGCAGCGCCGAGGCTTCGGAGGCCGAGCCGGCGACCGCGTATCCGGACAGCATCAGCGCCGGTCCCGACATCTCGTCCCCGACGCGGGCCACGACCGCGCCCCCGAAATAGCGGGCCATCACGTAACGCCTCACCACCGAAGTGACGTTACGGAGGTAACTCAAAACTCCGCAATATACGTTACAGTGCGCTGGTGTCCTCCAGCATCGATGCAGGCGGTGACTGGTCCACCCGGCACTCCGTCCTGACCATGGCCCGCCGCACCGCCGCTCTCGTCAACGCCCTCACCGGGGACCGCCCCGACCCGGGCCGGGTGGCGGAGGTGCTCCTCGCCCATGGCGAGACGGGTCCGGTGGACCTCACCCCCCGGGATGTCTCGGAGATGCGCGAGGCCGCGGGCCGCCTGCGGGAGGTCTTCGCCGCCGAGCACGCCGGCGAGGCCGCCGTCGTCCTCAACCGTCTGCTGGGCGAGCACACCGGGCCGCTCCGCCTCACCTCACACGGTGGCGCCACACCCTGGCATCCCCACCTCGACCGAGACGACGACGCTCCCTGGGGTGAGTGGCTCCTCGCCTCGTCCTGCCTGGCCCTGACCGTTCTGGTCTGGGACCGCCAACTCCCGCCCGGCAGGATCTGTGCCTCGGCCGCATGCCGGAACGTCTTCATCACCCAGGGTCCCGGCCCCGAACGCCGCTACTGCTCCCGGCGCTGCGCGACCCGCGAACGCGTCGCGGCCCACCGGCGCGCCCGCTCCACTGCGTCGCCCGGGTGACCGATCTGCCCGTGCACGTGGCTCCTGGTCGTCACGGCAGCACGCGGACGAACCGCACCGACTCGATGCCGTCGTCGGTGCCGACCCGGTCCCGCTCGAAGCCGGGCTTCTCCGGCCCCGGACCGCCGCCGCGTTCCAGGCCCGCACCGTCGCCCGCAGCCCTTTCCACCAACACCACGGCCCGGCTGCTACGTGCGCCTGCCCCCGCACACCGACCAGACCTCCCGCAGCAGGGCCGGGTAGTCCTCGCCGTACGCGGCGACGCCCGCGTACACCGCGTCGAGAGCGGCCCGCAGCGGGTCGGGCTCGGCGGCGGCGAGCAATGCGGGAACGGCCATGTGCGGCTGCGAGACGGGCAGGGACGCTCCCGGCCCGCCGATCGTGGCCCACACGGTGTACCGCGTCGCTCCCGTGGGCTCGGGCAGCGGCGGTTCGGGCGACGTCGGCGCCGTTGCCCAGTCGGCCGCGGGACCGCACGCTGTCGGCTCGGCCACGGGAATCGGCAGGGACACCTCGTCCCAGGCCGGCGCCGGAGCTTCGAAGGGCGGGCGCTGGGGCGGCACGGCCCGGCCGACGGTCCGGTCCGGGACCCGCGGGTCGGCGTCCAGGGCCCGCCACACCTGGTCCTCGTCGTCGAGCGGCGGTGGCAGCGGCCGGCCCTCGGCGACGGCCGCGAGTCCGGCGGCGATCCAGTCCAGCTGTGCGAGACCCGCCGCCTCGCACGCGCGGCGCGCGGCCAGCAGGGCCACGGCACGCTGTGCGACAGGGCCCGCCTCGTCCACGGCGTGCACGAGCGCCGCGTCGAAGTCGAGCAGGCCGCGCACGTTTCCGTCGACCTCGCGCAGCGCCCGGCTCGGCGCCCGGCCGCCCCACTCCCAGCGTTCGTAGGCCAGTTCGCGTTCTCTCTCCTCCTGCTCCTGCGCGAGGCGGGCCTGGCGCAGGGCCTCGGCACGTTCGGCCGGTGTGGGAGGCGGTGGCAGCCGGCGGGCGTAGTCGTGCCAGTACGCCGCCATCCCCGAGGTCTGCTTCAGAACACGGTCCGGCGCCGGCGGCGCCGGCCAGAACTGCAGGAGATAGGAGTCCAGTTGTGGCTCGCCGTCGAGACGGGTGTCCTCGCCGTTCGCCGCGTCCATGCCCTTGGCGCAGTAGCGGACCCGGTAGTCGGTCTCCTCCAGGTCCAGCTCCCAGGAGCCTTCGCCTCCCCACAGCACGAGCGCGGTGCTGTCCGAGAGCGGCCGGAAGGACACCTCCACGACATCCTCCCAGTACGGGTCCAACGGCGGTGCTTCGTCGTGCACTTCGGCGGTGAAGCCGACGTCACCCGTGTGAAGTCCCGTCGTCAGCCACAGGGTCCCGGGGATCGCCGCGCCGCACAGCCCTGAGCACTGGCCGGCGAACGCCTCCGCGAGGTCCGGGCCGTAGCTGTCCGGATCGCTCTCGACGTAGAGCTGGCCGTAGTGGACATGGACTTCACCTTCGACCGGCCTGCGCACCACCATTACCCCCATCGCATCCGGAAACGGGCCATGTTCTGCACACTACGGCCCGCCACTGACAACGCCGTCCTCCGGGACCTCAGCTCGAGGTCCGTTCGCCGCCAGCCTTCGGCGCGCCTCGCCGGTGAGATGGACGCATGACTTCACAGGCAACCCTTGACGGTAGGAAGGCCCTGGTCACCGGGGGCAGCCGGGGCATCGGTGCGGCGACGGCGCTGCGCCTGGCGCGGCAGGGCGCGGATGTGGCAGTGACCTATGTGCACGGGAAGGAGACGGCGGAGGACGTGGTGCGGGCCGTCGAGGCGCAGGGCCGGCGGGCGGTGGCCCTGCGCGCCGACGCCGCGGACGCGGAGGAGGCGGCCGGCGCGGTGGGACAAGCGGCCGAGGCGCTCGGCGGCCTGGACATCCTCGTGAACAACGCGGCCCTCGGGCTGATGCAGCCGCTGGAGAGTCTCTCGCTCGCCGACGTGGACCGCCTGATCGCCGTGAACGTCCGCGGGATGTTCCTGGCCGCCCAGGCCGCCGCCGCACTCATGGCGCCGGGCGGCCGGATCATCACCGTCGGCAGCTGCATCACCCACCACACCCCGGGTCCCGGCGCCACCCTGTACGCGATGAGCAAGTCGGCGGTGGTCGGGCTGACGAAGGCGCTGGCCCGTGAGCTGGGCGGGCGCGGTATCACGGCGAACGTCGTGCATCCGGGCCCGACCGACACCGACATGAACCCCGCGGACGGTCCCTTCGCGTCCGCCCAGGCGGCTATGACCGCCCTCGGCCGCTTCGGCACGGCCGAGGAGGTGGCCTCCGCGGTGGCCTTCCTGGCGGGGCCGGAGGCGGCGTACGTGACGGGAGCGGAGCTCTCCGTGGACGGCGGGTACGCGGCGTGAGCGAGCGGGGCGTACCGCGTTCCCGGGCCCGGTTCGCCCCGCTCCGCACGGCCCGGGTCATGTCCCGTGCAGTCGGCGTACGTCGTCCTCGTCCCACTTCCTGGTGTCGCGCGGCTGGGTGTAGGGCTCGGCCCCGGGCGGAAGTCCGCCGACGATGGCCCGCTGGCGCACGGTCTCCGCGTCGAACTCCAGGCCGAGGAGGATCGCCAGATTGCTGATCCAGAGCCAGACCAGGAAGACGATCACGCCCGCCATGGTGCCGTAGGTCTTGTTGTAGGAGGCGAAGTTCGCGACGTAGAAGGCGAACCCGGCGGAGGCGATCATCCAGATCGTCAGGGCGAGGACGCTGCCCGGGGTGATCCACCTGAAGCCCTTGACCCTGGCGTTCGGCGTCGCCCAGTAAAGGATCGCGATCATCACCGTGACCAGCAGGACCAGCACCGGCCACTTCGCGATCGACCACACCGTCAGGGCCGTGTCGCCGACGCCCAGCGCCCGACCCGCGTGCCGGGCCAGGCTGCCGGTGAAGACGACGATCAGGGCGCCGGCCACGGCGAGCAGCATCAGTACGACGGTGACGGCGATCCGCACCGGGAGGATCTTCCACACCGGGCGCCCCTCCGGCATGTCGTAGACGGCGTTGGCGGCACGGATGAAGGCGGCCACGTACCCGGAGGCCGACCACACCGCCAGTACGATGCCGACGACGGCCATCACCGAGCCGGTGCCGCCGTGGTTCTGCAGCTGCTCCACGGCCCTGGTGAGGATGTCCCGGGCGGAGCCGGGCGCGAGGTGCCTGAGGTCGGTCAGCACCTTGTCGGTGACCGACCTGCCGGCTATGCCCAGCAGCGAGACCAGTACCAGCAGCGCCGGGAACAGGGCGAGGACCCCGTAATAGGTCAGGGCGGCGGCCCGATCGGTCAGCTCGTCGTCCCGGAACTCGCGCAGCGAGCCCTTCAGCACCGCGCCCCAGGCCCACTTGGGCAGCTGCGCCGGGGTGTCGGGCGCGGCCCGCTCGACCCTCTGGTCGGGCCCGGCCTCCTCCGGCGCCGGCACACGCGGCCGCGGGGCGGCGTCGCGGTGGCGGTGGTCGCGGCCGGGGAGACGCAGTTTCGGCATACCTGGCTTGGGCATACGCGCCGGGTATCCCGAGCCCGCGGTCTCACGCAGGCGGGCCCGCCGGATTCGGCCGTGCATCCCCCGGCGTGCTGGGTACCGGGACCGAGAGGTCCGGCTCAGGGGCCGCACACCTTCGAGACGACTCGGGTGCCGTGGACACGGCACGGCGGTGGACGGCACCGAAGTGGAGGTGACGATGAGGTACGACGAGTTCCTCGCCCGGGTACGCGAGCGCGGCGAGTACGACAGCCAGCACGAAGCGGCGGAGGTCACGGAAGCCGTGCTGAGTGTGCTGGCGCAGCGGATCAGCCCTGGGGAGGTCGACGACCTCGCCTCCCAGCTGCCCGGCCCCCTGGGTCCCCGGCTCGCCGACGCCAAGCAGGGGCAGCCGGAGGGCTTCGGGATCGAGGAGTTCCACCGCCGGGTCGCCGAGCGGATCGGCGGCAGGCCGGGCACGGCCCGGTGGGACACCGGCGCGGTCCTGACCACGGTCGCCGACAGCGTCAGCGGCGGAGAGCTGAACCATGTCCTCAGCCAGCTCCCGTCGGGCTATGCCACCCTGTTCGGCAAGACGGAACTGGCGGACTGAGAGCCGCAGCCTGCGCCGTCGTCGGGGCATGATCGGGCATGTCCCCGCTGTGGTTGACCGCGCCACCGGGGTGGGTTTTGATGTGGCGCATGCCGGGTGCAGCGCAGACGGGTGCAGCAGGGAACGGGGCCGATCCGGTCCTGGCCTTCGCCACCCAGGAGGCCTGGGAGGAGTGGCTGGAGGAGCATCACGCCGGTGTGCGGGGCATCTGGCTGAAGATCCCGAAGACAGGCTCCGGGCAGGAGGGCGTCGACTACGGGCGAGCGCTGGAGTCGGCGCTCTGCTTCGGCTGGATCGACGGGCAGAAGAAGAAGCTGGACGAGCGGCACTGGCTGCAGCGCTTCACCCCGCGCCGGCCGGGCAGCAAGTGGTCGAAGGTGAACCGGGAGAAGGCCACCGAGCTCATCGAGCGGGGCCGGATGCGACCGGCCGGCCTGCGGGAAGTGGAGAAGGCCACGGCGGACGGCCGCTGGGAGGCCGCGTACGCGGGTCAGCGCACGGCGACGGTACCCGATGACCTCCAGGCGGCCCTGGACGCCTGTCCCCAGGCGCGGGACTTCTTCGCGACGCTGGACAGCCGCAACCGGTACGCGATCCTCTACCGCGTCCAGGACGCCAAGAGGCCGCAGACGCGGGCGGCGCGCATCGAGAAGTTCGTCGCCATGCTCGCCGCGCAGCAGAAGCTCCACCCCTGATAGCCGTGGAACGCACTTGCTTCAAGCGCACTTGAACGTCCTAGCGTGTCCTGCATGACGGTGATCGACAGCACCCCCGTGACATCCTCGTCCGTGGACGCCTGCGCGCCCGCGGTGCCGGAGCCGCCTCGGCCCGATGGCCAGGACCGCTACACCATCAGGGAGGTCGCGGCGCTCACAGGGCTTCGCCCGCACACGCTGCGCTGGTACGAGCAGATCGGCCTGCTGCCCCAGGTGGAGCGGTCGCACGCCGGCCAGCGCCGGTTCGACAACCGGGACCTGGAGTGGCTCGCGTGTGTGAGCAAGCTGCGGCTGACCGGGATGCCGGTCGCCGAGATGGTGCGCTACGCCGAGTTGGTCCGCCGGGGAGCGGAGACCTACGAGGAACGGCAGCGGATGCTGGAGCGAACCCGGCGCGAAGTCCTCGCGCGCATCGCCGAGTTGCACGACACGCTCACCGTACTCGATACCAAGATCGACTTTTACGCGGACGCCCGCCGGGCGTCGGAAAGGGCCTGAGCGCCGTCATGGGCAACACCATCGAACAGATCCGCAAGGCCGAACTGGGCACCGGCGGCCCCCTCGTCGGCGTCCAGGGCTTCGGCGCCATGGGCATCAGCGCCGCCTACGGGCAGACCGACGACGCCGCGGCCCGCGACACCCTGGAGGCCACCGTCGAGGCGGGTGTCACCCTGATCGACACCGCCGACATGTACGGCGTCGGCGCCAACGAGGAGTTCCTCGCGCCGTTCGTGGCAGCGCACCGCGACGAGATCACCCTGGCCACGAAGTTCGGCATCGAGTACCGCGCGGACGACCCGGGTTACCGTGCCATCCGCAACGATCCCGCCTACGTCAAGAAGGCCGTCGAGGCGAGTCTGCGCCGCCTGGACGTCGAGGTCATCGACCTCTATTACATGCACCGCCGCGATCCCGGGATCCCGCTGTCCGAGTCGGTCGGAGCCATGGCCGAGCTGGTCCGGGAGGGCAAGGTCAGGCACCTCGGGCTGAGCGAGGTCACCGGTGCGGAGCTGCGCGAGGCGCACGCCGTGCACCCCATCGCGGCCGTGCAGACGGAGTGGTCGCTGTTCAGCCGGGACGTGGAGCGCGGTGTGGTGGGCACTGCCGCCGAGCTGGGGGTCGCCTTCGTGCCGTACTCGCCGCTCGGCCGGGGCTTTCTGACCGGCTCCTTCTCCGACGCGAGCAAGGAACTGTCCGGCAGCGACTTCCGGCAGCTGCTGCCCCGTTTCACCGGCGACAACGCCAAGGCGAACGCCGCTCTGCTCGCCCCCCTGCACAGGATCGCGGCCGATCACGGGGCCACCACGGCGCAGATCGCGCTGGCCTGGGTGCACCAGCGGGCCGAGGTCCACGGGCTGACCGTGGTGCCGATCCCCGGCACCCGCAAGCGCAGCCGCCTGCTCGAGAACGCCCGGGCCACCCGGATCACGCTGAGCGCCGACGAACTGGCCGTGCTGGAGCCGATCGCCGGGCAGGTGGAGGGCGAACGCTATGCGGACATGTCCCTCACATCCGCCGCCCGGGAGTCCCGGGCGTAGCATGCGCCCATGGAGCGGATCTTGGTGGTGGGGATCAGCGGTGCAGGAAAGTCCACGCTGGCCCGCAGTGTGAGCGGTGTACTGAACCTTCCCTACCACGAGATGGACGCGCTCCACTTCACCGGGCCCGGGTGGGCCGTCGACTCCGGCTTCGCCGGGGAGGTGTCGCGCCTGGCGGCCGGACCTCGTTGGATCGTCGACTCGCTCGACTACCCGGAGGTCCGTGACCTGCTCTGGGGCCGCGCCGACACCGTGATATGGCTGGACTATCCCAGACGCGTGATCATGCCGCGCGTCCTGCGCAGGTCCCTGCGGCGCACGGTGACCCGTGAGGTCATCTTCGGCGGCAACAGGGAGACCTGGGCGGGGTGGCTGAGCAGGGAGCACCCGGTCTGGTGGGCCTGGTCCCAGCACGCCGCCAGGCGCCGCGAGATCGAGCACCGCACCCGCGATCCGCGTTTCGCTCCGCTCGAGACCCTCCGTTTCCGCCATCCCGACGACACCGCCGCCTGGCTGGCATCCCTGGGAGCGGACAGGACACCGGAACGGCGGAGCGGGAGAGCGTGAAGCCGGGGGCGAGGAGAGGTGCCCGGAGCGGTCGACCGGGTCCCGGTCAGCGTTGGCTCGAGGTCGGATCCGTTGGGTCCACGCAGGTTCGTATCCTGCCCTCCCCGCACGGCCGAGGCCCGGTGAATGGCCTCCGCCCGCCCCGGAATCCTGACCGGGACGGGCGGGGGCAGCAAGTGGGTCACACGGCTCGGTGTGGCCCTCAGTGGCCGTCGGCGAACCGTTTGAAGGCGGCCTTGGTGCCGGAGCCGGCGATGCCGTCGATGGGGCCGGTGTAGCCCCAGTACTGCTTCAGCAGGCGCTGCAGGCCCTTGACCGTGCCCTTGCCGACGACGCCGTCGATCGGGCCGGTGTACCCCCAGTACTGCTTCAGGCAGCGCTGGAAGGCCTTCCAGCTGTTCGGGCCGAGCTGTCCGTCGATGGAGCCGGTGTAGTGCCAGTACGTCTTCAGCCAGCGCTGGACCTTCTTGGCCTGGGTGGCGTTCAGGCCGAGGTTGTTCACCGCCTGCGGCGTGACGGCCGCGCCGGCCACCGCCGGGTGGGCCGACGCGGGAGCGGCAACGCCGGTGCCCGCGGCGGCGAGGCTGCCGGCAGCGAGGGCCACGGCGGTCGTGGCGGTGACGAGCGCCTTGGCCAGGATGTTCGTTCGCATGGTGTTCCCCCTGGTGGTCGAGTACCTCTCGGCACGCCACACAAGGTATGCGCCGGGGCTTCCGCCGTCGCCAACCCGGGAGTTGACTCCCGGCTCCACCGGCCGCGGTAGGACGGCGCGCCGTACAACCTGCGCGGTATCCGGGAGGGGCACTCCGTCCGCCGCCGGGCGTCACACGGCGGCCGTCAGGTGGGGGACGTGTGGCCCGGCGCGCCGTTGGCCATCACGGTGGGGCCTGTGTCCTCGGCACCCTCGCCCGCGACCGCAAGGGCCTGGCCCGGCACCACGGCACGCCTCCGGAACAGACCGTCTGCCCGGCCCAGGCGCCGTGGCCGCTGGGACGCCCCGGCGACGAGTCATCGCGGGTACGCGGCCCGCACCCCCAGGTGGCGCAGTGCGGCCGCCGCGGCTCCGGCGCCGCACATACCGTGCGCGCCGGCACCGGGCGGGGTCGCCGCCGAGCACAGGAACACGCCCGGCACGCCGGTCGAGTACGGCTCGGTGGTCGGGCGGGGACCCCGGAGGAGCTGAGGGACCGTACTGGCCCCGGTGATGATGTCGCCGCCGGCGAAGTTGGGATTGGCGGCGGCGAACCGGGCGGGCGAGGTGGCCAGGCGGCCCACGACGCGGTCGCGGACACCGGGGGCGAACCGCTCCAGCTGACGGAGTATCGCGTCGGTCTCGTCCCCGTCGTAGCCGTACGGGACATGGGCGTAGGTGTAGACGGGGTGGATGTCGCCCACGGAACGGGAGGGGTCCGCCAGGTACTGCTGGCCGACCAGCACGAAGGGGCGTTCCGGCATGTGGCCGGCCGCCACGGCCCGCTCCGCGTCGGCCACCTCGGCGAGCGGGCCGCCGAGGTGCACGGTGCCCGCCCGGCGTGCGTGTGCGTTCGTCCAGGGCACGCCGCCTTCGACGGCCAGGTCGAGCTTGAAGACGGCGGGGGCCCGCCGGAACCGCCGGTAGGCGCGGCGCATCCGGGCCGGGAGCCGGTCGCCGTAGAGGGCGACGACCTGGCCGGGGTCGAGGTCGAGGAGGGTCACGTCGGCGCGCGGCAGCTGCCGGTGGTCGGTGACGCGCACGCCGGTGTGGACGCTGCCTCCGTGCAGGCGCAGCACGCTTTCCATGCTGCGGGCGATGGACTGTGAGCCGCCTTCGGCCACGGCCCAGCCGGCGGCATGACCCGCGGTGAGGATGCCCAGCCCGATGGCCGAGGTGAACGGCAGTGACAGGGGACGGAAGGCGTGTGCCGCGACGCCTGCCCACAGGGCCCGTGCCCGCGCGGTGGTGAAGAGGCGGGCGAGGAGGGAGGCGGGGAGGGTGGTCGGCAGGCCGAAGCGGGCGAGCAGCAGCGGGTGCGAGGGGATGCGCGCCAGGGGGCCCATCACATCGTGGGCCAGGGCGTCCCAGTGGCGTACCGGGGTGGTGAGGAGTGCGCGGTACCGGTCACGGTCCGGACCGAGCATGCGAGCGGTGTCCGGCACGGAACGCAGCAGGACGCCGGCGCTGCCGTCGTCCAGCGGGTGCGCGCAGTCGATGTCCGGCAACAGCCAGCGCAGCCCGTGCCGTTCGAGGCCCAGCGTACGCAGCGCCGGGGAGCTGACGGCCATGGGATGGACGGCCGAGCAGTGGTCGTGCACGAGTCCCGGCCGGATCGCCTCGTGGCTGCGGGTGCCTCCCCCGACCTCGTCCGCGGCCTCCAGGAGCGTGACCTGCAGGCCTGCCTTGGCGAGGAGGGCAGCGGCGGCGAGGCCGTTGGGTCCGCCGCCGACGACCACGGCGGAGGTCATGTGACGTGCCTCAATGCGATCGGGGCCGACACTGCGCGCGGTGACGTCATCAGTCTCATGTGTCCGAGTCTGGCGGTGCACCGGCCCGATGTCCCCGTGTTTCCGGCGGGGCACACGAGAAGGGCGCCGGTCCGGGATGGCGCCGGCGCCCTTCAGGCCCGTACGTGTCCGTCCGAGTCCTCAGGACTGGGGCCGTTTGCCGTGATTGGCGCGATGGTTGCGCCGCGACTTCTTCTTCCGGCGTCGCTTCGAGGACATGGAGACCTCCTGGGGGAGCGGGAATCAGGCATAGAAAAACACCTCAAAACACCGTATATCGGTACAGCTGGCGCCTCCACCGCAGCCGCCTCGCCGACCCCGAGCGCGGGGCGGCACGACCTCGGGCACTCGTTGATACGATGCGAAAAATGCCCGACTCGTCAATGTTTCTCCCCTGGACCAGAGGAGCCGGAATGACCGGTGACCCCGAGCCGATCAGTGCCGCTGCCCGCCGCGCGCTGGAGCAGGAGCTGGCCGACCTGCACGACGAGCGCCGACTCGTCGCCGGAATCCTGCAGGACCGCACGGATGTGGGCGACCAGGCCGACCAGGCCGAGCAGTTGCAGCGCGCCAATCAGCTCGATCGCCTGGACCGTCGTATCGAGGCCATCACCGAGCGGCTGCGCCAGGCGGAGGTGGCCGGTCCCGCCCCCACGGACGTGGTCGGCGTGGGCAGCACGGTAACCGTCCGCTTCCCGGACGGCTCGGTGGAGATGCTCCAGATCGGCGAGGTCGCCGAGGCCCTGGACCAGAACCTGGTCACCTCCGACAGCCCGCTCGGCCGCGCGCTGCTCGGACACCGTCCCGGTGACTCGGTCGACTTCGTCACGCCGGACGGCCCGTCGAGCGTGGTCGTGGTGTCGATCGGGGAGCAGACCGAGCACGGGTGAACGGGGCGGGGGCGGCGCTCCCAGCCCTCCCGCCGTCACTTCTCCGCCGACGCGGCCCCTTCGCCGGCAGGCTCGCTGCTCCTGCGGACCGTGCAGTGGAGCGAGTCGTGTTCGACGTCGGCGACGATGGTGTCTCCCGGCTCGGCCTCGCCGCTGAGCAGCAGGGTCGCGATCCGGTTGTCGAGTTCCGCCTGGATCGTGCGGCGCAGCGGCCGGGCACCGAACTCCGGCTGGTGGCCGTGCGCGATGAGCAGTTTCTTCGCCGCTTCGGTCACCTCCAGCGCCATCCCCTGGGCGCGGACGCGGCGCTTGCTCTGGTCCAGCAGATGGTCGACGATCTCCCCGAGATCCTCCTCGGTCAGCCCGTGGAAGATGATGATGTCGTCGATCCGGTTGAGGAACTCCGGCAGGAACCTGGTCCGCAGGTCCGCCATCAACTCGTCCTTCAGATCCGACACATCACCCTTGTGGTCCAGGATCCGGTGCGCGCCGATGTTGGACGTCATGATGATCACGCAGTGCCGGAAGTCGACGGTGCGGCCCTGGGCGTCGGTGAGCCGGCCGTCGTCCAGGATCTGCAGCAGGGTGTTGAAGACGTCCGGGTGCGCCTTCTCCACCTCGTCGAACAGCACCACGCTGTAAGGCCGGCGGCGCACCTTCTCCGTCAGCTGACCCGCTTCCTCATAGCCCACGTATCCCGGAGGGGCACCCACGAGCCGGGCGACGGTGTGCTTCTCCTGGAACTCGCTCATGTCGAACCGGATCATCCGGTCCTCGTCCCCGAACAGCAACGCCGCGAGGGTCTTGGCGAGTTCGGTCTTGCCGACACCCGTGGGCCCGAGGAACAGGAAGGATCCCACCGGCCGGTTCGGATCCCCCATCCCCGCCCGATTGCGCCGTACCGCCTGCGAGACGGCAGTGACGGCCTCGTCCTGGCCGACGATCCGGGCGTGCATCTCCTCCTCGAGCCGGAGCAGCTTCTCCTTCTCGCTCGCCGTCAGCTGCGACACCGGGATCCCCGTACGGCGGGAGACCACGTCGGCGATGTCGGAGGCCGTCACCGACACCACACCCTCGCGGCGTTCCTCGATACCTGCGCGTTCGCCCTCCACCTCGGCGATCTGCCGCTTCAGCTCCGACGCCTTCTCGAAGTCCTCCACGGAGACGGCCTGGTCGAGTTCGCGGCGGAGTTGGGCGATACGGTCCTCGCAGCTGACCACCTCCGTGGACCGGCCCACGCTGCGCAGCCGGACCCGCGCACCGGCCTGGTCCATCACATCGATCGCCTTGTCGGGCAGGAAACGGTCGGTGATGTAGCGGTCGGAGAGCTCCGCCGCGGCCGCCAACGCGCCATCGTCGAACCGGACCTGATGGTGGGCCTCGTAGGAGTCCCGCAGACCCTCCAGGATCTGCACGGTCTCCTCCACCGTCGGCTCGGGCACCATCACCGGCTGGAACCGCCGCTCCAACGCCGCGTCCTTCTCCACGTACTTGCGGTACTCGTCGATCGTCGTGGCGCCCACGACATGGAGTTCACCGCGCGCGAGGGCGGGCTTGAGCATGTTGCCCGCGTCCATCGACCCCTCCCCCGTCGCGCCGGCACCCACGACGGTGTGGAGTTCGTCGATGAACAGGATGATCCGGCCCTTGGCGGCCTGGACGTCCTCGATGACCTTCTTCAACCGCTCCTCGAACTGGCCCCGGTACTGCGCCCCCGCGACCATCCCCGACAGGTCCAGGGCCACGACCCTCTTGTCCTTGAGGGTGTCGGGCACCTCGCCGGCCACGATCCGCTGCGCGAGCCCCTCCACGATCGCCGTCTTGCCCACACCGGGCTCGCCGATGAGCACCGGATTGTTCTTCGACCGCCGCGAGAGGACCTCGACCGTCTGCTCGATCTCCTCCGCACGCCCCACCACCGGATCCAGCTTCCCCGCCTTGGCCTCCTCCGTCAGATCCCGGCCGAACTCGTCCAGAGTCGTCGCCGGGGTCTTCTTCCGTTCGGCGGGGCTACCGTCGCTGCGAGCCGCCCGCTCGGTGAGACCGGCCAGTTTCCGCGTGTCCATGCCCTCGGCGCGCAGCAGCCTGGCAGCGCCCGTGTCGCTGTCGCCCAGCAGGGCGCCGAGGATGTGCTCGGGACCGATGTACGACACACCGGCCGCCTGTGACTGTGCGTAGGCGGCCCGGAGCGTGCGCTTGGCCGCCGGGGTGAGGCCCGGTTGGGCGGACGGCTCGCCTGCCTCCCGGGGCAGGATCTTGACGAGCTCGGCCGCCAGCGCGTCGGGGTCGACATCCAGCTGGGAGAGCAGTCTCCGGGACGGTTCGACCTTGGTGGCGGCCCACAGCAGATGCTCGGTGTCCAGATCGGACGTGCCGTCCTCGACCGCCCGCTGCGCGGCCAGGTTGAGCAGTTCCTGCGACGACTCCGTCAGCAGCCGGCCGATGGGCACCCGCTGCACCGCGGGAGGCGACGACGAGGGTGACATCCCGAAGAATCGGTTGAACAACTCGCTGAAGGGATCCGACGAACCGAGCGGTGCACCGAACGACATCGACATGGCAGCTCCTGGGCGCGGGGGGAAGCCGGTAACCGCGGGGCCGTTGTTCCGGGGTCCGTAATCACTGAACCCCGCACGACACGGCACCGCAAACGGAAGACACGGACACGGGCGGAGGACGAGCGGGCCCGGACTGGCTTTACGGGGTGGTGTCGGGTACACCCGTGCCGTGCTCTTTCGTCAGCTGGAATACCTCGTCGCCCTCTCCCGGGAGCGCCACTTCGCCCGTGCCGCCCAGGCCTGCTACGTCTCCCAGCCCGCCCTGTCGGAGGCGCTGCGCAAGCTGGAGGAGGAGCTCGACGTGCCGCTGGTGCGGCGCGGCCGCAAGTACGAGGGCCTCACCCCGGAGGGAGAGCGCATCGTCGTATGGGCCCAGCGGATCCTCGCCGACCGTGATGCCCTCAAGGACGAGGTCGACGCGCTGCGCACCGGGTTGAGCGGCAGGATGCGGATCGGTACGGTGCCGACCGCGTCCGGTGCCGTCGCCCTGCTCACCGGCCCGTTCTGCGCGGCGCACCCGCTGGTCACGGTCGAGGTCACGGCGGACATGCAGTCGGTGGACATCCTGCGGCAGCTGCAGAACTTCGAGCTCGATGCCGGGGTCACCTATCTGCGCGAGGATGTCTCGGACGGCTTCCACACGGTTCCGCTGTACCGGGAGCGGTACGTCCTGCTGCTCACGGCCGCCGACGGTCTGGCCCGGCCTACGTCGGCCACCTGGGCGGAGGCGGCACGGCTGCCGCTGTGCATGCTGACCCCGGCGATGCAGGGCCGCCGGGTGCTGGACGGGCTGTTCGCACGGGCGGGGACGCGGCCCTCGCCCCGGCTGGAGACCGACTCCGTGGCGGCGCTGTTCGCCCACGTCAGGACGGGCCGGTGGGCGGCCGTCGTGCCGCACGCCTGGCTCCATGTGTTCGGTGTCCCGCACGGGATGCGGGCAGTGCCGCTGGTCGAGCCCGCCGCGGCGGTGCCGGTGGGTCTGGTGATCGCCGCCCGGGAGCCGGGGTCGGTGATGGCGAGGGCGCTGACGGACATCGCGCGCGCCATCGACGTGGCCTCGGCCCTGGAGCGCGTGCCGGGGGATCCGGGGCGGTAGCCGACGGGCGCCGGGCCCGGACATGGCTGCGGTGTGCGCTGCCCTCCCGTCGCCATGGAACGGCCGGCCGGTGTCAGCCGGCCCGGGCGGCTGACACCGGCCCCCTCCGTTCCGCATCAGCCCGCGTCAGCTCACCGGCTGCGGCTGGAGCCGCTCCGCACCGGCGTACAGGTTCATCGACGTACCGCGCAGGAAGCCGATCAGGGTCAGCCCGCTCTCGGCCGCCAGGTCCACGGCCAGCGACGAGGGGGCGGAGACGGCCGCCAGCAGGGGAATCCCGGCGAGTACGGCCTTCTGCACCAGCTCGAAGGAGGCGCGGCCGCTGACCATCAGCAGGGTCCCGCGCAGCGGCAGCAGGCCTGAGCGCAGGGCATGGCCGACGACCTTGTCCACGGCGTTGTGCCGGCCCACGTCCTCGCGCAGGCACAGCAGCTCGCCGTCGGCCGTGAACAAACCGGCCGCGTGCAGGCCCCCGGTGCTGTCGAACACCTTCTGTGCCGCGCGGAGTTTTCCGGGCAGGGAGGCCAGCAGCTCCGGGCCCACGCTCAGCGGGTCCTCGGCCACGGACCACCTCGTGGCCATGCGCACCGCGTCCAGGCCGGCCTTGCCGCACAGACCGCACGAGGAGGTGGTGTAGAAGTTCCGTTCCAGGGACGCGGTGGGCATGGCCACGCCCGGGGCCAGGGCGACGTCCACCACGTTGTAGGTGTTGCCGCCGTCCGCGGTGGCGCCGGCGCAGTAGCGGATCCCCGTCATGTCGTCGGCGGCGTGGACGACGCCCTCGCCGACGAGGAAGCCGGCCGCGAGGTCGAAGTCGTCGCCCGGGGTGCGCATGGTCACGGTGAGGGGGCGCCCGCCGACCCGTATCTCCATCGGTTCCTCGGCGGCCAGGGTGTCCGGCCGGGCGGAGGGCACTCCGTCGCGGATGCGAAGTACCCGCCGACGAACCGTCACTCGCCCCATGGTCCTGCTCCTCTCCCCTGCCTCCTGGGTGCTCCAGGTGTCTCAGTCGGCCGCGCGCGTGGCTTCCAGGCGGATCAACACCCCTTTCGAAGTGGGGGTGTTGCTGATGTCGGCGACGCTGTCCAGCGGTACCAGCACGTTGGTCTCGGGGTAGTAGGAGGCCGCCGAGCCGCGGCTGGCGGGGTAGGCGACGACGCGGAAGTCCTCCGCCCGGCGCTCCAGCCCGTCGTGCCAGACGGCGACCAGGTCCACCCGGTCGCGGTCGGCGAACCCGAGGGCCGTCAGGTCGGCGGGGTTGACGAGCACCACCCGGCGGGCGTTGTGGATGCCTCGGTAGCGGTCGTCCATCGCATACGGCACGGTGTTCCACTGGTCGTGGGAGCGCAGCGTCTGCAGCAGCAGATGGCCCTCGGGGATGTCCGGCATCGTGAACCCGTTGACGGTGAAGACCGCCTTGCCGCTCGAGGTGCGGAAGACACGCCGGTTGACCGGGTTGGGCAGCCGGAACCCGCCCGGAGCGGCCACCCGGGCGTTGAAGTCCTCGAAGCCGGGCACGACGCGGGAGATGCGGTCGCGCACGCTGCCGTAGTCCGCCTCGAACTCCTCCCAGGGGATGGCCGGGGTGCCGCCGAGGGTGCGGTGGGCCAGCCGGCTGATGATCGCGACCTCGCTGAGCAGGTGCGGGGAGGCCGGCGCCAGGCGACCGCGGGAGGCGTGCACCTCGCTCATGGAGTCCTCGACGGTGATGAACTGCTCGCCGGAGGCCTGGATGTCGCGGTCGCTGCGGCCGAGGGTGGGCAGGATGAGGGCGGTGTCGCCGCAGACCGTGTGGGAGCGGTTGAGCTTGGTGGAGATGTGCGCGGTGAGCCGGCAGCGCCGCATCGCCTCCTCGGTGACATGGCTGTCGGGGCTGGCCCGGACGAAGTTGCCGGCGACGCCGAGGAAGAGCTTCGCGGTGCCGTCGCGCATGGCCCGGATGCCGTCGACCGAGTCCAGTCCGTGCCGCGTGGGCGGGGTGAAGCCGAACTCGCGGCCCAGGGCGTCGAGGAAGGTCTGGGGCATGCGCTCCCAAATGCCCATGGTGCGGTCGCCCTGGACGTTGCTGTGGCCGCGCACCGGGCACACCCCGGCGCCCGGCCGGCCGATGTTGCCGCGCAGCAGCAGGAAGTTGACGACCTCGCGGATGGTGGGGACACCGTGCTTGTGCTGGGTGAGGCCCATGGCCCAGCAGACGATGATCTTTCCGCTCTCCAGCACCCGGTCGTGGACGCGCTCGATCTCCTCCCGGGTGAGCCCGGTCGCGTCGAGGACGTCCTCCCAGGCGATCTTCCGGGCGTGGTCGGCGAAGTCGGCGAAGCCGGTGGTGTGGGCGCTGATGAAGGCGTGGTCGAGCACGGTGCCCGGGCGCTCGTCCTCGGCCTCCAGCAGCAGCCGGTTGAGTGCCTGGAAGAGGGCGAGGTCTCCGCCGGGGCGGATCTGCAGGAACTGGTCGGCGATGGCGGTGCCCCGGCCGATCACTCCGCGTGCCTTCTGCGGGTGCTTGAAGCGGATGAGTCCGGCCTCCGGCAGCGGGTTCACGGCGATGACCTTGCCGCCGTTGCGTTTGGTCTCCTCCAGTGCGGTCAGCATCCGCGGATGGTTGGTGCCCGGGTTCTGTCCGACGACGAAGACGAGGTCCGCGGTGTGGATGTCGTCCAGGGAGACACTGCCCTTGCCGATGCCCAGGGTCTCCGTCAGCGCCGAACCGCTCGACTCGTGGCACATGTTCGAGCAGTCGGGCAGGTTGTTGGTGCCGTAGGCGCGTGCGAAGAGCTGCAGCAGGAAGGCGGCCTCGTTGTTGAGCCGGCCGGAGGTGTAGAACAGGGCCTCGTCGGGGGAGTCCAGCCGGCGGAGCTCTCCGGCGAGCACGTCGAGCGCCTCGTCCCAGCCGATCGGTTCGTAGTGCTCGGCACCGGGCCGCTTGATCATGGGTTCGGTGAGGCGGCCCTGCTGGTTGAGCCAGTAGTCCGACCTGGCGCCCAGTTCGGCGATCGAGTACTGCTGGAAGAAGTCGGCGGTGACCCGGCGCGAGGTGGCTTCGTCGCTGATGTGCTTGGCGCCGTTCTCGCAGTATTCGTTGCGGTGCCGCTTGCCCGCTGCGGGCTCGGGCCAGGCGCAGCCCGGGCAGTCGAAGCCCTTGACCTGGTTGATGTTCAGCAGCGTCAGCGCGGTGCGTCGGACGGTCGTCTGCCCCAGCGAGTACTCCAGTGCGTGCGTCACCGCCGGGACACCGGTCGCCCAGCGCTTGGGCGGGGTGACCGACAGATCGTCGACGGGGTCCTCGATACCGCTCATGGTCCGGTCCGCCTCTTTCTCCGATGGGCACTGCGGGGCAGCATCCGCTTGTTTCCGGAGGCACGTCAAAGAGGCGTTTTCGATGGCCTGATAGGCGCTGGTTATCAGATGGGCGGGGCCTGTCGGCGGCCGAACGGGACCTCTTCGACTTCGTCGGACGGCTCACCAAACGATGACCCGCATGACGGCTTCCCGGACGCACCCGGCCGACGGCACGGCACCGCACGGACCGCGGACCGGGCCGGAATCGCTCCGGCTCGCGCGGGCCTGGGAATTTCGACGGTCCGGCTGTGCTGTGCGGCCTGGCCCCGGCGGACGGCCTCGTGGCAGTCCCAACAGGAGATGTGCCGGCCGGCGCCGGCGTGATGGCATGTCCCACGTGGTGACCGATGCCGACACCGCGGTGACGGTGGGCAGCGGTGACGTGCCCCTTCTCGCCACCCCAAGGGTCCGTCTCCGTCACGGGCGGGCGGCTCACGTTCGCGGTGCGGGGCGTCGACGGCTCGGGCCGGCTGGTGGCCACGGTGAGATCGACCGGGTGATCGTCGACCGGCAGCGGTTCCTGGCGCGCACGCCGGACCCTGCAAACCGCTGACCGGCAGGCCCGTCACACGGGCGTGTGTCCGCGGAGGTACTCGCGTACGGCTGCCGGGAGTGCGACTTCGGTGGTCTCGGGAATCGCCGCCCAGCGCACCTGCTCGGGTGCCAGAGCGGCCCCGTCCGACGGTGACTCGCTCAGCAGTTGGCACACCACCGCCGACGCACCGTCGGCCGATGCACCGCCTGCCTGCGGAGCGTGGTGTGGGGCGAGGGACTCCGTGCCGTCGACGAGGTATCCGGTGAGTTCGTAGACCGCTCGCGCCGCGGTGGCCTCTGCCGGCTCGGCCTGTTGGGGAGTACCGGACGGCAGTGTCCAGCCGTGGCCGTCCGCCACGAGCAGCAGCCGTCCGTCGTACAGGACGACCGCCTGCACCACTCCCTCCGCGGGCTCCAGCGTCATGTCCGACCAACCCCTCCCCCGGCGCGCTCGGCCCGGTTCCCTTCCCCCTACCCAGGGTCGGCCGGTCATGCACCGACGCCGTGTCACTTCTCGGTCCGGGCCGGGAATTCCTGTGCCGCGGCCGAGCGGGATCAGTACAGCACCGGCAGGTCTCCGGGGCGTACCCGCACCGTGACGGGCAGAGTGGCGTCGACCTCGCCGTCGGCGCCGTAGGGGACGGGCCGGTTCGCCTCGATGCGCAGTTCCCTGCCGCGCAGCACGCGCACCTCGGGGCGGTGCACATGTCCTCCCGTCTTCAGCTCGTTCATGAGGGTGAAGAAGAGCCGGCGCGGTGCCTCGCGGATCATCACGACGTCCAGCAGGCCGTCGTCGATGCGGGCGTCGGGGGCGATGAGCCGGCCGGAGCCGTAGTAGGGGGAGTTGGCGGCCACGACGGTGTAGCCGCGGTGGGTGTGTTCCTCGCCGTCGATGGTGACGCGGTAGTCGGCCGCGCGCCAGGTGGTGACGGCGCGCAGGCCGCCCGCGTAGTAGGAGGCGGAGCCGCGCAGCAGCCGGGCGTGGTTGGCGTGCCGGTTGGCCACCGCGTCCACGCCTGCGTAGACGCTGCCCAGGACGACGGTGCGGGGGTGGACTGCCGACTCCACCTCGATGGTGTCGACCGGCCGTGGCTCGGCGTGCAGCAGGATGCCGGCGAGCGCGGCGGGGTCGGCGGGGAGTTCCAGGGCACGGGCGAAGTCGTTGCCGCGTCCGGCGGGCACCAGGCCGAGGACGGTTCCGGTGCCGCTGAGTGCGCCGCCGATGCCGCCCGCGATGCCGTCGCCGCCGACGGCCAGGACGATCCGGCCGCGCTCGCCGGCGCGGCGGGCGAGGTCCTGGGCGTGGGCGAGGCTGTGGCTGTACTCCGTCTCCAGCTCGGCCCCGGCCTCGCGCAGCAGCCGGGCCAGGTGCAGCAGTGTCGCCGCCCCGGTGGAGCCGCCCGCGGTGGGGTTGACGACGGCGGTGAACTGTCGCATCGGTGTGCCTCCGAAGCAGGCGGATCGGGTGGGGGTCGGTCGGTGCGGGTGAGTGGGTACGGGTCAGTCGGTGGGGAGCAGGACGCCTGGGTTGAGCAGGCCCTCGGGGTCCAGGCGGCGCTTGACGGCGCGCAGGGCCGAGATGCCGAGCGGTCCGGCCTCGCGGATGTACCAGTCGCGGTGGTCGGTGCCGACTCCGTGGTGGTGGGAGATGGTGCCACCGGCCGCCAGCACGGCCTCGTTGGCCGCGTGTTTGGCGGGCGTCCAGTGGGCCACCGGGTCCTCGCCCTGGGCGCTGACCACCGTGAAGTACAGCGAGGCGCCGTTCTCGTACACGTGGGAGATGTGGCACATCACCAGGGGCGGGGTGCCGGCCTCGGTGAGGGTGTCGGTGAGGGCGGTGCGTACGGCCGTGTAGAGGTCGGGGATGCGGGACCAGAAGGCGGCGGTCTCGAGGGTTTCGGCGAAGGCGCCGACGTCGAGCAGCGCGTCGCGCAGGTACGGCGCCGAGAAACGGCCGTGGGCCCAGCGTTCGCCCGGTTCCGCGCCGACGAGGGTGCCGCCGCAGGCGGTGAGGACGGCCGCCGCCTGCTCCCGGCGCTGTGCGGTGTCCTCGGCCGTGCCCTCGTAGCCGGTGATGGCGAGACAGCCTGCCGCGCTCTGCGCCAGGTCGCCGCCGATGGCGTCCGGTTGGGCCAGGCCGATGAGGGTCTCGGTCTCGTCGGACAGGCGCAGTACGGTCGGCCGGGGTCCGTCCTGGGCGAGCCTGCGCAGCGCGGCGGCGCCCTCCTCGAAGGACGCGAACCGCCAGCCCTCGTAGACGCGCACCTGCGGCAGCGGGCGGATCCGTACGGTGACGGAGGTGATGACGCCGAAGGCTCCCTCCGAGCCGAGGATCAGCTGGCGCAGGTCGGGTCCTGCGGCGGAGCGCGGGGCGCGGCCGGTCTCGATGGTTCCCTCGGGCGTGGCGAGGGTCAGGCCGAGGACCATCTCGTCGAAGCGGCCGTACCCGGCGGAGGCCTGGCCGCTGGAGCGGGCGGCGGCGAAGCCGCCGATGGTGGCCCACTCGAAGGACTGCGGGAAGTGGCCGAGGGTGAAGCCGTGTTCGGCGAGCAGGGCCTCGGCCTCGGGGGCGCGCAGTCCGGGCTGGAGCACGGCGGTGCGCGAGACGGGGTCCAGGTCGAGCAGGCCGCTCATGCGGCGCAGGTCCAGGGCGATGAACGCGGTGCGCTGGGGAGCGAGTCCGCCGACGACCGAGGTGCCACCGCCGAAGGGGACGACGGCGAGGCCGTGCGCGGCACAGGCGCGAAGGACGGCCAGGACCTCCTCGTGCGAGGCGGGCAGGACCACGGCCTGCGGGACGTCCGCGAAGTCCCCGGCGCGGATGCGCAGCAGGTCGGGGGTGGACTTGCCACGGGTGTGGCGGATGCGGCTCTCGCTGTCGGTGCGGACGTGGCCCTCGCCGCCGACGGCCTCGGCGAGCGCCTTGAGCGCGGCGGGGGCGGCCGTGGTGGCGGGCAGCTCGATGTCCTGGAGGGTGAGGGCGGGGGCGGTGTGGGGCTTGACGCCGAGCAGGTCGCGCAGCAGTCCGGTCACCGAGTCGGGCAGCGGTGCCGCCTTGGCCGGGTCGCCCCAGCCGTTCCACAGCATGTCCATTTGAACGGTCGTCCTCACAGGTCGGTGTGCTCGGTTCGCGCGACGGCCGGCGGGCCGTGCCCGGGGCGACGGTGTCTGCTCCGCCGCCCCCCCCGGGGCGTTACACTGTGACACATGACGCCTATTCGTCACAACGGTTCGGACAACGATCAGGTGCTCGACGCGGTACGCGACTGTGTACTGGCCGTCGGGGTCCGCCGCACCACCCTCGCCGACGTGGCGCGCCGCGCCGGTGTCTCACGGATGACGCTGTACCGGCGCTGGCCGGATCTGCGGACCCTGGTGGGCGATCTGATGACCCGCGAGTGGGTCGACGTGGCCACCCGGGCGATCCCCGAGCCCGCCTCCGGCACGGACACCCGCACCCGGATCGTGGACGGACTGGTGGCGGGTGTCGAGGCCTTCCGGGCGCACCCGCTCTTCCGCAAGATCGTCGACGTCGATCCGGAACTGCTGCTCCCCTATGTGCTCGACCGGCGCGGAGCGAGCCAGGAGGCACTGCTGGCGCTGCTGGCCGACGGGCTGCGCGACGGCCACGCGGATGGCTCCGTGCGCCCCGGACATGTCGAACGGCAGGCACGCGCCCTGCTGTTGACCGTGCAGTCCTTCACCCTGTCCCTGCGCACGATGACCGACGAGGACGATCCGGAGCTGGACTCCGCAGCCTTCCTCGACGAGTTGCGCACCCTCCTGGAGAGGACCCTCACGCCGTGAGCCACACCAGGGCCGACGCCGGCTCGTCCCTCAGCGCACACCGCCGTAGCCGCGAACTGGCCGAGGCCGCCGACGGCAGGGTCGCCGACGTCCTCGTCGTCGGGCTCGGCGCCACCGGGGCCGGAGCCGCGCTGGACGCGGCGGCCCGCGGCCTCGACGTGATCGCGGTGGACGCCCACGACCTCGCCTTCGGCACCTCGCGCTGGAGCTCGAAGCTCATCCACGGCGGGCTGCGCTATCTGGCCTCCGCGCAGTTCGACGTCGCGCACGAGAGCGCGGTCGAACGCGGGGTGCTGATGACCCGGACCGCCCCGCACCTGGTGGCCGCCCAGCCGTTCGTCCTGCCGCTGACCCCGCTGGTGTCCCGGGCCCAGGCCTCCCTGGCGTGGGCCGGGTTCCGGGCCGGCGACATGCTGCGGCTGGCCGCCCGGACCCCGCGCCAGGTCCTGCCCGCCCCGCGCCGGCTGTCGGCGACGGAGGCCCGGCACCTGGCGCCCTCGGTGCGCTCGGCCGGGCTGCGCGGCGGACTGCTGTCCTGGGACGGCAAGGTGACCGACGACGCCCGGCTGGTGACCGCCCTCGCCAGGACGGCCGCCGCTCGGGGTGCCCGGGTGCTGACCCGGGTCAGGGTGCTGGAGCTGACCGGCACCGGCGCCCGGATCCGCGACGAACTCACCGGCGAAGAGGGCGAGATCAGGGCCCGCGCGGTCATCAACGCGGCCGGGGTCTGGGCGGGCGACCTCGTGGCGGGCATCCGGATCCGGCCCTCCCGCGGCACCCATCTTGTCCTGCGTTCGGAGCGGCTGGGCACCCTGCCGGCCGGCCTGCACATCCCCATCCCCGGCGAGACCAACCGGTTCGTGCTGGTCCTGCCCCAGGGCGACGGCAGGGTGTACGTCGGTCTCACCGACGAGCCGGTCGAGGGCGGGATCCCGGACGTCCCTGAGGTGCCCGAGACCGACATCGGCTTCCTGCTGGACGTGCTCGGCTCGGTCCTGGACACGCCGGTGACCCGGGAGGAGGTCGTCGGCGCGTTCGCCGGACTGCGCCCCCTGCTGGACACCTCCGGACACGACGGCCGCGACGGCGCACCCGCCCGCACCTCGGACATCTCCCGCCGGCACGCGGTGCTGACGACCCCCGACGGCATCACCACGATCGTCGGCGGCAAGCTCACCACCTACCGGCGGATGGCCGAGGACGCCGTGGACGCCGCCACCGCCGCCCGGGGGCTTCCCGCCACGCCCTCCCCCACCGCCGCGCTGCCCCTGGTCGGCGCCGCCGCGCCCGGCCGGCTGCGCACCCTGTCCGCACCCGCGCGCCTGGTCCGCCGCTACGGCACCGAGGCCCAGGCCGTCCACGCCCTCGCGGCCGAGGACCCCGCCCTGGCCGAGCGGGTCCTGCCGGGCCACCCGGTCACCCGCGCGGAACTGCTGTGGGCGGTCCGGCACGAGGGCGCGCTGGACGAGTCGGATCTCCTGGACCGCCGTACCCGCATCGGACTGGTGCCCGAGGACCGCGCCGAGGTGCTCTCGGTGGCCCGGGAGGTGCTGGCGGAGGCGGCGAGCGCACGGCCCTGAGGGCTCACGCCGCGTCGAGCCGGGGAGCACGAGGTTCACCCTCAATGTCCTTGCCCGGCAGGGACGTCGGCCACGGAGGCGACGGCCGTGCGGCCCCGGAATCCTGGCGGCCGCCCGGAGACAGGGATGAGGGTCACAGCAGGCGGCGGATGTCGCCGCGGACGCGGTAGAAGCCGCCGGCCGCCGGGTGCAGGGCGTCCACGACGTAGCGGGCGCCCGGGTGGCGTATCGCCCGCGGGAACTGGACGTTCCAGGAGGTGTCGTAGCCCTCGGACACCACGTGCACTCGGAGCCGGCCGCTCTCCTGCACGCACTCGACCACGACGGCTCCGGCGGGAGCCTGCGCGACGGTGGCCACCGCGGCCACGGCGGTGGCGGGTTGGTAGGTCGGCAGGGCCGCGGCGAGCTTGACGTCCCGGGCCACCGGCACCGTGCCCTGCTGGGCGGCGGTGATGGCCGTCTCGCTCGCGTCGACGCACACCAGCGAGCCGTCGGTGGTCACCAGGTACAGCCGCTCGTCGCGGTACTGCATCGACAGCGCCGAGCCGCCGCCCGTGCCGAGCTTCCACAGGCGCGTGCCGTCCCGGTCGAAGCAGTAGACGGAGGACGCGGCGTCCCCGGCGAAGACGAACCGCCCGCCCGGAGAGGTGGCGCACGAGTACACCGCGCTGTCACAACGGTATGTGGCCTCGATGGCGCCGGTCGTCTTCGACAGCCGCTGGACCACGTGGTGTCCGGTGCCCGCGTAGACGGCGGCGTCCTCCTGCCAGCCGAAGAGGACGCTGCCGTTGGTGGCCGTGTGCCACAACTCGCCGGTGCCGTCGGGCGCGTAGGCCGTGACGCCCCGGTGGTGGCCGTGGTAGACGGCGCGGTCGTCGGCGCGGACCATCCAGGCGTGTTCGCCCTGGCTGCGGCGGGACCACTGGTGTTCGTCCTCGTGGTCGATGACGGTGAGCCGGCCGTCGCGGTCCGACACGTTCAGGATGCCCTCGTGGATGTCCAGCCAGAAGATGTCGACGTCGGCGGCGATGTCGTACGCGGCGAACGGCAGCTTGGAGGAGAGGTCGTAGACCTTGCCGTCGTCGCAGCCCGCGTAGATCCAGAAGTCGTCGGCGACCAGGCACTTCACCCCGTCCGGCAGGCCGAACCGGGCGAGGACGGCGCCGTCGTGGCCGAGGGTGTAGACGTCACCCGCCTGGTTGCCGACCCAGCAGTGGTCGTCGTCGACATGGATGCCGAAGGCGGCCGAGCCGGTGCGGAACCGCCACAGCACGGGCGCCACCGCCCGCGCGGTGGACGGGGCCGAGCTGACCTGACGCCGGGTCACCGGGCGCGGGGCGCGCTGACCCCGGACTGCCGGGGCGTATCCCTTGCGGACCTTCTCCCCCACCTTCTTGGCGGCGGCCGCCCTGGCCTTCTCGGCGGTCGGGAAGGTCGTCGTCTGGGTCTGCCCGGCGGCGCCGATCCTGCCGTACCGCACCGTCACCACTGTGCCGTCGACGGTCACTTCGTAGAACTTGTGGGCGCCGCCGCCCTCCTGCGACAGCTCCAGATACGTCGTCGACACCGCGGACGCCGTGGTCATGGCAGACCCCTCCCCAGGACGGACCCGCGGCCTTTCCCGCAGGTCCTCACTGATCAAACCGTAAGGGCGACCACTGACAACGGCCGGAGTCCGGCCGGGGAGCCGGGGGCCGGGTGCCGGCCTCACTTCCCGGCACGCAGGAAGGCCGGTATGTCCGCACGGGTCGGGTAGTTCGGCAGGGGTGCCCGTGCGCCCTGGAGGAACGCGGTGACGACGGCGGCGGCTCGTTCGTTGTTGTCGTCGAGGCCGTTCCACAGGTGATGTCCGACTCCGGGCAGGTACTGGGTGCGCTCGACGGCGGGATCGGCGGCCAGGACGGCGGTCTCCCACCGGCGGAGCTGGGAGGAGCACTCGGCGATCATCAGCATCGCCGGAGTCCGGGAGCGCCGCAGTCGGGGGGCAAGGGACGCCGAGTCCTTGACCGTCTGCTCGATGCGAAGACTCGCGGCGGGGCTGAAGGAGAAGCTCTCCGCCGTGTCCTCCACCGGGATGCGACGGGCGTCGCGGGCGCAGTAGGCGGACGCGGTGTCGCCGCCGAGGTCGGCGGCGGTGAACGCGTTGTCGCCCTCGGCCTGGCCGATCAGACCGTTGTCGGGACTGAGGAGCCCGAGGCGCATCAGGCCGAACGCGACGGCGTACCGCGGGACATGGGTCGACCGCGGCCCCGTCGGAGCCGGTGCCAGGCCGCGCGCGGAGGGGCGGCCGGTGTGTCCGGTGAGTCGCGCGGTGGGGCCGTCCATCGGGCCCGGCTCGGCGATGACCGCCCGGTGCAGGTGCGCGGCGACACGCGGGTCGGCCAGCGCCCGGGTGAGGACGACCGCGCCCGAGGAGAAGCCGAGGACGTCGACTCCGCCCCGGCCCAGGCGGTCGGCGAAGGCGCCGAGGTCGCGCACCGACCTGTCGATCGTGTACTGGCTCATCGGGAGCAGGTCGCTGCGCCCGCCACCGGCCTGCTCGTAGGTATAGACGTCGTAGCCCCTGCGTGCCAGGAGGCGCAGGAAGCGGTGGTCCAGCAGCGAGATGCCCCGGACCGGGCCGCCGTTGAGATACACCAGCGGGACGCGGTGCCGGGCGCCGGAGTGACGGGGTGGGTAGTGGTAGACCGCGACCGTGCTGCCCGTGGACAGCCGCCAGTGCTGTGCGGTCACGAAGGGCAGTGCGGCCGGGTACCGCCGGGCCGTCGGCACGGTCGGGACGCAGACCGATGCCGTCAACGCGGCTGCGAGAGCCACCGGCAGGAAGGGAACGAGCCGGGCGGGCCCGGTGCGGGGCCGGCCGCGCCAGAGCGCGACGGCCGTCCCGGCCGCGAGAGTCGTCCCCCACGCGGCCAGTCCTCCACCGGCCCCGTCCGTCAGCACGAGCGACGTGAGGAAGACGACGACCAGGCCGGCGACGGCGGCGGTGACCAGCAGTAAGCGACCGACGGCACGGAGCGGACGCGGAGCGGATCCGGATGTGGACATGGTGAGCCCCCAGAGTTTCGGAACGACGTTTCAAAACGACGTTATCAAACTCGCTAGACTGCTTCCATGGGACGGCCGAGAACGAACGACGAGTCAGTCGCGGAACGACTGGTCGCGTGCGCGACCGAACTGCTCGCCACCGGCACGCGCGAGTCACTGACCGTGCGCGCCGTCGCCGCGGCTGCGGGCACGTCGACGACGGCGGTCTACTCGCTGTTCGGCGGCAAGGACGGACTGATCGGCGAGGTACGGGACACAGCCGTCGCCGGGCTGCACCAGCACCTCTCGGCGGTACCCGTCTCGGCGGACCCCCTCGCCGACCTCCACGCGCTGGCCGTCGCCTACCGGCGGTGGGGACTCGAGCACCCCCGGCTGTACGCGGTCCTGTTCGGCGGGGTCCAGTCCTTCGACCCGTCGGGCCCGGTCGGCACCGCCGACCCCGTCCGACCGCTGCTCGCGGCGATCGACCGCGCGTCGACGGCGTCCGTGCTCACCGGCGGGGCGACCCGGATCGCCCTCTCGCTGTGGGTGACTTTGCACGGCCTGGTGATGCTCGAACTGGCCGGCGCCCTCGACGCCGCAACGGCACAGACCACGTTCCGGTCGACGATCGAGGCCACGCTGCGCGGCTGGATGACCCCTGCCGCGTTCCGCAGACACGGGGTGCCCACGTCGTCGTCCGGCACCGACCGAGGGATGCGAGAGCGTCCCGGCGAAGGATGACGGTGTCCTGGAGGCGCGGCCGGTGACCGCTGGGCGGATTGCCTCTCCTGTGCTGGGGACGCCCTCCCGGTACCGCTAACCCTCGCTGTCGCCTGTCGCCACCAACGTCCTCATTCCGCCCGACAGTTGGCGCAGACAGTGGATCGCCAGGGCGGCCGGTGAGCCCTCGCCGGTGACTCCTGCCTCCGTTTCCGCCCAGGTCTCCAGCGCGATCCGGATCGCGTCCGCGGCCGCCGCCGCGACGAGTCGCACCTGTATCGCTCCGAGCCGACCGTCCGCGAGTCGGGCCACGACCGGCACGAGCCGTTCCTCCGACTCCTGGTTGACGCGGTACCAGACCGCGCGGAGCGCGGGATCGTCGGCCGCGGCGCGCAGCAGCTCGCGGGTGCGCAGCAGCGCCGTCGTGGCCGCCTCGTCCGGTGCCGCCAGGGACCGCTCCGCCGCCGTCTCCAACGCCGAGGTCAGGTCGGCGCCGGGTTCCGCGGCCTCCAGCAGGGTCCGCCATCGGTCGGCACCGGCGGCGAGCAGCGGGCTCACGGCGTCCTGCTTGGAGCGGAAGTAACGGTAGAAGGTGCGCAGCGCGACACCCGCGTGCCGGGCGATCTCCTCGGCCGTGGTCGCGTGCGGCCCCTGCGTGGCGAACAGTTCGGCCGCCGCGTGCGCGATCTCGATCTGGGTGGCGGCCTTGCGGCGCTCGGTCAGGGAAGAGGGCGGCTTGGTGCTCACTTCAGCAGGGTACGGTCCGACGGTCCACGGTGGCGCAGATGGACTTTATGGCACATGTGCCACCGCCCAGGCGTACCGTGAACCGGTTACGAAGACCGCCGTGACCGGGGCCTGGACGTTCGCCGGCCCCGAGACGGTGGTGACGGTCGTGGGCCCGCACCATGGGGCACCCCCTGGTGCGGGCCGCCGATCAGGAAAGGGTGCGGCCGGACCAGCCCGAGCCGACGCGGACCCGGCTGCCGAAGGTGCCGTGACCGGTGCCCGGGTTGAGCCAGGCCACGCCGTCGGAGTCGACCGAGAGCAGGTCGGCCTTGCCGTCGCCGTTCAGGTCGTCGGCGCCGAGCACCTGGCGGTAGGACTTGCCCCAGTCACGGAAGACCAGCACACGGTCGGCGAGCTTGCCGGTGCCGGTGCCGTTGTAGCGCCACAGCTCGCCGGAGCCGTCGAGGGCCAGCACGTCGCCATGGCCGTCGCCGTTGAGGTCCCCGGCACCGATCACCCGGCTGTACCCCTTCCAGCCGGACCGGATCTCGACGCGCGGGGCGAAGCCGGCGCTGCCGTTGCCCGCGTACAGGTAGATGTCACCGGTCGCGGCGGAACGGGCCAGCAGGTCGGCGCGGCCGTCGCCGGTCAGGTCGCCGGGGGTGGTGAGGACGTTGTAGCCGCGCCAGTCGCTGCTGGTCTTCTTGTACGGGGAGGTCGGCGCGGGCAGCCGGCCCGCCGGGGTCTCGTACATGCGTGCCTCGCCCGTGGGCAGCACGGCGAGGACGTCGTTGACGCGGTCGCCGTTGAGGTCGCCGAAGCCGGTGAACCGCGTGCCTGCGGGCCAGCCGGTGGTGACGGCTCCGCTGTGCACGGAGCCCGCGGTGAGGTGGCCCGCGGCGTCACCGTCGTACCGGGTCAGGGCGGTACCGCTCAGGGAGAGCACGTCGGCGCGGCGGTCGTCGCCGTAGTCCCGGGCGCGGGGCAGCGGGCGGGTGGTGCCGAAGACGCAGTGCAGCGGGCCGCCGAGGGTGGAGCTGTCGTACCAGAGCGCGGTGGGTCGGGTGCCCGCGACCGTGAGGGCGCCGCCGACGGTCCGGTTGCCGGTGGTCGTGGCCAGCGTCCGGGGAGCCGACCAGCCGCCACGGGTGTGGAAGCCGGAGACATACCGGTACGAGCCGTTGCCGATGGACACCGCCCAGCCCGCGAACACGGTGCCGTCGGTGGCGACGCCGGAGCTGACGGCCGAGCCGAGGGGACGGCGGTCGTCGGCCTGCTCGACGGCGCTCCAGACGCCGACGCGGGCGGAGCGGGTGGTGGAGACGACTGCCTTGTCCGCGGCGCCGACCAGGGTGACGTCGCCGTTCGGTGCGGTCAGCGGACGGGGCAGGGCGGCGGGGGCGTACCAACCGGTGAGCGGGGTCTGCTCGACGGCGCTCCACGCCTCACCGGGGGCGCCCTTGCGGGCGAAGCGGACAGGGCCGCCGACCGTCGCCCACAGGAGGGTGAGACCGCCGGCCGGGTCGGCGTCGAGGCGCAGGGCACCGGGCTGGGTACCGGTGAGCGGGGTCAGGTCCTCGGCGTCGACCCACGCGGTCGCACCGGCCTTGCGCTCCATGATCCGGGAGTGGTACGAGGGTCCGTCCGCCGAGGCGGAGCCGCCGCCGTCGCGCGGGCGGTCGTCGAGATTCCAGGCGATGGCCGCGTTGCCCGCCTTGTCGATGGCGGCGTGCAGCCCGGTCAGGAAGAACTCCCCGTCGTCCGCGTCGCTCGTGACGGTGTCGAACACGGTGGGCTCCGACCAGGTGTCGCCGGGTGCCGGCCGCTCGGACATGCGCAACTCCCGGCCGCCGGCGATCCGGACGGCCCAGACGGCGGTCAGGCGGCCGGTGGCGTTGCCGAAGACCAGGGGGTACTCGGCCCAGGAGGAGAGGGTGGCGACGGTCGTCGGCGCGGACCAGTTGGTGGCCCCGGGGGCAAGGGTGGCGGCCTTCAGGAGACTCGTGCCGTCCGGGAGGCGTTCGCGCCAGTGGGCGACGAAGGAGCCGTCGGCCTGCGGGGCGAGGGCACTGTCGTAGAGGTCGGCGGCGGTGGACAGCGTCCGGGGCGCGGCCCAGGTGGTGGTGCCCGCCGGGCGGACCTGGACCGTGAGCCGGCGGACCTCCGCGGTGACCGCGGGGTCCTGGGGCTGGTCGCGCAGGGCGACGAGGGCGCCGTCAGCGCGGGCCTGCAGGCCCAGGACGCGGTGCTGGGCGGAGGGGGCGAGCTCGGTGGCCGTACCCCAGACGCCGGGCTGTACGGGGTCGGTGGCCACCGTGGCCGTCCCCGCGGCAGTGCCCGCGGTCGGCGCGGACGCCGCCTCGGTGGACAGCGCCCCCACCATGGTCCCGCTCAGCACGAGCGCGAAAGCCCCCTTGACGACATGCGAGTTCACGATCCGGTCCCCCCAGGCCCCTGATTTGGTAAGCAAATTGTGTGGATCTTATATGGCCGAAGTGGAACTCGAACGAGGGGGCGAAGGCAGCAGCAGGACGCGGTCCGGGTGGAGGACGTTGCGGGGAAGCCGACCGGCCCGGTGTGTGTGATCGTGCCGGCGGAGGGCCGGGACCGTCCGGCGAGCGCGGTCAGCAGGGCGGTCCTGCCGGGGCCGTTGCGGCCGACGAGGCCGGGCTTCGAGCGGCGCAGATGTTCTCGCGCCGCCCGCATGCCTGCGCAGCCGGCGTCAGGGTAGCACCTTGACCCCGACGCCCGCGATCCGGCCGGCCGTGTCGAAGTCGACCTCGACGGCGTTGCCGCCCGGCAGGTCGGCGACGATCCGGCCGGCCTCGTCGCGCCGGGGCAGGCCGTGGTGGTCGAAGTAGCCGGTCACCACGTGCCGGGACGAGCGGCCGATGAGTCCGGCTCCGGTGAGCAGGGTCCTGGGCAGGCTCACGGGGTCGACTCCGGCGCGCGGGACCTGCGGGTCGTCGGGGAGGAAGTAGACCTGGGTGTCACCGCCCGCGGGCACGCCGATGTAGCCGGGTGCTCCAGCCACTCCCATCCCGGTGAAGGCGAGCATCTCCGCCGCGCGCCGTGGGTCGGGGAACCCGGACAGGTGCAGGACCTCCTCGGTCAGTTCGGCGATGCCGTGGGCTCGTCCATACCGCTCGACGGCGCCGGTCGCGGCCACCACCTCGGTGCCCCGCAGGCCGGGGTTGGCCCAACCCCACATCCAGGACCGCTCGGCCATGTCGTACGTGCCCAGCACGGCCACGCGCAGGGTCACATCCCCCTGCCGGTACAGGCAGGACGACAGCTCGGCGCTCCACGGCCCCTCGGGCAGGAACGCGGTCAGGGCCTCCAACTGCGCGGCGCCCCAGGCGGCGTGCCGTTCTGCCTCCAGCAGGAAGACGTCGCTGAACTCACTCGTCATGGCTCGACCCTAGGGGACGGCCGCGACGGGCTGTCTGCCAGCCCTACCGGCCTTGTGCGGCGCGGCCGGACGTCTGCGCGTGCAGCCGGGGGCGCTTGGTCTGCGCCGCGCGGTAACGACCCTCATCCACCGACGAGTTCGGCGAACCGCCCGGTGTCGATGTTGCCGCCGGAGGCGATGATGCCGATGCGGTGCGGGAGGTTGTCGACGCGGCCGGCCAGGAGTGCGGCCAGGCCGGTGGCGCCGCTGGGTTCGAGGACGATCTTCAGGCGCTCGAAGGCGAAGCGCATGGCGGTGACGATCTCCGCGTCGCTGACGAGGGCGATGGCGTCGACCAGGCGTCGGTTGATCTCGAAGGTGAGCTCGCCCGGCGTGGGCAGGGCCTGCCCGTCGGCGATGGTCCGGGGCACGGGCACGGTGACGCGGGTACCGCTCTCCAGGGAGCGCTTGGTGTCGTCCCCTTCCTCCGGCTCGACGCCGACGATCCGGATGCCGGGTTGCAGGGCCTTGGCGGCCGTGGCGCTGCCCGCGATCAGGCCACCGCCTCCGACAGGCACGAGCAGCGCGTCAAGCGGGCCGGTCTCGTCGAGGAGTTCAAGGGCGGCGGTGCCCTGTCCGGCGATGACATGGGGGTGGTCGTAGGGCGGGATGAGAGCCAGGCCGCGGTCCTCGGCCAGCGCCGTACCGAGCGCGGTGCGGTCCTCGGTGTAGCGGTCGTAGGTGACGATCTCGGCACCGTATCCGGCGGTCGCCTCCCGCTTGAGGCGCGGGGCGTCCTCGGGCATCAGGATGACGGCGCTGGTGCCGAGTTCGCGGGCGGCCAGGGCGGTGGCCTGGGCGTGGTTGCCCGAGGAGTACGCGGCAATGCCCTTGGCGAGCTGGTCCGGGGAGAGCTGGGCGGCCGCGTTGTACGCGCCGCGGAACTTGAAGGCGCCGACGCGCTGGAAGTTCTCGCACTTGATGAACACCTCGGCGCCCACGCGGGCGTTCAGGGTGCGCGAGGTGACGACGGGGGTGCGGTGGGCGACGCCTTCGAGGCGTGCGGCGGCCGCACGGACGTCGTCGAACGTTACGGGCGAAGCGGCTGCCATGGTGGTCTCCCCTTGTCACTTGGACCAGTTTTCCATCATTGGACAAGAACTCTAAGGATCCCGCAGCCCGTCTGTCCAGGGAAAGGGCGGACGGGCGCTCGGCGACGGCAGGACACCGGCCCCTTCCCTCACCGGTCCTTGGCCAGAGCGACGAGTTCGGCGAAGAGCCCGTCGGCGTGCACCAGGTCGTCGTAGGTCCCCTGCTCGACGACGCGGCCGTTCTGCAGGACCACGATCCGGTCCGCGAGGCGGGTGTTCTCCAGCTGGTGGGTGACCACGATGGTGATGCGCCGCGCGGCGATGCGTTTGATCTCCAGGAAGATCTGGTGCTCGCCGCGCGGATCCATCTGTGATGTCGGCTCGTCCAGAATGAGCAGGGGCGTACGGCGGTACAGCGCGCGCCCGCAGGCCAGGCGCTGCCACTGGCCGCCGGACAGCTCGGCGCCGCCGAAGATCTCGCGTGCGAGCAGGGTGTCGAGCCCGTGGGGAAGCCGCTCGACCGCTTCGCGCATGCCGACCGCGTCGACGGCCTCCCACACCGGACCGTCGTCATGGGTGCGGGGCTGGCCGAGCGTGATGTTCTCCCTTGCGCGCAGCGGCCAGCAGGCGAAGTTCTGCGGGACGAGCGCGGTCCGGCTCCACACGGAGTCGGGCCGGGCACGCGCGAGGTCGACACCGTCCCACAGGACCCGGCCCTTGTCGGCGAGGAGGATGCCGGTGATGAGCTTGGTCAGCGTGGACTTGCCGGAGCCGTTCTCGCCGACGACCGCGAGGATCTCGCCGCGCCGCAGGGTGAGGGAGACACCGTCCACGGCGGGCTCGTCCTTGCCGGGGTAGTGGTGGACGACCTCCTCGAGCCGGATCTCCTCGACCTGACCGGGAATCGCCAACTCCCCTCGTTTCGGGGCGCGTTCGGCGGCCATGTCGAGGAAGGAACGCATGTCGGCGAGGTAGAGGGAGGTGTGGAACATCGCGGCGCCGTACTGCACGAACTGGGACAGCGCGGCGAGCGTGGTCTGTACGGCGACCACCGCCGTCGCGGCGACGGGCAGGGCGACCCGCCCGGTCATGGCGAGCCAGGCGAGGGCGGCCCAGGTGATGAGCAGGAAGGCACCGCCGAGGGCGGAGGTCGCGAGGACGATCCGGAGCATGCGGGGCGCGGCGGTCAGGGTGCGCCGGTCGATGCGCTCGGACAGCGCGCGGTACCAGTAGACGAGGTAGTCGGTCATGCCGTTCGCGCGGACCTCGTCGCCGTGCCGCGAGTAGGTGGCCCACCAGCGCATCATGCCGCGTACGTTGCGGTCGCCGACGTTGGCGTAGTGCGTCTCGTAGTCGACGCGGGCGGAGAGCACGGCCCCCAGGCCCGCGGGGAGGACGGCCAGCAGCAACAGCGGCAGCATCAGCCAGTGCAGTGCGGTGATGACCCCGCCGGCGGCGATCATGCGGATGAGCGAGGCCAGGAACTGCTGCGCGTCCTTGACCATCGTGGTGGTGCGGGTGACGCCGACCTCGGCGGCCTCCTGACGGTCGGTGAAGCCGTCCTCGTCGTGGGCGGAGGCCTCCACCCGGCAGACGGCGGAGACGAGCGCCACGTCGGCCTCGGTCACCAGCCGCGGAGTGATCCGCCCGTCGGCGTAGGACGCGAGGGCCCGGCCGATCCGGCCGACCGCCGCGGCCGCGGTGACGACCGCGAGCGCGGGCAGGGCCCCGTGCAGACGTTCGGACACGGGGCCCGGCCCGAGGATGTGGGTCATGGCCTGCGCGGTGCAGCCGAGGACCACGGCGGCCGAGACGCCCGTGAGGAACTGGCAGACGAGAAGCAGCACGACCCCGGAACGGTCGACGGACCAGGCCATGCTCGCGGTGCTGCGCAGCACCGACGGCAGCCGCCGGCACATCCTGCGGAAACTGGCTTCTTCCAGGGGGTTCTTGCCGAACTTGCCCTCGTAGCTGATGGTGGCCGGCGGCGGCGGAGGAGGTGGCGGGAAGTCTTCTGTCGAGGCGTCGGTCACGGTCACCTGCGTCCCTCCTTCGGGTCGGCACCGCACCTGGATGGTCCGGGGATGCCCAACTCAACGAGGACGCGGGCGATTCGAACGCACGCGTTTCCGGACGAAGCGCGGCCCCGGGATTCCGGGGCGTCGAACGCGCGGTCGCAGCCCCGCAGGGCTTCCGCCACCGAGGTACGTGGCCGAAACGCCGGTGCTCGCGACGGCTGTGACCAGTGAGGTTTCGCCGGTCGACCGCCTGCGGACGCCTGCTCGGGCAACTGGGGACAGCGCCGCGAGGTCTCCGGCGAGCCCCGGCCGAGCCGGGGCGGGAGTGATGGAAGGGCGGGGAACGACCCGAGCGCATGGATTAACCGTTCCCCGCCCCCGGCGCGTCGGCCCGCCTCGTCACGGACACGGAGGGACGACCCGCGACCGGTCGGACGAAGCTTCGACTCACCGATCTTGTTCCGACCATCCGACACCGACGGCACACAGGCCAGCGGAACGAGCCGCGCGGGTGACGCCCACCCGGTGCACGGGCAGGCCGGCCCGCGAGATGCGTCCGGCGCACGGGAATACGTCCGGCCCTTGAGGCACCTCCGATGCGCAGGGCAGACCGCCCGAGTGCCGCGCACGGCCGGGCGTACGGGCAGGCCCGGCCGTGTGAGACGCGCCCGGTTCACCAGGTCGCGCCCAGAGACCACCCACCGCAGACGCAGACGCAGACGCAGACGCAGACGCAGCGATATGTGCGCGGCATCCTGCCCGGCCGCCAGGATCGCATCCTGAGCTCCGGGAACTCCAGGCGCGCACCGGGTAGTTGATATGGGAAGCTTTGGCCAACCGTTTGCGGGACCGAGGCCGTGACGGTCGTGGAGAGGAGCACAGCGTGACTCAGGAAGGCGGCCAGGCCGTGCACATCGACACCAGCAAGCCGCACCCCGCACGGATCTACGACTACCTCCTGGGCGGCAAGGACAACTACGAGGTGGACCAGCTGGCGGGCGACCAACTGGCCGCGGCGGCACCCGAGGTGTGGATCTCCGTGCAGGCCAACCGCGCCTTCCTGCACCGCGCGGTCCGGTACGTCATCGGCAGCGGTGTCCGCCAGATCCTCGACATCGGCACCGGGCTGCCCACCTCGCCGAACGTGCACGAGGTCGCCCAGGAAGAGGCCCCGGACGCGCGCGTCGCCTATGTGGACAACGACCCGATCGTGAAGGCGCACGCCGACGCGCTGCTCAGCCGGGCCGGCACGACCAGCATCGTCCTCGCCGACCTGCGCGATCCGCGGTCCGTCATCGATCACCCCGAGGTCCGCCGGATCATCGACTTCGACGAGCCGGTCGCCCTGTTCCTCGTCGCCATCCTGCACTTCATCCGCGACACGGAGGAGCCCGAGCGGATCGTGGCCACCCTGCGCGACGCACTCCCGGCCGGCAGCTTCCTGGTGCTCTCGCACGCGACGGGCGACTTCGCCGACGACCGCAGCGAGGCCGAGGCCGTCTACAACGGCGCGACCGCCACCATGAACCTGCGGCCCCGGGACCGGGTCGAGCGGTTCTTCGACGGGTTCGAACTGGTCGAGCCCGGCCTGACCCAGGTTCCGTTCTGGCGCCCGGACGCCACTCCGCCGCCCGGCTCCGAAGCGATCGGCTTCTACGGAGGCGTGGCCCGCAAGACCGTCTGAATCCGGGAACTCCGACGCGGGCATTGAGGCATCCCGCCCGCACGTCCCCTCCGCCTCCCCTGGCCCGGTGTTCCGTTTGCGGTTCACCCCCTTGACCCACCCCCCGTCGGCGGCTCCATACTGACGGCCAAATCGATTTGGCCAAATCGATTTGGCCGCCGTCCCGGCCGGATCGTCGAGGCCTGCGCCGAGCGAGCCGAACGGAGCCCGCGCGTGTCCAGTCCCCTACATCCCGTCGACCCCACCCCCGTACCGTCCGACGACCCCACTCCCGCACCGTCCGCCGGACCCGGTGCCGTGCATCCCGTCGACGAGTCCCGCCCCCTCGGGCGGATCGTGCTCTTCGGCATCCAGCACGTCCTCGTCATGGCGGCCACACCGATCTCCGCGATCTTCCTGATGAGCGCCACCCTTCGGCTCGACCCGGGCATCACCGTCGACCTGCTGTCGGCGGCCCTGCTGCTGTCCGGGGTCGGCTCGCTCGTCCAGTCCCTCGGCCCGTGGAAGTTCGGGCCACGGCTGCCGTTCGTGATGCTGCCCGGCGGTGCGCCGCTGATCCTGTTCCTGTCGATCGCCCAGCAGCACGGGTTGCGCACGGCGACCGGTGCGGTGCTGCTCGCCGCCGCCTTCACCTTCCTGGTGCTGCCGCTGTTCGCACGGCTGCTGAGGTTCTTCCCGCCGCTGGTCATCGGTACGATGATCGTGATCGTCGGGGTCAACCTGGTGAAGGTCGGCGCACTGCTGGTCACCGGGCAGCCCGGCACGCCCGGCTTCGCGGACCCGGTACGGCTGGGGCTCGCCTTCGCCACCATCGGCCTGATCGTCGTCTTCACCCGGCTGCTGCGCGGAGTCCTGCGCCAACTCGCCGTGCTGCTCGGCCTCGCGGTCGGCACCGCCCTCGCCTTCGCCCTCGGCCAGGTCCACGCGGGCTCCGCGCTCTCCGGTCAACTGGTGGGCGTGCCCAGGCCGTTGCCGTTCGGCGCACCCGTCTTCGACCTGCTCGCCGCGCTCCCGCTGATGCTGTACAGCCTCGCGTCCATGGCGGAGGCGACCGGGCAGACCGTCATCAACGCCGAGGCGGTCGGCAAGGACATCGACGTCCGCACCGACGTGCCGCGCACGGTGCGCGGGGACGCGCTGACCTCACTGCTCGGCGGCTGCTTCGGGCTGCCGCTGATGGTGACCAGCGGGGAGAACATCGGCATCGTCCGGGTCACCGGCGTGCGCAGCCGGTACGTCACGGCCGCCGCGGGCGTCGTCCTCGTCGTCCTGGGCTTCGTGACCCCCGTCGCGCGGGCGATCAGTGTGATGCCGTCGTCCGTGGTCGGGGGCGCAGCGATGGTCGTGTTCGCGGTGATCACCGTACTCGGTGTGCAGATGCTCGGCCGGGCTCGGCTGGAGGACCACACCGCCACGGTGACCTGCGCCGTCGCGCTCGCGCTGGGGCTGCTGCCGATCCTCGTCCCCGGCGTCTACGCCGGGTTCCCGTCCGACGTGCGGATCCTGCTGGAGAGCGGCGTCGCCGTGGGCGCCCTCGTCGCCGCCGTCCTCAACGTCGTCTTCCACCACCTGGGGCGGCGCGGCGCGGACACCGGTGCCGCCGTACCGGCCGAGGCGCCGAGTCCGGCCGCCCGTGCCTGAACTCCCGCACCGCCACCTCTCGAACAACGGAGAAGCATGACCGACCTGACCCCCGACCGGCTCCGCGACGACGCGCTGCTGCTGGTCCCCGATGTGACACTGACCCCCGACGGCCCGCTGGAGCGGCACGCGGTGGTGGTGCGGGACGGCGTGTTCCGCGACGTCGGCCCGGTCGAGCGGATCGTCCGGACGCACCCGTCGCTGACCCCGCTGCGGCTGTCCGGGCACGCGCTGATGCCGGGCTTCGTCGACGCCCACCACCATCTGACGCAGAGCTTCGGCGGTGCCCTCGCCTTCGGGGAACCGTCGGAGATCTTCCGCCGGGTGTGGGTGCCGCTGGAGCGCGCCCTGGACGAGGAGTCGGTCTACGTCGCCGCGAAACTGGCCGCGCTGGAGTCCCTGCGGGGCGGTTTCACGACGGTGGCCGAGTCGGGGACCCGGGCCGCGGTGGACGTGGACGTGGTGGCCTCGGCCGTACGGGACGCGGGGATCCGCTGTGTGCTGGGCCTCGTCTGCAACGACGTCTCCGACGGCACCGGAGCGGACGCGGATCCGCAGACGGTGCTCGCCGGCGCCGAGAAGCACCTGGCGCGCTACGGCGATGACGACCTGGTCCGTCCCTCGCTCGCCGTGTCCGTGCCGGAGGCCGCGACGGCGCACACGCTGGCCGCGACGGCACGGCTCGCCGCCGACGCGGGCACGGTCGTACAGATCCATGCGAACGAACACCTCGTCGCCGTCGAGCGCTCGCTGGTCCGGCACGGGCTGCGGCCCCTGGAGTATCTGCACCATGTGGGCGCGCTGGGCCCGCAGTTGCTCGCCGCGCACGCGACGCTGCTCACCCCTGCCGAGGTCACGCTGCTCGCCGACAGCGGCACTGCGGTGAGCTACAACCCGGTGGCCAGCGCGTGGAAGGGCAACGCCGTCGCTCCGGCGACCGCCTTCGCCGAGCGCGGCATCCGGTTCGGGCTCGGCACCGACGGGACCCGCGGGGACGGCTTCCGGCTGACGGACGCGGCGGAGTTCGCCCAGCGGCTCACCTACGGCCTGGCCAGCGGGGACTCCTCCTGCGGCGCCGGCTGGACGTGGTGGGAGCGGGCCACTGCGGGCGGCGCGGACGCGGTCGGACTGGGCCGGCACACGGGACGGATCGCGCCCGGTGCCGCCGCGGACTTCCTCCTCGTCGACCTCGACCGGCCGGAGATGCGGCCGTCCTGGGACCTGCCGTGGGAACTGGTGCGACGCGGCAACCGGGACCAGCTCACCGCCGTGTTCGTCGCCGGACGCCTGCGCCTGTGGCGGGGCTGGCCGCCGGACTGGGACGGCCCGGCGCTGGTCCGCAGGGCCGCCGAGCTGGCCCCGCACGTGGTCCGGCGCGCCGGGGTGACGCGGGCCCATCCGACTTCGGTGGCGGCCCGGCAACGGACGGCGGCGCACGCCGAGGGGACGGCCGGGGACATGCCCCGTCCCGGTGACCGGCGATGAGCGGCGGCACGCTGGCGGTGCTGGCGGTGACCGTCGCGGCGGCCGCCTTCGTGCAGGGGGCCAGCGGCCTCGGGTTCGCGCTGATCGTGGCGCCGGTCGCGGGGCTGCTCGATCCGGGGCTCCTGCCCGTGTTCGTGCTGACCGCGATGATCCCGCTCAACCTGTACGTCACCTGGCGTGAACGGCACAGCCTCGACCTGCGCGGCGCCGGCTGGATCACGGCGGCGCGGCTTGCGGCGACACCGGCGGGGCTGGCGCTGCTGTGGGCGATCCCGGCAGGCTCTCTCGGAGCCGTGGTCGGCGCGGCGACGGTTCTGGCGGCCGTGGTGAGCCTCGTCGTGCCGTCGTTCGTGCCCGGGCGCGGTGCCTACCTGGGCGCCGGTGTCGTCACCGGGCTGACCGAGACCGCGACCGGTGTGGGCGGGCCGCCCCTCGCGCTCGTCTACCAGCACCGGCCGCCCGGCGAGCTGCGGGCCACGGTCGCCGCCTGCTTCCTAATAGGCGAAGTCGCCTCGCTGGCCCTGCTGTTCGTCACGGGACGGGGCCGTCCGGCGGACATGGGCTGGGCGCTCCTGCTGCTGCCCGCGCTCGCGGCGGGAGCCTGGCTCAGCCGCCTCGTGCACCGGCGCCTCGACGCGAAGAGGATGCGCGCCTTCGTTCTCGTCTTCGCCCTGGTGTCGGGGGTGGCGCTCATGGCGGGGACGTGACCCCGACGGCCCCCTCAGCCGTTTCCGAAGCGTCCCCTTCTACTCCGCTCCCGGGGGCCACTGCGCTCCCGGGGGCGTCCCCTCCAAGGCGGTCGGCGGACGCCGCAGGGACGAGGCGCGCGGGACGAGCCGGGGTACGGCGGCGGCCGGGGCCGCGCCCCCGGTTTCCGCCGGCCCGGTTTCCGTCCGCACGGCTGCCGCGTCCGCGGCCGGTCGCGCGCCCAGCCGGGCCAGCAGCAGTTCCACCGCGTCCGCGGCGGCCCGGTCCAGGCCCAAGTCGACGGCGGTGAGCGGGGGTTCGCAGGTGCGGGCGCGCAGCCCGTCGTACCGGGTGACGACCATGACGTCGTCGGGGATACGGCGGCCCGCGTCCCGCAGCGCCCGTACGGCACCGACCGCGAAGGCGTCGACGAGCACGCACAGCGCGTCGATGCCGGGGTGCTCGGCGAGCAGCCCGGCACACCGGTCGTACCCCGCCTGCTCGCCGCCGTCCTCCGGCGCGGTGGCGACGACGGCCGGCCGGCCCTGCGCGGCGGCGATCCGTTCGTAGGCGGCGCGGGCGTCGACCGCGGAGTGCCGGGTGCCCGCGCCGACGATGAGCGCCGGGCTGCGGGCGCCCTGGTCGCGCAGGTGTTCCATGAGCAGTTCGACCACCCTGCCGCCGTGCAGGTCCACATAGGGGGCGTCGTCGTCGGGTGCGGTGGGCCGGCCCAGCGCGACGTACGGCAGTCCGCGCTCGCGCAGTTGGGCCACGGCGGCGTCGTCCGCGGCGGGTTCGACGACGATCGCGCCGTCGATGTCGACGGAGTAGAGCGCGGAGCCCGACTGCACCGGCGGGATCAGCACCAGGGCGTAGCCGTGGACGAGGGCCCGCTCGGCCGCGGCGGCGGCCACCTCCATGTAGAAGCCGAGCCGCGAGGGGCCGCCGGCCACCGCGAACGGCATCGAGGAGGCCAGCGCGATGGCCTTGGCCTGGCCCCTGCGCAGCCGCTGGGCGCGCAGGTTGGGACGGTATCCCAGCTCGGTGGCGATCTTCTTGATGCGTTCGCGGGTCCGCGGGTCGACCTTGCCGATGCCGTTGAGGGCGTGGGACACCGTGGTGCGCGACACCGACGCCGCCGCGGCGACGTCGGCGATCGTGGGCCGACGAGCGCCGTGCGAGGTGGTCATGGGCCCATCTTCGCAACCTCCACCGCGTCGGGGCCAGCGGCCCCTGCCGCTGCCACCGGGACCTCTGCGCGGGTTCGGGCGCGGGTGCACCGGCGCTGCTCGCCGCGCGCTTTCAACGGCTGCGCTCCGCTCACCGGCCGCATCGGGTGCGGACACGCGCCGTGCACGGCCGTGTACACGGACCACGGCCCGGGGCGCCCCTGCCCGTGCGCCGCCGCGCCGGGGCACGGACCGGGGCGTTCCGGGGCGGCGTCGGCCCACAGGTGCCGGCCGTGCCTGGTGAGGCTCGCTTGTTGGTGCGACGCTGAATGAAGGAGGCTGCGACGAGGGGCATCATGGAGGGCCGATGGGACGCGACGTCCCGGCGCTCGTCTTCACCCGCGAGGACCGCCGCCGGTACCGGATCAAGATGCACGCGTGCCTGGACACCTTGGCGCAGATGCTGCGCGAGTCCCGGTTCGAGTCCGAGCGGCCGCAGGTCGGTCTGGAGATCGAGCTGAACCTGGTCGGCGACGACGCCGAGCCGGCGATGCGCAACACCGACGTGCTGAAGGCTATCTCCGACCCCGCCTGGTCCACCGAGCTGGGCCGCTTCAACCTGGAGATCAACGTGCCGCCCCGGCGGCTGACGGCGGGCGGTCCCAACGCGTGGGAGTCGGAGATCCGCGCCGCGCTGAACCACGCGGACGAGCGGGCGAGGTCGGTCGGCACCCGGCTGATCATGATCGGTATCCTGCCCACCCTGCGCCAGGAGGACATCGGCGAGGAGACCCTGTCGGAGAACCCGCGCTACCAGCTGCTCAACGACCAGATCTTCGCGGCCCGGGGCGAGGATCTGCGCATCGAGGTGGACGGCGTGGACCGGCTGCGCACCTACGCGGACACCATCACCCCGGAGGCCGCGTGCACGAGCACGCAGTTCCATCTCCAGGTGTCTCCCGAGGAGTTCGCCCCGTACTGGAACGCGGCGCAGGCCATCGCCGGGGTCCAGGTGGCGCTGGCGGCGAACTCACCGTTCCTGTTCGGCAAGGAGCTGTGGCACGAGACCCGTATCCCGCTGTTCGAACAGGCCACGGACACCCGCCCGGAGGAGATCAAGGTGCAGGGCGTACGGCCCCGGGTGTGGTTCGGGGAGCGGTGGATCAACAGCGTCTTCGACCTCTTCGAGGAGAACCTGCGCTACTTCCCCGCCCTCCTCCCGCTGTGCGACGAACAGGACCCGGAGGAGACCCTGGAGCGCGGCGACATCCCGGAACTCGGCGAACTGACCCTGCACAACGGCACGATCTACCGCTGGAACCGCCCGGTGTACGCCGTCTCCCACGACGTTCCGCACATCCGGGTGGAGAACCGGGTGCTGCCCGCCGGACCGACCGTCGCCGACACCCTCGCCAACGGTGCCTTCTACTACGGCCTCACCCGGGCCCTGGTGGAGGAGGACCGGCCGGTGTGGTCGCGGATGTCGTTCGCCGCCGCCGAGGACAATCTGCACGCCGCCGCCCGGCGCGGCATCGACGCCCTGTTGTACTGGCCCGGGATGGGCGAGGTGCCGGTCCCGGAGCTGGTGCTGCGCAGGCTGCTTCCGCTGGCGCACCGGGGACTCGAGCAGTCCGGGATGGACGAGGCGTGGCGGGAGCCGCTGCTCGGCATCGTCGAGCAGCGCTGTGTGGCGGCACGCAACGGCGCCGTGTGGCAGATGGAGATGTTCCACCACCTCGACGCCACCACGCGCGCCGGCCGCCACGAGGCCCTGCGCCAGATGACCCAGCTGTACATCGAGTACATGCACCTCAACGCCCCCGTCCACACCTGGCCGGTGGACTGAGCCGGCTCAGCGGCGCCCGCTCAGCAGGTTCACCGCGCGGTCGAAGGCCGAGTCGCGGTTCTTCGCGCACTCCGCCTCGGTGAAAACCGGTTCGGGCAGCCGCGGCGCTCACCGTCGCCTGCTCGTCCCGTCACCAGCCCATGTCCCTGGCGGCCTCCTGCTGAGCGGCGGCGATCTCTTCGGCGGTCGAGCCGGTCAGGTCGGTGTCGGTGTCCGACTCGAACCGGGCCGGCAGGTCCGCCGGCGCCTGCTCCTGGGCAGGTCGGTTGTCACGCACACATGTTCCCCCGGTGTCACATGACCGACCAGGAGCCGGGTCCTCTCGCAGGCGTCACCGGACTATCGCACCGGCCCGCACTCGTCGACCTGCACGGTCGGTTCCCCGAGGAACACGCCACGCTCGACCGGGCCGTAGGCGATGTTGAAGGTGTCGAGGGAGTACGACCAGTCCACCATCCCGGAGGCACTGCTGGAGCGGTGGTTGAGCTGCCGGCGGAGCCACTTGCCGGGCTGCAGCCACACCGCCGGCGGCCTGCGGGGCCGGAGCGGCACACCGAAGCCGTTGTGGGCGAACACCCGGAGGCCGCCGTCCCGTTCCCGCAGGCTCACGCCGATGCCGCCGAGATCCGTCCGGCTCTCCCTGGGCTCGAAGCCGTGCCGCTCGGCCACCCACACGATGTGCGCGCCGTCCAACGGCACCTGGGGCAACGGGAAACCGACCGGCACGGCGTTCCGCCGGGCAGCGGCCGCGCCGCCGCGGGACCGCTTGGTCCAGACGGTCCGCACCAACTGCACGGTGACGTCCATGGCCGGACCGCGCCCTACGCGAGCGATCCGGCCGGCCGGCCGCGCTCCTCGCCGGTGCATGGCGGTGCGTCCGGCAGGTGGGCCTTCGCCCACTCGCCCAGTTCCCGGAGCGCAGGCTCCAGGGCGGCACCCGCCGCGGTCAGCCGGTAGGACACGCGCAGCGGCGGGCCCTCGTCGACCTCGCGGAGGACGAGTCCGGCCGCGCCGAGCTCCGCGAGCCGGTCGGACAGCATGCGCTCGCTGATGCCGGGGACGGCCCGGCGCAGGTCGGCGAAGTGGGCGGGCTGTTCCACCAGGACGGCCACGATCGGGCCGCTCCAGCGCTTTCCGAGCAGCTGGAACACACGGGTGATGCCATCGTCCACCCGCTTGCACGCCGCGCTGTCATGAGTCACGTCCGCCGCCATGGGATCAGGGTACTACCTTGCCGTAGGGGGATGAAAAAAAGTAAGTTCCAGTGTTAGAGATAGTCCTGTACGAAAACTCAGCTCCTGCTGAACCGCGGGGACACCCCTGTCCCTTTTGTCTTCTTTTGGAGTCATCATGGCCACCCTGCTGCACATCGACTCGTCCGTGTTCCCGACCGAGGCCTCGGCCTCACGCGCCGTGGCGGAGGCCTTCCGCACGCACTGGCAGGAGCAGCACCCGGACGGCACGGTCGTCTACCGCGACCTCGCGGCACAGCCCGTCCCGCACATCAGCGCCGCCGCGCACACCGCCGGCTTCGCCGACCCGGCCTCGCACACCCCGGAGCAGGCCGCGGCCTTCGCCGAGCGTGTCCGGCTGATCGAGGAGCTGGAGCAGGCCGACGCGGTGCTGATCGGCGCCCCGATGTACAACTTCTCGATCCCCTCGACCCTCAAGGCCTGGCTGGACAACGTGATCCTCTTCGGCCGTACCGCGGGCGAGACCCAGTCCGCGAAGGGCACCCCGGTGACGGTCGTCGCCAGCCGGGGCGGCGCGTACGGGCCGGGCACCCCGCGCGAGGGATACGAATACGTGCAGAACTACCTCACGGCGGTCCTCGCCGACGCCCTCGGTCTGGACCTCGACTTCATCGTCCCGGAGCTGACCATGGCCCCGCAGAACCCGGCGATGACCGAGCTGGTCCCGCTGTACGAGGCCTCCCGCGACCGCGCCCTCGAGCAGGCCGCCACGAAGGCCAAGCAGCTCGCCGAGCGGCTGGCGGCCTGACCGGCCCACCCGCCCCGGCCCGGCGCCACCGTGTACCCGGCGCCGGGCCGGGCCGCTTCAGTCATGTTGAGCTGCCCGCAGGTGGGGCACCGGCGGAAGACCACCTCATGGGGTGAGGGATCCGGGGCGTTCGGCCCCAGCCGCGCCGAGCGCCGGCTCGCCGACCGCGGGTGCCGGAAGCCGTCCCCCTGGGCCGTCTCGACCGGAGTGCGCCGGGAAACCGCCGCCCGGGGGCACAGGCGGCGACCACGGCGCGCACGAGGTGCCGACGGTGACCCGGCTCCGCGCACAGGGGACGCGGCGGAGCTCGGTGCGCACCCGCCCACCACCCGGGCCGACCCGTCCCATCCGCGGGGACCATGGGGCGTGGCAGGCCACGGCCGACACCGGCGCACCACGCAACCACGCAACCACCCGAAGCCCCGGTCTGATGCTGCCGACCGGGCGCTCCTTCACTCCCGTGCGGGCTCCGTCGCATCGCTCAAGTCCTGCGTCCCGGCCGCCCCTTCCGTACGCGTCGCCCCCACCGAGGCCAGCCCCACCGCCACGACCCCCGCCCACTGGGCCACCGCGAGGTGCTGGCTCAGGAACAGCAGTCCGACGAGCGCGCCGATCGCCGGTTCCAGGCTGGTCAGTACCCCGAAGGTGCGCGGGGCCAGGCGGCGCAGCGCCTCCAGCTGGAACGTGTAGGGCACGACGCTGGAGAGCACGGCGACCACCGCGGCCACGGCGAGGGTGCCCGGGTCCAGGAGGCGGGTGCCCGCTTGTGCGATGCCGCAGGGAAGGCTGAGCAGCGCTCCCCAGGTCACGGCCAGCGCGAGGCCGCGGCCGTCGGGCACGCGTCCGGCCAGCCGCTTGCCGATGAGGATGTATCCGGCCCAGCAGCATCCGGCGACGGTGGCGCAGGCGATGCCGGTCGCGTCCAGGGCCGTACCGGTACGGCTGAGCAGGAGGACGCCGGTGGCGGCGAGGCCCGCCCACAGCAGGTCGGGGGCGCGGCGCGAACCGCACAGGGCGATGGCGAAGGGGCCGAGGAACTCCAGGGTGGTGGCGGCGCCGAGCGGCAGCCGGGCGACCGCCTCGTAGTACGCCAGGTGGTGCACGGCGAGAAGGGTTCCGGCGGCGGCCGCGATGCCGAGGCCGGACCGGTCGCCGCGGATCCGGGGCCGCCACAGCGCGGTGAGGGCGAGCGCGGCGATGCTCAGCCGCAGGGTCACGACTCCGGCCGGTCCCACGGCGGGGTAGAGACGGGTCGTCAGCGCCGCTCCGCCCTGCAGGCCGAGGATGCCGCCGAGGACGAGCCCCGGGGCCGGTACGGCGACGAGTCCCCGGCCCAGGGCGAGGGCGGCGCGCGCACGAGGGGTCAGGTACTGGCTGATGGTTATCGGCTCCCGGTACGGCTGTCCTCGCACCCTAGGGCGACGACCCGCCGGTGATCAACGGTGGACCGGGTGGCACGGCCCCGGGCGCCACCGCCTAGCGTGCTGTCATGCGCGTCGACTACTCGCCCGAGTCCATGACGACCGGGGCGTTCTACCGTCTGCTCACCGCCGTGGTCGTACCCCGGCCGATCGCCTGGGTCTCGACCCTCGCGCCGGACGGCGAGACGGCGAATCTCGCCCCGCACTCGTTCTTCACCGTCGCCTGCACCGATCCGCCGGTCGTGCAGTTCACGTCGGTGGGCCGGAAGGACTCGCTGCGCAATGTCGAGGAGACCGGCGAGTTCGTCGTCAACTTCGCCCCTGAGCCGCTCTTCGCCCAGGTCAACGCGACCGCGACCGACTTTCCGCGCGACCGGGGCGAGTTCGACGCCGTCGGCATCGAGCGGGAGCCCTCGCTGCGGGTGCGGCCGCCGCGGGTGGCCGCGTCTCCGGTCGCGCTCGAGTGCACGCTGCACTCGACGCTGCGCCTCGGCGATTCGACGGTGGTGTTCGGCCGGGTGGTGCACGCCGCCGTCCGTGAGGACGTGCTGGTGGGCGGCCGGCCCGACATCGGGCGGCTGCGGCCGCTGTCCCGGCTGGGCGGGAACGAGTGGGGCACGGTCGGCGAGGTCCACGAGCTGGCCCGCGTGCCGTACCGGGACCCCGAGCGCGACTGAGCCGCCCCGCTCGTCAGGCGAGCACCAGCACCAGTGGCACGCCCCGGCACGGCACCAGCCGCATGCCGTCGTGCGCGCCGGGCCGCGCGGCGCTGAGCAGTTCGCCGAAGTCCGGGCCCTTGGTGAGGGAGCCGGCCAGGTGGGCGGGGTCGGCGGAGGCGGCGACCCGGCCCCGGGCGTTGACCAGGTGAGCGGGGCGGGGCAGGCGGCGCAGGAGGGGGAGGACGGCCGTCTCGAAGTGCCGCAGGTAGACGTCGGCGGCGGCCACGCCGGCGAACCGGCCCTGGACGAGGACGGGTTCGGAGAGGGTGAGGCTGTACTCGTCGGAGCAGAGGTAGTCGACGTACGGTCCGGCCACCGCCCGGCGCCCGGTGTCGCGGGGCAGCGCGAACCAGTCCCAGTGCGTGTAGTCGGAGTACGCCGACTGGCCGGGATCGAGGTCGAGCAGGAGCGGGCGTACGTCGCCGTCGGCGCCGGACTGCCACCACTCCAGCCAGGCGGGCACGTCCGCCAGGAGGCCGGGCGCCGCGACGAAGCCGACGCCGGAGACGAGTGCCTCGCGGGTCAGGTGGACGTGCAGTCCGGGGCGCAGGGCGGCGAGGTCGGCGCTGACCGGCCGCCGGTCTTCGGCGACCACCCGGCCGAGCAGGGTTTCGGTGTCGGCGCGGGTGGCGGCGACCGTCTCGAAGACGGCCTCCAGCGCACCGCCGACCTGTGCGGCCACCCACGCCTCCGCTTCCGTGTCGAGGGTGGCGACCCCGGGGCTCCGGCCCATGGTGTCCTCCAGCGGACGGGAACCTGACGCGGCGCGGTCAGAGGGTGAGGCGTACGGCGACGAGCCGCGCCGTCGACTCCCTGACGCACCGCTCGGCCAGCGTGCCGGCCGTTTCGTGGGCCCCATCTTGCACGGCGGAGATCACGGAGCGGTGACAGTCCGCAACTTCTTCACGATATGCGTCGTCGGCCAGGACCAGGCACAGCAGTGCGCCGATCTCCCTCTGCAGGGCGACCTGTTCGCGGGTGAGCCGGGCGGACTGGGCGGCCGCCGCGAGTTCGACGTGGAAACGGCCGTACAGCCGGCTGCGCGCCGCCGCGTACTCGGCCCGGGTCAGCTCCTCTGCGGTACGGCGGAGTTGGCGGAGGTCCTCGGGTTCGGTGCGCTGGGCGGCGAGCCGGCCGGCGGCGCCGGACAGGGCGGCCCAGTGGTCGCCCAGGTCACGCAGTTCCTCGGTGCTCCAGCTGCGCAGCCGGGCCTTGAGGCGGTCGTCGGCGGGGACCTCGGGGAGGGAGACGAAGCTGCCGCCGCCGCGACCGCGGCGCGTGGTGACCAGGCCCTGTTGCCGCAGGGCCATGAGCGCCTCGCGCAGGGTGACCGTGGAGACGCCGAGCTGTCCGGCCAGCTCCGTCTCGCCGGGCAGCTGCTCGCCGTCGGCCAGGAGACCCAGTTCGATGGCATCGCCGATGCGGCGGACGACCGCGTCCACGCGGGCCCGGTTGTCCACCGGGCTGAAGACGGCCCTGCGGGCGCCGCCCTCGATCTCGTGCTGCCTCACGGTCACCACCTCGTGCATTGACTCAAGCTTTACCCTAAGGGGACCTTGAGCTTAGAACTATGACTTCATATGTTTACGGTCAAGCGTTTCGACGTACAGCGCGCCAGAAAGGTTCCCGTATGGAGGGAATTGCGATCCGGCTGCAGAACCTGCGGAAGTCGTTCGGCGAGACGACCGCCGTGGCCGGGGTCGACCTGGAGATCCGGGACGGGGAGTTCTTCTCGATGCTCGGCCCGTCCGGATCCGGCAAGACGACCGTCCTCCGGCTCCTGGCCGGCTTCGAGACACCGGACCAGGGCCGGATCGAACTCGCCGGCCAGGAGGTCACCGGCCTCGCCCCGTTCGAGCGGGACGTGCACACGGTCTTCCAGGACTACGCCCTCTTCCCGCACATGACGGTCGAGCAGAACGTCGCCTACGGACTCAAGGTCCGCAAGGTGCCGAAGGCCGAACGGCTCGTCCGCGCCCGCAAGGCCCTCGCCGAGGTCCGCCTGGAGGGCTACGGCCAGCGGCGTCCGGCCCAGCTCTCCGGCGGGCAGCGCCAGCGCGTCGCCCTCGCCCGCGCACTCGTCGGCCGGCCCCGGGTCCTGCTGCTGGACGAGCCGCTCGGCGCCCTCGACCTGAAGCTGCGCGAGCAGATGCAGGTCGAACTCAAGGCGATCCAGCGGGAGGTCGGCATCACCTTCGTCTTCGTCACCCACGACCAGGAGGAGGCCCTGACGATGAGCGACCGCATCGCCGTCTTCGACCAGGGCCGCATCGCCCAGGTCGGCACACCCGCGGAGATCTACGAGCGGCCGGCGACCCCCTTCGTCGCCTCCTTCGTCGGCACCTCCAACCTGCTCGACGGAGAGGTGGCCCACCGGATCGTCGGCGCCCCGGGCACGTACAACATCCGGCCGGAGAAGATCCGCGTGTTGAAGGAGTCCGCCGAGGCGGACGAGCCCGAGCACGCCACCGCGACCGGAACCGTCGCCGAGGTCGTCTATCTCGGCGACGCCACCCGCTTCCTGGTCGACCTCGACGGCGGCGGCCGGCTCACCGCGCTCCAGCAGAACCTGGAGACCTCCTCCGAGGACGTCGCCGCCTACCGCGGTACCCGGGTCCGCCTGACGTGGCACCGCCGGCACGCCGTCCGGCTGCCCTCCTGACCTCTCCCCCGCCTCTACGTCCCCATGGAGAACGCCGTGCGTCCCACCCGTACCCTGCGCACCGCGGCCTGCGCCGCCGCGCTGCTGCTCGCCGCCGCCTGTGACTCCTCCGGCTCGGGTGGCTCGTCCGCCACCGGGCTCAACCCGCCCGACCTCAAGGCCCCGACGAAGCTCGGCAAGACCGAGGGCCAGGTCAACCTGGTCGCCTGGGCCGGCTATGTCGAGGACGGCTCCAACGACCCCAAGGTGAACTGGGTCGGCGACTTCGAGAAGCAGACGGGCTGCCAGGTCCACTCCAAGGTCGCCGCCAGCTCGGACGAGATGGTCAAGCTGATGAAGACCGGCCAGTACGACGCCGTCTCCGCCTCCGGCGACGCCTCCCTGCGCCTGATCGCCTCCGGCGACGCGGCCCCGGTCAACACCGCCCTGGTCCCCAACTACAAGGACATCTTCACCGGGCTGAAGAACGGCGCCTGGAACTCGGTGAAGGGCCAGATGTACGGCATCCCGCACGGCCGGGGCGCCAACCTGCTGATGTACAACACCGAGAAGGTCAAGCCCGCTCCCACCTCCTGGTCCGCCGTCTTCGACGACGCCGTGAAGTACAAGGGCCATGTCACCGCGTACGACTCGCCGATCTACATCGCCGACGCGGCCCTCTATCTCAAGGCGACCAAGCCCGAGTTGAAGATCAAGGACCCGTACGCGCTCGACCAGAAGCAGTTCGACGCGGCCGTGGCCCTGCTCAAGCAGCAGAACAAGAACGTCGGCGAGTACTGGAGCGACTACCTCAAGGAGGTCTCCGCCTTCAAGAGCGGCGACTCGGTGGTCGGCACCACCTGGCAGGTCATCGCCAACCTCGCCGCCTCCGAGGGCGCCAAGGTCAAGGCAGTGGTGCCCAAGGAGGGTTCGACCGGCTGGTCCGACACCTGGATGGTGTACAGCAAGGCCAAGCACCCCAACTGCGCCTACAAGTGGCTGGACTGGATCGTCTCGCCCAAGGTCAACGCCCAGGTCGCCGAGTACTTCGGAGAGGCTCCGGCCAACTCCAAGGCCTGCGCCGAGACCAGCGACAAGAACTTCTGCACCGTGTACCACGCGGCCGACGAGAACTACTGGAAGCGGATCGCCTTCTGGAACACGCCCATCGAGCAGTGCCTCGACGGCCGCAAGGACGTCAAGTGCGTGCCGTACGCCAAGTGGGTGCAGGCCTGGACCGAGATCAAGGGCTGAGCCGTGGCGACCGACGTGACGACCGCCGCCGGCCGGGGAACCGTCCGGCGGCTGGCCGGAAGCCTGCACCGCAGGCCCCGGCTGCGGCTGACCCTGCTGCTCACCGCCCCGCTGCTCTGGCTCGCCGTCCTCTACCTCGGCTCGCTGGCGGTGTTGTTCGTCTCGGCGTTCTGGACCACGAACTCCTTCACCTCGCAGGTGGTCAAGGTCTGGTCGACGGACAACTTCCACGAGCTGTTCACCACGCCCGTCTTCCGTCAGGTGATCCTGCGCAGCGTGGGTGTGGCGCTCGCGGTGACCGTGCTGTGCGCGGTGATCGCCTTTCCGGTCGCCTTCTACACCGCACGGGTGGCCCGGCCGAGGTGGCGCCCGCTGCTCGTGGTCGCCATCCTGACTCCCCTGTGGGCGAGTTACCTGGTCAAGGTGTACGCCTGGCGGCTCATCCTGTCCGAGGGCGGCCTCGCCGACTGGATGCTCGCGCCGTTCGGGCTGAGCGGCCCCGGCTTCGGCCTGCCGGCCACCGTCCTCACCCTGACGTACCTGTGGCTGCCGTACATGATCCTGCCGATCCACACGGCCCTCGAACAGCTTCCGGCCAATCTGCTGGACGCCTCGGCCGACCTCGGGGCGCGGGCCGGGCGGACCTTCCGCTCGGTGGTGCTGCCGATGGTGCTGCCGTCGGTCGCGGCCGGTTCGGTGTTCACCTTCTCGCTGAGCCTCGGCGACTACATCACCGTGCAGATCGTCGGCGGCAAGACCCAGCTGATCGGCAACCTCGTGTACTCCAACATCGAGCTCAACCTGCCCATGGCCGCCGCGCTCGGCACCGTACCCGTCGTCGTGATCGTCCTGTACCTGCTGGCGATCCGCCGCACGGGTGCCCTGAACAGCCTGTAGGACCTGGAGGAGAACAGCGCCATGCATCTCAGCCGCACCGCGCGCATCGCCCTGCGCACCGGCGCCGGGCTCGGTTTCGCGGTGATCTACGTCCCGCTGCTGCTCGTCCTCGTCAACTCGCTCAATCCCGACCGCAGCGCGAGCTGGCCCCCGCCGGGGCTGACCGGGCGCTGGTGGTCGGTGGCGGTGCACAACTCCGGTGCCCGGCAGGCGCTGTGGGTCTCGGTGAAGGCGGGGCTGGGAGCGACCGCGATCGCGCTGGTCCTCGGCACGCTCATCGCGTTCGCCGTGGCCCGGCACCGCTTCTTCGGCCGTGACACGGTGTCGTTCATCGTGGTCCTGCCGATCGCGCTGCCCGGCATCGTCACCGGCATCGCCCTCAACTCGGCCTTCGGTACGGTCCTGGAACCGCTCGGCGTGGGGCTCGGACTGTTCACGGTGATCGTCGGGCACGCCACCTTCTGCATCGTGATCGTCTTCAACAACGTGGTGGCCCGGCTGCGCCGTACGGCCGCCTCGTACGAGGAGGCGGCCATGGACCTCGGCGCGACCACCTTCCGCGCCTTCGCCGACGTCACCTTCCCACTGGTCCGCTCCGCGCTGCTGGCCGGCGGTCTGCTCGCCTTCGCGCTGTCCTTCGACGAGATCGTGGTCACCACGTTCACCGCGGGACCCGGCATCGAGACGCTGCCGATCTGGATCTTCGACAACATGACCCGGCCGCAGCAGGCGCCGGTGGTGAACGTCGTGGCCGCGGTGCTCGTGCTGCTGTCGGTGATCCCGATCTACGTCGCCCAGCGGCTGTCGGCGGACACGGCGACGTCGAGCCGGGTGTGACACCCTGGACGGCGGACGATCAAGGGGAGACTCATGAGCACAGGGGATGCCTCCGGTCCGGCGCGGGCGGTGCGCGCGTCGTACGAGGCCGCCTCGGCGGTCGTCGCGGGACTGGGTGACGAGGAGTCGTGGCTGCCGACCGGCTGCACCGGCTGGGCGGTCCGCGACCTCGTGTTCCACTGCCTGACGGACGCTCAGCGCGCTCTGGTGGCCCTGCACACGCCGGCGCGGGAGCCGGCGGACCGGGACGCGGTGACGTACTGGCAGGACTGGCGGCCCGACACCGTGGGGGCGGCGAACGGCCGGCGCTGGGTGCGGGTCAACGCGAGCATGTTCCTCGACTTCGGTCAGCTCCAGGGCCTGTATCTGGAGACGCTGGCGGCGGTCGTGCGGGCGGCGGAGGCGGCCGACCCCGCGCGGCGCGTCGGCACGCAGGGTCATGTGCTGACGGCCGGGGATCTGCTGACCACCCTCGCGGTGGAGGCGACCGTCCATCACCTGGACCTGACCGTCCGCCTCCCGCACGCGCCGGGACCGGCACCCGTGGGGCTGGCCGCGGTGCGCACCACCCTGGACGGTCTGCTCGGCCGGCCCGCGCTCCCGGAGTGGAGCGACGCGCACTACGCGCGCGTGGGCACCGGCCGGGCCGCCCTCACCGAGGCCGAGCGCGCCGCGCTGGGCGCTGCGGCCGACCGGTTCCCGCTGTTCGGCTGAGGCGCGACCTGCACCCGTCCTCGGCGGCGGGCGCCGCTCACACGCCCAACACGGGGACACCCGCGGGCGACACCTGCGCGGTGCGGGGCTCGCCGCCCGCGTTGATGGAAGCCTGCGCCCCATGCACACCCCACCGAGCATCAACAGTTACGTCGACCGGGTCACCGCGGGCCCCGGCGGGGCGATGACCGACGAGATCGGCATCATCACCGGCGACCTGACCGTGGCCACCATCCTGCTGGCCGACGGCCACAGCGTGCGCGTGGCCATCCAGCACTCCGGCAGCGACACCTGGTACACGCTCGCCGGCAGCCCCGCCCCCGTGCCCGCCGGGCAACTCGCCGCCTATCACCGGGACCTGCTGGGCCGCATCCGCCGGGGAGGTGGCACCCGCGCCACCTGAGCCGCACACCGGCCGGCGCCCGGTTTCGACACGAGTCCCGGGGGGGAGTCGGTGCCCATGGTCTCGTACGGGCCGGAGCAGCGTGTGCACGTGCCCGAGCTGTGTGCCGCCTGGCGGGAGCAGACGTTCCTGCACTGGGCCTACGCCCCGGAGCGGGTGCAGCGCCTACTGCCGGACGGGCTCGTCGTGGACACGTACGAGGGGTCGGCGTGGGTGAGCCTCACGCCGTTCGTCATGGCCGGCGTGCGCCCGCCCGGGTGCCCGGCCGCGCTGCCCGACTTCGCGGAGACGAATCTGCGGACCTAGGTGCGCGGGCCGGACGGCCGGGACGGGCTGTGGTTCCTGTCCATCGAGGTGGCCTGCCCGGTGATGCTGGTCGCCCGCGCGACAGGGCTGCCGTACCACCCCGGGCGCCTGGCGCTGTCGCGACGCGGGGACCGCCAGATGTACAGCGGTACCCGGTGGCGCGGCGGTCCCCGGTACCGGGTGGCCGTCCGTACCGGCGAACCGGTCCGGCCCACCCACCGGGACGTGTGGCTGACCTCCCGCTGGCGGTGATACTCGCTCCGGCTCGGGATGCTGTGGGAGACGCCCGTCGAGCACGAGCCCTGGCCGCTGCGCGCGGCACGCCTCGACGGGGTCGAGGAGACCCTCACCCGGGCCGCCGGGCTGCCCCCACCCGGCGCGGAGCCGTTGCTGCATTTCTCGGAGGGCGTGCGCAGGGTGCGCTTCGGCCTCTCCCGCCCGGTCCGGCCCAAGCACGGCCGTTGAGGGGCCGTCCGTCCTTTCTGACGTACCTTCAACTCTCCCTGGGACGACTTGCGTTGACTCCCATGAACCGGCAAAGGGCCACTCCCGCACCTTGACCCGGGCGCTGGTCCAGACCAATTATGGACTAGACCATTAGGCCCGTCGGGCCGCACGCGCGCGCCACGTCCACCCAACCTCCGCCCGCCGGCCTGCCGTTCGCATCCGGGAGTTCGCATGACACGTCCGAGACCCGTACGCGCCCTGCTCGCGGGCCTGGCCACCCTGGCCGCCTCCGCGGGACTCGCCCTCGGGACAGGGGGCACCGCACATGCGGCGACCCCGCTGCCCACGCACGTCTTCGCGCCCTACTTCGAGGCCTACAACGGCGACAGCCCCGCCGCGCTCTCCCAGGCCTCCGGCGCCAAGTACCTGACCATGGCCTTCCTGCAGGCCGACACGAAGGGCTCCTGCACCCCGTACTGGAACGGCAACACCAGCACACCCGTCAACTCCTCCGTCTTCGGGGCCGACTTCACCACCATCCGCTCGCGCGGCGGCGACGTGATCCCGTCCCTCGGCGGCTACGCGGCGGACAACGGCGGCACCGAGATCGCCGACAGCTGCACGAACGTGGACTCCGTCGCCGCCGCCTACGAGAAGATCATCACCACCTACGACGTCTCCCGGCTCGACATGGACGTCGAGGACAACTCCCTCACGAACACCGCCGGCATCGACCGCCGCAACCAGGCCATCAAGAAGGTCCAGGACTGGGCCGCCGCGAACGGCCGCTCGGTGCAGTTCTCCTACACCCTGCCGACCACGACGACCGGCCTCGCCGACAGCGGCCTCGCCGTGCTGCGCAGCGCGAAGAGCGCCGGCGCCAAGGTCGACGTCGTCAACATCATGACGTTCGACTACTACGACGGCGCCACCCACCACATGGCGACCGACACCGAGACGGCCGCGAGCGGGCTGCACGACCAACTGGCCGGGCTTTACCCGAATCTGCCGGACAGTCAGCTGTGGAACATGGTCGGCGTCACCGAGATGCCCGGCGTGGACGACTACGGCCCGGCGGAGACCTTCACCACCGCCGACGCGCCCACGGTGTACGACTGGGCGGTCGCCAAGGGCATCAACACCCTCTCCTTCTGGGCCCTCCAGCGGGACAACGGCGGCTGCCCGGGCTCCGGCGCCTCCGACACCTGCTCCGGCATCGCCCAGGACACCTGGTACTTCTCGCACACCTTCGCGCCCTTCACCGGCGGTACGACGACTCCGCCGGCCAACGACTTCTCCGTGTCCGTCTCCCCCGCCACCGCCTCGGTCGACCCCGGCGGCACCGCGACGACGACGGTGAAGACCTCGGTGACCTCCGGCAGCGCCCAGACGGTCGGCCTGACGGTGAGCGGCGCGCCGAGCGGAGTGACCGCCTCCCTCAGCCCGTCGTCGGTCACCGCGGGCGGCAGTGCCACGCTCACCGTGAAGACCGGTTCCGGTACGGCACCCGGCGCCTACGCCCTGACCGTCACCGGCACGGCGGGCTCGACCCGGCACAGCTCCACGCTCACCCTGACGGTCAAGGGGTCCGGCGGCACCGCCGTACTCGGCAACGGCGACTTCGAGACCGGCTCGCTCGCGCCGTGGACCTGTGACAGCGGTGCCACGGTCGTCTCCTCCCCCGTGCACGGCGGCTCCCACGCGCTGAAGACCGCGCCGTCCGCCTCACAGACCGGCCAGTGCGCGCAGACCCTGACCCTGAAGCCCAACACCTCCTACACGCTGCGCGGCTGGGTGCAGGGCCCGTACGCCTACCTCGGCGTCAGCGGAGGCGCGTCGGCAAGCACCTGGGCCTCCTCCTCGTCGTGGTCGAAGCTCACGGTGCCCTTCACGACCGGCGCGTCGGGCACGGTCACGGTGTACGTCCACGGCTGGTACGGCCAGGGCGCGGTCTACGCCGACGACCTCACCCTGAGCTGATCCACCGCTCCGACGGGCCCCGCTCCGACGGGCCCCGCTCGGCGGTGACCGGGCGGGGCCGGCTCATGTGATCCGCCGGCCGGCAGCGGGGGGCGTCAACCGGCGTCCGGCCGCCGTCTTCCGTAGGCTGAAAGGACCGAAGCTCCTCCGGGAGGTCTCCCGAAGGCAGGGGACGGTCGTGATCGAACTGGCCGCGGCGTTCGCCGTCGCGGGCGCGGCGAGCAACGCCGTGGGTACCGCCTTCCAGCGCAAGGCCGCGTCGGCGAGCAGCCGCGGCGGGCTCCGGCTGCTCGCCGAGCTGGCGCGCCGGCCCTTCTGGGTGATCGGCATGTGCGGTGTGGTCTGCGCCGCGCTGTTCCAGAGCCTGGCCCTGGTCAACGGCCCGCTCGCACTGGTCCAGCCTCTGTTCATCCTGGAACTGCCCTTCGCCCTGCTCGTCGCCGCCCCGCTGATGCACAGACGGCTGCCCCACTCGGGCTGGTGGGGCGTCGGCGCCTGCGTCGCGGGGCTCGCCGTGCTGCTGGTCGCCGCCGCCCCGCACGGCGCCGTCGACCACGCACCGCTCAGCCGCTGGATCCCGGCACTGTGCCTGTGCGTCGGCGGGATGGCCGCGGCGGTTCTGCTGTCCGGCCGGGGCCACTCGCCGGCCCGGCGCGCCGCGCTGCTGGCCGCGGCCTCCGCCACGGGCAACGCCCTGACCGCCGCCCTGCTGAAGTCGGCCAGCGGCACCTTCGCCGACCACGGTTTCGCGGCGTTCCTGCGCTCCTGGCAGACGTACGGCTTCGCGCTCGCCGGCGTCGGGGCCGTGATCCTGCTGGAGAACGCCCTCCAGGCCGGTCCGCTGGCCGCGGCGCAGCCGGCCCTGACCATCGGCGACGCCGTGGTGAGCCTGACGCTCGGCATGACCCTGTTCGGGGAACGGATCCGCACGGGCTGGTGGCTGCTCCCGGAGGCCGCTGGCGCCCTGCTGATCGTCGGGGGCGTGCTGGTGCTCAGCCGGGCCGTCCAGCACATCGCCGTGGTGCCGGTCGCGGTGGATGAACGGGACCTGGCGACCTGAGCCGGGCCAGCACCCGGCGCCGCGTCAGCCGTAGGTCCTCCGCACCCAGCAGGCCGAGGAGCGGGATATTGCGCACCCGCCGACCGGGGTCCGCCACGAGCCCGGCACCGCGGACCGGATCGAGCAGCGGCTCGGCAAGCGGCATCACCGTGCGCCGGCCCCAGGAGCGCTCGCAGGAGTGGCCGAAGGGCAGATACCCGGGAGCGGACGCCTCCCGTCGCAGGGACCGGTGATCCACCGGCAGGAGATCTGCCGAATGCGGCCGTACGCGACGCGCGCTGCAGTCGGTCCGGGTGGGCCCGTGCGGCCCCTGCAGGAACCCTGTCCAGCGGTGATCGTCTCTCTACCGTCCCGCGATCCCGTCGATCCACATCTGGAGGCGTTCGCCCTGGGCGGCCATCAGGCCGGGGTCGCGCAGGGTGTTGGTGAGGACGGACATGCCCTGGTAGGCCGCGACGAGCTCGACGGCGAGGGCGGCGGCGTCGGCGCGGCCCAGCTGGGCGAACTGGGACTCCACCCAGTCGAGCAGGGCCTGCATGACGTTGGCCGCGGCCCGGTCCAAACCGTCGTCCCGCTTGTCGAGTTCGGTGGCGAGGGTGCCGAAGGGACAGCCGAAGCGGGCCGCGGTCTCGCGCTGGTCGACCCAGCCCGCGACGAGGGCCTTCAGCCGGGTGGCCGGATCCGGGAGCGTGTCCAGCCGGCCCGTGAGCGCCTCCAGCTGCTCGCAGTGGGCGTCCACCGCTGCTTCGACCAGCTGGTCCTTGGTCTTGAAGTAGTAGTAGACGTTCCCGAGCGGCACCTCGGCGGTGCGGGCGATGTCGCCGAGGGTGGTCTTCTCCACACCCTGCTCATGGAAGACCTGGACGGCCGCCTGGACCAGGCGCTCACGCTTGCCACCCCGGCCGGATCGGCCGGGCCGCGCGGTTCGGGCCGCGGCGGCGGAATCTGAGTCAGTCACCTGACTAAGGATAGACAACGGCTGCGCCACGGACTACGGTCTCGACTTAGTTAGCCAACTAACTCAGTCGAGGAGATGTCATGATCGCTGTCACGGGTGCCACGGGGAACGTCGGACGGGCCCTGGTCGCCACGTTGGTCCGGGCCGGGGAGACGGTGACGGCCGTCGCCCGGCGCATCGGCGTGGAGGACGTGCCGCCGGGTGTGCGGCCCGTCGCCGCCGATCTCGGGGAGCCGCAGAGCCTCACCCCCGCACTGGAGGGCGCCAAGGCACTGTTCCTGCTCGTGGCCGGAGAGGATCCGGGCGGCATCCTGCGCCGGGCCGCCGCGGCCGGCGTGGCGAAGGTGGTGCTGCTGTCCTCGCAGGGCGTGGGCACCCGGCCGGACACGTACACGCACGCGGGACGCTTCGAGGCGGCGGTGGCCGAGTCGGGGCTGCCGTTCACCGTGCTGCGCTCGGGCGGGCTGGCTTCCAACGCGCTGGCCTGGGCCGAGCCGGTCCGCCGGTACCGCACGGCGGCGGCGCCGTTCGCCGATGTGGCACTGCCGTTCGTCGACCCGGACGACGTCGCCGCGGTGGCGGCGGCCGTACTGCGCGAGCACGGCCACGACGGCGCCACGTACACGCTGACCGGCCCGGAGCCCACCACCCCGCGCCGGCGGGCCGCGGCGATCGCCGCCGCGCTCGGGGAGCCGGTGACATTCGTGGAGCAGAGCCGCGAGGAGGCCCGCGCGCAGTTGGTCCGGTTCATGCCGCCCGCCATCGCCGAGGGCACGCTCGACGTCCTGGGCGCGCCCACCCCGGAGGAGCAGGCGGTCGGCGCGGACGTGGCGCGCCTGCTCGGCCGGCCCGCGACCCCCTTCTCCGTCTGGGCGGCACGCAACGTGGCGGCGTTCCGCTGATCCGCACCTCCCAAGAGGGGATCCCCGCGAACCCGCCCGGTGAGCGGCGGGGGTACGGCTGGGATGCCGGGGGGATGAGCGAGGAGACGGGACGCGTCGACGGCGACAGCGTGTGCCCGGGCAGGTACGCAGGTGTCGAGCGCTAGCGCCGCTTCCGGCTCGCCGCCCCGCCCACGCCGTCGGCGGTGACCGCACCCGACTGATCACCGATCACTGTCTGCCGGGCACGCGCCCGAGGCTCCGTCGCGCCGAATCGCCGGACACCACCGCCGAGTTGAAGATCACGCAGGGTCACGGCCGGGCCCGCGACCCGCGAGCCCGTCGAACGCCGGGGCCAGGACGCCTGCCCGGCCGAGTCCCACGCAACGGTCCGGCCCGGGCGCCGTAGAGCCACCGGACGGGTGACGTGCGCGAGGCCGGGCGGCCGCATTGCGCGCCACACCGCATCCGATTAACCAGTTTGTATATTTATCTCCCCTATGGTGCAGGGTGACGGGATTTTCGGCTGAAGGTGTGCGCGCAACGCGTCGCGCCAGGGCGCGGATTGGGATGGTGGCCATGAGCGGGATCAGCCGCCGGACCGTGGCACGCCTCGGTCTCGGCGCCGGCATCGGTGTGGCCGGCGTGTCGTTCGCCGCATGCGGTGGCGGGGGCGGACGGGACGGCTCCCCCGGGAGCCCGGACGAGGAGGGGGTGTACCGGCCGATCGGGGACGGGTCGACGTCGTACACCGGCCGCCAGCCGCACCAGCCCGCCTCGCCCGCGGCCCTCGAACCCGGCCGGACACCGCCGCAGTTCGTGGTGTTCTCCTGGGACGGCGCCGGCGAGCTGGGCACCGGCCTGTTCCCCCGCTTCCTGGAGCTCGCCCGCGCCCAGGGCGCGCACATGACCTTCTTCCTGTCCGGCCTCTATCTCCTGCCGGAGGACAAGAAACGGCTCTACGACCCGCCGAACAACCCGCTCGGCGCCTCGGACATCGGCTACCTCACCGACGCACACCTCAAGGACACGCTGAAGTACGTCCGGCAGGCCTGGCTGGACGGCCACGAGATCGGCACCCACTTCAACGGTCACTTCTGCACCGGCCCCGGATCGGTGGCCAACTGGACGCCGGCGCAGTGGGGTGCGGAGATCGAGCAGGCGAGGTCCTTCGTCAAGTCGTGGCGGACGCACACCGGTTGGCACGACGAACCGTCACTCCCCTTCGACTACGACAAGGAGCTCGTGGGCGGCCGCACCCCCTGTCTGCTCGGGCAGGAGAGCCTGCTTCCGGTGGCCCGTGAACTCGGCTGGCGTTACGACGCCTCCTCACCGGGCGGGCTGCAACGCTGGCCGCGGAGGCGGGGCGGCGTCTGGGACCTGCCGCTGCAGAGCATCCCCTTTCCCGGGCACACGTTCGAGGTGCTGTCCATGGACTACAACATGCTGGCGAACCAGTCCAAGACCACGACGCGGGCGCCTTCCTACAACTACCCCTACTGGCGGGCCCAGGCGACACAGTCGTACCTGGCCGGATTCCAGCGGGCGTACGAGACCAACCGGGCGCCGCTGTTCATCGGCAACCACTTCGAGCACTGGAACGGCGGCATCTACATGGACGCGGCCGAGGAGGCGCTCCGGCAGATCGCCGGCCGGGAGGACGTGCGTCTGGTCTCCTTCCGGCAGCTCGTCGACTGGCTCGACGCCCAGGACCCGGAGATCCTCGCGAAGCTGCGCAGCCTCGAGGTCGGTGAGAAGCCGGAGGGCGGGTGGAGCGCGTTCCTGCGCCCCGAGAAGCGCGCAGGAGGCGGGGCGGGCAGCGACGGGCAGCGGACGGAGCAGCGCTGAACGGCCGTCCCGTCAAGCACCTGTCCACCACCACCCGGTCAAGGCCACTTACCGCCGACTGGACTTCGTCGGGGCGGAACCACGGGCGGCCCGTCCGGCCGAGAGGTGGTCGCCGGGGTGAGCGACTCGCTCGCCGGGCTGGCCGCGTTGCGACGCGGCTTGCAGGAGGCCCGCAGAACCGGCCGCACGCTGATGGCCGTGCGAGCCTGGGAACCGCCCGAGGGCGACTCTCTCTACCGACGCCGGCCCGAGCCCTCGTGGGCCCGGCTGTCGGACGCCGAGGCAGGTCGGCGGCTGGACCGGGCCTTCGAACCGGCGGCCGGCGGGCCCCCGGCCGGCCCGCGGATCGTACGGCGGATCGTCAGGGACCCCGCGGGGCCGGTGCTCTGGTCGCATCGTCCCCGGACGAACTGCTGGTCCGGCATGGCCAGACCGCGGGGCCCGGCGGCCCGGCTGCACCGCAGGCCGGTGCACCGGCACATCCCGGCCCGGGCCCGGTGCGAGGTCCTGGTCGTGGCCGGCCCCCGGCTGCTGCCGCGCGAGGCGAGGATCCTGCCCCGCGCCGGACAAGGGAAGCGTCGGGGCAGGGCGACGGGCCTGGTGACGTGAGCCCGGACGGGCCCGTGCCGTGGGCCCGCCGTGACGCGGGTGGGATCAACCGGCGTGGCGGCGGGCGTCCACCTCGATCTCGATCTTCATACGAGGATCGGCGAGGCCGCACTCCAGCATGGTGGCGGCCGGGCGGACGGCGCCGAAGCAGCGGCGCAGCACCGGCCAGCAGGGTTCGAAGTCCGCGCGGTCGGGCAGCAGATAGCGCACCCGCACCACGTCGGCGAAGGTGCACTTCGCCTCGGTGAGCGCGGCCCCGATGTTGCGCAGGCACTGCTCGGCCTGCTCCACGACGTCGTCCGAGATCGTCATGGTGGTGTAGTCGAACCCGGTGGTCCCGGACACATGCACCCAGTCGCCGTCGACCACGGCACGGGCGTAACCGATCTGCTCCTCGAAGGTCGAGCCGCCGAGGATGGCGCGTCGCTCTGTCATGCGCGGAACGCTAGGTGAGCTGCGCCGATACGTCTAATACGGACTTCTGGATGAGCTGATATCTCTGGGGATATGGACCGCCCGGAACTCCCGCTCCCCCAGCTGCACGCCTTCGTCGTACTCACCGAGGAACTGCACTTCGGCCGTGCCGCCGCCCGCCTGGGCATCGCCCAGCCCCCGTTGAGCCAGCAGATCCGCCGGCTGGAGGAGAGGGTCGGGTACGCGCTCTTCGACCGTGAACCGGGACGCGTCCGGCTCACCCCGGCCGGCGGTGCGCTGCTGCCGGCCGCCCGGCAGGCCCTGGCCGGGCTGGCCGACGGGCTGGCCGCGGCGCGGGCCGTGGGCAGCGGCCGGTCCGGGCGGCTGCGGATCGGCTTCGCCGCCTCACTGGCCCTGACCGTCCTGCCGGGCCTGCTCCGCGACTTCCGCCGGCGGTTCCCCGACGCACATCTCGACATCCGCGAGATGACCACGGCGCCGCAGCTCGACGCCCTGCGCGACAGGACGATCGACATCGGCCTGCTGCGGGAACCCCCGGCCGATGTGTCCGAGCTGGGTTTCCGGACCGTGTTCAGCGAACCGTTCGTGGCCGTGCTGCCGGCAGCCCACCCACTGGCCGCCCAACGGACGGTGCGGCCCGCGCAGTTGGCGGACGAGCGGTTCGTCCTGCTGCCGCGCGCCGTCGGCCCGCAGTTGTACGACCGGATCACCGGCCTGTGCGAGGAGGCGGGGTTCACGCCGCGGATCTCGCAGCACGCGGTGGAGTGGCAGACGGTGTGCGCCCTGGTGGAGACGGGGCTGGGGGTGTCAGTGGCGCCGGCGAGCATCCGGCGCATCCGGCTCAGGGGCGTGGCCTTCCGTCGGATCGCCCCCGGCACGGCTCGTACGCGGGTCGCCGTCGCATGGCGCACGAGCGACCGCAATCCCCTGATCGCGCCCCTGCTGGAGACGATCGACCGGAACCCGCGGTCCGCGCCCCGAACGCGGCCGCGTGCCGTCACCCCTCCGGCCGCACCGGATGCCTGCTCATGATCGAGACCCGGTTGAAGGCGTTGATGGTGACGGCCACCCAGATCACGGCCGCCGTCTGGTCGTCGGTGAGCACGTCCCGCGCCGCCGCGTAGGCGGCGTCCTGCGCTGCGGCGTCCGCGGCGGCGGTGGTCGCCTCGGCAAGCGCCAGGGCGGCCCGTTCGGCCGGCGTGAACAGCTCGGTCTCGCGCCAGGCGGCGAGCACGCCCAGGCGCTCCGGGGTGTCACCGGCCCGCAGCGCGGCGCGGGTGTGCACGTGCAGGCAGTAGGCGCAGCCGTTGATCTGCGACACACGGAGGTTGACCAGCTCCACCAGGGTGCGGTCCAGGCCGGCCTCGGCGGCGGTCGCCCGGACCGCCTCCGACGTCTGCACCAGCGCGTGGTACGCCTTGGGGCTCTGCTTGTCGATGAAGATCCGCCGCGTGGCGCCGGCCGTGACGGGACTGCTCAACCTGGACTCCTCCGGCTGCGGTGGCCGACCACCCTGATTGTTGAATCCAAAACTATCACGACCTGGCGCTCGCCGGCCTCGTCACGAACAGCGTCTCAGGCGTCACCGCGCCCGCGGCGAGCGGCCGGGCCGAAATTCCCTCGCCGCCCGATGTCCGATGTGCCAGGCTTGCGGAAGCAGCCCTCTGTGACCAAGGAGCCGACCGATGCGCCGACAGTTCATGTCCCACACGAAAGGAATCGCCATCGACCTGAAGGACATGACACTCTGTGCGCACCACCTCTCGCACCCTGAACCTGGGGATCCTGGCACATGTCGACGCCGGTAAGACGAGCCTGACCGAGCGGCTGCTGTACGCGGCCGGGGTCATCGACGAGATCGGCAGCGTCGACGCGGGCAGTACGCGGACCGACACGCTGGAGCTGGAACGCCGCCGTGGCATCACCATCAAGACCGCGGTCGCCAACTTCCCGCTGGGCAGCGGCACTTCGGCCGTCTCGGTGAATCTGGTCGACACCCCTGGACACCCGGACTTCATCGCCGAGGTCGAACGCGTCCTCGGCGTCCTGGACGGCGCGGTGCTCGTCGTCTCCGCCGTGGAGGGCGTGCAGCCGCAGTCCCGCGTGCTGATGCGGACACTGAAACGGCTCGGGATCCCCACGCTGCTGTTCATCAACAAGGCCGACCGGCGCGGCGCCGACGACGGCCGCGTTCTGCGCGAGATCGAGCGCAGGCTCGCCGTACCCGTGATCCCCATGGGGCGGATCGTCGGCGGCGTCGGCACGGCCGAGGCACGGGCCGTACCCTTCGCTCCCGAGGACACCACCTTCACGCAGCGCCTCCTGGACGCACTCAGCCTCCGCGACGACACACTGCTCGGCGCGTACGTCACCGACGCGCGCTCCGTCACGTACGAGCGGCTGCGTGCCGCGCTCGCCGCGCAGACCCGCGCCGGGCAGATCCATCCGGTCTACGTCGGCTCGGCGATCACCGGCACGGGAATCGCCGAACTCATCGAGGGCGTGAGGGAATTCCTGCCCGCGGGGCGGGGCGATGCCGAAGGTCCGCTGTCGGGGCGGGTGTTCAAGGTGGAACGCGGCGCGAGCGGCGAGAAGATCTCCTACGTCCGGCTGTTCTCCGGCGAACTCGGAGTCCGCGAGCGCGTGCCGGTCGCGGGGCGCGAGGGCAGGGTCACGGACCTGGCCGTCTTCGACCGGGGTGCGGTGGAGCACCGGAGGTCGGTACGAGCCGGTCAGATCGCGATGCTGCGCGGTCTCGCCGACGTACGAATCGGGGACGAGATCGGGCGGGAGCCGGACGACCGCCCGTACCAGCACGTCTTCGCGCCGCCTTCGCTGGAGACGGTCGTGGTGCCCGCCGACCGTGCCGACAAGGGCGCGCTGCACCTGGCCCTGACCCAACTCGCCGAGCAGGACCCGCTGATCGGGCTGCGCCAGGATCCGGAGGGCCAGGATCTGTCCGTCTCTCTGTACGGCGAGGTGCAGAAGGAGGTCCTCGCCACCACTCTGGCGGAGGAGTACGGGCTCGCGGTCGCGTTCAGGGAGACCACCCCGATCTGCGTGGAGCGCGTCACCGGGACGGGAGCGGCGTACGAGATCCTCGACCACGACGGCAACCCCTTCCTGGCCACCGTGGGTCTGCGCGTGGAGCCGGGCCCCGTCGGCGGCGGGGTCGTCTTCCGCCGCGAAGTCGAGCTCGGCTCGCTCCCGCTGGGCTACATGCGCGCCGTCGAGGAGACGGTCCACACCACGCTGCGGCAGGGGCTGTACGGCTGGCAGGTGCCCGACTGTGTGGTGACGATGACCCACTCGGGCTTCTGCAGCATCCGCAGCACCGCCGGCGCGTTCCGGGGCCTGACCCCGCTGGTCCTCATGACGGCGCTGCACCGGGCCGGGACCGTCGTACACGAACCGATGCACCGCTTCCGCCTGGAGTTCCCGCAGGACGCCTACGCGGCCGTGTCGCCGGCGCTGGGGCGCCGCCGCGCCCTCGCGGACCCGCCCGTGGCGCTCGGGGACGCGTACGTCGTCGAGGGCCACGTCCCCGCGGACCAGGTGCACGGCCTGGAAGCCGAGCTGCCCGAACTCACCGGCGGCGAGGGCGTCCTGGAGACGGCCTTCGACCACCACCGCCCGGCCACGGCTCCGCGAACCCGCAGACGCACCGACCACAACCCACTGCACCGCGAGGAATACCTGCTGCACGCGCATCGGAGGGTGTGAGTGGCCGGGGCCTGCCGCAGGCGCTCGTGGAGGCGTGAACCCGTGCGGCTCGCCTGCGGCCGGCACACCACCTCTGTGCTGCGACCCCGCCTTGCCGGTGGTCAAAGCCGGCGGAGCCGGGAGGGGCCGGGCCGGCTCGGCTCACGCCGACGGGCTGATGAGCTCGTCGGCGACCCACCGGGCGGCCTCGGCGGGGTACGGCGACGGCAGTCCGAGCACGATGTGCCGGAAACCGGCGTCGACAGCCTCGCCGATCGCGTCCCGGGTGCTGGCGGGCCGGTCGTACGACACGGGCAGGTGGATCGAGCGGATGACCGCGGCCGGGTCACGGCCGATCTCGGTGCAGTAGCGGTCCAGCAGCGCGCTGCGGCCGATGATGTCGCCGATGTCACCACCGCCGGGGATGTTCCACAGGTCGGCGTGCTCGGCGACCACGCGCAGCGTGGCGGACGAGCGGCCGCCGATGAGGATCGGCGGGTGGGGGCGCTGGACGGGTTTGGGGTTGCCGAAGGCTCCGGTGAGCCGGTGGTGGGTGCCGTGGAAGTCGAAGGGCTCGCTCTCCGTCCACAACCGCCGGATCACCGTGCAGGCTTCGGCGAGGCTCGCCACGGCGTGCGCGGAGTCGTGGAAGGGCAGGCCGTGTGCCTCGTATTCGCGCCGGGCCAGGGCATGGCCGGGACGTGAACCGACGCCGATGCCGAGGTCGAGCCGTCCGCCGGAGACGATGTCGACGGTCGTCGCGATCTTGGCGAGCATCGCGGGCGGCCGGAACCGGTTACTGGTCACGAGCACGCCGATGCGCAGGCGCCTGGTGTGGGCGGCGAGGGCCGAGAGCAGTGTCCAGCCCTCGTAAACCGGGCCGTCGGGATCGCCGAAGATCGGCATGAGGTGGTCGAACAACCAGGCGTGCTCGATCTCCGCGATCGCGTCCGCCTCGCGCCAGACCCGCAGGACGTCGTGGTAGTCGACCTGCGAGGGGGCGGTCATGATGCCGAAGCGAGGCCGGGATGTGTGCGTCATGAGCTGTTGGTCCTTTCGGCAAGCGGCAGTCGGAGGTCCGGGGCATTGCCGCGGCGCATACGGCGGTCACCGGCGCCGCAGTGCCGGCTCGAGCAGCGCGGGCGGGGTGTCGTGCTTCTCCTCCGGGGCCAGGTCGAGCCCGGGGGTCACGATCTCGTCGATGGCATCGAGTACGTCGGCGGACAACACGATGTCGGCGGCGGCGAGTTGGGCGTCCAGGTGGTCCGGTGTGCGAGGGCCGATGAGCGCGCTGGTCACCGCCGGATGCGCGGTCACGAAACCGAGCGCGAGCTGGATCAGCGTGAGACCGGCCTCGTCGGCGACCCCGGCCAGCCGCTCGACGGCTTCGAGCCTGGACCTGTTGGCGGGGACGCCGATGTCGAAACGTTGCGGCATGAACGCCGAGCGGTTGGTGGTGATGTCCCGGCCCGCGCGGACCGCGCCCGACAGCCAGCCCGAGGCCAGCGGGCTCCACACCAGCACACCGAGCCCGTACTCCTCGGTCACGGGCAGCACATGGCTCTCGATCCCGCGCTGCAGGACGGAGTAGCTGGGCTGTTCGGTGACGTAACGGCTCAGGTGGTGTTCGCGGGCGGCCCACTGCGCCTGGACGATGCGGTACGCCGGGAAGGTCGAGGAGCCGAAGTAGCGGATCTTTCCAGCGCGTTGCAGGTCGGTCAGCGCCGACAGCGTCTCCTCGTCGCTGGTGTTCGGGTCCCACCGGTGGATCTGGTAGAGGTCGACGTGGTCCACACCGAGGCGGCGCAGGCTGTTGTCCAGCGCGGTGACCAGCCAGCGGCGCGAACCACCCCGGTGGTTGCGCTCGTCGCCCATGGGCATGGCGGCCTTCGTCGCCAGCACGATGTCGTCACGGCGGCCCTCGACGGCCTTGCCGACCATCTCCTCCGACTCGCCGTCGCCGTACATGTCGGCGGTGTCGATGAGGTTGATCCCGCCCTCGAGAGCGGCGTCGACGATGGCCGTGGCCTCGTCCTGGGTGGTGCGTCCGATCCTGCCGAAGTTCATCGCGCCGAGCGCGAGGGAGCTGACCTGCACGCCGGTGCGGCCCAAGGTGCGGTACTGCATGACCTGTCTCCTTGCTGCGAGGGGGAAGCGTCGTGGAAACCGATGACGAGAAGGGGTGTGTCGGAGTCCGGTTGCGGGAGCGGCAGCGGGAACGTCGCGGCGATGGCACGGCCGGCCCTGGCGGGCCCGCCTTGGCGGTCGGCCGACGCTCTGACACCATGAGTAAGCGGAACATCGTTCCGGTAATGACGATACGGAACACGGTTCCGTTTAGCAAGCCACGGCTGTGAAGGGAGCGGCGCTGTGAACGACAGCGGCGAGGAGACGGGGCGCGCGGCCCGGTCCAGGCGGAGCGACGCCCGGCGCAACAAGGAGACGCTGCTCGAGGCGGCCGCGGCGGTCTTCGTCACTTCGGGTGTGGAGGCGCCGGTACGCGACATCGCCGCCCGGGCCGGGGTCGGGGTGGGAACGATCTACCGCCACTTCCCGACGCGTGCGGATCTCATCATCGCCGTCTACCGGCACCAGGTGGAGAGCCTGGCCGAGGCGGGCCCCGCGCTGCTGAAGACAACTCCCACCGCCCACGCCGCACTCGGGCAGTGGATCGGCCTCTTCGTCGATTTCCTGGTGACCAAGCACGGCCTCGCCGCCGTGCTGAAGTCCGACAGCGCGGGCTTCGACACGCTGCACGCCTACTTCCTCGACCGGCTCGTCCCCGTCTGCACCGAACTGCTCGATGCCGCGGCCGCCGCCGGCGAGATCCGCTCCGACCTGCAGGCCTACGAGCTCATGCGGGGTGTCGGCAACCTCTGCATCGGCGCTGAGAGCGATCCCCGGTACGACGCACGCCGGCTGGTGGAGCTCCTGGTCCAAGGCCTGCGCACCTCACCCGCCGACCGGCCCGGCGGGTGAGGGTGGCGGGCCTCCGCATGGCCTGAGGCACGCCACCCTCACGGCTGCGTGTACGGCATCCGTATGCTCCCGCCATGAAGTTCTTCCGGTCGCGTGGCCGAAACGATGCGGAAAAGACCGCGACATCGCCGTTGGCCCAGGCCATGAGCCTGTACATGGACGGGCGTTACGCCGAGGCGGAGGCCGAGGCCCGCGCCGTGGCGGAGGCCCGGTCGGTGCTGCGTCTCGATTCCTACGCGCCGCTGGCCCTGAGCGTCGCCGCGCTCGCGACGTGTGCCCAGGGCCGCCATGCCGAGGCACTTGCCGCCTACGACGAACTGCTGCCGGTGTTCGGCAGGACGTTCGGCGCCGAGCATCCGCAGACGCTCAAACTCCGCTCGGACCGCGCGCAGACACTGGTCAGACTCGACCGGTATGCCGAATGCGAGGCGGAATGCGCGGCCGTCGCCCGGATCGCCGACCGTGGTGCGGGGTCGCTGATGCCACTCACAGCGGGGGCCGCCCGCAACGGACTGATCTTCGCCCTCAACAAGCAGGGCCGCCACGAAGAGGCGGAGGCGCTCGCCCGCGAGACGCTCGCCGCCCATCCCGCACCGAACCGGCTGACCCTGGTCCTGCGACTGGGCCTGACCCGCGCTCTCAACGGTCAGGGCCGCCACGAAGAGGCTCTTGCCGAGGCCGAACGCGCCGAGGCGCTGCGCCGGAAAACACCGGACAACCTCTCCCGCACGGAGACCGGAGCTGTCGAACTGGCCTTCGCCAACGCCCTGTTGGGACTTGGCCGCACCGCCGAGGCCCGTACCCGGGCCATGGCCGCCCACGGCGCCTGCCGGGCCGCGTTCGGCCCGGACCATCACCGCACCATCGAGGCCCGGGCGCTGCTCGACCGTATCGACGGCACGTGAGAGGCGTGCGACGACCGTCGAGGGCGGCGGTCGACCAGCCCCTACGGACAACCCTGAGGGTCAAGATGGGGGCTTGCCCCTGATGTGCGGGTGCCGACGTGTCGTCAGGCTTGATCCATGCCGAATCATCTCCCGACCACCCCGCGCAGGGGCACCCGACGACGAGCACGTGCCGCCTGCGCCGCCGCCGCGCTCTTGACGCTGACCGCGGCGCTGCCCGCCGCCGCGGCCACCCGCGCCGTCCCGGCGCCCGTCGCGCCGAGCCCGTCGCCCGCCCGCCCCCTCTCCCTTCCCGCCCCGAGCGGCCGGTTCCGGGTCGGGGAGGTGGACCTGCATCTGGTGGACCGGTCACGGCCCGACCCCTGGCACTCCGGGCAGGGCCTGCGGGAGCTGATGGTCAGCGTGTACTACCCCGCGACACACACGGCCGGCCGTCCGGCGGCCCCGTACATGGTGCCTGCGGCGGCCGCCCACTTCGACGACGTCACCGCGAACGACTACCTCGGGCTCCACATCCCGCCCGGCCGGGCGGACTGGGCCCGCACCGTGACCCACGTGACCCGAGGCGCCCCCGTGGCCACCGGGCGCAGTGGGCGGCTTCCGGTGGTCCTCTGTTCCCCGGGGCTGGGCGAACCACGCACCTGGGACACGACGTTGGCGGCCGATGTCGCCGGCCACGGCTATGCCGTCGTCACCATCGACAACACCTATGAGTCGCCCGAGGTCCAGTTCCCGGACGGTTCGCTGGCCACCATGCCGCCACCGCCCTCGACTCCCCACGCGATCGACGCGTACATACGCAAAGCACTGGCCGTCCGGGTCGCGGACACCCGCTTCGTCCTGGACCAGCTCCAGGCGATGAACAGCGGCCGGAATCCCGACGCGGAGGGACAGCCGCTGCCTCAGGGCCTGGCCGGGGCGCTGGATCCGGCCGGGGTGGGCATGTTCGGCCATTCGATGGGCGGTACCGCCGCGGCGCTGGCCATGGACGCCGACCACCGGATCACCGCGGGCATCGACATGGACGGCAACCTGACCTACATCGACGGTTCGCTGATGCCCGTCGCCCGGCACGGCCTCGACCGGCCCTTCCTGCTCCTGGGCAAGGACGGCGACACGGACACCGGCCCCGGCTGGCAGTCGTTCCGCGCCCACACCCCGGGGTGGAACCGTCAGCTCACCCTGCGCGGCTCCGCGCATGGCTCGTTCACCGATGCGGAGGCGCTCGTGCCGCAGCTGCATCTGCGGCCGTGCGAGCGGGAAGACGACATCGGCACCATCGACCCGGCCACCGCGATACGCACCAACGAGGCCTACGTCTCCGCGTACTTCGATCACTGGCTGCGCGGAGGCAGCGGCCACCTGCTGGAGGGACCGTCTCCGAAGTACCCGGACATGGTGTTCGTGAAGTGACCTCGGCGCCGCCGAGAAGGCCGGGAAGAGGGAGCGGGAGGATCACAGGACTGACAGGGGGGAAGCATTACGGGCACTGACAGGAGGGAGCGGCGTAACGCGCCAGCTGGTCCTTGACCCACGGGTCGAACACCGCCAGGCGGTGCCGCGCGGCGGGGTCGAACCTCGCCAGCTGGCCGGCGACCCACGGATCCATGCACTGCAGACCGCGCCGGTGGTGCCCGGCGTGGCCGACGGGCACCACCGTGGCGCCGACGGCCGTGTGTCCGGTCGCCCCGGGAGCCGCCGCCGTGGCGGCGGCCGCCGCGGGACTGCCACCCGCGAGGAGCGCGCCCGCGGCCATCGCGGTGGCAGCGCCGGCCGCACCCGCGTTCCGTATCAGCTTCTTCATGGCCTTCTCCTTCCGGTAGGGCCGATGCCGGCAGGGGCAGGCCCAGGATCGTCCGTCCCTTGCCGGAAGGGGCGTCTACCCCGCAAGTCGCGCCCCATTCGTCCCCCGGGTTCGTGCCGAGAACGCGGCGTGCGCCACTTTCCCGAGGGCTTCCGGCTGAGTGCGGCCGACCTCGCGCACGCTCACGGGGTGCCGGCCGTACCCCCACTGCGCCCGATCGACCTGACCGGCTGACGTGGAGGCGCTTGCCGGTGGGAGTTGTCCTGCTGTCCTGCCTCCGGTGCGCCCGATGCGGCCGCGGACGCTGTGCTGCCCGTGGCCGCGGGATTATGGTGGGCCGTCACTTGCGTCCGCACAGAGGGGAACCGATGGAGCCCGGGACCAGGATCGTGCGACATGCCGCCGTCTGCGCGGCAGCCCTTCTGCTCTGTACCGGCCTCACCACCACGGCATCTGCCGAGACGATCACGGCATCCGCCGACAACACCACAGTGTCCGCCGACAGTGCCACGAGCGGCGCGGACCCGCTCGCCGTCCAGCTCGACGCCTACTGGACGCCGGCCCGCATGGAAGCAGCGCTGCCCGTCGCCCCCTTCAAGGGCAACGGGGCCGGTACGGCGGAGACCGGGGCGTCCCCGGCCGTGGACGGTCCCCGGCCGGGCGAGTACATCCCGCCCAGCAGGAGCTTCGACGGCATCCCCCAGGCCGGCACGTTCTTCTGGACGGACGCCACCGGTACCGGCCGGACGTGCAGCGGCTCCGTCGTGCGCAGTCCCGGCCACGACCTGGTCCTGAGCGCCGGCCACTGCCTGAAGGGCTACGCGGGCACCTCGCCCGAGCGGCACCTGGCCTTCGTGCCGCAGTACCACGACAGCCTCAAGCCGTTCGGGATCTTCCCCGTGCGCGTCAACGGCGTCTACGTCCCGCAGCAGTACTACGACCTGGGCGAACACGCGGGCGCCGCATACGACTTCGCCTTCGCGACCACCGAACCCAACCAGGACGGCACACGTCTGGAGGACGCGGTCGGCGGAGTGCGGCTGCTCACCGGGACCGGCTACTACCACGCCCCGGTACGGATGATCGGCTACCCGGCGGGGGCGGAGAAGCCGCTGGAGTGCTGGAGCTGGACCACCCGGTGGGACAGCGACGACCCGGCCGACCCGGGCACGTTCCCGCGCATCGCCTGCGACGCCTTCGTGGGCGGGACGAGCGGCGGACCCATGCTCGTGCCCTGGCCCGGTGGATGGGCGGTCGTCGGAGTGATCGGCGGCTACCACACCGGCGGCAACACCCCTCAGATCTCCTACAGCGCCTACTTCGGTACGGCCACCGAGGCGCTCTACCGTGCGGCGGTCACCGGCGCCCCACCGGCCGGGCCAGGCCTCACCGCCGGTTGACCGGGGGGGGCGGGGGCGGTCATCGGCAGGCGCAACCGGGTCAGAAACCGGTGCGTGCACGTTGAGTGCCATGACCGCGTCAGCGTGGCACGATAGTGACGCATATCACCCTATCGAGGGGGTGTAACCATGGCCGTGTCAGAGGCGACACCCGGCCCGAAAACACACAAACCCGGACTTCGGCGTGAGATCGGCTTCGTCGGCCTGATCTGGGCCTCGGAGGGATCGATCATCGGATCCGGATGGCTGTTCGGCGCACAGGGCGCCCTGGCGGCCGCCGGGCCGGCGGCGATCATCTCCTGGGCCATCGGCGGCGTCGCGATCCTGATCCTGGCGCTCGTGCACGCGGAGCTCGGGGGCATGTACCCGGTCTCGGGTGGCACCGCGCGCTTCCCGCACTACGCCTTCGGCGGCGCGGCCGGCGCGTCGTTCGGCTGGTTCTCCTGGCTGCAGGCCGCCACGGTGGCGCCCATCGAGGTGCTGGCCATGATCACGTACGGCCAGCACTACTCCTGGGCGAGCGGCTGGGAGAAGGTCAAGGGCGGCGAGCACGTCCTGACCCCGCCGGGCATCGCCGTCGCGGTCGGACTGATGGCGGTCATCACCGCCATCAACTTCCTCAGCATCCGGCTCCTGGCCCGCACCAACAGCGCCGCGACCTGGTGGAAGGTCGGCGTCCCCCTGCTGACGATCTTCGTGTTCGCCATCGCCCAGTTCCACACCGGCAACTTCACCGCGGCGGACGGTTTCAACCCGTACGGGGCCAAGGGCATCCTGTCCGCCGTGTCCACCAGCGGCATCATCTTCGCGCTGCTGGGCTTCGAGCAGGCCGACCAGCTCGCCGGCGAGAGCGCCAACCCGAAGCGGGACATTCCGCGGGCGGTGATCGGGTCGATCCTGCTCGGCATCCTGATCTACATCCTGCTGCAGGTCACCTTCCTGGGCGCGCTGCCCGCCTCCCAGATCGGCAGCCACTGGGCCAACTCCGCGTTCACCGCGCTGAGCGGGCCGTTCGCGCAGGTCGCCACGCTCATCAGCCTGGGCTGGCTGGCCACCGTCCTCTATCTCGACGCCGTGATCTCCCCCGCCGGCACCGGACTGATCTACATCACCGGCTCCTCCCGGGTGTCGTACGGCCTCAGCCGCAACGGCTATGTGCCGTCCGCGTTCGAGAACACCAACCGGCGCGGTGTTCCCTGGGTGGGTCTGATCACCGCCTTCGTGGTGGGCTGCGTCTGCTTCCTGCCCTTCCCCAGCTGGCGTTCCCTGGTCGGCCTGATCACCAGCGCCAGCGTGCTGATGTACGCCGGTGCCCCGCTGTCCTTCGGGGTGTTCCGCAGCCGGCTGCCCGAGGCCCACCGTCCCTACCGGCTGCCCGCCGGCGGCGTGATGTCGCCGCTCGCCTTCATCGTCGCCAACCTGCTGATCCTGTGGTCGGGTTGGACCACCGACTGGAAGCTCGGCGTCGCCATCCTGATCGGTTACGTCATCCTGGTGGCCAACCGGGTGTTCAAGATGAACCCCATCACTCCCCAGCTCGACCTGCGCGCCGCTCAGTGGCTGCCGGTCTACCTGGTGGGCATGGGGCTCATCGTCTACCTCAGCGACTTCGGGCCGCTCAAGCACCCCTGGTTCCCGCTGTGGTGGGACATCGGCGTCACGGCCGCGTTCAGCCTCCTCATCTACTACTGGGCCATGGCGGTCGCCCTGCCCGGCGAACAGATCCAGCACCTGATCGACCAGGTCGTCGTACCGGAGGAAGCGGACATCGTCTGACACCTGGCGTACCACCCATGGCGGCCCAGGGGCGACCCGCTGTCAGCCCAGCCGGAACTTCTGGGCCGCCGAGCCGTTGCAGTCCCAGATCTGCAGGCGCGTCCCGTTCGCCGTCGCACCATTGGGAGAGTCCAGACACCGCCCCGACTGAGGATTCAGCAACGAACCATCACCCTGCTGCACCCACTTCTGCCCACCCACACCATTGCAGTCCCACAACTCCACCTTCGCACCATTCGCCACCCCGTTGCCATTGACGTCCAGACACCGGCCCAACGTGCGCAGACTTCCGTCGGCGAAATGCGTCCAGTGCTGGTCGACCGCCCAGGACTGGCAGTCCCACAACTGCACGGCCGCCCCGTCCGTGCCAGTGTCGTCGGCCGCCACGTCGACACACTTGCCACCAGGTCCCGCGATCGGGGCACCCCCGTCGACCGAGAACTTCTGGGCCGCCGAGCCGTTGCAGTCCCAGATCTGCAGGCGCGTCCCGTTCGCCGTCGCACCACCGGGAGAGTCCAGACACCGCCCCGACTGAGGATTCAGCAACGAACCATCACCCTGCTGCACCCACTTCTGCCCACCCACACCATTGCAGTCCCACAACTCCACCTTCGCACCATTCGCCACCCCGTTGCCATTGACGTCCAGACACCGGCCCAGCGTGCGCAGACTTCCGTCGGCGAAATGCGTCCAGTGCTGGTCCTCCGCGTACGACTGGCAGTCCCACAACTGCACGGCCGCCCCGTCGGTACCCGTGTCGTCGGCCGCCACGTCGACACACTTGCCACCAGGGCCGGTGATGGTGCCCTGGGGGCCGTTGGGGACGTCGGTCTCACCGGAGTAGCCGACGGCGACGATGTTCGCCTGGACGGCGTTCTCGGCGGCGTCGCTCGGGTAGCCGGAGACCATCACGCCCTCGAAGAACGTGCCCATGTTCCAGTTGCTGTTGTCACCGCCCGTGCCGAGGATGATGCCGCCCTCCTGGTGCATGGGCCGGTAGCCGCCGCGGGTGGGCAGGGCGCCGTCCCACCAGGTGGTGAGTGCGCCCGACTGTGCGTCGCCGCCCTTGAGGGCGTACCGCGTCTGCCCGTCGTTCTTGAGCACGGCGGTGACGAAGGTGCCGGCGTTGCCCCGGTTGGCCGTGTTGGAGCCGTTGTCACCCTGGAACATGCCGTTCTCCAGGTCGGCCTCGACCCAGGGGCCGGAACCGGTGCACGGTGCGAAGTAGCAGGTGGTGGCGAGGCTGACCGCGTCCATGTGGCCGTTGCCGGTGTCGGCCGGTGTGCTCTCGGCGTTGCCGTAGTCGAAGCAGCAGGCGGAGCCCACGTGGGTGCCGCTGGCCACCATGTAGGCGCCCTCCGGCTGTCCGTTGACGGCGACACCTGAGGCGGCGCCCGTGTACCGGTAGCCGACTCCCGGCGAGATCCACACGCCGTACACCTTGTGCCCGCCTGCGGTGACGGCGATCTCGGAGGCGTCCGCTCCCCGGTCCGCGCCCATGCCGGAGGTGCCCGTCGGGCCCGGGGTGAGGTCGTTGTGCCGCGAGGTCTGGTCGTAGATCTTCGTGATGGCGCACGTGGTGTCCGCGCAGAACGTGTCCTGCCGGCCGGCGTCGGCGTAACCGCCCGGGGAGAGCAGGCCGATGTCGGCGCCGGCCCCGTCCGAGACGCGGGTGACCCGGTACAGCGGGCCGTCGTAGGACGAGAAGAGAGCGCGCACCGTGCTGTGCGCGGCGACGCAGGGGGTGCCGGCGGCGCCGTAGATGTCACAGGGCAGCGAACCCGCGGCCTGCGTCGGTCCGGGCAGGCCGAGCAACGCGCCCAGGACGAGGCCGATGACGGCCAGGAGCGACGCGACCGATCTGGGGCTTCCACGCATGCTGGACTCCTCGATGGGTTGACCGGGGCTGGGAGCAGTCGAGTTGGAGCGCCGGGACGGCAGTTGCGGAACGTACGCACCGTGGTGGTTGCCGTCAAGATTTGTTGCTTTGGCCTTATGAAAAGTTTTGGACTTGGGCCAAGTTGATGGCTGCTCACTCTGATGCGACGTCATGTCAGGCGGACGGCTGGTTCTGTACCGCGCGTCCTTGACAGCAGGGGCTGCAGCGGCAATTTTCGGGACAACGTTGTCGAAGGGACATGGTCACGATGGTGCCGTTCCGCCTTCTGTCCGTGCTGGCCACTGGCGCCCTGCTCGTCGGCGCCGCCCCCGCCCACGCCGATCCCGTCTCCCTCGCGCCGGTCGCCGATCCGGCCTCCGTCGTCGATCCGTTCATCGGGACCTCGCACGCCGCCGACGACTTCCCGGGGGCCGACACCCCGTTCGGGATGGTCCAGTGGAGCCCCGACACCAGCCCGCACCGGCCCGACGGCGGCGGGTACGAGTACGCCGACTCGGCCATCACCGGATTCGGCCTCACCCACATCGCGGGACCGGGCTGCCGGGCCGCCGGCGACATCCCGGTGCTGCCGACCGTCGGTGCGGTCGACCCCCGCGCCACGGACGGCTTCTCGCACGCCAACGAGTCCGCGACGCCCGGCTCGTACACGGTGACGCTGGACAACGGCGTCAGGACGGAGCTGACCGCCACCACCCGCAGCGGCATGGCCCGGTTCACCTTCCCGTCCACCAGTCAGGCGAACCTCCTGTTCAAGCTGACGGACAGCGAGAACGGCGACAGCGCCGCCGAGTTCGACGTGGTGAACGACAGAGAGGTCAGAGGCAAGGTCACCAGCGGCAACTTCTGCGGCGAGGGCAACTCCTACACGGTCTACTACGACATGGTCTTCGACCAGCCGTTCCGCCACAGCGGCACCGCCCTGGCCGCCGCCACGCCCACCACGCCCAGGAGCAACGCCTCCCCCAGCGCGCCCGAGGCGCCGAACAAGCCGACGCTGCACGGCACCGTGCCCCGTACGCCCCGCGCCTTCGCTCCCCGGGCGAGCGGCTCCGACGGTTACGTCACGTTCGACACCACCACCCACCGGGCCGTTCAGGCCAAGGTCGGCATCTCGTACGTGTCTTCCGCCGGCGCCGTGGGCAACCGGCAGGCGGAGAACGGCGGCTGGGACCTGGACAAGGTGCGCGGCGCTGCGCACAACGCCTGGAAGTCCCTGCTCGGCCGGGTGCGGATCGCCGGCGGGACACCCGACCAGCAGACCGTCTTCTACACCGCGCTCTATCACGCGCTGCTGCATCCGAACGTGATCAGTGACACCAACCGCCGCTACCCCGGCTTCGACGGCAAGGTCCACACCGTCGACCCCGGCCACGGCGCCGCCTACGCCAACTACTCGGGCTGGGACGTCTACCGCTCGCAGGCCCAGCTCGAGGCCCTGCTCGCGCCCCAGACCGCCTCCGACACCGCCCAGTCGATGGTCGACGACTACCGCCAGACCGGCCTGTTCCCCAAGTGGTCGGAGAACAACGGGGAGACCCATGTCATGGTCGGCGATCCGGCGGACGAGATCATCGCCGACTACTACGCCTTCGGGGCCAGGAAGTTCGACACCGCCACCGCGCTCAAGGGCATGATCGCGGAGGCCACCGTCCCCAACGACAACCGCCCCGGTCTCGCCTATCTGGAGCAGCTGGGCCGGCTGCCCAGCAACGGCAAGTACGGCTGCTGCAACTTCTACGGCGCGGCGTCCACCACGCTCGAGTACGACTCGGCCGACTTCGCCGTCTCCGCCCTCGCCGGCGCCCTCGGACACACCGCGGACCAGCACCGGTTCGCGGACCGGGCGCAGGACTGGCAGAACCTGTTCGACTTCGGCAGCGGTTTCATCCGGCCGCGCGACGCCTCGGGCAGCTGGACGGCCGGCTTCTCGCCGACGTCGGGGAAGAACTTCGTCGAGGGCGACTCCTGGCAGTACACGCCGATGGTGCCGTTCAACGTGCACGGACTGGCGACCGCCATGGGCGGAGACGCGGCCCTGGCCAAGTACCTCGACACGGACCTGTCCTCGCTCACCGGCGCCGGCGGATACACCGACCTGGGCAACGAGCCCAGCCTCAACATCCCCTGGGAGTACGACTACATCGGCCGCCCCTATCAGACGCAGAAGGTCGTCCGGCAGGTCCAGGACCAGATCTGGACCGCCGGCCCGTCCGGTCTCGCGGGCAACGACGACCTGGGCGAGATGAGCTCGTGGTACGTGTGGTCCGCCCTCGGCATGTATCCGGAGACGCCCGGCACCGCCGATCTGGCCCTGGGCAGCCCGCTGTTCAGCCAGGCGGTGATCACCCTGCCGTCCGGCCGCACCCTCACGGTCAACGGCACGGGCGCCGCGGACGACGCCCCGTACGTGCAGTCGGCCACCTGGAACGGTACGGCCTGGAACGCGGCGCACGCGCCCGACGGCGCCCTCACCGGCGGCGGCACCCTCACCTACGTACTCGGCACCTCGCCCAACACGTCCTGGGCGTCGGACCCCTCCGCCGCCCCGCGCTCCTACCCGGGCGCGCCCGGGTACACCGACGTCGGGACGTCGGCCGACACCGCCGCGGCCTCGGCCAACTTCGACGGCGCGGGCTACAGCTACTCCGCGCACGCCCTGGCCACCGCGGGAGTCACGCCCGGCTCGAAGGTCACGGCCAACGGGGTCACGTTCACCTGGCCCGACGTGGCACCCGGCGCTGCGGACAACTACCAGGCGAACGGGCAGACGGTGCGGACGTCCGGCTCCGGCAGCATCTCCTTCCTGGGTGCCGCCAACAACGGCCCGGTGTCCGGCACCGCGACGGTCGCCTACACGGACGGCACGACGCAGTCGGTCCCCCTCGGTCTGTCCGACTGGACGCTGAGCGCGGGCGCCGCCTCACCGCGTCCCGACAACACCGTCGCCGTGACCATGCCCTACCGCAACCGTGCGGGCACCGCGTCCGACAGCACACAGACGTATGTGTTCGCCACGGCACCGGTGGCCCTGAGCCCGGGCAAGACGGTCAGCGGCGTGCGCCTGCCGTCCGATGTCGCCGCCGGGGGCCTGCACGTCTTCGCGATCGGCTTCGGCAACGCCTCGTCGGCACGGGGACGGGGCTGACCGCCGGAACATGCCGTTGAGTGGAGCAATCACGGGGGTACGGGGGCGCGGCACACCAGGCTGGAAGGGTGAGGCACGGACGGATCGGACATGAACCGGAGGCGCCGGCAGCCACGGAAACGCGGGTGCCGGCGCCTCCGGCATGGTTGCGCTGGCTGCCGGTGCTCTACGTCGTGGCCGTGCTGCTGCTGGAGCCGGCCACGCCCGTCGAGTGGCCGGTGAGCTTCGCGCTGATCGCCGTGCCCGTCCTGGCCGCCTTCGCGTACGGGCCCGTGGCCGTCGGTGCCGCCACGGTGTTCGCCGTCGGCCTGGAAGCGGTGCTGGCCGGCACTCCCTGCTGCGCGGGCCGGGAGGCCGGCTATCTGTGGGACCGGCACTACGTCGCCTCCTACATCTGTACGGCCCTGGTGGGCGGTATCGGCGCGATCCTGGCCGAACACCGGATCCGGCGTGAACGCACGCTCGCCGATGTACGGTCCGTGGCCGAGACCGCGCAGCGGGTCCTGCTGCGCCCCGTACCGCACCGGATCGGCAACCTGCTGCTGGAGAGCCTGTATCTCTCCGCCGCCGCGGAGGCCCGGATCGGCGGTGACCTGTACGAGGCGGTCCCCACCCGTTTCGGGGTCCGTCTGCTCATCGGCGACGTGCGGGGCAAGGGACTGCTGGCGGTCGAGACCGCCGCCGCCCTCCTCGGGGCGTTCCGCGAGGCGGCCTTCGACGCACCCGACCTGCTCGCCCTGACGGACCGCGTGGACACGAGCATGAGCCGCCGGGCGACGCAGCTCGGCGGCACCGAGACGAGCGAACGGTTCGTCACCGCGGTGTTCGCCGAGGTCCCCACCGAGGAGCACGTCGTCCGCATCGTCAACTGCGGTCATCCGCCGCCCGTCTCGCTGCGGGCCGGCGAGGTGCGCGAACTGGACAGCGGGCGGCCGGCGCCGCCCCTGAACCTCGGCATGCTGGTCGAGGACCCGTACCACCTGGACGCCTACCCGTTCCGGCCCGGCGATCAGCTGCTGCTGTACACGGACGGTGTCACGGAGACGCGGGACGCGGCCGGCGCCTTCTACCCGCTGCTCGACCGCCTCCGCTCCTGGGGTCCGCTTCCCCCGAAGGAGCTGCTCGCACGGCTGCACGACGACCTGCTGGCCTACAGCAACGGCCTGCAGGACGACACCGCGGCGCTCGCGGTCTGCCTGCTGCCCGAGGAACCGTCGCTGCCCGGGGAACCGCCGGCGCAGCCGTCTGCCCAGTGAGCGCGGCCCGGTCAGAAGGCGGTGTGGGCGAACCAGTTGTCGAGGACCGCGGTCCGTCCCGAGACCTCGAAGGCGGGGTCCTGGTACGACCGCCGCCCGTAGAGGAGGAGCAGCAGGTCCGCCGCCTGACCCCGTACCGCCGCCGTGACCGGCTCGGACTCCTCGGCATCGCGGCCCACCGGGCGGAAACCGTCCGGGTCCAGCCGCATCCGCCACTCCTCACCGGGGTCGCCTTCGGCGCCCGTGCTGCGGAAAGCGAGGGTCTCGCCGTCACCGCGCAGCTTCGTCACGCCCGGGGCGAAGAGTCCCGCGTAGGGCAGGTTGACGAGGAACTCGTCCACGCCGTCCGCCGCGAGCGCGGGGTCGATGTCCGAGGTCAGGCCGACGGCACGCTCGGCGTCGACCCGGTGCACCAGCGTCTCGAACAGCATCCGGCGGGCCCAGAACCGCGCGTGGCGGTCCTCGCCCCACACCCACATCGGTGCCTCGGGATCGGTGTCCCGCAGGACGGCCGCCACACCGGGCACCCCCGCCGCCACCCAGTCGGGATAGTCCCGCGCGTTCTCCGGCAGCCCGAGCTCGAGTTCGCGGCTGCGGGGAGGCTCCCGCACCAGCCGGGTCAGCAGGGTGCCGAACCAGCGCTGCAGCGATCCGACGTGCCGGGCGAGGTCGGCCAGAGTCCAGTCGGGGCAGGAGGGCACCGCGGTCGCCGGGTCGGCGCCCCGGACGACCTCGCAGAAGCGCAGGGTCTCGCGGGCCACGGCCTCGCGGTAGGTGTCGTACGGCAGCGGATGCCCCGCCCTGTGTGTAGTCATCGGCTGCTGCCGTCCTGTTCTGTCCTCGGCACGGATTCCGTCACGGTCAGTCTGGATGCTGGAGTCCACTCGAAGGCAAATCCGGGTTCGGCGGGATCTCCTGGTCGGCCCAGATGATCTTCCCGTCGCCGGTGTACCGGGCGCCCCAGCGCTGGGCGAGCTGGGCCACCAGGAACAGCCCGCGGCCACCCTCGTCCGTGCTCCTGGCGTGCCTGAGCCGGGGGGCCGTGCTGCTGGCGTCGTGGACCTCGCAGGTGAGGCGGGAGTCCCGGAGGAGCCGCAGCCGTATGGGCGTGGCGGCGTAGCGGATGGCGTTGGTGACGAGTTCGCTCACGACGAGTTCGGTCGTCATGGCGAGTTCTGCGAGGCCCCAGTCCTCGACCTGGCGGGTGGCGAGGGCGCGGAGGGTGGCGACGGCGGCCGGGTCGGGTGGTACCTCCCAGGAGGCGACCTGGTCGGCTCCCAGGGTGTGGGTGCGGGTCAGGAGCAGGGCGATGTCGTCGGGCTGGGGCACGGGCACGAGCTGCCGTACGACGGACGTGCACAGCGTGTCCAGGTCGTCCCCCCGGCCGGCGAGGACCTCCCCGAGCCGGGCCATGCCCCGCTCCACGTCGTGGTCGCCGCCCTCGATCAGCCCGTTGGTGTAGAGGCCGAAGAGGCTGTCCTCGGCCAGTTCGATCTCGCCGGACTCGAAGGCCATGCCGCCCAGCCCGAGCGGGGGCCCGGCGGGGATCTCCGGGAAGTAGGCGTGTCCGTCCGGTGCCACGACGACGGGCGGCGGGTGCCCGGCCCGGGCCATCGCACACCGCCTGCTGACCGGGTCATATACGGCGTACAGGCAGGTCGCGCCGATGAAGGTGCTGCGGGCGGCCGTACCGGCGGCCGCCTCCTCGTCGCTCAGCCGGAGCACGAGGTCGTCGAGATGGGCGAGCAGGTCGTCGGGGGGCATCTCCATGACGGCGAGGGTCTGCACCGCGGTGCGCAGCCGGCCCATGCTCGCCGCCGCGCCGATGCCGTGGCCGACCACATCGCCGATGACGAGGCCCACCCGTGCACCGGACAGCGGGATCACGTCGAACCAGTCGCCGCCGACGCCCCCGGAGGGGTCCGCCGGCAGATAGGAGGAGGCCACCTCCAGCGCTGTGCCGCCGCTCAGGGCGGGAGGCAGCAGGCTGCGCTGCAGAGTGATCGCCGCCGTGTGCTCCCGGGTGTAACGGCGGGCGTTGTCGACGCACACCGCCGCGCGCGCCACCAGTTCCCGGGCCAGCAGGACGTCGTCGGGCCCGAAGGAGACCGGGTTGAGCGACCGGACGAACGTGGCGAGGCCGAGGGCGGTGTTCCGGGCCCGCATCGGCACGGCGATGAGCGAGTGCATGCCGTACTCGCGCATGCGTTTCGTCCGCACCGGGTCCCGGGTGGCCCACTGCTCGTCGGAGGGGTCGAGGACCGGGATGAGCAGAGGTTCGCCCTCGGTGAGCAGGTTGCTGTCGTGGGGCGGCGGGATGAAGTCGACCCTGCCGCCGATCATGACGACAGCCTCGGGGGTGCCCTCGCGCACCGAGCGCTGCGCCGCCCGGCGCATCACGGGCCTGGCCGGGGCGGGGCCCGCGTCGGTCAGCCACGTCCCGTGGCCCTCGGTACTGAGCACGGGTTCCAGCAGGTCGACGATGACGAAGTCCGCGAAGCGGGGGACGACGAAGTCGGCGAGTTCCTGGGCGGTCCGCATCACGTCGAGCGTGGTGCCGATGCTGGTGCCCGCTTCGTTGACCATGGTCAGCAGTTGCCGGGTGTTCCACCGCTCGGTGACGTCCTGGACCATGTAGCAGACGCCGGTGATGGCGTCGGCGGCGTCGACCAGGGGGAAGAACGAGGCCGAGTAGGCGTGCCGGCGGTGCGGGTCGGCCCAGCTCCAGCCCGTGTACTCGTGGTCGGTCACCGGCAGGCCCGTCGCGAGCACCGTGCGCATCAGGCTCTCCAGGGTCTGGCCCTCCAGCCCGGGCAGCAGCTCGCTCAGCCGCCGTCCGAGCCGTTCGTCCCGGGGGACCCCGCCCAGCCGTTCCAGGGTGTCGTTCAGCCAGACGTAGCGCAGATCGGTGTCCATGACGGCCATGCCGACCGGTGAACGGGTCAGGAACCCGTCCAGGACCGACAGGCCCATGCTCCACCGCTGACGCGGTTCCCGGGCCGACACCAGGAAGCACTCGCTGTCGCCGATGCGGAACGAGGCCGAGACCCGCAGTTGGACGTCGAGACTGCGGCCGTCGCGGTGCCGTACGGCTATCTGCCCGCTCCAGCCGTTTCCGGCGCGGCACCGCTCCACGACGCCGGCGAGCCGTGCGGGATCCCCGGGCATGGCGAGCAGGCGCGCGGCGGAGGCGCCCGCGACGTCCCGTGCCGCGTGGCCAAGGAGTGCCTCGGCGCTGCGGGTCCAGCCGACCACGACGCCGCGTTCCGAAATCACCGCAGCCGCGTCGCTGGACGCATCGAGGAGATCACCCGGTCCCGGCGGCGTGGCTGCGGCGAAGCCCTCTGGCGCAGATTCCATCAGTTTCACCCATACACCACTATGAGCCTGATTGTCCGTGGTGCGCACGGACACGGCGGGAGGCGCCGGCCCGGCCCCGGATGCGGCGGCTCCGCCCCGGATGCGGCGCCCTGCGGTTGGGCGGGGCCCGGGCCGGAGGGACCATGGGGGGAAGGGACCATGAAGCACCGGTCGACGGCGTCCGCGCGTGCCCACCCGGCCGGTGGAGGTGAACCGGCATGGCAACGGACTCCTTGGCAGCCGGCCACGAGGAAGACGGCGACGGGACGCCCCGGCCGACCGGGCTGCTGGACGTGCTGAGCGTGGCCGCGGTGGCCATGGACATGCGTGGCCGCATCGTCTTCTGGACCCCGCAGGCCGAGGACCTCTTCGGCTACTCGTCGCAGGAGGCCCTCGGCAAGCCCGCGGCGCGCCTGCTCGTCCACCCGGAACATCTGCAGGCCGTGCAGGGTCTGTTCGCGGAGGTGCTCGAGACGGGTCGGGGCTGGGCCGGCGCGTTTCCCGTCCGGCACAAGGACGGCAGCAGCCGGCTGACGGAGTTCCGGACCATGCGGCTGCTGGACGACCTCGGGGACGTCTACGCGCTGGGCATCGCGGCAGATCACACCCTGCTCCAGCGCGTCGAGACCGACCTGGCCCTGTGCGAGCGGCTGATCAACCAGTCCCCCATCGGTCTGGCCCTCCTGGACCCCGACCTTCGGTACGTCCTGGTCAACCCGGCGCTGGAGCGGATCGACGGCACGCGCGCCGAGGACCACATCGGCCGCCACCTGAGGGAGACCCTGCCCTTCCCGGACGTCGACACGGTCGAGTCCGCCCTGCGTCAGGTGCTCACCACCGGTACGCCCCTGCTGGACCAGTACCACGTCGGCCGGCCGCCCGCCGATGCCGGCCAGGAGCACGCCTGGTCGCTGTCCTTCTACCGTCTGGAGGATCCCGGCGGCCGGGTGCTGGGCGCGGCCGTCTCGGTCGTGGACGTCACCGAGCGGCACCGCGCGGCGGCCGAGGCCGACCGGGCGCGGCGGCGCCTGGCGCTCATCGCGGACGCCTCCGCGCGGGTCGGCACCGCGCTGGACGTGGAGCAGACCGCCCATGAACTGGCGGAGATCGCGGCGCCGGCGCTGGCCGACGTGGTCGCCGTGGACGTCCTCGACTCCGCCCTGTCCTGCCGGCGTGTGCGCAGACCGGACAATGGCCCGGAGCTCTTCCGCGCCCTGGCCCTGAAAGCGGCCCATCCCACCCCCGCGCTGCGCGCCGCCGACCCTCCCGGCAACATCGCCGCCTACGAGGGGGACCGCCTGGTCACCCTGTGCGTCCACACCGGGCGGCCGGTTCTGGTACGGCACGTCGGGCCGCACGATCTGCCGCGCATCGCCAGGGACGCCGCGTCCGGCGCGCTGCTCGCCGAGGCCGGCGTCCACTCGTACCTCGCCGTGCCGCTGATCGCCCACGGCGAGGTGCTCGGCGCCCTCGACCTCAAGCGGACCCGCAATCCGGCGCCGTTCGACGACTACGACGTCGTCCTGGCCGCCGAACTCGCCGGCCGGGCCGCCGTCGCCATCGACAACGCCCGCTGGTTCCAGAGCGTCCGCAACACCGCCCTGACCCTGCAGCGCAGTCTGCTGCCCGACCACTCCCCGCACCACACGGGCCTGGAACTGGCCTCCCGCTACCAGCCCGCGCAGGCCACCAGCGAGGTCGGCGGCGACTGGTACGACGTCATCCCGCTGACCGACGAGAAGACCGCCCTGGTGGTGGGTGACGTGATGGGCAACGGCATCGACGCGGCGGCCACCATGGGAAGACTGCGCACTGCCACCTGCGCCTATGCCGATCTCGACCTGGACCCCGCCGCGGTGCTCCAGCACCTGGACAAGATCACCTGCGATCTGGAGCACTACATCGTCACCTGCCTGTACGCGGTGTACGACCCCACGGCCGGGCAGTGCACCATCGCCAACGCCGGACACATGCCGCCCGCGCTCGCGCGGCCCGGTGACGCACCGAGACTCCTGGAACTGCCGGCCGCGGCACCGCTCGGCGTCGGCGGCGTCCGGTTCGACACCACGACGGTCGCCCTGCGCCCCGGTGATGTGCTGGTCCTCTACACCGACGGCCTGGTGGAGACCCGTCAGCACTCCATCGACGACCGGCTCGACGTCCTGCTGGACCTCCTGGACGAGCCGAACCGGCCACTGGAGGAAACCTGCGACGTCCTGCTGTACGGCCTGCGCCACCCCGACGACCACGACGACGTGGCCCTGCTCGTCGCCCGGGCCCTGTAGGCCGGGCCGCACGGTGCGGTTCGGCCGGCGTCCGGCGCCCTACTGTGCCGTCGACTCCCCTGAAGCGGCCGTGGACGGCCGGTCGGCGGAGCCGCGCACGAGCAGCAGCAGCGCGTCGACCAGGTCGTCCACGGGGCTGCCGGTGGCCAGCCGCCGCAGTTGCAGGCCCATCACCAGGGCGACCGTCGTGGCGGCCAGGCGTTCCGCGTCGGGGACGCCCAGCGCGGTGAGGATCCGGGCGGCGAGCAGGTCGTAGGCGCGGAAGGCCTCGGCCGCCGCCTCGCGCAGGCGCTCGTCACGCCCGGCGTGGAGGTACAGCTCGAAGGGCGCCAGATGGGCGCTGTCCAGGGCCGAGCCGCAGGCCACCTGGCCGGCCATCGACGCCGCGTCCTCGACGTCCAGGCCCTCCGTCTGGCACTGGTCGGCCAGTTCGGTGAAGTGCCGGGCCTCCTCGCGCACGAAGTGCAGCAGGCTCTCCCGCAACAGTTCGTGCTGGGTCTCGAAGTGGTAGGTGACCGAACCGAGGGACACGCCCGCTTCCTTGGCGATCCGCCGGTTGGTGACCGCCGCGACTCCGTCCTCGCCGATGATCCTCAGGACGGCGGTGATGATGCGCTGGCGCATCGGAGCGGTAGGGGCGGCATGCGGCATGGCCTGCATTCTTCCATCACCGGGTCACCTGGGCTGTGGACAGGGCCGCTCGGCCTCCCTATTGTTCGTTCGAACGAACAGGAACTGGAGGCTAGTCGTGCACATTGCCGGGTCAACCGTTCTGCTCACCGGTGTCACCGGCGGCATCGGCGGCGCGCTCGCCGCCGAACTGTCCGCCCGCGGCGCCCGTCTCATACTCACCGGCCGCCGCCTCGAAGCGCTCGAACCCCTCGCCGATCGTTACAACGCCCGGACCGTCGCCGCCGATCTGGCCGACCCCGACGATGTGCGGCGGCTGGCCGAGGAGGCCGCCGGCACGGACATCCTGATCGCCAACGCGGCCCTGCCGTCCAGCGGCGACCTCCTCGACTACACACCGGAACAGATCGACCGCGCCCTGGCCGTGAACCTGCGGGCGCCGGCGATGCTCGCCCGGCTGCTCGCTCCGGGCATGGTGGCCGCCGGGCGCGGTCACTTCTGCTTCGTCGGGTCGCTGTCCGGCATGGCCGCCACCAAGTCGTCGTCCCTGTACACCGCGACGAAGTTCGGACTGCGCGGCCTCTCGCTGGCCTTCCGCCAGGATCTGCACGGCACGGGCGTGGGCGTCTCGATCGTCCAGCCCGGTTTCGTACGCGATCTGGGCATGTTCGCCAAGACGGGCTCGGCGACGCCCGGCGGTGTCCGCACCGTCTCGCCGGCGCAGGTCTGCAAGGGCGTGACGCGGGCGATCGAACGCGATCTCGCCGAGGTCAACGTGGCACCACCCGAGCTGCGCTTCCTCACCAAGGTCGCGTCACAGTTCCCGGGGTTCGCGGAGCGGGTGCAGCGGCTGGCCGGGGCGGAGCCGACGGTGAAGGCGATCGTGGCGGCGCAGCGCGCGAGCCGCTGAAACGGCCTCTTGTCAGGCACTCCACCGCCATGGCAAGATCCGTCGAGTTCTACAGCGCATCCGACCACTCGTCACGAAGGACTGAGGTCCATGGTTCCGGCGTCCCCCAGCGGCCGCCGTCGGTACTGAGCCACCTGCCCAACGGCAGTGCTCCGCAGTACCGTTGACGTTTCCTCACGGCGGCCCGACGACGTGGTGTCCCGTACACCGCTCGCCTCCTTGCAGAGGTCGTTCCCTTGTGCCAGCCCACACCGTGAGGTCTTCATCGTGCGCACCGATGTCCAGAGCTTTGCCGTCGCCCACCTCCTGCGCCGCCCGGCGGCACGTGAAGTAGGCGGCTTCGTCGTGGGGTTCGATCCCTCGACGACCAGCCCGTACGTCAACTACGCCACCCCCTTCCCCGGCGCCGAGCCCACCGACCGGGACGTCGCCGACCTGATCGACGCGTTCCGCGAGCGCGGGCTCAAGCCCCGGCTGGAGTTCGCCCCGGACACCGCCCCCGCCGTGGAGCCCGCCCTGCGCCGGGCCGGTTTCGGCACGGAGGCGGTGCACGAATACCTGGTCTGCACGCCCGCCGCGCTGGCCGTGCCGGGTTCCGGCCACGGCGCGGCGGGCCCGGTCGAGGTGGAGGCCCCCGCCACGGAGGCGGACTACACCGCGATCGACAGCGCGCTGTCGGAAGCCTTCGGCGGCGAGTGGGGCCCGTCGCCGGAAGGCGCGGCCCGGTTGCGGCGTACCGAGGAGGGCGGCGGAGCCGTCCGGTTCGTCCGCGCTCCCGGCGGAGGCTGCGCCGGCGGCGCGATCTGCTCGGCGCCCGCCGAGGGCACGGCGGAGCTGGCGGGCGTGGGCACGCTTCCCGCGTACCGGGGGCGCGGCATCGCCGCCGCGGTCACCGCGACGCTGGCCGGGACCATGTTCGGCCGGGGAGCTCGGACCGTGTGGCTGGAGTACTCGGGCGAGGGCTCCCGCCGCGTGTACGAGAGGGTCGGCTTCCGGCCCGGCGGCACGCGCCTGTACATCTCACTGGACGCGTGACCTCCGGGACCGGCGGACACGCAACCTCCGGGGCCAGCGGGCCCGCAACCTCCGGGGCCGACCGGGACCGGCGGACACGCAACCTCCAGGGCCGACGGACACCTGACCACCGGGACCGGCGGACACGCAACCACCGGGACCGACGGACCCGCAACCTCCGGGGTCGGCGGGCCCGTGTCCTCCGGGGCCGACGGGCGGCCGCCGGCCGGCTGGGAGCTGGACCGTAACTTCCGGCACCGACGGACGCCTGACCACCGGGACCGGCGGACGCGCAACCTCCGGGACCGACGGACGCGCGACCTCCGGGGTCGGCGGGCCCGTGTGCTCCTGGGCCGGCGGGGCCGGGTGCTCGCCGGTGCGCGACGTCAGCCTTCACCGGGGAGCGGGTTGTCCTTGACGAACCGGCGGATCTCCTCCGTGAGCGCCGCCGGGTTGTCCAGCTGGACCAGGGTGCGGGCGTCGGGGATCTCCACATGGCGGGCGTTCGGCAGCAGTTCGGCCAGTCGGCGGCCCGTCGCGGGCGGCATCATGCGGTCCTCGGCGCCCCAGGCGACCAGAGCCGGGCGGGTGAACTCCGGGAGGTTCCGGGCCGCATCCAGGTAGCAGTCCTTGCGCGTCGCACGCAGGAACTTGGTGAAGTCCCGGCGGATGTGACGGTTGGTCAGCAGAGGGCCGTACCAGCGTGCGACGAGTTCCTTCGGGAGCCGCTTCTTCGTCATTCCGCCGAGCGAGGTCTGCATGCGGGCGAGGAAGGGGAAGCGGAAGGACTGCAGGAGGAGGAAGACGCCACCGGGGATCCGGCGGGCCGCGTCCAGGATGCGGCCCTGGACACCGGGCGGGTAGTTGTCCAGGGCCTCGCACGAGGTCAGGACGAGCCGGGCGATGCGTTCGTCCCGTACGCCGACGAGGAGTTGGGCCGTACCGGTGTCGTTCTGGACGAGGGTCACGTCCCGCAGGTCGAGGCGGTCCAGGAACTCGGCCAGCAGGCGGGCGATGCCGTGCGCGGAGAGGTCGGCGTCCTGCCGCATGGGGCGCCGGTGGCTGCCGAGGGGCAGCACGGGGACCAGGACGCGGAAGTCGGGGCGCAGGGCGGAGACGACGTCGGCCCAGACCGAGTCGTCGAAGCCGAGGCCGTGGGCGAGGACCACGGTGGGGCCGTCGCCTGCCGTGTCCTGGTATTCGATGGTTCCCGCGCTCAGCTCGATCTCCGGCATGCCCGCGCCTCCGCTCCGGTCGGCCGCCTCGACTGTCTCTTGATAGATCGTTCTAGTGACAGAATAGGCGGCGACCGCCCTTTGGCAACAGCGGCTTCCCGGAGGTGTCACCGTGAGCGACGGCAAGGCCATCAGCACGCATGAGACCCGGCAGCGCATCGTGAACGCGGGCACCGAGCTGTTCCGGCGCTCGGGTTACACCGGCACCGGGATGAAGCAGATCGCCGAGGCCGCGGAGGCGCCCTTCGGCTCGATCTACCACTTCTTCCCCGGTGGGAAGGCCCAGCTGGGCGAGGAGGTGATCCGCACCTCGGGGGCCGTCTATCTGGGGCTCATCACGGCGCTCATGGAGCCGTACGAGGACCGGGTGGCGGCCACCGCCGACGCCTTCACCGCCGCGGCCGACACCCTCGCCGAGCTGGACTTCGCCGACCCGTGTCCCATCGCGACGGTCGCGATGGAGGTGGCGAGCACCAACGACGCGCTGCGGCGGGCCACTTCGGAGGTCTTCGGCAGCTGGATCGACCACCTCGCCGCCTACTACGCCGAGGGCGGCATCCCCGGGCCCGCCGCCCGGGAGACGGCGAGCTCGGTCATCGCCCTGCTGGAGGGCGCGTTCATGCTGGGCCGGGCCGCGCGCAGCACCGAACCGGTGCGGGCCGCGGGCACGGCGGCCGCGGCGATCGTCCGCGCGGCGCTGGCCGGGGCGTGAGCCGTACGGCCGTCAGGTCCGCGGGTCCGCCCAGTGGAGGTCGCGGAGCAGGGCGATCTCGGCTCCGTGGTGCAGCACTTCCTGGTTGACCCACCACACGATGTCGAGGAAGGGCTCCTCCGCGTCGCTGCCGTACGGATAGGTGCAGTACCCGACCGTGTCCAGCGCCGTGTCGTCGGCGCTCACCAGGGCCTGCCGCCAGTCGGCGACGGCGGTCTTCAACGCCGCGATCGCGCCCGCGGCGTCCCCGCTGACCGGGTGCTTCTCCCTGGTCGCCGAGCGGCTGCCGGTGGTGTGGTCGGCGCGCAGGGACAGCATCTCGGTGAGGTGGCTCAGCCGCCAGGCGAGGGTCGTGACGGGCGGTGGCCAGGGGTGCGGGTACGGTGCGGCGTCCCGCCCCCACGGACCGCCGCCGGCCAGGGACTCCGCCCGCGGCCCCGGCCCGTCGCTACGGCGCCGCACCGTCCAGCAGCCGGGCACCGGTTCCCAGAAGTACTCCTCGTCGGTCAGCGGCTCGACCCTGGTGTCCCCGCCGTCGCCGCTGTCCATGACGGGCCCGGCCAGCCGGCGCAGCAGCCGCTCGCACGCGAAGTCGAACTGATCCAGCAGCGGGACGAGTCGGGGCGGTGCTGTCGTCATCGGACACTCCTGTACGGACGGACCGGGCCGGTGGGGCGGACCTGTGCCGACCGGCCAGCCTGGCACAGACGCCCCGCGGACGCCCGCCCTTTTCCGGCGCACGCCACTCCCCTAGCCGCGGTCCGCGTACCGGTCGGTTGCCGCGACCAGCGCCTGCGCCATACCCGGCGCACCGGCGTTGTGGCCGGTGTCGTCGACGATCACCAACTCGCTGTCCGGCCAGGCCCGCTGGAGTCGCCAGACGATGCCGAGGAGGTTGCCGAAGTCGAGGCTTCCCTGGACGAGGGTGCCGGGGACGCCCTTGAGCAGGTGGGCGTCGCGCAGGATCACGCCTTCGTCGTTGCCCTCGCCGAGGAAGTGGTCGTTGCCCCAGTAGTGCGTGACGGTGCGGGCGAAGCCCATGCGGAAGACGGGGTCCTCGTAGCGGGCGACGGAGCGCGGCGGCGCGGGGATGGTGGCGGTCTCCCAGTCGGTCCAGGCCCGGGCGGCCCGTTCGCGCACCTCTGGATCGGGTGATTCGAGCAGCCGGTTGTAGGCGGCGGCGAGGTTGCCGTCGCGCTCGCCGGCCGGCACCTGGGACCGGAACTCGGCGAAGGCGTCCGGGAAGATCCGCCCGAGCCCGCGGGTCAGCAGCTCCACCTCGGCGTTCGACCCGGTGGCGACGCCCGTGAGCACCAGTTCGGAGACCACGCCCGGGTGGGTCTGCGCGTACCGCAGCGCCAGCACCGACCCCCAGGACACGCCCCACACCAGCCACCGCTCGATGCCCAGATGCCGGCGCAGCAGTTCCAGGTCGGCCATGACATGGGCCGTGGTGTTGACGCTCATGTCGGTGTCGTGGCGGCTCGCGTGCGGTGTGGACCGGCCGCAGCCGCGCTGGTCGAGCAGGACGATCCGGTAGGCGGCCGGGTCGAACAGGCGCCGGGGGTACGGGGTGCACCCGGATCCCGGTCCGCCGTGCAGGACGACGGCGGGCTTGCCGCCGGGGTTGCCGCAGGTCTCCCAGTAGACGCGGTTGCCGTCACCCACGTCGAGCATGCCGTGCTCGTACGGTTCGATCTCCGGATAGAGGGCCATCCGGGCACCGTAGCGGCTCCCCAGCTGCCTGCAACGGCCGATCCGCGACATCCACGCTCACAGCTGCCGCCGTACGCCCGCCTCCCGCTCCGCCTGGTGCAGTTGGTGGCCGAGGTCGCCCTGCAGGGACGTACGGGCGCGGCCCCGGCGGCCCAGCGGGAGGACGATGCGCTGGGCGGTGTCCTCCAGGAGCAGGGCGAAGCCGCCGTACAGGGCGAAGGCGGCCAGGGCCACGCCGGTCCAGCCCGCCGCGGTGCGCAGGACGGCCGCGCCTCCGGCCTCGTACGCGCCGGTCAGGGTGAAACGGCAGGCTCCGATCAGCAGCAGCGCGGCGAACAGCGGCTTGCCGGGGACGGCGGCGGCGCTCAGCACGAGCATCAGCGGGGCGACGCTCAGCAGGAACACCGCCAGCCCGGCACTGGGCCGGCCCGGCGGCCCGGAGAGGGTGACCAGCGCGGTACCCGCCCAGGCGCAGCCCAGCACGGACAGGCCGCGGGCCGCGCCGCTGTCGCGGGCCAGGAAGGCGAACAGACCGGAGAGCAGTTCGAGGGGCACGACGAACACCAGGACCAGCAGCATCACCGGCCGGCTCTGGTCCAGGGGCACCCACTGCAGTTGCACGGCGCTGAGCAGAATGCTGCCGGTGCCGAAGCCGAAGAAGCCCAGCGGAAGGCTGCTGGCCAGCGGCCTGAGCATGATCCTCGTCAGGGTCTCGGGCCGCCGCGGCCCGGCGTCCGTGTCGTACGTCCGCGCTGCTGGTGGCGGCATCCGGATCACCCGTCCCTCGGGCCCGAGCCGTGGTTCTGCATGGTCGTACGACACGGGGTACCCCGTTCTCCGCGGTGTCCTCGGCCTTTCCGCTCCCGCTGATCGCGCCCGGGCCCCGGTGGCGTCTGTTGCAGAAGCGCCCCGGAATTGTCCGTGATCGGTAACAGACGGATCCTGCGCTCAACCCCGGCCGTCCTGACAGGTGCACGGATTACAGGTGCACAACAACACAGGGACACGGCACGAACGGGGCGGGGCATGGCGCGGCACGGTGGGCGGGGTTGGTACGGCCGGATGGTTGCGGCGGCGGTCGGGGTCACCGCGGTGGCGGCCGCCACGTCGGTGTGGACCGCGCAGGCCGGTCAGTCGGGCGGCGGTTCGGCCGGGTCGGGCGACCCGGCCCGGCACGCGGCGCCGAGGACGGTGACCGTGTCATCCGAAATCGCCCATGCCTCGGACGGGGGCGCGCACGCGGTCAACATCACCATCGACGACGGCCCGGACCCGGTCTGGACCCCGCAGGTGCTCCAAGTGCTGCGCGAGAACGGCGTGAAGGCGACGTTCTGCATGATCGGCCCGCTGGCCGAGGCGCACCCGGACCTGGTCCGACAGGTGGTGGCGGCCGGGCACCGCCTGTGCGACCACACCGTGTCGCACGACACCACGATGGACAAGAAGTCCGAGGCCTACCAGTCGCAGCAGATCCTGGAGGCGCAGCGGCAGATCACCCAGGCGTCCGGCGGGGTGCGGCCGATGTACTACCGGGCTCCGGGCGGCGCCTTCACCCCCTACAGCCGGCATCTGGCGGCCTCGCACGGGATGCGTCCGCTCGGCTGGAACGTGGACTCCAAGGACTTCGAACGGCCGGGCACGGGCACCATCGTCGCCACGGTCCAGCGGGAGGTGGCCAACGGGCCGACGATCCTCTTCCACGACGCGGGCGGCGACCGCTCGCAGACGGTGGCCGCGCTGCGCACCCTGCTGCCGTGGCTGAAGCAGCAGGGCTACTCCTTCGGTTTCCCGGTGCGCTGAACGGGCCGCCGGGGAAGGCGGCTTCAGCCGATCCGGTGGCAGAGGTTCTCCAGGGTGCCCACGCTCGGTCCGTGCCGGGCAGCTCGTGGAGCGTCGCGTCGGTTAACCCCAGGGGAAATCTTGGTCATCGGAGTCCTGGGACGACTGTTCGGATCCGCAGGGGTGCCTACCATGAGGCCGCTGCGTATCACGTCGTACCGGAAAGGCTCGCCATGCCGTTGCCTCGCCTCGGCACGCGGTCCGCTCGTCTCCGGACGGCGCCCGCCGTGTTCGTCGTCCTCGCCGTGGCCCTCGCGGGCACACTGCTGGCGTTCTCGCTCGGCGTCCCGCGCCACGGCCGGGCCGCCGGCGCCCCGTCGGCGCACGTCGTCATCGACGTGTCGCAGAGCCACTGCGGCCGCGGCTGGACCCGGCCCGAGCCCGGGGTGCGGACCTTCGACCTGCACAACTCCTCCGACGGCGCCGCCGAGGTCTACCTGGAGGACCCGGCCAGCCAGGCGGTGTACGGCGAGGTGGAGGGCATCGGCCCCGGTACGACGCGGCAGTTGACGGTCCGGCTGGGCCAGGGGACGTACGCCTTCAAGTGCGTGCCCGACGACGCCGACGCCGTCACCGGCCCCACCGTGCACATCACCGGCGGACAGCGCGGCCCCGGCGCCGCACCGGTCTCGGAACACGACCTGATCCCGCCCGCCCTCGCCTACCAGAAGTGGGTCGGCGGCGGACTCGACCAGGTCGTCCGGCTGACGACGAAGCTGAAGGACGCGATCGACCGGGGTGACCTCACCGCCGCGCGGTCGGCCTGGCTGCCGGCGCATCTGGAGTACGAGCGGCTGGGCGCGGCGTACGACGCCTTCGGGGACGCGGACGCGGCGGTCAACGGCACCGACGCCGGACTGCCCGGCGGGGTGCACGACAAGGACTTCGCCGGGTTCCACCGTATCGAGTACGGGCTGTGGCACGGTGAGCCGGCCGACGGGCTGCGCGCCCCGGCGGCGGCGCTGGTGAAGGCGGTGACCGGGCTGCGGGACACCTGGTCGCAGACCCGTATGGACCCCGCCCAGCTGGGGCTGCGCGCGCACGAGATCCTGGAGAACACCGTGCAGTTCGAGCTGACCGGCCGCACCGACTACGGCAGCGGCAGCAACCTCGCCACGGTCCGCGCCAATCTCGACGGCACCCGCGAGGTACTGTCCCGGCTCAGGCCCCTGCTGACGACCCGCTATGCCGGTCTTCCCGAGCTCCGGAAGGAGTTGGACCGCGCCGGGCACACCCTGGACGGGTTCGGCCACGGAGCGTCCTGGACCCCGCTGGACCGTCTCACCCGCGCACAACGGGAGGACGTGAACGCGGTGCTGGGCGGCCTGGTCGAGCGCCTGGCGTCGGTGGCCACCCTGTGCGACCCCCGGAGGACCGTGTGAGCGAGCCCGCAGTCACCGCCGAACCACCCGACGGCCTGGGCCGGCGCGGCTTCCTGCGCGGCGCCGCCCTGGCGGGAGCCGGGCTCGCCACCAGCGCCGCCGCCCCCGCGCAGACACCGGTCGCCGCGACGGCGTCCGTCGCTCCCTTCCACGGCGTCCACCAGGCCTCGGCCATCGCGGCCCCGCGCCGCTGTTGCGTGTTCGCCTCCCTCGACGTGACCGCCGGGAACCGCGCCGAACTCACCGACCTGCTGCGCACGCTCACCGACCGGGCCCGCTTCCTCACCTCGGGCGGTACGCCGTCCCCGGTGGGCATCACCGGCCCGCCCGCCGACTCGGGCGTCCTCGGCGACCGGCTGCCCGCCGGACAACTGGCCGTCACCGTCGGCGTCGGTGCCTCGCTCTTCGACGACCGGTTCGGGCTGTCCGCGCTCAGGCCCCGGCGGCTTACCGCCATGCCTGCCTTCCCCGACGACGACCTGCAGGCCGACTGGTGCCACGGCGACCTCAGCCTCCAACTGCACGCCGACGAACCGGACACCGCCCTGCACGCGCTGCGCGACATCGCCCGGCACACCCGGGGCGCCGCGCAGGTCCGCTGGCGCCTCGACGGCTTCGCCAGCCCGCCCCGGCCCTCCGGCACCCCGCGCAATCTGATGGGGTTCAAGGACGGCACCGCGAACCCGGACGCCACCAGTGCCCGCGAGATGGACCGGCTGGTGTGGGTGGGCCGGGGCATGGGCGAGCCTGACTGGGCGGTCGGCGGCAGCTACCAGGTCGTACGGCTGATCCGGATGCTGGTGGAGTTCTGGGACCGGGTCTCGCTCGGCGAGCAGGAGCGGATGTTCGGCCGCGCCCGCTCCTCCGGCGCGCCCCTGGACGGGGACCACGAGCACGACACGCCGAAGTACGCCGACGATCCCAAGGGCGACGTCATCCCGCTGGACGCGCACATACGGCTCGCCAACCCGCGCACCCCGGCCACCGCCGACCAGCGTCTGCTGCGCCGCGCGTACAACTACGACCGGGGCATGGACGCCAACGGCAACCTCGACATGGGTCTGCTGTTCACCTGCTACCAGCAGGACCTGAAGCGGCAGTTCGAGACGGTGCAGCACCGGCTGGCGGGCGAGCCGCTGACGGACTACATCACCCCGTTCGGCGGCGGCTACTTCTTCGCGGTGCCCGGCGTGCGGGACGCCCAGGACTGGTACGGGCGCGCCCTGTTCGGCTGAACCTGTCCGGACAACTTGGCGGCCGAATGGGTCAATACACAGTCAAGTTTTGCCCTAGCATCCCTGACTCGGTGTTCACCCGCACGCCATCATGGCTCCGCCGACGCGCCCCGCAACGGGCGCAGCATCCGTGCTCGTACGACGCACAGACGTTCTGTCCGGAGGGGTTAACAACCATGGCAAGCAGAGGAAGACGAGCCGCGATGCGGAGCCTGGGGGCGCTCGCGGGGGCCGCGGCGCTCACGGTGCTCGGCAGCAACGCGCCGGGCTGGGCGGCGACGCCCGCCACGGCGCAGGGCGGGCACTCCTCGACCGCGACGCCGATCAAGCACGTCGTCGTGCTCTTCGACGAGAACATCTCCTTCGACCACTACTTCGCCACGTACCCGAAGGCCGCCAACACCGACGGCACGAAGTTCACCGCGTCGAAGAACACCCCGAAGGACATCGACACCCTCGCGCACGCCGGGCTGCTGACGAAGAACCCGAACCAGTACGCGCCGAAGCGGCTGTCCCCGTCCCAGGCGATGACCTGCGACCAGAACCACAACTACGGTGCCGAGCAGCTTGCCTACAACGGCGGCAAGGCCGACCAGTTCGTGCAGAACACCGAGGTCGACAAGTGCAGCGGCGGCCTGTTCGGCGAGCCGGGCCTGGTCATGGACTACTACGACGGCAACACCGTCACCGCGCTGTGGAACTACGCCCAGCACTACTCCCTGTCCGACCGCAGCTTCAGCTCGGTCTACGGTCCCTCCACGCCCGGCGCCCTGAACCTGATCTCCGGTCAGACGCACGGTGTCATCTCCATGGACCCGTCCAGCGGCACGGAGAACCCGAAGCAGACGCCGACGCCCGACGCGTACACGGTGAAGTCCCCCGACGCCAAGGGCGTGGGCACGGTCATCAACGACCCCGACCCGGCCTACGACGACTGCTCCGACAAGGACCACACCAGCACCAACGCGCTGGCCTCGATGCAGGGCAAGAACATCGGTGACCTGCTCAACGCCAGGAAGGTGAGCTGGGGCTGGTTCCAGGGCGGCTTCCGCCCGTCGACCGCGTGGAACGGCACGTCCGGCTCGTACGCCAAGTGCGACACCACGCACACCAACCTGGGCGGGGCCGCCGTGGCGGACTACAGCCCGCACCACAACCCGTTCTCGTACTACAAGTCGACGGCGAACCCGCACCACCTCGCGCCGAAGAGCGTCTCGGAGATCGGCCACAACGGTCAGGCCAACCACAACTACGACCTGACCGACTTCTCCGCCGCGCTGAAGGCGGGCAAGCTGCCGGCCGTCAGCTACGTCAAGGCCGGTGAGTACCAGGACGGCCACGCCGGCTACTCGGACCCGACCGACGAGCAGCACTTCCTGGTGAACCAGATCAACGCGATCCAGAGCTCGCCGCAGTGGAAGTCCACCGCGATCGTGGTCGCCTACGACGACTCCGACGGCTGGTACGACCACGCCTACGTCGCCCCGAAGAACGGCTCGACGGACACCTCGCCCGGCTCCAACGGCAAGGCCACCGACAGCCCGGCCTGCCAGAACGGCCCGAAGGCGTCCGGCGGTTACGCCGACCGCTGCGGCCCCGGCACCCGCCAGCCGCTGCTCGTCATCTCGCCGTACAGCAAGGTCAACAAGGTCGACCACACCCTGACGAACCAGGCGTCCATCACCCGGTTCATCGAGGACAACTGGTGCACCGGCCGCATCGGCGACCACTCCTTCGACGCCACGGCCGCCTCCCTCGCGGGCATGTTCGACTTCCGGCACCCGAACAACAAGCAGGTGCTGCTGAACTCCGACGGCTCGGTCAAGCACGTCGGCCCGATCCAGCACGTCGCCCCGGTGTCCACGAGCATCACCCCGGGCCCGGCCATGCAGAACACGGCCGCCGCGACGGACGCCTCCGGCTTCCCGGCCCTTCCGGTCGGCCTCGGCGTGGGCGCCCTGCTGGCCGCGGGTGCGACCGGCACGTACCTGACGCTGCGCCGCAGGCAGCAGGCCTGATCCCGCAGCAGCGCACACAGCCACGCGCCCCCGGTCGGTGACCGGGGGCGCGTTCGCGTCCGATGGAGCCGTGCGGCGCGCCACGGAATGAAACGGGTGGCCGGCTCCCCTGCCGTGATGTTGAGATGGCGCGGTGCAGGGTGAGTTTTCGATCGTCGTGGACCGCAGCGAACACCAGTACGCGCCGACTCCGTGGGAGCAGGAGTCGTGGCGGGTCTCGGCCCTCGCCTGGGTGGCGGAGCAGCTCGCCTCCCACGGCCTGCGGGCGGGCGGTGAGTTGCGTGTCCGGCTGCGCCCGTGGTCCGTGCTGGTGCGGGTGCCCGTCGAGGGGCGGGAGGCGGTCTGGTTCAAGGCGAACCCGCCGGCCAGCGCCTTCGAGGGCCCGTTGACCGCCGCGCTGGCCCGCTGGGCGCCGGAGCATGTGCTCCGGCCGCTGGCCGTCGACGCCGAGCGTGCATGGGTGTTGCTGCCCGACGGAGGAGAGCTCTTCCGCGACGTGCTCGCCCGGGAGCCGGTCGAGCCGCGGACCTGGGAGGAGCTGCTGCGCCAGTACGCGAGCCTGCAGCGGACCCTCGCTCCGCACGCGCGCGAGATCGAGCGGCTCGGGGTGCCCGCCACCCGGACCCCCGATCTGCCGGGGGCGTTCGACCAGTTGCTCACGAGGAGCACCGCGCTGCTCCCGGAGGCACGCGAACGGCTGGATCGGCTGCGGCCCCGCCTCACGGACTGGTGCGCAGAACTCGCCTCCTTCGGCGTCGAGGACACCCTCGACCACGCTGACCTGCACGACGGCCAGCTGTTCCGTCCGGCGCCGGGCCGGTTCACCTTCTTCGACTGGGGCGACGCGGTGGTCTCCCACCCGTTCTGCAGCCTGCGGATCCCCGCCGAGAAGGCGCGCGCACGGTACGGGCCGCAGGTCCTGGCCCGGCTGCTCGACGCCTACCTGGAGCCCTGGACGGGCGCCGGCCGCACGCCCGCGGACCTGCACCGCGCGGCACACCTCGCCTGGCGCCTGAGCGTCCTGAGCCGCGCCGCGTCCTGGGGCCGCACGTTTCCCGACGCGTCGGGCAGCGGCCCGGGCGCCGAACGGAGCTCCGCGTCCCTGCTGGAGATCCTCAACGACCCGCCGTTCTAGGCCGGTTGGGCCGTCGGCGTGGTTCCGAAGGCGTCGGTCACCACGGGACGGCGGTGGCGACCGGGCGTTCCAGGTGCCAAGCACCGGGGGCCGGCCGCTTGCCGGTGCGCCGACGCGTCGTAGCCGCTTCTCCCCCCTTCGGTCCGCGCGCCACCCGATCCGTGCGCCGTACTCGGCCGCACTCGCCGCCCCCTCACCGCGCGGCGGACACTGGGCCGTATGACCCGCACTCGTACGCCCGCCGCTCCCCCGCCCGGCCGCCGTACCGTGCTGGCGGCCCTCGCCGGTGTCGCGCTCGGCGCGGCGGGCTGTTCCGGCCGTACGACCCCGGCCGCGCACCCGTCCCGGAAGGCCACGGCCGGCATCGGGTCGCCGTCGCCCTCTCCCGTGCTGCCGCGCACCACCCCCTGGCGGCCCACTTCGGCCGAGGTCCAGCCGGCCGCGAAGCTGCGCGCCGTGCGGCTGGTGGAGGCGATCGGCGCCTGGGCCGACGGTCACGGCGGCGCGGCGGCGGCACGGGCGAGGGTCGCGGCGCTCGGGCTGCCGGCGTCCCTCGTGGGCCGGGCCGGGCCGCTGCTGCCGACGGCCGACCAGGCGGCGCTGCAGGTCGTGGACGCGCAGTACGGCGGGATCCTGTCCCGGTCGGCCAGCGTGCTGGTGGTGTGCCGGCAGTGGACCCGGCGCGCCGGCACGGTGAGCGCCGGCGGGACGACGGTCGATGTCCGCCTCTCCCGGTCGGGTTCCGGCTGGACGGTCGACGCCCTGCATCCGGCACACCCGGGACCGGCCGCCCGGTCCTTGGCGCCGGACGTCCGGAGCGTGCTGTCCGACGAGCGGATCGTGCTGCCGCCCGCCGCCGTGGCGGACCTGCGCAGCGGTCAGGTGCACACCAGTGTGGCGAAGGCGATGCTCGCGCTGGCGCGGACGTACCGGCTGGAGGTGAGCGTCGTCCGCTCCGGGCATCCGCTGGACGTGTTCGGCACCAGCCGGCCCAGCGACCATCCGCGGGGCCGAGCCTTCGACGTGTGGCGGATCGACGGCCACGCGGTCGTCGATCCGGCGACCTCACGCGGTCTGATCGAGCGGTTCATGCGGGACGCGGCGGCCGCCGGGTCGTACAACGTGGGCGGCCCCGTGCCGCTGTCCGGCGGCGGTGCCGGTCAGTTCTTCAGCGACGCCACCCATCACGACCACGTGCACGTCGGCTTCCGCACCTGACCGCAGCCCGCGGCATCACCCGTTCGGCCGTACCGCCGCCGGCCCGGGCAGGCGCCCTCGCGCGGCCCGCCGGCCGGTGTTCCCGTGACTCCCGCGGGTTGCGCGGGCCGGGCGGGCGTCGGAACCCTGGAGCCGACACACATCCGGGAGGTGCAGTGGCTCCGGCACACGACACCACGCCGTCGGACGGCCTCGGCCGCCGGCGTTTCCTCACCCTGTCCGCGGGCCTCGGCCTCGGCACGGCCGCCGCGTGCACGGCGGCACCGCCGCGCCCGCACTCCACCGCGGCCCCCCACGGCCGGCTGCGGCCCGAGGCGGAGCGGGACGCCCCCGGCACCGCCGACTGGCGCCTGGCCTCCACCGGCCCACCGGACGCGGTGGCCGGTTACCCGGACCGGGTGAGCGTCACCCCGGGCGAGCAGTTCGGGCTGCACGTGTCCACCACGGCCGCCGCGTTCCGGGTGTCCGCGTTCCGGGTCGGCTGGTACGGCGGCCGGCAGGCCCGCCGGATATGGACGTCCGGGCGCATACCCGGCCGCGCCCAGCCGGCGCCGCGCGTGCTGCCCGCCACCCGCACGGTGCGCGCCGACTGGCCGGTGACGTTGCCGGTGGACACCTCGGGCTGGCCGGAGGGCGCCTATCTGCTGCGGCTGGAGGCGGACACCGGCCACCAGCGTCACGTTCCGCTGATCGTCCGGTCCACCGACGGCACGGGCCGTACGGTCCTGCTGCACGCCCCGGCCACCTGGCAGGCGTACAACCGCTGGGGCGGCAGCAGTCTCTACAACGGCGCGTCCGGGGCGTACGCCACCCGCTCGCTCGCGGTGAGCTTCGACCGCCCCTACGACGGCGACGGTGCCGAGAAGTTCCGGGTGTACGAGTGGGCGCTGGTGGTGCTGGCCGAGCGCCTCGGCATACCGCTCGCCTACACCACCGGCGTCGACGTCCACCGCGACCCCGGCGTCCTGCACGGCGCGCACGCCGTCGTCTGCCTGGGGCACGACGAGTACTGGACGCCGGAGCAGCGGGCCCATGTGACCGCCGCCCGGGACGCCGGTACGAACATCGCCTTCCTCGGCGCGAACACCTGCTTCCGCCGGGTCAGGCTGGAGGCCGGGGAGGGCGCGGACGCCCGTACGGTGGTCTGCTACAAGACCGCCTACCGTGCCGACCCGTGCTACGACTCCCACCCCGCGCTGGTCACCACCGACTACCGTCTCCCGCCCGCCGCGGATCCCGAGTCCTCCCTGACCGGCGTGCTCTACGAGGGCTATCCGGTCGACGCCCCCTATGTCGTCCGGGCCGCCGACCACTGGCTGTACGACGGCACAGGCGCACGTTCCGGCGACGCCTTCGCCCATCTCGTCGGCGTGGAGTACGACCGGATCACGCCCGGCGCTCCCGCCCCGGGCGAGCTGGAGATCATCGCGCACTCCCCGCTGGTGTGCGGCGGCCGGGCCAGCCACAGCGACTCGGCGTACTACACGGCTCCCAGTGGCGCCGGCGTGTTCGCGACCGGCACCATGCGCTGGGTGGAGGGCCTGACGGCCGGGACCGGCATGTTCGGGCGTGACCACGGCATGGACGCCCGCACCCGCACCTTCGTCACGCGCACCACGGAGAACCTCCTGCGCACGTTCGCGAAGGGCCCCGCGGCCGGGCACGCCCCGCCGCCGCGCGCCAACGTCCGTACGGTGTACGGCGCCTGACCTCGACCCGCCTGCAGGGAGGCGCGAACCTGTTCAGCCACAACATGCCGTACAGGTTGGTCCGCATGACCCGGACGCGCGCTGGTCCGTCACGGCGCCCCCTGCGTCTGGAGGGCGGGACGGCGACCGGGTTGCCGGACCACGCGGGCCGAAACGCCCGGTCAGTCCGTCGCGGCGTGCCGTCCGCCCGACCGCATGTGGTCCCTGCGGGCGTTGTTGTAGATCCGCAGGAGATGCTTGGCCACGGCACAGGCCGCGCCGTCGGCATGGCACTGACGGCACGTCCGCACGTGCTGCTCATAGGTGAGGCGCGCGTTTTCCAACGCGTCGTTGAGAGAAGACATGGACATCTCCGGGCAGGGCGCGTCCTGGGACCGCACCAAGTTGACTGACTGGTAACCCGGAACCAAGGTGATCATATTACTGGCGGTAGTGGGAAACCCTCTCCATCGCCCTTGCGCCAGGGCATGGTTGCCCCCTCTCCGAACGGCTGCCCCGCGCGACCGTCACCGTGCGTGACAGCCACCCGGAGTCGAAGGCCGGATGCTCGGCGCCGCGGACCCGGAGGCCCACCCCGTCGGCCGCGAACGACACGGTCGGCCGAGCCCGGCGCGATGCCGCCGCCGGGCGTGACGTCGTCGACGCGCCGTGGCATCCCCGGGCTAGGATCGTCGGCAGCATCGCGTGTCGGTCACCGTCTGGGTGAGGCATGGAGGTGCCAGGACATGCCCCGGAGGCATTCCTTGTCTGTCCAGTTCAACCACACCATCGTCCATGCCCGGGACAACCGGGAGTCCGCCGAGTTCTTCGCCGGACTGCTCGGTCTCGAGATCACCGGGGAGTGGGGCCCGTTCGTCGCGGTCGCCCTCGCCAACGGAGTCACCCTCGACTTCGCCACCATCCCCGAAGAACACATCACGCCCCAGCACTACGCCTTCCTGGTCTCCGAGGAGGAGTTCGACGCCGCGTACACGCGGATCGTCGAGGGCGGCATCGAGCACTACGCGGACCCGCACCGGCGACAGCCCGGCACGATCAACCACAACGACGGCGGCCGCGGCGTGTACTTCATGGATCCGGTGGGCCACGCCATGGAGCTGATCACCGTCCCCTACGGCGGTTGGCCTTCTTGACGTCTCCCCGACCTGAAGGCCGGGGATTCCTCCCACGGTCGTCTGACCGTCTCGGCCTGTTCCTGCTTCAACGCGCTGTGCCGGGACTTTCGTCCTGGTCCTACCTGCGCTCTGCGGGGCGTTCAGCCTGTCGGCCCGTCCGGCCGCCAGGATGTTGCGAGCTGCATTCACGTCGCGGTCGTGGACGGTCCCGCATTCCCCGCAGGTCCACTCTCGGACGTGGAGGGGCTTGGGGCCGTCCTGGACGCCGCAGGCCGAGCAGACCTGCGAGGTGGGCTCGAAGCGGCCGATCCGGCCGAAGTACCGGCCGTGCTTGGCGGCCTTGTACCCCAGCATCGCGACGAACATCGACCAGCCCGCGTCGTGCACAGACTTCGCCAGGCGAGTGCGGGCCAGGCCCTTGACTGCGAGGTCTTCCACATAGATCGCTTGGTTGTCGCGGATCAGGTCCGTGGAGAGCTTGTGCAGCCAGTCTCGGCGCCGGTCGGCCACGCGGGCGTGCCGGCGTGCGACCTCGGCCCGCGGAGCTCAGGGCATCGAGCAGCAACAACGTCCGCTCTGAGGTACAGGTCAGAGCAGTCCGGGAATGTATTCATCCCCGGCGTGAACGCCGAGGCCTTCTGCGAGATGCCAGGGTAACCGGCACACTTCACCTGCCGAAGCCCTCCTTCTTGACGAGGTCGAGGAAGCGCGGAGTGCCCTCGGTGGTGCGCACGTCGAGGAAGGCGCGCACATGCCCCTCGGTGACGGCCTCGCGCACGAGCGCGTGCGCGAGGTCGGCCCGGGAGGTGAACCGCCCGGGCAGACGGCGGGGGACCAGCCGGTAGTCGCTGACCTCGGTCGTGTCGAAGAGGCCGGCGGGCCGCAGCACCGTCCAGTCGTGGCCGCTCGCCCGCACGATCTCCTCCATGCGGCGCATGTCGTCGTAGACCGTGCGCCCGACGACCCGCACGAAGAACGGCTCCAGCACCTTCCGGAAGAAGATGCCCTCGCCGGGGGCCGGCACGTCGAACAGGACGGTGGAGGTGACGCACACCAGGCGCCGGACGCCGTGCCGCGTCATGGCCCGGGTGATGTGGGTGAGGCCGGCCGAGTACACCGTGACCGGAGCCCGGCCGTAGGGGACGCCGAGCGCGGAGATCACCGCGTCGTGGCCGGGAACGACGCGGTCGACCGCCGCCCCGTCCAGGACGTCGGCCTCCGCGACCCGCAAGCGGGGGTGGTCGAGCGGGAAGTCGTCGGGGTGACGGGTCACGGCGGTGACGGTGTGTCCGGCGGCGGTCGCCTGCTCGGTGACCTGCCGTCCGGTCGGCCCGTTCGCGCCGAAGACGACGAGTCGCATGGGCTGCTCCTTCGCTGCGTGATGCTGCTGCCGTGGACCGAGAGGGCCGGAGGGGCGGCAGGTGTGACAGCGCGGGAGCAGGATGAGACCTACGGCACACATCCGCCCCCCGATGTCACACTCCGGGGACCCGGCCCCTCTGGGTGGGCAGACGTCGTGAGGAGATGCCATGCCCGACAACCGGACGCCCGCGGGGGCGGACACCGCCACACAGGCGTTCCTCGACCACCGCGAGCTGCTGTTCTCGGTGGCGTACAACATGCTGGGCGCCGTCACCGACGCGGAGGACGTCCTGCAGGAGACCTGGCTGTCCTGGACGGGGCGGGCAGGTGCCGGGGACGCGGGGCAGGCGGCGGAGATCGAGCATCCGCGCGCCTATCTGGTGCGGATCGCCGTACGGCACGCGCTCGCGCGGCGGGCACGGATCGCCCGGCGGCGCGAGACCTACGTCGGGCCGTGGCTGCCGGAACCCCTGCCCACGGACGGCGCTCCCGGTCCGGCGGCCGGTGAGGACGCGTCCGAGGGCGCGGTGCGCGCCGAATCGGTGTCGCTGGCCATGCTGGTCGTGCTGGAGACCCTGACCCCGCTGGAGCGGGCGGTGTTCGTCCTGCACGAGGTGTTCGGCTACGCACACACCGAGATCGCGGACATCCTCGGCCGCAGCCCCGCGGCCGTACGACAGCTCGCGCACCGCGCCCGGTCCCATGTGCGCGCCCGGCGCCCCCGCTACCGGGCGCATCCCCGCGTCCGGCGGCAGGCGACGGAACGGTTCGTGGCCGCCGCGCTCGGCGGGGATCTCGCGGCGCTGCTGGAGATCCTGGCGCCGGAGGCCACGCTGTGGACGGACGGCGGCGGCAAGGCCCAGGCGGCGCCGCGGCCGATCCGCGGCCGGGACAAGGTGGCACGGGCGCTGACCGGCTACGCCGCGCGTACTGCGGTGGGGCTGGAGTTCCAGCACCGGCACGTCAACGGCGACGCGGCCGTGGTGGTGTTCGAGGACGGGTCCCCGCACGCGGTGATGGTCATGGACCTCGACCCTGACGGTGAGCGGGTCCGCGAGGTGTACCTGGTCACGAACCCGGACAAGCTCTCGGCGCTGGAGTCGGACGAGCCGCGTCCGAAGGTCTGGCGGCGCGCGTGAGCGGGACGCCGCAAGGCAGCGGCGTCCCGCCGGGAGACCGTGGTGCGCCGGGCCGCGGCTGCGGCGTCACGACGGTGCCGCCGAAGGTCACCGCGAGGTGCCCGTCCGAGGCGAAGGACCAGCCGAGGGCTCCCGGGTACGAGGAGCAGCGGGAGCCGTTCGTACCGGTCCAGAACTGGTTGGAGCTGTCGGAGTTGCCGACGGTCTTGTCGTTCGAGCCGCTGACGGCGAAGCGGCACGAGGTGTTGGAGCGGAACACCGAAGTACCCGCGTCGAAGGCGAAGTTGCGTTCGGCGTTGTCGATGCTCGCGTTGTTGGAGATCGTCATCGTGCCCGGGTTGCTGTTGTAGGTGAACCGTGATGGCCGTTCTTGCAGGCGATGTCGTGCCGCACGATGTGGTTGACCGCGATGTCGTCGCCGCCGAGCTTGTAGCCGTTGCGGTCGCCGTTGGCGTTCTGGGTGCCGTCGGTGAGTGTGCCGTTGCCGTGCGACAGGGAGTACTCGATGGTTACCCGCCGCGCAGGTAGATCGTCCCGCCCGGGGCGATACGGCTGATGGCCGCGGTGAGTGTGGTCGGCGCCGACTGTGTGCCGGCCACGCTGCCGGAGCCGTTCGGCGACACGTACTGCACGGTGGCCGTCGCGGCCTGTGCCGTGGTGCCGGACAGCGCGACGAGCGTACCGGCGAACAGACCGGCGCACGCGATGGCTGATCTCGGTTGCATCGGCTTGTCTCCAGTTGTGGCATGGTGAAGGAGGGGAGGGGGAATGATTCACATTCAGATGAATGAATGCCGCGAGGGCTACTCCCCCGGTGCAAGGACTCGGGCCACGATCCGTGCCGCCTCCGCGACCAGTGCGTCGTCCGCCGGTGCGTCCGGGGCGCTCTTCGTCGACAGCACGGTCAGCAGGACCGGCGTCTTCCGCGTGGTCCAGGCCACGCCGATGTCGTTGCCGCTCCCGTAGTCGCCGGTGCCGGTCTTGTCCGCGAGAACCCAATCGTCCGGGAGTCCGGCGCGGAACCGCGCGGCACTGGTGGTGTTGCCCTTCAGCCAGGTGACGAGCCGTTCCCGGTCGGCGCCGGCCAGGTCCCGGCCCAGGGTCAGCCGCTCGAAGCTGTGGCCGAGGGCCTCGGGAGTCGTGGTGTCGCGCAGGTCGCCGGGGATCGCGGTGTTCAGGTCCGTCTCCCAGCGGTCGAGCCGGCTCACCCGGTCGCCCAGCGACCGGAAGAAACGGGTGAGTCCGGCGGGACCCCCGATCTGACGCAGCAGCAGGTTGCCCGCCGCGTTGTCGCTGTACTGGATCGCCGCCGCGCACAGGTCCGCCACCGTCATGCCGGTGTCCACGTGCTCCGCGGTGCGCGGCGAGTTCGGCAGGATGTCGTGCGGCGGGTAGTGGATCACCTTGTCCAGCGGGGCGCAGCCGCCGTGGTCCCGCAGGACCGCCGCCGCGGCGAACGCCTTGAACGTCGAGCACATCGCGAACCGCTCCCCCGCCCGGTGGGACACGGTCCGTCCGGTGCGGGCGTTGCGCGCGTACACACCGAGCCGGGCGCCGTGCCGTCGCTCCAGATCGGCCAACTCGGCTTCCGCACCGGACGGTTCCCTGTCCGGAGCCGCCGACGCGGCGGGCGCGGAGACGGCCGTGGCGGCCACGGCCGCGGTGGTGAGGGCGAGGCCCGCCTTGAACAGGCGGCGCCGGCCGAGCGAGTTGGCGTGGTCGGGGCTGGTCATGAGCACAGTCCTCCTGGTCGTCCGTCCGTGATCGGCTTCCCCGATCTTCGACGGGGACAGCGAAACAGCCGGACACCACTCATGTCCAAGAGTGAACTTTGAACATGTCATACCTTATTGATATGACTGCAGGGTGGATCTCCTCGCGCATCTCGAGGCGTATGCCGCGACGGCCGACGAAGCGAGCTTCTCGCGGGCGGCGGACCGGCTCGGCATCGCCCAGCCGCTGCTCAGCCGCCGTATCAAGACACTGGAGGAGCACTTCGGCGGCCTGCTGTTCGACCGTTCCCGGCGGCAGATCACGATCACCGAGCTGGGCGCGCTGCTCCTGCCGTACGCGCGTGACGTGCTGGACCGGGCCCAGCGGCTGCGGCAGGTGGCCGGTACGGCCGGGCGGGCACGGACGCAAGCCGTCGGCGTGCCCGCGCACTGCGCCCCGGCGGCGCTGGCACGTGCGATCCGCGCCGGCGCCGAGCACGGGATCACCCTGGGCATGCGCGAACTGCCGCCCGCAGAAAGGGCTTCCGGGCTGGCCGACGGCTCGCTCTCCTACGCACTCGTGCGGGTTCCGCCGGAGCGGGGCGCGTTCCAGGTGCCGCTGGGCCTGGCGTCGGCGCCGGAGGCGTCCGGCGGAGGGCGGGGCCCGGAGTACGACGGCGTGCGGCGCGCCGTCCATCTGGAGGACCTGCGGCCGCGCCGCGGGCGCGGCGCCGAACGCACCGCTCCCCCACCGGTGTTGACCCTGCCGGAGGATCAGGTGCCGTCCTGCGAGGACCGGCTGGAGCGCGCGGTCGCCCGGGCCGGGCTGCCACCGGGCCGGTTCCGGCCGGCCGGGCCCGCGGCCACCGCACTCGCCGAGACGCTGGCCGGGCGGGCCCTGCTGCTGTGCGCCGAGCCCTTGGCCCGGCAGCACGGGGCCCGCTGGGCGCCGCTGGGCGACCGGTCACTGCACCGGGGGTACGACGTGAGCGGCGCCCCGGACCGGTCCGGCTCCGCGGAGGTGCCGCACTGGCTGGTCCCGCTGCTGGCGTCGGCCGCGGGAGCCGCTGCCCGAGGGCCCGGTGGACCAGGTTCCGGGACCGGCGCCGAGGACGTACCCGCACGGCTGGCGGCACGCGGATGAGCATGGCACCGGTGTACGTCGCGGACGACGGCGCCCTCCTGGACGTCGCCGAGGCGATCGTCGCGGACTGGGCCGCCCTCGGTGTGCGCGGTTCCTTCCTCGCCCGACACCTGGGCACCGGCGAACAACTGGGCTTCGATGTCGACGAGTTGATGCCGCTCGCGTCGGTGGTGAAGGTCCCGCTCGCCCTCGTCGTACTGGACCGGATCGCGTCCGGGGAGCTCGATCCGGCGCACCCGGTGACGGTCGATCCGGCGCAGAGCAGCGTCGGTCCCACGGGGCTCGCGGCGTTCCGGCACCCGGCGAGGGTGGCCGTCGGAGATCTCCTGCTGATGATGCTGTCCGTGAGTGACAACGCCGCGGCGGACACCCTGCTCGACCTGGTGCGGGTGGCGGACGTGGACGAGCGGCTGCGGGCCTGGGGGTGCGGGGAGATCCGGATGCGGCACCGTCTGAACCACATGTACGAGTGCGCCGCCGGTGCCGCCGGCAACGACTTCTCCCTCGCACTGGAACTGGCCCTCCGGGACGAGCGGGCCGGCCGGCACACCATCGAGACGCTGGACCCGGCGTACGCCAACGCCGGGTCGGCCGCGGCGCTCGTCGAACTGCTGCGGCGGGTGTGGTGCGACGAGGTCTCCACGCCGACGGCCACGGCGGAGCTGCGGCGGCTGATGGGCCTGCAGGTCTTCACGCACCGGCTGGCGGGCGAACTGCGGGCGGACTCGCTGCGGTGGAGCGGCAAGACGGGGACGTTTCTGCATCTGCGGCACGAGATCGGGGTGGCCGAGGCGGAGTCGGGGGACCGGGTGGCCATGGCGGCGCTCACCCGCGCGGACCGCTGCGCGGGGCTCGCGCCGGATGTCGACCTGGCGATCGGGGCGGCGGGGCGGGAGGCGTTCGAGGCGCTGCGGAGGTGAAGTCGGCGTTCGCGTGAGCTCCGTTGGGGCTGTTCGTCGTCGGGCGACTGCGGGTGCGATGTGGGGTGGTCGCGCGGTTCCCCGCGCCCCTTCGGGACGCCGTGACAACAGGCGTTGTTCTCGCGCCCGCGGCAGGCGGGCGGCCCCACCGAGGCGTGCTCGGAGCCGGCCGCCCGCCGATCACGTGCCGGTTCAGGCCGGCTTCGCCGCCGAAACCGCGGTCGCGGTGACGGTGTTGTCGCACTCGGCGAACTCGCCGTCCGACAGGGCGACCTGGTGCGCGCCCGAGCCGGAGAAGCCGACCACGAGCGTCGGGTAGACGGCGGGCTTGGCGCCGGAAACGCAGTAGCCGTCGCCCTCGCCCTCGACCTGGACGAAGGTCAGCTTCACCCATGCCTTGCCACCCGGCGCGAGGCGCACGGGCGAGGCTTGGCCGGTGGGCGTCACCTTCAGGGGGCTGTTGTGTTCGGGGGAACCGTTGCCCGCACCGGCCACCGAGGGGTGGCCCTGCAGGACGCAGGCGTGTCCCGAGACGTTGGTGAACTGGATGAGCGCCGTGCCGGTACCGGTGCCGACGCGGTTGTCGGGCCCCTGCTGGGCCGTCGCCTGCACGGCCGAGACCGGGCATGCCGACGCCGTGCCGGCCGAGGTGTGGGACGCCGGAGAGACCGCGGCGCTCGGGGCCGTCGAGGTGCCGCCGGACGATCCCGAGGTCGACGGCGGCGTGGCGGCGGGGCTCGCGGCGGTGGAGGCGATACCGGAGGGAGTGGCGGCAGCCGGAGTCGGGGAGGACGACTTGCCGGCCCCGTCGCCGTCTCCCGACCCGCACGCCGTCAGCGACAGCGCGGCGGCGATCACGGCCGTCGCCGATGCGGCGAGGCGGATGGTGTTGCGGTGGTGCATGAGGTCCCCCGATTCCGGTGGTTCGACCGGCTCCCTGCCGGTGCTCGCGGAGGGAGACAGAGTCGGGCGACCCGGGGTTTCCGCTGTAGATCGTCTGTGACGGTTGTGGATCTCCTGTGACGTTTCGGTGACGGAGATCCGGTCCCCGTTCGGACGACGAGGGCGCCCGCCCCGACCCCTGCGGGTCGGCCCGGACGCCCTCCAGGCCGTGCTCAGACCAGGTCGAACCGGTCCAGGTTCATGACCTTGTCCCACGCGGCGACGAAGTCCTCCACGAACTTCTCCTTCGCGTCGTCGCTGGCGTACACCTCGGCGAGGGCGCGCAGCTCGGAGTTGGAACCGAAGACCAGGTCGGCACGGCTGCCGGCCCACTTCAGCTCGCCCGTGACGGCGTCGCGGCCCTCGAACGTGGTCTGGTCCCCGGAGGTCGACTTCCAGGTCGTGCCCATGTCGAGCAGGTTGACGAAGAAGTCGTTGGTGAGGACGCCGGGCGTCTTGGTGAGGACGCCGAGCTGCGACTGCTGGTGGTTGGCGCCGAGGACCCGCAGACCACCGACGAGCACCGTCATCTCGGGGGCGCTCAGGTTCAGCAGGTTGGCCTTGTCGACCAGCAGGTACTCGGCCGGCAGGCGGTTGCCCTTGCCGATGTAGTTGCGGAAGCCGTCCGCGGTCGGCTCCAGCGCCTCGAAGGACTCGGCGTCGGTGTGCTCCTCGGTCGCGTCCACGCGGCCCGGGGTGAAGGGCACCCGCACCTCGAAGCCGCCCTCCTTGGCGGCCTTCTCGACCGCGGCGACACCGCCGAGGACGATGAGGTCGGCCAGGGAGACCCTCTTGGCACCGGCGGAGGCGTTGAACTCCTGCTGGATGTTCTCGAGGGTGCGCAGCACCTGGGCCAGCTCGTCGGGCTCGTTGACCTCCCAGCCGCGCTGCGGCTGCAGGCGGATCCGGGCGCCGTTGGCACCGCCGCGCTTGTCGCTGCCGCGGAAGGTGGAGGCGGAGGCCCAGGCGGTACCGACCAGCTGGGACACCGAAAGACCGGAGTCGAGCAGCTTGGTCTTCAGAGCCGCGATGTCGGCGTCGTCGATCAGCTCGCCCTCGCGCTCCGGCAGCGGGTCCTGCCAGATCAGGGTCTCCTCCGGGACCTCCGGGCCGAGGTACAGCGACTTCGGGCCCAGGTCACGGTGGGTGAGCTTGTACCAGGCGCGGGCGAAGGCATCCGCGAACTCCTCCGGGTTCTCGTGGAACCGGCGGGAGATCGGCTCGTAGATCGGGTCGAAGCGCAGCGACAGGTCGGTCGTGAGCATCGTCGGCAGGCGCTTCTTCGACGGGTCCTGCGGGTCGGGGACGATCGCCTCGGCGTCCTTGGCCACCCACTGCTTGGCCCCGGCCGGGGACTCGGTCAGCTCCCACTCGTAGCCGAAGAGGATGTCGAAGAAGCCGTTGTCCCACTGGGTCGGGGTGGCGGTCCAGGTCACCTCGAGGCCGGAGGTGATGGCGTCCGCGCCCTTGCCGGTGCCGTAGGTGCTCCTCCAGCCGAGTCCCTGCTCCTCGAAGCCGGCGGCCTCGGGGTCGGGACCGACCGCGTCGGCGGGGCCGGCGCCGTGGGTCTTGCCGAAGGTGTGGCCACCCGCGATGAGGGCGACGGTCTCCTCGTCGTTCATGGCCATGCGACGGAAGGTCTCACGGATGTCGCGGGCCGCGGCCAGCGGGTCCGGGTTGCCGTTCGGGCCCTCGGGGTTGACGTAGATCAGGCCCATCTGGACGGCGCCGAGCGGGTTCTCCAGCTCGCGGTCGCCGGTGTAGCGCCTGTCGTCCAGCCAGGTGGTCTCGGGACCCCAGTAGACGTCCTCCTCCGCCTCCCAGACGTCCTCGCGGCCGCCGCCGAAGCCGAAGGTCGTGAAGCCCATGGACTCCAGGGCCACGTTGCCGGCGAGGATCATCAGGTCGGCCCAGGAGATCTTCTGGCCGTACTTCTTCTTCACGGGCCACAGCAGGCGGCGGGCCTTGTCCAGGTTGACGTTGTCCGGCCAGCTGTTCAGCGGGGCGAAGCGCTGCTGGCCGGCGCCGGCGCCGCCGCGGCCGTCGCTGATGCGGTAGGTGCCGGCGCTGTGCCAGGCCATACGGATGATGAGCGGGCCGTAGTGGTCGAAGTCGGCGGGCCACCAGTCCTGCGAGGTGGTCAGCACCTCGGCGATGTCCCGCTTCAGGGCCGGCAGGTCGAGGCTCTCGAAGGCCTCGCCGTAGTCGAAGTCCTCACCGAGCGGGTTCGTCACGGGCGGGTTCTTGGCAAGGATCTTCAGGTTGAGCCGCTCCGGCCACCACTGGCGGTTGCCACCGCCCTGGGTCGGGTGCAGGGCCCGGTCATGGGCGACGGGGCAGCCGCCGCTGGTCCCCTCCGCCTTCGCGTCTGTGACGATCGCGTCGTGGTTCTCAGTCATGGCAATCCTTCCGAACTGTGCGGAACTCGGTGCTCAGGAACTGCGGCCGGTGGAACAGTCGGGGCACATCCCCCAATAGACGACTTCGGCCTCGTCGATGGCGAAGCCGCGGTCGTCGGAGGCGGTCAGACAGGGCGCGTCGCCGACCGCGCAGTCGACGTCGACGACGGCACCGCACGACCGGCACACGATGTGGTGGTGGTTGTCGCCCACGCGCCCCTCGTACCGGGCCGGGTGACCGGCCGGCTCGATACGGCGGACGAGGCCCGCCGCGGTGAGGGCGTGAAGGGCCTCGTAGACGGCTTGCAGGGAGATGTGGCCCACGCGGTTGCGTACCCCGGAGGCGATCGCCTCGACGCCGAGGTGGTCGCCCGCCCGGACGGTCTCCAGCAGCGCGACGCGGGCTGCCGTCACGCGCAGGCCGGCACCGCGGAGCTCCTCGGCGGTGGTCGGGGTCGGGGAGGCGGTCATGACGCCGAACCTACCCTCATAAACACGAGCGATTCAAGAAAACGAACGATGCAATTTTGGTTGCGCCCGGCCGACCGCCGTCCGCCCGCGCGTCCGCCTCGACACCCGCCCGAGCGTTTGCGTTCGCGTTTGCCTTCGCGTGGCTCCGCCCCAGACGCCCGCGCGCCCGGGTGGGCAGGCCGCGACGGCTCCGGCGGTACGGCGACGGGTCGCGGCGCGGACCGGGGTGCGGACCGGGGTGCGGGTCGGGGGGCGGATCGGGGTGCGGATCGGGGGCATGCCCGCATCATGTGACCCCGGGCCGACGACGGCGGCGCGGCAAGCCGGACGGTCCTCCGAACGGGTGAGCCGGGGCAGCGGCGTCGACCTGACCCGGCGGGCGGCCCGTCCGGTCGTGCCCGTAGCGGCGGGCCGGTGGCGCCTCCACCCGACCCACCGGAATCCGTCCCACCTCACCAGGACGAGTAGTCGCATAAAGCACATAAACGCCAAAGAGCGCGAAACTCGGACCCCGTCACCCAAGTGGCCGTTGAGAGGGGCGCTGGTGGACCTGGACGCCGTCGCCGACGAGCTGTACGGGTTGCGGCCGGAGGAGTTCGTCGCCGCCCGTGACCGCCGCGCCCGGGACGCCCGCAAGGCCGGTGATCAGGCTCTCGCCAAGGAGATCGGCGCGTTGCGACGACCCAGCCCGGCCGCATGGGTCGGCAATCTGCTCGTCCGCCGGCAGCCGGAGGAGGTCCGGCCACTGCTCGAACTCGGCGAGGAACTGCGCCGGGCACACCGCGAACTGGACGGTCCGCGGCTGCGCAAGCTCGCCCGTCGGCAGAGCGAGGTGATCGGCGCGCTCGGCCGGCAGGCGCGGCGGCTGGCGGTGGAGGCCGGTCGACCGGTGGGTGAGGGGGTACAGCGAGAGGTCGAGGAGACCCTGCACGCCGTGCTCGCCGATCCGGAGGCCGCCAGGGAGTGGGCGGCGGGGCGGCTCGTGAAACCGCTCAGCTCCACGTTCGGGTTTCCCGAGGCGGGCGAGGGCGTCCTCGCCCGCCGTCCTGCTCTCCCCGCGGCGGCCGGGGCGAAAAAGCGCGCCGAGGGCGAGGAGCCCGGCGGACGTGGCGCGGAGAGGAAGGGGGGTGAGGCGGAGGCGCGCGAGGACGAACTGGCACACCGGCGCCGTCTCAACGAGGCCCGCAGAGCCGCCCGGGACGCGGAGCAGGACCTTGATGCCCGCGAGGCGGAGGCGGAGACCGCCGGGCGGGAGGCGGAGGAGGCCCGTGACCGGGTGGCCGAGGCGGAGGAGCGCGTGCAGGAGTTGCGCGCGCGGCTGCGTGACGCGGAGGAGGAGCAACGGCGGTGCCGTACCGACGAGCAGGAGGCGCGGGAGCGGGCCCGGCGGGCGGACCGCGCCGTGCGGGAGGCCCGGCGCCACGCCGAGGCGACCGCGGCCGAGGCCGAGGCCGAGGCCGAGCGGCTGGCCGGCGCCCGGCACGAACGCGCCGGCGATGACCGGACAGCACCACGAGGACCACTGGGACACAACAGGCGCTGACCGACACCGGACGACGCACCCACAACGGACGGCTGACCCCCTACGGACGACAGACCCCATGACGGAGGCGAGGAGCCATGGCGAGACCCATCTGGACCGGTGTCCTGACGTTCGGGCTGGTCACCCTGCCCGTGGGGCTGTACACCGCCACCGAGGACCACACGGTGCACTTCCACCAGCTTCAGCGCGGCACCTCGGACCGGATCCGCAACAAGCGGGTCAACGAGCGCACCGGCAAGGAGGTCGACACCGACAAGATCGTCAAGGGCTACGAGATGGACGAGGGCGAGTACGTCGTCGTGGAGCCGGAGGAACTGGAGGAGATCGCGCCGGGGCGGTCGAAGGTGATCGACCTGGCCGGGTTCGTCGGCCTGCACCAGGTCGAGCCCGTGTACTTCGCCCGCACGTACTACGTCGGCCCGCGCGGCAAGGAGTACGTCAAGGTGTACGAGCTGATGCGGTCGGCGCTGCACCGCTCCGACAAGGCCGGGATCGCCACGCTCACCATGCGCGGCAAGGAGTATCTGACCGCGTTGCGCGCGCAGCCGGGCGTTCTCGTCCTGCACACCCTGCACTGGGCCGACGAGGTGCGCGACCCCGCCGACGTGGTGCCCGAGCTGCCGGAGCGGCGCACGAAGAGCGACAGCAAGGAGCTGCGGACGGCCGAGCAGCTGATCGACGCCCTCACCATCGACTGGGACCCCGCCGACTATCACGACACCTACGAGGAGCGCGTCAAGAAGCTCGTCGCCGCCAAGCGGAAGGGCGAGGAGGTCGTCGGCGAACCGGAGCCGCCGGAGGCGACCAATGTCATCGACCTGATGGAGGTGCTCAGCCGGAGCGTCGAGCAGGGCCGGTCCAGGGGGCGCAAGGGCGGCGGAGAACCGCCAACGGGCAAGAAGCAAGCCGCCGGCAAGAAGGAGGAGGACCTGGGTGCCCTGTCCAAGGCGGAACTGTACGAGCGGGCGAGCGCCGCGGGCGTACCGGGCCGGTCCAGGATGTCGCGGGATCAGCTCGTCAAGGCCCTTGCGGGGACGGCGGCTTGACCGTCGGGGGCATCGGATTCAGGTCGGCGGCGGGCAACTTGCCCCCCGGCACGACCAGCTTCGGAACCAACTCCGCTTCCTGGGCCCCAGTTCCGGATCCTCGAGGCGCTCGACGGCGAAGCGGACCGCGTGTTCGGCCATCAGCCGCGCGTCCTGGCGTACGGCAGTCAGGCCGATCGGCATCAGATGGGAGAGATGGCTGTCGCCGTAGCCGACGACGGAGGGGTCCCGTGGCACCTCGGCGCCGCCCCGGGTCAGCGCCATCAGCAGCCCCATGGCGCTGAGGTCGCACCGTCACCGGCGCCCGTGTCACCACCGTCACGGACATCGACGCCGCCCGCGCCGAGGAGGCGGCGGCTCCGGCCGGCGCCCGGGTGCTGCCAGACGGCGCCGCCGTGGTCGCGGCGGACGACGTGGACGCCGTCCTCGTGACGTTCTGGGGCCCGACCCAAGCCGAGCACGTGCTGAACGCGATAGCCGCCGGGAAGCCGGTGTTCTGCGAGAGCGCTGGCCACCACCGCCGAGGACTGTCTGAAGATCATCGAGGCGGAGCAGGCGCACGGCCGCCGCCTGGTGCAGGTCGGCTCATTGCGCCGCTACGACGCCGGCTACCGGCAGACGAAGCAGGTCATCGACTCCGGCCGCATCGGCGACCGCTGATCGTGCACTGCGCCCACCGCAACCCGACCGTGCCGGAGTCGTACACCTCCGCGATGGCCGCGCTGGACACGGCGGTGCACGAGGTGGACGTGCTGCGCCGACTGCTGGACGACGAGATCGTCTCCACGCAGGTGGTCACCCCGCGCGCCACGGGCAAGCGGTTCGAGCACCTGAAGGATCCGCAGATCATGCTCTTCGAGACCGCCAGGGGCGTCCGCATCGACCTGGAGGTCTTCGTCAACTGCCAGTACCGCTACGACATCCAGTGCGAGGCGGTCGGCGAGGAGGACCTGGTGCGGCTGCCGGATCCCGCCTCGGTCGCCGTGCGCACCGGCGGCCGGCACAGCACCGAGGTGCTGACGGACTGGGTGGGCCGCTTCGCGGGCGCCTTCGACACCGAGTTCCGCGAGTGGATCGCGAACCTGGCCGCCGGCCAGGAGCCCACCGGGCCGTCGGCCTGGGACGGTTACGCCGCCACCGTCGTCACCAGCGCCACGGTCGAGGCTCTGGACTCCGGCCGGGTCGTCGCCACGGACCTCAAGCCCCGCCCCGCGTTCTACGGAGGTGCCGCGTGAAGATCGCCCTCGACCCGTACATGTTCCGTACCCTGCCGATCGACGACATGGTGCGCACGCTGGCCGAACTCGGGCACGAATAAATCGAGTTGTCCCCACGTGCGGACTTCATCCCGTTCTTCCTGCATCCGCGGGCGGACGACGCGCGCATCGCGGAGTTGAAGAAGTCCCTGCGCACGCACGGAGTACGGCTCTCCTCGGTGCTGCCGCTGTACAAGTGCTCCTCGCCGGACGAGACCGAGCGGCAGGCGGCCGTCCGTTACCGGAAGCGGGTGATCGGGATCACCGCGGAACCCGAATGCCCGCTGATGAACGCGGAGTTCAACGGCCGTCCTGAGCAGGCTGCGCAGAGCGAGGCCGCGTTCTGGCGCTCGCTGGAGGAACTGCTGCCGCTGCTCGAGCGGGAGGGCATCGCGCTGGCCCTGGAGGCGCATCCGGACGACATCTGCGAGGAGAACACGCCCGCGGTCGACCTGGTCCGCGCGATCAACAAGCCGTGGGTGAACTACCTGTACCGCGCCCCGCACTTCTTCCACCTGTCGGGCTCGGACCCGACGGCGGACATCGCGGCGATGATGCGCTACGCGGGCGACAAGCTGCGGCACGCGCACATCGCGGACTCCTTCAACCACAAGGGGTCCTCCGCCTACGGTACATCCTCAACCCGCCCGGCACCGCGGCCCGCGTTCACCAGCACCTGGACATCGGGCAGGGCGAGATCGACTGGGACGCTTTCTTCGGTACGCTGCGGGAGTTGAAGTTCGACGGCGTGGCCACGGCTTGTGTGTTCGCCTGGGAGGAGCGGGCCCGCGAGTCCTCGGCGTTCATGCTGGAGCGGATCACGAAGGAACTGGCCGCGCGCCGATCAAGGCGGTGCGTGGGGCATCACTCGTACGGGTGCACCCGGTCCGGCCTTCCGTGGCATACGGAGGGGTCTGTCGTTCGGCAGCGAGTGTGATGTTTGCCATGTGACGTGATGGACCAGGGGTGAACGGGCAAGGTACCCCTTCATGCCCCACGCCAACCCTCTGCGGCAGGTGATTCGATGACAACGGCGACGACCCGGACGTTCCGGACGACGCCGCCCACCCGTTCCGGCGACACGACCGCCAGGGACTCCCCAGCAGCCGCCATGCCCTCACTGCCCTCCCTCACGGGACTGCGGTGGATGGCGGCACTGCTGGTGTTCGGACTGCACGTGAACAACTTCGGCTATTTCGGAGGCACCGGTGGCCGCCTCGTGTCCTGGGGATTCGGGGCCGGCGCCACCGGCGTGTCGTTCTTCTTCGTGCTGTCCGGCTTCGTACTGACCTGGTCGGCGCGACCCGATGACCGCGCGCTCGCCTTCTGGAGACGGCGCATCGCGCGCATCTACCCGGTGCACCTCGTCACCGCGGCCCTCGCCCTGGTCATGACGTACACGCTGGCGAACCAGCCGAGACCGACGCCGAAGCAGGCGCTGTCCAATGCGCTGCTGCTCCACTCCTGGTGGCGCCCCTGGTGGCAGACGCTGAACCCGGTCAGCTGGTCCCTCGCCTGCGAGGCGTTCTTCTACGCCTCCTTCCCCCTGCTGTTCCTGCTGCTGCGCCGGCTCGGTCCACGCTGTTCGGTCGCGCTGGGCGCTCTGTCGGTGGTGGCGGTCGTCGTGCTGGCCCGGGCGGACGCCCATCACTGGTGGACGTACGCGCTGTACTCGTTCCCGGCGGCGCGGCTGCCCGAGTTCGTCCTCGGCGCGGTCACCGCGCGGCTGGTGCTGCTCAACCGGTGGCGGGGTCCCGGTCTGGAGGCCTCGCTCGCCCTGGCGATCATCGGCTACTTCCTCGTTCCGCAGGTCGCGCCCGGCTACTCCGCCACCATGTGCACCATCGTCGGGTACACGCTGCTCATCCCGGCCGCGGCCGTCGCGGACATCCAGGGGCTGCCCTCGCTGTGGCGGCGCCGGCGGCTGGTGCGGCTCGGCGAGCTGTCGTTCGCCTTCTACATGATCCATCTGCTGGTGCTGCGGGCCGCGACGCAGTTGCTCGGGACGAAGCCGCACTTCGGTCTGCTGGCCGGGATCGCCGTCACGACGACCGCGTTCGCGGTGTCGCTCGGGCTGTCCTGGCTCCTGTACGAGGCGGTGGAGCGCCCGGCGAGACGCCTGCTGCTGCGCCGGCGCCGCCCGGCCGCACAGCCGGATGCGGTCGAGGTCCGCCGCGAGGAACCGGCTGCGGCACGCGACTGAGCCGCTGCCCGGCCGTGGGAGGCGCGCGCTGGGGTACGCGGCCGAAAATCTGCCCCCGGCTCGATCGTGGAGGGGCGCGTGCCGGTGCGCCGTGGGGTCCCGGAGGCCTGTCGGCCGACCTCCGGGGGAGGTGCCCCGCTGCTCCTCCACCGTCCGCTCCAAAGCCCGCCGGTGCCTTCCGGCCGGGCCCTGCCATCTGGTGTTCGGCCGCTCCCGTCCCTAGGTTCTGCACATCGGGAGCATCGGGCGTATCGGGGATGGGGGGCGGATGGACCGGGACATCCGCACGGTGGAAGACGTGCTGCGACTCCTGGACGGGCTGTTCGCGCCGGAGGCCGACCGGTGGACGGAGGGCGCGGCCGCATGGTGGGACGGGTTCTATACGGAACGGGACAAACAGGTGCCGTTCTTCGCGGCGAAGCCGGACGAGAACCTGGCGTCCTACCTCGAGCGCGGTCTGATCGCGCCGGGGCGCGCCCTCGACCTGGGCTGCGGCCCCGGCCGTAACGCGCTGTACCTCGCCGCGCGCGGCTTCGACGTGGACGCCGTCGATCTCTCACCCGCCGCGATCGCCTGGGCCGAGGAGCGCGCGCGGGAGGCCGGGGACACCGGGGGCGCCGTGCGGTTCCACTGCGGTGACGCCTTCGCTCTGACCACGGGAACCGAGCCGGCGCTGGCGGGCCCGTACGACCTCGTCCACGACTCCGGATGCTTCCACCACCTGCCACCGCACCGCCGCGTCAGCCACCTCGCGCTGCTGGACCGCGTCCTGGCGCCGGGCGGACACTTCGCACTCACCTGCTTCGCCTCCGGCCGGATGGGCTCCGAACTCCCCGACGCGGCCTTCTATCGCGAGCCCGGCCTGCACGGCGGCCTCGCCTACACCCCTGGGTCACTGCGCCGGATCTTCTCCGGCCTGGAGGAGATCGAGCTGCGCGCCATGCGTCAGGAACCGGCGGACTCCGTGCTGTTCGGGGAGGACTTCCTGTGGACGGCCCTGTTCCGCCGGACGCGTTGACCCGGGTCGAGCGGGCTGCCGGCGAAGTGCCTTTCGCCGGGGCCTGCTTGGGCGCGGGCCGTCAGGCGGTGGACGGAGCGGTCCCAGACCCGGTGCGAGCCGAGCAGTTGGGTGAGCTGCTGCAGCACCGTCGTGGCGCCGTCACCGGCGATCACGCCGGGCGCGTCGGCGGGGATGCCCGCCGCCTCCAGCGCGATCTCACCGCCCTTGGCCGCGCCGATGGCCTTGCCGTGCCGGTACGCCTCCGCGAGCAGCAGGCCGACCCGCGGGTCGGGAGTGACGTTGCCGCCGGCGGGCAGGCCCGCCTTGGCGTCACGGGCGCCGTAGGCGTCGACGCCGACTCCCGGAGCGCCGGCCACGAGCAGCGCGTCGAACTCCACGGACCGTGCCGTCGCGTAGGTCCGCTGGACGGCCGGCGCGTCGGGGCCGGGGCCGAGGGTGCCGCCCGTCGGTGCGACGACGAGCGGGACCATGCCCCCGTCCAGCACCTCCCGGCGTACGGCCTGTACACCGTCCAGGTCGCCGTCGGGGCCGGTGATGATGCCGATGACCCGGCCGTCGACGGGCCAGGTGTGCCCGACCTGGGACAGGGCGGGGCTGGGATCGACGTCGGCCAGGGGCACGGTGGGTGCGGGGGCGGGCAGGCCGAGGCCGGTGGCAACGCCCGCGCACAGCTCCGGGTCGATGTTCGCCAGCACCTGCAACGCCCGCTCCCTGATGGCCTGTTCGTAGCACTTGCCGAGTTCGAAGGTGTAGGCGCCGATGATGTGCTCGCGCTCCACCGGGCTCATGCTGAGCCAGAACCGGCGCGGCTGGCTGAAGTGGTCGTCGAACGACGCCGGTGCCTCGCGGGCCTTCGTCGCCTCCGGCACCCGGACCGGAGCCTCGACGAACCCGCCCGCGTCGGCGCCGGCCGCGAACGGGCAGCCGCCGTCGAGGGAGTTGGGGCGGTAGGGGGCCACGCCCTGGTGCACGGCCGTCTGGTGCATGCCGTCGCGCAGCATGTCGTTGACGGGCGCGTGCGGACGGTTGACCGGGATCTGCGCGAAGTTGGGGCCGCCCAGCCGGGTGATCTGGGTGTCAAGGTAGGAGAAGAGCCGGCCGGCGAGCAGTGGGTCGTCGGTGATGTCGATGCCGGGGACGAGGTGGCCGGGGTGGAAGGCGACCTGCTCGGTCTCGGCGAAGAAGTTGAACGGGTTGCGGTCGAGGGTGAGCAGGCCGACGGGCTGCACGGGGGCCAGTTCCTCGGGGACGATGTTCGTCGGGTCCAGCAGGTCGATGCCCTCGAACGTCTGGTCGGGGGTGTCGGGGAAGGTCTGGATGCCGAACTCCCACTCGGGGTGGGCGCCGGCCTCGATGGCGTCGGCGAGGTCCCGGCGGTGGAAGTCCGGGTCGACGCCGCCCATGATCTGGGCCTCCTCCCACACCAGCGAGTGCACGCCCAGCTTCGGCTTCCAGTGGAACTTCACCAGGGTCGTCCCGCCGTCGGCGTCGACCAGGCGGAAGGTGTGGATCCCGAAGCCCTCCATGGTGCGGTACGAGCGCGGGATGCCCCGGTCGGACATGTTCCACAGGGTGTGGTGGGTGGCTTCGGTGTGCAGGGTGACGAAGTCCCAGAAGGTGTCGTGGGCGCTCTGGGCCTGCGGGATCTCCCGGTCGGGGTGGGGTTTGGCGGCGTGGACGACGTCCGGGAACTTGATCGCGTCCTGGATGAAGAAGACCGGGATGTTGTTGCCGACCAGGTCGAAGACGCCCTCGCTGGTGTAGAACTTCGTCGCGAAGCCGCGGGTGTCCCGGACGGTGTCGGCGGAGCCCCGGGAGCCGAGCACGGTGGAGAAGCGGACGAACACGGGCGTCTCCACGCCCTCGGCGAGGAAGGCCGCCTTCGTCACGTTCGCCGCCGTGCCGTAGCTGCGGAACACCCCGTGCGCCGCGGCGCCGCGGGCGTGGACCACGCGCTCGGGGATGCGTTCGTGGTCGAAGTGCATGACCTTCTCCCGCAGGTGGTGGTCCTGCAGGAGCACCGGGCCACGGGGGCCCGCCTTGAGCGAGTGGTCCGTGTCGTACAGCCGCGTGCCCTGGGCGTTGGTCAGCCGGCTGCCGCTCTGCGCCCTCCGTGCCTGGTCGGCGCCGGTGGGCTGCCCGGTGGGCGAGACCGTCTCCGGGCCGGTCTGGTCGGGCTTGGGCGGGAGCGGCTCGTGGGGCTCGGTCGGCTCGGCGACCGACGGGGCAAGGGGGCCCGGCTTTCCGGGGATGCCCTGCTCCGTACCCACGCCGTCGCCCCGCAGCGCGTCCGCCGCCTTCTCCGCCGCTCGCTTCAGGGGGTTCGTCTCGCTCATCACTGCGCTTCCTTCGCTGCTCACGGGGAGTGGGCCCGGCACCCGCGAAGCGGGGGCGACGCGTGGTGACCACGCCCGGGCGTACGGCCGACACACGAACAAATCTGATGAAGTCAGCTGAAATGCGCTGAAAGCGGTCGACACAGTTCCCGTACGGGGTCCCCGGGCCGGGGCGTCCGAAACCGGGAATCGCGGCGGATTTCCGGTCGGGGTGAAGTCGGGCCGTCTCCCATCGAGTTGCCGGGATGGCAGGCCCGCCGGACGTGTCGTCCGGACCCGGGGACCGTCGAGCAGGGCCAAGTGCCCCCTGCCGAGGATGTCTTCGTCGGGAGGGCCGCCTTCTTGACCCGGCAGGCAGGCACCCGTGCCGCCCGCACACGCCACCTTAGGCGCTGTCCCTGGCCCCCGCAGTCCGAACGGCCCGGTCACGGGCGCATGGGCGGCCGGTCAGGCGACCGCGGAGCGGCCGGTCGGGGTACGGCGTGGGCGGCCCCCGGCGCACGGGCGGGACCGGTCACGGCCGGCCCGTGACGCGCAGGCTGTCCAGCGACGGGTCGGCCGCATCGGCGATGAGGAAGCCGTGGGCCGCTCCGCTGCGCAGGTAGTCCAGCACCTCCTTGGTGATCACCTCGCCGGGCGCCACGACGGGCACCCCGGGCGGATAGGGGCTGATCATCTCGGCGGAGATCCGGCCCACGGCCCGCTCGGCGGGCACCTGTTCGGTGGGGCCGAAGAAGGCCTCGCGCGGCAGGACCGCCTGTTCCAGTTCGAGTGCCCGGGGCTCGGGCAGCCGGACGGCGGGCCGCCGTTCGATCGAACCGGCGTTCTCCACCAGGGAGCGCATGGCGTCCAGCAGGACCTTCTCCGTCTCGTCGTCGTCGGCGTGGGTGATGGAGGCGCTGATCCGGCAGGTGTCCGAGCCGCCCACGTCGACATGCCGGTGCGTCCGCAGCCATTCGACCGCCTGCATGCCGCTGATGCCGAGGCCCCGGACGTCCATGACGATCTTCATCGGCTCGAACTCGGCCGCGAGGCCCTCCTCGATCACCTCGCCCCCCATGATCCGCAGCCCCGGCAGTTCCCGCAGCTCCGCCCGGATCCGCTCGGCCCGGTGGACGGCCGCCTCCAGCAGCTCGCGGCCCTGCTCGACCATCTGCCGCCGCCAGCCGTCCAGGGCGCCGTACACCAGGCAGGAGGCACTGGTCGTGCCGAGCAGGTCCTCGCGCTGCTTGAGCACCTCGGGCGCGACCCTCTCGTGCTGGAGGTGGAAGACCGAGCTCTGCTCGATGGCGCCGCCCATCTTGTGCACGCTGGTGACGACCAGGTCGGCGTCGGCGTCCATGCCCCAGGCCGGGAGGTCCGGATGGAAGGGCAGATGGGCGCCCCAGGCCTCGTCCACGATGAGCGGTACGTCGTAGGCGTGGCAGGCGTCGGCGACGCCCCGGATGTCGGCGCAGGTGCCCCAGTCGGTGGGTGTGATCAGCAGCATTCCCTTGGCGTCGGGGTGCTCGCGCAGCCGGGCGCGGACGTCGTCGGGCTCCGGCGGATGGGCCATGTGCCGCTCCGCGTCGAACTTCGGGTGGACCCAGATCGGCTCCACCCCGTTGATGATCACGGCCGCGATGACCGACTTGTGCGCGTTGCGCGACAGCAGCAGCTTCTCCCCCGGGCCCGCGACGGAGCACATCGCGGTCTTCACGGACAGGGAGCTGCCGCAGGTCGAGAAGAAGGCGTGCTCGGCGCCGACCGCGTCGGCCATCAGCTCCTGCGCCTGTGCCAGCACGCCCTGGGACTCCCGGCGGTCGTCCAGGCCGTTGAGGTTCAGCACGTCCGAGCGGAAGACGTCGATGCCGAGGACCTCGGCGACCCGGGGGTCGGTACCGCGGCCCTGCTTGTGCCCGGGCGGTCCGAACACCACGTCTCCGCGGCGCCGGAACTCCTGAAGGGCCTCAAGTACGGGTGCGCGCGAGTGGTCCATGCGTCTCCCCTCCATCAGCGGACATGCGGCCGGTGCGGCTCCGCGGGCACGGGCCGCACCCTCCGTGTTGCACCCGGAGCGCACTCGAAACCCCGGGCTCCTCCTCGGCCGACCGGACGGGCAGCTCATGACCTGCGCGATCACGAGCCGCCCGCCCCGGCAGGGGTCACGGGAACGACGTCACCTTGGAGGGGACGGTGCTGGTCCCCGAGGTGGGTGCGCCGGTGCTGTCGACCACATGGGCGTACTGGCCGTTGCCGCCGAGGGAGATCACCAGCAGGTCGTGCATCCTGATGCCCGGGCCGGTCGGGACCTGGAAGCCGTGGGCCTGGACGATCGAGGGATCGGCCGTGTAGTTGCAGTAGCTGCCGAGCCCCCAGGCCTCGTGGGTGGTGACGGAGTCGGCGACCTTGTAGGCCGCGTAGCCGACGATGCCGTCATGGGTGACGGCAGCGGCGTCGGGGGCGTCGTACGCCTTCTCGTTCTGGAAGAAGATCGTCCGGCCGCGTTCTCCGCTCCAGTAGACGTCGTACTTGTTGAAGTGCTCCACGAACAGGCCGGTGGCGAGCACGTCGTTGCCGTTGACCCTCAGTCCGTAGTCGGCGCGGTTGGTGTCCCAGCCGACGCCGCTGCCGTGGTCGGCGCGCCAGATCCAGGTGTGGTCGATGACGACGTCGTTGCTGTTCACCACGACCGAGTTGGTGGCGAGGCCGGGCCCGGCGCCGCCGATGCGGATGAACACGTCCTGCATGGTGGTGGGGTCGGCCGAGTGGTCGGCGGTGGAGCCGGGCGTGCCGATGCGCAGCAGCGTGTCGGAGTTGACCGGTCCGGCGTCGATGAGGAAGCCGGCCAGCCGTACGCCGTCGACGTCGGCCACGTGCATCGCGTCGATGCCGTTGTCCGGCACGAGCGTGGCCAGGCCCAGGCCGAGGACGACGGTGTCGGGGCGGGTGACGTCGATGGTCCGGTCGAGGTGGTAGATGCCGGGCGTGAAGAGGAGGTTGAGGCCCTGGGCGAGGGCCGCGTCGATGGTGGCGGCCGTCGCTCCCGGCTTGACCACGTAGAACCGGTCGAGCGGGAGGGAGGTGCCCGGGGTGTTCGGCCAGGAGACACCGCGTGCGTTGGTGCGCCTGCCGGGGACGAACACCTTGTAGTCGGTGCCGTCCAGGTAGAGGAACGGCTTCTCGCGGGAGACCGGGGTGGTGTCCAGCGTGGTGTACGGACCGCTGTCGAAGTTCGTCGCGGGGGCGCCCTGGACGCCGGAGAACGTCATGTTCCAGACGCCGTTGGTCCAGCCGCCGACCGAGCTGTCGCGGGTGTACCACTGCTGCTGGGAGTACGGGCCGACCGTGCCGTCGATCCTCGAGTCGGCGATGTAGCCGCCGGAGGCCCAGCCGTAGCCGGTCGGGGCGAGGTTCATGCCGCCCTTGACGTGGATACGGCGGAAGGGCGCGGCCTGGGCGACGGCCCAGCGGTCGGTGCCGCTGGACGGGGTGATCGCGAGGTTCTCCGCCGAGCGCCAGAAGTTCTGTGTGGCGTTGCCGTTGAACCAGCCGGCGTCGACCGTGACGTCCCCGTTGATCCGGGTGTCGTCGGGGTTCAGGCCGAGCCCGGAGACGGAGGTGTAGAAGCCGAGCTGGGCGTTGATGCCGTTGTACGTGCCGGGCTTGAGCAGGAACTGGTAGCGGCCGGTGCCGAACTGGGCCGACTCCTGCTGCCTGAAGACGTCGTCGAACTTCTGCTGGAGGTTCGGGGTGGACGGGTCCACGACGATGACATTGGGGCCGAGGTCGCCGCCGCCCTGGATGGGGCCGGTCCCCGTGGCCATGGTGTGCACGGCGACCTCCCACAGGGAGTAGCCGTACCCGGTGCCGCGCGCGGTGCCGTAGACCCGGACGTACCGGCCGGAGCCGCTGACGCCGTACGACGCCGTGCCTCCGCTCGCGCCGGTGACGGTCTTGAGGGTGGTCCAGTTCTGGCCGTCGGTGGAGGCCTGGAGCTGGAAGTCCTTGCCGTAGGCGGTCTCCCAGTTCAGGTCGATCCCGCACAGGTCCTCGACCGCGCCCAGGTCGACCTGGAGCCACTGCGGGTCGCTGAACTGGCTGGACCAGCGGGTCGCGGGGTCTGCGTCGAAGGCGGCGGAGGCGGGGGTGCCGGCGTTCTCGGTGGAGGACGCCGTGGCGGGCCGGCCCTGGGCGGCGTCGGCGGTGTCGCAGCTCTGGATCTCGGCCGCGGCCGCCGGGGGGTGGGCGAAGGGCAGGGTGAGCAGCGCGGCCAAGGCGGCCGACGCGACACCCAGGGATCTCCGTCTCGTGCGGCCTCTCTTCTGGCTCCTCATATGGCGGCTCCCAAGGGAAGACGGGGTCAAACGGCCGACCCCACTGCTTAGTTCATGTTTTGATTTAAGTGGTGAGGCAAGCGGGCGGCAAGTCTTCGGAAGCCAAAACCTTCAGAACCGCAGGCCGTGTCCGCGCGCCAGGACGAGATGCGGGTCGAAGCGCCGTTTGGCGGCGGCGAAGGCCGGGTGCCGGCTGCCGTAGTGGTCCCGCCAGTCGGCGTCCGCCATGGGCAGGGCGTTCACGGGATAGGCGACCGCACCCCGGGAACGGGCCAGTTCGTACGCGGCGCGGTTGGCGGCCACCATCGCAGCGACCGTCTCGGGGCTGCCGGGCGGCGCCGTGCGCAACAGGGCGAACAGATACAGGACTTCGCCGGAGGGACGGCTGAAGAGGGGAGCCCGCAGCCGGCCGGACAGCAGCGGGTACAGCAGGACCACACCGGTCTCGCGCAGGTCCCGGAAAGCGGGGTCGGCGAGCACGGCACGGACGACGGACTCGGCGCTGTCGTGCGGAAGCAGCAGATTGAGCCACGGGTGCGGATACAGCCACTGTCCCGTCTCCCGCAGGACTTCCTCATCGGTGTCCACGCGGTGGGCGAACTCGCCGTATCCCAGGTCCTCGGTCTCCAGTGCGGCGGGACCGTGCCCGAGACCGTCGAGAAGGGCGGCGTCGTCGGGCGGGCAGGGGCCGTCGTGCGGGGCCACGGCCTCGATCATGTACTGCCAGCCCTGCTCGCCGGCCGGCCGGGCCTGACCCTCCAGATAGGTGAAGCGCTGCTCCTCGGCGAGCCGTCGCTGGTCGGCGAGGCAGCGGGTGAGGCCGGCGTAGTACAGGCAGTAGCGGCGGACCCGGGCGGGCGCGGGGACCAGGCGCAGCGTGGCGGTCACGATGACGGCGCACTGGCCGAGTCCGGCGAGCACCGCGTGGAACAGCTCGGGGTCCCGGTCGGGCGAGCAGACCCGGTGCTCCCCGGCCCCGGTCACCACCTCCAGTTCCAGCACCTGGTCCGCGACCAGGCCGTGCCGGTGGCCGGCTCCGCCGAGTCCGCCGGCCGACAGGACTCCGCCGACACCCGCGCCCAGGTAGTCGGTGAGGACGGGCGGGGTGCGGCCGTGCGGCAGGGTGGCGGCCAGCACCTCCCGCCACGACGCGCCCCCCTGGACGGTCACCCGGTCGTCCGCGACGGCACCGACCCGGTTCATCGCCCGCAGGTCCAGCACGATCCCGCCGCCCGCCTGCCCCTGGCCGTACATCGAGTGACCACCACCGCGCACGCTCACCGGGACGCCCCGGGGACCGGCGAACTCCAGCAGGTCCTGGATCTCGGCGGCGGACCGTGGGCGCAGGACGCCGAGCGGAGTCTCCTGCACGATGTGCCCGAAGTCCTGCGCGGCCTCGCGCAGGGTCTCCGGGCGGGTGTCCAGGGCCTGTTCGAAGCGGGTGGCGAGGTCGGCGGCCAGGGTCATGCGGGCATCACACCAGACGCGCGGCACCTCCGTCGAGGAGGCGGGTCCACCACGTGACGCCGAAACACCCCGAGGCGCTCGGCTAACTCCCCTCGCCGCTCTGGTTCTTGACGAGCTGCACCAGTGCGGCATGGGTCTCCGCGTCGGCCGCCGCGACGAGACCGCCCGCGCCGCCGAGCACGGGCTCGCCGTTCAGACCGGTCACCGTGCAGCCGGCCGCCCGGCACAGCGCGATCCCCGCCGCGAAGTGCACGCTGTCGCGCAGATCGCCGTCGGTGACATAGGCGGCCCGGCGTCCTGCGGCCACCCATGCCACCGCGAGGGTGCTGGAGACGACCCGGGGCCGGAACCGTTCGGCGAAGCCCGGGGCGGCGAGGAGGCGGGCGGCCCGGAAACCGGGGGCGTTGGGGAACGGCGGATCGAGGTTGACGTCCACCAGCGCGGACCCGGACCAGGGCGTGAGCCGTTCGTCGGCGCCCTCCCTGCGGACCCAGGCCGCCGCGCCGTCGGTCCAGAAGACCTCGCCGCTGAACGGGTCGGCGGTCGCGGCGGCCGTGACCTCGGGCCCCTGGCGCAGGGCGACGTTCACGCCGACGAGCATGTTCCGCACCGCGTAGTTCAGGGTGCCGCACAGCGGGTCGACGAGCCAGCGGCGGTGGGCGTCGGCGGCGCCGGATCGTCCGCTCTCCTCGCCGGTCACGGCGTCGTCCGGGCGGGCGGCGCGCAGCACGTCCAGGATGGCCCGCTCGGCGGCGAGGTCCGCCTCGGTCGCGAAGTCCCCGGCGGACTTGTCGTAGCGTTCGAGCCGGCGGCCGTAGAGGTCACGGACCACGGCGGCGCCCGCCTGGGCCGCGTCCACGGCCAGGCGGGCGTCGGAATCCCCGTTGATGATCGACATGGCCGCAGGATAGCCGGAGGTTCGCTGTCGTCCGAAGGGAGTTGAGCGCCCCCGACGGCCTGTCGCGGCACCCCCGGGAAGCGCTCAGGTCGCAGTGAGGGACAGGCTCTGTTCCTCGGCGGAGCGCCCCGCGCCGACGGAGCTCCCGCTGCGGTCCGTCCAGGTGCGCACCGGTGTGGTCTCGGCGCGCCGGCCGGAGGTGCCCGAGAGGCCGAGCACGAGTCCGCTGTAGCGGTTGACCAGACGGTAGGTGCCACCGGAGGCGTTCGGGATGACGAACCACTGCTGGCCGACGGTGGGCCCGCTGCTCCGTGCGGCGGTGACGGAGGGCCTGGCGCCCCAGGCCCGGCCGGCGGCCGAGGACGAGTCGACGCCGAGCAGCCGGCCGCTCGCGGCGTTGGTGAGGGTGAAGGCGCCGTCGCCGGTCGGGGTGAAGACCCAGGTGTCGCGGCCGGACCCGGTGGGCCGCGCCAGCGAGGTGGTGGCGCTGCCGCCGGCCGCCTGGGCGAGGATCCGGCCCGTGCCGCTCGTGATGCGGTAGCCGCGGCTCGTGTCCATCGGCGCGGCCGCCGGAGTGGTGGAGTCGACGGTGATGTCGACGTACTCGCCCGAGGCGTCGTGCGAGCAGCCGAAGGCGCAGTAGGAGCGGAAGGACCTGCCGACGACGGTGGAGCTGGTGCGGTTGGCGCTGTCGAGGAACCAGCGGTACCAGGAGGCGTTGGTGTAGCTGCCGGTGTCCCCGATCAGGTGCCACTTCTGGGTCGTCAGGTCGTCGGTGGCGTAGAGGTACTGCGGTGAGTTCCCGCTCTGGTCGACGGCCTGCGGTTCGCCGATGTACAGCCCGAGATGGGCGTCGTAGGCGATGTTCATCACGAACAGCGGCGAGGTCGGCGGCATCTTTCCGGCCGCGATCTGCTGGGCGGCGGTGCCGGTGTTGGCCGGGTCGTACTCGGCGGAGGCGGGGGTGTAGCCGGTGGGGTGGTCGGCGTCGACGGGGACGATGTCGCTCTCCCTGCCGCCGGTGCCGGGCTGCGACCAGGCTCCGTCGTACCACTTGCGCCAGGAGCCGGGGGCCATCTTGGCAGAGATCGGGGCGCGGGCCACGTGTTCGTAGAACGCCTTCCAGCCGCCGCTCTTGTCGATGATCCGGGAGCCGTAATAGACGTAGAAGTAGCCGGAGGCGGTGTCGACGAAGAGGCGCTGGTCGCCGTCGCCGTAGGAGTACGTCTGGTTCGGGAAGGCCGTGGTGTCGCCGCGCTCGGTACTGTACGGGGACGTGATCACGTGGTCCTTGATGGTCCAGGTGCGTCCCCTGTCGGTGGAGACGGCGTAGTCGACGGCGTCGTAGTGCAGTCCGTCACCGAAGGGCTGCGGGGTGAACTCGTTGTGCACCAGGCCGTACCAGTCGCCGGTGTCGGGGTCGACCCACACCCCGGACAGGTCGCAGTAGTTCTTCTGGGCGTAGCCGGAGCCGCTCGGCGCGTACGTCGCCTCCCGGCCGGTGGGGCTGTTGTTGCAGCGCCAGGTGGTGTCGTCGTTGCGGTCGGCGGGGTCGGCCGGGTTCACCGCCCTGCTCAGGGTCTTGTCGAAGGTCGCCGTGTCGAAGTCCTTGCCGGTGTAGAAGTCCCAGGTGCGCGGGTCCTTGGCCCCGTACAGGGCGGCGGACTGCTGGTAGTGGAAGGTGCCGTCCCGGTCGAGGTAGGGGACGGCGGGGGTGTCCGTGGGGTGGGTGAAGGGCACCGGGGTCCCGACGGTCACGGTGTAGCCGGCATCGCCGGGTGTGGCGGCCGGTGCCGGGGACGCGATGCCACCGCCCAGGACCAGGGCGGCGGTCGCGGCCGCCGCGGCGCCCGCTCTGCTCGAGAGTCGCAACTGTGCTCCTTGTTGCCGAAGGGCCGGTTGCACGGAACGATCCGGCCCCGGCGCACCCCCGGCAATGGACTCCAGTGCTGCGCCTCTTGCACTTTCGCGAGCCCGCGCAGGGTCGGTGCTCCCGGTCAGTCCTCCTCGGGCGCCGGCGCGGCCAGCGGGCTGTCCCAGGCCAGTTGGCGGACGAGAGCCTCGTCCGGCTCGGCGGGAGGGGCCACGACAAGACCCGGTCGGGAGGTGTCCCGGCTGCCGCGGGAGATACCGCCGCTGACGGTGATGTTGTGTTCCACCCGTGCGCGCCGGTGCCGTTCGTAGGCGGCGAAGGCGGCCGGTGCACCGGGCAGGTCGCGCAGCGCCTTGGCGAGGACGACGGCGTCCTCCAGGGCCATCGAGGCTCCCTGGCCGGTCGCCGGGGAGGCCGCGTGGGCCGCGTCGCCGATGAGCACGGTCCGTCCCCGGTGCCATACGGCGCCGAGCGGCATCTCGGTGGCGTTGGTGACCATGACGGGCCCCTGGGAGGCGGCGACGATGTCCGCGGCGGGTGGGCAGTCCTTGCGCAGCAGCGGCAGCAGGTCCTCGCGCCACGGGGCGCTGTGCGCGGCGCCGCCGGCGGGCAGCGGCCGGGTGCTCACCCGGGCGAACCAGTACGTCAGCCCGGCCGGTGACACCGCGTATCCGAACGTGGTCCCGCCGCCCCGGACGAAGGTGATGACGCCGGTGCCGTCCGCGCCGGGTGCGGTGCCCGTGTAGCCGTAGAAGATCCGCTGGCCGGCGTACAGGGGCCGCACACCGGGGGTGAGGAGCCGGCGCACGGTGGAGTTCAGCCCGTCGGCGCCGACGAGGAGGCCCGCGTGGGCGGTGCCGCCGTCGGCGAACCGGGCGGTGACGCCGTGCGGGCCGTCCGTGACGGCGACCAGCCGGGCGCCGTGGCGTACGCGGATGCCGCGCCGGGCCGCCTCGCCCTGCAGGGCCGCGTTCAGCTCGCCGCGGCGCAGACAGCGGTATTGCAGCCCGGGTTCGGTGACCTCGCCGAGCGGGGCGTGCGTCAGCTCGGTGCCGTCACTGTCGAGCAGCCGCAGGGAAGTCAGCGGAAAACCGACGGCCGTGACGGCGTCCGTGGCGTCGAGCTCGGCGAGGGCGCGCATTCCGTTGCTCGCCAGGGTCAGGAACGCCCCGGTGTCCTCGGCCGTGTCGGGGTGTGCCTCGTACACGGTGACGTCGTAGCCGGCCTTGTGCAGCCCGAGCGCGGCCGCGGTCCCCGCGATGCCTCCGCCGGCCACCAGTACCCTCGTCGCGTCCGTCCCGCTCAAGTGCCGCTCCTCGCGCCGACAGTGGTGGTGACCATCTAAGGGCAGGCACGGGCCGGTGCGGGGGCCGAGGGGCCGAGATCCGGACAGGACCAGGGCGGGGTGCCGAGCCGGACGCCGGTCCGTGCGCCGCTCGCGCCCGGTCCGCCTCCGGCTGCCCCGCGAGCCGTTCCTGAGGGACCTGCCGATCGGTGCCGTGCACACACACGCCCCCCTGAATGACGGGTTCCTGACGGGAAAGTGGGTACTCCCCGGCCATGCGGGTGAGCGTGCTGGATGCGGGGTCGAACACGGTTCGGCTGGTGGTCGCGGATGTGGCGGACGGTGTTCCGCTGCCGGTGCACACCGTCAAGTGGAAGCTGCGCCTGTCCGAACACGTCGGTCCGGACGGCTCCATCGCCGACGAGGCGGTGGAGGGGCTGGTGAAGGCGGTGGCCGCGGCGGGGGCCACCGCCCGGAGCTGGCATGCGTCGGTGCCGCTGGCCTTCGCGACCGCAGTGGTGCGCGCCGCACCGAACCAGCAGGAGGTGCTGCACCGGGTGGCGGCCGGGACCGGGATCCGTATGTGCACCCTGCCGGGTGAGACCGAGGCCGAGCTGACCTTCCTGGCGGCCCGGCGCTGGCTGGGCTGGCACGCCGGCCCGCTCGCGGTGCTCGACATCGGCGGCGGCTCCCTGGAGGTGGCCTTCGGGCGGGGCCGGCTGCCCGACTTCTCCGCGTCCCTGCCGCTCGGCGCGCGGCGCCTCACCCAGGAGTACTTCGCGGTCCAGGATCCGCCGGGGCCGGAGGAGCTGAAGGAGCTGCGCCGCCGGATCCGGCATGAGCTGCGGGACGTGGCCCAGCGGATCCGCTGGGAGCGGCCGCGCACCGCCGCGGTCAGCTCCCGTACCTTCCAGCAGCTGGGCCGGCTGTGCGGGGCGGCACCCGGACGCCACGGCCCGTTCGTGCACCGGGAGATGCGCTGCCGGGACCTCCGCAAGTCGGTCCGCACCCTCGCCGCGCTGCCCGCCGCCGAGCGGGCCCAGCTGCCCGGGATCTCCGCGCCGCGCGCCGAGCAGAGCCTGGCCGGAGCGGTCGTCGGGCACACGGCGCTCAAGCTCATGGGGCTGCAGGGAGCCGTCGTCTGCCCCTGGGCGATCCGGGAGGGCGTGCTGCTGCGCTACATCGAGGACGGCGCCGACTGGTGGACGGACGCCACCGGCGCCGCCGACAGCGCGGCGCCCCCCGCCGCGACACCCCTGCGCGTCGCCGGTCCACGGGCCTGAACCGGGCAGCGGCGCGGCGGGATCCGGCCCGGACAGGAAGACCCGGCCTCTGCCGTGTGCGGAGCCGTGCCTGAGGTGGCAGGATCCGGGGGGGTGTCCGTCATCAGCAAGCTGCAGATCAAGCCCGGTCAGAGTGTCGCGGTACTGGGCAGGCCCGTCGACGTCCAGCTGGAGGCCGAGAACGCGGGTGACGCGGCCTCGGCCGACGCGGTGATCGCCTTCGTGACCACCTCCGACGACCTCCTCGGGGCGGATGCGCAGGCGGCGCTCGCCGCCGCGCGGCGCGATGCCCTCGCCTGGGTGGCCTACCCGAAGGGCGGGAAGCTCGGGACGGATCTGAACCGCGACACCCTGGCCGCCGCGCTGTCCGAGCACGGCGTGCGGCCCGTGCGGCAGATCGCCGTCGACGACACCTGGTCGGCGCTCCGGTTCCGGCCCGCCGGCTGACCTCCGGCAGCACCCCCGCAGAGGGTCTGCCGCTTCGGCGGGCCGCCCTGCTCGGTTCGTATTTCTCCAAACGCCCCGAAACCCGCCCCCGTTCTGTAGCGATCATGACAATCGCGGGGTAGGCATGCCGGTATGCCTTTACGTCGATCACGTTCGGGAACGAAACGCCTCGCCGCACTCGCCGCCGCGGTGGCGCTGGTCCTGGTGGGCTGTGACAGCGGCGGCACCTCGCACTCCGGTGACGGGCGGCAGCAGCTGACCGTGGCGGCACTGCCGCTCACCGACTCCGCCGCGCTCTATCTGGCCCGGGACCGCGGGCTGTTCGCCAAGGAGGGCCTGGACGTGCGCATCCAGCCCGTGCAGCAGAGCATCCAGGCGCTGCCCGCGCTGCTCAAGGGACAGGTGGACGTGATCGCGAGCGCGAACTACGTCACCTACTTCCAGGCGTACGAGAAGGGCACCCTGGACCTGCGCATCCTCGCCGAGGGGGTCAGGATCGCCCCGCACATGATGGACGTCCTCGTGCCCAAGGACTCGGCGCTGAGGAAACCCGCCGACCTCGCGGGCAGGAAGGTCGCCGTCGCCGTCCTCAACAACATCCAGTCCCTGACCCTGAACGCGATCCTGGACGCCCAGGGCGCCGGCCGGCCCGTCTACCGGCAGATCCTGTTCCCGCAGATGGGCCCCGCCCTGCAGCGCGGCCAGGTGGACGCCGCCCACGTGGTCGAGCCCTTCGACACCGCCGTCCAGGGCGAGTTGGGCGCGCGGGTGCTGCTGGACGCCGGGGCGGGACCGGCGCGGGGCCTGCCCGCCAGCGGGTACGTCACCACCGCCGACTTCGTGAAGAAGAACCCGAAGGCCGCGGCGGGCTTCCGGCGTGCCGTCGAGGCGGCCTCGAAGCTCGCCGCCGAGGATCCGGGAGCGGTGCGCACCGAGCTGCCCAAGTACGCCAGGGTGACCGCGGACCAGGCCAAGTCGATCCATCTGCCCGCCTACCCGGCGACCGCCGACCCGGCCCCCCTGCGCCGGCTCATCAGGCTCATGTGCGCCCAGGGGCTGTTGAAGAAGGACGTCGATCCGGCACCGCTGCTGGTGAAATGACACGGCGTCAGGAACTGCTGCTCGGTCTGCTCGGCGCGGCGGGAGCCTTCGGGATCTGCGAGGCGGTCGCCCGCGCCGGGATCGTACGGCGCAGCTACCTGCCGCCCGCCTCCGAAGTCCTCGCCCGCGCCGTCCGGTTGGCGGGCGACCCGGCTTTCGTCGACGGGATCGGGGTGACGCTGCGGGCGTGGGCGCTGGGCCTCGGGCTCGCCTGTGCGGTCGCCGTGCCACTGGGGCTGCTGCTGGGCGCGGTGCCGGTGGCGGAGGCCGCCGTACGCGCGGTGATCGAGTTCCTGCGGCCGCTGCCGTCCGTCGCGCTGATCCCGCTGGTGTCGCTGCTGCTCGGGTCGGGCACGCAGACAGAGGTGACGCTGATCGCGTACGCCTCACTCTGGCCGGTGCTGTTCAACACCGTCTACGGCCTCGGCGAGACCGACCCGCTCGCCAGGGAAACCCTGCGCGCCTTCGGGTTCGGCAGGCTCGCGGTGCTGCTGCGGGTGGAGCTGCCGGCCACCGCCCCGTTCATCGCCGCCGGCGTGCGGATCTCGGCCGCGGTCGCGCTGATCCTGGCCGTCGCGACGGAGATCCTCTCCGGCTTCGGCCAGGGTCTCGGCATCTTCATCGCCCAGGCCCAGACCGAGACGGACGGCACGCGGGACGTGCTGGCGGGGGTGGTGTGGGCGGGCGGTCTCGGGCTGGTGATCAACGGCGTACTGGTCGGCGCGGAGCGGCGGTTGTTCGCCTGGGCCCAGGAACCCCGCCCGGAGGCGGAGAAGTTGCAGCGGAGCCGGCCATGACACGGACGCAGGACAGCGCACCGCCCGCATCCGCGCCCGGCCCGCCCCGGGCCGGCGCCGTACCCTTCCTGCTGCGCTGGTCGGTGCTCCTCGTCGCCGTCGCCTGCTGGGAGCTGGCCGCCCGTGCCCAGGGCAGCGTGTACTTCCCGCCGCCGCTGCGGATCGCCCGGCACGCCCGCGACCTGTGGTTCTCCGGGCCGCCCGGCCGTCTGTTCCTCACCCCGGCCGCCGTCGGCACCATCCTGCCGAGCCTGGGCCGGATGGCGGCCGGGTTCGCACTCGCCGCCGTCACCGGGATCACCCTGGGCATCGCGGTGGGCCGCTCGCGACGGGCGTACGCGCTGTGCAACCCGGTGCTGCAGTTCGCACGGGCCGTGCCGCCGCCCGCGCTGGTGCCGGTGTTCGTCGTCGTCTTCGACTTCGGTACGCCCATGCAGGTGGCGTCGATCGTGTTCAGCGCCGTATGGCCGGTGCTGATCAACTCGGCCGAGGGCGCCCGGGCCACCGACCCGCTGCGGCTCCAGGTGGCGGCCGTGCTGCGGCTGACGGCGCCCGAGCGGCTGTGGTTCCTGATCCTGCCCTCGGCGCTGCCCCGTATCTTCGCGGGGCTGAGGCTCAGCCTGTCGCTCTGCCTGATCCTGATGGTGTTCTCGGAGTTGCTGCCGGGCAGTGACAACGGTATCGGCTTCACGCTCACCGACGCCCAGACGCGCTCCGACCTGCTCACGGTGTGGTCGGCGCTGCTGCTGCTCGGTGCGCTGGGTTATCTCCTCAACACCGGTCTGCTGGCGGTCGAGAAGCGGCTCGTCGGCCCCGGATCGTCCGCAAGGAGGACGGCATGACGACGGCCACGGTGCGCGAGGCGGTCGTACGGTTTCTGCGCGACACCGGCATGACCACGGTCTTCGGCAATCCGGGCTCCACGGAACTGCGGATGTTCCGCGACTGGCCGGACGACTTCACCTATGTGCTGGGCCTGCAGGAGTCCGTCGCCGTCGGCATGGCGGCCGGGCACGCGCTCGGCACCCGGCGGGCCGCGTTCGTCAGCCTGCACTCGGCCGGCGGGGTGGGGCACGCGCTCGGCGCGGTGTTCAACGCCTTCCGCGACCGGGTGCCGCTGGTGATCGTGGCGGGACAGCAGGCGCGCTCGCTGATCCAACTGCGGCCGTTCCTCGGCGCCGACGAACCGGCCCTGTTCCCGCGCCCGTACGTGAAGTCGGCCCGCCAGCCGGAACGCGCGGAGGACGTGCCGGCCGTGCTCGCCGAGGCGTACCGGATCGCGATGACGCATCCGCGCGGACCGGTGTTCGTGTCCGTGCCGGAGGACGACTGGGACCGGCCCGCCGAACCCGTCACGCCCCGCACGGTGCACTCGGCGTTCACGGCCGCCCCGGACGCCCTCGACGCGCTCGCCGCCCGGCTGGAGGCCTGCGCGCGCCCCGCGCTCGTGGTGGGGCCCGGCGTGGACGACGAGGACGCGCTGGACGGGGTCCGGACGCTGGCCGAGCGGATCCGGGCCGGGGTGTGGATCAGCCCGCTCTCCGGCCGCTCCGGCTTCCCGGAGTCGCATCCGCTGTTCCAGGGGTTCCTGCCGCCGATCGCCCGTCAACTGGCCGCGCGGCTCGCGCCGTACGACGTGGTGGTCGCGCTCGGCACGCCGGTGTTCACCTATCACGTGGCGGACGACGGCCCGCCGCTCGCGCCCGGCACCGAGCTGTTCCACCTGGACTGCGACCCCGGCCAGGCCGCCTGGCTGCCCACCGGCACCAGCATCGTCACCACGCTGCGGCCCGCCCTGGAAGGGCTGACCGGGCTGCTGCGGAAGGAGCCCGACCGCGACCCGCCACCACCCCGGCCGGCCCCCGCCCCGGCCCGCGCCGAAGGGCACATCACCCCGGAGGTGTTCTTCGATCTGCTGCGCGCCCGGCTGCCGCGCGACCGGGTCCTTATCGAGGAGGCGCCGAGCCACCGCGACACGCTCCACGCGCGCGTGCCCGTCGAGTCGGGCGGCGGCTTCCTCACCACGGGCAGCGGGGCGCTCGGCTGGGGCCTGCCCCTCGCGGTGGGCCGGGCGCTCGCCGACCGGCGCCGGGTGGTGTGCGTGCTCGGCGACGGCTCGGCGCTGTACTCGGTGCAGGCCCTGTGGAGCGCGGCCCGGCATGCGGCTCCGGTCACCTACGTCCTGCTGGACAACGGCGGTTACGCGGCCGTCCGTGCGCTGGGCCGCCGGATCGGCATCGCGCCCGTCCCCGGCACGGACATCACCGGTATCGACTTCGCGGCCCTCGCCCAGTCCTTCGGCTGCCCCGCGGCCCGCGCCGAACACGCCGACGAGCTGTCGGCCGCGCTGGACCACGCCCTGGGCCGGGGCGACGGCTCGGGCCCCTTCCTGCTGCACCTGCGGGTCACCGGCAGCGCGGGCACCCTGTACGAACCCTGGGCCGGGTGAGGGATGCTGCGCCTCGACTCCGTCGGCCGGCACTTCGGCGACACCCGCGTCCTGGACGGCATCAGCCTCACCGTGCCGGACGGTCAGCTCCTCAGCGTGGTCGGGCCCTCCGGCTGCGGCAAGTCCACGCTGCTGCGCACCATCGCCGGGCTGCTGCCCGTGCAGGAGGGCACGGTCACGATCGACGGGACAGCGGTGAACGGCGTGCCGGAGCAGCTCGCGGTCGTCTTCCAGGAGTACGGCCGCTCACTGCTGCCCTGGCTCACCGTCCGCGACAACGTGGCCCTGCCGCTGCGCCGCCGTGGCCTCACCCGTGCCGCCCGCCGGGCCGAGGCCGAGGCGATCCTCGAACGGGTCGGCCTGCACGGGGCCGCCCGGCGCCGTCCGCGGGAGCTGTCCGGCGGCATGCAGCAGCGCGTCGCCATCGCCCGTGCCCTCGTCTGCCGGCCCGCCCTGCTGCTCATGGACGAGCCGTTCGGCTCGCTGGACGCGGGCACCCGCGAGGACCTGGAGGACCTGCTGCTGGAAGTCCACCGGACGAACGACACGACCATCGTGTTCGTCACCCACGACATCGACGAGAGCGTGTACGTCGGCGACCGCGTCGTCGTCCTCTCCCCCGGCCCCGGCTCCCGCGTCGTGCACGACCTGCCGGTGGACCTGCCCCGCGAGCGGGACCAGCTCAGCACCCGGAGCCTGCCGGAGTTCGTGAAGCTGCGCACGGAGGTCGGGCGGGCCGTGCGAGGCGCTCCGCTGGAAGGGCCGGTATGAGGAGGTGCCGCGCTGTGCAGTCCGTCGTCCGCGGCTCCGTCGTGGCCGGTCGCGCAGTTCCTCGCGCTCCTTCGGGGCGCGTGCCGTACGTGCAGGAGGGGTGACTCCCGGATGTTCGGGAGCCACCCCTCCTGGTGGTGGTTGCGCGGTCGGTCAGCGCAGGTCGCAGAGCTTGACCGTGTAGATCCCGCGGCCGTGCGTGGCGGCGTACAGCGTGCCGCCGTCCGGGCTCGTCTTCAGCTGGAGCACGGCGACGGCCGGCAGGCTGCCGATCCGCTGCCAGGTGGTGCGGCCCGGCGCGCGGTAGACGACGCCGAGGTCGGTGGCGACGGCGAGGCCGCCGTCCGCCGTCACCAGCGCGGAGTCGGTGGGCACGTCGGGCAGGTTGGCCGAGATGTCCTTCCAGGTCGTCCCGCCGTCGGTGGACTCGAAGACGTGGCCGACGCCCGCGCCGGGGCCCTCGGTCCAGTGCCGGGAGAAGCCGTTGACGGCGAGGAAGACGTGGTCGGCGTTCTTCGGGTCGACGGCGAAGCCGCTGAGGTAGCGGTTGGGCACGGTGCCGTCGACCGGCAGGTTGATGTCGTGCCAGCCGGTGCCGTCCGCGTTGCCGACGGCGATGCCGCGGGCGAAGCCCTGGTTGTTGCAGGGGCCGCACCAGGCGGCGTAGATCTTCCCGCCGGAGACGGCGACGGCGGTCGCGGTGCGACCGGCGCCGAAGTCGTGGACGCTGGTCCACTCCTTGCCGCTGCGGATGGCGTAGCCGTGGGTCTGGACCCAGATGTGGCGGCCGCCGGCGACCCAGGTGTTGCCGTCCTTCATGTCCGCCCCGAGCGGGGCGATGAAGCGGGCCTCGCTGGTGGCGTTGTCGGGCGGGGCGACGGAGTACGAGGTGGCCTTGCTCGGGTCGGTCGCCCAGCTGCCGTCGTTCACGGCGCAGTTCTGGGTGACCTGGACGGCGAGGTAGACGTACTCCTGTGCGATGTCGCAGCCGTTGGCGGGGTCGGTGAGGGTGTCGCCGCCGTCGCCTCCGAAGTTGGAGCCCATGATCTTGTCGTTGCCGCGCAGGATGGACTGGCCGTTGTCCTGCAGGCCGCCGGTGACGGACAGGCCGCCGTTGTCGAGGTCCTTGCCTACGCCGACGGAGTAGTACTGCAGGGTGTCGATGGTGCCGTCGTTGAGGGACGTCCAGTCGGTGGCGTGGCCGGAGGCGTCCTGGCGGCCGTTCACCGGGCGCTTGTAGATGCCGCCGTCGTTGCCGACGTAGACGAAGCTCTTGCCGTGGTAGCGGCCGATCGCGACGCCGTGCTGGTCGGAGTGGGTGGTCGGGTTGCAGTCACCGGTCTGCTTGGTGGGGTCGAGGCTCCAGCAGGAGAAGGTGAAGTTCCAGTACGGGCCGACCGTCGACCAGTCGGCGCCGCCGTCCTTGGTCTCGTAGACCTCTTCCAGGCCGGCGTACACGTGCTGCGGGTCGCTCGGGTCGACTGCGAGGAACTGGTTGTACCAGGCCTGGACGCCGGGCATGTAACCGGCGGTGGTGAGCGCCGAGTTGTCGGCCGCCAGGCCCTTGTAGTCGGCGATCTTCGTCCAGGGGCCGGCCGGTGAGCCCGACTTGGAGACGTAGATGCCCTCCAGGCCGCTGTCCGGGTTGGTGTTCAGCTGCTCCGGGGACTGGTCGATGGCGTAGTAGCGGGAGCCGTCGGCGGAGCGGGCGAAGGTGACGTTGCCGACGTTGTCGGCGTCGGCCGGGAGGTCACCGAGGCCGCTGGTGATGCGGGTCCAGGTGCCGTTCACCTTCGTGTAGAAGCCGTTGTACTCGTCGCCGCTGCGCCAGCCGACGGCGAGGACCACCTTGGACGGGTCCTTGGGGTCGATGGCGATGTCGTTGGCGATGTTCTTGTACGGCGCGCTCGGGTCGTCGGCCTTCGAACCGCCCGGCAGGAAGTCGGGGTTGGGTGCGTACTCCAGTTTCCAGGGGCCGCCGAGGTTCCTCGTGGAGTGGCTCCACACGCCCTTGCTGGTGGCCGCCCACACCTTGTCGCCGCCGAAGCGCAGCTCGTGGATGGTGGTGCTCTCCAGCTCGTCGCCGCCGACCCGGCTGCGCGCGGAGAAGGTGCCGTGGTGCGGGTGCGTGAGGACGTAGACGCCGCTGCCGAGGTAGGCGTCGGCGTTGGTGGTGGCCTCACCCGTGCCCAGCCACAGCCGGCCGGCGCCGTCGAGGGCGAGGGCGCCGGTGGACTGTGCGGGCAGCCGGTCGCTGATGGGCTGCCAGTGGCCGCCCCCGCTGTGCGAGCGCCACACCCCGCCGCCGGCGCTGCCCGCGTAGACGTAGCCGTCGTCGTCGGCGGCGACCGCCGCCATCCGGCCGGTGACGTTCCCGCCGCCACCGCTGGAGTTGGAGTCGATGTCGCGGTATCGCGGGTCGTCGGAGTTGTACGGCAGATCGGTGATGTTGTGCCAACGGCCGCTCGTGGACCTCAGGTTGCCGAGATCGCGCCAGGCGGCGCCGTATGCGCCCGGCGCCACGACACCGGGCGAGGTACGGGCCTCGGCGTACTGGTCCGCGCCCTCGGCGATCTCGTCCGCCTCGTTGCCGCCGTCGTCGTCCGCCGCCACGTGCGGCGACATCGCGCCCACCGACTGCTCGCGTTCCTTGGCCAGGTGGGCCAGCGCCCGGACGCCGAAGGGGCTCACCGAGCGCCCGGAGGCGGCGGACGGGGGTATCGCCACGAGTGCGGCGGACGCGGTGAGCGCGCAGACGGTGAACCACCGTCTTCTGTGGGTTGGTACGGACACCAAGGACCTCCCGGGTGCAGCGACAGCTGACGCAGGAGACCCGATCACGTTGGCGCGAAAACGTCCGCCGCTTGGCGAAGTTTTGACGAGAACCTGCCAGTACTACCGCTCCGGCAGGCGACTCTTCCCGGCGGCCGCCGTAGCCGCCATGCCCTGACTTCGCACCCTGCCCACCGTCTTCAGCAGACGGTCGGCCGGCTCGCGCAGCTGCGGATGGGCGTTGACCGTGTTCCGCAGCCCGCGCACCGGTCTGCGCCACAGCCGCCAGGCCAGCGCGACCGGGTGCGGACGGGCCGCGAAGCCCTCGGCGACCCGCAGTTCGCGGGTCTTGAGCCAGTCCTTGTACTCCTTGTCGCCACGCCCGAGGTCCACGAGGGTCACCCCGTGCCGGGCCGCCGCCTCGGCGGTCCGCAGATGCATCATCAACCCCGGTGAGTAGTAGTGCAGTTCAGGATCGTAGGCGGTGAACCAGGCCGCCAGTACGGTGCTCGACCGGGGGCCGAAGTGGGCGGCGACCGGCCGGTCGCCCGCGTACAGCACGGACAGCACTCCGGTGAAGTGCTCCTCGCGGACGCGGGAGAGATGGTCGACGAGGCCGACGATCCACGGCCGGGAGAACCGGTCCATGCGGCCGGTCCTGCGGTACTGGGCGGACTTCCAGCGCATGAGGGTGCGCAGCACCTCCGGATCGCGCTCGTCGAACTCGAACCGCACCTCGCCGATGTCCCGGCCGAGCCGGCGTTCCTTCTTCAGCGTGGTCTTGGCCAGGCCCGGGTAGGTGGCGCGCAGCCACTCCGGGTAGCCGCCGTCGCCGGGCTTCACATCGATCACCGGTGAGGAGAAGGTGCCCGTGATGTGCGGCGCGAACGGCCGCTGCTCCTGGACGAGGTGGTCGAACTCGAAGATGCTGAGCCCGCAGGCCCGCAGCAGTTCTCCGGCGTTCCAGGTGACCCCCGGCCGGTGCACGAGGGCCTGGCAGTCGGACAGTCCGAGCCCGATGGCCCGACCTGCGCCGAACGGCCCCCGCTCGTACGGGAAGAACCCGGCGGGTTCCCCGTCCTCGTGCAGGACCGCCACCCGGGCCCCGCGCCGGTACCGGCCGACGCCGATCGCGAACTCCGGTGCGAGGAAGGGATTGGAGTACTCGGGCGACTCGTCCATCGCGCGGTGCCAGGCCCCGCGCAGCTCGGGCGTCAGCTCGCCGGGTCTGTGGATGGTGATCTCCACCTCAGTTCGACCGCCCTTCCGCAGGCTCCGCGAACGGTGTGCCCGAGGCGGCACAGGCCGGTGAGGCGTGTGGATCATGGCTCATGGATCGCATGGGCGACCGCTCCCCCCAAGACGCGCCGGGCGCGTCCTCCCACTGGTTCCGATGTGCGCCGCATCCCCTCCGCACGCGACTGCTCAAACGTCGCGAAACAGTACGCACACTGTCAAGGGTGCCTCAGGCGACGGACGATCCGCCACGGGTCCGGCGACATCGTGACAAGCCTGGTGCGATCCCGCGCCGGCCGGCTCGGCGGAGCCGATCCGGGCCCTCCGACCTGGCGCTCAGGCCCTGGGTGCGCGAGGGGTGCACGATCCGCCTGCGGCCCATGCGGCGCAGGGCCTCCTCCCGCTCCTGCCACAGCCCGGCGAACTCCGTGCTGCGCCTCGCGGCGTGGCCACGTCGACCCGCCCGTGACGGCGGCGAGGTCGTCTGCGCGGTCGCCGACCGCACCCGCGCCGACTTCTTCCGCCTTCTTCCGCCGTGCCGGCCTCGACGTCCTGCTCACCACGGGCAGTTCGCTGCGGAGTCCCCTTCGATCGAGGAGACCGTTGTACGGGAGAGAGGGCGGACGCCGGCTGCGGCATCGGCGCCGGTGTCCGGAAACCCGCCATGTTCCAGGAGCCTTCCGGGAACGGACTGCCGCACTGCCTGATCAGCCCGATCACCCGTTGCTGTCGCGAAAGGCGGTACGCCATGTCGCCCCGTCCCCAGCCCGCCGAGTTGTTGGCCGCGATGCCGTTCGCGGCCGGCCTCGGCATCGAGCTGAAGGAGGCCGCCGCCGAGCGCACCGTCGGCTCGCCGGCCTGGTCACCGGAGGCGTGTACGGCGGGCGGCGCGCTGCACGGCGGCGCCCTGATGGCGCCGGCGGACAGCGGCGGGGCGGTGTGCGCCTTCCTCAACCTGCCCGAGGGGCGAGGGGTACGTCGACGGTGGAGTCCAAGACCAACTTCCTGCGGGCGGTCACCGCCGGGCACGTCGATGCCGTCGCCTGGCCGCTGCATCTCGGCGGCACGCTCATCGTCGTGCAGACGGACCTGCGTGACGACCGGAACCGGCTGGCCGGCCAGACCACGCAGACCCGGATCGTGCTCCGGAAGAACGCGGGCTGAACGACCCGCGCGCGAAGGCCGGCCCCGCTGTCGAGGGGGCCGGCCTTCGGCGTGTCCGGCCGGTTCGGGGCACGTGTCCGGCCGGGTTCCGGGCCCGCGGTCTTGACATGAACCTGCGTCACCCCCGAGTCTTCCTGCTTGAAGTTGCTCGATTGCAGCCTATTTCGAGCGCTTGTGAGCACCAGGAGCAAGAACAGTCAGTCCGCAGTGCTGCGAGGGGAGCTGTTCCGCCGTGCAAAGACCGCGAAGACTGCGCCACCGTGTGCCGTGGCCGGCCTGGGTACCACTGGGGCTGGCGTCCGCCCTGGCGGGAACCCTGCTCGCCGCCCCGGTGCCCGCCCATGCCGCCGCCACCACTTCCGGCGCCCTGCTCGACCCCGCCCACAGCAGCGTCAGCTGGCAGAGCCCGGTCTACGCCAAGGGCACCGGCGGCGGCACCGAGAGCTGCCCGGATCCCGCCGCCGACCCGGACAACAAGGTCTGCGACCGCTTCGACCTGACCGTCTCGGTGCCGGCCGGCTACTGGGACGACAACCCCGAAGGCGGCGTCCCGCTGGCGGTGAAGTGGGAGAAGCCCTCTGACGACTTCGACCTGTACGTCTACGACGACCACGGCAAGCAGGTGGCGTCCAGCGCGGGCACCGCCGACCCGGAGGCCACGGTGATCCCGCGGGCGTCGGGGACGTACCACGTGGTGGTCGTGCCGTACGACGTGCACGACAACTCCTTCACGGGCACCGCGTACCTGCCCGCCACGACCGACGCCGGCGATCTCACGTCCTTCTCGGGCGGCGACGGCACCTACACGGTCGAGGCCGGGCAGCTCACCGCACGGGCGGATTTCCTGACGGGAGGCCAACTGCGGCTGCAGGCCGACCCGTCCGGCTCGCTCAGCGATCCGGCGGGCAGCGCGATCGTGCGCAAGGAGCCCGCCGCCGAGCGGCACACCTCCTCCTTCGACGCCGGCGACTACTACGGCATCCGCTCCCCGCAGGCCGTGCTGCGCGTGTACAAGAAGCCGCTGCGGTTCGGGTTGTACAAGCCCGACAACCGGACCCGGATCTGGCAGGAGGACAAGCCGCTGCGCTGGTCGACCGGCGGGATGCGGCAGAGTCTGGTGCGGGGCGCGGACGAGCAGTTCTTCGGCGGCGGGGAGCAGAACGGCAGCTTCTCGCACCGCGGGCAGACGATGTACGTGGCCAACAGCTTCGACTGGAACGAGGGCGGCTACAACAACTCCCAGCCGTTCTACCTCTCCAGCGCGGGCTACGGCGTCTTCCGCAACACCTTCGCGCCGGGCGTGTACACCTTCGGCTCGCCCGTGACCACCGGTCAGCAGGAACGGCGCCTGGACGCCTACTACTTCCTCGGGGACGCCAAGCACGTCATCGGCAGGTACACGGCGTTGGTGGGCAGGCCCTTCATGCCCCCGGTGTACGGCCTCGAACCCGGCGACTCCGACTGCTACCTGCACAACGCCAACCGCGGTGAGCGGCACACCCTGGACGCGCTGAAGATCGCCGACGGGTACACCGAGCACCAGATGCCGCTCGGCTGGATGCTGGTCAACGACGGCTACGGCTGCGGCTACGAGAACCTGGCGCAGACCGCCCGGGGCCTGCAGGACCACCATGCCCAGCTCGGCCTGTGGACCCAGGACGGCATCGACAAGCTCGCCGACCAGGTCAAGGCGGGCCAGCGGGTGGCCAAGCTGGACGTGGCCTGGGTCGGCAACGGCTACAAGTTCGCGCTGGACGCGTGCGACGCCGCCAAGAAGGGGATCGAGGACAACAGCGACGCGCGCGGTTTCGTGTGGCTGCCGGTGTCCTGGGCGGGCGCCCAGCGCTGCGGGGTGCTGTGGAGCGGCGACCAGAAACTGTCCTGGGACTACATCCGCTGGCAGATCCCGGCCTACGCCGGGGCGACCATGTCGGGCATCGCCTACGACACCGGTGACGTGGGCAGCATCTACCGCCACGACGCCAAGATGTACACCCGGGACCTGCAGTGGAAGGCGTTCCTGCCGGCCATCATGACCATGGACGGCTGGGCGAGCGACCTCACCACCGGCAAGCCCGCCGACCAGCAGCCCTGGCTCGACGGCGAGCCGTACACGTCGGTCAACAGGAAGTACCTGCAGCTCAAGGAGCGGCTGCTGCCGTACATGTACACACTCTCCGCCGAGGCCGCGAAGACCGGTGTCGGCGCGGTGCGCCCGCTGTGGCTGGAGTTCCCGGACGATCCCAATACCCTTTCGGACCAGGGGAAGTACGAGTTCCTGTCCGGCCCCGACCTCCTCGTCGCGCCGGTCTACCAGGACTCCGACACCCGCGACGGCATCTATCTGCCGAAGGGCACCTGGACCGACTACTGGACCGGCCGTACCTACCAGGGTCCGACCACGGTCAACGGTTACCACGCCCCGCTCGACACGCTCCCGCTGTTCGTGCGCGAGGGCGCGGTCGTGCCGATGTGGCCGAAGGGGACGACGAGTTGGCAGAGCCGGGACCGGCACGAGCTGGACTGGGACCTGTATCCGGCGGCCCGCGGCACGAGCCACTACACGCTGTACGAGGACGACGGGGTGACCCGCGACTTCACCCGGGGCGCCGCCGCCACCCAGCGGGTGTCCCTGCACTCCGACGGCGGCGGGACGACCGTCTCGGTGGGCGCGAGCAGGGGCGACTACGCCGGCAAGGTGGACGCCCGCACGTACCGGTTCACCGTGCACGGCGACCCGGCACCCTCCCGGGTTCTGCTGGACGGCCGCCAACTGCCCGCCTCCGCCTGGTCGTACGACGCCGGCACGCACGTCACGACCATCACCACGGCGAGCCTGTCGCTGGACCGGGGCTTCACGGTGCGACTGGTCGACGGGAGGTAAAGAGATCGTATGGTCTAGTCCAAAGAGCGCGTTGGTCTAGTCCAACTTATTGACGTGGCCGCAACAGCTCCCGGAGGGTGGGGCTCCCCGCCCGGGGGACCTCCCCCCACCCCCACCCTCTGGAGGCACGCAGTGAGACCTCTTCGGGCATGTCTGGGCGCGGCGGCGGCCGTCACGCTCGCCGCCGCCGGCACGACCGCGCTCGTCGCGAACAACGCCTCGGGCGCGACGACCGCGTTGAGCAACCGCTGGTATGCCGCCGCCCCTTATCTGATGCCACTGGACAACGACCCGCCGGACCCGGCCGCCATCATGGACGCCACCGGCCTGAAGGCCTTCCAGCTGGCCTTCGTCCTCGCCCCCAACGGCGGCGGCTGCTCGCCCACTTGGGGCGGGACCGCGCCCGTCTCCTCGGACACGGCCGTGCAGTCGTTGATCAACACGATCCGCGCCAAGGGCGGTGACGTGTCGGTCTCCATCGGCGGCTACGGCGGCACCAAGCTCGGCCAGACCTGCGCGGACGCCGCGTCCACGGCGGCGGCCTACCAGCAGGTCATCACCAAGTACGGGCTGCACGCCATCGACTTCGACCTGGAGGAGCCTGAGTACGAGAACACCGCGGCCATCAGGAACGAGATCGGCGCGGCGAAGATCCTGCAGCAGAACAACCCCGGGCTGTACGTCTCGGTGACGACGGCCGGCACCGCGGACGGCACCGGCTGGTTCGGCAAGCAGATGTTGCTGGAGGCCAAGTCCCAGGGGTTCACCCCGAACAACTTCTCCATCATGCCGTTCGACGGAGGCTTCAACGGGGCGGCGAGCCAGACCAGCGCGCTGACCAACTTCAACTCGATCCTGCAGTCGACCTTCGGCTGGGACCAGGCGACCGCGTACGCCCACGAGGGCTTCTCCGGCATGAACGGCCGCAGCGACTCGGGCGAGTACTTCAGCCAGGCCGACTTCCAGACCGTGCTGGACTACGCGACGAGCCACAACATGGACCGCTTCACCTTCTGGTCCCTGAACCGCGACCGGCAGTGCAGCCCGCCGGACAACGGCGGTCGCACGTCCGGCACTTGCTCCAGCGTGGCGCAGAACGACTGGGACTTCGCCAAGTACTCGGTGAAGTTCGCGGGCGCCACCCCGCCGAGCAGCACACCGACGCCCACCCCCACCCCGACTCCGACCTCCTGCAAGAACGCGTGGAGTTCGTCGGCGGTATACACGGCCGGGGACGAGGTCTCGTACCACAGCCACAACTGGAAGGCGAAGTGGTGGACCCAGAACGAGGTGCCGGGTGCCTCGGAATGGGGGCCGTGGCAGGACGAGGGCGCCTGCTGAGTCACTTGACGTGTCTGGTTCAGACCTCTAGCTTCTCGGGTCATCGCAGCGACCAAGGATGCGTTCAGCGTTCATCATCCTGAACGCATCCGCCGGTCCGGCCTTCGGTTCGCAGAAGGGACCCCCACATGACCCGATCCCGGCTGCTCGCGGTGCCGACCACCGCGGGCCTCGCCCTGGCCCTCGCCCTCCTCGGCAGCCCCAGCGCGATCGCCGCCGACCCGCACGTCGCACCCGGCGGCAACTTCGACCTGTCGGTCTGGGAGTTGCAGGAGCCCGTCGGCTCCCCCGGCAGCCCCACCACCATCCCGTCGTCCCGGCTCCAGGGCGCGAACGGCTACCAGGACGCGTACTTCTACACCGACACACGGGACGGGGCGATGACCTTCTGGGCGCCCGAGAAGGGTGTGACGACCCCGAACTCCCACTACGCCCGCTCCGAACTGCGCGAGATGAACCGCGACGGCAGCGCCGCCGACTGGGCGCTGTCCGGCTCGCACCGGATGAACGCGACGCTGCGAGTGGTGTCCGTGACGAAGAACGTGTGCGTCGGGCAGATCCACCTCGGCAGCGGCGGCTCCTCCACCAAGCCGCTGCTGGAGCTGTACTACCACGCCAACGGCGACATCGTCCTCGGCACGGAGAACTCGCCGTCCGGCGGGCAGACCTCGCACGCGGTGGGGCACGTGCCGGTCGGCAGGACGTGGAGCTACACCATCGCCGTATCCGGCGGGAACACCATCGACCTGACCGTCAACGGCACCACCACCCACTACGGCATCCCGTCGTCGTTTCGGCAGTACAAGCAGTACTTCAAGGCCGGCTCCTACAACCAGTCCTCCTCGGACAGCACCACCAACGGCGCCCGCGTCGCGTTCTACGGCCTGACCGTCGCCCACGGGTGACACGCCGCCCGACCTGCGCGACTGGTGCAATCGGCCGTACGGTCGTAGCGTCGAGTGAACGCGGTCGGACACAGCACGACGGGTGGGAGCGACCATGCGCGGATCAGTGTGGGCAACGGCAGTCACCCTCGCAGCGGGCGCGCTTCTGCCGGCGGCCATGACCCCGGCTTCGGCGAGTCCGCCGACAGCGGCCGTCAAGGCCGACACCCCACGCCCCGTCCTCGTCGACTGCATGTGGCAGCAGGACGTCCGTCCCACCGACTTCATCCTGGCCTGCGGCGACGGCAACAGCCGGCTCGTGGGACTCCGCTGGTCCCAGTGGAGCCCGGACGGGGCGACGGCCAGGGGTGTGAACATGGTCAACGACTGCAAGCCGTACTGCGCGGCCGGCCGCTTCCACGGCTACCGGGTGACCGTCCGGCTCGACGAACCCAAGCCCTGGCAGAAGCATCCGAGCGTGCAGCACTACACGCGGATGACCCTCACCTACGCCGATGAGCGGCCCGAGGGGTTCAAGCAGGTCATGACCTACCCGCTCTGGGACTGAGCGTCGGCGAGCGGGTAGGTGCCGAGCACCGTGTCAGGCGAGCTCCACCAGTAGGTCGCCGCCCTCCACCTGCTGGATGCGGTTGATGGCGAGGCGGGACACCCGGCCCGGCTTGGGCGCGGTGATGGTGGCCTCCATCTTCATCGCCTCGATGGTGGCGACGGTGGCACCGGCGGCGACCTCGTCGCCCTCGGTCACCGCCAGGGTCACCACACCGGCGAACGGCGCCGCCACATGGCCGGGGTTGGCGCGGTCGGCCTTCTCCGTCACGGGCACGTCCGAGGCCGCGGCGCGGTCGCGGACCTGGATGGGCCGCAGCTGGCCGTTGAGCGTGGACATCACCGTGCGCATGCCCCGCTCGTCGGCCTCACCGATCGCCTGCAGCTCGATCAGCAGCCGGACGCCGGGCTCCAGGTCGACGGCGTACTCCTTGGCGGGCCGCAGTCCGTAGAAGAACGCCTTGCTGTCCAGCACGCTGGTGTCGCCGAAGCTCTGCCGGTGGGTGTCGAACTCGCGCGTCGGGGCGGGGAACAGCAGCCGGTTGAGGGTGGCACGGCAGTCCTTGGCCAGGCCTTCGCGGTCCTCGGCGGACAGCTCGGGCGCCTCCTTGGGCGCGGCCCGGCCCTGCAGGGCCTTGGTGCGGAACGGCTCGGGCCAGCCGCCGGGCGGGGTGCCCAGCTCGCCGCGCAGGAAGCCGATCACCGAGTCCGGGATGTCGAACCTGTCGGGCGTCTCCTCGAAGTCCTTCGGCGAGACACCGGCGCCGACCAGGTGCAGGGCGAGGTCGCCGACCACCTTGGAGGACGGGGTGACCTTGACCAGACGGCCGAGGATGCGGTCGGCGGCGGCGTACATGGCCTCGATGTCCTCGAAGCGGTCGCCGAGGCCGAGGGCGACGGCCTGGGTGCGCAGGTTGGAGAGCTGGCCGCCGGGGATCTCGTGGTGGTAGACGCGGCCGGTCGGGGAGGCGAGGCCCGCCTCGAACGGGGCGTAGATCTTGCGGACACCCTCCCAGTACGGCTCCAGGTCGCCGACGGCCTGCAGGTCGAGCCCGGTGGGGCGGTCGGAGTGGTCGGTGGCCGCGACCAGCGCCGACAGCGAGGGCTGGGAGGTCGTGCCGGCCATGGAGGCCACCGCGCCGTCCACGGCGTCGGCGCCCGCCTGGATCGCGGCGAGGTAGGTGGCGAGCTGGCCGCCGGCCGTGTCGTGCGTGTGCAGATGCACGGGCAGATCGAACTCGCGGCGCAGCGCGGAGACCAGCTTGGCGGCGGCCGGGGCGCGCAGCAGTCCGGCCATGTCCTTGACCGCGAGGACGTGGGCGCCGGCGTCGACGATCTGCTCGGCCAGCCGCAGGTAGTAGTCGAGGGTGTAGAGCCGCTCGCCCGGGTCGTTGAGGTCGGCGGTGTAGCAGAGGGCGACCTCGGCGATCGCGGTGCCGGTCTCGCGTACGGCGTCGATGGCGGGGCGCATCTGGCCGACGTCGTTGAGGGCGTCGAAGATGCGGAAGATGTCGATGCCCGTGGCGGCGGCCTCCTGCACGAAGGCGTCGGTCACCTCGGTCGGGTACGGCGTGTAGCCGACGGTGTTGCGGCCGCGCAGCAACATCTGGAGGCAGATGTTGGGTACCGCCTCGCGCAGGGCGGCCAGCCGCTCCCAGGGATCCTCGGCGAGGAAGCGCAGCGCGACGTCGTAGGTGGCGCCGCCCCAGCACTCCAGGGAGAGCAGCTGCGGCAGGGTGCGGGCGACGACCGGGGCGACGGCGAGGAGGTCCTTGGTCCGCACGCGGGTGGCGAGCAGGGACTGGTGGGCGTCGCGGAAGGTGGTGTCGGTGACGCCGATCGTCGGCGACTCGCGCAGCCGGCGGGCGAAGCCCTCGGGGCCGAGGTCGACCAGCAGCTGGCGGGAGCCGGCGGGCGGCTCGCCGGCCGGCAGCGGCGGCAGCTTGGTGACGGGGTCGAGCAGGTCGGGGCGTTCGCCGTGCGGCTTGTTGACCGTGACGTCGGCGAGGTAGGTGAGCAGCTTGGTGCCGCGGTCCGCGGAGGAGCGGGCCGTCAGCAGATGCGGGCGCTGCTCGATGAAGGAGGTGGTGACCCGGCCCGCCTGGAAGTCGGCGTCGTCCAGGACGGCCTGCAGGAACGGGATGTTGGTGGCCACGCCGCGGATGCGGAACTCGGCCACGGCACGCCGGGCGCGGCCGACGGCCGCCTTGAAGTCCCGGCCGCGGCAGGTGAGTTTGACCAGCATCGAGTCGAAGTGCGCGCTGATCTCCGTACCGGCGTGGGTGGTTCCGCCGTCCAGGCGGATGCCGGAGCCCCCCGGGGAGCGGTAGGCGCTGATCCGGCCGGTGTCCGGGCGGAAGCCGTTGGCGGGGTCCTCGGTGGTGATACGGCACTGCAGGGCCGCGCCGCGCAGGGTGATGGTGTCCTGGGCGAGGCCGAGGTCGGCGAGGGTCTCGCCGGAGGCGATCCGCAGCTGGGCCTGGACCAGGTCCACGTCCGTGACTTCCTCCGTCACGGTGTGCTCGACCTGGATGCGCGGGTTCATCTCGATGAAGACGTGGTTGCCCGCGGGGTCGAGGAGGAACTCGACGGTGCCTGCGTTGCGGTAGCCGATCTCCCGCGCGAAGCGCACCGCGTCGTCGCAGATCCGCGCCCGCACCTCGGGGTCGAGGTTGGGGGCGGGGGCCAGCTCGATGACCTTCTGGTGGCGGCGCTGGAGGGAGCAGTCGCGCTCGTAGAGGTGGATGACGTTGCCCTCGCCGTCGGCGAGGATCTGCACCTCGATGTGGCGCGGGTCGACGACGGCCTTCTCCAGGAAGACGGTCGGGTCGCCGAACGCGGCGTCGGCCTCGCGGGAGGCGGCCTCGATGGACTCGCGCAGCTGGGCGGGGTCCTGCACGCGGCGCATGCCGCGCCCGCCGCCGCCCGCGACGGCCTTGACGAAGACGGGGAAGCCGATCTCGTCGGCGGCGCGCACCAGTTCGTCCACGTCGGTGGAGGGCTGGGAGGAGCCGAGCACGGGCACGCCGGCGGCCCGCGCGGCCGCGACCGCGCGGGCCTTGTTGCCGGTCAGCTCCAGGGTGGCCGCGCTCGGGCCGACGAAGGTGATGCCGGCGTCCTCGCAGGCGCGCGCGAGTTCGGGGTTCTCGGACAGGAAGCCGTAGCCCGGGTAGACGGCGTCGGCGCCGGCCCGGCGGGCGGCGCCCACGATCTCCTCGACGGAGAGGTAGGCCCGCACGGGGTGTCCCGGCTCCCCGATCTCGTACGCCTCGTCGGCCTTCAGCCGGTGCAGCGAGTTGCGGTCCTCGTGCGGGAACACGGCGACGGTGCGCGCGCCGAGTTCGTAGCCCGCCCGGAACGCGCGGATCGCGATCTCTCCACGGTTGGCGACCAGCACCTTGCGGAACATCCTGGATTCCCTTCAGCTGCCTGTCGGCGACGAACACCATGGTGTCAGCCACGCCCTGCCGTACCTCGCGGGCCACCTTAGGGGGTGGCCGCGCGTGTCGACGTGCGAAAACCATCACATGGACCTTGTGGGCGGCGCCACAGGCACGCGCCGGGGGATCAGCACTCCAGGGAGGTCATGGCCGTGTCCTGCGACCGTTCCTGCGACCCGGCCCGCGACCGTTCGGCGCTCGCCGGTACGGGCACGGTCCGGGACGGTGCGGAGGCGGGGGCCGGGACGGGGACGGCGGGTGGTTCCGTGGGCGCGGGCCCGCGGTCGCGGACAGGCAGCAGGGACAGCGGAACGGCCCGCAGAAGGCCCCGCAGCCGGGCGCGGCGGCCGTGCAGCAGTCCGAGGACGATCGCCGAGGCCACCGCGATCAGGTGCTCGCGGCCGGCCAGGTTGGGCACGGCGATGGACTCCCACACCATCGAGCCGCCGGTCAGGGTGAACACCACGGGGGCGCGTTTGACCACCGAGAGATAGGTGAACAGGCCGACGACGGCCGCGGACGGCCCGGTGTCGAGCACCTCGGCGTACTGGTGCGGCAGCCCGAAGCCGCACCAGCCGGGACCCAGCGCGATCATCACGCGGGCGGTGAGTGTGCCGGCCAGGGTGGTGGCGTAGGAGATCGCCAGCGTCCGGGCCCGGCCCAGGGCCAGTTCGGCCCAGGCGAAGGCGAGGAACAGCTGGGTGATGCCCGCCCACACCGGCAGATCGAGCGCCGGGACGTACAGCGACACGGGCGTGCGCAGCAGCGACAGCCACAGCGGCAGTTCGGCCCTGACGCCGCCGAGCCGCGTCACCCAGAGCGCGCCGAGCGGGTGCTGGGCGATCGCGTGGAAGAAGATGACGCCGAACGCGGCGACGCACGCCAGCAGCAGGCCGGACAGTCCGCGCCGCGTGAACCTCCGTAACGGTTCGACGACGATGGCGTGCCACTCGCCCCGCAGCGTGCGCCCGGTGAACCGGACCAGGCGTGCGAGCAGTGCGCGACACCACTCGATGCGCGCTTCAGTCGTCATGAGGCACGGCAGCCCATCACCTTCGGCTCCCCCGTCATGTACATCGCCCCCTTCACCCCGATCCAGGCATTCCGGCCTCGGAGTGTTTTTTCGGTCATCCACCCGTATCGGCCGTCATCGTATAGATGTACGGATCTCTTCCGGTGGGCCCACCCCCGTGTGCGGGCCGCGGCGCACGCGCGTTCAGCCGCCGGTGCCTTCTTCGGTTCTGGTGAGTGCGATCACGAAATACGCCAACGTCGCGTGCTGGTTGCGCCGCTGTCGTTCCGACATGCGCCCGGTCCCTCCCCCGGTGTGGGCCTCTGTGGTGGTGAGACCCGATCGGTGACAGTTCAGCGAGCCGGGCGGCGGTCGTCAAGATCCTTTGCGGATGCGTGGGGGTGTGGGAAGACCCACAGGTCCGCAGCGGCGGAATCCGGGCCTCAGAGGCAACCTCCACCCCCTCGGATCCGTCCTCCCAAGCAGGCCCCTCGGACGGCTCGGCAGGGCGTGGATGCGGCCGTCCCTAGCCTTCGCACCCGTCCGGAGCAGCGCGCCCGCTGCCGGTGTGGCTGGATTCCGGCCGGGCTCGGAGCGTTGCTTGACTTGGAGAGCGCTCCAACTCGTAGCGTCGCAGACGTACGGCGCACAAGGCACCGGCCCGTGTGCCGTACGGAACGACCGTCGCATGTGCAGGAAAGGCTGGGACACCACATGCAGAAGCGCAGTCTGCGGGACCTCCAGGTATCGGCCATCGGCCTCGGATGCATGGGCATGTCCGCCTTCTACGGCTCCGCCGACCAGGAGGAGGGCATCGCGACCATCCGGCGGGCCCTCGAACTGGGCATCAACTTCCTCGACACCGCGCAGGTGTACGGCCCGCTGACCAACGAGTCGCTGGTCGGCGAGGCGATCCGGGGGCACCGCGACGAGTATGTGATCGCGACCAAGTTCAACTACCGGATGGACGACGCCGTACCGGGCGACATGAGCACGATCGGCCGGCAGGACGGCTCCGCCGAGCACGTGCGCAGCTCCGTCCACGGCTCGCTGACGCGGCTGGGCACCGACCACATCGACCTGTACTACCAGCACAGGGTCGACCCGAACGTGCCCATCGAGGAGACGGTCGGCGCGCTGGGCGAGCTGGTCGCCGAGGGCAAGGTGCGGCACATCGGGCTGAGCGAGGCGAGCGCGGAGACCATCCGGCGGGCGCACGCCGTACACCCGATCACCGCCGTGCAGAGCGAGTACTCGCTGTGGACGCGGGACGTGGAGGCCGAGGTACTGCCCGCCTGCCGGGAGCTCGGCATCGGCTTCGTGCCGTACTCCCCGCTCGGCCGTGGCTTCCTCGCGGGCCGCTTCACCTCGCCGGACGAGCTGGACGCGAACGACTTCCGGCGCAACAACCCGCGCTTCACGGACGCCAACCTGGAGGCGAACCTGCGGCTGGCGGAGAAGGTGAAGGAGATCGCCGCCGAGAAGGACGTGACGCCGGCCCAGCTGGCCATCGCCTGGGTGCTGGCCCAGGGCGAGAACCTCGTGCCGATCCCCGGCACCAAGCGCCGCAGTTACCTGGAGCAGAACGCCGGTGCGGTCGGTATCGATCTGACCAAGGAGGATCTGGCCCGCATCGACGCTGAGCTGCCTGCGGCGGCGGGTGAGCGGTACGACGAGGCCGGGATGAGGGCCGTCAATCGATGAGCGCCGCCCCTCACGGGTCGCTGCACTTGCGGCGTCTGGCGTAGGCGACCGTCAGCGTGCCCAGCAACGGGCCCCACAGGAGCAGGGGCGTGTAGCAGACGTACAGGGACAGGGCCTGCCAGCCGCCCACCCGGCTCGGGAAGTCGGCGGGCAGGCGCTCGCCCGTGATCGTCCGGCCCATGACCCCGGTCATGAAGGTCAGCGCCGTCCACAGCAGGGTCAGGGCGGTGGCCCCGAGCCCCGCCGGGACCACCGCCGCGCTCACCGGAACGCGTCGGCCGCGCAGATACGGCACCCACCTCGGGAACACCTCGCCCCAGCGGGCGATCAGACCGAACGCGGTGAACGCGAGGACCTCGGAGAGAGCCGACAGGCCGAGGATGTAGGCGCGTTCACCGATGCCGGTGCCGGGGCGGAAGGCGACCGGAAGCCGCCAGAGACTGGACGGCAGGACGGTCAGCGGTATGGCGCAGGCGATGAGGCGAGCCCTGCGGGAGACGCCCTCGACGGGCTTGTGTGCCGCACGCCAGGCGGCCGTCGAACGGCCGGGACGAAGCGCGGTGCGGGGCGACAGCGGGTCCATGCGCGGTCCTGGGTCTCGGTGGGCCCGGCGGGCCCGTCCGGTACCGAAGATCGCAGGGCTGCCCGGTCCGGTGGATCGTCCCGCGGGCCGAACCGGCTCCCCGCACGGCGTCGCCCTCGCCCCCGTGCTGGAGGAGGTCATGGAGTTCAGTGCACCGGCGGCCCGGGAGGCGTACGAGCAGGCGGCGCGGGCGATGCGGGTACCGGCGCCCGCCGACGGCGACTGGGCGCGCGCGGCCGTCGCGGCGGTACGGCAACTGTCCGGGACGCCGGACCTCAAGCGGCCCCTGCGCGAGCTGGGCGCCGGCCGCGAGCTGCTCCCGGCGATCGCGGCGGGCGCGGTCGCGGACGCGGTGACGAAGAACGCGCCCCGGCTGCCGGAGGAGGCGGAGGTGCTGGAACTGCTGACGCGGGTGTACTGAGCGGGCGCGCCGGCGGGTCCGGCCCGGCAGCGTGTCTGCGGGGGCTCGCTCAGCGTGGGCTGCCGTAACTGCCGGCCGGGAGGTACGGGGAATCGTCCGGGTCGCGCTCCACGGCTGGTGGCCGGGCTCTGCGCGGTCCGGCTCAGCGGCGGGGGCCCGGCTCCGCGAGGTCCGTGTCCCGCTCCCGCCGCCTCCGCGCCGTCACCACCACGAGATCCAGCGCCGCCGCCAGCGCGAGGACACCACACACCGCCGCGAGAACGGTCAGCGGGCCGCCGCCCGGGCTGTCGCCGGGACCGGAGCGCGCCGCCCAGACGGCGAAGCCGGCCGTCGCCGCGGCGAACAGGGGCAGGAAGACGGCGGACAGCAGCCGGCGCAACCGCAGGGCGCTGCGTGCGGTGGTCGGTTCGGTACCGGTGCGCGGGAAGCGGTGACCGAACGCTCCGGAGCGTGACCGGGGGTCCGGCACCACCGTGCGCCCGTGGCGCTCGTCACGCATGACGGCCTCCTTCGGCGGGACTTCACGGTCTGCTGCCGACCGCGTAGCCAGGACCCACGCCCGGCAAACCGGTGGCTGTGAGGAAGCACACGCGCGGCTCAAGTGACGTACGGACACCGGCCCTTGACCCTTTCACCGCCAGGTCGGCGGATGCCGCCGCGACCCCTGGGCCCTCCCCTCTGTCACGATGGACGGCGCCCTGACCAGGCGGCCCGGCCGTGCAGCGCAGCCGGTCCGACGGATTCCGCCGGTCTCTCCACGACTCCCCTGGTTGTCGAGCACCCCACTGTGTCTGCCGCCCCTTCCCTGCCCACGCCCGTGCCCGGTTCCGCGTCCGCCTCGCGTTCGCCGTGGCGGTCTCTGCGACACCGCGGAATGCGCTGGTGGTCGGCGGCGAACTTCGTCTCCAACGCCGGCACCTGGATGCAGCTCACCGTGCAGAACCTGCTCGTGCTGCACATCACCGGTTCCGCGGCGGCCACCGGCCTGTCGATCTCCGTGCAGGCGGCGCCGGCGCTGTTCGTGAGCCTGCTCGGCGGCGCGGCCGTGGACCGCTGGCCCCGGAAGCTCACGGTCGCGGTGAGCCAGGCGCTGCTCGGCGCGGTCGCCTTCACCACGGCGCTGCTGGTGGCGCTGGACCGGATCGACATGCCGGCGCTGCTGCTGCTGGCCGCGGTGACCGGCATCATCGCCACCGTCGACGGGCCGGCGTGTGCGCTGCTCGGCAACGACCTCGTGCCGCGGGAGGACGTGCCGTCGGCGATCGGTGTGGGTGCCCTCGTGCACAGCGCGGGGCGGCTGGCCGGCACCGCGCTCGCCGGTGTGACCGTCGGTTTCCTCGGCACGGGCGCCGCATACGCCGCGAACGGGCTGTCGTTCCTGCTCGTGGCGTCGGTCGTGCCCTTCCTGCGGCCCGTGCACGGGGCGGTGGCCGAGCCGGCGACCGAGGCGCGGGCGGTCCCGGCGCCCGCGGAGATGAGCGTGCGGGAGGGGCTGCGGTTCTTCGTGCGCCGACCCCGGCTCGTGGCGCTCGCCGGGATCACCGGGATCAGCTCGGTCTTCGGCCGCAACTACGGCCTCACGCTCGCCGTCCTCGTCACCGGCCCGCTCGCGGGCGGCGCCGGTTCGTTCGGCACCGTCTCCACCGTCCTGGCGGTCGGCGGCATCATCGGCGCGGTCCTCGGCGCCCGGCTGCGCAAGCCCTCCGTACGGACCGTGGGCCTGCTCGCGGCGGCGGGCGCCCTCCTCCAGGTCGTCGCGGGCCTGTCGCCTTCGCTGGCCGTGCTGATGGTGCTGGTGCTGCCCATGGCCGTGGTGGAGTCCGTCTCCGACACCGCGGGAACGGCCGTCCTGCAGACCGACCCGCCGGCGCATCTGCGCGGCCGCGTGCTCGGGGTGTGGAGCAGCATCGGCACGGTGTGGAGCCTCGGCGGCCCGCCCCTGCTGGGCCTGCTCATGGAGTGGGCCGGCGCGCGCGGCGCCCTGGTCGCCGGCGGCCTGCTCATCGCCGGTTCCATCGGCGCGGGCCTGCTGGTCCGGCGGCGCGGTGGCCTGATCCCGGTGACGATGACCGCAAGGGACGGCGACGCAACCGGCCGCGCGGCCCTGGGCACAGCAGCCTGACCGGCCGGGGAACCGGGGCGCCCGCTCCCTGACCTGCCGGGCGGCGCGCTGTATTCGCCCTGGCCGACCGGGGGGCGCACCGCCCGGCTCCCTCGCCGGCCGAGAGGCCCTCGCCATCGCCCTGAGCCGCCGGAAGACGCGACACATCAACCCGGGCCGACAGGGGCACCCGCCGAACGGCCGCCTCACCGGACCCCGGGCTCACCCCTGCGTGTGTTCCTCGTGGGCCGGCAGGTTGTACACGTGGAAGGCCTGTCCTATGACCGGCTGGGCCACGTTTCGTACGCGGACGCCGCCGCTGGTCATGCCGTGCTCGGTGCCGGCGTGGGCGTGGCCGTGCACGGCGAGGTCGGCGCCGGCGGTGTCGATGGCCTCCGCGAGCAGATAGCTGCCGAGGAAGGGGTAGATCTCCGGCGGCTCCCCGGCCAGGGTGTCCGGCACGGGCGAGAAGTGCGTCAGGGCGATCCGCACGTCGCAGTTCCAGTCGGCCAGGTCCTTCAGGGCGCTGTGCAGTTCGTCGGCGCACCGGCGGCTGTAGCGTACGAACTCCTTCATGAGGGGTTCGCCGAACTCCCCTGCGCAGCGCCCGACGAATCCTCCGCCGAAGCCCTTCGTTCCGGCGACGCCGATCCGGGCCTCGCCGGCACGGACGACGGCGGCCTGGCCCTCCAGCACGTGGGCGCCGGCGTCCCGCAGGATCGCGGTGACCTCCTCGGGCCGTTCGTCGTGGTAGTCGTGGTTGCCCAGGACGGCGACGACCGGCACCCCGAGATCCTTGATCTCCCGTGCGACGACCGCGGCCTCCTCGGTCGTGCCGTGCCGGGTGAGGTCGCCGGCGAGCAGCAGGACGTCGGCGCACCCGGGCAGCGTCTCGAAGGAGGGACGCAGCGTGCCCTGGCTCTCGGGGGACATGTGGATGTCCCCGACGGCCGCGACGCGGATCATGTCAGGTCCTCTCCGTGGTCGGGCGAGGAGGTCCCGGCGATGAGGATGTCGCAGTGGACGGGATGCCCGGCCAGTTCCTCGCGGGCCAGGGTGCAGATGTCGTCCCGGCACTGGCCGGACGGCACGGTGCCGGTCAGCAGGACGGCGTCACCGCGCAGCTCCAGCCGTACGCCGAGTTCTCCGAGGTCCCCGGTGGCCAGGCGCTCGGCGAGGTGGGCGACGCGGTAGTCCAGGTTGCCGGCCGCCGGCGGGGGCGGCGGGCTCGTGTCGGTCATGGCTGCCCCTCCTGGGGGTCGATCACGTTCAGCCGCTCGAGGAGGAAGAGAAAGGCGGCCGGCATGGGCTGGTCGCCGCAGGCCGCCCGGAGCTCGTCCCAGTCGACCTTCTCGCGGACGGCGCGGGCCACCGGCAGGACGGCGCCGAAATCGCAGTAGTGCTCGGAGAAGGCGCTGATCAGGCTGTGGATCAGGTCGGTCGGGCAGAGAACGGGCATCAGTACCGAGTCGACCGGCAGGACATGGGCGCGTTCCAGCATCTCCTTGGTGACGGGCTGGTGCGCGAGGGAGAAGATGATGTCGACGTTCTGCCCGCGGCAGGTGGTCTTCAGCAGCCAGTCCTCCGGCGGGGTCCGGATGGGAAGGCCGGCCTCGCGCAGGGTGGCGACCACCGCCTCGGCGTCGTCGGGGAGCACGCAGAAGTCGGCGTCGTGCTGGAGGTAGCGGCTGCCGCCGTGGGCGTAGACGGCCACGCTCCCGGCGAGCGCAAAGGGATGGCCGGCGCGTTTGAACAGGGCGCCGATCTCCTTGGTGGCCTCCAGGATCGCCTGGCTGCGGTCCTGCGGCAGGTCCGGCGGTCCCTGCTGTCCCTGCGGTCCCTGCTGTCCCGGTGCCGGCGCGACGGGCTGGTCCGGTGCGCCGCCGGCCAGGCGGAGTTCGGTGACCTCCGGTCGCCGGAGTGGGGCAGTGCCCTCCCCGTTGTGCGTCATGGCATCTCCGTTCGCGGCCCCGGCACCCCCGGGCCGGCCGGTTCGGACCTGGGGGCCGTACGGGTACCCGGCGCGACCGCACCGACACGGCGTACGGCCCGGCGGTTCGCGGCGGCCCGGTCCGCTCGACCTGCGGCGCAGTGCCCGGACCGGACATCACCGCGGCGGCAGGCGGTGCTGGGTGCCCGGGCCGGGACCTCACCGCGGCGGCAGGCGGTGCTGGGTGCCGGGGGCGGCGCGCCGCGGCGCCGGCCTGATCGGCACTCCGCGGGCCCCGCCCCCCCTGCCCCGGATGCCCCGTACCGCTCGCCACCCGGACGCCGGTGCCGTCGGTTCCGCGGCCGTACTCACGTGCATCGCGTCCCGCACAGGCGCACCCTGTAGGAATGAGGCCTCGGCTCAGGTCGGGTCCGCGGCAGCCGTTGCAGTCGGCACACGCTCTGCTGCTGCTCCCGATCCTGCTCATCCTGGTGATCACGGTGGTGGACATGCGTGCCCCCACCAACGTCCACCTCGGTCCGGCTCTGGTGATCGCGCCCGCGATCACCCCTTCCTTCGCCGGGCCCCGGACCACGGCGGCCGTCGGGGGGCTGGCGCTGGCCGCGCAGGTCCTCATCGGCTTCACCCACGGCGGGATCGGCACCCTGAACCACGTCGTGCAGATCATCACCCTCGCGGTGCTGACGGTGACGCTGGTGATCTACAGCGCCCTGCGGGAGCGCCGGCAGGCCCAGCTGGCCCAGGTCCGCACGGTCGCCGAGGCCGCGCAGCACGTGCTGATGTGGCCGCTGCCGGAGCAGATCGGCCCGCTGCGGATCGCCTCGCTGTACCTGGCGGCGGAGGACGAGGCTCAGATCGGCGGCGACCTGTACGCGGCGACCCGGTGCGACGACTCGGTACGGGTCCTGATCGGCGATGTGCGCGGCAAGGGCCTGTCCGCGATCGGCGAGGCCGCGCTGCTGCTCGGCGCGTTCCGGGAGAGCGCGCACCGGCACATGCCGCTCGCGGAGCTGGCCGCCCTGCTGGAGCAGAGTGTCATCCGTTACGCGGAGGAACTGGATCCGCCGGAGGAGGCGGGCGAGCGGTTCGCCACCGCACTGCTCGTGGAGATCCCGGACCGGGATCAGGTGACCCGGATGACCAGCTGCGGCCATCCGCCGCCGCTGCTGCTGAGCCCCGGCCACGCCGTCACGGTCCCGAGCCTGCACCCGTCCCCGCCGCTCGGGGTGCACAGCGACTCGGAGCGCACGCTGGACGTGTTCTCCTTCGAGCCCGGTGACACCCTGCTCCTGTACACCGACGGCGTGGTGGAGGCCCGGGACACCCGGGGCCGGTTCTATCCGCTCATCGAGCGGGTCGTGCGCTGGACCGACGACAGCCCCGAGGCGCTGATGCACCATGTGCGGCGCGATCTGCTCGCCCATGTGGGCGGCCGACTGGGCGACGACGCCGCACTCATCGCACTGCACCGCACGGCCGTCGACCGCCGCCGCCACCACTACGGCCGGGCAGCCGACACGGACAGCCTCCGGCACGGGTGAGAGCGGGGGGCGTCGAGTGTCACGGCAGGCGTGAGCCCCGCCCCGAGTGGGGCGGGGCGGGGCCACACGCCCCCGGTCAGCGGACCGACTTGAGGCCGGTGATCTTCAGGGTCTTCAGGTCGGACTGGACGTCGATCCGGCTGACCTCGGCGTGCGGCCCGTCGCCCCAGGTCAGCGTGACCCTGCTGGTGGCGTGGCCGGCGCCGGAACCGGTGTAGGTCACCTTCCACTGCACCGGCACGTTCTGCGCGAAGAGGATGCCGTCGGCGTGCTCCTTCTTCTCGAAGGCGGCGACCTTCCTCTGCTCGGCGGCGGAGAGGTAGAAGGCACGCAGCGCCTTGGCGGCGGTGCCGGCGGAGTTGTCGTCGGTGGACCAGACGGCGTCGATGTAGGCGCCGTAGAAGTCGGCCACGTGCTGGGTGACGTTGCGCGGGTCGCCCTGGGCGGAGGACACGGCGGCGGCACGGGCGGTGCGGCTCGCGCCGGCGCCCGCGAGGGCGGGGGTCACGGCGGCCAGGGAGAGGCCGCCGGTGAGGGCGACCGCGGTGATCAGCGTCTTGCGGCTACGGATGGACATAGGTCTCATTCCCCCGGTTTCGTTACGACCGGGCTGATCCCGGCCGTCGACGGCCTTTAAGACCTCATTTCCCTCGCGCCGGTTCCGCTTTCTCTCGGCTTTTTCCCACTCAGATCCCGGAACATGAGGCAGCCGGACGGTTGTGCCGAATTCCGGTCGCTTTTCCGCGCCCTTTCGGTCATTCCGCCTCGGGCGACCGAAGGGCGTGCGGTCCTTCGACGAGCCGGGCGAGGTTGTCGAGGGCCATGCGGGTGCCCCGTTCGTTGTCCTCGCGGGGGATGTCGTCGGGGATGCCCTCGTGCACGATCTCCACGTCCGTGCCGCCGGCGGCCGCGGTGAGCGTGGTGGTCATGGTCATCGTGCCGCGCACGGCGTCGTCTTCGGTCTCGAAGTCGAACACCTCCACCACCAGCGCGTCGGGCACGAGCCTGGCGAAACGGCCGGAGTAAGTGTCCGTGTGCCCGCCCGACTTGCCCGTGGCGGACGCGTCGTCGTAGGTCAGGGAGACCCGGAAGGTACCGCCCTCGCGTGCCTCGAAGGTGTGGACCTGGGCGGTCATACCGGCCGGGACCCGCCAGGCCGCGATCGCGTCGGCGTCGGTCAGGGCCCGGTAGACGGCGTGCGGGGGCGCCTGCACGCGCCGGGAGACTCGGGTGGCGTACATGGGCCCACGCTATCGGGCGGGGAGCCGCCCGGCCCCCCGTACGGAAAAGGGCGGGGCCGGGGTCCGGGAGGTGGGTGCGGACCCCGGCCCCTGGTCTGTCGGGGCCCGGCGGTGACCGACCGGGCTCGCCGGCCGTCCTGTCAGGGCTTGCGGGCGACCGCGCCGTACATCGCGATGTCCTCGTCGCGGATGTTCCGCTCACCGGTTCCGTCGGGATGCCACTTGTGGACCTGCACGATGCCCGGCTCGACCAACTCGAGGCCGTCGAAGAACTCATGGGCCTCGTCGAGGGTGCGCAGCCGCATCGGCATGTTGCGGGCCGCGTACTCGCGGGCGACCCGGCCCACCTCCTCGGGGGCGAACTCGGCGGTGCCGATGGACATCGCCAGATGGCTGCCGGACGGCAGCGGCTCCAACAGCCGGCGTACGACACCGACCGCGTCGTCCTCGTCGAGCATGAAGTGGACGATGGCGATGACGGTGAGCGCGACCGGCTTGTCCAGATCCAGGGTCTCGCGCAGTTCCGGGGCGTCCAGGATGGCCGCCGGGTCGCGGAAGTCGGCCTCGATGTACGAGGTACGGCCCTCGGGCGCGCTGGCCAGCAGGCCCTGGGAGAGGGTGAGGACGATCGGGTCGTTGTCGACGTAGACCACCCGGGACTCGGGCGCCACGGCCTGGGCGATCTCGTGCAGGTTGGGCGAGGTGGGGATGCCGGTGCCGATGTCCAGGAACTGGCGCATGCCCGCCTCCTCGGCGAGCCACCGCGCGGCGCGGTTCATCCAGTCGCGGTTGGCGCGCATGTGGACCGGGAGCGCGGGCCACTCCCGGGACATGGCGTCACCGGCCTCCTTGTCGGCCGGGTAGTAGTCCTTGCCGCCGAGGATGTAGTCGTAGATACGGGCGGAGTGGGCGTTCTCGGTGTCGATGCGGTCGGCCGGCCATCCGTTGTCGGGCAACGCCGTGTCTCCCATTCGGGTCGGGGGCGGGGGCTTGCGTACGGGCGGTTCGTCACAGCTCCTTGCGGATCGCGCCGAGGAGGGCCTCGGTCTTCCGGGCGGGCGCGGCCTGGGCGCCGAGCCGGTCCAGCGCCTCCCGGTACACCACGACGTCGTCCGCCTTGTCCAGGTAGACGGCCCCGACCAGGCCGCTGAGGTACACGACGTCGGGCAGTTCGCGGGCCCGGAACCGGAAGAGGTGGTAGGCGCCGGCCCGCATCGCCGGGTGCGGGCCGTGGGCGAACGGCATGAGCTGCAGGGTCACATGGGCCAGCCGGTTCGCCTCGACGAGGTGGTCGATCTGCGCCCGCATCACCTTGGGCCCGCCGACCGGCCAGCGCAGCACCGTCTCGTCCATCACCACCCACACCCGCGGCGGCGCCTCGCGGGCCAGCAGTTCCTGGCGGCGCATGCGCAGCGCGACCCGGCGTTCGGTGGCCTCGGCGGAGGCGTGCGGGTTCTCGGCGCCGAGCAGCGCCCGGGCGTAGTCCTCCGTCTGCAACAGGCCGTGCACGAACTGGTTCTCGTAGGCGCGGATCTGCAACGCGGCCTGTTCCAGGCTGAGATACGCGGCGAACCAGTCGGGCATCACATCGCGGTAGGTGTGCCACCAGCCGCGTTTGTTGGCCTCGCGCACGGACTTCAGGAAGGTGTCGATCTCGTCCTGGTCGGTGACGCCGTAGACCTGGAGCAGCTTCTCGGCGTCCGCGAGGCGCAGCCGGGCCACCTTGGCGGCCTCCATGCGGCGGATGGTGGAGTGGCTGACGCCGATGGCGGCGCCCGCCTCGGCGTAGCCGAGGCCGGCCCGGGTGCGCAGCTCCTCCAGTTGCCGGCCGAGGATCATGCGCAGGACGGAGGGGGCGCCTCCCCAGTCGGTCTCCGCGGTCACGCCCCACACCCCCTCACCAGGTCATTGGGACACCCTCGCGCACGATCGCTGTCCGGGCCCATTCGATCACGTTCCGGCCGAAGCAGCATGCACTTCGCCACTTGCAAATTTCAACTTGCCGGTTGCGGGGCGTCATTGGCGGGTGCCACAGTGGAACCACTGCTCCGGCCGACCCAAGGAGCAGGCGCCGCGGCAGGGTTGGGGGAGACCGGGCCGCACCACGGCCTCGTGGGAGGCGTGTCGTCTGCTGCGCGCGGTCGGCCGGTACCCCCCACGCGAGGCCGGACGAAAGGCGCACGGCGATGGCTCCGCCCTCCCTTCCCCAGCCGCTCCACCACCCGCCCGAGCGCCGGAGCCCCGCCCGACCACCCCTGCCCACCGCCCCATCGCGCCTGCCGGCGCTACCCCGTCAGCCCTGGTCCGAGCCCTGTCCGGACCGGCCCCCCGCTTCCGTACAGCACCCGCACCGCTCCCCCACCCCCGCGGACCGCCCACACCCGACACCGGACAACGCGAGCCGGTCGCACCGGGCTCCGGGCAGCGCGGACCGTCCGAACCCGGCGCCGGACTGCTCCGACCACCCGCGCCCACCCCTGGACGGCGCAATCCAGCCGAACCGCAGCCCGAACGGCGCAGACCAAGCACGCCACACCCCGGAGCGCGCGAGCCGGTCAAACCAGGCCCAGAACCGGCCAGACCACCCGCACCACGCATCGGAACAACGAGACGGGCCGACAGACGCCACAGACAAACCGGGCCCCCGCACGGACACGGCGGACACCCCGCGCCCACCCCTGGACGGCGCAATCCAGCCGAACCGCAGCCCGAACGGCGCAGACCAGGCACACCACACCCCGGAGCGGGCGAGCCGGTCAAACCAGGCCCAGAACCGGCCAGACCACCCGCACCACGCATCGGAACAACGAGACGGGCCGACGGACGCCACGGACACCCCGCGCCGAGCCTCGGCCGCCGCCGCGGAGCACCCACGCCCGGCCTCGGACGACACCGGGGACCGCCCCCGCCCCGGTCCGGACGCCCTGGCTCCTGCATGCCGACCGCCGGTCCCCGCCGGCGGCCCGAGACCACCCGGAGGCGGGCATCTCGGTCGACTCCCTGGGCCCCTCGGCCCCGACCGGCCCGCCTCCGGGGACCCGCTCCCCCGCTCCGCCGCCGCCTTCGAGCTGGCCGCCCAGCCGGAGGCCGTCGGCACGGCCCGGCGTGTCGTGCAGGACCTGCTGACCTGCTGGGGCGTGCCGGACGGCCCCCGGGACGAGGCGATCCTGGTGACCTCGGAGCTGGTCACGAACGCCCTCGTGCACGCGGCCGGTGAACGGATCGCCTGCCGGGTGCACGGCACGGCGGACCGAATACGGATCGAGGTCGAGGACCAGGACGGCGGCCCCACGCTGCCGGCGGCGCGCCGCCCGGGACCCGACGACCAGCACGGACGCGGGCTCTTCCTGGTCGACGCGCTGAGCCTCGACTGGGGCGTGACGCCGGTGTCCGGCGGGGCCGCCCGGGTCGTCTGGGCGGAGCTGCCGTACGACGACGGCTGACGCCACGCCCGCCGCTCCCCACTCGACCACCAACGGATGATCCCCCACCAGTCCGAAGGATGCCCATGCACCTCATCGCCACCGCCACCGCTCCCGCCCCGGCCCCGGCCCCGGCCCCGGCGGCCGACCCCTCCTGGACCCGCACCCGCCCCAAGCCGGGCTCCCAGGAACAAGCCGACTGACCTCGGCACTGGCACTGGCACTGGCACTGGCACTGGCACTGGCACCAAGCCGACCTCACCACCCCGCCGCTCCACTCCCCACGACTGCCCACCCGCACGTCCCGAAACCACCCCCACGCACACCCCGCCCGCCCCCGAACCCCGGTACATTCGCCGCCGGTGCGGGTGTTCCGCATCCGTCGGGGCTCGGCGACCGTACGGGTTCCGGGGTCGTCGTGCGAGCCGTTCCCTCGGGGGTGTGCATGGTCTGGTCGGTGATCCGCCGGAGGCAGGCCGCCACGGCCGGGCTTCCCGTGCCCGGTCGGTGCGGGCCCGCGGCGGGCCGGCATGTCCTGGCCACCGAGCGGCTGTTGCTGTTCACGCCCCGCACCCGGCTGGACGTGGCGGCGGCCCTCGCCGCCTGCGCCGATGCAGAGGCGCAGCGCTGGCTCGGCACCCAGGCGGACCAGGTGCTGCCCGACCTCGGTACCCGCAAGGCCCTGCTCGCCTGGCGGCCGGCCGGCGACGACGGCCGCCGGGTGCCCCGGAAGCTGGCCCAGCCGTACGCACCCGGCCCGGACGATCCCTTGCTGCTCGTGTGTGTGCGCAGGTCGGATCTCGGCTATGCCGGCGCCCTCGAACTGGAGCACCGCACGGGCGAGATGGGCGGCTGGCTGGCACCGGCCTGCCGCGGCCAGGGCCTGGGCGCGGAGCTGTTCCGCGCGGGCGCCGCTCTCGCGCACACCCATGCCGGACTGAGCACGGTCCGGGCGGGTGCGGAGCCCGGGAACACCGCGAGCCGGCGGGCCCTGGCCCGGGCCGGCTTCGTACCGGACGAGGGACCGCCCCGGCACACCCTGCCCGACGGCCGTGTGGTCGAGGCCGTCTGGCACCGCCACGACAGCGCGGCGGCCTCCCGCTGCCGCTGACGACCACCCGATCACCCCCCACCCTTCACGGAGAGCCGACCGACGTGACAGACACCGGATTCAGCCCGGAGCGGATCGACACCGGCAAGCCGCACTCGGCGCGGATGTACGACTGGTTCCTGGACGGCAAGGACCACTACGCCGTCGACGCCGAGGCCGCGAGCAAGGTGCTGGAGCTCTTCCCGGGCGCCAAGGACGCGGCCTGGGCCAACCGCGAGTTCATGCACCGGGCCGCCCGGTTCGTCGCCCGCCACGGAGTGGACCAGTTCCTGGACGTGGGCACCGGGATACCCACCGAGCCGAACCTGCACCAGGTCGTCCAGGAGGTCACCCCGAGCGCCCGGGTGGTGTATGTCGACAACGACCCGATCGTGCTGCGGCACGCCGAAGCCCTGCTCCAGGGCAGGCCCGAGGGCCGTACCGCCTATCTGCACGCCGATGTCCGCGAGCCGGAACGGATCGTGGCGTACGCCCGGGAACATCTCGACCTCGGCCGGCCCGTGGGCCTGTCGCTGATCGCGCTGCTGCCGTTCCTCACCGACGAGCAGGATCCCCACGGTGTCGTCCGCACCCTGCTGGAGCCGCTGCCGTCCGGCAGTTTTCTGACGCTCTCCCACGCCGGCGCCGAGTTCGACCCGGAGGTCTGGGAGCGGATCGCGGCCGTGTACCGCGCCGGTGGCACACAGGTACGGGCGCGCTCGCACGCCGAGGTGAGCCGGTTCTTCGACGGCCTGGACCTGTGCGAGCCGGGCGTCGTACCGGCCACGCGCTGGCACGCCGAGCCGGGGATGCGGGTCCTTCAGGAGCAGCCGGTGTATGCCGGGGTGGCACGCAAACCCTGAGGCCGCTCACCGCGCCCCCGGTGGCGGCACCCCACCCTGTGCGAGGTTCAGTCCCAGTCGCCGGCTCGCGTGTGGGTCTCCAACGCCTCGGCGGCGGTGCGCAGTTGCTCCGCCGCCGTGGTGCAGGCGGCGGCCTGCTGCTCGAGGGCGGGGCGGCTCCAGCCGGGCGCCGCCGGGCAGCCGCTCAGGGTGGCCGCGGTGGCGAGCAGCTGGCGGGCGTAGCCGTCCATGAGGTCGGCGTCGGCCCGCAAGGTGCCGGTGTGCGCGAGGAGTTCGTCGGCCGAGGCCGTGGTCGCTCGGGGGGACTCGGTCACCATGGCGGCTCCCACTCGACTGGGGCAGAGGCAGGGGCAGGGGGCGTCAGCGCGGGAGGACGGCGCCGGCGCTGCGGTGGAGCATGAACTGGGGGCAGGCCAGGACGAGCAGGGGGCGGGCCCGGTCGATGCCGAGCCGGCGCAGCTGTCCGGCGAGGGGTTCGGCCGCCGCGGTGTCCAGCCGCAGCCGCACGCCGGTGCCGGGGTGCAGCCGCAGCCTGCCGTGGGCCCGGACCAGGGTGCGTACGGTGCTGTCGGCCCGGCGGCCGTAGAGGGTCCAGTCGGCTTCCGGGCAGCGGACGCCCGGTCCGAGCCGGCCCTCGACGGTGAGCCCGAGGTCCCCCGACCGGACGCCGATCTCCCGGCCCATCAGGTCGGCCTCGGCGGTCGTCCGCATCGCGGGCTGGCCCCAGATCTCCCGGGCGACCACGCGGGCCTCGTCGCTGGTGACGGCGAGGGAGAGGACGTAACGGCCGGTGCGGCGCAGGTCGGCCCGGCGCAGCAGGTCCGTTGCGATGTCGTACGGCCGGGGCCGCCACAGGTCGTCGACCAGGACGGACAGGGCGATCTCGGTGTAGGGGCCGATCGTGGAGCAGCGGTGCTCGTAGAGCGACAGCACGGCGAGGGCCCGTCGGCCCAGCCGGCTCGGGGTCGGCCGGGTGACGCCGGGCAGCAGGCGGCGTGCCGCGTCGGCGGGGACGGGGAAGCAGAGGTGGGCGGCGGATGAGTCGTAGTAGCGGACCGGCACGTCGACCGGGCCGGCCGTCGTCGGGATCGAGCTGGTCGGCAGGGTGAGGAACGGGTAGCCCTCGGGCGGGCGGGCGCGGTCCTTGAGCTGGTAGGCCTGGGTGCGCACGATCGGCCCGCGGTACGGCGTGAGTGCCGCGTCGACGCCCTCCCGGGCGACGGGAATGACGGTGCGCAGATGCTCGATGTACTCGCGGAGCATGTGGCACAGCGGGAACACGCGGGTGGGCCCGGTGTAGTCGACCGCGTGCCAGTGCGGGTGCGGGTCGAAAGCGGAGCCCGCGTCCCGGCCGTCCAGGACGGCCATGATGTCGTGCTGGTTGGTGACGGCGGCGACCCAGGTGCGCGGGTCGGCGGGCTTCTTGTTGTCGACCGGCGAGCCGACGGCGACGACGTGCGTGACCCGGTAGGTGCGGCAGAACTCCTCGTCCCGGGCGAGGTTCATCAGCGCGAGACCGCCCTCGCCGTGCCCGATCAGCGCGAGGTCGGCACCGCGCGGGATGCCGTAGTCCGCCAGGGCGAGCAGGACCGAGCGGGTGTGGGGCGAGTCGGTCATGAACAGGTTGTGCCAGGCGCGGACGAAGTCCTGCGGGGCGTCGCTGCGCGGCCGGCCCGGCGCCATGCCGGGCACCTGGACGACGTAGCGGACGACACCGTCGGGACCGCGCACGTTCTGCACGAGGATCCGCCCGCCGCTGGACAGCACCTCGATGTTGCGCAGAAACCCGAGGAAGGAGCCCTCGGTGGCGATGAACTGTCTCTCCTGGTCCGTGAGGTCGACCGCCTCGGCCGCGCCCTGCCCCTGGTCCGTTTCCTTCGGCGGATCGTGCGGCGGACCGGCGGACGGCTCGCGGCCCGCGGCGAGCGCCCAGCGGGCAGCGTCGCGCTTCGGGTCCTCGTCCAGCAGGGCGCGGACGGCGACCAGTTCGGCCATCAGCGGGCCCAGTCCGCACAGGGCCCGCTGGGCGCCCCGGTCCCGGAACAGCGCGCGCAGCGCCCGTACCGCCTCCAGGTCGCGGTCGGCGGTGACGGCCGCCATCAGCCGGCGCATGCCGGGGTCGCGTCCGAACTCGGGGTGGTCGACCAGCACGGCGGCGATCCTCAGGCGCAGCGAGGTGACGGCGACCAGCGCGGCGAGGCTCTCCCGGCCCAGGACCGCACGGGCCGCGCCGAGCACCTGGCCCACGCCCTTCGGTTCGGTGATCGCCGAGCCGCCGAGGCCCTGTTTGTTCGTCAGGGCCCGCAGCAGCGCCCACTGGGCGGCCAGGCCGGTACGGGGACGGCGGCGCGCGGAGGCGGTCAGGGGCGGCGCCGACAGCGCGGTGCCGGTGCGCGCGGACACCGCGCGGATGCCCTCGGCGACGTCCACCACGTCCCGTGCGCACCGGCGCAGCAGCTCTCCGGCATCCTGACCGTCCGGCGTGGGCCGTCCGGGTGCGTGGCCGTCCGCTCGCATCCGACGCTCCCTCGCTCTCCGACGTACGACGACACATGGCAGGGTTCGGCCGCACCGGAGGGCGCGATCCCGGTCCCATCGTCGGCCAGGGTCACCGGGCCCGCACCTTCGTCCGTCCAGGCAGCGCAACCCACGCCGGTGACCGTGCGTGACCGCACGAAGATCGCTCCGGCGGCCGCTCCCGCAGGCCTCCCGTGCTGCCCCGGCGCTCACGCTCCGGGCATCAGCCCCGCCGCCACGGTGGCCCCCAGCTCCCAGCACGCCTCCGTGTCGGCCTTGCCGAGTTCGCCGGTGACCGTCACCGCGTCGGCCGCGCGGCGCCAGCCGAGGCCGGTGGTGACGGCCTCGATGGCGCGGACGGCGCCGGTGACGTCGTTGCCGCCGTGGACGTAGTAGCCGAACGGCCGGCCCCGGGTCTCGTCCAGGCAGGGGTAGTAGATCTGGTCGAAGAAATGTTTCAGTGCGCCGGACATGTACCCGAGGTTCGCCGGTGTGCCGAGCAGATAGCCGTCGGCCTCCAGAACGTCGGAGGCGGTCGCCGACAGGGCGGCCCGGCGCACGACGCGGACGCCCTCGATCTCCGGTGTCGTGGCCCCGGAGACGACGGCCTCGAACAACGCTTGGCAGTTGGGCGAGGGGGTGTGATGGACGATCAGCAAGGTAGGCACACCCCGCACCCTGCCGTGCCCCCGTGGCGCCTCGCAAACGGCGGGCGTAGCGGGCGGCGCGGCGGGGTAGAGGCTGTGCACGGGGAGGACGGAGGGGCTGCCGTGACGAGCGCCAGTGCACCACAGGCCGGCCCCCGCCCGGAGCGGCTGCCGGCCGGCTACCGGTGGCGGCCAGCGACCACCGCCGACGTCGACGCGATCCACGGCCTGGTCGCCGCCTACGAGCGCGCGCTGCACGGCCTCGCCATGACCGGCGCCGACCGGATCACCGCCGAGCTCGCCCTGCCCGGTCTGCGGGCGGAGGACGACACGCTGCTCGTGTACGACGGCACGGGCGCGCCGGCCGGCTACGGCTGGGTGAACGGGCGGCGGGCCAGGGTGCATGTGCACCCGGGTCACCGGGGCCGGGGTCTCGGCGGCGCGCTGCTCGCCTGGACCGAGACCAGGGCCAGGCGAGCGGGCAGCGACCGGCTCGCGCAGACGGTCGCCGACGGCGACGGCGCCGCGACCGCGCTCCTGCGGGCCGGCGGGTACTCCCGGCTGGTCACGGAGTGGCTGCTGGAGATCGCGCTGCCGGGCGGACCCGAGTTGCCCGGTCCGCCGGCGGGCATCACCGTACGACCGTTCCGGCACGGCGACGAACAGGCCGCGTACCGGCTCACCGAGGACGCGTTCGACGAGTGGCAGCCGCGGCGGAAGAGCTACGCGGAATGGGCGCGGGGCACCGTCGAACGCGCCACGTTCCTGCCGGCGGCGTCACCGCTCGCCTTCGCCGGCGGCGAACTGGTCGGGGCCGTGCTGTCGCTGGACGTTCCGGGCCACGACGAGGGATACGTCGAGCGGGTCGCGGTACGGCGCGACCACCGCGACCGGGGCATCGCCCGCACGCTGCTGCACGAGACGTTCCGCACCTTCCACCGCCGCGGCAGGCCGGTCTGCACCCTGTGGACGCACTCCGGTACCGGAGCGCTCTCGCTGTACGAGCGCCTGGGGATGACGGTCCGGCGCAGTTCCACGGTCTACGGCAAGCCGCTCGTCACCGGCTGACCGGGCCCGAGGCCGGCCGCGGGGGAAAACGCGTTCGGTGCTGTCAGTGCCCTCGGTTACAGTTGCGCCCCTGAACAGGAGGGGAGCGGCACGTGCAGGTCAGGGTGGGGTCCGCGCGGGGTGCGGTGGTCGCGGCGGTGGCGCTCGCGACGATGCTCGGCGGGTGCGCGAAGCCGGCGGACGGTGACGGGAAGAACGCATCCAGCGCGTCGCCGACCGCCGGGAGCGAAGGGGCCGATGGGACGGCGGCGGCTGGCGGCGGTTCGATCGGCGCGGCCGGTTCGGACTGTGAACTGCCCGTCCGTTTCGACATCGCCAAGGACTGGAAGGCCAAGGCGATAGACACCCAGGCTGAGCTGTCGAAGACGTCGAAGGGTTCCGACGGCGATCTGAGCGGGTCGCTCGCCGACGCCTTCCTGCGCCAGGGACCGGTCACCGCGGCCTGCGAGATCGACGCCAAGCCGGCGGGCCACATCGGCTTCCTGCGTGTGTGGACCGGCAAGGCGGGGAAGGCCGACGCGGGCAGCGTGCTGCGGGAGTTCGTCGCCGCGGAGGACGACGTCAGCAAGGAGAAGTACCACTCCTTCAGAACCGGCGGCGGCCTGACGGGCGTGGAGGTGGAGTACCTCAGCACCAGCAAGCTCCTGGACGAGACCAAGAAGGAGACCGCGCTCGCGGTCGGCACGCCCCACGGCCCGGTCGTCCTGCACCTCGGGGGGATGGACACCGAGGAGCACGAGGCGATGCGGCCCGCCTACGAACTCGCCAAGCGCACGCTCGAGTTGAGCTGAGCGCCACCGCCCGGAGCGCTCGGTTCGCAGAAGGCACGCCCTGTCCGCGCGGGGCGGTGCACGGCAGGGCGGTCTCCTCGGGGGAGGGGACCGCCCTGCGGGAGTCGGCCGGGTGTCGTCGGCCGGCCGCCGTCAGTAGCGAAGGCGCCTGGCCCTGAGCAGCATGACCAGGCCCGACATGGCGAGCAGGGTGCCGAGCGCCGCGGGCCACAGGTGCGCCCCGGTCTCCGCGAGCGCGCCCTGCGTGCCCTGCGGCTGGGGCTGTGCGGTGGCCGACGGGACGGACCCAGCGGGAGTGGCCTGCGCGGACGCGGACCGGCTGGGCTCGGGCCGGGCCGCCCCGGGTTGGGTGGGCGAGGACGTGAGCCCGGGGGCGGAGGTGGCCGTGGACGGCGCCGGCGGGGTGGACCCGTCCGGCTCGGCGGTGTGGTTCCGTTTGGTGCGGCGCTGCTGCTTGGCCGTGCCGTTGTCCGGTGCGGTCGTGCGGGCCGGTGCGGTCGTGCGGGCCGGTGCGGTCGTGCGGGCCGGTGTGATGGTCGCGTCGGTCCTCGGTTCCGTGCCGGGCTGTGTGGCCGGGGGCGCCGGGGCGGAGGTGGCGGTGGCGGTGGCGCCGGGCTGGTCCGTCGTACCGGAGCCCGGGGCGGCCGTCGTACCCGAGCCGGAACTCGCCGTGGGCGACGCCGTCGTACCCGCGTTGTCGCCGCCGGGGCCGCAGGTGCGGCCGGAGTTGATGCAGTCGACCATCTGGCGCATCAGATCCTCGTCGAAGACGTTGATGAAGTCGCCGTGGTCGGTGACGGGCTTGTGCAGCTGCTCGGGGAAGGAGTCGACCGCGAAGAGCGGGACCGTACGGCCGCCGTCCTGGAGGCTCGGCGCCTTGACGTCGTAGACGATGCGCTCCACCAGCTGCGGGATGGGGCGGAAGCCGGCCGGGCAGGAGCCGTCGGGGGCGGTGAAGGCCACGTGGGTACGGTGGTTGGCGCTGTCGATGTTGCGGCCGTCCCAGCAGCTCTGGAACCGGAAGCTGCGCACCACGTCGCTGCCCGGCGGGCACAGCGGGTACTTGTCCTTCAGCTGCCGGTTCTCGTAACCGGTGCAGCTCCAGGAGGCGTTGGCGTTGCCGGGCCCGTTGACGAAGGCCTTGGCGTCGCCGGTGATGATGCGCAGCAGGCGGGGCATGGGGGTGACCTTGCCGAGCGGGTTGCCGGTGAAGGTCAGGGTGACCTGCTTGGGGGTGACGATCTGGCCCGCGTTGCCCTCCGTGCCGCCGCCCGGGGATCCGGCGTCCCGCTCCTGGGTGCCGTTCTGCAGGCGCAGCACCGGCCAGTAGTAAGAGGACTTGTCACCCTTGTCCACGCAGCTCGTGCCGGCGCCGGCCAGGTCGTCGTCGCTCGCGAAGGCGTTGTTGCCCTGGTTGCCGACGTAGTCGTGGAAGTGATGGGCTCCGTTGGAGACACCGGGGGCGACGATGACGTTGTCGGAGTTGAACAGGCCGTTGGCGTTGACCCCGCAGTCCGAGGCGAAGCTGCCGCGCGAGGCGTCCGCCTGCTGTGGCGGGTTCGGCGCGTCCGGCGGTGCGGAGGTGATGTCCGCGTAGTCGGAGACGACGGGTCCGTTGCCGCCCTGCCCGGCGCCGCCCGGCTGGGCGGACGAAGTCGCGGTGGCGGTGGACTGGGGGGCTGTGGACCGGGTGCCGTCGCTCGCGCCGTCGGCGCCGGGGCGCAGGGTGCAGGCGGCCAGGGCGTCCAGGCCTTGCGGGCGCTCCCCCGCCTGGTCGATGGCGTCGGTGATCCGTCCGATCGCCGCGGCCCGCTGGTCCTTCAGCGGGTTCATGATGGTGCCGTCGACCGAGCCGGAGCCCTGTCCGCCGGCCTGCCCCGACTGCTGGAGCTGCCGGTACGCCTCGGCCGTCTGCCGGTCCAGCAGGGCGAGTTCGCGGTCCACCGCGGGACGGGCCGCGTCCGGCACGGCGGTCAGCCGGCTGCCGACGTCGGGGCAGTCGATGGTCGTCATACCCGCGGACAGCACGTGTCCGGTTCCGGTGGTGTCGGATCCGTCACCCCAGCCCTCGGTCGCCGAGGCGTAGACGTTGGCCGCGACGAGGCCGCCTCCGCCCAGCATCAGGGCGACCGCTGCGAAGGTCGCGCGTCGTACGCGGGTCGGGCGTCTGCGCTTGTTGCGTGCCAAGGTCGTCCCCTGTGTGGTGTGTGCGCCGGTCGGGCATGGAGCTCCCCGGCCCCATACGGAGGGCGGCACCGATGTGTTCAACCGAATCGTGGATTCACCGGGACCTCACAGGAAAACGCGGAACTCGCCCTTTCCCCTTCGAACAACACCACGAACATCACAAATACGTATCGGACATTTCACACCTCAACCTTCACACGAGGTACACACCTTGGCTAGGTTGACGCCAGGCCGCCCGGCCCTCGACCGGCCGGACGCAACGGCCCAACTGCCCCGCGGGGCAAGGAAGGAGCGTGTCTTCCATGGCGCCGGAGAGCCGCGACGAGGTGGCGCAGGACGAGGTTCGGCAGCGGGTCGACTCCCTCTACGACCAGGCCGAGAACGCGACCGGGAACTACAACGCGACCCGGGCCATGGCCTCGGTGACGCGCTCTCGGGGCGTCCCGCTGGCCAAGCGCTCGGGGCGGCGACCGGATCCCGCTCTCGACGCGATCGCCCGGCAGTGGTTCGACGGGGCACGCGCCAAGCTCGGCCCGACCGTCCCCGCGGCGCTGCCCGCCGACCGGATGCCCGACCGCCCGGCAGCGTCTCCTGGCCGTGCCTGGGGCCGGATGGGCGGCGGCCTTCCGGGCGGCGCGCCGGACGCCCTGGGCGTGGGCCCGTCCGCTCGACGGCCCGCCCTGGAGCGTGCCATCGAACGTACGGTGGCCGAGCTGACAGCCGGCCGGGCGACGGACCCGGAGAGTCTTGCCCTGGCCGCACGCGAAAGCGGACGCGCCGCATTGCCCGGACCACGCCGTCCCGAACTGCCGAGCGCCGGCGCGGAGTTGCCGGCGCTCGACGGAACAGGTGCGCCCGGCGCGGGCGCGGCGAGCCTGGCACTCCCCGGCGCAGCAGCCCTGGTGGGTCCGGATACGGGGGAAATACCGGCCGGCCTCGATCCGGTGGGACCGACCGGCCTGGGACCGGTGGAACCGAGCGGCCTCGGACCGGTGGAACCGGCCGGTCCCGGTGCTGTGCCACCCGCCGGCCCCGGTCCCGTCGAGACCGCCGTCCTCCCGGTGACCGTGCTGTCCACCGCGCAGGACACCCCGGTCCAGGAACCGTGGACACTGCCCGGCCCCACCGCGCCGGGACGCCCCTCCCCCGCCGCGTCCAAGTCGAACAACCAGCGCAAACTGGCCGCGGCGAGCGATGTGATCACCCGGTACACCGCCCGACTCACCACGGCCGCCGCGGCCGCTCAAGCCGCGCCCATGACGGCGACACCACCGCAAACCGTTGCGGCCGCGCCGTCGGGGTCCCTTACGGGCATCCCGCCGGAATCCCTTACGGCCATGGCGCAGGCGTCGGTTACGGCCACGCCACCCCCGCCTACGACGGCCGCACCAGCCGCGCCGGTCACCACCGCACCACCCATGCCGGTCACGGCCGTGCCACCCATGCCGGTCACGACCGCACCACCCATGCCGATGACAGCCGCACCCGCAGCTCCCGCATCCTCGGCTCCCGTCACCCCCGCACCCCCCGCCCCCGCCACAGCCGTACCGCCCGCGCCACCCGTGCAGCCTCCCTCCCCGGACCCCGCGGCCACCCAGTGGCAGCAGCCGTACGGGGCGCCACCCGGTGCGACGGCCACCGCGATGCCGGCCTGGGACACCTCGCCCACCACCCCGGCCCCCGTGACCGACACCGCTGCCCTCGCCGCCGGCCCTGAGTCGCCCCGTGCCGTGCGGGCCGCCAAGGCCATCACCTTCGCGCGGGCGCAGATCGGGAAGCCGTGTGTGTGGGGTGCGACCGGGCCGGACTCGTACGACTGCTCCAGCCTCATCCAGGCCGCCTGGAAGGCCGCCGGCGTTCAGTTGCCGCGGGCCGCGTACGAGCAGGCCCTCGCCGGTGCGCCGGTCACCCTCGCCGGGGCCGAGCCCGGCGACCTGGTCCTCTTCTTCGACGACGACCGGCACGTGGGCCTCCATGTCGGCGGCGGCATGATGGTGCACGCGCCGGGCCCGGGCTCGTCCATACGCGAGGAGTCGATCTACGGCGCCGGGGAGTCGGCGATCCACCGGATCGTCCGGCCCGCCTGAGCGGTCGGCGGACCGGGCCGAGCGGCACGACCGGGACGACCCGGACCGGGATCAGCCGCGGCGCCGGTGTGCGCGCCGGCTCTCGTAGTGGTCGAGCAGGGTCTCCTCCAACGGGCGGTAGGTCAGGCCCAGTTCGTGGATGCTGCGGCTGTTGTCGACGCGGAAGCGGATGCCGAGGTGCCTGCGGATGTAGTCCTGGGTGAGGCCGAAGGCGGGGCCCAGGATGCGGACCGGCCAGTGCGGGAGCCTGGTGCGCGGGAGCCGGAGGTCGCGGGGGTGGTGGGCGAGGAGGATGCGGGCCATCTCGTGGAAGGACGTCATGGTCTCGGCGGCCACGATGTACCGCCCTTTCGCCGCCGGGTTCTCGGCGGCGGCGATGTGCGCGTCGGCGACGTCCCGGACGTCCGCCGTGGTGAAGCTGAAGTCCGGTGCGCCGTACCAGAAGGAGCCCTGGAACAGCTCGTCCAGCAGGAAGAGGCTGCCGGAGTCGGACGCGGGCGTGAAGGAGGGCCCCAGGATCAGGCCCGGGTTGACCGACACCATGCGCCAGCGGTCCTGCGCCGCCTCGGCCTCCCACGCGGCACGTTCCGCCAGCGTCTTGGCGTAGTGGTAGGGGTTGTTCCCGGCGGTGCTGGTGGTGTGGAAGTACCGCTCGGAGAGGACCCGGCCGTCCATCGCGAGCACGTCGGCGTAGTCGCCGAAGATCGCTCCGACGGTGGACGTGAACACGAGCGTCCGCACGCCGGGGGTCCGCTCGATCGCCGCCAGTACGTTGCGGGTGCCCAGCAGCGCCGGTTCCACGACGTCCCGTCGGCCGTCCTTGATCTGCTCCGGCATCAGGAACGGTGAGGCCACATGGAAGACGACCGTGCAGTGGCGGAACGCCGCGTCGAAGGTGCCACTCTTGAGCAGGTCGGCCTCGTGGAGCTCCAGTCGACCGGGAAACGCCTCCTGCATCTGCCACAGCGGCCGGACCTTCGCCGCGTCGGACCTGTCGCGTACGGTGGCGTGGACCCGATGGCCCCGCCGCAGCAGGCGTCGTACCAGATGGCTGCCGACGAAGCCACTGCCGCCCGTCACCGCCACGGTCGTCCCCGCACGTCCGGCCACGCCCGCCCCCTTCCTCCCGTCAGGTTCCTCCCGTCCGAGGACAGGGTCGGGCACCGGCCGCTCAAGGGGAACACCCCGGACCATAAGACGACGCTGGGTAAGTCATAAGATCCACTTATGAGGTCATAGACCGGACCCTCGTACCAACTTAGGTCTGCCTTAGTTTAGGCTTCCTGATCAAGTCGCCCATTCAGCCGCGAAGGGAACCTGATCATGCCGCGCCCCCTGCGGGTAGCCATCGTCGGAGCCGGCCCCGCCGGGATCTACGCCGCCGACGCCCTGCTCAAGTCCGAGGTGGCCGCCGACCCCGGCGTCTCCATCGACCTCTTCGAGCGGATGCCCGCCCCGTTCGGCCTGATCCGGTACGGCGTCGCCCCCGACCACCCGCGCATCAAGGGCATCGTCACCGCCCTGCACCAGGTGCTCGACAAGCCGCAGATCCGGCTGTTCGGCAACGTCGACTACCCGACCGACATCAGCCTGGACGACCTGCGCGCCTTCTACGACGCGGTGATCTTCTCCACCGGCGCGACGGCCGACCGCGACCTGTCGATCCCCGGCATCGACCTGGACGGCTCCTACGGCGCCGCCGACTTCGTCTCCTGGTACGACGGCCACCCGGACGTCTCCCGCACCTGGCCGCTTCAGGCCGAGAAGGTCGCCGTCCTCGGCGTCGGCAACGTGGCCCTCGACGTGGCCCGCATCCTCGCCAAGACGGCGGACGAGCTGCTGCCGACCGAGATACCGCCGAACGTCTACGACGGTCTGAAGGCCAACAAGGCCGTGGAGATCCACGTCTTCGGCCGCCGCGGCCCCGCCCAGGCGAAGTTCAGCCCGATGGAGCTGCGCGAGCTGGACCACTCGCCGAACATCGAGGTCATCGTCGACCCCGAGGACATCGACTACGACGAGGGCTCGATCGAGACCCGCCGCGGCAACAAGCAGGCCGACATGGTCGCCAAGACCCTGGAGAACTGGGCGATCCGCGATGTCGGCGACCGCCCGCACAAGTTGTTCCTGCACTTCTTCGAGTCCCCCGCGGAGATCCTCGGCGAGGACGGCAGGGTCGTCGGCCTGCGCACCGAGCGCACGGCCCTCGACGGCACCGGAAACGTCAAGGGCACCGGCGAGTTCAAGGACTGGGACGTCACCGCGGTCTACCGCGCGGTCGGCTACCTCTCCGAGAAGCTGCCCAAGCTGCCCTGGGACATCGACTCGGGCACGATCCCGGACCAGGGCGGCCGGGTCATCGAGGACGGCGGCACCCCTCTGCAGTCCGCCTACGTCACCGGCTGGATCCGGCGCGGCCCCGTCGGCCTGATCGGCCACACCAAGGGCGACGCCAACGAGACCGTCGCCAACCTCCTGGACGACTACGCGAACGGCCGGCTGCACACCCCGGCCTCACCCGACCCGGAGGCGGTGGACGCCTTCCTCGCCGAGCGCGAGGTCCGCTTCACCACCTGGGAAGGCTGGTACAAGCTCGACGCCGCCGAACGCGCTCTGGGCGAGCCGCAGGGCCGTGAGCGAGTGAAGATCGTCGAGCGCGAGGACATGCTGCGGGAGAGCGGGGCGTAAGTCCAGGACACGAGGAGCGACGAGCGGGGCCGGCGCGGGTGCGCCGGCCCCTGTGCGCGCCCCGGAAAAACCCCGACTGCGGCCCGCTGAAACCCGGGTGAGGCCCCGGAAGGTCCCTGTTAGGGTCCTGCGGTGTTCTCCCTCCGTGAGCCCCTCTTCTTCACCCGTCTGCGCGAGGCCCGACGTGTACTCGTCGCCGGCGCCGGCGGCGGCTTCGACGTCTACGCCGGGCTTCCCCTGGCGCTCGCGCTGCGGTCGGCCGGCAGTGAGGTCCACCTGGCGAGCCTGTCCTTCGCCGACCTGTACGGCCTCGGACTCGACCACTGGGTGGCACCGGACGTCGCCGCCGTCCGCCCGGACACCCCGCTGCGCGGCGACTACTTCCCCGAGCGGTCGCTCGCCCAGTGGCTCCGGGCGCAAGGCCTGCCGGACACCGTGTACGCCTTTCCCCGCACCGGTGTCGAGCCGCTGCGCGCCGCCTACCGCGCGCTGGCCGGGCACCTGGGCGGGGTGGACGCGGTGGTGCTGGTGGACGGCGGGACGGACATCCTGATGCGGGGCGACGAGCACGGGCTGGGCACGCCCGAGGAGGACATGACCAGCCTGGCCGCCGTCGCGGGGCTCGACGAGGTTCCGCACCGGCTGGTGGCCTGCCTGGGTTTCGGGGTGGACGCCTATCACGGCGTCAACCACTCGCTGGTGCTGGAGAACCTGGCCGCGCTGGACCGCGCCGGCGGCTACCTGGGCGCGTTCTCACTGCCCAGGGAAAGCGCCGAGGGCGCCGCCTATCTCGACGCGGTCGCCCACGCCCAGCGCTGCCACACCGGTCACCCGAGCATCGTGAACGGGTCCGTCGCCGCCGCGGTGCGCGGCGACTTCGGCGATGTGCGGTTCACCGAACGCACCCGCAACAGCGAGCTGTTCGTCAACCCGCTGATGAGCCTGTACTTCTGCGTGGACCTGCCCGCCCTGGCCCGCGCCAACCTCTACCTCGACCGGCTGGCGGAGACCGTCCTGATGCGCCAGATCAGTACGGTCATCGCCGGCTTCCGCGAGGAGCTGCCCCGCCAGCGGCCGCCCCGGGCGTTCCCGCACTAGCCGGGCTACGGGGCAGCCCTCGGGGGAACTCCCTTCAGCTTCGGGCGAGTTCCCGCACTCCGACGACTCCGAGGAGCACGGTCAGCAGCGCCAGGGCCGCCGTCTGAGCGAGGCCGCCGGCGATGTACGCGGCGGCGCCGGGGGCGTGGAGCCACGGGTACACGGCTGCGACGCGCACCACCAGGAGCAGCAGACCGAGCGCGGCGAGGGCGAGCGCGCCGCCCGGTGCGCCGCTCGGCGCGCGGCGGGCGCTCCACAGCAGCCGGCCGAGGGCGGCGGCGAGGAAGCAGTTGGCGGGCCCCCACACCAGGTCGTCGGCGATGGGCACGAGCACCAGGGACGCGCCCGTCACCACGCACGCCGCCATGAAGACGAGACCGGGAGTGCCGGCGGGCAGCCGCGCCGGGGGTGCGTCGCGGTGGTGGGCGGCGCACAGCGCGAGGGCGGGCAGCCAGGCGAGCAGCGCCAGCGTCACGACGAACGCCGGCTCCGTGACGACCGTCGCCCCCGTCAGCGAGCGGACCAGCGGCCACAGGCTGGGCACCGCGGCGAGCAGGGCACCGGTCCGGGCGAGGCGACGGCGGTCGTGCAGGAGGGCGAAATAGGCGACGGTCCAGCCGAGCGGCAGGATCCACTGGGCGACGGCGACCGCCCCGGCGAGGAGCCCGTGGTCGGTGAAGTCGGCGAGGAAGAGCCGCCGTTCCGCGCCGCCCCGGGTGAGGAACCAGGTCAGCCGCAGAACCGGCTCGACGACCGCGGAGGCCGCCAGGAGCAGGACGGCGGCCAGCGCGAAGAGCCGTGCGCCCGAGCCGAGCAGGACATAGCGCCGGGGCGCCCCGGCGGCACCGAGGCGGCTGCGCACCGCCAGGGCGGCGATGCTCGTCACCTCGCCGAGCGTGGGCCTGCTCTGGTCCTGGGTGTCGCGGTCGAGGTCCTCCAGGTACGTCTCGACCATCTCCTCCTCCCGTTCCCGTCGGTAGTAGGCGGGGAGCAGGCGCAGGACGGTGCGGTACCGGGTCTCCAGCAGCGTGGTCATGCGAGGCCTCCCGCGAGTCCGGGTGCGGTGGGGGGTTCGAGCCCGGCCGGGCGGGCGGCGGGGCGGGCGGGGGCGCCGGCGCGGCGGCCCTCGGCGATGCGCCGTTTGGCCGCCCCGGCACCGGCGGCCATCCGCTCGGCCTCCGCGTCCAGGGCGGCCACTCCGTCGTCGGTGAGCCGGTAGTAGCGCCGCAGCCGGCCCTGCTGGACCTCTTCGCGGTCCAGCACGATCAGGCCGTCCGCGGTGAGCCGGTCCAGCACGCCGTACAGCGTGCCGACCCGCAGCTGCACCTCTCCGTCGGACAGTTCCGCCACCTCCCGCAGGATGCCGTAGCCGTGCCGGGGCTGGTCGGCGAGCGCGGTGAGGACGAAGAACGCCGCCCGGGTCATGCTCTTCGCTGTCATGCGGCCAGGATATATCGGCTGCCGATATATATCGAGCAGTTGCCGATCGCCGCGAGAACGGGGCCCGCCCCTGAGCGGATGGGCGGGCGGACCCCGTTCGCCGGACCATTGTGGGGACCGTACCGGGACGCGACCACGTGTGAACGACGGCCGCCCGACGCGCGCCCCGCGCGCCCCGGGTGCGCGGCGCGCGCGTCCCGCGCACGTGGGCGCGCCACCGCCGCCACACGCCGCCACCCGGCCCCTGACGATGTGGGCCCCGCCGAGCGGTGATACTGGGAGGCGCATCCGCCCCCATCAGCAGATTGGCTCATGTCGAACTCCAGCACCGACCGCGCCACCGTCCCGCAGACCCTCTGGGCGGCCCGTGGCCGCCACACCGGTCCCGCCCCCGAGGAGGTCGTCCGCCGCACCCTGAGCCGCCACAAGGAGAGCGGTGACATCGACGACTTCACCGAACCCCCCGTGCCCGAGGACTCGGCCCGGCACGTGTTCGAAGCGCGCTGGCGGGTCGCCGGCACGGTGACCGTGCGGGCCCGGCTCACCCTCGTCGCGCAGGACGGCCGGCGGCCGGGCCGGGAATGGCGGCTCGTCGCGGAGGCGGAGCGCCCGTGGGACGAGGCATGGCCCTCGCCGGCGACGCTGTTCTGGCCCGAGGGCGCGGCGGGAGAGGACGGCTCCTGGGACCACCACGCCACGGTGACCGGGCTGCGTCTCCGGCAGGTCAACGCGCTGCCCGCGGACGACAAGGAGATGCGGCGCAGGCTGCGCGAGGCGGCGCGCGAGGCGTGGTGCCTCAATGTCGTCGTGCACGAGGCGATGACCCCGGACGAGCAGGGCAGGCTGCCGCTGACCCGGCTGCTGCCGCCGGGCCTCAGGCACCGGGTGGTGGAGCACCGGGCCGCGCCGCACCAGTTCCGTGCCGTCAACTGGGCGCTGAAGGACCTCGGTGTCGAGGTGCCGCGCGGCGGCGCGGTGCTGCTGCCCCCGGACCCCGCTCCGGAGGGCTACGACAGCCGCGAGCACACCGTCCGCAGCGTCTTCCTGGACGGCTCCGAACCCGCCGAACTCTTCGCTGCCCTGCGGCACTTCGCCGCCCTGCCCCGGCCGCTGCCCGGGGAGGGCGAGGAGGCGCTGACCGACCTGCGGGAGAACTGGACCCTGATGACCCTCCATGAGGAGCTGGAGCGGGAACGGCAGCGGGTCGCCCGGTACGCCGAGGCGCTGGAGGCGATGACCAAGTCCCGTGATCTGTACAAGGAGGCCGCCGAGCAGGCCCTGGAGGCCCTGGCCGCCTACCGTGACGTCCCGGTGCCCGGCCTTCCGCCGCAGCGGCCCGCGCCTCGGACGCCGGGTGCGCTGCAGCAGCTGACCCGGACGTTCGAGCGGCTGAGGTTCACCGCCAAGGGCCAGCGCCGGTCGGCGCCCGCCCCGCAGGAACCGGCGGCGGGCCCCGCGAACGGTGCACCGACGGCATCGGCGGCGGCCGGGCCCACTGCGGAGAACGGCGGCGCGGAGGCCGCCGACGGCACGGACCGGACGCCGTAGACGTCCTGCCGGAACCCGGAGGGAGGCCGGATGGATGCCACCACCCTGGTGGTGACCGGCGCCGTCGTCGCGGCGGCGCTGCTCGCCGTCGCCGTCGGTGTGCTGGTACGGCTGGTGCGCGCCCGGCGCGCGCTGCGGCGGGCCGGGCTGCCGACGGGCCCGCGCTGGGTGTTCTGGGGCGCGGTCGCCTATCTGCTGCTGCCCACCGACCTGCTGCCCGACCCCGTCTACCTGGACGACATCGCCGTCCTGCTGCTCGCCCTGCGCAGCCTGCGCGCCGCCCGGCCGCTGCCGCCCGGCCCGGACGGGCCCTGAACGGCCGGTGCGTGCCCGACCATGGGGTGATGCAGACCGAGTTCACCGGTATACCCGGTACGCCGAAGGCCCCGGACGTGGCCGTGGTCGTCGATGTCATGCGGGCGTTCACCGTGGCGGCCTGGGCGTTCCGGCGCGGTGCCGAGCGGATCGTCTTCGCCGGTACGCAGCGCGAGGCCCTGGAGCTGAAGGCCCGTCACCCGGGCTGGCTCGCCTTCCAGGACGGCGAGCCGGTGCCGGGGTTCGACCTGGCCAACTCGCCCGCGCGGCTGCGTTCGCTGGACGTGCGGGGCCGTACGGTCGTGCAGAAGACCACCGCCGGGACGGCCGGGGCGCTGGCCGTGGCGGACGCCGGGCTGCTGCTGTGCGCGAGCTTCGTGGTGGCCGGTGCGACCGCCGAGGTGCTGCGCCGGGCCCGGCCGGAGACGGTGACCTTCGTCGTCACCGGGGACGGCGGCCGGGCCGAGGAGGACCTCGCCTGTGCCGAGTACATCGCGGACCGCGTCCGGTCGGCCGGCGCGGACCCCGCCCCCTACCTCGAACGGGCCCGGCGCTCCGACGCCGCCGAACGGCTCGCCGACGGCGTGCGGCGCGGCTGGACCGGTGTCCATCCCGAGGACGTGGCGATGTGCCTGGAGGCGGACACCTTCCCGTTCGCCATGGCGGCCACCCGGGTGGACGGTCATCTGGTGCTGCGTCCGCTGGACGCCGGGAGCCCGGAACCCCGCCCTGCGTGCCGTCCGGGACCGGCAGGACCGGTCGGCTGAGCCGGGCCGCGCCGGGGCGGCCGGCGTTGCCCCCGGCCGGGGTGCCGTCGGCCGAGGGCCGGTGCTCGGCGGCGGCGCGGATCGCCGCGCAGTCGCTGTCGCCGCCCCCGGGGCGGCCCGATCGGCCGGGCTCGCACACGGCCGCGGCATCACGCGCCGGAGCACCGCACTGCCCGCGCCGTCCCCGGTAACTCTCCCTGTTTCCGGTTTCCCGCCCCTCCCAGGTGCGTCGCACGGTCTTCCTGACGCATTCTTGCTGTGTCATCCACCCGAAGGCGCACGGGACGAGGTAGGGGCGATGACTGTGAGCGGTGGCGAGCAGCCGGTCCGTACGCGGACCCGGCTGGCCGCGCTGCTGGCCGAGACCTCGACCGGCGCGCTCGGTGCGGCCGGCGGCCGGGTGGCGGCCGTGTATCTGCGCTCCGGCACCCCGGGCCTGCTGCGCCTCGCGGCGCTCGCGGGGCTGCCCGGCCCGCTGTTCCGGCCCTGGTGGCGAGTGCACGTCGACCGGCCCTTCCCCGTCGCCGACGCCTACCGCCTCGGCGTACCCGTGATGCTGGCGAACGCCGCCGAGACGGTGCGCCGGTATCCGCAGTTCGCGGCGAGCCTGCCCTTCCCGTTCGGATCGGTGCACGTGCCGGTGCCGGGCGGCAGCGAGCCGCTGGGCGTGCTCATGGTGCTGCGCCCGGCGACGGCGGACACCGCGGACGAGCTGCTGGACAGGGACCTGCTCGACAGGCTCGCCGAAGGCCTGGGCGCCGAACTGCTCGGGCTCGCCGACGGCGACCCGCGCGCCGTGGTCTGGGACGGTGAGCCGCTGTGCGTACGGCCGCCCGTGCGCCGGCCCGCGCAGCCCGTCGTGGCGCGGTTCCGCTGGGATCCCGTGACCCGCGCGGTGTACGCGGACGACCGGCTGCACGCCCTTCTCGGCCTCCCCCTCGACGACTGCGGGGGAACGGACACGGCGCTCGCGGACGCGCTGGCCCCGGACGACGCGCACCTGGTCCTGGCCGCGTTGCACGCCGCCGCGGCCGGAAAACCACCCGCCGCGCCGCTGAGGCTGCTGGCGCGGGACGGCACGCCGCGCCTGCTGGACCTGTGGCCGGCCGCCGAGGGCGGGGCCGCTGAGCAGGTCGGCGGGGTGGTGGTCGCTCCGGGGCCCGCCTCCTGGGCGGACGGCGCGGCCGACCTGCTGCCGCAGGGCGTGTTCTGCCTGGACCGGCTGGGTCTGATCGTGTACGTCAACGAGGCCGCGGCCCGGCTCGTCGGCCGGGACCGGGAGTGGCTGCTCGGCCGCCCGCTGTGGGAGGGGATGCCGTGGCTGGCCGGTGCGCCGTACGACGACCATCTGCGCGGTGCGCACCTGTCCCCCGGTCCGGTGCACTTCCATGTGCGCCGGCCGGCCGGGAGACCTGGCGAGCCCGGTGCCGGCGAGTGGCTCGCCGTGTCGGTGCACTGCGGCGAGGACCTGCTGAGCTGCACGCTCGTCCCGGCCAGCCGCATGGACCCACCGGTCGGGCCGGCCGTCGAGGCGCAGGTCCCGGAGGACACGGTGGCGGCCGGCGGCTCGATGGCGCCGTTGTACCGGCCGATCACCCTGGCCATCGCGCTGACGGACGCCGTGACCGCCCGTCAGGTGTCGGCCGTGGTCGTGCGGGAGCTGCTGCCCGCGTTCGGCGGCGGGTGCCTCGCCATCTATCTGCTCCAGGAACGGCATTTCTATCTCGCCTGGGAGACCGGCTTCCCGCAGGGGTTCCTCGACCCGTTCGAGGGGATCGGCCTCGACGCACGGCTGCCGGGCGTGGAGTGCCTGACCACGGGCCGGCCGCTGTTCTTCGAGTCGATGCAGCAGTTGGCGGCCGCCTATCCGGGCATCCCGCTGGACGCGCCCGAGGGCGCCCGGGCCTTCCTGCCGCTGATCGCCTCCGGCCGGCCGGTCGGCTCGTGCATCCTCGGCTTCGACCGCACCCGCAGCTTCAGCACCGAGGAGCGCACGGTCCTCACCGCGCTCGCCGGGCTGATCGCACACGCCATGGAACGGGCCCAGCGCTACGACAGCGAGGCGGCCCTCGCCCGCGGCCTGCAGCAGGCGCTGCTGCCCCGCCGGCTGTCGGCCCACCCACAGGTGGAGACGGCGGGCCGGTATCTGCCGGGCACGCAGGGCATGGACGTGGGCGGTGACTGGTACGACGTGGTCGAGGCGGGCGACGGGCTCGCCCTGGTGATCGGGGATGTACAGGGGCACGGGGTGCAGGCGGCGGCCACCATGGGGCAGCTGCGCAGTGCGGTGCGCGCGTTCGCGCTGGGCGACCGGCCGCCGGACGAGGTGCTGAGGGGCACCAACCACCTGCTGATCGACCTCGACCCCGGTCAGTTCGCCAGCTGCTGCTATCTGCGGCTGGACCCCGCCACCGGCCGCGCCCGGATCGCCCGCGCGGGACATCCGCCGCCGCTGCTGCGCTCCCCCGACGGCCGGACCCGGCTGCTGGACGTCCCCGGCGGTGTCGTCCTCGGGGTGGATCCGCGGGCCCCGTACCCGGTGGCCGAGCTGCTGCTGGAGCCGGACGCGATCTTCGCCTTCTACACGGACGGTCTGGTGGAGCGGCCGGGCGCGGACATCGACGACGGCATCGAGGCGCTGCGGCTGGCGCTGGCCAGGGCGGGGGCCGCCGCCGGGCGCCGGGGCGGACGGTCGCTGGCCGGGGTCGCCGACCGGCTCACGGCCACCGCCCGGCACGCCGCGGACCGCCCCGACGACGTGGCGCTGCTGCTCGCCGCCCGCCGTTCGACCCCCGTTCGCCACCGGTGAGCGAAGCGGGCCACTCCGATCGGCTGCGGTCACCTCGGGTGACAGTCTCGCCGGACGGCGCCGGGCAGTGTAGACATGGGCACATGGTGCGACTGTCCGGCCGGAGCGCGACTCGGCCGCCCCGTCCTTCCGCGTCCCCGCGCGCCTCGGAGGGCCCCCAGCCGCAGGGCTCGGGCGGGAACGGCGGCGCGCCCGGGGCGCTGCGGTCGGCGGTGACCGGGCGCAGTGTCGCCGGACAGGTGTTCGTGCTCCAAGTGGTGATCGTGCTGCTGCTGATCGTCGCTGCGGTGGTGGCGCAGGTGCTCCAGGTGCGGCGCGACACCGACGTGGAGGCACAGAACCGTTCCCTCTCCGTCGCCCAGTCGTTCGCGAACGCGCCGGGCACGGCGGCCGCGCTGCGTTCCGCGCACCCGACGGCCATCCTCCAGCCGAGGGCCGAGGCCACGCGCAAGGCGACCGGCGTGGACTTCGTCGTCGTGATGAACACCGACGGCATCCGCTACACGCACCCCAAACCCGACCGTATCGGCAAGAAGTTCGTCGGCACCATCGCCCCGGCGGTGGCCGGCGGCACGGTCGTCGAGCACGTCAACGGCACCATAGGGCCACTGGTGCAGGTCGTGGTGCCGGTGAAGGACGTCTCCGGCAAGGTGGTGGGCCTGGTGTCGGCCGGGATCACCACCGCGCACGTGGGCGGGGCCGCCAACCAGCAGCTGCCCCTCCTGCTCGCGGCGGCAGCGGCGGCGCTCGCGCTGGCCACCGCGGGAACGGCCCTGGTGAGCAGACGGCTGCTGCGCCAGACCCACGGCCTGGGCCCGTACGAGATGACGCGGATGTACGAGCACCACGACGCGGTGCTGCACGCGGTCCGGGAGGGCGTGCTGATCGTCGGCGGCGGCGGCCGGCTGCTGCTCGCCAACGACGAGGCGCACCGGCTGCTGGACCTGCCCGAGGACGCCGAGCGGCGCAGCGTGCTGGAGCTGGGCCTGGACAAGGAGACGGCCGGGCTGCTGGCCTCGGGCCGGGTGGCCACGGACGAGGTGCACCTGGTCAAGGACCGGCTGCTGGCCATCAACCAGCGCCCCACCGACGTCCGCGGCGGCCCGGCCGGCAGTGTCACCACGCTGCGCGACTCCACCGAGCTGCGCGCGCTGTCCGGCCGGGCCGAGGTGGCGCGTGAGCGGCTGAACATGCTGTACGACGCCGGGGTGGGCATCGGCACCAGCCTGGACGTGAGCCGTACCGCAGAGGAGCTGGCCGAGCTGGCGGTGCCCCGGTTCGCGGACTTCGCGACGGTCGACCTGTTCGACGCGGTCCTGCACGGCGAGGAGCCGAGGCCGGGCACGGCGCTGCGCCGCGCCGCCTGCGCAGGCATCCGCAAGAACGCACCCCTGTACCCGGTCGGTGAGCGGATCCGGTTCGTGGCCACCTCGCCGCAGGCGCGCAGCCTGACCACGGGGCAGTCGGTCCTGGAGCCCGTCCTGCGCGAAGCGCCCGGCTGGCGCGCGCAGAACCCGGAGCGCACCGGCCAGGTCCTGGCGTACGGCATCCACTCGCTGATCACCGTGCCGCTCCGAGCGGGCAGCCTGGTGCTGGGCGTGGCGAACTTCTGGCGTTCGGAGAAGCCGCAGCCGTTCGACTCCGAGGAACTGGCGCTCGCCGAGGAGCTGGTGGCGCGGGCGGCGGTGTCCATCGACAACGCCCGCCGGTACACGCGCGAGCACAGCATGGCGGTGACGCTCCAGCGCAGTCTGCTGCCGCGTTCGCTGCCGGAGCAGGGCGCGCTGGACATCGCCTACCGCTATCTGCCGGCGCAGTCCGGGGTGGGCGGCGACTGGTTCGACGTGCTGCCGCTGTCCGGTGCCAGGGTGGCGCTGGTGGTGGGGGACGTGGTGGGGCACGGGCTGCACGCGGCGGCCACCATGGGCCGGCTGCGCACGGCGGTGCACAACTTCTCCGCGTTGGATCTGCCGCCCGACGAACTCCTCAGTCTGCTGGACGAGTTGGTGGGCCGGATCGACCAGGATGAGACCGCCGCGGACGGCTCCGCGGCGATCGCCGGGGCGACCTGTCTGTACGCGGTGTACGACCCGGTGTCGCGGCGCTGCAGCGTGGCCCGGGCCGGTCATCCGCCGCCCGCGTTGGTGGACCCCGACGGCCGGGTGGAGTTCCCGGAGGTGCCGGCCGGGCCGCCGCTGGGTCTGGGCGGGCTGCCGTTCGAGACGGCCGAGCTGGAGCTGGCGGAGGGCAGCCGGCTGGCGCTGTACACGGACGGTCTCGTGGAGGACCGGGAACGGGACATCGACGTCGGTCTCGCCCTGCTGAGCGACGCGCTGCGCGACACGCCGGGCGGCTCGCCGGAGGAGACCTGCCGTGCGGTGCTGGACCGGCTGCCGGCCCGGCCGAACGACGACGTGGCGCTGATCGTCGCCCGGACCCGGGTGCTGGGCCCCGACCGGGTCGCCGAGTGGCAGGTGCCGTCCGACCCGGCGGCGGTCTCCGAGGTGCGGTCCGCGGTGACCCGGAAGCTCACCGACTGGGCCCTGGAGGACCTGGACTTCGCGACGGAGCTGATCCTGAGTGAGCTGGTCACCAACGCCATCCGCTACGGACGCGGCCCGATCGGGGTACGGCTGCTGCGCGACCGCACACTGATCTGCGAGGTGTCCGACCGCAGCACGACCTCGCCGCATCTGCGGTACGCGGCGACCACCGACGAGGGCGGCCGGGGTCTGTTCCTCGTCGCGCAGCTCGCCGAGCGCTGGGGCACCCGGTACACCCACAACGGCAAGATCATCTGGGCGGAGCAGCCGCTTCCGTAGTCCTCTGCGGGCATTGCGCGGGAATTGTGTTGAGAACACGTCATCGGGCGGGTGATGATCTCCGGCATGTTCTCGCGCAGAAGTCGCCGCCCGAAGTCCCCCGAGCTCCTCGAGGCCTGGGGGTGCCTGGATTCCGGGGATGTGCCCGGTGCGCTGCGGCAGTTGCGGGCGGCCGGCGAGACCCAGCCGCTCTCGGAGGTGGCCCTGGTGGTGCGGCGGGCCGCCGCCGCGGCGGGCTTCGACGACCTCACGCAGGCCGCCACGGCCCTGGCCGCCGACCCCGAACGCGCCAAGGTCCTCTACGACTTCGGGTACGCCTGCATCGAACGAGGCGTGTCCTACCTGGCGGTTCCCGCGCTCCGCGAGGCGCTGCGGCGCAGCGACGGTTCACTGCTCGCGCTGCGGGAGCTGGTGTCGGCGTACGAGGACGAGGGCCGGCATCGCGAGGCCGTAACCGAACTCGCCCGGCACGAAGGGTCGTTCAAGGACTGGCCGGACCGCTATCTGCTGGTGTTCAACGCCGTCCTGGCGGGCGACCTGGAACTGGCCCGGCGCCAGCACGCGCTGCTGTCCGACCCCGAGGACGCGCAGTGGCAGCCGGCGCGGGACCGGCAGAACCGGGTACTGGAGCGGGCGGCCGACGCCGAGCGGGTGTCCTCGCTCGACCTGACCGATCTGCGCGGCTGGCAGTACGTGATCGCCGGCACGGTCCTCGGCACCCTGTCGCCGTACGGCTTCGGCGCGGGCATGCACGGCCGCTACGCCTGGCTGCAGGACACTCCCGGCGGCTGTCTGCGCGGGCTGCTGCGGCTGCGCGCCCTGCTGGAGGCCGCCGAGCTGCGGCCCGGCTCGGTGTCGCTGCTGCCCGACCGGGACTCGCGGATCCTCGGCCTCGCCGCGGCCGAGGTGCTGGACCTGCCCGCCGAGCCGTTCGTGCCCGGCCGCACGGACACGGTCGTCGTCGCCTACGACCTCGACGGCCTGGCGGCGCACGACGGCGGCCCGGAGATCGTCGGGCAGCTCTTCGAGCGCGTGCCCGGGCAGGTGCTGCACGCACACGCGTGCTGCTGGACGGACCCGCCCGCGATCACCGCGGACAGCGTGGGGCTGCTGCACCAGTCGGTGGTGCCGCCCTGGGGCGAGCGACTGCGCCAGGGCGCGGACGGCAGTATCGGACGGGACCCGGCGGACGACCGCCCGGAGGCGGAGATCGCCGCCGAGGTGACCGCAGCCGACCCGGCCGCCGATCCGGGGGACGGCGAGGGCCCGGGGGACGACGACACCCGGTTCGCCGCGTTCGCCGGTGCCGTGCAGGGCACCTGGCTGCGCGGCGACCGGGCGCGCGTACGCTCCGCCGGGCCCGTCCCGAGTTCCCGGTTCGCCTGAGCGGAGGAGGCGATCAGGCGCTCAGCCGATCGCGCAGCAGCTGCTTGCCCATCTCGGCGCCCTTGCGGCTGTCGGACTGAGCCTTGTGGAACAGGTCCATGAGCTCGCGGTCGTTGTCGCGTTCGGCGTCCTGGATGTACGTCTCCAGGCGCAGGGCGTTGTCCAGGCACGCCTCGACGTACCAGATGAGGTCGTAGTTCTTGTCGCGGGTACCGGTGATGCCACCTGTCTCACTGGAGCTGGTCATACGGGGTCTCCTCCTTCTGTCGCCCCTGCGTCGTTCTCCTTTCGGAGACTCCCGGGTACCCGTACGACCTGGGGACACACCGCCCCGGTGGTCAGCCGAGGGCGCGGTCGAGGTTGAACGCGGCGCTGATCAGGGACAGGTGTGTGAACGCCTGCGGGAAGTTCCCCTGTTGCTCCCCGGTACGGCCGATCTCCTCCGCGTACAGGCCGAGGTGGTTGGCGTAGGTGAGCATCTTCTCGAAGGCCAGCCGGGCCTCGTCGAGCCGGCCGGCCCGCACCAGCGCCTCGACGTACCAGAAGGAGCAGATGGAGAAGGTGCCCTCGTCGCCGCGCAGTCCGTCGGGGCTGGCCTGCGGGTCGTAGCGGTAGACGAGGGAGTCGGAGACCAGGTCCTCGGTGAGGGCGTCCAGGGTGGACAGCCACTTGGGGTCGGTGGGCGCGATGAACTTGGCGAGCGGCATCATCAGCAGCGAGGCGTCCAGCACGTCGCCGCCCTCGTGCTGCACGAAGGCGCACCGGCGCTCGGACCAGCTGCGGTCCATGATCCGCCGGTAGATCGTGTCGCGGGCCTGCCGCCAGCGGGGCAGGTCGGCGGGCAGGCCGCGGTGGTTGGCGAGACGGATGGCCCGCTCGATGGCCACCCAGCACATCAGCCGCGAGTACGTGAAGTTCTTGCGGCCGCCGCGGGTCTCCCACACGCCCTCGTCGGGCTGGTCCCAGTGCGCGCACACCCAGTCGACCAGCTTGCACACGTCGTCCCACTGGCAGCTGGAGATCGGCTGCGCCCATTTGTCGTAGAGGTAGATGGAGTCGATCAGGGCCCCGTATATGTCCAGCTGGAGCTGGTCCGCGGCGGCGTTGCCGACCCGGACCGGGGCGGAGCCCAGATGGCCCTCCAGGTGCGGCAGCTCGCGCTCGGGCAGGTCGGGGCGGCCGTCGATGCCGTACATGATCTGCAGGGGCGGCGCGGAACCGCCGGTGTCGCAGGGGCTGACGTGCGTGGTCAGGAAGCGCATGAACGCCTCCGCCTCCCCGGCGAAGCCGAGCCGCAGCAGCGCGTACACGGCGAAGGCGGCGTCCCGCACCCACACGTACCGGTAGTCCCAGTTGCGCTCGCCGCCGAGCTGCTCGGGCAGGCTGGTCGTGGGGGCGGCGACGATGGCGCCGGTGGGCGCGTAGCAGAGCAGCTTCAGGGTCAGTGCGGAGCGGTGCACCATCTCGCGCCAGCGGCCCCGGTAGCGGGACTGGTGCAGCCAGCGCCGCCAGTAGGCGACCGTGGCGTTGAACTGGTGCTCGGCCTCGGCGTGGGCGCAGCCGCGGGGGATCACCTCGTCGCCGACCTGGTCGAGGGCGAACACCGCCGACTCGCCCTCGCCGAGCTTGAAGTCGGCGCGCGCATCCCGGTCGTCGCACTCCAGGTCGACCGTGGAGATCAGCGCCAGGGACCGCTCCGCGGACTCGAAGACGACGGTGCCGCCCATGGTGCTCAGGGTGTGCGGGGCCGCGCCGTAGTCGAACCGGGGGGCCACCAGCACCCGGAAGGGGACGGTGCCGCGGACGCAGACCACGCGCCGGATCAGCCGGTGCCGGCCCGCCTCGCCCGCGCCGGCCGCGCTGTCGGAGGTGACCGGCATGAAGTCCTGCACCTCGCCGACGCCGTCGTCGGTGAAGAACCGGGTGATCAGTACGTTGGTGTCGGGGAAGTAGAACTGCTTGGCGCGCGCGGGTACGGCGGCGGCCAGCTCGAAACGGCCGCCGCGCTCGGCGTCGAGGAGGGCCGCGAAGACACTGGGGGCGTCGAAGGACGGCGTGCAGTACCAGTCGATCGTGCCGTTCGTGCCGACCAGGGCCACGCTGCGCAGGTCGCCGATGAGTCCGTGCTCGGCGATGGGCAGATAGCGCGGGCGGGGGTGGACGTCCTCGGGAAACGGGGTCTCGGCCATCTGCGGCCTCCCGGTGAGCGGTGCGAGATGTTTTCCAGCTTAGGAGCGAGTGCTCTCCGGTGGCGTGGGAAGGCGCTGCGAGGAATGGTGAGAGTGTGCCCCGTTCGGCGGCACCGGCACGGATGCGGTCATCCGGACCGAGGAGGAGGCATCATGTCGACGATCACACCCGACGAGTCCCGGTCGTCCGACGACCACTGCACCCCGGACGCCCTGCTCCACTCCGCACCCTCCAGGGATGTCACCCCGGAGGACCTGGTGATGGCGGCGGGCAGGGACGTCACACCGAAGAACCTCGAGTGGGCACGCCGCAAGATGGAGAAGGAGGGCCCGACAGCCATCGAGAGGCTGATGCCGTAGGGCAGTCCGGGGAAACCAGCAGGCTCATTGTCAACGGGGGCACGTCAGCCGACCTCAAGGGGCGCGGGGCCGTATTCGACATGCGGCTCCGCCGCGGGCGCGAGCGACCACGCACGACCCGCGCCCGCACGAACCCCTACGGCACGGTGACGTCTACGGCACGCGACGTCTACGGCACGGTGGCGTCGTCGGCCACACACACCACCCGCACCCAGCGCACGGCGTTGTTGGCAAGGCCACCTCGGTTCCAGTGCTGCTCAAGGGGCTGGGTGAAACCGCCGGCGTCGGTCGCTCGCGCACCCACCGCATGCTCCCCAGGCGTGGCGGACCAGGCGTGGTGCCAGGACCGCCAGGCCCACCGGTGCGCGTCCACGACCGGGTCGAGAACAGCCGCCTCCCAGCTCGCGCCGCGGTCGACGCTGACCTCCACCGAGGAGACGGGCGCCCGCCCGGACCAGGCACGGCCGAAGAGCCTCACCGGCCCCGGCCGCACCACCCGCGTCCGGGACATGAAGTCGGGAAACCCCGGCGGGACCAGCAGTGCGCGCGGCGCGATCCTCGTGACCGGCTCGCCCGGTTCGTCGGCGCTGCGCCGGATCCGATAGGCGACCGACTGCTGGAAGCCCGTGAACGGCACGTCGCTCACCGTGACCGAGCGCAGCCACTTCACCTGGGCCATGCCGTACCAGCCGGGCACGATCAGCCGCAGCGGCCGGCCGTGCTGCGGCGGCAGCGGCGCGCCGTTCATGGCGGTGGCGACCAGCACCTCGGGGTCGTCGCCGGTGGCCACGGCCAGGGACAGGGCGCGCTGGTAGTCCTGCTCGACACCGCGCTCGACACCGTGATCGGCGCCGGTGAAGACGACGTCGGCGGCCGCCGGGTCCGCGCCCGCCTCGGCGAGCAGCAGCCTGAGCGGCACTCCGGTCCAGTCGGCGGTGCCGACCGCCTCCACCAGCCAGGGCTGGCTGACCGGCCGGGGTGTGAGCAGGGCCCGGCCGTTGCCCGCGCACTCCAGGGTCACCCGGGTGGTGACCTGCGCGAACGACAGCAGATCGGCGAGCGACAGGTCGAGCGGGGTGCGCACCCGGCCGTCGACGGTCAGCCGCCAGGCACCGACGTCCGGCACGTAGGGGATGTCGTAGTGCGTGAGGACGTAGTGCAGTCCGGGCGGGGTGACGTCGTGCCGCAGTGCCTCCAGGGGCAGACCGTGGTTGCGGGCGGCGAGCGCGAGTTCGTCCGCGCCGATGCCCTCGCCGGGACCGGCCAGCCGGGCGGGGGCGCTGACGTCGCCGGGTCGCTGGCCCATGGCGTCATTGTCCTCCAGGGGCTCCGGCGCGGCGACAAGAGCGGGCACCGGCGGTAACTCCCGTGCCGTTCCGGTGATTTCGGCGCCGACGCGTCCCGGTCCGGACGTACGCGTTCACCCATGCCGCTGCGTGCGGCCGCAGCGAACGGATCGAGCCCTCGCCTCGGGTCTTCGGCTGTCCGAGGAATTGCGCTCATCGGATTGGGTGACTATCTGCGAAGCCTCCGTCCCTCGCGCATATGCCCCGCCTGAAATGAGTCCCGTCACGACGAGGCGGGCAGGTGGCCGCCCAGGCCGGCGGCCCGCCGCTCACACGGCGCCCGGCTGGCGCCAGAAGAGAAGGGACTTCGAATGCGCGTACCGCGCGCCTTCGTGAGGAGCGCCCTCGCATCGCTCCTCCTGCTGATCGGCACCTCCCCGGCCACGGCGCACGCCGACCACCCCCGTGCGGGGAACAAGGCTCCCTGCCCGACCACGCACCGCACCCGCGTGCCCGGCTTCGAACCGCCAAAGCAGTACACGCCCTACTACCGCAACGACTGGCGGCTGGGACCCAAGTCCCTGCCCCGGACGGGGCCTCTCGGCAAGATGCTGAAGGGATATCAACGCACGGACCACACCTCCGCCAACCGGTTCCTCGCGTGCTACTGGCAGACCGGCACCGCGACGGAGAAGCCGGGCTGGTGGTTCCCGGACAACGACGGCTTCGTGCTGAAGAACGGCAAGCCGGTCGAGCACCCTGTGACACTCCGCAAGGGCCAGCTGGTCGACCTCTTCGGCAGCGGTCTCGGCAGCTTCCTCGCCCCGGCGGGCACGCCCTACGCCAAGCGCGCGATCCCGCCGAGCAATCTCGACCAGTACGTCGAGTACTGTCCGTTCAGCTACCACCTGTACCGGGTCGTCAAGCCGTTCACCGTCGATGCCGGCCCGATCCGTCCCTGGTTCGGCCAGCCCGGCCTTGGCCTCCAGTACAAGACGCGCGAGAAGATCCCCCAGCTCGCCACCGAACACAAGCTGGAGGAAATCCCCACCTGACGAGACGACGCCCGGGGTGGCCCCGGACCTGTCAGGCCGGGCCACCTCCGGAGCAGGCGGAAGGACGGATCCCTTGGACAGCGCGGAACTCGCCGGAAGACTCCGCGGGGCGGGTGTTCCCGAGGCGTTCTACGAGATCGCCGGTGTCCACGATGTGCCGGTCCAACTGGACGCCTACTACTTCCTGCGCCGTGAGGCGGGCGCCTGGACCGTCGGCCTGCGCCAACGCTCCCAGGACAGCGACATACGGCGTTTCGACACGGAGGCCGAAGCCTGTGAGTACCTCTACGACACGCTCGTGCGGGTGTCCTCCCGGCCTTCGGGGGCCGCAGAACCCCTGGAGGAGCTCCTGGCGGACGCCGACGAGATCCAGCGGCAGGCGTGGGCGGACTTCCATCGGCACCGTGGAACGGCTGACGATGCCTGACCTGGCGTAACCCGGTCAGCGGCATGGTGATCCCTCGAAGACGGCGCAACGGGCCCCGCCGTGGCCTCAGACCGGGTCGACCGCGGTCGCGTCGCTCACCGTGTCGTGCACCTTGAGGTCATGGGTGGGGTTTGCGATGCGCAGGACTCTGCGCACGCGCCCCGGGGGGACGACCAGGCGCACCGTGCCGCCGCGTCGGGCGGCCGTGTGGTGGGCGCCGACGAGCGCACTCAGCCCGCGTGCGTCACAGAAGGTGACGCCACCGAGGTCGATGATCACTTGGGGCAGCCCGCCATGGTCTGCCACGAGGTCTTCGAGATGCGCGCGCAGTCGCGGCGCGGTCAGGATGTCGATCGGGCCTGCCAGGCTGGCGACCGTCCAGCCGTCGAGGCGGCCCAGAGACACCCTCAGCTCCGTCTCTCCCTCTCCCCAACGGTCCTCGCTGCCCATGGCGCACCTCCCATCACCCCCCACGGGCAGCGTCATCTGCCCGTGAGGGCGTGGATAGGGGCACTCGGCCCCCATGGGACGCCACATGTCCCCTAATACTGGGCCGGTCGGCCCACGCCCGCCGCACCGCTCGACGCCGCCGTCTCCTTCCAGGGGGCGGCGGCACCGGCGATGCCTCTCGGCCGGCAGGCTCAGGTCTCCTCCTCCACCACGTGCACCGCTGCCTCCTCCGCGCCCGCCGCTCCCCCGTCCACGCCCACGTCCCGCGCGACCTCCTCCTTCGAGGTGTCCGGGTGCACGCCCTCGTCCGGGGCCACCAGGCGGCCGGCTCGGGGCCCGCCCGCCTCGGGGTCGAGGGGCTCGCCCTCGCCGCCGGGCCCACACTGGGCCGGTCGGCCCACGCCCGCCGCACCGCTCGACGCCGCCGTCTCCTTCCAGGGGGCGGCGGCACCGGCGATGCCTCTCGGCCGGCAGGCTCAGGTCTCCTCCTCCACCACGTGCACCGCTGCCTCCTCCGCGCCCGCCGCTCCCCCGTCCACGCCCACGTCCCGCGCGACCTCCTCCTTCGTGGTGTCCGGGTGCGCGCCCTCGTCCGGGGCCACCAGGCGGCCGGCTCGGGGCCCGCCCGCCTCGGGGTCGAGGGGCTCGCCCTCGCCGCCGGGCAGGTCGCCGATGTCGTCGCCCGGTGGTGCGCTCACGTCCGCCACCTCCTGGCCGAGCCGCTCGTCCAGGGTCTCCCCCGCGCGCTGCTCGGCGGCGGTGGTGCCCTTCTTGGTGACGGCGAGGGGGCGTTCGGGCGGGGAGTAGCCCTCGTCGAGGACGTCGTCGTAGGTGCGCTCGTCGACCGCGTCCTGGAGGTCCAGGGGGCCGGCGTCCGCTTGTTCCTCGTTGGTTCCGGTGGGCTGGTAGGCGTCGTCCGCCATCGGGGTCTGCTCCGACTGCGGGTCGCTCATGGTCGCCTCCCTCTGGGCTCGCGGGCGGTCCCGGTCCGCGTTTCCCGCCAGGCGGGCGGCTAACCCCGGTCAGGACCCCGACTGCTCCGCCGGGGCGAGGCTCTGCGTCCACTTCTCCTCGATGCGGCCCGCCTTCCACACCAGCAGGGCGATCGCCCAGGTGGCGAAGAACAGGCCGACGATCACGAAGCCGACGGTGTTGAGGTCGAGGCCGGAGATCCAGTCCCAGAAGGCGCCGTGCAGGCCGAGCTTGTCGGCGAGGAGGCCGAGGAGTTCGACGGTGCCGATGATGAGGGCGACGGCGACGGACAGACCGGTGATGGTGAGGTTGTAGTAGACCTTGCGGACCGGCTTGGAGAACGCCCACTCGTAGGCGAAGTTCATGAACGAGCCGTCGATGGTGTCCAGCAGGGACATGCCGGCCGCGAAGAGGACGGGCAGGCAGAGGATCGCGTACCAGGGCAGGCCGGAGGCGGCGCCGGAGCCGGCGAGGACCAGCAGGGCGATCTCCGTCGCGGTGTCGAAGCCGAGGCCGAACAGCAGGCCCAGCGGGTACATCTGCCACGGCTTGCTGATCGAGCCGGTGACCCGGCCCAGCAGGCGGTTCATGAAGCCGCGGTTGTTCAGCTGCGTCTCCAGCGCGGCCTCGTCGTAGGCGCCGGAGCGCATCTGCCGGAAGACCTTCCAGATACCGGCGAGGATGACGAGGTTGATGCCGGCGATCAGGTAGAGGAAGGTGCCGGAGACCGTCGTACCGATCAGGCCGGTCACCTCGTGCAGGTGTGAGTTGTCGTCGCGGACCGGTCCGGCGAGGGTCTTCATGCCGAGCGAGAGCAGCAGGGAGAGGCCGAAGACGATGCTGGAGTGGCCGAGGGAGAACCAGAAGCCCACCGACAGCGGGCGCTGTCCCTGCCCCATGAGCTTGCGGGTGGTGTTGTCGATCGCCGCAATGTGGTCGGCGTCGAAGGCGTGCCGCATGCCGAGGGTGTAGGCGGTGACGCCGATGCCGATGCCGAAGGACTGGGTGCCGACGCTGAAGTGCTGCGGCGCGATGATCCCGACCAGGGTGCCCCAGCCGATGATGTGCAGGGCGAGCACGAAGGCGGCCATCGAACCGACCCTGGTCCACTCCTGCCGCGTCATGGAGCGGCGGACACGCTGCCAGGCCGAGCGCTTGGCGTCGGCCTGGACGGGGAGGGACGGAGCGGAACCAGGGGCGGCCGTCATCGGGAGGGTCTTTCCTATCGCTGTGCGGGAACGGCTGCGCTGCGCAACCGTGCGCCATCATTCCGCACCTGCAACTGATGTGCAATAGCGACCGCAGGGGGTGCTACGCCGACAGCATGCCCCGGCCCAGCCAGTCCTCGGCGTCCCGTACGCCGGGCAGGGCGAAGAAGTAGCCGCCGCCCGTCGGGGAGATGTAGTCCACCAGGGGCTCGTCGATCAGCCGGGTCTGCACGGCCTCGAACTGGCGCTTGACGTCCTGGTTGTAGCAGCAGAAGACCAGGCCCATGTCGAGGTTGCCGACGTTGTCCACGCCCCGGTCGTAGTTGTAGCCGCGGCGCAGGATGCGGGAGCTGTCGGTCGAGGCCTTGCGCGGGTTGGCGAGGCGGATGTGGGCGTCGAGCGGGATCGCGGTGCCGTGCGGGTCCTTGGCGTACTGGGGGATGTCGGTCTCCTTCGCGCCGTCGAGCGGGGCGCCGGTGTCCTTGCGGCGGCCGAACATCTTCTCCTGCTCGGTGAGCGAGACCCGGTCCCAGAACTCGACCAGCATCCGGATGATCCGGATGACCTGGTAGCTGCCGCCCGTGGTCCAGGCGGGCTCGCCCTGGCCGTCGCCGACCCAGATCAGCTTGTTCGTCTCGCGCGCGGAGGTGACGTCCGGGTTGGCGATGCCGTCCTTGAAGCCGAGCAGGTTGCGCTGGGCGCCGGTGGGACGCGGGGCGTTCTGGAAGCCGTCGATGCGCCACTTGATCTGCATGGCGCCGCGGGTGTGCCGGGCTATGTCGCGCAGGGCGTGGAGCACGGTGTCCGTGCTCTGGGCGCAGATCTGCAGGGACAGGTCGCCGTGGCACTCGGCCGCGTTCAGGTTGTCGTTGGGGAAGGTCCGCATCGGGGTGAGCCTGGCGGGCCTTGCCTTGGCGAGGCCGTAGCGCTCGTCGAAGAGGGAGGCGCCGACACCGACGGTGACGGTGAGGCCGTCGGAGGGGACCTCGGGGCCGAGGATGCCGCTGTCCGAGGGCGGGGCGCCGACGCCCAGGTCGGTGGGGGTGCCGCCGGAGGTGAGGAAGCGGGCCCGCTCGGTGATGGTCTTCAGCAGGTCGGTCAGGCCCTTGCGGTCGTCCGCGATGACGTCCAGGGAGACGAAGGTGGCGGCGGCCGGTGCCGGGGTGACGATGCCGGCCTGGTGGGCGCCGTGGAAGGGGACCTTGGCGGTGCCGTCGGCGTTCGCCGACCGGGCCTGCGCGGTGCCGCCGCTCTCGCCGAGGGCGAAGCCGCCGCCGGCCAGGACCGCTCCGGCGGCACCGGCGCCCAGCGCGGTCCGCACGAAGGAGCGGCGGGCGGGGCCGACCGGGCAGGCCGACGGTTCGGCAGTGGACATCGCAGGGTTCCCTTCGGGGTGCGGGTGCGCGGACATCATCGGGCAGGCTTCGGTCATCAGGCGGACTTCCGGATCTCGAGCAGGTCCGGGATCGGCGCGAGGTCTTCCAGCAGCTGCCCTGTGGCGCCGTTCAGCCGCTGCCGGTCGGTCGCGGCGAGCTGGTCGACGGGGGTCCAGTGGGTGCCGTCGTGGGCCGCGTCCAGGAGTTTCTGCACGCGGGCGATGTCGGCGTCGACCGTCGGCAGCAGCTTCGGGGCGCGGCTGGTGAGCAGCGGCTCGAGGACGGTGAGCAGCTCGCGGGTGCCGGCGAGGTTGGCGTCGGCGGTGGCGAGGCACGTGCCGCTGCCCTCGTCGGTGTCGCCGGTCAGCTCGAACTGGAGCGTGTTCTCCAGGATCTCGTGGGCGCGCAGCGGCAGGTCGCCGGGGTCGAAGTCCTGGCTCGGGAAGGCCGTCCGCAGCCCGGCGGCGTCGGCGGCGAGCTGCCGGGCGGGGCCGGTCAGGTCCTTGGCGGACTGGCCGTGCCACAGGCCGTACTCGAGGCGGAGGAAGCCGGTGAAGCCCTTGTCCCGCTCGCCGTCGGGAAGTCCGTCGGCGCGGCCGTCGATCTTCTTGTCGTAGTCCTCGAAGGTGCCGTAGGCGGCGCCGAGGGAGGCGTAGCTGCGGTGGGCGGTGAGCCAGTCGGTGCGGGCCTTGTCGAGGTGGCCGTGCTCGATGTCGTCGTCCAGGGTGCGGGTCTGGGTGACGAGGGTGTCCAGCCCCTGCTCGACGTACGTCTTGTACGCCTTCAGGGGTGCGGCGAGGTCCTGTTCGGAGACCGGGACGACCGGCTTCGCCGCGCCGCCGCCGCTCACGGTGACCGGCTTGGAGGTGACGGCCCTGCCGCCGGTGGGGACGCAGCGCCAGGCGTAGGTGCCGCCGGAGACGGTGGCGACGAGGTCGCGGGTGGTGCCGGGGGCGAGGCCCTCGATCTCGCCGTAGACCGCGCTGGTCGACGGGTCGATGAGGTACACCTCGGAGGTCTTGCCGCCGGTGTTCTGCATCTGGAAGGTCTGCCGGCCCGGCTTGGGCGCGGTGAAGCCCTTGCCGCACTCGGTCTCGGAGACGGCGACGGTCTGGTCACCGGCGGGCTTGGGCCGGGAGAGGGCGACGACGAGTCCGGCGATCACGGCGGGTACGGCGACGACGGCGGCGGGCACCACCCAGACCGGCCGCCGCCGCTCGGGCCGGCCGGCCTTCGGCTCGTGCTCGGGGCGTTCCTTCGTCGGCTTGGGGCCCGTGGTCCGCACGCCGCGCACGAACAGGGTCATCACGACGGCCAGGTAGCCGACGTAGGCCACCACCTGGAGCCAGGTCATGGTCGGGGTGAGGTTGAGGACGCCCTGGATCAGGGTGCTGTACCAGGAACCGGCGTCGACGCTGCTCGCCAGGTCGACCGCGTAGGCCGTCTTCCCGGGCAGCACGCCGCCCTCCTGGAGGTCGCGCAGGCCGTAGCCGAGGACACCGGCCGCGATGACGATCAGAACGGCGCCGGTGGCGGTGAAGAACTTCGTCAGGTTGATCTTCAGCACGCGCCGGTACAGGCCCCAGCACAGGCCCGCCGCGAGGACGAGGCCGATGGCGGCGCCGGTCAGCGGTCCGGCCGACTCGCCGGCCGCCTGTGCGGTGGTCCACAGGAACAGGGCCGTCTCCAGGCCCTCACGGCCGACCGCGAGGAAGGAGGTGAGGACCAGCACGCCGGAGCCCATGGCGAGGGCGCCGGTCACCTTCTCCTTCAGCTCACCGGAGAGGCTGCGGGCCGAGCGGCGCATCCAGAAGACCATGGCGGTGACGAAGGCGACGGCGATCACGCTGAGGGTGCCGCCGAACGCCTCCTGGGCGGTCTGCGGCATGGACGCGGCGGTGAAGGTGAGCACCGCGCCGAAGCTCATCGCCACGGCGACGGCGGCCAGGACGCCGGTCCACACCTGGGGCAGCCGCGAGCGCGCCTCGGCCCGCACCAGGGTGGCCACCAGGATGGAGACGATGAGTCCGGCTTCGAGTCCCTCCCTGAGTCCGATCAGGAAACTCGGAAACGCGTCGTCCCACATGCCCTGCTGCCCTCCCTGTTAGTTAGTGAAGGCATACCTTACCTTCGCGGACCATCATGACCATGTCCAAGTAGTCGACCGGTCACGAAGCAGTAATGGGCAGGCAAAGTCCGGGAACGTTCGCCACTCTCCGTTCGTCTTCGGTCCGGTGGACCGTCTACAAATGTGTAGTCGGATCTTTGTCGCAATCGAAGACGAGCCGAAGTCCAAGTCGAAGTCGTAGTCGAAGGAAAGGGCGTACGGCGATGGCCACTCCCCCACACCTGGCGTCGCAGCTCGCGGTCAACGTGCTCGACGCCCATTCGCTGCTCGCCACCTTCGGCGTGCTCGGCGTCGGCGTGGTGCTCTTCGCGGAGACGGGCCTGCTGATCGGATTCTTCCTGCCCGGAGACTCCCTGCTGTTCACGGCGGGCCTGCTGTGCACGGGCAGGTCCGACAGCGGGGTGCACCTCTCGCTCGGGCCGCTGCTCGTCACGGCGGCCGTCGGCGCGCTGGCCGGTTCGCAGTGCGGGTTCCTGATCGGCCGGAAGGCGGGCGGCGCGCTGCTGGCCCGCAGCCGCTCGGCCAAGCTGCGCGAGGGCGCCCAGCGTGCCGAGGAACTCCTGGACCGGTACGGACACGCGAAGGCGATCGTGCTGGCCCGCTTCATCCCCGTGGTGCGCACCGTGCTGAACCCGCTGGCGGGCGCCCTCGAGGTCCCGGCCCGGACCTTCACCCTCTGGCAGGTGGCCGGCGGGCTCGTGTGGAGCCTCGGTCTCACGCTCGGCGGATACGCGCTGGGCTCCTCGATCCCGAACGTCGACAAGTACCTGCTGCCGATGATCGCGCTGATCGTCGCCGTGTCCCTCCTCCCGCTCGCGGCCGAGGTGCTGCGCTCCCGCAAAGCGGCCAAGGAAGCCCGCTGATGCCGTCCCCCCTGCCGGGCTCGTCGGCGGACGGTCCGCCCCACATCGACGTGGTGCACCTCGCCCGCCGCTCATCCGGCCGGGCGGACGACGCCGTCGGCGCGTGGACGGCGTACGGCGCGGGGGTGTGCACGCCGCTCAGGGGGGTGGGCCGGTGGCGGGCCCGCCGGGACGGAGCGAGCGGGGCGACCGTTCCGGTGGCGGTGCCGGCGCTGTGCACGGTGAACAGCGCCGTGAAGCCGCCGGCCGCAGCGGGCCGGTCCGGCCGGGGCCCGGTCTTCCGCACTCCGGTGTCGCGGCCCGCAGGGGGCGGTGAGGACAATCCGCACGGCATCGGCGCGCTCGTCGGCCTCCTTGCCTCGATCGCCCCGCCCCGTCGGCCGGGGCGGCTGTCGGGGACCCGGCTGCGCCCACTGCAGGTGGCGGGAACCGCATGAAGCCCAGGAACATCGCGGAGCGGGCGGGCACGGTGGCCCTGGGCGCCTGGATGGCGTTCGCTGCGCTGGCCGCCGTGCTGGTGAGCGACCAGGGCAGCCCGCTCGACCTGGACCAGGGCCTGCTGTCCTGGTCCGTCGGGCACCGACCGCCGGTCGCGGTGGCGGTGGCCCGCGGCCTGACCGCCACGGGCACGGGGGTCGTGCCGTACGTCCTGGTGGTCCTGGCCGGGCTGATCGCCGGACGCACCGGGCGGCAGCGGCTGGAGGCCGTGCTGCTCTGCGCGGTCTGCCTGGGCACGGGCCAGGCGGTGCGGTACGGCGTGATGGAGCTGGTCGCCAGGGCCCGGCCGTCGCAGTACGACTGGCAGACCCACGCCTCCGGCTGGTCCTTCCCCTCCGGTCACACCACCACGGCCGCGCTGACGGCGGGCCTGCTGACAGTGGCCCTGTGCCTGCGTGCCCCGCGCGGCAGGACCGTGTTGTGTCTGCTGGTCGCGTGCTGGGGAGCCGGGGTCGGGCTGACCCGTGTCTTCCTGGGCGTGCACTGGTTCACCGACGTGGTCGGCGGCTGGCTGCTCGCCGTCGGCTGGCTCGGTGTCTTCGTCTGCGCGGTGGCCCGGTGGCTGCCCGGTCGATACGTCCCCCGTGCCCCGGAGCCGGGCACACCCCACCCGAACGACGCGGCCGACGGGCCGGTGGAGAGACATGCATCCCAGGATCCTCATCGTCGAAGACGATCACGCCCTGCGTGACGTGCTGCGGCGTGGTCTGCAGGACGAGGAGTTCGACACGGTGTGCGCCGGCGACGGCGCCACCGCCCTGCGGCTGGCGACACCGGACGTGTCCGCCGTCGTACTGGACGTCGGCCTGCCCGATGCCGACGGCCGCGACGTCTGCCAGGCGATGCGGGCCAACGGCTTCCTCGCCCCGGTCCTCTTCCTGACCGCCCGGCAGGGACTCACGGACCGCCTGTCCGGCTTCTCGGCCGGCGGGGACGACTATCTGCCCAAGCCGTTCCACCTCGCCGAGCTGGCCGCCCGGCTGCGCGCCGCCCTGCGCCGGACCGCGCCCGCGGCCCCGGCCGCCGCCGCGGGCGGACTCGTGCTGGACGCCGTCCGGCACAGCGCCACCGTGCACGGCAGGCGCGTCGACCTCACGCCGACGGAGTTCCGGCTGCTGGCGGCGCTCACCGCGGCCGGCGGGGAGCTGGTGCGGCGCCGCGATCTGGTCCGCGCGGGCTGGCCGGAGGGGGCGCAGGTCAGCGACAACACGCTGGACCAGTACCTGACCCGGCTGCGCCGCAAGCTGCGCGCGGCGGGCAGCGAGAGGACCATCGCCACCGCGCGCGGTATCGGCCACCGCCTGACCTGAGGCCGCACCACCACACGGCCTCGTGCCGGCATTGCCCGCCCCGGCGCCCGTCGGCCCCGGTCCGGCTCGCGCCCCGCTCCACAGCCGTCAGGGCGCGGCGTGTGGGCCGTCCGGGCGGGCCGTGCGCTGGCGTACCGTCTCGCGGCTGAGCTCCTCGGTCTCCGGCTCCGGCAGCCGCTCGAAGCCGTCCGCCGTGATCACGCAGCCGACGGGGAAGATACGGCGGTGCACATCGGGACCTCCGGTCGCCGAGTCCTCGTCCGCCGCGTCGTACAGCGCCTGGAGCGCGACGAGGACGGCCTCGCGCCGGCCGAGGCCGGGCCGGTACAGCTTCTTCAGGGCGCCCCGGGCGTAGGGGGAGCCTGAACCCTCGGCGTAGAAGTCGCACTTCTCGTAGAGGCCGCCGGCCGCGTCGAAGCCGAAGATGCGGCCGCACCCGCCGTCGGGCGCGCTGAGGTCGTACCCCGCGAGCAGTGGGACGACGGCGAGGCCCTGCATGGCCTGGGCGAGGTTGTCCCGGATCCTGGCCGCGAGCCGGGTCGCCCTGCCGGCCAGGGTCATGGGGATGCCCTCGATCTTCTCGAAGTGCGTGAGCTCGACCTGGTAGAGCCGCACCATGTCGACGGCGAGGCCGACGGTGCCGGCGAAGGCGACGGCCGTGTAGTCGTCGGCGGGGTGCACCTTCTCCAGGTCGCGCTGGGCGATCAGGTTGCCCATGGTGGCCCGGCGGTCTCCGGCGATCAGAACCCCGTCGCGGTAGGTGAGGGCGAGCACGGTGGTGCCGTGCGGGAACCGGTCGGCGGGAGTCCGCGCCCCGGCGGGCAGCACAGGCGCCGTGGGCAGCAGCCCGGGACGGTGCACGGCCAGGAACTCGGTGAAGGACGAGGTCCCCGGCGTGAAGAACGCCTCGCTCGGCAGCCCCGCTGTGTCGCTCCCCGCCATGACGCTCCCCCTCGTGTGACGGCACCCCGACTCCTACCTGCGGCGGGCGCTCGGGAAACGCCCGGTCCGTCACAGGGCATTGCGCCGCACCAGCACCCCGAGCACCAGCAGCCCCGGAAGCAGGGGCAGCCACACGGTCAGCAGCCGGTACCCGAGCACGGCCGAGGCGGCGGCCGCGCCGGGGGCACCGGAGACGGTGAGGGCGAGGACGAGCGCCGCGTCCAGGGAGCCGAGCCCGCCCGGGGTGGGCAGCAGGGCGGCGGCGCTGCTGGCAGCGAGGTAGAGGAGGGCCACCTGGAGCGGTGGCAGCGGCAGTTCCACCGCCTGGGTGACGGCGATGAGGACGAGCGAGTGCAGCGCGGCGAAGGCGAGGGAGCCGCCCCACAGGGCCACCGCTCGCGCGGGACAGGCGTGCAGGGCACGGATGTCGGCCAGGACGGCCGACAGACCCCGGCGGCAGCGCGCCCACCAGGGGGTGACCGGCAGGGCCGCGAGCAGCACGAGTACGCCGAGGGCGACGGCGAGGGCCGTCGGGGTGGGGTGCGGCGGGCGCAGCAGTCCCGGGCAGGCCGGGGCGAGCAGCGCGATCAGTGTCAGGCGGACCGTCGCACCGGCGGTGGCCTTGACGGCGAGGGCGCTGGCCGAGCGGCCGGCGGGCAGTCCGCAGCGCATCAGGAACCTGAGGTTCACCGCGCCCGCGCCGAGCCCGGCGGGCAGCAGGTGGTTGGCTGCGGAGGCGGCGAACTGGGCGGCGACGAGCCGGGATCCGGGCAGCCGCCGTAGCACCGCACCCTGCTGGGCGAGCGCCGAGGCCGCCCAGGTGCCGAGAGCCGCCGTCGCGCCGACCAGCAGCCAGCCCTGGTCGGCTCCGATCAGCCGCCCGGCGCCGCTCTCGAGGGCGGGCCAGTGCCGGCGGGCCAGGTAGAGCCCACCGAGCAGGACGGCGAGCAGGACGCCGGCGTGCCAGCAGGCCTGCCGGCGGCCCAGGGACGGGGCGGGTTCCGGCGGGGACTGAAGTGGCCGTTCCCGGGTACGGGGCGGGGACGTCATCGGCCGCCCCCGGGCACGGAGTAGTACAGCCGTTGTCCGTCGAGCGGTTCGGACGGCCAGTCGCGGGCGTAGCCGGGCGGCCGGGTGCCGTCGGGAACCAGCGCGGCGACCGGGATCCGCCGGGCGGTCCCGACGATGGCCTCCCCGGTGCTGTTGGCGTTGTGCCCGGTCGTCTCGGCCGAGGAGCATCCGGTGTAGAAGGCGACGGGGATGGCACCGTCCCCGGTGAGCAGGCAGGGCGGGCGGACGCCGAGCCGGTGCAGGGAGGCGGCGGTGCGGGACCAGCCGCGACGGTCCTCGGTGGTGTTGTGGACCGTGTTCTCCAGGACGGCCAGCTGCACCGCGAGATGGGCGGCGAGTCCGAGGCAGACCAGGGTGGCGACGACCGGGCGCCAGGGCCGGCGCCGCGCCGTGACCAGGTACGTCAGTGCGTCGGCGACCGGGAGGGCGAGCAGGGCGTAGGCCGGCAGCAGGAAGCGCGGGGCGGCGTAGCCGATCATGAACAGGTACGGGAAGGCGGCGGTGGCCGCGCACGCCAACGGCAGCAGCGTGACCGTCGTACGCCGGGCGCGGACGGCGACGACGAGCCCGAGCACGGCGAGCAGCGGCAGGACGAACCACCAGACGGTGACCAGCGGGTTGGGGAGGGCGCCGGTGCACGGCCGGCACAGCGCCCGGCCGCTGAGGCTGCGCAGCTGGTCGACGACGGCGAGGTGCCAGCCGAGGCCGCCCTGGATCGCCGAGCCCTCGGACAGCCGGCGCACCGGGCCGCCGTAGTCGGCGTACGCCTCGACCACCCAGTCGGCGGCACCGGCCGCGAGCCCGGCGAGCAGCACCACGAGCGCCCGCCGGTGGCGGCGTGCGAGGCCGAGGGCGAGAAGCGGCAGCACCGCCCAGACGGCGTCCATGGGCCGCATCAGGGCCATGAGCGCGGCACTCGCCGCCAGGCCCCACAGGGCGCTGCGGTCGGCGCGGGCGCGCAGGAAACATCCGACGGCGGCCAGGGCACCGACGGCGACCCAGTAGTTGGGCATGGCCTGCGGGCCGTAGAACAGGGTGACCCACAGGGAGGCGAGGAGGGCGCCGGAGAGGGCGAGGACGCGTACCGGGAACAGGCAGCGCCAGGCGCGCAGAGCCAGGTACAGGGCGAGGCCGGACAGGACGGCGAGGTAGGTCCGCAGCAGGGCCGTGGAGGTGGACCAGGAGGCGACGGGCGCGACGAGCAGGGAGACGCCCCGGGCCCGGGGTGCGCTGAAGAAGGCGGCGGGGGCCTGGGGACTGACCTGGCTGACGTACACCGCCTCGTCCCAGCCGAGGCCCATGCCGGGCCGGACCAGGAGCAGTTGGGCCAGGGTGAAGGCAGCGGCGACGGCCGCGAGCGGGGCGGTGGCGGGGACCGGCCGGGTGCCGTCGGACGTGCGCGGTGAGCGTGAGCGCCGGAGTCCGGCGAGTGTGGCGTGCGCGCTGCCGGCCATCATCACCCCTCTGCCCCCACGGCGTGTGGAGACCCTTGTCACCCTACAACCCGTAGGGTCCAGGACGGGAGTCGGGGAAAACACCGTCAAACTACCGCGAATACCTGCCTGATGCCGGGCGGACGGGGCCATCCGGCCGACGGCACTACGCGCTGTAAGGTTGGGGTATGGCTGGCACAGGGTCCCGCGGCAGGGCGGAGCGGCGCAGCGCCGGTGAGCTGGAGAGCGAGGTGCTGGCCACCCTCTGGGCCACCGAACGGCCACTGACCCCGGCCGAGATCCAGGCCGAGATCGACGGGGCGCTCGCCTACAACACGGTGCACACCATCCTCAAACGCCTGTACGACAAGGGGCTGGTGCTGCGGGACGCCGCCGGGCGGCGCGGCGCGTACCGGCCGGCGAAGAACGCGGCCGAGCTGACCGCCGAGGCGATGCACGAGGCCCTGGACCGCGGCCCGGACCCGATCGCCGCGCTCCAGCAGTTCGTGACCGGGCTGAGCCCCGAGGAGGAGCGGGCGCTGCGCGAGCTGCTCGCCGGAGGCGGCGCATGAGGTTCGACGTGTACACCCCGCTGGTGCTGTCCCTGCTGCTGTCGGTGGTCGCCCCGCCGCTCGCCCGCCGGGGCGCTCCGGCACTCGCCGCGCGCGTGCTCACCTCGGCGGCCGTACTGACGGCCGCGGCCACCACCTGGTCACTGGTCCTGCTGGCCGCCGCGCTCCTCGGCCACGCGCCGCCGCTGATCCGCGAGGCCCGCGAGGACGGGCATCCGGTGACGAATCCGGTGCCCGAGGCGATCGGCATCGCCGCCGGCCTGGCCCTGGTGGCGGTCGCCGTTCGGGTGTACCGGGCCGTACGCGCCGAACGCCGCACCCGCCGCACCCTGCGCCGGCTGTGCGCGGGGCACCCGGCGGACACCGAGCTGATCGTCGCGGCCTCCGAGGTGCCGCAGGCGTTCGCGATCCCGGGACGACCGGGCCGGATCCTGGTCACCTCGGCGATGCTGCGCGCGCTGGAGCCGGCCGAGCGGCGGGTGCTCCTCGCCCACGAGCGCGCCCATCTCGCCCACCGGCACGGGCCGCTGGTCACGGCGGCGACACTCGCGGCGGCGGCCGACCCGCTGCTCGGGCCGGTACGCAGGGCCGTCGGCTTCCTCGTGGAACGGTGGGCCGACGAGCAGGCCGCGGCCACGGTCGGCGACCGGCGGATCGCCGCCCGGACGCTGGCCCGGGCGGCGCTCACCGCCGGCCGGGCCCGCACCGCCTGCGCCCTGCACTTCACCGACCGGGCCGTCACCCGCCGGATCGCGGCCCTGCAGACCAGCCCGCCCCCACGGCTGTGGTCCGCGGCGGCGGCCGTCCTCCTCCTGGGCACCGTGTCCGCGCTGCTCGCGGCCGACGCGACGGGCGATCTGCTGCGGCAACTGTCCGGCGTCCTGAACTGAAAGCGCCCTCAAGGGGCTCGGGGCTGTATCGACATGCGGCTGCGCCGTGTGGGCGCGACCGGCCACGGCGGTGCGGCAGACGCCCCACGACAGATCCCGGCGCGCGCAGCGGCGCGCCTGCCTCAACCGCCGTTCGGGGCGCGATGCAGCGGCTGCTCCGGGGTGGGTCGGCGGAACACAGGCGGCACCGCCCGCACCGCCGGCTCGTCGGTGCTCACGGTGAGCCGCTCGCCATGGTGCCGCAGGGTCAGCGGCGGCCCGTCCAGCAGCGCGTACGTCGCCTTGTCCGCGCCGATGTCCACGCGCAGCCGCCGGCCGCGGAACTCCACGTTGAAGGCGAGCCGGCTCAGCCGCTCGGGCAGGCGCGGCGCGAACCGCAGCCGCTCGCCGTCGCGGCGCATCCCGCCGAAGCCCGCCACCAGCGCCATCCAGGTACCGGCCAGCGAGGCGATGTGCAGCCCGTCGCGGGTGTTGTGCTCCAGGTCCTGCAGGTCCATCAGGGCCGCCTCGGTGGTGTAGGCCCAGGCGAGGTCCAGATGGCCCGCCTGGGCCGCGACCACGGCCTGGCAGCACGCCGACAGGGAGGAGTCCCGCACGGTCAGCGGCTCGTAGTAGGCGAAGTTCCGGGCGATCTGCTCCGCGCCGTCCGCGTCCTCGTCGTCGTACCCCTTTTCGAAGAAGTCGCCGCAGGTGTACATGGCCAGCACCAGGTCGGCCTGTTTGACGACCTGCTTGCGGTACAGGTCGAAGTAGGGGAAGTGCAGCAGCAGCGGGTACTGGTCGGGGCGGGTTCCGGTGAAGTCCCAGCGCTGGTAGCGGGTGAACCCGGCGTGCTGCTCGTGGACGCGGAGTTCGTGGTTGTAGGGGATGTGCATGGCCTCGGCGGCGTCCCGCCACGCCGCGCTCTCCTCCTCGTCCGCGCCGAGCCGTGCCGCCTCGCGCGGATGGCGTTCGACGGCGTCGGCCGCGCGGAGCAGGTTCTGCCGGGCCATGAGGTTGGTGTAGGTGTTGTCGTCGGCGACCGCGCTGTACTCGTCGGGGCCGGTGACGCCGTCGATGTGGAAGACGCCGTGGGCGTCGTGGTGGCCCAGCGAGCGCCACAGCCGGGCCGTCTCCACCAGCAGTTCCACGCCGACCTCGCGCTCGAACGCGGTGTCGCCGGTGGCCTCGACGTACCGGACCACCGCGTCGGCTATGCCGGCGTTCACGTGGAAGGCGGCGGTGCCGGCCGGCCAGTACGCCGAGCCCTCCGGCCCCGCGATCGTCCGCCAGGGGAACGCAGCGCCGCCGAGCCCGAGTTGGGCCGCGCGTTCGCGGGCCTCGTCCAGGGTGTTGTACCGCCAGCGCAGCGCCTCCGCGACCGCAGCGGGGGCGGTGTGGGTGAGCACGGGCAGCACGAACATCTCCGTGTCCCAGAAGGCGTGCCCGTCGTAGCCGGAGCCGGTCAGGCCCTTCGCGGGGATGGCGCGCTGCTCGGCGCGGGCCCCGGCCTGCAGGACGTGGAACAGGGCGAAGCGGACGGCCTGCTGGACCTGCTCGTCGCCGTCCGTCTCGACGTCGGCGCGGGCCCAGAAGTCGTCCAGGCAGGCCCGCTGGTCCGCCAGCAGGCCCTGCCAGCCGTCGTGCGCGGCGGCGGCGAGCGCGGCGTCGACCTGGTCGGCCATCGCGGGCAGTGAGCGGGTGCCGGACCAGCCGTGGGCGACCAGCTTCTCCACCCGCAGGGTCTGTCCGGGCTCCAGTACGGAGGTGACCGTGAGCCGGGCCACGTCGGTGCCGCTCTCGCTGCGGGTGGTGGTGCGCTCGGGGCCGCTGACGACGTGGTCGGCCGCGACGGCCACCCTGAGGCCGCTGCGCCGGGTGCGGTGCACCAGCCGCAGCCGGCCGCCGGAGGCGAAGTGGTCCTCCTGCTCCAGCGGCGACTGCAGTGCCATGGCCGCGCGCGGATCGCCGTTCGCCTCGGGCAGGGTCTCGTTGGCGACCAGCTCGGACTGGATCACCACCCGGCTGCGGCCGCCGACGGCCTCCACCTCGTACGCCACCGCGGCCACCGCCCGCTGGGTCAGCGACACCAGCCGGGTCGAGCGCACCCGGACGGTGGAGCCCGCCGGGGAGGTCCACTCGCAGGTCCGCTCCAGCACACCGCGGCGCAGGTCCAGAACCCGCTCGTGGGCGACGAGCCGCCCGTACCGCAGGTCGAACGGCTCGTCGTCGACCAGCAGCCTGAGGATCTTGCCGTTGGTGACGTTGATGACCGTCTGGCCCGATTCCGGGTAGCCGTAGCCGGCCTCCGCGTACGGCAGCGGGTGCACCTCGTGCACGCCGTTGAGGTAGCTGCCGGGCAGGCCGTGCGGTTCGCCCTCGTCGAGGTTGCCGCGCCAGCCGACGTGCCCGTTGGACAGCGCGAACACCGACTCGCTCTGGGCGAGCACGTCGAGGTCGAGGGCGGTCTCCCGTACGGCCCACGGCTCCACGCCGTACGACCGGTCGGTGATCACTGCTTGCCTCCCAGTTCGGCGAGATCCTGCACCACGACGGTCGCGCCGTGCGCGTACAGGGCGTCGGCCTGGCCCACGCGGTCCACGCCGACGACGTACCCGAAGCCGCCCGCGCGGCCCGCGTCCATGCCGGCCAGCGCGTCCTCGAACACGGCGGCCCGGGACGGTTCGACGCCCAGGTCGTGGGCGGCGGCGAGGAAGGTGTCGGGGTGCGGCTTGCCCGGCAGGTGCCGTTCGGCGGCGACCACACCGTCGATCCGTACGTCGAAGAAGTGCTCGGCGCCGACGGAGCGCAGCACGTCACGGCAGTTGGCGCTGGAGGAGACGATCGCCGTGCGCAGTCCCTCGGCGCGGACCGCCTCCAGATAGCGCAGGGTGCCCTCGTAGGCCTCCACGCCGCCGGTGCGGATCCGCTCCAGCAGCAGGACGTTCTTGCGGTTGCCGAGGCCGTGCACGGTATGGGCGTCCGGCGGATCCTCCGGGGTGCCCTCGGGCAGGTGGATGCCGCGCGAGTCGAGGAAGGCGCGGACCCCGTCGGCGCGGGGACGGCCGTCGACGTACTCGTCGTAGTCGGCGACCGCGTCGAACGGCCGCCCCTGCTCCCCCGCGTAGTCCCGCAGGAACGCGTCGAACGTCTCCTTCCAGGCGGCCGCGTGCACGACGGCCGTCCTGGTGACGACCCCGTCGAGATCGAAGAGACAGGCCTGGATGGTGTCGGGCAGACCGAGCTGAGTCATACCCAGCACTGTTCCCCATGGGGCGCCGTCCAGTGAGTGGCACGCGCCACACACGACTCGAACTCCTGGTGACACACTCTGCAGTGTGCCGCTGACCTTCGACGACCTCCTCGACCGTGCCCGTGGCCTCGTCCGGGACGGCCGGCGTGCCGTGCTCGGCATCGCGGGCAGCCCCGGGGCGGGCAAGACCACGCTCGCCGAGCACCTGGTGCGCGCCCTGAACGCCGACGGGCCGCCCTGGGCCGCGCACGTGCCCATGGACGGCTTCCACCTCGCCGACGTGGTGCTGGACCGGCTGGGCCGCCGGGACCGCAAGGGGGCGCCGGACACCTTCGACGCGGCCGGGTACGCGGCGCTGCTGCGGCGGCTGCGCGAGGACACCGAGGACGTGGTGTACGCGCCCGGGTTCGAACGGGTGCTGGAGCAGCCGATCGCGGGCGCGATCCCGGTGCCGCCGGCCGCCCGGCTGGTGGTGACCGAGGGCAACTACCTGCTGGTGGCGGAGGGTTCGTGGGCGCGGGTGCGGCCGTGCCTGGACGAGGTGTGGTTCTGCGAGGCGGACGAGGACGAGCGGATCCGCCGGCTGGTCGCCCGGCACGAGGAGTTCGGCAAGGACCACGAGGCGGCCGTGACCTGGGTGCTGGGCACCGACCAGCACAACGCCGACCTGGTGGCGACGACGCGAAAGCGGGCGGACCTGGTGGTGCCGGCCGGCGCGCTGCCCGCACCGGTGCTCCCCGAGCGCTGACGACGCTCAGCGGTGGAGGGTCAGCGACGGCTCCCCACGGCTGTCACCCGCCACCGCGCCGACGACCGCCGTGAACGCCTCCGTGCGTACGACGAACCCGTCCGCGCCCTCCTTCGACGCCGGCTCGAACACCGGTGCGAACGCCGCTCCCGGGCCGTACCGCACGGCGAACACGTGCAGGCCCTCGGGGGCGCCCGGCGCCGGCTCGGCCTCCAGGGCGCTGGAGGAGACCAGGTGGTGCCAGCCCTCGTCGGGGTTGCCGTAGCCGCGCGGGTCGGCGGCGAGCGCGAACGCGGCCTGTTCCTGGGTGAGCTCGCTCCGGGCGTCGAAGTGGTCGGGGCCGGAGCCCGTGGGGTGCGTGAGGCGCAGGCCGCCCGCCGAGGTGACCTGGCCCTCGGCCGTGCGGCGCACCCGGTCGCCGTCGTCGGCGGCGTACGGCATCCCGGACAGCAGGTACGGCGCCCCGTCGAGCCGCTCCACGGCGACCGTCACCCACAGGCTGGTGCCGTCGGTGACGTACAGTGAGCGCACATGACGCAGGACGTGGTCGCGGCCGACGACCGGCTTGGTGACCAGCTTCGCCGCGAGCCCGTCGGCGCGGACGTCCGCGACCCGGACCTCGCCCATGGGGCGGCACAGCAGGAAGCCGTCCGTGACCGGCCCGAACCCGTGCCGGCGGCGCACGGCCGCGGGCAGGTGGTAGGTGCCGCCCGCCTCGATGAGCGAGGGGGTCATCCGGCTGTCGAAGGCCACGGACACGGTGCCGGAGCGCAGTTGGTGGCGGGCGGGTGCGGTGGAGGGGGTGCGGTGCCAGCGGGTGGGGTCCTGGATCTGCCAGACCAGCATGAAGGCGAAGTGCCCGTCGATCCGGCCGTCCCGCTGGACCGCGTGCCGGCCCCAGCGGGTGTCGCCCCGGTAGCGGCCGAGGTCGGCGCCGATGCGCGCGCCGAAGTACCGCAGTCCGAGGACGGATTCGAAGCCGGAGTGCTGTTCGCTGTAGCGGGGGCCGCCGTTGTCGTAACCGCCGGACGTCAGCCGGGCGTCGATGTACCGGGCGAGGGTGTCGCCGTCCTCGGCGAAGATCCGCTCCGCGCTGACCCGGTGGGCCTGGGCCAGGAAGGACAGGGAGATCGGGCCGTAGTTGTTGTCGTAGGCGCCGCCGTGCTCGGGGGGCAGGAGGGCGCCCCGGTCGCGGACGCGGTGGGCGCGGATCTCGTCGGCGTACAGGCTCAGGGCGCGTGCCCGGACCGACGAGCCCTGCCCGTCCGGGAGATGGCGGGCGAGCATCAGGCCGCCGACCACGCAGCCGATGGCCTGGTTGCCGGCCTGCTGCGGGTTGAAGAAGGTGGCCTCGGTCAGCCGGCGCCAGTAGCCGTGCGCCACCTCGCGCAGTTCCCCGCGCTGTTCGTCGTCCAGCAGGCCGTCGCCCGCGTCGAGGACGTTGACCGCCTGGAGCAGCGCCCAGGCCGTGCTGGGCCAGTCGCCGATGGGGTGGGCGCCCGCTTCGAGCACGTAACGGGCGTACGGCAGGCCAGAGTTGGTGAACCTGAGGTTCGGGTAGCCGGGGTTGTCCTCGCGGTACACGCGCTCGCGCAGATGGAAGGCGAGGCTGCGGCGGACCGCCTCCGGCAGCCGGGGGTCCCTGCCGCGCTGCCAGGCGAGGGCGAGCAGCGAGGTGATGCCGAGGGAGGTGTCGCCGATGTCGTCGTGGGCGTCGGGGTGTTCGAGACTGCCCTCGGGGGTCATCCGGGCGAGGGCCTGCCCGGTGACGTCGGCGAGGACGGCGTCGTACGCCTCGGGGGTGTCCGGCAGGTCGTGCAACGGGCCGCGCTGGTAGGGCAGATGCACGCTGTTCAGCCCTTCATTCCGGTGGTGGCCAGGCCTTGCACCAGTCTCGCCTTGAAGCCGACGAAGCAGATGAGCGTCGAGGCGAGGGCGAGTGTCGGCATGGCGAACATCGCGCTGTGAAAGGCGCCGTCGGCGAGGCGACCGCCGCGCCGACGGCAGTAACCCCCCGACGTGCCTTCCTGTGCGGCCAAGGGCGTTTCTGTGCGTCGTGCGCCCCGCGTTCACCCGCCGACCACGCGGAGATCACCGGGGGCTCCCCGGCGGGACACACCGCACCCCTAGATATTCACCCGTTCAACTTCTTCTCCCTGCTTCTCCACGGGATCGCACAAGTCGGCACATCCGGACGGGCCCCCCGTGGACGACTCCTGAGAGGCACAGGCATGCCGTCACCTGCCGGGCACCCCTCCTCCCTGCCGAACCGGCGCGGGTTCCTCAAGACCTCGCTGGCCGCGTCGGCGGGCGTGCTCGCCGTCCCGGCCGTCGCCGCATGGCTGCCGGCGGCCGACGCCAGGGCCGCCACCGCACCGGCCGCGTTCGTGGACGACTACAAGACCAACGTCATCGCCAACCTCACGCCCGAGACCAACGCGGTCGTCCGGATCCTCGGCGGCTTCGCCCAGGTGTGGAAGACCGGCTCCGCCTGGAACACCGGCACCCCGCTGCGCCCGGAGGTGCTCCGCGCCGACCTGGACCACTGCGCCCGCGTCACGCAGACGCGCACCGACGCGCAGGCGAAGGAGGCGTTCGTCTACGACCGCCAGCACCAGAGCTACGCGATGATCGCCGGTCTCGGCCCTCTCGCCGGCCTGTACAAGGCGGGCGCGAAGGCGGTCACGTCGATCACGAGCGCGCCCGACGGCACACCCGCGACCACCGTCGGCGACTCCGTGCCCGCCGACGCCCCGGCCGGCTCGGCACTCGGCGCGGGCGCCCACGACTCGGCTCTCGGCAAGGTCGCCGAACTCGTCGACACCGTGCGCGGCCCCTACGCCTCCGGCAACCCCGCCAAGTACGCCTACCAGTACCCGCGTCCGTGGCGCCTGACCGAGGACAGCGAGGTCGTCGACACCGGGAGGACGGACACGTTCGGCTTCCCGGTGTACGACTCGCCGGTGGTCGTGGCCCCGCAGCTGCTGCGCCAGCGCGGCACCTCCCCGGCCGACGACGGCGGCTTCCCGAGCGGCCACACCAACGCCTTCCACCTGGCCGCGCTCGCCTACGCCCACGCCGTACCCGAGCGCTTCCAGGAGCTGGTGGCCCGCGCGTTCGAGCTGAGCCACACCAGGATCGTGGCCGGCATGCACCACCCCGTGGACGTCATCGGCGGCCGGATCATGGCCACCGCTCTCGCCGCGGCCACTCTCGCCGACCCGGCCAACGCGGAGCTGAAGGCCGCCGCCCGCGCCCAGGCCGTCGCCTACTTCACCGCGCAGACCGGCACCACCGCCGACACGCTGTACGCCTACGCCCACACCGGCGCCGACCCGTACGCCGACCGGGATGCCAACTCCCGCGCGGTCCGGCCCCGGCTGACGTACGTCCTGACCCGGCAGGGCCGCGATCTGCCGCTGACCGTGCCGAAGGGCGCGGAGGTGCTGCTGGAGACCCGGCTGCCGTATCTGACGGCCGATCAGCGCCGCGAGGTGCTCCGCACCACCGGCCTGCCCTCCGGGTACGTCCTCCTCGACGGCTTCGAGCAGTGGGGGCGGCTGAACCTGTTCGCCGCGGCGGACGGTTACGGCGCCTTCGACTCGGACGTCTCGGTCACGCTGGACGCGGCGGCGGGCGGTTTCTCGGCGGCCGACGCCTGGCGCAACGACATCGACGGGCGCGGCGGCCTGACCAAGCGCGGCACCGGCTCGTTGGCACTGACCGGCCGCAACCGCTACACCGGCGGGACGGTGCTGGCCGAGGGCACGCTGGCCGCCGGCTCCGAGGACGCCCTCGGCCACGGGGACGTGCGGGTCGCGGGCGGCATGCTGCGGGTGGCCGGGCGGTTGCGGGTGCGCGGCGCGTACGCGCAGGACGCGGGCACGCTGGAGGTCACCCTGCGCGCCGGCCGCAAGGCGCCCCTGACGGTCGAGCACCTCGCCGTGCTGGGCGACTCGGCGGTGCTGTCGCTGCGACTGGACACCGAGCGGCCGCCGGCCGAGGGCAGCACCCTGCCGGTCGTCGACGTTCCCCGGCTGCGCGGCCGGTTCATCCGGATCGAGGTGAACTCCGACCGGCTGCGGGCCGTACCCGTGTACACGGCAGAAGGTCTGTCGGTACGACTCGTGAAGCGGTGACGCCTCCGGCGGCGGGAGCGGTGCGACAGTAGGGCCATGATCCGGCCCACGATCGTTCCCGCCGTCCCCCGGCCGGTGCCACCGCGGGGCGGATGATGGCGCGCGAACAGCACCTGCTCCTCACCCGTGCGGCTGCCACCGAGCGGCCGCCGCGGCCGGCCCCCGGCCGCCCGTACGCCTGGCTGCGCCGCCACCGGCGGTGGCTGGTGCCGCTGCTCGCCGCGCTGTTGCTCGCCCAGATGGCCGCGGCGATGGTCACCACGGCCGTCCAGCAGACCCCGACCATCGACGAGCCGGTGTACGTCGCGACCGCCACCGACTATCTGCACGAGCACCGGATCCGCTACAACCCCGAGCATCCGCCGCTCGGCAAGCTGCTCATCGCGCTGGGTGTGGCGGTGGCCGACCCGCACTACGACCCCTCGTACACCGGCACCCAAGGGGACGTCGGCCGGCATCTGCTGTACGAGTCGGGCAACGACCCCTGGCGGGTGATGCTGTGGGCGCGGCTTCCGGTGATCGTGCTGACGCTGCTGTTCGGGCTGGTCGCCTTCGCGTTCGCCCGTGAGCTGACGGGCACGGCGGGCGGTCTGGTGGCGCTCGCGCTGTACGCCTTCTCCCCCGATCTGATCGCCCACGGCTCGCTGGCCACACTGGACGTGCTGGCGGCCGGGTTCGTGCTGACATCGGCCTGGCTGCTGTGGCGGGCGCGGCGACGGCCCGGGCTGTACCTGCCGCTCGCCGGGGCGGCCCTCGGCGCGGCCGTGGCGACCAAGATGAGCGCGTTGCCGGCGGTGCCGGTGCTGACGGTGCTGGCAGCGGTGTCCGTCCTGGCGGCGCGCCGGGGACCGGGGCTGCCGCGGCGGGCCCGGCCGGACGCGGGCCCGGGCCGGGCACGGGGGGCAGGCCCAAGGGGCGGACGGCACACGGACATCGGCCCGGAACGGGACATGCACCCGACCGGTGCGCGCCGAGACACGAGCCCCCGCCGGGAGCGGGAGGCGCCGGGATCCGGCGGGCCGAACACAGGTGACGACCCAAGACGGCGGACACCGCACACCGACGGCCCGGGCACCAGCGACGACGGGCGGGAACGGGACACCCTTCCGACCGGCGGGCCGCTCACGCGCACGGGCCGGGCCCGGCGGGTCCTGTCCGCCCTCACGGCCCCGGCCGGTCCTCGCCGGCGTACGGCCCGCTCCGCCCTCGCGGACGCCCCCGCTGACCGGCGGCGGGAGGTGCCGCCGGCGCTGGCCGGTGCGGTCGTCGTGGGGCTGGTGGCGCTCGCCGTCGTCTGGGCCGCGTATCTCGCCGTCGACCCCGCGCTGCGGTTCTCCCCCGCCGAACCGGTGCCGGCCCTGCACGGGCTGCGCGGCCGGCTGGTGGACCTGCTGCCGGTGCCCGGCGCCTACCGCGCGGGCATGCGGGTGCAGTTCGGGATGGAGGACTACCCGTGGCAGGGCTATCTGTTCGGCCACCTGTACACCGGCTCGCTCTGGTACTACCTGCCGGCCGCGCTGCTGGTGAAGACGCCGCTCGGGCTGCTGGCGCTGGGCGCGGCGGGTGCGGTGGCGGTCGTGGCGGTACGGCGGCTGCGGCCCGCGGCGCCGTACGTGCTGCTGCCGCCCGGCGTGCTGCTCGCGGCGGCCATGACGGGGTCGCGGGACTTCGGGACGCGGTACGCGCTGTTCGTGCCGATGTCCCTCGCGGTGGCAGCGGCCTGTGTGCCCCGGCCCGGCCGCCGGTGGACGGGCGCCGCGGCGGCCGCGCTCGTGCTGTTCACGGCCGTGAGCTCACTGCGGACCTTCCCCTGCTACCTGCCGTACTCCAACGAGGCCTTCGGCGGCCCCGCCCGCACCCACCGGCTGCTGCACGACTCCAACGTGGACTGGGGACAGGACCTGGGCCGGCTCGCCGACCGGCTCCGGCGGTATCCGGGCGAGCGGGTGTGGCTGGTGTACAAGGGCAGCGGCGTGCCGTCGTACTACGGCATCCACGCCGCCGATCCGCGCACGGTGGCGCCGCAGCGGGTGCACGGGCTGCTGGTGGTCTCGGACTCCGTGCTCGCCAAGGCGCGCGGACGGCTCGCCGAGCTGGTCCGCAGCAGCCGGCCGGCCGGTGACGTGGGCCATTCCATCAGCCTCTTCCAGCGCTGAAACCTGCTGCTCAACCCGCTGTTCCTGACGGTGGGTGAGCTATGTTGAGTGCTTGTGGCAGACAATGGAGGCGGACCGGTGCCCTCGCCGCAGCAGGCACGCGCACAGGCATCAGCGATCACGTCCGGCAAGACCGTGCCCGCGGCCGAGGCCGCCCCGACCTCCCGGCTCAGGGAACTCTTCGACGGCCCCCGTCTGTCGCCGGGGCAGCGGCGCATCGCCCAGTACCTGATCGAGCACATCACCGAGGCCGCGTTCCTGTCCATCACCGAGCTGGCCGACCGGGTCGGGGTCAGCCAGCCCTCGGTCACCCGTTTCGCCGCCGCCGTCGGCTTCAGCGGCTACCCCGCGCTGCGCGAGAGGCTGCAGTCGATCGCGCTGAGCACCCTGGCCGGCGGACCGGCCGAGGAGAACCGGGCCAACGAGCTGCAGGCGGCCGTCGACGCCGAGATCGAGAACCTGGAGAACCTGCGGCGCGACTTCGCCGACCCGGACCAGATCATCCGCGTCGGCCGCGAGCTGTCCCGCTCCACCCCGCTGACGGTGCTGGGCCTGCGCATCTCGGAGTCGCTCGCCGAGTACTTCGGCTACGCCGCCCGCCGCATCCACCCCGACGTGCGGCTGGTCACCCGGGGCGGCAGCGTGGCCTACGACGCGCTGCTGCAGTGCCGTGAGGCCGGTGGCACCTGGGTGCTGGCCTTCGCCATGCCCAGGCACTCCCAGGAGACGCTGCAGGCCGTCCGGGTGGCCCGCGGCGCGGGTCTGAAGGTCGCCCTGGTGACCGACCTGGCGCTCGGCCCGGTGGCCGACGAGGCCGACGTCACCTTCGCCACCGGCACCGGCTCACGGCTGGTGTTCGACTCCTACGCAGCGCCGGGCGTGATGGCCGCCGCGCTGCTGCAGGCCATGACCGACGCCGATCCGGAGCGCACCCAGGCCCGCCTGGAGAAGTACGAACAGCTCTCCGACCAGCACCAGTTCTTCATGAAGGACTGAATCCCGCACGTTCCTGCGCCCGTGGCGCCGGTTGCGGTGAAGATCTTGCGGTCTTCCATGCCCTGGACGGGGATCATCCACGACAAATCACGCATGAATGTTTTCATACGTCTTGCAAACCGGACGGCATATATAAATACTGCTCACGGATCGCGCCCGGCCCACTCCGGGCACGTTCCGCACCTGCGGACTCACCGCTCGCACCCCGCCCCGAGAAAGCCGACGGACCGCCCATGCGTATGCAAGTCACCGCGCAGCGCCGGTTCCCGACGCCCGGGGCCCCCGCACGGACACCCCAAGCCGCCGTCCCCTACCCACGTCGGCGCCCGGGGTGTACCGGGGCGCGCCGTCTGCGCGACGCGCCCGTGGCGGCCCCGGCCATCCCCTAGGCCGGGGCCGCCCCGCACCCGTCGGACCACCCTCACGACGCCGTACACCGGAAGCGATGACCATGCCCCTGACCAGCACCCGTATCAGCCCCGACTGGCCCTGCCAGGTCAAGACGCCGGGCTCGTACGACTGGGAGCGCTCGGCGGCCAAGTGGCTGCGTGAGCTGATCCCCGCGCGCTACGCCAGCTATCCGGCCCTGATCCGCCATCCCGTCCTGCTCGCCCGGCACGCCCAGCTGCAGGTCCAGCAGGAGATACGGGTGGCCCGGACGGCGCTGCAGACCGCACGGGCCGAGCTGCCGATGCTCGGCCTGCCCGAGTCGGTCATCGAACACACGATCAAGCTGTACGCCGCCGAGGTTCTGCAACTGCAGCACATCGCCCGCAGCGTCCGCGCGGTCAGCGAGGCCCTGGCCGGACGCGGCACGGGCCGCTGATCCACCGGCCTCCAGCCCCGGCCGCCACCGGCACACCGGCCGCCACCAGCCAACTTGCAGCGACCGGCACCACCGACCGGCACCGGCCCCGCCGGTCGGGTGCGCCCGCCGTTCACCCCTGCCACGCGGGGCTCGTGCGGACGACACGCGCCCGCCTCCGGGCGATCGTACGAAGCCCGTGTGAAGCTCCTATGAAACCGGATCCGGCGCAGTAGTGATCGAACGGGCCCGGATGTGCCATGCTCGTCCCGTGACGAGCGAGCCCGTGCACCCGGTGGATCCCACCGGCACCGATCTGGCGGCGCTGGCCAAGGTCGTGGCCCGTCAGCGCGCGGAGATGGAACGGCTTCGGGACCTGGCCGCCTCCTCGGCAGTTGTGGAGCGGGCCAAGGGCGTGCTCATGGCCGTCACCGGATGCGCCCCGGAAGCCGCGCACGAGCAGTTGGTGCAGCGCGCCGCGGACGGCAACCGCACTCTCCTCGAACAGTGCTGGCTGACCCTGGGCGCCCTGCCGCCCCGGGAGCAGCCCACCGGCACCCAGTCGTCCCCCGCGGTACGCCCGGCCGGCTCCTGGCAGGTCGCCCCCACCGGCACGGTGGACCTCGCGAAGATACTCGGGCACATCGGCCGGGACCTGGTCCGGGTCGGCACCCCGCACGAGCTGGCCCACTGCCTGCTGAACCACCTCGCGCCCGAGACGGACGCCGACGCCGTGATGCTGTACGAGCGGCTGCCCGAGGGCGGGCTCGAGCTGATCGGGCACGCCGGAGTGGAGGCGACCCTTGCCGCACAGTGGCGGTATGTGCCACCGATGACCGGCGTGGGCGCGCTCGAGGCCCTGCGGTCCGGCGAACCGCGGTGGCTGGAGGACCCCGTCGGGGACCGCGACCGGTATCTGCTGATCGGGGATTCGAACGAACGCTGGCCCACCCGGGCCTGGCTGCCCATGCCGGCCGGGGACACCGCATATGTCACCCTCGGCGTGCTGCGCCGGCGGGGCGGGACGTTCCGGCCGCGCGAGCGGGAGCTGCTGCGGGCCGTGGCCCGGCTGTGCGCGGGCCGGCTGCGCGCCTTCGACTCCACCCAGGAACGCACCGGCGACGGCGTCGCCCGGGCGGTACAGGCGGTGTTCGACGCCCTGCCGGGCGCGGCGATCCTGCTGACTCCGCTGCGCTCGGCCTCCGGCGCGGTGGAGGACTACCGCATCGAGGCCGCCACCTCGCAAGCGGTCGACATCTTCGGCCGGACCGGCCGGGAGATGGTGGGCAGGCAGGTCCTGGAGAGCTATCCGTCCGTCGCGGGCGAGCCGCTGTGGCACGGCTATCTGGAAGCCCTGGAGACGGGGGTGCCGTTCGAGAGCGAGCCGTTCGTCTACCCGGACGTGGTCGGCGAGGTGCACGTGACCGCCACCTACTCGGTGCGGGCCGCCCCACTGGGCGCGGGCCTGCTGGTCACCTGGCTGCGGCACGACGCCGCGGAGCTGCAGGAGCAGCGCCTGGCCGATGTGCAGCGGCTCGGCAACCTCGGCTGGGCCAACTGGAACCTGGTCACCCGGGAGGCCGCCTGGTCCGAGCAGACGTACGCCGTGCTCGGCCGGGCCCCCGCGCAGCCGCCGCTCGCCCTCGAACGGCTCCCGGACCTCGCCCTGCCGGAGGACGCGGGCCCGCTGACCCACGCGATCGCCGAACTGGTCCGCCGCGCCCGGCCGTTCGACGTGCCGTTCCGCATCGACACGACCGAGGGAGTCCGGCATCTGCGGCTGGTCGCGGAGGCCGTCACGGCGCCGGACGGCACCACCGTGGAGGTGCACGGCTTCGTCCAGGACCTCACCCGGCAGCGGAGCGCGGAACTGGCGCTGGTGGAGAGCGAGCGGGCGATACTGCTCCAGCGCGGGATCCTGCAGGCCGAACGGGCCCTGGCCGCCCGGCTGCAGCAGGCCCTGCTGCCGCTGCCGAGCAAGCCGGTCCGGCTGGCCGGGCTGCGCGTCGAGGTCGCGTATCTGCCCGCCCAGTCCGGCATCCATGTGGGCGGCGACTGGTTCAGCGCCATCGAACTGCCCGACGAGGACGCGCTGTTCGTGGTCGGTGACGTGGGGGGCCACGGCATCGACGCCGTGGCCACGATGGCCCAGCTCAGGTTCACCGCCAAGGGCATGGTCACCACCGGCTCCTCGCTGACCGGGGCGCTGGCGCGGCTCAACTACCTGCTGCTGCACTCCCGCGACACCCAGACCACCGCCACCATGGTGATCGCCCGCTACGACCCCCGCCGGCGCGTCCTGTCCTGGGCGCAGGCCGGGCATCTGCCGCCGCTGCTCGTGCGCAACGGCGAGGTGCGCTGTCTCGACCGGCCCGGCGGCATGCTGCTCGGCGCGAGCCTGGCCCCCGTCTTCGAGGCGGCGGAACTCCGTCTGGAGCCCGGGGACCGGCTGCTGCTGTACACCGACGGCCTGGTCGAACGCCCGGGCGAGAGCCTCGACGCGGGCCTGGGCCGGCTGGCCGACGCGGTGCGCGCCCATGACTGCGGCGCGTCCGGCTCCCTGGAGGCGTTGCTCGCCACGATGCTCGCGGACGAGGGGCGGGACGATGTGTGCGTGCTGGACATCAGGCTGCCGCTGGAGGACGTGACGAACGGGGAGGACGTGCCGGGCGCGGAGGACTAGGGTCCGGGGGCGCCGGGGCCCGGTGACGGTCCGCCGGGGGCGCCTCCGGGGTCAGTCGTCGTCCCGGTGCCGCCAGTACCAGAACACCCCGACGATCAGGGCCAGCAGGAAGACGGCGGGCACAAGCAGGCCCGGGATGCGGGAGCCGGTCATCGGGCTGGCCTTCGGTCGTGGTGCGGTGGGACGCGCGGCCGTCGGCCGCGGGCTGCCCATGATGAGGCCGGGCCACCGCTGTGGCAATGCCCTCGCCGGGGTGTCGCCCGGTGTTCGAAATCCGCTCATTCCACCGGGTGACCCGCCTCGATGCCGGCCGCGTGGGACAGGCGCAGCAGCGGCCCGGCGCGCCCCTCGCCCCACTGCACCGGGTCCAGGACGAAACCGACGTGGTCGCCGCCGTCGGTGCGGTGGACGATGGTGCCGACGAACCAGGCCGCCGTGTTCCGCAGCACCACCGCGCCGCCGTACGCCTCCGTCCACTCCAGGCGCGCGAACTTGTCGACCTTGTCGCCGGTCTCGCCGCCGAGCAGTTCCGCGAGGTCCCGTTGGTCGCGGGTGAGCAGGTGCACGGCGAGGTGCTGTGCGGCCCGGGCGACGCGGTAGGTGTGGTTGGCCTTGGACAGCCAGACGGTGAACCGGGGCGGCCGGATGGAGCACTGCGAGGCGAAGCCGACCAGGCACCCGGACCGCTCACCGTCGGCCGCGGCCGTGACGACGCACATGTCGGGGTCCAGCCGGCCGAAGAAGCCGCCCATGAAACCATGCGCAAGCCCGTCCACGGCCCCGCCCACACCACCCGCATCCCCCACGCGAGCCGCACCACCCGCGCCCGCCGCACCGTAAGCGTCCGCCGTCCCGGCCACGCCATCCACGCCCGCCGACCCGGCCACGCCACCCGTGCCTGCCGCACCGTCAGCGTCCGCCGTCCCGGCCGCGCCACCCACATCCGCCGTGCCCGCCGGACCGCCCACATCCGCCGTGCCCGCCGGACCGCCCACATCCGCCGTGCCCGCCGGACCGCCCACGTCCGCCGCGTCGGCTGCACCGCCCGCGCTCGCCGTCCCGGCCGCATCACCCACGTCCGCCGTGCCCACGGCACCGAGCGTGCCCGCCGCGCCACTCGCGCCTGCCGTGCCCCCCGTCCCGGCCGCACCACCCGTGCCCGCCATCCCGGCCACGCCACCGGCGCCAGCCACACCCCCCACGCCCGCCGTCCCGACCGCGCCACCCACGCCCGCCGACCCGGCCACGCCACCCACATCCGCCGCGCCCACGGCACCGAGCGTGCCCGCCGTGCCACCCGCGCCGACCGCACCCCGCACGCCCGCCATCCCGGCCACGCCACCCACGCCCGCAGCACCGCCTACGCCCGCCGCACCGTGCACGCCCGCCGTCCCGGCCGCGCTACCCACGCCCGCCGTGCCCACCGCACCACCACTGCCACCCGCGCTGGCCACGCCCCCCACGCCCGCCATCCCAGCCACGCCACCGGCGCCAGCCGTACCCCCCACGCCCGCCGTCCCGGCCGCGTCACCCACGCCCGCGGCAGCGCCCGTGTCCGTCGTGCTGTGCGTCCCTTCCGCGTCCGTCATGGCACCGCGCTCCCGTCCGCCGCTACGGCCCGGCCTCGGCGTGCAGGAGGTCCGGGCGCGGCCCGCGCCGCTCTCCCGGGGTTCCCCGCGGGCCTCTCATGAATCGTCGCCCAGGCTGGTCCGCGACTCCAGCGCGCGCCGCGTGTCGTCGCCGTAGACACCCGTCTCGTCGCCGCTGATGCCGTACCACAGCTGGAACCGGGCCACGGCCGCGGTGAGGACGGAGTCGTAGGTGCCGCTGGTGGAGCCGTCGCGGTAGACGTCCGGGATGCGCAGCAGCCGTTTCTGCAGGTCGGTGACCTCGGGGCCGGAGTCGCCCTGACGGAGGGTGCCGGGGCCGTCGGGGTCGGTGGCGGCGGTGGGCGCGGCGGATGCGGTGGGGGCCGGCGGGGGTGCGGCGGCGGGCGGTGCGGTCGTCGCCGGCCGGTGGGTGGGCGGGGTCGCCGCGGCCTGCTGGCGGCCGGTGAGGAGCAGGGCACAGCCGAAACCGAGGAGCGCGGCGGCGGCCACGGCCCCGGCGACGGCGGCCCGGCGCAGCACCTGAGTGGTGCGGGGCGGAACTGGTACGCGCGGCAGTTCCTGTGTCTCCGCCTCGTCGGTCTCCGCTGCCTGCGCCGCCGCGCCGTCCATCTCGCGCATCAGCTCCGCGAGGCCGTCGAGACGGCGGGGCCGCAGGACCCGGACGGGTTCCAGGACCGGTCGGGGTTGCGGCCGTTCGGAATCGGGCGGTGTCGGCACCTGGCTCTCCTTCCGTCGTCCCCGTGCTGAGATACGGCGACGGGCGTGCCGCCGTTCAGCCGTGCCCGGCCTCCCCTCAAACGCTCGAGACACTCAACTCGGCAAGAAGTGTTGAGCGATTCAGAAAGCGCATGCTAGAAAGCGCCGTCATGACGACTCCTTGGTCACGCCGTGGTTTTCTGGCCGTCTGTTCGGGAACCGCTGCCACCCTGGGTCTCGGGCCCCGGGCGTTCGCGGCGTCGGACGAGTTCGCGACGCTCCGGGCGAGGTGGCGCACCCTGATCCTCGGCGAGGGGTTCGACCCCACCGCCGAACCGTTCAAGAGCCGGCTCGCCGATCTCGGCACGACGGCGGGCCAGTACCGGGCGACGATGGCCCCCACCGCCGGCTCCCTGTGGCCCGACCTGGTCTACGCCGACCCGGATCCGGACACCGACCAGGAGTCGTACGGCTACTCGGGCAACATGAACACCAGCTACACCCGGCTGAGCACGCTCGCGCAGGCCTACTGCCAGCCCGGCACCGGCCTGACCGGCGACGCGGACCTGCGGGACGCGGTCATCACGGGCCTGGACCACCTCCACGACGACGTCTACAACGCGAATCAGACCCGCTACGGCAACTGGTACAGCTGGCAGATCGGCGCTCCGCAGGCGCTGTTGGACGTGTGCGTGCTGATGTACGGCGCCCTGTCGGCCGACCAGTTGTCCGGCTACCTCGCCGCCGTCGACCACTTCGTGCCCGACTCGGCGGTGGCGACCTACAGCGGGACGAGCACGGGCGCCAACCGGGTCGACCTGTGCCGGGTGCTGGCGCTGCGCGGCATCGCCGGGGCGAGCGCGGCCAAGGTGGCGCTGGCCCGCGACGCCCTCTCCCCCGTGTTCCCGTACGTCACCTCCGGCGACGGCCTGTACGCCGACGGCTCGTTCGTCCAGCACACCACCGTGCCGTACACCGGCTCGTACGGCTCGGTCCTGCTCGGCGGTCTCGGGCTGCTGTTCGCACTGCTGGCGGGCTCCAGCTGGGAGGTGACGGATCCGAACCGGCAGATCGTGTTCGACGCCGTGGAGCACGCCTGGGCGCCGTTCCTCCACAACGGCCTGGTGATGGACGGCGTCGCGGGCCGGGCGATCAGCCGGGGGCTCTCGGCGGCGGACCCCAAGCGGATCCAGCAGGACGACCATCTGCGCGGCCATCCGGTCCTGGCGTCGATCGTGCTGCTCGGTCAGGGTGCGAGCGCGGCGGAGAACGCCCGCTGGCGTGCTCTGGTGAAGGGCTGGATGCAGCGCGACTACTACAGCCCGCCGCTCGCCGACCCGGTGCTGAGCCTGCCGCATCTGGCCCGGCTCAAGGGGGTCCAGGACGACGGCTCGGTGACGGCGGCCGCCGAGCCGGCCGGGCACCGGCTGTTCCCGTCCATGGCGCGGGCCACACACCGCAGCGCCGGCTGGGCGGCCTCGCTGAGCATGGCGAACAAGAGGATCACGTACTACGAGACCGGCAACGGCGAGAACCTGCGCGGCTGGCACACCGGGTCCGGGATGCTCTACTGGTGGGGCGACACCTTCGCAGGCGGCCAGTACAGCGACGCCTTCTGGCCCACCGTCGACCCCTACCGGCTGCCCGGTACGACCGTCTCGCGCAAGGCCCTGGCGGACGGGGCCGGCGGGGACTGGGGCGCCTCGATGCCGGACGTGAACTGGGTGGGCGGCGCGACCGACGGACGGCGGGCGGCCGTCGGACAGTACCTCAAGGGGCTGCAGTCGACGCTCGTGGCGAAGAAGTCGTGGTTCTTCCTGGACGACACGGTCGTCTGTCTCGGCGCGGGCATCACCTGCACCGACGGCACGGCCGTGGAGACCACGGTGGAGAACCGCAACCTGGGCCCCACCGGCGGCGCCCCCCTCACCGTCGACGGCACGGTCCGGCCCGCCTCCTACCCCTGGTCGGCGACGCTCACCGGGGCGAAGTGGGCGCACATCGGCGGGCACGGCGGCTATGTGTTCCCCGCCGGGGCGACCGTGCGGGCCCTGCGCGACGCCCGCGACGGCACCTGGAGCGCGATCAACAAGGGCGGCTCGACCACGGTCCTGAACCGCAAGTACCTGACGATGTACGTCGACCACGGCACCGACCCGGCGAACGCGCAGTACGCCTACCTCCTGCTGCCGGGCGCCACCGCCGCCCGCACGCAGGCGCGGGCCGCGGACGCGGGCTGGCTGACCGTGCTCGCCAACACCGACAGCCGGCAGGGCGTTTCGGTGCGCTCGCTCGGCTTCACCGGGGTGAACTTCTGGTTCGGCGGAACGGTCGGACCGCTCACCGCGAGCGATCCGTGCTCCGTGATGATCAGCGAGAACGACGACGGCACCGCCGTGATCGCGGTGAGCGATCCGATGCTCGTGCGCACGAGCCTCACCCTGACCTGGCGGCGGGCGGTCGCCGCGGTGACGTCCGCGCCGGGCACGCTCGCCTCGGCGGCCACCGGCTCCGCGCTGAAGCTGACCTTCGGCGACCTCACGGGCACGGCCGGGGCCAGTCAGCGGGTCACCGTCAGGCTGGGCTGAGCGCCCCCTGCACGTACCGGCCCAGGGACGCCGTGAACGCGGTGACGAAGGCGTCCCTGGCCTCCTCCGGCAGGGCGTGGAGGGAGAGGTAGGGGTTCAGGTCCTCCAGTTCGACCAGCAGCAGGCCGCCGTCGCGGGTGCGGCAGGCATCCACGCGCTGGATGCCGTGGCCGAGGTCGTTCCAGTCGATGAAACGCCGGGCGAACTCGAGGTCGGCGGCGGTGGCCGCATAGGGCTTCAACTCCCAGCGGCGCTCCGGGTCGGGGGCGTGGAGGGCGTACTGGAAGTCGTCGTCGACGAAGTAGAAGGACACCTCGTGGACGAAGTCGACACAGGGCTGTATCAGGACCTGGCCGGTGGCGAGCGCGGCGACCTGCCCTGCGGGCACGATCCTGAGGCCGAGGGAGTCGGCGCCGAGCACGGGTTTGACGACGTACCGCTCGGCGGCCGGCAACAGGTGCAGTTCCTCGGCACGGCCGACCGTCGGTATGACGGGGAAACCCGCGGCGCTCAGATCGAGCAGGTACTGCTTGCCGGCCATGTCCGCCTTGCCGGTGAGCGGGTTGTACACGCGAGCGCCGGTGGCGAGGGCATGTGCGCGGAAGGCCTCGTACGCGCGCTGGTAGCCGAGGACGGGCCCGCTGTTGCGGACGACCACGGCGTCGAAGCCGTCCATCAGTGCGGCGGCGTCCAGCGGATGGCACAGGGCGAGGTCGAAGCGGGCGCGCAGCCGGGAGGTGAGGAAGACGTCCTCGTCGCAGTAGCGTCGCCCGCGGGCCTCGTACGCCAGGTCGGTGACGTAGAGCAGGCGGGGGCGGGCGGCGGGCATACGGGGTCTCCTCGGGCGGGTCCGGCCGTGCCGACTGCGGGCGCGGAAACGTGCCGTGTCGACAGTGGATGCAGAAAGGTTACGTCGGGGTGCGGCCGCTGCCGTCCCCCGGCCCGGTGACGACGCTCGCCGGGCAGGTCCGGACAGGGGAGGCGGCGTCGTCCACCTCGTGTTCTCACAGCACTCAGTTCCCCCACTCGACCACTCGCCCTGCACTGAGTGTCACGAGACTCGTCCGGGTGCTACGTTCCCCTCCATGAGCTCCAGCAGCGCGGCGCCGGCCGCGAAGCCGCCGATGCGCGACGCCCTGGTCGCGGCGGCCTTCCAGCTCTTCCTGGAACGCGGGTACGAGCAGACCACGGTGGACGACATCGTGGCCCTGGCCGGGGTCGGCCGGCGTTCGTTCTTCCGCTACTTCCCCTCCAAGGAGGACGTGGTCTTCCCCGACCACGAGCGCTGCCTGGCCGACATGACAGCCTTCCTCGCCGCGAGCGACGCGGAACACGATCCGGTGCGCAGGGTGTGCGACGCGGCCCGGCTGGTGCTGGGGATGTACGCGGAGAACCCGACGTTCTCCGTGCAGCGCTACCGCCTCACGAAGCAGGTGCCGGGCCTTCGGGCGTACGAGCTGTCGGTGGTGTGGCGCTACGAGCGTGCGCTCGCCGAGTACCTGCGCGGGCGGTTCGCGGGCCGGCCCGACGGGACGCTGCAGGCGGATGTCATCGCGGCCGCGGTGGTCGCCGCGCACAACAACGCCCTGCGCTCCTGGCTGCGTTCGGACGGCCTCGGCGACGCGGGAGCGGCCGTGGACCATGCGCTGGGGTACGTACAGCGGGCGTTCGGGCACGCGACCGAGCGCGCCGCGGCACCGGCTCCGATCGGTCCGCTGCCGGCCGGCGAGGCGGCGGGCCGTTCCGACGACGTGGTGGTGCTGGTCTCCCGTAGGGACGCCCCGATGTGGCGGGTGGTGCAGGAGCTGGAGGCCGCGCTCGGACGCGCCTGACAGACCACCCTCCGCCAATTGGGGGTACGCAGTGCCTTTACGGGTGACACTGAGTGCCATACTCTGTCGGCGTGCACGGTGGCACGGCCGCCGCGCACGCGTGTGCCCGGTGCGCGCCGGACACGCGGGATTCCGGCCGAGCGCAGGGAGTTGACCAGCGTGTACCACCACCACTCAGCAAACGCCTCGCATCCGGCGGCCGGTTCCGCGGCGGGTGTTCTCGACCCCGTCTCCGCGGACTCCAGGGACGCCATCCTCTTCCAGCGCTGCACCTGGTGCGGCACCGCGATGTACCACCGGCTGCTGTGTCCGGTGTGCCAGGGCAGCGAGCTGCGCACCGAGCGCAGCGAGGGTGTCGGGACGGTCCGGCACTCCACCGTCGTGCACCGCAACACGCCGGCCGCGCGCAATGTCTCGCTGATCGAGATGGCTGAGGGGTTCGTCGTGCGGGGCCGGGTCATGGGCCCGCCGGTCGGCATTCACAGCGGCGACCGGGTCCGGCTGTCCACCGCCAAGGACCCGGTGCGGGGCGAGCCGGTCTTCCAGCTGCTGGACGAGCCGTACCGGGGCGCCTGGACCTGACGGCACCGCAGACCCGTACGCCGCCGGCGCGCCGGGACAGGGCTCGTTCCGGCCGGCCCTCACTCCGTGAGGGTCACCCGGATGCCGACGGTTCCGTCCAGCCCGCGCCGCAGCCGGCTGCCCAGCAGGGTGAGGCGGCCGACGATGCCGTACTTGCGGGCGATGAGGTCGCGGTAGCGGGCGGTGGTGGCCGCGTCGGTGATCTCCGCGGTGGCCGGCAACTGGTCGCCGGTGGGGTTGCCGCGCAGGTCACAGGGGCCGACGAGGACATCGGCGCGACGGCGGATCCGCTTGACCTTGAAGCTGTCGGCGGCCGTCCAGACACCGAGGGCGTCGCCGTCCCGTACCACCCACACCGGCGTGGCGACCGGCGTTCCGTTCCTGCGATGGCTGGTCACCAGCAGGTACTTGCCGGAGCCGAGCCGGTCCAGCCGCGTTTCGTCCATGCAGGGCAGTGTAGGAGGCCGCCGGTTCCCGCGACCCGCGCGGTCATGCCAGGGCGGCGGCCATGCGCCGTACCCCCTCGATGAGGATGCCGGGCGAGGTCGCCAGGTTCAGCCGTACGTGTCCCGCGCCGCCGGTGCCGAAGGGCAGACCCGAGCTGAGGGCGACCCGGCCGCGGTCGAGGAAGACCTGGGCGGGGTCGTCGCCGAGGCCGAGGGCGCGGCAGTCGAGCCAGGCGAGATAGGTGGCCTCGGCGGGGTGCAGGCGGATCGCGGGCAGGTGCTCGGCGAGCAGGCCGGCGAGCAGGCTCCGGTTGGCCTCCAGCCCGGCCAGCAGGGCGTCCAGCCAGCCGGTGGCCTCGCGCAGGGCGGCCGTGTGGGCGATGACGCCGAGGTGGCTCGGGCCGTGGCTGACCTCCTCGGGCAGCCGGTCGAGGTCGGTGCCGGCCTTGGGTCCGGCGAGGGCGAGGGCGGCTTTGAGGCCGGCCAGGTTCCAGCCCTTGGAGGCCGACATCAGCGACAGGCCGCGTTCGGCGCCGGGCACGCTCAGGTACGGCACGAAGGTGGCGCCGGGGGCGACGAGCGGGGCGTGGATCTCGTCCGCGACGACCCGGACGCCGTACCGCTCGGCGAGGGCGGCGACGGTGGCCAGTTCGCCGGCGGTGTGCACGGTGCCGGTGGGGTTGTGCGGGCTGCACAGCAGGAAGGCGGCGCGGCCGGTCCCGGCGGTCGCCGCCCGGAACGCCTCCTCCAGGCCGGCCGGGTCGATGCGCAGGTCGGCGCCGAGCGGGGCCTCGACCACCCGGCGGTCCATGTGCGTGACGAACTGGAAGAACGGCGGATACACCGGCGGGTTGACGATCACCGGGTCGCCCGGCCCGGTGACCAGTTTGATCATCTCGACCACGCCGAGCATCACGTCCGGAACGATCGCGGTGCGCTCGACGGCGATCCCGTCCCAGTTCCAGCGTTCGGCGGCGAACGCGGCCAGCGCCTCGGCGTAGGCGGTGCCGGCGGGGTAGCCGGTGTCGCCGAGGGCGAGCGCGTCGGTCACGGCGCGGACGACGGGTCCGGCGAGGGGTACGTCCATCTCGGCCACCCACAGCGGCAGCACGTCCTCGGGGTAGGTACGCCACTTCATGCTCGTACGGCGGCGCAGCTGCTCCAGGCCGAGGGCTTGCAGCGGGTCGGGTTCGCCCGGAGTGGCGTGCGGGATGCTCGTCATGGCGCTCACGATAGGAGCCCGTGCGGGGCGCGGGAACGACCGGAACACCCGGGACGCGAGCGGAGATCAACTCGTGCGTCTAGATTGCGTCTTGAACGGTGTACCCCTCGTCCGGCAACTCATCCGTACCCAGGAGCTGACCCACGTGACCGACAACCCGGCAGCCACCGACGACGTGGCCGTGTCGCTGCGTGCCCGCATCAACACCAGCCAGCCGCACACCGCCCGGATCTGGAACTACTGGCTCGGCGGCAAGGACAACTACGAGGTCGACCGCGCGGCCGGCGACCAGATACGCCAGCTGCATCCCGGCATCGGGGAGTACGCGCGCGCCGACCGGCTGTTCCTCGGCCGTGCGGTGCGGCACCTGGTCGGCGAGGTGGGCATCCGGCAGTTCCTGGACATCGGCACCGGGCTGCCCACCGCGGACAACACGCACGAGGTCGCCCAGCGGATCGCGCCTGAGGCGCGGATCGTGTACGTCGACAACGACCCGCTGGTCCTCGCGCACGCGCGTGCCCTGCTCACGAGCACCCCCGAGGGTCGTACCGACTATCTGGACGAGGACCTGCGCAATGTCGACGCGATCCTCGAACACGCGGCCAAGACACTGGACTTCAGCGAGCCGGTGGCACTGATGCTGCTCGGCGTGGTCATCTTCATCGGCGAGGACGAGGACCCGTACGGCCTGGTGCGGCGGTTGACGGACCGGTTGCCGGCCGGCAGCCACCTGGTGCTCTCGCACACCGTCACCCACCCGGCGATGCCGGACGTGGACGAGGCGGTGAAGTTCTGGAACGAACACGGCACCCCGAAGCTGACCCAGCGCACTCCCGAGGACGTGACCCGGTTCTTCGACGGCCTGGAGCTGCTGGAGCCCGGGGTGGTGTCCTGCTCGCGCTGGCGCCCGGAGGACGATCACGGCGGCGAGCCGGAGGAGGTCGCGATGTTCGGCGGGGTGGCCCGCAAGGGCTGAGCCCGGGTGGGGGCTCTGCAGGATCCCTGCGGCCTGTGCGTGGCTTCGGTGGGATCGCTCTGACCGGTGTGGGGCTTTCGGGGGTCGTTCCTGCCCTTGCTCGGCTCTCGCGGGCCCCCTCCCACGGCGCTCGGCTCTCGCAGGACCCCACCCACCACACTCCGCCCTCGCCGGGCCCCTCCCACCACGCTCGGCCCTCGCGGGACCCCTGCCGCGACGCTCGGCTCTCGCCGGGACCTTTCGCCACGCTCGGCTCTCGCGGACCCCCTCCCACCGCGCTCCGCTCCCGCCGGGTCCCTCCCACCACGCTCCACCCTCGCCGGGACCTTCCGCCACACTCCGCCCTCGCGGGACCCCACCACCACGCTCCGCTCCCGCAGGACCCCACCCACCACACTCCGCCCTCGCCGGGCCCCCACCACCACGCTCCGCTCCCGCAGGACCCCACCCACCACACTCCGCCCTCGCCGGGCCCCTCCCACCACGCTCGGCCCTCGCGGGACCCCTCCCACCACGCTCGGCTCTCGCCGGGACCTTTCGCCACGCTCGGCTCTCGCGGACCCCCTCCCACCGCGCTCCGCTCCCGCCGGGTCCCTCCCACCACGCTCCACCCTCGCCGGGGCCTTCCGCCACACTCGGCCCTCGCGGGACCCCACCACCACGCTCCGCTCCCGCAGGACCCCACCCACCACACTCCGCCCTCGCCGGGCCCCTCCGCCACACTCCACCCTCGCCGGGCCCTCCCACCCCGCTCGGCTTTCGCGGGGCCGGTGGCGGGGATCCCGTCGCCGCTGAACGCCGGGGCCGTGGGCCGCGTATGGAGGTGCGGGCCCTCGACGACCCGAGGGCTCCGCGCCGCCGGCACGGCGGCGCGTGTCCGGTTCGGTTTCGGGAGCCCTGCATGCGGCACGCACGACGACGGATCGTCAGGCGGGTGACGCGCCTGGCGGCGGTCGGCGGACTCCTCCTGGGCGGCGCGATGGTCGCCCAGGCGGCCATGGCGAGCGAGACACCCCCCGCCGCCGCCAGACCGCTCGCCTCCCCATCCGGCGCGGCCGGCGCCGGGGACGCCGGGGCGGCACTGGTGGCGCGGCTCGGCACGGCACGGACGGCGGGCGAGTGGATCGGCGCCGACGGGCGGCCCGTCGTGGCGGTGACCGACGAGGCGGCGGCGCAGGAGGTGCAGCGCGCGGGCGCCGAGGCGAAGGTCGTGTCGCACAGCATGAACGAGCTCAAGTCGGCCACGGCCACGCTGCGTTCGGCACCGCGTGTGGCGGGCACCGCGTGGGCGGTGGACTACCGGACCAACCGGGTCGTGGTCAGCGCGGACAGCACGGTGTCCGCGGGCGACTGGTCCAGGATGAGCCAAGTGGCCGCGAAGGCGGGGAGCTTCGTGCGGATGGAGCGCGCGAAGGGCACGTTCACCACGCGGCTGAACGGCGCCCAGCCGATCCTGTCGACCGGTGGCCGCTGCTCGGCCGGGTTCAACGTGACCAACGGGCAGAGCGACTTCATTCTCACCGCCGGTCACTGCGGTCCTGCGGGATCCACCTGGTTCGCCGACAACCAGGGGAATCAGCAGCTCGGCCGGACGGTGGCCAGCACCTTCCCCGGCAACGACTTCTCGCTCGTGCAGTACGCCTCCGGCAGGGCCGGTGACGGCGCCGACGTCGTCGCGATCGGCGGTGGCAACGGGGTGCGGATCACGGGGCTCGCGGATGCGGCGGTGGGTCAGCGGGTGTTCCGCAGCGGCAGCACCAGCGGACTGCACGACGGGACCGTCACCGCGCTCGACGCGACCGTCAACTACCCCGAGGGGACGGTCACCGGGCTGATTCAGACCAATGTGTGTGCCGAACCGGGGGACAGTGGCGGGCCGCTGTTCTCCGACGGGATCGCGCTCGGGGTGACCTCGGGCGGCAGCGGTGACTGCACGACGGGCGGGACGACGTTCTTCCAGCCGTTGACGCGTGCGCTTTCGGCGCTGAACGTGAAGCTGATCGTGTCGGCGCAGAACGCCGGTGGCACGGCCCGGAGCGCGGCCCCCTCCCCCGCGCCGTCCGCCTCGGCGGCGCAGGGCGCGGTGGCGCCGAGCGCGGCCTCGCCGGGTTCCGCGGCGCCGGTCACAGGTACGCAGGGCCAGACGCTGCTGGCACGGCTGACGGACACCCGGAACATCGGTCCCGGGCTGCTGGTCATCGCGGGCAGCCTGATCGCGCTGGTCGCGACCCGCTACATCCGGGCCGAACAGGACCGCAAGGCCTATCAGCGGCACTACTCGGCGACCTGGGGCTGAGGCGGTCGACCGGCTGACGGTGGTCGACGAGCCGGCGCGGGCGACGAGCCGGCGCCGGCGACATGCGAAGGGCACCCGTGCGCTCACGGGTGCCCTGGAGGTTCGGCGCGGTCCGCGCGAGGTGGGTCAGGCCGCTCGCCGCGAGCGCGGGGTCACGGCGGCCCACTCCATCACGAGGCGCTGGTACTCCGCGCGCTGCTCGGTGGTCAGTGTCCCGCCCGACCGGCGCCACAGGGCCCTGATCTCCTCGTTGACCTCCGCGGCCGAGCGCTCGGGGGCGGCTTCAACAGTGGTGGACATGCTGTGAAGCATATGCCGATCGAAGTGAAGGCGCTGTGAGTAAGTACACTCGATACGGACATTATGGACGTGGTACTCATCACGTCGATGTGTCAAGCGTGGGGCGGGAGTTCACACCGGGCCCTCACCCAGTACCAGCACCTGGATCGCCAGTACCGCAGCACCTCGCGCCCAGTCGTGGAAGTCGGACACCTTCGTCTCCACACCGACCGGGTCGGCCAGCGGATGCCGGTGGGTCTCGATCGTCTCGCGGACCGTGTTCCCGGCCACATCCATCAGGCCGACGCCCTCTCCGGCGAGCAGGATCTTCTGCGGCATCGCGAAGTTGGAGATCTGTGCGAGCAGGGTGCCGAGGGCCCGGGCGGCCTCGTCGATCACCCGGGAGGCCATGGGCTCGCCCGCTGCGGCGCCGGCGAGGATCTCCTCGTAGGTGGTGTCACGGCCCGTGGCGGCGCGGATCTGGTACTCGATGCTGGGGATGGTGAGCAGCGATACGGCGCTGCCGCGTGCGCCGTCCGGGGTGAGCGGGCCGTTCGGGTCGATGATCCAGTGGCGCCCGAAGCCGCGGCCGTCCTCCGCGAACGGCACGCGCCTGCCGCCGAGCACCAGCCCGTAGCCGATGCCGGCGCCGATGGTGAGGACGGCGAAGCGGTCGAGTCCGCGGCCCGCACCGAACCAGGTCTCGGCCTCGACCAGGGCGGCCACGTCGTTCTCCACGACCACCGGCAGCCCGGTGCGCTCCCGGACCAGCGCGGCGAGCGGCACGTCCCGCCAGCCGAGGAACGGCGACTCGGCGACCACCGCGCGCTCGCGCACCAGGCCGCCCGCGCCGATGCCGATGCCCGCGGGGGCGGGACTGCCCTCGGCCAGGGCGGTTGCCATCTCCGAGACCAGTGCGGCGACGGCTTCGGGGTCGTGCGTGGTGAGCGGCCGGTCGAGTCTTGCGGTCACCTCACTGCGCAGGGTGGTGACGACGCCGTAGACCATGTCTCCGGTGATCTTGAAGCCGAGGAAGGAGCGGGCGTCGGCCACGACGTCGAGCGGCTGTGACGGACGGCCCTGACGCGCCTGGGCCGGGCCGGCCGCCTCGGGGGCCTCGGTCAGCAGCCCGGACTCCAGCAGCGGCTTGGTCAGCCGGGTGAGACTGCCCTGGGAGAGGCCTAGGCGCCGGGCCAGCTCGGTGCGGGACAGCGGCCCGTGCACGAGCACCTCGATCGCCACGGAGCGCTCCGCGGGGCTCAGCGGCAGCCAGCCGGTCATGGGGCCCGACCCTTCCTTTTCTTCCGGCACAGAAGCAAGCAGGCTCACCATACTGGGCGAATAGCACCGGGAGAAGCTTCAGACCACCCCTTGACGGTCACATTCTTCCGCGTCAAAAGTAATCGGCATGACTTTCTCCCTCGGTATCGTCGGCGCAGGACAGTTCTCCGGTCAGTTCGCCACCCTGTTCCAGGCCCACCCGGGCGTCCGTGACGTCTACGTCACCGACCTGCTGCCCGACCGGGCGGAGCGGCTCGTGGCCGCCCAGGGTCTCGTCGGCACCTTCCCTTCGTACGCGGCCATGCTGGAGTCGCGGGAGGTCGACGCGGTCGCGATCTTCACCCAGCGCTGGACGCACGGCCCGCTGGTCCTGGAGGGCCTCGGCGCGGGCAAGCACGTCTACTCCGCGGTCCCCATGGCGGTCACCACGGACGAGATATCCGCGATCATCGACGCGGTACGGGCGACCGGGCTGACGTACATGATGGGTGAGACCAGCCAGTACAACCCGGCGACCGTGCACGCCCGCAACCAGATCGCCCAGGGCGCCTTCGGCCGGCTGTTCTACGCCGAGGGCGACTACGTCCACGACATGGACCTCGGCTTCTACGAGGCCTACCAGTACAGCGGCGGCGAGGACTGGAAGGCGACGGCCAGCTATCCGCCGCTGCTGTACCCGACCCACTCGGTGGGCGGGGTGCTCGGGGCCTGGCAGACGCATGCGGTGAGCGTGTCGGCGATCGGGGTGCGGGACGATCGCGGCGACGGCGTTTTCGAGCGTTCGGTCAGCCAGTTCGACAACGACGTGTCCAACGCGACCGCGTTGTTCGAGGTGGCGGGCGGCGGATCGTTCCGTACGAACGAGTTCCGGCGGGTCGGCTACCCCTCGCACATCCGCGAGTCGCGGTTCCGGTTCTTCGGTACGGAGGCCAGCATGGAGCAGCTGGCGACAGTGGCGCTGTGGCAGGACAAGAACGGGGTGAAGGACATCAGCGAGCTGCTGGAGCCCAAGCCGACCCTGGCCCCCGACGATCCGTCCCTGGCGCACATCGCGCCGGAGCTGCGGGCCGCCTTCACCTCGGGATCGGCGCCGGTGCACGACCGGTCCAGGCTGCCGCGGGAGTTCGACGAGCTCCACAACGGCCACGAGGGCAGCCACCACTTCCTCGTGGACGACTTCGTCACCGCGGTCAACACCCGTTCGCTGCCCACGGTGAACGCGTGGGTGGCCGCCCGCTACACCCTGCCGGGCATCATCGCGCACGAGTCCGCGCGGCAGGGCGGCGTCCGGCTGGCCATCCCCGACTTCGGGGACGCGCCGGAGGTGTGACGGTACGGCGGCGACGGCTCAGGTGCCGGTCACGTACCGGTCAGGTGCCCGGCTTGCGGCCGTAGACGAAGACGTCGTCGCCCGTCTTCAGCAGCGACCAGTACGCCTTGGCGTCCTTGGTCGTCATGTTGACGCAGCCGTGCGAGCCCGGCGGGTTCCACATGCTCAGGTTGACCGAGTGGAAGGCCTGGCCGCCGTCGAAGAACTGGCTGTAGGGCATCGGCACGTTGTAGACGGTCGAGACGTGGTGGAGGTCCCGCCAGTAGATCCTCTTCAGGCCGGTGCGGGTGGCGTAGCCCCTGCGCCCGGTGCGCACGGGGACCGGTCCGTGGACGAGCTTCCTGCCGTCCTGGATCCAGCTCAGCTGGAGTGTGAGGTTCACACAGGCGATCCGGCCCCTGTTCACCGGGCACGCGCCGTCCTTGTTCGGGTTGTTCCCGACGGCCCTCTGCTTGTTCATCAGGTCCATCACGCCCCAGGTGACGGGTCCGGCGTAGCCGATGGCGGGCGTGATGCCGTGCTTGTTCTGGAAGGCCTGGATGGCGCTGCAGTCGGCGGCGGACTGCCTGCCGTCGACCGGCCGGCCGAGGAACTTCTCGACCTGCTTCTGGTACGGCCCGGTCTGCGTGGTGCAGCTCGCGGCCTGGGCCGGTGCCGCGGTGAAGGCGAGCGTGAGCGGCGCCACGAGTCCCGTGACGCCCAGCGCGACGATGCCCCGTCTGCGTGTGTCCCCCATGTGCAGCCCTCTTCTCCCCTGTTCACCCGGGGTCTGCCCCGGGTTCTCCCCTGCGCGATTCCCGCGATCTCGGACTGCTAGACCTGTGCGGGGGTCAAAGGGTTGTGGTTCCGGTCAGGCTGTGACGAAACGGTGAACCTCCTCGCCGCGCAGCCGGCCGGCGGGAACCCTGCGGCCGTACGCGACCAGCAGGAGGTCCTGGCCGCGGCCGTACAGGGCGGCGCCGGAGCCGAAGGACCAGTCGAGGTCGTCCGCGCACAGCCGCACACCGGTCAGGTCGGTGCCGAAGAGCCGGAAGGCGCGCGGGTCGACGGCGTCCAGCAGGATCCGCACCCGGTCCTCGGGCACCTTCCGGTCCAGTCCGAGGGCGACGGTGACGTCCAGACCGTGCACGACGTCGTGACCGAGGGCCGCGGCGAGCCCGCCGACGGGCGGCTTCCAGGGGTGGTGGGCATGGGTGCGCAGGAAACCGGCGAGTACGGCGTCCGGGTGGGCGGCCGCGTCGCGGCGGGCGAGCCGGTCGGTCATGCGGTGCAGGCTGCCGCGCGCCTTGACAAGTTCCGCCAGCACCTGCGCGGTCGGGTGGCGGAACCCCATCGACATGTGTGCCACGACCTCCCGTACCCGCCACCCCGCGCACAGGCTGGGCGCGCTCCACTGCTCGGGTGTCAACGCCTCGAAGAGATCGGCCAGTTCTCGACGTTCGGCGGCGATGGCGGCGGCCGTGGCGGCCCTGTCTGCTGCGGTGTGTGCTGTTTTCCCCATGCCTCCAGGGTTGTCGACGTCGTTGCCGGAAGTCCAAGACATGATCCGTCTGGCATCTAGCATGATCCGTTATGGAGTTGAGGCAGCTGCGGTACTTCGTGACGGTGGTGGAGGAGGCCGGATTCACCCGGGCCGCCGAACGGCTGCATCTGGCCCAGCCCGGGCTGAGCGCGCAAGTGCGGCAGTTGGAGCGGGAGTTGGGGCAGCCGCTGCTGGACCGCTCGGGCCGCTCGGTGCGGCCGACGGAGGTGGGTGAGGCCGTACTGCCGTATGCGCGGGCCGCGCTTGCGGCCGTCGAGGGGGTGCGGCAGACGGTGGAGGAGTACACCGGACTGCTGCGCGGGCGAGTCGCCGTCGGTCTGGTCCCCGGCACCCTCGCGCACCCCTTCGACATGGCCGGGCAGCTGGCGGACTTCCACGCGGCACATCCGCAGGTGGAGGTCACGCTCACCGAGGACACCTCGGAGCGGATGCTGACCGCGCTGCGCCGGGGCGAGCTGGACCTCGCGGTGGCCGGGGTCGCGGAGGAGGCACCGCCGCCGGGCATCGCCCACCATGTGGTGATCGACGAGCCGCTGGTCGTGGCGGCGGTGCCCGGGCACCCCCTTTTCGCCGAGTACGACGGCTGCGCTGCCGTTCCACCGGCGGCGCTGCGCGGGCACCGGCTGATCGGCCTGCCGCGCGGAACCGGGATGCGCGGTGTGGTGGAACGGCTGTGCGCCGAGGCGGGTTTCCGGCCGCTGATCGCGTTCGAGGCGGCGACGCCGGACGCGTTGGGCCGGCTGGCGGCTCGCGGGCTCGGGGTCGCCGTCCTGCCCGGTCTCGGCCCCCGGCCGGGCCTCACCGTCCTGCCTCTGCAAGACCCGCGGGCACGCGGCAGGGTGGCCCTGGCCTGGCGGGCGGAGGGACCGATGCTGCCGGCGGCGCGAGTGCTCCTGGGGCGACTGCGGGAGGGGATGGGCGGGGGCGGGTGAGCGCCGCAGCAGGTGCGGCCGTTGTCGTGTGCGGGTGCGTCGTGTGCGGGTGCGTCGTGACCGGTCGCGCAGTTCCCCGCGCCCCTTCGGGGCGCTCATCGCCACCACCGTCCGGTCCAGTTCCCCGGAATTGGACCGGGCCGACGGCTTGCCCGCCCCTCTACGCTGCGGCACATGCACCCCACCCTCGCCGACGACCTCTCCCGGCTCCCCGAACTGCTCCAGGCCGCCCGTGACTTCGCCGCCCATGAGGCGGTGGGAGTCACCGAGCGACCGGTTGCCGCTCCTGGCAAGGCCCCCACGCGTACAACGCTTCCGGAGGAGGGCGCGGGCGCAGAAGCGGCTCTGGCGCAGTTCGCCGAGCGGTGGGCGCCCGGCTTCTCCGGCTCCGCCGGTCCCCGCTACCTGGGCTTCGTCACCGGTGGTGCGACCCCGGCGTCGGTCGCCGGGGACTGGCTGACGTCCGCGTTCGACCAGAACCTGTCCGGGGCGGGCGGTTCGTGGGCCCAGGAGCTGGAGCGGGAGACCCTGGCCTGGCTGCGCGGGTTGTTCGGGCTGGGCGAGGCGCACAGTGGCGCGTTCGTGACGGGGGCGACCGCGTCCAACACGGTCGGGCTGGCGATCGGCCGGGAGTGGCTCGGCGAGCGGCTCGGCGTGGACGTCTCGCGGGAGGGTGCGGCGGCGCTCGGCCCGGTCGAGGTGCTCTCCGGCAGCCCGCACTCCAGCGTGGCCAAGGCGATGTCGGTGCTGGGGCTCGGCCGGGACCGGCTGCGCCGGGTGCCGTTGCTGCCCGGCAACCGGGAGGCGGTGGACGTGGCAGCGCTGGAGGCGGAGCTGGCCCGGCTGGAGGGCCGGCCGGCGATCGTCGTGGCGAACGCGGGCACCGTGAACACCGTCGACTTCGACGATCTGCGGGCGATCGCCGCGCTGAAGGAGGGTTACGACTTCTGGCTGCACGTCGACGCCGCGTTCGGCGCTTTCGCGGCGCTCTCCCCCGAGTACGCCGCACTGGTCGACGGTCTCGACGCGGCCGACTCGGTCTGTGTGGACCTGCACAAGTGGCTCAACGTCCCCTACGACGCGGCCGTACAGTTCACCCGCCGGCGTGACCTTCAGGTGAGGGTGTTCCACAACGCCTCCCCCTACCTGGGTCAGCCCGTCGGCGAGCCCGACTTCGTGCATCTGACCCCGGAGAACTCCCGGCGGCTGCGCGCGCTGCCCGCGTGGTTCTCGCTGGTGGCCTACGGACGCGCCGGGCACCGGGAGATCGTCGAGCGGAACGTGGCCCTGGCGCGCCGGCTCGGCGCGGGCATCGACGCGCTGCCGGGCCTGCGCCTGCTGGCACCGGTCCGGCTGAACGTCGTCTGCTTCACCCTCGCCGAGGACCCCACGCAGGAGCGGGTGGACGCACTGGCCCGGGCGGTCGCCGCGTCCGGGGAGGCGTATGTGACGCCGACCGTGTACGGCGGGGTGCCCGGGCTGCGGGCCGCGTTCAGCAACTGGCGCACCACCGAGGCCGACACCGAGCGGGTGCTTCAGGCGCTGGCTGCGGCCTCGGGCTGACGGCTCAGGGGGCCGGCTCCCCGGACGGCTCGGCCCGGCCGGCCCCGGGGTGCCGTACCACCGTGTGGAAGCCGGTGTTCACCGCGGTGAGCCCGCCGTCGACCACCAGCGTGGTGCCGGTGATCCACGCGGCGTCGCGGGAGGCGAGGAAGGCGACCGCGGCGGCGATGTCCTCCGGCTCGCCGACCCGGCCGAGCGGATAGAACGGGCGGAGCGCGTCGAGTTCGTCCTCGCGCCCCTCCCACGCCGAGGTGCGGACGGTGCCCGGCACCACGAGGTTCGCCCGTACGCCCCGGGTCCCCGCATGTCCGGCGAGGGTGCGGGTGAGCGAGCCGAGGCCCGCCTTGGCGGCGCTGTAGGCGTGGTTGCCGAAGTCCTGCATCCCGTTGACGGAGCCGATGCTGACGATCGCCCCGCGTCCGGAGGCGGCGAGATGCGGCAGGGCTGCGCGGCAGCAGCGGTAGGTGCCGGTGAGGGTGACGTCGAGGTCGAGCGCCCACGTCTCGTCGGCCCCGTCCTCGAAGAGCGGGGCGTCCGGGGTGCAGTGGGCCGCGCAGTTGACCAGCACGTCGAGCGATCCGAACGCGGCGACGGCGTGGCCGACGGCCGCCTCCACCGAGTCGCGGTCGCCGATGTCGCAGGCCAGCGCCTCGACCGCAAGACCCTGTCGGCGCATGGAGGCGGCGGTACGCTCGGCCTCGGGCAGGTCCCGGTCGGTGACCAGGATCCGTCCGCCCTCCTCGGCGAGCCTCCTGACGACGGCGGCGCCGATACCGCGGGCCGCGCCCGTGACGAGAACTCCGTGTCCTGCGAAGCGGGTGTGATCGGTCATGCGGTGACCGTACGGCCCCGCGGGCGCGCGGTCACCGGTATCCGGTGACGTCGGCCGGCTTGCCCGCGTCCTGCACCTCGACCAGGTACCGCCAGGCGTCGGGGCGGCTGCCGTCGAGGTCGGTGAAGCCGTACTCCCGGGCGAGGTGGCCGCTGGAGAGCGACTGCCCGTTGAAGCGGGCCACGTCGGGGTCGGCGGCCAGGGCGGCGACGGCGCGGCCGACATAGCGCGGGGTCTCGGAGATGGCGAAGTGCGGTTCGCGGTCGAGCGCTTCGCGCCAGTTGTCCTCGCGGACGCCGTACGCGTCGAGCATCATCTCCGAGCGCAGCCAGCCCGGGGTCAGGGCGAGCGCCGTGGCGCCGCGCGGGCCGAGTTCGTGGCCCAGGGCGAAGGCCATGCGCAGCACGGAGGCCTTGGCGAGGTCGTAGAAGAAGTTCACGCGGTAGGTGCCGCGGTTGTAGTCGGCGGTGCCGTCGGTCATCTCCACGACGAGGCCGCCGGGGTGCCGCAGCAGGAGCGGCAGCGCGAAGTGGCTGGTGATCGCGTGTGTCTCCACCGCGAGCCGGAGCAGTCCGAGCCCGCCCGCAAGGTCGTGCTCCCAGACCGGGGTGTCCCACTCGAAGAGTTTCTCGCCGCCCCAGATGTCGTTGACGAGGATGTCGAGGCGGCCCTGTTCGCGGTCGATGCGCTCCACGAGGGCGCGTACTGCGGACTGCTCCAGATGGTCGGCGGCGACCGCGATGCCGTGTCCGCCGGCCGCGGTGACGAGGTCGGCGGTGTCCTCGATGGTCTCGGGGCGGTCGTACTCCGAGCGGCGCTCGCGGGTGCTGCGGCCGGTGACGTAGACGGTGGCGCCGGCCGCGCAGAGTTCCACGGCGATGCCGCGCCCGGCGCCCCGGGTCGCCCCCGCGACGAGCGCCACCTTGTCCTGCAGCGGTCCTGACATGTCCGGCCTCCCGTGCGTTTGCGACTGTCGGTACGACTGCTGTCGCCGTCCACTGTCACGGGAAAGCCGGACGTCTTCTGTCGGGATTGCCGACGCGGACTCAGTGTCCGCGCCTGATCCACTCCTCCAGGTGCGGTGCCTCGGCGCCGATGGTGGTGGGGTCGCCGTGGCCGGTGAGGACCTTGGTCTCCGGCGGGAGGGTGAGGAGCTTGTCGCGGATGGAGTCGATGATCGTCGGGAAGTGCGAGTACGTGCGTCCGGTGGCGCCCGGGCCGCCCCGGAACAGGGTGTCCCCGGTGAAGACGGTGCCGAGCGCGGGGTCGTACAGGCAGACGGCGCCGGGGGCGTGCCCCGGGGTGTGGATCACGGTCAGGTCGGCGCCGGCCGCCTCGATGACCTGGCCGTCCAGGAGGTGCCGGTCGGGGTCGCGGTGCGGGTGGGTCGTCTTCCACAGCGGCAGGTCGTCGGGGTGCAGCCAGATGGTGGCGCCGGTGCGGTCGGCGAGTGCCGGTGCGGCGTTGACGTGGTCGTTGTGGGCGTGCGTGCACACGATGGCGATCAGGCGCCGGTCGTCGACGGCGCGGGCGATGGCCTCGGCGTCGTGGGCCGCGTCGATGACGATCACCTCCCGCTCGTCGCCGACGATCCACACGTTGTTCTCGACGTCCCAGGTGCCGCCGTCGAGCGTGAACTGCCCGGTGGTGACGAGGCGTTCGATGCGTACGGTCATCGGAACACCACCACGGACCGCAGCACGTCGCCGTGGTGCATCCGCTCGAACGCCTTCTCCACCTCGTCGAGCTGGATGGTCTCCGAGACGAACGCGTCGAGCGGCAGCCGCCCCTGCAGGTGCAGGTCGATGAGCATCGGGAAGTCGCGGGAGGGCAGGCAGTCGCCGTACCAGCTGGACTTCAGGGCGCCGCCGCGGCCGAAGACGTCCAGCAGGGGCAGTTCGAGCTTCATCTCGGGGGTGGGGACGCCGACGAGGACGACGGTGCCGGCGAGGTCGCGGGCGTAGAAGGCCTGCTGGTACGTCTCCGGGCGGCCGACGGCCTCGATGACGACGTCGGCGCCGAAGCCGCCGGTCAGCTCGCGGATCGCCGCGACCGGGTCGGTCTCCTTGGAGTTGACGGTGTGGGTGGCGCCCAGGGTGCGGGCCTTGTCCAGCTTGCGGCCGTCGATGTCCACAGCGATGATCTTCGCCGCGCCGGCCAGGTTCGCCCCGGCGACGGCCGCGTCGCCGACCCCGCCGCACCCGATGACGGCGACCGAGTCGCCCCGCCCGACGCCGCCCGTGTTGATGGCGGCGCCGATACCGGCCATGACCCCGCAGCCCAGCAGGCCGGCGACCGCCGGGGAGACGGCCGGGTCGACCTTGGTGCACTGGCCGGCGGCGACGAGCGTCTTCTCGGCGAAGGCGCCGATGCCCAGTGCCGGCGAGAGCTCCGTGCCGTCGGTCAGGGTCATCTTCTGCTGCGCGTTGTGCGTGTCGAAGCAGTACCAGGGCCGCCCGCGCAGACAGGCCCGGCACTGACCGCACACGGCACGCCAGTTGAGGACGACGAAGTCGCCGGGCGCGACATCGCTCACGCCCTCGCCGACCGACTCCACGACACCGGCGGCCTCATGGCCGAGGAGGAAGGGGAAGTCGTCCGAGATGCCGCCCTGCTTGTAGTGCAGGTCGGTATGGCAGACGCCGCAGGCCTGGACGCGCACCACGGCCTCGCCGGGCCCCGGGTCCGGCACCACGATCGTCTCGATCCGTACGGGCTCGTCCTTCCCCGGTGCGATCACGCCGCGCACTTCCTGCGCCATGGTCTGGCCCCTTCCTCGAATGCCTTCGCCGCCGACCCTATGCGCGACCGGCCGGTAGCGGGCGGACCACGGCCGTGATCGTGGATCTTTCCGGCCGCCGGGCGAACCGGTCCGCGCCGGACCCGCCCATTCGGCGGCGCCGGGCGCTCCCGCCGGGAACAGCGTGCTCATTCGTGGGAAATGATCCGCTCTCCGGTAAGAATTTGACCGAATAACGTCATTCCATGATGACAATCTTTTTGCAGGGTGCATGAGTTCGCCTGGTGTGTGCATCGATCCGGGCGTGCCTCAATGGGGGCATGCCCGTCGAAGCCCGCAATGGACGCATCGCATTCCTTTTCTCGGCCGGTGCCGCGCCGCGGCCCGGAACAGGACGCGAACTCCAGGACGCCTTCCCGGAGTTCGCCGGCGCGCTGGACGACATCTGCGGACGCCTCGATCCGTATCTCGAACTCCCGCTGAAATCCGTGATGTTCGCGCACGCCGGCACGCGTACGGCCGCGCTGCTGGAGCGGGAGTCGTTCGCCGGGCCCGCGGTGTTCGCGCTCCAGACGGCGCAGTACCGGTTGCTGCGCGGCTGGGGTGTCCTGCCGGACGTGGTGTTCGGGCAGGCGGCCGGGCGGATGGCCGCCGCGTATGCCGCGGGCGTCTTCTCGCTGGCGGACGCCTGCCACGCGGTCGGCACCCTGGCCCGGCTCCTGGACGGCCGGACGGACGGCGAGCCGCACTCCGCGCGCCTGGACGACGTCCTCGACGCCTACGGCCGTACCCTCGCCACGCTCCACCCGTGCGCGCCGCGCCTGCCCCTGGTGTCCGATATCACCGCCCGTCCGGTGGGCGCGGAGACCGCCGAGCCGGGGTTCTGGCTGCAGCGTGCACCGCTGCGGTTCGCCGAGGCGGTCGGCCTGCTGCACCGTGACGGAGTGCGCACCTGGCTGGAACTGGGCCCGGGCGACCGGCTCACCAGCCTGCTCCCGGAATGTCTCCCGGACTGCCTCCCGGGCGGTACGGCCTCGGCTTTCGCGCTGTCCCGCGACTGGGCGGTGCTGCGGTCGGGACCGGGCGCCGGCTCCGGGGCCGTACGGCGGTGAGGGCCGGGACACGGACGGCTGCCCGCGCTCACCCGTGCGGCGGAGCCCGCCGTCTGCGCTTGCCGTGGCCGCCCGGCCGGGGGAGCCTCGAAGGGTGGGCGTCCGGGCGGTCCGCGCCCCGCCGGGCCGCGGGCGCCCGAAGGAGGTCACCCATGGGCACCGCGACAGGTTCCGCCTTCGACATCGAGACACTGCGCCGGGGAATAGAAGGGAACACGGGGAACACCCTTCTGTCGCTCTACGCCGACGACGCGGAGATCCGTATCGTCGACCGCAACAACCAGCCCAGCCACCCCACCGTCCTGCGCGGCCGGGGTCAGATCGCCGAGCTGCTGGACGACATCTACAGCCGCGACATGACACACAAGCTGGACCGGTGCGTCGTGCAGGGCGATCATGCCGCGTTCAGTGAGTCCTGCCAGTACGGGGACGGCACCCGCGTCCTCGCCGAGTCGATGGTCACGTTGCGCGACGGCAAGATAGCCGACCAACTGATCATCCAGGCCTGGGACGAGTAGGCACACCCCGGCACGGCGGGCGCCGGAAGGAGCTACGCGAGGGTCCAGGTCACCTCCCGGCTGACCTGGACCTTCTCGGCGCAGGCAAGCCTGGGGCGGATGCCCCGGGCTCGCCCTCGGCGGCCAGGACCAGCTTGCGCAGCAGGTCCGCCAGTGTGCGTCGCTCTGCTTCGGTCAGCGCTGAGAGCAGCTCGCCCTCGCCCGCGTCCTCCGCTGCCGCGTGTGCTTCGAACGCGGCATGGCCGGCCTCGGTGAGCCGGACCCGCACGCGCCGGCGGTCACCCTTCTCCTGCGTACGCGTGATCAGCCCGGCGTCCTCGATCGGGCCCAGCCGGGCCGAGAGCGCGCCCCGGGTCAGGCCCAGCCGCTCGGCCAGCCCCGAGGGACTGCACTCGTACGGCGGTCCGGACCTGCGCAGCATCAACAGCACCTTGTACTGCCAGTACTTCAGGCCGTCGGCGTCCAGCACCGCCCGGCGGGCCTGGGAGGTGTGCCGGGCCAGGATCGTCAGCCGGGCGGCGACGGCCTCCCGCACCGGGTCCAGCCACTCCAGCTCGCGTGCCCAGACGGCCACGTGGCGGTCCACCGAGTCCTGCACCGTCTGCCTCCCGCAGTAGTTTTCTTGTGGATCATTTTTCACCTGCCTAATTTGCCGCGCATGACACATGCCGCACACGCTTTCGTCGAAATCGAGCAACTCCTCCATGCAGCAAGGGAATTGAGCACCGCCGGCCGCTGGGAGCGAGCCGCTTCGCTGCTCGACGCGGTGACCGCAGAGGATCCCGCCGACCGCGCGCGGATCGCCCGGGCGCATGCCGAAGTCGCCCTGGAACGGGACTGGTTCGCCGGGACGGACACCGCGGCCGCGCGGATCGAGGGGGCCGAACGGGAGTTCCCGGACGGCGACTGGGACACCGGCTTCCTCCGCCTCAGACACACCTACGCCCGGCTGCTCCACGTGGCCGGCACCCCGCGCCAGGGCCCGGAGGGCAAGGACCCCGAGGCGCTCGCCACCCTGCGCGACCGGGCCCGGAACCTTTACGAGGACGCGCCGGACGAGGTGCGCCGGGGCTGGGCGGCGATGTACCGCGGGCTGATCGAGGACAACCACTTCGCCGACGCCGCGGCCGCCGCCGGGCACTACGCCCAGGCACTGCGGGCCGGGGAGGGCGGCGCGGACGATCTGCTGGCCCGCGAGGCGCTGCGGCACCTCGGGGGTCACGACCACGACCACGGCGAGCACGAGCGGGCCCGGGAGCGCTGGCGCCGGGCCACCGCGCTGGGGGCCCGGGCCGGCGCGGTGCCCGGCACCCTCTCCCAGCACCTGCTGCTGGCGACGCTGGCCCGGGACACGGGCGACGAGGCGGGCGCCACGGCGCTGGCGACGGAGCTGGCCCGCTGGGCACGGTCCATCGGCGCCGAGCGGCTGCATGCGGGGGCGACCGCGTTTCTCGCCGGGGCCGGCCCCATGCCGGCCGCCTCCGCGGACGGTGACTGAGGGTCGTACGCGTACTCGGTTACCCTGTACCCGGGCCGTGACTGGCGCTGAGGTGGAGTACCACCGGGGAGCGGTCCGTGGTGGATGCCGCGCGCCTGGGCGAGAGAGTCGACCGAGCCCAGGAGTGTGCAGCATGACCCAGGCCCGTCTCATGGACGGCACCGCCCTAGCCCGCCGCATCGCCGAGGACACCGCGAAGAAGGCCGCGGACCTCACCGGGCGGACCGGCACCGCACCGTGTCTCGCGACCGTCCTGGTCGGCGAGGACCCGGCGTCCGTGACCTACGTCCGCATGAAGCAGAACCGCTGCCGCAAGGCCGGCATCGTCTCCCGGCACGTGGCCCTGCCCGCCACGACGACCACCGCTGAACTGGTGGGCGTGCTGCGGGAGTTGTCGGCCGACCCGGCGGTGCACGGCATCCTGCTCCAGCACCCGGTCGGCGACCACATCGACGAGCGCGCCGCGTTCGAGGCGATCGCGCCGGAGAAGGACGTCGACGGCGTCACCTTCGCCTCCTTCGCCACGATGAGCTTCGGCCTGCCGGGCTTCGTGTCCTGCACGCCCGGCGGCATCCTGCGGCTGCTGGACGAGTACGGCGTGGACCCGGCAGGCAGGCGGGCCGTGGTCGTGGGCCGCAGCGCGATCCTCGGCAAGCCGGTGGGCATGCTGCTGCTGGCCCGGGACGCGACCGTGACGTACTGCCACTCGCGCACGGCGGACCTGTCGGCGGCGGTCCGGGAGGCAGACATCGTGGTCGCCGCCGTGGGCCGGCCGCGGCTGATCCGCGGGCAGGACATCAAGCCCGGCGCGGTCGTGATCGACGCCGGCTACAACCCGGGGAATGTCGGCGACGTCGACTTCGACTCCGCCGTGGAGCGGGCCTCGCTGATCACGCCGGTGCCGGGCGGTGTCGGCCCCATGACGATCGCCACGCTGCTGGAGCAGACCGTCGAGGCAGCCGCCCGGCAGCTCGGCGCGTAAGGCGCACCGGGGCGGTCCACAGGGGTCAGCGCATCCAGGCGCTGTACTCCATCACGTCCCCGGTCTTCACCCCGTACCGGGGGTCGTCCCGGGTGAAGGTGGTCTCGAGGCCGAGGACGGCGGCGGTGCGCGGTTCGAGGATCAGCATGCGCCGGGCGCCGGGGGTGTCGTACGTGTACGCCTCCCCCGGTCGCCCGAGCCGGTCCGTCACCTGCCCGGCCGGACGCAGGCCCTTGGCGTCCGCGAGGATCCGGACCAGCGCGGCGGACTCCCGGGCACCGAGTGTCCAGTGGTCCAGCAACTCCTGTACGGCGTCGAGGAGTTCGGGCGTGGTCAAGGAGCCGGTGCCGGTGCGGGCCGTCTCGGCGAGGTAGGCCCGCAGGGCGGCCGGCGCGTGCGGGGGGCGCGCCTCGGGCGGGGCGTCGCTCCAGCTCGGCGGGTAGGTGGTCCGGCTGAGCACCTGTCCGTCCGCCACCGTGCGCGGCGCGCCGCCCTCGTCGCTGAGGACCGGGCGGCCCGGGTGGCGCGGGTCGGTCGCCACGACGAGCTCGGTGTGGCTGTCGTCGGGGTTCCACCGCACCACGCGCTCCTCGGGGAGGGTCACCGGCGGCCCTTCGTCGCTCATGCCGAGGCTCCAGGACTGCACATGGGTCCCCTTGCGCAGGCCGGGCGAACCGCCCGCGGCGGCCGCGGCGGCAAGTTCGGCCATCCGGTCCAGCGGTACGGCCGTGGAGTGGGCGCGGACGGTCAGCGGGCGGGGTGCGGCCACGGCGGGCGGGGTGCCCGGGCCGCCGAGCAGCAAGGTGAGCGTGGTGGCCAGCACGACGGCGGTGGCGGCCAGGCCCCACCACAGCCGGGGGCGCGGAGCGCGGAGCCGGGCGGGGCGGCGTTCGTCCTCGCCGAGCAGCAGCTCCAGCCGCCGCTCGGCTCCGTGGTCGAGCGGACCGTCGCCGAAGTACGGGCCGTGGGCCGGCACCGGGTTGGCACGGCGCAGGAGGTCGAGTTCGTCAGTCATGGCGGGGGTCCTTGCGCGGGGGTACGCCGACGGGGGTGACGGAGGCGGAACAGGACGAGCGCCGACCGGGTGCGCGCTGCCCGGCGGGTGCGTCATCGCCGGCACGGGACGTAAAGGCCGACGGCGCGCCTTCCTCGCCCACCTCCGCCGACGCTGAGGCGGTCGTCGGCGTCACCGGGGGCGTGCGGTGCCCGGACGGCGAAGCGTCCGCCGACGCGCCGGGGCCCGGCCGACGCCCGGCGAGCGGCCCACCGTCCGACACCTCGGAAGGAACGGCGTGATCGGGGACCGGCACGTCCTCCGGCGCCGCGGGACACACACACTGCTCGGCATGCGACTCACCGTCCAGGGTCCCAGGACACCCACCCTGCTCGGCACGCCGCACGTCCTCCGGCGCCGCGGGGCACCCGTACCGCTCAGGATCCGACCCACCCTGCGGGGCACCGGGACGCGCGCACCGCTGGAGATGCGACTCGCCGTCCGACACCCCGGAACGCATGGGGTGATCAGGGAACGGCACGCCCTGCGACGCCGCGCGACACGTGCGCTGTTCGGGCAGTGCCTGCCTCGGCGGCGGTGCCGGGCGCAGGCGGTCGATCTCGGCTCGCAGTCGGCCGCGGGCGCGGTGCAGGCGCATCGTCGCCGCGCGTCTGCCGCAGCCCAGGGCGACCGCGATCTGCGCGGCGTCGAGTTCCTCCCAGGCCGCGAGGCGCAGTACCTCCTGGTCGGCCGGGGAGAGCCGGTCCAGGGCCTCGTGCACCCAGGCACCGGGCGTCTCCGCGTCCGGGCTGTCCACGATGTGCCTGCCGTGCGCGGCCTCGTCGTTGCCCAGCCGGTCCACCAGCCGGCGCCGGCGCCCGTAGCCGCGTACCGCGTTGGCCAGGCAGTTGCGGGCCACCCCGTACAGCCAGGGCAACGGCGCGTCCGGCAGGTCGCGCCGGCGCCGCCAGGCGACCGTGAACACCTCCGCCACCACTTCCTCCACCTCGTCGGCCCGCCCGGGCAGTCGCCGCGCGACATAGCGGCTGACCGCCCAGTAGTGCTCGCGATAGGCAGCGGCGAAGATCTCGTCGTTGCTCATGTTCCGTTCGTGTCCGGCACCGCCCGGATCGTCACACCCTTCTTCCGTGATGCTTCTCGCGTCGTCCGAGTGTGACCGGTGGGGCGGCCGCGGACACAGGCGGGGCGTGAAGAGGATCAGAGATTTCAGGGGCGGCCGCGCCGTACGCTGGCTGACGACGACCGACCACAAGACGATCGGAACGCTCTATTTGGTCACAG
>NZ_JAJHNP010000030.1 GCF_020819595.1 Streptomyces barringtoniae
CCCGGCGGTTCGGGTGTTCCGCGGGGCTTTCGGGCCGCTGATGTCGTGGGCGCGGCCCGCAGGTGTTCGGTGCCCGTCTTCACGTCAACGGGGGTTCTTTCGGGGCCACTTGGCCGACGGGTGGGCCGTAGAGTTGCCGCGTGAGCGAGCAGCCTCGCCCTACTCGCGCAGGGCAGCAGGTGCCCCACTCCGACGTGCTCGCCTCCGACGGGGACCGCGAGCGGGCCGTCGAGCGGATACGGGCCGCCGTGGCGGACGGCCGCCTGGCGCCGAGTGAGCTGGACGACCGGCTCGGCCGGGTGCACAGCGCCCGGACGCTCGGCGAGGTAGCGGTCGCCGCACGCGGGCTGCCCGAACCCGGGCCCAGAGGCTCCCTGGTGGTGGACCGGGCGCCCACCTCCCGTTCGCCCTCGGCGTGTTCGGTGTCTTCGCCCGCGAGGGCCGGCGGGTCGTGCCGGAACGACTGGAACGGCCCGGTGCCCCGCGCGTCGTCATCAAAGGCCTGGCGCTGTTCGGCGCCGTCGTCGCGAAGCCGAAGGCGATCCCTCCGCAGAGGGAAACCCCTATGACCTGAGCCGGCGTCTTGTTCCCGCACCCCTCGTGCACTGAGTATGTGCATGACAAACGAAAGGGCGGCCGGAGAACTCCGGTCGCCCAAGTCGTCAGAGGGGACCCCCACATGAACAAGCCTCTCCTTGCCGCGCTCTCCTCCCTGGCCCTGGCCGGGCTGGGCGCCACCCCTGCGGTCGCCGCGCCGCACACCACCGAAAAGCCGGCGGTGACCGTCAACTTCGCCGGCACGGTCGCGCTCAGCAACTGCTCCGGCTCCGTCATCCGCTTCCCCAACTCCGCCGACAGCGACCCGGCGCTCGTCCTCACCAACGGCCACTGCCTGGAGACCGGCTTCCCGGACCCCGGCCAGGTCATCACCGGACAGTCCTCCAGCCGCAGCTTCGGCCTGCTGAACGCCTCCGGAAGCAGGGTCGCCACCCTCCGCGCCAACCAGGTCGTCTACTCGACCATGACGGACACGGACGTCACGATCTACCGGCTGACCACCACCTACGCGCAGATCAAGAGCGCGTACGGGATCAGCCCGCTCACCGTGCACGACACCCACCCCACCGCCGGCACCGCCATCAAGGTCGTCTCCGGCTACTGGAAGCGGACCTACAGCTGCAACGTCGACGGGTTCGTGTACCGGCTGAAGGAGGGCGACTGGACCTGGAAGGACTCCCTGCGCTACACCTCCGCCTGCAACACCATCGGCGGCACCTCCGGCTCCCCGGTGATCGACACCACCACCGGCAAGGTCGTCGCCGTCAACAACACCGGCAACGAGGACGGCGAGACCTGCACGGTCAACAACCCGTGCGAGGTGGACGAGAACGGCAACGTCACCATCCACCAGGGCATCAACTACGCAGAGGAGACCTACCAGATCCCCGCCTGCTTCACCACGGGCAACAAGCTGAACCTCGGCGCAGCCGGCTGCACCCTGCCGAAGCCCTAGCGGACGTCCGTGCGGCGGACGGACCGGCCCGCGAGCACATCCGTACGCTTCCCGTCCTCGATGACGAACCGGCCGTCGACCAGGACGTGCGGGATCCCCGTGGGACGCGTGCGGGGCTCGGCGAAGGTCGCGCCGGGCGCCACCGTCTCCGGGTCGAACAGCACCAGGTCGGCCCGGTACCCCTCGCGCACCAGCCCCCGGTCCGGCAGCCGCAGCCGGGCCGCGGGCCGGGAGGTGAGGTGGGCGACGCACTCCTCCAGGGAGAGGATCCCCAACTCGCGCACGTAGTGGCCGAGATAGCGCGGGAAGGTGCCGTAGGCGCGCGGATGCGGCTTGTCGCCGCGCAGGATGCCGTCCGAGCCGCCGGTGTGGGTGCGGTGCCGCATGATCGTGCGGACGTTGTCCTCGTTGCCGACGTGCTGGAGGATCGTCGTACCGAGCCGGTCCCCGACCAGCAGCCGGCGGGCGGTGTCCCAGGGGGCCTCGCCGCGCAGGGCGGCCGCCTCCCGGACCGTACGGCCCACCAGGTCACCGAGCGCCGGGTCGGTGACGCCGGAGATCTCGATCGTCTGCCACTCCACCGGCACGCCGTGGCAGCCGTCCGAGCCGGTGACCTCCAGGTCGTGCCGGATGCGCGCGGCCGTCGCCGGGTCGGTGAGCCGCGCCAGGACCTCCTCCGGGCCGCCCTCGCTCGCCCAGCTCGGCAGCAGCGCGGCCAGGGTGGTGCAGCCGGGCGTGTAGGGATAGGTGTCGAGGGTGATGTCCGCGCCGGCCTCCAGGGCCGTGTCCAGCAGGGCCAGCAGCTGCGGCGCCCGTCCCTCGTTCACGCCGAAGTTCATCGTCGCGTGGGCCAGATGCAGCGGACACCCGGCCTCCCGGGTCAGGGCGACCATCTCGGCGTACGCCTCCAGCGCGCCGGCGCCGTAGGAGCGGTGGTGCGGGCAGTAGTAGCCGCCGTACGACGCCACCACCCGGCACAGCTCGGTCAGTTCGGCGTCGGGGGCGTACATGCCGGGCGTGTAGGTCAGCCCGGAGGACAGCCCGACCGCGCCCTGCTCCAGCCCTTCTGCGACCAACCGCCGCATCCGGTCGAGCTCTTGCGGGGTCGCCGGGCGGTCCTCCCAGCCGACGGCGAGCGCGCGGACGGTGCCCTGGGGGACGAGGTAGGCCGCGTTGACGGCGATGCCCCGGTCGAGCCGGTCCAGGTAATCGCCGACCGACCGCCAGTCGAAGTCGATGTCGTCGCCGTACCCGTTCCACCCGGTGATCGCCCGCCGCACCTCCTGAAGCGTGCGGTCGTCCACCGGTGCGTACGACAGCCCGTCCTGCCCGAGGACCTCCAGCGTGACCCCCTGCGCGGCCTTCGCGCTGTGGTCGGGGTCGCGCAGCAGGGCGAGGTCGGAGTGGGCGTGCATGTCGATGAAGCCGGGGGAGAGGACCAGGCCCTCCGCGTCGAGCTCCCGCATGGCGCGCGGGCGCTGACAGCCGGCCGCGGATGCCTCCTTGACGATTCCGACGATCCGCCCGCCGTCGACCACCACATCGGCCCGGTACGACGCTCCGCCGCTGCCGTCGACGACGTCGGCGTCCCGGATGACCAGGTCCTCCATGCCGGTCCTCCCGATGTCTAGAAGAACGTGCGGATGTAGTCCACGACCGTCCCGTCGGCCTCGGCCACCGGGATCAGCTGCCACTTGTCGAAGGACGTGCACGGGTGGGACAGCCCGAGGGCGATCCAGTCGCCGACCTCGACGTCCGCGCCCGGTTCCGTGCGCAGCCAGGCGTGCTGGTCGGACAGCCCGGTCACCGTGATCCCGTCGGCGGGGCGCTCGACACCGTTCCGGCGTACCACCTGGGCGGTGGGCAGGTCCAGGTCGTAGGCCGCGTCGCGCTTGCCCGCGTTGGCGAAGGCCTGCTCCGGGGTCGGCCGGGACACGACCTGCGCCCACAACCGGAAGGCGGGCTCCAGGGCGCCCTCCTCCGGGACCCGGGTGAAGGGGGTGAGCCTGCGGTAGTGCCCGTCGTCGTGCGAGACGTACGCCCCCGAGCGCAGCAGCTTCAGCACGGGGAGCGACAGCTCCGGGATCTCCTCGAACACCTCGGCCACCGCGTCGAACCAGGCGCTGCCGCCCGCGCTCACCACGATCTCCTGCGCGTCCTTGAGGAGTCCGGCCCCGTCGAGGCCGGCGGCGAGCGCCACCAGCCGCCGCAGATACGCCCGCACCCGCTCCGGATCGGCCCGCGGCACCTCGCCCTCGTAACCGGCGACGCCCACGAGCCGCAGCGTCCGCGCCCGGGCCACGGCATCGGCGACGGCCCGGGCCTCGGCTTCCGTCCGTACGCCGGTCCGCGCGCCGTCGCCCGCGCCCAGCTCGACCACCACGTCCACGGGCCGGGCGCAGCCCTCGAGCGCGGCGTCCATCAGCTCGGCACCGCGCACGGAGTCGACGTAACAGATGAACCGGAACCCGGGATCGGCGGCGAGCTCGCCCGCGATCCAGCGCAGTGCCGGGGCGTCGACCAGCTCGTTGGCGAGGAAGACCCGCTGGATGCCGAACGCCCGGGCGACACGCACCTGGTGGGGCACCGCCAGCGTGATGCCCCAGGCGCCGTGCTCGATCTGGCGGTGGAAGAGCTGCGGGGCCATGGAGGTCTTGCCGTGCGGGGCGAAGGCGAGGCCGTGCCGGGCGGTGTACGTCTGCATGAGCGCGAGGTTGTGTTCCAGGCGCTCGGCGGACAGGGCGAGGACGGGCGCGGTGAAGCCGTCGGCCTCGGCGAAGAGGTTGCGGCGCTGGGCGGCCAGCTCGCCGACGGTGAGGCCGTCCGCGTCCGGCGGGAGGCCCTTGAAGCGGTGGTCGACGCGTTCCTCGGCCAGCCGGGCGAGCGCTTCGCTGCTCATGGAGCCCCTTTCCTGTCGTTGCACTCTCTGCAACAGTCATTGCACGGATTGCTGAATGGTGTCTAGCATCTCGCCGACATCGGGTCAACGGACCGTGACCCGGGCATCGGACAGGAGTCATCATCAACGACGCTGCTTACGCCGTGAAGGGTGCGGTCATGGAGGTCGTGGACGTGGTCGCGCTCGGCGAGTCCATGGTCACCTTCCTGCCCAGCCGGCCGGGCCGCCTCGCGGACGTACCCTCCTTCGACCGCGCGATCGGCGGCGCCGAGTCCAACGTGGCCTGCGTGCTGGCCGCCGCCGGGCACACCGCGCGGTGGGTGAGCCGCGTGGGAGCGGACGGGTTCGGCCAGCACCTGGTGGAGGGGATCGCCGGGTACGGGGTCGACACGAGCGCCGTGCGCACCGACGCCACCCGGCCCACGGGCATCTACTTCCGCACCGCGGCCGACCGCGCGACCGACACCCACGAGGTGGCGTACTACCGGACCGGCTCCGCAGCCTCCGCCATGGGTGTGGGCAACGTGGACCTGGCGGCGGCACTGGCGGGGCGCGTGCTGCACCTGTCCGGCATCACGGCCGCCCTCTCCGGTGAGTGCCGTGAACTGATGCACGAACTGACGGCCCCCCGTCCCGGCCGGCCGCTGGTCTCCTTCGACGTCAACCACCGGCCCGCGCTGTGGCGCGACACCCCCGACGGACCCGGCGTACTGCTGGAGTTGGCGCGGCGCTCGGACATCGTCTTCGTCGGGGACGACGAGGCGCGTGACGCCTGGGGACTGCACGGCGGACGGTCCATCGTGGCAGCACTGCCCGAACCGGCCGTCGTCGTCGTCAAGCAGGGCAAGGGCGGAGCGACCGCCTTCGACCGGACCACCGACGGCATGGAGGACGCCGACGGCACCGCCACGTTCGTCCGGGCCCCGAACGTCGACGTCGTCGCTCATGTCGGCGCCGGAGACGCCTTCGCCGCCGGATTCCTCTCCGGCACCCTCCGCCGGCTGCCCCTGCGGGACCGCCTACGGCTCGGCCACCTCTTCGCCGCCGCCGCCCTCACCACCCCCGGCGACCTGGCCGCACCCCCCGCCCGGGACCACGCCGACCGGCTGGCCGCCCTGGACGACACCGCATGGGGGAGACTTCGACTCGCCCCCGGCTGGACGCAGGCCGCGCGGGCCACACAGGAGGCGAACACCCCATGAGCCAGACCGTAGACCGCGCCCTGAGCATCCTGCCGCTCCTCGCCGAGGGTCCCGCCGACCTCGGTCGGGTCGCCGACCGTCTGGGCGTGCACAAGTCCACCGCACTCCGCCTCCTGCGCACCCTGCACGAGCACGGCCTCGTCTACCGCCAGTCCGACCAGCGCTACCGCCTCGGCGCCCGCCTCTTCGCCCTCGCCCAGGAGGCGATGGAGAACCTCGACATCCGCGAGATCGCCCACCCCCACCTCGTACGGCTGAACGAGGCCTGCGGGCACACCGTGCACCTCGCCGTGTACGAGGAGGGCGAGGTCCTCTACATCGACAAGGTGGACAGCCGCTACCCGGTCCGCATGTACTCGCGGATCGGCAGGCCCGTCGCCATCACGGTCGCGGCCGTGGCCAAACTCCTCCTCGCCGACCTGCCCGAACCCGAGCGCCGCGCCCTCGCGGACAAGCTCGAATACCCCCTGTACACGGCCCGCTCCACCCCCAACGCCCCCGCGTTCCTGCGGGAGCTCGAGAAGGTCCGCGAACAGGGCTGGGCCACCGACCTCGGTGGCCACGAGGAGTCCATCAACTGCGTCGCCGCCCCCATCCGCGGCGCCGACGGCCGCGTGGTCGCCGCGATGTCGGTGTCCGCGCCGAACGTGGTCGTCACCGCCGAGGAACTCCTCACCCTGCTCCCGCAGGTCCGCCGTACCGCGGACGCGATCAGCGGCGAGTACTCCGGAAGAACGCCAGTCGGTGACCCCGAATGACAGACAGGGACCGTGCATGACCGAGAAGACCGCCCTCACCCCGAAGACCCACACCACCCCGCCCGCCCAGTTCTCCCACGGCGTGAAGAAGGGCAACCTCCTCCAGGTCGCCGGCCAGGTCGGCTTCCTGCCCGCCGAGGAGGGCAAGCCCCCGGCACCGGCCGGTCCCACCCTGCGCGAGCAGACCCTCCAGACCCTCGCCAACGTCCGGGCGATCCTCGAAGAGGGCGGCGCGAACTGGGACGACGTGATGATGATCCGCGTCTACCTCACCGACGTGGACCACTTCGCCGAGATGAACGAGATCTACGACGCCTACTTCGAGGAGCAGGGCCTCACCCAGCCGCCCGCCGCCCGGACCACGGTCTACGTCGGTCTCCCGGCCGGCCTCCTCATCGAGATCGACGCTCTCGCCGTCCTCGGCTGAGCACCTGACGACCCCTCACCGCCCGCACGTCCCTTCACGGCACGGCGGCCCCCACCCCCGGGCCGCCGTGCCGCGATCCCCCCTGCCCGAAAGCACCATGAACTTACGCAGAGGACCCCCGTATGCCCCTCACTTCTGTCATTTCCGTGGCCGCTGCCGCGCCCGCCGCCCCACCCCACACCGGAGGCCTGCTCCTCCTCCTGAACGGCACACCCGGCCTCCTCACGGTCGCAGCGCTGGGCATAGCCCTCCTGCTGTACCTGATCATCAAGGTCCGGCTGCAGCCCTTCGTGGCCCTCCTGGCCGTCTCCATAGCCGTGGGCCTGCTGGCCGGCCTGTCGGTCACCGAGCTCTTCGGCACGGTCCAGCGTTCCGACGCCGTCTCCACCATCGAGTCCGGCATGGGCGGCATCCTCGGCCACGTCGCCATCATCATCGGCCTCGGTACGATGCTCGGCGCGATCCTGGAGGTCAGCGGCGGCGCGGAGGTACTGGCAGGCCGCCTGCTCGGCCTGTTCGGCGAACAGCGCGCCCCTCTCGCAATGGGCCTGACGGGCCTGATCTTCGGCATCCCGGTCTTCTTCGACGTGGGCATCTTCGTCCTGGCACCGCTCGTCTACGCGGCGGCCAAGCGCGGCGGCAAGTCGATCCTCCTCTACTGCCTGCCCCTGCTGGCCGGCCTGTCCATGACCCACGCCTTCCTGCCCCCGCACCCCGGCCCGGTCGCCGCCGCGGGCCTCCTCCACGTCCAGCTCGGCTGGATCATCCTCATGGGCATCGTCTGCGGCATCCCGGCCGTCCTGGCCGCCTGGGCGTACTCCGCCTGGATCGGACAGCGGATCTTCGTCGCCGTACCGCAGGACATGGTCGAGGCGGCGGAGGAGGCCAAGCAGGCGGTCGTGGCCGAACAGCGCGCCCAGGGAGTGGAACCCCAGGAGCGTCCGGTCCCGCTCGCCACGGTCCTGGCCATCATCGGCACACCGCTCATCCTGATCCTCGCGGCCACCTTCTCCTCGATTGCCCTGGACCCGTCCCCCGCCCGCTCGGTCCTGGAGTTCTTCGGCCACCCGTTCGTGGCCCTGACCATCGCCTTGCTGATGGCCTACTACCTGCTGGGCCTGCGCCGTGGCTGGTCCCGCAAGTCCCTGGAGACGGTGTCCACTTCCTCGCTCAAGCCGGTCGGCAACATCCTGCTGGTGGTGGGCGCGGGCGGGGTCTTCGGTGCCGTACTGAAGGCGAGCGGGGTGGCCCAGGCCCTGTCGGACACCTTCCACGGCGTGGGCCTGCCGGTGATCGTCCTGTCGTACCTGATCTCGCTGGTCCTGCGGGTGGCCCAGGGCTCGGCGACGGTGGCGATCGTGACGACGGCGGGCATCGTGGCGCCCCTGCTCTCGGAGGGCCACCACTCGCAGCCCTTCGTGGCCCTGGTCATCATGGCCATCTCGGCCGGCTCCATCTTCGCCTCGCACGTCAACGACGGCGGTTTCTGGATGGTGGCCAAGTACTTCGGCATCAGCGAACGGGACACGCTGCGGACGTGGACGGTCCTGGAGTCGGTGCTGTCGGTGGCGGGGTTCGCGGTGGCGGCGGTGGTGAGCGTGTTCGTGTGAACGTGACGTGAGTGATACCGGGGATGAGCGGGCTGACTGGTTCCGGCACAGGGAAGTCGTCCATACTGCCGCCGTGGAGCAGCGCATAGGAGCGAGCAGCAAGCCGTCCGAGGCCGAGCCGTTGAAGGCCGAGCCCCTGACGGGCGCCGGTTTCGACCCGGCGTTCATCCCCGGAATCACGGTTCCGGCACAGGCCGGGTCCGGCGAGCCGGAGCCGGAGGACGCGGTGGCGTCGGCGGAGCCGGCGGAATCCGCAGAGCCGGAGGACTCGAAGGCGCCCGGAAAGACAGAGGCGACCGGGACGTCCGGGGAAGCCACGGAGTCCGCGGACGGCGAAGGCCCGGACGGCGGCCCGGTCTTCGAGGCCTCCGACCGCCGGGCGAAGATCGTGGCCGACCGCAAGGGCGTCCGCCTCCGCCTGGACGAGGAGGCCTGCGAGTTCCGCTGGGACGAGATCGCGGCGGTCGAGACGGAGTCCCCCCGCTTCGGCAAGCGCTACACGATCACCGTGCACACGCCGGACCGCCGCTGGTTCCCGATCGAGATCGAGGCGACGACGAAGTCCCGCTTCAAGGAGTGGGACGAGCAGTTGGACGCGGTGCTGGACGCGTACTTCGAGGACGCCGAATAGTCCCCTTCGGAGCGTCGAGCCGGTGAATGAAGTCACGCGAACCACCGGGGGCCGGTGAGACGGCGCGGCCCGGACGTCCGACGATGGCCCTGCGCTGCATCGGGTGCCCCGCCCACAGGTCCACATCGCTGCTTCTGTGGGGGAGTCGGAGGAGGGGCGGGGCCGGGACGTCACCAGGGGGCGGCCGCCTCCAGTTCGGTGATGCTGCCCGACATGATCGTCCGCACGTGCTCGGTGATGTGCTGCGGCGGCCAGTCCCACCAGCCACCGCCGGCAGCCGGGCGATGTCCTGGTCGTCGTAGCGGGTGCGGAGGAGGCGGGCCGGGTTGCCGCCGACGATGCCGTAGTCGGGTACGTCGGCGGTGACCACCGCGCCGGTGGCGATGAACGCGCCGTGTCCGACCCGCACGCCCGGCATCACCGTGGTGCCGTGGCCGAACCAGACGTCGTTGCCGACGACGGTGTCCCCGCGGTTGGGCAGGCCGGTGAGCAGGTCGAAGAGCTCGGCCCAGGAGCCGCCCATGGTGGGGAGGGGAAGGCCGAGGGGCCGTCCATGCGGTGGTTGGCGCCGTTCATGATGAACCGCACTCCCGTGCCCAGCGCGCAGAACCTGCCGATGACCAGCTTCTCCGGCCCGTAGTGGTGGAGCACGTTGCGTGTCTCGAAGGCGGTCGGGTCGTCCGGGTCGTCGTAGGAGGAGTACTCCCCGACCTCGATCAGCGGGGAGGTCACCAGCGGTTCGAGCAGCACCACCCGTGACCCGTCCGTGATCGCCGCGCCGAGCCGTCCCGGACACCCATGTGTCCCCGGCGTCGACAATATGCGGCGACGCCCGGACCCTTTCACGGCCCGGGCGTCGTCACATCACGGGATGGATCTCAGGTCAGGGCAGTGCGTGCACATGCGCCCCCACCGCGTTCGACCAGGCCTTCCCCGCCGACGCGTCCCAGTTCGTCGACCAGGTCATCGCGCCCCGCAGGTCCGGATAGGTCTTGGACGGCTTGAAGGTGCCGCAGTTGGTGCCGGCCGTCAGGCAGTCCAGGGCGTTGTTCACCACGGTGGGTGACACGTAGCCGCTGCCCGCCGCGCTGGTCGACGCCGGGAGGCCGAGGCCCACCTGGGAGGGGGCGAGGCCGCCCTGGAGCTGGATGCAGGCCAGGGCCGTCAGGAAGTCCACGGAACCCTGGCTGTAGACCTTGCCGTCGCAGCCCAGCATGGAACCGCTGTTGTAGTACTGCATGTTGACGACCGTGAGGATGTCCTTCACGTTCAGGGCCGTCTGGAAGTACCCGTTCGACGTCGACTGCATGTCGATCGTCTGCGGGGCCATCGTGATGATCAGGGACGAGCCGGCCTTCGCGGACAGGGCGCGGAGCGCCTGGGTCATGTACGTCGCGTTGAGGCCGTTCTCCAGGTCGATGTCCACGCCGTCGAAGCCGTACGTCTGCATGAGGGAGTAGACCGAGTTCGCGAAGTTCGTCGCCGACGTCGAGTCGCTCACCGACACCGTGCCGTTCTGGCCGCCGATCGAGACGATCACCTTCTTGCCGGCCGCCTGCTTGGCCTTGATGTCCGCCTTGAACTGGTCGACGGTGTAGCCGCCCAGGCCGGAGGAGTCCAGATTGAAGGTGACCGCGCCCGGCGTCGACGTGGCGTCCGCGAAGGCCACCGCGATGATGTCGTACGACGACGGGACGTCCGACAGCTTCTGGACCGTCGCGCCGTTGTTGAAGTTCTGCCAGTAGCCGGTCACCGCGTGCTTGGGCAGCGACCCACCGCCACCGCCGCTGCTGCCGGAGCCCGTCGTGGCGGACACCGTCGCCGACCTCGCCGACTCGCCCGCCGCGTTCGTCGCCGTCACCTGGAAGGAGTACGAGGTCGAGGCCGTCAGGCCCGTCACCGTCGCCGAGGTGCCCGTCACAGCCGTCACCTTGGTGCCGTCGCGGTAGACGTTGTAGCCCGTCGCGCCCGAGACCGGGGACCAGGACAGGGAGACGGAGGAGGACGTCGTGGCGGAGACCGTCACGCCGGTGGGAGCCGCCGGGATCGTCGGGGCCGGGTCGCCGCCTCCGCCGCCGTCGGGGCCGTAGACCGAGACGTCGTCGGCGTAGTAGGCCGCCTGGCCGTACCAGCCGTGGGTGTAGACCGTGACCGACGTCGTCGACGCTCCTGTGGTGAAGGTCGTGGACAGCTGCTTCCAGGTCGTCGTGTCCGGCGTCCACGTGGACACGTCCGTCGTGCCCGTGCCCGTCACGCCCAGGTAGGAGTAGCCGCCCTGCACCCACGCGCTCAGCGTGTACGTCGAGTTGGGCTTGACCGCGACCGTCTGGGTGCACTGGGCGTCGTCCTGGCCGGCCGGGGTCGCCTTCAGCGCGGAGGAACCGGAGTGCACCGGGGAGGAGACCGTCGTGCCGCTGCCGGCGGTGCACGTCCAGTCGGACAGGCCCGACTCGAAGCCGGCGTTCGCGGCGTTGTTGACGTCCGCCGCGGAGGCCGGGGTCGCGGCGAGCCCTGCGACGGAGAGGGCCAGGGCGGTGGCGGCGGACCACAGGGTGATTCGCCGTCCACGGGGTCTGGGTATGCCTGGTGCATGGTCCACTGGGGCCTCCGGTGGGGAAGTGGAGTTCGGGGAGGGAGCCTTGGCGGGGAGGGGAGAGGGGAGGGGGGAGATGCGGTGCCACCGTTGGGCATACAAGTTGGTCCAGACCAATCTGGGTGTCAAGAGGTCCAGACCAAAACCATTTCCGGTTCGCCGCTCAACCTGTCCGTATTTGGCCGGAGTTGTGGCCAGAGAGTTCCACGCGGGCTTCACAAACGCTGTTCTCCGGTCATACGGCCGTGGATACAGTGCTCACGTAGTCACGCAGTGAAGTCGTCCTGGCGCACGGGAGTTACCTCCGTGGGCCGGCGGGTGTGAAGAGCGGGGAGTTGCGCGTGCCAACTGCCATTGCCGTGACCAGTGCCGACATGGCGCTGCCGGCGCAGGACGAACGGACCATGCCGGCCGTCGTGCTGGGCGGCCTCGACCAGCGGCCCCTGGAGCACGCGCTCACCGAACTCCACACCCTGACCGAGCAGTACGGCTATCTGATCGTCGTCTGCTCGACCGCCACGCCGAAGCCGGTCGTACGGCGGCTGCACACCCTGCGCTCGCTGCTGGAGAGCGACCGTATCGCCCTCTTCCGGCCCGAACTTCCGCCCCTCGGCATCGCCGTGCTCGCCCGGCAGCTGCGGCAACTCGCCTCCTGCGACCTCAGCCCGGGCGTCCTCGCCTCCGCCGGGCGGCTGCTCACCCACTACATCCACGCCGGTGCCGTGCTCGGCTCGGTCGCCAGGCTGGACCGCGTACCGGTCGGCCTCAAGGCACACGCCAAGTCCTGGGTGCCGGGGAGCCAGTTCGCCGTACTCGCGCATCCCGAACCGCAGCTCGTGCGCACGGCTCCCGGTGCCACGCTCAAAGGGCCCGAGTTCAACACCTGGATGCTCGTCGCCAAAGGGCAGCAGACGCAGGGTGACTGGGTCTCCGGGCTCGCCGGGCAGTGGAGCGTGCACGGGCTGCGCGAGGTCCCGCTGCCCGCCGAGTCCCCGGTGTGGTGGGGCACGGGCCGCATGACCGAGTTCTGCAGCTACCTCGCCGATCTGTCGGTTCTCTACCAACTCGTCACGTCGGTACGGCAGACCACCTGTCACTGGTGCGGACTGGACGTCATCGGCGACCGCTGTGTCTTCTGCTCCGCCACCCCGCCCGCCCACGAACCCGCCGCGCCCCGCGCCCTGGAACAGCGCACGCCCGCCTGACCCGACCAGCACGTCCCCAGCCCGCTCGACCGATTCCCCCAATGAGGTTGCACGGTTCATGAACTCCCGTCAGCGCCGCGGCGTGATACTCCTGATCCTGTCGGTCCTGTGCGCTCTGGGCGCGTTCGCCGGCGTGCTCTCCGTCGTCCACAACGTCAATTCCAAGGTCGGGCCCGAGGTCACCGCCTACCGGGTGCGCTCCGACGTGAAGCCGTACACCACCCTGGACGCCGGCCAGTTCGAGAAGACCGAGATGCCCAAGCGGTGGCTGTCGGACAACGCGGTCACCGATCTGCGGCAGATCCAGGGCAAGATCGCGGTCACCACCCTGCGCAAGGGTTCCCTGCTCCAGACCGACATGATCGTCGACCAGCCCGCCCTCCAGCCCGGACAGCAGGAGGTCGCCATCATGATCGACGCGGCGACCGGCGTGGCGGGGAAGATCACCCCGGGATCGCACGTCAACGTGTACGCCACCTTCGCCGGAAAGAAGGAAGGCGACCCGGACCAGTCGAAGATCATCGTCACGGACGCACGGGTCCTCGACGTCGGCCAGATCACCGCCCTCGACCCGGACCAGAGCAAGAACCAGCAGCAGCCCAGCGAGGCCGTCCCCATCACCTTCGCGCTGTCCACCCTCGACGCCCAGCGCATCACCTACGCCGAGTCCTTCGCCCAGCGCGTCCGGCTCGCGCTGGTGGCCCCCGGCGGCGAGACCAGCGTCCCGGACAAGGACCGCACCTACGAACTCGCGACGGACAAGTGAGAGGCGGCCCGCATGCCTACCAGGATCCTCCCGGCGGGAGCCGACCCGGACGCCGTACGCTCCCTCACCACCCTGCTCAGCCAGCTCCCCGACGCCGAACCGCAGCCACCGGTCGGTGACTCCACCCAGCTGGTCGACACCCTCGCCCGGCTCGCCGCCGAGTCCGTGGACGAACTGCCCGAGGTCGTGGTCGTCCACGAGCGGATCGGCCCGGTCCCGGCCCTGGAGCTGATCCGCGAGGTCGCGCTCCGCTTCCCCGCCGTCGGCGTCATCCTCGTCACCACCGACGCCGGCCCCGGCCTGTTCTCCGCCGCCATGGACTCCGGCGCCCGCGGCCTGGTCGCGCTCCCGCTGGCCTACGAGGAACTCGCCAGCCGGGTCCAGGCGGTCGCCCAGTGGTCGACGGGGGTACGGCGTCATCTCGGCCACGGCGCCTCCGACGTGCTCGGCGGGGCCGGCGGCACCGTCGTCACGGTCAGCGGTGCCAAGGGAGGCGTGGGCGCCACCCTGGCGGCGATCCAGCTGGCCCTCGCCGCACAGGCCTCCGGCCGGCCGACGGCGCTGGTCGACCTCGACCTCCAGGCCGGTGACATCGCCTCCTACCTGGACATCCAGTTCCGGCGGTCCGTCGCCGACCTCGCCGCCATCACCGACATCTCGCCCCGCGTCCTCGCCGACGCCGTCTTCCGCCACGACACCGGGCTCGCCCTGCTCCTCGCACCCGGCGAGGGCGAACGCGGCGAGGAGGTCACCGACCGCGCCGCCCGCCAGACCGTCAGCGCCCTGCGCTCCCGCTACGAAGTGGTCGTCGTCGACTGCGGCGCCCAGCTGAGCGGTGCGGGCGCCGCCGTGGTGGAGATGGCCGACATCGCACTCCTGGTCACCACCCCGGACGTCATCGCCGTCCGCGCCGCCAAACGGACCGTACGGATGTGGGACCGGCTGCAGATCCGCAAGGCCGAGGAGACGACGGTGGTCGTCAACCGGTACACGCGCAGTACGGAGATCCAGCCGGCGCTGGTGCAGCGCATCACCGGCACGGCACTGGCGCGCACGGCCGTGCCCGCCAACTTCAAGGAACTGCAGGCGACCGTTGACGCCGGCCGGGTGCACGAGCTCGACAGCAGGAGTTCCGTGAAACAGGCGTTGTGGGCGCTCGCGGGGGAGTTGGGGCTGGTGAGGGCGGCCGACGGGGCTGCGGGCCATCGGGGCAGCGGGCGTGGCCCGGGCGGATTCCGGCGACGGAAGGAGTGAGTGCTCCATGAGAAGGCCGGGAGGAGACCGGGGGCAGGTGAGCATCGAGTTCCTCGGGATGACGCCGCTGATCGTTCTGACGCTGGTGCTCGTGTGGCAGGCCGTGCTCGTGGGGTACACCTTCACGCTCGCCGGGAATGCTGCGGATGAGGCGGTGCGGGCGGGGACGGCGGCGGCGCCGGGTGGCGCGAGGGATGCGGCCTGCTCGACGGCGGGACTCAAGCACCTGTCGGCGGCGTGGAGGGGGAGCGCGGAAGTGTCCTGTGGCGGGAGCGGCTATGTGACGGCCGACGTCAAGCTGCACGTCCCCGTCCTCTTCCCCGGCCTGATCGACTTCCCGGCCACGGTGACCGGCCACGCCGGCGCCGTCGAGGAGGTGAAGCACTGAGATGCCGTACCGACGCGGACGGCGGGACAGGGGCCAGGTCGCCATCGAGTACCTCGGGTTCGTCCCGATCCTCCTGATCGTGGCCATGGCCGGCATCCAGATCGGGGCCGTCGCCTACGCCGCCGAGCAGGCCAGTACGGCGGCCCGGGCGGGGGCGCGGGCCGCGTCCCTGGAGCAGGACCCGCAGCAGGCGTGCGCTCAGGCGGTCAGCGGCGCACTCACGGTGCGGTGCGACAGGGGAGGCGGTGCTGCCGGCTCGGTCACCGTCACCGCCACCGTGGACATCCCCCAGATCGTCCCCGGCTGGCACTTCGACCCCGCCGTCAAGTCCGCCACCATGCCGCTCGACCACTAGGCGAGGAGATGCCGACATGAGCCTGCGGGCACGCATCAGCACTCCGGAGGAGCACGGCAGCCGGGGCGAGGACGGTCATCTGGTCGCCTCCTACCGGGCCAAGCTGCTGGAGGAGATCGACCTCGCGGAGATGAGTTCGCTCGCGGCGGCCGAACGCCGGGCACGGCTCGAGCGGGTGCTCGGGCACATCATCAGCCGGGAGGGCCCGGTGCTGTCGACCGTGGAGCGCTCGCAGCTGATCCGCCGGGTGGTGGACGAGGCGCTGGGCCTCGGCATCCTGGAGCCGTTGCTGGAGGACGCGTCGATCACCGAGATCATGGTGAACGGCCCCGATGCGATCTTCGTCGAACGAGGCGGCCGAGTCGAGCAGTTGCCCCTGCGGTTCGTCTCCTCGGACCAGCTGATGCAGACCATCGAGCGGATCGTGTCCACCGTCAACCGGCGGGTGGACGAGTCGAACCCGATGGTCGACGCCCGGCTGCCCTCCGGCGAGCGCGTGAACGTCATCATCCCGCCGCTGTCGCTGACCGGCCCGATCCTCACCATCCGCCGCTTCCCGCGCTCCTTCACCCTCCAGGAGCTGATCTCGTTCGGCTCCCTCGACGAGCACATGGTGTACCTGCTCGCGGGGCTGGTGCAGGCGAAGTTCAACATCATCGTCTCCGGGGCCACGGGGACCGGCAAGACGACCCTGTTGAATGCGCTGTCGGGTCTGATCCCGTCCCACGAGCGCATCATCACCATCGAGGACTCCGCCGAGCTCCAGCTCCAGCAGACCCACGTGGTCCGGCTGGAGTCGCGGCCGCCGAACGTCGAGGGCCAGGGCCAGGTCACCATCCGCGACCTGGTCCGCAACTCGCTGCGCATGCGCCCGGACCGGATCGTGGTCGGTGAGGTCCGCGGCGGCGAGTCCCTCGACATGCTCCAGGCGATGTCGACGGGCCACGACGGATCGCTGGCGACCGTGCACGCCAACAGCGCGGAGGACGCCCTGACCCGGCTGCAGACCCTCGCCTCCATGTCCGACGTGGAGGTCCCCTTCGTGGCCCTGCACGACCAGATCAACAGCGCGGTCGACGTCATCGTCCAGCTCACCCGGTTCGCCGACGGCGCCCGCCGGATCACCGAGATCGCGCTGCTCGACAGCCACGGCGGGGAGCCGTACCGGATCGCGACCGTGGCCCGGTTCGACGCGCAGCCCATGACCCCCGACGGCCGCGTGTACGGCAGCTTCCAGTACTTCCCGCTGCCCCGCCGTGCCGCCGACCGCCTCTACATGGCGAGCCAGCCCGTCCCGCAGGCCTTCGGAGTCGCCCACTCCGTGGACCAGCTCGCCACCCGAGAAGCCAGGTAGGCCGCCCATGGAACTCCACACCCTCGTCCAGCTCACCACCGGTGCGACGCTGCTGGCCTGCGTCCTGGCGGTGGCCGGCGTGCACGCCTACGCCTCGGGCCGAGCCCAGCGCGCCGCCCTCGTGGACCGGCTCACCCACACCGGCCCGGTCCCGGCGACCGGCCGCAGGCGCCGCTTCCGCGACCTGGACCGGCGACTGCGCCGCACCCGCCTCGGCCGCTGGCTGGAACTCCGGCTGGCCGCGACCGGGCTGGACGTCACCCCGGGCGAGTTCTTCGTCTACATCCTGGCCACGGTCGCCGCGCTCTGGCTGATCGGCCAGGCCACCCTCGCCCCCTTCTTCGGCCCGATCGCCGGCCTCCTCGGCGTCTGGGCGGCCGTGCAGTTCCTCAACTGGCAGCGGCAGAAACGCATCGAACGCTTCATCAACCAACTCCCCGAACTCGCCCGCATCCTGGCCAACGCCACCCAGGCGGGCCTCGCCCTGCGCACCGCGATCGGCATGGCGGCGGAGGAACTGGAGGCCCCGGCGGGCGAGGAACTGGGCAAGGTCAGCGACCAGTTGGCCATCGGCCACTCCCTCGACGACGCGCTGGGCGAGCTGGCGGACCGGCTGCCGTCCCGGGAGCTGGTCGTCCTCGTCACGACCCTGGTCCTGTCCAACCGGGCAGGAGGCCAGGTGGTGTCGGCCCTGCGGAACCTGACCGAGACCCTGGAGGAACGCAAGGAGACCCGGCGCGAGATCCGCACCCAGCTCTCCCAGGTGACCATGACGTCGTACGCCGTCCCCGTCCTCGGAGTCGGCGCGCTCTTCCTCATGAACGGCGTCAAGGACGGCGCGCTGGCCCGCATGACCGGCTCACCGGCCGGCCAGGCCTGCGTGCTCATCGCGTTCGCCATGTACGCCGTCGGATTCGTCCTCATCCGGCGCCTGAGCCGGATCGACGTGTGAGGGGGGCGGCCCGGTGATCGGACTCCTGCTCGCACTCCTGATGGGCCTCGGCGTCTGGGGCGCCTTCGCCGGCCTGCGCATGTACCGCGCGGAGGCGAAACTCCCCGGTGACCTGGCGGTGGCCCTGGAGGTCGGCGCCACCCGCACCGGCGCCGTGGGCTCGGTCGTCGACCGGATGGGCATGCGCTACGCCCCCGCCGTGCTGCGCCTGATGGGCCCGCGCCTGGTGGCCAAGTACCGCCGCAAGATCGACCTCGCCGGCAACCCCGGCGGCCTGACCATCGACCGCTACGCCGCCCGCCGCGCGGTCTACGGCGCGCTGGGCGCGGTCGGCTGCCTGGTGTTCCTGTTGCGGGGCCAGTGGTTCGTGGCCGTGCTCCTGCTCCTGTTCGGCGCCTTCTGGACCGAGGTCGGCATCTGGTCGGCGATCCGCGTCCGCAAGGACGTCATCGAGCGCACGCTGCCGGACTTCCTGGACGTGCTGGCGGTGGTGGTCAGCGCGGGGCTGGGCTTCCGCCAGGCCCTGGACCGGGTGGCGACGAGGTACGAGGGCCCATGGGCGGACGAACTGAGCATCACCCTCCGCCAGATGGACCTCGGCATGAGCCGCCGCCAGGCCTTCGCGGAGCTGAGGCGGAGGAACGACTCGGAACAGGTGGCGATGTTCGTGACGGCACTGCAGCAGGGGGAGGAGCTGGGCGCCCCGATCGTGGACACACTGGTCTCGCTGGCCAAGGACATGCGCCGCACCGACGCCCAGAACGCCCGCCGCAAGGCCGCGCGCGCGGTGCCCAGGGCCACACTGATGATCACCACGTTCATGGTCCCGGCCACGATGCTCCTGCTGGGCGCGGGCCTGATCCTCGGCTCCGGCGTGGACTTCGGCTCGCTCACGGGGAAGTGAGCGGACGTGACGGTGGCGGGACTGACGGGACGCGGCGGAGGACGGCACTTCGGCGGCGGCCGGGTGCGGGCGGCCGCCGGCCGGTTCGTACACCGGGTGGGCCGTGCGGGCCTTCTGGGCCGTGCGGGCCGGTCGAAGCCGGCGGCCGACATGGCGGACGGAGCCGGCCCTGCGGTGGACCATGCCGTAGGCCCTGCGGTACTGCCCTCGGAGAAGATCCAGGTCCGTGCACTGCAGGCGATGTGCCGGCAGGTCTTCGGCTTCCGCCTGGCCATGATCGCCCTGGCCGCGCCCGCCGCGCTGCTGCACGCGGCCCCGGGCCTGGGCGCCCGCCTGGTGGGCGCGGCCGTGGTGGTCACGTTCATGGTGTCCTACGTCCTCTTCCGCGACTGGGAGCGCTTCGGCCCCCTCCTGCTGCGCCACCCCAGCCTCCTCGCCGCCGACACCCTCTTCGGCTCGTTCCTGCTGGTCTCGGCCGGCCCGGACACCACCCTCGCCTACGTCAGCGTCTGCACCCCGCTCCTGGCAGGACTGGTCTACAGCTGGCGGGGCGCGGCGTGTTTCGCCTCCCTCCAGTCCCTGATCCTGCTCCTGGTCCACGCCACCCTGAAGGCCGACCGCCACGCACCGGTCGCCGAGGCCCTTCTCCTGCCCGGCCTGTGCGTCATCGCCGGCGCCATGGGCTCGACCCTGCGCAACCTGATGCTCCGCTTCGGCGCCGCGACCCACGCCCTGACGACGGTCCAGGCCCGCCTCGCGGCGGCGGAGGCGGTGAGCGCGGAACGCGCCCGGCTGGCACGCGAGATGCACGACTCCGTGGCCAAGACCCTGTACGGCGTGGCCCTCGCGGCGGACGGCCTGGCGGCGACGGCCTCGACGGACACTCCCGACCCCGACCACATCCGGCAACAGGCGGAACTGGTGTCCCGCTCGGCGCGCAGGGCGGCGGCGGAGTCCAGGGAACTCCTGACGGACCTGCGCCGGCAGCAGCCGGATGCGCTCGACGCGGGCGGGACGACGGTGTGGCGCGAACTGACCGACGTGACCCGCGACTTCACGGCCCGCACGGGCCTGAGGGTCACCTGCTCCTGGCCGAACGGCAGCGACGGGGAAGGCAGGGGCGGTCGGGACACGGCCCGGGACCGCGGCCTTCCCGCTCTGCCCGCCGCCCTGGCCCGACACCTCCTCTCCATCACCACGGAAGCGCTGGAGAACGCCCACCGCCACGCGTGCGCGACCCGTGTGGAGGTGAGGGCGGCGCTGCACGGAGGTCTGCTGCGCCTCACGATCCACGACGACGGCCGGGGCCTCCCGCCCGGCACCACACTCGAACGGCTCCGCGACTCCGGCCACTTCGGCCTGCTCGGCATGGTGGAGCGGGCCGGGCAGGCGGGCGCCCGGATCCGCATCGGCCGGGGCGGCCATGAGCGCGGTACGGAGGTGCGCGTGGAAGTTCCCCTGTCGTCCTTGAACGGCTCCGACCCCGCATCCCGGGAACCCTGAGAGGAGGCGCCATGCAGCACAGTGACCCCTGGCCGGAGGCCACCTCGCCACCGCCTCCCCCGCCCCTGCGCCTGCTGGTGGCCGACGACAACCCCGTGGTCCGGGCGGGCCTGACGGCGCTGCTCTCGGGCCGCGCGGACACCACGGTGGTGGCGGAGGCGACGGACGGCCGGGAGGCGTACGAGGCGGCCGTACGGCACCGCCCGGACGTCATCCTCCTCGACGTCCGCATGCCCGGAGTCGACGGAATCTCGGCATTGCCGCACCTGGTGCGGCTGGCGCCGGTCATGATGCTCACCTACAGCCACGAGACGGAGACCGTGCGGGAGGCGTTGCGGCTGGGGGCTGGGGGATACCTGGTGCACGGCGAGTTCACGACGGAGCAGCTGGTGCGCGCGGTGCGCGATGTCCGGGAGGGGCGGCCGCATGTGACCCCGGGCGCGACGAAGGCGTTGCTGTCGGCGCTACGATCGAGTGCACCTGCACACACGGAACCCCAAGTCCCTCAATTTTTAGGGAAAAACTCACCACAAGTTCTTTCGCAACTGCAATCCTCCATGGGACAGTCAGTCCGTTCACGTTTCCGGCTGAGCACAAGGGAGGCGGAGATCATGGACCTCATCGCATCCGGCATGACCAACCAGCAGATCGCCGCCGCCTGCTTCATCTCCGAGAAGACGGTCAAGAACCACATCAACCGCATCTTCGCCAAGCTCCAGACCGCCACCCGGTCCCAGGCGGCCGCGAAGTGGCTGGGGGTGGCCTGAGATGGGTGCCCGGGGGAGCGGACGGCGGAGGGAAGGGGAATGGGTCCGGGGTTGGGCCCTGGGGCCCTCTCGCGGGCGCGGCGTTCCGGCCTACGTTTTCCGGATCGGAGGCGAGTCCGGAGGGGACCACCATGAACAACTGGTTCAACACCACCGTCGCGTACCTGCAGGCCCGTGTTGCTCGCAGCGACAGGGGGCAGACCGCGGTGGAGTACCTCGGCATCATTGCGGTGGTGGTGGCGATCGTGTTGGCGATCACGGGCACGAGCATCGGGCAGACGATCTTCGATGCGATCAGGAACAAGATCTCCGAAGTCACCGGCGGCTGATGCCTCCACGCCGCGACGCAGGGCAGGCCTTCCCCATCTACATCACGGTGGTGGCAGGCCTGCTCTTTCTTGCGTTGGCCTACCTCGCGGTCGGCCAGGCGTCGGTGAATCGCAGCGGGGCCCAGACGGCGGCCGACGCGGCAGCGCTCGCGGCGGCCCAGAGCGAGCGTGATCAACTCGCCGCCCAGTGGGTGAAGGTGCTGCCCGACCCCGCGAAGTGGCAGGCCGTCTTCGAGGGCAGGGCGACGATCGTCGGCCCCGGCCCGTGCCTGCGGGCCGGCCAACTCGCCACGCAGAACCATGCCGTGCTGAACGGCTGCTCGCCGCAGGGGTTGCTGAAGTACCGGGTCGACGTGCAGACCGACAAGTCGGTCGGCCGGTCTGTCGTGCCCGGGTCGGAGAACTACCAGTCGACGGCTTCCGCCACCGCCGAGATCACGTCCCTCTGTACCTTCGAGCCCCCCGCCGGGGGTACCGGCGGCGACGCGCTGCCCCCACTCACCTGCAACGGCAAGGTCTGGCATCTGAAGCCGGACGACACGACGGGGCTGCCGAAGCCCGAAGACCTCTTCGACGTCCACCTGGCCGACTGACGAGCGAACGATCAATGACGAAGGAAGCGGAGCGATGAGCATTCGGTTCACTGCGAAGGCCCGCAGGGGGATGGTCGCATTGACCGTTGTGGCTGGTCTGGCTGTCGGGGTGGCCGGCTGCGGCGGAGGAGCCGGCGACGACAAGAAGCCGCACAGTTCCGCGTCCGCTTCCCAGGGAGGCAACTCCGGCCCGAGCGCCCAGGAGGGGCAATCGGACCAACCGTTGGCCGAACTGAAGGGCTCGGACGGCCTGCTTCTCCAGATCACCTCCGTGCAACGTGATTCTGGCGGCTTCGTCACCGTGAACGGCACGATGAAGAACGACGGTGCCGGTGACCTGCTCATCCCGTCCGCACTCAGCGGAAATGAAACCGAGATCACCAAGAACGGTCCGTCCCTGGGCGGAGCCACCCTTGTCGACTCCAAGGGCAAGAAGCGCTACTACGTACTGCGCGACACAGAGGGCCGCCCGCTCACCACGACCGGCCTCGGCACGCTCAAGGCGGGTCAGTCGCTGCCGGTCTTCATGCAGTTCCCTTCGCCGCCCACAGGCACCACTGAGGTGACCCTCCAACTGCCCACCCTCTCCTCCGCCACCATCAAGATCTCCGGGTGAGGCCGAAGTGACCACCCCCCGTCTCGCCCTCACCCTCGCCGTCGTCCCCCTCCTCCTCGCGGTCACCCCGGCCCAGGCCGACGACACGGACCCGAGTCAGCCCCCGGACACCGCGCCCTCCGCCGCCGCCCCGGTGAAGGTCGATCCCACCGACCCGGACCTCAAGCTCCCCGAGGGCGCCACGCTCGCCGCGCCCAAGGTGCTGGACATCAAGTCGGTCGTGGAGGACCAGAGCGGGGACGAGCGGCGCGAGGACACCAACGCCGACGTCACCTTCGCACTGCAGGCCGAGGTGCTCTTCAGCAAGGACAGCGCGAAACTCAGCGACGAGGCGAAGGGCCGCATCGCGACCATCGCCGAGGAGATCAAGAAGCAGAACGCGACCCAGGTCCGCGTCTTCGGCTTCACGGACAACCTCGGCTCGTCCGCCCACGGCGACGTCCTGTCCAGGCAGCGCGCCAACGCCGTACAGGCCGTCCTGGACCAGGACCTGAACGACCCGAACGTCACCTTCGAGGTCCGCGGCTACGGCGAGCAGTACCCGATCGCCGACAACTCCACGGAGGAGGGCCGCAGGAAGAACCGCCGCGTCGAGGTGTCGTTCCCGCGCTCGGAGAGCTGACGGGCCCGGATACCGGTTTCGTGTGAGTGGGTATCACCAGGAGTGAGGTCCCTACCCCGCCTCCACTGTGACTCGCACGCCCACCCGCACCCCCCACCACGCCATCGCCCCCGCCTCCGCCTCCAGTACGTGCCGGGCCCGCAGGCGGGGCAGGCCCAGGCGGCCCGGGGGCATGGTGCGGACGGCGAGGACGGTCAGGTGGCGGTCCAGGTAGGCGACGTCGATGGGAATGCGCATCCCGAACGTGTGCACACCGCTCGCCGGTGTCAGCAGCATCGCCCCGGCGACCGAGTCCCGCCCCAGCAGCCCCTTCGTCCGGGCCCGGTAGGAGGCCGCGATCTCCAGGGGGAGGGTCAACGGGGCGGCGGTCGGCTTCTCGCCGTCCTCGTCCCTCGGTGCCTCCCCGTCCCCGTCCCTCGGAACGATCAGTCTCCCCGACCCGTCCCGCCAGCGCCTTCCCATGTCCCCTGTCCCCTCCCACGGCCCTGCGGCACAGACAACTCGCCGGTGACAAAACTCGGTTGCCACCCCGCCTCCTCCCCACTAGGAAGAGGTCCATGACTGCACTCGGTGTCGTATTCCGCCCCCAGCTTCCCCCCGAGCGGCTGCGGGCGGTGGCCCGCGCGGCGGATGAAGCAGGGCTTGAGGAACTGTGGTTGTGGGAGGACTGTTTCCGGGAGGGCGGGATGACGACCGCCGCCGCGGCGCTCGCCTGGACCGAGCGGGTGCGGGTCGGTGTCGGGCTGCTGCCGGTGCCCCTCAGGAACGTGGCGCTCACCGCGATGGAGTCCGCCTCCCTGCACCGGATGTTCCCGGGCCGCGCGACCCTCGTCGTCGGGCATGGCGTGCAGGACTGGATGGGGCAGGTCGGCGCCCGCCCCGCTTCTCCGCTGACGCTGCTCGGCGAGCATCTCGACGCCCTGCGCGCCCTGTTGGGAGGTGAACGGCTCACCGTGCGCGGACGGTACGTCTCCCTGGACGACGTCGGCCTCGACTGGCCGCCGCAGGGTGCCGTGCCCGTGTTCGCCGGCGCCACCGGGCCGCGCACCCTCCGCCTGTCCGGCGCCAAGGCCGACGGTACGGTCCTGACCGCCGCCACCTCCCCGGACGGCGTACGCCAGGCCCGGCAGCTCATCGCGGAGGGGCAGAAGGAGGCAGGGGGTGATGCGTCGCGGCCGCACCAGGTCGTCGTGTATCTGCTCGCCGCCACGGGGCCCGGCGCCGACGCCCGGCTGCGGGCCGAACTCGTCGCCGAGGGGCTGGGGTCGGCCACGGATGTGGGGGTGGCGGGGGACGCGCGCGCCGTCGCCGCGGCCGTACGGCGGCTCGCCGAGGCCGGTGCCGACACCGTCGTGCTGCAGCCGACCGGGGACGAGCCCGACCCGGAGGGGTTCGTGCGGTTCGCCGCCGAGGAGGTCCGGCCGCTGCTGGACTGACCTGACAGGGGGGGCGTTGTCAGTGGCGGCTGCCACACTGCCCGACATGACCGACAAGCGCGACGGGCGCGACAAGCACAGCGAAGTGAGCCTCCGGGGCGTCACGGACGCCGACCTGTACGTCCTGCTTGCCTATGAGCACGACCCGGAGGCCGTCCGGCGGTCGAGATTCACGCCCCGGCCGCGGGACGCCTTCCTCACGCACTGGCGGGAGCGCGTGCTGGGCGATCCCGACTGCCTCGTGCGGACGGTCACCGTCGGCGGCGAGGTCGCCGGGAGCGTCGTCTCCTGGACGGCGGACGACGAGCGGCGGTACGTGGGGTACTGGCTCGGGCGGCCGTACTGGGGGCGCGGCGTCGGCACCCGCGCGCTCGGCCTGTTCCTGGAGCTGGAGCCTGTGCGGCCCCTGTACGCCGACCCCTTCGGCGGCAACACCGCCTCCGTCCGCCTGCTGGAGAGACACGGCTTCGAGCGGGCCGGCACGGTCCGGCACGGGGAGGACGAGCACATCCTCCTCGTCCTCGACGGGCCGGCGGCGCCCCGATGAGGTCGATCCCAGCCCCCTGACGCCTGCCCTTCGAGCCGGCCCGGGAGGCGCTGCGGGCCGGCGGCCGGCCCGTCGGCGCCGTGCTGTACGACGCGGAGGGCACCGGCATCGCCGCCGGGCGGAACCGCGGCAGGGAACCACCGCACCGCCGGGCCAGCTCGCCGGTACCGGTCTGGCGCACGCCGAGATCAACGCCCTGGCCCGGCTCCCGGCCGGCCGCCGGCACCCCGGTCACCGCCTGTACACCACCCTCGAGCCGTGCCTGCTGGCGCGCTGATCCACGCCCATGTCCCGCACGTCGGCTACGCCACCGCCGACGAGCACTGGCGCGGAGTGGAGCGCGTCCCCGAGGCCGGCGGCGCGACAGCCGCCCGCTGGGCCGCCCGTGAGGGCCCGCTGGACGGTGCGCTCCACCCGCTCGCCCGCTTCGGCGCCCTGCTGATGACGCTGTGGGGGCTCGTGCACAGGCCGGACCTGGTGCCGCAGGGCCCCGCCGCCCGCGAGGCCCGCCGTCACCTGGACGCCGGCGGTCTCGACGCGCCCACGGCCCGGGCGGCGTACGAGATGGTCCACGACACGCTCAGCGTGAACCGGTGACCGGGGGATGGTCCCCGGTCGCGCCGTCGATCAGCTCCCGCAGGATGTCCATGTGGCCGGCGTGCCGCGCGGTCTCCTCCACCATGTGGACCAGGGTCCAGCGCAGGGTCACGGTGATGTCCCGCCAGGCCGGGCTGCCCTCGGCCTCCAGCGGCAGCCCGGTGATGACGGCGTCGGCGGCGGCGCGGGCGCGGCCGTAGAAGGCGACGATCCGCTCGGTCGTCTCCTCGGGGGTGACCCGCATGTCGTCGTGCGGGTCGAACCACAGGGGTTCGGCCTCGCCGCCGAACGTCTCCACGAACCAGCCGTACTCGACACTGGCCAGATGTTTCACCAGGCCCAGCAGGTTGGTGCCGGAGGGTGTCATCGGCCGGCGCAGCTGCTCGCCGTCGAGGCCGTCCAGCTTCCACAGCACGGCGTCCCGGTGCCGGTCCAGGCTCGCGTGGAGGGTCTGCTTCTCTCCGGCGGTGTACGTCGTCATACGGGTCGTCATGGGTGCGGAAATTAGCAGGCCGCGCCGCCAACGCCCTGGGATCATGGAGGGCATGTCAGTGAACCGCTCTTTCGAGGACCTCGTGGCCGAGGGCGCCGCCGTACCCACCGAGGGGTGGGACTTCTCCTGGTTCGAGGGGCGGGCGGACGAGGAGCGGCCCTCGTGGGGGTACGCCGTCTCGGCGGGGGAGCGGCTGGCCGGTGCCGAGGCCACCCTCGACATCCAGACCGGCGGCGGTGAGGTGTTCGACTTCGCCCTCGCCACGGCGGCTCCGGCCCGGCCGGTGCTGGCCGCCGCGACGGAGGGCTGGCCGCCGAACGTGGCCAAGGCCACCGCGCTGCTGCGGCCGCGCGGGGTGGTGGTCGTCGCCGCCGCGGACGACGCGCCGCTGCCGTTCGCCGACGAGGCGTTCGACCTGGTGCTCAGCCGGCATCCGGTGCGGCCGTACTGGGAGGAGATCGCCCGGGTGCTGCGGCCGGGTGGCACGTACTTCGCCCAGCATGTGGGGCCGGCCAGCGTCTTCGAGCTGGTCGAGCACTTCCTCGGGCCGCTGCCCGAGGAGGTGCGCTTCGTCCGGGACCCCGGGCGCGAGCGGGCCGACGCCGAGGCGGCGGGCCTGGAGGTGGCCGGGCTGCGGGCGGAGCGGCTGCGGATGGAGTTCCACGACATCGCCGCCGTCGTCCACTTCCTGCGCAAGGTGGTGTGGATGGTCCCGGGCTTCACGGCGGAGGCGTACGGGCCTCAACTCCGCGCGCTGCACGAGCGGATCGAGCGGGACGGGTCGTTCGTGGCGCACAGCACCCGGCACCTCTTCGATGTGCGCAAGCCGGGCTGATTCACCCGTGGTTCACCGACGGTTTCCACATCGTTATCCGGTGCGGTTCACATCAGCCTCATCTGTCACATAAGTTCAGACCAAGGTTATTCGCGTCGGCAAACCCGCGCGGCCGGTACCGCGCAGAGGAGGGGGCTGCGCGGTGCCGTGAAGCCGAATGATTTTTCCGGACCCCGTAGCGGAACCGTCAAGTCATCGTTCGCCGGCCGGTTAGCCCGTCGGGGGGACCCCGGGGCAACTCGCCGAGATGCCATCAAGATGGCGCAAACTCTGCGGATCCCTCCGAAACGTTTCGTATCTGATCGGTTTTCCTTGGGAATCCGCTGTGAATCGGCCATGCGGCACCCCTGAATCCAGCCTTCCGCACCCACCGGGGCGTCGCCGGATGATTCCGGAGAGTAGTTGTGTCCCGCCGATGCACCCACCATCCCTTACGAAGGGTTATGGTGGAAACCCCCCCCTCGGGCCGGTCCGTCTCCCCCCCACGGACCGGCCCGTTTTTCTTGCCCGGTCGTCGCCGGGCCCCAGCGGGGGGACTCCGGGAACCTCCCGGCTCACCACGAGCGTCCCCACCTGTGGACGAGCGTCCCCGTCGGCAGGGGCGCCCCCCGATCCCCAAACCCCGGGCCAGAACCGAACCCCCAGCGGGGGTAGGCTCGACAACCTCCCGCACCCCCAACCCCCGCCACCCCCGGAGGGCCACGTGAACCTGCGCGACAACCTGCGCAGCCTGCTCGTCAGGCTCTACGCACGCCGGGTGGAGGGCCACCTGGACCACGCTCAGGTGCCCAAGCACATCGGCGTCATCATGGACGGCAACCGCCGCTGGGCGAAGGCGTCCGGTTCCACCACCGTCCACGGCCACCGGGCCGGTGCGGAAAAGATCGAGGAGTTCCTCGGCTGGTGCACCGAGACCGACGTCGAGGTCGTCACCCTGTGGCTGCTGTCCACGGACAACTTCGACCGCCCGCAGGACGAACTCGTCCCGCTGCTCGGCATCATCGAGGACGTCGTCCGCACGCTCGCCGCCGACGGCCGCTGGCGCGTGCACCACGTCGGCACGACGGACCTGCTGCCGGGCGGCATGCAGCGCACCCTGAAGGAGGCCGAGGAGGCCACCGCCCACATCGACGGGATACTCGTCAACGTGGCCATCGGCTACGGCGGCCGGCAGGAGATCGCCGACGCCGTGCGCTCCATGCTGCTCGACGCCCACGACAAGGGCGTGGCGATGGAGGACCTCGCCGAGTCCGTCGACATCGACATGATCGGCCGTCATCTCTACACCGGCGACCAGCCCGACCCGGACCTCGTCATCCGCACCAGCGGCGAGCAGCGGCTGTCCGGATTCATGCTGTGGCAGACCGCGCACTCCGAGTACTACTTCTGCGAGGTCTTCTGGCCCGCCTTCCGCAAGGTCGACTTCCTGCGCGCCCTGCGGGACTACGCCGCACGTCACCGCCGTTACGGCGGCTGAACCGCGCCGAACGCCCCGCCGTCGACGGCGCTCCGGATACCCGGATTCGTGTGGATGTAACGAGGAGTTCACCGGTACGCCGGTGGCCGCTTTTGCATGGCGGTGCATGTTCGAGGGCATAAGGCAAACAGGTCGACGCCCGAACCACGGGTGTCGGATCTCAGCGGGCGGCACGGGGCCGTCCGCCCGGGAGGCCCTTTGCACCAGCCCGATCGTGCGGTCACTGCACGGAAGCAGCCGCGGAGGGCCGGTTCACGGCCCGCCGCCGTACGCGGGGGCCGCACACCGGTCCAGCTCCACTTCGTCGCTCCCCGACCTCATCCGAGGGGGTACGTCCTTCCGTGGTGACCAGCACAAAGCGCCACAAGCCAGACCGGCGCACCTACGTTCTCGACACCAGCGTCCTGCTGGCCGACCCGAACGCCCTGACCCGCTTCGACGAGCACGAGGTCGTGCTCCCCATCGTGGTGGTCACGGAACTGGAGGCCAAGCGGCACCATCCGGAACTCGGCTACTTCGCCCGACAGGCCCTGCGCCTGCTCGACGACTACCGGGTCCGGCACGGCCGTCTCGATGCCCCCATTCCGATCGGGGACCTCGGCGGCACCGTCCGTGTCGAGCTCAACCACTCGGACCCCAGCGTGCTGCCCACCGGCTACCGCCTGGGGGACAACGACTCCCGCATCCTCGCGGTCGCCCGCAACCTGCAGGCCGAGGGGTACGACGTCACCGTCGTGTCGAAGGACCTCCCGCTCAGGATCAAGGCCTCCTCCGTCGGCCTCCTCGCCGAGGAGTACCGCGCCGAACTCGCCATCACGGAGAACTCCGGCTGGACCGGAATGTCCGAACTGACGCTCTCCGGCGAGCAGGTGGACATCCTCTTCGAGGAAGGGCATCTGTACGTCCCGGAGGCCGCCGAGCTGCCCGTGCACACCGGACTGACCATCCACTCCGAGCGCGGCAAGGCCCTGGGCCGCATCACCGCCGAGGGCAACGTCCGCCTGGTGCGCGGCGACCGGGAGGCGTTCGGCATCAAGGGCCGCAGTGCCGAGCAGCGCATCGCGCTCGACCTGCTGCTCGACCCCGAGGTCGGGATCGTCTCGATGGGCGGCCGGGCCGGCACCGGAAAGTCGGCTCTGGCGCTGTGCGCGGGCCTGGAGGCGGTCCTGGAGCGCCGCCAGCACCAGAAGGTGATGGTGTTCCGGCCGTTGTACGCGGTCGGCGGGCAGGAGTTGGGCTATCTGCCGGGCAGCGAGGCGGAGAAGATGAGCCCGTGGGCGCAGGCCGTCTTCGACACGCTGTCGGCGGTCACCAGCCGCGAGGTCATCGAGGAGGTCACCGCGCGCGGGATGCTGGAGGTGCTCCCGCTCACCCACATCCGCGGCCGCTCGCTGCACGACGCGTTCGTGATCGTGGACGAGGCGCAGTCGCTCGAACGGAATGTGCTTCTCACCGTTCTGTCCCGGATCGGCGCGAATTCACGGGTTGTTCTGACCCATGACGTGGCGCAGAGGGACAATCTGCGCGTGGGCCGCTACGACGGAGTGGTCGCCGTCGTTGAGAAGCTCAAGGGACACCCGCTCTTCGCGCACGTCACGCTGACCCGGTCCGAGAGGTCCCAGATTGCGGCGCTTGTGACCGAAATGCTGGAGGACGGCCACATCTGACCCCACCCGCACGGCAGTTGGCGCCGTCCGGCAAAGGCCACGAGCCTAGCCGGGCGGCGCCTCGGCGTGTGGAGCTTTCCGAAAATCCCCCGGGCCAAACGGGATGTGAGCTTTCACACGCAACACAGAATTGCCACCCGGCGTCCGGTTACGGCAGAGTCTCAGTCCTGTCAGGCCCCGCATACGACACACCTGTACCGCCAGCGGTACAGCACCACAGAAGCACCACCAACTCCATAGAGTTCGTCGTATGCCGCCCGAGCACCACGCGGCGCTCCCCGCAGGGGGAGTTGCCCACCGGGCCCGCGCCTCCCGTGACCCCGCAGTTGGGAGGCCAGTGTCAAGGGGCACGATTGCGTCCGCCAGGGTCACCGAAGCGGGCGATGCTGGAAGGAAACCGTGTGAGCCGGATTTCGGTCCGGGGATTCGCAGTGGCCTCGGCCACCGCGGTCACCGCCGTCGGAAGCGTCGTCGGAGTTGCCTCGGGCAGCGTCGCGCAGAACAACAACGACGCCGAGGCGACGGCAGCCGACACCACGCTCCTCGCCGACATACCCGCGGGTCAGCAGGCCCAGGTCCAGTCCGCGTCGCTGACGCAGCAGGCCGACGCCCAGGCCATCGCCGCGGACACGAGCGCCAAGAAGGACGCCGAGGAGGCTGCCCGCAAGGCTGCCGCCGAGACCGCGGTCGCCAAGAAGGCGGCGGCCGAGCAGGCGGCCAAGCAGGCCAAGGCGCGCGCCGAGGCGAAGTCCGCGGCCAGCCGCGACAGCGCCCGCGACTCCTCGAGCTTCCCCGTCCAGAGCAGCTACAGCGTCGCGCAGATCCAGGCGATGGCGCGCCAGATGGTGGCGTCCGACCAGTTCCAGTGCTTCAGCAACATCGTGAACAACGAGTCCAGCTGGAACTACCAGGCGGTCAACGCCTCCTCCGGTGCCTACGGTCTCTTCCAGGCTCTCCCCGCCGGCAAGTACGCCTCCGCCGGCGCCGACTGGCGGACCAACCCGGCGACCCAGATCAAATGGGGCCTCAACTACATGAACGACCGGTACCACAGCCCCTGCCAGGCCTGGTCGTTCTGGCAGGCCAACCACTGGTACTAGGCCCGTCGGCCACTCAACCTCGCGCAGCCCCTCCCGGTCCTTAGGGAGGGGCTTTCGCCCTGTACGGTCGTACCCGGGAACCTCCAGGGGGAGCAGAGGTGGCGAGCACGCGGGGACGCGGGGGAAGAGGACGGATCATGTCGCGAGTGCCAGGGTGGCTCGGCAAGCTCGGTGCCGGTCTCACCGACATCAGCGAACGCCTGGACGAGCGCCGCGCGGAGGTGGAGCGCGAGCACGCCCCGGACCCCTCGGACACCCCGCCGACCCCGCCGCAGCCCGCCGCCCCGGACCCCGGAGCCGAGGCCGCGGTACCCGCACCCCGCCGGCCCGCGCCGTCGGCCGGACCCCGCCCCGACCCCGCCGAGGCCGTGCCCTGGGGAGTGCGGGTCGCGGCCGAGGCCGGCTGGCGCATGCTGGTCCTCGCCGGCACCCTCTGGATCCTGATGCGGGTCATCAGCGCGATCCAGCTGGTGGTGTTCGCCTTCGTCATCGCCCTGCTTGTCACCGCGCTGCTGCAGCCGACGGTCGCCCGGCTCACCCGGCGCGGAGTGCCGCGCGGCCCGGCCACCGCGCTCACCGCGATCAGTGGGTTCGTCGTCATAGGGCTGATGGGCTGGTTCGTGACCTGGCAGGTCATGGAGAACATCGACACGCTCTCCACCCAGATCCAGTCCGGCATCGACGACCTGCGCGACTGGCTGCTGAAGAGCCCCTTCCACGTCACCGACAAGCAGATCAACCAGATCGCCAAGAACCTCCGCGAGGCGATCGGCGCCAACGCCGACCAGATAACCTCCGCGGGCCTGGAGGGCGTTCAGGTCATCATCGAGACCCTCACCAGCATCCTGCTGGTGTTCTTCTCGACGCTGTTCCTGCTCTACGACGGCAGGCGCATCTGGGAGTGGTTCCTGAAGCTGGTGCCCGCCGCGGCCCGCCCGGGCGTGGCCGGTGCCGGCCCGCGCGCCTGGCGCACCCTGACCGCCTATGTGCGCGGCACGGTCCTGGTCGCTCTGATCGACGCGATCTTCATCGGTATCGGCATCTACTTCCTGAACGTGCCGATGGCCGTTCCGCTGGCCGTCTTCATCTTCCTGTTCTCGTTCATCCCGCTCGTCGGCGCGGTCGCCTCGGGCGCGCTCGCGGTGATCGTGGCGCTGGTGACCCAGGGCGTCTTCACGGCCGTCATGACCCTGCTCGTCGTCCTCGCGGTCCAGCAGATCGAGGGCCACGTCCTGCAGCCGTTCATCCTCGGCCGCGCGGTCCGCGTGCACCCGCTCGCCGTCGTCCTCACGGTCGCCGCCGGTGGCATGGTGGCCGGCATCGGCGGCGCGGTGGTGGCCGTACCGCTGGTGGCGGTGACGAACACCGTCGTGGGGTACCTGCGCGTGTACTCCGAGGAAGTGGCCGCGAGCAGGAGCCGGCCGTCAGCCGTAGAGGACGACCAGGGAAGCGAGCAGCAGCACGGCTGAGGCCGCGAGCGCCGGGATCTGGTAGCGGCTCCACGCGGCGAGGGCGAACGAGGATGACCAGGCCCCGCCCACGAGGGCGACAGCCCACCAGACGGCCGTCGTGTCCGCGGCCGCGAGAGGGATCGGCGCCAGCACCAGCGTCGGTGGGACGACCGCGAGCCGTGGCCTGATGCCCAGCCGCTTGTAGACGACGAGCAGCACGGTCAGCGAGACGGTGAAGACGAGGGGCAGCGCCGTCAGGTTCCATCCGGTGAAGCAGAGGGTGTCGGTCGTCCGGCAGAGCCGGTCGCTGTGCTGCCCGGCCCATGAGAGGTAGGCCCGGGCGCTGGTGGCCAGCACCGCTCCGGTGACGGCCGCGCCCAGCACGCGCGGCAGGACGGACCGTGGCTCTGTGCGGGGCTCGGGTTCGGTGCGGGGGGTGGTCATGCCTGCAGCCTTTCGTAGGCAACGGCCGGGGGCCTGAGTACCGATACTCAGGCCCCCGGGTCATTCGTCCGTCACAGCTTCCGATCAGTCATCGGTCACGGCTTCCGAAGTGTCTGCTCCAGGGTGTCCGCGTAGATGCGGGCCCCGGCGATCTTCGGGTGGAGGGTCTGCATGGACGCCTTCGGGGCTTCGGTGTCCGCCTTCTCCCGCCCGTTCTCCACGATGGCGTTGATGGTCTCCGGACTGCCGCAGGCGGCCTTGCCGTCGAAGTTGGTCCGCGGGTCGGCGAAGACCGCCCAGGTTCCGGCGTCCTGCTCGGCGGCGCCCTTCATCTCGGTCGCGAGGTCGTCGGCCAAACCGCGTACCCAGTCGTTCTCGACGGTCTCGTAGGCGCCGGGGAAGCAGCTGTGGTCCTTCTCCACCAGGCGCGGGTAGCCCATGAGGACGACCTTCGCGTGCGGGGCCTGGGTGTGGATGGCCTTCAGCGTCAGGGCGATCTGCGGCCGCACGGAGTCGTGCAGCCACTTCGGCGCCCAGTCCTTCAGGGGCCCGGTGGTGCCGCCCGTCGACTTGCCGGTCGCGGGGTCGATGTTGTCCAGCTCCGAGTACGGGCAGGTGGTCGTCTGCGGGTCGGCCAGGTCGATGCACTTGCCCATGACGTCGCTGAAGCGGGCGTCGTTGCCGCCGATGCTGAGCGTCACCAGGGTGGTGTTGTCGTCCAGGTACCCGGTGTCGATCTGCGGCAGCTCGCCGGACTGGGGCTGGTTGAGCACGTTGTAGGTGCGCGCCCCGGAGCAGGCCACGAAGTGGTAGTCCATCTGCGGGTCAAGGCTGTCGGCCATGGCACCGATGGAGCTGGAGTATCCCGGCAGGGTCGCCTGCCTCGACCACGCCAGCTTGGAGCGGTGACACTTGTCGATCTGGTTGTCGTCGATCTCGTCGGGGTGGTCGGTCTCCGGGTACAGGTCGGAGCCGTTCGGCCCGGTGACCGCTTCACCCGAGGAGTAGGAGTCGCCCATCGCGACGACGAAATTGGCCGGCTTGGCCGCGAGCGGCTGGAAGGCGACCGCACCCCAGGCGATGTCCTCGTCGCCGGTTCCGTCCTTGGTCGTGTTCGACAGCTCGACCCGCGGGGTGCCGGTGAAGTGGAACACGCCCAGGCTGACCCATCCGCCCGCGCGCTGGAGCACGACCCGCTGGTGGTGCCGGCTGTCCGTGCCCTGCACGTCGTACGTGGCCTGCCGGGTCTGTGCGCCGGTGTCGGGAAGGTGGACCAGTACGCGCGCCCAGTTGAGGCTCTGGCCGAGGGTCCAGGTGCCGTCGATGGTCATGTAGCCGTTGGGGCCGCCGAAGTGGGCGGTGTCACGGGTGTGGGTGTACCAGTAGTGGCCGCCGTAGCCGCCGCCCACCGAGTGCAGGTCGGCCTTCGCCTCGTAACGGCCTTCCGTGCCGGGGTTGAACGAGAACTGGAAACTTCCCGCGGACTTGGCCGTCCCGCACTCACTCCAGGTCGGCGTTCCGTCCGGGACGGAGGTGACGACCTTGGCGCCGGTCGGGGCGGTGCACACCGGCGTACCGTTCTGGAGACGGTAGCCGCGCTGCGGTTCCGGCACCAGGGTCTGGTACTTGATGTTCTCGTGGCCGCAGGTCTGGCTGCAGTCGGACTTCCAGGTCACATTGGGCTGGTTCCACCAGTACTGCGCGTAGCACTCGGCGTCCGGGCACTTCGGCGGCGTGTTGGTGTCGCAGTTGTTCTTGGAGTTGCAGAACGCGTCGAGCGACGGCGTCACGTGCACCCGGTTGTAGCGCGCGCTGCCCTCGTACAGGTACGGCTGGTCCGTTCCGTTCCAGTAGGCGGGACGGAAGCCGGCGGAGGAGAAGCCGGACTCACCCGGCCAGTCCTGGCGGCCGGAGGTGGCGTAGGAGTAGCCGGTGTCGATGGACCAGGCGGCCCAGCCCATCACCTTGACCTCGTACGGCCAGTCCTGCGGATGCGCCGCGTCCTTGACGGCGTAGGGGTCGACGTCCGTGTTCATGAACGGATGACCCCAGCCCTTGGCGTAGATCGGGTTGGCGGGGTTGTTGTACCAGCCCAGGCCCCAGTGCCCCGCGTGCTTCCCGGCCTCCGAGGGAGGGTTGAAGCCGAGGTTGTAGTTCCAGACGGCGGTGAACCAGTTCTCCACGTAGGCGGGGTCGTCGTTGTTGACGGTGATCTTCTGGCCGTCCTTGTGGACCTCGTTCCACTTGTCGGCGAGGATCTTCAGGGAGGCGGCGATGTTCGTCGCGTAGTCGATCGCGACGAGCTTCTGCAGGGCAGGCTTCAGGCTGGTCTCGCCCGGCTTCTCGTGACCGGCCAGCCGCATTCCGTCGGTCACCTGGCCGACGCCGTAGCCGCAGTCGGACTTGTCCCAGTTGATCTGCCAGTAGGCGGCCGGGTCGTTGGGGTCGGCCTTGTGGCCGTAGTAGCCGTCGACGGCGGCCAGGGGGTTGCCCATCTGCCCGGGGATCGATCCGCCCTCGGCCTGCCACAGGTTGGACTCCTGGGCCATGATGCCGAGGAGCACGTTGACCGGGATCCTGCCGTCTCCGGTCAGTTTCGGCAGCGGGAACAGCGCCTGCGGGTCGACGGTGCCGGCGCCGGCCTGGTCGCGGTATCCGCCCTGGCGGATGTAGCTCGCGCTCAGATCACCGCGCACCGCCATGCCGGCGGCCCACTCGACCTGGTTCGGGGTCGGCTGCAGTGCCTGCACCTTGAGGTCGTTGCGGGACACCGCGCACCAGCGGTCGTCGTCGGTCGGGGAGCTCACGGTCAGGCCCGCCTTCGAAGCCCCCTTCGACCGGTGCGTCCCGGCGGCCGTGGCGAGGACCGGGGAGGGATTGTTCCCCGTGCCGTCCACGGCGTCGTGCTGCACGCTCTGCGTCAGCTTGGCCCCGGTGGCGGTGGCGATGCTGGTGACCGTCACCGGCTTGTCGCCGTCGTCGGCGGGCGTCGCCGTCCGCGAGGCGGGTTCCGCGGACTTCGTGAAGCCCTTGCCGGCGCCCTTGATCTGCGTCAGGCCGGCGTGCACACCGGGGGTGAGGACCGGCTCGATCGCGAGACGGCCGTGCGAGGACACATCGGTGCCGGCCGGGGCGTCGAGGCGGGTGACGCCGGTGCCCGCGGTGGCGGGGGACCCCTTGGGGTGGCCGGTGAGGAAGACCCTGCCCGACTCGCCCTGCATGAGGTCGAGGTCGCCGAGCCTGCCCGAGGCGATGGCCTTCGGCCTGCCGCTGCCGGTGAACAGCTTGGCGTGCGCCGCGGAGTCGCCCTTGCGGTCGAGGAAGGCGATCCTGCCGTCGGCGGCGGGCCGGATGTCGAACGGGGCGCCGTCCGCGTCCGCGAGGTTCTTCACCCTGCCGGAGCGGTCGAGGTGGACCAGGCGGCTGCCGAGCGCGGCCACCGTGCCGTCCTTGACCGGAACCGCGCTGGTGATCTCGCCCCGCGCCGCGGCCGTACCCGAGGTCTTACCGGAGACATCCACGGTGATCACCCGCGTCCGCGTGCTCGCGGGGTCGTTCATGTCCCGGAAGGCGGTGAACGCGGCTTGGTGCGTCGTGGTGTTGCAGGACGGGTCGAAGTAGGCCAGCGACGCGGTGAACGGGAGTTTCTTCACCTTCCCGTTCGTCAGATCGACGATGGCGGTGAACGCGCCGCCCTGCATCAGGTCGGGCTTGTTCGTGAACGTGCGCGGCGCGTAGACGACGGCCGCGTGCGTGTGGTCCATCAGGCACTGGTTGCCGATCCAGGAATCCGCCGGCATGCCCGGTTCCGACAGAACGGCGACCGTCTTCCACTCGTACGCCTTGTTGCTGTCGGCGACGAGGAGGTGCAGACCGTCCGCGTCGGCGGCCGCGGTGACGGCACGGTCGGGACTGCTCTTCCAGTCCTTGCCGAGCTTCTTGCCGGGATTCGCTATCAGGCTGGGAGGCACCGGCGCGGTGGGGCGGGCGGAGGGGTGGGCGGAGGATCCGGGTGTGGCGCCCGCGGGTGCCGCCTGGAGCAGACCGCCGGTCACAGCGGCGCAGGCCACAAGGGCCACCAGGGGCGCGCGAGTTCGTCTCTTCGAACGCAAAGGAGATTTCCCCGTCTTCGGTCGAGTTGCTTCCGCGCCCTTCAGGGCACGGCGAAAACCCCTCCGCCGGGGCGAGACAGTCAGCCGGGGCGGACGGGAGTCAGGTGGGAATCAACGCGGCGGGACCCCACGCGTGAGTGTCGTGGGGTCCCGGTTCACGGCCGATGCGGCACCTGCTAGTTGCAGTTCGTGGCGTCCGTGATGTTGTTGACGAGCAGCGGCGCCGAGCTGGAGGTGGAGGAGCTCATCAACGACGTGACCGTGCCGCAGCCTCCGTGGTTGCGGTAGACGGGTCCCGCGTACTGGGAGTAGACGCCCGCGTCACTCGCGCAGCCCTCCGCGGTGTAGTTCGAGCAGAGCTTGATCTTCATCCACTTCGCGCCGGACGCGTTGTTGTCGAGGATGGCGCACGTGGGGGCGTCGTTGCTCGCGGGGTTGTTCCCCTTCACGTAGACGAAGAGAGTCGCGAAACGCCGGGCGTCGGGCAGCTGATCCGCCTTGTAGAGGGCGTAGCCCGTGCCGCAGACGGTCGCGCCTGCCGCGGCAGCGGTGGGATGGGCCGCCGCGATCGCCTTCGTGTGCTGGTCGGCCTTGACCGAGATGCTGGGAACCGGCTGGTCGGCGGCGGCGACCTGCGGAGCGGTCACGCCGAGGGCGCCGAGGCCGGCTGCGGCTGCGGCGAGCACCGTTCGTGCCGAGACATGGCTGCGCATGGACATGGGGATCCCCCTGAAAAGCGTGCAAGCAGCCGCCGGCGGAACGCGGTTCGGCGGCTGAAATGTGGTCCCCGGGAGCCAATCAGATCGCCTCGGTGACTGTCGATCAGCTATTCGACGATGAAGCGGGGAGTTGGATTCCGTTATGACTCTACGCGTGTGAATCTTCTTCGCCCGAGAGGAAGAACCGGGCAATCGTTCGACCTCTTGTTCACTCGCCGTCTTCGGCCCCGAGTGGCTGAGTGGTGCATACCACATGGATTTCAGGGCGCCGGAAACAGGCGACGGCCCCTGCCCAACAGGATGGCAGGGGCCGTGATGCGCCGGGCCGGTGGGTTACTCGGCCGCCTCGGCCAGCACCGCCTCCGCGTCGAGGGTGACGCCGACCGCCTGGATCACCGAGGCGATCTTGAACGCCTCCTGGACGACCTCGCGCTCCACGCCCGCCTTGCGCAGCACCTGCTCGTGCGAGTCCAGGCACATGCCGCAGCCGTTGATCGCGGACACCGCGAACGACCACAGCTCGAAGTCGACCTTCTCCACGCCCGGGTTGCCGATGACGTTCATCCGCAGGCCCGCGCGCAGGGTGCCGTACTCGTGGTCGGACAGCAGGTGACGCGTCCGGTAGAAGACGTTGTTCATCGCCATGACGGCGGCGGCCGACTTGGCGGCCGTGTACGCCTCCGGCGAGAGGTTCGCCTTCGCCTCCGGCTCCAGCTCACGCAGCACGATCGGGGAACGGGAGGCGATGGCGGTCGCCAGCACCGTGCCCCACAGCTGCTGCGCGGGCAGGTCCGAGTTGCCGATGACCGAACCCAGGTTGAGCTTCAGGTCCTTGGCGTAGTCCGGGACGCGGGACTTCAGCGAGTCGAGCGACATGGGTCACTCACCGGCCAGCAGCGCGACCGGGTCCAGGGTGTTCTCACCCTTGGTCCAGTTGCACGGGCACAGCTCGTCGGTCTGCAGGGCGTCCAGGACCCGCAGGACCTCCTTGGGGTTACGGCCCACGGAACCGGCGGTGACCATGGTGAACTGGATCTCGCGGTTCGGGTCGACGATGAAGACGGCGCGCTGCGCGAAGCCGTCCTCGCCCTCGATGCCCAGGTCGCGCATCAGCTCGTGCTTGGAGTCGGCCAGCATCGGGAACGGCAGGTCGGTCAGGTCCGGGTGGTCCTTGCGCCACGCGTGGTGGACGAACTCGGAGTCACCGGAGAAGCCGAGGATCTGGGCGTCGCGGTCGGCGAACTCGTCGTTCAGCTTCCCGAAAGCGGCGATCTCGGTCGGGCAGACGAAGGTGAAGTCCTTCGGCCAGGCGAAGACGACCAGCCACTTGCCCTCGTAGGACTTGTGGTGGATCTGCTCGAACTCCTTGCCCTTCTCCAGCGAGACGCAGGCGGTCAGTTCGAACTCGGGGAACTTGTCACCGACAGTGAGCACACGCTCTCCTTGCAGCGAGGAACACCCCTTTTGAGGGCGTTTCCCATGGGTTGGACTCCGTTGATGTTGGCACAGGGTGCATTGATTAGTGAAATAGCTACACTCGGTCATGTTGATCGGAGGTAGTTATCAGTGACCATGAGTAACGGCAAGCGGAGGCAGCCGAGCCTCGCGCAGCTGCGTGCCTTCGCCGCCGTCGCCGAGCATCTGCACTTCCGGGACGCGGCGGCAGCCATCGGGATGAGCCAGCCCGCCCTGTCCGGCGCGGTCTCGGCGCTGGAGGAGACCCTGGGTGTGACCCTCCTCGAGCGTACGACGCGCAAGGTGCTGCTCTCGACCGCCGGCGAGCGGCTGGCCGTACGGGCGAAGGCGGTGCTGGACGCCGTCGGGGCGCTGCTGGAGGAGGCCGAGGCGGTCCGGGCGCCGTTCACGGGCGTCCTGCGCCTCGGGGTGATCCCCACGGTCGCGCCGTACCTGCTGCCGGCCGTGCTGCGGCTGGTCCACGAGCGCTATCCGCACCTCGACCTCCAGGTGCACGAGGAGCAGACCGCCAGCCTGATCGACGGCCTGAACTCCGGCCGCCTCGACCTGCTGTTGCTGGCGGTGCCGCTCGGCGTGCCCGGAGTCGCCGAACTCCCGCTCTTCGACGAGGACTTCGTGCTCGTCACCCCGGTCGACCACTGGCTCGGCGGCCGCGAGGGCATCCCGCGCGAGGCGCTGAAGGAGCTGAACCTGCTGCTCCTGGACGAGGGCCACTGCCTGCGCGACCAGGCTCTCGACATCTGCCGCGAGGCGGGGCGCGCGGACGCGCCGGTGACGACCACGGCCGCCGGTCTGTCGACCCTGGTCCAGCTCGTCGCCGGCGGCCTCGGGTGCACCCTGCTGCCGCGCACCGCGCTGAAGCTGGAGACCACCCGCAGCAGCCGGCTCCTCACCGGCTACTTCGCCGAGCCCGCCCCGAGCCGCCGGGTCGCCTTCGCCATGCGCGCGGGCGCGGCCAGGGCCGCCGAGTACGAGGAACTGGCGGCGGCCCTGCGGGAGGTGCTGGGCACACTGCCGGTGCGGGTGCTCGAACCGGACGCCTGAGCCCGCCAATCGATCAAATGAGTGTCGAACAAAGCGATGTGCAACGGCTCGAAAGTCCAACTTCCGTCAGTCCGGGTCAGGTCGGAAATCCCCGGCCGAAATATGCCGATCGGCTGATACACATACCCCCCTCGGTGTGACGCGTCAGGCGTCTGTGCGAAATGCAAGGGGAGTGATGGATCACGGCGGGCTCGCGCACGCGCTGACCGCGTGCGGGCGTGACGGATTCACCGGGGAGCTGCGGGTGCCGGGCAGCCCCGGCGGCGCCTTCCACCTGCGGGACGGACTCGTCGTGGCGGCGGAGAGTCCCGGCGCGCCCGGCGCCGAGGCACTGCTCCTGCGCTCCGAGCGCATCGACGGCGAGCAGTGGGCGGAACTCGTGCGCGGGACCGGGGAGCGCTGGCCGACCGCCGCGCTGGTCGAGCGCGGCTACGCGGGGGCCGCCCAGCTCCGGGTGGTGTGCCTGATGGCGCTGCAGGACGCGGCCTTCGCCGTCGTCGCCGGCCGGGTGGACGCCTGCGAACGCGTCACCGGCACCGAGCCGCACGCCCCGGTCGCCCCCGGCGAGAGGCCCGCCCGGCTGCTGGAGGACGCGGTGCGCAAGGTGGCGGCCGTGGACGCACTGCCGTACCCCGTACGGCCCGACCGCGAACGGCCCCTGCCCATGGCCTCGCCGCAGCAGGCCTGCACCCCGCTGCAACGGGACCTGCTCGCGCACGCCGACGGCCGCCGTACCGCCCGTGACCTCGCCTTCCGCACCGGCCGCGGGGTCTACACCGTCACCGTGGAGATCGCGCGGATGCTGAGCGAGGGGCTGCTGGAGTGCGCCGGCCCGCTCGCCCCGGTCCCGCTCCTGATGGCGCCCGAGGCGCCCGTCGCACGGCAGCGGGAGCAGGCCGCGCCGGAGCCGGAGGCGCCCCCCTCCGCCGAACTGCCGCACCGCGCACCCGGTGCCAGCGGCATCACCGAAGTCCTCCCCCCGCCGACGAGCGGGGTGAGCTGGAAAGGGTTCTTCCGGCTGCGGCACGGAACCGCCGAATGACAGGGCTCCGCCGACTGCCGCAGCGGTCGAATCCGGCAAGGGAACAAGGGAGTTGAGCACATGGACCACGAAGCGCTGGCGCGGGAGATGCGCGGACTGCGCGAGGAGGTGACCGGCATCACCGACACGGCCCTCGCGGCGGCCGACGGCATGCTCATCGCGGCGGACACCGCGGAGTCGATCGACCCGGAGGGGCTCGCCGCGCTCGCGGCGGCGGGCCTGGGCCTGGCGCGCCGCACCGCCGCCGCCACGGCGCGCGGAGCGCTGCGCCAGACGGTGACGTACGGCAGCCAGGGCTGCGTCGCCTTCTACGCCGTCGGCGACACGGCCCTGATGGTGGTCCTCGGTGACGAGGGGATGGACGTCAACCGCCTGCACCGGGCGACCCACCCGGCCCTCGACCGCATCGGATCGATCCTCACCGAGAAGACGCCAGAAGGGGTGTGACACATGGCGACGAAGCGCATGACGGGTTTCTCCGACCAGGTGATGAGTCTGGTCAAGTCGCTGCGGGCAGAGGCGCCCGACTGCGTCGCGGCCGGTGTGGTCGACATGGCCACCGGGATGCTGCTGTCGTACGAGACCGTCGACAACCACCCGCCGGAGGTCCTGGACCTGCTGGCGGGTGCGACCCTCGACCTGTTCCAGGGCCGCACGGTCGTCATGATCGAAGACATCTTCAAGGAGCGCCGCGGGGTCAGCGACGACAGCCACTTCTTCCAGGAGATCCTCGTCAACAGCGAGAACCTCACCCATCTGTTCCTGCGGATGAACGAGCAGCAGGACGTCGTCGCCGTCGTCGTCTGCCGTAAGTCGGTGAACGTCGGCATGCTGATCGCCCAGGCCCGGAGGGTGGTGCGCGAGCACAGCCTGTGAGGAGACGGCCGTGGGCCCCTCCGGGGAGGGGCCCACGGCCGACCGCGCTCCGACTTCGCGCTCCTACTCCGTCCGCAACCCCTCAGGCCGCATCAGCCGCAGCAGCGGCGGCAGGCTCAGCAGCGTCACCGTCACGACCACCGCCGCGCCGACGCCGGTCATCGACAGCACGCTCGGCCAGTCCACGCCCACCGTCGCACCCACCATCTTCAGCAGCACCGCGCCCAGCGTCAGCCCGACGGCCGAGGCGAGCAGCAGGCCCAGGGCGATGGGGATCGCCGTCTGCCACAGCACCGACATGCTCAGGGTGCGCCGCCGGGTGCCGAAGGCGACCAGCGACGACAGCAGCTTGCGCCGCTCGCGCAACTGCTCCAGCTGGGACACCAGCAGGCTCGCCCCGATCAGCGCCAGCACACAGACGGCGCCGGCGAACGTACCGGTGCGGATGGAGTTGAACTGCGTCGACCGCTCGGTGGACGACCACACCATCGCGTCCGCGATCGGGTCGATCCGCGCGGCCGTGTTGCGGACGTACTCGTGCACGTCCGGCAGCGACTCGTCCAGCGAGAGGTACACCGATCCGGTCAGCGCGTTGTTCATCGGCCGGGACGCGGCGGCCGGTGTCATCAGCACGCCGCTCTCCTTGTACCCGGCCGGACCGATCAGCGCCCGGCCGCGCTTCAGCTCGCCCGGCACGGTCCACATGACGTCCGGGCCGCCGCCGGTGCCGTCGCTCGTGTTGACGTGGAGGGTGCGGCCGGGCCGGGCGAGCTTCGTCACGTCGGAGTCCCGGTCTGCGCCGGTCACCGCGAAGACGTCACCGTCGCGGCAGCTCGGCAGGTCGGCCATCTCCCGCAGCGAGGCGCAGGTGCCGACGGTGAGTTCGACGGTGTTGTCCGGCCCGTTGCCGGGGGTCCAGCGCCGGTCCCCCAGTTCGGTGCTGCCCAGCGTCGTGGCCTTCCGTACGCCCTTGGTGGTGGCGAACTTCCCGGCGGCCGGGAGGAAGGGAACGCCTCGCGACAGGTTGACCTGCATCTGCACCCGGTCGGTGTTCTGCCCGGTGACCTTGGTGTAGTCGCCCTGCACGCCCGCGAAGAGCATCTGCAGTGCGATGGCCCCGGCCACCGCGACCGCGATGCCGTTCACCATGCGGGCCGCCGAACCGCTGCTCAACTGCAGCCGCCGTACGGCCAGTTGCCAGGCCACCCCGCCGCGCCCGAGTCGGGCCACGACCGCCTCGACGGCCCACGGCAGCAGCGTGGTCACGCCGACGAGCAGCAGCAGGACGCCGCCGATCACCAGGTACTCGTTGAAGGTGCCGTTGCTGCGGCCCTGTCCGATCATCGGGGCGAGCATCGCCAGGCCGCCCAGCGGCAGCAGCAGCCGCCACCACAGCCGGCGGCGCGCGGGCCTGGCCGTACGGACCACGCCCAGCGGCTCGATGACCACCCCGCGCAGCGCGAACAGCGTGACCAGCACCGCCGCCGCCGGAACGGCGACCGCGACCAGGGCGGCCAGCGCCGGGGAGGGGTTGAGATAGCTGGGGAACACGCTGATGTCCATGATCTCGACCGAGGCCGCGAGCTGCCGGCCGAGCAGGAAGAAGCCGGTGCCGAAGACCAGCCCGACCAGCGATCCGGCGAGCGCCTCGCCCGCCGCGATCCGCCGGGTCATCCGGCTGTCGGAGCCCACCAGCCGCAGCGCGGCCAGTCTGCGGTCGCGCCGCTCGCCGCCGAACCGCACGGCGGTGGCGATGAACACGGCGACCGGCATCAGCAGCACCGCGAAGACGACCAGCACCAGCAGGATCAGCACGGGGTCGGCCTGGTTCGCCGGTGTTTTCTTCGGTGGCCCGAAGTGGGTGATCCGGGCCGTCCGCCAGCCGTTGACGCGCGGGGCCAGGTCCTTCGCACCGGCGTAGTAGGCGAGTTCGTGCGAGCCGATGAGCCCGGGCTCGCCGATCGTCCCGACGATCCGGTACGGCAGCCGCTCGCGCAGCAGCTTCCCGTCGGCGGAGTCGAGCAGCCTCTTCAGCATGGGGGAGACGACCATGTCCCCGACCGCCGGATATTTCGACAGGCCCGGTGCGATCGGTGCCCGCGGCCCCTCCGGTTCCACCAGCCGGCCGCGGACGTCCTTGCCGTGGTACGACGTGTCGGTGTCGGAGATCAGCAGGGTGTTCGCGGCCTTCGGCAGGCGCGGGCCGAAGGTGTAGTCCAGGCGGGCCTGGTCGCGGTCGTGCCGCACCGCCAGCGCGCTCGGGATCGCGGTCGTCAGCAGCAGCAGCGCCACGCCGAGCCCGACGCCGACCGCGGTCAGCAGCATCCGCACCCAGCCCTCGCGCCCGCCGGTGAGGGCGAACCGGACCCCCATGCCGAGATCCCGGCCCCACTGACGGGCATTCATATGGCGCGCTCCATGTCCCGGGACCTGCCGTCGCGTACGACGATCTCGCGGTCGGAGTAGGCGGCCACCCGGGGTTCGTGCGTGACCAGGACGACGGCCGCGTTGGCGGTGCGGGCCGCGTCGGTCAGCAGCTCCATCACACGCTCGCCGTTGAGGGAGTCGAGCGCGCCGGTCGGCTCGTCGGCGAACACCACCCGGGGCTCGGTGACCAGTGCCCGTGCCACCGCGACGCGCTGTCCCTGGCCGCCGGAGACCTCGCCGGGCCGCTTGTCCTTGAGGTCGTCCACCTCCAGGCGTTCCATCCAGGCGAGCGCGGCCCGCTCGGCCTGCTTGCGGGAGGTGCCGTTCAGCCTGAGCGGCAGCGCCACGTTCTCCACGCAGGTCAGCTCGGGCACCAGCTGGCCGAACTGGAAGACGAACCCGAACTCGGAGCGGCGCAGCGCGCTGCGTTCGGCGTCGCTCATGCCGGCCAGTTCGCGGCCGTTGTAGATGATGGACCCGGAGTCGGGCGGCACGATGCCGGCGAGGCAGTGCAGCAGCGTCGACTTGCCGGAGCCGGAGGGGCCCATCACGGCGACGACCTCGCCGGGGTGGATGGAGAACTCGGCGCCGTCGAGCGCGACCGTGGGGCCGTAGGCCTTGTGCAGGTCCTCGGCGGCGAGCAGGAAGCCGGGGGGAGGAGTCACTTGGCCACCGCCTCACGGAGCTTGTCGAGGCGCGCGGCGGTCAGTTCCAGCCAGCGCAGGTCGGCCTCCAGGTGGAACAGCGCGTGGTCGCAGATCAGCTGGTCGGCGAGGTCGCCCTTGCGCTTGCGGTCGGTCAGGATCCGCATGCTGCGCAGGTGCTCGGCGCGCTGGGTGTCGAGGATGAGGGAGGCGTCGCGGTGCGTGAGGAGGGCGAGGACGACCTTGGTGTACAGGGTCGACTGCAGGTACTCCTCGGGCTTCTCCGGAGTGGCGAGCCAGCGCTGGACGTCGGTGATGCCGGCGTCGGTGATGGCGTACCGCTTGCGCTCGGGGCCGCCGCCCGCCTCTATCCCGTCGACTTCCACGAGGCCGTGCTTCAGCAGCCGGGACATCGTGGAGTAGACCTGGCCGTAGTGCAGCGGCCGGTCGTGACCGAACTTCTCGTCGAAGGCCCGCTTCAGGTCGTAACCGTGCCGCGGGCCGGACTCCAGGAGTCCCAGGAGAGTGTGACCGATGGACATGCACAGCACTCTACACACGGTGTATACGCCGCATGTATACGCGGAGTGGGGAGATCATGGCGCGGTGTACGGCCGTGCAGGTGGGGGCCGATTGTCACGGTTCCGAAACAGGTGGCCTGCCTCTGCGCGGCATGGGGCCGGTTTCCTTCGGCAGCCGTCCCGCCTCCGCCAGCGCCCTGCGCAGCAGGAACTCGATCTGCGCGTTGGCCGACCGCAGGTCCTCCCCGGCCCACCGCGCGATCGCCTCGTACACCGACGGGTCCAGCCGCAGCAGCACCTGCTTGCGCTGCTGCGGCCGTCGCTTCGGAGTCTCCGAGGGGTCCGTCACTGGTAGAGCGTCCCGGTGTTGAGGACGGGCTGCGGGGCCCGGTCGCCGCAGAGCACCACCATCAGGTTGGACACCATCGCCGCCTTGCGCTCCTCGTCCAGTTCCACGATGTCCGCCTCCGCGATCCGGCCGAGCGCCGCCTCGACCATCCCGACCGCGCCGTCCACGATCTGCCGCCGCGCGGCCACGACCGCACCGGCCTGCTGCCGCTGGAGCATCGCCGAGGCGATCTCGGGAGCGTACGCGAGATGGGTGAAGCGCGACTCGACGATCTGCACTCCGGCCGCCTCCACCCGCACCTGAAGCTCCACGGCCAGCTTCTCGGTGATCTCCTCGGCGTTGCCGCGCAGCGAGAGACCGTCCTCGTCGTGGGCGTCGTAGGGGTACTCGATCGCGATGTGCCGTACGGCCGTCTCGGTCTGCGTGGCGACGAACTCCGCGAAGTCGTCCACCTCGAACGTGGCCTGCGCGGTGTCCTGGACCTTCCACACCACGACCGCGGCCAGCTCGATGGGGTTGCCGTAGGCGTCGTTGACCTTCAGGACGGCGGTCTCGTGGTTGCGCACCCGGGTGGAGATCCGGGTCCGCGAGGTGAAGGGGTTCACCCAGCGCAGGCCGTCCTGCCGGATGGTGCCCCGGTAGCGCCCGAAGAGCTGGACGACCCGGGCCTCGCCGGGGGCGACGGTGTTCAGTCCGCGCAGCGAGATGATCGCGGCGAGGAAGACGACGATGCCGGCGACGACGAGCCCCGCCTTGGCGCCGCCGGCGGGGACGGCCGAGGCGCCGGCGAGCAGCGCGGCGGTGGCACCGAGCCCGAGCAGGCCGAGCAGCAGCGCGAGCCCGCCGCCGATGCTGTGCGCGGTGAACTCCCGTACCTGTGGCGCGGGCATCTCGGGCACGTCGAGCGCGTCGTGGGTGGAGTCGTTGGCGGTCATGGTGGTCCCCGTTCAGGTCTTGCCTATCTTCTGTCTAGCTAAGTGATATCACTTTTACGCGCGGAAGCAACCCCGCGACCTCCAGATCCGTCGGTTCCCTTGGAACAGGTGCTGATTGTCACGTCCGTAAAAGAGCGGATCGGACGACCTTTGTCATATAGACGGGTGTTAGTTTTCGGAGCTGACCCCGAGACGGAAGCGGAGCGAAGGAACCAATGGGACGCGCGGAAGAGAGACGAGCGCGACAGCGCGGTGGCCACCGCGCGGCGCCCAGGCGCCGCCGCTCCGCCCCCACGGCGGCTGCACCGGCCGGTGGCAAGCCCGCGAAGAGCTTCATACGCCGGCTCTTCTCCTGGAAGAAGATCCTCGGCACGTTCCTCGGGCTGTGCCTGCTCGGCATCGGCGGCTTCATCGCCCTCTACATGCTGGTGGACATCCCCAAGGGCGCCAACGCGCTCGCCCAGCAGGAGAGCAACGTCTACAAGTACAGCGACGGCACGCTCCTGGCCCGCGTCGGCAAGACCAACCGCGAGAGCGTGGACCTGTCCAGGGTGCCCAAGGACGTCCAGCACACCTTCGTCGCCGCCGAGAACAAGACCTTCTACACGGACTCCGGCATCGACCTCAAGGGCCTGGCCCGCGGTCTGTACAACACCGCGATGGGCCGCGGCGCCCAGGGCGGTTCCACGATCACCCAGCAGTACGTCAAGAACTACTACCTCACCCAGAACCAGACCGTCAGCCGCAAGCTCAAGGAGATGGTCATCTCCTTGAAGGTCGACCAGAGGCTGTCCAAGGACCAGATCCTCGCGGGCTACATCAACACCAGCTACTACGGCCGCGGCGCCTACGGCATCCAGGCCGCCGCCCAGGCCTACTACCGCACCGACGCCCAGAAACTGTCGGTCGAACAGGGCGCCTATCTCGCCGCGCTCCTGCAGGCGCCGAGCCAGTACGACTGGGCCGTCGCCACCTCCACGGGCAAGAAGCTGGTGCAGGCCCGCTGGAACTACGTCCTGGACAACATGGTCAAGCAGCACTGGCTGGACCCGGCCAAGCGGCAGGCCATGAAGTTCCCCTATCCCAAGGAGCCCAAGGCAACGCCGAGTCAGGCGGGCCAGAAGGGCTATCTGATCGACCTCGCCAACCAGCAGCTCGAACAGCAGCTGATGGAGCAGGAGAGCATCAGCCGCTCCCAGGCGGAGGCCGAGGTCGTCGACCGCGGCTGGACCATCACGCTGAACATCGACAAGAAGAAGCAGGCCGAGCTGGAGCAGGCGGTCAAGTCCGAGCTGACCGGCAAACTGGACGCGAAGAAGCGCAAGGTCGACGGCGCGGTCCAGGCCGGCGCTGCCTCGGTGGACCCGAAGACCGGCAGGATCGTCGCGATGTACGGCGGCAAGGACTACTTCCAGCACTACGTCAACAACGCCACCCGCCGGGACTACCAGCCCGCCTCGACGTTCAAGCCGGTCATCCTCGCCGCCGCGCTCCAGAACAGCTCCACCACGCAGGACGGCCAGCCCATCGCCGCCAACACGGTCTACGACGGCACCAGCGGCCGCCAGGTCGTGGACCACGGCAGAAAGGTGGGCTTCGGCCCGCCGAACGAGGACCACCACGACTACGGCCCCATCACCGTCCAGCAGGCGATGAACAACTCCGTCAACTCCGTGTTCGCGCAGATGGGCATGGACGTGGGCATGGAAAAGGTCATGGCCACGGCCAAGCAGCTCGGCATGGACACCACGGGCATGCAGGCGGTGCCCGCGCAGACCCTCGGCTCCATGGGCGCGAGCCCGCTGGAGATGGCCGGGATCTACGCCACGCTCGACAATCACGGCAGCAAGGTGACGCCGAGCATCCTCAAGTCGGCCGAGAAGAGCAACCGTACGGTCCAGATCCCCAACCCGGTCGGCGGCCAGGTGATCAGCCGGACCGCAGCCGACACCGTGACCTCCGTGCTGACCGGCGTGGTCGACGACGGTACGGCGAAGGAGCACGTGGCGGACAACCCGCTGCGCGACGGCCAGCAGGTGGCCGGCAAGACCGGTACCTCCGACGAGGACAAGTCCGCCTGGTTCACCGGCTACACGCCCGACCTGGTCACCTCCGTCGGCCTGTTCGGCGAGCAGAAGGGGACCGGCCGCCATGTGTCCCTGACGGGCGCGACCGGCCTGATCAAGCCGCCCGGCCGCATCAACGGCGGCGGCTACCCGGCGCAGATCTGGGCGGCGTACACCTTCGGTGTGACGGACAGGGCCAAGTTCGACCTCGACACCACCCAGGGCGCGGCCGTCCAGCCGACGGACACCCCGACCTACAGCCAGAGCCCGTCGCAGACACCGTCGCACACGCCGACCAGCAAGGCGCCGAGCAGCTCCGCGCCCCCGTCCAGGACGCCGACGCAGACGCCGACCCAGACGCCCACGCAGACGCCGACGCAGACCCCCACGCAGACGCCGACGCAGACGCCGACGGGCCCGATCACGCAGGACCCGATCGACCCGGGCGGCGGCGGGAACTTCGGCCAGTAGGCCGGTCGGAACGCACACGCGAGGGGCGCCCGGGAAATTCCCGGGCGCCCCTCGCGTTCTCGACGGCGCTGTCGATCCGCCCTGTGGCGGCGCTCAGGCGGTGACGCCCGCTCCGGCCGGACCGGGTCCACAGCCCTGCGCACCGCCCGCCCACAGCAGTCGTCACGCCGGATCGCCGCGTACCGCCCGACCTCACGCGGGGCGCACCGCCCCGGCGGCCATCAGTCCTGCGCCGCAGCGTAGTTGACCTCGAACCACACCACCTTGCCCATGCTCAGCCGGGTCGCGCCCCAGCGCCGGGCCAGCCTGTTGACCAGGTACAGGCCGCGCCCGCCCTCGTCCGTGGCCCGGGCCTGGCGAAGGCGCGGCAGCTGCGGCACGTCGTCGCCGACCTCGCAGCGCAGCACGTCGGTGCGCAGCAGCCGCAGCGTCACCGGCCGGGAGGCGTACCGCACGGCGTTCGTCACGACCTCGCTGACCAGCAGCTCGACCGAGTCCGTCAGGTCCTCCATGTCCCAGCGGGCGAGCGCGCGCCGGGCCAGCCGGCGGGCCTGGCCGGGGGCCGTCTCCTCCGGCTCCAGCCGCCAGTACGCGACATCGCTCGGCGCGATCCCGTCGAAGCGGGCCGCGAGCAGCGCGATGTCGTCGTCCCGGTCGCCCGGCCCGAGCATGTCCAGCACCTCGTCGCACAGGGCTTCCAGCGGCGGCGGATGGTCCGGCCCGGTCAACTGGGCGGTCGCGGCGAGCTTCTCCCGCAGCTGCTCTATGCCGGTCCACACGTCCCGCAGCCGGGACTCCACCAGCCCGTCCGTGTAGAGGAGCAGCGTGGCTCCGGCGGGCGCGTCCAGCTCCACGGCCTCGAAGTCGACACCTCCGACGCCGATCGGCGCGCCCGGCGGCACCCGCAGCACCTCGGCCCGGCCGCCCAGGTGCAGCAGCACGGGCGGCGGATGGCCGGCGTTGGCGATGGTGATGCGGTGCGTCACCGGGTCGTAGACGGCGTACAGGCAGGTCGCCATGCGGTCGGTGCCCAGCCGCTGCGCCTGCTCGTCCAGGTGGTGCAGCACCTCCTGCGGCGGCAGATCGAGCCCGGCCAGGGTCTGCGCGGTGGTGCGCAGCTGGCCCATGATCGCCGCCGAGGTCATGGAGTGCCCCATGACGTCACCGACCACGAGCGCGACCCGGCTGCCGGGCAGCGGAATCGCGTCGTACCAGTCACCGCCGACCCGCGCGGTCTCCGCGGCCGGCAGATACCGCGACGCCAGCCGCACACCCGTCGGGCGGGGCAGGGTCTCCGGCAGCATGGTGCGCTGCAACTCGTCGGCGATGTACGCCTCACGGCCGTACAGCACCGCCTTGTCGATGCCGAGCGCGCTGTGCGTGGCGAGCTGGGCCGCCACCAGCAGGTCGTCGGCCTCGAACGCCAGCCGCTCCGGGCGGCGCAGGAACAGCGCCGCGCCGATCACCCGGCGCCGGCCGCGCAGCGGCGCGAGGATCGCGTGCTGCCCGGACGGTACGACCGTCTCGGCGCAGTCGCCGAGCAGCTCGGGCAGCGCGGCCCGGGCGGCGGGCGCGTCGGCGAACACCGGCCGCACTCCGCGCAGTACCTCGTTCAGCGCGCCGCCGGGGCGCACCTCGCACAGCTCGGTGGTCAGCGAGGACAGCTCGGCCAGCGCGCTCGGCTCCGGCTCGGGGTCGAAGGCCGGGGCCAGCAGCACACCGTCGGTGTCCCGATCCTCCGGAATCCGGTCGGTACGGCGCAGCCGCAGCACCACCGGGCCGGTGGGCCGCTCGTCGCCGACCGGCAGCGGGTCGCGCAGATAGACCAGGATCGCGTCCGAGAACGTCGGCACGGTCGCCCGGCACAGGCCCATCACGATCTCGTCCAGATCGAGGCCGCGCGCGATCCGCCGGGTGGCCGCGCCCACGAATCTCAGCCGGTCGCCGTCGCGCCGCATCGGCATCGGCCGGCCCGGCGGCAGACCACGCCCGGTACGGCGCTCCTGGCTGCCCGGGGCACGGTCCGCCGTCCGCTCCTGCTCGGCGCCGGGCTGCGGCGGGATGGCCTCCGGCCCGGGGCGCGGTGGGACGGCCTCCGACGCCGGTCGCGGCGGAATGGCCTCGGGCGCGGGCCGCGGGCGGTGTGCGCCGGGCTCGGTGGTCGCGGGCTGGGAGTGCTCGGGGCCGTTGACTGGGGGCTCCTTCCCCTTGCCGACCGGGGATTGCGTCCCCCTGCCGTCCTTTCCCTGGCCACAGGGCGTGGCTGTGCCCGGTCCGCAGGGCGCTCCCTCCGCCCGGGCCTGCACCGGTAAGGCCGGGTCGGCGACAGGCTTCGGGGCACGCAGAAGCGCCCCGCGGCCCTCCGCGGGGTCGGCGCCCTGGGGGCGCTCGAAGGAGGTGGGCTGCTCCGTCACGCGTGTCGCATCCATCCGTACGGCACTGCGCGCCGGGCGCGCAGTTGCTCCCGCAGAAGTCCCGATACCCGCAATACGTGCCCCAGGAACGGAATTCCCGCGTGGTCAGAGGTGGTTCCTGTGCCCTGGTGCCCCTCGCTCACGTGCTGCCGCCCCTCGGTGACGTTCGGTCAAGCCCAGCGCATGCTCCCGGAGTTGCACTTGTGCGCCCTTGCGGACGACGATCCTACGTTTCCTGCCCGGGGGCGCATCAAGGGTCTCATGAGGACACGTGCGCGGGCGTACGGTCCCAGTCCTCGGGGAGAGAAGGTACCGTCCAGGACGGATCCGGGCGCCAGTGCTGCCAGCCGTCCGAGAACGGCGCCCCCCAGGCCTCGATGACCTCGACCGCGTCCCGTCCGGCCGCCCGGACCCGTTCGGCGGTGGCCGTGTCCATCAGCCCGTCCCGCTGGGCCTGCGCGAACTCGTCCTCGTCGCGCCAGTGCCAGCTGCGGTCGGGGTGCACGGAGATGTCCAGGAAGTAGTCCTCGGAGTCCACCCCGCCCGCCCAACGGGCCAGGGGCTGCTCGAGGTTGACGTACCAGTTCTTGAACCGCCAGCCCGGCTCCCAGAACAGCCACACCGACCAGGGCCGGCCGGGCTGGGCCAGCTTCAGCACGCCCGTGCCGAACCAGTGGTCCCGCTGCACCGAGCGCGGCTTGGTGTAGCGGGACTGGAGCGGCTCCAGGTGCACGGGCGTGCCGTCGGCGAGGACCGGCTTCACGCACTCGGTGCCGGGGGCCATCCACACGGCGAGCAGGTCGGCGTCGTCGCGTACGACGGTGACGGGCCGGGCGATGTGGATGCGCGCGCCGGCGTTCTCCCGGTAGCGCCACAGGATCTGGGTCCCGGGAGTCCAGTGGGTCGCGGGTCTCCGGCCCGCCGTGTCCGCCGTGTCCACGTGTGTCGTCGCTCCGTCGTCCGTCATGGACAGATATTAGGTGCCGTGGGCATACGACGCTGCGGTGCACGTCACGGTTCCGGCGGTGGCCGAAAAGGCTCGTTCGCGGCTACGGACGTGTCATCCGCAGGACGTCCAGGGCCTCGTCGAGCTGCTCCAGGGTCAGGTCGCCGCGCTCGATGTACCCGCTCTCCAGCACGACTTGCCGGATCGTCCTGCGCTCCGCGAGGGACTTCTTGGCGACCTTCGCGGCCTCCTCGTAGCCGATGTACTTGTTGAGCGGGGTGACCACGGAGGGGGACGACTCGGCGTACTCGCGCGCCCGTTCACGGTCGGCGGTGATGCCGTCGACCGTCCGGCCGGCCAGCAGCCGGGAGACGTTGGCGAGCAGCCGGATGGATTCGAGCACGTTCTTGGCGATGACCGGCAGCATGACGTTCAGTTCGAAGTTGCCGGAGGCGCCGGCGGTGGCGATGGTGGCGTCGTTGCCGATGACCTGGGCGGCCACCATGAGCACGGCTTCGGGGATCACCGGGTTGACCTTGCCCGGCATGATGGACGACCCCGGCTGCAGGTCGGGCAGCCGGATCTCGGCGAGCCCGGTGCGCGGCCCGGAGGACATCCAGCGCAGATCGTTGGCGATCTTCGTCAGCCCGACCGCGATGGTCCGCAGCTGCCCGCTGGTCTCCACGATCCCGTCCCGGGCGCCCTGCGCCTCGAAGTGGTCGCGGGCCTCGGTGAGCGGCAGCCCGGTGGTCCGGGCGACCTCCTGGATGACGGCGGCGGAGAAGCCGGGCGGGGTGTTGATGCCGGTGCCGACGGCGGTGCCGCCGAGGGGGAGTTCGGCGAGGCGGGGGAGGGAGGCCTCGAGCCGCTCGACGCCGTAACGGATCTGGGCGGCGTACCCGCCGAACTCCTGGCCGAGCGTCACGGGGGTGGCGTCCATGAGGTGGGTCCGCCCGGACTTCACGACGTCGGCGAACTCCTCCGACTTGCGGGTCAGGGAGGCGGCGAGGTGCCCGAGGGCGGGGATCAGGTCGTGGGTGACGGCGGCGGTGGCGGCGATGTGGATGGAGGAGGGGAAGACGTCGTTGGAGGACTGGGAGGCGTTGACGTGGTCGTTCGGGTGCACGTCCCGGCCCAGCCGCTCACTGGCGAGGGTCGCGATGACCTCGTTGGTGTTCATGTTGGAGGAGGTGCCGGAACCGGTCTGGAAGACGTCGACGGGGAAGTGCTCGTCCCACTGTCCCCGCGCGACTTCGGCGGCCGCCTCCTGGATCGCCTCGGCGATCTCCTTGTCGAGCACGCCGAGCTGTGCGTTCACCTTGGCGGCGGCGCCCTTGATCCGGGCCAGGGCTTCGATGTGGGCGCGCTCCAGGCGCCGACCCGAGACGGGGAAGTTCTCGACGGCACGCTGGGTCTGGGCGCGCCACTTGGCGGTGGCGGGGACGCGGACCTCGCCCATGGAGTCGTGCTCGATGCGGTAGTCGCTGTCGCTCATGGCAGTTATAGCGATCGGACGCGCGGGGTTGTTCCCCTTCGTTACGCTGAGTGAGCGACGGCGCGGCTGTGCCGTACCAGGGGGCGGAGTCCCCTGGTACGGCAACCGGGACAGGGACTAGGCGAGCCCGGGACCCCGCACCGGGATCGACGTGAAGGTCGGCTGCGGCGCCGGGTCCTGGAAGAAGTCGTTGCCCTTGTCGTCCACGACGATGAACGCCGGGAAGTCCTCGACCTCGATCTTCCAGACGGCCTCCATGCCCAGCTCCTCGTACTCCAGGACCTCGACCTTCTTGATGCAGTCCTGGGCGAGACGGGCGGCCGGGCCGCCGATGGAGCCGAGGTAGAAGCCGCCGTGCGCGCCACACGCGTCGGTGACCTGCTTGCTGCGGTTGCCCTTGGCCAGCATCACCTTGGAGCCGCCCGCCGCCTGGAACTGCTCCACGTAGGAGTCCATGCGGCCGGCCGTCGTCGGGCCGAAGGAACCGGAGGCGTAGCCCTCGGGGGTCTTCGCCGGGCCCGCGTAGTACACGGGGTGGTCCTTCAGGTACTGCGGCATCTCCTCGCCCGCGTCCAGCCGCTCCTTGATCTTGGCGTGCGCGATGTCGCGGGCCACGACCAGGGGGCCGGTCAGGGAGAGGCGGGTCTTGACCGGGTACTTGGTCAGCTCGGCGAGGATCGTGTCCATCGGCTGGTTGAGGTCGATCCTGACCACGTCCGAGGACTCGTCCAGGTGCTCGTCCGTGGTCTCCGGCAGGAAGCGCGCCGGGTCGGTCTCCAGCTGCTCCAGGAAGACGCCCTCGGCGGTGATCTTCGCGACGGCCTGGCGGTCGGCCGAGCAGGAGACGGCGATGGCGACCGGGCAGGACGCGCCGTGCCGGGGGAGGCGGACCACGCGGACGTCGTGGCAGAAGTACTTGCCGCCGAACTGCGCGCCGATGCCGATCTTCTGGGTCAGTTCGAAGACCTTCTGCTCCAGCTCCTTGTCCCGGAAGCCGTGACCCAGCTCCGAGCCCTCGGCCGGGATCTCGTCCAGGTAGTGCGCGGAGGCGTACTTCGCGGTCTTCAGCGCGTACTCGGCGCTCGTGCCGCCGACGACGATCGCCAGGTGGTACGGCGGGCAGGCGGCCGTACCGAGCGAACGGATCTTCTCCTCCAGGAACTTCATCATGGAGGCCTCGTTCAGGACGGCCTTCGTCTCCTGGTAGAGGAAGGACTTGTTGGCCGAGCCGCCGCCCTTGGCCATGAACAGGAACTTGTAGGCGCCGCCGTCGGTGGCGTACAGCTCGATCTGGGCCGGGAGGTTGGAGCCGGTGTTCTTCTCCTCCCACATGGTGAGCGGAGCCATCTGCGAGTAGCGCAGGTTGAGCCTGGTGTAGGCGTCGTAGATGCCGCGGCTCAGCGCCGCCTCGTCGCCGCCCTCCGTCAGGACGTTCTGCCCGCGCTTGCCCATGACGATCGCCGTGCCGGTGTCCTGGCACATCGGGAGCACGCCCGCCGCCGCGATGTTCGCGTTCTTCAGCAGGTCCAGGGCGACGAACTTGTCGTTGCCCGACGCCTCCGGGTCGTCGATGATCCGGCGCAGCTGGGCGAGGTGGGCGGGGCGCAGGTAGTGCTGGATGTCGTGGATGGCCTCCTCGGCCAGCTTGCGCAGCGCCTCCGGCTCCACCTTGAGGAACGTCCGCCCGTCCGGGCCCTCGACGGTGGAGACGCCCTCGGACGTCACCAGCCGGTATGGGGTGGTGTCCTCTCCCTGGGGGAGCAGATCGGTGTACGCGAACTCAGGCATCTCAGCCCATTCCTCACTCTGACGGACGTCCGCCCGCCGACGCTGGCGGGCCTCACCAGCCTAGAACCTGCCACTGACGGCGAACCTGTGAGGTAGGGCTCAGTAGGTGTGAGGTGGGGCTCAGGCGGCCTGGCCGGCTCTCGGGCGGGATCTCCACGCGCGACGCAGGACGAACGCCCGGAAGACCGCGAGGGCGAGGAACACGAGGCCGACGACGGCTCTTTGCCACCCTCCGGCGACGGCGAACCAGTAGAGGCCGAGGCCGGCGAAGAAGAGGGAGACGCCGATGAGCAGCGGTTCGCGGAGCCAGAACGGCAGGGCACGGAGGATCAGGTTGATCAACATCGGGCAAGTCGAGCAGGCGCGCCGGTTGCACGCAGTGCTGGAAGCCACAGTTCCGTGACCGGGACACGCAGGGGCCGTCCACACCCCTAGTCGCGATCTATCGCGTTTCGGTACGCTGTTGCCGTGGACCTTCAGAAGCACACCGACGCACCTGTCGCCGAGCTGCGTGCCTCGGACGCCGACCGTGACCGCATCGCCGAGATTCTCCGTGAGGCCCTGGCCGAGGGCCGGCTGACCGCCGACGAGCACGCCGAGCGGGTCGAGGGCGTCCTCGCCGCCAAGACGGTGGGCGAGCTGGAGGTCTTCATCCGGGACCTGCCCGCCGCGCACCAGCGCCCCGCCGCCGGCGCCTACACGCCCGTCCCGCCCCGCCCCACCCCGGGTGCGATCCCGCAGGAGGCGGACGCCAACGTTGTCGCCGTCTTCAGCAGCGCCGTGCGCCGAGGCCGCTGGCGCGCCGGCCGCCGGATCCACGCGTACTCGGTCTTCGGCAGCGTCGAGATCGACCTCAGCGAGGCGATCTTCGAGTACCAGCAGGTCGTGATCAAGGCCGTCTCGGTCTTCGGCGACGTCCAGATCCGCGTCCCGGAGAACGTGTCGCTGCGCGGCACCGGAGGCGGGGTCCTCGGCAACTTCGAGGTGGACACGCTGGACTCGGTCGATTCCGACGCGCCGGTCGTCTACGTCGACGGCTGGGCCGTACTCGGCAATGTCGAGGCGCGCCCCCGGCGCGGCAGGCGTGTGGCGGACATCCTGGAGCGGGTGCAGAGCAAGGTCGACCGGAAGCTGGAGCGCGTCCAGGACAAGGTCGACCGGAAGATGCGCAAACACCTGGGGCGTTGACGGTCGCGAATCCGCCGGTGAGCGGAAGGTTCCGCTCCTCCTGCGCGGCCCCGGCGGGGGCGCGAACGAGCCGCCCGCGCGCCTGCGACTGGGGACGCTGTGCATAGGCGCGCGCACAGCGGGTAGGGCTTGCTGCATCGTCTCTCGCTCGCGAAGCCGTCGTCAGGAGTAGACCCGTGCTGCAACCGCCGCATTCGTCCTTGCAGGTAGCTGCCCTTCCGGCCCAGCGGGTACCAGCGCGAGACAGGGATCAAGACGCTCCCTGGCACACCGAGGCCGTGTGCCGGCGCGACGAGGCGGGCCTGTTCTTCGCCCCGTCGAAGGAGCCGACCGCCGCCCGGCTGTCCCGCGAGGAGGCGGCCAAGCGCGTCTGCGCCCGCTGCCCGGTGATGGTCGAGTGTCGCGAACACGCCCTCCTGCAGCCCGAGCCGTACGGCGTCTGGGGCGGCCTCACGGCAGCGGAGCGCCGGGTGGTCCTGGCGCGAAGGCGCCGCCGGGAGATGGAACTGAAGAAGGCGGCACGGGCGACGGCGGCCAACCGCATAGCGGGTTAGGGCACGGAAGAGGGAGCGCCCCCGCCGCACCGGGGGCGCTTGGTGCTACTTGGCCCGGTCGAAGTCGATCGCGCTGTAGGCCCGCAGCTTGCTCAGCCGGTGCTCGGAGTCGATCCGACGAACCGTCCCCGACTTCGAGCGCATCACGATGGACTCGGTCAGCGCGGTCTCCGACCGGTACCGGACGCCCCGCAGCAGCTCACCGTCGGTGATCCCGGTCGCGACGAAGAAGACGTTCTCCCCGGACACCAGGTCGTCGGTCGTCAGGACGCGGTCCAGGTCATGCCCGGCGTCGATGGCCCGCGCACGCTCCTCGTCGTCCTTGGGCCACAGCTTGCCCTGAATCGTCCCGCCCAGGCACTTCACGGCGCAGGCCGAGATGATGCCCTCCGGCGTACCGCCGATGCCGAGCAGCAGGTCGACACCGGTGCCCTCGCGCAGCGCGTACACGGAACCGGCGACGTCACCGTCGGAGATCAGCTTGATGCGCGCACCCGCATCCCGGACCTCCTTGATCAGGCCCTCGTGCCGCGGCCGGTCGAGGATGACCACCGTGACGTCCTCCGGCGTGGCCTTCTTCGCCTTGGCGATCCGCTTGATGTTCACGGCCACGGGCGCGTCGATGTCGACGAACTCGGCGGCCTCCGGGCCGGTGACCAGCTTGTCCATGTAGAACACGGCGGACGGGTCGAACATGGCGCCCCGCTCGGCCGCCGCGAGGACGGCGATCGCGTTGGGCATGCCCTTGGCGGTCAGCGTGGTGCCGTCGATCGGGTCGACCGCGATGTCGACCTCGGGACCGGTGCCGTCGCCCACGTGCTCCCCGTTGAAGAGCATCGGGGCCTCGTCCTTCTCGCCCTCGCCGATGACGACGACGCCGTTCATCGACACGGTGGAGACGAGGGAGCGCATGGCGCGCACCGCGGCACCGTCGGCGCCGTTCTTGTCGCCGCGCCCCACCCAGCGGCCGGCGGCCATGGCGGCGGCTTCGGTCACCCGGACGAGTTCCAGGGCGAGGTTGCGGTCGGGAGCCTCGGAGGGAACATCGAGCTCGGACGGCAGGTGATGATTTTCGGTCATCGGAGCGCACCTTTCTGATACGACGACGGCCGGATGAGGGTGTTGGCCCTGACTCTATCCTTAGGCAGACAAAATGAGCAGGGGACCCCACGGATGAGCGCTCGGGGCACCTGCGACGATAGAGGGCGTGGCAGGTTCGAACGGCAAGCAGAAGACGGCCCGGGACATGATTCTCTCCCTGGCCCTGATCGGCATCGCGGCGGCGGTCGTCTACTTCCTCACCATCCCGCACGACGATCACGCTCCCGACCTCAAGCGGGTCGACTACCAGGTCGAACTGCTCACGGCCCGTCGCGCGGCGAGCTATCCGGTGGCCGCCCCCGAGGGCCTGCCGAGTACCTGGAAGGCGACCTCCGTACGCTTCCAGGGCGAGAACGGCGACCGCTGGCACCTGGGTTTCCAGACCCCGGACAGCCAGTATGTACAGATCGAGCAGTCCACGCAGAAGCGGGCCGACTTCATCGACCAGGCCAGCCAGGGCTCGTCGGCGACGAAGAACACCGAGACGATCGACGGCCGCACCTGGACCCGTTACACCGGCGGCCGCTACGACGCCCTCGTCCTGAACGGCACGCCCGGCTCCACCACGGTGGTGGCCGGTACGGCGTCCCTCACGGAGCTGGCGAAGTTTGTGGCGGCGCTGAAGATGCAGTGAGCCACGCACGGCATGCGAAAGAGGCCCCCGGCGCTGCCGGGGGCCTCTTCGTGTGTCCGGTGCGGCTCAGACGGTCGTGACGACGTCCTCGTACGCCAGGCGCGGGGAGCGCGGGAACCAGGCGTCCGGGCCCGGCTTGCCGATGTTGACGACCATCAGCGGGGTGTGGTCGTCGTCCAGGAACTCCTTGCGCACGCCCTCGAAGTCGAGGCCGGTCATCGGGCCGGCGGCGAGGCCCGCGGCGCGGACGCCGATGATGAAGTAGGCGGCCTGCAGGGCGGCGTTCAGCGCGGCGGCGCCCTCACGGGCCGGACGCTCGCCGAAGAAGACGTCCTTGGCCTGCGGGAAGTGCGGGAAGAGGGTCGGCAGCTCCTCGTGGAACTCGTTGTCCGCGGAGAGGATCGCGACCAGCGGGGCGGCGGCCGTCTTCGGCTGGTTGCCCTCGGCCATGTGCCGTACCAGGCGCTCACGGGCCTCGGGGGAGCGGACCAGGGTGACGCGCAGCGGGCTCTGGTTGAAGGCGGTGGGGCCGTACTTGACCAGGTCGTAGATCGCCTGGAGCTGCTCGTCGGTCACCGGCTCGTCGGTGAAGGTGTTCGCGGTGCGGGCCTCGCGGAACAGCAGGTCCTGGGCGGCGGGGTCAAGAACGAGAGACATACGTGGACTTCCTTGGTGGCGCCGTGATCCGACGTACCGGACCGCGGTCCGGATCGGCTGACAGGGGTGACCCTACGGCAATGAAGTTCAACCTTCAACAAAGGTCGGGGTGCGGTGACCCGCTTCACAGCCCACGGGCCGATGCCTACCCGGCGTCCCCCTTCGCTTCCTCCTCCTCGTGCTCCTCCTCCTCGGCCAGCGCCGCGTCCAGCCGGGCCCGCGCCCCCTCCAGCCAGCGCCGGCACACCTTGGCCAGCTCCTCGCCGCGCTCCCACAGCACCAGGGACTCCTCGAGCGTCGTACCGCCCGCCTCCAGGCGCCGCACGACCTCGATCAGCTCGTCCCGCGCCTGCTCATAGGAGAGCGCCTCGTCCACCTTGCCGGTCATTCGCCCACCTTCACTGTGAATTCACCGTCGGCGACGCGGGCCCGGAGCGCCTCGCCTTCCGTCACCTCGTCCGGACCGCGCACCACGTGCCCGTCCGCCTTCTGCAGCACCGCGTACCCGCGCTTGAGCGTCGCCGCGGGGGAGAGGGCCACCACGCGCGCGTGCGTGTGCGTCAGCTCCGAGTCCGCGCGGTCGAGGAGATGGCCGAGGGTCCGCCGGCTCCGCCCGACCAGGGAGGCCACGTGGTCTACGCGCTCGTCGAGCATCCGGTGCGGATCCTCCATCGAGGGGCGGGCCAGCGCGTGCGCCAGCCCGCGCTCCTCCCGCTCCAGATACGCGTTCACACAGCGCCGGGCCCGGTCCCGCAGCATCCGCACCCGCTCGAACTCCTCGCCCACGTCCGGTACGACCTTCTTGGCCGCGTCGGTGGGCGTGGAGGCGCGCAGGTCCGCCACGTGGTCCAGCAGCGGGTTGTCCGGCTCGTGGCCGATGGCGGACACCACGGGCGTACGACACCCGGCCACGGCCCGCACCAGCTGCTCGTCGGAGAAGGGCAGCAGATCCTCGACGCTGCCACCCCCACGGGCGACGATGATGACGTCCACGTCCTCGATCTCGTCCAGCTCCTTCACCGCCTGCACGACCTGCGGGACGGCGTGCACGCCCTGCACCGGGACGTTGCGCACCTCGAAGCGGACGGCGGGCCAGCGGTGGCGGGCGTTCTCCAGCACGTCCCGCTCCGCGGCCGAGGCGCGACCGCAGACCAGGCCGATCAGCTGCGGCAGAAAGGGCAGCGGCTTCTTCCGCTCCGGCGCGAACAGCCCCTCGGCCGCGAGCGCCTTCTTCAGCTGCTCCAGCCGGGCCAACAGCTCACCGACGCCGACGGGCCTTATCTCGGCGGCGCGAAGGGACAGCTGCCCGCGCGGGGCGTACCACTCCGGCTTCGCCAGTACGACGACCCGGGCGCCCTCGCCGACGACATCGGCGACGGCGTCGAACACCTGCCGGTAGCAGGTCACGCTCACGGAGATGTCGTACGACGGGTCGCGCAGCGTCAGGAACACGACCCCGGCGCCAGGCCGCCGCGACAACTGCGTGATCTGCCCCTCGACCCACACCGCACCCAGCCGATCGATCCAGCCCCCGATCAGCCGGGAGACCTCGCCCACGGGCAGGGGGGCTTCGGGGGTGGTTTTCGCAGCCATGCGGTTGAGAGTAACGGGGGGCACCGACAGCGGAGCGCCGTCGCCCTCGCGGTCGTCTGCCGGATGCGGTGCCGCCGCAGCGGCCGCAGGGCCCGCGCGGCACCGGGCACGCGATCTCGGCGGCGCCGGACGCGGCCTTACGATGGGACGCATGACCGCTTCGCCTGGCCGCCGTGTCCTGCTCGCCGCCCCCCGGGGCTACTGCGCCGGTGTGGACCGCGCCGTGATCGCCGTCGAGAAGGCCCTCGAACAGTACGGGGCCCCCATCTACGTCCGGCACGAGATCGTCCACAACAAGTACGTCGTGCAGACCCTGGAGAAGAAGGGCGCCGTCTTCGTCGAGCGGACGGAGGAGGTGCCACCGGGCAACATCGTCATGTTCTCGGCGCACGGCGTCGCCCCGGTCGTGCACGAGGAGGCCGAGCAGGGCCGGCTCGCCACCATCGACGCCACCTGCCCCCTGGTCACCAAGGTCCACAAGGAAGCCGTCCGCTACGCCAAGGAGGACTACGACATCCTCCTGATCGGTCACGAGGGCCACGAGGAGGTCATCGGCACCTCCGGCGAGGCCCCCGAGCACATCCAGCTCGTCGACGGCCCCGGCGACGTCGACAAGGTCGAGGTCCGCGACCCCTCCAAGGTCGTCTGGCTGTCCCAGACCACCCTCTCCGTGGACGAGACCATGGAGACCGTCGACGCCCTGAAGACCAAGTTCCCGGGTCTCGTCTCCCCGCCCAGCGACGACATCTGCTACGCCACGCAGAACCGCCAGCTCGCCGTGAAGCAGATGGGCGCCGAGGCCGAGCTGGTCATCGTGGTCGGCTCGCGCAACTCCTCCAACTCCAAGCGGCTCGTCGAGGTCGCCAAGCTCGCCGGCGCCCGCGAGGCCTACCTGGTGGACTTCGCCGACGAGATCGACGAGGCCTGGCTGGAGGGCGTGACGACGGTCGGTGTCACCTCCGGCGCCTCCGTCCCCGAGGTGCTCGTCGAGCAGGTCCTTCAGTGGCTCGGCGAGCGCGGTTACGGCGACGTGGAGATCGTCAAGGCCGCCGAGGAGTCCATCACGTTCTCCCTCCCCAAGGAGCTCCGCCGCGACCTGCGCGAGGAGGCCGCCGGCCTGGTCGCCGAGCGCGGCGGCACCGGCACTTCCGAGAAGTGACTGTCAGTCGTCCGTCGTAACGTGGTGCCATGCAGATCTTCGGCGTGGACATCGGCGGATCCGGGATCAAGGGCGCCCCTGTGGACCTGGACAGGGGCGACCTGGCCAAGGAGCGCTGCAAGGTGCTCACCCCGCACCCGGCGACGCCCGACGGCGTGGCCGACGGGGTCAAGCAGGTCATCGACCACTTCGGCTGGACCGGCCCCGTCGGCCTGACCTTCCCCGGAGTGGTCACCGGCGGCGCCACGGTCCGTACGGCGGCGAACGTGGACAAGAGCTGGATCGACACCGACGCGCGCGCGTTGTTCAGCGGCAAGCTGGGCGGCCTGCCGGTGACGGTCGTCAACGACGCGGACGCGGCGGGCGTCGCCGAGATGCAGTTCGGCGCCGGCCGTGACCGCGGGGGCACGGTCGTCCTGCTCACCTTCGGCACCGGCATCGGCAGCGCCGTCTTCGTGGACGGCGTCCTCGTGCCGAACACGGAACTGGGCCACCTGGAGCTGGGCGGCCACGACGCGGAGCGGCGGGCCTCCAGCAAGGCCAAGGACGACCACGCCCTGAGCTGGGAGCAGTGGGCGCACCGCGTCCAGAAGTACCTGGCGCACGTGGAGATGCTGTTCTCGCCGGAGCTGTTCATCATCGGCGGCGGGGTCAGCCGCAAGGCCGACAAGTTCCTGCACCTCATCGACGGCGTCAAGGCCGAGATCGTGCCCGCGCAGCTGCAGAACAACGCGGGGATCGTGGGAGCGGCGATGAGAGCCGCCCAGGAGAGATGACCGGGTGACGGGGGACGGCCGCGGGCGTCGGCTCAGCTCCGGCGCCGGCGCCGCCGTACCCACAGCACCCGGCGTACCAGCACGATCACTCCGGCGACGAGCGTCCCTCCGTACAGCCAGCCGCACTGGGTCGCGAGCCCGGTGAACAGCCCCATCAGGCTGCCGAGCAGCCCCCCGCCGCCGTCGGTGACGGGGATCAGCCCCACGGCGAACGCGATCGGTACGACCACGGGGGCGGTCAGCAGGTCCCCGGCCCGCACCCACAGCGCGGTCAGCACGCACACCGGCACGAACAGCACGCCGTACACGGGTAGCGCCCCGTCCAGCAGCAGCGCGTCCAGGCAGCCGAGCAGGAACATCACGAGGGTGCAGAACAGTCCGCTGCCGAGCCCGGTGAGCCGGGGCCCCGGCAGCCGCGGCTCCGGCGACATGGGGCGGGCGGCGGACCCTGCCGGTCGCCCGCCGCTCCCGTACCGCCCCGGCCGCCGTGTCCCCTGCCCCGGCCCGCGCTCGCCGCCGGGCCCGCCCCGGGACTGCGGTGGAAGGTGCGCTGGCTGCTGCGGCCTGCCGCGTCGCGGTCCGTCGTTCGGGGATCGCCTTCCGTGTTGCTCCACTGGACCAACTTAGGTCTGTTTATGTGCCGAATAGCCCATCAGACACGCCGGTGGGCAGAGCTTGGCCGGACGTTCGAAGCTCCCCGGAGCCGCCCGGCGCGGACGCCGTAGACTGGTGGATCGGCCAGTGTGAGTCTCTGGCCCCTGGCAGCCCCTGGCCCACTCATGTACGGGAAGTCGCAACGTGTCGCTCACGATCGGAATCGTCGGCCTGCCCAATGTCGGCAAGTCGACCCTGTTCAACGCCCTGACCAAGAACGACGTGCTGGCGGCCAACTACCCGTTCGCCACGATCGAGCCCAACGTCGGCGTGGTCGGCGTGCCCGACGGCCGCCTGGCCAAGCTGGCCTCGATCTTCGGCTCGGAGCGCATCCTTCCGGCCACGGTCGACTTCGTCGACATCGCCGGTATCGTGCGCGGCGCCTCCGAGGGCGAGGGCCTCGGCAACAAGTTCCTCGCGAACATCCGGGAGTCCGACGCGATCTGCCAGGTCATCCGCGCCTTCAAGGACGAGAACGTCGTGCACGTCGACGGCAAGGTCTCGCCGAAGGACGACATCGAGACGATCAACACCGAGCTGATCCTCGCCGACCTCCAGACGATCGAGAAGGTCCTGCCCCGTCTCCAGAAGGAGTCGCGGATCAAGAAGGACGTGGCTCCCAAGGTCAAGGCGGTCGAGGAGGCCAAGGAGATCCTGGAGAAGGGCGACACGCTCTTCGCGCACGGCATCGTCCAGGGCACCGAGCGCAACGAACTCCTCCACGACCTGCACCTGCTCACGACCAAGCCCTTCCTCTACGTCTTCAACGTCGACGAGGACGAACTGGTCGACGAGGACTTCAAGAACGAGCAGCGCGCCCTGGTCGCCCCGGCCGAGGCGATCTTCCTCAACGCCAAGCTGGAGGCCGACCTCGCCGAGCTGGACGAGGAGGAGGCGCTGGAGCTGCTGGAGTCCGTCGGCCAGCACGAGCCCGGCCTCGCCACCCTGGCCCGCGTCGGCTTCGACACCCTCGGCCTGCAGACCTACCTCACGGCCGGCCCCAAGGAGTCCCGCGCCTGGACGATCAAGAAGGGCGCCACGGCCCCCGAGGCGGCCGGCGTGATCCACACCGACTTCCAGAAGGGCTTCATCAAGGCCGAGGTCATCTCCTTCGCCGACCTGGTGGAGACCGGCTCGGTGGCCGAGGCCCGGGCCAAGGGCAAGGCCCGCATGGAGGGCAAGGACTACGTCATGCAGGACGGCGACGTGGTGGAGTTCCGTTTCAACGTCTGACACGTCCGGCGAAAGGCCGTCTGACCTGCGGCGGAGCGGGTTGGGCGGCCTTTGCTGTCCGCACCGGGTCCGCGTCATGGCCGCGTCGGTGTGGCCGAGGCGCTCGGAGAAGGCGGCACCCAGCACCTCACCGAGCCCCCGAACCCACCCACCTCGCTCCCTTCCGCCACCACCTCCGCGGCGGCCGGCCCGAGGCATGGCCGCACGGGAACAGTGAACCCGGAATGCGCGGCGCCCCCGGGACCCGGAGACCCCTCGCGACGGACACCGCGGCTGAGGGCTCTCCCCGGATCGAGCCGTCGCCCCGTGTCGTGCTGCACGACCTGGCGATGCGGCGCGACACCCTGCTGGTCCGCGCGGTGCGAGGGCTGGGCCCGAGGAACGGCCTTGCGGGCAACGCCGACTCTGCGGCGGTGCTGGTCACCCTGGGCGGAGTCAACGTCCTGTGGCCTGTCACCTGGTGGCGCGGCCGTCTCGGCCGACGTACCTCAGGAGCCCGGCCCCTTGGCCCGCGGTAGCGCTTCAACTCGGGCCGCCGGCCGTTCGGTCGATGGCAGCTGGGCTCATATCCCCGTCACCCGGGCCACCGTGAACGGCGTGGTCGGGGTCCCCGGTCCCATCGGGCCGCCCTTGTCGAACTGGGAGCGGACGACGAGGAGGCCGTGGTGGGTGTGGGCCAGGGTGGTGGGGATCTGGAGGTCGGGCGTGGTCAGCGTGCGGGTCAGGTGGGCCTCGGTGCCGTCGGGGGAGAGGTGCCAGCGGGTCAGGGCGTTGGTCCGGTTGTGGGCCGCCCACAGGGTGCGGTGGGACAGCTCCAGGCCGTCGCCGTTCACCAAGTCGCTCCCGTACAGGGTGACTTGGCGGACCGACCCGTCGGTGACGTCGACCCGGTACAGGCCGCCGCCGGTCATGTCGACCGCGAACAGCAGGCGTCCGGTGGGGTCGGCGGCGATGCCGTTGAGGGTGTAGGCGTTCGGCGAGTGCGGAGGTACGGCCCCGCTCAGGTCGAAGTGTGCGGCCAGCGGCGCGCTGCCGCCCCGCGCCACCTCGGCCGGAGTGACCCGGTAGATCACCGGGCGCACGCTGTCGGTGGCGTACGCCGTGCCGTCCGCGCCGATCACGAGGTCGTTGATGAAGTGCGGGTCGCCCTGCGGCACCTGGAAGCGGGCCAGCAGGGAGCGGTCGCGCAGGTCGTAGACGTCGATTCCGGCGGTGTGGTCGATGACCCACAGGCGGCCCGCCCGGTCGGCCTTCAGGCCGTTGGCCGTCGTACGGCCGTCCGCGCCGGCCGGCAGGAAGACGCCGGCGGCGCGGCTGCCGGCGGCGGCCCGGTAGATCGCACCGGTCGTGAAGGAGCCGACGTACGCGTCGCCCGTGCGCGGGTCGAGGGCGATGCCCTCGGGGTAGGCCCGGTCGTCCGGCAGGGTGAAGGCGGTGGAGATGCGGGGACCGGTGGCCGCGGTCGCCCGGGGTGCGGCGAGGGCCACGGTCGCGGCGGCGGCGCCGGTCAGGAAGGTGCGGCGGTGGATCGAACGGGACACGGCAGGTGCCTCTCGGTTCGGCTGCTCACTGTACGACGTGTGCAAAGCTACATTAGAGCTCTAATGCTCGCTAGCGTATTAATTATCGCCAGGGTGTTCATCCTCGCCCAAGCACTAATCTGGGCCGGGTGACCTCCATGCCCGCGTCCGAGCGCCTCGGCTCCCACCTCAAGCGGGCCGAGCAGGCCCTCAACGCCACGAAGACCGCGGTCCTCAAGCCCGCGGGCCTGACCGTCGCCCAGTACGCCGCGCTGCTCCACCTCTCCGACAACCCCGGCATCTCCGCCGCCGCCCTGGCCCGGCTGTGCGGGGTCACCCCGCCGACCATGAACACTGTCCTGAAGAACCTCCAGGACCGCGGTCTGATCACCCGCAGCCCGCACGAGTGGCACAGGAACGTCCTGGAGACCCGCCTCACGGACGAGGGCCGCGCCGTCATGACCGACGCCGACACGGCCGCCGTACGCGTCGAACGGGCCCTCGCCGCGGAGTTCACCGACGCCGAGCGGGGCACCCTGACCGGGCTGCTCGCCCGCTGTGTCAGAGTCCTGGAGGAACAGCGCCCGGGAAGCTCATGACGGGCTCCGGCGCCGGATCCGTCACCCAGCCCGCCACCAGCACGAGACGCGACTCGCGGTCGACGGCGAGGAAGCCGAAGGGACGGTCGAAGACGACCCGGACGACCGTCGACTCGTAGCGGTACTGCGGCGGGGCGCTGCCCGGCTCCGCCATCACCGCCGTCACCGCCGCCGCGCGGAAGCCGAGCGCGCCGAACTGGGCCAGCGCCGACTGGCGGGCCGCGCCGATGGCGAGCGGGTAGTCGCTGACGCCGGGGAAATGGGCGTGCCGCGCATCCGTCGCAGCCGTCAGGCCGAACAGTCCCGCCAGGGCGAGCAGATCGTGGTCGGCGCGCACCTCGTACGCCACCGTCCGCACATCCAGCGTCAGCGGCTCCGGCGCGACGGCCGGCTGCTGCTCCACGTACAGGCCCGGCCCCACATGTCCGTGCGGCAGCGCGCCGCCGCCGGTGAGCGGCAGCGTCCGCTCGACGATCCCCACCCCGGCCGTGAGCACCTGGCCCGGGGCCATGCGCTCCTCCCCGAGCACCAGATGCACGTCGATGCCGTTGTCGCCGGGCACCGTCAGCGCGGTGACGAAGCCGTCCGGGGTGCCCGTCACACCCACCCGGTCCGGCCGCACGCTCCTGCGGTGCAGGCCGCGCAGCGTACGCCCCTGCCAGGGGCCGGAGCCGGGCCGCAGCGGCAGCTCGGCAAACGGCTGCCGCCAGGTCGTGCGCAGCGCCAGGGCACTGGCCAGCACCATCCGCGCGTCCCGGGTCAGCGTCACCGGCATGCGCTCCACCAGCCCGCCCGTCCGCTCGGCCGCCCAGGCGTCCAGCCGCTCCTGCGCGGTGACGAGGTCGTCCCCGAACACCCCGTACGTCCCGGCCGGCACCCCGGCCCGCCACTCCTCCCGCAGGGTGAGCGCCTGGTGCGTCCACAGGCCGAGCGCCGCGTCCAGCCCGGACACGGACGCGAGCGCCGCCAGCAACTCGCGTGCGGCACCGGCCGCCTGGTCCGCCGGCAGACCGAGGGCCCCGCTCAGCTCGGCCCGCGCCGGGCCCGCGGCCCCGTCGGCCAGGAAGGCCAGCAGGGGCCAGACCCCCGGCGCGGAGAAGGCCGTTCCCTCCGGCAGGGCCTGCGCCCAGCGGGCCGTCAGCCCGTTGACCCGACGGACCGTCTCGGCGGTCACCTTGCTCACTGATCGTCCTTCCACAGGGCCTTGCTCACTCGTCGTCCCACGAATCCTCCGGGTGCCTCCGGAAGGGCACGGGATCCGTCACCCACCCCGCCGCCAGCACCAGCCGCGAGTGCCGGTGCAGCGCGAGGAAGCCGAAGGGGCGGTCGAAGACGGCGTCCACTCGCCGCCTGACATGGCGCAGCGGCGGCATGCCGGCCCCGTACGCCCCGACCGTCGTGACCGCCGCCGCGTGGAAGCCCAGCGCCCCGAACCGCGCCAGGGCGCTCTGCGCGGCCGAGCCGACGGCCAGCGGGAAGCCGCTGATCCCCGGGAAGTGCCCCTGCCGGGTGTCCCGTGCCGTGGTCAGCCCGAACAGCTCGGGCCGCTGGAGCAGATCGTGGTCCGCCGTGATCTCGTACGCGGCCGTCAGGACGTCGAGAAGTGGCGGGGCGGGGGCGGGGCAGCGCTCCTCGACCACCCGCAGTCCCGGGCCCGCCTCCCCGTACGGCAGCCGGGAGCCCGGTACGACCGTGCGCGGCCCGTGCAGCAGGTCCACGCCCGCGCCGAGCACCCGGCCCGGCGCCGTCCCCTCCTCGCCCAGCAGCAGATGCACGTCCAGCACGTCCGTGCCGGGCACCTTCAGTTCGGTGACCCAGCCGTGCGGGGTGTCGGCGACGCCGACCCCGTCCAGCAGGGTGCTCCTGTGCCGCAGGCCCAACCGCTCGGTGGCGGCCCAGGGTTCGTACGCCGTCTCCAGCGGAACCTCGTCGAAGGGGCTGAGCCACCTGGTGCGCATCGTCAGCGCCCCGGCCAGCACCAGCTCGGTGTCCTCGTCCAGCGTGGCCGGCATCCGGTCGATCAGCCCGCCGGTACGGTGCGCCGCCCAGGCGTCCAGCGCTCGCCGGTCGGCGCCGAGGTCCCCGGTGAGCACGCCGTGCGCCTCGGCGGGCAGCCCCGCCTCCCACTCCGGGACGACCTGCACCGTCCGCTTCGTCCACAGACCGACGGCGGAGCCCACACCGGGCAGGCCGCCCAGCGCGCCGAGCAACTCCCGTGCGGCACCGGCCGCCTGATCCGCCGGCAGCCCGATGGCCTCGCTCAGCTCGGCCCGCGCCGGGCCCGACGCGCCGTCCGCCAGCAACGCCAGCAGCGGCCAGACCCCGGCCGCCGAGAAGACCGTGCCGTCCTGGATCGTTGCCGCCCAGCGTTTGGTGAGCCCGTTCACCGCCCGGACGACCTCGTCGCCCACCCGGTTCCCGGGCAGGGTGGTGTCCACCCTCATTCCGCCCCCCGTTCGTGCCCCGCTTGCCATGCCCGGTCGTACGTCGGCCCGGCCACCGGCCGTTCACCGGTCCCGAGCGCTGCCGTCGCCCGCCCCAGGAGCACGGTACCGGTGCCGATGCCCCCGCCTCCCGACCCCCACCAGCCACAAGGGCCGTATCAGCCACAAGGGCCGTGCCGGCCGGGACCGCTGGGAGGCCGCCCTCGGCCTGATCGAGCCGCACGGGTCGGTCACCGTACGGAAGGCCTTGGGCCTGGCAACGCCCCGCCCCGGGGGCGACGACGGTGCGGACACGCGCCCAGGTGTGAGCACGGTTCAGGTGTGAGGACGGCCGCGTGAGCGCATCTATGCGTCTATAGGGAGAAAGTGCCTGGGTAAAGCCTTCCCCCATCCCGTGTAATCACATCGAGTGATTCTCTGGCCTTTGCTTGCGTGGCACAACCCAGGGTTGCCAGGCTGTTGCTGTCTGTACAACCTGATGGGAGCGGCCAGTGACTTTCGGTGAGCAGCCGGCGTACCTGCGTGTCGCGGGTGATCTCCGCAAGAAGATCGTCGACGGTTCACTGCCGCCTCACACCCGCCTGCCCTCCCAGGCCCGCATCCGCGAGGAGTACGGCGTCTCGGACACCGTCGCGCTGGAGGCCCGCAAGGTGCTGATGGCCGAGGGGCTCGTCGAGGGCCGGTCCGGTTCGGGGACCTATGTACGCGAGCGCCCGGTGCCCCGCCGCGTGGCCCGCTCCGGATACCGCCCCTCCAGCGGGGCCACGCCCTTCCGGCAGGAGCAGGCCGACGCCTCGGTGCGCGGCACCTGGGAATCGAGCAGCGAACAGAGCGAGGCCGGGACCGCCATCGCCGAGCGGCTGTGCATCCAGGTCGGCGACCGGGTCATGCGCACCAGGTACCTGTTCCGGGAGGCCGGCGAGCCGATGATGCTCTCCACCTCCTGGGAGCCCCTCGCCGTCACCGGCCGCACCCCGGTGATGCTGCCCGAGGAGGGGCCGCTCGGCGGCATGGGCGTGGTCGAGCGCATGCGCGCCATCGACGTCATCGTGGACAACGTCACCGAGGAGGTCGGCGCCCGCCCCGGCCTGGCCGAGGAACTGCACGTGCTCGGCGGCGTCCCCGGCCACGTGGTCCTGGTCGTCCACCGCACGTACTACGCCTCCGGCCGCCCGGTGGAAACGGCCGATGTGGTGATCCCGGCGGACCGATACCAGGTGGCTTATCACTTGCCGGTGAGGTGAAGGGGCCCCGGCGGGCCGCTGGGGGGCGGTGGCCGGTCGGCGCCCGCCGGTCCCACGCCCAACTGCCCGACCGGTCCCGACAGTCGGCGGACCTCGGGTGTGGCGGGCGGGGATCGGCGGTCTGGCGTGCGCCCCCCTGAGTGAGGTAGCGCACACCCCTGGTGCGGCCCGGTGAGGGAGGGGGGTCGCGCGTTCGGACTCCGGGCGTGGGCCGACGCCGCAATTCGGCCGTTTTCGCAGGTGACCAGCGGTCACACGGATAGGCCCCCGACTCGGGACAGCGGCGCTCACGACGGCGCATTTGCTTCCGTGCGCCCCCTGCGTTCTGGCCGGTTGCATACCTCTTTGTGAAAAGGCGTGTTCGCTGCGTAAAGGTTGGGCGTACGCTCGGGCATATGCGTATTGCGGTTTCCTTAGGCGGGGCACGGCGGGGGCCCGGGACAGGGAGCGGGTGGGGTGGTGCGAGAAGGAGCGACGCGGGCGGTGGGGGCGATGAGTGAGGGGACGGTCTCCCTGCCCTGGATCGTGATACGGCAGGACGACAACGGCAATCGCTACCGCGTCGGCCGGTACGCGACCCGCGCCGAGGCCCAGAAGATCGCCGACAGTCTCGACGACCGGGGACACAAACAGCTCTACTGGGTCGAGCGGATCGGCCAGAACGGGGACGGCACCCACAACTGACACGGGGACGGCGCCTGCAACCACGGGCACGGCGCCTGCAACTGACACGGCGACGGCGCCCCAACTGACCTCGCGCGCCCTCCCGTAGGCTCCGCCCCATGACGCCCATGACACCCGGCACACCGCTGAAGGACCGGATCGTGGTGGTGGGAGCCGCCCTGCTCGACGGCGGCCGACTGCTCGCCGCCCGCCGCAGCGCACCCGCCGACCTGGCCGGCCGCTGGGAGCTGCCCGGAGGCAAGGTCGAGCCGGGCGAGCGGCCCGAGGACGCCCTGGTGCGTGAACTGCGCGAGGAACTCGGCATCGAGGCCGAGGCGGTCGAGCGCGTGCCCGGACAGTGGCCGCTGCGGGCGCCGTACGTCCTGCAGGTGTGGACCGCCCGCCTGCGCCCCGGCTCCCCCGCGCCGAGCCCCCTCCAGGACCATGACGAACTGCGCTGGCTGACCCCGGACCGGATCTGGGAGGTGGACTGGCTCGACCAGGACGTCCCGGCGGTCCGTGAAGTCGCACCCCGGCTCACCACCGGCCTGCACTGAGCGACTCCTACGCCGTTCGTGCCACTGTGCGCCCTCCCACGCGGTACTGCCCCCGGGATATCGGGTATGTGCCCATTAACCCCATGAAACCGGACATGGGTGGGCTTGCTGGCCTGGGAAGTGATCGGCGTGATCGACACCGATGGCGACTGCGCCGAGTGGACCTTTCCCGCGGAACCGGGTGCCGTGCGGACCGCGCGCGCCGCGGTCCGCGGCCAGTTGCACGGCTGGCACCTCGACTGCCTGGCCGATCTCGCCGCGTTGCTGGTCAGCGAGCTGGTCACCAACTCGCTGCGGCACGCCACCGGCCCCATCGGGGTACGGCTCGTACGCCCCGTCGGGCTGGACGACGCGCTGCTGGTCGAGGTCTCCGACCCGCTGCCCGACCCGCCGCGCGAACGCGTCGCCCACGCCGAGGACGAGAGCGGGCGCGGCCTGCAGCTGGTCGCCGGCTCCTGCCGCCGCTGGGGCACCCGGCCCGGCGCGAGCGGAAAGACCGTCTGGTTCGAACTGACGGTGCCGGGGTGAGCCGGAAGCATCCGGGGGGCACGGGGGTGTACACCCGGGGGCGGCACGTCCATCGTGCGCCGCGGGCGCGCCGCCGGCTCCGGGGTGCGTGATTCGAGGGCGTGTTCCCTGGTTAGAAGAGTGGAAGTGTTGTCACGGACCGGTCCGAAAAACATCTGGACCGAGCTGTGATCGTGAACACCGTGTCGTGCGGCGCCGTAGTGCTGGATACTGCGGGCAGCCGCTTTCGGTGACCGGTGCCGGGCGCGGTGAGCTGGAGGGGACGGTTCGCGTGAGCGAGATACCAGCGAAGGCCACGGAGTCCGAGGACCCGTCGGACGGCGCGATGAACCAGGCCGCGGAGGCCGCCGCACCCGGCGACGCCATGTGGCAGAGCAGTCCGCCCGGTTCCATGTACGACTACATCAAGGTCGCGTCCTTCTCCATCAGCCCCGGCGGGCTGGTCGACCAGTGGAGCCTGCGCGCCGAGCAGCTCTTCGGCGTCCCCGCCGCACGCGCCGTCGGCATGGACCCGATAGAGGCCTTCATCGACCCCGACCTGCGCGAGCGCGGCCAGCGCAAGATGGCCGAAATTCTCGACGGGCGGGAGTGGACCGGGGTCGTGCCCTTCCGGATGCCGGACAAGGCGGACGGCGGGCGCGGCGAGGAGGGCCTGGCCGAGGTCTACGTCATGCCCACCAGGACCGCCGAGGGCGACAAGGCCGCCGTGTGCATCGTCGTGGACGTCCGCACCCTGCGCACCATCGAGACCGATCTGGCCGCCTCACAGGCCATCTTCGGCCAGTCCCCGTTCGGATTCCTGCTGATCGACACCGATCTGAGGGTCCGTCGGGCCAACGAGCGGTTCGCCTCCATCTTCGGCGGAACCCCGGACGACCACCGGGGCAAGGGAGTTCACGACTATCTGCCCCGCGGTGAGGCGGAGCGCGTTTCGGCCACCCTGCGGCGGGTGCTGGAGAGCGGCCAGTCCATCACCGACATGCACGTCACCGGTCACGTCCCCGGCTCCGAGGAACGCCGGCACTGGTCCGTCAACCTCTACCGCGTGCGCAGCGGCAGCGGCCGGCCCATCGGCATCGCCTGGCTCGGCACCGACATCACCTCCCGCCGGGCCGCCGCCCGCGAGGCCGCCGCCGCCCGGCGCAACCTCGCCCTGCTCAACGAGGCCGGCGCGCGCATAGGGAACTCCCTCGACCTGGAGACCACCGCCCGGGAACTCCTCGACGTCGTCGTCCCCGGTTTCTGCGACCTCGCCACCGTCGACCTCTACCAAGGCCTGCTCACCGGCGACGAGACCCCGCCCGGACTCACCGACGGCAGCGCCGAACTGCGCCGCGTCGCCTTCGCGAGCGCCGTCGCCGGCGTCCCCTTCGCCGCCTCCGGCGAGCCCGTCGAGGTCGGCGCGGTCCACCACTTCCCCTTCAACTCGCCCTGCGCTGACGCTCTGCGCACCGCCCGGCCGCAAGCCGTGCCGCCCGAGGAGGGCGGGCTCGTGCAGTCCACCCTGGCCGTGCCGATGGTCGCCCACGACACGGTCGTGGGCCTCGCCCAGTTCGCCCGCACCAAGGGCAGCGAGCCGTTCGGCGACCGCGACCGGGACCTGGCGGTGGAGCTGGCCGCGCGCGCGGCGGTCTGCATCGACAACGCGCGCCTGTACCGCCGGGAGCACGAGCGGGCGCTGATACTGCAGCGCTCGCTGCTGCCGCCGGGCGACCCCGAGGCCTCCGGGCTGGACATTGCCTGCCGCTATCTGCCCGGCAACGCGGCGACCGAGGTGGGCGGCGACTGGTTCGACGTGATCGAACTGCCGGGCCACCGAACGGCGCTGGTGGTGGGCGACGTGATGGGGCGCGGCCTGCGGGCGGCGGTCGCGATGGGCGAACTGCGCACGGCGGTACGGACGTTGGCGCTGCTGGATCTGGAACCGGCCGAGGTGCTCTCCGCGCTGGACGAGATCGCGCGGGGACTGGGCACCCCGGGCGGGGTGCAGCAGGCAACCCGCACGGCCCGCCAGCCGCGCGACGCCGACCTGTCCGAGGTCTACCTCGCGACCTGCGTCTACGCCGTCTACGACTCCGTCACCAGACGTTGCACGTTCGCCAACGCCGGCCATCTGCCGCCGGTCCTGGTCGAGCCCGGTGAGCCCGCCCTGATGCTGGACGTGCCGCCCGGCATGCCGCTCGGGGTGGGCGGCGAGCCGTTCGAGGAGGTCGAGGTCGAACTGCCGGAGGGCGCGCTGCTGGCTCTCTACACGGACGGCCTGGTCGAGTCCCGGGACCATCCCCTGGACGAGGGGCTCCAGGCCTTCGTCGGCGCGCTCACCGACCCCTCCCGCCCGCTGGAGGACGTCTGCGACCACGTCCTCAACACCCTCGACACCCATCACGGCGAGGACGACATCGCGCTGCTGATGGCCCGGGTGCAGGGGCTGCCCGCCGAGTCCGTCGGCGACTGGACGCTGCCGCGTGAGCCGCGGAGTGTGGGACGGGCGCGGGAGTACGCCCGGGGGCAGCTGCTGAGCTGGGACCTGGAACCGCTCGTCGACACGACCGAACTGCTCGTCAGCGAGCTGGTCACCAACGCGCTGCGGTACGGCGAGGGGGAGATACGGCTACGGCTGCTGCTGGACCGCACGCTGGTCTGCGAGGTGTGGGACTCCGGGCTGGTCCAGCCCCGGCGCCGGCGGGCCCGGGACACCGACGAGGGGGGCCGGGGGCTCCAGCTGGTGGGGTTGCTCAGTGCGGCGTGGGGTTCGCGCCGGACGCCGCGCGGCAAGACGGTGTGGTTCGAGTTGCCGCTGCCCGGCGGCGAGGCCAGCCTCACCGACCCGGCGGAGGCCCTGCTGAGCCTCTTCTGACACCGGCGCTAGTCGGGTGCCGAGAAGCGGTGGCGGCCCCTGGTCTCCGGTCCGCCGTAGCCCGCCGGTGGACCCCCGTCCGGGTCCTCGGCCAGGAGGACCCCGCCCAGGACCGCAGCGGCCAGGCCCGGTGCGTCTCCGTCGGCGCTCGTGTGCGGGTTGCCGTGGGCCCGTACGTTCTGCTCGGCCACGTCCCGGGCCTCGCGGGCCGTGTCGTCGGCCCGGCCGGCGTGACCCGCGCCCAGTTCGCGCACCGCCTCCGCCAGGCGGACCCGCGCCTGGGGGCCCACCGCACCCCGGTGCACCGTGACGAAGTCCTCCGCCCCGGCGACGGAACTCCTGGCCACGAGCAGCGCCGCGGCGGACGGCGCACCGGCGTGGCCCGTCTCCAGCCGCTCCACCGCCCGCGCGATCCGGCGCAGGGCGTCCAGCGGGTCGTACGGACCCGCCGTCAGCTCCCGCCGTACGGCGGCCAGCACGCCGTCCGCGTGGGCCAGCCGGGCGTGCAGCTCACCGCTGGTCAGAGCAACCGCAACGCCCCCTTTCCGGGCCGCCGCGATCTCCGCCTCCGCGCCGGTCAGCGCGGCCGGCACCAGATCCGCCGCCTGCCGCAGCTCCGTGGCGAGCCGTTCCACCCCGGTGACCAGGACGTCGGCCTGGGCCACCGCGCCCTCGGCGGCGCGCAGCTGCCCGGCGGCCCGCGCGCCCTCGCCCGCGTCGGCCGACTGGCGGGCCGCGTTGAGCCGCGTGGTGGCGAACAGCAGCCGGTCCTTGGCCTGTTCGAGGTACCCGGTGACGGGCGCGACGGCCGCAGGCGTGCAGCGGTCGTGCAGGTCGGTCAGGGTGTCCTCGGCGGTCGGTGTCCGCCCCGTCAGTTCCCGGAACCGCCCCTCGGCGACCTCCAGCGCCCGGGCCAAGCCCGGCCCCTCCAGGTCCCGCAGCCGGTCCAGCGCGGGAGCCTGGGCGTCCAGCCGGCGCCCCGCCTCCGCGCACCGGCCGACCACACCGACCAGCGCCTGCCGCCGGGCCACGTCGTCCTCCGGCACCCCCTGCTCGTAGCGCCGCCAGATCGCGCACGCGGCCGCCAGCTCGGTCTCGGCGGCCCGCAGCGCCTGCACCAAGGGCTCGGTGTCCCTCCGCGCGAACCGGTCCTGGACGAAGGAGAGTTCCTCCCGGCTCGTGCGCACACAGTCGTCGGCCAGGACCAGCGCGGCGCGCGCCTGGCGCTCGGAGTCGGCCGGGGTGGGCGCGGGCGGGGCGACGGAGACGATCCCGGGGGTCGTACGGGTACGGGCACGGCGGGTGCGGCGCAGGTAGCCGTATCCGGCCAGCCCCACGGCGGCGACCACCGCGATCAGGGGCAGCAGGAGGTCGACGGCGGACGTCTCGTCCTGATGCGGCGCGGTGGCGCTCGCGACGGTCCCGCCGGGCGTCACGGGAACCGGATCTTGCGCGCCGACCGTCATCACCGGCAACACCAGCCACCCGGTCCCGACCACGACACCCACCACGGCATGCGCCACCCGCACCCATATGTGCGCCTTGGCGCACCGGGGCCGGCCGCGGATCAGGGAGGACGTCACATTTCGGAGCGTATGGGCAGGTAGGCGCCTTCGCGAGCGGGACGGATACGGGTGGGGGACGCGATGGGCAGGGGGGCAGGAATGGACGCCAGGGACAGCGGCGGGGCAGGAACGGACGGGGAGACCGGCGAGCTCACGCCACGGCCGCCCGCGGCCGCCGACGCCACCCGAATCCCTCCCGCACCCGACGCCGAGCCCGCCCCCGAAGAGCCACCCGCACCGGACGAGGAGAGCGGCCCCGTCGACACGAGGCCGAAACGCAGATGGCCGCGCACACTCAGGCGCACCGCGCTCGCCCTCGTCCTCCTCCTGCTCCTTCCCACCCTCGCCGCGGAGACCGCCCTCCGCCTGGACTACACCGGCACCCCCGGCCGCGGCACCCACACCCGCAACCGCGACGCCATCTGGCTCGGCCACGCGTGGATCGACGGCCGCAAGACCGACGCCGACGTCACCGCGCTCGTCGGCCGTCTGCGCGACACCGGCATCCGTGACCTGTACGTCCACGCGGGCCCTCTGGAACACGACGGCACGCTCCCGGAGTCGGCGTATCCCAGGGCCCGTTGGCTGACGGAAACCCTGCGCCGCCGGGCGCCGCACATCCGTGTGCAGGCCTGGCTGGGCGACGAGGTCGCCCCCGAGAAGCCGTACGCCATGCACCTGGAGCGGCCCGCGACCCGCTCCGCCGTGGTGGAGTCCACCCGCCGGATCCTGGACGCCGGGTTCGAGGGCGCCCACTTCGACCTGGAGCCCCTGCACTCCGGCGACCGGGACTACCTCGCCCTCCTGGACGCCCTGCACCGCGTCACCCGCGCCCGCCACGCCGTGCTCTCCGTCGCCGCGCACCAGATCGATCCGCTGCCGGCCTTCCACTCCTTCTGGGGCACCGTGACCGGGCACCCCAAGTGGTGGTCGCAGGCGTACTTCGGGCAGGTCGCGCGCCGCGTCGACCAGATCGCGGTGATGTCGTACGACACCATGCAGCCGTTGCAGAGCCTGTACGGCGGCTATGTCGCCCAGCAGACCTCGCTGGCCCTGGAGGTCACCCCCGAGTCCACCGACCTGCTCATGGGCCTGCCCTTCTACCACGAGAACCGCTTCGGCCACTGGGCCCGTGCCGAGACCGTGCCGGCCGCCGTGCGCGGCGTCCGCCTCGGTCTGTCCCGCACCGACAGGGACCGGGCCCGCTTCGGCGTCGCCCTCTACGTCGACTTCGCGGCCACCGAAGCGGACTGGGCGGCCTATCGGGAAGACTGGGCCCGGTGACCGGAACACGACAGCACAGGACAGCCGCCGCAGCGGCACCTCTCAGCGAGCGGCGCCCGGTCCTCGTCCGGCCGCAGTACCGGGCGCCGATGGAACGCTACGAAGACCGCCTCCTGATCTTCGAACCCAGCCACACCAGCGGGTCGTACTTGCGGTCGACCGCGCGTTCCTTCATGGGGATCAGGGCGTTGTCGGTGATCTTGATGCCCTCGGGGCAGACCTCCGTGCAGCACTTGGTGATGTTGCAGTAGCCGAGGCCGTGTTCGTCCTGGGCCGTGCGCCCCCGGTCCAGGCCCGTCTCGGCGGCCGCGTCCAGCGGGTGCATGTCGAGTTCGGCGATCCGCATCAGGAAACGCGGCCCCGCGAACGCCGTCTTGTTCTCCTCGTGGTCGCGGACGACGTGGCAGGTGTCCTGGCACAGGAAGCACTCGATGCACTTGCGGAACTCCTGCGAACGGTCCACGTCCTCCTGCATCATCCGGTACTCGCCGGCGCCCAGCCCGGCGGGCGGGACGAAGGCCGGGACCTCCCGCGCCTTGCGGTAGTTGAAGCCGACGTCCGTCACCAGGTCCCGGATCACCGGGAAGGTGCGCAGAGGCGTGACCGTGATCGTCTCCGCGCGGTCGAAGACCGACATGCGGGTCATGCACATCAGCCGGGGGCGGCCGTTGATCTCCGCCGAGCACGAACCGCACTTGCCGGCCTTGCAGTTCCAGCGCACGGCCAGGTCGGGGGCCTGGGTGGCCTGGAGGCGGTGGACGATGTCGAGGACCACCTCGCCGTCGTTCACCTCGACCGTGAAGTCCTCCAGGCCACCGCCCTGCTCATCACCCCGCCACACCTTGAAGCGGGCCTCGTAGCTGCTCACTCGTACAGCTCCTCTTCGGCGAGGTACTTGACCAGCTCCTCCTTCTCGAAGAGGGCGAGCAGGTCCGGGCGGATGGGGGCGGTGCTCTCGCGGGCGAGGCGGATCTGGCCGCGGCCGGAGTCGGTCGCCGCGAGGCCGCCGGTGGGGTCGGCGAGCGTGCACAGCAGGTTCACGTTGCGCCACTTGCGGTCCATCGTGGGGTGGTCCTCGCGGGTGTGGCCGCCGCGCGACTCGGTGCGCTCCAGGGCCGCACGGGCCACGCACTCGCTGACCAGCAGCATGTTCCGCAGGTCCAACGCCAGATGCCAGCCGGGGTTGAACTGGCGGTGGCCCTCGACCCCGGCCCGGCGGGCGCGTACCCGCAGCTCCGCGAGCTTGCGCAGGGCCTGCTCCATCTCGCCCTCGCGGCGGATGATGCCGACCAGGTCGTTCATGGTCTGCTGGAGTTCCTGGTGCAGGGTGTACGGGTTCTCCGGCGGGCCCGCCTCGCCCTCCCGGTCCGCCTCGGCGGAGAACGGGCGCAGGGCCTCCGCCGCGGCCGCGTTGACCTGGGCGTCGTCCACCGGCGGACGCTGGTACGTCACCCCCTGCGCGTACTCCGCCGCGTGCCAGCCCGCGCGGCGCCCGAAGACCAGCAGGTCGGAGAGCGAGTTGCCGCCGAGGCGGTTGGAGCCGTGCATACCGCCGGCCACCTCGCCGGCCGCGAACAGGCCCGGCACCCCGCGCGCCGCCGCCGTGTCGGAGTCGACGGCGATCCCGCCCATCACGTAGTGACAGGTCGGCCCGACCTCCATCGCCTCCGCCGTGATGTCGACGTCCGCCAGCTCCTTGAACTGGTGGTACATCGACGGCAGCCGGCGCCGGATCACCTCCGCCGGCATGCGCGTGGACACATCCAGGAAGACCCCGCCGTGCGGGGAGCCCCGGCCCGCCTTGACCTCGGCGTTGATGGCGCGGGCCACCTCGTCGCGGGGCAGGAGTTCCGGTGGGCGCCGGTTGTTCTCCGGGTCCTCGTACCACCGGTCGGCCTCCTCCTCCGACTCGGCGTACTTCTCCTTGAAGACGTCCGGGATGTAGTCGAACATGAACCGCTTGCCCTCGGAGTTCCTGAGGACCCCGCCGTCGCCGCGCACCGACTCGGTGACGAGGATGCCCTTCACCGACGGCGGCCAGACCATGCCCGTCGGGTGGAACTGCACGAACTCCATGTTCAGCAGCGGCGCGCCCGCGAGCAGGGCGAGCGCATGCCCGTCACCCGTGTACTCCCACGAGTTCGACGTGACCTTGAAGGACTTGCCGATGCCGCCGGTCGCGATCACGACCGCGGGGGCCTCCAGGACGAAGAAGCGGCCGGTCTCGCGCTCGTAGGCGAAGACACCGGAGACCCGGCCCGCGGCGGAGCCGCCTTCGGATGCCGTGTCCTTCAGGACCCGGGTGACCGTGCACTCCTGGAAGACCTTCAGCCGGGACTCGTAGTCCCCGGTCTCCTTGAAGTCCTCCTGCTGCAGGGCGACGATCTTCTGCTGGAGCGTGCGGATCAGCTCGAGGCCCGTGCGGTCGCCGACGTGCGCGAGCCGCGGGTACTCGTGGCCGCCGAAGTTGCGCTGGGAGATCCGGCCGTCCTTCGTACGGTCGAACAGCGCGCCCCAGGTCTCCAGCTCCCACACCCGGTCCGGGGCCTCCTGCGCGTGCAGCTCGGCCATCCGCCACTGGTTGAGGAACTTCCCGCCGCGCATGGTGTCGCGGAAGTGCACCTGCCAGTTGTCGTGCTCGTTGGCGTTGGCCATGGCCGCCGCGATACCGCCCTCGGCCATCACCGTGTGCGCCTTGCCGAACAGCGACTTGCAGATCACCGCCGTACGGGCGCCCCGCTCGCGCGCCTCGATCGCGGCCCGCAGCCCGGCGCCGCCGGCACCGACCACGACGACGTCCCACTCCTGGCGGTCCACCACGGACATAAGACGGCTCACCTGTTCCTAGAAGAAGCGCGGGTCGGCGAAGACCCCGGACGCGACGAGATAGACGTAGAAGTCGGCGAGCGCCACGCTCAGCAGGGACGCCCAGGCCAGCTGCATGTGCCGGGCGTTGAGCCTGCCGACGAACTGCCACGCCTTGTAGCGCACGGGGTGCCGGGAGAAGTGCTTGAGCTTGCCGCCGACGATGTGCCGGCAGGAGTGGCAGGAGATGGTGTACGCCCAGATCAGCACGATGTTGGCCAGGAACACCAGGGTGCCGAGCCCCATGTGGCCCCAGCGGTAGTGGGTGTCCCGGAAGGACAGCACGGTGTCGTAGGTGAGCACGCCGGCGACCAGCAGGGCCGCGTAGAAGAAGTACCGGTGGACGTTCTGCAGGATCAGCGGGAAGCGGGTCTCGCCGGTGTACGTCCTGTGCGGCTCGGCCACCGCGCAGGCGGGCGGGGAGGCCCAGAAGCTGCGGTAGTACGCCTTGCGGTAGTAGTAGCAGGTCAGCCGGAAGCCGAGCGGGAAGATCAGGATGATGATCGCGGGGGAGATGCCCCACCAGCTCCCGAACAGGTCGGCGTTCGGCCCGGCGTGCATGGTCCGGCAGTTGCTCGCCAGGCACGGCGAGTAGAACGGCGAGACGTACGGCGCCGCGTAGTAGTGCGCGTTGGCGAAGGCCCGCCACGTCGAGTAGACGACGAAGGCCAGCAGACCGGCCGCGGTGACGGCGGGCGCCAGCCACCAGCGGTCGGTCCGCAGATGCGGGGCCGTGATCGCGGCGCGCGCACCGGTTCGTACGCCGCCGCTGTTCTGTTGGGGTTCCGTACCAGTGGCCAAGGCAGGCTCCGGTCGTCGGGGATCAGGGGGCGTGCCGGTCGCGGGCGCCCAGGCCCTCGTCGTCCGAGCCCACCCACAGGCTGGTGTCGTACGGCGCGTCGGAGATGGTGACGAGGTCGGGGCGGCGCGGGGCTTCCCCGGTGGTGGCGGCCTCACGCAGCAGCGCCACGCTCTCGCGCAGATGGTCGGCGTCCAACCGGACCCGGCGCATCTCCAGGCCGCCGCTGCCGAGCTGGTGTTCCAGGCGTCCCAGCGACCGGTTCAGGTCGTCGAGAGAGCGCTGGACCGAGGTGATGTCGTCGTGCACGGACATGACTTGCCCTCACTTCCGCGGATCCGGCGGGCCCTGGGCGGCAACGTTCATGCGCCTTGGAGTGTTGCGCGTCACACCTGTCGATGTGAAGGCGTGTGCAGCGATTGGCGGAGGCGCACTGGTGCATCTCCGGTGGTGTTGCGCCACACGGGTGGGGTTACCGCCCGTCGTCGCCGTGTCGCCCGCTGTGGCCGGATCCCTTCCTCTTCAGTGGGCCGCATAGATCTGATCAGCTCCAAATACCGCCAAAAGTGATCAGCTCCACATATTGACACAAGCGAGCATAAACCCGCGGCTTCCCGGAGGTAGCAGAGATGTACCACCACGGCGTCGGACTGCGTGCGGTGATGCGCTCGGTCTCCTTCCTCACCGCCGGCGCGCTCGCGGTGCCGTTCCTCGCCGGATGCAGCTCCGACGAGAAGGTCGCGAAGCCCCTCGCCGGGCAGGACATCGCCCCGGTCGCCCGTGACCTGGTCGCCGACGGCGGGACCCTGAAGTGGGCCGTGGACGGCCTGCCGGAGACCCTGAACACCTTCCAGGCCGATGCCGACGCCGGCACCAGCCGTGTCGCCCAGGCCGTCCTGCCGTCGATGTTCCGGCTGGACGCCACCGGCCGGCCGGTGCCCGACCCGGCCTACCTGGAGTCGGCCAAGGTCATCGAGACCGAGCCGCGCCAGGTCGTGCTGTACAAGCTGAACCAGCAGGCCGTGTGGAGCGACGGCCGGGAGATCGGCGCCGCCGACTTCGTCGCCCAGTGGCGCGCCCTGTCCGGGAGGAACAGCTCCTACTGGACTGCCCGCAACGCCGGCTACGACCGCATCGAGAAGATCGAGCGCGGCGCCAACGACCTCCAGGTCCGGGTCACCTTCTCCCGGCCCTACGCCGACTGGAAGTCGCTGTTCTCCCCGCTGTACCCGAAGGACGTCATGGGCAGCCCGGACGCCTTCAACGACGGCGCCCGCCGCAACCTGAAGGTCACCGCCGGGCCCTTCGAGGTGAACAAGGTCGACACCGCCAAGAAGGACGTCGTCCTCACCCGCAACCCGCGCTGGTGGGGCCGGCCCGCCAAGCTGAACGAGATCGTGCTGCACGCCGTACCCCGCGACAAGCGGGCCGCCGCGCTCGCCGACGGCAGCGTGGACATCGCCGACGTCGACCCCGGCGACGCCCAGCGCATCGGGCTCGCCGCGCACGGCGCCGCGAACCCGCTGCAGGGCTCCGGCAAGACCTCGGTGAAGAAGCTGCGCGCGTGGGCGCGCGCGCACGACTTCGACTCCGACGACGTCAAGGCCGGCCGGGAGAAGCTGCGCAAGGCCGTCTCCGAGTACCTGGACGAGCAGCAGGCGCTGCGCGACGTCGAGGTCCGCAGATCACTGGAGCCCGCATACACCCAGCTCGCCCTGAACGGCTCCAAGGGCCCCCTCGCCGACGAACGCGTCCGCCGGGCCGTCGCCCGCGCCCTGGACCGCCGGGAGCTGGCCAAGCTGGTCCTGACCCCGCTGGGCCTGCCCGCCGTCCCGGTCGGCAGCCATCTCGCCCTGTCCGGGCAGGCCGCGTACGCCGACAACAGCGACGCGATCGGCGGACAGGACACCAAGCAGGCGCAGGAGCTGCTCGCGGACGCCGGCTGGGTGCCGGGCGGCCCGGTCAAGGAGCAGAAGAAGGGCCAGAAGGCGGCCGGCCCCGAGGGCAGGAAGAGCGAGAAGAAAGACAGCCAGAAGAAGGACAAGGAGGACAAGTCGGACGGGGGTAGGGACGGCGAGTACATCGTCGGCGAGGACAACGACGAGAACGGCAAGAACGGCGGACGGGGGGACGGCGGCGACCGGCACCTGGCCCAGGAGGGCAGGCACGGCGGTGCACAGGGGGCCTACGCTCCCCAGGGCACGGCAGCGCCGGCGGCCGCCGCGGCACAGCAGCTCGCCAAGGACGGCAAGCCGCTCCTGCTCCGCTTCGTGCTCCCGTCCGGCGCCGGCTCCGAGACGCTGAACTCGGTCGCCGAGCGGATCTCGGCCATGCTGGAGCGGGTCGGCATCCGGACGACGATCAGCAAGGTCTCGGACGCGAGCTACTTCAAGGACCACATCGCCGCCGGCGACTACGACCTCGCGCTGTACTCCTGGCCGTCCTCCGCGTTCCCGGCGACGGACGACCGGCCGGTGTTCGCCAAGCCGGAGCCGGCGGCGGACGGCTCGGTGAACGTCGAGCAGAACTACACGCGGGTCGGCACGGACCAGGTGGACCAGCTGTTCGACGAGGCCGTGGCCACCCTGGACGAGGACGACGAGGTGTCGCTGATCCGCAAGGCGGACGCCAGGATCTGGGCCTCGGCCGGGTCCATTCCGCTCTATCAGCGGCCCCAGCTCGTGGCGGTGCGGAAGAGCCTGGTCAACGCCGGGGCGTTCGGATTCCAGACGCCGGTCTACGAGGACATGGGCTTTCTGAAGAAGGGCGCGAAGGTCCCCGCCGGTCCCACGAGCGCCTCCGCAAGTCCCAGGGGCTGACCTGCGCGGAGATGATCACACAGCCCTGAGGAGGCCGGTTCCGCCGGGGCCACGTACCATGGGGTGAGGCCGTGGCGTGTCCAGCCCGGCAGGACCCGCGCGACACAGACGTACGCGCAGGGCAATCCTCACACTCCGGGAGTTCGTCGCACTATGGCCACGCGCCACGACATCCGCAACGTCGCCATCGTCGCTCACGTCGACCACGGCAAGACCACCATCGTCGACGGCATGCTGAAGCAGGCCGGCGCCTTCGCCGCCCACCAGCTCGAAGGCGTCGACGACCGCATGATGGACTCGAATGACCTGGAGCGTGAGAAGGGCATCACGATCCTCGCCAAGAACACCGCGGTGAAGTACCACCCCAAGGACGGCGGGGACCCGATCACCATCAACATCATCGACACCCCCGGCCACGCCGACTTCGGCGGCGAGGTCGAGCGCGGTCTGTCCATGGTGGACGGTGTCGTGCTGCTGGTGGACGCCTCCGAGGGCCCGCTGCCGCAGACCCGGTTCGTGCTGCGCAAGGCGCTGCAGGCCCGGCTGCCCGTCATCCTGTGCATCAACAAGACGGACCGCCCGGACGCCCGGATCGACGAGGTCGTCAACGAGACCTACGACCTCTTCCTGGACCTGGACGCGGACGAGGAGCAGATCGAGTTCCCGATCGTCTACGCCTGCGGCCGCGACGGCATCGCCTCGCTGACCAAGCCGGACAACGGCACGGTCCCGGCGGACTCCGACAGCCTGGAGCCGTTCTTCTCCACGATCCTGGAGCACATCCCCGCGCCGACGTACGAGGAGGACGCGCCGCTCCAGGCCCACGTCACCAACCTCGACGCCGACAACTTCCTCGGCCGTATCGCGCTGCTCCGTGTCGAGCAGGGCGAGCTGCGCAAGGGCCAGACGGTCGCGTGGATCAAGCGCGACGGCTCCGTCAGCAACGTCCGCATCTCCGAGCTGATGATGACCGAGGCGCTCACCCGCAAGCCGGCGGAGAAGGCCGGCCCCGGTGACATCTGCGCGGTCGCCGGTATCCCGGACATCATGATCGGCGAGACGCTGGCCGACACCGAGAACCCGATCCCGCTGCCGCTGATCACGGTGGACGAGCCGGCGATCTCCATGGTCATCGGTACGAACACCTCCCCGCTGGTCGGCCGCGGCGGCACCGGCAAGGGCGCCGACGCGAAGGCGGCCGTGAAGGACCGCAAGGTCACCGCCCGCCAGGTCAAGGACCGCCTGGACCGCGAGCTGATCGGTAACGTCTCGCTGCGCGTGCTGGACACCGAGCGCCCCGACGCCTGGGAGGTCCAGGGCCGTGGTGAGCTGGCGCTCGCCATCCTGGTCGAGACCATGCGCCGGGAGGGCTACGAGCTGACCGTCGGCAAGCCGCAGGTCGTCACCAAGGAGGTCGACGGCAAGGTCTACGAGCCGGTCGAGCGCATGACGATCGACGTGCCCGAGGAGCACATGGGCGCCGTCACGCAGCTGATGGGTGTCCGCAAGGGCCGCATGGACAACATGTCCAACCACGGCTCCGGCTGGGTGCGCATGGAGTTCGTCGTGCCCTCCCGCGGACTCATCGGTTTCCGGACCGAGTTCCTGACCCAGACCCGCGGCACCGGTATCGGGCACTCCATCCACGAGGGCCACGAGCCCTGGTTCGGTGCGCTGCAGACCCGCAACAACGGCTCGCTGGTCGCCGACCGCGCCGGCGCGGTCACCGCGTTCGCGATGACGAACCTTCAGGAGCGCGGCGTGCTCTTCGTGGAGCCGGGCACCGAGGTGTACGAGGGCATGATCGTCGGTGAGAACTCCCGTTCCGACGACATGGACGTCAACATCACCAAGGAGAAGAAGCTCACCAACATGCGGTCCTCGACGGCCGATGTGGCCGAGTCGATCGTGCCGCCGCGCAAGCTGTCGCTGGAGCAGTCGCTGGAGTTCTGCCGTGACGACGAGTGCGTCGAGGTGACCCCGGAGGCCGTTCGCATCCGCAAGGTCAACCTCGACCAGCGGGAGCGGGCGCGCGCCGCGAGCCGCGCCAAGCACGGCTGATTCCAGACCTCTTGAGCCCGGGTGCCCCCAGGATGGGGGCATCCGGGCTTTTTGCAACCCATTTTCCAGTGACCGTATGTCCGACATGCGGAGATCGCTGCCCGATAGCCATGTAACAAGTCCGTTTCGTGCCGTCTTTCGTCGAACAGTTTGTCCAGATTTTGGAAGGTGCGGCCGCGATCCGTGACTGAATTGAGATCTGCGGGCAGTGGTCGGTGGTCGACCCATGGCAGATAGTTAGCCGCGTAGCGCTCGGGTCAATGGGTCCAGCGCACTGTGGGGACAGTGCGCCGACTCACGAGCACCAGGGGGTGTCTGGTCCTCCGTCAGGGGTGTCGGAGGCAAGACGGAAACCCTCTCCTGTTGGTGAACACGTGGAGTCATGAGGAGGAACCCCCATGCGTGGTGTCACGAACGCCAGGTGGGTCAGTTCGTCGCTTCCAGCGGTGTGATTCGGCTGTAGAACTACGCGCGTCCGCCTCGCGGTTACGCGCGTCTTCGGAGTACCCGGAACCTCTCACATTCATACCCGTGAAACGGACGAACCGTGACAAGTCCTATCGACATTGAGGGCGGCGGGACTTCGGTCGTCGTCGACGGCGAACCTGGGCCGGAGGCGAAGAGCGAAGCCGTCAAGCTCGAAGGCCGGTCCCCCGGCCAGCTGATGTGGCTGCGCTTCAAGCGTGACCGCACCGGCGTGATCTCGGCCTACGTCGTGGGCTTCTTCTTCCTGATCGCACTGCTCGCCCCGCTGATCGCCAAGCTGTACGGCAAGAATCCGTACACGGTGTACGCGGACGAGCGACCGGAACTCTTCGACAGTGCCGGCGTGCCGGTGCATCCCAACGGCGGTATCAGCAGCGAGTTCTGGTTCGGACTCGAACCCGGCAACGGCTACGACGTCTTCACCAAGCTGATCTACGGCATCCGCACCTCGCTGATGATCTCGGTCGCCGTCACCATCGCCGTGGTCATCACCGGCATCCTGCTCGGTGTGGCGGCCGGCTATCTCGGCGGCAGGACCGACTACTTCCTCGGCCGGGTCATCGACTTCCTGCTCGCCTTCCCGGCACAGCTGTTCTTCATCGCGAGCATGCCGGTCGTGGTGTCCCTCTTCGTCAGTCCCCGCGACGAGACGCCCACCTATGTGCGGGTAGTGGCCCTGATCATCGTCCAGTGGTTCCTGGGCTGGATGGGACTCGGACGCATCCTGCGCGGCACCGCACTCGCCCTGCGGGAACGGGAGTTCATCGAGGCGGCACGGGTCAGCGGCGCCTCCTCGTGGCGGATCATCCGCAAGGAGATCCTGCCGAACGTCGTCACCCCGCTGCTGGTGCAGGCGACGTACCTGCTGCCCGGTTTCGTGACGGCCGAGGCCGGTCTGTCCTTCCTGGGCGTCGGCATCGTCGAACCGACGCCTGACTGGGGGCAGATGTTCTCCAAGGCGTCCACCGAACTGGTGATGCAGAACGACATCACCTACATGTTCTTCCCCGGCGTTTCGATGATCATCTTCGTCGTCGCGTTCAACCTGCTCGGGGACTCGGTCAGGGACGCCTTCGATCCCAAGACCGCGCGCTGACCGCAGTACGTCAACCGCACGGAACATCAGTTTCAAGGAATGGGTGGGAATTTCGTGATGAGTAGGGGCGGACGCCACGTCTACAGCGCGCTCTCCGTGCTCGCGGCCGGAGCACTGGTGCTCACCGGCTGCAGCAAGGGCGGCAGCGACACGGGCACCAACGACAAGAAGGACCAGCAGGACGCCAAGCGGCAGCAGGCGTCGATCAAGTTCGGCGGCACGGCGGACTCCACCGGCCCGGCGGCGCCCGTGCCCGGCGCCAAGTCCGGTGGCGCGATGGAGGTTTTGCAGCGGGACTCGTACGCGCACCTCGACCCGGGCCAGATCTACGTCTCCGACGAGGGTTCCCTCGCGACGCTGCTCCACAGAGGCCTCACGGGCTACAAGACCACCAGCAACGACGGCCACCAGCACGAGGTGGTCGGCGACCTCGCCACCGACTCCGGCACCACCGCCGACGGCGGCAAGACCTGGAAGTACACGCTCAAGGACGGCATCAAGTTCCAGGACGGCACGCCGATCACGTCCAAGGACATCCGCTGGAGCATCGAGCGGCTCTTCGCGCCGTTCATCAACCAGGGCCCCACCTACGTCCAGCAGTGGCTCGCCGACACCTCCGGCGCCACCTACCGCAACCTCCTCAAGGACGGGCCGTACAAGGGCAAGCACCTGCCCAACTCCGTCCTGGAGACCCCGGACGACAAAACCATCGTCTTCCACTTCAAGAAGTCGCACCCCGACCTGCCCTACGCGCTGGCCATGGCCGGCTACGCGGTCGTCTCGCAGAAGGGCGACACCAAGGAGCGGTACGACAAGAACCCGGTGGTGACCGGCCCGTACAAGATCCAGTCGTTCAAGTCCGGCAAGTCGATGGTGCTGGTCAAGAACCCGAACTGGGACCCGAAGACGGACCCGATCCGGCACCAGTACGTGGACCAGTTCAACATCACGTTCAACCAGCAGTTCGAGACGTCCACCAAGTCCCTGCTCGCCGACAGCGGCGCGGACCAGGCCGGCATCAGCTTCAACAACCAGGTCGACGCGGGCAACCTCTCCCAGGTGCTCCATGACCCGAAGATGAAGGCCCGCACGGTCTCCGGCTACCAGCCGTACGTCGGCCAGATGAACATCAACATGAGCCACCCGGCCATGAAGGACAAGACGGTCCGCGAGGCCATCGCCTACGCCCTGCCGATCACCCCGTTCGTGCGCGCCTACGGCGGCAACGACGCCATGGAGGTCGCGGGCGGTCTCATCTCCCCGACCGTCTCCGGCTACGACGCCGCCTTCGACCCGTGGGGCAAGAAGAAGAACCCCGGCGGTGACCCGGCGAAGGCCAAGGCGCTGCTGCAGAAGGCCGGCAAGCTCAACATGAAGCTGACCTTCGGCTACATCAACACCCCCGAGGGCCAGCAGTACTCCACCGCCATGGCGGCGGGCCTGAAGAAGGCCGGCTTCGACGTCCAGCGCCAGGAGATCCCGGCCGAGACCTACTACGACCAGGTCTCCAAGCTGAACAACAACTACGACATCTTCCACACCGCGTGGGGCGCCGACTGGCCGTCCGCCTCCACCGTGCTCCCGCCGCTGTACGACGGCCGGGTGATCGCCGACGGCGCGCAGAACTACTCGCAGGTCAACGACCCGAAGATCAACAGCGAGATCGACCGGATCAACACGATCACCGACCCGGTCAAGTCCGCGGCCGAGTGGGAGAAGCTCGACCAGTACATCGTCAAGGACGTCGTCAACGTCGTCCCGACCGCGTACTACAAGCAGGTCCAGATCGCCGGTTCCAAGGTCGGCGGCCTCGTCTACGACGACGTGATCGGCGGCGTCGACCCGCGTCGCCTCTACATCAAGTAACCGTCCCCCGCCGGTACCCGGCGCGCCCGCACCGCACGGGCGCGCCGGGTACCGCCAAGGCCGCCGACGTCTGAGAGCTGCCCTGCCATGCTGCGCTTCCTCGTCCGCCGGATCATCGGTGCCGTCGTCATTCTGTTCCTGCTGAGCATCGTCACGTTCGTGCTGTTCTTCGGGGTGCCCCGGGACCCCGCGCTGATGATGTGCGGCAAGACCTGCAACCCGGACGCCATCGCGAACATCCACCATGTGCTCGGCCTGGACAAACCCATCACCGAGCAGTACTGGATCTTCCTGCACAACCTCGTCATGGGCAGCAACCAGTTCGCCCAGGGTCCGTGCCCCGCCCCCTGCTTCGGCTACTCGTACCACACCAACGAGCAGGTCTGGGCCACCCTCATGGACCGGCTGCCCACCACCGTCTCCCTCACCCTGGGCGCGGCCGTGTGCTTCCTGTTCGTCGGCCTCGGCACCGGGCTGCTCGCCGCCTGGCGGCGCGGCACGCTGATCGACAAGGCGGCCACCGCGGGCGCCATGGTGATCAGCTCGCTGCAGATCTACTTCCTCGGCCCGCTGGCCCTGGCGATCCTCGTCTACCAGACCCACTGGTTCGACAAGCCCGACTACACCGACTTCACCCATGACCCCGTTTCCTGGTTCACCGGGCTGATCATCCCCTGGGTGATCCTCTCCACGATCTTCGCCGCGCAGTACACCCGTATGGCCCGGTCCTCGATGATCGAACAGCTCCAGGAGGAACACGTCCGCACCGCCCGCGCCAAGGGCATGTCCCGGGCCTACGTCTTCTTCCGCTACGCCTGGCGGGGCTCACTGATCCCGATCGTCACCATCTTCGGCATCGACCTCGGCTCGCTGTTCGGCGGCGCGATCATCACCGAGTACACCTTCGGCCTGCCCGGCCTCGGCAACCTCGCCGTGCAGTCCGTGTTCTTCAGCGACCTGCCGCTGCTGCTCGGCGTGATGCTCTTCTCCGCCAGCATGATTCTGCTGTTCAACATCATCGTCGACGCCGCCTACGCCTTCATCGACCCGCGCGTGCGGCTGTCCTAGGAGCACTGTCGTGACCACTCTGACCAAGGAGGCCGGTGCCCCGACCCCGGCCGGCACCGGTCCCCTGCTCTCGGTGCGGGACCTGCACGTCAGCTTCAAGACCGAGGACGGCGTCGTACGGGCCGTGGACGGGCTCTCCTTCGACCTGGAGCGCGGCAGGACGCTCGGCATCGTGGGCGAGTCCGGCTCGGGGAAGTCGGTGACCAACCTGACCGTCCTCGGCCTGCACAACCCCATGTTCACCACCGTCGAGGGTGAAATCCTGCTGGACGGGCGGGAGTTGACCACGGCCCGCGAGTCCGAGCTGGAGAGGCTGCGCGGCAACAAGGTCGCCATGATCTTCCAGGACCCGCTCACCGCGCTCTCCCCGTACTACACCGTCGGCCGGCAGATCGCCGAGCCGTACATGAAGCACACCGGCGCCTCCAAGAAGCAGGCCTGGGAACGCGCCGTGGAGATGCTGGGCAAGGTCGGCATCCCGAATCCCAAGGAGCGGGCGAAGGACTACCCGCACCAGTTCTCCGGCGGTATGCGCCAGCGCGCGATGATCGCCATGGCGCTGGTCTGCGACCCCGACCTGCTGATCGCCGACGAGCCGACGACCGCCCTGGACGTCACCGTCCAGGCGCAGATTCTGGACCTGCTCAAGGACCTGCAACAGGAGTTCGGATCCGGCATCATCTTCATCACCCACGACCTGGGGGTGATCGCCGACATGGCCGACGACATCATGGTGATGTACGCGGGCGGCGCGGTGGAGCGGGGCAGCACCGACGAGGTGCTGCGCGCGCCCCGGCACCCGTACACCTGGGGCCTGCTGAACTCGATGCCGCGCCTGGACTCCGACCTCGGCGCCCCGCTGTCCCCGATCCCCGGCGCCCCGCCCTCGCTGCTCAACCCGCCGTCCGGCTGCCGCTTCCACCCGCGCTGCGGTTTCCAGGAGCGGGTGGAGGGCACGGGGCGCTGTGTCCGCGAGCGCCCGCTGCTCGCTCCGGACCGGGCCTCCGCGTGCCATCTCACGGAGGAACAGAAGCGGACCATCTTCATCGAAGAGATCAAGCCCCGTCTGGGCTAGTCGCCAGTCGCCAGTTGTCCTAGGAGGACACCGTCATGACCGAGGACATGGTCCTCCCGGCCCCGCGCGAGAAGAGCGCCGGCGCGGACGGAGAGCCGCTGCTGGAGGTCTCCGGACTGACCAAGCACTTCCCCGTCAAGGGCGGCTTTCCGATCCGCCGGACGATCGGCGCGGTGCAGGCCGTGGACGGCATCGACATCACCGTGCACGCGGGGGAGAGCTTCGGCCTGGTCGGTGAGTCGGGCTGCGGCAAGTCGACCACGGGCCGGCTGATCACCCGCCTGCTGGAGCCGACGAGCGGCACGATCACCTACCGCGGGCGGGACATCAGCCACGCCACCCGTAAGCAGCTCACCCCGATCCGCTCAGAGATCCAGATGATCTTCCAGGACCCGTACTCGTCGCTGAACCCGCGGCAGACGGTCGGCAAGATCATCTCCGGT
>NZ_JAJHNP010000031.1 GCF_020819595.1 Streptomyces barringtoniae
GACCGTTCGCCGCGATGGCCAACGTGCTCATGAGGGTGCTCCTTAGAGGGGCGGAGGGTGGTCAGAGGCTGCTGGCGGTGATGTCGCCGTAGGCGGTGGTGGCCCGGATGTTCAGGGCGGCGGCGCCGGTGTTGTGGAGCGAGTTCTGGATCCGGCCGTAGGTGGTGCCGGCGTCCAGGGAGGCGGAGACGCCGTGGGCGGCCACGACCGAGATGTCGCCGTACTGGGTGTCCAGGGTGACCGTGCCGCCATGGGCCTCGGCGATCCGGATGTCGCCCCTCTGTGTGCTGATCTGCGCGGGGCCGCCCAGGCGGCCGACCGTGATCTCGCCGTCGTGGGCGCTGAGGCGGGCGCTGGCGGCCTCGTCGAGCTTGACCGAGCGGTAGCCGCCCTCGAAGGCGACGTCGCCGAGCCGTCCGACGCCGCGGAACTCGGCGCCGGCGGTCTTCGCCTCGATCCGGGAGCCGGCGGGCAACTGGACGGTGACCTCGACGGACCCGGAGCTTCCGAGGAACCGGTTGGTCGCCTCCGGGGCCTGGATGCGCAGGACGCCGTCGCCGTAGGAAACCGTGATCTCCTCGGCCGCCCTGACGTCGCGGCTCTTGGCGGGGTTGGCGGGCCGGACCTCGACCGTGGTGTCGGTCCGGTCGGCGGCGATGAACTGGAGGCGTCCGGCGGGGATGTCGAGGACGGCGGAGATGGGGGCGGGGGTGTCGAACTTCTGCGGGGTGCTCAGGCTCTTCTGCATCGTGCGCTCCTTCGGCTCGCTGTTTCCGATAGTGGAAACGCTACGTTGCATTCATGATCCTGGCAACAAGTTCGTTGCATGAAATCAGCATAGCTGCAGGTGAAAGGCGAGAAATCGTTGCAACGGTCCTGAATCTAACGCAACGACCCTCACATGCTTCGTTGCAATGGATTGAGAGTGAACGCTATGCCGGGGACCCCACCGCCGTCAGCTCCCCGTCGAGGGTCTCGGACAGGGCCGCCCGGAAGCCCTCGACGCATGTGTCCACCTCACGGTCCGACACGATCAGCGGCGGGGCGAGCCGGACGACGTCCGGCATCACCGCGTTCACCAGCAGACCCCTGTCCTGGGCCGCCTGCTGTACGCGCGCCGCGAGGTTTCCGTGGAGCGCGACGCCCAACAGCAGTCCGGCGCCGCGGACTTCGCGCACCAGGGGGTGGCCCAGGGCTTCCAGGCCGTGCCGCAGACGCTGTCCCGCCGAGGTCACGTGGGCGAGGAGGCCCGCCCGCTCGATGGTGTCCAGTACGGCGAGGGCGGCCGCGCACACCACGGGGTTCCCGCTGAAGGTGGAGCCGTGCGCGCCGGGCGTGAGCAGCTCGGCGGCCGCGCCGAAGGCGAGCGTCGCGCCGATGGGCAGCCCGCCGCCCAGCCCCTTGGCGAGGGTGACGACATCCGCCTCGACGCCTTCGGCCTGCGCCGCGAACCAGTGGCCCGTGCGCCCGATGCCGGTCTGGATCTCGTCCAGGACGAGGAGGGTGCCGGTCGCCGCCGTGATCTCGCGGGCGGCCCGCAGATAGCCGGGCGGCGGCACGACCACACCGTTCTCCCCCTGCAGGGGCTCCAGGATCACCAGCGCGGTGTCCGCGGTGACGGCGGTGCGCAGGGCCTCTACGTCCCCGTACGGCACATGGCTGACGCAGCCCGGCAGTGGCTCGAAGGGACGCTGCTTGGCGGGCTGGCCGGTCAGGGCCAGGGCCCCCATGGTGCGGCCGTGGAAGCCGCCGGTGGCCGACACCATGTGCGTACGGCCCGTGAGCCGGCCGATCTTGAAGGCCGCCTCGTTGGCCTCCGCGCCGGAGTTGGCGAAGTACACCCGGCCGTCGCGCCCGGCGAGCCGCAGCAGGCGCTCGGCGAGGCGCACGGTCGGTTCGGCCAGGAACAGGTTCGAAACGTGCCCCAGCGAGGCGACCTGCTCGCTGACGGCCCGTACGACCGCCGGATGCGCGTGGCCGAGCGCGTTGACCGCGATACCGCCGAGGAAGTCGAGGTACTCGTTGCCCTCCGCGTCCCAGACCCGGGCGCCCTGGCCGCGGACCAGAGGCAGCCGCGGGGTGCCGAAGTTGTCCATCATGACGCCCTGCCAGCGGTGGGTCAGCGCCGCGTTGCCCGCCTCGGTGAAGATGTCCGCGCCGTCGCTCATGCCGTCGCTCCCTCGAAGCGCACGTCGTCGTCCGGCACGACCACCGTGCCGGTGCCGTCATCGGTGAAGATCTGCAGCAGGAGGGAATGCTTGACCCGGCCGTCGACGACGCGGGCGGAGCGCACGCCGTTGTTCACGGCGTGCAGGCAACCCTCCATCTTGGGGATCATCCCGGAGGCCAACCGGGGCAGCAGCTCGGCCAGTTCGCCGGCGGTCAGGCGGGGGATCACCTCGTCGCTGTGCGGCCAGTTCGCGTACAGACCCTCGACGTCGGTCAGGACGAGCAGCATCTCGGCGCCGAGCGCGGCGGCGAGGGCCGCGGCCGCGGTGTCGGCGTTGACGTTGAACACACCGCCCTCGGCGGCGTCCTTGTCGTCCTCGGGACGGGCGATGGAGGAGACGACGGGGATGCGTCCGCTGTCGATGAGGTCCCGCACGATCCCGGCGTCGACCCGGGCGACCTCGCCGACGCGGCCGATGTCCACGGGCTTGCCGTCCTTCTCCGCGTAGCGTTTGACGGCGGTCATCAGGCGGGCGTCCTCACCCGTCAGACCCACCGCGTGCGGGCCGTGCGCGTTGAGCAGCCCGACCAGCTCGCGCTGCACCTGCCCGGCGAGGACCATGCGTACGACCTCCATGGTCTCGTCGGTGGTGACCCGCAGGCCGCTCTCGAACCGGGACTGAAGGCCCAGACGCTCGAGCTGTGCGCTGATCTGCGGGCCGCCGCCGTGCACCACGACGGGGCGCAGGCCCGCGTGCCGCAGATACAGGATGTCCATGGCGAAGGCCGCCTTCAGGTCGTCGTCGACCATGGCGTTGCCGCCGAACTTGATGACGACGGTCTTGCCGTGGTGGTCCGCCAGCCAGGGCAGCGCCTCGACGAGGGCACGGGCCTTCGGCAGGGCGGCCGATCGAGAAGAAGACTGCGGAGACGGCGAAGCGCTCATGAGGCGTACTCGCTGTTCTCGTGGACGTAGTCGGCGGTGAGGTCGTTGGTCCAGATGACGGCGGAGTCCGCGCCCTCCGCGAGGTCAACGGTGATCCGGACCTCGCGGCCGGACATGTCCACCCGCGCGCGGTCCTCGCCCACCGCTCCGTTCTTGCAGACCCACACGCCGTTGATGGCGACGCCCAGCCGGTCGGGTTCGAAGGCGGCGGAGGTGGTGCCGATCGCGGACAGGACGCGGCCCCAGTTGGGGTCCTCGCCGTGGATCGCGCACTTGAGGAGGTTGTTGCGGGCGACGGAACGGCCCACCTCCACGGCGTCGTCCTCGCTCGCGGCGCCCACGACCTCGATGCGGATCTCCTTGCTCGCGCCCTCGGCGTCCCCGATGAGCTGCCCGGCCAGGTCGGCGCAGACCGCGCGGACGGCCTCGGCGAACTCGCCGTATTCCGGGGTGACCCTGGAGGCGCCGGAGGCGAGCAGCAGCACGGTGTCGTTGGTGGACATGCAGCCGTCGGAGTCGACCCGGTCGAAGGTGACACGGGTGGCGTCCCGCAGCGCCCGGTCCAGGGCCGCGCCCTCCAGGGCGGCGTCCGTGGTGAGGACGACCAGCATGGTGGCGAGCCCGGGGGCGAGCATCCCGGCGCCCTTGGCCATGCCGCCGACGGTCCACCCGCCCCGGGTGACGGCGGCCGTCTTGTGCACGGTGTCGGTGGTCATGACGGCGACGGCCGCGTCCTCGCCGCCGGACGTGGACAGCCGGGTGACGGCGCTCTCGACGCCGGCCAGGACCCGGTCCATGGGCAGTGGTACGCCGATCAGCCCGGTGGAACAGACCGCCACGTCCACCGCGTCCAGGCCGAGCCGCTCGGCGGCCTTCTCGGCGGTGGCGCACGTGTCCTGGTAGCCCTGTGGTCCGGTACAGGCGTTGGCACCACCGGAGTTGAGCACGACCGCGCGGATCTCGCCGTCCGCGAGCACCTGCCGGGACCACCGGACGGGCGCGGCCTGCACGCGGTTGGAGGTGAACACGCCCGCCGCGGCGCAGCGCGGCCCGTTGTTGACGACGAGCGCCAGGTCCCGGTTGCCGTTCTCCTTGATGCCCGCGGCGATGCCCGCCGCGGTGAAACCTTGTGGTGCGGTGACACTCACGGTGCGACTCCGATCGTGGAAAGTCCCAGTCCCTCGGGGAGGCCGAGCGCGGCGTTCATGCTCTGGACGGCACCGCCAGCGGTGCCCTTGGTGAGGTTGTCGATGGCGCTGATCGCGATGATCCGGCCGACCGCCGCGTCGAGGGCCACCTGGACCTGGGCGGCGTTCGACCCCCGCACGGCCGCGGTGCCGGGCCACTGCCCCTCGGGCAGCAGCCGTACGAACGGCTCGTCGGCCAGCGCCTTCTCGTACGCGGCCCGCACGTCGTGTGCGCCGACCCCGGGGCGCGCCGCGGCGGAGCAGGTGGCGAGGATGCCGCGGGGCATGGGGGCCAGGGTCGGCGTGAAGGAGACGGCGACCCGGCGACCCGCCACGGCGCTGAGGTTCTGCACCATCTCGGGCGTGTGCCGGTGGCCGCCACCCACACCGTACGGCCGCATGGACCCCATGACCTCACTGCCGAGCAGGTCCGCCCTGGGTGCCTTCCCCGCCCCGGACGTGCCGGACGCCGCGACGACCACCGCCTCGGGTTCGGCCAGGCCGGCCGCGTAGGCGGGGAAGAGCGCCAGCGACACGGCGGTCGGGTAGCAGCCGGGCACCGCGATGCGCCGGGCGCCCGCCAACGCGGCGCGGGCTCCCGGCAGTTCGGGCAGGCCGTAGGGCCAGGTGCCCGCGTGCGGCGAGCCGTAGAACGTCTCCCAGTCGGCGGCGTCCGCGAGGCGGAAGTCCGCGCCGCAGTCGATGACGAGCGTGTCGTCGCCCAACTGCTGTGCGACGGCGGCGGACTGGCCGTGCGGCAGGGCGAGGAAGACGACGTCGTGGCCCTCGAGGGCGTCGGCGGTGGTGGGCCGTACCTCCCGCTCGGCCAGCGGAGCCAGGTGCGGCTGCAGCGTGCCGAGACGCCGGCCCGCGCTGGAATGCCCGGTCAGGGCACCGATCTCCACTTCAGGGTGGGCCAGAAGCAGGCGGAGGAGTTCGCCCCCCGCGTATCCGCTCGCTCCGGCCACGGCTGCTCGGACGGTCATAAACCCTCTCCGTTGACAGACATGTCGCTAGTCACGCGATCCGGGCCCCGAGGCGGCAGGCGTGTCGCAGAACTCGCCGTTCAGAATCGGCAGCAAGGTCTCCGGTCCCCAGTCGCTGTTGTAGTTGAACGTGAGCTGGTGGCGGCCGTCCTCGGTGAAGGCGGTCATGGTGAGCCACCCCGCCGTGCCCCCGTCGCGGAACCAGAGGGGGGTGCCGCAGCTCAGCGTGATCTTTTCGATGTCCAGTCCGTAGGTCGCGCCCGGGAAGTCGGGGTTGGGGACGGTCGTCGTCAGCTCCTTCAGCTGCCGCGGCGGCAGCAGCTTCCCGCGGATCAGGGCCCCGTAGAACCGGTTCAGGTCGGCAGTGCTGGAGATGATGTCGCCGTTGCCCCAGACCTGCGAGCCGTTCATCTCGGTGACGTCGTCGATCCGGTCCGGCTGCGACAGGAAGAGCTTGGAGTAGCCGCGGCTGCTCGGCTGGGGCAGGGCGATGCCGTTCCCGGGGTTGGACGTCGCCCGGAGCCCCAGGCGTTCGATGATGCGCTCGCGCACCTCGTCCTCGTACGACCTGCCGTCGACCTTCTCCACGATCAGCGCGGCCAGGACGTCGTTGGTGTTGGAGAACGAGAACCGGGCCCCGGGCGCGAAAAGGGGCGCGTGGCCGAGGGCCACCTTCACGCGCTGCTCGGGCGTCAGCGTGTCGTACCGGTGCTGGAGGAAGCCGTCGCCCAGCGCGTACGTCTGGTAGTAGTCCTGGTCGGCGAGGTAGTCGAACAGGCCGCTGGTGTGGTTGAGCAGTTCCCGCACGGTGATCTTGCTGCCGTCGTTGCCGTTGCCCGTCACCAGGCCGGGCAGGTAACGCTCCACCGTGTCGTCGAGGCTGAGCTTCTTCTCCGCCTCCATCTGCAGGAGGACGGTCGCCACGAACGTGTCGGTCAGGCCGCCGATGCGGAACCGGTCGTTCTTGCCGCGCGGCGCACCCGTCTGCCGGTTGCCCACGCCCGACGCCGACTTCCAGACTCCGTCGGCATCGCGTGCCTCGACGGTGATGCCCGGGATGCCGGCCGCGACGGCCGCGTCGATCGCGCGCTGCGTCGCCTGGTGGTCGGCCGCCGTGGGAGCCGTGCCCTGCGCTGCCCGGGCGGGACCCGCGAAGGCAGTGGCCGTGAGCGCGACCGCCGCCAAACCGACCACGCCGGCCCGTGTTCTCTTCCGTCTCGTCATGCCCCGCTCCTGAGAATCGTCTCTACTTGGCTGATGTCGTACTTGTGCGCTCTGTGGGCGGCACAGTAGGTCACCTGCCTTGAGTGCGGGTCGTGTGTTCGCACCCCGGGGCGTGCAGGGTCCGTACCCGCACACCGCGAACCATGTGGCAGCGTTGTCAGCAGGCCGGCGCCACCGTGCTCGCCGTCAACTCCTGGAAGCGGCAGATCAGTTGGTCCTGCTCCTGCTGCAGTCGCTCGATACGGCGCTGCAGACGGGCTATCTCCTGGCAGAGGGCGAGCACCGCGTCGTCGGCCGTCGCGTCGGCCTGCGCGGGCACCGTCTCGGCCAGGGGCGGGGCGGCCGGACGGGGGCGCACGGCGGTGGCGAGGGCCGGGTCGTGGTGGAGGATCGCCTCCATCAGGCCGCGCAGGGCGGGGCCCGGCTCGACACCGAGTTCGTGCACCATGCGGTTGCGCGCCCGTTCGTACACGCCGAGCGCCTCCGCCTGCCGGCCGCAGCGGTAGAAGGCGACCATCAGCAGGTCGTAGAACCGCTCCCGCATGGGGTGGTCGGTGGTCAGCTCCATCAGCTCGCCGGTGATCTCGCGGTGGCGCCCGGTGCGCAGATACGCGTCGTACATCATCTCCAGGGCGGTCAGCCGGTGCTCCTCGAGCTGGGCCGCCCTGCCCGCGCAGATGTCGCCGAGCACGCTGCCCTCCAGCGCCGGGCCGCGCCACAACGACAGGGCCCGGCGCAGCAGTTCACCGGCCTGGCCGGGGTCCTCGCGCAGGACCCTGCGGCCCTGCTCGGCCAGGTGCTGGAAGCGCGCGGCGTCCGTGTCGACGGGGTCGAGCTGCAGGGCGTAGCCGCGCGAGGTGGTCACGATCCACGGGTGCGGTGCGGGCCGGCCGGGGTGACGGCTCTGCGGGCCGGACAGCAGCCGGCGCAGCCGGGTCACCTGCAGCTGCAGCGCGTTCGCCGCGTTGGCGGGCGGGTGTTCGCCCCACAGCTCGTCGATGAGCCGCTGCACCGAGACGTTGTGCCCGGCCTTCACCACCAGCGCCCCGAGCAGTGCACGCTGCTTGGCACCCGTGGGAAGGATGCGCAGACCGGTCTGTTCGTCCTGGACCTCCACGAGGCCGAGAATGCGGAACTGCATCTCTTCCCCTCACACAGGCTGGTGGCTTCAGCAGGAGCGCGCCGCGCCCGCCGCCCGAAGCGCGGTGGTCGCGTCCCGTTCGATCTGCCGCAGCAGCGGACCGGGATCGGCCTGGAAATAGAAGTGACCGCCGTCGAAGACCCGCAGCCCCAGGAAGTGCTCGCTGTACTCCGCCCAGCCGGCCATCCGCTGCGGTGCGGCGGAGTGGTCCTCGACGCCCGCGAACGCGGACAGCGCCACGGGCAGGGGACCGGCGTCGGGAGCGGGGCGCCAGTTCTCCACCAGACGCAGGTCGGCCCGGATGATCGGGTCGAACAGGTCCCACAGCTCGGGGTCGTCGAAGACCCCGTCGGGCGTGCCGCCGAGCAGTTTCAGACGATTCCGCAGCTCGGCGTCGGGCAGCTCGTGGTATCCGCCTCCCGGCCCCGCCAGCTGCGGTGCGCAGCGTGCGGAGACACCGGCCCACACCGGCAGCGGCAGGCCTCGGTCGGCGACCCGCCGGATGATCTCGTACGTCACGAGGGCACCCATGCTGTGCCCGAACAAGGCGTACGGACAGGTCAGTTCGGGCTCGATGCTGCGCAGCAGGTAGTCGGCGAGGCGGCCGGCGTCGGGGATCTGCGGCAGCTCGAGGAGGAGGCCGTGGCCCGGGGCGTCGAGCAGCCGGACGTCCCATGTGTGCGGTAGCCGCTGCGGCCAGTCGCGGTACAGCAGGTGTGAGCCGCCCGCGTGGTGCAGGACGAACAGGCGCAGGTCAGGTCGTGTGCTGTCCATCGCTCTCCCTCGGCTCGGGCCGCGCATTCCCGAACCATAGAACGGTGTCGGTCCGCGAGGGCGCGGGCACCGGCCGGTCTCCGCCGAGGGTGTGGCAGCTCTTGAGCGATCCTCAGGTGGCCGCCGCTCCACACCACCCGGGCGGCAAAGGGTCGGCATCGTGGCACACGAACCCGGTGGGGTACAGAGGATCCGGTGGGGTGCAGATCCGGGTGGACGACCTGGCGGTCGGCGAGCCCGTCGCCTTGTAGCGCTGACGGTCGAGTCCTTACGGTGACGTGGCAACGCCGGGGTCGCCACCGATGCCGGGTGTCCCGTCGACCGGACGGCCGAGAGTCCTGTCGGCCGGACAGCCGCAGTGTCCTGTCGACCGGACAACGCCGATCGGCGACCTCGCGCCCGGTGCTGTCTCGCACCCGGCCCTGGCGATTTCCCAATCCCGAGTCATTCCATGTCGGTTAAGGACGGTGCCAGTTGAGCGCGAACCCCTTCGATGACGAGGACGGCCGCTTCTACGTCGTGGTGAACGACGAGGAGCAGCACTCCCTGTGGCCGGTGTTCGCCGAGGTGCCCGCGGGCTGGCGGGTGGTCTTCGGTGAGGCGGCCCGGGCCGAGTGCCTGGAGTACGTCGAGCGGAACTGGACCGACCTGCGGCCCAAGAGCCTGCGCGAGGCCATGGCGGCGGACTGAACACCGGCCGCACACCGACGGGCTCGCGGGCCCGCATACCTACGTCTCGCCGGCGCTCGTGACGGTCACCGGGCAGGCCGGCCGAAGAGGAACGACGGCGATCGCCGCCCCGGGTGCGCGGCCGAGTGATCGCTTAACGCCCATGAAGACAGGCTGTGTTGGGAGATGAAGGTAGTGACGGGCGCTGTGAGGACCGCGAGCAGGTACAAGGCGATTCCGGTGGACAACAGCGGTGAACCGGCACAGCGCGATGTGCTCCTGTCCTTCGTGGGGACACAGGCCAAGGTGCAGAAGTCGGGGCTGATCTTCCCGCAGAACCTGCCGGAGCGGTCCTGGGAGCAGATCGGGACCAACCTGCGTGAACTGGTCAACTCCTCGGCGTGGTGGCTCGCCGACTGGCTGATCTACGGCGAGGCCACCTACGGGTGGCGGCGCTACAAGGAGGCCATCGAGCGCACCGGGCTCGACTACCAGACGCTGCGCAACTACGCGTGGGTGGCCCGGCGGTTCGAGCACCACCGCAGGCGGGACGGCCTCAGCTTCGCCCACCACGCCGAGGTGACCCGGCTGTCGCCGCCGGAGCAGGACTACTGGCTGCGCAAGGCCGAACAGCAGAAGTGGTCGCGCAACGAACTGCGCCGGGCGGTGCGGGCCAGCCTGGCCGTGCAGAGCGACACGGCCGAGGTCTCCCCGAGCGGTGGCGACGAGCAGCAGGAGGTGCCCCGGCTGGCCGAGTCGGCGGCCGCGGACAAGCGCCGGCAGCAGGTCACCACGCTCACCATCGAGCTGTCCGCCGGCCAACTGGAGCACTACTCGAAGGCCGCCGCCGCGCACGGTCTTTCCGTCGACAAGTGGGTGGCCCAGCTGCTCGAGGCCGCCGACCGGCGTCTCCCCGAGGCGCGCACCGCCTAGCGGCGCACGCCCGAAGGTGCCGGCAAGCCCGTTCCCCGGGGTGTGCCGGCGGCTCGTCCGACCGGACACCTCTCACATCGGAGTCAGTTGATGATCCTTCAGGGAAAGCGGGTCGCCCTGCCCTCGGCGCCCGTCGTCCACAAGCAGTTCGAGGCGCACGTGGAGGCCGCGCCCGACGCCCTCGCCGTCTCCTGCGGCGGTGAGCAGGTGACGTACGCCGAACTGGACGCGCGGGCGAACCGGTTCGCGCACTTCCTCGTCGCGCGCGGACACGGCCGGGGGGCGAAGGTCGGCGTCTGTCTCGACTACTCGGTCGACATGCTCGTCGCCATCCTCGGCACGCTGAAGGCCGGCGCGGCCTATGTGCCGTTCGACCCGGCCTACCCGGCGGCGCGGCTGCAGCTGCTGCTGGGCCAGGTCCCCGGCCTCGCCCTGATCGTGGCCTCGCGGGCGACGGCAGGGATGGTCGAGTCGGCGGCCGCCGAGGTCATCGGTGTCGAGGAGCTGCCCGGCCGGCTGGCAGGTCTCCCGGCGACCGCGCCCGATGTCCCCGTCACCGGGGACGACCTGTGCTACGCGGTCTTCACGTCCGGATCGACCGGCACGCCGAAGCTGACCGCGGTGCGGCACGAGGGCTGGTTCAACCTGATGAACTGGCTGAAGCTCGAGTACGGCCTGGACAGCGCGTCGAACAACCTGGTCGTGAGCGCCTTCGGCTTCGACCTCTCCCAGCGCGCCCTGATGACGGCGCTGTTCTGCGGCGCCACCCAGTACCTGATGGCGAGCCGGAACTTCGACGCCATGCTGGCGTACCGCCTGCTGACCGAGCACGACATCCGCACGGTGCACTGCGCCTCCAGCACGCTGTACCTGCTGGTGGACTGGGAGACCGCCCGCGGCGGAGACGCGCTCACCCAGCTCGACTACGTGCTCTTCGGCGGCGAGCCGCTGAAGTTCGAGCGGATCGCGGACTGGGCGCAGCGCGAGAACAACTACTGCACCCTCCTGCACCAGTACGGCGTGGCCGAGTGCACGGACGTCGCGACGTCGTACGACCTCGACGGGCACCGGCCCTGCGACCAGGACATCGCCCCGGTCGGCAAGCCGGCGTACAACACCGAGATCCACCTCCTCGACGAGAACCTGCGCGGTGTCGCGCCGGGGGAGTACGGCGAGATCTGCATCGCCGGGGCCAGCGTCGGCGCGGGCTACCTCAACGGCTCGGGCCCCGAGAACGAGAAGTTCACGACCGTCGTGGTCGACGGAGAGCCGCGCCGGCTGTACCGCACGGGCGACCGCGGCTACGTCAACGAGGCCGGCGACCTGGTCGTCGCCGGCCGGATGGACGCGCAGGTGAAGGTGCGGGGCATGCGCATCGACCCCACCGACATCGAGCGCGCGCTCGGCAGGCTGGCGGGGGTGCGGGAGGCCGCCGTGGTGGTCACCTACACCGACGCCGGCGAGGCCGAGCTGACCGCCTTCCTCGTCCCGGCGGGCGGCGAACTCGCCGAGGACGACCTGCGCAACGGCCTTCTGCAGACGCTGCCGCGGAACATGGTCCCGGCCAGGTTCGTGAACGTCCTGCGGCTTCCGCTCAGCCCGCACGGAAAAGTGGACCGCGCGGCGCTGGTCGATTCACTCAAGAACCAATATGCCGGCAGCGGCACGGCGGCATAGTCGACGGACCTTGCTGACGAACGAGAGGACTGTGATGATTGCCGACCGCGTGCGCGCCATTTGGTGCCGGGAACTCCAGCGCGATGACATTTCGGCCGACGACGATTTCTTCGCCCTGGGCGGCCAGTCCGTGATCATGGTCAGGATCCAGGGTGCCTTCATCGAGGAACTGGGCGCCGAGGTGCCGATGGACCAGCTCTTCCTCAACCCGACGGTGGCGTCGATCTCCGCGTACATCGAATCCCTGAGTGCGGTCACCAAATAGAAAGAGAGGCGCCATGTACGACGTAATTGTCATAGGTGCCCGTTGTGCGGGTTCGCCGACGGCCATGCTATTCGCGCGGCAGGGTTATCGCGTCCTGCTCCTGGAGAAAGCGAAATTCCCGCAGGACACGCTGTCCTCGCACTACCTCCACATGCAGGGCGTGGCGCTGCTGAACCGGTGGGGGCTGCTCGACAAGATCCGTGACTCGGGCGCCCAGCCGATCACCCGCCAGAGCTACCAGGGGCCCGACGTCCGCATCGAGGGCTTCTCTCTGCCGATCGACGGCCTGACGACCACGTATGCGCCGAGGCGGTACGTGCTCGACCCGATCCTCGCGGACGGCGCTGTGGCGGCCGGCGTGGAGTTCCGGCAGGGGTGCGCGGTCAGGGACCTGGTGTGGGAGGACGACCGGGTCGTCGGGGTGCGGTACACGACGCCCGGCGGCATCGAGGGGACGGACCGGGCGCGCCTCGTCGTCGGCGCGGACGGCATGCGTTCGCTGGTGGCACGCAAGGTCGGCGCGGAGAACGTCATCGAGCACCCGCGGATGACCACCACCTACTACAGCTACTGGTCCGGGGTTCCCGCGAACTTCGAGCTGTACGAGCGGCCCGGGCGCTGGATCGGTGTCCTGCCCACCAACGACGACCTCACGCTGCTCATGGCCTACTTCCCGCAGGGCGACTACAACGAGGTCCGCAAGAACGTGGAGCCCGCCTACCTCGACGCCTTCCGCACGACGGCGCCCGAGCTGTGGGAGCGGATGCAGTCGGGCAAGCGCGAGGAGCAGCTGTACGGCACGGGGCACCAGGAGAACTACTTCCGCAAGGCCTACGGGCCCGGGTGGGCGCTGGTCGGCGACGCGGTGAACCACAAGGACTCCATCACCGCCCGCGGTATCACCGAGGCCTTCGTCCAGGCCCAGTCGCTCACCGACCACATCGGGGACCGGCTGCACGACGACGACGCGCTCAAGGCGGCGCTGCGGCGCTACGAGAACGACCTGAGCGGCGAAGCCCTCAGCCACTACCAGGGCGCGCTCAACGTGGCCGAGCTCAAGCCCGAGGGGCGCACGGACATGCTGCGCAAGCTGGTCGGCCACCAGGACCACATCGACCGGTACTTCTCGACGCTGTCGGGCGCGTGCTCCATCGACGACTTCTACAACGACGAACTCCTCACCCTGCTCGACCAGGGCTGACCGAAGACCTGCTCACCTGGTTTGCCGATTTGGAGACACAATGATCCCGTTGTCGTTCGCGCAGCGTCGGCTGTGGTTCGTGGACCGGTTCGAAGGCCCGTCGCCCACCTACAACGGCGCTTTCGCCCTGCGGCTGACCGGTGAGCTGAACGCAGGGGCGCTCGAGGCGGCGCTCCGCGACGTCATCGACCGGCACGAAGTCCTCCGCACGGTGATCGTCGAGGGCGACGACGGCGTCCCGCACCAGCAGGTGCTGCCGTCCGGGGAGCAGCCGTTCGCCCTGCCGCTCGTCGAGGTCGCGGGGGAGGCCGAGCGGGCGGCGGCGGTCGACGAGGTGGCCACCGCGACCTTCGACCTGGCCGCCGATGCGCCGATCCGCGCCCGGCTGGTGCGGTCCGGGCCGCGCGAGCACACCCTCGTCGTCGTGGCGCACCACATCGCCGTGGACGGGGAGTCCTTCGGGCCGCTGTTCCGCGACCTCACCACGGCCTATGCGGCCCGCACCGAGGGCAGGGCGCCGGCGTGGGAGCCGCTCCCGGTGCAGTACGCGGACTACACGCTGTGGCAGCGGGACGTGCTCGGTGACGAGTCCGATCCGGACAGCACGGCGGCCCGGCAACTGGCGTACTGGCGCGAGGCCCTGGCCGATCTGCCGCAGCCGCTGGCCCTGCCGACGGACCGCCCGCGCCCGAGGGTGATGAACCCCGCCGGCGACCGGATCCCGTTCTCCATCGGCCCCGACCTCCTCGGGGCCGTGGAGAGGCTGGCCGCGGAAGCCGACACCACGGTGTCGATGGTCATGCACTCGGCGCTCGCGGTGCTCCTGCACCACCTCGGGTGCGGTGACGACGTGTCCATCGGCGCGCCGATCACGGACCGCACCGACGAGGAACTGCGGGACCTCGTCGGGTTCTTCGTCAACACCTGGGTGCTGCGCGTCGACCTCTCCGGGAACCCGACCTTCCGCCGGTTGCTCCAGCAGGTGCGGGACCGGTCCCTGGCCGCGTACGACAACCAGGACATGCCGTTCGAGCGGCTGGTGGAGCTGCTCAACCCGGACCGGTCCACCGCCTACAACCCGTTCTTCCAGGTCATGCTCTCCTGGCAGCCGCCCGTACCGCCGATGGAACTCCCCGGCCTCGCCGTCCGGGCCGAGCGGCTCGAGACCCAGACCGCCAAGTTCGACCTGTTCTTCGACCTGATCCCGAACGGCTCCGGCGGGGCGAACTGCCGTCTGGAGTACGCCACCGGCCTGTTCGACCGGGACACGGCCGAGGGCATCGCGCACCGGTTCGTCCGCGTGCTGGGCCTGCTCACGGCCGACTCGGAGCGCGCGATCGGGACCGTCGACGTGCTCGACGAGGCCGAGCGGGAGCGGCTGCTCACCGAGTTCAACGACACCGCCGCGGCGGTGCCCGAGCTGACGGTCCCGGAGCTGTTCGAGGCCCAGGTGGCCAGGACGCCCGACGCGCCGGCGCTCGTGTGCGACGAGCGGACACTGACCTACCGGGAGCTGGACGACCGGGCGAACGGCGTCGCCTGGGAGCTCATCCGGCGCGGTGCCGGGCCGGAGGACCTGGTGGCCCTCGCGCTGCCGCGCACCGAGGACCTGGTGGCCGGCCTGCTCGGGATCCTCAAGTCCGGTGCCGGATACGTGCCGTTGGACCCGCAGTACCTCAGCGGGCGCGCGGAGAGCGTGCTGTCCGAAGCGGCCCCGCGGTTCGCGGTCACCGACACCGCGACGTGGCAGGAGCTGCCGCAGGGCGACATGTCGTGCGTCAACCTCGACCGGCGCGCGGACTGGGACACGCCCGCGGGGGCGCCGGACGACGCCGCCCGGACCGCGCCGCTGAGCCCGGACAACCTGGCGTACGTGATGTACACCTCCGGCTCCACGGGCAAGCCGAAGGGCGCGACGATCACCCACCGGGGCGTCGTCAACGGCGTGCGCGAGCTGGTGCGCGTCCTCGACGCGCCGTCCGGGTGGCGGATGCTGGCCGGCACCTCGGTGAACTTCGACGTCTCGGTCTTCGAGCTGCTGACCACCCTGACCACCGGCGGCACGGCCGAGGTCGTGGCGAACGCGCTGGCGCTCGGCGAGCGGGAGCGCTGGGACGGCCACGTGATCAGCGGGGTCCCCTCGGTGCTCGGGGAACTGGTGGGCCACCTGGACAAGGCGCCCGACGTGCGCACGGTCGTGTTCGCCGGCGACGTGCTCCCGGGCCGGCTGGTGCGGCAGGTGCGCGAGGCCCTGCCCGGCGTGCGGATCGTCAACTCCTACGGACAGAGCGAGAGCTTCTACGCCACCACGTTCTCCCTCACGGCGTCCGAGGAGTGGGCGGACAGCGACGTGGCCCCCATCGGCACCCCCCTCGGGAACATGCGTGCCTACGTCCTCGGCCCGGGACTCACCCCGGTGCCGCAGGGCGTGATCGGCGAGCTGTACGTGGTCGGGACCTGCCTGGGCCGCGGCTACCACGGCCGCCCGGGCCTGACCGCCGAGCGCTATGTGCCGAACCCGTTCGGTCCCGCCGGCGAGCGGATGTACCGCACGGGCGACCTGGCCCGCTGGAACGCGCAGGGGCAGCTGGAGTGCGTCGGCCGCGGCGACGGCCAGGTGAAGGTCCGCGGCTTCCGCATCGAGACGGCCGAGGTCGAGGCCGCGATCACCGCGCACCTCGGCATCAGCGAGGCCGTGGTGATCAGCCGGGAGGTGCCCTCGGGCGGGCGGCGGCTCGTCGCCTACGTGGTGCACACCGGCGAGGGAGCCGTCGGTGACGACGGCGCCGGCGGAATCGGCGACGTGGATGTGCAGTCCGGCGCCTCCGCCGCCGAGCTGCGCAAGTTCGTCGCGGCACGGCTGCCCGACTACATGGTGCCGTCGGCCTTCGTGGCCCTCGGCCGGCTCCCGCTCGGACCGACCGGCAAGCTGGACCGCAAGGCGCTGCCCGAACCGGAGTTCCTCGGCGAGACCTACCGGGAGCCGCGCACCGAGACCGAGAAGATCATCACCTCGGCGTACGCGGACGTGCTCGGTGTGGAGCGGGTCGGTGTCGACGACGACTTCTTCGCGGTGGGCGGCGACAGCCTGCGCTCCATCCAGGTCGTGGCGCGGGCCCGCGCCCGGGGCCTGGAGCTGAGCACGCGGGAGATCTTCGAGTGCCGCACGGCGGCCCGCCTCGCCGAGGTGGCCTCCGACCGCCAGGGCCGGGTGCCCGTGCTCGCCGAGCTCGAGGGCGGCGGCGTCGGCCCGATGCCGCTGCAGCCGGTGGCGCGGCAGGTGTTCGAGCACGGCGGCGGGACGAACCGTTTCGCCATGTCGATCGTCCTCGAACTGCCCACGGGCATCGACGTGAACGGTCTCGCCGCGACGCTGGACGCCGTGCTCGACCGGCACGACCTCCTGCGCGCGCAGCTGGTGCGCGGCGACGAGCCCTCCCTCGTCGTGCGCCCGGCGGGCACCGTGCGGGCCGCGGACCTGATCCACCGGGTCGACTGCGACGGGCGGTGGGACGAGCCGTCCTCGCTCCAGTCGGCCAGGGCCGAACTGGACGCCTCGGTCGGCCGGCTCGACCCGGAAGCCGGGACCATGGCGGACTTCGTGTGGTTCGCCGCACCGTCGGGTGCGGGCAGGCTGCTCGTGGTGCTGCACCACCTGGCGGTGGACGGCGTCTCCTGGCGGATCCTCATGTCCGACCTCGCCGAGGCGTGGCAGCAGGTCCGCTCCGGCCGGACGCCCGAGCTGCCCGCGGTCGGCACATCGGCCCGCCGCTGGGCGTCGGCGCTCCAGGACGAGGCGCTGTCCCCGGAGCGGGAGGAAGAACTGACGTACTGGCGCGACCTGCTGGAGGCACCGAACCCCCCGCTGGGCTCGCGCGCGTTCGACCCGGCCGTGGACGTGTGGTCCACGCTCGACACCGTCCGGGCGCAGCTGCCCGCCGAGGTCACCGAGGCCGTGCTGACCAAGCTGCCCGCGGCGTTCAAGGGCACCGGGACCGACGTGCTGCTCGCCGCGCTCGCCCTGGCGGTGAACCGGTGGCGCGGTGAAGACCGCTCGACCCTGGTCCGCCTCGAGGGACACGGCCGCGAGGAGGAGGTCGTGCCCGGGGCCGACCTCTCCCGGACCGTCGGCTGGTTCACCGCCATGTACCCGGCCCGGGTCGATGTGCAGGGGGTGGACCTGGCCGACGTACTGGCGGGCGGCCCGGCGGCCGGCAAGGCGATCAAGCTGGTCAAGGAGCAGCTGCGCGCGGTCCCGGACAAGGGCCTCGGCTACGGCCTGCTGCGCTACCTGAACCCGGAGACCGCCGAGCAGCTCGCCGAGTACCCGGCGCCGCAGATCGGCTTCAACTACCTCGGCCGGATCTCCGACGCCGACGTGCCCGAGCACCTGCGCGCGCACGGGTGGGGGCCGGCGTCCTGGTCCGCCGAGCTGATCGCGACGCCCGACCCGGACCTGCCCGCGCTGTCCGCGCTCGAGGTCAACTCGGTCGTCACGGACACCGCCGACGGCACCCAGCTGCAGGCGGCCTTCATGTTCCCCACCGGGGTGCTGTCCCGCGAGCGGGCCGCCGAACTGGCCGAGCTGTGGGTGGAGGTGCTGCACGGCATGGCCGCGTACGCCGCACGCCCGCAGATCGGCGGGCTCACCCCCTCCGACGCCCCGCTGGTCTCGGTGCGCCAGGACGAGATCGAGGCCTGGGAGGAGCGCTACGGCCGGCTGGTCGAGGTGTGGCCGCAGGCCCCGGGGCAGTCCGGCATCCAGTTCCAGGCGGCGCTCGCCGACGGCACCTTCGACGTCTACCACATGCAGTTCGTGCTGCACCTGTCCGGCCATGTGGACCCGGAGCGCATGCGGGCGGCCGGCCAGGCGCTGCTCCGGCGGTACCCGAACCTGCGCTCCGCGTTCCTCACCGCGGCCGGCGGCGATCCGGTGCAGGTCGTGGCGGAACACGTCACCCTGCCCTGGCGGCACCTGGATCTGACCGGGCGGAGCGAGGCCGAGCAGGACGCCGCGCTCGACGCGGCCCTCGCCGACGACCGGGCCCGCCAACTCGACCCCACCCGGCCGCCGTTGTTCCGCCTCGCCCTGCTCACCTGCGGCCCCGAGCAGGCGAAGCTCATCATCACGGCGCATCACACCCTGTTCGACGGCTGGTCGTCGCCGCTGGTGATCACGGATCTGATCCGCCTGTACGCCGAGACCCGTGAGCTTGCCCCGGTCCGCTCCTACGGCGACTACCTGGCCTGGCTGTCCCAGCAGGACCGGGAGGCGTCGGCGGAGAAGTGGAAGGCCGAACTCGAAGGATTCGACCAGCCGACCCTCGTGGCCGCGGGCCTTCCCGCCGAGGGGGAGGCGACCGCCCTCGGACGGGTCGAGGTACCGCTGTCGATCGACAAGGGACGGGAACTCGCCCGGCGCGCCGCGGAACTCGGGGTCACGCTGAACACGCTCCTGCAGGGCGCCTGGGCGATCCTGCTCTCGAAGCTGACCGGGCAGCACGACGTGGTGTTCGGCGCCGCCGTCAACGGCCGCCCCGCGGACCTGACCGGCTCCGACGAGATGGTCGGCCTGTTCATCAACACCCTGCCGACCAGGGCCATGTGCCGATCGGACCAGAGCCTGGCCGATGTCATCACCGACCTGCAGAACCGGCAGATCGGCCTGCTCGACCACCACTACTACGGCCTCGCCGACATCCAGCGCGGTGTCGGGCTGCCCTCCCTGTTCGACACGATCGTGGTGTTCGAGAACTACCCGATCGACCGCGAGGGCATCGTCGACGCGAACGCCTCGGCCGGGTTCACGATCGACGCCATCCGCCCGTTCGCGGGCTCGCACTACCCGCTCACCCTCAACTCCTCCGACCCCTACCTGCGGCTCTCCCTCGACTACCAGAGGAACCTCTACGACCGCGCCTCGGCCGAGGTGATCGCCGCGCGGCTCGTCCGGGTGCTGGAGCAGGTGCTTCAGGACCCGTCGGTGCCGGTCGGCGCCGTGGACGTGCTGGGCGAGGACGAGCGGGACTGGCTGGTGCGCCGGGTCAACGACACGGCGCACCCGGTGGCCGCCGACACCCTGCCGGCCGCGTTCGAGGCCCAGGTGGAGCGTGACCCCGACCGGGTGGCGCTGATCGGTGAGCAGGAGACGCTGACCTACGGGGAGTTCAACCGGCGCGCGAACCGGCTGGCGCACTGGCTGGTGGAACAGGGCGCCGGTCCCGAGCGGCTGGTCGCGGTGAAGATCCCCCGCTCCGTCGACCTGCTCGTGGCGCTCTACGCGGTGGTCAAGGCCGGTGCGGCCTATGTGCCGGTGGACCCGGAGCTGCCCGAGGACCGGGTGCGGCACGTGCTCGACAGCGCGCAGCCGCTGCTGGTCCTCGACGAGAACCTTCCGGACGTCTCCGCGTACCCGGAGACCGACCCGCGGCGTGAGCTGTCCCCGGACAACGCCGCGTACGTCATCTTCACCTCCGGTTCCACCGGCGGCCCGAAGGGTGTGCAGGTCGCGCACCGGTCGATCATGAACCGGTTGAAGTGGGGTCTGGCGCACTTCGACGCCGGGGCCGAGGACCGGGTGCTGCTCAGCACGACGGCGAGCTTCGACGTGTCGGTGCCGGAGCTGTTCGCGCCGCTCCAGGTCGGGGCCGCCGTGGTCATCGCGCGTCCGGACGGGCGCCGGGACCCGGCCTACCTCGCCGACCTGATCCAGCGCGAGCGGGTGACCGGCGCCGACTTCGTACCCTCCCTGCTCGAGGCGTTCGTCGCCGAGCCGGCGGCCAAGGAGTGCACCAGCCTGCGCTGGATCGAGGTCGCGGGCGAGGCCTTCCCGCCCGCACTGGCCAACAAGGCCGTCGGTGTGCTGCCGGACTGCGGGGTGCACAACCTCTACGGGCCCACCGAGGCATCGGTCGAGGTCACGGCGTGGCAGCACGTGCCGGGTGCGGACCGGGTGCCGATCGGCGCACCGATCTGGAACACCCAGGTGTACGTGCTGGACGCGGCGCTGCGCCCGGTCGCGCCCGGGGTCGCCGGCGAGCTGTACCTGGCCGGTACCGGGCTCGCCCGGGGCTACCTCGGACAGACCGGGCTGACCGCGAGCCGGTTCGTGGCCTGCCCCTTCGGTGAGCCGGGGGCCCGGATGTACCGCACCGGTGACCTGGTGCGGTGGAACACGGACGGCCAGGTCGAGTACATCGGCCGGACCGACTTCCAGGTCAAGGTGCGCGGCTTCCGCATCGAACTCGGCGAGATCGAAGGGGCGCTGACCGCGCACCCGGACGTCGACAGCGCGGTGGCCGTGGTGCGCGAGGACCGCGCCGACGACCAGCGGCTGGTGGCGTACGTGGTGCCGGTCAAGGGCACGGATCCGGCCGGGCTGGATCTCACGGCCCTGACCGGCCAGGTCCGGGAGCACCTGCCGGAGTACATGGTCCCCTCGGCGATCGTGCCGCTCGCCGAGTTCCCCATGACACCGAGCGGAAAGCTCGACCGCAAGGCGCTCCCCGCACCGGACTACACCGAGGCCGAGACCGGACGAGGGCCGCGCAACCACACCGAGGAAGTCCTCTGCCGGCTGTTCGCCGAGCTGCTCGGGCTGACGGAGGTCGGCATCGACCTCGACTTCTTCAGCCGCGGCGGGCATTCGCTGCTGGCCACCCGGCTGGTCGGCCGTATCCGCAACGAGCTGAACGCCGACGTGAAGGTCACGACCGTGTTCCGCCATCCGACCGTCGCCCAGCTGGCGGTCCAGGTCGAGGAACTGGCCACCTCGAACCGCCCCCGGCTGCGTCCCCGGCTGGGCCAGATGACCGTTGAGGAGACGCGTCGATGATCCCTCTGTCCTTCGCCCAGCGGCGGCTGTGGTTCCTGCACCGTCTGGAAGGCCCGTCCGCGACCTACAACATCCCGTTCGTGCTGCGCCTGGACGGGCCGCTGGACACGGCGGCCCTGGCCGCGGCGGTCACGGATGTCGTCACCCGGCACGAGAGCCTGCGCACCCTGGTCGTCGAGAACGCGGACGGCACGCCGGAGCAGCGGATCCTGCCCCCCGAGGAGGCGGCCCCGATGTTCCGGGTGACCGACGTGGCCGCGGACGCGGTGGACGCCGCCCTGGAGGAGGCCGCGTGCGAGGGCTTCGACCTGGACACGGAGCTCCCTCTGCGGACCACCGTGCTCCGCGTCGGCCCCGAGGAGCACGTACTGGTGTTCGTGTTCCACCACATCGCCGCGGACGGCGCGTCGATGGCGCCGTTCCTGCGGGACCTGCTGTCGGCGTACTCGGCTCGCCACAGCGGCAGGGCCCCGGACTGGCCGCCGCTTCCGGTGCAGTACAAGGACTACACGTTGTGGCAGCGCCAGCTGCTGGGCGACGAGGAGGACCCGGAGAGCATCGCCGCCGACCAGCTGGAGTACTGGCGGGGAGAACTGGCCGGGGTGCCGCAGCCGGTGCAGCTGCCGCTGGACAGGCCGCGGCCGACGGCGGCCGGCCACGACGGCGGCCATGTCGACTTCGAGCTGGACGCGGACCTGCTCGCCGGGATCGGGAAGCTGGCCGCGGAGCGCGGCGGCACGGCGCCGATGGTCGCGCAGGCCGTCCTCGCGGTGCTCCTGCACCACGTCGGCGCCGGCAACGACCTGACGATCGGCAGCCCGATCGAGGGGCGCGCCGATGAGCAACTCGACGATCTGATCGGGTTCTTCGCCAACACCTGGGTGCTGCGCGTCGACCTGTCCGGCAACCCGTCCTTCGGCGAGCTGCTGGAGCAGGTGCGCGACCGGGCCCTGGCCGCGTACGACAACCAGGACGTCCCGTTCGAGCGCCTGGTGGAGCTGCTGAGTCCGGAGCGCACGACCTCCTACCAGCCGCTGTTCCAGGTGATGCTGGCCTGGCAGTTCGAGTGGTCGCAGATCGAGATACCGGGTCTTCGGGTCACCCCCGTCCCGGCGGGCACCGGTACCGCGAAGTTCGACCTGTTCTTCAACATCGTCCCGGCCCCGTCCGGCGGTGCGTACGGCCGGCTGGAGTACGCGACGGAACTGTTCGACCACGCCACGGCCGAGAGCCTCGTCGACCGCTATGTGCGCGTGCTGCGGCAGGTGGTCGCCGATCCCGGGACGCGGCTCGGCGCAGTGGACGTGCTCACCGGGGCCGAGCACGACCGGCTGGCACAGCTGAACGACACGACGGCGCCGGTGCACGCAGCGACGGTGCCGGAGCTGGTCGCCGCCCAGGTGGCCAAGACACCGGACGCGACGGCGGTGGTGTCCGGGCAGACCGAGCTGTCGTACCGGGAGTTGGACGCCCGCGCCGACCGGCTGGCCGCGGTCCTGAGGGAGCGCGGTGTCGGGCCGGACGTCCTGGTCGCCGTCGCCCTGCCGCGCTCGGCGGACCTGGTGGTCGCGCTGCTCGCGGTGCTCAAGGCCGGCGGGGCCTACCTGCCGATCGACCCCGGCTACCCGGCCGCGCGCGTCGACCTCCTGCTCGACACGGCCGGTCCCGCGCTGGTCCTGACCGACTACGCGGCGGCGTCGACCGTGGCCAAGTGCCGGCTTCCGGTGCTGCACCTCAATGACCTGTGCCTCGACGGCGGCCGCGCCGTCGAAGCCCCGGACGTGCGGATCGGCCCGGACAACCTGGCCTACGTGATGTTCACCTCGGGCTCGACCGGGACGCCCAAGGGTGTCGCCGTCACGCATGCCGGCGTGGTCAACGGCGTGCGGGACCTGCGGCGGACCGTGCACGTCGGGGCGGGGTCCCGGATGCTCGCCGCGACCTCGGTGAACTTCGACGTCTCCGTGTTCGAGATCTTCACCGCGCTCACCGCCGGAGCGAGCGTCGAGATCGTCCGTGACGTACTCGAACTCGCGGAGCGCGGCAGCTGGTCCGGCACCACCATCAGCGCCGTGCCCGCGGTGTTCTCCGCACTGCTCGACCAGCTCGCCACCGACGGCGCGAGCGGCCTCGAACTCGACGTGGAAACGGTCGTCTTCGCCGGTGAGGCCCTCTCGGCCGATCTGGTCCGCAAGGTGCAGCAGGCCCTGCCCGACGTCCGCGTCATCAACGCCTACGGACAGACCGAGAGCTTCTACGCCACCACGTTCACCCTCCCGCGGCAGCCGGCCGGCACCGGTGCGATACCGGTCGGACGGCCACTGGCCAACATGCACGCCTACATCCTCGGGCCGGAGCTGACGCCGGTCCCGCCCGGTGTGATCGGCGAACTGTACGTCGGCGGCCTGCTCGCCCGCGGATACCACCGAAACGGCCCGGTCACCGCCGACCGGTTCGTCGCCAGCCCCTTCGGTCCCGCCGGCGCGCGCATGTACCGCACCGGTGACCTGGCCCAGTGGGACGAGAACGGCCAGCTGAAGTACGCCGGACGAGCCGACACCCAGGTCAAGGTGAACGGCATCCGGGTCGAGCCGACCGAGATCGAGACGGTCCTCGCCCGGCATCCCGCGATCGGCCAGGCGGCGGTCACGGTGCGGCAGGACCACACCGGCACCAAGCGCCTCGTCGGCTATGTGGCACCGGCGGGCACCACGGACGGCGAGGCCGGCCCGGACGCCCGCGTCTCGGCGGCGGATCTGCGGCGGTTCGTGGCCGAGCGGCTGCCGGACTACATGGTCCCCGCCGTGTTCGTGGTGCTGGACCGGCTGCCGCTCAACGCGAACGGCAAGCTGGACCGGGCCGCGCTGCCCGAGCCGGAGTTCACCGGCGCCGCCTACCGGGCGCCGCGCAGCGAGGCGGAGCGGATCCTGGCCGAGGTCTACGCCGACGTGCTCGACGCCGGACAGGTGGGCATCGACGACGACTTCTTCACCAGCGGCGGTGACAGCATCCGGTCGATCCAGGTCGTCGCGCGGGCCAAGGCGCGCGGCGTCGTGGTCAGCACGCGGGAGGTCTTCGAGCACCGCACGGTCGCCCGGCTCGCGGAACTGGTCGAGGGCCGGGAGGAAGAGGAGCGGGTCACCCTGGCCGAGCTGCCGGGCGGCGGCGTGGGCTGGGCCCCGCTGCCGCCGACGGCGGCCCACGTCCTCGCGCTCGGCGGTGGCATCGGCCGGTTCTGCATGTCCGCCATGCTGACCCTGCCCGCGGACATCGACCGTACGGGCCTGCTCGCGACGCTGCAGGCCGTACTGGACCGGCACGACGTGCTGCGCTCCCGGCTCGACCGGGCGCAGCCGGGCCTGCGGATGGAGCCGGCCGGCCGGGTGGACGCCGGCGCCCTGCTGCGGGAAGTCCCCTACGGCGGCGCCGATGTGCAGGCCGAGCTGGACGCGGCCGCGGACCGGCTGGACCCGGACACGGGCGTCATGGCGCAGTTCGTGTGGTTCACCTCCGACACGGACACGGACCGGCTGCTGATCGTGTTGCATCACCTGGTCGTCGACGGGGTGTCCTGGCGGATCCTGCTGCCGGACCTGGTGTCCGCCTGGCAGCGCGTCCGCGACGGGCACACCCCGGCACAGCCGGGCGTGGGCACCTCGCTGCGCCGGTGGATGCACGCCCTGGCCGACGAGGCGGCCACCCCCGAGCGGGTGGCCGAACTGCCCGTCTGGCAGGAGATCCTGCGCGCCGAAGAGCCGGTGCTGGGCGCACGGGAGCTGGACCCCGCGCGCGATGTCACGGCCACCGTGGACACGGTGCGCGTCCAGGTGCCGGCGGACGTCACGCAGACCCTGCTGACCACGGTGCCCGCGGTGTTCCGCGGCGGTGTCGACGACGGGCTGCTGGCCGGACTGGCCCTGGCCCTCGCCCGCTGGCGCCGGACGCGGGGCGTTTCCGCGTCCCAGGCGCTGGTGCGGCTGGAGGGACACGGCCGGGAGGAGCACCTGGTGCCCGGTGCGGACCTGTCGGGCACGATCGGCTGGTTCACCGCGATGTACCCGGTGCGACTGGACCTGGCGGGCATCGACGTGGCCGACGCGTTCGCCGGCGGCGCGGCCGCCGGACGGGCCGTCAAGGCCGTCAAGGAACAGCTGCGGGCGGTCCCGGACAACGGCATGGGCTACGGCCTGCTGCGCCACCTCAACGAGGAGACCGCCGCCGAGCTGGCCGGACGGCGCGCACCGCAGATCGGGTTCAACTACCTGGGCCGCTCCTCCGGCGCGGACATCCCCGAGGACCTGCGGGGCCTGGGCTGGGCACCGGACACCACGCACCGGGACCTGATCGCCGCGCCCGACGCGGACATGCCGGTGCTGTCGGCGCTGGAGATCAACGCGGTCGCCGCCGGTGACGAGCTGACCGCCTACTTCGGCTTCCCGACCGGGGTGCTCTCCCGCGCCGAGGTGACCGAGCTGGCCGGGCTGTGGGTCGAGGCGCTGACCGCCCTGGCCCGGCACGCCACGACCCCGGACGCCGGCGGGCTGACCCCGAGCGACGCGCCCCTGGTCGAGGTGCGCCAGGACGAGATCGACGCCTGGGAGGCCCGGTTCGGCAAGCTGGCCGAGGTGTGGCCGACGACACCGGTGCAGTCCGGGATGCTGTTCCACACGGCGCTGGCCGACTCCTCCTTCGACGCCTACCACATGCAGCTGGTGTTCCACCTGTCCGGCGACGTCGACCCGGAGCGGATGCACCGGGCCGCGCAGGCACTGCTGGGGCGTCATGCCAGCCTCCGCGCGGCGTTCGTCGACCGGGCGGACGGCGATGCGGTGCAGGCGGTGCCGGAGACGGTGTCCCTGCCCTGGCAGTACCTCGACCTGACCACCTTCGGCGAGGCGGAGCGGACCGAGGAGTTCGAGCGGTTCCTCGCCGAGGACCGGGCCGCCCGCTTCGACGTGGCCACCCCGCCGCTGATCCGGATGGCACTCGTCCACCTCGAGCACGGCCGCGCCGAACTCGTGATGACCGCCCACCACGTGCTGATCGACGGCTGGTCCATGCCCCTGCTGATGCAGGACCTGCTGCTGCTCTACGCGTCCGGCGGCGACCCGGCCGGCCTGCCCGCGACCCGCGACTTCGGCGAGTTCCTGGCCTGGCGCGCCCGGCAGGACGAGAAGGAGTCCGCACGGGTCTGGGGGGCCGAGCTCGACGGCGTCGAGGAGCCGACCCTGCTCGCTCCCGGCTCCGAGGGCGCGGGCGAGGGCGTCGGCCAGGTCGACATCACCCTCCCGGTCGACGAGGCCCGCGCACTGGGCCGGCGTGCCACCGAGCTGGGCGTCACCATCAACACCCTGGTCCAGGGCGCCTGGGCGCTGCTGCTCGGCCAGCTCACCGGCCGCCAGGACGTGGTGTTCGGCGCGACCGTCTCCGGGCGCCCGCCCGCCGTGACGGACGTCGACTCGATGGTCGGGATGTTCATCAACACCCTTCCCGTACGCGTCGCGTACGCGCCCGGCGACACCCTCGCCGAGGTCCTCACCCGGCTCCAGAGCCGGCAGGCCGCTCTCCTGGACCACCACTACTACGGGCTCACGGAGATCCAGCAGTCCGTCGGCCTGAAGTCCCTCTTCGACACGCTGGTCGTCTTCGAGTCGTACCCGGTCGACGAGGAGGGCATCAGCGCCGCCTCCGACGCCGCGGACGGGATCGCCTTCACCGGCCTGCGCGCGTCCACGGCCACCAACTACCCGCTGACCCTGATGGCGGCAGCCGCCCCGCACCTTCAGCTCATCCTCCAGTACACGGAGGGCGTCTTCGACCGGGACACGGTGGAGGTGTTCGCGGCCCGCCTCGTGCGCGTGCTGCGGCAGCTCGCGGCCACCCCGGAGGCGAAGGCCGCGCACGTCGACATCCTGGACCCGGCCGAACGCGACCGGCTGCTCACCGAGTTCAACGACACGGCGGTGGCGACCCCGGACATCACCGTCGACGGGCTCGTCGCGGCACAGGCGACGCGGACCCCCGACGAGGTAGCCGTGGTCGCCGAGGGCGTCTCGCTCACCTACCGCGAGCTGGACGACCGTGCGGGCCGCCTGGCGCGCGAACTGGCCGGGCGCGGAGTGGGCCCGGAGTCGGTGGTCGCGGTGTCGCTGCCGCGGTCGGCGGACCTGGTGGTCGCCCTGCTCGCGGTCCTGAAGGCGGGCGGCGCGTATCTGCCGGTCGACCCCAGGTACCCCAGCCGGCGCCTCACCGCCATCCTCGACGAGGCGCGGCCGCGCCTGGTCCTGACGGACTCCACCACGGCCGCGACGCTGCCGGAGCACGCCGCCCCGGACGTCCTCCTCGACACGCTCGACCTGTCCGGCACCGACACCGGCCCGCAACTGCCGGTCCACCCGCAGCAGTTGGCGTACGTCATGTACACCTCCGGCTCCACGGGCAAGCCCAAGGGCGTCGCCATCACCCACGCAGGCGTGGTCAACGGCGTACTGCGGCTCGCCGACCGCGTGGGGCTGGGGCCGGGCAAGCGGCTGCTGGCGGGCACCTCGGTCAACTTCGACGTCTCGGTGTTCGAGATCTTCACGACCCTCGCCACCGGCGGCGTCGTCGAAGTGGTCCGGGACGTCCTGGTCCTGGGCGAGCGGAAGGACTGGAGCGGCAGCGTCGTCTCCACCGTGCCCTCCGCCTTCGCCGAACTCGTCGACGAGATCTCCGGCCGCACCAGTGTGGAGACGGTCGTCTTCGCCGGCGAGGCCCTGCCCGCCTCGCTCGTCGACAAGGTGCGGGCCGCCTTCCCCGGCGTACGGGTCGTCAACGCCTACGGACAGAGCGAGTCGTTCTACGCCACCACCTTCACCGTCTCCGACGGCACCCAGGGCTGGACGGGCAGCGCGCCCGTCGGCACCCCGCTCGGCAACATGCGGGCCTACGTCCTCGGCCCCGGCCTGGCACCGGTGCCGCCCGGCGCGGTCGGCGAGCTGTACGTCGGCGGGAGCGTGGGCCGCGGCTATCACGGCCGCGCCGCACTGACCGCCGAGCGCTTCGTCGCCGACCCGTTCGGCCCGTCCGGCACGCGCATGTACCGCACCGGCGATCTGGCCCGCTGGCACCCGGAGGGCCGGCTGGAGTACGTGGGCCGCGCGGACACGCAGGTCAAGGTGCGCGGCTTCCGCGTCGAGCCCGGCGAGGTCGAGGCCGCGCTCACAGCGCACCCCGGGGTCGCGCAGGCGGCCGTCCTCGCCTGCGACGGGCGCGGCAGCGGCACGGGCAAGCAGCTGGTCGCGTACGTCGTGCCCGCCGTCACCGGCGACGACGCGACGGCCGGCGACCGCGCCGTCCTGGAGACGAAGGAGCTGCACGGCTTCGTCTCGGAGCGGCTGCCGGACTTCATGGTGCCGGCCGCCTTCATGGTCCTCGACCGGCTGCCGCTCACCCCGAACGGCAAGCTGGACCGGGCCGCGCTGCCCGAGCCGGAGTTCACCGGCGCCGCCTACCGGGCGCCCCGCACTCCCCGCGAGGAGACCCTGGCCGCGCTCTTCGCCGAGGTGCTCGGCATGGAGCGGGTCGGCATCGACGACGGCTTCTTCGAGCTGGGCGGGCACTCCCTGCTCGCCACCCGGCTGATCAGCCGCGCCCGCGCCGAGCTGGCGATCGAGATACCCATCCGCAAGATCTTCGACCTTCCCACGGTGGCCGCGCTCGCCGCCTGGTCGGAGCAGTCGGCAGCCCCACGCCGCCCCAGTCTCCGCCAGATGATCGTCAAGGAGTGAAGCAATGATTCCGCTGTCATTCGCCCAACGCCGGATGTGGCTTCTGCACCAGCTGGAACAGGGGGCGGCGACCTACAACATCTCGGCGGCGTTCCGGCTGACCGGAGCCCTGGACCAGCAGGCCCTCGGCGCGGCGGTCCGCGACCTGGTCGACCGCCACGAGATCCTGCGCACCACGTACGCGACGGACGACGCCGGTGAGCCCTGCTCGCGGCTCCTGTCGACGGCGGAGGCCGCCCCGGAACTGCGGGTGGCCGAGGTGGCGCCCGAAGACCTGACCGGAGCGATCGAGGAGGCCGTAGCGCACCAGTTCGACCTGTCGGCCGAACTCCCCCTGCGGGCAAGCCTGTTGCGCTGCTCCCCCCAGGAACATGTGCTGGTCATGGTCGTCCACCACATCGCCTCGGACGGCAGCTCCAGCGCACCGATGATGCGGGACCTGATCCACGCCTACACCGCCCGCAAGGACGGCCGGGCACCGGAGTGGGAGCCGCTGCCCGTGCAGTACAAGGAGTACGCGCAGTGGCAGCGCGAGGTGCTCGGCGACGTCACCGACCCGGACTCCCTCGCCGCGGCGCAGGTCGAGTACTGGCGCAAGGAACTGGACGGGGTGCCGCAGCCGCTGACCCTGCCGTTCGACCGGCCGCGGCCCGCGGAGGCCAACTCGCACGGCGACACCATCCCCCTCGCGGTGCCGGCGGAAGTGGCGGCCAAGCTGCAGAAGCTCGCCGACGAGCGCGGGGCCAGCATGTCGATGGTCCTGCAGGCCGCGCTCGCGGTGCTGCTGCGCCGGCTCGGCGGCGGCGACGACCTGACGATCGGCAGCCCGATCGCCGGGCGGACCGACGAGGCGCTGGCCGATCTGATCGGGTTCTTCGTCAACACCCAGGTGCTGCGCGCCGACCTGTCCGGCAACCCGACGTTCACCGACCTGCTCGCGCAGGTGCGGGACAAGGCGCTGACGGCCTATGAGTACCAGGACGTGCCCTTCGACCTGCTGGTCGAGGCCATCAACCCGGAACGCTCCGCCGCCTACCAGCCGCTGTTCCAGGTGATGTTCGCCTGGCAGAGCTACCAGAAGCCGGACCTCGACATCCCCGGCCTGAAGGTGACGTTCGAGCAGGCCATCCCGTCGACCGCCATGGTCGACCTGTTCTTCAGCCTGACCGTGGACGAGTCGGGGGCGCTGCGGGGCGACCTGCAGTACGCGACCCAGCTGTTCGACCGCGACTCGGCCGAGGTGATCGCCGCCCGGCTCGCCCGGGTGCTGGAGCAGCTGGCCGCCGATCCGAGCGTGCGCGTCGGAGACGTCGACGTGCTGAGCGACCAGGAGCGGCAGCGGCTGCTGACGGAGGTGAACGCCGCCGGCAACGACATTCCCGAGGTCACCCTGGTCGAGCTGTTCGAACGGCAGGCGGCGCAGCGCACGGACGCGGTCGCGGTGACCTGCGAGGGCGCCTCGCTCACGTACGGGGAGCTGAACGCACGGGCCAACCGGCTCGCCCGGCACCTCGTCGCCCAGGGAGTGGGCCCCGAGTCCCTCGTCGGAGTCTGCCTGGACCGCTCGGCCGAGCTGGTCGTCGCGCTGCTCGCGGTGCTCAAGGCGGGCGGTGCCTATCTGCCCATCGACCCCGACTCCCCGGCCGACCGCATCGCCTACATCGTCCAGGACGCCCAGCCGGTCCTGCTCGTCACCACGAGCACCAACGGCACCGCACAGGGCCTGGACCACGACCTTCCGCTGGTCCACCTCGACCAGGCCGGGGCCTTCGCCGAGGAGACGGCCACCGACCTCACCGACGCCGAGCGCCGCGCAGCCCTGCGCCCCGACCACCCGGCGTACGTGATCTACACCTCCGGGTCGACCGGCCGCCCCAAGGGCGTGCTCATCCCGCACCGCAACGTGGTCGGGCTCTTCACCGCCACCGAGGACTTCGCCTTCGGCGCGGACGACGTGTGGACCCTCTTCCACTCCTACGCCTTCGACTTCTCGGTGTGGGAGCTGTGGGGGCCGCTGCTGTACGGCGGCCGCCTGGTCGTGGTCCCCTACGACGTCTCCCGCTCCCCGGCCGACTTCCTGCAGCTGCTCGCCCGCGAGCAGGTCACCGTCCTCAACCAGACGCCCTCGGCCTTCTACCAGCTCGTCCAGGCCGACGCCGAGGCTCCGGGCCAGGAACTGGCGCTGCGGTACGTGGTGTTCGGCGGCGAGGCCCTCGACCTGGGCCGCCTCGCGGACTGGTACGCGCGCCACGCCTCCGACGCGCCGGTGCTGGTGAACATGTACGGCATCACCGAGACCACCGTGCACGTCACCCGCATCGACCTGGACGAGCACTCCGCCGCCCGCTACAAGGCCAGCGTGATCGGCCCGGCCGTCCCCGGGCTGCGCGCCTACGTCCTGGACACGAACCTCAAGCCGACGCCCACCGGCGTGACCGGGGAGCTGTATGTGGCGGGCTACGGCCAGGCCCGCGGCTACCACGGCCGGCCGGGCCTGACCGCCGGCCGGTTCGTCGCCTGCCCCTACGGCGAGCCGGGTGAGCGCATGTACCGCAGCGGCGACCTGGTCCGCTGGAGCAGGAACGGCCAGCTGGAGTACGTCGGGCGAGCCGACTCCCAGGTGAAGATCCGGGGCTTCCGCATCGAGCTGGGCGAGATCGAGCACGCGCTGTCCGGACACCCGGGCGTGGCGCAGGCGGTGGTCCTGGTGCGCGAGTACCAGGAGGGCGACAAGCGCATCGTCGGCTACGTGGTGCCCGAGCCCGATGCCACGGTCGATGCCGGTGAGCTGTCCGCGTACCTGCACGAGCGGCTGCCGGACTACATGGTGCCGTCCTCGCTGATCCCGCTGGCGGAGATCCCGCTGACCTCGAACGGCAAGCTCGACCGGCGCGCACTGCCCGCGGAGGACACCACCGCCGTGGCCGGCCGGGAGCCGCGCAACGCCTACGAGGAGAAGCTGTGCGCCCTCTTCGGCGAGCTGCTCGGGCGGGACAACGTCGGTATCGACGACGGCTTCTTCGCGCTCGGCGGGCACTCGCTGCTGGCCACCCGGCTAAGCGTCCGCATCCGTCAGCAGTTCGACATCGACATCCCCATCCGGACGATCATCAAGTACCCCACGGTGGCAGAACTCGCCGCGCTGATGCTCGCCGGCGGCGTGCCCGCCGACGACGCCGACACGTTCGCGGTCGTACTGCCCCTGAACAGCGATCCCGGCACGGGCAAGCCGCCGGTGTGGTTCTTCCACGGAGGCGGCGGGCTGGGCTGGGCGTACTACAGCTTCGCGGCCCATCTGCAGGACCGGCCGGCCTACGCCCTGCAGTCCCGCGGCTCCGACGGCGTGGAGCCGCTCGCGGGCTCCGCGCAGGAGATGATCGAGGACTACGTCACCCAGATCCTGAAGATCCAGCCGGAAGGGCCCTTCTACCTGATCGGCTGGTCCTACGGCGGCACGGTCGTGCAGGCCGTCGCGGACGCGCTCGACCGGCGCGGGCACGAGGTCCTGCTCGTGGCCATCCTGGACGCCCAGCCCGGGGGACACGGGTTCAGGCAGGTCCATGCCGACAAGGAGTCGTCGGACTACCGGGCGGAGCTGGAGGACGACTTCGGCCAGTACATCCGCATGGGCAACCGGCAGGGCTTCCTGGACACCATGGCCAAGGTCATGGCCAACAACACGGCCCTCATGATCGACTTCGAGTCTCCGGTCTACCGCGGTGACGTGCTGTATTTCCACGCGGCGCTCGAGGACACGTCGTACGCGCACCTGTGGCGGCCGTACGTCGGCGGTTCCCTGGAGGTGCACGACCTGCACGCCACGCACCACGAGATGCACATGCCCGCACCCGTGACCCAGTTCTTCGAGGTCGTCGGCCCCAAGCTGGCGTAGCGACCGGACAGCTGTGTCCCGGAGCTGGTTCAACAAACGATCCAAGAGAAGATGATGGGGGTTGGTCAGGGTGACAGAACCCGGCGTATCCGCGGAACACGGGGAACAGACCACGCTGCTGTGCGTGCCGTTCGCGGGAGCGGGTCCCTCGTTCTTCCACCCGTGGCGGGAACTGGCCGCCGGCCGGTGGCGGGTGACCTCGGTCGAACTGCCCGGCAGGGAGCGGCGGATCCTGGAGACGCCGTACCGCAATGTCGTCGAGGCGGCCAAGGGCTCGATCGACGACATCGTCGCGGACCTCGGTGCGGGGACGCGGACCGTGCTGTTCGGGCACAGCCTGGGCGCGGTGCTCGCCTACGAGCTGGTGCACCTGCTGAGCACGCGCGGTGTGCACGTCGAACGGCTCGTCGTCAGTGGTTCGCCGGGGCCGTGGACCCAGCGCGAGCGGCGGGCGGCGGGCCTGCCGGACGAGGAGTTCCTCGCCAGGGTCGAGGAGTTCGCCGGGTTCCGGCACGAGGCTCTCGACCACCCGGAGATGCGTGAACTGATCCTCCCCGTGCTGCAGGCCGACTGCGAGATGCACGAGGCGTACGTCCCGAGCACCGACGAACCGGTGTCGGTGCCGATCTGCTCGCTGCGCGGCGACCACGACGGCCTGGTCACCGCGGAGGAGGCCCGGCAGTGGCAGGCCGCGACCACGGCGGAATTCAGCTATGCGGAGTTCCCGGGCGACCACATGTACCTGGTCGACCACGGCCGCGAGGTGCTGGACGTGATCGAAGCGGAGTCCGCCCGCGGCCGCTGACAAGGCGCCGGCCACCGACCCGATGCACGGCTCTGACCAGCGTGGACGGGGTCGAGCGCCGTGACAGGGGGGTGACAGGCCCGGAGAGGAAAGTGGAAGCATGAGAAGTTCAGCGATTGCAGTTTCAGGGCTGCGCAAGGCATACGGCGACAAGGTCGTGCTCGACGGCGTCGACTTCGATGTCGCCGCGGGGTCGATCTTCTCCCTGCTCGGTCCGAACGGGGCCGGCAAGACGACGACGGTGAACATCCTGACGACGCTGATGAAGGCCGACGCCGGAACGGTGCGGGTCGCCGGGCACGATGTGGTCACCGCGACCAAGCAGGTGCGCGCGGCCATCGGCGTGACCGGCCAGTTCGCCGCGGTGGACGAGCTGCTGTCGGGCCGGGAGAACCTGCGCCTGGTGGCTGACCTGAAGCGCGTGCGCTCGGCCGGCCAGCTGGTCACGCAGCTGCTGGAGCGGTTCGACCTGGTGGACTCGGCGGACAAGATGGCCGGGACCTACTCCGGTGGTATGCGCCGCAAGCTGGACCTGGCCATGACGCTGGTCGGCAACCCGCAGGTCATCTTCCTGGACGAGCCGACGACGGGTCTCGACCCGCGCAGCCGGCGCACGATGTGGGAGATCGTCCGCGAGCTGGTGGCCGAGGGCACCACCATCTTCCTGACCACCCAGTACCTCGAGGAGGCCGACCAGCTGGCCGACCGGATCGCGGTGCTCAACCAGGGCCGCCTGGTCGCCCAGGGCACCCCCGAGGAGCTCAAGCGCCAGATCCCCGGCACCCACGCCCGGTTCCGCTTCGCCGACATCCACGACCTCGACACGGCGGCGCGGGTGCTGCCCGGGTCCACGCGGGACGACGAGGAGCTGACCCTGCGGGTGCCCAACGACGGCGAGTCGAAGTCGCTGCTGGCCCTGCTGAGCCGGCTCGACGAGAACGCCCTCAACGCCAAGGAGTTCTCGGTGCACACGCCGGACCTCGACGACGTCTTCCTCACCCTGACCGACAACGCGGCCACCGGCAGTACGAACACCGAGCACACGATCAAGGAGAAGGAGGCGGTCGCACCGTGAGCAGTGTCGCGACCTCGTTCGGCGACGCGGCGATCATGATGCGCCGCAACTACAAGCACACGACCCGGAATCCGGTCACCGTGTTCAACGCGGTCCTGTTTCCCATCGTGATGATGCTCATGTTCGTCTACGTGTTCGGCGGCGCCTTCAACGTCAACGGCAAGTACGTCGACTACGCCGTGCCGGGCCTGATCGTGATGGCCATCACGTACGGGCTGGGCCCGACCGCGGCGGCCGTGAACAGCGACATGACGACCGGCATCACCAACCGGTTCAAGGCCATGGACGTCTCGCACGGCGCCGTGCTGTTCGGTCACGTCGTCTCCACGACGCTGCGCGCCCTGATCGCCGACGCGGCCATCATCGGCGTCGGCCTCGCGATGGGCTTCCGTCCGCACGCGAACTTCCCGCAGTGGCTCGGCGCGATCGGCCTCATCCTGTTCCTCGGGTTCGCGACCAGCTGGCTCACGGTCGCCATGGGCCTGGGCGCGAAGACCGTCGAATCCGCGGGCATGGCCACCGTGCCGCTGATCATGCTGCCGTTCCTGAGCAGCGCGTTCGTCCCCGCGCACACGATGGGGGCCGGCGTGCGCCAGTTCGCCGAGTACCAGCCCTTCACCCCGATCATCGAGACGCTGCGCGGCCTGCTGTTCGGTACCACGCCGTCGACCGGCCACGTCGTCGCCGCCGTCGCCTGGTGCACCGGACTCACGGTCCTCGGCTATGTGTGGGCGATCGCCAACTTCAAGAAGCGGGTGTGACCTCGCCCCACCGCTCCTCACCCCCTCCCCGGCCGCCCGGCGAACTCCCCTTCGCCGTGGCGGCCCTGTGCGTTCCGCGCGTCCTCGTCGCGCAGCCACAGCCCGTGGTCCAGGACGACGCCTCATTCCACTCGGCCTCTAACGTCGTTAAACCGGGGCGCTGTCGAATTGCCCTGTTCCGCCGACGGGACGCAGGAAGCACAGCACCTGCGGTGGCGTCAGCATGCGGGCTCGCAACCCGGACCGCCGGCGCAGCACGGGAGACCACCGAATCGGTGTGAATGGACGCGCATGCGCGACACACTCAATTCGGCCATTCGAAGAATTTGTCTCGCCGGCGGGACAGCGCACAGGGCCCCGGTGGTCGTCATGGCGATGACGGTCCGGACACCGGACCGAAAAGGACGCGAGCGGGCACTCCCGGTCGGCGGAGGAAGGAAAGACTGGCATGGAACGACAAGCCGCGCCTTCGAGCGCGCCGGTTTCGCTCGGGCAGGAAATCGCGCAGCTGTGGGCGGAATACCTCGACTGTGAGATCGGTCCGGAGGACGACTTCTTCGCGCTCGGCGGCAATTCGCTGTCCGGCATCAAGATCATCGAGCGGGTGGCCCAGGACTACGGCGTCCAGCTGTCCGTGCGCGACTTCTACCTGGCGCAGACTCCGGCCCGGGTCGCCGAGCTGATCGAGCAGGGGAGGGCCGGGACGTGAGGCTGACGCCGGGTCCCGCGCGCGACATCGACCTCGACAGCGTCGACCTGTTCGACCTGGACCTGTACACCTCGGGCGATCCGCACCCGATCTGGGACGTGATGCGGGCGAAGGCGCCCCTGCACCACCAAGTCCTCCCGGACGGCCGGGAGTTCTGGTCGGTGACCCGCCACGAGGACGTCTGCCGCGTGCTCGGCGACCACCGGGAGTTCACCTCGGAGCGCGGCACGACACCCACCCACGTCGGGGTGGACGACCCCGCGGCGGGCAAGCTGCTGACGTCCACCGACCCGCCACGGCACACCGAGGTCCGCAGGCCGCTCGGCTCCAAGCTCACCGCCCGGGCGGTGAAGTCCTGGGAGGACTCGATCCGCGGGACGATCCAGCGCTTCCTCGAGCCGGCGCTCGAGGGCGAGAGCTTCGACCTGGCCGAGCGGGCGCTGCTCCTCCCGGCGATGGTCACGGGCCCGCTGCTCGGCATCCCGGAGAAGGACTGGGAAGAACTCGTCCAGCTGACCGCGATGGTGACGGCTCCCTCGGACCCGCACTTCATGGTGGGCCACGAGGCGGCGACCCTGGCCATCTCCCACCACGAGCTGGTCAACTACGTCACCGAGTGGGTCAAGCGGCGGCGGGCGGCCGGAGGCGAGGACGACACCCTGCTCGCCCACCTCATGAGCGTCCGCGCGGGCGGCGTGCCGCTGACCGACGAGGAGATCGCCCTCGACGGCTACAGCATTCTCCTCGGCGCCAACGTGACGACGCCGCACACCGTCTCGGGCACGGTGCAGGCGCTCATCGAGCGGCCCGAGCAGTTCGAGAAGGCGCAGGCAGACCCGTCGCTGATCCCGGACCTGGTCGAGGAGGGGCTGCGCTGGACCTCGGCCGCGTGCAACTTCATGCGGTACGCGGTCGACGACGTCGAGATCGCCGGGGGCACGATCCCGGCCCGTGCGGCGGTCGTCGCGTGGATCGGGTCGGCCAACCGGGACGAGTCCCAGTTCACCGATCCGCACACGTTCGACATCACGCGGAGCAACGCCAAGCGCCACGTCGCGTTCGGATTCGGGCCGCATTTCTGCATCGGTGCACCGCTGGCCCGGATGACCCTGCGGATCTTCTTCGAGGAACTGCTGCAGCGGTTCGGCTCGATCGAACTCGCCGGCGAACCGCAGCACCTGCGGTCGTACTTCATCGCCGGGATGACCCACCTGCCCATCGTCGCCCAGAAACGAAAGACGCCATGACATCCGGCTCCACCACCGCCGCGTCGCCGTGGTTCGTCCGGCCGCCGTCCACCGGCCACCCCGCCCGGGTCTTCTGCTTCCCCTTCTCCGGGTCCGGGGCGTCGGCCTTCAGCGGATGGCCGGCCGCGATCGGCGACGTCGAGGTCTGCCCGGTGCAGTTCCCCGGCCGCGAGAACCGGCTCGGTCATCCCCACTACGGCACCTACGAGAACCTCGCCGCGGACCTGGTCGAACCCCTGGCGCCGCTGCTCGACCGGCCGTTCGCGTTCTTCGCGCACTGCGCGGGCGCGCTGCCCGCGTACGAGACCGTGCTCAAGCTCGCCGAACTCGGCCTGCCCACGCCGGACCGCCTCTTCGTCTCGGGCCAGCCGGCACCGCACGACGCCTCCCGCGACCGGATGCTCGGCATGACCGAGTCCGAACTGCGCGCGGAGGTGGAGTCGTTCATCCGCAGCCGGGGGATCGAGCCGCGGCCGGACATGCTCGACCTCGGCCTCATGGTGCTGCTGCGTGATCACGCGGCGGCGAATGCCTACCGGCGGGCGGAGCCGGTCGCGGTGGACTGCCCCGTCGTCGTACTGCACTGGCGCGACGACCCGGACGTGAGCCTCGCCGACCTGCAGGGCTGGCGCCAGTACGCGGACTCGGTCGAATTCCGGGTGGTCGACGGCGGCCACTACGACTTCATGGACGCGCCGGACGAGCTGCAAAAGCTGCTGACCCGTTGGCTGTGAGCGCAGTGCAGCCGCCCGTAAGAGCCGTACGCCGAGGGAACCGGAAGGAACACAGATGAGTGGCGCAGCCACCGATATTGCCGTCATCGGGATGTCGTGCCGCTTTCCCGGTGTGCACAACCCGGCCGAGTTCTGGCGCCTGCTGCTCGACGGGAAGTCGACCATCGGAACCTTCCCCGAGCAGCGGGCCGCCGACGCGAACTCGAAGCACACCTCCCACCCGGACGCCGCCACCCTGGGCTCGGGTTCGTTCTTCGACTCCGTCGACGGGTTCGACGCCGCCTTCTTCGGCACGGGGCCGGCGGAAGCGGCCGCCATGGACCCCGTGCAGCGGCTGGGTCTCGAGCTCGCCTGGGAGGCCGTCGAGGACGCCCGCATCCCGGCGACCGCGCTCGCGGGCCGCGAGGTCGACGTCGTGGTCGGCGCCGCGCCCTCCGGGTACGACCTGCTGCGCAAGCTGTCCGGCAGCGACCAGGACGACCACTACGCCGCGCTCGGCTCCAGCGGTGCGCTGATCGCGAACCGCATCTCGAACCTGTTCGATGCGCGCGGCATGAGCTTCTGCGCGGACTCGGGCCAGTCCTCCTCACTCGTGTCGTTGGCGCTGGCGTGCGAACGGATACGGTCCGGTGCCGTCGACATGGCCCTCGCCGGCGGCGTGCACCTGATCGTCGATCCGGAAGCGGGAGCCGGCCTGGCCAACCTGGGCGCCCTGTCGCCCGACGGCCGCTGCTTCCCCTTCGACGAACGGGCCAACGGCTTCATCCGGGGAGAGGGCGGGGCGTTCGTCCTGCTGAAGCGGCTCGACCTCGCCGTCGCCGACGGTGACCACATCTACGCGGTGGTGCGCGGCTGGGGCGTCAGCAGCGGCGGAGCGACCAGCCGGATGCCGGACCCGAGCCCCACCGGGCAGGCGGCGACCGTGCTGTCCGCCCTCGAGCGCGCGGCCGTTGCGTTCGACGGCGTCGACTACGTCGAGGCCCACGGCACCGGCACCCGGCTCGGCGACCCGGCCGAGATATCCGGTCTGCGCGAGGTGTTCCGGCGGACCGGCCGCAGCCGCACCCTGACGATCGGCTCGGTCAAGGCGAACGTCGGGCACCTGGAGCCGGCCGCGGGAATCGTCGGCTTCGTGAAGGCCGCGCTCTGCGTGGACCGCGCTCACCTCGTCCCCACCCCGGGCTTCCGCTCCCCGAATCCCGCCGTCCCGGACTTCCACGAGGACTTCGAAGTCCTCCGTACCGCGCGGCCCTGGCCGAGCGAGCCGGGCCGGCCGCGGCGGGCCGGGGTGTCGTCGATCGGGATGGGCGGCACCAACGCGCACGTGATCCTCGAGCAGGCCCCCGAAGGACAGGCCGAACTGCCTTCCGCAGCTGGGGACTTGACCGCCGCGGGCGTCTCCGGGGCGGTGCCGTGGGTGCTGTCGGCGCGCTCGGAACCGGCCCTGCGGGAGCAGGCGGCGCGGTTGCGGGAGCTGGTGGCCGCCGACGCGTCGCTGTCGGCGGTCGACGTGGGCCATTCGCTGGTGGCGGCGCGGTCGTCGTTCGAGCACCGGGCGGTGGTGCTGAGCGGTGACCGTACGGAGGCGCTGGCCGGCCTCGACCTGGTGGCGGCGGGCGGTGCCGCGGCGCGGGCGGTGCGCGGCGCGGCCACGGGGCCGGTGGGTCCGGTCGTCTTCGTGTTCCCCGGCCAGGGGTCGCAGTGGCTGGGCATGGGCAAGCAGCTGTACGCGGAGTCGGAGGTTTTCGCGCGCGCGATCGACGAGTGCGCAGGCGCTCTCGACCCGTGGCTGGACTGGTCGCTGGTGGACCTGGTGACCGGCGCGGAGTCGGCGCCGTCGCTGGAGCGCGGGGACGCCGTGGTCCAGCCCGCGTTGTTCGCGATGATGGTCTCCCTGGCGCGGCTGTGGCGGTCGCTGGGAGTCGTCCCCGACGCGGTGGTGGGGCACTCGCAGGGAGAGATCGCCGCGGCGTGCGCGTCGGGTGCGCTCTCCCTCGAGGACGCGGCACGGGTCGTCGCCCTGCGCAGCCGGGCACTGACCGCCCTGGCCGGCCTGGGCGGGCTGAACGCGGTGGCCGCGCCCCTGACCTGGGTCGAGGACCGGCTGGGGCGGTGGCCCGGGCGGCTGTCCGTGGCCGCGGTCAACGGGCCGGCCTCCGTGGTGATCGCCGGGGACCTCGAGGCACTGGAGGAGTTCGCCGCGCTGGCGGCCGGTGACGGGGTCCGGGTGCGCCGGGTCAAGATCGAGTACGCGTCCCACTCCCACCAGGTCGAACGCATCCGTGACCGAGTGCTCGAGGCCGCCGCGGGTGTCACGCCGAGACGGACGGCGGTGGAGTTCCACTCCACGGTCACGGCAGGACCGCTCGACACCCGGGTGCTCGACGCCTCGTACTGGTACGACAACCTGCGCTCGACGGTGCGTTTCGGCGAGGTCGTCGAGAACCTGATGCGCGAGCGCGGTGGCGTGTTCGTGGAGGTCAGCCCGCATCCCGTGCTCCAGGTGGCGATGGAGGAGGCCGCCGACGCGCTCGCGAGCCCGCCCACGGTGGTGAGCACCCTGAGCAGGCACGACGGGAGCCTGGGCAAGGTCCTGGCGTCACTGGCCGAGCTGCACGTGCGCGGCGTGCCGGTGGACTGGAAGGCGGTGTTCGCCGCCGGCCGGCCGCGCCGGATCGACCTGCCGACCTACCCGTTCCAGCGGCAGCGGTACTGGCTGACGGCGCCCGCCGGCACCGACACCGTGCACGGCCGCGACGCGCAGGCGGACGGACCGGGCGCGCACACCGCGGCGGCGCAGCTGGACTCCGCGTCGGCGGTGCTCGCGCTCGTGTGCGCGGAAACGGCAGCGCTGCTGGGCACGAAGGGCGCGGGTCTGACGGCCGCCGATCTCGAGGCGAGGTCGACGCAGACCTTCAAGGCCCTGGGCTTCGACTCCTCGATGGCGGTGGAACTGCGCAACCGGCTGGGCGCGGTGGCCTCGGTGCGGCTCCCGGCCACCGTCGCGTTCACCTACCCCACCCCGCACACGCTCGCCGACCACCTCTTCTCCCTCCTCGAGCCCGAAGCGACCGAAGCTCCCGAAGTTCCCGAAACGGTGGAGGAAACGAGTCTGGAAGGCCGCAGCGATGACGATCTCTACGCGTTGATCGAACGCGGATACGTATAGCCACACCCGTTCTTCTAAACAACCTTTGGGGGAGGCCCTGGTGGAGGATGTCGACAAGCTCCGGTCCTACTTGCGACGCGCCGTCGGCGACGCGCAGGAACTGCGCGAGCGAGTGCGCGAGTTGGAGGAGTCCGCGCGCGAGCCCATCGCTGTCGTGGGTGTGGGGTGTCGCTTCCCCGGCGGGGTGACGTCCCCCGAAGGTCTGTGGTCGGTCGTGTCCGACGGCGTGGACGCCATGGGCGACTTCCCGCCCGACCGTGGGTGGGACGTGGAGGCCCTCTACGACCCGGATCCCGAGGCGCACGGCAAGACGTACACGCGCACGGGCGGATTCCTGCCCGATCTCCCGGAGTTCGACGCGCAGTTCTTCGGCATCAGCCCGCGCGAGGCGCTGGCGATGGACCCGCAGCAGCGGCTGATGCTGGAGACGTCGTGGGAAGCGCTGGAACGGGCGGGTATCGACCCGGCCGGTCTGCGGGGTTCGGCGACCGGGGTGTTCACCGGGATCTACGGCGTCGACTACGGCCCACGGGTGGGTGGCGGCGCAGCCGGCGAAGTGGAGGGTTTCCAGCTCACGGGGAACTACCTCAGCGTGGCCTCGGGCCGGGTGGCGTACGTGCTCGGTCTGGAGGGTCCGGCGGTGTCGACCGACACCGCGTGCTCGGCGTCGCTCGTCGCCGTCCACCAGGCCGTGCGGTCCCTGCGGTCCGGGGAGTGCACGCTGGCGCTGGCCGGCGGGGTGGCGGCGCTGCCGACTCCGGGGATGCTCGTGGAACTCGCCCGGCAGCGGGGCCTGTCGGAGGACGGGCGGTGCAAGGCCTTCGCGGACGCGGCGGACGGCACCGGCTTCTCCGAGGGCGCGGGCGTGCTGGTCCTGGAGCGGCTCTCGGACGCGCGGCGCAACGGGCGCCGGATCTGGGCGGTGATCCGCGGTTCGGCGATCAACCAGGACGGGGCGTCCAACGGGCTCAGCGCGCCGAACCCACTGGCGCAGCAGCGGGTCATCCGGGCAGCCCTGGCCGATGCCGGGCTGTCGACCGGCGATGTGGACGCGGTGGAGGCGCACGGCACCGGAACCAGGCTGGGCGACCCCATGGAGGCGGAGGCCCTGCTGGCCACCTACGGTCAGGAGAGGGACCCGGACAACCCGCTGTGGCTGGGGTCGCTGAAGTCGAACATCGGTCACACGCAGGCGGCCGCGGGCGTCGGCGGCATCATCAAGATGATCATGGCGATGCGCCACGGGGTGCTGCCCAAGACCCTGCACGTGGACCGTCCCTCGACGCACGTCGACTGGTCGGCTGGTGCGGTGGAGCTGCTGACCGAGGCCAGGCAGTGGACCACGGGAGCGGGCCGGCCCCGCCGCGCGGGCGTGTCGTCCTTCGGCATCAGCGGCACGAACGCGCACGTGATCCTGGAGCAGGCACCCGATCCCCTCGCGCGGGAGGAGGCCCCGGCTCCCGCGGCCGCGGACCCCACCGCCGTCCAGGTGTCCGCCGACGCCCCCGGCGCGGTGCCGTGGGTGCTGTCGGCGAAGTCGGAGCAGGCGCTGCGGGAACAGGCGTTGCGGCTGCGGGACCTGGTGGCCGCGGACGCCGACCTGCCGGTCGCGGGCGTGGGGCACGCGCTGGTGACGACGCGATCGCTGTTCGAGCACCGGCAGGTGGTGATCGGCGCCGACCGGGACGAACTGCTCGCCGCCCTGGCCGCGGTCGCCGCGGGTGACGAGCCCGGTCCCGCCCGTGCGGTGTCCGGAGTCGCCAGGCCGGTGGGCAGGACGGTGTTCGTCTTCCCGGGCCAGGGGGCGCAGTGGATCGCGATGGGCCGGGAGCTGTGGGAGACCTCCCCGGTCTTCGCCGAGGAGCTGCGCGCGTGCGCCAGGGCGCTGGAGCCGTGGGTGTCCTGGTCGCTGGTCGACACTGTGTGCGGCGGCCCGGAGGCGGCGGACCTGGAGGACATAGACGTCGTCCAGCCGGTGCTGTTCGCGGTGATGGTGTCGCTCGCCCAGGTGTGGCGCTCGCTCGGGGTCACACCGGATGTGGTGATCGGCCACTCCCAGGGTGAGATCGCCGCGGCCTACGTCGCAGGCGCCCTGACCCTTGAGGACGCCGCCAAGATCGTGGCCCTGCGGTCCCGGCTCCTTGCCACGGTCACCGGGCAGGGCGGCATGGCCGGGATCCTGTTGCCCGAACACCGCGTGCAGGAGCTGATGCAGCGGTGGGGCAACCGGATCGGGATCGCCGCGGTGAACGGACGCAACTCCACGACGGTGTCGGGCGAGACCGCGGCGGTCGAGGAACTGGTCGAGGCCTGCCAGGCCGAGGGCGCCCGCGCGCGGCTGATCAAGTCCAGCGTGCCCGGGCACTCCCCGCTGATGGACCGGTTCGACGGCCGGCTCCAGCAGGAGCTGGGCCGGATCACCCCCATGCCCTCGCCGGTGGCGATCTACTCGACGGTGACCGGCGGGCTGATCGACCCCCTGCAGCTCGACACGGCCTACTGGTACCGCAACCTGCGCGAACCGGTCCAGTTCGCGGCCGCCATGGGGCGCCTGATCGAACAGGAGCGGGGCAGCGCGGTCATCGAGCTGAGCCCGCACCCGCTGCTCGTGATGAACATCCAGGAGATGTTCGACACCACCCCCGGCGCCACCGGGTTCGTGGTCGGTTCGCTGCGCCGCGACGAAGGCGGCCTCGCGCGGCTGTACCAGTCGGCGGCCGAGGCGTTCGTGGCGGGCCTCGCGGTGTCGTGGGAGGCGGCGTTCCCGGGCTGGGAGGGCCGGTGGGTCGAGCTGCCCACGTACGCCTTCCAGCGGCAGCGCTACTGGCTGAACACACCCGCCGAGACCACCACCGCGAGCACGTCGGACCATCCGCTGCTCGACGCCGTGATCGATCTGCCCGATGACGGCGAGCACGGCGGAGTCGCGGCCGGCGGGCGCCTGTCGCTGGAGCGCCACCCGTGGCTCGCCGACCACGTGGTCCACGGCGCCGTCCTGGTGCCGGCGACGGTGCTGGCGGAGCTGGCGGCGTGGGCGGCGCACAAGGCGGGGTGCGACGTCGTCGACGAACTCACCCTGGAGACACCGCTGGTGCTGCCCCGGACGGCCGAGCGCGAGATCCGCGTCGTGGTCGACGGCAAGCGTGTGATCAGCGTGCACTCACGGGGCGAGGGCGAACCCGAGTGGACGCGCAACGCCGTCGGGACCGTCGGATCCGGCACCGCAGCACCCCACGCGCAGGAAGACCTCGTCCCATGGCCTCCCGCGGGCGCGGCGAGTGTGCCCTTCGAGGAGGAGTACACCAGGCTGTCCGCCCTCGGGTTCACCCACGGGCCCCTGCTGCGAGGCCTGAAGCAGGTGTGGCGCCAGAAGGACACCCTGTTCGCGGAGGTGGAGCTGCCCGCGTCCGACGGCGCGGACCACGGCCGGTTCCGGATCCACCCGGCGCTGCTCCACGCCGCGCTGCTCCCGGTCGGCCTGGGACAGTTCGTCGACAACTCCCGGCCCGAGGGCTGGCTGCCGTTCCGCTGCACGGGCATCCGCATCCACCCCGCCCAGCCGACCGCGCTGCGCGTCCGTCTCGCCCCCGCGGGCGAGAACACGCTGTCCGTGACCCTCGCGGACCAGAACGGGACACCTGTCGGCGGTGTCACGTCGCTGAGCCTGCGGCCCGCGGAGGTCGAGAAGCTGACCGAGCTGAGCTTCGACCACCGGGACTCACTGTTCCAGCTGGAGTGGGTTCCCCTCACGGTCGCGTCCGGTCCGGCCGCGGACCGGTACGCGGTGGTGGGCGGATCCGACGCGATCACCGCATCCCTGGGCCAGGACCGGGCGGTCTTCACCGACCTCGACGAACTCGCCGCTCTGGGCGGGGAGATACCCCCGCTCGTCATCGCCGGCATCGAGCGTGCGGACGGCGCGGACACGCCCGCCGACGTGGAGGGGAAGCTCCACCGGGTGCTGCGCTGGACGCAGACCTGGCTCTCCGACGAACGGTTTTGCGACTCCCGCCTGGTCGTCGTGACGCGGGACGCCTTCCACGACGACGAGGTGCCGCACCCCGACCCCGCGGCTGCCGCGGTCTGGGGATTCCTGCGTACCGCGCAGACCGAGAACCCGGGCCGGTTCACGCTCGTGGACACGGACGACCGGGCCGCCTCGTGGGCCCAGGTCCCGGCCGCGGCCGCCACCGGGGAGGCCCAGCTGAAGATCCGGGCCGGCGGTGTGACCACACCTCAACTGGTCCGCGCCACGGGCGTGTCCGACGGGGCACTGGACGCTCTCGGCTCCGGTTCGGTGCTGATCACCGGCGGTACCGGCGGCCTGGGCGCGATGCTGGCCCGGCACCTCGTGGCCCGGCACGGGGTACGCCGGCTGGTGCTGACCAGCAGGCGCGGGGCGCAGGCTCCGGCGGCGGCCGCGCTGCGCGAGGAGCTGACCGGGGCCGGGGCGCACGTCGACATCGTGGCCTGCGACGTGACGAGCCGCGAGTCCGTCGCCGAACTGATCGCCGGGGTGCCGTCCGAGCATCCGCTGACCGCGGTGATCCACTGCGCGGGCGTGCTGGACGACGGCGTCGTGGAGGCCCTGACCGAGGACCGCGTGGACTCGGTCCTCGCGCCGAAGGTGCGCGGTGCCTGGCACCTGCACGAGCTGACCGCGCATCTGGACCTGTCCGCGTTCGTGCTGTTCTCCTCGATCGCGAGCGTGCTCGGCTTCGCGGGACAGGCCAACTACGCGGCGGCCAACGCCTTCCTCAACGGCCTCGCGGAAGCCCGTCGGGCCCAGGGACTGCCTGCCGGCGCGTTGTGCTGGGGCTTCTGGGCCGAGCGCAGCGAGATGAGCGCGGACCTCACCGACGCGGACGTGGTCCGCATGCAGCAGCAGGGCGTGCAGCCGCTGTCGTCGCAGGAGGGGCTCGCGCTCTTCGACTCGGCGGTCTCGGTGGACGAGCCGGTGCTCGTGCCGGTGCGGCTGAACCTGACGACGCTCGGCCCGATGGCTTCGCCGCTCCTGCGCACCCTCGCCGGCACGTCCGCCGGACCCGGCGGCCCGGCCGGCTCGGCATCCACCGACATCTCTCTCGCGCAGGCGCTGAGGTCGCTGCCGCCCGCCGAGGCGGAGGCGGCGCTGCTCGATGCCGTACGGACGCAGACCGCGCTCGTCCTCGGGCACGCCGACACGGCGCGGATCGGTCCCGCCGCGACGTTCAGGACGCTCGGGATCGACTCGCTCACGGCACTGGAGCTGCGCAACAAGCTGGCGGCGGTGACCGGCCTGAAGCTGCCCGCCACGCTCGTGTTCGACCACCCGAACCCGGCCGCGCTCGCCCAGTTCCTGGGTGCGGGCATCACCCCAGACGCCGGTGCCGGCGCACCGTCCCCGGCCGATCACCTGGTCAAGGAGATCGAAGGACTGGGCGCCCGGCTGGAGGAGGCGTTCCTCCAGCTCGCGGAGGACGACAAGACCACCATTTCCACTCTGCTCGGCGAGCTGCAGGGCCGAGTCCGTTCGATGGTGAGCGCCGGAGAACCGGCCGGCATCGTCGACCAGATCGGTTCGGCCTCAGCGGGAGAACTCCTCGCGCTGCTGGACAAAGAGCTTGGCTAGGGGAAAGCGATGACCAACGACAACAACGCCGACGTTCTCGACTACCTCAAGCGGACATCGATCGAGCTGATCGAGACACGCAAGCGCCTGCAGGAGCTCACGGACGCCGCCGCCGAGCCCATCGCGATCGTCGGTGTCGCCTGCCGCTACCCCGGCGGGGCCGCGTCCCCGGAGGAGTTGTGGGAGCTGGTGCGGGCGGGCGCGGACGTCGTGTCGGACTTCCCCGACGACCGCAACTGGGACCTGGAGTACGACCCGGACCCGGACCGGCCAGGCACCTGCTACACGCGCAAGGGCGGCTTCCTCTACGACGCCGGTGACTTCGACGCCGAGTTCTTCGGGATCAGCCCGCGCGAGGCGCTGTCCGCCGACCCGCAGCAGCGGCTGCTCCTGGAGACCTCGTGGGAGTCGCTGGAACGAGCCGGTGTCGACCCGGAGACCCTGCGCGGCAGCAACACCGGCGTGTTCGCCGGTCTCGCGTACTTCGGATACGGCAACCACTTCTTCACCCCCGAGGCCGTCGCGGGCTACGGCCAGGTCGGTTCCCTGCTGAGCGTGGCGTCCGGACGCGTGGCGTACACGCTGGGCCTGGAGGGCCCGGCGGTGTCCACCGAAACCGCGTGCTCGTCGTCGCTGGTGGCGGTGCACCAGGCGGTGCAGTCGCTGCGGCAGGGCGAATGCGGCCTCGCCCTGGCCGGTGGCGTCACCGTCGTCGGGATGCCGCAGGTGTTCCGGGAGATGTCGCGGCAGCGGGGTCTGTCGGAGGACGGGCGGTGCAAGGCCTTCGCCGACGCGGCGGACGGCACCGGCTTCTCCGAGGGCGTCGGCGTGCTGGTCCTGGAGCGGCTCTCGGACGCGCGGCGCAACGGGCGCCGGATCTGGGCGGTGATCCGCGGTTCGGCGATCAACCAGGACGGGGCGTCCAACGGGCTGACCGCGCCGAGCGGGCCGGCGCAGCAGCGCGTGATCCGGGCGGCGCTGGCGAACGCCCGGCTGCAGGCGGGCGATGTGGACGTGGTCGAGGCGCACGGCACCGGCACGACCCTGGGCGACCCCATCGAGGCAGGTGCTCTGCTGGCCACCTACGGTCAGGAGAGGGACCCGGACAACCCGCTGTGGCTGGGGTCGCTGAAGTCGAACATCGGTCACACGCAGGCGGCCGCGGGCGTCGGCGGCATCATCAAGATGATCATGGCGATGCGCCACGGGGTGCTGCCCAAGACCCTGCACGTGGACCGTCCCTCGACGCACGTCGACTGGTCGGCCGGTGCGGTGGAGCTGCTGACCGAGGCCAGGCAGTGGACCACGGGAGCGGGCCGGCCCCGCCGGGCGGCCGTGTCCGCCTTCGGGGTCAGCGGCACCAACGCGCACGTGATCCTGGAAGAGGCCCCGCCCGAGGAGCAGGCGGACGAGCCCGGCCCGGTCACGGGCGTGGTGGGCGGTCTGGTGCCGTGGGTGGTGTCGGCCAAGAGCGCCAAGGCGCTGGAGCAGCAGGCCGGCAGACTGCGCGACTTCGCCGCCGCCGACGCGGACCTGGACCTCGCCGACGCCGGCTGGTCGCTGGTGTCGAGCCGGTCGCGGTTCGAGCACCGCGCGGTGGTGCTGGGGCACGACCGGGACGAGCTGCTGAGCGCCCTGGCGTCGCTGGCCGACGGCGAGGAATCCGCCGCGGTGGTCCGCGGCGTCGCCGGGGAACGCGGCGGATCCGTCTTCATGTTCCCGGGCCAGGGCTCGCCCTGGGCGGGAGTGGCACGGCAGCTGTACGACACCTTCCCCGTCTTCGCGCAGAGCCTCGACGAGATCTGCGAACGCTTCGGCGCGCACCTGCCGTTCGCGCTGAAGCCCCTGCTCCTCGCCGACGAGGTCGAACCCGCGCAGCGCGAGCGCACGGACATCGCCCAGCCGGCCCTGTTCACCCTGCAGGTCGGCCTGTACCGGCTCCTGGCGCGGTACTGCCCGCGGCCGGACCACCTGATCGGTCACTCCGTCGGCGAGATCGCCGCCGCCCACGTGTCCGGGGTCTTCGACCTCGACACCGCGACCAGGCTCGTGGCCGCACGCGGGCGGACCATGCAGACGGTCACCGAGCGCGGCGCCATGCTGGCCGTACGCGCCTCCGAAGCCCACGTGAGCGCGCTGCTCGGCGACTACGACCGCGTCGGCATCGCCGCCGTCAACGGCCCGGAGTCGGTCGTGGTCTCGGGCCTGCGCGACCAGGTCCACGCGATCCGCGACCGGCTCGTCGCCGAGGGCACCTCGGCGAAGCTGCTCCCGGTCGACCACGCGTTCCACTCCCCGCTCATGGACCCGATCCTGGACGACTTCGCGGGATCGCTCGAGGAGTTCCCCACGGGCGAGATGTCGATCCCGATCGTCTCGACCAGGCTGGGCCGCGAGGTCACGCTCCAGGAGCTGACCTCCCTCGAGTACTGGGTGAACCACGTCCGTGAACCCGTTCGCTTCCACGACGCGGTCGAGTGCGCCCGTACGGCCGGTGCGGACGTCTTCCTCGAGGTGGGGCCGGGAGCGACGCTCACCGGCATCACCCAGGAGGCGTTCGCCGGCGAGGGTGTGCACGACGCGGTGGTCCTGTCGGCGTCGCGGCGGGACCGCACCGGGCCGCAGGCGCTGATCGGCGCGCTGGCCCAGCTGCACGTCCAGGGCGGGTCCGTGGACTGGAACGCCCTGTTCGGCACGCGCCGCAGGGTGGACCTTCCGACGTACGCGTTCCAGCGGCAGCGGTACTGGCTGGACCTCCGGGCCGGGACGGAGTCGGCGGACGTCGCCTCCGCCGGTCTGTCGGCCCCGGAGCACCCGCTGCTCGGCGCCGCCGTGGACCACCCCGGCACCGACGAGGTGGTGTTCACCGACCTGTGGTCCCTGCGGACCCACGACTGGCTGGCCGATCACGCCGTGTTCGGCGCGGTCGTCGTACCGGCGACGGCCTACATGGACCTGGCGCTGTCGGTGGGCGACCACGTCGGGTGCGGCGCGGTCGAGGAACTCACCCTGGAAGTCCCCCTGATCCTCCCCGACTCGGGCGACGTGCAGGTCCGCATCGTCGTCGGTGCGGCGGACGAGACGGGACGCCGCTCCCTGGACGTGTACTCGCGTCCCGCCGAGGACGGCCCCACGGCGGGCGGCTGGACCCGGCACGCGATGGGCAACCTGGCACCGGCCGCCCCGCCCACGGCCACCTGGGCGGACGACACCCGCGCGCTCGCCGTGTGGCCGCCGGCCGGGGCCCGGCAGCTCGACATCGCCGCCCTCTACGACGACTTCGCGGACGCGGGCTTCGACTACGGCCCGATGTTCCGCGGGCTGCGCGAGGTCTGGCAGCACGGCGACGACCTCTACGCCCTGGCCACGCTCCCGGACACCGCCGAGGGCTCGGCCGCCGGCGCCTTCGCCCTGCACCCGGCACTCATGGACACCGTCCTGCACGCGGCGATCGTCGGCGGAGTCATCGAGGTGACGGGCGAGCAGGGCCGGATGCCCTTCTCGTGGTCCGGGGTGAACCTGGCCGCGGAGTGCGGCACGACCGTGAAGGTCCGGCTCTCCCCCGTCGGCGAGGACGTCGTGTCCGTGGCGATCGCCGACGAGCAGGGCCGCAAGATCGCATCCGTCGAGGCGCTGACGTTCCGGCCGGCCAGCGCCGAGCAGGTGCGCTCGGTGCGCGGCGGGCAGGAGCAGTCGCTGTACGAACTGCAGTGGCGACCGGCCAGGCAGAGCAGGCCGGAGACCCACCGCGGGCAGTGGGGCGTCCTCGGTGCGGAGAACGGCCTGGCCTCCCGGCTCTGCGGGGCGGGTGACGGCGCTGCCGTGTTCTACCGGTCGATGGACGAGGCCCTCTCGGAGAAGGCCCCCCGGCACATCGTCCTGTGCCTGGACGACTTCGTCGCCGCCGGCCCCGATCTGCTCGCCGCGGTCGGCGACACGGACAAGCGCGTACTGGACTGGGTCCAGCGGTTCCTCGCCGGGGAACACCTCGACCGGTCCACGCTGGTGGTGCTCACCCGCCGGGCCCTCGACACCGGTTCCGGCGAGGGCGTCGAAAGCCTCCCCGGGGCGTCCGTGTGGGGCCTGATCCGGTCCGCCCAGACCGAGCACCCCGGCAGGTTCCGGCTCGTGGACATCGACGACGAGGAGACGTCCTGGGCACGCTTGCCCGACGTGCTCGCCGTCGACGAGACCCAACTGGCGCTGCGCGACGGTACGTTGCTCGTGCCCCGCCTGGCCGCGGCCGCACCCGAGGAGCAGCGGATCGAGCCGCCGGCGGCCGGCGCCCACCGTCTCGGCATCCCCAACAAGGGAACCCTGGAGAACCTGACCTGGGTCCCGTGTCCCGAGGTGGAAGCGCCCCTGACGAGCGGTCAGGTCCGCATCGCCGTACAGGCCGCCGGGCTCAACTTCCGCGACGTCACGATCGCGTTGGGCCTGGTGGACAAGACGGCCATCGACGCCGGGCTCGGCAGCGAGGGCGCCGGAGTCGTCCTCGAGGTGGCGGACGACGTGACACGTCTGGCGCCGGGCGACCGGGTGACCGGCATCTTCACCGGCGCCTTCGGCCGCACCGCCGTGGCCGATCACCGCATGCTCATGCCCATCCCCGACGGGTGGAGCTACGCCGAGGCGGCGTCCGTGCCGTGCACCTTCCTCACCGCCTACCACGGGCTCTTCCGCGTGGCGAACCTCAAGAAGGGGCAGCGGGTCCTCATCCACGCCGCGGCGGGCGGCGTCGGCATGGCCGCCGTCCAGCTCGCCCAGCACGTCGGCGCCGAGATCTACGCCACCGCGAGCCCGGCCAAGTGGCCCGTCCTGCGCGGCCTGGGACTCGACGAGACGCATCTGGCGTCGTCGCGCGACCTGGAGTTCGCCGAGAAGTTCCTGCACTCCTCGGGCGGCCACGGTGTGGATGTCGTGCTGAACTCCCTCGCGCACACGTTCGTCGACGCCTCGCTGACGCTGCTGCCGGGCGGGGGACACTTCGTCGAGATGGGGAAGACGGACATCCGCGACCCCCGTCGGGTGGCGGCCGACCACCCAGGAGTCGACTACGAGGCCTTCGACCTCTACGAGGCGGGCCCGGACGCGATCCACGAGATGTTCCGGGCCGTCATGGAACTGTTCGCCGACGGGCAGGTGCGCCTGAACCCGATCTCCCTGCGCGACATCCGCGACGCGCGCCGGACCTTCCGCGAGATGAGCCAGGGCCGCCACGTCGGCAAGCTGGTCCTCGAGGTGGGCGAAGGCTTCGGCGGGGGCACCGTACTGGTCACCGGCGGCACCGGGGGAGTGGGATCGCTCGTGGCACGGCACCTCGTCGCCGAACACGGTGTACGGAGTCTGCTGCTGGCCAGCCGCAGCGGAACGGCGGCCGACGGGGTGAGCGAACTGGTCGCGGACCTTCGGGACGCGGGAGCGGCGGTACGCGTCGTCCAGTGCGATGTCGCGGACCGGGCCGCCGCGGCGGACCTGCTCGCGGACATGCCCCCCGGGTACCCGCTGACCGCGGTCGTGCACGCGGCGGGAGTGCTCGCGGACGGCACCGTGGAGTCGCTGACCGCACAGAGCATCGACCACGTGCTGCGCGCCAAGGTCGGCGGCGCGGTCAACCTGCACGAGCTGACCCGGGAGCGCACCCTGTCGGCGTTCATCCAGTTCTCCGCCCTCGCCGGCACGCTCGGCAACGCGGGGCAGGCCAACTACGCCGCGGCGAACGCCTTCCTGGACGGTCTGGCGGCGCGGCGCAGGGCATCCGGCCTGCCCGGCACCTCGCTGTGCTGGGGCTGGTGGGAGCAGAGCAGCGGCATGACCGGGGACCTGGACCAGGCCGACCTCTCCCGGCTGCGGCGGATGGGCATCGCCGCCATGCCGACGCACGAGGCACTCGCCCTGTTCGACACGGCGTGCGCCAGCGGCAAGCCGGTCCTCGTCCCGGCCCGGCTGGACGTCGCCGCGCTGCGCAACAAGACCGGTGACGAACTGCCCTCGCTGCTGCGCGACCTCGTCGACGGCGGCCGGCCACGCCGCACCAGGGCGGGCACGGCCAAGGACGGCGGCTCGCTCGCACTGGCCGCGAAGCTGGCCACCCTGCCGGCGGACGAGGCACAGGCAGCCGCCCTGGACTGGGTCCGCGACCAGGCCGCCGTCGTGCTCGGCCACCCGTCGGGCACGGCCGTCGACAGCGACCAGGCCTTCACCCTGCTCGGATTCGACTCGCTGACCGCGGTCGAACTGTGCAACCGCCTGGCTGCCTCGACCGGACTGCGCCTGCCGTCCACGCTCGTCTTCAGCTACCCGACACCACGCGAGCTGAGCGAGCACCTGTGCGGCCTGCTGCGTCCGGAACCGGACACCGGCTCGGCCGAGGCCGCCGAGCAGGCAGCAGACGCCGAGATCCGGGAGGTGCTGCGGACCGTCTCGATCGACAGCCTGCGCAGCGCGGGCGTCCTGGACCTGATCCTGGCGTGCGCCGAGGCGCCCGAGCCGGGCGGCGACGCACCGGCGGCGGACGAGGACGCCGAAGCGGACGAACTGTCGGACCTGGACCTGGAAGCACTGGTCGACCTGGCTCTGGGTGAGAAGGGGTAAGTGACATGACCAACTCCGCAGATCGCACCGCGGACGGATCGGACCGCGTCCAGCGGGCACTCCGCACGCTCATCGAGGAACGCGACCGCCTCCGGCGGGAGAACGACGCCCTGAAGGCCGGCCGCGGCGAGCCGATCGCCGTGGTGGCCATGGCGTGCCGCTACCCGGGAGGCGTGTCGACACCCGAGGACCTGTGGGACGTGGTCCGCGAAGGCCGGGACGTCGTCGGGGACTTCCCGCAGGACCGCGGGTGGCGGGACGTCTACGACCCGGACCCCGGCGCCGCCGGCAAGGCGTACACGCGTCAGGGAGGGTTCCTGGCCGACGTCGCCGGATTCGACGCGGACTTCTTCCACCTCAGCCCGCGTGAGGCGCTGGCCGTCGACCCGCACCACCGCCTGCTGCTGGAGACGTCCTGGGAGGCCTTCGAGCGGGCCGGCATCGTCCCCGCCGACGTACGCGGCTCCGAGGTCGGCGTCTTCTCCGGGGTCAGCTCGTCCGAGTACGGGTGGCGCTTCCTGGAGGGCGGCCAGAAGGAACTGGAGGGCTACTTCCTGTACGGCAGCGCGCTGAGCGTCGCGTCCGGCCGGGTGGCGTACGAAATGGGGCTGACCGGGCCGGCGGTGTCGGTGGACACGGCGTGCTCGTCGTCTCTGGTGGCCCTGCACATGGCGGTGCAGTCGCTGCGTTCGGGCGAGTGCTCGCTCGCGCTGGCGGGCGGGGCGCTGGTGATGGCGACGCCCGCGATGTTCGTGGAGTTCTCCCGGCAGGAGGCTCTGTCGGCCGACGGCCGGTGCAAGGCCTTCGCCGACGGAGCCGACGGGACCGGCTGGGCCGAGGGAGTGGGTGTGCTGCTCCTGGAGCGGCTGTCCGACGCCCGGCGCAACGGCCACCCGGTGCTGGCCGTCGTGCGCGGCAGCGCGGTGAACCAGGACGGGGCCAGCAACGGGCTGACCGCCCCCAACGGCCGCGCCCAGGAGAAGGTGATCCGCAAGGCCCTGGCGAACGCGGGGGTCTCGCCCTTCGAGGTGGACCTGGTCGAGGCCCACGGCACCGGAACCTCGCTGGGGGATCCCATCGAGGCGGACGCTCTGCTGGCGACCTACGGAAAGGACCGGGCCGAGGACAGGCCGCTCTGGCTGGGGTCCCTGAAGTCGAACATGGGGCACGCCCAGGCCGCCGCCGGGGTCGCCGGGGTCATCAAGGCCGTGCTGGCCATGCGCCACGGGTACCTGCCGAAGACCCTGCACGTGGACACGCCCTCCCACCACGTCGACTGGTCCTCCGGCGCGGTCGAACTCCTGGTGGAGGGACGTGAGTGGCCCCGGACGGACGGTCCGCGGCGGGCCGGGGTGTCCTCGTTCGGGGTCAGCGGCACCAACGCGCACGTGATCCTGGAAGAGGCCCCGCCCGAGGAGCAGGCGGACGAGCCCGGCCCGGCCGCGGGCGTGGTGGGCGGTCTGGTGCCGTGGGTGGTGTCGGGCAAGCGGGCGAAGGCGCTGGAGCAGCAGGCGGGCAGGCTGCGCGACTTCCTCGCCGCCGACGCGGACCTGGACCTCGCCGACGCCGGCTGGTCGCTGGTGTCGAGCCGGTCGCGGTTCGAGCACCGCGCGGTGGTGCTCGGGCGCGGTCGCGACGAGCTGCTGACCGGCCTGGCGTCACTGAGCGAGGGGGCGGACTCCGCCGCGGTGGTCCGCGGCATCGCCGGGAACCTCGGTGGCGTCGCCTTCATGTTCCCCGGCCAGGGCTCGCAGTGGGTCGGCATGGGCCGGGAACTGTACGACGCCTTCCCGGTCTTCGCCCGGTCACTCGACGCGTGCGCGGCCGCACTGGCCGAGTGGGTCGACTGGTCGCTGCTCGACGTGGTGCGCGGCGTGGAGGGGGCGCCGACCTTCGAGCGGGTGGACGTGGTGCAGCCGGCGCTGTTCTCGGTGATGGTGTCCCTGGCCGCCCTGTGGCGGTCCTGGGGCGTGGAACCGGCCGCCGTGGTGGGCCACAGCCAGGGCGAGATCGCCGCCGCCCACGTCTGCGGTGCGCTGTCCCTGCGGGACGCCACCAAGATCGTGGCACTGCGCAGCAAGGCCCTGATCGAGCTGAAGGGGCTCGGCGGGATGGCCTCGGTCGCGGAGTCCGCGGAGGTGGTGGCGGAGCGACTGGCTCCGTGGAGCGACCGGGTCAGTGTCGCCGTGGTCAACGGACCCCGTTCCGTGGTGGTGTCCGGAGAACCGGACGCACTCGACGAATTCGTCGAGAAAATGAAGGCCGACGGCGCCCAGGCGCGGAGAATACCGGTCGATTACGCCTCCCATTCCCACCAGGTGACCCGGGTCCGCGACCAGGTGATCGGCGCGCTGACCGACGTGAGCCCGAAAACCTCGACGCTGCCCTTCTATTCGACCCTCTACGGCGAAATCATCGACACCGCAGGGCTGAACGCCGACTACTGGTACAACAACCTGCGCGAAAAGGTCCTCTTCGAGACCTCCGTCCGGCAGCTGGCCGAGGACGGCTTCCGGGTGTTCATCGAGATGAGCCCGCACCCCGTGCTGAACGTCCCGGTGCAGGAGATCGTCGAGGAGGTGGACGACGCGCTGGTCCTGTCGTCGTCGCGGCGGGACCGCGACGAGGTGGAGGCCGTGCTCGGCTCGCTGGCCCAGCTGTACGTCCGGGGCGGGACCGTCGACTGGGACGCCCTGTTCGGGACGCGCCGGCGGGTGGACCTGCCGACGTACGCGTTCCAGCGGCAGCGGTACTGGCTGAACTCCTCGCCCACGGCGGCGGTGGCGGCGGAGGTGTCCTCGACGCAGCCGCCCGCGGACGACGAGCAGGTCGTCCCGCTGCCGGACAGGATCTCCGCCCTCCCCGACGACGAAGCGCACACACTCGTCCTCGACCACGTCCTCGAGAAGGCCGCCGTCGTGCTCGGACACCCCTCCAGCGCGTCCATCGACCCCGACGAGAAGTTCTGGGAGATCGGATTCGACTCGATGCTGTCGATGGAGCTGAGCAAACGCCTGAGCGCGTCGACCGGACTCAAACTGAAAGCGAACATGGTGCTGCGGCACCCCACCGCGCGACTGATCGCCGGACACATCGTGTCCTCGATGCCCGCGCGCGCTGCGCGGTGAAGTGTCCCGCCGGCGGGACACCGCAAGCTCGGCAGCGGCTTGTCCCGCCGGGAATCAAGTTGTCTTGAACGGCTGACCCACCCCGCCCGACCATGGGGGTGATCTGCGAATTCCTCCGGTGTCCCGGTTTGTTTGTTCGAGGGGTTGATCTCTGTGCGTTCGTTCGGTGCGTCGTCTGCGCATAAAGGCATGTGGCGGGCGCAGGAAATGGCTCCCGACACGCCGAACCATGCGCTGACCATGTGGGATGTGGACGGCGAGCTGGACGCGGCCGTCATCCGGTCGGCGTTCCTGCACGTGATGGGCGAGGCGGAGGTGCTGCGCGTCAACTTCGCCGACGACGGCGGCGGACTGCGCCTCATCCCCCGCGAACTGGGGGACTGGCGGCCGTTCTTCCTGGATCTCAGCGCCGAGGCCGACCCCGAGCAGGCGGCGCGCGAAGCCCTGGCCGACCTGGTGCGCCGGCCGTTCGACCTGGAACGGGATCTGCTGTTCCGGCTCGGTGTGGTCAAACTCGCGGAGACCCGCCACCTCCTGGTGATCGCCTACCACCACCTCATATCGGACGGGTTCGGCGCGGGCGGCCTGCTGTCCAAGCGCCTCGCCGAGGTGTACACGGCGCTGGTGCGCGGCGAGCACGTGCCCGAACTGCCGCACCCGTGGGACACCGAGTCGTTCGCGACCGAGGCGACGGAGTACCTCGCCTCCCAGAAGTTCACCGAGGACTCGGAATTCTGGCGCGACTACCTGACCGATGCGCCCCCGCCCGCGCAGGTTCCGCGTGTCGCCCTCTCCGACGACCAGCGGTCCGCGCTGTCGGAGCCGATGAGCAGCGCCGACCGCTGGTCGGAGGTGGCCGAGACCATCGGCATGGTGAGCCGGACGCTGACCGTTCCCCGCGCCGAGGCGGACGTGTGGACCGAGACCGCGCAGTCCATGGGCGTGTGGATGTCACAGATGCTGACCGCGGCCACGGCGGTGTTCCTGCGCCACCGCTGCGATCGGCCGGAGTTCCTCCTCTCCCTGGCCGTGGGCAACCGGGTCGGCGTGGCGAGCCGGACGCCCGGCCTCGCGGTGAACGTGGTGCCGGTGCGGGTGGCGATCGACCTCAACGCGACCTTCACCGAGATCGCCGACATGCTCGTCGACCAGACCTACGACCTCTTCGACCACACCGCCTGCCACTACTCGGACATCCAGCGCGCCGCCGGAACCGTCCTGAGCGGACGCGGCAGTTACGGGGCCGTCGTCAACGTCGTCGAGTTCGTGGAGCAGCTCCGCTTCGGCGACAGCCCGGCGCGCTACTCCGGCGCGACGACCGGGACGTTCGAGGAACTGTCGATCGGCGTCTACACCGACGGCAGCCCCGACAGCGACCTCTTCATCCGGCTCGACGCCCCCGCACGCCTGTACCACCGTGCGGAACTGCGCTTCATCGGCGAGGAGCTGATCGCGTACATCCGTGCCGTCGTGGCCGCCGGCGCGCAGCCGGTCGGCGCCCTGGACGTGGTGAGCGGTGCCGAGCGGCACCAGGTGCTGAGGGCGCCGAACGACACGCACGCGCCGCTCCCCGGACTGACGGTTCCTCAGCTGTTCGCCCGGGTCGCGGAGCGGCAGCCCGACGCCGTCGCGCTGGTCTCCGGCGACGTGACGGTCTCGTACCGGGAGCTGGACGAGCGCTCCAGCCGGCTGGCCGAGGCGCTGCGCCGGCGGCACGTCGGACCCGAGACGGTCGTGGCGGTGGCGCTGCCCCGGTCGGTGGACCTCGCCGTCGCCCTGCTGGGCGTGGTCAAGGCGGGCGGAGCCTACCTGCCGATCGACCCGGCGTCCCCGGCGGAGCGCATCGCCTCGCGGATCGCCGAGGCCCCGGCGCGCGCACTGCTCACCGACGCGGCGACGGCCGAACTGCTCCCCGCCGGCCTGGACGTCCCCACGCTCGTGCTCGACGACCTCGCGTCGGACACCGCGGACAGCGACGGCAACGCCGCTCCGGGCGCCCTCCTCCACCAGGACAACCTGCTGGCCGTGCTGTACGACTCCGGAACGGCCGGCGCGGCCACCGGAGTCGGGGTGACGCACCGCAACATGGAGCGGTTCGTCCTGGACCACCACTGGCAGGAAGCCGGCCACGGCACCGTGCTGTGGCACGCGCCGCACACCTCCGACGCGCTCGCCCTCGAACTGTGGGTGCCCCTGCTGGGCGGCGGCCGGGTGGTCGTGGCTCCCCCCGGGGAACTCGACACCGACACGCTGAGCAAGGCGCGCGCGGCGCACGGGATCTCCACGGTGTGGCTGCCCGCGAGCCTGTTCTCGGCGATCGCCGCCGAGCGCCCCGAGTGCCTCGCCGGGCTGCGCGAGGTGTGGACCGGCGGGGACCGCGTGTCCGCGGCCGCGCTGCGCCGGGTCCGGGAGGCCTGCCCCGAGCTGACGATCGTCAACGGCCACGGCCTGACCGAATCGACCGTGTTCGCCGCGTGCCATCGCCTGGCCGCGGACGAACCGGTGCGCCACGCGGGCACGGTCGGCCGCCCGACGGACAACACCGCTCTCTACGTCCTGGGCCCGGGCCTGGCACCGGTCCCCGTCGGCGTGACCGGAGAACTGTACGTGGCCGGGCCCGGTGTGGTGCGCGGATACCCCGGGCGCCCCGGACCGACCGCGGAGCGCTTCGTGCCCTGCCCGTTCGGTCCGGCCGGAGGGCTCATGCACCGCACCGGGGACCGCGTGCGGTGGGGCACCGACGGCCGGCTCGAGTACGTGGCCCGGGCCGACGCCCAGGCCGATGTCCGGGGCGTCCGGGTCGAGTTGGCCGAGGTCGAAGAGGTGCTCTCCGAGCACACCGGGCTCGCGCAGTCGGTCGTGGTCGTCAGGCAGGACGGCTCCGGGCAGCAGCGCCTGGTCGCCTATGTCGTCCCGGTGGGCGGCCAGGCCGTCTCGGCCGACGAGCTGCGCCGGTTCGCCGCGGGATGGCTGCCGGAGTCCATGGTGCCGTCGGTGTTCACGGTGCTGGAACGCCTGCCGGTGACGGCGGGCGGCAGGGTGGACCGGGCGGCGCTGCCGGAACCCGAGTTCGACGAGCGCACCTACCGGGCACCGCGCAACGACACCGAACGGGTCCTGGCCAAGGCGTTCGCGGAGGTGCTCGAGCTGGACCGGGTGGGCATCGACGAGGACTTCTTCGACCTCGGCGGCAACTCGCTGCGGGCGATCCGGCTCGTCGGCCTGATCCGGTCGGAACTGAAGCAGGAGGTGTCCATCCGCAGGCTGTTCGCGGCGCGCACCATCATGGGCCTGTCGGACATGTGGAAGGACCTCGGCCAGTCCAGCAGGCCCAGCCTGCGCAGGCGGACGAAGGAGGGTGCGGTCCTCTGACCGCTGTCCGCCGCTCAACCGCATTCCCGTCAGCGGATTCTCGGGTTCTGGTCCAGTCAGCAGCGGCTTTCCTGTGGCACTGCAAAGGAGAAAGGGAGTCATGGATTCTTTGACAGAAGCCCTGCTGTCTGGGGCCGGCCCGGAAGAGATCGGGCGACACGAACTTCCATCGGAATACGAGGCAGCACATCTCCTGGCCTCGGACCTCGGCATGTTCGACGGCGTGGAGGACAAGGACGTCCGCAAGTCGCTGCATGTCGGGCGGGTCCCGATGCCGGACCTCGCCCCGGACGAGGTGGTCGTCGCCGTCATGGCGAGTTCCATCAACTACAACACGGTGTGGTCGGCGACGTTCGAGCCGGTGCCCACGTTCGAGTTCCTCAAGCGCTATGCCCGCCAGGGCGGGTACGCCGCCCGGCACGACCTGCCGCACCAGGTCGTGGGGTCGGACGCGGCCGGGGTCGTCGTACGGGTCGGGGCCGGGGTACGGCACTGGAAGGTGGGCGACCACGTCGTCGCCAGCTGTGTCCAGGTCGACGAGCAGGAACCGGCGACGCACGCCGACGCGATGCTCGGCTCGGGACAACGGATCTGGGGTTACGAGACGAACTTCGGCGGGCTCGCCCACTACGCGGTGGTGCGCGCGAGCCAGCTGCTGCCCAAGCCGGCGCATCTGACCTGGGAGGAGTCGGCGGGTGTGCTGCTGACCGCGGCGACCTCGTACCGGATGCTGGTCAGTGACAACGGCGCGCGGATCAAGCAGGGCGACATCGTGCTCATCTGGGGTGCGACAGGCGGTCTCGGCGCCTTCGCGGTGCAGATGGTGAAGAACGCGGGCGGTATCGCCGTCGGCGTGGTCAGCTCCGAGCGCAAGGCCGAGGTGCTGCGCCGCCTCGGCTGCGACGTGGTCATCAACCGCAACGAGATCGGCATGGGCGGCGACGACGCGCTCACCCCGGAGCGCACGATCGAGCTGGGCAAGCGGCTCGGGCGGGAGATCCGGCGGCAGGTCGGCGAGGACCCGCACGTCGTGTTCGACTACGTCGGACGGGCCACGTTCGGGATCTCGGTGTTCGTCGTACGCAAGGGCGGGGTGGTCGTCACCTGCGGGTCGAGCACGGGCTACGACCACCATTTCGACAACCGTTACCTCTGGATGAACCTCAAGCGGATCGTGGGCAGTCACGCCGCGAACCTCCAGGAGCAGGCGGAGTGCAACCGGCTCTTCCGGCTGGGACATCTCTCCCCCGTTCTCTCCGAGGTGTTTCCGCTGAAGGAAGTGGGCGAGGCCGCACGGCTGGTCCAGATGAACCGGCACACCGGAAAGGTCGGCGTGCTCTGCCTCGCGCCCGAGGAAGGGCTCGGCGTCACCGATCCCGAACTGCGCAAGAAGATCGGGGCGGCGCGGCTCAACCCGCTGCGCGGCTCTGGTGTGCCCGATACCGCAGAGGTGTCATGACATGGGGATCGGAATACTCTCCACCGGCTCCTACCTGCCCAAGCACGAGGTGGGCAACGAGGAGGTCGCCGAGCGCGTCGGCGTCACCGCGGAGTGGATCGAGCGCAAGACACAGATCCGGTCACGCCGCTACGCGGCCCCGCACGAGGCGACGTCCGACCTGGCGGTGAAGGCCGCCGAACGCGCGCTGGAGCAGGCGGAGCTGACCGCGGAGCAGATCGACTACATCATCGTCTCGACCTCCACCGGGGACTTCCCGCAGCCGCCCACGTCGTACCTGGTGCAGCACGGCCTGGGCGCCTACGGTGCGGCCTGCTTCGACATCAATGTCGTGTGCAGCGGCTTCGTCTACGCGCTGTCGCTGGCCCACAGCCTGGTGACCGTGCGGCCGGACACCCGGGTGCTGGTGATCGGGGCGGACGTGTACTCGCGGATCCTGGACTTCACCGACCGCAAGACGGCCGTCCTGTTCGCCGACGGCGCCGGAGCCGCGGTCGTCGCGGAGGTACCGGAGCCGTACGGGATCATCGCCGGCGACCTGTCCAGCCGCGGCGACGCACACCACCTCATCCGTGTCGAGGCCGGCGGCAGCCGCAAGCCGGCGTCGGCGGCGACCGTCGCGGAGGGCGACCACTTCTTCAGGATGGACGGCCGCGGGGTACGCGACTTCGTCGCCGAGCACGTGCCGCCGGCGCTGCTCGCGCTGGCGCGCAGGGCCGGCGTGGACATCGCAGCGGTCGACCACTTCATACCGCACCAGGCCAACGGCGTGATGCTCGGCGAGGTCGTCGAGCGCACCGGGCTGGGCGCCGCGCAGACCCACCGCACCCTGATCAGGTACGGCAACGTCGGCAGTGCCTCGGTGCCGGTCGCACTCGACGAGGCCAACCGCACGGGAGCGCTGTCGCCGGGCGACCTGGTGCTGCTCGCCGGGTTCGGCGGCGGCATGTCGATCGGAGCATCACTTCTGACCTGGGGGGCCCACGCATGACCACGTCCACGCAGAACACCGGTACGGACATCGACCGGGTGGGTGTCGTCGGCAGCGGCATCATGGGCACCGGCATCGCCGAACTGTGCGCGAAGGCCGGGCTGAACGTGACGGTCGCCGTGTTCTCCGAGTCGTCGCTGGTGACGGCGCCGCAAAAGCTGGCCACGTCCCTCGACCGGGGCGTGGCCAAGGGCAAGCTGACCGAGCAGGAGCGCGACGCGGCGCTGGGCCGGGTGTCGTACACCCGTGACCTCGCCGAACTGGCCGACCGACAGCTGGTGATCGAGGCGGTCAAGGAGGACGAGCAGCTCAAGCTGGACCTCTTCGCCACCATCGACAAGATCGTCGAGGACCCGGACGCCATCCTGGCGACCAACACGTCCTCGATCCCGGTCGTACGGCTCTCCGCCGCGACCCGCCGCCCGGGCCAGGTGCTCGGCATGCACTTCTTCAACCCGGTGCCGGCGCTGCCGCTCGTCGAACTCGTCGCCTCGGTGCTGACGGACGAGGCGGTGAGCGCGCGGGCGCTGGCCTTCGTCCGCGACGTCCTGGGCAAGAAGCCGATCGCCTCGCCGGACCGGGCGGGCTTCCTGGTCAACGCGCTGCTGTTCCCGTACCTGCTGTCCGCCGTCCGGATGGTCGAGTCCGGCCTGGCGACGGCCGAGGTCGTCGACCAGGGCATGGTGCAGGGCTGTTCGCATCCGATGGGTCCGCTGCGGCTCGCCGACCTCATCGGCCTGGACACGACCGTGTCCATCGCGCAGGCCATGTACGAGGAGTTCAAGGAGCCGCTGTACGCACCTCCGCCGCTGCTGCTGCGCATGGTCGAGGGCGGTCTGCTGGGCAAGAAGTCGGGCCGCGGTTTCTACACGTACGCGTGAGGGATGCGCGAGGGGCCCGGCCGACCGTTCACGGTCGGCCGGGCCCCTCGCTGCAGGCGGCCGGTCAGGAAACGGCGGCCTGCGTGAGCAGCCCCTCGGTGACGGCCGCGGCGACCCCGTCGAGGTGGTCGAAGAGGTAGAAGTGGCCGCCGGAGAAGACCTTCACATCGAAGTCGCCGGTGGTGTACGCCCGCCAGGTCCGAACATCCTCGACCGTCGTCATCGGGTCGCTGTCCCCGGTCAGGGCGGTCACCGGAGCGGTGAGCGGCTCACCCCCGTGCCAGCTGTACGTGCCGAGGGCCCGGTAGTCGGCGCGCAGCGCCGGCAGCACCAGCTCCAGGAGGTCGGGGTCGTCGAGCATGGCCTGGTCGGTGCCGCCCAGCCTGCGCACGTCGTCCAGCACCTCGGCGTCGCCGAAGAGGTGGTAGGGGGCGCTGTCGGTCTCCGGGCCGCCCCGGCCGGACAGGAACAGCCGCTGCGGGCCCGGCAGTTCACCCCGGGCGAGCAGCAGGGCCGTCTCGAACGCGACGAGCGCGCCCATGCTGTGGCCGAACAGGGCGTACGGCCGTCCGGGGTCCGCGGCCAGTTCCCGGGTCAGCTCCGCGGCCACCGCCTCGATGAGCGGGGTCAGGGCCGTGAACGGCGTTTCGCCGTAGCGGTCCTGGCGCCCGGGGTACTGCACGGACACCACGTCGAAGTTCGCGGGCAGCGTGTGCGCCAGGTCCTTGAACGCCGTAGCGGAGCCCCCCGCATGCGGGAAGCACACGAGCCGCGGCCCGTCCCCCGCGGCCGTGGTGAAGCGTCGGAACCACGTGCTGGTCACTGTCGGTGTGTCCCTTCGTCCGTTCGTCTCGGTGTGTGTCACCCCTGCAGGGCCGGGCCGAACCAGGTGGTGAGGGCGGTGCGGAGGGCGCTGGTGTCGGGTGTGTCGTCGTCGGTCGCCCAGGCGATGTGGCCGTCGGGGCGGATGAGGAGTGCGGTGGGGGCGGGGATGTCGCCGAGGGCGGGGACGGTCCAGTGCTCCTCCTCGCTGCGTGCCTCGGCGAGGTCGACGCGGTCGGCCCAGCCCTTGGCCACCGCCGTCACCTCGGCGCTGCCGTGCAGGTCGAGCAGGACGGGCCGGCCGGCGTGGAGGAGTTCGTAGACGCGGCTGACGCCCTCCGGCGTGCCGAGGTCGGCGTCGGGGACGCGGCGGCCGGTCAGCGGGTGGTCGGAGTCGGTGGGGTAGCGGATGTCGAGTGCGTTGAGCAGGTGGCGCAGGTACTGGTTGACCTCGTCGAAGACCATCAGCGAACCGAAGACGTCGCGGAGCGCGTCGGTCTGGGGGCCGGGACGGACGAGGGCCGATTGTGCGCGGGTGTTGTGCAGGACGCGTTCGGCGACGGGGTGGCGTTCGGCGTGGTAGGTGTCCAGGAGGCTTTCGGGTGCGTGGCCGTGGACGACGGAGGCGAGCTTCCAGCCGAGGTTGACGGCGTCCTGGACGCCCATGTTGAGTCCTTGGCCGCCGGCGGGGAAGTGGATGTGGGCGGCGTCGCCGGCGAGCAGGATGCGGCCCGTCCGGTAGCGGTCGGCCTGGCGCGCGGCGTCGCTGAAGCGGGAGACCCAGCGGGGGTTGCGCATGCCGAAGTCGGTGCCCGCAACCCTGATCAGGGATTCTCGCAGCTGCTCGAAGGTGACGGGTTGGTGGTCGGGGACGCGGTCGAACTCGGAGGTGATGACGCGGTGCCAGCCGGGTTCGAAAGCGATGGCGGAGTAGTCGCCGACCGGCGTGCGGCGTACCCAGACGTAGTCCTCGGGCAGGTCGGGAAGTTCGACGTCGCCGATGAGGGCGGTCATGGTGGGTTCGGTGCCGGGGAAGTCGATGCCCGCGAGCTTGCGGACGGTGCTGCGTCCGCCGTCGCAGCCGACGAGGTAGCGGGCGCGCAGCACCTCGGGTGCCGTCGCCGTGGCCAGCTCGATGGTCACGCCGTCCTGGTCCTGGCTGATCCCGCTCACCTCGCACGAGCGGCGCACCCGCACACCGAGTTCGGCGGCCCACTCCTCCAGCAGCCGCTCGATGGCGGACTGCAGGATCATCAGCGGGTACGGGTGCCTGGACTCGGACTCGTCGAATTCCAGGTAGAGGCCGGAGAAGTGGCCCACGGGCTGTAGTTCGCCTTCGGCGAGGAAGCGGTCGAGGACGCCGCGTTGGTCGAGGACTTCCAGGGTCCGGGAGTGTATGCCGCCGGCGCGGGACTCGCCCGACCGCTCGGCGAGCTTCTCGACCACCGTGACGTCGGTGCCTGCCAGGCGCAGTTCGCAGGCGAGCATCAGGCCCGTGGGCCCGGCGCCCGCGATCACCACATCCGTGTCCGTGCGGGTGTCTCCCACGTCGTTCCCCCTCATTCCACTGAGCCTCTGACGTCGTTCCGTCACCTCCACGTTCACGCACGTGGATCAGTGCTTCAAGACAACTCGGTGCCGGTACGGTGCCCACCACTGTCGACTTGCCTTGTCCCGCCGGCGGGACAGGCCTACGGGGCTCCAGGGCGCCGAGCGGGGCGGCGGCCGGGCACCCCGTCCAACCGGCAGCGGGCACACGCCGGAGGCCCGCCGGTGCCCTCGGGGGATGGTGGGGGACGCCGGCGGGCGTTTCGGTGCTCCGCGAAGGCTCATGGCCGTCGCACCGGAGCTCACGACCGGGAGCGTCCCCTTCCGTGCTCGACGGATGCTCGCGGGGCGGTGGAGAGCCGGTGCGGGCGGAGCGGTCGTCATCCAGCGCTCCAACCGGCTTCGAGTGACATGGCGGAGGCTGGCCGCTGGTTCATCACGACAGATGGTTCATCACGACGGCCGGAAAGGGGAAACCCATGACCGCCCTGGACGACATGCCGGTCGGGCAGCAGCGCGGAACGGTCGCCGAACTCGAGGCCATACGTGACGCCATGCGCCGAGGGCCCAGCGACAAGGCCACCGAGGCGCAGCACGCCAAGGGCAAGCTCACGGCCCGCGAGCGGCTCCAACTCCTCTTCGACGACGGCCGGTTCACCGAGGTCGAGGGGCTGCGCAGACACCGGGCGAGCGGCTTCGGCCTGGAGGACAAGCGCCCTTACACCGACGGCGTGGTCACCGGTTGGGGCCGGGTGTTCGGACGTACCGTCTTCGCGTACGCCCATGACTTCAGGATCTTCGGAGGCTCCCTCGGCGAGGCGCACGCCGAGAAGATCCACAAGATCATGGACATGGCCGCCACCGCAGGGGCCCCGATCGTGGGCCTGTGCGACGGCGCCGGGGCGCGCATCCAGGAAGGCGTGACCGCGCTCGCCGGGTACGGCGGGATCTTCCAGCGCAACGTCCGCAACTCCGGGGTCATCCCGCAGATCAGCGTCATGATGGGCCCCTGCGCGGGCGGGGCGGCCTACTCCCCGGCGCTGACCGACTTCGTGTTCATGGTGCGCGGCACCTCGCAGATGTTCATCACGGGGCCGGACGTGGTGCAGGCCGTCACCGGGGAGCAGATCAGCCATGACGAGCTGGGCGGCGCCGACGCCCACACCGGTCTCTCCGGAGTCGCCGGATTCGCCTACGACGACGAGGAGAGCTGCCTCGCCGACGTCCGCTACCTGCTGTCCTTCCTGCCCGCGAACAACCATGAGCTGCCGCCGTCGGAACCCTGCGCCGACCGGCCCGACCGGCTCACCCCGGCCGTGCGCGACCTGGTGCCGTCCGACGAAAAGAGCGCGTACGACGTGCGCGAGGTCATCGAGGAGCTCGTCGACGTCGGCGACTTCTTCGAGGTGCACGAGGCATGGGCGCCCAACGTGGTGTGCGCCCTGGCCCGTCTGGACGGCCATGTCGTCGGCATCGTCGCCAACCAGCCCGCCTCGCTCGCCGGGGTCCTCGACATCAAGGGCAGCGAGAAGGCGGCCCGCTTCGTGCAGATGTGCGACTCCTTCAACATCCCGCTCGTGACCCTCGTGGACGTGCCGGGATTCCTGCCCGGCGTCGACCAGGAGCACGGCGGCATCATCCGGCACGGCGCGAAACTCCTGTACGCGTACTGCAACGCGACGGTTCCCCGCATCCAGCTGATCCTGCGCAAGGCCTACGGCGGCGCGTACATCGTCATGGACTCGCGGTCCATCGGCTCGGACGTGTCGCTGGCCTGGCCCGGCAACGAGATCGCGGTGATGGGGGCGGAGGGCGCCGCGAACGTCGTCTTCCGGCGCGAGATCGCGGCCGCGGCCGATCCCGACTCCGCCCGCAGGCAGCACATCAAGGAGTACCGGGACCAGCTCATGCACCCGTACTACGCCGCCGAACGCGGCCTGGTGGACGACGTCATCGACCCCGCGGAGACCCGCGTCAGGCTGATCGACGCGCTTGCCGTGCTGCGCACCAAGTACGTGGCGCAGCCCTCCCGCAAGCACGGGAACCAGCCCCAGTGACCTGCAGGCCCCGCACCGGGCGAACGGTCGGTGGAGAACCCGCTGCCTGACGCGTATGCCACCCGACGCCACATGGCGCCGGGTGGCACCGCTTGGCATTATTTGGTGCCATCCGGCGCCATTTCGCGCTTCCAAAGGTGCGTGAGCGCGCTTGCCGCGGCCATGGCCCAGGTCATCGCCTAGGCGTTTCCGCGGGTAGGACGCCCGATCCTCGCGACTGTCCCCGCGAGGCGCCATGCAGACTTGCGCATGGCGCCATGATGCTGCCATGATGACGTCATGGACCTCACGCCGTATGTCGACACACTCCGCCGTGAACTCGCGGTGGCCGCCGAGGCCGGCGGGGAAGACGCCCGCGAGCTGGCCGAGCGACTCACCGCTCCTTTGGAGTCGGCGACCCGGCTGACCCTGCTCAACGTGCTCTCCGCGGCGATGGACGAGATCACACGCGAGCTTGCGCCCGGTTCGGTCGACGTACGACTGCGCGGGCTGGAGCCCGACTTCGTGGTGACGCCACCGCCGACCGACGGCGGCGCCATCGCGGAGCCGGCCGCGCCCGTCGAGCCGTTCAGGACCCCGGTCCCGGCCGACGGCGACGAGGGCGGCACCGCCCGCGTCAATCTGCGTCTGCCCGCGCACCTCAAGGCGCGTGCCGAGGAGGCCGCGAGCCGCGAGGGCCTGTCGGTCAACGCCTGGCTGGTGCGGGCCGTGTCGGCCGCCGTCGAGGGCGGCACCCGCCCGCGTACACCGGAGCGGGCCCAGGCCGTCGGTCAGAGCTTCACGGGCTGGGTGCGCTAGCCGCGCACCCTTGCCCGCGCCACTTCGCCCACACCACATCACGTCCCACCGGCGGGGACGTCCTGAAGACTCACGAGGACGGGACAGCCATGCCTTCTTTCGACACTCCCGAAGCGATCGCGGTCACCGCGCGTGTGGAAGCCGGTTCCATCCAGTTCACCGCGGGCGAGCGGGCCGACACGGTCGTCGAGGTGCGGCCCCGTGACCCGAAGAAGAACCTGGACGTGCGCGCGGCCGAGCAGACCGAGGTCACCTACGCGAGCGGTGTTCTGACCGTCCGGACGCCCAAGTCCAGCCTGTTCGGCCGCACCGGCGTCGTCGATGTGACGGTCGACCTGCCCACGGGCTCGCGCATCGACATGACCGGTGCCTGGACCCAGGTGCTCGGCGAGGGCCGGCTCGGCGAGGTCCGCGTGAAGACCTCATCGGGTGATGTGCGCTTCGATGCGACCGGCCCGCTGCACCTGACCGCGTCGCACGGCTCGATCACCGTGGACCGCGCCGAAGGCCCGGCCGAGATCACCACCAGCTCCGGCAGCCTGCGCGTCGGCCTCGTGGACGGACCCGCCGTGCTGAAGAACTCCCACGGCACCACGACCGTCCGCGCCGCCACCGGCGAGCTGCGGGTCAGCGGCGCCAACGGCGACATCAGCATCGAGCGTGCCGAGGCCTCGGTGACCGCCACCACCGCCCACGGCACCTTGCGCGTGGGTGAAGTGGCCCGGGGCAAGGTCCAGTTGGAGACCGCCTACGGCGCCATCGAGGTCGGCGTCCGCCAGGGCACGGCCGCCTGGCTCGACGTCAGCTCGGGCTCCGGCCAGGTACGCAACACCCTCAACACCTCCGACAGCCCGGAGAAGACCGAGGACACCGTCGAGGTCCGCGCCCGCACCCGCCACGGCAACATCGACATCCGCCGCGCCAAGGCCTGAACCCCGGCCCCGCGAACTCGTCCCCACCCCGTACGCACTCAACGCCCGTACGCACTCCATCCCCGTACGCACTTCACTTTCACCTCAGCCTTCGAACAGGAGGGCCCCATGCCTTCATCTGTCATGCCCACGTCCAGGCGGGGCGACGGCCCCAAGCCGCCCGCCGCCATCTCCGCCGCCGGTT
>NZ_JAJHNP010000032.1 GCF_020819595.1 Streptomyces barringtoniae
GTCGAAGTCGCCGGAGTCGACGCCGTCGTCCCGTGAGTCCTCCTCCGCCAGGCCGGTGTCGCCGTCAGCGGGCTCCCCGTCGACCGAGAGGTCGTCCGCGCCCCCGTCCGCGACGGAGAAGCCGTCGCAGCAGCAGACGCCCACCTCCGCGCCGCCGTCCTCGGAGAGTTCCGTTCCGGCCCCCGGCACGCCCGGCGGGTCGGCGACCACGCCCACTGAACAGCAGTCGGAGGAGACGCCCACCGAACAGCCGTCGGAGGAGACGCCCACCGAGCAGCAGCCGGAGGTCTCGCCCACTGAGCAGCAGCCGGAGGAGTCGTCCCCGGAGGAGCAGCCGGAGGAATCGCCTCCGGAGCAGCAGCCGGAGGAAACGCCTCCGGAGCAGCAGCCGGGGGAGCAGCCCGCGCAGTGAGCGGCCGTAGCCACCGGGCAGCGTGACCATCGCCACTGTGCGCGGTCGGCGAACGCCCCGGGGGACTGCGGAGCCCGGCACGGGGTACGAGGACAGGTGCAGCAGGCGACCTGGCCGGGCCGGGCTTTCCGAGAGAGACAGCATGACCAAGCACCTGGGCGGGGCAGTGATACCGACTGGCTTCGACGTACCCGTGGAGCCGCTGAGGCGCGCAGCGCACTACACCGGCGAACCCGGTTGCATCGCCGAGGCGCGTGCCTTCGCCGCGCGCTTCCTGGAGCAACTGCGCACCGAGTGGTGCGCCGTCGCCGACCGCCGCGCCTACGGTGAGCTGCTCCTGGTCGTGAGCGAACTCGTCACCAACGCCGACCGGCACAGCAACGGCCCGTACATCCTGGAACTGGAAGGCACGGACAGCGCCATCACGGTGTGCGTCTACGACAGCAGCTCCGCCCTTCCCCGCCGCTTCCCCACAGACCCCCAACGCGTGGGACGGCACGGCATGGAGATCGTGTACGCGCTGGCCTCCGAGGTCACCGCGGAGCGCGTGCCCGTGGGCAAACGGGTGCGTGTCCGCTTCGAACTCAGCCGGTGAACCGAACCGCCCGCTGAACCGGACCACGGAGGCGGCGGACGCGCCGCCGCCTCCTTCTCGGGGCCCCGATCCCAGGGATCTCGGGTTCCCGGTCTCAGACGCGGTCGACTTCGCCGAGCATCCCCTCGCGCAGCCGGGCGATGATCCGCTTGATCAGCCGCGACACATGCATCTGGGAGCAGCCGAGCTGTTCCCCGATCTCCGCCTGGGTGGCCTCCTCGACAAACCGCAGATGGATGATCTGCCGGTCCCGATCGCTGAGTTCCGCCATCAGCGGCGCGAGCGCGTGGAAGTCCTCCACGAGCCGCAGTCCCTCCTCCTCCACGCCGATGAAGTCGGCGAGCACCGCTTCGCCCTCCTCCGGCCCGTCGCCGGTGAGCGCGGCGTCCAGGGAGGCGGAGTTGTAGCCGTTGGAGGCGAGCTGGGCCTCGACCACCTCGTCCTCGGAGATGTTCATCAGGGTCGCCAGCTCGGCCACCGTCGGGTCCCGGTCCAGCCGGCTGGACAGCTCCTCACGCGCCTTGGCCAGCTCCACCCGCGCCTCCTGGAGCCGGCGCGGCACGTGCACCGCCCACGTCGTGTCCCGGAAGAACCGCTTGATCTCACCGACGATGTACGGCAGCGCGAACGAGGTGAACTCCACCTCGCGGGCCAGCTCGAACCGGTCGATGGCCTTGATGAGGCCGATCATGCCGGTCTGGACGATGTCCTCCATGTCGTCGCCGCGGCCCCGGAACCGTCCGGCCGCGAACCGCACCAGCGACATGTTCATTTCGATGAGAGTGTTGCGCGCGTACTGGTATTCGTGTGTGCCCTCGTCCAGCTCGGCCAGCCGGCGGAAGAACTGACGGGACAGCTCCCGTGCGTCACGTGGTGCGACGGACGCCGGTTCCGCAATGCCTGGCAGTGATACCGATGCCTCGCCCGTCCTGTCCTGCTCGGTCCTCTCGGCGACCTCTGCTTCCGACCGGATCACGGCGGTGTCCATTACCTCTCCCACGAAAGTCACGGCTCTGTGTCTGCCTCGGCGGCCTTTGCGTATCCATTTCCTGATGTTCGCCGCGTGTACCCGAAACATCCTGTTTCATGCGTACCAGCGGGCGTGCTCACGGGGCGGGTACCCCCGGTCACGCCGCGCATGCATGCCCGATGCCGGACCCGGAAAACGCCCGGTGCCTGTCCCGGAGGACGGGTTTCCCTCAGGGCGCAATGCCGCGCCCTTGTCCCACGGCTCGAGGCTCCTAGGCTGACGGGGGTGAGCGACCAGGTGAGCAACGAAGCCCGAGTGATCCCCCTGCGACCGGTGCCGGCCCGCTCCGCGACACCCGGGTCCGAGCCCGTGGCGGCCAAGGAGCCCCTGTGGCGCGACCTGGTCGGTGAGGTGCTGCGCCGTGAACGGCGGGCCCAGGACCGCACCCTCAAGGACGTGGCCGACGCGGCCAGGATCTCGCTGCCCTACCTGTCCGAGATCGAGCGGGGCCGCAAGGAGGCCTCCTCGGAGGTCCTCGCGGCCGCGGCGCACGCCCTCGGCCTGGGCCTCGGCGACCTGCTCTCCCTGGCACAGGGCGAGCTGACCAGGCGCGCGGGCGCCCAGCACCGGACGGCCGCCGCGCCGCACCGCCCCTACAACGGCCTCTGCCTGGCCGCCTGACGCGGCGGCCGGGTCACTTCTCGCGGAGCTGCCGGAAGAACGCCCGGACGTCGTCGATCATGAGGTCCGGCTCCTCCATCGCCGCGAAGTGGCCGCCCCGGTCGAACTCCGTCCAGCGCACGAGGTTCTCGGTCCGCTCCGCCCGGTGCCGCAGCGGCATCTGGGGGTCGGCCGGGAACACGGCCAGCGCGGTCGGCGCCGTCGAGGGCTCGGCCGGCTGCCACGCGCGGTCGCCGGCGACGTGGGCCCGCTCGTAGTAGATACGGGCGGACGAACCGGCCGTACCGGTCAGCCAGTACAGCATCACGTTGGTCAGCAGCCGGTCCCGGTCCACCGCCTCCTCCGGCAGCTCATCGCAGTCGGCCCACTCCCGGAACTTCTCGACGATCCAGGCGAGTTGACCGACGGGCGAGTCCGTCAGGGCGTAGCCGAGGGTGTGCGGACGGGTGGACTGCAGGCCCGCGTACCCGGCGCCGTCGCGGAGCCACGCGTCCCACCGGCGCCAGGACCGCAGGGTCCGCTCCCGCTCCTCGGGACCGAGCGCGGCCAGCTCCGCCTCGGTCGGCTCGGTGGCCGCCTGTGCGCCCGGCAGCAGATTGAGGTGGACGCCGATCACCCGCTCCGGATGCACGCGCCCCAGCTCGCGCGAGATCCCCGCGCCCCAGTCGCCGCCCTGCAGCCCGAACCGCTCGTAGCCGAGCCGTCGCATCAGCTCCGCCCAGGCGTCGGCCACCCGGCGCGCCTCCCAGCCCCGTTCGGTGGTGGGCCCGGACAGGCCGAAGCCGGGAATGCTCGGCACGACGACATGGAAGGCGTCCGCCGCGTCGCCGCCGTGCGCCACCGGGTCGGTGAGGGGACCGACCACATCCAGGAACTCCACGATCGAGCCCGGCCAGCCATGGGTGATCACCAGCGGCGTGGCATTCGGCTCCGGGGAGCGGACGTGGGCGAAGTGGACCTTGGCTCCGTCGATCGTGGTGGTGAACTGCGGCCACCGGTTCAGCTCGGCCTCGGCGGCCCGCCAGTCGTACTCGTGCCGCCAGTACCGCACCAGCTCCCGCAGATACCCGGCCGGAACGCCGTACTCCCAGCCGGCCCCCGGCAGCTCGGCCGGCCAGCGGGTGCGGTCGAGCCGGTCGTGCAGGTCGTCGAGGTCGCCCTGCGGCACCGACAGCCGGATGGGTTCGATGCGTTCGGCGGGTGTGGAGGTCATGATCGGGATGCTAGGCGGGGGCGCCGTTCGCCCGCCCGGATTATTCGGCGGTCCGGCCGAATTGTTCGGCGGCATGGCCGATGAGTTTCGCCGCGAGGATCGGTCCACACCCACGACCGTGTTCCCCGCCCAGGAGGTGCTCATGACCACCGACGGATTCGTCACCTGTCTCTGGTTCGACGGCCAGGCCGAGGAGGCCGCGCAGTACTACGTGTCGGTCTTCAAGAACTCCAGCATCGGTCGCGTCGGCCGCTACACCGAGGCCGGTCCCGGCCCGGCCGGCTCCGTGCTGGTCGTCGAGTTCACGGCCAACGGCCAGAAGTTCGTCGCGCTCAACGGCGGCCCCCAGTTCAAGTTCAACGAGGCGATCTCCTTCCAGATCATGTGTTCGGACCAGGAGGAGATCGACCACTACTGGGCCAAGCTCACCGAGGACGGCGGCGAGGGCGGCCCCTGCGGCTGGCTCAAGGACAAGTACGGCGTCTCCTGGCAGGTCGTCTACGACCGGATGCCCGATCTGCTCGGCGACCCGGACCAGGAGAAGGCGACCCGCACCATGAAGGCCATGCTGGCCATGGGCAAGCTGGACGTCGCCGCCCTGGAGAAGGCGTTCGCGGGGGAGTAGCGGACCCCGGTCGGTCCGCGACCGTCACCCGGCCTCGGCCAGGATCCCGGCGATGACATGCCGGGAGTTCTCCGCCAGGGCCGGGTTGGTGTCCCAGTAGTACGGCAGCTGGATCAGCGAGACCGACAGCGCCCAGCCCCGCCCCCGCGCCCACTGGGCGTCGTCGGCGCCGACGGCCTTGCGGAAGGTGTCCCGGACGGACGCGGGCAGCAGGTTCCAGGCCACGATCAGATCCACCGCCGGGTCACCGACTCCCGCGCAGCCGAAGTCGATGACCGCACTCAGCGGGCCGTCGTCGACCAGTACGTTCCCGGGGGAGAGGTCCCCGTGGGCCCACACCGGAGGCCCCGCGTGCCCCGGGGCCCGCAGGGACTCCTCCCACAGGGCCGTGACCGCGCCGGCGTCGACCCGTGCGCCCAGCTCGGCGACGGCAGCCCGGGTGGGCTCGTCCCGGTCCCGCAGCGGGCCGCCCCGGTAGCCGGTCGGCGCGTCCTGCGGGTCGATCCGGCGCAGGGCGCGCACGAACACCGCCAGGTCCTCGGCCAGCCGCTCCGGCTCCCGCACCGCGCCGGCCACCGGGTTGCGCCCCTGGATCCAGCGGAAGACGGACCAGGGCCACGGATAGCCCTCGTCCGGCTCGCCGATGCCCACCGGCTCGGGCACGGCGACCGGCAGCTGCGGCCCGAGCCGGGGCAGCCAGCGCTGCTCCAGTCCCACGTCCGCCACGGCGCCGGGCCGCCGGGGCAGCCGTACCAGCAGGTCGGCGCCGAGCCGGAACATGGCGTTCTCGGTGCCGGAGGACGGCAGCCGGCGTACCGGCAGCGCGGCCCACTGCGGGAAACGGCGGGCGACCAGGCGCTGGACCAGCGGGGCGTCGAGGTCGACCTCGTCCGCGTGCAGCCGCGGCGGACTGAGGCTGTCGTGGGCACTCATGGCGGCCCATCCCAGCGCCTCGACGCCCTCGCTGTCGACGGAATTTCCGCCGGGGCCCGGCCTCAGATCCGGTCGGCCGCGATCAGCAGGTACTGGAAACTGCCGTTGCGGTAGGCGTCCAGGAACGTGTCCTCGATGCCCGTGACCAGATGGTCGGCCTCCCGGCGCAGTTCCCAGTAGGGGATCGTCGCCTCGGTCAGGTCCTCGACGTGCACCGGCACCAGCCGGTTGCGGGCCATCGCCTTGAAGTACTCCGAGCGCGGGTGGATGTCGCAGATGTAGTGGGCGTTGATCAGCGACACCTCGCGCGAGGCCCGCCCGTAGGTGTCGTTGTAGCAGCCGGTGATCACCACATAGCGTCCGCCGCGGCGCAGCAGCCGGGCGTGCTCGGCGAACAGCAGGTCCAGCTCGACGTACATGGTGGACTCGTTGTTCCACGAGGCCGCGTACGCACCGGTCTCGAAGCCGGTGTCGAGCATGTTGCGGTGGTGGTAGCGCACCTTGTCGTCGATGCCCCGGCCGCGGGCCTGCTCGCCGGCGAACCCGGCCTGCTTGGCGGAGATGGTGACGCCGTCGGCGTGGCAGCCGTAGCGCAGATGCGCCACGACACTGCCCCCGCCCCGGCCGCAGCCGGCGTCGAAGACCCGGTCGGCGGGGGTCAGCGGGCCGAGATGCGAGGCGAGCAGTTCGGCCTGGGCGTGTTCCAGGCGGTGCAGTTCGGCGGTGACGCGGTCCCGGCGCCGGTCCGGATCGGGCTCGTCGAGCACCGTACGGTCGGCCGCTCCGATGCCGTAGTGATGGTGGTACAGGTCGTCGATCCGGCCGAGCTCGAGGTTGACCGGGTTCTCCTCGGCGTTCCAGTAGTCGGCGACCCGGCTCTGGTAGACGGACTGGGTCGGGACCGGAACGGACGTGGTCCGGGCAACGGGGACGGTGGTCAAAGGTGGCTCCTCGTGGTGCTTGTTACGGTGTTCCTGGTGCAGGTGACGGCGTTTCGGAAGAGGGCCGTCACCAGTAGTCGGGCAGGTGGTAGCGGTGGGTGTTGGTGGCGTGCCACTCGTGGTTGCCGGACACCCAGGCGGCGAGCCCCCGGGCATAGCGCTCCACCAGCGGCGAGGTGGCCGACAGCAGGGCCGACTCCTCCTCGAAGGCCGCCATGATCCGGTTGTGGATCCCGACGGACTTCAGATAGGCGGCCTTCAGCCCGCGCCGGTCGTTGGCGGCGACGACCTGCGGCAGGTTCAGATGGCCGGGGTCGCTGGCCAGCTCCTTCGTGAAGGAGTACAGGTCGTTGACGATCGTGGTGGCGTTGCAGGCGAGGGCGGTGATCCGCTGGATCTCGGGCCGGGCGTAGACCTGCTCGGGCAGCTCGTAGCCGTCCACGGCGTCGACGATCGACAGACAGGGGCGGAAGTTGTTGAACTGCCGCATCACCAGGTACTCCCACACGTGCGGCATGTACCGCGTCTCCGCCCAGGCGGCCTCCGCGAGGTAGCCCAGGTGCAGCCGGGCGATGTCCTGCACGAACCGGTCGGTCTGGCTGGGCGTGGCGAACCCGGCGAAGTCCTCCAGGGCGAAGTGGTACGAGCGCAGCGGACCGTCGGCCCGCATGCCCTGGCGCCACTCCTCCTCCAGCTCCGGGACGCCGTGGTAGGGATCGAGCGCCGACTGGGCCATGATCAGCCGGCCGCCGAGGCCACGGCGCGCCCCGCCCCGGCCCTCGTCCTCCTCGCAGTAGCAGGAGTCGACGATGTTCTCGGCGAGCAGCAGCTTTCCGGCGGCCGTGAGCCGGTCCACGTCCAGCGCGCCCGGATGCTGCAGTACGACGGCCCGGCCGAACTGGAAGCCGGAGAAGTCCCCCTTCCAGGCCTCCGGGAACAGATCCAGGCCACGGGCCCAGGTCTCCAGGCGCCGGTCGACCTCGGCGGCCTGCACCGGGTCGGCGGGCACGGCCGGCTGGTGGTGCAGCCCGGGGATCGCCCCCGTGCGGCGGGGTCTGCGCAGGCTGGCGGCGATGTCCGGCGGCCCCGGCAGAGTGTAGGAGGCGGCGGGGGTGTTCACGGTGTGCTCGGATGTCATTCGGGGAACCGGCCGATCTGTACGTTCTCCAGGATCCCGGCCGCGTCGGGCACGAGGATCGCCAGCGAGTAGTAGGCGGTCACGAGGTAGTTGATGATCGCCGCTGTGTCGATGCCCATGAACCGGACGTTCAGGCCCGGCTGGAACTCCTCGGGGATGCCGGTCTGATAGAGGCCGATCACCCCTTGGTCGGCCTCGCCGGTGCGCAGCGCGATGATGCTCGTGGTGTGGTCGTCACTGATCGGGATCTTGCTGCACGGGAAGATCGGCACCCCGCGCCACGCCGGTACCTCGTGGCCGTCGACGTTCGCGGTGCCGGGCACCAGACCGCGCCGGTTGCACTGCCGGAAGAACGCCGCGATCGCCTTGGGATGGGCCAGGAACACCTTGGTCTTGCGCCGCATCGACAGCAGCTCGTCCAGGTCGTCCGGGACCGGCGGGCCGGTGAAGGTGCTGATCCGCTGGCCGTAGTCGACGTTGTGCAGCAGCCCGAACTCCCGGTTGTTGACCAGCTCCCACTCCTGGCGCTCGCGGATCTCCTCGACCGTGAGCCGGAGCTGCTGCTGGGTCTGGTCCATCGGGTGGTTGTAGAGGTCGGCGACCCGGGTGTGCACCCGCAGCACGGTCTGGGTGAGGGACAACTCGTATTCGCGAGGGGCGAGTTCGTAGTCCACGAAGCCGCCCGGCAGCGTGGGCTCGCCGACATGGCCGGCCTGCACCGGCACCTCGGCCTCGCCCTTGCGGTTCATCGGCAGCCGCTGCCGCTCGACATAGGCCTGCAGATGCGCGGCGAGGGAGGGGACGCGCCCGGTGAACTCCTGCACGACGGCCCAGGGCAGCGCGAGCACCACCCCCGCGGTCTCGGCCCGCACCGAGGACAGCCACAGGGGGTCGGACTGCCCGACCGCCTCGTCGCCCATCTGGTCGCCGTCGGTGACGACCCCGGTGATCTCCTCGTCGCCGTACTTGCCGGTGGTGTAGCGGGTGAACCGGCCGTGGACGACCAGATAGGCCTCGGTCACCGGCTGGCCGGCCTCGAACAGCACCTGCCCGGCGCGCACCTCCCGCGGCTGGAAGCGGCCGGCGATCTCCCGCAGCACGTCGGTGTCGGGGTAGCCGCGCAGGATCGGCAGCTCGGTCAGCGTCTCCGGGACGACCCGGATGTCGTCGGCGCCGTTGTGCTCGAAGTGCACCCGGCCGCGGCCCGTGCGCAGCTGGAGGCGGCGGTTGACCCGGTAGGTGCCGCCCTTGACGTCCACCCACGGCAGGGTCTTCAGCAGCCATCGCGAGGTGATGGCCTGCATCTGCGGTTCGGACTTGGTGGTCGTGGTGAGCCGGCGTGCCGCCCGGGTGGACAGACTGGTGAGCTGCCCGTCGGCCGCGGGGTCGGGGGCTGGTTCGTCGACGGCGGGGCCGGCGGCGCTGTCCGGTGTGGTGGTCACATTCCCTCCAGCGGAGCTGCGTGCGAACAGGGGTGGCCGGATCGCCGGATGGTGAGCGTGGTGATCCTGCACCCGGGCCAAGCCAAACAGTCCTCGTGAGGTGCCCGATACAGCGCGAAGGGGGCTGATCATGACGCTCGGTGGTGTAAACCTGCTGATCGGGGCGCAACCGGCGAACCGTGTGCCCGGGCGCCGGTGCACTGCGCCCTCGCGCGGGTTCGCGTACGCCGGTGTGGTGAGCCTGCCTGCTGCTCAGGACAGGTCGGCGTACAGGACGGCCGCCCCGTCGAACCGGCCGGCCTTGAGGTCGCGAAGAGCCTGGGGGGCGCGGGAGAGCGGATAGGCGTGCGTGGTCGCGCGAACGCCGTGCCGGGCGGCCAGGGCGAGGAACTCCCGGCCGTCGGCACGGGTGTTCGCGGTGACGCTGCGCAGCTCCTTCTCGTAGAACAGCTCGGTCTCGTAGTGCAGGGGTGGTACGTCGGTCAGGTGGATCCCGGCGAGGGCGAGCACGCCGCCCCGGTCGAGGGCGCGCAGGGCCACCGGGACCAGCTCGCCGGCCGGGGCGAACAGGATCGCCGCGTCCAGCGGCTCCGGCGGCGCCTCGTCCAGGTCCCGCGCGGAGGCCGCGCCCAGTTCCAGGGCCAGCCTGCGGGCGGCGGGCTCCCGGGTGACCACATGCACGGTGGCACCCTCGGCGAGCGCCACCTGCGCGCACAGATGGGCGCTGCCCCCGAACCCGTACAGGCCGAGCCGCCCGCCCTTGGGCAGTCCGGTCCGCCGCAGCGCACGGAACCCGATGATTCCCGCGCACAGCAGCGGCGCAGCCGCCACATCGGCCAGGGCGCCGGGCAGCCGGTAGGCGAACGCGGCCGGCACGGTCGTGTACTCGGCGTATCCGCCGTCGGCGTCCCAGCCGGTGTACTCCGAGTACGGGCACAGGTTCTCGGCGCCCCGCACGCAGTACGCGCACACCCCGTCGGTGCGCCGCAGCCAGGCCACGCCCACCCGGTCACCCGCCGCGAAGTCCCGCACCCCGGCCCCGGCCCCCACCACCTCGCCGACCACCTCGTGCCCCGGGGTCACCCCGGCGCGGCGCACCGGCAGATCGCCCTCGGCGACATGCAGATCGGTCCGGCACACCCCGCAGGTGCGCACCCGCACCAGCAGCTCGTCCGCCCGCGGCACCGGCACGGGCCGCTCCACCAGCCGCAGGGGATGCCCGTCGACCGGTCCCGGCAGCACCACCGACCACGCCCGCATCGTGCCCGTCGTCATCGCACCGTCGCCTCCACTCCCATTGTCCGGGCGCTTCCCCGGTTCGGCGCGCGGGCCGACGGGCGGATCGCTAGCGTGAGCTTCGGAACGCAAGCCTCACAGGCGGGGGACCATCCGTACGGGACCGAAGACCAGGAGGGCCGCGAGCATGGCCGTACAACCCGAGGGAACGCCCTGTTGGGCCGATGCGATGTTCAACGACGTCGAGGGAGCCAAGCGGTTCTACGGCGACGTCCTCGGCTGGACCTTCGGCGAGTCGTCGTCGGAGTACGGCAACTACACGCAGGCCTACGCGGACGGCAAGGCGGTGGCGGCCGTGGTCCCGCCCATGCCCGGCCAGGAGGGCCAGTCGCAGTGGTGCCTGTACTTCGCCTCGCCGGACGCCGCCGCGACCGCGGAGAAGATCCGGGAGAACGGCGGCGAGGTGCTGATGGAGCCGATGCAGGTCGGCGACTTCGGCACGATGTGCCTGGCCCGCGAGCCCAGCGGGGCCGTCTTCGGCGTCTGGCAGGCCGGCAGCCACGAGGGCTTCGAGGCGACGGCGACGGCGGGCGCATACTGCTGGGCCGAGGTCTTCACCCGTGAGCCCGAGAAGGCAGACACCTTCCTCTCCGCCGTCTTCCCCTACCGGATGAAGGACATCGTGGACGACGCCGTGGACTTCCGGATGTTCGACGTCGGCGAGGAGACCGTCCTCGGCCGGATGCGGATGACCGACGACTTCCCGCCCGAGGTGCCGTCGTACATCAACGTCTACTTCACCGTCGACGACTGCGACGAGGCCGTGGCCCGTGCCACCAAGCTCGGCGGTGTCCTCCGCTTCGGGCCGATGAGCAGCCCCTTCGGCCGGTTCGCGGCGCTCAGCGACCCGCAGGGCGCGAACTTCTCCGTGATCGACATCGCGACCACGGAGGGTGAGATGCCCAAGGTCAAGGACGTCTGACCCACCCGCGACGGGGCCCGGCGCGGCCATGGCATGATCGTGCGTATGCGTGAACGTGTGGTGGCCGCGTGCGACGGGGCTTCGAAGGGAAACCCCGGACCGGCCGGATGGGCATGGGTGGTCTCGAACGGCGACGAGCGGACCCCCGCCCGCTGGGAGGCCGGGCCGCTGGGCCGGGCCACCAACAACGTCGCCGAACTCACCGCCCTGGAACGGCTGCTCACGGCCGTCGAGGCCGACGTGCCGCTGGAGATCCGCATGGACTCCCAGTACGCGATGAAGGCCGTCACCACCTGGCTGCCCGGCTGGAAGCGCAACGGCTGGAAGACCGCGGCCGGCAAGCCCGTCGCCAACCAGGACCTGGTCGTGCGCATCGACGCGCTCCTCGACGGCCGCACGGTCGAGTTCCGCTACGTCCCGGCCCACCAGGTCGACGGCGACCCGCTGAACGACTTCGCCGACCGCGCCGCCAGCCAGGCCGCCTCCGTGCAGCAGGCGGCCGGCAGCGCGCTCGGCTCGCCGGAGCCGCCGCCCTCGCCCGGCACCCCGAAGGCGGCCGCCCCGCGCAGGAAGGCGCCCCGCAGCACCGGCGGAGCGGCGTCCTCCCGCACCATCAAGGCGAAGTTCCCGGGCCGCTGCCTGTGCGGCCGCTCCTACGCGGCCGGCGAGTCCATCGCCAAGAACGCGCAGGGCTGGGGCCACCCGGAGTGCCGCACCGCCGAGGCCTGATCACACCGGGGCGGATCAGCTGTCGAACGTGTAGTACCGCGTGTGGTCCAGCAGGTCCGCCGGACGCACGTCGTTCCACGGCTTCATCGTCTCGTCCAGGTCCACGACGTCCGGCGTGCCGCCGGCCGGCAGGTACCCCGCGTCCGGGTGCCGCCGCTGCCACTGAGCCCACAGCTTGTCGACGTAGGCGTGGTGCAGCCAGAACACCGGGTCGTTGGGGGAGACCCCGGTGGCCATCTGCCCGCCGACCCAGACATGGACCCGGTTGTGCAGATTGACCCCGCGCCATCCCTCCAGGTTGTTGCGGAAACCGTCCGAGGCGCTGTTGTACGGCGCCACGTCGTACGTCGGCATCGACAGCACCGACTCGACCTCCGCCCGGGTCGGCAGCTCGCGCACGGCCGTGCCGAGCGAGCGGCGCAGGAACGTACGGCCGTCGACGCGTATGTTCAGCGGCCAGTTGCCGGTGGAGCCGGCGAACGGGCCGTCCGTCACCCGCCCGTCCGTGCTGCGCCCGGTGCCGCCGAGGAAGTCCGGCGCCCACAGCGAGGCACGCACGGTGCGGTCGGTGCTCCAGTCCCAGTACGGCAGCGCGACCGAGGAGTCCACCGACTGCAGCGCCCGCTCGAAGTCGAGCAGGAATCTGCGGTGCCAGGGCAGGAACGACGGTGAGCGGTGGCCGGTCCGCTCGCCGGTGTCGGTGTCCGACATGATGAACTCGTTGTGCGTGCGGACGAACTCGTCGTAGCGCCCGTTGCGCTTGAGCTCGAGGACGGCGGACACGAACCGCTTCTTCTCGTCGGCGGTCAACGTGGCCTGGTTCTTGCGTACGGTCATGGTGCGCGATGCTCCGAAGTCCTTGCGGGGGCGGTCAGTTGGCGGGGAAGGGCAGCAGCGGGGCGCCCTGCAGCTCGTCCACCGCGGTCCGGGCGGCGGCGCGCGGGGTGGGCACCGGTGCGTAGTGGCTGACGACGCTGATCCAGCTGCTGTCGGCGTTGCGCATCACATGCAGCTGGACGCCGTCGATCAACACCTCGTACCCGCCGCCGTGTTCGTGGTGATGGCCGCCGTGGCCCGTCATCGGCCGGCCCTGTATCCGGCGGCCCTTGTAGACCTCGTCGAAGGTCTCCGGCATCGGCATGGGGTGGTCGTGGCCGGCGGCCGAGGCGGCGGGTGCCGTGAGGGTGGTCACGGTGGCCGTCACGGCGAGGGCCGCCGTCGCGGTGAGCGCGCGGCGCCGGGTGATGTCGGGCATACGGGTCCTCCTGGAGGGTGTTCCGGTGGGTGACGACGCATGCCTATCGGGGGCTTCGGGGCGGGAAGAAATCGCCCGGAACCGGTTGGCTGCGATCCGGACAATTGCCCACATGTCGTACAGGTTTGAACCAAGGTGATCTTGCCGTGGTCGGCGGGCGATGTGCCCGGAACGGGGAATTCCTTGCCGCCGCGGCCCCGATTCCGCTGATCCTTCTCGTCCGCGGGCCGTCCGAGTGGTCCGGATCACCACACCAAACTGACGCGATCGGGCGGCCCGGCCGCCCTGCTACCCTGCGGTGCCGTCCGACTGCATAGGGTGACTGTCAGGGGTGTGTGCGTGAAGGTCGTCTGCGTCGGAGGCGGGCCCGCGGGTCTGTACCTCGCCATCCTGCTCAAGCGACAGAACCCGTCCCATGACATCACCGTCCACGAGCGCGACCCCGAGGGCTCGACCCACGGCTGGGGCGTGACCTACCGGCGCGGCCTCCTCGACCGGCTCCGGGAGCACGACCTCGCCTCGGCGCGCGCCATCGAGGACGCTTCCGTCCGCTGGAGCGAGGGCGTCGCCCACGTGGGCGGCCTGACGATCCGACGCCACGGTGACGAGGGTTTCGGCATCGGCCGCCACCGGCTGCTCGGCCTGCTCGCCGACCGGGCCCGCTTCCTCGGCGTCCGGCTGGAGTTCGCAAGCGGCATCACCGAACCGCCGGCCGGCGCGGACCTCGTCGTCGCGGCCGACGGGCCGCACAGCGCCCTGCGCACCCGCCGTGCCGCGGCCTTCGGCACCCGGATCACTCCGGGCTGCAACCCCTACGTCCGGCTCGGCACCACCAAGGTCTTCGACGCCCTCACCTTCGCCTTCACCGAGACCGAGCACGGCTGGATCTGGGTGCGCGGCCACGGCTGCGGCGGCGAGTACAGCACCTGTGTCGCCGAGTGCTCCCCGGAGACGTTCACCGGGCTCGGCCTGGACCGGGTGACGCAGGCGGACGGCCTCACCCTGCTGGAGCGACTCTTCGCCGATGTCCTCGACGGCCACCCGCTCACCGGCCACCCCGGTGCCGGCTGGCTGACCTTCCGCACCGTCACCAACCGCACCTGGCACCACGGCAACCTGGTGCTGCTCGGCGACGCCGCCCACGCCACCCACTACTCCGGCGGCGCAGGCACCGCCGAAGCGCTGGAGGACGCCATGTGCCTCGCCCGCGCCCTGCACGAGCACACCGGCCTGACCGACGCCCTCGCCGCCTACGAGCGCCGGCGCACGGCCGAACTGCTGCCCGTGCAGAGCGCGGCCCGCCACAGCGCCCAGTGGTACGAGAACCTGCCCCGCTACATCAACCTCCCCCCGCACCGGATGTTCGCCCTGCTCGGCCGGCGCCACTCGCCCCTGCTGCCGTACGTCCCGCCGCAGCTGTACTACGGCCTCGACAAGGCGGCCGGCCGGCTGGAGGCACTGCACAGGTTCAAACGGTGGCTCGGCCCCAGGGCGGCGCGCCCCCCGCACACCTGGTCCCCGGCCCGGCGCGGCTAGGTCCCGCCCGTTCCCGCCGCCCCGGCACCCCCTGGTTTCCCCCACACCCGAGGAGTCCCGTCCATGGCCGTACCCGTCTCGTTCGACCAGACCTCCGCCGGCTACAGCCTGCAACGCGCCTACTGGCTGGCCCGCGCCGCCGACCTGGCCTACAAGGACCCCGCCGTCGTCGCGGACCAGGCCGCCCAGTGGGGGTTCGACCAGGTGCGCCACCACGAGACCCGCTTCACCCCGCCCTTCCCGCTGCAGGACACCCAGGCGTACACCGTGGCCAGCGACCGGATGATCGTCACCGCGTTCCGCGGCACCGAACCCGCCCAGATCAAGGACTGGCTCACCGACGCCACCACCCCGCCCAGGCCCGGACCCGGCGGCAACGGATACGTCCACCACGGATTCGCCGAGGCCCTGGAATCGGTCTACCCGGCCGTCCACCGGACCCTCGCCGAGCTGCGCACCGACGGCCAGACCGTGTACTTCACCGGGCACAGCCTGGGCGGCGCCCTCGCGATGCTGGCCGGCGCCCGGATGTATCTGGAGGACCCGCACCTGGCCGCCGACGGCGTGTACACCTACGGCCAGCCGCGCACCTGCGACCGGCTGCTCGCCGAGGCCTTCCACAAGGGATTCGGCGGCCGCATGTACCGCTTCGTGAACAACAACGACATCGTGCCCCAGCTCCCGCCCGAGCCCGCCTTCACCCATGTCCGCGCCCTGCGCTACATCGACTCGCACGGCCGGCTGCACGAGAGCATGCCGATGCTGTCGGCGCTCACCGACCGGGCGACCGGACTGACCGCCGACGCCTTCGCACCCGCCTCCGACGGCATCCGGGACCACTTCATGCACAACTATCTGGCGGCCCTGGAGAAGAACCTCGACTGAGTGCCCCGCGCCGGCGCCGGAAACGTTGGTGAATGGCCATTCACCCGATAATGTGAATGGCCATTCACCGAGCACCGTGCCGTCCACAGGAGCGCCGAATGGACCAGCCCGCCCCGATACCCCGGCCGCCCGGCCCGGTCATGCCGCTCCCGCTGCGGGACCGGCTCACCATCCCGGTGCTGGCGTCGGGCGGCATCCTCATGGCGGTCATGCAGACCGTCGTCGTCCCCCTGCTGCCGGACCTGCCCCGGCTCACCGGCGCCTCCGCCGCAACCGTCTCCTGGACGGTCACCGCGACCCTGCTCTCCGGCGCCGTCCTCACCCCGGTGCTCGGCCGGGCCGGCGACATGTACGGCAAGCGCCGGGTGCTCACCGGTGCGCTCGCCCTGATGACCATCGGCTCGGTGCTGTGCGCCCTGACCTCCGACATCGGCGTGCTCATCGCCGCCCGCGCACTCCAGGGCGCCGCCGCCTCCGTCGTACCGCTGTCGATCAGCATCCTGCGCGACGAACTCCCGCCGGAACGGCGGGGTTCGGCGGTGGCGCTGATGAGCTCCACCGTCGGCATCGGCGCCGCGCTCGGCCTGCCGCTCGCCGCGCTGGTCGTTCAGTACGCCGACTGGCACACCATGTTCTGGCTCACCAGCGCCCTGGGTGCGATGGGCGTCGGCGCGACCTGGTGGGCGGTCAGGGAGTCGCCGGTGCGCGAGCCCGGCCGGTTCGACGTGCCCGGCGCACTGGGGCTCGCCGCCGGGCTCGTGTGCCTGCTGCTGGGCGTCTCGCAGGGCGGCTCCTGGGGCTGGGGGAGCGCCCGGGTCCTCGGGCTGTTCCTCGGCGCCGGCGTCGTCCTCGCCCTGTGGTGGTGGCAGCAGCTGCGCGCCGAACGGCCGCTGGTCGACCTGCGGTTGGCCGTCCGGCCGCGGGTGGGCCTGCCGCATGTCGCCGCCCTGCTCACCGGGTTCGCCTTCTACGCCAACTCGCTGGTCACCGCCCAGCTGGTACAGGCACCGAAGGCCACCGGCTACGGCCTCGGCCTGTCGATCGTCGCCACCGGTCTGTGTCTGCTGCCCGGCGGGGTGACCATGCTGCTCCTCTCGCCGCTGTCGGCCCGCATCTCGGCCGCGCGGGGCCCGCGGATCACCCTGGCGCTGGGTGCCGCCGTCATCGCCTGCGGCTACGGGGTCCGCATCGCCGACAGCCGCGACCTGTGGATGATCATCGGCGGGGCCACGGTCGTGGCGAGCGGGACCACACTCGCCTACTCGGCGCTGCCGACGCTCATCCTGCGGGCGGTACCGGCCGGGCAGACCGCCTCCGCCAACGGCGTCAACGTCCTCATGCGCACCGTCGGCCAGGCCACCTCCAGCGCCGCCGTCGCCGCCGTCCTCGTGCACCACAGCAGCCCCGTGGGCGGCGTACCGGTCCCCACCCTGCACGGCTATCTGCTCGCGTTCGCGATGGCGGGCGCCCTCGCCCTCGCCGCCTGCGCCGCCGCCCTGTCCATCCCCGGCGACGGCACCCCGGACGGCACCCGCCCTGCCACGGACGCCACCCGCGGCGCCCGCGACCAGGCCATGGAGGGAGTACAGGAGACGTGAGCACGCCACCCGCACCGGGTCTGTCCGCCCGCCGCGACGCCGAGGCCACCAAGGCGGCCATCCTCACAGCGGCCCGCCATCTCCTCGCCCGGCACGCGCACGCCGACATCACGCTCAGGGCCGTCGCCGAACGCGCCGGTGTGAGCCCGCCGTTGATCGTGAAGTACTTCGGCAACAAGGACACCCTGTTCGCCCGCGTGATGTCCTTCGGCACCGACGCGGACGCCCTGCTGGACGCGCCGCTCGCCGGTCTCGGCCGGCACATGGCCCGGCACGTCCTCGCCAGCCAGCGCGAGCGCGGCGCCGATCCGCTGCTGCGCATCGCCTTCGCCCCGCTGCACGGCGACCGCGGCGACATCCTGCGCGCCAACTTCCGCGCCCAGGTGACCGAACGCCTCGCCGCCCGGCTCACCGGCCCCGACCCTGGCCTGCGCGCTGAACTCGCCGTCGCCGCACTCGTCGGCCTCGGCGTGATGTACGGCATCGCACGCGGCCCGCACCTTCGGCAGACCGACGTCGACACCATCGCCGACCGCTACGGGCCGCTCGTCCAGGCCCAGTTGACCCCGGACAGCCCGCCCGGCGAGCCTCGCCCGGCCCGGTGAGCGGGGCCTCCGCGGACCTGCGGAAGGCCGCTTCGTCGGCAAGGGGGCCGTCGGGGCCGGGCAGCCGTCGGGGCGCGGACGCTCCCCGGCGAGTTCGGGCGCGCCCCGCTGCAGGATGCCACACTGGGCGCCATGGACGAACGTGTAATCGGCAGGTCGGGACAGTGGGCATCGGTGATCGGGCTCGGCACGTGGCAGCTGGGCGCCGACTGGGGCGACGTGGACGACAAGGAGGCGCTGTCCGTCCTGGAGACCGCGGCCGAGGCGGGCGTCACCTTCTTCGACACGGCCGACGTGTACGGCGACGGACGCAGCGAGGAGACCATCGCCTCCTTCCTGCGCGGCCGGCCCGACCTGCATGTCCTGGTGGCGACCAAGATGGGCCGCCGGGTCGAGCAGATCCCCGAGAACTACGTCCTGGACAACTTCCGCACCTGGAACGACCGCTCCCGCCGCAACCTCGGCGTCGACCGCATCGACCTGGTCCAGCTGCACTGCCCGCCGACGCCCGTCTACTCCTTTGACGCGGTGTTCGACGCCCTGGACACCCTGGTCGAGGAGGAGCGCGTCGCGGCCTACGGGGTGAGCGTGGAGACCTGCGCCGAAGCCCTGACCGCGATCGCCCGGCCGAACGTGGCGAGCGTGCAGATCATTCTCAACCCGTTCCGCATGAAGCCCCTGTACGAGGTGCTCCCCGCCGCCCGCGAGGCCGGCGTCGGCATCATCGCGCGCGTGCCCCTCGCCTCCGGCCTGCTGTCCGGCAAGTACACCAAGGACACGGTGTTCGCGGCCGACGACCACCGCACCTACAACCGGCACGGCGAGGCCTTCGACCAGGGCGAGACCTTCTCCGGCGTCGACTACGAGACCGGTGTCGAGGCCGCCGCCGAGTTCGCCGCGCTCGCTCCCGAGGGCTACACCCCGGCCCAGCTGGCGCTGCGCTGGATCATCGAGCAGGACGGCGTGACCACGGTGATCCCGGGCGCCCGCAAACCGGAGCAGGCCCGGGCGAACGCGGCCGCCGCCAAGCTGCCGCCGCTGCCGGAGGAGACGTTCGCCGCGATCCGCGAGCTGTACGAGCGGCGGATCAGGGAAAAGGTCGAACACCGGTGGTAGGCACTCCCGTACCCACCGTTTGAACGAACGGCCGGGCGGATACACGACACCGCATGACGGAGGAAGGACGGCGCAGGGGGCGCGACGAGACCGAGGAGGAGCGGGCCGACCGGATGTGGGGCGATCTCATCCAGGAGGTCCGCGTCGCCCAGACGGGCGTGCAGATCCTGTTCGGCTTCCTGCTGACCGTCGTCTTCCAGCCGAAGTACGCCACGCTGCCCCACGCCGACCAGGTCATCTACATCGTGACCGTCGTCCTGGGGGCCTGCACCACCGGGGCCCTCATCGGGCCGGTCTCCCTGCACCGGCTGGTCTCCGGCCGCCAGGTCAAGCCGCGGGCGGTGCGGCTGGCGTCCCGGATGACCCTGGTGGGCCTGGTCATGCTGCTCGTCACCATGACATCGGCGCTGCTGCTGATCCTCCGGGTGGCCACGCACGGCACCTATGTGCCGCTCCTGGTGTCAGTGGTCGTCGCCTGGTACCTGCTGTGGTGGTTCGGCCTGCCCCTGTGGGCCCGCCGCCGGCACACGTCCCCGTCCGGCGACGGGGGCGCGCGCCCGCCCGGATCCCCGGCTAGGGGCGGACGTACGGCCGGGTCATGATCTCCATGTTGTGCCCGGCCGGGTCGGCGAAGTAGGCGCCGCGGCCCCCGAAGAGCCGGTTGATCCGCCCGGGCTCGCCGTGGTGCGGGTCGGCGTAGTAGGTGACGCCGAGCGCCTCCAGGCGGGCGATCATGCCGTCGAACTGCTCGTCGGGCACGAGGAACGCGTAGTGCTGCGGCTGGATCGGCCCGTCGCGCTTCTCGTAGTAGTCGAGCGTCACGCCGCCCCCGAGGTCGACGGGCAGGAACGGCCCGAACGGGGCGCCCACTTCCAGGCCCAGGACGGCGGCGAGGAATTCCGCCGACAGCCGCCGGTCCGTGGCGAGGACGGCGGTGTGGTCGAGCCGGACGGCGGTCGTGGGGGCGTGCTGCGCGGTGGGCTGGACGGTCTGCATGGGCTTCATGGGTGTCTCCGGGTCTCGAGGTCCGTGGGAAGGGCGGGCGCCCACGCGGGCGCCGGGCAGGAGCACTCGGAGACGGCGGCGGGCCTCTGGCCCGCCTCGCGCTCACGCCGGGGCCGGGAACCTCACTCGTGCGTGGCCCATGGCCGACCCGGCAGTCACCCGGATGACTTTACTGATCATCATCGGGCCGGGCAACGGCCCGATGATGATCAGCCCGCGGAGAGGATCTCGGCCAACAGCGCGTCGACGGGGACGCGTTCCCGACCCGGCGGCACGATCCGGTGGGTCTGCCGCAGGAACGCGGCGACCGCGGGCGCCCAGGCGAACACCACCGCGTGCTGCCGGCCGCCGTCCGGGCGGACGTCCCCGAGGAACTCCATGCGCAGCTCGTGCCACGCACCGGTCGAGGCCGGCCGCAGCCGTACGTCCCCCACGCCGACGGGCCGCGCCAGACCTTCCAGGAGCATCTCCCGGTCCAGCCGCCAGCAGGCCAGCACCCGGCCGTCGTGGCCGAAGACGGCGGTGACGGCGAAGGGGTCGTCGGCGTGGTAACTGAGATGGGCCAGCACGGGGCACCGGCCGGTGCCTTCCGAGCGGAGCTCCACCACCAGGGTCTTGTGCACGAACGCGGTCACGCGAGGGCCTCCCGGCGACGATCGGCTCAGGGCTCTCTAGTACCCCCGTGACGGCCGGGATGCTCAACCCTGCGACGGATTCCCGCCGGCTCCGCGCGGCCAGGCAGCTGCCGATGGCCCGCTGGAGTTCCTCCAGGCGCCGGACGATGTCGACGCATTGACCACACTTTGCCGGGCCGTCAGCCGAAGGCCTCCCGCAGCGCGGGCAGCAGGGTCTTCGCCGACCAGTCCAGGTACTCCGCCTGAGCGTCGCCGCCGATCTGCACGAGCGCGATCTCCCCGAACCCGGCCTCGGCGTACGGCCGTACGGCCTCGACGAAGGCGTCGGGGTCGTCGCCGCACGGGACGGAGGCGGCGACGTCGTCCTCGTCCACGAACCGCGTCGCGGACTCGAAGGAGTCGGGGTGCGGCAGTTCGGCGTTCACCTTCCAGCCCAGCCCGAACCAGCGGAACTGGGAGTGGGCGCGCTTGACCGCCGTGTCCCGGTCGGGGTCGTAGCACACCGGCAGCTGGCCGACCCGGGGTTTGCCGCTGCCGCCGTGCCGGTCGAAGGCCTCCAGCAGCCCCCGCTCCGGTTCGGTGGCGATGACCAGGTCGGCGAGGTGCCCGGCGAGCTCGCACGACTGGTCGCCGGAGACGGCGATCCCGATCGGCGGGGGCTCCTCCGGCAGATCCCACAGCCGGGCCGAGTCCACGTCGTAGTGCGGCCCGTGGTGGGTGACATGGCCGCCCTCGAACAGGGCGCGGATGATCCCCACGGCCTCCTCGAGCATCTCGTGGCGCACGTCCACCGGAGGCCAGCCGGCGCCCACGACATGCTCGTTCAGGTTCTCGCCGGCGCCCAGCCCGAGCCGGAACCTGCCCTGGGACAGCAGCTGCACGGTGGCCGCCTTCTGCGCCACGATCGCCGGGTGGTAGCGCAGGATGGGGCAGGTCACATAGGTCATCAGCGGAATCCGCGAGGTGGCCTGGGCGGCGGCGCCCAGCACGCTCCACGCGTACGAGGAGTGGCCCTGCGAGCGCAGCCACGGAAAGTAGTGGTCGGAGATCACCGAGAAGTCGAACCCGGTCTCCTCGGCCCGGACGACGTGGTCCACGAGGTCCCGGGGGCCTGCCTGCTCGGTCATCATCGTGTATCCGATTTGCACCATACGTGGCGAGTCCCCGAGGTGGCGGCCGGAAAACGGACCGCGGCGCCGGTCAGCCCCGCGGCAACCGGAACGTCTGCAGGAACGTCCTCAGCGCCAGCCGGTTCACGGCGTCGTTCCAGGTAGCGGCAGGGGTCTTGAACCGCAGGGAGAAGGCGTCGCCGCGGCCGGTCAGAAAGCCGCGCCCGAAGGTGTGCACCCGCGCGTCCCCCGTCCCGGCCAGCCACTCCAGGTCGGCGGCCCGGTACCCCTCGTACGTGGTGGCCCGCACGGTGCCGATGCGCTGGTAGCCGGGGAGACGCTGCAGGCCGGGTTCGACATCCTCCTGCCAGACGGCCACGGGATCCGGGCCGACGTGCTCGCTGTGCGTGACGGCGAGGGTGGGGGAGGTGCCGTCCCGGCCGAAGGTGACGCGGTAGGCGCCGGTGACGCGGGAGGTCGTCAGCCGCTTCCAGCCGGCCGGCAGGGCGACGGAGAAGCCCTCCGGGGCGGTGTAGCGGTGATAGCCGGCCGGCAGGACGGCTGAGGCACTCGCAGTCGGCGTGGGGGAGGAGGGCGCGGTGCCCGCGGTGCTCCTGCCGGGCGGACCGGCCGAGGTGGCGGGGTGGGCCGGTGCCTGCGCGCCGCCGGCGCCCGGCCCCTGGTGGGTCGCGGCCAGGACGGCGGCGGCGACGGTGACCACGGCCAGGGCGGTACCGGCCGCCAGGAGCCATCTGCCCGGCTCCCGCCCGGCGAGGCGGACACCGGCGTACGCGCCGCGCAGCCGGGGCACGGGGGCCGGTTCCCGGTCGGCGTCGGCGTCCTCGTCGAGGGTCCGGATCAGGGCCTCCCTGACCACCGGCCGGGTCAGCCGCTCCCGCGAGTTCTTCCGCAGCAGCCCCTGCACGGCCTGGGTGAGCGGGCCCGTGCGCAGCGGGGTGCGCAGCGGCAGCCGGTCCACGGCCTTCAGCGTGGCGTCGGGCCGGCCGCGGTCGCGGAACGGCGGCCGGCCCTCCACCATCGTGTACAGCAGTGCACCCAGCGCCCACAGGTCGGCGGCCGGTCCGATGCGCTCGTCGCGGGCCTGCTCGGGCGAGGCGTACGACGGTGCCGTGAGCCGTGGCACCAGGGTCGCGCCGGCCAGCCCGAACCCGGTGACGACGACCGGCCCGCTGTCCCGCACGAAGACCTGGCCGGGGCTCAGCTCGCCGTGGGTGATGCCCCCGTCGTGGGCGGCCTGCAGCACATCGAGCAGTTCCAGGCCGACCCGGGCCGCCCGCGCGACGTTGAACCCGCCCTCGCGGCCGAGGAGTTCGCCGAGGGGTGTGCCGTCGATCCACTCGGTGACCGTCCACAGGGTGCCGGCCTCCACCACGGCGTCGACGACCGTGGCGACCTGGCCGGGGCACAGCAGCCGCATGGTCTCCGAGGTCCGCACGACACGGGCCGTGACCCGGCGCGCGGTGTCGTCACCGGCGGGCTCCGGCAGCGTGGTCTGGGCCACCAGCCGGGGCTGCTCCGCCGCCACGTCCTCGGCGTACCACCACAGACGGTTGGTCTCGCGGGCGAAGACCTCCAGGAGCCGGTATCGTCCGGCGACCAACTCGTGTGCGGAGACGTGCGCCTTGGTCATGGTCATCCCTCGCTGAAACCCCTGTTTCGTGTCCTACAGGGGTACGCGGGGCGTGCGGGGGTGCGTTCAAAGAATCGCGAGTCCGGTGCCGTTCCTGCCTTTCATTCAATTCTTCGAAAGGGCTTGCGAGTTTGGGATGGCCGCACCCGGGGGTCGTTCGACCTGCGGGTAACCGAGGGTAAATACCCGGGTGCGGCCCTGGTTCACAGCAGCCCGAACCGCTCGGCCCAGCCGGTCAGTTCCCGTGGAGCCGTGTTGCCGCCGCACACCACGAGTCCGATCCGGGCGCCGTCGCCGACCCGGGCCGCGACCTGCCGGGCCGCAGGCAGCAGGCAGCCCGCGGCCGGCTCGGCCCACACCTTGGCGTGGTCGGCGAGGTCCAGCGAGCCCTGCACCGCGTCCCGGTCCGGCACTACGAGCACCTCCTCGACCAGCGCGGAGACATGGTCGTACGTCAGCTGGGACACGGAGGGCGCGCTGAGCGTGGTGACCAGGGACGACAGGGCCACCGGCACCGGTCCGCCCGCCCTCAGCGCACCCGACATGGCCTCGGCGCCCTCGGTCTCCACGCCCCAGACGCGCACCCCGGGACGCCGGGCGGCGAGGGCCGCCGCGACCCCGGCGATCAGCCCCCCACCGCCGATGCTGACCACGACGTCCGTCAGGTCGTCCGCCGCGTCCTCGGCCAATTCCAGCCCGACCGTGCCCTGTCCGGCGATCACCACCGGGTCGTCGAACGGGTGGACCAGGGTCAGCCCCTCGTCCCTGAGCCGCGTCACCAGCGCGAAGGCGCTGTCCATGCCGTCGGTCAGCCGCAGCTGCGCCCCCGCCCGCTCGGCGAGGGCGACGGAACGCGCGGGCGCGGTACGGGGCATGACCACGGTGGCCTTCACATCGAGGGCCGCGGCCATCACCGCGAGGGCGATCCCGTGGTTGCCGCCGCTGACGGCGACCACGCCGGCCGCTCGCTCGGCCTCGCTCAGCGACAGCAGCTTCGCCGTCGCCCCGCGGGCCTTGAACGAACCGGTGCGCTGGAGCAGTTCGAGCTTGGCGGTGACCGGGACGCCGAGCAGCTCGCTCAGGCCCGGACTCGGCACGGTCGGCGTCCGCACGACGTGCCCGGCGATCCGCTCCGCCGTGGCTTCGATCTCCTTGATGCCGATCAAGGTGCTTCACCCTTCCGGCGCGGGGGTGTTGGGCCGCGCCGTTCGCACCCTGACCCGTGCGGACTCCCGGGGTCAACACGGATTCACCGCACGGCCGGGATCACAGCTGACGGTCCACCAGGTGATCGAGGAGCCGCAGGAGCTGCCCGGCGGCTTCGGCGGCCAGCGGTGCCTTCGCGAGCAGCGCCCGGGCGGCGGTCGTGTGGGCACGGGCCTCGGCCAGCGCCGCCGTACGCCCACCCCCGGCCTCGATCAGCGCGGCGGCCTCCGCGGCCCGCCCCGGAGAGCCGAGCAGTCCGGGCAGCCCGCGGGCCGCCGGGGAGCCCAGCGCGGCCAGCACCGGATACGTCTTCTTGCCCTGCCGCAGATCGCCGCCCACGGGTTTGCCGGTGACGGCCGGGTCGCCCCAGATGCCCAGCACGTCGTCGACCAGCTGGAAGGCGACGCCGAGATGCCGTCCGGCCCGGTCCAGCACGCCCGCCGTGGCCTCGCCCGCCCCGCCGAGGACGGCGCCCAGCGCGGCGGCACAGCCCAGCAGCGCGCCGGTCTTGCCCTCCGCCATCGACCGGTACTCCTCGGGTGTGACCCGCTCCGGACCGGTCCAGGGCCGGGTGGCGAACAGCAGGTCGTCGGCCTGCCCGCGGACCAGGTCGGCGAGAGCCGCCGACAGCAGCCGTACGGTGCCGGCGCCCTGCGGCGCGGTCGCGAGGGTCTCCACCGCCAGCGCGAACAGGGCGTCCCCGGCGAGCACCGCCGGGCCCGTGCCGTACGCCTTCCACACGGCGGGGCGGCGGCGCCGGGTCGCGTCGCCGTCCATGATGTCGTCGTGCAGCAGCGAGAAGGCGTGCACCAGCTCCACCGCGACCGCGGCCGGTACACCGGCCCGCCCGTCGGCGCCCGCCGCCTCGGCACCGAGCACCGCCAGCGCCTGCCGTACACCCTTGCCGCCGGTTGCGGCGGCGGGCGCCCCGCCGACCTCGCACCAGCCGAAGGAGTACCCGGCCATCTCGGCCACCCACGGATGCAGCCGGTCCACCGCCCCGCGCAGCGCCGGATCCGCCAACCCGCGGCAGCGGGCCAGGACTTCGGTCGCCGAGGGCGGCGCCTGTACGGTGGTCACCGGGCGACCTCCGCGGCCTCGAGGCCGAACTCCTCCTGGGCCCGGGCCACCATCTCCCGGGCGTGCTTGAGCCCACTGCGCTCCAGCGTCCGTGCCAGGTCGGCGAGTTCGGCGGCGGTCTCGGCGCGGTCCCGGCCCAACTGCGCCAGCGACTTGGCCAGGCCCAGCCGGGCCAGCGCCTCGCCGCGCGGCTCGCTCATCGCGCGGAACTCCTCCAGCGCCAGCTCGTACAGATCCCGCGCCTCGGTGTAACGCCCGGCCCGGTACAGGACGTTGCCACGCATCTTGTGGTTGTAGGCGAGCGCGCTGGAGAGGTTCATCGCCCGGCAGCCGGCCTCCGCGGTCGACAGCAGCTCCAGCGCCCCCTCGGTGTCCTTGTCGCGCACCGAGAGGATGTCGGCGAGTCCGCGCAGCGCCCAGGCGTGCCCGCGCCGGTCCTCCGCCCGCTCTGCTATCCGTGCCGCCTCCTCGAACAGCGCGTACGCCCGGTCGTGGTCCCCGGTGTTGCGGTGCATCTGCGCGATGCCCTCCAGCGCCCACACCGTGTGCCGGGCCTCGCCGCGCCGGCGTGCCTCGGCCAGCAGTTGCTCGTGCAGCCGGCCGACGGCCGCGTAGTCGCCCTGGATACGGCCGGTCTCGGCGAGACCGGCCAGTGAGTAGCCCCGGCAGACGATGTCGCCGCCGCGCTCACCGAGTTCGGCCGCGAGCCCCAGCAGCCGCCAGGCCAGCGGGAAGGCCCCGCGCTGCCGGGCGAGGGTGCCGCCGCTCCACAGCGCCCACGCCATCGCGGCGGTGTCGCCGGCCGCGCGGGCGGCGCGGTAACTCGCCTTCCAGGCCCGGTCCGCGTCCGCCGTGTGGCCGAGCCGCCGGTGCGCCTCGGCGACGGCGAGCCCGCAGCGGGCCGCCTCGGCGCTGCGCCCGGACCGCTCGGCCTCGCGCAGCTTCTCGGTGCCCTGCGCCAGCACATCGACCAGCGAGGAGTTCACGGACAGGGTGGTCAGGGCGCCCTGGTACTCCGGGGCGAAAGCCTTGCCGTACATGCGTGCCTTTCTATACACGACGTGTATACATCACGTGTATACATAACATGTATAGATCACGTGTATACGTCGCGTGTATAGGATCTCGGAAATTCGCCCCGGCCCAGGGGACCGGGGCGTGTCGGTCTGTTGTCGATCAAGACGCGGGTACGGCGACGGGGGTTGCCCGGGCGGCGCGGATCACCCTGTGAAGGTTCAGTGCTGCTGGGACTTCTGCGGGGTCAGCTCGCTCGGACGCACCACCACGAAGCCCTCGCCCTGGAGCATCAGCTGCACCGCCTCGCCGGAACCGCCGCGCAGCATCGAGCCTATGGACTGGGAGCGGTGCAGCGAGGTCTGCAGGTGTGCCGTCCAGCCGACGACCGCGTCCGTGTCGACATGTACCGGGGACTGCGCGGAGACCGGGATGACCAGCGGGTTGCCCTCGCAGACCAGCCCGAGCCGGCCCTGCCCGCTGAACACGCTGTTGAACAGGCCGCCGCCGGCGATGCCCGACCCCTTCACCGTCTTGATGTCGTACGACAGCGAGGCGTCGAAACACAGCACGTTGCGGCCGTTGACCGTGAACTGGTCGCCGGGCTCGACCTCGACGATGAAGCAGTTCTGCGCCTCGTGCGCGAACCAGGCCTCGCCCTGCCCGCGCACCGCCATGAGGGGCAGCCCCTCACCGGTGACCGCACGCTTCAGCATGCCGCCGACGCCCTGCCCCTTGCGCTCGAACCTGAGGCCGCCGCGATAGGCGATCATTGCGCCCTGGCGGGCGTACATCTCGCCGTTCACCGCGTACTTGATGCACTTCGCGTTCTCGACGGACATTCCCGGCTGCATGGCCGGCTGCACCACGTGCTCACTGGAAAAGAGGTCACCCTTCATGCGGGGCATGGTGTCCCGGAGGGTGTCATTCCGCCAAGATAACGCAAAGTGCCCGCTCAGCCACCGACCCCGTACGGGGTTTGATGCGACGTCGGTCACATTCCGGCCTTGGAACCTGGGGGATTGAGTCGACGTCTCCACAGCCGGCACACAGTCGGTCAGTAAGTGATCGCTCTATGGCACGCATTCGTAAAGGATTGCCATAGAAGGTCGCGAAATGGATCATTCCGTCTTTACGTGGACATGACTGATCCGCAAGGGTTACGCCTTGGGGCCCGACCAGTCCCCGTGACGCGGAACAGCGTCATGTCTCAAGGCAGTTGGTGACCCCGGCTGCCTCAGAACGAAGGAACCCTGATCCTTGCGTAGACCTCACATACGCAGTGTCGCCGTCGCCATCGCGGTGACGACCGCTGCCACGGGTCTGGCCGGTACGGCTTTCGCGGGTCCCTCCACGGGGGCGGAGCGGTCCTCGGCGGCCGCCACCACGGACGCCACCGGGGTGGTCGAGGCGGCGCGCAGCGCGGCCTTCGCCCACGCCTCGGCGACCGGCGTCTCCCAGGGCGACGAACTGCACGCGCAGGACGTGATGCTCGACCCCGAGGGCGCCCGGCACGTCCGCTTCGTCCGCACGCACGACGGGATGCCCGTGCTCGGCGGCGACCTCGTCGTCCACCTCGACCACAAGCTGGCCTACGCCGGCGTGACCCGCGCCGCCGGTCACGCCGTCAAGCCGGCCACCACCAAGGCCAAGCTGACCGCGGACCAGGCCGCCGCCAAGGCCGCCCAGGCCGCCAAGGGCGACGCGGGCACCCCCCAGCTGGTCGTCGACGCGCGCGGCGGCTCCTCCGCCCTCGCCTACCAGGTGACCGTCACCGACCAGAGCGGCACCAACACCGTCGTCGTCGACGCCGTCACCGGCAAGGTGCGCAGCAACACGCCCGACAGCGACGAGTTCCTGTCGCCGAAGCTGCTGCAGAACCTGCGCAAGCACGGCGAGACCATCGACCCGGCCACCGGCATCGGCTCCGCCTCCCCGGAGGCCGGCCTGCTCGGCTCCGGCGTCGCCGGCGCCGCGGCGAGCTACCCGTCGGCCGCCAAGGGCACCGGCAAGACCCTGTTCGTGGGCAGCGTCGGCCTGACCACCACGCAGACCTCGCGCGGCCACTACCAGCTCAAGGACCCGAGCCGGTACGGCACCGAGACGCGCGACGCCAAGGGCAGGACCACCGAGAAGTTCAGCACGGGCACGGCGTTCACCAACACGACCAACGTGTGGGGCAACGGCACCACCAGCAACCGGGCCAGCGCCGCCGCGGACGCCCAGTACGGCATCACCAAGACCCTGGACTTCTACAAGGCCACCTTCGGGCGCAAGGGCATAGCCAACAACAGCAAGGCCGCCCAGGGCATGGTCCACTGGGGCAACAAGGTCGCCAACGCCTTCTGGGACCCGACCTGCAACTGCATGCTGTACGGCGACGGCGACGGCCAGATGTTCAAGAAGCCGCTCGTCGTCCTCGACGTCACCGGCCACGAGCTGACGCACGGTGTCGTGGACGCGACCGCGAAGCTGGAGCCGACCTACGTCGACTCCGACGGCAACCAGTACGGTGAGCCCGGCGCGCTGAACGAGTCGCTCGCGGACATCTTCGGCTCCAACGTCGAGTTCTCCGCCAACAACCCGAAGGACACGCCGGACTACCTGATCGGCGAGAAGCTGGGCCTCGCCCAGAAGTTCCTGCGGCGCCTCGACCACCCGTCGCTCGACAAGCTCGAGGGCACGATCGACTACTGGTCGCCGGACACCTACTACACCGAGGTGCACGCCGGGTCCGGTGTCTCCTCGCACGCCTACTACCTCCTCGCGGAGGGCAGCGGCAGCAAGACGATCAACGGGGTCAAGTACTACTCGCCGACCTACGACCACTCCACGGTCAAGGGCATCGGCCGTACCAAGGCCACCGCGATCTTCTACCGTGCGCTCACCCGCTACATGGTCTCCACGACCTCCTTCCACGACGCGCGCGTCGCGACGCTGAAGGCGGCCAAGGACCTGTACGGCGCGAACAGCACCGAGTACAAGACGGTGGACAAGGCGTGGGCCGCGGTCAACGTCACCGCCGCCAACACGCCGGCCGCCGGTCACTGACGCGGCCGCCGCACCACCGGATGCCCCGCCTCGCGCGGGGCATCCGCATGTCCGGAGGCATCCCGGACCGCCTCGACCGCCGCCCGGATTCCCGGCCATGAGCGCGCCCCTCCCACGCCGGGCACCGGTACGGGCCCTGTCCGGCACTCACCGTACGGCGGCGCAACCGGCCGGGACGCCGACCGCGCCGCGACCGTCGGCCCGCCGCGCGACCACCCACGGACGGCCCCCCGCCCGCCGGCTTCGTTCCCGGCTACCCCGTGCTACCGCTCGCCCCCGGCGGGCGGCGGCCCATGCCCACGCCATCGCGGCGTAGCCGGCGACCTGCACCGTCCGGACCGCGAACCCACCGAGGTGCGCGTCCCCGGCGTCGGCGGGACGATGACCTGCGTGGGATACGCAGGCATGTCCCGCACGCACCGCACGGTCCGCATGCGAGCCGGCGGGTCCGTCACGCCGCGGGACCTCGTCCGATGACCGGCCGGTCCGGAGGCGTCCGCCGCGTCGCCGCCGTCCTGCTCACGGCCGTCGTCTGCCAGCCCGCACCCGCCCGGTCGGCCCCTTTGCCCGCGTCCGCCGAGCGGGCCTCCGGGGTCGTCACCTGGGCGGCGAGCGCCGACCGCCTGGGCGAGGGCACCGCCGGAGAGGACTACCGGCTGATCGTGCACACCAGCGTCGGCGGCGACGATCCGCGCGTCCGCCTGAGCAACGCCTTCGGCGACCGGCCGCTGACCGTGGACAGCGTCTACGCCGGAGTGCGCGGCGAGGGAGCCGCCCTGCGGCCGGGCAGCAACCGGCGGCTGACCTTCGGCGGCGGTCGTACGGTGACCGTTCCGGCGGGCGCCGCCGCCTGGAGCGATCCGCTGCCCGGCCGGCTGCGCGCCGGCACCGATCTGGTCGTCAGCCTGCACACCCCGGCCGCGGTGGGACCGGCCACCGGCCACTGGCTGGCGCTGCAGACCTCGTACACCGGCCGGGGCGACCACACCGCCGAGGAGAGCGGCACCGACTGGACGCGGACCACCCGCTCCTGGTGGTACCTCGACGCCGTGTCCGTACGGCCGTCCCGCCGCGCCACCGGAGCCGTGGTCGCGCTCGGCGACTCCATCACCGACGGCCGGCACTCCACCATGGACCGGAACCGACGCTGGCCCGACTACCTGGCCCGGCGCCTCAACACAGCGCACGCGGCCGTCCGGGGCGTCGCCGACGAGGGCATCTCGGGCAACCGGGTGCTCGCCGACGGCATCGGACAGAGCGCCCTGCACCGGCTGGACCGGGACGTGCTGTCCCTGCCCGGTGTGCGCACCGTCTTCGTCTTCGAGGGGGTGAACGACCTCAGGGTGCACCCGGGAGTCACCGCGCAGGACCTGATCGCCGGCTACCGGAAGATCGCCGAGCGGGTGCACGCGGCGGGGAAGTGCGTGGTCGCCGCCACGATCGGCCCCTTCCAGGGCCGGCCGGAGTGGGACCCGGCCGCCGAGGCCGTACGCCGTCGCGTGAACCGATTCCTCCGTACCAGCGCGGAGTTCGACGCGACCGCCGACTTCGACCGCACCCTGCGCAGCCCCCACGACTCCGCACGGCTGCGACCGGTCCTCGACGGCGGCGACCACCTCCACCCCGATGACAAGGGCATGCGGAGGCTGGCCGACGTCCTCGACCTCCGCAGCCTGGACTGCACCCGCCGACCGGGGTTCCGGCCGGCTCACCCCGCCCCGGTCGGCTCCGGCGCGATCAGGCCCCGGCGGTAGGCGACCGCCACCGCCTCCGTACGGCTCGCGGCGCCCAGCTTGGCCAGGATGTTGGAGACGTGCACACTCGCCGTCTTGCCGCTGATGAACAGCTCCTCGCCGATCTGCCGGTTGCTGCGGCCCCGCGCGAGGAGCCGCAGTACGTCCTGCTCCCGGGCGGTCAGCGGCGCGGCACCGGCCGTGCCGGTCGCGGTGACGGCGGTGAGACGGCCCCGGCGGGTCAGCGCGTCGATCCGCTCCAGCAGCGGTGCCGCACCCAGCGTGGCCGCCGTCGCCCTCGCCGCACGCGCCTGCTCCGCCGCCTCCGTGCGCCGCTCGACGGACAGCAGCGCCTCCGCGTACCGCACCCGGCAGCGCGCCTGCTCGTACACGTCGCCGTACGCGAACGCGGAGACCGCCTTCTCCCAGGCCGCCGGATCCGGGCCGGAGGCGGCCGTCGTCCACTCCGCCTCGGCGCGGGCCAGCCAGGCCTGGCCCTCCGGGCCCTGCGGACGGCCCTCCTCGTCCCCCGCGGCCGAGGCCCGCGCCTGCTCCACCAGCTCGGTCGCGGTGTCCGCCCAGCGGCGCAGCGCCGGCGCGTCCCCGGCACGCCGCAGGTGCACGGTCCGGTCGGCGACCGCCGTGAGGCAGAGCGCGGCCAGCCGGACGGTGACGTCGGGCCGCCGCCCCGAGACGTCGCCCAGCGCGGCGAGCGTCGCCCGCATCCGCTCAACGGCCGCCTCCGGGGCGCCGCGCAGCGCGGCCGCGTCGGTGAGGGCGATACCGGCCACCAGGGTGCCCATCCAGTTGAACGGCCCCTCCAGCAAGGCCTCGGCCCGCTCGAGGGCCCCGGCGTCGCCCCGCGCGACCGCCACGTACAGCGCGGGACCCGCCGCGAAGGCACCCGTGGCGGGCAGCTGGGCCTCGGCCTCGGCCGCCGCGCCGAGGCACGCGTCCCACCGGCCGAGCGTGTACAGCGCCAGCAGCTGGAGGTACCGCATCTCCAGCGGATACGGCGAGGACAGCAGCCCGGTCCGGCGGGCCCGCTCCAGCGCCTCGGCCAGCAGGGGCAGGCAGGCCTCCGGATCACCGGCTTCCAGACGGCTGATGGCCTGGTTGAACAGCGCGCGCATCTCCACCGGACCGTGCCCGGCGGACCGCGCCAGCTCCCGGGCCCGCCGCAGTCTGTCCCGGCCTTCGTCGGAGCGCCGGCCGCCGCCTTCGAGATTGGCCAGGGAGATCAGCAGGTCGGCCTGGGCGTCGGCCATGCCCAGCTCCTCGGCGACGCGCAGGGCGCGGTGGGCGATGCTCAGGGCTGTCTCGTCCGCGCCGAGGTGACGGGCCGCCATGACGTGGGTGGCCGCCGCCCACACCCAGGTCCGCGAGGGCGGCTCGGCGGGGATGAGCGCCAGTGCCTCGCTGCTGTACCGGAAGGCGGCCTGCAGCCGGTCCACGTGGAGCAGGTTGCCGGCCAGGGTGTAGCGGATCCGGGCGGCGAGCGCGGAGTCGGCGTCCTCGCCGACCTCGGCGAGCGCGGCCCGCGTCAGGGAGACCGCTCGATGGGAGTCGCCGGCCTGCGCGGCCGCGGCGGAGGCCCGCAGGGTCAGTGTGACGGGCGCGATCCCGTCGGCGCACGGCCGTTCCCCGGCCGGCACCGACGACCACAGGTCCAGGGCCGTCTCCAGATGCCGCAACTCCTCGGCCGGCGCGCCCAGCCGCCGGGCGTGGTCGGCCGCCTCCAGACAGGCGGTGAGCGCCCCCGGCAGGTCGTGGCTCTCGCGGGCGTGGTGGGCGCGCTCGGCGGCGGTCTCCGGGGCGCGGCCGCGGGCGGCGAGCAGCCGGGCGTACGCCCCGTGCAGCCGGGACCGCTCGCCGGGCAGCAGGTCGGCGTAGACCGCCTCGCGGGTGAGGGCGTGCCGGAAGGCGTAGGTGTCGCCGTCCCCGGGCACGAGCAGCTGCCGTCCGACGGCCTCGCGCAGCGCCGCCTCCAGCTCGTCCTCGGGGAGCCCGGCCGCCTCGCGCAGCAGGTCGTGCTCCACCCGGCGACCGGCCACTGCGGCGGTGCGCAGCACCTGCTGGGCGGTCTCGGCCAGCTGCTCGACCCGGATGAGCAGCAGGTCCGCGAGCCCGCTGGGCACGCCGTCGGCGTCCGGGCCGGCCGCCGCGAACAGCTCCTGCGCGTAGAACGCGTTGCCCTCCGCGCGGGCCACGATGCCGCGTACGACGGCCTCGGGCAGCGGGCGGTCCTCCAGGGCCCGCACCAGCCGCGCGACCTCCGGATCGGGCAGCGGCCGCAGCTCCAGACGCTCCACGGCCGGCAGCCGGACCAGTTCGGCGAGCAGCGGGCGCAGCGGGTGGCGGCGATGCAGATCGTCCGCCCGGTAGGAGGCGAGGACCGCGAGGCGCCGCTCCTGGCCGCCGCCCGGCCGGTGCAGCAAGCCCCGGCTGAGCAGGAAGCGCAGCAGGTCCCGGGAGGACTGGTCGGCCCAGTGCAGATCCTCCAGGACCAGCAGCAGCGGCGCCACGGCGGCCAGTTCGGCCAGCAGCCCCGCGACGTCCTCGAACAGCCGCAGCCGCCCGTCCGGGCCGCCCGCCGGGTCCGTGCCCGCGCCCAGCAGCCGGTCCACCGCCGGATGCGCGGCCAGCACCGATGAGAAGCGTGCGTCGGCGGCGAGCACGCCGAGGATCTCGGTGAACGGCAGATACGGCAGACCCACGTCGCCGAGGTCCACACAGTGCCCGGTGACCACGGTGCTCCCCGCCCGCGCCGCCCGCCCCGCGACCTCGTCCAGCAGCCGTGTCTTGCCGACCCCCGCGTCACCGGCGAGCAGCACCGCCCGCGCCGCACCGGCCCGGGCACGCTCCAGCACGCCCATGAGCCGGGCGAGTTCCTCGTCCCGCCCGATCAACGGCGGGGCACTGAAGGCGATCTGTGACACGCCCCATCCTGACACGCTGAGCGACCGAACGAGGCACCCGCAGTCGCCGTCCGCAGAGAAGCCGCCGAGCCGGCAGGTGCTCAACCCCGAAGCGTCTCCGCCCAGTTCCTCGGCACCCGCCCCGCAGGGCCCGGCACCGGCTGATCGGCGGGATGACTGTCGGGCGGGGCCAGCCCCGGACCCGAGGTGAACAACTCCTCCGCGGCGTAGTCCCAGAACCACTCCTCACCCGGTTCGAAGCTCTGGATCACCGGATGCCCCGTGGCGTGGTAATGCGCGGTGGCGTGCTTCGCGGGCGAGTCGTCGCAGCAGCCGATGTGCCCGCACTGCGCGCACCGGCGCAGATGGAACCACCAGCCGCCGGCCTCCTCGCACTCCGCACAGCCGGTGCCGCTGGGCGGGACGTTCACGTCGAACCCCTCGACTCTTCTCATACGGCTTCCTCCGCTTGCTCGATGGACGTGTCCGGGACCTCGGCGGTCAACGGCAGCAGCACCTGGAAGCGGGTGTCGCCGGGCACGGACTCCACGCGCAGGCTGCCGTGGTGCTTGTTGACGACGATCCGCCAGGAGATGTCCAGGCCCAGCCCGGTGCCCTCGCCGACCGGTTTGGTGGTGAAGAACGGGTCGAAGATCCGGTCCTTGATCTCGGGTGGGACGCCGGGCCCGGTGTCCTGGAACTCCACGAGCAGCCGCTCGTGGTCGAGCGCGGTCCGCACGGTCAGCGTGCCCGCGCCGCCCGCGCCGTTGATGGCGGACACCGCGTTGTCGATCAGGTTGGTCCACACCTGGTTCAGCTCCGCCGGATAGGCGGGCACCGGCGGGAGGGTGCGGTCGTACTCCTTCACGACCTCGATGCCTGCGCCGATCTTGCCGGAGAGCATCAGCAGGGTGCTGTCGAGGAGTTCGTGCACGTCCACCACGCGGTAGGGCGCCCGGTCCAGCTGCGAGTACTGCTTGGCCGCGTCGACGAGATGCGAGATGCGGGTGGTGGAGTCCTCGATCTCGTTCATCAACAGCTCGGTCTCGATGGTGTAGTTGAGCCAGCCGACCGCACCGGCGAGGATCTCCTCGTCCACGGCCGCCGCGACCTGTTCCAGCCAGTCGACGTCGAGTCCGGCCTGCACGAAGGTCGGCGCCACCTGCCAGGCCTGGGCGATGTCGTGGTCCTCCAGCCAGTCGGTGAGCAGGTCCTCACGGTCGGCGGCCTCCAGCGGACTGAGCACCGGAGCCTTGGCGACCCGTTCGGCGGTGCGCTCCTGGATCTCGATCAGGCTCGCCAGCGCGTCACGGGAGAAGGGGCCTTCGGCGATCACGGCGAGCTTGCGCCGCATCTTCGCGATCCGTTCGCGCAGCGTGGCCGTCGCCCGTACGGCCGCCGCAGCGGGGTTGTTGAGCTCGTGCGTGAGCCCGGCCGACAGCGAACCCAGCGCCAGCAGCCGCTCCTGCTGCCCGATCGCCGCCTGGGTGCGCTTGGACCCGAAGAACAGGCCCTCCAGCAGGTGCACGGCCATCGGGAACCACTCGGTCATGACGTCGGCGAAGATGTCCGCCGGCAGCACGAAGAACCGCGTCGGCTCCGTCACCCGCATCGAGTTGTTGTAGACCTGCGGCACCCGGTCGCCGAGGTAGGCCTGCATCGCGCCCGCGTACACGCCGCGCTGCGAGGTGCGGGTGACCTCCACGTCGTCGCCGCCGACCCGGCGGGAGAGCACCACCGTGCCCTCGATCATCACGAAGAAGCAGGTCGCCGGGTCGCCTTCGGTGTACACCGGACCGGGCTCGAACAGCTCCACCCGCCCCGCGCTGCACAACCGGCCCAGCTGCTCGGGGCTCACCTTCTCGAAGAGGAACAGCGAGCCGATCTCCTTGGGGCTGCACGGCATGATCTGCCCGCTCATGACTGCTCCTGATCGTTCATGACTGTTCCAGATACCGGTGGACGAGCATCACGGCCATGGCTCCCTCGCCGACGGCGGACGCGACCCGCTTGGCGGACTCGGCACGCGCGTCACCCGCCACGAACACGCCGGGGACGCTGGTCTCCAGGTGGTACGGCGGACGGTCCAGCTCCCAGCCGGCCGGCGGCCGCCCGTCGGCGGTCAGATCGGGCCCGGCCAGGATGAACCCGCGCTCGTCGCGCAGCACCGCGTCGCCCAGCCAGTCGGTCAGCGGGGCGGCGCCGATGAACACGAACACCCAGTGCGCGTCGACCCGTTCACTCTCCCCGGTCACGGTGTGTCGCAGCGTCAGCTGCTCCAGGCGCTCCGAGCCGTGCGCCGCGTCCACGACCGTGTGCGGGCGCACCGAGATGTTCGGCGCCTCGTTGATCTGCTGGATCAGGTAGTGTGACATCGAGGCCGACAGGTCGGGGCCGCGCACCAGCAGCGTCACCGACTTCGCGCCCCGCGACAGGTACATCGCCGCCTGACCCGCGGAGTTGGCGCCGCCGACGATGTAGATGTCCTGCCCCTGGCAGGAGGCGGCCTCGGTCAGCGCCGAGCCGTAGAACACCCCGCAGCCGGTCAGATCCATGCAGCCGGCGGCCTCCAGCTGCCGGTACTGCACGCCGGTCGCGAGGATCACGCTGTGCGCGGCGATCGCCGAGCCGTCCGCGAACCGTACGACCCGGGCGGCGCCGTTGACCTCGAGTCCCGTCACCTCACGGGTGGTCAGGATCTCCGCGCCGAACTTGGCCGCCTGCCGGCGCGCCCGCTCGGTGAGCTGGGCGCCGGAGACGCCGTCGGGGAAGCCCAGGTAGTTCTCGATCCGGGAGCTCTGCCCGGCCTGCCCGCCGGTCGCCGACCGCTCCACCAGCACGGTTCTGAGCCCCTCGGAGGCCCCGTACACGGCCGCGCCGAGCCCGGCCGGCCCGCCGCCGATCACTATGAGGTCGTAGAAGTCGGCCGTCGGCGTCGTCGCCAGCCCCACCCGCGCCGCCAGCTCGGGCGCCTCCGGCTCGACCAGGGTGCCGCCGTCCGGCGTGATCACCACCGGCAGCCGCCGCCCGTCCTGCCCGGCGGCCGCCAGCAGCCGCTGCCCCTCGGGCTCCTCCACCGAGTACCAGCGGTACGGCACCTGGTTGCGGGCCAGGAACTCGCGCACGTCCGAGGACCGCGCCGACCAGCGGTGTCCGACGACCTTGGTGCTGGGCACGGGCCGGTAGCCGCTGGTGCGCCACGCCTGGAGCAGGTCGTCGAGCACCGGATAGAGCTTCTCCTCCGGCGGATCCCAGGGCTTGAGCAGATAGTGATCGAGATCGACGACGTTGATCGCGTCGATGGCGGCATTGGTGTCCGCGTACGCGGTCAGCAGCACCCGCCGCGCCCCCGGGTAGACGTCCAGCGCCTGTTCCAGGAACTCGATGCCGTTCATCTGCGGCATGCGGAAATCGGCCAGGATCACCGCCACCAGGTCGCCGCGCAGCTTCAGCTCGCGCAGCGCCTCGAGCGCGGACTCCCCGGACTCCGCACGCACGATCCGGTACGACTCGCCGTAGCGCCGCCGCAGATCGCGGGCGACGGCACGGGAGACCCCCGGGTCGTCGTCCACGGTCAGGATGACGGTCCGCGCTGTGTCGGCGGCCTGTGCCATACGTCTCCCACCCCGAGCGTTTGGTCCCACGGGTCGGTGTCGTGGGGACCACCGCACCGGTTCGCAGCCATCGTATGTTCGATCGGGCGGGTTCGCTTCGGATGGGGCGACGACCCTGATCGGGCCCGGTGCTCCCCGGACAGCGGAACTCGTTGCCCGGTGCCCGATAGTGGGCACCAGCACCACGAGGGCGGCGACGAGGAGGCCACGCATGACACGCCCGATCACGGCAGGGGTGGACGACAGTCAGGAGAGCCTGGCCGCGCTGGACTGGGCGGGCCGGGAGGCCGTACGCCGTGGGCTGCCGCTGCGCGTGGTGCACGCCTGGCGGTACGCGCAGTCGCTCACCACCGCCGACCGGGACACCCAGCACGGATGGGTGTCGGAGGGCGTGGCGGAGGCCGTGCGGGCCGTCTCCGGGCGGCATCGGGCGCTCGAGGTGAGTGTCGACGTGGTCGAGGGCGAGGCCGTACACGAGCTGGCCCGTGCCGCGGCGGAGGCGGAGATGCTGGTCCTGGGCTCGCGCGGGCACGGGCCCGTCCTCGGGTTCCTGCTGGGCTCGGTCGGCCAGCAGGTGATCGCGGAGGCGAGCCGGCCGGTGGTCCTGGTGCGGGCCGGGGACCAGCCGGCGGCCGAGGCCGCGGGGCGGGACGTCGTCGTCGGCCAGCACGGCGACCCCGAGGACAGCGCGGAGACCCTGCGGTTCGCGTTCGAGACGGCGGCGGCCCGCGGCGCGGCCGTACGGGCCGTACGGGCGTGGACCCTGCCACCGGTCTTCGCCTACAGCCCCGGCTCGCTCAGGCTCCTCGACGACGCGGGCGGTCTCGAACCCTACGAGCGGCAGGCGCTGGCCGACGCGCTCAGGCCCTGGCGGGAGCGGTTCCCGGAGGTGCCCGTGGCCGAACAGGTCGAGATGGGCAGCGCGGGCCAGGTGCTGCTCTCGGCAGCCGGCCGGGCCCAGCTGATGGTCGTCGGGCGCCGGGCGCACCGTACGGCCGTGGGCGCCCGGATCGGTTCGGTCGCGCACGGGATGCTGCACCACGCCGAATGCCCGGTCGCCGTGGTCCCGCACGAGTGAGCTACTCGGCCTCGGCCGGCTCCAGGGTGGCCCGCGCCCTCGGCAGGACGTTCTCGATGTAGTCCTGCACGGCCGTGTCGAGGCCTATGTCGTGCTGGGCGCGCTCGGACAGGTACCAGCGGTGTTCCAGGAGTTCGTGGTAGATCTCGGCCGGGTCCATGGCACCGCGCAGCTGAAGCGGTACGGCCCGCACGGTGGGCCGGAACACGTCCCGCACCCACCGGTGGGCCAGGACCTCCGGGCGGGCGGCGAGCGGATCGCCGGGCGCGTAGTCGTCCTGGGTGGCCATCCAGCTCTCCAGGTCGTTCAGCAGCCGCCGCGCCTGGTTCTCCTCGGCGTCCAGGCCGGTCAGCCGCAGCAGCTGGCGCTGGTGGTGGCCCGCGTCGACCACCTTCGGCACGAAGGTGACCGTGTCGCCGTTGGAGGAGTGCTCGATCTGCATCTCGGCCACGTCGAAGCCCAGCTCGTTCAGCCGCCGGATCCGGCGTTCGATGTAGTGGTACTTGCCTGCCGGGTACACCGAGGTGCGGGTCAGTTCCTGCCACAGGCCCTGGTACCGGGTGCAGATCTCGTGCCCGAACTCCACCGGGTCGACGGACGGGTGCAGCGCCCCGGACGCCTCCAGGTCCAGCAGCTCGCCGCTGATGTTCACCCGGGCCAGGTCCAGGTCGTACTCCCGCTGCCCGGGGCTGAGCCGGGGGTGCAGGTCGCCCGTCTCGGCGTCGACCAGATAGGCGGCGTAGGCGCCCGCGTCCCGCCGGAAGAGCGTGTTGGACAGCGAGCAGTCGCCCCACGCGAACCCGGCCAGGTGCAGCCGCACCAGCAGCACGGCGAGGGCGTCCATCAGACGGTGCATGGTCGCCGGGCGCATGGTCGTCTCGAACATCGAGCGGTACGGCTGCGAGCCGCGCAGATGCCGGGTCACCAGCACCGGCTCCAGCGGGGCGCCGTCGCGGTCGGTGCGGCCGGTGATCACCGCGAGCGGGTCGACGGCGGGGATGCCCAGCCGGTCCAGGTCGCGCAGCAGCTCGTACTCGCGCAGCGCGGGCCGCTCGGCCAGCTCCTTCACGGCGATCACCTCGTCACCGGCGTGCGCGTACCGCACGACGTGCCGGGAGATGCCCCTCGGCAGCGGCACGAGGTACTCCTCGGGCCACTCCTCCAGGGGAACGTCCCAGGGCAGGGCGAGCAGGAGCGCGGGGTGCTCCGGGTTCGTGGCGCTGATCTGCAAGGCCATGGCACGAACCCTAAGGCCCCGGCCGGCTGTTCTAGGAGGCCCGGTCCCGGGCCTGTTCGGCCGCCGCGCGCACCGAGCCGCGGTGCACCGGCCCGTGTCCGGGCAGCAGGGTGTCGCCGTCGAGCGTGCCGATCGTCTCGAGGGAGGCCAGGACACCGGCGCGCTCGTGGTGGAAGAAGTCGAGCAGGATCTGCGGGCCCTTGACCCGTGACGTCGCGTGCCCGGTGGCCAGGGTGTCGCCGGAGATGACGACGCCCGCCTCGGGAAGGTGGTAGACGCAGTGGCCGTCGGTGTGGCCCGGGGTGTGCACGGGCACGGGGCGGCCGGGCAGGTCCAGGGGGCCTTCGTTCGGGAACGGCTCGGGAGCGATGACGGGGTTGTGGTCGGTGCCGCCGACGCGGATCACATGGGCCGCCCAGGGCAGGACGCCCGGCCGCCAGGCGTTGCGGACCACGTCGCCGATGGAGGCCTGGTGCAGGAACTCCCGCCGCGCGTGCGGCACTTCGGCCGGGTGCAGGTAGACCGGCGTGCCGTGGGTGGCGCGCAGATATTCGGCCGAGCCCAGATGGTCGTTGTGCGCGTGGGTGATCAGAACGGCGGCGACCGCCTCCGGGGAGCTGCCCACCTCGGCGAGGGATTCGAGGACTCCCTGGCGGTCTCCCGGATAGCCGGTGTCCACCAGGGTGACGGCGTCCCCGTCCTTCAGGATCACCCAGTTGACGTGGCTGCCGTGCACCAGATGGATGCCGTCGGCGACTTGGCGTACCTCTGCCCGCATGATCTCCCCGAGCCCTGTGCGGCTGACCGTCGGGGACAGCCAACCAGATGTGCCGCTGCCCCGCACCGTCGGGTCGCGTCAGTGCACGCCGTGCGGACGGAACTGGATGCTGATGCGCGGCCCCGCGGCCCTGGTCGTCTTCGGCACGCAGTGTTCCCAGGTCCGCTGGCAGGAGCCGCCCATCACGATCAGATCGCCGTGCCCGAGCGGCCGCCGCAGCGTCGTACCGCCTCCGCCCGCCGGGCGCAGCAGCAGGTCACGGGGCGCGCCGACCGACAGGATCGCGACTATCGTGTCCTCCCGGGCACCCCTCCCGATCCGGTCCCCGTGCCAGGCCACGCTGTCCCGGCCGTCGCGGTAGAAGCACAGCCCGGCGGTGGTGAACGGCTCGCCCAGTTCCCCGGCGTAGTGCCGGGACAGGGCGTCGCGCGCCTCGTCCAGCACCGGATGGGGGAGCGGGTCGTGTGCCGCGTAGAAGGCCAGCAGGCGCGGCACGGCCACCACGTTGTCGTACATCTTGCGGCGCTCCGCCCGCCACGGCACGTCCGCCGCGAGCTTCTCGAACAGGGCGTCGGCGCCGCTCAGCCAGCCCGGCAGCACGTCGATCCAGGCGCCGGTGCCCAGCTCGGTGCGGCGCAGCCCGTCGAGCGCGCCGAGCCGCAGCTCGTCGGTCTGGTCGAACAGGGAGCCCTGGAGGTGCGTAGGCATGGGTCCAGCGTACCCCTTAATCGAAAATGTGTTCCCTTGGCTTGCGGGGCTCCCCTCTTTCGATACATCGATGTATCCGATACATTCGCGTATCGAACGGAGGTGGCTGCCATGGAGGAGACGGCCAAGCGCGTCACCCGGCGCCGGCTCCGCACCCGGGCCAGGCTGCTTCAGGCCGCGTTCGAGGTGTTCGCGGCCAAGGGATTCGGGCGGGTCTCCATCGAGGAGGTCTGCGAGGCCGCGGGCTTCAGCCGCGGTGCCTTCTACTCGAACTTCGCCACGCTGGACGAGCTGTTCTTCGCGCTCTACCAGGAGCGCGCCGACCTGATCGCCGCCCAGGTGACCGAGGCGCTCGCCCAGGACGGGCCCGGACTCGACGTGCCGACGGCCGTGGACCGGGTCACCGAGGTGCTCCTCCTCGACGTCGACTGGCTGCTGGTCAAGACCGACTTCCTGGTGCACGCCGCCCGCGACCCGGAGACCGCCCGGGCCCTCCTCGACCACCGCGCCCGGCTCCGCGGGGCGATCTCCGACCGGCTGTGCCGGGCCCGCGGCCACACCGAACTGCCCGCCGTGCTCGGCGACGTGGACGGTGCGGCGCACGCCGTGGTCGCCGCGTACGACGGCGTCACCGTCCAGCTGCTGCTGGACAAGGACGTCGACGCCGCCCGCGCCTGGCTGGGGCAGCTGCTCACCGCCCTGCTCACGGACGGCAGCCGCACCCCGCACGACCCCGCCGGGACCACCACGGCATGACCCCGTACGACCACCACCCCACCACTACCCCCGCATGAGGACCGTCAGGAAGGACACAGTCACGATGGACGCTGACGTCATCGTCGTCGGAGCGGGCCTCGCCGGCCTGGTCGCGGCGCACGAGCTCACCAGCCGGGGCCGCCGGGTGGCCCTGGTCGACCAGGAGAACGCCGCCAACCTCGGCGGACAGGCGTTCTGGTCCTTCGGCGGGCTCTTCCTGGTCGACTCGCCCGAGCAGCGCCGCCTCGGCATCAAGGACTCCTTCGACCTCGCCTGGAGCGACTGGCAGGGCAGCGCGCGCTTCGACCGGCTCGACGACGAGGACTCCTGGGCGGTGCGCTGGGCCCGCGCCTATGTCGAGTTCGCGGCCGGCGAGAAACGGTCCTGGCTCAAGGGGCACGGCATCGAGCTGCTGCCGACCGTCGGCTGGGCCGAGCGCGGCGACCTCAGGGCGGGCGGGCACGGCAACTCGGTACCCCGCTTCCACATAGCCTGGGGCACCGGCACCGGCGTGGTCGAGCCCTTCGTCCGCCACGCCCGCCAGGCCGCCCGGGACGGGCTGCTGACCTTCTACCACCGCCACCGGGTGGACGAGCTGGTCATCGAGGACGGCACGGCACGCGGGGTGCGCGGCACCGTCCTCGCCGAGGACCACTCGCCGCGTGGTGTCGCCTCCAGCCGCGACCGCGCCGGCGACTTCGAACTCACCGCCCAGGCGGTCGTCGTCACCTCCGGCGGCATCGGCGCCGACCACGACATCGTCCGCCGCTACTGGCCCGCGCGGCTCGGCACCCCGCCGGCCGAGATGGTCACCGGCGTCCCCGCCTACGTCGACGGCCGGATGCTCGACATCAGCGCCGAGGCCGGCGTCCGCCTGGTCAACCGCGACCGGATGTGGCACTACACCGAGGGCCTGCAGAACTGGGACCCGATCTGGCCCGGCCACGGCATCCGCATCCTGCCCGGCCCGTCCTCCATCTGGCTGGACGCCCTCGGCCGCCGCCTGCCCGACCCGTGCCTGCCGGGCTACGACACCCTCAGCACCCTCAAGTACCTGCGCACCACCGAGGACATCGCCGGATACGACCACTCCTGGTTCATCCTCACCCGGAAGATCATCGAGAAGGAGTTCGCGCTCTCCGGCTCCGAGCAGAACCCCGACATCACCGCCAAGGACCGCAAGGCCGTGCTGCGCGACCGGCTGCTCGGCAAGGGCGCGCCCGCACCGGTCAGGGCCTTCCTCGACAAGGGCGCGGACTTCGTGACCGCGGGCAACCTCGAGCAACTGGTCGGCAAGATGAACGCGCTGACCGACAAACCGCTGCTGGACGCCGCCGAGGTGCGCCGCCAGATCGAGGCCCGCGACCTGCAGATGGCCAACCCCTACAGCAAGGACTCCCAGGTCCAGGGCATCCACAACGCCCGCCGCTACATCGGGGACCGGCTCGGCCGGGTCGCCTCCCCGCACCGCATCCTCGACCCCGCCGCGGGTCCCCTCATCGGCGTCCGGCTGCACATCCTCACCCGCAAGACCCTCGGCGGCATCCAGACCGACCTCGACTCCCGCGCCCTGGCCGCCGACGGCACGCCGGTCGAGGGGCTGTACGCGGCGGGCGAGGTGGCCGGCTTCGGCGGCGGCGGTGTGCACGGCTACAACGCGCTGGAGGGCACCTTCCTCGGCGGCTGCCTGTTCTCCGGGCGGGCCGCGGGCCGGCACGCGGCCCGGCACACGGGCTGACCTCAGCCCTTCAGCAGTTCCAGCAGTACCTTCGCGTGGCTCTGCTCCGGCGTCTTGGACGCGGTGAGCAGGGTCATGCGCTCGCTGCGGGCCGTCGTGCGCAGGCCGTCGAGCAGTGCGGCGGCCTCCGGAGCGTCGAGCTCCGCCTCGTAGCGGCTCCTGAACTCCTCGTACGAGCCGCCCCCGTGGAACCACTTGCGCAGCTCGGTGGACGGCGTGAGCCCCTTCGGCCACTCGTCCACCCGGGCCGCGTCCTTGGCGAGGCCGCGCGGCCACAGCCGGTCGACCAGCACGCGCAGGCCGTCGTCGGGCTCGGGCGGGTCGTAGATCCGGCGCACGCGCACGCTCACGGTCCTCACTCCTCCCTCGCCGGCGGACGGTTCCGCGAGCCTAACCCGCCGACGCCCCGTGCGCCGAGCGGCGAGGCGGCGAGACTTGACCAGAATGAGAGGGAGACCGGACCACCGGCGCCCCTAGTCTGTCGGCCAGCCGATCACCAGCCACCCCCCGAGGAGTGCCCGTGACGCCACTTGGCAGACAGCCCGCCCGGCGCCCAACCGCCGTCCTGCGCCGCGGGGCGGTCCTCGCCACCGTCCCCGCCGCCCTCGCGGCACTCCTCGGCGCCACCGGACCGACGCCTGCGGGCACGGCCGGCGCGTCCGGCGCGGGCGACCCCTACTTCCCGCTCAGCGGCAACGGCGGCTACCACGTCCGGCACTACGGCCTGACGCTCCGTTACGACACCTCCTCCCGGCACCTCGACGGCCGCGCCGTCCTCTCCGCCTGCGCCACCCAGAACCTCAGCCGCTTCGACCTCGACCTGAAGGGCCTGAAGGTCACCGGCGTCACCGTCGACGGCACGCCCGCCGCCTTCCGGCGCGCCGGCCAGGAACTCGTCGTCACCCCGCGCCGCACCCTGCGCGCGGGCCGGGACTTCCGGGTCACCGTCACCTACGACGGCACCCCGAAGCCGGTCACCGACCCCGACGGCAGCGCGGACGGCTGGATCCCCACCGACGACGGCGCCTTCGTCGCCGGCGAGCCACAGGGGGCGATGACCTGGTTCCCGGCCAACAGCCACCCCAGGGACAAGTCGTCGTACGACATCACCGTCACCGTCCCCCAGGGACGCACGGCCGTAGCGGGCGGCGTGCTGCTCGGACAGCGCACCGAGCACGGCCGTACGACCTTCCACTGGCGCGAGACCGAGCCGACGGCCGCCTACCTGGCCACCGTCACCATCGGAAAGTTCAAGGTCGAGCAGTACACCACCCACGACGGCATCCACGTGTACAACGCCGTCGACCCGCGCGAGGCGAGCGCGGCCGCACCGGTGCTGAAGAAGCTGCCGTCCGTACTCGCCTGGGAGAGCAAGCTGTTCGGGCCGTACCCGTTCCGCTCCGCCGGGTCGATCGTCGACCACGCCCCGGACGTCGGCTACGCCCTGGAGACCCAGACCCGGCCGCTCTACGACTCCGCGCCCGACCTCAGCACCCTCGTCCACGAGAACGCCCACCAGTGGTTCGGCGACTCCGTCTCCCTGACCGCCTGGAAGGACATCTGGCTCAACGAGGGCTTCGCCACCTACGCCGAGTGGCTGTACGCCGAGCAGCACGGCGGCGACAGCGCCCAGAAGACCTTCGACGCCCTCTACGCCCGCCCGGCGAACGACCACCTGTGGGCCTTCCCGCCCGGCGACCCGGGCAGCGGCCGGAACATCTTCGACACGCCCGTCTACGCCCGTGGCGCCATGACGCTCCACGCACTGCGCAAGGCCGTCGGCGACCGGGACTTCTTCCGGATCCTGCGCGCCTGGACGGCGGGGCACCGCGGCGGCCACGGTACGACGGCACAGTTCACAGGGCTGGCCGAGCGGATCTCGGGCAAGCGGCTGGACGGGCTGTTCCACACCTGGCTGTTCACGAAGGGCAAGCCGAACAGCGCCTGAATCCTGACCGGTTCCCAACAAGTGTCGGCCAGGGTCGGCACCATGATCCATCGCAGAACCGCCGTCGCCCTCCTCGCCTCCCCGCTGCTGCTCACCGGCTGCGGCGGCGGAGCCGAGGCGACCGAGCGCCGGACACCCCCCACCCGCCCGGCACCCACCGCCACCCCCGGGATACAGGCGGAGCAGGCCTCCCACGGCATACCCGGCCTCGGCCCCGTCACATCGGCGGCGATACCCGAGCGGTGCGAGCAGGCCGTCGTCGTCACCGGGCGCGGCAAGGACTCCCCGCTCTGCACGGTCGTCCTGCACCGGCGCACCGCCACCGGCTGGCAGTCCGGCCCCGCCTGGCCCGGACACAACGCCCTGCGCGGCTGGAGCGCGCACCACGTGCTGGGCGACCTGCGCTCCCCGCTCGGTGTCTACACCCTCTCCGACGCCGGCGGCCTGCTCCCGGACCCCGGCGGCAAGCTGCCGTACCACCGCTCCGGCGGCTTCCACTCGCCCGGCACCGGCTTCGAGGGCGAACCGCTGGAGGGCTGCTTCGACTACGTCATCGCCATCGACTACAACCGCGAGCCCGGCACCTCCCCACTGGACTGGACCCGGCCGCTCGGCCCGAAGCGCGGCGGGGGAGTGTGGCTGCACGTCGACCACGGCGGCCCCACGCACGGCTGTGTCAGCGTCGCCAAGGCCCACATGAGGGAACTGCTGCGCACCCTCGACCCGCACCGGCATCCGGTCGTGGTCATGGGGTACGCCGACTTCCTCGCGGCCTGAGCCGCCTAGGATCCGAACCTGTGTGCGCACATGTGCTGGTCGCCGAGGACGACGAGAAGCAGGCCGAACTGATCCGCCGCACCCTGCTGGCCGAGGGACACACCGCCACGGTGGTGCACGACGGCGCCGCCGCACTGGAGGCCGCCCGCAGCCTCAGGCCCGACCTCGTCGTCCTGGACCTGATGCTCCCGGTCGTCGACGGCTTCGGCGTGTGCCGGGCACTGCGCGGCGGCGGGGACCCGGACATCCCGGTGGTCATGCTTACCGCACGCTCCGCCGAGGACGACGTGCTGCTCGGCCTCGAACTGGGCGCCGACGACTACATGACCAAGCCGTACAGCCCGCGCGAGCTGATGGCCCGCATCCGTACGGTGCTCAGGCGCAGCGGGCGCGGCCTCGGCACCCGGGACGACGACCCCGTGGTAAGGGCCGCCGGGATCGGTGTCGACCCCGTACGGCACGAGGTGCGCTGCGACGGCGCGGTCGTGGACTGCACGCCCGCCGAGTTCCAGATCCTGCTGGCCATGGCAGCGGAGCCGGAACGGGTGTTCACCCGGCGGCAGTTGCTGCAGTGCACCCGCGGCTTCGACCGGGCCTCCACCGAGCGGGCCGTCGACGTCCACATCATGAACCTGCGCCGCAAGATCGAGACCGACCCGCGTCGGCCGGTACGGCTGCTGACCGTGTTCGGCGTCGGCTACAAACTGAGCGGCGCCCGCCCGTGAGGCGCGGGGGCAGCACCGGCGAGGCGCGGACCGGCCGCAGCGCGGTGGGAGGAGCCCGTACGGCGCGGGCGTGTGCACGCCGGGTGGGCGTCGTGCGTACCGGGGCACCTGCACGCGGGTGGGCGGCGCCCCTGCGACGTCGGCGGCTTCGAGGTGGGCGGGGGCGCCGTGGGATGTCAGCGGTTCCGGGTCGGGCGGGGGCGCGGTGGGATGTCAGCGGGTCTGGGTTGGGCGGGGGTGTACGTGCGTTGCGGGCGGGTCCGGGGTGGGCGCGGCGCCGCGGGATGTTGGACGGTCTGGGTTGGCGGGGGGCTCCGTGTGTTGCGGACAGGTGCGTGTTGGGCGGGGGCGCTCTGGGACGTTGGTGGGTCCGGGGTGGGCAGGGGCGTCGTGGGATGTTGGCGGGTTCGGGTCGGGCGGGGGTGTCCGTGTGTTGCGGGCGGGTTCGGGGTGGGCGGGGGCGCTGTGAGATGTCAGCGGTTCTGGGCTGGGTGGAGGTGTCCGTGTGTTGCGGGCGTGTCCGGGGTGGATCGGGGCGCCGTGGGATATTGGCGGCCTGGGTTGGGCGGAGGTGCCGTGGGAGGTCGGCGGGATCCGGTTGGGCGGAGGTGTCCGTGAGTTGCGGGCAGGCCCGGACGGGTGGAGGCGCCGTGGGATGTCGGCGAGCCCGAGAGGGCCAACGTGCCGTGAGGCGTCGGCAGGTTCGAGACCGGCGGAGGCATTCGTGAGGCGCCGGCAGGTTCGAGACCGGCGGAGGCATTCGTGAGGCGCCGGCGGGTTCGAGACCGGCTGAGGCATTCGTGAGGCGACGGCTGCTCCGGGTCCGGCCGGGCACGCCCGGGTTGCGCGGGAAGAGCGGGCAGGGCGGCGTCGGCCGACAGGCGTCCGTGAGGCGGCGGATCCCGCTGCGCAAGCGGCTTCTCGTCCGGCTGCTGTCCGTCTCCGCCCTGATCGCCGTCTGCTCGGTGGCCGCCACCGCCTGGCTCGCGGTGACCACCACCACCAGCGCCCTGAAGGAGGAGCAGGGCCAGGACCTCGCGGCCGACAACAGCATCCTGGCCCGGCTCAGCGGGTACGCCGCCACCCACTCCGACTGGAGGGAGGTCCGCCGCACCGTCCGGCAGCTGGCCGCCGAGACCGGCCGCCGGATCGCGCTCACCACCGCCGACCGCACCCTCGTCGCCGACTCCGCGCCCCGCGGCACCCCACTGCCGCCCCGGCCCGCCGCCACCGTCGACCCGCTGCGCACCGACACCTACAGCGAGACCGGCGCCCAGCTCAGCGGCATCGACCCGCGCGTGGTCGGCCCCTACCGGCTCCCCGCGCAGGAACGTGCGAAGCTGGACGCGCTGGCAGCCAGACGCAGGCAGTGCTACGAGCGCTACGGCCTCCAGGCCGGCATCGTCCGCACGGCGAGCGGGCGACCCGTCGTCAGACTCCCGGACGGCACCGACCCGAACGGCTACGGCGCGGCGGTCTGCGAGGACGGACTGCTCAACACGCCCACTCCGACGGAACACAAGGCCCTGGCCGACCTCACCGACCTCGCCCGGCCGTGCCTGAAACAGGCCGGCCTGGACTTCGGCGGGCAGCTCTTCCTCACCTTCGACCCCAGCGGCAAGGACCCACTCGGCGGCGGCTACCTCTTCGCCAAGTACGCCGGCGCAGGCAAGAACGCGACGGCGCGGGCCGCCCAGCACTGCATCCTGACCGCCCGGCGCACCCAACTGGAGCCCTACGTCGCCCCGGTGGCCGACCTGTTCCTCGGCATCGGCGACCAGACCCCCTCCCGCTTCGACATGTCCCCGGCCAACAAGGCCAAGGTGATCGGCGCGGCCGGGCTGGTCCTCGCCGTCACCGTCGCCGTGACCGCCCTCGTCGCCACCCGGCTGGTACGGCCGGTGCGCGCGCTGACCGAGGCCGCCCAGCAGCCGCCGGAACTGCATGTACGGGTCCCGGTGACCACCCGGGACGAGACCGGCATCCTCGCCGAGGCCTTCAACGACCTGACCGAGCGCCGCGCCCGCCTGGAGGCCCAGCGCAAGGCGATGGTCAGCGACATCGCGCACGAACTGCGCAGCCCGCTCACCAACATCCGCGGCTGGCTGGAGGTCGTCCGCGACGGAGTCGTCGAGCCCGACCCGCCCCTGCTTGACTCGCTGCACGAGGAGGCGCTCGTCCTGCAGCGGATCATCGACGACCTGCAGGACCTCGCCGCCGCCGACGCCGGCACCCTGCGGCTGCACCGCGAGCCGCTGCGCGCCGGCGATCTGCTGGACCAGGTGGCCGCCGCGCACCGGGTCGCCGCCGACGCCGCCGGGGTCGCCCTGCGCACCGAGGTGGACGCCGCGGCCTGGCTCGACGCCGACCCGGTGCGGATGCGGCAGGCCCTCGGGAACCTGGTCTCCAACGCGCTGCGGCACACCCCGGCCGACGGCACGGTCACGCTCGCCGCCCGCCGGGACGGCGCCGACGTCGTGCTGACCGTCACCGACACCGGCACGGGCATCGCGCCCGAGGACCTGCCGCACGTCTTCGACCGGTTCTGGCGCGCCGAGAAGTCCCGCAGCCGCCGCACCGGCGGCAGCGGCCTGGGCCTACCGATCGTGCGCCATCTGCTGGCCGCCCACCAAGGCACGGCCGAGGCCGCGAGCCGGCCCGGCGCGGGCGCGGTGTTCACCCTGCGGCTGCCCGCCCGGAAGCCGCCGCGCGAGGAACCCTGAAAGGACGGGGATTCCTGGCTCCCGCCGGGGGGTACTCCGGTCGCGCGGCGCCGTCGAGGGAGGTGTTGCCATGAGCGCATCGGAGAACCTGCCGGTCGTGTCGACGCTCGCCGAGGTGGCCCGTCTGGTGGACCGGCAGCAGGGCCTGTACGTCCGCTGGTCCCAGGGTCCGGGCGCCGACCTCGCCGAGGCCTCCAGCACCGACGACCTCACCGGCGTGGCGATGCCCGGGCTGTCCGCCAGTCCGCTCGACATCGAAAGCTGGTGGGCGGACCGGCCGGTGGAGCTGTGGGTAGCCCGCCGCCTGTACGACTACGCGCACCTGCCGCACGACAAGGGGCCCGGCGTACGTCCCTGGGTCCTGCGCGGCCGGGAGGCCGGCCGGGGCCCCGACAACGAGCCGCTCGTGACCGATGCCGAGCCGCTGTGCTGGATCGCGGACGAGGTGATCGACGCGGCGAAGAAGGAGGTGGCCCGGCAGGAGCGGGAGTGGGGGACGCTGCGCCGCGGTGGCCGCTGAGGCCCGGACCGTGGGCGCCGGGGTCAGCCGGAGCGCGGCCGGGTGCGGGCGCGGCGGCTCAGTGCCCGGCGCTCCAGCTCGGTCGTCCCGCCCCAGATGCCGATGCCCTGGCCCGTGCCCAGCGCCCAGTCAAGGCACTCCTCCCGGACGGCGCACCGGCCGCAGACCGCCTTGGCCCGTTGGGTCTGCACGTGCGCCGGGCCGGTGGTGCCGACGGGGAAGAACAGGTCGGGGTCCTCGTGACGGCACGCGGCATGGTCGCGCCAGTTGTCCATGGAAGTCTCCCGGATCCGATCGAAGTCGTCCGTGCCTGTCGATTGCGTGCTGCGGGTTCGGGTGACCGGTCGGGGCGGTGTGAAACGGCGTGTGCATCAGGGGTTCGTGCGACGACCACGATCCGGCCACGGGCGCGCGCGGGGCCTCGGGCGTGCCGCACGCCTTCAACGGGCCGGGGAACGGGGCGGACGGGCCACCGGGCCGAGGGCACCCGTACCCGACCGGGCACCGGGGGCGCGGAGTTGGGGGCGGGAACCGGCTGGGACCGCCGCCCGCCGCGCCACCGCCCGACCACCGTACTCCGCAGGGCCCTTGCAGGGGTGCGAAACGGATGAAGCGGGACGTGACCGTCAGCGGCGCAGGGCCTCGGCCGCCGTCGCCGTCACCGCCCCGGCCAGTCCGGCCAGTGCGGGGGAGTCCAGCTTCCACTGCTGCCAGTACAGCGTGACGTCCATCCACTCCTCGGGCGCGAGGAGCACCAACCGGCCCTTCGTCAGCAGCGGGTGCGCCTGGACCTCCGGCACCATGCCCCAGCCGAGCCCGGCGGCGACCGCGTCCAGGAAGCCCTCCGAGGTGGGCACGAGGTGCCTGAGCGGGCCGGCTGAGCCCCGGCCCAGCCGGCGTACGAAGGCGTCCTGGAAGTCGTCCCTGCGGTCGAAGACCACGACGGGGGCCTCGCACAGTGTCTCCGGCAGCGGCCGCCCGCCCAGGTGGTTGGCGGTGAACTCCGGTGTGGCGACCGGCAGATACCGCATCCGGCCGAGCGGCCGGACCGTGCAGCCCGGGACCGGATCGGCGGCCGTGGTCACCGCCGCCATCACCAGCCCCTCGCGCAGCAGGGCCGCCGTGTGGTCCTCGTCCTCCCGGTGCAGTTCGAAGCACAGGCCCGCCACCCGGGTCAGTGCCGGCAGAAACCAGGTCGCCAGCGAGTCCGCGTTCACCGCCACCGACACCCGGGTCGGCTCCCCGGCGCCGCTCAGTCCGAGTTCGCCCCAGGCGTCCCGTTCCAGGCGGGCGAGCTGCCGGGCGTACCGCACCAGCACCGCGCCGGACTCCGTGGGCCGCACCGGCTTGGTGCGCTGCAGCAGCACCCGGCCGGTGCGCTGTTCGAGTGCCTTGACCCGCTGGCTGACCGCCGACGGGGTCACGTGCAGGGCGGCCGCGGCGGCGTCGAAGGTGCCCTCGTCCACCACGGCGAGCAGGGTCCGCACCTGCTCCAGCGGAAGCTCTGTCATCACGAACGCTAAGGATACGTAAGAAACTTTAGCTGTACTTGTGGGGACGGCCTTCCTAGGTTCGAGGCATGAACCACGCCCTGACCGCCGCGGCCGCCGGATTCGGCACCGGCCTCTCCCTGATCGTCGCCATCGGCGCCCAGAACGCCTTCGTCCTGCGGCAGGGGGTGCGCCGGGACGCGGTCCTCGCCGTGGTGGGGATCTGCGCCCTGTCCGACGCGGTGCTCATCGCGCTCGGTGTCGGCGGGGTCGGGGCGGTCGTGGTGGCGTGGCCGGGCGCGGTCCGGGCGGTCGGCGTCGTCGGCGGTGTCTTCCTGCTCTGCTACGGCGTCCTCGCCGCCCGCCGGGTGCTCAGGCCGGGTCCGGCCGGGCTGAGCACCGAGGGGCAGGCCGCGGGCTCCCGGCGCCGGGCGGTGTTCACCTGTCTGGCGATGACCTGGCTGAACCCGCACGTCTACCTGGACACCGTGTTCCTGCTCGGCTCCCTCGCCGCCGACCGGGGCGCGCTGCGCTGGACCTTCGGGCTCGGCGCCGCGCTCGCCAGTCTGTGCTGGTTCGCCGCGCTCGGCTTCGGCGCCCGGCTGCTCGGCCGATACCTCGCCCGGCCGGCGGCGTGGCGGGTGCTGGACGCCCTGGTCGCCGTCACCATGCTGGCGCTGGGGGCCATGCTCATGGCCGGATCCTGAGCTCGATCCCGGCAAGAACCGTCCGGTGTGCACAGGTCCGCTGAGATAGTTAGGCTCTCGAATCGAAAAGATGTATCGAGCAACCTCTATCGGCAACAGGACACCCGTGGACACGAGCGAGAGCAGCACCACCGAACCGGGCGCCGCGACGGACGCGGCGGCTCCCCCCAGGCGCGGCTGGCGCCGCTGGGCGATGGACACTCGTCCGCTGGGCATCCCGGCCTACCGCCGCCTGTGGACGTCGACCATCGTCACCGCCGTCGGCAGTCAGCTCACCGCCGTGGCCGTGCCCAAGCAGATCTACGACGTCACGCACTCCTCGGCGTGGGTCGGCTACGCGAGCCTGGCCGGCCTCGTGCCCATGGTGGCGTTCGCGCTGTGGGGCGGTGCGGTCGCCGACACCGTGGACCGCCGCAAGCTGCTGCTGGTCACCAACACCGGTATCGCGGTCACCTCGCTGCTGTTCTGGGCCCAGGCCGTCACCGGGACGGGCTCCGTCGTCGTCCTCATGGTGCTGCTCGCGTGCCAGCAGGCGTTCTTCGGCCTCAACTCCCCGGCCCGCAACGCCTCCATTGCCCGGCTGGTCCCGGCCGAGCAGCTGCCCGCCGCCAACGCGCTCGGCTCCACCGTCATGCAGACCGGCCTGGTCGCGGGGCCGCTGCTCGCCGGTGTGCTGATCCCGGTCATCGGGCTGCCCGAGCTGTACCTCATCGACGCCGTGGCCCTGTGCGTCACCGTCTGGGCCGTCTTCCGGCTGCCCGCCCTGCCACCGCTCGGCGAGCCCGGCGCCCGCCGGGCCGGGATGCGCGAGATAGCCGCCGGGTTCCGGTACATCTCCCGGCACAAGGTGCTGCTGCTGTCCTTCCTCGCCGACATCGTCGCCATGGTCCTCGGCATGCCCCGCGCCCTGTTCCCGCAGCTCGCGGCGCAGACGTACCACTCCTACGGCGAGGGGCTCGCGCTCGGCGTGCTGTTCGCCGGCATCCCGGTCGGCGCGGTGCTCGGCGGCCTGTTCTCAGGGGTGTTCTCGCGGGCCCGCCGGCACGGCTGGATGGTCATCTGGGCGGTCGTCGGCTGGGGCGTGGCCGTCGCCGGGTTCGGACTGAGCCGCGACCTCTGGGTGGCCCTGGCCTTCCTCGCCGCGGCCGGTGTCGCCGACATGGTCTCGATGGTGTTCCGCGGCGCGATCCTCCTGTCGGCCGCGACCGACGAGATGCGCGGCCGGATGCAGGGCGTGTTCACGGTGGTCGTCGCGGGCGGGCCGCGCCTGGCCGACGTCCTGCACGGCACGGCCGGCGCGTCCTTCGGCCCGCGCGCCGCGGTGGCGGGCGGCGGCGCCCTGGTCGTCGTGGTGATGCTGGCCCTGGCCGCCACCGTACCGGCACTGCGCCGCTACCGGATCTGAGCTACAGCAGGCCGCCGCGTCGCTTGGTCGTGTACTGGTCCATCAGCTTGCCCCGGGTCGTCTCCAGGCGGTGGGCGAGGATCTCGGCCACCGTCCGGACCAGCGAGAGGCCGAGCAGCGGGTCCTCCACGCACAGGGCGAGCACCGAGGGGCCGTCGAACTCGTAGGCGCGCACGTCGGTGAACGCGACCGCGCCGAAGTCCCACCGGTACGGCGGGAACAGCCAGGACCAGCCGAGCATGTCGCCCGCGCCGAGCGTGGCCACGGTGACCCGCTGCCGGGAGGTGACCTGCTGGTCCAGGTGCACCGCGCCGGAACGGATCACCCAGAACCGGTCGGCGGTGCCGCCCGCCTCGAAGATGCGCATGTCCTCCGGGAACGAGACCTCCTTGGCCAGTTCCATCAGGCGTTCGCGCTGTGCCTGGGGCAGGGCGGTCAGCAGTTTTATCGCTTTGGTCATGGCGCGGGGCTCCTCGCCGAGGCGGTCCGGGGGTGCTTTCCCTAAGCCCATTTCAGCTGCTGCCGCCCCTCCGGGCACCTCGGGGGACGGGGATTTCCGCGGCGTGTGTCCGGCCGGCGGTTCCGGGCAGCAGGAAGCCCTGGCTGGACGGGGGAGACCAGCCAGGGCCGTCTGCGGTGACGTGACAGAGGGAGGAAGGACGGTTCCGGTCACCTCGGCATCACGTATGTATGAACGATAAACCATCTGATGGCCGTTCTACCAGTCGGTAGCGGGTCACGTGACCTGTTTCACGCCTTCGGCCGCACTCGGCGGCCCGCCCGGACAGACGATCTCCTTCAGTACCCGCGCCACCGCCTCGAACGCCCACGCCCGGGCCGCCGCCTCCCGCGCCCCTTCCGGGTCCGTCGGTGTCAGGCTTTGTGCACGCTCCCGCCAGGCCCGTTCCGCCTCGGCCGCGTGCTCCCGGCCGCGCTGGATGCGCCGCAGCAATTCGTCCGCGTCCACGACATCGGTCATACGGGACTGGTACCCGCGAGACCGCGGTGATGACACGGGTACCGACGGTGTTTGACGCCTTTGAATGGGGTGAGGCGGAAATGGGAGAACCCTGGTAAGCCGGACATCGCTCAGGGAGGACGGATGCGCGACAAGCACCGGACCAGCTGCTCCACGACACTGCGGGAACCATGCCGCCGGCTGCCGTGCCGACCGGCCGACGCCCGCAGAACCGTGGAGCGCGCGGTGGCCGAGCGGTGCCGGGCCCGCGCCGCCTCCTGCGGCGCGGCGGCCATGGCGGACGCCCTGCTGGTCGCCTCGGAGCTCACCACCAACGCCATCCTGCACGGGGGTGGCATCACCGGCTTCGACGTCGCCGTCGACTCCGGGGCCGTACGGGTCTCGGTCAGCGACCGCAGCGACGAGCTGCCGGTGGCCGCCCCGTCCGCCGACGAGCCCGGCTTCGCCCGGCTCGGCGGCCGCGGCTGGCCCATCGTCTGCCGTCTGTCCCGGGACATCCGGGTCGCGCAGCTGCCCTGCGGGGGCAAACGCATCACGGCCGTCGTGCCGCTGCACTGAAGCCGTGCGGGAAGTTCCGCCCCCTCGGTGTTTGCCTCTCGGAGCGAGGGGCAGGCGGAGACTCGTGCTTCGGACCGGAGGCGCGCGCCCAGCGGGAACCGTACGACGGTCTGGGTCCCCCTCTCGGCGGACCCGGAGACCGACCCGCGGCGAACCCTGACCACCGTTCGGGCCCGGCCCCGAAACCTCGTTGTGGCCGTGTGCCCTGAATCCACGTTCAGGAGCGATTCCGCATGCTGACTGACATGTCGACAAGCCGCCCCGGCACACCCACCACGGACTCCGCCGCCGCTCCCGCGCGGCGGCCCCATGACGACGCCCCCGACACCACGAAACTGTTCGCCCGACTGGCGGAGCTGGAGGACGGCCCCGAGCGGGACGCCGTGCGCGACGAACTCGTCGCCGCCTGGCTGCCCATGGCCCACCGGATCGCCGGCCGCTTCCGCGACCGGGGCGAATCCGTCGAGGACCTGCGGCAGGTTGCCGCGCTCGGGCTGGTCAAGGCCGTCGACCGGTTCGACCCGTCCCGCGGTGCCTTCGAGAGCTACGCCGTGCCCACCATCACCGGCGAGGTCAAGCGGCACTTCCGGGACCGGATGTGGGCGCTGCGGGTGCCACGCCGGGTGCAGGAACTGCGCAACCGGGTGCGCGTGGCCCGTCGCGAACTCACCCAGCACCCCGGCAGCCCCGAACCCACCGCCTCCGCCATCGCCGCGCACACGGGCCTCAGCGAGGAGGAGGTCGGTGCGGGCCTGGAGGCGCTGGAGAGCTTCAGCACCCTGTCCCTGGACGCCGAACTGTCCACCGGGGACGACGGCTACAGCCTCGCCGACACCCTCGGGGCGGCGGACACCTCGTACGACGTCGTGGTCGACCGCGAGGCCGCCAAGGAGGGGCTGCGCCGGCTGCCCGAGCGGGAACGGGCCATCCTCTACATGCGGTTCTTCGAGGACATGACACAGAGCCGCATCGCCGACCGCCTGGGCATCTCCCAGATGCACGTCTCCCGGCTGATCAGCCGCAGCTGCGCCCGCGTCCGCGACGAGGCCATGGGCCGGCGCGCGTGGGCGGACCCGGCGTGAGGTCCCCCGGTCTTCGACCGACGTGCTGGTCCGGGGGCGACGGTGGCGGCGGGCGCACGAGCGGCAGATCGAGGCCTGCGCCGGCGGTGACGTGGACGGCGCGGTCCGGGTCACGGTGCCCCGGCCGACGGCCCGTCACTTCTTCGGGCGGTCCGCCCGCGTGGTGACGCCCAGCGGCCGGGCCAGACCGGAGACCGCCTCGTCCAGCCGCTGCAGATGGCGCAGCACCCGGTCGGTGACCCGGCCGTAGCGCGGGGTGCGCAGAGTTCCCGGCTCCAGCATCGAGGCGATGCTGGAGCCGGTCTCGATCTCCGCCGTGGCACGCGGGTCCGCGACATGCGCGGCGATCGCCTCGATGTTGTGCACGATCCGCCCGCACGCCCCGCGCAGCCGGGGATCCGCCGCGATCGACGGGTGCGTCGGCAGCAGCTCGGCCGTGGCCGCGAGCGAGCGCGCGTGGTAGGCGCACGTCTCCAGCAGCGCCACCACGTACCGGGCGGTGTCCCGGCGCGCGCGCAGCGGGGTGATCGGATGGGTCAGCGGCTGGGTGGCCGCGCGCAGGTCCGCCAGCGCCTGGTCCAGATCGCGCGCCTGTTCCACCAGATCGGCGCCGGCCCCGCCGCTCAACTGGTCCACGGCGGCCCGGGTGACCTCGGCGAGCCGGTTCAGGACCGTGCCGAGAAGGTCGTTCGTACGGCGGTCGGTGTGGACGGGCAGCACCACCGCCGCCGCGATCACCCCGCAGGCCGCGCCGAGCGCCGTCTCCTCCACCCGCAGCACCAGCACCGCCATGCTGTAGGTGTTCAGCAGCGTGTACAGCAGGCCCAGCATCGCCGTGACGAAGAACGACATCAGCGTGTACGACAGGGGCGCGGTGTAGAACATCGCGAAGATCAACACCAGCACCAGGCCGAACGCCGTCCACGTGTGGGGCCCGACCAGACCGGCGAGCCCGATGCCGGCCACCACGCCGAGCACCGTGCCCAGCAGCCGCCGGTAGCCCTTCACCAGGATCTCGCCGGTCGAGGCGGTGTTGATGAACACGATCCAGCAGGTCAGCACCGCCCAGTACCAGCGCTGGCTGGACAGCAGCTCGCCGCCCGCGATGGCCAGCGCGGAGCCGACGGCCACCTGGACCGCGGCGCGGGTCGTGGGCCGCTTCAGACCGCTCGGCCCCGGCTCCTCCGCCTCGGCCTCCTCGCCCGCCTCGATCGCGGCGTCCTCCGCGTCCAGCTCCTCGCGCGAGCGGGCCGTCGCCGGGGTGTCGTCGGACTCGTCCTGCGGCCCTTCCACCGCGACCCGCAGACCCAGCGAGGCCCGGGCGGCCTCACCGAGCCCGCGGAAGACGTCCTGCACGGCAGGCGAGGCCTTGGGCAGGTTCTCCTCCTCGCGGTAGCCGAGCAGCCGGTTGCGCACCCGGGCGAGCGCGGTGCCCCGGGCCTCGCCGACCGGCCGCAGCATCAGCAGCCGCAGCGCCTGCAGATCCCGGCGCAGCGCCTCCGTCGCCTCGTCCCGCACCGGCAGTTCCCCGCCCGAGGGCAGCGCGGCGCCCGGCAGATGCAGGGTGAGGGTGTCGGTCCGCTCGGCGCTGCGCGCGGTGAGCAGCAGCAGGCCGAGCCGCTCGGAGGCGATCTCGGCGTCCGCGACCCGGCGCTGCAGCAGCCGGGCCACCGCCGGGTCGGAGGCGCCGTCCTCCAGCCGCCCCTGGATCAGCAGTGCCGTCTCGTGCAGCCGCGCTGTGGCGGTCCGCAGATCGTCCAGGACCTTGTCCACGTCGTCCGGCCCGGCGTCCAGCAACTCGGCCTGGACGGCGATCAGCTGCGCGAGCCGGGCACGGAACGCCCGCCGCAGCTGGTCCAGGGTGCCCGCCGGGGTCTGCGGCAGCAGCACGAAACGCGCGGCGGCGCTGCACGCGAAGGCCACGCAGACGACCCCGCACAGCGCGGGCAGCGCCGAGGTGGTCGCGCGCACGAACAGGGAGAGGAAGTACACCTGGAAGCCGATCAGGCCGAGCGCCGTGCCGCGGTCGCCGAACCGGCGGCCGTAGACCGCGCAGAAGATCAGGACGACGAAGAACAGGTCCCCGACCACGACCCGTTGGTTCAGCAGCGTGCCCAGCGACACCGACGCCAGCGCCACCGGCAGGCCGAGCGCGAGGGTCACGGCCTGCGCCGCGCGCTGCTTCTCCCGGATGGCGAAGGTCGCCACCATCGCGGCCATGGCGCCGGCGACCAGCTGGGGCACCGGCACCCGCAGGGCGGCCAGGACGGCGAGGGTGAGCGCGATCGCCGTGACGGTGCGCGCTCCCGCGGTGAGCCGGAGCAGCCCGGGATCGGACGCCGCGAGGCGGTCCCACATCCGTACCCGCCCAGGTCGTCCCGCTGTGCTCACGCCGCCGCGCTCTCTCCCGTGCCGGAAATCGATCTCCGACCCAGCATCGCACGACGGTCCTGACCAGTTGCCCCACGGGTCGGGGCGGCAGCGCGGAACGGATCAGCTTCTGCCGGTCGGTGTCACGGGTTCTCCGCCGCCTCGCCCTGCACCCGCGCCCGCACCTGCTCCGGCGTCAGGTACGCGTCGGTGAACTCGAAGTCCTTCAGCCGGGCCGGCTTGCGGGCCTGGAAGCCGGTGCGCACGAAATCGTCGCCGGCGACCGCGTTCAGCAGCCAGTTGGTCATCACCCGGGCCTTGGCGACGTTGGTGCGCAGCGCCGACCAGTGGTAACCGCGGGCCACCACCTGGGCCGGCACCCCGCGCAGCTCGACGCCGAGCGGCTTGGACACCGCGTCCCTGCCGCCGAGGTCGACGACGAGGCCGAGGTCGCGGTGCACGTACGGCTGCATCGGCGCACCCCGCAGCGTCGCGATGACGTTGTCCGCGACGCTCTTGCCCTGCCGCATGGCGTGCTGCGCGGTCGGCGGGCACACCGCGCCGTCGCCCTTGGCCAGGTCCGGCACGGCGGCGGAGTCGCCGAGCGCGAACACCCCGTCGTGGCCCGGCAGGCACATCTCGGGGGTGACCGCCAGCCGGCCCCGCACGGTCTCCGCGCCGAGCGTGCCGATCAGCGGGCTCGCGACGACACCGGCCGTCCAGATCAGCGTGTGCGTCGGCACCACCCGGCCGTCGGTGAAGGTGACCTCCTCGGGGCCGGCCTTGTCGATCGACACGCCCAGCGACACGTCGATGCCACGCCGCTTGAGGATCTCCTGCGCGCTGCGGCCGAGCTTCTCGCCCAGTTCCGGCATCAGCTTGGGCGCGATGTCGATCAGATGCCACTTGATCAGGCCCGGGTCCAGGCGCGGGTAGCGCTGTACGGCGGCGTGCGTCAGCCGTTGCAGACAGGCGGCGGCCTCGGTGCCGGCGTATCCGCCGCCGACCACCACGAACTGCAGCCGGGCGGCCCGCTCCGCAGGGTTGTCGCTGGCGTCCGCGAGGTCGAGCTGCGAGATGACGTGGTCGCGGATGTAGGCGGCCTCGGCCAGGGTCTTCAGCCCGAAGGCGTGCTCGGTCAGCCCCGGGATGTCGAAGGTGCGGGTCACGCTGCCCGGCGCCAGCACGATGTAGTCGTAGGGTTCATTGACGATCTTGTCGGTGATGGTGCGAACGACGCACACCTTGGACCTCAGGTCCACGCCGATCGCGCCACCCGGGATGATCCGGGTGCGGTACCTCTTGCTGCGACGCAGGCTCAGGGCGATCGACTGCGGCGTGAGCACCCCGGAGGCGACCTGGGGCAGCAGGGGCAGATACAGCTGGTAGGACTGCGGCGTCACCAGGGTGACGTCGGCCTCGGCGGGGGCGAGTTTGCGCTCCAGGCGGCGCACGCACCCGACTCCGGCGAAGCCTGCGCCAACCACCAGGATCCTGGGTCGTGTCACGGTGTTCATCCCTTTCTGCGGCTCCAGGCGGTCCGACTCCACGCCGTTCGCTTGCCCTGGATTCGGCGCGTACCACCTTCGATCCCACCGTGCCCCGAGCCGTTCCGCCAGCCGGGTGCGGCAGGCAGACGAACGCGTGGGCTCCAGCATGCCCCCGCTGCGGATGGAGTAACCGGTTGTCGCACAGATACACGTCGCACATCCGGTGCGGTCACCAGGGCAGGAACACGTGGATGTCCTTGCCCTCGTCGTCGACGACGACGCTGACCTGCGTGCACAGCGTGTGCACCAGGTGCCAGCCGATGCCGCCGCCGCCCGTGCGCGGGTGGAAGGGGCGCGGTTCCGGCTTGGCGGTGCTCGTGTCGCGCATCGTCACGTGCACGCCGTCGAAGGTGCGCCGCATCCGCAGGCCGAACGGCCCGGGCGCGTACTGGATCACGTTGGCGGCCAGCTCCGTCACGACCAGCAGTATGTCGTCCCAGTACTCGGGCGCGGCGGGCGGCGCCTGGGCGGCGAGCGCGCAGAGCCACTTCTCCGCGGCGAGCCGGGCCTCGGTGACATTGCGCAGCTCACCCGCGAAGGAGAAGGTGCGCTCGTACCCGTCCTCCGAGGGCGGTGTGTCGTCCCCACGTGGCTCCGTCGCCATCTCGCATTCCCCGGTCCCGGGCAGTCAGGCCCGTGGCGAGGCCCTCCGACCAGGACGGCTGTCGGTGCTGATCTCATTCTGTGCGTGCGAGTTCCCGCTGCCGGGCCGGATATCCGTCCGCCCGGCTCCGTGGTCCGGACGGACGCGCCTTACGGCCGGACGCGCCCTCCGGGGGAAGGGCGTCAGCGGAAGACGTCGTCGGGCTCGTCCCAGTCCGCCGGCTCCTGCGGGACCCGCGCCGCCCGGGACCGGGCCTGGTACATCGCGTCGATCTCGGCGGCGTAGTGCCGCACTATGGCGTCACGGCGCAGCTTCAACGACGGCGTGAGCAGCCCGTTGTCCGCGGCGAACGGCTCCGGGAGCACCCGGTGGACCCGGATGGACTCCGCTCGGGAGACGGCGCTGTTGGCGGAGGCGACGGCCCGCGCGATCTCCTCCCGCAGCGCGTTCTCCTCACGTCTCTCCCGGGCCGGACTGTCGCCCTGCAGCGCCAGGGCGGCGCGCCAGTGCGCGAGGAAGTCCGGGTCCAGGGTGATCAGGGCGCCGACACAGGGCCGGTCGTCGCCGATCACGACCGCCTGGTGGACCAGCGGATGCATGCGCAGCCGCTGCTCCAGCGGGGCCGGGGCGACGCTGGTGCCGCCGCGGGTGACGATGACGTCCTTCTTGCGCCCGGTGATCGTCAGATAGCCCTCGGAGTCCAGCCGTCCGATGTCCCCGGTGGCCAGCCAGCCGCCGCGCAGCGCGGCCCGTGTCGCCGGCTCGTCGCCGACATAGCCCTGGAACACCGACGGACCGCGCACCAGGATCTCCCCGTCGTCGGCCACCTGGATGTCGGTGCCCGGCAGCGGCCGGCCGACCGTACCGGACTTCTCCCGGCCGAGCGGCTGCATGGTGATCCCGCCGGAGGACTCGGTGAGCCCGTACCCGTCGTGGACGAACATCCCGATGCCCTCGTAGAACAGGGTCAGTTCGCGGTTGAGCGAGGAACCGCCGGAGGAGCCGCGCACCACCCGCCCGCCGAGCGCCGCGCGCAGCCTGCGGTACACCGTCCGTTCGTACAGGGCGTGTTGCAGCCTCAGCTCGAACCCGGGACCCGGTCCGGTGCCCAGCCGGTGGCGCTCCTGTGCCTGGGCGAAGTCGCGCGCGGTCTGCGCGGCCCGCTCGAAGAGGGCACCCCGGCCCGCCTGCTCGGCCGCCTGCAGGAACTTCTTGTAGAGCTTCTCGAACACCGACGGCACGCCGTACAGATACGTCGGACGGAACGTGGTCAGTGCCGAGGCCAGCGACGCCCCGGTCGGCTCCGGCTCGTGCGCCATCAGGGCGCCGCCGCGCACACACACCAGCATGATCATGATGCCGTACACATGGGAGAACGGCAGAAACGCCAGCACGGACGGCTGCTCGCCCGGCGGAGCCGCGGTGTGCTTCCAGCCGGCCAGGTACGTGTCGCAGGGATAGGCGAGGCTCCGGTGGCTCAGGGCGCAGCCCTGGGGACGCCCGGACGTGCCGGAGGTGTACACGACCGCCGCCGTGGCGTCCGGCAGCACGATCCGGCGCAGCGACTCCACCGTGGTGTACGGCACGACCGTGCCCCGCCCGACGAGTTCGGGCAGCGCGCCCGCGTCCAGCTGCCAGACGTGGCGCAGCCGCGGCAGCCTGGCGCACACCGTGCCGACGGTCATGACGCCCTGCTCGTCCTCCACGACCACGGCCACACAGCCGGCGTCCCGCAGGATCCACTCGACCTGGTCCCGCGAGGAGGCCGGATGGATCGGCACGACCTCGGCGCCCACGGACCACAGCGCATGACAGAACACCGTCCACTCGTAGCGGGTGCGGGACATCAGGGCCACCCGGTGGCCGGGGGAGATCCCGGCGGCGACCAGCCCCTTGGCCAGGTCGACCACCTCGTCGCGCAGCTCGACGGCCGTCACCTCGTGCCACACGGTGGCGGCGGAGTCCACGCGGTGCGCGAGCACCGGCAGGGTGGGACTGCGCTCCGCGGTCTCGAAGACGCTGTCGGCGAGGCCGCCGGTGAGCGGCGGGGCAACGGCGGGAGCGAGGGCGACGTCGCGCATGCGCTGCTCCTGGATGTACAGAGGGTCACACCGCCGATCGGCTCGGTGTCGGCGGTGCTCGAATGTAGCCCAGCGGACCGCGTTCGGTGACGGGAACGGAGAAGTCGTGATCGGCTGATGATGTGGGCGTGTCCTGGGGACTCGGCAGACATGAGTCATGTGAACCCCGATCCGGAGCCCGAGCGGACCACCGGGCTGGAGCCCGGGGGTTCGGTACCGCCCGGCGAGACCCCGCCGGCCGAGAGCAGCATGCCCGCGGCCGGGCCCCAAGAGACGCACAACCCGACCCGCGGCTGGGCCGTGGCGCCGCTGACGCTGATCCTCATCGTCGTCGCCCTGGTCGCGGCGGGTTTCCTGGCGTACGCCGTGTCGCTGATGGTCTGAGCGGTTGCCCGGCCCCTGCCACCCGGGGCGTTCGGCCCCGGGTGCTCAGGCCTGGGTGTGCCGTACGCACTCGGTGACGACGCCCCGCAGGTCGCCGGCCCGCTCCAGCAGCCGGCGCTGCTGGAGCGCGCCGTTGCCGCGCCGCAGCAGCTCCGCCACGCCGTGCTCGGCTCGCTCGGCGTCACCGACGGCGTCGAGGGCGTCCCCGGTGTGCGCCAGCAGCGACCGCAGCACCTGCGCGGCAGGGCCCGGCCGCATGGTCGCCGGATCCAGCAGGTTCTCCTCCAGGCCGAACCGGGCGGCCTGCCAGTCGGCGAGCCGCAGCATGCTCACGCTGTGGCCGGGCGCCGGCCGGCCCGCCCGCCAGTGCCGTGCGGCCGTCTCCACGAGCGCGCGGGTCAGCGTCGCGATCAGGACGGCCGTGTCCGCGCCCAGGCACACGTCCGCCACCCGGACCTCCACGGTGGGATAGCGGGCGGACAGCCGGGCGTCGAAGTAGACCATCCTCTCGTCCAGCAGGGTGCCGGTGGCCACCATGTCCGCCACCCGCTGGTGATAGTGCTCGGCCGACACGAACGGCTCGGTCGGCCCGGCCGACGGCCAGCGGTTCCACACCCGGCTGCGGTAGCTGGCGTAGCTGGTGTCCATTCCCTGCCAGAACGGCGAGTTCGCGCTCATCGCGCGCAGTACCGGGAGCCACGGTCGGATCCGGTCGAGGACGGCGATGCCCTCCTCGTCGGACTCCACGCACACGTGCACATGGCAGCCGCACACCAGCTGCTCCCAGGTCGGTATCCCGTAGTGTTCGGCCAGCCACTGGTACCGCTCGTTCACGCTGAGGGAGGGGCTGACCGGCAGGGGAGAGGTGGCCAGCGCTGCGACCGCGCAGCCGAGTTCCCCGGCGTGCCGCGCCGCCTCCTTGCGGCAGCGCACGATCTCCTCGCCGAGGTCCGCCATGTTGGTCTGCGGATGCGTGGCGAACTCCAGCATCTGCCGGAACAGCTCCTTCTCGAAGACGTTCTGGCCCGGATCGTCATGGGCGAACCGGGCGAGGACGGCCGCCGCCAGCGCCTTCGGTTCGCCGCTGTCGGGGTCGACCAGAAGGAGCTCCTCCTCCACTCCCACGGTGCGCACGTGGTGCCACCCTTCCGAGTCCATGCCACGAGGGGCAGTCAAGGCTCTGTACGACCCCCGACTGCCCCTGGGCGGGCCGCCGACACCTGCGGTCTTCAGCGCCCCGGCGTCAGCCAGACCGTGGCGAGCGGTGGCAGCGTGAGCCTGAGGAACCCGTCCTCGGGCTTCAGCAGCCCCTCGTTGCCGACCCCGCTGCCGCCGAAGCGGACGTCGTCGGTGTTCAGCTCCTCCTGCCAGACCGGGACCTCGTCGGCGACCCACAGCCGGTACTCGTGCCGGACGACCGGGGAGAAGTTCGACACCGCGAGCAGCGGGGAGCCGTCGGCGGCGTAGCGCAGGAACGCGAAGACGTTGTCGTCCGCCGCGTCGCACAGCACCCACCGGAAACCGCCCGGGTCGGTGTCCCGCTGCCACAGCGCCGGCGTCGCCCGGTACACGGTGTTCAGATCCCGTACCAGATCCCGCACGCCCCGGTGGTCCCCGGCCGAGTGGTAGTCGTCGTCGAGCAGCCACCACTCGGGGCCGTCCGGCTCGGACCACTCCGCCCCCTGGGCGAACTCCTGCCCCATGAACAACAGCTGTTTGCCCGGATGGGCCCACATGAAGCCCAGATAGGCACGGTGGTTGGCCCGCCGCTGCCACCAGTCGCCCGGCATCTTCGACACCAGCGCCTGCTTGCCGTGCACCACCTCGTCGTGGGAGATCGGCAGCACATAGTTCTCGCTGTAGGCGTACACCATCGAGAAGGTCATCTCGTCGTGGTGGTACTTGCGGTGCACCGGCTCCTTCTGGATGTACTGGAGCGAGTCGTGCATCCAGCCCATGTTCCACTTCAGCCCGAAGCCGAGCCCGCCGCTGTCCGTCGGCCGGGTCACCCCGTCCCAGGCGGTGGACTCCTCGGCGATGGTCACCACGCCCGGGCAGCGCCGGTAGACGGTGGCGTTCATCTCCTGCAGGAAGGCGACGGCGTCCAGGTCCTCCCGGCCGCCGAACACGTTCGGCTGCCACTGGCCGGAGTCCCGCGAGTAGTCCAGGTAGAGCATCGAGGCGACGGCGTCCACCCGCAGCCCGTCGATGTGGAACTCCTGGCACCAGTACACCGCGTTGGCGACGAGGAAGTTGCGCACCTCGGTGCGTCCGTAGTCGAACTCGTACGTCCCCCAGTCCGGGTGCTCGGCGCGCGTCGCGTTCCCGGGCTCGTAGAGCGGATCCCCGTCGAACCGGGCCAGCGCCCAGTCGTCCTTCGGGAAGTGCGCCGGCACCCAGTCCATGATCACGCCGATGCCGGCCCGGTGCAGCGCGTCCACCAGGTGCTTGAAGTCGTCCGGGGCGCCCAGGCGCGGCGTCGGCGCGTAGTAGGAGGTGACCTGGTAGCCCCAGGAGCCGCTGAACGGGTACCCGGCGACCGGCATCAGCTCGACATGCGTGAAGCCCATCTCCCTGACATAGGCGGGGAGTTCCTTCGCCAGCTGCCGGTACGTCAACCCTGGCCGCCAGGACGGAAGGTGGACCTCGTAGACGGAGAACGGCGCCTGGTGCACGGGCGTGTCACCCCGGTGCGCCATCCACTCCGCGTCGCCCCACTCGTACCGCGAGACCGCGACGACCGACGCGGTGTCCGGCGGCGTCTCCGTGCACCGCGCCATCGGGTCGGCCTTGAGGAAGCGGTGGCCGTAGCGCGAGGTGATCTCGAACTTGTAGCGGGCCCCCTCGCCGATCCCGGGCAGGAACAGCTCCCACACCCCGGACGCGCCGAGCGACCGCATCGGGTACTGGGTGCCGTCCCAGTACGTGAAGTCCCCGGCCACCCGCACCCCTTGGGCGTTGGGCGCCCACACGGTGAAGCGGGTGCCGGTCACGCCCTGGTGCGTCATCGGCTCGGCGCCGAGCGCCTGCCAGAGCTGCTCGTGCCGCCCCTCCCGGATCAGATGCAGGTCCAGCTCGCCCAGGGCGGGCAGGAAGCGGTACGGGTCGTGCACCTCCTGCTCGGCGTCGTCGTAGGTCACCAGCAGCGTGTACGACGGGATCTCCGGGTACGGCAGGACGGCCGCGAACAGACCGTCGCCCTCGGAGCGCAGCGGGCTGCGCATCCCGTCGACCACCACGCTCACCGTGCGCGCGTTCGGGCGCAGGGCCCGGAACAGGATGCCGCCCGGGACCGGGTGGGCGCCGAGCAGGGCGTGCGGATCGTGATGGGCGCCGCCGAGCAGCCGGCCGCGATCGACCGGGTCGAGGGGCAGGGCCGGGGCCGGCGCGGGCCCGGCAGCCTCGGGGAGCGAGGTGTCGCGCAGAGCCATGACGTCATCCTCCCCACACGGCGAGCCGCTTGATCGCCGCCATCGGTACCGGCAGCCAGTCCGGCCGGTGTCTCGCCTCGTACAGCACCTCGTACACCGCCCTGTCCGTCTCGTGCGCGCGCAGCAGCGCGTGCTTCTTGCGTGGATCCCAGCCCGCGCGGGCCGCGTAGCCCGCGCAGAACGCCTCCCGGCAGCGGCGCGCCCATTCGGGTCGCCAGGGGCGGCGCTGCCGGGCCGCGTAGTCGAAGGAGCGCAGCATCCCCGCCACGTCCCGTACCGGGGACTGCGGGGCCTGCCGCTCGGCGAGCGGCCGGGACGGCTCGCCCTCGAAGTCGATGACGAACCAGTCACGGCCGGCCTGCAGCACCTGACCGAGGTGCAGATCGCCGTGGATGCGCTGGGCCGGCGGCCCGGAGTCGCAGGTGGCGAGCGCCCCGAACGCCGCCCGCAGCCCCGGTACGAAGGGCAGCAGCCCCGGTACGGCGTGCGCGGCCGCGTCCAGCCGTGCGCACATCGCCTCGGCCGTACGGCCGTTCTCGCCGCCCGGCCCGGCCGACGGAAAGGCCTCGGCGAGCGCGAGGTGCACCTCGGCCATGGCCCGGCCCAGCGCCCAGGACTCGGCGGTGAAGTCGTCACCCGCGGCGAGCGCGTGCAGCGCCAGCGTCCAGCCGTCGGTCGCGTCCGGCAGAAACGGCTGCAGCACGCCCAGCGTGGCCGGCTGCGGCGCCGTCGTACCGAACCAGGCCACCGGTGCCGGCACCCGGGTGCACCCCTGTGCGGCCAGCGCGGCCGTCACCTCCAGATCCGGGTTGACGCCCGGCTGGATCCGGCGGAAGACCTTCAGGATGTACGCGTCGCCGTACACGATCGAGGAGTTGGACTGCTCGGCGTCCAGCAGGCGCGGCGGCAGACCGCCGGGCACGTGGGCTGCCGGGTCGGCCCGGAAGCGCAGCGGGCCGGCCGCGCCGGGCTGCCGCAGCCGCTCCAGCAGCAGGCTTGCCGCGCGCGGGTCGTGCAGCGCGTCGTAGACCGCGAGCCCGGCGAACGGGCCTTCCTCGGCCCGCCCGATGTACGCCCGCTCCAGTCGCGGGGCGAGGTGCTCGCGCAGGCCGAGCAGCAGCTGGTAGCAGTCACCGGGCGGAGGAGTGCCGCCCGGCGTGGGCACGGGCGCGTGCGAGGCGTGCACCAGCAGATGCAGACATCCCGGGAACAGCTCGGTCAGGGAGAGCACCGACAGATCGGTGACGGGCCGGTCCTTGCCGGCGAACCAGCGTTGCCTGGGCAGCCATTGGCGCAGCAGCCCGCCGAGGGAGGCGAGGGGCCCGTCCGGGCCGCCCGCCGTTCTCGGTCGGACAGTGATGGTCTTCGGCATGGTGACGCGTCCTTTCCTCGGCGCCGGTCGTTCAGCGTCGGCGGCCGATGCGGGATGCGACTCGGGTGAGCCGGAACCAGTAGAAGCCGTGGCCTTGCAGGGTCAGCAGGTAGGGAAGTTCACCGATGGCGGGGAAGCGCACTCCGCCGATCAGCTCCACCGGATGCCGGCCGTCATAGGCCCGCAGGTCGAGTTCGGTGGGCTGCGCGAAGCGGGAGAAGTTGTTGACGCACAGCACGAGGTCGTCGCCGTACTCGCGCAGGAACGCCAGGACCGCCGGGTTCGAGGACTGCAGTTCCGTGAACGAGCCGAGTCCGAAGGCGGGGTTCTGCTTGCGGATCTCGATCATGCGGCGGGTCCAGTGCAGCAGCGACGACGGCGAGGACATCGACGCCTCGACGTTGGTGACCTGGTAGCCGTAGACCGGGTCCATGATCGTCGGCAGGTACAGGCGTCCGGGATCGGAGGTCGAGAAGCCGGCGTTGCGGTCGGGGGTCCACTGCATCGGGGTGCGCACGGCGTCGCGGTCGCCGAGCCAGATGTTGTCGCCCATGCCGATCTCGTCGCCGTAGTAGAGGATCGGTGAGCCGGGCAGCGC
>NZ_JAJHNP010000033.1 GCF_020819595.1 Streptomyces barringtoniae
CCTTGCTGCGCAAGGGGGTTCGCGCTCCCGCTCCGCGTGAGCGCGAGCGCGATGCTGCGCCTCTCGCTCAACCCTGGTGCTGCGCACCAGGGTTGACAGGCCGTCCGCTGCGCTCCCGGCCTCGGCGGGACTTCGTCCCGCTACCGGGCCTCCGCTTCGCTCCAGCCCGGTCGGCGGGTCCGCTGCGCTCCCCCGCCTGATGGTCCTTCCGGCTGCGCCTCCAGGACCAATTAGGCCCGCTGGCGCGGGCCAAGCTGAATACCGGGGAAAGAGTTGCTCGATCGTGTCGAAATTCGGCCTCATGGCTGCGGTGAACCCTCGTCGGGCTGTGCTGCTGAATCCTGCAACTGCTTCAAAGTTTGTTCTAGATTGATTCTGGAATAGAGTCCGCCTTACTGTCCTTGAAATGAATTGTGTAGTCCTGGACGGCAAAGTACTTCGCTGCTCTGCGATTGGCGCTCCGAATTTCGTTGATGAATTCCCCTGGAGTCGGGATTACGATAATTGAGAGAAAGACGGCCAGGACTGGATTCTGAGTGAACGCTGAGAGGGTTGCGAGAGCATAGAGGAAGGTGAAAATAAACGTGTTACGGTAGTTGTGGTAAAGGAAGGAAAAGTGAGCTGAGTTCATTTCGGATCCTATTCGTTGATGGTTGTGTGTTCATTTCGAAGGAGTCGCCTCCTTGATTCAAGATTTTGGGCAAAAAAATAAACCCTCGTGCCGTGAGGGTTCGTGGGCAGCATTCCATTGCCTAGCTACCGAACATTGCTCCCCCTCCCCCAGCATTGCCAGCGATTCCATTGCCGCCGGCGTTGTGCTGTTTGCTGGCCTCTGCCAGCTGGTCTATGTATTGCTTGCGACTTTGCGTAATCATTTTGCTACTCATTGTATCCTTTCTGGGGTACAGTAAAGCCGAAGGGAGCCTGCCCTTCGGCTTAGTAGTACATAGTGGTGCGTGAAAGCTGCTCTCGCGTACCTCTCGGTGCTTCGTGATGTTGCTCTTACAGATTATCGTCCGCGGACGCGATCGTCAATATCGACTGACCTGCGGCCGCGCGCCAGGCGCGCGGTGATCTTGGTTCTTCGGTGTCTGCTGATAAAGACTCTACAGGTATTTCTCTGTGATGCAAGAGGCGTGCGTTCGAGTGCTGCGTCCGGCGCTTCCCGACTCCCTCAGCGAGGTACGACGTTTATAGCAGCCTTCCCCTTCGCTGACAATCCCCGTCAATTCTCGTCGGCTCAGGGGAGAAGTTTCAGGGCCGGCGGCGAGGGCATTGCCTCTGCGCCTGGGCGTCGCTCAGCGCGAGTGCGAGGTGCTCGGTCATGTGCCAGGCCGTCGCAGGGCAGGTGACCAAGCATCAGCTGACGGTCCGACTTCTGACGGCTGTCTGGTCAGGCAGGCAAGTCGGGAAGGCGGTACTCGTACTTGCGGGGCCTGAGGTCGTCCTCGGCCGGCTCCCAGTCGGGATAGTGCCAGACCGTGCCCCGCTGGGGCCATAGGGATCGGTGGCGGTGTCCATGCTGATGTCGCTCACCACGTAAGGGTCGACGGTGTTCCCCTTGTCCCGGGCGTAGAGCACCTCGTTGATGGTGAGCTCGACGCTGGTGGCGGCGCCTGTCGTGCCCTTGACCTCCACGTGGCGTTCCTCCGTGCCGCGGGTGCAGCGCAGGTCGTAGGGCTTGCCGAGCTTTTCGACCGTCCAGCCCTGCAACTCGTAGTGGGCGGTGGCGAGCTGCTCGGCGTGCTCCTCGACGGCCTTGCGCTTCTTGGGATCGGAGATGTAACCGGCGCCGCGGCGGCGACGCTGGAGCTTCTTCCTGCCCTCGACCTGTTCGGCGGTGAACCCCGGGGACTTGTCCAGAGGGACGTCCTCGGGATCGTCGGGGTCGATGGGGGTGCCGACGAGCTCCAGGAGGTGCTGGGCGGGCAGTGGTTCAGCTCGGCGGAGACCCACGGCACCATGCCGTCGAGTGCGCAGCCTGTGTCGAACTGGCCGTGGGAATCTCAGCCTCGCAGGCGGCCCGCCTCTCCGATGCAGCCGAGGTCAGTCGCGGCGGCCGGCGCTTCGAGACGCTGCTGCAGACTGCCCAAATGAAACGGCCTGTAGCCAAGGGCAGGGCTGTCGCCTGAAATCGCGGCATGGGAAGGTTACAGACCCGACCAGCACGGTCTGTTCCATCTTGTTTCTGGGAGTCCTCGTTGCCCACGCGTGTCCACCCCGCTCGGCCTGGTGACCCGGCCCGGATAGGCTCTTATCGGATCATCGGCCGACTCGGCTCGGGCGGCATGGGCACTGTCCACGCGGCCCTGGACCCCGAAGGGCTCCGGGTCGCTGTCAAGCTCATTCATCCCGCGCAGGCCGACAATGAAGAGTTCCGTGCCCGCTTCAAGCGTGAAGTCGAGGTGTCCCGGCGAGTCTCCGGTCCCTGCCTGGTGCCACTGCTCGCGGCTGACACCGACGCTGCCGCCCCTTGGCTGGCCACCGAATACATCCCCGGTCCCACCCTCAGCCAGCACATCACCGCCAACGGCCCGCTCAGCGGAGCCCGGCTGTATGCCTTCGCGGCCGGAACAGCGGCCGCACTGGCAGCCGTTCACGCAGCCGGGGTAACCCACCGCGACGTCAAACCGGCGAACATCATCCTCGCCCCATCCGGACCCCGGGTCCTGGACTTCGGCATCGCCCACGCCCTGGACGGCACCTCGGTGACCCGCACCGGCGTGGTGACCGGCACCACCGGCTGGATCAGCCCCGAGACCTACCACACCGGCACCGCGGGCCCCGCCGGCGACGTCTTCGCCTGGGGAGCCCTGGTCGCCTACGCAGCAACCGGACGTCTCCCCTTCGGCACCGGAGCCCCCGACGCAGTCGCCTTCCGGGTGATATCCGGCAACCCCGACACCGCCGGCATGGCCGACGACCTTCTCACCCTGGTGACATCCGCACTGTCAAAATCACCCGACGACCGCCCCTCCGCCGCAACGCTTACCAAAGAATGCACGGCGCTGCTCTCCACCCAGACAACCCAGGCTCTGCACCCGAACGCGGAGATCCCCACTACCGTGAACGACCTGGTGACAGCCCAGTGGGACATGCCAGCCCTGGACGACACGGCGTGGCAGACTACCGCTGGACGGCGCAAGGGCCGCACGATCGCTGTGGTCATCGGAGCCGCCGCCCTGGGCGGGGCGCTTGTCGGTGGTCTTCTCTTCCAGGCAGGCAGCAACCCCGGGACGAAGAGTTCCACGGGCAGCCCTACATTCCTGCCCAGCCCGACCGCAGACGCGACGGACAGCGCACACGGCACCGCCAGGAACCACAGCCCGGCTGGTACGGCAAAGGACGATCCGGGCGAGGCGTCCCTCACAGCATGGAAGGAATCACGGCCAGCCAGGACCCCTGCCGAGAACGACGCCTTCGGGGCGATGGGAACAGGGGCCTGGCTGGATCCCGTCGCCTACCCCGACTTCGACCGCGCCATCACCTTCCACAGATCAAGAGGAGAGGTGTACATCGCGACAAGCGGCCAGGAGCTGTCCCCGGTGGCGGTACAAGAAGTCGCCGCGACGGCATGCCTCGGCCTGCGGGACCTCATCAAGTCCTACCCGGACTTCCCATACAACGAGTACATCGTCGTGGACACTGCCCGCCAGGAAGGGCCGCGCATCGTGTGGGAGGACGACTTCCGCACCAACACCGCCTGCAGCACATCGATCCAGAACCGCAGCACTCCCACCGCCGGACCGAACTCAGATTGGCACCCCACCAAGTCCGGCCTAGAGCAAGCGCAGATCCCCAGCACGGACAAGGATGAGATCCGCGTCGCCGGACAAACGGTCGACACCATCATCTCCGAGTGGCAGGGCAACTCCCGCATCATCAACGATCCCAACTGGCTCGACCCCGACAACATGTCCGTCGGCTTCGCCCGCGACGAGGCCGTGATGTACGTATGGGCCGACAAACCCGAATGGGATCAGGCAACACGGGACAGGTGGGCAGCCCTCGCATCCGACACAGCCTGCCAGGCAGTCCTCACCGAAGCCCGGGCCCACAAGGAATGGCGCTACGCGCAGTACGCAATCACCGTCGTCGACGATGCGGGAGCCAGCACGTTCCTGCGCTGGGGCTCAACCGGAAACTGCGCAACTTAACAGAGCCGGACGATACAACCGTGCAGGCAGCGCAGGCGGCTGTCGGGCTACCGGCATCCGGGGCCCGCGTCACATGCTCCCCCTGGGACCGACCGACCTCCACGGCCGTATCCCCAAGCACATGGTGGATCACATGAACGTGCTGCAGCTCAAAGCCATCCGCCGATACGCCTACATTGGCCGCTGCCCGGTTGGCCCTGCTGGGCGACGTGACACGACTGGCGCGCACGACGCTGGACTGGAGCGCACTGTAGCCGGGCCTCGACGGCGGTTCCCCGGCAGAGCGCCGGGGGCCCTTGCCGGGCTGAGGGCCCGGGAAGTGATGAGTACCCGCATCTTCAGTCGCTTCAGTCGCTGCCGGGCACCAGGACCGGAACGCAGTCGACCGACGAACGTGTTGCGGAAAAAGCCCGTCCGGTCGCAGAACCGTCGGCGGGGCCGTGGGCGGACCGGTCGTTGTGGAGCTCTTGTCCGGGTGGCGTGCGCCGGCGGGCTACGCGGCGGCGCTTCCGGGTCGGCGAGTTCGCTGTCGGGCAGGGGCGTGGTGCGGCTGTGACGTTCCCAGGGGGCCCCTTGCGTGGCTGTCGTACGAGCTCCCTTCCGGGATGTATTTGAACCCCCGACGGGCAGGGTTCTACGCCGTCACAAGCTGCGGGCGGTGATGGCGGTGGAGCAGACCGCGGTCGACGACTCGTCGTTTCCGTGTACAGAAACGCTACGTTGCTTTTCGAGTTTCAGGCAGCAATTTCTTTAGCTTAGAAACAGCAACCTCGCAGGTCGATGTGCAATCGCCGTTGCAATGCCCTCGCGTTTAACGCAACGACGAGGACGGTCGATCGTTGCAATTGATTGAACGCGAACGCTATGGTGGAGGCGAAAGGGATCAACGAGCAGCGCCATGGAGCACCCGTGGGGCAGGAAGGGGGCCGTGATGCCGGGAGGCAGGCTCACCCAGCAGGAGCGCCAGCAGATCGCGGTGGGACTGGCCGACGGCCTGGCCTACGCCGAGATCGCCCGCCGTCTCGACCGTCCGACCTCCACGATCACGCGTGAGGTGACGCGGAACGGCGGCCCCACCGGCTACCGCGCCGACCTGGCCCACCGGGCCACCCAGCAGCGCACCCATCGGCGCAAGCCCGCCCAGTCCGGGGGGCCGCAGGCGCTCCCGCAGCCCTACGGACGCGACGCCGAAGCCGTACGCGACTACCAGGAGACCCTCACCAGCGTCTTCATCACCTCGGGCGTGCCCAAGATGATGGCCCGGGTGCTGGGCTGCCTCTACACCACCGACACCGGCAGACTCACCGCCTCGGAACTCGCCGAGCGCCTCCAGGTCAGCCCGGCGTCCATCTCCAAGGCGATCACGTTCCTCGAGGGCCTGGACCTCGTCCGCCGGGAACGCGACGACCGCCGCCGCGAACGCTACGTCGTCGACGACGACCTCTGGTACCAGTCCATGATCCGCAGCGCCCGGGCCAACGACGAATTCATCCAGACCGCACGCCAGGGCGTCCGCGTCCTCGGCCTCGGCACCCCCGCCGCCACCCGCCTCGAAAACGCCGCCCGTTTCCTCGACTTCGTCAGTGAAGGGCTCATCCGCGCCGCGGAACAGGGCCGCGAAGTCCTGTACACCAGATCCCGGACGACACCGGACCCCACGACCGAGCCCGGGTCGGCCACCACCGAGCCCGGGTCGGACGACCGGCACGGGGCTGGCGGGTCAGGTACCAACTAGGTACCATCCGAGCATGCCATCACTGAACGTGTCCTTCTCCGACGAGGAAATGGAAGGCGTCCGCGCCGCCGCCGCCGCGGAGGGCAAGAGCCTGAAGCAGTACCTGCACGATCTCGGCGTGCGCGAGATGCATCGCAAGCGGTTCGTCGCCGGCGCCACCGCCTGGGCCGACAGGCTGCGCGGTGAGTTCGACGAAGCGTTCCCCGAGGAGGTGCCTCCCTCCCGGCGTGGCGACGGCGCTGCGGCTGCCTGATGGTTCTGCACATCGACGTCTCCTGGTTGCTCGACGTCCAGGAGGCGGCCCTCGGGCACGAGGACGTGACGGTGACCGACTACTCGGCGCTGGTGGCGTCCGTCGCGCGGCACAAGACCAAGATGCCGACACTGGAGACGGCCGATCCGGATGCCGCCTGGCGCGCGGCCGCGCTGTTGCACACGATCGTGCGCCTCGAACCGCTTCCGCACCGCAACAGCCTGTTCGCCGCCTTCGTGGCCGCTCAGTACATGGACCAGTGCGGTGAGGGCATCGACCCACCGTACGGCGCACTGTCCGATCTCGTCCGCAAGGTCCGAGACACTCGCCTGAGTGTCTACGCCGTCGCCGGGGCGCTGCGTTCCTGGAAGATCTGAGGGAACACCCCGCATCAGGGACCATGAAGCATGCGCCCGGATGACTGGCAACTCACCGAAGACATCGACGATTTCCTCGCCCGAGCCGGGGAGTTCCTGCGCTCACGCCCCGTGATGCACAACACCCCGCTGACGACGCTCGAGAAACTGCGAACACGCGGTGCGGACGCGTACGGCACCGGGGCCACCCTCTTCGGCCGGCTGGAGTCGGAGGGCGAGGTCCGCGCCATCTTCTACCGCACTCCGCGCGGCCGCCTGACCCTCACCACCCTCTCCCCCGAGCAGGCCGACACCCTCGCCGCCCAGCTGGCCGACCTGGGCCGTCCCTTCTCCGGCGTCACCGCGGACCACGGCACCGCCACCGCTTTCGCCGAGGCCTGGCAGCGGCACACGGGCGCGGCGCCGGTTCGCGACTGGCGGGGCCGTCTGCACCGGCTCGGCACCCTCACCCCTCCCGAGCCGCGCCCGGAGGGCCGGGGCCGGCTCGTGGGCGAGCGGGACCATGAGCACCTCATGCGCTGGTGCCGTGAGTTCGCCGCGGACGTCGGGGAGGTCGTCTCCATCGACGCCGGCTCCTGGGCCGGCACCCGCTTCGCCGAGAAGCGCTACACCTTCTGGGAGACCCCGGACGGCACGCCCGTCTCCATGGCGGGCGTGAACCCGATGGTCGCCGGCCAGGTCCGGGTGGACCCCGTCTACACCCCGGCCCACCTCCGGGGCCGCGGCTACGCGGGCGCCGTGACGGTCGAGGTGAGCAGGGCCGCGCTGGCCGCGGGCGCGACGGACGTCGTCCTGTTCACCGACCCGGCCAACCCCACCAGCAACGCCCTCTACCAGCGCATCGGATACGTCCCGGTCACCGACTTCACCGGGTACAGGCTCTCCTCCGCGCGCCGGAAGCCGGCCAGGAACACCGAGGGAGGGGACGGCGAGTGCTCTGACGTCATTTCCTCGTATAGGTGACGATGCTGAGGCCGGAGCCGAAGTCGCGGCGTGCGGCCGGCAGGAAGCCGGTCGGGGTGAACGGGCCGTCGAACAGCGGGATTCCGGTGCCGATGACGACCGGGTTGTGCTTGATGATCAGCTGGTCGATCTCGTCGCGGAGCGCGGCGGCCAGCTTGCCGCCGCCGGCCAGCCAGATGTCCATGCCCTCCTGCTTCTTCAGGTCGCGCACCAGTTCGGCCGGGGCGTCGGCGACGATCTCCACCTCCGGGTCGGTGGAGGCGAGGGTGCGGGAGACGACGTACTGCTTCAGGTGGGCGTAGGGGCTGGTGATGCCTGCCTTCAGGGCCGGCTCGTAGGTGCCGCGGCCCATGATCACGGTGTCGAAGTGCCGGTGCGGGGTGTCGGTCAGGCCGAACGGCCCGCGGAGGTGCACCGGCATGGTCTCGGGATACTCGGCGAGGATCGCCTCCCGGACTTCCCCTTCGAAGGGGAAGAAGTCGTAACTGCCGTCCGGGCCGGCGATGTAGCCGTCGAGGCTGGCGGCGACGTAGTAGGTGAGCTTGCGCATCCGGTCTCTCTTCTCTGCGACGACGCAGGTTGATGTACTGTAATTGAAGTGGTTTGAATGTAGTACTGCAGTCGCAGTGGTGTCAATGGGATTCCCAGGAGTTGTCGATGCGTCAGAACCCGGCCCGCCGCACCGCCTTGCTCGATGCCGCCATCGAGGTCCTCGCCCGTGAGGGCTCCCGGGGACTGACGCTGCGCGCCGTCGACAAGGAGGCGTCCGTGCCCACCGGGACGGCGTCCAACTACTTCGCCAGCCGCGCCGACATGCTGGCCCAGGTCATGGGACGCACCCGCGAGCGCCTGACGCCCGATCCGGCCGAGCTGGCCGGCACGTTGACAGCGGAGCCGTCACACGAGTTGGTCAGGACCTTGCTGCTGCAGCTCCTCGACCGCATGCGCCGCGAGCGCAGCAGCCACCTGGCCATGCTCGAACTGCGCCTGGAGGCCACCCGGCGGCCTGAACTGCACGCGGAACTGGCGCGGTTCCTCACCGCCGAGCTCGACGCCAACATCGACTTCCACCTGGGTCGCGGACTGCCGGGCGACCGCACGGGGGTGGTCCTGCTCTACCTGGCCATGCTCGGGCTGATCGTCGACGACCTGACCGTCCCCGAACTCCTCACGCCGCACCGGCTCGACACACTGATCGACGCCATGGTGACGCGCCTGCTCCCGGCGGAAGCCGCCCGCCCGGCGCAGCCTCCGCACTCCGCCTGACCGCCGCGCTCGCCGTGCGCCTCGGTGAGCACGGGAGAGGCCGGTTCCGTCAGTCGTCGTGCGCGGTCTGCGTCGTACGGAGCAGCTCGGCCAGTTCGCTCGGCGGGAGGTAGCCGGTCAGCTCCGCGCGGAGCCAGGCCAGGCGTGCGTGGCGAGCCGTGGCCGGGGAGGTTCCCGGGGCGGCGTGGGCGGCCGTGGCGCCGAGGAAGCCGGTGACCGCGCGGGCCGCCACCGCCCGGGTGCTGTGCCGTTCGGCGGTGAGCAGCAGGTGCAGCGAGCCGCCCCCGCGGACCGTGGCCGTGTACGGCCGGCCCGGGGGGAGGTAGAGGGCGTCGCCGGCCTTGAGGGTGACCGTCGCCCAGGGGTCCTGGCCGACGGTGTCGGTCTCGGGGTCGGTGGTGTTCCAGCTGGTCTGTCCGTCGAGCTGGAGGACGAACAAGTGCTCCGGCACGTGGCGGGCCTGGGTGCGATCCGTCTCGGTGTCCGGCGCGAAGGCGGCGCGGCGGACCGGGTCGGGTGCGCCGAGCACCAGGGTCGCCTGGACGGTGGTGCCGAGGTCGGCGCCCAGACCGGCGAGCAGGTCCGCGATCCAGGTCTCGTGCTGCTCGGCACGGTCCAGGCGGAAAGTGCTGTTCTGGCCGGTCCGGATGCGGGTGGCCGGGTACGCCGGGGCGGCGCCGGTGTCCTCGGGGACGGCGCCCGTGCACGGCAGGACGGGCAGGCCGGTGCCGATGCGGGACCTGATCCCCTCGCGGGTCAGGAGGCCGGCCGGGAAACACGACGGCAGGAACGCGGTGGTGACGCCCCAGACCTCGCCGTGGAAGGCGTCCGTGTCGTCGACGAGTGCGGCCAGACGGACCGGTGGCCGCAGGGTCTCTTCGGGTGCGCGCGAAGACGTGACGGCCATGGTTTCCCGCTTCCTGTGTCGAAAACCCCACCGGCGCTCGGTTCTCCCAGGAAGTTAGGAGAGCCGGCCTGGGAGATCAACGGTGACCCATGACGACTCCAGCGGGATTCCAGCCGCATTCCGGCCTGATCCCAGCGGGAGTGCGGAGGAACCGGGGGAAGCGGACAGCCGGATGAGAACTCCTTGAGCTCTCGTCCAGTCGGAGTTCAGCCCGTTGGCCGCCGTACGGAATCCCTCCTAGCCTCTCGATCACCGTGCCGGTCTCAGTGATCCGGTGTCTCGAAATTCCAGCGGAGGGGATCAATGGGGCAGGCCGTTGACGTCCGGATTCTGGGGGATACCGGCGAGCTTCTGTGGCAGGGAGCGGAGGCCGGGTACAAGGAAGCGCTGGCCTCCGTCGACCCGGGGAACTCGGCGCTGCGCATGCTGGCCGACGGGGATCCCGAGCACCGCTGCGCGCGGGACGAGGTGATGCGGACCGCCGAGGCGCTGCAACTGGTCAGCCGGCGCGGGGTGCCCCGGGGGTTCCTGACGACGCTGCCCCGCGGTGCCCTCTTCGAGGCGGGCGTGGACGCCTTCAACGCCCCGCACCTGGCCGCGCTCGACGTCCACCCCGTGCACTTCCCGCTCGTCTTCGACGGGTCCGGTCCGGCGATGACCGAGCTGACCGCCGACTACGCGGCCCAGCAGCGGATGTTCGAGCTGACGGAGAAGGGCGGCGGACTCCGGCTGAGCTACGCGGCGGACCCCAACCTGTTCTCCTGGCTGCAGGACACCACACTCGACCGGGCCCGGCTGCCGTACGCGATGTACAGCCCGCAGCCGGTGTTCCGCCGGTTCAGGTCGGGCGAGACGAACATTCAGCGCAGGCGGCAGTTCACGGTGCCCGACGTGCATGTCCTGGCCGCGCCCGAAAACGCCGGCGAACAGTATCTGCACGCGCTGGGCCTGGCGGCGGAATCCACTGCATTCTGGTTCGGCCGGGATTATGTGCACGTTCTCGATTCGGTGGTCGGCACCACTCAGGACACGGACGATTTCTACCGTCAGGCGGCGAAGCACGCCGGTGGGATCACGGTGGTTCGGCGGTTGCCCGCGCATCCCAAATACTATGCGCAGAAGACCGCGATCCTGGTTTCCTCCGGCTATGACGCGGTCATGCTGCAGAACATCCAGCTGGACGAGATCAACGCGCCGCGGTTCGGGATCCGGCTGGACGACGGCACATTCCCCGTGATCATCCACGCCTGTGTCGCCATGGGGGGCTCGCGGATGCTGCCGCTGGTCCTCGGGCGGGGCCTGGCGGGCCTGGGGCCGAAGGAGATACCGGCGGAACTGGCGGCCGTACAGGTCGCGTTCGTACCACTGGCCGAGAAGCACGTCGGCCGGGCGTACGAGCTGGCCGGCTCCCTGTGGACGCGCGATGTGCGCACGGCCGTGGACCTGGAGTTCCGGCGGCCGGTGCGGGCCAGGATCGCCCGGCTGCGCCGCGACTGGCAGCCGCTGTACTGCGTGATCGGTGACCGGGAGCTGACCGAGGCGCCCGGGCTGCAGACCTCGGGCGGGCAGCGGATCGACGAGCCGTACGAGCAGTACCTGGGCGAGCGGCTGCCGCGGTGGCTGCGGTGTCTTGCGCACACTCCGGCCGGGACGGCGGCGCAGTCGCCGGTCCTCGCGTCCTGACGGTCACTCAGAAGGGTTGATGTGCCGATGACTGCATGGCGGCCGGTGCTCGCCGAGCTCGAGGCGGGCGCCCGCGTGATGCTGCGATGTCCCAGCGGACAGGAGCTGGCCGAGGCGCTGACCGCCTGCTTCGAGCGGGAGCTCGTCAGCGTCCCGCTCTCGCCGAAGTGCACCGACCGGGAGCTGGCCGGGATGGGTGAGCGGGTGGGCGCGTCCCTCGTGCTCGACGGTCCCGCCCTCACACCCCGGAAGCTGGACGGCGAGCCCGCCCATCCCGAGGCCGAGGGGCTCGCCTACATCATGTTCACCTCGGGCTCCACCGGGCGGCCCAAAGGGGTCAAGCTCGACCGGGACGCCATCCTCGGCAACGCGCTCAAGACCGCCCGCCTGCACGGTTTCTCGCCCGCCCGGCCGCACGGCACCTGTCTGCCGCTGTACCACTGCAACGCCATCGTCATGTCGCTGACCGGAACCCTGGCCACCGGCACACCGCTCGTCGTCTCCCAGCCCTTCGAACCCGGCCGGTACTTCAAGGAACTCCAGGCCTCCGGCGCGCGCACCGCGTCCATCGCACCGGCCCTGCTGCACGAACTGGTGCAGGCCCGGCCCCCCTGGCCGGACGGGCTGGAGTACCTCATCACCGCCGCCGCGCCCCTCACCAGCGGCCTCGCCCGCCGGTTCCACGACGCCTACGGGCCCCGGCTGCGCCAGGGCTACGGGCTGACGGAGGCGGTGAACTTCAGCTTCGTCATGCCGCTGCTGGACACCGCGGAGTTCTACGAGCAGTACATCGCGCACCAGCCGCCGGTGGGCCTGCCCCTGGAGGGCACCGAACTGCGCCTGGAGGACGGGGAGGTGTGGATCCGCACGCCGGACCGGATGCGCGGCTACTGGGAGGATCCGCAGGCCACCGCCCGCGTTCTGGCCGACGACGGCTGGCTGCGCACCGGAGACATGGGGGAGGAACGGGACGGCTTCCTCGTCCTGAAGGGCCGGCGCGACGACCGGGTCAACCGCGGCGGTGAGAAGTACCACCCGCTGGAGATCGAGCAGCGCTGGCGGCAGCGCGGGCTGGACGGGCGGGTCGTGGCGGTCGCGGTGGACGAACCCGGCTACGGGCAGGAGTTCGGCCTGATCGCACCGGACGCGTCGCCCGCCGGCCTGCGGGCGGTGTACGAGGCCGGTTTCCCGCGGCCCGTGGCGGCCGCAACCGGAGGGTATCTGGCCACCGACACCGGCAAGCCGCGGCGTGCGGCGATGGGCCGCCGGCTGGCCGCGCTGCGGGACGGAGCGCGCCGCTACGAGGAGTTGCTGCACTACGCCGCCGCGGCCGCGCGTGCCGTCGTCGACAGCCCCGTACGCCCCACCACGGCCCAGTCCGCCCAGCTGCGCAGCCAGGCGCTCGCGCTGGCGGCCGCGGTGGGCGGGGCCGGGCCGCAGGAGACCCGGGCCACGCTGGGCCGCAGTGCCGCGCACGACGCGCTGGACGCGCTGGTCGAGGGCTGGCCCGAGTTCGCGCGGGGCGCCTGCTCGGGCGAGGACCTGATGCGGCGTCACCCGGGTTTGTGGAAGCGGCTGATGACCGAGTGGCCCATGGACCGCTACCCGGAACTGATCACACGCGTCCTGGCCGCCGGCGGCCTGCTCACCGGGCGGGTCCTGGAGGCAGGTTCCGGGGTGGGCAACACCACCTCCCGTGTCGCCGGTCTGGTCGACGGCGACTTCGTCTGGTCGGACCGGCTGCCCGAGCTGGTGGCCCGCGGCACCTGGCAGGGCCGGGGCATCGTCCTCGACCTCGACTGCGAGCCCTCGGCGGGGCTCGGCGGGTTCGACACGATCCTGGCCACCAACGTCGTGCACTGCGTGGCGGACAAGGCGGCGACCCTGCGCCGGCTGCGCGCCATGCTCGCGGACGGCGGCCGTCTCGTCCTGGCGGAGGGGGCGAGCCCCACCACCGCCGACGGCACTCCGTGGGCGCTGGACTTCCTGTTCTGCCTCTTCGACGGCTGGTGGGACCGGGGCGGTTTCCGCACGCGGTGGGAGTGGCTCGACCTGCTGCGCGGCGCCGGGTTCGGCGACCTGGGCTTCTCCGCCCTGCGCGCCGGGCCGTACGACCTGGGCGGTGTCGTCTGGGGCGGGACACCGCCCGGCTGACCGCACGCCGCCCCTGCCTTCCAGCGGCCCGACCCCACCGGGCCGCGTCCCTTCTCGATGCCCGACACCCGATGCCTCAAGGAGTCCCCATGCTCACCTCGCAGGCCACCCACTCCGCAACCGCCACGGTCGACGCGCCGCAGCGGCTGACGATCGTCGACTGGGCCAAGAGCCTCGTCGGGGACGACTCCACCCAGCTGCACATCGACCACGGCCCGCGGCCGGTCGACGTGCACGGCTCCCCGGCGACCGGTCAGGCGCTGGTGACCAACGGCTCGGTGGGCGCCGACGTGATACGGCTGCCCGCAGGGACCGGCTTCGTGCCGCACACCCACCCCGGCCACCACATCCTGATCGTGGTCGGCGGCGAGGGCACCATCACCTACGACGGCCGCGTGTACCCGACGCGGGCGGGCCAGGTCTACCTGGTCGAGGGCGAGGTGCCGCACGCGGTCGGCGCCATCACCGACCACGTGATCGTGGCGGTGGGCTCGCCGCACAAGGAGATCGACGCCGAGGACCGCATGGCACCGGTGCCCTACGAGGAGGTCATCGCCCCGGACGGCGACCTGACCTGCCTGATCTGCGACGTCAGCGCGGTCGTGCCGGAGCGGCTGCACGGACTGGACTGTCCGCACTGCCCGTGCCGCGACTGCGCCACCCGGACCACCCGGTGAGCGCCGCGGCTCCGCTGCCGCTCGTCGATCCGCGCACCGGCCGGGTCCGCGGTCAGCTGTCCCCCGGCCGCGAGGAGGCGGTCACCGGCGCGGTGGCCGCCGCCCGGCGGGCGTCCGCGGCCTGGGGGCGGCTCGTCCCCAAGGAGCGCGCGCGCCGGCTGGAGAGGCTGGCGGGACTGATCGAGGAGCACGCCGAGGCGTACGTCGAGCGGGAGCGGGCCGGTACCGGAAAACCGGCCCGGGAGTCGTCGGGGGAGGTCGCCGAGGCGGCCGACCTGTTCCGGTTCTACGCGTGGGCGGCCAGGACCGGCAGCTCGCCGGCGGCCGGGTCGCTGATCGGCGGCCACGAGAGCTGGGTGCGGTGGGAGCCGGTCGGTGTGGTGGCCGCGATCGTGCCGTGGAACTACCCGCTGATGATGGCGGCCTGGCGGTGCGCGCCGGCGCTCGCCGCGGGCAACTGTGTGGTCGCCAAGCCGGCCGAGAGCACACCGGACGCGCTGGACCTGCTCGCCGAGCACGCCGGGGACGCCCTCGGGGCGGGGGTGCTGCGGGCGGTGCCCGGCGACCGGGAGACCGGGCGGCTGCTGGTCGGCGCCGACGTCGACATGATCGCGTTCACCGGCAGTGCGGCGGCCGGCGCGGACGTCGCCGCCCGGGCCGGGATCCGGCCGGTCAGTCTCGAACTCGGCGGGAACAGCCCGGTGATCGTGCTGCCCGACGCGCCCGAGCAGACGTGGGCGGACCTCGCGGACGCCTGCGTGTACAACGCGGGGCAGAGCTGTGCGGCTCCGGCCCGTGTGATCGCGCTGCAGGACGGTTACGAGCAGGCGGTGCAGTCGCTGACCGAGGCGATGGCGGCCCGGCTGGCCGGACGTGACTTCGGCCCGCTCAACAACCCGGCGCAGGCGGACCGTTACGACCGAATCGCCGACGCCTCCGGCGCCAAGCACGACGTGACCGCTGCCTTGGCCACGGCTTCGGGCGAGGAGGGCGGCTTCTGGCGTGGCGCGCGGGTGCTGGCCGACCTGCCCGAGGACAGCCCGGCGCTCCAGGAGGAGGTCTTCGGACCGCTGCTGACCGTGCAGCCGGCCCGGGACGTGGAGCACGCGCTCGAACTCGCCCACGGCGTGCCGCAGGCGCTCGCGGCCAGTGTGTGGACCCGTGACCTGACCCGCGGCCTGGACCTCGCGGGCCGGCTCGACGCCGGCGAGGCCTGGGTGAACTGTCACCTGGTGCAGACGGCCGAACTCCCGCACGGCGGACGCCGGGGCTCCGGCCAGGGAACCGACCTGAGCGTCCTCGCCCTGCACGAGTACCAGCGGCCCAAGACGGTCACCGTCCGTCTGCTGCCCTAGCCCCCGCGGTCGCCCCTCCCCCACGACGAAGGACACCAGCATGAGAATCGGCATCGTGGACGGTTACTCGACCGCCCGTTTCCTGGTCGAGGACCTCAACCGGGCCGGCGCCTCCTGCGTCCATGTGCGCAGCCAGGAACATCCGCCCGCGGTGTACGTCCGGGCCTTCGACGCGTCCGCCTACCATCGTGACCTGGGCTGGTTCCCCCGGCCTGAGGCGGCGGCCGCGGAGCTGGCGGAGCTGGGCGTGAGCCGGGTCGTGGCCGGGACCGAGTCGGGGGTGCTGCTGGCCGACCGGCTGAACGAGCTGCTCCAACTGCCCGGCAACCGGCCGGAACTTGCCGAGGCGCGCCGCGACAAACCGGCGATGGCCCGGGCGTTGCGCGCGGCCGGCCTGGCCGCCGCCGAGGACGTCTCGGTGTCCGACCCGGACGAGGGCGTGGCCTGGTTCGCCGGCCGGCCCGGCGGCCGGGTGGTGGTCAAGCCGCCGTCCAGCGCGGGCAGCGACAACGTGTGGGTGTGCGGCACCGAGGCCGAGGTGGCCGCGGCCTGCCGTACGGTGCTGGACGCGCCGAACTTCTTCGGCGAGCCGAACGGCACGGCACTGGTGCAGGACTACCTCGACGGCGAGGAGTACCTGGTCAACTCCGTCTCCCGGGACGGCGACCACAAAATCGTCGAGATCTGGCGTTCGGTACGGCTGCCGGGCCCGAACGGGGCCTGCCTGTACGACTTCCAGGAGCCGGTGCCCTGTGACGACCCGGCCGCCGCCGCGGCGGTGCGCTATGTCCGGCAGGTGCTGTCCGCGCTCGGCATCCGCAACGGCGCCGGGCACAGTGAGCTGCGGATGACCACCGCCGGTCCAGTGCTGTTGGAGACCGGGGCACGGCTGTGCGGCGGGGTGCTGCCGGAGGTGTCGCTGAAGTACTCGGGCATGTCCCAGGTACGGCTGCTGACGCTGTCCCTGCTCGACCCGGCCGGTTTCGACGCGTTCGACGACAGCGCGGTGCGCTGGTCCAAGGCGGTGCGCTGGGTCTCGCTGATCAGTGACCGGGAGGGCCGGGCCGCCTCGGACACGTGGCGGGAGAAGCTGCGGCGGCTGGACACCTTCGACGGGCTGGTCAGCAGGGTGTCCGCGGGTGGCCCGGTGCCGCGGACGGTGGATCTCGCCTCCTCCCCCGGCTTCGTCTACCTGGCGGCGGACTCCGCGCGGGCGGTGCTGGAGGACTACGAGCGGCTGCGCTCGCTGGAACCGAACGGGTTCTACCTCTCATGAGGCCGCGCGGCGAGAACGGCGCGAGCCGCGGCGGGCGCCCCGGGCGGGTGTTCGCCGTGGTCTCCCTGCTGGACTCGCTGGGGACCGGGCTGTATCTGGCGGGCGGCACGGTGTACTTCGTGCAGGGCGTGGGTCTGTCCCCGGCGCAACTGGGGCTGGGGCTGGCTCTCGCCGGTGGTGCCGGGTTCCTCGCCACCGTGCCCGTCGGGCTGCTGGCCGACCGGTGCGGGGCGCGGCCGGTGCTGATCGGGCTTCAGCTGTGGCTGGCGGCCGCGTTCACGGCGCTGGCGTTCGTCCGCGGGCCGCTGTCCTTCGCCGCGGTGTGCTGCCTGATGACGATGGCCGAGCGGTCCGCGCCGCCCATGATCCAGGCGGTGGTGGCGGACCTGATGCGCGGTGACGAGCAGGTCGGCGCCATGGCCCGGATCCGCACCGTGCGCAATGTCGGCTACGCGCTGGGCGCGCTGCTGGCCACGCCGCTGATGGCGGTGCACGAGCTGTGGGCGTTCCGGGCGATGCTGCTGGGCAACGCCGCCTCCTATGTCGTCGCCGCGCTGCTGCTGCGCACGGTGGCGGTGCCCCGCCGGGCGGCCGGCCCCGCCGCGGCGGCGCGCCGCACCTGGCTGCCGCGCGGACTGGGCGATCGCCGGTTCCTCGCGGTGACCGCGCTCAACGGGGTGCTGGTGCTGCACCAGACGATGCTGAACGTCGGTCTGCCGCTGTGGGTGGTGCGGCACACCTCCGCGCCGGTGGCCGCGATCCCTCTGTTGTTCGCACTGAACACCGCGCTGGTGATCGGGCTGCAGATCCGCTTCAGCCGGGGCGCCCGGGAGGAGGGCCAGAGCCGCCGGTCCCTGCGGTGGGCAGCCTGGCTGCTGGCCGCGACCGGGCTGCTGCTGGCCCTCAGCGCCGGCCCGGGCCGCGCCGGGGCGCTGGTGCTGCTGGTGCTGGCGGTCGGCACGCTGACGGCGGGTGAGCTGTGGCAGTCGATCGCGGGCTGGGCGCTGCCGGTGGACCACGCGCCCGAGGGGCGGCGCGCGGAGTACCTGTCGGTCTTCAACCTCGGTGTCACCGTGCAGGCGGTGCTGGGTCCGGTCGCCGTCACCGCGGTGGTGGGGCTGGGTCCGGCGGGCTGGCTGCTGCTGACGGCGGTGTTCACCGGCGCCGCGCTGCTGACGGCCCCGGTCCTGCGGGCCCTGGAGCGCCCCCGTCCGCTCCCCGCCGTCGTCGCGCCGCGCCTGCAACGGCGAGGGGAGAGCACATGACGGACTCAGCGGTGCACCGGCACGACGCGGTGGGCGCGGCGTCCGAGCGGGCCGTGCCGCCCGGCGGTGCCCGGCCGCCGTGTTCGCCGTTGCTCCTGGGCGAGCCGCGGGTGCGGGTGCCGCACGTGCCGGACCATCCCTCCTGCTTCGGGTGCGGGCCCTCCCCCGGGCTGGGCCTGCGGGTCGTCGAGGAGGACGAGCGTGGTGTCGTCGCGGAGCTGACCCTCGGTCAGGTGCATCAGGGCGCTCCCGGGATCGCGCACGGCGGCATCGTGGCCGCGGTGCTCGACGAGGCCACCAGCCTGGCGGTGTGGCGCGCGCTCAACCGGCCCAACGTCACCGGCCGGCTGGAGGTCCAGTTCCTGGCCCCGGTGCCGCTCGGCGAGCCGCTGCGGGTGCGGGCGCGCTGTACGGCCGTAGCCGGCCGGAAGGCCTTCGCCACCGCGGACCTGCACGTCGGCGGCGCGGACGGGCCGGTCGCGGCGAGTGCGGCGGCCGTCTACATCGCCGTATCCGCACAGCACTTCGACCGGCACGCGACCGCCGCCGGACCTCGTGATCCACGGACCTCTCAGGACGGACGATGACCCAGAACATCCTCACCGGATCCCCGTCGGCGCCCGGCGTGACGCCGGCCGCGCCGGCCGCGCCCCGGCCGGCCGGCATCGGGCGCATCGCGGTCGCCAGCATGATCGGCTCCGCCGTGGAGTGGTACGACTTCTATCTCTACGGCACCGCCAGCGCCCTGGTCTTCAACAAGCTGTTCTTCTCCTCCCTCGATCCGGTCGCCGGGATCCTGGCCGCCTTCGCCACCTACGCCGTCGGGTTCGCCGCGCGTCCTCTCGGTGCCGCGGCCGCCGGGCACTTCGGCGACCGGTGGGGGCGCAAACCGGTGCTGGTGATGTCCCTGTTCACGATGGGCCTGGCCAGTGCCCTGGTCGGCGCGCTGCCGACCTACCGGCAGGCCGGGCTGCTGGCACCGGTGCTGATGGTGGTCCTGCGCGTCGTGCAGGGGTTCGCGGTCGGTGCCGAGCAGGGCGGGGCCGCCGTACTCACCGTGGAGAGCGCCCGGTCGGCGCGGCGCGGGCTGTGGGGCGGCTTCGCGATGTCGGGCTCCTCGCTGGGGCTGCTGTTGTCCTCCGGCGCGTTCGCGCTGACCCAAGGGCTGCTGGACGACCACCAGTTCGCCGTGTGGGGCTGGCGGGTGCTGTTCCTGTCCAGTCTGGTGCTGATCGTCGTCGGGCTGGTGCTGCGGTCCACGATCGACGACTCGGAGGCGTTCACGGCCGCGCCCCGTGTGCAGCGTCCGGTGTACGACACCCTGCGCCACCACCGCGGCCCGCTGACCCTGGCCGTCGGCCTGCGGGTGTCCCAGACGGCCGTCTCGTACTTCTACACCGTCTTCGTGCTCTTCTATCTCACCGACCACGGCCACCACGGCAAGGGCCTCGGCGTCACCGTCATCACGGTCAGCGCCGCACTCAGCATGCTCACCGCGCCGGCGTGGGGGGCGCTGTCGGACCGGTTCGGACGCAGGCCCGTGTTCCTGTTCGGCGCGGTGGGCAGCGCGCTGTACGTCGTGCCGTTCTTCCTCCTCGTCGACACGGGGTCACCCGTGCTGGCCGGGATCGCCGTGCTGATCGGTGTGAACGTCTTCCACGACGCCATGTTCGGCCCTCAGGCGGCCTGGTTGAGCGAACTGTTCCGCACCGGTGTCCGGATGAGCGGCGCCTCCCTCGGCTATCAGACCGGGGCGGTGCTGGGCGGCGGGCTGCTGCCGCTGCTGGCCACCTCGCTGTACCTGGTGGCGTCCAGGGAGCCCTGGCTGGTGTGCGCGTATCTGCTGCTGCTGTCGGCGCTCACGGTGACGGCGGCGCTGCGTGCCCCGGAGACCCGGGAGGACGCTCTGACGGTGTGAAAGCCGCCGCTCCCGCATAGCGTTCACCTCCAAACCATTGCAACGAACGAGGCGGGATTGTTGCATTAACATCAGGCTTGTTGCAACGATTTATCGGTCTCTACCTGCAGAGTTGACGATTATTCGCAACGATCCTGTTGCTGGATCCGTAAATGCAACGTAGCGTTTCCATCAACGGAAACAGCGAGCCGAGGAGCACACAATGCAGAAGAACCAGAGCGCCCCGCAGCAGTTCAAGACCCCCGCCGCCATCACGGCCGTCCTCGACATCCCCGCCGGGCAGGTCCGGTTCATCGCCGCCGACCGCAGCGACACCACCGTCGAGATCCTGCCCGCCAACCCCTCCAAGAGCCGCGACGTCAAGGCCGCGGAGCAGACCCAGGTCACCTACAACGACGGCGTCCTGCGCATCGAGACCGCGGAGGCGACCAACCGGGTCCTCGGCCCCTCCGGAGACCTCCACGTCACCGTCGAGCTGCCCGCCGGCTCCCGCGTCCAGGCCAGGGCGGCCGCCGTCGAACTCCGCGGCGTCGGCCGCCTCGGCGACGTCACCGTCGACGGCGCGCAGGGCACCATCACGCTCGACGAGACCGGCAGCGCCCACCTCACCCTGCAGTCCGGCGACATCACCGTCGGCCGCCTGGGCGGCCCTGCGGAGCTCAGCACCCAGAAGGGCGAGCTGAACATCACCGAGGCCGTGAAGGGCACCGTCACCCTGAACACCCAGCACGGCGACATCTCGGTCGGCGCCGCCCGCGGAGTCTCCGCCTCCCTCGACGGCGGCACCACCTACGGCCGCATCCACAACGCCCTCAACAACACCGACGGCGCCGCCGCCGGCCTCACCATCCACGCGACCACCTCCTACGGCAACATCACCGCCCGCAGCCTGTGAGAACACACAGGTGAAGTCGCGTGTGTGTCCAGGACCGACAGCCGCGTGCGCGTCCGCGAGGCGGGGCCGCTATTACGCCGTAATAGCTGCCCCGCCTATTACGGCGTAATAGCGGAGGTGAACGGCACCGCGGGGAAACCGCGAGGCCGGGAACGAGGAGAGGTGCCCCGAAGTGGCTGATCGGGGACCAGGGCAGTAGCCCGGAGTCGGATCCTCTTGAGGGTCCACGCAGGTTCGAATCCTGCCCTCTCCGCAACGCAGAGCGCTGCGACTTGGCCTCGGCCGCCGTGATGGCGGCCGAGGCCGTATGCGTGCGTGCCCGCGACTGTTGTCCTTGCGTCGGGGTGAAGCAGGACGGACTGGGGAGCTTGGCTCATGTACGTCACGTCAATGAGGTGCGCTCCCCAGGACGTCAGGTCGCGCGGCGCAGCGGAACGACGACGTTCTCCCCCATGCGCTTGGGGTCGAGACGGTAGTACTTGATGTGCCCGATCCGCTCGGTCTCCTCCAGCCAGCCGGCCTCGATGACCTGCTTGCGGGTGCGGGAGAAGGCGGGCGGGGCCATGCCCACGAGCTTGGCCAGGTTGGCCGCGGTCTCGAGGACGGCGCCGGACCGGTCGGTCGGGTGCAGGGCGTACAGCATGACGACGAGACGCTGGTTGGCGCTCATGCCGGCGGTCTTCTCGAGCAGTTCGAGGTTCTTCTGCTTGTCGTCGCTGCTGATCACTGGACCTCCCACCGTGCGGGAACATTGTCGTCGAATCCGGGGATGTCCGGCGGGTTGCAGGTCTTCACCGCTTCGCGCTGCTCGATCCCTGTGCCGTGGAAGGCGATGTAAGGGCTGATCCGGTAGAAGTTGTAGTTGCCGATGCGTCCACGGATGACCAGGATGCGGTGTTTGGCCAGCTTCCTGTTGATCTTTCCGACCGCGTCGGTGGACATTCCCACTCGTTTGGCGATGTCCGCTCCGGTGGCCCGCAGTGGTTCCATGCCCTCGGGAGAGACCCCGATCCACCACAGAACGAGGAACTTCTGACTGGGCGTGAACGCCTTGGACTCGGTGATCGCCTCGACTCGCGCCTTGTCGACCTGTGTGTGCCGGCCGGAGAAGGCGTACGGCGCATAGGGGACCGGCTCGCCGGTGTCGGCGTCGACCAGTCTGCGTACTGCTCCCAACGGGCCCTCCGTGGAAGGGGGGTGATTGGTGGTTCATGAGGGACGGCTGTGAGGCCGACCAGATGAACTTAACGTACATGAGCATGAAGTCAATCAGCTCCGCCTGTCGGCCGTGTCGCCTGCCGTCCCGTCAGGGGCCCAGCCGTGCGGTCGCGGCCGTCCCGGGTGCCGACTCATGTACGTCACGTCAATCTGGTGCGGCTGGAGGATCGTGATACCCGGTTCCTGCAGTCGTGGTGGCGGTTCCCTCGGTCGCTGTCGCGGTCCTGTCGGTCGTGGTGTGAGGTTGCTGGGACCGGGTGGTACGTCCGAGGGATCCGGGCACCCGGATCCGCGGATCGCTCTGCACGATCCGCCGAACTGCCTGCCAGTTCCCACGGACTTGGTGGTCCGATGCGTTTCTGCAGGTCAGCGCCGTATTGGCGGCTGCGCTCTCTTCCCTTGGCAAACGGTGGTCAGCCCGCCCCGGAATCGTCCGAGCACTCAACGGCACAACCGACTGACCCCGGCCCGCGACAGGTCGGTCCCGACCACCCCTCGGCTCGACACCGGACCGAGCCCCGCTCGAGGCGCGCCCGACGACGAGTCCCGGCACGCACGAGCCCGTCGCTTCCCGGCGCGCACGGCTTGAGCCACGACGAAACGGGTTCGCGCCGGGAAGTGGCGGGGCAGCGGGGTCCAGGGGCCGGCGAAGGCCCCTGGTACCACGCGGCCCAGCCCGCCTGCGGAAACGACCGGGACTGTCAGGACGGCGGGTGCCGGTGCGAGGGTGGTGACCCGCGCCCGTCAGCGGGCGGACCGGCAGGAGAGTTCTGCGCGTGAGCTATTACGGCGTAATAGCCCGGGTGCCGCGAGTGTCGGCTGGCGTTCCGTCAGAGCGCTCCAACTAACGTGTCGATGCTTCCAAAGATCTTGGACGTTAGTAAGGTGTCGTCTATGAGTTCGCCAGCCACTTCCAGCGACCGCGAGAAGGTCGTCTCCAAACTGCCGGGATGGCTCCGGCAGAACCTCAAAGTCAGAGCCGCCCAGCACGGCATCGAGATCCAGGCGGCCGTAGAGCAGGGCATCCGGGACTGGTGCACGCTCGCCTCCACTCCCCCGGCCATCGACACCTCACGTGCCGACTCGTTCTCCACGTTCCTGCCGCCCGGCCAGTGGGACGAGTTCCGCCAGGCCGCCACGGAACGCCGTGTCTCGCTCATCCAGGGCCTGGCACAGTCCGTCCAGCTGTGGCTCGACTCCAATCCCGCGCCGCATGTGGAACGGCCCGAGATCACCCGTCGCATCATCGTGTGCAACCAGAAGGGCGGCGTCGGCAAGACCGCGATCACGGCGGGCCTCGGCGAAGCGCTTGCCGAGGACGCCGACAGCCTGCACGCCGTCAGGGTGGCCAAGGCCCTCACCGAGGCCCTGCGTGCGAGCGACACCCAGTCCGACGAAGTGCCCGGCGGCGACGACCCGCTGAGCGTGGAGAGCCTGCCGGGGCTCGGGCTGCGGGTCCTGCTCGTCGACTTCGACCCGCAGTGCCACCTCACCAACCAGCTCGGGGCGGCGCCCCTGCCCATGAACGGCGACAGCCTGACCAACCACATGGCGGGCGACCCCAAGGGCGACCTTCGTGACCTCATCGTCTCCGTCGACGACGAGACCTTCGGCGGCCGGCTCCACCTGCTGCCCGCCTGCAACGACGCCTTCCTGCTCGACGTCCGCCTCTCGGCCGTACGCGCCAGGGAAGCGGCACTGGAGCGTGCCCTTGCCCCGCTCGAGGCCGATTACGACGTCATCCTCGTCGACTGCCCACCGAGCCTCGGTCTGAGCATGGACGCCGCCGCGTACTACGGCCGCCGGCGCGACGGCGAGAAGCTCGGTCAGTCCGGCGCGCTGATCGTCGTGCAGGCCGAGGACAGCTCCGCGGACGCCTACGAGCTGCTCACCACTCAGATCGACGACCTGCGCGGCGACCTGCAGGTCGACATCGACTACCTCGGCATCGTCGTCAACCTCTACGACTCGCGCCGCGGCTTCATCGCCACCTCCTCGCTCCAGGGGTGGGTCGACATAAAGGATCCCCGGGTCGTCGGGCTCATCGGCGATCTCAAAGAGCAGAAGGAAGCGGTGCGCATGAAGCGGCCCCTGCTGTCCTACGCCCCCAAGTCGCAGCAGGCGATCGGGATGCGCGCGCTGGCCCGGGAGATCGTATGAGCAAGGCCGACCAGCTGGGAGCCGGCCGCTTCGGCGGGGGAGTGCGCCCGGTGAGCGCGCGCCGCCAGGCCGTGGCCGCCGCCACCGGGGTACCCACCGAGGGCGTCGCCCCGCCCACCGAGCTTCCTCCCCACCGCATCAGCCTCAACCCCGACAACCCCCGTTCCAGTCTCGGTGACCTCACCGATCTGGCGGGCAGCCTGAAGACGCACGGCCAGAAGCAGGCGATCACGGTGATGAACCGTGACGCCTACATCAAGGCCAACCCCGAGCGTGAGGCCGACCTCGAAGCCGACACCAGCTACGTGGTCATCGACGGCAGCAGCCGCCTCGCTGCTGCCCGCGAGGCGCAACTGCCCACCGTCAAGGTGATGGTCAGCGACGACCAGGGCACCAACTCCGAGGAACTCCTCGAGTCCGCCCTCGTCGCCAACATCCACCGGAGCGATCTCGGGGAACTCGACGAGGCCCGGGCCCTGCGGCGCCTGCTGGCCATCCACGGCAGCCAGACCGCGCTGTCCAAGCGGCTGCACCGTTCCCAGGGCTGGGTGTCGCAGCGCCTGGCGCTGCTCAATCTGACCCCCGAACTGCAGAGCCGTATCGGTGAAGAGCCCATCGATCTGCTGCGTGCCGTGGCCAACAAGCCGGCCCCGGAGCAGGAGGCGGCGCTCCGGGAACTCAAGGACGAGCGGGCCCGGAAGGAGGAGGAGAGGCGCGACCGGAAGAAGGCGGGCGAGAGCGAGGCGCCGGTGTTCACCGCCCGGCCGCAGCCGGGGGAGCCGGAGGGCTATTACGGCGTAATAGGGGGTGGCGAGCCGAGCGCGCCTGCGGTGAGCGGTCAGGTGGAACGGACCGGCGGTGCCGGTCCGGGCCGGCAGGCCGGGACGGCCGACGGCTATTACGGCGTAATAGGGGATGCCGAGCCGGATGCGGCGTCGTCGGGGGGCACGGGTGTCTCGTCGGCACCGAGCGCCGGTGAAGCAGATGTGCAGCAGCCCGTGCCGGAGCCGCGGACGGAGACGGCCGTCCTCAGCCCGCAGGCGGATGCCTCGACCGGCGCCCATCCGCGCCGGGTGCCGTACAACGAGCCCGGCATCCTCGCCATGCTCCTGGACCGGAACATCGACAGCGACGACACCTTCTTCGACTTGCTCCGGTTCCTGGGCAAGAAGGGACTGGAGCGGAACCCCGCCCGGCTGGCCGAGCTGGCACAGTCCTTCGTCGAGCAGGCCGCCGTACCGGGCGACTGAGCTCCACGGAACCAGTGAAGGGCCGGCACCCCTGGGGGCCGGCCCTTCACTGACATCATCCGCCGATCTATTACGCCGTAATAGGGGGAGGGAGCGGGGCCGGCCTATTACGGCGTAATAGATCGGCCCGCTTCGAGCCGCAGTGGCGCTACAGGGAGATGTCGATCTGATCGACGTCGGTGAACTCCACGTCCAGGCCCTGGGCTCGGGTGTTGTCGGCCCGGAAGTACATCTCTCCCAGGCCCTCCGCCGCGATCTGCAGCAGCTGGTCCTCGGTGGCTCCGGCGTCCCGCGCCGCAAAGAGCCGCTCGGCCCAGCGGGGCGGCAGGGCCTGGGTGATGTCGCGGATGCGGGCGTCGTCGGTGGTGCCCGGGGCGGCGGTGAAGCCGAACCTGGCCCGGGTGGCGAAGACCAGGCCGTCGGTGCTGACGGCCCGCTGCTTGGCCCGCGCCCGGACCTGCGGCTGCCAGCGGCTGCGCACCTCGCGCTCGAGGCGGGCGGCGAGCTCCGGGCGAGGGTGTTTCAACTGGCCGGTCACGTACCGTTCCACGGTGCGCTGGGAGATGCCGAGCAGCTCGGCGACTCGCCTGGTGCCCTTGAGCTGCTTGACCAGATATCTCATCCGGGCCGGGGCGCTCTTGGGGATGGGACGGGTGAACGCCTGCTCCAGCGCGCGGTCCAGGCTGTCCCCTACCGAGTCCATGACCGGTTACTCCCCTTCGGCGGCGGTGCCGTCGTCCTTGATGTGGTTGGCGATGTTGAACACACCGCCGTGCTGCTCGAACTGTTCCTCCGCCCACAGCACGGTCCGTGTGCCCTGATGCTTGACCATGCCGGGGCTCACGCCCAGCCGGAACGTGCCCGGCACCGGCTTGCCTTCGGGCGTGCAGGGCAGGAAGTCCAGCGGGCTGGGGCCGGGGGAGGGGTAGACGAGGGCGTCGGTGCCGATGGCCACAGGGTAGAGATCGGTGGCGGCCGCCGTCTTCATGATCTTGCGGTGCATGCTGACCCGGACCGTCGCCAGGACGGCCGCCCGGATGTCGGGGCGCCACGTCGGGCGGGCGAGCGCCGGCCAGGGCTCGTAGTAGGGCACCTGGCCCCGGTTGCGCTGGCGCAGCTTGCCGATGCCGCCCTTGGCCGTCGCCTTGATGGCCTTGAGCACCAGGGCCAGCGTCGGATCGGCGTGCCGGGAGCGGGCCATGGCGTGCAGGAACTCCTCGCCCTGCACCGCGGTGCTCACCCCCAGGTCGGCCATGGTGGCGATGTAGGCGTCGCGCAGCCGTTTGTACCAGGGGTCGAGATAGCGGCCGGTCCGGGTGCGGACGTAGGCCTCGGCCGGCGCGACCTCGAAGCCGAGTTCCAGCGCGTACGCCACGGTCGGCGTGGCGTACCAGGCCGGGCCCTCGGGCCGGTCGCCCCTCGGTGTGAACGGCGACGGGAGCCGGTCGGCGTCCAGGGTGCGGCCGCCGACCTCCACCCGGGAGAGGTCGACGTGGGAGAGGTCCACCAGCCACGAGCCGGGCAGCGAGGGGTCGAAGCGCGGGTTGCCGGTGAGGTGGGTGGGTCCGTTCAGCCCGACGGTCAGGCCGTTGGCGGCCGCCGCGAACGCCATGTTGACGTCGATGGCGACGAGGTACGGCTGCATGCACTCGTCGTCGGTGAGCTCCCGGCACCAGTCGTACGGTTCCTCCAGCAGCATCTCGGCCGGGGTCCGCTGGTGGTGGCGGGCGAACCTGCCCTTGAGCAGCGGATGCTCGTCCGGGACCTCGCACTCGACGACGTCGTACACCTCGGTGAGGGCGTCGGCGTTCAGGGCCTGCCTGAACTCACCGGTGTCCGGGTCCTTCTCCGCGCGGGTCGGCGGGCGCAGCGCCGTCATCAGCTCCAGACCGGTGACCGCCGTGGTGCCGCGCGGGGTCATCACGCGCTCCGCGTAGGTGCCGAGGAACAGTGCGAGGTCGGCGGCCGGCATGGTCGGCAGGCGGGGGTCGTTCTTGTCGTCCCACTCCTCCACGGGCAGTGCGCCCCAGGACGGGATGCACAGCTGTACGCAGCGGCGGCGGGCGCCCTCGGGGTCGCGGTAGAGCCGCGCCCAGGGTCCGAAGCCGAGCTGGGTCAGCTGCAGTTCTGCCTTCTTGACCTGCTTGACCACCTTGTGGGTGTCCTTCAGCCGTCCGGCGCGCCGTTCCTCCGGGGACAGGGTGACGGGCAGGCCGTACCGCTCCAGGGCGGCGGGGGTGAGGACCAGCACGGGGTCGGCGTCACGGCCGTGCCGGTGCAGCCGGGACTGGCCGAGCCTGCCCTCGGTCAGCGTCCAGTCCACCAGGGCCGGGATGCTCCTGGCGGGGACGTCGAGGATCAGGCCGCCCACGCAGTAGGCCACCACCTGGTCGCCGTCGAGGCCGATGACGGCGAGGGGGCCGTTCTCGAAGCGGGGAGCGGTGGTCTCGGCCGTGGCCTCGGAGGGGGCAGGTGTCCTGGGGGGCTTCCTCGGCGCGGTCCTCGGGAGGGGCCTGGTCGCGGGCCTCGGCCCGGTCTGGGGGGTGTTCTCGGGCGGGGCCTCGGCCTCCGTCCGCGTGTCCGGCTGCGGCAGGGGGGCTGCGGGCTCCGGGAGGGAGGCGGCGGGGAGCGGGGGAGTGGGTGCCGGAGGCGGGGGAGGGGTGGACGACTCCTGAGGGGGCAGGGCCGGAGCGGGGAAACGTTCGGCCAGCTTTTCCAGGAAGCGGGCGTAAGCGGCCCGTTGGGGCGGGCGGGGCTCGTTCCTGCCCGACTCCCAGCTCGCGACCGTCTCGCGGCGGGTCGCCAGTGCGGCCGCGACCTGAGTCTGGCTCAGCCCCGCGGCCTCCCGCAGGCGCCTGCGTTCGGCGGGCGAGGGCAGGTCGTTCTGGGCGACTTCCTCCAGGAGCGCGTCGACCGCGCTGAACAGCTCGTCCTGAGTGGGCACGGAGCTCACCTCCAGCTCACACCCTATCCCGATCGCTCTCCGGATCCCCCGTCGAATCGCTCGCGGATCGCACACGACTTCAGCGGGCAGAGGGGCTGAGCGGGCAGGGACCGAGGGATCAGGGACTGAAGGTGCAGGACCCGGAGGGACTTTGGTCCCTGGAGCGTTTTACCTGGTCAGAGCGGTTTCGTAGCGCCGAGCAGGGACTGTAGGGACTCAACTCCGCCATTATGACGTGAACTCAGAGGGGGGATTCGTACGCGGGCGCGCGTGTGAAGAAGAACAAGATCAATAATGCTAGTTCAGCTCATAACTGGGCACTTTCAGTCCCTTCAGTCCCTGTCGGAGCCACGAGAGCCATGCTGACCTGGTCTTTTCCCGCAAGGGACCCAAGGGGCCGAAGGGACCCTGGCAAGGGGCGGACTTCGGTCCCTGGTCCGTGGGGGTGTCCCCGCGCTGGCGCTTCGCTCGAACTTGACTCGAAAGTCCCTTCGGTCACTCAGAAAATGCGATAAACCGGCTTCTTCTGAGGAGTCCGTGGGCCGTCGAGCCCTCCGCAGGGACTCAAGGGACCGAACACTCCGATACGACGGCACACGGGAGGGAGCTACGCCGTCCCGGGGCGGGGCGGCCCTAGACTCTGTGCGAAAGACAGTCCCTTCGGTCCCTCAAAATGCCTCACGCCCCTGCCTCGCCTGGTGTTTTGCCCCCGTGCAGGGACCGAGAACAACAGCGACGAGGACGATCCACGTGCCGTGCCCCGGTCAGACCCCCGCGCCTGCCTCGCAGGCCAGGCAGGCGACACCGCATGCCGTGGCCCGCTGGTGTGCCCTGCAGGGCTGGCCGGTCCATCCGCTGGCACCGGGGCGCAAGACGCCTGCCGCGAACTGCCCGGCCTGCAGGGACCGAAGCCATGACCCGCGCTCGTGCCCGTGTCCGGCCGAGGGCCGGGCCTGCCATGGCTTTCATGCCGCGACGACCGATCGGGAGCGCATCGACGCCTGGTGGGGGCAGAGTCCCTCGGCCGGTGTCGGCGTCGCCTGCGGCCCCGCGGGACTCGTCGTCATCGATGTCGACGCCCATCCCGCCCCGGTGCCGGACCGCAGTCGGCTGCTGCCCGGCATCCCCATCCACGAGACCGTGGATCTGGCCGGTCTCGCCTCGGGGTTCGACACGCTGGCGCTGCTGGCGGCCTTCCGCGGGCAGCCCGACCCAACCCGCGACGAGGGCACGCTGCGGGTGCGGACCCCGTCGGGCGGCCTGCACATCTGGTACCGGGTCGGCGCGCCGGACACGCGGTTCCGCTGCTCGACGGGGTCCAGTCCGAAGGTGGCGCTGGCCTGGCAGGTCGACGTACGGGCACACGGCGGGTACATCGTCGCGCCCGGCACACGTACCGCTCGGGGCACGTACGAGGCGGAGGGTCCCGCCCGGACACCGGCGCCGCTGCCCGCGTGGCTGCACGCCGAGTTGGTGCGTACCGGGCATCTGATCGCTCCTCCGGCGCCGCGGCCGCCCTCCGGCGTTCTGGCAGCGCGGCGCAGGGGGCGTGGAACTGCCGCACGGCGGGTGCTCACGCCGCTGGTGGAGGAGGTTGTGCGCTGCGGGACCGCACCGGAGGGCACCGGGTTCACCGAGAAACTCAACCGGGCCGCGTACACGGCCGGTGGGCTGGTGGCCGCCGGGCACCTGGAGCACGGGGAGATACGCGAGGAGTTGCTGGCCGCGGCACACCGGGCGCGTCCCTGGCAGGAACGCCGTAACGAGAAGATCATCGATGACGGGCTCGCCGCAGGGGGCGCGCGCCCATTCCACCTCGAAGGACGTACATGAGCAGCGCCGAGAGCACGCCGCGGTTCGATCCCAAGGCTGCCGCTCAGCAGATGCTCGAGCTGCAGGAGAACGAGCCGGTCGCCGCAGTCCTGCCCGCGCAGGGCTCCCCGCCCCAGGTCTTCTCGGCGCCGGACAGCGCACGGCAGGAACCGGTGCTGCTGCCGCCGCACTTGAGCGACCGAGGCAACGCCCGGCTGTTCGTGCAGCTGTACCGTGACCGGTTCCGGCACGTCGAGGGGCTGGGGTGGTTCGCCTGGGACGGCTACCGCTGGAAGCGCACCGGCGGCGAGAAGGCAGCCCTGTGGGCGGCGGGGGAGATGGCCGAGGACCTGCCGCAGACCGACCCGCTCGGGCGGTACGGCGACCGCGAACTGGCCACGCACAAACGGCGGACGCTGTCCACGACGGGCATAAAGGCGCTGCTCACCCAGGCCAAGGCCGCCCCGGATCTGTCGGTCGATCCCGACACGCTGGACGGAGACCCGTACACGCTGTGCACTCCGGGCGGTGTGGTCGATCTGCGCACCGGTCAGCTGAACAAGCCCGATCCGAGGCGGGACTTCCACTCCCGGGCCACCAGTGTCGCGCCGCAGCGGATGCCCACCCCCCGGTGGGAACGCTTCCTGGCCGACACCTTCGGCGACGACGCCGAGGGCCGGGAGACGATCGGCTTCCTGCACCTGCTGCTGGGCTACTCCATCACCGGTGACGTCGGTGCCCAGGTCCTGCCCTTCCTGCACGGCGAGGGCAAGAACGGCAAGTCCGTGCTGCTCGACACCATGATCCAGATCCTGGGCGACTACGCGGACGCCGCGCCCCCGGGCTTTCTGATGGACCGTGGTGCCTTCTCCGAGCACTCCACCGAACTGACGGAGCTGCACGGCCGGCGCCTGGTGGTGTGCAGCGAGCTGAAGCCCAACGACAAGTTCGACGAGGCCCGGGTCCGCCTCCTGACCGGCGGCGACAAGATCAAGGCCAGGCGGATGCGGCAGGACTACTTCTCGTTCACGCCCACCCACCATCTGTGGCTGCTGGGCAACCACCGGCCCGAGGTGTCCACGGGCGGTTTCGCGTTCTGGCGGCGCATCCGGCTGATCCCCTTCACCCGGATCGTGCCCGCCGAGCGGCGCATCGACAACCTCGCCTTCGAGCTGGTCCGCGACGAGGGCCCCGGCATCCTCAACTGGCTGGTCGAGGGCGCGCGCCACTACCTGGCCACCCGGGACCCGCTCGACGGGCCCGACCGGGTGCGGGTGGCGACGACGGAGTACGCGCAGACCGAGGACCACATCGGCCGTTTCCTGAGCGAGTGCTGCATCCGGGAGACCGCCAGCCCGGCCGAGCTGCGTGTGGAGCAGGCCCTGCTCTACAGCGCGTATCAGGGGTGGTGCACCGCGGGCGAGGGCATCCGGCCGGCCAGTCCGCGGGCCTTCGCCACGCGCGTCCGGCAGGAGCTCGGCCTCACCTCTCCCGCCGCCATGATCAAGTCCAACGGCCGCAAGTACTACCCGGGGATCGCCCTCACGGGGGCCGAATGACCACCCTGCCCCGCCCGCAGGCCGTACAGCCCCTTCCGCAGGCCGTACGGCGGCTCCTGGGCCCCGCGCGGGGGCCCTCCTACGATGGAGGGCGAACGGCCGTTCCCGCGGCTCTGTTCCGCCCCGCCCGCCGGGACGCGGACCACCACACGACGCACACACGCCAGGCCGGGCCCGCTGCCGGGGACCGGTCGATGAAGGAGGGGCTGGAGCCATGAGCTCGCTTCTGAACGAGAGCGACCTCATCCACGAAGCCGAGGTGGTGTGGCTGGAGCCCCTGGACGGCCTCGACTACGTACGCCAGGCGCTCGACAAGACCAAACGCCGCAACACCAAGCCGCCGTACGCCCGGGACGGACGCATGGTCGGCTACGCGGTCCTCGACGACGGGGCCGAGGCCGATCCCGACAGCGGGTTGTACCGGCGGCGGGTGTTCTTCCTGCTTCCCCACGACCGGGACAGCCTTCCCGAGGGGCTGTACCGGGAAGGGGCGCCCGGTGAGGCCGTGGATCCGCGCACGATCGAGCCCAGGAGGCCCGGGAGCAAGACGCCCCGGTCGCAGCGCGGGCCGTCTGCCATAGCCGCCGCGTCCTGAACCGCGGTGCGGCCGTTGAGTCGCTGCGGTTCGGTCGCTTCGGTCGCTGGTTCCGGGTGGACGGCCTGGTGAAGAAACGGTCATCCAGGTTCGGTCCAGAGTCGCTTGAGTAGCTCGGGTCGCTCCGGGTGCAGCGACCCAAGAACGGCGATCGGGGGGCAGCGACTGAAGGACAGCGACTGAACGAGGGTTGGGTAGCTGTTGGGTCGCTGCTCAGTCGCTGGGTGAAAGGCCAGGTCAGGGGCCTGTTGGGGGCGGAACAGCGACTGAAGCGACTCAAGTTCCGGGTATATGGAGACATTCGCGTGTGTGCGTGTATGCGCGTGCGCGTGTGTATGGCGTTATATGCAGGGATTTTGAGTCGCTTCAGTCGCTAATTGGGGGGTAGTTGGGGCTTGACCTGCGGTTTTGGCAGCGACTCAAGCAGCGACTCAAGCAGCGACCGAAGAAGTTCGGTCGCTGTGGGCTCGTTGTGGGTCGCTGCAGCACTCCGGATGCGGAATGGCTTCTTCGTTCACTTGGCCCCGCCTTTATCAGTGCTTCGCTAGTGTGTTCCTATCCTTGAGTCGCTTCGGTCGCTGACGGGGGAAACACAATGACCGATGAGCTGCGGGCTTTGCGCAGCGACTCACTGCGGCCCGCTGCTGTCGGAGCGGGCGTCTCGCAGTCCTTGGCCATCGCCCGGTGGTGCGCCGGCCGCGGCTGGCCGGTCCATCCGCTGGCCCCAGGACGCAAGACGCCCGCAGGCAACTGCGCGGCCTGCCGTGAGCCCGGGCACACCTACCGGGGATGCCGCTGTCCCGCCGCCGGGCGCTGGTGCCACGGATTCCGGGCCGCCACGCTGGACTTCGCCCGGATCGAGCAGTGGTGGGGCGCCCATCCGGAGTTCGGGGTCGGCATCGCCTGCGGGCCCGCCGGGCTGGTCGTCGTCGACATCGACGCCCACGCCCGGCAGCTGCCCGGACGTGACCGTCTGCTGCCCGGCATCGACATCGCCGACACCGTGGACCTGACCGGGCTCGCCAACGGGTTCCACACGATCGGAGTGCTGGCCGCACTGCGCGGTGCGACCTCTCCCGCGGACGACGGGACGACCCTGCGGGTGCGCACGCCCTCCGGCGGGCTGCACGTGTGGTACCGGGCCTTAGGAGGGCGCCGCTGGCAGTGCTCCTCCGGCTCGGGCGGCGGCCGGGCACTGGCCTGGCAGGTCGACGTACGGGCGCACGGCGGGTACATCGTCGCCCCGGGCACCGTGACCGAGGCCGGTGCGTACGAGGCCCTGGGCACGGCACGTGAGCCCGTACCGTTGCCCGCCTGGCTCGGGCGGGAACTGGAGCGCACCGGCCATCTGCCGCCCGCGCACCTGCCCGCGCCCCGGCCGGTGCCGCCACGGGCCCGCCAGGCCGTCCTGGCTGCCGGAGGCGGCCGCGGAGCCGCCGGCCGGGTGCTGGCCCCTCTGGTGGCCGAGGTGGCCGCTTGCGGCGCCGTCCCGGAGGGAGCGGGATTCACCGAGAAGCTCAACCGGGCGGCGTACACCGCCGGCGGGCTCGTCGCCGCGGGCCTGCTGGACGCCGGCGACGCCGAGCGGGTCCTGCGGGAGGCGGCCGGGCAGGCCCGGCCCGGGCAGGAGCGGCGCTACGGCGCCGTCATCCGCAGCGGGCTGAGCGCCGGCCGTACCCGTCCACTGGCCCCGGGAGGCCGCTCGTGACGGGCCACGACAACGCCCTCTTCGACGCCGGCTCGGTCGCCGCGCAGATCCTGGCCCAGAGCGTCCCCCAGGCGCGCAAGGAGGCCCAGAGCGTCCCCGAGGCATACATGGAGACCCAGACCGTCCCCCGGGCCCGTACGAAGCCCCAGGGCGCCTCCAGGCCCGCCGGTGAGGCCACCGCCGACGGGCTGCTGCCCGACACCCTCAGCGACCGGGGCAACGCCAAGCTGTTCGTGGGTCTCTACGCCAACGACTACCGGCACGTGCCGGGGCTCGGCTGGTTCCGGTGGGACAGCACCCGCTGGCAGATCGACGAGGACGACACCGTGCTGTGGGCCGCCGGCGACCTGGCGGAGTCCCTCGCCACCACCGATCCGCGGGGGGTGCACAGCACGACCGCCCTGCAGCAGCACCGCCGGCGCGCGCTGAGCACCAGCGGGATGAACGCGATGCTCACCCAGGCCAAGTCCGCCCCCGGCATGGTGCTCAACGCGGCGCTGCTGGACGCCGATCCGTACGCGCTGTGCACGCCCGGCGGCATCGTCGACCTGCGCAGCGGGCTCAAGCGCCTGCCGGACCCGAACAAGGACTTCCACTCCCGCTCCACCACCGTCACGCCCGAGGCGATGCCGACGCCGCGCTGGGACCGGTTTCTCACCGACACCTTCGGGGAGGGACCCGAGGGCGCGGAGATGATCGACTTCCTGCACCTGCTGCTGGGCTACTCCATCACCGGTGACGTCGGTGCCCAGGTCATGCCCTTCCTGTTCGGCTCCGGCAAGAACGGCAAGTCGGTGCTGCTGGATGTGGTGATGAAGCTCGTCGGCGACTACGCGGACGCCGCGCCGCCCGGGTTCCTCATGGCCCGGCCCTACGAGGGACACCCCACCGACCTCGCCGAGCTGCACGGGCGCCGGGTCATCGTGTGCAGCGAGGTCAAGCCGGGGGACCGGTTCGACGAGGCCCGGGTGAAGCTGCTGACCGGCGGCGACCGCATCAAGGCACGGCGGATGCGGCAGGACTTCTTCAGCTTCCAGCCGACCCACAAGCTGTGGCTGCTGGGCAACCACCGGCCCGAGGTGGGGACGGGCGGGTTCGCGTTCTGGCGGCGGATGCGGCTGATCCCCTTCGAGCGGGTCGTACCGGACCACCGGAAGGTCGACAACCTGGCGGACATCCTCGTGACCGAGGAAGGGGCGGGCATCCTCAACTGGCTCGTCGCCGGGGCGCGGCGCTACCTCGGCGGAGAGAAGGACCTGCTGGGCCCGGAGGCCGTGCGCATCGCCACCACGGCGTACGCGGAGACCGAGGACCACATCGGGCGCTTCCTGGGCGACACCTGCAGGCGTGAGCCGGGTCTGAGGGCGGAACAGGCCGGTCTCTACGCGGCCTACAGGACATGGTGTCAGAATGAGGGAGCCCCGGCCGTCTCGTCCCGGTCCTTCGCCGCGCGGGTCCGGGAGGTGGTGGGACTGGCGTCTCCGAAGCAGATGATCCTGTCCAACCAGCGCAAGTACTACCCGGGCATCGGGTTGGCCGCCGACGAGGAGACAGCATGAGCGCCCTCATAGCCGATGACGAGATCGTCCACGAAGTCGGCCTCGTCTGGCTCGAGGACACCAGCGGACTGGACTACGTCCGGCAGAGCCTGGACCGGCTGCCGACCCGTCAGGGCAGGCCCGCCTACCACCGCGACGGCCGCATGGTCGGCTATGCGCTGCTCGGGCCGAAGGCCAAGCCGTCCCGTTCGTCCGGGACCTTCCGCCGGCGGGTGTTCTGGCTGCTGCCGCACGACCGGGACACCGTTCCCGACGGGCTGTACGCCACGGGGGCGCCCGCCGAGGCCGTCGATCCGCGCACCCTGGCGCCGGGGAGCAAGGGGCGCAAGACGGAGCGGTCGGAGGGCGGGGAGGCCTCGTCCCGGCCGGGGGCATCGCTGTCGACGTAGCCGGCCCGGCGTGGTCGTTTCCAGCGGGCGAACGCCCGGACGGGCCTTGTGTCGAAAAGGTGCTGAGGGACAGCCGGTCCGGGCAGCAGTGAGGGCTGTTCGAACCGACTGTCACGGTGAGTGGAACGGGGGAGGGCCGCTCATGGGTGTCACGTCCATGGAGCCCGGGGAGGGTGCCGTACGGCTGTCACGCGCACGGGCGCGCGAGCGGCCGGTGTGGCCTGGTGCCACCGTCTGCGTGTTGCGGCGCCCGCGTCGCGCAGACGGTGGCAAGTGACGGGCAGGGCGGGCCGGAGGGGTTCTCGGCCGCCTTCAGAAGGTCTGCCCGGTGAGAGTGGAGACGAAGACCGTCTCTCCGTCCTGGCGGCCGGTGACTCCGACGGTCATGAAATCCCCGCCCTCGGGCGAGACCCGCGTGATCTCCAGCCAGCACGGCCGGTCGAATTCGGCGTAGCGGAAGAACTCGGTGGAGGCGTTCGTGGGCTTCAGCCGCTTCGGTGCGAGCGAGGCGGAGGCCGCCTGCCGCGCGCCTTCCAGCAGGACCATGCCGGGAATGTGGTCGTCGGCGTGGTCGAAGAAGATCGGGTGTGTCAGGTCGGGAGTGAGCAGCCAGCGGCCGGGTGTGTCCGTGGGGGAGAGCACCACGTCCGTTGCGGAGGTGCGCCCGACGGTCACCGGCGCGAGCGGAGCGCGGCTCTCGGATATCGCGAAGGCCTCGCCCGACCACGGCGTGCGGTTCGAGCGCAGCCTGCCGTACACCGCCTGCGGGATGGTGGAGATGGAGCCTCCCCCGTGTGCGACGAGGGCTCCGTCGCGGTGGATGGACATCTCGAACCGCAGCCAACTGGCCGCTCCCCGCCGCCAGGTGATCTCCGAGCACCTGGCGGACAGGACGAAGTCCGTCGGCGTCAGGGTGATGCCCATGTTCTTGGAGTGTGTCGTGTAGCTGAGGTTCCACATCACGAGCCGGTGGCTGAGCGGAACACCCAGTTCCGCGTGGGCGATGAACATCCCTGCCTGGCGAAACGTCTCTGCAACCTGGAGCGGATCGTGGGCGCTCCCGTCGGTGCTGTTGAACAGAGTGTGGGCGCGCGGCCACTGCCCCGTGAGGGAGAAGTTGTGCTGCTGCTGGGCGGTGCAGCCGGTGAGGAACACCTCGGCCAGGCTGGCGCGGTGCACGTATTCCTTCGGGACCGTCGTGGTCAGCCGAGGAAGTGCGGACAGTCCGACTCTGTGTGGTGCCGAACCAAGTCCCATCAAAGACCCCCGGTTTGAAGCACTGTTCGACGACGTCTCATAAGATACGGACCTACCGGTTTTCTAGGCGAGCCAGTAAGGTAAAGGATTGACCAAGTGTCGTGACGGAGGGTGAAGGGATGGTTCCGGTTGTGGTGATTAACTTAGGCAGGTCACCGTAGGGTTAGCGGGTTAAACACGGCAAATTGGACAAGGCTTGTGTTCGATCTGTTGATGTTGTGGACTTCGCTCTTGCATTAAAAAACCCGTTTCGCGGTTTCTTTTGGTCTCACAGGAGGCAGCTGTGCACAAGCTCCCCGTTCCCCTGGTCCTGGACCCGTCCGGCCAGGACCTGCACGGCGAGGCCGCTGTTCTGCGGCAGCTCGGTCCGGTTGCCCAAGTCGTGCTGCCGGGCGGGGTGAAGGCCTGGTCGGTGAACCGACTGGACCTGATCAAGCAGGTGATGACGGACCCGGCCGTGTCCAAGGACGCCTACCAGCACTGGCCCGCGTGGATAAGCCGTGAGGTGGACGACTCGTGGCCGCTCGCCATGTGGGTGTCGGTGCGCAGCATGCTCACCGCGTACGGCCCGGACCACACCCGGCTCCGCAAGCTGATCGCCGGAGCGTTCACCACCCGGCGCGTGACGGATCTGCAGCCCCGTATCAGGGCGATCACCGACGAGCTGCTCAGCCGCCTGGAACGCCGTCCGGCGGATCAACCCGTCGACCTGCGCAGGGAGTTCGCCTACGAGCTGCCCCTGCAGGTGATCTCGGAGATGCTCGGCCTGGACGACGAGGAGCGGCACGACTTCCACCGGGTGGTCAACACCCTGTTCACCACCTCGACCACGCCCGAGAAGGCGCAGCAGAACCAGATCGAGCTGTACGGACTCCTGAACAACCTGGTGCGGCGCAAACGCACCGAGCCGGCCGCCGATCTCACCAGCGCCCTGATCGCCATGCGGGACGAGGACGGGGGAGGGCTGACCGAGAAGGAACTCGTGGACACGCTCCACCTGATCCTGGGCGCAGGACACGAGACGACCATCAACCTCCTCGACCACGCCATCTGCGCACTGCTCACTCATCCCGAGCAGCTCCGGCTCGTCCGCGAGGGTGCTGTCACCTGGGAGGCCGTGGTGGACGAGACGCTGCGCTGCCAGGCCCCGGTGGCCAACATCCCGCTGCGCTTCGCCATCGAGGACATCGAACTGGACGGGACCGTGGTCCCCGCCGGGGAGCCGATTCTCCTGTCGCTCGTCGCCGCCGGCCGCGACCCGGGCACCCACGGTCCCGACGCCGACACCTTCGACGTGACCCGCGCGCGCCGCGAACACGTCTCCTTCGGCCACGGTGTGCACCACTGCCTGGGCCGTCCGCTGGCCATGAGCGAGGCGACCATCGCCCTGCCGGCTCTCTTCGAGCGCTTCCCGCACCTCCGGCTGGCCGTGCCGGCCCACGAGTTGCGCCGTTCGGAGTCCTTCATCTCCAGTGGGCACGCCGAACTCCCCGTCCTGCTGACGCCTGAGAGCTGACCTTCCTCATCACCCCAGGGAGAACTCCTGTGTCACACCCTCCGCTGCGCACCCTGCGGCTCGCGGCCGTCAACATCGACGGCGTCCTGCTGAACGACACCTTCAGCCCGGTCATCCACCGACTGGTCCTCCAGCACGGCCTCACCTACACCGCCGACCTTGAGCGGGCCTTCCTCTCCCAGCACCAACTGACCGCCGCCCAGGCCTTCGCGGAAGCGACCGGGAGCACGGCCGGTCCCCAGGAGATACTCGCGGCCTACTTCACGGAACGTGAGCGGTACCTGCGCACAGACCCGTTGCGGCTGCTCGACGGGGCGGTCGCGCTCCTTCAACGGCTGCGGGCACTGGGGCTCGAGATCGTGTGCTACGGCGGTCTGGACAAGGACCACTTCGAGAGTCACCTCGGGTCGTGGGCCTCCCTCTTCACCGAGCCGCGCTACATCTGCACCAATGACTTCCGCCCGGGCGTCCGTGAGATAACCCAGGACTTCTTCGGCCTGGCCCCCGCCCAGGTGGTCTTCATCGACGATGTGGCGGCCGTGGCCGAACGGGCCCGGGAACTGGATGTCCCCTTCATCGGGCACCCCAGTTCCTTCGCGCACGGATTCCAGCGGAGCCTCATGCGGCAGGCGGGTGTCCGGCACATCGTGTCGAGCCTGTCCGGCATCGACGAGCAACTGCTCCGTGCCGTGGACCGCGAGGCCGGCGAGGGCAGCGTGTGGCAGCAGGACGAGGGCATCGGGGCCGCTGGTGCGCTCGGGCGGGAGGAGCTTTCGTGACCGCCGACAGAGATACGGCTCCGCTGGCCGGCAAGGTCGCGTTCATCACCGGGGCGAGCAGCGGCATCGGCGCCGCCGCGGCGCGCGTGTTCGCCGGCCAGGGGGCCGCGGTCGTTCTCTGCGCCCGCCGCGAGGAGCGGTTGCTGGACCTTGTCGCCCAACTGCGTCAGGCCGGGGCGGAAGCGAGCCACTGGGTCGCGGACGTGCGCAGCGGCGAGGAGGTCCGACGCGCGGTCGAACACGCCGTGGAGCGCCACGGACGCCTGGACATTGCCTTCAACAATGCCGGTGCGGGGGTCCCGAAGGAGCCCCTGCACCGGCTCGGGGACGACGCCTACGACTTGGTCATGGACACCAACGTGCGCGGTGTGTGGAACTGCATGCGTCACGAGATCACGGCGATGCTGGCGGGCGGTGGCGGGGCGATCGTCAACACCAGCAGTGTCGGCGGGCTGGTCGCCTCCTCGACGGCCGCGCCCTACATCGCCGCCAAGCACGCAGTGATCGGACTGACGAAGGCGGCGGCTGTGGAGTACGCCCCGCACGGCATACGGGTCAATGCGATCGCTCCGGGACTCACGCGCTCCGAAATGATCGACGAGTGGTTCAGGCACAGCCCGGAAGCAGAGGAACGTGCCTACCGCTCCGCGCCCCAGGGCCGGGCCGCCGATCCCGTGGAGGTCGCCGAGACGGCCGCCTGGCTGGGCAGTGACAAGGCGAGCTTCGTCACCGGCGCGACGCTGCCCGTGGACGGCGGCCGAACCGCATGGTGAACCCGGGCCGCGCACCGGACCGGACGCCATGTTTGTCGCCGCGTGGCTGAGGTAACGAGGTGTAGAGAGGGTAAGGTACGTAGCGTTCGGTTTTAATTTCTCTGCTAGGGAGGGTCCCATGGCACGGCAAGAGCGTGCGGTACGGACCCGACGTGCTGTTATTCAGGCCGCGGCAGAGGTCTTCGCCGAGCGGGGCTACGCGGCGGCGACCATCGCGGAGATCCTGGACCGGGCCGGTGTCACCAAGGGCGCTCTGTACTTCCACTTCGACTCGAAAGAGGCCCTGGCCCGCGGTGTGATCGAGGCGCAGATCTCCAGCAGCGCCTGGACACCGCGCGAGCTGAAGCTCCAGGAGTGGGTGGACGTGGGCATGGTGCTGGCCCACCAGATTCCGAGGGACGTGATTCTCCTGGCGGGCATCCGCCTGTCGGCGGACCTGCAGGGCCGCCGCATGTTCGGCAGTGCCTGGCCCGCCTGGATCGAGCTGTCCACCAAGCTTCTGGCCGAGGCCAAGGAGCGTGGCGAGGTCATGCCGCACGTCGTCCCCGCCGAGTCGGCCGAGTGCTTCCTCGGAGCATGGATCGGCACGCAGATGTTCTCCGAGGCCTCCAGCGACTGGTCGGACCTGAGCGAGAGGATCTCCGTCCTCTTCAACCACATGCTGCCGGCCATCGCCACGCCCGCGGCGTTGATCAGACTGGACACGGCGCCCGACCGGGGCGCCCGGGTCATCGATGAAGCGAGGCGCGCCGAGGCGCTCGTGGCAACCGAGTCCTGACAAGCGGCCCTCTGCGGCGAGCTTGAAAAGGGCAGCGTTCTGAAACCGGACAGAAGGTTTCATGCGCTGCCCTTTCTTCGTCGCCGTTTCTCGTGGGACAGGAGTATGGAACAGACTACGTGTGCTGTTTAGTTGATGATCAATTGTCGGTCTTGATGTGGTCCCAAGGCGGCTCCAGGAGCCTGAACAGGGGGCTTTACTCTTCCCGGCAGAAGCTCGCGGAAGCTGCTCTCGGCGACGACTCGCTTCTAAACCAACCAGTCATGCGGTTTAATATGATCCTGCGTGAGAGAACGGGACGGAGGAGGACGCGGTGGTCAAGCAGGTGCGGGCGGCTCGTACGCGTCAGACTCTCATCGTCGCGGCGGCCGAGATCTTCGCCGACGAGGGCTATGTACTGGCCACTCTGCCCGCCATCAGCAAGCGGGCCGGAGTCAGTTCCGGAGCTTTGCACTTCCACTTCGCGAGCAAGGACTCCCTGGCCGCGGAGGTGGAGGCCGAGGCCGCGGAGTCGGTGCGCAAGCTGGCCGAGCGCTGCCGCTCCGAGGCCCACACCTCCTTGCAGGCGCTCGTGGACACCACCTGCCGCCTGCTGCTCGTCCTCGCCGCCGATCCCGTCGTCAGGGCCGGCTTCAGGCTGAGCTGCGATCCCTCCCGCAAGGGTGGGGCGGAGATGCTGCACTGGTGGCACACGCTGGTGCACGAGTTGATCACGCAGGCCGAGCGAGCGGGCGAACTGGCGCACGACGTCTCGCCGGAGGCTGCGACGGTCGCCGTCGTGGCCGCCACCCTCGGTTTCCAGGCCGCCGGTGCGGCGGACCGCGCCTGGCTCGCGGCGGAGCGCGTGGCGCAGTTCTGGACCTTCATCCTGCCGCGGCTCGCGTCGTCCCCAGAGCACGGCCTGGTGCCGACCGGTCCGGGGGTGGCCCGGACCAACAGCCCGGGTGGGTCCGCTCACACGGTTGCAAACAGTTGACACCACGGTGGGGCCGGCTCGCCGCTGCGGCTCTCGGCGATGCCGGAGCCCGTGCCGGCAGCGGGCGTCCGGCCGCCTCGACGGGTTCTCGGGTCTGCCTGGAATTCAAGTTGGGCAACCGGTATGGGATTGACATACCGCACGCGCTGTTTTTTACTGGGGGGTGCTAGGGGAACGCTTCAGTTGGCACCTACCAGCGGGGGAGACGTCGTGGACATCGAGGTACTCGGCACACTCGCCGTACGGCTCGACGGGGTGTCCATCACGCCGACGGCACCCAAGCCGCGCCAGGTGCTCGCCCTGCTGGCGCTGCGCGCCGGTCAGGTCGTCCCGGTGGGGGTCCTGGCCGAGGAGCTGTGGGGGGCCAAGCCCCCGCGCAGCGCCCGCGCCACCCTGCAGACCTACATCCTGCAGCTGCGCGAACTCATCTCCGCCGCCCTGGAGGGTGGCGCCGGGGACGGCACCGGACAGCGCTGCCAGGCCAAGGACGTGCTGCTGACCGTACCCGGCGGCTATCTGCTCAAGGGCGGCGACGGCAGCAGTGACGTACGGGAGTTCGAACGTCTCGCCGGCTCGGGGTACCGGGCCATGGACGCCGAGGACTACCCCCAGGCCGCCCGTCTGCTGCGCGAGGCGCTCGATCTGTGGTCCGGCCCCGCGCTGGCCGATGTCCACACCGGCCCCCATCTGCGGACCGAGGCCAAGCGGCTGGAGGAGAGCCGGCTGTGCGCGCTGGACCAGCGCGTCGAGGCGGACCTGCGGCTCGGCCGACACCGTGAACTGCTCGCCGAACTGACCGTGCTGGTCAACCAGTACCCCACACACGAGAGCCTGTGCGGTCAGTACATGCTCGCGCTGTACCGCTCCGGCCGCCGCGGCGAGGCGCTCGACGCCTACCAGCGGCTGCGCGCCACCCTGGTGCGCGCCATGGGCCTCGAACCGTCCCCCGCGCTCGGCAAGCTGCAGCGCTCCATCCTGATGTCCGGCCCCGACACCCTGCCGGCCCGCCCCGCGACGAACGCGTCCGTGGTCCCCGTGGGCTGACACCACGCCACTTCGCACCCTCTCCAACAGGAATCGAGCACCGCTCAGGCCCGGCCGTGCAGCGTTGACCCCATCTGGAGGAGGGGGTCGCGCATGTCGTCGCAGCGAGTGCACTCCGCCCAGCACACCGTCTCGGTCGTGGCGCCCGCCGGTGTCGTCTACGGCCTGCTCGCCGACACCCCGCGCTGGCCGGTCCTGCTGCCCCCCTTCGTCCATGTCGAACGCATCGACTTCGACGGTGCCGAGGAGAGCCTGCGGCTGTGGTACCTGCGGCACGGCCAGGTGTGTTCCGCGCTCGCCCGCCGCGTGCTGCGGCCCGGGGAGCGCCGTATCGAGTTCGAACTGCAGGATGCCCTGCTGCCGGGTGCGCCGACGTCCGGCATCTGGAGCGTGGCACCCGACGGCGCCGACCGGTGCCTGCTGACGCTGCGCCATGAACGCCCGGCCGGGCCCTGGGAGTTGCCCGAGGCGCTCGAGACGGACGTACGGGCCGAACTCGTCGCGGTGCGTGAGGCGGCCGAGCGCTGGGACCGGCTGGACGAACTGCTGCTGTCCTTCGAGGACGACGTGTACGTCAACGGCTCCCCGGAACTCGTCTACGACTTCCTCTACCGCGTCGAGGACTGGGTCGACCTGGTTCCCCACGTCGAGTCGGCCGAGGTCACCGAGGACCAGCCGGGTGTGCAGGCGACGGTCCTGCGCGCCTGTGCCCCGGAGACGGGACAGACGCTGGTCTCGGAGGCCGTACGGCTGTGCTTCCCGGCCGCCGGACGGATCGTCCACAAGGAGACCGCGACGCCCGACCCCGTCGCCGCACAGTACGGAGAGTGGTACCTGGAACCCGATGCGACCGGGGTGCGGGTCGTCTCCGTCCACCACGTGATGCTCCGCGAGAGCGCGGTGGAGACCGTCCTGGGCGAAGGCGCTCTTCTCGTGGATGCCCGCCGGTACGTGCGCGAGTGGCTGGGCCGGTCGAGCACGGAGGTCCTGAGCCTGGCGCGGTGGCACGCCGAAAGCGCCGTACGCCGACTGCGATGAGCCCGACGGGGAACGACCGTACGGCGACCGCTACCACGACGACGAGGAGATCGGCGATGGCCCTGACCCGGCCCGCCCCGCATGCCGGGCGGCCCCTGACGACCCCGACCTCCTCACCCCCCGCGGACGAACAGGCCGGCGCGGCGCGGTGTGCGGCGCGCCTCGAGGCGCTGCTCGGCGACCCCCGGGACCCCGGCAACCCCTACGGCCGGTCCGCCCTGTGGGCCGCCGGGCACGACGGTCTGCCCGCTCCGCCCGCCGGTCTGCCCGGTGCCGGGGAGGTGCCGGCCGCCGATCAACTCGCCCGCGCCCTGCGCCCGCTCTTCCGCCGGGATCTCGCCCTGGCCCATGCCTGGAGCATCCGACCGCTGCTGGGCACACCGGTGCCGCACCCGGCAGCCGCGCTGCTCGGGCCGGCGGCTCTCCTCGCGTCGGCAGGTGGCGTCCTGCGCGGCGTGGCCCGCATCGTGGACGGCCTGAGCAGGTACGAAGCCGCTGCCCGGCAGTGGCGGCCGATCCTGGCCTCGGGCTTCGCGGACCTGCTGGCCTGCGAGAGCCTGACGGCCGTGGCCCTGCGGTCCTGCTCCTGGCCGGGCCCGGACGCGGACGGCCCGGGGACGTCGGAGCAGGGGGCCGGGGAGTCGCTCGCCGCCGTCGTGGGGTACCTCGTGCCCGAACTGGTCGGTGAGCTGCTGGGCGATCTCGAACTGGTGCTGAACGAGTGCGGTTTCGACGCCGGCACCGTCGAACGGCGCACGCTGGCCAGGGTTGTGCGGGACCGGGCGTTCGCCCGGGCCGACTGGCCGGCCGCCAGTGCCGCTCAGACCCGCATCGTGCAGGGGCTGAGCGCGGCGGGCGGCTCGCGGCCGGACGACGGCAGACAGCTCGCGGTGCTGTTCCGGATCACCGAGGCGGCCTCCGCCGTGGCGCCGGGCGCCGACTGCCCGTGGGCCGTCGCGGCCACGCTGGCCGGTGCCACCGCCCGGCTGGCCGGTGCCGACGATGCCGACACCGCGGCGCTCGCCCGGATCGGCCGCAGGCTGGTCACCGAGCAGCGGGCGCTGCGGGTCGCCTGCGCGGCCACCACCGTGCACGACCCCGCCGACCCGGCGGCGCGCGCCCTGGCGAACCGTCAGGCCCTGCTGGTGCTGGCCGCCGCCACACTGGGCGTGCGGGAAGCGGCGGCCGGGGCGCGGTTGCCCTTCCTCGGCGGAGCCGGCTGGGCGCTGCTGGCCCTCGGGCGGATCACCGAGCGGCTCGGACAGCCCCTGCCCGACCGCACCCCCGACCCGCAGCCGGGCGTGTGGGACGAGCTGGCCCGGCGCGCGTCGGACGGCGTGGACTGCGACCTCCATGCGACGAGGCTGCTGTGGTGAGCGGAAGGAGCGCGGCGCACGGCCGCACACCGGTGCCGCCGTTCCCGCCGCCCTGCCATGTTCCCGGGCCGGACGGGCCGTGGGAGGAGGTCCAGGAGCGGATCGAGCGGACGGGCAGGGCGGTGGTGCACACCACGTGGGGCCAGTGGCTGACACCTGCCCTGCTCGATCCCGGGCTGCGCACGCTGCTCGGCCGTGACTGGCCCCGCTACCGGCAGCATCCCGCCCCGGCCGGCCGGCTGAGCCTCGCCGTCTCCCGGGTGGTTCTCAAGCACACGGCCGCCGCGGCTCTCCAGGTCCCCGCCGAACGGCTCGACCTCGCCTATCTGCCGGGCGGGCGGCCCGTGCTGCGCGGGCTCGGCGCGGATCTGCAGGTGAGCCTCAGCCACACCGACGAGCTGATCGTGGTCGGCGTCAGCCGTGCCGGGCCGGTCGGCGTGGACGCCGAGCCCGCCGGGCGCCGGATCTCCTTCGAGGCGCTGCGCGACCACGTGTGCACCGCCGAGGAGGCCGAACTGCTCGCGGCCCTGCCCGAGGAGGAGCGCACCGAGGGGTTCCTGCGCCTGTGGACGCTGAAGGAGGCGTACACCAAGGCGCTCGGGCACGGCATGCGGCGCCGGTTCTCGGCGTTCGGCTTCGGGCGGGACGCGGCGGGAACCGTCCGGCTCACCGGGGACACGGCCGGGGAGTGGGCCTTTGCCACCCATCTCGTCGAGGAGCGCTTCCTGGTGAGCGAGGCCCACCGGCAGGACGCCGCGCCGGCGGCGCCGGGCGGGGCCCGGGCCCCGTCATCCGCGGACGAACCGGGGCGGCCGCCCTCGGCGGAGCCGCCGCACGGCGCCCGGGTCATCGGCTTTCCGGGGCGGCAAAGCCCCGGGCAGCGATGAGCGGACGCGTCGGGCGGGGCTGGCCGGCCCTGCCCGAACGCGCTGTGCAGAAACGATTCGAAAAGGAGGTCGGGGTGTCGGACACGGCTGCTGCGGCAGAGGTGTCCGGCACGCCGGGGAGCGGATGAGGAGTCATCACTCGCACGGGGGCGCCGTCCTCGCCGTGGTGCACGAGCCGCTCGGCACCCAGGCCTGGTCGCCGCTCGTCTTCGAGCTGTGCGGACTGGGCCGCGCGGATGCCGAGGCGGTCGCCGCGCGCGTCGCCGAGCGCCATCGGGCGTACGACGTCGAACTGGACGACGTACCGGACGCCGCGCGCTCCGGTCGGTATCTCCTGCGGCTCGCCCCCCGCGGCCCGGGCGAACCCGGCGGGCCGCTCACCGACGACCTGCTGGCCGACCTGCTGGCGCCGCTCGCGGCGGGCACCATCCCCGTGACCGGGCATCAGCGGGCACTGCTCGCGGCGGCGGTCGGCGATCAGGGCGGCCCCGGCCGGCACGTGGAGCAGATCTTCTGGGACTGGACGGGGCCGCTGGACCTCAGCCGGTTCATCACCGCCTGGCAGTCCGTCGCCGAGCGGGAGGCGGTGCTGCGGGCTTCCTTCGACTGGACCGGCGCCGCCCGCCTGGTGCTCCACGACCGCGCGGTCGTGGAGGTCGTACGCCATGTGCAGGCCGACGTCGGCTGGAGCGAACTGCTCCGGCAGGACCGCGCCCGCGGCTTCGAGCTGTACCGGCCGGGTCTGCTGCGCGTCTCCCTGCTCGACGGGCCGTCGGACACGTCCGGCCCCGGGCGGTCGCCCACCCGGCTGCTGGTGACGTATCACCGGGCTCTGCTCGACGAGCGCGGCGCGCGTCTGCTGGTGCGGCAGTTCTACCGTTCCTACCTCGCCGGCGGCGTGCTGCCCGGCGGTGACCGGCGGCCCGACATCCGGGACCACGCCCAGTGGCTGACCCGCCAGGAGCCGGCCGGGGCCCGGGAGTTCTGGGCGGCGGCCGCACCGCCTGCCGGCGCAGCCGTCAGCCCGGGCCGCCCCGGCGGGCCACCGCGGCACACCGAGGGGCCGGGCCGGATCCAGCGCAGGCTCAGGCCGCCCCAGACCTCCCGGCTGCGCTCCTGGGCCGCGGGCCGGGGGGCGGGGGAGAGCAGCGCCCTGCACGTGGTGTGGGCCCTGTTGCTGTACCGGGCGGCCGGGGCCGACGGCCCGCTGCCGGTGGCCTTCGGCGTGCACCTGTCCGGGCGGGACATGTCACTGCGGGCCGCGGCCGACGTACCCGGACTGCTGGGCAACCCGCTGCCGATGACGGTCACCGTGGACCCCGCCGCGCCGCTGGTGGACCTGCTGCTGCAGGTACGGGACGCCGCGCTCGACCTCAGCCCCTACGCCTGGGTCTGCGCCGACCAGATCCGGGAGTGGAGCGGGCGCGCCCCCGGAGCCGACCTCACCGAGACCACCGTCCGCTTCGACAGCCACCCCGAACTGCCCGAGAACCTGCGGGCCGAACTGGCGGCGCAGGGCATCCGGGTGGGCGTGCCGCAGAGCGCCGGTGGTGACACGACCCTGCCGGTCACGCTCGTCGCCCACTACGACGCCGAGGGCGCCCTCGTGCTGACCGCCCTGTACGACCGGGCCAGGTTCACCGACACCGACGCCTCCGGCACCCTCTCGCAGTGCCTGCGACTGCTGCGCAGTCTGCCCGAGCACCCGGACGAGGGGTTCACCGTCGGCGACGCCCTGCGGTTGCTGAGCATCTCCGAGGTGCCCCGAGTGACACCGTCCGAACCCGGCGGCACCGGGCTCGCGCTCACGGTGCTGCGGGCCGGGGACCCCGAGGCGGACGTCGTGTGCCTGGTCACCGTCCCCGGCGTCACACCGGGTGTGTACGACGCGCTCATGCGCGAGCACGAGGGGCCGGAGCGCATCGTGTCGCTCAGTGTGACGGGCCGGCCGGTACCACCCGATCCCCTGCGGGAACTGCTCGGTGACGGGCGGCGGCTGACCCTGTGCGGTGCCGGTCCGGCCGGTCGGGTCGCCCATGAGATCGCCCGGCGTACGGCGGAGCGGACGGGCGAGGCTCCGGCCGTGGTGATGACCGGGGTCGGCGGTGCGGCCGAGAGCGCGGAGGCGTTGTCCCGGGCCCTGCGGGCGGTGCGGGCGCGCAGCGCCTGACCGGTGGCGTCGCCGCATGTTCGAGCGGGCCGAGAGCACCCCTTGAGTGCCATGACCGACGGTGGCCGAAAAGGGGAGGCGGCATGGGCGACACGGACCGCGGGGAACCCGCTCTGCGCGTCGAGCGCGGCACGGCGACCGAGGAGGAACTGGCCGCCCTGACCGTCGTACTGCTGGCCCTGCGCGGCCGTCGACCGGCCGAGGACGCACAGCCGCGGCCGGTCGACGGCCCGCGCTGGTGGTGGCGGCCGGGGGGCTACCGGGGATCGCGCAGCTGGCATTGAACCTCTTGGTCTGTTTACTGGTAGCTCCTAAAGGGTTAGTGGTCTGTTCTCTCCCGACGATTTCTCCCCTTTTGGGGGGCACGTATCAGCCTGAGGTCGGGCATGCGGGTCGCCAAGCTGGCCTGTAGCTTGATGAGTTGGCTGGTGGGCGACCGTCTTCGAGGCTTGCTGCACTTCCGCTTGAAGATCAAAAAAACAGGGTGAGCGGTCTCGTATTGACATACCGTACGTGCTGTTTTTAAATCGTGGAGTGCCAGCGGCACACATGACTAGGGGAGACGGCGTGGACATCGACGTACTGGGTGCACTGGACGTGAGGGAGAACGGGGTGTCCGTCGCCCCGACGGCGCCGAAGCCACGCCAGGTGCTGGCGCTGCTGGCGCTGCACGCCGACCGGGTGGTGCCGGTCGCCTCGCTCGTCGAGGAACTGTGGTCGGGCCGGCCGCCGCGCAGCGCGCGCACCACCTTGCAGACCTATGTGCTGCAACTGCGCGAACTCATCTCGGCGGCGCTGGCCCACGGCACCGGACAGCAGCCCGCTGCCGAGCGGGAACGCCGTACCGCCAAGGACGTGCTGCTCACCCTGCCGGGCGGATACCTGCTCTCCTCCGGCGGCGGTGCCAGTGACGTCCGGGAGTTCGAGCGGCTGGCGGGACTGGGCTACCGGGCCATGGACGCCGGTGACTTCGCGGGTGCCTCACGCACCCTCGCCTCCGCCCTGGACCTGTGGTCGGGATCCGCCTTCGCGGACGTGCAGACCGGGGTCCAGCTCGCCATGGAGGCCAAGCGCCTCGAGGAGAGCCGGCTGTGCGCACTCGACCAGCGCATCGAGGCCGACCTGCGACTCGGCCGGCATCGCGAAGTACTCGCCGAGCTCACCGTACTGACGAGCCGGTACCGCACCCATGAGAACCTGCACGCCCAGTTCATGATCGCGCTGCACCGCTCGGGGCGGCGGGGCGAGGCGCTCGACGTCTACCGGCAACTGCGCACCACCCTCGGGCGCGACCTGGGCCTGGAACCGTCACCGCGGCTGCGCCGGCTCCAGCACTCGATCCTGATGGCCGCGCCCGAGACCGCAATGGGCCCCGCGGCACCGGCCCGCGCTGCCCGAGCCGCGCAGGTCCCGCACGCCGGACCCCTGACACCGACCCACTGACCCTCCGGAGCGAGGGGCCGATCCTTGGAGGCATCCACCATGACCAGTGAGCCGACGGCACTTTCCGATGGCCACGGAGACATCCTTGCCGAGCTCACGGCCGTGCTGGCCGGTGTCGTAGACGTCGACCCCGACCGGATCGACCCCGAACAGCCCTTCCCCGTCCTCGGCCTGGACTCCCTGCTTACCGTCGAGTTCGTCGCGGCCGTCGCCCGGAGCTTCGGCGTCCGGATCACCGGCGCGGCACTCTACGAACACCCCACGCCGGCGCTGCTCGCCCGTCACCTGACAGCCCTCCGCCGTGGTGCCGGCGACGCACCCGCTGTCCAGGGCTCCGGTGCCTCGGCCGAGGTGCTGCAGGTGTTGCGCCAGCAGCTCGCGCGGATCCTGCACTGCGACCCGTGGGAGATCGACGGCGGTGCCGCCTTCGCGGAGCTGGGCATCGACTCCATCCTGGCGGCCGACTTCGTCGCCGGCGTCAACCGGGCCTACGGCCTGAACGAACGCCCCGTCACCGTCCACGAGCACCCCAGCCTCGCCGCCATGGCCGCCTACGTCGCCTCCCGCACCGGCGGCACGGTGACCCCCGCGGCGCCGGACGCCGGCAGCGGCGCGCCGGCCGGAGCGGGGGCGAGGCAGGAGCCGCCGGCCACCGCGCCCGCGAAGCGGCCCCCGCTGTCCCAGGAGGAGTTGGTGGCGCTCCTGGACGCGGTACGCGGCGACCGGATCGGCGTCGGCGAGGCCGCCGCACTCCTGGCGGACCGTTCCGCCTGAACCAGGGGCACCACCCAACCGGCAGCTCCCGGCCTGCTTCGGCCCCGGCGGCCCCGAGCCGCGACGTGGTGCCGTCCGCAGCGGGACGGCGAACCGAGACGGACGAAACGACACCATGACCATCACCGCACCGGAGTCCCTCAGCGCCGGGGCCGCACCGCACCACGAGACGGTGCCCCCGGTGAAGCTGTGGCTGTGCCCCAACGACGCCCTGCCGCCCGCCGTCGCCCAGATCCTGGCCTCGCACTGGCTCGACGAGCGTGAACACACGACCGCGGCCCGCTTTCTGTTCGAACGCGACCGCCGGCAGTACCTCGTCGCCCACACCCTGGTCCGCCGGGCGCTGGCGCTGGAGGCCGGCCTCGCCGAGGCGGAGCTGGTCATCTGGCGTTCCTCGCGCGGGCGTCCCTTCCTGCAGCCGCTGCCCGGCGGCCTGCCGAGAGGCGGCGACCACCTGGACTTCAACCTCTCCCACGCGGGCGGCTACAGCCTGCTCGGGATCGTCCGCAGGCAACGCATCGGCGTCGACGTCGAGGGCCTGGGCCGGGAGGCGGGGGCCCTGGAGACCATCCTGACCACCTTCGCCCCCGAGGAACAGCGGTGGGTGGCCGGTGCGCCCCCGGGACGGCAGCGGGACCGCCGGGTGCTCAGGCTGTGGACCCTGAAGGAGGCCTACTCCAAGGCCCGTGGACTGGGGCTCGGGCTGCCCTTCGACGAGTTCTCCTTCTCCCTGGCCGACGACCGGGGGGTGCTCGCCTTCCGGCCGCCCGCGGACGACGTGGCCGGGCGCTGGCGGTTCCTGGAACTGGAGCCGGTGCCCGAGGTGCTGGCGGCGGTGGCCGTACCCGCGGACGAACCCTCCGTCACGCACCTGGAGTTGCACATCGGATTCCCCTGGGACCGGGCCGCCCCGCAAACCGTCACCCTGCCCGAGCCCGTGGACGCGCCGCACGACCAGGAGTTGCCCCGAAAAGACCGGGAATCCGCCGTGCTATTGACGTCGGGCGGAAATCCCTAACCGGAACCCAGAGTTCAATTCCAGCATTGGTACATGTGTTCTTTGGTGCGGCAACGGCCCTGTGCAACACCCCACTTGGAGTGCCGCTAGAGGGCCGCTACAGAAAAACGCTTGGGGGGCACGGACACGGCTAGCGTGCGTAGCGGCGGAGATTTCTGGCCACCAAAAGGAACTGGACAAGGAACTCGACGAAGTGGGGAGGACACCATGAAGATTCAGGTTCTGGGTCCGTTGAGTGCCGAGGTCAACGGGGGATCAATCGTTCCGACGGCCGGTAAGCCGCGGCAGGTTCTGTCGCTGCTGGCACTCTATCCGGGGCGGGTCATGCCCGTTCCCACGCTCATGGAAGAACTCTGGGGAACCGAACCTCCGGCGAGCGCGCTGACGACCCTGCAGACATACATACTTCAACTGCGCAGGCGGCTCGGTACGGCCATGGGCCCGGGCGTGCCGACCGGGGCCAAGGACATTCTCGCCACGCGGCACGGCGGATATCTGCTGCAGATCGACAGAAGCTGTGTCGACGTGCACCAGTACGAGGAACTGGTCCGGCAGGGGCAGGCGGCGTTCGAGGAGGGGGACGACGAGGTGTCCGCGGCGCGGTTCCGCGCGGCACTCGACCTGTGGACCGGCGCACCCCTGGTCGATGTGAAACTCGGGCCGGTCCTCGACATCGAGGTGATGCGGCTGCAGGAGAGCAGGCTGGTCACCGTGGAGCGGCGCATCGACGCCGATCTGCGGCTCGGCCGCCACTCGGAGCTGATCGCGGAGCTGACCGAACTGACCGCCCGCCATCCGCACCACGAGGGACTGCACTCGCAGGTCATGGTGGCGCTGTACCGGTCGGGCCGGCAGGCCACCGCGCTGGAGGTCTACCGCCGGCTGCGCATGCGGCTCATCGACGAACTGGGCGTGGAGCCCTCGCCGCAGTTGCAGCGCATGCACCAGGCCATGCTGTCCGTCGATCCGCAGCTGGACGTGCTGGCGGGGCCCCGCCACTCCTCGACGTTCGACCTGTTCGCGGCGTGACGGACGGCCCGTGCAGGGCCACGGATCCGGGAGCCTGCGGTACACCTCGCGGAACGCGGCACCCGCGAGGCCAGGGTTCGGCTCGCAGCACGTTGCACCCGCTCTCCACCCCCTCTCCAGCAGCGGTGGGCATGGTGTCCGCGACAGCTGTGCGGGATGACGAACCATGAGGAAGGACCCCTCGTCATGGTGTCTGCGCTGACCGAGCCCCTCAGCGGGGTACTGCACGAACTCCTCACCGCTCGCAGCCTGCGCGAGCGCAACAAGGAACTCGTCCTCGCGCTGGTCGCGGCGGGCAACCGGGGCGAGGTCAACCAGCTCACCCGGCACTGGGCCGGTCTCGCCGGCACGGGCGGGCGGGCGCTGCCCAAGGAACTGGGGCTGACGGCCGAGAGCGTCCTCGCCGACGGCGACGCCGTCGTGCTGAGGGCGACAGCGCGCGCCGGACGGGCGGTCTGGTCGCTGGTCGCGGAACTCGGCTTCGACTCGGCCGGACGGGTCGCTCACTACCACGACATGCTGGTGCCCCGGGCGGCGGCGAGCTGACCGGCACGCGCTCGGCGGCAACTCTTCGTTGATTCTTCGGCGATTCTTCGCAACGCTTCGCTTCGGCACAGCAGTTGAGCGTGCCCAGCCCCGCCCTCGGACGGCGTAGGCCACGGCCGGCCCCGACCCGGGGCCGGGCTGTTACGGCGTAACGGCGGAGTGGTCCGGCGGCCGGGGCAGGGCTATTACGGCGTAATAGCGGGTGCGCTCCGGTCGGCCCTGGAGGGCCGGTCCCCCGTGGCCGACGCGGACGGGGGCACGGCCGTGCCTTTCCCCTCCGGACCGGCGGTCGGGCCGGTCGTGGTGCGGCTGCCAGGTGGCGGACCGGAAGCTGCCGCGCGCCGAGTTCCGGCGGACCGTGCTGTTCGCCCACCCTCCCCGGCGACCACCGCGACCCGCGCCCCGTCGTGCTGTCGCCGCAGCCGGAACGGCGCCGCCTGTGCGCCGAACGAGCCCTGCGCACAGCCGGCTTCGACCGGCTCCCGGCCCCTCGCCGCTCGGCGGGAAAGCGTGCCTGCGGCTGGAGCCGCCGGGTGCAGGAGCGGCACGCGGGCGCCGCTGACGCACGGGCGGGCGCCCTGCACGGCGCGCGAGGGCCGGCCAGGCGAACGAGGGCCGGCCACGGCGGACGAGCGCAGGTCGGGCATGGTTCGCGGGTCGCTGGAGAAAACGGACGGACGGGACACCACAGGGCTAGCGTGAGGAGGCTGAGCGGGAGGGGACGGCCATGGGAGAGCGCCACATCGGCCGGCCCGTGCCGCCGCCGGGACCGAAGCCGTATGCCCGCGGGACGTCCAGGCCGGCGGTGTGCGCGGCGCGGTTCCGCGGGGCGTCTTGGGCACGCGCGGTGCGGCCTTCCGTTCCGCAGCGGTCGTCCCGTTGTCCTGGGGAAGGGGGAGGCGATGAACGACGTCCGGCCTGTCGGCGTGTGTGCGGTGATCGACCCCGAGCGGGGTGCCCACGGCACCCTGGAACTGCACGGGCCACTGGAGACCGCCTGCTTCCACCGGGCCCTGCACCGCATCGCGGAGATCCGTCCGGGCGTCCGGCACCCGGAGCCCCGGCTGCTGCGACACGGCCCGGACCTGCACACGGTCGAACTCCCCGGCGGCACCGCAGCGCCGGCGCCCTATCCCGTCGGTCTGCTCGCCGACCTGCTCACCGCTGCCCCCGAACCGGGTCACGACGGCCGGCCGGGCGCCGGGCCCCTCGCGGGACCGGCCGGCCTGCCCTGTGGGACGCTGCCGCGCACCGAACCGGTCACCCCCCTGCAGCAGCAGCGCCTCGCCGAGGCCCTGGCCTGGCCCGACCACCAGGTCGAACAGGTCGTCTGGCGCTGGTACGGCCCCCTCGACACCGCCCGCTTCGAGGCGGCCTGGCGTGCCGTCGGCGCGCATGAGAGCGTGCTGCGCACCGGCTTCATCTGGGACCCGCGGCCGCGTGCCGTCGTCTTCGACCGCGGCCCCCTGGACGTCGTACGCCACCGTCACGGCACGGTGATCCGGCGCGCCGTGCTGCTCGCCCGCGAGCGGGCCCGCCTCTTCGACCTGCGCCGCCCCGGACCGCTGCGGGTGGCGCTGCTGGAGAGCGGCCCCGCGGACGCGGCGGCGCCCTTCACCGACGTACTGCTCACCTACCACCGTGCCCTGCTCGACGGCTGGAGCGTCCGGCTGCTGATGCGCGAGTGCTGCCGTGCCTACCTCGCCGACGGGGTGCTGCCCGGCGGCGAACGCCGTCCCGACCTGGGCGACTGCGCCCGCTGGTACGGCGCCCGGGACCTCGCCCCGGCCGACGACTTCTGGCGCCGGCCCGCCCACCGGCCGGCCGCTTCGACGCCGACCCTGCCCGTCCCGGCCCCGCCCGCCGGCAGCGGCGGCACCGGTGTGCACCGCACCGCCCTGTCCCCGGCCGAGAGCGCACACCTGGCCCGCTGGGCGGCCCACTGGGGCGTCGCGGAGAGCAGCGTGCTGCAGGCGGTGTGGGCGATGCTGCTGTACCGCGCGTCCGGCGCCGCGCCCCGGCCCGCCGTCGTCGGCTTCGGCCTGGACTTTCCGGGCCGCGGACTGCTCCTGGAGGGCATCGAGGGCATCCCCGGCCCGTTCGAGAACGCCCTGCCCGTCACGGTCGCCGTCGACGCCGGGCTGGGTCTGCCCGGACTGCTGCGCGAACTGCGCGACCGGGTCCTGGACATGGCCGCGTACGAAGGGATCGCCGCCGGGGCGCCGGACCCCGGCCACGGCGGCGGGCCACGGGCCGGCGGCCTGCTCGCCTTCGACTGCGGTCCGCGTCCCGAGGAGGGTTACGGCGACACGCTCGCCGCGCACGGAATCCACCTGGAGGAACAGGAGGCCGCCGGATCGCCCGCCGGGTACGCCCTGCGGCTGCGCGCCGGCCACGACGCCCGCCGCGCTCTCACGCTCACCTGTGTGTACGACCGTGGCCTCGTCGACGACGGGGCCGCCCGGACGCTGCTGGCGCACACCGTGCGACTGCTGCGCCTGCTGCCGGACGCCGCGACCGAGGCAACCACCGTCGGTGACGTGCTGGCCCGGCTGCCGGACGCCGTGACGCCCCGGGTACCGGACGGTCCCGCCGCCCCGGACACGGCGCCGCTGGCGTCGCTGCGCGGTGCTACGGCACCCACGGCGGCAACCGTGTGTCTGGTCGACGTGCCGGGCGCGCCGCGCACCGGGCACTGGGAGCTGGTACGGCACTACCACGGGCCGGAGGCGCTCACCTCGCTCCGGCTCACCGCCGGCGAGGACACCGACCCGGCCGTCGCCCTGGGCCGGCTGGCGCGCTCGCCCGGCCGGCTCGTGCTCGGCGGGTACTCCGGCTCCGGCGCCCTCGCCTGTGAACTGGCCCGGCACGTCACGGGGCCCGGGACACGCACCCCCCTGGTCGTGGTCGGCGGCGCCGGCGACGATCCGGACGGCCCCCGGGGCCTGGCGAGGGCCCTGCAACGAGCCAGCGCGCCACCTGCCCGGTCCTGAGGCGCCGGACTCGCGCCGGCCGGGACCGCGGTGAGGGTGCCCGGGCGTCGGTGTGTGCATCTCGCCCGGCCCCGGCCGGGAGAGCACGTCAAGGCCAGTCGATGTCGTCGTCGGAGGGTGTACCGCGCACCGGTCCCGGTCGTCCCGCGCGGCCCTCCCGGGCAGCGTGGCGGGCAGGAACCGGCTGCTTCATGTACGACTCCCTGGACACGGACGGGACCAGCTCCCGTGACATGGGGGCGGGCTGGTGCGCAGGCACCGCCACCGACGCTTGAGATGCTGCTCGTAAATGCTGGAGAACCGCTTGAGGAACGCATGAGAGCCTCGTGAGGTTCGCACGAGGTCCAGGGCACGGCCCCTGGCAAAACATTGCCCGGCTCTTGCCCGGCCCCTACGCTCGTGGCGGCTTCCGGTGGTCGCCCGTCCCGCCGCGGCCACCCCCCACTCGTCCGTCCCCAGGGAATGGTCACATGCTGCAGCAGCCCGCTTTCGGCAGTCGTCTGAGGAGACTGCGCCAGTCCCGTGGACTGTCCCAGACCGCGCTGGCGGGTGACGGCATGTCCACCGGATACCTCTCCCGGCTGGAGTCCGGCGCCCGCCAGCCCACCGAGCGGGCCGTCGCCTACCTCGCCGAACGGCTCGGCCTGGACGTGGCGGACTTCGAGGAGCCCGCGGGCGGTTCGCTCGCCAACGCCCTGTCGCTGGTCGCCTCCACCGGCTCCGACGCGGCCATGGAGACGCTCCGCGAGGCCCTGGCGGCCGAGGGACACGAGGCGCCGGTGCTGCGCTGGCAGGCACTGTGGCAACTGGCCGGGCAGCGGCGGCTCCAGGGCGACCACCTCGGCGAACGGGAGTACCTGGAGGAGCTGGTGCAGCTCGGCGACGGGGTCGGGCTGACCGCGCTGCGGGTGCGCGGACTGACCCGGCTGGCCCGCTGCATGCGCTCGCTCGGTGACATCAACGACGCTCTCGACGCCGCGATGACCGCCCACCACCTCGCCCGGGAGGACGACCTGGACGTGGAGGACCGCGCCGCGGTGCTGCTGGCCCTGGTCTCGGTGGAGGGCGAGGCGGGCCGCACGCCGGACGCCCGGGCCCACGCCGACGAGTTGGTCGAGCTGGTCGCGGGCCGGTCGGACGCGCTGTGGGCCGAGGCGATGTGGACCGCGGGGGTGGTCCGTGTCCGGCAGGGCGATCACGCCGCGGCGCAGGTCTACCTGGAGGAGGCCCTGGAGAAGTTCGACAGCAGGGAGGACCTGGTGCTGTGGCTCAGGCTCAGGCTCACGGCCGGCCGGCTGCACCTGGAGAAGCTGCCGCCGGACCCCGAGGCCGCCGAGCGGTGCGTCACGGCAGCCGAGTCGGCGCTCGCGTTCGTGGGCACGCCCGGACTGCGCCAACAGCTGCTCGCGCTCAAGGCCGACCTGGCCTTCGTCACCGCCCGGTACGACGATGCCCGTGCCCTGCTCGGCGAACTCGCCCAGGCCGAGCCCCGGATGACCTACCGGGAGCGGGTGCAGATGGACATCCTGCGCCACCAGCTGGGCATCCGCTCCGGCGACGACAGCGGTATCCAGGGCCTGCGCGCCCTCGCCGAGCAGGCCCAGGCCGACGCCAACATCGACCTGGCCGCGCAGATCTGGCGCATCCTCGCCGAGTCCCTGGCCCAGTCCGCCACGCAACGGGGCACCGCCGTGTGACCTCCGGCTCCGCTGCCGACGACCGTTGCGGGCCCGCCGGCGTGCGGCGCTTCGCACCACTCGCCGGCGCCGAACAGGACGCCGGCGCCCGCCGGTTCGGGGCTGTACGGGCCCGAACCAGACCCGCTGCCACGGTCCTGGCCGGTGGAGCATGCGAGGCGCGCCGCGGTTCGAGGACGTCGCCGGGCGCGACGGTCGGCCGCGCGGCGCGCCCGCCGGTTCGGCCGCCGGCCTAGAACGGCTCGCCCAGGTGGTCGTTGATGTGGTCGAGGCAGAACTCGTACAGATCCTCGGTGTGGGTCTCGTACCAGCCCTCGGGCACGGCGGCCGTCGCCGGCCACAGCGCCCGGTGGCCGGTCGCGTCGGCCAGCACCACGAAGGTGGCGAACTCGTCGGCGAACGGGTCGTCGTGGGCCGGGCCGTCCAGCACCCGCAGGTTGCCGTCCTCGTCCAGGCGGGCGGCGCGGCCGGTGCGCCACATGCGGGCGGTGGTGCCGTCCGGGCCGCCGAAGGGGTCGGGCAGGAACCGTCCGCCGCTGGCGCCGGGCGCCCCGACGTAGCCCTGCGCCACGCCCGCGCCCGCGATGTACAGGGAACCGGTCCGGCCCGGGGCCACCGGGCGCAGCAGCGAGTCCAGGAGGTAGGCCCGGTGGCCGGGGGCGGGCCGGGCCGGGGCGCCGGGCACGTGCTCGACGACGAGCCTGCCCTCGGCCCAGCCACCGCTCACGGTCAGTTCGGCGCCCTCGGTCCGGGCCAGCGACACCAGGGCGCACAGCACGTCGTCGGCGCCGCCCAGCACCACCCGGGCCCCCTGCCGGCGCAGCCAGCCCAGCACCTCGTGCGGCACGTCCCGGGTGACCGAGCCGTCCGGGACATGCACGCGGGCGCCGCAGACCAGCGCGCTCAGCAGCCCGATCGCCGCGTCCCCGTCCGGGTAGCCGCGCACCAGCCAGGCCGCGTCGGCCGGTGCGGCCGGCGTCGCCGCGGTGACGGCCTCGCCGCCCACCGCCACGGTGCCGTCCTCGCCGGGCAGCAGCAGCACCGGGTCGTCGCTGCGCAGCGGCCGGGTCCGGTCGGCCTCCGTCACCGGCCAGTGCCCGGCCGGCGGCAGCCGGTCGGCGGCGTCCTCGCGGACCAGCCGGGCCGCACCGGGCACGGCCGGCAGCAGCAGGTCCGCGGTCTCGTCGAGCAACAGCACCGCGGGGCGCAGCGACTCGGCGAGGTCCAGCGAAGGGTCGACCGGCAGCAGCGCGGCTCCCGTCTTCGCCACGGCGATCGCGGCCACCGCGAACCCGGCCGGTGAGGACAGGGCGGTGAGCACACAGGTGCCCGGACCGGCCCGGTGCTCGATGAGAGCGTGCGCCAACAGGTCGGAGCGCGCGTCGAGTTCGGCGTAGTCCAGGCCGTCCAGTGCGAGCGTTCCCGGGGTCCGCGCCACCTGCGCCGCGAACAGCGAGGCCACGTCCTGCTCCGCGAGCTGCACGTCCGCACCCGCCCACACCCCGCTACCGGCGGCCGGGCCGGGCAGCAGCCGCAGCCGGCTGAGCGGGGTCGCGGGCGCCTCGAGGACCGACCGCAGTACGGCGTTGAGCTGACCGGTGAGGGAGGCGGCGGCCGTCTCGCCGACCGTCTCGTGGCGGAAGGCGGCGGACACGGTGATGCCGGCCGGGGCACCCGAGGGACCCTGCCGCTCGGTCAGCGTCAGCCCCAGGTCCGTGGCCGGGACCGGCAGGGTGTGGTGCTCGGCCTCCACGGACAGTCCGGCCGCCTCGAACCGGCCCGCGCACTCCTGGAGCACGGTCAGCGCGATCCCGCCGGGCAGCGCCGCCAGCGCGGCCTCGCCGTCCCGGTAGGCGGCCAGGTCCCGCTCGCGGACCCGGCGCAACAGCTCGGTGAAGGCCGGGTCGCCGGAGGTGTCCACGGTCAGGGCCAGGACCCGGCCGTAGGGGCCGACGGCCTCGCGCAGCGCGGCGGTGTCCCGGGCCGGGACGGCGGTGGCCACGGTGACCGGGCCGGTCGCGCCGAGCCGGTTCAGCAGGGCGGCCAGCGCGGCGTGCACCACCATGAACAGGGTGGTGCCGTGCTCGGCGGCCAACCGGGTGAGCCGGCCGTGCAGTTCCGCGTCCAGCTCGGTCTCCAGGGTGCCGTAGGAGGTGCCGCCGGCCTGCTGGGCGCTGCCCGGCAGCGGGGTGGGCGGCAGGTCGCCGAAGACCGCGCGGGGCGCCGCGTCCAGTCCGGCGGGGGAGCGGTGCGGGGTGTCCCCGGTGGCCCGCGCGCCGTAGGCCCGGGCGAGTTCGGCGGCCAGCGGCAGGTGGGACCACGGGTCGACCGCGTCGGCGGGCAGGGCGAGTTCCAGCAGGTGGTCGTCGGCGGCCAGCGCGCGCAGCCGGGTACCGGCCGAGCCGAGCCGGGAGTTGCGCAGCGCCTCGTGACGCCGGCCGAGGTCCACCAGGGCCGCCTCCAGGGCGCGGGTGTCCAGCGCGCCGCGCAGCCGCAGCGAGAACTCCGCGCTGCAGCCTGCCGTACCGCCCGGCCCCGTCACCGCGGCGGGGGCGTCGCCGACGAGTGCGGCGAACGCGGCCGGGGTCGGCGCGTCGGACAACGCCCGGCTGCCCGGGTCCGCGCCCAGGGTCTCGCGGACCCGGGACAGCAGCCGGGCCGCTGCCGGTGAGTGGCCGCCGCTGCGGAAGAAGTCGGTCTCGGCGTGCACCATGTGCCGCGGCAGGCCCAGCACCTCGGCGAACAGGTCACGCACGATCTCCTGGACCGGCGTGCCGGGCTGGGTGCCCGGGCGGTCGGCGGTGCGGGCGGGCGCGGGCAGGGCCTCGCGGTCCGCCTCGCCGTCGGCGTTCATCAGCAGGGCCTCCGGGCTCGTCGGCGCGGACGGGGTCATGTGGTCCGGCAGCCGCTCCTGCAGGCGGTCGCGCAGGGCGACCTCCCGGTCGACGGTGCGGTCGCCGGCGGTCGGGGTGTTGGCGCAGCTCTCGGCCTCGGTGACGGGTGCCGCGTACACGCCGGTCAGCGCGCCCGCGCCGACCTGCCCGGGGTCGACGACGACGATGTCGAGGAGGTCCGGGCTCTCGCCCCAGGTGGGCAGCGCCCGGTAGCCCAGGCGCTCGACGGTCTCGCACAGCGTCTCCGGGTCGGGGGCGGGCGCGTCCTGCGGCGCGAGGTCGATGCTCTCCAGGGGGTCGAAGAGGGACTGCGTGGCCGTGTACTCGTCGTGCACCCGGCGGTTGGGCACCCCGGCCAGGCGGAGCACGGCGGGGCGCGCGGTCGTCAGGCGGTGTTCGACCCCGGGGATGCCGGCGACGTCCCCGTCCCAGCGCAGGACGGGCGCGGTGGTGAGGTCGGCGACCGGCTCGGCGGTGGAGAGCACCGCGTCGTAGCGGTAGCGGGTCAGCTCGTTGTGGTGCCGGCCCCGCTTGGCGCGTACGTCGACCGCGCGCACGGCGGGCAGGTCCCGGGCGAGCGCGTCGAACAGGGCGGGGGAGAGCAGCAGTTCGGCCTCCGTGGCGACCTGCTGGTCGATCGTGCGGCGCAGCGCCTCCCGGTCGCCCTGGGCTGCGCCCGGTCGGGCGAGCGCGATGCCGGTCTGGAAGCAGTGGGCGAGGTCGAGGTTGCGCAGGTCGCCGAGGAACAGTGAGCCGCCAGGGGCGAGCAGCGGCAGCGCTCGCTCGATGACGGTGCGCAGACGGGCGAGGCTCGGGAAGTACTGGATCACCGAGTTGACGACGATCGTGTCGAAGTGGCCGACGGGCAGTCCGCTCGTGTCCTCGGCGCCCCGGCAGTCGAGCCGGACCTTCTCCTTCAGGACCGGGTCGGCCTCCGTCCGCCTGGTGAGCGCGGCGACGACGGCGGGGGAGAAGCCGGTGGCCCAGTACTCGTGGACCTCCTCGTCGTGGGCGAGGTGGGCCATCAGCAGCCCGGTGCCCGCACCGATCTCCAGGACCCGGCGGCGCGGCAGCTCGCGGATCCGGTCGAGGGTGGCGTTCCGCCACTCCCGCAGGTGCTCCAGCGGGATCGGCAGGGCGTCGTAACTGCTGTTCCAGCCGGCGAGGCCGGCACCGAAACCGGCGGCGTCGTCGTGGAGCACCTCGTCCATCTCCTTCCACTCGGTCATCTGCGCGTCCTCCTCGGCGGCCGCCGGGGCAGGGTCGGCCGGTACCAGGCCGCCGGTGCGGTACAGCGGGCCGTCGGTGCCGGTGAAGCGGTCCTCGCCGAACCCGCCGGGGGCGACCGGCGTGTCGTCGGCGTCCACGACCACGGCCGTGGTGATGCCGATCGGCCGGCCGGCCGGGATCGTGCGGTCGCCCTCGGCGGGTTCGGCGACCTCGTGCCAGGTGGTGAACGTCGTCGTCCCGGCCGCTCCGTGGACGTGCAGCAGCCGCCCGGGGGCGCCGGCCGCGAAGACCTCGCGCACCCGGCGCGGGTCGCAGGGCTCGCCGCCGAACAGGACGGTGCGCAGCGGCGCGAAGGCGGCGGGCCGTTCCCGGGCGACCAGGCTGAACTGAGCGGTCGTCAGGAGGATCACGGAGATGCCGTGGGTGCGGACGGCGTCCTGGAAGCGGCCCGGGTCGGTGAGGGTGTCCGCGCCGAGGCCGACCAGCCGGGCGCCGGCGGTGAGCGCCGTCCACACCTCGAAGGTGACCGCATCGAAGGCGGGGCCGGCGGCCTGGGCCACCGCGTCGGCGGGGGTCAGCCGCAGGTGGTCGGTGGAGCGTACGAGGTCCAGCACCGCGCGGTGCGGTACGACGACGCCCTCGGGGATGCCGGTGGTGCCGGGGGTGTAGCGGACGGAGAAGGCGTCGTCCGGGCCGGTGGTCTGCTCGGGCAGGGCGTCGGAGCGCCGGGCGATCTCGGCGGCCTCGGCGTCCAGGGCGACGACCATCGTGTCCAGGCCCGCGTAGTCCACGTCGCCCGCGCCCTCGGCGAGGACCGCGGCGGCCGCGCTGTCGCGCACGATCAGCCGGCGCCGTTCGGCCGGGGCGGCGGGGTCGACCGGGACGTAGGCGGCGCCGGCCCGGACGATCCCGAGGAAGGCGGTCACCATCTCGGGGCCGGGCCGCAGCGAGGTCACCACCCGGTCGCCGTGGCCGATGCCGCGGGCCCGCAGGTGGGCGGCGAGGCGGTTGGCCGCGCGGCTCAGCTCGCGGTAGGTGAGGTGAGCGCCGCGGCCGTCGGCGTGCTGGGGGTAGTGGACCGCGATCGCGTCGGGGCCCTCCTGGACCTGCTGCTCGATGAGGCCGGAGATGGACATCAGCACCCGCTCCTTACGACAGCGCCTTCCGGCTTGGCAAAACCTTGCCTGAATGCTGGCAACGACGGCCTGAGGAGGCGTCTCGGGACGGTCGAGCGGTAGTGGAGTCGCAGGTGGCGAGGCCGGGATTGTTGCCAGGCCCAGGGGTACGGGTTGCCAAGTGCGCCACCTGGCGGGCTTGCCACCGCATGCGAAAGGGGCGCGGGGCGGTCAGCCGCGCAGGGGCGCGGCCCCGGGCAACGGCCCCTCCGCACCGAGCCGTCGGGCGGGGTTCCGGGCGGCCCGCAGGGTGGCGGCTGCCTGCGAGGGACGGGGTCGCCGGCGGGCAGGGCGTGCCGTACGGGATGGCGTCGGTGGCGTGGGGACGGAGATGAGACCACCCCGGAAATGCCGAAGCCCCCGCTGCGGCACGGCGGCCGGCGGGGGCGTCACGGGAAGCGGGCGTCGCTGCCCGGGGTGCGGATCAGACGGAGGCGACCTTCGGCCAGTCGACGTTGGGGGTGGTGGCGGAGGCGGTGATGGCGGTGGCGGGGGCGGTGGGCCAGTCGACGTTGGGGGTGGTGGCGGAGGCGGTGATGGCGGTGGCGGGAGCGGTCGGCCAGTCGACGCTGGGGGTTGCGGCGGAGGCGCTCGCGGCGGCCGGCCAGTCGACGGTGGGCTGGGCGGAGGCGACACCGGCGGTGGAGAAGGCGGTGGCGGCGATGGCGGCGGCGACGGTGGCGATCCGGGCGATGCGGTTCATGGCGGGCTCCTCGGTGTCAATTCCGTGTTCGTTGCTTGGCAACCTCTTGCCAAGAAGATTGGCAAGCAAGCCTTGTGAATCGCTGGGGAATGGGTGGATTTCTGCTCAAGGTTGCCACCAGAAGTGCCCCAAGAGAGCGGACAACGCGGCGTAGTTGCCACATGAGAGCACCTTTGAGCTGGGAAAACGTGGCTTCTTGGCAGAACTCGAGACGCTCTGGCAACGCTTGGCAATTCCTGGTGAAGGGAGCCGGGAATGACGGAGTTCCTTGCCTGCGGACCCTCAACTAGAGCCCTGCCTGAGCCGATGTTGCCCGATGTTGCCAACTCCCCGCCCATGGAGGCAAGGTATTGCCAAGCACTAGGCAATATATTTCCTCAGTCACGGGGGGAGGCCCCGGCAATGAACGCGATGTCCGACGGCGAAGGAAGGGTCCACCTGAACTCGGCCGGTCTTGGCCGCATGTCCGCCGCCGTACTGGAGACCCTCACCGAATGGACGCGCTTCGAGGACCGGTACGGGCCGTACGAGCTGGAGGAACACCTCGACGACGTCCTGCACCGGGAGATCCACGAGCGACTGGCCGCCCTGCTCGGCGCGCCGTCCGGCGACACCGTTCTGTGCACCGGGGCCGCCGACGCGTTCGCCGCCGTCCTGTCCCGGCTCCCGCTCGGCCCGCGCGACCGTGTCTGGACGACCCCCTACGAGTCGGCTGCCAACCTCACCGCCCTCTTCGCCCTGCGCACCCGCACCCGTTGCCGGCTGGAGGTCGTACCGCTGCGCCCGGACGGGGACCTGGATCTGGAATGGATGGCACAGCACATCGGCGACGACGTCGCCCTCGTCTGCGTCCCCTACGTTCCCTCGAGCTGCGGCATCGTCAACCCCGTCGAGGACGTGGGCCGCATCCTCGCCCCGCACCGGAGTCTGTACGCCGTCGACGCCTCGTACGCCGTGGGGCAACTCCCCGTGGACGTCGCCCGCATCGGCTGCCACCTGCTCACCGGTGACGGCTGGCGCTTCCTGCGCGGCCCGCAGTCCGTCGGGTTCGCCTACACGGCACCGCAGTTGGGCCAGGCCCTGGCCCCGCACGGCGGCCTTCCGCTCGTGCCGCCGCACGGCGCCGCCGTCGCCGCGCTGAACGCGGCCCTGGCCCTGCACGCGCCCGCGCCCGCACCTGCGCCCGAAGACCTCGGTTCCCGCTTGCGCGCCGCCGTGGAGAACACGTCCGGCACCGAACTGATCGCCCCGGGCCGGGCCCAGTCCGGCATCGTCACCTTTCAGCACGAGGAACTGCCGGCCGCACTGGTGCGCCGCCGCCTCGCGGACCGCGGAGTCGTCGTATGGAAGACGGTCGCCCAGGAGACCCCGCTCTACCTGCCCGGGCGCGGTGTCGTCACGGCCGTACGCGCCTCCGTCCACCCCGACAACCGCGCCGAGGACATCGAGCTGTTCGCCGACGCCCTCCGGGACGCCGTGGCCGAGGGACTCCCGCGGCCCGCCCGCGTCCCGCGTCCGCTGTTCACCGCACCGGCGTTGCGCGCCGTGCCGTCCACGCCGCCGGTGCTGGCCGTGGTCGGATCCAGCGCCGGTGAGCGTCCTGGCGACGGCATCTGAGCACCTGGGCAGACGCGAGTGCCCCTCTAACGGCCGTCACTAGCCTCGTGCTCAGGTGTCCGCACTATCCGGTGCCACCGCGAGACTCGTCACGGACCGACAGGAGCCGACCTACGTATGTCTGTGGAAACGACCGGGCTGCCCGAGACGGGCACAGCACCCGCG
>NZ_JAJHNP010000034.1 GCF_020819595.1 Streptomyces barringtoniae
GCCCCAGGTCGTCCCTGCCCGGCAGCTCAAGGACGCACTCGGCATCCGCAGCGTCGGCTACCGCCAAGGCGACCGCGAACTGGCCATCAAGGACCGGAGGCTGGCATGAACACCCAAAGATTCCTCGTCCCCACCCTGCGGGCGGCAACCGCCGCAACCCTCGCCGCGGGCGGATACATCCACGCCCAGCTCTACATCGACGGGTACCGCTTCATCCACATCATCGGCCCCCTGTTCCTGCTCCAGGCCAGCGCATCCTTCGCCCTCGCTGCCCTGCTGCTGATCGGGACACCACCCCCGCTGCTGAGGATCTCCGAGGCAGGCGTCGCGCTCGGCGCCCTCGTCGGCTTCACCGCTTCGCGCACCGTAGGCGTGTTCGGATTCACCGAGCGCGGTCTGCAACCGGCACCACAAGCCGTCCTCAGCCTCCTCGCCGAAACCGGCACGCTGCTGCTCCTCGCCATCTGGCAAGTGAGCGCGACCAGACAACGCCGCGCTGCCCGACCGCCCGTCAGTACACCCATCCGGAACCGATCCATCACCCGTACACCACCCAACTGAACCACCACCACGACGGGTCACGTCCGCGGCGTTCTCAGCCCTGTGATCCTCGCCCGGAGCCGACGCCCACTACCGTCGTCGACGCGAACAAGGGGACTGGCGTGCAGACGCCCAGCGACACCTGTTCAACCGCCTGATGGGGCAGCTCTACCACTGCCTCCAGACCGGCGGACTGTTCGACGAACACCTACGTACCCCTCTGAACTGGCCGCTGCCGCTTGACACGTTGGTGTCGTGAGATGTCTCGGTGGGCAGGAGGCCGTCCCCGCCTGCTCAGCCCTGACGACGAGCACTGTCGGGGAGCGGCACCAGACAGCGCGAACACCCATGAGTTCTCCGCCGGCCACGGAGCAGTTGTTGCCGCAGGGCATCAAGCCGGGCCGTCCGCCCGTCTGGACACGACGGCAACTGATGGACGGCATGCGGTGGCGGACCCGGACCAGTGTCCCCTGGCACGATGTTCCGGAACGGTACGAGCCCTGGGACCGGGCCCACGCCCAGTTCCGCCCGGTAGCGCGACGGCACCTGGGCGGGGATCGGGGGCGATCCGACTGCCCCGGCTCGGTCGTGGGCGACCCCGAAGGAGACCGGACCGGGTGCGGGCAATCAAAGGGCGAACGTGGTCGTCGCTGTTGCGGAGGCCGTGTCATCGCATCCCTGGTGGCATCAGGTGCAGAGCATCGCTCGAACGGTCCAGCCAGGGCGCGGGTGGCTGCCCCCGGGGGTTTCGTGGTGTTGAGCTACGCGAGACCTGGATGTCCATCACTGGAGACGTCATGCGATCCCGATCCACGCTGCCTCGCATCACTATGGCGCTGATCCTTGCCGTCGGCGCCCTGATGAGCGGCTGCACCAGCGCCCCGTCCCAGTCGTCGTCCATGATGTCGTCGCCGTCGCCCTCGCCCTCGTTCGCCGAGGGTGCTCCGCTGCGGGAACCGGCGCAACTGGTCAGCCACAACGGGCTGCTGCGGGCGGATCTCGTCGTGGAGAGACGGCGCGTGAACCTCGGCGGCCACGCATTGTGGGCGCTCACCTACAACGGCAGCTACATGCCGCCCACGCTGCGGATCCGGCCAGGGGACAAGATGGAGTTGGACTTCAAGAACACGCTCGGCGAGGAGACCAACCTGCATGTGCACGGTCTCCATGTGTCACCGAGCGGCGACGCCGACAACATCTTCCTCCACATCCATCCGGGCGAAACCTTCCACTACTCCTACCAGTTCCCCAAGACGCTGCGCGCCGGCACCTACTGGTACCACCCGCACCCCCACCACACCTCCGCGTCGCAGGTCGCCGGTGGCATGTCGGGCATCCTCATCGTCGACGGCCTGCAGCAGTACCTTCCGGCGAACCTGCACCACATCACCGAGCGCGTCATCGCGCTGAAGGACTTCCAGCTCCAGGGCGATGCCATCAAGACCCAGGGTCTGCACATCGGCGCGCCCACCCATCGCACCGTCAACGGCCAGCTGAATCCGGTCATCCGCATCCGCCCGGGTGAGACCCAGTTGTGGCGGCTGGCCAACATCAGCGCCAACATCTACTACAAGGTCCGCCTGCGGGGCCAGAAATTCCATGTGATCGCGCACGATGGGACACCCGTCGACCGCATCTGGACGGCCGACTCGCTGCTCCTCGCGGCCGGGGCCCGCTTCGACGTACTGGTACAGGGCGGTCCGGCCGGCCGCACCGAGCTGGAGACGCTCCCGTACCAGACCGGACCGGGCGGCAATTCCTTCCCGCAGGCGACCTTGGCCACCCTGGTCTCCGCAGGGCCTTCCGCGCGACCGGCGACGCTGCCCACCTCGTCCTTCGCGCCGACCGTGGATCTGGCCCACGAGAAGATCGCCGTGCGGCGCACCGTCGTGTTCTCCGAGAACGCGGCCGGCACCAAGTTCTACATCAACGGCAAGCAGTTCGACCCCAACCGGGTGGACCTGCGGGCCAAGCTGAACACGGTCGAGGAGTGGACCGTGGTCAACGAAAGCAACGAGGAACACTCCTTCCACGTGCACACCAATCACTTCCAGCTGATGAGTATCAACGGCCGTGCGCACCAGAGCCACGGCCTGCAGGACGTCGCGAACGTCTCCGCCCACGGGCGGCTCGTCATCCGGATGCGTTTCAAGGACTACACCGGCAAGACCGTCCTGCACTGCCACATCCTCAACCACGAGGACCGGGGCATGATGGCGGTGCTGGACATCGAGAAGTGACACACAGCGCTGCGAGCGGGGTCAGCCGGCGGCGCCGAGCGCGGCGCTGACGCCGGCGATGGCCGCTCCGCCGATCGCGATCGAGACGAACGAGCGAAGGAAGCCCGTCTTGAAGAAGCGCCAGCGAATCCAGGCCAGGGTCACCAGTTCGAGGGTGATCGTGACCAGTGCCACCGCCAGCGCGGGGCGGTATTGAGGGATGAGGAAGGGCAGGGTGTGCAGCACTCCGCCGAGGAAGGTGCCCGCCCCGGTGATCGCTCCGCGTAGGTAGGGGCTGCCGCGGCCGGTCAGGTCTCCGGTGTCGGACAGGCCTTCGGAGAAGGCCATGCTGACACCGGCGCCGATGGCGGTGGCCAGTCCGGCGAAGAACGCGTAACGCGGCTGCTGAGTGGCGAACGCTACGGCGAAGATCGGGGCCAGCGTGGACAGCGAGCCGTCGATCAGGCCGTTCATGGCGGGTTGCGCCCGCTGCAGGAGGAACGATCGCTCGACTTGGTGTTCGGAAGGGCTCACTGCCGTGGTGGTGGCGGTCATGGTGTGTCTCCTGGCTGATCATTGCCCCGTCAGGGACTCGAGGGAGAGGCCGGGGAGCAAGCGCGTCCCGTTGTTCCCGGGGGCGGGGAGAGCGGGTCGTGTCTTCGAAGCTCGCAGAGGCCCGTCCGCTGCGGTAGCGGCCGTAGGCTTGAGGGGATACAACCCCGGCTTGCAGCTGGGAGGGCGGCTCATGGCTCTCAGTACGCATGTTCCCGACCTGGCCGCGCTGGAATTGTTGCTGGGTGTGGCCCAGGAGGGCAGCCTGAACAGCGTCGCCCGGGCGGTGGGGGTGAGCCAGCAGGCGGTCTCGGCGCGGATCAGGGCCATGGAGGCCCAGACCGGCGTCACGCTGGTGCACCGAAGCCCGCGCGGCTCCAGACTGACCGCCGAAGGTGTCGTGATCGCGGAATGGGCCGCCCGCCTGCTGGGTGTCGCCGCGGAGATGGACGCCGGGATCGCCGCTCTGCGCGCCGACCGCCGTGACCGGCTGAGGGTCAGCGCCAGCCTGACCATCGCGGAGCAGCTCCTGCCGGGCTGGCTGTCGTCCTTCCGTGCGGCACAGCGGCCGGGAAGCACAGCGCCCGAGATCCTGCTGACCGCGATCAACACCACCACGGTGATCGCCCACGTCACCGAGGGCACGGCGGACATCGGCTTCACCGAGGGCCCTCAGCGGCCGGCCGGGCTCCATGGCAGGGTCGTAGGCCACGACACTCTCGCCGTGGTCGTCACTCCGGGCCACCCCTGGGCCCACCGGCGCCGACCGGTCGGCGCCGCCGAGCTGGCCGCCACACCGCTGGTCAGCCGCGAGGTCGGTTCCGGCACCCTCGACACCCTCACCGCTGCTCTGGCCGCGGTGCTCGGTCCTGGCGCCCCCCAGGTCGTCCCGGCGCTGGCGCTGCCCACCACGGCGGCTGTGCGCGCGGCCGCACTGGCCGGCACCGCACCAGCCGTCATCAGCGAACTGGCCGTCGAGGACGATCTGGCCACAGGCCGGCTCGTGCCGGTGCGGACACCGGAGCTCGACCTGCGCAGGACTCTGCGCGTCATCTGGGACGGCGCCTCCACCCCGCCGAGCGGTGTGGCACGGGACCTGATCGCTCACATCACCCGCCGCGATCAACCTTGGCGGACACGCAGGCCCGCATTCGGCCCGGAGCCGGCCACCGACGCCGGCATCTCCCGCCGTTCTGCCTCCTGACATCGCCGAACCCGCACCACGCATTCTCTGCGTGCGTCTGCGGTCGCCAGCCTGTCCCCGGCCTCCGGCATCGGCCGACCGCCCCGTCGGGCAGCGTTGGGCAGCCCTCGGGGACTGTGACGCCTGACCGCTACAGGAACGGTTTGTATCCCGGCAAGCACTGGGCCACTACCGGCGGCTTCCGGCGGGTGTGAGCGTCGAGGCAGGAGATTCCACCCACCAAGGGGTTCGACATGCAGACGGTGAGACCGGGCGCATCCGGCCTGGCGGTGACGCCTGTCGCGTGCGGCACATGGCAGTACGGCGCGGACCGGGGACCCATGGCCAAGCCCGCCGCGCTCCAGCCGATCGAATACGCGAGGCCGCTGGGCGCCAACTTCTTCGACACCGCCCGGGCCTACGGGTCCGGCGGCTCCGAGTGGCCGCTCGGAGTGGCAGCGGCAGACGAACTCGGCTCGGCCCGCGAGTCGGTCGTGATCGCCGCCAAGGGCGACCTGCGCAGGGACGGGGACCGGCTGGTCCACGACGTCGGTCCGGCATGGCTGCACAAGGGTGTCGAGGCCGGCGCTGCTGCGCTCGCTGAACTGGTGGCGCAAGGCCTGCTCCCTCACTTGAGGGTCTCCGACTGCACCCTGGGGCGGATGGCCGACTTCGCCACCGTGCTGCCGGTGGCAACCGTCCAGCCGCCCCACCGTCTCTTCCGCCGCGACATCGAATCAGACCTGCCGGGCTGCCCCGCCGTTCAGGTCGCCATCGTCGATGGCCGCACCCCGGCCCACCTGGCGCAGAGCCTCGGCGCCCGCCACCGTCACCTCAGCCGGTCCGACCTGGCCGAGACCGACCACATCACGACCGCCACGATCCCGTTCGGCGATCCCATCCTGGAGGCAATGTCATGACCACCACCCAGACCACATCACCGGCCAACACACCGGCCTCCCTCGGCGGCCGCGCCCCGAAGACACCCGTCATCGCCTTCCTGGGCACCGGGCGGATGGGCGGCCCCATGGCCGTGAACCTGGCCCGGGGCGGCTTCCAGCTCCGGGTGTGGAACCGAACCAGCAGCCGTGCCGCCGCCCTGGCCGGTCACGGAGCGTTCGTCGCACACACCCCTGCGGAAGCGGCCCAGAGCGCCGGAATCCTCATCACCATGCTCACCGACGGGCCGGCCACCGAACGGGCCGCGAACGGCCCGGACGGGTTCCTGGCCCGGTGCCCCGGACTGATCTGGGTGCAGATGGCCACCATCGGAGCCCGCTGGTCGGCCCAGCTCGCCGTGGCCGCCGCCCGCCACGGGGTGACGTTCGTGGACGCCCCGGTCTCCGGCAGCCAGGGACCGGCCGAGGCCGGACAGCTGATCATCCTGGCCAGCGGTCCCGATCGGGTGCGTGACGTCCTCAACCCGGTGTTCGGCGCACTGGGCCGAGCCACCGTCTGGCTGGGACCGGCCGGCGACGGCACCAGGGCGAAGCTGGTGCTGAACAGCTGGCTCGTAGACCTCGTCGAAGCCACCGCGGAGGCTCTGTCCTTCGCCGGCCGGCTCGGCCTGGACCCCGCCTCGATCGTGGAACTGCTGCAGTCCACCCCGCTCGGCTCGCCGTATGCGGTACAGAAGGCCACCACCATGCTCGCCGGCGACTTCACCCCCGCCTTCGCCCTCAAGCACGCGGTCAAGGACGCCGAACTGGCCGTACAGGCCGCTTACGGCCTCGGCACCCACCTGCCGCTCACCGAAGCGCTGCTGCCCCGCTGGCGGCACACCGCCCTCGAGCACGCCGACGACGACCTGTCCGCGGTCTACATCACCGCGTGATCGAACCGGCCCGACGAAGGGTTGCACGGCCATGAGGACACACACCGGGCCCATCGGCCCCTCCTCGCCGTACGCCGCCACGACGCGGTTCCACGACTGCACAAGCACGGACCACCACGACCACCCCGGCACGGCCACCGGAACGGGCGCGCATGGACGGCTGGGGCTGGCCCTCATCCTGGTGACCGCCTTCATGGTGGTCCTGGACTTCAGCATCGTGAACGTCGCCCTGTCGTCGATCCAGCGTGAACTCCACGTCTCGGCAGCCTCGGTCCAGTGGGTGGTCACGGCCTATGCCATCGCCTTCGGCGGCCTGCTCATCCTCGGCGGCCGAGCCGGCGACCTCTACGGGCGCCGGCGTCTGTTCCTCGCGGGAATCGGCGTGTTCACGGCCGCATCCCTGGCCGGCGGGCTCGCCCGCGACCCGGTACTGCTGATCGCCGCACGCGTGGTGCAAGGCACCGGGGCCGCGATGGTCGCGCCCGCCGCGCTGTCACTCATCACCACGGGTTTCGCCGAAGGCCCGCGCCGGACCAGAGCACTTGGGCTGTACGGTGCGACGGCGTCCATCGGTTTCGTCGCCGGCCAGGTGCTCGGCGGCGTACTGGTGGAGTTCCTCAGCTGGCGTTCGGTGTTCCTGGTGAACGTTCCGGTGGGGCTGGCCGCCCTGCTGCTGGCCCCCCATGTCCTGCGGGAGTCGAGACTGGCGCGTGCCGGTCGGAAGCTGGACGCCGTCGGTGCGGTCCTGATCACCCTGGCCGTGGCTGCCCTGGTTTTCGCTGTCTCCCAGATCGCCACCACCGGTATCGGCTCCGTCCCCGTGCTGGCCCCGCTCGCACTCTCCATCCTGGCTGGCACGGCCTTCGCGGCGAACGAACACCGGCACGCCGATCCGCTCGTGCGTCCGGCGCTGCTGCACACCTACGGCTTGCGCAACGCCAGCACTCTCATGCTGCTGCTCGGCATGTGGACCGGCGGTGAAATGCTCGTGCTCTCCGGATACCTCCAGCAAGTGCTGCACATGTCGCCGCTCGATGCCGGGCTGAGCATCGCTCCGCAGGGGATGGTCGGACTGGCCACCGGCCTACTGGGCGCACGGCTGACCCGGCACCTCGGCATTCAACGCGTGCTGGTGGTGGCCGGAACAGCCGCCACAGCCGGCTTCGCCGCCCTGACCCAGCTCCCCATGGTCAGCGGTTCCCACCTGCCGCTCGCGGCGGTGATGCTCGTCGGATTCGGCAGCGCCGGCATGGCATTCGGCAGCATGGTCACCGCGAGCGCCGGAATCGCCGACCGTGACCAGGGCCTGGTCGGCGGAGTGATCAACACCAGTCGGCAACTGGGTGCCGCGACGGGGGCGGCGCTGCTTCCCGCGGTCGCCGACGCGGTCGACCGAACGAGGCACACCTCCATGGCAGTCGGCGATCGAGCAGCCATGCTCGCCGGGCTGCTGACGGCCGTACTCGCCACGCTCGTGGCGCTGAAGACCTGGCTCGGGGCACCGCGGCACGGTGTCGCCTGACTCATGTCAATGAAGCTTGGCGGCGGAGACACTTTCGCGTACACGCCTGCTCGCCCGAATCTCCACGGCGTGACCTCGCCATGCCGTCGTGCTCCCAGTGGTGGGACCGACGTGTCCGAAATAGCGTATGAAGCAGACGCTCGGTGGATGTTCGGTCGATGGAGGGCGTCATGACCGGCAATACGTCTCCGGACAGGGAATGGAGCGGGACGGAATGCCCGATGGGGGCGTTCGCCCGGCGGACGTTTCTGCAGGGCACCGCTGCAGGCCTCGTGGTCGGAACGGCCGGCGAAACCGCCCTCAGAGGCGGTACAGCGGCCGGCGCAACAGCGCCCGAGGCCGACGCAGAACCCACGTCCCGGACGATCCCCTTCCATGGCTACCACCAGGCGGGCATCGCCCTTCCTCCTCACCCGCAACGGGTCGCCATTTTTGTCGCGCTCGACGTCACCGCGTCCGGCCGCAAGGAACTCACCGAGCTGTTCCGCACACTGACTGCGCGCGCACGCTTCCTCACGGCGGGTGGAAGACCGCCCGAAACGTCTCCGACTGCGGCACCGTCAAGCTCGGGCATCCTCGGACCCACGGTCGTGGCGGACGGTCTCACGGTGACCGTGGGCGTGGGCGCCTCTCTCTTCGACGACCGATACGGTCTGCGCGCCCGGAAGCCGGTCCAGCTCGTCACGATGAAGGCATTCGAGCATGACGACCTGGATCCGGCGCTGAGCCAGGGGGACCTGCTGCTCCAGATATGCGCCGACAACCGGGACACGACGGTGAACGCCCTGCTCGACATCCTGATGCACACCAAGTCGGCGGCGAAACTGCGCTGGCGCATCGACGGCCAGCGCAATCCGCACCGCCCTGTCGGTGTCCGGCGCGACTGGTTCGGTTTCAAGGACGGCATCTCGAACGTCGACACCACCAGCGCCTCCCAGATGGACCAGGCGGTCTGGGTCCAGCCGAAGAGCGCCGAACCGGCCTGGACCGCGGGCGGCACCTATCACGTGGTGCGTATCGTGCACTTCTTCATCGAGGCGTGGCAGAAGGTGCCCGTCGCCCAGCAGGAGCGCATCTTCGGCCGTCGCAAGGCGAGCGGCGCCCCCTTGTACGCGCTGGGCGAGAACGACAACGACAAGTTCGACCCCATCTACACGAACGACCCCCAGGGACTCATCACCCCGCTCAACTGCCATATCCGGCTTGCCAACCCCCAGACCCCGGAGACCGCGGCGACCAGCACCATCCTGCGCCGGAGCTTCGACTACGACCGCAGTCCCAACCTTCCCGAGCTCGACATGGGACACGCGTTCAACTGCTTCCAGCAGGAACTCAACACCTACATCGCCATGCAGACCCGGCTGCAGAACGAAGCACTCGTGCCCTTCATCAGCCCTCGGGGGGGAGGCTACTTCTTCACGCTCCCCGGCGTCCGGGACAAAAGTGACTACTACGCCCGCGGGCTGCTGACCTGATACCGGGCCGCAACATCGGACCGGACCACGGCACTGCGCACAGGAGGCGAGATGTTGTCTGCCGCGCGGACCCCAGCAGCGAGCCGCCGAAGCCGCGGCGGGACACCACGGCCGGTCCTCGCGGCGGGCGTTGCCGCGCTGATGGTCCTCTGTGCGCCCACCGCCTCCGTGCACACGGTGGCCGCGGACCTGCCGCCCGCGGCCGCCCGCGCGGACAGCCGCGTCTACGTCACCAACCAGCAGGACGACACCCTCTCGGTGATCGACGGCCACACCCACAAGGTGGTCGCGACCGTGCCGGCCGGCAGGGCGCCCGAGGGCGTGGCGGTCGCCAAGGACGGCAGACGACTGTACGTCGCAGACAGCGGCTCGGCCCGAGTCTCGGTCCTCGACACCCGCACCTACAAGACCGTCGCCACGGTGCCCGTCGGCAAGAGCCCCACCGGAGTCGCCCTGAGCCCGGACGGCGGGTCCCTCTACGTCACCAACGGCACCTCGAACACCGTCTCCGTGATCGACACCCATACCCAGCGGGCCCCAGCCACCATCCCCGTCGGCAGGTCCCCGGTGAACGTGGCCCTCAGCCGCGACGGCACCCAGGCGTACGTCGCGAACGCCGGATCGGGCACCCTGTCGGTCATCGACACCGGCACCCACAAGGTCACCCGGCAGCTCCCAGCGGGTCGCTCCCCGGTGGCCGTCGCCGTCACCAAGGACGGCAAGGCGGCCTACGTCGCCGACGAGGTCGGGACGCACGTCCTCGCCATCGCCACCGACAGCGGCAAGGCGACCACCGTCAACGTCGGCACAGGCCCCTTCGACGTCGCCATCAGCCCGGACGGCCGCTACGCCTACTCCGCGAACCTCGGTCCCGGCAACGTCTCCGTGATCGACACCGGCAGCACACACGTCTCGGCGACCATCACCCTCGGCCCGCCCGGCACCGACCCGTTCAACCTGGCGGTCACCCACAACGCGATCTACGTCACCAACCAGGGAGCGGGCACCCTCGCCGTCGTCGATTCCGCATCCCACAAGGTCGTCGCGACGGTCACCGTGGGCGCCCAGCCGTACGGGGTGGCGGTGAGCTGAGGCAGCCGATCACGACGAACGGGTTCGCCCCAGGAAGTATCACACCGCTCACGGGGAGTCGCGTGCGGCAGTCGCGCCAGATCCCGGTCCGCGCTCCGCTGGAGGGCGGATCACGAGCCGTCTCCGCTGACTCCTCCAGGGCGAACAGTGCCTCGCGGCTCTCTCCGCTGCTTACCTAGGTCGATCTTGCCCTGCTGGAGCACCTGACTTCGCGCGCCACGCTCCGTCAAGCCGGGTCTTCAAAGGTGAGCGGTGCAGAGGTGTCCTCGGGTTCACCGTCGTGCCGCCAGGATCTGCGGCCCGGCCGCCCGGCTTTCAGCGGTCGCAGGTGACGTGGAGGCGGGCCCAGGCGTTGTTGGCGTAGCCCTTCGGGTTCCAGACCGTCGCTGGGGACTCGGGCTGTACGGCTGCGGCGGAGTCCCAGGCGCGAGCGAGGACTTCCGTCTCCCCCGCCGGGAGGGTGAGCGTGGCGCGCCAGTGCTGCCACGTCCACGGGTTGTCCGGTGCGTTCAGATCGGCGTGGACCCACGTGGTACCACCGTCGGCGGACACGTCCACGCGTGTCACCGTGCGGTCGTCGCCGGCGAAGGCCACGCCGACGACCTCGGTAGCTCCGGACGGCAGCTGGGCGCTCTTGCCAGGCCGCAGGATGGCGATGTGAATGACGACCGGCCCGAGCGTGATGCCGTCGCCTGGTCCTGCCTTGTGGGGGTCTGCCTCGGGAGGCAGGAGGCTGTATTCCCACTGGAAGTAGTTGTCGGACGGCTCAGTCTGTGCGGTGATGCGCTGGAGCCATTTGACGCTGCGGGCGCCGATGTAGCCCGGGACGACGGCGCGCAGCGGGGCACCGTGCGCGACGGGAAGAGCCTGATCGTTCATCGCCCAGGCAAGGAGCACCTCGTCGGAGGTGGCCTTCGCCGCCGGTATGGAGGCGCCGAAGGGCTGTGGTGGGTCGGCGTCCTGTGACACGTCGGCACCGGTGAAGGCGATGTGGGCCGCTTCTGCGTGCAGCCCTGCCTCTGCCAGTACATCCGCCAGGCTCACACCGGTCCACCATGCCGTGGAGATGGCTCCGGGGCCCCAGGGGACCTGGCCGGGTATGTCGCGGAACTCCATGAGGTCGGAGCGGCGGTTGCCCGCGCACTGCAAAGTGGCGAGCACTTTCCGTTCGGGGAAGCGACGGCGCAGTTCGTCCAGCGACAATTCCAGCGGGCGGTCGACCGTGCCGTCCACCCGTAGTCGCCAGCTCGCCCCGTCCACGCGAGGGATCGGGGCATGGTTGCGGCCATAGAAGGTGTCCAGAGGGGTGACCAGGTCCACGAGTGCGCCGGGAGGTGGTTCAGCGTTGTAGGGCTCGGTCTGGTGCACGATCATGTCGTCCCGTTTGCCCCATATGCCCATATCGCCACTATGCTCGAAGTTCTTCCAAGCGGCACCTTCGATCCCCCTCGGTTTCGGCGACCGCGACAGAATGCGCATCGCCGCAGCCTCCAGTAGGAGAGCGAGTCATGGGTAAGGAACGCCCCGGGGACGACACAGATCCATCCCACGCCCGAGATCATCTGGCGAACGAGCGCACCTACCTCGCATGGCTGCGCACATCCGCAAACGTGATGGCGCTAGGGCTGGCCGTGGCCAAGTTCGTCGACGACAGCCGTACCCGTTCACTGGCCGCAGGCGCTCTACTGATGGCTGTCGGAGCGGCTGGGCTGGCTTACTCCGCAGTGCGCTACCGGAACACCGCAGCCGATATCAGGCACGAACGACTTCTCGCCGCCAGCCGAACCGGAGGACCACTGACTGCAGGCGCCGTACTGACCGTCGCACTCGCTGCCGCCCTATTGCTGCTCTGGTGACGTCAGTGCGGCCAGGCCGTTGACGCCGGCTGTCGGCGTTGCGGAATCCGAACGCGTTGCGAGCGACGAGCTTGATCACACGATTGATGCCCTCGCTCTGGGCGTTGCTGTGACCCGCGTCAATGAACGCGGCGCTCTCGGGCCACCAGCGGTCGACGATGGCGGCGAGGGTGCGGACTTCGAGGTTGTCGGAGTCCGACGAGCCAGGTCAGGAACTTCCTGCGGGTGTGGCCGACTTGCGGCTGTCGGTGCCGGTACGGGCCAGAGCGAGGAGGGTGCGCAGGTTCTCCGTGGCGATCCATGCGCTCAGGAGCATCTACCCGATCCTCCCTCTCGTCGAACAAGGGGTTCCACATCCATGCCAACTGCTCGTTGGTGCGGTCCTTACGGTTGCATAGCAGGCGTCGTCTGGCCTTCCACTCCGGATCGGTGGCCCGTCCGCGCCGCCCGCGGACCTGGGCAGTGGTGCGGCGCCGCACCAGGCAGAGCTTATTGTTGGCGAGCTGGACGACATGGAAGTGGTCGACGACCACGAGGGCGTCCGGGAGAGCGGTGCGCACGACGGCCCCAGTAGGTGACTGACATGTCGTGGCGACGTAGCGAATGTGCTGCCTCCAGGACAGACCGGGCAGCGCACCGGCCAAACTCGCTCCGCCGACCGCGCGGGCTACTGCCCCGTCTGACCTGCGATCGCAGCTGCGGTCGACCCGTCGCGAACCATCGTGAACCCGTTCGGCGTACACCGCGCGAAAACCTGATTGGTCGTGCAGTCGTTCGCCATTCGCCGACAGATGACCCATCCGAGTGAAGGCCTCCGGCCAAGGTGAGTATGTCTAAATTGTCAGTTAGATTCCCTTATGGCTCGAGGCGGTCCGGGTGACCAGCGTCAGGCGTCATCAAGGTGACCTCGGCACCACGATGACAAGCACTGCCCTCGCTAGCAGCCATTGCCGAACACGGCGACCAGGCCTGCCGCGAAACCTCTCACGCCACGCGGCGCCGTCCTCACGACTCAAGCGCCACGGCAGCTTGCAGTGCGGGTCATCCGCCAGCGACGTGACCACAAGGAGTGAACATGGGTATAAGAGCTACCTTCACCCACACGTTCATAGTGATGGTCGTATACGCGTCAATCACCGCCTGCGTGACGCCCGGGACGCTGGAATCCGCGTCCTCCCCCCTGGATCCGGTGCAGGGCCTCATAGTTGGGTCAAACGCCAGCCCCTCAGCGCATGGCACGCCGATACAGGCTCCGGCGCTGCCCGGGGCGCAGCAGATCTCGGGGAACGACCGGGTGTACACCGCCGACCAGGCCTCCAACACGGTGAGTGTGATCAATCCGGCGACGAATACGGTGCTGGGCACGATCGCCCTGGGCAAGCCGCGATTGAGCCCCAGCGCGGACGTGCTGGGTGCCATGTACGACGGGCAGATCGACGTGCACGGCCTGGGCTTCTCCCGGGACGGAAAGTGGCTCAACGTGATCGACGTGACCACCAACGCCGTCCACGTCATCGACACCGGGACCAACAAGGTGGTGCGCACCGTGTACGTCGGCCGGTCGCCGCACGAGGGGTTCTTCTCTCCCGACGGCACCCGGCTGTGGGTGGCGGTGCGCGGCCAGAACTACATCTCGGTGATCGACTGGCGGGCGGGCAAGGAGGTCGAGCGGATTCCCACCGAGGACGGGCCGTCGAAGGTGGTTTTCAGCCCCGACGGCAAATTTGCCTACGTCAACCACCTGCGCGCCTTGGTGCTGGACGTGATCGATGTGGCCTCCCACCGGATCATCCGGCGCGTGCCGATCCCCGCGGAGGCGGGCGGGTCTTCCGACGAGGCCATCTCACCCGACGGCCGGGACATCTGGCTCGGCATGCCCACCAACGGCCGGACCACCGCCGTGCTCAATGCGGCCACCTACCGCGTGGAGGCGGTGCTGCGCACCGGGCCGCGCACCAACCACCCCAACTTCGTCACGGTTGGCGGCGTCGACTATGCCTACCAGACCGTGGGCGGGCTGAACGAGACCTTGGTCTACCGCCGATCGCGCAACGGGGCGCCGCCCACGCTGGTGAAGACCATCCACAACAACGGCCACGGTCCCCACGGCATCTGGCCGAGCCCCGACAACACCAGGATCTACGTCGCCCTGCAGAACTCCGACGCGGTCGATGTCATCGACACACACACGAACTCGGTGATCAAGACCCTTCACATCGGCCAGTCGCCCATGGCACTGGTGTACGTGGCGCGCAGTACGCCAGCAACCAGCACACACAACCTGGGCCGACAAGGACTGGGCATGCGCACGCAGATCCTCGCCTTGCGCGTCTCGGGTAGCTCCGGCCAGGGCACGGCCCTGATCCGGGAACTCCCAGGCATCAACGAAGTCACCATCGGGGCCACCCGGTTGCCACCCAACCGGCAGTTCACCGCCTACGCCAGCGACGGCACCCGCACGACCGCGCTGATGTCCATGATGAGCAACCAGTTCGGCAACATCGACGAAGCCCTGTCCTATTCGTACTTCTTCGCCAACCACTACACCTCCGTCGTCCTCAAGCCTGGAGCTCCGTCCGGCGAGCAGGAGTCAGGCGCGGCAATGCCCCAGGCATGACGGACCAAGAGGGCAGGGCGGCGTAGCCGGTGTGGTCAGCGCGTGTCGGTGACGGGGCCATCGGTCAGCATAGTGATCGGGAATTCGGTGTCCTGAGCTGCCCCGGCCGAGGAGAGGCGACGTACGCGCCGCCATCAGCCAGCGCCTCGGCTCTCTGCCGGGTCCGGTCCCACACCAGCACATCGAACCCGGCATGCGACAGATTCTGCGCGATGGGGCACGCATGGCAGCGGCGTCCACGACAGCGACCGTCGTCTGCCCATTCCCCTCCCGCCCAGCCGTCACACACCCTCCGGGGACGGGCCGGCGACGGGGACGGCCGCGGCCATGATCGAGTCGATCTCCTTCAGGTCGGCCTCGTCCAACGACAGGTCTGCCGCCGCGAGGCTGTCCTCGACGTGGTGGGCGCGCCGCGTACCGACGATCGCCACGTCCACTCCCGGCTGAGCCAGCGTCCACGCGACGGCCAGTTGACTCACCGTCATGTCGCGGAATGCGGCGAACTCCTGGAGCTCGCGTACGACAGCGAGGTTGCGCCCATAGGTCTCGCCTCGGAAAACGTTGCTCTTCGCCCGCCAGTCGTCGGCAGGGAAGACGGTCTCCTTGGAGAGGATGCCCGATAGCAAGCCGTGCGCGAGGGGCCCGTAGACCAGGACACCGATGCCGTGCTGCCGGGTATAGGGCAGCTCGGTGTCCTCGATCTCGCGGCGGAAGAGGTGGTACGGCGGTTGCAGCGTCTCCACCGGAAGGGTGCGGGAGAACTCGGCCATCTGCTCGGCGGAGTAGTTGGACACGCCGACATGCCGGATCTTGCCCGCCTCGACCAGTTCCTTCAGTGCACCTGCGGTTTCGGCGAACGGCACCTTCGGGTCCGGCCAGTGGACCTGGTAGAGGTCGATGTGGTCGACGCCGAGCGCGGTCAGACTGGCGTCGACACCCTCGCGCAGCGCCCCGGGACTCGCATCCCGGGCGATGCCGGTAGCGGTCCTGCGCAGACCACCCTTGGTGGCGATCACCAACTCGTCGCGCCGACGCCGCAGTTCGCCCCGCAGCGCGGCACCGAGCAGCCTTTCCGAGGCACCGAATCCGTACGCCTGGGCGGTGTCGAAGAAGTTCACCCCGAGCTCGCGGGCCCGGTGGATGGCGGCCTTGGCATCGTCCTCGGCAAAGGCGCCCCAGTCGCCCCCCAGCTGCCAGGTGCCGAGGGCGATACGGGAGACCTGCAGGCCGGTCGATCCCAGTGTGGTGCTCCGCATGGTTGTCCTCCGTGCGTCATTGGTCGTTCGGTGTTTCTGATACTTCGGGGCAGGAGGCCCGTTCATCGGTCAGCCGGTTCTGGTGGCGATCACATGCCCGATGCCGAAGACAGCGGCCACGGCGCCGACGCCCACCGGGTGATCCCTCATGATCGCCGTCGCAACGTGCCTGGCGTCTCGGCAGCCGTGCCGGGACCGTGGCGGCTCGTCCGTACGGCGACGGCGGCGAGGAGTGTCAGCACGACGACGGTGAACCACGTCGTCGCATCGGTCAGGCTCATGGACCGGCTGGCAACGCCCAGGCCGACGGGCAGCAGGGCCAGGCCGAGGTACGAGGCGAGGAACAGGCCGGCGAGGGCTTCGCCGCGCTGAGCCGGGGCGGCCATGGCGGCCACGTGTCCGACGGCGGACTTGAACAGCACACCGGCACCGGCTCCGGCGATGGTCCCCGCGAGCAGGAACACGGGCAGGCTCCCAAGGCGCATACCGACTGCGAGAACGGTCATGCCCACCGCCTGGGCGAGCAGCCCGAGGTACCAGCGCGTCCGGGTGCCGAGCCGGCCGGTACCCGTCTGGGCCGCCGCGGCGGCTCCGAAAACCGCGAATACGACCAGTCCGGCCAACGCACGGGACGGCTGGTGCAGGACCCCACCGAGGAAGCCTGGGACCACGGATGTGAAGAGCCCGAACACGGCCATGGACGTGAATCCGGCCGCGGCGGCGGCGAGATGTCCACGGTCGCCGTGGGCGGCCCGGACCCGTTGGGGCCGGTAGGCCGGCCTGACCGCGGGCCTGCGGACGGTCTCGGGGGTCAGGGCGATGGCAGCCACTCCGGTCAGCAGCAGTACGACGAAGACCGCGTACGGCAGTCGGAGCGGCTCGACGAGGTACTGGGCCAGCACTCCCGCGGTGATGGGTCCCAGCCCGAGGCCACCGATGTTGGCGACGGTCGACACGATCTCGAACCGCCGCGTCGAGGCGCCGGGCCGGTGGGCGCTGTGCAACTCCTGCAGATACGCGGTGGCGGTCGCCGTCAGCATGCCGACGCCGAGACCGGTGACCAGCCGGGCGACGATCAGCACCGGCAGAGACGGCGTGGCCAGGAACAGCGCGGCGGCGAGCAGTTCCAGTGCCAGCGCAGACGCCATGACCTTCTTGCGGCCCAGCCAGTCCGAGATGTGCCCGGCGAGCAACAGGCTGGTCAGGACCCCGATGGCGTAGACCGCGAACACGACGGTGACCGTGAAGGTCGAGAACCCGTCTTGGGCCTGGTAGAGGGGATACAGCGGGGTGGGAACCGTGGAGAACGCCATCGCCGTCACGAACACCGCGGCGACCGTCCAGAACCCTGCGCCGTACCTGCGAGCGGCGTGTGTCTCCTCGTGCGCGCGGGCCTGTCGGGCGGAGACACGGTTCGCGTGCGGACCCATGGCCGATGTCACTGACATCAGAGCACTCCGATCTTTGACGGTGGATTCCGTCGGCGGGGGAAGCAGGGGGAACGCTCGTTCACCGCCGTTCATGCCAACGCGCGGACGCAGCCGTTGTTTCCCATTGGAGAGAGATAGTCCGAGATGACGGTTATCGACGTAGGAGATAGCCGGCTCTCAGGCGGCCGTCTGCGTCCCGCAACATGTCGTGCAGGCAAGGCGGCGCGTCACGACGACGAGACCGATCACGCGCTTGCCGGGAGCCGGGGTGATCGTCGCATGGTCGGCGCACACGGCCAGACCGCAAAGGGAACACATGCCGATGGCGGCGCTGTCATCCCGCCCCGCTTGGGTGCACTCGTAGCACGTCATTTCTGCCTCCTATGAGGGATTCAGGTGATTCCGGTGGTAGTGGGCTCGGGAACGCCGGCTCATCGGCGTCGTTCCTTCACACCCGCTTCCAGGCGGCTGCCGAAGTCGGAGTCGGCACGGCCGCGCGGGTCCCGGACCGCGTCCGCCGAGCCGAGGCTGCCCGCCACCGTCGAGAAGCGGACGAACACCTCGGTCTGCTTGCCGATCTCCGAGAGGAACGCAGCCCGGGTGTACGTCGTCACGTCGGCGGTGACGGTGAATGTGCCGTACGCACCGGCGCCGCGCGCGTGCACGATCCGCTCCGGGATGCGCTCACGGTTGAAGCGCGCCAGCTTCTCGAACAGTTGCTGATCCTGGACGAGCAGCGGCCGGCCGTCTGGGAGTTCTGATTGTCCGCGACAGGCGCACCGGCCTCGGTGGTGAGAAGGGGACGCCCTCCGTCTTGTGTGGTCACCTTGTGCCTCCGCTGGCATGGATCGTTGAGGAAACCGGCATCGGACATGACTGCCCTCTGCCTTCCGCTTCGTTTGCGGTGTCGGTGTATCTGCCTGGTTCCGCGGCCGCCGGGCCCGTGCGAACGTGTCAGACGTGGCGATGATGTCGCCGTTCGCCCGGTCTGACGCGCTGAGCGACGAGCGCGGCGACGTCGTCGTCGCGGGTGCCGGGAACGTAGGCGTTCATGTCGTGGTGGAGGTGGTGCAGGAGTTGGCGGGGTGGGGCCGAGGCCCATCTGCGGATGCGTTGGGCGAGGGGGTAGAAGGTGCCGGTCAGGTCGCGGCTTTCGCTGATGCCGTCGGTGTAGAGCAGCAGGCGGTCGCCCAGGCCGAAGGGGATGGTGTCGAGCTGGTAGTGGTCGCCCAGAAGGGCAGCCATGTTGATGGGCGGCGAGGGTGCGCTGGGCTCCACCTCGCGCGCCTCTCCGTTGTGGAGCAGCAGCGGCGGAGGATGTCCGCAGTTGACGAGGCGGGCGATGGGCTCGTCTGCGGGGATCTCGACGAGCACGATGGTGACGAAGCGCTCGAGCGCGTCCTCGGACAGGGCTTCTTCGACGTGTTCGTGCATGCTTGCTTCCAACATGTGTGCCAGATACGGCAGATCGAGCGCGTCCCGCACGTGCGCCCGGAAGGAGTTGAGCATCGTGGATGCGGCTTCGACGGCGGGAAGTCCCTTGCCGCGCACATCGCCGATGATCAGCCGTACGCCGTGCGGGGTCCGGCGCGCCTCGTAGAAGTCGCCGCCGATGCGGGCATGCGCGGCAGCGGCCTGGTAGATGGTCTCGATGTCGACGTGCCCGAGGTGACGTGGGATCGGGGGCCGCAGTGCGTGCTGTGCGGTTTCCGCCACGCTGCGGACCGCAGCGAGGGTGCGCTCCCGGTGCTGCCGTACCCGACTGGCGTATGCAGCGGCCAGCGTGATGGCCGTGATCGCCACGACGGTGAACACACTGGGTGTCTGAGCGAGATCGTGGTGGGTGGCGGCGAGGGCGATGCCGGCTATCAGGGCCAGCAGTCCGACGACCAGCGTGCCGGCCACGGGCCACATGGCGGCGGCCAGCGCCGGCGCCACGCCGAGCAACCGGTTGAACTGCAGGTTGGGTGTGAGCAGATCCGCGGTCGTGTCCAGCGCGATCACCAGCAGAGGGGCGGCGAGCATGGACTCGCAGACTCTGCTCCTCCCCCGCATTCGCTCAGGAAGTCGTTTCGGGAGGATCACCCGGGCGAGCGATGGGAGTTTGTTCCAGCGGGACGGGATGGGCCTTTCTGCCTGTACAGCCATGTCTTCAGCTCCTCACGTCGAGTGGGACTGTTGGGTCCACACGGTCTTGCCGCGAGCGGTGAGGCGCGTCCCTTGGTGCTGTGTGAGCTCGGAGACGATGGACAGGCCGCGGCCGCCCTCGTCGCTCGGGCGGGCCTTGTGCAGACGGGGAACGGCACCGTTGGTGTCGGAGACTTCGCAGATGAGTGTGTGACCGTCGTTGATCAGGCGCAGTTCTGTCGGCCCGGTCGCGTAGCGGAGGGCATTGGTCACGAGTTCACTGACGATCAAGGCGGTGGTGGAAGCGAGTTCGTCGAGCATCCATGTCGCCAACTGCCGGCGGGTCCAGGCGCGGGCAGCGGCGACGGCCGCAGGGTCGGACGGTACGGCCAGACTTGCGACGTTCTTCGCGTCCAAGGCCTGTGCACGGGCCACGAGCAGGGCCGGCTCATGGCCCGGGTCCACATCGCGACGGGCGCTCTCGATGATCTTCCGCACGTCGAGTCCGGACCGGTTCACCACCTCATGGAGGTGTTCCGTGGCCGCGTCGCCGTCGGGGTGGGCATCGTCGATGCCACCGCTCTTGAGGAGCAGGACGGTACCTGGGGGTACGTCGACCTCGGTGCTCTCGTAAGGATGCTGATCGGTACCCAGAGCCGGATGGGAGGGCAGGCCCGGCGCGCCGACAACACCGTCGGGGTGGATGATCACCAGCTGCGAACCGCCGGCCCGGGACGAGGTGCAGCGCCCGGTGACGGGGTCGTACACCACCAAGAGGCAACTGGCGCCTGCATACTTCACATCGGACGGGAGCCGGCCCGACATCAGGCGCTCCCCCAGGCGGGTCGCCATGTCCTCCAGGCGCGCGAGTATCTCGTCCGGCGCCAGGTCCTCCATGGCCAGCGTGATGATCATCGCTCTCAACTGGCTCATGCCGACCGCGGCATCGACGCCCCACCCTCGTGCGGCTCCCACCACCAGGGCCGCACGTGCACCGGACAGCGGGATGATGTCGAACCACTCGCCTCCTGAGCCCTCCACCGGAAGCTCCCCTTCCGCAGCCTCGATCGCTCCGAAGGACGGAAGCGCCTCAGGAAGCAGCTTTCGCTGCAGGAGCTGGGCATGGACACGTCCCTGGATCCGGTCACGGACGGCGTCCAGACACTGCGCGGCCCGGTCCGCGAACCTGACGGCCGCCTGGAGGTCGTCCACGTCGAAGGGAGCGGACTCCGCCCGCCGATACAGGGCCACCAGGCCGAGAACGGCGTCCCCGACGATCAGGGGGATCACCATGGCGGAGTGGGCCCGCGCCTCCCGGATGCGGTGTGCGCGGGCAGGATCATGCACCGGCCACCGCCCGTCGCGGACCAGGTGGGCGATGAGGCGAGGGCGCAGATCGACGAGGGCCTGCCGGTAGGGGGTCGCACGCGGGATCCGGGACACTTCACCCACCGCGTACGCGGGCCTGACGCTGGTTCCCGGCTTGGCCTGGAAGGCGGCACGTCGAAACGGTGTGCCACTGCGCAGAGGGCGGGGTATGGACACGTCGCCGTGCAGTATCGGCTCCGACACCTCGATGGCGACGAAGTCGGCCAGTTCGGCCACCGCGGCATGAGCGAGCCTGTCTGCGGTCTGGAAGACGTCTGTGCTGGTGCCGAGGGCGGGACTCTCCGGCCCTCGGCGGATGCGGGTAACCACGATGATCGTCCTGTGTTGGATGGACACCGGTTCGCGAGGCGCCGAGCGCGAACCCACCTCATGGACGCCGTCGATGCGCCGCTGGTGGAGGTGTGACCGCGCAGTGGTGCTGCTGGGGTCCGTTCCTCCTCTACCGCTGAACTCTGCGGTGCTGGGGTCCCGGATCTTCTTGAGCTCCACTCTACTTTGTGGAGTGACTCCAGACAATGGAGGGAGTTAAGAGCTTGACAAGATACTGGAATTGCCCTCGGGACCCACCATGAAGACGACGTGCCGCGATGCAACGCCGCACACGAAACCAGCACTGACCGGCGCCAAGAGCGCGCAGCTCCAGGCCTGCACCATGGCGGAGCGACGTTTGGACGTCACTCCGCCATGGGGAGTCCGGCATGAGGCCTATGTATCGCTGCGAGTCCGCGCCAGGAAGCGACGAGGTCCGGCAGTTGCGCGGGGCGGCGTGGGACAGCGGGAGCCGCAGCCGACGAGGCGGGATCCGGTCGACCGTCGACGTTCAGGATTCGCCGCCCGCAAGCACGGTTTGGAGAGGAGGCCCAGGCGTCGCCGCATCTCGTGGACATGCGACGCCTGGGCCATGTGTCGGCGAGGCGATCAGCGGCGCTGGGCGGCGCAGCGCTCGCAGGTACCCCAGAAGGTGACTGCAGCTTCGTCGACCCGGTAGGAAGCGGGCAGGTTGCTCTCAAGGCAGGGTGCCGCACCGACCACGCATTCCACATCGATGATGTCGCCGCAGAGGCGGCACACGAAGTGGTGGTGATTGTCGTTGCGTTCGGGTTCGTACCGCGCCGGCAGGCCCGCGATCTGGGTGCAGCGGATCATGCCCGCCTCCGTCAGCACACGAAGGACGTTGTACGTGGCTTGCAGCGAAAGTTGACCCGTCACCTGCTGCGCCCGGGCCCGAATGGCTTCGACCTCGGGATGCCCGGGCAGCTCCTCGACAGCGGCGAGTACGGCCATGCGCTGCGCAGTCACCCGAAGCTGCGCGTCGCGCAGACGCGTGGCAGCTCGGGCCATCGGCTCCTGTTCTGCTCGATCCCCGTCTACTGCCGGGGCATGGCGGGCGTCCGAGTGTCCGGCGCCGGTCGGCATCGATCGATTCCTGACCATCACTGCCTCCAGAGCGCACAGACTCACCGTCGGAGTCGTTTGCACGCTTCATCCAGAATCTTTTATGTATCCAATCCTAGTTCTGGAGCGACTCAAGTCAATAGAGTCCCACACGTCCACCTTGATGTTCCCGAAGGCGGCGTCCGGCCGGTCCTCGATGCCCTCAGTGAACGCGGCAGGGATCCGGACCCCGGCCACCAGGGCCGGTGGGATCGCCGTCGAGCCTGTCGCGCCGGCAACATGGACCGCCGCACGGCCGGCCCAGAACGACAGCCAGGTCCGCGAGCCAGAGCAGACCGACCATCGTCGCCGCCACACCCAGCCCGGCACGCGTCGGCGTGATCGGTGGGCTCGATGCGGTCGGCCGATCGGCGGCGAAGCGGCCGGGCACACGCAGCAGGAACGCCATCGGGTGATGCGGCCCCGGTCAAAAGGGAGGGCATGCGTGCCGACACGGCGACACGGCTGAGCCGATTGCCGCGACCGACAGCGTCGCGACGCCAGGGGGCCCGGGGATCCACGCATACAGATCCCGAGCACTTCGAGCGCCCACGCGGCCGCGGTCTGCGCACGTGTCAGACAGCGAGACGCTCGGGAGCGCATGCGGGTGACGTGAGACACCTCACCCAACTAGTTCATGATTCAACCTCTCGCGGCGAAATATCTGGCTCGGAAGATTGATTGACATGGGCGTCCCACCCGGGGACGGATCCCGTCCTCACGAGACACCCGAGGAGGCCGCAATGCCGGCATCCGAGAACCGACCGCAGGGACTGCTCGCGCGGATCGGCCGCTTCTTCGGCCGGCCCTCCGGCAGGCACGCAGGACGCGCGTCCCTGCTCCTTTCAGAACAAGAGGAACCCATCATGTTCAACATCGCCAATGTCAAGGCCGCCCCCAGCCCGGATCTGCTGACCCCTGAGAACTCGGTGATGCTGTTCGTCGACCACCAGCCGCAGATGTTCTTCGGGACCGCCAGCGGCGACCGCACCGCGATCGTCAATGCCACCGTCGGACTGGCGAAGGCGGCCAAGGCGTTCGGTGTGCCGACGGTGCTGACCACCGTGGCCGCCGAGTCCTTCTCCGGCCCGCTCCTGCCCCAGCTGGCCGAGGTCTTCCCCGGTCAGGAGATCATCGACCGCACCACGATGAACGCCTGGGAGGACAACGCGGTCGTCGAGGCGATCAAGGCCACCGGCCGCCGGAAGATCGTCATCTCGGGCCTGTGGACCGAGGTGTGCATCGTTCTCCCCGTGCTGTCCGCGCTCGGACAGGGCTACGAGGTGTACGTCGTGGCCGACGCCTCCGGCGGTGTCACCCCGCAGGCTCACGAGCACGCCATCGAGCGGATGGTCAATGCCGGTGCCGTGCCGGTGACCTGGATCCAGGTCCTGCTCGAGCTGCAGCGCGACTGGGCCCGTGCCGAGACGTACCTCCCTGTCATGGAGATCGTCAAGGAGCACGGCGGCGCCTACGGTCTCGGCGTCGTCTACGCCCAGTCCGTCATCGGCGCCCACGCCGCGGGCTGATTCGCCGGGTCGCCGGCCCGAGGGCGCCCCGCCCCTGGGCCGGCACCGGCCCGCAGCCCAAGACCTCGAAGTACCCGCCGTCCGGGGATGCAGCGGCGCAGAGGTCATCCCGCGTCCCAGAAGCAGCGGGCCTGCCACCGAACGGCCGGCCCATGGACGGCCCATGTTCGCGTGCGCCAGCAATCCGAACCCGGCATGGGCCGTGACCCAAGGAAACGACAGTGAACCTCAATCATTCCTCGGCGCCCGGCGCGTCGGGCGGTCGTGAGCCGCTGCTGCCGGCCCTGATGACCGCGACGGCGGTGAGCGGGCTCATCGACGCGGTCAGCTATCTGGGGCTGGGCCATGTCTTCACCGCGAACATGACCGGCAACGTGGTCATCATCGGCTTCGCCGCCGCCGGCGTCCCCGGCTTCTCGGTGCTCGGCTCGCTGGTGTCGCTGGCCGCCTTCCTTCTCGGGGCGGGGGCGGCCGGCCGTCTGGCAACCGTGATGGGCCACAGGACGTCGCCGAGCCGGCTGCGCTGCATCCTGCTGCTGGAAACGGTGCTGCTGGCCACGGCCACCACGGTCGCCTTTGTCGCGAGCCATGCGGTCCATGCGCTCATCGCCCTGATCGCGCTGGCCATGGGCCTGCGCAACGGGACGGTCCGCAAACTCGCCGTTCCGGACGTGACCACGACGGTGCTGACCCTGACGCTGACCGGACTGGCATCCGACTCGACTCCGGCAGGCGGTACCAATCCGCGTGCCGGCCGTCGGCTGGCCTCGGTGCTGGCGATGCTGGCAGGCGCGTTCGGCGGAGCCGTGCTCGTGCAGCAGACGGGGCTCGGCTGGCCTCTGCTGGCGAGCACATTCGGTACCGCTGCCGCCGTCCTGGCCGTACCGCGTGGCCGATCCGCGGGCTGACTCGGGCCGCCTGTCAGTCCCCCCTCACCGCGGCCCCAGCGGCCGCTTCACCCCCCACATCCCCCGTTTTTTGGGGCTTGCTCATCGGAGATGATTTCCATGGCCACTATGCCCGTGGCTGGCCTCCCCCCGGTCAGCGACGACCACGTCGCCGACCTCGTGATCCGCAACGCCAGGCTCTACACCGGCGACCCGACAAACCCCCAGGCCAGCGCCGTCGCCATCAAGGACGGCAAGGTCACCGTGGTCGGTGACGACAACGACGTCGCCCGACTGATCAGCGGCCGGACCCGAGTGGTCGACGCGCTGGGCCGCCGGGTCGTGCCCGGCCTCAACGACTCCCACCTGCACGTGATCCGCGGCGGCCTGAACTACGTCCTGGAACTGCGCTGGGACGGTGTGCCCACGCTGCGTCAGGCCCTGGCGATGCTGCGCGAGCAGGCCGCCCGCACCCCCAAGGGGCAGTGGGTCAGGGTGGTCGGCGGATGGTCGGCCGACCAGTTCGCCGAAAAGCGCCTGCCGACCCTGGCCGAGCTGAACGCGGCCGCTCCGGACACACCGGTGTTCGTGCTGCACCTGTACCAGTCCGCCCTGATGAACCGCGCGGCGCTGAAGGCCGCCGGCTACACCAAGTCCACGCCCGACCCCAAGGGCGGCCAGCTCATGCGCGGCCGTGACGGCGAGCCGACCGGCATGCTCCTGGCCGCCCCCAGCGCGCTGATCCTGTACTCCACCCTCGCCGCGGCACCGACGCTGCAGGGCGAGGACCTGAAGACCTCCACCCGCCACTTCCTGCGCGAGCTGAACCGATTCGGCCTCACCTCGGCCATCGACGCGGCCGGCGGCTTCCAGAACTTCCCCGACAACTACGGCACCGTCATCGACCTCGCCAAGGCCGGCCAGCTGTCGCTGCGCATCGCCTACCACCTCTTCCCGCAGACCCCGGGACAGGAGATCGACGACCTCAAGCGCTGGATCGACATGGTCAAGCCCGGAGACGGCGACGCATGGCTCCGGCTCAACGGCGCCGGAGAGAACCTGACTTGGTCGGCGGCCGACTTCGAGAACTTCACCGAGCCCAGGCCCGAGCTGGCCGCGGGCTACGAGGGCGACTTCGAGAAGGCCGTACGGCTGCTGATGGAGAACGGCTGGGGCTTCCGGCTGCACGCCACCTACGACGAGACGATCCGCCGCGACCTCGCGGTCTTCGAGAAGCTCGCAGCCGAGGGCCTCTTCCCCGCCGGCAACCGCTGGCTGTTCGACCACGCGGAGACCGTCTCGGGCGAGAGCCTGGACCGCGTCGCGGCACTGGGCGGCGCCATGTCGGTCCAGAACCGCATGTCCTTCCAGGGCGAGGCGTTCGTACGCCGCTACGGCGCCGCTGCCGCAGCAGACGCACCCCCGGTGCGCGCCATGCTGGAGCGCGGCCTGACCGTCGGCGCCGGCACGGACGCCACCCGGGTGTCCTCCTACAACCCGTGGGTCGCGCTGCACTGGCTGGTCTCCGGCCGGACCATCGGCGACCTGACGATCTACCCGCCGGAAAACCGCGTCAGCCGGGAGACGGCACTGACCATGTACACCCAGGCCGGCGCCAAACTCACCGGTGAGCAGGACGTCAAGGGCATCCTCAAGCCCGGCTTCTACGGCGACCTCGCCGTCCTCTCCGACGACTTCTTCACCGTCCCGGAGCAGGACATCCCGCACATCGAGTCCCTCCTGACCGTCACCGGCGGACGCATCGTGTACGCCGCAGGCGAGTACGAAGGTCTGGACGAGGCGATACCGGCGATCAGCCCGGCTTGGAGTCCGGTCGCCCACTACGGGGGCTACCAGGCCACCGTCAAGCCCAGTATCTCGGGCGCGCGACAGGCGGAGCTGCTCGGCCAGGCCGTCGCCGAGTCCGAGCAGCACCGGCACTGGCGCGCCCAGCGCGGCTTCGCGCCGGAGGCTCCGACCGAGATCTTCGACACCTGCTTCGTGCTCTGAGGCACCGCACCCGACCTCTACCGCACCACCCACCACGTACGAGGAGAGTGTGATGAACACCGGACTGCTCATCCTGAGGCTGGTCGTCGGCCTGCTGTTCGCCGGGCATGGGATCCAGAAGGTCAGCCACCGCCTGGGAGGTCACGGGATCGAGGGTGGAGCTGCGGAGTTCCGAGCGGACGGGTTCCGTGGCGGCCGGCTCACTGCGGCCGCCGCGGGCCTCGGACAGATCACCGCGGGTCTGCTGCTCAGCGCGGGAGCGCTCACCCCTTTGGCGGCCACCATCTCGGCGGGAGTCATGACGGTCGCGGCCACGGTGAAGTGGCGCAACGGGCTCTGGGTGCAGCACGACGGGTACGAGTACCCACTCGTCCTGACCGTCCTGCCGGCCGTGCTGACGCTCACCGGGCCCGGCCGCTGGTCGGTCGACCACGCCATCGGCCTCCTTCCCTGGGCCCCCTGGTGGGCGGCCTCGGCCGTCGGCCTCGGCATTCTCAGCGGGCTGACGACCCGCGCCGTCCTGGCACGGCCGGGACTGCCCGTCTGAGTCATCAGGAACATCTGCGCCGCCGGCGCGTTGAGACTGGCATGGAGAGAGAGACGAGAGGGCGGCGGAGGGCGGAGCCCACGCCGCCCTCCGCCAGTGGCGACGTCCGTAGTGGCGGCGAGAGCATCGACCGTGAGCTGCTCGACGGGTGGATGCTGGTGATGCAGGGCTTCCAGGCCACGCAGGACTCTCTCGCGAGCGAACTGGCCGAGCGCTTCAACCTCCGCCAAGGCGCCGCCGAGGTTCTGGTGCGCTTGCTCACCGCGCCCAAGAACCGGATGCCGATGACACGCCTGGCACACGAGACACGCATGTCCAGTGGCGGGTTCACCAAGCTTGCCGACCGGCTCTGTGCGGCAGGTCTGACCCGGCGTATGACCTGTGAGGAAGACCGGCGCCTCATCTACCTCGAACTGACGGACCTGGGCAAGGACACAGCCCGGGCCGTCTCCGAGGCGGTTACGGGGATTCTGCGCGATCGAGTCCTCGCCCCTCTCGGCCGCGACGGGTTGGGCAAGCTCGCCGATGCCATGCGCGCGGTGCGCGACGCCAATGACGATCCCGGGAAGTGACGTCGGCACGCGGGACGTCCGAGGACAGAAACGTCGTCTGCGAATGCACTTCCTCATGGGTGAAGCGCAATTACCGAGTTGCGGTGGAGGAAGGCGACGTCAGGCCGACCGTTCCGTGCATTCCGAATTCACACCGACGCCTTCGTCGTGGTGGTCGACCGGCCCGATAAGTGCCTCACTGATCTCGCGCAATTGCTCAACCTGGGCAGGCGTGAGACGGTCGACGAAATGAGAGCGCACGCAGGCGAGCTGGAGGGGAGCTGCGGCCCGCAAGGCATCTCTTCCCGCACCGGTCAGCCGCGCCATGACGATGCGGCGGCTGACGGGATCCGGAACGCGCACCACCCAGCCGTGCTCCCGTGTGCGATCCACCAGATGGGAGAGTCTGCTGGTCGATATGCCCATCCGCCGGGCCAACTTGGTCAGGCCCAATTGCCCCTCAGGAGCTTCCGCCAGCCAAGAGAGCATCTCGTAGTGGATCTGCCACATGCCGGTCTCACGTCGAATTTCCTGCCCGACCTGCTCAGTCAGCCACCGTGCCGCACTACTGAAGACGCGCACAGAGTGCTGCGCGTCAACGTCGGCCGATTCAATGCTCTCCACAAGGACTCCTTGAATTTCGCGACACCCCTCAGTGTAATTTAATGTTGAACCAAATGGGAAGTGTGACGTACGCACTTGGTCAGACGCCTTTACCGGTCACCAGCACGGCATGGGCGATTCCGGTGAGGTTGCCCTGTGCGACGAGGATCTCCTTGCGGTCCGATCCGTCGAGGCCGGCGGTGTAGATGCTGCCGCCCAGGTCGGTCACGTACATACGGCCGCCCTCCGGGTCGAGGGTGATGCCGATGCCTTCCATCAGGTGGGTGAGGAGGATCTCGGGCGAACGTACTGCGTTCGGCGGGTGCATGGGTGCGCGGTTCACGGTGTTGCCCCGGGGCGGGTCGCCGCGGTCCGTCCAGTACAACAGGCGCTGCGCGTGATCGAGTTCGAGGTCGATCGGCTCCGGCAGCCCTTCGAAGAGCACTTCGATGTCGCTGCGTTCGGCCGCGCTCTGCCCCTCGGGAAGGTCGATTCCGGCCCGCAGGATCTTCCCCTCCCCCGCGTCGCTCGGGCCCTTCTGGGACCAGTAGAGATGTCCGCCGGCCGGGTCGACGGCGACTCCCACGCACCACCTTCTCTCGTCCTGGCGGTCGTCGGCTCCCTGTCCCGTCTGCACGAGTGTCTCGACGTTCGAGCCGTCGAGTTCGCAGCGCATCACGCGCATGCCCTCACGATCACCCCAGTACAGCTTCCGGCCCACTGGCTCGAAGTGGAGCTGCTTCGGGGTGTGCGTGACGCCGCTCGGCACGATCGTCGTCCGGTTGCCTCCGTCCAGGTCCACACGCTCGATCGAGCCGTCGTTCTCCTCCGGCACACCCATGTTCGTCCAGTAGATGTGCCCGGCCGCCACATCGACCGCCACCCCGTCAGGAACCCTGCACCCGGTGACAAGGACCGTCTTGCCCGAGCCGTCGGGACGCACGCAGAACAGCCGGCCGCCACCGCTGGCTTCGAGTACGAAAAGCCTTTCCTGCCGCTGCGTCATGCCCCCTCCTCTGTCACGGGGTCGGCTGTGGACCCCGGGGCGGAGGAGTCATGCCGGGCGCGCACGGCCAGCAGGGCCGAGAGCATCGCGTCGCGCCGGTCGGCCAGCTCGTCGACCGAGTGGCCGCTCGCCTCATCGAGGACACCGGCCACGATCGTCTGCTGGAGCTCGGGTGTGAACTCCGGGGTGCCCAGGTCCTGCCAGGACGCCACCATCCGCGGCATGAGCGTCTCCATGAAGTGCTGGATGCCGCCCTCGCCTCCGCCCAGATGCCACAGCAGATGAGGTCCCATGACACCCCATCTGAGCCCCGGGCCCCAGGACACCGCGTCGTCGGAGTCGGCCACGTCGAGCACGCCCTCCTGGACCAGGTACACCACCTCGCGGTACAGGGCGACCTGGATGCGGTTGGCGACGTGCCCGGGAAGTTCCTTCTTGAGGTGGACCGGCTTCTTGCCGATCGCGGCGTAGAACGCCATGACGTCCCGGACCGTGTCCGGATCGGTCCTCGTGCCGCCGACGACCTCGACCAGTGGGATGATGTGCGGCGGGTTGAAGGGATGCCCGATGACGGTCCGCTCCGGGCGCCGGCACTCGGCCTGGATGACGCTCATCGTGATGCCCGATGAACTCGACGCGAGAATCGCGTCCGGCGGCGTGGCCTCGTCGATGTCGGCGAACAGCTTCACCTTGAGCTCCGGCCGCTCCGGTGCGTTCTCCTGCACGAAGTCGGCGTCCGCGACGGCCTGACGCAGGTCGGCGGTGAAGCTGAGCCGGTCGGGCGAAGCTCCGGGCGCGAGCCCGATCGAGGCGGCCGCGTCCCATGCCGCCTCCACGTACGACCGCAGAGCCGTCTCCGCGGTGGGGGCGGGATCGGTCGCCGTGACGTCGAAGCCGCGCGCGAGATAGTGCGTCGCCCAGCTCGCACCGATCGTGCCGGTCCCGACGATCGCCACGCGGTGGACAGGCCTGTGCGCGTTCATGACTGGTCACTGCTCCTGAGAGAATGGGATACGGGGACGTAGGAGGCTGACGTGACCGGTATCAACGGCCGTGCCAGACGGGTGCGCGCTTCTCGGCGAACGCCCGCGCGCCTTCCCGGGCGTCCTCACTGCTGGCCAGCCCGCTGGTGATCTCGTCCTGGCGTGTGAACGCGTCGCTCTCGTTCAGGCCCTGGGTTTCGCGCAGGACCTCCTTGACGGCTGCGAGCGCCAGCGGTGCGTTCCCCGCGACGCGCCCCGCCAGTTCCCGGGCCACAGCCAACGCGCTGCCGGGTGGGGTCAGTTCGTTGACGAGCCCGTACTGCTTGGCTTCCGCGGCGGTCAGCGGCTCGCCGGTGAGCAGTACGCCCGCGGCGACGTGGTACGGAAGGCGGCGCGGCAGCCGGACCAGTCCGCCCTCTGCCGCCACGAGACCGCGGGTGGTCTCGGGAAGCCCGAACCGGGCGTCCTCCGCGGCGACGATCAGATCGCAGGCGAGTACCATCTCGAAGCCTCCGCCGAGCGCCCAGCCCTCGACCGCGGCGATCAGCGGCTTGCGTACCGCCGCGCGGGTGAGCCCGCCGAATCCCCGGCCGGGGAGCACCGGCAACTCCCCTCTGGTGAAGGCTTTCAGGTCCATGCCGGCGCTGAACACCCCGCCGGCGCCCGTGAGGACGCCGACCGAGAGTTCCGGGTCCGCGTCGAGCAGATCCACGGCCGCCGCGAGTTGTACCGCGACCTCGTGGTCGACGGCGTTCTTCTGTGCCGGACGGTTGATGGTGAGGGTCAGCACGCCGCCGCGGCGCTCGTGCAGCACCATGGCCGCCGCTTCGGGCGCCGTGCTCATTGCGGCGCCTGCGCTTGCGTCGGGCCGGGAATCGCTCCCTGGGCGCGCAGCTCGGCGATGTCGGCAGGGCCGAATCCCAGCTCGGCGAGGATTCCGTCGTTGTGCTCACCAAGGTCCGGGGCCCGCTTCGCCGGGACTTTCTCGACGCCTCGCACCGTGACCGGACTGTTGATGGTGTACTCCAGCCCGCTGACCCCTGCCAGCGGCACGACGATGTCGTTCGCGCGCAGTTGCGGGTCCTGCGCTGCGTCCTCGGGTGTCTGGATGAGGCTGTAGGTGACGCGTTCCCGGGTCAGGGCGTCCTTCCAGTGGGCGAACGGGCGAGAGCGGAACTCGGCGTCGAGCAGTTCCGTCAGTGCGGCGGAGTTCTTGACGAAGCCCTCGATGCCGGTGAAACGGGGGTCCTCGAGGAGCTCGGGATGCCCGATGGCCCGCGTGAGTCCCGGCCAGTGCGGGGGTGAGGCGACCAGCATGAACCACTCGTCGTCCGCGGTGCGGTAGGGATTGATCAGGGGGTTCGCCGGTGCCTTGCGATCGTGCAGCTCGAACGGCGTGCCGCCGGCGAGCGCGCCGGCCACGAGTGTTCCCGTCGCCCATACGCCTGCGGCGAGCAGCGACGTCCCGACGCTGGCCCCTTGTCCTGTCCGCTCGCGGCGGTAGAGGGCGGTCACGATCGCTGCGTAGATCGCGATCGCCGACATGTAGTCGCCGCTGCCCCAGACCGGCACCGTCGGCGGTGCTCCCGCGTCCCGGGTGGAGGCCAGCAGCCCGCTGCGCGACCAGGCGGCGGTCAGGTCGAAGCCGGGCAGTCCGGCGTCGGGACCGGCATCGCCGAAGCCGGTGATGTCGGCGTAGACGACTCTCGGGTTCCAGCCCGAGACCTCTTCGTAGCCGAGGTGCAGCTTCTCGCGCGTGCCGTGCGGGAAGTTGGTGATCACCACGTCGGCCCACTGGACGAGCCGCTTGAGGACCTCGGTGGCCGCTGGGGACTTCAGGTCGAGCACCATGCCCCGCTTGTTGCGGTTGGCGAGGTGCCAGCTGTAGTTGGCCTCGGCCCGGGGGCTGGGCGGCACGGAGCTGAGCCGCCGCTGGGGGTCCCCCTTGCCCGGTGGCTCGATCTTGATGACGTCCGCTCCGAAGTCGGAGAGTACGGTGGCCGCGGCCGGTCCCGCGATGAAGCTCGACGCGTCGAGGACCTTCAAGCCGGTGAAGACGGATTCGGTGGTCATGGTCGTCACCTCACGAAGGCGCTCAGGCCGCCGGTCACGGCACGTCCGACGATGAGGGTCTGGATCTCCCGTGTGCCCTCGTACGAGTAGATGGCCTCCGCGTCGGCGACGAAGCGGCCGATCTTGTAGTCGAGGACGATCCCGTTGCCGGCCATCAGCTCCCGCGCCCACCCGACGTTCTCGCGCATCCGCACGGTGCAGTGGGCCTTCGCCAGCGCGGACTGCTCGTCCCGGTACACCCCGGCGTCCTGCAACTGGGCCAGTCGCGTCACCATCCCGCAGGATGCCGTGGCGTTGCCGAGCATCTTCACCAGCAGGTCCTGCACGAGCTGGAAGCCTCCGATGGGGCGACCGAACTGCTCGCGCTCCTTCGCGTAACTCAGGGCGATCTCGTAGGCGCCGAACATCACTCCCACCGCCTGCCACGCCACGCCGCTGCGCGTCTGGCGCAGGATCTTGGCGGTGTCCTTGAAGGAGTTCGCGTTCTGGAGCCGGTTGGACTCCGGGACGCGGCAGCCGTCGAGCACGATGTCGGCGTTCTGCACGATCCGCAGCGCCATCTTGTTCTCGATCTTCGTCGCGGTGAACCCGGGGGTGTCCTTCTCCACGACGAATCCCAGCACATGCTGTGTTTCGACATCGCGGGCCCAGATGACGACCAGGTCGGCGAACGTCGCGTTGCCGATCCATCGCTTGGCTCCGTCGAGGATCCATCCGTCGCCGTCACGTCGCGCGGTCGTCCGCAAGCCGCCCGCCACGTCGGATCCGCCGTGCGGCTCGGTCAGCCCGAAGGCGCCGATCTTTTCGAAGCGGCTCATCGTCGGCAGCCACCGCCGCTTCTGTTCGTCGGAGCCGCAGGCGAGGATGGTGCCCATGGCCAGACCTGTGTGCACGCCGAAGAACGTCGCCAAGGACGCGTCGAAGTGTGCGAGTTCCAGCGCGGTGAAGCCCGAGAAGAGGTTGCTCGGCCTTGATTCCGGGGAGTCGGGGTCGGCCCATTCCATCAAGCCCAGCTTCCCGAAGCCCTCCACCAGCTGGAAGGGGAACTCGGCGCGGGCCCAGTAGTCGTCGACGAGCGGGGCGGCCTGCGTGCGCAGGAATTCGCGCAAGGATGCGATCTTCCCCCGTTCCTTCTCCGACAGCAGTTCCTCATGGGCGTAGAAGTCGGCGGGCAGCAGCCCTGCGTCCAGGTAGGGACCGGACGGTGTCGGCAAGGTCGTCGTACCGCTCATGGCAGTCTCCCTCAAACGCAGTGGGCACGGCTCGCAGGTCCGTGCCCTGGAGCCGACTTCTGCGCGGCGAATCGGTTCTCTGCCTCGATTGAACGAGGAGCCTGGGCCGGTTCCCCGGCCCCTCGCCGCTGCGGGGTGCCTTTGCCACCGCGTATCACCCCAGTGGCTCGCCGCAGCCCGGTGAGACAGAGGCGCGGGGCGCGCAGCATCAGCCCATCGGGTCTGTACAAGATCCGCCCGGGCCCCACCGCGGCGGCTTCTGGCATGGCCTCGCGAAATGCCTGCGCCAGACCCGGCCCGCGTCTCTTCGGGTCGCGTAGATGTCAGAAGACGCTTCCCTTCCGCGAAGTCGTACACATACTGGGCAGCTGGGGCGGTCACGACGCGTGGCCGGCACCGCTCCACGCCGCCATGGGCTTCGAGGACATCCGAGACCAGGTCGCTCATTGTCTCCTGCTGTCCCAGTGAGCCGGGTGCCGTCCAATACCACCTCACGCACGTCTACTCCAAGCTCCGCATCTGCTCCCGCAGTGAACTGGTTGGGTCAAATCCCTCGCTCTGTTGGCGCTTTCAGCGCGACTTGGCGTAGGCACGCTGGGTCCCGATGAACGTGGCGGAGTCGGCGGCTCGGGGCACCGTGTGCGTCACATCTCCGGCTCCGACCAGAAGTCGGGCGGGACGATACCGGCGGAGCGGCCGTGGCGGTCCAGGAGGCGCCCCATCAGCTTGTCCTGGCGCAGGGCGATGACGCGGTCGACGATGTCGAGGCTCGGGTGGGCGGAGGCCAGCTGGGTCTCCAGGCGCAGGACGTCGCTGACGGAGTGCAGGCTGGCCTGAAGGATGAGGTTGTGAGGGCCGCTGACGGCGGCGCAGTTGCGGGTCTCGGGCAGACGGACGAGGGCGTGCCCGATCTCGGGGAGATCGGCGGGCGGGACTCTGGCCCAGAGGGTGACCGCGACGGGCCAGCCACCGAGGGGGCGGGCGAAGTCGCAGCGGAACCGCAGCAGGCCGCGTCGGGTGAGCTGTTCGGTGCGGCGTTTTGCGGTGTTGAGGCTGACGCCGAGGTCGCTCGCCAGGGTCTGGTAGGGCGCTCGGCCGTCGTGGGCGATCCGGGTGATGAGGGCGCGGTCGAAGGGCGTGATCTCGCCCGGGGCGACAGGGGTCTGGGCCGGGGGCGGGCCGGTCAGCTGGGCACGCTGGGCGGGGTCCAGGGCGGCGATGCGCCACCGGCCGCCCTCGGTGAACATGTGGGTGACGATCCGGACTTCCACGGCGGTGATGCCGGGAAGGTGCGGGAGCAGGTCGAGGGTGTAGCGGGAGAGGGCCGGCAGGTCGCGGGTGGCGGCGATGGCGAGGATGTCGTGGCCGGCGGCCGCGCGCTCGATCGTGAGCATGTGGGGGTGGGCGCTCAGTGCCTGGGCGACCCCGGTGGTGGCGCCGGGAGCGCAGTCGATCACGACGAAGGCCACGCAGATCTGCTCGAACAGGCGTGGGCCGGGTGAGAATCCCACCCAGGCGGCGCCCTGCTCGGACAGGCGGCCGAAGCGGCGGGCGACGGTGACCGGGTCGACCTCCAGGGCACGCCCGAGCTCGGTCCATGAGGCCCGCGGCTGCAGCTGCAGGGCGTTGATCAGCGCCAGGTCGTCCTCTGTCAGCAGCGCTGGTGCATCATCCTGCATGACCCTCTCCTGCGAGGCATAATCCTGCGTTTGGCGGCTTTCACGCGTCACTCTCCCATTGTGGACTTCAGGGGCCCGCACCTGTCGAGCGTGAGGAGGGCCGGACCATGGCGTACGGCGACTATCAGGACGAGATCTACATGGACGGGCTGCGCGGGGTGGTGCCGCGCTTCCCGATGACCTACGACGAACTGGAGCCGCTGGCTCAGGCCGCGATGCCCGCCTCGGTGCGCTCCTACGTCATGGCCGGAGCCGGCGACGAGCGCACCCAGCGAGCCAACGTCACCGCGTTCGAACGCTGGGGCCTCGTCCCGCGGATGATGGTGGGGGCCACGGACCGGGATCTGTCCGTCGACCTGTTCGGGATGCGCCTGCCCTCACCGCTGTTCATGGCCCCGGTCGGCGTGATCGGGCTGTGCGCGCAGGACGGCCACGGCGATCTCGCCACGGCCCGTGCCGCCGCCCGCACCGGCGTGCCGATGGTCGCCTCCACCCTGACCGTCGATCCGCTGGAGGAGGTCGCCGCCGAGTTCGGCGCCACCCCGGGCTTCTTCCAGCTCTACACGCCCACAGACCGTGAGCTGGCCGAGAGCCTGGTGCACCGGGCCGAGAAGGCCGGCTTCAAGGGCGTCGTGGTCACCCTGGACACCTGGATCACCGGCTGGCGCCCCCGCGATCTCGCCGTCAGCAACTTCCCCCAGCTGCGCGGGAACTGCCTGACCAACTACACCAGCGACCCCGTCTTCCGCGCCCGCCTTGCCCGCAGTCCGGAGGACGACCCGGCGGCCGCGGTCGCCGAGTGGGTGCGGATCTTCGGCAACCCGCTCACCTGGGACGACTTGTCCTGGCTACGCTCGATCACCGACCTGCCGCTGATCCTGAAGGGCATCTGCCACCCCGACGACGTCCGCCGCGCCAAGGACGGCGGCGTGGACGGCATCTACTGCTCCAACCACGGCGGCCGCCAGGCCAATGGCGGCCTGCCCGCCCTCGACGTTCTGCCCGGCGTGGTCCAGGCCGCCGACGGCACGCCCGTCCTGTTCGACTCCGGTGTCCGCACCGGAGCCGACATCATCAAGGCCATCGCCCTGGGCGCCACCGTCGTCGGCATTGGCCGCCCCTACGCGTACGGCCTCGCCTACGGCGGCGAGGCCGGCGTCGTCCACGTCCTGCGGTCCCTGCTCGCCGAAGCAGACCTGATCATGGCCGTCGACGGCTATCCCACCCTCGCCGACCTCGCCCCCGAGGCCATCCGCCGCCTCATCTGACAGCCGCCGACCAGTGGGGGCGAACGCATCGGCGGTACCTCGCTCACCGAGTGGTCGGCCATGGTCCACCTCCTCAGCGACCCGGGCCCAGCTCCCATCAGGCCCGTCAGCGAACGGTGTGTATGTCATGACAAGCACCTATTTGTGCAGCAGGATCAGACTGGCGCACGCTTCCGGCACCCCACGACGCCGAAAACGGGTCGACACCGCACGGAATAGCGCGCACCCCTCCACCAGACCCGTCGAACCAGAAACCCAGCCCCAGCAAGGAAGTCGATGGCAACCATGACTGAGAAGTCCACCGTCCGCAGCGTGACCTACGACCTGCTGCGAACTCTGAAACTCACCACGGTCTTCGGCAACCCCGGTTCCACCGAGCAGCCGTTCCTGCAGGAATTCCCCGAGGACTTCACCTACGTCCTGGCACTGCAGGAGGCTTCCGTCATCGCGATGGCCGACACCTTCGCCCAGGTCACCGGCCGACCCGCGCTGGTCAACCTGCACTCCTCGGCCGGGATGGGAAACGCCGTGGGCAACCTGGTGGCGGCCTACCACGGCAACACACCCCTGATCATCACCTCCGGCCAGCAACACCGGGAGCTGGTGATCGGCGACCCGTATCTCGGCAACCGAGAGGCCGTCACGCTCCCCAAGCCGTGGGTGAAGTGGTCGTACGAACCGGCCCGCGCCGAAGATGTACCAGAGGCCTTCATGCGGGCCTACGCGGAGGCGCTGCAGCCGCCGACGGGCCCGGTGTACCTGTCGATTCCCATGGACGACTGGAAGCGGCCCCTGTCCGGCTTCACCCGGGTGCGGACGGTCAGCGACCGCGTCGCCCCCGACACCGCGCGACTGCGCATGTTCGCCGATCGCATCTCGGCCAGCCGTCGTCCCGCCCTGGTCTTCGGTCCGGAGGTGGACCGCGCCGGCGGCTGGGACGCGGCCGTCGCCCTGGCGGAGAAGCTGCGCGCGGCCGTCTACGGCGCCCCGCTGCTGGACCGGGCTTCCTTCCCCGAGGACCACCCCCTCTTCGGCGGCCCGCTCGGCATGTCGGTCAAGACCATCAGCGATCGGTTGACCGGCCACGACCTGGTGGTCGTGATCGGCGCGGAGGTGTTCCGCTACTACCCCTACGTGCCCGGGCCGTACCTGCCGGAGGGCACGGAGCTGCTGCAGATCACCGGCAACCCGGCGGTAGCCGCGGCGGCGCGGGTCGGTGACAGCCTCCTGGGCGATCCCAAGACGGCGATCGAGCTGCTCCTGGACATGGTCGCCGAGGGTTCGGCGCGGACCGCGCCGGAACCGATGCCGCGGCCCCGCGAGCTCCCCCAGGCGCCGAACACCCCGCTCACCCCGCCGGAGGTGTACGCCACCCTCAGCAGGGTCCGGCCGGCCGACGCGGTCATCGTCAACGAGTCGACCTCGACGATGGCGCAGCAGATCGAGTGGCTCCCCACCAACCGGACCGGATCGTTCTTCGCCACGGCCAGCGGAGGCATCGGCTGGGGCACCCCGGCCGCCGTGGGCGTCGCACTCGGCGACCGGGACAGGGGCGCCGAACGGCCGGTGATCGGCCTGATCGGCGACGGCTCCTTCCAGTACTCCGTGCAGGCCATCTACACGGCCGCCCAGCACAACCTCCCGATCGTCTACGTCGTCATGCGCAACCAGGAGTACTCCATCCTCAAGTCGTTCGCCGTGCTGGAGGAGACCCCCGGGGTGCCGGGGCTCGACCTGCCCGGGCTCGACATCGCCTCCGTCGCCCGCGGCTTCGGATGCCGCGCGGTCGACGTGGAGACCACCGAGGACCTGGAGCGCGAGTTCAAGTCGGCCCTGGCCGCCGGCACCACCACCGTCATCGTCGTCGCGACACAGCCCCAGAAGGCGATGTTGTAGGCCACGCGGATCGCACCGTCTAAGAAAGAACAGCGGAGAAGCGGAGAGAGGACAACAAACATGGACTTCGGACTGAAGGACCGGGTGTACATAGTCACCGGCGGCACCCGCGGGCTGGGCATGGCCGCCGCGCGCGAGCTGGTGGCGGACGGCGCGCGGGTGGTCGTCAGCGGCCGCGACGAGAAGTCGGTCGCGGCCGCTCAGGCGGACCTCGGCGGCCCGGCGCAGGCAGTCGGCGTCGTGGCCGACAACGCCGACACCGACACTCCGCAGCGGCTGATCGCCGCGGCTCGCGACACCTTCAAACGGCTGGACGGGGTGCTCATCAGCGTCGGCGGACCCCCCGCGGGCACCTCGGACACCATCGACGACGACCAGTGGCGCGCCTCCTTCGAGTCGGTCTTCCTCGGCGCGGTGCGGCTCTCCCGCGCCGTCGCCGCCGAGCTGGGCGAGGGAGGTGCCATCGGCTTCGTCCTCTCCAGCTCCGTGTACGAGCCCATTCCCGGCCTCGCGATCTCCAACGCCCTGCGGCCGGGCCTGGCCGGCTACGCGAAGAACCTCGCCAACGAGCTGGGCCCCAGAGGCATCCGTGTCGTCGGCCTCGTGCCCGCCCACATCGAGACCGACCGGCTACGCGAACTCGACGCACGGCACGGTGACGCCGACGCCGCCCGCGAACGCGCCACCGCCGGCGTCCCCCTGCGCCGCTACGGAACCCCGGACGAGTTCGGCCGCAGCGCCGCCTTCCTGCTCTCGCCCGCAGCGTCGTACCTCACGGGCGTGATGCTGTCGATCGACGGCGGCGTTCGCAAAGGCTTCTAGAGTCTCCGCGGTCAAGACCGCGAATCGAGCGGGTTCACGCTGGGGCGGTCGCCGGGCAAGCGCCGAGACCGTATGGCCGCCCTTTCGCCGCAAGCGCCGTACGGCGGTGAAAACAAGCACGCCATCGGCCTGAGCACACCCCGTGAGGTGGGCGGTACGCGCGCGGTCAGCGTTGTGCCGTGCTACGAGAGGAACCCATCCTCACCACTGTGGCGACTTCCGAGAGCCGGAGGTATCCCGCGCAGCCCGCCGGTTGCGACTCCGGCGGCCTCGTGGGGCGCGCGCACGAGCTGGCGCTGATCGACTCACTGTTCGCCGATCAGGATCGCACCGGGTACGGCCCCGTCGGCCGCGGGTTGCTGCTGCGTGGTGACCCAGGGGTCGGGAAGACCGCGCTGCTCGACGTCGCCGCGGCCCGGTCGAGTGCCGTCGGCAGGCGTGTACTGCGCGGCTGCGGCGCGGAGTTCGAGGCCGGGATCAGTTTCGCGATGATCCACCAGATGCTCTACCCACTGCGCGCGGACGCCGGCCTCCTGCCCGGCCCGCAGCGCGATGTCCTCTGCCGGCTCTTCGACCTGACACCGACGGCTCCCCCGGACCCGCTGACCGCCGGGACAGCCGTACTCGCCCTGCTCGGCGCCGCCGCCGCCGAATGCCCGCTGCCGCTGGTGGCCGATGACGCGCCGTGGATCGACCCGGCCCGCGCCACGGTACTGGCCTTCGCCGTGCGTCGGCTGGGCCAAGCCCCTGTGGCGCTGCCGGCCGCTGCCCGTACCGGTGGCGCAGATCGACCCGCCCAGCGCCCCCAGCGCCGGCATCCCCAACCGGTGAGTGTCCTGGTCCAGGTGGAGAGGAATCCGAAGCCGCACGGTAGGCCGAGAACGAACGCATCGACAGGCCCTGGCGCGAGCGGGCGGCCAAGGCGAAAACCGAAGCCAGCCGATCGGGGGCTGTTGGCGCCCTGTGAGAAACGATCACAGCGGCACTGGGTTCGGCCGATCTTGCCCTACACCCAGGTGGGCCGGCCTTGGCTGAAATCCTCGGTGCAGCCCGTTCCCGGGGAGCCCAACCTGACTGGTGCAAAGGGCGGGCGAGGGCGCATTGATGAAGGCCTGTCCGGTGGGTTGCAGTCTCATCGCGAGCTATCGGCGCTCCGTAGCGCGGGTGCGGAGGTTGCGCTGGTCAAAGACGTGAACCCCACGCAGTGGGGGCGGGATCCATCCGATCGGCGGCGCTGAAGGCCATGTGACGAGCGCGGTTGGCTCTGGCAGCTGACCACCGTCCGACGTAGTCGGCTGTGTCCACCGTCGGTCGCCGCAAGGTTCTGGCCCGCCCGCCCATATGCTGCTGGCTGGCGCACGTGGACGGCGGTCAGGAGTGGGCATGGGCGGTGCGGCGAGCGGTCCCGGTGGTCAGAGGGGTTCGGGCAGCTTGGCTCTGCGGCTGCGGCGCGAACAGGACGTGCTCGCGCGGATGCGCGGGACCGAGGACCGGATCGCGGACGCGATCACCGCCTTCGCCGGCACCATGATGTTCGTCTATATCCACGCCGCGTGGTTCACGGTCTGGATCGTGTGCAACGAAGGCGCCTTCGGCCAGGAGGCCGTCTGGGATCCCTTCCCCTTCGGTCTGCTCACGATGATCGTCAGCCTGGAGGCGATCTTCCTGTCCACCTTCGTGATGGTGAGCCAGAACCGCCAGGCTGCTCGCGAGAATGTCCGCGCCGACCTCGACTTCGAAACCAACGTACGCTCGGAGGTCTGGTCGATCCACATGGGCCGCGCCCTGGGCGTCGAGCCGGTGGAGGTCGAGCGCAGGGTGCAGGAAGTCCTCGCGGAGAACCGCGCCCGGATGATCGACTCTGGCCAGTCCTCCCGGTAGCCAGTACTCCCAGTAAGAGGGGCGAGGTCCCGCTGCCGGACCGACGGCGCAGTACCCGGCCGGGGCCACCCCGCCGGGGGGCGATCAGAGGGATGCCCGGGCCAGGCTGTGGGAGCCGTACGCGAAGCTGCGGATGACCTCCGTCTGGTTGAGCCGACAGCCGGTTCGGCTCATGCCTCAAAAGATGGTCCGGCGAATCGCTAACGGATCCACAGCCGGATCGCGGCGACGGCGGCCGTGCCGTGAAGGGCAAGCCCTCGCCATGATCGTGCCGGTGCTGCGCCGGATGCTCGCCCGGCCGGCCCGACCCGTCCGTCTGGAGCGCGCCGAGGTCGAGCAGCAGGCCCTGGCTGCCGTCGCCGCGGCCCTGCGCACAGTGGACCCGGGCGTGGAGCGGCTGGATCGGGAACTGTTCAGCGCCGCCGACCGCGCCGTGCACCGGCTGGTGTACGCAGCACACCGCCACACCACCCAAGAAACCGGCGCGAATACCGTTCCGCTCGACCACCTGTGCTCCACGTCCCCAGGCGGATCACGGTGATCCGGTGGACGAGCTGACAGCGCTGGCCCGTGCCGTGCAGGCCCGGGTGCTGGACGTGGCGGAGGCGCGCCTCATCGTCCGTACGCGCCTCGACGGCGAAGCCATGAGCCGGCTCGCGGCCGAGCGCGGGGTGAGCGCGCGTCAGCTCTACCGTCACCGCAACGCCGTCGAGCAGCACTTGGCCGCGTATCTGCGACGCCGGATCGAGGGCCTGTAGGGCGCCCGACCGGGTGATCTCCGATGGCTGGATGTAAATTCCAGCCATCAGCCTCTCTATTCACGAGTGACGGCGGCCCAGCCCGGTTTCGGACGATGCCGCCAGTTCCGCTCCGGGGCGGCGGCCGATGGCCCCGGGCCGGGTGCCGCATGGCGCGCGGTGAGCACGACCGTCTCGTGCTGACACCCGCGACGCCTCTTTCCTGGCTCCCTCACTACGGCTGCTGGTCGCGGCCTGCGTCTCCGAGTTCCCTGAGCAGCAGGGTCAGGGTCGCGAGCCGCTCGGGTCCGAGCAGCTCCTCGATCCAGCGGCTTGTCTCCTGTGCCTGCTGGCGGCCCAGGGCTGCTCGTTCGTGCCCGGCAGGAGTCAGGGAGACCAGTTGCCGGCGGCGGTTGCCGGGGTCCGTGCTCTTGGTGATCAGGCCGCGGGCCACGAGCCGGTCGAGAAGTGGGGTGAGCGTCGACCGGTCGACCGCGGCGAGGGCGCCCAGCGTCTTCTGGTCGAGGCTTCCACGCTCGTCCAGGACGTGAAGCACCGCGAACTGCGGAGGCGTGAGGTCACCGCTGCGCAGCTGCCACGAGGCGTTCACCGCCTGCGAGGCGCGTCGCAGCTGGTGGGCCATGCCGTCTTCCAGCGTCCCGTCGTATCGCGCTCCGGTCGTCATGAGTACAGGCTACCTCCGTATACGGTCAGTCGGTACACGGACTGTTTGCACTCGGAAGTTTCGGCAGCTACATTGTTCCGTGTACGGACTTACCGTGTACGGAAGGTGCATCCCATGTCCCGACGTGTGATCTTGGGGATGACCGGAGCGACCGGCGCCGTCTTCGGTGTCGAACTGCTTCGCCGGCTGCGGGAGCAGCCGGATGTGGAGACTCATCTCGTTCTGTCCCAATGGGCCAGGGCGACCATCCATCTGGAGACCGACCTGTCGGTCCGCGAAGTCACCGACCTGGCCGACGTGACCTATACGTGGAACGACCAAGGGGCGGCAATCTCATCAGGTTCATTCCGCGTGGACGGAATGATTGTCGCGCCGTGCAGCATGAAGACCCTCGCCGGCATCCGAACCGGATATGCCGACGGTCTCATCCCCCGGGCTGCCGACGTCACGCTGAAGGAGCGCCGCCCCTTGGTGCTCGTACCGAGGGAGACTCCGCTCAGCGAGATCCATCTCGAGAACATGCTGGCGCTCTCACGCATGGGAGCGAGGATCGTGCCGCCGATGCCGGCCTTCTACAGCCGTCCGAAAACCATTGACGAGCTCGTTGAGCATGTCGTTGTCCGAGTCCTGGACCAACTCGATATCCAGGTGGCTTCGGCGCAGCGCTGGGACGGAATGCCGCGCCCCTCCGAACTGAAAGGCGTAACCAACTGATGTCTGAAATCAATGACTTCCGGTCCTACATCTCCGCGCTCGAAGAGCTGGGGGACATTCAACGGATCTCACGCGTGATCGATCCGAACCTGGAAGCGTCGGCCATCACCCGTCGGTCCACCGAGAACGGCAGGCCCGCCCCGTTCTTCGAGCACCTCAGCGGAGTCGACGAGGGGTTCCGCATGATCGGCGCCCCGGGTGCCCTGTCGAGCATTCCCGGGCATCCGCTGGCGCGGGTCTCCCTCTCTCTCGGCCTGCCGTACACGACCACCGCCGCCGAACTGGTCGAACATCTCAGGGAGGCGGGCACCAGGCAACTGCTCCCGCCGCGACGGGTGGCATCCGACTCTGCGCCCTGCAAGCAGAACGTCCTGATGGGTTACGACGCTCGTCTCGACCGGTTCCCCATTCCGCTCGTCCACCAGGATGACGGCGGCCCCTACGTCAATACGTGGGGTGTGATCATCGCCAGGACGCCGGACGGCCGATGGACGAACTGGTCCATCTCCCGGATCATGAAGATCGACGACCGGCACATGACCGGACTGGTGCTGCCGAGCCAGCACCTCGGCATGATCTGGCGGGAGTGGGAGGCCATCGGTGAGCCGATGCCCTACGCCCTCGTGCAGGGAGGCGACCCGGGCATTGCCGTCGTCGGCGGAATGACCGTCCCGACCGAGGTCGACGAGGGCGCGTATCTCGGAGCGGTGCTGGGCAAGCCGGTCGACGTCGTGAAGTGCGAGACGAACGATCTGGAAGTGCCCGCCTCCGCCGAGGTCGTCATCGAGGGACACTTGTCCGCGACCCGCGACGCCGTGGAGGGTCCGTTCGCGGAGTTCCACGGCTGGGCACTGCCCGAGACGTCGCCGCAGCCGCTTTTCAGCATCGAGGCGATCACCTACCGGGACGACCCGATCTGGCCGCTGGCCGCCGCCGGCCGGCCTGTCGACGACTCACACGTCGCACCGGCTGCCGGCATCTCCGCAGAGGTCGTCGCGGTCCTGCGGAAGGCGGGACTGCCGATCACGACGGCCTGGCTCCCGCTCGGTGCCGCCTGCTTCTGGACGGTGATCACCGTCCCGCAGAACTGGCGCGACTCGCTGCCGGGGATGGACACCGCGCGCTTCGTGCACCGCATCGGCGAGGTGCTGAACGGCACCCGGGTGGGGCGGCTCTCCCCGGTCGTCTACGTCCTCGACGACGACGTGGATCCGTCGAACGACTCGGATCTCCTGTGGGCACTGGCCACCAGGGTGCACCCGTCCCTCCGCCAGGAGCAGTGGCACGGACCGATCATGCCGTGGTACCCGTGCTTCACCGAGGAGGAACTGCACAACGGCTGGGGAGCCGTCGTCGTGCACGACGCCCTGCTCCCGGCGGTGGGAAGCGGACGCGTACCGCCCGCAACGTTCGACGGCGTCTTCCCGGCAGATGTGCGCGCCAAGGTCCTCGCCGCCGAATCCGAGTCGGCAGGCGGCACCGGCTCTGCCGCATCGCGCTGACACCTGGGTGCCGCGGATCGCGGGAGGTATCCACCAGGTGGCCGTCTCCCGACCGGCATGCTCGGCCGCCGGCCCCGAGGGACCCTCCGCTCGGAGCCGGTCGGCTGCCACCGCCCGGGTGAATGAGTCATCACGACAAGCCGCCGGCCGAGTGACCCATGGGATTTGGCGCTCACCTGACGAGGTACCGATCAGCGTGCGTGTCGGACCGACGCGGACAGCGGTCCTCAACGACGGCCTCGAGACCTCCATCCGACAGGCACGAGAAGGTGCGGCCGCCAGCCCGATGCGTCAAGAAGGGGACAGACGTGACCCAGCAGAATGTGACAGTTGCTGTCACGGGAGCGGGCGGCACCGGAGTGGCCAAAGCCTTGCTCGCCTCACTTCAGAGAGACGACCGGGTCGGCCACGTCAACCTTCTGGTGTCGGCCAACGGGCGCAAGCTGGTGGCTTTCGAATTCCAGACCGGCGAAGATCCGGACTCGGTGCTCCAGGCCCTGGAGGCCACGTCGACGAAAGTCCGCTTCCTCGATCCGGCCGACATGTCAGGACCGGTGACCAGCGGCAGCTACCCCACCGACGCCATGATCATCCTGCCATGTGCCGCCGGCGTACTCGGACGCATCGCTCACGGCCAGACCGAGAGCCTCATCGAGCGAGCCGCGGACGTGATGCTCAAGCAACGGCGCAAACTCGTCCTCTGTCTCCGAGAAGCACCGCTGAACCTCATCCACCTGCGCAACATGGTCGCTGTCACGGAGGCGGGAGCCACCGTGTACCCGATGATCCCGACGTACTACAACGTGCCGGAGACACTCGCGCAACTGCGGGACGAGTTCGTCGAACGCGTCCTGCAGTTCCTGGGCCTGCCCGGCACCGATCGCTACCAGTGGGACGGCACCGACACCACAGCGCGACGCGAGCACACTCAGGCGCGGTAGCGGACCGTGGCCGGCAGCTTCGGGCGCGTTTGCCTCCCGTTGCTACTCACCAGCGGTCCTGGGTTCGCTGATACGGCGGGCGGCCTCAACGACCGCCGCGCGGTGCAGGGCCAGCCGCTGTACCGACCAGGACTGGCCGGCCTCCTTGGGGTCGACGCCCTCGGCGGCCCAGAACCACGCCTGGGCGGCGGCGAGAACCATGGTCAGGAGATCGGCAGGCTCCATCTCCCGGGCGAGGTCACCACGCTGCTGCGCCTCGGCCACTTCGGCCGTTTTGTGACCGAAGGCCTCGGCCTCGGGTCCGGTGGCGGTGGGGCGCTCCAGCAGCTTCCACAGTCGCAGGCGCATCAGATCCGGCCGGGCGACGAGGTGGTCGAAGATGGCGCCGGCGTATCCGGGCAGGTCCTCGACGTCGAACGGCACAGACTCGGCACCCGCGGTCAGCGCACGCCGCAAGACCTCGTCGAACAGCTGCTCCTTGTTACCGAAATAGACGTAGATCAGCCGCTTGTTCACCCCCGCGGTCTCGGCGATGCGGTCCACTCGGGCACCGGCGATGCCGTACGCGGCGAATTCGGTGAAGGCGGCGTCGAGCAGCCGCGCCTTTGTGGCGCTGGAGTCCCGTGACATGCCCGCCACACTAGCAAGTAACTATCTAGTTATTGACACGCGCGGGCCGCAGGTCTACGGTCGTGTATCTATCCAGTTAGTTACCTCTGTCGATAGAACGGGAACCCTCATGGAACACCGCGCACTGGGCAGCCAGAGTCTGATCGTCGGCGCGCAAGGCCTCGGCTGCATGGGCATGAGCGCCTTCTACGGCGCCACCGATGAGACCGAGTCGCTGGCCACCATCGACCGCGCGCTGGAACTCGGTGTCACCCTGCTGGACACCGCCGAGAGCTACGGCCCCTTCATCAATGAGCAGCTGCTCGGCAAGGCGCTGGCGGGGCGGCGGGATGCCGCGGTGGTCGCCACCAAGACCGGCGTGGAGATCACCGACGACGGCAGCGTGCTCGGCCTCAACGGAAGGCCCGAGTACGTCCGGCGGGCCCTCGAACGCTCGCTGCGGCACCTGGGCACCGACCACATCGACCTTTACTACCTGCACCGCATCGACCCCAAGGTGCCGATCGAGGAAACCGTCGGCGCCCTGGCCGAGCTGGTCGCCGAGGGCAAGGTGCGGCACATCGGGCTGTGCGAGGCCTCGGCGCAGACCATCCGGCGGGCACACGCCGTGCACCCGCTCACCGCCGTCCAGACCGAGTACTCACTCTTCGAGCGGGGCATCGAACAGGACGGGGTACGCGACACGCTGCGGGAGCTGGGGATCGGCCTGGTCGCCTACTCCCCGCTGGGACGCGGCTTTCTGTCCGGCACGATCACCAGCCCCGACGACTTCGCCGAGGACGACTGGCGCCGTACCGACCCCCGGTTCCAGGGCGAGAACTTCGCCCGCAACCTGGACGTCGTCCGCGAGGTCCGCCGCATCGCGTCCGACAAGAACGTCACGCCTTCGCAGCTGGCGCTCGCCTGGGTCCAGCACCAGGGCGCCGTGGCCATCCCCGGCACCAAGCGCCGCCGCTACCTCGAGGAGAACGTCGCCGCGACCGAGGTGACTCTGACGTCCGACGACATCACCGCGATCGAGGCCGTCGCCCCGCACGGCGTCGTCACCGGCGACCGCTACGCACCCGAGCTGATGGGAACGCTCAACGGCTGACAGCCAACGGGCCCGTCACAAGATTCATTGCGAGGCCACAACCCCCTGGCCCCCGACACACAGCACCAGGCCCCCACGTCTTGAGCGGCTCCCGTGCCACCAACCGGCCATGCGGTCCCGGATCAACGTGGACTCCTGTCGGCCGTTCGCCGTCTTCCCGGTGCCCCGGCCAGACCCCGTCCCGGCGGCCCGGCATCGCCTTTCGACCAACCCCCATTGCCGGGGCCGCCGAACGCAATCGGCAACCAGGCCGCACACGGTGAGGCCCTCGGTGCTCACAGATCAGGAGACTCGACTCATGTCCGTGCCTCAGACACCCCACACGTTCGGGGCAAGCACAACCGCCGCCGACGTGATCGACGGCGTCGACCTTCACGGCCGCCGGGCCGTGGTGACCGGAGCCAGTTCCGGAATCGGCGTGGAGACAGCTCGGGCGCTCGCAGCGGCCGGCGCCGACGTCACCTTGGCAGTGCGTGACACTGACGCGGGAGCCCGCGTGGTGGCACGCCTGGAGGCCGAACTGCCCCCGAAGTCCGGGAAGTTGACCGTTGGGCGACTCGACCTGGCCGACCGCTCGACGGTCGCGGCGTTCGTGTCCGCCTGGACGGGACCGCTGCACATCCTGGTGGGCAATGCCGGAGTGATGGCCCTGCCGGAACTCACCCACACCCCTGACGGCAGGGAAACCCAGTTCGCCGTCAACCACCTGGGACACTTCGCCCTCGCCGTTGGCCTCCGCCCGGCTCTCGCGGCGGCGGGCGGCGCTCGGATCGTCTCGGTGAGTTCCATCGGCCACCTCTTCTCACCGGTGGTCTTCGACGACCTGGACTACCGCTTCCGCCCCTACGACCCCTGGACCTCCTACGGTCAGTCGAAGACCGCCAACATCCTGTTCGCCGTCGGCGCCGCGGAACGATGGGCCGACGACGGCATCACCGCCAACGCGCTGATGCCGGGCAACGTCGGCGACACCTCCCTGGCCCGGCACATGGACATGCAGCAGGTGGCAGACTTCATCGCCTCGGGCGCCATCGCGCTTCCGCCGCAGAAGACGGTGGAGCAGGGCGCCGCGACTTCGGTGCTGCTGGCCGCCTCGCCGACGGTGGAGGGCATCACCGGCCGCTATTTCGAGGACTGTGCCGAGGCCGAGCCAGTCGCCGAGCGGGCCGGTGCGGTCGCCGGTGTAGCGCCCTACGCCCTGGACCGGGAGAACGCGGCCCGGTTGTGGGCCGTGTCCGAGGATCTCGCCCGCTAGCGACCTACGCTGCCGGCATGACGTCGCGACACGAGCAGTGGGCCCGGCTGCGCAGCCAGTTGTGGCGCCCGCCGCGCGCCCATGGTGAGGAGCCGCGCGAGCGGGTGGTCGGCCCGCTCGAACTGTTCTACGACCTCGTCGTGGTCGTACTGGTCGCCCAGGCCGCCCACCACTTGGCCGGGCACCTGACCTGGCACGGACTGGGTGAATTCGCCGTGGTCTTCGTGCTGGTGTGGATCGGCTGGTTCAACGGCAGCCTCCACCACGAACTGCACGGGCACGAGGATGCCCGCGGCCGGAGCATGTTCCTGCTGCAGATCCTGGTACTGGTCCCGCTGGGTGCGTTCATCCCCGAGGCCGGCGGTGCCCGCGGAGTCGCGTTCGCCGTGGACGCGGGGGTGTTGTTCGCAGTGCTGGCGGTGTTGTGGCTGCTCGCCGCACGGGGAGACAGTGCTGAATTCCGCCGCCCCAGCAGGGTGTTCGTGACGGGGACGGCCGTGTGTGCGGGCGTGCTGGCCGGGAGCGCCGCCCTGCCCGCAGGGCTGCGCATGCTGACGTGGGGTCTGCTGGCGGCCGCGTACCTGGCGTGGCTTGCTGTCATGCTGGGGTGGGCGTTCCCGGAACGGGCGGTCGCGCTCAGCGTGACCGACGCGCTCGCCGAACGGTTCGGGCTGCTCATCATCATCGTGCTGGGCGAGACCGTGACGGGAGTGGTCGACGGACTGGCCCACGAGCCGACCAACGCGCTCACCCTCGCCGTAGGGCTCGTCGCCGTGGTTGTCGGCTTCGGCGCCTGGTGGACGTACTTCGACTTCGCCGGACACCGCTTGCCGAAGACCACACGCGGGAGCACCGTGCTGTGGATGCTGGTGCACCTGCCGCTCACGGCCGCGGTGGCCGCCATGGGCGCCGCCATGGTCGGTCTCGTCGAGCACGCCCACGAGGACCGTACTCCCGCCGCCATCGCCTGGGTGCTCTGCGGGGGTACGGCCGTCGTGCTCTGCGCCACGACAGCGCTCGCCACGTCCCTGCGCGTCTGGCGCCCGGAGCACAGGTTCTACCGGCCCCTGGCCCGCACCTGCCTCGCCGTGGCCGCCGTGACTGCGGGAGTCGGTGCGGCACGCCCGGCGCCCCTCATTCTCGGCCTCGCCCTGGTCCTGCTCCTCGGTGTCCCCTGGGGCCTCGCCGTGGCATACCGCCTCGCCCACGAGGAGTCCTTCGCCGAGGAGAAGCCAGAGGCTTGAGGAGTTCGGCGAACACGTGTCGGGGCTCGGCGGAGTCCGAGGTGAGTATCGGCAGCATGGGCAGGCGGCCCGCGTGACCTGGCCCCACGCCGCGGGCGGAGTCGGGCGAGGAGGGCGCGGACGACGGCATCGACCCGCGTGGCCATCTCGTCCGGCGTGGCCGTGTCCCGTTTGCCGTCGAGGCGCAGGAATGCCAGGCCGTGCACCAGTGCCCACACCGCCGTCGCCACGGCTGCCGAGTCGGCCCCGGTGGCCGGCAGGGCGCGCGGGACGAGTTCGTCGACGTATCCGGCGATGGCCGCGTTCGCGGCCGCGCGCTCCTGGTTGTCCGGGTCGCAGGGCTCGGCGGACATCGCGCGGAACAGGACCGGGTGGTCGAGCGCGAACCGCACGTGGGCGACGGCCATGGTCGCGTGGTCGTCGGGCGTCGCGGGCGCCGGGTGCACTGCGGCCAGGTCGGCGGCGAACTCGCGGTAGCCCCCGCGGCTACTGCCGAAAAGAGCGCGTTGCTGTCGGCGAAGTGCCGGTAGGGCGCTGTCGGCGCCGCGCCGGCGCGGCGCGCGCTCGGCAGCAGAAGCAAGGGTTGAATCCACATCAAGCCTTCAAGATCCGGACCAAGTCCGGGCCAAGGCCCGCTCGTTCCCCCTAGGCATCAGACATTTGCGTGGGTCAGAAGCGCGGCAGATGGTGCACCACCAGCAGCCAGGGAACTGCTGAGACGAACGTGCAGCGCACCGAAGGCCGGATCCTCTGTCTCCGGTCGAGTCACCCACTGCGCGGCGGCCCTGGGGCCAAGGGCTCAGATGCCGGTGCTCGGAAATCATGAGGGAGCGTTTCCGTACCACTCGATCCGCTGCCCCGGCAAACCGCGGTCTACAGCGGAGGCTCAGGCCCTGTCATCGAATGTGACCTTGAGGACCTTGCATGCCCACGCAGTTCATGAACGCCAAGCAGACCGCCGAGTATCTGAACATGTCGATCACGTGGGTGTACCGAGATGCACCCAAGCTCGGGCGTCTCCTACAGGTTCGGGAACGGCCGTAGCGCCAAGCTGCAGTTCAAGGTCACCGATGTGCACGCCTGGGCTCGGCAGCAGAAGCTCGGCTGAGTTCCTCCACCCGCGATCCCTGGCCGCCGGCGCGGCCAGGGACCACCCGCAGCGTCAGGCCGCGAGCGCCATGTCCAGAACCTGCGCCGCCTTGCCGATCGATCCCGGCAGAAGGTGCCGGTAGATCGCGGTACCCCCCACCTTCATGTGCATGAGCGCAGGCGATCAGGGTTCGGGCCAGACAGGCGAACGGGAATGCGGAGAATCACTGGACCGCCATCACGGAAGCCTCTCGCTGCCGAGCCGGGCTGTCTGTCCACGCAGGGCCGGATACGGCGCAGTCGCCCTTGGCATCCGATCAGGTTGTGCCACTCACCCCTGCAGAGACTACGCACCTCCCAGGTGCGTCATCATGCAGCCTTGCTTACGCTCTGTGGGTATGCGACCTCGCTGCGCAGTCATCGGGATGTCGCCGCATGGCCCCCCGGCAGGGACCTGCCCGGGCGATCTCCGGCAGCTGCCTCGAATCGGAGGAGCCTCATGAGGAATCGTGTTCTCGCCTGCATCCTGCTCCTGGCGGCCACGTCCGGCCTGCTGGCCACCGGTGCGATCACGACCTCGGCGGACAACACGCAACAGGCCGCCCGGAGCAGCTCCCGAATAGCCGTCGGGCCTCAATACGACTCGACACACGTGTACGTCGAGCCCGGTAAGGTGCCCGCGTTCACCGCCAGCTGGAAGGCCACCTTCGGTGGGACGAACACCGCCGTGTCGGTCACGGACGTCACCCCCACCCCCAGCCGGACCAAGTCCGAACTCGTCCTCTCGCCCGTCGGCACTCTGTCGGTCTTCGACTTCCAAACGCCCGTACCGTATCCGTTCGGAGCAGAGCGCACCGGCTGGCTGATGACGAACTTGGACGCCGGCATACGGCAGGCACGGGCCAGCGGCGCCCATGTGCTGGTGTCCCCCTTCCCCGACCCTATCGGCCGGGATGCGGTCATCCAGTTTCCTGGCGGAATCAACACCCAGCTGTACTGGCACACCACGGCACCCGTGTACAAGCCGCTCACGACGATTCCGGAGAACCGCGTATACGTGCCGGCCGACGCGGTGAGCGCATTCCTGCGTTCCTATATGCAGTTCACCAGTGGGTCTGTCGTGTCGGACAGCCCGAAGACGGACGCGGGCGAGATCGGGCTGCCTGGGAAGACGTACCGCAAGATCCGCCTCACCTCCCCCTTCGGCAAGACCGTCGTCACGGTGTCCGACGGACACCTGCCCTACCCGTTCGGGCGAGAGGTCACCGGGTACCAGGTCGCGAACCTGACGCAGACGCTGACCAAGGCCGAAGCCGCCGGTGCGACGGTGCTGTGGGGACCTCACCTCTCGGCGGGCCGCCATAGCGCCATCGTGAAGTTTCCCGGTGGTTACATCGCCGAGATCCATGACGTCACGTCCCGCTGACCGGGCGCCGCCGCTTCGACGGCTGGCGCACTCAGGGCGTCGTGCACAACGGAGAACATCAGCCCGTTCAGTTCTTCACCGCGGGAGGTCCCTGTGCGTGTCCTGATCGGCGTCGTCGGTGCGTTGATCGTCCTGGGTACGTTCTCGTCGGTGCTGCGCACACTGCTGATCCCCCGGCCGACCCGGTCCGCCTTCACACGAGTGCTGCACAGGATGGTGCACGTCCCGTTCCAGTTCATGGCGGACCGCTTCCCCAGTTTCCAGGAGAAGGATCGTGTACTGGCTCCGGAGGCCGCCGTCTCCGTCCTGTTCCACCTGGTCGGATGGCTGGCGGCGGCCTGGCTGGGCTATTCGATGCTGCAGATGGCCATCAGCGGATTCGGCGCGGTGGGCGCCCTGTGGGAGACAGGTGTAGCGCTATTCACGCTCGGCTTCGCCAGCAGCCGTACCGTGGAGCTGACGGCGCTCGACCTCTGCGCGGCTGCGACCGGGCCCATCATCATCGGCCTCCAGATCGGCTACCTGCCGGCTCTGTACGGCGCCTACTCCCGCCGCGAAGCCGAAGTGACAATGCTGCAGGCACGGGCCGGCAGTCCGCCTTGGGGACCGGAGATCTTGGCCCGCTATGCACAGATCGGGCTGACCGACAGCATCACGGATTTGTTCCGCAGCTGGGAGCGCTGGTCGGCCGAGGTCAGTGAAAGCCACACCAGCTACGTGGTACTCAGCCGCTTCCGCTCGCCGAGGGCCGGCGACCACTGGCTGGTCTCCCTGCTGGCCGTCATGGACGCCGCGGCCATGCAACTCGCCCTCAGTCCCAGCTGCCCGCAGGCCGATGCCCGGCTCACGTTGCGGGGCGGCTTCGTCTGCCTACGCAACATCGCCGAGGTCTGGCGCCTGCCGTTCGAACCGGACCCCTCCCCCGACTCGCCCATCCAGCTCACGTACGAGGAGTTCGCCGAGGCCGTCGCTCATGTGACCGCGCACGGCTACACGGTCGAACGCACCCCGGAGCAGGCATGGCCGCACTTCTGCGGCTGGCGCGTCAACTATGAAGACCTCGCCTACCGCTTCGCTTATCTCCTGGATGCCGTCCCTGCCCCCTGGTCCGGTCCGCGGCGCACGTGCAAGGAGAAGATCGCACCCGTCACCCCCGTCGACCGCAAGCCGAATGTCTCGCCTTGACGGCCGTTCATCCCAGGCAGCGAAAGGCCGGATCCCGGCGACTACGTGCCTTTGTCGGGAAGGGGCCTCAGAACAAGAACGGTGGCCGCCACGGTGATGGCACTGATCAGCAGCGGCCAGCCCAGATCATGGTGCAGGACGAGCCAGCCTCCCAGCAGCGCGCCTGCGAGCATCACCACCACCGCGGCGACGCGCCGTAGGGCACGTGGATTGGTGCCGCCGGCGAGGGAGGAATCGAAGGCGAGACCGGTGACCGTCAAGGTCAGGACCGTGGTTGTCATGTCCGGAACGGCCAGCTTGCGCACGGTACCGTTGCGCATCCCCATAGCCAGCGCGGTCAAGGCGATCACGGAGTACCTGATCCCGGAGGGGAGGGCAAAAGCCACCGCACTGGCCACTCCCAGCAGCCCTGCCTCCACCGCAAGGCAGGCGCGCAGCCAGTGGTGGCGCGGACGACGGCGCAGCGCCAGTTCCATGCGGCCTGCCGCCACGGCTCCGACGAAGAACGCGGCCAGGGAGATCACCGATGCAGGCAACGAGAAGCCCGGCGCGCCCACCAGCGCGAATGCGATGATCACTACATTACCGGTCATGTTCGCAGTAAAGACATGCCCGAGGCCCAGATAGCTGATGGCGTCCACGAGGCCGGTCACCATCGTCAGAACAGTGAGCACTCCCAGCAGCCGGGGCGGGTGGGCAGGATCGCGTTCCGTGCCGGGACCATGTGGGTTCATACCGTTCACAGCGAGCCACCTTCGAGGCCTGGTCCTCCAGCTGCCGACCCTCCCCACGGCGGTCGGGTCGCAACACTTGAGCAGACAGTTAAAGATTCATGTGGGAACCTCAGGCCCGCGGTTGGCAGCGGAGCCGGACCGTGAGGCCGTTCCTGGCGCACTTGGGCACTATTTCCTCTCAGCTCGAGCAGTGTTCGTCAACAAGGTCTACAACTGCTTGACCTCAGGCGCCACCGAACCCGGGGGTGACGAGACCTGCGACGCCACCCGTCACCAGGCCGAGCGCGACGCACGCGGTTGCCCGCACGGCGGAGATGGCAGCCCGAGATGCCCGCGCAATTGAATGCAGCTAACCTCCTGAATGGGACATAACGTCGCCTTTTAGGCTTTTTGATGCCAGTCCTGGGAGTTCCGCGGCTGGCGCCTACACGTTCAGATGTAGGCCCAGCGATGAGGGAGGTCCCCAGGTCCAAAGCAGTGCGGCAGCCGCCTCTCCGGCAAGCCGGGCCTGCAGGCTCCTGAGTGCACTGTCCGGCACTGCCCGATGCCGGCTCCCGCACATCCGGCGTCTTTACGTCATCCGGCGGTACCGGCGTGACCGATCCTGCAGCCACGTGCGTCATGGAGCATCTACATGATCAACACAATGTCCGTAGACGGCATCGCCGTTGTCCCCAACGCACAAGAGCCGGCCGAACTGATCATCCGTAACGGGCGTATTCACACAGGTGATGCAGCCCGGCCCGGGGCTGCTGCTCTGGCCGTACGCGGCGGCCGTATCACCGCCATCGGTGACGATGCGGCCATCGCCCCGTTCGTGGGGCCGGACACGCGCATCATCGACGCGCTCAACCGACGCGTCATTCCGGGGCTCAATGACTCCCACCTGCACGTGATCCGTGGTGGTCTGAACTACCTTCTGGAGTTGCGCTGGGACGGCGTCCCTTCCCTGCGCACCGCCTTGTGGATGCTGCGCGAGCAGGCGGCGCGCACGCCCCGGGGTCAGTGGGTGCGCGTCGTGGGCGGGTGGACAGGAGAACAGTTCGCCGAGCAACGCCTGCCCACGGTATCGGAGTTGAACGCTGCGGCACCTGACACTCCTGTCTTCGTGCTGCATCTCTATCAGTCCGCGATTCTCAATCGGGCCGCGTTGCGAGCAGTCGGGTTCACCAAGGACAGCGTCGCTCCGCCAGGCGGCCAGATCGTACGGGACCACTCGGGAGAGCCCACCGGTCTTCTGCTCGCAACCCCCGCGGCCGGCCTGCTCTACGCCACTCTGGCCAAGGGCCCCAAACTGTCGGACGCGGAACAGATCGGTTCCACCAGGCACTTCCTGCATGAGCTCAACCGGCTCGGCCTGACCAGCGCGATCGATGCCGGTGGCGGCTTCCAGAACTTCCCCGAGAACTACGGAGCGGTGTTGAGACTCGCCGAACAGGGCCTGCTGACGATGCGTATCGCCTACCACCTGTTCCCGCAGACCGCCGGGCAGGAACTGGACGATCTGCGACGCTGGATCGGCATGGTACGGCCCGGCGACGGCGACGAGTGGCTCAGGTTGAACGGGGCGGGCGAAAACCTGGCCTGGTCCCCCGCCGACTACGAGAACTTCACCGAGCCAAGGCCTCTGCGGCCGGAGCGTGCGGACAGCGAACTCGAATCAGCAGTACGCCTGCTCCTCGACAACGGCTGGGGGTTCCGCCTGCACGCCACCTACGGGGAGACCATCGCCGCCAACCTCGACGTGTTCGACAAGGTGGCGGCGGACACCGGCTTCCCGCGCGGTGTCCCCTGGTTCTTCGACCACGCCGAAACCGTCTCCGAGGCCAGCCTGAGCCGCATCGCGGCCATGGGGGGCGCCCTGTCCATCCAGAACCGGATGATGTTCCAGGGCAGCGCATTCCGCGACCGGTACGGAGCCGCTCGAGCATCCGATGCCCCGCCGATCCGCAAGATGCTCGACCAAGGCCTCACGGTCGCCGCCGGCACGGACGCCACCAGAGTCTCCAGCTACAACCCCTGGCTGTCCCTGGAATGGCTTGTACGAGGGCGCTCCATCGGCGGCCAGGTTCTGGCTTCCCCCGAAAACATGGTCGACAGGGACACCGCCCTGCGTATGTACACCGCCGCCGGCGCCCAACTGACCGGCGAGAGCGACGTCAAGGGGATCCTCAAGGAGGGCTATTACGCCGACGTGGCGGTCCTGTCGGCGGACTACTTCACCGTTCCGGAAGAGGACATCTCCCACATCGAGTCGCTGCTGACCGTTGTCGGCGGACGCGTCGTCTACGCGGCCGGGGAGTTCGAGGGGCTCGCCCCCGCCCTGCCCGACGCATCGCCGTCCTGGAGCCCGGTCACCTACTACGGCGGCTACCACCACACGATGTTCCCGACCCCGCCCTCCGGAGTGCGGCAGGCCCAAGCACTGATCGAGGCCGCAGCCGAATCGGAAGAGCACCGCCAGTGGCGCATCGTCCAGGGATTCGCTCCCGACGATGCCGCAGCATCCGAAATCTTCGACGCCTGCTTCGTTCTGTGACCGGCCGTACGGCAGGCGAGGCAACGATCCGTCGGTACCAGGGCATCCACAACAGCTGAAGGGCAGAAGGACCATGGTCAACATCCAGAACGTGACGGACGCCCCCGCCGCACAGCTTCTCACCGCGCAGGACAGCGTCGTGCTGCTGGTGGATCACCAGCCTCAGATGTTCTTCGGCACCACCAGCGCCGACCGCGGTGACATCATCAACGCAACCGTGGCTCTCGCGAAGTCCGCGAAAGTCTTCGACGTACCGGTGGTGTTGACCACCGTCGCCTCCAAGTCGTTCTCCGGCCCCCTGCTGGCCCCGCTGGCGGAGCAGTTCCCCGGTACTGAGCCCATCGACCGAACCACCATGAACTGCTGGGAGGACCAGCGGGTGGTCGACGCCGTCAAGGCCACCGGACGACCCAAGATCGTGCTGGCCGGCCTGTGGACCGAGGTGTGCATTTCGTTCGCCGCCCTGTCCGCCACCGACCAGGGCTACCAGGTGTACGTTCCCACCGACGCCTGCGGCGGCGTGTCGCCGGTTGCTCACGACAACGCCGTCACGCGCATGACACAGCGTGGCATCGTCCCCACGACCTGGCTCACCACCCTCCTCGAATGGCAGCGCGACTGGGGTCGCACCGACACGTACGAGCCGGTCATGGACATCGTCACGCAGCACGCCGGTGCCTACGGCATAGGAGTCACCTACGCCCGCGCCATGTTCGGCAGCCACACGGGCTGAATCTCCAAGCCGGCCGGCGCCGCCCTCGTTCGCCCTCGGCCCCGTCTCCAACCTCTCTGCTCCGGAGGGCGACCGCGGATGACTCCACCTGCCAACGGCGGTTCCACGGTCACGGCCCAGCCACCCACCCCGCCTTCCGGTACCGTGTCGACCTGGGCACCGTTGCACATACGGGTGTTCCGGACGCTGTGGCTGGCCCAGTTCGTCTCCAATGTCGGCAGCTGGATGCAGACGGTCGGCGCGCAGTGGCTGATCACCCAACAGTCCGGATCGGCAGGGCAGATCGCTCTGGTACAGACAGCCGCGAGCCTGCCGGTCCTCATACTGGGCATCCCTGCAGGCGCCCTGGCCGACATCGTCGACCGCCGCAGGCTTCTGCTCTTCGCCCAGGTCCTCATGCTCTCGGCCGCCGGACTGCTCGCCGCTCTCACCGCACTGGGGCACATGAACCCCTCCGGTGTCCTGGCTCTGACCTTCGTGCTGGGCTGCGGCACGGCCTTGATGAATCCGGCGTGGCAGGCCATCCAACCCGACCTCGTGGCCTCACGTGACCAGATTCCGGCTGCTGCCGCTCTGGGCGGTGTGAACATGAACGTGGCCCGTGCGGTCGGCCCTGCTCTCGGCGGCCTTGTCGTGGCGGTGGCCGGTGCGGCCACTGTCTTCGCCCTCAACGCCGCATCCTTCCTCGTCACCTTGGCCGCCCTGGCGACATGGCACCGGCCGGCCGCCACCAGCCCTGTGGCCGCCGAGCGACTGCTCCCCGCGATCAGGGCAGGTCACCGCTACGTGCGCCATGCGCCGAGGGTCCGCAAGACGCTCGGCAGATCGTTGGTCTACGTCCCCTGCGCGGCGGCGCTGTGGGCCTTGCTGCCCGTGGCCGCGCATCAGCAGCTGGGGCTGGGGGTTGGCGGGTACGGCCTGCTGCTCGCGGCAGTCGGAGCGGGAGCGGTACTGGGGGCGGTGCTGCTGCCGCAGGTACGCGGCCGGTGGTCGAGCAATGTGACACTGGCCGGCGGGGGCATCCTGCTCGCGATGACGCTGGTCGTGCTCGCTCTGGTGGGGATTGCCTGGGTCGTCGGCGTGGGTTTGGTGTTCTCCGGGCTCGCCTGGGTCGGCGTCCTGTCGATCCTCAATGCGCAGATGCAGGTGACAGTCCCCGAGTGGGTGCGCGCTCGGGCCCTCGCCGTCTACCTGACGATCTTTCAAGGCAGCCTGGCGATCGGCGCCGCGGTGTGGGGCGGGCTCGCCGACGGGATCGGCCTGAGGGGAGCGCTGCTGGTGGCGGCCGCGGTGTTGGTGATCGGTTCCCTGGCCGGACTGTTCTTCTCCGTGCCTGACACCGCTCTGGACCGGTCGCCCTCCATGCACTGGCCGGCTCCCGTCATGGTTCTCGATCCATCGGCATCGACAGGACCAGTTCTCGTCACGGTCGAGTACCGCGTTCCAGCCGACCACGCGGATACTTTCACCGACGCGATGGAGGCTGTGGGCCGTTCCCGTCTGCGCACCGGTGCACTGCGCTGGGATCTGTTCCGTGACGGCTCCCAACCAGACACATACCTGGAGGTCTTCGCGGTGGCCTCGTGGGAGGAGCATGAACGGCAGCACCGTGGCCGGCTCACCGGATATGACCGGTCAGCCGAGGAGAAGGCCAGATCGCTGTTGGATCCCGAGCACCCGTTCAAGGTCTCTCACTATCTTCCAGCGCGCCGAAACAGCGGCTGAGCCGACGGCACCAGAGCCACGTTCGAGGTCACCCCGGCGACGTCCCGATGCCTGTCGCCGGGCCACTCTTCCCGTTCCCGAGGATCGCCATGCCAGAGACTCCCGCACCCTCCAGCGACCCACGGCCGGCCGGGCGAACCGGCAGCGCCCCTCCGCGGCCGGCGACGATCGCGGGTCACAGCGCCCTGGAGTGCTACCTCGCATTTGTGCTGCTGTTCGGCGTCACCACGATCGTCCGATGGGTGATGGGCCCATCCTTCATCTCCGACCAGGTCGATCGGATTCATCTGCAATTGGTGATCGTCGGGGCAGCCGTCGGACTACTGATCGCCGCTCTCATCCTCAGCCGGCCAGGCAGGACGAGCGGCGGACACATCAATCCAGCAATCTCTCTCGCGATGTGGCGGTTCGGCGTCTTCCCGGGCGTTTCCGTTGTCCCCTACGTCCTGGCACAGCTCATCGGCTCCGTCCTGGGAGTACTCCTGGCCGGCGCCGTATGGGGACCGGCGGCCAAAGACCCCCCGGTGGCCTCCGCCGTATTGCAGCCCGGCGCAGGCTGGACGGCAGCTGAGCTGTTTGGCGCCGAGGCCGCCAGCATGGGTGCCGCCGAGGCCGCCAGCATGGGTGCCATCGTGTACCTCGTCGGGTTCTTCCTGCAGGCCCCTCGCCTGGCACGCCTGGTCCCCTGGCTGGTCGGCTTCCTGATCGGCGGAACGATTGCCCTGCTGGGAACCACCACAGGAGGCTCGGCCAACCCGGCACGCCAGTTCGGACCGGCCCTGGCGTCCGGGCAGTCGTCCTTCTTGTGGGTGTACCTGCTCGCCCCCATGGTGGGGGCTCTCATCGCGGCCTTCGTCCTCGACCGGGTGAACAAGCACCGCACGGTCCTAACCCACCGGCTGTGCGGCACCGAGGAAGACGGCGCGCCCCTGAAAGAACGTGGGTAGTGGCCCGGGCCGCCGCCGGATGGTGCGGCCGGCACCGGTGGCGGGGCAGCCGGTATCCCGACACCGCGCGTCGACACCCCGTCCAGAACCGAGCCCTGGCGGCCCCTGCACGAAGCCGTGCTGCACCATCAGCCGCCGGCGTCCACGTCAGCGAATCCGCAAGGGCATCGAGGCCGGAGAAGGAGTGGGTCGCCACTCCCGACGAGGCCTTACGGCCGCGAGAGACGCCTCCACGCATCCCGTCGCGACCGTCGAGACCAAGGCCGCCGACCGAGGTAACGGAAATCGCGACATCAGGTCCACCCATGAATGCCGTCGCCGCTCTGAGGCCCCTGCCGCAGACCGGCACCGCGGACACATTCACAGCGACCGAGACGCACGTGTAAATCCCCAGGGCGACGCCTGGATTTACAATCAGTTGACAATGTTCGGACTTGCCGAAGATTCGACTTTCAGTTTACATCCCTGCGGGGACGAAACTCCCTCTTGATCGGGCGGGCAGAATTCACGGGGAAGTTTCGTCAAAAGTGTGAAGCGGCCAGCCGAGGCAAGCCGCTCTCAAGGATTAGTCCGCTTGGCAAGCCAGGGGTAGCGGGCGGTGTCCTTGCCGGCATAGTCGGGATCCAGGTAGACGAAACAGCGCTGGATCTTCCAGTCGCGGATCTCGAATACGTCACACCATCGTCCGGCGCCCCATTCGGGCACTCCGGCGCGCCACGCACCGTCACGGTGCTCACCATGGCTGGTCCCCTCACACACCACCACATCACTGCCGGAAAAGATCCAGTTGAAGTCTGCGTAGTGATGCTTGATCGCCTTGATCGTGGTGCCGACTTCGGCGAAGAGCGTGCCGATCTCCTCCTTGCCGGTAGCCAGTCCCCACTTCGGGAAGTACACCTGAGCGTCATCGGCGAACAGGTCCACCATGTTGCCGCCGCTGGAAGTCACACCACCGTTGTCAAAGGCCTTGAGATATTCCAGAACGACCGATTTACGCTGCTCATCGGTCATCGTCTGCTGGGTCAGGGCCATCGCGGTTGTTCCTTTCAATACCGTGATTCCGCTCGCTGTGGACGGACGTAGTTCGCTCTTCGTCCTGGTCGTCGGTTCTTTCTGTCCGTTCTACCGCTTCATGCGGGCGAAGCTGCGACCGACGCGAGCGCAGAGCTTGCGCAGACCGCCGAGTATCTGAACATGTCGATCACATGGGTGTACCGAGATGCACCCAAACTCGGACCCACTCCCTACAAGTTCGGGAACGGCCGTAGCGCCAGGCTGCAGTTCAAGATCACCGATGTGCACGCCTGGGCTCGGCAGCAGAGGCCCGGCTGAGTTCGCCCACGCTCGATGCCTGACCTGCGGAGCGGGGACGGATGCTCAGTTTCGCGGGCCACCTGCCCGCGCTCCACCGTGTTCAGAAGCTGACGTTGCTTCGCGCTCGTCGAGCGACTGGATATC
>NZ_JAJHNP010000035.1 GCF_020819595.1 Streptomyces barringtoniae
CGTACAGCACTACGCCGTCAACGACTACTACCCACAGCGCCGGGTGATGGAGCGCATCGCGATCGCCGGCGTCCCGCTGTCCTGATTACAGCCCCCTTATCCGGCACCCCTCGCGATCCGGGCCGACCGTCTGCCTGCACACGGTGGCCGTGCCGCTCGCGTTTCCGGCGGGACGGCCACCGTCACCCCGGTCGCCCGGGACCGCGACGTTCGGCGCCGCGACGCCTGAGTCCCCCTTCCCAACCAGCTTGTTCGCCCCGCCAAGGAGTGACGTGAACAGCCCCGCCCTCGACACGACCGTCCTCGACCGCGCCCTGAGAGAGCTGCGCCACAACGCTCCGTCCTGGGCGAGCGCGCCGCTCGCCGAACGCATCGGCCTGCTGGAAAGGCTCATGCCCAGGATCCGCGACGGCGCTGCCGAGATGGTCGCGGCGGGCGCCCAGGCCAAGGGATACGGCCCCGACTCGCCGTGGGCCGCAGAAGACTGGGCCGGCGGTCCGTGGTCGCTGGCGCAGCAGGTCACCGCGCGGCTGCACGTGCTGCGGCGCCTGGCCGCCGGCCACGAACCGCTGCACGCGGGCGCGGTCCGCGAGCGAGGCACCCGCACCTGGGTGGACGTCTTTCCCGCCACCGGCTGGGACAGCCTGCTGCTGGGCGGCTACTCGGCTCGGGTCCGGATGCAGGCCGGGATCGCGGCCGAGCAGGTACGACACCGCGCGGCCGCACGGTACAGGGGTGGTGTGCAGCGCCCCGGCGTGGCGCTGGTCCTGGGAGCCGGCAACGTCGCCTCGCTCACCGCGAGCGACATCCTGCACAAGCTCTACGCCGAGGGCCAGGTCGTCATCGCCAAGATGAACCCGGTCAACGCCTATCTCCGCCCGCACTTCGAGCGGATCTTCGCCGAGTTCACCGAGCGCGGCTGGCTGCGGTTCGTCGACGGAGGCCCCGCCGAAGGCACCTACCTCACCACCCACGACGGCGTGGACTCCATCCACGTCACCGGCAGCGACCGCACCCACGACGCCATCGTCTGGGGCACCGACGAACATGCCGAGCGGCGTCGCCGCGAGGACACCCCGCTGACCGACAAACCGCTCACGAGCGAGCTGGGCGGGGTCAGCCCGTGCATCGTGGTGCCGGGGCCCTGGAGCAAGGCGGACTTCCGCTTCCAGGCCGAGCACATCGTCACGAGCAAGATGAACAACTCCGGCCACAACTGCATCGCCAGCCAGGTGCTGGTGCTGCCGCGCTCCTGGCCGGGAACCGAACCGTTGTTGGACGAGATCAGACGGGTGCTGCGCGCCCTGCCGGCCCGCAGGGACTACTACCCCGGGGCCCATCAGCGGCTTCAGGCCGTACTGGCGGCACACCCGCGGGCCGAGTGCCACGGCGACGACTCCCGGATCCTGGTCGCGGACATCACCGACCACGACGACATGCTGCTCACCGGCGAGGTCTTCGCTAGTGCGCTGGGCGTCGTCCGCGTGCCGGGCGAGAGTCCCGCGCACTTCCTGCGCCATGCCGTCGACTTCGCCAACACCGTCCTCCCCGGCACCCTGGGCGCGACCCTGATCGTGCACCCCCGGACCGAGAGGACCCAGCCCGGTGAGGTGGAAGCGGCCCTGGGCGAACTGCGCTACGGCACCATCGGCGTCAACACCTGGTCCGGCGTCAACTTCCTCCTCGGATATACCCCCTGGGGTGCCCATCCCGGCCACACCCGGCAGGCGATCGGCAGTGGCATCGGCTTCGTCAACAACGCCTTCATGCTCGAGGACATCGAGAAGACGGTGCTGCGCGCCCCTTTCGCTCCCGCTCCCCGCAGCCTGTTCACCGGCTGTCCCTCGCTGTCCCCCAAGCCGCCGTACTTCGTCACCAACCGCACCGGCCGCACCACCCTCGAGCGCATCACCCGCTTCACCACCGCGCCGAACCCCGCCCAACTGCCCGCCGTCTTCGCCTCCGCCCTGCGCGGGTGACCAGGAAGAAACTCGAATGAACCTCAACGACTTCCTCACGCGCGCCGCCCACGCCCACGGCGACCGGCCGTTCTAGGCGCCGGGGGACAAGGCTCTGACAGGAGATTTCCCAAGAGACCGGCGGGACCCCGTGAGATGTGGGCTGCTGGGCATATCGACGCCCATGACGCCCATTCACACGGCCGTCCGACGCGAGGCTCGGTCATGCCGGCGAGTGGGCTCTCGGATCGTCGGTCTGGCCATCCGCCTTCACCGGGCGGTGGAGGCGGGCCAGGCTGCTGCAGTCGGTGCAGCTCCGTCTGCTACCTCCAGCTCCTGCCGTCCTACGCACCCGACCTCAACCCTGTCGAAGGTATCGGGTGAACCGTCGTACCCACTCAGTGCCCATTCCGAGGGGACGCAGCGGGGAACCACAGGGAACGACAGGCTCGGCTGCGCTCTGTCCAGGTCGGAGTCTCGGCAGGTCGGCCAGAGGCCACATACGTCGTCTTCCAAACAGGTGCTCCGTCGACCTCCGTGGGCGTGAGAGCGCTGGGCCGTCTGTGGGCCGTCCGAGAGTGGCCAACGACGACAGACGACGACAGTTGCCGACCGCTCTTTCACTGCTCAGCGACGGTGCGCCGGGTACCGCCCGAGGTGCCAATCGGCATGTACGTCGAGGGCTTCGGGCGGTCCAGTCCGGTCACGCGGCCGGTGCCAGGTCGGGGGCGACGGGAAGTGATGGGGCCGGCTGCTCGGCCCAGACGATCTTCCCGGTGGGGGTGAAGCGGGCTCCCCACCGCGCGGCGAGCTGGGCGACGATGAAGATTCCGCGGCCGCCTTCGTCCGTGTCCGTTGCGTAGCGCAGGTGCGGGGAGGTGCTGCTGCGGTCGCTGACCTCCACCACCAGGCTGGTATCGAGCAGAAGGCGCAGGTGGGCAGGGGGTGTCCCGTAGCGGATGGCGTTGGTGACCAGCTCGCTGAGGATCAGTTTGGTAGTGGATGCCGTCTCCTCCAGGTTCCAGTCGGCCAGCTTCGCGGACACCTCGGCGCGCAGGGCGGGCACTGCGGCAGGAGAGGCCGGGATGTCCCAGTCGGCGATTTGGTTTTGCGGAAACGTACGGGTGCGGGCGATCAGGAGAGCGACGTCATCGACTGGCCGGGCGGGGAGCACTGCCTCCAGGACCTTCTGGCACGTCTCCTCCGGGTCGAGCCCCGCACCGGAGAGCGTGTCGCACAGCAGCTTCAGGCCGGCCCCGACATCGCGGTAACGGTTCTTGATGAGCCCGTCGGTGTAGAGCACGAGCTGGGTGTTATCCGGCAGCTGTTGCTCGACGGCCTCGAAGCGCAGACCGCCGACGCCGAGCGGCGGTCCTTCGGGCAGGTCGATAATCTCCACGCGGCCGTCTGGACGGACGATGGCGGGCGGGAAATGACCGGCCCTTGCCATCGTGCAGCTACCGGCGACCGGGTCGTAGATCGCATACAGGCACGTGGCCGCGATGGTCCCCTCTTGGCCGGCGCCCGCTTCGGCGTCCATTTGCTTGACCACGTCGTCGAGGCGAGCCAGTAGTTCGTCCGGGGGCTGGTCGAGGGTGGAGAAATTGAGGACCGCGGTGCGCAGCCGCCCCATGGTGACCGCGGAGCGCAGGCCGTGGCCGACCACGTCCCCGACCACCAGGGCGGTGCGGAAGCCCGGGAGAGGGATCACGTCGAACCAGTCCCCACCGACCTCGGCCTCGGCCGGGACGTAGCGGCACGCCGCCCGGACGGCACAGGTGTCCGGCAGCACACGGGGCAGCAGGCTGCGCTGCAAGGTGGTGGCGATGGCGCGCTCACGGGAGTAGCGGCGAGCCAGCTGAGAGACCGCAAGGCCGACGCCGAGCAGCAGCCCGGCGGTGACGATGTCGGCCGCGCGGTTGAAGCGGATGAAGGTTCCGTACGGAGCGGTGAAGAAGAAGGCGAACCACACGGCGGCGGACAGGGCCGTCAGGACCGCGACCCAGCGGTAGCTGAGGGCAGCCACCGTCGCGACGACCAACATCAGGATCAGGGCCACGTTGTTCTGGGACAGGATGGCTCGGACGGGGAGCAGCAGCGCGCATACGGCGAGCGGGACTGTCACTGCCGCAAGGAGCGCGGCCAACCCCCTGACGACACCACGAGGCATGCACACCTCCCTCGTCTCCGGTCTAGCAGGGCTCACGCGGCGCGGCCAGTCGATGCGGGTCTCGCCGGAACCCCGGGTCGAGGCCCTCGACGGCGTCCGCGAGCCTGCAGAAGCGTGGGCATGCCACTTTTGTCCCGCTCCTGTCGCCAGAGACAACAGGCGAGCTTGTCAATGTCGCGTGCGGCAGCTCCGACCAGAACTTTCGAAAAACGCGCCCAAACCCGCCGTGCAGGCACGCCGCGCGGCCCTCTCACCGGACCGGCTCTATCCCGCAGGTGGGAGAGCCGACCGCTACCCTGCGGGCCAACAACCCCGCGCAAAAGGGCCAACCACAGCGCTCACGGGCCAGGTGAAGCGCTCAGTCTCAGAACAGTGGTCGGGTAGCGGACCAGGTATGCCGAGCGGCATACTCTGAGGTATGGCAGATACCAGCGTCAAGATCGACGACGAAACGCGTGACCTCTTCAAGGCCCTGGCCGACGACCGCGGAATGTCCATGAAGGACTACCTCGCCGACCTCGCCCGGCGGGAAGAAACGGCGCGCCGCCTGGATACGGCAACCGCGGCCTTCCGACGTGTGATCAACGAGCCCGGCCTCATGGAAGCCTTCGACGCGGAGTTCGGCGGACTTCCGACGGTACCGCGCGACACCCCGCGGGCGGCCTGACCTGTGCCTGGTCCCGAGCTGTACGTCGACTACCGGTGGTTCTTGGAGCGCCAGGAAGAGCTCCTACCGGACGACCTGACCGTGAACGACTTTTCCGTCCTGGTCGGCATGGCGGCCCGTCACCGGGTGGACCCGCCCCGGCATGACCAGCACCCTGACGCCTTCTGGCGGGCCGCCGTGCTTCTGGAGGAGTGCGTGTTGCTCCGCCCTCTCCCGGCCCGCAACGAGGTGTTCGGCTACGGCGTCGCTGTCGCCTATCTGGAGGCCTCCGGACAACGCATCGACACAAAGTTCGAGCTATGGCGAGAACTGATCTACGACATCCGCGCCCTGCGCGTGGACTCCTATGAAGTCGCCGACCGTCTGCGCTCCTGGAGCACCAACGAGTAATCGCCCTGGTAAAGCCCTTATAAGCGCGCGAGCATGCATTGTCAGTGCCATCGGCCATGATGGGGATATGGCGATCTCGGCACCTCAGCGGATTCCGTCGGCACTGCTTCCGTCCCTGCCGCAGGGTGAGGAAGCGTCGACACACTGATCGAAGCCGGTGACAGCGACGTGAAACGTGGCTGATGCCTGCGCTCGACAACGACTTCCAGGCCACACCCTGCCCTGTCTGCCACAGCTACCGCATCGAGGGCTCCTACGGCATCTCCGGGATCCGCTTCACGACGCTGCCCCAGACCGTCGAATGCAAGGACTGCCGCAGTGATATCCCTGCACGCGATCCCGGCCCCGAAGGGCCGTCCGAGCAATAGCTCGCGTAGATACTGGCTCTCATCGCAGAAGGCCCGGATCCCCAGCAGGACGTTACCTACCGAGCGCCGGTCGGTTCCGTCGATCTCAGGGCGTTCGACGACGACGGCAACTCGTACGAGATCCATGCATGCCACGACTGCCTGCCGTGGCACGCCGAGGTCGTGGTCGTTGACGGGGAGATCTTCGTCAGGGAATGGCATGCCGTCGGATGCCCGCAGTTCCAGCAGCTCATCCAGGACTGAGACGGGAGCCCATCGCTCGGGGCCAACTCACCCCGATAGGTGATGATGGTGTGGTGAGGCTGGACCTGAGTAACTTCGAACTCCTCTGGCCCACATCGCTGTTCGACCAAGGCGACGAGCTCGCCGCCGCCCGGGCGGCCAACTGTGAGCTCATGGCCCAGCTCAACAGCCCACCGGGCTGAGCACAGCCCGGGCCGGTCGCTCGATGGCCGGCGGTCGGCGGCGTATCTGTTCTGGATGTGGGCCCGGCGGGGGCGGTGCACTGTGTGCGGATCAGCGGGCGATCGAGATCGCGAAGGGCGCGAATCCGCTGGACCGAATCACGTGCGGTACGAACAGTATCGCGGCTTCCGTGGCGCGGGCGGTTTGGATCCCGCCGAGATCAGTGATCCACTCCTTGCGCCAGCCGAGGTTGATGAGCAGTTCACGGACGGTCTGCTTGGCCTGCGGGTCGTCGCCGGAGAGGAAGGCGTCGGGCGCCTGGGTGAGCGTGGCTGGCGCGGTCATCACCGGGAAGAGCATGGTGTTGAGTGTCTTGACGACGCGCGTTTCGGGGAGCGCTTCCTGGAGTTGCTCGGCGAGGCTTGAGCCGGGGTAGATCAGGTGGGCAGGCAGTCCGTCCGGTCCGTCGACGGTGGCGTTGGAGACGTCGACGAGGATCTTGTCGCGCAGTTCCTCGCGCAGGGCGACGAGCCGGTCGAGAGACCCGGCTCCCGGGGTGGCGTTGATGACGATCTGGGCTGTCCGGGCAGCGTCGGTGGCGGCGCCCGGCGTGCGGTCCGCCACGGTCACCTCATGCCCTGCCTGGGTGAGGGCTGTGGCCAGACTGCCGCCGACGCGGCCGTTTCCGAGAATTGCGATCGTGGTCATGCTGATCTGGTCCTTCCGTGCGTGCAGGTCGTGGTGCCCGGTCAGCGTGAGAGCGTGGCGACGGCCTCGGCGTGGACGCCGGGCGCGGCGGCCAGGAAACTTTCGCTCTGCGGGGTCCAGGGGCGGCCCTCGGCGTCGGAGGTCTGTCCGCCGGCCTCGGTGACGAGCAGCGCCCCGGGAAGCAGGTCCGCGCGGGCGCCGGCGAACTGCCAGAAGGCGTCGATCCGGCCGGCGGCCACGTTCAGCAGGTGCAGGGTCGCGGGCACGGCGGTGCGGACGACGAGCGCGTCGAAGAGCATGGCGGTGATCGAGGAGCCGACGCGCCGCACGACCTTCTCGTCCTCGTCCGGCCGGGCCTGGCTGGTGGCCACGATGCTCAGGCCGAGGTCCGTGGTCTGGGAGACGTGCAGCGGTCGGCCGTCGAGGTAGGCGCCCGCGCCGGTGAGCGCGGTGTAGGTCTCGCCGGTCAACGGCAGGTGGACCGCGGTGAGCACCGGATGGTTCTCACGCACGAGGGTGGCGGTCACCGCCCACTCCGGCAGGGCGTGAAGATGGTTGACGTTGCCTTCGGCCGGATCCACGACCCACCATTCGCCGGGCGGCAGCGCCCCGCCGTCCAGTTCGTCCTCCACCCAGCCGGCGTCCGGGCGCAGGCGCGTGAGGCGGGGGCGCAGGATGTCGAGGGCCGTGTCGTCGTTGTCGGCGAGCGCGCGCATCAGCTCTTCGCGGCTCTGGTAGCGGACCACCCCGCCGAAGCGCTCGTGCAGCGCCGAACCGGCCGCGCGCACGGCGATCGCGGTCTGGCCGAGCAGGTCGGCGTCGGAGGCGGCGACGTCAGTGGTCTGAAGCCTTTCGGACATGGTGAACTCCCTTTTGAGAAGGAGGGGATGGGGCCGTTCGGGCCGAACTGCGCGCTCTGTTCAGCGCTCTGGTCTCGAAGGTATACAGCCCCTTGATTAACCTCAACTGCATGTAAAGCACGGCTAGGATTACTCGCATGCAATTGGATTTGAACCTGCTGGCTGCGCTCGACGCACTGCTGGAGGAGGGAAGTGTGGCGGGGGCGGCCGCACGCATGCATGTCACGGCCCCCGCGATGAGTCGGAGTCTGGGCCGAATCCGGCGCACGACCGGGGACCAGATCCTGGTGCGCACCGGCCGCACGATGACTCCGACGCCGTACGCGATCGCCGTCCGGGAACAGGTGCACGAGCTGCTGCACCAGGTCCAAGGGGTGCTGGCACCGAGCCGTGAACTCGATCTGGCAGCGTTGGAGCGCACTTTCACACTCCGCTGGCACGATTCCCTGGTCGCCTTGAGCGGCCCCGCACTGCTCGCGGCCGTGCGTGAGGAGGCGCCGGGTGTGCGATTGCGCTTCGTCGCGGAATCCAGCATCGACACCCCCGAGTTGCGGCGCGGCGAGGTGGACCTGGAGGCGAACGCCAACCGCCCGAGCGCACCGGACATCCGTGCCGAGAACGTGGGCGAGACCCGCCTCGTCATCGTCGTGAGGCAGGGGCACCCCCTCACCCGCATCAGGACCGTCACCGCAAAGCGGTACGCCGCCGCTGAGCACGTCACCGTCTCGCGACGTGGAAACCTCAGCAATGCCCTCGACGACGCTCTCGCGCGGCTCGGCCTCACCCGCCGCGTGGTGGCTACCGCGCCCACGGAAGCGGCCGCGCTGGAGTTCGCGCGCGGCTCCGATCTCCTGATCAGCGTCCCCGAAGCCACCACACGGTCAGCGGTCGCCGACCTCGGCCTGGTCGTGCTCCCCCTCCCGCTCGAACTGCCGTCGGCACCGATATACCTGTCGTGGCATCAGCGCTACGACACCGACCATGCCCACGCCTGGCTGCGCGGGCTGGCGCGAACCGCGCTGGCCATGGGCGGAGCGTCGTCGTAGTCGGCGCCGTCCGGCCGCTTCACCCCTTCAACGTCAGCAGCGGCTTGTCCGTGCGGGTACTGGCCGTGGGGGCGGCCAGACCGACGCCTGCGGCTCACGATCGCGGATCTGTGGGCCCTGCTCACTCGGTCGGCTCTTGGCCGGTGAGTAGGTTGAGCAAGCCGGCGGGGGCGTTGTCGCCGAAGATGAGCTGGTGCATCACCTGTCCAGGAAGGTGACTCCATCAGACCCGGGGCACATCGGTGGTTTACCGTCAGGCTGCCCTAAGACCAGCCGTACCAGGCCCGCGTGGTCGAATCCGGTCTTGAGGCAGATGCCAGACAGCAGCCGGGTCACATCGAGGGGCTCGAGGCCGAGGGCCTTGGCCATGCGGGCGGTTGACCAGCCGTGTGCCACCCACTCGGCCATCTGACGTTCCTGTGCGGTGAGGGAGTCCGTGGCAACGGCGTCGGACTGCAGGGGCCAGAGGCCGACCGCGTCGAGTTCGTCGCGAGCCCGGGCCGCGAGGGTGTCCGCGCCGCAGTTTACCGCGCCCTCGAGTCCGCGGCGGAGCTGTCTGGCGGCATCCTGCGTCAGCCCGGCGCGACGCAGGGCGATGCCGTGGTCCACCAGTGCGCACGCCAGGTCGTAGCCGGACGGCGAGCGTTCGAGATGGGCGACTGCGTCTCCCAGGATGGCGGTTCGCTCTGGGGTGGGGGACACCGCGGCCAGGGCGTTCAGGGCCTGACCGATGGCGGACTGCGTGCCGAACCTGCGGGCCCGCTCGACAGCGGTGGAGGCGAGCTTGAGGGCCTGCTCCGGGTCGGTGCTCCTCAGGGCCTGCGCGAGATGGAGCTGCCAGGGGCACCAGGCGGGGTTGCGTATGCCGCGCGATTCGAGCCGGCTTCCCACCCCTTTGAGCTTCAGCTCGGCCTCACGGCGCATGCCGAGCGCGAGCAGTAGCTCGCTGTGGACGGTTTGGGAGTCCGGGTACACCACGGCGCTGGGCACGATGTCGCCGTAGCCGTAGGAGGTGGCGAGCTCCTCGGCTTCGGTGGTGCGGCCCCGGGCCAGCAGGATCTCGATGAGGATGCCGATCGCGAAGTACTGTGCGGGCACCTGGTGGCCGACCCGGTCCGCGATTTTCAGTCCGCCGCGGACCAGCGTCTCGGCTTCGTCGAGACGCCCGCGGCGGTAGCGGATGTAGCCGAGCAGGGTGTAGCCGAAGGACAGGTGGGCACCGCGCCAGCCCTTGCTCTCGCATTCGGCGATGCCTTTGCCGAAGAGTTCCTCGGCGCGTCCGGGCTGGTCGCAGTACACGAAGGTCATGGCGACCAGGACAGGGACCTCGAAACCCCAGTGTTCGTCGGTCCAGGAGAGGCCGTCACCGAGGGCCTCCTCGGCCCAGTGGAGTGCGGTGGCGGCGGGTTCACCGCGCACCATGGCGTCCCAGGCTCGCAGTCCGAGGATGTACCGCTCTGCGGTGTCGCGGCCCGTCAAGTGCTCGGCCAGCCGGGCCAGTTTGCGTGAACGGGCGGGTGAGTCTTCTTCGTCGGCTCTGAAAGCGTTCCACATGAACTGCTCGGCCTGCATGTGCAGGCGGGTGCGGGTGTCGGTGGCCGACCGGGCGGCCTCCGCGACGGTCTCGGCGGCCTCGGCCATCCGGTCCGAGTGGCCGAGGGCCTGTGCGAGCCGGTAGATGATCGCCTCTCGGAGCGCAGGAGGGAGGACAGGCTCGTCCAGTGCGGCCCGTAGATGGTTGACCGTGGTCGTCGGTTCGGTCAGCAGCGCCGAGCAGCCGAGCTCGAACAGGACGCTGGCCCGCTCGTCCAGGGCGGGCGGCTCGCGCAGCGCACGGGCCAGACAGCGCCGGGCGGCCTCAGGGGCGCCCGCCCTCAGGTATTCGCGGGCGGCCTCCCGGAGTTGCTGCACGACCCAGGGGTCACTTTCCGGGTGCATCTCCAGCAGGTGCCGTGCGGTGACGGCAGCCCCCAGTCCCGCGCTGGAGACGACGGCAGCGGTCTGGCCATGCATGGCGACGCGGAACGCGGCGGGAATGGCCCGGTAGACAGCCGTGGCGATGAGCGGGTGAAAGAACTCCAGATGGTCGTCTTCCGAGGCTTCGGGAGCCGGGTCGGCAAGGATGCGGGCCTCGCGCAGTAGTGAGATGGCGTCGGCGGACTCGGCCTCGCCCAGGCCGCCGACACTCGCGGCCAGGCTGCGGGTGGCTTCGGCGCCCAGCACGGCGGCGCCCCAGGCGAACCGGACGGTGGAGGTGCCGAGCCGCTCCAGCCTCTCGACGATCCCGCTGCCCTTCACGGCGGAGGCGAGCTCGCGCAGTTCTGCTACGTGGGCTATCTGGGGCTTGAGGCCGCGGGCAGCGACCTTGGCGGCGAGCTCGACCGTCTCGAAGGGGTTGCCTCCGGTGACGGCCCAGGTCTCGCGGCAGAACGCCTCGTCGGCCTCCTCTCCCAGAGTGTTGCGGACGATGCGGCTGACCCCACCAGGGGTGAGCGGTACGAGATGGAAGGGGCGTGTTCCGTGGCGTTCGACGAGCTTGCCGAAGGCCGCGGCGTCCACGGGGAGTTCGTCCGGACGGTATGCAACGACGAGTAGCAGCGGCAGCTTGGTGACCCGTGGTGCGAAGGCAGTGAGCCAGGTGAGGGACTCGGTGTCGGCCCAGTGCGCGTCGTCGAGTAACACCACGAGAGGTGCCTGCTGCACGGCGAAGCGGGTGGCGATCCAGTCCAGGCCGTCGCGCACGCCCTGAGGGTCCGGGCTGCTGCCTCTGGTGTCTGCCACCAGGCCCAGCGCGGGGGCGACGATGTCGTGCCAGCTTCCGAGCATCCTGCGATGTTCCTCGTCGGTGCCGGTCGCAAGCATTGGCTGGATGAGCTGGCGAACGATGTGGAACGCGACGCCCTGCTCCTGTTCTCCCCCTCGGGCGGAGAGCACTGTACAGCCGCGGGCCACCGCTCTTCTGCGCACCTCGGCCAGGAGCGAGGTCTTGCCTAGTCCGGCCGGCCCGGCGAAGGCGAGCAGCGCGCCGGAGCCTGGCGCGGTGCCGGACGTACCGGTCAGTTCCGTCAGCAGGGTGTCGAGAGCAGCGAGTTCGGCGTCGCGTTCCAGCAGCAGTCGGGATGGCTGCCCTGGCCGGTCTCCGATGTAGGCCACGTCTGCTCCTTTGACCGTGCGCGATATGTGAATCCCCTTGGCGGGCGAAGCGTACGCCCGCGCGGGCCATCAGGGTTCCGCGAATGCGCCTACCGGAAAGAAGATTCGATTTCATGATGTTTCAGGCTGTGTTGCTGTTCCGTCTTCATCATTGTGCTGCGCACCTCGCAAGGGGGGCGCGTGAGCCGTAGCGTGCGCCGCCAACGGGCCCCAGGGCACCCGTCTCGCCCGCTCACCGAGCGGACAAACCGCGCCTAGCCTGCGGGGTGGAGTGGGAACGTCGGAGGGCGGCACCGTACCGGTCGGACACACCATGACACCGCGACACCCAGGGGTACGTATGGCAGACATGACGGCTTCTGGCCGTGACCTGGCTCCACACGATCCGACGCGGCGCGCGGCCGCGGTCAGGATCCCGTTCCCGGCCCGTCTGAGCCCGCACGCCGAGCGGGCGCGGCGGCACAGCCTTCTGTGGGTACAGGAGATGGGTCTGCTGACGGACGCCGCCACCGGAGAGTACGACACGCTGCGACTCGAGCGGCTGATGGCGTACTTCTATCCCGACGCCGGAGGCCGGGACCTGGAGCTCGCCGCCGACTTCAACGCCTGGTTCTTCATCTTCGATGACCAGTTCGACGGTCGGCTGGGCAAGCGGCCCGAAGCGGTCGAGGCGCTCGTGGAGAGCCTGGTGCGCACCATGTCGGCGGACGCCCCGCGGTGGGCCCCCGGACCCGCGGATCCGCCGCTTGTGCGGGCCTTCCACGACATCTGGCACCGCGCCACCGCCGACGCCCCGGACGACTGGCGACGTCGGTTCCGCCGCCACTGGAGCGCCTACCTGACCTCCCACCAGGAGGAGGCGCGCAACCGCACCGGCGATCGTCTCACCTCGCTGGAGCAGTACCTCGCGACGCGGCGCAACTCCATAGGGGTGCAGCCCTGCCTCGACTTCACCGAGCGGTGCGGGGCCTACAGCCTGCCGAACAGCCTGCACGACTCCGCCCCGCTGCGCGAGATGCGCGAGATCACCGGCGACGTGGTCATCTTCGTCAACGACATCGTCTCCCTCGTGAAGGAGATGGCAGTCGGGGACGTGAACAACAGTGTTCTCGTCACCCGCGAGGAGAAGGGCTGCGGCCTGGACGAGTCCGTTGCGTACGTCGCGGGCCTCGCAAACGCCCGGACGGCCCGCTTTGGGCAGCTCGCCGCAGCACTTCCAGCATCCCTCGCGGCACGGGGTATGTCCGCGGAGGCCCGGCGGTACGTTGACCACTACGTGGAGGGTATGGGCCATCTGATGGCGGGCAACCTCGCCTGGTCGCTGGCGACTTCACGTTACGACCAGAGGGGGATCACCGCCGTGAGCGACGGTCGCCAGCGCCCGTGGGCCTCTCTCGCTGCGGCGTCGGCGGACCCGGATGTCCGGCAATCGCCGCAACGAGCCGTCGGGCCGACGGCAGGCCGATTCGGGGCCGACAAGTCCCCCCGGGGTCAGTTGGCCGGCTCTTGACGGGTGCTCCAGTTCTACGCCCATCCGACACGGCGATGCCACGTGCGACGGAACCAACCGTGCGACCAAGCTTGTTGCCCCCCACCGAGCCTGCGGACGAGTTGATGTGGGTCTCGCCACCGCTGCCGGGCCGCACCCACGGCCTGGCCGCGGTCCGGCGCCACCGCTGCCACCGCATCGTCGCTACCTGCGCCGGCTGCGGATCCCGGCACCCGCCGACCTGGCCTACACCGCAGCCGGCCCTGGCGTCGCCGCCGTCAAGCACTGGTGTTCGTCGTTCAGTACGGGTGGGGCGGCCGGTGGGGGTCGGCTTGCTGGACGCGGGCGGCGAAGTTCGAGCCGGAATTGTTGACGCGGTAACGGCTGCGCACATAGTTGATCGCGGCGCACATGTCGGCGACCACGTCATACGGCGTCGTCGCCGTACCGGCCTGGTGGTGCTCCGCGAAGGTCGGCGGAATGACCTGCATCGCGCCGCGGGAGCAGTTCTGCCGGTGGCCGTCGGCCACGATCGGTCCGCGGTTGTTGCCGTCTCTAGTGTTGATTCGGTGGCCGGGGGCGTTATAGGAGGACTCCCTCAGCGAAATGGTGACCAGCGCCGGGATTCCGAATTCGGTGTCCATGCCGGTCAGAGAGCACGCCGTCCGGGCGTAACCCTCCATCGCGGCCTTGCCCACACCGTTGTTCGGGTCGTGGTAAGTCACCTGTGCCAGGCTGAGCCTGCCCGGTGTGTTCCTGGTGGGCGCAATGCCGTGGCAATCCACAGTGAAACCTTCAAGGCGCCCGAGTTGGGTGAGCGTTGCGCAGCCGGGGATGCCGTCCGCGTCGTTTCCGTGGAAGCCCTGAGCGCGCTGCTCGGCGGCGTACGCGGCCTTGGTCTGCTCATCGAAGTGACCCGTGGCTCCGGCCGGAATGCTGCGCCCCCGCGCGATCAGAGCGCGCTGGACGGTGCGAACGTCCTCGTTTGTCTTTCCGAACTGGACGTTGGCGAGCGTCACCATGGCGCCTGCCTCCTCGCTGGCTGGTATGTATGGCTGGTTCAGTGCCGACGTGTCACAGCCTCACGGCGGTGAGTGCCGGTTTCGACGCCGGCACGGAACCAAGAAGAAGAGTCCTACCGAGTAACGGCTCGGGTTCAGGGGCGGTGATGGGCCGGAGCTCCGGCACCGACGGGGTGCCGGGCCTCCACGTATGTCGGCCATGAGCCGGGGTCGACGTGGTCGTTCTCAGGGACGTGCGCGTGCGCGTACCAGCCGCCCTGGGACTGCCATACATTCGCAGAGCGGTGCGCGGTGAAATCGGTCGGACGGCCCATGGGCCAGTTGTCCGGAACGCCCCAGGAGCGCACCCACGCGTTCAGCTCGGCCCAGCCCTTGCACGGGGTGTCCGTGAGCTTCGCGAACACCTTGCCGTTGAGGCGGCAGTGCGGGAAGAAAAGGGCCTCGATCTGGATGACGACCTTGCCGGCGCGGTTGGTGCGCGTGCCGCCGGACAGATCCCTGAGCGACTTGCTACGGGATGTTGCGGGGAAGAACTGGGCGAACGCACCGGTGAAGGGATCCCACAGGATGTGCGGAGCCAGTTCCTTACCGCTGCTGGTGAAGAAATTCTTGAGGGAAGCGAACGGTACGAGGTCTTGCGGGGCCCCAGCGGTGGCCTCGCGGTCCGCGGTGATGTGCGCGATCGCCTTCGCTGGAAAGACGGAGTCGCACGGGGCATGGTCCCCGAGATCGGCTCTGACAGCGCCGGGCAGCCACAAATCGGCCATTGCAGGCTCCTTGCGTCTGACACCAGGTGCGAATGCGGCAGCGAAAAGTCGTGACCAACTGCCGCCAGAGCATCGCTGCCGCTACCCGGTGCGGGTGTCGGGGCGGCAAAGGTCCTGACTGATAAGCGCTTCTGCTCCCCAGTGTGCTACGAAAAGCGATGTGTGGCGAACCAGTGCCGCAAGCGGCCATTGCCACCATCAGATGCGGTGATACCGCCACCGCCCACGCGGCGCGGTCACCCCCGCCGATGGGCCGGTGATGGCACGGTACCGAACAGGCCGGCGCTGACCAAGGCGATGCGTCGTACGTCCGCAGCCTTCATCACCGCGACGTCGGCCTGCGTGTCCCGCCAGCGCGAGCCGCGCCTCGGCCTTGGACCGGGCACCGTGGCCGGAGAGGAACGCGTCAGCCCCCGCCACCGCGACTTCAGGGCAGCCGGGTCCGCGGTGGCCAGGTCGGCGGTGACGGTGCGCACCGGCGCGGACGGCTTCCCCCGGTTCCGTACGACCGCTGTGACCTCGTGGCCTGCGGCGACGGTCTGTTCGAGGATCTGCCAGCCGACCCCACTTTGTCGATGGCTTCGTGCTCGGCACCCAGGCGAGCCGGTGTCCTCGATGTCCGCGACGCTGCCGAGCGTGTGGTAGGCGACTGGATGCAACAACTCGCGGTGGTCGGCGAACACCCGAGTGGCTGTCTCTGCCGTCGTCTCGCGGGCTCGGTCGGCCTGTCGATTCCATTGCCGTGGGCGATAGGAGCGGGTACCGGATGCGTTGCTCCGCGCGCGCCCGGGCGCGCGCCGGGCGCATTCACGTCGCCGCGGCCTGCCAGGACCCGGGGGTCCGTTCGACACCCGGATGGTGGTCCGGAAGTGTGGAGCAGCGGATCCACGGTCAGCATGGTGAGGTGAAGTTTGCGGCGTATCGGCCTGCATGAGCAGCCGTGGACCGTCCTCGCATCCCGCCCGCCGCCCGGTAACGGCGTCCAAGCACGTGCCGACCGCGTGGCCTGCACTGTCTTGAGGAGACGCATGCGCGTTCTCATCCATATGAAGCCGGAGCCCGATCTGGTGGCCGCGGTCATCGACCCTGCGCGCACCGTGTTGCCCCGCGATGTCGCGGGGGAACTGCCCGGGGTCGAGCTGGATCACGACTACACACCGGTGCCGATCCCCAAGCCGATGCCCGCCGTGCCCGGCGGTGACCCGCTTTCCCTGGAGCAACCGCTCACCTTCTCGATGGCGCCTGAGCATGCCGGAGTCCTGGTCCGTGGACAGATCCACGACTTCGACAACGCCAGGCGCATCGCCATGCTGACCGTCGCCCGCCCCGACGTCCTCCAACTCGCTGCCGACTCGGTCATCGAATCCACCCCCACCTGCGGCGGAGATCCGCCGGTCGGCGACTGGCGGGAAGTCGCGGGGTTCTTCGCCGAGCTGAAGTCGGACAGTCTGAACGGTACCCGCGTTCCGCTGGCGATCGTCGACACCGGCATCAACCTCGAATTCGTGAGCGACAAGCGCGACGGCCTCGCGATCTCCCTGGACGCGCAGAACAGCTGGGTCCCACCGGGAGTGACCGGCCGGCCGGGTCAGTTCCCGGTTGCCCACGGCAGCATGTGCGCCTTCGACACGCTCATCGCCGCACCTGACGCAACCTTGCTCGACCTGCCCGTCCTTCGCTCGCAGCGGCAGGGTAGAACCGTCATGGAGGGGCTGCTGTCGGACGCCCTCGCCGGATACTCCCACCTGCTCAGCTTCCTTGAGACAATGCCGCAGGAGCAAAGGAAGCTGGTGGTCAGCAACAGCTGGGGCTCTTTCTCTCCCCAGTGGGACTTCCCCCCTGGCCACCCGGGGAACTACTCGGACAACCCGGCCCACCCGTTCAACTTGTTGGTCACCGCCCTGGAACAGGCGGGAGCCGACATCGTATTCGCGGCTGGCAACTGCGGCCGGGAGTGCCCCGACGCCCGTTGCACTTCCACCGACCGGCCGATCGGCGGAGCCAACTCCCACCCTCGCGTCCTGTGCATCGGCGGTGTCAACACCCAACGCGACCGGGTCGGCTACTCCTCTCAGGGACCGGGCCGGCTCAGCCAACGCAAACCCGACATCTGCGCCTTCACGCATTTCAGCGGCTCGGAGGCATTCGGTCCGGGTACGCCGGACAGCGGCACCTCGGCCGCCTGCCCCGTGGCCGCAGGCGTGGTCGCCGCCATCCGCACCCAGTGGTCCGCCGCCTCCATCAGCCCCGGCGAGCTGCGGACCCTCCTGCGGCGCACCGCCGACGACCGCGGTGCCGCAGGGTTCGACTACGACTACGGGTACGGCGTGGTCAACGTGCCGGGCATCATGGACGCCCTGCACCGCCGCCAGAAGAACGGCCGCACCGGCGGCAGCTGACGCGACCAGGAGAGACATGGCCCCCGACCGCCCCAGCCTGCTCATCACCATCGAGCTCCCGTCGGGGGCCACACTCGACGCTGCCATGCGTCGGCTCGGGCTCACCCCGGACGAGGTCGACACCGAGTACGGTCTCGTCGACCTCCGCGACGGAAGCTACGCGCTGCTGGTCACCCAGGCTGCCGCCGACCGCGTCCAGGGAGCTGCGGGCGCCAAGGGCCCCTACGCCAACCCACCGATCGAACCTTTCGGCCCCCCACAGCAGGAGTCCGACGGCGAGTAGACAGCCCCGGCGGCACATCCTGCCATCCCGACCATCAGCCGACCACGGGCGGCTACGCTCGTCGCCGTCACCAACGTGGGACCCACGGCGGCGGGTGCGCTGCGACTGACCTCGGGCCGGCTCATTCGCGGCCGCGGACTGAGACACAGCTGGTGCTGTCGGTCTGATACCTGGCGCGAAGGCCTACCCCCCGCAGCTCGGGATTGTCGAATTGCGCCAGAGCGTCGATGACGCGCGGGGGGACGATTGCGCAGACGCCGGCGGGACTGTCCGTAGTGCATACCGTTCCCTGGCGTGGTGCGGCCTTTCCGGCCTGCCGGGGGGCTCTGTCCTACGTTGGTTAACGGGGCCCGCCGCCCCGGCGGTGGGCGGCGCCGGCAGTCCGCGCGATCTGCGGAGGCACCAGATGACATCCGACCCCACACTTCTGCGCCAGATGGACAACCTCGTGGTCCTCATGCTGGAGAACCGTTCCTTCGACAACATGCTCGGATTCCTCTATACCGACCAGGACAATCGGTCCCCGTCCGGCCAATCCTTCGAAGGCTTGACCGGCGCGGAGTCCAACCCGGACGGGAACGGCGGACGTGTGGCCGGCTCGAGCGCGAGGAGGGGCCGCAGCCGCTGGATGACCCTGCACACCGTGGCGGGCGAGATGCCGAACAGTGGCGCGAGCTGCCGCATGGTGAGGTTTGTCCGGTAGTAGACCGCCACCACCAGCACCCGGTCGGCAAGCGGCAGACACCATGGCCGCCCGATCCGCGGCCCGTCGCCACCCCGCTCCCGCACCACCTTCAACAACCGCTCGAACTGCTTCGTCCGCAGACCCGTGAACGTCTCCACCCGCAACGGAACAGCCCTCAACACCCCACGGATACAAGGGAGATGCCCTGCTCACGGCCTTGTGCAACACGTTTTAGAGGTCGTTTTCTCCCGATGTTTCATCCCAGAATTGGTGTTCTATCTCGTAGTGTCGGGTCTCGCCAGGAGGTGGTGGCTTCGGCGGTGAGGCGGCGGGCCATCAGGTCGGTCATGGCGAGGTGGATCATGGCTTCGGAGCGGGCGGGCAGGGTCTCGTAGTCGCGGGCCAGGCGGCGGTGGAACATCAGCCATCCGGTAGGTCCGCTCCACAGTCCAGCGCTTGGGGAGGGGAGTGAATCCCCTGGTCCCGGGGGTGCGTTGGACGATTTCCATGTCGATGCCGAGCTGGGCGGCGTGCTCGGCGAGGTGCTGGCGGTAGCCGCCGTCGACCCAGACTTTGCGGATGGTGGGGTGGGCGGCCGCGACCTGGTCGATCAGGTGGGTGCCGGCGGTGGAGTCCTGCACGCTCGCGGCTGTGACCAGCACCGCGAGCAGCAGTCCGAGAGTGTCGGTGACGATGCTCCGCTTGCGGCCCACGATTTTCTTCGCCGGACGAGCGCTGCTGAAAGGCGAGGAGGAGGACAACGACGAGCACCGCAAAGTCCGCGCACGTGTCGAGCACGTCTTTTCCCGGATGAAGAACTACAAGATCCTGCGCGACTGCCGCCAGCGCGGCGACGGCCTTCATCACGGGGTCCAGGCCGTGGCCCGCATGCACAACCTCGCCCTCGCCGCATGAGCCGACAAGCCCAGCCTCTCGCTTCAGGCTGCTTGATCACGGCCTTGTACAACCCACCCTTTAGGCTTGGCGATCTGATCTACGCGCTGCGTGTTACGGGACGATCGTCGCTGTCACTCGTTCGAAGGCGGAGCCGCGCCTACCTGACTGGGTGCGAGACAGGCGAATCCCGCACCTCTGTAAGGGGCATGGCGACATGCCGGATCTTGGCCCGGATGCAGGCAAAGGGGTACTCCGGTAGAGTGAAATGCAACAGATCGGACTTACGGTCTTCTTCCGTACGGTCGCCCCTATACCGAGGCGGATGGTCGCGCCGCTGGTTGCACGAAGCCGGACGCTCGTCGCGGCAGTGATCTTGCGGCTCCCCACACCATGAGGACATCGAAATCCGCCCTGCGGCACGAGTTGGCGATGGCGCAAGCACCGCAGGAAGGAGTGCCCACGATGGTGCTTGTAACCGATCCGTCCCTACCCATTCCCGGCACCGAACGCAGGCAGCCCCCCAACGCCAGCCGCGTGGGGCCAGCCGACCCGGACGAGCCGATCATGGTGAGCGTCCAGGTGCGTCGGAAGGCCAACACCGGGCTGACCAACCTGGCAAGGCTCGGCGCGAAGCGACCCCGCGACCGTCAGCAGGCGGACCGTGCTGCTCAGCTCCAGGAGCAGGCGGCCGATAAGGCTGAGCTCGAGCTAGTGGAGCAATTCGCCAAAGCACACGGGCTGAAGAAGTCAGGCTTTTTGCCGCCGCGCACACTGCAGCTGTCCGGCACTGCCCGGCAGATGAACGAAGCGTTCGACACCCAGCTCATCAAGTATGAGCGCCCGCACGTCGGCCCCTACCGTAGCCGGGAGGGTCACCTTCGCGTACCGCGCCACGTCGCAGGCGTGGTGGAACGAGTTTCTGGACTCACCACCCACCCGCTGGCACGACCGCTGCTCCGCCAGCGGCCGCGGGACGCCGCCAGCTACCTGCCGACCCAGATCGCCCAGATGTACGACTTCCCCGGCGCCGCGGATGGCGCCGGCGCGTCTATCGGCATCATTGAACTGGGCGGCGGGTACGCCCAGCAGGACCTCGACACCTTCTTCCAGGCGCTCGGCCTGCAGGCCCCGAATGTCGTAGCGGTCTCGGTCGACGGAGCCGCGAACAATTTCGGCATGGACTCCGGGGCGGACACCGAGGGGACCCTCGACATCCAAGTCGCGGGTGCCGTGGCTCCCGAGGCCACCATCACGGTCTATTTCGCGCCCAACACCGAACAGGGCTTCATCGACGCGGTCAACACCGCGGTTTTCGACACCCAGAACCGTCCGTCGGTGCTCTCGACAAGCTGGGGCGCCGCCGAGGACGCCGCTTGGGCGCCGGCGGGCCTCAACGGTCTGAACGCGGGGTTCACCAGCGCCGCCACGGCCGCGGTGTCGACCCTCGCGGCGGCCGGGGACAACGGAAGCAATGACAACGTCAATGACGGACTGGCGCACTGCGATTTCCCGGCCAGTGACCCGTACGTGATCGCCTGCGGGGGAACTACTCTGCAAGGCGACGGCGGGCAGCCAAAGACCGAGGCCGTCTGGAACGACGGCTTCGGCGACGCCACCGGCGGAGGAATCAGCCGCGTGTTCGCCTTGCCCTCCTGGCAAACCGGAGCGGGCGTGCCTCCCAACGTCAATGACCATACGACTTACGGTCGTGGGCTGCCGGACGTAGCCGGGGATGCCGACCCCAACACCGGCTATGACGTGGTAGTGCGTAATGGATGGACGGTGGTAGGGGGTACCAGTGCCGTTGCCCCGCTCTACGCCGGCCTCTTTGCCCAGATCATCGGCCAGGTCGGCTTCCCGCTCGGCTTCATCACGCCCTGGCTCTACTCCCTCGGCCCCAACGGCGTGGTCTACGACATCGACACGGGCGACAACACCGCACCCCCGGCGCCCGGCTACATCGCAGGCGCGGGCTGGGATGCATGCAGCGGGCTCGGCAGGATCGACGGAGCCCAACTGCTTGCCGCAGTCTGACCCAGCACAACGAACCGCTGCGCAGCAGTCGCTGACGCTTCGCCGCCAGCGTCTGTGGTCCAGCGAGACTGAAATATCTAATTTAGTAGTGGGGGTCAAGAATGCCTCGACTGATAAGGCAGCCACAGGGAAAAAACTGGCGGCATCGGCCATGGCTCCCTCTTTTTGTCCGCCGCCATGGGGCAAGAGTATGTCAGGCGATTGTCCGGAGGATCTACCTGCTCCAAATGCGCATCGTCGCAAGGCGTCACATCCCAAGCATCAGCGATTGGAGCCCCAAACGCCAGAAAATTGTTCTATGGCACTGTCTCGCAGTGCTAGGAACGGCTCTATTCCTCCTTTGGTTTGCGCTCGGCATTCAGGCCCTCTTCTTCGGATACCATGAGAGCCAGCTAAACAGCTGGTGCGGCAACAAAGGGGAATCCTGTGGGATCGTTAGCGGCACTTTGAGCCCCTTGCTCAGTTTCGCCTTGTTGACCCTCGTATTCCTTATGACCTCCTATCCACAAGCCGTCCGAAAAGTGCGCAGAAGGGCGAGGAGAAATCCCCGCAGCCTGGTCCCAACCGCTGGAACGGTTCTGGAAGATGTCGTAGGCCGCCAGGAGCTATGTCAGGTTCTCATACGAACACTGCATGATCGGGCCATCCGCCGGCCCATCCTCCTCGTCGGCAGTGTGGGCGCCGGAAAAACGGCGGTGCTTGTTCAACTCACTCGGATGCTGGCGGAAAAAGGGGCCGTACCGGTGCCGATCCAATTGCGCTCCGTATCCCAAGACGCGGACAAACTTGATTTTGCAGAAGCTGGACGGAAACGGTTCTGCGAAATGGTTAACGCTGATCTCATCTCCGGTGCGCAGGGTGAACGGATTTGGCGGCAACTGATTACCGATGATAAGGCCGTCATTGTGGCTGACGGACTTGAGGAGCTTTTCACCCAAGGCCCCCAGGAGAGAGAGCGCGATGTGGCCATTCGGAACGCAATCCGATTGGCTGAGCGACAGAAACTCCCGCTCGTTATTGCCTCGCGGCCTCATGCCCCCCTGGAGGATTCAGACGCAGCAATTATCGACCTCGAACCCCTTAGCGAGGAAGCGGCCATCGAATATTTGTCTGGAGATAGGAATGTTCGTTCGGATGAGGTGCGCTTGGACTGGATCGTAGAGACCGCAGTCGTTTCGGAGGCGCCCCTGTATTTGCAGATCACGCGTGGATTGCGACAACACCATCGACTTGAGTACCTAAATCACAGAAAAGAGTGGGAGGATCTGGACACCCGCCATGCAGATCGCTATACCCTCCGACTCCGCCTTCTCGAAACCTGGAAGAATGCGCTCGCTAATGGGAACTTGTACAAATCCTATGCCCTTCCTACTGAACGACGAAATGACACGATCGAGGTTATCTCCGCACTAGCCTGCATTGGTCTGCTGAAGGACAGCCTGGAGGTCGGTCTCGCGGAGTTGGTTGCCTCGGGGAAAGACGGGTCTAACGGCCCCTGTGGGCGGAACGAAATCATACGTTTCCTCGTGAACAGGGTCTGGCAGTACAGGAGATCAAAGAATCCTCAGGAGGATAAATACCCCGAAATTTGGGCCGCACTCAATAAGAAAATCAACACTGATGAGGAAGGCGACGCAAGAGTCCTGCCGTATGACAGTGACATACTTGGGTGCGTTAACCGGCTTTCCCTCTACGCCGCCCAGGGCGAGCGCCTGGGGTTGGTCGAAGCAAAGGGAGACAGCATCCGTTTCCCGCACAGCATAATGCAGGCATATTTGGGATCTCGCTTCATAAGTGAAGTGAGCGACAAGCACTTGGCGGCAGCCCTGCAAGAGCCGAAGCCCGGGCGTGAGCTCCTAATAGCACTCGTTTTGAATTCACGGGCAGTGGGGCGCACGGTTGATGACTGGGTGCGCCAACAAAGGTCAGTGATTAAATCACTCCTAAATGCTGCTAAGATACGTTGCGACGTGAAGGCGTTCGATCTGTATTCGACGGCCCTCCAGGTTGATCAGATAGTCCCAGGAAATCCATCCCACACAGAAGTGGCTGACTCCCTAAAGGCGCGCTGGAGTGCGATCAGGCTGGGTGATAGGAAATCAATCGAGGAAGCAAAAATACGCCTTGTCCATCGATTCGGGGAAGTGCTCCGAGCTATTGCCGATGCAGCCAATGATCCTGGCGCGCCACGCAACGGTAAACAACCAGCTTACCAAGAGTTCCTGGAAATAGCTTTCAATGAGCCTCTATATCAGGTGAGGCTCGCAATCGCCCAGGAACTCGGCGCTTGCGGCGACGGCGCGTTTGAAATGATAAGAAAGCTGTTCCCGCTGTCCGTGGACGGCCATCCATCTGAAATGTACGACCCCTGGGCACAATACGAGGCAAGGTACCACGAGGCGCAATACGATGAAGCCCGCGCTTTCGAATCATTCACGCACGAACATGGCCCCGAGGGAAAGAAGGAGGCGCCAGCATCCTATTATGAACTCGCACGAAAGCATCGCGAACATAAGGAAAGGATTCGCCGAGAGTTTATGGCGCGAGCCTGGCTGGTACCTATGATGGTTGGTTCAGTCACCGCTAAACATCAAAGGCAAGCCAAGGAAAGAATAGATCTCTGGCTTAAACACCTTGACTGTGAGAGGCCGGGATCCGATCGAGCTGAACTCCCACTAATTCTCGAAATCGCTCTAGCGCAGGGATTCAAAAGCTCCGCCAACCGTCGTCGTCGCCACCGAAGCACCAATAGGGAAACCCGTGACTTCATGGTTCAAAAGGCTGAGATTCTGCTTAGCCGCGCTCGCCACTGGTACTCCCAGATGACGCTCATCCATGCCCTCTGCCTGTGGGAGTTGCCCGACAGTAGTGGGGAGACAATCACCGGTCGCAGGGAGCCTCCGGCGGCGAACGCTTCGGAAGCTGTGACACGCTGGCTATCGATGGCGGGAAGCAAGCGGGATCCTAGAAGTCGCAAACCCGAAGATCTTGGCGCCGACGGGCGGGAGCGACTGCATCCATTCGTTGCCGAAGCCGGCGAGCTCGCCGCTCTGGCTCTCGAAACAGGTCACCCTGAGAAATATCTATGGATCGACGAGAAAGGAGCTATGGATAACGTCGGGTCTACTCCAGCTAAGCCAAGCAAAATCCGCCAGCACAACCTTTGGATTCCGCCTTCGGTCGGCTGGACCACGTTGCATCCTCGTGCCCAGCGACTACTCGCGGATGTGCTTCTGCTTCTCAACCTTGCCGAACGTGATGGCGAACCAGACGAGGTTGACAGCCGCATCGACCGCGCCAATCGCACGGACCTGCCGCCATGTCTCCGCAGAGATCGCAGCCCTCTGCGTCCTGAGCGAACAGTGGGTATGGCAGACGATGCCGCGCCGGGCAGCACCTGCTCGCGTGATTGCCCCTTTGAGCTGTGCCCTTACCCTGCGAAGGGCCAGCAGCCGCGGGCGGAGCTACCCGAGCCGTTCTGTCGGCAACAGCAAGCGCTCCTTCGTGCAGGGACTCTGCGACGGACCGCCCCGTGGCAGGACATACGCAGCAAAGAGTTGCTCCGCTTCTGGGGAACCATGGCTCGACGGTCACGCACTGTTGACGAGTGACGGAGCTTGTCGTGTCCGGTCTCGCCCTCGTCTGCTCACCATCGGGCTGCGGTTCTCACGGCGTTGCTATCCTCCGTCCGGTTGAGATGGACTGCCAGGACCTGGTCGGCATCGGTCCGTTTGGTGGCGCGCCGAAGAAGGAGTGCAACGAAACAACGCTGATGCGCTGGCGCCAGCGCATCACCCGGGAACTGCAGGAGCTGGGCCATCCTGAGCGGGCAGCACGACGTGAAGGCGGCCAGCCGTCCCATCTGGCGGGGATCGACTGGCGGCGGCTACTCGTGGAGCGAATCGTGTCCGGACGGCGCGGACATGGGGGCTGCCGCGCGCCGTGGTCAGGCTACTGGATGTGGCCGAGCACACCGAAACGCAATGGCTGCAAGCTGCGCGGACCTGCCGGGGGAACACGGGCGTCACCGAGCCGCCCGGCCACGGCTGGCAGGCCCGGAGCCGCCGACGGCAGGCAGACGACAAGCCCCGACTGCTCAACCGCCCCGCTGCGCCCGTACAACGGGGAACTGCAAGGCCACCTGTACTCGGCACTCAGCAGGAAACCCGGCACCAGCCGCAGGGTGGCTGGGTGGACTTGCGCCGTCTGCCGCACCGCACCCGCCGTCGTACTCGACCACTGCCATGAACACGGCTACGTCCGCGCCCCCGTCTGCCACTCCTGCCACACACAAGAACGCCCCGACCGCCTGTACAGCAATGACATCCGCGTGGCGCGGGCCCGCTCGGAGGCCATCGGCCAATAGTGGATCCATGACGTTGTCACGGGCAGTGTGGGAGTACCAGCGTGCTCAGGCTGCTGCCAGGACGTCAAGCACGTAGATCAGGGTCGACCGGGCCGGAACGCCCCTGCGGTCACTCGATCCGTAGCCCAGGCCGGGCGGGACGACCAGCAGGACCCTGCTGCCCACTCGTGTGCCGACGAGCGCGCGGTCCCAGCCCTCGATGACCTTGCCACGGCCGATGACCACCGTCGTCGGGGTGTGGGCCGCCCAGGACGAGTCGAAGACCGTCGCCTGGTCCTTGCCCCGGTTCGTTTCCCAGACGGCGCCGGAGTACTGGATCACGAGTGACTGCCCGGCCTTCACGGTCGCCCCGGAGCCGCGAATGAGCGTCTTGTCGACCAGATGCTTTGGTGCCGCGGTGTCGGGCACGGTGATGGGCGCGGGCCCGGGCCTGGCACCGACGCGGGGAAGGCCGTCCGGGATCTCCGTCTGGTGTCCCTCGGCGGCCGAGCGGGCGGGGACGATCTTCATGATGTCGACGGCGAACACCACTGTGTCGGTGGCCGAGACGCCGAGCCGGGCGTTGCCGGTCTGTCCGTAGGCGGCCTCCGGCGGTGCCACCACCAGGACGCGAGATCCCGCCGGCTGCCCGAGAACGGACCGGTCGAGTGCCGGTATCACCGCATTGCGGCCGACGGGGAAGACCTTGGGTCCTGCGGCCTTGGCGTACGTACCGGGTAGCGAAGTCCCGTTCTTCCAGGTCTTCGCTGTGTAATTGACGATCACGACATCGCCGTTCTCAGCCTTTCGCCCTTTGCCTTCATGTGCGGGGGTGACGACGAATCTGCCGGTCGGCTTCTTCTTCGGGATGGCGATCTCGGCTTTGTGGCCGAACTGCCCCGAAACGCGGGGCAGCACCGTGTCCGAACCGACGGGGTCCGGGACCGGGGGCCTGTGCTGCACGGGAACCGCCGGAACCGGCAGGGGCTGGTGAGTGGACGGTGCGGCCGGGGCGGCTTCGTGTCCGCTGCATCCGGCCAGCAGCAGGACGCAGAGAGCGAGAAATGAGGAGTATGAGGAGATGCGACGCATGAGTTTCTTGTTCGAAGTGGTGGGCGGCCGCTGTGTGGAGGCGGCTGATTCTGCTGAGAATTCCCGGATTGCGGGGTGCTGGCGCCGGCCGGCCGAGACCTCGGCCGGCCGGCGCCAGCGAGTCATTCCGTGGGACTAGCGCTTCTTGCGGCGCAGCCCCCAGGACCTGAAGCGGCCACTGACGAGGACACCCACGCCCGCTGATACGGCGATCAGCAGGGCGGTGCTCCCGGCGTCCAGCGTGACCGGGCGGCCGATGACCGCCAGGCACACGATGAACGTCACCGCCGAGGCGACGAGGAAGACCGCGATCTCGGCCAGCCACATTCGCATGGTCGGACGGTCGTCATCCTGCCGGTTCACCTGGTGATGTAGTGGCATTGCGTCGCTCTCCGGGATCCGTTGATGTACAGCTTCGCGCATGCCTTGCCGTAGTGCGGAAGGTACCGGTTGCCGGGGGCGGAGCGTGTCGGTACGTAGCCCGTGTAGCAGGTGTAGTGCGTCTTGCCCCTGCTGGTGCTATAGGTGTGGTTGTTCGTGTCGGCGTAGGCGAAGTCGATCCTCGTGTTGCAGAACTTGGAGAAGACCCCAAGGGCGTAACAGTCGACGCCGGCCAGCTCCCAGTTGATGTGCCGCCCCGAGCCGTTGATGCTGTGGGTGAACCAGCAGCCGAGAGGAACGCTAAGAGTGAATCCGTCCCACTGGTAGGAGAAGCTGGCGATAGAGGTGGATCCGACCGCGGACATCGTGCTCGCACCGGTGGTCTGCAACGGGAGCGGGATCTGCGCCGCGGCCTCGCCGTCCAGGTCGGTCAGCTGCAGCAGTCCCTCGGCGTTGTTGGTGGTCACCGCGATGCGATCGTCAAGGTCGTACACGTTTCGGGTGAGCCCTGCGGCGCTGGTGTCCCAGGTCGGCTCGCCACCCTCCTCGGCGTAGTGGTTGACGGTCTCGCCGATGAGGCTCCACGTGGTGTCCGGGTTCTGCTGCTCGTCCGACGAGGACGCAGGCCGGTTCTCGGCGTCCAGTTCCCACGTCTTGCGGGTGCCGTTGGCGGTTTCCTGGCTGGTGGCGCCGTTGGCGAAGTACTTCTGGCTGCTTCCGTCCGGGCGGGTGAGGCCGCGGCTGAAGGCGTCATAGGTGTAGCCGGCGTCGACGGGCCGGTCGGCGCTGTCGAAGGCGAACGTCTGGACGCTGCCGGTGGCCGTGTCGATGGTCGCGCAGTCGGCGGTGTACGTCGTCTGCTTGATCAGGTCGCTGTCGCCGTTGTACTCGTCCGTCTTTCGCGTGCACGACGTGTCGTCGGCGGTGTCCACGCGAGTTGGCCGGCCGGTGGCGTCGTACTGGAAAGACGTCGGCACCGTGGCGCCCGCGGTGTGGGCCCGGTTCGCCGTTTCCTCGTGCACGGTGTAGGCGGCGACGTCCGAAAGCGGCACGGTCTGGTCGACGGTGTTGGTGTAGGTGCGGGCCGTTTCGGCCTCGGTGGCGTCTCGGCCGACGCTGAGCTGGTAGTTGTTCGGGAACGTCTCGCTTTCGAGGTTGCCGTTCGCGTCGTACGTGCCGGAGATGGTGCCGGCCTGCGAGTCGGTGAGGGACGTGACGAGACCGCGGGGGTCCTTCGCCGTGTCGTACGTGTACGTGATGGTGGACGGCGCCGAGTCGGTTGCCTTGGTCAGGCGGTCGAGGGCGTCGTACTCCCGCGCCGTGGTGTTGCCCGCTCCGTCGTTGTAGGTGACTTCGCGGCCCAGGTCGTCGTACTCGTGGGCGATGGTGTGACCGCTTGCGGTCACACTGGCGATGTTGCCCGTCTTGCTGTCGTAGGTGGTGGTGGTGTCGGGAACGGCGTCCCCGCCGCCCGTGACGGAGACCTGGACCACGCGTCCGGCACCGTCATAGGTCGTGGTGGTGGTGCTGGTCGTTCCGTTGGCGGTGCGGGTGACCTTGGCCGGGTTGCCCCACCAGTCGTACTCGGTGGTCGTGGTGGGCAATTCGGCAGGGTTGGCACCCGCGTTGGTGACGTTCCCCGCCGGTCCCACCGAGCAGACCAGGTCGGCCCACTCCGGTCGCCCGGCGCACGCCCCGGTGCCGGTGCCGGACCAGTAGGTGGTCACGGTCGTGCCCGCGTCGGTGCCGGTGGACATCGGGTTCCGGGTCTTGATCACGCGGCCGGAGGCGTCGTACGTGGTCCGCTTGGTGATGTTGAGCCCGCTGGGGTCGTCCGAGGTGGACGTCTCCAGGCCCTTGGCCCAGTCGTACGCGGTCGTGGTGGTCCGTACATCGCCGTCGGCGGGGTAGCCGTCGACGTAGGCACCCACCCGGGTGGTGGTGATCAGGCCGGAGGTGGCGGCGCTGCCGTCGGTGGGACGGCCCTCGTCATAGGTGTTGACGGTGTGCTTGCGCGCGGGGATCTCCGTACCGGCCGCGAGGGAAGTGCCTCCGGCACCGGCGGCCAACGGCTGCCCCAGGGTGACCAGCCGCAGCGGGCCGAACTCCTCGGTCTGCAGCTGACCGTCCGTCGAGTACACGGACGTCGTGGACAGCTGCTCGGCGCGGTTGGCTGTCGACTGGCCGTTCAGGCCCAGCCGCGTCAGCGTGTCGAGAGCGGGCCCGGAGGTGGCGAGTGCCAGCTCTCGGTTGCCCGCCGTCAGCTCGCGGACGACGTTGCCGAACCGGTCGAACTCTGCGGCACCCATGTGTCCGCCCGGACTGGCGGTGTTGACCTGACGGCCCGAGGCGTCGATGTAGGAGATGGTGGCGCGGGCGTAGCTTCCCGCGGTCAAGGACGTGCCGTTGTTGGAGGCGGGCACGGCATCGGCCGGGAACACCGCGGTCGCGTCGGTGGGAACATCGGTCTGACCCCAGGCCGCCACGTCGCTCGTGCCCATCGAGTACGGGGCGTTGGTGCCGGTCAGCGGGACGTCGTAGACGACGCTGGTGGTGGCGGTGCCATTGGTCGCGGTTTTGCTGCCGGGCGTGAGGGTAGGCCTCGCGACCTTCAGCAGCATGCCGTCACCGGCGGTCGCAGCGTTGCCCGCCTTGCCGTAGGTGAAGGTCCAGGGCAGTTTGCCGGGTTCGGTGACCTGGTTGACCCGGCCATCGGTGTCGTAGGCGTACTCCGTCTTCAGCGACGGGGTGATCTGCGGGTTCCAGGCCTGCCGCAGCCGGCCGGCGTCGTCGTAGACGTAGGTCTGCACGGTCTTCGACGTGGCGCTCCCGGCACCCGGGACGGTGGACCACAGGCGGACCTCCTTGACCCGGCCGCTGTAGTCACCGAAGACACCGCTGGTCGCGGTGGTGGCGGTGGCGTAGACGAACTCCAGGGCACGGCAGCCCTTGGTCGAGGGCGTCGCCGCACAGGTGCCGGCCGACACTGCGGACGTGGGTGCGATCACCATCTTGGGGCGGGCGAGGGTGGTGCTCCCCGAGATCACCTTCTCCGAGACCACCGTGGTGGTGGTGTTGTCGGACGGCTTGTAGGTGGTGGCGGCCTGCCACGTGGTGGCGGCCGGGTCGACCTTGGCGAAGGTCGTCGTGGTGCCGTCGGTCTCCTTGAGCGTGAAGGAGCCGCTCAGCGACCCGGTGAGGGTGAGATCCCCGGCACCGGGCTCGGCCTTCCAGCCGTTGGCGGTGGTGGCGGTGAAACCGGTCTGCACGCCGTGGGCGTCGGTGATTGCGACAGAAGTCGCGGACGTCTTGCGCACGTACAGCCACAGGGAGTCCGAGGCTTCCGCCATGGTGCCCGACGTCCACTGCGGTCCGAAGATCGCCGCCTGTCCCTCGGCATCCGCCGCTGCGGTGGGGCGACGCGAAGAGGCCATGCGGCCGACGGTCAGGCCGAAGCCCGAGGCGTCGACGGCGGAGAGCACGTAGTCGCCCGTCAGCTGGTTCACCTGACCGGGCCCCACCTCCTGGGACGGGGCGGTACCGGCGTTGCGGTCGACGACGACCGTGCTCACCGGCGAGTAGCCGGTGATGGTGCCGTCGGTGAAGGCCGCGCGCAGGTCGACCGGTCCGTCCTCGGCCAGACTGCTGGTGATGTTCCAGGTCAGGGCCGGCGGGGCGCCGTTCGTCGCGGCCAGCGGCCACGAGGCGACGGCCGAGCCGTCGGCGTTGCGCGTCACATCCGCGAGCGGCACGGTGTGCCAGGCGTCGGTCTCACCGCGCCGGTACTGGTAGGTCACGCCGGTGTAGGTCGGCTTGCCAGTGGCGACCAGGGCGACCCGGCGCGCGGGCCGGTCTCCGTCGCCGGGCGCGAGCAGGGCCGCACCGTCGGCGCCGACTCCGAAGGAGTACTTGGTGGTCGCGGTGGACAGGTTGCCACCGGAGTCGACGGTCTTGGCGTACAGGGTGTGCCAGCCGTCGGCGGGGCTGATGGAGATCGTCAGCGGGTCGCCGCCGCTGCCGTCGGTGGTGTCGTCCACCCGCTTGGGGGTGGACGGATCGTCCAGGCCCCAGTAGAAGCCCTGGCCGTCGGTGGACGTGGTGTCCAGCGTGCAAGTCACCGACCCGCTGGCCTTGGGCGTCCAGGTGTTCTGGCCGTAGGTGGCGCACGTCACCGTGGGGGCCACCGGCAGGCCGGTGTTGAGGACGAAGGCGGAGTAGCCGGACCAGGACCCGTAGTCGGTGCCGTCGTAGGCGCGCACCCGGTAGCGCAGGTGCACGCCCGCGGGGAAGGCGGAGCCGGACGGGATCGTCAGAGTCGAGGTGGAGCCCGAGGCCACCGACTTGCCGTAGGCGGTGTAGGTGTAGGTGGTGTCCGCGTACGCAGGATCCGGGGTGATCTCGAACTGGCCCTGGGCGTTGCCGCCGTCCGCGTCGGTGACCTTCGCCGACAGCGCCGGGGTCAGCGACGTCACGTACCGCTTGCCGTTGTAGGCGTTCACCACACTCGGCGAGATCGCCGCGGAGGAGGTGGTGCCGTAGGAGTTGTACGTGACGGTCAGGTGCGGCTCGACCGAGTTGTCACCGGAGATGTAGTTCGCCGACCGGAACCGACGCCAGGTCAGGGTGTCGGTCTCGTCGGCGCCGCGGACCTGCAGGCCGTAGTTGGCCGAACCGTTGGCCCAGGCCTGCACGATGGCGTCGATGTCGAAGTTCATCGTGCCCGCGGGGCAGGAGGAGCTGTAGCCCAGCGCGGCGGTGTTGGTCTTCGCGTCCGTGGTGGTGGTCGACGGCTGCGTACCCCACGTCACGGTGGAGGAGGACCAGTCGGAGGTGACCCGCCGTACCTGCGTACCCGCACCGGTCGTGGCGCAGGTCGAGGAGTAGTACGAGTACAGCGCCAGGTTGGTGTCAGTGATGTGCTTGCCCTTGTACGGGGTCACATCGAACTTCAGGTACGAGCGGGCCACGTCCGCGCCACCGTCGTACGTGCCCGACTTCAGCTCGGTCGACGAGACCTGTGAGTCGAGGTAGTCCGGGGTCTGCACCCAGGTGTCGGTGGTGACCGCGAGCGTGGAGGTCGGGTCCACCGTCACCGGGTAGGTGGCGGCGGCCAGGAAGTGTGCCGCCGGGGACAGCACCAGCGTCTGCTTGCCGTCATCGGCGGTCTCGATCTTCGTGGCGACCCTCGCCTGCCGCTGCGGCTCGCCGGAGACCTTGTTCCGGCTGGAGTCCCACATCATCGGGGCCGGCGCCTCGGCGACCAGCTTGCCGGCGGAGTCCTTCAGCAGCAGGTGGCCCGAAGCGGCTTGGGAGAGCTTCAGCCCGTCCAGGTTCAGCGGGATCCGGTAGGAGACGGGGCCGCCCGGACGGTGGTCCAGGACCACGTTCTGCGAGAAGCCCTGGGCCAGCGCGGTGACCGTCAGGGTCTGCCCGCTGCCCAGGTCGTACGAGGCGGTGTTGTTCTTCACCTTCGGGGTGGGGAGCTTCTTCTCCCATCCCAGGCCGAAGGACTTGGCACCCTTGGACACGGATGCCAGCGTCGTGTCACCGCCGTCGGAGACCGCGATGTCCGCGGCGGCCGACCGGGGAGTCAGGTGCGGACCGGAGTCGGCCAGCGCCGTGTTGACATCACGCCATTCTCCGTCGCGCTTCACCCGGATGGGGCTGGCGTAAGTGACCGTCTGCAGCTGGCCGTTGGGCAGCGCGTACGTCGTCGAGTCGGCGGTGCGCTCCGACAGCACCTCGATCTTCCGCTGCTGCAGGCGGGCCTGCAGCCGTGCCGAGCCCGCGTCGGCGACCTCCGACGGGCCGTCCACCGGCGTCTGCGGCGCCCGGTGGGCGAGCGTGCGAGCCGCCTGCCCGAGGTTCGTAGGTACCAGGGCGGCAGTGGTACCCGCCGATCCGGCCATCAGCGCGGCTTCGGCCGCCAGCATGAAGGAGACCCCTGCGGCTATGCGGCGCAGGCGGGCCGTCCGCGTGGGGGCGGGTCTGAACAGACCCGGCGTTCGCGCCCAGGGTCTGGGGCGTCCGTGACTCATCAACGAGCTCCGTGATCAGGAATGGAAGAGAGAGTGTGCGTGCACGTATGCAAAGTGCGCGGCAATCATCCACACATCCTCACCCGATCCGCTTTACCAAGTTCAAGAGAGGGTCAAGGAACGGTCTACTGTCGAGGCCAGAGCCCCGGGTGCGAATCTTCGCGGTGAGCCGGGTCGGCAAATCGCGACATGAGTGCGGGGCGAAACGGGCTCTTTGGGTAAGTTGTCCGCTCTTTGACGATCCCTTTAGTGGATGATAAGCAGCCTCTGCAGATACTTTGCCAAGTCTTTAAAGAATATCAATAAGGACTGTGACACTTGTTCATCTTGAGAGCGATTCACAGTCAACATCACATGAGCAGGGCAAATGCCATCAAGGCGGCGAAGCTCCTTTGCAGTTGCCGATACAGTAAAGTGCGCCGGGGCCGACGGCCTTGCACAGCAGGGGAGTTGAGGCTCGGTCCCGGCTCTCGCAACCGACCAAGACCGCACGTGCCGCCCTCGATGCCCTCGCAGGACAGCGGCTCGGCAGTCGTTCAAAACGGGTGGGTTGGGGCATCGGCCACGGGCGGACGATGACACGGCGGCCACCGATGGAGGATCCGTGGCCCTGGGTACCTCTCTCCTCTCGGCCAGGAGCGAGGCGTGTGGGTAGTTTTGGGGGGTATCGCGCACATGGCCTCCCCCCCCCGCCACGGTCGGGTCCACGGCCCGGCGATCGGGGCGTTCGTGTTCGGGCACTACGGTGACCGGCTCGGGCCCAAGAAGCTTCTCTGCCGGCGAGACGCCGACGCCCCTGTCGGCACGTCCCCCACCTCCTCCTGCCCCAATCCGCCGGCCGCCAGTACCTGGTACGCCGGATGCTGGGCACTGAAGCTGTCCTACGATGCGACCACGGGCAACGTCTCGGAGATCGACTTCGTCACCTCCGGCGGCAGCACCCTGCCCCAGACCCCGGTCGCCGACTACACCTACGATGCCGCCGGCCGAAGGCTGGGCGCGCTGCCTGGGCAGGGCCGATCGAGGCAGGCATCGTGGAGCGGGTGTTGAGTATGCGAGCCCAGGACATGTGAGTACCGGGCCCGATCACGGGAGCTCGCCGGGACGGTTGGCTGGGCTCATGAACACGACCTGGGCAAGCACGCATCAGCAGGACACTGACCGCCGGCTCCGAAGGTGGTCCGGCTGGGGACTTGGACTGCTGCTGCCGATGGTCGTACTCAGCTTCGTCCCGGTCCTCGCCAGCGTGCGCGGAAGCCGGTGCATCACTGACGGTGACGAGTGCTCGGCGGTCCCCGGCGCACTCCTCTACGGATGCTTCTGGACGGCCGTGGTCGCTGGCTTGACGGCGCTGTTGTGGCCCCGGGCCCGCTGGACGGGCGCCCGAGTCGGGCTCGTCGTGGTGCAGTGGACGGCTCAGGTCGTGCTGGCCTGCCTGATCCTCAGCTACGCCTGAGCTTGCTCTTCAAGGGTTTCAGCCGGGTCGGGGGTAAGCCGGCCATGCTCGGCGGGTTGTTCGCAGGTCGTCGGTGAGCGGCCGGGTGAGCCGGAGCTGAGTGTGGGCGGTGATGATCGGCCCGGTTCAGCGGGCCGCGTCCAGATCAGTGGTTGCTCCGGTCCGCTGAGGCCTTCAGCGGCAGGCACCGGCCGCACGTGCGCCGGTCGCAGACGTCGGCCGCCTGGTCGCCCCAGAGTTTGTAGTGTCGCCAGCGGGACTCGTGGCACAGAGAGTCCGGGCCCGACTGCGGCATCACCTCCAGCACACGCCGCGACGCGGACCGGGAGGCGGTGAAGCCATTGGGCATGTCCGGGTCGAGCGCCGAGAATAGCGACTGCACGATCGCCGCCAGGCCCTGGCGGTAGCCCGGCAGGTCCCGCAGTGGAATCCCGGGACCCCGCAGCCGGTCGGCGGCATCTGCCTGCGCGCGCCACTTCCGGGCGCCGGGCTCGTCCAGCCATGACCCCATTCAGTGCTCCTCTCGAGGGTTGCGACGGCCCTCCTTGTAGTACCGCGTAGTACCGCCACGTGCCCGGGGCACGCGACACGCCGCGCGGTGCACCCGGGTGGCGTTCGCAGAGGCGGGCGTTCAGAGCCTGCGTTCCAGGAGCGGCCGTGGGCGGCGGCCGGGAGGGCGAGGCTGGTAGCCGGGGGGCGAGCCGAGGTGTTGGCAGACCCCGCCGTACTCGGGAAGAGCCACGCTCAACTCCTTCTCCAGGGCGGGGAAGAAGAGCTTGGCGTGGGGAGACTGGTGGGTGGTCTGCCATGTGTAGCCGGGGCCGTCGGTGAGCGTCCGGCGAATCAGCTGCCGGCCGAGGCCTCGGCGTTGGTGGTCGGGGTCGATCGAGATCTTGTTGATGCTGCCGACGCGGCAGCCGTCGCACACCACCCACACGAGCCGGCCGATGTCGTATCCGTCCCGGTCGAACATCTGGAGATTGCGGTAGCCGGGCGGATGCGGTGGGGGCCAGTAGAGGAACCTGACCTCTTTGTGCCAGGTGGTCAGCCGGATCCAGCGCCACCGGCGCGGCGACACGTTCTCGGCTATGGGGAGTGTCACTGGCTCCTCCTCGGTACTGCGCAAGTCGCCGCACCGCACGGTTCACAAGTTCGAGTGGATCTTGCGTTCGTGCCGCGCACCCGGCCCTTCCTAACTCCCTTACGGACGGACAGATTTGAGCACAGACAGTGATTCTGGCAAACCCGCCTCTGACAAACCCGCCTCTGACAAACCGGCCGGGGAACTCCGGTTCGAGTCCCCTCGCCTCACCGTCCTGCGCCGCCACCCCGCCACCACCTGGGGGATGGCCCGGCGTCTTCCGTACCTCGTGCGCCGCGCTCTCGCTCTCGCTCTCGCCTGGAAGATCGACCGGCGGACCGTCGTCTGCGCAAGTTCCGCAACCTCATCAAGAACTTCGCCGACCAGCTCGAAGTGATCCGCCCCGAACTCAACGACGTCGTCAAGCACTTCGACGCCTACCTGGCCACACCCGTCCCCCTGCCTGCTACCGGATTGCGCGCCGATCAGCTGGAGCAGGCCATGGAAAGGCCATGGAACAGGAGTGCGCACGGGCCCACGCTGTATACGTCTTCGGCGACCTGAAGGTCCTCACCTCCGCTGAGGTTCTCCACTACACTGCCCACACCCGTCCCCGCAGCAGCGGAGCCTGGCTGTTGATCGCCACAGAGCGGGCCTACGTCTTCGACGAGGTCTTCGGCACCGCGGCCGCCCAGGCCGCCTGAGAACGCCGTCCATGCGGCCGGCGATGCTGATCGCAAGGGAGTCCCTGGGTGACTCTGCCACCGCCGGTTGAGCCGATGCTCACACGAGCTGCGAAGTCGGCGCCGGGCCCGGCCGCGCTGCGCTTCGGGGTCGCCTTTGATGCCCGCGGCCAAGGGGACGGCAGAGGCGGGGAGCCCATGGTGGGTCGCTGGTCCGTGCACCGGGCCGGGCAGTCGGGGAACCCGCCCAGCGAGATCCCTCCGGCCCCACGGACAGACGACGGCACACGGGATTCCGCCCGGTGCCGCCGGCCCGGCAGCGGCTACGACCGGGGGAGGGGAAGTGCAGTTCGCGCCGCGGCTTCGGACTGCCCGATCGGCATAGGGGGTGCTGAGGGGGCGGGCGACGCCATCGCACCGATTACGTGATCGAGTTCGCGCAATATGCTCGTCGCCGCGTCACGGACCCGCGCAGGTACATCGCCCCGTTCCGCGACAAGCCGGTGGTAGATCGGAGCGTCTTGGAACATGTGGTCCCGTCCTGTGATGATCATGACTAGTACGGGTGCTGAGTCTAGCGCTGTGACCGCATAGGCGGGTCACGTTGCTGCGCCAGTCAGGTCCGGGGTAGGCGTCGTTCGCTACGGTCCCTTCGTCGGGCGGCATTCGCCACCGATGCGGCCTGGGTGCGGCGTTGGCTGGCCGACGGCGTGTTGCCGACGGCCCTTCGAGCGGACGACGGTGAGCGGGCGTCACTACTTCAGGGGGACCGGCCTGCAACGGCGCGGCCCCGACCCGACAGGACGACGGTACGGCAGCGCTCAGCAGTGGTCCGGGCAGGAATAACCCGCCCAGCGCGCTGCTGAGCACGCCCTCCCCCTGACCGCTGCGTCGGCCGGTGCGGGTCACTCGCCGAACAGGGGGACCTGCGCCACGTCGACGTCCGTGCGCACGCGGCGTGGGCGGGCAGGGTGCCGCCACCGTCCGGCACTGTCCCGGGCGACGTCGACAGCGACCTCCGTCACGACGTCAGGGTGCACCAGCTGCACATCGAGCGTCTGCTGCGTTCCCCACCCCGCGCTGAACGTCCACCCGGTCCGGGGATGGGCGGCGGTCTGGGACAGCGTGGTGCTCCGGCCGGCGTATTGCAGCTGGCCCGCGGTGTCGTAGCGGCCCAACAGAACCGTCCGGGGTGAGGCGAGGGAACCGGTGACGGCACCGATGACCGCCTCGGTGATGACGCGCACCTTGTACTTCCGCCACGACCGCAGCGGCCGGTAGGGCTCGTCCAGCCGCTTGAAGCACAGCCCCTCCAGCCTAGCCACCGACCACCCCAGCCACTGTTCCGCCTGTTCCGGGTCAGTCGTCGACGGGCACAGCGTCAGCGGCGCCTTCAGACTGCGGTCCGCGAACAGCGATTCCAGGACGGCATGCCGCCGCTCGTACGGCCAGCCGGTCACGTCCTCACGTACGTGCACCAGATCGAAGGCCACGTAGTGCGCCGGCCACCGGCGCGCCGCCTCGGCTGCAGCGGCCTCGCGCCGGGCGAGACGCTGCTGGAGCCGCTTGAACGCCAGCCGGTCGGATTCCACACCACCAGCTCGCCGTCCAGCCCGGTGTCCGCCGGCAACCGCGCGAGGGCCGACTGCCAGTAGTTCTCGGCTTCCTCCAGCCCCGTGCATCCGCTGAGCCAGCAGAAGCTGGTCGTCCTGCCGGACTGTTTCCCCGGCATCAGCACGCCGGGTCAACGCCTTGGCGGCCGACAGCCGATCAGCAGGTCGAGGTGGTCTGCTTGCCGACCACCTCCGTAGGCGCATGAGCTCGGAGCGTATTTCTACTCCAGCAGCTTTTTCATGGTGCAGTAACTTGCCAACACCCCCTGGGAATGACCAGCTGCCGTAGAGCAGGACAACCGGAGGATCATCCATGCCCCGTGAGGCGCCGTACCTTGCAGTAGCCGACGTGCTGCGCGCACGGATTCTCGCGGGAGAGTGGGAGATCGGGGAGCGCCTGCCGTCCCGGGCACGGCTTGCCGTGGAGTACGGGGTCGGACGCAACGTCATGCAGAGGGCCATGGACCGTTTGATCATCGACGGTCTCCTCGAAGGACACGCCGGCTCTGGCACCTACGTCCGCATGCCGCGAGAGCGCCTGCGGCTGGTCCGCTCGCGGCACCGCGAACGCCGGGAGGGCTCTCCTCCCTGGCGGGACAGGAGGGAGCGGGGCAGGGCCGACGCCTGGGATTCACACAGCCAGGTGCGCGTCCCCGCACCCGAGCCAATCGCCGAGCGGCTCGCCATCAGCCCCGGGGACCCCTGTGTCAATACGCATTACGAGTTCCTCGCCGACGGGCAACCTGTCCAGCTTTCCGAATCCTGGGAGCCGATGGCTATCACGGATGGAACGCCAATTGTGCTGCCCGAGAAGGGTCCCCTGGCGGGTAAGGGGGTGGTCGAGCGCATGCGTTCCATTGGCGTGGGCATCTCGACTGTGGTCGAGGTGCCGCGCCCGGCTCGTGCCACCCAGGTGCAGGCGAACCTTTTGGGAATCAGCGTGGGGGACCTCGTGCTGCAGATCGAGCGGACCATCTTCGACACGGACGGACGCCCGGTGGAAACGGCCGACATGGTCATTCCGGACATGCGCCGGGAAGTGGTCTACGAGTTCGGAGTCGACCGACCGTAGTCATTGAAGCCATTTAGAGGGACATCGAAAATTCGACAGTAGGGTATTCCATGGCAAAATCCTCCCGACTCGGCCTCTTGCGTAATCGGGACTTCGGGCGATTGTTTGCTGCCACTGCGCTCGGACAGCTAGGCGACCGCATCATCTTTCTTGCCTTGCCTCTGGTTGCCATCGCGGCATTACGTGCCGACGAGTTCCAGGTGGGCTTACTGACCGCGATGACTTCGGGAGGATCGCTCCTGGTCGGGTTGCCGGCAGGCGCGTGGGTGGACCGCATGCGGAAGCGATCGGTGATGATCAGCACTGATCTCGCTCGCGCGGTGTTCCTCTCGACGATTCCGGTGGCTTGGTGGACGGGCCTTCTCACCATCTGGTGGCTCTATGCAGTCTCCTTGGTCCATGGAGTCTTGACGGTCTTCTTCGATGTTGCATACGTCAGCTATCTCCCGCACTTGGTGGGACGCAGCAATCTCGTGGAAGGAAACTCAAGGCTTTCGGCCATCCGCTCGGTGACCAGTATCAGCGGGCCGACGGTGGCCGGGCCGCTGGTCGGCCTGGTTGGAGCTCCTGCCACGCTTTTGGTGAGTTCGGTCGGGATGGCTATGTCGGGGCTGCTCGCGATTACTATCCGGAAACGCGAGGAAAAGCCTGAGTCGAGTGAACACCCTCAATTGGCTCGCGAGATCAAGGAGGGGCTGAAGTTCGTCGTCAAGTACCCTACCCTCCGTGCGATCATGCTGGGGGATGCGGTATTCAACCTTTTCCTGGTCATGTATCAGACCATGTTGCTGGTCTTTTTGGAGCGGAAGATTTGTCTCCAATCCTTTGGTATCGGCCTCATTTTCTCGGGGATGGGTTGTGGTGCCTTGCTGGGCGCACTGGTGGCAACCAGGGTCTCCAAGCGGGTCGGGCAAGGTCCGGTCATCTGGCTGGCGTCGCTGGTCAGCTGTCCGTTGAGCGCGCTCATGCCGTTGGCGCGAGCGGGTTGGAGCGTGTATGTGGCTGCGATCGGACTCGCGGCTCTGTCACTGGGTGGAGTCGTCCGCGTGGTGGCTCAGTCAAGCTTCCAGCAGGCGCTGACGCCGGATCGGCTTCTGGGTCGGATGAGCGCAACAGCTCGGTTTGTTTCCTGGGGTGGCGTTCCTCTCGGTGGGCTTTTGGGTGGAGCCTCGGGCTCTGTGTTCGGAGCGGCAGGCACTTTGTGGATTGGTGCAGCGGGTATGACGCTGAGTGTCCTTCCCAACTTCCTGTCACCGCTTCGGACAATGCGCACGTTGCCCACAGAAGGTCCCCGAGTTCGCGCGTTGAGGTGTCGCTGATGGCTGACAAACAAGCGCGTACGGCTCGTAGGGCCAAGGGGTCTTCACTCAGAAGCGAAGTGGGCGCGGTCTAAGGGGATGATGACGGCCGATTGTTTGGTGGCCTGCTGGCGAAGGGCTGTGTTCTCCGCGAAGGCGGCGATGACGGTAGCGGCTGCGTCGACCTGGTCCTGGAGTTGCTGTCGCTCTTGCCGGTTGTTCTTGAGGTGGCGGCGAAGGTCAGCGTCTCCTGAGTTTGCCGTTGGTCATGGAGACTTGCCGGGCTCTGGCCGATGTGGTCGTCCCAGTCAGCGAGCACGTCGGTGGCGCGGTTCATGGTGGCTCGGCTGACGCCGGCCTCCCGCCAGAAGTTGTTCTTTGTCAACTTGCTGCCGGTACGGGCCGGTTGGCCGGAAAAAAGTCGCCCCATAGCCTCCCGCAGTGCCTGCTCGGCCCGTGCAGAGACCTTGACCGGCGGCTTCACCGCGCGTGGCGTACGCGCCACCGCGTCCCCGGTGGCCGCGGGGTCAGGAGGCGGGTGCCACGGCGGTTCTGTCCAGGGCGGGGCGCAGGGCGCTGGCCAGGGTGACGCCGTCGCCGGTGGCCCAGAAGTGCAGGTAGAACAGGCGGGGTTGTTCGTCCTGGCCGTGGTTGTGGAGTTCGACGAGGTCGATGCCGCCGCTACGCAGGGCCCGGATGACGTTCTGGGTCTCGTCTGCGGTCAGTACGAAGTCGCCGTTGATCGCGGCCCGGTTGTCGCCGAGGGGCTGGAAGCCGATCGCGGTAGCGATGCCGAGGGTGTGGGGCAGGATGTGCCGGCCGTCGGTGACGGGTTGGGTGCGGGCGAAGATGAAGCGGTAGATGCCGCCGTCCGCGGTGCCCTTGGTACCGAGCGCGGCGTCGATGTCGGCGGTGTCCAGGGCGAGGGGCTGCTGGGAGGCGGGTGGTGGGGAGGCGGGTGGGATGCCGGTGGTGTCCAGGGCCGCCTTCACGCCCTTGGCCAGGGTGACCGGGTTGCCCATGGCGTGGATGTGCGTCCACCAGACGGCCGGGTGTTGGGTGAGGAGGTGTTTGTGCAGTGCGGTCTGTGCGATGCCGGCCTTCTGGAGGGCGTCGGTGACCTCGGGCAGCTCGCGTTCGGTGATGACCAGGTCGCCCATGAGCATGGTTCCGTCGTGGTAGCGGGCAAAGCTGGCGGAGCCGGTCAGTGCCAGTCCGGGACTGACGACGACATGGTGTGAGGTGACGGTGAGGTCCGTGCGGGGCAGTGGGATGCGGTAGACGCTGTGGTCGGACAGGGTGCCGGTGCGGCCGAGGACGGCGGCCACGTCCTGCCAGTCTTCGGCGGTGGTGGTGAGCGGTGGCTGAGTGGGCAGTCGCTTGTCGTCTTGTGTGTCGGCGCGGTCGGTGGTGAGCGTGCCGCAGGCGGCCAGCGCGAGCATGCAGGCAGCGGTGGCGCCGGCCAGCCGCAGGCGTCTCGGGCGCGGAAGACGGGACATCGTTCTCCTCGGAGCGGGGGCCAGCCGCATACGGTCCGTGCGGCCATCGCAAGGAAATCAGGCGACGGCGATGCAGACAGAGGACGCGCCCGACCGACTGGTGTCCACACGCGTTCTGGTGACCAGCACGCCGGTCCCCCGGAGGCATGAGAGTGATCCTGGGGAGTGGACTTTGGCTCCTGCGGCGGCCGAGAGCGTGGTGGGCGGGTCAAAGATCAGGGGGTGGCCTGGTTGGGGGCTGCTTGCTTGCGGCGTCGGCGGTGTTCGCGCTGGGCCTGGGCGCGGGCGCATTCGCGGGTGCAGTATTTGATCCCGCTGGTGCGGTTCTGTCTGACAGCTGACCGCGGGCCCGGCAAGAGTGATCAGGGGGCGGCGTCTCCGGTCCGGTAGCGTGCCAGTGTCGCGCTGTAGTGGCTGACGGAGGGGTGCTCGGGACCGAGCACGCGTTCGTAGACCTAAGGTCAGGCGTCACCGGTGCGGCTCGGGACTTCGCCACTGCGGGCTGGGGAGCCGCGTCGCGGAGCGCTGAAACGGGCCCCACGCCTCGGTCGCCGCTGGGACGAGAGACGTGCCGGGGCCCGTATCTGGTGATCGTCGATCGGGTGAGGGTTGGCCGGTGGGGTTAGTTGCAACCGGATCCGGGGGAGGGGTTGGCGCAGGTGTTGCGGCCGGATCCGCCGTCGTTGGTGTTGGTATCGGCGCCGCCGTTGAGAGTGTCGTTGCCGTTGCCGTCGGACAGGGAGTCGTTGCCGGAGTCGCCGATGAGGTTGTCGTCGCCGTTTCCGCCGGTGAGGGAGTCGTTGCCGTTGCCGCCCTCGATGCGGTCGTTGCCGTTGCCGTCGGACAGGGAGTCGTTGCCGCCGCCGCCGCAGATCGGGTCGTTGCCGCCTCGGCCGTCGACCATGTCGTTCCCGGCGAGTGCGAAGATCACATCGTCGCCCGGGGTACCGGTCAGGACGTCGTTGCCGTTGGTGCCGATGATGGTGGGCGTGGCGGTCGCACAGGTCGGGGGGCCTGATAGGTGATGGTCACCTGGGCCGCTCCCGCCGCGGCCCCGGACGTACCACCCGACGGGACGAGGTTCGACCCACCGCCGCCGCCACCCGGCCCCTGACTGGGAGTGGGGCCGCCGGTGATGGCGTTGCAGCCTCCGCCTCCGCCACCACCGAACCAGCCACCTCCGCCGCCACCGGCCCCGAAGGCTCCTCCTCCGCTGCCGCCGGCACCGGCTGCTCCGGCGGCGCCGGCTGTCCCGCCCATGGGGCAGGAGGCTCCACCCGCACCGCCGGTGATCTGGGTTCCGCCGCCACCGCCCATGCCGCTGCCCTGTCTGTCACCGCCGGGTTCTCCGACGACGCCGGCGGCTCCGCCGGTGGCCTCCGCCGCCCGCGACGATGAGGCGGGGATCCGTACCGGCAACGCCGGTCAAGGTGCAGGACCTCGACGCCGTCACCGCTGGACCACCCTGTCCTGGAGCTCCGGGGTCGTCGGGGACACGTGAACAGGGTGAAAGCGTTCGAGAGAGCAATGTATGGGGAGCCTCGTTCGACTTCTCCGGACCCGGATCCTCACCCAGGATGGCGCCGAGGCCAGGACGACGTGTCGTCCTTGTAGGTCCACGAACGAATAGACCACGGCTCGTCCCGAGAGACCCGCTCAGCAATATGGCTAGGCGGAAGGCTGGCCAAAGCCGCGACAGATGGGTCGAGGCTGAGTACGTGATCTAGATGGCAGACGATCGACGCTCCGTCCGCGTTCGGATCATGAAGCCCGTCAGCGAAAAGCCAGTCTTGCTCATCATCATGGATCACCATCAGCGCCGGGTGGCTACCGTCGACCACCGTCCGCTGCACGATGGCCAGTCGATCATGAGGAAAGGCGCCGCCGGTGAACGGCCACGTCACATCCGGTTGCATCGAGCCCATGGGGTGATCATTCATGACGCGGCCCAGAGCACAACGGCCGGGCCGTCCACGGCGATGGGATTCACGGAACTGCGGCCAGAGCCAAAATTCGAGATCGGCATCAGGCGTCGGCGCTCCCACAGAGCACCAGCCCTGCTCCGGGCCTTCCGGCCCCGCCCACACACTCAGCTTGTTGTTTAACCTCGCTGCTGTTTCAAGCGGACGTGCTCGGTGAGGGTTTCGGTTCGTTTCACGGTCTTCCCAGGCTCGTGCCGTGGTGCTGGCCTGCGGTTTTTCGAGCCGAGTGGGCGTCCGGGGCCCGGCCGGGCGGGTTTCGGCCCGCCCGCTGGACGGGTGGTCTTCGCGCGGAGGTGACGGAACCCCCGGCGGACCCGGGCGGGTGTGAGTCGGCGGGGCTCGACGGGCCGTTCCCAGGGGCGGCGCAGGTCCTCGGCGAGGGGTCGGGCGAGGCGGAGCTGGGTGTGGGCGGCGATCACCAGCCAGGTCCACAGGTCCGCGGTGTCGGGGTGGCGGACCATCGGGCGGGTCCACCCGAGGGTCTGCTTGAGGAACCGGAAGGTGTGCTCCAGATCGAACCTACGGAGGAACGCTTACCAGCGCACGTCCACCTGGTCAGCGGCGAGGCCGGTGGCTGAGGTCCACAGCCATACCGGTTTCGCCTCACGCTAGCCGGGCAGGCGCTCCACCTCGAGGCGGATCAATGTGCCGTGCTGCGTTGGCAGTTCGCCCTCGTGATCGAGCCAGGAACTGCGGGCCTGCAGCTTGGGGTGCATGCGGTCCCAGGCGCGCGCCTCGGGCCGGCCATAACGGGCGGTGTCGCAGGTGGTGACGTGGTCGGAGCGGTGCCAAGTGTCGGGCTGGGCGAGGGTGAACTTCGCCCCGTGCTTGCGAGGGCGCCCGCCCCGGGGAGTGGAGCGCGCGGGGCCTGCGTCCTGGTACATCACCCGGTCCGAGCGTAGTCGGGCCATCACCTCCACCGGCAGCTCGCACAGCGCGTCGGCGAGGCGGGGAGCGTCGTAGCCGGCGTCCAGTACGATCAGGATCGCCTTGCTTCCCGGCTGCCACTGCCCGGAAGCGATCAACCGCCGGACCACGTCGCGTAGTTGGGCCGCGGTCACAGCGATCGCGTCGTCGGTCGGACCCAGGCGCACGGCATCGAGCAGGGCGCACCAGGAGGTGCGGCCGGTCTCCAGGGCGGCGACGAAGGAGTACGGCCAGCCGGGCACGGACTGGTCGCTGGAGCGGCCGCCGCGTCCGTAGACGTGGCAGAAGAGGCGGTCGGGGCTGGTTGGGGCGTCCGGGCGCAGCCAGTTGCACACGTCCGCCGCGAGCACGATCCGCCCATCGGCGGCGCCCGGCAGCGGGAGGTCGGCCAGGGCGCGGCGCAGGCGACGCGGCTGCAACCACCCCTTATCCAGTGCGGCATACATCGCACCATGCCCGCGCCGGTGCTCGACCGCCAGCGTCAGCTCGACCAGCGACTTCACCGGGCCGTCCGTGCACAGCATCGCGTCGGTCAGCTCGAAGAGCGCGTCCGAGCGTGAATACAGGGACTCATAGAACTCAACCCGACAGCGGGACAAGGCGGCCAATGCCTCGACGGCGGGGGGATCCGGAGAAACACTCATCTTTAGCGGCCGTTCCTTCACACTCCGTTACTCGACATCTCGAAGCGTGGAGGACGGCCGTGTCACGTGCTCCCGGAAACGGGAGATCTCAGCAGGTCGGATGACGTGCGAGGTTAAACAACAAGCTGAGCTGAACCGCTGACGGGTGGTTCCGGAATACGCCGGAGACCTGCCTTCTGCCAGCGGCAGAACACCGGCCCGACCAGGCTCGACGATCACTACAGTCCAGGCTCATGACGACGGTTACAACGCGCACGATCGAATACGCGGCCGACGGCTTGACGATGATCGGGCACCTCGCTCTCCCGGCCGGTGTCGACCGCCGGCCCGCGGTCCTGGTCGGGCCCGAGGGGGTGGGGCTCAGCGACGTCGAGCGCCGCCGGGCCGATGTGCTCGCCGAGCTGGGATACGTGGCGCTGGCCTTCGACCTCCACGGCGGGCGCTATTTGGGCGACCCTGAGGAGATGTTGGCCCGTTGCATGCCGCTGCTCGCCGACCCCGACCGGATGCGAGGCATCGGCCACGTGGCGCTCGACGTGCTCCGCGCCGAGCCGCGGACCGCCCCGGACCGGATCGCCGCCGTCGGCTACGGCACCGGGGGCGCAATCGCGCTGGAACTCGGGCGCGACGGCGTCGACCTGCGCGCGATCGCGACAGTCAACGGACTGACCACCGGCCGACCAGGCGAGACGGCGCGCATTCACTGCCCGGTGTGGGCCGGGGTCGGGTCGGAAGACCCGATCATGCCGCCCGCGCAACGGGACGCATTCACCGCCGAGATGCAGGCTGCGGGCGTCGACTGGCGCCTCGTGGTCTACGGCGGCGCCTTGCACGCCTTCCATCACCCACCGGTCGACCACATCGTGCGTCCCGGGGTCGGTTATCACCCTCAGCACGCGCAGCGAGCTTGGCGGGACGTCGTCGACCTGCTCGCCGAGTGCCTGCCCATAACGGAGTGATCTGGGCACTGGGGTTTGTTCACAGGCTCTGACCTTGTTCTTTAACCTCTTAGCCAGTCACCCCAACAGGGCAGCCGTGAACATCTCGTGGTGAGCCACCAGCCACTGCTGGATGCGGTCCCAACGCTGCCAACCACCGTGCTCGGGACAGCGCCTGGGTGTAGACGGGGTCACCGTCGGCCACTCGATCAGCGACGAAGGCCCGGCAGGATGCGGTGGCTTGCTCGATAACGCCAGGCAATTCACCGCGCTCCTGCGGGGAGAGACCGTAGCCGTCGGCGAGGATCCGCAGTCGTGCCGGAGCATCCAGCCCGCGGGATAGAGAACTGCCGCGGACGTAGGATCAAGCATGGGAACCCAGTAGCGGGCGGTCATGGCAACGTCCCATACTGCTCGGCCGGGGGCCGCCAGGTCGAAATCGATCAGTGCTGTGGCACGGCCGTTGCGGAAGACGACGTTTTCCGGGCACACATCGTTGTGGCACAGCATCGTTCCTCCCGCCGGGTCGGCCAGGGATCGGGGCCACTCAGCGCAGGCGTCAACCACGATGGCCGCGCTGGCGTCGTGCAGGCGCCTCAACAGGCTTCCCACCGATCTCGATGCGGTCTCGGTCATCACCCAGCGCGGAAACGGCGGCAGAGCGACGTCGCCCGGGATGAAGGTCGGCTGCTCGCGGCCGTCCGCGGTAAGACGGATCGGCCTCGGAGCCGCATCGAACCAGCGTCGCCCCTGGGGCGGCGGAGATGAGCGCAGGCTGCAGGGCGCCGGGGTTGGAGTCGCAGTCCACCATGGTGGGCTGGGCAACGGCGACGGGACTGGTGCCGACGAGACCGACCGCCACTGCCCCCGCACTCGCGATCACCGTCGTCGCTCTTACCCACCAGCGCCACAGTGCCCGATCCGCCCTCATCACCCTGTGCCTTCTCCTGTCTGTACCTGGCGAAGGACCATCGGCCCTGCGTGTCCGTTGCCCCCTTGGCCCTGCCTTCGTGCGCCGACTTCTTGCCAGCGCACCCACGGCCGGAACAACGGATGCCCTCGTCGGTGGTGGCCGCGGTGGCTGCGGCCCACGCATCGCCCGGATGGGCGGGGACAATGCCCGGTCCGGCCCACAGCCGCTCGGCGTGCAGGCGTTTGCCACGGGTACGCAGAGCGAGTGAGGGCCTGATCGGAGGCGAGTGTGGACAGGTCTTCTTCGAGGCGCCGAGCCTGGAATCAGGTAGCGCGGAGACGGCCACCACCCGACACCGACGGTCGCTGAAGGAGCACGGCCCGGCGGGGGCGATCTTCCGGCGTTTCGGCCGGCCGCAGAACCAGACACTCGCTGGAAGCGATCGGCACCCCCCCGGCGAAGCCCACGAGGCCCGACAGCAGGCCGACCGACGCCGACGGTTCGTCCGCCCCGGCCACGCCGCAGAACACGGACGCCACGGCGGTGAACGTCAGGGCCGCCAGCACCCACGGCTCCCGCAGCGGCGAGCCGAAGCGCTCCACCATGCTCGCCCACCAGGTCCAGCCAGCCGTCACGCAGAACACCACAGCGGCTGGGGGCAGCAGTACCACCGGCGCCCACCTCGCCGTGTCACCCTCGGGCAGGCGATGCCCGGCCCGGTAGCCGACCCAGGCCAGCCACACCGGGTATACAGCCGACACCACGCGCGATGCCGGCTGAAGCTGCCCTACTCCGTTGAGCTCCGGACCAAGTGGGGCGGTGACCTTGGCCGTTTCCCGAGATCCTTATCACGGTGGGTGCCCTCGACGCGTTCTTCAAGGCGTGGGCGCGGTGAGATACCGCTGGACCGTGGGTCCGAGCCAGTCCACGATCTCGTCGCGGTCGAGCGCCACGCTCGCCGGGAACCGCAGCACGTAGCGCGTCAGCGCGAGCCCCAGCACTGTCGAGGCGCACAGTGCCGCCCGCGCCGGTGCCTGCTCCGGATCGGGACCCACCTGGCGGGCCAGCGGGATCAACTGCTCGCGCAGCACGCTCTGCATGCGATCGGCGGCGGCCGGATCGGTGGCCCCGACCCGCATCAGTGCGGTGAGCTCCCCGTTCTCCTCCCACAGGGTGAGGAAGTGGCTCACCAGCGTACGGCCGATCGCCTCGCGCGGTTCGACGGGCAGGTCGGGCAGTCCGGGGTCGATCGCGACGGCAGCTGCGAACAGGCCCGCCTTGCTGTCGTAGTAGCGCATCACCATCGATGGGTCGATCTTCGCGTCGCGCGCGATGGCCCGGATGGTCGCCTTCTCGTAGCCGTCCGCCGCGAACCGCTCGCGAGCCGCGGTGAGGATCGCGGCGCGGGTTGCGTCGGAACGCCGTACGGCCTGCTGGTTCTCCGTGGTGCCGGTCATGCCTACGAATGTAGGCCAACGCCTGTTGACAGTCCAGGGTCGTGCCCTTACGTTTGCCAACACATGTTGCCAACGCGTGTTGCCAACATGTGTTGTCAAGATCGCGATACCTCTGAGCGGACAACCGATAGCGAGAGGACGTACCCGAAATGGCCAAGCTCCAGAGTCTCGACCCGCACACGCCGATGTTCGCGCAGTTCCAGGAGAAGACCGGGCCCATCGTCCTGGCCAACACCTTCGTCGTCCCGAAGGAGAGGTACGCGTCGTTCCTGCCCCTCTTCCGGCGGCAGGCCGAGTTCATGAAGGCTCAGCCGGGATTCGTCTCCCTGCAGATGCACAAGGGGACGGCGGACAGCCGGCTGCTGATGAACGTCGCTGTCTGGGAGTCGACTGAGGCACTCGCCACGGCGTTCGGCAGCCCGGAGTTTCAGCGCATGGCGGCCGATTTCCCTGACGACATCGTGTCGTACCCGCACATCTTCGAGCAGATCGACGTATGACGCGGCAGCTGTGGCCAGGGGAGGCAGCCGGAGGAACCCAGCACCCCCCTAGGCAGTCACGCATCCCCACCATGCCACGGGGTCGCCGAGACCGCCGACCAACCCACCACGCACAGCCCGTCCCTGACAAGAAGTCCCAATGGCCGTGGAACTGAATCACACCATCGTCCCCACCCGTGACCCGCAAGCCTCGGCGCAGTTCCTGGCCGACATCCTCGGCCTGAGTGTCGATCCGCCGGTGGCGCACTTCACGCCGGTCACGCTGGCCAACCAAGTCAGCCTGGACTACGACCAGATGGACGACTTCGAGCCGCACCACTACGCGTTCATGGTCAGCGAGCAGGAATTCGACGCCGCACTCGCCCGCATCCAGCACAGTGGAATCACCCATTACGGCGATCCCGCATGCCGAGAGATCGGACAGATCTATCGCAGTAAGCGCACCGAGGGCCGCAGGGGCACCTACTTCCACGACCCTGACGGACATCTCATGGAGCTCCTCACCCCGGGCGGCGCCGGATCGTGAGTCCGACGGCGGCCCAGCGGATCACGGCTGCGCTGGTGGTGGCGGCATCGCATTCGTAGTCGCGGGCGATGCGGCGATGCCCAGTCAGCCACGCCAGTGCCCGCCATCTTGCATGTCATCGGCCGCCCCAGCTACCCCGCCGCTGAACCCTGCCCCATCCCAGGCTGAACATCGAAGGAGAAGCACCATGTCGCTGAAGAACGTCAATACCGTCCTGGCCACCGCCTGCGCCCTGTTCGCTCTCTACCTCGGGCTGTCCTTCATCCTGGCCCCGGAGGCATCCACACAAGGCGTTGGCCTGCCGAACTGGCCCGCCGGCAACGGCGACGGCTTCCTCATCATGAAGGGCACCCGCGAATTCTCGATGGGCCTGGTCATTGGCATCCTGCTGGTGACGGGCCACCGCCGCGCCCTGGGCTGGGTTCTGCTGATGGAGGCCGTCGCCCCGTTCGGCGACATGATCAACGTCTTGGCCCACCACGGCTCCATCGCCGCTGCGTACGGCATCCACGGCCTGACCTCTGCGCTGATCGCGATCACCGGCCTGCTGACCCTCCGCGAGACCGGCAAGGCCCACAAGGCCCCCGCCCCAGCGCCCGCCGCGCAGCCCGCCTGACAGCTGCAAAGCCCGAAGGGGTGGCCCGGCCACGTGGCCGGGCCACCCCTCATCTGTCAGCAACCGCCGGGAAAGGCCAGGCAGACGATCTTCTCCCAGTGAGCAACGGACTGACGGTCGAATCGGCCCCCTGCCCCGATTCTCATAAACGGTCCAGTGCGTTCTCGAGGAACTTCTTGCCCATCCCGACCTGGCGCGCCTGGACCGGCGGCTCGATGCGATCGCCCACACCAACTGAGCGGCAGCACAGGCCTGCTGACCGGAAGCAGATCAGGTGGCCGCTCCGGACGGTTCGTCGCGCAGGAGGTCGGGGCGGGCATCGGCCGTGGCGAAGGCACGCGTGAGCCGGCCGCGAGCGTGTCGTCGATGCGGTAGCGCCGTGCTCGTTCGTCCCGCTGGAGCAGGGGACCAGCGCCGTCCGGACCGACACGGCGCTGCACCACCTTCACGCTGGTCAGCGTTCCGCCGATCGGCCAGGCGATGCCCGGGATGGACGTGATCGGCTACCTCATCGTTTCCCAGGGGCTCGACGCAACCCTGCTCGACCTGTACGAGGCAGCCGAACAGGCCCGGGGCCGAGACGCGGCGAACACCACGCTGGATCCTTCGGACATCCCCGCAACGATCAGGAAGCTAAAGGAATACACGCGTTATAATGCAGTGGACCCGCTCCTGGAGCATGTGGTCTTCACCTGGCCGCACGAGAAGCTCGCCCATCTCCTGATCGCGATGAGGGAAGAGGGCAGGCAGGCTTCCCTGACGAGTGCCGTCGTGATGAGCGAAGAGGTCAAGCAGTCGCTGCCAGAAGCCATCGTTGAGCTGGCGGCCACCTTGGCGAAGAACCCTTCGCCGCACGGAGCGAAGGAGGCAACAATTTTCTCCAGTGGGTCGGCAGGGAGCGTGGGGACAGGACGGCTTCGGAGACAGTGGCTCTGTTCCACGGCAACCAGCAGCTTGACCTGGTCACGGCCCTTCTGGACGGCGTATCCCAGCGACGACGGGCGTGACTCGTGCCGTGACCGGATAGGTTCACCGAGGTCTCGTGGTCTGCGGGCACACGGGGCACCACCGCTCGCCGGTTTCGGCTGGTCGCAGGGCTGAACGACCTCGATTGCATGGTTGTAATCAACTTGCTGCCCGTCCCCTCGGGCGGGCAGGGTCTGGATCATGCTTGAACTACGCACCTTGGAAGCAGACGACTGGCCCCTTTGGCGGGAGTTGCGACTGGCCGCGCTTGCTGAGGCGCCCTACGCGTTCGGATCGACGCTGGCCCAGTGGCAGGGCTCCGGCGACCGAGAGGAACGCTGGCGTGCCCGTCTGTCGATTCCTGGCGCGCACGATCTCATCGCGCTCCTCGACGGCCTCCCGGTGGGCATGGCCAGCGGAGTGCCGGGCGAGGGAGCGGAGAACGTGGAGTTGATCTCGATGTGGGTCAACCCCACGGCTCGAGGCAAGGGCGTGGGTGACTACCTGATCCAGGCGGTCGAGCGGTGGGCGGCAAAGCGCGGTGCCACGACGCTGCGGTTGTCCGTCATGCCGGACAACCACAAGGCGACCGCACTCTATGAGCGGCACGGTTTCACGGACACGGGTGAGCCCGGCGATCTTCTGCCCGATGGCGTGGGCAGGGAGCGGGTCATGGCGAAGAGCCTGGCCGCTGTCTGATCCCCACATCCGGGCACGGCGGGTTCCCCCCACGTGCTCAGGCTGTGGCGGCGAGGGGCGCCCGCCCCAGCGAATGCCCTTTAGCGCACGGGCACGCTGAGGGCCACGCACGACTGCGTGGCCCCGGTGAGCGAATGGCAGGGGTAGCAGGCGGCCGGGTTGGGTGTCAGCGCCGGCTGCGGCCTTGTCGCGGGCAGGTCAGCACAACTGCATGTGCCACACGTGGTACCAGTCGCCGTTGGCGTCCTTCTCAGGGGCGAGCGAGGATTTCAGTACGTTCCAGTCCTTGTCGTACATGGTCGCCACCTGGTCCCTGGTCTGGTTGTTGCGCCATGACCCCCCGTGGTGGAAGTTGATGTTTTTGATCACGCCGCAGGCGCTCCACTGCAGTTCGTCGCCAGTGAAGTTCGAGCCCTCGTAGGCGCAGAAGTAGCCGTTGGCGTCGTAGTAGTGCGCGCAGTGGTCGGTGGCTGCCAGCCTCCCTGCTCCGGAGGTGAAGTCACGCGGGTGCGCTTCTCCGGGGAGGGCGACGGTCAGCTTCCCGCCCTTGAAGTCGATCTCATTGGCCGAGACCTGGCTGCCGCCCATGGTCTTCAGGTAGCGGTCGACCTTCGACTGGAGGGCCTTTGCTTGCTGGGAGTTCAGTCCCGCCCGCTCGGCTTGAGCGGCGAAGGAGAGCCCAGCCGCTCGGGCCGGGGCGCTGGTCTGCATGCTGAAGACCAAGGCGAGGACTGCCATCGCTGCTATGAGCAGCAGCCTCGGTTTGGTATCAACCAGTTTCACAAGTACCTCTCTTGTTCTGTGTCAGGGGCACGAGGTGGCCCTGACGTGATGAACGGCCGGAGCAGCCGGCGCTCCCCCGTCGATACGCTGTCCGGCGCCGGCCACACACCAGGTTTCCGAGCCGGCGCGTTGTTGCGCACCCCCGTTCCATGGCGTGCAACAAAATCCGCAAGGAGCTTCGACTTCGGTGGATTGACCGAAAGTCGCAGGTCAGCATGGTTGTAGCGGCTTCACGGCCACGCGTAGGTTGATGTCGGCCGCGTTGTACCGGCGGGGGAGGCGAGGCGGGGATGGGTCGTCGTGAACGCCAACTGGATCCGAGTGCAGGCCCGGTTCAGTCGTTCGCTTGCGAGTTACGCAAGCTACGGCAGGAAGCCGGAGGTCTGGCTTACAGGATCATGGCGCAGCGCGCGGGCTATTCGGTAGCAACGCTGTCGCGAGCGGCTACTGGGGAGCAGTTGCCGTCTTTGGACGTCGCGCTGGCCTATGCCCGGGCGTGCGGAGCAGACGAAGCGGAGTGGAAGGAGCGGTGGCGTGTCGGAGTACGTCTTTCGCTGGCCCCGGCAAGATTTCCGTGAAGCAGGCGCATGCCACCGTGCGCCGGTGACGCTTCGTCACGGGTAGCGTTCGCGACGCAAACCCTGCTCCCAGGCAGGGGACCATCCCAAAGAGCGAGTCGTACGCGGCAGCAAGCCGAGACCGGCCCGCGCCCGCGCTCCATACTCACCCCAGACGAGAAAGGCCTCGCCGGGCTGTAGGAGGACGGGCACGAGGGTTCTGACGGTCGTGGCCGCACCTTCGCGGTTCGGGCGCAGGGGCAGGTCAATGTTCTGCGCGATTTCGGCCTGGGAGCCGCGGGTGTCGGCGAGACACGCCGCCTCAACGCCGCGCTTGCCGGCGATGTTGACGCCTTCGCCGAGCACCCGGACGGAGGCACGGAAGGCGCGGTGTACGGGGAAGGCCAGTAGTCACTCACTCTGTCCGGCTCCGGCGGCATCCCGAGGATTTCAGCCCAGGGCGGGATAGTCGCCGGCAGCGAGGTCGTCGATCAGGCTTGGGTGGGCTGCCAGCCGAACCGTTCCCGGGTCAGTGCACTGGACGACGGCATGTCGAGGGCGAACAGGCGGCCGATGACGCCGAAGCGCTCAGGCGGTACCGACTCGACGGGCACCGCGAGAACGCCGCCGATAGCCTCGGCCAGGGTCCTCGTGGTGTCGCCCTCGTCGGCTACCGCGTGCAGGACCGTGCCCGGTGCGGCGTCCTTGAGTGCGATGCGGAACAGCCGGGCGGCGTCGAGCCGGTTGACTGCTGGCCATCGCTGTGTGCCGTCGCCGACGTATGTTGACACGCCGGTTTTCTGCGCGGCGGCGATGAGGACGGAGCAGAAGCCCTATTGCGACCCGCGCTGGTGCACGGAGCGCGGCAGCCGCACGACAGAGGAGCGGATGCCCTGGTCGGCCAGAGTCAGCACCATCTCGGACGTGCGGCCGCGGCCGCCGACCGGACCGTCGGTGGTGTCGGGGTCGTCCTCGGTGGAGGTGTGGCCTGGCGACATCGGCGTGAGGCCGGCGTGTACGAACGGCTTGCCGCTGCCTGCGAGTGCGGCCGCGAGGGTCTGCACGGCGCGCTGTTCCTCGTCGATGCCCTGTTCCAGGTTGTTCCAGTCGTTGCTGAAGGCGAGGTTGATGACACCGTCGGCCTGCGCGGCTCCGGCGCGGAGGCTGTCGAGGGCGGTGAGGTCGCCGCGGAGCGGCGTCCCGCCGGCGGCGACGGCCGTAGCCGCGGTATCGGAGCGGACGAGGCCGAGGACCTCGTGACCGGCGGCGATGAGCTCGGGAACGACAACCGAGCCGATGCTGCCGCTGGCGCCGGTGACGAACACGCCCATGAAAGGCTCCAGATGACTGCTGCGATGCTGCGTCGCAGGGCGGGCGTGGCGGGGGTCAGGCGTGGCGGTTGTGGGTGTGTGGATCCATGGGTTGCTTGGCCTTGGGAAGCGCGCCGGCCACGAGACGGTAGGAGTCGGTGACGAGTTCCTTGACCAGCTTGGCGTCGATGGTGTCTCCGCCTTCCATGGTGATCCAGTGTCTTTTGTTCATGTGGTAGCCGGGGGTGATGTCTGCGTACTGCTTCTGCAGGGCTGTGGCGTCGTCCGGGTCGGCTTTGAGGATCACGACGGGGCGTCCGGGCATGTCGGTCATGAGCATGAAGACCTTGCCGCCTACCTTGTGGAGCTCCCAGTCGGGGCCGAAGCGATGCTCCTGGTCGGTGCCGGGCAGTTCTGCGGTGTGGTCCCGTGCGATCTTCTGCAGCTCCTGTCCGTCCAAGGTGATCAACTCCGGTATGTCGTTTCGGGGTCCTTTGTGCCGGTCGGTGGCGGGCAGTGGACGGCCACCGACCGACCGGCGGGTCATGGTCCTGATCTCGGCCACGGCCGTCTACGGCAGGACGCGGATGACTGTCTTGCCGCGGCGTCGTGTGGTCGGGTTGAGGGCGCTGACGGCGTCGTCGAGGCTCGCGACGTCACCGATGTTGGTCCGCAGCCGTCCGTCGCGCACCCGCTGCACGATCTCACCGAGTTGGGCGCGGTCGGCTTCGACGACGAAGTCGATGGCCAGGCCGTCGGTGGGCCGTGCTTCGACCGGGCCGACGACGGACACCAGTGTTCCTCCGGCCTTGATCAGGGCGGCGGACTGCTTTTGGACGTTGCCGCCGATGACGTCGAAGACCAGGTCGACGCTGCCGATGTCTTTCAGGGTGTCGTTGTCGAGGTCGACGAACTCGTGTGCGCCGAAGTCGAGTGCCGTCTCGCGGTCTGCGGCGCGTCCGGTGCCGATGACGTAGGCGCCGGCTTCACGTGCGAGCTGGGTGACCATCGTCCCGACTGCCCCGGCTGCGCCGTGGGAGAGGACGGTCTGGCCGGCCTGGAGGCGGCCGTGCTGGAACAGCCCCTGCCACGCGGTCAGGCCTGAGATGGGCAGGGAGGCGCCTGTCGTGAAGTCGACGTCGCCGGGCAGCGGTGCGAGGTTGCGTGCTTCGATCGCCACGTACTGGGCGAGGGTGCCGTCGCGGTGCCAGTCGGCGAGGCCGAACACCCGCTGCCCGATCGAGAGCCCCGTCGTGCCGTAGCCGAGGGCGGTGACCACTCCGGCCAGCTCGTGGCCGGGGATCGACGGTGTCTTGTCACGGCCGGCGCGATCGGCCCAGGTCGACGGCCACTCCATCTCTGTCGGGACGAAGCCCGATGCATGGATCCGAACGATGACGTCGTTGATCGCTGCGAGCGGCTCGGGCCGCTCCGTCAGCGTCATTCCGGCCGTACCCGCGGCCTGGTCGGTGACCACAATGGCTTTCATCGAAATGCTTCTTCCTCGGATATGTGGTGTTTTTTCGGTCTCCGGGTGGGTTTTACATGAAGGTGAACAGCTGGTCGGCGTCGAAACGCGAGATCGGGGTGGTGTACACCCGCTCCGGGTCCGGGTAGCCGAGGGCCAGCAGCACCGTCGTGGTGCGTCCGCTCTCGCGGATCTTGAAGGCCTTGTCGACACTGGTCGGGTCGAACCCCTCCAGCGGCGTGGCCTCGACGCCGAGCTCGGCGGCCGCCATCATGGTCAGACCCATCGCCAGGTAGGTCTGCTTCTCCATCCAGTGGTTCAGGTCCTTGTAGCCGTAGGTGCGCAGGCTGAGGAAGTCCCGGGTCATGGATTCCCACAGCTCCTGCTTGGCCGCGTCAGGGAACCGGCCGTCGGCCCTCTCCTTGTCGAACACCGCCTCGAGGTGGCTGTCGGGCAGATCGGCCCGGGTGGTGAGGATGATGGTGTGCGACGCGTTCAGGATCTTCTCGGCGTTGTCCCGGAATCGTTCGCCCAGGTTGGTGGCGAGCCGCTCCTTGCCTTCGGGCGTGGCGAGGACGTAGAAGTGGTTGGGCTGTACGTTCACCGATGACGGCGTGGAGCGCAGGAACCTCAGCAGCTGCTGAAGGGTTTCCTCCGGAATGGTCTTGCCGGGGTCGAAATACCTGGTGAGGTGCTTGCTCAGGAGCTGGTCGAGGTCCATGTCGATCTGCCTTCTTCGTGCGATGAGCGGGCGAGAAGCGGTGGTTCGGGTTAGGGCTAGTTCGTGCCGCGGGCAAGCAGGCCGCTGATGCGTTCGAAGCTGATTCCTGTCGTCGCGGTGGTGAGGTCACCGGCGACGAGAGCCTTGGTGGCCTGCTGGAGTGCCTCCATGGCGTGGGTGTAGAGCGCTGGACCCAGGCTGATGCGCTTGACCCCGGCCTTTTGCAGTTCAGCGACGGTGAGCACCTTGTCCGCCGGCGAGATGAGGACGTTGACCGGTGCCGGCGCGACGGCGGTGACGATCGCAGCGAGTGCGTCGAGGTCGGGTGGGTAAGGGGCGTAGAGCACATCCGCGCCGGCCTCGGCGAAGGCCGTCAGACGCCGGATGGTGTCGTCGAGATCGGGCCGCCCCTGGAGGAAGTTGTCGCTGCGGCCGGTGACGACGATGCGCCCCTTGGCCGCCTCGACGGCGGCGCGTATGCGGTTGACTGCTTCGTCGACGCCGCGGATGGGTTGATCGGGATCGCCCGAGGTGTCTTCGATCCCGATGCCGGCCAAGCCGGCGGCGACGGCGGCTTCCACGGTCGCCGCGACGTCTTCCGGCGTGTCGCCGTAGCCGTCCTCGAAGTCTCCGTTGACGGGCAGCCCGGTGAGTCGGCCGAGCAGCCGCGCATGCGCGAGGTGCTCGTCGCGGGTGACTTCGTGACGCCCGTCGGCCCGGCCGAGTGTGGCGGCGAGTGCCGTCGATGACGTCGCGATCGCCTCGAAGCCGGCATCGGCCAGCATCAGCGCCGAGAGGCCGTCCCATGCGTTCGGCATGACGAGGCCGCCGTCGCGGGTGTGCAGCGCCATGAACTGCTCATAGAGTGCGGAGCCCGGCATAGCGAACCTTCCCGAATGATCGTTGTGCTGCGGTGAGGGGTGTGCCGGCCGTGTGCGCGGCCTTGACGGGGTCCCGGCGATCAGCCGGGCGTGCCGGCCGAGCTGACGGCGGGGATGTCGATGTCGGTCTGGTTGACGTTGTTGATGAAGTTGGTCAGCAGGACCTGCACCGCCACCGTGACAATCGCCAGGATCTGCGGGTCGGTGTACCCGGCGCCTCGCACAGCCGCGAGGTCGGCGTCGCTCACCTGGCCGCGGCTCTCCACCACCTGCTGAGCGAAACGAGCGACCGCGGCGCGCTGGGGATCGACCGAGCTCCCGGCCCGAGCCAAGGCGATGTCATCGCTCGACATGCCGCCGAGCTCGGACGACACGTACGTGTGCACCGCCAGGCAGTAATCGCAGCCGTTGGCCTGCGAGACGGCGAGCGCGATGGTGTGTCGCGTCTTCGCGTCCAGAACCTGGCTCAAGCCGCCCTGCAGCGTCATGACGACGTCGAGGACGGCCGGGTTCGACGCCAGAGTCGCGAACATGTTCGGGACGAAGCCGAACTGCGCGCCGACCTTGTCGAGGATGACCTTCGCCCCGTCGGGGACGTCGTCGGGCGAGGGAACGTTCAGTCGTGACATGGCGAATCAGCCTCCGGTGAGTTGAACGGTCAGCGCCGAGCCCAGTCGGTCTTGCTGCCTCAGAGGTCCAGTCCCGTTGGAACTGCGAACCCCGGCATTTTTTGGGCTGTCCGGCCCACTTCTCAGAGTGAACACCCCCGTTTCTGGGCTGTCAAGCCCAATTCGGGGTATCGTTAGGACATGACCACCACTACGGCAGCTCCGGTGCCTCACAAGCTGACGTCAAAGGGGCAGGCCACACGGGCCCGCATCCTGGAGCACGCTGCGGAACTCATCTACACAAACGGAGTCCACGCGACGAACAACGAGCAGCTCCGCCGCGCCGCCGGCGTCAGCGGATCGCAGCTCAACCACTACTTCCCGACCAAGGAGAGCCTCGTCCTTGCCGTGATCGCCTGGCAGGCCGAGCGCGTCCTCACCTTCCACCGCGACGAGCGATTCGCCGGCTTCGACAACCTCGACGCGCTCCGGGCGTGGGCGGATTTCTACGTCGGCTACGAGCGCGCCTACCAGGAGGGCTGCACCCTCGGCTCCCTGGCGAGCGAGATCATCAAGACGGACCTCGACGTGCACGACGAGCTCGCCAGTGTGTTCGACCAGTGGAGGGGGATCTTCCGCGAGGGAATTGAGCGCATGCAGCAGCTCGGCCGCATCAGCGCTGAGGCGGATCCCACGCAGCTGGCCAATCTGCTCCTTGCTGCCTTCCAGGGCGGCATGCTCCTCGCCCAGGTCGCGCGGGACATCGCTCCCCTGAAAGACGCGTTGCAGTCAGCCATCGACTACCTGCAGACCTTCGCGACGTCTCCCGACGCCGGCGTTCTCAAAGCTCGGGGAGCGTGACGTACGGCGCATGCGGGGCCGCGTGCTCCAGCGCCTGGACCCAGCCGCCGAGGCCCCCGTGAACCTGTCCGGCGCCGCTGCCATGACCCACGAGCCCACAGCCTGCGAAACGACCCATTGCCGACGCACCGGCTTTCCGTCCGCACGCCGGTCAGTCAGGCCTCGAACGAGAATCTGACCCATGTCCCCTGAGCCAGAGGCCTACACCGGCCAGACGCTGTGCAGCAGCGGCTCGCGTTCCCCGCTGCGTACCTTCTTGCGCACCGAGACCGGCGGCGCCGCCGTCCTGGTCGCCGCCGCGCTCGCCGCACTCGTCTGGGCCAACGCGGCACCCTCGGCATACACATCGTTCTGGGACACCCGGCTGTCTGTCCGCCTCGGCACGTACGGGATCTCGCTCGGCCTGCGCGAGTGGGTCAACAGCGGCCTGATGACGCTCTTCTTCTTCGTCGTCGGCCTCGAGGCCCGCCGCGAGTTCGACATGGGAGAACTGCGCGAGCGCAAGCGGCTCGCGCTGCCGCTCGTCGCGGGGCTCAGCGGCATGATCGTGCCCATCGCCCTCTACCTCGCCATCAACGCCGGACACGGCAGCGAGCAGGGCTGGGGTGCGGCGATGTCCACCGACACCGCGTTCGCCCTGGGCGTGCTGGCCGTCGCGGGTCGCGGCATGCCGCCGGGGCTGCGGGTGTTCATCCTCCTCCTGACCGTGGTCGATGACTTCCTTTCCCTCGGCGTCATCGCCTTCGCCTACAGCGACCGCATCACCGTGCCCGCACTCGTCGTCGCCATCGCCACCCTCGCACTCGTCCTGCTCAGCCTGCGACTCGGCGTACGCCACGGCAGCGTGTACGCGCTGCTGGGCGCCGTCGCCTGGGTCGCCCTGCTCGAGTCGGGTGTGGACCCGGTCGTGATCGGTCTCGCCCTGGGGCTGCTCACCTATGCCTACCCTGCCTCGCGCGCCGACCTGGAACACGCGAGCGGCCTGTTCCGGCTGTTCCGTGAGCAGCCGACCCCAGAGCTGGAGCGGTCCGTCCGCGCCGGTATCGCCTCAGCCATTTCCCCCAACGACCGCCTGCAACGCCTCTACCACCCCTGGACCAGCTACCTGGTCGTCCCGCTGTTCGCCTTGGCCAACGTCGGTATCGAGATCAGCGGCGACCAATTGGCACGAGCCTTCACCTCGCCCGTCACACTGGGCATTCTCATCGCCTACGTCCTCGGCAAGCCACTGGGCATCGTCGGGGCCTATGTGCTCACCACGCTCGCCTCCGGCGGGCGGCTGCGCCTCCCGGTCGGCTGGGGAGCGGCAACCGCCGGCGGCGCTCTGTGCGGGGTAGGGTTCACCGTTTCCCTGCTCATCGCGACCCTCGCCTTCCACGGTGCACGCCTCGACGAGGCCAAGCTCGGCATCCTCGCCACGCTGATCTGCTGCTTCCTGACAGCCCGGCTCGTCACGGCGGCGATCGGCCTTCTACCACCTCCGTTGCGGCTCCGGGCCCTGTTCGGAAAGGCGGAGACGATCACCGACCTGGCCGTGCCTGTCGATCCCGACCGCGATCACATTCGAGGCCCACACCACGCCTCTGTGACCGTTGTGGAGTACGGCGACTACGAATGCCCGTACTGCGGGCAGGCCGAGCCCGTCGTCCGTGAACTCCTCGCCGACTTCGGAGACCTGCGCTACGTGTGGCGCCACCTGCCCCTGACCGACGTGCATATCCACGCCCAACTCGCCGCCGAAGCTGCCGAAGCAGCCGCACGCCAGGGCCGCTTCTGGGACATGCACGACCTGCTGCTCAGTCATCAAGAAGCCCTCCGCATCGAAGACCTGCACACCCACGCGGCCGCCATCGGCCTGGACACCGAGCGCTTCGAACGAGACATGCGCGCCCACACCGGTGCAGCCCGCATCGCCCAGAACGTCGAATCCGCCGACCTCAGCACCGTCGCCGGCACCCCCACCTTCTTCATCAACGGCCGCAGACACCACGGCGCCTACGACCTCACCAGCCTCACCGCCGCCGTCCGCGCTGCCCGGGAACGCGCCTCGGTCACCTCGTGACGGACCACGGCAGACGCCGATGAGGGGTACGCCATCTGGAAGACGGACCTGACCGCGCCGCGGGAGCGGCGGCACACGGTCAAGCGGATCTACGACCGGCTGATGGATGAGCATGAAGCCGTCGACGTCTCGTACCGGATGGTCCGTGCCTACGTCGCCGCCCGCCGTGGGGAGATCCGGTGGGCTTTCGTTGTGGGGTGCGCTCCTGCTGACCTGAGGATTTCGGCAGTGCCGGGGTGGGGGCCATTGTCCGCCCAGTCCTGCGGGGACCAGCCTGCGCCGTGGTCTTCGCGGAGGTTGGGATCGGCGCCATGCGCCAACAGTTCCCGGACCGTCGCGGTGTGCCTCCAGCAAGCAGCCGCGCACAGCGGTGTGCCCTCCGAGCCGGGGCCACTGCTTTCAGCGTCAGGGGAAGCCCCGGCCTCCATGAGCAAGCGGGCCACTTCGGCCTCTCCCTGCACCGATGCCCGGTACAGAGTGGTGCCGTCGGCGCTCTTTTCGCTCCGGACTTGCTCCACCGCGCAGCAGGGCCTCCGCGCTCCTGGCGTCACCTGACAGGATTGCCCCGAAAAGGCGGTGGGAGCGCTTCTTCTGCTGCCGCTGCTTCATATCCGGCGAGGCTAGCGATCATGGCTGCGCCAGAGCCACTCGTATCAGCATGCCGCTCGCGGTGGTCGGTCTTGTCGAACCTGTGGTCGGCCGGCTCGACGGTGATGCCGCCGGGCGGCTCCTTCCGACTGTCTGCAGCGCCATTTCTACAGGTACACCTGCCACCGCATCCGCCCGGAATGGCGGGGCGGGAGGGCGGCTCTCCGCCCAAGGAGGAGCACCGGGTT
>NZ_JAJHNP010000036.1 GCF_020819595.1 Streptomyces barringtoniae
CCGGAGGCGAAGGCCAGGATGTGCGGGACCGCTTCGCGCAGGCTCGCGAAGTGGCGGTGCACGCCCTCCACCGCGGCAGCGGCGTTCACGCCCCACACCGTCATACCGGCACGCAGCCCGGACCGCACCCCGGACGGGGCGTCCTCGACGACCAGGCAGTCCCCCGGCTCGGCACCCAGTCGCGCGGCGGCCCGCAGATACGGAACGGGAGAGGGCTTGCCCTCCTCGACGGCGGCTGCGTCCACGATCAGCCCCGGCACCGGCAGGCCCGTCCGCAGGAACCGGCCGCGCACCCGGTGTTCGTAGTTCGAGGTCACCAGGGCCCAGCAGTGCGAAGGCAGGCCGCGCAGCACCTCTGCGGCACCGTCGAAGGCCGCGTAGGCGCCGGACCGCACGTCCTCGTCCTCCAGCTCGTGCAGCGCGGCCAGGCACTCGTGCGGATCGTGGCCCGCGGCGACCTGCGCGAAGGTTTCCGTGGGCCGGGTCCGCAGGGCCACCCGGTAGACCTCGTCCGGGTCCAGCCCGTAGCGCTCCGCCCAGGCCCGCCACACCCGGCGCTGGTTCTCCACCGCGTCGATCAACGTGCCATCGACGTCGAAGAGGACGTACCTCGTACGGCAGGACTGCGCTGAATCACCGGTCACACGGTGATCATGCCATCGGCGGCCATGGGTCTTCCGTGGCGCGGCAGAACGGAGTTGACGCCCGAGGCGTACTCGGGTCTTCTGCTGCGATGTCCGATCTTCGCATCCAGCAGCCGGACGACGACGTCACGCTCAGGCACTGGCAGTACGTCCACAACGTGATCATCCCTGCGCACCTGCTGTCCTTGGAGGAGGTGCGGGAACGCGCACGGCGCCACCACCTGGAGGTCGCCTACCTCGGTGACGATCTCGTGGGCTGCAGCACGGTGCGCCCTCCGTCGGACGACACCCAGACGGCCACGGTGATCGCCCGCGTGCTCGCTCCGCACCGGGGGCAGGGATTCGGCGGGGAACTCTATGCGCGCGGGCTCAACCGGGCACGGGAGTCGGGCGCCGAGACGATCGAAACGGTGGTCCTGTCCTCCAACGAGGACGGTTTGCGGTTCGCACGGAAGCACGGGTTCGTCGAGATCGAGCGGTACCTGCTGCCGGGCGACACCATTCCGTGGATCGATCTGCGCCTCTCCTGATCACATGCTCACTTGAAGAAGGCGATGCCGTCGTCGGGCATGTCGTCGGGCAGGGCCTTGGCCCAGCGCTCGACGTCCTCCGGGGTGACGACCTTCTTCAGGTGGGCCGACATGTAGGGGCGCAGCTCGACCTCGGGGGTCTGCTTCTCGCCGACCCACATCAGGTCGCTCTTCACATAGCCGTACAGCCGCTTGCCACCGCTGTACGGCTGCGAACCGGCCGTACGGGCGACGGCGTCCGTGACCAGGTCGATCTGCGGCTTCTTGTCGGCCATCTCGCCGTACCAGATCTCGATGACACCGTCGTCGCGGGTCATCGTCACCTCGACCCTGCGGTCGGCGTCGATCCGCCAGAAGCCCGACTCCGACTCCAGCGGGCGGACCTTGTTGCCGTCCTGGTCCAGCACCCAGGTGTGCGAGTGGTACTCCAGGAAGTCCCGGCCGTCGTGGGTGAAGCTGACCTCCTGCCCGAAGTTGCACTTCTGCGAGCCGGGGAAGTCGTGCACGCCCGCACCGGCCCAGTTGCCCAGCAGAAAGGCGAGCGGGACCAGGTCCTTGTGCAGGTCCGACGGGATCTCGATCATGAGGGAAGCTTCCTAGAGGTGGTTCAGCGCTGGCCCTGGTACAGCTTCTTCACGGTCAGACCGGCGAAGGCGAGCACGCCGACGCAGACCAGGACCAGCAGGGTTTCGAAGAAGATCTCCACGGGTGCTCCTTGAGCGAGGGTGGGCGTACGACAGAGCCGGGGCCCAGCTTACGCGGCCGGGCGCCGGCTCTCTTGACGAGGTGGGCCAACGGAGACCGGGACATCCACGGCTACGCTTCCGGTATGACCAAGAAGCTCGTGATCAAGGTGACGGCCGGGGCCGACGCACCCGAGCGGTGCTCGCAGGCGTTCACCGTGGCGGCGGTGGCGGTGGCCAGCGGCGTCGAGGTCTCGCTGTGGCTGACCGGGGAGTCGTCCTGGTTCGCGCTGCCGGGGCGGGCGGCGGAGTTCGAGCTGCCGCACGCGGCCCCGCTGCCGGATCTGATCGAGTCGATCCTGGCCGGCGGGCGCATCACCCTGTGCACGCAGTGTGCCGCCCGGCGCGAGATCACCGAGAAGGACGTCATCGAGGGCGTACGCATCGCGGGCGCCCAGGTGTTCGTGCAGGAGTCGCTGGCGGACGAGACCCAGGCCCTCGTGTACTGACCGCTCACTGCCTGGGACGCTTCTTGCCGTCCAGCTCGTCCCACCACTCGTCCGACTGGGGATCGCCGGAGGGGTCGTCCCACCAGCGGTCCTCGGGGCCCCGCCGGTTCGCGATCATCGCGGCCACCGGCGGAATGACCATCGCCACGACGCACATGCCGACGGCCGCCGGCACCGACCAGAGGCGCACGACGCCCCAGGCCAGGACGAAGAGACCGATGCACGTCCCCATCATGGCGAAGTACACGTGCCGCCGCCGTGCGTACATAGGTCCAGGGTAGGCCGCGTCATACCTGTCACAAGTGATCGACAATCACCGCGCCGGCGCCGCCCGCGGGGTTACCGTGACGTAGCCGAAGACCGCTCTCGTCCCGGGGGAAAGACCACATGCGCGCCCTGCGAATAATCCTGATCCTCGTCGTGATCCTGGGTGGGCTGTTCGTGATCGCGGACCGGGTGGCCGTGCACTTCGCCGAGGGCGAGGCCGCCGACAAGCTGAAGTCGACGGAGAACCTGGCCTCGACGCCGGATGTGAACATCAAGGGGTTCCCGTTCCTCACCCAGGTCGCCGGCGGCTCGCTCGACGACGTCGAGGTCGGGATCAAGGACTACGAGGCCGCGACCGGCACCGCCGGGAAGACCATCCGGATCGACGACCTGCAGGCCGACATGAAGGGCGTCTCCTTCTCCGGCGACTACAGCTCCGCCACCGCGGACACCGCCACCGGCACCGCGACGATCTCCTACGCCGAACTGCTGAAGGCCGCCAAGCCCGAGCCGACCGAGGTCGTCCCCGGCCTCAGGGCCCAGGTCGTCAGCCTCGCCGACGGAGGCAAGGGGAAGATCAAGGTGACGGCCAAGCTGACCGGCAGGCTCGGCCCCCTGCCGGTCAACCAGACCGTGTCCGTGCTCAGCACCGTGACCGTCGAGCACGACAAGGTGCAGGTCCACGCCGACTCCCTGCCCAAGCTCGCCGCCGCCGCGATCGCCGAGAACCGCATCCGCGAGATCACCGACTTCCAGCAGGCCATCAACCGGCTGCCCGGCGGCGTCGAGCTGGACAAGGTGCAGGCCGCGCAGGACGGTGTGGAGATCAGCGTGAAGGGTTCGGACGTCAAGCTGGCGGGGTAGGACCACGGCCGGACGGACGGGGAGCGTCCGACTGGCGAGACGGGTCGTCCGTAAAGCAGCTGCGGAGACCCGCGCGAGCGCCCGGGAGGTCGTGCGGCGACCACCGGGCGCTTTTCTCATCCCGCCATACGGACGATCGTGTCTCGTCATGTGACACACCGGTGACACGCCCACCCGGACGTCCCTACGATCGGGGCCATGAAGCGACAGGCGGATCTCACGAAGCGGCGGGCAGTCGACCTGTGCCGCGTTGCCGCCATGCTCTGTCGCCCCTTCTGAGCGAAAGTCCCCGACTTCCGCATCTCACCGCCGCCCTGCTGGAAGGGCACCCGTGCGCCGCCCGGACCTCACGAGCGCGCACCCCTGTACTCGTACGCCCCGCCGCAACTGCCCCGGAGGAGAAAGAGCATGAGCCGCACCGACGTCCTGGTCGACGCCGACTGGCTGCAGGAGCACCTGGACGACCCGGCCATCGCCATCGTCGAGGTGGACGAGGACACGTCCGCCTACGAGAAGAACCACATCAAGAACGCGATCCGCATCGACTGGACCAAGGACCTGCAGGACCCGGTCCGTCGCGACTTCATCGACCAGGAGGGCTTCGAGAGGCTCCTGTCGGAGAAGGGCATCGGCAACGACACCCTGGTGGTCCTCTACGGCGGCAACAACAACTGGTTCGCCTCGTACGCGTACTGGTACTTCAAGCTCTACGGCCACGAGAACGTCAAGCTCCTCGACGGCGGCCGCAAGAAGTGGGAGCTGGACGCCCGCGAGCTGGTCGCCGGCGACGAGGTCCCGGAGCGCGCCAAGACGGAGTACCGGGCCAAGCCGCAGGACACCTCGATCCGCGCCTTCCGTGACGACGTCGTCGCCGCGATCGGCTCGCAGAACCTGGTCGACGTGCGCTCGCCCGACGAGTTCTCCGGCAAGCTGCTCGCCCCGGCGCACCTGCCGCAGGAGCAGTCGCAGCGTCCGGGTCACGTCCCGACCGCGCGCAACATCCCGTGGTCGAAGAACGCCAACGACGACGGCACGTTCAAGTCGGACGACGAGCTCAAGGAGCTGTACGCCGAGGAGAACGTGGACCTCGCCAAGGACACGATCGCCTACTGCCGCATCGGTGAGCGCTCGGCCCTGACCTGGTTCGTGCTGCACGAGCTGCTCGGCGTCGAGAACGTCAAGAACTACGACGGTTCCTGGACCGAGTACGGCTCCCTCGTCGGCGTGCCGATCGAGCTCGGCGCGAACAAGTAAGCCCACCCTCACCCATCCCGACCGACCTCCCGGTCAGACCCCTCTGGAGAAACAGCATGTGCGGAGCGAAGGCCGGCGGCCCGGACGCCTCGACGATCAAGCCCGGTGAGACCACGATCCAGGGTCAGGTGACCCGCGACGGCGAGCCGGTGACGGGCTACGTCCGTCTGCTGGACTCGACCGGCGAGTTCACCGCCGAGGTTCCCACCTCGGCGACCGGTCAGTTCCGCTTCTACGCGGCCGAGGGCACGTGGACGCTCCGGGCGCTCGTCCCGGGCGCGACGGCCGACCGTACGGTCGTCGTGGCGGAGAAGGGCGCGCTGGCCGAGGTCGCCATCGCGGTCTGAACGGGGCTGCGCGAAGCAGCGGCACAGTGACGGTCGAAGGGCCGCACCCCTGGGTTGGACGCCAGTGGGGTGCGGCCCTTCGGCATGCGCGGCGGGCCGTCGCTAGCGCGATTCGCGGCATTGCGCCAGCAGCGACACGCTTGCTGCTGGAGTAGCTACTTGTCATAAGATCATCCAAAAGGTCTAGCGGTGCGTCAACTTCCCCTGGTTCATGGTGATTTGACATCCCTTCGATGAATGAAGAGCGGGGGGTATCTGCTGAAATTCCCCCAATTGGTGCACAAAAACCCAGTCTCCGGCCATTCCCGATATGACAGCCGTGGAGGTCGGCGAATACGTTCCAAACGACCGGCCAACGCGTCGGTGTCTCAGAGACTGGAGAAGCACCATGAAGATCAACCGTTCCACCGTCGTCACCGCCGCCGGCGCAGCCGCCGCGGCTCTGGTGGCGACCGGCGTTACCTACGCCTCGGCCGCCTCCGCGCCGGAGGCGGCGCCGGCGGCCGCGCCGGCCGTTGCCGCCCCCGCGGCGGCCCCGGCGGCCGCCGCACCTCTCGGTGGCCCCGGAGGCGGCAACAACACCGGCAACAACAACAACGGCAAGGGCAACGAGGGCCGCGGCGGCGGTCCTCGCGGCGGCGGTCCTCGCGGCGGCTGGGACTGGGGCCGGATCCAGATCAACGAGCGGTCCTACTCCGCACACGCCGGCGACTGCATCACCGTGGTCAGCGGCCTGGGCGCGAAGACCCTGAACGTCCGCAACGACAGCCGCAAGGTGGTCGAGCTCTTCCGCGGGGCGGTCTGCGACAACGGCGCCCCCGTCGCCACTGTCGGCCCCTTCAGCCAGAGCGACGGCGTGCGCGTCCACCACACGGAAGGCATCCACGTCAAGGACGGCGTGGTCGGCAGCTTCCGCGTGGTGTGCCCCAACGGCTGGGGCTGGGGCGGCGACGGCGGCTGGGGCGGCGACGGCGGCTGGGGCGGCGACGGCGGCTGGGGCGGCGACGGCGGCTTCGGCGGCGACGGCGGCTTCGGCGGCGACGGCGGCGGCCGGTAACCCACAACCCCTTGCAGGAATGGAGCCCCGGCCCGCCGGAATCGGGCCGGGGCTCCGGCTCGTCCACCGTCCGGCAACGGACGGGACGCGAACGACGCAGGACAGCTCTAACCGAGCGCCCGCCCCAGCACCCACACCACCGGCGCGGCCGCCGACAGCGGCAACGCCACGCCGGCTGTGAAGTGCACGAACCGGGAGGGGTAGTCGTAACTGGCCGCGCGGTGACCGATCAGCGCGCACGCACCCGCGGCCGCGCCGAGCAGCGCGCCCTTGGCGCCCAGCCCGGTCATCCCGCCCACGGCGATCCCCGCACCCGCCGCCGCAAGCAGCGACACCACGGCCGAGGCCGGTGTGGGCAGCGGCAGGGCCCGGGCCAGTACCGTCACCGCCACCGCCACGGCGCCCACGGACACCGCGTGCGCGTCGGCGCCCAGGTACCCGGTGGCCAGCACCGAGAGGGCCGACGAGACGACCGTCGCCATCAGGCCGTACATCCGCTCGTCCGGCGAGGCGTGCGAGCGCAGCTGCAGGACCAGGGCCAGCAGGACCCAGACACCGAGCGGGCCGAGGATGGCCGCGGGGGCGTGGTCGCGGCCGGCGGCCAGGACCGCCACGTCGGCCGTCAGCCCGCCCAGGAACGCCAGCGCGATGCCCTGCCGGGCCGGCCACATGCCGTTCAGCCGGAACCAGCCCGCCGCCGTCACACCCTGGAGCACCACGAGCGGCACGAGGAGCGCGTACGAGGCGACCGGCGCCGTCGCGGCCAGCAGCAGGCCGAGCAGCGCGGTCAGCAGCGCCGGCTGCATACCGGGCTCGATGATCGGCGAGCGGCCCTCCAGGCGCGCCCGCTGGGCATCGGTGATCCGGGCGTTCCCGGCAACGGTGGCGGGGCCGTAGTCCGGCGCGGACTCCGGCGCGGACTCGGGCACGGCTTCCGGCCCGTGCGCATGTGCGTGGGCGGGCGCAGGCGCGGGTGCGGTGTGCGGCTCCGGTTGCGGAGCCGCCGCGTACTGCTGCTGGTACTGCGCCTCGTACGTCTGCTGCGGCGGATATGGGGCCTGCGCCGCCTGTGCGGGCATCTGCAGCGACGCGTGCGTCTGCGAGTCCCAGGTCTGCCCCTGCCACTGCTGGGTGAGCTGGGGGTCGTGGCCGGGCTGCTGCCCGTATCCGGCGTACGGGTCCTGCTGGGGCCACTGCTGCTGATAGGGGTCGTAACCCTCATAGCCCTCGTAGCCCTCATAGGGGCCCTGGCCCTGATACGGCTGGTCGCTCATGTCACCCTCCTGCGAACGGCGGGAGCACCTCGACCGTGCCGCCCTCGGCCAGCCGTACCGTCTCATGCGCGCGGGTCCCGACGGGGTCGCCGTCGACGATGAAGGAACATCGACGCAGCACGCGCGCGAGTTCACCGGGGTGTCGCGCACGCACGGCGGCCAGCGCGTCGGCGAGCGTGTCCGTCTCGTACGGCTCCTCGGCGACACCGGCGGCGGCCTTGGCGGCGGCCCAATAGCGCACCGTGACCTTGGGCATCTGTTTCCTCAATCGACGGCAAGAAAGAAATAAGAGTGCTGTCAGGCTAGCCCGCCTTGGCGGCCGCCCATTCCCCGATCCGGTTCAGCAGGGCGTCGTCCGCCGCGTGCTCCGCATGGCCCATGCCCGGTTCGACCCAGAGTTCGCCGTGGTCACCGGCCGCCTCGGCGAGCATCCGGGGGTGGTCGAGGGGGAAGTAGCCGTCGCGGTCGCCGTGCACGATGAGCAGGGGGACGGGGGCGATCCCGGGGACCGCTTCCTTCGGGGAGAGCGGGACCGGGTCCCAGTCGCGGTGGTGGATGCGGGTGCGCAGACCGTAGCGGCCGACCAGGCGGCCCTCGGGGCGGGTGACCAGCCAGTGCAGGCGGCGCATGGGGGCCGTGCCCCGGTAGTACCAGCGGGCCGGGGCGCTGACCGAGACCACCGCGTCGAGCGTGCCGGGGTTCAGGGCGGCGTGCCGCAGGACCACCGAGCCGCCCATGGAGAAGCCGACGGTCGCCACGCGCGCGTGCCCGAGGCCGCGGGCCCACTCGACGGCCGCGGCGAGGTCCAGGACCTCCTTGTCGCCGACCGTGGACCGGCCGCCGGAGCGCCCGTGGCCGCGGAAGGAGAAGGTGACGACCGCGCCGTAACCGCGCAGCACGCCCGCCACCCGTCGTACGTGCGGCCGGTCCACGTCCCCGGTGAACCCATGGGCGACGACGAACACCAGCTCACGGGAGGGCGAACGGCGGGCATCCGGACCGGGTCCGGAGGTTTCGTATACGACGGCGCCCGGATCGTATACGGAATCGATCGGAATTCCGTCGGCGGTGCGCAGAAACGTCCGCATAGGCACCTGTCTGCGCGTCTCGCGATTCGGACGAACGGTGGAATGCGCCGCTTGACCTGCCGAACGGTTCCTCATGTGGGCTATTCTGCTGGGTATGAGGACTCGGGCAGCGAAGCCCCCGGGTCCTTTTGTGCTTTCGGAAGCGTTGTATACGAAGCGGGAAACCCCAGGTGAAGGCGCCGGGGAGGGACCGCCGCGGTGTACGGGGCCTTCGGGATCGCAGAGCAGTGCCCGTCCGCACAGCCTCGCAGGGACCGAGGAGGAACCAGACGTATGAGTTCTCTGCTGCTCCTGACCAACGCCCTCCAGCCGTCGACGGAGGTGCTGCCCGCCCTCGGCCTGCTCCTGCACAACGTGCGGGTGGCCCCGGCGGAGGGCCCCGCCCTCGTCGACACCCCGGGCGCCGACGTCATCCTCGTCGACGGCCGCCGTGACCTGCCCCAGGTGCGCAGCCTGTGCCAGCTGCTGCGCTCCACCGGCCCCGGCTGTCCCCTGATCCTCGTCGTCACCGAGGGCGGTCTCGCCGCCGTCACCGCGGACTGGGGCATCGACGACGTGCTGCTGGACACCGCGGGCCCGGCCGAGGTCGAGGCCCGGCTGCGGCTGGCCATGGGACGCCAGCAGATCGTCAACGACGACTCCCCCATGGAGATCCGCAACGGCGACCTGTCCGTGGACGAGGCCACCTACTCCGCCAAGCTCAAGGGCCGGGTCCTGGACCTGACCTTCAAGGAGTTCGAGCTGCTGAAGTACCTCGCCCAGCACCCGGGCCGGGTCTTCACCCGCGCCCAGCTGCTGCAGGAGGTGTGGGGCTACGACTACTTCGGCGGCACCCGGACGGTCGACGTCCACGTGCGGCGGCTGCGCGCCAAGCTCGGCCCGGAGCACGAGTCGCTGATCGGCACCGTCCGCAACGTCGGTTATCGATTCGTTACGCCCGAGAAGGGCGACAAGACCGACCGGGCCGGCCAGGAGGCCAAGGCCGGGGCGGAGCGGGCAAAGGCGGAGGATGCGGATGCATCCGCCGTCCGTGACGGCTCCGAGGTCCACGCGGACGCCTAGATCCCGAAAGTTACCGACGGGTTCCCGCCGGGCGGGTGTGACGGCCGCCCGGGCGGGGCATTGCTTCCGCACATCCAAGCACTGATACGCCCTGCCCAGACCGGGTCAATCCGCGTAGACTCCGCGCGTGGCCAAGGTGACTCGGGATGACGTGGCACGGCTGGCTGGAACCTCCACCGCCGTCGTCAGTTATGTCATCAACAACGGACCCCGGCCGGTCGCCCCGGCCACGCGCGAGCGTGTCCTCGCTGCGATCAAGGAACTGGGGTACCGCCCCGACCGGGTCGCCCAGGCGATGGCGTCCCGGCGCACGGATCTCATAGGCCTGATCATCCCGGACGCCCGCCAGCCCTTCTTCGGCGAGATGGCCCACGCGGTCGAGCAGGCCGCCTCCGAGCGCGGCAAGATGGTCCTGGTCGGCAACACCGACTACATCGGTGAACGCGAGGTCCACTATCTGCGCGCCTTCCTCGGCATGCGCGTCTCCGGTCTGATCCTCGTCTCCCACGCGCTCAACGACCTCGCCGCCGCCGAGATCGACGCCTGGGACGCAAGGGTGGTGCTGCTGCACGAGCGCCCCGAGGCCATCGACGACGTGGCCGTGGTCACGGACGACCTCGGCGGCGCCCAGCTCGCCGTACGCCACCTGCTGGAGCACGGCTACGAGTACGTCGCCTGTATGGGCGGTACGGCCCAGACGCCGGCCGTCGGCGACCCGGTCTCCGACCACGTCGAGGGCTGGAAGCGGGCCATGGCCGAGGCGGGCCTGTCCACCGAGGGCCGGCTGTTCGAGGCGCCGTACAACCGCTACGACGCCTACCAGGTCGCCCTGGACGTCCTCTCCGGCCCCGAACGGCCGCCGGCGATCTTCTGCTCCACCGACGACCAGGCGATCGGCCTGCTGCGGGCCGCACGCGAGCTGCGCATCGACGTGCCCGGCAAGCTGGCGGTGGCCGGGTTCGACGACATCAAGGAGGCCGCGCTGGCCGACCCGCCGCTGACCACGGTCGCCTCGGACCGCTCGGCGATGGCCCGGTCGGCGGTCGACCTGGTGCTGGACGACGGGCTGCGGGTGGCGGGGTCGCGGCGGGAGCGGCTCAAGACGTTCCCGTCCCGGCTGGTGGTGCGGACGAGCTGCGGTTGCGACCTGAGGGCCTGAGCCTCACCGACAGGTCTTTATATCCGGCAAACGAGGTTCTGCCGGGCTTCTCAGCGAGCACTCAGGAAGCTCTCATGGTGACAGGGGAAGCTTCTAGTCATGACCGAGAGCCAGGGTTCCCACCCCCAGCAGCCCAGCAGCTACTCCGCTCCCGTGAACCCCGAGTGGCCGCCCCCGCCGCCGTACCAGCCGATGACGGCGACGGGCGTCCTGCCGGCGCCCGAGCCGGCCCCCGGGGCGAAGAAGAGGCGCAAGCGGGGTCCGGCGGCCCTCCTCGCGGCCGTCGCGATCGTCGCGGCCGCGGTGGGCGGCGCCACGGCGTACGGCTTCCAGGAGCTGGCCGGCAAGGACACGGTCTCCTCCACCGGTACCGGCACCGCCGTGGTGCCGACCGGCAAGAGGGGTGACGTCGCCGCGATCGCCGCCGCGGTCAGCCCGAGCGTGGTCGAGATAAACGCTTCGCTCGGCACCGGCTCCTCCACCGGCTCCGGCGTGGTCATCACGTCGGACGGCGAGATCGTCACCAACAACCACGTCGTCGCCGGCGCACAGTCGATCAAGGTGCGCACGAGCGACGGCAAGAGCTACACCGCCGATGTCGTCGGCACCGACAGCTCCAAGGACCTCGCGCTGATCAAGCTGCGCGGCGCGTCAGGCCTGAAGCCCGCCTCGCTCGGCAACTCCTCCGGCGTCCAGGTCGGTGACACGGTCGTCGCGATCGGCTCCCCCGAGGGCCTGACCGGCACCGTCACCAGCGGCATCGTCTCCGCGCTCGACCGGGACGTGACCGTCTCCACCGACGAGAACCAGGGCCAGGGGCAGGGCGGCGACGGACAGTGGCCGTTCCAGTTCGGCGGCCGTCAGTTCAACGGCGACACGGGGTCGTCCACGACGACCTACAAGGCGATCCAGACGGACGCCTCGCTCAACCCGGGCAACTCCGGCGGCGCGCTCATCGACGCGAGCGGCAACGTCATCGGGATCAACTCCGCGATGTACTCGTCGAGTCAGCAGTCCTCGTCGTCCTCGGACGCGGGCAGCATCGGCCTCGGTTTCGCGATCCCCGTCAACACCGTCAAGTCCGACCTGGCCAAGCTGCGGGCGGGCAACCACAGCTAGCCGTCCGCACCGCACCAGTCAGCAGGGAGTACGTCATGATCAGCAAGGTCTCGCACCAGATCGCCGACCACGGTCCCGCCGACCTGGCCCTGGCCCTCACGGTGTCCCAGGACCTGCACGTGCCCATCCCGGCACCCCGCAAGCCCGAGTCGGCGCCCCGCGCACCCGAGGTGGCCGTCACACCGGTCCCCGAGCTGATGGGCCTCCGCACCGCCCCCGTCCGCACCCACCGCCGCAAGGTCCCGCTGAACCGGCTCACCGCGGTGCGGGCCTGACCCCACCGGTCCTGCCCCCCTGGGTGGCCTGGACCGACCTGGCCCGGACGGGGCTCGGCCCCGTCCGGGCCGAGCCCCGTCCGCAACCGGACCGTCCTGCGGGACGACCGTCCTGCGGGACGACGCTCGGCCGGGCCGGTGCCGCCTGCCCGGCCCGCCCCGGCAGGTCTGCCTCCCGGCCCGCCCGGCGTGGCAGGCTGAGAGGCAGCCGGGACGCAGCCGAGAGACACCCCGTCCACCCCGACCACCGCACCCCGAGGAACCGCGAGCATGAGCCCCGCCGAAGGCGACCGTGACCCCCAGCGCATCCTGATCGTCGACGACGAGCCGGCCGTACGCGAGGCGCTGCAGCGCAGTCTCGCCTTCGACGGGTACGACACGGAGGTGGCCGTCGACGGCGCGGACGCCCTGGAGAAGGCGACCGCCTACAAACCCGACCTGGTCGTCCTGGACATCCAGATGCCGCGCATGGACGGTCTGACCGCGGCCCGGCGCATCCGCGGGGCCGGCAACACCACCCCGATCCTCATGCTCACGGCCCGCGACACCGTCGGCGACCGGGTGACCGGCCTCGACGCCGGCGCCGACGACTACCTGGTCAAACCCTTCGAGCTGGACGAACTCTTCGCTCGTATCCGCGCCCTCCTGCGCCGCAGCTCGTACGCGGTCGCGGTGTCGGCAGAGGCCCAGGAGGACGAGGCGCTGACCTTCGCCGACCTGCGCATGGACCTCGCGACCCGTGAGGTGACGCGCGGCGGCCGGCAGGTGGAACTGACCCGCACGGAGTTCACCCTCCTGGAGATGTTCATGGCGCACCCGCGCCAGGTCCTCACCCGCGAGCAGATCCTGAAGGCGGTCTGGGGCTTCGACTTCGAGCCCTCCTCCAACTCCCTCGACGTCTACGTCATGTACCTGCGCCGCAAGACCGAGGCCGGCGGCGAGCCACGCCTCGTGCACACGGTGCGGGGCGTGGGGTACGTCCTGCGGCAGGGCGGCGCGGAGTGAACAAGCTCGTACGGCGTTACCACGCTCTCCCGATCAGGGCCCGGCTGGCGATGCTGGTCGCGGCGGCGGTGGCCTTCGCGGTGGCGGCGGTCTCGGTCACGGCCTGGTTCATCGTGCAGGGGAAGCTGTACGACCAGCTCGACGGCGACCTGACGAAGTCGCTGGGCGGCGCGGGACATTTCGACCAGCTGGACTACGCCCTCAAGACCTGCACCGACACGCCGACTGCCAACGGTTTCTTCCAGGACAGGTACTCGCAGCTGGTCACCGAGAACGGCAAGGTCTGCCTCATCGGGGGTGCCTCGGGCAAGATCGAGGTCACCCGGGCCGACGAGGCACAGGTCAAATCCCTCGGGAACAAGCTCTACTTCCGCAACGGAACCGACTCGGAGGGCAACGAGCTCCGCGTGCTCACCCGCCCCCTCCTGTCCACCACGACCACCAACGGTGACCGCGGACCCAATATCGGTGTGCAGGTGGCCGCCCCGCTGAAGAACACCGAGAAGACCCTCAACGACCTCGCCCTGGTCCTTCTCCTCGTGTCCGGCATAGGAGTCGTCGGCGCCGGCGCCGCCGGTCTCGCCGTCGCCCGGGCGGGACTGCGTCCCGTCGACAAGCTCACCGAGGCCGTGGAGCACGTGGCGCGGACCGAGGACCTGGCCGTCCGGATCCCGGTGGAGGACGACAGCGAGGACGAGGTCGCCCGGCTCTCCCGGTCGTTCAACTCCATGACCGCCTCGCTGGCCAGCTCTCGGGACCTCCAGCAGCAGCTGATCGCCGACGCCGGCCATGAACTCCGTACGCCGCTGACGTCGTTGCGCACCAACATCGAACTCCTCACCCGCAGCGAGGAGACGGGCCGCCCGCTCGCGCCGGAGGACCGCAAGGCGCTGCTCGCCTCGGTGAAGGCACAGATGACCGAACTGGCCGCGCTGATCGGCGACTTGCAGGAGCTGTCCCGCTCGGAGGGGCAGCACGGCGAGCGGGTCCAGGTGGTGTCGTTCCAGGACGCGGTCGAGGCGGCGCTGCGCCGCGCCCGTCTGCGCGGCCCGGAGCTGACGATCACGTCGGACCTGGAGCCCTGGTACGTCCGGGCGGAGCCCTCCGCGCTGGAGCGCGCGGTGGTCAACATCCTCGACAACGCGGTGAAGTTCAGCCCCGAGGGCGGCACGATCGACGTACAGCTGAGCAACGGCGTCCTGACCGTCCGCGACCACGGCCCCGGCGTTCCCGAGGACGAACTCCCGTACGTCTTCGACCGCTTCTGGCGCTCCCCCAGCGCCCGCGCCCTCCCCGGCTCCGGCCTCGGCCTGTCCATCGTGGCCCGCACGGTCCAGCAGGCGGGCGGCGAGGTCACCCTGTCCCGAGCGGAGGGCACCGGCACGGTGGCGACGGTGCGCCTGCCGGGCGCCCCGACACCACCACCGGAGACCCCGGAACCGGCCGAAACACCGGCCGAATGAAGCGGGGGGCCGGGGGCGGCCGAGCTGGTGCTCCCGAGCCGAACTGACGGACCGAGCCCGCCCGGCCCCGGACCGGACCGACGGACCCCGGCCGGCCCGAGGGACCCGGCCCGCCTGGTGGACCCGGCTCACCCGAAGGCCCAGGACCGCCCGGGGGACCGGGCCGGGCTGATGGATCTCAGCCGACGTGGGGACCCTGGCCGCCCGGAGCAGCCCGTCTGGGTGACCGGCCCGCCCGACAGCCCCCGCCCCGATGGACCCCAGCCCATCTCATGGGCGCCGTCCCACCTGTTCCCGGGGTGCCGCGCCTGATGGACCCCACCCCGCCGATGGACCCGGCCCGCACGATCCCCCTGCCGGCCTGATGCACCCCGGCCCGCCCGATCGATCCGGCCGGTCGCCGAGGCGTCACCCCCGTGGGCCGGAACCGCCCGGCTCAGTCCCGCTTCGGCAGGGCGCGCAGACGCTGGATCTGGGTGCGGCTCAGTTCGTTCGCGCGGCGCATGTGGTGGGTGATCGCCCGCAGTTCGTCCTCGCTGTGGTCGTCGAGCAGGGTCTGCCAGGTGCGGCCGAGCTCGTCCCACACCGCGGTGACGCGGGCGATGCGCTCCGGCACCGGGGTGACCAGCACCCGGCGACGGTCCCGCACGTCCGGCGTGCGGGCCACATAGCCGCCGCGTTCGAGCCGGTCCACCAGCCGGGTGGCCGAGCCCGTGGTGAGGCCGGTCAGATCGGCGATCTGCCGGACCGTGAGCGGCTCGGGCTCGACGGTCAGCAGGCTCAGGGCCTGCACATCGGTGGGGTGCAGGCCGAGGTGGTCGGCGACGGCCTGGTTGAACAACACGTACGCCGCGTGGTAGCGGCGCGACTCCGTCGACAACTCCTCGTACAGCCGGGCCCGGCGCGGGTCTGTCCCTTCCGTCACCTGACTCGCCTCCCAAGAATCACTGTGCTCCCCAAAATAACTGCGCGACGCAGCAAAAGTCCGCTACTCTTCTGCGTGGCGCAGCTAATGCGTCACGCAGTCATCAAGCGTCACTCATCCTATCCGGGGGGACACCCATGCTCACCATCGCCGTCACCGGCGCCACCGGCGCCCAGGGCGGAGCCACCGCCCGTGCCCTTCTGACCGCCGGTCACCACGTCCGCGCCCTGACCCGCCACCCGGACTCACCGGCCGCCGAGGCCCTGCACGCCCTCGGCGCCGAGATCCGTCACGCCGACTTCGACGACCGCGCCTCCCTCGACGCCGCCCTCACCGGCACGGACGCCCTCTTCGCGGTCACGACCCCCTTCGGCACCGACACCGACACCGAGGTGCGCCAGGGCAGAGCCCTCGTCGACGCCGCCGTGGCCGCCCGCCTCGGACACGTCGTCCTCACCTCCGCCGCCCACGCCGACCGCGGCACCGGCGTCCCGCACTACGACAGCAAGCACGAGATCGAGCGGTACCTGTGCGCGTCCGGCGTGCCCTGGACGGTGATCGCGCCGGCCGCGTTCATGGACAACCACGCCACCGGCTGGACCCTCTCCGGCCTGCGCGAGGGCGTCTTCGGCTGGCCCATGCCCGCCGACCGCCCCTTCGCCCTGATCCCCGCCGCCGACATCGGCGTGTTCGCGGCGCTGGCCTTCGCGCGCCGGACCGCGTTCCTGGGCCGCCGTATCGACATCGCCTCCGACACCCGTACGCCCGAGCAGATCGCGGCCGCGCTCACCGCCGCCACGGGCCGCCCGATCACCCACCACGAGGTCGGCCTCGACATCGTCCGCACCCACTCCGCGGACCTCGCGGCCATGTTCGCCTACTTCACCACCACCGGCCTCGACGTCGACGCCCAGGCCCTGCGCCGCGCGTATCCCGAGGTCGGCTGGCACACCTTCGCGCACTGGGCGGCCGGGCAGGACTGGCCCGCCCTGCTGGGCGCACCCCGCACCGAAGGAGCCCCCGCATGAAACCCATCGGCCACTGGCTCAACCGCACCGACAAGGCACTCACCCGCGCGATGAACGGGGTGCTGTCGGAGTACGGCCTCACCCGCCTCGACTGGCAGGTCCTCAACGTCATCCGCGACACCACGCCCGAGGCCACCGACTCCGCCGTCCTGTCGGCACTCGCCGCCAACGCCGACGTTCTCACGCTGACGGCCTCCGTCGACACCGTACTCACCGGCGGCTGGGCGGTCCGCACCGCACCGCACCGACTGGTCCTCACCCCCGACGGCCGCTGCAGGCTGGCCGCCGTCACCGAGAGCGTGCGGGCCTTCCGCGACCTGTCCATGACCGGGATCTCGGCGGACGAGTACCGCACCGCGGTCCACGTCCTGCAACGCATGACCCACAACGCCGAGACCGCCGCCTCGCCGGGTACGGCGACGGCTGCACCGGCGTAGCCACCCGGGTGACCGGGCCCCGCGTCCACTGGTCTGGCCGCGGTGACCGTCAGGCCGAGCCCGCCGAGGCTGCGGACCGGCGGCTGGAGTCGGCCGAGGAAGGCGGCGAAGGCGAGGAGTTGGCCTAGGGGCCTACGGCCGGCGGAGATCTCCCGGACGCCCGGCCGATCACCGCGAGCACGCACAGCGTCTCGAGGGACCCCGCCGAACCGCTCGGGAGAAGCGGCGCGCGGCGAGCAGGAAGAGAGGCGCGAGGACGAAGGCGGCCGGCGCCAGGTCCCGGCGCGGCCAGAATGCGGCGGTAGCGGAGAAAACGACGGGGTGAAAGAAGTGCGGGGGCAGGTCCTGAACATCCCGGAAGACGGCCGCGCGCAATCGCAGCACGAATCTCTCGGCGGTCCGGGCGGCCAGGGAATTTCCAATACGACCGACCAGCGCGGCGGTCCCGGCGAGCACGGCCAGGACCACACAGGAGGTGATCACACCGAGCCACCGGCACGGGATTCTTCCGCTCCGAGCAGGCTTGCAGTGCCTCTTGACGGGCGCGAGCCCGGGGAAAGACATGGTGGCACTCCGTTTCCTGTGATTTATGCCAGTGAATTCCGACACGGAAAAACACTGCAGCATTCGGAAGCCGCGAAAAGAGTCAATTCCGATGAGGTCGCGACCAAAGAGCGCCATGAGTAATGCACAGGGAATTTCGGGAACCGCGGCGCCATTCACATAGGTTTTACGGGGTGGCTGCCGTACCCTCTACGCATGAGCAGCGACGACACCGTACGGGCCTTCCCCGCCCGCTCCATCGAGACCCACTCCGCGCTCACCCCGGACCAGGCCGATGCCGTGCGGGCCCTGCTCGCCGAGGCCGCCGCGATCGACGGGCAGCAGCCGGTGTCCGAACAGGGCCGGCTGCAGCTGCGCGGAGGTGCCCGCGAGGGCGTCTCTCACCTGCTGCTGACCGTCGACGGCGAACTCGTCGGCTACGCCCAGCTGGAGGACACCGACCCGGTGGAGGCGCCGGCCGCCGAACTCGCCGTACACCCCGCGCACCGCGGGCACGGACACGGGCGGGCGCTCGGCGCCGCGCTGCTCGCCGCCTCCGGCAAGCGGCTTCGGGTGTGGGCGCACGGCGGGCATGCCGCCGCCCGGCATCTCGCCCAGGTGCTCGGCCTGACCCTGTTCCGCGAACTGCGGCAGATGCGTCGGCCGTTGACCGGTCTCGAGCTGCCCGACCCGGTGCTGCCGGAGGGCGTGAGCGTGCGCACCTTCGTGCCCGGCAAGGACGACGCCGCCTGGCTCGCGGTCAACTCGGCCGCCTTCGCCCACCATCCCGAGCAGGGCTCGCTGACCCAGCGGGACCTCGACGACCGCAAGGCCGAACCGTGGTTCGACCCGGCCGGGTTCTTCCTCGCCGAGCGGCGCGGGGAGTTGATCGGCTTCCACTGGACGAAGGTGCACGCCGAGGAGGGCCTCGGCGAGGTGTACGTCCTCGGCGTCCGCCCCGGCGAACAGGGCGGCGGCCTCGGCAGGGCCCTCACCACGATCGGCCTGCGCCACCTGGCCGGCCAGCAGCTGCCGACCGCGATGCTCTACGTCGACGCCGACAACCAGGCGGCGGTCTCGGTCTACGAGCGGCTGGGGTTCACGACGTACGAGACGGACCTGATGTACCGCACGGAGACCTGACACACGGCGGGACGAGGGGCGGCCGGCTTGACGGCCGCCCCTTCTTTGCATCACCCTTTCACTACTCAATTAGTGAAAGGGTGGTTCAGCGCGTGGTCGAATACCGCATCGACCGGCACAGCGGGGTCGCCACCTACGTCCAGATCGTCCAGCAGACCAAACAGGCCCTGCGCATGGGCCTGCTCGAGCCGGGAGACCGGCTGCCCACCGCACGTGAGGTCGTCGAGGCCACCGCGATCAACCCCAACACCGTCCTGAAGGCCTACCGGGAGCTGGAGCGGGAGGGGCTGGTGGAGGCGCGCCGGGGCCTCGGGACCTTCGTACGGCGCTCGCTCGGCACCACCCCGGTCGACCCCTCCCTCCGTACCGAGCTCGTGGCATGGGCCGAGAGGGCACGCCGCGCCGGGCTGGAGCGGGACGACGTGGCCGCACTCTTCACCGCCGTACTCGACACGCACTTCCAGGGAGAACGTTCATGAGCGACACGGCGATCGAGGCGACCGGCCTCGGCAAGCGCTTCGGGCGCCGGGGAGGCCGGGCACTGCACGACTGCGCCTTCCGGCTGCCCACCGGGCGGGTGTGCGCCCTCGTAGGGCCCAACGGCGCCGGCAAGTCGACGCTGCTCGCCCTCGCCGCGGGGCTGCTCGCGCCCACCGACGGCCGGCTGCGGGTGCTCGGCACCAGCCCGGCCGCGGCCCGTCCCCGGGTCGGCTACGTCGCCCAGGACAAGCCGCTCTACCCGCAGCTCACGATCGCCGAGATCCTGCGCATGGGCGCCGACCTCAACCCCGGCCACTGGGACCCCGCCGCCGCCGAACACGTCGTCGCGGGCGGCGACCTGGAGCCCGGGACGCGCATCCGCTCCCTCTCCGGCGGTCAGCGCACCCGGGTGGCCCTCGCCCTCGCCCTCGGCAAGCGGCCCGAACTGCTGCTCCTGGACGAGCCGATGGCCGACCTCGACCCCCTCGCCCGGCACGAGCTGATGGGCACGCTGATGGCCCAGGCCGCCCAGTACGGCACCACCATCGTGATGTCCTCCCACGTCGTCGCCGAACTCGAGGACTCCTGCGACCATCTGCTGCTCGTCGGCGGCGGCCGGATCCGGCTGGCCGGCGAGATCGACGACCTGCTCGCCGCCCACGTCCGGGTCACCGGCGCCGCCGACTCGGACCGCCTCGACGCGCACGCCGTGGTCGAGTCCCGCGTCACCGGCCGCCAGCTGACCGCGCTGATCCGCCCGGCCGGACCGCTCCCCGCCGGCTGGCGCGCCTCGGCGCCCACGCTGGAGGAACTCGTCCTCGCCCACCTGCGCAATCCCGAGGCCCCCGTCCTCACCACCGCCCCGGCCGCCACCGAGGAGAGTGCCGCGTGACCACCGACCCGACCGTCCCTCGGCCCCGCACCGCCCGCTGGCTGCTGCGGCTGCACCGCCCCGCGCTGTACGGATTCGCCGCCCTGGTGATCGTCCTGGCCGGCCTGGAACTGGCCCTGGCCGGCCCGCTCGCCGATGCGGCTGCCGCGGGCTGGCGGCAGTTCGACGCCTGCCACACGAGCATCTGCTCCTACGACCAGGCCGCGATCCTGCGCTACAAGGACTACTACGAATACGCCACCTACGCCCTGGACGCGCTGCCCTTCCTGGTGGCCGCCTGGGCCGGCGCCGCCCTGACCGGCCGGGAGCTGGAGACCGGCACCGCCCGCCTGTCCTGGACCCAGGGCATCTCCCCGGCCCGCTGGCTCACGGTCCGCCTGGTCCTCCCGGCGGCCCTCGTCGCCGCCGCCACCTGTCTGCTGGTCTGGCTGCACCACCGCGCCTGGGCGGCGGGCAGGGGCCGCATCGACACCGCCTCGGGCTGGTACACCCTCGTCACCTTCCATGCCAACGGCCCCACCATCGCCGCCCTGGCTCTCGCCGGGCTCGCCGCCGGCACCCTGGCGGGCCTGCTGCTGCGCCGTACGCTGCCCGCGCTGGTCCTCGGCGTGCTGGTCACCGTGGGCGTGGCGGTCCTGGCCCAGCAACTGATGCCCCACCTGTGGCCCACGGTCACCCGGGTCACCACGCTGCAGCAGGGCGGCATCGGCTCGGCCATCGTGCTCGACCAGGGACTGCTGTCCAAGTCCGGCGCCCACCTGCCCATGCCGAACTGCACCACTGCGGCGGCGTGCGACGCGGCCTTCGCGAAGGCCTCCGGCTACTACACCGTCTACCACCCCTACGCCCACTACTGGCCGCTCCAGCTCACCACCACCGCGCTGCTCCTCGCGATCACCGCGCTGCTCGCGCTCGCGTCCTGCCTGGTGCTGCGCCGCCTGACCGGAGCGCTGCGGGCGGCCGGGACGGCCGTGGAGGCCAAGGACGCCCTCGTCACCGCCTGACCGCCGCTGGTTTTGCGTCCCCCGCGCCCCTTCGGGCGCGGGGGAAGTCTCCCGGGAGCCGCCCCTCGCTATCCCGCACGTCATGTCTCCGTAACCATTGATTCAGCCAGGCTTGCGACGCTCGGCCAATGAAGCCCGCCGTGCCAGAGCCTTCGCCGCCCCCCGAGGGGACAGCGGGGAACGGGGCCGTAACGCTCCCGCCCGCACGTTCCGACGCGCCTGTGATGCCCGTGGCGCGGAAGAATGGGGTCATGAGTCAGCCAGACACCCAGGCAGAGGTCCAGCGCATCCAGCCCGACGTGGGCTCCATAGCCGCGCACCGCACGCATGTCGCGCAGGGCGCGGTGTCCGACCTCGAACCCGACCTCGACGCGGACCTGGACGCGTACGAAGAGTCGAAGGTCGAGGGCACCCTACTGCCGCAGGGCCGATTCCTCGACCGTGAGCGCAGCTGGCTGGCCTTCAACGAGCGCGTCCTGGAGCTGGCCGAGGACCCGAACACGCCCCTGCTGGAGCGTGCGAACTTCCTCGCGATCTTCGCCAGCAACCTGGACGAGTTCTTCATGGTCCGGGTGGCCGGACTGAAGCGCCGTATCGCCACCGGCGTGGCCACGCGCTCCGCCTCCGGGCTGCAGCCGCGCGAGGTGCTGGAGATGATCTGGGCCCGCTCGCGCGAGCTCATGGCCCGGCACGCCGCCTGCTACCACGAGGACGTCGCCCCCGCCCTCGCGGAGGAGGGCATCCACCTGGTCCGCTGGAACGAGCTGGCCGACAAGGAGCAGGCGCGCCTGTTCACGCTCTTCCGGCACCAGATCTTCCCGGTCCTCACCCCGCTGGCCGTGGACCCCGCGCACCCCTTCCCGTACATCTCCGGCCTCTCCCTGAACCTGGCCGTCGTCGTACGCAACCCCGTCAGCGGCCACAAGCACTTCGCCCGGGTGAAGGTGCCGCCGCTGCTGTCCCGCTTCCTGGAGGCCGCGCCCGGCCGGTACGTCCCGCTCGAGGACGTCATCGCCGCGCACCTGGAGGAGCTGTTCCCGGGCATGGAGGTGCTGGAGCACCACGCCTTCCGGCTCACCCGCAACGAGGACCTGGAGGTCGAGGAGGACGACGCCGAGAACCTGCTCCAGGCCCTGGAGAAGGAACTCATGCGGCGCCGCTTCGGCCCGCCGGTGCGCCTGGAGGTCGAGGAGTCCATCGACCGCGAGGTGCTGGACCTGCTGGTGCGCGAGCTGAAGATCTCCGAGGCGGAGGTGTACCCGCTGCCGGGCCCGCTCGACCTCACCGGGCTGTTCCGGGTCCACGGCCTGGACCGGCCCGAGCTGAAGTACCCGAAGTTCATCGCCGGCACCCACCGCGACCTCGCCGAGGTCGAGTCGGCGTCCGCGCCGGACATCTTCGCCGCCCTGCGCACCCGGGACGTGCTGCTGCACCACCCGTACGACAGCTTCTCCACCTCGGTCCAGGCCTTCCTGGAGCAGGCAGCGGCCGACCCGGACGTCCTCGCGATCAAGCAGACCCTGTACCGCACCTCCGGCGACTCCCCGATAGTCGACGCGCTCATCGACGCCGCCGAGTCCGGCAAGCAGGTCCTCGTCCTGGTCGAGATCAAGGCCCGCTTCGACGAGCACGCCAACATCAAGTGGGCGCGCAAGCTGGAGGAGGCCGGCTGTCACGTCGTCTACGGCCTGGTCGGCCTGAAGACCCACTGCAAGCTGTCCCTGGTGGTCCGCCAGGAGGGCGAGACCCTGCGCCGCTACAGCCACGTCGGCACGGGCAACTACCACCCGAAGACGGCGCGCCTGTACGAGGACCTGGGCCTGCTCACCGCCGACCAGCAGGTCGGCGCGGACCTCTCCGACCTCTTCAACCGCCTGTCGGGCTACTCCCGCCGGGAGACCTACCGCCGCCTGCTGGTGGCCCCCAAGTCCCTGCGCGACGGCCTGATCTCGCGGATAGACAAGGAGGTCCAGCACCACCGCGCGGGCCGTCCGGCGTTCATCCGGCTCAAGGTCAACTCCATAGTCGACGAGGCGGTCATCGACGCCCTCTACCGCGCGTCCCAGGCGGGCGTGCCGGTGGACGTGTGGGTGCGCGGCATCTGCGCGGTCCGCCCCGGCGTCACCGGCCTGTCCGAGAACATCCGGGTCCGCTCGGTCCTCGGCCGCTTCCTGGAGCACTCCCGCGTGTTCGCCTTCGGCAACGGCGGCGAGCCCGAGGTGTGGATCGGCAGCGCCGACATGATGCACCGCAACCTCGACCGCCGGATAGAGGCCCTGGTGCGGGTCGTCGACCCCGCACACCGGGCAGCCCTCAACCGGCTGCTCGACACCGGCATGTCCGATTCGACCTCGTCCTGGCACCTCGGCCCGGACGGCGAGTGGACGCGACACGCGACCGACGCGGACGGCCAACCCCTGCGCAACGTCCAGGAGATGCTCATAGACGCCCGGAGGCGCCGGCGTGGCACAGCAACACCTTGACCCGACGGACCCCACGGCCGAGGTGGTGACGGGGGACGCCCTCGCGGCGTATCTGCGCGCCCAGGCCACGGAGTTCCTCCGCGCCCTGCGCCTGCACCGCGAGACCGGCGGCAACGGTGCGGGCGCCCTCGCGCACGGGGGTCCCCCCGCGCGAGCGAAGTCGAGAGTGGGGGAGCACGCGAGCGTGGGGGAGGGCGGTGCGGAGGAGTCCGTCGACGCGGCGCGGCTGCTGCGCCGCTCGGCCCGCCGCATCAGCGGCAGCCTGCACACCTTCCGCCCGCTGCTCGACCCCGACTGGTCCGAGCAGATGCGCCCCGAACTGGCGTGGCTGTCCGGCACGCTGGGCCTGGAGCACGCCTACGAGGCCCGGCTGGAACGGCTGTTGCTGGCGTTGCACCGGTTGTCGGGGGCTGCGGTCCTGCCCGCCCAGGCAGTCGACGTCGTGGCCGCGGGCAGTCGTGCCGGTGCGGCGGCGCCCGTCCCGCTGAAAGCGGCACCTTCCCACTCCAGTGGCCCGGCCGGCGCGACGGCGACGGCAGAACGCGGCAACCTCACCGTAGGCGCGGCGAAAGCGGGGGCCCTGCTCGAACGCCAGCTCACCCTCGCCCGGACCCGAGCCCACTCCACGGCGCTGCAAGCGCTCGGCTCGTCCCGCTTCCACGCCGTCGCGGACAAAGTCGCCGTACTCGCCAGCGAGGTCCCCCTCACCCCCACCGCGCCGACCACCGATCTGCGTCCCCTGGCAGCCGCTGCGGAGGAACGGCTGACAGACGCGATCGCGACGCTCCCGCTGGTCGTCGCGGGCCACCCGTACAACGCGGAGGCCCTGGTGCACGGACTGTCCCCGGACCCGTCCCCGCACCCCCAGGACGGCCCCTGGCACCAGGTCCGGCTGCTGCTGCGCCTGCACCGGTACGCGCAGGAGACGCTGCACGGCGGTGGGGGAACCTCCCGGCTCGAGCCGGGCCGAGAGCCCGCGGGAACGCCCGTGGACGTACGCCTGTCGGCGGCCGGCCAGGCCCTGAACCGGCACCGCGACGCCTCGGAGGCGGCAGCGGCGGCGGCCCAGGCGGCCCGTACACCCCGGATCGCCCCGGCGACGGCGTACGCGCTCGGCGTGCTCCACGCCGACCAGCGGCACGAGGTGGAGGCCGCCAGGTTCGCCTTCCAGCAGGCCTGGCAGAAGCAGACCGTCAGCACACCCTGAGTTCTCCCGAGGAGGCGGTGTGAGCGACACGTTGGTGCGGGCGGCCGGCTGCGTGCTGTGGCGCCGCTCGCCGGTCTCCGGGGACCTGGAGATCTGTCTGGTCCACCGGCCGAAGTACGACGACTGGTCGCACCCGAAGGGCAAGCTCAAGCGCGGCGAGGACGCGCTCGCGGGCGCCCTTCGGGAGGTCGCGGAGGAGACCGGGTACACGGCCGCGCCCGGCGAGGAGCTGCCCACCTTGCGCTATCTGGCGAACGGCCGCCCGAAGCAGGTGCGTTACTGGGCGGCCGAGGCGGTCTGCGGGCACTTCGTGCCGAGCGCCGAGGTGGACCGCATCCTGTGGCTCTCCCCCGCCGCGGCCCGCAGCCGCCTCACCCAGCCCCGCGACCGCGAGCTCGTCGACGCCCTTCACCGGTCCGCCGCGTGAGCCTCCGCGTCCGTACGGGCCTGGCTGCGGGCTCTGCGGGCGGGGCCCCGCCAGCCGCAGCTGCAGCGGGCCAGGCAGAAGCGGCCCTGTTCTGTCGTCGTGACGAGGTGTTGCTGCCCGGGCCGGGGGTGCTCCGGCCCGTCCTGCGGTGCCTCGGTGACTGCCACGATGACAACGTTACCGGCCCACGGTAAAGGGCTCGTACGACCGTCCACACCCGCCGGCGTCCCGTGACGACGCCACCTACCCGTCGTTAACCGGACGTGTAGGGGGCCCGTGACGGACGTACCGGCTGGGGGTAGGCAGGCGATGGATCGGCGGCAGCACAGGAACGCGGGCAGGACGGTCGTCGCGGTGGGCATCATGCTCGGCCTCGGGGCGGGTGCCACGGGCTGTTCCGGGAGCGGGGCCGCCGCCGAGGACGTCAAGGGCGGGGGCGATCCGGTGGCCGTGCTGCAGCGGGCCGCCGACACCCTGGGCGGCGCGGGCAGCTCGAAGGCGACCACCTCCATGGAGATGGCCACGGGCGGTACCCGGGTCACCATCCGCGGCCAGGGTGTCTACGACTACCGGCACCGGCTCGGCCGGCTCACCGTCGTCCTGCCCGAGGACCCGGCGGGCACCTCCGAGCACCAGCCGATCACCGAACTGCTCGCCCCCGGCGCCCTGTTCATGAAGAACCGGGGCGCGGGCGTGCCCCCCGACAAATGGGTCCGGGTGGACACCGCCACGCTGTCGGACGGCAACCTGGTCACCGGCGGCGCGACCGACCCGTACGCGGCGGCCGAGGTGCTGCGCGGGACGCGGACGGCGACCTACGTCGGCAGGACCGAGGTCGGCGGTACCGCGGTGCGGCACTACCGGGGCACCGCGGATCTGAGCAGCGCGGCCCGCCGGGCCTCCGCCGAGAACAGGGCGCCACTGGCCGCGGCGGCGAAAGGGTTCGCCACGGCCGAAGTCCCGTTCGACGCCTACCTGGACGACCAGGGCCGCATCCGCAAGCTCAGGCAGCGCTTCAGCTTCGTCAACGGCCTGCAGAAAACCCCCGTGGCGGTCGCCTCGACCACCCTCCTCTACGACTTCGGCGCGCCCGCCGGCGTAGGGCTGCCGCGCTCGGCGGACATCTACGCGGGCCGTATCGCCGAGAACGGCAACTAGTCCCTGGCGCCACCCCGTAAGTAGCCCGTCCGTGCCATGCGCGGTGTGTAGAGCGCTACCTACTCTAGGAAGTCGGTGGCGGCAGGGAAGAGGTGAGGCGGGTGGCTCCGGTCGGCGGTACGGCGGTACAGGACCACGTGGCCCTCGCCGAGATCGAGCTGTGCGGGGAGCTGATCATCGCGGCCTCCGCGGCCAAGGACCGGCTCAGCCTGGAGAGCATCGACGCGGTGCTGCGGGTGGCCGAGGAGCGGCAGTCGGATTGAGCCACCCGGCGACGGGGTGCAGGTGCACAGAATTCCGGCAGGGCTGCGCAGAACCGGGCTCAGGTGCGCAGGAGCCGGCCGATCGCCTTCGTCGCCTCGTCGACCTTCGCGTCGATCTCGTCGCCGCCCTTCACGGCCGCGTCGGCGACACAGTGCCGCAGATGCTCCTCCAGCAGCTGCAGGGCGAAGGACTGCAGGGCCTTGGTGGAGGCGGAGACCTGCGTGAGTATGTCGATGCAGTACGTGTCCTCGTCCACCATCCGCTGCAGGCCGCGGATCTGCCCCTCGATCCGGCGCAGCCGCTTGAGGTGCTCGTCCTTCTGCTTGTGGTAGCCGTGCGTCGCGTGCGGGGCGTGCGCGGTCTCACTCACGGTCTCGCTCGCGGCCTCGGAGGGAGCCGTGGCGCCGGCCTCGGTCGTCGTCATCGCGGGCCTCCATCTCGGGACGAGCTGCGGGACAAGCTATGGACACAATCAGGGATGCATACCCCTGGTGGGTATATGGTAACCAACTTTCCGGGGTAAGGAGCCGTTGGTACGCCCCCGTGCTGATCACTTTGCCCGATGGGCGACACTGGGGGACGGCCCATTAGCCGTGGCCGGATGATGCGCCTAGCATCAGCCTGACCGAAACCGAAGCACCCCGAGGACCCCACGTGCGCTTTCGTCTGACCCCCAGGGAGACGAGCTTCTACGACATGTTCGCCGCATCCGCGGACAACATCGTCACCGGCTCGAAACTCCTGATGGAACTGCTCGGGGCGGACGGACCTGCCCGAGCCGAGATCGCAGAGCGTATGCGGGCCGCGGAACACGCGGGTGACGACGCCACGCACGCGATCTTCCACCAGCTGAACTCCTCGTTCATCACGCCCTTCGACCGCGAGGACATCTACACCCTCGCCGGGTCCCTCGACGACATCATGGACTTCATGGAGGAGGCCGTCGACCTGGTCGTCCTCTACAACGTCGAGGAACTGCCGAAGGGCGTCGAGCAGCAGATCGAGGTCCTGGCCCGGGCGGCGGAGCTGACGGCCGAGGCCATGCCCAACCTGCGCACGCTGGACAACCTCACCGAGTACTGGATCGAGGTGAACCGGCTGGAGAACCAGGCGGACCAGATCCACCGCAAGCTGCTGGCCCACCTCTTCAACGGCAAGTACGACGCGATCGAGGTGCTCAAGCTCAAGCAGATCGTGGACGTCCTGGAAGAGGCGGCGGACGCGTTCGAGCACGTGGCGAACACGGTGGAGACCATCGCCGTCAAGGAGTCCTGAGGCGTCGATGGACACCTTCGCGCTCATCGTGACCATCGCGGTCGCGCTCTTCTTCACGTACACCAACGGCTTCCACGACTCGGCGAACGCGATCGCGACGTCGGTGTCGACGCGGGCGCTGACCCCGCGGGCGGCGCTCGCCATGGCCGCGGTCATGAACATGGCCGGCGCCTTCTTCGGGACCGGGGTCGCCAAGACCGTCAGCGAGGGCCTGATCGAGACGCCCTCGGGCTCGACGGGGATGGGCATCCTCTTCGCCGCGCTGCTGGGCGCGATCACCTGGAACCTGACCACCTGGTACTTCGGCCTGCCGTCCTCGTCCTCCCACGCCCTGTTCGGCGGCCTCGTCGGCGGGGCCCTGGCGGGCGGTACGGCGGTGCACTGGAACGGCGTACTGGACAAGATCATCATCCCGATGTTCCTGTCCCCGGTGGTCGGCCTGATCGTCGGCTACCTCGTCATGCTGGCGATCATGTGGCTGTTCCGCCGGTCCAACCCGCACAAGGCCAAGCGCGGCTTCCGTATCGCGCAGACGGTCTCGGCGGCGGGCATGGCCCTCGGCCACGGCCTCCAGGACGCCCAGAAGACCATGGGTGTGGTCGTGATGGCACTGGTGATTTCCGGCCACGAGACGTTCGGCGACCCGATCCCGGTCTGGGTGAAGATCGTCTCGGCGCTGATGCTGTCCCTCGGCACCTACGCGGGCGGCTGGCGCATCATGCGCACCCTGGGCCGCAAGATCATCGAGCTGGACCCGCCGCAGGGCTTCGCGGCCGAGGCCACCGGCGCCTCGATCATGTTCGGCACCGCCTTCCTCTTCAAGGCGCCGATCTCCACGACCCACGTCATCACCTCGGCGATCATGGGCGTGGGCGCGACCAAGCGCCTCAACGCCGTGCGCTGGGGTGTGGCCAAGAACATCGTCCTGGGCTGGTTCATCACGATGCCGGCCGCCGCGCTGGTCGCTGCGCTGGCTTTCGGCCTGGTGAAGCTGACGGTCCTGTAACCACCCCACTCCGGGGGTCTCCTGCCCCCCTTTCCCACCCGCCCACCCACCTCGGCCGGCTGGAACACAGCCCGAGGGTGGTGGGCGCCCGGCTTTCTGGGGCGCGGGCGTTTCTGCGGGGGCGGGCGATTCTCACGGGGCGAGGCCGGGCGCTCGGCCTTCTGAAAGGCCCGGCGCCGACTTCCTCAGGGGGAGCACCGGGGCTTTCTCAGGGGGCGATCACTCGACTTTCTCAGGGGGAGCCCACGTCTCCCGGCCAACCGAACCACGCCAGCCACCCAGCCAGCCCCCACCCTCACCGACGGCAGAACCCCCACCCCACCCCCGCCTCCCAGCCGACCGAGTCGGGTGGGAGGACGGGCGAGGGGGTCAGGGGCGAAGCCCCGGCGGGGTTGGGGGCGGAGCCCCGGGACAGCCCGCCGAAGCAAGCGCAGCGAACGCGTGGGCCCGCCCCCGGGAGCCAGGGGCGGGCCCTTTGCGTCCTCGCGGTGGCACCGCCATGCAGCACCGCGAGGGGTCCTATGACACCGGCCCCGGCTCAGCCGAAGCCGCCGCGCCGATCAGCCGAAGCGGCCCGAGATGTAGTCCTCGGTCGCCTGGACGGACGGGTTGGAGAAGATGCGCTCGGTGTCGTCGATCTCGATCAGCCGGCCGGGCTGGCCCACCGCAGAGAGGTTGAAGAACGCCGTTCGGTCCGAGACACGCGCCGCCTGCTGCATGTTGTGCGTCACGATGACGATCGTGAAGCGCTCCTTGAGCTCGCCGATCAGGTCCTCGATCGCCAGCGTCGAGATGGGGTCCAGCGCGGAGCAGGGCTCGTCCATCAGCAGGACGTTCGGCTCGACCGCGATCGCCCGCGCGATGCACAGACGCTGCTGCTGGCCGCCCGAGAGGCCGGAGCCCGGCTTGTTCAGGCGGTCCTTGACCTCGTTCCAGAGGTTCGCGCCCTTGAGCGACTTCTCGACGATGTCGTTCAGCTCGTTCTTCCTGTACTTGCCGTTCAGGCGCAGGCCCGCGGCCACGTTGTCGAAGATCGACATCGTCGGGAACGGGTTCGGGCGCTGGAAGACCATGCCCACCTCGCGCCGGACGGACACCGGGTCGATCCCGGCGCCGTAGAGGTCCTCGTCGTCCAGCAGCACCTTGCCCTCGACGCGGCCACCGGGGGTGACCTCGTGCATACGGTTCAGCGTGCGCAGGAACGTCGACTTGCCGCAGCCGGAGGGGCCGATGAACGCCGTCACCGAACGCGGCTCGACGGTCATCGAGATGTCCTCGATCGCCTTGTGGGACCCGTAGTAGGCGGTCAGTCCGCTTACATCGATTCGCTTGGCCATGTCGTCTACTTCACTTCCAGAAAATTCAAGCTCGGTCGCTGTGTGGCCGCGTCAGCGACCGGTCTTCGGGGCCTTCCAGCGGGCGATGCCGCGGGCCACCAGGTTGAGGATCATCACGAAGGCGATCAGCGTGAGCGAGGCCGCCCACGCACGGTCGTACGCCGCGCTGGCACCCGCGCTCTGCTGGTACTGCTGGAAGATGAACAGCGGCAGCGACGCCTGCGCACCCTCGAACGGGTTGTTGTTGATGAACGGGTTGCCGAACACCAGCAGCAGCACCGGCGCGGTCTCGCCCGCGATACGGGCGATGGCCAGCATGACACCGGTGGTGATACCGCCGATGGAGGTCGGCAGGACCACCTTCAAGATGGTCCGCCACTTCGGCACGCCGAGTGCCAGCGAGGCCTCGCGCAGTTCGTTGGGGACGAGCTTGAGCATCTCCTCGGTGGAGCGCACGACGACCGGCATCATCAGGATGGCCAGGGCCAGCGAACCGGCGAAGCCGAACGGCTGCATCTGGAAGATGAGCATCAGCGACAGGATGAACAGGCCGGCGACGATCGACGGGATACCCGTCATGACGTCCACGAAGAACGTGACGGCCTTGGCGAGCTTGCCCCGCCCGTACTCCACCAGGTAGATCGCGGTGAGGATGCCGATCGGCGCACCGATGACGGTGGCGAGGCCGACCTGCTCCAGGCTGCCGATGATGGCGTGGTAGATACCGCCACCGGGCTCGGAGTCGGCGACGACCCCCATGGAGTGGGTGAGGAAGTAGACGTTCAGGACCTTCACACCGCGCGAGACCGTCACCCAGATCAGGGAGACCAGCGGGATGACGGCGAGCAGGAAGGCGACCCAGACGAGGGAGGTGGCGATCCGGTCCTTGGCCTGACGGCGGCCCTCCACCATGGTGGCGACGCCGTAGGTGCCGAGGAGGAAGAGGACCGCGGCGATCAGGCCCCACTCGACCTTGCTGTGCAGGCCACCGATCAGGCCGATGGCCACGGCCAGCACGATCGAGCCGCCGGCGATGGCCCACGGGGACCACTTCGGGAGGCTGGCGCCGCGCAGCGTGCTGGGGCGCTTGTCGGTCACGGCTGCGGTGCTCATGCGTTGGCCCCCGAGTACTCCTTGCGGCGGGCGATGATCATGCGGGCCGCGCCGTTGACCAGCAGGGTGATGACGAAGAGGACGAGACCGGAGGCGATCAGCGCGTCCCGGCCCTGCTCGGTGGCCTCACCGAACTTGCTGGCGATGTTCTGTGCGAAGGTGCCGCCGCCCGGGTTCAGCAGGCTGGCGTGGATGACGTAGTCCGGGGAGAGCACGGTGGCGACGGCCATCGTCTCGCCGAGGGCACGGCCGAGGCCGAGCATGGACGCGGAGATCACACCGGAGCGGCCGAAGGGCAGGACGGCCATGCGGACGACCTCCCAGCGGGTGGCGCCGAGGGCCAGCGCGGCCTCCTCGTGCATCTGCGGGACCTGCCGGAACACCTCACGGCTGACGTTGGTGATGATCGGCAGGATCATGATCGCCAGCAGGATGCCCACGGTGAGCATGGAGCGCGGCGCGCCGCTGTCCCAGGAGAAGATGCCGGTCCAGCCGAGGTAGTCGTTCAGCCAGCCGAACAGACCCGTCATGTGCGGGACGAGGATGAGGGCGCCCCAGAGGCCGTAGACGATGGACGGCACGGCGGCGAGCAGGTCGATCACGTAGGCGATGGGACCGCTCAGCCTGCGCGGGGCGTAGTGGGTGAGGAACAGCGCGATCGCGACGGCGATCGGGACCGCGATGACCATGGCGATGACCGAGGAGACGATCGTGCCGAAGGCCAGCACCGCGATGCCGAAGACCGGCGGGGTGAGGTTGGTGTTCCACTCGAAGGTGGTCAGGAAGTTCCCGTGGTCCTTGCTGATCGCGAGGGAGGCGCGGTAGGTGAGGAAGACCGCGATCGCGGCCATGATCACCAGCAGCAGGATGCCCGAGCCGCGGGACAGGCCGAGGAAGATGCGGTCGCCGGGGCGGGTCGCGCCGCGGCTGTTGCGCTTCTGCTCGGCAAGCGAGGGCTGGGGCGCGGGGGGAGGTGCGTCGGTTGTCTTGGTCGATATGTCCATCGGGTTCTCCGGTCTGCGGAGCCGGCCGCCCGTGTGGGGCGGCGACTCGTGGCGGCGGTGCACCGGACGGTGCGGCCCGGGCCCTGTCGGGCACGGGCCGCACTCTCGGATCAGGTCAGCTCAGGCCCTCGATGGTGGTGCGGACCTTGCTGATGATCGCGTCGGGGATCGGGGCGTAGTCGTTGGTCGACAGCACCTTCTGACCGTCCTCGCTGGCGATGTAGCGCAGGAAGGCCTTGGTGGCGGGCAGGGTGTCCGCCTTGTTGCCCTTGTCGCAGATGATCTCGTACGTCACCAGGGTGATCGGGTAGGCGTTCTCGGCCTTGGTGGCGTAGTCCAGCTTCAGCGTCAGGTCCTTGCCGGTGCCGACGACCTTGGCGGCCGCGATGTCGGCGGTGGCGGAGTCGGTGGAGGGCTTCACCGGGGTCTTGGCGCCGGTGGCGATGGAGACGGTGTTGATGTCCTTGGCGTAGGACAGCTCGAAGTAGCCGATCGCGCCGGAGTTCTGCTTGACGCCCTGGGCCACACCGGCGGAGCCGGAGGCCGCCTGGCCGCCCTTGGCCTGCCAGGCCTTGCCGCCGGAGTACTTCCAGTTGTCCGGGGTGGTGGCGATCAGGTACTTGGTGAAGTTGTCCGTGGTACCGGAGTCCTCGGAGCGGTGGAAGGCCTGGATCTTCAGGTCCGGGAGCTTCGCCGACGGGTTCAGCTTCTTGATCGCCGGGTCGTTCCAGTTCGTGATCTTGCTGTCGAAGATCTTGGCGATGGTCGGGGCGTCCAGGACCAGGTTGTCGACACCCGGGACGTTGTAGCCGAGGGCGATCGGGCCGCCGACCATCGGCAGGTCGATGCCCTCGCCACCGGAGCAGACCTTCTTGGAGGCGGTGACCTCGTCCGGCTTCAGCGCGGAGTCGGAACCGGCGAAGGCCAGCTGGCCCTGGTTGAAGGAGGTGACACCGGCGCCGGAGCCGCCACCCTTGTAGTTGATCTGCACGCCGCAAGCCTGGGAGAACTCCTTGACCCAGGCGTCGATCGCGTTCTTCTGCGCGGAGGAGCCGTCTGCGAGCAGCTGACCCTTGGCGTTGTCGCACTTGATCGAGGAGGCGTTGGCGGAGCCGGACGGGTTGCCCGACGCCTTCGAACCGCCACCGTTGTCGTCGGAGCCGCACGCCGTCAGGGCCAGGGCGCCGGTCACGGCGATCGCACCGAGCGAAAGGGCGCGCAGCCGGTTCTTGCGCTGAAGCATCACTTTCAGGAGTTCCTTCCAGGAGCCGCCGCTGTCCGGCGGCGTGCGAGGTATGGAGGAGCGCGAGCGCATGTAGGGCCGCGCTCCGCACCGTGCACGGCCGAAATTAGGCAGAACAGGTGAAGCCGCCGATGGCCGGAAGTTAACGGGGGGTGAACCCCTGCCGTCGGCCCGGTAAGGTCACGGAATGCTCACGGGGAGGGCACGTGGAGGTTCCGACTCCCGGGTTACGCGCACACGTCTTCGACGTTCGATTCCCTGTGTGTGAACTGTTACGAACCAACGCGCCCACGCCGCCGTCTCACCCCACGAAGGACCAAGGAGGTCCACGGAAAGGCGACAGGGGACGATGGGCATGGAACGGCGTACGTTCATCGCGGGCGGCACGGCCGTACTGGCCGCGACCGCACTGACCGGCTGCAGCTCGGGCGCGGGCAGGTCGACCGCCTCGGCGAGCACGGGCTCATCCTCGCTCACGTCCCTCAAGACCACCAGCGCGAACGCCGCAGCGAACTGGACGGCCCTCGCCCACGACCTGGACGGCACGCTGGTCCGGCCCGGCGACGCGACCTGGACGACCGCCCACCAGCTGTACAACACCCGCTTCGACACCCTGAAGCCCGCCGCGGTGGCGTACGTCGCACACGCCGACGACATCCGTACGACCCTCGCCTACGCCCAGGCCCACGGCGTGCGGGTCTCCATACGCAACGGCGGCCACTCCTACGCGGGCTACTCCTCCGGCGACAACCGCCTCGTCCTCGACGTGTCCCGGCTGAACCGCATCCGCGTCTCCGGCGGCCAGGCCGTCGTCGGCGCCGGCTCCAAGCTGATCGACGTCTACCGGGCGCTGGCCGCGAAGGGCGCGACCATCCCCGCGGGCTCCTGCCCCACCGTCGGCGTCTCCGGCCTGGTGCTCGGCGGCGGCCACGGCGTCGCCTCCCGCGCCTACGGCCTGACCTGCGACAGCCTCACCCAGGCGACGGTCATCACGGCGGACGGCACCCAGGTGACGGCGAACGCGTCCGCGCACTCCGACCTCTTCTGGGCGCTGCGCGGCGCCGGCAACGGCAACTTCGGCGTCGTCACCGAGCTGCAGTTCAGGACCCACCCGGCACCGCAGGCGGTGACGGCGTACATGACATGGCCCTGGTCCAAGGCCGCGGCGGTGCTGAAGGCCTGGCAGGAGTGGGGCCCGGGCCAGCCGGACGAGATCTGGTCCTCCCTCCACCTGGAGTGCGCACCGGGCCGCACCCCGACCGTCTCCGTCGCCTGCTTCTCCCTCGGCACCTACGGCGAGCTGCAGAACGCCGTGGACCGCCTGGCCCACGCGGCGGGCGCCAACGCCTCCTCCGTCACCCTGCGCCGCCGGGGCTACGAGGAGGCGATGGAGATCTACGCCGGCTGCTCGGCCTTCTCCGCGGACGCCCAGTGCCACCTGCCGGGCTCCGCCCCCGGCCGCTCCCCCCAGGGCCGCCTGGGACGCGAGACCTACGCGGCCCGCTCGGACTTCTTCGACCGCTCCCTCTCCGCGGCGGGCATCCAGACGGTGCTGCGGCAGATCGGCTCGGTGCGGGGCGGCTCGGGCAGCATCGCGTTCACCGCCCTCGGCGGTGCGGTCAACCGCGTCTCCCCCACGGCGACGGCCTTCGTCCACCGCCGCTCCCGGATGCTGGCCCAGTACATAGCGTCCTGGGGCGCGGGCGCCTCCGGCGGCACGGCCCAGTCCTGGCTCGCCTCGGCCCACCAGGCGATGGCCCCGTACGCCTCCGGCGCGGCGTACCAGAACTACACCGACCCGACGCTGAAGGACTGGAAGAAGGCCTACTACGGGGACGCGGCGACCCGGCTCGCCACGGTGAAGAAGCAGTACGACCCGCAGCGGTTCTTCTCCTACGCGCAGGGGCTGTAGCCGCCGAGAAGGGGTGCCTGCTGGGCGGGCCCTACGCCGCCAGGTCCCGTTCCTCCGACTCCAGCGAGGAACGGGCGCCCGGCAACAGGGCGTCGCGGCTGCCCGGCGCGGCGCTCCGCCGCCGGACGATCCACCCGGCCCGGGGCGACCGCTCCACCGCTCGCACCAGCGGGGTGAGCAACGCCATGGCCGGCGGGGACAGCAGCAGCGCGACGGCCGTACCGAGCGCGAAGCCGCCGACGACGTCCGTCGGATAGTGCACGCCCATGTAGACCCGGCAGAAGCCCTCCAGCAGGGCGAGCCCGATGCCGGCGGTGCCGAAGCGGCGGTTGGCGACGAAGAGGCCGACCCCCAGCGCCATGGTGATGGTCGCGTGGTCGCTGACGAAGGAGAAGTCGCTCTTGCCGGAGACGAGGACGTCCAGCCCCTGGTGATCGACGAAGGGGCGGGGGCGTTCCACGAAGCCCCGGATCGGGATGTTGACCAGCACGGCGATGCCGGCCGCGAGCGGCGCCCACAGCAGCGCGGCGACGGAGGACGCGGCATCCTCGGTGCCCCGGCGCCGCACGGACCACCAGCACCACAGCACGAGCAGCACCATGGCGAGCAGCAGTCCGTACTCACCGACGAACTCCATGGCCCGGTCGAACCAGTGGGGCGCGTCCTTGGCCAGGCCATTGATGTCGTAGAGCAGGTCGACGTCGGGGTTCGATCCGGATTCGGCGAGTACAGCCATGGTGCTGCGGCCCCTTCGTCGGCTACCGGACGCACCTCGTGTGCGCCGCTTCCACCCCCGTGGTTTCGTAGATCCGCTTCCGCTGCACTGCCCGTACTGACGTCCGCTCGGCTACGTCAACAGGAACGCACGGTCCCCATCAATACGTTCCACTCTCCACTGAATGATCACGCAGACGTTATCGAAGAGAGACTCATCATCGCAGCTCAGGGCGGTGGTTCACGGTGGGTCACACCCTCTCAAACCGTCGTGGGGAGCGCTTTTGCGCCATCTTCGGTGACGCGGGTGGCGCCGAAGTAGTCCGGTGTGTCGATCGGATCGAACCGAATGACGGCCCCGGTCCGCGGGGCGTCGATCATGTACCCGCCACCGACATAGATCCCGACGTGGTGAATGGCCCGCGAATCGCTGCGGTCGGTGGAGAAGAACACCAGGTCACCCGGGAGGAGCTGGTCCCGCGAGGGGTGCGGCCCGGCGTTGTACTGGTCGTTGGCCACGCGCGGCAGATCGATCCCCACCTTGGCGTACGCGGCCTGCGTCAGCCCCGAACAGTCGAACCGCCCACCCTGCTCGGCCGCCCCCTCACCACCCCACAGATAGGGCGTACCCAACTTGCTCTGCGCGAACCCGATGGCTCCGGCGGCCTGTTGGGTGGGGTCGATACGGCTTACGGGGGCGGCGAAGCTCTGCGACAGGCTCCGGATCCGCTTGACGTAGTCCTGCGTCTCGCTGATGGGGGGAACACCACCGGCCTTTATCACGCGGTAGGCACCGGCGTTGTAGGCGGCGAGCATGTTGTCGGAGACGTTGCCCGGCACGTCCTTCACATACTTCGCCAGCTCGCAGTCGTACGAAGCGGCCGACGGAATCGCGTCGTTGGGGTCCCAGATGTCCCGCTTGCCGTCACCGTTGCCGTCGATGCCGTGCGTGGCCCACGTGCCGGGGATGAACTGGGCGATGCCGCGCGCGTCGGCCGGGCTGACGACCGTCGGGTTCCAGCCGCTCTCCTGGTACAGCTGGGCGGCGAGCAGCGCGGGGGTGAGCGCCGGGCACAGGTTGCCCCACTTCTGCACGAGCGACTTGTAGGCGGCCGGTACGGCACCCTGCGCGAGCCCCCGGCCTCCCGAGGTGACTCCGTTGACCAGGTTCCCGGCGACGACGTACACCCCGACGACGAGCAGCATGACGAAGCCCATGCCGAGCCCGACGGCCGCCCCACCGATCACCCATACCTTCCGCACGGTTCAACTTTCCCCCATGCGCCGACGGTTCAAGGCGGTTTCGGCGTGATGTGGCGTCATTTCACAGCGAGCCCCGCGCACATGACGCTGCTGTAGCTGTCCGGTGTGCGGATGTGGTGCCACGCGACGGTCCGGTCACCCGGGTCGTCGATGAGCGGGATGGCGGGATACGCCCGCCGGGTCAAAGACGCCCGTTCGGCCCGCTCAACGGTGTCCCTTCATGGACGTCGTCCCGCTCACCGCGTTCTCCGGCTCCGCGCCGGCCGGTGTCGTCCCGGCCGGCACACCGGTCTGCGGCAACCCGTGCCGGCGCCGGGTCAGCCGGCGCGCGGCGGTGGCAGCGGCGGCGAAGACCGCGGCCGCGAGGCCGGCGGTGAAGGCGACGGACGAGACGGACGGGAAGACGGGCCCGGTGGTGGCGATCCGCTGGCCGACCGGCAGGCCACCCGCAGGGGGACTGCTCCCCGGCGCGCCCCCCACGGCAGCCGTTCTCCCACCGCCCGCACTTCAAGGATCGCCGATGGCGTCCTTGTACAGCTCGGCCGCCCGGGCGCCGAGCACCACGCTGTACGACACGTCGTCGGTCGAGCCGCCCTCCTCATGGCCGCCGAGGACGCCGACGACCTGGTGGTCACCGTTGATCCAGGGGCTGCCGCTGGTGCCGCTGGTGAGGGAGGGGCAGTCGATGCGCTGCTGGGTACTGCTGTGCGCGGCCGGCTTGTTGGTGCAGCTGATGGGCACCTCGCGGGAGTCGGGGTAGCCGGTGACGGTCACGGCGGTGGCCCCGGTGGCCGTGCCGGTGGTGAACCGATTCGCTCCTACGACGTTCTCGATCCGCCTGCCGTCCAGGTCGCCGACGGTGACGAGGGCCAGGTCGCTGTCCTCGTCCTGGTCCTTGGCCCAGCCGTCGGGCAGGTAGCGCTTGTCGACCTTCCACACCCCGTACGGCGCCTGTCCGTCCCGGTACCCCGGCACGAACACCAGATCGGTGTCGGAGTCGCCCACGCAGTGCGCGGCGGTGGCGAGGAGGTTGCCCCGCGGGCTGTGCACGACCGAGGCCGTGCAGAAGTGGCCGCCGGACAGGTCGTCGGCCCGGTCGGCGCCGAACAGCGCGCCGACCCGCGCCGACTGCCGGTTCGCGGCGGCATCGGCGGTGACCCCGAGGGGCCCCGGCCCGTCGTCGGCGGATGCTACGGACGCCGAGGTCAGGGCGAGCATCACCACGGCCCCGAGCAGCGCGGGACGCGTGGTGACCGTGATGCGTGAGATGCGCTTCATCAGTGCTCACTGTCCCCCACGAACGTGAGATTCCCGCTGCGACTTAACTGAGATTTTCCTGTGAAACCTCCCGTTGGGCGCCGGGCGTGCGCACAGTCATCCTCCGACCAGCAACGATTACGCCACGTGACGACTCCGACGGTCCGCCCACAGCTTCGCCGCCGCCCCCGGCGCCTTCGCCGCGCCGCTCACCGCCGTCAGAAAGTCGTCGTCATCCCCCCGTCCACCGCGATCGTCTGCCCCGTGATGAACGACGCCGCGTCGCTCGCCAGGAACACCACGAGCCCCGCGATCTCGGCCGGCCGGCCCCAGCGGCCCAACGCCGTGCGGGTGCGCAGCCACCGCTCCCACCCGGGGTCCTCGGCCAGGCCGGCGTTGACCTGGGTGGCGAACGTGCCCGGCGCGACCGAGTTGACCGTCGTACCGCTCGGGCCGAGGTCGGCGGCCAGGGCCCGGGTCAGGCCGTCGAGGCCCGCCTTCGCCGTGGCGTAGGCGACGTCCCCGGTGCGGCCCAGCTGGCCGACCACCGAGGAGACGTTGATGATCCGGCCCGCCGCTCCCCGTGCGGTCAGGCCCCTCGCCACCGTCTGGCTCAGGGCGTACGCCGAGGTCAGGTGGACGTCGAGCAGCGCCGACAGCTCGTCGGGGGTCATCTCGGCCATGCCCCGCCGGTCACGGTGGCCGACGTTGTTGACCAGGACGTCGAGGTCGCCGAGGGCGCGCACCGCCTCCTCGGCGGCCTGCCGGTCGGTGACGTCGAACGCGGCGGCGCAGACGTCGTACCCGTCCTCCGCCCGCAGGCGCGCCACCACGGCCTCCAGGCTCGCCGGGTTCCGCCCGTTCAGGACGACCCGCGCCCCGGCCCCGGCCAGCCCCCGCGCCATCTCCAGCCCGAGCCCGCGCACCGACCCGGTCACCAGGGCGGTACGGCCGTCGAGCCGGAAGTTCAACGATGAACTCTCATGCATACCCGGACGTCTTCCCCACGGGCGCTCTTCATGCCTCCCGAACTGCCCGGTCGACGGTCACGAGCAGCCCGGCCCGGGCAAGCACATCACGATCGGCCGACCGGCTTCAGGCTCCACTCCACCCCGGTCAGCTCCTCCGACAGGGTCCACAGGCGCCGGGCCGCCTGTGCGTCGCCGGCCGCCCTGCTGCGACCGACGAGCGCGGGCGCGCCGCGCATCTCGCCGAGGCCGTCGGGGCCGACGTACGACGCTCCGGGCAGGTCCTGGCTCGCGGCGTACAGGGTCGGCAGGGCGCCGGCCCTGTCGCTCTGGGCGAACAGCCTGTTGCCGATCCCCATGACACCCCTCATCAGGGGATTCGCGTGGTGGCTCTGGAGGTTCGTGGCGGCCCAGCCGGGGTGGGCGGCCAGGGCCCGGACCGGGGAGGCGCTCTCGGTGAGGCGGCGCTGGAGTTCCAGGGTGAACAGGAGGTTGGCCAGCTTGGACTGGGCGTAGGCGCGGGTCGGGGTGTAGCGGCCGCGCAGGTTCACGTCCTCGAAGTGGATCGCCTTGTCGCCGAAGCGGTGGGCGCCGGAGGAGACCGTCACCACCCGGTCGGTGACGTACGGCAGCAGCAGGTTCGTCAGCGCGAAGTGGCCCAGGTGGTTCGTGCCGAACTGCATCTCGAAGCCCTGCTTGGTGCGCTGCTCGGGCAGCATCATCACGCCCGCGTTGTTGATCAGCAGGTCCAGGGGTCGGTCCCAGCCGGCCGCGAACTCCCGCACCGAGTCCAGATCGGCCAGGTCCAGGCGGCGTACCTCGGTGCTGCCGCTCACCTTCGCCGCGGCGGCGCCGCCCCGCGTGAGGTCCCGTACGGCGAACACCACATGCGCTCCGGCCCGGGCCAGCGCCTCGGCGGTGACGAAGCCGATGCCGCTGTTGGCGCCGGTGACGATGGCCGCACGGCCGGTCAGATCGGGGAGGTGGGTCGCGTTCCATTTATCGGTCATGCCTCCAAAGTAGGCATCGCCAACAATGATGTCAATGACAACATCAGGTTACGATGGTCCGCATGCCGCGCATGTCCCCGTCACCGACGAACCGCCCCTATCACCACGGAGACCTGCGCGCCGCCCTGCTCAGGAGCGCCGAGCGCACCCTGCGCGAGAAGGGCGTCGGCGCGCTCTCGCTGCGCGAACTGGCCCGCGACGTCGGGGTGAGCCACGCGGCCCCCGGCCGGCACTTCAAGGACAAGCAGGCGCTCATAGACGCCCTCGCGCTGGACGGGTACGAGCGCCTGAACCAGGCCCTGGACGCCGCCACCCAACAGCCCGGTCTCGGCCTCGAGGGACGCATGGCGGCGCTCGCCCGCGCCTACCTCGGCTTCTCCGTCGAGAACCCGGAGCTGCTGGAGCTGATGTTCGCGCGCAAGCACGCGCCCGACAGCTCCGCCCAGCTCGCCTCCGCCGTCGACGAGTCCCTCGGCTCCTTCGCCCGGATGATCGCGGAGGCGCAGGAGCAGGGCGAGATCGTCGCCGGCGACCCCGAGCGGATCACCATGATCGCCGCCGCGAGCCTGCACGGCCTCGCCGCCCTCATCGCCGCCTGCGCGCTCGACGCCGAGGAGGCCATGAACGGCCTGGACGAACACGTCCACCTGCTGCTCCACGGCCTCAAGCCCCGCTGAACCCGCCGAGGCCGGCCGATCCACCTCTGTGCGCGACCTGTGCCCCGGGTCAAGCGGCACCCAGCACAGCGCCAGCACACAGCCATTGATCAGCAATCCCCCAACCGCCTTGAGTAACGCGGAAGTCAGAATTCCGAAAGCCTCTTGTTGTCGCGTACTCAACAACGCGATGGTCGTCGCGGGCCGCCGCCCCCACCGGTCACCCACCGGTGGACCCCCACACCCGCAGGCCCCTGCCCACCACTTCCAGGAGGCTGTACCTTGCGTACGACCACCCCCGACTCCCCCCACATACGCGGCAGACGGCGCCGGATCGGGTCGGCCGCCGCGGCCACCGCCGCGCTCCTCGCCACCGGCCTGACCACCGCGGCCCACGCCGAAGCCGCCACCACGCCCCACAAGGTGAGCGCCAAGGCCGTCGCCGCCCAGGTCGCCAAGGCCCATGTGCGCTACGAGAAGGCCTGCGGCGCCACCCCGAAGAAGGGCTACGCCGCCTGCGACGCCCTGCGCGTCACCGGCGGCACCACCGCCTTCATGGAGAAGCAGGCGGCCCTGAAGGGCGCCACGCCGAAGACCGTCTCCCCGAAGGCCGCCTCCGACTCCCCCACCGGCTACGGCCCGAGCGACATCCAGTCGGCGTACGGCCTGACCGACGCCGCCTCCGCCAACGGCTCGGGCGAGACCGTCGCCGTCGTCGACGCCTACGACGACCCGAACGCCGAGTCCGACCTCGCGGCCTACCGCTCGTACTACGGCCTGCCCGGCTGCACCACCGACAACGGCTGCTTCAGCAAGGTCGGCCAGACCGGCTCGACCACCTCACTCCCCTCCGCCGACAGCGGCTGGGCCGGTGAGATCTCCCTCGACCTCGACATGGTCAGCGCCACCTGCCCGAACTGCAACATCCTGCTGGTCGAGGCGAAGTCCGCGTCCGACGCCAACCTGGGCACCGCGGTGAACGAGGCCGTCAAGCTGGGCGCCAAGTTCGTCTCCAACAGCTACGGCGGCCCGGAGTCGTCGTCGGACACGTCGTACGACACCTCGTACTACAAGCACCCGGGCGTCGCCATCACCGCCAGCGCGGGCGACGAGGGCTACGGCGCCGAGTACCCCGCCGCCTCCCGGTACGTGACCGCCGTCGGCGGCACCAGCCTGTCCACCTCCTCCGGCAGCCGCGGCTGGACCGAGTCCGTCTGGAACACCTCCAGCACCGAGGGCACCGGCTCCGGCTGCTCCGCCTACGACGCCAAGCCCGGCTGGCAGACCGACAGCGGCTGCGCCAAGCGCATGATCGCCGACGTGTCCGCCGTCGCCGACCCCGCCACCGGCGTCTCCGTCTACGACACCTACGGCTCCGACGGCACCGGCTGGAACACCTACGGCGGCACCAGCGCCAGCTCGCCCGTCATCGCCTCGGTCTACGCCCTCGCCGGCACCCCGGGCAGCAGCGACTACCCGGCCCGGTACCCGTACGACGCGGCCGGCACCTCCGCCCTGAACGACGTCACCAGCGGCAGCAACGGCAGCTGCGACACGGACTACTTCTGCACCGCCGGTGCCGGCTACGACGGCCCGACCGGCTGGGGCACCCCGGAGGGCACGAGCGCCTTCTCCGCGAGCTGATCCAGCCGCACGACCGCCCCGTCGGGTCACGGGGAGCCGCCGGATGAGGGGGACGTGGGGTCCCCTCGGCGGCACGGAAAGGAAGACGGGCCACGGCAGCCGGCCGCGGCCCGTCTTCCCTGTCCACCTCCGATGACCGACCTGCGAGTTGGAAGCACGACGGCACCCGCCGCCGGGACCATGTCCGGTTTCCCGCCCCCTGCCATGAGAACATCATCTCGACGCCTCACCCGACCAGCCGTCAGGAATCGTGCCAGGTCGTAAAGGGGGACAACGACCGAACCACACGACAGGTTCCGGTCGGACCTCGTTGCCCGGCGTGACCTGCCGTGATACACAGAGTGACCGTACGCGCCATTCGTACGAAACCCGCCAGTCAATGACGTCAAGTCGACATGCGTTGGCGACGTTGTCGGCGACAATGAGGCCTGACCTCTGCACACCGCAGGGGGCGACGGAACTACCCACCAGGGGCGGTGACTTACATGCTCTTTGCGGCCGACAAGGGAGACATCAACACCATCATCGGCGGAATCGCTCCGGACTGGGGCCCCTTCGGCAGCCTGGGCAACGAGGCGAAGGTCATGATCGAGGTGGTGATGGCGGTCGCCATCCTCCTCTGCCTCGGCATCGCGGTATGGGGCGCGGCCAAGCAGCGCATCGGCGCCACGGCCCTCCGGGACACCTTCAGCGCCGAGCAGGGCAAGGGCCTCATCATCGCCGGTCTGACGGGGGTCTTCATCATCGGCTCCCTCGGCACCCTGTTCACGATCGTGTACGGCATGGCGGTCTGAATCCCCTGAAGGTTGCGTCTCCCTGATGTCGAGTCACCACACCGCGCCCGCGCGGCAACCAGCACGGCTACCGTCGTACGCCTACGAGGGTGAGGGAGCGCGCACGCCATGACCTCCGGAGACGAGCAGGCGTACACCGACTACGGCGACACGGGCCACACCCGCACCCGCCTCCCCGAAACCGACCCCTACGGCGGCGCCCCCCGCCGCCCCACCCGCTCCTCCTCCCGCTCCCTGATCACGGTCGTCGGCGTAGTGGTCCTCCTCATCGCAGCGATCGCTTTCGCCAACCGGGGGGACCGTTCGTCCGGGGGCGGGTCGACCACGAAGTCCGACAAGCCGGCGTCCGCTCCCACGGCACCCAGCGGCACGCGTCCCGTGAACACCAAGTCCGCCGGCGTACCGACGGGGTTCGCCCACACGGAGCAGGGTGCGGAGAGTGCGGCGGCGAACTACTCCGTCGTGCTGGTCTCGGCCGACATCCTCAAGCCCAGCATGCGAAGCGAGATCGTCAGACAGGTGTTCGTAGCGGATCAGCAGGCCGCCTTGACGGACAAATTCAACAAGGCGTACAGCAAGCAGTTCCTGAGCAACATCGGCCTCGACGAAAACGGCAATGCACCCGTCGGCCACACCTACGTCTCGCGCACCGCGCCGCTCGGCACCAAGACAACGAGCTACTCGGACTCCACCGCCTCGGTCGAGGTCTGGTGCACCGGCGTCTTCGGTATGGCGGGTAACGACTCGACCAACCCCGTCACCAGCGACTGGTTCACCCTGACGCTGCAACTGCAATGGTCGGACGGTGACTGGAAGGTCAACAGCTTCTCCCAGAAGGACGGGCCCGCTCCCGTCCCCGGGGACGACAAGGCATCCAGCGCCGACCAGATGGCCAAGGCCGTCGAGGAGTACGGAGGCTTTACTTATGCCCGGTAGCGCGCCCCGCGTACTCAGGATCGCCACCGTCGTCACTGCCGTCCAGGGTGCCCTCTTCCTGCTGGCCGCACGTGCCGTCGCCGCTCCCTCACCGTCCCCGTCCTCCAACAAGTGCGACCTCATCGTCGGCCCTGCCAAACAGTTCTGCGAGAAAGACAGCGGCGGCTCGAAGAGCGGCGTGACCGGGCCCGCCAACAACCCCCTCACCGACACCCTCGACCCCCTCTCCTCCCTGGCGAAGGGCTGCGCGGACGCCGCCTCCTGGACCATCGGCAAGCTCAGCAAGGCCGTGAAGGAGACCGCCAACGTCGACTTCACCAACCCCAAGTTCCTGCAGCAGTACGCGATCGTCTTCGCCGCGTCCACGATCCTCACGCTCCTGCTGTGGCTCCTGGCCGTGGCCAAGCGAGCCGTGCGCGGCGTGCCGCTGACCACCGCCATCTCGGAAGCCGTCGGATTCCTGTGGCTGACGGTGCTCGCCTCCGCCTTCACCCCGCTGATCCTCTACACGGTCGTGTCGGCCACCGACGGCGTCACGGACGTCCTCGCCAAGGCCACCGGCGACCAGGCCGACACGTTCTTCGGCACCTTCTCCGGCGCCCTCGGCAAGGGCACCGACATCGGCGGCGGCCCGATCATGCTGATCGTGGTCTCCCTGGTCAGCATCCTCGCCGCCGGCGTCCTCTGGCTGGAGCTCGTCATCAGGGCCGCGCTCCTCTACGTCGGCGCCCTCCTCGGCACCGTCGTCTACGCGGGCCTCGTCGACAAGAACCTGTGGGGGCACGTCCGCCGCTGGGCCGGAATCATGATCGCCGTGATCCTCGTCAAGCCCGTCATCGTGATCGTGCTCGGCCTCGCCGGGGCCCTGTCCAGCGGCAACGGCCCCGACGCCTTCTCCGCCGTCGTCTCCGGCCTCGCCATCATCCTGCTCGCCATCTTCGCCAGCGCGATGATCTACCGCTTCGTCCCCGGCTTCGGCGACGAGATCGCGGGCAGCCGCAACAACCGCATCATGCAGGGAGCCGAGTCCAAGGCCGCCGCCGTCATCAGCTCTCCCGCCACCCTCGTCGCCCAGGGCATCAAGACCCACAGCTCCCGCGCCGACAACAACGGAGCAGCAGGAGGGCAGGGCAGCAGCGCACCCCGCCCGGCCAACCCCGCCACCGGCGGCGTCGCCGCCCACAGCAGCCGTACCCCCACGGGGGGCGGCGGAGCCGTCCCCTCCGCCACGCCCGCGCCCCGCGCGCCCAGTCCCGCCAACACCCCGCACGCCGGCAACACCCGCAACATCAACCGCACGGGAGGTGAAGGGCGTTGACGACCGAGTCCCACCTGTCCCATCCGGTCACGCCCCGCCGTACGTATCTCATCGGCCGCGCCCGGCCGAACGCGATCATCGGCCGGAACCGCGAGTCCGGCGAGATCGCGCTGATCATCGCGGGCGCGTTCCTCGGCATGATGTGCGGCCTGCTCGTCCCGGTCCTGTCCCTGCGGATCGTGCTGCTGATGGGCTTCCCGCTGCTCGCGCTCGCCGCGGTCTACGTGCCGTACAAGCGCCGCACCTTCTACAAGTGGTTCGAGATCAACCGCAGCTACAAGCGCGCCGTCAAGGGCGGCCACGCGGTCTACCGGTCCGGCGTCATGGAGGCGGGCACTCGGCTCGACGGGCGGGAGGTCGAGATCGGCCCGCCCCCGGGCATCGGCCGCATCACCTGGCTCGCCGCCCCCTTCGGGCCCGACGAGATCGCCGTACTGCTGCACGCCGACCGCAAGACCGTCACCGCCGCCATCGAGATCGAGGGCCCCGGCGTCGGCCTGCGCGACTCCGAGGACCAGGAGGCCCTGGTCGACCGCTTCGGCACGCTGCTCAAGCACGTCGCCAACGGCGACGGGTTCGTGACCCGGCTGCAGATGCTCGCCCGCACCCTGCCCGCCGACCCCGACGCCCACGCCAAGGACGTCGCCCAGCGAGGTGACACCCGCTCCCCCGGCTGGCTCCAGCAGTCGTACGACCAGCTGCAGTCCATGGTGTCCACCAGCAGCGAGCAGCACCGCGCCTACCTCGTCGCCTGCATGACCTACAACCGCGAACTGGCCGCCGAGGCGCACGCCATGGCCCGTGCCGTCCGCGCCCGCGGCGGCAAGGTCGACCGCGACGCGGGGCTGGCGGTGGTCATGGCACGTGAGCTGACCGACATCTGCTCCCGCCTCCAGGAGGCCGACATCCGGGTCCGCCAGCCGCTCGGCCAGGGCCGGCTCGCCTCCCTCATCCACTCCATGTACGACCCGGACCACCCCATCGACCACATCCAGGCGATGACCAAGCGCAACGCCTGGCCGGCCGAGCTCGACGCCATGGAGCCCACCTACCTCCAGGCGAAGACGAGGGAGTCCGCCACCCGCGCCCCCTGGTGCCACGCCACCGCCTGGGTGAAGGAGTGGCCGATGACCCCGGTGGGCGTCAACTTCCTCGCGCCCCTCCTCGTCCACACCCCGGACGTCATCCGAACGGTCGCGGTCACGATGGATCTCGAGCCCACCGAGGTAGCCATCGAACGCATGCTGACCGAGAAGACCAACGACGAGGCCGAGGCCTCCCGCGCCGCCAAGATGAACCGCACCGTCGACCCGCGCGACGTCGCCGCGCACAACCGCATCGACCAGCGCGGCGAGGACCTCGCCAGCGGCGCGGCGGGCGTCAACCTCGTCGGCTACATCACCGTCTCCGCCCGCACCCCGGAGGCCCTCAACCGCGACAAGCGCACGATAAGAGCCTCCGCCGGCAAGTCGTACCTCAAGCTGGAGTGGTGCGACCGAGAGCACCACCGCGCCTTCGTGAACACACTTCCCTTCGCCACCGGCATCCGAAGGTAGGGGCTGATTCGCCGATGCGGGATCCGCTGTCCGTCCTCACCGACGCCTTCACCTCCTTCCTCTTCGGGAAGGTCGAGACCACCCGGCCGCCGGTGCGCACCTCCACGGGCCAGGCCCAGGCGGTCTATCTGCCCACGGCCGCGCCCGGCCTCGGCGACTCCGGCGTCATCATCGGCCGCGAGGTGTACTCCGGAAAGGGCTACATCTACGACCCCTTCCAGCTCTACGGCCAGCAGCTCCCCGCCCCGCACTGGCTGGTCCTCGGCGAGTCCGGCAACGGCAAGTCCGCGCTGGAGAAGACCTACGTCCTGCGCCAGCTGCGCTTCAGGGACCGCCAGGTCGTCGTCCTGGACGCCCAGGGCGAGGACGGGGTCGGCGAATGGAACCTGATCGCGGAGGAGCTGGGGATAACTCCCATCCGGCTCGACCCCACGGCCGCCCTGAACCACGGGATCCGGCTCAACCCCCTGGACCCGGCGATCACGACCACCGGGCAGCTCGCGCTGCTCCGGACCATCATCGAGGTCGCGATGGGCCACGGCCTGGACGAACGTGCCGGCTTCGCGCTCAAGGTCGCCCACTCCTACGTCAACGAGTCGATCCTCGACCGCCAGCCGGTCCTCTCCGACATCGTCGAGCAGCTACGGCACCCCGAGCCGGAGTCGGCGGAGGCGATGAACGTCGCCATAGACGACGTACGGGCCTGGGGCCTGGACGTCGCCCTGGTCCTGGACCGCCTGGTCGACGGTGACCTGCGCGGCATGTTCGACGGCCCGACGACCGTGGGCATCGATCTGGACGCCCCGCTGATCGTCTTCGACCTCTCCCACATCGACCGCAACTCCATCGCCATGCCCATCCTCATGGCGATCGTCGGCGTGTGGCTGGAACACACCTGGATCCGCCCCGACCGCAAGAAGCGCATCTTCCTGGTCGAGGAGGCCTGGCACATCATCAACAGCCCGTTCGTGGCCCAGCTGTTCCAGCGCCTGCTGAAGTTCGGCCGCCGGCTGGGTCTTTCGTTCGTGGCGGTGGTGCACCACCTGTCCGACGTCGTGGACGGCGCCGCGGCCAAGGAGGCGGCGGCGATCCTGAAGATGGCCTCCACCAGGACCATCTACGCCCAGAAGGCCGACGAGGCCCGGGCCACCGGCCGGGTGCTGGGTTTGCCGAGGTGGGCCGTGGAAATCATCCCGACACTGACGCCCGGCATCGCCGTATGGGACGTCAACGGCAACGTCCAGGTGGTCAAACACCTGGTCACGGAGACGGAACGCCCGCTGGTCTTCACCGACCGCGCGATGACCGAGTCCTCCAGCGACCTCACGGCCGACGACGCGCTGCGCGCCGCCGAACTGGAGGCCGAGCAGCGGGCCGCGGCCTTCGTGGAACAGCACCTGGGCGACTCCGAGTCGACGGTGGCGTAGAGGCAGCGGCAGGAGTCGGGGCAGAGGCAGGGGAGGAACGGGTGAGACCGGACGCTCGCGACCGCCGCGAGGACCGCCGGGAGGGCGAGGGCGGCATCCCCGACGGCCTGCTGGTCGGCATGCTCGCCTTCCTCCTCGGCATGACCGTGCTGGTGTGGACGGCCACGGGCCTCGCCGCCCTCTTCGCCAAGGGCGCCTGGCCGCACGGCGTCACCTTCACCCGCACCCCCCTCGCCATGCGCCACCTCATCGGCGAACCCCACGACATCACCGGCGCCTGGCCCGACACCCCCGCCGCCCAGCTCTCCGGCTGGGGCCTGTTCTGGGGCCTGTTCATCGGCCAGCTGATGGTCCTGTTCGTCCTCACCGTGTTCGTGATGGGAGCGATGGCGAGATGGCGGGCGGGCAGAGCGCGGGCGCGCGCCCGGAAGACGATGCCGGCGCCGCCCCACCAGAGGCACGAGGTGCCGGTACCGCGTACGGAGCCCGAGCCGACGGAGGCCGTCCCGGCCCCGCAGCCCAGGGTGACCGCACCGGATCCGGCACCGCAGAAGCCTCCGGCCCACCTCTCGGCCGACGATGAAACGGCGGGCGGGTGGGAGACCAACCGCGCCGAAGGCCCGGTGCTCTACGCCCCACCCGAAGCCCGCCAGGCGGCCGCGGCCAAAGCCGTACGCGACGCGGAGGGTCCCGCCCTGGTCGTCACCTCGGACCCCACCCTCTGGTCCGAGACGAAGGACGCCAGAGCCAAGCTGGGCCCCACCCTCCTCTACGACCCCGCCCACCTCTGCGACACCCCGGCCCGCCTCCACTGGTCCCCCACCACCGGCTGCGAGGACAAACAGACCGCGCTGAGCAGAGCCACCGCCCTCCTCGGCCCCGTACAGCCCACGGCCAGGATCGACCAGGCCGTGGCCGACACCGCGCTGACGCTCCTGCGGAGCTACCTCCACGCCGCCGCCCTGGAGAACCGCACCATCCGCCACGTCCACCGCTGGTCCCAGGGAAACCAGGTCCAGGACGCCGTACGGACCCTCCGCACCCACCACAAGGCCTCCCCCGGCGCCGCCGGCGAACTCGAGGCCGCGCTCACCGCACACCCCGAACGCCGCGACATCGCCCAGGAGCTGACCAGCCGAGCCCTCTCGGCCCTGTTCACCGTCAACATCCGCGAGGCCTGCACTCCAAACCGAACTGATGCGCTTGCCTTGGATTCCTTCGTCCACGAAGGGGGCACGCTTTATGTGGTCGGTGAATCCATCGAGGACCCTCGGAGCAACCCCGGCGCGATGCCGCTCCTGACGGCCCTCGTCTCCAGCGTGGTCGAGCGCGGCCGGCGCATGGCCGAACGGTCATCCTCCGGTCGGCTCGACCCACCACTCACGCTCGTCCTGGACGACATCGCGGCCGTGGCCCCCATCCCCCAGCTCCCCGACCTGCTCGCCACAGGCACCGACCAGGGCCTGCCCGCCCTCGCCCTGCTCCGCTCCCGAGAACAGGCCCGCTCCCGCTGGCCGCACCGGGAACTGCCGGTCTAGGACCGCCACTCCAGCACGAACTCCCACTCCTTCTGCGTGGTGTCCCTCACGAACGGCACGATCACCCCGCTCGGCACGAACCCCGCCTTGCGGTAGGCGCTCCGGGCACGTTCGTTGTCCTCGTGCACCAGCAGCCGTACGCGCTCCGCGCCCCGCTCCCGCGCCCACTCCACACCGGCGTCGAGCAGGGCTTCGATCAGCCCGTTCCCCCGGTGCTCGGGCCGGACGTACACCCCGACCACATGCCCCTGCCGGCACTCGACGGCGAGCCCCGCCCAGTCCTTCGTCCCGGCCTCCTCGATGAGCACGGTGACCGAGCCGGCCCAGGTCCCGTCGGACGCCTCGGCGATGAACTGCCGCGCCGCCGTGGACCCCTCACCGGAACCGACGGCCCGGTCCTGCCAGAAGGCGTCCGCCCTGGCCGCACCCTCCTCGTACGTCTCCAGGAAGGCGAGGTGCGCGACCGGGTCCCGCAGGGCTTCCAGCCGCAGCTGCTTCACTCGGGGCCAGTCGTCGGGTCGTATGGCACGGATGACGTAGTCACCGCCGGTCGAGGTGCTCATGGGGGCCACCGTAGTGCGGCACCTTGCCGACGGCACCCCATATTGTGCAAGCGCCCCTGAAATGCAGAAAGGCCCACGCAATTCA
>NZ_JAJHNP010000037.1 GCF_020819595.1 Streptomyces barringtoniae
GAACCAAGACGTCGGCTGGAACCCCGGCGGCCTCGTCTGGAAGACCGTGCCGCTCGGAACGACACGATTGCTGAACGACGCGGAGATCTGCCGCGAGACGATCGGGACTGTCGGCATCACAAGCACACCCGTGATCGACGTGGCGACCCAGACCATGTATGTGGTGACCCGGACCTGGGCACGCGGCGGCGCTCCGACTCCGGCTGGTTCGACCGACCTGGCAGGCGACAACTATCTTCACGCCCTCAAGCTCAGCGATGGGACGCCGCGCGTGCCGCCCCGGAAGATCGGGGGGACGGACCCGCGCACCGGCATGACCTTCGACGCCGCCGTCCAGCGTAACCGTCCCGGGCTCCTGCTGCTGAACGGCAAGGTCTACGTGGGTTTCGGCACCTTCCAGTGTGACCAGGGGGTCTATCACGGCTGGATCTTCGGTTACGCAGCCGCCACCCTGGAGGCGACAGCCGTCTTCTGCACGACCCGGGCCACCGCGAACCAATGGGGAGCCGGGGTCTGGCAGTCCGGCAACGGGCTCGTCGGCACCGATGACGGCCATATCTACTTCGAGACCGGCAACGACATCTTCGTGCCTCGGAACAACGCGGAGAAGGCCTCGCCGCCCGCGTCGGCCGACCTCGCGGATGCGTTCGTCAAACTGCGCGTCATCCCGCAATGGCCCGGACTCGAACTGGCCGGACACTTCCAGCCCTCGAACGCCAAGCGACTGCGCGACGGGGACCGGGACAGTAACTACAACCCCACCGGGACTCCATCGCACTGGGGAGACACCGATCTGGGGTCCGGCGGGCCCGTGCTGCTCCCGGGCGGGAGACTGGTCGGGGGCGGCAAGCAGGGCCGCTACTACGTTCTCGATCCGGCGACCATGCGTCTGACGCAGGACCAGACAGCTGCTGAGCCAAAGCTCATCGGGGAGGGTTTCCAGGCGTTTAAGAACACCTTCCATCCCGCCTTCACGGAAGCTGACTACGGCGCCTCCCAAAGCTTCGGTCCGAACATCCATGGTGGCCCGGTGTACTGGCAAGGGCCGGGCCTCGTCTACCAGATGCCAGAGAAGGACAGTCTCAAGGCATACCGCTACGATCCCCGAGCCGGTGTTCTCCACCACGAAAACGGTCCGGTCGCAACGGCCAGTGTCAAACCCGGGGATGACGGGATGCCGGGCGGCCACAGCTCCCTGTCGGCGAACGGGAATCAGGACGGCATCGTCTGGACGATCAGGCCGATTCAGGACGCGACCGCGAACCCTCGGGCGATGGGACAGCTCCATGCCTTCGACGGTCTGACCCTGCGGGAGATCTGGAACGATCCGGAGCTCGAGCGCTTCGCGAAGTTCAATCCGCCGACCGTCGCCGATGGAAAGGTCTTCCGCCCGGTGTGGGCGCACTACAACCTCATGGACACCCGCCCGCCAGGTCAGAACCCGGCGCCGACGGTGGCGGGCCAAGGGAAGGTGGTCGTCTACGGGATCCTCGACCAGCAACGCACAGCGGCACAAGTGGAAGCGCAACGGATGCGTCTTCGGGGCGGCTGGGACCCGGCGCACCGTTGGACGATCGGCGAGCTCCGCGCACGCCTGGGCGGCGCGGGGCTGCTCGCGAGGCCATTGGGCGAGGAGATCACGCTGGACGACGAGCGGCGCGGAAAGCGCCAGGACTTCGTCGGGACTATCTCGAGCGACAGACAGCGGGTGTCCTCGCGCGCGGTTGTCGAGCTCGGGAGGTCGACGTTCCACCATCCGCCGCGGAACGTCGTCGAGATCCTCACGTCGGTCTTCTGGACCGAGGAGACAGGGGCCCACCTTGTTCTCGGCGAGATCCGCGAGGAGTACCTGCGCCAAGGCGGGCCGGCGGGCCGGCTCGGCTACCCAATCGCGAGTGAGAGCAGTTCCCAGGACCCTGGTGGCCGAGTGAGTAGCTTTGAGTGCGGAGAAATCGTCTGGGATCCGCAGGCCGGGGCGGAGACCCGGCTGCATGATCAGTGACGGGCTCCTCGGTCGGGCTCTATGAAGTCACAGAGCCCGGCCAGGGCGACCTTGCTCAGTGGATGGCCAGAAGTAAACGGAGAAGCCGGCCCGGCAGGCGGCGACCGAGAGCACGACCGCGATGTGCGTCTTGCCGACCCCGGGCGGTCCCAGCAGGGCCGCGTTGGCTTTGGCCTCGACGAGGCGAGGTGGCGAGGTCTTTGATCTTGCGGGGGTCGAGTTCGGGCTGGAAGGTGAAGCCGTATTCATCGAGCGTTTTGTGGTGCTGCAGCTTGGACAGCCGAAGGCCCTGGCGGAAGCGCCGGTCGTCACGGACGGCGAGTTCCTCGGCCAGGACGTTGGCCTCACATACGATCGACGTGCTCACGCCGTCGTACGCAGCGGGGCAGGCTCGACAGCAACAGCCGACGTGCCGACCTGGGCGCCGGGTGGCACGCTCCGCCGGGGCCCGGCGCAGCGCAAGAGCCCGGGTGGTCTGGGATTCGCAGCGACGCTGGGCACAAGCCGCCTCGATCGGGGCCGGCGTACTGTCCGGGGCGACGACGTCGGGCTCGGGAAACGCGCTGCGGGACAGTCGCGTATCGCCCGGTTCTGCCGGACTCTAATTGCGTGTCCGCTTCTCGATCTCCCGTCGACGGCTGTCGCTTCAGACACTTCACGTTGGGCAGTCACTCGATCCCGGCAGATGCGAGGTGATGACGAAAGAGGGCCTCGATCTCGGACGCGCTGCCCGTGGCAGGCAGCGCAGAGGGAGTCTCCACCCCGTTCTCCATGACGAAGCTGCTCAGGAACCGCACACTGGCCGGTGAGGGCACGAAGGAGTCGCGAAGCCACTGGGCGAACAAGGCCGCCTCGCCGACGGTCACGTCGATGAGGGTGATGTGCGCGTAGTCGGGTGCGGGCATGGCTGCCGTACCGGCTACGAAGACGCCCGGCGCCGCCTCGATCTCAAAATCGAGGACAGGCACGCTCCGCAAGGAGGACACCGTGGTCTCCAGGAAGGCGCCGGGAAACGCTCGTTGCAGTGCGTCGCGGAACATCTCCAGGCTGGCCTGCCACGCTCCGGGATTGTTCTCGGGGGGAGCGAAGACGAAGTTCGACCTCTGGCTGTACTCGTCTGTCACGGAAATCCTTCAAGCTCAGGGTACGTATCGTGCGGACCCGGTGACGCCGGTCATAGCCATCATCGACTCCCAGTACGCCGCGTTGTCCTTGCCATTGGTCACGATCTCAAGGCCGCGGACCTCCCGGTTCGCGGGATTGTCCATCGCGCTCTGGTACCGCCGGAGTTCTGTCTCGTCTCCGCGGTACATGCCGTCGACCACCGGGTCCCACTTCACGTTGCCCTCGTCATCGACCTTGACCGGCTTGGCCAGGGTCTCGTTGACCCGCTCGATGCTGCGGAAGCTGCGCTTCGCGCAGTCGGGGTCCTGTACGTGTTTCGCCTCCACCAGGTAGCCGTCCGCGGGACGTATGCCGTCGACCATCAGCCCGCGCGTGCGTCCAGGCAGGGGGACTTCCCTCTCGGGATACCCTGCGGTGCGCAGTTGGTAGGCGTTGTTCGGATTGGTGGGGCCTCCGCCGCCGGCGAAGCCTCCGGTGTTCAGCGAGTTCATCCAGGTCCGGAACTGCGTCTGCTCGGCCGGGGTGAGCAGACGGGTGGTGCCGGGTTCCGGTGGGATCGGGTCCTGGGCAGGGATGGCCGGGTCGACCCGGTTGACCATGGGCAGGATGCCGGGGATCTGCCCGGGGTATGAGGCGATCGTGACCGGCACAGGACCCGTCACCGGTACCGGGAGCAGTGGCGGCCCGCCGGGCCAGCCCGGCGGTTGGTCCGAGCCGTGCGGCAGCTTGACCCGCTTCTGTGATGTGTCGAGTGCGTGGGCGACGTCGCCGAGGCGGTGGATCCACGTGTCGTCCAGCACCAGGTTCAGCAGACCGCCGTCGTCTCCGTTGCCGCCGAACATCGGTGAGTCCCACGGCATGTCGACGTGGAAGATGTTGGCCTTGTCGTCGAGGATCTGCCTCTGGGCGCGCTCGACGTGGTCGGCGTACTGGTCGCAGGCTTTGGCGAGCTGGTTGCAGGCGGCCACGAGGTTGGCGACGAGCGTCTCATCGGGGCTGGCCTGTTCCGGCGGGGCGGCGAAGCCGACGAAGTTCTTGAAGTACCAGCGGAAGGCGTCCGCGGCCTGCCCCGAATGCGCCTTGTCGGCGGTGTGGGCGTAGGCCTGCGCGTCCTCCAGGAAGCGCAGCATCATCTTCCCGCCGGCCCGCCATGAGGTGGCGACATCGTGCAGCTTGTCCGGTGAGCCTCGGAACCGGTCGCTCATCCCTGCCGGGGCGTACTGGTCGTACCAGGCCGTGTCACCGACCACCTCGGGCAGATCCTGCCCGAGGTCGATGAAGCTCTCGGGGCAGTCCGCCCTCGGGTCCCCCATGCCGGCGGTCAGATCCACCTGCTTGCCCAGGATCGCGGAGGCGACGCTGCTCTCCCGGGCCATGAACTCACGCGCGTTGCGCATCAGGCCCTTGCCGGTCTCGCCCATCACGTAGGCGCTGAAGCCCATCTTGTCCAGCGTCGTGGCCGCCGCGGGCTTGTACACCTTGGCGAACGCACGGCCGGCGTCGTCGTCCCCGGCCATGCCGTGCTGCCGGTCCAGCTCATGGAAGAGAGCGATCGTGGTGTCCCGGGCACCGATCATGACCGTCGTCACCATGCCCATCGAGGCCTTGATCATCCCTTCGGCGATGACCTTCAGGTCCGGCGGCATCCCCACACGCATCTCCCCCTGCCTGGAGGTGACCGTCCACGGTCACGTGGGTTCCGTTCTACCGCATGGTGATCGCCAATGCCCAGCTCGGCCCTGCCGTCACGGCCCGCCGCGTGCAGCGGCCAGTCAGGAGCAGCCGCTGGCAGTTCTGTGAGCCCAGGTCCGGGGTGGTCCGCACGCCCGGATCCGGCTCCTGTGAGCGGAAACTGTGGCCTCAGCCGAGTCCCAGCCGACTGAGCGCAGTGGTCCAGTCGCTGACAATGGCCTGCTGCGCGGCGTGGAGGGTCACCTTGCCGGAGCAGACCGCGGTGTGCAGCTTGGTCTCCACCGGGTCTTTTTTGTTGTTGATGCCGCCGCCCGGTTTGTGGCCCGGATCGGCCGGCTCCACCCAGAGATTGCGGGCGTCGTTCGGGTCGCCGCCGAGCTGAAGCGAAAGAAGATGATCATACTCGGCGTCCCCGAGGCTGCCCTTGTAGCCGTACGAGGCGGCGTTGGCCGCCTTCTCCTTCCGCGTGATCGCCTCCGGCGGCCGGATGTTCTTGGTGTATCCGCCCTTCCGACAGATCGTCGTGGCCAAGTTCGTCTGCGTCACCGCGGGCGAGGTCGCGCCCGGGGTGCACGTCGGATCCTCAAGGGGCTCGCCCTTTTCGTATCGGTAGTGGCAGCTGCCCGCGGGCGGCTGTTGCTGCACCGTGTACGTCGTCTGCGGCCCCGCACCCACCGGGATCTTCGTCGTACCTGCTGGTACCGCACTCCCCGACGACCCCGCCGCTGACGCTCCGCCCTTTCCCGAGGTATCCGTCCCGGAGTGTGAACCGGATGAACAACCTGCCAGCAGCAGGAAGGAGAGCAGCACCGGTGGCACCGCGCGGCGGATGGAACGCATGACGACCCCTTACGAACGAGCGACAACTGCGCACATGCTCCCCCACCCAGGGGCCCTCTTACCGCCCAGCGTGGGCGCACGGGTGTGCGCCGGGCACGCTGAGACGGCGCGGCGTGCCCGTGCGCCCCGTGCCCGTTCGTTTTGGCGTCGGCGGTGACCGCCACCGCCCGGCGCTGCGCACGGCGGTTGGCCTGCCGGTCCTTTGAAGGGCAGCGCGGTCCAGGGCCTGGGCGGTGAGCATCTTCGTCGCATCGGGTATCGCGCCTTGCGCCGCGGGAGTTGCGATCGCGGTGTCCGACGAGGCGACTACGGCACGGCCAAGGAGGTCAGTCTGGTTGGTTATCGGGGGTGTAGGTGAGGGGGTAGGTCGTGGTGTACTCCTCCACCGGCATGTTCATTTGCGCGGCGTACTCGGCCCGGGCCTGCCGGTCGGCATCCGTGATCTCTGGGTGCAGGCTGGGCGCCTGGGGGGCGCGCCAGAGCTGGACTAGGTGGCGTTCGCCGTGGTCGCCGATGCCCGGTTCGGGGTCGTCGGCGTGGCTGTACAGGCGCATCCGTACCCACTGCTCGCCCTCGTTGGAGGGCGGCACCTCGAGCGGGGGTTCGTCTTCTGGCCAGGCGTCCCAGAACTCGCTCCTGATGACGGCGAGGCACAGTTCGGGGTAGTCGGCGCGCAGGCTGATCTCTTCCGGCGGCTCCCAGTCGTTGCCGCGCTCGGGTGCCGGCGGGCCGTCGTGGACCTGGATGATCATCTGCACGGGGCCGGTGTCGGTGGTGGGCATCACGATGGCGTTGGAGTCGGTGGCCAGGCCGCACCGCCAGCCGAACGGCATCTCCTTCGGCCAGTCGTAGTCGTCGTCGAATCCGATGAGGTAGCCGTTTTCGCCCACATCGACGGTGAACGTCGCTTCACGAACCAGCATGAGACAAGCCTCCTTCAGCGGAGAAGGGTGCCCCCTTGCCCCGGCACAGAGGCGGGAGAAGGGGGCACCCTGACTGGCGGGGAGTCTAGGGCGGTCAGGCGATCACGTAGAACGGGTCGCCGTCCATGACGTGCATCTTGCCGCGCCAGGCGGTGATGCGGCCGCCCTGGCTGCGGTTCTCCTGGATGTGCACCCAGGTGATCTCCCGTTGGTTGGCGGGCAGGTGGGTGCCGCCTTCCTTGGTCGAGGCGAAGGGGTACTCGTCGCACGAGGTGCGGCCGGCGCGCTGCATGTCCGGTGGGGCTGTTCTCGGGCAGACCGCTCTGCGGTTTTTGTCCTCCTGCGTGGGGTTGATCATCCAGTGCAGGGGCTTGCCGCCGTAGGGGTCACCGTAGTGGCCGCCGCTGGAACGCAGCCTGTGGATCCCGTCGTCGATGTAGGGGATGCCGACCATGCTGACCGCGGTGGGCACTTCCGGAATGGCGCACCCGGACCGGTTGGCTTGCCTGCTGCCGTAGTAGTTGTCGCACCGGTAGACGGCCGAGTCGTAGGAGACGGCGCCGGGGGTGTAGCCGGGCTTGGTGAAGGTGTACGAATAGTGCGTCTTCGCCTTGGCGTTGACGCGGCCCTTGGGGATCGCCCCGGTCGTGTAGTCGACGCTGCCACTCGCAGCTCCGCTGTTGAGAACGTGGCCCTGCGGGAAGTGGACGGTGGCCTTGGTGCCGCCCCCGGAAGCCGCGGCGATATCGACGTGGACGCCGTTGCCCGCGCGCGTGATGCGTGCCTTGGAGACGGTGAACTTCTCCGACCAGTTCGCGGAGTTCACCTTGAGGGTCATCTGGTGCTTGACGTCGAAGTCGACGGTGCCCTCGATTTCGGGCCGCCCGTTGATGACCTTGATGACGTCGACGTGGATCGTGACCCACTCGCACTCGCTGTACCGGTTGATCGTGATCTTGTTGGTGGTGCAGGTGGCATTGGACGCCGGACCGGCAGCGAGTCCGTTCACCTGGGACCTGGCCGGGCCGACGGTGACCCGCAGCTGTCCCGCATCGGACTGCTCAGCCAGAGCCGACGGAGCAGCTGTTCCCAGCAGCCCCAGCGCCACAGCTCCTGTTGTGAGCAGAGCTCTCAATTTCAACTTGCGCCCCCTGTGTTGAAGCAGCCGACAGGGGGCCAGCGGTCAACTCTGCGCTACCCCCGTCGCGTTGGCCGCATACAAGCACGCGCAAAACCCAGGATGCATGCCGTTTTGGTCAGTTTCGGCCAAAGATGATCTGTAAACGAACGGGCAGACGACGCCGTGACCAGCAAGCGCCCCTGACCACCGAACTCCCCAGCCACGACCAGCCCACCACGGTCGGCCTGGAAACGCCGGTCGAGTCGCCGGCTCCGGCTCACACGTGGCGCCGGCAGGTGCCACTGGCACCCCAGCGCGCACTCACAGCGCTTCGGCAGGGCTCGGGCGAATACCCAACCTCGGGTACGTGCCGCCGACGGGTTCGCGGGCAGGCTCTGGGTCAGGCGGTCGGCGTTGTCCTCGGTGTCGTTGAGTGCCGAACGGCCTGGCGCAGCAGCTTCTCCACTTCATACCGGTTGAAACGCTTCGCCCTCGCGTACTGAGTCACAGCTGTCTGAACTGCGGCTGATGCCTCGCGCCATGTGCCGCGCTGGTGACTGCGCTCCTCATGGTCATCGAGTTGCTGCAGCTGAGCGTGGGCGGGCCTGGCGCCCCGTCAGTAAAGTGAGCGACAGATCAAGGCCGCCAGCAGCGCGTCCAGACGGGGACATCGGAGAGACAGTGGACAACCCTTTCGCGCCACCTTCTTCCGGCAACGGGCAACAACCTGCATGGTCCGCACTCGACGAGTACCTGTGGCACTCGTGCGACATCATCGCGGACCTGGTTGAGAAGCGGATAGATCAGCGTCCGCTCGTTGCCACCATGGCCCGGCTCGAACCCGGCGATCGCGCGCTGGCTGTCGGGCCTGCTCAGCGACTGACCTGGAGAGCCATCGGGGACGGCAGCTACAGGCACCAGAACACGTTCGCCTTCGGCAGCCCCGCCTTCGTGATCGGCAGCATGGTCGGCTCGGTTGTCGGCAACTCCGCCCGGCGCCGTGCCGCCGCCAACGACGCCCAACCGCGTTGGGTACCGGACGGGCACGGCGAAATCACCGTCACCCCGCGCAAGGTCTACTTCGGCCACCCTCAGAGGCCCCTCGACCTCTTCTGGGTCGGCCTCGACACCATCGACCTCGTCGCACCGGACGTCTTCCAGACCAGTTTCCAGGACGTCTACAACAGCCAGCGGTACATGACGGTGCAGCTCCGCACCCCCTGGGCATCGCTGCTGTTCGTCCTGGCCGCGCTCACCGCGTTTCCTGCCCACCCGCGGCTGCTGGGACGAGGCTGGCTTCCGCCGGATTTCGAAAGCAGATGCGCCCAGTTCGGGCGACCATGTCGCCCGGCAGCCCGTCTCCTGCTGGAACACAGAAAGTGACCCCGAGAGCGATCTTCGGCGTGCCGATTAACGGCGGCCTGTAAGACGACCGTCAGACGGACGTGACGGTCCAGGCACCGAAGCATCCAAGAAGAGATCGGTGAGCGCCCACACGCAGGGGTCGAGCAGGTCCGGCGACTTCTCCTCGGTCTCCGAGGCGCCGACATACGTCGTCATCTGCTCCTCCAGCGCCGCGAACGTGCGCGGCGGGCCTGCGTGGCTGATGCGGGACTGCTCGTACAGCATCGCGAGCAGTGCCGCGCGGGCGCGCTTGCCGCGGGTGGCATGGACGACGCGGCAGGGGACCGTCGGGTCGGCCTCCGCCAAGAGGGCCGGTAGGTAGTCGCCGCTGTTGTTGGCCTCGATGACCACGCAGTCGGCCTGGTGCTCGTGGTAGAGGGCGGCGGCGCGGCGCATCGCGGCCGTGGGGGTGCGGCGGTCCTGCTCGCTGTGGAGGATGTAGCCGCGGGGACGGCGGTCGCCCTACATCTGCTCCAGCGGGTAGGAGCGGCCGGCCACCGTGAAGGCGGTCAGGTCCGCGGTGTCCGTCGTCGTGACGGCCGGGTCGACGGCGACGACCAGGCGGTCGAGCGAAGGGACGGCGGCGCGTGCGACGCGCGGGACGAACCCGGCCTCCTGCGGATTGCGCTCGACGATCTCGACCTCGATGCCCAAGCCACTGCCGTGCGCGGGTCCCGTTCCGCAACGGCGACGGCACCACGGGCACCGACGTGTACATCCGGCCCGCCAAACTCCACGCCACCTTCGCCCAGGACCTCTCCCAGCAGCAGGCGTCCGTCATGGCATCGACGCAGCGCCCGATCGCGCAGTCGGCCTTCAATGACAAGCTCACCGCGGCAGCCTGGCAGGACAAGCCCGTCTACGTGCTCGCCGGCAGACAGGACCGGGCCATCAACCCGAGCCTCTAACGGTACGAAGCCAAGCGCGCACACGCACGCAAGACAGTGGAGATCAACTCCTCACACGTGTGCCTGGTCTCCCATCCCCAAGCCGTCACGGATCTCATCCTCAGCGCGGCCCACGACTCCGGCCACCAGTAGTCGTTCCGTTCCCGGATACTGAAGCGGCGGTCGCAGAATGGCGTTGAAGTCGGGCTCGCCAAAGGCGGGGAGGGGAAGCTGCTGAGGTACTCGATCGAGGTCGGCCTGGCCAGTCTGCTGAGCTACTGGGCGGCCACCAGTATGTGGTCGGGCGCTCACCAGCCGTACGAGGAGGGGCAACTCGGCGGCATGTGGGCTGCGATTTCTACGATTTTCGTGGTCCGGGAATGCAAAAGGAAGAGTGCAACGGCGGCGATCGCTCGCATGTCGGCAATGCTCATCAGCTTCGTACTCTGCCTGGCCTACCTTGTGTTCCTGCCCTTCCATGCGTGGGGCCTCGCCCTGCTCGTGGGGTTGAGCGTCCTGGTGCCCGGGCTGATCGGACGGCCCGGCGACGAAGCGACCGCAGCCATCACCACCACAGTCGTCATGGTCGTCGCGGGACTGAACGCGCACGGGGCCTGGAAACAGCCGCTGCTGCGTCTGGTGGACACGGCCATCGGTGTAGCCGCAGGCATGGTCACGCTGGTCATCGTGGATCAGATCGGCAAGTGGACGGCCCGGGGCCGCACTTCTCCGCGTCACCGCTGAGGACGGACGGTTTCTCGGCACACTCGCCGCGGACGGGCGCCGGCCCAGTCGGCGCTCAGGGCGCGGCGATCGCGTACCGCGGTTTGGTTCCGGGAGGCTCGGTCAGCAGGCTGCCGATGCTCTCGAGCGGGAGGGGTTCGCCGACGAGGTCCTGCCAGGGGAACCGCTCCCGGGTCTCTTCCAGGAAGCCGAGCGCAGCGGTCAGGTGTCGTGGTTCGTAGTTGTGCACGCCGGCGACGGACAGATGACGGCGCACCACGGCCTCCGGCTCGAGAGCTACGGGGGCCCCGGGCAGAACGGCTCCGGCGAGGACGGCGACACCCTGGACATCGAGTGTGCGCAGTCCCTCCTGCAGTGCCCCGGAGGAGCCGGAGAACTCGAGCAACACGTCGAAGGGCCCCGTGTCGGGCATGGTCGGCTGGACGTCGGTGGCACCGAACTGCCCTGCCAGCTCACGCCTGTCGGCGGCGGGGTCGACGGCTGTCACCGACGCCGCTCCGGCCGCTGCGGCAGCCGCGACCGCGGTGAGTCCGAGCATGCCGGCTCCCACGACTACCACCCGCCTGCCCGCCATGCGCGGCGCGCGTTCGACCACCGCCATGACCGTCGCCGTGGCGCATGCGGCCGGTGCGGCGAGCGCGTCCGTCAGGGCGTCGGCGACGATGGCGATCGCCATTCCGCGAGGGAGCAGCACGTGCTGGGCGTAACCGCCGGACAGTTGCCAGTCGAAGTCCCATGCCTCATGACCGGCCTTGCGCACGGTGCGGCAGTTGGCGGTGATGCCGGCCAGGCAGCGGTCGCAGGTGCCGCACGGCAGTGTCACCGACCAGATGACGCGTTGGCCGAGGTCGGCGCGTTCGCCGTAGCGCTCATCGTGCCGCTCATCCTGGCCGGCCCCGGACTCCGGATCGTGACGCTGATCGCCTGCTGCTGTTTCGCGGTCGGCATCGCGATCACCTTCCTGATACGTGAGCCGATCGGGCTCTCCCTCGACGACATCGGCGAGAGCCTCGCCGTCGAGCCGGCGGCGACGCCCGCCGCGGCCGCGATCGCACCGATCGGCGAAGCCCGAGTCTGACCCGGGCCGGGACCGCCCGCCGGACGCGCCGGACAGACGCCGCGGCGTTTTTTCCGCCCCGCGGCGTTCGGAGCCCGGTCGGCCTCGGTCGACCGGGCTCCCTCCCGTTCAGCACCGATCTCCTTGATCACGCCGAACTGTCCGGTGGTCAGGGGGAAGTGGGCAGTCGGGGGCCGACCGGCTCGGTTCACGCGGCGTCCACGGTGTCCACCGCCTCGGCGGGACGTACGGCGTCCGAGGGAGCCGTCGCGTGAGCCGTCGTCCACTGGCCGTGGGCCCACATCAGCAGACCGGCGAGGGGCAGCGCCGTCCCGACGGCACAGACGCCGGTCCAGCCGTAGGCGGTGTGCAGTGCCCCGGTCACGGCGGAGCAGGTGGCGCCGCCGACGAAGACCGTGGTCATGAAGACGGTGTTGACGCGGGCACGGGCGTCACCGCGCAGGGCGTAGATCTCGTGCTGGCTCAGCACCTGGTGGCACTGCACGGCGAAGTCCAGCAGCAGCGCGGCCAGGACCAGCAGTGGCACACTGCCGTGCCCCAGGGCGGCGACCACGAACGCCGACGAGGCGAGCAGCAGCGCCGCGCCGCTGGCACCGCGTCCGTGACCACGGTCCGCGATCCGGCCGGCTATCGGCGCCGCGGCCGCCCCGGCGGCGCCGACCAGTGCGAAGAGAGCAACCTGGACCTGGCCGAAGTGGTGTTCGTCGATCAGCTCGTAGGCAATGGCCGTCCAGAACGCGGTGAACGCCCCGAACATGCTCGCCTGGCACAGCGCCCGGCGGCGCAGGACGGGCTCGCGCCGCACCAGCTCGCCCAGACTCGCCAGGAGCGCGGGGTAGCTGGCCGTGTGGTCAGGTGCGCGCCGGGGCAGCATCCGGCGCAGGACGACGGCGAGGGCCGCCATGAGGACTGCGGAGATCACGTAGACCGCCCGCCAGCCCAGCAGGTCGGCGACCAGGCTCGCCACCGTCCGCGCGAGCAGGATGCCGGTCAGCAGACCGCTCATGACCTGCCCGACGACCTTGCCGCGCTGGTCGGCCGGGGCCAGGTGGGCCGCCAGCGGCACCAGGACCTGCGCGACCACGGAGGTGGTCCCCACCAGCACCGAGACGGCCAGGAGCATTCCGAACACCGGGCTCGCCACGGCAAGCAGCAGCGCCGTCGCGGTCACGAGCAGCGTCCGCGTCGCCAGCCGGCGGTTCTCGACCAGGTCGCCGAGCGGCAGCAGGAACAGCAGCCCCAGGGCATAACCCGCCTGGGTCAGGGTCACCACCAGCGTGGCCGCGCCCTGGCCGACTCCGAAGGAGCGGGCGATGAGTTCGAGCAGCGGCTGCGCGTAGTACAGATTGGCCACGGTCAGGCCGCAGGCCACCGCCAGGACCCGGGTCAGTGCCGGATTCATCCGCTGCGGTGCGGCCGGTTCGGGCGCACTCACCAGTTGACGCATGCGTTCTCGCCTTCCATACGAAGTTTCGGAAGCAACGCTAGGAAGGCGGGAAGCGGCGAAGAAGGGTGTGCTCCACCCCCTCTCAGCCAGGGTGCAACACACCCAGGACGGCCGGCCCGGCCGGCGGTACGGTGACCCGTATGACGAGGGCAAACGAGCTCGGAGACTTCCTGCGCGCCCGCCGCGATCTGGTCGCACCCGAGGAGGCGGGCCTGCCGTCGCACACCTCCCGCCGGGTCAAGGGCCTGCGCCGGGAGGAGGTGGCGCTGCTCGCCGGAGTCAGCACCGACTACTACACACGCCTGGAACAGGGCCGCGAACGGCATCCTTCGGAGCAGGTACTCGGTGCCGTGGCCCGCGCTCTGCGCCTCGACGACGCCGCCTCCGCGCACCTCTTCCAGCTCGTCCAGCCATCGCCGACGACCGCCGGCACGCCGGTGACCACCGTCAGCCCCGAACTGTCGCGGCTCATGGACCACTTCCTGGACCTGCCGGCCTGCGTCGTCGGGCCCGCGCTGGACATCCTGGCCGCCAACCCGGCCGGGCGGCAGCTCTTCAGCGGTTTCGCCACGATGGACAACCAACTGCGCATGCTGTTCCTGGATCCCGCCGGCCGTCGCTTCTACCGGGACTGGGAGCGCGCTGCCCGCGGCATGGTCAGCAATCTGCGCGCGCAGTCCGCGCCGTTCCCCGACGACCCGCGCATCGCCCAGGTCATCGGTGAACTCTCCCTGCGCAGCCCGGCCTTCGCCGAGCTGTGGGCCCGGTACGACGTACGACCCTGCACCAGCGACGACAAACCGCTGTGGCACCCGCAAGTCGGCGAGATGTACCTGCACTACGAGTCGTTCACCGTGGCCGGCGCTCCCGGCCAGCGGCTGCTGGTCTACTCCGCCGAACCCGGCACCCCGAGCGCCGACGCCCTCGTCCTGCTGGGCACCCTCGCCGACGCCACGCCGCGCGGCCGATCCCGGAGGGAATCCGCCCCCGCGGCGCGCACGGCCTCATGACGACTCCGAGCGTTGTGGCGCGCACCTGTCCCGGGTGATGCCGGCCGCGGCGCCCGGACAGCCTGTACCGCGGCGGGCACGGCTTGTGCGGCGTGACGCCTGAGGCCTCGGACCATACAATTCGGGTAGCCATGTCCGTCATTGCGGACGCATGAGAGGCTGCCTCATGGATGGTATTGCCGACATGGGAGGCACCCTGGGCTGGGGCCCCTTGCATCCGCCGCAACGCGACGAGCCGGTCTTCGCGGAGGGCTGGCAGCGCAAGGCGTTCGCGTTGGCCATCCTCTCCAGCCGTATCGCCTCCGGCGGCATCAACACGGACGCCTTCCGGCACGCGCTGGAGCGCCTGGACCGGGCCGCCTACCTGGACGACGGCTATTTCGGGCGCTGACTCAACGCCGGTGAGCTGATGCTCACGGAACGCTCCGTCCTGGCGCCGGGCGCGATCGAGGCCCGCGCCCGCAACCTGCGCGGCGAACACGTGGCGGAGCCGCCGATCACCGAACCCGCCAGACCTCACTACGCACCCACCTCCGAGAGGTCGCTGCGCCCGGTGGACGCCGCTGCGGCCTTCGGCGTCGGCGAGCGCGTACGCGCCAAGAGCATGTCGGTACCCGGACACACCCGGACCCGGCTGCCGGGCTACATCCGGGGACACACCGGAGTCGTCGACATCGTCCAGCCCGCCCATGTGCTGCCGGACACCAACGCGCACTTCCTGGGCGAGAACCCGCAGCACGTCTACACGGTGCGGTTCGACTCACGCGGAGTGTGGGGCCCCGACGCCGAACCCTTCGCCCTCACCGTGGAAATGTACGAGAGCTACCTGGAGACCACGGCATGACCACCACCGGCGGCCCGGGCGACACCCCTTCCGTGGCGCTGCGCACCGAGGCGCTCGAGCAGCTGCTCACCGAGCGGGGCCTGATCGACCCGAAGGTGATGAACGAGATCATCACCCAGTACGAGACCAACGTGGGCCCTCTCAACGGGGCCAAGGTCGTCGCCAAGGCGTGGACCGACCCCGGCTACCGGCGGCGCCTGCTCCAGGACGGCACCGCCGCCATCAGGGAACTGGGCTTCTCGGGGCAGCAGGGCGAGCACATCGTCGTGGTCGAGAACACCCCGACCACCCACAACGTGGTGGTGTGCACGCTGTGCTCGTGCTACCCCTGGCCGGTGCTCGGTCTGTCGCCGAGCTGGTACAAGGACCCCGTGTACCGTGCACGCGTGGTCAGGGAACCGCGCACGGTGCTGTCCGCGATGGGACTCGAACCCGACGACGACGTGCGCATCACCGTCCGCGACTCCACCAGCGAGGTGCGCTGGCTGGTCCTGCCCGAGCGTCCGGCCGGCACCGAGCACCTGTCCGAGGAGGAACTCGTCGCCCTGGTGACGCGGGACGCGATGGTCGGGGTGGCCAAGGTGACGGCACCGTGAGCGCGCCGCTGGGCATCGAGGGCCCGGCCGCGCCACCTCGCTTGGAGGGGCGCCCTTCGGAAAAGGTGTTACCGAGGGTAACCGGATAACAGTTCGCGCAACGTCCCGTCTGACCAGTTCGAGCAGCGGCACGGCCGAGTGCCGCGTACGGCGAGGTGTTCCGCGCGGCGGAGTGCCTGTACTACGAGGCACCCCCGCGCGGCGAAGCACCTCTGAACGGCGAAGCGGCCCGGCGTGTTCCGCCGGGCCGTGCCGCGTGAGTCGACGGAGGGCCTACCCTCCCGCCACTCCTCCAGTCGCCAGCGCGCCGTCACTCCTCGACGGTCAGCCCCTTGCGCAGCCGCACCAGCGTCCGCGACAGCAGCCGCGAGACATGTATCTGGGAGATGCCGAGTTCGTCACCGATCTCCGACTGGGTCAGGCCCGCGACGAAGCGCAGGGACAGGATCTTCCGTCCCGGGGTGACAGTTCGGCGATCAGCGGCTTCAACGACTCGACGTACTCGATGCCTTCGATCCCGTGGTCCTCGTACCCGATACGGTCCACGCGGCCTGGCACCTTGCGCGTCACGCTGTTCGCTCCCGACGCACCGGGCCGACACCCGGCTAACAACTCCATCACGGTGACCGCGCCGATGCCGCAGATCTCGGCCAGCGTGCAGCCCAACGTGGCCAGCAGAGCGGGAACCTTCTTGTCGAGGACCAGCGAGTTCGAGTACCGGCGCAACAAGAACACCTCCACGGGCACACCGTCCCCCCGCACGGCTGTCTCGGCCAGGCCGACCGCACCCTGTACGGCTTCCGACCCCAGGACCGCCGAACCCGGTGCTGAATGTGAACGGAGAAGGCACCACCGCGGGCGAGAAGACGAACGAGTGGCGCGGGCGCCTCTGGCAGTGGCTTCTCCCCGCGCTTCGCCTCGATGATCTGGGCCATGGCCTCGGTGTACCGGTCCTCGAAGTCGGGGCCCACCAGCTCGTCCACCGTCATGGTGTCCATGAGGGCGAGCGCGCCCTCGATCTCCTGCTCGGACACCTCGACCGGCGGGGGCAGCAGCTCGGTAGGGTCGCGGATCTCGTCCGGCCAGCGCATGGCGTGGAGGACCAGGACGTCGTCGCGGATCCGGAGCAGGCCGAGTCTCCCCCGGCCGGACCAGGCGTACTTCGCGACGGCTACCTTCGAGGAGCGGCCGAGGGCCTGGACGAGGAGCTTGTACGGCTTGGCCGCGACCGGGCTGGACGGCTGGAGGTAGTAGCCCTCGGCGATCTTCAGCGGGTCGATGGAATCCAGGGGCACGAAGGCGTCGATCTCGATCGCTTTCGCTGTCGGCAGCGGGAGGTTGCTGAGTTCCTCGTCGGTGATGGGGATGACCTGGGTCTTCGACAGCTCGTAGCCCTTGCCGATCTCGGACTGGTCGACCTCGCGGTCCTCCAGCTCGCATGCCTTGCGGTAGCGCACGTGGCCCATGTCCTCGAGGTGGTATTGGTGGAACCTGATGCTGTGGTCCTCGGTCGCGCCAACCACGTTGATCGGTACGCTGACCAGGCCGAAGCTGATCGCACCGCTCCAGATGGTTCGGGGCATGGGTGACCTCCGCGGTAGCCCCGAGCATCACCAGCGTACGAATGCCTCTGCCGTCCCGCATGCGCCCTCGAGGTCCACGCCGCCCCCTGAGTACATGGTCGACACGCCGACTGTCGTCGTGTACCCGCCCGCCGAGGACGGCGGCCGGCAGGTCCGTGTCGGCAGCGTCGTCACGCCAGCGACGTTTGGGATGCCGCCGCCACCGGCCGCCGACTGAGGGCGGATCACTCGGTGGGCAAGCCGCCCCCTGAGCCGGGGCAAGCTCTGCCGCTCGGGGGTGGGCAAGCCTGTCCCGGCAGCCGTGGCCAGGGACCGCCGACCAGGTCGGTCAGTGGCGGGTGACGGTGAAGCCGGTGCTGTTAAAGGCGCTGGTCCACACGTCTCGGTCAAACCACTTGGTGATGTCGGGCTGCATCTGTGTGAGGGTGCGCATGCGGGCCTCCCAGTCGTGGCCGGTGGGGCCGCGGCTGCCGTGGCATCCCTCGCAACCGTCCTCTCCGTGGATGTGGCCGGCCATCCATGCGTTGACAGCAACGTTGATGATGACGGCGTACAGGTCGCCGCCGGTTTGGGCCAGGGCGTCCGGCACGCCCGCCAGGATCAGGGCCGGCTCGGGGTTGCCCTGGGGTGGCAGGGGAGCTTGCCCGACCTCTTCGTCGGCCCCGTCTTCAATTCCCGCACGCTCTGGGTGAGGCTGTCGGCGAGTGCGGAGGCGTCGAAGTACCTCCAGGCTGATCGCACGTGGATGCGGAGCTGGTTGGCCACCGCCTGGACGTTCTGTTCGATGGTGTCCTCCACCGTGGCCGGCGTGAGGGTCACATCTCGGCCGGCCAGTTCGGTGAGGGTCTGCGCGACGGCTTCTTTGAACGCTTTGGTGTTCCGCACGACCGCATCGTAGGGGTGGGGCTTGCCCGGGATGAGGGGAAGTGGTGCGCAGCCGGGCGTTGGGGCGGTTCAGGGCGATGGTGCCAGGGATGCCGGGAAGACGGCGCCCGGTCCGAAGCGGGCGCGGGCAGCGTCGGCCGGGTCTGTACGGTCATTGGCTGGACAGACCCCGACCACGCGGTAGCGGTAGCTCAGCGCGTCGTCTACCTCGTCACGGGCGAGTACCCGGATGAAATGCCCGCCGGGCCGGCCCCCCTGGTGGGACGGCGTAGGCCGTCCCACCAGGGCTCTACAGACGGACTACGATCAAGGCGATGTCGTCGCGCCCGCCGCTGGCCACGCCGAGGCGGGCGAGCAGAGCGTCGGCCAGGCGTTCGGGGCCGAGGCGGGCATGGCGGGTGAGGGCGTCGGTGAGCCGGTCAAGGCCAGCGTCGATGTCCTCGCCGCGGCGTTCGATGAGCCCGTCGGTGTAGAGCACGAGGGTGTCGCCGGGGGTGTAGGGCATGGCCGCCTGGGGGCGGGGAACGTGGGTGGGGCGGACCCCCAGCGGTGGATCGGTGGCCTGGTCGAGAAGGTCGAAGGTGCCGTCGGTGTGGACGAGGACCGGTGGGGGGTGGCCGGCATTGCTGTAGGTGATGTGTCGGCGGTGGGTGTTGATGACGGCTTTGACCGCGGTGGTGGCCAGTGCTCCAGGCACCGAGCGCGCGTACAGGCCCAGGACTCCCATCGCCGGGGCGGGCTCACGAAGCGCCCGGATGGCGGCGGACAGCGCGCTGCGGAGCATGCCCATGACGGCGGCGGCGTCCAGGCCGTGGCCGACGACGTCGCCGACCGCGACGGCGAACAACCCGTCATCGGGCAGGTCCACCACGTCGTACCAGTCACCGCAGATGTTCAGCGACCCGGCGGCGGGCAGGTAGCGCACCGCGATGTCCTGGTGCCGGGCCAGGTCCGGCGACTGGAGCATGGCCTCCTGAAGAGTGACGGCGACCTGGCGCTCCCGGGCGTGGGCCTGGCGCAGTTCCTCGTTCAGCCGCTGCAGGTCGCGGGCCCGCCCGTACAGCTCGGCCTCCATCGCCTCCCGCTCGCTCAGGGCCCCTGCCGTCTTTGGGCGGGCGGGGTGGGAGAGCACGAACTCGGTGACATCTTCCACGCGGTGGATGATCCACGCCACCTGCCCGTCCGGGCCGAGCACGGGGGTGCTGATGGGCGACCACCACCGCTCCTCGAACCCACCCGGCCGGCCCGGCACGGGGATGTCGTACTTCTGCACCGCCAGGGAGTCCGGCTCCCGGGTGTGCAGGACCCGGTGGAAGGAGGCGCTCAGATTCCGTACCCCCTCAGCGTCGGGGTCGGCGGGGTTCTCGGGGAAGGCGTCGAAGAAGTACCGCCCGAGCAGCTCCTCCCGCGCCCGGCCGGTCGCCGCCAGATACGCCTGGTTGACATCGGCGATCACCAGGTCGGGGGCCAGCACCACGTACGGACTCGGGGTCGCGGCGAACAGTGCCTGGTAGTCGATCTGGGGTGTCGTCACACGCGCTCCCATCGCGGTCCTTGCGGCCGCCACCGCTCCACGCTTCGCTCCACTATGCGTCCTGCCAGGACCGCCGCCCGGCCAGCTCACGCTGCGGGAGTGTCGCCGAAACGCTGGTCATCGGCCCCCGGGGCTGGCCAATGGAACCGTGGTTGGCGCTGATATTGATCACGGTCGGTTAGCGCAGGGGCGATCTGCTTCCCCGCAGACAATGGATGCAGCGGGTTTCCGGAGTTTCCAGCCGGTCTTCCCGGCACGGCAGCGTCGAAGGGGCAAGGCTTATCGTGGACCGGCAGGCCGGAGGATGGGACTTCCTCACCAACCATGCGCGTGTGCTGCTGGCCATCGCGCACGATCCCACCACGCGTATCCGTGACATCGCCGCGGCCTGCCACATCACCGAACGCACCGCCTAGAGCATCGTCGGCGACCTCGAACAGGCCGGTTACCTCAGCCGGGAGTGAGACGGACGGCGCACGCGCTACACCCTCCATCTGGACGGGAGGCTGCGTCATCCGGCGGAGGCCCACATGCCCGTCAGGGCCCTGCTGGAGCTGTTCACCAGCCGCGAGCACGAGGATCTTCCCCGGCGGGCGAGTGAGGGCCGGGGCAGCACGCACGGTGATTCTCATCAATGATTCCCAATGTGGTTTGTCAAGCCTGATGTGACGCCTGGTGAGTTGGCTATGCCGCTGCGTGGTCGGGCCGAGGTGGCTTGACGGTGAAGGTGCGTTGGTCGCGTATAAGCGCCCACAGCACGTCGAGGCGCCGCCGGGCGAGTGCGAGCACGGCCTGCTTGTGTGTCTTCCCTTCATCGCGTTTGCGCTGGTAGAAGGCCTGTGAGGTGGGGCAGCAGCGTGCGGCGACTTGGGCGGACAGGTAGAAGACACGTAGGAGCCGACGGTGGTAGCGGCGGGGGCGGCGCATGTTGCCGCTGATCTTGCCGGAGTCCTTCGGGACCGGGGCCAGGCCGGCAACGCCGGCCAGGCGCCCTGCGCTGCCGAAGCAGGCGATGTCACCACCGGTGCAGGCGACCAACTCGGCGCCGAGCAGGCTGCCGATGCCGGGCATGCTCGTGATCACCTCAGCGTGCCGGTGCTTGCGGAACCGGGCCTCGATCTGCGCATCGATGCGGGCGATCTCCTGGTCCAGCTCGGCGACCGCTCGGGCCAGCGTGCATGCCACGACCGCGGCTGTCTTCTCACCGGGGATCTGCGTGTGTTGCAGGTTCGCGGCTTCGATCGCTGCGGCCGCGACGGCGGACGCGTTGCGGACCTTGCGGTTGGCCAACCAGGCGGTGAGCCGTGACTGGCCCATGCGCCGTAGGCCGGCAGGGGTTTGGTAGCCGGCCAGGAGGACGAGCGCGGCTTTGGAGGTGTTGTAGTCGAAGGCACGCTCAAGAGCCGGAAAGTACTCCAGCAGCTGGGCGCGAAGCCGGTTGATGGCGCGGGTGCGGTCTGCGGACAGGTCGTAGCGGCGGGCGGTGAGGATCCGCAGGTCGACCGCGATCTCGTCCCATTCCTGCAGGGGCTGCAGGTCACGGCGCATGCGCGCCTGGTCAGCGATGACGAAGGCGTCCTTCGCGTCCGTCTTGCCATCTCCGCGGTAGGAACTCGACGCATGGTGCACGGTCCGGCCGGGAATGTAGATGACCTGCTGGCCGTGCGCCGTCAGCAGGGCGATCCACAGCGCGGCCCCGCCGGCGTTCAGGTCCACCGCCCACGTCACAGGGGCACCGTCCGCGAGCGCAAGCACGTCGCCGAGGAGTTCCAGCAGCTCGGGCTCGTTGTTGGGCACCCGCCGCGACAGCAGCTTCGCCCCGCTCATGTCGATGACCGTGCAATGGTGCTCGGCCTTCCCCGCGTCCGTCCCCGCCCACAACTCAGCCAACCTGGGCCTCCTCGCAGCTCGCGTCGATTGTGTTCCCGCAGACGACCACGCCGACGTGTCCCTACGAAGCGACTGCTCGCGCATCCCAATCAGCAAGCCGGACGCCTGTCGGCGTCGCCCCGAGGGCGGGAAAATCGGGTGCGGCTGTCCGGCTGACGTCGTGGCCACTTGGCGTGTCCGAGCCCGTCAATCAGCAGGACGCCGGGGTCCCGCTCGTCAGGCGCTCGGAAGTGTTGCTTCGAGCACGCGTATCAGACTCTTTCGCCTCCTGGGACCCCGCCGGACGGTCGTGCCCCGTTGGGACACATGAAGGGGAGGGCCGGCGGTGGACGTGGTCTATGAACGCTGCGCCGGGATCGATATCAGCAAGGCGGACGTGAAGGTGTGTATCCGGGTCCCGGGACGCGGGAAGGGGACCAGGCGCCGCGGGGAGGTGAGGACCTTCCCGGCCATGACGTCGGGGCTGCTGGCGATGCGGGACTGGCTGCTCGCCGAGGGCGTCACGGTGGTGGGGATGGAGGCCACCGGCTCGTACTGGAAGCCGGTGTTCTACCTGCTGGAGAACGACATGGAGTGCTGGCTGCTCAACGCCCGCCACATGAAGGCAGTTCCAGGCCGCAAGACCGATGTGAAGGACTCGGAGTGGATCGCCAAGCTGGTCGAACACGGCCTGGTCCGTCCCTCGTTCGTGCCCCCGCGACCGATCCGGCAGCTGCGGGACCTGACCCGATACCGCACCGACGTGGTGCGCGAACGGGCCCGGGAGGCCCAGCGCCTGCAGAACCTGCTGGAGGACTGCGGGATCAAACTGACCTCGGTGGTCTCCGACTTCCTCGGCGTCTCCGGGCGCCGGATGCTCAAGGCGCTGATCGACGGCGAGCGCGATCCGCGGGTGCTGGCCGAGCTGGCCGCGGCCAACCTGCGGACCCGGCGTGAGGTCCTGATCGAGGCGCTGACCGGCTACTTCACCGACCACCATGCATTCCTGGCCCAGACGATGCTGGACCGGATCGACGAGGCCACCGCCATGGAACAGCGCCTCAACGCCCGCATCGAAGAACACATTCAGCCCTTCCAGCGGCAGGTCGAGCTACTGGCCACCATCCCCGGGGTGAGCGCGCACACCGCCGAGGTGATCCTCGCCGAGATCGGCGCGGATATCAGCCGCTTCCCCTCAGCCGGCCACCTCGCCTCCTGGGCAGGGGTGTGTCCGGGCAACTACGAGTCCGCGGGCAAGAACCCGTCGGGCCGCACCCGCCCCGGCGACCCGTGGCTCAAGGGCGTCCTCGGCCAAGCCGCGATCTCCGCCTGCCGCACCAAGGACACCTACCTCGCCGCCCGCTACCGACGCCTGGTCGGACGACGCGGCCGTCGACGGGCCCTGGTCGCCCTGCAGCACTCCATCCTGGTCTCGATCTGGCACATGTTCACCCGCGACATCGAGTACACCGACCTCGGCGGCGACTACTTCCTCGAACGCACCGGCAAGACCCGCGCCACCCGCCGCCTCGTCAGCCAGCTCAACCGCCTGGGCTACCAGGTCAACCTCCAGCCGGTGGAGGCCACGTGAACGCTCCTGACCTGGGCAGACGGGGGATTTTCGTATCAGTGGCCGTGTCGTCGCGGGGTCAGGGCGGCCAATCACTGAAAGCCACGATCTTCGGCATGAGCTTTTTGAGCCACACCCAGACCCCTGGGGTCTCCGCGATCCTACGAATGACCGGGACCGACCCCACGCGAACAAGGTAGGGAGTATTCCCAATGGCTGCTCAGACCGCCTCAATCGTTCTTGAGCCCGAGGCACAGGAGCTCGCCGACGCGACCTCGCACCATCCGTTCCTGTACGAGCTGGATCCGACCGCAGCCCGCAAGGTCCTCGACGACCTCCAGGCCGCACCGGTCGACAAGCTGCCGGTCGACGAGGAGTGGGTCACCGTACCGGCCACCGTGGGCGACGTACGGGTACGCATCGTCAAACCGCAGGGCGCCACCGGAACGCTGCCCGTCGTGTTGTACATGCACGGCGGTGGCTGGGTACTGGGCAACGCCGGCACCCACGACCGCCTGGTGCGCGAGTTGGCGGTTGGCGCACGTGCGGCGGTGGCCTTCGTCGAGTACACGCCGTCACCTGAGGCCCACTACCCCGTGGCCATCGAGCAGGGCTACGCCACCGCGCAGTGGATCATCCGCGAGGGAGCGTCCAAGGGACTGGACGCACAGCGCATGGCGGTGGCCGGGGAATCGGTCGGCGGGAACATGACCGCTGCACTCGCCCTCATGGCCAAGGAACGCGGCGACGTCAAGTTCGTACAGCAGTCCATGTACTACCCGGTCACGGACGCAGCCATGAACACTGGTTCCTACGACCAGTTCGCCACCGGCTACTACCTGAGCCGCAAGCTGATGGAGTGGTTCTGGGACGCCTACACGACCGACCCGAACCAGCGCGCGGAAATCACCGCGTCTCCCAACCACGCCACCACCGAGCAGCTCACCGGCCTGCCGCCCGCCCTGCTGATCGTCGACGAGGCCGACGTGCTGCGCGACGAAGGTGAGGCGTACGCCGCCAAGCTCCGAGCAGCCGGCGTGCCGGTGACCACCGTGCGCTACGACGGCACGGTCCACGACTTCATGTTGCTCAACTCCCTCAGCCAGTCCAAAGCCGCCCGCGGAGCCATCGACCAGGCCACCCTGTTCCTGCGCAACGCCCTCGGAACCGGCCAAGCCTAAGGTCTGCGACCACGGAAGCTTTACTCCTGAACTGCATGGTGGAATACGGCCGCGGCGACCGCGCCCGCCAGATGCAAGCGCCGCTCCGTCCAGTCCAGGCACGTGCGTACCTGTGGTGCCGTTTCCTGGGTGATACCCGTGTCCGTGAGTCATGCGGCGCCCGAGGGAGTAAGGGCCGGGCCGAACTTCCGCTCCGAAAAGCCCTGTTCGTTCATCGCATCGGTGATCGCCACGGACTAGGAGCCGCCGAGGTGGTCGTAGCAGATGCGGGCGAAGGCCACGGCACGGTGCTGGCGGCTCCTCGGCATCCAACCGAACGGCAGGCAGAGCCGCGGCCGAAAGATGTTGGACAGCTTGGAGTGATGTTCCGAACTTGATCGCCCAGACGAGTAGTCGTCGGACGTGAACACAGCCTTCGGCCGGGGCGCGAGCCCGATTCCGCGACCGTGCAGGTCACCGACCGCTACGGCACCGCCCGCGCCGGCTTGTAGGCGCATGAGACGGTCCGCCACGGGATCGCCGAAGGCTGTTGGGTCGCCGGTGGGGAGTCTGTTCCGGCAAGCCCTGAGTGAGCCTATTCCAACCTCAGGTTCCGCTGACTGAGGGCTATGACGGGCTACCTCCGAGCGGTCGTGAGGCAGCACCGGCGCCCAGCCCATCTATATAGGACAGAAACTGACAGAAACTGACCTAGATCCCGCCGGGGATTCTTGGAAACTAAACGACCGGTGTTGCTCCTCGCCTCACTTGATCCAGTTCTCAACGACTGGGGAGAGTTGGCAGGTATCACGCCGGCGACAAGCCGGTGCCGCGAGGCCGGTCAGGTGCAGCCCGTGCTCGCGGCCCTGCTCAAGGCTGTACGAGGCTCTTCCGGGCGGACTTACGCCTCTTCTGCGGGGATGGCCGGCCGTGCCGCGTAACGGGTGCGCATCGCGTCGCTGGCTGCGGGGCCTGCGGTGAAGACGTAGGCGGCGCTGTCGTCGAGTCGGCGGCCGGTTTTGGCGTCGACGACGACGGGCTCGACTTCCTCGCCGGTGTGCGCGTCGACGAGGATCATGCTGCGCTTCGTCGGCGTGAGGCGGGAGTTGCCCCACGCGGCGAGGGCGACGATCACCGGGCGCAGGGAGCGCCCGAGTTCGGTCAGGACGTACTCGTGCCGGACGGGGCTGGTCTGGTAGGGCCGGCGCTCCAGAAGACCGTCGGCGACCAGGGTCTTCAGCCGGGTGGTGAGCATGCTGGAGGAGATGCCCAGGCTCTCCTGGAACTGGTCGAAGCGGGTGTAGCCGTCGAAGGCGTCGTGGAGGATCAGCAGTGTCCACCACTCGCCGACGTGTTCCACCGTCGTGGACAGCGGGCACTCCCGGTCCTCCAGCCTGATCCGGCTCGCCACGGCGACCATCCCCTCAGTTACTGCTAATGTCGAAGTTAGTAGCTTCTATTTTAGCAGTCTGGAAGGGAGCGGCGCCTCGTATACCCGCGCCCGGGAACGGAGCACAACGTGACCACACCCATCAGCGAATCCCTCAAAGGACGACGCGCTCTGGTCACCGGCGGCACCAAGGGCACCGGAGCCGCGATCGCCCGACGGCTCGCCGAGGCCGGCGCGACCGTGCTGGTCACCGCCCGCAGCCGCCCCGACGACGTCGAGGAGAAGACGTTCATCACCGCCGACCTGTCCACCGCCCAGGGCGCCGCCCACGTCGCCTCCGAGGTGGACGCCCGCATGGGAGGCGTCGACATCCTGGTCAACAACCTCGGCGGCTCCGAGGCACCAGCAGGAGGATTCGCCGCGCTCGGCGAGGACGACTGGGCAAGGGAGCTGAACACGAACCTGCTGGCCGCCGTCCGCCTGGACCGCGCACTCCTCCCGCACATGATCGCCACGGGCAAAGGCGCGGTCGTGCACGTCACCTCGATCCAGCGCCGCATGCCGCTGTGGAACGGCACCCTGGCCTACGCCGCCGCCAAGGCCGCCCTGACCACCTACAGCAAGGGCCTGGCCAACCAGGTCGCCCCGCACGGCGTCTGCGTCAACACCATCTCGCCCGGCTTCGTCCAGACCTCGGCCGCCGACAACCTCGTCACCCGGATCGCCCACGACGCCGGCATCAGCCAGGAAGCGGCGCTGGGCCGGCTCATGGACTCCCTGGGAGGCATCCCGCTCGGCCGTCCCAACCGGCCCGAGGAGGTCGCCGAACTCGTCGCCTTCCTCGTCTCCGACCGCGCCTCGGCCATCGTCGGCGCCGAACACGTCATCGACGGCGGCACCACCCCCACCGTCTGAACCCCCCACCACCATCAGGAGCGTCATGCACGACAACCAGCCCCGGACCATCATCCCGGACGACCTGCCCGAGGTGATCACCCGCTACCTCACAGCGCACCGCGTCCACGACACCGCCACCGCGGTCACGACGTTCACCGACGACGCCACAGTGATCGACGACGGCAACACCTACCAGGGAAGCGCCGCGATCGAGCGGTGGCTGGACCGATCCGCCACCGAATTCACCTACACCATCCACCTCACGAACGCCCAGCAGACGGACACAGCCCACTACGTCGCCACACACCACCTCGAAGGCAACTTCCCCGGCGGCACCATCGATCTCCGCTATCGGTTCACGCTGCGCGACGACCTCATCGAACACCTCGCCATCGAACCCTGAACCCGCTCCCACACCACCTGTTCCGGCCCTCGAGAGAGACCCCACCGGGCCATCCTCAGCACAGGGTGAGGAGATTCAAAGATCCCCATCAAGCCGGCGCCATTCCTTGATCTTGTTGATGCAGCGTTCGGCCGTGTTGCGCTCCTTGTACAAGGCCGCATCGTGGCTGATGGGGCGTCCGCCACGTGAGCCGCGCTTCTTGCGGCTGGCGGCCTGGTCGGTCTTCTCCGGGATCACTGCCCGGATCTTGCGTCGGCGCAGGTAGGCGCGGCTGGCGCGGGACGAGTACGCCTTGTCCGGGGCGACCGCGTCGGGGCGGGTGCGGGGGCGGCCCTCCGGCCCGCGCACCTTGATGCGTTCCAGAACGGCGGTGAAACGGGGACTGTCGGCGGCCTGGCCGGGCGTGAGGACGAAGGACAGCGGACGGCAGCGGCAGTCCGCCGACAGGTGCACCTTGCTGTTCAACCCGCCACGGGAACGGCCCAGTTTGGCAGCGCGGAGACGAGCCTTGCGACGCCGGCGCAGACGCCGACGCTCCTCACGGGCCTCGTCCGGAGCCTCGTCCCGGTCGACTATCGAGGCGTTTTGCCTCTTTGGAGAAGCCCCTTTTCCTCGGCGACGGCCTTTTCCAGCGTTTCCAGCAGTTCCGGGTCCAGCACCATCCCGGCGGCGTGGTGGTGGGCCCGGGCAGACGTGGAGTCCACGCTCACCAGCCCGAGCTCCGCCTGCCCCCGGGCGGCGGCCTCAGCGATCACCGCTGCCATCAGCGCCTGGAAGACCCCCGCACCGGCCCACAGGTGGAAGCGCCCGTAGACGGTGGACCAGGACCCGTATTGCTGGGGCATGTCCCGCCACGGACTGCCCGTACAGAACCGCCACATCACGCCGTTCACCAGTCGCCGCAGGTCAGGAATCGGACCGCGCTCGCCCAGCGGCAGCAACGGCTCAATCACCGCCCACTCGTCGTCCGTGAGATCACCCCGAGCCATCCCGCCTGTCCACCGCCCCGGATCCAGCCAGGGCAGCAGAACGTCCAGACTCGTGATCCGAACTCGGTAAACGCCAAAGAGTGCGCGCGGACCCACACCTGCCTATCCTGATTCTGCGCTGTCTTCCTCGCGTCCAGAAGAAGGGGATGCGGCGCAATGGGCAGCGGCGTATGGCTATCCCGAGACCCGAGACACCCGCACAGCCGAGACGCCTACTGTCAGGAGCAGGCATGGCTGATCGCGCAACGATGGAGCGTATCTGGGAAGCCCACACCGCCGGCGAGTTCGTGGCGCAGGACGTGGAGGCCACGATGGCCACGATGGACGACGACCCCATCGTCGTCCATGTGCCGACCGCCATGGGCGGTAGTGGGTACGACGGCGTCAAGGACTTCTACGCACGCTGGTTCATTGGACGGAACCCGGACGATTTCACTGTGCGTTCGATATCCCGCACGGTGGGAGACGACAGCCTCGTAGACGAAATGATCGTGTCGTTCACCCACGACATCGAGGTGCCCTGGATTCTGCCTGGATTGGCACCCACCGGGCAGCAGGTCCGTATACCCGTCATCGCCGTCGTGGACTTCCGGGGCCCGCGTGTGCGGAGCGAGCGCATCTACTGGGATCAAACGGCGGTGCTCGTGCAGACGCAGTTGCTGAACGACGACATCGTCCGGCGCCTGCCCGTGGTCACCACACCGTTGGACGTACTGGACGGCACGGTCCCCCTCAACCAGCTGACGTCGCCCCGCCTCGATGTCGAACCGTGAAGGTCAATCCCCTCGAACCCGGAACCGGTCGTAGATCGTAGCTGCGCAGGTCAGGGATCGGCCCACGTTCACCCAACGGCAGATACGGCTCGATCAACTCCCAATCGGCATCAGTCACATCACCACGCGTCACAGATCGTTCCTGCAGCAGCCGAAAGCCTCCCGGGAGCCGAAGCAACCCATCAGTGATCTGAACTCAGAACAGGCCCTTGTCGCACCGATCAGGGCCAAAACCACCCACCAGTCCCGCAAGGACACCGTGTTCCACCGCGATGCCTTCGCCATCAACTCCTGGCACACCCTGGGCGGCCATTTCCGGGACTCCCGGGCCTTCTGGACGGCTGTCGGCGCGGGCGTGCCCGGGAGCTATCAGCAGCGCGAGACCTGCCCGCACATACCTGAGGGGTGAGCCGACCAGGGCAGTTGGCCGTTGACGGAGGCGGAGGCGGAGGCGGCTTGGTCGACCAGACGCAGCCGGGGCACTCCGTCCTTGCCCATACGCCCACCTACGGCGGTACGGCGGTACGCAGCTCAGTATGTTGTGGGGCCTTGGGCTCTGTGGGGGGTTCGGGTACTTCGCCGCCGGTGAGGGCGGCGAAGTCCGCGTGGGCCTGTCGGCGCACCTTCCGGTGTACGCCTCGCGCTGGATGCGCTCGGCGAGCACCCGCCAGGTGCCCCGACCGCCGGAGGTCGGCGTTCCTTGTGCTCGTCGGCCGGGTATTCCGGGCCGCGTTTTCGTGCGGGTGCCGCTATGGCGTCAGGGTTTGGGCAGGTTGGTCAGTGTTGGAGGAGGGCGATGCGGATGGCTCGTTCGACGTGGGCGGCAGTGTTGGCGTGGCCTTCGGCGTTGGGGTGAACCAGGGTGACCCTCTTGTGGATGACAGCGCAGTTCAGCAGGGTGCCGGGGAGCTTGGCGGGCCAGTAGCCCGCAGCGTCGCCGCAGATTCCCTCGACCCACTTGGTGCCCGCGGGCTGGCAGGCGTCGTGGCCCACGCTGGAGAAGTAGACGTCGACGTAGCGGTCGCCGAAGAAGTCCGTGACCCGCTGGATCGTGCTGTTCAGCGGCTTGAGGACGTCGTCACGGAGCCAGTCGATGTCGGCGTGCTTGATCGAGCCGAGTTCGGTGAGGGCGAGGCGATTGCAGGCGCTGCCCTCCTCCGGCAGGACGGCCGGGTAGCCGACCGTGATCACCTTGGCGTTGGGTGCGGCCTGGTGCACCTTGGCCAGCATCCCGATGTACTCGTCTTGAACCCGGGCGAGCTTGTCCTTGATGCTCTCCTCCCCCTCGGGAGGACTGGTGTAGTACTCGCGGCAGGACTTGCCGGGCGTCGCGCCCAGCTCGAGGCACTTGAGGAGCATGCCGCCGAAAGGCAGGCTGTTGCCGCCGACGCCGATGGTGACGACATCGGTCTGGTCATTGAGCTTCGCTCGCTGGATCTGCGGGTCCACTGCGGGCCAGCCGCCGGCGGGGGGGCTGGACCGGGCTGATCGGCGTCTGTTTGGTGTCGGCGATGTCGGCGATGGTGGCGTTGCCGCAGCTGACGGTCAGGTGGACGTACTTGCCCGGAGGGAACTCTTCGAGCTCCCCCTCGACAACGCCGGGGTAGGCGTGGGTGGTGCGGTCGCAGCCGTCCCGCGACGCATCGCCGAGCGGGGGCTGCGGGTCCCCGACGAAGCCGCCGGCGGTGTAGGAGTCGCCCAGCGCGGCCCACTCGTACTGATCAGCCGCACCAGCGGAGCCGGAGGGCACAAGCGCGGACGCCGCCAGCGCGAGCCCCACGGCCAGTGCTCGCATTCGCAGGCGGGAGACGGGGTGTCGCATGGACCCTCCAGGACGGACCAGCAGGGCCGTCGAGGCGAGGGCCGCGAGTCGGCCCACAGACATCGGACGCATGTGTGGTCTCCGTTCACTCCATGTATTCAACTTCTGCTGCTCGCCGCCCGCGCCCCGTCGGGGGAGAATTGACCTCGGCGGGGTGCGGGCACGGGCTGGACGGTCAGCGGGCACCGACCTCGATGGGGGTGCTCTGGCTCGTCTCGCTTCCCACCTGGAACGTCAAAGACGTGCGGGCCGTGGTGCTCGGGTCCGTAGCCTTGACGGCCACCCACGCGGTGGATGTGGAGGACTTGCCCGTCAGTGCCAGGTTGACCTTGGAGAAGGTGAGGGTCTGGCCGCTTGGGGACAGCTGTCCGACGAAGTTCTTCTGTGCTCCGTCGGAGTCCAGCACGGTCAGCTGGTAGCCGGGGTTGCCTTCCTCCACGAACTGCAGCCCCATCCCTTCGGGCAGGCTGACCTGGACGGTCTGCACGCCGACCGGCCCTTCGCTGGTCTCGAGATGCACCCCGGGATAGCCGACGGGGCCGCCCGCGGTCAGCCTGACGTCCGGCGGGCCGCCCGGCACGACCGAAAAGCCGGCGCTGCGGGTGGCGGTGTAGCGGAAGTAGACGCTGCCGAGCTGGAAGGCGTCTTCCGGCTTGTCCGGGTTCCAGCTCAGGGCACTTGTCTTGCCGTCGGAGGTGTTGGTGGACTGCGGCCAGACCAGGAACCGGTAGTACCCCGGCCTGTCGCCCTCATCCAGCAGGTTGACGGCGTCGAGGATGCGCTTGTTGCCGGTTCCGGCGTCCGCGTGGCCCTTGACGTTGAACTTGACCGGGGCGGGCGTGAGATGGGACGGCGTGCCGTCCTCGTGCACCAGCTGGTAGTACACGTGGTCGGCGTTGTTGCCGGCCACGTTGTCCCTGCCCTGGCGGGGGTTGACCAGGTCGACGATGAACTTGTCGGCGATGTAGCCGTTGTCTGACACGTAGCCGAAGCCGGCCTGGCTGTTGGGAGTCCCACCCCAGGCCGTGTCGTACGGCAGGCGGACGAAGGGACGCCCGATCCGCCCGTTGTCCGGGTCGTAGAGGGGCCAGAGGACCTCTACCTGAACGTGCGTGATGCGGGTGGTGCCGTCGCTGAGGCTGACCTTCACGCCGAGCTGGTACGTGCGGCTGTACTGGCCCAGCTCCGGTGCGGAGTCGACGTTCAGGTCACCGCGCAAGGTGAAGGTGATGACGTCGGAGTCGGCGAGGAACGTCAGGTCGATGACCTCGTACTCCTGGTTGATGCCCATGCGGCCGCGTGGCACCTCGACGGCGGTGATGTAGGACAGGTCGTCCCGGCCCCAGTAGGCGTACTCGACCTTTGTGATCTTGATGCCCATCGGGACGCGGATGCGTCCGTCGTAGCGGAACTCGGAGTCCCAGACGGAGAACCGGTTCGCGTACCCGAGGGTTTTGATACCCGTCTGCTCCGGGTCCGACGTCTGTGCGTCGACCGGTGATACCGCTAATGCTGATGCATTCATGCCAATCTCCCTTGTGTGGAAAACCCGGCCCATCTCCGGCTCGGGTCGAGAGAGGACTCAGCAGCCGCCCCGCTGGGCTACTCGGGCACAGCGGGGCCGTAGGGCCGCTGGGTTGCTCAGATGACGTGGATGGTGGTGGACAGCGAGGTCCGGGTGCAGACGGAGAACTCCACGTGGGTGTCACCCACAGGTGTGCCGTCGCCTGCGCTCACGCAGACCCACATGACCGACTGCGATCCCTCGTCGGGGATGCCCAGGTCGACGTCGGAGAAGTGCAGCGACTGCCCGTCGCCGGAGATGCTCCCCCCGTATACGGTGATGTTTCCGTCGGAGTCCCACACAGTCAGCTGATGGTCCGGGGTGGCCGCCGTACCGAACCGCATTTGGGCGTCCGGCGGAAGAGTCACCGTGACCTCTTGCAGCGGGATGCCCTGTGATCCGTTGTTGCGCACCTGCACCCCGGGATACTTAGGCGGCCCACCGCGTTCCGCGGTCACCGGGCTGCCGCCCGGCGACACGGTGAAGTTCGGGGTGACGATGACCGTCGTGGACGGGGAAGCCTTGCCTCCCACTGTGAAGGCCAGGTTCGTCGCGCCGAGTTCGGCGTTGTGGCCGGCGCTCACCGCCACCCACATCACCGACGTACCGGGCAGTTCGAGAGCCACGTCCGAGAACACCAGCGACATACCGTCCTGGGACAGTTCCCCCACGTACTGGGTGCTCTGCCCGCCTGCGTTCTGCACGGTCAGCTGGTAGTCGGCCAGCGTCTGCGTACCGAACAACAGACCATGGTCCGCGGGCAGAGTCACCGTCACCGACACCGGATCGAACGCCACACCGGCATCGACCCGTACCCCCGGATACCCCGCCGACCCGCCCTGGACCAACTCCACGTCCGGGGGGCCGCCCGGTGTCACCGTGAACTCCGACCACTGCAAGACCACCTGCCCACGGTTGCCCGCCTCACCTACAGGCGACTGGTACAAGGGGTCGTCCTGACCGCCTGCGCGGGTGCCGTTGCCAGGCGCCGTACGCCCCGAGGTGACACCGGGGCCGCTCACGAAGCTGCTGCCACCAGCACCGCCGCTGAAGTAGGCGCTCGCCGCGTTGCCGACGGCGATCCCTCCACCGCCACCTGCGTAGCCGGCACCTCCACCTGTATTGCCGCCGTAGCTGGCGCCCCCGCCTCCCCCCATGCCCGGGATCGGCACCTGGCCTCCAGCGGTCCCGATCACGTTGGCGCCGCCGTTCTGGCCGCTGTTGCCGCCACGCCCGCCGTTCACGTCGAACCTGGAAGCAGCAGCACCGCCCGTCGACCCCGATGCTCCACGCGCCGGCGTGCCTGGCGAGCCGGCCCACGATGAGCCCACGGCGTCGGAACCGCTGGCGCCGCCGCCCGCACCACCGCGCGCAGCGGCGGCATCGGAGTTATTCCCAAGCAAACATGCTCCGCCGCCTCCGGCAATCAAAAGCGTCTGCCCCAGCCGCTGACTGAACAAACCGCTCATTCCGCCCCCGCCGCTCGGGCCTCCCCCCAGGTCGACGACGACCCGCAGCGTCTCCCCCGGCACCACGGCGACATTCCCGGTGGCGAAGCCACCCCCGCCGCCTTGCCCGGGCCCCGCGCCCCCGCCGCCCCAGCAGCGGGCGTTGATCGTGGTGACACCGGGAGGAACGGTGAAGTTCTCCACGCTGCCCGAGTAGTTGAAGCGCCGGATGTGAGTGTAGGGAGCAAGGGGCGCAGCAGCGGTCTGCGCGATGGCCGCGCGGGGCTCGACGACCGGGGCGGGTTCGGGGGTGGAGGTGAGGGTTTCCTGAGTCATGACCTGCCGTCCTTTTCGTAGCGCTCGACCGAATCAGTGGTGGTTGGTCTGTGTTGCGCAGCCCTGTGATGAACACGTGCACGGGTGCGGTTCGCCGCCGCGGGCCGCATCGCTGTCCCCCGTGCTGCGGACCATCTCCGTGGCGTCGACGAGCGTGCCAAGTGCGCGTCGGCGGGGGCCGTTTGGTGTGCGTGTGGTGGTCAGCGCTTCGATGGCGTCGCACCACAGGTCGAGGTCGGGTGCGGCGCTCAGTTCGATGGAGCGGGCCTTGGCCCGGTGGGAGGCGCGGGCCCAGTTCTCGGGGTCCTGGAGGGATGCCAGGGCGTCGATCCAGGCGTTGAGGTCGTCGCGGTAGGCGAAGATGCCCGCTTCGCCCAATGACTCGACGAGTCCGGGGGTGGGGTGGGCGATGACAGGGATGCCTGAGGCGAACGCCTCGACGGCGACGCGTCCCCAGGACTCGTACAGGCTGGGCATGAGCATCACGCGGGAGCGGCTGTAGACGTGCTCGCGCATCCGCTGACCGGGAACTCCGTCGAGGACCTCGCAGTTGGGCAGCCGTGGTGGAGGCATGATCTGCTGGCCGTAGGCGCCACGGACGCCGAGGAACTTCCACTGCGGCGTCCAGGCAGCGATCTGCCAGAACACCTCACCGCCCTTGTCGGCGTTGAGGTTGACCAGGGTCGCGCAGTCCCCGGGCTGCGTGCGGTACTCCTCAGCGATCACCGGCGGCCGCACCACGATGCTGTGCCGGGGCAGGAACTCGCGCGGGTAGCGGGCGTAGAAGATCTCGCCGTCCCGCCTGATCCACTCGCTGTTGTAGACGACGAGATCGGCACCCGCCGCGTTGTGGAAGCTGGCGGCGAAGTTGTCGTGGCAGATCACAGCCAGCGGGATGAGACGGTCACGGGCGAGGCCGGCGACCAGGGGCACGTTCTCGTAATGGGAGACCAGCACGTCCGCCGTGTGGGCGTGGGCGGCGAAGTCGATACCCTCCTGGAAAGGGACGACCCGCACCCCGTCGATCTCGTAGGCCTTCTCGCTCCTTCCGGGATGGGACAGCCAGACCTCCACCTGATGGCCACGCTCGGCCAGAGGCCGCAGCATCGAGTGCAGCATCCACTCCGAACCCGCGTTGTGATCCGGTGGATACCCGTACACCCGGGCCACGATGGACATGCGCCGCACGGTCGGTGCCACGGCCAGTCGGTACGGACGCAATGCCAGCTGGTCCACCAAGAAGTCCTCCGGATCGGGTGTGCCGCGAGTGCGCGCAATCAGCCGGAGCGTGTTGCCTGCCCGCTCTAGCCTCGCTTCCATTCAGCCCCGACACACGGCGGCGGAACCAGTGCCTCAGCGCGAAACCACCACTACGTGTTCTGCCGAGGTATGGCTTGAAACGACCAGCTCACAGGCACTCTTGCTCGCGCCGGTCGCAAACCGGCCGACCGCCGCCCCCTCGTCGGCCACACAGTGCCAGCGGCAGGGCGCGCGGGTACCGGACAGCGAGCTGTACCCGCGCCCCGGACCGGGCCCGTACAGGGCACCCATGAGGAACTGAACGCGGCAGACCGGTCGCCTGCGCTGGAATCTGGTGACGGTGCGGAACCAGCGCCTGCACAACGCGGCCGCCTCTCGGCCGGGCAGAGACAGAACCCAACTCAGCGCTACCAGTCATCCGCAGCGCAGTCTCGCCGCCGCGACCGCGGTCGACCGCAACGGCCCACCGCATTATCGTTTCTGCGGTGAATTCCCGCCCGCCGTTCGGGTGACTCCACCTCAGCACACCGACACCGGCAGCGTGCGCGCCGCTATCTCTCTTGAGACGCCAACTCCCCTGCCGCACAAGAGAGATCAACGCCTGCGGATCCCCGCGAAACTCGCCCTGATCACCGCGGCCGCCACCGCACTCCTCGCCCCCCTCACCACAGCTCCCGCAGCCGTCACACCGGCATCCACCCACCACGCGGCCCACGCCGCACCAGCGCGCCGGGACCTGCCCGAGCCCCCGCCAGCCGAGATCGTCCGCAAAGAACTCGGCGAACCGAACATCGCCGCCCCGCACTCGATGACCGGATACTCGCGGGCGAAGTTCCCGCACTGGATCCTCCAGTACGGCACCTGCGACACCCGCGAAGTCGTCCTCGCCCGCGACGGCAAGGACAATTCACCGCCCCGGACACGCCCCCTGAGCCGATCCACCTCATTGTGTTAGCTGTTGTTACCCGTCGGCGCGGTCGTCGTCAGCGTCCGGCTGCGCGGGCAGGGTCTGGCCGACGGACACCGATTCCACTTCGCCGATGTCCTGCGGCGTGAGGGCGAGGTCGGAGGCCTCGTCGTCGCCGGGTCCCTCTGTCTCTCTGCGGGCCTTGCGCCGGTCGTGGAAAAGCGAAAAAACAACAGCGGCGAAATAGAGCACCCAGATCGGCGCGGCCAGCGCCAGCATGGACAGCGGGTCCGTGCTCGGCGTCGCCACAGCCGAAAAGGCCGTGATCCCCAGGATCATGCCGCGCCACCAGCCGAGCATCCGCCGGCCGGACACTCCCCCGGTGAGGTTCAGCATCACCAGCAGCAGCGGCATCTCGAAGGAGAGACCAAAGACGACCACCATGCGGGTGACGAGGTCGAGCAGATCGTCCAGCGGCAGCAGGTTGCTCACCCCATGCGGGGTGAAGTCGATCAACACCTTCGCAGTCGTGGGCAGCACCTTGTAGGCGAAGAAGGCGCCGCCGAAGAACAGAGGGACGCCCGCGCCGACGAACGCGTAGGCGTATTTCCGCTCGTGCTTGTGCAGGCCGGGGGCAACGAACGCCCACAGCTGGTACAGCCATACCGGCGAGGCCAGCACGACGCCGGCCATCAGGGTCACCTTCAGCGCCAGGGTGAAGGGCGCGAGCAGACCGTTGATCGTGATCCGCGCGCAGGTGGTGTTCGCGGTCTGCTTGGCCAGATCGGCGAAGGACGTCGGGCAGCCGACCGAGTCCAGCACCGGCCTGGTGAAGAAGTTTATGATGTCCCTGTAGTGGAAGGCCGCAGCGATCGTGACGACCAGGATGGCCAGGACGGCCTTGGCGAGCCGGTTGCGAAGCTCACGAACGTGCTCCGCGAGCGGCATCCGCCCCCCGGAATCCTTCTCCTTGTTGCGGGCTGACTGGGGCACGCCACGTCCTCATCTCGTGCGCCGGACCGGAGACTACCGGCCCTGCGTTAGTACTTGATCGTCTGTGTCGCCCGGTGGGGCGCGAGCTCGCCACGGCGTCGGTTGCGGCAGGTAGCACGTCCAGGAGGCAGTTGGTTCAGGTCGGCACCACTTACCGCGAGCTGATCTGCCCTGCCCTGCACGAGGCTGGGCGGCTCACGAAGGTCCCCAGACCGCCCACTGTTACGCGCCCGCGCCCGGGCTAGGAAACAGCACTGCTCCGGCCAAGACGCCGGCCGATACTGCGGGCAACGACGCGGGCGGCCCGACAGCGCGAGAGGCGAGCCGGCAGGGGAGGCTTCGGGCAGCGTCTCGTGCGGGGGATCAGCCAGGGGCGCAGGACCGGGCTCAGTCTCGGTGTCTGGTCGTGCTGTCCGTGGGCACGGTGCGGGCGGTGGCGGTGTCTTCGGGAACGCCCGAGATCGTCCGCGGTCCCGGTGCAGGCTCAGGCTCAGGCTCAGGCTCGGGGCGTGGCTCGTTTGAGGCGCCGTCGTCTTTCATGGCCTTCGTCTCGCTCTTGAGGATTCGCATGGACTTGCCCAGCGCCCGGGCCGTGTCGGGTAGTTTCTTCGAACCGAAGATCAAAACCACTACCGCGACCAGGATCAGCAGGTGCCAGGGCTCCAACGCATTGCGGAACATCGTTACACCAGCCCTTCGAAGGCATGCTTGCTACCGTGCGCAACCGTACGACCTTGGGGCGCCGCCGCAACCGCGGGGAGATCGATCGGCAACAGGCCTATGACGAGGCGTAGTTCGCCGCCTGTGACCTGTATGGCCACTTGCGCCGGCTGCCCGGCCCGCAGGACGTGCGGGGGCGTTTGGGCCGGATGGACGCCCAGCCGCTGTCCCTGGGAGCAATCACGTTCGGGCATCTGGAACGGCTGGTGGGTCTGCGCATTCGGCCATGGTGCGTTCATCGCCCCTCCCTGGCATGACCGTTCCTGTCGCAGATCGGCGCAATGTTCACGCAGGGCTTTCGAGCGTGAGAGGCGAGGCGAGCGGGGTCGGTCGGTTGCTGTGAGGGCGTTCCGGGTGTTGATATCCGTGCGAGTCATATGTCTTTCTTCCTGATGGGAGTGGGGTCGGTTCTGGTTCCGGGGCGCCCGGCGGCCGTCCAGGCGGCGTACTCCTGGCGGACGTAGAGGCGGCGGCTGGGGGCGAGTGTGATCGCGTCGGGATGGTGTGGGCCGGCCACCAGGTCGGGGTGGCGGCGGTCGTGCAGGACGAGTTGTTCGGCGGTTTGTGCGGCGGCCGCGACCAGGCCGGGGCCGGGGTCGTCCAGGGCCATCCGGTCCATGAGGGCGGCCCGGCGTAGTAGCCAGGCGCGTTCGGCGGCCAGTGCATCGACCGGGGGGCCAGTGACGGACCTGGCCCGGCGGCCGTCGCGCTCGGCACCGAGGGCGAGTACTTGGTGCATCTCGCGACGCAGGTCGGGGGCGTCCGCGTACGCCTCGTGCGGGGGCGGGGCGGCCATGTCCTCGCCGCTGTTCGGGCTGACCTCCACGCTCACACCTCTGCCGCAGCGTTGACACAGCACCGCGTCGTGGTCGGGGCCGCCGTGATCGAGGGCCGACAGGTTTGCCCGGAACCGCGTGGGCACCTGGGCCGGGTCCGGGCAGCCGTCGACGGGGCGCGGCTTGTGGGTCGCGGAGGACCACTCGGAGGGGTCGTCGGGTGACCCGGCGCCGCAGCCGCCCCCAGTGGCCTGTCGTTGTGCTGCAGTGTCGGCCCCGGCGGAGGGCCGCGGCCCGTGCGGGACGTCCCGGCCGGTCATGGCGAGCACCTCAGGTAGGCGCGGACTTCGCGGCCGCTGCGTGCCTGGCGCACCTGGGTCGACTGGGCGAGGTACTGGACGATGCCGGTGCCTCGGCCGTGTTCGTCGGGGGCGATGTCGGGGCGGTGGCGCTCCACGGCCTTGCCGGAGTCGGTGACCACGATGTGCAGAGTGCCGTCGTCGAGCACGAGCTGGAGGGTCATGCGTTCTCGGCCGTACTGGGCGGCGTTGGTGGCGAGTTCGTCGACGATGAGAACGGCGGAGTCCCGCTCACTCGCGGGCACACTCCAGGTCGTGAGCAGATCGGCCGCGAAGTGACGAGCGGCGGAGACGTGCGCCTCCTGCGCGGGCAGGGTGAGCAACGCCTGGTGACGGCAGGGCCGGCCGAGCAGTGAGCTCGGGCTGGGGGAATCGGTCACGAACATGGTCTTCTGGCTCTTCTGTGGATGTGCGGAGCTCGGAACGGGGGAGACCGCCAACAAGGTCGGGGCGGTCGGTGGGCCGGTCCTGGATAGGCGCGCTCATTCAGTTCCACGGACGACGCATGCCGAACGGTTCGAACCGTTCGCACCTTTTGCTCGACTTCTTGCAGGTCGGGTCAATGCCGATGGCCGGGCTAACCTCACTCGCCTCTGTCAGAGCTCGACGACGCCGTACCCGACTGGACTGGGCACCGGCAACGCGGTCCTCACGTCCGTGGTCCTCTTGGCGGCCCTGAGGGGCCGTCGCGCCGTTGAACTGGGCGAACGTCCCTGCCCGCGCCCGGCCCGCTCGCGGCGGCCCTCGGCGTGCAGATGCCCTGGATCCCCTTCTTTGCTCCGGGCTGCACGGATTTCGCAAGAGAGGAGAGCCGAGGACGTCGGCCCTCTGGTGAACCCCGTACCTCTGCTCACGAGAGGGGGGAACACCTTGGCCAGGCCCTCCTGAGGTGAAGGGCGCCGTCACCGGCCGCCCGGAGGGGGCGTACGCCTCGTCGGCGCTCTCACGCATCAAGTGCGGCTGAGGACCGGCCCGGTTCGCGGGAGCCGACGGTGAGAGCGATCAGCTCCCGGGAGCCGTCGGGCGCGCCCCGAGAAAGATCCGGACGCTGGCTTTGGCTTCCTCGCGGCGGAGGTTGAGGTGAACGCCCCCGCAGGCCCCCCGCATAGCCGTGCCCGCCCCCACTCGCCGCCGGGGCCATGTCAGCTTCAGTGGCCGACGGCACCGACAAGGACGACGAGCGCCGTGAGGAGGGCCGCGAGAGTCATCGCGACGGTTGCTGGCGCTCCAAGGAATCGCCGCTCCCGAGGATGCTGCTGACGGGCGAGCCTGAGGGCCACCCACGCTCCCCGCGCGAGTACCCCGGCAACGAATGCCAGCAGCAGCGGCATGAGACCGTTCGGGATGGGCAGCGCACTGGCCACCAAGGCGCCCGCGGCCGGACTCAGGCAGGCCAGCCCGATCCAGGGCGCCACTCGCCGGCGCGGTTGCGCCCCCAGCAGGGCGGCAAGTGCCAGGCCTTCGCTCGCGGTATGCACCAGCAGCGCCGACACCACGACAAAAGAGGCGGTCAGCGCCAGAGTCGCCCCCTCCCGGAACCGGTGCAGGGCGAGCCCGGATGCCGCGCCGATGCCACCGGCACGGCCCAGCTCGCACGGCAGCCAATACGGACCACGACGCCGACAGCCGCATACGAGGCGAGCGCGGTGACCGGCACCGCCCACAGTGGCACACCAGCCCCATGTGCCCCCTCCCACGCGTCGGGCAGAAGATCGAGAACAGCGATGATCAGCAAAATCCCGGAAGCCGCAGCGAGCAGCATGGCCGAACGACCGGATCCACGCCGGGCCAGCCAGGCACCCACCACCGTGGCGACGGCGACAAGGATCACGGCAACCAGCGTTTCGGTCGCGGGTAGCTGCCAGCCGAGCCAGGGCTTGGTGGTCATGGTGCTGAAGAGTTCGCGGGTCTGGGGCATGGCCCCCTCTTCTCCTCAATCGAGCGGGTTCCGAACCGAGCACTCCCCGCCTTCCCGGCACAGCAGCTCCAGCGCCATGACACCCTCGGCGGGCTCATCCACGAGTACTGCAGTGCCTGACGGTGAATCAGCCAAGACTCGGCGCACACGCAGCTCAGCGCCCGTGCGGGACTTCTGGAGCCACACAGGGGTGGCGGCCGATCAGCACGATGCCGATCACGATCGCCATGAGTCCGACGGTCTGCACGGTGAGCGCGCCCGGCGTAGCCTGGAGCCGGTCGCCGATGATGCCGACCCCGCTGGCGATCCCGGCCAGCGGCTGCGCAGCGGTGAGCGCGGGCAGCGAGGAGCGCAGCGGCGCGGTCTGGAATGCTGTCTGGACGAGCACCAGGCCGGTCACGCCGAGGCACGCGACCACGTAGGGCTGCCAGTGCGCGAACAGCACTGCGATCCCGTGCCTGCTGACGATCCGGCTCGAGATGCGGGTGAGGGAGTCTTGCAACCCGTACAGGAGTCCGGCGGCGCAGGCCAGCACGGCCGCCTGGAGCGCCGGCCGGAGGTGCTGGGCGAGCGTGACGAGCAGCCCGGCCAGTCCGACGACGATGCCGAAGAGGATCCAGTGGCGCAGCGGCCCGGCCAGGTGCCCGCCCTCTGACGGCTGTCCGGCGACGAGGAACCCCGTCACGCCCAGCGCCAGCAGCAGCACCCCACCCCAGCCGTTCCAGCCGAGCGGCTGGCCGGTGAGCCAGCGGGACAGTGCCATCGCGAAGAGCAGGTTGGTCGCGGTGAGCGGTTCGACCAGCGACACCTCGCCGTTGGCAAGGGCGATGGTGCTCAGCGCCATGCCCACGATCATCGCGGCGATGCCGACCAGCCATTGCGGATAACGCATCAGGCCGAGCAGCAACCGGAAGCAGAGAGAGTCAGAAAGGGGCGCCCGCTGGGCCTGTCGCTGCTGGAGGACGAAGCCGACGCCGAGGCAGCAGGCGGCACCGATCCCCGGCAGGAACACGCTCACGACGTCACCCTTTCGGCCCGGCGTCGCGCGCTCGGACCCGGAGCATCTCCGCGCTGCGCCCAAAGATTCAGGTGGGCTCGGTGGTGCCCGGGATGGGCGGGCGCGGATCGTGCCTCGCGCTGCGGTCGAGCATCCGGCGGGTGTTCTGTGCGGTTCCCGGGCGAGTAGTGCATCTCCACGACTTCCAGGTCAATGCGGCCCTCGTGTTCCTGAGCGCCGATCGCCCGCATGCGGGGGCGCCGGGTGAGCAGCATGTCGAGGGCGTAACGGAACATGCCGTACGTGGCATCTGCCAGGAGCCGAACGCGGTCGGCGCCGGTTGCGACGTAGCCGTCGCGGGCGATGACAAACGTGCCCGTGTGGAGGCGGGCGGTGAAGCCGCTGTGTTCCCCGAGCGCCTCGTACAACCGAAGTGCGTGATGTTCGCGCCGCGTACGGGCCGGCCGTTCGGTGGCGGAGGCTTCCCCGTGCATGGTCGGTGTGAGCGTCGCGGGCGTCACGGGTGCTTGCTGCGAGTGGAGCGTGTCGGTCATCTCAGCTCGCTCCTTGCGGTCGGTGCGTGGGGGGATCCCGTGGCTAGTAGCGCTTGTTCAATTTCCACGGGCGGCGGACGCCGCCCGGTTCGACGGATGCGCACCTTTTGCGAGATCCCTTCGCGGGCGGGCCGCACGAAGACCCACTCCTCGGCACGCGGCACCATGACCGGCTCGCGCGGTGGCGGCGGAGCCGCCAAAAAACGCTCGCCTCGGTCACGCAATGTCAGGGGAGGCCTCTCCCTCGAGCCTCCTCACTTCGGCCACAGCACCTCATGAGCGACATGCGGCTGTGCAACGCCGACACCCCAAGTCGCCGAATAGCGTCTTCGGATGGGACGGGCGTGCACCACGACCAGCAGGTCCCCGGGATCATCCGCATCCGGGTCTGACTTGCTCTGCCTTGACTTACTCGATCGCGGTCTTCTCGGCGGCGCGAAGCCGGGTCCACGGCTTTGTGGGTCACATGCCGTATCGAGGTTCTTACGTCTCGTAGCCGTGCGCGTCGACATGTAACCCTGTACCGCGTCTTGTATTCATGGCCCCTGCACAGCGACCCAACGCGGAGTGACAAGGGAAGCCCTTCGCAAAAAAGGGTTCCAATGGCTGATCCGAATCGTTGCGGGAGCCGTGTCTCTTATGAGGGAAATGTGTCCTGTGCAGCCAGATGAGACATCAGCAATCAGGCAATGGGCCGCGGACGCCGCGCAGGAGATGCTGCTGCGGGCAGACCCTGGAACAGACAACCGAACCGTGATGGCTGACGCCCTGCGGACACCACTCCCCCAGACCGCCTGCGTCCTGCTGCTGGAGACGTCTATCGGGGCCGGGACGGTCAAAGCCGCACAGCGCTCGGCGTCCCCATGGGCATCGTGACGGCGGCATGAAGGAGGTGGACAGTATGAATGCGGACCGTGACGCCATCCGGCTGTCATTGGGCGCATACGTGCTGGAGACGCTGTCGCCCGCAGAGTCGGATCGGGTGTGCGCCCACCTCGCGGAATGCACCGAGTGCCGGGCTGAGTACGCCAAACTGGCGGGGCTGCCCGCCCTGCTCGCGTCGATCACCGAGGCCGAGGTCTCGGGTCAGACCGCGCCCGCGCCCAGCGAGGACCGGGCGGACCGGTTGCTGGGACGGGCCGCGCATCGCGCCCGTCCCAGCCCACAGCTGACTGATCCACCCGCCGAGCCGTCCATCCCGCAGGTGCCCGAGCCCGGTCTGTTGGAGCAACTGCTCCAACAGACCACGGCCCGACGTCGCACGACCCGTCGGCGGCGGCTGGTCAGTGTCGCGGCCGCCTTGACGCTCATGGCCGCGGCCGCCTCCAGCGGCACGTTGCTGGCGATCGTGGGCTCCGCCGGCAGTGAAGTGGCGCAGCCGGGAACGACTTCGCCGGCCCCGGTCCGCACCTTGTCGGCAAGCGACCCCGCCACCGGCGTGTCCGCCTCGGTGAAGCTCTCACCTGCCGCCTGGGGCAGCACCGTGCAGGTCACGGCTGAGGGAGCGCCCCCCGGGACCACGTGCAGGCTGCAAGCGGTCGCGGTCACGGGGGCCACAGCGACCGCCGCCACCTGGCAGGCCGGCGGTTACTCAGATAGCAACACGATTTCCGGGACAGCACCTGTGCCCCCCGGATCCATCGGCCACTTCGACATATACGCGGCCAACGGCCAAAAGCTCCTCACCATTCCGGCGTAAGGTGAACCGGGCCTCCAGCGCGGAGGAGCAGACACTCGATCGCGTGCTCCACAACAGCCTCTCGCGCAGGTTCCTTGGCGTACAGCCACCACGATCACCGAGGCGTGCTGCCTGCGCAGCCCAGCAATCTGATTCTCACAGGCCGGGTGCCTGGAAGCCGTTCGGGTACCAGAAGGCGGCGGCGTACCAGACCAGGGCGATAGCGGTGACAAGGGTGCCTCCAGCCAGGGGGAGCGCCCAACCGGGCCAGCGGCGGTGACGGACCACGATCACCTTGGCGACGAAAGTCCCGACGAGGAAGCAGCCGGTGAGCGAGTGCAGTGCAGGCGGGTGTCGGTCAGCTGGACACCGTAGGCGGTGATGCAGTGCTCAGCGATGGGGAGCGAGAGGGTGCGGCGCGCAGTGCGGGCAGGCGGCCGTACATCCAAAAGGCGAGAAATAGCTGAATCAGCGTCAGGCCTAGGAGTTGACGCTTTGTCATGCCACGTTCCGCTGGCTGATCGAGGGCGGCACCCAGGGACTCGCCGTGCCTGTCCTGGCACTGGTTCATGGGGTCACCTCCACGGTCGCGGCCATGAAGGGAGGTGGTGCTGAGTGCAAGGGCCCGCCCGATCCGGAGTTGGTTGCGGTGTGGGTGTCGGTGTCCTTGTTGGTCCAGGTCGCCGTCGTATCCGCTGGCCGATCGGCTCGTACGGCGGGCCGCCGCAAGCGCGCAGCCGCAGTCTGCGGCCGCTGCCGTACCGGGCGTCCCGCGGCGAACCGAAGGAAGCCGGCTCGACCGGTTGCTCCAGCAGGCCGCGTCCCGACGTCGTACCGTCTGGCGGAGGCAGCTGGTTGGAGTCGCCACGGCCACGACGGTCATCGCGGGGCAGCGTCGGGAGGCACGTGGCTGGCTACCATCGCGGCCACCAGCGGCCAGGTGGCGCAGCCCGCACCGACGTCACCGGCCCCGGTCCGCACATTTTCAACCGGACCCACCTGCGCAAACACCACACCAAGGCGGTCATCCCCGAGAAGAAGGACGAGACCGCCAACCGGAACTAGGGGCGGACGTAAGGCCGAGTCATGACTTCCATGTTGTGGCCGTCCGGGGCGTCGAAGTAGGCGCCGCGGCCACCGAATAGACGGTTGATCTGGCCGGCTTCGGTATGGCTGGGGCAGGCGTAGTAGGCAACCCCGACCACCTCCAGGCGGGCGATCATGGCGTCGAACTGCTCGTCGGGCACCAGGAAGGCGTAGTGCTGTGACTGGATCGGCTCGTCCCTCTTCTCGTAGTAGTCGAGCGTCACGCCGTTGCCGAGGTCGACAGGCAGGAACGGCCCAAACGGGGTGCCGACCTTCAAGCCAGGATCGCGGCGATGAACTCGGCAGACAGGCGCCGGTCACTTGCGTAGATGGCGGTGTGGTTCAACTGGACACCGGCCGCCGGCGGCACGGGTTCACGCGGGTACCGCTGGTCAGAGGACATCAGTGGTGTGTCTCCGGTCTTGGGATCCGCTGTGGTGAAGCGCCGCATACGGGCGCCGGGAACAAAGACGCGGAGAAGGGGGCGGGCCTCTTGCCCGCCTCGCACTCACGCCGAGGCCGGAAACCTCGCTCGTGCATGGCTCATGGCCGACCCGGCAGTCACCCGACCGACTTTACTGAGCTTGAACTCGGGTTGTCGTGGCTGCTGACAAGGCTTGATCCTCGCGGTACGCCGTCGTTATGAGGTACGCGCAGGGTGGTGGGTTGACGGATGAGCGGCGACAGTACCGCGAAGGCATCCGGATGATGGCCGCCGAGCGGTTCGCGGTGGGCGAGCCGATCTCGGTGATCGCGAAGGAGTTACGGGTCAGTGTCCGCTCGGTCCAGCGGCGGCGGGCCTGGGGCGGCCCGCGGGCTCTGCGGTCGGCCGGTCCCGCCGCCCATCCCCGGCTGAGCGATGCCCGGTTCGTCGTGCTGGAAGGGGAGTTGGCCAAGGGCCCGGTCGCGCATGGCTGGCCCGATCAGCGGTGGACGCTGGCGCGGGTCAAAACCGTGATTGGCCGGCGATTCCACAAGAGGTACACCCTCCAGGGCGTGCGCAAGCTGCTGATCCGGCACGGTTTCTCCTGCCAGGTGCCGGCCAGACGGGCCGTCGAACGCGACGAGGAAGCGATCTGCGGCTGGGTGATGGAGACCTGGCCGCAGGGGGAAGCACTGCGGCGGCGCTCGGGGCATGGCTCGTCTTCGAGGACGAGGCCGGCTTCTCGATGACGCCGCCGACTGCACGCACCTGGTCCCGCCGGGGGCACACGCCCGTCATCCGGGTCCGGGGCCGCACCTCGCGCCAGCTCTCCATCGCCGCCCTGACCTGCTGCAAAGCAGGCGAACGGTCACGCCTGATCTACCGGCCCAGGCGGCATCGCGGACGGCGGGGCGAGCGCAGGAGCTTTGCCTGGAGCGACTACCGCGACCCGCTGATCGCCGCCCACCGACAGCTCGGCGCCCGCATCGTCCTGATCTAGGACAACCTCGGCACGCACCTTTGCGCAGACATGCGAGCGTTCATCGACGGCCAGGACTGGCTGACCGTCTTCCAGTTACCGGCCTACGCGCCCGAACTCAACCCCGTCGAAGGTGTGTGGTCGCTGCTGCGACGCGGCTACACCTCCAACGTCGCCTTCACCAACCCAGACCACTTGATCCGCGCCGTCCGCCAGGCCTTCGCGAGATCCAGTACCGCCCCGCTCTCCTCGACGGCTGCCTCACAGAAACCGGACTCGCCTTCGGAACCGGACAGTCACCGCGACACCACGAGTTCAAGCTCAGTAGTGACCATCACAGGCTGGGGCCATGCCCGTTCCTCGGCTGTGCTCCGCCGCAGGTCAAGCCGCCGTTGGAAAATCCGACGTCAATGACGTGGCTGGCGAGGGTGGGACGAAGGACGGCGTGGCCTTCGGCCATGGCGTGCAGGAGCCCTGGTCGGCTGCTCCCGCGCTTGCCCTGGCAGCCACCTACCTCCTTTCCTGGACCAAAACGCGCCTGCTCAAGGGCAAGTTGGCCATCTCCGAGCCGAAGAGTCTCCGCTACCGACTCCCGCACTCCGCCGCCCGCCTCAACCACGGCGCCCGCCGCCTGCACCTGCGGATCGCCGCCACCTGGCCCTGGCGCCACGACCTGGCGGCCGCCTTCACCCGACTACGGAGCCTGCCCCGGCCCGCCACCTGAGCCAGTACGACCGTCCCTGCCCAGCCCCGACCGAGGACCCTTGGAGAGCCCGACCTCTCCGCGTCGGGCCCTCGGCATGCCCCGCGACCGCGTACGGCCAGCAGGACGTCACCAACGCCGTCAACCCAGCTCAGCCGGAGCCGACTGAAAAGCGGAGGCCAGGTCGTGCTCGGTGATCTCGTCGGCTGGGCGGTGGAGTGTCCAACGGTGGAGCCCGCCGTCCATGGGCAGCACCTCGACGACGGTTTCCAGCGGTGGGTAACCGAGTTCACCACAGCTGAATTGGCGGATCACGACGGCGGTGTCGTCGTCCAGGCCGAGCAGGATGCGCACAGCGTCCCTCAGTTCGCGAAGGTGCGGACTCGGCCAGGCGATTCCTGGGCGTGGTTCCAGGTGCATGGGAGATACCTCTTGCTTCCGGGAAGAGTGGCAGGTGTCGCAGACGGCGGGCTTCGCCGTGGTGGCTCAGTCGAATGGTGTGCGGGTGGTGGCCCGGTTCGGGATCGGTGGCCTGACGGGTGGTCGGGCAGCGCGGTGTTGTGTGGCCACCGTCATCTGCCAGATGGCGAGGAGCAGCAGCGTGCCGGTTTCGGCGAGGAGGCTGAGGACGGCTTGTGGTGCCGGTTGCAGACCGCGCTCGGTGAATCCGAACACGCCAACGGTGCGCGAAGCGGTGAAGCCGACGAGGGCGCCGAGCTCGACGCCTGCCGCGGCGGCCCTCAGCAGCGGGGGTGGTGTCCCGATCAGCAGCAGGGCAGCGAGGGCGAAGGATGCGCTGGCCTGGAGCAGGAACAGGGGGCCGATGATGTGGATGAAGCGGTACTCGTCGACGTAGAGCTGGGCGTGGATGTATCCGCCGGCGGCGAGGGTTGCGGCGGTCGCCCACCGCAAGGCCGGGATGGGGAGTCTTTGGGTGTTCATGCCAGCCTCTGGTTCTTGATGGCCAGTTCGCGGTCGCCTTGGCGGTAGCCGACGCTGCGGATGCCGAGTGCGTCCTTGAGCTGCCGGGCGGGAACGACCTGCGGG
>NZ_JAJHNP010000038.1 GCF_020819595.1 Streptomyces barringtoniae
TCCGCTTTCGCGGTTTCCTTTCCGGCGTTTCCGACTTTATCAGAAGTTCTTGGCCGGTCTGACCGGCCGCTCATTTCTGAGTAATCGGGAGGCGCTCCTCGGAGATGTCGTTCTCGACTTCTCCGGAAGCTCGTAGATTCTAACCTTCGCCGATGAACTTGTCCAGTTCCAGGCAACTGTTTGAATCTACCTCCCCGCGCCGTCCGTGTCAACGGCTCTTGCGGGGCGAAGAGGAGAGTAGCAGCTCACAGGGGTGGAACGCACATCAAGCAGCGGTGGGCACCGAGGCGCTGCGGCCCGTCGCTTCTAGATCGCCGGTCTCACCTGCGCGTACTGCTCGGCCGCCCAGGACGTAGACGTAGGTCAGGAATACCAGCTCGGCCAGGACGCCGATCCCGATGCGGGCCCAGGTCGGCAGGCCGGACGGGGTGACGAAGCCTTCGATGGCGCCGGAGACGAAAAGGACCAGGGCCAGTCCGATCGCCATGCCGACGGCCGCGCGTCCTTCCTCGGCGAGAGCGGTGCGCCGACTGCGCGGGCCGGGGTCTATGAGGGTCCAGCCGAGGCGCAGTCCCGTACCGGCGGCGACGAAGACGGCAGTCAGTTCGAGCAGCCCGTGCGGGAGGACCAGTCCCAGGAATGTGTCGAGTCGGCCGGCGGAGGACATCAGGCCGAAGCCGACGCCCAGGTTGAGCATGTTCTCGAAGAGGATCCAGAGGACAGGCAGGCCCAGGAAGACGCCCAGGACGAGGCACATCGCGGCTGCCTGGGCGTTGTTCGTCCACACCTGGGCGGCGAAGGCCGCTGCGGGATGGCTGGAGTAGTACGTCTCGTACTCACCGCCGGGGCGGGTCAGCTCCCGCAGCTGGCTGGGCGCCGCGATCGACGACTGTACGTCCGGGTGGGTCCCTATCCACCAGCCGAGGACGATCGCGATGGCCGTGGAGACCAGTGCCGTGGGGACCCACCAGTGGCGGGCGCGGTAGACGGCGGCGGGGAAGCCCTGGCCCAGGAAGCGTGTCACGTCACGCCATGAGGCGCGGCGGGTGCCGGTGACGGCGCTACGCGCACGTGCCACCAGTTGGCTGAGCCGTCCCGTCAGCTGCGGGTCCGGGGCGCTGGACTGGATGAGGGACAGATGGGTGGCGGTGCGCTGGTAGAGGGCGACGAGTTCGTCGGTCTCGGCGCCGTTGAGGCGGCGCCGGCGGCGGAGCAGGGCGTCGAGGCGGTCCCATTCGGCTCGGTGTACGGAGACGAAGACGTCCAGGTCCATCGGGTCTGCCTGCTCCTCGGCTGGTCACGACTGCGCGTCGTGGATGCTCTCGATCGCGGTCAGATAGTCGCACTGGGGCGCGATGTGCCCACAGCTTGGCAGACTTGCGCTTCCGGGGGCAGATCAGGGGAAGGACGGCAGGCGTGAGTGAGCTGGTGACGGGCGAGGCGGTGGCGCTCGAACTGCGGCCGGCAAAGCTGCCGAGCAGGGCGCTGGCCGTGTTGCTCGACCTCATGGTGGCCGTGGTCGCGTACGTCGTGGTCACCATCGCGGTGGTGGTGTCGACCGCCTCGCTGGACGAGGCTGCGCAGGTGGCGCTGTCGATCGCGACGTTTCTGCTGGTGCTGGTCGGCGGGCCGATCGCGGTGGAGACGCTGACCCATGGGCGTTCGCTGGGAAAGCTGGCCTTCGGGCTCCGCGTCGTACGGGACGACGGTGGGCCGATCCGGTTCCGGCACGCGCTCGTGCGCGGCGCGATCGGTGTGGTCGAGATCCTGCTGACGTTCGGCGTGATCGCCTGCATCGCCTCGCTGGTGTCGGCGAGGGGCCGACGGCTCGGTGATGTGTTCGCGGGCACGCTTGTCGTGCGTGAGCGGATACCAGCCGGTCGAGCCGGCTTTGTTCCGCCGCCGCCGCCGTGGCTGGCGGGGCGGTTCGCCGAGCTGGACCTGTCGGCGGTGCCGGACGGACTGTGGCTGGCGGTTCGGCAGTACCTGACCCGGATGGGACAGCTCGATCCCCAGGTCTCGATGGGGATGGCCCAGCGGCTCGCGGCCGACCTCGCGGCGCGGACGGGGGCCTCTGTGCCGCAGGATCTGCCGGCGGCGGCCTTCCTGGCGGCTGTGGTGCACGAGCGGCAGTCGCGCGAGGCCCGGCAGGCGCTCGGCACCGCTGCTTTCGCCCCGCAGCCGGCTGCGCCTGGGGCACCGGCCGCTCATCGGCCACTCGCTTCTGACCAGCCAGCCGCTCCTGACCAGCCAGCCGCTCCTGACCAGCCGCCCGCTCATGCCCGGCCGCCACAGGCTCCGCTTCCGCCGTCGGCCGTACCTCCGCGGGAGGGGCCGCCGGCGGACCGCCCGGCCACCGGTTTCGCACCGCCCGCGTAGAACGGGGCCGCTCGATCCTCTTCCAGCGTCCTGGCCGGTCCAGCCCCTGTTCCGACGGTGCCGGCAGCCTTTCCTCCTTGGCGTTCAGTCGAACGTCGACGGCGGCGACTGGAGGTCCTCCAGCTCGATGCCGGGTGCGGCCAGGACGACGTCCCCGGCGATGTGCACGGTGTGCCGCTCACCGGTGTCCAGGGCTGTGACCTGGTATTCGTCCACGGTCAGGGGGCCGTTGTCAGTGGCGTGTGTTTCGCTGTTCACCAAGGCCCAGGACTGGTCCACGGTGCGGGGGGCGAGGACCGGGTCCGTGAAGGCGACCAGGCGTACGCGGATCGCGTCGGACGAGGGGGTGAGGCGCAGGAGACGGGCGGTGGCGACGAGGAACGCGGGGGACGTGCCGGTGAAGGCGTGGGCGCGCACATTGCCTTCGGTGGCATGGGTTCCGGTGGGGTCGGTGCGGACCCAGGTGACGCCGTCGAGGGCGGCGCCGCGCACCTGCCAGTCCCCGGCGTGGAGTTCGAGCCGGATGGGGCGGCCGAGGTCGTCCAGGGCGAGGTCGACCGAGCCGCGGTGATTGCCGGCGGGGCTGGTCAGCCGCGAGACATAGCGCCAGCCGGAGGGGCCGGGGGCGCACTGGAAGTGTTCTTCACCGAGGGGGGTGTGATCGTGCGGATCATGGAGCGAATAGCGGCCGCGGGGCATGGGGGTCCTGGGTCTTCGACGGGCTGACGGTCCGGCCGGGCTGCCGGTGCCTCCGGTGCTGACCGGCGCAACCGGCCAACGGGGCAGGCCCCCGGCACGGGGGTGCGGGGGCCTGTCTCGGAGGACCTGCTGCCGGGGAGCGCGGCGGTGCACCGGTGCGCTCCCCGGCGGGCGGGACTACGGAATCGCCGGCTCAGTAGCGGTAGTGGTCCGACTTGAACGGGCCGTCGACCTCCACGCCGATGTACGCGGCCTGCTCCGGGCGCAGCTTGGTGAGCTTGACGCCGAGCGCGTCCAGGTGGAGGCGGGCGACCTTCTCGTCGAGGTGCTTGGGCAGCACGTAGACACCGGTCGGGTACTCGTCGGGCTTGGTGAACAGCTCGATCTGGGCCAGGGTCTGGTCCGCGAAGGAGTTGGACATCACGAACGACGGGTGACCGGTGGCGTTGCCCAGGTTCAGCAGGCGGCCCTCGGACAGCACGATGATCTTCTTGCCGTCCGGGAAGGTCCAGGTGTGGACCTGCGGCTTGACCTCGTCCTTGACGATGCCCGGGATCTTGGCCAGGCCGGCCATGTCGATCTCGTTGTCGAAGTGACCGATGTTGCCGACGATCGCCTGGTGCTTCATCTTCGCCATGTCCGAGGCGAGGATGATGTCCTTGTTGCCGGTGGTGGTGACGAAGATGTCGGCGGTCTCGACGACCTCGTCCAGGGTGGTGACCTGGTAGCCGTCCATCGCCGCCTGCAGGGCGCAGATCGGGTCGATCTCGGTGATGATCACGCGGGCGCCCTGGCCGCGCAGGGATTCCGCGCAGCCCTTGCCCACGTCGCCGTAGCCGCAGACGACGGCGGTCTTGCCGCCGATCAGGGTGTCCGTGGCGCGGTTGATGCCGTCGACGAGGGAGTGGCGGCAGCCGTACTTGTTGTCGAACTTGGACTTGGTGACGGCGTCGTTGACGTTGATCGCCGGGAAGAGGAGGACGCCGTCGCGCTGCATCTCGTACAGGCGGTGGACACCGGTGGTGGTCTCCTCGGTGACGCCGCGGATCTCCGAGGCCAGCTGCGTCCACTTCTGGGGGTTCTCGCCCAGGGTGCGGTGCAGCAGCTGAAGGATGACGCGGTGCTCGTCGGACTCGGCGGTCTCCAGGCCGGGGACCTTGCCGTCCTTCTCGTACTCGACGCCCTTGTGGACGAGCAGGGTGGCATCGCCGCCGTCGTCCAGGATCATGTTCGGGCCGCCGGTGGGGCTGTCCGGCCAGGTCAGCGCCTGCTCGGTGCACCACCAGTACTCATCCAGGGTCTCGCCCTTCCAGGCGAAGACCGGGATGCCCTGCGGGTTGTCGGGCGTGCCGTTCGGGCCGACGGCGATGGCGGCGGCCGCGTGGTCCTGGGTGGAGAAGATGTTGCAGGAGGCCCAGCGGACGCGGGCGCCGAGGGCGGCCAGGGTCTCGATGAGGACGGCGGTCTGCACAGTCATGTGCAGGGAGCCGGTGATGCGGGCGCCGGCGAGGGGCTGGGCCTCGGCGTACTCCTTGCGGATCGCCATCAGGCCCGGCATCTCGTGCTCGGCGAGGGTGATCTCCTTGCGGCCGAACTCGGCCAGGGAGAGGTCGGCGACCTTGAAGTCCTGTCGGTTGTCGACAGTCGTCATTACGAGCTGCTCCTCGGTGTTGGGTCGAGGTGGGTACGGCTGGTCTGCGCGGCGGCGGACACAGGGGTGCCCGAGAAGAGGACACAGGCATGCCCACGTACGCGCAGCGCAGTCCGTCGGAGGCCCTCTCTCCCTCGGTCGGTCCGCAGGGGGACCGCCCGACCGCCATCAGCAGCGACGTCTGGCTCCGTCCCAAGCTACACCGGACGGCCCGGTCGACCCAGTCCGCCTCAGCCCGCCTCCGCATGGTTCGAGCCGTCCCGGAGGCGGTTTCGAGGCGAGGGGCGAGGGGTTTCGAGGCGCGGGGCGGGGGCAGGAGCCGCGCCGGCGGGGGTGCGGAAACCTCGGCACGGGAGCCCGCAGACAGTGGTGAGGGAGGACTTTCGCCCCTTTGGGCGGGGCGGGGTGGTGCAGGATGCAGGAGGACCGGGACCGTCCGGTCCCGCTCGGGGGGTGTCCGGGACGGACGGTGCCTCGTGCGACGAAGGTGTGAGGAGACAGACGTGACCAGTCCGGCCGGCCCTCCCTCCACGGGTGGCCGCGATGACGAGCGGCGGCGCGTGAAACTGCTGGCGGTGACCGCGTGCCCGACCGGTATCGCGCACACGTACATGGCGGCGGAGAAGCTCGCGCAGGCCGCGGCGAGCCGTGGCATCGAGATGAAGGTGGAGACCCAGGGTTCCATCGGGGCGGAGAACGTACTCGATGACAACGATGTCAGAAGCGCGGACGGGATCATCGTCGCCGCCGACAAGGACGTCGACCTGAGCCGTTTCGCCGGCAAGCGGGTGCTGGCGGTCGGGGTCGCCGAGGGCATCCACCATCCCGAGCAGCTGATCGAGCGGGTGCGGTCGGCGCCCGTGCACGCGCCGGGCGGGGCCGCGAGCGGGTCGGCGACGGAGGCCTCCGGTGGCGGCAAGGCGCGTGGGCCGGTGTACAAGGCGCTGATGAACGGGGTGTCGTACATGATCCCGTTCGTGGTCGTCGGCGGTCTGCTGATCGCGGTGTCGCTGGCGCTCGGGGGCCATGCCACGTCCAAGGGCTATGTGATCCCGGACGGCACCTTCTGGGCACATGTCAACGCGATCGGCGGGATCGGCTTCCAGTTGATGATCCCGGTCCTGTCCGGCTACATCGCCTACGCGATCGCCGACCGGCCCGCGCTGGTGCCGGGCATGATCGGCGGCTGGATCGCCAACACAGGCGCGCTGTACGACTCCAAGGCGGGCGCGGGGTTCATCGGGGCGATCGTGACGGGATTCCTCGCCGGATACCTGGTGTTGTGGATCAAGAAGGTACGGGTGCCGAAGTTCGTGCAGCCGATCATGCCGATCATCGTGATCCCGGTCGTCGCCACGACGGTGCTCGGGCTGTTCTTCGTCTATGTCGTCGGCAGGCCGATCTCCTGGGTGTTCGAGCATCTGACGAGCTGGCTCGGCGGGATGACGGGGACGAGCGCGATCCTGCTCGGCGCGATTCTCGGGCTGATGATCGCGTTCGACATGGGCGGGCCGGTGAACAAGACGGCGTTCCTGTTCGGGGCAGGGCTCATCGCGAGCGGCAACCAGACGGTGATGGGCATGTGTGCCGCCGCGATCCCGGTGATGCCGCTCGGGCAGGGACTGGCCACGCTGATCCGGCGGGGGCTGTACACCGAGCAGGAGCGGGAGACGGGGCTCGCGGCGCTGTTCATGGGGTGTTTCGGTATCTCGGAGGGTGCGATTCCGTTCGCGGCGGCGCGGCCGGCACAGGTGATCCCGGCGAACATGCTGGGTGGGGCGGTGGCCGGTGCGGTTGCGGGGGTGGCCGGGGTGAAGGACGCGGTGCCGCATGGAGGGCCGATCGTGGCGGTGCTGGGTGCGGTGAGCGGGGTGCCGATGTTCTTTGTCGCCGTGGTGATCGGGTCGGTTGTCACTGCGTTGGCGACCGTGGCGTTGGTCGATGTGAGGGGGCGTCGGGGGCGTGTGGGGGTGGTTGGTGCGGCTTCGGATGTGGGTTCCGGTGCGGCATCGGGTGCGGGTGACCCCGGTGCGGGGTTCTCGCCGCTGGCGGGTGCGGGTGGTGCCGGTGAGGGGGCTTCCCTGTCGGAGGGGGTTTCGGCGGGCGTGGTCGTGCCCGGGCAGGCCGGGGCGGAGGCGTCGGGCATTGGTGCTGATGCCGCGGTTTCGGGGGGCTCGGTCCGGGTGGGCGCCGTTGAGGATTCCGTGGGCGCCGTTGAGGATTCCGAGGTGGGCGGGCGGCCGGAGGAGGACCGGGCCGCCGGCCGGGCTGGAGACGCCGCGGTCGCGGGGCAAGGGCCCGCGGTGTTGTCCGGCTACCTCGGTGAGCGGACCGTGAAGGGCGCGCTCCGGGCCGTGGACAAAGAGGCCGCTGTCCGTGAGATGGCGCAGTTGCTCGCGCGGAGCGGACGGGTCGCCGATGTGGAAGAGCTGGTGGCGACCACGCTGCGGCGTGAGGAGCAGGGCACGACCGGGCTCGGTGAGGAGATCGCGATCCCGCACGCCAAGACGGACGCGGTGACCGCGCCGGTCGTCGGCTTCGCGCGGTCCGCCGAAGGGGTTGAGTGGGGTTCGCTGGACGGTACGAAGGCCCGGCTGGTCTTCATGATCGCCGTACCGGAGGCTGCCGCGGGCGACGAGCATCTGCGGATCCTGGCACTGCTCTCCCGCAAGCTGATGGATCCCGGTTTCCGGGAGCGGCTGCTTGCGGCACCGGACGAGCGCGCGGTGCTCGACGTGCTCGGTGAGGTCGGCTGAGCTGAGGAAAGCCAAGGGGGGCCGGGAAGCGGGGACCAGGACCGGGAACCGGGGGCCGACCCCTGTCCCCGCCCCGGGCGCCCGCACCTCACCCCACCCACCCGACAAACCGCCCCGCCGCACGCCCGCTTCACACAGTGGCGCTATTCTCCGCGCCTCGGACGGGTCGCTTGGGGAGGACGGGACATGGCGGGGAGAAGGCGGGGGCGGGGGCTTGGGGTGTCGGCGCTTGTGGTGGGCGTGCTGGGGCTGGTGCTGGGGGTCGGCGCTTTTGGCTACGTGAGGGACGCGTACGGGCTCTCCACCGTGGGTGGCAGCAGCATGCGGCCGACGTACGAGCAGGGTCAGCGGGTCGTCTGGGAGCGCGTCGACGGCAGTGGGGTGCGGCGCGGTGACGTCGTGTTGTTCACGCCCCCGGAGTTCTACGGCTTCGACGGGCCGCTGATGAAGCGGGTCGCAGGTGTGGGCGGGGATCGCGTGCGGTGCTGCACGCTGGTGGGTTCGCGGGAGCGGGTGACCGTGAACGGCAAGCCGGTCGAGGAGCCGTACGTGTACGGCGGCGACGCCGACGGTGCGCATCAGCCGTATGACGTGAAGGTCCCCAAGGGGCGGCTGTTCCTCCTGGGCGACTACCGGGCGAACTCCAACGACTCCCGGTTCCACCTCGACGAGCAGGGCGGGACGGTCTCCGTGAACGCGGTGCTGGGCCGGGTGGCGGATGACCGCACGGTCCCCGGTCTGCTGGTGACGGCCGTGGTGCTCGGGCTCGTGCTGCTGCTCACCGGCGTCGGCCTGGGCATCGGTTTCCTCGCCGTACGACGGCGGAGGGCACCGGAGATGCCCCAGATGCCCTGGCCGGTGCGGCCGAGCGGCGGCTGAGGTTCCGTCTCAGTGGCCGGCGGCGTGCGGGGCCGGGCCGCCCGGGGTGGCCTCAGGGTCCGGGCCCTTGGCCGCCTCGGCCTCGCTGTAGATGTCCGGTTCGAGGTAGATGACGCGGGCGATGGGGACGGCGGCGCGGATGCGGGCCTCGGCGGCGTTGATGGCGTTCGCGACCTCGGCGGCCGTGTCGTCGTGCTGGACGGCGATCTTGGCGGCGATGAGCAGCTCCTCGGGGCCGAGGTGGAGCGTGCGCATGTGGATGACGCCGGTGACCGTGACGCCGTCGACCGTCGCCTCTTCGATCTCCTTGATCACGTCCGGGCCCGCGGCCTCGCCGAGCAGCAGCGACTTGGTCTCGGCGGCGAGGACCAGGGCGATGCAGACGAGCAGGACACCGATGCAGACCGTGCCGATGCCGTCCCAGACGCCGTCGCCGGTGAGCACAGCCAGGCCGACGCCGAGGAGGGCCAGGACGAGGCCGATCAGTGCGCCGAAGTCCTCCAGCAGGACGACGGGGAGCTCGGGGGCCTTGGCACGGCGGATGAAGTCCGTCCAGGACAGCTTTCCGCGCAGTTCGTTGGACTCCTTGATGGCCGTGCGGAAGGAGAAGCCCTCGGCGACGACCGCGAAGACCAGGACGCCCACCGGCCAGTACCAGTGCTCCACATCGTGCGGGTGGCTGATCTTCTCGTAGCCCTCGTAGATGGCGAACATGCCGCCGATGGAGAACAGCACGATCGAGACCAGGAAGGCGTAGATGAAGCGCTCGCGGCCGTAGCCGAAGGGGTGCTGCGGGGTCGCCTCGCGCTGGGCCTTCTTGCCGCCGATAAGCAGCAGGAACTGGTTGCCGGAGTCGGCGAGCGAGTGGACGCCCTCGGCGAGCATCGAGGAGGAGCCGCTGAACGCGAACGCCACGAACTTGGATGCCGCGATCGCGAGGTTGGCGCCGAGTGCCGCCACGATCGCCTTCGTACCGCCTGACGCGCTCATGTGTCCGCGTTGTCCCTTCGCCCTGTCGCCTCTTCGTACGGCGCCTTCGTACGGCCACGCCGTCAGGCGTGTCCCGGCTTTGCCCGGCCTTTGCCGGTGGGCCATTCTTGCAGCCCGGCCGGGCTCCGCCGCGTCAGGTATCCACAACCCCGGTCATACGATCACAGTGGCACGGAAGATCGTGCCCGTACCCGAGATCTCCGCGCTCTCGCCGGCCGGGACGAAGACCGACTGCCCCGGGCTGAGCTCGTGCTCGCCGGCGCGGACCGAGCCGGCCGTGCAGAGCAGGATCTGCGGGGTGTCGAGGGTGAGGTCGCGGGCGGCGCCGCCCCCGGGGAGGACGTACCGGGAGAGGCGGAACTCGTCGATCGGGGTGTCGTAGACCTCCTCGCCGGCCGGGGAGGCCTCCGGGCGCAGTACGCCCGGGTCGCCCGCCTCGAAGCGGACGACGCGCAGGAGTTCGGGGACGTCGACGTGCTTGGGGGTCAGGCCGCAGCGCAGGACGTTGTCGGAGTTGGCCATGATCTCGACGCCGAGGCCGTTCAGGTACGCGTGCGGGATGCCCGCGCCGAGGAACAGGGCCTCACCGGGCTGCAGGCGCACGTAGTTGAGCAGCATGGCCGCGATGACGCCGGGGTCGCCCGGGTAGTGCCGGGCGAGGTCGGCGTAGGGGGCGTGGTCGCCGCCGAGGCGGGCGCAGGCGGCGCTTGCCTCGGCGACCGTGTGCGCCATCTCCTCCGGCTCCGCGGTCAGGATCGCGGTGAGCACCTCGCGCAGGGCGGCGTCCTCGGGCTGGGCGTGCAGCAGGTCGACGTACGGCTTGAGGGAGGCGACGCCGAGCCCGTCGAGCAGGTCGGCGGCCCGGGCCGGGTCGCGGAAGCCGCACAGGCCGTCGAACTCGGTGAGCGCGCAGATCAGTTCGGGCTTGTGGTTGGCGTCCTTGTAGTTGCGGTGCGGGGCGTCGACCGGGATGCCGCGGCGCTCCTCGTCGGCGTAACCCTCCCTGGCCTGTTCCAGGTTGGGGTGCACCTGGAGGGAGAGTGGGGCGCCGGCGGCGAGGATCTTGAGGAGGAAGGGCAGGCGCGGGCCGAACTTCGCCACGGCCGCCTTGCCCAGCTCGTCCTCCGGGCTCGCGTCGATGACCTCGACGAGGCTTCCGCGCGCGGTGCGCGAGGGGGCTCCCGGGTGCGCGCCCATCCACATCTCCGCCTGCGGTTCACCGGTCGGCTCGACGCCGAGGAGGTGCGGGATGGCGGTGGGGGAACCCCAGGCGTAGGGGCGGACGGTGTTGTCGAGGCGGTCCATGTGTCTTCTCTGTCTCCGTACGTCGGCTGCCGAACCGGCGCCGGTACCGGTGCAGGTGCCGGTTGCCGTGCCGATGTGGGCGCGGGGGTTCCGGCCCGTAGCCAGATCAGGCCCTCGAAGCGAGCGCCAGGTAAACAGCGGCGAAATCCGTGACGGCGATCAGTTCCGCGAGCGTCTCCAGTTCGCCGCCTTCCTCCGGTTCGAGTTCGCTGATCGGCGTGTCGTGGCTGAGGGCCAGGTCACGGGCGGCGGGGGCGGCGGTGAGGCCGCTGATCGGACGGTCGCGGAGCAGCACCACGCGTGCGTGCAGCGCAGGCGGCTCCTCGACGCGGTCCCGGAAGAAGTCTTCGGGGTCGGCACTGGCGGCCAGCGGGCCGGCCAGCAGGGCGCTGTGTGCGGAGAGGGCCTCGGGGAGTTCGGCGACGAGCGCGGGGCGGCCGGCGAGTTCGGCGAGGGCGGCGGCGAAACGGCGGCCGGCGGGGCCCGCCGACGGTCCTTCCGCCCACACCACGGGCAGTGCGTCGGCGAGTTCGGCGGCGAGGGTCTTGGCCGGGTTGCTGTAGGTCGCGATGGCGGGGCCGCAGCGCTCGGCGATGTGGTCCAGGCGGTCGGCGACCTTCTCCAGGGCCTCCGGCGGGGCGCTGATCAGTCCGATCCGGTCCAGCAGCGCCAGCAGCGGGGTGAGCAGCGCCCAGAAGACGCCCGGGGAGGACGCGGCGAGCGGTTCCTCCTGGTCGTACGGCGCTGTCGCCATCGGTACGAACAGGCCGTGGGCGCCGGTGACCGCCTCCGCGAGCGGGGTGCCGGGCGGGGCCACGGCGGCGACCGAGACGCCGCGGCGGTAGGCCTGGTCGGTGAGGAGCGTGAGGCTCGGTTCGGTGCCGTCCGGGGTGGCGATCAGCAGCAGGTCCACGGAGCCGGCCCAGCCGGGGAGCTCCCAGCGCAGGGCGCCCGCGGCGGGGGCCACGCCGGTCGGGGCCAGGCGGACCACGGGGCTGCCGACGCCGGCCAGGGTGCCGAGGAGGTCGGCGGTGTGGGTGGCGGCGGCGCCGGGACCGGCGATGAGGACGGCGCGGGGGCGGCCGTCGGGCTTGAGATCGCCGACGCCGGCCTCGACGGCATGCCGGGCGGCGGTGCGGACGCGGGCACCGGCCTCGGCGGCCCCGCGCAGCAGGCCTCGGCGGTCGGCCTCGGCGAGGCCCTCCGGGGTGTCGAGCAGCGATTCGTCCAGCATGGGCGGTTGCCTCCGAGCGCCGGGATCCTGTGCGGGTTGTCTACGACGTGAGGGGTGTCGTCACGACGTGAGGGATGTCGTCACTGGGGGCGGCGGGCCTCGTCCACGAGGAGGACCGGGATGCCGTCGCGGACGGGGTAGGCGAGGCCGCAGTCCTGGCCCGTGCAGATCAGCTCGGTGTCCTGCTCCTTGAGGGCGGCGTGGCAGGCCGGGCAGGCGAGGATCTCCAGGAGGCCGGCTTCGAGCGGCATGGGGTGTCCCTTCGAGGGCGGATGTCTGTCTGTGGATGTGCCTGGTCAGCGTACCGCTGGTGGACGGGCCGAGCTGGGCTGTCGGCACCGTCCAGGGGGCGCCGCCCCCTGGACCCGCGTCTGCCCGGCCGCCCGGCCGCTTCAGGCCCTGATGATCGCCAGGGCCTCGTCCCTGATCTTGGTCATCGTGGCCTCGTCCTTCGCCTCGGCGTTCAGACGGAGGAGGGGCTCGGTGTTGGAGGGGCGGACGTTGAACCACCAGTCGGCCGCGGCGACCGTGAGGCCGTCGAGGTCGTCCAGGGTGACGTCGGCGCGGCCCTCGTACGCGGCGCGGATCGCGGCGAGGCGGGCGGACTGGTCGGCGACGGTGGAGTTGATCTCGCCGGAGCCGGTGTAGCGGTCATACTGGGCGACGAGGGCGGACAGGGGGCCCTCCTGGCCGCCGAGGGCGGCGAGGACGTGCAGGGCGGCCAGCATGCCCGTGTCGGCGTTCCAGAAGTCCTTGAAGTAGTAGTGCGCCGAGTGCTCGCCGCCGAAGATCGCGCCGCTGCGGGCCATCTCGGCCTTGATGAAGGAGTGGCCGACGCGGGTGCGGACCGGGGTGCCGCCGTTCTCCTTCACCACCTCGGGGACGGTACGGGAGGTGATCAGGTTGTGGATGATCGTGCCCTTGCCGCCGTTGCGGGCGAGCTCGCGGGCGGCGACCAGGGCGGTGATCGCGGACGGGGAGACCGGGTCGCCGTGCTCGTCCACGACGAAGCAGCGGTCGGCGTCGCCGTCGAAGGCGATGCCGAGGTCGGCGCCCTCCGCCGGGACGCGCTTCTGCAGGTCCACGAGGTTGGCCGGGTCGAGCGGGTTGGCCTCGTGGTTCGGGAAGGTGCCGTCCAGTTCGAAGTACATCGGGACGAGGGTCAGGGGCAGGCCGGCGAAGACCGAGGGGACCGTGTGGCCGCCCATGCCGTTGCCGGCGTCGACCACGACCTTCAGCGGGCGGATGGAGGTCAGGTCGACCAGGGAGCAAAGGTGCGCCGCGTAATCGTCCAACGTCTCGCGCGAGGACAGGGTTCCCGGCTCGGCGACCGGCTCGGGGGCGCCCGACTCCAGCCACCGCTCGGCCAGTTCGCGGATCTGCGCCAGACCGGTGTCCTGGCCGACCGGAGCAGCGCCCGCGCGGCACAGCTTGATGCCGTTGTACTGGGCCGGGTTGTGCGAGGCGGTGAACATCGCGCCCGGCAGGTTCAGCGCGCCCGAGGCGTAGTACAGCTGGTCGGTGGAGCACAGGCCGATCTCGGTGACGTCCACACCGCGGTCCGCCGCGCCGCGCGCGAAGGCGCGGGACAGGCCGGGGGACGAGGGCCGCATGTCGTGGCCGACGACGATGGCCGCCGCACCCGTCACCTCCGCGAAGGCGGCGCCGAAGAGCCCGGCCAGTGACTCGTCCCACTGGTCCGGAACCACTCCGCGTACGTCGTACGCCTTCACGATCTGCGACAGATCAGCAGTCACGGCCAACCCTCCTGAAAGTCCTATGGGTGCCCACAAACTACCCGGTGGGGGTAAGGGGGAGGTGTGCGGACACCGGGTGGAGGCCCAGTCGTGACCGGTGGTGGCGTGCCGCGCGCCGGTTCGACGACCGTGGGAGCGGGCTCAGTTGTCCGGGGAGCGCAGGACTCGCAGGTGGCCGCGGCGGGCGACCTCCATGGGGTCCGCCGTACGGCCTCCGCCGCCTGCCTCGGCCGCGCGCTCCTGGGGGCGGGCCGCCTCGCGCACGGCGTTGGCAAGCGCTTCCAGGTCGTCTCCGCTGGGCCGCGCGGGGGCGGAGCCGTCGAGGAGGCGGACGACCTCCCAGCCGCGGGGGGCGGTGAGGCGTTCGGAGTGCTCGGCGCACAGGTCGTAGCAGTGCGGCTCGGCGTACGTGGCGAGCGGGCCGAGGACCGCGGTCGAGTCGGCGTAGACGTACGTCAGCGTCGCGACGGCGGGTCGGCCGCAGGCGGTGCGCGAACAGCGACGTACAGGGCTCACGACGTTGGACGGTACCGCACTCTTGAGCGGGCCGCGACGACTCTCCACCAGGTCACTCGCCCGTGTCGTGCTGTGAAACGCCCCACACACCCCTTCGGGGAAGCCCCGTTGACCTGCATGGACGGGTTCTCGACCGGTTTTGGGCGCGGCTCGATACGGTCATGAGTCAGTACAAACACCGTCAATTGCCTTGAGTTCGGCGGTCTTGGAGGGTTACGGAAACGAGCCAGACGTTGGCTGGAATGGTCAACCTGCGACACGAGGGCGGAGAGGGCCGATCGGAGCCGAACGGGGCCGATCGGCGGTGGGCTGATCGGCGGCGCCGCCGTGGGCCGGGAGGGGGGCGTGCGCGGGCGTGGCCGGGGATCATGGCCGGGCCGCTCGGCGCTGACTGGCGGGTGGCCGGCCGGCGGTGGGAGGCCGGCGGTGGGAGGCCGGCGGCGGGTGGTCTGGGGCGGGGGGTCTGGAGTGCTGGTCGCGGGTGGCCGGTCGGGGGGCGGGTTGCCGTGTGGGGTCGGGCGGGGAGGGCGAGCGGGGACTACCCTTCCCCAGTGATGGACAACCGTGTACCGCCCCGTGCCGCCGGCCCCGGGCCCCGTCGCCGTGATCGTCACGGCAGGGGCATGCGGGGGCCGATCGCGCCGCCGCAGGTGCCGCTGGCGGCCAGCCGTGCCGATGTGTTCGCGGACCTGGTGCAGGACTCCGTGGAGCGTCTCGAGCGGCGGTGGCCGCAGCTTGCCGACATCGACTTCCTGGTGCTGGAGGTGCCCCGGCTGGAGGGGCGGGGTGAACAGGTGTGGAGTGACGAGGCCGTGCCGTTGGGCGGGGTGGTTCCCGCGCGGGACGGGCGGCGGGCGCGGGTGGTCGTGTACCGGCGGCCGGTGGAGATCCGCACCAAGGGGCGGGATGAACGGGCCGCGCTGGTGCATGAGGTGGTCGTGGAGCAGGTGGCCGAGTTGCTCGGGCTGACTCCGGAGACCGTGGATCCGCGGTACGGGGAGGACTAGGCCCCGCGGGGTCCTGCGGAGTCCCTGCGGGGGTACGGCGGCGTGGGGGGCCTTGCTGCTTGGGTGCCCTGTGCTGTGGCCGGACGACGGGGCGTTTCGCCTGCCCCCAGCCATGCGGGTGCCCCGGCGCTGCGAAGTCGGCGGTGCCGCGGTTCCCGAGGGGCGCGGGGAACTGCGCGGGCGGCCGGCGAGCACCCGCAGTCGCCCACGCACCCGCACGCGCATCCCAACGGCGCCGCGAAAGCCTCGCCCCTCACTTCTGCAGGATCGACAGATCCTCCGTCGTCTTCGGTACCGCCACCATGCCCCGGTCGTTCGGGAGGGTTTGGATGGTGAAGCCGGGGATGCCGGACTCCGTGGCGGACAGGGTGCGGGAGGCGTAGACCGGGCCGCCGGAGACGGTTTCGACGGTGAGGGCGTAGGTGCCGTTGAGGCCGGAGGGGACGGGTACCGGGACGTTCTCGGTGGTGCCGGACTTGATCGTGTAGGTCTTCGTCGTCGGCGTGCCGCCGTCGCTGCCCGCCGACGCGGTGACCTTGACCGTGGCGGTGGCGGTGGGTGCGGCCAGGGAGAGGGTCGTGCCCTTGGCGCTGTTGTCGGCCGAGGTCGCGCGCGTGCCGACGGGGGCGGTGGCCGGGATGAAGGCCGTCTCTTGTTTGTCGCCCTTGCCGCGGATCACCCGGAGGGCCGCGACGACCGGGACCGACTGGTCCGTGGGGGTCAGGACGAGGGAGCCGGCCTCGCCTCGGGTCACGTCGCCGAGGTCGGCCGTGGTCGTCATGCCCGACTTCACGTGCAGGGTCTCGTTGCCCGCCGGGGTGATCAGGCCGTCCGGTGAGGCCAGGCGGACCTTCAGGTCGGCGTCGTCGCCGCCGGGGGTGAAGGCGATCAGGCGGACGTCGGTGGCGTCCTTCGGGATGCCGGGCAGGACCAGGCTGCCGGCCGGGTCGGCGGCCGCGGCCAGCCAGTCGCCGCCCACCTTGTCGTCCAGGGCCTGCACGGTCGCCCCGACCCTGCCGCTGCGCACGCTGACGTGCACGGTCAGGTCGGCCTGCTGTGCGTCGGTGAGCGTGGACAGCAGGATCGGCTTGCTCGCGTGCGGCGGGACGGTGAGGTTCTCGCCGAGCGGTGACTTGATCGCGCCGTCCTTGCCGTACAGCTCGATGTCGACGACCGCGGCGGAGTCGTCGGGGTTGGTCAGGTGGACGTAGTCGGTGCGGCTGCCGGCCGTGCTGGCGCCCGGGAACCAGAAGTCGGTGTCCGCGGCGGTGCAGTTGACGCCCTGCAGGCCGCGGCCGGTGCCGGCGGCGACCTCGGTGGTCTCCTGGACGGTCCAGCCGGGCGCGAACTTCCCGTCGGCGGTGCCGATGAGCGCGGGCCCGTCGGCGCCGGAGGTGTCGCCGGTGACCGGGGTGCCCGGCGCCTTCGGGGTGAGAACCGGCTGGTCCGCCGTCTTCTTCCCGCCCTTGGACCCCTTCGGGGCCTTGCCCGTCCGGGAGTTGCCCGTGCCGTCCGCCGAGTCCTCGCCGGCTGCCTGGAGTTGGGCCTTGCCGTCGCTCGCCGTGCCCTGGGTGACGGGCGTGAACGACGTGTACGACGTGTCGGCGATGTCCGAGATGCTCGGCGCCGGGCACAGCAGGCTCGTGCGCTGGACCGGCAGGTTCGCGGCCGCCTCGGGGGCGGCCGCGCCGGACGCGGACGGGCCGTCGAACGCGGCGAACGCGGTGACGGCTGCCAGCGCGCCGCCGGCGGCGATCAGGGACAGGGTGGTGCGGTTCACTGCTGGCTCCCGTCGGGGCGCTCGCTGCCGGTGCCGTGGGGGTGCTGGGCCGGGTCGTAGCCCTGCTGGGCGGGGTCGTACGCGGGGTCGTAGCCCTGCTGGTAGGCCGTCGGGTCGTACGGCATCTGGTCGGCCGTGCCGCCGTAGGCGTACGGGTCGTACTGGCCCTGGCCCGTCTGGTAGGGGTCGGCCGCCGGGTACGCCTGCTGGTCGTAGCCGGAGGGCGGGTACTGGCCGCCGTTCTGGTACTGCTCGGCGCCGTAGTCGGTGTATCCGGCACCGGCGTAGGAAGCCGGGTCCCACTCGTCGTAGGACTGCTGGTGGGGTACGGCGGCCGGGGGCTGCGTCGGCAGGGGCGGCGCGGCGGGCTGTTCGTCGCCGGGCTGCTCCTCGGTGGCCTGTTCCTCGGTGGCCTGTTCCTCGGCCTGGGCGCGCAGGCGGCGGGCGCGGCGGCCCTCGCCCGCGGTGGCCTGGGCGGGCAGCGGCTCCTCCTGGGGCAGGTCGTCGTCGACGTCGCGGCGACGGCCGGGCAGGGCGAGGACGACCAGGACGACGGCGAGCGCGCCCTGGGCCCACAGCCAGGCGGTGTGGGTGATCGGGTCGCTGTAGGTGACGTCCAGGCGGCCGCCGTCGGCGGGCAGTTGGAAGCCCTGGGCCCAGCCGTCGACCGTGGTGCGGGTGAGCGGATGGCCGTTCAGGCTGGCCGTCCAGCCGTCGGAGGCGGTGTCGGCGAGGCGCAGGACGCGGCCGCCCGGGCCGGCGGGGACGGTGGTGTGGATCTCCACCGGGCCGGCGGAGATCGGCTGGGCGGTGCCCGAGCCGCCGGCGGGGACGATCACGGCGCGGGAGACCTCATGGTCGACACGCCACAGGGCGCTGCCGTTCTGCTGGCTGAGCCGGGTCAGGCCGGGGGTGGTGTCGAGGACGCGGGTGATGTCGCGGGGCGCGCCCTTGTGGACGAGGACGTAGCGCACTGCGAAGCCGCCGAGTTCGTCGGCCTGGTCGGCGCCGGAGCCGGCGACGAGGTTGGCGACGACCTTGTCCAGCCGGGTGTTCTGGCCGTCGGCGGCGCTGATCTCGGCGTCGCCCATGCGGGCGCCGGAGCCGCGGACCAGGGTGTAGCGCACGCGCACGGCGGAGTCGCTGTCCAGGATCAGGGTGCGGGCGCGGTCGCCGGTGGTGGAGTCCTCGGCGACGAACGCGGGCACCTGCGTCGGGTCGCGGCGCTCCAGGGGGCCGGCGGCGCCGCGGATCATCCAGCCGGCGACGACGAGCAGCGGGCCCGCGGCGCAGGCGAAGGCGATCAGGGCGGCTACGGGCTGGCGCCAGCCGAAGCTCTGCTCGGCCACGCGCGCGCGTGCGCCGTCGGCGCCGAGGGCGGCGGCGGCCAGCAGGGCGATGCCGTAGACGAGGGTGGCCGGTCCGGCCCAGGCGGACCTGTTGGACAGGGCGGCGAAGACGAGGCCGGCCAGGGCGACCGCCCAGGCGGTGCGGACGGCCGGCTGCCGCTCGGAGCGCAGGAGTGCGGCGAGGGCGGCGAGGACGATGCCGATGAGCATCAGGCCGTGCACGGTGCCGGGGCCGCCGGGGCTGGCGCCGAGCAGGTCGAGCGCGGAGGCGGCCGAGGTGCCGTAGGCCAGTCCGGCTTCCTTGAAGAAGCCGGTCGGGAGGAGGGCCAGCGACCAGGGGGCGAGCACCAGCAGCGGGGTGCCGAGCTGGGCGAGGAAGCGCAGGGTGTGCGCGACGAGGTCGCCGCGGCGCAGCACGAGCACGCCGATGCCGAGGAGCAGCGCGATGGGCCAGACGATCGGCGTGAAGGCGGTGGTGATGGTCAGCAGCAGCGCGTACGCCCAGGTGGCGCGCCAACTGCCGCGCGCCCCGGAGCGGTTCGCGAGGCCGCTCGCGGCGACGCCGGCGCGCGCGACGAGCGGCAGCAGCACGGCGAGGACGGCGGTGCCGATGCGGCCGCCGGCCAGGGCGCCGGTGGTGGCGGGCAGGAAGGCGTAGGCGATGGCGGCCCAGGCGCGCAGCAGCCGGGAGGTGACCAGCGGCCGGGAGGCGAAGTAGGCGGTGAATCCGGCGAGCGGTACCGAGGCGACCAGCAGGACCGTCATCGCGAGTCCGGTGGAGCCGAACAGGATCGAGGCGAGGGTGGCGACGATCGCGAGGTAGGGCGGCGCGGCCGGGGTGCCGCCCGCGCCGACCGGGTGCCAGGAGTCGGCGAAGCGGGACCACAGGTCGCCGGCGCCTGCCGGGGCGGGCAGCAGGGCGCCGCCCGCGAGCGCGCCGCCGCCGAGCAGGGCGCGGCAGGCTGCCAGGGAGATGAGCAGCAGGGCGAGGAAGAGCACGGGGCCGGGCTTGCGGGCGATCCGCCTGAGCCTGGCGAACTGCTCGACCTCCAGGAAGTCGGCGTCGTCGCCGCCGGGTCCGGACTCCACCGCGCCGCCGTGCCGACCGGCCCGGAGGGTGTCGTCGGAGCTGCTGGTGAAGTTGGCGGCGAACTGTTCCACGGTGGCCCGGACGGTGGCGCCGGGCGGGGGGAAGAGCCGGCGCAGTTCGTCCTTGTCGATCTGCGAGGGTCCGCGGCGGCGCCGCGCGGCGAAGATCCGGCCCGGGCGCAGCAGGGTGGCGAGCAGGCCGCGGATCTCGTCGACGGCCTGGCCGGGCACCTTGCCGACCAGGTAGGCGACGGTCCGCAGGAGCGTGCCGAAAACGAGCCGCAGGAACACCCAGGGCAGCGCGCCGCCGCGGGTGTTGACGAGCAGGGTGTAGACGGCGCCGGCCTTGTCGACCTTGTGCGGGGAGGCGGCGGTGCGGCCCACGCAGTCGACGGTGCGGCGCTCGCGGGAGGCGGCCTCGGCGTGCCGTACGACCGCGTCGGGGGCGATCAGGACGCGGTGGCCCGCGGTGTGGGCGCGCCAGCACAGGTCCACGTCGTCGCGCATCAGGGGCAGCCGGCGGTCGAAGCCGCCGAGCTGTTCGAAGACGTCGCGGCGGATGAGCATGCCGGCGCTGGAGACCGACAGCACGGTGCGCACGTGGTCGTGCTGGCCCTGGTCCTGTTCGCGGCGGTCCAGGCCGGTCCAGCGGCGGCCGGAGTTGGCGATGGAGACGCCGACCTCCAGCAGTTGCCGGCGGTCGTACCAGCCGCGCAGCTTGGGGCCGACGACCGCCACGTCGTCGCGGCCCAGGTCGAGTTCGTTGTCGACGACGCGCAGCAGCTCGGCGAGGGCGTCGGGTTCGGGTGCGCAGTCGTCGTGCAGCAGCCAGAGCCACTGGACGGGCTCGCCGTGCGGCAGTTCGGGCATGTCGTAGGCGTCGTCGCGCCATGTGCGCGTGACCGGGTCCCAGCCGCTGGGGCGCTTGAGGTACGGCAGCTCTTCCGGGGTGAGGACCGGGGCGGTGCGGCACGCCTCCTCGACGGCCTGGCCGAAGCCGGTGCGGCGGGCCAGGTGCAGGACGTTGGCATCGCCGAGGGCGTCGGTGAGCAGCCGGGCGGAGTCGTCCGCGCTGCCGGTGTCGGCCGCGACCGCGTACTGCACGGGTCGCTCCTGGCCGAGCAGCCCGGCCAGGACGTCGGGCAGCCAGCGGGCGCCGTCGTGGGAGACGAGGACCGCGGTCACCACGTGACGCGGGAACTCGGGCGGGCGGGACGGGTCAAACGCCGCGGAGGCAGCCGGGTCTTGGACTGCCGTATGGCTGTGCACGGACATCGAGGTACGGGCCCCGGTTCGATGGACTGCGGTGGACGCCCGCGCCCTCTCGGGGGCCGAGGGGACAGCGGGGCGTCTCGGACGAGCGACCACACTATCGGCTGACCATGACGTCGGCCCGCCGCCTGTGGATAACCCACCGGTGACGGGCCGTTCGTGACGTTTTGGGGTGGATGTCCGTGCGTCGTGCGGTCAGATGGCGGCCTTCTTCAGCCGGCGGCGTTCCCGCTCGGACAGGCCGCCCCAGATGCCGAAGCGCTCATCGTTGGCGAGGGCGTACTCGAGGCACTCGGAGCGGACCTCACAGGCGAGGCAGACCTTCTTCGCCTCTCTGGTGGAGCCGCCCTTCTCGGGGAAGAAGGACTCGGGGTCGGTCTGGGCGCACAGCGCGCGCTCCTGCCAGCCGAGTTCCTCGTCCGCGTCGTCGACCAGCAGTTGCTGCACCAGCTCGGTCATGTGCGCCCCTCGTCTGTCTTTCGCGTCCCCGTGTGCGTTGCCGTTACCGATTTCGGCTGAACGACACGAGTGAAATTACAAGTGTGCTGCTCCGGGCGAGTCAAGCCGAGATCTGCTATTGGGCCCGTTATTCACTCTGCGGAACCAAGCCCGTGCGGAAAGTGTTCAAATCGCCTTAAACCGTGACACGCAGACGAGGCCCGGAGGGGCACCCGGAACCCGTACGGACATGTATACGGAGAAGGACGCCCCGGCGTTCGATCGCGTTCCGCGCGGCTTGAGCGCCGGATGTGCCCCATGTGTCCCGACACCCCGATGAACAAACCTTTCACCTCCGAGATGAACCGGATGAGGTGAAACCTGTCCCATATGCCGGGCGCCGAGTTGACACTGCGGGTGTGAACCGATGTCCTAGTGGGCATGCTCGCGAACTTGGCACTCACCTCGACCCGCACCGCCGGGTCCCTCGGTGCTGCCCGGTCCCGCTGTAGCTGTTGTCGCTGTTGCAGCTGTTGAGCCCACCTCGCTCCAGCTGCAGGCCGTGTCCGCGTGACCCGGTTTCCTCGCTCCTCGTTCCCTCCGGCCTTCTCCCACCCGAGGAACCACCGCACCCCATGAACAGCGACAACGACCTCCAGATCGCCGGCGACATCCTCGAAGTCCCGCACCTGCTCCAGCCGCCGCGCGAGCACCCGGCCACCGTTGCCGAGTTCGTGGGTCTCGCCCGCCGGATCGCCGCCGACCGCTCCCAGTGGGAACACCTCGTGCGGTACGACACCACGACCCGCTGGTACCACCGGCTGCGCACCGGCCCGGGCTACGAGGTGTGGCTGCTGTCCTGGGTGCCGGGGCAGGGCAGCGGGCTGCACGACCACGGCCGCTCCTCCGGTGTCCTCACCGTCCTGGAGGGCACCCTGACCGAGCGCACCGAACGCGCCACGCGCGCGTTGGCGGCGGGCACGCAGCGGGTGTTCGCGCCGGGGTACGTGCACGAGGTCGTCAACGACACCCTGGAGCCGGCGGTCAGCCTGCACGTGTACTACCCGGGCCTGACGGAGATGCCGATGCACACGTCGCCGCACTGCGAAGCTCGTCCGGTGACTGCCTGACGCGTTGTCGTACCCGCCTGCAACACTTGTCCCCATGCGCATTGTGGTTCTGGCAGGCGGCATCGGTGGTGCCCGGTTCCTGCGCGGTCTGAAGCGGGCCGTGCCGGACGCGGACGTCACGGTGATCGGCAACACCGGCGACGACATCCACCTCTTCGGGCTGAAGGTCTGCCCCGACCTGGACACGGTGATGTACACGCTGGGCGGCGGCATCAACGAGGAGCAGGGCTGGGGGCGGGCCGACGAGACCTTCCACCTCAAGGAGGAACTGGCGGCCTACGGGGTCGGGCCGGAGTGGTTCGGCCTGGGCGACCGGGACTTCGCCACGCACATCGTGCGCACGCAGATGCTCGGCGCGGGCTTTCCGCTCAGCGCCGTCACCGAGGCGCTGTGCGACCGCTGGAAGCCGGGCGTGAAGCTGATCCCGATGACCGACGACCGCGTGGAGACCCATGTGGCCGTGGAGGTGGACGGCGAGCGCAAGGCGGTCCATTTCCAGGAGTACTGGGTACGGCTGCGGGCCTCCGTCCCCGCCGAGGCCGTGGTCCCGGTCGGCGCCGAGCACGCCAAGCCGGCGCCCGGCGTGCTGCAGGCCATCGCCGAGGCGGACGTCATCCTCTTCCCGCCCTCCAACCCGGTCGTGTCCATCGGCACCATCCTCGCCGTGCCCGGCATCCGGGAGGCCATCGCGGACGCGGGCGTGCCCGTGATCGGCCTGTCCCCCATCGTCGGGGACGCCCCGGTGCGCGGCATGGCCGACAAGGTGCTCGCCGCGGTCGGCGTGGAGTCCACGGCCGCCGCGGTCGCCGAGCACTACGGCTCCGGCCTGCTGGACGGCTGGCTCGTCGACACCGTCGACGCGGCCGCGGTCGGGCGGGTCGAGGCGGACGGCATCCGCTGCCGGGCCGTACCGCTGATGATGACCGACGTCGACGCGGCCGCGCAGATGGCGCGGGAGGCGCTGGCGCTGGCCGAGGAGGTGCGGGGAGCGTGAGCGAGGAGCGCCCGGAGTACACGGTCCGGGCCCTGTCGGGCATTCCCGAGGTGCAGCCGGGCGACGACCTCGCCAAGCTGATCGCCGCGGCGGAGCCGGGCCTGGCCGACGGGGATGTGCTGCTCGTCACCTCCAAGATCGTCTCCAAGGCGGAGGGCCGCGTCGTGCAGGCCTCCGACCGGGAGGCGGCCATCGACGCCGAGACGGTCCGAGTGGTGGCCCGGCGCGGCGCCCTCAGGATCGTGGAGAACCGGCAGGGCCTGGTCATGGCCGCCGCCGGGGTCGACGCCTCCAACACCCCCGCCGGCACGGTGCTGTTGCTCCCCGAGGACCCGGACGCGTCCGCGCGCGCGATCCGCGAGGGCCTGCGCGCCGCCCTCGGAGTCGACGTCGGCGTGGTCGTCACCGACACCTTCGGGCGCCCCTGGCGTTCGGGGCTCACGGACGTGGCGATCGGCGCCGCCGGGGTGCGCGTGCTGGACGACCTGCGCGGGGGCACGGACGCGTACGGCAATCCGCTCAGCGCCACGATCGTCGCCACGGCGGACGAACTGGCCGCCGCCGGCGACCTGGTCAAGGGCAAGGCGGCGGGCCGGCCGGTCGCGGTGGTGCGCGGCCTGCCGCACGTGCTGGCCCCGGAGGACGGCGAGGGTGCGCGGGCCCTGGTGCGGACCTCGCGGGACGACATGTTCCGGCTCGGCACGTCCGAGGCGGTCCGCGAGGCGGTGACCCAGCGGCGTACGGTCCGGGCGTTCACCGACGAGCCCGTGGATCCCGGCGCGGTACGGCGCGCGGTGGCGGCGGCGGTGACCGCACCGGCCCCGCACCACACCACCCCCTGGCGGTTCGTCCTGCTGGAGTCGGCTCGGTCCCGGACCCGGCTGCTGGACGCGATGCGGGACGCCTGGATCGCAGACCTGCGCCGGGACGGCAAGAGCGAGGAGTCCATCGCGAAGCGGGTGCGCCGCGGGGACGTCCTGCGCAACGCGCCGTATCTGGTGGTGCCGTGCCTCGTCATGGACGGCTCCCATGACTACGGGGACGCGCGGCGGGACGGTGCCGAGCGGGAGATGTTCGTCGTCGCGATGGGCGCGGGCGTGCAGAACCTGCTGGTCGCGCTGGCCGGGGAGCGGCTGGGCTCGGCGTGGGTGTCGTCCACGATGTTCTGCCGTGACGTGGTGCGCGAGGTGCTGGACCTGCCCGCCGACTGGGAGCCGATGGGCGCGGTGGCGGTCGGGCATCCGGCCGAGGAGCCGAGACCGCGGCCGCAGCGGGACGCGGGGGCCTTCACAGAGGTGCGCTGAGTTCGGCGTACGCGGCCGTAGCGGGCGTACGACCGCCTAGTCTCGAAGGACGGCACCGGCTCCCCCCTCCCCCGGACCTCACAGGACCTCACGTGGCAGGACGTTTCGCTCAGCGCCCCACGCGTACGACCGTGCGCGGCGGCCATGCCGGCGTGCCCGCGGGCGCCGCTGCCGGGATACCACGGCAGGCTTCGGCTCCGGCGCGGGTACGGCGGTGGGTGCCGGACGGGCCGCTCGATCTCGGGCTGGTGCTCGGGCCGCTGCGGCGCGGGCCCGCCGACCCCACCTTCCGGGCCACCGCGGACGGATCCGTGTGGCGGGCCAGCCGCACGCCCGCCGGGCCGGGCACGCTGAGGGTGCGGGCGTACGGCGGTGAGGTGCGCGGCGAGGCGTGGGGGCCGGGGGCGCAGTGGCTGCTGGACCGGCTGCCCGAGTGGCTCGGCGCGGCCGACGAGCCGGAGGTGTTCGTGCCTCGGCACCGGGTCGTGGCCTTGGCGCGGCATCGGCGCCCCGGCTTGCGGCTGACGCGGACCGGGCTGGTGCTGGAGTCCTTGATCCCGTCGGTGCTGGAGCAGAAGGTCACGACCGACGAGGCGTATCGGGCGTGGCGGTTGCTCGTGCGGAGGTTCGGGGAGCGCGCACCGGGACCGGCGGGGGCTGGGGAACGGCCGATGTACGTGATGCCTGCGCCACGGACGTGGGCGCTGATTCCCTCCTGGGAGTGGCATCGGGCCGGGGTCGACGACAAGCGGGCGTCGACGATTCTGCGTGCCGTGCGGGTCGCTGCGCGGCTGGAGCAGGCGGTGGGGATGCCGGCGCTCGAGGCTCAGGCGCGGTTGGAGGTCGTGCCGGGGATCGGGCCGTGGACGTCGGCGGAGGTGGTGCAGCGCAGTCATGGGGCGGCGGATGCGGTGACGGTCGGGGACCTGCATCTGCCGGGGATCGTGGGGTGGGCGTTGGCGAGGGACCGGCATGCCGACGATGCGGTGATGCTGCGCCTGCTGGAGCCGTATGCCGGGCAGCGGCATCGGGCGGTCCGTTTGATCCTGCTGAGCGGGAACGCACCTGCGCGCCGGGCGCCGAAGATGCCTCGGGTGGACATCGGGCTGCTGTGAGGCGCCCTGTGCCGGGGCCGGGCGGGGGTGGGTTTCGCTTGCCCTCGCTCGCGGGGTGCCGCCGAGCCGGTGCGGTGCTGCAGTTCCCCAGGGGCGCGGGGAACTGCGCGATCAGCCACGACGCGCCCGCAGGCCAATCGAACCGCCCCCGAACACACGGGGTCTGGGGGCGCAGCCCCCATGGTCGGCGGTCCGAGTGACCGTTACTGGTCGGAAGAGAAGCGCACCGCGCCCGCCGGGATGCGGGCGTCGCACCACACGCGTACTCCCTCGCGGAGTTCGTTGTCGGCGCCGATGACCGCGCCGTCGCCGACGACCGTGCCGGTGAGGACCGTGCGTTCGCCCACGCGGGCCCTGGTGCCGATGAGGGAGTCGGTGATGACGGCGCCCGGTTCGATGACGGCCCCCGGGAGGATCGTGGAGCCGGAGACCCGCGCCCCCTCGGCCACGAACGCGCCCTCGCCGACCACCGTGCCGCCGGTCAGCTTGGCGTCCGGCGCCACCGTCGCCGTGGGAAGGATCAGGCGGTCGCCGCAGCGGCCGGGGACCGCCGGGGACGGGGCGCGCCCCAGGACCAGGTCGGCCGAGCCGCGGACGAACGCCGCCGGGGTGCCGAGGTCCAGCCAGTACGTGGAGTCGACCATGCCCTGGAGATGGGCGCCGGCCGAGAGGAGGTCGGGGAAGGTCTCGCGCTCCACCGACACCGGGCGGCCCAGCGGGATCGTGTCGATGACCGAGCGGCGGAAGACGTACGCCCCCGCGTTGATCTGGTCGGTGACGATCTCCTCCGGCGTCTGCGGCTTCTCCAGGAAGGCGAGGACGCGGCCGGTCTCGTCCGTGGGGACCAGGCCGTAGGCCCGCGGGTCCGTCACCTTCGTCAGGTGCAGGGAGACGTCCGCGCCGGTCGACTTGTGCGTGTCGACCAGGGCCCTGATGTCCAGGCCCGTCAGAATGTCGCCGTTGAAGATGAGCACCGGGTCGTCGGGGCCGGAGTGCAGACGCGAGGCGACATTGCGGATCGCGCCGCCCGTGCCGAGCGGCTCCTCCTCCGTCACGTACTCGATGCGCAGGCCGAGGGAGGAGCCGTCGCCGAAGTACGGCTCGAAGACCTCGGCCAGATAGCTCGTGGCGAGGACGATGTGGTCCACGCCCGCCGCTTTGGCCCGCGCCAGCTGGTGCGTGAGGAACGGCACCCCGGCGGCGGGGACCATGGGCTTGGGCGTGTGCACCGTGAGGGGACGCAGCCGGGTGCCTTTGCCGCCGACCAGGAGGATCGCTTCTGTCACCTGTCGTCTCTGCTTCCTGCCGGGACCGGCCGAACTACTCGTTTCACTCGTTTCGGCCGGTCAGTGTATGCAGACCGTAGCGGCGGCTCCCTTGACAACCACCCGGTTTCCCACGAGATCGGTGAGAGAACGGTGTGAGAGCGGCGGGCCCCCGAAGACGGCGCCGAGCGCACACCCCGGCCGGCTCAGCGCCCCTGGTAGCGCGCCGCGCTGGAACGGGCCGTACCGAGCTTGGCGTAAAGCCGTTTGCCGGGGCACTCGGTGGCGAATCCGTCCCGATGGCCGGAGATCACGTTCAGTCGTACCTTCTTACCTTTGGGGTAGAGGTTGCCACCGCCCGACGTGAGATATGTCTTGGCACGCGGATCGGCCCCGGAGAGTCCGAGCTTCCACGCGATGAGCCGGGCGACCGCCTTCACCGCGGCGCCGGACGGCTTCGTCCCGCCGAACGAGCCGATCACCGCGATGCCCATGCTGTTGTTGTTGAAGCCGAGGGTGTGCGCGCCGAGGACCGCCTTCGCCACGCCGCCGGCCCGGCCCTCGTAGATGGTTCCGCACTTGTCGACGAGGAAGTTGTAGCCGATGTCCCGCCAGCCCATGCTCGCGACGTGGTAGCGGTAGATACTGCGGATGACGGAGGGGGCCTGGGAGCAGCTGTACTTGTTGCCGGAGGCCGTGTGGTGCACGAAGGCCGCCTTGAGCTTCTTCGTGTAGACGAACCCGCTCTGGCGCAGTGACTCGTCCGCGCCCCAGCCGCGGCGGGTGACGATCCGCGGGCGCGGCCCGATGTACGGCTTGGCCCGCACCGGCCCTGCCAGGCGGGCGAGTTCCCGCTCGGTGGCCCGCTTGCCCAGCGCCGGGATCTCCAGGGCGCCGAAGCGGGCGAGGTCCGTGTTGGCGGCCGAGGCCGCCCGTTCCGCCTCCGAGCGCGGACCGGTACGGGGCGCCTGGGCCGGCGCGCCCCCGGGGGCCGCCTCCGCACCGGGGTCGACGAGTTCCAGGCGCAGGCCGGAGGGCAACGGGGGCTCCGGGCGCTGCGGTTCGGCCGTACGGCCGTCCCGCGCACCCCGGCCGGCGGCACGCACCCGGAGGTCCACACCGTCGGATTCGCCCACCCACAGCGGTGCGGTCGCCCCGCGCACCCGCCGCGCGTCGCGTTCCGCCGTGCCGGGGTCGGCGCCGTGGTCGGCGTTGTGCGTCTCGACGTCCTGCCAGCCGGACCACTTCCCCGTCCGCGCGGACCGCGTCCGCACCTGGACCCGGCCGTGCAACTCGGTGTCCGGGTCGTTCCAGACGACCCCGACCAGCGAGAAGTGCTCGCCGTCGCCCCGGTACAGGCCCTGCTCCGGGGCGGTGCCGAGGACCCGCACGCGGGAGAGGGGGACGAGGGGCAGCGAGCGGGTGCCGCCCGGGACACCGGCTTCGGACGACCGTACGGATGCGCCCGCCTCGGACGGCCGTGCGGGTACGGCGGCTCCGGACGACCGCACCGCTGCGGCGGCCCCGGACGGTCGTGCGGGTGCGGCGGCTGCGGGCGGGGCCGACAGCGGAAGCGCGAGGGCCGCGGCGCAGGTGACGCCGATCGAGGAGACGGCGATCGACGGGGCGCCGTTGGACGAAGTCAGGAATCCACGCATAGTCATGATCTTGAACATAGTCATACAAATCTGTCCATCCATGAACTGACGGACCGTCGGAAACCGTTCCGCCGAACCGGTGGCCCCACCGCACGCTGCACGCGCCCGCCCGCGCGTACCCTTTCCCGGGTGAACGCCACCGATCGCACCCCTGCCGACCTGCTGGCTTCCGCGCTCGCCGCGGACCCCGGCCGCCCGCTGGTGACCTTCTACGACGACGCCACGGGCGAACGCGTCGAACTGTCCGTGGCCACCTTCGCCAATTGGGTGGCCAAGACCGCGAACCTCCTTCAGGGCGACCTGTCCGCCGGTCCCGGCGACCGGGTCGCGCTGCTGCTGCCCGCGCACTGGCAGACGGCGGTGTGGCTGCTGGCCTGCTCCGCGGTGGGCGCGGTGGCGGACGTCGGCGGGGATCCGGCCGCGGCGGACGTCGTCGTCAGCGGGCCGGACTCGCTGGATGCGGCGCGGGCGTGCCGGGGTGAGCGGGTGGCGCTGGCGCTACGGCCGCTCGGCGGGAGGTTTCCGCAGGCCCCCGAGGGGTTCGTCGACTACGCCGTGGAAGTGCCGGGACAGGGGGACCGGTTCGTGCCGTTCGCGCCGGTGGAGCCCGAGGAGCCCGCGCTGATCGTCGCCGGGCGGGAGTTCAGCGGGGCGGAGGTCGTTCAGCGGGCCCTGGCCGAGGCGCCCTCGCTGGATCTGACGGGACCCGGATCGAGGTTGTTGTCCGGGCTGTCGTACGACACCTGGGAAGGGGTCCGCGCGGGGTTGTACGCGCCGCTGGCCACCGGCGGGTCCGTGGTGCTGTGCCGGCATCTGGACCGGCTGGACGAGGAGGCTCTCGCCAAGCGGATCGAGAACGAGCGGGTGACCGCGGTGCGCCGCTGAGCGGCACCGCCGTCCCCCGAGTGGAGTAACACAGGGCGCCTCCCCCGCCCTCCGCCGCCATGGTCGTAAGAGCAGGACGTGACGCTCGTACGCCATGAGGGGGTGCCCCGCCCGTGCCCGACACCGCAGGCAAGGCCCTCGGTCCCGGCCCCGGGGCCTCCGCCACCGGCACAGGGCTCGTACGGCGGCGTCGGCGGCGGTGGGCGAAGGTGACGGCGCTCGGTGCCGCCGTCCTCCTCGCGGCGGCCGCCGGGACCGGCTGGGCCCTCTACGCCAAGCTCAGCGCGAACATCACGGCGGACGACGCGGCCGCCCGCGAACTGGCCCGGTACGAGCGGGAACGGCCCTCCGAACTGGTGCGGGGCGCGCAGAACATCCTGCTGATCGGGTCGGACACGCGGGCCGGGGAGGGGAACTCCGCGTACGGGCGGGATCTGGGCACCGAGCGGTCGGACACCACGATCCTGCTGCATCTGGCCGCCGACCGGCGCAGCGCCACCGCCGTGTCCCTGCCGAGGGACCTGATGGTGGACATCCCCGGCTGCCGGCAGCCGGACGGCAGCCGCAGCGAGCCGGTGTTCGCGATGTTCAACCACGCCTTCCAGCTGGGCGGTTCGGCGTGCACGATCCGGACGGTCGAGAAGCTGACGGACATTCGGATCGACCATCACGTGGTCGTGGACTTCAGCGGGTTCAAGAAGATGGTGAACGCCGTCGACGGGGTGCAGGTCTGCCTGAAGGAGCCCATCGACGACAAGGCGGCCCTGCTGAGGCTGCCCGCGGGCAGGGTCATGCTCAACGGGGAGCAGGCGCTCGGGTTCGTACGGGCCCGCAAGTCGCTCGGCGACGGCAGCGACACCGAACGGATGGAACGCCAGCAGCGGTTCCTCGGCGCGCTCGTCGACAAGATGCAGAGCAACGATGTCCTGCTGAACCCGGTGAAGCTGTATCCGGTGCTGGACGCGGCGACCTCCTCGCTGACCACGGATCCGGAACTGGCCAGTCTGCGTGGCTTGTACCAGTTGGTGCGCGGGCTGCGTGACATCCCCACCGAACAGGTGCAGTTCCTGACGGTGCCGAGGGAGTCGTACGTCTACGACTCCAATCGTGACCAACTCGTGGAGCCGGAGGCCGAGAGGCTGTTCGCCCGGCTGCGGGCCGACCAGCCCTTGGTTGTGACCCGGGAGACGCCGCAGGAGACGCCTCAGCAGACGGCACAGACGGCACTGACGGCGCAGACGGACGGGCAGACAGACGGGCAGCCGGACGGCGGGAACGGCACCTCCGCCGGTCCGTCACCCACACCGACGTTCCGCGGGAACACCGCCGCCGAACACGCCTGTCAGTAATGCGCACATCAAGACGCCGAACTTCCGTCCGGGAAATGAGGCGGATTGCCCAGTTGTAGGCACAGGGAATTTGTCACCGGCGTCGCTTGACGCTGAACTGGGCGGATAGTGTGAGCGATCCGGTGCACCCGGCCGCGAGGTCCGTCCTGGGGCCGTGCACTGATTCACCGAGACCCGAGCGTCTTTGAGGGGGAAGGCGCCGCGTGGCCCCGACGGAGGATTCGGACAACCGTGGACGCGCAAGGCCGTGGGCGGGCGGACAACATCGATCCCGCAGACCAGTGGGTACTCAATCCGAACACCGGCGAATACGAACTGCGACTGGGCCCTTCCGCACCGCAGTCGCCGGTTCCCGGGCCCCGCAGACCCGCCTCCCGGGCGGGCTCCGGTGCGCCGCGCCGCCGTAACGACTCATCACCCGGCGACACGCGTGAGTCGCGCCAGGGGCGCGGGGGCGTCGTACCGCCGCCGCGGTCGGGCCGGCGCCGGGGCGGCGAGCCGGAGACCCCGCAGGGGCGCAGGGCCGCCCGGCGGCCGGTGAAGAAGAAGTCGAAGGCGAAGAAGGTGCTGGCGTGGACCGCCGGCGGCACGGCGTTCGTGCTGGTCGCCATCGGCACCGCCGGCTACCTCTACCTCAAGCACCTCGAGGGCAACGTCACCACGACGGACGTCGGCAGCGCGGCCAAGAACGGCTTCAGCAAGGACGACGCCTTCAACATCCTGATCATCGGCACCGACAAACGCACCGGGAAGGGCAACACGGGCTACGGCGACACCGGCAGCGTCGGGCACGCCGACACCAACATCCTGCTGCACGTCTCCAAGGACCGGACCAACGCGACCGCGCTCAGCATTCCGCGCGACCTGGTCGTCAACGTGCCGGACTGCCCGACCAAGGAGGCGGACGGCACCGAGAAGGTCATCCCCGGCACGGAGAACGTCCGCTTCAACACCAGCCTCGGACAGGACGGGCGGGACCCCGGCTGCACCATGCGCACCGTCAAGGAGGTCACCGGCATCCAGCCGGACCACTTCATGATGGTGGACTTCAACGCGGTCAAGACGCTGACGACGGCCGTCGGCGGCGTGGACGTGTGTCTCGCGCACGCCGTGAACGACAAGCAGTCGCACCTCGACCTGCCCGCCGGCAAGCACAAGATCGAGGGCGAGCAGGCGCTGGCCTTCGTCCGCACCCGGCACAGCTGGGGCAACCAGGGCGACCTGGACCGCATCAAGGTCCAGCAGCAGTTCATGGCCTCGCTGATGCGGAAGATGTCCTCCAGTGACACGCTCACCAGCCCGAGCAAGCTGATCGACCTCGCCGAGGCCGCCACCAAGGCACTGACCGTCGACAAGGGCATCGGCTCCGTGGGCACGCTCAAGGACATCGCGCTGGAGCTGAAGAAGGTGCCGACGAAGAACATCACCTTCCTCACGGTGCCGGTGAAGGACAACCCCGCGGACGGTGTCGTCCACAAGACGGTGATCGTCGACCCCGCGCTGGCCCCGCAGGTGTTCGACGCGATCGACAACGACGTCTCCTTCACCGAGGTGAAGAAGAAGCAGAAGGCGGAGAAGGACGCGGAGGCCGCACGCCTGAAGGGCAGCAGGTCCGCGCCCTCCGAGGTGCGGGTGCGGATCCTCAACGGCGGTGCCGTCGCCGGCAGCGCGCAGGAGACCCTCGGCTGGCTGCAGAACCAGGAGGGCGTCCTCAAGTCGGAGAACGCGGGCAACGCGCCCGCGGAGCTGGACAAGACCACGCTGGAGTACGCGCCCGACCAGGCGGCGCAGGCCCGGGAGCTGGCTCAGCTGATGGGTCTGCCCGGTTCCGCGCTCAAGCCCGGCAAGAGCGTGACCAACTCCCAGGGGCTGCCGGCGATGACGCTGACCCTGGGCAAGGACTTCAAGGGCGCGGGCGTCTCGCTCACCGCTCCGAAGAAGGCTCCGGACGTGGACAAGTCCACGGCGGACAAGGTGAAGTGCGCGTCGTAGGTAACCCAACGGGCCCGTCGTGCGTCTAACCGGACGCGGGACGGGCCCGTTGTAACGCGCAAGGGTGGGGAGGGCAGGAAGTTTGGCGCAGAGCGATGTGCGAGGGCAGGACCCTGCGGTCGACGACACGATGTCGCCCGCACGGCGGGACCGGGACACACCGGAGGGGTCCGGCCGGCACGGCGGCGGGCAGCGCAGAGGGGGTTCCACGACGGAGCGACCGCGGCGCAGACGGCGCGCCCTGCGCTGGTCCGCGACCGTGCTGGCGGTGGTCATACTCGGCACGGCGGGCGCCGGTTACCTGTACTACCAGCACCTGAACGCGAACATCCGCAAGGGCCAGCGCAGCAGCGCCGACGACTCCAAGGCGTACAAGACGCCGGCGAACGCGGCCGGGCAGACGCCGGTGAACATCCTGCTGATCGGCTCCGACAGCCGTAACACCCCCCAGGATCTGAAGCTCGGCGGCAGCAGGAGCAGCGTCGGCGCTCCCCCGCTCGCCGACGTGCAGATGCTCATCCACCTGTCCGCGGACCGCAAGAGCGCCGCCATGGTGAGCATTCCCCGGGACACCCGCGTGCACATCCCCAGGTGCACCGACCCCAAGACCGGCAAGAACTATCCGGAGACCGACGACATCATCAACACCACCCTGGCCCGGGGCGGGGCCGGCTGCACGCTGGCCACCTGGGAGGACCTCACCGGGGTCTACATCGACCACTGGATGATGATCGACTTCGCGGGCGTGGTGAACATGGCGGACGCCATCGGGGGCGTCGAGGTCTGTGTGAAGCAGAACGTCTGGGACCACCCGACGCCGGCCCAGCCCGGCGGCTCCGGGCTGAAGCTGAAGGCCGGGACCCAGAAGGTCTACGGCGAGCAGGCCCTGCAGTGGCTGCGCACCCGGCACGCCTGGGGCAGCGACCTGATGCGGGCCCGTGCCCAGCACATGTACCTGAACTCGATGGTCCGCACCCTGAAGCACCAGAACGTCTTCACCGACAGCGGGCGGCTGATGGACCTGGCGGAGGCGGCCACCAAGTCGCTCCAGGTCTCCGAGGAGATCGGCTCGGTCAAGAAGCTGTACGACCTGGCCATGGAGCTGAAGTCGGTGCCGACGAACCGCATCACGTCGATGACGATGCCGCACCTCGAGGACGCGCAGAACAGCGAGCACGTCGTGCCGGACAGGCCCAACGCCGACAGGGTGTGGAGGATGCTCCGCGACGACGTGCCCTTCGACAAGAACGGCAAGCCGTCGGCCGCGAAGCAGGTCGAGGTCAAGACCCCGGCGACCAAGTCGCCCTCCACGGACCCCAGTCGGCTGGGGGTGCTGGTGCGCAACGCCACCCGGACCTCCACCGAGCCCCCGGTCGGCGGCCGGGCGAACGACGTCAGCCAGGTGCTGGCGCAGGACGGCTACATCCGGGCGACCGCCGACACCTCGGGGACGCTGTCCGAGGACAGCACGGTCGTGCAGTACCCGAGCGCGGACCTGGAGGGCGACGCCCAGGCCGTCGCCAAGGCGCTGGGCATTCCCATGAGTTCGGTGAAGCAGTCCACCGACGTGTCCGGGGTCACGGTCGTCGTCGGTGCGGACTGGCGCACCGGCAGCGGCTACCCCAAGCAGTCCGAGCCGAAGCCCGGGGACATGCCGGGGAACACCGACTCGATCAACGGCGCGGACACCAGCAAGTGCATGGACGTGTACAAGCCCTATCAGTGGTGACCGGCATCGGGGCCCCGGCGACGGGGCCCCGACGGACGGTCAGGCGCTGTACACCGCCGGCCGCCGCGAGGCGATGACCTTCCGCGCCAGCGACTTCGGACTGGTCAGAAAGCCCCAGCCCCACGACATGTGCATGGTGGCCAGGGCCACCGGTATCTGCAGCCGGGCCTTGAGGGGCAGCCCCCTGCCCGCCGGGACCGAGCCCGCGGCGATCGCCGCCAGATAGCCGCCGGGCACGACGAGGGCCCACGGGGTGAGCACCGCGCCGGCCACGATTCCGGCCGCTATCGCGCACACCGCCGCCGGCGGGGCGAGGTAGCGCAGGTTGATGGAGCCGGAGTGGTAGCGGGCGACGACGTGCCGCCAGCGGCCATAGTCCTTGTACTGCTTGGCCAGCGCGCGGACGGAGGGCCTTGGCCGGTACGACACCCTGAGCTCGGGCGAGAACCAGATGAGGCCGCCCGCCTCCCTGATCCTGAAGTTCAGCTCCCAGTCCTGGGCGCGGATGAACTCCTCGTTGTAGCCGCCCTGCTGCTCCAGGGCCTCGCGGCGGAACACCCCGAGGTAGACGGTCTCGGCGGGCCCGGCCTCGCCGCCCGTGTGGAAGGCGGCGTTGCCTACCCCGATCTTCGAGGTCATCGCGGCGGCGACGGCGTACTCCCAGTCGTTCTCGCCCTCGGCGTGCATGATGCCGCCGACGTTCTGCGCACCGGTCTCCTCCAGGAGCCGGACCGCGGTGGCGATGTAGTTCGGCGAGAGCATGCCGTGGCCGTCGACGCGGACCACGATCGGGTGCCGGGAGGCCTTGATCGCCGCGTTCAGCGCGGCGGGGGTACGGCCGGTCGGATTGGGGACGGTGTGCACGCGCGGGTCTCCGGCGACCAGCTCGGCGGCGATCTCGTCCGTGCGGTCCGTGGACGGACCGAGGGCGATCACGACCTCCATCTCGCCGGCGTACTCCTGCGCGAGGATCGCTTGGACGGCCCCGCGCAGATGCCGCTCCTCGTTGAGGACGGGCATGATCACAGATACCGCGGGGTGTCGCACGTCGGGCTTGGCGTTCATAGGGGGCTCACGTTACCGCGAACGGGGGACACCGGTGCGCGCCGCCGGGGCGGAGGGCCGGGCTGGAGATCGTATCGGCCTACCGTGCTCACGGATCCCACGTACGGCGTCGTCCGGAGGTGTCCCCCTTGGCAAGCCCGCCCCGGTCCCCCGCTCGTCCGCAGCGCCGACCGCAGCCGCCCCGCCGTGTGCCGCGTCCGCCCGAGCGGCCCGTGCGGTCCGTACGGCCGCCCCGGCGGCCACGCTGGGCCATGCGGGCGGTCAGCACGCTGTCGGTCGTGGTGCTCGCCTCCGCCGGGATCGGGCACGCGGTGATGAGCAGCCTGGACGCGGGGATCGCCAGGATCGACGCCTTCAAGGACATGAAGAACCGGCCGCGCGCGGGCCAGGGCATGAACATCCTGCTGGTCGGCACCGACGGCCGCGACAGGATCACCGCGGCGGAGCGGCGGCAGTACCGGCTGGGCGGGGTGCCCTGCCACTGCACCGACACGATGATGATCGTGCACGTCTCGGAGAACCGGGAGCGGGCCACCGTGGTGAGCCTGCCGCGCGACTCCTACGCCGAGGTTCCCGCGCACACCGACGTCAGCTCCCGGCGGGAGGTCGCACCGCACCCCGTCAAGCTCAACGCGGCCTACGCCGAGGGCGGCCCCCAGCTGACCATCCGCACGGTCGAGAACATGACCCATGTGAAGATCGACCACTATCTGGAGGTCGACTTCACCAGCTTCATGAGGACCGTGGACGTCCTCGGCGGGGTGAACGTCTGCACGACGACCCCGCTGAAGGACTCCTACACCGGCCTCGACCTCAGCCCCGGCACGCACATGCTGGACGGCGGGCATGCCCTGCAGTACGTGCGGGCCCGGCACGTGGACGCGGCGAGCGACCTCGGCCGGATGCAGCGGCAGCAGCGGTTCCTGGCCGCGCTGATCGAGCGGGCCACCTCCTCCGGGGTGCTGCTGAACCCGATGCGGTTCAGGGACGTGACCCGCGCGGTGCTCGGCTCGGTCCGCGCCGACGAGGGCTTCGGCACCGACGAGCTGCTCGACCTCGGCCGGGCCATGCGGAACTTCTCCCCGTCCTCCTCCGAGTTCACCACCGTGCCCATCGTGCAGATGAACTACGCCGTCAAGGGCCTCGGCTCGACCGTGAAGTGGGACCAGGCCAAGGCGGACCAGCTCTTCTCGTCCCTGCGCGACGACAAGCCGCTCACCGTGGACCAGCCGCAGCGCGGCCACGGCCCGGCGCCCTCGGCGCCCGTGGAGGTGGACCCGCGGCAGATCCGGGTCCAGGTGGAGAACGGCACCGGCACGGTCGGCCTCGGCAAACGCGTCGACGCGGGCCTCGCGGCGACCGGCTTCGCCACGACCCGGCTGCCGGTGACGGCAGCCGCACACGTACCGCACTCCGTGATTTCGTACGACCCCCGCTGGGACCGCTCGGCCCGTGCCCTGGCGGCCGCCCTGCCGGGAGCCCAGCTGCGCGCCGTACCGGGCCAGGGCCCGTTGCTGAGGGTGACCGCCGGGGCGGACTTCAAGAACGTGCACAAGGTGCACTTCGAGGACCCCGCCCGGCCGCAGCAGGTGGCTGTGCGCGGCAGCGAGGTCGTGTGCCCCGGAGCCGGCTCATGAGGCGCACTTCACCTGGTCGGCCGTGTGCGTCGGGACGGCCGGGGGCGTCGCCGGGCCGGTGAGGGGGACGCCCGCGCCCCGGAAGTCGGCGCCGAGCCGCAGCACGATCGCCGGGAGTCCCTGGGCGTTGGTCTCACTGCGGCCCGGTTTCAGCGCGGAGGCCGGCAGCCCCATGAGGTCGGCCAGCTCGCGCGCCTGGTCGGCCTGGGCCGGGGCGTACTCCAGGGTCGTCCTCGGCTGGCTGGTGCCGGCGTTGCCGAGCTGGCTGGACCTGGTCACGCCCTTCTCGGTCTGCAGCCAGGCCAGCGTCGTCTGGGCGGAGCCGTCGGGGGCGCCGGCGTTGTAGAGGTCGACCCGGACGTCGCCGGGCGCCGAGCGCGCGCCCTTGGGCTGGGCGGCCTCCTGCGCCTTCTGCTTCTTCTTCACCCCGGTGAAGGAGGCGTCGTTCTCGATCATGGAGAAGACCTGCCGGGCGGGCCCCTCCTGCACGATGACCGTCTTGTGGACCGGGCCGTCGGCGGGGTTGTCCCGGACCGGCAGGGTGGCGAAGGTGATGTTCTTCGGCGGCACCTTCTTCAGTTCCAGGGCCACGTCCTTGAGCGTGGTGATGTGTCCGATGCCCTTGTCCACCGTGAGCGCCTTGGTCGCCGTCTCCGCCAGGTCCAGCAGTCTGCCCGGGCTGGTGAGCGTGGAGTCGGACTTCATCTTGCGGAACAGCGCGCCGAGGAACTGCTGCTGGACCTTGATGCGGTCCAGGTCACCGAAGTTGCCCCAGCTGTAACGGGTGCGGACGAAGGCCAGGGCCTGCTCGCCCTCGATCTTCGCGGGCCCGGCGGGCAGGTCCAGGTGGGACTTCTTGTCCTTGACGGCGTGCGCGAGGCAGACGTCGACCCCGCCGACGGCGGTGGTCAGCGTCTTCACGGCGTTGAAGTCGGCCATCATGAAGTGGTCGACCTTCATGCCCCCGGCGAGCCGCTCCACGGTACGGACCGTGCAGCCGGGGTCGCGGCCCAGCTGGCCGAGGCTGGTGTTGAAGCGGACGCCCCGGGTGCCCGGGACGGTCTTGAACGACCCGTCGGGCTGTCTGGTCGGGCAGTCCGGTATGTCGGTGATCAGATCCCGGGGGATGCTGAGCGCGGTCGCGTTCGTCCGGTCCTGGGAGACGTGCAGCAGGATGTTGGTGTCCGCGTGCCCGACGCTGTTGGCATCGCCGTAGCCGGAGTCGCCCTTGCCCTGCCGTTTGTCGGTGCCGATCACCAGGATGTTGAACGCCTTGTCCTTGCTGAAGGAGTCGCTGGTGGCACCGGCGGTGTCCGTGGTGCTGATGTTGCTGTCGAGGTGCTTGAGGTAGAGATAGCCGCCGACGGCACTGGCGACGACCACGAAGGCGACGGTGCCGGTCGTCCACAGCAGAATCCTTTTGCCGGTGGACCTCTTCCCGGCCTTGCGCTGGGCACGGCCGCGGGCACCGGTACGGCCCGCGGCACGGCGAGGGCCGGGCACTCCCGGCCGGCCCGTGGCGTCCGGAGCGGACCGCGGCGCCGGTACGGCCGGCTGCTCGGCGGTCGGGGCCGGCTCGGCAGGCGCGGCCGGCTCGGCGGTCGGGGCCGGACGCAGTTCGTACTCGCCGGTGTCCGGGTTCAGCACCCACTGGTCCGCGGGGTCGAAGCCGCCGCCGTGGCCGGATTCTGATGTGCTCACGCCATCACGGTATCCGCACAGATCATCGGCGGACGGCCGACGTGACACTTGCCACTTCCGTACAACCCTCTTGGAAGGGGCGGCAGTTGCTAGTCCTCGAAGCCTTCGGCGGCGCGCTTCTCCCGCAGCTCGCGAATCTCCCGGCGGCGGGCCAGGCGATGGGTGCGGCGGATCTGGGCCTCCTGGTAGCGGCGGCGGTCGCGGTCGGTCTCCGGGACCACCGGCGGCACCCGGCGCGGCTTGCCGTCGGCGTCGACCGCCGCGAAGACCAGGTAGGCGGAGCCGACCTGGGTGGGCGGGGTCGACTCGTTCCAGCGCTCGGCGAGAACCCGCACACCGACCTCCATGGAGGTCCGGCCGGTCCAGTTCACCTGCGCCTTCACATGGACCAGGTCACCGACGCGCACCGGCTCCAGGAAGACCATCTCGTCCATCGACGCGGTGACGGCGGGACCGCCGGAGTGCCGGCCCGCCACGGCACCCGCCGCGTCGTCGACCAGCTTCATGATCACCCCGCCATGCACCGTACCCAGCAGGTTGGTGTCGTTGTGGGTCATGATGTGGCTGAGGGTGGTGCGCGAGGCGGACGTCGGCTTGCCGGGTATGTCCGACTCCATGTCCGGTTCCACGTCCGTGGCCTGGTCTGTCATGCCCTCCACCTTATGCCGAAGCGGCAATCGCGGAATTTGTGTCGGCTTCGCAACAGCGCCGCTGTTATTTTCCGACAGCCCTTGTAAGCCCCACACCGATGCCCTGCACACTGGGGCCCATGAATGACTGGCCCCAGGGATGGTCCGACGACAACCGCGGCCCGCGCTACGGACGCGGCAGTGCCGGCGCACAGCCGGAGGGCGCCCGCGCGATGCGGCAGGTGCGGCGCGGCCCGGCGGTACCGCCCGGGCAGCGCTCCTACGGCGACCCCGGCCCGGCGGCGCCGCCGTACGGGGCCGGAGTCCCACAGCAGCCGTCGTACGTCGACGGCCAGGGATACGACGACGGCTCCGGTTACGACAGCGGCTACAACACCGGGCAGGTGTACGGCGGCGGTGGGCAGCGCGGCGGCGGCTTCGTGCCCAACGACAACGACCCGGACCCGCAGCTCGACCACTACCGGCCGCGCCCGAACTGGCGGCGCCGGCTGAAGTGGACCGCGATCACGCTGGTGACCGTGCTGTTCGTCACGTCCGTCGCGACCTACTTCTGGGCCGACTCCAAGCTGCGCCGCGAGGTCGACCTGTCCAAGGTCATCGACCGGCCGTCCGCCGGCTCCGGCACGAACTACCTGATCGTCGGCTCCGACAGCCGTGAGGGCATGTCCAAGGCGGACGAGAAGAAGCTGCACACCGGCTCCGCCCAGGGCAAGCGCACGGACTCGATGATGATCCTGCACGTCGGCGACAACGGCGACACGCTGATCTCGCTGCCGCGCGACTCGAACGTGACGATCCCCTCGTTCCAGGGCTCCACGTCCGGCAAGATCCGCCCCGCCATGGGCCCGAACAAGCTGAACGCGGCGTACGCGTACGACGGCCCGACGCTGCTGGTGCGCACGATCGAGTACAACACCGGCCTGCACATCGACCACTACGTGGAGATCGGCTTCCAGGGCTTCGCCAAGATCGTGGACGCGGTCGGCGGTGTCACGATCAACATCGACAAGGCCTTCAAGGACAAGTACTCGGGCGCCGACTTCAAGGCCGGCGACCAGACCCTGAACGGCGCGCAGGCCCTCGCCTTCGTCCGCACCCGGCACGCGTTCGCGGCCTCCGACCTGCAGCGCACCAAAAACCAGCAGAAGTTCCTGTCGGCGCTGGCCCACCAGGTGGCCACCCCGTCGACGGTCCTCAACCCCTTCAAGCTCTACCCGACCATGGGCGCGGGCCTGGACTCCCTGATAGTCGACAAGGACATGTCCCTGTGGGACCTGGCCTCGATGTTCTGGGCGATGAAGGGTGTCCAGGGCGGTGACGGCACGTCGATGAACATGCCGATCTCGGGCTCCGCCGGCGGCAACCTCGTCTGGGACAAGGCGAAGGTCAAGACGCTGGTGAACGAGCTGAACAACGACGAGAAGGTCACCGTCTCCGGCAACTGACCGACCCTTCGCAAAGACCGTACGCAGAGTGAGGGCACCCCGCCGGGTGCCCTCACTCTGCGGTTCGGGCAGGGCTCACAGGCCGGCGCCCGCCATCGCACGACAGGTCTCCGCGCAGCGGCGACACGCCTCCGCACAGCGCATCATCTGCTGGTCGTCGGGCATGGACATACACGCCTCGGCGCACATGGCGCACACCTTGGCGCAGAGCGTGCACATCTCGGCGGACATGGGCGAGCGGCGCATCATCATGTCGGCGCACATGCGGGTCGTCTCGGAGCAGTCCATCAGGGCGCGCATGACCTGCATCTGCTGCTGGCCGCCCTTCTGCATGCACGAGCTCATGGTCTCCTCGCACATGCTGTGGCAGTTCATGCAGGCCTCGATGCAGTCCTGCATCTGCTGGGTGAGCGCCGGCATCATCTGGGACTGGGTCATGGCTCCTCCTCGGAGAGGCGAGGGCCCGGGGCGGGCCCCGTGTGCTTCCGTCCTACGTCGGCCGGGCCCGGCCCGCATGTGACCGACCGGTCGTAAGGTGCGGCCGAACAGCAGAAAGGCGCCCCGCGGGGCGCCTTTCCGAGGAGCCGAAGCCGCCCTTGCCGTTACGGCAGGTTGCGGGCCATGACTATCCGCTGGACTTGGTTCGTGCCTTCATAAATCTGCGTGATCTTGGCGTCGCGCATCATGCGCTCCACCGGGTAGTCACGGGTGTAGCCGTAGCCGCCGAGCAGCTGGACGGCGTCCGTGGTGACCTCCATCGCCACGTCCGAGGCGAAGCACTTGGCGGCGGCGCCCAGGTAGGTGAGGTCGGCGTCGCCGCGCTCGGAGGCGGCGGCGGCCTGGTAGGTGAGGGCGCGGGCCGCCGAGATCTTCATCGACATGTCGGCGAGCATGAACTGGATGCCCTGGAAGTCGGCGATCGCCTTGCCGAACTGCTTGCGCTCCTGGACATAGCCCTTGGCGTAGTCGAAGGCGCCCTGTGCGACACCGAGCGCCTGCGCGGCGATGGTGATGCGGGTGTGGTCCAGGGTCTTCATGGCCGTCATGAAGCCCGTGCCCTCCTCGCCGATCATGCGGTCGGCGGGGATGCGGACGTTGTCGAAGTAGACCTCGCGGGTCGGGGAGCCCTTGATGCCGAGCTTCTTCTCCGGGGCGCCGAAGGAGACGCCCTCGTCCGACTTCTCGACGACGAAGGCGGAGATGCCCTTCGAGCGCTTGGCGGGGTCCGTGACCGCCATGACCGTGTAGTACTCGCTCACCCCGGCGTTGGTGATCCAGCGCTTCACGCCGTTGAGGATCCAGTGGTCGCCGTCGCGGACCGCCTTGGTCTTCATGCCGGCCGCGTCCGAGCCCGCCTCCGGCTCGGAGAGGCAGTACGAGAACATGCCGTCGCCCTTGGCGAGCGGGGTCAGGTACTTCTTCTTCAGCTCCTCGCCGCCGGAGAGGATCACCGGGAGGGAGCCGAGCTTGTTCACGGCGGGGATGAGGGAGGAGGACACGCAGGCGCGGGCGACCTCCTCGATCACGATGACCGTGGCGAGCGCGTCGGCGCCGGCGCCGCCGTACTCCTCGGGGACGTGCACCGCGTGCAGGTCGTTGGCCACGAGGGCGTCCAGCGCCTCCTGGGGGAAGCGGGCCTCCTCGTCCACGGCCGCGGCGTACGGCGCGATCTTCGCCTCGACCAGGGAGCGGACGGCGTCGCGGAGCATGTCGTGCTCCTCGGACGGGCGGTACAGGTCGAAGTCAGCCGTTCCGGCCACGGTCTCTCACGCTCCAAAGACGCAGTGATACTGACGCTAATTACCGTTAAGTAACTCAAATTTTAGAGGGCCGCCCGCAGCACGCCTACGTGAGCTACACGACAGCGGGGAAATCGCCCGGCAAGGGGCCCGACTATGCTCAGGGGCCGCATCACCGACGTACCGAGCTGGAGCGCATCCATGAGCCTGAAGATCACCGTGATCGGCACCGGTTATCTCGGCGCCACGCACGCCGCGGCCATGGCCGAGCTGGGCTTCGAGGTGCTGGGACTCGACGTCGTGCCCGAGAAGATCGCCATGCTGGAGCGCGGCGAGACGCCCATGTACGAGCCGGGGCTTCAGGAGCTGCTGCGCCGGCACGTGGCCGGCTTCGAGGGCTCCACCGGGCGTCTGCGGTTCACCACCGACTGGGCCGAGGTCGGGGCGTTCGGCGATGTGCACTTCGTGTGCGTGAACACCCCGCAGCGGCACGGGGATTACGCGGCCGACATGTCGTACGTCGAGTCCGCGATCTCCTCTCTCGCCCCGCATCTGCACGGCCCGGCCCTGGTGGTGGGCAAGTCGACCGTGCCGGTGGGATCGGCCGAGCGGCTGGCCGGCTACCTCGCCGAGCACGCCCCGGCGGGCGCGGACGCCGAGCTGGCCTGGAACCCGGAGTTCCTGCGCGAGGGCTTCGCCGTGCAGGACACCCTGCACCCGGACCGGATCGTGGCGGGCGTGCGCAGCGAGCGCGCCGAGAAGCTGCTGCGTGAGGTGTACGCGACGCCGGTCGGCGAGGGCACGCCGTTCGTGGTGACCGACTTCCCGACGGCCGAGCTGGTGAAGACGGCCGCGAACTCCTTCCTCGCCACGAAGATCTCCTTCATCAACGCGATGGCGGAGGTGTGCGAGGCCGCGGGCGGTGACGTGGCGAAGCTGGCGGAGGCCATCGGGCACGACGACCGGATCGGGGCGAAGTTCCTGCGCGCCGGGATCGGCTTCGGCGGCGGCTGTCTGCCGAAGGACATCCGGGCGTTCATGGCGCGGGCCGGCGAGCTGGGCGCGGACCAGGCGCTGACCTTCCTGCGCGAGATCGACTCGATCAACATGCGCCGGCGCGGCCAGATGGTCGAGATGACCCGGGAGGCGCTCGGCGGCGGCTCCTTCCTCGGCAAGCGGGTCGCGGTGCTCGGCGCCACGTTCAAGCCCGACTCGGACGACGTACGTGACTCGCCCGCGCTGAACGTGGCCGGCCAGATCCACCTCCAGGGCGGCCAGGTCACCGTGTACGACCCGAAGGGCATGGAGAACGCCCGCAAGGTCTTCCCCACCCTGGGCTACGCCGACTCCGCACTGGCGGCCGTGCGCGGCGCCGACGTCGTCCTGCACCTCACCGAGTGGCGGGAGTTCCGCGAGCTGGACCCGGCGGCGCTGGGCGAGGTCACGGCGGCCCGGCTGATCCTGGACGGCCGCAACGCGCTCGACCCGGAGCTGTGGCGCCGGGCGGGGTGGACGTACCGGGCGATGGGCCGCCCGACCGCATAACCCACGGGACAGGTGACGCCGGTTCGGCCGAGGCTCAGTCGGCCGAACCGGCGTCTTTCCGCATTCTGCACCACCGGACACATACGTGGCCGGTGAACTTCCTGTGTCTTACCCCTCCTTGGCCCGGTACCGGCGCATCTTCGCCCGCGCCCCGCACACCTGCATCGAGCACCAGCGGCCGCGCCCGGCCGGACTGCGGTCGTAGTAGGCCCAGTGGCAGGTATCGGCCTCGCAGGCCTTCAGCCGCATCCAGGTGCCCCCGGCCAGCCCCTCGGCGACGGCGGCGGCGACGCGGGAGCGCAGCGGGGCGTCCGGGGCGGGGGCGAGGGAGGCGGAGCCGTCCCGCTCGTCCACGGCGACGTACAGGGGTGCGGCGGACAGCAGCGTGCCGAGCGGGGTCACCTCGCGGTGCGGCCGGTGCCCGGCGTGCGCGAGCAGCGCGGCCCGCAGCGCCTCTCGCAGCTCCCGCGCCTCCGCCAGCCCGTCCTCGGCGATCCCGAAGCGCCCCCGGCCCTCCTCGGTGTCCAGCGCGTCGGCGCCGGTCTCGATGTCCAGCGTGTTGACCAGGGACTCGACCAGCGCCAGGGCTCCGGGGGCGGCCGATCTCTCATTCATGGTTGCGACGTTACCTCCAGTGCGGGAGCATGCAGTAACCGTTACCGGTTGCCCGGCTTTACGGGTAACTCGCCCGTGACACAAGGAGGTAGTCATGGCTCTCGCCAAGCTCGGCGTCGTGGTGCTGGACTGTCCCGACCCCCGTGCGCTGGCCGGCTTCTACGCCGGAGTGCTGGGCGGCACGGTGGAGGGGGACGGCGAGTGGGTCGACCTGAAGGTGCCCGGCGGGGCGGCGCTGGCCTTCCAGCAGGCGCCGGGGTTCGTGCCGCCGAAGTGGCCCGCGCCGGACGCCTCGCAGCAGTTCCATCTGGACCTGGTCGTGGAGGACCTGGACGCCGCGGAGAAGGGCGTGCTGGAGCTGGGCGCCAAGCCGCTGGACGCGGAGGACCGCGAGCGGACCTTCCGTGTGTACGCCGACCCGGCCGGGCACCCGTTCTGTCTGTGCGCCTGCTGAGCCGTCCGACGTCCGAGGGAGGACAACCATGGCGTCCGTCGCCCGTTTCCGTTCCGTCGTGCTCGACTGTCCCGATCCGCACGCGCTGGCCGCCTTCTACGCGGCGGTGGCCGGGGGCACCCCGGACGCCGAGGACGACGACTGGGTCGTCCTGAAGGTTCCGGACGGGCCGCGGCTGGCCTTCCAGCGGGCCGAGGGCCACACCCCGCCGGAGTGGCCACGCGCGGACCGCAACGGCCAGCAGTTCCACCTCGACTTCGACGCGGGCCGGACCTGGGCGGAGATCGACGCGGCCCACGAGCGGGTGCTGGCGCTGGGGGCCCGGCCGCTGGACCTGGAGGACCGGGAGAAGAAGGACTTCCAGGTGTACGCAGACCCGGCCGGGCATCCGTTCTGTCTGTGCCGGATCGATCACCCGTAACCCGTGTGACCTAG
>NZ_JAJHNP010000039.1 GCF_020819595.1 Streptomyces barringtoniae
GGAGGAGACGGCGGCTCGGCGGGGTTCGCCGGTCTCCGGCCAGGGAACGGTGTCGGACAACAGTGAGACCGCGCCGGCCGACCAGTCGACATGGGGTGTCGGCTCGTCGATGTGGAGGGTCCTGGGGAGGACGCCGTGGTGCATCGCCTGGATCATCTTGATGATTCCGGCGACACCCGCGGCGGCCTGCGTGTGGCCGATGTTCGACTTGATGGAGCCGAGCAGGAGCGGCCGGTCCGCGGGCCGGTCCTGGCCGTAGGTGGCCAGCAGCGCCTGCGCCTCGATCGGGTCACCCAGCGTCGTACCCGTGCCGTGCGCCTCCACCGCGTCGACCTGGTCGGCCGACAGCCGGGCGTTGGTGAGTGCCTGGTGGATGACGCGCTGCTGCGACGGACCGTTCGGCGCCGTCAGGCCGTTGCTCGCACCGTCCTGGTTGACGGCGCTGCCGCGCACCACCGCCAGCACCGGGTGGCCGTTGCGCCGGGCGTCCGACAGCCGCTCCACCAGCAGCATGCCCACGCCCTCGCCCCAGCCGGTGCCGTCGGCGGCGGCCGCGAACGGCTTGCAGCGGCCGTCGGCGGCGAGGCCGCGCTGACGGCTGAACTCGGTGAAGGTGGCCGGGCTCGCCATGACCGTGACACCGCCGGCGAGTGCCAGATCGCACTCGCCGGCACGCAGCGCCTGCACCGCCATGTGCAGGGTGACCAGCGACGACGAGCACGCGGTGTCCACCGTCACCGCCGGGCCTTCGAGCCCGAAGGTGTAGGCGACGCGGCCGGAGGCGATGCTGCCGGAGCTTCCGGTGCCGAGGAAGCCCTCGACGCCTTCGGGAATCTCGTCCAGGCGGGCCGTGTAGTCGTGGTACATGACTCCGGCGAACACGGCCGTGCGGCTGCCGCGCAGCGATGTGAGGTCGACGCCCGCCCGCTCGAACGCCTCCCACGACGTCTCCAGCAGCAGCCGCTGCTGCGGGTCCATCGCCAGCGCCTCACGCGGCGAAATCCCGAAGAGGGCGGGGTCGAAGTGGCCGGCGTCGTAGAGGAATCCGCCTTCGCCGACGTAACTGGAGCCCGCCTTGTCGGGGTCGGCGTCGTAGAGGGAGTCGACGTCCCAGCCCCGGTCGGTGGGGAACGGCCCGATGGCATCGGTGCCGTTCAGGACCAGCTGCCACAGGTCCTCCGGGGTGCGGACACCTCCCGGATAGCGGCAGCTCATCGCCACGACGGCGATGGGTTCCTGGTTGCGCTCCTCGACCTCGCGCAGCCGCCGGCGGGCCTGACGCAGGTCGGCAGTGGCCCGCTTGAGGTAGTCGCGGAGCTTGTCCTCGTTCGCCATCGCGTCGGGTCCTTTCTCAGGACGAGCCGAGCTCGTCGTCGAGCAGGTCGAAAAGCTCGTCATCTGTGGCTGTTTCAAGATCGTTGTCTGGGTCGGCGGCGTCGTCCGCCGACCCCTGGGCGTCGTCCCACCTGGTCATCAGGGCCTGCAGGCGCATGGTGATCCGCGAGCGGGTGACGCTGTCCGATGCCGTCTCGCCGGAGCTCAGTCCGGCCAGTGCGGCTTCGAGGCGGTCGAGGTCGCCGAACACGGACGGGGCACCATCCGGCTGCGGGAGCCGCGTGCGGAGGTGACCGGCCAGGGCGCCGGGCGTGGGGTAGTCGAAGACCAGGGTGGCGGCGAGCCGCAGTCCGGTGGCCCCGCCCAGGCGGTTGCGCAGTTCCACGGCGGTCAGCGAGTCGAAGCCGAGTTCCTTGAAGGCGGCGTCCGGCTCGACCGCGGCAGCCTGCTGGTGTCCGAGCACGGCGGCCACCTGGGTGCGTACCAGATCGAGCAGGATCCGGTCCCGTTCGGCCGCAGACAATCCGGCGAGGCGTTCGGCGAAGGTCCGCGTGTCGGAGTCGCTCGTGGCCGCGGCCGTACGGCGCCGGGGGGCGCGGACCAGTCCGCGCATCAGCGGCGGCACTGTCTCGGCGCCCCCGCCGGCCGCGGCCGGCGGACGGCCGAGGTCGAGGCGGGCGGCCACCAGCAGCCCCTCCTCCAGCGCACCGGCCAGGTCGAACAGCGCCAGGCCTTCGTCGGTGCCGAGGGCGGACATGCTGCCCCTGCTGATCCGCTGCCGACCGACCTCGTCCAGCGTGGCCGCCATGCCGTCACCCTCGTCCCACAGCCCCCAGGCGACGGACACCGCCGGAAGACCCTGGGCACGGCGATGCAGGGCGAGTGCGTCGAGGAAGGTGTTCGCCGCCGCGTAGTTGGCCTGCCCGGGGTTGCCGAAGACGCCCGCGGCGGAGGAGAACAGCACGAACGCCGACAGGTCGTGGCCGCGGGTCAGCTCGTGCAGGTTCCAGGCGGCGTCCACCTTGGGCCGCATGACGCGCTCGAGGCGTTCGGAGGTGAGCGCTTCGACGACACCGTCGTCCAGCACGCCGGCGGAGTGCACGACGGCGGTGAGCGGATGCTCCTCCGGGATCGCGTCCAGGACGGCGGCCAGGGCCTCCCGGTCCGCCGTGTCACAGGCCGCCCAGGTCACCATGGCTCCCGTCTCGCCCAGCTCGGCGGCCAGTTCACGGGCACCGTCGGCCGCCGCGCCGCGCCGGCTGACCAGCAACAGGTGCCGCACTCCGTGCGCGGTGACGAGGTGCCGGGCCAGCAGGCCGCCGAGCGTTCCGGTGGCCCCGGTGATCAGCACCGTGCCCTCGGGGTCGAGATCCGGTCGCGGCCGGGCCGCGGTGGACGGGACCCTGGCGAGCCGCGGCACGTGGACCGAACCGGCGCGCACGGCGAGCTGTGCCTCGTCGGACGCTCCGGTCAGGACGCCGGCCAGCGCCTGGAGCGGGCCGTCCTCGCCGTCCAGGTCGAGCAGCAGGAACCGGCCCGGGTGTTCCGCCTGCGCCGACCGCACCAGTCCCCACAGGGCCGAGTGGACCAGGTCGTCGACGTCCTCGTCCGGGCCGGCGGCGACCGCGCCGCGCGTCACCAGGGCGAGCCGCGTGCCCGCCAACGGGCCGGAGGAGAAGCGGTCGTCGGCGAGCCACTCGTGGACCAGCCCGAGCACCGCGCCGGTCGCCTCGCGGGCCGCGGCGGCGACACCGGCGGTGCGGGCCAGGTCGGGTACGCAGGAGGAGAACACGATCTCCGGTGCCCGATCCCCGTCGGCGACGGCGTCGGCGAGCGCCCGCAGGTCGTCGTACGCGGCGACCTGTCCGCCGGCTCGCTGCAGGGCGGCGCCCAGCTTCAGGTCGTCGCCGCCCACGACGGCCCACCTCGGCAGGTCGTCCGCGGCGGGCACGTACGCCTCACCGGCTGCGGGCAGCGGCGTCCAGTCGAGGCGCCACAGGGCGTCATGGTGCCCCCGACCGGCGTGGTCGGCGACGAGCGGGCGCAGCACGAGCGAGTCCACCGAGGCGACCGGTGCCCCGGTCTCGTCGGCCAAGGTCAGGGAGACGGCGTCCGTACCGGCCGGCGACACCCGCACGCGCACCGCCGTCGCGCCCTCGGCATGCAGCCGTACGCCTTCCCAGGCGAACGGCAGCCGCGCCGTGCGAGGTTCGGCCGTGTCCTCGTCGGCCGGGAAGAAGTCGCCCAGCCCGATGGCGTGCAGTGCCGCGTCGAACAGCGCCGGGTGGAGCCCATAGGCACCGGCCTCGTCCCGCTGATCCCCGGCGAGCGCCACCTCGGCGAAGACTTCGCCGTCGGCCCGCCAGGCGGCGTGCAGACCCTGGAAGGCCGGGCCGTAGCCGAGTCCCAGGGCGGCGAGATCGTCGTACAGCCCGTCGACGTCGACGGTCTCGGCACCGGGTGGCGGCCACTCGGGCACCGCCGGCGCATTGGCAGGCTCCAGCGGGGCACCGGCCAGGACACCGGCGGCGTGCCGTGTCCACGGCTCGTCGGCGGACGCGTCCTGGGGGCGCGAATACAGACCGAGGGAGCGGTGTTCGGACTGGTCGGGCTCCCCTACGGTCAACCGCAGCTGGAGCGCGCCCCGTTCGGGCAGCACCATGGGAGCTTCGAGGACGAGCTGTTCGACCAGGTCGCAGCCCACCTGGTCCCCGGCGCGCACCGCCAGCTCGACGATCGCGGCGCCCGGCAGCAGCACGGCACCCGACACCATGTGCTCCGCGAGCCAGGGGTGCGTGTCGAGGGACAGCCGCCCGGTGAACACGAACCCTTCGCGGTCCGGCAGTTCCGCCGCGGCACCGAGCAACGGATGTCCGGCCGCCTCCAGCCCGGCCGACACCACATCACCCACCCAGCCCGCGGGCGCCTCCAGCCAGTAGCGCTGGTGCTGGAAGGCGTAGGTGGGCAGGTCGACGCGTCGGGCGCCGGTGCCTGCGTAGTAGGCCTGCCAGTCGACCGCGATGCCCCGGGTGTGGGCGTGCGCGAGGGCCGTGGTCAGGGTTTCCGGCTCCGGACGGCCCGCGCGGAGCACCGGTACGAACGCATGGTCCTCGCCGGTGACGCAGTCCTGGCCCATCGCCGAGAGCACACCGTCCGGGCCCAGCTCGACGAACGTGGTGACGTTCTGGGCTTCGAGCGTGCGGATGCCGTCGTGGAAACGGACCGCTTCACGGACGTGACGGACCCAGAAGTCGGGGCTGGTGAGCTCGTCCGCGGTTGCGAGAGTGCCGGTGAGGTTGGAGACGACCGGGATGCGCGGGGCCTCGTACGACAAGCCCTCGGCAACCGCGCGGAAGTCCTCCAGCATCGGGTCCATGTGCGGCGAGTGGAACGCGTGACTGACCGTCAGGCGACGGGTCTTTCGGCCCTGCTCCTCGAAGCGGGCCGCGATTCCCAGTACGGCGTCCTCGTCACCGGCGACGACCACGGAGGCCGGGCCGTTGACCGCCGCGATGCTCACGGCGTCGGTCAAGTAGGGGGTGACCTCGTCCTCGGTCGCCTGCACCGCCACCATCGCACCACCGGAGGGCAGCTCCTGCATCAACCGGCCGCGAGCCGCGACCAGCGTGCAGGCGTCCTCCAGCGACAGCACACCCGCACAATGAGCGGCCGCGATCTCGCCGATGGAGTGACCGGAGACGAAGTCCGGCCTGATGCCCCACGATTCGAGGAGCCGGAACAGCGCCACCTCCACCGCGAACAACGCGGGCTGCGTGTACGCCGTCTGATCCAGAACTCCGGACTCGTCGCCGAACACCACCTCGCGCAGCGGCAGTTCGAACCGTGCGAAGACCTCGTCCAGCGCCCGGGCGAACACGGGATGGGCGTCGTACAACTCCCGCCCCATCCCCAGCCGCTGACTGCCCTGACCGGTGAACAGGAACGCCGTCTTGCCCGCCACCACCGACCCGGTCACCAGGCCGGCCGCCGCGCCCCGTCCCTCGGCCAGAGCCTCAAGCCCCGCCAGCAGACCGTCACGGCCCTCCGCCACGACCACCGCACGCCGGTCGAACGCGGCCCTGTGGGCCGCGAGCGAGTAGCCGACGTCCACGGGGGCATACTCCTCGCCGGCGTCGAGCAGGTGGGCGCGCAGTCGTTCCGCCTGGGCCCCGAGCGCGTCCTCGGTCCGGCCGGAGAGCACCCACGGCACCACGGGCGGTGCCACCTCGGAAGCGGGCTCGTCCGTGGCCGCGGGCGGCTGCTCGATGATCGTGTGGGCGTTGGTGCCGCTGAAGCCGAACGAGGAGATGGCGGCCCGGCGCGGGCGGCCGGTCTCCGGCCAGTCCCGCGCCTCGGTCAGCAGCGACACCTCGCCCGCCGCCCAGTCCACGTGCGGCGTCGGCTCGTCCACGTGCAGGGTCCGCGGCAGCACACCGTGCCGCATCGCCATCACCATCTTGATGACGCCCGCCACGCCGGCTGCGGCCTGCGTGTGACCGATGTTCGACTTGATCGAGCCCAGCCACAACGGCCGATCCTCGGCACGCTCCTGCCCGTAGGTGGCGAGCAGCGCCTGCGCCTCGATCGGGTCACCCAGCGTCGTACCCGTACCGTGCGCCTCCACCGCGTCCACATCGGCGGCGGACAGCCCGGCACTCGCCAGCGCCTGCCGGATCACCCGCTGCTGCGACGGACCGTTCGGCGCCGTCAGACCATTGCTCGCACCGTCCTGGTTCACCGCCGAGCCACGGACCACCGCCAGCACCGGGTGACCGTTACGGCGGGCGTCCGACAGCCGCTCCACCAGCAGCACACCCGCGCCTTCGGACCAGCCGGTGCCGTCCGCGTCCGCGCCGAACGCCTTGCAGCGGCCGTCCGCGGCGAGCCCGCGCTGCCGGCTGAACTCCACGAAGGGCGCCGGTGTCGCCATCACCGTGACACCGCCCGCCAGTGCGAGCGAGCATTCACCGTTGCGCAGCGCCTGGACCGCCAGGTGCAGGGCGACCAGCGACGAGGAGCAGGCCGTGTCGACCGTGACGGCCGGACCCTCCAGGCCGAAGGTGTAGGCGAGCCGTCCGGAGACCACGCTGGCGGCGTTGCCCGTGCCCAGGAAGCCCTCGACTCCCTCGGGCAGGGCCGACAGCCGGGACGCGTAGTCGTGGTACATCACACCGGCGAACACGCCGGTCCGGCTGCCGCGCAGCGAGGCCGGGTCGATCCCGGCCCGCTCGAAGGCCTCCCAGGAGGTCTCCAGGAGCAGCCGCTGCTGCGGGTCCATCGCCACGGCTTCGCGCGGGCTGATCCCGAAGAACGCGGCGTCGAAGTGCGCGGCGTCGTCGACGAAGCCGCCGCGGAGGGTGTAGCTGGTGCCGGTGCGGTCGGGATCGGTGTGGTAGAGCGCGTCGAGGTCCCAGCCGCGGTCGTCGGGGAACTCCGCGATGGCGTCGTGGCCCTCCGTCACCAGGCGCCACAGGTCCTCGGGGGTGCGCACTCCGCCCGGGTACCGGCAGGCGAGTCCGACGATGGCGATGGGGTCGCCGTCGCCGGACGCGGTCGTCGCGGTGTCCGGCGTGGCCGTCGCGCGGGGGTCGGTGCCGAGGAGCTCGCCGTGCAGGAACTCGGCGAGGACCACGGGCGTCGGGTGGTCGAACACCAGGGTGGCGGGCAGCCGCAGTCCGGTGGCGGTGCCGATCCGGTTGCGCAGTTCGACCGCCGTCAGCGAGTCGAAGCCCAGCTCGCGGAAGGAGCGGTCCGTCTCGATCAGGTGTGCGGCGTCGTAGGCCAGCACGGCGGCGACCTGGGCTCGGACGAGGTCCAGCAGCACGCTGTGCCGTTCCTCTTCGGGCAGTCCGGTGAGCCGCTGGGCGAGCGAGCCTCCGCCGGGCCGTCCGGTGCTCTCCGTGCTGCGACGCGGGCGGGCCGGGACCAGGCCGCGCAGCAGCGGCGGTACGTCGTCCGCGTCCGCGCGTGCGCCCAGTGCGGCGGTGTCCAGCCGTATCGGAACGAGCAGCGGCTGCTCGCCCGGTGCGAGTGCGGCGTCGAGGAGGTCGAGTCCCTCCTCGGTGGTGAGGGCGGTGACACCGCCGCGGCTCATCCGGTCCAGGTCGGCCCGGTCCAACTCGCCGGTCATCGCGCCGGGTTCGGCCCACAGCCCCCAGGCCAGGGAGACGGCCGGGAGGCCCTGGGCGCGGCGGTGGTGGGCGAGGGCGTCGAGGAACGTGTTGGCGGCGGCGTAGTTCGCCTGCCCCGGGCTGCCGAACAGGCCGGCGGCCGAGGAGAACAGGACGAACGCCGACAGGTCGTGGTCGCGGGTGAGTTCGTGCAGGTTGAGGGCGGCGTCGGCCTTGGGGCGCAGGAGCCGTTCGACGCGTTCCGGGGTCAGCGATCCTACGGTCCCGTCGTCGAGTACTCCCGCGGAGTGGATCACCGCGGTGAGCGGATGTGCCGCGGGGACGGTGTCCAGCAGGGCGGCCAGCGCGTCCCGGTCGGCGGCGTCGCAGGCGACGAGCCGGACGGTGGCTGCGCCCGAGTCGCGCAGGTCGGCCAGGAGTTCTGTCGCCCCCTCGGCGTCGGTGCCGCGGCGGCTGGTCAGCAGCAGGTGCCGTACGCCGTGCTCGGCCACCAGGTGCCGGGCCACCAGGCGGCCCAGGGTGCCGGTGGCCCCGGTGAGCAGGACGGTGCCGTCCGGGTCGAGGCGGGAGGTGTCGGCCGTCGCGGTGGCGCGGGCCAGCCGGGGGGCCAGCAACCGGCCCTTGCGCAGGACCAGTTGCGGTTCGTCCGTGGTGAGGGCGGCGGGCAGTGCGGGGTGGGCGAGGTCGTCGGAGTCGATCAGCAGGAAACGGCCGGGGTGCTCCGTCTGGGCCGATCGCACCAGGCCCCATACGGCGGCGTGCGTCAGGTCGGTGACGTCCTCGCCGGGCCCGGCGGCCACCGCGCCCCGGGTGACGAAGGCGAGGCGGGACGCGGCGAACCGCTCGTCCGCCAGCCAGAGGTGGACGGCGGCGAGGGCCTCCACGGCAGCGCCGCGCACGGTTTCGGCGCGGTCGGTACCGGCGGGGGCGGGAGGGGTCAGGGGGAGGATCACGGTCTCCGGCGCGGGTGCGCCGGAGGCGATGTCGGCCGCCAGGGACGCGAGATCGGCGTGTACGGAGGCGTGGATGCCGAGGCTCCGCAGGTCGTCGTCGGCACCGACGACGGCCCGATCCCCGGTGGACGAGGCCGCCGGCACGGCGACGGGTGTCCAGTCCAGGCGGAACAGCGACCGGCGGTGACCGGCGCGGATGCCCTCGGCCGGGAGCGTCCGGAGCACCAGGGAGCCGACGGACGCGACCGGCCGTCCGGTGCCGTCGGCCACGTTGAGGGCGACGGCGTCCGGGCCGGCCTTCGTCAGCCGCACCCGCAGCGTGGAGGCACCCCCCGCGTGCAGGGTCACACCGCTCCAGGAGAACGGCAGCCGTGCCGTGCCGTCCGCGTCGTCGGCGGCGAGGGAACCGCCCAGTCCGACGGCGTGCAGCACCGCGTCCAGCAGCGCCGGGTGGACTCCGTAGTCGCCCGCCTGTGGCCGTTCGTCCTGCTCCAGTTCGACCTCGGCGAAGACGTCTTCACCCCGCACCCAGGCGGCCCGCAGCCCCTGGAACGCCGGGCCGTAGTGCAGCCCGGCGGCGGCCAGGTCCGCGTACCGTCCCTCCAGCGCGACGGGGGTGGCGTGCGGCGGGGGCCATGCCGCCAGGTCGAAGGAGGCCGCGTCGGCGCCGGTGGCCAGGGTGCCGTCGGCGTGCCGGGTCCACGGCTCCTCGGCGGCCGCGCTCTCCGGGCGGGAGTGCACGGTGACCCGCCGCCGGCCGGTGTCGTCCGGGGCGCCCAGCACGAGCTGCACGTGCACCGCGCCGTGCTCCGGCAGGATCAGCGGTGCTTCGAGGACGAGTTCCTCCAGCCGGTCGCAGCCGACCTGGCCGCCGGCGTGGGTGACGAGTTCGACGAACGCCGTGCCCGGCAGCAGCACCGAGCCCGACACGACATGGTCGGCGAGCCACGGGTGGGTGCGCGGCGACAGCCGGCCGGTGAACACCGTCCCGTCGTCGGCGGCGAGTTCCACCGTCGCGCCGAGCAGCGGGTGGCCGGCCGCCGCCAGTCCGAGCGCGGCCGGGTCGCCCCCGGCACGGCCGGCCGGCGACGGCCAGTACCTGCGGTGCTGGAAGGCGTAGGTGGGCAGATCGACGCGGTCGGCTCCGGTGCCCGCGAACACCGCCTCCCAGTCCGGCTGTGCGCCGTGCGTCTGGGCGAAGGCGAGTGCGGCCGTCAGGGTGCCGGTCTCCGGCCGGTCGCCGCGCAGGGTGGGGGCGCAGGCGGTGCCCTCGCCGGTGACGCACTCCTGTGCCAGCGCGGACAGCACGCCGTCGGGCCCGAGTTCGACGAAGGTGGTGACGCCCTCGTCCTCCAGGGCCCGGACGGCGGCGCAGAAGCGGACCGTCTCGCGGACGTGCCGCACCCAGTGGCCCGGCGTGCGGATCTCCTCCGCGGTGACGAGCGCACCGGTGAGGGTGGACACGACGGGGATGCGCGGGGCATGGAACGTCAGGCCTTCGGCGACCTCGCGGAAGGCGTCCAGCATGCCCTCCATGTGCGGGGAGTGGAAGGCGTGGCTGACCGTCAGCCGCTTGGTCTTGCGGCCTTGCTCCTCGAAGCGGGCGGCGATCTCCAGTACGGCGTCCTCGTCGCCGGAGACGACCACGGACGCGGGGCCGTTGACGGCGGCGATGCTCACGGCGTCGGTCAGGTACGGGGTGATCTCGTCCTCGGCGGCCTGGACGGCCACCATCGCGCCACCGGTGGGCAGTTCCTGCATCAGCCGGCCACGGGCGGCGACAAGAGTGCAGGCGTCCTCGAGCGACAGCACACCCGCGCAGTGGGCGGCCGCCAGCTCGCCGATGGAATGCCCGGCGAGGAAGTCGGGGGTGAGCCCCCACTCCTGGAGCTGGCGGAACAGTGCCACCTCCAGCGCGAACAGTCCGGCCTGGCTGTACGCCGTTCGGTCCAGGGGTGCGCGTTCGGTGCCGAACAGGACGTCCTTCAGCGGGTGTTCCAGGTGCCGGTCCAGCTCCGCGCAGACCGCGTCCAGGGCGTCCGCGAACGTGGGGTGGGCGTCGTAGAGCTCCCGGCCCATCCCCGGCCGCTGGCTTCCCTGGCCGGTGAACAGGAACGCGGTACGGCCGCCCGAGGCGGCACGGCCGCGCAGCAGGCCCGCCGCCGGTGTGCCGTCGGCCAGCGCGGTCAGGCCCGCGAGCAGAGTGTCCCGGTCGTTGCCGACGACGGCGGCACGGTGTGCCAACGCGGCGCGCCCGGCGGCCAGCGTGTATCCGACGTCGGCCGGCCGCAGACCGGGATGGGCGGCCAGGTGGCCGCGCAGCCGATCGGCCTGGGCGCGCAGGGCGTCCTCGGTCCCGCCCGACAGCGGCCAGATCAGGTCCGGTGCCCGGACGGGCTCCGGCTGGGGGTGTGCGCGCGCGACGGCCGCCGGGGCCTGCTCGATGATGGTGTGGGCGTTGGTGCCGCTGATGCCGAAGGACGAGACCGCGGCCCGGCGGGGCCGGCCGGTCTCGGGCCACGGGCGGGCCTCGGTCAGCAGTTCCACCGCGCCCGCCCGCCAGTCCACGTGCGGCGAGGGTTCGTCGACGTGCAGGGTCCGCGGCAGGACGCCGTGCCGCATCGCCATGACCATCTTGATGATCCCGGCGACACCCGCGGCGGCCTGCGTGTGACCGAAGTTGGACTTGACGGAACCCAGCCACAGCGGCCGGTCCTCGGCATGCTCCTGCCCGTAGGTGGCGAGCAGCGCCTGCGCCTCGATCGGGTCGCCCAGGGTGGTACCGGTGCCGTGAGCCTCGACCGCGTCGACGTCCGCGGCCGACAGCCGGGCGTTGGCCAGCGCCTGCCGGATCACCCGCTGCTGCGAAGGACCGTTCGGCGCGGTCAGTCCGTTGCTCGCACCGTCCTGGTTGATCGCCGTACCGCGGACCACCGCCAGCACGGGATGGCCGTTCTTACGGGCGTCCGACAGTCGCTCCACCAGTAGCAGGCCGACGCCCTCGGACCAGCCGGTGCCGTCCGCGCCCGCAGCGAACGCCTTGCAGCGGCCGTCCGCGGCGAGGCCGCGCTGCCGGCTGAAGCCGACGAAGGTGCCGGGCGTCGCCATGACGGTGACACCGCCGGCCAGGGCGAGCGTGCACTCGCCGGTGCGCAGCGCCTGGACGGCCAGGTGCAGGGCGACCAGCGACGACGAGCAGGCCGTGTCGACGGTGACCGCGGGGCCCTCCAGGCCGAAGGTGTAGGACACCCGGCCGGAGGCGATGCTGCCGGTGGCGCCCGAGCCGAGCGAGCCTTCGGCGACCCCGGGAGCCTGCTCCAGCAGCGAGGCGTAGTCGTGGTACATCACGCCGGCGAACACGCCGGTCCGGCTGCCGCGCAGGGACGCCGGGTCGATGCCCGCGCGTTCGAACGCCTCCCAGGCGGTCTCCAGCAGCAGCCGCTGCTGCGGGTCGGTGGCGAGAGCCTCGCGCGGGCTGATGCCGAAGAGCGCGGGGTCGAAGTCGCCCGCGTCGTGCAGGAATCCGCCCTCGCGGGTGTAACTGGTGCCGGGGTGGTCGGGGTCGGGGTGGTAGAGGCCCTCGACGTCCCAGCCCCGGTCGGCCGGGAAGGGGGTGATCCCGTCGAGGCCGGCGGCGACCGCCTGCCACAGGTCCTCGGGGGTACGGACCCCGCCCGGGTAACGGCAGCTCATCGCGACGATCGCGATGGGCTCGTGGTCGTCGGCGACCACCGCGGCGGCCGTCTCGGCCGTACGCGTGCCGACGATCTCGGTGTGCAGGTGCCGGGCGAGGACGGCGGAGGTGGGGTGGTCGAAGACCAGGGTGGCGGCGAGCCGCAGTCCGGTGGCCCCGCTCAGGCGGTTGCGCAGTTCCACTGCGGTCAGCGAGTCGAAGCCGAGTTCCTTGAAGGCCGCGTCGGGATCGACCGCGCGCGGGCTGTGGTGGCCGAGGGTCGCCGAGACATGCGTGCGCACCAGGTCCAGCAGAAGGCGTTCCTGCTCGGCCTCGCCGAGGCCGGCCAGGTCCTGCGCGAGCGAGGAGGCACCGGTGCCGGTGCCGTGGGTCTCGGCGGTCCGGCGGGCGGGGACCCGGACCAGGCCGCGCAGCAACGGCGGCACAGTGCCGGTGGCCGCGTCGGCGTGCAGCGCGGTCAGGTCGAGCCGGGCGGGAACCAGCAGGGCTTCGGAGGACGAGGCGGCCGCGTCCAGGAGTCGCAGGCCCTCGGCCGCGGGCAGGCCGCGCACCCCGCCGCGGTTCATCCGCTCGACGTCCGAGGCGTCCAGGCCGCCCGCCATGCCGCCGTCGGCGTCCCACAGCCCCCAGGCGAGCGACACCGCGGGCAGGCCCAGGGCGCGCCGGTGGTGGGCGAGGGCGTCCAGGAAGGTGTTGGCGGCGGCGTAGTTGGCCTGGCCGGGGCTGCCGAAGACGCCCGCGGCCGAGGAGAACAGCACGAACGACGACAGGTCCATCTCCTGTGTCAGCTCGTGCAGGTGGAGTGCCGCGTGCACCTTGGGGCGCAACACGCGCCCGAGCCGCTCGGTGGTCAGCGAGCCGACGACACCGTCGTCCAGCACCCCGGCGGTGTGCAGGACGGCGGTCAGCGGACGTGCCTGGGGAACGCCGGCGAGTACGGCCGCCAGTGCGGCGCGGTCGGCGACGTCGCAGGCGGCCCAGGTGACCTGGGCGCCCGCCTGCTCCAGTGCGGCGGTCAGCCCGGTCGCGCCGGCGCCGCCGCGGCGGCTGACGAGCAGCAGGTGGCGTACCCCGTGCTCGGCCACCAGGTGGCGGGCGACGAGGCCGCCCAGCGTGCCGGTGGCGCCGGTGACGAGGACGGTGCCGTCGGGGTCGTAGGGCCGCGTGCTCGGGTCGGTGACGGCCGCGCGGGCCAGCCGCGGTGCACGCAGCGCTCCCGCGCGCACGGCGATCTCCGGCTCGCCGCAGGCCAGGGCGGCCGGAAGCGCGGTGGAGGAACCGTCCAGGTCGACGAGGACGAAGCGCTCCGGGTGCTCCGACTGCGCCGAACGCACCAGCCCCCACAGGGCCGCGTGCGTCAGGTCGCCGGCCGTCTCGCCGCTGCCTGCGGCCACCGCGCCACGGGTGACGAAGACCAGCCGGGCGTCGGCGAACCGCTCGTCGGCCAGCCAGGACCGCAGCAGGCCCAGGGCGCGCCCGGTCGCCTCGGTCACCGCCTCGGCGCCGGTGTCCGCGCCCGGGGACGTGAACGTGGCCAGGACGGTGTCCGGCACGGTGGCCGAACCCGCGTCGAGGGCGGCTCGCAGGCCGTCCAGGTCCGCGTACCGGTCCGCCTCGGCGACCGGTACGGCCTCTCCGTCACCCAGTACGGCCCACCGGCCGGCGGGGATCACCGGGGGCACCGGGACGGCCGCCCACTCGATCCGGAAGAGCGACTCGTGGTGACCGGTGCGGACCTGCTCCGGCGACACCGTGCGCAGCGTCAGCTCGTCGACGCGGGCCACCGGCCGGCCGGCGGCGTCGGCGACGGTCACGGACACCACGTCCGGCCGCCCGGTGCCCGCCAGCCGCACGCGCGCGGCCGACGCGCCGACGGCCTGCAGCGACACTCCGCTCCAGGCGAACGGCAGCCGTCCCCGGCCGTCGTCGGCCACCACTCCACCGAGCCCGAGGGCGTGCAGCGCCGAGTCCAGCAGGGCCGGGTGCAGCCCGTAGGAGCCGGCCTGCGGCCGCTGGCCGTCACCCAGTTCGACCTCGGCGAAGATCTCCTCGCCGCGCCGCCAGGCGGCCCGGACGCCCTGGAAGTCGGGCCCGTACACCAGGCCGGCGTCGCTCAGCCCGTCGTACAGACCGTCGAGGGGCAGCGCGACCGCGCCCTCGGGGGGCCAGACCGTCAGGTCGGCGGCCCCGGTCGGCACGGTCCCCGTGGTCAGCACACCCGCGGCATGCCGGGTCCACGGCGCGTCGGCGGGCGCCTCCTCGGACCGCGCGTACACGGACAGCGAGCGCCGGCCCGACCCGTCCGGCGGGCCGACCCACAGCTGGATCTGGACCCCTGCCGTCGCGGGCAGGACCAGCGGCGCCTCGAGGGTGATCTCCTCCAGGTGGTCGCAGCCGACCTGGTCACCGGCGCGGAACGCCAGTTCCACGAAGGCCGATCCGGGCAGCAGCACCGAGCCCATGACCGTGTGGTCGGCGAGCCACGGGTGGGTGTCGAGCGCCAGCCGGCCGGTGTAGAGGAAGCCGTCGGTGTCGGCGAGGGCGACGGCCGCCCCCAGCAGCGGGTGGTCGGCCGCGCCGAGCCCGGCCGAGGTCACGTCCCCGAGCGGGTAGCCGCTGTCCAGCCAGTACCTCTCGCGCTGGAAGGCGTAGGTCGGCAGCTCGACCGGGTGCCCGCCGGCCCCGGCGTACACCTCGCTCCACGCGATCGGCACACCTCGCACGTGGGCCTGGGCCAGAGCGGCGGCCGCACTCTCCGCCTCCGCCCGTCCCTGGCGCAGCACGGGGACGAAGGCGTGGCCGTCCCCGGTGACGCAGTCCTGCGCCATCGCCGAGAGCACACCGTCCGGGCCGAGCTCGATGAACGTGGTGACGTTCTGGACCTCCAGCGCCCGGACTCCGTCGTGGAAACGGACCGCCTCACGGACATGACGGACCCAGAAGCCGGGGCTGGTGAGATCCTCGGCGGTCGCGAGCGCACCGGTGAGGGTCGAGACGACCGGGATACGCGGAGCCTCGTACGACAAGCCCTCGGCAACCGCGCGGAACGCCTCCAGCATCCCGTCCATGTGCGGGGAGTGGAACGCGTGGCTGACCGTCAGGCGCCTCGTCTTGCGGCCCTGCTCCTCGAAGCGGGCGGCGATCTCCAGTACGGCGTCCTCGTCACCGGCGACCACCACGGAGGTGGGACCGTTGACGGCCGCGATGCTCACCACGCCCGACAGGTACGGCGCGACCTCGTCCTCGGCGGCCTGGACGGCCACCATCGCACCACCGGACGGCAGCTCCTGCATCAGCCGGCCACGCGCAGCCACCAGCGTGCACGCGTCCTCCAGCGACAGCACACCCGCGCAGTGGGCGGCCGCGATCTCGCCGATGGAGTGACCGGAGACGAAGTCCGGCCTGATGCCCCACGATTCGAGGAGCCGGAACAGTGCCACCTCCACCGCGAACAGGGCGGGCTGTGTGTACGCCGTCTGGTCCAGAACTCCGGACTCGTCGCCGAACACCGCCTCGCGCAGCGGCAGTTCGAACCGTGCGAAGACCTCGTCCAGCGCCCGGGCGAACACGGGGTGGGCGTCGTACAACTCCCGGCCCATGCCCAGCCGCTGACTGCCCTGCCCGGTGAACAGGAACGCCGTCTTCCCTGCCCTGGCCCGGCCGTGGGCCACGTTCGGGCGGGGTCGGCCGGCCACCAGTGCGTCGAGTCCGGCGAGGAGTGTGTCGAGGTCGCGGCCGACGACGACCGCGCGGTGGTCGAAGGCCGCGCGGCCGGTCGCGAGGGTGCGGCCGATGTCGGCGACGGTCGTGCCGTGGTGCGCGGTCAGGTGGGCGCGGAGCCGTTCGGCCTGGGCGCGCAGTGCCTCGGGCGTCCTGGCCGACAGCGGCCACAGGTGCGGTACGGAACCGCCGTCCGGCCGGTCCTGTACGGCGCTGTCGTCGGGCCGGTCCTCGGGAGCCTGTTCGAGCACCGTGTGGGCGTTGGTGCCGCTGATGCCGAACGAGGAGACCGCGGCCCTGCGCGGACGGCCGGTCTCCGGCCAGGTGCGCGGCTCGGTGAGCAGGGAGACCGCGCCCGCCGACCAGTCGACGTTGCGGGTCGGCTCGTCGACGTGGAGGGTCCGGGGCAGCACGCCGTGCCGCATCGCCATGACCATCTTGATGATCCCGGCGACACCCGCGGCGGCCTGGGTGTGGCCGATGTTGGACTTGACGGAGCCCAGCCACAGCGGGCGGCCGTCCTCCCGGCCCTGCCCGTAGGTGGCGAGCAGCGCCTGCGCCTCGATCGGGTCGCCGAGCGTCGTGCCGGTGCCGTGCGCCTCCACGGCGTCGACGTGGGTGGGCGACAGCCGGGCGGCGGCCAGGGCCTGGCGGATGACGCGCTGCTGCGAGGGGCCGTTGGGTGCGGTCAGGCCGCTGCTCGCGCCGTCCTGGTTGACCGCGCTGCCGCGGACGAGGGCGAGCACCCGGTGGCCGTTGCGCTCGGCGTCGGACAGGCGCTCCAGGAGCAGCATGCCGGCGCCCTCGCCCCAGCCGGTGCCGTCGGCGGCGTCCGCGAAGGACTTGCAGCGGCCGTCGAGGGCGAGGCCGCGCTGACGGCTGAACTCGGTGAAGGTGCCGGGCGTCGACATGACGGTGACACCGCCGGCCAGGGCGAGCGTGCACTCGCCGGAGCGCAGCGCCTGCGCGGCCAGGTGGACGGCGACGAGCGAGGAGGAGCAGGCCGTGTCGATGGTGACGGCGGGGCCCTCGAGGCCGAAGGTGTAGGCCACCCGGCCCGAGGCGATGCTGCCGGAGCTGCCGTTGCCCAGGAAGCCCTCGACCTCCTCCGGCACGGCGAACAGGCGGGCTCCGTAGTCGTGGTACATCACGCCGGCGAACACGCCGGTGCGGCTGCCGCGCAGTGTCGTCGGGTCGATACCGGCCCGTTCGAACGCCTCCCAAGAGGTCTCCAGCAGCAGCCGCTGCTGCGGGTCCATCGCCAGCGCCTCGCGCGGCGAGATGCCGAAGAACGCCGGGTCGAACTCGGCCGCGTCGTGCAGGAAGCCGCCCTCGCGGACGTACTCCCTGGGCCGGCCGTCGGTGTCCGGGTCCGGGTCGAAGAGGACGTCGGTGTCCCAGCCGCGGTCGGCGGGGTAGGCGGAGACCGCGTCGCCGCCGTGGGCGACGAGCTCCCACAGGTCCTCGGGGGTGTGCACCCCTCCGGGGTATCGGCAGCTCATCGCCACGATGGCGATCGGCTCGGTGTCCCGCTCCTCCACCTCGCGCAGCCGTCGTCGGGCCTCGCGCAGATCGGTCGTCGCCCGCTTGAGGTAATCGAGGTACTTCTCCTCGTTCACCATGTACGCCGTCCCCGTGGTGAGAGTGGTGGGATGTGTGCGAGCCGGAAAGCGCGGGCTCGGTGCGCGTGGGTCAGGAAAGGCCGAGCTCGTCGTCGAGCAGGTCGAAGATCTCGTCCGCGGTGGCGGAGTCGATGTCGCCGCTTCGGGTGCCGTCGGTTGCACTGTGCGTGTCGTTCCACTTGGACAGGAGCTCTCGCAGGCGGGCGTCGATGCCGGGTCGTTCGACGTCGTCGGGGCCGACCGCGGAGAGGATCGCCTCGAGCCTGTCGAGTTCGGCGTGCACGCCGTGGGCGGCCGGGGCGGCGCCGTCGCCCAGCTCTGCGCTGAGGTGACCGGCGAGCGCCGTGGGGGTCGGATAGTCGAAGATCAGCGTGACGGGCAGGCGGATGCCGGCGGCGGCGCCGAGCCGGTTGCGCAGGTCGACGGCGGTGAGCGAGTCGAAGCCCAGGTCGAGGAAGCCGCGGCCGGGGTCGACCGCGTCCGGCCCGGCGTGGCCGAGCACGGCGGCGACCTGGGTGCGTACCACGTCGAGCAGCAGGCGTTCGCGTTCGGCGCCCGTCAGTCCGGCCAGGCGCTGCTCCAGGGAGGCCGCCGTGGGTGCGCCGACCGTGCCCGGGCCGGCGGCGGCGCGCGCCGCCGGGGTGCGGACGAGTCCGCGCAGCAGCGGGGACAGGGTACCGGCGGCGGCCTGGGCGCGCAGTCCGGCGGCGTCGGTGCGCATCGGCACGAGCACCGGGTCCGGGAGCGTGCCGGCCGCGTCGAACAGGGCGAGGCCCTCGGCCACGGCCAGTGGCGCGACGCCGGCGCGAGCCATCCTGGTCAGGTCGGCCTCCGTCAGGGCGCCCGCCATGCCGTCGTCGGTGGCCCACACGCCCCAGGCGAGCGAGGTGGCCGGCAGGCCCTGGGCCGCGCGGTGCTGGGCGAGCGCGTCGAGGAAGGTGTTCGCCGCCGCGTAGTTGCCCTGCCCGGCGGCGCCGAACAGGCCGGCGACGGAGGAGAAGAGGACGAACGCGGTCAGGTCCAGGTCGCGGGTGAGTTCGTGCAGGTTCCATGCCGCGTCGGTCTTGGGACGCAGTACCCGGTCGATGCGGTCCTCGGTGAGGGAGTCGAGGACCCCGTCGTCGAGGACACCGGCGGTGTGGACCACCGCGGTCAGCGGGTGTTCGCCCGGTATCGCCGCGAGCAGCCCGGCCAGCGCCTCCCGGTCCGCGGCGTCGCACGCGGCCCAGGTGACGCGGGCGCCCGACGCCGCCAGTTCGGAGGTGAGTTCCGCGGCGCCTTCGGTGGCCTCGCCGCGACGGCTGGCCAGCAGCAGGTGTCGTACGCCGCGTTCGGTCACCAGGTGGCGGGCGACCAGCCGGCCGAGGGTGCCGGCCCCGGTGATGAGGACGGTGCCGGACGGGTCGAGTTCGGCGGCGGTGGTCTCCGCGGTCGCCGCGGCGCGGGCCAAGCGGCAGGCGTGTGCGGTGCCGGAGCGCAGGGCGAGTTGGGGTTCGCCCGAGGCCAGGGCGGCGGCCAGCACCCGGCGCGAGGCGTCGGTGCCGTCGGTGTCGAGCAGTGTGAACCGGCCGGGGTTCTCCGACTGCGCGGCGCGGACCAGACCCCACACCGGTGCGTGGACGAGGTCGGTCACGTCCTCCGTGGGCCGGGTTCCGGTCGCACCGGTGGTGACGAACACCAGGTGTGCCCGGCCGAGGCGGGCGTCGGCCAGCCAGGTCTGCACCGTCCGCAGGACCTCACGGGTGGCGGCCCTGGCGGCCTCGGCGGTGCCGCTGGTCTCGCCCCCGCTCTCGTTCCCGGTCTCCTTCCCGGCGGGCAGCGGGACGAGCACCACGTCGGGTACGTCGTCGGCGGCGGCGAGCGCGGGCAGATCGGGGTGGTGGACGAGTCGTTCGCCGCAGAGGGTGTCCGCGTCCTCGGGGCGGCCCAGCACGACCCAGCGTTCGCCGGCCGGAATGCCCTCGGCGGGCACCGGTACCGGGGTCCACTCGACCCGGAACAGCGAGTCGTGGCCGGCGCTGCGGGACGCGGCGAGCTGCCCGGCGTTCACGGGTCGCAGGATCAGCTCGTCGACGGAGGCGACCGGGAGTCCGGTCGCGTCGGCGACCTGCAGCGCGACACCGCCGGAGGCGCCCGGGGCGAGGCGCACCCGCAGCGAGTCGGCGCCGGCGGCGTGCAGCCGGACACCGGTCCAGGCGAACGGCAGGCGGGGGCCGCCCGCGGTGCCGTCCTGCTCCGGGAGGAGTCCGCCCAGCCCGATGCCGTGCAGGGCGGAGTCGAGCAGTGCCGGGTGCAGCCCGAAGGCGGTCGCGTCGGTCCCGGGGCCGTCGGGCAGCCCGATCTCGGCGAACAGGTCGTCGCCGCGCCGCCATACGGATCGCAGGCCCTGGAAGACGGGGCCGTACCCGAGTCCGGACGCGGCGGCGGCCTCGTACAGGCCGTCGGTGCGGACCTCCACGGCGCCCTCGGGCGGCCACACGGCCAGGTCGAACGGTTCCGGCGCGGGCGCGGTGGCCAGCAGGCCGGCCGCGTGCCGCAGCCACGGCTGTGCGTCGGCCGCGTCCTCGGGGCGGGAGTGCACGGCGAGGGTGCGCCGGCCCGAGTCGTCCGCCGGTCCGACGGTCAGACGCAGGTGGAGTCCGCCGTGGTCGGGCAGGACCAGGGGTGTTTCGAGGGTGAGTTCCTCGACGGTGTCGCAGCCGCTCTGTGCGGCGGCGCGCAGCGCGAGTTCGACGAAGGCGGTGCCGGGCAGCAGCACGGCGTCCATGACGGTGTGGTCGGCGAGCCACTGCTGGGTCTGCAGGGACAGTCTGCCGGTGAGGACGAGGCCGCCGGACTCGGGCAGTTCGACCGTCGCGCCCAGCAGGGGGTGGTCCGCCGCGTCGAGGCCGGCTGCCATCACGTCCTCGGCGGAGAAACCGACGTCGAGCCAGTAGCGCTGCCGCTGGAAGGGGTAGGTCGGCAGCTCGACGCCGCGCGCGCCGGTGGCCGCGAAGAACGCCGTCCAGTCCACCGCAGTGCCGCGCACGTGCAGCCCGGCGAGCGCCGTCGCCACCGACTCGGCTTCCGCCCGGCCGCCGCGCAGCAGGGGCAGGAACGCGCCGTCGGTGACGCTCTCCTGTGCCAGCGCGGAGAGCACCGCGTCGGGTCCGAGCTCCACGTAGGTGGTGACGCCCTGCTCCTTGAGCGCGCGTACGCCGTCGGCGAAGCGGACGGTGTCACGCACGTGCCGCACCCAGAAGTCGGGCAGCGTCACGTCCGTCTCGGTCAGGGGGGCACCGGTGAGGCAGGAGACGACCGGGATGCGCGGCGCGTGGCAGGTGAGGCCCTCGGCGACCTTCCTGAAGTCGGCCAGCATGCCGTCCATGTGCGGGGAGTGGAAGGCGTGGCTGACGGTCAGCCGGCGCGTCTTGCGTCCCCGCACCGCGAAGGCGGCCGCGATGTCCAGTACGGCGTCCTCGTCGCCGGAGACCACCACGGACTGCGGTCCGTTGACCGCCGCGACGGCGACACCGTCGGGAAGGGTGATCTCCTCCTGCGCGGCCTGGATCGCCACCATCGCGCCGCGCTCCGGAAGGTCCCGCATCAGCCGGCCGCGGGCGGCCACCAGGGTGCAGGCGTCCGCGAGCGACAGCACGCCGGCACAGTGCGCGGCGGCCAGTTCGCCGACGGAATGACCGCACAGGACGTCGGGGCGTACACCCCATGCCTCGACCAGCCGGAACAGCGCGACCTCGAGGGCGAACAGGGCGGGCTGGGTGTAGTCGGTACGGTCCAGCAGCTCGCCGTCGGACGCGAAGAGCACGTCCTTGAGCGGTTCGTCCAGATGGCGGTCGAACTCGGCGCAGACCGCGTCCAGGGCCTGCGCGAACTCCGGGTACGCGGCGTACAGTTCGCGGCCCATGCCGGGACGCTGGCTGCCCTGGCCGGTGAAGAGGAAGGCGGTCGTGCCGTCCGTGGCCGTGCCGCGCAGCGCCGTACCCTGCGCCTCGCCGCGCGCCAGCGCCTCCAGGCCGCGCAGCGCCTGGTCGCGGTCGGCGGCGAGCAGGGCCGCCCGGTCGTCGAGGGCGGCACGGGTCGTGGCCAGGGAGAAGCCGAGGTCGGTGAGGCTGCCGTCGGGGTGGGCGAGCAGGTGGGAGCGCAGCCGGTGCGCTTGGGCCTGCAGGGCGTCCGTGCCCCGTGCGGACAGCAGCAGCGGGACGACCGGCAACCCGGTGTCCGGCGCGGTGCCCGTCGGCTCCGTGGTGGCGGGAGCCTGCTCGAGGATGACGTGGGCGTTGGTGCCGCTGATCCCGAAGGACGACACGCCCGCCCGGCGCGGTCCGGACCCGGCCGGCCAGGCGCGGCCCTCGGTGAGCAGTTCCACCGAGCCCGCCGCCCAGTCGACGTGCGGGGTCGGCTCGTCCACGTTCAGGGTCGGCGGCAGCATGCCGTGCCGCATCGCCAGCACCATCTTGATGATGCCCGCGACGCCTGCGGCGGCCTGGGTGTGGCCGATGTTCGACTTGATCGACCCCAGCCACAGCGGGCGGTCCGCGGGCCGTCCCTGGCCGTAGGTCGCGATGACCGCCTGCGCCTCGATCGGGTCGCCGAGCGTCGTTCCGGTGCCGTGTGCCTCGACCACGTCGACCTGCGAGGAGGAGACGCGCGCGTTGGCGAGGGCCTGGCGGATGACCCGCTGCTGCGAGGGGCCGTTGGGGGCGGTCAGGCCGTTGCTCGCACCGTCCTGGTTGACGGCGCTGCCGGCGACGAGCGCCAGCACCCGGTGGCCGTTGCGGCGGGCGTCGGAGAGCCGCTCCAGGAGCAGCATGCCGGCGCCCTCGCCCCAGCCCGTGCCGTCGGCGGCGGCAGCGAAGGACTTGCAGCGGCCGTCGGCGGCGAGCCCCCGCTGCCGGCTGAACTCGATGAACGTGCCCGGTGTGAACATCACGGTGACACCGCCGGCCAGGGCCAGCGAGCACTCGCCGTTGCGCAGCGCCTGCGCGGCCAGGTGCAGGGCCACCAGGGACGAGGAACAGGCCGTGTCGACGGTGACCGCCGGCCCTTCCAGGCCGAAGGTGTAGGCCACGCGGCCCGACACCACGCTGCTGGAGCTGCCGGTGCCCAGATAGCCCTCCACCTCGTCGGGGACGGCGTGCAGCCGGGCTCCGTAATCGTGGTACATCACGCCGGCGAACACCCCGGTCCTGCTGCCGCGCAGGGACAGCGGATCGATCCCGGCCCGCTCGAAGGCCTCCCAGGAGGTCTCCAGCAGCAGCCGCTGCTGCGGGTCCATGGCGAGGGCCTCGCGCGGGTTGATCCCGAAGAACGCCGGGTCGAACTCCGCGGCGTCGTGGAGGAACCCGCCTTCCCGGGCGTACGAGGTGCCCTGGTGGTCCGGGTCCGGATGGTAGAGGCCGTCGAGGTCCCAGCCGCGGTCGCCGGGGAACGCCGAGACGCCGTCCGCGCCCGCGGCGAGCAGCCCCCACAGGTCCTCGGGGGTGCGCACACCGCCCGGATAGCGGCAGCTCATCGCAACGATGGCGACGGGCTCGTCGTGTCCCGCCGCGGCAACGGGCGCGGGGACGACGGCGGAGCTCGCGGTACCGGTCAGCTCGGAGCGCAGATGGCGGGCGAGCACGGTCGGATCGGGGTAGTCGAAGATCAGCGTGGCGGGCAGGCGCAGCCCGGTCGCCGCGTTCAGCCGGTTGCGCAGCTCGACCGCGGTGAGCGAGTCGAAGCCGAGCTCCTTGAAGGCCCGGCCCGCCTCGACGGCCTCCGGGCCCGCGTGGCCGAGTACGGCGGCCACCTGGGCGCGGACCAGGGCGAGCAGCGTCCGGTCCTGCTCTTCGGCGGGGCGCCCGGAAAGCCGCTCGGCCAGGGCCTCTTCGGCACCGGCGGCGGCCGCCTCGGCCGCCCGGCGCACGGGGGTGCGGACCAGGCCGCGCAGCAGCGGCGCCAGGCTGCCGGTGGCCGCCTGGGCGCGCAGGGCGGCCGGGTCCACCCGCATCGGGACCAGGGCCGGCTCGCCGAGCGTCCGGGCGGTGTCGAACAGCGCCAGTCCGTCCTCGACGGTCAGCGGCGGCAGGCCCGCGCGCCGCATCCGGGCGACGTCGCTCTCGTCCAGGCCGCCGGCCATGCCGTCCGCGACCGCCCACAGGCCCCAGGCCAGCGAGGTGGCGGGCAGTCCCTGGTCCGCGCGGTGCCGGGCGAGCGCGTCGAGGAAGGCGTTGGCCGCCGCGTAGTTGCCCTGACCCGGGCCGCCGAAGACGCCGGAGGACGACGAGAACAGGACGAAGGCGGACAGGTCGAGGTCGCGGGTCAACTCGTGCAGATGCAGCGCCGCATACGCCTTCGGACGCAGCACCTCCTCCAACCGCTGCCCGGTCAGGGACCCGATGACGCCGTCGTCGAGCACACCGGCGGCGTGCACGACGGCGGTCAGCGGATGCTCGGCGGGCACGGCGGCGAGCACCGCCTCAAGTGCCTCGCGGTCCGCGACGTCGCAGGCGGCCCAGGTGACCTGCGCACCGAGCGCGCCGAGTTCTGCGGTGAGCTCCGCCGCCCCCTCGGCCGCGTCGCCGCGCCGGCCGACCAGCAGCAGCCTCCGTACGCTCGCCTCGGCCACCAGGTGACGGGCGATCAGCCGTCCCAGGGCTCCGGTGGCGCCGGTGATCAGCACGGTGCCCGCGGGGTCGTACGGCCGCGTCTGCGGCTCGGCCCCGACGGCGGCCCGGGCCAGCCGCAGCGCCCGTACGGTGCCCCGGCGGACCGCCAGTTGCGGCTCGCCGCACTCCAGCGCCGCCGGCAGGATCTGCCACGAGCCGTCGGCGTCGTCCGTGTCGAGCAGGACGAACCGGTCCGGGTTCTCGGTCTGCGCGGAGCGGATCAGACCCCACAGCGCCGCGTGCGCCGGGTCGTCCACCGTCTCGCCGGGCTCGGCGGCCACCGTCCCACGCGTGACGAAGACGAGCCGGGACGCGGCGAACCGCTCGTCCGCGAGCCACGCCTGGGCGGCGTCGAGAGCCGCGACCGCGGCCCGGCGCACCCCGTCCTCGGTCGGGTCGCCGATCGGCGAGCAGGGCAGCAGGACCACGTCGGGGACCTGGGCGCCGGCGTCCACGGCGGCCGTCAGCGCGGCCAGGTCCGGGTACGCGTCGGCGCGGAGTCCGCCCGGCACTCGTCCGGCCGCCTCGCCGTCCGTGCCGAGCACCGCCCACCGTCCGGCGGTGTCGCCCGCGGTCGTCGGCGCGGCGGGCAGCGGGGTCCACTCGTGCCGGAACAGCGCCTCGTGGTAGGTGCCGCGGGCCTGGCGGAGCGCATCGTCCGAGACCGGACGGAGCCCGAGTGCCTCGACGGCGGCGACGGGCGCGCCGGTCACGTCGGCGATCTCCAGCCGGACCGCCTCGGCGCCCGCCGCGACGAGCCGGACGCGCACCGCGGCGGCGCCACCGGCGTGCAGCGACACTCCCGTCCATGCGAACGGCAGCCTGCCCCGTCCGTCGGAGGCGCCCAGTCCGTCGAGTCCGATGGCGTGCAGGGCGGAGTCGAGCAGCGCGGGGTGCAGGCCGAACCGGCCCGCCTCCGCCTCGGCGTCGCCCGCCAGACTCACCTCGGCGAAGAGCTCGCCGTCCCGCCGCCAGACCCTGCGCAGCCCCTGGAAGACGGGCCCGTAGGCGAAGCCGATGGCGCCGAGCTGCTCGTAACGGCCCTCGACGTCCACCTCGGTGGCACCGGCGGGCGGCCAGTCAGCCAGGTCGAAGGAGGCCGCCGGCCGGCCGCCCGAGGCCAGCACACCGCCGGCGTGCCGGGTCCACGGCTCCTCGGCGGGCGCGTCCTCGGTCCGTGAGTGCAGGGTGAGCGGCCGGCGCCCCGCGCTGTCGGCCGCACCGACCACCAGCCGCAGCTGAAGCCCGCCGTGTTCCGGCAGGAGCAGCGGCGCCTCCAGCGTCAGCTCCTCCAGGTAGTCACAGCCGGCCTGGTCGCCCGCGTGCAGCGCCAGCTCCAGGAAGGCGGTGCCGGGCAGCAGGACCGAACCGGCGACCGCGTGGTCGGCGAGCCACGGGTGGCTGTGCAGCGACAGCCGCCCGGTGAGCAGCAGCCCGTCCGAGTCGGGCAGCTCCGCGCAGGCACCCAGCAGGGGGTGTCCCGTCTCCTCCAGTCCGATGGCGGCGACGTCACCCGCCAGGTAGACGGGCAACTGGGGCCAGTAGCGCCGGTGCTGGAAGGCGTAGGTGGGCAGGTCGACGCGTCGGGCACCGGTGCCGGCGTAATACGCCTGCCAGTCCACCGCGATGCCCCGGGTGTGGGCGTGCGCGAGGGCCGTGGTCAGGGCCTCCGGCTCCGGACGGCCCGCGCGGAGCACCGGAACGAACGCATGGTCCTCGCCGGTGACGCAGTCCTGGCCCATCGCCGAGAGCACACCGTCCGGGCCCAGCTCGATGAACGTGCTGACGTTCTGGGCCTCCAGCGTGCGGATGCCGTCGTGGAAACGGACCGCCTCACGGACGTGACGGACCCAGAAGCCGGGGCTGGTGAGCTCGTCCGCGGTTGCGAGGGTACCGGTGAGGTTCGAGACGACCGGGATACGCGGAGCCTCGTAGGTCAGGCCCTCGGCAACCTCGCGGAACGCCTCCAGCATGCCGTCCATGAGCGGCGAGTGGAACGCGTGACTGACCGTCAGACGCTTGATCTTCCGACCCTGCTCCTCGAAGGAAGCGGCAATGCCCAGCACGACGTCCTCGTCACCGGCCACGACCACAGAGGCCGGGCCGTTGACCGCGGCGATGCTCACGGCGTCGGTCAGGTACGGGGTGACCTCGTCCTCGGTCGCCTGCACCGCCACCATCGCACCACCGGACGGCAGCTCCTGCATCAAACGGCCACGCGCAGCCACCAGCGTGCACGCGTCCTCCAGCGACAGCACACCCGCACAATGCGCCGCCGCGATCTCACCGATCGAATGACCGGAGACGAAGTCCGGCCTGACGCCCCACGATTCGAGAAGCCGGAACAGCGCCACCTCCACCGCGAACAACGCGGGCTGCGTGTACGCCGTCCGGTCGAGCAGCTCGGTGCCGTCGCCGAACACGACGTCCAGGAGCGGGCGTTGCAGGTCCCGGTCGAGGTAGGCGCAGGCGCCGTCCAATGCCTCCGCGAAGACGGGGTACGCCTCGTACAGCTCCCGGCCCATGCCCGGCCGCTGGCTGCCCTGCCCGGTGAACAGGAACGCCGCCTTCCCGGCGACGGGGGTGCCCTCGACCAGTGCGGCGGTGGCCTGTCCCTGGGCCAGGGTCTCCAGCTCCGCCAGGAGCCTGTCGCGGTCAGCGGTGATCAGTGCGGCGCGGCGCTCGAAGTGGGAGCGGCCGGTGGCGAGCGAGAACGCCACGTCCGTGAGGTCGAGCGAGGGGTGGCGGGACAGGTGGGAGCGCAGGCGTCCGGCCTGGTCGCGCAGGCCGTCCGCGGTCTTCGCGGAGAGCAGCAGCGGGGCCGCCGCGGCCGGTCGTACCGCGCTCTCGTCCGCGGCGGCCTCGGGGGCCTGCTCGAGGATGGTGTGCGCGTTGGTGCCGCTGATGCCGAACGAGGAGATACCGGCCCGCCGGGGACGGCCCTCGACCGGCGTCCACTCCTGGGAGTCCGTGAGGAGGGCGACCGCGCCGCTCGCCCAGTCGACGTGCGGGGTCGGCTCGTCCACGTGCAGGGTCGGCGGCAGGACGCCGTGCCGCATCGCCATGACCATCTTGATGATCCCGGCGACGCCGGCCGCGGCCTGGGTGTGGCCCAGGTTGGACTTGACGGAGCCCAGCCACAACGGCCGTCCGTCCGGGCGCTCCTGCCCGTAGGTGGCGAGCAGCGCCTGGGCCTCGATCGGGTCGCCGAGCGTCGTACCGGTGCCGTGCGCCTCGACCGCGTCGACGTCGGCGGCCGACAGCCCGGCACTCGCCAGGGCCTGCCGGATGACGCGCTGCTGGGACGGGCCGTTGGGCGCGGTCAGGCCGTTGCTGGCGCCGTCCTGGTTGATGGCGCTGCCGCGGACCAGGGCGAGGACGGGGTGGCCGTTGCGGCGGGCGTCGGACAGCCGCTCGACGAGCAGCACGCCCACGCCCTCGCCCCAGCCGGTGCCGTCCGCGGCGGCGGCGAACGCCTTGATACGGCCGTCGGCGGCCAGGCCGCGCTGCCGGCTGAAGTCGACGAACGACGCGGGGGTGGACATCACCGTGACACCGCCGGCCAGCGCCATGGTGCACTCCCCGGCGCGCAGCGCCTGGATCGCCCAGTGCAGCGCGACGAGCGAGGAGGAGCAGGCCGTGTCGACGGTGACCGCGGGGCCTTCGAGGCCGAGGACGTAGGAGACGCGGCCGGACAGGACACTGGCGGCGTTGCCGGTGCCGAGGAAGCCCTCGACGCCCTCCGGGGCGGCCAGCATCAGGGAAAGGTAGTCCTGCCCGTTGGTGCCGGCGAAGACGCCGACCCGCTCACGGCGCAGTGTCGTCGGGTCGATCCCGGCCCGCTCGAACGCCTCCCAGGAGGTCTCCAGCAGCAGCCGCTGCTGCGGGTCCATCGCCAGCGCCTCGCGCGGCGAGATGCCGAAGAACGCCGGGTCGAACTCGGCCGCGCCGGCGAGAAATCCTCCGTCGCGTACGTAGGTGGTGTTCTCGCCCCGGCCCTCCGGGTCGTGGAGGGCGTCGACGTCCCAGCCGCGGTCGGCCGGGAAGCCGGTGATCGCGTCCTGTCCGGCCGCCAGCAGTTCCCACAGGTCTTCGGGGGCGCGTACTCCGCCGGGGAAGCGGCAGCTCATCGCCACGATGGCGATGGGGTCGTCGGCGTCGTCGGCGGAGGTGCGGCGGGCCGGTGCCGTGGTGTCGGGGGCCGGCGCGCCGAGCAGAGCGCCGCGCAGGAAGTCGGCCAGGGCGAGCGCGTTGGGGTGGTCGAACACGAGGGTCGCGGGCAGCCGCAGTCCGGTGAGCGACCCCAGCAGGTTGCGGATCTCCACGGCGGTCAGCGAGTCGAAGCCGAGGTCGCGGAAGGCGCGTCCGGGCTCGACGGCTTCCGGCCCGGGGTGGTTGAGGACGGCCGCGACCTGGGTGCGGACGAAGTCCAGGACGAGCCGCTCCCGTTCGCCTTCCGGTGCGTCCGTGAGACGGCGCCGGAAGGACGACGGGTCGCCCGAGGCGCCGTCGGTACCGGCGACACCTTCCAGGGCGCGCCGTGCCTCGGGCAGGCCGGTGATGAACGGGTTGGGGCGCACGGCGGTGAGTCCGGGTGCGAGCCGCGCCCAGTCGATGTCGGCGACGAGCGAGAACGTCTCGTCGAGCGCGAGCGCCTTGTCCAGTGCGGTGAGTGCCAGCTCGGGGTCCATCGGTGCCAGCCCGGCCTGGCGGAGCCGCTGGGACACCACCTGGTCGGTGGCCATGCCGGCCTCGGCCCAGGCGCCCCAGGCGAGCACGGTGGCGGGCAGGCCCTGGGCCCTGCGGTGTTCCGCCAGCGCGTCGAGGCAGGCGTTGGCCGCGGCGTAGTTGCCCTGGCCGGCACCGCCGAAGGTGCCCGCGAACGAGGAGAAGAGCACGAACGCGGACAGGTCGAGGTCGCGGGTCAGCTCGTGCAGCACCGTCGCGGCGGCCGACTTGGGCCGCAGCACGGTGGCGAGCCGCTGCGGGCTCTGGGCGTCCAGCACTCCGTCGTCGAGCACACCTGCGGCGTGTACGACGGCGGTCAGCGGGTGCCGCTCGGGAACCGTGGTCAGCAGCCGTGCCAGGGCGGCGCGGTCGGCGACGTCGCAGGCCGCGACGGTCACCTCGGCACCCAGTGCGGTGAGTTCGGCACGCAGTTCGGCGGCACCGGGAGCGTCCGCGCCGCGGCGGCCGACCAGCAACAGGTGTGCGGCGCCGTTGCGGGCCAGCCGTCGGGCGACCCGGGCGCCGAGCGCGCCGGTTCCGCCGGTGATCAGGGTGGTTCCGGTGCGGGGCCAGGGGTGCGCCGTCGTGTCGGTCGGGTCCGTCTGCCCGGCGCGGGCGAGGCGGCGTACGAAGATGCCCTGGGAGCGTACGGCGAGCTGGTCCTCGTCGCCGAAGCCGCCCGGGTTCGCCGGGGTGCCCATGCCACCGAGGATGTCGGCGAGCCGGGCGAGCGCGCGCTCGTCGGGCGTCTCCGGCAGGTCGATCAGTCCGCCCCACCGCTCCGGGTACTCCTGGGCGGCCGACCGGCCCAGCCCCCACACGTGTGCCTGGCCCGGGCTGCGCAGCGGGTCGGAGCGGCCCACGCTGACCGCTGTCCGGGTGACGCACCACAGCGGCCCCTCGACGCCCGCGTCGCCGAGGGCCTGCACGAGCGCGGTGGTCGCCGCCAGGCCCGCCGGCACCGCCTCGTGGACGGCGTGCGGCCGCTCGTCGAGAGCGAGCAGGGACAGCACGCCGCTGACGTCCGCGGTGCCGCCGTCCACTGCGGCGCGGATCCGCTCGGCGACCGCCGAACGGTCGTCGGCCGCGGTGTCGAGCGCACAGTGCCGTACGGTCACACCGCTGTCGGCGAGCATGCGTCCGGCCGCGCTCACCCAGGCCTCGTCGGCGAGTCCGGCGGGCGTGACCAGCAGCCAGGTGCCGGTCAGCGGCCGGTGCACGGTCTGTGTCAGGGGCTGCCAGGTCACGCGGTAGCGCCAGCTGTCGACCGTGTTGCGGTCGCGGTTGCGCCGGTGCCAGGCGGACAGCACGGGCAGGACGTCGCTGAGCGGCTGGCCGGCGTCGACCCCGAGGGTTTGCGTGAGCGCCGCGAGGTCCTCGCTGTCCACGACCTCCCAGAACCGCGCGCTCACCGCGTCGAGGGCCTCGGCGGAGAGGGCCTCCGGCTGGGAGAACGGGTCACGTGGCCAGTACACCTGACGCCGGAAGGCATACGTGGGCAGGTCGACGCGCCGGGCACCGGTGCCGGAGAAGAAGGCCTCCCAGTCGACCGCGACACCGCGGGCGTGCAGCCGTGCGGCGGCGGTCGCCAGCGCCTGCGGCTCGGGGCGGTCCTTGCGCAGGGTGGGGGTGAAGGCGGCACCCTCGCGCGTCACGCAGTCCTGTGCCATGGCCGTCAGCACACCGCCCGGCCCGAGCTCCAGGTAGACGGTGACGTCCTGCCCTTCCAGGTACCGCACGCCGTCGAGGAAGCGGACCGCCTCGCGCACGTGCCGCACCCAGAACTCCGGCGAGCACACCTCGTCGCGGGTCACGATCGTGCCC
>NZ_JAJHNP010000004.1 GCF_020819595.1 Streptomyces barringtoniae
TGGGTTCCGCCGTGATGACCGGGGTGGCGACCGTCCGTCCTTCCGCCGCGACGACGACCGAGGCGGTTACGGCCGGCGCGACGACCACCGAGGCGACCGCGGCGGCTTCCGCCGCGACGACCGACGTGACGACCGCGGTGGCGACCGCCGCGATGACCGTGGTGAGCGCGGTGGGTTCCGTGGTCGGGACGACCGTGGGGGCCGTGGGCCCCGTCGGGATGACCGCGGTGGTCGCCCCGGTGGCTTCCGGGGCCGTGACGACCGGCGTGACGACCGGCGTGACGACCGCCGGGGCGGTGGCCGCTTCCGTGACGAGCGTGACCGCGACCGCGAGCCGATCAAGCGGCTGCCGATCCCCGAGGACGTCACCGGTGACGAGATCGACACGGACGTCCGGCAGGAGCTCCAGAGCCTGCCCAAGACGCTCGCGGAGGACGTCGCCAAGAACCTGGTGATGGTGGCCCGGCTCATCGACGAGGACCCCGAGGGCGCCTACGCCTACTCCAAGGTGGCGCTGCGTCTGGCGTCCCGCGTGGCCGCCGTACGCGAGGCGGGCGGGTTCGCGGCGTACGCCAACCAGAAGTACGCCGAGGCACTCGCCGAGTTCCGGGCCGCGCGGCGGATGACCGGGAACGTGGACCTGTGGCCGGTGATGGCCGACTGCGAGCGCGGGCTCGGGCGGCCGGAGAAGGCGCTGGACATGGCCGGTGCCCCGGAGGTGCACAAGCTGGACAAGGCCGGTCAGGTCGAGATGCGGCTCGTCGCGGCCGGTGCCCGGCGTGACATGGGTCAGCTCGACGCGGCCATCGTGACCCTGCAGAGCCCGGAGCTGGCGTCCAACTCGCTCCAGCCGTGGACGGCGCGCCTGCGCTACGCGTACGCCGACGCCCTGCTGGCGGCCGGTCGCGAGGGCGAGGCGCGCGAGTGGTTCGCGAAGGCCGTGGAGGCCGACCGGGACGGCAGCACGGACGCCTCCGACCGGCTCGCCGAGCTGGACGGTGTGGAGTTCGTCGACGCTCTGGACGAGAGCGAGGGCGAGCCGGAGAAGCCGTCGCATGAGGACGGCGACGAGGGCTGACGGCAGTCGCCGGAAGGCAGCCACCGAAAGCCGCCGGAAGACAGTCAGTGAAAAAGGGGGCAGGTTCCCGTGGAACCTGCCCCCTTTCGCGTTCCGGGTACTCAGATCTCCAGCGCCCGCAGTACCAGCCCCGACGCCGGCTTCGGGCCGAACGACGTCGACTTGCGGGGCATCGTCACACCCTGGCGGGCCAGGTCGCGTACGACCTCCTCGCGGACGGGATGCATCAGGACGGCCGTACCGCCGTCGCGTTCCGCCTTGGCGACCGTCGCGGCCGTGTCGTGGATGTACGCGATGTGGGCCGGGGAGTCCTCGGGGATGTGCCAGACGTGGTCGAGGAGCGTGGCGTGCAGGACCGTGGCGTCGAGGGAGCGCCAGGCCGCCGGGCGGTCGGCCGGAATCGTCCGGGCCAGCAGGTCCGGGTCCGGGCGGTCCAGGAGGTGGAAGGCGCCGTCGCCGGCCAGCAGGAAGGCGTTGCCCGCGCAGGACGCGTCCGCCAGGGCCTCCAGCGCCTCGGCGAGCGGCGTGTCGAGGCGTCGTACCCGGAACAGGCCCTCCACCGCCGCGAGCGCGTCCGCGACCGGAAGCCCGTGCAGCAGGCGGTGGATGGCGCGTACGCGCAAGGGATAGCGGGCGGTGTCGACGAGGAGGACCAGGCCGTGGTCCCAGGGGCTGGGGGAGGGGTGCTCGGCGCGCAGCCGCAGGTAGGTGGCCCAGCGGTGGTGGCCGTCGGCGATCAGGGCCTGCTGGTGTGCGAGGTCGGACTGGATGCGGGCCAGGTCGGCGGGGTCGGTGACGGACCAGAGGCGGTGGTGGAAGCCGTCCTCGGTGGTCGTGTCCAGCAGCGGGGGCTTCTCCGCGGTGCGCTCGACGACCTCGGCCGCCGCCGTGCCGTCGCCGCGGTAGGTCAGCAGCAACGGCTCCAGGTTCGCGCGTGTGGCGCGCATCAGGGCCGCGCGGTCGGCGACCACCGGCGGCATGACGTCCTCGTGCGGCAGCACCACGCCCTCGGCCGGCTCCGAGACGCGCAGCGCGCCGATGACGCCGCGCTGGAGCATGCCGCTCTCGTCCCGCTGCTCGTAGACGTACAGGCCGGGCTCGGGGTCCGCGGTGAGGATGCCCTCGTCCAGCCAGCGGCGCAGGGTGTCGGCCGCCTGTTCGGTGCGGGCGGTCGGGGTGCCGGCCTGGGGCAGGATCAGCCGGACGATGTTGTACGGGTCTGCGGACTGGAGGTGGTGCACCCCGTCGGGGCGTACGACGACGTCGTACGGCGGTGAGGTGACGGAGGCGAGGCTGCCGACCCGGTCGGGGTCGTAGCGAAGGCCGCGGAACGGGGTGAGTTCCAGGCCCCGGCGCGCCGTTGCTTCCGAGTGACCTGCAGTGTTCATCCCGGCATCGTACGTGTGTCAGTGGCGTGCGGGATGATCGGGGGAAAGACGGTCGAACGAGGAGCGATGTGGAATGAGCCAGGCGGTCAGGACGAGCCCCGAGGGCAGTGGGCAGCCCCTGAGCGAGGCGTACGACACGGCGCTGCTCGATCTGGACGGGGTGGTGTACGCGGGCGGGAACGCCATTCGGCATGCCGTCGACTCGCTGGCGGTGGCCCGCTCGGGCGGGATGCATCTGGCGTACGTCACCAACAACGCGCTGCGGACCCCGGACACGGTGGCCGAGCATCTGACGGAGCTGGGCATACCGACGGGCGCCGATGACGTCATCACCTCCGCGCAGGCGGTCGCGCGACTGATCAGCGAGCAGGTGCCGGCCGGGGCGCGGGTGCTGGTGATCGGCGGCGAGGGGCTGCGGGTGGCGCTGCGCGAGCGCGGGCTGACTCCGGTGGAGTCGGCGGACGACGATCCGGCGGCGGTCGTGCAGGGGTACGGCGGGCCGGATCTGACCTGGGGCCGGTTCGCCGAGGCGTCGTACGCGGTGGCGCGCGGGGTGCCGTGGTTCGCGTCCAACACCGACCTGACGATTCCCAGTGGGCGGGGCATCGCGCCGGGCAACGGGGCGGCCGTGGAGGTCGTACGGATCGCGACGGGCAAGGAGCCGCAGGTGGCGGGCAAGCCGCTGCCGCCGATGCACCGGGAGACGATCATCCGGACCGGCGCCGAGCGGCCGCTGGTGGTCGGGGACCGGCTGGACACGGACATCGAAGGCGCGTTCAACGGCGGGGTCGACTCGCTGCTGGTGCTGACCGGTGTCACCGACGGCGCCCGGTTGCTCGCGGCGCCGCCGCAGCACCGGCCGACGTATGTGGACGCCGATCTGCGCGGGCTGCTCACCGGGCAGCCGGAGGTCACCGCTCTCACGTCCGGGTTCCGGTGCGGCGGGTTCGCGGCGACGGCCAGGGCGGACCGGCTGGAGCTGGAGGGCGACGGGGAGCCGCTGGACGGGCTGCGGGCGCTCTGCGCGGCGGCCTGGACGGCGGCGGGCGACGGCTCCTGCGAGCTGGACGGGGGGAAGGCGCTGGCGCGTCTCGGACTGTGACGCATTCGCGCCCCGGGGATCGAGGTCAATAGCGAGGGTAGGCTAACCTAACCTCGTGTTGGTCGACAGTCCTCCGGAACAGCGCGCGGAGACCGCCCCCGCGCCCCCAACCCGCCGGGCGGCAAGGGCCCTTGGGCTCCTGCTCTCCGTCCTGATCCTGGTGCTCGTCGCTCTGGCGAGCATCGCGATCGGCGCGAGAGCACTGTCTCCGGACCAGGTCTGGCACGGCCTGTTCCACGACACGGGGACCTACGGCGACGTCGTCGTGGACGAGCGGATCGCGCGCACGCTCCTGGGCCTGCTGGCCGGTGCCGCGCTCGGCCTGGCGGGCGCGGTGCTCCAGGCACTCACCCGCAACCCGCTGGCCGACCCCGGACTGCTCGGCATCAACGCGGGCGCCTCGGCCGCCGTCGTCACGGCCATCACCTGTTTCGGCGTCACCAGCCTCACCGGCTATGTGTGGTTCGCCTTCCTCGGGGCGGCTGCGGTCGGTGCGCTGGTGTGGTTCCTCGGCGGCAGCCGGGGCGCCACCCCGGTGCGGCTGGCGCTCGCCGGTACGGCGATCAGCGCCGCCCTGTACGGCTATCTCCAGGCCGCGATGATCCTGGACGACGCGGCGCTGGGCAGGATGCGCTTCTGGACGGTGGGTTCCCTGGCCTCGGCCACCGACTCGACCATCCTGCAGGTGCTGCCGTTCCTCGCGGCCGGCATGGTCCTCGCGCTCGCGCTGGCCCGGCCGCTGAACGCGGTCGCGATGGGCGACGACACCGCCCGCGCCCTCGGCGCCAACCTGGGCCGCACCCGCGCCCTGGCCATGCTGGCCGCCACCGTCCTGTGCGGTGCCGCGACCGCAGCCTGCGGCCCGATCGTGTTCGTCGGCCTGATGGTGCCGCACGTCGTGCGCTCCTTCACCGGCCCCGACCTGCGCTGGATCCTGCCGTATGCCACCGTCCTGTCGCCCGTGCTGCTGCTCGGCGCCGACGTCATCGGCCGGGTCGTGGCCCGCCCCTCGGAACTCCAGGTCGGCATCGTCACCGCGATCATCGGCGGCCCGGTCTTCATCTTTCTCGTACGACGGCGGAGGACGGCCCAGCTGTGAAGACCCGATCCACGACCCGGGCCGTACGCACCCCCGGCGGGCTCTCCCTGCGCCTGGACCTGCGGGCCCTGCTCGTCGTCGTCCTGCTGCTGGCCGCCGCCTGTGCCGCGGGCGTCGCGCTGATCGGCACCGGCGACGCGAAGATCCCGGCGGCCGACGTGCTCAGGACCCTCGCCGGGAACGGCAACGCCTACCAGGACTTCATCGTGAACGAGCTGCGGCTGCCCCGTGTCCTGGTCGGCCTGCTGGTCGGCGGCTCGCTGGGGCTCGGCGGCGCGCTGTTCCAGTCCGTCTCGCGCAACCCGCTCGGCAGCCCGGACGTGCTGGGCCTCTCCCAGGGCTCGACGGCCGGCGCGCTCGTCGTCATCGTGCTGCTGTCCGGCACGAGCACGCAGGTCACCGCCGGCGCGCTGATCGGCGGCCTGGTGACCGGACTCGCCATCTATCTGCTCGCCTGGAAGCAGGGCGTGCACGGATACCGGCTCGTCCTGGTCGGCATCGGCGTCTCCGCCGTCGCCACCGCGGTCAACGGCTATCTGCTCACCAAGGCCGACCTGGTCGACGCGGCCCGCGCGGTCGTATGGATGACCGGCTCCCTGGGCGGCCGGGACTGGGACCAGGTCTGGCCGCTGCTCGCCCTGTGCGCGGTACTCGTCCCGCTGGTCCTCGTCCATGCGCGCGGCCTGCGGATGCTGGAGATGGGCGACGACGTCGCGAACGCCCTCGGGGTGCGCGTGCAGCGCGTCCGGCTGGTGCTGATGGTCTCCGCGGTGCTGCTCACCGCGGCCGCCACGGCCGCCGCCGGACCCGTCAGCTTCGTCGCCCTCACCGCGCCCCAGCTGGCCCGGCGCCTGACCCGCTCGCCGGGCCCGAACCTCGTCCCCTCCCTCTGCATGGGCGCCGCCCTGCTGGTCGCCGCCGACTGGGCCTCACAGCGCGCCTTCGGCGCCGACCAACTGCCCGTCGGCGTGGTCACCGGCGTCCTCGGCGGCGTCTATCTGCTGTGGCTGCTGGTCACCGAGCGCAGGGCGGGCCGGATATGAGGGCCACCCCCGAGTCAGACAGCAAGAGGAGCACCGTGAACCGCCTGTCCGCCGAGAACGTCACCCTCGCCTACGACCAGCGCGTCATCGCCGAACAGCTGTCGGTGGAGATCCCGGACAACTCCTTCACCGTGATCGTCGGCCCGAACGCGTGCGGCAAGTCGACGCTCCTGCGGGCCCTGTCGCGGATGCTCAGGCCGGGCGGGGGCCGGGTGCTGCTCGACGGGCAGGTCATCCAGTCGATGCCCGCGAAGAAGGTCGCCCGGACGCTCGGTCTGCTGCCGCAGTCGTCCATCGCGCCCGACGGCATCACCGTCGCCGACCTCGTCGGCCGGGGCCGCTACCCGCACCAGGGTCTGCTGCGCCAGTGGTCGGCGCAGGACGAGCGGGTCGTGAGCGAGTCGATGCGGCGGACGGGGGTCGCCGAGCTGGCCGAGAGGTACGTCGACGAGCTGTCCGGCGGGCAGCGGCAGCGGGTGTGGATCGCCATGGCGCTCGCCCAGCAGACCCCGCTGCTGCTCCTGGACGAGCCGACCACCTACCTGGACATCCAGCACCAGATCGACGTCCTCGACCTGTGCGCCGAGCTGCACGAGACCCAGGGCCGGACCCTGGTCGCCGTCCTGCACGACCTCAACCACGCCGCCCGCTACGCCACCCACCTCATCGCACTGCGCGACGGCCGGGTGATCGCCGAGGGCGCCCCGAACGACATCGTCACCGCCGAGCTGGTGGAGCAGGTGTTCGGGCTGCGCTGTCAGGTCATCGACGACCCGGAGACCGGGACGCCCCTGGTGGTACCGGCAGCCCGGAAGGCGCGTGCCGAGCGGATCACAGCAGCTTCCTGAGCCGGAACAGATCCAGCAGGCTCGCCTCCAGCCGCACCCGGCCCCTGCCCCAGGCGGTCGCGAAGTTCAGCTCGCCGTCCACCAGGTCCACCAGGTCGTCCCCGGCCATGGCGAGCCTGATCTGCGCCTTCTCGTGCGGCGGGCCGGGGTGCGTCTCGTCCACCTCGATCCGCCCGCCGGTCATCCGGCCGGCGAAGGTGACGTCCAGGTCGGTGATGTGACAGCTCACCGAGCGGTCCAGGGCGGCGGCCGCGCGCACGTCGCCCTCGGCGCCCTGCATGTTGTCCGAAAGCTTGCCCAGTGCGGCGCGGCACTCCTCGATCGTGGCCATCGCCCATGACGGTACCCCAGCGGTTCGCGGTAGCGTCGGGGCATGAGCGACTCGGTTCCGGAGACGGAGATCCCGCAGGATTCGGTGCAGGAGGCGGCGGAGGCACTTCAGGCGTACGACCCCGCCGCGCCCGCCCCCCTGAACGTCCCGCGCACCCCCACCGGCAACGCCGAGGTCGACGCCCAGCTGGAACGGCTGGCCGACGCCGACCACCTCGCCACCGACGGCCACATCGAGGTGTACGAGGATGTACACCGAGGACTGCGCGACGCGCTCACCGCGCTCGACGCCCGCCCGGGACCTCCGGCGCCCTCACCGTCGTACCCGAAGGCGCCTTCACCGGCGTACCGACACAGGAGCTGAACCGAACGTGGCAGGAGTCGCACGCCGCCGTCTGGACGCGGAGCTGGTCCGCCGGAAGCTCGCGCGCTCGCGCGAGCATGCCGGCCAGCTGATCGCCGCCGGGCGGGTCACCGTCGGCAAGACCGTGGCGACCAAGCCGGCCACCCAGGTCGAGACCGCGGCCGCGATCGTCGTCCAGGCCGACGCCGGCGACCCGGACTACGTCTCCCGCGGCGGGCACAAGCTCGCCGGCGCGCTCGAGGTCTTCGTTCCTCAGGGGCTCGTGGTCGAGGGCCGGCGCGCGCTGGACGCGGGCGCGTCCACCGGTGGCTTCACCGACGTCCTGCTGCGCGCGGGCGCCGCGCACGTCGTCGCGGTGGACGTCGGATACGGACAGCTCGCCTGGTCTCTCCAGAACGATGAACGCGTCACCGTCAAGGATCGTACGAACGTACGCGAGTTGACGCTCGAGGCGATCGATGGAGAACCTGTGGATCTTGTCGTGGGCGACCTTTCCTTCATTCCGCTCGGCCTGGTGCTGCCGGCCCTGAAGCGGTGCGTGAAGCCGGACGCCGACCTGGTGATGATGGTCAAGCCGCAGTTCGAGGTCGGCAAGGAGCGGCTCGGCAGCGGGGGTGTCGTACGGAGTCCGCTCTTGCGGGCGGAGGCCGTGCGGGGAGTGGCCGAGAAGGCCTGGGAGCTGGGGCTCGGGGTGCAGGGAGTCACCGCCAGTCCGCTGCCCGGCCCCTCGGGGAACGTCGAGTACTTTCTCTGGCTGCGGGCGGGCGCACCCCAGGTGGACCCGGCCGACGTAGACCGTGCAGTGGCGGAGGGGCCGCGTTGACACAGAACCTGGCGCGTACTGTTTTCCTGCTCGCCCACACCGGGCGGCCCGCGGCGATCCGCAGTGCGGAACTCGTCGTCAAGGGCCTGCTGCGGCATGGCATCGGGGTGCGGGTGCTGGAGGAGGAGGCGTGCGACCTGCCGCTCCCGGGCGAGGTGCAGTTGGTGAAGGAGGCCACTCCGCAGTGCCTCGACGGGTGCGAGCTGCTGATCGTCCTCGGCGGCGACGGCACGCTGCTGCGCGGGGCGGAGTTCGCCCGGGCGTCCGGGGTGCCGATGCTCGGCGTCAACCTGGGGCGGGTCGGATTCCTCGCGGAGGCCGAACGCGACGACCTCGATCGGGTGGTCGACCGGGTGGTGGCGCGGTCGTACGAGGTCGAGGAGCGGATGACCGTCGACGTCGTCGTGCACCGCAACGGGGACATCGTGCACACCGACTGGGCGCTGAACGAGGCGGCCGTGCAGAAGGCCGGCGCCGAGAAGCTGCTGGAAGTCGTGCTGGAGATCGACGGGCGCCCGGTGACGGGCTTCGGGTGCGACGGGGTGGTCCTGTCGACGCCCACCGGATCCACCGCGTACGCGTTCTCCGCGGGCGGGCCCGTGGTGTGGCCCGAGGTGGAGGCGCTGCTGATGGTGCCGATCAGCGCGCACGCGCTGTTCGCCAAGCCGCTGGTCACGTCTCCGGATTCGGTGCTCGCGGTGGAGGTGCTGCCGCACATTCCGCCGGGCGTGCTGTGGTGCGACGGGCGGCGGACGGTCGAGCTGCCGCCGGGGGCGCGCGTGGAGGTACGGCGAGGGGCGGTGCCGGTGCGGCTTGCACGCCTCCATCACTCTTCGTTCACGGATCGGCTGGTTGCGAAGTTTGCGTTGCCGACGACCGGATGGCGGGGCGCGCCGCACCACTCGGCGGAGTGACAAAGGCGGGCCGTGTGCACTCCGCACCCCAGACCTCGTATGGTCTGTTCCGTGTTGGAGGAGATGCGGATACGGTCGCTCGGGGTCATCGACGATGCCGTCGTCGAGCTGTCACCGGGATTCACCGCCGTCACCGGTGAGACGGGTGCGGGCAAGACCATGGTGGTCACCAGCCTCGGGCTGCTGCTCGGTGGGCGGGCGGACCCGGCGCTCGTGCGGATCGGCGCCGAGAAGGCGGTCGTGGAGGGGCGGCTCACCGTCCCCGCGGACGCCGCCGCCGTCGTACGCGCCGAGGAGGCCGGGGCCGAGCTGGACGACGGCGCCCTGCTGATCAGCCGTACCGTTTCCGCCGAGGGGCGTTCCCGGGCCCATCTGGGCGGGCGCTCGGTGCCGGTCGGGCTGCTCGCCGAGCTGGCCGACGACCTGGTGGCCGTGCACGGGCAGACCGACCAGCAGGGGCTGCTGAAGCTGTCCCGGCAGCGGCAGGCGCTGGACCGGTACGCCGGGGACGCGGTCGCCGTGCCGCTCGCCAAGTACACCGAGGCCTACCGGCGGCTGCGGGCCGTCTCCGCCGAGCTGGAGGAGATCACCACGCGCGCGCGTGAGCGGGCGCAGGAAGCCGACATGCTGCGGTACGGCCTGGAGGAGATCGCCGCCGTCGAGCCGCGTGCCGGAGAGGACGCCGAGCTGGCCGAGGAGGCGGAGCGGCTGGGGCACGCCGAGGCGCTGTCGTCCGCCGCGACGGCCGCGCACGCCGCTCTGGCGGGCAATCCCGAGGACCCCGAGGGCATCGACGCCTCCACCCTCGTCGCGGGCGCCCACCGGGCGCTGGAGGCCGTGCGCTCGCACGACCCTGCGCTGGCCTCCCTCGCCGACCGGATCGGGGAGATCGGGATCCTGCTCGGCGATGTCGCCGGGGAACTGGCGGGGTACGCCGACGACCTGGACGCCGACCCGCTGCGGCTGGCGGCCGTGGAGGAGCGGCGGGCCGCCCTGACCGCGCTGACGCGCAAGTACGGCGAGGACGTGAACGCCGTCCTCACCTGGGCCGAGCAGAGCGCCGCCCGGCTCACCGAGCTGGACGGCGACGACGAACGGACCGACGAGCTGACCGCCGAGCGGGACGCGCTGCGCACCGAACTGGGCGGTCTGGCACAGGCGTTGACGGACGCGCGGACGGAGGCCGCCGAGCGGTTCGCCGCCGCCGTGACGGCCGAGCTGGCCTCGCTGGCGATGCCCCACGCGCGCGTGTCCTTCGCCCTCCGCCAGACCGAGGACCCGGAGGGCGTCGAGGTCGGCGGGCGAACGGTCGCGTACGGGCCGTCGGGCGTGGACGAGGTCGAACTGCTGCTCGCCCCGCACCCGGGCGCCCCGCCGCGGCCCATCGCCAAGGGCGCCTCCGGCGGTGAGCTGTCCCGCGTGATGCTCGCCGTGGAGGTCGTGTTCGCGGGCACCGACCCCGTGCCGACGTACCTCTTCGACGAGGTCGACGCCGGCGTCGGCGGCAAGGCGGCGGTCGAGATCGGCCGCCGCCTGGCCAAGCTCGCCAGGACCGCCCAGGTCGTCGTCGTCACCCACCTGCCCCAGGTGGCCGCCTTCGCCGACCGGCAGCTGCTGGTGGAGAAGACCAACGACGGCTCGGTCACCCGCTCCGGCGTCAAGGTCCTGGAGGGCGAGGAGCGCATCCGCGAACTCTCCCGCATGCTGGCCGGCCAGGAGGACTCCGAGACGGCCCGCGCCCACGCCGAGGAACTGCTGGCGACGGCCCGGGCGGACCTGTAGACGGGTTCTGGGGTGGCGGGATGATGGCCGAACGAAAGTCCCGCTCCCTCCTGCTGTCCGCCGCGCTCACCCGGGCCGGCCAGGCACTGCTCCGTACCGGTCCACCCGGCGGGCGGGAGCGCTGGGAACGGAAGAACCACGCCGGGCGCACGGTCGGGCTGTACGCCGGTCCCGCCGCCGCGGCCGGGGTGGCGCTGGCCGCGGGGCGGGTGCGTCCGGCTGCCGGGGCCGCCGTGCTCGCCGCCGGGATCTGCGGGGCGTACGACGATGTCGCCGGGGACGAGCGGCGGGGCTTCCGGGCGCATCTGCGGGCGTTGCGGGACGGTGAAGTCACCAGCGGGGCCGTGAAGTTGTTCGGTATCTCGGCCGCGGGGCTGGTCGCGGGAGCGGTGATGAAGGAGCGGGTGCTGGACAAGGTGCTCGCCGGGGTGGTGATCGCCGGTGCCGCGCACTTCGTGAACCTCGTCGACGTACGGCCGGGGCGGGCCGCCGGTGCGGTGCTCGCGCTCGGGGCGCCGGTGCTGTTGCGGAAGGGTCCGGGGGCCGGGCTGGCGGCCGCCGCGATGGGTGCCGCCGCGGCCGTCCTGCCCGACGACCTCGGGGAGCGCGTGATGATCGGGGACACGGGGGCGCATGCGCTCGGTGCCGCGCTGGGGGCGGCCGTCGTGGCGGGCAACCGGCGCGCGGGACTGCTCGCGCACGCCGTCGCGGTCGTGGCCGCCGCCGTCCACGGGGACCGGGTGAGCGCGTGGGCGCGGGCGCTGTGAGCGTCTGACCTCGCCGGACGCGGGCACACGGCGTTCGGCCCTGCCGGGATTCCCCTCACCCGTGTGGGTGACGTGCTCCGGCGCATTGCCCCGGCCCGCCGCACAGTGCGCCCTCCGGATTTCCCGTAACGGCCGTTCACCCTGGCATGCTTGAGGGCACACGGTCCGCGCGGGAGGCGCGCGGGGTACGTCCTTCCGCCCCTGTGAGCCCGCTACCTTCTGTACGTTTCCTCGTGACCGCCCACGCCGAACCAGGAGCCCCGGCCCCGTGAGCCCCCTGAGCAGCAACGCACCGCACGGCCAGTCGCCGCTGCGCACCGTGCAGGTGCTGGGCGGAGGCAACGCCGGCAGCAGCGCGCACGTGCGCTCGCTGGCCGAGGGGCTTGTGGCGAGGGGCGTACGGGTCACGGTGTGCGCCCCCGTCGAGGCCGACCGCGCCTACGACTTCACCGGCGCCGGTGCCGAACACGTGCACGTGCCGCGCAGCAGTGACCCGGTCTCGGTGGCCGCGCTGCGCACCGCCTGCGCCAACGCCGACCTGGTGCACGCGCACGGGCTGCACGCCTCCTTCCGGGCCGTCCTCGCGCTCAGCGGCCGGCCCACCCCGCTGGTCGTCACCTGGCACAACCGGGCACAGGCCGAGGGCCCGCGGGCGCATCTGCTGCGGGTGCTGGAGCGGCGGGTGGTGCGGACGGCGGCCGTCGTCCTCGGCACCAGCTCCGACCTGGTGGACCGGGCCCGGCGCACCGGCGCGCGGGACGCCCGGCTCGCCGCCGTAGGCCTGCCCGGGCAGCGGCGGCCCGTCGTCCTCGACGACCCCGACCGGCTGCGCCCCAAGGTACGGGCCGAACTCGGCGCCACCGGCCGTCCGTTGCTCATCGCGGTCGGCTCCCTCGACCGGCACCGCGGCTACGACCTCCTGCTCGACGCGGCCCGCGCCTGGCGGGACCTCGACCCCCTGCCGCTGGTCGTCATCGCCGGGGAGGGGCCGCTGCGGGCGGCGCTGCAGCAGCGGATCGAGGACGAGGAACTGCCGGTGCGGCTCATCGGGAGCCGGGAGGACGTGCCCGAGCTGCTCGCCGCCGCCGATCTGGCGCTGCTGACGAGCAGTTGGGAGTCGAGGTCCGTCCTCGCCCAGGAGGCCCTCCACGCACGCGTGCCGCTCGTCGCGACCCGGGTCGGCGGCATCCCCGACCTCGTCGGCGACGCGGCCGAACTCGTCCCGTACGGCGACCCGGAGGCGCTCGCCTCCACCGTCGTACGGCTCCTCGCGGACCCGGAGCGCCGGGAGGAGCTGCGCGAGCGCGGGGTGCGGCAGGCCGCCAGCTGGCCGACCGAGGACGAGACGGTCGCCCAAGTGCTCAGCGTCTACGACGAGTTGACACAGCCCCGGCCGCTGGCTTAGGGCACGTGTCCGCGCTCAGGGCACGTGTCTGCGGGCCCGCAGAGCAAGGCTCAACGCCAGTACCGTCTGCGGGTCGTCGAGGTCGGTGCCCAGCAACTCCCCGATACGGGCGAGCCGGTTGTAGAGGGTCTGCCGGTTGAGGTGCAGCTCGCGCGCCGTCTCCGCCTTGCGGCCGGCGTGCGCCAGATAGGTCTGCAGGGTCGGCAGCAGCGGCGGCCTGGACCGGTTGTCGTGGTCGCGCAGCGGGCCGATCGCCCGGTCCACGAACGCGGCGAGGTCGGGGTGGTCGCGCAGCCGCCACAGCAGCAGGTCGATGTCGAGGCGGCGGGCGTCGTACCAGGGCCGGTCGGTCAGGCCCTGGGCCGCGGTCGCGGTCTCCGCCGCGTGCCTGAGCCCCGCCGACGCGGCCGCCCAGCCGCCCGCCACGCCGACCACCACGACCGGCGGCGGCGAGCCCGGCCGGCGCATCCCGGCCCGCTCCACGCCCGCCCTGAGCGCCGCCGCCACCCGGTCGGCGACCGCCGAGCGCTCCGACTCCGAGCGCAGCCCGAGCAGCACCAGCACCCGGCCCTCCACCGGCCGCACGCCCAGCAGCACCGGCACGCCCACCGCGGCCAGCTCCTCGGAGACCGCACGTGCCAGCACCGCCCAGCCACCGCCGGGGGAGAGGCTGTCCCCGATCCGCATCACCACGGGCAGCAGCGGGCTGTCGCCGGGCTTGAAGCCGAGGACCCGGGCCTGCGCCGGGGCGTCCTCCGCGGTGATCCGGCCCTCGGCGAGATCGGTGAGGAAGTCACCGCGCCCGCGCGCCGCCAGTTCCTCCTCCTGCCGGGCCTGCATCAGCACCACGGCCAGGATCCCCGCCGCCCGCTCGGCGGCGATCCGGTGCACCGGGGCCAGCGGTGCGCGGACCGGCAGCAGGACCAGGCGGGCGCGCACCGAGCCCGCCGTACCGGGGCCGCCGCCGGGCACGTCCACCAGCACCGAACCGGCGGGCGGCGGTGCGTCCTTGTGCGGGCCGCGCAGCCCCTCCCACACCTGGAGCGGGTCCGCGCCTTCGGGCCCTTCCCCGGCGGCGTACAGCAGGCGGCCGTCGGCCGTCTCCAGGAACACCGGGTTGCCGCTGAAGTCCGCCAGGATGCCCAGCACCTGCGGCACCCCGCCGCCGCCCAGCAGCGCCTCGGTGCAGCGCCGGTGCACCTCCTCGGCGCGCTGCAGCAGGGCGTAGTGGCCGTTGACGATCTCGGTGTGGATCTCCTCGGTCACCGTCACGAACGGCACTTCGCGGTGCAGCTGGACCAGCGGCAGCCCGGCGGCGCGGGCGGTGTCCACCAGGGCCGCGGGCAGCCGGCTGAAACGCGGGCCCAGCTCCACCACCAGGGCGGCGATCCCGCGCTCGGCGAGGGTGCGCACGAACGCCCGCTGCTCGGCCGGACGGGTGCCGAGGCCGTAGCCGGTGGTGAGCAGCAGTTCGCCGCCCTTGAGCAGCGAGGCGATGTTGGGCACCTCGCCCGCGTGCACCCAGCGCACCGTGCGGCCCAGCCGGTCGGCACCCGCCAGGATCTCCGGGAGCCCGCTGCGCAGCCCCGGCAGTTCCAGCGCCCGCTGAACGGTGATCCCGGCGCCCTGGGTGTCGAATCGGTTGTCCGTACGGCTGTCCATGCACCGGACGCTACCTGCGTAAACGCCCTCGGGACAGCTCCCCGTCAGACGGGCTTGACGTTGTGGTTGAAGCGGAAGACGTTGTCCGGGTCGTAACGGCGCTTGACCTTCTCCAGCCGCAGCAGGTTCCCCGCGCCGAGGCCAGCCCGCACCCGCTCGGGGCCCTCGTCGCCGACGAGGCCCAGGCAGACGGCACCGGCGCTCCACGGCCGCACGTCGGCGCACGCGTCCCGCACCCAGGCCGTCGCCCGCTCGTCGTCGGCCGGGTCCGCCCAGCAGGCGAAGGGGTGCACCAGCCATGACGCGTCCCGGTACGGCACGGGGTAGTCACGGGGTCCGGCGGCGATCGCGCCGCCCAGCGGGAAGACCACGTGCCGGCTGCCGTTCGATCCGGGCATGCGGTCCGCGCGGGCGTGGAAGAGATCCACCAGCTCGTCGGGCAGATCCGTCAGGCACTCGGCCGACCAGTCGCCCCGCAGGCCCGACGGGGGGTCCAGCATGCACTGCACGTCCGCGTAGGGCAGCGCGCCGACGACCTCCGTCTCGTGCGGCAGCGCCAGCAGCGGCTCGGCGAACTTGCGCAGGCCGGCCTCGCCGCCCACGTACGTCAGCAGGGCACCGCACAGGAGCGGGAATTCCCCGGGCGGACCGGCCAGGTACAGCACGGTGCCGCCCAGCTCGTCCGGACCGGTACGGATGATCTCGCGGAAGGCGCGGACCACGTCGGGTCCGGACTCCGGCAGGCCCAGCAGCAGCGCCACCGAGAACTCCGGCAGCTCGTGCAGCTCCAGGGTGAGCGCGGTGGCGATGCCGAAGTTGCCGTCTCCGCCGTGCAGCGCCCAGAACAGCTCGGGGTTCTCGTCGGCGTTGGCGTGCACACGCTCGGCGTCGGCGGTCACCAGCTCCACGCCGAGGAGGTTGTCCGCGGCCAGGCCGAAGGCGCGGTCCAGCCAGCCGGTGCCGCCGCCCAGGACGTACCCGGCGACGCCGGTGCCCGAGGCCCGGGCGCCGGTGGTCGCGAGGCCGTACGGCTGGGTCGCCCCGTCCAGGTCGCTCGTCGTGGCCCCGCCCTCGACCCGGACCGCCTCGCCCGCCGGGTCGACGGTCACCTCGTGCATCAGGCGCAGATCCACGGCCAGCGCGCCGTCGACCCGGGCCCCCGCCAGGCCGTGCCCGCCGCCGCGGACGGCGATGTGCAGGTCCAGGTCCCGCGCGAAGCGCACGGCCCGGACGACATCGGTCGCGTTCGCGCACTGGGCGATCACCGCCGGGCGTCGGTCGATCATCGCGTTGAAGACCGTACGGGCGTCGTCGTAGCCCGTGTCCCCCGGGGCGAACACCTCCCCGGCCAGATCCTCCCGCAGCGCGGCGAGAGCCGTGCGCGCCTTCGAAGGGGGAGCCATGGCCGCCCCCTTTCCGGAAAGGGGTTTCGTCCGGTTACAGCTTAGGCGTGCCGGCGAGGCCCCGGGCGGCGGTCACCGACCTGCTGAAGGACGCCGACCTCCCGGACCTGCGCGGAACGACCCGGCGCGGGGCCCAACCGGCCGCCCATGAAGGGCAGTTACGCCGGCTCGCCGCCGAGCATGCCCGAGTGACGGCGACCGGACGGGCTCAGCCGCCGTACGCCCCCGAAGCCGTCAGCCGCAGCGCCGTGTCGATCAACGGCACGTGGCTGAACGCCTGCGGGAAGTTGCCCACCTGGCGCTGCAGACGCGGGTCCCACTCCTCGGCGAGCAGGCCGAGGTCGTTGCGCAGCGCGAGGAGCCGCTCGAACAGCTTGCGGGCCTCGTCGACGCGGCCGATCATCGCCAGGTCGTCCGCCATCCAGAACGAGCAGGCCAGGAAGGCGCCCTCGTCGCCCGGCAGGCCGTCGACGCCCGCGTGGGCGCCCTCCGTCGGGTAGCGCAGGATGAACCCGTCCGGGGTGGACAGCTCGCGCTGGATCGCCTCGATCGTGCCGATCACCCGCTTGTCGTCCGGCGGCAGGAAGCCCATCTGCGGGATCAGCAGCAGCGAGGCGTCCAGTTCCTGGGAGCCGTAGGACTGCGTGAAGGTGTTGCGCTCCTTGTCGTAGCCCTTCTCGCAGACGTCCCGGTGGATGTCGTCGCGCAGTTCCTTCCAGCGCTCCAGCGGGCCGTCCGCGTCACCGGACTCGATCAGCTTGATGGTGCGGTCCACCGCGACCCAGGCCATCACCTTGGAGTGCACGAAGTGCCGGCGCGGGCCGCGCACCTCCCAGATGCCCTCGTCCGGCTCCTGCCAGTGGTCCTCCAGGTAGCGGATCAGCTTGAGCTGGAGCAGGGCCGCGTAGTCGTTGCGGGCCAGGCCCGTCATGTGCGCCAGGTGCAGGGCCTCGGTGACCTCGCCGTACACGTCCAGCTGGAGCTGGTGCGCGGCGCCGTTGCCCACCCGGACCGGGGCCGAGTTCTCGTAGCCCGGCAGCCAGTCCAGCTCGGCCTCGCCCAGTTCGCGCTCACCGGCGATGCCGTACATGATCTGCAGGTTGTCCGGGTCGCCGGCGACCGCGCGCAGCAGCCACTCGCGCCAGGCGCGGGCTTCTTCGCGGTAGCCGGTGCGCAGCAGGGAGGACAGGGTGATCGCGGCGTCGCGAAGCCAGGTGTAGCGGTAGTCCCAGTTGCGGACGCCGCCGATGTCCTCCGGGAGAGAGGTCGTCGGGGCCGCGACGATGCCGCCGGTGGGGGCGTACGTCAGGGCCTTCAGGGTGATCAGGGAGCGGACCACCGCCTCGCGGTACGGCCCGTGGTACGTGCAGTGCTCGACCCACTCGCGCCAGAACTCCTCCGTCGCCTCCAGCGAGGCCTCCGGCTCCGGCAGCGCCGGGGGCTCCTTGTGCGAGGGCTGCCACGAGATGGTGAACGCGATCCGGTCACCCGGGGCGACCGTGAAGTCGGCGTACGTCGTCAGCGACTTCCCGTAGGTCTCGGCCTCGGTGTCGAACCAGACCGAGTCCGGCCCGGCGACCGCCACCGTACGGCCCTCGTGCTTGTGCACCCAGGGCACGACACGGCCGTAGGAGAACCGCATCCGCAGCGCCGAGCGCATCGGCACCCGGCCGGTGACGCCCTCCACGATCCGGATCAGCTGGGGCGCGCCCTCACGCGGGGGCATGAAATCGGTCACGCGGACCGTGCCGCGCGGAGTGTCCCACTCCGACTCGAGGATCAGCGAGTCGCCCCGGTAGCTCCGCCGGGCGGCCGTGGGCGGCGGGCAGTCGGCCGCGTGGGCCGGGCCGAGCCGCCAGAAGCCGTGCTCCTCGGTGCCCAGCAGGCCGGCGAAGATGGCATGCGAGTCGAAGCGGGGCAGGCACAGCCAGTCCACCGTGCCATCCCGGCAGACCAGGGCTGCGGTCTGCATGTCTCCGATGAGTGCGTAGTCTTCGATGCGCCCGGCCACGTGCAACTCCAGTCGAACGGCCACGTCGCCCCCGCGCAGGGGGGCTGTCGCTAGTGCGGTCAAGGGGTCGTTGTTATGCGTCGTTGAGCGGTGAAGCAAAGCAGCCCGCCGAGCCCTGAGGCAACACGACAGTCTTTGCTCAACGAACTGCCGCGCTCACGTTGTTCCGGGTGATGGTGGCGGGGGTGTGCCGTCGTTCCGGCCGGGCTCGGCAGCGAGTGTCCGAGCAGGATACGACGCACGTAGATGATCTGCGCGCCCCTCGGGGCAACCCGTGTGAGCCGAACGGGTGAGCAGCGGGTGATAACCATGTGACCTGCGTGTGCCTGTAGTGACAGGTGTGGCGACCTGCGCTGTCCTGGGCCGGGGGAGCCGCCCTGTTCCGGCGTGACGGAGCCGCCCCGTACCCGGGCGAGCGCGGAGCGTGGCCGGAAGCCATCTGCTCCAGGCGCTGATACCCTGGTAGCCCGTGGACCGGTGGGCCCGAAACCCCCGAACCGCAGCGACGGCACCTCCGGAGGCATCCGGGACGGCAGCCGCACCGCATCACAGACAGCGACCACGGGAGCCCCCTCTTGGCCATGCCGCCGAAATCTACGACGACCAAGCACATCTTCGTCACCGGGGGTGTCGCCTCCTCGCTCGGCAAGGGCCTCACCGCCTCCAGCCTGGGCATGCTGCTCAAGGCCCGCGGCCTGCGCGTCGTGATGCAGAAGCTCGACCCGTACCTGAACGTCGACCCGGGCACGATGAACCCCTTCCAGCACGGTGAGGTGTTCGTCACGAACGACGGCGCCGAGACGGACCTGGACATCGGACACTACGAGCGCTTCCTCGACCGTGACCTGGACGGCACCGCCAATGTCACTACAGGCCAGGTGTACTCGACGGTGATCGCCAAGGAGCGGCGCGGCGAGTACCTGGGCGACACGGTGCAGGTCATCCCGCACATCACCAACGAGATCAAGCACCGGATCCGGCGCATGGCCACCGACGAGGTGGACGTCGTCATCACCGAGGTCGGCGGCACCGTCGGTGACATCGAGTCGCTGCCGTTCCTGGAGACCGTCCGCCAGGTCCGCCACGAGGTCGGCCGGGACAACGTCTTCGTGGTTCATATTTCCCTCCTGCCCTACATCGGGCCCTCCGGCGAGCTGAAGACCAAGCCCACCCAGCACTCCGTCGCCGCGCTGCGCAACATCGGTATCCAGCCCGACGCGATCGTGCTGCGCTGCGACCGCGAGGTCCCGACCGCGATCAAGCGCAAGATCTCGCTGATGTGCGACGTCGACGAGGCCGCCGTGGTCGCCTGCCCCGACGCCCGCTCGATCTACGACATCCCGAAGACCGTGCACGGCGAGGGCCTGGACGCCTATGTCGTCCGCAAGCTCGACCTGCCCTTCCGTGACGTCGACTGGACGACCTGGGACGACCTGCTGGACCGCGTCCACAACCCCGACCATGAGATCACCCTTGCACTCGTCGGCAAGTACATCGACCTGCCCGACGCCTATCTGTCGGTCACCGAGGCGCTGCGCGCCGGCGGCTTCGCCAACCGCGCCCGTGTGAAGATCAAGTGGGTGACCTCGGACGACTGCAAGACCCCGGCCGGCGCCAAGGCCCAGCTGTCCGACGTGGACGGCATCTGCATCCCGGGCGGCTTCGGCGACCGCGGTGTGCTCGGCAAGGTCGGTGCGATCAAGTACGCCCGCGAGAACAGGATCCCGCTGCTGGGCCTCTGCCTGGGCCTGCAGTGCATCGTGATCGAGGCCGCGCGCAACCTGGCCGACATCCCGGACGCCAACTCCACCGAGTTCGACCCGGCCACCGGCCACCCGGTCATCTCCACCATGGCCGAGCAGCTGGACATCGTCGCCGGCGAGGGCGACATGGGCGGCACCATGCGTCTCGGCATGTACCCGGCGAAGCTCGCCGATGGCTCGATCGTGCGCGAGGTGTACGACGGCAAGGAGTACGTCGAGGAGCGGCACCGTCACCGCTACGAGGTCAACAACGCCTACCGCGCGGAGCTGGAGAAGAAGGCCGGCATCCTCTTCTCGGGCACCTCGCCGGACGGCAAGCTCGTGGAGTACGTGGAGTACCCGCGTGACGTCCACCCCTACCTCGTCGCCACGCAGGCCCACCCCGAGCTGCGCTCGCGGCCGACGCGTCCGCACCCGCTGTTCGCCGGCCTGGTGAAGGCGGCCGTGGAGCGTCAGCAGGCGGCGGACGCCCAGAAGATCTCGAAGTAACACAAGGGTTGTACGGTGGCCGGGGCGCGAGCATTCAGAACGATCGCGCCCCGGCCGTTCGCGCATGTGGGGAAGGACAGGGCATGACGATCAAGGACACCCCCGAGGAGTGGGAGGTCCGGGCGACGGAGACCCCCTTCACGGGCAACAAGACCTCCGTCCGCACGGACGACGTGGTCATGCCCGACGGTTCGGTGGCCCGCCGCGACTACCAGGTCCACCCCGGTTCGGTCGCCGTCCTCGCCCTGGACGAGGAGGACCGGGTGCTGCTGATCAACCAGTACCGCCACCCGGTGCGGCACAAGCTGTGGGAGATCCCGGCCGGCCTGCTCGACGTGCCCGGCGAGAACCCGCTGCACGCCGCCCAGCGCGAGCTGTACGAGGAGGCGCACGTCAAGGCCGAGGACTGGCGGGTGCTGACCGACGTCTACACCACGCCCGGCGGCTGCGACGAGGCCGTACGGATCTTCCTCGCCCGTGATCTGTCCGAGGCCGAGGGCGAGCGGTTCGAGGCGGAGCACGAGGAGACCGACATGGAGCACGCGCGCGTGTCGGTCGAGGAGCTGGTGCGCCGCGTCCTGGCCGGCGATGTGCACAACAACTGCCTGGTCGTCGGCGTCCTCTCCCTGGTGGCCGCGCGTGGCGGGGACGGCCTCGACGCACTCCGCCCGGCCGACGCACCCTGGCCGGCCCGGCCCTTCCAGTCCTGAGCCGCACGCGCCGCCCCGAACCGCACCCGTTCGTCGTACTGGTGTGACGATCGCCTGATCCGATCAGGGGATCTGTCCGTCGCGCTCCGCACGGCGCCTCGCAGAGCGTGAACTAGGCTCTTGCACGCCCGCAGCGGAAGATCCGGCGGGCTTGCGCGTGCGGTGGGACGGGAGTGTGGCCCGTGACGGATCAGGTGGTGCACCCAGGCGGCGTGCGACTGTCGGCGCACGAGGGCACACGAGACCATTTCCTGGGCCGCACAAGGGAGTTGAAGGAGCTGCGCGCCGACATCGAGCGCGCCGGCCTGGACACCCTCTCCGGCCGCAAGGCGCCACGCGCGCGCGTGCTGCTGATCGCGGGCCGCCCCGGCTCCGGCCGGACCGCCCTGGCCGAGGAACTCGTACGAAAGGTCGAAGGCCGCTACCCGGACGGGGTGCTGCGGGCCCGGCTCAGCGAGCCCGACGGCACCCCCGTCCCCATCGCGCGCGCCGCCCGCGAACTGCTCGCCGCCCTGGAGCTGCCCGCCCCGGCCGGCGCCGCCGAGGACGACCTCACCCAGGCGCTGCGCACTGCCCTCGCCGACCGGCGGGCCCTGCTGCTCCTCGACGACGCGGCCGGCGCCGAGCAGGTCGACGCGCTGCTCCCTCAGGCCCCGGACTGCCTGGTGGTGGCCGTCTCCTCGGGCCCGCTCACCGGCATCGCGGACGTCCGCCCCTGCACGCTCGGCGGCCTGGACACCAAGTCGGCGGTGGAACTCCTCACCCGCTACACCGGCACCGTCCGCATCACGGTCGACCCGCGCTCCGCCGAGAGCCTGGCGGAGGCCTGCCAGGGCCATCCCGCCGCGCTCGTCCTGGCGGGCGGCTGGCTCGCCGCCCGCCCCAAGGCCGCCGTCTCCGACCTCGCCAAACGGCTGCACACGGCCGCCGAGGACGGCACGGACGGCACCCCGCTGGCCCGCGTCTTCCGGCACGTCCACAGCGAGCTGCCCGGCCCGGCCGCCCGGATGCTGCCGCTGCTCTCCCTCGCCCCGGCCGGCCTGATCGACCCCCACACCGCCTCATCCCTCGCCGGCTGCTCGGTGAGTACCGCCCGCGCCGTCCTGGACGACCTCGTCGCCCTCGGCCTGCTGCGCGCGGTGGACTCCCCGCTGCCCCAGTACGACGTCCCCGGCTGTCTGCACCCGCTGCTGCGCGCCTACGCCCAGGCCCAGGAGCGCCCCGCGGAGTTGCAGCTGGCCCGGGCCCGGATGCTGGAGCGGACCGTACGGCTGCTGCAGGCCTGCCGGGCGATCACCGAGACGGACAGTCCGCAGGCCCGGGAGAAGCTGAACGCGATGCCCCACGAGGTGCGCTTCCCCACCCCGCGGGCGGCCGCCGACTGGCTGCTCATCCGGCGCCCCGCCCTGCTGGCGTCCGCACGTCTGGCGGTGGCCGACGGCGAGCTGGACACCCTCGCCCGGCGGCTGATGTCCCAGCTGGTCAGGGCCATGGTGGCGCACGTCGGCACGCAGTCCGCCGCCCACGACCTGTACGAGGTGCACAGCCTGGTCCTCGACGTCGCCGAGCGGCGCGGGCTGCCCCGGGAGCAGGCCGCGGCCCTGCTGAACCTGGGCGACGTGGACGCGCAGACCGGCCGTACCCAGGACGCGCTGGCACGATATCGGTCGGCCTTGGACGCCGGACGCAGAGCAAATGACCCGTACGCCATCGGTCGCGCAATGGAATCCGTAGGTGGCGCCTACCAAGAGCTCGCGGATCACGACCGGGCCGCGGACTGGTTCGGCCGGGCCCTCGCCGAGCGGCTGGCCCGCGGCGAGCGCGATCAGGCCGCCCGGCTGTACGGCCGTATCGCCACCGCCCACACCTACGCGGGCCGCTACGGCGAGGCCCTCAGGAACTGGCGGGCCGCCGTCGCCGGCTACCGCAGGAGCGGCGATGTCGCCGCCCACGCGCGGGCGTTGAGCGAGCTGGCCCGGGTCCAGGAGTACGCGGGACGGTTCGAGGAGTCCCTGCGTACCTGCCACGAGGCGGTGGAGTGGGCGCGGCGCGCCGACGACGTCCGGCTGCAGGCCGCGCTGCAGCTCCGGCTCGCCGACACGCTGGAGCACCTGGGGGACCCGACCGCGGCCCGTCTGCACCGCGCGGCGGCCGGGCGCATGCTGGACCAGGAGGCCCCGAACGACGAGGCAAGCCCCAAACAGGACGTTGAAGCCTGCGAAATCCGTAGTGCATCCAGCGAAGATTGATGCAATGAAAGGCTAGACACGCGGAACGCCTTCATTAGACTGGCTCTGCCGCACGTTCTCCTGCGGTGTCTCCCGGTATGCCCCCGCATGTCTGGGTACGTCTTTAAAGCACCCCCATACCCTCTGAGCCAAGGACCGTGATCTACGTGAAGGTCGGCATCCCCCGCGAGGTCAAGAACAACGAGTTCCGGGTGGCCATCACCCCCGCCGGTGTGCACGAGCTGGTGCGCAACGGGCACCAGGTCGTCATCGAGCGGGGCGCCGGCCTCGGCTCCTCGATCACGGACGAGGAGTACGTCTCCGCCGGTGCCGCGATCCTCGGCACCGCCGACGAGGTGTGGGCCACCGCCGACCTGCTGCTGAAGGTCAAGGAGCCCATCGCGGAGGAGTACCACCGTCTCCGCAAGGACCAGATCCTCTTCACCTACCTGCACCTGGCCGCCTCCAAGGAGTGCACGGACGCGCTCATCGAGTCCGGCACCACGGCCATCGCCTACGAGACCGTCGAGCTGCCGAACCGCGCGCTGCCGCTGCTCGCCCCGATGTCCGAGGTCGCGGGCCGCCTCGCCCCGCAGGTCGGCGCCTACCACCTGATGCGCGCGGCCGGTGGCCGTGGCGTGCTGCCGGGCGGCGTCCCGGGCGTGACCCCGGCCAAGTGCGTCGTCATCGGCGGCGGCGTCTCCGGCTGGAACGCCACCCAGGTCGCCGTCGGCATGGGCTTCGACGTGACCCTGCTCGACCGCGACATCAACAAGCTGCGCGAGGCCGACAAGATCTTCGGTACGAAGGTCAAGGCGATCATGTCCAACTCCTTCGAGCTGGAGAAGGCCGTCCTCGACGCCGACCTCGTCATCGGCGCGGTCCTCATCCCGGGCGCCAAGGCCCCGAAGCTGGTCACCAACGAGCTGGTGGCCCGCATGAAGCCCGGAAGTGTCCTTGTCGACATCGCGATCGACCAGGGCGGCTGCTTCGAGGACTCCCACCCGACCACGCACGCCGAGCCGACCTTCCAGGTGCACAACTCGGTCTTCTACTGCGTCGCCAACATGCCCGGCGCGGTGCCCAACACCTCCACCAACGCCCTCACCAACGCGACGCTTCCCTACATCGTCTCCCTCGCCAACAACGGCTGGGTCGAGGCGCTGCGCCGCGACGCCGCGCTCGCCAAGGGTCTCAACACCCATGACGGCAAGGTCGTTTACAAGGAGGTCGCCGAGGCCCACGGCCTGGAGCACGTGGAGCTGGAGACCCTGCTCGGCTGATGCAAAAGGCGATTCGTCAACACGAGTAGTCAACAGCGCGCACCCGGCCGGACCTTGCCCGACAAGGTCCGGCCGGATGTGTGTATGGTCACTTGGCGACTCTTGGTCAACTCGCCTCGAACGCAACCCTTCGACCGATTCGTACACCGGTGAAACCTGCTGTGCGACGGCCGTACGCCCTTGACAGCGAGATGTTTCATTGCCGACACATCCTGCCGGGTCCGGCGGATTGTGTTGCTGCGGACCGCCGACACGCCATAGAGTCGCCAACCGTCGGCATGGTGCCACGCTGACCTTGTCTAGAAGTTTCCTGGTCACCAAGGAGGTAAGACGACTTGTGAATGAGTCGACATTTTCTCCCGGGGGTGGTCAACCAGGAATGCCGGTCCGGGGCCAGGGCCCCGCGGGATTCGAGGCTGTCGGCTCCGTAGCTGTGCGCACCTTCGCAGCCCACCAGAGTTCCGGTCCGCAGGCGGCCGGGACAGCACACCAGAGCATGGATGGCCATCACGTGAACGCCATGGCCGGCGACGGAAGTGGCGCGCCCCACAACCACTTCGCCGACTACGACGAACTGCCCGAGGGGCACTTCTACGACCCCGACGCCGAGTACGAGCCCGATCCGGAGTACGCGGCCACGCTCGCGCCCGACGCGGCCCGCCAGCGCCGCGAGCGCGTCGGCCCGACCGGACGCCCGCTGCCGTACTTCCCGATCCCGGGCCCGCTGACCGACCACGGCCCCGCGAAGATCATCGCGATGTGCAACCAGAAGGGCGGCGTGGGCAAGACGACGTCGACCATCAACCTGGGTGCCGCGCTCGCGGAGTACGGCCGGCGCGTGCTGCTCGTGGACTTCGACCCGCAGGGCGCGCTGTCGGTGGGACTCGGCGTCAACCCCATGGAACTCGACCTGACGGTCTACAACCTGCTCATGGAGCGGGGCATGTCCGCGGACGAGGTCCTGCTGAAGACGGCGGTCCCCAACATGGATCTGCTGCCCTCCAACATCGACCTGTCGGCCGCCGAGGTGCAGCTGGTCTCCGAGGTCGCCCGCGAGTCGACGCTGCAGCGGGCCCTGAAGCCGCTGCTGCCCGACTACGACTACATCGTGATCGACTGCCAGCCCTCGCTCGGCCTGCTCACCGTCAACGCCCTGACGGCCGCTCACAAGGTGATCGTGCCGCTGGAGTGCGAGTTCTTCGCCCTGCGCGGTGTGGCCCTGCTGACCGAGACCATCGAGAAGGTCCAGGAGCGGCTCAACCCCGAGCTCGAACTGGACGGCATCCTCGCCACGATGTACGACTCGCGCACGGTCCACAGCCGCGAGGTCCTGGCCCGTGTGGTCGAGGCGTTCGACGACCACGTCTACCACACGGTCATCGGCCGTACGGTCCGCTTCCCGGAGACCACGGTCGCCGGTGAGCCGATCACCACCTACGCCTCCAACTCCGTCGGTGCCGCCGCCTATCGCCAGCTCGCCAGGGAGGTGCTCGCCCGGTGTCACGCCGAGTGAGTCTGCCCGGGGCCGACGAACTCTTCCGTACGACAGGGGGGATGGCGCTTCAGCCGTCGACTCCTCGGCGCGCGGCGGGTGGTGAGGCCCGGGTGCCGGCTCCCGCGGGGGAGAGCGACGACGTGGCCGCCGCCGAGGATGCACCGCAGTCGGTGCCGGTCCAGGGCGGCGACGGCGAGGGCGCGGAGCATGTCGCGGCGGAGGCCGAGCAGGACGGGGCCGGCGAGTCCCGCATCCGCCCCGCGCGTCGGCAGGCGGCGCAGGAAGGTTCTGGCGCCGCGCAGCCACGCAAGAAAGGGCGCGCGGCCACGCGCCGGCCCAGCGGCCGTGAGCGGCACGACGAGAAGATCACGGTGTACGTGTCGGCCGAGGAGCTGATGGACCTCGAACACGCCCGTCTGGTGCTCCGCGGCGAGCACGGACTGGCGGTCGACCGCGGGCGCATCGTCCGCGAGGCGGTGGCCGTGGTCCTGGCCGACCTGGAGTCCCGCGGGGACGCGAGCATCCTCGTACGCCGGCTGCGGGGGCGGTAGGGGTAGCCTGCGGGGGCTATGACCTCGAACGACGTTCCCCTCCCCGGCACCGGCGCCGGCCGTCGGCGTGCGCTGGGGCGGGGTCCAGGGGTTCCGGCGGTGGCGCCGAAGACCGAGCCGGCGCGGGCCGACGGCCAAGACGGCCTGCCGTCAGAGGCACCCGCAGCCATCCCACCCGACGAACCGGCGTCCGCACCGCCGGAAGAACCGACACCCGCCGAACCGGAAGCACCGACACTCGCTGAGCCCGAAGCTTCCGTAGCCGCCGGGCGGGAAGCCTTGGCAGTCGTCGAGCGTGAAGCTGCCGCGGTCGGCGAGCCGGGAGGGCCTGTAGCTGCCGACTCCGATGGGTTCGCGCCTGCCGGGCGGGAGACGCTGGGGGCTGCTGAGCCCGGAGCTCCCGTGGCCGCCGGGCCGGAAGCTTTCACAGTTGCCGCGCCCGAAGCTCCCGTAGCCGCCGAGGCGAAAGCCTTCACAGTTGCCGCGCCCGAAGCTCCCGCAGTCGGTGAGCCGGAGGCGCTGGGGGCTGCTGAGTCCGGAGCTTCCGCCGGTGCCGGGCCGGAAGTGTCCGTGATCGCCGGTGGCGGGGTGGCCGCAGTTGGTGGAGCCGGGGAGGGCGTGGAGCCCCAGGGGGCCGCGGACGGGGTCTTCAAGGTGCGGCTCGCCAACTTCGAGGGGCCCTTCGATCTGCTCCTGCAGCTGATCTCCAGGCACAAGCTGGACGTCACCGAGGTCGCCCTCTCCAAGGTCACCGACGAGTTCATGGCGCACATCCGGGCCATGGGACCCGACTGGGACCTGGACCAGACCACGGAGTTCCTCGTCGTCGCCGCCACGCTGCTCGACCTGAAGGCGGCCCGGCTGCTGCCCGCCGCCGAGGTCGAGGACGAGGCCGACCTGGCGCTGCTGGAGGCGCGGGACCTGCTGTTCGCACGGCTGCTGCAGTACCGCGCCTACAAGCAGATCGCGGACATCTTCAACCAGCGGCTCGATGACGAGGCCCGCCGCTGGCCCCGTACCGTCGGCCTGGAACCGCAGCACGCCGAGCTGCTGCCCGAGGTCGTCATCAGCATCGGCCCCGAGGGCTTCGCCAGGCTCGCGGTCAAGGCGATGCAGCCCAAGCCCAAGCCGCAGGTCTACGTCGACCACATCCACGCCCCGCTGGTCAGCGTGCAGGAACAGGCCGGAATCGTGGTCGCACGGCTGAAGGAGCTGGGCGAGGCCAGCTTCCGCGCGCTGGTGGAGGACACCGACGACACCCTCACCGTCGTGGCCCGGTTCCTCGCCCTGCTGGAGCTGTACCGCGAGAAGGCCGTCGCGCTGGAGCAGGAGACCGCCCTCGGCGAACTGCTCGTGCGCTGGACCGGCGGGGACACCGACACCGCACCGATGGTCACCGACGAGTTCGACCGGCCGCCCGAGCAGCCCAAGGAGGAGAAGAAGGCATGAGCGAGACCACAGAGCTTCCGCCGGGGCTGCGCGGCGCCGCCGACCTCGACCTCAAGCCCGCCCTGGAGGCGATGCTCATGGTCGTGGACGAGCCCGCGACCGAGGAGCACCTGGCCAAGCTGCTGGAACGGCCGAAACGGCAGGTCGCGGACGCGCTGCGGGAGCTGGCCGACGAGTACACCGTGCAGGGCCGCGGCTTCGAGCTGCGGTACGTCGCGGGCGGCTGGCGTTTCTACACCCGGGCCGAGTACGCGCCCGCCGTCGAGCGGCTGGTCCTGGACGGCCAGACCGCCCGGCTCACCCAGGCCGCGCTGGAGACCCTCGCGGTCGTCGCCTACCGCCAGCCGGTCAGCCGCAGCCGCGTCTCCGCCGTACGCGGAGTCAACTGCGACGGTGTGATGCGTACCCTCCTGCAACGGGGTCTGGTCGAGGAGGCGGGCACGGAACCCGAAACAGGTGCGATCCTGTACAGGACGACGAACTACTTCCTGGAGCGGATGGGCCTGCGCGGCCTGGACGAGCTTCCGGAGCTCGCGCCCTTCCTCCCGGAGGCTGAGGCGATCGAGGCCGAGACCCAGGAAGGGGTGCCGTCGTTCGACCCGGACGCGCCCGACGCGCCCGGTGCTCAGGACGCAGACGACTAAGACGGAAACCTTGATGCGAAGCAGCGGCAGCGGCAGTAACAGCGGCGGGCGCGGTAACTACCGCGGCGCCGGCAACAACCGGGACGAGCGGCAGGGGCAGGGGCGTCCCCGCAAGCCCCGCCCGGAGGAGCGCCGCTACGACGTGGGCCCCGGCGCCTCCCAGGACGGCCCCAAGTCCGGGCGCGGCGGCACCGCGCGCGGCGGCGCCAAGGGCGGCCCCAAGCAGCCCCAGCAGGGCGGCGGGCGAGGCCGTACCGCCCCCGCGCGCTCGCGTGAGTACGAGACGCGCGTCGAGGAGCGCAACCGGGAGCGCTACGCCGGCAAGAAGGACGTCAAGCTCCCCAAGACCTTCCCGGGTGCCGAGCAGGAGGGCGAGCGGCTGCAGAAGGTCCTCGCGCGCGCCGGCTACGGCTCGCGGCGCGCCTGCGAGGAGCTGATCGAGCAGGCACGGGTGGAGGTCAACGGCGAGATCGTCCTGGAGCAGGGCCGCCGGGTCGACCCGGAGAAGGACGAGGTCAAGGTCGACGGCCTGACGGTCGCGACGCAGTCGTACCAGTTCTTCTCGCTGAACAAGCCCGCGGGCGTGGTGTCCACCATGGAGGACCCGGAGGGGCGGCAGTGCCTCGGGGACTACGTCACCAACCGCGAGACCCGGCTGTTCCACGTGGGCCGGCTGGACACCGAGACGGAGGGCGTCATCCTGCTCACCAACCACGGTGAGCTGGCGCACCGCCTGACCCACCCCAAGTACGGCGTGAAGAAGACCTACCTCGCGGCGATCGTCGGCCCGATCCCGCGCGACCTGGGCAAGCGCCTGAAGGACGGCATCCAGCTGGAGGACGGCTACGCGCGCGCGGACCACTTCCGGGTCGTGGAGCAGACCGGCAAGAACTACCTGGTCGAGGTGACCCTGCACGAGGGCCGCAAGCACATCGTGCGGCGCATGCTCGCGGAGGCCGGCTTCCCGGTCGAGAAGCTGGTCCGCACCGCCTTCGGGCCGATCACCCTCGGCGACCAGAAGTCGGGCTGGCTGCGGCGCCTGTCGAACACGGAGGTCGGGATGCTGATGAAGGAAGTCGACCTCTAAAACGCCTTGCCGCGATCACCATCCCCCTTTATTGTCAGAGTGACGATAAAGGGGGATGGTGATCCTATGTCCAAGCGCGCCGCCACCGGGGCACTCCTGGGCCTCGCCCTCGGGGACGCCCTCGGCTTCCCGACCGAGTTCAACGACGTACCGTCGATCCTCGCCAAGTGCGGGCCCTGGCGGGAGATGGAGCTGCCGCGGCGCGCCTTCGTCTCCGACGACACCCAGATGACCCTCGCCGTCGGACGCGGGCTCAGGACGGCCATGGACCGCGGGTACCTCGCGCCGAAGCGGCTGGAGCGGCCGCTGCGCGAGGAGTTCGTGGACTGGTACCACTCCCCGGACAACAACCGCGCCCCCGGCCGCACCTGCCTGACCGCGTGCGCCCTGCTCAAGGAGGAGGGCCGGGCCTGGCAGGACGCCAGCCAGGTCGGCTCCAAGGGCTGCGGTGCCAACATGCGGGTCGCCCCCGTCGGGCTTGTCCCCGGTCTGAGCCCCGAACAGCGCTCCGGGGCCGCCCAGTTGCAGTCCGCGCTCACCCACGGCCACCCCACCGCGCTCGCCGCCTCCGACCTGACCGCCCACGCCGTCCACCTGCTCGCGCAGGGCACCGACCCCACGGGGCTGGTCGGACAACTCCGCTCCTACGCCCTGGACCACCGCACGCACTACGACCACACGTGGCTCGGCGACCTGTGGACCCGCTCCCAGGACCCCAGTCCCGAGCACTTCATCGCGCGCGGCTGGGACGAGTGCCTCGCCGTCCTCGACCGGCTCCAGCAGGCCGTGCGGACCGTCTCCCCGGAGACCGACCCGTGTCTGGCCACCGGCGCGGGCTGGATCGCAGAGGAGGCCCTCGCCACCGGGCTGCTGTGCTTCCTGCTCTTCCCCGACGAGCCCGTCACCGCCCTGCGCCGGGCCGCCTGCTCCGCCGGCGACTCCGACTCCATCGCCTGCCTCACCGGCGCGTTCGCGGGTGCCTGGCTGGGCGAACAGGCCTGGCCGGCGGACTGGGCGGAGCGGATCGAGTACCGGGGCGATCTGTCGGCCCTGGGAGCACTCTGGGACGCTTAGGCCCATGATCGACGACCTCGACATCGACCTGAAGCCCGTGGTCGCGGAGCAGCCCGACCCCCTGCTGTTCGCGACCGTCTCCGGAGCCCATCTGTACGGCTTCCCCTCGCAGGACTCGGACGTGGACCTGCGGGGCGTCCATCTGCTCCCGGCGGCCGATCTCGTCGGGCTGCGCGAGCCGGAGGAGACCCGCTCCCGGGCCTGGGTGCGCTACGGCGTCGAACTGGACCTCGTCACCCACGATCTGCGCAAGTTCGTACGGCTGATGCTGCGCCGCAACGGCTATGTGCTCGAGCAGCTGCTCTCGCCGCTGGTCGTGCACACCGGGGACGCGCACCGGGAGCTGGCCGCGCTCGCCCCCGGCGTCCTCACCGGCCACCACGCCCACCACTACCGGGGGTTCGCGGTGACCCAGTGGCGGCTGTTCGAGAAGACGGGCGAACTCAAGCCGCTGCTCTACACGTTCCGGGTGCTGCTCACCGGCATCCACCTCATGCGCAGCGGGGAGGTCCAGGCGCACCTGCCCACGCTCCTGGAGCAGCTCGACGCCCCCGGCTATCTGCCCGAGCTGGTAGCCGAAAAAGCGGAGCGGGAGCACGGCAGCGCCACCGTCCCGCACGCGCGCGTGGAGGCCGACGTCGAACGGCTGCACGCCGAGCTCGACGAGGCCCAGTCCACCTCGTCCCTCCCGGACACGCCGACCGCGCACGACGCCCTGCACGACTTCGTGGTCCGGGTCCGCCTGGCGGGCTGAACGGGGCGAGTCAGGAGCGTGGCCCTGTGGCCGACAGGTCCGCGGGGCCGCTGTGACGAGGGAGTGCGTGCGGGCGAACGGGGCGTGAGCAGCCACGCCCGCCGGACCGGCAGCGGCCGGGAGACGCCACCCACCGGAACGGGACGGCGGCGCCGCACCTCGCACCCCGGGACCAGCGGCTCCCGCCGGAATCGCACGCGAGCGACACCTTCGGCCCGCTCGCGCCGCATGCGGGAATCAACCCACCGGCCGGCGCGACCACGCACGGGCGACACCGCCGGTCAGCCCGGCCCGCGCCGCATGCGGAGGCCGGGGGCTGTGGTCATCGCAGGTCCGGTGCCGTGGCGGCGAGTGCCTCGTACGCCGATGCCCGGCGGGCCCGGTGGAGGAAGTCGGCCACCCGTGCCTCGTCCGGGTCGGGCGGGAGCGGGGTGCGGTGCAGGGCCTGTTCCGTCTCCGTCCCGAGCCGGGCCATCCACCTCTCGGCCTCGGCCCAGGGGACCTCGCCCCGCTTCACCGCGAGCAGCGGCTCCCGCTGGTCGCCGACGTCGATCCGCAGTTCACCGGTGCGCAGCAGGTCACGGGCGCTCATCAGCAGGCGCAGCAGGTGCATGGCGTGCTTCCACCGCGGGACGCCGTGCGTGCGGATGCCGGCGTCGAGCTTCCTGCGCTGGCCGAGGGCGTAGCGGGTGAAGGTGTCGTAGGCCCGGCGGGAGAGGAAGGCCCCGCGCAGGGACAGCAGCTCCCGGCCGGTGTCGTCGACCTGCTCCACCAGCGGGGAGTGCAGGCACTCCAGGATGTTCGGGTTGCCGCGCAGCGCCAGCTCGCAGAACCGCTCCAGCTCCCAGGAGAACTGCTCCTCGCCCGGCCCCTCCACATGCGTCGGCGGCTTCTCGAACCGCCAGAACAAGGGGGTGGGGGCGAGGAACACACCCCGCCGGTCGGTGTCGCTCGTGTCCGTCGCCAGACCGAAGGCCCGCGAACCCATGACACAGGCGTAGACGGTGTGGTCGCGTACCAGGGTCTCGGGCTGCATGCCCGGAGCGTACGCCGACCCCTCACGTCAGTTTGATCGAATTTCCCTGCACCTTGATCGACTTCGCCGGAAGCGGCCTTTTCGCAGGCCCGTGCGCCACGGAGCCGTCGGCGATGTGGAACTTGCTGCCGTGACAGGGGCAGTCGATCGTGCCGTTCGCGACCGTGCTCACCGTGCAGCCCAGGTGCGTGCAGATCGCCGAGAAGGCCTTGAAGTCGCCCTTCTTCGGCTGGGTGACGACGACCTTCTTGTCCTTGAAGATCTTGCCGCCGCCCTCCGGGATGTCCTTGGTGCTGCCCAGATCTCCGCCACTGGCTCCGTCGGCGTTGCCGCCGCATGCCGCGACGGGTGCGACGACCGCCGCCGCGCCCGTCGCCAGAACCGTGCGCCGCGTCGCGCCCTCGGTCATGCCAGCCTCCGTACAGAAGTCGAAATCGGTAGGTATCGGATGGTTCGCATCGTCTCAGTGATCGGGCGCCGTGCGCTGCCTCCGCGCTGGCTGACTACGCTGGACGGACCAAGAGCAGATCCGCATGTCAGCAGGGAGCAGCGCCGTGGCGGTACGAGCGGTCCGGGGGGCCGTCCAACTGGAGCGGGACGAGGCCGGGCACATGGACGAGCAGGTCGGAGCCCTGCTCACCGCGGTCCTGGAGCGGAACGGACTGACCGCCGACGACCTGATCAGCATCTGGTTCACGGCCACCCCCGACCTGCACAGCGACTTCCCGGCCGCCGCCGCCCGCAAGATCGGCATCGTCGACGTGCCGCTGATCTGCGCCCAGGAACTGGACATCGAGGGCGCGATGCCCCGGGTCGTACGGCTGCTGGCGCACATCGAGTCGGACAGGCACCGCTCCGAGATCAACCACGTCTACCTCGGCGCCGCGGCCGCCCTGCGCAAGGACATCGCCCAGTGAGAACCGCACTCGTCATCGGCACCGGCCTCATCGGCACCTCCGCCGCCCTGGCCCTCGGCCGGCGCGGCGTCACCGTCCACCTCGCCGACCACGACCCCGAGCAGGCCCGTACGGCCGCCGCGCTGGGCGCCGGCACCGACGAGGCCCCCGAGGGCCCGGTCGACCTGGCCATCGTGGCGGCCCCGCCCGCCCACGTGGCCGGCGTCCTCGCCGACGCCATGCGCCGGGGCGTGGCCCGCGGCTATGTCGACGTGGCCAGCGTCAAGGGCGGCCCGCGCCGTGAGCTCCAGGCGCTCGGCCTGGACCTGTCGGCGTACATCGGCACGCACCCCATGTCCGGCCGCGAGAAGTCCGGCCCGCTGGCCGCGACCGCCGACCTTTTCGAGGGCCGCCCCTGGGTGCTCACCCCGACCCGGGACACCGACACCGAGGTGCTCAACCTCGCCCTGGAGCTGGTCTCGCACTGCCGGGCCGTACCGGTCGTCATGGACGCCGACGCCCACGACCGCGCCGTCGCCCTCGTCTCCCACATGCCCCACCTGGTGTCCAGCATGGTGGCCGCGCGCCTGGAGCACGCCGAGGAGGCCGCCGTACGGCTGTGCGGGCAGGGCATCCGGGACGTGACCCGGATCGCCGCCTCCGACCCGCGGATGTGGATCGACATCCTCTCCGCGAACCCGGGACCGGTCGCCGACCTGCTCTCCGACGTCGCCGCCGACCTGGGCGAGACCGTCGAGGCGCTGCGCGCCCTGCAGTCCTCCGACGAGGCCAAGCGGCGCGAGGGCACCGCCGGCATCGAGGACGTGCTGCGCCGCGGGAACGCCGGTCAGGTGCGGGTGCCCGGCAAGCACGGGTCCGCGCCACGGGTCTACGAGACCGTCGTCGTCCTCATCGACGACCAGCCCGGCCAGCTCGCCCGGATCTTCGCCGATGCGGGCCGGGCGGGGGTCAACATCGAGGATGTCCGCATCGAGCACGCGACGGGGCAGCAGGCCGGCCTGGTCCAGCTGAGCGTGGAGCCCAAGGCGGCGCCGGTGCTGAAGGAGGCGCTGCGGGAGCGGGGCTGGGCGCTGCGGCAGTAAAGGCGGCCGCATGCGTCCGGACGAGTGACCCGCACCCAGTAACCTTGTGCAGGGCGCTCATGCCCCCCGCATCCGCCCACACCGCACCAGGAAGGTGTCCCTCCGTGGAAAACGGCGCCGCCCCGACCGCCAAGCCCGTGATCGTCGCGATCGACGGCCCCTCCGGCACGGGCAAGTCGAGCACGTCGAAGGCCGTCGCCGCGCAGCTCGGCCTGAGCTACCTGGACACCGGAGCCCAGTACCGGGCGATCACCTGGTGGATGGTGAACAACGGCATCGACCTGGAGGACCCGACCGCCATCGCGGCCGTCGCGGGCAAGCCGGTGATCGTCTCCGGCACCGACCCGGCCGCCCCGGCCATCACGGTCGACGGCGTCGACGTGGCCGGCCCGATCCGCACCCAGGAGGTCACCTCCAAGGTCAGCGCGGTCAGCGCGGTGCCCGAGGTACGCTCCCGGATCACCGAGCTGCAGCGCTCGATCGCCGCCGACGCCGAGAACGGCATAGTGGTCGAGGGCCGCGACATCGGTACGACCGTCCTCCCGGACGCCGACCTGAAGATCTTCCTCACCGCGTCCCCGGAGGCCCGTGCGGCCCGCCGCAGCGGCGAGCTGAAGGGCGCCGACATCCACGCCACCCGCGAGGCCCTGATCAAGCGGGACGCGGCCGACTCCTCCCGGAAGGCCTCGCCGCTCGCCAAGGCCGGCGACGCGGTCGAGGTGGACACCACCGAGCTCACCCTCGCCCAGGTCATCGAGTGCGTCGTCACCCTGGTCGAGGAGAAGCGGGCCGGGAAGTGAACCTGCCCTCCGAGAGGGGCGCCGAGGTCGGGCGGCGCATCGGTGTCGGCCTGATGCGCGGGCTGTTCAGGCCGCGCGTGCTCGGCGCCTGGAAGGTGCCCGCGAGCGGCCCGGTGATCTTCGCCGTGAACCACTCGCACAACATCGACGGCCCGATGGTCATGGGTGTGGCGCCCCGGCCGACGCACTTCCTGATCAAGAAGGAGGCGTTCGTCGGCCCGCTGGACCCCTTCCTGACCGGCATCGGCCAGCTGAAGGTGGACCGCGCCGCCGCCGACCGCACCGCGATCACCCGGGCCCTCGGGGTCCTGGAGGCCGGCGGAGTGCTGGGCATCTTCCCGGAGGGCACCCGGGGCGAGGGCGACTTCGCGGCGCTGCGCGCCGGGCTCGCCTACTTCGCCGTACGCAGCGGGGCGCCGATCGTGCCCGTCGCCGTACTGGGAAGCTCCGAGAAGCGGGGACGGTTGATAAAGGCGCTGCCCCCGTTGCGTTCCCGCATCGACGTCGTCTTCGGCGAGCCCTTCGAAGCGGGCGACGGAAGCGGCCGGCGTACGCGCAGGGCGCTGGACGAGGCGACCGAGCGCATCCAGAAGCAGCTCACCAGCCACCTGGAAAACGCCAGGCGCCTCACCGGGCGCTAGGCGACACTTGAGTAGTGGATCAGCCCACCGGGTTCGTCCCGTCAGGGCCTGTTCCACCGATCACCACAATGAACGACGAGGTACGGACTACATGAACGACGACATCCAGCCCGGCGACTCGGCTGAGCACGAGTACGACCACGGGGCTCTCGGCGACGCCGAGTACGCGGAGTTCATGGAGCTCGCCGCGGAAGAGGGCTTCGACATCCAGGACGTCGAGGGCGCCATCGAGGCGGCGGGCCACGGCCCGCTGCCCGTGCTCGCCGTCGTCGGCCGCCCCAATGTCGGCAAGTCGACCCTGGTGAACCGGATCATCGGCCGCCGTGAGGCGGTCGTCGAGGACAAGCCGGGCGTCACCCGCGACCGCGTCACCTACGAGGCCGAATGGGCCGGCCGCCGCTTCAAGGTCGTCGACACCGGCGGCTGGGAGCAGGACGTCCTCGGCATCGACGCCTCCGTGGCCGCCCAGGCCGAGTACGCGATCGAGGCGGCCGACGCGGTCGTCTTCGTCGTGGACGCCAAGGTCGGCGCGACCGACACCGACGAGGCGGTCGTACGGCTGCTGCGCAAGGCCGGCAAGCCGGTCGTGCTGTGCGCCAACAAGGTCGACGGCCCGAGCGGCGAGGCCGACGCGGCCTACCTGTGGAGCCTCGGCCTCGGCGAGCCGCACCCCGTCTCGGCGCTGCACGGCCGTGGCACCGGCGACATGCTGGACGCCGTGCTCGAGGTGCTGCCGGCCGCGCCGCGCGAGACCTTCGGCGGGGGCGGCATCGGCGGCCCGCGCCGGATCGCCCTGATCGGCCGGCCGAACGTCGGCAAGTCCTCCCTGCTGAACAAGGTGGCGGGCGAGGAGCGCGTCGTCGTCAACGAACTGGCGGGCACCACCCGCGACCCGGTCGACGAGCTGATCGAACTGGGCGGCGTGACCTGGAAGTTCGTCGACACGGCGGGCATCCGCAAGCGCGTCCACCTCCAGCAGGGCGCCGACTACTACGCCTCCCTGCGCACGGCAGCGGCCGTGGAGAAGGCGGAGGTCGCCGTCATCCTGATCGACGCCTCCGAGAACATCTCCGTGCAGGACCAGCGGATCGTCACCATGGCCGTCGAGGCGGGCCGCGCGATCGTCATCGCCTACAACAAGTGGGACACCCTCGACGAGGAGCGCCGCTACTACCTGGAGCGGGAGATCGAGACCGAGTTGGGCCAGGTCGCCTGGGCCCCGCGCGTGAACGTCTCGGCGCGCACCGGCCGCCACATGGAGAAGCTGGTCCCGGCCATCGAGACCGCGCTGGCCGGCTGGGAGACCCGCGTCCCCACCGGGCGCCTGAACGCCTTCCTCGGCGAGCTGGTCTCCGCCCACCCGCACCCGATCCGGGGCGGCAAGCAGCCGCGCATCCTGTTCGGCACCCAGGCCGGCACCAAGCCCCCGCGCTTCGTCCTCTTCGCCTCCGGCTTCATCGAGGCGGGCTACCGGCGCTTCATCGAGCGCCGCCTGCGCGAGGAGTTCGGCTTCGAGGGCACCCCGATCCACATCTCCGTCCGGGTGCGCGAGAAGCGCGGCGCGAAGAAGAAGTAACGGCGGTACGACGTCAAGGGCGGCCCCTGGAGATCCAGGTGCCGCCCTTCACCGTGCGCCGGTCACACGCCCCGGCGCGGCCCCGGAGGCAGCGCCGCCGGAACATGCTGCATCCCGGTGTCCTGCTGCTGCCGCCCGAGGCCGCCGACCCGCTGCCACTGCGACTGCTGCCGCGCGCTGTAGGCCCCGGCGCTGTAGGCGCTGTACGAGCTGCTGAACGACCCCGGCCGGTGGCCGCCGTACGGGCCGGTGGCATAGGTGCCCGTACGGTCCTGCAGGAGACCGAAGGGACTGAACCTCAGCCCCTCCTCCCCGCTGCGGTCACCGGGCAACGTGCGGAAGGTCTTGACCCACTCCGCGTAGAGCATGTCGTAGATCGGCGTCGCCGAGGCGCCCCCGACCCCGTCCTGCGTCGCCCGAGCGGACGGAACGGAGCCGAAGGCGGACCGGCGTGGGGGAGGAATGTCGTATGCGTGCACGTGTGTCCAAACGACCGGGGCGTCAAAGAGATGCGGTTGTGCAACCCCCTGGGGGTGCCCGGGGCGCCGGCGACGCACAGCCCTCGTCCCTCGGGCGGGAAGATCAGGTACCCGCGAGCGGAAGCGCCGCCGCGACCAGCTTCCCGCTCGCCGCGGCCTTGTCGAGGGACTCCCGCAGCAGATCCTCCCGCGGCTGCCGCCCGATCGACCCCACCGGCGCCGCGAACAGCACAACCTGCTGGTGCTTGTTCGCGGCGGCCCGCCAGCTGTCCGTGACCTGCAGCGGCTGGTGCGCCTGCCACCAGGCGACCGGCTGCCCGCCGTGCGCCGAGGGCTGCAGCACCGCGTGCAGCCGGCCCACGGCCAGCAGGACCGACCAGCCGTGCAGCACCGGCGGCACGGACGCCAGCTCCGTCAGCGGCATGAACCCCTGTTCGATGAGGAGCGGGAGGAAGTCGTCGCCGGCCCCGGTGGAGCCCGGGCGCACGATCGGCGAGGTCGGCTCGACCACGAGCGCGGGGTGCAGTTCGCCCTCGATCAGGACGAGCCCGCTGGTCACGCCGAGCACCGCCTGCTCGGGCGCGGTCTGTCGCTGCTCGCCCGCCGCGGCGCCGACGCCGCCGATGGACCGGACGGCGCCCTGCAGCTGCTCCTCGGTGACCTGGACGACCTGCGAGGGCAGGCAGCTGGCGTGGGCGAAGGCGAGGACGGCGGTCTCGTCGCCGACGAACAGAACGGTGCTGGTGCGCTCCTGCTCGGAGTCGCCCGGGGTGCGGCAGGACGTGCAGTCGTAACTGCCCGGGGCGTTCTCTCCGGCGAGCAGCCGGTCGGCTTCTTCGTCGCCGATCTCGGCGCGTACGGCGTCACTGACGTCGAGCATGCGCGGCACGATGGCTCCCTCGGGATGCGTGCTGAGGTCGGCCGGGTGGCTCCCGGCCGCTGAGTTCCGGGGTTCCGGGCTCATGAAGAAGACAACGGACGTCCTGTGGTGGGAGTCACGCCCCGGGTGCGACCGGTTCGAACCAACCAGCGCATACGGTCACCGTCGGTCCGGAATGTGCTACTCACGGTCAACTCGTCCCCACGTCAAGGAACTTGACGGGGTGAAGTGAATCACAGATCGCTTCTGCCGTTGGTCGACAAATCCGGAAATCAGCGAATGTAGTGGGTGGCCTAAAATCGCCGATACTCGCGGTAACCGGCAACTGGCCTGGAATGACAAGGAGTTGGTTGATTCCGACCGCTCGCCCTCCCTACATTCCTCCGCCGTGTGCAACGAGCACCGCTCGGGTACGTCCGACACCCGGCACCGGCACAGCACCACCGCCGGCACCGGTCACGCGGACGGGGCGGGCACGAGCAACCGCGGTCCTGCGCGGCGAGGCGTGCTCCGCCCGGGGGAACCCGGGTTCGTGGAGAGGGAATTACATGTCCGAGTGTGCCGATACCACCCGCAACACCGCCCGTCCCGACGGCGCCCGCAAGGGCCGTACGACGGCCGCGCTGGCCGGGGCCGCGCTGCTGGCCCCGCTGGGACTGCTGGCCGCCACCGGCAACGCCGCCGCGGCCGACAACGGAGTGTGGGACCGCATCGCCCAGTGCGAGAGCGGCGGCAACTGGCACATCAACACCGGCAACGGCTACTACGGCGGGCTCCAGTTCTCCGCCGGCACCTGGCGCGCGTACGGCGGCACCGCCTACGCCCCGACGGCCGACCAGGCCTCCAGGGGAGCGCAGATCGCCGTCGCCACCAAGGTCCAGCAGGCCCAGGGCTGGGGCGCCTGGCCGGTCTGCTCGGGCCGCGCCGGAGCCTCCGGCGCCGCCCCGGCGGCCGCGACCACCGGTACGAGCGTCGACAAGGGCAGCGTGACGGCGAAGTCCGCCCCGGCGAAGGCACCGGAACACCCGGCCGGCCACACCAACCGCAGCGAGTCCCGGGGCACGGGTGACTACACCGTCCGCGAGGGCGACACCCTGAGCGCCGTCGCCGAGCGGCACGGCACCACCTGGCAGCGGCTCTACGCCGCCAACAAGAAGGTCATCGGCGACGACCCGAACCTGATCGTGCCGGGCCAGCGCCTCGCGCTCTGATCACCGGGCACCCGCGCAGAGCAGCCGCTGTCCGTCGAGGACAGCGGCTGTCCGCGTTCCCTGACAGACTCGGCCCCATGTTGGAGACCTCGGCACGTCTGCTGCGGCTGCTCTCGCTGCTCCAGGCCCACCGCGAGTGGTCCGGCGCCGAACTCGCCGACCGGCTCGGCGTCACGACGCGCACGGTCCGCCGGGACGTGGACCGGCTGCGCGAGCTCGGCTACCCGGTCAACGCCAGCCCCGGCACCGGCGGCGGCTACCAGCTGGGCGCGGGCGCCGCACTCCCGCCGCTGCTGCTGGACGACGACGAGGCCGTGGCCGTCGCCGTCGGCCTGCGCACCGCCGCCGGGCAGGGCATCGAGGGCATCGGCGAGACCTCCGTACGGGCCCTCGCCAAGCTGGAACAGGTGCTGCCGGGCCGGCTGCGCCGCCGGGTGAGCGCCCTGGGCGCCTTCACCGTGCCGATGCTGCGCGGCGGCCCGCCGGCCGCGGACGTCGACCCGGCGCTCCTCACCGAACTGGCCAACCTGTGCCGGGACGCCGAGCGGCTGCGCTTCGCGTACCGCACGCACGACGGCGCGGACAGCCGCCGTACCGTCGAGCCGCACCGGCTGGTGTGCACCGAGCGGCGCTGGTACCTGGTCGCCTGGGACGTCGACCGGGCGGACTGGCGCACCTTCCGCGTCGACCGCATCACCCCCACACCGCCGCACGGGCCCCGCTTCACCCCGCGCGAGCCGCCCGCGGAGGACCTGGCCGCCTACGTCTCGAAGGGCGTCTCCACGCGCGCGTACGCCACGCATTCCGCGGTACGGCTGCTGGTGCCGCTGCACGAGGCCGCCGAGCGGATCTCGCCGTCGGCCGGGACGCTGGAGGCCGACGGCGAGGACACCTGCGTCCTGCGCAGCGGGGCGCCGAACCTCGAGGTGATGGTCATTCACATCATGATGACCGGCTTCGCGTTCGAGGTGATCGAGCCCGCCGGGCTGACCGAGGAGATCAGGAGGATCCGGGACCGGCTCGATGCGGCGCTGGCGCGGACCGCGGTACCTGCTCCTTCGCCACGTACTCCGGGTGATGCAGGTCGAACGCCGGGGACTCCGAGCGGATCCGGGGCAGCGCGTTGAAGTTGTGCCGGGGCGGCGGGCAGGAGGTCGCCCACTCCAGGGACCGGCCGTAGCCCCAGGGGTCGTCGGTCTCGACCTTCTCGCCGTACCTGGCGGTCTTCCAGACGTTGTAGAGGAACGGCAGCGTCGACAGGCCCAGCAGGAACGCGCCGATCGAGGAGACGGTGTTGAGCGCGGTGAAGCCGTCGGCCGCCAGATAGTCGGCGTACCGGCGTGGCATGCCCTCGGCGCCCAGCCAGTGCTGCACCAGGAACGTGGTGTGGAAGCCGACGAACAAGGTCCAGAACTGGATCTTTCCGAGCCGCTCGTCCAGCATCTTCCCGGTGAACTTCGGCCACCAGAAGTAGAAGCCGCCGAAGACCGCGAAGACGACCGTGCCGAACACGACGTAGTGGAAGTGCGCGACGACGAAGTACGAGTCCGTGACGTGGAAGTCCAGCGGCGGAGACGCCAGGATCACCCCGGTCAGGCCGCCGAACAGGAAGGTCACCAGGAAGCCCGCCGCCCACAGCATCGGCGTCTCGAAGGACAGCGAGCCGCCCAGCATCGTGCCGGTCCAGTTGAAGAACTTCACGCCCGTCGGCACCGCGATCAGGAACGACATGAAGGAGAAGAACGGCAGCAACACCGCGCCCGTGGCGAACATGTGGTGAGCCCACACCACGACCGACAGCCCGGTGATCGCCATCGTCGCGGCGACCAGCGTCAGGTAGCCGAAGACCGGCTTACGGCTGAACACCGGGATGATCTCCGTGATGATCCCGAAGAACGGCAGCGCGATGATGTACACCTCGGGGTGCCCGAAGAACCAGAACAGGTGCTGCCACAGCAGCGCCCCGCCGTTCGCCGCCTCGAACACCTGCGAACCGAACCGCCGGTCCGCCTCCAGCACCAGCAGCGCCGCCGCCAGCACCGGGAACGCCAGCAGGATCAGGATCGACGTGAACAGCGTGTTCCAGGTGAAGATCGGCATCCGGAACATCGTCATGCCCGGCGCGCGCATCCCGACGATCGTGGTGATGAAGTTGACCGCGCCCAGGATCGTCCCGAAGCCGGACAGTGCCAGCCCCATGATCCACAGATCCGGACCGACGCCGGGGGAGTGCAGGGAGTCGTTGAGCGGCGCGTAGGCGAACCAGCCGAAGGCCGCGGGCCCGTCCGGGGTGAACAGCGAGCCGAGCACGATCAGCCCGCCGAAGGCGAACAGCCAGTACGACAGCATGTTCAGCCGCGGGAAGGCCACGTCCGGCGCGCCTATCTGCAACGGCATCAGCTCGTTGGCGAAGCCCGCGAAGCTCGGGGTCGCGAAGAGCAGCAGCATGATCGTGCCGTGCAGCGTGAACAGCTGGTTGTACTCCTCGTTGCTCATGATCTGCAGACCCGGCCGGGCCAGTTCGGCACGCATCAGCAGCGCCATGACCCCGCCGGCCAGGAAGAAGCCGAACGCCGTGACCAGGTACAGATGCCCGATCTTCTTGTGGTCGGTGGTGGTGAGCCAGTCGACCACCACCCGGCCGGCCCGGTCCCTGCCGCGCACCGGCCCTGCCGTCGCCCCCGCGGTCTCCGTCCCCATCGCTTCGCCGCCTCTTCGCATCGTCGCGCCCGGGCCCGCCGCGGCACGCCTACCCGCGGACCGGCGCCATGATGCTCGCGGGGTCATCCGCTCCGACAGGGGGCGTGCGGCGTTGATGTGCTGAATCCGTGAAAATTCCCATGCGGCGTCAGATGCCCTGGCATCACTGCCGGATTCCGCGGGTAATCACATACCCGGACCCGTCAGGAGCCAGGGAGTGGAACTTTCCGCCGGGTAATTCGACGGGCTGCTCAGGGGGGCGCCAATTCTGTTCGATTATCCCGGCGCGGCTCTTCCCGAAACGCCCGTACGTGTGACCCGGTTCGAGGGAAACGCGGCCCCACAGCTGTGACAGAAGTGTGACGGTAGCCGGATACGGCTCTTACCTTGCGCTGCGCGGTAGCGTGGCGGCATGCCACCGATTCCCACTCCGCCAGCGGAGCCCCAGGACAGTCCGGACGGGTACGTCGGCCTCGACGCCGAGCACGCGGAGCGGCTCGCTCGGGACCGGGGATGGTCGACGGTACGGTCGCTGCCGCCGGGTGCGATCATCACCATGGAGTACCGGGCGGGCCGGCTGAACTTCGAGGTGCGGGACGGCGTGGTGGCCCGTGCCTGGAAGGGCTGAGGGCCGCCCCTTTCGGGCACATGCAGGGCGAAGGCCCCGTTTCCCTCCTTCGGGAAGCGGGGCCTTCGTCGTGTGCGCGGGGCCGTTGTGCGTACCGGGCCCGGGCGTCAGCGGCGCGTCACGGCCGGGCCGGCTGGGTCGTGCCGCGCGGGAGGCGGTCGGCGTGCGGCGGGCGGCGGCTGCCCGCCGGGGTGACCGGAGTGCGTTCCGAACGGGTCGTGTGCGGTCCCGGGGCCAGATGCGCCGGGCCTCTGGAGGCGCGGGCCGAGGCGACCGGCTCGCGCGCCGGGGCCGGCTGCTCGGCCGGTGCGCCGAGCGGCCTGAGCGCCACCGGTGTGACCGGCACTGCCGGTTCGGCCACGGGACGGCCGCGGCGGGCGCGCCAGCGGTCGCGCAGATCGAACAGGGCGGTCTCGGCCCTGGCGATCAGCGGCTCGAACCACGGCAGGGCGAGCAGGATCAGCAGACCGGCGGCCCAGCCCAGCAGCACGTCGCTCAGCCAGTGCGTACCGAGGTAGACGGTGGTGAGGCCGACGCCCAGCGACGTGATCGCGGACAGCGCCGACAGCCAGCGGCGCGCTCTCGGGGTGGAGGCCAGATAGGCCAGGATGCCCCAGGTCACCACCGCGTTGGCGGTGTGGCCGCTGGGGAATATATCGCCGCCCAGGCCCATCTCGTTCGAGCCGATCACGGTCGCGTAGTGCGGACCGAGGCGCCCCATGCCGAGCTTGGCGGCGCCGACCGTGATGTTGAGCAGCAGCAGCGAGGTGGCCAGGGTGAGCAGCGGGCGCAGCGTGTGCTGCCGCCAGGAGCGCCAGCCCAGCCAGGCCGCGACCATCACCGCGGTGGGGCCGCGCTGGCCGAGCACCACGTAGTAGTCGAGGAAGGCGTGGATCTGCGGCCACTGCTGGTACGGCCGGAAGAACATGACCTGCCAGTCGAGCCGGACCAGCCAGGACGTGATCACCACGGCCCACACGATCGCCAGGTAGAAAGCCAGGGTCGCGGTGAAGAGAACGACCCGGTGCCGGCTCATACTTGGCACATCGATGTGGGCCGGTCGTTCCGGCTCACGGTCGAGTCTGGCGAACACCCGGTCCAGACGCCGGGTGAGGTTTCGTTCGGTACGCACCCAATCGACGTTACAGCGGGTGAGCTGTGGTCCCGGTCGAAACAGCGGGTTTGTGATGACGATGTGATGTGGGAAACCTCTCAAGCGCGGCCCGAATTCCAGGCATTCCGCAATCCTGTGAGGTCGTTCTCTTCAATTCCTTTGATCATGCCGGGCGTTGTTTATATGCCGCTTATGAATGCGTTAACCCGGTCCTGGCGCGGAATTTTCCGGGGCGTCATCGGCCGGTGAAGTCGATCATGGAGGACCGGAGCCGTTCAGCCAGAACGCCCCGTAGACCGCCGTGGCGACCGCCAACCCGGCCGTGACCAGCACGGATCGGGACGTGCGCAGCCGGGCGAGGGCGCAGGCGAGCGGCAGCAGCACGGGGAAGGCGGGCATCAGCAGCCGTGGCTTGGAGCCGAAGTAGCTCGACGCGCACAGGGCGAGGGCGAGGACGACTCCGGTGTACACCAGCAGCTCGACCGGCTGACGCCTTCGGACGCCGGTCGCGTACAGCCACAGCAGCAGGGCCACCCCGATGATCAGGCCGGCCCCGGCGAACGCGGACGGAAATGACGTGAACTTGTCGGCCACGAAGCGTGCGAACGCATAGCCGCCGTCGAACCCGTTGCGCCATCCGGCCTGAACGTCCAGGTACCCGAGCACTCCTCTTCCGGTCCGCCGCCCGACCCAGAGCACGTAGCCGGCGGCGCCGAGCGGAGCGATCACCATGCCGAGCACACGGCGCCACGCGGGGGCGGGTGGGGCGCAGGGGGCGTGAGTGGCTGCCGGTGCTTCAGGGAGCTGTGGGTTGTGGGAAACGTTGCGCGCGCCGGGTGTGCGAGCGGGGGCTTGCGTGCCGCCGGACGCGCCCAGCGCGGGCGCGGGGGCGCGTCCGTCATTGTGCGTGCCGGGTATGTGCATCGCGCTCCGGTGCCGCACGAACGAGAGCACGCCCGCCACCCACACCGCCGCGACCACCGCCGCGCCCACCGGCCGGGTCAGCCCCGCCAGCGCCGCCAGCGTGCCCGCGGTGATCCACCGGCCGGTCAGCAGCGCGTACAGCGACCAGGCCGCCAGCGCCGTGAACAGCGACTCGCTGTACGCCATCGACTGCACGATCCCGACCGGCAGCACGGCCCACAGCAGGACGGCGCACATCCCCGCCCGCGGGCCGTACACCCGCTCGGCGACGGCGAAGATCCCGCAGGCCGCGGCGAGCGAGGCGAGCAGGCTGACGACGAAACCGGCGTCCGCGTACGACAGCGGGGTGACCGCGTGCAGCAGCCGCTCCAGCCACGGCAGCAGCGGAAAGAACGCGAGATCGGAGTGCACGTCGCCGTTCGGCAGCCGCACCTCGTAGCCGTACCCCGGCCCGGCGACCCGGGTGTACCACAGCGAGTCCCAGCGTGCGGTCAGCAGGGTGTACGCGCTCTTGCCGCGCGCGGCGCTCCACAGCGCCAGCACGACCAGCCCCAGGGCGCGCACCGCCGCATAGCCCAGGAGGGCCGGGGCCGCCCGGCGCAGAAGTGGGGCGTGGGGCGGGGCCCCGCGCGTGTCAAGATCGGTCACGGACTCGATTATCGACGGGCGGCGGAACCGGACCGGCCCCCGGGGCGTGGTCAAGGGGGGCCGACGTGGCGTACGCCACACGGGTTCCGTCCTGCGTGTGAGAGGTCCGCCACGTGTCGTGCTGGTGAACTCGCGTACGCTGACGAGTCACCCGCGTGGGTTTGCGCAGGCCGGAGACCCCGCTCCTCTCCGGCCGTACGACAGGGAGTCCCCACCTTGTCGGTCCGCCCCGCGCGCGGCACATCTGGGAGGTACGTACATGTCCGGGACGACCACGGCTGCCGTACGGCCGCGCCGTCGGGCGGCCGGTGCCGGTGCCAACCGCTGGGTCGTCCTCGTCGTCCTCTGCGTCAGCCTGCTGCTCGTCGCCCTCGACGCGACCGTGCTGCACGTGGCGGTCCCCGCCGTCACCGCGGACCTCAAGCCCAGTGCCATAGAACTGCTCTGGATCGTCGACGTCTATCCGCTGGTCTGCGCCTCGCTGCTGATCCTCTTCGGCACCCTCGGCGACCGGGTCGGCCGCAGACGCGTCCTGCTGCTCGGCTACGGCCTGTTCGGCGTCGCCTCCGCCGTGGCCGCCCTGGCACAGACCGCCGAGACGCTGATCCTCGCCCGCGCGCTGCTCGGCGTCGGCGGCGCCATGATCATGCCGGCCACCCTGTCGATCCTGCGTCAGGTCTTCCCCGACCGGCGCGAGCGCGCGCTCGCGATCGGCATCTGGAGCGCGGTGGCCGCCGTCGGCGCGGCCGTCGGCCCGCTGCTCGGCGGTTTCCTGCTGGAGCACTTCTGGTGGGGCGCGGTCTTCCTCGTCAACATCCCGCTGATGCTGGTCAGCCTGCCGGTGGGCCGGATCCTGCTGCCCGAGTCGCGCGGGAAGCAGAGCGGCCCCTGGGACGTCGTCGGCGCCCTGATGGCGGCCGGCGGCCTCTTCGGCGTCGTCCTCGGCGTGAAGCGGCTGGGCGGGGGAGAGGCACCGGCGAGTCCCTTCACCCTGCTGCCGTTGCTGGCCGGCGCGGCCCTCCTCGTCCTCTTCGTACGGCGCCAGCGCAGGCTCGCGCATCCGCTGGTGGACCTGCGGATGTTCCGCCGGCCCGCGTTCAGCACCTCGGTGGGCTGCATCGTGCTGGCGATGCTCGCACTGGTCGGCCTGGAGCTGATCGCCGCCCAGTACCTGCAACTGGTGCTCGGGCTCTCCCCCCTGGAGACCGGCCTGAGGCTGCTGCCCCTGACCGTCGCGGCGATGGCGGCGGGCCTGGCGGGCGCGCGGATGCTGCGCCGCTTCGGACCGCGCCGGATGGTCTGCTTCGGCTTCTGCCTCACCGCCGCCGCGGTCGTGACGCTCACCGCGATGGGCGGCACCGACAACGCACCGCTGCTGCTGTCCGGTTTCGTGCTGCTCGGCTTCGGTCTGGAGACCACGCTCTTCGGCGCGTACGAGTCGATGCTCAGCGAGTGCCATGCCGACCAGGCCGGCGGCGCGGCGGCGATCGGCGAGACCTCGTACCAACTCGGCGCCGGCATCGGCATCGCGCTGCTCGGCAGCGTGATGAACGCGGCCTACGCGCCGCATCTGCGCTCGGTGCCGGGCGTTCCCCAGCACGCCTCGGACGCGGCCGGCCACTCGCTCGGCGAGGCCTACGAGGTCGCCGGGCGGCTCGGTGGCCCCGTCGGGGCGGCGCTGCGCCGGACAGCGCGGGACTCCTTCGTGCACGGGCTGCATGTGACGCTGCTGGTGAGCGCGGTGCTGTTGCTGCTGGGCGCGGTGATGGCGCTGCGGCTGCCGCGGGTCATGCAGTGCGCGGAGCCCGCGGCGACGGTGGAACTGCCCGCGCCGCGGGAAGAGGAGAGGGAAGCGGAGAGCGAACAGCAACGGGAAACGGCGGCGGTGGAGTCCGGCGTCTCGGCCTGACGTACTGGACGTGCGGGACACCGCGCCGTAACGTCGGCGGCAAACAACTGGCTAGCGGTGCTAGTTTTCTGTGTGCCGGAGGGTGTCCCATGTCCGCGTCCGCGAAGTTGCCCCCCTTCGATCCCGCCGACCCGCTCGGGATCGACGACCTGCTGGAACCGGAGGACCTGGCCGTGCGGGACACCGTGCGGGCCTGGGCGGCGGACCGTGTGCTGCCCCACGTCGCCGAGTGGTACGAGAAGGGGGAGCTGCCCGGCATCCGTGAGCTCGCCAAGGAGCTCGGCGGGATCGGGGCGCTCGGGATGTCGCTCAGCGGATACGGGTGCGCGGGGGCCAGTGCCGTGCAGTACGGCCTGGCCTGCCTGGAACTGGAGGCCGCCGACTCCGGCATCCGGTCCCTCGTCTCCGTGCAGGGCTCCCTCGCCATGTACGCGATCCACCGGTTCGGCAGCGAGGAGCAGAAGCAGCAGTGGCTGCCCCGCATGGCGGCCGGCGAGGTGATCGGCTGCTTCGGGCTGACCGAGCCCGACCACGGCTCCGACCCCGCCTCCATGCGCACCCACGCCAAGCGCGACGGCGACGACTGGGTCCTCAGCGGCCGCAAGATGTGGATCACCAACGGGTCGGTCGCCGGGGTGGCCGTCGTCTGGGCGCAGACCGAGGACGGCATCCGCGGCTTCGTCGTTCCCACCGACACCCCCGGCTTCTCGGCGCCGGAGATCAAGCACAAGTGGTCCCTGCGCGCCTCGGTCACCAGCGAACTGGTGATGGACGACGTACGACTGCCCGCAGACGCCGTACTCCCGGAGGGCACCGGACTGCGCGGACCGCTCAGCTGTCTGTCGCATGCCCGCTACGGCATCGTCTGGGGCGCGATGGGCGCGGCGCGCAGCAGCTTCGAGGCGGCGCTCGACTACGCGAAGACGCGGGAGCAGTTCGGGCGGCCCATCGGCGGCTTCCAGCTCACCCAGGCCAAGCTCGCCGACATGGCGGTCGAACTGCACAAGGGGATCCTGCTCGCCCACCATCTCGGGCGGCGGATGGACGCCGGCCGCCTGCGCCCCGAGCAGGTCAGCTTCGGCAAGCTCAACAACGTCCGCGAGGCCATCGAGATCTGCCGTACGGCGCGGACGATCCTCGGTGCCAACGGGATCTCCCTGGAATACCCCGTGATGCGGCACGCCACCAACCTCGAGTCGGTGCTCACCTACGAGGGCACCGTCGAGATGCACCAGCTCGTGCTGGGCAAGGCGCTCACCGGGCTCGACGCCTTCCGCTGATCCCCGTCAGCAGGCAGGGCCGGTGAGCGGCCCTGCCTCAGCTCTGGTTGAAGAAGCCGTCCTCGCGGTGGGTGGACGCCTCGCCGCTGATGATCTGTGTGTCGGCCGGCGTGAGCAGGAACACCCGGTTGGACACGCGGTCGATCGAGCCGCGCAGACCGAAGATGAGCCCCGCCGCGAAGTCCACGACCCGCTTGGCGTCGCCGGGCTCCATGTTGGTGAGGTTCATGATGACCGGGACCCCGTCCCGGAACAGTTCGCCGATGGCGCGGGCGTCCCGGAAGCTGTCCGGGTTGACCGTGCCGATCCGGCGGCCCTTCTCCTCGGCCGTGTCCGAGGCCACCTTCACCCGGGGGTCGGTGACCCAGGCGCCCTCGGATTCGGTGCCCTCGGAGTACTCGTCGTCGTAGTAACGCTCGTCATCGTTGTCGTCGACGAGGCCGAGCCACGCACTCGCCTTGCGTACCGATCCCATGGACGCCTCCTCTCACAGCGGTCTTTTTCTGCTTTCCGCGTCCCTATGGTCATCCATGATGCGGACGGCGCGCCAAGTGGATAGACGCCGCGCGGGGGGTTTGTGACGGTACTGGTGCACAGCCGATCCGTCGAGAGTCCTTGTGCCCCAAGGGTCACGACACGTACGGCTGCTGACTGAGAGTGAAATATGATAGTCAGCGGCGGATGGGTGATGATCGGTGCGTCCGGGTGAACGTCAACGTCGTACCACATCACGGGGGATCGTCGTGTTCGGAATCGTCAGACCGTGCTCTCATCGACTCGGTGAAGTCCTCAAGGCCGAGTGGATGGCGCACTTGTGCGGGCTCTGTCTCGCCCTGCGCCGTGATCACGGGCAGCTCGCGCGTATTGTTACAAACTATGACGGCCTTCTCATCTCGGTCCTGACGGAGGCTCAGGCCGGACGGACCGCCGACGGCCGCCGTACGGCCGGGCCGTGCGCGCTGCGCGGGCTGCGCACCGCGTCCGTCGCCCAGGGCGAGGGCGCCCGGCTCGCCGCCGCCGTCTCGCTGGTGCTCGCCGCGGCGAAGGTGCGCGACCATGTCGCCGACCGGGACGGGCTGCTGGCCCGCCGCCCCATGGCCGCCGCCGCGCGCCGGGTCGCCGCGGGCTGGGGCAGGGCAGGCGCCCACAGCGGCGCCGCGGTCGGCTTCGACACCGGCGTCCTCGTCGAGGCCGTCGACCGGCAACTGGGCCTGGAGACCCTGGCCGGGCACGGCACCCCGATCCTGACGGTCACCGAGCCGACCGAGACGGCGACGGCGGCCGCCTTCGCGCACACGGCGGTGCTGGCCGGACGGCCGGGCAACGCGCAGCCCCTCGCGGAGGCGGGCCGGCTCTTCGGCCGGCTCGCGCATCTGCTGGACGCCGTGGAGGACCAGGAGGCCGACGCCGCGTCGGGCGCCTGGAACCCGCTCACCGCCACCGGCACCTCCCGCGCCGAGGCGCGCAGACTCGCCGACGACGCCCTGCACGGCATCCGACTCGCCCTGCGGGAGGCCGAGTTCGCCGACGGCAAGCTGGTCCATCTGCTGCTCGTGCACGAACTGCAGCGCTCCGTGGACCGCGCGTTCGGCACGCGCTCGTGCGGACACGCGCCCGAGGCCTCGTTCGGACCGCCGCCCGGTCACCACGCACCGAACGCGCCGGGCCACCCGTACGGCAACCCCTTCGGCGGGCAGCCGCCGCACCCGGACAAGCGGGGCTTCTGGGCCGGCTGCGCGGCCGCCCTCGGTCTGTGCTGCACCTGCAAGGTGTGCTGCGCCGACGAGTTCGAGGGCCCCTGGTCGCGGAAGAAGCGCGAGGGCTGCTGCGCCGACTGCGACTGCGACTGCGACCTGTCGTGCTGCGAGGCCTGCCAGTGCTGCGAGTGCTGTGAGTGCTGCTCCTGCTGTGACTGCGGGCTGTGACCGTGCCGTTCAGTTCGTCGGTTTCCTGGGTGATCTCCTGAAGCGAAAAGGGGTGCGAAGCGTGAGGGGAGGGGCGCGTGTGAAGGCGTGACGAAAGAAGCGGGAGAACGCGAGGAGGGCGCCCGCCGGACGGCAGGCGCGCGCAGGGGGTCAGCTCAACAGGAACAGGACCACACGCGACCGAAGTCGATGTGGGAGCGGGTGACCAGCCACTGCTGTGGATGCATGGGCCCAAGTGGAACAGGCATCCGGTTCCGCGTCAACTGATCTGAGACGTACGGCTCACAGTCCGGACAGCCTTGACAGTGCACCGAAACGCCCGCGTACTCTCGGTGGACGGCCCTGCTGAGGGGCTCGGCCGTACCCGCGCCGCTCGGCGCGCCCGTGTGAAGGCACCACCCGTGTTCCGCTCACGTCACGGAGCCTTCGCATGTCTTCCGGCACCCTCGCCACAGTCACCACCGCGGTGGAGACACCCGAGCCCGCCAACGCCCCACGGATCGTCCCGCAGCGCCGGTACGGCCGGTGGGCAGCGTTCGGCCGGCACCACATCGACAAGTACTACGCGCGCGGCACGGAGCACGCCCGATGAGGCCGCAGCTGGTGATCGTGGGAGCCGGGCCACGGGGGACCGGGCTGCTGGAACGCATCGCCGCCAACGCCCCCGAGCTGTACGCCGGTCGGGGCCTGGACATCCACCTGGTCGACCCGCACCCGCCGGGCGGCGGCCGCATCTGGCGCCAGGCGCAGTCACCGCTGCTGTGGATGAACTCGCACGCCGAGGACGTCACCATGTTCACCGACGAGACGGTGCTCATGGCCGGCCCGGTGCGCGAGGGCCCCACCCTGCACGAGTGGGCGGGCCTCGACGGCAGCACCTTCGCCGACCGGCAGCTCCAGGGCAGCTATCTGCGCTGGGTGTACGAGCGCGCACGGGCCGAGCTGCCCGAGGGCATCACCGTTCGGCACCATCCCCGGCGTGCCGTCAGGATCGGCGGTCCGCGCGAGGGCCGCCAGCAGGTGTGGCTGGAGGGCGACCCGCGTCCTCTCCCGGCCGACCTGGTGATCCTCGCGATCGGCCACCTTGACGCCCAACTCGGCGATGAACAAGTGGGGTTGGCCGCGTACGCCCGCGAGCACGGCCTGGTGCACCTGCCGCCCGACTTCACCGCCGACAGCGAGCTGTCCCCGCTGAAGCCCGGCGAACCCGTGCTCGTGCGCGGCTTCGGTCTGGCCTTCGTCGACCTGATGGTGCTGCTCACCGAGGACCGCGGCGGGCGGTACGAGGGCGACACCTACGTTCCCTCGGGCCGCGAGCCGGTGCTCTACGTCGGCTCCCGGCGCGGTGTGCCGTACCACGCGAAGATCGGCTACGGCTGGACCGGCGACCGGCCCCCGCTGCCCCGCTTCCTCGGCCCGGCCCAGGTCGAGGACCTGCAGAACCGTCCCGGCGACCTCGACTTCAGGCGCGATGTGTGGCCGCTGGTGGAGAAGGAGCTGGGCTTCGCCCACTACCACCGCCTCTTCACCGCCCATGCCGAACGTACGGCGATGGCCTGGGCCGACTTCGAGGAGAAGTACGCGGCCGCGAGCGACTCCGCCGAGGTGCAGGCGCTGGTCGCCGCCGCCGTTCCGGATCCGGCCGACCGCCTCGACCTCACCGCGCTCGACCACCCGCTGGACGGGGTGCGGTACGCCTCCCACGAGGACTTCCAGGAGGGCCTGCGGGGGTACGTCGAGGCGGACCTGAGCCGCCGTCACGATGCCTCGTACAGCGCGGACCTCGGCGTCTTCCTCGGGCTGCTCTCCGTCTACGGGCAACTCGTCCGCCTCGGGAACATCGGCCCCTGGTGGCACGGCTTCTTCAGCTACCTGGCGTCCGGGCCGCCCGGACCCCGGCTGCGGCAGATGCTCGCACTGTCCCGGGCCGGCCTGCTCAGGTTCGTCGGCGCCGACATGACCGTCACCGCCGAGGACGGGGTGTTCCGGGCCACGAGTCCCACCGTGCCGGGCTTCGCCGTCGAGGCCCGGGCGCTGGTCGAGGCCCGGCTGCCCGAGCCCACCGTCGGCCGGGCCCGCGACCGTCTGCTGCGGGAACTGCATGCCGACGGCGCCGCCGAGACCCGCGACGGACTGCTGCGGGTCGACCCCGGCGACGGCCGGATCCTCGACGGCGCCGGGCGGCCGCATCCGCGGCGCTTCGCGCTCGGCCCGTACACCGACGCCCGTACCCCCGGCGCCTTCACCCGGCCGCGCACCGGAGGGGCCGCGTTCCGGCAGAACGACGCCACCGCCCGGGCGGCGCTGGCCTTCCTGGGCATCTCACTCGAAAGGGAGAACGCGCGATGAGCGATCCGGAGAAGGAGGCGTCGGCGGGCGCGCGCCGGCTGCTGGAGAGGGTCGTCCGGGAGCCCGGGGTGCTGCTGTTCGACGAGCCGGCCTCGGCGCTCGTCGTCACGCACGAGCCCCGGGCGCTTCTGGCGAAGGTGCTGTGAGGCATGGGTGTCTCGTACGGCCGTGGGCCGCTGCATCTCGCCGCCGCCGTGGATCTGCCGGACTGTTTCGGTGCCGAACCGTACCTGGAGCTGGTCCGGCTGGCCGAGCGCGGCGGGCTGGACTTCGTGACGCTGGACGACTCCTTCGCCCGGCCCGGGCCCGACGCGCTCGCCGTGCTGTCCCGGGCGGCGCCCGCGACCCGGCGCATCGGTCTGGTCCCGACCGTCACCACCACCCACACCGAGCCCTTCCGGGTGCAGGCGGCCGTGGCGACGCTGGACTGGGTCAGCGGCGGGCGGGCCGGCTGGCGGATCGGCGTGTCGGCCGGTGAGGGCGAGGCCCGGCTCTTCGGCCGCCGGCCCGCGGCGCCCGGCCCGGACTTGTGGGACGAGGCGGGCGAAGTCGCCGATGTGGCGGCGAGGTTGTGGGACAGCTGGGAGGACGGCGCCGAGATCCGGGACCTGCCGTCCGGCCGTTTCCTGGACCGGGACAAGCTGCACCGCGTCGACTTCACCGGCGCCGCCTTCTCGGTCCGGGGCCCCTCGACCGTGCCCCGGCCGCCGCAGGGCCACCCCGTCCGCCTGGTCGACGCCACCGAGCGCCAGGCCCGCACCGTCGCCGCCCGGTACGCCGACGTGGCCCTGGTCCGCGCCGCGAACCCGGCGCAGGCGACCGCCGCACGCGACGAACTGCGTGACCGAGCCCAGGAGTTCGGGCGGAACCCGGACACCCTGCGGGTCCTGGTGAGCCTGCTCGTCGACCTCGGCGACGGCGAGCACGCGGCCGAGCCCGGACACGGGGGCGGGGGCCCGCGGGCGACCGGGCGGGGGCCGCTGTACCGGGGCGGCCCGGTCGACCTGGCCGACCTGGTCGCCGGCTGGCACGCCGACGGTGTCACCGACGGCTTCCACCTGGTGCCCGTCGAGCCGCGCCGTGACCTGGAGCGGCTGGTCAACGGCACGGTGGCGCTGCTCCAGCACCGCGGCCTGTTCCGCACCTTCTACCCGGGCAGCACCCTGCGCGAGCACCTGGGCCTGACCCGGCCCGCCAACCGGTACGCCGTGACCGGGAGGAACGTCATGACCGGGGGAATGTCATGACCGTACGCCCGCAGATGCACCTGGCGGTACGGTTTCCGGCGGCCGGCGACACAGCGGCCGGTGACACCGTGGTGCGGACCGGTCCGCGCACCGGCTCGCGGATCGCGTTCCCCGCCTGCGAACGCCTCGCCCGCACCGCCGAGCGCGGGCGGTTCGACTTCCTGCTGCTCGACGAGGGACTGCGGCTGCCCGAGCACCGGGGGCGGCTGCACGAGCTGGACCCGGTGGGATGGCCGGAGCCGGTCGCCGTACTGAACGCGCTCGCCGGGGTCACCACGCGGCTGGGGCTCGCCGCCACGGCGGACACCGCCTGCGGCGAGCCGTATGAACTCGCCCGCAGAATAGGCACGTTGGACCATCTGAGCGGGGGCCGGGCGGCCTGGCGGGTGGCGGCCACGCCGGAGGCCGCCGAGAACTTCCGCCCCGGCTTCCATCCGGAGCACGCTCCCCGCTCCACGAGGACCGCCGAGTTCGTCACCGTGGCGCAGTTGTTGTGGGACTCCTGGACACCCGACGGGACGCCCCGGCCGTTCACGCACCGGGGCCGGCACTTCGACCTCGCCGGCGAGTTCGGGCTGCCACGGTCACCGCAGGGGCGGCCCGTGGTGATCCGGGGCGACGACTGCGAGGAGGCACGGGAGCCGGCCGCGGCCACGGCCGATGTGCTCCTCACCCGGCATGCCCCGCTTGCGGCGGCCCGTGCCCGTCGTGCCGAGCTCGGGCGGCGGCTCGCGGCACACGGCCGTGCGCCGCGGGACGTGAAGGTCATGCCCGCCGTCACCGTCGTCCTCGGGGACACCGCCGCCGAGGCGCAGGAGCGGGCCGCCGGGATCAGACGGCAAAGGGTCACCCCGCAGTATGCGCTGTACGCGCTGGAGCGGCTCTGGGGCGTGGACCTCTGCGGCCACGACCCCGACGGCCCGCTGCCCGGGATCGCCCCGCGCAGCGGGGACCGCGAAACCCTGGCGCGCGTCGGGAGATTGCGGGCGCTGGCGGAGGAGAAGGGGCTCTCCAGCCGGGAGACCGTGATCGAGGCGAGCGGCAGGCCGTCCTTCGTCGGCACGCCCGACGCGGTCGCCGCCGATCTCGACGCCCATGTCCGCGAGGGAGCGGTGGACGGTTTCCTGCTCGCGGCCGACGGGCTGGAGGAGTTCGTGGACCGGGTGGTGCCGCTGCTCCAGGAACGTGGTGTGTTCCGCACGGAATACAAGGGCGCCACTCTTCGCTCCCACCTCGGGCTGGATCACCCGGCACGGGAAGGCTGAACACGGTTGAAGGAGTTGGCGCAGGTGACGCGGACGAAAGGAAGGACGGCATGACGACGGAAGCCGCCGATGCGTGGAAGCACTGGCACGAGACGCGCCTCGACGGGGTCTCGGCGCCCTACGGCCCGCTCGCGCTGACCGCCACGCACTGGGTCGAGGACCATCCGGACGGGCGACTTCCGGACATTCCCGGGACTTGGGTTGCCGATGGGGAGGGCGTGGTGCTCACCGCCGGCGAGGCCGACGGCCTGAGCGTGGACGGGCGGCCGTTCGCGGGCGAGGTCCGGCTCACCGCCGACCGCGGTCCGGAGGCGGAGGCGCGGGTCGCGCTGGGGGAGAAGCGGCTGGTCGTTCTGGTGCGCGAGGGCGTGTGGGGCGTGCGGGTCTACGATCCCGGGTCCGCCGCCCGCCGCGCCTTCAAGGGCATCGAGGCCACCCCGTACGACGCCCGTTGGTCGGTGCCGGGGCGGTTCACACCGTACGACGACACCCGCACCGTGCGGGTCGGCAACGCGGACGGGCGCGAGCGGGGGCTCGCCCTTGCCGGTGAGCTCGCCTTCGCCCTGGACGGACAGGAGCTGACGCTGCGGGTCGCACAGCAGGGCGACGGGCTGCTGTGGGCGGTGTTCGCCGACGCCACAAGCGGCGGCAGCAGCTTCCGGTTCCGCTTCCTGTACCCGGCCGCGCCGGACGCCGAGGGGCGTACGACCGTCGACTTCAACCGGGCCCAACTCCCGCCGTGCGCCTTCGCCGACCACTTCGTCTGCCCGTTCCCGCCGCCCGGCAACACACTGGACGTGGCGATCGAGGCGGGGGAGCGCGCGGTGAGCTGACGCGGTGCGGGCCGCGGCGCGTGTGGGCCGAACCGGTGTCAGGGGCTCCTGCGTAAAGGTGGTTTAAAGGCCAACGGCCGAAAGGCACTCTTGTGGCGACCGGTCGTTCGGCCGAATACTCCCCCTCAGCGCTTGTCAGGGGGCATGGATGTTCGGAACCCGGCGCCGCCCCCTGGCTGCGCCTCACGGGCACCGACCCCACATGGGCCCCCGACTTCCCCTGGGAGGGAACGAAAAGTGAGGATCAAGCGCAATACTCCCCACAACGGCACCGCGAGACGGACCCGGCTGATCGCCGTGGCCACCGGCCTCCTGGCCACGGCAGCGTTCGCCGCCCCCACAGCGAACGCCAGCGACGGCCACGCGTTCAGCGCCGCCCAGCTCAGCAAGGCCGACAACGCCGTCCTCAAGGCCGACGTACCCGGTACGGCCTGGGCGGTGGACAGCAAGACCGACCGCGTCCTCGTCACCGTCGACAGCACCGTGTCCAAGGCCGAGATCGCCAAGATCAAGCGGCAGGCCGGCGCCAACGCGGACGCGCTCACCATCAAGCACACGCCCGGCAGGTTCAGCAAGCTGATCAGCGGCGGCGACGCCATCTACGGCGGCCAGTACCGCTGCTCGCTCGGCTTCAACGTGCACAGCGGCAGTACGTACTACTTCCTCACCGCCGGTCACTGCGGCCAGGTGGCCTCGACCTGGTACAGCAACTCCAGTCACAGCACGGTGCTCGGCACCAACGTCGGCTACAGCTTCCCGGGCAACGACTTCGCTCTGGTGCGCTACACCAACTCCTCCATCTCGCACCCGAGCGCGGTGGGCGGTCAGTCCATCACGAGCGCGGCCACGCCGTCCGTGGGCACGACCGTGTACCGGCGTGGTTCCACCACCGGTACGCACAGTGGCCGGGTCACCGCGCTGAACGCCACCGTCAACTACGGCAGCGGTGACATCGTCTACGGGCTGATCCAGACCACGGTGTGCGCCGAGGGCGGCGACAGCGGTGGTCCGCTGTACGCGGGGACCGTGGCCTACGGTCTGACCTCCGGCGGCAGCGGTGACTGCACCTCCGGCGGTACGACGTTCTTCCAGCCGGTGACCGAGGCGTTGAGCTACTACGGGGTCACGCTGCCCTGACACTCCGGCTCGGGTCTTCGGGAGGCCCCCGCACACCAGGTGGTGTGCGGGGGCGTCTCGTTTCGGCCAGGTGGTGTCGTCACCGTCCGGTGAGGGTTACGTGCGTGTCGTGTTTGCTGTGCGAATTCCCCCTGGATGACTGTGCACGGTCAAGCGGAAGGAGGGGTGCAAGCCCTGTCCGTGCGCGTCCTGAAGTCAACCTTGTGTGCTCCCTGTGCCGTTCGGAAGAGTGGACGCTCGTCAACCAGCCTTCCGGTCCGTGGAGTCCCCACGACACGCGGACCATCCCCCCACAGGAGGACGTGAGTTGAAGCACCGACGCATAACCGGGCGGCGGGTCGCCGTGGCCGGTGCGGCAGTCGCCGCACTGGTCGCCGCGGGTGTCACCTTGCAGAATGCGAACGCCAGCGAGCCCGCGAAGTCCGCTCCGGAGCCGAAGGTTCTGTCCGCCCCGGCGGCCGGAAATCTCGCCTCGACCCTGCTGAAGAGCCTCGGCTCCGATGCCGCCGGCAGCTACTACGACGCCCGGGCCAAGAGCCTCGTCGTCAACGTGCTCGACCAGGCCGCGGCGAACGCCGTCGAGGCGGCCGGGGCCAAGGCGAGACTCGTCACCAACTCGTTGGCCGCGCTCGACGGCGCGCGGACGACGCTGAAGAAGGACGCGACCATACCGGGGACGTCATGGGCGACCGACCCGGTCGGCAACAAGGTCGTCGTCACCGCCGACAAGACGGTCTCCGGTGCGCAGTGGGCCAAGCTGAGCAAGGTGGTCGACGGACTGGGCGGCAAGGCCGAACTGAAGCGGTCGAAGGGGGAGTTCAGGCCCTTCGTCGCGGGTGGCGACGCGATCAGCGGGTCCGGCGGGCGCTGCTCGCTCGGCTTCAACGTGGTCAAGGGCGGGCAGCCGTACTTCCTGACCGCCGGGCACTGCACCGCGGCCATCTCCACCTGGTCGGACTCCAGCGGCAAGGAGATCGGGCAGAACGCGGAGTCCCACTTCCCGGGGACCGACTTCGGTCTGGTCAAGTACACGTCACAGGTGGACCACCCGAGTGAGGTCGACCTGTACGACGGGTCCACTCAGAAGATCACCGGTGCCGCCGAGGCGACGGTGGGGATGAAGGTGACGCGCAGCGGGTCGACGACCCACGTGCACGACGGGACGGTCACCGGCCTGAACGCCACGGTGAACTACCAGGAGGGCACCGTCAGCGGTCTCATCCAGACCGATGTGTGCGCCGAGCCCGGGGACAGCGGCGGATCGCTGTTCTCGGGGAGCAGCGCCATCGGGCTGACCTCCGGCGGCAGCGGTGACTGCACCTCCGGCGGGGAGACGTTCTTCCAGCCGGTCACCGCCGCGCTGTCCGCCACGGGGGCGCAGATCGGCTGACGCGTTCGGGCGTGCGTTTCATGGAGCCCCGTCCCCGGGTGTGCGGGGGCGGGGCTCCGTGCTGGGTGTCGCGGGTGACCAGCGTCAGGGCGTTTGCGCAGGTGAGGGACGGTCTCGCGGATGTCGTACACACGTTCGAGAATGGGGGTATGGTGGAGGTGGAAGTAGGGAACTGATGTTCGAGAGCCGTTCGGGGCTCACGAGTGCGGGAGGTGCGTGTGCCGGGCTTCGCGCATCTGCACACCGTCTCCGGGTTCTCCCTGAAGTACGGGGCATCCCATCCGGAGCGGCTGGCCGAGCGCGCCTCGGAGCGGGGGATGGACGCGCTCGCCCTCACCGATCGGGACACCGTCGCGGGGGTGGTGCGCTTCGCCAAGGCCTGCGCCGGGGTGGGGGTGCGGCCGGTCTTCGGGGTGGATCTGGCGGTGGGCGAGGCCGAGGCCGTACGGGCCGTGCGGGGGAGGCGGCGGGTACCGGTGCGTGGTGGTGCCTTCGTGGACGAGTCGGCTCCGCGTGTCACCTATCTCGCCCGGAATGCCCGAGGATGGGCAGACCTGTGCCGGATCATCACGGCGGCGCACAGGAGCGGGGACGCCCCCCTGCTGCCCTGGCCCGACAATCACGGCGACGGCCTGACCGTCCTGCTCGGTCCCGGGTCGGATGTGGGGCGGGCCCTTGTCGCGGGGCGTCCCGACCGGGCCGCACGGCTTCTCGGGGCGTGGCGCGAGGTCTACGGCGACGCCTTGCGGCTGGAGGCTGTGTGGCACGGGCGTGCGGGCACGGGGCCCGGGTCCCTGCGGCTCGCCGCCCGTACCGTCGGGTTCGCCGCCGAGCAGGGCGTACGGCCGGTGCTCAGCAACGCCGTGCGGTACGCCGATCCCGGGGCGGGGCCCGTTGCCGATGTGCTGGATGCCGCGCGGCGGCTGGTTCCGATCGACCCGCGCGGGGAGCTGGACTCCGGTGAGGCCTGGCTGAAGGACGCACAGGCCATGCTGCAGGTCGCCGAGCGGGTCGTGGAGGCTGCCGGGTACCGGCGGGACACCGCCCACCGGCTGCTGGAGCAGACCCTGGCCACGGCCGCCGAGTGCCGGGTCGACCCCGAGGAGGATCTCGGCATCGGGACCGTTCACTTTCCCGAGGCGCATCTGGTGGGTGCCGGGCGGCGCACCGCCCAGCGGGCCCTTGCCTCGCGGGCGGTGGCCGGGATGGTGCGGCTCGGGTACGGCGGGCGGCGCGAGTACTGGGAGCGGATGCACCACGAGCTGGACGTCATCGCCCATCACGGCTTCGCCTCCTACTTCCTGACGGTGGCCCAAGTGGTCGATGACGTACGGGAGATGGGGATCCGGGTGGCCGCTCGCGGTTCCGGTGCGGGCTCCCTCGTCAATCACCTTCTGGGGATCGCGCACGCCGATCCGGTCGAGCACGGGTTGCTGATGGAGCGCTTCCTCTCCAAGGAGCGTGTGGTGCTGCCCGACATCGACATCGACGTGGAGTCCGCGCGCCGGCTGGAGGTCTACCGGGCGATCATCGGCCGGTTCGGCACCGAGCGGGTCGCGACCGTGTCCATGCCGGAGACCTACCGGGTGCGGCATGCCATCCGGGACGTGGGCGCCGCCCTGTCCATGGATCCGGGTGAGATCGACCGGATGGCCAAGTCCTTTCCGCACATCCGGGCCCGGGACGCGCGCGCCGCGCTGGAGGAGCTGCCGGAGCTGAAGCAGCTCGCGAGGGAGCTTCAGCGGGGAGGGGAGAAGTACGGCAGGCTGTGGGAGCTCGTCGAGGCGCTCGACGCCCTGCCCCGCGGGGTCGCCATGCATCCGTGCGGGGTGCTGCTGTCCGACGCCTCGCTTCTCGCCCGTACGCCGGTGGTGCCGACCAGCGGTGAGGGGCTGCCCATGTCGCAGTTCGACAAGGAGGACGTGGAGGACCTCGGGCTGCTCAAGCTCGATGTGCTGGGCGTGCGGATGCAGTCGGCCATGGCGCACGCGGTCGCCGAGGTGGAGCGGGTGACGGGCGAGCGGATCGACCTGGACGCGGTGCCGCCGGGGGACCCGGAGACGTACCGGCTGATCCGTTCCACCGAGACGCTGGGCTGCTTCCAGATCGAGTCGCCCGGTCAGCGGGACCTGGTGGGGCGGCTGCAGCCGAGCACCTTCCACGACCTGGTCGTGGACATCTCGCTGTTCCGGCCCGGGCCCGTCGCCGCCGACATGGTGCGGCCGTTCATCGAGGCGCGGCACGGGCGGGCGCCGGTGCGCTGTCCGCACCCGGATCTGGAAGAGGCGCTGAAGGGGACGTACGGCGTCGTCGTCTTCCACGAGCAGGTCATCGACATCGTCGCCATCATGACCGGATGCGGCCGGGGCGAGGCCGACAGGGTGCGGCGGGGGTTGTCCGACCCGGAGTCGCAGGGGCGGATCAAGGTGTGGTTCGCGCAGCAGGCCGCGGCCAGGGGGTATGGGGCGGAAACGATTCAGCGGACCTGGGAGATCGTGGAGGCCTTCGGGTCCTACGGGTTCTGCAAGGCGCACGCCGTCGCCTTCGCCGTACCGACCTACCAGTCGGCCTGGCTGAAGGCCCATCATCCGGCGGCCTTCTACGCCGGGCTGCTCACGCACGACCCCGGGATGTATCCGAAGCGGCTGCTGCTGGCGGACGCGCGGCGGCGCGGGGTGCCGATCCTGCCGTTGGACGTGAACGTGTCCGGGGTCGCACACAGGATCGAACTGGTGTCTGAATCCCCTGGAGTGTGGGGACTTCGGCTCGCCCTCTCCGACGTGCACGGCATCAGCGAGGCCGAGGCGAAGAGGATCGCGGACGGGCAGCCGTACGCCTCCCTGGTGGACTTCTGGGAGCGGGCGCGGCCGAGCCGGCCGCTGGCGCAAAGACTCGCCCAGGTCGGGGCCTTGGACGCCTTCGGCGCCAACCGGCGCGATCTGCAGCTGCACCTGACCGAGCTGCACCGGGGCGCCCGGGGCGGTGGCGGCGGTCAGCTGCCTCCCCCACTGCTTAACGTGTGGGAGGTGCCCCCAGCGGGCGGGCGGAAGACCGCGCCGGCGGGCCTGCCGGACCTGACGTCGGCGGAACGGCTCAGCGCCGAGCTGGGTGTGCTGTCCATGGACGCCTCGCGCAATCTGATGGACGACCACCGGGAGTTCCTCAGGGAGCTGGGCGTGGTCTCCGCGCGCAGGCTGCGCGAGGCGCGGCACGGCGAGACCGTGCTGGTCGCGGGCGCCAAGGCGGCCACCCAGACCCCGCCGATCCGCTCCGGCAAGCGGGTCATCTTCTCCACGCTGGACGACGGCACGGGGCTGGTCGACCTGGCGTTCTTCGACGACTCGCACGACGCCTGCGCGCACACCGTCTTCCACTCCTGGCTGCTGCTGGTGCGCGGAGTGGTGCAGCGGCGCGGCCCGCGCAGCCTGAGCGTGGTGGGTTCCGCCGCCTGGAACCTCGCCGAGCTGGTCGAGCTGCGCGCCGAGGGCGGGCTCGAGGAGGTGGCGGCGCGGCTCGCGGAGCCGGTGGCCGAGGGCGCGGGTGGCGATCCGACCGGTGGGCGGCGGATCCAGCTGCCGACCGGATACCAGATGCATCCGTGGGCCGACCTGCGGCCCGCGGGACAGGAGGCCGCACAAGGGCCTGCTGCCGTACGGAAGTTGTGGCACCAGAGTCCGGGGAGTGCGGGATGACCATTCTCTGCGTACGTTTCCAGCTGCCGCCGATGCACGAGGCGGCCCTGCCGGGACTGCTCGGGTTGCTGGAGGACTTCACCCCGGTCGTGGAGGCGCTGCCGCCGGACGGGGCGCTGGCCGATCTGCGCGGTGCCGAGCGGTACTTCGGGCGCAGCGCGGTGGAGCTGGCCTCGGTGATCCGGGTGCGGGCCCTCGCGTTGTACGGCGTCGACTGTGTGATCGGCGCCGGTCCCGGCCCGATGCTGGCCCGCGTGGCGCTGCAGGGCGCCCGGCCCGGGGTGACGTGTGCCGTGCCCGAGGACCCGGACGGCATCGCGGAGTTCCTCGCCGAGCGGCCCGTGTCCGCGCTGCCCGGAGTCGGCACGGCGACCACCCGCACCCTGAGCGAGTACGGCCTGGACACCCTGGGCCTGGTCGCCGCCGCGCCGCTGTCCACGCTCCAGCGGCTCATCGGCGCGAAGGCCGGCCGCGAGCTGCGCGAGAAGGCGAGCGGCATCGACCGGGGCCGGGTCGTGCCGAACGCCGTGTCGCGGTCGCTGGCCACGGAACGCGCCTTCGACCTCGACGAACTGGACCCCGACCGGCACCGCAGGGCGCTGCTGTCCGCCGCCGAGGAGCTCGGCGCCCGGCTGCGCGCGGTGCAGAAGGTCTGCCGCACCCTGACCCTCACCGTGCGCTACGCCGACCGGTCCTCGACCACCCGCAGCCGCACCCTGAAGGAGCCGACCGCGCACTCGGCGGCCCTGACCAGGGCGGCCTACGGCATGTACGAGGCGCTCGGCCTGCAGCGCGCCCGGGTCCGCGCGCTCGCCCTGCGCGCCGAGGGTCTGGCCCCCGCCGACCAGGCCTCCTATCAGCTCACCTTCGACCCCGTGGACGAGAAGGCCCGCCGTATCGAGGAGGTCGCGGACCGCGCGCGGGCGAAGTTCGGGCCCAGGGCGGTGATGCCGGGGGCGCTGGGGCGTGGCGGCGGCTCCACGTCGGTCAGTTGGCCCAGGGCGGCGTGAGGCGGGTGCCGTCGGCCAGCTCCGCCTCCAGGCCGACGGAGGTGGTGACCCAGGAGAGCGCGGTGTGATCGGTCGGGTTCTCCAGGGCGAGGGTCGTACCGGGGTTGACGATCACCGTGTCACCGGCGGAGATCCGCTCGGTTCGACCGTCGAGCGTGACCAGCAGTTCCCCGACGAGCAGATGGAAGATCTCCTCACGGTTGACGGTGTGCGCGGGCGCCTTGGTGCCGGCCGGAATCTCCCCGCGCCAGGCGCAGAGCTCCTTGCTCCCGGTGAGCGGGGTGGCGTACGAGACGAAGCGGGCGCCGTGGATCTCATGGGTGGTGGCCTCGGACGAGCGGACGACGGGCATGGCGTGATCTCCGTTCGAGTGGTCAAGTGGCTTGACTATATGGTCAAGCTGCTTGACCAACATGTCAAGGGTGTTTCAATGCCTCCGTGTACAACTCCGAAGCCATGGCCCTGTCCGCCGCCCTGCTCGCCGTCGCCGGCGACCTCACGCAACGCATCCATGACGGGGTGACGGCGCGCGGGTTCGCCGATCTGCGGCCGGCCCACGGCTTCGCCTTCGCGCGGCTCGCCCCGGACGGGGCCACCGTCACCGACCTCGCGGTGCACCTCGGGGTGACCAAGCAGGCCGCGAGCCAGCTGGTGGACGAGATCGTGCGGAAGGGATACGCGGAGCGGCGGCCGCATCCGCAGGACGCGCGGGCCCGGCTGGTCGTGCTGACCGAGCGCGGGTGGGCCTGCACCCGGGCGGCGGAGGCGGCGGCGGCCGAGGTCGTGAGCGGGTGGGCGGGGCTGCTGGGCGAGGGGGAAGTGCGCGCGCTGGGGGAGCGTTTGGCGCGGATCGCTCCCTATGGTCCGATCAAGCCCGCCTGGTGACGGTCCGTCAGCGTTCGGCGGCACTCTGGTTATCACTGGAAGTTTTTACTGACGCGTAACTTCACACGTGTGCTACTCGCCCGTAACTTGACGAATGAACAGCATCCTCGTGATCCGGATCACAGGGCAAGGCCCCCACCTCCCTTGAGCCGCAAGGAGATCACACGATGCTGCCTTGGAAACGAGCGCTCAGACCGCTCGCCGCGCTGCTCCTCACCGCTGCCGTCGCCACCGTTCCCGCCGCAACGGCCGCCGCCGCAGACACCGCCCCCAGCAGTGGCTGGAACGACTTCTCCTGCCAGCCCTCCGCCGCCCACCCCCGTCCGGTCGTCCTGGTGCACGGCACCCTGGGCAACTCGGTCGACAACTGGCTCTCCCTCGCCCCGTACCTGAAGGACCGCGGATACTGCGTCTACTCCCTGGACTACGGCCGGCTGACCGGCGTCCCCCTCTTCTACGGCCTCGGCCCCATCGACAAGTCCGCCGAGCAGCTGTCGGCCTTCGTGGACAGGGTGCTCGCCGCGACCGGAGCCGCCAAGGCCGACCTGGTCGGGCACTCCCAGGGCGGCATGATGCCCCGCTACTACCTGAAGTTCCTCGGCGGAGCCGCCAAGGTGAACGCCCTCGTCGGCCTGGCCCCGGACAACCACGGTGCCACGCTGAGCGGCCTGACCAACCTGCTGCCGTACTTCCCCGGCGCCTCGGACCTGATCAAGGCCACGACCCCCGGCCTCGCCGACCAGATCCCCGGCTCCGACTTCCTCGCCAAGCTCAACGCGGGCGGCGACACCGTCCCCGGAGTGCACTACACGGTCGTCGCCACCAAGTACGACGAGGTGGCCACCCCCTGGCAGAGCCAGTACCTGAGCGGTTCGGACGTCCACAACGTCCTGCTCCAGGACCTGTGCCCGCTCGACCTCTCCGAGCACGTCGCCATCGGCCTGTTCGACCGCATCGCCTTCCACGAGGTGGCCAACGCGCTCGACCCGCCCCACGCCACCGCCACCACCTGCGCGTCCGCGTTCAGCTGACGTGCCGCCGGGGCCTGTCCGGCCTGAGCCGCCGGACAGGCCCCGGAACCTCAGCGGCGGTGGGCGCCACCCGTCGCGCGCCGCCGCACCGACAGGAACAGCGCCGCCGAACCGAGAGCCAGCGCCGCCGCGCCGCCGATCGCCACGTAGGCGGTGCCGGCCGAGGCGCCGGTCTCCGCGAGGTCGCGCGAAGTACCGGCCGCCTTCGGCGCGTTGGGCGCGCTGGAGGGCTGCTGTGCGGGGGCGGTCGTCTCGTCACCGCCCCGACCGTGGTGCCGCATCGTCGACTTGCCGGCACCGTCCGCGATCTGCCGGTCGGAGGGCGCGGAGGCGGCCGGCGCGGGCTCGGTACCGGTGTTTCCCCGATGGCCGCCGCCGAAGTCCACGTCCGAACAGGAGTAGAACGCCTCCGGGCTGTCCGAGCGCTGCCAGATCGCATACAGCAGCTGCCGGCCGGACCGTTCGGGAAGCGTGCCGGAGAACGTGTAGAAGCCGCCCGCGGCGACCGGGTCGGTGACCGTCGCCACCGGATGTCCCAGATCCAGCTCGGACCAGGCCAGCGGCTTGGCAGGGTCGTAACCGGGCTTGGTGAGATAGACCTTGAAGGTCCCCTTGTGCGGCGCCGTCACCCGGTACTTGAAGGTGTACGACCCGCCGTGCACGCCGGTCGCCGGCCAGTCGGCGCGGGCCAGGTCCAGGCCCTTGAACTCCTCGTTGTTCGCGCTGCACAGCCTGCCGTCCGGGATCAGCTTCCGATGCTGTCCGGCGGCGTCGCCGATCCGGATGCCGTTCCAGTCGTACAGCGCCTGCGTGCCGCCGGCCGCCACGGCCGCCTTGCACGCGGCCGACTTCGGATTCTCCGGACCTTCCGCATAGCACTGCGAGACACGGCTGACCGGATCGCCCATCGAACCGTGCGCGGAGGCCGGGGCAGCGGCGAGCACGGTCAGGGCGAGGGGCGGTAGACCGAGCGCGGCGACGGCGGCGGCCGTGCGGCGGGCACGAGCGGGCATACGGAACTCCTCGGAAAGACGGTCCCTCGGCGGGGCGGGAACCCGTGGGGGTGATCCGAAGCTAGCCCCAGAAAACCGCGAAATCGCCTGCTGGAGAGGGCTGGAGGAGATCCTTATGGTGCCGTTAAGGCCGGACTAACCGGGGGCTCAGGAAGAGGGGGAGCGACCGCCCTGCCCAGCTGCGCCCGAGCAGCCCTGCCGTCCGTTGCGGTCCGTGTTCGTCCGCAGTCGGACGCCTCCGTCGCGACGCAGCGGGCAGACAGAACCAGAGGCTGCGGGGTGCTGCGCGCTCAGGGCCTGACCGCGAACACCATGCCGATGTCGCCGGCCTGCTGCACCGGGTCCTGCTCGGTGCTGACCGTGAAGCCGTGCGCGAGGAGGACCTCGCAGACCGTGTCGCGGTTCTGCTGCCAGCGCTCCACCTCGACGACGGCCTGGCGGACAAGCGGCCAATGCCGTTCCTCGATGCCTCTGAGCACATCGAGTTCGGCGCCTTCCACATCGACCTTGAGCAGGTCGATGTGGTCGATGCCCTGCTCGTCGAGCGCTGATGACAAGGGCCTGACCTTCACCCGGTGCGTCTCAAGCCGTCGCATCACCCGCAGCTTGCGGCTGACGAGAAGGGCGAGGACGGGAGCGGGTACGCGGCGCAGGACCGGTCCCAGGCCGCCCTGGCGGATCATTTCGACGACGCTGGCGGTGACCCGCCGCCGCTCAGCCTCGATGTTCCCCTGGTCCCGCGAGGAGGACGAGAAGATCGTGGCGGCCGGAACGTAGCTGAAATCGAGCTCCTCGTCACGGGACGCCAGGCCGTAAGGGAGCGCGGTCAGGCGTCCGTTGAAGAACTCGCGAGCGTTGCGTTCGAGTGTCGCGTGCAGTGGCGGCACCGGTTCGAAGGCGTAGATCCGCACGTCCCCGTCCAGCCGCTCATAGACGGCCGCCGAGAACACACCGATGTTGGCGCCCACGTCGAGCACCGTCGCGCCCGGGGTGCACTCGACGCCGTGGGTGAAGTAGCCGCCCACCTCCTCGCGCAGGAAGGACGCCTCCCAACGATTGATACTGTGCAGTTCAATCGCTTTCATGGCCATGACAATGTGATGTATCAGGGTTGGAGCCAACAATCCAGCCCGCAGGCCTCACATCGGGCCGGGGATCAGAGAGGCCGGGGTTTGGCGCGGTTGTGGCACGAACCTCTGCCGTGCTGGGTAGCGGGATAACGATCAGTCCGCTGATCTGGGGTTTTTGCGCTGGTTGGCATTGAAGCGTGCTTTCTTCTGACGATTCCCGCACGTGTTCATGTCACACCATTTGCGGGTGCGGCTCTGGCTGGTGTCGAAGAAGGCGGCTTGGCAGGTTGGTGATGCGCACAAGGCCAATTTTCCGTCTCGTTCGCCTGCGATGATGCTGATCGCGTCGGCGGCGATCACGCTGAGGGCATCTTCCACGCAGGAAGCCGAGCTGAGCCGCCATCGCCGCTTGCCCTCGGGCGTCAGGACGGCCGCGGCTCGACCCTGAGCGCTGCAGTCATTGATGACTTGGACAGCGGAGGCAGGGAGAGTGTCCTGGATCGCGGCCGCTGTCGCGGCGGCGTGAATCGACTCCCTCAGTTCCCGAGCGAGGTCGAGCTGGGCAGGGGTGCAGGAGTCCACGGCGAGGCCGCTCACCGCCAGCCAGTCGACGAGTCGCTGCGGCGTGGGAATGCGCTCCACGGCGTCGCCGTGACGCTCCGACAGAGTCCCCGTGAAGCTGGTCGCCAGCACCTTACCGAGGCGGAAGTCGGGGAACGCAGGACGCATGGAACCACCTTAGCCGGTTGCGGCGTGGCTCGGAGAACTGCTAGAACCGCCTTAGCCGGTTCGCGATGGATCGTAGCCGGTTCCCCGACGGTCAGGAGGTCTCATGCCCCGTCCAACCGGCGACGTGCAAGCATTTGAAACCCACGCAACCGACGCTGACCTCGACGATCTACGCGCGCGACTGGCCGCGGCGCGGCTACCGGAGGCTGAGACGGTCTATCGCGCCGGGCCCGACCCTCGCCGATGGGAACAGGGCGTTCCTCTCGCCGACCTCGTCGATGCCGTGAACTACTGGCGCACCGGGTACAACTGGCGGTCGTTCGAAGCGCGCCTCAACCGGATCGGCCAGTTCCGCACGACCATCGATGATCTGGGAATCCACTTTCTGCACCGCCGATCCGTGCGCGCAGATGCCACTCCTCTGATCTTGACGCACGGGTGGCCGGGCAGCATTGCCGAGTTCATCGATGTAGTGGACGAACTGGCAGATCCGAAAGATGCAGACGCGCCGGCGTTCCACGTCGTGGTCCCGTCGCTGCCGGGCTTTGGTTACAGCGACAAGCCGGCCACCACCGGGTGGGGAACCGAAAAGATCGCGGCCGCATGGGTGGAGCTGATGGGAAGGCTCGGCTACAGCGAGTTCGTAGCCCACGGCGGCGACTGGGGAGGAAATATCACCACGGTTCTCGGCGGCAGGTTCCCGGCGCACGTTCTCGGCATCCACACATTGTTCGCGGAGGCGCCGCCCGGGCTGACAACGGACGGGCTGACGGCGGTCGAGCGCAAGTGGACCGAGGAAACCCGCGATTTCTGGCGCCACCGCGCGGCGTACGCGAAGCAGCAGGCGACCCGACCGCAGACCATCGGCTACTCGCTCGTCGACTCACCGGTCGGGCTTCTTGCCTGGATCCTCGACAAGTTCGCCGAGTGGTCAGACACCGAAGACAGCCCGTTCGAGAAGATTTCCAGAGACCGCGTTCTTGACGACGTCACCCTGTATTGGCTGACGCGGACCGGCGCATCGGCGGCCCGCATCTACTACGAAAGTCACAACTCGTTGGACCCCGAACTCCGGGTCGACGTCCCGTCGGCAATCACTATGTATCCCCGCGATATCGAGAAGTGTCCGCGCCCCTGGGCGCAGGAGCGGTACCGGCAGATCGTCCGATGGAGGTCGCCCGAAGCCGGGGGGCATTTTCCGTCGCTGGAGGTTCCCGGGTATTTCGTCAAAGATCTGCAAGAGGGCCTCGCGGCGGTGCTGGCCGCCAATCGGTGAACGCGGCCGGGTGCCGGCACTCGATCACCGTCCAAGGACGCGCCCAGGCTGCGCTCGGACAGATAGCGTGCGCCCATGACCGAAGAGATCCCGGAGCGTGTCCGGCCCGCTGTCGTCGACGACGTGCCGGCCGTCAAGGCCGTGACGGACGCGGCCTACCGGCACTACATCGAGCGCATCGGGGTGGTGCCACAGCCCATGGAGACGGACCACGCCGCGAACGTGGCCGCCGGGAAGGTGTTCGTCACGGGAGAGCCCGTCGACGGGCTGGTCGTGATCGAGGCGTTCGCCGGCCATCTGTTCCTGGACAGCATCGCCGTCCGCCCCGGCGCCCACGGCACGGGCGTCGGACGGCGGCTGCTGCGTTTCGTCGAGGCACGCGCGCGTGAGCTGGGCCTCGGCGAGATCAGGCTCTACACGAACGCGTTGATGTGGGAGAACCGGAGGATCTATCCGAAGTACGGATACGAGGTCGTGGAACGCCGCGTCGACGGGCCCTACGACCGCATCCACTACCGCAAGCGGCTGGACTGACGGCCCCGGCGGTTCAACCGTCGGGCCACCAGGTGCGTGCGACGTCCTTGCGCACTTCGGGGCGCCCGCAGGGGCGCTCCTCCGCCTCGTCGCGGATCCGGCGGCCGTCCGTCCTCTTCAGGGGCTTCTGCACGGTTGTGCGGCGCATGACTGCCTCCTTCAGCGCCTACCGAGTTTCCGTGTTGTCACGGAGGTAGACGCTTTTGGCGAGAGTTCCTCATCGGAGCCGGGTTGTCAGTGGCGGCTGTCACTCTTCGGGTATGACGAACGTGAACGACGACACGGTTGCGGCGGGTGCCCCGGAAGTCGACTGGGACGCCGAGGCCGACGCCTTCGACGACGAGCCCGACCACGGTCTGCGCGACTCCGGGATCCGTGCGGCCTGGGCGGACCGGCTCCGTTCCTGGCTGCCCGAGCGCCCCGCCGACCTCCTCGACCTGGGCTGCGGCACCGGCAGCCTGTCGCTCCTCGCGGCCGAACAGGGACACCGGGTGACCGGCGTGGACTCCTCCCCGGCCATGGTCGAGCGGGCCCGCGCCAAGCTCGCCGGGCGCGACGCGGTGGTCCTGCGCGGGGAGGCCGCCGCCCCGCCGGTCGGGGAGCAGCGCTTCGACGTGGTCCTCGTACGGCATGTGCTCTGGACCCTGCCGGAGCCCGGCCGGGCCCTGCGGCACTGGCGGGACCTGCTGCGCCCCGGAGGCCGCCTCGTCCTGGTGGAGGGCGTCTGGGGCACCCTGCACCCCGTGGGCATACCCGCCGCCCGCCTCACCGCGCTGCTCGCACCGCTGAGCCCGGACGTGCGCGTGGAGCGACTGTCCGGCGACCCGGTGCTGTGGGGCAAGGCCGTGGCGGACGAGCGGTACGCGGTGGTGGCGAGGGTGTGAGAGCGGGGGCCTGGAGCCGTCGCCGACTGTGCGGCGGCCCGCGCCGGGCGTGAGCCGGCGTGTGCCGGGCGGGCGGTGGCCGAGGGTGTCAGCACAGCAACTCCTCGAAGCCGCCGGCGCGGGCCAGCGCCTCCAGCTCGTCCAGGGCGGCCAGCGCGGCGGACGCGGCCTCCGGGTCCCTCTGCGTCAGCCCGCTCTCCGCGAACTCGTCCTCGTCCAGCCGCCGTACGTCCGTGCCGTCGGCGGAGCGCCACAGGTCCAGGTCGAGGTCCTCCACGACCAGTTCACCGCCGGTGCGGACCGCCGGGCGGGTGACGTCGCAGTACCAGCCCTTCACGGTGCCGTCGGCGGCGCGCACCTCCTTCACCGAGTACCAGCGGTTCCGCCAGTAGTACTCGGTGAAGACATCGCCCGCCTCGAAGCGGACGAAGCCGAAGTCGCGGTCGCCGGAGCCCGCCCAGGGCGCGCGTACGGTGATGCGGGTGCCGTCGTCGCCGAGCAGCTCGGCCGGGTAACGGATCTTCGTCCGGCCCGCCTTGACCAGGACGATGTCCAGCGGGGCCGCCGGTTCAGCCGAGTTCGCGGACATAGCGCACCTCCGCCGCACAGATCCCGTACCCGAGCCACTTGTTGACCGCGAGCATCGGGCCGTTCCCGGAGTCGTTGCCCGTGAAGGCCTCCCGGAACCCGGCGGCACGGGCCCGGTGCAGGGAGTGGGCCTTGACGAGCTTGGCCAGGCCGCGGCCCCGCTGGGCGCGCACGGTGCCGGTCATCGCGGTGGAGTAGCGGGTACCCCCGTCGGTGTAGGCCACGCTGAAGGCGACCGGACGGCCGTCGACACAGGCCGCCACCGTCAGCTCGCGGTCCAGCAGCGGATGCTTCCAGTACTGCTCGATCCAGGCTTCGTAGTCCGTGTACTCGAAGTCGACGTCGCCCGGTTCGTCCAGCATGGTCTCCGCGTCCAGCTCGAACAGCGGCCGCGGGTCGTCCGCGAAGTCCGCGGCCGTGCGCAGCTCGACGCCCGGCGGGGTCGCAGGGACGGCGGGGAGGCCGGCGTCCGCCAGGTCGAGGCGGAGGAAGTGGGCGGACCGGCTGCCGTGATAGCCGTGCCGTTCCGCGAAGGCGCGGTTGGCCGGCTCGTCGAGGACCCAGCTGAGCAGCCTGGTCGCACCCTGGGCGGCGAGGTACTCCTCGGCCGCCCGCAGCAGCAGCCCGCCGGCGCCGCGACCGGTCCGGTCCGGCCGCACGTAGATGTTCAGCAGGCCCTGGCCCGGCTCGGTGCTGTCGTGGGCCAGATGGACCTGGGCGGTGCCGATCACCTCGCCGTCCTCCTCCGCGACCAGCGGGCGGTAGCGGGCCTCGGGGGGCATGTGGGCGGCGTTGTGACGCACCGAGTCCGAGGTGAACAGGATGTAGGGCAGGGCGAGATGGCGGACCCGGGCGAACCCCTCGGTGTCGGCCGGCACATCGGGTCGCAGGTCGCGCACGATCACTGTCATGGGTAGGCACCGTAGGCGCAGGCGTGCCGGGGATGCCTCCGATTTTCCGGCGGGTGCGGGACAATCGGCCCGTGAGCCTGAAGATCCGCATCGATGACAGCGCGCCCCCGTACGAGCAGGTGCGAGCGCAGATTTCCGAGCAGGCGCGGTCCGGGGCACTGCCGGTGGGGTACCGGCTGCCGACCGTGCGGGGGCTGGCCGAGTCCCTGGGCCTCGCGGTGAACACGGTGGCCAAGGCGTACCGGGCGCTGGAGAGCGACGGGGTGATCGAGACGCGGGGGCGCAACGGAACGTTCGTGGCTGCCGCCGGCTCGGCCGCGGAACGCGAGGCTTCCCTGGCCGCTCAGGCGTACGCGGAGCGTGTGCGGCGGTTGGGGCTCGGGGAGCCGGAGGCGCTGGCCGCCGTACGGGATGCCCTGCGGGCGGCCTACGGGGGCTGAGGGTCAGCGCAGTTTCGCCGGCTCCGGGATCCGTGTCACCCTCAGCCCCGCCCGTCCCGCCGCCCTCCCGAACGTCACCGCGTCCCGCACCGCCGCACCCCCCGGATCGTTGTTGAAGTACGCGTACACGTCCTGCCCCCGCTCCCAGGTCGTCGCGATGCGGTCGACCCACGTCTCCAGGGACCGCTTGCCGTAGTGGGGCCAGGGGTGGGCGCGGCCCTGGTGGAAGCGGACGTAGCCCCAGTCGGTGGTGCGCCACAGCGGGGTGACCGGGCGGGCCAGGACGTCCGCCCAGCACAGGGCCGCGCCCCGGGCCGACAGGACGTCCCGCACCTGTGCCGTCCACCAGGAGTCGTGGCGCGGTTCGACCGCGACCCGCGTACCGGAGGGGAAGCAGGCCAGGCAGGCGTCCAGGAGCGCGGGGTCGGCGCGCAGGGTCGGGGGGAGCTGGAGGAGGACCGGGCCCAGGCGGTCGCCGAGGCCCGCCGCGTGGCTCATCAGGCGGTGAACCGGTTCCTCGGGCTCCTTCAGGCGCTTGATGTGGGTCAGATAACGGCTGGCCTTGACCGCGACCGTGAAGTCCTCCGGGACCCGGTCCCGCCACGCCTCGAAGTTCTCGCGGGAGGGGAGGCGGTAGAACGCGTTGTTGATCTCCACCGTCGCGAAGAGGCGCGTGTACTCCTCCAGCCACAGCCGTGCCGGGACCCCGGCCGGATAGACGAGGTCCCGCCAGTCCTTGTACTGCCACCCGGAGGTGCCGACCAACAAGGTCACAGCACCATCAAAGCACTACAGGTACAGGCCCGCGTCCGCGCCGTCCCGCGCCCCGGGCACCGAGGTCGGTGACGTGCCCCGGCGCAGTGCGAACAGCTCGGCCAGCGTCGCCCCGTCCCGGCCGACGGCCTCCTCCCGGCCGTCGGCCTCGCCGCCGAGCCAGCTCACCGCCTCCCGCTGGGTCAGCCTGCCCACCTCGATGCGGGCCAGACAGCGGCCGGGGCGGACCACGGCCGGGTGCAGACGCTCCAGGTCCTCGTTGGTGGTGACGCCGACCAGGACGTTGCGGCCCTGGCCGAGCAGGCCGTCGGTGAGGTTCAGCAGCCGGGACAGGGCCTGGCCCGCCGTGTGCTTGGCCTCGCCGCGGATCAGTTCGTCGCAGTCCTCCAGCAGCAGAAGACGCCAGCGGCCCTTGCCCGCCGAGTCCTCCTCGCCGATCGCGATGTCCATCAGATAGCCGACGTCGGAGAAGAGGCGTTCGGGGTCCAGGACGCAGTCCACCTGACACCAGTCGCGCCAGGAACGGGCCAGGGTGCGCAGGGCGGAGGTCTTGCCGGTGCCCGGCGGGCCGTGGAGGAGGAGCAGCCGGCCCGCGATGTCCTCCGGGGTCGTCTTCATCAGGCGGTCCATCGCCTCCGCCACCGGTGCCGTGTAGTTGGGCCGGACCTCCTCCCAGGTGCCCGCGGAGATCTGCCGGGTGGTGCGGTGCGGGCCGCGCCTGGGGGAGACGTACCAGAAGCCCATCGTGACGTTCTCGGGCTGTGGCTCGGGCTCGTCGGCGGCGCCGTCCGTGGCCTGGTCGAGGACCTTCTTGGCCAGTTCGGCGCTGGTCGCGGTCACCGTGACGTCCGCGCCGCGGTTCCAGCGGGAGACGAGCAGGGTCCAGCCGTCACCCTCGGCGAGGGTGGCGCTGCGGTCCTCGTCGCGGGCGACCCGGAGGACGCGCGCGCCGTCGGGCAGCAGGGTCGCGCCGGTACGGACGCGGTCGATGTTCGCCGCGTGCGAGTACGGCTGCTCGCCCGTCGCGAAGCGGCCGAGGAACAGCGCGTCGACGACGTCGGACGGCGAGTCGGAGTCGTCGACGTTGAGCCGGATCGGCAGAGCGTCGTGCGGGTTAGCAGACATGCGGCCATGATCCGCCACCGGTGCGCTCCGCGCACGGCATTTCCTCCCCTTGTTCCGGGTGTTCCAAGACTGTTCCGGGTGTTCCCAAGACCTGCCCGAGGCGCCGCTTCCGCCGCTACCGTTGTCCTTGATGGGACGTCATGGGTGGGATTCGGATACTCGGCGGTGGCGGCTCACCGCCCTGCTCGGTGTGGGTGCGGCCGCGCTGGCCCTGGCCGTGACCCTGTTCAGCACGCTGTCCGGCGGACCCAGCACGGCCGGCACCATACGTGACGGCGACAAGGTGCACGGCACCCCCGCCCGTCCCGGCGCGAAACCGGAACCGTACGTCGGCTGGGGTTTCACCCACACCCAGTACAGCGCCGACGAGGGCGCAGGCGAGGCGACCGCGCGCGTGCGGCGACTGCTCGGGCAGGATGCCGGTCTGGCGCAGAACCAGCACATCATGGGCTGGGGCGCGGACAATCCCGAACCGGTCGAGGGGCGCTACGACTTCGGCGCCCTCGACCGCCGTGTCGACTTCATGCGCGCCTCCGGCGCCACCCCGGTGATCACGCTGTGCTGCTCCCCGGACTGGATGAAGGGCGGCAGGGCCGGCGTCGGCAACACGGACTGGAGTCAGGCCGCCCTGGAGAAGGCACCCACCCCCGGCCACTACCAGGACTTCGCCGACCTCGCCGCCACCGTGGCCCGCCGCTACCCGGACGTGAAGCACTTCGTCGTCTGGAACGAGTTCAAGGGCTTCTGGAACGACGCCAGGTCCCGCTGGGACTACGAGGGCTACACCAGGATGTACAACCTCGTGTACCAGGCACTGAAGAAGGTCGACAGGAACATCATGGTCGGCGGGCCCTACCTGGTGATGGACAGCGTCGACCCGCGGGACCCGAACGCCTCCACCGCGCTGAAGGGGCCCTGGGGCGCCATGGACCAGCGGGTGCTCGACGCCTTCTCCTACTGGAACGCGCACAGGACGGGCGCCGACTTCACCGTGGTCGACGGCTCCAGCTACACCCGTGACGACGACATGCTGCCGAACGAGTTCGCGGCCACCGACAAACTGACGGCGGTCAGCACATGGGTACGACAGCAGACCCACGGCCTGCCGCTGTGGTGGGCCGAGTACTACGTCGAGCCCGGCGACGGCAACGACGACCGCAAGGGCTGGACCGAGCCGCACCGCGTCGCCGTACAGGCCACCGGGATGATCGCCATGGTCAAGGGCGGTGCCGAGTCCGGCTTCTACTGGAACCCGGAGGACAAGGCGGGCACCGACTGCGCCGGCTGCCTGTGGACGCCCACCGACAGCGCCGGCGGCGGCAGGGCCCTGCCCATGTACGACCTGGTGTCCCGGTTCGCCAGGGCGTTCCCGCCCGGCACCAGGTACGAGACGGTCCAGGTCGCGCCGGACGACGTGCCCAACGTCCGCGTCCTGGCCGACGCCAGGACCGTCCTCGTGGTCAACACGCAGAACCGGACCATCAGCGCCCAGGTCGACGGCAGGCGGTTCGACATGCAGCCCTACGAGGTGAAGTGGCTCGACCGCTGAGCCACCCCACACCCGTCACCCCATGCGTCACTTCATGGTCAGGAACCGCTGCACCAGCGAGGCCAGCACCACCGCCAGCAGCGGCAGCGAGAACCAGAACGCGCCCTGCAGCGACCGCAGTTGGCGTACGCCGGGCCGGACGGCGACCCGTGCGACCTCCCGTCCGGCCAGCAGCAGGATCAGGACGACGGCGGCCAGCGCGCCGACCACCGACCACGGGGTCCAGGTCACCTGGGGCCCGATCGGCCCCGGGTGCGGATTCGGCACCGGGCCCGCCGGCTGCCTGCGCAGCGCGAACACGGTGACGTCGTCGTTGACCAGGACCTTCGTCAGCTCCTGCCGCTCGTCCAGGTTCTCGATCAGCCGGGGCTCCCAGGTCGTGGAGTAGCCCGCGTCCAGCCGCAGATAGGTCACCTGACTCTTGTTGATCATCAGATACGAGTTCGGGCCGGCGTCCTTGAGCGCCTTGACCAGGCCCGACACCAGTACCGGGTCGGTCGGCGCGAGCGTCGGCACGTAGTTCACCCGCTCCATGTCCTTCGATCCCCACGGCATCGCCGGGGTTACGTCGTTGACCGTGTCCTGGGTCAGCCACAGCAGCCGCAGTGTCGGCTTGTCGTGGGCGTACACCCAGTTCATGGCCGCGACCTCGCCGGGCCGGGTGCGCTCGAAGGGCTCGTTGCCCCAGCGGGCCACCAGGAAGCCGCCCATCAGCAGCAGCCCGGCCAGCAGCGCGGCCAGCGGAGCGAGGCTGACCCGGTCCTTCTCGCGTTCCCTCGCGGTGACGCCGGTGCGCGGGAAGAGGGCGAGGGCGCCGAGCAGGGCCGCGCCGGGCACCGCGAACATGAAGACGCGCAGCGCCATCTCGCCGCCGTACGACTGCATGCCGAAGCCCAGGAACGGCACGAAGGTGAGCACCAGCAGCGAGCGTTCGCGGTAGCGGTGGAAGCGCCGGCGCCACCAGCCCCAGCAGGCGAAGGTCATGACCGAGCCGGCCAGCAGCACCCGGGTGTACAGCACCAGCTTGTGGGTCGAACTGCCGCCCTGGATCCGGCCGGACACGGACGTGGAGACATTGCTGCCGACTCCGCCGACCCCGCCGAACAGGTCGTTGAAGTGCCCCGACCAGTACGGCTCGGCCATGAAGCCCACCCAGACGGCGACCAGCACCGCGAACAGCAGCGGCAGCCCGCGCAGCTCGGACCGGCCCAGCAGGACGAGGGCGGCGAGCACGCCGAGCATGACGAACGGGGTGAGCTGGTGCGCGGGCACGCTCGCCGCGTACAGGCCGATCAGCACCAGCAGGAGGACCGCCCGCTGGCGGCGGCCGGCCGGTTCCACCTCGGCCTCGCCCGGACGGAACTTCGTCCAGATCACCCGCGGCGGGCGGAACCAGACCAGCAGGATCGCCACGAACACCAGGTACAGGAGGTAGGTGAAGCCCTGGGGCGAGAAGTAGTCCTGGCCCACCCAGCCGCACAGCACGAACAGCCAGACGCCGGTCCACTTCGCCCGCCAGCTCGCCCGCAGGGAGCGGGTGAGCAGGAACATCGGTGCGAGATAGGCGAGTTGTACGGCCGTCGGCCACCAGCGGATGACCTCGGTGAAGTCGGTGACCCCGCAGGCCCGGCCGACGAACGCGGCCACCGCGAAGAAGCCCGGCCAGCTCCAGCGGGCGTCCAGGTCCGGCACGGCGGACCCGGTGCGGTCGATGTAGTCGATGAACCCCAGGTGCTGCCAGGCCGTCGGGAACCGCGGCTCGGTCTCGATCAGCGCGGGCAGCGCGTGCAGCGACACGACCGTCGCCACCAGCGTGAGCAGCAGCAGCGCCCGGTGCTCGCGACGCAGCCAGAGCAGCGCGGCGAAGACGATCACCAGCAGGGCCGCTCCGGCCAGCGTCGGCAGCGGCAGCACCGAGACCAGCCCGAGCCCGCCCATCCGGTCCAGGTCGGCCTCGCCGAGCCGCAGCGCGGGCACCCAGTACAGCAGCAGCGCGGCGATCAGCAGACAGCCGAGGACCACACCGGTGCGGGTGGGCAGCAGCCGTTGCCGCGGCGACACCGGCTCGTCCGGTACGGCGGTGTCCGCCCGGGCCTGCGCGCGGGGTGCGTCGGTCCCTGCCACGGAGTCGGTCCTTCCGACGGACGCGTCCAGTTCCTCCGCCGTGAACGGCGCGTCGACCTCGGCGGCCTCCGCCTCCCGCAGCAGTTCCGCCTCGGCCGGGCCGACTGAGGCCTCGGTGCCGGGCGCCCTCTCCTCCACCGGGAGACCGACCGGACGCGCCGCCGGCACCGGCGTACCGGCGGGCGGGGTGCCGGGGCCCGGGCGGACGTCCGGCCGGCGCTCCACGTGGTCGAAGTCGACGTGGATGCCGAGGGCGAGGGTGTCGGAGTCCAGCGCCCAGGCCGGGCTGTGCCGGCGCGCCGGGGAGGCCGGGATCCCGGGTGCTCCCAGGTCGGCGAGGTCCCCGTCCGGTGCCGCCGAGTCGGGCACGGCGTCGGTCGCGGCCCGGATCGTCCTCCAGAGCCTCGGCGCGGCGATCGCGGCGATCACCGCGAGGCTGGCGGCCTCGGCGAGGCCCGCGCCGGTCAGCCCCATCCGGGGCAGGAGCAGCAGGGTCAGGCCCAGCGTCAGGGCGCACAACAGGCCCTGGAGCCAGGCGAGTCCGGCGGTGCGGCTGCGGGCGCGCAGCACCGCGAAGTACGTCTCGATCACGACCCGCAGCACCGAGCCGACCGCGAGCCAGCGCAGCAGCGGGGTCGCCGCGTGCGCGTAGCCCGCGCCGAACACGCCGAGGATCCAGGGCGCGCCGATGATCCACAGGGCCGCGATGGGCAGCATGATCCGGGCCATCCGCTTCAGCGCGGCGCGGGTGTAGGAGGCCAGCCGTGCCGGGTCGTGCGAGCCCTCGACCGTGAGGGACGCGCCCATGTTGATGGCGAGCAGGTCGGTCGTGCCGCCGATCGTGGTGGCGATGTAGAAGTACGCGTTCTCCGCCGAGCTGACCTGCGAGGCGACGATCACCGGAACCAGGTAGATCACCGCGAGGGAGAACAGCGAGCCGGTGTAGTCCCCGGCCAGGAACCGGCCGACCTGTTTCAGTGTCGGCGGCTCGGTGCGCCCCTCGGTCGCCTTGACGTGCCGGGGCGCCAGCCGCCGGAACACCAGCCAGCCCAGCGGCACCACCGAGGTGGCGATCGCGGCCACCCAGGAGACGAAGACGCCGGTGGTCGGGATGGCCGCGGCGAACGCGACGAGCAGGGCCAGCTTCACCGCCGAGAACACGGTGTTGCCCACCGGCACCCAGGTGGCGCTGCGCAGCCCGGTCAGCACACCGTCCTGCAGGGTGAGCACGTTCCACGCGACGACGGCCGCGATGAAGCCGAGCCCGTTGACCGTCCCGTGCAGGAAGCGGTACGACGGCCCCCAGGTGTCCAGGGTCAGCAGGAAGGCGCCCGCCGCGACCGCCACCAGCAGGGAACTGCCTGCGTAGGTACGGAAGACGAGCCGCCCGGTGCGTCTGCCGGCCACCGGGATGAACCGGGCCAGTGCGCCGGTCAGGGTCACCGCGGTCAGCCCGGCGAGGAACTTCATCGCGGCGATGGCGGCCGAGCCCTGCCCGACCGCCGACTCGGAGTAGTAGCGTGCCGCGGCCAGCCAGAAGCCGAGTCCGAGGACGGCGGAGATGCCGGTGTTGAGCATCAGCGCGTAGGCGTTGCGGAACAGCGGGCTGCCGCCGGAGGACCGGCCGGTGCCGGGCAGCCTGAGGCGGCGCCCGGACTTGTGGGGCGGCTCGGCGCCGGTCGTCGTGGACTCGGTCGTGGTCGTCGTGTCAGACACGGGAACGGATGGCCTTCCGGCGGACCTGACGGGCTCTGCGGACGAGGGCGTAGCCCTTGGTGAGGGCGCGGTCCCTGGCGAAGGTGCGGACGACGGCCCGGCCGTGGAGCAGCCGCTCGAACTCCTCCACACCGGTGGCGCGCCGCACCGTGACCCGCTGGAGGGCGTACGGCCCCTGGCGGCGGCGGGCGAGCGCGTTGCCGACGGCGAGGGCCTGTGCGTACCCGTCCTCGTGCACGGCCCGGCGGACCCTGCGGTCGGAGTAGCCGTAGGGGTAGGCGAACGACACCGGCCGGGTGCCGAGTTCGTCCCTGGCGATCTGCGTGCAGCGGGTCAGCTCCGTGCGCAGCGCGTCGTCGCCCAGCTGGTCGAGCTGCGGGTGGGTGTGGCTGTGCCCGCCGATCTCGACGCCTGCGGCGGCCAGTTCGCGCACCTGCGGCCAGTCGAGCATGGCGTCCAGGCCGCCCCCGGTGTCGTACGCGCCCCTGATCCAGCCGGTGGAGACGAACAGGGTGGCCGGGAAGCCGTGCTTGGCGAGGACGGGGAGGGCGTGCCGGTGCACCCCCTCGTAGCCGTCGTCGAAGGTGATCAGCACCGGCCGGGCGGGCAGCGGGCGGCCGGAGCGCCAGCGGGCCGCGAGGTCGGCGGTGCTGACCGGGGTCAGGCCCAGGTCGCCGATGAGCGCCATCTGCTCGGCGAAGGCCTCCGGCGCGACCGACAGGGCACGGGTGGCGTCGTTGGGCGCGGTGGCGACGGAGTGGTACATCAGGATCGGTACGGCAGTGTCACTCACCGGTTCCCCCTTCGATCGGCGCCACCGAGAACGTCGTACCGCCGCGCCGCGCCCGCAGGCTGCCCAGCGCGTAGCCGCCGGCGGCGCTCAGCACCCCGGCGACGATCGCGCCCGCGCGTCCCGCGCCGCCCGGCCGGGCCAGGAAGGCGTCCCGCAGGCCACGAGCGACCCCCGCGGGCAGCACCCTGGTGGCGTACCGGCGTTCGGACTCCAGTCCCTTGTCCGCGCCGACGCTCCGGGCGACCAGCGCCTTGGACAGGCCCTCGGCGTAGGTGCGGGTGCGGAAGTACGCGAAGTGCTCGCGCGGCGCGGGCACCCGGTGGTGGATCACCGCGCGGTCGTCGATGAGCAGGACGGCGTCGGGGCGGGCCCGGGTGAGCCGGATGCACAGCTCCGTCTCCTCGCAGCCCAGCGGGCGGCGGTCGCCGTCGCGGCCGATGCCGGTCGCGAAGCCGCCCGCCGCCTCGAACGCCGTACGCCGGAAGGAAGCGTTTCCGCCGAGCACGTTGCGCACCCGGACCCGGCCCGGCGGCAGCCCCTTGTACGTGCAGCCCACCACCCAGTCGAACTCCTCCGGGAACCAGGCCGGCCGCCGGCCCGACGCCCAGACGGGCACCGTACGGCCGCCGACCGCCATGACGCGCGGGTCGGCGTAGCCCTCGGCGAAGCGGCGCAGCCAGTCGCGTTCGGCGACGGCGTCGTCGTCCAGGAAGGCGATGACCTCGCCGTGGGAGGCGGCGATACCGGTGTTGCGGCCGGCGGACAGGCCGCGCGGGCCCGCGTTGGCCAGCACCCGGACGCCCGCGCTCTCCTTGTACTCGCGCTCCAGCCGGTCCTTCAGGGCCGGGTTGTGGTCCACGACCAGGAGCGTCTCCAGCGCCGGGTACGACTGCGCGCGCACCGAGGAGACCGCCGCGAGGATGTCCCCCCAGCGGTCCTCGGTGTACACGCAGATCACGACGGAGATGCCGGGATCTGTCAAGACACCTCTCCCCGGACCGTGTCGAGCATCGGCGAGTGGCGTTCCTGGCGGCGCAGTTCACGCCGGTTGGAACGTTCCCCGAGGATGACCTTGAGCACCCGGAACCCGTCGCGCACGGCCCGCAGGTTGCTGGTGCCGTGGATGCGGAGGTACTCGTGGCTGGGTATCTCCTGGACCTTCAGGCCGGCCTTGACCACTCTGATGTTCATCAGCGTCTCGACCTCGAAACCCGTGCAGTCGAGGTCGATCTTGTCCAGGCAGTGCCGCCAGAACGCGTTGTAGCCGTAGCACAGGTCGGTGTAGCGGGCGCCGAACTTGCGGTTGACGACCGTGCACAGCGCCCAGTTGCCGAGCTTTCGGATGAAGGTCATGTCGTCGGTGCCGCCGCCGTTGGCGAAGCGCGAGCCCTTGGCGAAGTCGGCGCCGGAGACCAGGGCGGAGACGTACGACACGATCTCGTTGCCGTCGGCGGAGCCGTCCGCGTCGACCATCACGATGATGTCGCCGCTGCAGGCCTCGAACCCGGTGATCAGGGCATCCCCTTTGCCCTTGCCCCGCTGTTCGACGACCTTGACGTCCGGCCACAGCGAACGGGCCACTTCGACGGTGTCGTCCGTGGAATTGCCGTCCACCAGGACGACTTCGTGTATCCAGTCCGGAAGGGTCTTGAAGACGTAGGGCAGATTCTCCGCCTCATTCATGGCGGGAATCACCACGCTCACCGGCGGCGTGATCGCCAGGTGGGAGGAGATCGGCCGGTAGTGCGCGGCGATTAAAGGATCTTGGCCCGAACTCGGCGGGCGCAGGACGGAACTCATGTGTCTTTTCCCTCTCGTCCGGTGGACCGCCCACCCCCGGGCGGCCCGGCTCTGTCTCCGGTTCGAAAGGGGGGTTGTCGTCATCTTCGGCACGGGGGACCGAGCGGCGAATCGATCTGCGAATCGACTGCGAACCGATCTCCGTGCACGTCGATGAGCTGGCAAAGCTGGCCGTCTGCCGGAGAAGAACGGCAGCCGGTCGCGCGGCACGACTCGGTCACAGTTGCGGTCACCGAGCACGGCACCCCCCTACCGCGCCCCGCGCCGGTGGACGCCGCGGCCCTGAGCCCTCCCCTGGAGCCGTGTGCCGACGTGCCGGTGCGGGTGAGATGTACGACGTTATTGACGATTGAACCCGAAAGGCAACCCCTGGGGGACTGCCTCACGGTTTTGTTGGTTTGGCCGTTACACAACCTTGGCCGGTGCTGTTCGGGTTTGTGTGCGTTTTCCGGAAATTCGTTCCCGGATCAGGCTCAGGAGCAGGAGCAGCAGACTCAGCACGGTCACCGCGACCACCCCGCCGCGGACCGACCAGCGGTGGACCGCGAGCATGCCTTGGGCGACCAGCATGTTGACGACGACCGAGCCCGCAAGTGCGCAGAGCGCTCGGCCGAAGGGATTCAGCCCGCGCAGCGCCGCGGCGAGCGCCACGGCCGGTGCCGTGATCAGGAAGAACAGGGTGCACGGGCCGCGCAGCGGAGAAGCGGAGTCGATGAGAGCGAGCAGCGCGCCGAACCCCGCGACAGCGGTCGCGGCCCCCGCGAGCAGCGGCAATGAAGATGTCTTGATGCGTATGGTCTGCATGACCGACTTTGCCCCCCGACGCGCCGGATGCCGGGCTTCAATGTGGCGCAGTCCATGTGGGGCCGTCAAGACGGCGGTTGTCGAATCGTCAACAGGACTGGCATGTCCATGCAATAGATGAGCCGTGAACGTTTCGCGTTGATCCTGTTGAGACCACAAAAGTCTTGGCATGGACACTTCCCGTCAACACGCGTAGTTGCTACGACAGTTGTGGCAGAGATCCTGCTAAAGGGAGGTTCCATGAGACGTTCCCGACTTACCGGATTCGTTACCTCGCTCCTCCTCGCCGCCGGCCTCGGTCTCACCGGGGCCGGCCATGCGACCGCCGCCACCGGTGGCTATGTGGCCCTCGGCGACTCCTACTCCTCCGGAGTCGGCGCGGGCAGCTACATCAGCTCCAGCGGCTCCTGCGACCGCAGCACCAAGGCGTACCCGTACCTGTGGAACGCCGCCCACAGCCCGTCCTCGTTCGCGTTCAACGCCTGCTCGGGCGCCACGACGGACGACGTCATGGCGGGCCAGCTCGGCTCGCTCAGCTCCTCGACCTCACTGGTGTCCATCACCATCGGCGGCAACGACGCCGGCTTCTCCGACGTCATGACGACCTGTGTGATCCAGTCCGACAGCGCCTGCATCGACCGGATCAACACCGCGAAGGCGTACGTCGACTCCACGCTCCCCGGCAAGCTGGACACCGTCTACAACGCGATCAGCGCCAAGGCCCCCAACGCCCGGGTGGTCGTGCTCAGCTACCCCCGCTTCTACCTGCTGGGCCAGACCTGCCTCGGCCTCTCCGACACCAAGCGGTCCGCGATCAACGGCGCGGCCGACTACATCGACGCCGCCATCCAGAAGCGCGCCCAGGCCCACGGCTTCGTCTTCGGCGACGTCCGCACCGCCTTCTCCACCCACGAGATCTGCTCCGGCGACTCGTGGCTGCACAGTGTCAACTGGCTCGACATCGGCGAGTCCTACCACCCCACCGCGGCCGGTCACTCCGGCGGCTATCTGCCGGTGTTCACGAACAACGCGTGACCCGAACGGGCTCGCCCCTCAGGGTGAACTCCCCGGCGAGCCCGATGCCGAAGCGGAGGCCCCGCCCGACGGGGTCTCCGTCGCCGTGGCCGTCGTACAGCTCACCGAGAACGGGACCGCGTTCGACGTGGTCTGCACGGGAGCGCGCACCTTCACACCGATCCGGTCCTCGGTCGTCCCGCTGCCGCGGTACACCGTCAGGGTCACCCGCACCTGCCGGCTCTTCCCGCCGCCGTCCGGGAACGACAGGGTGTGCCACCCCGGGTCGGACACCGATCCACGGGTCGTCACCCACCGGTACTCCACCTGCGCGGGCAGCCGCCCCACCGTGAACGTCGCCGTGAAGGAGGGCGTCTGCCCGTCCGGCGGCGGACAGCTCCCGGAGTACGTCGTGTGCGCGCCGGCCACGGTGACGTCCACGGACTGCGCCGGCTGTGCGCTCGACGACGTGCTGCCGCTCGGCGACGGCGGCGGTGTCGTGCCCGAGCCGGTGCTGCCGTGCGCGGTCGGCGTCCGTGCGCCGCCGCTCGCCCGGGCGCGGCCGCCCGCGTTCCCCTGACCGCGGCCGTTGTCACGGTTCAACAGCGCGTACGTCAGCCCCGCGAGCGCGAGCGCGAGGACGAGCAGGCCCGCCACCAGGACCGCGCCCGCCCGCCGGCCGCGCTGGGGCGCGTCGGAGCCCGTGGACGCCGTTGACGCCGTGGGTGTCGTGGCGCCGGACACGGGCTGCGGCGGAGTGGGGTAGGGCTGCTGGTACGGCGCGGCGGCCGTCGGCGCGCTGTACGGCGGCACCGGCAGCGTGGCCGCCCGGGGCGCACCTCCCCCAGAGGGGGCACCCCCGGCCGCGACGATCCGCAGCTCGTGCTCCGCCCGCCCGGCGTCCAGCCGTTCGGCGGGATCCTTGCGCAGCAGACCCTCGATGACCGGGGCCAGCGGACCGGCCCGGTGCGGCGGCGGCAACTCCTCGTCCACGACGGCACGCAGGGTGCTGATCGGGGTGTCGTACCGGAACGGCGAGACGCCCTCCACCGCCGCGTACAGCAGCACGCCCAGCGACCACAGGTCCGACTCCGGCCCCGGCGTCCGCCCCAACGCCCGCTCCGGGGCGAGGAATTCGGGCGAGCCGATCACCTCACCGGTCATGGTCAGCGCGGAGCTGCCCTCGACCGAGGCGATCCCGAAGTCGGTCAGCACCACCCGGCCGTCGTTGGCGAGCAGCACGTTGGCCGGCTTCACGTCCCGGTGCAGCACCCCGGCGGCGTGCGCGGCGCGCAGCGCGGACAGCACCTCGGCACCGATGTGCGCCGCCCGCTGCGGCGACAGCGGGCCCTCCGCCTCCAACTGGTCGGCGAGCGACAGCCCGCGCACCAGCTCCATCACGATCCACGGCCGGCCGCCCTCCAGGGCCACGTCGTACACCGTGACGACGTTGCGGTTGGCGACCCGGGCCGCCGCCCACGCCTCCCGCTCCAGGCGCGCGTACATCCGCTCCACGTCGGAGGCCGGCAGCCCGGCCGGGGCCCGCACCTCCTTGACGGCCACCTCGCGGTGCAGCACCTCGTCCCGGGCGCGCCACACGGTGCCCATGCCGCCCTCGCCGAGCGGGGACAGCAGACGGTAGCGGCCCGCGATCACACGTTCGCGGCCCGGCTCTTCGGACACGGGCGCCCCCAAGGCAAGTCGTGTGATTTCTCCCCGTCGCGTGATTCACCCCAAGTTAGCTCAGCCAAGCGCGGATGCGGCCCCTTTGAGCACCAATCCGGCGCCCAGGGCCATGACGACCAGCGCGGACGCGAGCGGTACGGAGCGGCGCACCAGCCCGGCCACCGGGTGGGCGGTCCAGCGCGGACGCCGCTCCAGCACCCGGCTCACCCCCGACCCCAGCCGCACCACGGCGAACCCGGCCGCGGTGAGCGTCAGCGCGAGCCCGGCACCATAGGCCACGACGAGCAGCAGCCCGAACCAGGCCTTCCCGAGCGCGGCGGCACCGACGAGAACCACCACGGCGGACGGGCTGGGGACAAGGCCCCCGGCGAAGCCGAGCAGGAGGGTGCCGCGAAGGGTGGGGGCGGCGGGGTGGGTGTGGGTGTGGCCGCCGTGGGCATGGGTCTGGCCGCCGTGGCTGTGGGTGTGCCCTTCATGGGTGTGGGCATCACCGGAGTCGCCGTGGCTGTGGGCGTGTCCACCATGGGTGTGCTCCCCATGGGTGTGTTCCCCATGCTGATGGGGCTGAGGGTGGCGGGTTGACCAGACCCTCCGTACGAGACCCGCGCCGGCCGCCAGGACCAGGGCCCCGCCGGCGATGCCCAGCCAGGCGATCACCGACGGCGTGGCGGCGGAACCGGCGGTGACGAGCAGGCCCAGGGCGACCACGCCCAGGGTGTGGGTCACGGTGACCGAGGCGGCCAGCGGCAGTACGTCCCGAAGCCTTGCCCGGCCCCCGCGGGCCGCAGCTGCCGCGGCCATCAGGGTCTTGCCGTGGCCGGGCGCGAGCGCGTGCATCGCGCCGAGGACGACCGCGACGAGCAGCGCGAGCGCGGCGAAGCCGACGGTGAGGTCGTGGCGGGCCACCAGGTCGTCCAGCGCGCGGGTCCAGCGGTCGGCGCCCCGCGGCAGGATCGCGGCGCCCGGTTCCGCCTGCCGCTCCTCGGCGAGGGCCGGGCCGCCGGGGCGCAGGCGCACGGAGGCGGCGGTGGTGTCGGCGGGCGAGGACAGCAAGTCCTTCGGATACGTGGTCAGTTCGTGCGAGACCGACGTCTTCGGCACGTCCGTCCCGGTCAGTGTCATACGGTCGCCGCGCGCGGTGATCTCCCGCCAGCCGGGTCCGCCGGTGGCGCCCGCGCTGTGGAAGCCGAGGGTCACGGTGGCGCCGCGGGGGAGCGGGGCGGTCAGCCGGCACTCCACCCGGAGGGTGTGCAGCCCCGCCTGACCGGGACGCAGCCGCGCCGTGGCGCCGACGGCGGTCAGCGTGGCCGTACGGCCGTCGACGCTCAGCCTGCTGTCCTCGGCGGCCCGCGCACACCGCTGCCGGGCCCACTGCGCCGTGCCCAGCCGCTGCAGGTCGGGCCCGGCCTGGGTCGCCGGGATCTCGGCGAGGTCCTCCACATGGTCGATGCGGAGCTGCCCGGGAGCGGCGACCAGGCCGTCGTAGCGGTTGACCGTGAAGTTCCCGAGCGGATGCGCGCTCGCCGCGCCGGCCGGCAGCAGCGCGAGCGCGCTCATCGCGAGGAGCAGGAAGGGGAGGCGGAGCTTCACTTCGTCGCCTCCAGGGCGGTGCGGGCCTCGGCCGCGCCGAGCGGGGAGAAACCGGGGTTCAGGCGCAGGGCCGCGGTGAGGGAGGCGCGACCGGCCGTGCGCCGGTTTGCGGCCAGCTCGATCATGCCCCGGTGGTACAGGAAGGCGGCGTTGCGGTAACCGGTGGCGGTGGCCCGGCGGGCGTACGGCAGCGCCTCGGCGTCCCGGCCGTTCACATGCAGCGCCCAGGCCAGCGCGTCCGCGGTGTGCACGGTGTGCCGGCGGGCCCATTCGGCGCGGGCCGCGCGCAGGGCGGCCGCCTTGTCGCCGTGGTCGGCGGCGGCCAGTGCGGTGTCGAGGTCGGCGTTGACTCCGTTGGCCTTGGCCAGTGCGATCCAGGCGTCCACGAGGGCGTACTGCCGGCGCGCCCTGGCCCGGTCGCCGGCCGCGCCCCGCGCCTCGTAGAGCTCGCCCAGTTCGACCAGCGGACCGGGCAGCGGATACCGGGACACCACGGTCTCCATCCCCTTGATCGCCGCCGCGCGGTCCCCGCTCGCCGCCTGCGCACGCGCACGGCCCTCCAGCGCGGGCAGGTAGGTGTCGTCGGCGGCGAGTGCGCGGGCGTAGTACGCGAGGGCGGCCCGGTAATCGCCCTGGTTCCAGGCGAGTTGGCCGAGCTGGGTGGCCACGTAGGCGATGTCGCCGGGTGACGTGGCTCCGGCCAGGGCCTGCTTGAGTACCCGGCGTGCGGTCGCCACGTCACCTCGCAGCTCATGTACATACGCGTACCGCGTGAAGACCGGCACCCCCGGTTTGCGTGTGTCGGCGGTCTCGGCGGCTTTCAACGCCTCCGGATACCGGCCGAGTTCGACCAGGCCGTCGATACGGGAGGACAGCGCGCGCTCGCTGTACGGGTTCTGCCGCAGTGCCCGGTCCGCGTAGGCCAGGGCGTCCTTGAAGTCGTGCCGGGCCGCGGCGAGGGCGGCGCGGCCGGCCAGCGCCTGGTCGTTGTCCGGGGTCAGCGCGAGGGACCGGTTCAGCGCCCGTTCCGCCTGCGGGTAGCGGGCGGGGTCGCCCTTGGTCCGCGCCTGCTCGACATAGGCCAGGCCCAGCGTGGCCCAGCTTCCGGAGTCCTTGGGCTGGGTCCGCAGATGCGCCTGGAGCGCGGCGATGCTCGCGTCCAGGTCACCGCCGCCGAGCACCCCGGGGTCCACGGCAGCGGAGGCAGCCGGCACGGTGGCGGGCGCCCGACCGGCCCCCAGGGCGATGGCCCCGCCGGTCAACGCGACCGCCAACAGAGCGGCGCACCCCGCGAGTCGGGCGCCCCGCCACCGCCGCCCGGCAGCGGCGAACCGCCGAACGGCGGCCACACGCTCATCGGGACCGGAGCCGACGGAGGCCGACTCCGACGGCTCTTCGGGCGCGGGTCGGTGGGAGCCGGTGGATGAGGGTTCGCCGGAGCCGCCGTGGGCGATGTGCTGGGTGGGGTGGGGGTCGGAGCGGTGGGCTGGGGGCTCTTCGGGGGCGGTGGCGGCGGTGGCGGTGCCCGTGCCCTTCTGCCCGTTCGTGTCGTCGTCCTGTCTGCGCGGGCCCATGCCGTCTCCTGCGTGCTCGGTCGTGTCGGATGGCGCGGCCCGCCGTGGGGGAGGGGAAGGTGCGGGCCGCGCCGGTCTGGGTGGGGGCGGGGGTCAGTACGGGCGGCGTATGCGCCGGCGCCACCAGCCGACGGCCGTGCCGAGGAGCAGGATTCCGGCCGCGCCCGAGGCCGCCGACGCGGCGATCAGGACCGTGTTGCCGGAACCGGAACCGCCGGAGGACCCGGCCGGTTGCAGGGCGTCGCCGAGCTGGCTGCGGACGTCCGTGCCCGCCGTCGTGCCCTTGGCGAGCGGGCCGCGCGAACCCGAAGTGGGCTCGGCGACGTACGGGAAGTACTTCTCGAAGCCCCGGTCGTTCTTGTCCACCGCGTCGCCCAAGTCGTTCTTGGAGCCGACCAGTTCGCCCTCGACGACCTGCAGCGCCTCGTCGATCACGTCGTCGGTGAGCCGGCGCCCGTTCGGGAAGCCCGCGTTGTCGCCGTCGAGAACACCGAGCCGCTTGGGATGCATGGCCGGCTTGATCGAGGTGTTCAGGCGCAGTTCCTCCGAAGGGCGCACGTTCGGGGGCTGGTTGAGGCCCTTGACGCCCTTCAGGAACACGTCGACCAGGTCGTTGCGCGGCTCGCTCGGCGCCTTGATCTTGTAGATCGACTCGATGAGCTTCGGCAGTTCGGGGTTGGTGACGTTCTTCAGGAACTGGGCGTCGTACGCGGGCTGCGAGGCGTTGAACCTGTCCTTGTCCTTCTGCGGGTTCACCACCTCGTTGACCAGCGGGTTGCCCAGGCGCGAGACCTGCGTGTAGTAGCCCTGCGCGTTGCGGCGCTGGGTGGTGGACCAGATGCCGACGACCGGCTGCCCGGCCGACTCCCGGATCAGGTCGGTCGGCACCTGCAGGGCGATGGTGTTGACGTTGTAGCCCTTCAGGGTGTCCCGCCCGACCTCGCTGAGGTTCCCGCCGTACAGCAGGTCGAAGACGCGCAGGTCCGCGAAGAACGGGTCGTCCGCCTGCCCGGCGAAGGTCGCGGCGCCGCCCGCCGTCTTGTAGACGGCCTGGGCGCGCAGCTTGCCGTAGTCCGGCATGGACGCCTTGCCGACGTCCGACGGTGCCGCCGGCACGTCGTCCGCGAGCTTCGTCCGCGACACCGCGTGCCCGTGCTTGAGCCGGAGCAGATCGATGTCGTACGTCTGCGTGATGTTGAGGTCGGGATCGGCCAGGTTGGTGACCGGACCCGTGTTGTACAGGAACGTGTTCCCGTTCTTCGTGTGGGTCGTGAAGGTGTAGCGGAACACCATGTCGTCCTGCGCGTCACCGTTGCTGTCGATGTGGATGTCGTACTGGGCGTCGTCGGCGAACGTGTAGAAGTTCGGCCCGCCCGCCGGCTCCTCGAACGGGATCCAGTTCGCCACGATCGTCGTCGTGTCGGGCCTGTCCGGGCTGACGAACGCGTACAGGTCGGTGTTGTCGTACTGCGGGGTCCCCGAGATCAGTGGGGCCTCCCGGTGGGAGGAGGCGGAGGCCGTCCCGGGTTCCAGCGTGGCGACGCCGGCGGCCGCGAGCCCTCCGGCCGCCAGCGCACCGCACAGGAGCGTGGCCAGGCCCGTACGTCCCCTGGCGCTTCTGGAGAGGAGACTCCTGGAGAAGAGAGGTGTCATGCGTCCGTCCTCAGTGCCGACTTGCCTTTGACGGTCGGGTCTTCGGAGCGGGCCCGGGGATCGGATTGGTCGGACGGAGAAAATCCGCGGAAAAACTTTGGGCCCGCCCCGACCCGCGTTTTCGGCCCGCCGATCCGTATCTCCCGCGGGAGGTGTGCCTACGTGCGGATGCGTGGAGTGCGCGGAAGGGCCGGCTGCGGCCACGGAGAGGGGGCCCGGGTGCGGGCGGACGAGCTTCTGGTGCTCGTCGCGGGCGGCGACCAGCGGGCGTTCGAGGACCTGTACGCACTGGTGTCCGGGCCGGTGTACGGGCTCGTACGACGGGTGGTGCGCGACCCGGCACAGTCCGAGGAGGTCGCCCAGGAGGTGCTGTTGGAGACCTGGCGCTCGGCCGCCCGGTACGACCCCGGCCGGGGCAGCGCGCTGTCCTGGATCCTCACCCTCGCCCACCGCCGCGCCGTCGACCGGGTGCGCAGCGCCCGCGCGGCCGGCGAACGCGAGCAGCGGGAGGCGGTGCGGGCCGGGGAGCCCGCGTTCGACCAGGTCGCCGAGGAGGTCGAGGCCGGCATGGAGCGCGAGTGGGTACGCCGCTGTCTGCGCCGGCTCACGGACCTGCAACGCCAGTCCGTGACCCTCGCCTACTACGACGGCTACACCTACCGTGAGGTGGCCGAGCGGCTCTCGCTGCCGCTCGGCACCGTGAAGACGCGGATGCGCGACGGGCTCACCCGGCTCCGCGAATGCCTGGGAGGCGCCGCATGAGCATCCTCGGCAAGCTGCTGCGCCGCGAGGACCTGCACTCCCTCGCCGCGCCCTACGCCCTCGACGCCCTGGAACCCGGCGAGCGGCGCCGGTTCGAGAAACACCTGCAGGGCTGCGACCGGTGCGCCGCCGAGGTGCGGGAGCTGGCCGAGGACGCGGTGCGCCTCGCCTGGTCCACGGCCGCCCACGCACCCCCCGAGCTGCGCCACCGGGTGCTGGCCGCCGTACGCACCATCCCGCAGGAGCAGGCCCGGGTCCGAACCCAGGCCCAGGCACCGGTCCGGGAGCGCACGCCGCAACTGCCGCCGCACGTCTGGGGCACCCAGCCCCCGCCGGGACGCGCCCGTACACCCCGCACGCGCCCCCTTTTCGTGCCGTTCGCCACGGCCACCGCGGCGGCTGCCCTCGTCGTCGCCTCGCTCTTCGCCGTGCAGGCGCAGCGCACCGAGGACCGGCTCGCCGCGGAGAAGGCCCGGGGACGTGAGATCGCCCACGTTCTGGCCGCGGCCGACGCCCGCGCCACCACCAGCAAGGACGCACGGGGCCGCGCGATCGGAGTGATCGCTTCCGCCTCGCAGGGAGAAGCCGTCGTCACCCTCAGCGGATACGGCAGCCCGCCCGCCGGCCGCGTCCGCCAGCTCTGGCTCATGCGACCCCGGGCGCAGCCGCGCTCCCTCGGGCTCCTCGCGGGCGACACGCCCTTGGTCGCGAAAGGCCTCGACACCTCCTCGACGTCACTCGCCGTAACCGTCGAGCCTGACGGGGGCTCAGCGCAGCCCACCGGCCAGCCCATAGTCCAACTCACCCTGAAATCGGTCGGATTCGGAGAGTAGTCAACGTGGGATGGTCAACCGCCTTGCAGGGAAGGTGAATCCTGTGGACGCGATACACGCGTGCCGCCCTGGGGCGATAGGGTTACTCTGCCCGGGCCGGGTGGACTCGTACGGGTGGGGAGTGACATGGAGCAGATAACAGTGCGCAGCAGGGCCAGGGTCCCTGCGATCACCTGCGGCAGCAGCGCGACCAGTTCGCGCCTCGACCGCCATCTGTCGGTGCTGGCGGGTCCCGCCATACCGCAGCGGGAGACGGTCGAGGCGACTTCGCTGATGCGCGAGCTGACGGCGCGTGACACCGCACAGCAGCGCAGCGACCGGGGCAGGCGGGTCAGCCGCGTCTCCCTCTTCGCACCGCTGCGTCGGCTGCGTCGCTCGCTGTTCGGGGGTCACTGAGCGGCAGCTGACCGACCGCTGAGCAGAAGCTGAGCGGCCGTCGAGCCACCACCGAGCCGCCGCCGACCCGGCCACACACGGCCCCTGGACCCCTTCCGGGTCGCCGGCGCTCAGGCCGTCACACCGTCCCGGCGCATCGCTGCGATCTCGTCGTCCGTCATCCCCACGGCACGCAGCAGCGCCTCGGTGTGCTGCCCGAGCGCGGGCACATCACCCATCCGTGCCTCGTCCCCGCCCGGCAGTGTGATGGGAGGCAGCAGCGCCTTCAGCGGCCCGACCGGCGAACCCACCTCACGCCACCGCTCCCGGGCCGCCAGCTGCGGGTGCCCGGCCAGTTCGTGCAGATCACGCAGCCGGGCACAGGCGATGCCCGCCTTCTCCAGCCGGGCCAGCGCCTCCTCGGCGTCCAGCGCGCCGAGCGCACGCGCCACCAGCTCGTCCGTCCTCTGCCGGTTCGCGACCCGTGACGCGTTCGTGGCGTACGCCGGGTCCGTCCCCAGCTCCGGTCGGCCCATGACCTGTTCGGCCAGCCGCCGCCACTCCCGGTCGTTCTGCACGGACAGCAGCACCCGTCCGCCGTCCGCCGTCGGATAGGCGTCGTAGGGCGCGATGACGGCGTGCGCGAGGCCGGTGCGCGCCGGGGGCTCACCTCCATGCATCGCATGGTGCAGTGGATGCCCCAGCCACTCGGCGAGCGCCTCCAGCATCGACACCTCCACCGGCCCGCCCCGCCCGGTCGTCCCCCGCCGCACGAGGGCCGCCAGCACGCCGGAGAACGCGTACATGGCCGCCGCGATGTCCGCCGCCGGGACGCCCGCCTTCACCGGCTGCTCCGGCGTGCCGGTCACCGACACGAGCCCCGCCTCGCACTGCACGAGCATGTCGTACGCCCGCTTGTCCGCGTACGGCCCCGAGGAGCCGTACCCGGAGATGTCCACGGCGATCAGCCGCGGATGCGCCGCGCACAGCGTGGCCGCGTCGAGACCGAGCCGGGCCGCCGCCCCGTGGGCGAGGTTCTGCACGAACACGTCCGCGTCCGCGATCAGCCGCCGTACGACGTCCAGGCCCCGCGGATCCTTCAGATCCACGGCGATGGACTCCTTGCCGCGGTTGCACCACACGAAGTGCGAGGCGAGACCGCGGGCCGCCGTGTCGTAGCCGCGCGCGAAGTCGCCGCCGTCGACCCGCTCCACCTTGATGACCCGGGCTCCCAGGTCGGCGAGCTGCCGGGTCGCGAAGGGCGCGGACACGGCTTGTTCGACGGCGACGACGGTGATGCCGGCAAGGGGCAGGGGCTGGGTGTCCGTGGGCTGTTCCATGACCGGATCATGGCCCGCGACCGGCGGGTTTGTCAGCAGCCCGGCAACCGGTGAACCGCGAACGCGCCGAGCGTCGACCCGCGCTCCTGAGGAAGCCGCTCCACGCCGCCGCTAGATCAGGGCGAACTGGCCCTCCGGGCCCTCCTCGTGGTGGTCCAGGACCGAGGCGGGGCGGCGGGAGGACTCCGGCGCCGGGAGGATGCCCGCCTCCCGCAGGCCGGTCGCCGTGATCGAGGTCGTCACCTTCAACTCGGCCCGCTGCGGCCGCAGTTCGGCCAGCAGGGCCAGAACCGTGATCAGTTCCAGCAGTTCCGACGTCCAGGCCTGCGGCCAGCCCGCCGGGCGGATCGCGGCCAGCGTGCCCGGTTCGGCCGCCGTCGTGCGGGCGGTGAACCAGGACTCCAGGACCCGGACCCCGGCCACCTCGTAGTCCCAGGCCTGCGGTGGCACGGGGGAGATGCGGCCCTCGTCGACGTGGAGGGTCTCGTCGTCGGAGTCGTAGAGAAGAGTGCCGGGCCGGGTCGGCAGGGGTGCGCGGACGTAGGGGCGGCGGCCGCCCGGCAGCTTGGGGCGTTCGCCGTCGCGGCGCATCAGCCACAGCATGCGGCGGCCCAGTTCGACCCCGGCCGACCAGATGTCCGGGTCGTCGGTGAGCGGGACGGTCAGGGCGGGAGTGGTGGCCGCCAGGATCCAGGAGAGTACGTCGACCGGAGCGGGGGACTCGCCCAGGCGGTCGGCAAGGTGGGCCGCGAGGCCCGGCGCGAGATTCGGTTCGTTGCCACCGGGGCGGCGGTACAAGGGGCGGACGCGGCCGGTGCGGAGCGTGGGCAGCAGCGAGGTCGCCAGGAGCGGGCCGTCCTCGTCTCCCGTCTCCACCGTGAAGACCTGGTGCGCGTCCGCCACCCGCCACAGCTCCGGGCGCGCGGCGTCGATCAGCCGGTGGTCCGGGATCAGCCACTGCTCGTCGAAGGGCGCCGACAGGACGCGGACCGGCTCGGCGCAGGGGCCCTCGGCGCGGGCCAGCCGCTCGGTACCGGTGGACTGGCCCGGGAGCTGGCCCACCGCGGAGTGCGGCGTGCGGGCCCGGGTCGGCTCGAAGAGGGCCTCGCGGTCCGGTCCCTCGGCCTTGAGCAGGGCCTCCCACCGGGCCTTCAGGGAACCGGGATCGGGTGCCGTCGGCCAGGCGCGGCCAGGCCGCAGCGGTGCGACGGACCACGGCATGAGGTCCGCCAGCAGCGGAGCGTCGTCGTGCGTCACGCAGGGCATGGTAAGGCCTGTGCCCGACCGGTATCAGGTCGCATCCAAGGTGACCGTGAACGAGAACCGGTCCCCCCGATACTGGATCACCGCCACATCCAGCACCCGCCCACCGCTGTCATAGGTCACCCCGGTGTAGTGCAGGATCGGACTGAGCAGCGGCACCTGCAGCAGCCGCGCGGTCTCCGGGTCCGCGAGCCGCGCCTCCACCGTGTCCGTGATACGGCTGATGTCCGCCCCGACCACGTCCCGCAGTACCTTCGTCATCGGCCAGCGGACCAGGTCCTCCAGGTCGATGCGCGCGGCGAGTTCGGGGCGGACGTGGTTGACGGCGTGGTTGGTCGGCTCGCCGGTCTTCTCGTCGCTGCGGAGGCGGTGGTACGTCATCACCTCCGCGAGGTCCGGGAAGTACTCGGCGGCCCCGGCCGGCACCGGTGTCATCCCGTGGTCCAGCAGCTCCGTCGTCATCCCGGACTGCTGGGCCACGATCGCGTCCACCGAGCCCAGCAGCCGGACGGGCGCCCCCCGCCGGACGCCGGGCTCGATGAACGTGCCCCGCCTCCGGTGGCGGCTGATCAGCCCCTCGTCCTCCAGTTCCTTCAGTGCCTGCCGCATGGTCAGCACGCTCACGCCGTAGTGCTCCGCCAACTGCTCCTCCGTGGGCAGCCGCAGCGGGTCCTCGGGGGAGCGGCCGAGTATCGAGGCGCGCAGCGACTGCGACACCTGGTACCACAGCGGCAGCTTGCGGTTCAGGACGATCGAATCCGGGGCGAAGGAGGTCACTCGGCTATCCGTACCTGTCGATGAACGTCAGGCGCAACAGAGGCGTCATGCGCGGAAATGGCGCTGGAGCCCCTGCCACACGTCGTCGTAGCGCCGCTGGAGGTGGTCCGCACCGGCCGCGTGCGGGGTGAGGGTCACCGGCCAGCGGGTCTCGAACATGAACGCCAGCCCGTCGTCGATCTTCTGCGGCCTGAGCTCGGCCGCGCTGGCCCTGTCGAAGGTCTCCCGGTCCGGGCCGTGCGCCGACATCATGTTGTGCAGCGAGCCGCCGCCCGGCACGAAACCCTCCGCCTTGGCGTCGTACGCGCCCTCGACCAGGCCCATGTACTCGCTCATCACGTTCCGGTGGAAGTACGGCGGCCGGAAGGTGTCCTCGCCCACCAGCCAGCGCGGGGCGAAGACGACGAAGTCGACGCCGGCCAGGCCCGGGGTGTCCGACGGAGAGGTCAGGACCGTGAAGATCGAGGGGTCCGGGTGGTCGTAGGAGATGGTGCCGATCACATTGAAACGGCGCAGGTCATAGACGTAGGGCACATGGTTGCCGTGCCAGGCGACCACATCGAGCGGGGAGTGGTCGTAGGTGGCCGTCCAGAGGTTGCCGCAGAACTTGTTCACCACCTCCACCGGGCCCGCCACGTCCTCGTACGCGGCGACCGGCGCCCGGAAGTCCCGGGCGTTGGCGAGGCCGTTGGCGCCGATCGGACCGAGGTCGGGCAGCTGGAAGGGCGCGCCGTAGTTCTCGCACACATAGCCCCGGGCCGTCGGGCTCTGCCCGCCATCAGACGCAGTGTCAAGCAGTTCCACACGGAAGCGCACCCCACGGGGAATCAGCGCCACATGTGCCGGCTCCACAGCGAGCCGGCCGAACTCGGTGTGCAGCAGCAGTCCGCCGCGCTCCGGGACGATGAGCAGCTCCCCGTCGGCGTCACTGAACACACGCTCCATGGAGGCGTTGGCGTGGTACAGGTGCACGGCCATGCCCGTGCGCTGCGTCGCATCGCCGTTGCCGCCGAGCGTCCACAGGCCGGCGAGGAAGTCGGTGCCGGCCGGCGGCTCCGGCAGCGGGTTCCAGCGCAGCCGGTTGGGGTCGGGGACGGTCTCGGTGAAGGGAGCCGTGCGGATCGCGCCGTTGCCGGTGCGGGTGAACGCCGGGTGCGCGGCCGAGGGGCGGATGCGGTAGAGCCACGAGCGACGGTTGTGTGCCCGCGGCTCGGTGAAGGCCGTACCGCTCAGCTGCTCCGCGTACAGCCCGAGCGGTGCGCGCTGCGGTGAGTTGCGGCCCTCGGGCAGCGCGCCCGGCACGGCCTCCGAGGCGTGTTCGTTGCCGAATCCGGTCAGATACGACAGTCCCGCGGCGGTCTTCCGCGCGTCCCCGCTCATGATCGCTCCCTTGCGCTCCCTGATTCCTATGTATCACCGTAGGAATAGGCGGAGGCAGGCGCAAGAGGTCCGCGCATACTCCGCCAGGGGGACCTCGCGGGGCGGACGGAACCAGACTTCAGACGGATTCGGGTGAGCGGAGGGTTGTTCTACTCTCCAGGGCATGCCGAGGACGTCGTGGACCCGCAGGACGCTCGCCGCGCTCGCGGCGTGCGTCCTGCTGCCGCTCGGCGCGGCGGCCTGCGCGTCCGGGCACACCCACGACGGCACGGTCCCGCCCTCGCCGGTCGGCAAGGTCCTGGACGACACCGACTCGACCGGCCGGCATCTGCGCGAGGTCGACAAGAGGGACGCACCGCAGGTCGGTGTCGAGGTGACCCCGCACTCCGGCGGGGGCTGGGACGTCCGGCTGACCTTCCGCCACTTCCGCTGCTCCGCACCCGGTAGCGGGTCCACGGCGGTCAGCGGACGCGGGCTCGTGTACCTCTTCGTCGACAGCCGCCGGATCACCGGGCTGCGCGCCGGCGGGTACCACCTGCCCGACGCTCTCGTCCCGCGCGGCACCCACCACGTCACCGCCCGCCTGTACGCCGACGACGGCACCGTGTGGGCCGTGCACGGCAAGCCGGTGCAGAGCAGCGCCGACATTACGGTGTCGGACCCGGAGACGGCGTCGGGCGGGCCCCCGGCCGGCGCGGCGGCCCCGGTCGCCGGGAAATGAGTGCACCGGCCACTCTTCGCCGTACTGGAGGGCGAGGTTCACCCGGTCCCGGCGGAGAGGCATCATGAAGTCCGTGCCCCACGCGACATCGCTCCGCCGTGCGCCCGTCCAGCGGCGCAGCGCCGAACGGCTGACCAGGATCCTCGACGCCTGCGCCGAACTCCTCGACGAGGTCGGCTACGACGCCCTGAGCACCCGCGCGGTCGCCCTGCGCGCCGGTGTGCCCATCGGCTCCGTCTACCGCTTCTTCGGCAACAAGCGGCAGATGGCCGACGCCCTCGCCCAGCGCAACCTGGAGCGGTACACCGAGCGGGTCACCGAGCGGCTGAGGAAGGCGAGCACGGGGGACTGGCGGGCCGCGATGGACGCCGTCCTGGACGAGTACCTGGCCATGAAGCGCACCGCACCCGGCTTCGCCCTGGTCGACTTCGGCAACCAGATACCGGTCGGCGCCCGCCATGCCGAGCCCAACACCCGCGTCGCCGACCGCCTCACCGACCTGCTCTCCGGCTACCTCGGCCGCACCCCCGACGACGACCTGCGCCGGGTCTTCCTGGTCGCCGTGGAGAGCGCGGACGCCCTCGTCCAGCTGGCCTTCCGGACCGACCCGGACGGCGACGAGGCGATCATCGCCGAGACCCGGGAGCTGCTGCGGGCGTATCTGGCCCGCGTCCTGGACTGACCTTCGACGGCCATCGTTCACATGAAGAGACCTCCCCTCCATGCATACCGGTCGGTATGCTCGCCTCGAGCCGCTCCGCGCTCGCCCGGTACCGCCGCCGACCTCCGGGAGGACCCGTGTCCCGCACCGCCCTGCGAATCTGCCCCCTGTGCGAGGCCACCTGCGGGCTGACCCTCACCATCGAGGGCACCCGTGTCACCGGCGCCCGCGGTGACCGCGAGGACGTCTTCAGCAAGGGCTTCATCTGCCCCAAGGGCGCCTCCTTCGGCGCCGTCGACTCCGACCCCGACCGGCTGCGCACCCCGCTCGTGCGCCGGGACGGCGAACTGCGCGAGGCCACCTGGGAGGAGGCCTTCGACGCGGTCGCCGCAGGGCTCCGCCCCGTGGTGGAGGGGCACGGCGCGGACTCCGTCGGCGTGGTCCTCGGCAACCCCAACGTGCACACCGTGGCCGGTGCCCTCTACCCGCCGGTCCTCCTCGCCGGCCTGCGCACCCGCAGCCTGTTCACCGCCTCCACGGTCGACCAGATGCCCAAGCACGTCTCCAGCGGGCTGCTCTTCGGCGACGCGAACGCCATCCCCGTGCCGGACCTGGACCACACCGACCACCTGCTGCTCATCGGCGCCAACCCGCTGGAGTCCAACGGCAGTCTGTGCACCGCCCCCGACTTCCCGGGCAGGCTCAAGGCGCTCAAGGCCCGCGGCGGCCGGCTGACCGTGGTGGACCCGCGCCGCACCCGCACCGCGCGGCTCGCCGACCGGCACCTGGCGATCCGCCCCGGCGCCGACGCCCTGCTGCTCGCCGCGATGGCGCACACCCTCTTCGCGGAGGACCTGGCCGACCTCGCCCACCTCGCCCCGCACGTCCAGGGCCTCGACGAACTCCGGGAGTCCATACGGGACTTCACCCCCGAAGCCGTGGCCGGGGCCTGTGACATCGACGCGCCGACCATCCGCAGCCTCGCCCGTGAACTCGCCGCCGCCCCCACCGCCGCCGTCTACGCCCGCATCGGCAGCTGCACCGTCCCGCACGGCACCCTGGCCAGCTGGCTGGTGGACGTCCTCAACGTCCTCACCGGCAATCTGGACCGGCCCGGCGGCGCCCTCTTCCCGCAGGCCGCCACCGACAGGACGCCCCGCCCGGCAGGCCCGGGCCGCGGCTTCGGGCTCGGCCGCTGGCACTCCCGGGTACGGCACCTGCCCGAGGCCAAGGGCGAGTTGCCGCTCTCCGCGCTCGCCGAGGAGATCGACACCGTGACGGACCAGGGCGAGCCGGTCCGTGCGCTGATCGTCGTGGCCGCCAACCCGGTGCTGTCCGCACCCGACGGCGACCGCCTCGACAAGGCCCTGGACTCCCTCGACTTCATGGTCAGCGTCGACCCGTACCTGAACGAGACCTCCCGCCACGCCGACGTCGTCCTGCCCCCGCCCCCGCCCTCGCAGAGCCCGCACCACGACTTCGCCTTCAACACCCTCGCCGTACGCAACCAGGTCCGCTACACCCGTCCCGCGGTCCCGCTGGAGCCCGGCCGCATGGCCGAGAGCGAGATCCTCGCCCGGCTGATCCTCGCCGCCACCGGCATGCACGGCGCCGACCCCGCCGCCGTGGACGCCATGGTCGTCGACCAGGCCCTGGGCAAGGCCGTCCAGGAGAAGCACTCGCCGGTGTACGGCCGTGATCCGAAGGAACTCGCCGGGCAGCTCACCGGCGAGAGCGGCCCCGAGCGGCGGCTGGACATGATGCTGCGCCTCGGCCCGTACGGCGACGGCTTCGGCGTACGACCCGACGGGCTGACCCTGGCCAGGCTGCTCGCCCACCCGCACGGCATCGACCTCGGCCCCCTGCGTCCGCGCCTGCCGCAGCCGCTGAAGACCCGCAGCGGCAAGGTGGAGCTGCTGCCCGAGCCGATCGCCGCCGACCTGCCCCGGCTGCGTCAGGCCCTGCGCGAGCGGCCCGCCGGGCTCGTCCTCGTGGGCCGGCGCCATCTGCGGTCCAACAACAGCTGGATGCACAACGTGCCCGCGCTCACCGGCGGCTCCAACCGCTGCACCCTGCACATCCACCCCGAGGACGCGGCCCGGCTCGGTGTCCGGGACGGGGCGGACGTACGGGTGAAGGGCGCCGGGGGAGAGGTGGTGGCGCCGGCCGAGGTCACCGATGCCGTACGGCCCGGGGTGGTGAGCCTCCCGCACGGCTGGGGCCACGACCGCCCCGGCACCCGCCTCGGCCACGCCGCGACCGCACCCGGCGTCAACGTCAACCAGCTCCTCGACGGCAGCCTGCTCGACCCACTCTCGGGCAACGCGGTCCTCAACGGCATCCCCGTCCAGCTCGCCGCAAGCCTGTGACCTGGACTTTCGCGCTTATTGCTCATGCGTCAACATCTTGTTAACGCCAGTCGACGGGACCTAACGTCATCGCACCGCCGACCCCCAGGTGGGATGTTCAAGGGCGAACGTTAGGTATCCACTCATATGCTGACCATCCTCGGCTTCGCCATGATCGCGACCTTCCTGGTCCTGATCATGTTGAAGAAGATGTCGCCGATCGCGGCGCTCGTGCTCATACCCGCGCTGTTCTGCGTTTTCGTGGGCAAGGGCGCCGAGCTCGGCGACTACGTCATCGACGGCGTCACCGGCCTCGCCCCCACCGCGGCGATGCTCATGTTCGCGATCGTCTACTTCGGTGTGATGATCGACGTCGGCCTCTTCGACCCGATCGTGCGAGGCATCCTCAGGTTCTGCAAGGCCGACCCGCTGCGCATCGTCGTCGGCACGGCGGTGCTCGCCGCGATCGTCTCCCTCGACGGCGACGGCTCCACCACCTTCATGATCACCGTCTCGGCGATGTACCCGCTGTACAAGCGCCTGAAGATGTCCCTGGTCGTGATGACCGGCGTGGCCGCCATGGCCAACGGAGTGATGAACACGCTGCCGTGGGGCGGCCCGACCGCCCGGGCCGCCACCGCGCTGAAGGTCGACGCGAGCGACATCTTCGTGCCGATGATCCCGGCCCTCGCCGTGGGCCTGCTGTTCGTCCTCGTCCTCGCCTACGTCCTCGGCCGCCGCGAGCGCAAGCGGCTCGGGGTGCTCACGCTGGACGCGGTGCTGGTGGAGGAGAAGGAGACCGTCCTGGTGGGCGCCGGCTCCGGAAAGTCCCCGGCGAACAGCGGAACTTCGGGCCCCGGTCTGCCCGAGGGCCCGGACGGCGACGACGGCTTCCAGGGCCTCGACCCGCACCGCGAGACCCTGCGCCCCGGGCTGTACTGGTTCAACGGGCTGCTCACGGTCGCCCTGCTCACCGCCATGATCATGGAGTGGCTGCCGATCCCGGTGCTGTTCCTCATCGGCGCGGCGCTCGCCCTGACCGTCAACTTCCCGCACATGCCCGACCAGAAGGCCCGGATCGGCGCCCACGCCGAGAACGTCCTGAACGTCTCCGGCATGGTCTTCGCCGCCGCCGTCTTCACCGGCGTCCTCCAGGGCACCGGCATGGTCGACCACATGGCCAAGTGGCTGGTCGGCAACGTCCCCGCCGGCATGGGCCCGCACATGGCCCTGGTCACCGGCGTGCTGAGCATCCCGCTCACCTACTTCATGTCCAACGACGGCTTCTACTTCGGCGTCCTTCCGGTGCTCGCCGAGGCGGGCCACGCGCACGGCGTCTCCTCCCTGGAGATAGCCCGCGCCTCGATCATCGGCCAGCCGCTGCACATGTCCAGCCCGCTCGTCCCCGCCGTCTACGTCCTGGTCGGCACGGCCAAGGTCGAGTTCGGCGACCACACCCGGTTCGTGGTCAAGTGGGCCGCCCTGACATCCCTGGTGGTGCTCGGGGCAGGAATCCTCTTCGGCATCATCTGATCCATCGACTCGATCGACGGAGGTCGTCATCATGGCGCCCGGTGGGAACCGCGGCTGGCTGTTCCGCCTCGTCCTCGCCTTCGGCTTCGCGCAGGGGGCGGTGTCGATGGCCCGGCCCGCCGTCTCCTACCGGGCCCTGGCGCTCGGCGCCGACGAGCGGGCGGTCGGCGTCATCGCCGGCGTCTACGCCCTGCTCCCGCTCTTCGCCGCCGTACCGCTCGGCCGGCGCACCGACCACGGCCGCTGCGCACCGCTGCTCCCGGCGGGCGTGGTCCTGATCACCGGCGGCTGCGCGCTGAGCGGACTGTCCGGGTCCCTGTGGACGATGGCCCTGTGGAGCGGGGTGATGGGCCTCGGCCACCTCTGCTTCGTCATCGGCGCCCAGTCGCTGGTCGCCCGCCAGTCCGCGCCGCACGAACAGGACCGCAACTTCGGGCACTTCACCATCGGCGCCTCCCTCGGCCAGCTCATCGGCCCGCTCGCCGCCGGCGCCCTGATCGGCGGCCCCGACATGGCCCGCAGCAGCGCGCTCGCGCTCGTGGTGGCGGGCGCCGGCGCGGCGGTCGCCTGCACCTCGCTGTGGCGCATCGAGGACCGTACGGCCGTCAACTCCCGTCCGGCGCAAGGGGAGCGGGTGCCGGTCGGCCGTATCCTGCGCGCCCGTGGCGTGCCGGCGGGCATGCTCGTCAGCCTGTCCGTCCTGTCCGCGACCGACATCCTCACCGCCTACCTGCCGGTGGTCGGCGAGCACCGGGGCATCGCCCCCTCGGCGGTAGGCGTCCTGCTCAGCCTCCGCGCCGGTGCCACCATCGCCTGCCGCCTGGTCCTGACCCCGCTGCTCCGGCTGCTCGGCCGCCCCGCACTGCTGACCCTGACCTGCCTCCTGGCGGCGCTCCTGTGCGCGGGAGTCGCCCTGCCGGTGCCGGTGTGGGCACTGGCCGTGATGCTCACGCTCCTGGGCTTCTGCCTGGGAGTCGGCCAGCCGCTGTCGATGACGACGGTGGTGCAGGCGGCGCCCGAGGCGGCCCGCTCCACGGCGCTCGCGCTGCGGCTGACCGGCAACCGGCTGGGCCAGGTCGTGGCCCCGGCCGCCGCCGGCCTGGTCGCGGGCCTGGCCGGGGTGGCGGCGCCGTTCGTGATGCTGGGGGCGTTGCTGCTGCTGTCGTCGGCGGTGGCGCGGCGGTCGCCGGAGCGGCCCGAGGGGCGGGCGGACACCCCGCGGCAGGGGCGGGCGGGCTCCGGACTGCGCCACACGAGCGAACTCTGACGGCGCACCGGGTGTCGGTTCGTCAGTAGAGGTGGACATCAAGCACAGTCCAGTCGAAAGAACGATTTGTATGAAAATCGTCTGACTCGGAGGAATGTGCATGCCCACCACAACCTCACCACGTGCCTTCCGCTCCCGTGCGGGCGCCACTGTCGTCCTCACCGCCCTCGCCGCGGCGGGTGCGTCGTGGGTGGTGGCGCCGACCGCTGCGGCCCAAGGGGAAAACGGCGACATCAGGGTGCACAGCGTGGGCGTTCCCTACGGTGTGTCGAGGGACGAGCCGACCGTCTGCAGGTTCTACCTCGATGCCGTCAACTTCGACATCCTGCCCAACATCCCCTACATCATCCAGGCGCAGCCCCCACTGCCCAGCGCCGCCACCGTCACCGGTGTCATCCAGCTCGCCGGCGGCGCCGGACACACCGACGCGATCGGCCTGACCGACGGCCAGTACAAGCTCACCTGGGTCGCCGCGGGTGCCGTCAAGGAGAAGCTCTTCCGCGTCAACTGCCATGAACGGCACGACGAGGGGCACGACGAGGGGCACGGTCCGAACGGTCAGATCGAGGACCACCGCGACCACGACCACAGGGACCAGGACGGCCCGGGCTGGGGCAGGAGGGACGACAACGATCCGCCGAGGGGCGGTGTGCACGCGGGCGGTGGTGGACTCATCGACACGGCCGCCGCGTACTCGCCCGTTGCCGCCGCGGGTGCCGTGGGCCTGATCGCGGTCGGCGGTGGCGTGTACGTCCGCCGGAACCGCCGCCGGCCTCATGGCGCCGCGTAGACGCAAGAGGAGGCCCTGGTACCGGACCCGCGCCTACCGCCTCACCAGGACGGCCCTGCTGGTGACCGTCCTGGTGACGGTCGGCAGCAGGTGCGGGGGCGGCCACGCCGGGACCGGCCGGCCGGGCGACCCGGACGCGGTGGCGGCCGCCGGCGGACCGGGCGGCAGCGGGGAGCGATCCTGCGAGCCCCCCGCCGGACCCCCGCCCGGCCCGCTGCCCCGGTCCCGGCCGACGTCCTTCCGCGTCCCCTCCCTGGGCATCGACGCACCGATCACGGCCATCGGGCTCGACAGGGAACGACAGCTGGAGGCTCCGCCCGTGGACGAGCCCAAGCTGGTCGGCTGGTACGAGGGCGGCCCCACGCCGGGCGAGTCCGGCACCGCGATCGCCGTCGGCCACCGGGACACCAGGACCGGCCCCGCCGTCTTCGCCGCGCTCGCCCAGGTCAAGCCCTGCAGGCTCATCGAGGTGCGGCGCGCCGACGGCCGTACCGCCGTCTACGCCGTCGACAGGATGAAGGTCTACGACAAGGCCGGCTTCCCGGACAAGGAGGTCTACGCCCAGACCGGCCGACCGGAGCTCCGCGTGCTGACCTGCGGCGGCTTCTACACCCGGCGCTCGGGCTACACGAGCAACGCGGTGGTCTTCGCACACCTGATCGCGACCAAGTGACGGGACGGGCCGCGCGATGTCTTCCCCCGGCCCGCCACATTCCGTTAACTTCCGTGACTCACAGGCCCCGTTCGACCCGCGGGGTCTTCGGACCACGGAGCAGCGGCGCTCCGGACAGCCCCCGAGGGCGGCACGCATGACACGCGCCATCGCACTGCACGACGTGAGCAAGTCCTACGCACGCGGCCAGCGCGTGGTCGACGGCCTCTCGCTGGACATCGCGCCCGGCGAGTTCCTGGTCCTGCTCGGCCCGTCCGGCTGCGGCAAGTCCACCGTGCTGCGGATGATCGCCGGCCTGGAGGACATCGACGCGGGCGAGCTGCTGCTCGACGGGGAGTTCGCCAACCACTGGCAGCCCTCCGAGCGGGGCATGGCCATGGTCTTCCAGAACTTCGCCCTCTATCCGAACATGACCGGACGCGACAACATCGGCTTCCCGCTGCGCATCGAGGACCCCGGCGCCGACCCCGCCCCCCGCGTCTTTGCCACCGCCCGCATGCTGGGCATCGAGGACCTGCTCGACCGCTTCCCCAGCCAGCTCTCCGGCGGCGAGCGGCAGCGCGTCGCCATGGGCCGGGCCATCGCCCGCCACCCCTCCGCCTTCCTGATGGACGAGCCGCTGTCCAACCTCGACGCCAAGCTCCGCAACCACCTGCGCGCCGAAATATCCCAGCTCACCCGCGAGTTGGGGGTGACCACGGTGTACGTCACCCACGACCAGGCCGAGGCGATGTCCCTCGGCGACCGGGTCGCCGTGCTGCGCGGGGGAGTGCTCCAGCAGGTCGGCACCCCGCGCCAGGTCTACGCACTGCCCCGCAACGTCTTCACCGCAGCCTTCATCGGCACCCCGCGCATCAACCTGCTGCGCGGCCTGGTGCGCGCCCCGCTGGACGGCGCCATGACGATCAGCCTGGGCAAGCAGGCCCTCCGGCTGCCCGAACCGCTGTCCCTGGACCACCAGTTGCTGCGCGTGCAGCAGGGCCGCGAGGTCATCGTGGGACTGCGCTCGGAGGCGGTGCGCATCGCCAGGCACAGCTCCGCCCGGCCGGGGGAGGTGGCGATCACCGGACTGGTGGAGCATGTGGAGTTCCAGGGGCACGAGATCCTCGTCCACTTCAACACCGGCTCCCGCCCCGCCGTCGTACCCGAACTGGAGGCCCCGCGCCCCGCCGCCCGGCCGGCGCGACGGCGGCGCAGGGAAGGTGCGACCGTGCTGGACCGGCTGCGGGAACGGGCGGGGTCGCGGCGCGCCGGGCCGGTGGTGGTGCTCGAACACCCCGGGGACACCGGGCCCGAGCCCGCGCCGCCGGAGGGCCGGCTCCCCGGCGACCTGGTGGTGCGCACCACCCCGGACCTCCGGCTGCAGCACGGCATGCAGGTCCCGCTCCTCGTCGACCTCGCCCATCTCTTCGTCTTCGACCAGCAGGGCGACCGCATCTGCCCGTCCCCCGACCGGCTGCCCGACCTGGACGAGTGAGCTGGACCACCCGCACGAGTGAGTACCGCCCGCCCCGGCGATGATGTCCTGGTACGTCTGGCGCCAAAAAACTAACATCGCTAGTTTGTGTGCCGGACGACGCAGACCCGCCGGGAGGAAGCAGCATGAAGGCACACGACGGCCTGTACATCGACGGCGCCTGGCGCCCCGCCGAGAACACGGATGTCATCGAGGTCGTGAACCCGGTCGACGAGCAGGTCATCGCCAGGGTCCCGGCGGGTGGCGCCCTCGACGTCGACACCGCCGTGCGCGCGGCCCGCGCCGCCCTGCCCGCCTGGGCCGCAACGCCGCCGGCCGAGCGCGCCGCCCGCCTCACCGCCCTCCGTGACGTCCTCGTGGCCCGCAAGGACGAGATCGCCGAGACGGTCACCGCCGAACTGGGTGCCCCGCTGCAGTTCTCGCAGGCCGTGCACGCGGCCGTGCCGATCGCCGTCGCCGGCTCCTACGCCGGGCTGGCCGCGACCCACTCCTTCGAGGAGAAGGTCGGCAACTCCACCGTGCTGCACGAGCCCGTCGGGGTGGTCGGTGCGATCACCCCCTGGAACTACCCCCTGCACCAGATCGTCGCCAAGGTCGGCCCGGCGCTCGCCGCGGGCTGCACGATCGTCCTCAAACCTGCCGAGGACACCCCGCTCACCGCCCAGCTGTTCGCCGAGGCCGTCCACGAGGCCGGCGTGCCGGCCGGTGTGTTCAACCTGGTCACCGGCCTCGGCCCGGTCGCCGGTCAGGCGCTCGCCGAGCACCCGGGCGTGGACCTGGTCTCCTTCACCGGCTCCACCGCGGTCGGCAGGCAGATCGGCGCGGTGGCGGGCGCGGCCGTCAAGAGGGTGGCCCTCGAACTCGGCGGCAAGTCCGCCAACGTCATCCTGCCGAGCGCCGACCTCACCAAGGCGGTGAACGTCGGTGTGGCGAACGTGATGTCCAACTCCGGCCAGACCTGCAGCGCCTGGACCCGCATGCTGGTCCACCGCGACCAGTACGACGAGGCGGTCGAGCTGGCCGCCGCGGCCGCCGCCAGGTACGGCGAGCGCATCGGCCCGGTCGTCAACGCCAAGCAGCAGGCACGGGTGCGCGGTTACATCGAGAAGGGCATCGCCGAGGGCGCCCGCCTGGTCGCCGGCGGCCCCGAATCCCCTCAGGAGAAGGGCTACTTCGTCAGCCCCACGGTCTTCGCGGACGTGACCCCGGAGATGACGGTCGCCCAGGAGGAGATCTTCGGCCCGGTCCTGTCGATTCTGAGGTACGACGACGAGGAGGACGCCCTGCGCATCGCCAACGGCACGGTCTACGGCCTCGCCGGCGCCGTCTGGGCGGGCGACGAGGCCGAGGCGGTGGCCTTCGCCCGGCGCATGGACACCGGCCAGGTGGACATCAACGGCGGCCGGTTCAACCCCCTCGCCCCCTTCGGCGGCTACAAGCAGTCCGGGGTCGGCCGGGAACTCGGCGCGCACGGACTCACCGAGTACCTCCAGACCAAGTCCCTCCAGTTCTAAGGAAGTACCCGAGACATGGCCGTACGAGCCGCCGTCCTGCCCGCCATCGGCGCACCCCTGGAGATCACCGGCATCGAGCTGCCCGACCCGGGCCCCGGACAGGTCCGGGTCCGCCTCGCCGCCGCCGGCGTCTGCCACTCCGACCTGTCCCTGTCCAACGGCACCATGCGCGTCCCGGTCCCGGCCGTCCTCGGCCACGAGGGCGCCGGCACGGTGGTGGCCGTGGGCGAGGGCGTCACCCATGTCGCCGCGGGTGACGCCGTCGTCCTCAACTGGGCCCCGTCCTGCGGGAGTTGCCACGCCTGCACGCTCGGCGAGGTCTGGCTGTGCGCCAACGCCCTGAACGGCGCCGCCGACGTCCACGCCCGCACCACCGACGGCACCGACCTGCACCCCGGCCTGAACGTGGCCGCGTTCGCCGAGGAGACGGTCGTCGCCGCGTCCTGTGTGCTGCCCCTGCCGGAGGGCGTGCCGCTGGTGGACGCCGCCCTCCTCGGCTGCGCCGTCCTCACCGGCTACGGCGCCGTCCACCACTCGGCGAAGGTCCGCCCGGGCGAGACGGTGGCCGTCTTCGGCGCGGGCGGAGTCGGCCTCGCCACCCTCCAGTCGGCCCGCATCGCGGGCGCGTCCAGGATCATCGCGGTCGACGTCTCCCCGGCGAAGGAGGAGCTGGCCCGCGCGGCCGGCGCCACCGACTTCGTCCTCGCCTCCGGGAACACCCCCCGTGAGATCCGCGCCCTCACCGGCAAGCAGGGCGTCGACGTCTCGGTCGAGTGCGTGGGCCGCGCGGTGTCGATCCGCGCCGCCTGGGACTCCACCCGCCGGGGCGGGCGTACGACGGTCGTCGGCATCGGCGGCAAGGACCAGGAGGTCACCTTCAACGCGCTGGAGATCTTTCACTGGGGCCGCACCCTGTCGGGCTGTGTCTACGGCAACACCGACCCCGCCCGCGACATCCCGGTGCTCGCCGGCCACGTGCGGGAGGGCCGCCTGGACCTCTCCGCGCTGGTGACGGAGCGGATCGCCCTGGAGGGCATCCCGGCCGCCTTCGAGAACATGCTTGCGGGCAAGGGCGGCCGGGCGCTGGTGGTGTTCTGAGGGTCAGGTGACCTTCTCGGGTCGCGGCTCCTCGCCGGCCGCGACCCGGACCGTCCGGCCGCCACGGGCCCGGGACCGCGACACCGCCACGCCCGCGAGACACAGCACACCGCCGCCCAGCGTGAGCGCGCCCGGCACCTCGCCGAGCGTCAGCCACGACATCAGCACCACCAGCGCGGGCACCGCGTACGTCGTCACGCCCATCCGGCTGGCGGTCGTACGGGCCAGGGCGTAGGCCCAGGTCGTGAAGGCGAGGGCGGTCGGGAAGACACCCAGGTAGACCATGTTCAGGGTCGCCGACGCGGGCGCGTGGGCCACCTCGTGCGCCAGCTGCCCGGCGAACGGCAGACACGCCACGGCCCCGACCAGACACCCGAACGTCGTCACCTGCAGGGCACTGGCGTGCCCCAGGGCCGGCTTCTGCGCGACGACGCCGGAGGCGTACGCCACGGCGGCGAGCAGGCACAGCACCACGCCGAGCACCGAGTTGCCGCCGCCGCCCGACATCGACAGTCCCACGGTCACCGCGCCCGCGAACGACACGGCCATCCCGGCCAGCAGCCGCGGCGGCATCGGATCACCGAGCAGCCGGGCGCCGAGCAGGGCGATCAGCAGCGGGCCGACGTTCACGACGAGAGCGGCGGTACCGGCGTCCACCCGCTGCTCGCCCCAGTTCAGGACGGCCATGTAGAAGCCGAACCACAGCAGCCCGGAGAGCAGGATGCCGCGCCAGGCGGCCCTGGGCGGCAGCCCCTCGCGGCGTACGGCCCATATGACCCCCAGCGCGAGGGCCCCCGACGCCAGCCGCCCGAGGGCCAGCGCACCGGGGGAGTACTCCTGCCCCGCACTCCGGATCGCCACGAAGGCCGACGCCCAGAGCACGACGGTCACGCAGGCGGCGCCGGCGGGGAGAAGACGTTGACGTGGGTCGGCGTTCATCATGCTCCCGAGGTTAGATACCGGTCTTCTTGCGGGCTGGCGGATATCGGACAGGGCGCCTGCAGCGCCCCGTGAGGGGCGCGGGGAACCGCGCGAGCAGCCCACCACGGACCGCACTCGGCGGACCAGGGCACGTCCCACCCCGGTAGCCGCACTCAGCACAGCTCCTCCCGCGAGATACCCAGCAAGGACGCCAACTCCCGCTCCCCCGACGGAGTCACCTTCACCGCCCGCTGCGACCCGATCCGCACGCACCACCCGGCATCCAGCGCATGCCGGCACAACGCGGCCCCCGCCACCCCCGCGAGATGGGGCCGCCGCTCGGTCCAGTCCAGGCATGCACGGGCCAGCGGACGCCGGCCCGACACCTCAAGAGCGATCCCCGCCGCACGGAACCAGTCCACGCCCGTGTCCGTGAGCGCGAACCCGGTGTCCTGCCGCAGCAACCCCCGCAGGGTCAGCGCGTCCGTGACGGCGATCCCGAGCCGCCCGGCGAGATGGTCGTAACAGGTACGCCCCCGAGCCATCGCGGACCCTGCACTCGATTCCCGCAGCGTCCGCGGAGAGTGCCGTACAGCCGCCGGAGGCAACCGCGCGGCGAGGTCCTCGACGAGCTCCGCCGCGCGGGCGTCGGCGAGCCGCACATACCGGTGCCGCCCCTGCCGTTCCTCCGCGAGCAGGCCCCCGGCCACCAGCTTGTCCAGGTGCTCGCTGAGCGTCGATGCGGCGACCCCCGCGTGCCGGGCCAGCTCACCGGCCGTCCAGGCCCGCCCGTCGAGCAGGGCCAGCAGACAGGCGGCCCGGGTCTCGTCGGCGATCAGGGCGGCGAGCGCGGCCAGGGCGGCGGCCTGCGGATCCTTGGCGGTCATACCGCCCAGCATGCGACACGGACACTTCGGCCCCACCGAATTATCGCTGCACGCTCTGCTGTACCTGCTGCCGTACCTGCTCGTACTGCTGTGCCAGCCCGTCCAGCAGCGCCGTCAGGCCGGTCTCGAAGGCCCGCTCGTCGATCTTCTCCTGCTGCTCGGCGAGCAGATGAGCCTGGCCGAGGTGGGGATAGTCGGCCGGGTCGTACGCGCTCGCGTCGTCCACGAAGCCCCCGGCGAACGAACCGAGCGCCGAGCCCATGATGAAGTACCGCATCAGCGCGCCGATGGAAGTCGCCTGGGCCGGCGGCCAGCCGGCGTCGACCATCGCGCCGTACACCGCGTCCGCGAGCCGCAGGGCGGCCGGGCGGCGGCCCGGGCCCCGGGCCAGTACCGGGACGATGTTGGGGTGGTCGCGCAGGGCGGCCCGGTAGGAGACGGCCCAGTCGTGCAGCGCGGTGCGCCAGTCCCGGCCGTCCTCGAACATCGACAGGTCCACCAGACCGCTCACCGAGTCGGCGACCGCCTCCAGGATCTCGTCCTTGGTGCGGAAGTGGTTGTAGAGCGAGGGTCCGCTCACCCCCAATTCGGCGGCGAGCCGGCGGGTGGAGACGGCCGCCAGGCCCTCCCGGTCCACGAGTTCCCGGGCCGTCTCGACGATCCGGTCGGTGCTGAGGAGGGGCTTGCGCGGTCGGGCCATGGCGCACATAGTAGGGCTGCGTGCGGAAACTAGCAGTGCTAATTTAAATGTACGGCTTTCAAGATCCGTCGCTGGATTCTTTCTGTGTGGGGTGATCGCGTGGTGAACCTGGAGCTGAGCGAGGAGCAGGCCGCCGTACGGCAGCTCGCCCGGGACTTCGTGGAGCGCGAGATCGCCCCGCACGTCGTCGCCTGGGACCGGGCCGAGGAGGTCGACCGGGGCATCGTGAAGAAGCTCGGCGAGGTCGGCTTCCTGGGGCTGACCATCGACGAGGAGTACGGCGGCGCCGGCGGTGACCACCTCGCCTACTGCCTGGTCACCGAGGAACTGGGCCGAGGGGACTCCTCGGTCCGCGGGATCGTCTCGGTCTCCCTCGGGCTCGTCGCCAAGACGGTCGCCGCCTGGGGCGACGAGGAGCAGAAACGGCGCTGGCTGCCGGGGCTGACCGCGGGCGAGTACGTGGGCTGCTTCGGCCTCACCGAGCCCGGCACCGGCTCCGACGCGGGCAACCTCACCACCCGCGCCGTACGCGACGGCGACGACTACGTCATCAACGGCACGAAGATGTTCATCACCAACGGCACCTGGGCCGATGTGGTCCTGCTCTTCGCCCGTTCCACCGGCGACCCCGGCCACAAGGGCGTCTCCGCCTTCCTCGTGCCCACCGACACCCCCGGCCTGACCCGCCGCGCCATCCACGGCAAGCTCGGCCTGCGCGGCCAGGCCACCGCCGAACTCGTCCTGCAGGACGTGCGGGTGCCCGCGTCGGCGATGCTGGGACAGGAGGGCAAGGGCTTCTCCGTCGCCATGTCCGCGCTCGCCAAGGGGCGGATGTCGGTCGCCGCGGGCTGTGTCGGGATAGCCCAGGCGGCGCTGGACGCCGCCGTGCGGTACGCCGGCGAGCGCGAGCAGTTCGGCAAACCGATCGCCCGCCACCAGCTGGTGCAGGAGCTGATCAGCGACATCGCCGTCGACGTGGACGCCGCGAGGCTGCTCACCTGGCGCGTCGCCGATCTGATCGACCGCGGGCAGCCGTTCGCCGTCGAGTCCTCCAAGGCCAAGCTGTTCGCCTCCGAGGCCGCCGTCCGCGCCGCCAACAACGCCCTGCAGGTCTTCGGCGGTTACGGCTACATCGACGAGTACCCGGCCGGCAAACTCCTGCGCGACGCCCGCGTGATGACCCTCTACGAGGGCACCAGTCAGATCCAGAAGCTGCTCATCGGGCGTGCCCTGACCGGGGTTTCGGCGTTCTGAGCACTTCCCGGACACACGTCGTCCCTGAGTACGTGTCTGAGTACTTCGGCGGATGTGGCGCGGGACACGTCCGCCGATGCTTCTGCCATGAGTGACACACCGGTCAAGCAGCAGAGCACGGCCGCGTTCTACGGGCAGGCCGTCGCGTCCTTCTCCATCGCCATGGCGGCCACGGCCGTCGGCATCTACCAGCTGGACACCAGCGCCTGGGTCCGGGCCTTCCTCGCCATCGCCGTCCTCTACCTCGTCACCTCCGCCTTCACCCTCGCCAAGGTGATCCGGGACCGCCAGGAGGCCGGCCAGATCGTCAGCCGCGTCGACCAGGCGCGGCTGGAGAAGCTGCTGGCCGAACACGATCCCTTCGAAAAGCTCTGACCGGCTGCACTAAGCGCTCGCTCACCGTCGACGGTATGGTGGTGCTCCTGCCATCGAGAGGGGCGAGCGAGCGATGAGTACGGCGGAGGAGACGACCGGCGGCGAAGTGGAGCCGTGGGAAGAGGTCACCCCGGACGCGGCCCGACGGCTGCTCGTCGCCGCCGTGGAGGCCTTCGCCGAGCGCGGCTACCACGCGACGACCACCCGCGACATCGCGGGCCGGGCCGGCATGAGCCCGGCCGCGCTCTACATCCACTACAAGACCAAGGAAGAGCTGCTCCACCGGATCAGCCGGATCGGGCACGACAAGGCCCTCGACATCCTGCGCACGGCCGCGCGGCGGGAGGGCACCGCGACCGAGCGGCTGGCCGACGCCGTCAGCTCCTTCGTCCGCTGGCACGCCGGGCGGCGCACCACCGCCCGGGTCGTGCAGTACGAACTCGACGCCCTCGGCCCCGAGGCCCGCGCCGAGATCGTCGCGCTGCGCCGCCAGGTCGACGCCGAGGTGCGCGGGATCATCGAGGACGGCGTGGCCTCGGGCGAGTTCGACGTGCTGGACGTGCACGGCACCACGCTCGCCGTGCTGTCGCTGTGCATCGACGTGGCCCGCTGGTTCACCGTGAACGGCCCGCGCACCCCCGAGGAGGTCGGCGCGCTCTACGCCGACCTCGTGCTCCGGATGGTCGGGGCCCAGTAGGGCCCTGGGCTCAGACGTAGTACCGGGACACCGACTCCGCGACGCACACCGGCTTGTCGCCGCCCTCGCGCTCCACGGTGAAGGCGACGGCCACCTGGACGCCGCCGGTGACGTCCTCGACGCCGGTGATCCTCCCGGTGGCGCGCAGCCGGGAGCCGACGGGGACGGGGGAGGGGAAGCGGACCTTGTTGGTGCCGTAGTTCACGCCCATCGTCGCGCCCTCGACCCGGATCAGCTGCGGGCCGAACAGCGGGAGCAGCGAGAGCGTGAGATAGCCGTGGGCGATGGTGGTCCCGAAGGGGCCCGTCGCGGCCTTCTCGGGGTCCACGTGGATCCACTGGTGGTCGCCCGTGGCCTCGGCGAACAGGTCGATGCGCTTCTGGTCGACCTCCAGCCAGTCGGTGTACCCCAGCTGCTCGCCGACGGCCGACTTCAGCTCGTCGGGGGAGGTGAAGGTCCTCGGTTGTGCCATGTGCCCGGCCTCTCGCTCGCATGTCGCCCACGTCTCTAAGCAACTGCTTAGCATGGTCGGGTGTGGGGCGCCTGTCAACGATCGGGACGGGCACCGGGACGACTAGGCTCTGAGGAGTGCCCCAGATTCCCGAGAAGATCCACGAGCTGACCGTCGGCCAGTTGGCCGCGCGCAGCGGCGCCGCGGTGTCCGCCCTGCACTTCTACGAGTCCAAGGGCCTGATCACCAGTCGCCGCACGCCCGGCAACCAGCGCCGCTACAGCCGTGACACCCTGCGCCGGGTCGCCTTCGTACGGGCCGCGCAGCGGGTCGGCATTCCGCTGGCCACGATCCGGGACGCCCTCGCCGAGCTTCCCGAGGAACGCACGCCGACGCGGGAGGACTGGGCGCGGCTGTCGGAGAAGTGGCGCTCGGAGCTCGACGAACGCATCAAGCAGCTGAACCGGCTGCGCGACCACCTCACCGACTGCATCGGGTGCGGGTGCCTGTCCCTGGAGAACTGCGTGCTGTCCAACCCGGACGACGTGTTCGGCGAACGGCTGACCGGGTCGCGGCTGTTGGCGGAGGGGCGCTGAGATCCGGGCAACCGCAGCGCCGTCGCCTCACTCGTACTCGGTCCCGCCCTTGCGCGTCAGGTACGCCGGGCTCACCGCCTTCGCGATCGCCCGGCCGCCGGTCACCGCGCTGTACCGCTCCACGGCGGGCCGTACCACCAGGCCCTCCCGCAGATGCAGCCCCCGCCCGGACACCGTCTCCCGTCCGCTCGCGCACTCCAGCACCCGGTCGATGTCGTACGGCCCCACGTACAGCCGAGGCACCACCGGCAGCTCCCCCGCCAGCAGCTCCGCCGCGTCCAGCCAGCGCACGGCGCCGTCCACGTCCGCCGAGACGTCGAACGCCGCGTACCCCAGGGTGTCCCGCCGCCCGTCGGCGCCGTACGACAGGTCCTGCACGCCCGCGCCGTACACCTCACCGAAGATGCCGATCCGGCGTGCACCGAGCCGCTCGGCCAGCCGGGCCGCCGCCTCGGCGACGCCGTGTCCCCGGATCGCCCGCCAGTACAGGTTCCGCGGATCCTCCTTCAGGGCCAGCGACTTGGCGCCGAAGCCCTTGGAGGACACGAACACCCGCCCCTCGTCGGCGACATACGTCAGCAGGCAGGCCGAGCCGTGGAGCTTCTCCGTCAGGACGACCGGCTCGCCCGGGGTGAAGATGTCCGGGTAACGCTGGATGTTCTCGATGTCCACCCACGGCAGCAGGTCGGGAGCGGACTCCACCTCGCCGTTCATGGTCGGCGGGATCGGCGGCACCCACTTGGTGATGCCCAGCCGCTCCGCGAAGTCCGTCCCCTCGGCCGCCGCCCGCACCAGGTCGACGTCCGCCAGCGCCTTCGGCCGGCACACGATGCCCTGCGACAGCTCGCCGCGCAGCCGCACCGCCTTGACCCGGTTGGCCTCGCCGCCCGCCAGCCGTCCCGTCAGACCCAGCTCCTCGATCAGCCCGGCCGGGAGCACGGACTGCTCGGGGACGTAGACGGCGGCCTCACCGGTGCGGTACGCACCCTTGGCGACGACGGCCCGGTACAGGCCCACCTGGGCCAGCTCGAGCGCGTCGGCGTTCGGATGGTCGTGGACGGTCAGCACTTCGGCGGTGACCCGCAGGGTGGACATGGGACTCCCCGTGTTCATCGGTTCGGTTTCATCGGCTCCACTGTCCGGACGGAAATCGGGTGGAGCGAGCCGATTTACGGCTGATAGCGTCAGCGTCTTCGGCCGGCCCGGCGCCGCGCACGGAGTATCGAACGGGGGCCCGACTCCCTTGCCCACGCCCGCCCTTGCCGCCGCGCTCGCGGACATCGACACCGTCTTCAACGGCTTCTCCAGCCCCACGGAGACCGGCTGCGAGCGCTGTTTCGCGCCGGAGGAGACGGCGTATCTGCGCACGCCCTGCACACGTCTGCCACCCGCCCTGCTGAGCCGGTTCGTGCGCAAGGTCCCGGACCACTTCGAGGACCACGCCGCCGTGCTGCGGCGCCTGCTGCCCCAGTGCGCGCACGCGATGGCGGACGGCACCCTGGACGACGTCGGCTGGGCACCGCACGGGCTGAGCCGGGTGGAGTGGCGATCGTGGCCGGCCGAGCAGGCCTCGGCCGTCGAGGCGTTCGTGCTCGCCTGGTGGGAGGACGTGCTCGCGGCGCCCGAGCCGCCGTACAGCGCCGAGCACGTCTTCGAGACCTGCGCCTCGATCCTGCGCACCCTGACCCCGCTGCTCGACCGGTGGCCGGCCGGTCCCGTCGCCGACGCCCACCTCGCCGGCTGCGCCCGCTCCTGGCTGTACGACCTGGTCAACGACGACTGGCCGTTCACCTGGTGGGAGCCGGAGGACCGGGCCGCCGGTGTCGCCGAACTGCGGTCCTGGCTCGCCCGGCACGCCCCCGAGCGGCTGCGGGCCCGGGGCGAGCCGGATCTGGCGATCCGTGCCCGGCTCGTCGGCCTGCCCTACGACGAGCGCTGGAACGACCCGTACTGGACCAGCCCCTCCGCGACCAGCTGAGCATTCCCCGCCGCCCGTCGGCCGTCCGGCAGGAACAGGGTGTCCTCCAGACCGATGCGGGCGGCCAGGCCCAGCCGTCCGGCCAGCCGCAGCACCGGCCAGGTGCCGCCCTCCTCGCCGTGTAGGAGCACCGGCCGGCCGTGGGCCGTGCCCAGCTCGGTGAGCAGGGTCCGCGCCGAGGCCTCGGCGGTCGCCGGGTCCGGGTCGGTCACCTCCGCCAGCACGCGCAGCACCCTCGGCCCGAGCGGCGAGGCCGCGAACCGGGCCGCGCCGTCGGTGCCGGACCAGATGCCCGCCTCGACGCCCACACCCATGGCGACGAGCTGGTCGGCGACCGCTTCGGCGCCCGGCTCATGCCAGTTGACCGAGGCGAAGTCGGGCAGCACGGACCAGCCGCGCACCCGGGCGAGCCGGGCTTCGGGATCGGGCTCCGCCCAGGCGCCGGTCGTCACACCGACCGGCACCGGCACCTGCGCCCGTATCGCCTCCAGGGCCGGAGCGAGGACGCGCGGGGAGAGGCTGTCGTGTCCGCACGGCGTCTTCGGGTGGACGTGCACCGAGGTGGCCCCGGCCGCCACGGCCTGGGCCGCGGAACGGGCCATCTCCTCGGGGGAAGTCGGCAGCCCCGCACTCTCGGCGGCCGTGCGGCTTCCGTTGAGACACACCTGCATCATGCTGTTGATGGTGCCGGCCACCACTGACAACGGCCCCCCGTCACCGCACCGCAGGGGGCGCGGCATCCCCCAACGCACCCCCCGGACATGCCCCCCGTTGGTACAGCACTGCTCAGGCCGACATCAGCAGCCGCCCCCGCCTCGCGAACTCCAGTGCCTGCGGCGTCAGTACCGGACGCGGCACGAGGATGCCGCAGTCCGTGCAGACCGGGCCGGACGACGGTTCGTGGTCCAGGCCGTACCGCCAGACCAGACGGTCTCCGCCGCACACCGGGCAGCCCGAGCCCGGTTCCCGCTCCAGGGCGGCGATCAGCCGGCGCAGCACCTCGGCCAGCGGCGCCCCCGGATGGACCCGCGGGTCGTCGCACCAGGCGACCCCGAAGCCTCCCCAGGTCAGCCGGTGCCAGTCGTCCACGCTGCCCGGCCTGCGCAGCCCGTCGTGCTTCTCCTTCCTGCGCCGCTCGGTGAAGTCGGTCTCATAGGCGAGCCAGACGGACCGGGCCTCCTCCAGCTCCTCCAGTGCGGCCACGAGCCGCGCCGGGTCGGGGGAGCGGTCCTCGGGGCCGAAGCCCGCCCGGGAGCACAGATGGTCCCAGGTCGCCCGATGCCCGTAAGGGGCGAACTTCTCAAGGCACTTGCGCAGTGAGTAGCGCCGCAGTGCCAGATCGCAGCCCGGATCGCGTACCTGTCTCGCCAGACTCCGGAAACCGGCCATCGCCCTGCACCTCCGTCACACCTGCACCTGTACTTCGGTCACTTCGGCGTCGTCGCACGGACGTCGCCGAATAGACGTATCGACAGGCGATTCGGCTCCATCTCTTCGCGTGCTGTCTTCTGCTTTCTGCTTGCGGACTCCGGAAAGTGACGCATGTTCACCTTTAAAGCTGGGGATACCGGCGGTAACGTTCGGCCACCTCTGTCGCTAGGAGCTGCCATGCCACGGCGAACCCCACGTATCACCCTTGACAGACTGAGAACGTCCCGCCGCTTCAACGGGTTCCTGAAGACGGCGTCGATATGCGTTCTCGTCGCCGGACTTCTCTCCCCACTCACCCAGACCGCGTCCGCCGCCGAGGCCACGGCCTCGAACGACTACTGCGGCGGCCAGTGCTCGGACATCCTGCCGCCGGGCGAGAACGGCAACGCCACACTCGCCCAGATCCTGCTCAACCAGGCCTTCGGCACCCAGCCCTCGCACGCCGAGGACCAGCTCGGCCCGTACGCCAACCTGGCCGGCGGCTACAAGGGCCTCACGGACGCCACGATCAACAACTTCTTCAACGACGCCTCCTTCGGCGTCCCGTCCGACCAGGTCGCCTCCACCGAGCAACCGGGCGGACGCGGTGACGTGAAGATCGTCCGGGACAAGAAGTCCGGTGTGCCGCACATCACCGGCACCACCCGCTACGGCACCGAGTACGGCGCCGGGTACGCGGCGGCCGAGGACCGGCTGTGGCTGATGGACGTCTTCCGGCACGTCGGCCGCGGCCGGCTGACATCATTCGCCGGCGGCGCGGCCGCCAACCAGGGCCTGGAGCAGCAGTTCTACCGCAACGCGCCCTACACCGAGGCCGACCTGCAGGCGCAGATCGACAACGCCGTCGCCAAGAACGGGGCCCGCGGCCAGCAGGCCCTCGCCGACGTCAAGGCCTATCTCGACGGCGTCAACGCCTACATCGACGCCTCGGACAGCGGCCGCTACTTCCCCGGCGAGTACGACCTGACCGGCCACAAGGACCCGATCACCAACGCCGGCACCATCGATCACTTCAAGGTCACCGACCTCGTGGCGCTAGCCTCCGTGATCGGCTCGCTGTTCGGCGCCGGCGGAGGCGGCGAGGTCAACAACGCCCTGTCCCTGATGGCCGCCCAGTCCAAGTACGGCGTCGAGGAGGGCACCAAGGTCTGGGAGTCCTTCCGCGAACGCAACGACCCCGAGGCCGTCCTCACCGTCCACGGCGGCGAGAGCTTCCCCTACGGCGGCAGGCCCGCCGACGCCAAGGGCGAGGCGCTGCCCGACGCCGGCTCGGTCACCCAGGAACCGCTGGTCTACGACCGTACGGGCAGCGCGGCCACGGCCGCCGCCAGGAGCACGTCCGCCACCGCCGCCAAGGCCACCCTCGGCTCGGCCAGACGCGGGATGTCCAACGCCCTCGTCGTGAGCGGCAAGTACACCGCGAGCGGCCACCCGATCGCCGTCTTCGGACCACAGACCGGCTACTTCGCCCCGCAGCTGCTCATGCTCCAGGAGATCCAGGGCCCGGGCATCAGCGCGCGCGGCGCCTCCTTCGCGGGTCTGAGCATGTACGTCGAACTCGGCCGCGGCCAGGACTACTCCTGGAGCGCGACCACCTCCGGCCAGGACATCATCGACAGCTACGCCGTCGAGCTCTGCCAGGACGACTACCACTACCTGTACCACGGCACCTGTACGGCGATGGACAAGGTCGAGCAGAAGAACTCCTGGTCGCCGACCACGGCCGACAGCACGCCGGCGGGGTCGTACACCATGCGGGCGTGGCGGACGAAGTACGGACCGGTGGAGTACCGGGCGACCGTCGGCGGCAAGAAGGTCGCCTACACCACCCTGCGCTCCTCGTATCTGCACGAGGCCGACTCGATCATCGGCTTCCAGATGCTGAACGACCCGGACTTCGTCAAGGGCCCGAAGGACTTCCAGAGCGCGGCCCAGCACATCAACTACACCTTCAACTGGTTCTACGCCGACGCCCAGCACACCGCGTACTACAACAGCGGTGACAACCCGGTCCGCGCGGCCGGCGTCGACGCCGAGTTCCCGGTCTGGGCGCAGCCGGCGTACGAGTGGCAGAACTGGGACCCGGCCACCAACACCGCCGACTACACCCCGGCCTCCGCCCACCCCAACTCCATCGACCAGGACTACTACGTCTCCTGGAACAACAAGCAGGCCAAGGACTACTCGGCAGCGGGCTGGGGCGACGGTTCCGTGCACCGCGGCAACCTGCTCGACGACCGGGTGAAGAAGCTGGTCGCGGCCGGCGGGGTGACCCGCACCAAGCTGGTGCAGGCCATGGCGGACGCGGCCCTCGCCGATCTGCGCGCCGAGGACGTGCTGCCGAAGCTGCTCAAGGTGATCAACTCCTCGGCGGTGACCGACTCCACGGCCGCCGCGGCGGTGGGCAAGCTGCAGGCCTGGGTGGACGCGGGCGCCAGGCGCACGGAGACCGCCGCCGGTTCGAAGGCCTACGCCGACAGCGACGCGATCCGCATCCTGGACGCCTGGTGGCCGCTGCTGGTCAAGGCGGAGTTCGAACCGGGCCTCGGCAGCGACCTGTACACGGCCCTCACCAACAACCTGTCGGTCGACGAGGCCCCCTCGGCCGGTCACGGTCCGACCGGCTCGCACGCCGGAAGCTCCTTCCAGTACGGCTGGTGGAGCTATGTCGACAAGGACATCCGGGCGGTGCTCGGGGAGAACGTGCAGGGCGGGCTCGCCGAGAAGTACTGCGGCGGCGGCAGCCTCAGTGCCTGCCGGGACGCGCTGATCAGCACCCTCGACCAGGCGGCCGGAATGACCGCCGCCCAGGTCTATCCGGGCGACGACCAGTGCTCGGCCGGCGACCAGTGGTGCGCCGACTCGATCGTCCAGCGCACCCTGGGCGGCATCAAGCACGGCAAGATCAGCTGGCAGAACCGGCCGACGTTCCAGCAGGTCGTGGAGTACACGTCGCACCGGTGAACCGGTCGGCGTGATGCGGGCGGCGGGTCAGCCGATACGGCCCGCCGCCAGCACCAGCCGTGCCAGTTCGGGGTGCACGATGTCGCTGTGCGCCCCGGCCGGCGGGCCGCCGTGGCAGACGACCGCGGCGGCGTCGACGTTCACGCACCCCGTCGCGGGCAGCGGGCCGGCGAGGGCCGCCGCGAGGTCCAGCCGGGCGGTGCCCGGCACCGCCTGCACCCCGTCGTGGCCCATGGCGCCCCACTCCGGACCCAGCACGGCCGCGATCTCGCTGCCCACGCACGAGCGGTCGTCCCCGGCGAGCCGGGAGGCCAGCGGATAGAACGTGCCGAGTGCCGCGTCGAAGCGCGAGTAGCAGCACACCAGCGGGCCGTCGATCCGCCGCTGCCGGTCCTTGAGCGTCCCCGCCTTGTCCGGGTCCTGCGGCAGCCGGTCCGCGAACGCGTAGTGCGAGAAGGCGCCTTGGAGGAGGGTCACGGACTTCACCGTGCTCACCCCGTCGGGCAGCCCGCGCAGCGCGAACGACACCAGCCGCCCGCCGAAGCTGTGCCCCACCAGGTGCACCCGCACCCCGGGCGCCGCCTGCGCCAACTGCCCGATCACCGGCCCGAGTCCGTGCTCGCCGACCGTCCCGCCCCGCCGCTTCATCGTGTAGTACGCCGCCTGCCGCAGCAGCTCCTTGGCGCCCTCCCAGGGGTTCGGGATGCTGAAGTCGGCCGGTGCGCCGGGCGACCGTACGGCGGCCAGCGCCTCGGCGAACTCGTCGCAGGCGGTCGCCGGGTCCTCGGTGAACACCAGCGGCTCGCCCTCCTGGCTCGTGTCGGCCACCCCGGGCCGCTCCCCGTCCACCAGCAGCCGCACCAGCCGCCCGAACTCGGTCAACCGGCCCTCGCCGTCCGGCTGTTCGTCCAGCATCCGGGCCAGCTGGTCGATCACGGGGGCCCGCCCCGGGAACGTCCTCAGCAGCGCGTTGCGGGTGTCCTTGTCCAGCGCCGGACCCGGTGCCCGCTGCGCGGCGACGGCCGCCACCGACTTCGGGAAGTCCGGGATCGGCTCGTCGCTGAACCGCATCGACGGCCAGATCACGCCGACGTAGCCGAGCCGGGCCCGTGGCGCGAGCGCCGGCACCGGTGCGAAGAAGCGCCGGTACAGCGCGGTCGCGCCCGAGCGGTCCTCGTTCCAGCCGTGCGCGAAGACGATCAGGTCACGGACGCCGTGCGCCGTGACCTGCGCGATCAGATGGTCGCGTTCGGGGCCGTCCACGTCCCCGTCCGCGTCGAAGGTCAGCTCCCAGTAGGGAGTCACGCTCATCCCGGGATCCGCCATGCCAGGCTCCCTCGTCCCGCCGGAAACGATGCGTAACGATGTGGTGCGGACGCATCGTCCTGCGCCGGGGCGGGGTTGGCCATACACCGCGGCTCATCTGTACAGGAGATATTCCTTGCGAACCCGCCGGAACGCGGCGAGCTCCTCCTGCCAGGCGCCGGTCACCTCGTCGGTGGCCGCCCCCGCGTCGATCATCGTGCGCACCCGGGTGGAGCCGGTGAGCCTGTCGATCCAGTTGTCCGGCCGCCACGCGAAGCCGGCCCAGGCCTTGCGGACGGTCACCAGCAGCGCGATCCCGGTGCGCACGGGGTCGTAGGCGGCCCGGTCCTGCACATGGATCTGCACCCCGCCGACCGTCCTGCCCTGGAACTTGGAGAAGGTGGGCGCGAAGTACGCCTCCCTGAACCGTACGCCGGGCAGCCCGAGTTCGTTCGCCGCGGCGGCCCAGCGGCCGTCGACGCCCTCGGCACCGAGCAGTTCGAACGGCCTGGTCGTGCCCCGGCCCTCCGAGACGTTGGTGCCCTCGAACATGCAGGTGCCGGAGTACACGAGAGCCGTGTCCGGGGTCGGCATGTTCGGGCTCGGCGGCACCCAGGGCAGCCCCCAGGAGTCGTAGAACTGCGTGCGCCTCCAGCCCGTCATCAGTACGGTGTCCAGCGCGACCGGCCTGCTCAGGAACTCCCCGTTGAACAGCCGTGCCAGCTCCGCGACGGTCATGCCGTGCGCCTGGGCGATCGGCTGCCGGCCGACGAACGTGGCGAACTCCTTGTGCAGGACCGGCCCCAGGGCCTCCCGGCCGGTCACCGGATTGGGCCGGTCGAGGACGACGAACCGCTTGCCCGCGAGCTGCGCGGCCTCCATGCAGTCGTAGAGCGTCCAGATGTAGGTGTAGAAGCGGGCACCGACGTCCTGGATGTCGAAGACGACCGTGTCGACGGCGGCGGTGGTGAAGATGTCGGCGAGCTGCTGTCCGCTCTTGAGGTAGGTGTCATAGACGGGCAGCCCCGTCGCCGGGTCGTCGTACTTGCCCTCGGAGCCGCCCGCCTGAGCGGTGCCCCGGAAGCCGTGCTCGGGACCGAAGACCGCCGTCAGCTGCACACGGGGGTCCCTGTGCATGACGTCGACGATGTGGGCGGTGTCCCTGGTGATGCCGGTCGGATTGGTGACGACGCCGACGCGCCGGCCCTTCAGCAGGGAGTAGCCGTCGGCTGCGAGTCTTTCGAAACCGGTGTGCAGTTCCGCACGGTGGGCGGGCGTGGGCGCGAGGGCGGCCAGGGGGGCCGATGCGAGCAGGTTCCGTCGGGACAGATGCATGGCTAGAGGTTGGTGCGGTGGCCCTTCCTTCACACATACCGACCGGTTAGTCTGAGGCGATCAGGGCCGACGCGCGCCGCGCGAAGTCGTGTCGAGGGAGACCGATGGTGGAAGCCGTGCAGGATGCGGGAGTGGTCGTCACCGGGGCCGGCGGGGGGATCGGGGCCGCGCTGGCCCGGCGTTTCGCCGCCGAGGGGGCCCGGGTCGTCGTGAACGACCTGGACGGCGAGCGGGCCAAGGCGGTGGCCGAGGAGATCGGCGGGATCGCCGTACCGGGCGACGCCTCCGCGATCGTCGGCGACGCCCGCGACGCGCTCGGCGGCACCGTCGACATCTACTGCGCCAACGCCGGTGTCGCCTTCGAGGACGGCGACGAGGGCGGGCCGCTCGACGAGAGGTCCTGGGCCCTCGCCTGGGACGTCAATGTGATGGCGCACGTCCGCGCCGCCCACGCGCTGCTGCCGTCCTGGCTGGAGCGGGGCGCCGGCCGGTTCGTGTCCACCGTGTCGGCCGCCGGGCTGCTCACCATGATCGGCGCGCCCTCCTACAGCGTCACCAAGCACGGCGCCTACGCCTTCGCCGAGTGGCTGTCGCTGACGTACCGCCACCGGGGCCTGAAGGTGCACGCGATCTGTCCGCAGGGTGTGCGCACGGACATGCTGGCCGCCACCGGCAGCGCCGGGGACCTGGTGCTGCAGCCCACCGCGATCGCGCCGGAGGCCGTCGCCGACGCCCTGTTCCGGGGCATCGAGGAGGACCGCTTCCTGATCCTGCCGCACCCCGAGGTGGCCGAGTACTACCAGGCCCGGGCCACCGATCCGGATCGCTGGCTGAGGAGCATGAACCACATCCAGCGCAAGTGGGAGCAGGCCCGGTGAGCGCCTCCCGGTACGCGGCACGCCCCTGGCTGGCCCTGCTCGACGAGGCCCAGCGCGGCCCGGTCGACCCTGCCGACTCGCTGGTGCACGCCCTGCGGACGGCCGTCGCCGAGGCGCCCGAGCGCACCTTCCTCGCCTACTTCGACGCCCGGCTGAGCTACCGCGAGGTGGACGAGCTCAGCGACTCCGTCGCCGCCCACCTCGCCGCGCGCGGGCTGGAGCGCGGGGACCGGGTGGCGGTGCTGCTGCAGAACTCCCCGCACTTCGTGCTCGCCGTCCTCGGCGCCTGGAAGGCCGGCGCGACCGTCGTCCCGGTCAACCCGATGTACAAGTCGGCCGAGATGGAGCACATCCTGCGGGACGGCGAGGCGGCCGCGCTGATCTGCTCCGACCGGGCCTGGGAGGCGTACCTCAGGGAGACGGCGGCCGGGTCGCCGGTGCGGATCGTGCTCACCGCGAGCGAGGTGGACTTCCAAACCCGCAACGACGCGCGCGTGCTCGGATTCGAGTGGCTGCCGCAGGCGCCGGACGCCGACGACCTCGTGGCCGTCGCCCGCCAGGGCGGCAAGGCGCCCGAGGACCGCGACCCGCGCCCGGACGACATCGCGCTGATCAGCTACACCTCCGGCACCAGCGGCACCCCCAAGGGCGCCACCAACACGCACCAAAACATCATGCACAACGCCGAACGGCAGCGGACCGGGCTCGCGCTGCCCGAGGCGCCGGTCTACTACGCGCTCGCGCCGCTGTTCCACATCACCGGCATGGTCTGCCAGTTCGGTGCCTGCCTGAACAGCGCCGGCACCCTGGTGCTCGCCTACCGCTTCGAGCCCGGGCTCGTCCTGGAGGCCTTCGCCGAGCACCACCCGCACTACACGGTCGGCCCCTCCACGGCCTACATGGCGCTCGCCGCCCACCCGGACGTCACGCGCGAGCACTTCGCCTCCTTCGTGAACATGTCCTCCGGCGGCGCGCCCGTGCCCCCGGCCCTGGTGGAGAGCTTCCGCGAACGCTTCGGGCCGTACATCCGCGTCGGCTACGGCCTCACCGAGTGCACCGCCCCCTGCGCCTCCGTCCCGCCCGGCCTCGAGGCGCCCGTGGACCCCGTCTCCGGGACGCTGTCGGTGGGCCTGCCCGGCGCCGACACGGTCGTCCGGATCGTGGACGAGCAGGGCGAGGAGGTGCCCTTCGGGGAGCAGGGCGAGATCCTCGTACGAGGGCCCCAGGTCGTTCCCGGCTACTGGCGGCGCCCGGACGCCACCGCCGAGTCCTTCCCGGACGGCGAGCTGCGCACCGGCGACATCGGATTCATGGACGAACAGGGATGGCTGTACGTCGTCGACCGCAAGAAGGACATGATCAACGCGTCCGGCTTCAAGGTCTGGCCCCGAGAGGTCGAGGACGTGCTGTACACCCACCCGGCGGTGCGCGAGGCGGCCGTCGTGGGCGTTCCCGACGGCTACCGCGGCGAGACCGTGAAGGCGTACATAAGCCTGCGTCCGGGCGCCGAGGCGGCCCCGGACGAACTCGCGGTGTACTGCAGGGAGAGACTGGCCGCCTACAAATACCCGCGTCAGGTGGAGATCCTGCCCGACCTGCCCAAGACGGCAAGTGGGAAGATCCTCCGGCGGGAACTGCGTTCCCGCGCGCGGGACCTCGCGCAGGACATTCGGTAAGCATCACGGAAGGCAGGTGGCGGCAGTGCCCAGGACGACGGACGGAGACGGGACCCCCGTTCCGCAGCGGCTGCTGGCCGCCGCCACCCGGCTCTTCGCCGAGCAGGGATACGACCGCACCTCCGTGCAGGAGATCGTGGAGGCGGCCGGCGTCACCAAGGGGGCGCTGTACCACTACTTCGGCTCCAAGGACGACCTCCTGCACGAGGTGTACGCGCGCGTGCTGCGCATCCAGCAGGAGCGGCTGGACCACTTCGCCGGGATGGACGCGCCGGTGGAGGAGCGGCTCAGAGCCGCGGCGGCGGACGTGGTCGTCACCACGATCGACAACCTCGACGACGCGATGATCTTCTTCCGGTCCATGCACCACCTCAGCCCGGAGAAGAACAAGCAGGTCCGCGCCGAGCGCCGGCGTTACCACGAACGGTTCCGGGCGCTCATCGAGGAGGGCCAGAAGGCGGGCGTCTTCTCCACGGCGACCCCGGCCGACCTGGTGGTGGACTACCACTTCGGCTCGGTCCACCACCTGTCCACCTGGTACCGCCCGGACGGCCCGCTCACCCCGCAGCAGGTCGCCGACCACCTCGCCGACCTGCTGCTGCGGGCACTGCGCCCATGAAGCGACCGTCCGTGAGATGACGGACGAGGTCCGCGGCCGCCGGATGGCAGAGCCTCGTGGACGTGGAGCGCGCCGCATCCGGCACGCTCCACGTCCACACACTGTCGCCGGCCCCTTGCCGAACGGGGCAGCTCAGACGTACTTCTTCAGCTCCCGCCGGGCCAGCGACCGCTGGTGTACCTCGTCCGGGCCGTCGGCCAGCATCAGGGTGCGGGCGCTCGCGTACAGCTCGGCCAGCGGGAAGTCCTGGCTCACCCCGCCCGCGCCGTGCAGCTGGATCGCGCGGTCCAGGATGCCGACCACCGCGCGCGGCGTGGCGATCTTGATGGCCTGGATCTCGGTGTGGGCGCCCTTGTTGCCGACGGTGTCCATCAGCCAGGCCGTCTTCAGCACCAGCAGCCGCAGCTGCTCCACCGTCACCCGGGCGTCGGCGATCCAGTTCTGGACCACACCCTGCTGGGCCAGCGCCTTGCCGAAGGCGGTACGGGAGACGGCACGCCGGCACATCAGCTCGATGGCCCGCTCGGCCATGCCGATCAGCCGCATGCAGTGGTGGATCCGGCCGGGGCCGAGCCGCGCCTGGGCGATGGCGAAGCCGCCGCCCTCCTCGCCGACGAGGTTGGCGACCGGCACGCGAGCGTGGTCGAAGATCACCTCGGCGTGGCCGCCGTGCGAGTGGTCCTCGTAGCCGAAGACCTGCATGGCGCGCTTGACGGTCACGCCCGGGGTGTCCCGTGGGACCAGGACCATGGACTGCTGGCGGCGGATGTCGGCGCCGTCCGGGTCCGTCTTGCCCATCACGATGAAGATCTTGCAGTCCGGGTTCATCGCGCCGGAGATGTACCACTTGCGGCCGGTGATGACGTACTCGTCGCCGTCCCGCTGGATGTGCGTGGTGATGTTGGTGGCGTCCGAGGAGGCCACCTCGGGCTCCGTCATCGCGAACGCCGAGCGGATCTCACCGGCGAGCAGCGGCTCCAGCCACTGCTTCTTCTGCCGCTCGTCGCCGAACTGCGCCAGCACCTCCATGTTCCCGGTGTCGGGCGCGGCGCAGTTGGTCGCGGTGGGCGCCAGATGCGGGGAGCGGCCGGTGATCTCGGCGAGCGGCGCGTACTGCAGGTTGGTGAGGCCCGCGCCGTACTCGGCGTCGGGCAGGAAGAGGTTCCACAGGCCCTGCCTGCGGGCCTCGGCCTTCAGCTCCTCGACCACGGCCGGGGTGTCCCACGGCGAGGCCAGCGCGGCCCGCTGCTCCTCCGCCACCGCCTCGGCCGGGTGGACGTACTCGTCCATGAAGGCGAGCAGCTTGGCACGCAGTTCCTCGGTGCGCGCGTCGAACGCGAAGTCCATGAGCGGTCAGCCTTCCTGAAGAGTGGTCAGTCCGTGGTCGATGAAGACGGGCACGAGGTCGCCGATCCGGTCGAAGCCGCGCCCGACCGTCTGGCCCAGCGTGTACCGGTAGTGGATGCCCTCCAGGATCACGGCGAGCTTGAACCAGGCGAACGCCGTGTACCAGGAGACGCCGGAGACGTCCCGCCCCGAGCGCTCGGCGTAGCGCTCGATCAGCTCCCGTGGGGAGGGGTGTCCCGGGGCCTCGGCGGTGGTGGAGACCGGGGAGTCCGCCATGCCCAGCGGCTGGCTGTACATCACGAGCAGCCCCAGGTCGGTGAGCGGGTCGCCGAGGGTGGACATCTCCCAGTCGAGGATCGCCTTGATCCGGTCGTCGTCCCCGATCAGCACGTTGTCGAGCCGGTAGTCGCCGTGTACGACGGCGGGCGCGGGGGAGTGCGGCAGCTCCCGGCCCAGGGACGCGTGCAGTTCGTCGATGCCGGCCAGTTCGCGGTTGCGGGAGGCGTCCAGCTGCTTGCCCCAGCGGCGCAGCTGCCGGTCCAGGAAGCCCTCGGGGCGGCCGAAGTCCTCGAGGCCCACCGCGGCGGGGTCGACCGCGTGGAGTTCGACCAGCGTGTCCACCAGGGACAGCACCGCGTTCCGGGTGCGCTCGGGGCCGAGCGGGGCGAGCTGCTGGGCCGTGCGGTACGGGGTGCCCTCGACGAACTCCATGACGTAGAACGGCGCCCCGAGCACCTCCTCGTCCTCGCACAGCAGCACCGGGCGCGGGACCGGCACCCGGGTCGGGTGCAGGGCGCTGATCACGCGGTGCTCGCGCTTCATGTCGTGCGCGGTGGCCAGGACATGGCCGAGCGGCGGCCGGCGTACGACCCACCGGGAGGTGCCGTCGGTGAGCGCGTAGGTGAGGTTCGACCGTCCGCCCTCGATCAGCCGGCCGGTGAGGGGGCCGGCCGCCAGACCGGGGCGCTCGCGGTCGAGGTGGGCGCGCAGCCGGTCCAGGTCGAGTCCGGGCGGGTGGTCGGCGCTCATTCATCACTCCTACGAACGGGTGAACAGGACTCGACTCATGATGCCGACCGGTCGGTATGCCGTCCAGTGGATGTACCCGTCAGGAGGTGAAACGTGACAGGAGCCACGATAGGCCGACTGCTCCCCGGCGCGCTGCCCGGAAAGCCGTCGGCCCTCGCGTCAGTGGTCGTCCCAGTGCCCCTCGTGCTCGGCGTGCCGGTGGCCGCCGTGCAGATAGTCGATGTGGTCGCCGTGCGGCACCTGGGCGTGTCCGCACTCGTCGTAGTGCACGTGCTCGTGCCCCTCGTGGACGGTGTGCCCGGCCGGCTCGCACTCGTCCCAGTGCCCCTCGTGCTCGCGGTGCAGATGCCCGTCGTGCGCGTAGTCCAGGTGGTCGCCGTGCGACACGGCGCTGTGCCCGCAGCCCGGACCGTGGCAGTGCGTGCCGTGTTCGGTGTGTTCCTGGTGCAAGGTGGTCATGGTGCTCACCTTCGTACCGCTTGCGTGAGGTTCGAGTACCCCGGAGGGTCGAGGGCATGAAGGGCGTCAGCTACCGCCGCTACGGCGGACCCGAGGTGCTGGAGTACGGCGAGGTGCGCGACCCCAAGGTCGGCCCCGACCAGGTTCTGGTCGCGGTCCGTGCCGCGGCCGTCAACCCGGTCGACTGGAAGTGCCGCGAGGGGTATCTCGACGCGGTCCTGGACGCCGTCTTCCCGGTGGTCCCCGGCTGGGACGTCAGCGGGGTGGTCGTCCGGCCCGGCGCCTCGGTCACGGAGTTCGCCGCCGGCGACGAGGTCATCGGCTACTGCCGCGAGGACTTCCTCTCCCGCGGCACCTTCGCCGAGTACGTCGCCGCGCCGGTGCGCACCCTGGCCCGCAAGCCGCGCAACCTCTCCTTCGAGGAGGCCGCCGGCCTTCCGCTCGCCGGGCTCACCGCCTATCAGGTGCTCGTGAAGGTGCTGGAGGCGGGGCGCGGCGAGACCGTGCTGGTGCACGCGGCGGCCGGCGGGGTCGGCTCCCTCGCCGTCCAGATCGCCGCCCACCTCGGGGCCCGGGTCATCGGTACGGCGAGCGAGCACAACCACGACTATGTGCGCGGGCTCGGCGGCGAGCCGGTGACCTACGGCGAGGGCCTCGCCGGACGGGTGCGCGCGCTCGCCCCCGAGGGCGTGGACGCGGTCTTCGACACCGTCGGCGGCGACACCCTGAAGACCTCGGTCAACCTGCTCGCCCCGGAAGGCCGGCTGGCGTCGATCGCCGACCCCGAGGTGGTGAGCCACGGCGGCCGCTACTTCTTCGTCCGCCCGGACGCGGAGGACCTGGACGCGCTCTCCCGGCAGGCCGAAGAGGGCGTCGTCTCGGTGCACGTCCAGGAGGCGTTCCCGCTGGAGCGGGCGGCGGATGCGCACCGGTTGAACCAGGAGGGCCGCACCCGCGGCAAGATCGTGGTCACGGTGGGCCGGCGAAGCGGGGAGGGCGGGGAGGGCTAGAGGACCGGCGCGGCCGCGTGCAGTGCCGCCGGGGCAGGGGGTCGTCTCGGTGTACGTCCAGGAGGCGTTCCCGCTGGAGCGGGCGGCGGATGCGCACCGGTTGAACCAGGAGGGCCGCACCCGCGGCAAGATCGTGGTCACGGTGGGCCGGCGGAGCGGGGAGGGCTAGACGACCAGCGCGGCCGCGCACACCGCCAGCGCCACCGCGCACAGCGCCGCCGCCGTGGCGTGCCGGGGAGCGAGCGCCGAAGGGCGGGGTCCGGCCGCGAGGGCCCGGATCCGGCGGTGGGCCACGGCCAGAAAGCCCAGGAAGAGCACACAGCACAGGGCGCAGACGGTCACTCCGGTGGCCGAGACGCCGCCGTGCAGGACGGTCTTGACGGCGAGTACGGCGGCCATGGTGGCCGAGAGGGTCGTACGGCGCCAGGCCAGCCGGGTCCGCTCCGGCTGCAGCCCCGGGTCGCGCCCGGCCGTGCTCACCCCGCCCATCCGGCGAGCACCACCACGACCATCGCCACCGCCACCACCGCGACGACCAGGCTCAGCAGGGCCGGGAACCGGGACGCGGGCAGGTCCTCACCGCGCCGGATCGCCCGCTCACAGCGCACCCAGTGGTTCACCGCGCGCAGGGAGCACAGCACCCCGGCGCCGAGCAGCGCGAGCGCGAGCCCGACCCGCCAGGCCCAGCGCAGGTCCGGCAGGAACTGGTCCACCGCGAATCCGCCGCCGATCAGCGCGAGCGCCGTGCGCAGCCAGGCGAGAAAGGTGCGCTCGTTGGCCAGCGAGAACCGGTAGTCGGGCGTGTCGCCCTCGTCCCGCACCTGTTCCGGCGCGAACCACAGCCGGATGTTCTGTACGAATTCGCTCACGCGGCCGACCCTACCGGTCGGTCACCGGCCCGCCCGGAACGCCCGCAGCCTCTCGTAGGCCGCCAGCCCGTCCGGCACCCACTCCCAGTCGCCGAGCCGCCGCTCGACCTCCTCCTCGGGCAGGAAGTCGTGCCACTGGACCTCCTCCGCCTGCGGCCGCACCGGCAGCTCGCAGCGCACCTCGTACACCGCCGACCACCAGCTCTTCCCGGCCCCGTCGTCGTACAGGAACTTGAACAGGTACGCCGGCCGGGGCAGCCCCGTCACGCCCAGTTCCTCCTCGGCCTCCCGCAGCGCGGCCTCGTCGTAGGACTCGCCCGCCCCGACGACGCCGCCGACGAACATGTCGTACAGGGCCGGGAAGACCAGCTTGGTCGCGGTGCGCCGGTGGACGAAGAGCCGGCCGGCCGCGTCCCTGGCCTGGACGAACACGCACCGGTGGCGCAGTTTGCGGGCGTACGCCTCGCCGCGCGGGTACTGGGCGATCACCCGGTCGTGCTCGTCGACGATGTCGAGGATCTCGTCAGCGGGGTTCATGCGAGCCATCCAAGCAGAGGGCTCAGCGCCGCTGGAGGTCCCGGGCCGACGGCTCCGTCTCCGTCGCGCCGCACGGCATCGCCGGGTGCAGCCCCAGCAGCACGATGCCCACGACCACCGCCGCGAGCCCGGCCGCCTCCCACGCCAGCGCCCCGGTGTCGGTACGCAGCCGGTCACCGAGGAAGCCGACCCCGCACAGGATCCCGGCGAGCGGCTCGGCCGCGGTGAGCGCCGGCAGCGACATGCGCAGCGGGGCCGTCTCGAAGGCGCTCTGCACCAGGACCAGACCGGTGACCCCGCAGGCCAGCACGCCGTACGGCTGCCAGCCGGTGAACAGCTCGGTGAAGCCGCCCTCGGAGAAGCGGGTGCCGCTCACCCGGGTCAGCGCGTCCTGCACCCCGTACAGCAGCCCGGCGGCGGTGGCCAGCAGCACCGGGCCCCAGCTCAGCCGGGAACGCTTGCCGTACGTCGTGAGCACCAGGGCCGCGCCGACCATCGCGCCGATGATCAGCCAGTGCCGCAGCGGATCGGAGATGGCGCTGCCGGCCCGCGGCTCGCCCGCCATGATGAACGCGCTCACCCCGCCCGCGAGCAGCAGCAGCCCGGCCCAGCCCTGGCGGCCGAGGGGCTGTCTGGTCTGGTGCCGGGACAGGGCGAGCGCGAACAGCAGATTGGTCGCGAGCAGCGGTTCGACCAGGGAGATCTCCCCCTTGCCGAGGGCGATCGCGCCGAGCACCATGCCGGCCACCATCAGGCCGAGCCCGCCCAGCCAGCGTGGCACCCGCATCAGGTCGAGCAGCAGCCGGAAGGACAGGAAGTCGCTCAGCGGTGCCTTCTGCGCCGCGTTCTGCTGGAGCACGAAACCGAAGCCCAGACAGCAGGCCGCACTCACGGCGAGAAGGAGAACCAGAACGGACACGCTGCGTACCTCGATCATCCGGCCGGGCCACGGGTGCGTAGTGGCCGACTGTAGCGCCCCCGGGACGGCATCGACCCGGAAGTGCGGGGAACAGGGCGGTTGACTCGCCATGCTCCGGTGCCGGCCGGCGCGGCGCCATGGCGTACGCCACAGCGGACCGTCGGGTGCCCCCGCCGAGTCCGGCCCACCTGCGCGGAGTACCCCCAAGTTCCCTGTGCGTCACGCTAGTTGAAGTCAGTAACAGCCTGGTTCCGCTTGACGCAAACCTTGGCTGGGGGTTTGCTGTGAGTGATCGGTCGATGGCAGCCCGAGAAACAGGAAGTCCCGCGGTGCCCCCTTCCCCACCCCTGCTCGGCGCTCGCCGGGTCCTCACGGACCAGTCCGGCGACACCGCCCCGGACGACTCCGGCGCCTTCGACGACGCCCTCGACGACGCCGAACTGCGCACCGCGCGCGCCGCGTTCACCCAGGGCCGGCGGCAGGCCGCCCGCTCCCTGCTCCGGCACACCGGCGACGACTGGGACCGCCGCGGCCACCGCCTCACCGTGCTCGCCGGGGAGCCGTACGCCGTGGCCTGGGCCCGCGACTGGCTGCACGCCGAACCCGGCTCCGCCGACGCCGCCGCGCTGTACGCCCTCGCCCTGGTCCGGCGTGCCCTGCGCGACAAGGAGGACCCCGGCCGGGCCCGCGAGGCCTGCGCCACCGCCGCCGCGCTCGCCCCCGAGGACCCCACCCCCTGGCTGGGCTCACTCCTGCTGGCCCGCACCCTCGGCCCGGAGCGCGAGGTGTTCGCCGCCTTCACCGAGCTGCGCCGCCGCCACCCCGAACACCACCACGCCCACCATCTGCTCCTCGCCCGCCTGGCCGAACGGCCCGCCGGCGGCCGGGCGGCCGAGGACCACGAGGCGTACGACCTCGCCGAACTGGCCGCCGCCGAGGCCCCCGCCGACTCCCCGCTCGCCGTCCTGCCGGTCGTCGCCTACGCCGAGCGCTACCGCGTCCTCGCCGCCACCGGTCTCGCCCCCGCCGACCCCGCCGCCTCCGGCCACTGGTCCGGCCCCCGGGCCCGCCGCATCCTGCGCTCCTGCTTCGACTGGTGGCTGGAGTGGGAGCACGACGAACACCCCCGGCGCCACATCGACCTCAACCACCTCGCCTTCGCCCTGTCCTGCGCCGGCCGCCCGGCCGAGGCGGCGGCCCTCTTCCGGCGCATCGGCCGCCACGCCACCCGGGCACCCTGGTCCTACGCCCGCCGCGACCCCCGCACGGCCTTCCGGACGGCCCGCGCCCACGCGCTCGGGCACTGAACGGCATGCCTGTCCGTGACGTATGCAAGAAGTGATTACAGAACTCTGACCACTGACCGGACCCTCTGGCCCCCCGGGGCCCCGAGTGCTCGAATGAACGCGTGAACTCCGAACCATCCGAGGAGCGGGACGGCACGCCCGTCGGCCGCCGCGTCTTCCTCGGCACCCTCGGCCTGGGCGCGCTCGGCCTCGTCGCCGCGCCCACGCTGCAACGCGGCCTGGAGGGCGTCCTCGGCGCCGTCGCCGGAAAGGACCCCACGGGCCTGACCGGCCTGCTGCCCAACGGCGGGGGATTCCGCTACTACTCCGTCGCCGCCTCGGTACCGCACCTGAACGCCACCGACTACCACCTGAAGATCGGCGGCCTGGTCGACCGCCCGCACACCTACACCCTGGCGGATCTGCGCGCCCTGCCGCAGACCCGGCTGGTCAAGGACGTCCAGTGCGTCACCGGCTGGCGGGTCCCCGGCACCCCCTTCGAGGGCGTACGCCTGTCCGACCTGCTGGACGCGGCCGGAGTCCGTCCCGGTGCGAAGGCGATCCACTTCACCTGCTTCGACGGCACCTACACCGAGAGCCTCACCCTCGACCAGGCCCGCCGCCCGGACGTCCTGGTCGCCCTGCGCATGCAGGACAAGGACATCTCCCACGACCACGGCGGCCCGGTCCGCCTCTATGTCGCCCCCATGTACTTCTACAAGTCGGCCAAGTGGCTCTCCGGCATCACGGTCACCGACCAGGTCGAGCCCGGCTACTGGGAGCGCCTCGGCTACGACGTCGACGCCTGGGTCGGCCGCTCGAACGGACGCACCGATGAGCCTACGAGCTGACGCCCCCGCCCCGCCCGGCGCCCGTGTCCGCCGCTTCAGCCGGGCCGAACGCTGGGTCCACCGCACGACGGCCGCGCTGATGGGGATCTGCGTGGTCACGGCGGCCATCCTCTACATCTCCCAGCTGGCGGTCATGGTCGGCCGCCGCGAACTGGTCGTCCGCGTCCACGAGTGCGCCGGGATCGCCCTCCCCGTCCCGGTGCTGCTGGGCCTGGCCTCCCGCGCCTTCCGCACCGACCTGCGCTTCCTCAACCGCTTCGGCCCGCACGACAAGGTCTGGCTGCACGCCGCGCTGGTCCGCGACAAGCGTCGCGGCTCCCGTCCGGCGGGCAAGTTCAACGCCGGCCAGAAGGTCTACGCCGCCTGGATCGCCGGCGCCACCCTGGTCATGCTCGGCACCGGCCTGCTGATGTGGTTCACCCACCTCGCCCCGCTGGTGTGGCGCACCTCGGCGACCTTCGTCCACGACTGGCTCGCCCTGACCATCGGCGTGGTCCTGGCCGGCCACGTCGGCATGGCCCTGGGCGACCCGGAGGCGAGACGGGGGCTGCGCACGGGGACGGTGAGCAGGGAGTGGGCGAAGCGGGAACACCCGCTGTGGCGCCCCTAGGTCCCGAACTCCAGCAACACCTTGCAGGACCGGCTCCGATCGGCAGCCAGCACCAGCGCGTCCTCGGCCTCCGCCATCGGAACCACCGCGCTGACCAGCGCGTCGAACTCGCCCCGCGCGGCCAGCAGTTCCAGTGCGCCGTCGAACCCGGCGGCGAATCGGAACGCCCCCCGCAGCTCGATCTCCCGGCTCACCAGCAGGTTCCCGGCGAACGGCGACTGCCCCGGCGGCAGCATCCCGAGCTGTACGACCACACCACCGCGCCGTACGCGCCGCAGGCAGGTGTCGAGCCCGGCCGCGACCCCCGACGCCTCGACGGCCACGTCCACCTCCTCGGGCCACCCGGCATCACCCGGATCGTCGGCCCGCACCAGCGTGTCGGCCCCGGCCACCGCCGCGTACCCCAGGGCCTGGGGCACCAGGTCGGTCACCGTCACCCGGGCCGCGCCGGCCGCCTTCGCCGCCGCGACCACCAGGCACCCGATCGGCCCCGCCCCGGTCACCAGCACATGCCGGCCGGACACGTCCCCGGCCCGCCGCACGGCGTGCAGCGCGACCGCCAGCGGCTCGGCGAGGGCGGCCCGCCGCAGCCCGAGTCCGGCCGGCAGCGCCCGCAGCTGCCCGGCCGGTACGGCGATCCGCTCGGCGAAGCCGCCCTGGACATGCGGAAAGCGGGCCGCGCTGCCCAGGTACCGGGTGTCCCGGCACACGTTCGCGCGCCCGTCGGCGCACTCCGGGCAGTGCCCGCACGGGGTGGCGGGGTGCACGGCGACGGCCGTACCCGGCGCGGGACCCTTGGCCCCGGTGCCGTAGGCCACCACCGTGCCCACCACCTCGTGCCCGAGCAGCATCGGCTCCCGGAGCCGGAAGTCCCCGACCCCGCCGTGCCGCCAGTAGTGCAGATCGGAGCCGCAGACCCCGCCGTAACGCACGGCCACCAGGGCCTCGCCGGGACCGGGTTCGGGCACCGGCAGCTCCGCCACCCGCAGATCGCCCGCGCCGTGGATCACACAACCCAGCATTCCCGCATCCCCTTTCAGAGCGCAGCGCCTTTCACAGGACGCTCGTCATGCCGCCGTCGACGTACAGGATCTGGCCGCCCATGAAGTCGGCGGCCGGCGAGGCGAGGAAGAGCAGGGCGCCCACCAGGTCCTCGGTACGGCCCCAGCGGCCGGCCGGGGTGCGCCGGCGGACCCAGGCGCTGAACTCCTCGTCGTCCACCAGGGGCCGGGTCAGCTCGGTCTCGATGTAGCCGGGGCCGAGGCCGTTGACCTGGACGCCGTGCGGTCCCCAGTCGGCGCACATGCCCTTGGTGAGCATCTTCAGGGCGCCCTTGGTGGCGGCGTAGGGCGCGATGCCGGGGCGTACGACCTCGCTCTGCAGTGAGCAGATGTTGACGATCTTGCCGTGGCCGCGCTCCGTCATCCGCCGGGCGGCTTCCCGGCCGACGAGGAAAGCGCTGGTGAGGTTGGCGTCCAGGATCCGGTGCCAGTCGGCGTCGGTGAACTCCAGCAGCGGGGCGCGCAGTTGCATGCCCGCGTTGTTGACGAGGATGTCGAGCGGGCCCACCCGCTCCTCGACGTCCGCGATCCCGGCGGCCACGGCCGGACCGTCGGTGACGTCGAACGCCGCCGTGCGGACCCGGTCGCCGGGCAGTTCGGACGCGGCCTCGGCCAGCCGGTCCGGGTCGCGCCCGTTGAGGACCACCGTGCAGCCGGCCTCGGCCAGCCCCCGGGCGAGCGCGAGGCCGATGCCCCGGCTGGAGCCCGTGACCAGGGCGGTGCGGCCGCCGATGTCGAAGAGAGGGTGAGCCGTCATCGTCGTACTCCTCCTACAGGACCAGCGACAGCAGCAGGACCAGACCGCCGGCGACCACCGAGAGGATCGTCTCCATGATCGACCAGGTCTTGACGGTCTGCCCGACGCTCAGCCCGAAGTACTCCTTCACCAGCCAGAAGCCGGCGTCGTTGACGAAGCTGAAGAAGAGCGAGCCGGCGCCGATGGCCAGGACGAGCAGGGCGGTGTGGGTGGTCGACGTGCCGGCCGCGAGCGGCGCGATCAGACCGGCCGCCGAGACCGTCGCCACCGTCGCCGAGCCCGTCGCGAGCCGGATCACCACCGCGATCAGCCAGGCCAGCAGCACCGCCGGGATCGACCAGTTCTTGGAGACGTCCAGGATCATCTGGCCGACACCGGAGTCGATCAGGGTCTGCTTGAAGCCGCCGCCCGCGCCGACGATCAGCAGGATGCCGGCGATGGGCATCAGGCCCTTCTCGACGGTCTGCTGCAGCCGCTCCTTGCTGAACCCGGCGGGCCGGCCCAGCGTGAAGAAGCCGACGAGCACGGCGGCGAGCAGCGCGATCATCGGGGTGCCGATGATGTCGAAGACGCGCTGGGTGGTGGTGGTCGCGTCGTCGACGACGATGTCCACCAGCGCCTTGGCCAGCATCAGCACCACCGGCAGCAGCACGGTCGCCAGGGTCACGCCGAACCCGGGGCGGCGCTCCAGCTCCTGCGACGGGCGCTGGGGGAGCATCCGCTCGGGTGCCGGGACGTCGACCCAGCGGGCCGCGACCTTCGAGAACAGCGGACCACCGACGATCACGGTCGGTATCGCGACGAGGATGCCGAGCGCGAGGGTCACACCCAGGTTGGCGTGGAGTGCGTCGATCGCGACCAGCGGGCCGGGGTGCGGTGGGATCAGGCCGTGCATCACGGACAGACCGGCGAGCGCCGGGATGCCGATGCGCATCAGGGAGTAGTTGCCGCGCTTGGCGACCATCAGTACGACCGGGATCAGCAGCACGATGCCGACCTCGAAGAACAGCGGCAGACCGATCACGGAGGCGATGAGCACCATCGCCCAGGGCATCGCGCGCCCGCCGGCCTTGGCGAGGATGGTGTCGACGATCTGGTCGGCGCCACCCGAGTCGGCGAGGAGCTTGCCCAGGATCGCCCCGAGCGCGATCAGGACGCCCACGCCGGCCACGGTGGTGCCGAGCCCGGTGGTGAAGCTGGTGATGGCCTTGTCGAGCGGCGCTCCGGCGACCGCGCCCAGCGCCAGTGACCCGATGGTCAGCGCCAGGAAGGCATGGAGCTTGAACTTGGTGATGAGCAGGACGATCACGGCCATGCCCACCAGGACGGCGATGCCCAGCTGGGCGTGTCCGGCGGAGGTGATCGGCGGAGGTGCGTCCGCTGCCAGCATCTCGACGCTGAGTCTGGTCACGGGGGTTCCCTTGCGTTACGGGGGGACGGGGGTGAGTGCTACGCGGTGGTGTCGGGAAGCGCCTCGAGTGCTTTCACTGCGCGCTCGGTGATCTCCTCGGGGCTGCCGGTGACGTCCACGGCGACTCCCGTCTCGTCCGGCTCCAGGGGCTGCAGCGTGGCGAACTGGGAGTCCAGCAGCGCGGTCGGCATGAAGTGCCCCTGCCGCTGCGTCATCCGGTCCTCGATCAGCTTCCGGTCGCCGGTGAGGTGCACGAACACCACACCGGGAGCGGCGGCCCTGAGCCGGTCGCGGTACGCCCGCTTCAGCGCCGAGCTGCTGACCACCCCGCCCAGTCCGGCCCGCCCGTGCGCCCAGTGACCGATGGCGTCCAGCCAGGGCCACCGGTCGTCGTCCTCGAGCGGGATCCCGGCCGACATCTTGTCGATGTTGGCCTGCGGGTGGAAGTCGTCGCCCTCGGCGTACGGGACGCCCAGCCGCGCGGCGAGCAAGGGACCGATCGTGGTCTTGCCCGTCCCCGCGACGCCCATCACGACGACGACCTGGGGGGTTCGCATCACTGCCTCGCTGTCTTCCTCGACATCCGACGCCACGGCGGCGTCGCCACACTGAAACCCATTAGGTACGACGAATTCAAGAGTCTGTGACATATAAGTCTGACTTTTTCCGTCGGTGATCCACGCCGTACGCTGAGTGCATGACCACACCGGGCCGGGGGCTGCACGGCCATGTACTGGACACCCTCGGCCCCGCGATCACGGCGGGCGAGTACCCGCCCGGCAGCGTGCTGCGCACCGACGAACTGGCACAGCACTTCGAGGTGTCACGCTCCGTGATGCGCGAGGCGGTCCGCGTGCTGGAGTCCATGCACCTGGTCGAGTCCCGCCGCCGCGTGGGCGTCACCGTCCGCCCCAAGGCGGAGTGGAACGTCTACGACCCGCAGGTCATCCGCTGGCGCCTCGCGGGGGCCGACCGCCCGCACCAGCTGCGCTCACTGACCGTGCTGCGCTCCGCGGTCGAACCGGTCGCGGCCGGCCTCGCCGCCAGGCACGCCACGGCGGAGCAGTGCGCCGAACTCACCCAGTGCGCGCTCGGCATGGTGGCCAACTCACGCGGCCACAAGCTGGAGGAGTACCTGGTCCACGACATCGCCTTCCACCGGGTCATCCTGAACGCCTCCGGCAACGAGATGTTCGCCCGGCTCGGCGACGTCGTCGCGGAGGTCCTGGCCGGCCGCACCCATCACGAGGTCATGTTCGAGGACCCCGACCCCGCCGCCGTCACCCTGCACGTCCAGGTGGCGGAGGCGGTCCGCGAGGGCGACGCGACCCGCGCCGAGGAGCTGACCAGGGAGATCACCGTGGGCGCCCTGCAGGAACTGGACATCCTGGCGCCCTAGCAGGCGCTAGTCCAGGAAGTCCCCGTCCACGTACGCCCAGGCCCCGCCGACCCGCGCGAACCGGCTGCGCTCGTGCAGCGAGCCGCCCCGGTAGGAGGCGCGGAAGGTCACCGTGCCCGTGCTGTGGAAGGCGGACCCGTCGGTGGTGTCCAGGATCTCCAGCCCCGTCCACTTCATCCGCGGATCGAGGTCCAGCCGCTCCGGCCGGGTCCGTGGATGCCAGGTGCGCAGCAGATAGCCCGCGTCGCCCGTCACGAACGCGCTGTACCGCGACCGCATGAGCAGCTCGGCGGTCGGCGCGGCGGCCGGCCCCGCGTGGAACCGGCCGCAGCAGGCGTCGTAGGGCCGGGGGAGTCCGCAGGGGCAGGTGCGCGAGGTCATGGCCCACATTCTGCCTGGCCGAGGGGAGGCGCCCGCTGGTGCCGGGGTGCAAAGTAGAAGCGCTGGAATTGTGTGCCCCGTAAAGGGCGCGGGGAACTGTGCGACCAGCCAGGACGGCGCCGCACACGACCGACGGCCCGTCGCGGCACAACCCGCGGAGCGAGGTGGCGGACTATGACTCGACCCATGACCAGCCGTGCTCCGGCCGTCAAGGAGTGGCGGCTGAACCTGTACCTGTCCGAGCACGACCCGGACACCACCGCCCGGATCATCCTGGACACCGGCGACAACGTCCTGGAGAGTCATGCGGAGGCCCGCCGGAACCCGTACGACCCCGACGTACCGGAGATAGGCGACGAACTCGCCGCCGGACGCGCCCTGATCGCCATGGGCCGCAGGCTGCTGCGCGCCGCGGACGGGGACATCAAGGCGGTGGGGGCCGCCGACACGGAGGAGGACCTGTCACCCCTGTGGCTGGACCGGGAATGACGCCCCTCACCCGCTCTTGCGGCCCTTCTGCAGGAACCGCCGCAGCCTCGTCAGCGGCCAGGTGTTGATCACGTCGTCCCGGGTGAGCCAGCCCCGCTGCGCCGTGCCGACGCCGTAGCGCAGCTGCGCGAGGTGCGGGACGGAGTGGGCGTCGGTGTTCACGGCGAACCGCACGCCGTGCTCCCTGGCGCGCAGGATGTCCTCGTCGCGCAGGTCGAGTCGGTCCGGCTGGGCGTTGACCTCCAGCGCGGTGCCGGTGCGCGCGCAGGCCGCGAACACCTCGTCCCAGTCGGCGTCGACGCCCGCCCGCTTGCCGATCAGCCGGGTCGTCGGGTGCCCGATGACGTTGACGTACGGGTTCTCGCAGGCCCGCACCAGCCGCCGGGTCATCGCCTTGCGGTCCAGGTCGAAGTGCGAGTGCAGCGAGGCCACGCACAGGTCGAAACCGGCCAGGAACTCCTCGGGCCAGTCCACCCCGCCGTCCGGGTCGATGTTGAGCTCCGTGCCGTGCAGCAGCCGCATCCTGCGGTGGGCGCCGTCCAGCTCCCGCACCCGCTCCCGCTGGGCGAGGATCTTCTCGTCGGTCATGCGCTGCATGTACAGGTTGGGCGCGTGGTCCGTGACCGCGTAGTACGCGTAGCCGCACTCGGCGGCCGCCGCCACCATCTCCTCCAGCGGGGCCAGCCCGTCCGTGAGGTCGGTGTGGGTGTGCAGGTCACCGCGGATGTCCTTCTCGGTCACCACCTCGGGCAGCTCGCCGTTCAGGGCCGCCTCGACCTCCCCGCGGTCCTCCCGCAGCGTCGGCTCGATCCACGGCAGCCCGAGCCGGGCGTAGACCTCCTCCTCGGTGCGCGAGGCCAGCGACTTCCCGCTCTCGGCGTCGAACAGGCCGTACTCGGACAGCTTCAGCCCCTGGTGCACGGCGATGGTGCGGGTGCGGATGTTGTGCGCCTTCGAACCGGTGAAGTACTGCATCGCGGCACCCCACGACTCCGGCGGCACCACCCTGAGGTCCACCTGGAGCCCCTTGGCCGTGCGGATCGACGTCTTCTTCGAGCCCCGCGCGATGACCTCCGCGGTGGCCGGCAGCTCGCACAGCGCCGCCATGAACGGCTCCGACTTCTTCGCCGCGACCAGGACGTCCAGATCCCCGACGGTCTCCCGCATCCGGCGCAGGGAGCCGGCGTACGCGCAGCGCCCGCACCCGGTCACCGCGGACAACTGCGCGACGATCTCCTCGGCGGTGTCCAGGGCCAGCGACAGCGGCACCCGGGCGCCCGCCCGCTGGAGCAGCTCGATGCCGTGCCGGATGTTGTCCTGCGTCTTCTCGCCGAAGCCCTTCAGATCGGCCAGCGCGTCCGCCTCGATCGCCGCGGCCAGCTCGCTGACCGAGGAGATGTGCAGGTCCTCGTACAGCCGCAGCGCCTTCTTCGGGCCCAGGGTGGGGATCGTGATCAGCTCGCGCACCCCCGCGGGGATCTTCGCCCGGCGCTCCTCGACCACCGCCATCGTGCCCGTGCGCAGGTACTCGGCCACCTTGTCGGCGATCGACTTCCCCACGTTCGGGATCTCCTTCAGCCCGTCCTCGTCGAGCTTGGAGATGTCGGCCGGATACCCGCCGATGGCACGCGCCGCCTTCTCGTAGGCGCGCGCCTTGAAGGCGTCGCCTCCCGTGATCGCGATGAGGTCCGCGTACTCCCGCAGGAGCGCCTCGACCTCGTCATTGGGCCGGGCCACCCTTCAAGTCTAGGAAACTGTCCCGAGCACCGGCAGCGGCGGCAGCTTCGCCCCGTACACCCACTCCTGGAACAGCCCGGCCGACGGCTCGACGGCGAAGCGGGCGACGTGCTCGGTGAACGCCTCCGTCGTCACCGACCCGTTCCGGTGCAGCCGCACCCAGCCGCGCAGCATGCGGAAGAACGCGTCGTCGCCCAGCGCGCAGCGCACCGCGTGCAGGGTCAGGCCACCCCGCTCGTAGAGCCGGTCGTCGAACATCGCCTTGCGGCCCGGGTCGGCCAGACTGAGGTCCTGCGGCAGCGTGGCCAGCAACCGGTGTGCGACGGCGGCCAGTTGCTGGGCGCTGCGGCCGCCGGAGCGCTCGGACCACAGCCATTCGGCGTACTTGGCGAACCCCTCGTTCAGCCAGATGTGCCGCCAGTCGGCGATGGACACGCAGTTGCCGAACCACTGGTGCGCCAGCTCGTGCGCCACCAGCCGCTCCGAACCCCGCACGCCGTCCACGTGGTTGGAGCCGAACAGCGACAACCCCTGTGCCTCGACCGGCACATCGAGCTCCTCCTCGGTCACCGCGACCGCGTAACCGTCGAACGGGTACGGCCCGAACAGCTCCTGGAACAGCTCCATCATCGCCGGCTGCCGCGCGAAGTCCCGCGAGAACTCGGGCAGCAGCCGCGCCGGGATGTGCCCGTGCTGCGGCACGCCACCAGGGCCCGGGTCGCCCAGCAGCACCGTCTGGAACCGGCCGATCGCCAGGCCGACCAGATAGCTGGACGTGGGCGCGGCCTGCTCGTACACCCAGGTCGTGGTGGAGGCCTTCGTCGTACGGGTCAGCAGGCGCCCGCCCGTGACCACCGCGTACGCGGACGGAACGGTGACCGAGATCTGGTAGGACGCCTTGTCGGCGGGCCGGTCGTTGCACGGGTACCAGGACGGCGCCCCGACCGGCTGGCTCGCCACCAGCGCCCCGTCCGCCAGCTCCTCCCAGCCGAGCCCGCCCCACGGGCTGGCCACCGGCCTGGGGTTGCCGGACCAGTGGACCTCCACGGTGAACGCGGCGCCGGCCCGGACGGGCTTGGCCGGGCGGATCCGCAGCCGTCCGCCGCGATGCGTGAAGTGCGGCTGCCGGCCGTCCACCCGCACCCGGCCGATCCTGAAGTCGGCCAGGTTGAGCTGGAACTCCGTGAGCGGCGCACGGCCCGCTATGGCGTTGATCCGGGCCGTGCCGGACAGCCGGTTCGGGCCGGGGCGGTAGTCCAGCGCGAGTTCGTAGCGGTGCACCCGGTAACGGGAGTCACCGTTGTCCGGGAAGTACGGGTCCTGGCCGACCGACTGCTGAACTGCCACTGCTGTGTCCGCTCCCTGCGCTGTGCCACCCCTGGGGGCCGGTGCGCCCACCGGCCCCGCGCGGCCCGCGCTCAGGGACGCCATGCCTCGATCGGGTTGCCGAGCCAGCGGGTGTCGTCCGGGACGGACTCCGCGGCCATGACGAGCGACGCGGGCCCCAGGGTCGTACGGGCCCCGACCGTGCTGCCGGGCAGCACGATCCCGCCAGGGCCCAGCGTGGCGCCCTCACGGAGGACCACAGTATCCGTCCGCAAGATCCGGTCGTGGAAGAGGTGTGTCTGCAGCACACAGCCACGATTGACGGTCGCCGCGTCCTGAACGGTCACCAGGTCCGTCTCCGGCAGCCAGTAGCTCTCCACCCACACGCCCCTGCCGATACGCGCGCCGAGCCCGCGCAGCCACGCCGTCAGCACCGGCGTCCCCGGCACGGCCCCGGCCAGCCACGGCACCGCCAGCACCTCGACGAACGTGTCCGCCAGCTCGCCCCGCCACACGAACGAACTCCACAGCGGATGCTCCCCGGCCCGGTGCCGCCCCACGAGCAGCCACTTCGCGAGGACCGAGACGACCGCCGCGACCACACCGGCCCCCAGCAACACCGCGCCCGACAGGGCCCACGCCCACGGCCCGAGCGCACACAGCACCGCCACCGTCCCCGCGGCCAGCGCCGCCGAGCACAGCACCGGCACGATCCGGAACAGCTCCACGAGACCGCGCGCCCACAGCAGCCCCGCCGGCGGCTCGTACGTACGGCTCTGATCCCCGCCCGCCGCACTGCGCGGCAGCTTCACCGGCGGCAGCCCCAGATACGAGGTGCCCTTCTTCGCCTTCTTCGGCGTCGCCGACAGCACGCCGACGAGACCGCCGTCCGGCACGCTCCGGCCCGGCCCGGTCATCCCGGAGTTGCCGAGGAAGGCCCGCCGCCCGATCTCCGCGCGCCCGATCCGCATCCAGCCGCCGCCCAGCTCGTACGGCGCCGTCAGCGTGTCGTCCGCCAGGAACGCCCCGTCGCCGACCGTGGTCAGGCTCGGCAGCGCCAGCACGGTCGACACCTCGGCGCGGCGCCCGATCCGCATGCCGAGCAGCCGCAGCCACACCGGCGTGATCAGTCCCGCGTACAGGGGGAACAGGGTCTCGCGGGACCGGTCCATCAGCTGCGTCACGGTCCACGCCTGCCAGCCGACCCGGCTGTGCGTCGGATGCGTGCCCTCGCGCAGCCCCACACCGAGCATGCGCACGGCGACCAGGATCAGCAGCGCGTACGCCAGCCCGTAGGCGAGCGTGGCCGGGACCAGCCCGAGCGCGGCTGCGCGCAGCGCCCGGGGCAGTGAGCCCCCGGGCGCCACGAAGAGCCGGGCGACCAGCAGCGCGGCCAGGCCCGCGAGCAGCGGCAGGGCACCGAGCCCGATGCCCGCCACGCCGTACATCACCCGCCAGTACGTGCCCCGCTGCGGCCGCTCCTTGGGCCAGGTGCGCTTGGCCTTGCCGAGCTTGACCGCGGGCGCGCCCGCCCAGCGCTGGCCGGTCGAGACCTGCCCGCCGACCGCCGAGCCGGGGGCCACCTCGGCCCGCTTGCCGACGCGGGCGCCCGGGAAGAGCATGCTGCGGGTGCCGACGGTGGCGTGCGCGCCGACCTTGACCGGCCCGATCTCCAGACGGTCGCCGTCCAGCCAGTGTCCGGACAGGTCGACCTCGGACTCCACGGCCGCGCCCCGGCCCAGCTTGAGCATGCCGGTGACCGGCGGCAGCGAGTGCAGGTCCACCTCGGGCCCGACCTTCGCGCCCAGCGCACGGGCGTAGCGCTCCAGCCAGGACCCGGTCAGCGAGGTGGCCCCGCTGAACTCGGCCAGCCGCTCGGCCGTCCACAGCCGCAGATGCACGCTTCCGCCGCGCGGGTACCGGCCCGGCCCGACGCCCCGCAGCAGCAGCCGCGCCCCGCCCGCCGCGAGCGCGATCCGGCCGGGCGGGGTGAAGAACAGCAGCGCACCGGCCGCGAGCAGCCACCAGGGGGCGGTCGGCAGCCAGGAGTAGCCGGGCAGCAGGTTCCCGACGGCGGCCAGGACCACCGTCCAGCGCAGCCCGAGCAGGGTGAACAGCGGGAGCAGCAGCAGGAGCTGCACGGCCTGGGCGCGGACCGGAACCGGCGCGATGGTGCGGGCCCCGCCGTCGTCCTGCGCCGAGGCCTCCAGCCGCCGGGCCAGCTTGCGCAGGACGGGCTGCTGGTAGATGTCGAGGACGGCCGCGCTCGGGTAGCGGGTGCGCAGCCGGGTGGTGAGCTGGGCGGCGGCCAGCGAGCCGCCGCCGATCGCGAAGAAGTCGTCGTGGGCGCCGGTCACCGGGATGCCCAGGACCTCCGCCCACTGCTCGGCGAGCCAGGCCTCGGTGCCGTAGAGCTGCTCCTTCGCCGGTGCCTGGAGGCCTTCCAGGGGCCAGGGCAGGGCGTTTCGGTCCACCTTCCCGGAGGTCCGGGTCGGCAGCTCGGCGACGGGCGCGAGCAGCGGCACCAGCGCGGAGGGCAGCTCGGCGCGCAGCTTCTCGACGGCGGCCGCATGGTCCCAGCCGTCCTGGGTGACCACGTAACCGACGAGGAGCTGGTTGCCGCCGCGGGCGGTGCGCACGGCGGCCGCGGCTCCGGCGACCCCGGGCAGGGCCTGCAGCGCGGCATCCACCTCACCGAGCTCGATCCGCCGCCCGCCCAGCTTGATCTGCTCGTCGGCCCGGCCCAGGAAGATCAGCCCCTCGGGCTCGGCCCGGACCAGGTCCCCGCTGCGATAGGCCCGCTCCCAGCCCAACGAGTGCAGCGGCGCGTACTTCTCGGCGTCCTTCTCGGGATCGAGATACCGCGCGAGCCCGACGCCGCCGATCACGAGCTGCCCGCTCGCGCCCATGGGCACCGGCTCACCGGCCTCGTCGACGACGGCGAGCTCCCAGCCGTCGAGGGGCAGCCCGATCCTGATGGGCTCGGCACCGGTCAGCAGCGCCGCACAGGCCACGACGGTCGCCTCGGTCGGACCGTAGGTGTTCCACACCTCGCGCCCCTCGGTGACGAGCCGCTGCGCCAGCTCGGGCGGGCAGGCCTCGCCGCCGAAGATCAGCAGCCGTACGTCGTTGAGCGTCTCCGGCTCCCACAGCGCGGCGAGCGTGGGCACCGTCGAGACGACGGTGATCTCCTGCTCGACCAGCCAGGGCCCGAGATCGGCGCCGCTCCTGACCTGCGACCGGGGCACCGGCACCAGACAGGCGCCGTACCGCCAGGCCAGCCACATCTCCTCGCAGGAGGCGTCGAAGGCGACGGAGAGTCCGGCCATGACCCGGTCGCCGGGCCCGATCGGCTCCTCCGCGAGGAACAGGGCCGCCTCGGCGTCCACGAACGCGGCCGCGCTGCGATGGGTGACGGCGACGCCCTTGGGCTTCCCGGTGGACCCGGAGGTGAAGATGATCCAGGCGTCGTGCTCGACGCCTGGCCGCGCGGCGGGGGACGCGGAGGTGCCCTGGACGGTGCCGGACGCGCCCGCTCCGGTGCCGGACGTGCCCTGGACGGTGCCGGACGTGCCCTGGACGGTGATGGTGTGCCCGGCCCCGACGACGGCCCGTACCTCCGCCTCCCCGAACACCAGCTCCGCCCGCTCGTCCGGGTCCTCGGCGTCGACGGGGACGTAGGCGGCACCGGCGGCGAGTACGGCGAGGATCGAGACGTAGAGTTCGTTGGTCCCCGAGGGGACCCGCACCCCGACCCGGTCCCCGAGCCCGACCCCCGCACCGGCGAGCCGTCGCCGCAGCCGCTCCACCTCGACGGCCAGCGCACGGTAGGTCAGGCACGTCGTGCCGTCGTCCAGCGCCGGCTCGTCCGGATGGGACCGCACGGTCGCGTCGAAGACGTCGACCAGCGTGCGCGGCGACGCCGCGGGCCGCGCGGAGAAGCGTGCCCGGTCGCCGAACTGCGTGCGGATCTCGTCGTCGAGCAGGCCGAGAGCGCTGCTCTCGTCTATGGCTGCCATCGGGTCCTCACGTCGGTCCGGCTCAGTGACAAGCCGGAAATATTAGTACGACGTTAGGCTCCATCCCCTTCAACCGGCCGTCCGAGAGGGCCGTCCGGGTGGCTGCGGCCCGGCGGCTGTGGCCCCCTGACCTGCCGACCTTCACGCGGGGCGAGACATGCCTCACACACCGTCAAGGAGTGGGCGGTCCGGGGCAGTTGGGCCTCGCCCGCAAGCAAGACGAAGGGCCCCTGCTGAGCAGGGGCCCTCACTGGTGTCCGAGGGGGGACTTGAACCCCCACGCCCGATAAAGGGCACTAGCACCTCAAGCTAGCGCGTCTGCCATTCCGCCACCCGGACAAGGTGTCTGTCGTGCGGTAGAACCCTTTTGGCGGGGTTTCCCTCGCGGCGACGAAGGAAACATTACCAGGCTTTCGGGGGTGGCTGATCACCCCCGCCCCCGGAGCGCGTCGCGCGTGAACGGCGTGTGACGGGCCGGGACCGGTCTTGGGCGGCGGGCGGGGGAGAGGGAGGATGTGGAGGACCACCAGCAGCGACAGCGCGGGAGGAAGCACGTGAGCGAGACGGACACGGCCAGGAGCGTCACCGGCGAGGACGAGGTCGTGGACCTCTGCCGCGAGCTGATCCGGTTCGACACCAGCAACTACGGCGACCACTCCGGCCCAGGCGAGCGCAAGGCGGCCGAGTGGGTCGCGGAGAAGCTCGCCGAGGTCGGTCTCGAACCGAAGGTCTTCGAGTCGCATCCGGGCCGCGCCTCGACGGTGGCCCGCATCGAGGGGGAGGACCCGTCCCGGCCCGCGCTGCTGATCCACGGCCACCTGGACGTCGTACCGGCCAACGCCGCGGACTGGACCCACGACCCGTTCTCCGGCGAGGTCGCCGACGGGTGCGTCTGGGGGCGCGGGGCCGTCGACATGAAGGACATGGACGCCATGACCCTCGCGGTCGTGCGCGACCGGCTCAGGAGCGGGCGGCGGCCCCCGCGGGACATCGTGGTCGCCTTCCTCGCCGACGAGGAGGCGGGCGGTACGTACGGCGCCCGCCACCTGGTCGACCGCCACCCCGAGCTGTTCGAGGGCGTCACCGAGGCGATCAGCGAGGTCGGCGGCTTCTCGTTCACCGTGAACGAGCAGCGCCGGCTCTACCTGATCCAGACGGCCGAGAAGGGCATGCACTGGATGAAGCTGACCGTGGCCGGCACCGCCGGGCACGGCTCGATGATCCACCGCGACAACGCCATCACCGAGCTGTCCGAGGCCGTGGCCCGGGTCGGGCGGCACAAGTTCCCGGTGCGGGTCACCAAGACCACCCGGGCGTTCCTGGACGAACTGGGCGACGCGCTCGGCACCGAGCTCGACCCGGAGGACATGGAGTCCACGCTCGTCCGGCTCGGCGGCATCGCCAAGTTCATCGGCGCCACCCTCAGCAACACCGCCAACCCCACCCAGCTCAACGCCGGCTACAAGGTCAACGTCATCCCGGGCGAGGCCACCGCGCACATCGACGGCCGCTTCCTGCCGGGCTACGAGGAGGAGTTCCTCGGCGACCTCGACCGGCTGCTCGGACCCCATGTCCGCCGCGAGGACGTGCACACCGACAAGGCCGTCGAGACCACCTTCGACGGGGCGCTGGTGGAGGCCATGCAGGCCGCGCTGCTCGCCGAGGACCCCACCGCCAAGGCCATCCCCTACATGCTCTCCGGCGGCACCGACGCCAAGTCCTTCGACGACCTGGGCATTCGCGGCTTCGGCTTCGCCCCGCTGAAGCTGCCGCCGGAGCTGGACTTCGCCGGCATGTTCCACGGCGTGGACGAGCGGGTGCCGGTGGACGGGCTGCGGTTCGGCGTGCGGGTGCTCGACCGGTTCATCGACGCGTCGTGAGGTTCTGGGCCGGGATGACCGGCGTATTCGGGCGCTCGTACGAGATCGACTGGAACGGGTGAATGCGACGATCGGTTCGTAGCTTCATTAGTTCCTCCTCGTTACAGGTGATGTGACTCCGCACCTTGGGGTCGCTTTGCCAACAAGGAGGAATAATGATCAAGAAGGTCGTCGCTGCTGCGGCTGCCACCGGTGGGCTGGTTCTCGCGGGCGCGGGCCTTGCCGTCGCCGACTCGGGTGCCCAGGGTGCCGCCGTGCACTCCCCGGGTGTCGTCTCCGGCAACGTCGTTCAGGTGCCCGTGCACGTCCCGGTGAACGTCTGCGGCAACACGGTCAACGTGATCGGGCTCCTGAACCCCGCCTTCGGCAACACCTGCGTCAACAAGTGACGACGACCTCCTGAGGGGGGCGTCATTTTCGAGCCGTCGGCCCCGGAGCGCGTGCCATGCGCTCCGGGGCCGACCGGCCTCTGGCGCGGCGGCACGGTCCGCGAGGGCCGTGCGCGCCACGCCACCGCGAGGCACGCACAGCAGGATCGAAGGCAGGGGAACAACGGAAATGCGACAGGGCACCCGTAAGGGCCTGATGACCATGGCGGCGGCCACGGGTGTGATCGCCGCCGCCAGTGGCTACGCTCACGCCGCCGCGGGCGCGGCCGGCACCGCCGCCGGCTCGCCCGGCGTACTGTCCGGCAACACGGTGCAGGCGCCGGTGCACGTGCCGGTGAACGTGTGCGGCAACACCGTGAACGTCGTCGGGCTGCTCAACCCGGCGGTGGGCAACAGCTGCACCAACCAGGGCGGCACCTCCGGCGGCACGTCCGGGGGCCACAGTGGCTCCGGCGGCTCGCACGCGGGCGGGCACAGCGCCGGATCGCCCGGCGTCGGCTCCGGCAACACCGTCCAGGCGCCGATCGACGTCCCGGTGAACGTCTGCGGCAACAGCGTGAACGTCATCGGAGTCGGCAACGCCACCGCGGACAACGACTGCGCCAACGGAGGCGGCGGTCACCACGGCCACGGCAACCCGCCCGGGCAGCCGGGACACCCCGGACAGCCGGGCCACCCCGGGCACCCGGGCCACCCGGGTCATCCCGGGCACCCGGGCCACCCGGGTCATCCCGGGCAGCCGGGCCACCCGGGTCATCCCGGGCAGCCGGGTCATCCGGGCGGCCCGACGACCCCGCCCGGCCAGGGCGGTCACACGCCCCAGGGACCCCATGGGTCCACCCAGGTCAGTCAGCACGGCGGCCGCTCCGCCGAGCCTCTGACCAACGCCCAGCTCGCGCACACCGGCAGCGAGCTGCCGCTGGACCTCGTGCTGCCGGTCGGCGCGGGCGCGCTGCTCGCGGGCGCGGTGCTCTACCGCAAGGCCCGGCCCACGTCGTAGCCGGAAGCCCCGGGTACGGCACGCGGTGAACGGAGCGGGCCCCGTCATGACAGACGGGGCCCGCTCCGGTTCAGGTCGTCGGCCTCACCACGTGGCACGCACCTGGCGGATGATCCGCCGGCGCAACCGCACCCTGCGGCTGCCGTCCCGCAGCAGGCTCAGTCGGTCCAACTCCCAGTGTCCGTACTCTGCATGGTCCGTCAGCAGACGTGTTGCCTCCTTGCGGGAGACCCCGCGAGGCACATACACGTCGACAAATTCGTATTCCGGCATCGCATCTATTGTGCGGGCTGGGGCCCGGTACGGATAGCGTCTGCACTATGTCTGATGCTGCGCAGCCCACCGCTGCCGAGGTACGCGCCGCCGCCGAGGCGGTCAAGACCGCGCTCGACCGTCATCTGGCCGCGGTCGAACGCAGGTCGGGTGAGGACGACCCGGCGGTCTTGGAGGCGTTCAACCAGCTGGCCGCGGCCGCCGAGGTGTACGACGAGCTGCTCTACGACCGCTACGACGAGGTCACGCCCTTCGAGATCCCCGGTGCGGAGGAGCTGCCGCCGTACGCGGGTCCCGAGGAACCGAACGCGATCAGCGTGCTGATCCGCCGCGACTACGCCGTGGTGGAACCCCAGCGGCTGCTGGCGCAGGCCCAGCGGGTCGAGGCGGCGGAGTACGAGGCCGCGGGCGGCCTGGCCGAGGATGCCGCCGGTACGGTTCCGGGCGCGCTGGGCATCCTCTTCGGCGAGTTCGAGCCGGACGAGATCGCTTCCCGGCACAAGGAGTTCGGCCTGGAGGAGGGCGACTCCACGCTCTGGGTCACCGCGGCGGAGGAGACGCCCGAGGCAGGGGAGTGGCTGGAGGCGCCGTTCGAGCACATCGATGCGCAAGGGGTGGTGTGCCGGTTCGACGTCAGTGCCGTCTTCGACGACGAGGACGAGTCCGACGAAGAGGACGATCTCGAGTTCGACGAAGACGAGGACGACGGCGAGGACCGGGACGAGGACCGGGCCGACGACCAGGATCTGGAGCCGCTGGACGCCGAGAAGTGACCGGGCCGGCGGTGCCGGGGGCGGCCTGGGGCCGGCTCGGCACCGCCGGATTCCGCCGTCGAGGCCGATCAGCGTCGCGGCGGAGGGAGATTCACACCCGCAGCAGCGTCTGCAAGCGGGTCGTGCGGGGCTTCGCCGGTGTCTCCGCCACCGCCTTCGGCAGGGCCTGTTCCACGCCGTGGACCACGGAAAGATGCCGCTCCGCCCGGCCGAAGGCCGTGTACACCCAGGGTCTGCTGAGCGCCTGCGCGGCGTCGCCGGGCAGCACGACGACCGCCGCCGGCCAGCGCGTGCCCACCGCCTGGTGCGCGGTCAGCGCCCAGCCGTGCCGTACGGCGCCCTCCACCCGCTCACGCGGTACGACCACTGCCGTGCCCGCGCACGACAGGTGCAGCCCGTCCGCGTCGGCCTTCACCACCGTGCCCGGCACCGTACGGCCCGGGGCGGGGGAGTAGGCGATCCGGTCGCCGGGGTCGAAGCCGCCGAAGCGGCCCGGGCCGGGGTTGAGGCGCTCCTTCAGCGCCGAGTTGAGGGCGCGGGTGCCCGCGGCACCGCCGTGGCCAGGGGTGATCACCACCGTCTGGTCGGCCGGCACACCGAGCGCCCGCGGCACCGAGTCGGCGACCAGCTGGACGGTCCGGTGCACGGCCTCGCCCGCGTCCCGCACCGGGACGATGACGATCTCCTTGCCCGGAGCGGCGACCTGGTTCAGTTCGCCGATGCCGATACCGGAGACCAGCTCGCCGATCGGGCCCGGGTCGGGGAGGCGGGAGGCGACCTGCGGGCAGACGCGGGCGGCGAGCAGATCGGCGAAGACCCGCCCCGGTCCCGCCGACCACAGCAGCGCCGGGTCGCCGCTGAGCACGAGCCGGGCCCCGTCGGGCAGCGACTCCACCAGCATCGCGGCGCTCTCCACATCGAGCTGCGGCGCGTCCAGCACGATCAGCAGATCGAGTTCCAGCGCGCCGTCCGTGTCCCGCCCCGGTCCCTCGGCGCCGGACAGCAGACCGGCGACCGTGCCCACGCCGTGCTCCGCCGGGTCCGCGCCCGGCAGGGCGGCGAGGCGGTGGCGTCCGTCGGGGGTGTGGCAGACGGCGAAGGCCCGCAGGCCCGCGGCGTGGGCGGCACCGAGCAGCGCGGCCGGTTCGGCGCGGGCCGCCTCCGCGCCGGTGTGCAGTACCAGGCCGTGCCCGGCGACCGCGCGGACCAGCTCGGCCGCGCCGCCGGAGACGGCGTCGACCGCCGCCTGCCACGCCTGTCCGGCCTCCTCGGGCAGCGAGTTGACCAGCCGGGCCAGGCCGTCGGCGAGGCTCTCCTCGGCCAGCGCGTACCGCTCCAGGCCGACGAGGACCCGGACCGGCCGCTCCTCCGCGTCCGCGTCCTCTTCCGCCGCCTGCGCCGCGGCGGCTCCCGGTGCCTCCAGGGCGTCCTGGAACGCCAGGGCCTCGCCCTCCGCGAGCGTGCTCTGCACCGCCGCGTCCGGGTCCGGGACGTCGTGCTTGCCCAGCGCCGCGGTGAGCGTGGCCAGCTCCAGCGCGGTGTGCCCGGCCAGGGCCGCCTGCTCCAGCAGCCAGACGGTGATCGCGCGAGCCCGCCGCTCGTCGCCCGGGCCGCAGGCGGCGCCGAGCAGGGCGCGGGCGAAGCCGTCGGCCTGCTCGGGCCGTACGCCGCTGATCCGCAGCAGCTGCCAGGGGTCCTCGCGCAGCGCCGCGTCGGCGCCCTCGCCGAGCGCCGCGGCCACCTGGGGAGCCAGGGCCTGCGGCGCACCGCCCTCGGCCAGCACCCGGCGCGCGCCCTCCACCGCCTGCGGTGCCGGAGCGGCGGCGGTGACGACGGCCGGTGCGGGCGCGGGCTGCGGCCGGCGTACGGGCTCCGGGGCCGGGCGGCGCGGCGCGGGCGCGGGCTCGGCGAAGACCGCGGCCACCGGTTTGTCGCCGCTCTCCACAGCCCGCACCGCCGCGAGCAGGTCGGCCGCCGTGCCGCTGAGCTTGGCGCCGCTCTCGATCGGCCCCTTCTTCTCGGCCTTGCGCCGCGCGATCCGCTCCCGCTCAACGCGCTGCGCAGCCAACTCGGCCTCGGCCTCGGACGCCTGGGCGGCGTCAGCGCCTTCGCCTTCGGCCTCGGACGGCTGGCTGGAGTCTGCTTCTTCGCCCTCGACGCCGTCCGTGATCGCCGCCGCTTCCGCGCCCTCCGAGCCGCCGGCGACCGCCGCCCCATCGGCGCCCTCGCCCCCGGTACCGGTCGGGCCGCCCGCGCCCTCGCCGCCGCGCGGGCCGTCCCCGCTCCGGCCTCCGCCGCCGACCGCGCTCTCGCCCTCGCTCGCGCCCTCCGCGCTGCTCGCTGCGAGGGCGTTCGTGCGGCTCCCCGGGGGCACGGCCTCCGCGCCCGGGCCTTCGGGCGTGTCCGGTGTCCCCGGCCCGGCTTTCTCCGTGGTCTCCGGCTCCGTGCTCACAGCGTGCTCCAGTCGTGATCGGGATAGCGGTGCACGGGCGCCGACACATCGTCCAGCGCCCGGCAGATCTCGTCAGGAAGACTAAGGGCCTCCACTGACAATGCGGCCGTGAGCTGCTGCGCGTTGCGCGCGCCGACGATCGGCGCGGCCACCCCGGGCCGGTCCCGGACCCAGGCGAGGGCCACCTGGAGCGGGGTCACGGCGAGCCCGTCGGCGGCCGTCGTCACCGCGTCCACGATGCGGGTCGCCGTGTCGTCCAGGTACGGCTCGACGAACGGCGCCAGATGCTCGGAGGCGCCGCGCGAGTCCGGGGGAGTGGTGTGCCGGTACTTGGCGGTCAGCACGCCGCGGCCGAGCGGCGAGGACGGCAGCAGCCCGACCCCGAGATCCAGCGCGGCGGGCAGCACTTCCCGTTCCACACCCCGCTGCAGCAGTGAGTACTCCATCTGCGTGCTGGCCAGTCGCGTGCGCGTGCCCGGCGCCGCGAGCTGCCAGGTGGCGGCCCTGGCTAGCTGCCAGCCGCAGAAGTTGGAGACGCCCGCGTACCGGGCGCGGCCGCTGCTGACCGCTATGTCCAGGGCCTGGAGGGTCTCCTCCAGCGGGGTCCCGGGGTCGAAGGCGTGGATGTGCCACACGTCGACGTAGTCCGTGCCCAGGCGGGCCAGGGAGGCGTCGAGGGCGGCGAGCAGATGGCCGCGTGAGCCGTCGACACGGCGGTCGGGATCGGGGATGCTGCCCGCCTTGGTGGAGATCACCAGGTCCCGGCGCGCCACCAGGCCGTCCATCAGCTGCCCGAGCAGGTACTCCGCCTCGCCGTTGCCGTACACGTCCGCGGTGTCGACCAGGGTCCCGCCGGCTTCCCAGAACGCCTTCAGCATGTCCGCGGCGTCGTGCTCGTCGGTGTCCCGGCCCCAGGTGAGGGTGCCGAGCCCGATCCGGGACACGCGCAGGCCGGTACGGCCGAGATGCCTCTGCTCCATGCGGGCGAGATTACTGGCCAGAACCGGTGCGGTGGGTTGCCTGTGGATAACCCGATCGGGCTGCGCCTCGGTCTTTTCACGCGCCCGGCGCCTGCCCCGGCCTCCGTCCCCGCGCTAAGGTCGCCCCACCAGGACGTTACTCATGGGTAAGGGGATCGGCGATGGAGCTCGGGATCAACCTCGGCTACTGGGGTGCGGGAATGGACGGGGACAATCTGGCCGTGGCCCAGGAGGCCGACCGGCTGGGCTTCTCCGTGTGCTGGGCCGCCGAGGCCTACGGCTCCGACGCGGCGACCGTGCTGTCCTGGGTCGCCGCCCAGACCGAGCACATCGACGTCGGCTCGGCCATCTTCCAGATCCCGGCCCGCCAGCCCGCGATGACCGCGATGACGGCCGCGACGCTCGACTCGCTGTCCGGCGGGCGGTTCCGGCTCGGGCTCGGTGTCTCCGGCCCGCAGGTCTCCGAGGGCTGGTACGGCGTCAAGTTCGACAAGCCGCTGGCCCGAACCCGCGAGTACGTCGAGATCGTGCGCAGGGCGATGACCCGGGAGCGGCTGACGTACGAGGGCGAGCACTGGACGCTGCCGCTGCCCGGCGGCCCGGGCAAGCCGATCAAGCTGACCGTGCACCCGCAGCGCGAGCACATCCCGCTGTACATCGCCGCCATCGGCCCGAAGAACCTGGAGCAGACCGGTGAGATCGCCGACGGCGCCCTGCTGATCTTCCCCGCCGCCGACCACCTCGAGGACACCACCCTCAAGTACCTGCGCGCCGGCCGGGAGAAGGCGGGCAAGACCCTCGACGGCTTCGACGTCTGCCCGACCCTGCCCATCGCCGTCGGCGACGACAAGGACGTGGCCCGGCTCGCCGACACCTTCCGGCCGTACACCGCGCTGTACGTCGGCGGCATGGGCAGCGCCAAGCAGAACTTCTACAACCAGCTCGCCCAGCGCATGGGATACGAGAAGGAAGCCGCCGAGATCCAGCAGAAGTACCTGTCCGGCGACAAGCAGGGCGCCGCGGCCGCGATCCCGCAGGACCTCATCGACAAGACGACCCTGCTGGGTTCCGTCGAGCGCATCGCCGACCGGATGAGGGCATACGCCGCCGCCGGTGTCACCACGCTCAGCCTGTCGCCGGCCGGCTTCACCCTGGAGGAGCGGCTCGCCTCCCTGCGGGCCGGCCGCGAGGCCCTGGAGCGCGCCGGGCTGTCCTAGGGAGCTTCAGCGGCCGTGGTGGGGGCTCGGGGGTCTTCCCCGCCACGGCCGTCACCGTGAACAACGCGCCGGGCGCCGCACGGTTACGACCGGGGAGTCATCCTTTTGGCCGAGCGGACACGCACAGCTGTTGCATGCCCCATACCGTCCGCATTTGACTCTATTCATGCTTTCGGCCAAGAGTCTGTTCAAGGAGATCCTCGACAACGACGAGGCCTTCCGGCTCTTCTGCTCGATCGCCGCCAGCGGGGAGTCCCAGGGCGGCTGGGAGAACGGGCGGATCGCCGCGCTGGTCCCGCCCGGCGAACGCGCCCTGGCCCCGAAGATCGCCCGGCACGGCGCCGACGAGGACAAGCACGGCCGCATCTTCAACGCCCTGATGAGGAAGCGCGGGCTCACCCCCGTCGCCGTGCCGCCCGAGACCGACTACACGATGCTGCTGGAGCGGCACGGCATCGGCCTCGCCCACGACAAGCTCCGGCGGGACGAGCCGCTCACCGAGCGGGACGTCATCGTCTACCTCGCCCACAGCCGCGTCACCGAGCAGCGCGCCGCCGAACAGATGGAGCTGCTGCTCAGGGTGTTCGCCGACCATCCCGACGTGGGCCGGGCCGTACGCATGATCTCCGACGACGAGGACAAGCACCTCGCCTACACCCATGAGGAACTGCTGCGGTTCGCCGCCGCCGGGCACGGCCGGCTGATCCAGCGCACCCTGCGCGAGTGCGCCCTCGCCGAGATCCGCGTGCACCGGGACGTCAGCCTCGCCGTGATGGCCCGCATGGGCCGCATCCTGGGCTGGTCCCGGGCCAGGTACGTCCTGCTCGCGGCCGGCATCCACGCGGTGTACGCCTACGAGCGCCTGGCCGGCTGGCGCCGCATGGTCACCCTCACCCTCCCCGAGCGCCGCGACCCCCTCGGCGGCCCCGCCACCCCCGCCCACGAGTTCGCCTGAGCCGCAGACGTCGGCGGCGAAAAGCTCACAGCCAGCCGCGATGCTTGAACAGGCGGTACAGCAGCACCTCCAGAGCGGCCATCGCCAGGATCACCGCCGGATACGACCACAGCCAGTGCAGCTCCGGCATGTGGTCGAAGTTCATGCCATAGATCCCCGCGATCATCGTGGGGACCGCGGCCATCGCCGCCCACGCGGAGATCTTCCGCATGTCGTCGTTCTGCCGCACGCTCATCTGCGCCAGATGCGCCGACAGGACGTCCGACACCAGCCGGTCCAGGGCCTCCACCGACTCGTTCACACGCGTCAGGTGGTCGCCCACGTCCCGGAAGAACGGGCGCGCCTTGTCGTTCACGAACGGCACCGAGGCGCCCAGCGGTGCGGTGCCGGCCAGCCGGGTCAGCGGCAGCGCCAGCGGGCCGGTGGCCCGGCGGAACTCCAGGACCTGCCGTTTGAAGCCGTAGATCCGGGACGCGGTGCCCCGCGAGCCGCCGCCCTCCGGCAGGAACACCTCCGCCTCCAGCTCCTCCAGGTCGTTCCCCAGTTCCGTCGCCACCTCCAGATAGTGGTCGACGACGGCGTCGGAGATCGCGTACAGCACGGCGGTCGGGCCCTTGTCGAGCATCTCCGGCTCCTCCTCCAGCCGGCGCCTCACGGCGGCCAGCGGCGAGCCCTCGCCGTGGCGCACGGTGACCACGAAACAGGCGCCGACGAAGACCATGATCTCGCCCGACGAGACGGAATCGCTCTCGGTCTCGTACACGACCGGTTTCAGCACCATGAACAGCGAGTCGTCGTACACCTCGAGCTTGGGCCGCTGATGCGCGTTCAGCGCGTCCTCGACCGCCAGCGGATGCAGCCCGAACTCCTGGGTGACCAGGTCGAACTCCCGCTCGGACGGCTCGTACAGGCCGATCCACACGAACCCGCCCTCGGCCTGCGCCTCGGCGAGCGCGTCGGACAGGTCCTCCGGCCCCTCGGTGCGGAGCCCGTGCCGGTAGATGGCGCAGTCGACGATCACGGAGCGCATTCTCCCTTCGCCCGGTCAGCAGTGCATGTGCTGATACGCCTACCCTGGGCCGCATGCCCACGCTGATCCTCGTCAGGCACGGACGTTCCACCGCCAACACCTCCGGTGTGCTCGCCGGCTGGACGCCAGGCGTCACCCTGGACGAGCGCGGCGCCGCCCAGGCCGCCGCGCTCCCCGGCCGGCTCGCCGCACTGCCGATCTCCGAGGTCGTCACGAGCCCCCTGGAGCGCTGCCAGGAGACCGTACGGCCGCTGCTCGAGGCCCGCCCCGGACTGCGCGCCCACACCGACGAGCGGATCGGGGAGTGCCACTACGGCGACTGGTCCGGCCGCAAGCTCGCCGAGCTCAAGGACGAGCCGCTGATGGAGGTCGTCCAGGCCCACCCGTCGGCCGCCGCCTTCCCCGGCGGCGAGTCCATGCGCGCCATGCAGACCCGCGCCGCCGAGGCCGTACGCGAGTGGAACGCGCGCGTGGAGCGCGAGCACGGCGCCGACGCCGTCTACCTCATGTGCTCCCACGGTGACATCATCAAATCCCTGGTGGCCGACGCCCTCGGACTCCACCTCGACCTCTTCCAGCGGATCTCCGTGGAACCGTGTTCCGTCACCGCGATCCGCTACACCCGGCTGCGGCCGTTTCTCGTTCGCCTCGGCGACACCGGGGATTTCGCTTCGCTCTTCCCGCGCGAGGAACCTGGTGAGGGCGACGCACCGGTCGGAGGTGGTGCGGGCGCACCGTGATCGTCGGCCGCAGTAGGGTGAAGCGATCCGCACAGTCGCGTATCCGTGGGCGGCCCGCACCGCTGAAACCTACGAACCAACTCTCCGCACTCACTCTCAATGGAGACAGGACGTGTCCCGTCAGGTGTTCCTCTACGACCCGCCGGACCGCTTCGTGGCCGGCACGGTCGGACTGCCCGGACGCCGTACGTTCTTCCTCCAGGCCACCGCAGGCTCCCGGGTGACCAGCGTGGCTCTGGAGAAGACCCAGGTGGCCGCGCTCGCCGAGCGCATGGACGAACTGCTCGACGAGGTCGTACGGCGCAGTGGCGGCAGCGCCGCCGTCCCCGCCATGGCGCCCACCGAGATCGCCGACACAGCACCGCTGGAGACCCCCATCGAGGAGGAGTTCCGCGTCGGTACCATGGCGCTGGCCTGGGACGGCGAGGAACAGCGCATGATCGTCGAGGCGCAGGCCCTGGTGGAGCTGGACGCCGACACCGAGGAGGACCTCGCCGAGGCCGAGGAGCGGCTGCTGCAGGACGAGGAGAACGGGCCCCCGATGCTGCGGGTCCGGCTGACCGGCGCGCAGGCACGGGCCTTCGCCAAGCGCGCCCTCGACGTCGTCAACGCCGGGCGGCCGCCGTGCCCGCTGTGCAGCCTCCCGCTCGATCCGGAAGGACACGTATGTCCGCGCCAGAACGGATACCGCCGCGGAGCGTGACGCCCACCGACGCCGCAGCCGACTCGGCCGCCGCCGAGCTGCTCGCGCAAGGTGAGCTGACCGTGCGCGGACGGATCCGCGAGGCGTCCAACGCCGCGCTGTTCTGCACCATCGCCCTCGACGGCCGGGAAGCCTCCTGCATCTACAAGCCGGTGGCCGGGGAGCGCCCGCTGTGGGACTTCCCCGACGGCACGCTGGCCGCCCGCGAGGTGGCCGCCTACGAGGTCTCCGAGGCCACCGGCTGGGGGCTGGTCCCGCCGACCGTGCTGCGCGACGGGCCGTACGGCGAGGGCATGTGCCAGCTGTGGATCGACGTCCAGGCCGAGGCCGAGCTGCTCGCCCTGGTCGAGGCGGAGGAACCGGAGCCGGGCTGGAAGGCGATCGGCCTGGCCGAGGTCGGCGAGGGCCGCACCGCGCTCCTCGTGCACGCCGACGACGAGCGGCTGCGCCGGCTCGCCGTCCTCGACGCCGTGATCAACAACGCCGACCGCAAGGGGGGTCATCTGCTGCCCACCACCGACGGCCGGCTCTACGGCATCGACCACGGCGTCACCTTCAACGTCGAGAACAAGCTGCGCACGCTGCTGTGGGGCTGGGCCGGGGAGCAGCTGACCACCGAGGCCCTCGACGCCCTCCGGACACTGCGGGAGGCCTTGAGCGCGCCGCTGGCCGAACGGCTGACCGCCCTGATCACCCCGGCCGAGATCCACGCCACACGCGCGCGTGTCGAGGCGTTGCTCACCACGGGAGTGCACCCGGAGCCCAACGGCGAGTGGCCCGCCATCCCCTGGCCGCCGGTGTGAGCCTGCTCAGCACATCGCGCGCCGATGCACAAGACCGCACAACCGGCCATCCGGCGCGATCCCGTTCGTATACGCAGCTCGTGGCCGGTTAGGCTCATGTACATGCATGCCTGGCCCGCTTCCGAGGTCCCCGCCCTGCCTGGTCAGGGCCGCGACCTGAGGATCCACGACACCGCGACCGGCGGCCTCGTCACCCTCGACCCCGGTCCCGTCGCCCGTATCTACGTCTGCGGCATCACCCCGTACGACGCCACCCACCTGGGGCACGCGGCGACCTACAACGCGTTCGACCTCGTTCAGCGCGTGTGGCTCGACACCAAGCGGCAGGTCCACTACGTCCAGAACGTCACCGACGTCGACGATCCGCTGCTGGAGCGCGCGGAGCGGGACGGCGTCGACTGGGTCGCCCTCGCCGAGAAGGAGACGGCCCTCTTCCGCGAGGACATGACCGCCCTCAGGATGCTCCCGCCGCAGCACTACATAGGCGCGGTGGAGGCGATACCCGGCATCGTCCCGCTCGTGGAGCGGCTGCGCGAGATCGGCGCGGCCTACGAGCTGGAGGGCGACATCTACTTCTCCGTCGAGTCCGACCCGCACTTCGGGCAGGTCTCGAACCTCGACGCGGCCGCCATGCGGCTGCTGTCCGCCGAGCGCGGCGGCGACCCGGACCGTCCGGGCAAGAAGAACCCGCTGGACCCGATGCTGTGGATGGCGGCCCGCGAGGGCGAGCCCAGCTGGGACGGCGGCACCCTTGGCCGGGGCCGGCCCGGCTGGCACATCGAGTGCGTGGCCATCGCCCTCGACCACCTCGGCATGGGCTTCGACGTCCAGGGCGGCGGCTCGGACCTCGCCTTCCCGCACCACGAGATGGGCGCCTCGCACGCCCAGGTGCTCACCGGCGAGTTCCCCATGGCCAAGGCCTACGTCCACGCCGGCATGGTCGCCCTGCACGGCGAGAAGATGTCGAAGTCCAAGGGCAACCTCGTCTTCGTCTCGAAGCTGCGCCGAGACGGCGTCGACCCTGCCGCCATCCGCCTGGCCCTCCTCTCCCACCACTACCGCGCCGACTGGGAGTGGACCGACCAGGTCCTCCAGGACGCCGTGGCCCGCCTCGCACGCTGGCGCTCGGCCGTCTCCCGCCCCGACGGCCCGCCCGCCGGCACCCTGGTCGAGGAGATCCGCGAGGCCCTGTCCAACGACCTCGACGCCCCCGCCGCCCTCGCGGCGGTGGACCGCTGGGCGGCCCGGCAGGAGCAGGACGGCGGCACGGACACGGGCGCACCGGGCGTCGTCACGCGTGCCGTGGACGCGCTGCTCGGGGTGGCCCTGTGAACACCGTGAGGCCGGGCGCCCGGTAGGGGGCGCGGGAACAGAAGAAGGGGCGCTTCCCGACACGGGAAGCGCCCCTTCGCCGTACCTCAGTCCTCCGAACCGTCCTCGTCATCCTCCTTGGCCCCGCCGCCGGAGGCAGGGGGCCGCGGTTTCCCGCCCGGAGGGCTCACGTCCCGGCGTCGCAGATACCGTTCGAACTCGCGGGCGATCGCCTCACCCGACGCCTCCGGCAGCTCCGCGGTGTCCCGCGCCTCCTCCAGCGTCTGGACGTACTCGGCGACCTCGCTGTCCTCGGCGGCCAGCTGGTCCACGCCCACCTGCCAGGCACGGGCGTCCTCCGGCAGCTCCCCCTGCGGGATGCGCAGGTCCAGCAGGTCCTCCAGCCGGTTGAGCAGCGCCAGCGTGGCCTTCGGGTTCGGCGGCTGGGAGACGTAGTGCGGTACGGCCGCCCACAGCGACACCGCCGGGACGCCGGCGTGCGTGCAGGCCTCCTGCAGGACGCCGACGATGCCCGTCGGGCCCTCGTACTTGGTCTCCTCCAGGTCCATCCGCTGGGCCAGGTCCGGGTCGGACGTCACCCCGCTGACCGGCACGGGACGCGTGTGCGGGGTGTCACCGAGCAGGGCGCCCAGGATGACCACCAGCTCCACGCCGAGCTCGTGCGCGAAGCCCAGCAGCTCGTTGCAGAACGAGCGCCAGCGCATGGACGGTTCGATGCCGCGCACCAGCACCAGGTCACGCGGCTTCTCACCGCCGACCCGCACCACCGACAGCCTTGTCGTCGGCCAGGTGATCTTGCGCACACCGGCGTCCATGAACACCGTGGGCCGGTTCACCTGGAAGTCGTAGTAGTCCTCGGCGTCCAGCGCCGCGAACACCTCGCCCTTCCATTCGCGTTCCAGATGCGCGACCGCCGTGGAGGCGGCGTCGCCGGCATCGTTCCAGCCCTCGAACGCGGCCACCATGACTGGGTCGATCAGCTCGGGAACCCCCTCCAGCTCGATCACCCAGTGCCTCCTTCCGACGTGCCCTCGCTTGACTCACCAACCTTACGGCGTCCGGCGGGGGCGCCCGCAGCCCCCTTGCGTGGGCCAGTGACCGGATCACTGCCCCGTTCGCCACTGTGGAACACCCCCCGTCAACCCGGAGCCCGACCGGACCGGCACAGGCGTTTGCCCATGCTCACAGGGTGCTGCGCAGCCACTGCTCCACGCTCGCGATGTGCACGGTCGCCCAGGAGCGGGCCGCCTCCGCGTCCCGGTCGCGCAGCGCGGACAGGATCGCCCGGTGCTCGCGAAGGGTGCGGCCGACCGCGTCCTCCTGGGTGAGACCCCGCCAGATCCGGGCCCGGGTGGTCGGCCCCGACAGGCCGTCCAGCAGCGAGCACAGCACCGAGTTGCCGGCGCCGCGCACGATGCCGCGATGGAACTCCAGGTCGGCGGCGACCAGCTCCTCCACCGAGGGCTGGTCGCCGAGGGCCTCCAACTGGGCGGACAGCGCGTCCAGTTGCTGTTCGCCGATCCGGAAGGCCGCCATCGCGGTCGCGGCCGGCTCCAGGATCCGGCGCACCGCGAGGAACTCCAGCACGGTGTCGTCGCGGTGGAAGTCCACGACGAAGCTCAGCGCCTCCAGCAGCAGTTGCGGATCGAGACTCGTGACGTACGTGCCGTCTCCCTGCCGCACGTCCAGGATCCGGATCAGCGACAGCGCCCGTACGGCCTCCCGCAGCGAGTTGCGCGACAGTCCCAGCTCGGCGGCCAGCTCGCTCTCCTTGGGCAACCGGTCCCCGGGCCGCAGCGCACCGGAGACGATCATGCCCTTGATCTTCTCGATCGCCTCATCGGTGACTGCCATGACCGGCCTCCCTGGTCGCCAGACATCGGATGTCTCAGCGGCCATTATGCGGGCGCGGCGTCGAACCACTCCCTGCCGTCCGCCCAGTGCCGCACCCAGCCGGCGAAGCCGGGCTCGCCGGCGGTGTGACCGAACTCCGCCCCGAAGGGCACCGCTCCCTCACCGGTGATCTGCCATATGTGACCCCGGTGCGGGCCCGTGACGATCAGGTGCCAGTCCATGCCGCAGCCGTCGGTCCCCAGCCGCAGGGAACCGTCGTGGGCCACCCGCTCGATCACGGGCTCGGGGTCCTCGTACGGGCCGTCGTCGTCCTCCCACACCCAGGCCCGGGTGAGCGGGAACGGCTCGGCGAGCCGCTGGTGCTCTGCGCCCCCGCGCAGCCCGGCCATCCCGTACTCCGGCGGCCCCTGCAAGGACCCGTCGGTCGCCTCGGCCACGAACGTCCGGTACGGCTCGGGCAGCACCACGCGGTGCTCCGCCTCGAAGGCGTGCACGGCCGCCCAGCCGAGGGCGGACGCGCCGCCGTCGTCCACCGCGAAGGCCTCCCGCAGAGCCGCCAGTTCGGCGGGATCCGCTTGATCGTTGTTCATGCCCCCATGGAAGCACCCGGCACTGACAACGCCCCCCGGGCAGGCGAGAGGGGCGGCCCCATCGGCGTGGGGCCGCCCCTCTCGGTCGTCCGGACCCGGTGCGGCGGTCCGGCGCTGCGGAGGCGGCCGGTCCCGGTCAGGGAAACGGACCGGACGCCACCGAGGCCTACTTCTTGTCGAGCAGGTCCTGCACCTTCGCGCGGACCTCGTCCGTGGCCAGGCCCCGGATGGTCAGCGTGGTGCGGCGGCGCAGCACGTCGTCCGGCGTCTCGGCCCACTCGTGGTCACGGGCCCAGACGACCTGCGCCCAGATCTCCGGCGCGTCGGGGTGGACACGCTCGGCCAGCTCCGGGTCGTCGTTCGCCAGGCGGGCGATGTCGAAGGCCAGGGAGCCGTAGTGGGTGGCCAGGTGCCTGGCGGTGTCGGCGGCCATGCGCGGACCCGGAGCCGGCCGGTCCACCAGCAGACGGTGGGCGACGGCGCGCGGGTTGGCGACACCGGGCAGCGGCAGCTTCTTCGGCAGCGAGGAGATGGGCTCGAAGTCGTCGCCCAGGGGGTGGCCCGGCAGCGCCTCCAGCTTCTGCATCACCGTACGGCCGATGTGCCGGAAGGTGGTCCACTTGCCGCCCGCGACGGACAGCATGCCGCCCTTGCCCTCGGTCACCACGGTCTCGCGCTTGGCCTTGGCGGTGTCCCCGGGGCCGCCCGGCAGCACCCGCAGGCCGGCGAAGGCGTAGGTGATCAGGTCGCGCTGGAGCTGCTGGTCCCGGACGGAGAACGCGGCCTCGTCCAGGATCTGCGCTATGTCCTTGTCGTTGACGGACACGTCCGCCGGGTCGCCCTCGTACTCCTCGTCGGTGGTGCCGAGCAGCAGCATGTCCTCCCAGGGGAGGGCGAAGGTGATGCGGTACTTGTCGATCGGGGTCGCGAGCGCGGCCTTCCAGGGGGAGGTGCGCTTCAGGACCAGGTGCGCGCCCTTGGACAGGCGGATGGACGGTGCCGCGTTCGGGTCCTCCATCCGGCGCAGGTGGTCGACCCAGGGGCCGGTCGCATTCAGCACCAGGCGGGCGTTGACCCCGAACTCCTCGCCGGACAGGCGGTCCTTGAGCTCGGCGCCGGTGACCCGGCCGTTGGTGAAGCGCAGGCCGGCGACCTCGGCGTGGTTCAGGACGACCGCGCCCGCCTCGACGGCCGCGCGGACCGTCATCAGCGCCATGCGGGCGTCGTTCATCTGGTCGTCGCCGTACACGGCCACGGCCTTGAGGTTCTCGGTGCGCAGCTCGGGCACGTCCTGCGCCGCCTTGGCGGGGGAGAGCAGGTGGCCCACGCCGTCGCCGAACGCGGAGAGCGCGGAGTAGGCGAACACGCCCGCGCCGAGCTTCGCCGCGCCGTGCGGCCCGCCCTTGTACACGGGGAGGTAGAAGGTGAGCGGGTTCGCCAGGTGGGGGGCCACCTGGCGGGAGACCGCACGGCGCTCGAAGTGGTTCTCCGCCACCAGCTTCACCGCGCCGGTCTGCAGGTAGCGCAGACCGCCGTGGAGCAGCTTGGAGGAGGCGGAGGAGGTGGCACCGGCGAAGTCGCCGGCGTCGACCAGAGCCACCCTCAGGCCGGACTGCGCGGCGTGCCAGGCGGTGGAGATGCCCAGGATGCCGCCGCCGATCACCAGAAGGTCGTACGACGCCTTGGAGAGTTGCTCCCTGGTCTCGGCCCGGCTCGGGTTGGAGCCGGAGGCCGGGTGCGTCCCCAGGGCAGGCACGGAACTCAGGGTGGACTGACTGGTCATGTCGGGTACTTACTCCTCGTCAGAGATGTCTGAGCTGGTGTGGGCCGCTCAGCTCTCGTCCTCGATCCAGCCCATGGTCCGGTCGACGGCCTTGAGCCAGTTCTTGTACTCACGGTCGCGGGTGTCCGCGTCCATCTGGGGGGTCCACTCGGCGGCCCGGCGCCAGTTGGCGCGCAGTTCGTCGGTGCTGGACCAGAAGCCGACGGCGAGACCGGCGGCGTAGGCGGCGCCGAGGCAGGTGGTCTCGGCGACCATCGGGCGCACCACGGGCGCGTCCAGGACGTCGGCGAGGGTCTGCATCAGCAGGTTGTTGGAGGTCATGCCGCCGTCGACCTTCAGGGTCACCAGCTCGTCGCCGGAGTCCTTGACCATGGCGTCGGCGATCTCGCGGGTCTGCCAGGCGGTCGCCTCCAGCACCGCGCGGGCGAGGTGCGCCTTGGTGACGTACCGGGTCAGACCGGCGATCACACCGCGGGCGTCGGAACGCCAGTGCGGGGCGAACAGACCGGAGAAGGCCGGCACGAAGTAGGCGCCGCCGTTGTCCTCGACCGAGAGCGCGAGCGTCTCGATCTCGGCGGCGGTGGAGATCAGGCCCATCTGGTCGCGCATCCACTGCACCAGCGAGCCGGTGACGGCGATCGAGCCCTCCAGGGCGTAGACCGTCGGCTGCTCGCCGATCTTGTAACCGACCGTGGTCAGCAGACCGGCGTAGGAGTTGATGATCTTGTCACCGGTGTTCATCACCATGAAGGTGCCGGTGCCGTAGGTGGACTTGGTCTCGCCCTCGGAGAAGCAGGTCTGGCCGAACAGGGCCGCCTGCTGGTCGCCGAGCGCGGAGGCGACCGGGACGCCGCCGAGCACGTCGCCGAGCTTGCCGCCGGTGACCTCGCCGTAGACCTCGGCGGAGGAGCGGATCTCCGGCAGGATCGCCAGCGGCACGCCGATGGACTCGGCGATCTTCTCGTCCCACTGCATGGTGTGCAGGTTCATCAGCATGGTGCGGGAGGCGTTGGTGACGTCGGTGACGTGCTTGCCGCCGTTGACACCGCCGGTCAGGTTCCAGATGACCCAGGTGTCCATGGTGCCGAAGAGGATGTCGCCGGCCTCGGCGCGCTCCTTCAGGCCGTCGACGTTGTCGAGCAGCCAGCGGGCCTTGGGTCCGGAGAAGTACGAGGCCAGCGGCAGGCCGGTCTCGCGGCGGAAGCGGTCCTGGCCGACGTTGCGGCCCAGCTCCTTGCAGAGGCTGTCGGTGCGGGTGTCCTGCCAGACGAGGGCGTTGTGGACGGGCTCACCGGTGTTCTTGTCCCACAGCACGGTGGTCTCGCGCTGGTTGGTGATGCCGATGGCCTTGATGTCGTCACGGGTGATGCCGGCCTTGGCGATGGCCCCGGCGACAACTTCCTGGACGTTGGTCCAGATCTCGTTGGCGTTGTGCTCGACCCAGCCCGGCTTGGGGAAGATCTGCTCGTGCTCCTTCTGGTCGACGGAGACGATACGGCCGTCCCGGTCGAAGACGATGCAGCGGCTGGAGGTCGTGCCCTGGTCGATCGCGGCGATGAACGGGCCTGCGGTGTGGGCGTCGGTCACTGTGTGCTCCTGAAAGGATCCGTGGTAAGGGGGCTGTCCGTACGGCGCGTGCTTCGAGGCGTTGTCTAGGCGAAGGCGACGTTGTAAATGCCCGCGGCGATGGCGCCGCCGATCAGCGGACCGACGACCGGGACCCAGGCGTAGGCCCAGTCGGAACCGCCCTTGTTGGGCAGCGGCAGCAGGGCGTGCACGATGCGCGGCCCCAGGTCACGGGCCGGGTTGATCGCGTAGCCCGTCGGACCGCCGAGGGACAGACCGATCGACACCACCACGAACGCGGTGATCAGACCGCCGAGGATGCCGAGGCCGTTGCCCTTGTCGTTCAGGCCCTGCGTGAGGACCGCGAGGATCAGCACGACCGTGCCGATGATCTCCGTGGCGAGGTTCTGCGCCGCGTTGCGGATCTCCGGACCGGTGGAGAAGATGCCGAGGACCGGGCCCGCGCCCTTCTCCTGGGCCTCGACCGCCTTGGCCGCGGTGGCCTGCGCGCCGGGACCGCCGACGATCTCCTTGTCGGTCAGGTGGGCGTGGAACTGGCCGTAGTAGGCGACCCACACCAGCGTCGCGCCGATCATCGCGCCGAGCAGCTGGCCGGCGAAGTAGACCGGGACGTTGCTCCAGTCGCTGTTCTTGATGGCGAGAGCCACCGTGACGGCGGGGTTGAGGTGGGCGCCGGACAGCGGTCCGGAGATGTACACGGCCGTCATGACGGCGAAGCCCCACCCGAAGGCGATGGCGAGCCAACCGGCGTTACGGGCCTTGGAGGCCTTCAGCGTGACGGCCGCGCAGACGCCGCCGCCGAGCAGGATGAGTATGGCGGTACCGATGGTCTCGCCGATGAAGATGTCGGAGCTGGACACCCGCGACTCCTTTGTCCTTCGTCCAGGGATAGCCGAACCCCGGGTCCCTCCGGTGGTTCTGCCGCCCTCGGGGGTGAGAGCGATTGCCGGTCCTTGGCGTTGTCACACTCTAGCGCGTATTGCCGGTAGGTGTTCGACAATGCCGACCGATGGACGGGAGTCTTGCTTCGGCGTTACGCATGCGTCAAGAGTTCTGTTATCGAAAACAGGATCGTTATTGATCGCCGCCGGATATCACTCTTCGCGCGCTGACGTGGGCATTGGCCCCATATGTCGGTTTCAGGGTAGGGCGAGAACCGGAACGCCGCCCGGCGTTCCGGTCGTCCCTGGGGGGCCCAGGTGTGCCGTCGAGGGAGCGCCGAGCGCTCAGAACCGTCCCGCGCCCAGGTCCCTGGACACCGCGCGGGCGCAGTCGCGCACCGCCGCGATCAGCTCGGGAAGCAGCTGCCCGTCCCGGCACAGCCGTTCCACGGCTCCGGTGATGCCGACCGCGCCCACGGGCATACGGCGCCGGTCGTGGATGGGCGCGGCGACCGACGCCACGCCCTCCCAGGTCTCCTCGACGTCCGCCGCGTATCCACGCGCGCGTGTGATGTCGAGAAGGTGCTCGAAGTCCTCCATGTCGCACACCGTGCGGTCCGTGAAGGGCTTCCGGTCGGCCTCCAGCGCCTCGCTGTGCGCCACCGGGTCGTAGGCCGACAGCACCTTGCCGAGCGCCGTGGAGTGCAGCGGCTGCATGGCGCCGATCTCCAGCACCTGCCGGCTGTCGTCCGGCCGGAAGACGTGGTGCACGATCAGCACGCCCTGCTGGTGCAGGACCCCCAGATACACGCTCTCCCCGCTGGAACGGGCCAGGTCGTCGGTCCATACCAGGGCCCTGGCCCGCAACTCGTGCACGTCCAGGTACGTGGTGCCCAGGCGCAGCAGCTCCGCGCCCAGCTGGTAGCGCCCGGAGGCGTCGTCCTGCTCCACGAAGCCCTCCTGCTGGAGGGTGCGCAGAATGCCGTGGGCCGTGCCCTTGGCGAGGCCGAGTGACGAGGCGATGTCCGACAGGCCGAGCCGCCGCTCGCCGCCCGCGAGCAACCGCAGCATCGCGGCCGCCCGTTCGAGCGACTGGATGTTCCGTGCCATCGCCGTCCTGCCTCCGTCTTCCTCGACTGCCGCCGGCGGTGCTCGACAACACCGTTCGGCAATGTCGAACACTACCGGTCCATGCCGATCTCCCGCCAATGGTCCGACGGCACTTGTTACATCACACGTGGCCCCACTGTGGGGTACCCGCCACCCGGCGTCCGCCTCGTGGACGCCGGTGCCCATCCAAGCCGACTCCCGGTTAGTCTGGCGCCGTGCGGCCTCCTCGCCTGCCGGGGATACCGCATAGCCGACAGCCGTCGCATCTAGGGAGCCCCTCCATGGCCTCGTTGCCACCGTCCCCTTCCGCCGACAGCCGGACCCGTGCGTCCGCGCTCCGAGAGGCGCTCGCCACACGCGTGGTGGTCGCCGACGGAGCCATGGGCACCATGCTCCAGGCCCAGGAACCCTCACTCGAGGACTTCCAGCAGCTCGAGGGCTGCAACGAGATCCTCAACCTCACCCGCCCCGACATCGTCCGCTCCGTCCACGAGGCGTACTTCGCCGTGGGCGTCGACTGCGTCGAGACCAACACCTTCGGGGCCAACCACTCCGCCCTCGGCGAGTACGACATCTCCGAGCGCGTGTACGAGCTGTCCGAGGCCGGTGCCCGAGTGGCCCGCGAGGTCGCCGACGAGTTCACCGCCCGGGACGGCCGCCCCCGCTGGGTGCTGGGCTCCATCGGCCCCGGCACCAAGCTGCCCACCCTGGGCCACGCCCCCTACACCACCCTGCGCGACGCCTACCAGCGCAACGCGGAAGGCCTGGTCACCGGCGGCGCCGACGCGCTGCTCGTGGAGACCACCCAGGACCTGCTGCAGACCAAGGCCGCCGTCCTCGGCGCCCGCCGGGGCCTTCAGGCCCTCGGCCTGGACCTGCCGGTCATCGTGTCGGTGACCGTCGAGACCACCGGCACCATGCTGCTGGGCTCCGAGATCGGCGCCGCGCTCACCGCGCTGGAGCCGCTCGGCATCGACATGATCGGCCTGAACTGCGCCACCGGCCCGGCCGAGATGAGCGAGCACCTGCGCTACCTCGCCCGCAACGCCCGCGTCCCGCTGTCCTGTATGCCCAACGCGGGCCTGCCCGTCCTCGGCAAGGACGGCGCCCACTACCCGCTGACCGCACCCGAGCTCGCCGACGCCCAGGAGACCTTCGTCCGCGAGTACGGCCTCTCCCTCGTCGGCGGCTGCTGCGGTACGACGCCGGAGCACCTGCGCCAGGTCGTCGAGCGCGTCCGGGACCTGACCCCGACCGAGCGCGATCCGCGCCCCGAGCCCGGGGCCGCCTCCTTGTACCAGACGGTGCCGTTCCGCCAGGACATCTCCTACCTGGCCATCGGCGAGCGGACCAACGCCAACGGCTCGAAGAAGTTCCGTGAGGCCATGCTGGAGGGCCGCTGGGACGACTGTGTGGAGATGGCCCGGGAGCAGATCCGCGAGGGCGCGCACATGCTGGACCTGTGCGTGGACTACGTCGGGCGCGACGGTGTGGCGGACATGGAGGAGCTGGCGGGCCGGTTCGCGACGGCCTCCACGCTGCCGATCGTGCTGGACTCCACCGAGGTCGAGGTCATCCAGGCGGGGCTGGAGAAGCTCGGCGGCCGCGCGGTGATCAACTCGGTGAACTACGAGGACGGTGACGGCCCCGACTCCCGCTTCGCCAGGGTCACCCGACTGGCCCAGGAGCACGGCGCCGCTCTGATCGCCCTCACCATCGACGAGGAGGGCCAGGCCCGCACCCCCGAGAAGAAGGTCGAGATTGCCGAACGGCTGATCGCCGACCTGACCGGGAACTGGGGCATCCGCGAGGAGGACATCCTCATCGACACCCTGACCTTCACCATCTGCACCGGTCAGGAGGAGTCCCGGAAGGACGGCATCGCCACCATCGAGGCGATCCGCGAGCTGAAGCGCCGCCATCCGGATGTGCAGACCACCCTCGGCCTGTCCAACATCTCCTTCGGCCTGAACCCGGCCGCCCGCATCCTGCTCAACAGCGTGTTCCTGGACGAGTGCGTGAAGGCGGGCCTGGACTCGGCGATCGTGCACGCCTCCAAGATCCTGCCGATCGCCCGGTTCAGCGAGGAAGAGGTCGGCACGGCCCTGGACCTCATCCACGACCGGCGGGCCGAGGGCTACGACCCGCTGCAGAAGCTGATGCAGCTCTTCGAGGGTGCCACGGCGAAGTCGCTGAAGGCGGGCAAGGCCGAGGAACTGGCGGCCCTCCCGCTGGAGGAGCGCCTCAAGCGGCGGATCATCGACGGCGAGCGCAACGGCCTGGAGGCCGACCTCGACGAGGCCCTGAAGGACCGCCCGGCGCTGGACATCGTCAACGAGACCCTGCTGGACGGCATGAAGGTCGTCGGCGAACTGTTCGGCTCCGGCCAGATGCAGCTGCCGTTCGTGCTGCAGTCCGCCGAGGTGATGAAGGCGGCCGTCGCCCATCTCGAGCCGCACATGGAGAAGTCGGACGCCGAGGGCAAGGGCACGATCGTGCTGGCGACCGTGCGCGGGGACGTGCACGACATCGGCAAGAACCTGGTCGACATCATCCTGTCGAACAACGGCTACAACGTCGTCAACCTGGGCATCAAGCAGCCGGTCTCCGCGATCCTGGAGGCGGCCGAGGAGCACCGGGCCGATGTGATCGGTATGTCGGGGCTGCTGGTGAAGTCCACGGTGATCATGAAGGAGAACCTGGAGGAGCTGAACCAGCGCGGCCTGAGCGCCCGCTTCCCGGTCATCCTCGGCGGCGCGGCCCTCACCCGTGCCTATGTCGAGCAGGACCTGCACGAGATCTATGACGGCGAGGTCCGCTACGCCCGCGACGCCTTCGAGGGCCTGGGCCTGATGGACGCCCTCATCGGCGTCAAGCGCGGCGTGCCGGGCGCCAAGCTGCCCGAGCTGCGCCAGCGCCGGGTGCGGGCCACCGCCGTCGAGGTCGAGGAACGCCCCGAGGAGGGGCACGTCCGCTCCGACGTCGCCACCGACAACCCGGTGCCGACCCCGCCGTTCTGGGACACCCGGATCGTCAAGGGCATCCAGCTCAAGGAGTACGCGAGCTGGCTCGACGAGGGCGCGCTGTTCAAGGGCCAGTGGGGCCTGAAGCAGGCCCGCACCGGCGAGGGGCCGTCGTACGAGGAACTGGTGGAGAGCGAGGGCCGCCCGCGGCTGCGCGGTCTGCTGGACCGGCTGCAGACGGAGAACCTGCTGGAAGCGGCCGTCGTCTACGGCTACTTCCCCTGCGTGTCCAAGGACGACGACCTGATCATCCTGGACGAGCGGGGCAACGAGCGCACGCGGTTCACCTTCCCGCGCCAGCGCCGCGGCCGCCGGCTGTGCCTGGCCGACTTCTTCCGCCCGGAGGAGTCCGGCGAAACCGACGTCGTAGGCCTCCAGGTCGTCACCGTCGGCTCGCGCATCGGCGAGGAGACCGCGAAGCTCTTCGAGGCCAACTCCTACCGGGACTACCTCGAACTGCACGGCCTGTCCGTCCAGTTGGCGGAGGCGCTCGCCGAGTACTGGCACGCACGCGTCCGCGCGGAACTCGGCTTCGCCGGTGAGGACCCGGCCGACATCGAGGACATGTTCGCCCTGAAGTACCGGGGCGCCCGCTTCTCCCTCGGCTACGGCGCCTGCCCCGACCTGGAGGACCGCGCCAAGATCGCGGACCTGCTCCGGCCGGAGCGGATCGGCGTCCACCTGTCCGAGGAGTTCCAGCTGCACCCCGAGCAGTCCACGGACGCGATCGTGATCCATCATCCGGAGGCGAAGTACTTCAACGCCCGCTGAGCCCTCCGGCGGTTTCGCCCTTGCCGGCTTCGCCGCACACCCACGGCCCTCTGGCCTGCGCCGGGGGTGATCCAAGGGATACCCCCGGCCGCGAGTGATAAACGAGGCGTTTCCGTCGCCGGAGACGTACACTGGTCGGTCCACCAGGCCGGTTCCCTGTCCGGGAACCGGCCTGATCGTCCCTCGAGGAGGTGCGCCCGGATGACCAGCACGGTCCCCGCGCTCGGAACCCTTACGGCCGAAGGCTCCGCCCTGCAGGCGGTGCTCCTCGACATGGACGGCACCCTGGTGGACACCGAGGGATTCTGGTGGGACGTCGAGGTGGAGGTCTTCGCCGCCCTCGGCCACACCCTGGACGAGTCCTGGCGGCACGTCGTGGTCGGCGGACCCATGACGCGCAGCGCCGGCTTCCTCATCGAGGCCACCGGCGCCGACATCACCCTCGCCGAACTCACCGTGCTGCTCAACGAGGGCTTCGAGGACCGCATCGACCGTGCCCTGCCGCTGATGCCGGGCGCCGCCGGCCTGCTCGCCGAACTCCACGAGCACGGCATCCCGACGGCCCTGGTCTCGGCCTCCCACCGGCGCATCATCGACCGCGTGCTGAGCATCCTGGGCGCCCACCACTTCGACCTGTCCATCGCAGGCGACGAGGTCTCACGCACCAAGCCCTTCCCCGACCCCTACCTGCTCGCCGCGGCGGGACTCGGGGCCCGGCCGGACAGATGCGCGGTGGTGGAGGACACCGCGACCGGTGTCGCCGCCGCCGAGGCCGCCGGCTGCCGCGTCGTCGCCGTACCCTCCGTCGCCCCCATCAGCCCTGCCGCCGGACGCACCGTGGTGACCTCTCTGGAACAGGTCGACCTGGCATTTCTGCGCGGCCTGATGACGGAAATGCTCTAGCCGTTCACCCAGCGTAAAAGTCCATTGGCCGGGCTGGACAAATTTCCGAGGAAGTACACCCAAGTGGAATTCATGGCCAGCCGCCGGGCCGAATTCCACTGACTCCCCGCACAGTTGGGAGTGTGACGTTCCCCACCCCGAAGGCCCTCGACAACCAGGGTCAAGTGTGCAGAAGGGCCCCGTTCGGCCCGGAACGACGGGTCTTTGTGTCCCGATTGATGGGATGCTGCACTAATCCTGCCGCTGTCGGGTTTTCGGTGTGTCCGCACCTGGTTTCGCTGCGTGATGGGGGGTCAACTCGCGGGGCCGTGAACCCTCCTGCGGGCGCGGACTAATCTCATCGCGAGAACATCGCCGCAACCCCCCGTGATCTGCCGCACCACCCATGCATGTCGGATACACGGACCCGAACAGCTCTGGAGAAACTCCCGCATGAACCGCAAGACTTTGGTGCTGCCGGCGGTGGCCGGCCTGCTCACCCCGGTTCTCGCCGCGTGTGGCGGATCCGGCAGCGGGAGCAAGAGCGGTGACGCCATCGTCGTCGGCACCACGGACCGGTTCACCACCACCAGCGACGCCCCGGCGCCCCTCGACCCCGCCTACGCCTACGACGTCGGCACCTGGAACATCCTGCGCCAGACCGTGCAGACCCTGATGGCCCAGCCCAAGGGCGAGGGCGAACCCGTCCCGGACGCCGCCGACAGCTGCTCCTTCACCGACAGCGGCAGCGAGCGCTACGCCTGCAAGCTCCGCGACGGCCTGAAGTTCGCCAGCGGCGACCCGGTGACCGCCCAGGACGTCAAGTACTCCATCGAGCGCGCCCTGCGCATCAAGTCCAGCAGCGGTGTCGCCTCCCTGCTGAACACCATCGACACCATCGAGACGCAGGGCGACCGCGAGGTCATCTTCCACCTCAAGACCGCCGACGCCACCTTCCCGTACAAGCTGTCCACCCCGGTCGCGGGCATCATCAACCCGAAGGACTACCAGAAGGACAAGCTGCGCGACGGCTTCGAGATCGACGGCTCGGGTCCCTACACCTTGCAGGCCGACGTCAGCGGCAACGCGATGTCCGCCGCCACCTTCACCAAGAACCCCAACTACAAGGGCTACTTCAAGGTGAACAACGACAAGGTCGAGCTGCGCTCCTTCGCCGACGCCGACGCCATGGGCGCCGCCATCGACAAGGGTGACATCGACGTCATGACCCGCACCATGTCGCCCGCGCAGATCCAGAAGCTGGACGCCGGCGGCGACGACAAGGTCGACCTCGTCGACATGCCGGGTCTGGAGATCCGCTACCTCGCCTTCGACACCAACGCGCCCAGCGTGAAGTCCAAGGCCGTACGCCAGGCCATGGCCCAGCTCATCGACCGCGCGGAAGTCGTCTCCAAGGTCTACGGCACCCAGGCCGAGGCGCTGTACTCGCTCGTCCCCGCCACCGTCACCGGCCACTCCAACTCGTTCTTCAACAAGTACGGCAACCCCAGCGTCGCCAAGGCCAAGGACCTGCTGACCAAGGCCGGCATCACCACCCCGGTCAAGCTGACCCTGCACTACACCACCGACCACTACGGCTCCGCCACGAAGAAGGAGTTCGAGGTCCTGCAGAAGCAGCTCAACGACAGCGGGCTGTTCGACGCGTCCATCCAGGGCCACCCCTGGGACGTCTTCCGGCCCGCCGAGCAGAAGGGCCAGTACGACGTCTACGGCATGGGCTGGTTCCCCGACTTCCCGGACGCCGACAACTTCCTCGCGCCCTTCCTCGACAAGGACAACTTCCTCGGCTCGCCGTACTCCAACAGCACCATCCAGCGCACCCTGATCCCGGAGTCCCGCCGCGAGGCCGACCGGCTCAACGCCGGCAAGAGCCTGACGGCGATCCAGGACATCGTCGCCGAGGACGTCCCGGTCCTGCCGCTGTGGCAGGGCAAGCAGTACGTCGCCGCACGGGACGACATCACGGGCGTTGCCTACGCCCTCAACTCCTCGTCTACGCTCCAGCTGTGGGAGCTCGGCCGCGGTGTGAGCGGCTGACGGCTCTCTCGTCCGGGGGCCAGGGACGGCTGCCCCGGACAGCCCGGGACCAGGACGGCGGACCCGGGTGACGAACCGACGACAAGGCACATTTCAAGTGAACATGCGCAACCAGTGGCCAGTCCTGCCGATCGTGGCGGGGCTGGCCTCCGGCCTGTTGACCGGCTGCGGCTCGGAGAGCGGTGATTCCGGGGGCACCGGCTCCTCCGTGGTGATGGGGATGTCCGACGACGTCCTCGCCACGGACCCGGCCTCCGGCTACGACCCCGGCTCCTGGCTGTTGTTCGACAACGTCTTCCAGTCGCTGCTCAGCTTCCCCAAGGGCCAGACCGAACCCCAGCCGGAACTGGCGAAGGAATGCTCCTTCACCGACTCCCGCGCCACGGTCTACCAGTGCACCCTCAAGGACGGCCTGAAGTTCAGCAACGGTGACGCCCTCACCTCGAAGGACGTCGAGTTCTCCTTCGACCGCATGCTGAAGATCAACGACCCCGCGGGGCCCGCGGTCATGTTCCCGATGCTCGGCAGCATCGACACCCCGGACGCCAGGACGGTCGTCTTCCACCTGAAGACCTCCGACGCCACCTTCCCCAGCAAGATCGCCTCCGGCGCCGGCTCCATCGTCGACCACCGCCAGTACGACGCGAACGGCCTGCGCACCGACCACAAGGCCATCGGCTCCGGCCCCTACAAGCTGGACTCCTTCGACAAGGACCAGGCGGTCTTCTCCGTCAACGGCAACTACAAGGGCACCGCCAAGGTCAAGAACTCCGGCGTCACCATGAAGTTCTTCCACGGCGACCGCGCAGCCCTGAAGAAGGCCCTCCTCGACGGCAACGTCGACATCGCCTACCGAGGCCTGTCCGCCTCCGACATCGCCGGTCTCGACCAGCAGGAGGGCAAGGGCGTCGACGTCATCGAGGGCAGCAGCGCCGAAGTCCAGCACCTGGTCTTCAACATGAAGGACCCCGTCGCCGGAAACCTCGGTGTCCGCAAGGCCATGGCCTACCTCGTCGACCGCGACGCCCTCATCAAGAACGTCTACCAGGGCACCGCCACCCCGCTGTACTCGATCATCCCGGCGGGCATCGTCGGCCACAACACGGCCTTCTTCGACACCTACGGCGCCCGCCCCTCCCAGGCCAAGGCCGCCGCCGCACTGCGCGCCGCCGGCATCAACCGCAAGGTCGAGCTCACCCTGTGGTCCACGCCGTCGCGCTACGGCCCCGCCACCGACGAGGAACTGAAGGCCATCGCCGGGCAGCTCAACGCCAGCGGACTGTTCCGGGCCGACGTCAAGTCGGTCGCCTTCGACCAGTACGAGAAGAACATCGCGGCCGGCAAGTACGGCGTCTACGTCAAGGGCTGGATCCCGGACTACCCCGACGCCGACAACTTCACCGCACCCTTCTTCGGCAAGGGCAACGTGCTGGACAACAACTACAGCAACCGCACCATCAACGGCACCCTCATCCCCGACACCGCCGCGCAGAGCGACCGGGCCGCCACCGACAAGGACTTCGGCCGGCTGCAGAACATCGTCGCCACCGAACTGCCCGTCCTGCCCGTGTGGCAGGCCAAGCAGTACGCGGTCGCCCGCGACGGCGTCTACGGCCTGGAGTACTGCCTGGACGCCTCCACGGTGTTCCGGTTCTGGGAACTCAGCAAGAGCTGACGCCCGTTGACACCGAGGGCGCCCGTCTCCACACGGGAGGGGCGCCCTTCGCCGTCGTACCGGACGTGTGCGCGCTCACTGCGCGCCGGGGCGCACCAGACCGCTCTCGTACGCGTACACCGCCGCCTGCACCCGGTCCCTCAGGCCCAGTTTGGTCAGCACATGCCCCACATGCGTCTTCACGGTGGTCTCGCTGACGAACAGGTCGGCGGCGATCTCCGCGTTCGACAGACCGCGCGCCACCAGCTTCAGCACCTCCACCTCACGGTCGGTGAGGGTGTTCAGCGTGTCCGGCACGGGCTCCTCACCGGAGGGCAGATGTGTGGCGTACTTGTCCAGCAGCCGGCGCGTGATGCTCGGCGCCAGCATCGCCTCACCCGCCGCCACCACACGGATCGCCTGCACCAGCTCGTTCGCGGGCGCGTCCTTCAGCAGAAAACCGCTCGCACCGGCGCGCAGCGCCTCCACCACGTACTCGTCCAGATCGAACGTGGTCAGCACCAGTACCTTCGCCGGACCGGACCGGTCGGGCCCGGTGATCTGCCGGGTCGCCTCCACCCCGTCCATCCGAGGCATACGGATGTCCATCAGCACCACGTCCGGCTGCAGGGCCCGCACCTGATCGAGGGCCTGCAGACCGTCACCGGCCTCGCCCACGACCGCGATGTCCTGCTCGGCCTCCAGGATCATCCGGAAACCCGTACGCAGCAGGGGCTGGTCGTCGACCAGTAGGACACGGATGGCCACCTGACACTCCTTCGCTAGTCCGGGCCCATTCTGCCCTGCGACACGCTCCCCGACTCGCGCGCCCTCACCGGCAACGGATACGGCGGGGGAGTGCCGCCGAACTCCGGGCAGTGCGCCTGGTGGTCGCACCAACCGCACAGCTTGGTCGGGCGCGGCCGCCACTCCCCGGTCTCCGTGGCCTGCCTGATGGCGTCCCACAGCGCGTGCAGCTTGCGCTCCACCCGCTCCAGATCGGCCAGGACCGGGTCGTACGTCAGCACATCCCCGCTGCCCAGGTACACCAGCTGCAGCCGCCGCGGCACGACCCCCTTCAGCCGCCACACCACCAGGGCGTAGAACTTCATCTGGAACAGCGCGCCCTCGGAGTACTCCGGCCGCGGCGCCTTCCCCGTCTTGTAGTCGACGATCCGCACCTCACCGGTCGGCGCCACATCCACCCGGTCGATGATCCCGCGCAGCCGCAGCCCCGACTCCAGCTCGGCCTCCACGAACAGCTCCCGCTCGGCCGGCTCCAACCGCGTCGGATCCTCCAGCGTGAACCAGCGCTCGACCAGCCGCTCCGCCTCCTGAAGCCACCCGGCCAGCCGCTCCCCGCCCGGGTCGTCCGCGAACAGCTCCGTCAGCTCCGGCCTGCTCTCCCGCAACCGGTCCCACTGGCCCGGGACCAACGCCTTGGCCCTGGGCGCGGTCCGCTCCGCCGCGGGCGCGTCGAAGAGCCGCTCCAGCACCGCGTGCACCAGCGTGCCCCGGGTCGCCGCCTCGCTCGGCTTCTCCGGCAGCCGGTCGATCACCCGGAACCGGTACAGCAGCGGGCACTGCATGAAGTCGCCCGCCCGGGACGGGGACAGCGAGGTGGGCGGTATGGCCACGCGCTCGGCACCGGTCTCCGGCGGCGCCGGCACGGCGGAGTCCGGCCCGGAGGCCTCCACAGCGGTCGAGGGCGCCGGCACCGACGCCGCCACGGGCGTCGGTCGCGGCGCCTCGGCCGGATCCGTCTGCTCGGCGCCGCCCGACAGGGCTCCGGCGTCCTCGATGCTGCTGTCCATGTCCACAGACCTTACGGCCCACCACTGACAGTGACCCAGCCGCCGCCCGCCTCCGGCCCCGCGACCGCGCGGCAAACACAAGGGGTGCCGGGGCGAAACGCGTCACCAAGGCCGCATACCATCGACCACAGACCCTTCCGTCCGGCAGGTGCGGAAGACGCTTCGAACGAGGGGACACCGTGGACGTGAGCGGCGGGAGCGGGCAGCCGCGGTCCGGCAAAGACAAGCCGGCCGAGCACCCCGCAGGTCCAACGGCCCCGACGACCGACCGCACCGGCCATGCGGGCCCGGAGCCCGAACCCGCGACGCCCACCGCGGACCACATCCGGGCCGAGTCCGACAACAAGGGGCACGCCGCCGACCGCCCGGCCGCCCCACGCCCCGCCCAGGCCGACGCGGACACTACCGCGAACCCGGAGAGCACGGACCGCACCGCCGCCGGCCCGGACGCCACCGCCCCTCCAGAGGGCACGGGCAGCTCCGTGCCCCCGCAGAGCACGGACGGCGTCGACCACGGCCCGGACGCCACCGCGCCCGCGCGCACGGACGACACCGGCGCCGCCCGCGGCTCGGGCCCCACCGTGCCTCCCGCGGGTACGGCCGCCACCGAGCGCGGCTCGGACACCGACAGGACCGACGGCGACCCGGCCGACACCGGCAACGCGAGGGCTGACATCGGCGAGACCGGCACCAGCAGCCCCGGCACCGGCAGTGCGAACTCGGCCGGCACCGAGGGCAGCCCCCGTACGACCGGCACCGGTGAGGGCACGGGCGCCGACGGGGGCACCCGTGACTCGCAGGCCACCGGCACCGGCGTCACGACCGGCGACACCGGCGGCTCGAAGACCCCGTCCCGTGAAGCGACCGTCCCGCCCGACACCCCCGACCCCTCCGACGTACCCGGAAACGCCCCCGGCCCCGGCACCGCGCCGGACGAGCAGCACCGCACCCTCGCCCACTCCGGAATCGCCAAGGGCGAGCCACCCCAGCCGCGGCCCAAAGAGCCCGGTGGCGGCATCCTCATGGGCCGCCCCTTCGGCGTGCCGGTGTACGTCGCACCGAGCTGGTTCCTCGTCGCCGCGCTCATCACCTGGGTCTTCGGCGGCCAGCTCGACCGCGTACTGCCCGAGCTGGGCGCCGCCCGCTACCTGGTCTCCCTGTTCTTCGCCGTCGCCTTCTACGCCTCCGTACTGGTCCACGAGCTCGCCCACACCGTCGCCGCGATCCGCTTCAAGCTCCCGGTCCGCCGCATCCAGCTGCAGTTCTTCGGCGGCGTCTCCGAGATCGAGAAGGAAGCCGAGACCCCGGGCCGCGAGTTCGTCCTGGCCTTCGTCGGACCCCTGCTCTCGCTCGTCCTGGCCGGCCTGTTCTACCTCGCCATGAAGCCCGTCGAACCCGGCACCGTACCCGGCGTCCTGCTGGCCGGCCTGATGATCTCCAACCTCATCGTGGCGATCTTCAACCTCCTTCCCGGCCTGCCCCTCGACGGCGGCCGCATGCTCCGCGCCGTCGTCTGGGCCATCACCGGCAAACCCATGAGCGGCACCGTCGCCGCCGCCTGGGTCGGCCGCGCCCTCGCCGTCGCCGTCCTGATCGGCCTGCCGCTGCTCAACCACTCCGGCGCCCTCGGCGGCAGCGGCGAGGACACCGGCGGCATGGACACCGTCACCGACGCCCTGCTCGCCGCCATCCTCGCCGCCATCATCTGGACCGGCGCCGGCAACAGCCTGCGCATGGCCCGCCTGCGCGAACACCTCCCCGAACTGCGCGCCCGCACCCTCACCCGCCGCGCCGTACCCGTCGAGACCAACACCCCGTTGTCGGAAGCGCTGCGCCGCGCCAACGCCGCCGGCGCCCGCGCCCTGGTCGTCGTCGACGCTCACGGCAACCCCATCTCCCTCGTCCGCGAGTCCGCCATCGTCGGCGTACCCGAACACCGCCGCCCCTGGGTCGCCGTCAGCGGCCTCGCCCAGGAGCTCACCGACGGCATGCGCGTCTCCGCCGAGCTTGCCGGAGAAGAACTCCTGGACGTCCTGCGCGCCACCCCGGCCACGGAGTACCTGGTGGTCGAGGAGACCGGCGAGATCTACGGCGTCCTGTCCGCGGCCGACGTGGAACGAGCCTTCGTCAAGGCGATGGCACGCCCCGCCTCATGACGCCCTGCGCCGCCGCGCCCCGAAAGCGGGCGCGGCGCCGCATCGACGTGCGGCCGCCGCCGCACGTCGGCCCGCCCAGCCCCACCCCCTCCGGCGGCCAAACCCCCGGACGGGAACCGGTACGCTGGTCACATGTCCGAACCGACCGGTGCCGCCCGCAGGCGCGGGCCCTTCAAGGTCGGGGACCAGGTACAGCTGACCGACCCCAAGGGCCGCCACTACACGTTCACGCTCGAAGCCGGGAAGAACTTCCACACCCACAAGGGTTCCTTCCCGCACGACGAACTGATCGGCGCTCCCGAGGGCAGCGTTGTCCGCACCACCGGCAACGTCGCCTACCTCGCGCTGCGCCCCCTGCTCCCCGACTACGTCCTGTCCATGCCCCGCGGGGCAGCCGTCGTCTACCCCAAGGACGCGGGGCAGATCCTCGCCTTCGCCGACATCTTCCCCGGCGCACGCGTCGTCGAGGCCGGCGTCGGCTCCGGCTCGCTCAGCAGCTTCCTGCTGCGCGCCATCGGCGACCAGGGCATGCTGCACTCCTACGAGCGCCGCGAGGACTTCGCCGAGATCGCCAAGCAGAACGTGGAACGCTACTTCGGCGGCCCCCACCCCGCCTGGCAGCTCACCGTCGGCGACCTCCAGGACAACCTCTCCGACACCGACGTCGACCGCGTCATCCTCGACATGCTCGCCCCCTGGGAATGCCTCGAGGCCGTCTCCAAGGCACTCGTCCCCGGCGGCATCCTCTGCTGCTACGTGGCCACCACCACCCAGCTCGCCCGGACCGTGGAGTCCATCCGGGAGATCGGCTGCTTCAACGAGCCGACCGCCTGGGAAACCATGATCCGCAACTGGCACATCGAAGGCCTCGCCGTCCGCCCCGACCACCGCATGATCGGCCACACCGGCTTCCTGCTCACCGCCCGCCGCCTCGCCGACGGCGTCGAGCCGCCCATGCGCCGCCGCCGCCCCGCCAAGGGCGCCTACGGCGAGGACTACGCCGGACCCAACGCCGACGGCGGCCCCGGCCGCTGACCCACCCCGCACACAGCCAACGCAAGGGCGCCGTGCCGCAGTTCCCGCACACCGACGGGAACTCCGGCACGGCGCCCACTCGTTGACAGGCCACCAGGGGCCCCACCGCACGGCACCCGCACGGCGCGCGCGCCCACCACAAGCGCGCGCCGCCGCCTGCGGGAATCCCCGACCCCGCCGTTCCCCCGCACTGTGACGTGTGGCACCATGCTGGCCACCCCACCGGCACAGCCCTCACAGGAGACACTCCTAGTGCAGCAATCCGCCGTTCCGGAGCTCGCTCACAGCCAGACCCGGCCCATCCACTGGGTCGCCACCGCCACGGCCGTCGCCGGCGTCGTAGCCCTCTCCTCCGTCGTACAACCCGGATCGGCCACCGCCGCCCAAACCCACACCGACACCCGCGGCAAGTCCGCCCCCGCCGCCGTCGCAGCGCCCAGCACCACCGGCGTCGACTTCCCCCTGCAATGCGGACCCGTGAAAGCCGTGGTCGCCAAAAAAGCCACCGGAGACCTCGACGGCGACGGCAGACCCGAAACGGTCGCGGTGGTCCACTGCGACTCCGCCATGGGCACACCCCCCGACGGGGCCTACGTCCTCACCCGCTCCGCGGACAGCGACCAACCACGCATCGTGGCCACCCTCGTCGACCCCAAGGACCGGCTCACCGTCACCGACTTCTCCATACGCGCGGGCACCGTCGCCGCCACCCTGCTCGGCTACTCCTCCGACGCCGTCCCCAACTGCTGCCCCGACCTCAAGACGCCCACCAAGTGGCACTGGAACGGCACCGCGTTCATCCGCTCCACCCCCACAGACGCCCACAGCGTCTGACACACGTCCGGGCCCGGCCTCACTCCGCGTCGGGCCCGTACACCTCGACCCTGTCCGAAACCCGGCGCACATGAATGCACTCACCGGGACACTCCCGAGCCGAGTCCACCACATCCGCCAGCAGCGGCAACGGCACCGGCGCCACCGCACCCACCGCCTGCAACAGCTCCGCGTCCGCACCCTTCACATAGGCCAGCCCGTCGATGTCCAGCTCGAACACCTCAGGCGCGTACTGGGCGCAGATCCCGTCACCGGTACACAGATCCTGGTCGATCCAGACCTCCAGCGCCTCCCCGCCCAGGGCCTCCTGCTGCACGGTCACCTCTCCTGCCGTCGGTATGCCGGGCGGAACCGGCACCCCAAGGGTCAGCCGGGTCCGCACCAGCGGCTGTTGAACACCCCCGACCCTACCTCCGCCGGCATTCCGGCCACGTTCCACCGGCACCGGGTTTCCACTCCCGCCCCCTCGGGTAACAGCGCCCGACCAGGACAGACATGACATCGGCCACGGCACCCACCACTTCAAGCCGGACCGGCCGTCACACCTGTCATCCGGACCGTCGCTCAGCGTGATGACCGCGAGAGCGTACCGCGGGCTGCCCACCTCCCGGGCCCACCAGCCCGGACCGGACAACTCCGGCCACTCCCGAAGGGTTTTGACCATGCGATGCCCGGAACAAGTCGCTTCCGCATCACGTTGAGTGGGTATCCCCTCCGTGCGAGGGAGAGCGCAACGGGTGACCGACGACACACCTTGACAGTCTTGGTGATCTAGGGGTTTCAATCGACACCCACCCAGGTAGGGTCTGGAAGCGTCCAGCTCCCCTTGGAGGAGGTGAGGACCGTGGCAGCCCACGACGACGACATGAACCGCGGCATCCGCCCGGGACGAGGGTCCGACGACCCGGCCGGGCAGATCGCCTACCTTGAGCAGGAGATCGCCGTCCTGCGACGCAAGCTCGCCGACTCTCCGCGACACACGAGGATTCTCGAAGAGCGGATCGTCGAGCTGCAGACCAACCTGGCCGGCGTGTCCGCCCAGAACGAACGGCTGGCCAACACCCTCCGCGAGGCCCGCGACCAGATCGTGGCCCTCAAGGAAGAGGTCGACCGGCTCGCCCAGCCGCCCGCCGGCTTCGGCGTCTTCCTGCAGGCCAACGAGGACGGCACCGCCGACATCTTCACCGGAGGCCGCAAACTCCGCGTGAACGTCAGCCCCAGCGTCGACCTCGACGACCTGCGGCGCGGCCAGGAAGTCATGCTCAACGAAGCGCTCAACGTGGTCGAAGCCATGGAATACGAGCGCGTCGGCGACATCGTCACCCTCAAGGAAATCCTCGAGGACGGCGAGCGCGCCCTCGTACTGGGGCACACCGACGAGGAACGGGTGGTACGGCTCGCCGAGCCACTGCTGGACGTCACCATCCGCGCCGGCGACGCCCTCCTGCTCGAACCCCGCTCCGGCTACGTCTACGAAGTCGTCCCCAAGAGCGAGGTCGAAGAACTCGTCCTCGAAGAGGTCCCCGACATCGGCTACGAGCAGATCGGCGGACTCGGCAACCAGATCGAAGCCATCCGCGACGCGGTCGAGCTGCCGTACCTCTACCCCGACCTGTTCAAGGAGCACGAGCTGCGCCCGCCGAAGGGCGTCCTGCTCTACGGCCCCCCCGGCTGCGGCAAGACACTCATCGCCAAGGCCGTCGCGAACTCGCTCGCCAAGAAGGTCGCCGAGGTCACCGGCCAAGCCGCCGGCAAGAGCTTCTTCCTCAACATCAAGGGCCCCGAGCTGCTCAACAAGTACGTCGGCGAGACCGAGCGGCAGATCCGCCTCGTCTTCCAGCGTGCCCGGGAGAAGGCCAGCGAGGGCACCCCCGTCATCGTCTTCTTCGACGAGATGGAGTCCCTCTTCCGCACCCGCGGCTCCGGCGTCAGCTCCGACGTGGAGAACACCATCGTCCCGCAGCTGCTCGCCGAGATCGACGGCGTGGAAGGCCTGGAGAACGTGGTCGTCATCGGCGCCTCCAACCGCGAGGACATGATCGACCCCGCCATCCTGCGCCCCGGCCGCCTCGACGTGAAGATCAAGATCGAGCGCCCCGACGCCGAAGCCGCCAAGGACATCTTCGGCAAGTACCTCACCGAACGCCTCCCGCTGCACGCCGACGACCTCGGCGAACACGGCGGCGACAAGGCCACCACCGTCCAGAGCATGATCCAGACGGCGGTCGAGCAGATGTACGCCGAATCCGAGGAGAACCGCTTCCTGGAAGTCACCTACGCCAACGGCGACAAGGAAGTCCTCTACTTCAAGGACTTCAACTCCGGCGCCATGATCGAAAACATCGTCGGACGCGCCAAGAAAATGGCGATCAAGGACTTCCTCGAAAAGAACCAGAAGGGCCTCCGCGTCTCCCACCTCCTCCAGGCCTGCGTGGACGAGTTCAAGGAGAACGAAGACCTCCCCAACACCACCAACCCCGACGACTGGGCCCGCATCTCCGGAAAGAAGGGCGAACGGATCGTCTACATCCGTACCCTCATCACCGGAAAGCAGGGCGCAGACACCGGACGCTCCATCGACACGGTGGCGAACACCGGTCAGTACCTGTAACAGCAGGGCGGCTGCGGGTGCCCTCACCGGGGTACCCGCAGCCCTTGCGTTTTTCAGGCCACGACCGGAGCAGCCAATGACGCAAATGATCTCCCCACCAGCGCAAAGGCGTTCTAGGCTCGTTCCTACCGCCGAGTCGCGCAGTGCGGGGACGGGCACCGCACACGCACCGGAGCGCCAGCGGTACGTGAGCGGCGCCCACGACCGAGGGTGCCGCCGGGCAAGGAGGGCCGCATGACCGTACGGCGAGTAATGGGCATCGAGACGGAGTACGGAATCTCCGTCCCCGGCCACCCCAACGCCAATGCCATGCTCACCTCGTCCCAGATCGTCAACGCCTACGCGGCGGCGATGCACCGGGCCCGCCGGGCCCGCTGGGACTTCGAGGAAGAAAACCCGCTACGGGACGCGCGAGGCTTCGACCTCGCCCGGGAGGCCGCCGACGCCAGCCAGCTCACCGACGAGGACATCGGCCTCGCCAACGTCATCCTCACCAACGGTGCGCGACTCTACGTCGACCACGCCCACCCCGAATACAGCGCCCCCGAGGTCACCAACCCCCGCGACGCCGTCCTCTGGGACAAGGCCGGCGAACGCATCATGGCCGAAGCCGCCGAACGAGCAGCCCAGCTCCCCGGCGCCCAGCCCATCCACCTCTACAAGAACAACACCGACAACAAGGGCGCCAGCTACGGCACACACGAGAACTACCTGATGAAGCGGGAAACCCCCTTCTCGGACATCGTGCGCCACCTCACCCCCTTCTTCGTCTCCCGCCAGGTCTTCTCCGGCGCCGGCCGCGTCGGCATCGGCCAGGACGGCCACGAACACGGCTTCCAGATCAGCCAGCGCGCCGACTACTTCGAAGTCGAGGTCGGCCTCGAAACCACCCTCAAGCGCCCCATCATCAACACGCGCGACGAACCCCACGCCGACGCGGAGAAATACCGCCGCCTCCACGTGATCATCGGCGACGCCAACCTCTCCGAGATCTCCACCTACCTCAAACTGGGCACGACCTCCCTGGTCCTGTCCATGATCGAGGACAGCTTCATCGCGGTGGACCTCGCCGTCGACCAGCCGGTAAGGACGCTCCACCAGGTCTCCCACGACCCCTCCCTGAAGCGCCTGATCACGCTCCGCAGCGGCCGCACCCTGACCGCCGTACAGCTCCAGATGGAGTACTACGAGCTGTCCCGCAAGTACGTGGAGGAGCGCTACGGCGCCGACGCCGACGACCAGACCAAGGACGTCCTGACCCGCTGGGAAGACACCCTCACGCGGCTCGAGAACGACCCCATGAGCCTCGCCGGCGAACTCGACTGGGTCGCCAAACGCGAACTGATGGAGGGCTACCGCCGCCGTGACGGCCTCGACTGGGACGCCGCCCGCCTCCACCTCGTCGACCTCCAGTACGCCGACGTGCGAGCCGAGAAAGGCCTCTACAACCGCCTCGTCGCCCGCGGCCGCATGAAGCGGCTCCTGGACGAGGCCGAGGTCGACAGGGCCCGCACCAAGCCGCCGGAGGACACCCGGGCGTACTTCCGCGGCCGCTGCCTGGAGCAGTACGCCGACGACGTCGCCGCCGCCTCCTGGGACTCGGTCATCTTCGACCTCCCCGGCCGGGACTCGTTGCAGCGCGTTCCAACCCTGGAACCGCTACGCGGAACGCGAAATCACGTCAAGGAGCTGCTGGACCGCTGCCGCACCGCAGAAGACCTGGTCAGGGTCCTGTCAGGCGGCTGAGCGGGCCAGGGGGGTACTCGGTGCGGCTCGGGCGGCAGGGTGGAAATCCTGCCGCCCGGGAATCATCGAGATGGCCCCCGTACGTTGGAGAAACTGCGGGGCCGATGTCGGACCCGGCTTGTAGGGTCTGATCATCACCGATCGGCAGGCGAACTGAGCGGGGTGAGGGTTATGGCAACCAAGGACACCGGCGGCGGCCAGCAGAAGGCCACGCGCGCGACCGAAGAGGTCGAGGAGCAGGCGCAGGACGCGCAGGCTTCGGAGGACCTCAAGGAGCGGCACGAGAAACTGAGCGACGACGTGGACTCCGTCCTGGACGAAATCGATGACGTGCTCGAGGAGAACGCAGAGGACTTCGTTCGAAGCTTCGTTCAAAAAGGCGGCCAGTAGCCTTCGAATTGAAGGTGGCGAGGGGGGCTGGCTTGGGAAGCGAAGAAGGTGTGAAGCGCTGCTCGCGGTGCAAGCAGCACAAACCGCGGGCAGCGTTCGCGCGGAACAAGGCGATGCGTGACGGGCTGCAGGTCTCTTGCCGGGAGTGCGCGTCGGCGTACCACCAGCAGCGTCAGGTGGCCAAGGGGCGCAACGTTCGTCCAGGAGTGAATGTGCCCCCTGGTCACAAGTACTGCCGTACCTGTGGCGAGATCAAGCCGCACAGCGAGTGGACTCGGAACAGCAGCGCCTCGGACGGCCTGGCGACTCTCTGCGAGGCGTGCAAGGCAGTGAAGGGTCGGCAGCACCATCTCAAGTGCGACTACAACCTCACCGAAGCCGAGCGGGACGCGATGATCGCCTCCCAGCGGGGCCTGTGTGCGATCTGTCCAGATGCCCCGCCGGTGCATGTGGATCACTGCCACAAGACGGGTAGGGTCCGTGGCGTACTGTGCTTCAACTGCAATTCGGCCATCGGCAAGTTGCGAGACGACCCTGACGTTGGCCGTCGTGCCGTTGCTTACCTGGAAGGAAACTTGTGGAAGCCAATACTCGTGGCACCGGGCGTCTACCAGCTGCCTTCCTGACGCCTGGGTCCTCCTCCTTCATGGACTTCCTGTCCGAGCACCAGCCCGAGATGCTGCCCGGCAACCGGCAGCTGCCGCCCACGCAGGGTGTGATCGAGGCACCCCACGGCACCACCATCGTGGCCGTGACCTTCCCGGGCGGCGTGGTGCTGGCCGGTGACCGTCGGGCCACCATGGGCAACATCATCGCTCAGCGGGACATCGAGAAGGTGTTCCCGGCGGACGAGTACTCGGCTGTCGGTATCGCCGGCACCGCCGGTCTCGCCGTGGAGATGGTCAAGCTCTTCCAGCTGGAGCTGGAGCACTTCGAGAAGGTCGAGGGTGCGCAGCTGTCGCTGGAGGGCAAGGCGAACCGGTTGTCGACGATGATCCGGTCGAATCTGGGCATGGCGATGCAGGGGCTGGCGGTCGTGCCGCTGTTCGCGGGGTATGACCTGGACCGGGAGAAGGGGCGGATCTTCTCCTACGACGTCACGGGTGGCCGCAGCGAGGAACACAACTTCGCGGCGACGGGTTCCGGCTCGATCTTCGCGCGTGGTGCGATGAAGAAGTTGTTCCGCGACGACCTGACGGAGGAGCAGGCGACCACGCTGGTGGTGCAGGCTCTCTATGACGCGGCTGACGACGACTCGGCGACCGGTGGTCCCGATGTCGCCCGCCGGATCTACCCGATCATCACCGTGATCACCGAGGACGGTTTCCGCCGGGTGACGGAGGAGGAGTCCTCCGGGATCGCTCGTGCGGTGCTGCAGAAGCGCCTGGAGGAGCCGGACGGCCCGAAGGCCGCCCTGCTCTGAGTGCGGGCCCCGGTTCTTATCAAGGTGATCCAGTGACCATGACAGAAAGGGACGGATAACCGGTGTCGACGCCGTTCTATGTCTCCCCTCAGCAGGCCATGGCCGACCGGGCGGAGTACGCCCGGAAGGGCATCGCCCGTGGCCGCAGCCTGGTCGTGCTGCAGTATGCCGACGGCATTGTGTTCGTCGGTGAGAACCCGTCCCGTGCGCTGCACAAGTTCAGCGAGATCTATGACCGGATCGGTTTCGCGGCCGCCGGTAAGTACAACGAGTACGAGAACCTGCGCATCGGTGGTGTTCGTTACGCCGACCTGCGTGGTTACACCTATGACCGTGATGATGTGACCGCCCGTGGTCTGGCGAACGTGTACGCCCAGACGCTCGGCACGATCTTCTCGTCGGCCGCGGAGAAGCCGTACGAGGTGGAGCTGGTCGTGGCCGAGGTGGGGGAGACCCCGGAGGGCGACCAGATCTATCGGCTGCCGCATGACGGGTCGATCGTGGACGAGCACGGTTCGGTCGCGGTGGGCGGCAACGCCGAGCAGATCAGCAGTTTCCTGGACCAGCGTCACCGTGACGGCATGTCGCTGGCGGAGGCTTTGAAGCTGGCGGTGCAGGCCTTGTCCCGTGACACCAACGGCAGCGAGCGGGAGATTCCCGCGGAGCGGCTGGAGGTGGCGGTGCTGGATCGTACGCGTCCGCAGAAGCGCAAGTTCAAGCGCATCGTCGGTCGTCAGCTGTCGCGTCTGCTGGCGGCGGACGGCGCAACCACCGAGGCGGAGAGCTCGGAGGAGGAGGACGGCTCCGAGGAGGAGTGATCCGCCGCCCTGTTTGCCTGCTCCCGTGTGCCCCGGCCGTTCTCCTGGCCGGGGCACACGGCGTTCGCGTTGGTCAGCGTGGGGCCTGGGCGGCGCGTGGTGGGGCCGTGGAGCCGCGTACGACGAGGCGGACCGGGATGTCCCCGCTCTCGGGTTGCCGGCCTTCCAGGACGGCGAGGAGGGCTTGCATGCCGCGTTCGCCGAAGAGCTCGGCGTCCAGTCGTACGGTGGTGAGTTCGGGGTCGATGGCGGTGGCGAGGCCGAGGTCGTCGACGCCCGTGACGGAGACGTCGTCGGGTACGCGCAGGCCGAGGCGGCGCAGGGCTTTGTAGGCGCCGGCTGCGAGTTTGTCGTCGTCGCAGACGACGGCGGTGGGCCGGGGTCCGGGGGCGGTGAGTGCGCTCTCGGTTGCGGTCAGGGCGCCTTCGATGGAGATGGGGGCCCGGGTGGTGCGCACGTGCGTCCCCGGTACGGCGGCCATGCGTGTCGCGAGTTCACGCGCGCGTACCTCGAAGGTCCAGGAGGGGACGTCGGCGGCCAGGTGGAGGATGCGGCGGTGGCCGAGGGTGAGCAGGTGGTCGGTGACCTGGCGGAAGCCGTCGGCGATGTCGAGGTTGACGGTGGCGGCGCCGAGGCTGCCGTCGGGGTCGCTGTCGAGCATGACGAGGGGGAGTTGGTCGCCGCGGATGGCGGTGAGGGCGTCGGCGGCCATGGAGGAGGCGATGACGCCGTCGAGGGCGGCCTGGGCGGAGGCGAAGGGGTCGCGGGCGGGGCCGATGCCTTCGGGGGAGGGGTAGAGGACGACGCCGAAGCCGTTTTCGGCGGCGACGCGTGCGGCGCCGGTGTAGACGCCGGCGAAGAACTCCGTCGTCAGGGCCGGTACGACCAGCAGGACGGTGCGAGTGTGGCCGAGGCGGAGGTTTCGGGCGGCGAGGTTGGGGCGGTAGCCGAGTTCGCGTGCGGCGTCGCGGACTCGTTCGGCGGTGGCTGCGGAGACTCGGCCGCGCCATTTGTCGCCGAGTACGAGGGAGACGGCGGCCTGGGAGACCCCGGCTGCCTGGGCGACGTCCCGGCTGGTCGGGCGCGTGCTGCTGCGTGCCACGGTGGGCTGCCCCTGTTCTTCTGGTCGTTCGCCTGGACGTTGGAACAGCGCACATGGTACGTATGACGACGGACGTTATACGTAAAACGTGGGGCTGGAGGGCGGCACATGGCCACGGGATATCTGGAGATACTCCGGGCGCGGCATGCGCTGCGGCTGCTCACCGGCACGCTGGTGGGGCGGCTGCCGAACGCGACGGCCGCGATCGCCCTGGTGCTGTTCGTCCGTGCCGAGGGCGGGACGTACAGCCTCGCGGGTGCCCTCGCCGCGGTCTACGGCGTCGCCAACGCCGTGGGCCAGCCGGTGCTGGGCCGGCTCGTGGATCTGCACGGCCAGCCGCGTGTACAGCTGCCGGCGGCGGTGCTGGCGGCCCTGTCGATGGCGGTCTTCGCGTTCTCCGGCACCGATCCGCTGCCGCTGGCGTATGCGGCCGTGGCGGCGGCCGGGCTGTTCACGCCGCCGCTGGAGGGGGGCCTGCGCGCGCTGTGGCCGTCGGTGCTGGGGCGCGAGGAACAGGTGCACACGGCGTACGCGATGGACGCGATCGCGCAGGAGATCATGTTCACGGTGGGGCCGCTGCTGGTGACGTTGTGCGTGTCGCTGTGGGACGAGCGCGCCGCCCTGCTGGTGCTGAACCTGCTGGGGGTGCTGGGTGCGCTCTCCGTGGCCATGTCGCCGCCCTCGCGCGCGTGGCGCTCGGCGCCGCGTGAGGCGCACTGGCTCGGCGCGCTGCGCTCGCCGGGTCTGCTCGTGCTGCTCGGTGCCTTCCTGTTCGTGGGGATCGCGCTGGGCTCGATCACGGTCGCGTCGGTGTCGTACGCCGACGGTCATGGCGGTGACGCGGTGTACGGCTGGATGATGGCGGGGCTGGGCCTGGGTGCGCTGGTGGGTGGCACGGTGTACGGGGCCCGTCGGTGGGGCGGTTCGCCGGAGCGGCGACTGAGTGGGCTCGTGGCCCTTCTGGCGGTGTGTTACCTGCCTTTGATGCTGACGCCGGGTGCGCCGGCCATGGTGCTGCTGTCGGTGCTCTCCGGGGTGTTCCTCGCGCCGTGTATCGCCTGTGCGTTCATCATCGTGGACCGGCATGCGCCGAGCGGGACGGTCACCGAGGCCTTCTCCTGGCTTGTGACGACGTTCACCGTGGGTGCCTCGGTGGGAACGGGTGTGGCGGGGCCCGTGGTCCAGGCCGGTGGCACGGTGTGGGGGTTCGCGGTTCCGGGGGCGGCGGGGGCCGTGTCGTTGCTGGTGCTGCTCGCCATGGGGCGGGTCCTCGCAGCTCCCGCGCGGGGCGGGGTCGTTGCGTCTTCATCGGAAAATGATCCAAATCGTGCTGCCGAACCCCGTTTCAGCTCGGGGGATCGGGCGTAATGTTCAGTCATGGACCGCCGCATTTTCGGGCTGGAGAACGAGTACGGCGTCACGTGCACGTTCAGGGGACAGCGCCGCCTGTCTCCTGACGAGGTGGCGCGGTACCTCTTCCGCCGTGTCGTGTCATGGGGCCGCAGCAGCAATGTCTTTCTGCGAAACGGCGCCCGGCTCTATCTCGACGTGGGCTCACATCCGGAATACGCGACCCCCGAATGTGACAACGTGATCGAACTGGTCACCCACGACAAGGCCGGCGAGCGCATTCTCGAAGGACTCCTGGTGGACGCGGAGCGACGCCTGCACGAGGAGGGAATCGCGGGCGACGTCTACCTGTTCAAGAACAACACGGACTCCGCGGGCAACTCGTACGGCTGCCATGAGAACTATCTGGTGGCCCGGCACGGGGAGTTCTCGCGGCTCGCGGACATCCTCATCCCGTTCCTGGTGACGCGGCAGTTGCTGTGCGGTGCGGGGAAGGTGCTGCAGACGCCGCGTGGTGCCGTGTACTGCGTGAGTCAGCGTGCGGAGCACATCTGGGAGGGTGTGTCCTCGGCGACGACCCGTTCGAGGCCCATCATCAACACGCGTGACGAGCCGCACGCGGACGCCGAGCGCTACCGCCGGCTGCATGTCATCGTCGGTGACTCGAACATGTCCGAGACGACGATGCTGCTGAAGGTCGGCGCGACGGACCTGGTGCTGCGCATGATCGAGGCGGGCACGGTGATGCGTGACCTGACGCTGGAGAACCCGATCCGGGCGATCCGTGAGGTCAGCCACGACATCACGGGCCGGCGCAAGGTGCGGCTGGCCAGCGGCCGGGAGGCCTCGGCGCTGGAGGTGCAGCGGGAGTACTTCGACAAGGCCGTGGACTTCTGTGACCGCCGGGGGATCCGTACCGGCACGGTCGCGCAGGTCCTGGAGCTGTGGGGCCGCACCCTCGACGCGATCGAGAGCGAGGAGCTGGACCGGATCGCCACCGAGATCGACTGGGTGATGAAGTACAAGCTCATCGAGCGCTATCGGGCCAAGAACAACATGACGATGTCGCATCCGCGGGTCGCCCAGATAGACCTCGCCTACCACGACATTCATCGTCGTCGTGGCCTGTACTACCTGCTGGAGAAGAAGGGCCAGGCGGCCCGGGTCTGCAACGACTTGAAGATCTTCGAGGGCAAGTCGGTTCCGCCGCAGACCACTCGGGCGCGGCTGCGCGGTGACTTCATCCGGCGGGCACAGGAACAGCGCAGGGACTTCACGGTCGACTGGGTGCATCTGAAGCTCAACGACCAGGCGCAGCGCACTGTGTTGTGCAAGGACCCGTTCCGTTCGGTGGACGACCGGGTGGAGAAGCTGATCGCCGGTATGTAGGCGAAAGCGGGTGAGTCAAGCGTTTCGGGTGTGAAATGCCGGAACGCCACACGGGCGTCGTACGTTTACCGTACGGCGCCCTTCTCGCGTCGTAGAGTTGCGCGCACGCCATCCGCAAGATCGATTGATTACGAGGCTCTCCCGTGCGCCGACGTTCACTTCTCCTCGCCGCCGTTCCCGCAGGGCTGGTCACACTGGCCGCGTGCGGTGACGGCAAGTCCGGCTCCAGCAAGGCCGGTGTCTCGCCGTCGCCGTCGGTGTCGACGGTGCCTCCGCCGAAGATCGTGGACGCTCCGCTGCCGGCGATCACGGCGGGCACGAAGTTCGGTGAGAAGCCGACCGTGGCCAAGGGGCCGGGCGAGCCGTCGAAGAACCTGGCGGTGAAGACGGTGATCGCGGGCGGTGGTCGTACGGTCGCGGAGAACGACTTCGTCCAGGCGAACTATCTGGGTCAGATCTGGGACACGGGCAAGGTCTTCGACAACTCCTACGACCGCAAGATCCCGCTGGTCATCCAACTCGCCCAGGGCAGCAGCATCGACGGCTGGCGGTACGGGCTGGCGGGCAGGAAGACCGGCAGCCGTGTCTTGATGGCGGTGCCGCCCACCTGGGGCTACGGCAAGTCGGGCGAACCGCAGGCGGGCATCAAGGGCACCGACACGATGGTCTTCGTCGTCGACCTGATCGACGTCTTCAACTCCAAGAGCTCCTCCCACGGCAAGCCGGTCCCGCAGAGCGACACGGCGCTGCCGGAGGTCGCCACGAACACCGACGGCACGGTTCCCAAGGTCACCATCAGGCAGCCGCACCCGCCGAAGAAGCTCGTGTCCACCTACGTCCTGGAGGGCGACGGCCCCGAGCTCAAGGCGGACCAGACGGTCCTGTGCCAGTTCCAGGGGCTGGTCTGGGAGGGCGGCAAGACCTTCGAGCGGACGTACGGTTCGGGGCGGCTGAGCCAGTTCCCGCTGTCGCAGATCCAGCAGGTGGTCCCGGGCCTGGCGCAGGGGCTGACCGGCAAGAAGGTGGGCAGCCGCGTGCTCGTCGTCGTACCGCCGGAGCTGGGCTACGCCACCCCTCCGCCCGGCGGCGTCGTCAAGAAGGACTCCACGCTCGTCTACACGGTGGACATCCTCGCGGCGATGTAGCCGGTGGTGTCCGTGGCCGGTGGGGAAGCTGGTGTCCATGGCGGGCGTTGGGGCTGCCGAGATGAAAGACTGTCCACGTTTCGTGTCGTACACAAGCAGGAGCTTTTGACGTGAGCATCGAGAAGCCCGAGATCGACTTCCCTGGTGGCGAGCCCCCGGCGGACCTCGAGATCAAGGACATCTGGGAGGGCGACGGGCCGGTGGCGCAGGCGGGTCAGACCGTCACCGTCCACTATGTGGGTGTCGCCTTCAGCACCGGCGAGGAGTTCGACGCCAGCTGGAACCGTGGCACTCCGTTCCGCTTCCCGCTGGGTGCGGGCCGGGTCATCGCGGGCTGGGACCGGGGTGTGCAGGGCATGAAGGTCGGCGGCCGTCGCCAGCTGACCATCCCCGCCCACCTCGCCTACGGCAACCAGAGCCCGACCCCGGCGATCAAGCCGGGCGAGACGCTGATCTTCGTGGTGGACCTGCTGGGCGTCTGATCCCCGCCCGGTCCCGTTGTGATCCACACGTGATCCACACCTGATCGACCGGTCGTGTCCGACCGGTTCCGATCACCTGGGGCCCATGCCTGCTCGGGCATGGGCCCTCGGCTTTTGCCACCGCCGTGAGGAGCGGTACGGTCATCGGTCGGAAGCACCATAGGAAAGGCGAAGGGCGTCGATGGCCATTGCCAAGGCCGAGCGGCTGATGAACCTGGCGCTGTGTCTGCTCGGCACACGGCGGCCGCTCAGCAAGCGCGAGCTGCGGGAGAGCATCGAGGCCTACCTGGAGGCGGGCTCCGACGACTCCTTCAACCGGATGTTCGAGCGGGACAAGGACGACCTGCGTGAGCTGGGCCTGGTCATCGAGACGGTGGAGAACCTGGACGGCGAGGTCGGCTATCTCGCCCGCCGCGACAGCAACCGGCTGCCGCCCATCACCCTGGACGCCGAGGAGGCCGCGGCGCTCGGTCTGGCCGCGAAGGTGTGGCAGCAGGCCCGACTGGCCGGCGCGGCCAGCGGTGCTCTGCAGAAGCTGCGCGCCGCTGGTCTGCCCGAGGACGTCGACCCCTACGAGGCGCACGGCGCCCTGGAGCCCCGGATCCCGGTGCACGAGGCCGCGTTCGAGCCGCTGATGCTGGCCTGCCGGGACCGCCGCCCGGTCGTCTTCGACTACCGCAAGGCCTCCGCCGCCCGCCCCGAGCCCCGGCATGTGGAGCCGTGGGCGCTGGAGTGCTGGCGCGGGCACTGGTACCTGGCCGGTTTCGACCGGGACCGGGGCGCCGAACGCGTCTTCCGGCTCTCCCGGATCACCGGCCGGGTCCGCTCGCGCGGTACGGGCTTCACCGCAGCCGTGCCCGACGTCGTCACCGTGCGCGAGACCGTGGCGAGCTGGGCGGGCGAGATCGCCGACGGTACGGCGCTGATCCGGCTGCGTTCCGGGGCCGGTTACCCCCTTCGGGCGAAGGCCGCCCGGGTGCGGGAACTCGGCGACGGCTGGGACGAGTTGGAGATTCCGTACGGGCACGGACTGGACGCCTGGCTGGTGGAGTTCGGGCCGGACGTGGTGGTCCTGGAGCCGGCCGAGCTGCGCGCGGACGTGGTGGACCGGCTGCGTGCCGTGGCCAAGGGCTGAGGGGGGAGCAGGACTGTGGCAGGCAAACCGGTCAGGCCCGTGAACGCCATCGACCAGACCCGGCGGATGCTGTCCCTGGTGACCTACCTCAGGGAGCGCCCCGGCGCCCGGATCGCGGACGTCGCGCGTGCCTTCGGCATCACCGAGGACGAGCTGGTCGCCGACCTCGATCTGCTGCCGATGTGCGGCACGAGCTTCCGCGGCGGCGATCTGCTGGACATCGACACCGACGGTGAGCGGATCTGGTGGCACAACCCGGCCGCGCTGGGCGAGGAGGCGGCGGAGCCGCTCAGACTGGCCGCCGACGAGGCCACCGCGCTGCTGGTGGCGGCCCGGGCCGTCTCGACCCTGCCGGGCCTGCGCGAGGGCGACCGTCAGGCCCTGCTGCGGGCCACCGCGAAGGTGGAGGCCGCCGCCGGTGAGGCCGCCGGGGCCAGCGCGCGGCTGTCGGTGACCTTCGAGTCCGAGGGCGGGGTCTTCGCCGACGTCGACCGGGCGATCTCCGAGCGCCGCCGGCTGTGGATCCGCTACTACTCCCCGGCCCGTGACGAGGTCACCGAGCGCGAGATCGACCCGATCCGCCTGGTCAGCGTCGGGCACACCTATGTCGAGGCATGGTGCCGGCGCTCCGAGGCCCGGCGCACCTTCCGGCTCGACCGGGTCGCGGAGATCCGGATACTGGACGAGCCGTCCGCGCCGCCCGAGATGGAGCTGCGCGACCTCTCCGAGGCCCTGGTGCAGCCCGCGGCCGAGGACCCGGAGGTCGTGGTCGAGGTCGGCCCGGGCGGCCGCTGGGTGGCCGAGTACTACCCGCACGACAGCGCCGATGAGCTTCCCGACGGCGGGCTGCGTATCACTCTGCGCACCCCGGATCCGGCCTCCCTGCGCCGGCTGGCACTGCGGCTCGGCGCCGACGGCCGGATCGTGTCCCCGCCGGAGCTGGCCGACAGCGCCCGCAGAGCGGCGGCGGAGGCGCTGGCGGCGTACGACACGGCGTCGCGGTGAGGCAGCGCCCCGAAGGGGCGCAGGGCTGTGTTCGACATGCGGCTGCGCCGCGATGCGGGTCCCCACGGTTCGAGCGAAGCCGAGAGCTCGGGGGAGCGACCAGCCACGACGGCACCGCAGACGCGCGACGGAGGACGGTGGCACTTCCGGCGGCGCCTTGGCGGACGACCAGGAGAAGGAGCGAGGGCTGTGAGCGAGCGTGCGGGTGAGATGACGGTGGCGGCCGCCTTCGCAGGGATGAGGAGAGCGGTCCCCGTGGTGTTCAAGGCGGGCTGCCCGGACTGCCGGGGCCGCTTCGAGCTCGCCGCGAGCGCGCTGCGCCTCGCCATCGGCGCCACCAGCCGGACGACGTTCTACTCCTTCACCTGCCCCGAGTGCGGGGCCGCCGTGCGCAAGCCCGCCGGGGAGCGCATCGTCGAGCTGCTCACCGGCGGCGGGGTGCGCACGCTGCGGCTGCACACCACCGTCTAGTCTCGACGTCATGTTCTGGCCGATGTGCGCGGTAGCGTTGGGTTTCCTGGGTCTCGCGGTGCTGGGGGTGCTCGCCGTCCGGGTCTTCCTGGAGGCGCGGCGTCTCGGACAGCAGGTCGCGGACTCGGCGCGCCGTATCAACAGGGCGGCGGAGGACCTGGAGCGTTCGGCGGCCCGTGCGGCCCGTGCCGTGGATGCGCTGTGAGCTCCTCCGGGTGATGCCGGTGAGTCCTGCGGGGCAAGCGCTTTGTGTCACTTCGCCCTGTCATGCTGCCCAGCTGGACAGGTACGCTGCTTGTCGTGGTGCGGAGAACGAGGCCCGCATCGTGGACCGGGCGTACGCACGGGGATTGCCTCACGTTTACCCCTGAGCGTTACGATCGCTGCCAGCGCGACCATCGGACACATGTCCGACTGGTCGGACGGCACCCCACCCCAGCCGCCTCGGTGAGAAGGTAAAGACTTATGTTCGGAAGGCTCGGAGCCCCCGAGATCATTCTCATCCTCGTCGTCATCGTCCTGCTGTTCGGCGCGAAGAAGCTTCCGGACATGGCCCGCTCGCTCGGCAAGTCCGCGCGCATCCTCAAGAGCGAGGCCAAGGCGATGAAGGAGGAGTCCAACGCCTCCGCCCAGGCGCCGGCCTCCGACGAGCAGCCTCCGGCGCAGCGCACCATCCAGGCGGCCCCCGGCGACGTGTCCAGCTCGCGGCCGGTCAACGAGCCGACGGACACCACCCAGCGCTGACGCAGGGCCGGATATCCCCGGCCTCCCGCACGAGATGAGGACGTGGGTTGCTCAAGTCTGCCCGCAAGAAGGAGAAGGATCCCGAGGGGCGGATGCCCCTTGCGGATCATCTTCGTGAGCTCCGCAACCGGCTCGCGAAGGCGCTGCTGGCCATCGTCGTCGTGACGATCGTCGCAGCCTTCTTCTACAACGACATCATCAACTTCCTGACCAAGCCGATCCTCGACTCGGTCGGTTGCGCACAGACCTTCGAACAGCTGGCGAAGTCCAAGGGCGGACACCAGTGTGCGGAGATCACGATCAACGGGCTCCTCGCCCCGTTCACGCTGGCCCTCCAGGTTTCGCTGATGGCGGGCGTCGTGGCCGCCTCGCCGATCTGGCTGTACCAGCTGTGGGCGTTCGTCGCGCCGGGCCTGCACCGGCACGAGAAGAAGTACGCCTACGCCTTCGTCTTCACCGGGGCCCCGCTGTTCTTCGCCGGTGCCTTCTTCGCGTACGAGGTGCTGCCCACCACCGCGAAGGTGCTGATCGACTTCACGCCGAACGGCAACATCAAGAATCTGCTGCCGCTGGACGACCTGCTGCAGCTGGTCACCCGCATGGTGATCGTCTTCGGTCTCTCCTTCGAGCTGCCGCTGTTGCTGATCATGCTCAATCTCACCGGGATACTGAGCGGCCAGCGCATGCTCGGCTGGTGGCGCGGCATGATCCTCGGCATCACGGTCTTCGCGGCCGTGGCCACGCCCAGCACCGATCCGCTGTCCATGCTGGCCCTCGCCGGACCGATCTGGGTGCTGTACTTCGGCGCGGTGCTGTTCTCCCTGGCGAACGACAAGCGCAAGCGCCGCCGCGAGGAGGCGGGCCCCGCCGACGACGAGGCCTCCGACCTGGACCTCACCCCCGAGGCGATCGGCGAGATCGAGCCCGTCGCGGCCAACCGGGCCCTGCCCGAGCAGAGCGGCCCGGAGCGGGTCAACGGCTACGACGACGTGACTTGAGCCTCGCGCCCGACCGCACCACACCGGATGCCCCCGCCCTGATGGGCGGGGGCATCCGTGTTCGCGGGCCGGCCCATGTTCCGGATAATGATCGTCCTGTTGTCAGTGCGGCCCGGTACGCTCGAAAGCACGATGACAGAGGACCTCTCTCCGGCCGAGCGGTACGCGGCAGCCCGCAGGCGGGCAGCCGAGCAGGCCACCACGCTCGCGTCCTTCCGCGAGATGTACGACTTCGGCCTCGACCCCTTCCAGATCGAGGCCTGCGAGGCACTCGAGGCGGGCAAGGGCGTACTGGTGGCCGCCCCCACCGGCTCGGGCAAGACGATCGTGGGCGAGTTCGCCGTCCACCTCGCCCTCACGCAGGGCAAGAAGTGCTTCTACACGACGCCCATCAAGGCGCTGTCGAACCAGAAGTACGCCGACCTGTGCCGACGCTACGGCACCGGCAAGGTCGGCCTGCTCACCGGCGACAACAGCGTGAACTCCGACGCCCCGGTGGTCGTGATGACCACCGAGGTCCTGCGGAACATGCTCTACGCCGGCTCCCAGACCCTCCTCGGCCTCGGCTATGTGGTCATGGACGAGGTGCACTACCTCTCGGACCGCTTCCGCGGCGCCGTCTGGGAGGAAGTGATCATCCACCTCCCCGAGTCGGTGACCCTGGTGTCACTGTCCGCGACCGTGTCCAACGCCGAGGAGTTCGGGGACTGGCTGGACACCGTCCGTGGCGACACCGAGGTGATCGTCGCGGAGCACCGGCCCGTGCCGCTGTTCCAGCACGTCCTCGCCGGGCGGAGGATGTACGACCTGTTCGAGGAGGGCGAGGGCCACAAGAAGGCCGTCAACCCCGACCTGGTCCGCCTCGCCCGGATGGAGGCGAGCCGGCCGTCGTACCAGGACCGCAGACGCGGCCGCGCGATGCGCGAGGCCGACCGGGAGCGGGAGCGCAGACAGCGCTCGCGGGTGTGGACGCCGGGCCGGCCCGAGGTCATCGAGCGCCTGGACTCCGAGGGCCTCCTGCCGGCCATCACGTTCATCTTCAGCCGCGCCGCCTGCGAGGCCGCCGTCCAGCAGTGCCTGTACGCGGGCCTGCGGCTGAACGACGAGGAGGCCCGGGAACAGGTCCGCGCGCTGGTCGAGGAGCGCACCGCGCACATCGCGACGGAGGATCTGCACGTCCTCGGGTACTACGAGTGGCTCGAGGGCCTGGAGCGCGGCATCGCCGCCCACCACGCGGGCATGCTGCCGACCTTCAAGGAGGTCGTCGAGGAGCTGTTCGTACGCGGCCTGGTCAAGGCGGTGTTCGCCACCGAGACCCTCGCGCTCGGCATCAACATGCCCGCCCGCTCGGTGGTGCTGGAGAAGCTCGTCAAGTGGAACGGCGAGCAGCACGCCGACATCACGCCGGGCGAGTACACCCAGCTCACCGGCCGCGCCGGCCGCCGGGGCATCGACATCGAGGGCCACGCGGTCGTGCTGTGGCAGCGCGGCATGAGCCCCGAGCACCTCGCCGGCCTCGCGGGCACCCGCACCTATCCGCTGCGCTCCAGCTTCAAGCCGTCGTACAACATGGCGGTCAACCTGGTCGAGCAGTTCGGGCGGCACCGCAGCCGTGAGCTGCTGGAGACCTCCTTCGCGCAGTTCCAGGCCGACAAGTCGGTCGTCGGGATCTCCCGCCAGGTGCAGCGCAACGAGGAGGGTCTGGCCGGCTACAAGGCCTCCATGACCTGCCACCTCGGCGACTTCGAGGAGTACGCGCGCCTGCGCCGCGAGCTGAAGGACCGGGAGACCGAGCTGGCCCGGCAGGGGGCGAACCAGCGGCGGGCCGAGGCGGCCGTGGCGCTGGAGAGGCTCAAGCCGGGCGACGTCATCCACGTCCCCACGGGCAAGTACGCCGGCCTGGCCCTGGTGCTGGACCCCGGTCTGCCCGCAGGGCGTTCCAACGGCCACCGCGGCTTCGACCACGTCGACGGTCCGCGCCCGCTGGTGCTGACCGCCGAGCGTCAGGTCAAGCGGCTGGCGGCGATGGACTTCCCGGTGCCGGTCGAGCCGCTGGACCGGATGCGGATCCCGAAGTCGTTCAATCCGCGCTCGCCGCAGTCCCGCAGGGACCTCGCCTCCGCGCTGCGCACCAAGGCCGGGCACATCCCGCCGGAGCGGGCCCGCAAGAAGCGCGCAGAGGCAGCCGACGACCGTGAGATCGCCCGCCTGCGGACCGCGATCCGCGCGCACCCCTGCCATGGCTGCAACGACCGTGAGGACCACGCCCGTTGGGCCGAGCGGTACCACCGGCTGCTGCGTGACACCTCGCAGCTGGAGCGCCGCATCGAGGGCCGCACGAACACCATCGCGCGGACCTTCGACCGGATCGTGGCCCTGCTGACCGAGCTGGACTACCTGCGCGGCAACGAGGTCACCGAGCACGGCAAGCGCCTGGCCCGGCTGTACGGCGAACTGGACCTCCTGGCCAGCGAATGCCTGCGCGAGCGGGTCTGGGAGGGCCTCGGCCCCGCCGAACTCGCCGCCTGCGTCTCGGCGCTGGTGTACGAGGCACGGGTCGGCGACGACGCGATGGCGCCCAAGCTGCCCTCGGGCAAGGCGAAGGCCGCGCTCGGCGAGATGGTCCGGATCTGGGGCCGGCTGGACAGTCTGGAGGAGGAGTTCCGGATCAACCAGACCGAGGGCGTGGGCCAGCGGGAACCGGATCTCGGCTTCGCCTGGGCCGCGTACATGTGGGCCTCGGGCAAGGGGCTCGACGAGGTGCTGCGCGAGGCGGAGATGCCCGCGGGGGACTTCGTGCGGTGGTGCAAGCAGGTCATCGACGTTCTCGGCCAGATCTCCGCGGCGGCTCCCGTGGAGGGCTCGACCGTGGCCAAGGCCGCGCGCAAGGCTGTGGAACAGCTGCTGCGGGGGGTTGTCGCCTACTCGTCGGTCGGGTGATCTCCGGTTCGCCGGAGCGGATGACCATGGGGGCCCTTTCGGGCCCCCATTCGCTTATCACGGTGAGTCACTTTCGCACGCCCGTACACCGTGACCGAACGTGTTCGAATATGTGCCGAGCGTGCAAATGGAGTCGAGCGTACTCCTGGGGTACGGGCTATTTCAGGTGCTTGCCGAATATGACACGGCGATGATCCGGTCGGACTAAGCTCGCCCGCGGCGCACCGAGTTGAGCTGAATTCGTGCGTCTGTTCCCAAACATGCGATAAATCCCGACAGTTCCATGAACCTTCCCCGCAAAAGCTCCCCCGACACCCAGCCGACTCGTCTCAGAAGGCATCCATGGTGAGTGTTCAGAAGCCTCCCGGTGGCCGTGAACGTCCCTACGCGCGCGTCCTGTTGCCGCCGGCCATACTGATGGCCGCCGCGACCGGCGCGGCCGTCGCCCTGGGGCCGGCGTCGGCCCGGATCGCCGTCGGCGCGGTCGGGGCCGTGGCCCTGCTGCTGATCCTCGCCACCGGCGGGGAGGCCGCCCGCCGCGGCCGCAGGCTCCGCGAGGAACAGGCCGAGCACGCCCGTCACAGCGCGTATCTGGAGCACCGGCTCGCCGCCCACGACGATCTGGTCGGGCGCTTCGCGAGCGACATCATCCCCCACGGCCATCTGCGGCTGCGGGCCGGAGAACCGCTGCGCGACGTGATGGTCAACGGCTACGACGTCGACCCCGAACTGCGCAGCCTGCCCGACTCCTACCGGGAGATGTTCCGCGCCGCGATGCGCGGCGCCGACCGTGAGATCAACATGCGCGACGCCACCGAGCGCTCCTTCGTGAGCATCGCCCGTCGCGTCCAGGCCATCGTCCACCAGCAGTCCAACGAACTGCGGGAGATGGAGGAGGACCACGGCCGCAACCCCGAGGTCTTCGACGACCTGCTGCGTATCGACCACGGCACCTCGCTGATCGGCCGGCTCGCCGACACCATCTCCGTCCTCGGTGGCGGCCGCCCCGGCCGCCAGTGGCCGCTGCCGGTCTCCCTCTACAGCACGCTGCGCGGTGCCATGTCGCGCATCCTGGAGTACCGCCGCATCCAGCTGAACTCCATCGTCAACATCAACATCAAGGGCACCTCCGTCGAGCCGGTCATCCACGCCGCCGCCGAGCTCTTCGACAACGCCACCCGCTACTCGCCCCCCACGGCCAAGGTGCACGTCACCGCCACCGAGGTGCAGACCGGCATCGCCATCGAGATCGAGGACGCCGGCGTCAGCCTCAGCGAGGAGTCCCGCGCCCGCATCGAGAAGATGATCGAGGACGCCAAGAACCTCGACGACGCCCACAACCTGGGCGAGAACCCGCGCCTCGGCCTCGCCGTGGTCGGCCGCCTGTGCAAGATGTTCGACATGGAGGTCTCGCTGCGGGCCTCCGCCTACGGCGGTTGCCGCGCGATCCTCATCGTCCCGCGCGTGATGACGACCACCGAGCCCGGTGTCGGCGCCGCTCACGGCATCGGCGCCACCGGCACGCCGATCCCCGCGCTCGGCGCGGTCGAGGGCCCCAAGCGCCCGCCGAAGCGGCGCCGCCCCACCAGCCCCAAGATCCCGGCCGGGATCTCCATGGAGGACGACGTCCCGGTGGTCACCGAGTGGACGGCGGGCGGTCTGCCGCAGCGCCGCAGCCGGATGAAGACCCCGATCAGCCAGCGCTTCGCCGAGCAGGCCGAGGTCGAGCAGGCCGAACGCGAGGGCAGGCCCACCGTCTGGTCGCAGCCCAAGCCCGAACGGCAGCCCGAGATGGACCCCCAGCGCAAGAAGCTCATGGAGCGGCCGATCGGCCAGGGGATCGAGGACTTCTGGAACGGCCTGCGCAAGGGCATGCCCGAGGGCGCCACCGGGCCGGAACTGACCGACTTCACGAGGCACCCGGAAAAGTACGTGCACTTGCTCAACGACTACGCGGACGAGCCCGTCGAGGGCACCACCGAGGCCGACGACGAGGGGGACCGAAAGTGATCCAGCAGCGAGGCAACATCGACTGGATGCTCAAGCAGCTCAACGACGGCGTGCCGGGCATCGAGATGATCGTGGTCCTCTCCGCGGACGGACTGCGCATCGCCCGCTACGGCGGCGATCCCGACGCCGCCGACCGCGTGGCCGCCGCCTGCGCGGGCGTGCAGAGCCTGGCCGGCGCCATCATCAAGGAACTCCCCGGCGCCGGCGACATGCAGGTCGTCGTCTTCGAGATCGACGGCGGCTACTTCTACCTGATGAACGCCGGCGACAACGCCTTCCTCGCCGTACTCGCCGACGTCACCTGCGAGCCGGGCCGGATGAGCGGCATGATGCGCGACCTCGTCGTCCGGATCGGCGCCCATCTCACCAGTCCGCCCCGGCGGAACGGGCAGAGCGTATGACTCCTCCACGACGCAAACGGCGCGAGCCGAAGCCCCCGCCGCCTCCGCAGCCGCAGCCGCAGCCACCGGCGCCCGAGCCGGCGGACGGCGAGGCCGAGCCGAAGAACCCCGAACGGCTCTACACCGTCGCCGGATCCGAGGACGGCGCACGCGCCGAACTCGACCTCGTGACGTTAATCGTGGCGCGCGACGCGCCCCAGATGGCCGCCTCACCGGAGCAGGCCGCGGTCCTGCGGCTCTGTGCCAACCCCCTGTCCGTGGCCGAGCTCTCGGCCTATCTGAACCTGCCGTTCAGCGCGATGACAGTCCTGATCACCGAGCTGATCACGGCCGAACTGGTGCAGGTGCGCGCCCCGATCGTCCGCCGGGCGCTCCCCGACCGTTCACTCCTCGAAGCGGTGATGCATGGACTTCAACGGCTCTGACACCATCCCCGGACCACGCACCGAGGATCATCTGCCGCACACGGCCGAGACCGCGGTGAAGATCGTGATCGTGGGCGGCTTCGGCGTCGGCAAGACCACCATGGTCGGTTCCGTCAGCGACATCAGGCCGCTGACCACCGAGGAGACCATGACCCAGGCCGGCATCGGCGTGGACGACAACTACGGTTCCGAATCCAAGACGGCCACCACCGTGGCCATGGACTTCGGCCGCATCAGCATCACCGAGAAGCTGGTGCTCTACCTCTTCGGCACCCCCGGCCAGGAACGCTTCTGGTTCCTGTGGAACGGGCTGTTCGAGGGCGCGCTCGGCGCGGTCGTCCTCGTCGACACCCGGCGCCTGGAGGTCAGCTTCGACGTCATGGGCCGACTGGAGGAGCGCGGCGTGCCCTTCGTCGTCGCCATCAACTCCTTCCCTGACGCGCCCCGTTACCCCGTCGAGGAACTGCGCACCGCACTCGACCTGACCCCCGAGATCCCGATCATGGATTGCGACGTACGCCGCCGGGCCTCCAGCAAGGACGTGCTGATGACCCTGATGCGCTTCCTGCACTCGATCGCCCTGTCCCGCGCCCTCGTCTGATCCCCCGCCGACCGATCCCCTCCCCTTTCGTTCCGGAGCGACACCGTGACGTCTGAACCCTCCTCCCTGACCGACACAGACCCCAACGCCGGACCGCCGCCGGGCTGCCCCGCGCACCGACCGGGCCCCGGCGGACTGCACAGGCTCTACGGCCCCGACGCGGAGGACTTGGGCGGCCTCTACGAGCGGCTGCGGGACCAGCACGGCCCCGTGGCACCCGTGCTGCTGCACGACGACGTACCGATGTGGGTGGTCCTCGGGCACGCCGAGAACCAGCAACTGGTGCGCAGCCCCTCCGTGTACACCCGCGACAGCCGGGTCTGGACCCCGCTGGTGGAGGGCATGGTCAAGCCCGACCACCCGCTGATGCCGCACATCGCCTGGCAGCCGATCTGCTCGCACGCCGAGGGCGACGAGCACCAGCGGCTGCGCGCGGCGGTCACCGCTGCCATGGGGACCATCGACCACCGCACCGTGCGCCGCCACATCGGCCGCCACACCCAGGGCCTGGTCAACAGCTTCTGCGAACGCGGCCGGGCCGACCTGGTCTCCCAGTTCGCCGAGCATCTGCCGATGGCCGTCATGTGCGAGATCCTCGGCATGCCCGAGGAGTACAACGACCGGATGGTGCAGGCCGCCCGGGACGCCCTGAAGGGCACCGAGACCGCCATCCAGAGCCATGCCTACGTCATGGACGCGCTGAACCGGCTCACCACCCGGCGCCGCGCCCGGCCCGAGGAGGACTTCACCAGTCACCTCATCACCCACCCGGCCGGGCTCAGCGACGACGAGGTCCGCGAACACCTGCGGCTCGTCCTCTTCGCGGCCTACGAGGCCACCGCGAACCTCCTGGCCAACGCGCTGCGCATGGTCCTCACCGAGCCGGGTTTCCGCGCCCAGCTCAACGGCGGCCAGATGACCGTGCCGGAGGCGATCGAGCAGTCCCTGTGGGACGAGCCGCCGTTCAGCACCGTCCTCGGCTACTACGCCAAGCAGGACACCGAGCTGGGCGGGCAGCGCATCCGCAAGGGCGACGGCCTGCTCTTCGCGCCCGCGCCGGGCAACCTCGACCCGCGCATCCGCCCCGACCTGTCCGCGAGCATGCAGGGCAACCGCTCCCACCTCGCCTTCGGCGGCGGCCCGCACGAGTGCCCCGGCCAGGACATCGGCCGCGCCATCGCCGACGTCGGCGTGGACGCGCTGCTGATCCGGCTGTCTGACATCCAACTCGACTGTGCCGAGGAGGAGTTGCGCTGGCGTGCGTCCATCGCCTCCCGGCACCTGGTGTCACTGCCCGTGCGCTTCGAGCCCAAGCCGCAGCAGGACGTCAACGTCCTGCCGAGGCCCGTGCCCCTGCCGCCGCAGCGCACCTGGCAGCCCGGCACCCCGGGCCCCGACCGGCCCGCGGTCGCCGAGCCCCGCCCCGCCACCCCCCGTCCGGTCACGCCCGAGCCCCACCCCACGGCTCCGCAGCCGGCGGCGCGCCGCCGGGGCGTCTGGCGGCGGTTGCTCAACTGGTGGCGCGGGGAGTAACCGCACCCGGAGGACGGCCCGTCGCGGCTCACCCGGCGGAGCGCTCAGCCCCGGCCCGCCCAGCCGTCGTACGACTCCCAGGCCTGGAGCACGCGTCCGCTGACGAACGTGTGTTCCACGCCGGTGACCGGATCGGTGAACTCCAGCCTGCGGGCAAGCAGTTGCAGCGGGCGCCGGAAGTCGCCGGCCGGCACCGGGGCGGTCACCTCCGGATACAGAGGGTCGCCGAGGATGGGCACGCCGAGCGCGCTGAGATGAACCCGCAGCTGATGGGTCTGCCCGGTCGCCGGGACGAGCCGGTACCGGGCGAGCCCGCCGCGCCGCCCGGCCGACTCGACGTACGTCTCGGCGTTCGACTCGCCCTGGACCTCCCGGGCCGCCTGCACGCCGCGCTCCTTCACGATCCGGCTGCGCACGGTCCGGGGCAGGGCGAGCGAGGGGTCGTACGGCGCGATCGCCTCGTACTCCTTGCGCACCCGCCGGTCCCGGAACAGCGTCTGGTACGCCCCGCGCTCCTCGGGCCGCACGATGAACAGCACCAGCCCCGCCGTCAGCCGGTCCAGGCGGTGCGCGGCGCTCAGCGTCGGGATGCCCAGCTCGCGCCGCAGCCGGGCCAGCGCGGTCTCGGTCACATGGCTGCCTCGCGGGGTCGTGGCGAGGAAGTGCGGCTTGTCGGCGACGACGATGTGCGCGTCCCGGTGGACGACCTCCACCGGGAACGGCACCGGGACCTCGGCGGGCAGCTCGCGATGGAACCACACGAACATCCCCGGCTCGTACGGCGCGTCCGGCGCCACCGCGTGCCCGTCGGCGCCGACGATCAGCCCGGAGTCGAGCATCTGCTCGACCATGCCGGGCGCGGCCCCCGTCAGCCGCTCCACCAGATGCTCGCGCACCGTGGCCCACGTCCCGCCGTACGGCAGCCGCACCCGCACGGGGTCGACCCCGTTGCGCTGGGGGAGCGGGGCAGGCGGGGGTGGTGTACGGCGTCTCATCGGGGTCAAGGGTACGAGGCGGAAACCGGTGGGCGGGCGGCCGTGCGGTGGGCAGGATGTGGATCATGCCCTATCTCAACAGCCCGGTCGTTCCGGCCGGCACTCTCGCCCGAGTCCCGCAGCCCAGCCTGCCCGGCGGTGACGGGCTGCTGCTGCGCCCCTGGCGGGCGAAGGACGCGCCCGCGGTGTACGCCGCCTTCCAGGATCCGCTGATGCACCAGTGGCACATCAGGTCCGCCGACTCCGAGCAGGAGGTCGCGGACTGGATCGCGCAGTGGCAGAGCTGCTGGACGGACGAGTGCCAGGCCCAGTGGGCCGTCGTGGACGCGGACACCGACGAACTGCTGGGCCGCGTCGCGCTGCGCCAGATCCTGCTCGACGACGGCTGCGCCGAGGTCGCGTACTGGACGGTGGCACGCGCGCGCGGCCGGGGCGTCGCGGTGCGGGCCACCACCACGCTGTCCCGCTGGGCGTTCGAGGAGATCGGTCTGCACCGTCTCGAACTCTCGTGCTGGCAGCCGTCCTGCTCGGCACGGTCTTCGGCGCCCTGTCCCAACGCGCTCGGCATGCTCGTGCGCGAACGCGAGTCGATCAGCGGCATCAACACCTTCCTGCTGCTGCCGCTGACCTTCCTCTCCAGCGCCTTCATGGCACTGTCGCAGATGCCCGGCTGGATGCGGCACATCGCCGACTTCAATCCGCTCGACTGGGCGATGGTGGCGGGCCGTTCCGCGATGTCCGGGCGTTCCGACTGGGGCGTGGTCCTCAGCCGGGGCGGCGCGCTGCTCGGGCTCGCCGTCGCGGCGGTGTGGCTGTCGATCCGCACCTTCCGTTCCTACCAGCGGTCGGTGTGATGATGTAGGACATGCCGCCCTACGACCTCGCGAACCGGCTCGTCGTCGGTGTCGCCTCCAGCGCCCTGTTCGACCTGCGGGAGTCGGACGCGGTCTTCCGCGAGCAGGGCGAGGAGGCCTACCGGGCCTACCAGGAGCAGAACGTCGACAACACGCTCCGGCCCGGCGTCGCGTTCGCGTTCATCCGCAGGCTGCTGTCGCTGAACGACCTCGGCGAGCCGGGCGATCCGCTCGTCGAGGTCATCATCCTCTCCCGCAACGACCCCGACACCGGCCTGCGGGTCATGCGGTCGATCGAGGCCCATGAACTGCCGGTCAGCCGGGCCGTGTTCATGCAGGGCAGGGCGCCGTACGCGTTCATGACCGCGCTGAACATGTCCCTGTTCCTGTCCGCGAACGGCGACGACGTACGCGAGGCGGTCGCGGCCGGCCTGCCCGCCGGGCATGTGCTCGGATCGTCGTACGCGGACGACCCGGACGACCCGGAGCTGCGGATCGCGTTCGACTTCGACGGGGTGCTCGCCGGCGATGCCGCCGAGCAGATCTACCAGTCCGGCGGTCTGGAGGAGTTCCGCGCGCACGAGACCCGCAACGCGGCGACCCCGCACGACCCGGGACCGCTGCGGGACTTCCTCGCCGGTGTGAACCGGATACAGCGGCGCGAGGAGGAACGGCGCAGGACCGACCCGGACTACCCGAGCCGGGTCCACGTCTCCATCGTGACCGCGCGTGCCGCGCCGGCCCACGAGAGGGCCGTGCGGAGCCTGAAGCAGTGGGGTGTGACGGTCAACGGCGCCTTCTTCCTCGGAGGCATCGAGAAAGGCGCGGTGATGAAGGTGCTCAGACCGCACATCTTCTTCGACGACCAGGTCACACATCTGCAGAGCACGTCGCGGACCACACCGAGCGTGCACGTCCCGTTCGGCAAGATCAACGAGACGTGAGCGCGGGCCGGTCTCAGGCCGCCGCCGCGCCGCTCTCCTGCTCGGCCTCGATACGGGCGTTCCACTCGCGCTTGGAGGCCTGCCAGCCGTCCTCGTTGTGGCCCAGGCGCCAGTAGCCGGAGATCGACAGGTCCTCGCGCGGGATGCTCAGGTCGACCCGCAGCAGCCGGCGCAGCTCCTTCACGAAGCCCGCCTCGCCGTGCACGAACGCGTGCACCCGGCCCTCGGGGAACTCAAGGGCGCGTACGGCCTCCAGCAGCGCCTCGCCGACCGGCCGGTCGCCGCGGTGCAGCCAGACGACCGCCACATCGGAGTCGATCTTCTGCTCCTCCTCCGGGCCGGACACCTCCACGAAGGCATGGGCGCGGGCGCCGGCGGGCAGCGCCTCCAGGGACCGCGCGATCGCGGGCAGCGCGCTCTCGTCACCGGCGAGCAGATGCCAGTCGGCCGCGGGGTCGGGGGCATAGGCGCCGCCGGGGCCCATGAAGCGCACCGCCTCGCCCGGCCGCACCCGGGCGGCCCACGGCCCGGCCAGGCCCTCGTCGCCGTGGACGACGAAGTCGAGGGTCAGCTCGCGGTGTTCGGGATTCCAGGCGCGCACGGTGTAGGTCCGGGTCACCGGCCACTGCTCCCGCGGGAACTCCGCCCGGATCCGCTCCAGGTCGAAGGGCTCCGGGTAGGTCACGCCCTCGGGGCCGAAGAGCAGCTTCACATAGTGGTCGGTGCAGGTGTCCGCCGCGAAGTCGGCCAGGCCCTCGCCGCCGAGCACCACCCGCTGCATGTGCGGGGTCAGCCGCTCGGTGCGGACCACATGGGCGGTGCGGGTCTTGCGCGGCTTCCGTACCGGACGCTCTGCCATCACGACCTCCAGCAAGATGGTTAGGTTTACCTAAGTTAGCACCTCGCTCTGTGGTCACACCTCGCTCCCGGCCCCTGACGGAGAGCCCTTTGCCGGAATATTCCGGTCGCCGCGCATATTCAGGTCACCGTCACCCGGGTTCCACGGCGAGTGTGGTCAACAGCCGCTGCAGGGAGCCGCCGAGCCCCCAGCGCCTGGCCAGCTGCTCCAGGCCCGCCGGGTCCCGAGGGGCGTGCGGCAGGGCCGTGTCGACGTCCGGCAGCGGTACGTCGTCCGCCACCCGCACCACCTTCGGCGCGACCGCCAGGTACGGGCCGGCCTCGGTGAGCCGCTTGCGCTGCGACGGCGTGAGCCTGGCCCGCGGGTCGTCGACCGCCGTCATGATCCCGGCCAGGTCGCCGAACTCGGCGAGCAGCTTGGCAGCCGTCTTCTCGCCGATCCCGGGCACGCCCGGCAGGCCGTCGCTCGGGTCGCCGCGCAGCAGCGCCAGATCCGCGTACCCCCGCCCGTCGACGCCATACTTCTCGCGCAGCACCGCCTCGTCGGTCAGCTGCAGGGTGCCGACGCCCTTCAGCGGATACAGCACCCGGATCCCGCGCGCGTCGTCCACCAGCTGGTACAGGTCGCGGTCGCCGGTGACGATGTCCACCGGGCCCTCGGCGCGCGCGGTGAACGTGCCGATCACGTCGTCCGCCTCGTACTCCGCGACGCCGACCCGGGCGATGCCGAGCGCGTCCAGCACCTCCTCGATGACCGGAACCTGCGGGGAGAGGGTGTCCGGCACGACCTCCTCGTCCGGCGCGTCCTCGTGTTCCTCGGCGACCCGGTGCGCCTTGTAGGTGGGGATGAGGTCCACCCGCCACTGCGGCCGCCAGTCGGCGTCCATACAGGCCACCAGGTGCTGCGGCCGGTGGTCCCTGACCAGCCGGTCGATGAAGTCCAGCAGTCCGCGTACGGCGTTCACCGGCGTGCCGTCCGGTGCCTTCACGGAGTCCGGGACGCCGAAATAGGCGCGGAAGTACAGCGATGCGGTGTCGAGCAGCATGAGTCGTCCGGTCACGTTCGCATCATGCCGCACCGCACCGACAGCGCCGTGTTCGCCGGGCTCGAGCGCGCCCGTGCCAGGAAGGAGCCGGTCGCCGGCGCCCTGTGGTCCCGCCCTGGCGCGGCGCTTTCCCGGCACGGTAAGGATCCGGCCAACCACGGTCCGTGACGACCCTTGGCCCCCGCCCGGGCCCCCGGCCCTGCTGGTCGGCATGTTCGCCCCGGGCCCGGACCCCGCCAGGGACCGGCCCGGGGCCCCGTCACGCTGGCGCGAACCGTGAGGGTGGCGGCTCGGCAGCATGTCGGGTATGTGACAGCGACGTGAAACGGTTTGCCGAACATGCGTAGGGTGCAGAGAAGTCATCAGAAGAGGTGTGCCCCGAGCCGGGCACCCGGACAGTGGCACGACGAGCGAGGGAGGGAGCCGGAGCGATGGGCGACCACAAAGAGCAGCCCGTGCGGGTGGGCGCGGCCGTCCGGCGACGCCGCCGTGCCCTGGACCTGACCCTCGCCGCCGTGGCCGAGCGCAGCGGTCTGTCGGTGCCCTTCCTCAGCCAGGTCGAGAACGACCGGGCCCGCCCCAGCCGCACCTCGCTGGAGAAGCTCGCCGACGCCCTGCGCACCACGGCCGTCGAACTCCTCGCCGCCGCCGACCCGGCGGCCAGTGTGGACGTCGTACGCGCCGACCCGGCGGCCGAGGGCGGCTTCGAACCCCGGACCCGCTCCCTGGTGCGCGGCCACCACCAGCTGCACGCCTCCGAGTTCACCGGTGACCACGACGCCGGCCGCGAGTTCCAGCACCGCAACGACGAGCTGATGTACGTCGCCGACGGCGCGGTGGAGATAGAGGCCGAGGGGCGCGCGTATCGCCTCGGTCGCGGCGACACCCTGTATCTGACCGGTGGGGTCCGCCACCGGTGGCGGGCGACGGTGCCGGACACCCGGGTCGTCGTGGTGGCGGTCGCCGAGCACATCGAGGCCGTTCAGGACCGGTCGCGGTAGTGCGGGTCGTCTCCCTGGTCCCGTCCCTCACCGAGGCGGTGGCCGTGACGCTGCCCGGGGTGCTGGCCGGCGCCACCGACTGGTGCACCCACCCGGCGGACCTGGACGTCACCCGGATCGGCGGCACGAAGAACCCCAAGCTCGACCGCATCCTCGCCCTCGCTCCCGACCTGGTGATCGCCAACGAGGAGGAGAACCGCGCCCCCGACCTGGACGCCCTGCGCGCCGCAGGCCTCGATGTGCTGGTCACCGAAGTGCGCAGCGTGCCGCGGGCCTTCACCGAACTGGAGCGCGTCCTCACTGCGTGCGGCGCGCCGGGGCGCCCGCGCTGGCTCGCCGAGGCGGAGGCGGCCTGGACCGCGCTGCCGCCGCCCGAGGGCCGTACGACGGCCGTGGTGCCGATCTGGCGCCGCCCCTGGATGGTCCTGGGCCGGGACACCTTCGCCGGCGACGTCCTGGCCCGCCTCGGCGTCGACCACCTGTACGCCGGTCACCCCGACCGTTACCCCCGCGTCCCGTTGGACGAACTGCGGGCGGCGGCCCCGGACGTGGTGGTGCTGCCCGACGAGCCCTACCGCTTCACCGCCGACGACGGCCCGGAGGCCTTCCCCGGCCTGCCCTGCGCCCTGGTCAGCGGGCGGCACCTGACCTGGTACGGCCCGTCTCTGGCCGAGGCGCCAGGGGTGCTGGCCGAGGCGCTGCGAGCAACTCGCCGCTGAGCAGCCCGCGTACGGTGCCGGCGGCGGCCGCCGCCCAGGCCGCGGCGAGCAGGGCGTACAGCCCGACGGCCAGCGCGTCGAAGACCGCCAGGCCGGTGTGCCGGGCGAGCGCCATGGCGCCGGTGACACACGTACCCACCGGGAAGGTGAACGCCCACCAGCTCATCGCGAACCTCATGCCCCGCCGGCGGGCCCGCACCACGTGCGCGGTCGCCAGCGCCAGCCACAGCAGCGCGCACCCCATGACCGGCACCCCGTACAGGACGGCGAAGACGGGCAGGCCACGGGCGTCCGCGGCCGGGACGACCCCCGGAGCCGCGTCCGCGATCTTGCCGACCGCGGTGGTGGACTGCCCGAGCGGGCCGAGGACCAGGAACAGGGTCGGGGTGAGGGCGAGCGGCAGCGGGTCCGAGACCAGCCGCGCGAAGACCAGCGACAGCATCAGCAGCGTCGCGAGCAGGCTCAGCCCGAACAGCGCGAGACAGGCCAGCAGCAGGGTCTCGCGGGGCTGGCCCGCCGGCAGGTACGGCACCAGCAGCGGGCCGAGCGCGGCCGACACCATGGGCGCGACCAGCGGCAGCAGCCAGGCCGGACTCGCCTGCGCGGGCTCGACGCGATGCCGTACGGCCATCAGGTACGGCACGGCCACGGCGGCGGCGAGCCCGACCGCCGTACCCGCGGTGAACAGTACGGCGTCCAGGGCGACGGCCGTGCCGGTGCCGATCAGGTCCCGCCCGGCCGTCATGGCACCGCCGCCGACCGCCAGCAGGGCCATCGACAGGCAGCCGTAGAAGGGGGCCATGGCCGGGTCCAGGAGATCCGCGCGGGCCCGGTCGCCATGGCGGGTCCAGCGCAGGGCCCGGGCCCCGAGCAGGGTCACCAGCATGATCAGGGACAGGACCCAGGTTCCGGCGAAGACATGGCGCAGAGCTGCCGCGTGCGCGGGCAGCGCGACGCCGGCCGAGCCGAGGATGGCGGTGCCCATGACGGTGGCGTACCAGTTGGGGCCGAGGTGGCGGACGAGGGCGGTACGGGGGACGGAAGGGGCGGGCAAGGGCTGGGCTGCGGTGACCATGGGATCACCGTGCCGCCGCCGCTCGCCCCTGACCAGGGGGTTCCTGTCTATCAGGGCATAAGCTGGTCTTATGAGTGAGGCGGAGGGACGGCGAGAGCCCACGGACCGAGAGCGCCGGGAACCGGAGCGCACGGCGTCACTGGCGCACCGGGTGCCCGACCTGGCCGCGCTGGAACTGCTGCTGGCGGTGGCGCGGCTGGGCAGCCTCGGTGCGGCGGCGCGCGAGGTCGGCATCACCCAGCCCGCCGCCAGCAGCCGGATCCGCTCCATGGAACGGCAACTCGGTGTTGCCCTCGTCGACCGCTCGCCCCGCGGCTCCCGGCTCACGGACGCGGGCGCCCTGGTGACGGACTGGGCCCGCCGTGTGGTCGAGGCGGCGGCGGCCTTCGACGCGGGCGCGCGGGCGCTGCGCGACCGGCGGGACTCGCGCCTCAGGGTCGCGGCGAGCATGACCATCGCCGAGTACCTGCTTCCGGGCTGGCTCCTCGCGCTGCACGCCGAGCGGCCCGACACGGCCGTGTCGCTGCTCGCGGGCAACTCGGCGAAGGTCGCGGAACTCCTGCTGGCCGGGGAGGCGGACCTCGGGTTCGTGGAGGGCCTGTCGGTCCCGACGGGACTGGACTCCGCCGTCATCGCCCGCGATCGCCTGATCGTCGTCACCGCGCCCGGCCATCCCTGGGCCCGCCGCCGGCGCCCCGTGACGGCGGAGGAACTGGCGGGCACTGCGCTGATCCTCCGTGAACGCGGCTCCGGCACCCGGCAGGTCCTGGACGCGGCGCTCGGCGGCCTCGCCCGGCCCCTGATCGAGCTGTCCTCGACCACGGCGGTCAAGGCATCGGCCGTCAGCGGCGCGGGCCCCTCGGTCCTCAGCGAGCTGGCGGTGGGGGAGGAGCTGGCGATGCGACGCCTGGTCAGCATCCCGGTGGAGGGTGTCTCCCTGCGGCGCGACCTGCGCGCGGTCTGGCCGACGGGGCACCGGCCCACCGGCCCGGCACGGGAACTGCTGTCGCTGACGCGGGGGTGACGGGTGCGGCCCGGCCGGGGCCGGCGGGGTGGGGTCGGCGGGGTGGGATCGCTTGCCTCGAAGCCGCCGGTACTGCAGCTCCCCAAGGGGCGCGGGGAACTGCGCGACCGGCCCGCCACGCACCCGCACCCGGCAATCGACGGCGAACTCCCGCGACGGCGGACCGCAAAACCCTTCGCCAAGCACCGCAGCGGCCAGGCACCATGATCCGCATGACCGTCACCGCCCCGCCCGCCGCAGGCGTCCGCGCCCCCTGGGAAGACCTCCCGACCGCCGTCCGTGAGGCCGTCGGCGAGATGCTCGGGTCGCCGGTCGTACGGTCGCAGACCCAGCACGGCGGTTTCTCGCCCGGCGTGGCCGCGCGGGTGCGGACCGCCGCGGGCGGCACCGGTTTCGTCAAGGCGGTGAACGGCGAAGCCAATCCGCACAGCCCCGGCCTGCACCGCCGGGAGGCCCGGATCGCCGCCGCGCTCCCGGCCGTCGTACCCGCGCCCCGGCTGCTCGGGACGTACGACGACGGCACCTGGGTGGCGCTGGTCTTCGAGGAGGTGGCCGGGCGCCAGCCGCACGTGCCCTGGCGGCCGGACGAGTTGCGCCGGGTGCTCGACGCCGTGACCGTGCTCGGCCGTACCGGCACGCCCTGCCCCATCGACGTCCCGCCCGTCGCCGAGGATCTGGCGGACACCTTCAACGGCTGGCGCCGGCTGCTCGACGGCGAGGCCGGCGGGGCCGGTGAGGTGCGCGACCGGCTCGGTGTCTGGACCGCCGGCCATCTGCGCGACCTCGCCGCGCTGGAAGCCGGCTGGGCCGAGGGCGCCTCGGGGGACACCCTGGCCCATGCGGACCTGCGCGCGGACAACGTGCTGCTCACGACCGACGGAGACGTGGCCTTCGTGGACTGGCCGCACGCCGTGCGCGCCGCGCCCTGGTTCGACCTGCTCGTCATGCTGCCGTGCGTGCGGGCGCAGGGCGGGCCCGATCCGGAGGAGGTGTTCACCGCGCACCCGCTGGGCCTCGCCGCCGACCCGGACGCCGTGACCGCCGCGCTGGCCGGCCTCGCCGGCTACTTCCTGCGCAGCTCCCTGAACCCGGCACCGCCGGGCCTGCCCACCCTGCGTCGCTTCCAGCGCGCCCAGGGCGACGCGGCCCTGGAGTGGCTCAGGAAGCGGCTGTGACCCAGTCGGAAGCCGGGGCCGTCCGGGGCCCGGACTACGGCCGTCCCGCCGTGCCCCGCGTGGCGGCTGTGACCAGGGCCGACATCACCCGCAGGTCCTCGCCCATCTCGGGGTGCCACTGCACGCCCAGCACCCAGCCCCGGTCCGCGGGCAGCTCGACCGCCTCCACCGTGCCGTCCGCCGCGTAGGCCGACGGCACCAGTCCCGCGCCGAGCCGGTCCACGGCCTGGTGGTGGTAGGTGGGCACGGTCGTCTCCTCCGGGACGATCCCGGCGTACCGGGTCCCCGGCACCGGCTTCACCGGGTGGCCGCCGAACACGCCGACCACCTCCGCGTGCCCCTCCAGGTGCTGGACCAGCGTGCCGCCGAGCGCCACGTTCAGCAGCTGCATGCCCCGGCAGATGCCCAGCACCGGCGTTCCGGCGTCCAGCGCTGCCCCGATCAGGGCCAGTTCCCAGGCGTCACGGGCCAGGGCGGGCGGACCCGTACGGGGCTCGCGCTCGGCGCCGTACCGGGCCGGGTCCACGTCCGGGCCGCCGGCGATCACCAGGGCGTCCAGCCGGGCCACCGTCTGCGCCGCGCGCTCGGGCACGTCCGGCGGCAGCATCGCGGCCAGTCCGCCGGCCCGCTGCACCAGCCGTGGATAGCCGGCCGGCAGCAGCGCCGCGTCCAGCTCCCACACGCCCCAGCGCGCCCCGGACTCCAGATAGGTGCTGATGCCGATCAGTGGTCGTACGGTCATGCCACCCTCCACGGAAGTCAAAGGTTCACGCCGATACCTTTCCAGACCCGCCTCACGTCAGGAAGCCCCGCAGCAGCGCCGCCGTGCCCGCGCAGTGCTCCCGCATCATCTCCCGCGCGCCGTCCGCGTCCCCGTCCAGCACCGCCTCCACCAGTGCGGTGTGCTGGTGCTGCGAGTGCTCCAGGTTGCGCACCAGCAGCGGGATGCAGTCCAGCAGGTCGTTCACCGTGGCCCGGACCGCCGCGTACTGCGCGGTCAGGGAGGGCGAACCGCACAGCTCGGCGAGGGTCAGGTGGAGCAGGGTGTCCAGCCGGCGGTAGTCCGCCAGCGGGGCGTCGTGCGTGCGGGCCAGCGCCTCGCGCAGCCGGTCCGCCTGCTCGCCGGTCAGCCCGTGCGCCGCGCACAGCCCGGCCGCGCCCACCTCCAGCACCTCACGGAACCGCAGCACGTCCTCGATGTCCACCTCGGCGATCCGCCGCCGCAGCTCGTCCTCGCCGCCCGCGTCCGTGCGCGGCAGCACGAACGTTCCGCCGTAGCGCCCGCGCCGCGCCTCCACCAGCCCCTGGTCCTGGAGCACCTTCAGCACCTCGCGCAGCGTCACCCGGCTGATCCCGAGCCGCTCCGCCAGTTCCCGCTCGGCCGGCAGCCGTTCCCCGCCCGGCACCAGGCCGAGCCGCACGACCTGGAGGATCTGCTCCAGCGCCTCCTCGAAGCCGTTGCCCGCCCGCACCGGCCGCAGCACCGGAGCGAGCCGGTCACCCAGCCCATAGGGACCGATGTCCTGCGACATCCGCCGTACCCCCTTCCCAAGCAATGGTTCTGAGCAATACCTTATGGCTCCCGGCCCGGCCGAAAAAGCGCGAAGGCGCCGAAGGAGGCTCTCCCGTGGCAGACCGCACACCCCCGCTCGGCGTCGAGGAACTGCACGCCCTCGTCGCGAGCGGTGAGATCGACACTGTCGTCCTGGCCTTCCCCGACATGCAAGGGCGGCTGCAGGGCAAGCGGTTCGCCGCCCGATTCTTCCTGGACGAGGTCCTGCGGCACGGCACCGAGGGCTGCAACTACCTCCTCGCCGTCGACACCGAGATGAACACGGTCGACGGCTACGCGATGTCCTCCTGGGACCGCGGCTACGGCGACTTCGCCATGCAGCCGGACCTCACCACCCTGCGCCGCATCCCCTGGCACCCCGGCACCGCCCTGCTCGTCGCCGACCTCGCCTGGAACGACGGCTCCCCGGTCGTCGCGGCGCCCCGCCAGATCCTGCGCCGCCAACTGGAGCGGCTCGCCGAGCTGGGGTACACCGCCCAGGTCGGCACCGAGCTGGAGTTCATCGTCTTCAAGGACTCCTACGAACAGGCCTGGGACGCCGGCTACCGGGGCCTCACCCCGGCCAACCAGTACAACATCGACTACTCCATCCTCGGTACCGGCCGCATCGAGCCCCTGCTGCGCCGCCTGCGCAACGACATGGCCGGCGCCGGCCTCACCGTCGAGTCCGCCAAGGGCGAGTGCAACCCCGGCCAGCACGAGATCGCCTTCCGCTACGACGAGGCACTCGTCACCTGTGACCAGCACGCGCTGTACAAGACCGGTGCGAAGGAGATCGCCGCCCAGGAGGGTGTCTCGATCACCTTCATGGCGAAGTACAACGAGCGCGAGGGCAACTCCTGCCACATCCATCTCTCCCTCGCCGACGCCGACGGCGGCAACGCCATGGCCGACGGCGACGGAATGTCCGACGTCATGCGGCACTTCCTCGCCGGACAGCTCGCCGCCCTGCGCGACTTCTCGCTCCTCTACGCCCCGAACATCAACTCCTACAAGCGGTTCCAGCCCGGCTCCTTCGCCCCCACCGCCGTCGCCTGGGGTCACGACAACCGCACCTGCGCCCTCCGCGTGGTCGGCCACGGCCGCTCCCTGCGCTTCGAGAACCGCCTCCCCGGCGGGGACGTGAACCCCTACCTCGCCGTCGCCGGGCTCCTCGCGGCCGGCCTGTACGGCATCGAGCAGAAGCTGGAACTGCCCGAGCCGTGCCCGGGCAACGCCTACACCGCCGGCTTCGAGCACGTGCCGACGACTCTCCGCGAGGCCGCCGAGCTGTGGGAGAACAGCCCCATCGCCAAGGCCGCCTTCGGCGACGAGGTCGTCGCGCACTACCGCAACATGGCGCGCGTCGAGCTGGAGGCCTTCGACGCCGCGGTCACCGACTGGGAGCTGCGCCGCTCCTTCGAACGCCTGTGAAAGGTCACCACGTGTCCGACCCGCACGAGCTCGTCGTCCTCAACCCCGCCACCGAAGAGGTCGTCGCCACCGTCCCCGCCGCGAACGCGGAGGACGTGGCCGCCGCCGTCGTACGGGCCGCGCGCGCCCAGACCGGGTGGGCCGCCCTCGCCCCCGCCGACCGGGCCCGGCTGCTGCGCCGCTTCGCCGACACCGTCGACGCGCACATCGAGGAACTCGCCCAGCTGGAGGTCCGCGAGGCCGGTCACACCGTCGGCAACGCCCGCTGGGAGGCCGGCAACGCCCGCGACCTGCTGCTGTACGCGGCCGGTGGCGCCGAACGCCTCCTCGGCAAGCAGATCCCGGTGCCCGGCGGATGGAACGTCACCTTCCAGGAACCCCTGGGCGTGGTGGGCGTGATCGCGCCCTGGAACTTCCCCATGCCGATCGCCGCCTGGGGCTCGTTCCCGGCGCTCGCGGCCGGCAACGCGGTCGTCCTCAAGCCCGCCGAGACCACCCCGCTCACCGCGCTCCGCCTCGCCGAACTCGCCCTGGAGTCGGGCCTGCCCGAGCACGTCTTCCAGGTGCTGCCCGGTTACGGCCATACCGCCGGACGCGCCCTGGTGGACCATCCGGACGTCGCCAAGATCGTGTTCACCGGCTCCACCCGCACCGGCCGCGAGGTCATGGAGCGCTGCGCGAGGCTCGTCAAGCCGGTCACCCTCGAACTCGGCGGCAAGAGCCCCAACATCGTCTTCGCCGACGCCGACCTGAAGGCGGCCCTCGACCCCTTCTCCTTCCTGGACAACTCCGGCCAGGACTGCTGCGCCCGCACCCGCATCCTCGTGCAGGAGCGGCTGCTGGAGGAGGCCCGAGAGTTCCTCGCCGACGCCCTCGCCTCCGTCGTCGTGGGCGACCCGGCCGACGAGAAGACCCAGATGGGCCCGCTGATCTCGCGTCAGCAGCTGGACCGCGTACGGTCGTACGTTCCCGAGGACGCTCCCGCGCTGCGCGGCAGCGCCCCCGACGGCCCCGGCTTCTGGTTCCCGCCGACGGTCCTGACGGGGGAGCGGCCGGACGGCCGGGCGGCCCGCGAGGAGATCTTCGGCCCCGTCGCCGTCCTCCTGCCCTTCACCGACGAACAGGACGCGATCCGCCTCGCCAACGACACCCCCTACGGCCTGTCCGGCTCCCTGTGGACCCGGGACCTCGGCCGCGCCCTGCGCGTCTCCCAGGCCGTCCGCGCGGGCAACCTGTCCGTCAACTCCCACTCCAGCGTCCGCTACTGGACCCCGTTCGGCGGCTACCAGCAGTCCGGCCTCGGCCGCGAACTCGGCCCCGACGCCCTGACCGCCTTCACCGAAACCAAGAACGTCTTCATCAGCAACGTCTCCCCCAGCACGGAGGGCCCCGCACAGTGACCGCAGAATCTGTTTGCCGCCGCCTGGTCGGCCGTACCGCCGTCGTGACCGGAGCCGGCAGCGGCATCGGCCTCGCCACCGCCCGCCGGCTCGCCTCCGAAGGCGCCCACGTGGTCTGCGCGGACGTGGACGAGGTCCGCGGCAAGGCCGTCGCCGACGAGGTGGGCGGGCTCTTCGTCAAGGTCGACGTCACCGACCCCGAACAGGTCGAGGCGCTGTTCAAGACGGCGTACGACACCTACGGCAGCGTCGACGTCGCCTTCAACAACGCCGGCATCTCCCCGCCCGACGACGACTCCATCCTGGAGACCGGCCTGGAGGCCTGGAAGCGGGTCCAGGAGGTCAACCTCACCTCCGTCTACCTGTGCTGCAAGGCCGCCATCCCCTACATGCGGCGCCAGGGCAAGGGCTCCATCATCAACACCGCGTCCTTCGTGGCGCGGATGGGCGCGGCGACGTCGCAGATCTCGTACACGGCCTCCAAGGGCGGCGTGCTCGCCATGTCCCGTGAGCTGGGCGTGCAGTTCGCCCGGGAGGGCATCCGCGTGAACGCCCTCTGCCCGGGCCCCGTCAACACCCCGTTGCTGCAGGAGCTGTTCGCCAAGGACCCCGAGCGGGCCGCGCGGCGTCTCGTCCACATCCCGGTCGGCCGGTTCGCCGAGGCCGAGGAGATCGCCGCCGCCGTCGCCTTCCTGGCCAGCGACGACTCCTCCTTCGTCAACGCCACCGACTTCCTGGTGGACGGCGGAATCGCGGGCGCGTACGTCACGCCCCTGTAGGCCGGCCGGTCAGAGGAAGGTCTGCCCCTCACCCCGGTAGGTGGGCACGGTCGCCGCGACCGTGTCCCCCTCGATCAGGTGCAGGGCCTCGAACCGCTCGCACAGCTCGCCCGCCTTGGCGTGCCGGAACCACACCTTGTCGCCGATGAGCAGGTCGTCGGCGGGCGAGCCGAGCAGCGGGGTCTGCACCTCGCCGGGGCCCTCCTGGGGGTCGTACTTCAGGCCCTCGGGAAGGTACGGCACCGGCAGCCGGTCGGGACCGGCCGCACCCGAGGCCGGGTAGCCGCCGCCGAGCACGGTGACCACGCCGACCCCCGGGCGCCGTACCACGGGCTGGGCGAACAGGGCCGCCGGACGGCCGGTGAACGACGTGTAGTTGTCGAAGAGGCGCGGCACGTACAGGCCCGAACCGGCCGCTATCTCGGTCACCGCGTCCTCGGCGGCGGTGTGCTGCACACTGCCCGTGCCACCGCCGTTGACGAACTCCAGGCCGGGGACGACGGCCCGTACCGCGCGTACGACCGCGTCCCGCCGCTCGGCCAGTTCCCGGCGCGCGGCCGCCTGCATCAGCCGGATGGCCCGGGACCTCAGCGGCCGCCCGGCCACCGCGTCCCCGACGCCCGCGATGTGCCCCTCGTACGCCATGATCCCCACCAGCCGGAAGCCCGGCCGCCGGGCCACCGTCCGGGCCAGCTCGGCGAGTTGGGCGGGGGAGCGCAGCGGAGAACGCCTCGCGCCGACCCGGACCCGGCCCCCGAGCAGCTTCAGCGAGGTGTCCAACTCCAGGCAGACCCGCACCACTTCGCGTCCGCCGTCCCGTGCGGCGTCGATGAGGTCGAGGTGCGCCGGGTCGTCCACCATCACGGTCACCGCACCGGCGAGCTTGGGATCGGCGGCCAGTTCGGCGAAACCGGCCCGGTCGGCGGACGGGTAGGCCAGCAGGACGTCGTCGAACCCGAAGCGCGCCAGCCACAGCGACTCGGCCAGCGTGAACGACATGATGCCCTGGAAGCCGTCCATCGCCAGGACGCGCTCCAGCAGGGCCCGGCAGCGAACCGACTTGCTGGCGACCCGGACCGGCTTGCCGGCGGCCCGGCGGACGAGATCGGCCGCGTTGGCGTCGAAGGCGGCCAGGTCCACGATCGCGAGAGGGGCGTCGAGATGGGCGGTGGCCCGGTCGTAACGGGCCCGGTCGGCGGCGCGCGCAGTCATGACGGAAGCCTGCCAGACAGGATTACCGCAGGGTAGGGGGACGTTCCGGGCAGATGCCCCGGCGTCCCGGACTGGTTCTTATTCCGGCCCGGACAACCCGTAGAGTGACGCGCACGTACGGCGGAACGCCCCCGGCCGCATCGCTGAACCGGGATGCCTGTCCGACCGTACGGGTATGCGTGTCCGGACGGATCTTCCGCGCCGGGCACAGCCGAGCAGCGCAGCGGCCCGCGTACGTGAGGACGGCCCGGGCACGAGGAAACGGGGGGTGCATGAGCACGGAAGCGCGCCACGCTCCCATCCCGCCGCGCCCCTCGACCCCGCCCCGCCCGTCCACCCCGCCCGACGACCCCGACGACGAGCCGTCGGTCTTCACACCGCGCGCCGGACGCGTGTCCAACGGGAGCACGGCGGCCGTGGAGGAACCTTCTGCGCAGGCAGCGGCGAACGACGGCCGCCCGTCACCCGAGGGCTTCGCCGGCAGCGGGGGGCCGTTGGACGGGTCGGCTGCGGTCGGGGGTCGCGGGTCGGCGCCCCGAGGTGACTCCTCGCCCTCGATCGGGCGGTCCATGGCCGGCGGCTCGTCCTCGGCCTGGCGTCCCGTACGCGACGGCTCGCCTTCTTCCCCGGGGTCCGCGGCGAACGGCGCGCCGTCGGTCGGTCGGTCTGCGGTCGGCGGCTCGCCCTCGGCCGGTCGGCCCGCCGGCAGCGGCTCGCCTTCTGCCGAGGACGCCGGGCGTGACGGCCGGGCTTCCCGTAGCGGCGTCGGTGCTCGGGCCGAGCAGGGTGCTCGGCCCGGCGCGCCGCACACTGCCGTACCCGCCGCCGGTGCACCCGTGAGCCCGCCTCCGCCGCCGGCCTCGGCCCGGTTCCCCGACGCACCGCCGCGCACGGGTCGTGAGGAGCACCGTCCCGGACGGGAGTACCGCAAGCCCGGAGCCCCGGTGGAGACCCCCTCGGAGACGACGGCCCGGCTCCGCCCGGTCACCGCGTCGGAGACGACGGTCCCGCCCCGCCCGGTCACCGCGCCCGATTCGACGGTCCCGAGCCGGCCGGTCACCGCGCCCGGTGCGACAACGCCCGCCCGGCCGGTCACCGCTTCGGAGACCACGGCGCGGCTTCGTCCGGTCACCGACGTGCCGAAGGCACCGCGTCCCGCTGCCGCGCCCGGTCGGCCGTCTGTCGGGGCGGGCGGAGAGCGCCGTACCGCCTCCGCGTCCCCTTCGACGGTGTCCGCCTGGAGCCCCATGGCGCCGGCGCATCCCGTCGGCCCGCCGCCGGCCGGCACCGCCGCGCCGGACCCCGCGCTGTCCTGGAGCGCCACGGCCGCCGCGCGGCTCGTGACGGGGGCAGGGGAGCCCGAGGCACTCGGTGGGCGGACCTGGTACCGGGTGGGGCCCCGCACCGCTGCCGCTGCCGCCTGTCTCGTGCTCGGGCTCGGTCTCGTCGGCGGTGCCGTGACCGGCAGTTGGCTCACCGACGACGGCGGGGACGACGCCGTCGGCGACCACTTCACCACCGCCGGTTCGCTCTGGCACAACGTGCCCGTCGACCAGCTGTTCCCGGCCACCGTCCAGGGCACGGGCGCCGGCCCCGGCGGCGCCGACCGCACCTGGACCAGGATCGCCGTGGCCCCGGACACCGGCTGCGCGCACGCCTTCGACCCGCTGCTGGCCAAGGTGCTCGCCCCGGTCGGCTGCCAGCGGCTGCTGCGCGCCACCTACACCGACGCCACCCAGAGCTACGTCACCACCGTCGGGCTGCTGTTCACCAAGGCAGACCCGGCCGCCATGGCCGCGCTCGCCCACCGCTTCCGCACCGAGCGCCTTGACCGGCGCGCCGATCTGATGCCCCGGCCGTACGCGGCCAAGGGCACCGTCGCGGCCGGCTTCGGCGACAGGCAGCGGGCCTCCTGGGCCGTCTCCGTCCTCACCGACGCCCCCGTCGTCGCCTACTCCGTCTCCGGCTGGGCCGACGGCCGCGGCGTCGATGTGCCCCAGCCCGCCGCCGACGCCGTCAGCGCCGGCGCCACCACCGCACCGGCCCAGGCCGGGCTCGGCAACGAGGCCCAGGGCCTGGCCGACCGCATCGAACGGCGCCTGCGCCGGAGTATCGGCACGGCCACGGAGAAACCTTCATGAGGCGATCGAGCACGAGGCGATCGAGGCAGTCGATACGCGGCCGCCACCGTGTGGAACCCGTCGGCGCGGCGCTGAGCCTGCTGCTCGCCGGCACCCTCGCCCTGGCGCCGGCCGCCACGGCCCACGCCGACGGCATACGCGCCCAGCAGTGGGGCCTCGACGCCCTGCACCTGGACGAGGCCTGGCGGACCACCAAGGGCCGGGGCGTCACCGTCGCCGTCCTGGACACCGGCGTCGAGGCCGACCATCCGGACCTCGTCGGCAACGTCCTGCCCGCCAAGGACATGATCGGCTTCGGCGCCGGGCAGGGCGACCGCGACTGGGCCCGGCACGGCACCGCCATGGCCGGCATCATCGCCGGACACGGCCACGGCCCCGGCGACAGCGCCGGTGTGATGGGCGTCGCCCCCGAGGCCAGGATCCTCCCCGTGCGTGTGATCCTGGAGGACGGCGACCCCGCCCGCGCCAAGGCCCGTACCAGCCGAGGCAACGCCCTCGCCGACGGCATCCGCTGGGCCGCAGACCACGGCGCCGACGTCATCAACCTCTCCCTCGGCGACGACTCGAACTCCGCGCACCCCGAGCCCAGCGAGGACGAGGCCGTGCAGTACGCCCTGAAGAAGGGCGTGGTGGTCGTCGCTTCAGCGGGCAACGGCGGGGACAAGGGCGACCACGTCTCCTACCCGGCTGCCTACCCCGGTGTCATCGCCGCGACCGCCGTCGACCGCTACGGCACCCGCGCCTCCTTCTCGACCCGCCGCTGGTACGCCGCGGTCAGCGCGCCCGGCGTCGACGTGGTCATCGCCGACCCCGACCACAAGTACTACGAGGGCTGGGGCACCTCGGCGGCCTCCGCCTTCGTGTCCGGAGCCGCGGCCCTGGTCAAGGCCGCCCATCCCGAGCTCGGCCCGGCCCAGATCAAGAAGCTCCTGGAGGACACCGCCCGGGACGCGCCGGTCGGCGGCCGGGACGATTCCCGTGGCTTCGGCATGATCGACCCCGCGGCGGCCCTGCGGGCGGCCGAACGGCTCAGGCCGCAGAGCCTGCGCGCGGCGTCGTACGGCAAGAAGTACTTCGGCGAAGGTCCCGACGCCCCCAGGGCCACGTACTCGACCGCCGACTGGGCGGGCCCCCTCGCCGGCGGTACCGGCGGGGTCCTGCTGGTGGCGGGCGTGGTGCTGTGGCGGGGCCGCAGGCGGAGGGTCTGAGAGCGTCCGGGACAGGGCCCACGCCGGCCGGAGAGCCTTGAAGCCCGGATCACTCGACGGCGGGCGCCGCGTCATTCACCGGCGAAGCCCGGATCACTCGATGCCGGGCGCCGCGTCATTCACCGGTGAAGCCTGGATCACTCGACGGCGGGCAGCGCGTCATTCACTGGCGAAGCCTGGATCACTTGATGCCGGGCAGCGCGTCATTCACCGGCGAAGCCCGGACCACCCGGCACCGGGCGCCATGTCATCCACCGGCGAACGCCGAAACCGCCGCCCTCGCTGCCGCCTCCACCAGCGCGATGCCCTCCGCCTGTGTCCGCGTGCCCTTCGACAGCACCGCCACCAGACAGCCGGTGCCGTCCACCGTGATCCGCCCGATGCTGTTCACGTCCCACAGCCCGGTCGTACTGCGCGCCAGCCAACCGTTCTTCAGCGCCCAGGAGTTGCCCTCCGCGGCGGCCGACACCCCCCACCGCTGGTCTGCCTCAACCGACTTCATCAACCCCTGCACATACGTCCGGGAGGCCGCGCTCAGCCGGGAGTCCTCCCCGAACACCTGCTGGAGCAGGACGAGTTGGTCCGCGGCCGTGGTCTGTGTCAGCCCCCACAGCTCACCCTCGCCACCGGAGGTCGCGGTGAGCCCGAAGCGCTTGTTCGCCGCGTCCAGACCGTCCGCCCGCCCGATCGTGTGCCACAGCGCCGTCGCCGAGGCGTTGTCGCTGTTCTCGATCATCTTCGTGGCGTACGCCTTCTCGGCCGCCGTCAGCGGCCGGCCCGCGTCCTGCGCCTGGAGCAGCAGCGTGGCCAGGATGTCGACCTTCACGATGCTCGCCGTGTCGAAGGCCGCGTCCCCGTACACCGCGCTCTCCCCGGAGCCCACCGCCAGCACCGCTATGGACACCTGCGCACCCGACGGCACGCTCACCGCCGTCATCGCCTTGCCCAGCAGCGCTGTCCGGTCCACCGCCGGCTTCGTCACCGGTTCCACCAAGGCCTCCTCGCCCGCCCCGGCCGAGGAGGAGGCCGAGGGCGTCGCCGCCGACGATACGGCCTCCGTACCCGGGCGCGCCCGCGCCTTCACATAGGCCGTGCCGCCGGCCGTCACTCCGCTCACGGCGACCACGGCGAGAGCGGTGTACAGAAGGGGACGGCACCGGGACGGGCGCGCACGACGGCCGCGGCGGGCTCCGGGGGACTCCATGGCCGTGATGCTCGGGGCGGGGACTGTGCGCCGCGTTGGACGCACATGAGACGGGGTTCAGGGAACGCTGAGATTCCCGTGAAGGCTCCCGTGCAGCGGGCCGGCGAGGTGCCTATAGGGTCGGTGACCGTGGCGAACAAGAACATTCCCGACCCCGGCTTCTCCGACGACGACGGCTCCGCCGACCCCCGGCTGAGCGCCGCGCTCGCCGCCTGGGCCGAGGACCGCGGCGCCCTCGGGGCCGTCCTCGAGGCGCTGCGGGGCGCCCGCCTGCTGGTCCCGGTCGTCGCCGTGCTCGGCGAGGTCGAGGAGGACGAGAACGGGCTGCGCCGCGAGAAGACCAGCGACATGGCCGTACCCACCCTGAAGGCCGGACAGCGCACCGCCCTGCCCGCCTTCACCTCCACCGAGTCGCTCGCCCGCTGGGACCCGGCGGCCCGCCCGGTCGCCGTACCCCTGCACCAGGCGTTGCAGGCGGCCGCCCACGAGAAGGCCGACACGGTCGTGCTGGACCTCGCCGGACCCGTCCCCTTCGAGCTGACCGGCCCGGCGCTGCTCGCCCTCGCCGAGGGCCGCACCAGCACCGACCCGCTCGCCGACCCGGCCGTGCTCGGGGCCGTCCGTACGGCCGTGGCGGCGGAGCCCGCCGTACTGCGCGCCCATCTCGGCCCCGGCCGGGCCGACGGCACCCTCGCCCTGGTCCTCGACCCGGCAGCCCCGCCCGCCGAGGCCGCCCGTGCGGTGGCCGAGCGGCTCGCCGCCGACGAAACACTGAGGGCCCGCCTGGTGCACGGCCTCGACCTGGCACTGCTGCCGGCCGGGACCACGCCTCCGGGCGAGCCCCTCTATGTGAAGGAATAGCTAGCCGTAGACCGGGCCGGTGTACTTCTCGCCCGGCCCCTGGCCCGGCTCGTCCGGGACGATCGAGGCCTCGCGGAAGGCCAGCTGCAGCGACTTCAGGCCGTCGCGCAGCGGCGCCGCGTGGAAGGAGCTGATCTCGGTCGTGCTCGCGTCCAGCAGGCCGGCGAGTGCGGTGATCAGCTTGCGGGCCTCGTCCAGGTCCTTGTACTTCTCGCCCTCCTCGCTCAGCCCGAGCTTCACGGCGGCGGCGCTCATCAGGTTGACGGCGACCGTCACGATCACCTCGACGGCGGGGACCTCGGCGATGTCCCGGGTCATCGCGTCGAAGTCGGGGTTCTCAGGAGGGGTCTCACTCATGCCCCACACGATAGGTGGCCGCGTCGCGCCTTCGCGATGACGGGTTCCGATTCGCCCTTCCCGGCCCGTGCTGCTAACCTTGTGTAACGACCGGCTGGACAGCATCCTGCCCAGCCCACAAGTGGAGGCTCCGATCTCCCACCTGACCGTCCTTCGGGACGGCGGGTCACCCGGTCAGGCGGCCGCCATCGTTCCGTACGGACGATGGAGCCGCCCGAACTGCGCCCCGCGGTCACCGCGGCGGTGCTCCGGTATTCATTGGAGCCCCGCCTGTGATCGTCCGGGGCATTTTTTCTGCTTCGGCGCGGTTAGGTCTAACGAAAAGACATACGCGGCTGTCCGCCAGACAACCGTGTGGTGCTACCGAGGAGGATCCATCAGCGCCGAGCCCCGCATCAACGACCGGATTCGCGTTCCCGAGGTGCGACTTGTCGGTCCCAGTGGCGAGCAGGTCGGCATCGTGCCGCTTGCGAAGGCACTGGAGCTTGCGCAGGAGTACGACCTGGACCTGGTCGAGGTCGCGGCGAACGCCCGTCCGCCCGTGTGCAAGCTCATGGACTACGGGAAGTTCAAGTACGAGTCGGCCATGAAGGCCCGTGAGGCGCGCAAGAACCAGGCGCACACGGTCATCAAGGAGATGAAGCTCCGGCCGAAGATCGACCCGCACGACTATGACACCAAGAAGGGTCACGTCGTCCGGTTCCTCAAGCAGGGCGACAAGGTCAAGATCACGATCATGTTCCGTGGTCGCGAGCAGTCCCGTCCCGAGCTGGGCTACCGACTGCTGCAGCGCCTCGCGGAGGACGTCCAGGACCTCGGTTTCGTCGAGTCGAACCCGAAGCAGGACGGCCGCAACATGATCATGGTCCTCGGTCCGCACAAGAAGAAGACCGAGGCCATGGCCGAGGCCCGCCAGGCGCAGGAGGCCCGCAAGGCCGAAGCGAAGGCGAACCCCGGCAAGTCGCAGAACCCTGCCGAGGCTGAGGCGTCCGCCGAGGAGCCCGCCGAGGCGTGATCCCGGGGGGTGTGCGGTTCCGTACGTCCCCGAGGATGTAACCGACAGAAGAGAGCGACGCTCCACCGTGCCCGGTTTTCGCAACCGGGCACCGGAGCGCCACCGACGAGGAGATAACGGCGCTATGCCGAAGAACAAGTCGCACAGCGGTGCCAGCAAGCGCTTCAAGATCACCGGCTCCGGCAAGGTGCTCCGCGAGCGCGCCGGCAAGCGCCACCTGCTCGAGCACAAGTCGTCCCGCGTCACGCGTCGCCTCACCGGCAACGCCGAGATGGCCCCGGGCGACGCCGCGAAGATCAAGAAGCTTCTCGGCAAGTGACCTGCGGCGCCGTCTGAGCGCCGTACGTCTGGACCGGGACCGAATCGTTTCCGGGCCGTGTGAGTACCCCCACGGCCCCGCTACAAGGAGTTAACAAGTGGCACGCGTCAAGCGGGCAGTCAACGCCCACAAGAAGCGCCGGGCGATCCTCGAGCAGGCCTCCGGCTACCGCGGTCAGCGTTCGCGCCTCTACCGCAAGGCCAAGGAGCAGGTCACCCACTCGCTGGTCTACAACTACAACGACCGCAAGAAGCGCAAGGGCGACTTCCGTCAGCTGTGGATCCAGCGCATCAACGCCGCTGCCCGCGCCAACGGCATCACCTACAACCGCTTCATCCAGGGTCTGAAGGCCGCGAACGTCGAGGTCGACCGCAAGATCCTGGCCGAGCTGGCCGTGAACGACGCGGGCGCCTTCGCCGCTCTCGTCGAGGTCGCGCAGAAGGCGCTGCCGTCGGACGTCAACGCGCCCAAGGCCGCGTGACGCTGCGCCGGCTGTGAGCCGACGCTCACTGGACCCGCAGGCTTTTACGGCTTGCGGGTCCTGTTGTTGGGGTCCCTCGGCCGTCATTCGGCCGCGGGCCGGTGGGGGCTGGTCGCGCCCACGCGGCGGAGCCGCATGTCGATACGGCCCCGCGCCCCTCTGGGGCGCCACAAGTTTCCGAAGGTAACAAGGATGCCCCCCGTCTCTCCCGAGCTCATCTCCCCGCGGTCCGCCCGTGTCAGTGCAGCGCGTCGGCTCGCCAAGCGGAACTTCCGGGGCAAGGACCGGCTGTTTCTCGCGGAGGGGCCGCAGGCCGTCAGGGAAGCGGCCGGGCACCGGGCCGACGGCACGCCCACCCTCGTCGAGCTGTTCGCCACCGTCGAGGCCGCGGAGCGGTACGCCGACATCATCGGGGCCGCGCGGGACGCGGGCGCCCGGGTGCATCTCGCGTCCGAGGACGTCATCGCCGACATCTCCACCACCGTCACCCCGCAGGGGCTCGTCGGGGTGTGCCGGTTCCTGGACACGCCCTTCGAGGAGATCCTCGCCGCCCGGCCGAGGCTCGTCGCCGTGCTCGCCCATGTGCGCGATCCCGGGAACGCCGGCACCGTGCTGCGCTGCGCCGACGCCGCCGGCGCCGAGGCGGTCATCCTCACCGACGCCTCCGTGGACCTGTACAACCCCAAGGCCGTACGGGCCTCCGTGGGCTCCCACTTCCATCTGCCGGTCGCCGTGGGGGTGACCGTCGAGCGGGCCGTGGCGGGCCTGAAGGACGCCGGTGTGCGCATCCTTGCGGCCGACGGGGCGGGAGACCGCGACCTCGACGACGAGCTCGACAAGGGCAGCATGGGCGGGCCGACCGCGTGGGTGTTCGGCAACGAGGCCTGGGGGTTGCCGGAGGAGACCCGCGCGCTCGCCGACGCCGTCGTGCGCGTGCCCATTCACGGAAGGGCCGAGAGCCTGAACCTCGCCACCGCCGCCGCCGTATGTCTCTACGCGTCGGCCCGTGCACAGCGCGCCTCCGGAGGGTGCCGCTCCGTCACCCAGAGCTAGTAGGGTGACCAGCTCGGGGCCCTGCGCGGTCTGAGAGGTGGGGTACGGGGATGAGCGTGGCCGGCACGAGCACCGCGCCGCAGGGGCGGGACGCGCGGCGTACAGCCGTGCCCCGGCAGGGTGACCACGGCTGCGGCCTCGACCCCGACCAGCTGCCCGACGGCCTCGTCGTCGCCGACGAGCACGGCCGCGTCGTCTGCTTCAACGCCGCCGCGGCGCGGATCACCGCGGTACGCGCCGCCGACGCCCTCGGCCGGCCTCTGGAGAAGGCGCTGCCGCTGGAGGACCTGGAGGGCCGCCGCTGGTGGCAGCTCACCGACCCCTACGGAGGGCTCGCGATCCGGACCCGGCAGCCGGAGCGCAACCTGCTGCTGCCCGGGGTGCGGGAAGTGCTCGTCTCCGCCCGCTATGTGCGCGCCGTGCCCCTCGGGCCCGTGCGGCGTGTCGTCGTGTCGCTCCGGGACACCGAGGCCCGCCGCCGCACGGAGCGCAGTCACGCCGAGCTGATAGCGACGGTCGCCCACGAACTGCGCTCGCCTCTCACCTCCGTGAAGGGTTTCACCGCCACGCTCCTCGCCAAGTGGGAACGCTTCACCGACGACCAGAAGCGGCTGATGCTGGAGACCGTCGACGCCGACGCCGACCGGGTCACCCGGCTCATCGCCGAGCTGCTGGACATCTCCAGGATCGACAGCGGACGCCTGGAGGTGCGCCGGCAGCCCGTCGACATCGGGGCCGCCGTGTCCCGGCACATCCAGGCCTACGTCGCCGCCGGCCAGCCCGCCGACCGCTTCCTGCTGCGCATCGAACAGCCGCTGCCCGACCTGTGGGCCGACCCCGACAAGATCGACCAGGTGCTCAGCAACCTCATCGAAAATGCCGTGCGGCACGGCGAGGGAACCGTCACCATGGACGTCACGCCCTGCGCATCCCCGCGCGAGGGCGAGGAAACCGGCACATCGGTCACGGTGAGCGACGAGGGGCCCGGCATCCCGGAGGAGTCCATGAACCGCGTCTTCACCCGCTTCTGGCGGGGCAGCAAGCGCGGCGGCACCGGCCTCGGGCTGTACATCGTCAAGGGCATCGTCGAGGCCCACGGCGGCACCATCACGGTCGGTCGCGCCTCCGGCGGCGGCGCCGAGTTCCGATTTACGTTGCCCGTGGGCGCACCGGCGTATCTCGCCTGACGAGACCCGGAGCAGCCCGCGGGCGCATTCGCCCACCTCCACCCCGTTAGACTCGGCCTTTGGCACCTTTGTGTCCTTCACGCGGCCCTCGCGAGTCGGTGACGGGGACCATCCGCCAGCCAATCGGAAGCACGGGAAGAGATGTCGGCACCGAATAAGTCGTACGACCCTGTAGAGGTCGAGGCGTTGAAACCGGAAGAGATCGAGCGCATGCGGGACGGGGCGCTCGCCGCCTTCGCCGCCGCGGACTCCCTCGACGCGCTCCACGAGGCCAAGGTCGCCCACACCGGCCCCGCCTCCCCGCTGGCCCTCGCCAACCGCGAGATCGGCGCCCTGCCCCCGCACGCCAAGGCCGAGGCCGGCAAGCGCGTCGGCATGGCCCGCGGCGCCGTGAACAAGGCCCTCGCCGCCCGGCAGGCCGAGCTGGAGGCCGAGCGGGACGCCCGCGTGCTGGTCGAGGAGGACGTCGACGTCACGCTGCCGTACGACCGCGTCCCGGCCGGCGCCCGCCACCCCCTGACCACGCTCTCGGAGCGCATCGAGGACATCTTCGTGTCCATGGGCTACGAGGTCGCCGAGGGCCCGCAGGCCGAGGCGGAGTGGTTCAACTTCGACGCCCTGAACATCGGCCCGGACCACCCGGCCCGCGGCGAGGCCGACACCTTCTTCGTCCAGGGCCCGGACGGCGGCACCGAGTCCGGAGTGGTGCTGCGCACCCACACCTCGCCCGTGCAGATCCGCTCCCTGCTCGACCGTGAGCTGCCGGTCTACGTGATCTGCCCCGGCGTCGTCTACCGCACCGACGAGCTGGACGCCACCCACACCCCGGTCTTCCGCCAGGTCGAGCTGCTCGCCGTGGACGAGGGCCTGACCATGGCCGACCTCAAGGGCACCCTGGACCACATGGTCCAGTCGCTGTTCGGGGAGGGCATGAAGACCCGGCTGCGGCCGAACTTCTTCCCCTTCACCGAGCCGAGCGCCGAGATGGACATGCTCTGCTACGTCTGCAAGGGCGAGTCCGTCGGCAACCCCGACCGGCCCTGCCGCACCTGCTCGTCCGAGGGCTGGATCGAGCTGGGCGGCTGCGGCATGGTCAACCCGCGGGTGCTCGCCGCCTGCGGCGTCGACCCGGAGAAGTACAGCGGCTTCGCCTTCGGGTTCGGCATCGAGCGGATGCTGATGTTCCGCCACAACGTCGAAGACATGCGAGACATGGTCGAGGGTGACGTCCGGTTCACCCGGCCGTTCGGGATGGAGATCTGATGCGGGTCCCGCTTTCTTGGCTGCGGGAGTACGTCGACCTGCCGGCCACCGAGACCGGCCGCGACGTCCAGGCCAAGCTCATTTCGGCCGGCCTGGAGGTCGAGACCGTCGAACAGCTCGGCGCCGACCTCACCGGCCCGCTCGTCGTCGGCCAGGTGCTGACGATCGAGGAGCTGACGGAGTTCAAGAAGCCGATCCGCTTCTGCACCGTCGACGTCGCCCAGGCCAACGGCACCGGCGAGCCGCAGGAGATCATCTGCGGCGCCCGCAACTTCGCCGTCGGCGACAAGGTCGTCGTGGCCCTGCCCGGCGCCGTGCTGCCCGGCGACTTCCGGATCGCCGAGCGCAAGACCTACGGCCGGGTCTCCCGCGGCATGATCTGCTCCGCCGACGAGCTGAACATGGGCGACGACGGCACCCACGGCATCATCGTGCTGCCGCCGGAGACCGAGGTCGGCAAGGACGCCGTCGAGCTCCTCGAACTGGTCGACGAGGTCCTGGACATCGCCGTCACCGCCAACCGCGGCGACTGCCTGTCCATCCGCGGTGTCGCCCGCGAGGCCGCCATCGCCTACGGCCTGCCGCTGCGCGACCCGGCCCTGATCGACGTACCGGCCCCGAACGCCTACGGCTACCCCGTCCAGGTCTCCGACCCGTTCGGCTGCGACCGGTTCGTCGCCCGCACCGTCACCGGCCTGCGCCCCGAGGCCCGCTCCCCGATCTGGCTGCAGCGCCGGCTGCAGAAGGTCGGCATGCGCCCGATCTCGCTCGCCGTCGACGTCACGAACTACGTGATGATGGAACTGGGCCAGCCGCTACACGCCTACGACCGGTCCCTGGTCCAGGGCACGATCGGCGTGCGCCGGGCCCAGGAGGGCGAGAAGCTCGTCACCCTCGACGGCGTCGAGCGCAAGCTGCACGCCGAGGACCTGGTCATCACCGACGACCGCGGCCCCATCGGCCTCGCGGGTGTGATGGGCGGCGCCAACACCGAGATCGCCGACCACGAGATCACCGAGGACGGCGTGAACGGGACCACCGACGTGGTCATCGAGGCCGCCCACTTCGACGCCGTCGCGATCGCCCGGGCGTCCCGCCGCCAGAAGCTGCTGTCCGAGGCGTCCCGGCGCTTCGAGCGCGGCGTCGACCCGCAGGCCGCCGCGGCCGCCGCGCAGCGCACCGTGGACCTGCTGGTGCTGCTCGCGGGCGGTACGGCGGAGGCCGGCGTCACCGAGGTCGTCGCGCCCTCGGCGCCGCACACCATCACCATCCCGGCCGACCACCCGGACAGGGTCGCGGGTGTCGTCTACGGCCGTGAGACGGTCGTCCGCCGCCTCCAGGAGGTCGGCTGCGACGTCTACGGGCAGGACGAGCTGATCGTCACCGTCCCGTCCTGGCGGCCCGACCTGGTCGACCCGAACGACCTCGCCGAGGAGGTCATCCGCCTCGAGGGCTACGAGAACCTGCCCTCCACGCTGCCCAAGCTCCCCTCGGGCCGCGGCCTGACCCACCGCCAGCGGCTGCACCGGCGGGTCGGCCGCGCGCTGGCCGGTGCGGGCTATGTCGAGGCGCCGAACTACCCCTTCATCGGCGAGCAGGTCTTCGACCAGCTCGGCCTGGAGGCCGACGACCCGGCCCGCCGTGTCGTCAAGCTGGTCAACCCGCTGAGCGACGAGGAGCCCGCGCTGCGTACGACGCTGCTGCCGGGCCTGCTCGGTGCCCTGCGGCGCAACGACGGCCGGGGCTCGCACGACCTGGCGCTGTTCGAGACGGGGCTGGTGTTCCACCCCCGTGAGGAGCAGCGCGTCGCCACGCACCTGCCGGTCGACCGGCGTCCCACCGACGCGGAGATCGCCGAGCTGAACGCCGCGCTGCCCGTGCAGCCGCGGCACGTGGCCGTCGTCCTCACCGGCGCCCGCGAGCAGGCCGGCTGGTGGGGCAAGGGCCGTCCGGCGAACTGGGCCGACGCGCTGGAGGCCGGACGCGCGGTGGCGCGGGAAGCCGGCGCCGAGCTGATCGTCCGCAAGGGCCAGTACGGCCCCTGGCACCCCGGCCGCTGTGCCGAGCTGGTGGTCGTCGCCGACGGCGCGGAGCAGGTCGTCGGCCACGCGGGCGAGCTGCACCCGCGGGTGCTGAAGGCCCTGGGGCTGCCCGAGCGCACCTGCGCGATGGAGCTCAACCTGGACGCCCTGGAGACGGTGGGCGACGGCGCCCCGCAGGCACCGCGGATCTCGACGTTCCCGGTCGCCACGCAGGATGTCGCCCTCGTGGTCGACCGGCCCGTCCCCTCCGGGGAGGTCGAGGCGGCGCTGCGCGAGGGCGCCGGTGAACTCCTCGAGTCCATCCGGCTGTTCGACGTGTACGAGAACGCGGAGCAGCTGGGCGAGGGCAGGAAGTCGCTGGCGTACGCGCTCCGCTTCAGGGCCGGTGACCGGACGCTGACGGTGGATGAGGCGTCCGCTGCTCGGGATGCGGCGGTTGCCCTTGCCGGTGAGCGGACCGGGGCCGTGCTCCGGGGCTGATCGCCGGTGGGGTGCTGTGCGCGGCCGGCTGCGGGTCTTCCGTGGCCGGCCGCGCACACGCGGCGGAGCCGCGCATCGAACTCAGCGCCCCTTACGGAGCGCTGAGTTCCCGTATGCCCTCCTGCGCCAGTGCCTCCTCGTGCTGGTTGTCGAGCCTCCTGGCCAGCTCAAGGGCCTCCCGGTGCAGCCGCAGCGCCTCTTCAGGGAGACCGGCGAGGCGGCAGGTCTCGGCGTAGCCGTTGAGGAAATGGATCTTCCAGTGTTCCTCGAACAGCTCGTCCAGCAGGGCGAACGCCTCCCGGTGGCTGGCCAGCGCCTCCTCGTAGCGGCCCATCTGCCGCAGCGCCACGCCCATGCAGTTGAGACACCATGCCTGGTTGTTCAGGTGCCCGTCCTCGCGGGCCAGCGCCAGTGCCTGACGCAGCTGCTCCGCCGCCTCCTCGGGGTCCTCCCGGGCGATGGCCACGCCGAGCGTGATCCGGGCGGTCAGACCGGGCGGCCACGCGGCATCGGTGTGCGGCAGGCCCAGCACCTCCCGGGCCCGCCGGGCCGCCTCCGCGCGGTGTCCCAGCTGGAGCATCGTCCAGGCCTCCGACGCGGCCGCGTGGGCCGCTCCCGCCGGGCAGCCGGCCTGCTCGTACAGCTTCCCGGCCAGCCGGAAGAGTTCCAGCGGCTCCTCGGCCTGTCCCGCGTCCCAGCTCAAGTAGCCGCGGCGGACGGCCAGTTCGGCCTCCGCCCGCGCGTCCCCCGCCCGGGACAGCCGCAGTCCGGCCGCCTCGTACGCCGCGGCGGCCTCGGCCATCCGGCCCGCGTTGTAGCGTGCGTAGCCCAGATCGCTGTGGGCCTCGGCCAGTTGCACCGGATCGTCCAGGCGCTCGGCCGCGGCCAGCGACCGCTCGAAGAGGACGTTGAGATGTATCGTGCCGCAGCGCCGCGCGAAGTAGGCCCGCAGGAAGCGCGGCAGCTCGCACACGTGCACATCGGCGCCGACGGCGGCCGCGGTCTCGAAGGCCGCCATCAGGTTTCCGTACTCCGTCACGAACCAGGCGAAGGCGGCGTTCTTGTCCCCGAACCGCGGAAGTTCGGCCGGGCGGTGTCCGGCGGAGGGCGGCCGGCCGGGTGACAGGAACGGCATCGCGGCGTCGGCGGCGGCCGCCGCGTGCACGTAGTAGTCGAGCACCCGGCCCAGGGCCCGCTCCCGGTCGGCCGGCGAGTCCTGTTCCGCCGCGGCCCGCCGCGCGTGCTGGTGCACCAGGTCGTGCAGCCGGTAGCGGCCCGCCGTCGGCTGCTGGACGAGGTGTGCGTCGAGCAGGTCCTCCAGCATCGCCCGGGCGCTGTGCAGCGGCACGTCCGCCAGCGAGGCCACCACGTACTCGTCGAACGACTCCCCGGGCAGCAGGCCCAGCTGCCGGAACAGCCGGGCCTGGGCCCGGTTCAGCTGCCGTACCGACATCGCGAACGCCGTGCTGAACGCGGCGTCGAACTCGCCCGCGCCCTGCGCCATCCGTTCGGCGAGGACGCCCACGGTCCAGCCCGGCCGGTGCCGCAGCCGCGCTCCCGCCAGGCGCAGGGCCAGCGGCAGATGGCCGCACAGCCGCAGCACCTCGGCGGCGGACTCCGGATCGCGGCCCAGCCTGCCCCCGGGCCCGTCGGGCTCGCCGCTGGCCCGGGCCAGCAGCCGGGCGCTCTCCTCGGGGCTCAGCACGTCGAGCGAGACCGGGGGCACCTCGTCCAGTCCCAGGAGCCGGTTGCGGCTCGTGACCAGGGCCACGGAGGGCCCGGCACCGGGCAGCAGCGGGCGCACCTGCTCGGCGTCGGCGGCGTTGTCGAGGACCACGACGACCCGCCGGCCGGCCAGCTCCGAGCGCCAGCAGGCGGCGAGTTGCTCCAGCCCGTCCTGCGGGACCTTCTCGGACGGCACGTCGAGCGCGCCGAGCAGCATCCGCAGCGCGGCGTCGGGATCCAGCGGCGGCCGGCCCTCGGTGAACCCGTGCAGGTCGACATAGAGCTGCGCGTCCGGGAAGTCGGCGGCGAGCCGGTGCGCGGCGTGCACCGCCAGACAGGTCTTGCCGACGCCCGCCATGCCGTCGACGGAGACCGCCCGATGGCTCGCGACGGCGGCCAGCACGGCCGCGAGCCGCTCCTCGCGCCCGGTGAAGTCGGGCACGTCGCGCGGCAGGTCGTTACGGGCCGGCGGGCGGCCCTGGCGGGTGCTCTTCGGGGGCGCGGGCAGGGGGTTCGAGGCCCGCTCCCACACCGGACGCAGCGGGCGGGGGTCGCGTTTGACGAGGCGGCAGAGGGCGACCACCGCGGGCCAGGGCGGCACGGTCTGCCCGTTGAGGTAGCGCGAGAGCGATGAGGAGCTGAGGCCGGCGTCCCGCGCGAGGGCCCGTACGCCGAGCCCGGACAGCTCCTGCAGCAGGCGCAGCCGGGCCGCCAGCTCCTCCTGTGGATCGGCCTTCGCCGTCCGTGCGTGCGCGTCCACTGTTACCCCCCGGTCGTCGTGTCCCGTGCCGCCGGAAGTCTTCCGGCCCAAGTCGCCGCTGGTCAAGGCCGTTTCAGCTGTCCCACGGTGTCCCAACGCCGTGGCCCGGGCAGCCCGCTGCGGCTGTCATGGAGTCACGCCCCGACGCCAGGGGCACCGACCACGAAGGACCAGCAGAGGAGCGGAACGAGATGCAGTCCCGTATGCAGAACCCCGCCGTCGTCCTGTCCGACGCGATGCAGCCCATCCAGCAGCTCTTCAAGGCCGTGCACTCCGGCGGAGTGGACGAGCAGACGCTGGAGCTGGTGCATCTGCGGGTCAGCCAGATCAACGGGTGCAGCGCCTGTGTCGACGCCGGCGCCAAGACGGCCCGCAAGGCCGGAGTGGGCGACGAGCGGCTGGCCACGGTCGCGGCCTGGCGGGAGGCCCCGTACTTCACCGACGAGGAGCGGGCGGCCCTGGCGCTGGCCGAGGCCGCGACGCGCCTCGCCGACCGTCCCGACGCGGTGAGCGACGAGGTCTGGGACACGGCCGCCACCTACTACGACGAGAAGCAGCTGGCCGCGATCACCCTGATGATCGGCGTCACCAACCTGTTCAACCGGCTCAACGCCACCACCCGCCAGATCGCCGGCGCGTGGGGCTGACACCCGCCGTCCCCGACCCCACCACCCCCGCGACCGGAGGAAGCCCGCTGTGAAAGCCACGCAGAACACCGCCAGGACCACCGCCACCCCGCCCGAGGGATTCACGGACGAGGAGCGAGCGGCGATGAAGGAACGGGCCAAGGAGGTCAAGGCGGCCACGCGCGGCGCGTCGCGCGCCGCCAAGGCGGCGGAGGACGAGGCCGCCGTGCTCGCCCGGATCGCCGAGATGCAGGACTCGGACCGGGTCATGGCCGAACGGCTGCACGCCGTTCTCAAGGCGGCCGCGCCCGAGCTCGCCCCGAAGCTCTGGTACGGGATGCCCGCGTACGCCCTGGACGGCAAGGTCGTCTGCTTCTTCCAGAGCGCGGAGAAGTTCAAGTCGCGCTACGCCACCTTCGGCTTCAGCGACCGGGTGAACCTCGACGAAGGCACCATGTGGCCGGCCTCCTACGCCCTGAAGGAGCTGACCGCCGCCGACGAGGCGAGGATCGGCGAACTCGTGGGGAAGGCCGTCGGCTGAGGGCCCACGGAGCCCGTCATCCCATCGGCGAGCTGCATAAATGCGGGTCGACCGGCGCGGGCTCACTCGTTCGGGTGGGAACTTCTGGCGATCCGGTCTTCCCGGGCCAAGCCCTCGACAGAATCGGACCGGCCTTTCGGGGTCGGTCCGTCTGCTCTTTCGGGGTCCACATGGGGGACCAGAGGCATGATCCGCATCAAGGCACGGGCGCCCACCGCGCGGGGGGCCGTACTGCCCACGGTCTGGGGAGCCGCGGCGGTCGCCTACAAGTTCGGCTGCCCGCTCGCTCAGCAGAACGGCCTCGGCGCGCGCATCGTCACCAGCGCCGTCTTCTTCGCCGTCGGTACCGGGCTGATCTTCCATGTCCGCCGGGCGCTGCTGCGGGAGCTGCGGCAGGTCCGCCGGGTGGCGCGGGCCGCGCAGAGCGTCGTACTGCGTCCCCTGCCGCCACGCCTCGACGGGCTGAACATCGCCGCCGCCCAGTTGTCGGCGGACCGGGGCGCGTGCGTGGGCGGCGACCTGTACGAGGCGATCGCCACCGAGCACGGGGTGCGGGTGGTGATGGGCGACGTACGCGGGCACGGTCTGGCCGCGCTGGGCACGGTCGCCGCCGTCCTCGGAAGTTTCCGCGAGGCCGCCCACGACGAGCCCGAACTCGGCGGTGTCCTGGGCCGTTTGGACCGCGCCCTCGCCCGGCACCTGCGCGAACGCGCCCGGGCCGAACACCCCGCGAACGGCGGCCAGGACCCCGACCACCCGGTCGCCGAGGAGTTCGTCACCGTCCTGCTCCTGGAGATCGACCGCGACGGCCGGCTGCGCGCCCTCAACTGCGGTCACCCGTGGCCGTATCTGCTCAGCGGCACGAGGGTCGAGGCGTTGACGCGCGTCGACCCGCTTCCGCCACTGGGTCCGTTCCCGCTCCCGGCCGATTTGGAGGCCGAGTCCTGTGGTCATCTTGTCCCGGGTGAGTCCCTGGTCCTCTTCACGGACGGAGTGGAGGACGCGCGGGACAGCCGGGGCCGGTTCTTCTCGCTGCCGGGGACGCTGAGCGACGTCGTACGCGATCACCCCGTCTCTCCCCAGACGGTCCTGCGCACCGTCTTCAGGGCGCTCCTGCAGCATACCTCCGGCAAACCCACGGACGACATAGCACTACTGGTCCTGCGGAACGATCGAACCTGGGGCGAACCGTCCTGCCCGGGGGTGCGGCACCCCCGTAGCAGGCCCGGCCAAGCCACCGCTTTTCGAGGGGGAGCCGGCGGCTTGGCCGGCACCTAAGTCAACCGGTTCGGCACGCTGAGCGACAACGCGTGTACAGCGCGGATGCACGTGTTCCGTTCACACCCCGTGTGAAAGCGGGCGCACTACGCTGAACCGCACCAGGCCACCCGGGGGGCATCCCATGCAGCCCAACACTCTGCTCGACGCGATCCTGGACGAGGCGGGGATCTCGCACGCCGGTCTCGCCGCCCACGTCAACCAGGCGGGCCGGAGACGGGGCCTCGCGCTCCGTTACGAACACACCGCCGTGGCACGGTGGCTGAAGGGCCAGCGACCGCGCGGGCAGGTCCCCGACCTGATCTGCGAGGTGCTCGCCGCCCGCCTGCACCGTCCCGTCACCCTCGACGACATCGGCCTGGGCGTGCCCGGCGAGCCCGGCGCCCCGCACGTCGGCCCGCTGAACGGCTTCGTCGAGCGGGCGACCGCCCTGTGGCGCTCCGACGAACAGCAGCGGCCGCACGTCCTGGGCGCCCCCGCCGTCACCGGGACCCCGGCCGTGATGCCGGTCTGGGAGTGGGAGAACCCGCCCGAGGACGTCGATGTCTCCCGCGGCGGCCGGCACCGGGTCACCGCGGCCGACATCGAGATGCTGCGCGCCGCGCGGACGCACTACGAGCAGATGTACCGCAAGGCCGGCGGCATCGCGACCCGCACCAGGATCGTCGGCTTCCTCAACGCCGAGGCGGCGCCGCTGCTGCGCGGCAGCTACACCGACGCCACCGGACGCCAACTGCACCGCGCCACCGGCGGGTTGGTGGCCATCGCGGGCATCTGCGCGTACGACTCCGACGCCCACGGTCTCGCCCAGCGCTACTTCCACCAGGCGCTGCGGCTGGCAAAGGCCAGCGGCGACCGGGGACTTGGCGCGTACGTCATAGCGCTGCTGGTCAACCAGTCGCTGTTCATGCGGGAGTACCGGCAGGCGGTCGCCTTCGCCGAGGCCGCGCTGCGGGCCGCCGGCAAGCACATCACCCCGGCGCTCGCCTCCGACCTGTACGCGATGCAGGCCAAGGCGTACGCCCACCTCGGCGACTCCGCGGGAGCCCTGTCCTGCATCCGGCGCGCGGAGACGGCGGCCGAGCGGATCCGGCGCGGCCACGAGCCCGATGAGACCGGCTATGTCCAGCCGGGCCTGGTCAATGTGCAGGTGGCCGAGGCACTGCTCAGCCTCGGCGAGCTGGCCGCCGCCCAGGAGCACGCGGCGGCGGCCGTGGACAACCCGGCCCACGACCGGGGGCGGGTGCACCGGCTCGCCATGCTCAGCACCATCGAGCTGCGCCAGGGCAACGCCGACAAGGCGGTCGCCGCCGCCGTGCAGATGGCCGAGCAGGCACGCGGAATGGAGTCCCAGCGGCTGCGCGACAGACTCCGCGCGGTACGCGAACACCTGGCGCGCTGTGGCTCGGCCGGCACTGCCGAAGCCGCCGAACTCATCGACGGGGCACTGCGCGTACCGCTGTAGGCCCTCTGTAGGTGCACAGTTCCTGCTGCGATATTGCCACTTACTCGGCGGAAGGTGGCAGAACCGTGCAGTGGACGAAACAGAACGAGCAAACTGTGTACGCAAACCGCTGGTTCAGCGTCAATCTCGCAGATGTCGAGTTGCCGGACGGCCGGCACCTGGACCACTTCCTGATCCGGCTGCGGCCGGTGGCCGTGGCCACCGTGGTCAACGAGGCGAACGAGGTGCTGCTGCTGTGGCGGCACCGCTTCATCACCGACAGCTGGGGCTGGGAGCTGGCCGCGGGCGTCGTCGAGGACGGCGAGGACATAGCGAGCGCGGCCGCCCGGGAACTGGAGGAGGAGACCGGCTGGCGGCCGGGGCCCCTGCACCACCTGATGAGCGTGGAGCCGTCCAACGGCCTCACCGACGCCCGGCACCACATCTACTGGTCCGACCGGGGCGAGTACATCGGGCATCCCGTGGACGACTTCGAGTCGGACCGCCGGGAATGGGTCCCGCTCAAACTCGTTCCCGACCTGATCGCCCGTGGGGAGGTCCCGGCCGCCAACATGGCGGCCGCGTTACTCCTGCTGCACCACCTCAGGCTCGCCGAGGGCTAGCGGGCCCGGTGCCCGGCGCCTAACGGGCGGCCAGCGCCTGCCAGACCGTCACGACGAGTGCTCCCAGGGCCGTGAGCGCGGCGAGTGACGGCAAGGGCCAGCGCGCGTGTTCCAGGGAGATCATCCGGGAGTTCAGCTCGTCGACTTCCTTGGCGGTCTCCTTGGTGCGGTGACTGAGCAGCGCCAGCCCTCCCTCGACGCGGGCATACGCGACGTCGAGACGGCGACGTAACTCTGCGAGTTCCTCCTGGACCACGGAATGATCGGAATCGGTGGTCACGGTTTCCTTCCTCTCTGTAGCCGAATGTGGTTCCGCCACATCCGTTGCATGGGCATGAAGAGTGAACTCTGCTGGTGGGCGCGTGGGGAGCGTGTGCGAGGGGCATATGCGTGCCCGGCGCGCACACGGTGTGTGAAACAGATGGGCCCGGCACCGAGTTCGGTGCCGGGCCCGTAAGGCGTAGCTCTGTGTGATCAGCCGTAGGTGTAGAAGCCCGACCCGGTCTTCCGGCCCAGCCGGCCCGCCTCGACCATGCGCTGGAGCAGCGGGGGAGCGGCGTACAGCGGCTCCTTGTACTCGGCGTACATGCTGTTGGCGATGGAGACGATGGTGTCCAGGCCGATCAGGTCGGACAGCTTCAGCGGGCCCATCGGGTGGGCGCAGCCCATCTCCATGCCGTTGTCGATGTCCTCGCGGCTCGCGATGCCCGACTCGAACATCCGGATCGCGGAGAGCAGATAGGGCACGAGCAGCGCGTTGACCACGAAGCCGGAGCGGTCCTGGGCGCGGATGGCGTGCTTGCCGAGCGTCTTCTCGGCGAAGACCTGGGCGCGGCCGAGGGTGCCCTCGGAGGTGGTGAGCGCCGGGATCAGCTCGACCAGCTTCTGCACCGGGGCCGGGTTGAAGAAGTGGATGCCGACCACGTGGTCCGGGCGGGAGGTGGCGACCGCCAGCTTCACCAGCGGGATCGAGGAGGTGTTGGAGGCGAGGATCGCGTCCGGGCGGGTCACCACCTGGTCGAGGACCTGGAAGATCTCCGTCTTCACCGGCTCGCTCTCCACGACGGCCTCGATCACCAGGTCGCGGTCCGCGAACTCGCCGAGGTCGGTGGTGAAGGTGAGCCGCGCCTGCGTGGCGTCCAGCTCCTCCTCGCTGATCTTGCCGCGCTCGGCGGCCTTGGCCAGGGAGTTGAACAGCCGGGTACGGCCGATCTCCAGGGCCTCGCCGGTGGTCTCGGCGACCTTCACGTCCAGTCCTGCGCGGGCGCACACCTCGGCGATGCCGGCGCCCATCTGGCCGCAGCCCACGACTCCGACGCGAGCAATGTCTCCCGTTGGGATGCCCGTCACATCGTTCCCTTCGCTGGTTCTCCGGCTCGCTGGCAGGACCTCCGGGTTTCGGCGCCTGCTCCGATCGAGCACGTTACCGTCAAGTATCGATGATCGATCGGCCGGGTGGGTGCATTCTGTGGCGCGGAACGATCCGTGAGGGAGCGGATCCGGAGCGTATGGGGGTGTGCACATGGGGCATCTGTCACGGCGGGCCTTCACACTGGCGGCGCTGTCGACGCTGGCCACGGCGCAGGGTGCGGTGCGGGGTGTGGCTGCGGCCGCGGGTCGCCGGCCCCGCGCGGCCGCCGAGATGCGGGGCGTGTGGCTCGCGACCGTGTCCAACCGGGACTGGCCGTCCCGGCCCGGGCTCACGGCCGCCGCGCAGCGGGCGGAGCTGACCGCCCATCTCGACCGGGCGGCCCGCGACCGGCTCAACACGGTGGTCTTCCAGGTACGGCCCACCGCCGACAGCCTGTGGCCGTCACCGCACGAGCCCTGGTCCGAGTACCTCACCGGCACCCAGGGCAAGGACCCCGGCTGGGACCCGCTGGGCACCGCGGTGCGGGAGGCCCACGCCCGGGGCCTGGAACTGCACGCCTGGTTCAACCCGTACCGGATCGCGAACCACGCCGACCCCGGCCGGCTCGCCGCCTCGCACCCGGCCCGCAAGCACCCCGACTGGGTGGTGCCCTACGGCGGGAAGCTCTACTACAACCCCGGCCTGCCCGAGGTCCGCGCCTTCGTCCGGCAGGCGATGCTCGACGCGGTCGCCAAGTACCCCGTCGACGCCGTCCACTTCGACGACTACTTCTACCCGTATCCGGTCGCGGGGCAGACCTTCGAAGACGACGACGCCTACGACCGCTACGGCGGCGACTTCTCCGGCCGGGCCGCCTGGCGGCGGGACAACATCAACAGGCTGGTGCGGGAGATGGCCGTCGGAATCAAGCGGGTCCGGCCCGGCACCCGGTTCGGGATCAGCCCCTTCGGGGTGTGGCGCAACGCCTCGGCGGATCCGCTCGGCTCGGACACGCGGGCGGGCGTGCAGACCTACGACGACCTGCACGCGGACACCCGCAGATGGGTGCGCGAGCACTGGATCGACTACATCGTGCCGCAGCTGTACTGGAACATCGGCTTCGCCGCGGCCGACTACGCGAAGCTGGTCGAGTGGTGGGCGGCGGTCGCGAAGGGCACGAAGACACGCCTCTACATCGGCGAGGCCCTGTACAAGGCCGGGGCGGCCGGGCAGCCCTCGGCCTGGCAGGACCCGGTCGAGCTGTCCCGGCACCTCACCTTCGCCGCCGGCTACCCGCAGGTGCGCGGGCATGTGTTCTTCGCCGCCAAGGACGTGGCGGCCGATCCGATCGGGGCGATGTCACGCGTGATCACCGACCACTACGGGCGATCGGCGAAGCCACCCCGCTGATTCGCCTGATCGTCGCGGTGCTTGACCTGGCAGTCGGGTCCGGGGGACATGATCGCCTCGTGTCCGTCCTTGAACCGTACGCGGTAGGGCGGGCTGCCCTCGGCACCCAGGACCTCGACTACTTCCGATTCCTGGTCGTGTTGGCCGACCACCCTGCCGTGCTGTACAAGATGGTCGCCCTTGGATGCACGCATGTCGCAGGCCCTCCTCATGATCACGACCGCTGTGTGACGGCGATGCATACGAGCACGGCGACGGCGGTCACCGGAGCGGCCGCCGTGAAGTGCTCGCCCAGTAGCAGCGCCGACCACACCAGTGTGAGCAGCGGCTGAGCCAACTGCAACTGGCTGGCCCGGGGGATGCCGATGACCGCCATCCCCCGGTACCAGACGACCAGGCCGAGGAACTGCGAGCCCAGTGCCACCCACAGCAGGCCGGCGATGCCGTGCCCGGTGAGCCGGACGGGTTCGTACGCCAGCGCCAGGGCGGCGGCCGGCACGCTCAGCGGCAGGCACAGCACCAGAGCCCAGCCGATCACCTGCCAGCCCGGCATGATCCGGGCCAGCCGGCCGCCCTCGGTGTAGCCGGCCGCGCACACCAGCAGGGCCGCGAACAGATACCCGTCGGCGGTCGTGAGCGCGCCGCCGCTCTGCCCGACCGTGAAGGCGACCACGGCCGCGGCGCCCGCCAGCGCAGCCAGCCAGAACCGGCGCGAGGGGCTGCTGCCGGTGCGCAGCGCCGAGAACACGGCCGTGGTCAGCGGCAGCAGTCCCACCACGACGGCGGCGTGCGCGGTGGTGGAGGTCTGCAGGGCGAGCGTCGTCAGCATCGGGAAGCCGGCCACGACACCGGCGGCGACGACGGCGAGACCCGGCAGATGCCGCCGCTCCGGCAGCGGTACCCGCAGGGCGAGGAGGCAGCCGCCCGCGACGAGTGCGGCGAGCACACTGCGCACGGCCACCAGCGTCCAGGGACCGAAGCCCTGCAGACCCCAGGCGGTGGCCGGGAAGGTCAGGGAGAAGGAGGCGACGCCGAGGGCGGCGAGACCGGTGCCGAGACCGCGGCGCTCGCGGGGAGCGGTGACCGCTATCGGGCTCGGTGCAGTAGCGCTACTCTGTGTTCTCATGCACCAGCGTAGCAGCGTCACTGATCTGGCAGAACAGCTCCGGCGAGACCTCGACCGCTACTCCGTCGGTGGAAAGCTCCCGTCGAGCCGGGAGCTGGTCGAGCGGTTCCGCGTGAGCCCGGTGACGGTCTCGCGGGCCCTCGCCCAGCTGGCCGCCGAGGGACTGGTGGTCACCCGCCCCGGGGCCGGCGCCTTCCGGGCCCGGCCCGGTGCGACCCAGTGCCCGGCCGGGGACACCTCCTGGCAGGAGGTCGCGCTGAGCGCCGACGGCGCCGCCGAGCTCGTACCGCGCACGGTGGACGCGTCCGGGGTCACGGTCTCCCTGGCCGCGCCGCCCCCCGGCGTGCTGGAGTTCAACGGCGGCTATCTGCATCCCTCCCTCCAGCCCGAGCGGGCCATGGCGGCGGCGCTCGCCCGGGCCGGGCGGCGGCCGGGTGCCTGGGGGAGGCCGCCGCTGGAGGGGCTGCCGGAGCTGCGGGAGTGGTTCGCGCGCGGCATCGGCGGAGGCGTCACGGCGGCCGAGGTGCTGATCGCGGCCGGCGGCCAGTCCGCCCTGGCCACCGCCCTGCGCGCGCTCGCCCCGCCCGGCGCCCCCGTCCTGGTCGAGTCGCCCACCTACCCCGGCATGCTGGCGATCGCCCGCGCCGCCGGACTGCGCCCGGTCCCGGTGCCCGTCGACCCCGACGGAGTGCGCCCCGAGCTGCTCGCCGACGCCTTCCGGGCCAGCGGCGCCCGGGTGTTCGTCTGCCAGCCCCTGTTCCAGAACCCCACCGGTGCCGTCCTGGCCCCCGACCGGCGCGCCGAGGTGCTGCGCATCGCCCGCGAGGCCGGCGCCTTCGTCGTCGAGGACGACTTCGTACGGCGCCTGGTGCACTCCGACGCGGGCCCGCTGCCCCGCCCGCTGGCCGCCGACGACCCGGACGGCGTGGTCGTGCACGTCGGCTCGCTGACCAAGGCGACCTCGCCCAGCTTCCGGGTGTGCGCCCTGGCCGCGCGCGGTCCGGTGCTGGAACGTCTGCGCGCCATCCAGGTCGTGGACAGCTTCTTCGTCCCCCGGCCGCTGCAGGAGGCGGCCCTCGAGCTGGTCGGCTCCCCGGCCTGGCCGCGCCATCTGCGGGCGCTGTCGGCCGAGTTGAAGGCCCGCCGCGACGCCATGACGGCCGCGCTCGCCCTGCACCTGCCCGAACCGGCCCTGCCGCACATCCCGTCCGGCGGCTACCACCTCTGGCTCCGCCTCCCCGACGGCACGGACGAGGGCGCCCTGACCACGGCCGGCCTCCGCGCCGGCGTCGCCCTCACCCCCGGCCGCCCCTACTTCAGCGCCGAACCCCCCGCGCCCCACCTCCGGCTGAGCTTCGCGGCGGTCGCCGGCACCGGGGAGATCGCGGAGGGTGTACGGCGGCTGCGGGCGGCCTGTGACGAGGTGTTCCAGGGTCTGCGCGGCGCGCCGAAACCCGTTCGACCGGCACCGCGTTGACCTGCGAGGATCACGCCATGGACAGCGCGCCCCGACTCCCCGACGGCTACGAGTTCTCCGCCGACCCCGCCCGCGTCGACGTCGACCGGGTCCACGGCTGGCTGTCGACCGACGCCTACTGGGCGATCGGCCGGCCCCGCGAGAAGCACGAGCGGGCGATGGCGGGCTCGGTGAACTTCGGGGTGTACGAGCGGGCCTCGGGGGAGCAGGTGGCGTACGCGCGCGTGGTCACCGACCAGGCGCTGTTCGCCTGGCTCGCCGATGTGTACGTGGACCCCTCGGTGCGCGGCAAGGGCGTCGGCACGGCCTTCGTCGGCCGCATCCGCGACCACCTGAGGCCGTACGGACTGCGCCGCATCCTGCTCGCCACGGAGGACGCGCACGGGGTGTACGAGAAGCTGGGCTTCCGCTCGCTGGACCGCCCCGGCCAGTGGATGGTCCACCCCTTCGAGCCGGAGGGAGCGGCCGCGTCCGAGTGACCGGCCGCACACCCCTGGTAACTCACAGCGGCCACCCCTTGACCTGCGCTCACTCGAGGCACACCATCACCGCATGCCACTGAGGGTGACGTTCGTCGCCGCTGCGCGCAGCGCCCCGCTGCTCGCGGAGCGCTTCGAGGACGACCGGCCGCTGGACCAGGCCGGCTGGGACGAGGTGCAGCGCGCCGCCGGGGACCTGCTGCCGCTGGCCGCCGCCGAGCTGCGGTACTGCTCGCCGACCCCGCGCAGCCGGGCCACCGGCGACGCCCTGGGGTACGCCCCGCTGGTCCAGCTGGCGCTGCGGGACTGCGACATGGGCCGGTGGCGCGGGATGACCCTGGGCGAGGCGATGGCCCGCGAACCGGAGGCGGTGGACGCCTGGCTCGCCGACCCGCGCGCCACCCCGCACGGCGGCGAGTCCCTGCTGGCCTTCATCTCCCGGGTCGGGGGCTGGCTGGACACCCGGCCGGCCGAGGACGGCGGCCGGATCGTGGCCGTCGCCGAGCCCGCCGTGATCCGCGCGGCCCTGGTCTACGCCCTGAAGGCGCCGCCCGCGACCTACTGGAACATCGACGTGCGCCCGCTGTCCACGTCCACCGTCACCGGCCGCGCGGGTCGCTGGAACCTCCGCCTCGACGGCGCCTCGGCTCAGCCCTCGCGCACGTAGTCCGTGGTCAGCAGCAGGTCCTTCGCCGGTCCGCCGACCCGCCACACCGAGCGCCAGCGGTCGGCATCCCGCATGGTGAACTCGCCCCGGTAGAGGTCGGCCGCGCACGGATGCTCGGCGACGTACCGCCCCGAGCGCAGGTCCAGCGAGTGAAAGGGCCGCCCGTCCGCGAACCGCACGTCCGCCGTGCCCGGCGCGGGCCCCGGCAGGAACCGCAGCGTACGCGTGGCGGGCCGGGTCACACCGTGCCACGTGAAGGCGCCGGACTCCTCGTGCAGCAGGCCTCCGGCCGTGAGCGCGGTGAAGTCGGTCGTTCCTGAGAAGTGGCCGGCGTCTCCGTTTGCCAGGTCCTGCACGCTACGTTCGACGCGCCAGCGGCCGGCGAGATGGGCCAGCACATCGGGGACCGGCCAGTACCGGGGCTGCGCATCCATGAGGCGAGCTTACGACCGCCGGCGCCCGGCCCCATTGACGTGCTCACGCCCCTCCTCTTACCGTGCGTTCGATGTGCTGACCAATGTCTGATATTTCGAACAATGCGCCGCGGAGTATCCATGTCACGCACCGCCCGCTGGAGACTCGGCCTGGGAGTGAGCGCCGTCCTGCTCGCCTCGGCCGCCCTGCCCGCCCCGGCCCACGCCGAGGACGCCACCGACTACTCGATCACCGTCGACCCCTCGGCGCAGGGGGCGGGCACCGGCAACTGGAGCGTCCAGGCCGGCCAGGAGGGCTTCCTCGTCCCCTTCGGTGTCAAGGACACCGGCAACTACTACTGGTGGAACATCGGCGGCTGGAACAACACCCAGGCCGCCGTGGAGCAGGCGGTGGACGGCGGCAAGTCGACGCTGATCGCCAAGCCCGGGTCGGTGGAGACCGGCCGCGCCTACGACGTCGACATCAAGGTGCGCGGCCGCCAGGTGACCCTCTACCTCGACGGACAGCAGTGGGGCGGCTTCACCGACGACAAGCCGGCCGAGCCGTTCCGCCAGGTCGTGACCCGGGACGCGAAGACCGGTGAGCTGATCGTCAAGGTCGTCAACGACCAGTCCTCGGCGGCGCGCACGGCCGTCGACCTCGGCGGCGCGAAGGTCGCCTCCCGGGCGAAGGCGACCACACTCGCCGCCGCTCCGGACGCGGTGAACAGCGAGACGTGCACGGCGGTCGCACCGCGGACGTCCACCGTCACCGCAGTCGCGGACAAGTTCACCTACACCTTCCCGGCGAACTCGATCACGTTCCTGAGGATCAGGCAGAAGTAGTGCCGTCCGGCGCGGGCCGCTGTCCGAGCGGCAGCAGCCCGCGCTCGGCGAAGACCTTCTTCGCCACGAAGGTCGCGTTCAGCGCCTTGGGGAAACCGCAGTACCCGGCCGAGTGCAGCAGCGCCTCGACGATCTCCTCGGGCGTCAGCCCCACGTTCAGCGCCGCGTTGACGTGCACCTCCAGCTGGGGCTCGCAGCCGCCGAGCGCGGTCAGCATGCCCAGGGTGACCAACTGGCGGTCGCGGGGCGGGAGTCCGGGCCGGTCGTAGATCTCGCCGAAGCCCCAGGCGACGATCTGGTGCCCCAGCTCGGGGCTGACGTCGGCGAGCGAGTCGATGACCCGCTGCCCCGCCTCGCCGTCGACGGACCGCAGGACCTCCAGGCCATGGGCGAAGCGTTCGTCACGGGTGGTGCTCTGGCTCATGTCTGCTCGTCCGTTCCCGGCCGCCCGTCGTGGAGCAGCCCTTCGTAGTGCGAGATCTTGTCGTCCAGCGCGGACGCGTTGCGCCGCAGCGCCCGGATCCGCTCGGCCAGTTCGGCGCGGTGCTCGCGCAGCATCGCCAGCCGCTCGGCGACCGTGACGTCCCCCTCCGCACGCAGCCGCGCGTAGCGCTGCATGTCGCTGATCGGCATGCCGGTCTCGCGCAGCCGCAGCAGGAACTCCAGCCACAGCAGGTCCGCCGTCCGGTAGCGGCGCTGGTTGCCGGTGGTCCGGCCCACCCGCTCGATCAGGCCGGCCTTCTCGTAGTAGCGCAGGGTGTCCTGCGAGAGGCCCGTGCGCTCGGCGACCTGGGCGATGGTCAACGACGGTTCCCGGTCCTGCGGGAGGGGCTGTCCGCTGGTCATGACAAGAACGGTAGAACCTGGAGCGCGCTCCAGGTCAAGCCCGAACTGCGATCACCGCCCGAAGTACCTCTGAGCTGCGCGGACACCCTCCACCAGGGCGTCCACCTCGGCCGGCGTGTTGTAGACGTAGAAGCTCGCCCGGGTCGTCGCGGGGATGCCGTACCGCCTCACGATCGGCCGCGCGCAGTGGTGGCCGACGCGGACGGCCAAGCCCCGCTCGTCCAGCACCTGGCCCACGTCGTGCGGGTGGATGCCGTCGACCGTGAAGGAGACCGCCGAGCCCCGGTCGGCGAGCTCGGCGGGGCCGATGATCCGGACGCCCGGCATCTCGGCGAGCAGGGCCAGCGCGCGGGCGGTGAGCGCCTCCTCGTGCGCCGCCACGTCCGCCATGCCGAGCCGCTCCAGGTACTCCACGGCCGCCGCGAGTCCCACCGCCTGCGAGGTCATCGGCACGCCCGCCTCGAAGCGCTGCGGCGGTGGCAGGAAGGTGGTGCGGTCCATCTCCACGATCTCGATCATCGAGCCGCCGGTCAGGAACGGCGGCAGCCCGGCGAGCAGGTCCGCGCGGCCCCACAGCACGCCGACGCCGTTCGGTCCGAGCATCTTGTGCCCGGAGAAGGCGAGGAAGTCCGCGCCCAGTTCCGTCACGTCGACCGGGCGGTGCGGCACGGACTGGGCGCCGTCCACGACCACCAGGGTGCCGAACGCGTGCGCGCGGTCGGCGAGTTCGCGTACCGGGTTGAGCGTGCCGAGCACATTGGACTGGTGACTGAGGGCGAGCACCTTGGTGCGCTCGTCCAGAAGCTCCCCGGCGCGGGAGAGGTCGAGCCGCCCGTCGTCGGTGAGCCCGAACCAGTCCAGACGGGCCCCGGTCCGCTCGGCGAGCTGCTGCCAGGGGACCAGGTTCGCGTGGTGCTCCATCTCCGTCACCACGATCCGGTCACCGGGGCCGACCCGGCCGGCGTTGCCCAGCGCGTAGGCGACCAGGTTGATGCCCTCGGTGGTGTTGCGGGTGAAGACCACCTCGTCGGCGGCGGCGCCGATGAACCGGGCGACCGTCGCCCGGGCCTGCTCGTACGCCTCCGTCGCCTCGCCCGCCAGCTGGTGCGCGCCCCGGTGCACCGCCGCGTTGCGGTTCAGGTAGAAGTCCCGCTCGGCGTCGAGGACCTGGAGGGGTTTCTGGGTGGTGGCGCCGGAGTCCAGGTAGACGAGCGGTGCGCCGCCGTCCAGGGTCCGCTCCAGGATCGGGAAGTCCTTGCGCAGGGCGTCCGCGTCGAAGGCCACGGCGGCTCACCTCTCAGGGTTCGTCTCACGGTTTTGGCGATGGTTCTCCGTGAGGTACGGTAAGCCTTCCTCACGGAGAACCGCAAGGATTACCATGAGAGCCGTGGATCACGACGCCCCCGTCTACCTGCACCGGCTGCCCGTCCCGGGCGAGGACCGGTACCTCTCGCTGGCGCTGGTCAACACGCGCTTCACCGTCAGCCACGGCCAGGTCGACCTGCTCGACGACACCGAGGCCGCGCACCTCTGGCTCGTCCGGCACGAACTGCTGCCCGACCGGGTGGCGATCAACGGCAGGCAGTCCGGCCGGCTGCGCACCCTGCGCGAGGCGCTGCGCGCCCTCTTCGAGGCCCGCGCCGCCGCGGCACCCCCGCCCGCCGGTGCCCTCGACACCCTGAACACCGCACTCGCCGCCGCGCCCGCCACTCCCCGGCTCGTCTGGAACGCCGACGGCCCCCACCGGGCCGACCTCCCCGACACCGGAAACCCGGCCGCCGCCGCGCTCTCCCTACTCGCCGAGGACGCCACCGACCTGCTCACCGGTGCCGACGCCGGCCAGCTCACCGAGTGCGCCGCCCAGGGCTGCGCCCGCTGGTTCCTGCGCTCCCACGGCGCCCGGCGCTGGTGCACCACCAAGTGCGGCAACCGGGTCCGGGCGGCCCGCGCCTACGCCGCCCGCAAGACCGGCCCATCCGGTTCACCTTAAAAACACCTCCCGGAAATCAGAGATTTTCCGGGCGGTCATCAAATTCATACGGTGTTTCCCGTATTCGGAGGACGGCGCGCCACTTTTCGGTGAGCGCACAACCAACCGGAAACACGGACCGTCTACGTCGGCGATAAGACGGGCACAGCTCTGTGGGGGAACGCCGGAATATGAAACAGGGTGGGAAACCGATATCCCGGCCGAGGCGGGCCGCCGCCCTGCCGACCGCGGCCGTCGCCGTCACGGCGTTCTGCGCCGGAGACCTCCTCGCCCGCAGCTACCCCTTCGGGCCGCGCACGCGCAGCGTCAACGACCTCGGCAACCAGTACGTGCCCTTCCACGCCCACCTGTGGGACCTGCTGCACGGCCACGCCGACGGCGGCGTCCTCGTCAACTGGCAGTCCGGGTACGGCTCCAGCTTCCTGCCCGACCTCGGCAGCCCCTTCGCCGCCACGACCAGGTCATCGCCCGGCGCAGCCGCACCGGCGAGCGTCTCGCCCGGACCCTCACCGCGCGCCTGTACTACCGGTTCGTCAACCGCCTGGTCGACGTCGAACTCGTGGACGGCGTCGGCGACTTCCGTCTGCTGTCGCGCCGCGTGGTGGACGCCGTGCCGGCCCTCACCGAGTACAACCGTTTCTCCAAGGGCCTCTTCGCCTGGGTGGGTTTCCCGAGCACCACCTTCGAGTACGAGAACGCCGCGCGCGGGGCCGGCAACAGCTCGTGGAACCTGCGCGGCCTGCTCAACTACGGCATCCACGGGCTGCTGTCCTTCAACAACCGCCCGCTGCGTGCCGCCCTCCGGCTCGGCATGGGACTGCTGTTCTGCGCGGGCCTGTGCACGGCCTGGATCGTGGGAGCGGCGCTGATCCACGGGGTCCGGACGCCCGGCTATGTGACCGTCATCACCGCCGTGACGGCCCTTGCGGGCGTGCAGATGGTCATGCTGGGAGTGATCGGGGAGTACACCGGCCGCATCTACTACGAGGTGAAGGGTCGCCCGCACTTCCTGGTGAAGGCGACCAACGTCGAACGGACGAAAGACCTCATTCCTTGAAGCGACAGATCCTCACCTTTGCCGCGGTCGGTGTGATCAACACCGCCGTCTATTACTGTCTCTACCTGTTCTTCCTCATATGGCTGCCCTATCTGGCCGCGCATGTTCTGGCCTTCGCCCTCAGTATGGTCGGCTCCTTTTTCCTGAACGCGCGTTTCACCTACCGGACCCGGCCCACCTGGCGTAAATTCCTGCTGTTCCCGCTGACCAATGTCACGAACTTCCTGATCACGACAGCCGGTGTCTACGTGATCGTCGACGTCCTGCACGCCGGCAGCCGTTTCGCCCCACTGCTCGCCTCGGCGACGGCGATCCCGGTCACGTTCGTGGTGTCCCGCTGGGTGATGCTCCCCAGGTCCCTCGCATAGTCCATTGCATAAAACTGCGGCGATACGTATAGTCATGCCATCACGAGGAGGATGGACATGGCGGTACGTGCGGCGGTGGCCGGAGCGAGCGGATACGCGGGCGGCGAGGTCCTGCGCCTGCTCCTCGCGCACCCCGAGGTCGAGATCGGTGCCCTGACCGCGAACTCCAACGCCGGGCAGCGCCTGGGCGCGCTCCAGCCGCACCTGCTGCCGCTGGCCGACCGTGTGCTCACCGAGACCACGGCCGAGGCGCTCGCCGGGCACGACGTCGTCTTCCTCGCACTGCCGCACGGGCAGTCCGCCGCCGTCGCCGAGCAGCTCGGCCCGGACGTCCTCGTGGTCGACATGGGCGCCGACTTCCGGCTGAAGGACCCGGCCGACTGGGAGACGTACTACGGCTCCGCGCACGCCGGCACCTGGCCCTACGGCCTCCCCGAACTTCCGGGCGCCCGCGCCGCGCTGGAGGGGTCCAAGCGCATCGCGGTGCCCGGTTGCTACCCCACCGCCGTCACCCTCGCCCTGTTCCCGGCCTACGCCGCCGGCATCGCCGAGCCGGAGGCGGTGATCGTCGCCGCGTCCGGCACCTCCGGCGCCGGCAAGGCACCCAAGCCGCATCTGCTCGGCAGCGAGGTCATGGGCTCCATGTCGCCGTACGGCGTCGGCGGCGGCCACCGGCACACCCCCGAGATGATCCAGAACCTCAGCGGGGTCTCCGGGGAGTCCGTGAAGGTCTCCTTCACTCCGACGCTCGCGCCGATGCCGCGCGGGATCCTCGCCACGTGCAGCGCGTCCGCCCGCGAGGGCGTCACCGCCGAGTCGGTGCGGGCCGCCTACGAGAAGGCGTACACCGACGAGCCCTTCGTCCATCTGCTCCCCGAGGGCCAGTGGCCCGCGACGGCGTCCGTCCACGGTTCCAACGCCGTTCAGGTGCAGGTCGCGTACGACGGGTCCGTGGGCCGCATCATCGCGATCAGCGCCATCGACAACCTGACCAAGGGCACCGCCGGCGGTGCCGTCCAGAGCATGAACATCGCCCTGGGTCTTCCCGAGACCACCGGGCTTTCCACGATCGGAGTCGCACCGTGAGTGTCACGGCAGCCAAGGGATTCACGGCGGCGGGCATCGCAGCCGGGATCAAGGAGAACGGCAACCCCGACCTGGCCCTCGTGGTCAACGACGGGCCGCGCCGTGCCGCCGCGGGCGTCTTCACCTCCAACCGCGTGAAGGCCGCGCCGGTGCTGTGGTCCGAGCAGGTCCTCAAGAGCGGCCAGGTCTCCGCCGTCGTCCTCAACTCGGGCGGCGCCAACGCCTGCACCGGCCCCAAGGGCTTCCAGGACACCCACGCCACCGCCGAGAAGGTGGCCGAGGTGCTCGGCCGGGGCGCCATCGAGGTGGCCGTCTGCTCCACCGGGCTCATCGGCGTGCTGCTGCCCATGGACAAGCTGCTCCCCGGCGTCGAGAGGGCCGCCGCCCAGCTGTCCGAGCACGGCGGCGAGAAGGCCGCCATCGCCATCAAGACCACAGACACCGTCCACAAGACCTCCGTCGTGACGAAGGACGGCTGGACCGTCGGCGGCATGGCCAAGGGCGCGGGCATGCTCGCCCCCGGCCTCGCCACCATGCTGGTCGTCCTCACCACGGACGCGGAGCTGGACAACGACGCACTGGACCAGGCCCTGAGGGCGGCCACGAAGGTCACCTTCGACCGCGTCGACTCCGACGGCTGCATGTCCACCAACGACACCGTGCTGCTGCTCGCCTCCGGCGCCTCCGGCATCACCCCGGAGTACGCCGAGTTCGCCGACGCCGTACGGCAGGTGTGCGACGACCTCGGACAGCAGCTGATCCGGGACGCCGAGGGTGCCAGCAAGGACATCAAGGTCGAGGTGATCAATGCGGCGAGCGAGGAGGACGCCGTCGAGGTGGGCCGCTCCATCGCCCGCAACAACCTCCTCAAGTGCGCGGTCCACGGCGAGGACCCCAACTGGGGCCGGGTGCTCTCCGCGATCGGCACCACGAAGGCCGCCTTCGAGCCGGACCGGCTGGGCGTCGCCATCAACGGCGTGTGGGTGTGCAAGGACGGCGGCGTCGGCGAGGACCGCGAGAAGGTCGACATGCGCTACCGCGAGGTGCACATCGTCGCCGACCTGGCCGCCGGCACCGAGACCGCGACGATCTGGACCAACGACCTGACCGCCGACTACGTCCACGAGAACAGCGCCTACTCGTCATGAGCACCCGCAAGCACACGGCCCTGCCGAAAGCCCAGATCCTCATCGAGGCGCTGCCCTGGCTGACCCGGCACCACGGCAAGATCGTCGTCATCAAGTTCGGCGGCAACGCCATGGTGAACGAGGAGCTGAAGGCCGCCTTCGCCCAGGACGTCGTCTTCCTCCGGCACGCCGGCCTCAAGCCGGTCGTCGTGCACGGCGGCGGCCCGCAGATCAGCGCCGCCCTCGACCGGCACGGCATCGTCAGCGAGTTCAAGGCGGGCCTGCGCGTCACCACCGAGGACGCCATGGACGTCGTACGGATGGTGCTGGCGGGGCAGGTGCAGCGGGAACTGGTCGGTCTGCTCAACCAGCACGGGCCGCTCGCCGTCGGCCTGACCGGCGAGGACGCGCACACCATCACCGCCACCAGGCACCAGCCCCAGATCGACGGCGAACTGGTCGACATCGGGCGGGTCGGCGAGATCACCGCGATCGACACGGGCGCCATCGAGGCCCTGCTCGCCGACGGCCGCATCCCGGTCGTCTCCTCCATCGCCCGCAGTCAGGACGACGGACATGTCTACAACGTCAATGCTGATACGGCGGCTGCGGCACTCGCTGCGGCACTGGGCGCCGAAACCCTCATGGTCCTCACCGACGTCGAGGGCCTCTACGAGGACTGGCCGAACTCCGACGAGGTGATCAGCCGTCTCACCGCTTCCCAACTGGAGAAGCTGCTCCCGGAGTTGAGCTCCGGCATGGTGCCGAAGATGGAGGGCTGTCTGTACGCCGTGCGCAACGGGGTGCACACCGCCCGCGTCATCGACGGCCGGGTCCAGCACTCGATCCTGCTGGAGATCTTCACCGACGAGGGCATCGGCACCATGGTCGTGCCGGACGAACAGGGGGAGCCGTGAGCAACCAGGAGCTGACCGCGCGGTGGCAGGGCGCGCTCATGAACAACTACGGCACCCCCCGCCTGCCGCTGGTGCGCGGCGAGGGCACCCGGCTGTGGGACGCCGACGGCAGGCAGTACCTCGACTTCGTCGGCGGGATCGCGGTCAACGCGCTCGGCCACGCGCACCCGGCCGTCGTCGAGGCCGTGAGCCGGCAGATCGCCTCCCTCGGCCACGTCTCCAACCTCTTCATCGCCGAGCCGTCCGTCGCCCTCGCCGAACGGCTGCTCCAGCTCTTCGGCCGGGAGGGCCGCGTCTTCTTCTGCAACTCCGGTGCCGAGGCCAACGAGGCCGCCTTCAAGATCGGCCGGCTCACCGGACGCACCCACATGGTCGCCGCCACCGGTGGCTTCCACGGCCGGACGATGGGCGCCCTCGCGCTCACCGGCCAGCCCGCCAAGCAGGACCCCTTCCTGCCGCTGCCCGGCGAGGTCACCCACGTGCCCTACGGCGACGCCCAGGCGCTCGCCGCCGCGGTCACGGAGCGGACGGCGCTCGTCGTCATCGAGCCGATCCAGGGCGAGAACGGTGTGATCGTGCCCCCGGCCGGCTATCTGAAGGCCGCCCGCGCGATCACCGCCGCCACCGGCGCCCTGCTGGTGCTGGACGAGGTGCAGACCGGCGTCGGCCGCACCGGGACCTGGTTCGAGTACCAGGCCCACGAGGGCGTCCTGCCCGATGTCGTCACCCTCGCCAAGCAGCTCGGCGGCGGACTGCCGCTCGGCGCCACCGTGGCCTTCGGCCGGGCCGCCGAACTGCTCGGGCCCGGTCAGCACGGTACGACCTTCGGCGGCAACCCGGTCGCCTGCGCCGCCGGACTCGCCGTGCTCGACACCATCGCCAACGACGGGCTGCTGGACAACGTCAAGCGGCAGGGCGAGAGGCTGCGGGAGGGAATCGAGGGCCTGGGCCACCCGCTGATCGATTATGTGCGGGGCGCCGGCCTGCTCCTGGGTATCGTGCTCACCGGGCCGCACGCGCCACAGGTGCAGCAGGCGGCCCAGGAGGCCGGGTTCCTGGTGAACGCGCCCGCCGCCGACGTCGTACGGCTCATGCCGCCGCTGAACCTGTCCGACGACGAGGTGGGTGCCTTCCTCAAGGCGCTGCCCGGCATCCTCGACGCAGCGAACCCAGTGAATGGGGACGGACGATCCGGAGAATAGGACGACGATGAGCCAGGCGCAGGACCACGAGCAGGCGGGGGCCGGACCGGCCGTGCCGCAGACCCGTACCGCGCGGCACCGCCGGATCGTGGACATCCTCAACCGGCAGCCGGTGCGGTCGCAGAGCCAGTTGGCGAAGCTGCTGGCCGACGACGGGCTGAGCGTCACCCAGGCGACGCTCTCCCGGGACCTCGACGAGCTGAACGCGGTGAAGATCCGCAACACCGACGGCGAGCTGATCTACGCCGTGCCGAGCGAGGGGGGTTTCCGCACCCCCCGTGCCCCCCTGGGGGAGTCGGCCAAGGAGGAGCGCATGCGGCGGCTCTCCCAGGAACTGCTGATCTCCGCGGAGGCCTCCGCCAACCTGGTCGTCCTGCGCACCCCGCCGGGGGCCGCCCAGTTCCTCGCCTCGGCCATCGACCAGGCGGAGCTGCACGACATCCTGGGCACGATCGCCGGTGACGACACGCTGCTCCTGATCAGCCGGGACCCGAGCGGCGGGCAGGCCCTGGCGGATCACCTGCTGCGGCTGGCGCAGAACGGCCACTGAGCCCGCATGCGGCGCCCCGCCCGGCGGCGGAGAATGACAGTGTGATCTTCCGCGGCGGGCGGGCAGGTGGGCGGGCAATCCCCTGGCGGCCGTCGGCCGTATACAGGGGTGTGTCGGGTTTCCGGTTCCCCGTGGACCGCCTCCCGGACGAAGCCCTGCTGTCGGGGCTGGCCACCGGTGATCCGGAACTCGCGGTGATCTTCGTACGGAGGTTCCAGCACCGGGTCTTCGGGGTCGCCATGGCCGTCACCGGGGATGCACAACTCGCCGAGGACGTCGCTCAGTTGACGTTCGAGCGCGCGTGGCGGCACGCCCAGATCTACGACTCACGCCGCGGCTCGGTCGCCACCTGGCTGACGACCATCGCGCACAACCTCGCCGTCGACGCCGTCCGTTCCAGGCGGACCGAGCCGATGGCACCCGAGGACCTCGACTCCGTCATCGGCGCCGTCACCGAGACCCCCGAGCAGTGGGCGCTGGCCGACGAGGCCTCCTCCCAGCTGCGGGCCGCCGTGGCACGGCTGCCCCGGGAACAGGCCAGGGCCCTGGTGATGGCCGGCATCTACGGGATGACGGCCCGGCAGATCGCCGAAGCCGAGCGCATCCCGCTGGGCACCGCCAAGACACGGATCAGGGCCGCCATGGGGAAGCTGCGCACCACACTCGCGCCTTTGAAGCGAGGCGACCATGTCCAGTGACGCGAACTGCGACAAGCTGCGGGAGATCGCCGCCGAGCTGGCGCTGGGCGTGCTGCCCGGCCGGGAGCGCGCCGAGGCGGTCGCCCATCTGGACCGGTGCGCAAACTGCCGGGAGTACGTCCGCTGGCTCACCCTGGTCGGCGACCGGCTGATCGGCCTGCTGCCGGACAGGGAGCCCCCGGCCGGGTTCGAGGCGCGGGTGGCGCGCCGGCTGGCCGAGCAGGCTGCGGCGTCCGAGGCTGCCGGGGGCGCCGCCGGCCGTGTGGCACGGGACCTGCGCGGGCGTGTCCGGCGGGGCCGGCTGCGGCTCGCGGCCGTCGCCACCGCGCTCACCGTCGCCGTCGGGTTCGCAGGCTGGGGGATCGGCACCGCCGTCGAGTCGGTCGTCGCCTCGACCGCGCCCGCCGCCGAGTCCGAGCCCATGCTGGTCGGGGACATGATCTCGGCCACGCGAGGCGGCGGCAAGGTCGGCGAGGTCTACGCCCACCCGGGGACCCCCGGCTGGATCTTCGTGTCCGTCGATTCCGCCGGACCCCGCGGCACCTACACCGGCAAGGTCACCTGTCTCCTGCAGCACTCCGACGGCACCACCGTCCGGGTCGGCGACTTCCCCCTGAGCGCCGGACGCGGCGAGTGGGGTGTGGCCGCGCCCGGTGACCTCTCGACCCTGTCCGGCACCCGGCTGACGACACCCGGCGGCACGGTCCTCGCCACGGCGCACCTGGAGATGGGGCACGTCGTGGAGCCGTCGTAGGCGACGCTGGGCCGGCCCGGGTCAGGGGCGCCGCGACAGGTCCCCTCCAGGGCTGCGGCCGGCTCGGCGACCGTCGGCCGCGCGGCCGGGTCGGCTCGCAGACAGGCGTCGATCGCGCCGGCGGGCGGGGGCGGCAGCCGCGGCCGTTCTCGTCGGTCTCGTGTGCGGGATCCCCGCAGTCGAAGGGGACGTCACCGCACGCGACCTCGTACAGCGGGACACCGGCGGTGCGGCGAACGGGCCTTCCCCCGTGGTCAGCCGAGCCGCGCCGCCAGCCCCCCCGTGCACCGCACCTCGTCGCCGGCGGTGATCAGCAGCCCTTCCACGTCCGGCAGCGACTCCAGCCATGCCAGGCCCGCCCGGGAGCCCATCGCGAAGGCCGCCGTGGCCCAGCAGTCGGCCCAGGTCAGACGGGGACCGACCACCGTCACCGCCACCAGGTCCGACACCGCGGACTTCCCGGTGCGCGGATCCACGATGTGCGCGCCCCGCTCCGCCGTACCCGAGGTCGCCACCGACAGTTCGGCCACGCCGGCCGTCGAGATCACCGCCGCCAGACCGCCCGGCCGAAGAGGATCGGCCACCCCCACCCGCCACGGCCGCTGCGGCTCCGGCGCGCCGAGGAGCTGGACGTCCCCGCCGCCGTTGACGCTCACCCCGCGCACCCCGGCCACCTCCGCCAGCTGCCGCGCGGCCCGCTCGGCGGCCCATCCCTTGACGATGCCGGTGGGATCCAGCGAGCCCCGGTAGCGCGTGCTGAACCAGCCCTCGCTCACCCGTTCCGCCTCGGCCGCGAGGTCCAGCACCGCGGCCACCTCCGGCGCGCACTCCGGCAGGGTCAGCTCACCCCGGGCAAGTCGTGAGACGTCGCTGTCCTCGCGGTAGGTGCTGAACACCGCGTCCGCCCGGTGCAGACCGGCGACGGCTTCGGCCAGCGCCTCGCGCACCGCACCGGGTTCCCCGCCGCGGACGTCGAAGGAGAAGACGGTCCCCATGACCTCCTCCGCATGACGCACCGCGGCGGGAGCCTCGGCCGACTCGGCCACCGTGTCAGCCACCGGCCTGGTCCAGCGCCGACTGCAGCGACTGCTTGTAGCCGGTGCTGGTGTAGGTGGCGCCGGAGACGGCGTCGATGTTCGCGTTGCCGGCCGTGACGGCCTCCTGGTTGAGCTTGGGGACCGCCAACGCGGTCTTCTGGTCGCTGAGTCCGCCCTTGGGTGCCTGGACGGCCTCCGCCTTGGCGATCTTGCCACCGCTGACCGTGATCCGCACCTGGACCGGACCGTACTGCGTCTGCGCGACCTTCCCGGTGACCGTACGGGTCTGCGCCGCACCGGAGGAGCCCGGGGCCCCGGGACCGGAGGAGCCCGCGGAACCGGCCGACTTCATCCGGTCCAGCGCCGACTGCAGCGACTTCTTGTAGCCGTTGCTCGTGTACGTCGCCCCGGACACCGCGTCGATCTGCGCGCTCTGCGCCGCGACGGCCTCCTGGTTGAGCTTGGGGACCGCCAATGCGGTCTTCTGGTCGCTGAGTCCGCCCTTGGGTGCCTGTACGGCCTCCGCCTTGGCGATCTTGCCGTTGCTGACGGTCAGCCGTACCTGCACCGTGCCGTACTGGGTCTGCGTGGCGTCGCCGGTCACCGTGCCGGCACCGGAGGACGCCTGGGCACCGCCCTGCTGACCGCCCTGCGGGGCCTTCTGTCCCGCCGCCGTCTGCTGCGGTGCGGCGCCGGCCGCCGACGCCGCGGCCGGATCGGACGCCGGCTTCAGCGACAGCAGCAGTACGACGCCGGACACGGTCGCGGCGGTGGCCAGCACGACCCGCCGAATGGGGTGGCTCTTCCTCATCGCTTTCCTAGCTCCCGCTCACATCTCGAACGACTCGTGATGGATGCGGCGGGCGGGGACCCCCGCGCCGCGCAGTGCCTCGTACACCGACTGGGCGAACCCGGTGGGGCCGCACATGAACACGTCGTGCCGGTCGATGTCCGGGATCTTCCGCTGGAGGTTCTCCGCGGAGATGTCCGGCCGCTCCCCGTCCGGGCTGTTCACCGCGTACATCAGCCGGGCGCCCCGCTCGTCGGCGATCTTCGCCAACTCGTCCCACAGCGCCAGGTCCTGGGTGCTGTTGGCCCGGTAGAGCAGGGTGATGTCACCGGCCGCCCCGGGCAGCGTCTCGAACAGCGCCCGCATCGGGGTGATGCCGACCCCGCCCGCGACCAGCAGCACCTTGCCCCGGCTGCGGCGCTGGGCGGTCATCGCCCCGTACGGTCCCTCCGCCCACACCCGGGTGCCGGGCGTCAGCTCGCGCAGCCGTGCGCTGTGGTCGCCGATCGCCTTCACCGTGATCCGCAGCATGTCCGGGCGCGGCGCCGCCGACAGCGAGTACGGGTGCGAGCTGAAGCGCATGCCCGGCGCGAGGAAACGCCAGCGGAAGAACTGGCCCGCCTCCGCGCCCATCCGGTGCAGCTTCCGCCCGCCGATCAGCACCGACACGATGCCCGGCGTCTCCTCGATGACCGCCTCCACGCGCATCCGGTGCTTGAGGTTCAGCCGGATCGGGGTGATGATCCGGTACCAGATCAGGAGCGCGGTGACCGTGCCGTACAAGCCGTACCAGAAGGTCTTCGCCATGGGCTCGACCGCGAAGTCGTTGCCGGTGGTGATCTGGTGCCAGAACGTCAGGAACACCGCCGCGTACGTCATCAGGTGCACGTGGTACCAGGTGTCGTACGGCATCCGGCGGCGGACCGGGCCGATCGAGGTCAGGCCGATGAGCACGAACAGGCCCGTGCCGATGGCGGCCTTGCCCATGTCCGGAAGCTGGTTGATGGAGTCGATGGTCTGCTGGACGATGTCGCCGAGCGACTTGCCGGCCTGCAGCGCGTATCCCCACATGATGAGGAAGACGTGCGCCACGATCAGGCAGAGCGTGTAGCGGCCGCTCATGGCGTGCCAGCGGGCCACCCGGTCCGAGCCGACCCGCCGCTCCAGCGCGGGCACGCGCGCCATCTGGAGCACGACCAGCGCCATCAGGTAGCCGGCCAGCAGGCCGGTGATCCGGCCCGCGTTGAGGATCCTGCCGTTGTCGTCGGCGATGGACGGCGTGTTGTGCCACCAGAGCCACAGCACGGCCGCCGCGCCCGCCCAGACGGCGAGCAGCAGCGGTACGGCCGGGGAGCGGCGCGGGCGGATGCGGCGCATCGTCTGGCGGCGGGCGGCACGTCCGCCTGCGAGCGTGGTGGACACGGTTCCTCCGTGGGGACTTGACCCTTGGCCCACAGATACGTGCCGGATGCGCTGAGTGTTCAGAGTTCCCGCATCACAGTCCCGCCGAGTCCAGCGCGGACTGCAGGGACTGCTTGTAGCCGGTGCTGGTGTACGTGGCGCCCGACACCATGTCGATCCCCGCACTCTGCGCGGCCAGCGCCTCGCGCCGCAGCTGGGGCAGGGCGTAGCTGTTGATCTCCTGGTCGCGCGGGTTGTCCGACGGGTACTGCACCGCCGTCACGTCGGTCAGCTTCCCGCTCTTGATCGTCACCCGCACCTGGACCGGGCCCCAGCGGGTCTGGACGGTGTCTCCGGTGACGGTCCTGCTGACCGTCTTCGATCCCGGGGACGAGCCGGATCCGCCCGACGATCCACTTGATCCGCCCGACGGCGCAGAACTGCTCGACACCGTGGGCGACTTGGTGCCGGCCGTGGCCAGCGTGGGGCTCGTGTGCGGCTTCAGCGACAGCAGCAGCACCATCCCGGAGACGGTGGCGGCACTGGCCAGCACGATCCGGCGCAGGGGGCGGTTCTTCTTCAGGGCATGCACGTGGTCTGCCTCACAGCTCTCACAGTTCGAACGACTCGTGGTGGATACGGCGGTCCGGCACCCCGGCCGCCCGCAGCGCCTCGTACACGTCCCGCGCGAAGCCGTGCGGCCCGCAGATGTAGACGTCATGGCCGGCGAGGCCCGGGAAGGTCGCGCGCAGCGACTCCGCCGTGATGGCCGGGCGCTCGCCCCGGGGACCGTTCAGCGCGTACAGCACCTGGGCGCCGCGCCAGCGGGCGATCGCCTCCAGCTCGCCGCCGAGCGCCAGGTCCTCGGCAGTGCGGGCCCGGTACAGCAGGGTGACCTCGCCGGGCAGCGTCTCGAACAGCGCGCGCAGCGGGGTGATGCCGACGCCGGCCGCGATCAGCAGGGAGTGGTGGCTGGTGGCCCGGTCGGCGGTCATGGAGCCGTACGGTCCCTCCGCCCACACCCGGGTGCCGGGCCGCAGCAGGGCGACGGCCGCGCTGTGGTCGCCGAGCGCCTTGACCGTGACGCGCATCAGATCCGGGCGCGGCGGCGCCGACAGGGAGTACGGCGTCGACGTCCAGCCCAGGCCCTCGCCGAGGAACCGCCAGCGGAAGAACTGTCCGGGCCGCGCGCCCAGTTGGTCCAGGTGCCGCCCGCGTACGACGACCGAGTACACACCCGGCGCTTCCATGTGAACCGAGTCCACACGCAGCTGGTGGCGCCGGTTGAGGCGGACCGGGGCGAGGATGCGGAACCACAGCACCAGCGCCGCGACGCCCAGGTACAGCGCGTACCAGACGGCGGTCGCGACCGGCTTGCCGTTGAACTCGTCGCCCAGCGTCAGCTGGTGGAAGAAGGCCAGGAAGACGGCCGCGTACGTCAGCAGGTGGACGTAGTACCAGAACTCGTGGCCGGTGCGGCGGCGCACGGCCCGCGCCGAGGTGATGCCGACCGCGAAGAGGATCACCGTGCCGGCGGTGGCCTTGAGCATGTCCGGGTAGTCCAGGACGACGGTCACCGTCTCGTGCCAGAGCGAGGCCCGGTCCTGGGCGGCGTACCCGGAGAGGATCAGCACGATGTGCGCCACGAGCAGGCAGACCGTGTACCGGCCGGCCATCGCGTGCCAGCGCGCCACCCGGTCCGAGCCGATCCGGGTCTCGAGCAGCGGGACGCGCGCCATCAGGCCGACCAGCACCGCGCAGGCGTACCCGCACAGCAGCCCGGCGATCCGGCCCGCGCCGGTCAGCCAGCCGGCCGTACCGACCACGGACCCGGTGTCCGCCCACCAGAGCGCGACCACGGCCGCCGCCCCGGCCCACACAGCGGCCAGCACGGGCCCCGCGGGGGAGCGCCGTGCGGTCACGGGCGGGGCCGCCCGCCGCACATCCACGGTCGTCATCAGTCGCCGTCCCTTCGTCCGTCGTACCGGGCCACTGTGCGGGGGAAAGCTCTGAGTGACCTCTGAGCGAGGCCCTGACCAGGGCTTTTGAGAGCAGACTCAGAGCCGGTCCTCAGACTCCGTTCAGCGGACCTGAGAGCTCTCAGAGAAAACTCAGAGCGGCGGCGGTGCCTCGCCCCCCGCCACATGGGTGATGCTGGAAGGCGCGATGAACACCACCCGTTCCGGCCGCCCGGCCCTCACCCGACCCGACGGCACCCCGCTGCGCGTCCTCGTCGTCGACGACGACCCCGACCTGGCAGAGGTCCTCACCGGCGCCCTGCGCTACGAGGGCTGGGAGGTGCGCGCCGCAGGGGACGGCGCCATGGCGCTCAGCACCGCGCGCGAGCTGCTCCCCGACGCCGTCGTCCTGGACGTGATGCTCCCGGACACCGACGGCTTCGCCGTGCTGCGCCGGCTGCACGAGGTGAAGCCGGACGTGTGTGTGCTCTTCCTCACGGCACGGGACGCGGTCGAGGACCGGATCGCGGGCATCACGGCCGGCGGCGACGACTACGTCACCAAGCCCTTCAGCCTGGAGGAGGTCGTGGCCCGGCTGCGCGGGCTGCTGCGCCGTGCGGGCATGGCCCGGCAGCAGGAGGAGGGGCCGCGGCTGGTGGTGGGCGACCTGGTGATGGACGAGGAGGCCCGCGAGGTCACCCGGGACGGCGAACTGATCGAACTCTCACCCACCGAGTTCGAGCTCCTGCGCTTCCTCATGCGCAACCCGCGCCGCGTGCTCAGCAAGGCGCAGATCCTCGACCGGGTCTGGTCCTACGACTTCGGCGGCCGGGCCCATGTGGTCGAGCTGTACATCTCCTACCTGCGCAAGAAGGTCGACGCGGGCCGCGAGCCCATGATCCACACCGTGCGCGGGGCGGGCTACGTCCTGAAACCGGTGGCGAAGTGAGCCGCCTCGGCCTCCGCGTGCGCCTGACCCGGCTGCCCCGCCCCCGCACCCTGCGCGCCCGGCTCACCTTCGGCCTGGTGGTGCTGCTGGCGGTGAGCTGCGCGGCCGTGGGCCTGGCGGCGGTCGTCGAGCTGAACGGCTTCCTCACCCAGCGGCTGGACGAGCAGCTCGTCCAGGTCGGCACCCGGTTCCCGGAGAGCCTGGAGCACCCCGGGAAGCTGCCCGACGACCACGACGGGGACGAGTACGGCGACACCCGCCGCATGGCCACCGGCACCTTCGGCGCCCGCCTGCTGAACGGCACGGTGACCAACAAGGGCCTCATCCGCTCCGGCGACCCGGCGGCGGACCTGCGCGTCAACCTGTCCGCCCAGGACGCCGCACAGCTGGCCCGGGTGCCGGTCGACGGCCGGCCCCACACGGTGGAGCTGTCGGCCCTGCACGACTACCGGGTCGTCGCCTCCGCCGGCCGGGACGGGGACGTGCTGGTCGTCGGGCTGCCGCTGGAGCCGGTCGAGGCCACGGTCCACCGGCTGGAGGCGGTCGCCGCGATCGTCTTCGGGCTGGCCCTGGTGGTGACCGGCGTGGCCGGCGCCTTCTGGGTCCGCTGGTCCCTGCGTCCCCTCAGCCGGGTCGCCGCCACCGCCACCCGGGTCAGCGAGCTGCCGCTGGCCAGCGGCGAGGTCGCGCTGCCACCGCGCGCCCCGGACGCCGACCCGGGCACCGAGGTCGGCCGGGTCGCCGCGGCCTTCAACCGCATGCTCGGCCATGTCGAGGGCGCGCTGACCAAGCGGCACGCGAGCGAGGAGCGGCTGCGCGGCTTCGCCGCCGACGCCAGCCACGAGCTCCGCACCCCGGTCGCGTCGGTCCGCGGCCACGCCGAGCTGGCCCTGCTGCACCCGGGCCCGGTACCGCCGGAGGTCACCCGGGCCCTGCAGCGCATCGCCGCCGAGTCCTCCCGCATGGGCCTGATGGTCGACGACCTGCTCCTCCTGGCCCGCCTCGACGCGGGCCGCCCCCTGGAGCGCCGGTCCGTCGACCTGACCCACCTGGTCCTGGACGCGGTCACCGACGCCCGCGCCGCGGGCCCCGGCCACCGCTGGACCCTCGACCTGCCCGAGGACCCGGTGACGGTGCAGGGCGACGCCCATCGCCTCCAACAGGTGTTGGCGAACCTGTTGGCCAACGCGCGTTTGCACACACCTGTTGGCACCAAGGTGACGGTCACCCTGGAGGCCGACGCCGGCTCGGCCGTCCTCTCCGTCCACGACGACGGCCCCGGCGTCCCCGAGGAGGTCCAGCCGGGCGTCTTCGAACGCTTCACCCGGGCCGAGCACCGCCGCCCCGCCGGTGCCTCCGGCTCCGGCGCGGGTCTCGGCCTGTCGATCGTGGCGGCGGTGGTGGAGGCGCACGGGGGAAGTGTGGGACTGGAGAGCAGACCGGGAACCACGACGTTCACGGTGCGGCTTCCGGCGAGCTGAGCCCTTCAGTACCGGGTGAGGGCGGTGGGCCCGTCCACCGTCCCGATGGCCATGTGCGGCTTCTGCTCCGGCTGCGCCCACTGCAGGATCCGGCGCATCGCGTCCTCCGGCACCGACACACACCCGGCCGTCGCCGCCTGCCCGTTCACATGGAGGAAGATCCCGGCCCCGCGTCCCCGTACGGGCTGGTCGTAGTTGAACCCGATCACGAGCCCGTACGCGTACTGCGTCGAGTAGGCGATGAGGTGCTCCGACTCGGAGCCGCGGCAGTCGGCGGGCAGCGGATCCACCCAACGGTTGTACGCCGCGGAGTCGTTGTCCTGGCACCACCAGGAACTCTCCTTCACCGCCCGGTACTCGACGCGCGTCCCGCTCGGCGCGGCCTTGATCCCGAAGCCGAAGGGAAGGCCGTACAAGCCGGTCGGGGTGGTGTTCGTGCCCTGCTCCCGCGCGGCGCCCTCCACCAGCCCGTTCGCCCCGAAGCGCGCCGGTGCCGAACCCGCCTGCACCCACTGCCCGTCCTTGAGGTCCCACCAGGTGACCGTCCCCGAGGTCGAGCCGGTGCCCGGTGCCTGAGCGGTGATCAGCTGGCTGCCCCCGCCGGTGTCCGCCAGCTGTGCGGGCAGCGGCTCGGATCCGGGGCCCGGTGCGAAACCGAGCAGGGCGAGCGAGGAGGCGGACACGAGGGCGAGCACGACACCGGGACGCATGGCTCAGACGGTAGACGGCGGAAGCGGCAACGGCAGCCCGGGTAGTCCGTCCAGGCTCGTCGCGACATGCTCCTTCTTCTCGAAGTACGCGTTCAGCGAGACGTCGTCCTCCCGCGCGAAACGCCTCTCGTGCAGGTCGCGGTCGCTCTCGTACGCCATGTAGGGGACGGCGTAGCCGCAGGTGTCCCGGACCAGTTCCGCGTGTACGACGATGATCGCGCGCAGTCCGTGCGGGTTGGGGTCGATGCCGGGGAAGTGGGTGAGGAGTTCCCTGAAGCGCGGGTCGTCCCGGAAGACCGGCTCGCCCCGGCCGTGCACCCGCACGATGTTCGGCGGGCCCTGGAAGGCGCACCACATCAGGGTGATCCGGCCGTTCTCCCTGAGGTGCGCGATGGTCTCGGCGTTGGACCCGGCGAAGTCCAGGTAGGCCACGCTCAGTTCGTCGAGCACGGCGAAGGAGCCCTTGAGTCCCTTGGGGGAGAGGTTGACCGTGCCGTCGCCGGACAGTGGGGCGGTCGCGGTGAAGAAGACGGGTTGCTCCTCGATGAATGTCCGGAGCCTGCCGTCGATGCGCTCGTAGGTCTTTCCCATGTCCAGCGATTATCGAGGGGATTCGTTCGGCTGTCTAAGGAATTGCCGTGGCCGCCCCGGCCGGCGCTCGTCGGGGCGGCCACGGCCGCATGTCACGTCACTTGGTGAGCGTGCAGGCGGCCAGGGAGCCCAGCCCGGTGGGTCTGGTGGTGGTGCGGCCGATGGCGATGGCGATGCGGTCGATGGTGGAGGCGCGTTTGTCCTTGAGGGGTCCGAGGACGGCGTTGTTGACGAAGTTGGGTCCGCCTTGGCCGACGGTGGTTTGCAAACGCTTGTCGGCTTCCTGGATCTGGGTCTGCAGGAGGGCGAGGTTGCGGTCGACCTCGGCCTTGGCGGAGGCGGGGATCGAGGGCAGCTTGGAGGCGACGTCCGGACAGGTGATCGTGCCCGATCCGGTGCTCCCGCCGCTGCCGCCGGTGTTTCCTCCCGCCGTGGTGGCGGTGCCCGATTGCTGGGTCGCGGCCGTGCTCGGCGTGCCGGCACCGCCTCCCGCCGCGCCGGTGCCGCCCGCGTTCAGGGTGCAGGCGGCCAGGGAGCCCAGCCCGGTGGGTCTGGTGGTGGTGCGGCCGATGGCGATGGCGATGCGGTCGATGGTGGAGGCGCGTTTGTCCTTGAGGGGTCCGAGGACGGCGTTGTTGACGAAGTTGGGTCCGCCTTGGCCGACGGTGGTTTGCAAACGCTTGTCGGCTTCCTGGATCTGGGTCTGCAGGAGGGCGAGGTTGCGGTCGACCTCGGCCTTGGCGGAGGCGGGGATCGAGGGCAGCTTGGAGGCGACGTCCGGACAGGTGATCGTGCCGGGGCCCGCCAGTGTGCGGGCCTGCGCCGCGCCGCCGCTCTTGGCAGGGGTTCCGGCCAGGGCCGAGCCCGCGATGACCGCGCCGGACAGCACCACGGCCGCGGCGCCGCCGATGAACGCCACGCGACGCTTGTTGTACTTCGGAAGAGCCCTGGACATGCGGATGCCTCGCTCGGGTCGTGTCGGTGTCTGGGCAACGCGGGCGCCTGCGTTCGGAGGGGAATACGAGAAAGCGGTTTCATCCGTTCACGTGGAACTTGATTGACGAATCATGCAGAGCTCTGCATACTCATGCATGACAGCAGGTGCAGTGTGAGGAGAAACCCGTGACCGAGCGCGTCGTACTCGCCTATTCGGGCGGTCTGGACACCTCCGTCGCCATCGGCTGGATCGCCGAGGAGACGGGCGCCGAGGTCATCGCCGTCGCGGTGGACGTGGGCCAGGGCGGTGAGGACCTGGACGTCATCCGCAAGCGCGCCCTCGCCTGCGGCGCCGTCGAGGCGGAAGTGGCCGACGCCAAGGACGAGTTCGCCGAGGAGTACTGCCTCCCGGCGATCAGGGCCAACGCCCTCTACATGGACCGCTACCCGCTGGTCTCGGCCCTCTCCCGGCCGACGATCGTCCAGCACCTGGTCGCCGCCGCCCGGAAGCACGGCGCCACGACCGTCGCCCACGGCTGCACCGGCAAGGGCAACGACCAGGTCCGCTTCGAGGCCGGCATCCTCGCCCTCGCCCCCGACCTGAAGTGCATCGCCCCGGTCCGCGACTACGCGATGACCCGGGACAGGGCGATCGCCTTCTGCGAGGCCAAGGAGCTCCCGGTCGCCACCACCAGGAAGTCCCCGTACTCCATCGACCAGAACGTCTTCGGGCGCGCGGTCGAGACGGGCTTCCTGGAGGACATCTGGAACGCCCCGGTCGAGGACATCTACGAGTACACCGCCAACCCGGCCACGCCGCGCGAGGCCGACGAGGTGATCATCACCTTCGACAAGGGCGCCCCGGTCGCGATCGACGGCAGGCCCGTCACCGTCCTGCAGGCCATCGAGCAGCTCAACGACCGCGCAGGCGCCCAGGGCATCGGCCGGATCGACATGGTCGAGGACCGCCTCGTCGGCATCAAGTCCCGCGAGGTGTACGAGGCTCCCGGTGCGATCGCACTGATCACCGCGCACCAGGAGCTGGAGAACGTCACCGTCGAGCGCGAACTCGCCCGCTACAAGCGGCAGGTCGAGCAGCGCTGGGGCGAACTCGTCTACGACGGCCAGTGGTTCTCCCCGCTCAAGCGCGCCCTGGACGGTTTCATCCACGAGGCCAACCAGCACGTGACCGGCGACATCCGCATGACCCTGCACGGCGGCCGGGCGGTCGTCACCGGACGCCGCTCCGCCGAGTCCCTGTACGACTTCAACCTGGCGACGTACGACACGGGCGACACGTTCGACCAGTCCGCGGCCAAGGGCTTCATCGACATCTACAGCCTGTCGTCGAAGATCGCCGCCCGGCGTGATCTGCAGGCATAGCCTGACGCACACCCCGCGTATCCCACCCACTTCCCTAGGAGCAGCGCAAGTGAGCAGCAACAGCGGTGACGTACGGCTCTGGGGCGCCCGTTTCGCCGACGGTCCCGCCGAGGCCCTGGCGAAGCTGTCCGCCTCCGTCCACTTCGACTGGCGGCTCGCGCCCTACGACATCGCCGGTTCGCGTGCCCACGCGCGCGTGCTGCACAAGGCCGGCCTCCTCACCGACGACGAACTGCAGCGCATGATCGCCGGGCTGGACCGGCTGGAGGCCGACGTGGCGTCCGGCGCGTTCGTCGGCACCATCGCCGACGAGGACGTGCACACCGCCCTGGAGCGTGGTCTCCTGGAGCGCCTCGGCCCGGAACTGGGCGGCAAGCTGCGCGCGGGCCGCTCCCGGAACGACCAGGTGGCCACCCTCTTCCGCATGTACCTGCGGGACCACGCCCGTACGATCGGCGGTCTGATCGCCGACCTCCAGGACGCCCTGATCGGCCTCGCCGAGGCCCACCCGGACGTCGCCATGCCGGGCCGCACCCACCTCCAGCACGCCCAGCCGGTGCTCTTCGCCCACCACGTCCTCGCCCACGTCCAGGCCCTGTCCCGGGACGCCGAGCGCCTTCGCCAGTGGGACGAGCGCACGGCCGTCTCCCCGTACGGCTCCGGCGCACTCGCCGGCTCCTCCCTCGGCCTGGACCCGGAGGCGGTCGCGCGGGACCTCGGCTTCGAGCACGGCAGCGTCGGCAACTCCATCGACGGCACGGCCTCCCGTGACTTCGTCGCCGAGTTCGCCTTCATCACCGCGATGATCGGCGTGAACCTCTCCCGGATCGCCGAGGAGATCATCATCTGGAACACGAAGGAGTTCTCCTTCGTGACCCTGCACGACGCGTTCTCCACGGGCTCGTCGATCATGCCGCAGAAGAAGAACCCGGACATCGCCGAGCTGGCGCGCGGCAAGTCCGGCCGCCTGATCGGCAATCTGACGGGCCTGCTGGCGACCCTCAAGGCCCTTCCGCTGGCCTACAACCGCGACCTCCAGGAGGACAAGGAGCCGGTCTTCGACTCCTGCGACCAGCTGGAGGTCCTGCTCCCCGCCTTCACCGGCATGATCGCCACCCTCACGGTCAACCGCGAGCGCATGGAGGAACTGGCCCCGGCCGGCTTCTCCCTCGCCACGGACGTCGCCGAGTGGCTGGTCAAGCAGGGCGTGCCGTTCCGCGTGGCCCACGAGGTCGCGGGCGAGTGCGTCAAGGTCGCCGAGTCCGAGGGCAAGGAGCTGGACGACCTCACGGACGAGCAGTTCGCGAAGATCTCCGCCCACCTGACCCCGGACGTCCGGACGGTCCTGAACGTCCCGGGCGCGCTCGCGTCCCGTAACGGCAGGGGCGGTACGGCACCGAGCGCGGTCGCCGTCCAGCTGTCGGAGGTCAAGGCCGACGTGGCGGCCCAACACGTGTGGGCGACGGCCAGGAAGGCCTAGCCGACGCAGCGAGAAGGGCCCGGACACATCGTCCGGGCCCTTCTCGCTGTGCCGTGCGTGCGGTGAGAGAAGCTCAACGCCGACCCGGGGAACCGGCGGTGGGCCACGGACTCCGGCTCCGTCCCCCGACTGGCCGCCGACCTCGCCGGGTTCGGCGGCCCGTGCGCACCGGGCGCGGGCCAGGAGGGACGACCTGCTCGGCCGCTGCCGTGCCGGTCGGAGGCGCGTCCGCCCGCCCCTGTTCGAATTGACACCGGGCTGCGGGGGCCTCGTACTGAATCAGGAGACGCTTTTGGTCAAAAGCGTCCCTTTGGTGCACTCCACCTCCCCCCCACTTCATCCCCCCATGGAGCCGCCATGACGGTGCAGCCACAGCAAGCGACAATGCCGATGGTCCTGGTGTTCGAGGACGACCCCGGCGGAGACCCCCTGCACATCAACATGCCCGTACCACATCCCGTCCCCCATCTGGACATCCAGCCCTTCCCGACGGCCATCGCGGAAACCGCGCCGCAGCCGGACAGCGCCGGGCCCGGCACCGAGGCATTCCGCTACTGGGTGGCGGCCGACTCGCTCAGCCGGGCCAGCCAGACCTGGGGGCCGCTGGTTCCGACCGGAACGAAGTGGCATCCGCAGGTCGGACGCGCCCTCACGGCGCACCTCAACGCAGGGGACGACCTGAACGCCTTCTACGACCGCAAAGGCCTGTGGTTCTTCCGCAGCACGGTGGCAGGCGTCAACGTCGCGGCGTGCGAGAGCAACGAGGTCGTCCTGCACGAGACGGGGCACGGGGTCCTCGACGCCCTGCGCCCCCAGCTGTTCAACATGGCGAGCGCGGAGACGGCCGCCCTGCACGAAGCATTCGGTGACATCAGTGCGCTGCTGGGCTCACTCCAGCTGGAGTCGCTGCGGACCGCGGTACTGGCCGAGACACAGGGCGACCTGGAACTGTCCTCGCGGGTGTCCAGGATGGCCGAGCAGCTGGGCTGGGCGATCCGCCAGGGCCACCCGAACGCGGTGGACCCGGACTGCCTGCGCAACATGGCGAACAGCTTCTTCTACCGCGACCCGGTGCTGCTGTCGCCGAACGAGCCCGCGAACAGGCTCTCCAGCGAGCCGCACTCGTTCTCCCGCGTGTTCAGCGGCGCGTTCCTCAAGATCGTCGCCGGGATCTTCCGGCAGCAGGACCTGCAGGACCAGGCCGGTCTGGGCAGGGCGGCCGAGATCGCGGGACAGCTGCTGGTGGACGCGGTCGTGGCCGCGCCCGTGGTGTCCGCCTACTACGCGCAGGTCGCGGGTCACATGATCGCCGCTGACCATCGCCGGAACGGCGGCATGTACGGCCAGTCCCTGCGCTCGGCGTTCATCCGGCACGGCATTCTCTCCCTTGAGTCCGCCGCGTCCATCACCGAGCCGGAGGTGGCACGCCGAGGCGCCGGAATCGCCGAGGCGACGCCGGGCGGTGGTGACGACGAAGGCCTCACGCCCGTCACGATCCACGGGGCGACGTACGGCGTCACCCAGCCGCTCACCCTCTCCGCCCCGGCGCAGGAGCGACGCTTCGGAATCGCGGGCTCCGACCCCGCCGGCGGCTCGGTGCGGCCCTCCGACCCCGAGCGCGTCGCGACGTCGTACCTCGAGGACCTCTTCCGCCGCGGCCGGATCCACGTGCCCGAAGAGCACCGCTCCGCCACGTCGTTCGCCGACGACAGCCCCTCCCGGCTCAAGACGCACGAGATCACACGGAGCACGACCGGCGAGGGCCTGGCCCTGGTCCGGCGGTGCTTCGACTGAGAACCCGCCCTGAGGTCTCGGTCTGAGGTCTCAGTTCGACAGCTCGGTCTCCGGTTCATTGGAAAAAGCGCAGACGACGGACGGTGAGCCGTCCGTCGTCCTCGCGCTTGACCACGTGCGTCGTTCCGGGTGTCGGCTCCTCGCCCTCGAAGACCGCCTCGCCGCGGGCCAGCAGGTCGCTGACGAACTTCTCGGCGTCCGCCATTTCCTCCACCCCTCCTTGCACCTCCACCGTGAAACCGGCGCGCTCCAGCACTTCGGTGCCCCGCGTGGTCGCCATGGCGACCACGAACCGCTGGGAGACGACCTGCACGGGAACGGCCTCGGTCTCGTTCATGGCCGCGGTCAACGCGGACCGGCCCTGGCCGTCCGGCAACTCGATCCGCGCCCGGAACACGGGACGGTTCTCCATCGCGGCCCGGGTGAACACCGGGTGGGGCGCGGTACGCATCCCCGCCTCCCGTGCGAACGCGCGCTCCCGGGCGTTCTCGCCCACGAAGACACAGTCGTCGGCTGTCGCTCCGCCCGTGCTCGCGACCGCCCGGTCGAAGATCCCGCGACTGTCCTTCGCACCCCAGTGCACAAGGGCCTCGTCCGTGAAACGACCGGGGAACGCCTCCGCCAGCGCGTCTGCTGCCCGTGCTGCGGCACCGTCGCCCGACCCGGGGTCGGAGATGATGCCCTTGCGTACCTCGCGCAGGGCGTCGAGCACGGCGATGACACGCGGCAGGGCCTCCAGTCTCAGCGAGCCGTCGGGGTCCACATGGGGATCCGCAAGGGTCTCGCCGATGTCGAAGAAGATCACAGACATGGTGAGTGCCTCCCCCTGGGAGACGCTTTCGAGTCGGACCGCGAGGGTGAAATCGCCGTGGGCGTGACAGGCGACGACGGCTCCCGGCGCGGGCTGAACCGCGCAGGGCTGGGTAGATTGGTGCGAGATCCTCTCCTGATGGGAGATCCGCTACGCCGATCGTGCAGGGAGCCCCCATGCCGTTCAGCCGCCTGGCCACCGCGACCACGCCCACCGCGCACATCGGACTCGGCCTCGCCGCCGTCGGCCGCCCCGGCTACATCAACCTCGGCCGCGAAGAAGACCTCGGAGAGAACCGCAGCGCGGATGCACTGCGCACCCGCACCCACGAACTCCTCGACGCCGCCTACGCCCAGGGTGTGCGCTACTTCGACGTGGCCCGCTCCTACGGCCGTTCGGAGGAGTTCCTCGCCGACTGGCTGAACGCCCGCCCCGACATCGACGACGTGGTCGTCGGCAGCAAGTGGGGCTACACCTACACCGCCGGCTGGTCCGCCGACGCCGAACAGCACGAGGTCAAGGACCACAGCCTCGCCGCGTACGAGCGGCAGCGCGCCGAGACCGACGCCGTGCTCGGCGACCGGCTCGACCTCTACCAGATCCACTCGGTCACCCCGGACAGCCCGGCCCTCACCGACAAGGACCTCCACGCCCGGCTCGCCGAGGCCGCCGCTCAGGGTCTGACCATCGGCTTCTCCACCAGCGGCCCCGCCCAGGCCGACACGATCCGCGCGGCCCTCCAGCTGACCGCCGACGGCGAGCCGCTCTTCCGTACCGTCCAGTCGACGTACAACGTGCTCGAGACCTCGGCGGCGGCCGCGCTCGCCGAGGCGCACGACGCCGGGCTCACCGTGATCGTCAAGGAGGGCATGGCCAACGGCCGACTGGCCGCGCCGCACGCCCCGGAGATGCTCAGGACGGTCGCCGGGGACACCGGCCTCGGCTGTGACGCGGTGGCCCTCGCCTGGATCCTGCGCCAGCCGTGGGCCGGTGTCGTGCTCTCCGGCGCCGCGACGGTCACCCAGCTCGTCTCCAACCTCCACGCTCCCGCCGTCGACCTGGACGCGGACCAGCTGACCCGACTCGCCACGCTCGCCGAGGACCCGCGGGCCTACTGGGAGCGGCGCGGACAGCTGCCCTGGCACTGACCTCACGTGCCCCGAGCAGCGATTATGAGTCATGCATGCCCAGTGTGAGACATAGATGTCTCATATGGGCTACCCTTGTCTCATGGCTCTCGATCGTGACCAGGTGCTGCGCAGCGCGGCCGCCCTGCTGACCCGTAAATCCACCGCGACCATGGACGAGGTCGCCAAGGCCGCCGGGATCAGCCGGGCGACACTGCACCGCCACTTCGCCGGGCGCGACGCTCTCGTACGGGCGCTGGAGGCGCTCGGCATCGAGGAGTGCGAGGCGGCGCTGGATGCGGCGCGCATGGACGAGGGCCCGGCGAGCGAGGCCGTCCACCGACTGGTCCGCGCCATCGAACCCTCGGCCGGACTGCTCGCCTTCCTCTACACCGAGAACCAGCTGTTCGAGGGCGAGGGGCAGAACCAGGGCTGGGCTCGCATCGACGAGCGCCTGACGGCCCTGTTCCGGCGCGGTCAGGAGAGCGGCGAGTTCCGCATCGACCTCACCCCCGCCTGGCTCACCGAGGCGCTGTACGGCCTGCTGGCCTCCGGCGCCTGGGCGGTGGCGGAGGGCCGGGTGGCCACGAAGGACTTCACCTACATGATCGTCGAGCTGCTGCTCGGCGGCGTACGACGTACGAACGCGTAAGAAGAGTAAGAAGAGAGGAATCATGACCAGCACCCTGCGGCCGGCCGCTACGACGGAGGCGGTGACGCGCCCGGGCCGCTGGCTCGCGCTCTCCGTCCTCGTCCTGGCCGTGCTGCTGGTGGCCGTCGACGCCACCGTCCTCGGCCTGGCGACCCCCTACATCAGCGAAGACCTCAACCCCTCGGGCACCCAGCTCCTGTGGATCGGCGACGTCTACTCCTTCGTCATCGCCGGTCTGCTGGTCTCCATGGGCAGCCTCGGCGACCGCATCGGCCGCAAGCGGATCCTGCTCGGCGGCGCCACGGCGTTCGGCGCGATATCGGTGCTCAACGCCTATGCCACGACACCGGAGTTGATGATCCTGGCGCGGGCGCTGCTCGGTGTGGCGGGCGCGACCCTGATGCCCGCCACCCTCGCCCTGATCCGCAACCTCTTCCACGACCCGCGCGAGCGCAGCCTGGCCGTGGGCATCTGGGGCGCGACCGCCTCCGCCGGCACGGCAGTCGGCCCGATCACCGGCGGTTTCCTCCTCGAACACTTCTGGTGGGGCTCGGTCTTCCTGATCAACCTGCCGGTGATGGCGGTCCTGGTCCTGGTCGGCATCCGCACCCTGCCCGAGTCGCGCAACCCGAACCCCGGCCCCTGGGACCTGATCAGCGTCGTCCTGTCGCTGGTCGGCGTGATCGCCGTGGTGTACGCGGTCAAGGAGGCCGCCACGCACGGGTTCACCCGGTCGGTGCTGGCCACGGCACTGCTCGGCGCGACGGCCCTCTGCGGCTTCGTCCACCGTCAGCTCACCATGCCGGCCCCGCTGCTCGACATGCGGCTGTTCCGGCGGCGCGGCTTCAGCGGGGCGGTCCTCGCCGACCTGCTGACCGTGCTCGGCATGTCCGGCCTGGTGTTCTTCCTCTCCCAGTACCTGCAACTCGTCCAGGGCAGGCGCCCGTTCGAGGCGGGCCTGGCCGAACTGCCCGCCGCGGTCGGCGCGGTGGCGGCCGGCCTGGTCGCGGGCCGCGCGGCCCGCCGCCTCTCGGTCCGCGCCGTGGTCTCGGGCGGCCTCGCGGCGGTCGGCCTGGCCCTGGCCGTGCTGACGGCACTCGGCCGGTCCACCGGCTACCCCGTCCTCGGTGCCGCGCTGCTGGTCGTGGGGATCGGCGCGGGCTTCTCCTTCACGGTCACCGCCGACGTGATCCTCTCCAGCGTGCCCAAGGAACAGGCGGGCGCCGCCTCGGCCGTGTCCGAGACGGCGTACGAACTGGGCGCGGCCCTGGGCATAGCCCTGCTCGGCTCCATCGTCACGGGCACCTACCGCGACTTCACCGCCCCGGCCGGCACCCCGGCACAGGCACACGAATCACTGGGCGCGGCTGTGGAGGCGGCAACAAGAATGCCCCCGCACAAGGCGGAGGCACTCCTGAACGCGTCCCGCGACTCCTTCGTCCACGGCCTGCACCTGGCGTCGGGCGCGGGGGCGGCAGTCCTGCTGGCAGCGGCGGTGGTGGCGTGGTTCTTGCTGAAGGGCCAGAAACTGGAAAGTGCGGGGTGAGGAAAGCCCCCCGAAGGGGCGCGGGGCCGTATCGATGTGCCGCTCCGCCGCGTGGGTGCGAGCAACCACGACGGAACGGCACCCGCAAGAGGTCCCGCGCCCCGTACGGCGACTAGGCGGCCTTCGCCTTCGTGGCATACATGTCCACGTACTCCTGCCCGGACAGCCGCATGACCTCGGCCATCACGGAGTCGGTCACGGCCCGCAGCACATACCGGTCCCGGTCCATCCCCTCGTACCGGGAGAACTCCATCGCCTCGCCGAAGCGAACCGTCACCTTGCCGGGCCGCGGAATCCCGGCCCCACCCGGCTGCAGCTTGTCGGTGCCGATCATGGCGAACGGAACCACGGGCGCGCCGGTCATCAGCGTCAGCCGCGCGATACCGGTGCGCCCCCGGTACAGCCGGCCGTCGGGCGACCGCGTGCCCTCGGGGTAGATGCCGAAGACCTTCCCCTCCTCCAGGATCCGCCGCCCGGTCATCAGCGCGGCCACGCCGCCGCTCGCGCCGTCCCGGTCCACCGGGATCATGCCGACGCCGGTGAAGAACCACGCCATCAGCCGGCCCTTGACGCCCTTGCCGGTGACGTACTCGTCCTTGCCGATGAAGAACACCTGCCGCTTGGTGACGATCGGCAGCACGATCGAGTCGATGAAGGTGAGGTGGTTGCCCGCCAGGATGACCGGCCCGTCGCCGGGGATGTGCTCCACGCCTTCCACCTGTGGGCGGAACATCAGGCGCATGATCGGTCCGAGCACTGCCTTGATGAGCGCGAAGCGGGACAACGGGTCCTCCGATGTCGAGGGGTCGATATGAGTCTGTGCAGGTGAGGACATTACTCGCGGCCCCGGGCCGGGCGCACATCGGGTACGGCCGGTTCACCGAGGTCTTACTAATTGTTGACACGGGTTTACCTGCGGTGACGTCTCGGGGGCCCGCCGTAACACCGCTGCGACGATGTGACGGAGATCGCGCGACACCCTCACCCACTCGGCTGCCCGGGCCGGCCGTCGGTGCGACGGACCGTCAGCACCCGCCGCAGACAGGACATGCGGCGTCACCCGGGTGTTCCTGAGAGGGACTCCCTTCGGTCATGTGTACGCCCCTACGATCGGCCCGGACCCAAGAGCGGACGGCAGGAGGGCGCTGATGGGCAGCGACCAGGCGAACGAGAAGACTCAGGGCACCGGGCGGCGGGCGATCCTCGGCGCGGCGGTGTTCGGCGTGAGCGGAGCGGCCCTCGGGCTGCCGGGCACGGCCGAGGCCGCCGAGGCCCGGCCGGCCGGACCGGGCGGCCGGGGCCTGAAGAGCCTGCCGGTGCCGACGATCGTCGGCCACCGGGGTGCCAGCGGCTACCGCCCCGAGCACACCTTCGGCTCGTACAACCTGGCCCTGGACCTGGGCGCCGACGTCGTCGAGGCCGGTGACCTGGTGCCCACCAAGGACGGGCATCTGGTCTGCCGGCACGAGCCGGAGATCGGCGGCACCACGGACGTCGCCTCCCACCCGGAGTTCGCCGACCGCAGGACCACCAAGATGCTGGACGGGGTCGCCACCACCGGCTGGTTCACCGAGGACTTCACGCTCGCCGAGCTGAAGACCCTGCGCGCGGTCGAGCGCATACCGGCCAACCGGCCGCACAACACCCTCTACAACGGGCGCTGGGAGATCCCCACGTTCGAAGAGGTCCTGAAGTGGCAGGACGAGCAGACCCGCAAGCGCGGCAAGCAGGTCTGGATCTACCCCGAGACCAAGCACCCCACGTACTTCCGCAAGCTGGGCCTGGGCCTGGAGGAGCGGGTGGCGAAGCTGCTGCGCAAGTACGGCAAGGACGGCCGGAACTCGCCCGTCATCCTGCAGTCCTTCGAGCCCAGCAGCATCCAGAAGCTGAACCAGCTGGTCGACAACCCGCTCGTCGTGCTGCTCTCTTCGGCGGACAGCCGCCCCTACGACTTCGTCGAGGCGGGCGACCCGCGCACGGTCGCCGACCTGATCACGCCCAAGGGCCTCAGGGAGATCGCCGGCTACGCCCAGGGCATCGGCCCGACCCTGGACCTGGTCATCCCCAAGAACGCGGACGGCACCCTGGGCAGGCCGACGACCCTGGTCTCCGACGCGCACAAGGTGGGCCTGATCCTGCACCCCTACACCATGCGCAACGAGAACCCCTTCCTCCCGGCCGAGTACCGCAAGGGCAGCGCGGCCGACGGCTACGGCGATCCCTTCGGCGCCTTCAGGACGTACTTCGCGACCGGCATCGACGGCGTCTTCACCGACAACGCCGACACCGGCCTGCTCGCCCGCGCGGACTTCCTGGCCGGCTGAGCACGTCAACCGATAGTCCTGTTGTCACCTCGTTCGGGGTGACTGTGCGCCGCCCCGGAAACCTGCTCCCGGGGCGGCGCGTCGTTCCGCATATGACGCACGACCTGGTAACCGCCCTGGGCCCGCTGCTCACCGCCGAGGCCTCGGCCGAGGCATATGCGGCCGGGAGCGAGCCGGGCGACCTGGAACAGGCCGTCTGGCTCCGCCTGCTGGAGCGGCTGGAGACAGAGGGACCGCCGCCGGACCCGCAGGGCTGGCTGCGCAGGGCCGTCCGCGCCGAGGCCCGCCGCAGCCGCCGTACCACGCGCCGGGAACGCCCGTACGGCGCCGAGCCGGCCGACGACGCACGCACCGATCCCGAGCAGCACGCCCTCACGGCCGCCCGGCACCGCGCCCTGCGCGACGCGGTGAGCCGGCTGCCCGGCCGCTGCCCCCGGCTCATCGAGGCCCTGCTGTCCCCGGAGGACCTGACATACCGGGAGATCGCGGGGGAGTTGGGTATCTCACAGGGCAGTCTCGGCCCGGAACGCTCCAGATGTCTGGGATGTCTGCGCCGATTGCTCACGCCGGAGGTTGCGTGCCTCGAAGCGCGGGGATAGGAGTGAGGGACGACAGGTGATCAGGTGAGCGGGAGGCGTGCGCACATGGGCATGAGCGTGACCATCTCGGTGGCGACCGAGCAGGACGCGGAGCAGATCTTCCGGCTCCAGTACCTGTGCTTCCAGAGCGAGGCGGCGCTGTACGGCAACTACCGCATCGACCCGCTCGTCCAAACACTGGACTCCGTCCGCCAGGAGGTCGCCTCCGACTGTGTCTTCGTCGCCCGGCTCGGCGAGGAGGTGGTCGGCTCGGTGCGCGGCAAGGTCGGCGAGGACGGCGCGGCCGCCATCGGCAAGCTCTGCGTCCACCCCCGCCTGCAGGGCCACGGCATCGGCGCCAGGCTGCTGCGCGCGGCCGAAGCGGCTCTGGTGGAGGAGCGGGGCGCCACCAAGTTCCGCCTCTTCACCGGCCACCGCAGCGAGGGCAACCTCCGCCTGTACCGCCGCTCCGGCTACGAGACGGTGGGCCGGTCCAAGGGCACGGACGGGGTCGAGATGATCATCCTGGAAAAGCAGGCGGGCGCTTACGCGGCTACTGCTTGACGGCGGTGCGCTGCGCCCTGCGCAGCCAGTACATCGCGGAGAGCGGCAACAGCACCGGGATGAAGATGTATCCCGCCCCGTAGTACGACCACACGGTCGCGTCCGGAAACGCCGAGCGGTCGACCAGAGTCCACGTACCGACGATCAGCACGCCCGCGAGCTCGGCGGCGCAGCACACCAACGCCGCCCGCCGAGCGGTCTCCCCGCCCCGGATCAGCGTGTACGTGATGAACCCGTACACCACGCCCGCCACCGCCGACAGCGCATAGGCGAGCGGCGCCCGGCCGAACTCCGTGCTGATCTGGTACGCCGAACGCGACACCGCGCCGACCACCATCACGCCGTAGAACCAGACGAGCAGCATGCCCGGCCCGCTGATCAACCGGATCGGCTTCTCCTCCACCGCCGTCACCTCAGCCTCCCCAGATGTCGAAGAGCCGCACTTCCAGTACGGCCAGCACCACTCCGCCGGCGGCGACCGTCACCGAGCCCCACTTGGTCCGCTCGGCCAGGGACATGAACCCCGCCGCCGGAACACACGCGAACGCGCCCAGCAGATACGCCACGAAGATCGTCGTGCCCTGCTCCGGCTTCTCGCCCCGTGCCAGCTGCACGATCCCGACCACCAGCTGGACCACGGCCAGCAGCGACACCACGGCCATGCCGATGAAGTGCCAGTCCTTGGTCGGCTGGTCACGGTAGGCGGCCCAGCCGCACCAGGCGGCGAGCAGCAGCGCGGCGACCCCGGTCACCAGCGTCAGGGCATTGAGCATGCGGTGACCTTATTACGGCCGAAACGGGCGCCGGCCGCCGACCCCGCCCGCAGGCCATGGGGTCTAGACCACACCGCAGGGTCCGGGCATGACGATCTGCGCAACACGCCCATGACCACCGTGGCGTTGGCCACAACCCACCGGGCGGAGGAAGTCGACGCCGGCCTCGTGGTGGAGGACCTGTCGGCCTTGTCCCCACTGGTCACCGAGCGAGGCGTGGAGATCCCCGTCCGCCGTGGAGCGCCCGAACGGGGCTGTCCGCCACTGTCCACTATCCGGACGGCGGCGACCGGTCAGGACCATACGTCTGCTTTACTGATCGCATGACCACGACGAGCTGCCGCACCCTTGCGACCGAGGCGACCATGACGCCCGGTGCTCGTTGTATGTGTCGCCTGATGTGTCGAATGTGCGCCTTCTAGAGGGCCCCCGCATCAGCTGAGCCTCGCGCCCCGAAGCGAGAGCCGTGGCATGTCCGTGCGCCGCAGTCCGTACGAGACGCACATCCACTTCCCATGCCTGAACCGCATGCACCCGTGCCCGGGCACACCCACGCCCGCGCACTCGACAGTGACGGAAATCCTGTGATCACCACCTCGGGCCTGACCAAGGTCTACCGCTCCCGCGGCCGTGACGTCACCGCCCTCGACGGCGTCGATCTCCACGTCCGCGAAGGCGAGGTCTACGGCGTCATCGGCCAGTCCGGCGCCGGCAAGTCCTCCCTCATCCGCTGCGTCAACCTGCTGGAGCGCCCCACCTCCGGCACCGTGACCGTCGCCGGACAGGACCTCACCGCCCTCGCCGGCCGCGGCACGCGCGCCGGCAAGGAGCTGCGCCGGGCGCGCAGCCGCATCGGCATGGTCTTCCAGCACTTCAACCTGCTCGCCTCGCGGACCGTGCAGGACAACGTCGAGCTGCCGCTGGAGATCCTCGGCACGTCCGGCAAGGAGCGCTCGCGCAAGGCGCTGGAGCTCCTCGACCTGGTCGGCCTCGCCGACAAGGCCAGGGCCTACCCGGCCCAGCTCTCCGGCGGGCAGAAGCAGCGCGTCGGCATCGCCCGCGCCCTCGCCGGCGACCCCAAGGTGCTGCTCTCCGACGAGGCCACCAGCGCCCTCGACCCGGAGACCACCCGCTCCATCCTCCAGCTGCTGCGCGACCTGAACCGGCAGCTGGGCCTGACCGTCCTGCTCATCACCCACGAGATGGACGTCGTGAAGTCGGTCTGCGACTCCGCCGCCCTGATGGAGAAGGGCCGGATCGTGGAGTCCGGCACGGTCAGCGAGCTGCTGGCCACCCCCGGCTCGGAGCTGGCCGCCGCACTGTTCCCGGTGAGCGGCGAGCGCACGGGCGCCGACCGGACCGTCGTCGACGTCACCTTCCACGGTGAGGCCGCCACCCAGCCGGTCATCTCCCAGCTCGCGCGCACCTACAACATCGACATCTCGATCCTCGGCGCCGCCATCGACACCGTCGGCGGCCTGCAGGTCGGCCGGATGCGCATCGAGCTGCCCGGCCGTTACGAGGACAACGTGGTGCCGATCGGGTTCCTGCGCGAACAGGGCCTGCAGATCGACGTGGTGGGCCAGGAGGCTCTGCTGGTGAAGGAAGGTGCCAAGTGACCTGGTCCGAGATGCAGCCGCTGCTGTCCCAGGCGTGTACCGAGACGTTCCGGATGGTGCTGTGGTCCACCCTGATCGCCGTCGCCGTCGGCCTGCCGCTCGGCATCCTCCTCGTCCTCACGGACCGGGGCGGCCTGCTGCAGAACGTCGTCGCCAACAAGGTGATCGGCCAGATCGTGAACATCGGCCGGTCCATGCCGTTCATCATCCTGATGGTCGCGCTGATGAGCTTCACGCGCTGGGTCACCGGGACGACCATCGGTACGACCGCCGCGATCGTGCCGCTCGCCATCGGCGGCATCCCGTTCTTCGCCCGGCTGGTCGAGACGGCTGTCCGCGAAGTGGACAACGGTCTCGTCGAGGCCGTGCAGTCCATGGGCGGCAACACCTGGACCATCGTCCGCAAGGTCCTCGTCCCCGAGGCCCTGCCCTCGCTGATCGCCAGCACCACCACCACGGTCATCGCGCTCATCGGCTACTCCGCCATGGCCGGCACGGTCGGCGGCGGCGGCCTCGGCGACCTCGCCGTCCGCTACGGCTACCAGCGCTTCGAGACCGAGCTGATGTGGATCACCGTCGCGATCCTCGCCGTCGTGATCTCCCTCATCCAGTTCGCCGGCGACTTCGCGGCCCGCTCCCTGCACAGCCGCGGCGGCCGCTCCGGCCCGGCGCCGAAGCTCCGCCTGCTGAAGGCCGAGGAGCCTGCCGCGGCCGACGTCGGCAAGGCCGCGTAGGCCGCGGCGCTTTCGAGACTCCCCGTTCACCCGTACACGGGGTCGCACCACCCTTAAGGAAAGGCACTTTTCGTGCGTAACACCGCCAAGCTCACCACCGCCGTCCTCGCCGCTGGAGCCCTCACCCTCGGGCTGACCGCCTGCGGCTCCGGCAGCTCCTCCGCCTCCCACGACTACAGCGGCCCGCTGGTCGTCGCCGCGAGCCCGACCCCGCACGCCGAGATCCTGAACTTCGTCAAGAAGAACCTGGCGAAGAAGGCGGGCCTCGACCTGGAGGTCAAGGAGTTCACGGACTACATCACGCCGAACACGGCGACCGAGGACGGCTCGGTGGACGCCAACTACTTCCAGAACCAGCCGTACCTGGACGACTTCAACAACAAGCGCGGCACCCACATCGTGCCCGTCGTCACGGTGCACCTGGAGCCGCTCGGCCTGTACTCCCACAAGGTCAAGAAGGCCGACGCGCTGAAGAGCGGTGCGACCATCGCCGTCCCGAACGACGCCGTCAACGAGGCCCGCGCCCTGAAGCTGCTGGCCGCCAACGGGCTCATCACCCTGAAGTCCGGCGTCGGCAACGAGGCCACCCCGCAGGACATCACCAAGAACCCCAAGCACCTGCAGTTCAAGGAGGTCGAGGCGGCCCAGACCCCGCGCTCCCTGGACGACGTGGACGCGGCCGTGGTGAACGGCAACTACGCCATCTCGGCCGGTCTGAAGCCCGCCACGCAGGCTGTCCTGCTGGAGTCCGCCAAGAACAACCCGTACGCCAACTTCCTGGCCGTGAAGAAGGGCAACGAGAAGGACCCGCGAGTCGAGAAGCTCGCCAAGCTCCTCACCTCGCCCGAGGTCAAGAAGTTCATCGAGGACAAGTACCAGGGCTCGGTCATCCCGTCCTTCTGAGCCGACTCGCACACTGCCGGGGTCCACTCCCTCACCGGGGGTGGACCCCGTCGTGCGGTTCAGTGGTTTCATGCTGCATGCTGGGCAGTTCAGCAGGCCCTGAAGGTTTTTCAGAAGTTACGGAGCGGCGCATGACTGGCACCTTTCCCAACATCTCCATCAGCACGGAGCGGTTGGTCCTGCGCCCCTTCGAGGAGTCGGACATCGAGGCCTTCGCCGAGATGATGAACGACGAGCTGGTCACCACCTGGACCTCCGTCCCCCAGCCCTACACCGAGGCCGACGCCCGGGCCTGGATCACGCAGATCGCCCCGGCCGAACGCGCCGGGGGCCGCGGCATCGTCTTCGCGGTCGACGAGTTCCTCACCCAGCGCCTCGTCGGCATCGTCCATCTTCGGAACACCGACTGGCGGGTGCGCTCGGCGGAGATCGCCTACGTCGTCGCGCCATGGGCCCGCGGCGAGGGCTACGCCTCGGAGGCAGCCCTGGCCACCGCGCAGTGGCTGTTCCACGACCAGAAGTTCGAACGCCTGGAGCTGCGCACCGCCGCCGACAACACCGCCTCCCAGCAGGTCGCCCAGAAGATCGGCTGCATCAGCGAAGGCGTCCTGCGGGGCGCCTGGATAGCGCGCAGCAGAACGGCCGACGGCACATGGAACGACGTCCGCACCGACGTCATCGTCTGGAGCCTGCTGCCGGAAGACCTGGCCGGGAGCGGCGAGCAGCTGGCCGACACCGGCGGTTTCACGCCGTACTCCGACTGGAACTGAGCCCCCCGGCCCCACCAGGTACGCTCAGGGAGCCCGCTATGGGCCCGCACCCCTGACGACCTGCGAAGACCTGGAGAGACGACGATGGCCGACCGGGTCACGGTGATCGGCTGGGACGGCTCGCCGCTGACCGACGCGGCACGCGCCGCCCTCGGCGCCGCCACGCTCGTGGCGGGCGCGGCCCACCACCTGGCGCTGCCCGAGGTCCCGCCCGCCGCAGAACGCGTCCGCCTGGGCAGCGTCGCGCTCGCCGCCCGCCGGATCGCCGCGCACCGCGGCACCGCCGTCGTGTTCGCCGACGGCGACCCCGGCTTCTTCGGCGTCGTACGCACCCTGCGCGCCCCGGAGTTCGGCCTGGAGGTCGAGGTCGTCCCCGCCGTCTCCTCCGTGGCCGCCGCCTTCGCCCGCGCCGGCATGCCCTGGGACGACGCCCAGGTGGTCGTCGCCCACCCGCGCACCCTGCGCCGGGCCGTGAACGTCTGCCGCGCCCACACCAAGGTCGCCGTCCTCACCGCACCCGGCGCCGGACCCGCCGAACTCGGACTCCTGCTGGAGGGCGTCCACCGGACCTTCGTCATCTGCGAGGAACTGGGCACCGAACGCGAGCAGGTCACCGTCGTCACCTCCGACAAGGCCGCCGACCACACCTGGCGCGACCCCAACGTGGTGATCGTCATCGGCGGACCCGTGGCAGCCGGTGACAGCGGCGGCTGGATCGCCGGGCGCGACCCGGGCGCCGGCCCGCGCGGCTGGGTGCAGCCCGACGCGTCGTACGGCGACGGACCCGGTGGCGGTCTCGGCGAGGGCGAGACGGAGCTGCTGCGCGCCGCCCAACTGGCCCGCCTCGGACCCCGGGTCGGCGACCTGGTCTGGGACATCGGCTGCGGCTCCGGCGCGTTCGCCGCCGAGGCCGCGCGCGCCGGAGCCGCCGTCATCGCCGTCGACCGGGACCCGGGGGCCTGCGCCCGGACCGACGCGGCCGCACGCCGGTACGGCGTCCAGCTCCACGTGGTCCAGGGCACCGCCCCGCACGTCCTGGAGAACCTGCCCGAACCGGACGTCGTCCGGGTCGGCGGCGGGGGAGCGGCCGTGGTCTCCGCGGTCGCCGACCGGCGCCCGCAGCGCATCGCCACGCACGCCGCCACGCGCGACGCGGCCGAACTCGTCGGACGCGACCTGACCGAGCACGGATACCGGGTCGAGTGCGCGCTGGTGCAGTCCGTCGAACTCGACACCCGCGCCTGGACCGAGACCGAGCGGAGCGTCGCGTTCCTGCTCACCGGGGTACTCCCGGATCGCGCCCCGTGATCCTGTTGTCGTACTGCGCGCGGTAGGCTGGCCGATCGTTGTGCCACACCGGGCGGCCCGGAACTTCGTTCGCCAATGTCCGGAAAGCACGCCCGTTTTGGGGTGGGTGTGGTACTGCGGAACCGGAGGACGCGCAACGTGGCGCAGTCCACAGCGGGCTGTCGCGGATCATGCTGTCGCGACGGCGTGACGGCCGGGACAATGCCACTGAATGGCTTTGTCGCCTTTTCCGGCGGGTCGTTCGTGCCGCTGGGCACGGACGCTCGTTCTTCACTACGGGCGGTCGGTGCGCCGTTCCGGGTGAGCTGGTCGTAGGAGCACTAAACCGATGGGCGAGGGGTACGCATGACCGACACCGGCCAGGTCCCGGCCGAGGGGCAGCCGGAGAGCGCAGGCATGGTGGAGCAGCCGGGCGTCGCCGCGCACGGTGCGTACACCTACCTCTCCGAGGCACCCGCCGAGGACGAAGACCTGCTGCTGCCGGGTGCCCAGGGCGCGTGGGGCAACGAGGTTGCGCCACCCGCTCCGGAACCGGTCGTCGAGGCCGTCCACGAGCCGGGCCCGCACGAGACGGCCGGCCGCGACAGCGGCTCCGTCGACCTCAGCGGCGTCCGCCTGCCGGACCCGGCGCCGGCGTCCGTGCCGCCGTCGCCGGTCTTCGCGGCCCCGCAGGAGCAGCCGGCCGCCCCGCAGCCGCCGCGCCGTCCGCTGCACCTCGGCCCGCCGATCCCCGACGCCTCCGCCAGCCCGGTCCGCTCCCTCGCCGACCGCGGCCCGGCCGGAGCGCCGGTACGGCAGCCCGGTCCGCCCACGACCGGCCCCGAGTACTTCGACGCCCAGCCGCTGCGCGAGATGGCACCGCAGAGCGCGGCTCCCTGGGGAGCGCCGCCCGCCGCCGCGGTGGCCGAGGCCGAAGCACCGGCACCGGCCGCGGTGGCCCAGGTCGGCACACAGGCACCGGCTGCCGAAACGGTTGACCCGGCCGCGGCCGCCGCGGACGCCGCCGACCGGACCGACCCGTCCGGCGCCGCCCAGGCCGCCGTCGCCCGCCTCGCAACCCAGGCGACCGCACCGGCACCGGGCGCAGCGCACGTGGTCCACGGCCACGACGGCGTACAGCCGGTGCATGCCCACGACGGTGTGTACGCGGCTCCTGCGGGGACGGTGCCCGAGGGCGTCCAGCCGCTGGTCGCGGGGCACGGGCCAGGGGGCGCTTTCGACCCTGCCGCGGCCGCAGGCCCCGAGGGTGTGCCCTCGTCTGTTCCCGGCCAGGGTGCCGAGGGTGTCCAGCAGCTCTCCGGCGAGGCGGGCGAGGCCGGTCAGGGCTTGGCCGGTGCGCAGCACGCGGACGCTGCGGGCGCCGTGGACAGTACCGCCGGTACCGGCGCGCCCGTGGCACAGGCGGAGGCCGGCCCGGCTGCCGAGGGTGCCGTGGTGACGCCCGAGGCCGAGCAGGCCGCCGCCGTGGAGCCCGACGCGCCAGCCGATCCGGCTGCGGCTGCCCCGGTCGCCGACGCCGCCCCCGCGCCGGGGACGGCGAACCCTGCCGATCCGGGTGCGGCTCATGCGGCCCAGGCCCCGGCCCAGTTCCAGGCGGTGCCGGGCGAGCCCGTGCCCGGTCAGGTGTCCGACGACGCTCGGGCGGCCACCGGCGCCGAGCCGTTCACGCCCGCTCAGCCGTCGGCTCCCGCTGGGCCCGGCGAGGCCTCGGAGCAGGGCGGGGGCGCGCCCCTCACCGACGCCGGACAGGCCGCCACGGCTGCCGCGGGGACGGTCGCCGCGCACGGCGCCGCCGAGCCGGCGGACCCCGCTCCCGCCCAGCAGGTGCCGGGCGCGGTTCAGTTCGCCCAGGAGATGGTCCCCGCCCAGGGCGAGGCCGTCGCCGCCCCGGCACAGCCGGACTCCAACAGCCCCGTCCAGGCGGACCCGAACGGTCCCGTTGCCGTGGAGCCGCAGCCGGGCATGGTGGTCGAGGGCCGGCCCCAAGTGACGGAGGGTCAGCCCTCCGCCGCCCAGGAGGCGTCCCCCGCCGATGCCGCACCGGCGCCCGAGCCCGCGGCCGTGCCCGAGCCCGGGGCTGCGGCCCACGCTCCGGAGACCACGCAGGCAGCGGCCCCCGCACCCTCCCCGGCGCAGGACGCCGCACCGGCAGCCGCCGCAGCTGACGGCACCGGCGCGCCGGAGCCGCAGCCCCACCCGGCGCAGGGCCCCCAGCTGGCGGAACCCGTCGCGGCCACGGCCGAGCCAGCGCCGGGCCCGGCCCGGCCCGCCGTCGTACCGCAGCCGCAGGCCCAGGAAGAGCCGATCGCCCAGGACACGGTCCAGCAGGTCGCTCAGGTCGCTGCCGCCGCAGGGACGACCCCCGCGCACGTCCTGGACGCGCCCGCCGGACCGCAGACGCAGCCCGCCGAGCCCTTCGCCGCGCCGGCCGCCGAGGGCGCACCGGTGGCGGCCGCCGCCGAGGCCGGGGCCACGGCGGGCGACCCCGCCGACGGTTCCCCCGCGCACCCGGACACCGCCGAGCGGGCCGAGCCGCTGCCGTCCAACGTTCCGCTCCAGGCGCACCCGGCGCAGCCGCTCGGGCAGTTCGTGCCGGTCGAGGGCCAGGTGCCCACGACCCCGCACCTGGCGCCCACCCCGCCGCAGCCCCTGGTCCTCCCCATCGAGGACGCGCAGGAGCCGGTGGCCATGGTGCCCGCGCCGCGCGAGGGCGAGCCCGCACCCGCGTCGGCCTCCGACGTCGTACAGCACGCGGAGGACCTGCAGACCAGGGCCGCCGACCCGGAAGAAGAGAGCACGGCCGCCGTGGCGGAAGCACCACAGTCCACCGGCCCGGCCGCGCCGGGCTACGACGACGCCGAGCGCGAGGCCGTCCTGAAGGTCATGCGCGAGCGCCGCGACATCCGCAACGGCTTCCGCAGCGACCCGATCCCGCACGAGGTGCTGCTCCGCGTCCTGGAGGCCGCCCACACGGCGCCCTCCGTGGGGCACTCGCAGCCCTGGGACTTCGTCGTCATCCGCTCCGCCGACACCCGGCGGACCATGCACGAACTGGCGATGCGTCAGCGTGAGGCCTACGCCAAGTCGCTGCCGAAGGGCCGGGCCAAGCAGTTCAAGGAACTGAAGATCGAGGCCATCCTCGACACGCCGGTCAACATCGTCGTCACCGCCGACCCCACCCGCGGCGGCCGGCACACCCTCGGCCGGCACACCCAGCCGCAGATGGCGCCGTACTCCGCCGCTCTCGCCGTCGAGAACCTCTGGCTCGCCGCCCGCGCCGAAGGCCTCGGCGTCGGCTGGGTCAGCTTCTTCGACGAGCGCGAGATGGTCCGCGCGCTCGGCCTGCCCGAGCACCTGGAGGTCATCGCCTACCTGTGCGTCGGGTATGTCGACGAGTTCCCGGACGAGCCCGAGCTGATGCAGGCCGGCTGGTCCAAGCGACGCCCCCTGTCCTGGGTGGTGCACGAGGAGACGTACGGCCGCCGCGCCCTGCCCGGAGAGGAACCCCACGACCTGCTTGCCGAGACCGTCGCACAGATCCGCCCGCTCGACGCCAAGGCCCTCGGCGAGGCCTGGGAGCGCCAGAAGCGCATGACCAAGCCGGCCGGTGCGCTCGGCATGCTGGAGATCATCTCCGCGCAGCTGTCCGGCCTGTCCCGGCAGTGCCCGCCGCCGATCCCGGAACCCGCCGCCGTCGCCATCTTCGCGGGCGACCACGGCGTGCACGCCCAGGGCGTCACCCCCTGGCCGCAGGAGGTCACCGCCCAGATGGTGGCCAACTTCCTGGGCGGGGGAGCGGTCTGCAACGCCTTCGCGAGCCAGGTCGGCGCCGAGGTGTGCGTCGTGGACGTCGGTGTCGCCGCCGACCTCCCGGCCACGCCCGGCCTGCTGCCCCGCAAGATCCGCGGCGGCACGTCCGACATGACCACCGGCCCGGCGATGACCCGCGAGGAGGCCAAGGCGGCCATCGAGGTCGGCATCGAGACCGCCCGCGATCTGGTGGCGGCCGGCAACAAGGCGCTGCTCACCGGTGAGATGGGCATCGCCAACACCACGGCCTCGGCCGCCCTCATCTCGGTCTTCACGGGCGCCGACCCGGCCGAGGTGACCGGCCGCGGCACGGGCATCAACGACGAGACCCTGGCCCGCAAGACCGAGGTCGTCCGCCGCGCCCTGGAACTCCACCAGCCGGACCCGGCCGACCCGGTCGGCGTCCTCGCGGCCATCGGCGGCTTCGAGCACGCGGCCATCGTCGGCCTGCTCCTCGGCGGCGCCTCGCTGCGTACGCCGGTGATCCTGGACGGCGTCAGCGCCGGCGCCGCGGCCCTGGTCGCCCGCGCGATCGCCCCCGAGGTGCTGGCGGCCTGCATCGCGGGCCACCGCAGCGCCGAGCCCGGCCACGTGGCCGCCCTGAACAAGCTGGGCCTGCGCCCGCTGGTCGACCTCGACCTGCGCCTGGGCGAGGGCACGGGCGCGCTGCTCGCGCTTCCGCTGGTGCAGAGCACGGCACGGGCGATGCACGAGGTGGCGACCTTCGATTCGGCGGGCGTCACCGAGAAGTAGGCGTCACGGCACGGGTGGTCCGGTGTTCAGCTGCCGGACCACCCGGTGCCCTCTGCCCTGCGCATAGCTAAAATCGCACGTCAGGGCCGCTCCGAAGGTGCAGCGCGCCCCCACCGCACAGCTGCACGAGGAGCCGCCCCTCATGGCCGAACACCCCGCCTACCCCGTAGGCCTCCGCCTCTCCGGCCGCCGTGTGGTCGTCCTCGGCGCCGGCACGGTGGTCCAGCGCCGCCTCCCGGCACTCATCGCGGCCGGCGCGGACATCGTCGTCGTGTCCCCCGAGGCGACCCCCTCCGTCGAGGCGATGGCGGACGCGGGAGAGATCACCTGGGAACGGCGCCCCTACACGGACGGCGACCTCGCGAACGCCTGGTACGCCCTCATCGCCACCAGCGACCCCCAGGCCAACGCACAGGCCTCTGCCGAGGCGGAGCGCCACCGCGTCTGGTGCGTGCGCTCGGACGACGCCGACCGGGCGACCGCCTGGACCCCGGCCACCGGTCACAGCGAGGGCGTCACCGTCGCCGTGCTCACCACGGACGTGCGCGGCCGCGACCCCCGCCACACCGCCGCCATCCGGGACGCGGTGGTGGAGGGCCTGCGCGACGGCACGCTGGTGGCGCCCCACCACCGCACCCGCACCCCCGGCGTCGCCCTCGTCGGCGGCGGCCCCGGTGACCCCGACCTGATCACGGTCCGCGGGCGCCGGCTGCTCGCCGCGGCGGACGTCGTCATCGCCGACCGGCTCGGCCCGCGCGACCTGCTCGCCGAACTCCCGCCGCACGTCGAGGTGATCGACGCGGCGAAGATCCCGTACGGCCGGTTCATGGCCCAGGAGGCCATCAACAACGCGCTCATCGAGCACGCCAAGCAGGGCAAGTCGGTCGTACGGCTCAAGGGCGGCGACCCGTTCGTGTTCGGCCGGGGCATGGAGGAGGTCCAGGCGCTCGCCGAGGCCGGTATCCCGTGCACGGTCGTCCCGGGCATCTCCAGCTCGATCTCGGTGCCGGGCGCGGCCGGCATTCCCGTCACCCACCGGGGTGTCGCCCACGAGTTCACGGTCGTCAGCGGCCATGTCGCCCCGGACGACGAGCGCTCGCTGGTCGACTGGCCGTCGCTGGCGAAGCTCACCGGCACGCTCGTGATCCTGATGGGCGTCGACAAGATCGGGAAGATCGCCGAGACGCTCGTCGCGCACGGCAAGTCGCCGGACACCCCGGTCGCGCTGGTGCAGGAGGGCACGACGGCCGCGCAGCGCCGCGTCGACGCCACTCTCGCCACGGTCGCCGAGACGGTACGGACCGAGGAGGTCAAGCCCCCGGCGGTCATCGTCATCGGCGAGGTCGTGACGGTCGGCCCGCAGCCGGCCGCCTGATCATCCACCGCTTGATCACGCGTAACCCGGGGTAACCCACCCGTTCCCAGCCGTTGGCAGCACACCCAGGACAAGGCAGTATCACCCTGTGGCCGATCTCATCACCGTCGAGGATCCCGACGACCCGCGCCTGCGCGACTACACAGGCCTGACCGACGTCGAGCTGCGCCGCAAGCGCGAGCCCGCCGAGGGCCTGTTCATCGCCGAGGGCGAGAAGGTCATCCGCAGGGCCAAGGAAGCGGGCTACGAGATGCGCTCCATGCTGCTCTCGGCCAAGTGGATCGACGTCATGCGCGACGTCATCGACGAACTTCCCGCCCCGGTCTACGCCGTGAGCCCCGAACTCGCCGAGCAGGTCACCGGCTACCACGTGCACCGCGGCGCGCTCGCCTCCATGCAGCGCAAGCCGCTGCCCACGGCCGGCGAACTGCTGCGCTCCGCACGCCGGGTCGTGGTCATGGAGTCCGTCAACGACCACACCAACATCGGTGCCATCTTCCGCTCGGCCGCCGCCCTCGGCATGGACGCGGTCCTGCTGTCGCCCGACTGCGCCGACCCGCTGTACCGCCGGAGCGTCAAGGTCTCCATGGGCGCGGTGTTCTCGGTGCCGTACGCCCGGCTGGAGACCTGGCCGAAGGGGCTGGAGTCGGTCCGCGAGGCCGGCTTCGCCCTGCTCGCGCTCACCCCGGACGACAAGGCCCGCACCCTGGACGAGGCGGCCCCGCACCGGATGGACCGGGTGGCCCTGATGCTCGGGGCCGAGGGCGACGGGCTGTCCACGCAGGCCCTGGTCGCCGCCGACGAATGGGTCCGCATCCCGATGTCCCACGGCGTCGACTCGCTCAACGTGGGCGCGGCCGCGGCGGTCGCCTTCTACGCGGTGACCAGCGGCCGCCCGGAGGCCTGACCTTCGGCCCGCTCCCCGGCCCGACTCTCCCCGGACCGCTTCACGGACCGCCGGTCAGCTCCCGAAGTCCCCGCCGGGCGTCGACCCGTACCGCTCGGACATGCCCCGGTCGGCGTCCGCCGACGGACGGCCCGGCTGCGCGTGCTGCTGGCGTCGGCCGCCCTCGTCGCCGAGGCCGCGGGCCGGGCCCTGGCAGCCCTGGGCCACCGCGATGCCGAGCGCCACGAGCAGCGTCACCACGACGAACACGAACAGCCGCTGGCGCAGCAGCCGGGGATTGGCGGGCCGCAGCCCGGTGCCCGTCGTACGCTGCGCCGACCGCCCGGAACCACCCCGGGCAGCGGGACGGCTCCCACCGCCCGAGCGCGGGCCGGCGCCGCGCGGCTCCGGGGTCGCTCGCGCCGAGCCCGGCCGCGCGGGGGCACCCGTACCGTTGCCGCGCTGGCCGCTGCCGGTCCGCGAGGGTGCCCCGCCGCGCGCCGGCGCACCACCCCGGGCGGGCGCACCGGCGCGCGGCACCGGAGTGCCGGGGGCGGTGCGCCGTTGGGTGCGCTGCTGCTCGGGGTAGGTGTCGACGAGCCGCCCGGTGGGCCGGTCCGCCTCCGCGGCGCGCGGCGACGGCGGCCGTACGCCGTCCAGGCCCTGCGCCTCACGGGCCGCGATCTCCTTGAGCCGCAGCGACAGCTGCAGCGTGCTGGGCCGGTCCTCCGGGTCCTTCGCCAGACAGGCCCGCACCAGCGGGGCGAGCGCGTCCGGTACGCCGTGCAGCTGCGCCTCCTCGTGCACCACCCGGTACAGCATCACCTCGGAACTGCCGTGCCCGAAGGGCGAGTCGCCGGTGGAGGCGTACGCGAGGGTCGCACCCAGGGAGAACACGTCCGTCGCCGGGGTGACGGCCGCGCCGCGCACCTGCTCGGGTGCGAGGAAACCGGGGGAACCGACCGCCGTACCGACATGGGTGAGCGTGGAGGCGCCCGTGGCCCAGGCGATGCCGAAGTCGATGATCCGCGGCCCCTTCGGGGACAGCAGGATGTTGGACGGCTTGAGGTCCCGGTGGACGACACCGGCCTCGTGCACCGCGACCAGGCCCTCGGACAGCGCCGCGCCGACCGCCGCGGTGTCGGCCGCGCTGAGCGGGCCCTCGTCGGCGACCTTGTCGTGCAGGGAGGGCCCGGGTACGTACTGCGTGGCGAACCAGGGCCGCTCGGCCTCCAGGTCCGCCGCGACCAGCCGGGCCGTGCAGCCGCCCCTAATGCGCCGGGCCGCCGAGACCTCGCGGGCGAACCGGGAACGGAACTCCTGGTCCTCCGCCAGATCGGGCCGGATGACCTTCAGCGCGACCCGCTGCCCCTTCTTGTCGGAGCCGAGGTAGACCACACCCATCCCGCCCGCGCCGAGCCGTCGGTGAAGCCTGAACGAGCCGACGACGCGCGGGTCCTCGCGCCTCAGGCGCATCATCGCCATGTTCATCCCCGCTGCCCGGTCCCTGTGACGTGGCACAGCTTACGTTTCCACGGCCGCCTGCGCGCAGAGGCCGCGCCCTCCGGGCCGGACGGATTGTGCCGACCGCCGGCATGACATGAAAGGCGGTCAGGAAGCAGGCGCGAACGGGGCCCTTGAGCCGCCCGTACCCTCAACCCGTCCTCGGCGTCCGGGCGTTGAGGTCGGCAGACGGCAGGTGGTGCCGGTGCGGGCGGCCGTCCGGCACCCGTCGCGGACCGGTCGCGGACCCGGGCGCGGGACGGGCCGGACACCGGACGCGGCGCATGTCCCACACCCGTCCGGAGTGATCGAAGTCACTCCTTGTGGCCGTCGGACGCTTCGGAAATGACCGGACACGGCGGCCCACCCTTCCGGGAAGACCCCGAGACCCCGACCCGCGTCTCCACCCAGGGGAGTACGTCCCGAGTTGTGGCTCATCCTCGGGGAGGCCCGGCAATCGATACGAAGGCATGACGCCCGGCAGCCGCCCCGCGCCTAGATTTGAGGTCAAGCGGCGGGTGCAGCACTCGTCCCCCGAGGTCAGACACCCGCCGCTGCCGACGACAACCAACACGGTCAGGAGAGGGACCATGGCCCACACGGCACCGCGACGCCCGGCGTTCGCACCGCGCCGGACGGGCCGCCGCCACCCCCTGGTGGCGACGCTCATGGCCCTTCCCCTGGCGGCCCTGCTCCTGCTCGTCTGCGACGGCTGGGAGACGGTGGCCACACAGGCGTCGTCCGTGGGTGCGATGCTGGGGCGCTGAGCGGCGACCCCAGGCCCGGAAGAGCGGTCCGGGCGGGGACATCCATCCAGGAAACCCCGTGGGGACGGGGGTGCGGCGGACGGCACAAATGCCGGCGCAGCTGGGGAGCTGCGCCGGCATGCGCCGTTTCCGGGCGCGGCCGCGGGGTCTCGCCGTGGGCGTGCGGTGCATGGCCGGATGCGGGTCCGTCGTGGCTCGTGGCGCCCACACGGCGCAGCCGCACATCGATACAGGTCCCGCGCCCCTGGCGAACTGCAGTGCCGGCGCCAGTACGCTCAGGTGCCAGTCCACCTTCCCGAGGCACCGTTGACCGCAGACAGCCCCGCCCTCATACCCGCGCTGACCGCAGAAGTCAGAGCCGTCGCCCACCCGGACCGTACCGGCGACGACCCCTGCGCCTGCGACAGCTCGCCCCTCGCCGACCGCCCCGACGCCACCGTCGTACGACACGCCGACACCGTCGCGAAGGCCCACGCCCCCGGCACCGACCGCGCCGAGCTGGCCCGGCGCCTCGCCGTGGCTGCCCGCCTCCCGGACGTGCTGCTGCCCCCGCTCTCCCCGGCCCCCGCCCCCGTACTGGGCCGCCTGGTGACCTTCTGGCCGTACGGTGCTCCCGTGGACCCCGACGACCGGGACGCGGCGCCCTGGGAGGACACCGCCGCCCTCCTCGCCCGCCTGCACCGCACGCCCGCGCCCGCCGGCCTGCCCCCGATGCGCGGCCCCGCCAAGGCCGCCCGCGCCGTCGCCCGGCTGTGCTCCGCCCTGCGCGCCGAGCCCCATCCGGCGGCCGGCCCCGTCCTCGCCGCCTGGGCCGCGCTCCCCGCCTGGGCCCGGGCCGAGGTCCCCATGCCCGGCCCGCCCGCCCTCTGCCACGGCGACCTGCACCTCGGCCAGCTCGTCCGCCATCCGGCACCGGACGGCCCCTGGCGCCTGATCGATGTCGACGACCTGGGAACCGGCGTCCCGGCCTGGGACCTCGCCCGTCCCGCCGCCTGGTACGCCTGCGGGCTCCTCCCGCCGGACGAGTGGACCCGTTTCCTCGGCACGTACCAGCGGGCCGGTGGCCCGGCCGTACCCGTGAAGGACGACCCCTGGGCCGCCCTGGACGTCCCGGCCCGCGCGCTGACCGTGCAGACGGCTGCCCTGGCCGTCGCCAAGGCCCTCGCCGCCGGCCGTCCGCTGGACGAGGTGGAACAGGCGGTCGTCGACGCATGTGCCCGAATGGCCCCGATTTCGCACGAGTTGGCGCCCGAAGTCAGGGACTAGGCTGCAACCGACCAGGGCTGGACGGAGTCTGTCCTGGGGAAACGCGAAGCAGGACCGACCGGCGAGGAGTTGAGCCGACCATGCATTGTCCGAAGTGCCACGCGCCGATGCACACCTACAACCGCAATGGCGTCCAGATCGAGCAGTGCAGCGGCTGCCGCGGCATCTTCCTCGACTACGGCGAGCTGGAGGCACTGACCCAGCTGGAGGCCCAGTGGTCCAAGCCCGCCCCGCCCGCCCCGCAGGCGTACCCGGCGGCGCCCGCGCCCGCCTGGGGTGCCCCGCACGGCGGTCACCACGGCGGCCATGGACACTACGACCATCACGGACACCACGGCCACCACAAGAGCTGGGCGCACATGCTCTTCTCCAGCTGAGCGCACGAAGAAGCCCCCGGCCGTACGAGACGGCCGGGGGCTTCCTGCTGTGTGGACGATACTGGGATTGAACCAGTGACCTCTTCCGTGTCAGGGAAGCGCTCTCCCGCTGAGCTAATCGTCCGCAGACCGTGACCCTGGAGTCACAGGCGGTGCGCGATACTGGGATTGAACCAGTGACCTCTTCCGTGTCAGGGAAGCGCTCTCCCGCTGAGCTAATCGCGCGGGCGGGGATCTCCGAGAAGACCCGTGGATCTTGCGAGAAGATCCAGTGGACGATACTGGGATTGAACCAGTGACCTCTTCCGTGTCAGGGAAGCGCTCTCCCGCTGAGCTAATCGTCCTTGGAGGTGGAGACGGGATTTGAACCCGTGTAGACGGCTTTGCAGGCCGTTGCCTCGCCTCTCGGCCACTCCACCAGGAGTGTAGGGGATCGGGATGACCCCTCTTCCTTCGAGCGGACGACGAGGCTCGAACTCGCGACCTCAACCTTGGCAAGGTTGCGCTCTACCAACTGAGCTACGTCCGCCTGTCGTTTCGGTCCGCTTGCGCGTCCCGGCGACGTGTTGAACTCTAGCGGATTCCCGGGCCAGCACAAAAACGCGTTTGCGCAGCGTGCTGCGCTGCCCCCGGCGGACCCCGCGGCCGGAGCCCCCTCCAGGACATCCCCGGGCCACCCGTCGGACACCCGACCTAGACTCGACCACGTGCTGCACCACCCTTCCGGCCTCCCTGCCCTGGCCCGTTTCGGCGACCGCGTCGCCACCGGCCTCCTCGATGTGACCAGCGATCCTGCCGCCCTGGAGTCCGCGGGCTTCTGGGCCGTCTGTGCGGACTTCGAGGGGCGGCTGACCTGCGCCCGCTTCGCGGACGTGCGCGAGGAGCCGGTGCCCGCGCCGGTGCCGGGCGGCTGGCGGGGTCCGGGGGCGGGGGAGTGGACCACTTCCCTGGACCGGACCGCGTACACGGCGGGCGTCCGCCGGATACGGGAGTACATCGCGGCCGGCGAGGTCTACCAGGCCAATCTCTGCCGGGTGCTGTCCGCGCCGGTCGCCCCGGACGCCGACGTGGACGCCCTGACCGGCCTGCTGGCCCGCGGCAACCCGGCGCCGTACGCGGGGACGATCCGGCTGCCGGAGCACGGCGTGGAGATCGCCACCGCCTCGCCGGAACTGTTCCTGCGCCGGGTCGGGCGTGTCGTGGAGTCGGGACCGATCAAGGGCACCGGACGCACGGAGGCGGACCTGCTGGAGAAGGACTACGCCGAGAACGTCATGATCGTGGACCTGGTCCGCAACGACATCGGGCGTGTCTGCGCCACCGGCAGCGTGAGCGTCCCCGATCTGTGCGCCGTGGAGAAGCACCCCGGCCTGGTCCACCTGGTCTCCACCGTGCGCGGCGAGTTGCGGGACGGGGCCGGGTGGCCGGACCTGCTGGCCGCCGCCTTCCCGCCCGGTTCCGTGACCGGCGCGCCGAAGTCCAGTGCCCTGCGGATCATCGAGGAACTGGAGACGGCCCCGCGCGGCCCGTACTGCGGCGGCGTCGGCTGGGTCGACGCCGACCGGGGCACCGGCGAGCTGGCCGTGGGCATCCGCACCTTCTGGATCGACCGGGAGGCCGGGATGCTGCGCTTCGGCACCGGCGCCGGCATCACCTGGGGTTCGGACCCGGAGGGCGAGTGGCGGGAGACCGAGCTGAAGGCGTCCCGGCTGCTCGCGGTAGCGTCGGGCTCGTACGACGCGAGTGGAGGTGTGTTCGCATGAAGATCTGGCTGGACGGCGGGCTGCGGGACCTGGACTCCGCCCGTGTCTCCGTCTTCGACCACGGGCTGACGGTCGGCGACGGCATCTTCGAGACGGTGAAGGCGGTTCACGGCAGGCCGTTCGCCCTCACCCGGCACCTGGACCGGCTGACCCGCTCGGCCCGGGGCCTCGGCCTGCCCGACCCCGACCACGACGTGGTCCGCGAGGCCTGCGCGGCGGTCCTGGAGGCGAACCCGATGCCGCTCGGCCGGCTGCGTATCACCTACACCGGCGGCCACGGCCCGCTCGGCTCCGACCGCGGGGAGCACGGCCCGACCCTCGTGGTCGCCCTCGGCGAGACCACTCGCCGCCCGGACTCCACCGCCGTGATCACCGTCCCGTGGACCCGCAACGAGCGCGGCGCCCTCACCGGCCTGAAGACCACCTCGTACGCCGAGAACGTCGTCGCCCTCGCCCGCGCCCATGAACACGGCGCCTCGGAAGCGCTGTTCGGCAACACGGTCGGACAGCTCTGCGAGGGCACCGGGTCGAACGTCTTCGTCGTCCTCGACGGCGAGATCCACACCCCGCCCGTCGCCTCCGGCTGCCTGTCCGGCATCACCCGCGCGCTGACCGTCGAGTGGACCGGCGCCAAGGAGACCGACCTGCCACTGGACGTCCTGCGGCGTGCCGACGAGGTCTTCCTCACCTCGACCCTGCGCGACGTCCAGGCCGTCCACCGGGTCGACGACCGCGAGCTGCCCGGCACGCCGGGCCCGGTGACCGCCAAGGCCATGCGGATCTTCGACGAGCGGTCCGGGCAGGACCTGGACCCCTGAGCCGGACCAGGGCCCGGCCTGCGGAGCCTGGTACCCGGTACCGGAAAACGGGCTGACTTGACGGTCGGCCGCGGGTAGAACACCGGTGATGACCACGACCCTGCGGCCGACCGAGCCGCTCCAGCACAACGCCGACGGCACCCGTTCGCGCCGCTACCAGGTGTGCGTGAACAGCCGCCCGGTCGGCGAGATCCACCTCGGCACCTCGCCGTCCCTCGGCGACTCGGTGGCCCGCGTCATCGACCTGCGGATCGCCGAGCCCGACCGGCGGCGCGGCCGGGGCACGGTGGCCGCGCTCGCCGCCGAGGAGGTCGCGCGCGGCTGGGGCTGCACGCAGATCGAGACCCTCGTGCCCGCCTCGGCCGGCACAGCCCTGCGGATGTTCGGAGCCCTCGGCTACACCCCGCGCAACCGCGGCATGGAGAAACGCCTCGGCACCACCCCGCCCGAACTGCCGCCCGGCAGCAGCGCGCGGCCCATGACCGAAGCCGAATTCGCAGCGTGGCACGCGTACGAGAGCGAGCACTACGCGCGCATGTGGACAGAGCGCGGCGTCCCCGAGGCCACGGCCCACGCCAAGGCCCGCCGCGACCACGAGATGCTGCTGCCGCACGGTCTCGCGACCGACGGCATGGTCTTCAGCGTCCTGGAGCACGAGGGGGCCCGGGTGGGCACGCTGTGGCTGGCCCTGCGGGACGACAAGGCGTTCGTGTTCGACGTCGAGACCGACGCGGCCCACCGCGGCCGGGGACACGGCCGTACGCTCATGCTGCTGGCCGAGCGCCAGGCGATCGAGACCGGTCGGCCGGTGATCGGCCTCAACGTGTTCGCGGGCAACACCCCTGCCGAGCGGCTGTACGAGTCACTCGGCTACGAGACGACGAGCCACGCCCTCTCCAAGCCCCTGCTGTAGGCACCGGGCCGTTGTGCGGAGCGGCTCAGGCCTCCTGGCCGCCCAGCAGCCGGTCGGTGATCTCCTCGATGCGCTCGCGCAGCCCCTCCTGGCTCTTACCGCCGTCGAGGCGTTCGCCGCTGATGACGTACGTCGGGGTGCCGGTCACCCCGATCGCCTTGCCCTCGGCCTGGTCGGCGTCCACGATCAGGATGTGCCGGCCGTCGATCAGCGCGGTGTCGAACTCCTCGTCGTCCAGGCCGAGTTCGCGGGCCACCTCGACCAGGAAGGACTCGCCCCTGCGGTCCAGTTCCTCGACGCGCTCCAGCACGGCCTCCACGTACGGCCAGCCCTTGCCCTGCGCCAGCGCCTCCTCGGCGGCCTGCGCGGCGGCGAAGGCGTGCTTGTGCTTCTCCAGCGGGAAGTGCCGCAGCCGCAGCTCCAGCCGGTCGCCGTAGCGGGCGCGCAGGGCGCGGACGTCGTCCAGGGCGGTGCGGCAGTCGGGGCACTGCAGCTCGCACCACACGTCGAGGACCAGGGCATCGGTGCGTGCGGGGGAGGAGTCGCTCATGCCGACCAGTCTCCCAGGCCGGACGCGGGCGACCCAATCGGGACGGTACGGCTCGGGACGGTACGGCTCTTTGCGGCACGGCACGGCACGGCACGGCACGGCACGGCACGGCACGGCACGGCTCGGCACGGCTCGGCTCGGCACGGGCCGGTACGGCTGTGGGGCGCCGCAGCGGCACTCCAGTAGGAGAGGACCCGGAGATGTCCCTGATGTCCCGTGGGGGCATGGCATCGAGAGGACCGGCCGGTGCAGGATGGAGGGGACGGAGGCGGCCCGGTGTGCCGCGTCCGCCGAGCGTCGCCTGCCACCCGACCGAGCCCGCCAGGAGGACCGGATGATTGCCGAGACCGTCTGCTCCGCCGTGTCCGCGGCGGGCCTGGGCATCGCGGTGGTCACGGCCTACCGCAAGCGTTTCCTCGCGGCGACCCGCATCGCGGCCTACTCGCTGGTGCCGGTGGGCCTGGTGATGACCGGAGTCGTCGGCTGGCTCGCCGACACCGCCTTCAGCCCCACCGCCTGGGCGGGCTTCGGGGTGCTGGGCGCGGCCTGGCTCCTGTTCGCGGGCACCCGGGCGGTCGAACGCCGGCGCGGTGGCACCCGCGCCGAGCGCAAGGCGGCCCGCGGCGACGACCGGACCGGGGCTGTGGCCCCGGGGGCCTCCGCGCCTTCCCTGGGCCCGGGCACCCGGCCCGCGACCGGCTCGGCCACCGCCCCGCGCGCCACCGGCTCCTCCGACGACTTCAGCGACATCGAGGCCATCCTCAAGAAGCACGGCATATGACGGCCGCAGGCCGCGGGGTGCCGACATGACCCCGTCGGCGCTCGCTCCCGGACCGACCCCCTCGGACTGAAACGACACAGAGCGTCGCGCGGACATCCCGAATCGTTCACAACTCGAAGCAAGTCGGGCGAGACGGCGCGATATGCGGCAACTCCCGCATCCCGCGGGTGGGTTGATCGCGCACGGGGCCCGTCGTACGCCATGATCTGCGGCGAGATGCTGGACACGAGACAGAGCGAGGCCGCGCCGCCGAAGGACGAGCCGCGCGGGTGCCTTTTCGCCCTATCCCAGCCACCGCTGATGATCTTCCTTGCGGTGATCGGGTGTCTGCTCCTCATGGCTGCGCTGCACGACCTGCTGTTGCTGTGAGCCGTACACGTCCGTCCCGGCGCCACCCGCCGGGACCGACGTCGCCCCCCTGCCGGTCTTTGCTGCCGGCGGGTCGGCGGGGAACGTCAGCCCGTCGCTTCCTTGCGGCGGGCCCGGTACGCGGCGACGTGCAGTCGGTTGCCGCAGGTGCGGCTGTCGCAGTAGCGGCGCGAGCGGTTGCGGGAGAGGTCGACGAAGGCGCGCCGGCAGTCCGGTGCCTCGCAGCGCCGCAGCCGCTCCTGCTCCCCGGCCACCACGAAGAAGGCGAGCGCCATTCCGCAGTCGGCGGCGAGATGGTCGGCCACGGAGGCGCCGGGTGCGAAGTAGTGCACATGCCAGTCGTAGCCGTCGTGGTCCGTCAGACGCGGGGTGGTGCCCGCCGCGGCGACCAGCTCGTTGATCAGCCCGGCGGCGGAGCGGGCGTCGGTCGCGGCGAAGATCGCCGCGAAGCGCCCCCGGACCCTGCGCACCGCCGAGAGATCGAACTCCGACAGCACACCGACATCGCTGATCTCGTGGTTTCGTACGAAATCCGCGAGAGCCGGGACATCGGGCAGTCCGTCGGCCGCCGCGTCGTCCTCCGGCGCGGTGTTCACCAGATCCACCACGGTGTCGAGGGCGCACCGGGTGTCGTGGGTGATCAGCACGTTTCGCTCCCTGGCCTGAGGGTCGGGCGGACGCCCGCCGATGGTGGCCGATGGTAGCGACAACCCCGCCCACCGCACCGGACTCCGTCCGACCTCGGTTGCCGGTAGAACGCCTCCGCGCCCGAGGTGGTTCCCGCCCGGGGCGGCGTGCGCAGGTCATACCCATGGCGGAACCGGGCGCGCAGGTTGGCGCCGTCCACGTGAATCACTCACGGTGACGGCGCCGGGTTGTGCCGTATGCGGTTGTCTTGGCCCGAGCCGTCTCCCCGAGTGGACGGCGCCGGGCTGCTTTCGGCCGCGACCTAGCTCTCCGCCAGGATGTGCGAGAGCTCCTGATCCAGATCGAAGTGCCGGTGTTCCGTGCCGGGCGGCACGGCGGCGTCTGTTCGCTTCAGGAAGGACTCAAGGGCCCGCGCCGGGGCCTCGAGCAGGGCCTCCCCCTCCGGGGAGCTGAGGGCGATGCACACGACGCCCTGACCGTGGCTGCGCGACGGCCAGACACGGACGTCGCCGGTCCCGGTGGGCCGGTGGAGCCCCTCGGCGAGGAGGTCGCGGGCGAACACCCACTCGACGGTCTCCTCGGCTCCGGTGTGGAAGGTGGCGTGCACGGCGTAGGGGTCGGCCGTGTCGTACCGCAGGCCTGCGGGGACAGGCAGGGAGGACTCGCTCGACACAACGAGGCGCAGGTGCAGCTCGCAGCTGACCGTGGTGTTCATAAGCGCCAGGGCCTTTCGCTCAGTGTGCGCTCGGGGATTCGCACGTCGGCGAAATCGACATGCCACCTACGATGCCGTTGTAAACCCCTCTGAGTGTTTTGCGTGTCTTTACGTAACTCTTCCGGCCGAGAACTCGTACGAGATCTACGACCATTCCAGTGACTGGATTCACTCCGGTAGGGTTTGTCTGTATGAATACGGGGAGTGACGAGCCGGGCGAGGTCGTCGTGGCGGCGGACAAGGCGAGAACGGATCGGCAGAAAGCCGGGCAGACCGGACACGGGGCGGGCGACGGGCTGGGCTCACGGGCGCCGGAATTCATCAAGGCCCGCCGACTGCTGCACCTGAGCTGGCAGGTCGGTGTCTTCGTGGTGGGCCTTGCGGTCGTCGTCGCCGGGATCGTCATGCTGCCGCTGCCGGGACCCGGCTGGGTGGTGATCTTCGGCGGCATGGCGATCTGGGCGACCGAGTTCGTCTGGGCACAGCTCGTGCTCCGCTGGACCAAGCGCAAGGTCACCGAGGCCGCGCAGCGGGCCCTCGATCCCAGGGTGCGCCGTCGCAACATCACGCTTACCGTGATCGGGCTCGTGATCGTTGCCGGGCTCGCCGGGATCTACGTGTCGAAGTTCGGCCTTGTCATGCCATGGAAGATCAAGGATCAGTGACCCGACTCCGCCGCCCGGTCGCCCCGGCGCCCCGGCCTTTGGTCGGAAGCACCGCCTGACATGGGGTAATGTTCTTCCTGCGCCCGGGCGATTAGCTCAGTGGGAGAGCGCTTCGTTCACACCGAAGAGGTCACTGGTTCGAACCCAGTATCGCCCACCCGGACCGACGGCCCACCTGCGAAAGAGCAGGTGGGCCGTCGGCGTATGCGCTTCCGACCCGGTTGGCCTCCGGGTGCGAGTGCCGGCTGCGGGCCCCGTGCTCCGACTCCGGATGCGAGTGACGGCTCCCGGGTCTCCGCCGAGGCCGGCGATCGATGCCGCTGCAGGTCGTGCGGAGCTTCTTTGCGCCGAGGCCGCGTGAGCAGCTCGCCCTTTGCCGAACCGGCAACATCACTCGCGCTCACCGGTTCGCCCACCGCACCATCGTCGACACCGACCGCCATCGCACCGGCGCGGCCGCCCGGTCGCCGTCGCGCCGCGTCCACAAGCCGCCCGCCGCCACCTCCTTCGCATCGCTCGGCCCGATCCGTACCTGGCCCGCTTGCCCACGCCATCGAACTCCCCATGCCATCGAACTCCGAAGAACCGCCACGCCACCAGCGCCCAGGAGTCCCCATGCCACCCGAGACCACCCCGGAAGGCCCCACACCCGCGCCCAAGACCCCCGCCCCCGCCCACCGCCTGGTGCCGTCCCCAGCCGGCCGCCTGCATCTCGTGGAGCAGGGCCGCGGCCCCCTCGTGTTGCTGGTGCACGGGTTCCCGGAGTCCTGGTACTCGTGGCGGCACCAGTTGCCGGCCCTGGCCGCCGCCGGTTACCGCGCCGTGGCCGTCGACGTCCGGGGTTACGGCCGTTCGTCCAAGCCGGCGGCCGTGGACGCGTACCGGATGGTCGAACTGGTGGCGGACAACGTCGCCGTGGTGGAGGCCCTCGGGGAGGAGGCCGCGGTGGTCGTCGGGCACGACTGGGGCGCCGCGATCGCTGCCACCTCCGCCCTGACCAGGCCCGATGTCTTCCGGGCCGTGGCCCTGCTCGGCGTGCCGTACACCCCGCCCGGCGGCCCGCGGCCCAGCGAAGTCTTCGCGCGGATGGGCGGGGAGGAGGAGTTCTACGTCTCGTACTTCCAGCAGCCGGGCCGGGCCGAGGCGGAGATCGAGCCGGACGTGCGCGGCTGGATCGCGGGCTTCCACGCCGCCCTGTCCGCAGGCACCATGGCGGCGCCGGGCGCCCCCGACCCGCACTTCGTCGGCCGCGGCGGCACCCTGCGCGAACGCTTCCCCACCGGCCCGCTGCCGGCCTGGCTGGGCGAGGGCGACCTCGACTTCCTGGCCGGGGAGTTCGAGCGCACCGGGATGACCGGGGCGTTGAACCGTTACCGGAACATGGACCGGGACTGGGCGGACCTGGCCGGTCACGAGGGTGCCCCGATCACGCAGCCCTCGCTGTTCATCGGCGGCGCGCTGGACGCCTCGCTCGCGTGGCTGGCCGACGCGGTCGAGGCGTACCCCGAGACCCTGCCCGGCCTGCTCGGCTCGCACGTCCTCGACGGCTGCGGCCACTTCGTCCAGCAGGAGTGCCCGAAGGAGACGAACCGGATCCTGATCGACTGGCTCGCCTCCCTACCCGCCCGAGCTCCGGCCACCAGTTCCGCCTGAGCTCCGCCCGCCCCGCACCCGTGGCGCTTGGGTTCCGCTCGTCCTGCCCCCGTGGCGCTTGGGTTCCGCTCGTCCTGCACCCGTTCTGCCTGGTCTCCGGCCGGCCGCGTGCCGATCGGCCGGGCACGCGGCCACCCCGCAGCGTTCCGCCCGACACCCGGCCGCCCCGCGTCGATCGTCCGGGCAACCGGCCACCCCACCCTCTCGCTGCCGACCCTCACCCCCTCACAGCCGCCCCCTCACGGCTGCCCCCACACGGCTGCCTCCTCACGGCCGCCCCCCTCACGGCTGGACCCCAGCCGCCCTCGCACCCCACCGCCGACCCCCACCCACCCCCGCACCCCTCCATCGGCCCCCACTCGCACCCCTCACCCGCCCCGCAGCCCCCGCACCGCCCGTTCGGCCCGTCGGTCACGCCGCCCCCACCTGCGAGAACAGCCGCCACGTCACCCCCGCGCCGCCCCGCCCGCAAGAAAATCCTGTCCGAATCATTGACGCACCCCCGACCCCTCCGTAACTCGTGCCAGCAAGCGCTACTTGAACCGATTCATGACGATGCTCGTGACGGCGGAGACGACGTCGGGAGGAGGGCCCGACCATGGGAACCAGCAGGAATCCTGAGAGGCGTACGATCCTGAAGGCGGCCGGGGCCTCGGCGGCCGCGCTCGGGCTCGCCGCGACGACCGGGTGCGGAGGCGGAAGCCGTTCCGGGGACGGGACGGTGACGATCCGTTACTCCTGGTGCGGCGCCGAGGAGCGGGCAAAGAAGATCTACCGGACAATCGCCCTCTTCGAGAAGAAGTGCCCGAAGATCAAGGTCAAGACCGACTTCCAGACGTACGCGTCCTTCTGGAGAAGTTGCAGACCCAGGCCGCCGGCGGAAATCCCCCGGACGTTTTCCAAAATGCCGTCACCTTTCTTCGGAAGTACGACAAGCGGGGAATTCTGCTCGCCCTCAAGTCACAGGCGCAGGCAGGCAACCTGACCCTGGATCACTTCCGGGAGGGCGTGACGAAGGTCGGCGAGGTCGACGGAAAGCAACTCGGAATTCCCGTCGGGGCCCTGAAGACCATCGACGACAGGACGAAGGTCCCCGGGGACACCGGCTACTTCGCCATCATGTACCTGTACGACTCGGTTTCGACAAGGCCGACCTGACGGAGTGCTGGACCGACGGCTACAACCGCGTCAAGGCGGGCATCGTCACCGAACCCGAAGGTCGTCCAACAGGACACGCCCAAGTCCTCGCTCTCGGCCGGCCACGGCGCCTCGGCGTTCACCTGGGACAACTTCACCGTCCGTTACTCCGCCGAGGGCAACAGCACCTACGGCCCCGCACCCGTCCCCACCACGGACGGCAAGCACACCGGCCACGAGAACCTGGCGCTGCTCGGCGACGAGGTGCCGTCGTAACAGGTGGGTGGGGAGCGCCGACGCACGGGCGGCGGCGCTCCCCGAAGAGTGTGGCCCGCGTCACGGCGAGGTGCATGAGTACCCGTACTCAGATTTGTGCGTACGGCCGGGCAGACTCACGCCATGGACTGGACCCACTACCGCTTCCGCAGCCTGTGGTCCCTGCCCGCCCCGCCGGCCGTCGTGTATGCGGTGCTGGAGCGGCCCGAGGACTATCCGTGCTGGTGGCCGCAGGTCCGCTCGGTGACCAGGCTGGACGCGGACACCGGCGTGATCACCGTCCGGTCCGTCCTGCCGTACGACATGACCTTCACCGCCCGGCAGAGCCGCCGCGACCCCGGTGCCGGTGTGCTGGAGGTCACCCTGTCCGGTGACATCGAGGGCTGGGCGCGCTGGACGGTCACGGCCGAGGGCTCGGGGACCCTGGCCTGTTACGACCAGGAAGTGGACGTGCGCAAGACGCTGCTGCGCCGGCTCGCCGTACCCGGCCGCCCGGTCTTCCGCGTCAACCACCGCCTCATGATGCGGTCGGGACGGCGCGGGCTGCTGCGCCGCCTCCAAGCGGTTTGAAGGATCGGCGCCGAGGCCTGTATTGTTCAGTGCGTTCCCGGGCGATTAGCTCAGTGGGAGAGCGCTTCGTTCACACCGAAGAGGTCACTGGTTCGAACCCAGTATCGCCCACCCGGAGAGGCCGGTCCGCAACAGCGGACCGGCTTTCTGCATGCTGAGCGGGCTCACGCCGCCGCCGGCAGCTCCGGCCTGAGCGGCCAGTCGGTGCTGACTATCTCCTCCGAGCCGCTGCGCGCGAACCACGCCTGCAGCCCGCGGGCCTGTGCCGCGTGCCAGCCCGTCTGGAGGGTGTGCAGCTCGGCGGGGGTCAGGCGCTCCAGACGGGTCGCGAAACGGCGGCCCAGGGCCCGTACGACGTCCAGTGCGGCCAGCGCGTCCGCCCCGGCGTCATGCGCGCCCTGCAGTGTCACGCCGTAGTGGTCGCACAGGTCGGTCAGCGTGCGGCGGCCCTTGCGGTAGCGGTCCAGATGCTTGTCCAGCACCCTCGGGTCCAGCACCCTGAGCGGGGCCGACTCGAACCAGCGGTCCAGCGACGACGCCCGGTGCCGGCGCAACTCCCGGTCCAGCAAGGTGAGATCGAAGGGCGCGTTCATCACCACCAGCGGGCGGCCCATCGCCGCGTGCTCCGCCAGCTGCTCGGCTATCTCGTACATCACCGGCGCCGGCCAGCGGCCGTTGCGCTGCAGGTGCTCCTCCGTCAGACCGTGCACCGCCGTGGCCTCCTCGGGCACCGGGACACCCGGGTTCACCAGCCAGCGGGTGACCCGGGGCCGGGTCCCCGGCGCGTCCTGGACGACGACGGCGGCCGACACGATCCGGTCGGTCTCGACGTCCACGCCCGTCGTCTCCGTGTCGAAGGCGGCCAGCGGCCCCTCGTACCAGTACGTCATCCCAACCCAACTCCTCGTTCACCCAGGGCAGGTGACGTTCCGTCTTCTGCCCGTTTGGTGATACCCGGGCCGTTTGCGCCGTACGCCGGTGGGAGACAACAGGAGTACGGGTCTTTGCAGTTCAGCGGCCCGCAGCGGGGAAACTCTTGGCTTGGAAGGCTGTTGGTCATGGCCATAGCGCAGCCCGAGCGGGGCGGGCTGCTGCCCGATCGCACGGGCCCCCTTCGCGGCACGCTCGCCACCACCGCCTGCATGGAGACACTGCAGGTCGGCTACTTGCACGCGGTCGCCGCCGCGGCCGGCTGCTCGCTGTCCCAGCCCTTCCCGGACAACGGCATCGACTGGCACGTCAGCCACAGCGCGGCCGGACACACCGTCGACGACGAGGTCACCATCAAGGTGCAGCTGAAGGCCACGTACCAGGTCGCGCCGAACCCGCCGGGGCGCTCCTTCTCCTTCACCCTCGACAACGACCATCTGCGCAAGCTCGCCCGCACACCCGTCTCGGTGCACAAGATCCTGGTCGTCATGCTCGTCCCGCGCTCGCAGGACGACTGGCTGCGCGCCAGCCACGACCGGCTCGACCTCAGGCACTGCTGCTACTGGGTCAACCTCGCCGGCCACCCCATCACCGGCCGGCACCGGACCACCGTGCGGATACCGACCACACGCATCTTCGACGACCGGGCGCTCTGCGAGATCATGACGCGGGTCGGGACGGGAGGCAGGCCATGAGAAGCCGTCCGTACGAGGAACTGCCGCGCCAGGTCCGGCCGCATCCCGACGACCTCTCCTGGAACCGGCCCCCGGAACCCGCCGAGGTCGACCCCGCCGTGCTCGGCGCCCTGCTGCACCGGCACGGCTGGCAGCGGCGCGGCGGAGCCCCCGGGCGCTACGGCCGCTGGACCCCGCCGGGACCGGGCGCCGGCGGGACCAGCCTGCTGGTGCCCGAGAGCCGCGCCTTCCCCGACAGCGACGACCTGCTCGGCGAGGCCCTCGACGCCCTCGCCCGCAGCGCCACGCCCGCCGCCCGCGAGGTGCTGATCTCCCTCGCCGTGCCCAGCGACGAGATCCGCTGGTGGCGCGACACCCCGGGCGGACCCGTCGGCGCCGCGCCGTGGACCGCCGACGAGCAACTGCGCGCAGCCGCCCGGCAGATGCTGCTCGCCGCCGCGCTCGCCACACGCGCGCGTGCCGGTTACTACGGCGCCCGCCACCGCCGCTCCGCCGCCGCACTCCTTCAGGACGTCCTCGTCGGCCCCGCCGCCGAGGGCCGGCACCTCACCGCCTTCGTGCCCGTGCCCACCGGCCGCCCGCTCGCCGTACGCCTGTACCAGGCCCTCAACGCCGCACGCGAGGCCGTCGACTACCAGCGGGCCACCGGCGGCATGGACGCCTTCGACGGTGCGGTCGAGGCCGGCGTCAGCCGCGAACTGACCGAGGCGCTCGCCGCGCTCGTCCGGGGCACCGAGGGCGCCCGGATCGCCGTCGCCTGGGCACCCGGCGCCGGCGTCCCCGAGGGCTGCGCCCCCTCCGCCGAGCCCGTCGAGTTCTCACCCGGCGACCTGCCCGTGCTGCGCGAGGCCGCCGCCCGCTATCTGCGCGAGGAACCCTCCATGCCGGTCCGCGTCACCGGCGCCGTCGTCCGCATGCGCCGTTCCGGACCCGGCGGCGAGGGCACCGTACGGCTGCGCGTCCTCGCCGGCGCCGACGTCACGCACGTCCGCGTCACCCTGGACGAGGAGGACTACCGCATCGCAGGCCACGCCCACCTCGTCGGGCTCCCGGTGCGCGTGCACGGCCGGCTGGAGCGCCGGGGCGGCTTCCGCCGGCTCACCGGCGCCTCCGGGGTCGTCCCCGTCCAGGTCGACGAGGGCGAGCGGGACCGGCTGCTGAAGTCCCTCCAGGAGAACCTCGACTTCTTCGAGGAGGCCTGCGGGGAGGCGTACGGGGACGAGGACGGGGAGGCGTACGGGGACGAGGACTGAGGAGTATCGGACAGGGAACTGTGGGTGACCGTTTCGCGGTCGGTGCCGTGGGGTCGGTACGATCGCCTGTGCGCGCGCTCCTGGTATGGCGCCGCACCCCACCTTCAGTCAGGAGAGACCGGTGTCAGACGTCCGTGTGATCATCCAACGCGATTCCGAGCGGGAAGAACGCGTGGTGACGACGGGCACTACGGCCGCCGACCTCTTCGCGGGCGAGCGCTCGATCATCGCCGCGCGTGTCGGGGGCGAGCTGAAGGACCTCGCCTACGAGGTCGAGGACGGCGAGACCGTCGAGGGCGTCGAGATCTCGTCCGAGGACGGCCTGAACATCCTGCGCCACTCCACCGCGCACGTCATGGCGCAGGCCGTGCAGGAGCTGTTCCCCGAGGCCAAGCTGGGCATCGGCCCGCCCGTCAAGGACGGCTTCTACTACGACTTCGACGTCGAGAAGCCGTTCACGCCCGAGGATCTCAAGGCCATCGAGAAGAAGATGCAGGAGATCCAGAAGCGCGGGCAGCGCTTCGCCCGCCGTGTGGTCACCGACGAGGCCGCCCGCGAGGAGCTGGCCGCCGAGCCGTACAAGCTGGAGCTGATCGGCCTGAAGGGCTCGGCCTCCTCCGACGACGGCGCGGACGTCGAGGTCGGCGCCGGCGAGCTGACGATCTACGACAACCTGGACGCCAAGACCGGCGAGCTGTGCTGGAAGGACCTCTGCCGCGGTCCGCACCTGTCCTCCACCCGCCTGATCCCGGCGTTCAAGCTGATGCGCAACGCGGCCGCCTACTGGCGCGGCAGCGAGAAGAACCCGATGCTCCAGCGCATCTACGGCACTGCCTGGCCGTCCAAGGACGAGCTGAAGGCGTACCTGGACTTCCTCGCCGAGGCCGAGAAGCGCGACCACCGCAAGCTCGGCAGCGAGCTGGACCTGTTCTCCATCCCGGAGCAGATCGGCTCCGGCCTCGCCGTCTTCCACCCCAAGGGCGGCATCGTCCGCCGGGTCATGGAGGACTACTCGCGGCGCCGCCACGAGGAGGAGGGCTACGAGTTCGTCTACACCCCGCACGCCACGAAGGGGAAGCTCTTCGAGACGTCCGGGCACCTGGACTGGTACGCCGAGGGCATGTACCCGCCCATGCAGCTCGACGAGGGCGTGGACTACTACCTCAAGCCCATGAACTGCCCGATGCACAACCTGATCTTCGACGCGCGCGGCCGCTCCTACCGCGAACTGCCGCTGCGCCTCTTCGAGTTCGGGACCGTGTACCGGTACGAGAAGTCGGGCGTCGTGCACGGCCTCACCCGTGCCCGCGGCTTCACGCAGGACGACGCGCACATCTACTGCACCCGTGAGCAGATGTCCGAGGAGCTGGACAAGACGCTCACCTTCGTCCTCGGCCTGCTGCGCGACTACGGCCTGACCGACTTCTACCTGGAGCTGTCCACCAAGGACCCGGAGAAGTTCGTCGGTTCCGACGAGGTCTGGGAGGAGGCGACCGAGACCCTGCGCCAGGTCGCCGAGAAGCAGAGCCTGCCCCTCGTCCCGGACCCGGGCGGCGCCGCCTTCTACGGCCCGAAGATCTCCGTCCAGGCCAAGGACGCGATCGGCCGCACCTGGCAGATGTCGACCATCCAGCTCGACTTCAACCTGCCCGAGCGCTTCAACCTGGAGTACACCGGCCCGGACGGCTCCAAGCAGCGTCCGGTCATGATCCACCGCGCGCTGTTCGGCTCCATCGAGCGGTTCTTCGCCGTGCTGCTGGAGCACTACGCGGGCGCCTTCCCGGCCTGGCTGGCCCCGGTCCAGGCGCTCGGCATCCCGATCGGCGACGCGCACGTGGAGTACCTGGAGAAGTTCGCCGCCGCGGCCCGGAAGCAGGGCCTGCGCGTCGAGGTGGACTCCTCCTCGGACCGCATGCAGAAGAAGATCCGCAACGCCCAGAAGCAGAAGGTGCCCTTCATGGTCATCGCGGGCGACGAGGACATGTCGGGCGGTTCGGTGTCGTTCCGCTACCGCGACGGCTCCCAGGAGAACGGCATCCCGTTCGACGAGGCCATCGCGAAGATCGCGCAGGTCGTTCAGGAGCGGGTCCAGGTCTGATCCGGCGCCCGCTCCGTACGAGGGCCCCCGGGGAGGTTCACCTCCCCGGGGGCCTTTCGTCTCCCTCGCGGGTGAAGGTCTGCATCAGCCAGGACGAGAACGAGCCCGTCACCGCGCCGAGCAGGGCGAGGCCGCCGATCATCATCCCGATGGCGATCGTCCGGCCCATCGGGGTGACCGGGGTGATGTCGCCGTACCCGACCGTGGTGAGGGTCGAGGCCGCCCACCACACGGCGTCCCCGAACGTGCGCATGGTGGCGCCCGGGGCGCCGCGCTCCGCCTGGTAGACCGCGAGAGCACCGGAGAAGCCCAGCAGCAGGGTGGACAGTCCGGCGTAGGAGATCACGCGTGCGTGCAGGGAGAGCCGGGGCTGTCCGGCCTTGCGCTGTACCGCGTCGTACAGCGGAACGATCCGCAGCGGGCGCAGCAGCGGCAGGATGACCACCACCGTGTGCAGCACGTGCGTGGGGACGAAGCGCAGTCCCTGCCCGCTGAGCCGCCAGCGCACCCCGTAGTCCGCGGCGAACAGCACCCAGAGGGCGAGCATCACCAACTTGCACACGCCGTGCCAGAAGTCGGGCAGGTCCGGCATCAGGACATGGGTGGCATACGCGGCCAGGAAGACCAGCGACGCCAGGAAGAGGGGGATCTCGGTGCGCTGCTCCCAGCGCTTCACACGGCTGTCGTCGACCACCGGCCAAGCTTGGCCGGTGACCTTTCTCCCGCCGCCCCGGCGACACGCCGCGAACGGGCGAAGCCATATGCTGCCTAGCATGACGAGTGAGCCGGAGCAGCAGATCGGAGTGGGGACGCAGGACGCGTTCCAGCGCCTGTGGACGCCCCACCGGATGGCCTACATCCAGGGCGAGAACAAGCCGAGCGGCCCCGGGGCCGACGACGGCTGCCCCTTCTGCACGATCCCGGCCAAGTCCGACGAGGACGGACTGATCGTCCGGCGCGGCGAGCACGTCTACGCCGTCCTGAACCTCTATCCGTACAACGGCGGCCATCTGATGACGGTCCCGTACCGCCATGTCGCCGACTACACGGACCTGACCGGTCCGGAGACCGCGGAGCTGGCCGAGCTGACCAAGCAGGCGATGACGGCCCTGCGCACCGCGTCCGGCGCGCACGGCTTCAACATCGGCATGAACCAGGGCACGGTCGCGGGTGCCGGCATCGCCGCCCACCTGCACCAGCACATCGTCCCGCGCTGGGGCGGCGACACGAACTTCATGCCGGTGGTCGGCCACACGAAGGTGCTGCCGCAGCTCCTGGCCGACACCAGGAAGATGCTGGCGGAGGCCTGGCCGGCGTAGCCGCCGGGTGCCCTCTGCCGAGGGCACCGCTCACGCGTCGTACAGGTCGGCCTTCTTCGGCGTGGGGTCCTGGACCAGGCCGCTGAGGATGCCCGACCGCGTGCCGAACTTCTCCGTGTCCACGCCGTTCTCCTCCAGCACCCTGATCGCCGCCGAGTGCACCACCCGCAGCACCGGCGTGGCCGCGCGCAGCGCGTCGTCGGCCATGAAGCGGTGCCGCCAGGGCTGGTCGGCCCAGGCATGCCGCAGCCCGAACGGCTCCGGCAGGACGAGCGAGCCGCCGAGCCAGTTCAGCAGCGGCGGGTACCAGGTCAGCGGGGCGCGCGAGGCGAGCCGTACCACCTCGTCGGTGGTGACCAGCGGCAGCAGGATCTTCCTGGTCTCCCAGGGCTTGAGGGACTTGGAGACCTCCTTGCTCGGCGGCTCCGGTTTGGAGGTGAACAGCGGGTTCACCGGCCCCAGCGCGTGCCCGGTCACCTCGATGCGCAGCGTCTCGTGCAGCACCGTCACCGTGATCAGCATGGTGAGGACCAGCTGCCCGTCCCACAGCGTCCACTGCACGCCCAGGTAGTGCCGGTCGCCGCTGCCGAACTGCTGCTTGTTGCAGATCTCCTGTATCGCGTGCGGCTTGACCTGGAAGGCCTCGACGTCGGTGCCCTCGGGCCGGGACACCTCCGCGGCCTTCTCGCCGATCGGTGTGACGATCCAGTGCTTGATGGACGGCTTGGGGAAACCGCCGGTGTTGAGCGGGCCGCGCTCCAGCAGGGCGAGCTGGTCGTGGATCGCGCGTATGACGTCCCAGCTGCGGAAGGGGTGGATCTCCCGGCTCGGGTCGGCGGGCACCAGATCCTCGGCGAGCTGCCAGGCGCCCCAGCGGGTGCCCATGCCGAGTATGCCCTTGGGGCCGGCGTAGAAGACCGAGTTGGACTGCTGCTCGGCGCTGAGCCGGGCCAGCGACTGGCGCAGCTCCTCGGCCGCCGTCTGGTTGGGTCCGCGCGGCACGGCCTCGGGGACCTTCGCACCGACGCTGGTGCCCGAGAGCAGGCCGCCCCAGCGGGCTCGCAGATCCTTGGCCGTGCGCTCACAGATCCGCTTGGCCCAGAACCAGCCGAGCACGGGGAGCACGACGCACGCCCGGGCGTACCACGCCCAGAAGCCGGTGAACGGCATCTTGATCAGGAACAGCGCGGCGAGCACGCCGACACCCAGGAGCAGCGCGGTGGCGAGCGCGCCCACCCGTTTGTCCTCGCGCGTGGCGACGAACGTGCGCAGCTGGAAGACGAGCAGCCAGGCGATCAGCCCGGGCAGGAAGAGCACTCCGCACAGGACCGTCACGGCGGTCAGGCGGTTGTCGCGCTCCCTGCGGATGTTGTTGGCCGCGAGGCAGTGCTCGACGACGAACTGGGGCTCGGTGCCGAAGGACTGGATGAGCGGCTTGCGGCCGGGAGCGAGCATCCGGGCGACCACGGCCCGCGAGAACGCCTCACCGAGGTTGGGCCGCAGCAGTGCGATCCTGCCGGGCTTGAGGGTCGACTCGTGCCACTCGTTGTCGGCCTTCTTGATCTCCTCCATCGGGCTGTCCCGGTACGCCGCCGAGGCCAGCGCGGAGGTCGCCGCCTGCCCCTCGTCTCCCGAGACGGGCACCTGGGGTCCGTCCCACTCCGTTCCCAACGACATTTCCGCCCCCATCGCCGCCGGTGTCGCTTCTGCGGCCTTCCCGACTTCCTCGCTCCGCACACCTGTTGAACAGGCCGTCGCGTCGATTACCCGTCACAACCGGACGACTGCGGCACGACGCGATCAGGTGATCAGCGTATCCGCCGCCACCGACAACCGGCGGGCGGACGGCCGAAGCCGCCCGCCCGCGCACCCGGCTAGCGGGTGCTGAACTACCCGTTGTCACCCGCCTGTTCACGGATCCGTTCGGCGATCTGCGGCGGCATCGGCTCGTGCCGGGCGTAGGAGCGGTCGAACCGTGCCGTGCCGTGCGACAGCGAGCGCAGGTCGACGGCGTACCGGCCGATCTCGAACTCGGGGACCTCGGCCTTGATCACGGTCCGCCCGGAACCCACCTGTTCGGTGCCGAGCACCCGGCCGCGCCGGCTGGACAGGTCGCTCATGACGGCGCCCACGTAGTCGTCGCCGACCAGCACGGACACCTCGGCCACCGGCTCCAGCAGATGGATGCGGGCGTCGGCCGCGGCCTCGCGCAGCGCGAGCGCGCCCGCGGTCTGGAAGGCGGCGTCGGAGGAGTCCACCGAGTGCGCCTTGCCGTCCAGCAGCGTGACCCGCACGTCCACCAGCGGATATCCGGCGGCGACACCCTTGGCGGCCTGGGCCCGTACGCCCTTCTCCACGGACGGGATGAACTGCCGCGGTACGGCGCCGCCGACCACCTTGTCCACGAACTCGACGCCCGAGCCGCCCGGCAGCGGCTCCACCTCGATCTCGCAGATGGCGTACTGCCCGTGCCCGCCGGACTGCTTCACATGCCGCCCGCGCCCGGTCGCCTTGTTCGCGAACGTCTCCCGCAGGGAGACCTTGTGCGGGACGACGTCGACCTGGACGCCGTAGCGGCTGCGCAGCCGTTCCAGGGCGACGTCCGCGTGGGCTTCGCCCAGGCACCACAGAACCACCTGGTGGGTGTCCTGGTTCTGCTCCAGCCGCATGGTCGGGTCCTCGGCCACCAGCCGGGCGAGGCCCTGCGAGAGCTTGTCCTCGTCGGCCTTGCTGTGCGCCTGGATGGCGAGCGGCAGCAGCGGGTCGGGCATCCGCCAGGGCTCCATGAGCAGCGGGTCGTCCTTCGCGGAGAGCGTGTCCCCGGTCTCGGCCCGGCCGAGCTTGGCCACGCACACCAGGTCGCCGGCGACGGCGCGCGTCACCGGGCGCTGCTGCTTGCCGAAGGGCATGGACAGCGCGCCGACCTTCTCGTCGACGTCGTGGTCCTCGTGGCCGCGGTCGGCCAGCCCGTGCCCGGAGACGTGCACCGTCTGGTCGGGGCGCAGGGCGCCGGAGAAGACGCGCACCAGCGAGACGCGTCCGACGTAGGGGTCGGAGGAGGTCTTGACGACCTCGGCGACGAGCGGGCCGTCGGTGTCGCAGGGCTTCAGCTCGCGCGACTTGCCGTCGAGGGTCGTCACCTCGGGCAGCGGGTGCTCGAAGGGGGTCGGGAACCCGCCCGTGACCAACTCCAGCAGCTCGACCGTACCGAGCCCCTGTTTGGCGCCGTCGGCGGCGGGGGCGGCCGCCAGGACGGGGAAGAACGAGCCGCGGGCGACGGCCCGCTCCAGGTCCTGGATCAGCGTCTTGACGTCGACCTGCTCGCCGCCGAGATAGCGGTCCATGAGGGTCTCGTCCTCGCTCTCGGCGATGATCCCCTCGATGAGCCGGTTGCGGGCCTCCTCGATGTCCGGCAGCTGGTCCTCGCCGGGCTCGGAGTCCTTGCGCTCCCCGGTCGAGTAGTCGAACAGCTTCTGCGACAGCAGCCCGACCAGCCCGGTCACGGGCGCGTGCCCATCGGGACCCTCGGGCCCGCGCAGCGGCAGGTACAGCGGCAGTACGGCATCGGGGTCGTCCCCGCCGAAGGCCTCCGCGCAGATCCGGGTCATCTCCTCGAAGTCGGCGCGCGCCGCCTCCAGGTGCGTGATCACGATCGCGCGCGGCATGCCGACGGCCGCGCACTCCTCCCAGACCATCCGGGTGGAGCCGTCCACGCCGTCCGAGGCCGAGACGACGAAGAGGGCCGCGTCCGCGGCGCGCAGACCGGCCCTGAGCTCCCCTACGAAGTCGGCGTACCCGGGGGTGTCGAGCAGGTTGATCTTGATGCCGTCCCATTCGACCGGCACCAGGGAGAGCTGTACGGAGCGCTGCTGCCGGTGCTCGATCTCGTCGTAGTCCGAGACGGTGCCGCCGTCCTCCACGCGGCCCGCCCGGTTCACCGCCCCCGCGGTCAGCGCGAGGGCCTCCACCAGAGTCGTCTTGCCCGAACCGGAGTGGCCGACCAGCACCACGTTCCGTACGGATGCGGGCTGGTCGGCCTCCAGAGCCCTGCCGGCGGCCCCGGGGTGGTGTGTTTGAGTCTTGTCGCCCATGATCCTGCCTCCCGTGCACGGTGAGGTCACTGTGGGCGCGGACACGCGGGACCCGCGTGCACTGGCGGCTCCGGCGACGCCCGCGGTTATTCGAGCTTTCCACTCCCGTCACGTTGCGTCCATACGAACGACAGCCGCGGCCGCCGATCGCGCCGCGCGCGCCCCGCGCACGGCGGCACACACCGGTTCGCGCCACGGGCCGCGGGTGCCCGCCCGCCGCGCATGCGCGCGCGTGACTACGATGGGCCAGCCGGAGGCCACCAGGGGCCGCGGCGACACCGACCGTCGGGAAGGCCATGCTGAACAAGTACGCGCGTGCATTCTTCACGCGTGTCCTCACACCGTTCGCCGCGTTTCTCATCCGCCGGGGCGTGAGCCCCGACACGGTCACGCTCATCGGCACGGCCGGTGTGGTCGCGGGCGCGCTGGTCTTCTACCCCAGGGGCGAGTTCTTCTGGGGCACGGTCGTGATCACTCTGTTCGTCTTCTCCGACCTGGTCGACGGCAACATGGCCCGCCAGCTGGGCCGCTCCAGCCGCTGGGGCGCCTTCCTGGACTCCACCCTCGACCGGGTCGCCGACGGCGCGATCTTCGGCGGGTTCGCGCTCTGGTACGCGGGCAACGGGAACAACAACGTCCTGTGCGCCGTCTCGATCTTCTGCCTGGCCAGCGGGCAGGTGGTGTCGTACACCAAGGCGCGCGGCGAGTCGATCGGGCTGCCGGTCGCCGTCAACGGCCTCGTCGAACGCGCCGAGCGGCTGGTGATCTCGCTGGTCGCGGCCGGTTTCGCGGGCATGCACAAGTTCGGTGTGCCGGGCATCCAGTGGCTGCTGCCGATCGCCCTGTGGATTGTCGCCGTCGGCAGCCTCGTCACGCTGATCCAGCGGGTCGTCACCGTGCGCCGCGAGTCCGCCGAGGCGGAGGCCGCCGCGGCCCGGCAGAGCCCCAGTGAGGCCGCGAAGTGAGCGCCGCCGAACGGCTCACCGACGGGCTGTACGGGCTCGGCTGGGGCACCGTCAAGAAGCTCCCCGAACCCGTAGCGGTCCGTCTCGGGCACACCATCGCCGACCTCGCCTGGAAGCAGCGCGGCAAGGGCGTACAGCGCCTGGAGTCGAACTACGCGCGCGTGCTGCCCGACGCCGGACCCGAGCGCCTGCGCGAGCTGTCCCGCGCGGGCATGCGTTCGTACCTGCGCTACTGGATGGAGTCCTTCCGGCTGCCCGCCTGGAGCCGGGAGCGCGTGAAGTCGGGCTTCGACCCGAAGGACATACATTTCCTGACCGACGGGCTCGCCTCCGGCCAGGGCGTGATCCTCGCGCTGCCGCACATGGCCAACTACGACCTCGCGGGCGCCTGGGTCACCACCAAGCTGGAGACGCCGTTCACCACGGTCGCCGAGCGGCTCAAGCCCGAGACGCTGTACGACCGTTTCGTCGCCTATCGCGAGGGCCTCGGCATGGAGGTCCTGCCGCACAGCGGCGGCTCCGCGTTCGGCACCCTGGCCCGCAGGCTGCGCGACGGCGGCCTGGTCTGCCTGGTCGCCGACCGGGACCTGTCCGCCTCCGGCGTCGAGGTCGACTTCTTCGGCGAGAAGACCCGGATGCCCGCGGGCCCGGCCCTGCTCGCCCAGCAGACCGGCGCGCTGCTGCTGCCGGTCACGCTCTGGTACGACGACTCGCCCGTCATGCAGGGCCGTGTGCACCCCCCGGTCGAGGTGCCCGAGTCAGGTACCCGGGCCGAGAAGACGTCTGTCATGACACAGGCGCTGGCCGACGCCTTCGCCACCGGGATCGCCGACCATCCGGAGGACTGGCACATGCTGCAGCGGCTGTGGCTCGCCGACCTCGACCCCGCGAAGGGACCCTCGTGAGAATCGGGATCGTCTGCCCGTACTCCTGGGACGTGCCCGGCGGCGTCCAGTTCCACATCCGCGACCTCGCCGAGTACTTCCTCCGCCTCGGCCACGACGTGTCCGTCCTCGCCCCGGCCGACGACGACACCCCGCTGCCGCCGTACGTCGTCTCGGCCGGCCGCGCCGTCCCGGTGCCCTACAACGGCTCCGTGGCCCGCCTGAACTTCGGCTTCCTGTCGGCCGCGCGGGTACGGCGCTGGCTGCACGAGGGCGCCTTCGACGTGGTCCACATCCACGAGCCGACCTCTCCCTCGCTGGGCCTGCTGACCTGCTGGGCGGCCTCCGGCCCGATCGTGGCCACGTTCCACACCTCCAACCCCCGCTCACGCGCGATGATCGCCGCGTACGCCATCCTCCAGGCGGCCCTGGAGAAGATCAGCGCCCGGATCGCGGTCAGCGAGTACGCCCGGCGGACGCTGGTCGAGCACCTCGGCGGGGACGCGGTCGTCATCCCCAACGGCGTCGACGTGGACTTCTTCGCCTCGGCAGAGCCCAAGGCGGAGTGGCAGGGCGACACCATCGGCTTCATCGGCCGTATCGACGAGCCCCGCAAGGGCCTGCCGGTCCTCATGAAGGCCCTCCCGACGATCCTTGCCGCCCGCCCGCGGACCCGCCTGCTGGTCGCGGGCCGCGGCGACGAGGAGGCGGCCGTCGAGGACCTGCCGAAGGAACTGCGCGCGCGTGTGGAGTTCCTCGGCATGATCAGCGACGAGGACAAGGCGCGCCTCCTGCGCAGCGTCGACCTGTACGTCGCCCCCAACACCGGCGGCGAGAGCTTCGGCATCATCCTGGTCGAGGCGATGTCGGCGGGTGCCCCCGTGCTCGCCTCCGACCTGGACGCCTTCGTGCAGGTCCTCGACCAGGGCGCGGCGGGCGAGGTCTTCGCCAACGAGGACGCCGACGCACTCGCCGACGCCGCCGTACGGCTCCTGGCGGACCCGGCCCGCCGCACCGAACTGCGCGACCGCGGCAGCGCCCACGTGCGGCGCTTCGACTGGTCGACGGTCGGCGCGGACATCCTGTCCGTCTACGAGACGGTCACGGCCGGCGCGGCGGCGGTCGCGGCGGACGAGCGCACGACGGGACTGAGGGCACGCTTCGGACTGGCCCGCGACTGAGGCCGCGGCCATGGGCCGGGCCGGACACGATCAACCGCAGCGGCCCTCGGGCGGGCGCGCCGAGCCGCCCGGCGGGCGGCCGGAGCCGGGGTGGGATCGCCGTGAGGGGCCGGTTCCCGCAGCCGATAGCCTTCCGGCGTGACCGCAACCCTCATCTGGATCCTCGTCGCAGTCGTCGCGATCGGCGTGTACCTGAGCTGGACGGCCGGGCGGCTGGACCGGCTGCACGTGCGGATGGACGCCGCGCGGGCCGCGCTCGACGCGCAGCTGCTGCGCCGGGCCTCCGTGGCCCAGGAACTGGCCACCTCGGGCGTGCTGGACCCGGCCGCCTCGATCGTGCTGTACGAGGCCGCGCACGCCGCCCGGCAGGCCGAGGAGGAGCAGCGGGAGGTCGCCGAGAGCGAGCTGAGCCAGGCGCTGCGCGCGGTCTTCGAGGATCCGGCCCAGGTGGAGGCCGTACGGGAGGCCCCAGGAGGGGAGGAGGCGGCCCATGAGCTGGCCGAGGCCGTCCGCAGGGTCCCCATGGCCCGCCGCTTCCACAACGACGCCGTAGGAGCCGCACGCAGGCTCCGCGAGCACCGCAAGGTCCGCTGGTTCCGGCTGGCCGGCCACGCCCCGTTCCCCCTGGCCTTCGAGATGGACGACGAGCCCCCCGCGGCCCTGGTGGAGCGGGCCGCCTGAACCCCGGGAGAACTCCTCGCTGCACGAAAAGGATCCACCGGCTTGCCATTGGCCCTTGCTGTGGCCTGGTCCACTCACGTTTCCTCGATGCTGCAGAGAAACCCTCTTTCACTTCAGTGAGGTCACCCGTGTCCACCATCGAGAACCAGGCTCCCGAGACCGGCACCGCGCGCGTGAAGCGTGGCATGGCCGAGCAGCTCAAGGGCGGCGTGATCATGGACGTCGTCACGCCGGAGCAGGCGAAGATCGCCGAGGACGCGGGCGCCGTCGCGGTCATGGCCCTGGAGCGGGTCCCGGCCGACATCCGCAAGGACGGCGGCGTGGCCCGCATGTCCGACCCGGACATGATCGAGGGCATCATCAACGCCGTCTCGATCCCCGTCATGGCCAAGTCCCGCATCGGCCACTTCGTCGAGGCCCAGGTGCTGCAGGCCCTCGGCGTCGACTACATCGACGAGTCCGAGGTCCTCACCCCGGCCGACGAGGTCAACCACTCCGACAAGTGGGCCTTCACCACCCCGTTCGTGTGCGGTGCCACCAACCTGGGCGAGGCCCTGCGCCGCATCGCCGAGGGTGCCGCGATGATCCGCTCCAAGGGCGAGGCCGGCACCGGCAACGTCGTGGAGGCCGTCCGCCACCTGCGCCAGATCAAGAACGAGATCGCCAAGCTGCGCGGCTTCGACAACCACGAGTTGTACGCCGCCGCCAAGGAGCTGCGCGCCCCGTACGAGCTGGTCAAGGAGGTCGCCGAGCTGGGCAAGCTCCCCGTGGTCCTCTTCTCCGCCGGCGGCGTGGCCACCCCGGCCGACGCGGCCCTGATGCGCCAGCTCGGCGCCGAGGGCGTGTTCGTCGGCTCGGGCATCTTCAAGTCCGGCGACCCGGCCAAGCGCGCCGCCGCCATCGTGAAGGCCACCACCTTCTACGACGACCCGAAGATCATCGCGGACGCGTCCCGCAACCTGGGCGAGGCCATGGTCGGCATCAACTGCGACATCCTCCCCGAGTCCGAGCGCTACGCGAACCGCGGCTGGTAATTCCCACCTCCAGAGGACTGCACGAAACACATGACTGACGCACCCGTGATAGGCGTCCTGGCCCTCCAGGGCGACGTACGGGAGCACCTCATCGCCCTGGCCGCGGCCGACGCCGTGGCCAGGCCGGTGCGGCGCCCCGAGGAACTCGCCGAGGTCGACGGCCTCGTCCTGCCCGGCGGCGAGTCCACCACCATCTCCAAGCTGGCCATCCTCTTCGGCGTGATGGAGCCCCTTCGCGCGCGCGTGGCCGACGGCATGCCCGTCTACGGCACCTGCGCGGGCATGATCATGCTCGCCGACAAGATCCTCGACCCGCGCTCGGGCCAGGAGACCATCGGCGGCATCGACATGATCGTGCGCCGCAACGCCTTCGGGCGGCAGAACGAGTCGTTCGAGGCCGCGGTCGACGTGAAGGGCGTCGCGGGCGATCCTGTGGAGGGCGTCTTCATCCGCGCCCCCTGGGTGGAGTCCGTGGGCGCCGGGGCCGAGGTGCTCGCCGAGCACGACGGCCACATCGTCGCCGTCCGTCAGGGCAACGTGCTCGCCACGTCGTTCCACCCGGAACTGACCGGCGACCACCGCGTGCACTCCCTGTTCGTCGACATGGTGCGCGCCAACCGGGCGCCGGAGTCCTTGTAGGATCTCTGACGTTCGTACAGAGATTGGTTACGCGAAGGAGACAGGCAGATGTCCGGCCACTCTAAATGGGCCACGACGAAGCACAAGAAGGCCGTGATCGATGCCAAGCGCGGCAAGCTCTTCGCGAAGCTGATCAAGAACATCGAGGTCGCGGCCCGCATGGGCGGCGTCGACCTCGACGGCAACCCGACGCTCTACGACGCCGTCCAGAAGGCCAAGAAGCAGTCGGTGCCGAACAAGAACATCGACTCCGCGATCAAGCGTGGTGGCGGTCTCGAGGCCGGCGGCGCCGACTACGAGACGATCATGTACGAGGGTTACGGCCCGAACGGCGTCGCCGTGCTCATCGAGTGCCTCACCGACAACCGCAACCGCGCCGCCTCCGACGTCCGCGTGGCCATGACCCGCAACGGCGGCTCCATGGCCGACCCGGGCTCGGTGTCGTACCTGTTCAACCGCAAGGGCGTGGTCATCGTCCCCAAGGGCGAGCTGACCGAGGACGACGTGCTCGGCGCCGTCCTGGACGCCGGTGCCGAGGAAGTCAACGACCTCGGCGAGAACTTCGAGGTCATCAGCGAGGCCACCGACCTGGTCGCGGTCCGCACCGCCCTCCAGGAGGCGGGCATCGACTACGAGTCCGCCGAGGCCAACTTCGTCCCGACCATGCAGGTCGAGCTGGACGAGGAGGGCGCCAAGAAGATCTTCAAGCTGATCGACGCACTCGAGGACAGCGACGACGTGCAGAACGTCTTCGCCAACTTCGACGTGAGCGACGAGATCATGGAGAAGGTCGACGCGTAACGCCGCGCGGGTTCAGCGGATTTCCGGCGGGCCGGTGGGACACGTCCCACCGGCCCGCCGTCATTGTCAGTGGCACCCGATAGCCTGCACGAACTGGGGGTAGCGCCCAGCGGTGGCCGGGGGACGAACGAGTCGGCGAAGGAGGGGCCCGGTGCGGGTGATGGGGGTGGACCCGGGACTGACCCGGTGTGGTGTCGGCGTCGTCGAAGGCGTCGCGGGCCGCCCGCTCACCATGCTCGGCGTCGGTGTCGTACGCACGCCCGTGGACGCCGATCTCAGCCACCGCCTCCTCGCCGTCGAGCAGGGCCTGGAGCAGTGGCTGGACGAGCACCGGCCCGAGTGCGTCGCCGTCGAGCGTGTCTTCAGCCAGCACAACGTGCGCACGGTGATGGGCACCGCCCAGGCCAGCGCCGTGGCCATGCTGTGCGCCGCCCGCCGCGGCATCCCGGTCGCCCTGCACACCCCCAGCGAGGTCAAGGCCGCCGTCACCGGCAGCGGCCGTGCCGAGAAGGCGCAGGTCGGGGCCATGGTGACCCGGCTGCTCCGGCTGTCGGCACCGCCCAGGCCGGCCGACGCCGCCGACGCCCTCGCGCTCGCCATCTGCCACATCTGGCGCGCCCCCGCCCAGAACCGGCTCCAGCAGGCGGTCGCCCGCCACACAGTCAACGCAACGAAAGGCCGTACGGCATGATCGCCTTCGTCAGCGGCACGGTCGCCGCGCTCGCCCCGGACGCCGCGGTCGTCGAGGTCGGCGGCGTGGGCATGGCCGTCCAGTGCACGCCGAACACGCTGTCCACGCTCCGCATCGGCCGGCCCGCCAAGCTGCACACCTCGCTCGTGGTCCGCGAGGACTCGCTGACCCTGTACGGCTTCGCCGACGACGACGAGCGCCAGGTCTTCGAGCTGCTGCAGACCGCGAGCGGAGTCGGCCCGCGCCTGGCCCAGGCCATGCTCGCGGTACACACCCCGGACGCCCTGCGCCGCGCCGTCGCCACCGGTGACGAGAAGGCCCTCACCGCCGTCCCCGGCATCGGCAAGAAGGGCGCCCAGAAGCTGCTGCTGGAGCTGAAGGACCGGCTCGGCGAGCCCGTCGGCGCGCCCGTGGTCGGCGCCCCGGTCACCCAGGGCTGGCGCGACCAGCTGCACGCGGCCCTCATCGGCCTCGGCTACGCCACCCGCGAGGCCGACGAGGCCGTCACCGCGGTGGCGCCCCAGGCAGAGGCCGCCGGCGGCACCCCGCAGGTCGGACAGCTGCTGAGGGCCGCCCTGCAGACCCTGAACCGCGCCCGCTGACCCCACGCGAACCCGGCCCGCCGAACCGCGCCCGCTGACCCACGACGATCGAGGCACACCACATGAACTGGGACGACACGACCGACACCCCCGCCCCCGAGCGGCTCGTCGGTGCGTCCGCCGACGGGGAGGACCAGGCCGTAGAGGCCGCCCTGCGCCCCAAGGACCTCGGCGAGTTCATCGGCCAGGAGAAGGTCCGCGAACAGCTCGACCTCGTCCTGCGGGCGGCACGCGCGCGGGGCGCCACCGCCGACCATGTGCTGCTCTCCGGCGCACCCGGCCTCGGCAAGACCACCCTGTCCATGATCATCGCCGCCGAGATGGGCGCCCCCATCCGCATCACCTCCGGTCCCGCCATCCAGCACGCCGGCGACCTCGCCGCGATCCTGTCCTCCCTCCAGGAGGGCGAGGTCCTCTTCCTCGACGAGATCCACCGCATGTCCCGGCCCGCCGAGGAGATGCTGTACATGGCGATGGAGGACTTCCGCGTCGACGTCATCGTCGGCAAGGGCCCCGGCGCCACCGCGATCCCGCTGGAGCTGCCGCCGTTCACCCTGGTCGGCGCCACCACGCGCGCGGGCCTGCTGCCGCCCCCGCTGCGCGACCGCTTCGGCTTCACCGCGCACATGGAGTTCTACGAGCCGCACGAGCTGGAGCGTGTCGTACACCGCTCGGCGAGCCTGCTGGACGTCGAGATCGAGCCGGACGGCGCCGCCGAGATCGCCGGCCGATCCCGGGGCACGCCCCGCATTGCCAACCGCCTGCTGCGCCGCGTCCGCGACTATGCGCAGGTCAAGGCGGACGGCCTGATCACCCGTGACATCGCCGAGGCGGCCCTTGCCGTCTACGAGGTCGACGCGCGTGGCCTCGACCGTCTCGACCGCGCCGTCCTGCAGGCCCTGCTGAAGCTGTTCGGCGGCGGCCCGGTCGGCCTGTCCACGCTGGCCGTCGCGGTGGGGGAGGAGCGGGAGACCGTCGAGGAGGTCGCCGAACCGTTCCTCGTCCGGGAGGGACTGCTGGCCCGCACCCCGCGCGGCCGGGTCGCCACACCGGCCGCCTGGGCGCACCTCGGCCTGACCCCGCCCCCCTCGGCGAGCGGCGGGACGACCGGGGGAAACGGACAACAGGACCTGTTCGGGACCTGAGGGCGCGATGATGTACGAGTGACGGCGAGGGCATTGGCCCGGGCAGGAACTCAGGTGCCATGCTGAGCGTTGTTCCATGCGCGCGGACTCGCTTAGACTCCGCCGATGCCGCCCTTGCGGGCGGCGCCGACCCACACCCCCATCCCATAGGCCGCTTCCCGTCGCGGTCGCGCGAAGGAAACCCCGTCCCGTGAATGCCTTTACCCTTCTCCCCTTCATCGTGCTCATCGCGGCCATGTTCCTGATGACACGCTCGGCCAAGAAGAAGCAGCAGCAGGCCGCCACCATGCGGAACGAGATGCAGCCCGGCTCCGGTGTCCGCACCATCGGGGGGATGTACGCGACGGTCAAGGAGGTCAACGAGGACACGGTCCTTCTCGACGCCGGCCCGGGCGTCGAGCTCCTCTTCGCCAAGAACGCGATCGGCGCCGTCCTCACCGACGACGAGTACAACCGCATCGTCCACGGCGTCGAGCACGACCTGAAGTCCGACGCCGACATCGTCCCGGACGACGCCTCCTCCCTCACCGAGCCCGACGAGTCCGACTCGCCCGCTGCCGCCGCCTCCGACGACAAGGCCGTCGACCTCGGTAAGAAGGACGCCGACGAGGACGGCACCGACACGGCCGAGGCCGCCGAGGCCAAGGCGGAGGACGAGCCGAAGAAGACCGACGGCGACTCCGACGCGAAGTAGTCACGCCCCGGTGGTGCGCCGCGCGGCATGATCCCGCCCCGCACCACCGGGCGCGTCTGTTTCCCGAACGGAACAGCCCGACACCATGTCATGGCCGACCGCGCCGACCGCGCGGGCCGGCCCGAGAGGGAGTACGAGAAGGTGGCAGCACCTAAGAGGGGCCGGAGCGCGAGTGCCCAGAGCAAGCCAGGGCGCTCGCTGGCCCTCATCCTGATCGCCATCGTGGCGCTGACCGGAGGCATGTTCCTCTCCGGGAACACCACTCCGCGTCTCGGCATCGACCTCGCCGGTGGTACGAGCATCACGCTCAAGGCGAAGGCCGACCAGGGGTCCGCGATCAACAAGGCCAACATGGACACCGCGGTCGACATCATGAACCGCCGCGTCAACGGCCTCGGCGTCTCCGAGGCGGAGGTGCAGACCCAGGGGACCGACAACATCATCGTCAACATCCCCAGGGGCACCAATTCCAAGGAAGCCCAGCAGCAGGTCGGCACCACCGCCAAGCTGTACTTCCGCCCGGTGCTGGCCAGCGAGCCCAGCGGCGGCTCCACGCAGAGCCCGTCGCCGAGCGCGTCCCCGAGCGGCAGCTCCTCGCCGAACCCGAGCACGAGCCCCTCCAGCAGCGCCTCCTCCAAGCAGAAGGCGTCCTCGTCCTCCACCGCGTCCCCCACGGCCTCGGCGACCTCCCAGGGCCGCGCCGTCACCGACGCGCTGAAGGCCGGCTCCACGCCCTCGCCGAGCACCTCCGCCTCCGGCAGCTCCAAGCCGTCGGCCACCCCCTCGGCCTCCTCCAGCGCCGCCACCACCGCCGCCAAGCTCCAGGCCCAGTACGCCGCCCTGGACTGCTCCAAGCCCGCCGAGCGGGCCAAGGTCGGCGGCGCCGCGAAGCCCGGCGAGCCCACGATCGCCTGCGGCCAGATCCGGAAGGTCTGGTACAAGTACGTGCTCGGCCCGGCGGCCGTCGACGGCACCGAGGTGAAGAAGGCGCAGGCCGTCTTCGACACCCAGGGCGCCTCCGGCTGGCAGGTCCAGATGACCTTCAGCAACAGCGGCGCCAAGAAGTTCGCCGACATCACCGGCCAGCTGGCGAAGAACCAGTCCCCGCAGAACGAGTTCGGCATCGTCCTGGACGGCGAGGTCGTCTCCAGCCCGTTCGTGCAGCAGGCCATCACCGGCGGCCAGGCCGAGATCTCCGGCAGCTTCACCCAGCAGGACGCCCAGAGCCTCGCCAACATGCTGTCGTACGGCGCCCTGCCGCTGTCCTTCCAGGAGCAGTCGGTCACCACCGTCACCGCCGCCCTCGGCGGCGAGCAGCTGCACGCAGGTCTGCTCGCCGGCGCGATCGGCCTCGCGCTCGTCGTGCTCTATCTGGTGGTCTACTACCGCGGCCTGTCGCTTGTCGCCATGGCCTCGCTGCTGGTCTCTGCGATCCTGACCTACGTGATCATGTCGCTGCTCGGCCCGGCCATCGGCTTCGCGCTGAACCTGCCGGCCGTCTGCGGTGCCATCGTCGCCATCGGTATCACCGCGGACTCGTTCATCGTGTACTTCGAACGCATCCGGGACGAGATCCGCGAGGGCCGCTCGCTGCGACCCGCCGTCGAGCGGGCCTGGCCGCGAGCCCGGCGCACCATCCTGGTCTCCGACTTCGTGTCCTTCCTCGCCGCCGCCGTCCTGTTCATCGTGACCGTCGGCAAGGTCCAGGGCTTCGCGTTCACCCTCGGCCTGACCACCGTGCTCGACGTCGTCGTCGTCTTCCTGTTCACCAAGCCGCTGATGACGCTCCTCGCCCGCCGCAAGTTCTTCGCGAGCGGCCACAAGTGGTCCGGCCTCGACCCGAAGAGCCTGGGTGCCAAGCCGCCGCTGCGCCGCACCCGCCGTCCCGCCGGCCCCGCCGCCGGCTCTGTCGACCCGAAGGAGGCCTGAGATGTCGAAACTCGGCAACCTCGGCGCTCGACTCCACCGCGGCGAGATCTCGTACGACTTCGTCGGCAAGCGCAAGATCTGGTACGGCGTCTCCATCCTGATCACCATCACGGCCATCCTCGGCCTGGCGGTGCGCGGGCTGAACATGGGCATCGAGTTCAAGGGCGGCGCGGTCTTCACCACGCCGACCCACATGAGCGCCTCGGTGACCCAGGCGGAGACCTACGCCAAGGACGCCTCCGGCCATGAGGCGATCGTGCAGAAGCTCGGCAACGGCAGCCTGCGCATCCAGATCGCCGGCATCGACACCGGCCAGTCCGACAAGATCAAGCAGGAACTGGCCAAGGACCTGAACCTCAACCCCGAGAAGCTCGCCGCCGACCTGGTCGGCCCGAGCTGGGGCCAGCAGATCGCCAACAAGGCCTGGGAGGGTCTCGGCATCTTCATGGTGCTCGTGGTGATCTACCTGGCCATCGCCTTCGAGTGGCGCATGGCCGTCGCGGCCCTGGTCGCGCTGATCCACGACATCACCATCACCACCGGTATCTACGCCCTCGTCGGCTTCGAGGTCACGCCCGGTACGGTCATCGGTCTGCTGACGATCCTCGGTTACTCGCTCTACGACACGGTCGTCGTCTTCGACAGCCTCAAGGAGCAGACCAAGGACATCACCAAGCAGACCCGCTTCACCTACAGCGACATCGCCAACATGTCGATCAACGGCACCCTGGTCCGTTCGATCAACACCACCGTGGTGGCGCTGCTGCCGGTGGCGGGCCTGCTGTTCATCGGCGGCGGCTTCCTCGGCGCCGGCACGCTGAACGACATCTCCCTGTCGCTGTTCGTCGGCCTCGCTGCCGGTGCGTACTCCTCGATCTTCATCGCCACGCCGCTCGTCGCCGACCTCAAGGAGCGCGAGCCGGCGATGAAGGCCCTCACCAAGCGGGTCCTGGCCAAGCGCGCCCAGGCCTCCGCCGAGGAGGACCTCGCCGCGGAGCGCGCCGTCGCCGACGACTCCGCCGATGCGGCCCCCGCCGTCGTGGGCCCCCGTAACCAGCCCGCGTCCCGCAGCCGGGGCCGTGGCAGGCCTTCCGGGAAGCGCCGATGACCGACATCAGGGAACTGCTGCTCAGCCGCATCCGGGACGTCGCCGACTACCCGGAGCCGGGCGTGATGTTCAAGGACATCACCCCGCTCCTGGCGGACCCGGCCGCGTTCACGGCGCTCACCGACGCGCTGGCCGAGATCGCCGCGAACACCGGCGCGACGAAGATCGTCGGCCTGGAGGCCCGGGGCTTCATCCTGGGCGCCCCGGTCGCCGTCCGCGCGGGCCTCGGCTTCATCCCGGTCCGCAAGGCGGGCAAGCTCCCCGGAGCGACGCTGCGCCAGGCCTACGACCTGGAGTACGGCTCGGCCGAGATCGAGGTGCACGCGGAGGACCTGGCCAGCGGTGACCGGGTGCTGATCGTGGACGACGTCCTCGCCACGGGCGGTACGGCCGAGGCCGCGATCCAGCTGATCGAGCGCGCCGGCGCCGAGGTCTCCGGGCTGGCGGTGCTGATGGAACTGGGCTTCCTGGGCGGCCGGGTCCGGCTGGAGCTGGCGCTGGGCGGGGCCCCGCTGGAGGCACTGCTTCAGGTCTGATCCTGACGACGCACAAGCGGCCTCGGCTCCGCCGTGGGCCGCTTTGTGCTTTTCTCCCGCGGCTCTCGTCGCCGGGTGCGGGCGGCCCCTGCGGGGCGGTGCCCGCCGCCGACGGCCGCGGGCACCTGGCCGACCACCAGCCAGAACCCCCTTGCGGTCCGCACCCGGCTCCCGAACACCCCCGCCCGGGCAGCCACCATCCACCACCCTCGGACCTCAACGGACGACAGCCGTCCGCCACCAGCCGCCTCCGTGGAAGGCGCTCCATCCGGGGCCCCGCATCCGGTGGCGCAAGCCGCCCGGTCCGCCTGTCACCGGGCCGCTGTCCCCGTCGGCCGCCTAGGGCGATGGCGTTCCCTCGGGGCCACCGTGTTCGGTGGTGTAATCGGCGCAGGTCGGGCTGCCGGCGGCCGTTGTCCCCGGTGGTCGTCGGCGGTGGTGGTGTTCCTCTCGGGGTCATGGCGTTCGGTGATGTAATCGGCGCAGGTCTGGTTGCCCGGGCGCTGCCTTCGACAGCCGCCTCCGTGGAAGGCGCTCCATCCGGGGCCCCGCATCCGGTGGCGCAAGCCGCACGCTCCGGCTGCCAGCGGCCGCTGTCCCCGTCGGCCGCCGACCACGAAGGCGCTCCATCCAGGGCCACCCGCACGAGGCGACGAAAGCCGCGCGCTCCGGCTGCCAGCGGCCGCTGTCCCCGTCGGCCGCCGACCACGAAGGCGCTCCACCCAGGGCCACCCGCACGAGGCGACGAAAGCCGCACCGGTCCGGCCGCCGTCAGGCCCCTGACCCCGGCGGGCCGTCGTCGGGTTTCCGGCCCGCCCCTACCGCAGCCGAAGGCGGAGAATGTGCCCCACCAGGGACGAAAGCCGCACAGGTGGTGCGGGTGGGAAACGGAACCAGAACCGGCCGAAGGCGCAGCCGGGGTCACCGTCGGGACACCCCCCGCACGCCCCGCAACCACCCGGAATCCACCTCCCGGAATCCAGCGGTGACCCCCTGCGTTGCACAGGTAGACGGTCCTCACTTCCGCCTGAAGGCGATGACCAGCCGCAGGATCGCTACCATGGGGTCTCCGGAGCCTGACCGGGGGACCCGGATCGCGCACGAGGAGCCCTCTTGCCAGACGAGGCCCAGCACCTGACCGCCGCAAAGCCCGAGTCCGCCTCGGCCGCCGCGGCGAAGCCCGCGCCACACGTGTCCAACGCGAAGAACGACACCCGCGGGCCGATCGAGCACGCCCAGTCCGCGCCCGTCGAGAAGGCTGCCGAGGCCTCACGTCCCAAGCCGGCCCCGACCGAGCGCCCGGCCCAGCCGCCCGTGGTGCGACCGCCCGTCGTCCAGCCGGGCCGCACCGGCTCCTCCAACCGCGTCCGCGCCCGTCTGGCCCGCCTCGGCGTGCAGCGCGCCAACCCCTACAACCCGGTTCTCGAGCCACTACTGCGGATAGTGCGCAGCAATGATCCGAAGATCGAGAACTCGACGCTCCGCCAGATCGAGCGCGCCTATCAGGTCGCCGAGCGCTGGCACCGCGGGCAGAAGCGCAAGAGCGGCGACCCGTACATCACGCACCCGCTCGCCGTGACCACGATCCTCGCCGAGCTGGGCATGGATCCGGCCACGCTCATGGCGGGGCTGCTGCACGACACCGTCGAGGACACCGAGTACGGCCTCGAGCAGCTGCGCCGCGACTTCGGCGACACGGTCGCCCTGCTCGTCGACGGCGTCACCAAGCTGGACAAGGTCAAGTTCGGCGAGGCCGCGCAGGCCGAGACCGTGCGCAAGATGGTCGTGGCGATGGCCAAGGACCCGCGCGTCCTGGTCATCAAGCTCGCCGACCGCCTGCACAACATGCGCACCATGCGCTACCTCAAGCGCGAGAAGCAGGAGAAGAAGGCGCGCGAGACCCTCGAGATCTACGCGCCGCTCGCCCACCGCCTCGGCATGAACACCATCAAGTGGGAGCTGGAGGATCTCGCGTTCGCGATCCTCTACCCCAAGATGTACGACGAGATCGTACGGCTGGTGGCCGAAAGGGCGCCGAAGCGTGACGAGTACCTGGCCATAGTGACCGACGAGGTCCAGGCCGATCTGAGGGCCGCTCGGATCAAGGCGACCGTCACCGGCCGCCCGAAGCACTACTACAGCGTCTACCAGAAGATGATCGTGCGGGGCCGCGACTTCGCCGAGATCTACGACCTGGTGGGCATCCGCGTCCTCGTCGACACCGTCCGCGACTGTTACGCCGCCCTCGGCACCGTGCACGCGCGATGGAACCCGGTCCCCGGCCGGTTCAAGGACTACATCGCGATGCCCAAGTTCAACATGTACCAGTCGCTGCACACGACGGTCATCGGCCCCAACGGCAAGCCGGTCGAGCTGCAGATCCGCACCTTCGACATGCACCGCCGCGCCGAGTACGGCATCGCCGCGCACTGGAAGTACAAGCAGGAGGCCGTCGCCGGCACCTCCAAGGTCCGTACGGACGCGCCCAGGACGTCCGCGAAGGACAAGGACGCCATCAACGACATGGCGTGGCTGCGGCAGCTGCTGGACTGGCAGAAGGAGACCGAGGACCCGGGCGAGTTCCTGGAGTCCCTGCGCTTCGACCTGTCGCGCAACGAGGTCTTCGTCTTCACCCCCAAGGGCGATGTCATCGCCCTGCCCGCCGGGGCCACGCCCGTGGACTTCGCGTACGCCGTCCACACCGAGGTCGGCCACCGCACCATAGGAGCGCGGGTCAACGGCAGGCTCGTACCGCTCGAATCCACGCTGGACAACGGCGACTTGGTGGAGGTCTTCACCTCCAAGGCACCCGGCGCCGGACCGTCCCGCGACTGGCTCGGCTTCGTCAAGTCCCCGCGTGCCCGCAACAAGATCCGGGCCTGGTTCTCCAAGGAGCGCCGGGACGAGGCGATCGAGCAGGGCAAGGACGCGATCGTCCGGGCGATGCGCAAGCAGAACCTGCCGATCCAGCGCATCCTCACCGGCGACTCCCTCGTCACGCTCGCCCACGAGATGCGCTACTCGGACATCTCCGCGCTCTACGCGGCGATCGGCGAGGGGCATGTCTCCGCGCAGAACATCGTGCAGAAGCTCGTCCAGGCCCTGGGCGGCGAGGAAGCCGCCACCGAGGAGATCGACGAGACGGTCCCGCCGTCCCGCAGCCGCGGCCGCAAACGCCGCTCCAGTGCCGACCCGGGTGTCGTGGTCAAGGGCGTCGACGACGTGTGGGTCAAGCTGGCCCGCTGCTGCACGCCCGTACCGGGAGACCCGATTATCGGGTTCGTCACGCGCGGCAGCGGCGTATCGGTTCACCGCAGCGACTGCCTGAACGTCGAGTCGCTGTCCCGTGAGCCGGAGCGGATCCTCGACGTCGAGTGGGCGCCGACCCAGTCCTCGGTCTTCCTGGTCGCGATCCAGGTCGAGGCGCTGGACCGCTCCCGCCTGCTGTCGGACGTCACCCGTGTCCTGTCCGACCAGCACGTCAACATCCTCTCGGCGGCCGTCCAGACCTCCCGCGACCGGGTGGCCACCTCCCGGTTCACCTTCGAGATGGGCGACCCCAAGCACCTCGGCCACGTCCTGAAGGCCGTACGGGGCGTGGAGGGCGTGTACGACGTCTACCGCGTGACCTCGGGACGCACCCGGTCGTAGCCACGCGTCGGCAGAGGCCACCGCGATCAACGCAACTGGCCCCGGTCCAGACGGACCGGGGCCAGAACCGCACCATCTTCAGCTAGCTGCTAGCCGCCGAACTCCTGGAGGCCCTTCAGAGCCTGGTCCAGCAGAGCCTGGCGGCCCTCCAGCTCGCGCTCCAGCTTGTCGGCCTTGGAGGCATTGCCCTGGGCGCGGGCCTGCTCGATCTGCGCCCTCAGCTTGTCCACGGCGGCCTGCAGCTGACCGGTCAGACCCTCGGCACGCGCGCGTGCCTCCGGGTTCGTCCGGCGCCACTCGGCCTCCTCGGCCTCCTGGATCGCCCGCTCCACCGCGTGCATCCGGCCCTCGACCTTGGGACGCGCGTCCCGCGGGACGTGGCCGATGGCCTCCCAGCGCTCGTTGATCGAGCGGAAGGCGGCCCGCGCGGACTTCAGATCGCCGATCGGCAGGAGCTTCTCGGCCTCCCCGGCCAGCTCCTCCTTCAGCTTCAGGTTCTCCGACTGCTCCGCGTCCCGCTCGGCGAACACCGAGCTGCGAGCGGCGAAGAACACGTCCTGGGCGCCCCGGAAGCGGTTCCACAGGTCGTCCTCGTGCTCGCGCTGGGCGCGGCCCGCGGCCTTCCACTGCGCCATCAGCTCGCGGTAGCGGGCCGCCGTCGGGCCCCAGTCCGTCGAACCGGACAGCGCCTCGGCCTCGGCGACCAGCCGCTCCTTGGTCCGGCGTGCCTCCTCGCGCTGCGCGTCCAGCTGCGCGAAGTGCGCCTTGCGCCGCTTGGAGAACGCCGACCGGGCGTGCGAGAAGCGGTGCCACAGCTCGTCGTCCGACTTGCGGTCCAGGCGCGGCAGACCCTTCCAGGTGTCCACCAGCGCCCGCAGCCGCTCACCGGCCGCCCGCCACTGGTCGGACTGCGCCAGCTGCTCCGCCTCGGTGACCAGGTCCTCCTTGGCCCTGCGGGCCTCGTCGGACTGCTTGGCCCGCTGCTGCTTGCGCTCCTCGCGGCGTGCCTCGACGGTCTCCACCAGCTTGTCCAGCCGCTTGCGCAGCGCGTCCAGATCGCCGACCGCGTGGTGCGCGTCCACCTGCTCCCGCAGGTGGTCGATCGCGGCCATGGCGTCCTTCGCCGACAGGTCGGTGGTCTGTACTCGCTTCTCGAGGAGGCCGATCTCGACAACCAGGCCCTCGTACTTGCGCTCGAAGTAGGCCAACGCCTCCTCGGGGGAGCCGGCCGCCCAGGAACCGACGACCTGCTCGCCGTCGGCCGTACGCACGTACACGGTCCCCGTCTCGTCGACGCGGCCCCACGGGTCGCTGCTCACAGCGCCTCCTCCACATGATGCCTGCGGGGGGCCTCGGCACCCCCGGCATCGTCCACAGTTTCGTCACGGCCAACATAGGCGACCAGCGGGTTGCCTGTCCGCATCCAGCGCGACCGAAATTCCGCAGATGGCCGTCTTGGGCTGCAGGTCGCTGTCAGGACTTCGTCACCGTAGCCTTGTTGATCACCACGGTGGCGTTGGGAGCGGTGTTGCCCGAGGTCGGATCGGCAGCCTGGGCACCCGCGGCGGCGATCTTCTGCAGCACCTTCATGCCCGCGTCCGACACCGTGCCGAACGGCGTGTAGCTGGGCGGCAGCGGGCTGTCCTTGTAGACCAGGAAGAACTGGCTGCCGCCGGTGTGCTTCTGACCGGTGTTGGCCATCGCCACCGTGCCCGCCGGGTACGTGTTGCCCTTCAGGCTCTTGTCCTTCAGGTTCTCGTCCGGGAGCGTGTAGCCCGGCCCGCCCATGCCGGTGCCCTGCGGGTCGCCGCACTGGAGCACATAGATGCCGGTCGTGGTCAGCCGGTGGCACTTGGTGTGGTCGAGATAGCCCTGGCCCGCCAGGAAGTCGAACGAGTTCACCGTGTGCGGAGCCGCCGCCGTCTTCAGCGCGATGTCGATGTCACCGCACGTCGTGGCGAGCTTCATCGAGTACTTCGCCGACGTGTCGATCGTCATCGCCGGCTCCTTCTTCCAGCTCAGCTTCTTCACCGAGCCGGCCGCCGGCTTCGCGCACGGGTCCGGGGCCTTGCTGGTCGGCGTGGTGCTGGGCTTGACGTCGGCGGCGGTGTTGGTCTTCTTGCCGTCGCCCTTCAGCACATCGGTCGTGTACAGCACGACACTGCCGATCACGACCACGCCCAGTACCGACGCGATCACGGAGTTGCGCAAGCGGGCCTTGCGGCGCGCCTGCGTACGCCGCTGCTGCTGCCGCAAGAACTTCTCCCGGGCGAGCTGACGCCGCCGCTGCTCCTGGCTGACCACCGGGTTCTCTCCTCATGCGTGTCGTGTGTCGACCGGTACGCGTGCGTGCTCGTGAGCCGACCGCTGTGTGTAGCCCCGTACGGTATATGGGTTCGCTGAGGAAACGGCAGCGCCGGTAGGCTCAGGACCACAGCTTGTGGCCACCCGTATCGACACAACGAAGGACGATCGTGCTCATTGCCGGGTTCCCCGCCGGGGCCTGGGGGACGAACTGTTATCTCGTCGCCCCCGCCGCCGGTGAGGAGTGCGTGATCATCGACCCCGGCCACCAGGCCGCCGAAGGCGTCGAGGAAGCACTGAAGAAGCATCGGCTCAAGCCCGTCGCCGTCGTCCTCACCCACGGGCACATCGATCACGTGGCCTCGGTCGTCCCGGTCTGCGGCGCGCACGACGTGCCGGCCTGGATCCACCCCGAGGACCGCTACATGATGAGCGACCCCGGGAAGGCGCTCGGCCTGTCCGTCGGAACGCCCCTGATGGGCGAGCTGACCGTGGGGGAGCCGGACGACGTCCGCGAGCTGACGAACGGCACCACCCTCGAACTGGCCGGTCTGGAGTTCTCCGTCGCGCACGCGCCGGGCCATACCAAGGGGTCGGTGACCTTCCGGATGCCCGAGACCGCCGACATCCCGTCGGTTTTCTTCTCCGGGGATCTGCTGTTCGCCGGCTCCATCGGACGCACCGACCTGCCGGGCGGATCCATGGAGGACATGCTCGAGTCGCTGGCCCGCGTGTGCCTGCCGCTCGACGACTCCACCGTGGTGCTGTCCGGTCACGGTTCCCAGACGACCATCGGCCAGGAGCGCGCCACCAACCCGTATCTGCGGCAGGTGGCCGCCGGCCTGGGAGCCTCTCAGGCTCCCCGACGAGGAATGTGACGAGAGAGCTTTTCGTGAGTACCTTCCAGGCCCCCAAGGGCACCTACGACCTGATCCCGCCCCGTTCCGCGAAGTTCCTCGCCGTTCGCGAGGCGATCGCGACCCCGCTGCGCAACTCCGGCTACGGCTACATCGAGACCCCCGGATTCGAGAACGTCGAGCTGTTCGCGCGCGGCGTGGGAGAGTCCACCGACATCGTGACCAAGGAGATGTACGCCTTCGAGACCAAGGGCGGCGACAAGCTGGCCCTGCGCCCCGAGGGCACGGCCTCCGTCCTGCGCGCGGCTCTGGAGGCCAATCTGCACCGGCAGGGCAACCTCCCGGTCAAGCTCTGGTACTCGGGCTCGTACTACCGCTACGAGCAGCCGCAGGCGGGCCGCTACAGGCACTTCTCCCAGGTCGGCGCCGAGGCCATCGGTGCGGAGGACCCGGCGCTGGACGCCGAGCTGATCATCCTGGCGGACCAGGCGTACCGCTCGCTGGGGCTGCGTGACTTCCGGATCCTGCTGAACAGCCTCGGCGACAAGGAGTGCCGTCCGGTGTACCGGGCCGCGCTGCAGGAGTTCCTGCGCGGCCTCGACCTGGACGAGGACACCCGCCGGCGCGTCGACATCAACCCGCTGCGGGTCCTCGACGACAAGCGCGAGTCGGTGCAGAAGCAGCTGACCGGCGCCCCGCTGCTGCGCGACTACCTGTGCGACGCCTGCAAGGCGTACCACGAGGAGGTCCGTGAGCTGATCACGGCGGCGGGGGTCTCGTTCGAGGACGACCCGAAGCTGGTCCGCGGCCTGGACTACTACACCCGCACCACCTTCGAGTTCGTGCACGACGGTCTGGGCTCGCAGTCGGCGGTGGGCGGCGGCGGCCGCTACGACGGCCTGTCCGAGATGATCGGCGGCCCCGCGCTGCCGTCGGTCGGCTGGGCCCTCGGCGTCGACCGCACGGTGCTCGCCCTGGAGGCGGAGGGCGTGGAGCTGGACCTCCCGTCCACGACGTCGGTGTACGCCGTCCCCCTCGGCGAGGAGGCCCGCCGGGTGCTGTTCGCGAAGATCACCGAGCTGCGCAAGGTCGGTATCTCGGCGGACTTCTCCTACGGCGGCAAGGGCCTGAAGGGCGCCATGAAGAACGCCAACCGCAGCGGGGCGCGGTACGCGGTCGTGGCCGGCGAGCGCGACCTCGCCGAGGGCGTCGTCCAGCTGAAGGACATGGAGTCCGGCGAGCAGACGGCGATCGGTGTGAACGAGATCGTGGCGGAACTGGAGTCCCGCCTGGGCTGAGTTCAGCGACGACAAGAGGGCGCCGGGTATGTCCGGCGCCCTCTCACTGTTCCCGTGCCCGTACGAGCGAACGGTCCCAGGCGTGCGCTCCGCGGGCGCGGTCGCCCGTCACCCCTCGCACCGGTTCTTCCACCGGAAGGTCAGCAGGCACAGCGCCGATCCTCCGACGCGCCACGCGCCCAGCACCAGCGCGATCCGCCCGAACTCCCAGGCGTGCGCCTGTTCCAGGACCTTCGCCGAGGCGGGCAGGAACACGCCCCGCAGGCCCTGGCAGAGCCACTTCAGCGGGAACAGGGCGCCGATGTCGAGCATCCAGCCGGGAATGGTGTCGACGGCGGTGTAGACCCCGGACAGGAACTGGAGCACCAGGAAGGGCAGGACGACCACGGAGCTCGCGCTCTTCGCCGACTTCGGCACCGAGCTGATCGCGATGCCGAGCAGCGCGCACGCGGTGAGGCCCGGCACGAAGATCCACGCGAAGTCGAACCAGCGCCCTGGGTCGGACGGCAGACGGACGTCGTAGAACGCCGTGCCGGCGGCCGGCGGGATCGCGGTCTCCAGGGCGGCGGTGGACAGAACCAGCCAGATCTTGCCCAGAAGCAGGCCGCGGGCGGCATCGGGGTGCCGCGCAGCCGCCGCGGCACCATCTCGTCCCGTTCGACCGCGATCGAGATGCCGAGCGACCGGAAACTCGTCGGCATGATCCCGGAGGCCGTCATCGCGGGTACGTACAGCTGGGAGGCGGTGATCCCGGTGTGCCCGACGTGGTGCGCAGCTCGTCGTGTGTGCCCCCGGCGACGACCCGTCCCTCGGCGGCGATCGCGAGCCGGTCCGCGAGGGTTTCGGCCTCCTCCAGGTGGTGCGGGGTGAGCAGGATCGTCGTGCCCTCGCCGGCGAGCAGCCGGATCAACTCCCGGAACCGGCGCCGGGCGGCCGGGTCGAAGCCGGCGACCGGCTCGTCCAGGAGCAGCAGCTCGGGGCCGCCGATCACCCCGAGCGCCACGTCGAGGCGGCGCCGCCGGCCGCCGGAGAGCGCCTTGAGCCGGCAGTCCCTCTTCGCCTCGAGGCCGACCAGGCGGACGATCTCCTCGGGATCGCGCGGCCGCGGGTAGTAGCGGGCGAAGTGCCGCACCGTCTCGCCCACCGTCAACTCCGCGGGCGCCGATTCGTCCTGCCGGACGATTCCGACACGCGATCTCCACGCGCGTGTGCGCGTCGCCGGTTCCGCGCCGAGGACCGACACCTCGCCCCGTCCCGGTCCCGGTTGCCCCGAAGGATCTCGACCGTGGTGCTCTTGCCGGCGCCGTTGGGCCCGAGCAGGCCGAACACCTCACCGTGCCGAATGCCGAGATCGAGCCCGTCCACCGCGGTCACGCCCCCGTACCGCTTGCGCAGCCCCCGGACGTACACCGCGAGTTCGTTCGCCTGTGCTGTCATGCCCTCGATCGTCGGCCGGAACCGAACGATCCGTGACCACCGTGCGTACCTTCTTATGTCCGCCGAACGGTGGAGACACACGCGCGTACGGCACAATGAGCCGTGCCCGAAGATGGTCCAACTCTCAAGTGACGGAATCGGCGTGATGAGCAAGACGACAGTCAACGACGTCTCCACGGAGTCGGGTCCCGAACGTACCGCCGACGCCCCGCGCACGGTGGGCGGCAGCCGTGCCTTCGCCCTGCTGATGGTGATCACCGGCGCGGCCGGACTGCTGGCCGCCTGGGTCATCACGCTCGACAAGAACAAGATCCTCGAGGCGAAGCTCGCCGGGAAGACCTTCACGCCGGGCTGCAGCGTCAACCCGATCGTGTCCTGCGGCAGCGTCATGGAGAGCAAGCAGGCGGCGGCCTTCGGCTTCCCGAACCCCTGGCTCGGCCTGGTCTGCTACGGCATCGTGATCTGCGTCGGCATGAGCCTGCTGGCGAGCGCCCGCTTCCCGCGCTGGTACTGGCTGACCTTCAACTTCGGCACGCTCTTCGGCGTCTGCTTCGTCACCTGGCTGCAGTTCGAGTCCCTGTACCGGATCAACGCCCTGTGCCTGTGGTGCTCGCTGGCCTGGGTCGCCACGATCACCATGTTCTGGTACGTGACCTCGTTCAACGTCCGCAACGACTTCCTGCCGGCCCCGCGCTGGCTGAAGTCCTTCTTCGGCGAGTTCACCTGGGTGGTGCCGGTCACGCACTGCGGCATCATCGCCATGCTGATCCTGACCCGCTGGGGCAGCCAGCTCTGGGCCTGAGCCCCGGCCCCGGCCGCGTTGTCAGTGCGGTGATTTAGGGTTTTGGACGTGGAACCCGACCTCTTCACCGCCGCAGCAGAAGAACGCCAGGAGAAGGACCCGGCAGCCAGCCCCCTGGCGGTTCGGATGCGCCCGCGCACCCTCGACGAGGTCGTGGGCCAGCAGCATCTGCTGGGGCCCGGCTCCCCGCTGCGCCGGCTGGTCGGCGAGGGCTCCGGCGGCCCGGCCGGACCCTCCTCGGTGATCCTCTGGGGCCCGCCCGGCACCGGCAAGACCACCCTGGCGTACGTCGTCTCCAAGGCGACGAACAAGCGGTTCGTGGAGCTGTCCGCGATCACCGCGGGCGTCAAGGAGGTCCGCGCGGTCATCGACGGCGCCCGCCGCGCCACCGGCGGCTTCGGCAAGGAGACCGTCCTCTTCCTGGACGAGATCCACCGCTTCAGCAAGGCCCAGCAGGACTCCCTGCTCCCGGCGGTCGAGAACCGCTGGGTGACCCTGATCGCGGCCACCACCGAGAACCCGTACTTCTCGGTGATCTCCCCCCTGCTGTCCCGCTCGCTCCTGCTCACTCTCGAACCGCTCACCGACGGCGACATCCGCGGCCTGCTGGGGCGCGCCCTGGCCGACGAGCGCGGCCTGAAGGACGCCGTCATCCTCCCCGAGGACACCGAGGAGCACCTGGTACGCATCGCCGGCGGCGACGCCCGCCGGGCCCTGACCGCCCTGGAGGCCGCCGCCGGGGCCGCCCTGGACAAGGGCGAGAGCGAGATCAGCCTGCAGACGCTGGAGCAGACGGTCGACCGCGCGGCGGTGAAGTACGACCGCGACGGCGACCAGCACTACGACGTGGCCAGCGCCCTCATCAAGTCCATCCGCGGCTCCGACGTCGACGCCGCCCTGCACTACCTGGCCCGCATGATCGAGGCCGGCGAGGACCCCCGGTTCATCGCCCGCCGCCTGATGATCTCCGCCAGCGAGGACATCGGCCTGGCCGACCCGGGCGCCCTGCCGATCGCGGTCGCCGCGGCCCAGGCCGTCGCGATGATCGGCTTCCCCGAGGCCGCCCTCACCCTCAGCCACGCCACCATCGCCCTCGCGCTCGCCCCCAAGTCCAACTCGGCGACCACCGCCATCGGCGCCGCCATGGAGGACGTACGCAAGGGCCTCGCCGGCCCGGTCCCGCCGCATCTGCGCGACGGGCACTACAAGGGCGCCGCCAAGCTCGGCCACGCCCAGGGCTATGTGTACCCGCACGACCTGCCCGAGGGCATCGCCCAGCAGCAGTACGCCCCGGACGCCCTGAAGGACCGCGAGTACTACACCCCGGGCCGGCACGGCACCGAGGCGCGGTACGCGGACGCGGTGGAGTGGACCCGCAAGCACCTCGGTCGCAGGCGGTCGTGAGCGCCCTGTAGACTTGCCCGAAGTGCTGAGTCCCGTGCTGTCAGAGCGGGACAACCAGCCGGAACCCCATGGCCGCAAGGACACGAGGTTCCAGGAGCGTCGCGCACCGTCGAAGGTGTCGCGGGCAGCCCACCACCACCCGGAGCTCCGGGATGGTCGGTGGGCCACTCGCGTGCTGCACGTATGTGCCCAGACCAGGGAAACGGCTGCCCGGCAGGTCCCGCAAGGACCCGGCGGGTTTTCCCGGCTGCGGATGCGACCTCCCTAAACCCTGACGAGCCGAAGACTACGAAAGAGATTGAGACAGTGGCGAACCAGTCCCGCCCCAAGGTCAAGAAGTCGCGTGCCCTCGGCATCGCGCTGACCCCGAAGGCCGTCAAGTACTTCGAGGCCCGCCCCTACCCGCCGGGTGAGCACGGCCGCGGCCGCAAGCAGAACTCGGACTACAAGGTCCGTCTGCTGGAGAAGCAGCGTCTGCGCGCGCAGTACGACATCTCCGAGCGCCAGCTGGTCCGCGCCTACGAGCGCGCGTCCAAGGTTCAGGGCAAGACCGGTGAGGCCCTGATCGTGGAGCTCGAGCGCCGTCTCGACGCCCTGGTCCTGCGTTCGGGCATCGCCCGCACCATCTACCAGGCCCGTCAGATGGTCGTCCACGGCCACATCCAGGTCAACGGCCAGAAGGTCGACAAGCCGTCCTTCCGTGTCCGCCCGGACGACGTCGTGCAGGTCCGCGACCGCTCCAAGGACAAGACGCTCTTCCAGATCGCCCGCGAGGGTGGCTTCGCCCCCGAGGGTGAGACCCCGCGCTACCTGCAGGTGAACCTCAAGGCCCTGGCGTTCCGCCTGGACCGCGAGCCGAACCGCAAGGAAGTTCCGGTCATCTGCGACGAGCAGCTCGTCGTCGAGTACTACGCCCGCTGACCCCAGCCCCGGCGTAGCACCTCAGCCCGCCGTCTCTCCGCCCGGCCCTGCCGGGAGAGAGACGGCGGGTCTTTTCGTCTGCGGTCGTCCGGACAGCGCGGGCCGCAGGGGCAGGGCCCGGCCACGCGGCGGAGCCGCACGTCGATACGGCCCGACGCCCTACGGCGCGTGTGAACCCCGCGCGGAGTCGGCGGCGCGCCCGGTCGCCTCGGTGCGATGCGCGCCCCCGCCGCCCCGCGGCACCGGTCCCCGTGGACTCGGCAGCGCGCCCAGCGGACGTACCGCGTTCCGCCGCAGCGCCCGGTTCACGGCCGCCTCCCGGTCCAGCAGGCCCCCCTCCCGCACGCGCTCCTCGTAGCCGGCGTCCCCCAGCGCCTGCCGGGCGAGCGCCTCGCAGCGTTCGTGCGGGGCGTTGTAGTACGCCGAGCCGAACAGGGGCAGCCCCACGGAGGGCCACACCCGGCCCGCCGCACCCTGCAGGAGCGCCGCCTCGGCCGGATCGCCCTGGGCGGCCGTCACCAGTGCCAGCAACTCCAGCACCAGCACGGAACCCAGCAGGTCGTGGAAGGCGTGGGCGTTGCGCAGACAGTCCGCGAGCAGCTCCCGCGCGCCGTCCAGGGCGCCCTCCTGCCAGGCCGCGTACGCCAGCACGTACAGCGCGTAACTGCGGGCCCAGCGCTCCCCGTGGTCCTCGCAGACCCGGCGCACGTCCTCGCACAGCCGCACCGCGTCCGGCAGGTCCCCCTGGAAGGCCCGTGCCATCGCCAGCTCCACCTGGCCCATCAGCACATTGCTGTTGAGTTCGCCGATCTCCTGATAGCGGTCCAGCGCCGACCGCAGCAGTGTTTCTGCACGGGCCATGTCATCGGTGACCAGCGCCAGACAGCCGGTGCGGTGCTCGGCGTACGCCACCGCCGTCGGATCCGCGACCCGCTCGGCCTGCTCCCGGCACTCGCGCAGCACCGTCAGCGCAGGCACGGTGTCGCCCTGGAGGATGGCCACATAGCCGAGCACCCACAGCGCCTTCAGCCGCGACTGGTCGTACGCCGACTCCAGTTCCACGCTGCGCGCCAGCCAGCGGCGGCCCTCCGCGAGCCGCCCGCAGCCGACCCAGCAGAACCACAGCGACCCGGCGAGGTACTGGCCGAGATGCGCCTCCTCCGGCTCCGTCAGACAGCACTCCAGTGCCGCCCGCAGATTGGGCAGCTCCGCCTCGACCCGAGCGGCGACCTCGCCCTGCCGGGATGAGAACCAGTCCAGCTCGCACCAGGTCGCCAGGCCCAGGTACCAGTCCCGGTGCCGTCTGCGCAGCCGGCCCGCGTCCCCGATCCCCTCCAGCCACTCGGCGCCGTAGGCCCTGACCGTGTCCAGCATCCGGTAGCGCGGGCCGGCCGGGCTCTCCTCGCGGGTCACGACCGACTGGGCCACCAGCTCCGACAGCACGTCCAGGACGTCCTCGGCGGGCAGCCCGTCCCCGCTGCACACGTACTCGGCCGCCTCCAGGTCGAAGGTCTGCGCGAACACCGACAGCCGCGCCCACAACAGCCGCTCGGCGGGCGTGCACAGCTCGTGGCTCCAGCCGATCGCGGTGCGCAGCGTCTGGTGGCGCGCCGGGGGTCCCCCCGGGACGGAATGCGGGCCGGAGCCCGTCGTCAGCAGCCGGAACCGGTCGTCCAGCCGCTGCAGCAGCTGCGCCGGGGACAGCGCCCGCAGCCGCCCGGCCGCCAGCTCCAGCGCCAGCGGGATCCCCTCCAGCCGCCGGCACAGCTCGCGCACCCCGGGGCCGTCGGACACATCCAGGCCCTGCTCCCGGGCCCGGTCCGTGAACAGCTCCACCGCCTCGTCCTCGCCGAGCGGCGCCAGCGGGAACAGCCGCTCGCCCGCCAGCCCCAGCGGACGCCGGCCCACGGCCAGCACCCGCAGCTCCGGCAGCTTCCGCAGCAGCTCCGCCGTCAACTCCACGCAGGCGTCCAGCAGATGCTCGAAGCCGTCCAGCACCAGCAGGGCCGGACGGCCGGCGAGATGCTCCAGCAGCGTCTGCCGGGGCAGCCGGGCGGTGTGGTCGGTCAGCCCCAGCGCCTCCGCCACCGCGTACTCCACGAACTGCGGATCGCGCACCGGCGCCAGCTCGACCCGCCCGGCCCCGGACTCCCACCCGGTGGCGACCCGCGCGGCCAGCCGGGACTTGCCGACACCGCCGACCCCGGTCACGGTCACCAGCCGCGCCCGGCCGAGCGCGTCCCTCAGCTCGGCGAGTTCGGCCGAGCGCCCGACGAACGTGGTCAGTTCCAGGGGCGGATCGCCGTCGGAGAAGGGATCCGGGGGCTGAGAACCTCGCATGGGACACGGAGCGTACTGAACCGTGTTCACTGCGTACAATCGCTTCCCGCAACTCCGTACGCGCCGCCCGGTAATCCGGTACGGAGCCCCGGCCGTGGCGCGATAGGCTCGGACACGACTTTTTCGATGGTGAGGGACGTTTCAGGGAGCGGGTGCGCACAGTGTCCGGTGGAGAGGTGGCCGGGATCCTGGTGGCCGTCTTCTGGGCGATCCTGGTCTCCTTCCTCGCGGTGGCACTCGCGAGGCTGGCCCAGACGCTCAAGGCGACCACCAAGCTGGTGGCGGACGTGACCGACCAGGCCGTCCCGCTGCTCGCGGACGCCTCCGCCGCCGTGCGTTCCGCGCAGACCCAGATCGACCGCGTCGACGCGATCGCCTCCGACGTCCAGGAGGTCACCTCGAACGCCTCCGCGCTGTCGACCACGGTCGCCTCCACCTTCGGCGGCCCGCTGGTCAAGGTCGCGGCGTTCGGCTACGGCGTCCGGCGGGCGCTGGGCGGCCGCAAGGAGGACGTGCCCGCGAAGGCCCCCCGGCGTACCGTGATCGTGGGCCGCGCGGTCCCTGCCGCACGACGCAAGCGGAAGTAAGGACTGAGACCGAGCGATGTTCCGCCGTACGTTCTGGTTCACCACCGGTGTCGCCGCTGGTGTGTGGGCGACCACCAAGGTCAACCGCAAGCTCAGGCAGCTGACCCCGGAGAGCCTCGCCGCAACGGCGGCGAACAAGGCCCTGGAGACCGGTCACCGCCTGAAGGACCGCGCGGTGGGCTTCGCGCTCGACGTCCGCGACAACATGGCCCAGCGGGAGGCCGAGCTGGAGGAGGCCCTCGGGATCCACGAGAACCCCGAACTCCCCGCACCGAGGCGGCAGGCCGCCATCGGGGCCAACCCCAGCGACAACAGCAGCACACCGAAGTACATCGAAACGTCGTTTTCTTCGCAAGCGAAGCACTCGTACAACCGGAATGAGGACCACTGATGGAGTCGGCCGAGATTCGCCGCCGCTGGCTGAGCTTCTTCGAGGAGCGCGGGCACACCGTCGTCCCTTCGGCGTCGCTCATCGCGGACGACCCGACTCTGCTCCTCGTCCCCGCCGGCATGGTGCCCTTCAAGCCCTACTTCCTGGGTGAGGTCAAGCCGCCGTTCCCGCGCGCCACCAGCGTGCAGAAGTGCGTGCGCACGCCCGACATCGAAGAGGTCGGCAAGACCACGCGCCACGGCACGTTCTTCCAGATGTGCGGCAACTTCTCCTTCGGCGACTACTTCAAGGAAGGCGCCATCAAGTACGCCTGGGAGCTGCTCACCACGCCCCAGGACAAGGGCGGTTACGGCCTCGAGCCCGAGCGCCTGTGGATCACCGTCTACAAGGACGACGACGAGGCCGAGCGCATCTGGCACGAGGTCGTCGGCGTGCCCAAGGAGCGCATCCAGCGCCTCGGCATGAAGGACAACTACTGGTCCATGGGCGTCCCCGGCCCGTGCGGCCCCTGCTCCGAGATCAACTACGACCGCGGCCCCGAGTTCGGCGTCGAGGGCGGCCCGGCCGTCAACGACGAGCGGTACGTGGAGATCTGGAACCTCGTCTTCATGCAGTACGAGCGCGGCGAGGGCACCGGCAAGGACAACTTCGAGATCCTCGGGGACCTGCCGAGCAAGAACATCGACACGGGCCTCGGCATGGAGCGGCTCGCCATGATTCTGCAGGGCGTGCAGAACATGTACGAGATCGACACCTCCATGGCCGTGATCAACAAGGCCACCGAGCTGACCGGCGTGCGCTACGGCGACGCCCACGACTCGGACGTGTCCCTCCGCGTGGTCACCGACCACATGCGTACGGCCACGATGCTGATCGGCGACGGCGTCACCCCCGGCAACGAGGGCCGCGGATACGTCCTGCGGCGCATCATGCGCCGCGCCATCCGCAACATGCGCCTGCTGGGCGCCACCGGTCCGGTGGTCAAGGACCTCCTCGACACCGTGATCCAGATGATGGGTCAGCAGTACCCCGAGCTGGTCACCGACCGCGAGCGCATCGAGAAGGTCGCCATCGCGGAGGAGAACGCCTTCCTCAAGACGCTGAAGGCCGGCACCAACATCCTCGACACCGCCGTCACCGAGACCAAGCAGGCCGGCGGCAAGGTCCTCTCCGGCGACAAGGCCTTCCTGCTCCACGACACCTGGGGCTTCCCGATCGACCTCACCCTCGAGATGGCCGCCGAGCAGGGCCTGAGCGTGGACGAGGAGGGCTTCCGCCGCCTGATGAAGGAGCAGCGGGAGCGCGCCAAGGCCGACGCCCAGGCCAAGAAGACCGGCCACGCCGACATGGGCGCCTACCGCGAGATCGCCGACACCGCCGGCGAGACCGACTTCATCGGCTACAGCGACACCGAGGGCGAGAGCACGATCGTCGGCATCCTGGTCGACGGCGTGTCCTCCCCGGCCGCCACCGAGGGCGACGAGGTCGAGATCGTCCTCGACCGCACCCCGTTCTACGCCGAGGGCGGCGGCCAGATCGGCGACACCGGCCGGATCAAGGCCGACTCCGGTGCCGTCATCGAGATCCGCGACTGCCAGAAGCCGGTCCCGGGCGTGTACGTCCACAAGGGCGTCGTCCAGGTCGGCGAGGTGACCGTCGGTGCCAAGGCCCACGCCTCCATCGACAACCGCCGCCGCAAGGCCATCGCCCGCGCCCACTCGGCCACCCACCTGACCCACCAGGCCCTGCGCGACGCCCTCGGCCCGACGGCCGCCCAGGCCGGTTCCGAGAACCAGCCCGGCCGCTTCCGCTTCGACTTCGGCTCCCCGTCCGCCGTTCCGACGGCCGTGATGACCGACGTCGAGCAGAAGATCAACGAGGTGCTCGCCCGCGACCTGGACGTGCACGCCGAGATCATGGGGATCGACGAGGCCAAGAAGCAGGGCGCCATTGCCGAGTTCGGCGAGAAGTACGGCGAGCGGGTCCGCGTGGTGACCATCGGCGACTTCTCCAAGGAGCTGTGCGGCGGCACGCACGTGCACAACACCGCCCAGCTGGGCCTGGTGAAGCTGCTCGGCGAGTCCTCCATCGGCTCCGGCGTCCGTCGTATCGAGGCCCTGGTCGGCGTGGACGCCTACAACTTCCTCGCCCGTGAGCACACGGTCGTCAACCAGCTGACCGAGCTGCTCAAGGGCCGCCCGGAGGAGCTGCCGGAGAAGGTCTCCTCGATGCTCGGCAAGCTGAAGGACGCCGAGAAGGAGATCGAGAAGTTCCGCGCCGAGAAGGTGCTCCAGGCCGCCGCCGGTCTCGCCGAGTCCGCCAAGGACGTGCGCGGTGTGGCCGTCGTCACCGGCCGGGTCCCGGACGGCACGACCCCCGACGACCTGCGCAAGCTGGTCCTCGACGTGCGCGGCCGTATCCAGGGCGGACGCGCCGCGGTCGTCGCCCTCTTCACCGTCAACAACGGCAAGCCGCTGACGGTCATCGCCACCAACGAGGCCGCCCGCGAGCGCGGCCTGAAGGCCGGTGACCTGGTGCGCACCGCCGCCAAGACCCTCGGCGGCGGCGGTGGCGGCAAGCCCGACGTGGCCCAGGGCGGCGGCCAGAACCCGGCCGCCGTCGGCGAGGCCGTCGACGCCGTCGAGCGCCTCGTCGCCGACACTGCCAAGTGACGGCGAAATCGACGGCGAAGAAGACGGCGAAGTAAGGAAACGGTCGGAAATGCGCAGAGGACGTCGACTCGCGATCGACGTCGGGGACGCCCGGATCGGGGTCGCCTCGTGCGACCCCGATGGGATCCTCGCCACACCGGTGGAGACCGTCCCCGGCCGGGACATCCCCGCCGCCCACCGCCGGTTGCGTCAACTGGTGGAGGAGTACGAGCCGATCGAGGTCGTCGTCGGACTCCCTCGCTCCCTCAAGGGGGGCGAGGGCCCGGCCGCCGTCAAGGTCCGCGCCTTCGCCCAGGAGCTGGCCAGGGGCATCAAGCCGGTGCCGGTGCGCCTGGTGGACGAGCGGATGACGACCGTGACGGCCAGTCAGGGACTGCGCGCCTCCGGCGTGAAATCGAAGAAGGGCCGCGCGGTCATCGACCAGGCGGCGGCCGTCATCATCCTCCAGCAAGCCCTCGAATCCGAACGAGTGTCAGGTAAAGCACCCGGCGAGGGCGTCGAAGTGGTCATCTGATCGCGATACGGTAACGTTCCGCGCGATGTGCCGGTGTTCGAACAGCCGGCACACAGCAAGAGGCGGAACGGAAGCGGGCCCACCGGCCGCGTGACCGGTCGGCCGCGGCTCTAGGGGATCGATGACTGAGTATGGCCGGGGCCCAGGCCCCGAACCGTGGCATCCGCAGGACCCGTTGTACGGGGACGGCGGATGGGAAGGGCAGCAGGCTCACATCGGCCAGCAGCCTGCCTACGGCGGCCAGCCGCAGCAGCAGTACCCGCAGCAGCCGCAGTACGGCGACTGGAACCAGCAGCAGCACCCGGGGTACGGCCACGAGCAGTACCCCTACTACGACGAACAGGGTCATCAGCAGTACGCCGGCCACACCCAGCAGCAGTACCAGCAGCAGGGCGGCTGGAACACGGCCGGCTCCCCTGGCCAGATGCCGTACACCCCCGATCCCGGTGACCCGTACGGCCAGCAGCCCATTGCCTACGGCGGGGAGCAGCCCGACTTCTACGGCACCGAGGACGCCTACCCGCCGCCGGTGCCGCCCGGCCGCAGGCGCCCCGAGCCGGAACCCGAGGCCGTGCCCGACGAGGAGGAGCAGCACCCCTTCTTCACGGGAGGCGGCGACGACGATGACGACGAGGAGCACGAGCTCCAGAGCCGCCGCGACCGGCGCGGCGGCAAGAAGCCCGCCAAGAAGGGCAAGAAACGGCGCAACGGCTGCGCCTGCATGGTCGTCGTCCTGGTCTTCGGAGGCGGCGTCGGCACGGCGGGTTACTTCGGCTACAAGTTCTACCAAAATCGTTTCGCCCCGGCGCCCGACTACACGGGCGACGGGATCAACGAGACGGTGACCGTCGAGATCCCCAAGGGTGCGGGCGGCTGGGACATCGGCAACCGCTTGAAGCAGGCCGGGGTCGTCAAGAGCGCCGAAGCCTTCGTGCACGCGCAGAGCACGATCCCCGGCGGGGACAGCATCCAGGCCGGCGCGTATCTCCTGAAAAAGGAGATGTCCGCCGCCAGCGCCGTGAAAATGATGATGGACCCGAAGAGCCAGAACATCGTCATGGTGACTCCGGGCGAGCGGAATGCCGGCGTCTACCAGGCGATCGACAAAAAACTCGAACTCTCCGCCGGCACCACCGAGAAGGTCGCCAGGCAGAAGTACAAGACCCTGGGTCTGCCGGCCTGGGCGCAGAACACGGCGAACAGCGGCGAGATCAAGGACCCGCTGGAGGGCTTCCTCTTCCCCGGTAACTATCCGGCCGCCAAGGGCATGAAGCCGGACGCGATCCTGAAGCAGATGGTCGCCGATGCCAAGTCCAAGTACGACGCCTACGGTCTCACCTCGAAGGCCCGGGCGCTGGGCCTGAACAACGCGTTCGAGCTGGTCACGGTCGCGAGCCTGGTGCAGGCGGAGGGCAAGACGAACGACGACTTCCGCAAGATGGCCGAGGTGGTCTACAACCGTCTCAAGCCCACCAACACCGAGACGAACCAGTTGCTGCAGTTCGACTCCACGTACAACTACCTCAAGGGCACCAGCAACATCCATATCTCCCTCAAGGAGATCAACGGCAACCTCAGCCCGTACAACACCTACCGGCACAAGGGTCTCCCGCCCGGTCCGATCGGCAACCCCGGCGAGGCCGCGATCATGGCGGCCCTGAACCCGACGCACGACGGGTGGTTGTATTTCGTGGCGACCGACGGAGTGAACAACACCGAATTCGCCAAGACCCTCGCCGAATTCCAGCGCCTCAAGGACAAGTTCAATGCCAGCTCGGGCAACTGACGCCCGCCGCGCCGCCGTGCTCGGTAAGCCCATCGCCCACTCCCTGTCCCCGGTGCTGCACCGGGCCGCGTACGACGAGCTCGGGCTCACCCGCTGGTCGTACGAGCGCTTCGAGGTGGACGAGGCCGGGCTGCCCGGCTTCTTCGAGGAACTGGGGCCGGAGTGGGCTGGGCTGTCCCTGACCATGCCGCTGAAGCGGGCGGTCATCCCGCTCGTGGACGAGATCAGCGAGACGGCCGCCTCCGTCGACGCGGTCAACACGGTCGTCCTCACCGAGGACGGCCGCCGTCTCGGCGACAACACCGACATTCCGGGCATGGTGGCCGCGCTGTGCGAGCACGGCATCGAGCAGGTCGACTCCGCCGCGATCCTCGGCGCCGGAGCCACCGCCTCCTCCGCGCTCGCCGCCCTCGCCCGGATCTGCACCGGCGAGGTCGTCGCCTACGTCCGCAGCGAGGCCCGCGCCGCCGAGATGCGGCAGTGGGGCGAGCGGCTCGACGTGGACGTGCGTACGGCGGACTGGGCGGACGCCGAGCAGGCGCTGCGCGCCCCGCTGGTGATCGCCACCACACCCGCCGGCACCACCGACGCCCTCGCCGCCGCCGTACCCGAGCGCCCCGTCACCCTCTTCGACGTGCTCTACGACCCCTGGCCCACCGAGCTGGCGGCCCGCTGGTCCATGTTCGGCGGAGCGGTGGTCAGCGGGCTCGACCTGCTGGTCCACCAGGCCGTCCTGCAGGTCGAGCAGATGACCGGCCGGTCCCCTGCGCCCCTGGAGGCCATGCGCCGCGCCGGCGAGAAGGCACTCGCCGCCCGCTGATCGCTTCCCCACGTCCGACTTGTGGACCGGCGACCGGATTCCGGCCCCGGACGTGGGAGGATCGGAGGTGGCGGGGCCGGGGTCGCGCACCCGGTCGCGCCGTCGCCGTACGCGAGCACGCGTGTACGCCGGGCAGTACCGGGCGCGAACACTGAGGAGCACCGTTGAGCAGGCTGCGTTGGCTGACCGCGGGGGAGTCCCACGGTCCCGCACTTGTCGCGACGCTGGAGGGGCTTCCCGCCGGCGTGCCGATCACCACGGAGATGGTGGCGGACCACCTGGCGCGGCGGCGGCTCGGCTATGGCCGCGGTGCGCGGATGAAGTTCGAGCGCGACGAGGTCACCTTCCTCGGTGGCGTCCGGCACGGTCTGACGCTGGGCTCCCCGGTCGCGATCATGGTGGGCAACACCGAGTGGCCGAAGTGGGAGCAGGTGATGGCCGCCGACCCGGTCGACCCGGAGATCCTCGCAGGTCTGGCCCGTAACGCGCCGCTGACCCGGCCGCGGCCCGGTCACGCCGACCTGGCCGGCATGCAGAAGTACGGCTTCGACGAGGCCCGCCCCATCCTGGAGCGCGCCTCCGCCCGTGAGACGGCGGCCCGGGTGGCGCTGGGCGCGGTGGCGCGGTCGTACCTGAAGGAGACCACGGGCATCGAGATCGTCTCGCACGTCGTCGAGCTGTGCTCCGTGAAGGCCCCGCGGGGTGTGTACCCCACGCCGGCCGACGTCGAGAAGCTGGACGCCGACCCGCTGCGCTGCCTCGACGCGGACGCCTCGAAGGCGATGGTCGCGGAGGTCGACCAGGCCCACAAGGACGGTGACACGCTCGGCGGCGTGGTCGAGGTGCTGGCGTACGGCGTCCCGGTCGGGCTCGGTTCGCACGTGCACTGGGACCGCAAGCTGGACGCGCGTCTCGCCGGGGCCCTGATGGGCATCCAGGCGATCAAGGGCGTCGAGCTCGGTGACGGCTTCGAGCTGGCCCGGGTGCCCGGCACCAAGGCGCACGACGAGATCGTCAGCACGCCCGAGGGCATCAAGCGCGTCTCCGACCATGCCGGCGGCACCGAGGGCGGTCTGAGCACCGGCGAGCTGCTGCGGGTGCGGGCCGCGATGAAGCCGATCGCGACCGTGCCGCGCGCCCTGCAGACCGTGGACGTCACCACCGGCGAGGCAGCCCAGGCCCACCACCAGCGCTCCGACGTCTCCGCGGTGCCCGCCGCGGGCATCGTCGCCGAGGCGATGGTCGCGCTCGTGCTCGCGGACGCGGTCGCCGAGAAGTTCGGCGGCGACTCCGTGGCCGAGACCCGGCGCAACGTGCAGTCGTACCTCGACAACCTGCGGATCCGGTGAGCACCGTGCCCGCCGTCGTACTGGTCGGTCCGATGGGCGTGGGCAAGTCCACCGTCGGCCGGCTGCTCGCCGAGCGCCTCGGGCTCGGCTACCGGGACACCGACGAGGACATCGTCGCCGGCGAGGGCCGCACCATCGCCGAGATCTTCGTCGACGAGGGCGAGCCCGTCTTCCGCGCGATCGAGAAGCAGGCCGTCCACCTCGCGCTCGCCGAGCACGAGGGGGTTCTCGCGCTCGGCGGCGGGGCCGTCCTGGACGCCGACACGCGCGCGCTGCTCGCCGGACACCGGGTGGTCTACCTCTCCATGGACGTCGAGGAGGCCGTCAAACGCACCGGTCTGAACGTGGCCCGGCCGCTGCTCGCGGTCAACCCGCGCAAGCAGTGGCGCGAGCTGATGGAGGCCCGGCGGCACCTGTACGAGGAGGTCGCCACCGCCGTGGTGGCGACCGACGGCCGTACCCCCGAAGAGGTCACCCAAGCAGCGATGGACGCACTGGAGTTGAAGGAAGCATGAGCGAGGCAGTCACCCGGATCCAGGTCGCCGGCACCGCGGGCACCGACCCCTACGAGGTGCTGGTCGGGCGCCAACTGCTCGGTGAGCTGGGCGGGTTGATCGGTCCCAAGGCCAAGCGGGTCGCGGTGATCCACCCCGAGGCGCTGGCCGAGACCGGTGACGCGCTGCGCGCCGACCTGGCCGAGCAGGGCTACGAGGCGATCGCCATCCAGGTGCCGAACGCCGAGGAGGCCAAGACCGCCGAGGTCGCCGCCTACTGCTGGAAGGCACTCGGCCAGTCGGGCTTCACCCGCTCCGACGTCGTCGTCGGCGTGGGCGGCGGCGCGACCACGGACCTCGCCGGTTTCGTCGCCGCGACCTGGCTGCGCGGGGTGCGCTGGATCGCCGTGCCGACCACCGTGCTCGCCATGGTGGACGCGGCGGTCGGCGGCAAGACCGGCATCAACACGGCCGAGGGCAAGAACCTCGTCGGCGCCTTCCACCCGCCGGCCGGCGTCCTGTGCGACCTGGCCGCGCTGGACTCCCTGGCGGTCAACGACTACGTCTCCGGACTCGCCGAGGTCATCAAGGCCGGCTTCATCGCCGACCCGGTGATCCTCGACCTGATCGAGTCCGACCCGGAGGCCGCCCGGACCCCCGAGGGCCCGCACACGGCCGAGCTGATCGAGCGCTCGATCCGGGTGAAGGCGGAGGTCGTCTCGTCGGACCTGAAGGAGTCGGGCCTGCGCGAGATCCTCAACTACGGCCACACGCTCGGCCACGCGATCGAGAAGAACGAGCGCTACCAGTGGCGGCACGGCGCGGCGGTCGCGGTCGGCATGCACTTCGCCGCCGAACTGGGCCGTCTGGCGGGCCGGTTGGACGATGCGACGGCGGACCGCCACCGCGCGGTCCTGGAAGCGGTGGGCCTCCCGCTGCACTACCGCTACGACCAGTGGCCCAAGCTGCTGGAGACGATGAAGATCGACAAGAAGTCCCGGGGCGACCTGCTGCGCTTCATCGTCCTCGACGGCCTGGCCAAGCCGACCGTCCTGGAGGGCCCGGACCCGGCCGTCCTGCTCGCCGCGTACGGAGAAGTGGGCCAGTAAGTCCCCCGCTGTTCCGTCCGCCCGATTCCCTGTCTCGACTTCCTTTGCGGAACGGGCACTTCGGGCCGCCCCCGGCCGTTTCACCAAACGACGGCGGGGGACGGTACCGTTCGGTAGGCAGCGGGGTCAGCCCCGCTGCCAGCACGAACTGCTTGCACGAGACGGAGTGGCAACGGATGCAGCACGCAGTGGGGTCTCCGCTGCCGCCGCCCCACCAGCCGGGGCAGGTGCCGCACGCCGGCTGGGCGTCGGCCGCACACCACCCGGGCCCGCACCCGGCAGCCTCCCAGGGGCCCGGCCCCGTGCCCCCGCCGCCGGGCTTCCCGGCCCCCACCGGCGCCGTCCCGCCGACACCCCCGCAACCTCCTGTGCCTCAGGGCCCGCCCCCGCAACCGGCCGCGCCCCAGCCCCCGGCACAGCAGCCCGCGGCCCCGCCGGCCCCCGATACCACCGGTCACGTCCCGCTGCCGCCCGGCGGCCCCGTCGGCCTGCCCACGGCGCCCCCGGCTCCCGCTCCGGCCCCCGACCCGACGACCACCACCCTGGCCGTCCTGCTGATCGGCCCGGCCGGCGCGGGCAAGACCAGCGTCGCCAAGTACTGGGCGGACCACCGCCGCGTGCCCACCGCCCACATCAGCCTGGACGACGTCCGCGAATGGGTCCGCTCCGGCTTCGCCGACCCCCAGTCCGGCTGGAACGACAACTCCGAGGCCCAGTACCGCCTGGCCCGCCGCACCTGCGGCTTCGCCGCGCGCAACTTCCTCGCCAACGGCATCTCCTGTGTCCTGGACGACGCGGTCTTCCCGGACCGCCCGGTCGTCGGCCTCGGCGGCTGGAAGCGCCACGTCGGCCCCGGCCTGCTCCCGGTCGTCCTCCTGCCCGGCCTGGACATCGTCCTGGAGCGCAACGCGGAACGCACCGGCAACCGCCGCCTCACCGACGAGGAGGTCGCCCGCATCCACGGCCGCATGGCCGGCTGGTACGGCTCGGGCCTGCCGATCATCGACAACTCCCAGCTGGACATCCCCGGGACGGCCCGTGTGCTGGACGAGGTGCTGGCGAGAGCGATAGCAAGCCCGCCGAGCTGGTAAGCCCCACTCGGCCCCTAAAAATCGGCACAACCCGGTCAAAACTCCTACGCTCATCTCATGTCAGAGGTGTACGCGACCCGCCGATCCCGGCTGAGGGACCACTTCACCGCGGCCGGCACCGCGGCAGCGCTCGTCACTCGTCCAGCCAACGTGCGCTACCTCGCCGCCGCGGCCCCGCAGGGCTCCGCGCTGCTGCTCGGCAAACGCGAGGACCTCCTCGTATGCGTCGGCCAGCCCGACGACCGCCCCGCCGAGGGCCGCCCGGACGAGAACCTGCGCCTGCACGTCCTCCCGCCGAACGGCGTCGGCGCCTGCGGGGCCGTCGGCGCAGGTGGCGAAGCCGTGGTCGCGGCGGCCGAGCTGGCCGTGGCCCAGGCGGCCGACTCCCTGGCCGTCGAGGAACACCACCTCACGGTCACCCGGCACCGAGCGATCGCCTCCGCGGCCCCCGCACTCCGCCTAGGCGATCTCGGCGGAGCCGTGGAACAGCTCAGGGTGGTCAAGGACGAGGAGGAGATCTCCTGTCTGCGCATCGGCGCCGAGATCGCCGACCAGGCCCTCGGCGAGCTGCTGGAGTCCATCCTGGTCGGCCGTACCGAACGGCACCTCGCCCTGGAGCTGGAGCGCCGTCTGGTCGACCACGGTGCCGACGGCCCGGCCTTTGCCACCTCGGTCGCCACCGGGCCGAACTCCGGCCGTCGCGGGCACCGCCCCACCGACCGGCGGGTGGAGGAGGGCGACTTCCTCACCGTGTGCCTGGGCGCGACCTACCGCGGCTACCGCTGCGAGATCGGCCGTACCTTCGTGATCGGCACCTCGCCCGCCGACTGGCAGGTCGAGCTGTACGACCTGGTCTTCGCCGCTCAGCGCGCCGGACGGGAGTCCCTGGCGCCCGGCGCGGGCTACGGCGATGTGGACCGCGCGGCCCGCCAGGTACTGGACTCCGCCGGCTATGCGGAGGCACTCCCACCGCTGACCGGACACGGCGTCGGACTCGAAATCGACGAGGACCCTCAGTTGGCGCCCGCGGCCATGGGTAAACTGGACGCTTGCGTGCCGGTCACCGTCGAACCGGGGGTCCACCTCCCGGGCCGGGGCGGTGTCCGGATCGATGACACGCTCGTCGTGCGCCCCGAGGCGGACGGCGGACCCGAGCTACTCACCATCACGACCAAGGAGCTGCTCGCCCTCTAGGCAGTGGCGTGCGCCGGGGTCGTACGTCAGTCCAGGAGATTCCGCAACCGTGGCTTCCACGAACGACCTCAAGAACGGCATGGTGCTCAAGCTCGAAGGCGGCCAGCTCTGGTCCGTCGTCGAGTTCCAGCACGTCAAGCCCGGCAAGGGCCCGGCCTTCGTGCGCACCAAGCTGAAGAACGTGCTGTCCGGCAAGGTGGTCGACAAGACCTTCAACGCCGGCGTCAAGGTCGAGACCGCCACTGTCGACAAGCGCGACATGCAGTTCTCGTACATGGACGGCGACTACTTCGTCTTCATGGACATGGAGACCTACGACCAGCTGCACATCGACCGGAAGGCCGTCGGCGACGCCGCGAACTTCCTGATCGAGGGCTTCACCGCGACCGTCGCCCAGCACGAGGGCGAGGTGCTCTTCGTCGAGCTGCCGGCCGCCGTCGAGCTGACGATCCAGGAGACCGAGCCCGGCGTCCAGGGCGACCGCTCCACCGGCGGCACCAAGCCCGCCATCCTGGAGACCGGCCACCAGATCCAGGTCCCGCTCTTCATCACCACCGGTGAGAAGATCAAGGTCGACACCCGCACCAGCGACTACCTCGGCCGGGTGAACAGCTAACCGTGGCTGCCCGCAACACGGCCCGCAAGCGCGCCTTCCAGATCCTCTTCGAGGGCGACCAGCGCGGCGCCGACGTCCTGACGGTCCTCGCGGACTGGATCCGGCTGTCCCGGTCCGACACCCGGCAGCCGCCGGTCAGCGAGTACACCATGCAGCTGGTCGAGGGCTACGCCGAGCGTGCGAGGCGGATCGACGAGCTGATCGCCCAGTACGCGGTCGGCTGGACGCTCGACCGGATGCCGGTCGTGGACCGCAACATCCTGCGGCTGGGCGCGTACGAGCTGATCTGGGTCGACGAGACCCCGGACGCCGTCGTCCTGGACGAGATGGTGCAGCTGGCGAAGGAGTTCTCCACGGACGAGTCGCCCTCGTTCGTGAACGGCCTGCTGGGCCGCTTGAAGGAGCTCAAGCCGTCCCTGCGCCGGGACCAGGCGTAGCCGCCCGGCACGCCAACGCCTGAGGGCCCGCAGCACGCTCGTGCTGCGGGCCCTCAGGCGTTCTTCCGATGACCGTGAAAACGCCGCCGGGGTGGCCGGAAACGCAGGGTTCCGGCCACCCCGGCGGCACGTTTCTGCTGAGGTGTTTGAAGGGGTTACGCCTCTTCGTGCGTGGCCACGGCGCGGCGCGCGTCCGCGTCCAGCACACCCCAGCTGATCAGCTGCTCGGTGAGGACCGAGGGGGACTGGTCGTAGATGACGGCCAGTGTGCGCAGGTCATCCTGGCGGATGGAGAGCACCTTGCCGTTGTAGTCACCGCGCTGGGACTGGATCGTGGCCGCGTAGCGCTGCAGGGGGCCCGCCTTCTCGGCCGGCACGGTGGCCAGCCGCTCCAGGTCCAGGACCAGCTTCGGCGGCGGCTCGGCGGCGCCGCCCGGCGTGGTGCCCGGCAGCAGCTCCTGCACCGGAACGCCATAGAAATCGGCCAGCTCGGCAAGCCGCTGCACGGTCACCGCACGGTCGCCACGCTCGTAGGACCCGACCACCACGGCCTTCCAGCGCCCCTGGGACTTCTCCTCGACACCGTGGAGGGAAAGGCCCTGCTGGGTGCGGATGGCCCGGAGCTTGGCCCCGAGCTGTTTGGCGTATTCGCTGGACATATAGCTCCCCGGACACTGTGTCGACGCGGCCGGACTGGGTTCCCGCCGCGCGGCTGGTAACTCACTGTGAGGTTACGCAGCGTGACTCTCCTGCGTCAAGCCGAATGGTCCACCCCGACTCTTCCGTGGTAGTGGCGACGCATTGGGCCAGGGGGGTGATCAGGGGCCTCCGCGCGACCTGCTAGGGTGGATGGCGCAAATCAGACGTCCTTTAAGGTCCGTCCCGTGAGGCGGAGAAGGAGGTCCTTTCCGTATGGACAAGCAGGACTCGCACGCCACCCCGCAGGCGTCCGATGCGCGGCCCGTTCTCGAGGGCCCCGACATCGCGCGCGTGCTGACCCGTATCGCCCACGAGATCGTCGAGCGCGCCAAGGGCGCCGACGACGTGGTGCTCCTCGGCATTCCGACCCGGGGCGTCTTCCTCGCCCAGCGGCTCGCCGTGAAGCTGGAGCAGATCACCGACCGCAAGATCCCGGTCGGCTCGCTCGACATCACCATGTACCGCGACGACCTGCGCATGCACCCGCCGCGTGCGCTGGCCCGCACCGACATCCCCGGTGACGGCATCGACGGCAAGCTGGTCGTCCTCGTCGACGACGTGCTCTTCTCCGGCCGCACCATCCGCGCCGCCCTCGACGCCCTGAACGACATCGGACGCCCCCGCGCGGTCCAGCTCGCGGTCCTGGTCGACCGCGGCCACCGTGAACTGCCCATCCGCGCCGACTACGTCGGCAAGAACCTCCCCACGTCGCTGCGGGAGACGGTCAAGGTCCAGCTCGCCGAGGAGGACGGTCGCGACACCGTGCTGCTCGGTGTGAAGCAGACCGGCCACTAGCAGATCCGGCGTACGGCCGCTTCGGCGTGCCCGCCCACGCACCGGATTGCCTGAATTCTCCCGATTGAACTGCCTTACGGAGCCTGACAGATGCAGCGTCATCTCATCTCGGCCGCCGACCTCACCCGCGACGACGCCGTCCTGATCCTCGACACCGCCGAGGAGATGGCCCGGGTCGCCGACCGGCCGATCAAGAAGCTGCCGACCCTGCGCGGCCGCACGATCGTCAACCTCTTCTTCGAGGACTCAACGCGCACGCGGATCTCCTTCGAGGCCGCCGAGAAGCGCCTGTCCGCCGACGTCATCAACTTCTCCGCCAAGGGATCGAGCGTCTCCAAGGGCGAGTCGCTGAAGGACACCGCCCAGACGCTGGAGGCCATGGGCGTCGACGCCGTCGTCATCCGGCACGGCGCCTCCGGAGCCCCGTACCGCCTGGCGAACTCCGGCTGGATCGACGCGGCGGTCATCAACGCCGGCGACGGCACCCACCAGCACCCCACCCAGGCCCTGCTGGACGCCTTCACCATGCGCCGCCGCCTGATCGGCCGGGACGCCGGCCTCGGCCAGGACCTGTCCGGCAGGCGGATCACCGTCGTCGGCGACGTCCTGCACAGCCGCGTCGCCCGCTCCAACGTGGACCTGCTGCACACCCTCGGCGCCGAGGTCACCCTGGTCGCCCCGCCCACCCTGGTGCCGGTCGGCGTCGAGACCTGGCCGTGCGAGGTGTCGTACGACCTCGACAGCACGCTGCCCAAGTGTGACGCCGTGATGATGCTCCGGGTCCAGCGCGAGCGGATGAACGCCGCCTTCTTCCCGACCGAGCGCGAGTACTCCCGCCGCTACGGCCTCGACGGCGACCGCATGGCCAGGCTCCCCGAGCACGCCATCGTGATGCACCCCGGCCCGATGGTGCGCGGCATGGAGATCACCGCCGAGGTCGCCGACTCCGACCGCTGCACCGCCGTCGAGCAGGTCGCCAACGGCGTCTCCATCCGGATGGCCGTCCTGTACCTGCTGCTCGGTGGCAACGAGCCCGCCGTCACCCACTCTCGTACCGAGGAGAAGTAAGACCCATGAGCAAGATCCTGATCCGTGGTGCGAAGGTGCTCGGCGGCGAGCCGCAGGACGTGCTGATCGACGGCGAGGTGATCGAGGCGGTCGGCACGGGGCTGTCCGCCGAGGGCGCCGAGGTCGTGGAGGCCGCCGGCAAGGTGCTGCTGCCGGGCCTGGTCGACCTGCACACCCACCTGCGCGAGCCGGGCCGCGAGGACTCCGAGACCGTGCTGACCGGCACGCGCGCGGCGGCGACCGGCGGCTTCACGGCCGTCTTCGCCATGGCCAACACCTTCCCGGTCGCCGACACCGCCGGTGTGGTCGAGCAGGTCTGGCGGCTCGGCAGGGAGCACGGCTACTGCGACGTGCAGCCCATCGGTGCCGTCACCGTCGGCCTGGAGGGCAAGAAGCTCGCCGAGCTGGGCGCCATGCACGAGTCGGCCGCAGGGGTCACCGTCTTCTCCGACGACGGCAAGTGCGTGGACGACGCGGTGATCATGCGCCGCGCGCTGGAGTACGTGAAGGCCTTCGGCGGTGTCGTCGCCCAGCACGCGCAGGAGCCGCGCCTGACCGAGGGCGCCCAGATGAACGAGGGCGTCGTCTCCGCCGAACTGGGCCTGGGCGGCTGGCCGGCCGTCGCCGAGGAGTCGATCATCGCGCGGGACGTGCTGCTCGCCGAGCACGTCGGCTCCCGCGTCCACATCTGCCACCTGTCGACCGCGGGCTCCGTGGAGATCGTCCGCTGGGCCAAGTCGCGCGGCATCGACGTCACCGCCGAGGTCACCCCGCACCACCTGCTCCTCACCGACGAGTTGGTGCGCACCTACAACCCGGTCTACAAGGTCAACCCGCCGCTGCGCACCGAGCGCGATGTGCACGCCCTGCGCGAGGCCCTGGCGGACGGCACGATCGACATCGTCGCCACCGACCACGCCCCGCACCCGCACGAGGACAAGGACTGCGAGTGGGCCGCGGCCGCCATGGGCATGGTGGGTCTGGAGACCGCGTTGTCAGTGGTCCAGGAGACCATGGTCGACACGGGCCTGCTGGACTGGGCCGGCGTCGCCGACCGGATGTCCGTCAAGCCCGCGCAGATCGGACAGGCCACCGGGCACGGCCGTCCCGTCTCGGCTGGTGAGCCCGCCAACCTCACCCTCGTCGACACGGAATACCGTGGCCAGGTGGACCCCGCGGGCTTCGCCTCGCGCAGCCGCAACACCCCCTACCAGGGGCGTGAGCTGCCGGGCCGTGTGACGCACACGTGGCTGCGGGGCAAGGCCACGCTCGTCGACGGGAAGCTTTCGTGACACCTGTAATCCTGCTGGCAGAGGCCAAGAGGTCGGCCGAGGTCACCGACTGGCCGGCCCGCATCGGCTGGCTCGTCGGACTCGCCCTGTTCATCGCGCTCGTCTACTGGCTGATGCGCGAGGGCTGGAAGTGGCGCGGCACCCTCCAGAGCGACCTGCCCGCGCCGCCCAGCGCGCCGGAGGAGACCGGCCCGGTGAAACTTGAGCTGAGCGGCCGCTACCACGGCTCCACCACTGCAGGACAGTGGCTGGATCGGATCGTGGCCCACGGCCTGGGCACCCGCAGCCGGGCCGAGCTCACCCTGACCGGCCAAGGGCTGGAGGTCGAGCGTCCCGGAGCGAGCGACTTCTTCGTCCCGACCGCCGCGCTGCGCGGCGCCCGGCTGGACAAGGGCATCGCCGGCAAGGTCCTCACCGAGGGCGGACTGCTGGTGGTGACCTGGGAGCTCGGCGACAAGCTGATCGACTCCGGCTTCCGCTCGGACCACGCGGCCGAGCACACCGAGTGGGTCGACACCCTGAACCACATGATCAACGACACGGAAGGCGCACGATGACGACCTCCACAAGGGGAGCCGCCAGGGTTCCCGCCGTACTCGTCCTGGAGGACGGCCGCATCTTCCGCGGCCGTGCCTACGGGGCGGTGGGGGAGACCTTCGGCGAGGCCGTGTTCTCCACCGGTATGACCGGTTACCAGGAGACCCTCACCGACCCGTCGTACGACCGGCAGATCGTCGTCGCGACCGCCCCGCAGATCGGCAACACCGGCTGGAACGACGAGGACGACGAGTCCAGCCGCATCTGGGTCTCGGGCTACGTCGTGCGCGACCCCGCGCGCGTGCCGTCCAACTGGCGGGCCAAGCGCTCCCTGGACGACGAGCTGGAGCGGCAGGGCGTGGTCGGCATCTCCGGCATCGACACCCGCGCCCTCACCCGCCACCTGCGCGAGCGCGGCTCGATGCGCGCCGGCATCTTCTCCGGCGAGGCGATCACGGCCGAGACCGAACTCCTCGCGCGCGTGCTGGCCCAGCCGCACATGAAGGGCGCGAGCCTCTACGAGGAGGTCGCGACCAAGGAGGCGTACGTCGTCCCGGCGATCGGCGAGAAGAAGTTCACCGTCGCCGCGATCGACCTCGGCATCAAGGGCATGACCCCGCAGCGGATGGCCGAGCGCGGCATCGAGGTGCACGTGCTGCCCGCCACCGCCACCGCCGACGAGGTCTACGCCGTCGGCCCCGACGGTGTGTTCTTCTCCAACGGTCCCGGCGACCCGGCGACCGCCGACGGCCCGGTGGCCCTGATGACCGCCGTCCTGGAGCGGAGGACGCCGCTGTTCGGCATCTGCTTCGGCAACCAGATCCTCGGCCGCGCCCTCGGCTTCGGCACCTACAAGCTGAAGTACGGCCACCGGGGCATCAACCAGCCGGTCCAGGACCGTACGACCGGCAAGGTCGAGGTCACCGCGCACAACCACGGCTTCGCCGTGGACGCGCCGCTGGACAAGGTCAGCGAGACCAGGTTCGGCCGCGCCGAGGTCTCGCACGTCTGCCTGAACGACGACGTCGTGGAGGGGCTGCAGCTGCTCGACCAGCCGGCCTTCTCCGTCCAGTACCACCCCGAAGCGGCAGCGGGCCCGCACGACGCCGCCTACCTCTTCGACCGCTTCGTCTCCCTGATGGAGGGCCAGCGTGCCTAAGCGCACCGATATCCAGTCCGTCCTGGTCATCGGCTCCGGCCCGATCGTCATCGGCCAGGCCGCCGAGTTCGACTACTCCGGCACCCAGGCGTGCCGCGTGCTCAAGGCCGAAGGCCTGCGCGTCGTCCTCGTCAACTCCAACCCGGCGACGATCATGACCGACCCGGAGATCGCCGACGCCACCTACGTCGAGCCGATCACCCCGGACTTCGTCGAGAAGATCATCGCCAAGGAGCGCCCCGACGCCCTGCTGCCCACCCTCGGCGGCCAGACGGCCCTGAACACCGCCATCTCGCTGCACGAGAACGGCGTCCTGGCCAAGTACGGCGTGGAGCTGATCGGCGCCAAGCCCGAGGCGATCCACAAGGGCGAGGACCGCGACCTGTTCAAGGACGTCGTGGAGGAGGTCCGCCGCAGGACCGGCCACGGCGAGTCCGCCCGCTCGGTCATCTGCCACTCCATGGACGACGTCCTCAAGGGCGTCGAGACCCTCGGCGGCTACCCGGTCGTCGTGCGCCCGTCCTTCACCATGGGCGGCGCCGGCTCCGGCTTCGCGCACGACGAGGAGGAGCTGCGCCGCATCGCCGGGCAGGGCCTCACGCTCTCCCCGACCACCGAGGTGCTCCTGGAGGAGTCCATCCTCGGCTGGAAGGAGTACGAGCTGGAGCTGATGCGCGACAAGCACGACAACGTCGTGGTCGTCTGCTCCATCGAGAACTTCGACCCCATGGGCGTGCACACCGGTGACTCGATCACCGTCGCGCCCGCGATGACGCTGACCGACCGCGAGTACCAGATCCTGCGCGACATCGGCATCGCCGTCATCCGCGAGGTCGGCGTCGACACCGGCGGCTGCAACATCCAGTTCGCGGTGAACCCCGAGGACGGTCGCGTGATCGTCATCGAGATGAACCCGCGCGTGTCGCGTTCCTCCGCCCTCGCCTCCAAGGCGACCGGCTTCCCGATCGCCAAGATCGCCGCCAAGCTGGCCGTCGGCTACACGCTCGACGAGATCCCGAACGACATCACGCAGGAGACCCCGGCCTCCTTCGAGCCCACGCTCGACTACGTGGTCGTCAAGGCCCCGCGGTTCGCCTTCGAGAAGTTCCCGCAGGCCGACTCCACGCTGACCACCACCATGAAGTCGGTCGGCGAGGCCATGGCCATCGGGCGCAACTTCCCCGAGGCGTTCCAGAAGGCGCTGCGCTCGCTGGAGAAGAAGGGCAGCCAGTTCGCCTTCACCGGCGTCCCCGGGGACAAGTCGCTGCTCCTGGAGGAGTCCCGCCGTCCCACCGACGGCCGGATCAACACGGTCATGCAGGCCATCCGCGCGGGCGCCACCCCCCAGGAGATCTTCGAGTACACGAAGATCGACCCGTGGTTCGTGGACCAGCTGTTCTTGATCAAGGAGATCGCGGACGAGCTGGCCGAGGCGCCCGAACTGACCCCCGACCTGATCGCCGAGGCCAAGCGGCACGGCTTCTCCGACCAGCAGATCGGCGAGATCCGCGGCCTGCGCGAGGACGTCGTCCGCGAGGTCCGGCACGCGCTCGGCATCCGCCCGGTCTACAAGACGGTCGACACCTGCGCCGCCGAGTTCGCCGCGAAGACGCCGTACTTCTACTCCTCCTACGACGAGGAGACCGAGGTCGCCCGGCGCGAGAAGCCGGCCGTCATCATCCTGGGCTCGGGCCCGAACCGCATCGGCCAGGGCATCGAGTTCGACTACTCCTGCGTCCACGCCTCCTTCGCGCTGTCCGACGCCGGGTACGAGACCGTGATGGTCAACTGCAACCCGGAGACCGTCTCCACCGACTACGACACCTCCGACCGGCTGTACTTCGAGCCGCTGACGCTGGAGGACGTGCTGGAGATCGTCCACGCCGAGCAGCAGGCCGGGCCGGTCGCGGGCGTGATCGTGCAGCTGGGCGGCCAGACCCCGCTCGGCCTGTCGCAGGCCCTGAAGGACAACGGCGTGCCGGTCGTGGGCACCTCGCCCGAGGCCATCCACGCGGCCGAGGACCGCGGTGCCTTCGGGCGCGTCCTCGCCGAGGCGGGCCTGCCGGCCCCGAAGCACGGCACGGCCACCACCTTCGAGGAGGCCAAGGCCATCGCCGACGAGATCGGCTACCCGGTCCTGGTCCGGCCGTCGTACGTCCTCGGCGGGCGCGGCATGGAGATCGTCTACGACGAGACCCGCCTTGCCGCCTACATCGCCGAGTCGACCGAGATCAGCCCCTCCCGGCCGGTCCTGGTCGACCGCTTCCTGGACGACGCCATCGAGATCGACGTCGACGCGCTCTACGACGGCGAGGAGCTGTACCTCGGCGGCGTGATGGAGCACATCGAGGAGGCCGGCATCCACTCCGGCGACTCGGCGTGCGCGCTGCCCCCGATCACCCTCGGCGGCTTCGACATCAAGCGGCTGCGCGCCTCCACCGAGGCCATCGCCAAGGGCGTCGGCGTGCGCGGCCTGATCAACATCCAGTTCGCGATGGCCGGGGACATCCTCTACGTCCTGGAGGCCAACCCGCGCGCCTCCCGCACGGTCCCCTTCACCTCGAAGGCGACCGCGGTGCCGCTGGCCAAGGCCGCCGCCCGGATCTCGCTGGGCGCGACCATCGCCGAGCTGCGCGCCGAGGGCCTGCTGCCGAGGACGGGCGACGGCGGCGAGCTGCCGCTGGACGCACCGATCTCGGTCAAGGAGGCCGTCATGCCGTGGTCGCGCTTCCGCGACATCCACGGCCGCGGCGTGGACACCGTCCTCGGCCCGGAGATGCGCTCCACCGGCGAGGTCATGGGCATCGACTCCGTCTTCGGCACGGCGTACGCCAAGTCGCAGGCGGGCGCCTACGGCCCGCTGCCCACCAAGGGCCGCGCGTTCTTCTCGGTCGCCAACCGCGACAAGCGCTCGATGATCTTCCCGGCGCGCGAGCTGGTCGCCCACGGCTTCGAGCTGTTCGCCACCTCCGGCACCGCCGAGGTCCTCAAGCGCAATGGCATCAACGCCACGGTCGTCCGCAAGCAGTCGGAGGGCACGGGCCCGAACGGCGAGAAGACGATCGTCCAGCTGATCCACGACGGCGAGGTGGACCTCATCGTCAACACCCCGTACGGCACCGGCGGCCGCCTCGACGGCTACGACATCCGTACGGCGGCCGTGGCCCGCTCGGTCCCGTGCCTGACGACCGTCCAGGCGCTCGCCGCGGCCGTCCAGGGCATCGACGCCCTCAACCACGGTGACGTGGGCGTCCGCTCGCTCCAGGAACACGCGGAACACCTGACCGCGGCCCGCGACTAGCAGCCCTGAGGGGGACACCGGAAACGGTGTCCCCCTCTGTATGAGGACTCACCTGAGATGTACAAGCTTTTCTTCCGTCTGGTTTTCAAACGGATGGACGCCGAGAAGGCCCACCACCTGGCCTTCCGCTGGATCCGCCTCGCCGTCCGCATCCCGGTGCTGCGCACCTTCGTCGCGGCCGCCCTCGCGCCCCGCTACAAGGAGCTGCGCACTGAGGCCTTCGGGCTGCGCATGCACGGTCCCTTCGGGCTCGCCGCCGGCTTCGACAAGAACGCCGTCGCGATCGACGGCATGTCGATGCTGGGCTTCGACCACGTCGAGATCGGCACGGTCACCGGCGAGCCGCAGCCCGGCAACCCCAAGAAGCGGCTGTTCCGCCTCGTCGCGGACCGCGCGCTGATCAACCGCATGGGCTTCAACAACGACGGCTCGCTGGCCGTCGCGGCCCGCCTGGCGACCCGTGAGCCGGTCTTCAGGACCGTCGTGGGCGTCAACATCGGCAAGACCAAGGTCGTCCCGGAGGCGGAGGCCGTCGGCGACTACGTGAAGTCGGCCGAGCGCCTCGCGCCGTACGCGGACTACCTGGTCGTCAACGTCTCCTCGCCGAACACGCCCGGCCTGCGCAACCTCCAGGCGGTGGACCACCTGCGCCCGCTGCTGACCGCCGTCCGCGAGGCGGCCGACCGCATGGTGGCCGACCGGCGCGTCCCGCTGCTGGTGAAGATCGCCCCGGACCTCGCCGACGAGGACGTCGACGCGGTCGCCGACCTGGCCGTGGAGCTGGGCCTGGACGGCATCATCGCGACCAACACCACGATCGCGCGCGAGGGACTCGGCCTGAGATCCGCACCCTCCGTGGTGAAGGAGACCGGCGGCCTGTCCGGCGCCCCGCTCAAGGCGCGCTCGCTGGAGGTGCTGCGCCGCCTGTACGCGCGCGTGGGCGACCGGATCACGCTCGTGGGCGTGGGCGGCATCGAGACCGCCGAGGACGCCTGGCAGCGCATCCTGGCCGGTGCCACGCTGGTGCAGGGCTACAGCGCCTTCATCTACGAGGGCCCCTTCTGGTCCCGCTCGATCCACAAGGGCCTCGCCGCGCGCCTGCGCACCAGCCCGTACGCCACCCTCGCCGACGCGGTCGGCGCCGACGTGAGGAAGCCCGCATGACCTCGTACGAGCCCTTCGGTGCCCGGCTGCGTCGCGCCATGGACGAGCGCGGCCCGCTGTGCGTCGGCATCGACCCGCACGCCTCCCTGCTCGCCGAGTGGGGCCTGAACGACGACGTGGCCGGTCTGGAGCGGTTCAGCCGCACGGTCGTCGAGGCGGTGGCCGACCGGGTCGCGGTGATGAAGCCGCAGAGCGCCTTCTTCGAGCGCTTCGGCTCCCGTGGTGTCGCCGTGCTGGAGAAGGTCGTCCAGGAGGCCCGCGCGGCCGGCACCCTCGTCGTGATGGACGCCAAGCGCGGCGACATCGGCTCCACCATGGCCGGGTACGCCGAGGCCTACCTGCACAAGGACGCCCCGCTGTTCTGCGACGCCCTGACCGTCTCGCCGTACCTCGGCTACGGCTCGCTCAGCCCGGCCGTCGCGCTGGCCCGGGAGAGCGGTGCCGGCCTGTTCGTGCTGGCGCTGACCTCCAACCCGGAGGGCCCCGAGGTCCAGCACGCGGTCCGCGCCGACGGCCGCAGCGTGGGCGCGACCATGCTGGCCCACCTGGCCGCCGAGAACGCGGGGGAGGAGCCGCTGGGCTCCTTCGGCGCCGTCGTCGGTGCCACGGTCGGCGACCTGTCGTCGTACGACCTCGCGATCAACGGCCCGCTCCTCGCGCCCGGGGTCGGCGCGCAGGGTGCGACGCCGGCCGACCTTCCGAAGGTGTTCGGACGGGCACTGCGCAACGTCGTGCCGAACGTCAGCCGGGGTGTGCTGCGGCACGGTCCCGAGGTGGGGGCCCTGCGGGCGTCCGCGGAGCGCTTCGCGCAGGAGATCCAGGACGCCGTGGCGGGTGCCTGAGACCTCCGAAGGGGCTTCGGAGAGCGGCGTCGCGGCGACTTGAGTGTGAATACATCCTCAAATCGGGGGCATTATGTCTGAAATGTCCGACCTGGCGGAGGCTGACCAGGACTTTTCCGCTGTTCTCGCTGACTCTGGCGGACTTGACCGCTAGTCTCCGAGCAGAGTGAACGGGCAAAGCGTGTTGCTCGTAGCTCCCCAGGTGTGGGGCGACTAGGTTCCTCACCGGTCCGTATCCGACAGTTCGACATCCGAGGTGACGTAGGCGTGGCTCTTCCGCCCCTTACCCCCGAACAGCGCGCAGCCGCGCTCGAAAAGGCCGCCGCGGCTCGCCGGGAGCGGGCCGAGGTCAAGAATCGACTCAAGCACTCCGGCGCCTCCCTGCACGAGGTCATCAAGCAGGGCCAGGAGAACGACGTCATCGGCAAGATGAAGGTCTCCGCACTGCTCGAGTCGCTGCCGGGCGTGGGCAAGGTCCGCGCCAAGCAGATCATGGAGCGTCTGGGCATCTCCGAGAGCCGCCGAGTGCGCGGTCTCGGTTCCAACCAGATCGCTTCCCTGGAGCGTGAGTTCGGCAGTACCGGCTCCTGAGTCCGGGCCCCGCCGGACCGGAGTCCCGGGCACTCCGGGATTGCTGGAATAATCGCTGCATGAGTGAACGTCCGCGGCTGACCGTGCTCTCCGGCCCCTCGGGGGTCGGCAAGAGCACGGTCGTCGCCCATATGCGCAAGGAACACCCCGAGGTCTGGCTCTCGGTGTCGGCCACCACCCGCAGGCCGCGCCCCGGCGAGAAGCACGGAGTCCACTACTTCTTCGTCACCGACGAGGAGATGGACAAGCTGATCGCCAACGGCGAGCTGCTGGAGTGGGCCGAGTTCGCCGGCAACCGCTACGGCACGCCCCGCGCGGCCGTGCTGGAGCGGCTGGAGAAGGGCGAGCCGGTCCTGCTGGAGATCGATCTCCAGGGTGCCAGGCAGGTGCGGGAGTCGATGTCCGACGCCCGTCTGGTGTTCCTGGCTCCCCCCTCCTGGGAGGAGCTGGTGCGCAGGCTGACCGGCCGGGGCACCGAGCCGCCCGAGGTCATCGAGCGCCGCCTGGAGGCGGCCAGGACCGAGCTGGCGGCCGAGCCGGAGTTCGACACGACCTTGGTCAACACCTCCGTCGAGGACGTGGCGCGCGAGCTGCTAGCCTTGATGGATGTTGTGTGATCACGAGTGTGTGATCACAAATGATCTTTTCCCACCCATCGGAAGGTAGAGCGTGTCCTCTTCCATCACCGCGCCCGAGGGCATCATCAACCCGCCGATCGACGAGCTTCTCGAGGCCACCGACTCGAAGTACAGCCTCGTGATCTACGCGGCCAAGCGTGCCCGCCAGATCAACGCGTACTACTCGCAGCTCGGCGAGGGCCTCCTCGAGTACGTCGGTCCGCTCGTCGACACCCACGTCCACGAGAAGCCGCTCTCGATCGCCCTGCGTGAGATCAACGCGGGTCTGCTGACGTCGGAGGCCATCGAGGGTCCCGCGCAGTAACCGTTCGTTTTCGCATGACAGGCCCGGCGGCGCGACTGCCGGGCCTGTGGTGTGTCATGGAGGCGTAGGTTCAACGAATGGGAGTCCCGGTGGACAAGCCGAGGGTCGTTCTGGGCGTCAGCGGCGGCATCGCCGCCTACAAGGCCTGTGAGCTGCTGAGAAGGTTCACGGAGTCGGGCCACGACGTCCGCGTGGTGCCCACCGCCTCCACGCTGCACTTCGTCGGCGCCGCCACCTGGTCCGCCCTGTCCGGCAACCCCGTCTCGACGGAGGTCTGGGACGACGTCCACGAGGTCCCGCACGTTCGCATCGGCCAGCACGCCGACCTCGTCGTGGTGGCTCCCGCGACGGCCGACATGCTCGCCAAGGCCGCCCACGGCCTCGCCGACGACCTGCTGACCAACACCCTCCTCACCGCCCGCTGCCCGGTCGTCTTCGCGCCCGCCATGCACACCGAGATGTGGGAGCACCCGGCCACCCAGGAGAACGTGGCCACGCTTCGCCGCCGCGGCGCCGTCGTCGTCGAGCCCGCGGTCGGCCGGCTCACCGGCGTCGACACCGGCAAGGGCCGGCTGCCCGACCCGGCGGAGATCTTCGAGGTCTGCCGCCGCGTGCTGGCCCGCGGCACCACCGAGCCCGACCTCGCGGGGCGGCACGTCGTCGTCTCCGCCGGCGGCACCCGCGAGCCCCTCGACCCGGTCCGCTTCCTCGGCAACCGCTCCTCCGGCAAGCAGGGCTACGCCCTCGCCCGCACCGCCGCCGCCCGCGGCGCCCGGGTCACGCTGATCGCGGCCAACACCGGCCTGCCCGACCCGGCGGGCGTGGACGTCGTGCCGGTCGGCACCGCCGTCCAGCTGCGCGAGGCCGTCCTGAAGGCGGCGGCGGACGCCGACGCCGTCGTCATGGCCGCCGCCGTCGCCGACTTCCGCCCCGCGGCCTACGCCACCGGCAAGATCAAGAAGAAGGACGGCCAGGACCCCGACCCGATCGTCCTGGTGCGCAATCCGGACGTCCTCGCGGAGATCTCGGCCGAGCGCGCCCGCCCCGGCCAGGTGATCGTCGGCTTCGCCGCCGAGACCGACGACGTCCTTGCCAACGGCCGCACCAAGCTCGCTCGCAAGGGCTGTGACCTGCTCGTGGTCAACGAGGTGGGGGAGCGCAAGACCTTCGGTTCCGAGGAGAACGAGGCCGTGGTGCTGGGTGCCGACGGCAGCGAGACCCCCGTGCCGTACGGCCCCAAGGAAGCCCTGGCCGACACCGTCTGGGACCTCGTCGCACAGCGCTTGAGCTGACGTCCAGGCGGGCTCGACGGCGGGTTCACGCCACACCGAAATCGGGTGTGGCGTCCCTGGCCAAGGCCGCCCGGCATTGTGCAGAATGCCCGTGCCGCAGGTCACAGCGCTCCCGAGAGGCGAGACACGTGCCCCATCGGAGGAGTGCGACCGATAAACTGTTCACGGTCGACGCCGGGCGCAGCCCCGCGCGTCGCCGCAAATGATCAGCCAGCAGCCGCTGCAACCACAGGGAGCGTTGTGTCCCGTCGCCTGTTCACCTCGGAGTCCGTGACCGAGGGTCACCCCGACAAGATCGCTGACCAGATCAGCGACACCATTCTCGACGCGCTTCTGCGCGAGGACCCGACCTCCCGGGTCGCCGTCGAGACGCTGATCACCACCGGCCTGGTGCACGTGGCCGGCGAGGTGACGACCAAGGCCTACGCGGACATCGCGACCCTGGTCCGCAACAAGATCCTCGAGATCGGCTACGACTCCTCCAAGAAGGGCTTCGACGGCGCCTCCTGCGGCGTGTCGGTTTCGATCGGCGCGCAGTCCCCGGACATCGCGCAGGGCGTGGACGCGGCGTACGAGACCCGGGTCGAGGGCGACGACGACGAGCTGGACAAGCAGGGCGCCGGTGACCAGGGCCTGATGTTCGGCTACGCGTCCGACGAGACGCCGACCCTCATGCCGCTGCCGATCTTCCTGGCGCACCGCCTGTCGAAGCGCCTGTCCGAGGTGCGCAAGAACGGCACCATCCCCTACCTGCGCCCGGACGGCAAGACGCAGGTCACCATCGAGTACGACGGCGACAAGGCCGTCCGCCTCGACACGGTGGTCGTCTCCTCGCAGCACGCCTCCGACATCGACCTGGAGTCGCTGCTGGCGCCCGACATCCGCGAGTTCGTCGTGGAGCCGGAGCTGAAGGCGCTGCTGGACGAGGGCATCAAGCTGGAGACCGACGGCTACCGCCTGCTGGTCAACCCGACCGGCCGCTTCGAGATCGGCGGCCCGATGGGCGACGCCGGCCTGACCGGCCGCAAGATCATCATCGACACCTACGGCGGCATGGCCCGCCACGGCGGCGGCGCGTTCTCCGGCAAGGACCCGTCCAAGGTGGACCGCTCGGCCGCGTACGCGATGCGCTGGGTCGCCAAGAACGTCGTGGCGGCGGGCCTGGCCTCCCGCTGCGAGGTCCAGGTCGCCTACGCGATCGGCAAGGCCGAGCCGGTCGGTCTGTTCGTGGAGACCTTCGGCACCAACAAGGTCGAGACCGAGAAGATCGAGAAGGCGATCGACCAGGTCTTCGACCTCCGCCCGGCCGCGATCATCCGGGACCTCGACCTGCTCCGCCCGATCTACGCCCAGACGGCGGCCTACGGCCACTTCGGCCGCGAGCTGCCCGACTTCACCTGGGAGCGCACGGACCGCGTGGACGCCCTGCGCGCCGCCGTGGGCCTGTAAGCCCCGACCGCTGTTCTCACCGAGGCCCGGTTCCCCTTCTTCGGGAGCCGGGCCTCGGCGCGCACGAAGCGTCGAAGGGAAGGGGTGGGGAGGGCGAAGGGGAGGGCCCTGAGGGAGACGACCACTTCCCCCTGGCCCGTGCCGGGCGGGCTCCCCGTCGAGTCCGACCACCGTGCCGTACCTCCCGGCACCCGAATTGACTGGCGGGCCCGGCCGGGCGGTATCTACTCTGTCGCCGTCGACACCGCCCGGTGCGAAGGTCGCGGATACTTCGTGGAGCGCGCCTTCCGGGGCGTGCGGTGAAGCCGAATCCGTACCGCTGCCGATCCGGATCTCGGGCGGACGTCGGTTGTCAGTGCCGTTTGGTAAGAATGCAAGCGTGAGCAGCGAGAACGGGACGCCCCGGGCAGAAGGGGACGGCGGGGCCGAAGGGGCGCCGCCGGAGCAGCTCGCGCTCATCCGGGAGAGCGTGCGCAAGGCGAAGGTGCCGCGGGCCAAGCCGCGGACCTGGCGGGGAGCCGCACTCGCCCCGCAGCTGCCCGTCGCCCGCGTGCTGGTCGACAAGGGCGTGCTGCATCTCGACCGGTACTTCGACTACGCCGTGCCCGCGGACCTGGACGAGCAGGCGCAGCCCGGAGTGCGCGTCCGGGTGCGGTTCGGGGCCGGGCGGGGCCGCGTGCGGGAAGGCCGCCGGGAGGGCGGCGGACTCATCGACGGGTTCCTCGTCGAGCGGCGGGACGAGTCCGACTACGCCGGGCCGCTGGCCGCCCTCGCCCAGGTCGTGTCGCCGGAACCGGTGCTGAGCGAGGAGCTGCTGAGCCTCGCGCGGGCCGTGGCCGACCGGTACGCCGGAAGCCTCGCCGACGTGCTCCAGCTGGCCGTGCCGCCGCGCAGCGCCCGGGCGGAGCAGCGACCCTCCCCCGAGCCCCTGCCCCCGCCTACAGCGCCGGAGACGGCCTCCTGGGGCCGGTACGAGCACGGGGGCGCATTCCTCCAGGCCCTGGCCTCCGGCGGGTCCCCCAGAGCCGTCTGGAACGCGCTCCCGGGCCCGCTGTGGAGCGAGGAACTGGCCCGTGCCGTCGCCGCCACGCTCGCCTCCGGCCGCGGCGCCCTCGTCGTCGTACCGGACGGGCGGGCCGCCGCGCGGGTCGACGCCGCGCTCACCGCGCTGCTCGGCACGGGCCGGCACGCGCTGCTCACGGCCGAGGCGGGGCCCGAGAAGCGGTACGCGCAGTGGCTCGCGGTGCGCCGGGGGTCCGTGCGGGCCGTGGTGGGGACCCGGGCCGCCATGTTCGCGCCCGTCCGGGACCTGGGGCTCGTCGCCGTCTGGGACGACGGCGACGACAGCCACAGCGAGCAGCACGCCCCGCAGCCGCACGCGCGGGATGTGCTGTTGTTGCGGGCCGCCCTGGACAAGTGCGCGTTCCTGCTGGGGAGTTGGAGCTGCACCGTGGAGGCCGCCCAGCTCGTGGAGAACGGCTGGGCCCGGCCGCTGGTCGCCGGGCGGGAGCAGGTGCGCCGAGCCGTCCCCCTGGTCCGGACGGTCGGGGACGGCGACCTCGCCCGCGACGAGGCCGCCCGCGCCGCCCGGCTGCCGACGCTCGCCTGGCAGGCGGCCCGCGACGGGCTGCGGCACGGGCCGGTGCTCGTGCAGGTGCCGCGGCGCGGCTACGCGCCCAGCATGGCCTGTGCGCAGTGCCGGGCGCCCGCCCGGTGCCGGCACTGCTCCGGGCCGCTCCAGGGACAGGACGCCGCGGTCCTGCGGTGCGGCTGGTGCGGGCGCGAGGAGAGCGCCTGGCACTGCCCGGAGTGCGGCGGTTTCCGGCTGCGCGCCCAGGTCGTGGGTGCCCGGCGGACGGCCGAGGAACTGGGGCGCGCCTTTCCCGCCGTCCCGGTGCGCACCTCGGGGCGGGAACACGTGCTGGACACGGTGCCGGGCACGCCCGCGCTCGTAGTGAGCACACCGGGAGCCGAACCGGTCGCCGAGGGCGGCTACGCGGCGGCCCTCCTGCTGGACGGCTGGGCCATGCTCGTACGCCCCGACCTGCGGGCCGGCGAGGACGCGCTGCGCCGGTGGATCGCGGCGAGCGCGCTGGTACGGCCGCAGAGCGAAGGGGGCGCGGTGGTCGTGGTGGCCGAGCCGACCCTGCGGCCGGTGCAGGCCCTGGTGCGCTGGGATCCCGTCGGGCACGCGGTGCGGGAACTGGGCGAGCGGGCCGAGCTGGGCTTCCCGCCGGTGTCGCGGATGGCGGCCGTGTCCGGGACGCCCACGGCCGTCGCCGAGTTCCTGGCCTCGGTCGAACTGCCGCCGGACGCGGAGGTGCTGGGGCCGGTGCCGATGCCGCCGGCGCCGCCCGGCCGGCCCCGCAGGCCCGGAGCGCCGCCGCCGGGTGAGCACTGGGACCGGGCGCTGGTCCGGGTGCCGCCGGGGAGCGGGGCCGCGCTGGCTGCCGCGCTGAAGACCGCCCAGGCTGCTCGTATGGCACGGGGGAGCGGGGAGGCGGCGGTGCGGGTGCGGATCGATCCGCCGGACATCGGGTGACGGCGGCGGTGTCCGGTGTTCCGGGTGGCGGTCCGCCCGTCTCCGGTCGGTCGAGAGGCCGGACGACGTGTGGCGGTTGCTCGCCGTCGGTGGCCGTCTGGTGGGGCCGGTGGGGTCGGTGGTGTCGAACTGTTCGGACGGGTGCGGGCCCGTGGATGCCCTCCCGGATGGGGCCGGGAGGGCAGGGGGGTCGTCAGCCGCTGCTCAGGTGTTGTTCAGCCGTTGCGCGGGGCGGGGAAGGCCGTCGGGCGGGCGTCGTCGCGGTCGCGCAGGGCCGGGCTGCCCGCGGTCGGCTGTGTGGGCATCGAACGGGCCGCGGGGACCGTCGGAACCGTGGGCAGGGCGGTGTTCGCACTGAGCGCGCGGGTGCCGGACGGCTCCGTGGCCCGCTCGGCCTCGGCGGCCGCCTGGGCCGCGGCGCGGCGGGCTCCGTAACGGCGGTGCACGGCCTGTTTGGTCACGCCGAGCGCCGAGCCCACCGCGTCCCACGAGAAGCCGAGTGAGCGGTCGAAGTCCACGGCGGCGGTGACCAGGGTTTCGACACTGTCCCGGAGTTCCTGGGCAAGGCGCACCGTCGGGGCGGGGGCGCGTCCGTAGACGACGAAGCCCGTGGAGGGGCCGGAGCGGCGCGGGCGGTAGACGTTGCCCAGCTGGGCGGTGAGCGTGCGCAGTGCGTCCACCTGCCGGCGGACTCGCTCGATGTCCCGCACCAGCAAGTGCAGGCTGGCCCGGGCCTGGGCGTCGTGGGTTGCGTGGTCGGCCATGAACAAGCCTCTCGAACCGGCGTTGAAAGGAATTGGGCCGCTATGGCGGCCCTATGTGGTCAACTCTTTCTTGACCAACGCGTGTGCGCTCCGCTGGTCACGGGGTGGGGGCGTACGGGCATATGCGTACGCCGGTGGTCCGGGCGTGCGCCGTGGGTGGTTCGGGTTTTTTGTTCTCCCGCCCGCGCACCGCCCGTTTCCAGTCGGTCGAGAGGCTGGACGACCTGCGGGGGTTGCTCGCCGGGTCCGTGGGCATGGCTTGTGCCTGGTTCCTTGGTCATAGACTGGTGTGCTGCCCGTCCCACCCCCGCCCGAGAGGCCCGATCCCGCCCATGAAGCTCGTCTTCGCCGGTACCCCCGAGGTCGCCGTTCCCGCTCTGGACGCTCTGATCGCCTCCGGGCGGCACGAGGTGGCCGCCGTCGTCACCCGGCCCGACGCGCCGGCCGGGCGTGGGCGCAGGCTGGTCGCGTCGCCCGTGGCCGAGCGGGCGGAGGAGGCCGGGATCGAGGTGCTGAAGCCGGTCAGGCCGCGGGACCCGGAGTTCCTGGAGCGGCTGACGGAGATCGCGCCGGACTGCTGTCCCGTCGTCGCCTACGGCGCCCTGCTGCCCCGCGTGGCCCTCGACATCCCCGCCCACGGCTGGGTCAACCTGCACTTCTCGCTGCTGCCCGCCTGGCGCGGAGCCGCTCCCGTGCAGCACTCCATCATGGCGGGCGACGAGATCACCGGCGCGTCGACGTTCCTCATCGAGGAGGGACTCGACTCCGGGCCCGTCTACGGCACCGTGACCGAGGAGATCCGGCCCGCGGACACCAGCGGTGACCTGCTCACCCGTCTCGCCTTCGCGGGCGCGGGGCTGCTCGCCGCGACCATGGACGGCATCGAGGACGGCAGCCTGAAGGCCGTACCGCAGCCGGCCGAGGGCGTCACCCTCGCGCCGAAGATCACCGTCGAGGACGCCAGGGTCGACTGGACGACGCCCGCGCTGCGCGTCGACCGGGTCGTGCGCGGCTGCACCCCGGCGCCCGGCGCCTGGACCGTCTTCCGCGGCGAGCGGCTCAAGCTCATCCAGGTCACCCCCGTGCCCCAGCGCACCGACCTCGCGCCGGGGCGGATGGCCGTCGGAAAGAACAGCGTGCACGTGGGCACCGGTTCGTACGCCGTCGAGCTGCTCTGGGTGCAGGCGCAGGGCAAGAAGCCGATGCGGGCGGCCGACTGGGCGCGCGGTGTGCGCATCGCCGAGGGCGAGACGCTGGGCGGCTGACGCCCCGGGCGGCGGGGGTGACGGTCCGTCGACGTACGCTGGACACGGCACCCCTTCTTCACATCCGGAGCACCTTTTTCGTGAGCGAGCAGTCCCGGCGGCCGCGCAGGCCCGCCAAGCCCTACCGCCGTCCGCAGAAGGACCCCGTCCGCATGCTGGCCTTCGAGGCCCTGCGCGCGGTCGACGAGCGGGACGCGTACGCCAACCTCGTGCTGCCTCCGCTGCTCCGCAAGGCGCGCGGGCAGGGCGACTTCGACGCGCGGGACGCCGCCCTCGCCACCGAGCTGGTCTACGGCACGCTGCGCCGGCAGGGGACGTACGACGCGGTGATCGCCGCCTGTGTCGACCGGCCGCTGCGCGAGGTCGACCCGCCGGTGCTCGACGTGCTCAGCCTCGGTGTGCACCAGCTGCTCGGGACGCGGATCCCGACGCACGCCGCCGTCTCCTCCTCCGTGGAGCTCGCGCGGGTCGTGCTCGGCGACGGGCGCGCCAAGTTCGTCAACGCCGTGCTGCGGAAGGTGGCCCAGGACGACCTCCACGGGTGGCTGGAGAAGGTCGCGCCGCCGTACGACGAGGACCCGGAGGATCACCTCGCCGTCGTGCACTCGCATCCCCGGTGGATCGTCTCCGCGCTCTGGGACTCCCTCGGCGGCGGGCGTGCCGGTATCGAGGACCTGCTGGAGGCCGACAACGACCGGCCCGAGGTGACCCTGGTCGCGCGCCCGGGGCGGGCCACCACCGAGGAGCTGCTGCGCGAGGACGCCGCCGTAGCGGGACGCTGGTCCCCGTACGCCGTGCGGCTCGCCGAGGGCGGGGAGCCGGGCGCCGTGCAGGCCGTGCACGAGGGGCGGGCCGGAGTGCAGGACGAGGGCAGCCAGCTGGTCGCCCTCGCGCTCGCCAACGCGCCCCTCGAAGGCTCCGACAGCAAGTGGCTGGACGGCTGCGCCGGGCCCGGCGGCAAGGCCGCACTGCTGGCCGCGCTCGCCGCCGGGCGCGGGGCCACGCTCCTCGCCTCCGAGAAGCAGCCGCACCGGGCGGGTCTCGTCGCCAAGGCGCTGGCCGGCAACCCGGGGCCGTACCAGGTGATCGCCGCCGACGGCACCCGGCCGCCGTGGCGTCCCGGCACCTTCGACCGCGTGCTGATGGACGTGCCGTGCACCGGGCTCGGCGCGCTGCGCCGGCGTCCCGAGGCCCGCTGGCGGCGGCGTCCGGAGGACCTGGACAACTTCGCGCCCCTCCAGCGCGCCCTGCTGCGCACCGCGCTCGACTCGGTGCGGGTCGGCGGTGTCGTCGGCTACGCGACCTGCTCGCCGCACCTTGCCGAGACCCGCGCGGTCGTCGCCGACGTCCTCAAGCAGCACCCGGAGGCGGAACTGTTCGACGCCCGTCCGCTGCTGCCCGGTGTACCCGCGCTGGGCGACGGCCCCGACGTACAGCTCTGGCCCCACCTGCACGGCACGGACGCGATGTACCTGGCCTTGATCCGCAGAACCGCCTGACCGCCGCCGGGGCGGGGGCCGTATCGAGGTGCGGCTCCGCCGCGGGGCGCGAGCAACCCCCGCCGACCCGCGGACAAACCACAACCGCAATGGACCGCCGTTACAGCCAAGCGCAGCGGCATGGGAGGCTTGGGGCATGGCCGTGCAGATCAACCCCAGCATCCTGTCCGCCGACTTCGCCCGCCTCGCGGAGGAGGCCAAGGCGGTCCAGGGCGCCGACTGGCTCCACGTCGACGTCATGGACAACCACTTCGTCCCGAACCTCACGCTCGGCGTGCCGGTCGTGGAGTCCCTGGCGCGTGCCACGGACACCCCGCTGGACTGCCATCTGATGATCGAGGACCCCGACCGCTGGGCGCCCCAGTACGTCGAGGCGGGGGCCTCCTCCGTCACGTTCCACGTGGAGGCGGCCGCGGCCCCGGTGCGGCTCGCCCGGGAGATCCGTGCCAAGGGGGCCCGCGCCTCCATGGCCCTGAAGCCCGCGACGCCGATCGAGCCGTTCGAGGACCTTCTCCCCGAGCTCGACATGCTCCTGATCATGACGGTCGAGCCCGGCTTCGGCGGCCAGGCGTTCCTCGACATCATGCTGCCGAAGATCCGCCGCACCCGTGAGCTGATCGGCAAGCACGGCCTGCAGCTGTGGCTCCAGGTGGACGGCGGCGTCTCGGCCTCGACGATCGAGCGGTGCGCGGACGCGGGAGCGGACGTGTTCGTGGCAGGCTCGGCCGTGTACGGGGCGAAGGACCCCGAGGAGGCGGTCCGTGCCCTGCGCGCGCAGGCCGAGTCGGCCGCCGCCAAGGCGTCCTGGGCATGCGACCACTGAGCCACAGGAACGTGAACGGTTAAGTGAACGGCGCCCTTCAGGGCGGATCCGCCGCGCCGAATCTGCAAGGATGAACGGCGAATCCAGAGTGTGAACAGCAGTGAGGAGATCGCCGTGTCGGGTATGTCGGCGGGCCGGTCAGCCATGCGGATGGGACCCGCTGAGCTGGTGCAGGCGGCGGCCATGGCCCGCCGCTTCTACCTCGAGGGCAAATCCAAGATCCAGATCGCGGAGGAGTTCGGCGTCAGCCGCTTCAAGGTGGCCAGGGTCCTGGAGACGGCTCTCGAACGGGATCTCGTACGCATCGAGATCCGTGTCCCGGCCGAGCTGGACGCCGAGCGCTCCGACGCGCTCCGCGCCCGCTACGGCCTGCGGCACGCAGTCGTGGTCGAGTCCCCGGCCGAGGCCGAGGAGACCCCCGACCCCGAGAACCTCGGTGAGGTGGCCGCCGACCTGCTCGGCGAGCTCGTCAACGAGGGGGACGTGCTCGGGCTGGCCTGGGGCCGGTCCACGATCCACATGGCGGCCGCGCTCGACCGGCTGCCGCCGTGCACGGTGGTGCAGCTGACGGGCGTGTACGACGCCGGTACCTCGGAGCGCGGCTCGGTCGAGGCCGTGCGGCGCGCCGCCCAGGTGTCGGGCGGCGACGCCCACCCCATCTACGCGCCGATGCTGCTGCCGGACGCGGCCACCGCGGCCGCGCTGCGCAACCAGACGGGGATCGCCCGGGCCTTCGAGTACTTCGACAAGGTCACGGTCGCGTGCGTCTCCATCGGCTCGTGGGAGCCGGGCATCTCGACCGTGCACGACATGCTCAGCGACGAGGAGCGCGCGCACTACGCCTCGCTCGGCGTCGCCGCCGAGATGGCCGCGCACCTCTTCGACGCCGAGGGGCGCCGGATCGGGCGGGACCTGGGGGAGCGGTGCATCACGGTCAAGGCCGACCAGCTGCGCCGTATCCCGGAGGTCGTGGCGATCGCCGGCGGTCAGCGCAAGGCGGCCGCGATCGACGCGGTGCTGCGGTCGGGGCTGGTTACGAGCCTGGTCACGGACACGTCCGCCGCGGACTACCTGATGACGGCCGGGCCCACGCCGAAGCCGACGCTCGGCCGCACGGACCCCGACGGGCACTGAAGGCTCCGCCGGGGGCGCGGGAGTTCGCGAGAGCCAGAGGGCGGTCACACGGGGAGCCGGGGAGACTGCGTGCGTCGGCTCTCATGGTGTTCCGTGGGCGGGGCGCGCGGGTCGTGGCCCGTGGAGGCCGGCCCGGCGGCCGGTGCCGGTCAGCGTATCCCCGGCCGCCGGCTGGCCCGCCCGTCGCGCGGGAGTGAGCGAGGACCGGCTGCTCATGGCGTGGCGTGGTGTGTCGCGTCCCTGGCGGGTCGCGTCAGCCTGGGAGCGGGACGGCCGTGGCAGCATCAACGGCATGTTGCCGCGGTTCGTCCCTCACATGCCCAGAGGCCCCGGGCCCGTGGAGGCCGACCCGGCGGCCGGTGCCGGTCAGCGTATCCCCGGCCGCCGGCCGGCCCGCCCGTCGCGCGGGAGTGAGCGAGGACCGGCTGCTCATGGCGTGGCGTGGTGTGTCGCGTCCCTGGCGGGTCGCGTCAGCCTGGGAGCGGGACGGCCGTGGCAGCATCAACGGCATGTTGCCGCGGTTCGTCCCCCACATGCCCAGAGGCCCCCTGACACAGCCCCGGTCGACGGGAGGGCCGTGGGCGCCACCCCACGTGCCCGGACGGTCCCCGATGCCGCCCCGCACGGCTGGAGAGTCCGGGCGGCCGCGTCGCACGCGTGGCCGGTCATCGGCGCCGCCCCGCACGCTGGGAGGGCCCGTGGCGTTGTCCCGCAGGGCTGGAACCCCGCCACGCGCGTCTGCACGGTCGTCGACGGCGCCCCAGGCGGCCGGAGGGCCCGTGACGGCACTCGGCGGCACGCCCGGACGATCCACCGCGCCGGTCCACACGGCCGGGGCGCTCTTGACGCGGCGCGGCAGCTCCGGACGGCCCGCGGCGTCCCCCCGCACGGCCGGGGCGTTCCCGATGCCGCCCCGCACGCCTCGGCGGCCCGCGACGCCTCCCCACGCGGCGAGGGAATTCTCGACGCCGCCCCCCACGCCCGGGGTGTCCTCGACGCCGCCCCCCACGTTCGGTCGGGCCGCGGCGCCGTCCTCCACGCCGCGACGTTCCCCCACGTGGGCCCGCGGGCGGTGCTGGACGTCGGCCGGCGGAAGGGCCCGCACGTCGGTGGGCGGACGGACCCGGGCACCGGCCCGCCTGCTGCTGGGGCTGCTGGCCTTCCTCGTGTCCGTTCTGCTGGCGGGATGCTCGTCCGGGGCGAGCTCGCATCCCGGTTCCGGTGCCGGGGTGGGTTCGGGTGTGCGGGCGTCCGGCGGGAGCGTGTCCGTGCCGGCGTGGGCGCACGGCATGGGCACGGTCGCGGCGGCCCAGCTGCCGGCCGAGGCGCGCAGGACGCTCGCGCTGATCGACAAGGGCGGGCCGTTCCCGTACGCCAGGGACGGCGTCGTGTTCGGGAACTTCGAGGGGCATCTGCCGAGGCAGCAGCGCGGCTACTACCACGAGTACACGGTCAGGACGCCCGGCTCGCAGGATCGCGGGGCCCGGCGCATCGTCACGGGTCGGGGCGGGGAGATCTACTACACCGATGATCACTACAACTCGTTCCGGGCGGTGCTGAGATGACGGAAGTCGTGGTGACGCTGGACCTCGGCGGTGTCGCCGACAAGGCCGGCCTCATGGACCGTGCCGCACGCGCCCTCGCGCTGCCCGGCTGGTTCGGCCGCAACTGGGACGCCCTGGCCGACTCCCTCGGTGACCACACCGTGTGGCCCGAGGAGGCGGTCGAGCGGGGACTGCTGATCGTCGTGCGGAACTGGCGGCCGTACGCCGAGGCCCGGCCGGACGAGTGGCGGATCGCGCAGGAGGTGTTCGCCGAGGCCGCGGACCACACGCCCGCCCTGTCCGTCGCCCTCGCCCTTGGAGGATCCTCCTAGGTGATCGGCGCCCACCCTGGATGTTCCGTGGGGGCGTGATTGCGGCGCCGACATGGGACAATGAAGTACGTGCTCTTTCCCCCTGGCGCACCCGTCGGGGGGTCACCTCTGATCGACTGGGATGTGCAGCACGTGCGTTTCCTCAATGACATCCAGCCCGCGTACGACCTGACGTACGACGACGTGTTCATGGTGCCGAGCCGCTCCGCGGTGGGCTCGCGTCAGGGCGTGGACCTCGCCTCGCCGGACGGCACGGGCACCACCATCCCGCTCGTCGTGGCCAACATGACCGCCATCGCCGGCCGCCGCATGGCCGAGACGATGGCCCGCCGCGGCGGTCTGGTGGTCATCCCGCAGGACATCCCGATCGACGTCGTCACCGACGTCGTCTCCTGGGTGAAGAGCCGCCACCTGGTGCTCGACACGCCGATCGTGCTGGCCCCGCACCAGACCGTCGCCGACGCACTGGCGCTGCTGCCCAAGCGCGCCCACAACGCCGGTGTGGTCGTGGACGAGGACCAGCGGCCCGTCGGTGTCGTCACCGACGCGGACCTCACCGGCGTCGACCGCTTCACCCAGCTCGAAGTGGTCATGTCCAAGGACCTGCTGCTCCTGGACGCGGACATCGACCCCCGCGAGGCGTTCAACCGGCTGGACGCGGCCAACCGCCGCTACGCCCCGGCCGTCGACAAGGACGGCAAGCTGGCCGGCATCCTGACCCGCAAGGGCGCCCTGCGCGCCACGCTGTACACGCCGGCCGTCGACGCGCACGGCAAGCTGCGCATCGCCGCCGCCGTCGGCATCAACGGCGATGTGGCGGGCAAGGCCAAGCAGCTGCTCGACGCCGGCGTGGACACGCTCGTCATCGACACCGCGCACGGCCACCAGGAGTCGATGATCAGCGCCATCAAGCTGGTGCGGGCCCTCGACCCGCAGGTGCCGATCGTCGCGGGCAACATCGTCTCCGCCGAGGGCGTGAAGGACCTGATCGACGCCGGCGCGGACATCATCAAGGTCGGTGTGGGCCCCGGCGCCATGTGCACCACCCGGATGATGACCGGCGTGGGCCGGCCGCAGTTCTCCGCGGTGCTGGAGTGCGCCGCCGAGGCGAAGAAGTACGGCAAGCACGTGTGGGCCGACGGCGGTGTCCGCCACCCGCGCGACGTGGCGATGGCCCTGGCGGCCGGTGCGTCCAACGTGATGGTCGGCTCGTGGTTCGCGGGTACCTACGAGTCGCCGGGCGACCTCCAGCACGACGCCGACGGGCGCGCCTACAAGGAGTCCTTCGGCATGGCCTCCGCGCGCGCGGTGCGCAACCGCACCTCGGAGGAGTCGGCGTACGACCGTGCCCGCAAGGCGCTGTTCGAGGAGGGCATCTCCACCTCGCGCATGTTCCTCGACCCGGCCCGCCCGGGCGTCGAGGACCTGATCGACTCGATCATCGCGGGCGTCCGCTCCTCGTGCACCTACGCCGGTGCCGCCTCCCTGGAGGAGTTCGCCGAGAAGGCCATCGTCGGCATCCAGAGCGCCGCGGGCTACGCCGAGGGCAAGCCGCTGCACGCCAGCTGGAACTGACCGGCGGAACACGCCGCGACGGCCCCCGTCCTTCCCGTGTCAGGGAGGGACGGGGGCCGTCTGCGTATCCGGAGGCTTCGGCTCCACGGGGCCGGAAGGCCGGTACTCACTTGTGGGGGCGAAGGCGCACATGAGACTCGCTCCGCAACGGTCGGCAGCCCGCGCGCAACGATTTGTCATTCCGGTCCGATGAACGCAATGATCATCCGGGGACGCGCATGGTTGCTGCATTACGCCCGTGAAGGCCCGCCTCATAGGGTGCTCGTCTGTACGTGGCGTGGCGGGGACCCCGCTCGGCGGGTTCCTGCCCTCGCAGGGCTCCGCCGGTCCCCGAACGCAATGACCGGCAGCATTAAGGAGCCAGCGCGTGCTCGACCAAGGCGCACCCCCGCACGACCGCACAGCGACCGCCCCCGCAGCCCAGGGCCTCGCCGCGCGCCTCATGCGGCGCAAGCCAGTGGAACGCCTGGTCGCGGAGGGCGGCCAGGGTGAGGGAGGCTCGCTTCGGCGCTCCCTCGGCCTGTGGCAGCTGACCATGATCAGCATCGGTGCCACCCTCGGCACCGGCATCTTCGTCGTCCTCGGCGAGGCCGTCCCCAAGGCGGGCCCGGCGGTCACCCTGTCCTTCGTGATCGCCGGTCTCACCGCGCTGTTCTCCGCCCTGTCCTACGCCGAGCTGGCGGGCACCATCCCGGTCTCCGGCTCCTCGTACTCGTACGCATACGCAACGATGGGCGAACTGATCGCCTGGGTCTGCGGCTGGTGCCTGCTGCTGGAGTACGGCGTCTCGGTCGCCGCCGTGGCCGTCGGCTGGGGCGAGTACCTGAACGAGCTGCTGGACGGCACCATCGGCGTGACCATCCCGACGGTCCTGTCGGCTCCGCCCGGCCAGGGCGGAATCTTCAACCTGCCCGCCCTGATCGTCGTCATGCTCGGCATGGTGTTCCTGCTCGGCGGCGCCAAGGAGTCGGCGCGGGCCAACACCATCATGGTGTCCGTGAAGATCGCCGCGCTGATCCTCTTCTGCGCCATCGGCTTCATGGGCTTCAAGTCCGGCAACTACTCCCACTTCATGCCGCTCGGCATGGCGGGCGTCAGCGCGGCCGGCGCCACGCTGTTCTTCTCGTACATCGGCTTCGACGCCGCCTCCACCGCCGGTGAGGAGGCCAAGAACGCCCAGCGCGACCTGCCCCGCGCGATCATGCTGTCCCTGGTCATCGTGACGGCGCTGTACGTCCTCGTCGCGGCCGTGGCCGTGGGTGCCTGGCCGTGGCGGAAGTTCAAGGACTCCGAGGCCGCGCTCGCGCAGATCATGACGGACGTCACCGGGCAGAGCTTCTGGGGCACGCTGCTCGCGTTCTGCGCGGTCATCGCCATCGCGAGCGTCGTCCTGACCGTGCTCTACGGCCAGACCCGCATCCTGTTCGCCATGTCCCGCGACGGCCTGGTGCCCAAGATCTTCGCCAGGGTCCACCCGAAGACCGGCGCCCCGCGCGCCAACACGGTCATCGTCTCGGTGTTCTGCGGTGTCCTCGCCGCCGCGATCCCGCTGGGCCAGCTCGCGGACGCCACCAGCATCGGCACGCTGTTCGCCTTCGCTCTGGTCAACGTGGCCGTCGTGGTGCTGCGCCGGACCCGACCCGCCATGCACCGCTCCTTCCGGGTCCCGCTGTCGCCGGTGCTGCCCGCGCTGGGCTTCGCGTTCTGCCTGTGGATGATGGGCAGCCTGTCCACCGTCACCTGGATCGTGTTCGGTGTCTGGATGGCCGTCGGGCTCGTGTTCTACTTCGTATACGGCTACCGCCGTTCCCGTCTCGCGACCGGTGACGACCTCGCGGTGACGGCAGAGAAGTGACCGAACCGAAGAAGTGAACCACCCCCTGTGCTGAACGATCTCGACGAACGCATCGTGCACGCCCTCGCCGAGGACGCCCGCCGCTCGTACGCGGACATCGGGCAGATGGTCGGCCTGTCCGCGCCCGCGGTGAAGCGGCGCGTGGACCGGCTGCGGGCCACCGGAGCGATCACCGGATTCACCGTGCGGGTGGATCCGGCGGCGCTCGGCTGGGAGACCGAGGGGTACATCGAGATCTACTGCCGGCGGAACACCTCGCCGGACACCATCCAGCGGGGTCTGGAGCGGTATCAGGAGGTCGTGGCCGCGTCGACCGTCACCGGCGACGCGGACGCGATCGCCCAGGTCTTCGCCTCCGACATGCGGCACTTCGAGCGAGTGCTGGAGCGCATCGCCGGGGAGCCGTTCGTGGAGCGGACCAAGTCGGTGCTGGTGCTGTCGCCGTTGCTGCGCCGCTTCTCCTCCGGGGCGCCGGGCTAGGGGCGGATCACGGCTCGGGGCGCGCTGTGGTGAGCCGGCCGCGGGACCGTCGTTGTCTGCCGCGCAGTTCCCCGCGGCCCTTCCGGGGCGCCTCTACTCCGCCGTCTTGCGGGCCAGCGCGTTGTTGTCGATCGAGTTGCGCACGCTGAAACTCACCGCGTCCGACCGGTAGCGGTCGTCCGACCACTCCACGGGCCGCCCCTCGCGCGTCGTCGTCACGCGCCGCACCCGCAGCAGCGGACTCGTGCGGCGAACCCCCAGCAACTCGGCGTCCTGCGCCCCGGCGGAGACAGCGTCGATCACATGCTCCCCGTACGCGAACACGAGCCCCGTGTCGTCGTACAGCCGCTGCGTGACCGAGGGACAGTCCGGCTCGATCGACTCGACCGCCGGGGAGATCCAGTCGGCGTACACCGTCCGCTCCAGCAGCACCGGCTCGCCGTCCAGGCCGCGCACCCGGAGCACGTGCAACACCCGTGTGCCGAGGGGAAGCTGGAGGCGTACGGCGTCCTCGTGGGTCGCCGTGCGGTACTCCTGGGACACCACCCGGCCCGTGGCCTCACGGCCCATCGCGCGGGCCCACTGGGCGAAGCTGCGCAGTTCCTCGAAGCTCTGGCTGCGGCGGCTGGCGAGCACGACGCGCCGGGCGCCCTGGCGGGAGCCGATCAGGCCCTCGGCGGTCAGGGCCGCGACGGCCTGGCGGACCGTGCCGCGTGAGACGCCGTATGTCCCGGCGAGCTCCGACTCCGAGGGCAGCCGGCTGCCGACCGTGTACTCCTCGCGGTCGATCGCGCGCCGCAGCTCGTCGGCGATCTCCTCGTGTCGCGCCGTCATGCTTCCCCTCTGCTCAGGCCGCTGTGCACAGCGTGACCAGCCTAATCGAGACCTGAGCGTGATCTGCAACGGTCTGGATTGTGCAGCCAAGCAGGGTCCAAAGTTTCGTTCCCGTTTACAGACAGGACACCGTGACCGGGCGTACTGTGACGCAACTTGTTCAGACAAGTTCTCCGCAACCCTCATGCGTCCCCCTGGAGAGACCGTGACCGTGTCCCTGCCGAGAAACGCCGTCCTCGGCGGCTCCCTCGCCGTCGTCGCCGCGCTCGCGCTGAGCGCCTGCGGCGCCGCCCCCGACAAGGCGTCGACCACCACCAAGGACGGCAAGAGCGCCGCCACCGCCACCTCCGCGGCCGACTTCGGCGGCATGGACGCCCTGGTCAAGGCGGCCAAGAAGGAGGGCACGCTGCACATCATCGCGGTGCCCCGCGACTGGGCCAACTACGGCGCCCTCATCGACGGATTCCAGAAGAAGTACGGCATCAAGATCCAGGACGAGAGCCCCGACGGCTCCAGCCAGGACGAGATCAACGCCGTCACCACCCGCAAGGGGCAGGACCGCGCGCCCGACGTCCTCGACCTCGGCAGCTCCTTCGCCCTCAGCGCCGCCCAGCAGGGCCTGCTCGCGCCCTACAAGGTCACCACCTACGCCGACATCCCCGAGGCCCAGAAGGACCCGCAGGCCCGCTGGTACAATGACTACGGCGGCTACATCTCCATCGGCTGCGACGCCAAGCGCGTGAAGAGCTGCCCGGCCAGCTTCAAGGACCTGCTCAAGCCCGAGTACAAGGGCCAGGTCGCCCTCAACGGCAACCCCACCAAGTCCGGCTCGGCCTTCGGCGGCGTCTACGCGGCGGCCCTGGCCAACGGCGGCTCCTTCGACAACATCCAGCCCGGCCTGGACTTCTTCGCCAAGCTGAAGAAGAACGGCAACTACACGCCGGTGGAGTCCACCCCGGCCACCGTCGAGAAGGGCGAGACGCCGATCTCGATCGACTGGGACTACCTGAACGCCGGTTACGCCGACGAGTTCAAGTCCAAGGGCCTCGACTGGAAGGTCACCATCCCGAGCGACGGCCAGTACGCCCAGTACTACTCCCAGGCCATCACCAAGGACGCCCCGCACCCGGCGGCCGCCCGCCTGTGGCAGGAGTACCTGTACAGCACCGAGGGCCAGAACCTGTGGCTCAAGGGCTACGCCCGCCCGGCCCAGATGACCGCCATGGAGAAGGCCGGCACCCTCGACAAGACGGCCGCCGCCAAGCTCCCGAAGGTCACCGGCACGCCGTCCTTCCCGACCGAGACCCAGCAGAGCAAGGCCAAGACGGTCATCGCCCAGGGCTGGGGGAAGGCCGTCTCCGGATGACCGCCGCTCTCCCGCGCGCGGACGTGGCGCCCGTCGCTTCGGCGAAGCGGCGGCGCCGCGCCCCCGGCTGGCTGGCGGTCGTACCGCTGCTGGTCTTCGTCGCCATCGCCTTCGGCCTGCCCGCCGTCGCCATCGTCAACGGCGCCTTCTCGGCCGACGACGCCACCACGGGCGCCACCACCTACACCGGCGCCAACATGACGGCCTCGCTGCAGGGTCCGTACCTCACCGCCCTGCTCGGCAGCGTCAAGCTGTCCGCGATCTCCGCCGCGCTCGGCGCCCTGCTCGGGCTGCCGCTCGCCCAGGCCGTGGTCTCCTCCCGCTCCCGCTGGCTGCGCGAGGCCGTGCTGACCGCCTCCGGCGTGCTCGCCAACTTCGGCGGCGTCCCGCTGGCCTTCGCCTTCGTCGCCACCCTCGGCAACGCGGGCGTCCTCACCGTCCACCTGGGCCTGAAGGACACCGGCTGGGACCTCTACAGCTTCTGGGGCCTGGTCCTCGTCTACCTGTACTTCCTCATCCCGCTCATGGTCCTCACCATCACCCCGGCGCTGGACGGCCTGCGCTCCCAGTGGCGCGAGGCCGCGCTGAACAACGGCGCCACCGGCGTGCAGTACTGGCGGCACGTGGCCCTGCCCGTGCTCGCGCCCTCGCTGCTCGGCGGCCTGGTCCTGCTGTTCGGCAGCGCCTTCGCCGCCTACGCCACCGCCGCCGCCATGGTCGGCAGCGCGGTCCCGCTGGTCACCCTGCAGATCGCCGACGCCCTGTCCGGCAACGTGCTGGTCGGCCAGGAGAACGTCGCCCTCGCCCTCAGCCTGGACATGGTGCTGGTGGCGGGCCTGGTGATGGCCGTGTACCTGCCCCTTCAGCGACGGAGTGCCCGATGGCTCGACGCCTGACCCTGTGGCGGTGGGTCGTCCTCGGCCTCGCCGCCCTGTACTTCCTGGTGCCGCTCGCCGCCTCCGCGATCTTCACGGTCGACGTGCCCGGCCAGGGCCTCACCTTCGACGCCTACACCAGGATCCTGTCCGCCGACGGCTTCCTCTCCAGCCTGCTGCTCTCGCTGGAACTGGCCGTCGCCACCATCGCGGTGGTGCTGCTGCTGATGGTGCCCGCCGTGGTCGCGCTGCGGCTCGGCTCGCCCCGGCTGCGGCCGGTGGTGGAGGTGGTGTGCTCGCTGCCGCTGGTCGTGCCGCCCATCGCCTTCGTCGCCGGGATCGCCACCGTGCTCAAGTGGGGCCCGGAGCATCTCTCCCGCACCCCGCTGTTCGAGACGTTCGTGGTGATCCAGAACGACCGATTCCCCGTCGTGCTGGTCCTCGCCTACGTCGTGATGGCCCTGCCGTTCGTCTACCGGGCCCTGGACGCCGGCCTGCGCGCCATCGACGTACGGACCCTCGTCGAGGCGGCCCGCAGCTGCGGCGCCTCCTGGCCCAAGGCGCTCGTCCGGGCCGTCCTGCCCAACCTGCGCGGGGCCCTGCTGAACGCGTCCTTCCTCACCCTGGCCCTGGTCCTCGGCGAGTTCACGGTCTCCCATCTGCTCGGCTACACCCCCTTCGCCGTGTGGATCTACAACGTCGGCGGCGAGCAGGCCCAGATGTCCGTCGCCGTGTCCGTGCTCAGCCTGCTCGTCACCTGGGCCCTGCTCCTCGCGCTCGCCGGTGCCGGCGGCGGACGCAACCGAAACGCCAACACCCGGGGATGACAAACACCATGACCGCCACCACGCTCGAGAAGGCCGTTGCGGAAAAGGCCGCCACCGTCGAATTCCGTTCGCTGCGACGGGAGTTCGGGGCCACCGTTGCCCTCGACGGTCTCGACCTGACCGTCCGCCCGGGGGAGTTCCTGGCCCTGCTCGGCCCCTCCGGCTGCGGCAAGACCACCGCGCTGCGCATGCTCGCCGGTTTCGAACACCCCGACTCCGGTGCCGTCCTGGTGGACGGCGAGGACGTCACACACGTCCCGGCCCACCGCCGCGACGCCGGCATGGTCTTCCAGTCGTACAGCCTCTTCCCGCATCTGAACGCCGTGGACAACGTCGCGTTCGGGCTGCGCATGCGCGGCGTCCGCACGGCCGAGCGCCGGGCCCGTGCCGCCGAGTTGCTGGAGCTGGTCGGTCTCGCCGACAAGGGCGAGCGCTACCCGCACCAGCTCTCCGGCGGCCAGCAGCAGCGCATCGCGCTGGCCCGCGCCCTGGCCCTGCGCCCGCGCGTGCTCCTGCTCGACGAGCCGCTGTCCGCGCTGGACGCCAAGGTGCGGCTCACCCTGCGCGAGGAGATCCGCCGCCTCCAGCAGGAGCTCGGCATCACCACCCTGTTCGTCACCCACGACCAGGAGGAGGCCCTCTCGGTCGCCGACCGGGTCGCCGTCATGCGCGCCGGCCGGCTCGAACAGTGCGCCGAACCCGCCGAGTTGTACGGCCGCCCCGCCACCGCCTTCGTCGCCGAGTTCGTCGGCACCATGAGCCGGATCCCGGGCGAGCTGAAGGACGGCACGGTCGAGGTGCTCGGGCAGCGGCTGCCCGCCGACGGCGAGGTGCCGGCCGGCCCGGTGGACGTGCTGGTGCGGCCCGAGGCCGTACAGGTGCGCCCCGACGAGCAGGGCACCGCCCGGATCGTCGCCACCGCCTTCCTGGGCGCGGTCGTCCGGGTCACCGTACGGCTCGCCGACGGCACCGAGGTCAAGGCCGACCTGCCCGCCCACGAGGCCACCGGGCTCGGCGCCGGAACCGCCGTCGGCGTGTCGCTGCCCGAGCGGCCGGTGCTCGTGGCCGAACGTATCCAGAAGTGAGGAATTTCCCGAACGTGACCCCCCACATCCATCAACGCCCGCTGCAGGCCGTCCTGTTCGACATGGACGGCACGCTCGTCGACACCGAGCGGCTGTGGTGGGAGGCGGTCGAGCAGGTCGCCGGGCGCCCGCTGACCGAGGCCGACCAGCCCGACGTGCTCGGCCGCCCGGTCGAGCACACCGCCGCCTGGCTCGGTACGGAGTCGGGCCGGCCGGAGGTGGAGCTCGCGGCCGAGCTGCACCGCGAGTTCGCCGACCGCGTCCGCACCGGGATCGTGCCCCGGCCCGGCGCACTGGACCTGCTGGACGCGCTGGCCGCCGCCGGCGTCCCCGCCGCCCTGGTCACCGCGTCCCCGCGGGCGGTCGCCGACGTCGTCCTCGACGCCCTCGGCGCCGACCGGTTCGCGGCCTCCGTCACCGCCGACGACACCGCCCGCACCAAGCCGGCCCCCGACCCCTACCGGGCCGCCTGCCGGGCCCTCGGGGTCGAGCCGGCCGCCTGCGTGGCCGTCGAGGACACCGAGACCGGCGTCGCATCCGCCGAGGCCGCCGGGTGCGCCGTCCTCGCCGTGCCGTCCCTCGCACCGATCGGCACCGCGCCCGGCCGGACCGTACGGGACAGCCTCAGCGGGGTCACGGTCGAGGACCTGCGGCACATGGTGACGCCCGAGCTGCGGGTGATGAGCTGGAACCTGTGGCTGGGCGGCAGCGAGGTCGACGACCACCGGGCCAAGCAGCTCAAGGTCGTCCTGGAGAGCGGCGCCGACGTCGTCGGACTCCAGGAGACGGGCGGGACCGCCGCCCAGGAACTGGCCGAGGCGCTCGGCTGGTACCACCACCGGGCCGGCGAGAACCTCGGCGTCATCAGCCGCCATCCCATCACCGCCCGCTTCGGCGACCCGGACGTCGGCTTCTACGGCGCCGCGGGCGTCCGGATCGCCGTGGCCCCCGGCCGCGAGGTGGACGTCTGGACCGCGCACCTGCACTACACGCCGTACGGCCCCTACGAGTCCGCCTTCGACGGGCTGCCGGCGCGAGTGCTGATCGCCCACGAGGAGCTGCGGCTGGCCCAGATGCGGGACGCGCTGGCGCGTATCGCCGAGTCCTCGCGCGACGGCGTCCCGGTCGTCCTGGTCGGCGACTTCAACTGCCCCTCCCACCTGGACTGGCCGGACGTGGCCTGGCCGGTGACGAGGGCCGCCGAGGACGCGGGCTTCGCCGACTCCTACCGCGAGGCCCACCCGGACCCCGCCGCCGAGCCCGGCCACACCTGGTCGCCGATCCATCCGGTGCACGAGGACGGCAGCGGACGGCCCGAGCCACAGGACCGGATCGACTACGTCCTGCACCGGGGCCTGACCGTGCGGGACGCGAGGACCCTCGTCACCGGCAGCCCGCGACCCTGGCCGGACGTCGCGGACAACGACTGGCCCTCCGACCACGCGGCGGTCGTCACCACGTTCTCCTTGACCAGGATGTGACTCCGGGTTACCGCAGGTCACCATTGCGGTACAGGGTGACCATCCCGTAGGTTGTGCCGCGCTCACGCCCGCTACTGACTGGTAACACCGGCAGGTACTCCATGCGCTGGCCCCTCGGCCGTCCCACCACCGTCCGCACGCGGATCGTGGCGCTCGCGCTCGCCCCGGCCGTCGCGCTGATGGCGCTGTGGAGCTTCGCGATGGTGTCCGTCACCTCCGAACTGCGCGCGCTGATCCGGCTCCAGGGGGTGTACGAGGACTTCGGCACCCCCGTGGACACCGCGATCGGGCAGATCCAGATCGAGCGCCGGATGTCCGCCGCCTACCTGGGCGCCCGCCTCGACACGGCCACGGCCGGTCAGCTGCTCGAACAGCAGCGCCGTACCGACCGGGCCGTGGACGCCATGCGGCAGGCGATCCGGGACGGCGACCGCGGCCGGCTCACGGCCCGGCAGCGGCAGGCGCTGGACACCATGGACGCGGCGGCCGGGAAACTGGACGGGCTGCGCTCGCAGGTGCTGTCCCGGCACATCAGCTGGGACCGGGCCGTCGGCGAGTACAGCGCGCTCGTCGAGCCCGGCTTCGACGTGCAGTCCACGCTCACCGCCCTGCAGGCCGGACAGCTCGCCCGCGAGGCACAGGTCGTCAGCGAGCTGGTGCGGGTGCGGGAGTTCGTCTCGCGGGAGGACGCGCTGGTCGCCGGGGCGCGGGCGGCCGGCACGCTGACCGACGGGCAGTACGACACGCTGACCGCGACGATCGAGGACCGGCGGGTGTTCCAGCGCACGTACGTGCCGGACCTGCCCGCCGACTCGCGCGCGCTGTTCGAGGGCTTCCAGCGCGGGGCCCTGTACGGCTCACTGGTGCGCGGCGAGGACGCGCTGCTGCGGGCCGGGGCCACGGGCGCCGGGCGGGCCGTCGCGGCGGACACCTGGCGGTCCACCACCGACCGGGCCGTGAAGCGGTACATGCAGCTGTGTACGCAGTCCGCCGAGAACTCCGCGGCACGCGGACGCGCCTTCGCCTACCGGGAGCTGACCAAGTCGGCCGTCGTCGGCGTGACGGGCCTCGCGGCCGTGGGGCTGTCGCTGTGGTTCGCGGTACGCGGTGCGCGGCGCATCTCGCGGCGCCTGGAGACCCTGCGGGACGCGGCCGACGTCCTGACCCAGCACCAGCTGCCCGATGTCATGCGGAGGCTGAGCGCCGGCGAGGAGGTCGACGCGGTGGCGGAGGCGCCGCCGCTTGCCGCCGACGAGGTGCGCGACGACGAGATCGGGCAGGTTGGCCGGTCCTTCAACACCGCGCGGCTCGCCGCCGTCGAGGCCGCCGTCAAACAGGCGACCCTGCGCCGCGGCCTGTTCGCGGTGCTGCTCAACATCGCGCGCCGCAACCAGGCTCTGGTGCACCGCCAGTTGAAGCTCGTCGACACCCTGGAACGGCGCACCGAGGACCCCGACGTCCTGCGCGAGCTGTTCCGCATCGACCACCTGACCACACGCATGCGCCGGCACGCGGAGAGCCTGATCATCCTCTCCGGCTCCGCGCCCGGCCGCCGCTGGCGCCGGCCCGTGCCGGTCGCGAACGTCGTCGCCTCGGCCGTCGGCGAGATCGAGGACTACGCGCGCGTGGTCGTGCCGCCGATGCCGGAGATCGGTGTCGCGGCGGACGCGGTCGCCGACGTCGTCCATCTCGTCGCCGAACTCCTGGAGAACGCCACGGTGTTCTCGCCGCCGCACACCCAGGTCACCCTGCGCACCGGGCGGGTCGGCAGCGGGTTCGTGATCGAGATCGACGACCGGGGCCTCGGCCTCGACGCCGAGGCACGCACCCACGCCCGCGCCACCCTCACCGACCCCGACGCCTTCGACCCCACCCGCCACGACCGCCTCGGCCTCTACGTCGTCGGCCGCCTCGCCGCCCACCACGGCATCGAGGTGAGCCTCGGGGACTCGCCGTACGGCGGCACGACGGCGGTGATTCTGCTGCCGGAGAAGGTGCTGGCGGAGACAGGGCCCGCAGGACCCGCCGACCCTGTCGAGCCCGTTGCGGCGGGACGGAGCGGCGTACGGCAGACCGGAGAGCCGGAGGACGCGCGGCCTGGGACGGGTGCCCCGGAAGACCGGACGCTGCCCGGTCACGGTCACACCGACGGCCTCGCAACCGTACGGGAGCTGCCGCCCAGGGGCCGTCCCGCGGTCGGTCCGGGTGCGGGGGACTTGCCGTCGGAGGGGCGGTCCGGGGTGTCGGCCGGGGTGGGGGAGTTGCCGTCGAGGCGTCGGCCCGCGGTCGGTCCGGGTGCGGGAGACGTGCCGTCGGGAGGCCCGTCCGGGGTGTCCGTGGGTGTGGGGGAGGCGCCGTCCATCGGGCGGTCCGAGGCGTCCTCGGACGTGGCCGAGCTGCCGTCGGGCAAGCGGGCCGGTTCCGCTCCCGGTGCTGGTGCGCCGCCCGCACGGAGGCGGCCCGGGGCCCGGCCTTCCGGCGACCCGGGGAGCGCCGTCGCCCCGGAGCCGTCTGCCGGTCAGGAACCGGCGCACACGTCGGCTCCCGCCCCGGAGGCCCCCGCCCTCCCCACCCGGGTCCGCCAGGCCTCCCTCGCCCGGGAACTGCGGGAAGACCCGCCCACGCCGGACACGGCACCCGGGCGGGAGGTCGACGCCGAGGAGATGCGGGCGATCTTCGGCGCCTTTCAGCGCGGCCTCGACCGCGGCCGCAAGGGCCTGCCCGCGACCGACGCGACCGCCCGCAGCTCCGGCACCGCGAAGCCGACGGAACGGCAGCTCCCAAGGGGCGCGGGGAACGGCGCGACCAGCCCCCACGCACCCGCACCCGAACATGCACCGGCACCCGCACCCGCACCCGAACACGCACCCGCACCGGCACCCGCACCCGAACACGCACCCGCGCCCGCGCCCGCACCCGCACCCAAACACGCACCCGCACCGGCACCGGCACCCGAACACGCACCCGCGCCCGGGCCCGACCACGCGCCCGCGCCCGACCACGCACCACCCGTACCCGCACTCGCCCCTGACCAGGCACACGCACACGAACCCGCCCCCCACCACGCGGACAACGCCCCCACCGACGCCACCCCCGCCCCCCTGACCAGCCACGCCGACGAAGGGACCGACACCGATCATGAACGGTGACGACCAGACCCCGGAGCCGCAGGACCCGCCCGCGGGAGCGCCCGGCACGGACCTGGGCTGGCTGCTGGACGATCTCGTGGCGCGCACCGAGCACGTCCGCCAGGCCGTGCTGCTGACCGCCGACGGCCTCCCGCTCAGCAGCTCGGACGGGATGCGCCGGCGCGACATCGAGCATCTGGCGGCCGTCTGCTCCGGCTTCCACGGCCTGGCCCGCTCGGCGGGGGAGCGGTTCGGCGCGGGCGAGGTGCGGCAGACCATGGTGATGCTCGACGACGCCTACCTCTTCATCACCCCGGCCGGGCACGGCAGCCGGCTCGCCGTCCTCAGCGAGGCCGGTACCGACGTCGGCCAGCTCGCCCACGAGATGGCCCTGCTCGTCCGCCGCCTCGGCCGCCATCTGGACGCGGCCGCCCGCAGCCCCAGATGATCCCGCGGTGAGCGACGAGCACTGGTACGAGGACGAGACCGGGTCGATGGTGCGCCCCTACACGGTGACCCGGGGCCGCACCAGACCCTCGGGCGCGCACGCCATCGACCTGATGTCCCGGGTCACCGCGCTGGACGCCGACGCGCCCGGACGGGACGTCGATCACGCCCGTGCCGCCCTGCTCGACCTGATCCGGCGCGGCCCGCGTCCCGTGGTGGAGCTGGCCGCGGACGCCGACCTGCCCCTGACCGTGCTCCGGGTGCTGCTCGGTGACCTGGCCGAGGCGGGCCTCATCCGCATCGACGCGCCCCGCCGCCACGCGGCCGGCGGCCCGACGGCCGATCCGATTCTGCTGCGGGAGATCGTGGAGCGGCTGCGCGAGATCTAGGGTTTGTCACAGCCGTGTGCGAGAGCAGTATTGATCGGAACGCATCAACGGCGGCCGGTGTCTCAGGGAGCAGCACGTCACCCAGACCGCTGAAGGGGAACCATGCGCGTCCACAAGCTCTCGCTGCTCGCCGTCGTCGCCGTCGCAGGCCTGTCGCTCACCGCCTGCCAGGGCAGTGGCAAGAGTTCGTCCGGCTCCGGCGGCTCCTCCACTCCGAGCTCGCAGAGCTCCGCCTCCCAGGGTTCCGGCTCGCAGGCCTCCGACGGCAGTGCCGCCTCCGACGGCAGTGCCGCCTCCAGCGGCACCTCGGGCAAGGGCACCGCCGGCGGCCAGTCCGGCACGAGCGGCGGCGGCAGGGCCGCGGGCGGGGGTTCCGGCGCGTGCCCGACCTCCCAGCTCGCCTTCAGCACCTCCGGCGGCATGGCCGAGGGCACGCTCCTCGTCAACCTGAAGAACACCGGCTCCACCGCCTGCACCCTCAAGGGCTTCCCCGGCGCCGACCTCAAGAGCAAGGACGGCACGGTCAGTGCCAAGCGGAGCACGGTCGCCCCGGTCGCGGTCAGCGTCAAGCCGGGCGAGGAGACCCGCTTCACCCTGCACTACCCGCCGAACAACTCCGGCGGCAGCGGCGAGACCTTCACGAGCCTCGTCGTCACCCCGCCGAACGAGACCCACTCCCGCACGCTGCCCGTCAGCATCAACGTGCCGGTCTCGGACGGCGGCGGCCCCGCCGTCACCGTCGACCCCGTCGGCACCGGCAAGTAGCCGCACCTAGAGCCTCGGCTGCCAGGGCACGACCTTGAAGTCACCCGTGCCCTGCTTCACCTTCTCGAAGGGCGCGGAGGACACGCACGGCGGCAGGTCCTTGGTGTCCGTGGGACTGCCGACCCCCGCCCAGCTGTAGCCGAGCCGGTCGTGCCGGCCGAGGTCGTGGACCGTGACACCGACCCGCCTGCCCTTCGCCCCGGGCAGGTCGGAGGCGGTGATCACGCCGGAGACGACGGCGACCTCGCCGCCGGTCACCAGACAGTCGACCCTGGCCCTGGCCCAGGCCCCCCGACCGTGCAGGTAGTGGCTGAACGCGAAGGTGCCCGTGGCCCTGCGCGGGTTCCGGGTGTCCTTCGCCGCGAGGTGCGCGTCGAAGGTGAAGGTGATGTCGTCCCCGGCCGACCGGTACAGCTTGGCCGTACCAGTCAGCGCGGCGGCCTCCCGCTGAGCGTGCTCCGCCGCCGGCCGGGGACTGTCCGCCCCGCCGCCCGAGGCCAGCGCCGCCCCGGCCGTACCGGCAGTGAGCAGCAGGGCGGCGGTGAGCGTGACGGCGGCGATCTTCGTACGACGCTTCATGGCGGTCCTTTCCGCAGGTCGAGCGCGTGAACTGAACGCTCACCACTCTCCCGGCGGCGGGCCGGGCGCACATCGCTCCGCAGGCGGGAACCCACCTCCGCCGTCCGGCGGGGAACCCCGGCCGTGACCTGCGTCTCGGGGAGGACGGGATGCGGCCCCGAGGGGGCGCAACGAATCGCCGTACGACCCGCACTCCACGCAACGAACCGCGCACGGGCGCGCAACGGCTCCTTCTTGTCCGGCCGAGCGCGCCGACCGTACCTTCTTAGTGACCTCCTAACCCCCCGCGTCCGGTGAGGAACACGCATGCGCACCGCCCTGCTCCAGAGCTCCGGCCGCCCCGGCTCGATCGCCGAGAACCTCAAGGTCCTCGACGAGGCCGCGGGCCGTGCCGCCGCCGCGGGCGCCGCGCTGCTCGCCGCACCGGAGATGTTCCTGACCGGGTACGCGATCGGAGACGACATCGCCCGCCTCGCCGAGCCCGCCGACGGCGACAGCGCGGACGCGATCGCCGAGCTGGCCCACCGGCACGGCCTGGCGATCGTCTACGGCTACCCGGAGCGCGACGGCGAGACCGTGTACAACTCCGCCCAGCTGATCTCCGCCGACGGCACCCGGCTCGCGAACTACCGCAAGACCCACCTCTTCGGCTGCTTCGAGCGCGACCACTTCACGCCCGGCGAGCAGCCGGTCGTCCAGGCCGAGCTGAACGGCCTCACCGTCGGCCTGATGATCTGCTACGACGTCGAGTTCCCGGAGAACGTGCGCGCCCACGCCTTGGCCGGCACCGACCTCCTCGTCGTCCCGACCGCGCAGATGCACCCCTTCCAGTTCGTCGCCGAGGCCCTGGTGCCGGTGCGGGCCTGGGAGAACCAGATGTACGTCGCGTACGTCAACCGGGTCGGCCAGGAAGGGGAGTTCGAGTTCGTCGGCCTCTCCGTCCTCGCCGGTCCCGACGGCATCGCCCGCGCCCGGGCCGGCCGCGCCGAGCAGCTGGTGTTCGCCGACGCCGACCCCGCCTCCCTGGCCGCCTCCCGCGAGGCCAACCCGTACCTGCAGGACCGCCGCCCCGGTCTGTACGGGTCCCTGATCTGAAACCCCCTGAGCCTTCCCCTGAACTTCCCCCCGAGTTCTTTCGCGCAAGGAGTCCGTACCCCATGACGTCCACGGTGCCCAACGCCGTCGAGCACACCGACGAGCAGCAGCCGCCGATCACCATGTTCGGCCCGGACTTCCCCTACGCCTACGACGACTTCCTCGCCCACCCGGCGGGCCTCGGCCAGATACCCGCGACCGAGCACGGCACCGAGGTCGCGGTCATCGGCGGCGGCCTGTCCGGCATCGTCGCCGCGTACGAGCTGATGAAGATGGGCCTCAAGCCCGTCGTCTACGAGGCGGACCAGATCGGCGGCCGGCTGCGCACGGTCGGCTTCGAGGGCTGCGACGAGACGCTGACCGCCGAGATGGGCGCGATGCGCTTCCCGCCGTCCTCCACCGCCCTGCAGCACTACATCGACATGGTCGGCCTGGAGACCAGGCGCTTCCCGAACCCGCTGGCCGAGGCCACCCCCTCGACCGTCGTGGACCTCAAGGGCGAGTCGCACTACGCCGAGACCGTCGACGACCTGCCCCAGGTGTACCGGGACGTCGCCGACGCCTGGAACAAGTGCCTCGACGAGGGCGCCGACTTCTCCGACATGAACCGCGCCATGCGCGAGCGGGACGTCCCGCGCATCCGCGAGATCTGGGCAAAGCTGGTCGAGAAGCTCGACAACCAGACCTTCTACGGCTTCCTCTGCGACTCCGAGGCCTTCAAGTCCTTCCGGCACCGCGAGATCTTCGGTCAGGTCGGTTTCGGCACCGGCGGCTGGGACACCGACTTCCCGAACTCCATCCTGGAGATCCTGCGCGTCGTCTACACCGAGGCCGACGACCACCACCGCGGCATCGTCGGCGGCTCCCAGCAGCTGCCGCTGCGCCTGTGGGAGCGCGAGCCGGAGAAGATCGTCCACTGGCCGTACGGGACCTCTCTGAAGTCCCTGCACGTGGACGGCGAGCCCAAGCCGGCCGTGACCCGGCTGCACCGCACGGCGGGCAACCAGATCACCGTGACGGACGCGAACGGCGACATCCGCACCTACAAGGCGGCGATCTTCACCGCCCAGTCCTGGATGCTGCTGTCCAAGATCGCCTGTGACGACTCGCTGTTCCCGATCGACCACTGGACCGCGATCGAGCGCACCCACTACATGGAGTCCTCGAAGCTCTTCGTGCCCGTGGACCGGCCGTTCTGGCTGGACAAGGACGAGGAGACCGGTCGGGACGTCATGTCGATGACGCTGACCGACCGCATGACCCGGGGCACCTATCTGCTGGACGACGGCCCGGACAAGCCCGCCGTGATCTGTCTGTCGTACACCTGGTGCGACGACAGCCTGAAGTGGCTGCCGCTGTCCGCGAACGAGCGGATGGAGGTCATGCTGAAGTCGCTGGGCGAGATCTACCCGAAGGTCGACATCAGGAAGCACATCATCGGCAACCCGGTGACGGTCTCCTGGGAGAACGAGCCCTACTTCATGGGCGCGTTCAAGGCGAACCTGCCCGGCCACTACCGCTACCAGCGGCGCCTGTTCACCCACTTCATGCAGGACCGGCTGCCCGAGGACAAGCGGGGCATCTTCCTCGCCGGCGACGACATCTCCTGGACGGCAGGCTGGGCCGAGGGCGCGATCCAGACCGCGCTGAACGCGGTCTGGGGTGTCATGCACCACTTCGGCGGCGAGACCGACCCGGCCAACCCCGGCCCGGGTGACGTGTACGACGAGATCGCCCCTGTGGAGCTGCCCGAGGACTGACCAGAAACGAGCAAGGACCAAGGCGCGGGCGGCCGGACTCAGACTCCGGCCGCCCGCGCCTTTTCAAAGACCTCCGCGGCGACGTCCGTCAGCTCCCGTGCGTCCCGCGCGGTGCCCTGGAGGTCGATGAGGATCTCGTCCAGGCCGATACCGGTGTACTCGACGAGGTCCGCCACGATCTGGTCGACGTCGCCCTGGAAGGGCCGGCGGTCCGTGCCGTCGTACGGCTTCGCCCGGCGGCTGGTGTTCACCCGCAGCACGGTCCGGACGGGCTTCGTACGGCCCCGCTCCTCGGCCAGCTCCCGCAACTGCCGCCACTGGGCGGCGACCGCCTCCGCACCGATCGCCACCGGCAGCCAGCCGTCGGCGTGGTCGACTAGCCTCCGCAAGGCCCGCTTGCCGCCCGCGGCCAGCAGCACCGGGATCGGCCGGGCGGGCTTGGGCCCCACCACGGCGGAGGCGATCCTGGTAGACCTGCCTTCGTAGACGACCGGATCCGGACCCCACACCGCCCGGCACACCTCGATGATCTCGTCCAGGGCCGCGCCCCGCTCCTCGAACGGCCGGACGGCCGACGCCGCGTACTCGTCCAGGGACCAGCCGGTGCCGAAGCCCGCGATCACCCGGCCCCCGCTCGCCGCGTCCAGCGAGGCCAGGGCCTTCGCGAGCTGGAACGGCACGTGGAGCGGCGCCACCAGGACGCTGGAGCCGAGTTCCGCCCGCTCGGTGGCCGCCGCGGCCAGGGTGAGCGTGACCAGCGGGTCCGCCACGCTCCGGTACTGGTCGGGCCAGGGCAGGCCCTCGACGCCGTACAGACCCTGGGTGGCGGGCTCCGGGAACAGAGCGCGCTCGAAGACCCACAGGCTGTCGTAGCCGATCCGTTCGGCGGCGCGTGCCACCGCGGGTACGTCCGTGCCGATCGAGTACTGCCGCATCTGGGGAAGACTCAGGCCGAGCCGGGTCGCCATACCGCTGCTCCTCTGTGATCGGATACTCGACGGGCAATGTACGGCGACGGCCGGGATGTTCCGAAGGAGGCTCGCGCAGGGGCGGAAACCGGCCGGGTTCAGTCGGTGAGCGGCGTCAGCAGCATCCGCCCCGCGAAACCCACCGCCGTGTCCAGCCGTTCGGCGAACTCCTCGGCCATGCCGGCGCAGTGGCGCAGCGCCCACAGGGCCCGCGCCGCCACCCAGGCCGCGTCGCGGGCCCGCTCCAGGCTCCAGGAGCCGAGCAGGTGGGTCAGGGGGTCGGCGATCTGCAGCAGATCGGGACCCGGCATCAGATCCTCGCGGATCCGCTCCTCCAGCGCGACGAGGAACTCGCCCACGCGGTCGAACTCGTCCTCCAGGTCGGGCGGTTCGCAGCCGAGCGTACGGCAGGCGTCCACCACGGCGAGCGCCAGGTCGTGCCCGATGTGCGCGTTGATGCCCGCCAGCGCGAACTGCAGCGGCCGTACCCCGGGGTGGCGGCGGAGCTGGAACAGCGGACGCCAGCAGGCGGGCGGGCGGCGGTCGGCGGCAGCGGCGTCGACCGCCGCGAGATAGCGCTCGGCGAACCGCACGTCCAGCGCGATCGCCGCCCGTGGATCCGGGAACTCACCGATCTCCAGGTGCCGGTCGACCTCCTCGGTGACGGTGAGGTAGACGCGGTTGAACACGGCGACGCCGTCCCGCTCGGGCAGCGTCGCACCGATCGCGCGCATCCGGGAGACGACCGCGTCGACGGGAGTGCTGAGTTGTTCCAACTGCGCCATGGAGGAAGGGTCCCAGCCCTGCCCCGAGGGACGCACCGACCGGCCGGAGACATCGCCGGAACGGGGGAACACAGGACGGGAACGGCGGCAGCAGCGGGAAAAAGAGGGCGCGCGGACCGGCCGCGTCAGCCTGGCGAAGGCAATGAGGTGAAGCCGCCGGGGAAGTCCGACGGCTGCCGGGGCGCGGCCGGGACGTTCACGCCGTCGTAGATCTACGACTTGGCGCGCGGAGCCCCCTCCTCGCCGGCGTCCGCGTCGTAGGCGGAGGTGCCCTCGTCCAGCAGTGGCTCCTGCTGCTTCAGATGGGCCGGGGCGAAGGCGCGCAGTGCGTGGTAGCCCGTGATGACGACCAGGGTGCCGAGGGCGATGCCGCTGAGCGAGAAGTTGCTGGTGAACTTCAGGCTGACGTTGCCGACGCCGATGATGATGCCCGCGGCGGCCGGCACCAGGTTCAGCGGGTTGCGCAGGTCCACCTTGGCGTGCAGCCAGATCTGGGCGCCCAGCAGGCCGATCATGCCGTAGAGGATCACGGTGATGCCGCCGAGGACCCCGCCCGGCACCGCGGCCACGATCGCGCCGAACTTCGGGCAGATTCCGAAGAGCAGCGCGAAGCCGGCCGCGGCCCAGTAGGCGGCGGTGGAGTAGACGCGGGTCGCCGCCATCACGCCGATGTTCTCGGAGTAGGTGGTGTTCGGGGGGCCGCCCACCGCGGTGGACAGCATGGACCCGACGCCGTCCGCCGAGATCGCCGTACCGAGCTTGTCGTCCAGCGGGTCGCCGGTCATCTCGCCGACCGCCTTGACGTGACCTGCGTTCTCCGCGACCAGAGCGATCACGACCGGCAGCGCGACCAGGATCGCCGACCACTGGAAGGACGGCCCGTGGAAGTGCGGCAGTCCGATCCAGTCGGCCTTGGAGACGCCGGAGAGGTCGAGGCGCCAGTGGTCGGTGACCCTGCCGCTCGGACCCGCGGAGTGGATCTTGCCGAAGATCCGGTCGAAGGCCCAGGAGATGCCGTAGCCGAAGACCAGCCCGAGGAAGATCGCGATTCGGGACCAGAAGCCCCGCAGGCAGACCACGGCCAGCCCCGTGAACAGCATGACCAGCAGGGCCGTCCACTGGTCCTGCGGCCAGTAGGTGGAGGCGGTGACCGGGGCGAGGTTGAAGCCGATCAGCATGACGACCGCGCCGGTGACGATCGGCGGCATGGCGGCGTGGATGATCCGCGCCCCGAAGCGCTGCACCGCGAGCCCCACCAGGAACAGCGCCACACCGACGACGAACACAGCGCCGGTGACCGTGGCACTCGTGCCGCCCTGGGCGCGGATGACGGCGGCCACGCCCACGAACGACAGGGAACAGCCCAGATAGCTCGGCACCCGGCCGCGGGTGGCGAGCAGGAAGATCGCGGTCGCCACGCCCGACATCATGATGGCCAGGTTCGGGTCCAGGCCCATCAGGACGGGCGCGACGAAGGACGCGCCGAACATCGCGACCACGTGCTGGGCGCCCAGACCCACCGTGCGGGGCCAGGAGAGCCGTTCGTCGGGGCGTACCACCGCTCCGGGCGCGGGCGTGCGCCCGTCACCGTGCAGCTTCCAGCGCACGCCGAGGTCCATGTGCGGTTTCGCTTTCTTACGTACGTGAAGACGGTCCGAACCATTGTCACGGGTATCGAGCGGTTCTACGCTCGCACGGTCCTACTCGTGAACCTAGTTCATATATCTGACTCACACTGATCGATGACAGATCGGAGAGCTCGATGAGTGGAAGATCCCGTGCGGCCGTGCTGCTGGCCGCGGTGGTGACGTTCGGGGCCGCGCTCGTGCCGTCCGCGCACGCCGCCCACGCCCCCTCCGTGCACGCCGCGCCGAAGGCCCCGAGGACCGCCGTCCTCGACGGCGGCCGGCTGCAGCAGACCCGCGCCCGTCTCGGCCACGACCCCCGACTCCAGCGCGCCCTGCGGGACCTGACCACCCGCGCCGACACCTGGCTGGACCAGGGCCCCTGGACGGTCGTCGACAAGCCGAGGCCCGCACCCGGCGGCGACGTCCACGAGTACCTGAGCCAGGCCCCCTACTGGTGGCCCACGACCACCCCCACCGCCGACAACCCCTGGGGTTGCCCGTACGTCCAGCGCGACGGGCAGCGCAACCCGGAGGTCGACAGCGGAACGGACCGGCAGGACGCCGAGAAGGTCTTCGACTCGACGTACGACCTCGCGCTCGCCTGGTACTACACCGGCAGGCGGGCCTACGCCGAGAAGGCCGGGCAGATCCTGCGCACCTGGTTCCTGGACCCGGCCACCCGGATGAACCCGGACCTGGACCACGCCCAGTTCATCCCGTGCAAGTACGACGGCCGGGCCATCGGCATCATCGACTTCTCCCAGTCGTACACCAGCGTCCTCGACGCCCAGGCGATCCTGGCCGCCGGCGCCCCCGGCTGGAGCGCCGGGGACCGCACCGCGATGGGCAAGTGGAACGCCGACTTCCTCGACTGGCTGAAGAACAGCGACTTCGGCAAGCAGGAGGGGGCGGCCGCCAACAACCACGGCACCTTCTACGACATGCAGCTCGCCGCCCTCGCCTACGCCACCGGCGACACCGCCCTGGCCCGGCGGACCGTCCTCGACGCGCGCGCCAAGCGGATCGACCCGCAGATCGCGGCGGACGGCGGCCAGCCGCAGGAGCTCGCCCGGACCCGCAGCTGGCACTACTCCACCTTCGACCTGGTCGCCTACACCCGGCTCGCGGCCATCGGCCGGCACGTGGGCGTGAACCTGTGGTCGTACCAAGGCCCGGACGGACAGAGCCTGTTCAAGGCGGTCGACTATCTGCTGCCGGCCGCGACCGGCGCCGCCGCGTGGTCGCATCCGGAGCTGGAGTTCCACCGGTACGCGGCCACCGACGTCGTGCACGCGGCGGCCGATGCGGGGGACGCGGCGGCCGAGGGGGCCGTGGCGAAGCTGGAGACGCCGCCCGGCGGGGACCTGTGGGCGCTGCGGCCCGCCGCCGAGCAGCTGGACTCCATAGCGGGCTGACCGGCCCAGGCCAGGGCTCCTGAGCGGTCGCTTAGTATGGAACCGCCCCAGGGAAACGTCCTGGGGAACCGTCCCAGCAGCGATGTTCAGGAGCCCGCCCCCGTGACCGCCGAAGCCCCGATCGCGCCCGTCGTCTCTTACGGCAGGCTGGTCCCCGTCACCGTGCACTTCGACGACCTCGACGCGCTCGGCCTCCTGCACAACGCCCGCTACCCGCTGCTGGTAGAGCGCGCCTGGACCGAGCTGTGGAACGCGCACGGCGTCCGCTTCGACGGCGACTGGCACGCGGCCGGCGACGCCTGCAACGCGGTCCGCGAACTGCGCATCGGCTACGAGGCACCCGTGACCAGCCCTGGCACCTACGCCGTCCACCTCTGGCTGGACCGGCTCGGCACCACCGGTCTCACCTACGGCTTCCGCTTCTGCTCGGCCGACGGGACGCGGACCTACGCCCAGGGCACCCGGGTGCTGGTCCGGCTCGACGTCACGACCCTGCGCCCGGCGCCCTGGACCGACGCCTTCAGGGCCGTGGGTCGGGAACTGCTGCGGCCGGCCGGCTGACCTCGGCCCGGCCGCCGCGCTCGGCGCTGCGCAGCACGCCCGCGAACCCCGCGAGCCCGCAGGCCAGCGCCGTCACCACGCAGAACGACACCACCAGGCTGGTCGCCTGGGCCACCCCGCCGATCAGGCTCGGCGCGATCAGGCCCGAGGTGTAGGTGATCGTCGCCACGCCCGCGATGGCCTGGCTCGGGTTGGGCCCGGCATGCCCGGCCGCCGCGAAGCACAGCGGTACGACCACCGCGATACCCAGCCCCATCAGCGCGAACCCGCCCATCGCCACCGCCGGGTGCCCGGCGACGACGATCAGCAGACCGCCCAGCACGGCCAGGACGCCGCCGGCCCGGACGGTACGGACCGCGCCGAACCGGTCCACCACCGCGTCCCCGGCGATCCGCGCCACCGCCATCGTCAGCATGAACCCGGTCGTGCAGGCCGCGGCCACTCCCGCCGAGCTGTCCAGCCGGTCCCGCAGGAACACCGCCGACCAGTCCAGGCTCGCGCCCTCCGCGAACACCGCGCAGAAGCCGACCGTGCCGATCAGCAGTGCCGAGCGGGGCGGCAGCGCGAACCGCGGCGGCGGTTCCTCGTCCTCGGCCGGCTGCAGGTCCAGCACCCAGGTGCAGGCCACCAGGCCGAGCACCGTCAGCACGGCCGAGGCGAGCGAGAAGTGCAGCCGGGCGTCGGAGCCGAGGTGGGCCGCGAGCGTGCCGGCCGCCGAGCCGACCAGGGCGCCCGCGCTCCACATGCCGTGCAGCCCGGACATGATCGACTTGTCCAGCAGCCGCTCGATCTCGACGCCGAGGGCATTCATCGCCACGTCGGCCATGCCCGCGCTCGCGCCGTAGGTGAACATCGCCAGGCACAGGGTGTACAGGTTCGGCGCAAGGGAGGGCAGGGCCAGGGAGAGCGTCCACAGCGCGAGCAGTCCGCGCAGGGCCGTACGGCTGCCGTACCGGTGGCTGATCCGGCCCGCCAGCGGCATCGCGCACGAGGCCCCGAGCGCCGTGAAGGCCAGCGCGAACCCCAACTGGCCCGCGCCGAGCGAGGCGTGCTCCTGGATCCACGGCACCCGGGTGGCGAAGGAGCCGGTCACCGCGCCGTGCACGGCGAACACGGCCGCCACGGCGTACCGGGCACGCCTCACTTCGTCGCGCGCGTATCCCACGTCACTCATGTCCCAGTCCCTCCCCAGGGTCGCCGCTGCGGCATGCGCCGTAAACTATCAGGGACCCTGCCTGATAGATAGACGGTTTTACGGCCGCCGTCGGCGCCTCTCGGTGCGCCGATCTGGAAGGATTCCCGTCATGCCTGCATCACCCAGCACCGCCCGGGCCATCAACGACCGGCTGGCCCTGCGCCTGCTGCAGCAGGAAGGCCCGCTCACCGCCGGGCAGTTGAAACAGCTGACGGGCCTGTCCCGGCCGACGGTCGCCGACCTCGTGGAACGGCTCACCGCCGCCGGGCTGATCACGGTGGTCGGCGAGTCCGGCGAGCAGCGCCGGGGCCCCAACGCCCGGCTGTACGGCATCGTCGCCGACCGGGCCCACCTCGCCGCGCTCGACGTCCGCACCGGCGGTGTCTTCGTCCTCGTCTCCGACCTGGTCGGACGGGTACTGGCCGAGGCGTCCGTGCCGATCGGCGGCGACGCCGGGACCGGTCCGGCCGTCGAACAGGCGGTGGCCGCGGTGGAGCGGACTGCGAAGGAGGCCGGGGCGGACCGGCTGCACACCGTCGGCATCGGCGCGCCGGGCCTCATCGACCCGGCCACCGGCGACCTGCGCGACTCCGGCGGCCTGCCCGCCTGGCACCGCAGCCTTGCCGCCGCGCTGCAGGAACGGCTGCCCGGGGCACGCGTCACCGTGGAGAACGAGACCAACCTCGCCGCCCTGGCCGAGCAGCGCGAGGGCGCCGCCCGGGACCGGGACACCTTCGTCCTGCTCTGGCTGGGGCATGGCGTGGGGGCGGCGGTCGTCCTCGACGGCACCCTCCGCCGCGGTGCCTCGGGCGGCACGGGCGAGATCGGCTTCCTGCCGGTACCGGGCACCGGCTCGCTGCCCTCGGCCAGGGACTGCGACGGCGGCTTCCACTCCCTGACGGGCGCGGCGGCGATCGGCGCCCTGGCGGCGGAGCACGGCCTGCCGGTACCGGCCGCGATGGACGGACCGGGCACGGCGGTGGTGATCCGGGACGCTGTGGCGGAGGTGACGGGGGAGGGGAGCGACTCCCCTCCGGCTTCGGACGCCTCGGGGGCCGGACGGTCCGCCGAGCGCTTCCTCCATGTCCTCGCCGACCGGATCGCCGTCGGTGCCGCGTCCGTGGTGGCCGTGCTCGACCCCGGCTGTGTGGTGCTCGGCGGAGAGGCGGGACAGGCCGGCGGTGCCGTGCTCGCCGGGCTGGTGGAGGAGCGGTTGCGCCGTATGTCGCCCCTGACCACGGAGGTACGGGCGAGCATCCTCGGCGGCGCGGCGGTCCTGCGCGGCGCCCTGCTGACCGCACGTGACCGCGCGCAGGACGACCTGTTCGCACCCCAGGACCGGAACTGACGGCACGCCGGACGCTCCTCCGCCAGCCGCGCGGCACACGGCCGCCAGGGCGCCGGCGCGGGTGGCACGGGCGACGCAGAAGTGCGGCTCCCCCTCTCCCTCACGGCTGCTGTGTCAGCCGCCGAAGCGGCGTCCCAGATACTCCTCGAACGTCGTCTTCCCCACCGCCTGTTCCGGCGCCAGCAGCCCGCCCTCGCGGCAGGCGCGGTAGGTCCGGCCGAACAGCGGCACCTGGGCCACCGCCCGCCGCCGCCCGGTCGCGCGGAGGTAGGCGCGGGCCAGCGAGTCCAGGGTCCGCACTTCGGGGCCGCCCATGTCCGCCACCCGCCCGGCCGGCGCGGCGAGCGCCAGCTCGGCCAGGCGGTCCGCGACCTCGGCCACCTCCACCGGCTGGTCCGGGACCCCGGCCGGGACGAGCATGACGGGCGACTTGGCCAGTCCGCCGAGGGTCGTGACCAGGAGGTCGTGGAACTGGGTCGCGCGCAGGACGGTCCAGCCGGTCCCCGACTCCTCGATCCGGCGCTCCACGGCCAGCTTCGTCTTGTAGTAGCCGAGCGGGACCCGGTCGATGCCGACGATGGAGATGTAGACCAGATGGCCCACACCGGCCCGCCGCGCCGCCGCGATCAGATGATCGGCGGAGACCTCGTCCCCGCCCCGCTGGGTGGTCGCGCAGTGCACCACGGTCTCCACCCCGGCGAGCGCGGCGTCCAGACCGCTGCCGCCCACGCGCAGATCGACGGCGTACGGCTGCGTGTGCCGGCTGAGCACCCGCACCTCGTGCCCCTCCGCCCGCAGCCGCTCCGTCACACGCCGGCCGAGCGTGCCGGTCCCGCCAGTCACCAGGATCGTGGTCATGCTGTTGCCGTCCCTCCGGACTCCGCGTGCCCCTGGTCGGAGCACCTTCGACAGCTGAGACCACGCAGCCCCCGGCGAATGTGACAAGCCCGGGGTCCGCTCCGCTACGACCGCGTCAGCTGCCGTTGCATGTAGGCCAGCTTGTCCGGGTTCATCACGGTCCGCATGTGGGTGATCAGCCCGTCCCGGAGCTCGAAGGACGCCACCCCGGCGAGGACGTCGCCCGCCCACGCGACCAGCGCGCTCGCGCCGTTGACCTCCACCACCGCGAAGTCCAGGCCGCCCGTGAACCGCTCGGCCCCGCCCACCAGGAAGCGCACGACCTTCTCGCGTCCCTGGACCGGCCGCCTGACCGCGGACACCTTCCCGCCGCCGTCGCCCCAGTAGGTGACGTCCGCCGCGAGCATCTTCTCCAGGCCGGCCAGGTCACCCTCGCGGGCCGCCGTGAGGAAGGACATGAGCAGTGCCTCCCGCCGCTCGGGCGCCGGCTCGAAGCGGCCCTCCGGCACGGCGACCCGGGCCACCGCCCGCCGGTAGAGCTGACGGCAGTTGGCCTCGCTCAGGTCGAGGACGTCCGCGATCTCCCGGTGGGCGTAGCCGAACGCCTCCCGCAGCACGTACACGGCCCGCTCGGTCGGCGTCAGCCGCTCCAGCAGGACCAGCAGGGCCATGGAGACCTGCTCGCGCCGCTCCGCCGACTCCAGCGGGCCGAGCGAGCCGTCGGAGGTGACCACCGGCTCGGGCAGCCAGGTCCCGGGGTACTCCTCGCGCCGCGCCCGGGCCGAGGTCAGCCGGGTCAGGCAGAGGTTGGTGACGGCCTTGGCGAGCCAGGCCCCCGGATGCCCGATCGCCGCCCGGTCGGCGCCGCGGAACCGCAGATACGCGTCCTGCACCGCGTCCTCCGCCTCGTGGGCGGAACCCAGCAGGCGGTAGGCCAGGCCGAACAGCCGGGGCCGGTGCGACTCGAACTCGTCGGAGGGCGGCGAAGGCGTCATGCGCCTCAGAGTGCCAGACACCCGTCGCCGCCCGGATCGTGGAGTCCGGCGTCCTGGCGGCCCGGCGGCGGGCAAGGGCCGTCGTCACCGCCACCGGACCCGCCCGCACGATAAGAGGACTAGACCAGTACGGTCAATAGGTCCGGACCAAAGGTCAAAGCGCGCTGGACGTACAGCAGTTGCGCGGACCCGCCGGGCCGCGCAAGCCCGGCGACACGTGCTGTGAGGGAGCCCACACCCTCCGTCTGTCTGGAGCGCCGCCCGGCGTGGCACACTGGCCGTGTACCAGAAGCAGCGCACTCCGGGGTCGGTGAAAGTCCGAACCGGCGGTTACAGTCCGCGACCCGGTCGCTTCCAGCGGCCGGTTGACCAGGTGAAATTCCTGGACCGACGGTTAAAGTCCGGATGGGAGGCAGTGCGCGGCGGGCGGGCACACTCACCTGTGCGCGTCGCCGTATCTGGGCTTGTCCGTACGCGGACGAGCCTCTTTCGGCGTCGCCCTGGCGTGCTCACCCGTACATTCTGTCGTCATCGACAGGCCCCGGAGTCCGTGCCCCAAGAGGCAGGAGGACCCGGGAAGTGTTCACCGGAATCGTCGAAGAGCTGGGTGAGGTCACCGCCGTCGAGAACCTCGGCGACGCCTCCCGCTTCCGGCTCCGTGGCCCCGTCGTAACCGAGGGCGCGCAGCACGGCGACTCCATCGCCGTGAACGGGGTCTGTCTCACCGTCGTGGAGCACGAGGGCGACGAGTTCACCGCCGACGTGATGGCGGAGACCCTGAAGCGATCCAGCCTCGGCGCACTCGCCGTCGGCTCCCGCGTCAACCTCGAGCGTCCCATGGCCGTGGGCGCACGGCTCGGCGGGCACATCGTGCAGGGCCATGTCGACGGCACCGGCGAGGTGCTGGAGCGCCGGCCCTCCGAGAACTGGGAGCTCGTGAAGATCTCCCTCCCGGCGGACCTCTCCCGCTACGTCGTGGAGAAGGGCTCCATCACCGTCGACGGCATCAGCCTCACGGTCGTCGACGCCGGCCCCGACCACTTCACGGTCAGTCTCATCCCGACCACCCTCGCCCTGACCACGCTCGGCGTGAAGCAGCCCGGCGACCCGGTCAACCTCGAGGTCGACGTCGTCGCCAAGTACGTCGAGAGGCTCCTCGGCGACCGTGCCCAGGGAGCCGTCAAGTGAACTGGCTGAACTCCGAGGCCTTCACCCTCTTCGGGCAGCGCATCATCTGGTCGGACATGACCGGCAACATCCTCGGCCTGATCACCCTCGCCCTCGGCTGGCGCCGCTCCCTGTGGACCTGGCCCGTGCAGTTCCTCTCCGGTCTCGTCCTCTTCGCCGCCTTCTACGGCCATCTGACCGGCAGCGCCGGCAAGCAGGCCGTCGTCATGGCCGTCGCGCTGTACGGCTGGTGGCAGTGGCAGCGGAACAAGGGCCGGTCCGCCGACGGCCACATCACCCCCCGGTTCGCCGGCTGGCGCGAGCGCGCGGCGATGCTCGGCGCGGCCGCCGTCGGCACGGTCGCGGTGGCCCTGCTCTTCACGGCCTACCCGTCGCTGTCCTGGGACCCCTGGCCCGACGCCTACATCTTCGTCGGCACCATCGTCGCCATGTACGCCCAGGCCAAGGGCATGGTCGAGTTCTGGATCGCCTGGCTGCTGGTCGACCTCGTCGGCGTACCCCTCAACTTCGCCAACGGCTACGCCTTCTCCGGTTTCGTCTACGTCATCTACGGCGCACTCGTCCTGTGGGGCATGCGCGACTGGTGGCTGCGCTCCCGCAGGAGCCCGCAGCCCGTCCTGGAAGGAGCCCCGGCATGACCTCGGCACCGCTGCTGTACGACACGGACGCCTTCGAGAGCTTCGGTCTCGACCCCGTCGAGCAGGCCATCGCCGACATAGCGGCCGGCCGCCCGGTCGTGGTCGTGGACGACGAGGACCGGGAGAACGAGGGCGACCTCGTCATCGCCGCCGAGAAGGCCACCCCCGAGATCGTCGCGTTCATGATGAGCGAGTGCCGGGGACTCATCTGCGCCCCCATGGAGGGCGAGGAACTGGACCGGCTGCGGCTGCCGCAGATGGTCGAGGACAACACCGAGTCGATGAAAACCGCGTTCACCATCTCCGTGGACGCCTCGGCCGCTCACGGTGTGAGCACCGGTATCTCGGCCGCCGACCGCGCGACGACGCTTCAGCTCCTCGCGACCGGCACGGCGGAGCCGACGGACTTCGTCCGCCCCGGCCATGTCTTCCCGCTGCGCGCCAAGCCCGGCGGCGTCCTCGTCCGCAACGGCCACACCGAGGCCGCCGTCGACCTCGCCCGGCTCGCGGGCCTGCGCCCGGCCGGCGCCATCGTGGAGATCGCCGGCGAGGACGGCCGCATGCTCCGCCTGCCCGAGCTGATCCCGTTCGCCCGCAAGCACGGCCTGACGATCATCTCCATCGAGGACCTGATCGCCTACCGCCGCGGCAGCGAGCCCACCGTCCGCCGCGAGGCCGAGACCCGCCTGCCCACCAAGCACGGCACCTTCACCGCCTACGGCTACCGCTCCACCGACGGCGTCGAACACGTCGCCCTCGTCCACGGCGAACTCGGCGACGGAGAGGACGTCGTCGTCCGTGTCCACTCCGAATGCCTCACCGGTGACGTCTTCGGCTCCCTGCGCTGCGACTGCGGCCCCCAGCTGGACACCGCCCTGCAGCGCATCCAGGAGGAGGGCCGGGGCGTCGTGGTCTACCTGCGCGGCCACGAGGGGCGCGGCATCGGCCTGCTGTCCAAGCTCCGGGCGTACGAGCTGCAGGAACGCGGCCGTGACACCCTGGACGCCAACCTCGAACTCGGCCTGCCCGCCGACGCCCGCGACTACGGCGCCGGCGCCCGGATCCTCGCCGACCTGGGCGTGCGCAGCGTCCGGCTGATGACCAACAACCCGGACAAGACGGACGCTCTGGAGCGTCACGGCCTGAAGGTCACCGGCCGCGAGCCGATGCCCGTTCAGGCGGGCGAGCACAACCTGCACTACCTGCGCACCAAGCGCGACCGCATGGGGCACGACCTGCCCTGGCTGGACACGCCGGCCGTGCCGGCTTCCGCGGCAGCTTCTGTGGCCGCGGCCGCGGCCACCTGTGGCAACCAGTAAGCAAGAAAGCACTTAGGAGAGACGTGAGCGGCAAGGGTGCACCGGAACTGTCCGTACGCAACGCGAGCGACCTCAGGGTCGCCGTCATCGCGGCGCAGTGGCACGAGAAGGTGATGGACGGTCTGGTGAACGGCGCCCTGCGCGCCCTGCACGAACTGGGGATCGACGAGCCGACCCTGATCCGGGTCCCCGGCAGCTTCGAACTCCCGGTCGCCGCCAAGGTGCTGGCCGGACGCGGCTACGACGCCGTGGTCGCCCTCGGTGTCGTCATCCGCGGCGGCACCCCCCACTTCGACTACGTGTGCCAGGGCGTCACCCAGGGCCTCACCCAGGTCAGCATCGAGACCGGCGTGCCCGTCGGCTTCGGCGTGCTCACCTGCGACACCGAGGAGCAGGCCCTGGACCGGGCCGGCCTGGAGGGCTCCAACGAGGACAAGGGCCACGAGGCGGTGACCGCGGCGGTCGCAACCGCGGCGACGCTCCGCTCAGTATCCGAACCCTGGCACTGAGGCACCGGCCGGAGCGCGTAGGGTAAGGACCACCATGTCCAAGAAGACGTTCGAGGAGCTCTTCACCGAGCTCCAGCAGAAGGCCGCCCACGGCGATCCCGCCACTTCCCGCACCGCAGAGCTGGTCGGCAAGGGCGTCCATGCCATCGGCAAGAAGGTCGTCGAAGAGGCCGCCGAGGTCTGGATGGCCGCCGAGTACGAGGGCAAGGAGGCGGCCGCGGAGGAGATCTCCCAGCTGCTGTACCACGTCCAGGTGATGATGGTCGCCCGCGGGATCTCCCTGGACGACGTCTACGCCCACCTGTAGTCCGCCCGCGCACGAGCCGTAAAGCCGTAGAAACCCCTTCACGCAAAGGAAGCCGACCTCATGCTGCGCATCGCCGTCCCCAACAAGGGTTCACTGTCCGGCCCTGCGGCGGAGATGCTGCATGAGGCCGGCTACCAGCAGCGCCGCGAGTCCAAGGAGCTGCGGATCGTCGACCCGGGGAACGAGGTCGAGTTCTTCTACCTCCGCCCGCGCGACATCGCGATCTACGTCGCCTCCGGCCGCCTCGACCTGGGCATCACCGGCCGCGACCTGCTGATCGACTCCGGTGCCGACGCCGAGGAGATCCTGCCGCTCGGCTTCGCCCGCTCCACCTTCCGCTTCGCCGCCAAGCCGGGCACCGCGAGCGGCATCGAGGACCTGAAGGGCAAGACGGTCGCCACCTCCTACGAGGGCATCGTCGCCGGCCACCTCACGGACGCCGGCGTCGACGCCTCCGTCGTCCACCTCGACGGCGCCGTGGAGACCGCGATCGAGCTGGGCGTCGCCGAGGTCATCGCCGACGTCGTCGAGACCGGCACCAGCCTGCGCAACGCCGGGCTGGAGGTCTTCGGCGAGCCGATCATGAAGTCCGAGGCGGTCGTCATCCGCCGCACCGACGCCGACGGCGAGGAGGACGCCGAGCCGAAGGTCCAGCAGTTCCTGCGCCGCCTCCAGGGCGTCCTGGTCGCGCGGACGTACGTGATGATGGACTACGACTGCCGCGTCGAGCAGCTGGAGAAGGCCGTCGCGCTCACCCCCGGCCTGGAGTCCCCGACCGTCTCCCCGCTGCACAACGAGGGCTGGGTCGCGGTCCGCGCCATGGTCCCCGCCAAGGAGGCGCAGCGGATCATGGACGACCTCTACGCCATCGGCGCCCGCGCCATCCTCACCACGGCCATCCACGCCTGCCGCCTGTAAGGGGTGCGTACCGAGATGTCCGACACCCCTTCCCTTCCCGCGCTTCCCGTCACCTTCCGGCCGGGCCACACCCGTGTGATCCTGCTCACCGCCGGTGTCGCGATCTTCCTGACCATCTCCGGGGTCGCGATGCTGCTGGAGCAGCTCGGCCCGGGGGAGCGGGCGAGCTTCGTCGTCACCGGCGCGCTGATCTTCTGGGCGCTGGCCCAGCTGGCCCGGGTGAAGGTCGTCGCCGACGAGTCCGGTGTCACCGTGGTCAACATCGCCGGCAAGCGGCACCTGGAGTGGGCGGAGATCGTCCAGGTGAACCTCCGTCCGGGGGATCCCTGGGTGTTCCTCAACCTCAGCGACGGCACCAGCCTGCCCGCGCTCGGCATCCAGCCGGGCCTCGCCAAGCAGCGCGCCATCGCCGACGCGCAGGCCCTGCGCGCCCTCGTCGAAGCCCGTTCCCCGGCCCACCCGGTCGAGGATCAGGGCTGACCCGGGGCACATCGGGACCGGCTCGGGCCGGATCAGGGCCGGCTCGGGGGCAGATCCGGGCTGACTCGGGGCCGCCGACTCTGCCCGACCGGCCCGTGTCTTGATTAATCTGGTGACGGAGGCCGTTTTGCTGCGCCTCCACCCCTGGGGCACCACCCGGTGCACAGGGGTTCCTGCTACCCGAGGAGTGACTCCCTCCAGCGATGGACGGATCGTCCTGTAGTACCTGCGCCGCCCCGACCCGACATACCGGGAAGGCGGTGGCAGCGTGACCATCTCCCTGCTGCTCCTGGGAGCGGCTTTCCTGCTGATCCTCGCCAACGGATTCTTCGTGGCGGCCGAGTTCGGCCTGGTGACCGTCGAGGCCACGGACGCCGAGAAGGCGGCCGCCGAGGGCGACCGCCGGGCCGGCAGAGTGGCCGAGTCGCTCAAGGAGCTGTCCTTCCAGCTCTCCGGCACCCAGCTCGGCATCACCATCACCTCCCTGGTCGTCGGCATGCTCGCCGAACCGGCCCTGGCCCGCCTGCTGCACGGCCCCTTCGCCGCCATCGGCGTCCCCGACGGCGCCGTCTCCGGCGTCGCCGTGGTCGTCGGCATGCTGCTGGCCTCCGCGATCCAGATGGTGATCGGCGAGCTCGTGCCCAAGAACTGGGCCGTGTCCAAGCCGCTGCCGGTCGCCCGGTTCGTGGCCGGCCCCCAGTACCACTTCGCCCGCCTGTTCCGCCCGGTGATCGCCGCGCTCAACACGGTCGCCAACCGGCTGGTGCGGGCCCTCGGCGTCGAACCCGCCGAGGAACTGGCCTCCGCCCGCACCCCGGGCGAACTCGTCTCCCTGGCCCGGCACTCCGCGCAGGCAGGCGCCCTGGAACAGGACACGGCCGACCTGTTCGTCCGCACCCTGTCCCTGGGCGAGCTGACCGCGCAGCACGTCATGACCCCGCGGGTGAAGGTCAGCGCCCTCCAGGACTCGGCTACCGCCGAGGACGTCGTCAACCTCACCCGGGCCACCGGCCTGTCCCGCTTCCCCGTCTACCGGGAGAAGATCGACGAGATCGTGGGCATGGCCCACCTGAAGGACGCCCTCGCCGTCCCCGTGCACGACCGCCTGCGCACCCCGGTGACCCGTATCGCCCGCAAGGCGCTGCTGGTGCCGGAGACCCTGCCGGTCCAGCCCCTGCTCGCCCGGCTCCGCTCCGAGCAGCCCATCGCGGTCGTCGTGGACGAGTACGGCGGCACGGCGGGCGTGGTCACCCTGGAGGACATCGTCGAGGAACTCGTCGGCGAGGTCCGCGACGAGCACGACGCCACGGACATGCCCGAGCTGGCCCCGGCCCCGCCGGAGGACGGCCGGCCCGCCTGGGACGCCGACGGCAGCTGCCGCGTCGACATCCTCCAGCGCATAGGCCTCGACGTGCCCGAGGGACCGTACGAGACGGTCGCCGGACTCGTCGCCGACCTGCTCGGCCGCATCCCCGCCCCCGGCGACAAGGCGGAACTGCCCGGCTGGCGGCTCTCGGTCCGCCAGGTCGGCCACTACCGCGCCGAACGGGTCCGCCTGGTCAGGACGGCCCCGGCGGCGAACGTGATGGAGGCCGCCCGATGAGCGTCCTCCAACTGGTCTTCGCCGCGCTGCTCGTGCTCGCCAACGGCTTCTTCGTCGGCGCCGAGTTCGCGCTCGTCTCCGTGCGCCGCAGCCAGATCGAACCACTGGGCACGGCGCGGGCCCGCCAGGTCCTCTACGGTCTTCAGCGCCTGCCCCAGATGATGGCCGCGGCCCAGTTCGGGATCACGGTCTGCTCGCTGACGCTGGGCGCGGTGGCCGAGCCGACGGTGGCGCATCTGCTGGAGCCGGTGTTCGCGGCCGCCCACCTGCCCGACGGCATGGTCCACCCGCTCGGCTATGTGATCGCGCTGGCCGCCGTGGTCTTCTTCCACCTGGTCATCGGCGAGATGGTGCCGAAGAACCTCGCGATGGCGGCCCCCGAGAAGGCGGCGCTGTGGCTGAGCCCCGGCCTGGTCTGGTTCGCCCGCCTGTGCAAGCCGATCACGGTGAGCCTCGGCGCCTGCGCCCAGGCCATCCTGCGGCTCTTCCGCGTCGAGCCCAAGGACGAGGTCGAGGCCGTCGTCACCAGCGAGCAGCTCAACCGCCTGCTGGAGGACTCCGGCCAGGCGGGCCTGCTCGACCCCGAGGAGCGCGAACGCCTGGAGGACGCCCTGGAGCTTGGCTCCCGCCCGGTGACCGACGTCCTGCTGCGCCGGGAGTCCCTGGTCACGGTGGCCCCGTCGGTCACCCCGGGCCAGATCGTCGAGCTGACGGCCCGCACGGGGTACTCCCGCTTCCCGGTCGCCGCGTCGGACAAGGGCCCCTTCATGGGGTACGTCCACGTCAAGGACGTCCTCGACCTGGAGCACTCCGGCCGTGCCGTCCCGCAAAAGGTCTGGCGGCCCATGACCACCCTGCGGGCCGAGCTGCCGCTCGACGACGCCCTCACGGTCATGCGGCGGGCGGCCACGCACTTGGCCCAGGTCGCGGACGCCTCCGGCAAGGTGCTGGGCCTGGTGGCCCTGGAGGACGTCCTGGAGCTGCTGGTGGGCGAGGTACGGGACCCGGCGCACCGGGAGATGCCGGAGCCGCGGGCCAGCGGGGAGCCGGAGCAGGTGCTCGCCTCCTAGCCCGGGTGGTGCGGGGAGCGGCGCGGCTGCCAGTCGTTGTGGCCGGTCGCTCCCCGCGCCCCTTCGGGGCTGTCCTACATACCCGACGGATCGTGCGGCCCCCGCCCCGACAGCACCTCCCCGTACGCCTGCATCAAGTCGGGCAAGCGAAGCGTGGCCAAGTCCTCCCGGGACAGGGAACCCGCATACGTCGACAGCCGGAGATCCCGGTACGCGCAGCTCTTCTCGTACAGGGTGCGCAGGAACCGGCCGTTGCCCAGCTCGTCGATCCACCCCTGCTCGACCACGTGCCCGGCGATCGAGCGCAGCTCCTCCTGGGCCTCCCCGTCCCACGCGTCCCCGTTCTCGGCCGCCAGCACCTTGCCGATCTCGGTGAGTTCGTGCGGCCGGTAGGAGGGGAAGTCGACGCGGGTCGTGAACCGGGAGGACAGTCCGGGATTCGCGGCCAGCAGCCGGTCCATGCCCTCCGGATAGCCGGCGAGGATCACCACCAGGTGGTCCCGGTTGTCCTCGGCCCGTTTCAGCAGCACCTGCAGGGCCTCGTCACCGTACGCGTCCCCCTTGCCGTATCCCGAGTTGGACAGCGAGTAGGCCTCGTCCACGAACAGCACCCCGCCGATCGCGGAGTCGATCAGTTCGTTGGCCTTCACGGCCGTCTGCCCGAGGTACTCGCCGACGAGGTCCGCCCGCTGCGCCTCGACCAGATGGTCACCGCCGAGCAGCCCGAGCGCGTAGAACACCCGCCCCAGAATCCGGGCCACCGTGGTCTTGCCGGTGCCCGACGGCCCGGAGAAGACGAAGTGCCGTTTCGGAGGCTGCACCGGCAGCCCCTGCCCGGCCCGCAGCCGGGCCATGTTCAACTGCGCGGACAACGCCTTGACCTGGCGTTTCACCGGCTCCAGCCCCACCATGCGCTCCAGCTCGGCGAGCGCCTCCTCGAGCAGGGCGGGATCGGTCGGACCGGCCGGAATGGGGGAGGAGGAGACACCGGTCTTGCTCCGCACCCCCGGATCGGTCACCGACGGCAGGGGCCCCGTCGGCAGGTCCGGCTCCGGCAGCCGCAGATCACGCCCCTCGGCGCCGAAGAGCGGATCGAAGCCGTCGGGTCCGTCCACGCTGTCCTGCCCGGCGCCCGTCAGTGTGATCGCCGCCAGGTCGGCGGTGTCGTCGTACCCGTCGCCCTCGGCGATCGCGGCCAGCCGCGCCGAGGTGTCCATGAAGGCCGGGTCGACGCGGTGCACGGCCCGGTACAGGGGGAGCGCCGCCGCCGAGCGTCCCGTGCCCTCGTGCGCCCGCGCCAGCCAGTAGCGCAGCTCCTTGCGCTGCGGCTGCTCGCTGCGGCACCGCATCAGCGCCGCCGACAGCAGGGGCTCGGCCTGGCCGTACATCTCCAGCCGGACCCTGGCCATGCCGCCGAACAGGCCCGCCTCGATGCCGAGCATGGGATCGTCCAGCAGCGGGTCGGTGTGCCGTACCAGCTGCTCCCAGTCCTTGACCAGATAGGAGCGGCAGGCGTGCAGGAAGCGGACCTGCGGGTCGGTGTCGACCGGGGGCAGCCCGGCGAGGGCCCGGTCCAGCTCGGGCACGTGCCGGCCGTCCAGCCAGTGCGAGGCGTGCGCGAGCAGCAGGTCGCGCGGGCTCTCCAGCACCGGCTGCACCCACCAGCCCAGCCAGTACCAGGAGTTGAGCGTGCGGCGGTGCCGGGCGCGCTGTTCGCCGAAGCGGTCGCGGTGCCGGAACATCCTCAGCAGTGCGGTCGTCGTGTCGACCCGGAGCGCGTGCAGCCCGAGCCAGCCGTCGGCCATCCCCGGGTCCATCCGCACCGCGGCGCGGAACTCCTCCTCCGCCTGCGGGTAGGCGCCCATCGTGTAGGCGTCCACTCCCCGCAGCCAGGCCAGGTCGGCCGGGGCCTCGGGGCCCTGCGTGCCGAAGTCCATCCCGTCCCCCCACAGACCGTGCCCCCGTGGTTCACCACCGGGCAGTCGCCCGGCGTCGCCGCGGTTCGAACCGCCGTGCCGCGGACCGGAGTTACAGGTGCGCGAGGCAGCCTCGAAGGTCGCACCGAGGGCATCGTACCCGTGCGGCGACCGCGTGCCGAAGGGTGCCGCACGGGCCGTTTGGCGAGGTGGGAGCAGACGGGGCGCACGCGGATCGGTGACCGAGGGTGAGCGGATCGGCGCGCGGGGCACCCGGAAAAAGGCGGGCAGACAGAACGAAGCCCCCGGTCACGGGGGAACAACCGGGGGCTTCGCGTCTGGGGGCGGTCCCGAATGACCGCTCATTGAGAACGTAAGACCTGTACGGCCCCCCGGTCAAGCGGAGTTGAGGCACTCCCAGAAGTTCCCCCGCAAGGGTCTTCACAGCTTCACCACAACGCGGAGGGGCCGTCACTCTGGGTCACACCTTGGTCCGGTCCACAGGTTGACCCGGGACCCGGCAGCATCTCGTACCCCTTCGGCGTCTGCAGCACCAGAAGATCGGCATGGGGGCGCGAAGGGTCCGCGGCGAAGTGCGCGTGCTCCGCCTCGACCCAGCCCTTCCAGAACTCCCGCTGCTCTGCCCCGTCCCGCAGTCGCCCACGGGTCCAGGACTCCTCCCGGGGCAACTCCATCCACAGCAGCAGGGCCAGATGCGGCCGCAGGGCCCGGCGGCCGGCGCCGACGCCCTCGACGAGGACCACGGGTGCGGCCGGCAGCGGGCGCGGCGCGCCGAAGCCGCGGGCGCGCCAGTCGTAGGGCGCGTAGGTGGCGCTCTCGCCCCGGGCGAACGGCCGGATCACCTGGTCCATGAGCCGGTCGGTCCACTCGAAGAGCTGTTCGTGGCTGGCGATGTCGTCGAGGTGCAGCACCGGAGCCCCGCCGAGCGCGGCGGCCAAGCGCCCGGCGAAGGTGGACTTCCCCGAGCCGGCGTGCCCGTCGACGCCGATCAGCCGGACCGGCCCGAGGGAGGTGGGAAGCCCGCGCAGCCGGGCGGCGAGGTCACGAATGGTGGTTCCCGGGGTGGGTGGGTGTGGGCGGTTTTCCGGGACAGTGTAGTTGTGGTCGCGTTTTGAATCATCGGCTGCCGGCCAGTCAAGGCCCTGGATAAACATTCGCGAATCCCCTGACCGATATGTCGAATTAGGCGTTCCGGGTGTGCCCGCCGCTGAGTAGGGTGCCTCCAGCGCAACACCTGTGCGCCGTACGGGGACTGGCAGGGGGACATGGCCGCGGAGTTATTCGAAGGGCACTATGTGTGGCATCCGGCGGCCGACGACCGTGTCCTGGCGAGCGTATGCGTCGATGTGCGCGCCGGACGTTATCGATACGCGTACGAGGCCCTCGCCGAGACGCGCACCGACTTCGCCCTGCGCGCGCATCGCTCGCTGGTCCTCGCCTCCGAGGCGGCCGGCACCGATCTGGTCGAGCGCTGGCTCGCCGAGGAGCCGACGCCCGAGTCCGCGCTGATGTGGGCCCGGGTCGCGGTACAGCGCGCGCTGCGGGCCGCCGACGCCCGCGACGAGCGCGCCGAGGCGCTGGAGCGGATAGCGCTGACCGCCTGTGACCGGGCCGCCGCCATGGCTCCCGGGGACCCCACGCCCTGGGTGGCCAAGCTCGCCATGGCCCGGCTGCACCGGCTGCGCGACCCGGCCCCGCACGGCCTGCTCACCGCCCCGCCCGGCCCCTGGCGGCTGTTCTCGCACGTCCTGTCGCTGGATCCCTGGCACCGCGAGGGCCACCACCGCTTCCTGTCGTCCTTCTTCACGCGCCACGGCGGTTCGGTCAACGCGGCCTGGGACGTGGCCGCCTTCCTCAGCCAGCGGGCGCCCGCCGACTCCGCCCTCCGGCTGCTGCCGCTGGTGGCCCTGGTGGAGAGCTACAACCCCACCCAGTTGCTCGCCGAGCGCGTCTGGGAACAGCCGCAGTGGCGCTCCACGGCGCTGGCGATCTACCAGAACTGGCTGCCCACGGTGGGCGGTTACCGCTTCACCCCGGTGCTCGACCTCGCCTACCTCGCGCACGCCCTGGTCATGGCCCAGCGTGAGTTCGAGGCCCGGGCGGTGTTCACGGCCATGGGCCCGTACGCCTCGCGCATGCCCTGGAGTGCCTTCGGCGACCCCGCCGAGCAGCTCTCCCGGGCCCGGCGTGCCTGCGGACTGCCCGTGCCCCGGCCCGACTGACCTGCACACGCTCTGCACCTGCACTCGGATTCACTCGGAGATTTCCCTCAGAGAAAGGCCGAACCGTGTCGGAACGGACATCGTCACCCGGGGCGAAGGCCCGCGCGGGCGAGGACCCGGTCGCGCTCGACGACGACGCGACCCTGCATGCGATGGGTTATCCGCGGAAACTCACCCGGCGCTTCCAGGCGTTCGACAATTTCGCGATCTCCTTCACCATCATCAATATCCTCTCGGGTATTTTCTCGTCTTTCGGATTCGGTATGAACGCGGGCGGCCCCCGCATTCTCGTATTCGGCTGGATCGGGGTCTGCGTCATGGTGCTGCTCATCGGCGCCGCCATGGCGGAAGTCGCCTCGGCGTATCCGACGAGCGGAGCCCTGTATTTCTCCGCCGGTAAACTTGCAAAGCGGCACAAGGGCGCCTGGTCCTGGTACACGGGCTGGCTGAACTTCGTGGGCCAGATCGGCGGCACCGCCGCAACCGGCTATGCGGCGGCCACCTTCATCCAGGCGTTCATCCAGCTGCAGTGGCCGTCCTACCAGCCGACCACGCACCAGACGGTGCTGATCACGGGCCTGCTCATCGTCGTACAGGGCCTCGCCAACACCTACACCGTGCAGCTCGTCGCCGTACTGAACCGCATTTCCGTGTGGTGGCTGCTGATCGGACTCGTCGTGATCGTCGGCGCACTCATAGTGATGCCCGATCACCATCAGCCGGTGTCCTTCGTGACGCATTTCGAGAACAACACCGGCTTCTCGAGCGGCCTTTACGGCGGCATGCTCGGGCTGCTGGTCACGAGCTGGACGTTCACCGGGTTCGACGGCAGCTTCCACATGTCCGAGGAAACGGTCCACGCGACGGTCAACGCGCCCAGGGGGATCACCCGCGCCATCGGCTATTCGGCGATCACCGGTCTGATCCTGATGCTTGCACTGGTCTACAGCATTGGCGACTACGCCAAGGTGGCCGGTTCTGCGGCGCCGCCCGTGCAGATTCTCATCGACGGCCTCGGCCTCGGCGTCGCCAAGGTCATGCTCCTCGTCGTCATCGGCGCGATGCTCTTCTGCGGTCTCGCCAACCTCACCAGCAACACCCGGCAGATCTTCGCCTTCTCCCGTGACGGCGCCATGCCCGGCTCCCGCTGGTGGCACTCGGTCTCGTCGCGCACCCGTACGCCCGTGAACGCGGTGTGGCTCGCGGTGGTCTGCTCAGTGGCCCTGGTGGTGCCCGGCTGGTGGTCGCGCACCGCCTTCACCGCGATCGTCAGCGTCAACGTGGTCGGCCTGTTCCTCGCCTACGCCGTGCCGATCTTCCTGCGGCTGCGGCTCGGCGGCGAGTTCCAGCCCGGGCCCTGGCACCTGGGCCGCTGGGGCCGGCCGGTCGGCTGGCTCGCGGTGATCTGGATCGTGCTCAGCAGTGTCCTGTTCATGCTGCCCCAGGCCTCGCCGATCACGGCCGACTCCTTCAACTACGCGCCGATCGCGCTCGGCGTCGTCCTGGTCGTGGCGACCGTGTGGTGGTTCGCCACCGCCCGCCGCCGCTTCCAGGGGCCGGTCAGCTATGGCCGGCCCGACGAGGTCGCCGCGATGGACCTCGTCTGACGGCGAGCAGTACGAGGCGTACGGCTCGGGTGGCGCGGGGTGTCGTGCGGCGGCCCCGCGCCCCCTCGGGGCGCCTTCCAGTGGCCCAGACCAATATTGGTGGCGTGGCATGCGCGGAAGTGCTGGCAGCGCCATGCCGGCTGCTCCATAGTTGGCGCACACACCGCACCGGATCATCGGACACCTGGGGGTAATCGCGCCCATGAGCAGAGCCCAACAGCCGTCCCGCAGAACCGTCCTCACCGCAGCCGTCGCCGTCGCGGTGGCCAGCGGAGTGGCCCCCGCTGCCGCCGCCGCGCAGCGACCCGACACCGAGGCCGACGACACCGGCCAGGCGCAGGCCCGCCCGATCGACTACCACGGCTGGACCACCTACCGCGAGTGGCGCCTCGGCGCCGCCCAGGGCGTCCGGGCCGTCGCCGGCGCCCGCCCCGGCGTCGTGATCGGCGCCCCCGCCGGCCGCACCGACTACACCGACCCGCACACCGGTACGACCGCCACCTGGGAGTACGCCACCTGGACCGCCCCGGTCCACCGGCTCACCGTCCCCGCCACCGAGGTCGTCTCCTCCTGGAACGCCCACACCCCCGAGGGCACCTGGATCCAGGTGGAGCTCCAGGGCACGTACTCCGACGGCACCGGCACCCCGTGGTACGTGATGGGCCGCTGGGCGGCCGGTGACCAGGACATCAAGCGGACTTCGGTGGACGGCCAGACCGACGGCAAGAGCACGATCTGGACCGACACCTTCGCCATCGACGACGCGAGCACCGGCCTGCGCCTGACCTCGTACCGGCTGCGCCTGACCCTCTACCGCAGGCCGGGGACGCACCTGACGCCGACCGTGTGGCGGCTGGGCGCCATGGGGTCCGACATCCCCGACCGCTTCACCGTCCCCGCCTCCACCCCCGGCCTCGCCCAGGAACTGGCCGTACCGCGCTACTCCCAGGAGATTCACAAGGGCCAGTACCCGCAGTACGACAACGGCGGCGAGGCCTGGTGCAGCCCCACGTCCTCGCAGATGATCGTCGAGTACTGGGGCGGCCGGCTCACCCCCGAACAGCTCTCCTGGGTCGACCCGTCCTACGCCGATCCCGAGGTGGACCACGCCGCCCGCTTCACCTACGACTACCAGTACGAGGGCTGCGGCAACTGGCCGTTCAACGCCGCCTACGCGGCCACCTTCCAGGGCATCCAGGGCGTGGTCACCCGCCTCGCCTCGCTCACCGACCTGGAGACGCTGATCGCGGCCGGCATCCCGGCCATAACGTCCCAGTCCTTCCTGAAGACCGAGCTGACCGGCGCCGGCTACGGCACCTCCGGCCACCTGATGACGGTGATCGGCTTCACCGCGGACGGCGACGTGATCGCCAACGACCCGGCCTCGCCGAGCGACGACGCGGTACGACGGGTCTATCTGCGCCGGGAGTTCGAGAACATCTGGCTCAGGACCAAGCGGTACAACGCCTCCGGCAAGGTCGTCTCCGGCACCGGGGGAGTCTGCTACCTCTACTTCCCGGCCCACCCGAGCCCGCGTCAGCGCAAGGCGCTCGCCGCGGTGGGCGTGCACTGACCGTGTGAGCGGACCGTCTGCGCGGACGGCGTGATCGGACGGCGTGATCAGACGGTGTGAGCAAGCTCATCGCCGGACACGGTGTCGCGGGTGGCAAGGTGGACAAATGGATACGACCGCACACCCGTCCACCGCCACCCGCGCCCGCACCGGCGGCCCCCAGGACGACGGCCCCAAGATCCTCGAGCACGTCATGGGCTGGGTCCTCGTGGCGGTCGTCGCGATGTTCGTGACCCAGCTCGGCCTGCTCTGACTCGACCCGCTCACGTGTGCGGCATGTTCTGACATACTGCGGAGGTCCCGCCGACCGCCTCGAACAGGGTCGAAATTGAATATGCCGCATCAGCGTGCCGCCGTCCGTCCCCGGATGCGCGGTACCGAGCGCTCGGTGGCGCGTCGCGCCGAACTCATCGCCATCGGGCGGAAGTTGTTCGCCGACACGTCCTACGACGCGCTGTCCATGGACGACATCGCCCGCCAGGCCCATGTCGCCAAGGGCCTGATCTACTACTACTTCCAGTCCAAGCGCGGCTATTACCTGGCGATCATCAAGGACTCCGTCGCCGACCTGGTCACCTTCGCCGGCAGCGCCCTGGAGATGCCCGCGGTGGAGCGCGTCCACCGCACCATCGACGGCTATCTGCGCTACGCCGAGCACCACCAGGCCGCCTACCGCACCATCGTCAGCGGCGGGGTCGGTTTCGACACCGAGGTGCACGCCATCCGGGACGGCGTCCGCGAGGCGATCATCGCCACCCTCGCCGAGGGGGCCTACGGCCGCAGCGACATCGCCCCGCTCGCCCGCATGGGCCTGCTCTCCTGGGTGTGCGGCGTCGAGGGCGCGGTGCTGGACTGGATCGACCGCCCCGAGCTGTCCCGCGACACCATGCGCGAGCTGCTGGTGAAGGCGCTCGGCGGGGCCCTGCGCGCCGTCGAGGAACTGGACCCGGCCTACCCGGCCCCGCAACCGGCCCGCCGCGACGCCTGACACGCCGGGAAGCGGAGGCCGCGCGCCCCCCGCGACGGCCACAATGGCATGAACATGACAATTCGAGACCGTACGAACCGCAGGGCCGGACCACTCCCTCAACGGCTCGAGTCGGGTTCCAGGGCCGCGGCAGGTTCCGACTGGATTCTTGAAGTAAGCGGTCGTTAACTGGTGACGGGAGGTCGCTGATCGGGCATACTCACAGCGCACAGCCGCTGGTCAGCCGCTTCCGAGACCCGGGAGAGGGCGCCTTCGGCGATCACGGAACGACCAGGCGGAGCCGCCCCCACCCCCAGGGCCAGACCGCCGGTGCCCGACCAGGGAGGAGACCGACGCCATGTCCGACCGCGACCCGCAGCCGGTGGAGCGTCAGCTGCCGACGGAGGAGGCGCGGGATCTGCTCGCCCTCGTCCGGGACATCGCCCAGCGCGAGATCGCGCCGAAGGCCGCCGAGGAGGAGGACGCAGGGCGCTTCCCGCGCGAGGTCTTCACCCTGCTGTCCGAATCGGGCCTGCTCGGCCTGCCGTACGACTCCGAGTACGGCGGCGGCGACCAGCCCTACGAGGTCTACCTCCAGGTCCTGGAGGAGCTCGCCGCGGCCCGGCTCACGGTGGGCCTCGGCGTCAGCGTGCACACGCTCGCCTCGTACGCGCTCGCCACCTACGGCACCAAGCAGCAGCAGGTCGAGCACCTGCCCGCCATGCTCGGCGGCGGCCTGCTCGGCGCGTACTGCCTCTCCGAGCCGTCCTCCGGCTCCGACGCGGCCTCCCTGCGCACCAAGGCCGTCCGCGACGGCGACCAGTGGGTGATCAACGGGACCAAGGCCTGGATCACGCACGGTGGCATCGCCGACTTCTACACCGTGATGGCCCGCACCGGCGAGGAGGGCCCGCGCGGGATCACCGCCTTCCTGGTCCCCGGGGACGCGCCCGGGCTGAGCGGGGCGGTGCCCGAGAAGAAGATGGGCATGAAGGGCTCGCCCACCGCGCAGGTCCACCTCGACGGCGTCCGCGTCGGCGACGACCGGCGGATCGGCGAGGAGGGCCAGGGCTTCTTCATCGCCCTGTCCGCCCTCGACTCCGGGCGACTCGGCATCGCCGCCTGCGCGATCGGCCTCGCCCAGGCCGCACTGGACGAGGCGGTCGCCTACGCCACCCAGCGCCGGCAGTTCGGCCACCCCGTCGCCGACTTCCAGGGCCTGCGCTTCATGCTCGCCGACATGGCCACCCAGATCGAGGCCGGCCGGGCGCTCTACCTCGCCGCGGCCCGGCTGCGTGACGCCGGCAAGCCGTTCGCCAAGCAGGCCGCCATGGCCAAGCTGCACTGCACCGACGCGGCCATGAAGGTCACCACGGACGCCGTGCAGATACTCGGTGGCTACGGCTACACCGCCGACTTCCCGGCCGAGCGCTACATGCGCGAGGCCAAGGTCCTGCAGATCGTCGAGGGCACCAACCAGATCCAGCGGATGGTCATCGCCCGTCACGTGGCGGGACCCGAAGGCCGCTGAACTGTCCCGTGAGGACCGTCGGGGCCGCCAGCCTGATCCACTCCGGATCGTGGCGGCCCGGCAGGGTCCGGCCCCGGTCGGCCCAGGTCCGCATGAGATCGCGGTAGATGGGCGGGTCCGGCGGCGCGGGCGGCGGCGGAACCGATTCTGCGGGGCGAGGGACGAAGATTCGGCGCTGACGCCCGGTGACCGAGTGCATGGGGGTCATACCCGGGCAACGCGGCAGTGGCCCGACAGGTCACCGCGCGGCGGAATCGAGCGTCAGTTCATGAATGTCCCGTCCCCGCTCTGGCCTCCTCAGGTCGGCTGACGTACCGTCAGCCGACCATCGCCCAGGGGGTGTCCGTGTCCGACGACCGTCCCGTACCGCTCGACGAGTACCCGGTGCACCAGGTGCCGCTGTCCATGAAGCACGTGGCGACCGGCGACCGCAACGCCTACGACCGCTGCATCTTCCACGTCTTCGACCATTCCGGCCGCGCGCTGCTCATCCTCGGCCTCGGCGTCTACCCCAACCTCGGTGTGATCGACGCCTACGCCACCCTGCGCACCGGGGACACCCTGCACGCCGTACGCGCCTCCGACGCGCTGGGGGAGGACCGGATGCGGCTCGCCGTCGGACCGCTGCGCATCGAGGTCCCGCGGCCGCTGAAGGAGCTGCGCCTGATCTGCGAGGACGAGCAGCTGTCGTACGACCTCACCTGGACGGCCGCCTTCCCGGCCCTGTGGGAGCCGCACCACCTCCAGCGCCGGGGCGACCGGCTCACCCTGGAGGGCCGCCGCTTCGTCCAGGCGGGCACCGCGGAGGGCGTGCTCCGGGCCGGGGGCGAGGAGTTCCGGGTCACCGCGGACGACTGGACCGGCACCCGGGACCGCAGCTGGGGCGTGCGGCCCGTCCCGGGCGAGGACGGCGGGCGGCTCGCCGCGGACCACCCCACCGAGGGCTTCCACTGGATCTGGTGCCCGGTCCGCTTCGAGGACCGCTTCATGATGGTCATCACGCAGGAGGACGCCGACGGCCACCGCTGCCTGAACGACGCGACCCTGGTCCGCCCCGGCCGGCGCGACCGCCAACTGGGGTGGCCGCAGGCCGAGATCGGCTACCGCTCCGGCACCCGCCACCCGGAACGGGCGGTCATCCATCTGGGGGACGCGCGGGAGTCGCGAAAGCTTGACGTCGAGATCCTGGCCTCCTCGCCGCTCGCCCTCGGCGCGGGCTATCCGCCGGCGGACGACTGGCAGCACGGCACCTGGCGCGGCCCCGGCTGGACCGATCGCCGTACCTACGACATGACCCTGCCCCACCCGCTGGCCGGTTACGGCGTCACCGACCACTCCGCCCGCTTCCGGCTGGACGGACGGACCGGCTACGGCATCTTCGAGCACGGCTCGTTCGGGCGGCACGACCCGAGCGGCTTCACCGGCTTCGACTCGGTCGCACCCTGAGGAAGGAGCCCGGCATGGCCACGGCACCTCGTCCCCGTACGACCACGCGCGACCCCGAGGAACTCGCCCGGCGCCTGACCGCCTGGCTCGGCACCCGGCTGCCCGGAGCCAAGGCCACCGGGGTCACCGTCCCGGCCACCAACGGCATGTCCAGCGAGACCCTGCTGTTCGACCTCGAACACCCCGAGGCGCCTTTCGGAGGCTGTGCGTTGCGGCTCGCGGCGGACCCGTCGGCGTACACCGTCTTCCCCGAGTACGACATGGCCCGCCAGTACCGCACCCTTCGCCTGGTGGCCGAGCGCACCGACGTGCCCGTGCCGCGTGTGCTGTGGCTGGAGGAGGACCCGGGCCCGCTCGGGGCGCCGTTCTTCGTCATGGAGCGGGTCGCAGGCCGCGTGCCGCCGGACGTCATGCCGTACACCTATGAGGGCAGTTGGCTGTACGGGGCGAGCGACGGAGAACGCGAACACCTGGAGGCCGCAACCGTCGCGCTGTTGGCCCGTCTGCACGACCAAGTGCCCCTCGCCGAGGCGCAGTTCCTCGCCGGAACCGGGGCGGGCGACGCGCTGCGCCGTCATGTGACGGCCCAACGGGCCTACTACGCCTGGGTGATCGACGGCCTGCCCCGCTCACCCCTCATCGAGGCCGCCTTCGACCGGCTGGAGGAGCTGTGGCCGCGCGAGGCGGGCGAACCCGTCCTCAGCTGGGGGGATGCGCGCATCGGGAACATCGTCTACGACGGTTTCGAGCCCGTCGCCGTGCTGGACTGGGAGATGGCGGCACTCGCCCCGCGCGAGGTCGACCTCGGCTGGATCATCTTTCTGCACCGCTTCTTCCACGACCTCACGGTCGCCTCCGGACAGCGCGGACTGCCTGACTTCCTGCGCCGGGACCGCGTCGAGGCCCGCTACGCCCGCCTGACCGGCCACACCCCACGGGACATGGATTTCCACACCCTCTACGCCGCCCTGCGGCACGCGATCGTCATGCTCCGCGTCGCCTACCGGCAGGCGCACTTCGGGGAGGTCGCCGTCCCGGCGGACCCGGACACACTGATCCTGCACCACGACAGCCTGCGTGCCATGGTGCAGGGCGTGTACTGGATGCGGTGAGGCCGTTCAGGCGGCCTGGCGGCGCATCGCCGGTACGCGCATCGGGCGCGAGCCCGGGCCGCCGACGTGCGAGAAGGGCTGCGTGCGCCAGTCCAGCCCCTGGGGGAGCGTCAGCAGCAGCGCGGTGTCCTGCTCCTGCGGCGCGAAGGACTCGTCCGCGGGGCGGGCGTCGCCGGCCGAACGGCCCGTGCCCGCACAGACCGTGAGACCGAACGGGTTCCACGGCGAGGCGCACAGCGCGTGCTCGGGCAGCACCTGCTCGTCCGCCAGCAGCGCGATCGGCTGAGCGCAGTCCGGGCAGATCACCCGGTACATCTCGAAGGTGTCGTAGGCGTCCGGATCGTCGTCGAGGGCGTCGGGTTCGACGCCCTCCGGCTCGGGCTCGACGACCGGCTGCTGCCGCTTGGACGCGGATCGACCAGGGTGATGGACACTCTGCATGGAATTCTCCCCCTAAGGCTGGGCCGTTACGGCGCTGCGGCCTCGACCACACCAAGCACTTCCCGCCCGCCCTCGGCGGTAATCACGAGAACATCACGGAGCCGGTTCCCGGCGTGTGGCGTTCGTCACATGCCGTGTGCAGGTGCCCGCTGCGGGCCTTGTGCGGCGCTTTTTGTATCGAACCGGCTATGACCTGCGCTCTCGGCTATCCCAGGAGATCAAGCGCACTGTAGGTTTTGGCGCCATGGAGGAGCTGGACCGACAGATCGTGCAGCTGCTCGTCAAGGACGGGCGGATGAGCTACACAGACCTGGGCAAGGCCACGGGCCTGTCCACGTCCGCCGTGCACCAGCGGGTGCGCCGGCTGGAACAGCGTGGCGTCATCCGCGGCTACGCCGCGGTGGTCGACCCCGAGGCCGTCGGGCTGCCGCTCACCGCGTTCATCTCGGTGAAACCGTTCGACCCCAGCGCCCCCGACGACATCGCGGACCGCCTCGCCGACGTGCCCGAGATCGAGGCCTGCCACAGCGTCGCGGGCGACGAGAACTACATCCTCAAGGTGCGCGTGGCCACCCCGCACGAACTGGAGGAGCTGCTGGCGAGGCTCCGCGGCCTGGCAGGGGTGTCGACGCGCACGACGGTGGTCCTCTCCACGCCGTACGAGGCGCGACCGCCACGGATCTGATCACCGCACGGGGTGCGTTTCGGGCGCCCCGGGTACAGCCGGCGCCGGCCGGGGCGGGAAACTGTCCGCCATGAGCGACCGCACCGCCGACCCCGAGTCCCCCAAGACCGTCCTGCTGCGCCGAGGCGAGGTGCACAGCCCCGCCGACCCCTTCGCCACGGCGATGGTGGTGGAGCGCGGCCAAGTCGCCTGGGTCGGTTCGGAGGGTGCCGCCGACGCCTTCGCCGACGGCGTGGACGAGGTGATCGACCTCGACGGCGCCCTGGTGACCCCGGCCTTCACCGACGCCCATGTGCACACCACCGCCACCGGTCTCGCGCTGACCGGCCTGGACCTGTCCGGCGCCGCCACCCTGGAGGCGGCCCTCACCCTGGTCCGCGACTTCGCCGCCGCCCGCCCGGACGACCGCGTCCTGCTGGGCCACGGCTGGGACGCCGCCCGCTGGCCCGGCGGCCGCCCGCCGACCCGCGCCGAACTCGACGAGGCCACCGGCGGCCGCCCGCTGTACCTCTCCCGCATCGACGTGCACTCGGCGGTCGTCAGCACCGCCCTGCTGGACCTGATCCCCGGCGACGTCCCCCGCGCGGACGCCCCGCTCACCGCCGACGCCCACCACACCGTCCGGGAGGCCGCCCTCGCGGCCATCACCCCGGCCCAGCGCGCCGAGGCCCAGCGCACCGCGCTCGCCCACGCCGCCTCCCTCGGCATCGGCTCGGTGCACGAGTGCGGCGGCCCGAAGATCTCCTCCGAGGACGACTTCACCGGACTGCTGCAGCTCGCCGCCGAGGTGCCCGGCCCGCGCGTGGTCGGCTACTGGGCCGAGCAGAACGTCCGGAAGGCTCGGGAACTGGGCGCCGTGGGCGCGGCGGGCGACCTCTTCGCCGACGGCGCCCTCGGCTCGCACACCGCCTGCCTGCACGAGCCGTACGCCGACGCCGGCCACACGGGTACGGCCTACCTGGACGCCGAGGCCGTCGCCGCCCATGTCGTCGCCTGCACCGAGGCGGGCCTGCAGGCCGGCTTCCACGCCATCGGGGACGCCGCCGTGACCGCCGTCGTGGAGGGCGTGCGCGCCGCTGCCGAGAAGCTCGGCCTCGCCCGCGTCCGCGCCGCCCGGCATCGCGTCGAGCACGCCGAGATGCTCACCCCCGAGACCGTCGCCGGCTTCGCCGAACTGGGCCTGATCGCCTCCGTGCAGCCCGCCTTCGACGCGCTGTGGGGCGGCGAGGACGGCATGTACGCCCGGCGGCTGGGCACCGAACGGGCCCGCACCCTCAACCCCTTCGCGGCCCTGCTGCGCGCCGGTGTGCCCCTCGCCTTCGGCTCCGACAGCCCGGTCACCCCGCTCGACCCGTGGGGGACCGTCCGCGCCGCCGCGTTCCACCACACGCCCGAGCACCGGGTGTCCGTCCGGGCCGCCTTCACGGCGCACACGCGCGGCGGCTGGCGGGCCGTGGGACGGGACGACGCCGGTGCCCTGGTGCCGGGCGCGCCCGCCGACTACGCGGTCTGGCGCACCGACGAACTGGTCGTCCAGGCCCCCGACGACCGGGTGGCCCGCTGGTCGACGGACCCGCGCTCCGGCACGCCCGGCCTGCCGGATCTCACTCCCGGCCGCGACCTGCCGGTCTGTCTGCGCACCGTGGTGGGCGGGCGGACGGTGTTCGTACGGCCGGGCGAGTGATCTACGGGGGTGGCGCGGCGGCGATCCCTCGCCGCCGCGCCACCGCCCGACCTGCGCATCCTCCCCCAAGGCCGTGCCGTTCGGGCCGTCTTCGCAGGCCAGGGGGCTGTTGACAGTCGACGGCCGGGGGCCGGTAGGTTCGGCCGAGTCCACCACCGGACGCCTGACCGGGGAGCGTTCGCGCAACTCGTCGCAGCGCCGCTGGGTCAGGGACGGTGTGCCGCACCGGGGCACCGTCGCTGGGAGCCAGGCTCAGCGCCCGCGCCGCCGAGGGAACGTTCCGGCCCGGCAAGGTGTGACCCGGGTGGGGCCCGTGCGCTCAGTAGACAACGGCTTTCGGTCGATCCGCAGCCAGCGGGTCCCAGGTCGGCCCGAAGGGCGCCGGGCCCCCATCCGCCGTGGTGGGCGAGCGGCCCCGGTGTGCCGTGAAGGTGCCGAAAAACGCATTCTTACCCCACTCTTGTGGAATCGACACCACCAAAGGAAGCACTCCGCACGTCTTACCAGGCGGTGGCCACTATGGTGGACCCCTGCGTACGACCAAGAAGGGGCAGCAGTGAACGACGGCGACGGGACTCTCGCGGCCAAGGCCCAGGGGAGGCAGTTCGGTCCGCTCGGCACGGCCTTGGTGATCATTCCGACCTACAACGAGGCGGAGAACATCAAGACCATCGTCGGCCGGGTACGCAAGGCCGTCCCCGAGGCGCACGTGCTGATCGCGGACGACAACAGCCCCGACGGCACCGGAAAGCTCGCCGACGAGCTGGCCGCCGAGGACGGGAACGTCCAGGTGATGCACCGCAAGGGCAAGGAAGGCCTGGGCGCCGCCTACCTCGCGGGCTTCCGCTGGGGTCTTGAGCGCGACTACGGCGTGCTGATCGAGATGGACGCCGACGGCTCCCACCAGCCCGAGGAGCTTCCCCGGCTGCTCACCGCCCTCAAGGGTGCCGACCTGGTGCTCGGCTCCCGCTGGGTGCCCGGCGGCCGCGTGGTGAACTGGCCCAAGTCGCGTGAGTTCATCTCCCGTGGCGGCAGTCTGTACTCCCGGCTCGCCCTCGGCCTGCCGCTTCGCGACATCACCGGCGGCTACCGCGCCTTCCGCCGCGAGACGCTGGAGGGGCTGGGTCTGGACGAGGTCGCCTCGCAGGGCTACTGCTTCCAGGTCGACCTGGCCCGCCGCGCGGTCAAGGCCGGCTACCAAGTGGTCGAGGTCCCGATCACCTTCGTCGAGCGTGAACTCGGCGACTCCAAGATGAGCAAGGACATCCTCATCGAGGCGCTGTGGCGGGTCACCGCCTGGGGCGCGGGGGAGCGGGTCGCCAAGCTCACCGGCAAGAACAAGCGGGCCAGGTAGTCGCAAGCGGGCCGATGCGTCTCGGTCGGCCCTGGGCGAACATCCCCTTATCCCGCGCTGAGCCGCCGCCAGGCACACTGGGGGCATGACGACTGGCGCTCCGACCTCTCCGTACACCGCCCGGCCCCGGCGCTCCCGGCTGCGCAGATATCTGCCGCTGGGCGTCGCCGCCTGGCTGGTGCTGGAGATCTGGCTGCTGACGCTGGTCGCGGGGGCGGCCGGGGGGTTTGCCGTGTTCCTGCTGCTCGTCGCGGGCTTCGTGGCCGGCTCCGTGGTCATCAAGCGGGCCGGCCGCCGCGCCTTCCAGAGCCTGAACGAGGCGCTGCAGCGGGGCGGTTCACCGGAGCGCGGCGGCGGCAACGGCCTGATGATGCTCGGCGGCCTGCTGCTGATCATCCCGGGTCTGGTCTCCGACGTGGCCGGCCTGCTCCTGCTGCTCCCGCCGGTGCAGCAGGCCGTGAGCCGCTACGCGGAGAACGCCCTGGACAAGAGGCTGCGCACGGCGGCCCCGGGCAGTCTCGGCGACGCCTTCCAGCAGGCCCGTATCCGCCGTCCCGACGGCAAGGTGGTGCCGGGCGAGGTCATCCGTCAGGACCGGCCCGAGCCGGGGGAACAGCAGCGTCCACCGCTGACCCGCTGAGCACGCCCCCGCAGAGCTAGCTCCCGGACATGCGAAACCGCGGGCGCCGTACGTGAATCACGTACGGCGCCCGCGGTTTTCGGATGGGCTGTGTCCGCGCCCAGCCCGCAGGAACTAGGCCGACTTACGGCTGTCCCGAGGGTGAACCGCGATGTTCATCGCCCCCGAGCGCAGAACCGCCAGGCGCTCCTCGAGGACCTCTTCGAGTTCCTCACGGGTGCGCCGCTCCATCAGCATGTCCCAGTGGGTACGCGCAGGCTTGGCCTTCTTCTCCTCAGGGCCGTCACCGTCGACGAGGAGTGCCTGGGCTCCGCAGACCTTGCACTCCCACTCCGGCGGAATCTCCGCCTCGACCGAGAAGGGCATCTCGAAGCGGTGCCCCTTCTCGCATGCGTACTCCACGGCCTGGCGCGGAGCCAGGTCGATACCGCGGTCCGTCTCGTAGCTGGTCACCACGAGGCGCGTACCGCGAAGAGCTCGCTCACTCATGAATCGTGCCTCCCGGGCTTGTCGCCCACAGGACAGGTGTCGCTGTCGTCGTCATCCGGTCAACGTCCGGTCGGCGGTAAAGATTCCCGTTCCGTGTCCCGTTCCGGGTCATGCGTCGCCGTCGTAGCCGCCCCTTGTTCTACCCACCGGCGCCCGGTTTGTCACATCTGATAGCAGATGTCACCCAGCGTTTCGGCATCTTTGACGCGCAGTAACGGTACGCCTGGCAGGCCAAAGGCGTACACTACCGCCCTTTCGCGCTCAGCGCTAAATCAGTGCTAAATCTTCTCCGGAACGGGGTTCCCCGCCTCGGCGATCGCTCGCCGCACCGGGACGCGCGCCAGCAGCACGAAGCCGATGACGAAGAAGGCCACCAGCGAGATGATCGCGGACCGGTAGCTGCCGGTCAGCTGGTAGGTCATGCCGAACAGCAGCGGCCCGAGCCAGCTCATCCCGCGGTCGCTCATCTCGTACGCCGAGAAGTACTCCGCCTCCTTGCCGGGCGGCACGAGATGGGAGAACAGCGACCGGGACAACGCCTGGCTGCCGCCGAGGACCAGGCCGATCCCGGCGGCCAGCACGAAGAAGAACACCGGTGCCTTCGGGGGCAGGAAGTATCCGGCCGCCAGGGTCACCGTCCACGCCACCAGCGAGCCGAGGATCGTCCGCTGGGCACCGTACGTCCGCGCCAGCCGGCCCATCGCCAGCGCTCCGGCCACCGCCAGCACCTGCACCAGCAGCACGGCCACGATGAGCGTCGACTGGGACAGTCCCAGTTCCTGCGAGCCGTAGACGGAGGCCTGGGTGATCACCGTCTGGATGCCGTCGTTGTAGATGAGGTACGCCAGCAGGAAGGCGAGTGTCAGCGGGTGCCGGCGCATGTCCCGGACCGTCGCGGCGAGCTGCCTGAGCCCGGGTGCCGCGGCGCGCTCCACGCGCGCGTGCCGGTCACGCAGCCTGCTCAGGGGTATGAGCGTGAAGGCGCCCCACCACAGGCCCGCCGAGGCCAGGCAGACGCGGACCGCGGCCGTCTCGGTCAGGCCGAAGGAGTCGTGCGCCGAGTACAGGACCAGGTTGGCGACGAGGACCGTGGAACCCGCCGCGTAACCGAAGGCCCAGCCCCGCGAGGAGACCGCGTCGCGCTCCTCGGGCGGGGCGATCTGCGGCAGGTAGGAGTTGTAGAGCATCATCCCGACGGATTGCGCCGCGTTGGCCACCAGCAGCAGCGCCCCGCCGAGCAGATACCGGTCGCCGTCCAGGAAGAACATGCCCGTGGTCGCGGCGGCCCCGGTGTACGCCGCCGCCGCGAGCAGCGGCTTCTTGCGGCCGGTGCGGTCGGCCGCACTGCCCACGATCGGCATGACCACGACGGCGATGACCACCGACAGGGACACCGTGTAGGCGAAGAAGGAGCCCGCCCGGACCGGGACGCCCAGCGGATGCACATAGCCGTCGGCGTCCGCGGCCCGCTTGGCGACCGCGGTGAGGTACGGCCCCAGGAAGACCGTCACCACGCTCGTCGAATAGACCGAGCAGGCCCAGTCGTAGAAGTACCAGCCGCGCTGTTCGCGCCGGAGGCCGGCGGCGTCCTGCGCCGCGTCCGTCCGCACGGTGTCCGTGCTCACCCGTGCCCTCGCTTCCCCGTTCAACTGCCCAAGTGCGAAGGCTCGGGCCGGTCGGCCGGGCGGTCAGACCCAGACGCCGCGTTCCTCCATGACCTTGCGCAACGTGTCGATGTGATCGGTCATGATGCCATCGACTCCCAGGTCCAGGAGCCGGTGCATGCGCTCGGGTTCGTTGATCGTCCACACGTGCACCTGCAGCCCCATCGCGTGGGCGGCGCGGACGAAGCGATGATCGACCACCGGGACGCCCGACTGGGCCTCGGGCACCTGCGCGGCGACGGCCGACCGGCGCACGGCCGCCGGCAGTCCCCAGGAGCGCAGTCGCAGGCTCAACACCCCGCGCGTACCGAACGAGGTGGCCAGCTTCGGCCCGGCCAGCCGCTGGGCGCGCAGCACACGCGCCTCGGAGAACGAGCCCACGCACACCCGGTCCCAGGCACCGGTGCGCTCGATCAGCTCCAGCAGAGGGCGCAGGGCGGGCTCCGCCTTGATGTCGACGTTCCAGCGGACCTCGGGGAAGGTCTCCAGCAACTCCTCGAACAGCGGCACCGGTTCGCGGCCGGCCACGCGCGCGTGCCGTACGTCCTTCCACGGCAGGTCCGCGATGCGGCCCGCACCGTCGGTGACCCGGTCCAGCGTCGAGTCGTGGAAGGCGACGAGCACGCCGTCGGCCGTGGCGTGCACGTCGGTCTCGATGTAGCGGTAGCCCAGCTCGACCGCGCGCCGGAACTGCGCCACGGTGTTCTCCAGCCCGTCGGCGGCCCCGCCCCGGTGGGCGAAGGCTATGGGCCCCGGGTGGTCGAGGTACGGATGGCGCTTGGGCGGTGTCGTGAGGGTCACGGTCGCAGTATCACCCCTTCCGGTGTCGCCGCGGCAACGGCGGTGCTTCCGGTCGATGCCGCCGGGACGGCGAACACCCGCAGGAAGAGCTGGGCCAGCGGCCCGATGGACACCGCGTACAGCACGGTGCCGACGCCGATGGTGCCGCCCAGCAGGAACCCGGTGACCACCACCGCGACCTCGATCCCGGTCCGCATCAGCCGGACCGAGCGGCCGGTGCGCCGGTGCAGCCCGGTCATCAGCCCGTCTCGGGGGCCCGGACCGAAGCGTGCCGCGATGTAGAGGCCGGTCGCCGCGCCGTTCAGCACGATCCCCGCGAGCAGGAGCGGCACGCGTACGGCGAGGGAGTGCGCGTCCGGGACGAGCGCGAGCGTACCGTCCATGGCCAGGCCGACGACGAGGACGTTCGAGACGGTGCCGAGCCCGGGCCGCTGGCGCAGCGGGATCCACAGCAGCAGCACCCCGGCGCCCACGATGATCGACACCACGCCGATGGTCAGCCCGGTGAGTTCGGCGAGGCCCTGGTGCAGCACGTTCCAGGGCTCCAGGCCCAGGCCCGCCTCGACGAGCAGGGCGGAGCTCACGCCGTAGAGCGCGAGCCCGGCGTACAGCTGGATCAACCGTCGTCCGAGACGGCGCCGTGTGGACATGAAATACCCCCCTGGGTGGTGGCGGTGGCCTGACGCATGTCACTCTGTGGCTTGGGAAGAATGGCCATCCATGGCCAATTCGGGGAAGGTGGACTGATCGTCATGGCGCAGTGGACCTCAGCGATGGGGGCCTCGCAGCTCGCCCGGCTCCTCAAGTCCCAGCAGGACCGCCCGGCCGGCCCCGGCACCCGCCGTCCGCCGGCCTACCGCGCCCTCGCCGACGGCATCCGCCTGCTGGTGCTCGAAGGCCGCGTACCGGTGGCCGCCCGCCTCCCCGCCGAGCGTGAGCTCGCCCTCGCCCTGTCCGTCAGCCGCACCACGGTGGCGGCCGCCTACGAGGCGCTGCGCACCGAGGGCTTCCTGGAGTCCCGGCGCGGCGCCGGCAGCTGGACCGCCGTACCGGCCGGCAACCCGCTGCCCGCCCGTGGCCTCGAACCCCTGCCGCCCGAGGCCCTGGGCTCGATGATCGACCTCGGCTGCGCCTCGCTCCCGGCCCCCGAGCCATGGCTGACCCGCGCCGTGCAGGGCGCCCTGGAGGAACTGCCGCCGTACGCCCACACGCACGGCGACTACCCGGCGGGCCTGCCGGCGCTGCGCTCGATGATCGCCGAGCGCTACACCGCGTGCGGGATCCCCACCATGCCCGAGCAGATCATGGTGACGACCGGTGCGATGGGCGCCATCGACGCCATCTGCCATCTCTTCGCCGGCCGCGGCGAGCGGATCGCGGTCGAGTCCCCGTCGTACGCCAACATCCTCCAGCTGATGCGCGAGGCGGGCGCCCGTCTGGTCCCGGTCGCGATGGCCGAGGGGCTGTCCGGCTGGGACGTGGACCGCTGGCGCCAGGTCCTGCGCGAGGCCGCGCCCCGCCTCGCGTACGTCGTCGCCGACTTCCACAACCCCACCGGCGCGCTCGCCGACGAGGACCAGCGGCGCCGGCTGGTGGACGCGGCGCGCTCGGCCGGTACGGTGCTCGTCGCCGACGAGACGATGACCGAGCTGTGGCTGGACGAGGAGTTCGCGGACGGCGGGATGCCGCGCCGGGTCTGCGCCTTCGACCCGGCCGGCTCGACCGTCATCACGGTCGGCTCGGCGAGCAAGGCGTTCTGGGCCGGCATGCGGATCGGCTGGGTGCGGGCGGCGCCGGACGTCATCCGCAGCCTGGTCGCCGCGCGGGCGTACGCCGATCTCGGTACGCCGGTGCTGGAACAGCTCGCCGTCAACTGGCTGTTCAGCACGGGAGGTTGGGAACAGGCGGTGGAGCTGCGCCGGGCCCAGGCCCGGGAGAACCGGGACGCGCTGGTGGCGGCGATCCGCCGCGAGCTGCCGACGTGGGAGTTCCACCTGCCCCAGGGCGGTCTGACCCTCTGGGTCCGGGCCGGCGGCCTGTCCGGCTCCCGCCTCGCCGAAGCGGGCGAGCGGACCGGCGTCCGCGTCCCGTCCGGCCCCCGCTTCGGCGTGGACGGCGCGTTCGAGGGGTATCTCCGGCTGCCGTTCACCGTCGGGGGAGCGGTGGCGGAAGAGGCGGCGGTCCGGCTGGCCGCGGCGGCACGACTGGTGGAGACGGGGGCCACGGGGGGTGGGGAGGCGCCGCGCACGTTCGTGGCTTAGGCCGCCCACCGGCTCGGGGCAACGGCCCGAACCCCCACGGCGCTAGCCGGCTGCCTCGGCAGGCACGGCCGGCTTTGTCAGATCCGCAGACTCCTTCAGATCCGCAGACTCCTTCAGTTCCGTCGACTCCGTCAGTTCCGTCGGTTCCCGAGGCTCCGCCGGTTCCGGAGGTTCCGTCGGCCGAGCCTCCACGGCAGTGGCCCGTGCCGGCAGCAACTCCAGCACCGCCTGCCGGTCGGCGTCACTGGTCGCGTCGTCGTACGGGTCCGGCGTGCGCGGCACCTGGAGCCGGTGCACCGGCCCCACGCCCAGCCGCGCATACCCCCGCCCCGGCGGCACATGTCCCAGCGGCGTGGTGTGCGGCGGCGCGCCCAGTACCGCCTCCACCTGCCGGGGCGCCGCGGGCCCGAGGACGACACGCGCGCGTGTGTGCTGCCGTACCGCGTCGCTCAAGGCCTCCGCGCTGTCGAACTGCTCGGCCACGACGACCGTCACGTTCGCGGCGCGGCCGTGCCGCAGCGGCACCTGGAGCAGCGCCTGCGGGTCCTTGCGGCCGTCCGCCGCGGCGAGGTGGGTGAAGACGCAGGGGCGGTCCAGCATGATCCACAACGGGCGGCGGGCGTCGGCCGGTGGCGGGTCGCCCGCCTGCCGGGCCAGGTTGATGGCGATGAGCCGCCGCTCGGTCTCCTGCGCCGCCCACTCCAGGCTCGCCAGCGCGCCGGGCAGCGCGCACTCCACGGCCAGCACACCGTCCCGGCCGGTCAGGCACGCGTACTCGCCGGTGCCGCCGCCGTCGACGATCAGGACGTCGCCGTACCGGAGGGCCTGCAGGGCGATGGAGCGCAGCAGCGTCGACGTGCCGCTGCCGGGGTGGCCCACGGCCAGCAGGTGCGGTTCGGTGGAGCGGATGCCGGTGCGCCAGACGACGGGCGGCACGTCGATCTCCTCCTCTCCGTAGGAGAGGGGGAGTGTGCGCTGGACCTCGCCGGGGTCGGTGAAGCCGAGGACGGTCTCGCCGGGCGCGGTGACGAAGTGCTGGGCCGGGATGTCGGCGGGCAGCGGAGGCAGGACGGCGACGGTGAGCTGGTTGCCCTCCTCGTCCCAGGCGAAGCGGTACTCGCGGCCCCGGCCGGCCTTCGCGGTGAGCAGCTGCTCGATCCGCATGCGGGCCTCGGGCTCGCCGTCCGGGAAGTACGCGGGGTAACGGATCTCGAGATGGCCGACACGCCCGGCGTCGTCGAACTCGTGGGCGGGGAAGGCCTTCTCCCACTCTCCGCCGTGCGCGTACAGCGGCGCCGGGTCCTCGGGGCTGGAGAAGTACGGCACCAGCGCCTCGTAGAGGGACTGGAGCCGCGCGGTCTGGGCCTCGTCGGGCCCCTCGGGAGCCGGTGCGGTGCGGTCGCGGCCCTGCCAGGCTGCCGCCGCCATCACGGTGATGACGGCGAGCAGCGGCCCGTACGGTGCCAGCGTCACGGCCAGGATCACGGAGGCCACGAGGAACAGCAGCGGTCCACGCCTGTCCTGGGGCGTGTCCGCCCATTTGCGCCGCGCGGCCGAGGCCAGCAGGCGCAGCCCGCGTGTGACGGTGATCAGCGGATGGAGGACGTCGGTGGCGCTGTCGGCCGCCGTCCGGGCCAGCTCCCGGCTCCGGGCGAGCTGCATCCGGGCGATCTGGGCGCTGTCCTTGCTCAGGATGCGGGGGAGAGGGCGCCGGGCCACTGCTGTCTCCTGGGGGTGCGTGCGTGCGGGACGGGCGGGGTCAGAACTTGATGCCGCCCAGGAGGCTCGCCAGGCTCTCGCCGCCGGCCTTGATGCTCGGGGCGATGCCCGTGTTGGCGAGGTAGAAGCCGAACAGGGCTGTAACCGTGGCGTGCGAGCCCTTGAGCCCGTCCTTGCGGAAGAACAGGAAGACGATGACGCCGAGGATGAAGACGCCGGACATGGAGAGGATCATTTGAGGCCTCCTGGTGTCGAGGGGGGACAGTCACCATGAGTTCTTCCAGGATCACAGGATGTATCCATACGATTAAAGGTGCAACTGGGTGAAATTCGGTTGATTTCACCCAGTCGGCAGAACTGTCCCGTCCGGCCCGGCTGAGCTGGGCGGTTGCCTCCGGCGGGGGCTGTCGGTGATCTTTACCTCGGGCACATCGGGTCATGTGCCGCGCGAGCCAGTACGCTGGCGATTCACTCGTACGGCCGCGTTCCGCTGTCGCTGCCGTACGCTCCCTGAAGTTCCCGAAGTTCGCAGGAGAGGCGGTCCGCCCGATGAGTGAAGCCCCCGACCCCGAGGTCGTGGAGCTGGCGACCAAGATCTTCGATCTGGCCCGGCAGGGGCAGACCGAGGCGCTCATGGCGTACGTCGACGCCGGCGTTCCGGCCAACCTCACCAACGACCGCGGTGACTCCCTGGTGATGCTCGCCGCCTACCACGGCCACGCCGACGCGGTACGCGCCCTGCTCGCCCGGGGTGCCGCGGCGGACCAGATCAACGACCGGGGCCAGACCCCGCTCGCGGGCGCCGTGTTCAAGGGCGAGACAGAAGTGATCAAGGCGCTCCTGGAGGGTGGAGCCGACCCGGCCGCGGGGACCCCGTCGGCCGCCGACACCGCCCGGATGTTCGGCAAGACGGAACTCCTGGAGCTGTTCGGCGCGCACTGACGCGCATGTCCTGACCAGGTACGACACGGAAAACGGGGGAGGCGGTAAAGGGCCGCCGGAAATACGGTCGCGGCAGCGCAAACGGCCGGGTCATCATGGCGACGTGATTCACGGACGCGATGGCTGGGCAGGTGTTGCCGCACCGCGCGGGCCGTGATGCGGTCCGCATGGGCCACCGACGAGAGGCAGAGAGAGATGGTCTTCAGCAAGCAAGAGACGGCGGGCGCTCCGACGTTGTGTCACGCGGCCAGGTAGTGCGTGTTCCCCGGTTGCGTCGACGCTTGATGTGAGGCTGTTTCCCATGTTCGATCCGGTCATAGCGCCCAGCGGTACGCTGCTCGGCCTGCTCCAGCGGGGCCGCGGCGACGGCACACTGCACGCGCTCACCGCCCCCCGCGCGGAAGCGCTCGCGGCCCTGAACCACTGTGTCCTGCGCGATCCCCGCCACGACTGGCAGGTGGAGAACCGCTCTCTGTACTACGCCCGCCTCTACCTCGACCTGAACGGCGAGCTGGACGCGATAAAGGCGCACCTCTTCGATGCCGAGGACGTCCTCGACACCGACGAGTCCCGTACCGGCCTCGCCCTGGCCGTCCTCGGGCACCTCGCCTCCTACGGCCGACGGGACGCCCTCGAACTGCTGCGCAGGTACGCCGCCCACGGCTCCAACTGGGCCTGGGCCCTGGACGAGCTGGCCCTCAGGGACGACGACGCGGGCCTGCGCGCCCTCGCCGCTCCCGTCCTGGCCCGCTTCGGCACCGACCCGGAGGGCGAGGCCGAGCTGGCCGCCGCCGTACGCGACGCCTTCGAGCCGAGGCCCTGGCGGCTGTGGGCCGACGATCCGCGCGAATCGATCGCCACGCGTGTGCGTGCCGCCCACGAGACCGGCTGTTTCGACCGCTGGCAGCGCCAGCTGCAGCCCACCGGGCCCCGGCCCGGATGGAGCGTGCGCGCCGTCTTCGAATGGGCCCAGCAGGGTATGGACCGCGGCGCCGCCCTCCATGTCCCGGCCGCCCGCTGTCTGGTCGCCGTGGCCGGCCCCGAGGACCGGCCAGAGATCGTCCAGGCCGCCCGCGGCGGCATCGACGGCGCGCGCTGCACCGCGCTGCGCTATCTCGCCGACAGCAATGACCCCGACGCCCTCGAGCTGATCGAGGCCGCCGTCGCCGACGGTACGACCGTCGTCGTGGAGGCCGCCGTCGACGCCTTCGAACGGATGCGCAGTATCGCCGCCGTCGACCGCGCCCGCCGCTGGGTCCAGCGGCCCGACGCGCTCGGCGCCGCCGCCGGACGCATGCTCGCCTGCCGCGGCGGCGTCCAGGACCGAGACCTCGTCCTCGGCGCCCTCCGCGAGGCCGTACGGGGCGAGGGCCCCGACGCGCCCACGCTGTGGACCCTCGTCGACGGCACCGGACGCCTCGGCATCGCCTGCGCCGCCCCCGTACTGCGCCACATCTACCGCGAGACGGCGTCCTCCCATCTGCGCGGCCGGGCCGCCCGCGCCCTGGCCGCCACCGACCCCTCCTTCGCCGCCGGCTTCGCCGTCGAGTGCCTGTGGGACTGCGAGGAGACCACCCGCGAGCTCGCCGCCCGGCACGCCGAGACCGGCGACACCCGGGTCGTGGAGCGCCTGCGCCGCCTGGCTGCCGATCCGGCCGAGGAGGCGGAGGTGCAGACGGCGGTACGCAGCCGCTTCGGGCCCGACGCCGCCCTCGGCTGACCCCTCGCGCGCACGCGGCCCGGGCGGACCACCGCCCGCTGTGTGAACGCCGGGTGTCCCGCAGGTCAGGCGGCCATGACGGCCGTCTGGCCTGCTCGGGTGCGCAGCCCAACGCTCATGGGACGTTCCCCGGGCGGAAAGATCGAAGTTGACGCGCCCACGTCCGGCGCGGCGACAACACCGGTATGCGTGTCGTCATCGTGACCGAATCCTTTCCCCCCGATGTGAACGGCGTGGCCCACTGCGCGCTCCAGACCGCCCGGCACCTCGTAGATCGCGGTCACCATCCGCTCGTCGTCGCCCCCGCCCCCGCTCCGGGCAGCGGACCGGACACGGACGCTCCGTGCCCGATCGTCCGGATCCCCTCCCTCCCGCTCCCCGGCTACCCCCAGGTCCGCGTCGCCCTGCCCAGCCGGCGGCTCGCCGCGGCGCTCGTCGAACACCGGCCTGACGTCGTACATCTCGCCAGCCCCTTCGTCCTCGGTGTGCGCGGCATGGCCGCCGCCGCCAGGCTCGGCATCCCCGCCGTCGCCGTGTACCAGACCGACCTGGCCGGCTACGCCCGTACCTACATGGGTGCCGGCGAGGCGGCCGCCTGGCGGCGGATCCGCTCCGTCCACGCCGCCGCCGACCGCACCCTCGCCCCCTCCAGCGCCGCCCTCGGCGACCTGGAGGAGCACGGGGTGCCCCGGGTCCGGCTGTGGCCACGTGGCGTGGACACCGTACGTTTCCGGCCAGATCTGCGGGACGAGGCGCTGCGCCGCGAACTCGCCCCGAACGGCGAGCTGATCGTCGGCTACGTGGGCAGACTCGCCCCCGAGAAGCACGTCGAACTCCTCGCCGGAGCCTGCGGCGTGGACGGCGTCAAGGTCGTGGTCGTCGGCGATGGCCCCAGCCACACCCACCTGACGGAGGCCCTGCCCGGCGCCGTCTTCCTCGGTCGCCGCACCGGAGGCGAGCTCGCGCGGATCTTCGCCTCGCTGGACGTCTTCGCGCACACCGGCCCCTTCGAGACGTTCTGCCAGACCGTCCAGGAGGCCATGGCCAGCGGGGTCCCGGTCGTCGCACCCGCCGCCGGCGGCCCGCTCGACCTGGTCGCCCACGGCCGCACCGGATACCTGGTCCCGCCGCGTGACGCCGACGCCGTACAGGAGGCCGTCCGGGAACTGGCCGCCAACCCGGCGCGGCGGACCGCGTTCGGTGCCGCCGCCCGCACCATGGTCGAGGGCCGCACCTGGGCCGCCGTCGGCGACCAGCTGATCGCCCACTACGACGACGTGCTCGCGGCACGGAAGACGGCGGTGGCGGCATGACCGGCCAGTCCCTGCGCATCGTCCGGCTCGCCAACTTCGTCGCCCCGGCCTCCGGCGGCCTGCGCACCGCCCTGCGCGAGCTGGGCAGGGGCTTCAAGGCGGCGGGCCACGAACCCGTCCTGATCGTGCCCGGCGAACGGCACACCGACCACGACACCGAGCAGGGCCGGGTCATCACCCTGCCCGGCCCGCTGCTGCCCGGCACCGGCGGCTACCGCGTCCTCACCGACAAGCGCCGTGTGGCCGCCCTCCTGGAGGAGCTGGCCCCGGACCGCCTGGAGGTCTCCGACCGCACCACCCTGCGCTGGACCGGCCGCTGGGCCCGCCGCGCGCGCGTGCCCGCCGTGATGGTCTCCCACGAGACCGCCGACGGCGTGCTGCGCACCTGGGGCCTGCCCGAGCACCTCTCCCGGCGCGCCGCCGACGCCCTCAACACCCGGACCGCGCACGTCTACTCACGGGTGGTGTGCACCACCGAGTTCGCCGAGCGCGAGTTCGTGCGCATCGGCGCGCGCAACGTCGTACGCGCCCCCCTGGGCGTCGACCTGACGGAACGCCACCCCGCCCTGCGCGACGCGGGTCTGCGCACCCGGCACGCGCGCGGGGACGAGGCGCTGCTCGTGATGTGCTCCCGGCTGTCCGTCGAGAAGCGCCCCGGCACCGCCCTGGACGCTCTGGACGCGCTCATACGACGCGGGCGGCGGGCGGTGCTCGTGGTGGCCGGGGACGGGCCGCTCAGGGCCCGGCTGGAGCAGCGCGCGCGGGATCACGGGCTGCCCGTGACCTTCCTCGGGCACGTCTCCGACCGGGCCGCGCTCGGCGCCCTCCAGGCCAGTGCGGACATCGCCCTCGCGCCCGGGCCCGCCGAGACCTTCGGGCTCGCCGCGCTGGAGGCCATGGCGTGCGGCACACCCGTCGTGGCGAGCGCGTCCTCCGCGCTGCCCGAGGTCATCGGTTCCGCCGGGGCGACCGCCGCCGACCGGGGCGAGGCGTTCGCGGACGCCGTGGAGCTGCTGCTGGACCGCGGCGAGCACGCGCGGCGGGAGGCGGCACGCGCGCGTGCGGAGTGCTTCGGCTGGGGTACGGCCGTGGAGGCGTTCCTCGCGGCCCACGACGCGGAGGTGCTCCGCCCGGCCGGTGTCCGTCGCACCGTGCAGGAGGGCGTGGCATGACCCCCGTCCGCTTCGTCGCCCTCGGTGACTCGCTCACCCAGGGCGTGGGCGACCCCGTCGGGGACGGCTGGCGGGGCTGGGCCGCGCTGCTGGCGCCCTCCCTCGCCGAGACCCCCGACGCCGTGGAGTTCACCAATCTCGCGGTCAGCGGCGCGCAGACCCGCGACGTGCTGGAGCGGCAGACGCCGGCCGCCCTCGAACTCCGTCCCGACCTGGTGTCGGTGGTGATCGGCGTCAACGACACACTGCGTCGCACCTTCGACATCCGGGCGGTGGCCGCCCGCCTCGACGAGGTCTACGCGGCCTTCACCCGCGAGGGCGCCATCCTCCTCACCGCCTGCCTGCCCGACCCCGGAGCGATGCTGGGCCTGCCGAGCGCCCTGGCCCGTCCGCTGGCCCGTCGGCAGCGGGCCGTCAACACGGTCGTCCACGCGCTGTCCGAGCGGTACCGGGCCGTCCACCTGGACGCCGTGGACGGCGCCTGGATCACCGACCGGAGCCTGTGGAGCGCCGACCGGCTGCACCCGGGCGAGCGTGGGCACCGGCAGCTCGCCGTCCGCTTCCACGCCCTGCTCACCGAGGCGGGCCGTGCGACGGGACAACCGCCGTCCCCCGAACCGGAGTTCTCCGCGCCCACCCGGGCGGCGAGCCTGCTGTGGCTGGCCACGGCCGGCACCGCCTGGGTGGCCCGGCGCTGCAAGGACCTGCTGCCGCAGCTGCTGCGCCTGGCCGCCGACGAACTCCACCACCGGGCCCGCGGCACCAGCGCCCGCCTCGACCTGAGCGCCTCGGCAGCGGTGTCCGAAGCCCTGGCCGCCCTGTCGCAAGCCCCCGACCAGGTCGCCGAGGCTCAGCGACGCCCTGCGGTCACGCAGCCGACAGGGACACCTGCTCCCGCTCGGACGGGCAGGAGGCCGGATACGAACCGTGAGCCCGCGACGGTAGGCAGGGCCTGCGCAGCCGTGGTGCCGGATCAGGTCGGCGAGGCTGTGTCGGCGGGTTCGGTGGGTATGGCCGGCGTGGCTGCGGGAGCGGATCCGGCTGGCGATGTGCGGGTGGGTATGGTCCGCGCGGCGGTGGTGGCGGACCCTGTTGGCGAGGTTGTGTCGATGGGTACGGTCTGCGCCGTCGCGGGTGTGGATCAGGTCGGCGAGGCTGTGTCGGCGGGTAGGGTCCGCGCGGCAGAGGTGCCGGATCTGGTCGGCGAGGCTGTGTCGGCGGGTTCGGTGGGTATGGCCGGCGTGGCTGCGGGAGCGGATCCGGCTGGCGATGTGCGGGTGGGTATGGTCCGCGCGGCGATGGTGGCGGACCCTGTTGGCGAGGTTGTGTCGATGGGTACGGTCTGCGCGGTCGCGGGCCTGGACCAGGCCGGCGATGTCGTGTCGGCGGGTAGGGTCCGCGCGGCAGTGGTGGCGGATCCGGTCGGCGATGCCATGACCGGTGTCACGGCCGGCGCGGTCACGGTGACGGATCCCGTCGGCGAGGCCACAGCGCCCGGTTCGGCCCGTGAGGCCGTGAGGGCGCAGGCCGTGCGGACCACCGTGGCAGCCGGGTAGCGCCCGAAGGGGCGGAAGGCCGGCCGGGACGGCGACCTTGCGCCCGCCCAGGAGCCATGGTGGCGGGCACCGCCTGCGCGGCCGCAGGGGCGCAGACGGCGCGGACGACAGCTGTCACCGGGGAACGCCCGGCGGCCGGCGGCTCGCCCGGAAGGTGACCGGACGCCTGTCCGAAGGGGTCTGGTCGGTGCCGAGGTCCAGGCCCCGCAGGGCAAGCATGGCGCGCCGTGGCTGCTGCGCAGAGACCGCGTACGCGGTACGCGCGCGTGCCCGGGTCCGGCGCCCATCGCCTCAGGCAGCAGCCCTGCCCGCCTCGTCCCGCCCACCTGAACGGTAGGGGATTGTTCAACGATCCCTCAATACCCACGTTGTTTCGTTCCGGACTCTGCGATTGAATTCCGGCATGGCAGAGCAGCTGACGGCACTGGCCGACGACCGTGCGCTCCTGGGGCGTACCAGCACGGCGGAGCGGGTCTCGGACATCCTTCGGAGTCGTATCGCCGACGGGTACTTCCCGCCCGGCACCCGGCTGTCGGAGGACGGCATCGGCGGCGCGCTCGGGGTCTCCCGCAACACGCTGCGCGAGGCGTTCCGGCTGCTCACGCACGAACGCCTGCTGGTCCACGAGCTCAATCGCGGGGTGTTCGTGCGGGTCCTGACCGTAGAGGACGTCGAGGACATCTACCGCACGCGCTCCCTGGTCGAGTGCGCCGTCGTGCGCGGGCTCGGTGAGCCGCCGTACCGGCTGGACGGGGTGGCCGCGGCGGTCGCCGAAGGGGAGCGGGCGAGCGCGGAGAACGACTGGAAGGCGCTGGGCACCGCCAACATCCACTTCCACCGCGAGCTCGTCGCCCTCGCGGGCAGCGAACGCACCGACGAACTGATGCGCAGTGTCTTCGCCGAGCTGCGGCTCGCCTTCCACGTGGTCGACGACCCGCGCCGGCTTCACGAGCCCTACCTCGCCCGCAACCACCGGATCCTGCAGGCGCTGCAGTCCGGAGACAAGCGCGAGGCCGAGCGACTGCTGGAGACGTACCTCGCGGATTCCCTGGAGCGGATGGTGGAGGTGTACCGGCGCCGGGTCGCCCCGTAACTCGGCAGCACCCCGCCCCGGCGGAGCCACTCCGTGCCGTTTGGGTCGATGTCAGACCTAGGACCTACTCTGTGCACCGTGACTTCGCCTGCATCGACGGACAGCGTTCCGCCCCAGCTCAGCGCGGGGCCGCGCCCTGCTCCGGGCCCGGCCGCCGACGAGGGGCTGGCGCGCCGGCTGCGCGCGCTCGCCTGCACCGCGCCGCTGCACGATCTCGACGCGCGCAAGGCCAACCTTGCCGGTGAGTACTCGGTGTACGGCATGGCCGAGGTGGCCCTCGCCGCCATCGACCTGGTCACGCTCAACATGGACTTCGACACCGGCGCCGACCACGAGCAGATCGTGGCCCGGCTCGTCCCGCGCATCGCCGCCCAGGCCCCGCGCCGGCCGACCGCCGAGCACGAGCGCGTGGCCCGCTGGGTCCTGGAGAACCTGATCAACGTCGGCAGCGTCGACCGCGGCTTCCGCGCCGTCTACGGCACCTTCGCACCGGACGGTACGTACGTCCGCCGGGACTACGACTTCAAGCTGATCGAGGAGGTCCCCGGCCCCGGCGGCACGGTGTACCTGCGCACGACGGACGAGGCGGTCAACGTCCTGGTGGGCGCCCTGGACACCGATGTCACCAGTGCCCAGATCGCCGCCGAGGTCAAGCTGGAGGTGCTGATCAACCGAGGCCGGCTCGCCGACGCCCAGCTCGCCGCCGAACAGGCCCGCTACCGCACGGTGCAGTACTCGGAAACCCTCCGCCGCGCCCTGGAGGCCACCCGGCGCAACGTCCGCGCGGTCGACTGGCTGGGCGCCGTGCCCGACATGATCGCCGAGGCCCTCGACCACGTCGCCGACCGCTACCGCCACGAGAACGCGATCCTCACCAACATCCGCAAGGCCCGCGACGAGACAGAGGAGCCCGAGCACAAGCGCCGCGCGGCCGAGCTGGTCGACATCGTCAAGGACTGCATCCGACGGCACACCCAGCTCCAGTCACGGCTGCTGGAGGCCGGCCCGCTGTTCCGCGCGGAGCAGGACCGGCAGGCCTTCGCCACACCGGCGACGACGTCCGGGATAGACCTGTACGGCCATCTCGTCGCCCCCGTCCTGCCGCTGCCCCTGGAACAGGCGATCCGGGTCACGGACGCGTTCTTCGCCGGCGGCACGGGCTTGCGGACGCCGGTGTCCGTCCGGGCGGCGGACCTCGTCGACATACTGCTGACGCCGCCGGTCGAACGGGAGCACCTGGGCGCGGAGATGCCCGAACCCGACCTGATCGCCACGCCGGACGACAGCCGGTTCAGCGAGGAGCAGCTGGCCGCCGCGACGGAGTTGCTGGACCTGCCGGCCGACGCGCCGCGCAGGCTGTCGGGGCTGCTGGCCGAGGCCCGGCGCACCGGGGACCCCGATCTGGCCTATCTGGTGGCCCTGTTGGCGGTTCATGCGGCCAGTCCGGCTGTCGGTACCGCGTACCGGCAGGGTGAGGAGAAGCTGCTGTTCGCCGTGGACGACGGGACCGAGCTGGACGATCCCGAGTTCGGCGGTGCGGACCTGATCGTGGGGACCGCCCTGCTGGACGCGGCCGGGATGGCGGCGGACCGGACGGAAGCAGCATGAGTCAACAACAGCGCGACAAGGAGCCCCGACCGTGAGCGAGCACGTCGAGTGGAGTGAGGCGGAGGCGTCGCCGCCGTCGGCCCCCGCCGCCGTCACCCCCGCCGACGCCGCCGACGCGGCGCGGCTCGTCGCCTTCGGGCTGCAGCCCAAGCTGCAGCCCGCGCGGGACCAGGAGTACACGGAGCTGCTGCGCCGGTACCGCGACGACCCGGCGTTCGCGCGGCTCGCCGACGCCGTCGCCACCGGCCTGGGCCTCGTCGTGCTGGAGGTGTCCCCGCGCGCGGGCATGGCCGTGACGGCCGCCGAGGACTCGGTGTTCGCCGTCCGCCTGGGCGACTACGCGCGTCGCACCGCCGCCGACTCCGGCGACCGCTTCCTGCACGGCCTCGCCCACCTCGCCGTCGCCGCACTGGCCTTCCCGCGCCCGGAGGACCTGGCCGACGACACCTACATCGGCCGGGTCACCGTCAACGGCGTCGACGCCTTCGTACGGCAGGCCTGCCGGCGCCTGGAGGAGCGGGCCGAGAAACTGGGCGAGAACACCGACCCGGCGACCGACGCGCCCGGCCTCGAGGCCGCCTGGCGCATCTGGGCCAGACGCAGTGCCACCGGCGCCACCAAGGACGCCCGCCGCCCGGCCGCCTCCACCACCGGCATCGTCGCCAAGGCCCTCGCCTTCCTCACCGACTCGGGCTTCCTGCAGCGCACCGGCGACGACGGCGGCGGCACCTACCGCACCACGGCCCGCTACCAGCTCCAGGTCCGCGACATGGCCGGCAGCGCCGCCATGGCCGAACTGCTCGAGCTGGGCGTCGTACCGGTGACCGACGGCACGGCCAGCCTGCTGCCGGCCGAGGACACCGAGGACCTGGAGCTGGTGGCCGACGCCGGGCTGCCCTTCCACTCCTGAGGGCCGCCGAGCTCCCGCAGAATCCTGAACCACCGCACTTTTCACCAGACTTACGAGAGTCCGCCATGTACGAGCTGTCCCGGGTCCGCCTCTACTCCATCGGTCCCGCCGGTGCGCGCTACGCCGACACCGTGCTTGACCTGCGGGGTGTGGGCGAGCCCGTGCCCGACCCGGCGCCCACGCAGGCGGAGTTCTTCGAGGAGGAGCCGTCCGGCCCGCCGCGCCGGCCCGCGCCCGCCGGCGTGCTCTTCCTGGAGAACGGCGGCGGCAAGTCCGTCCTGCTCAAGCTGATCTTCTCGGTGATGCTGCCGGGCCACCGCAACACCCTCGGCGGCGCCAGCTCCGGTGTCCTGCGCAAGTTCCTGCTCGCCGACGACTGCGGGCACGTGGCGCTGGAGTGGCAACACGTGCAGACCGGCGAGTGCGTCGTCGTCGGCAAGGTGAGCGAGTGGCGCGGACGGCAGGTGTCCAACGACCCGCGCAAGTTCGCCGAGGCCTGGTACTCGTTCCGGCCCGGCCCCGGACTGAGCCTGGACAACCTGCCGGTCGCCGAGTCGACCGCCGTACGGCCGCCCGTCGAGGGCACCTCCGGCGCCCAGGGCCGGCGCCGCACCATGAAGGGCTTCCGCGACGCCCTGACCGAGGCCGGCAAGGCCTACCCGCACCTGGAGGTGCACTGGGAGGAGATCCACGACCGCTGGATCGAGCACCTCGGCGACCTCGGACTCGACCCCGAACTCTTCCGCTACCAGCGGGAGATGAACGCCGACGAGGGCGAGGCGGCCGGCCTCTTCGCGGTCAAGAAGGACTCCGACTTCACCGACCTGCTGCTGCGCGCCGTCACCGACACCCGCGACACCGACGGCCTCGCCGACCTCGTCGGCGGCTTCGGCAACAAGCTGGGCCGCCGCGCCGAGTTGATCGCCGAACGGGACTTCACCGCCGGGTCCGTCGACCTGCTCGGGCGGATCGTCGAGGCCGCCGAGGCCCGCTCACGCGCGCGTGACATCCACACCGGCGCCGAACGCCGTACTCGCGCCCTCGCCCGGCGGCTGTCCGCGCGGGCCGTGCAGGAGCGGGTGCGGGCCGCCGACCTCGCCCAGCGGGTCACGGCCGCCGCCTACGCCGTCACCCACTCCGAGGGCGCCCGGGAGCGCAGCGCGCTGATCGCGGCAGAACTCGCCTACCGGCACGCCTCCCTCGCGCTCGCCGCCGCCGAGAAGTCCGCCGCCGCGCAGAAGCGCGAGCTCGCCGACGCCCGCACCCTGCACTCCGCCTGGCAGGCCGCCGAGGCCGTCCTGCGCCACCGCGCCGCCGCCGACCGCGTCGCGCGCGTGTCCGCCGCCATCCAGGAGGCCGAGCGGGACGCCGCGCCCGCGCTCGCCGCGCGAGCCAAGGCCGCCGTGGACCTCGTAGGGGCCCTGCACGCGGCCGCGGAGAGCGCCGAGGCCCTCGCCAACGAGGAGGAGGAGCGCTCCGCCGCCCTGCAGGAGGCCGGCGATTCCGCGTACCGCGATTCCACCACCGCCGCGACCGAGGCACAGCGCGCCCGCAGCGAGGCCGGGCATCTGCGCCAGCGCCTCTCCGAGGTCGAACAGGAGACCACCGAGGCCGTCCGGGCGGGCTGGCTCGACGACAGCGCCCCGGACGCCGACCCGGCGCGGGCCGCGCTCGCCGCCAGCGATGCCGAGAAGAGTGCCGTCGCCGCCTGGGACGCGGCCCGCGAGGCCGCCCGCAGAGCCACCGAGCACGCGCGCGAGGCGGCCGCCGCCGAGTCCCGCGCGGAACTGACCGCCGCCCGCGCGGCGGACGCCGCGACGGCGGCCGAGCGGTCCTACGAGGCCGAGCGGCGCCTCGCCGAGTCCCTGGCCGCCGAGGAACGGCTGGCCGAACTGCTCAGCCTGCCGGGCGCGCCCGCGGCCGGGCAGCCCGGCGTGCCCGGGCCCCGGTCCGGGGCCGATGACGCGATGGGCACCCGGGACGGCGCGCGCGCCGGCGCGGCCGTCGAGACGGGCGCCGGCCGGGGACCGGATCGTCCCGCGGACGGGCGTGAGGGCGCCGCGGAGCCGACGGGACCGGGCGCGCACGGCACTCGTCGCCTCCCCGCCGAAGGCCCCCTCACCCCCGAGGAACTCGACCGTTTCGCCGACGAGTTGCGCGAGCTCCTCGACGACGCCGTCTCAACCGCCGAACGGCACCTGTTCGAGCTGCGCACCGCCGCCGCCGACGACTCCCGGATCCTGGGCGCGCTCGGTGACGGCGGACTCCTGCCGCCGGGTCCGGACGTCCTGGCCACGGTGGAGTTCCTCGGCGAGCACGGCATCCCCGCCCTGCCCGGCTGGCGCTACCTCGCCCAGGCCGTCGACCCCGCCGACCACGCGCGCGTGCTCGCCGCCCGCCCGGAACTGGTCGACGGCGTGATCATCACCGACCCGGACACGCACGCGCGTGCCCGCGAGGTGCTCGGGGACGCCGCCCTGCTGCCCCGTTCCGCCGTCGCCGTCGGCACGGCCGCCGCCCTGCTCGCCCCGCCCCCCGCCGACAGCGCCGCCTCCGGGGACGTCTTCCTCGTGCCGCCGAACCCGGCCATGCACGACGAGCACGCCGCCGACGAGGAACGGCAGGCACTGCGCGCACGGGCCACCGAGCGCGACGAGGAGATCCGCACGCTCGCCGCGCGCCTCGGCAAGGACCGCGAACTGGCCGCCCGGCTCGCCTCCTGGCGCACCGGCTGCCCCGCCGGACGCCTCACAGAACTGGCCCGGGCCGCCCAGGAAACCCGCGCCTTCGCCGAGGAGACCGAGGCCGAGCTGGCGGAGGCCCGCACCCTGTGCGCGGAGGCCGACGAGGCCGCCGCCGAGGCCGTACACGTCCGTGACGAACGGCAGGAGGCCGCGCAGAGGGCCCGCCGCGCCGCCGACGCCCTCGCCGGGCTCGCCCACCGGCTGCGCGAGCGCGCCGGGTGGCAGGCCCGGCTGCGGGAACTCGCCGACGAGGCCGCCGAGTCCGAGGCCCGGGCCCAGACCTGCCTGGAGCGCGCCCGCGCCGCCGACGAGGACCGCCGCGCCGCCCAGCGTGCCGCCGACGACGCCCGCCGTACCGCACGCGCCCTGCGCGCCGAGCGTTCCGAGATCGCCGGCGCCCCCGACGGCGTACCCGTCGAGGACACAGACGCCCCCAAGGCCGCCCTGCCCGCCCTCCGCGAGGCCTACCGGGCCGCCTCCCAGCTGTACGAGAAGGTCGGCGTCGGCGCCGACCTGCGCGCCGAGCAGGCCCGCGCGGAGAGCGACGAGAGCGCCGCCCGCGCCGAGCTCGACCGGCTCAGCAACAAGGTGCGCACCCGGGCCGAGCAGCTGCTGCAGTCGCCCGACGGCTCCGACGGGCCTTCCCGCCAGGCCGCAGCCGCCCGCGCGGAGGAGCTGGTCCAGCTCCTGGAGACCCGCATGTCCAGCGCGAGCGAGCAGCTCGGCCGGCTGCGCGGCGAGGCCGAACGGCTCGCTCCCGACGACGGCGAGGCGCACACCGAGTTGCCCGAGGAACTCGTCCCGCGCGACGCCGAGCACGCCCAGGCGCTGCTGCGCACCGCGACGGGTGAGCTCGCCGCCCGCACCGAGGCGCTGGCCGAGGCCCGCGAGGCCCACGCGGAGCTGCTGGAGGCCCACCGGGCCGCCGAGGACGCGGCCGGCGGCTTCGACGAGATCGCCGCGATGCTCCGCGACCTGCTGCGCGAGCACGTCACCGAGGACGAGCAGGACGAGCCGGAGCCGTACCCCGGCAGCCTGGAGGAGGCCCGGCACTCCGCCGCCGAGGCCCGCCGCTCGCTGCGCGGCTGCGCCGCCGATCTGTCCGCCGCCGAGGCGGCCGTGCGCGAGGCGAGCGACGTCCTCGTCCGGCACGCCAACTCCACGCGCTACGAGCAGGTCCGCACCCCCGCCCGGCAGCAGATCCGCGAACTGCCCGCGTCCGCGCTGCCGGAGCACGCGCAGAAGTGGGCGGACGCGTTCGCACCCCGGCTGCGCGTCCTGACCGACGAGCTGGCCCAGCTCGAGCGCAACCGCGACTCGATCGTGGACCGCCTGAGGGGACTGGTGGAGTCGGCTCTCGCCACCCTGAGGTCCGCCCAGCGGCTGTCCCGGCTGCCCGAGGGGCTCGGCGAGTGGTCCGGCCAGGAGTTCCTGCGCATCCGCTTCGAGGAGCCCGACCAGGCCACCCTCACCGAACGGCTCGGCGAAGTCATCGACGACGCCACACGCGCAGCCGTGAAGAAGAACTCCGACCTGCGCCGGGACGGCATGTCGCTGCTGCTGCGCGGAGTCGCGGCCGCGCTGCAGCCCAAGGGCGTGGCCGTCGAGATCCTCAAGCCCGACGCCGTACTGCGCGCCGAGCGGGTACCGGTCGGGCAGATGGGCGATGTCTTCTCCGGCGGCCAGTTGCTCACCGCCGCGATCGCCCTGTACTGCACGATGGCCGCCCTCCGCTCGAACGACCGGGGCCGGGACAAGCACCGGCACGCCGGCACGCTGTTCCTGGACAACCCGATCGGCCGGGCCAACGCCACCTACCTGCTGGAGCTGCAGCGGGCCGTGTCCGACGCGCTCGGCGTGCAGCTGCTGTACACCACCGGTCTGTTCGACACGACCGCCCTGGCCGAGTTCCCGCTGGTCATCCGCCTGCGCAACGACGCCGACCTCAGGGCGGGCCTGAAGTACATCAGCGTGGAGGAGCACCTTCGGCCCGGGCTGCCCCAGCAGCCCCAGGCCGGAGAGGCGGGGCACAGCGAGATCACGGCGACGCGGATGTTCAAGAAGCCGGTGCCGAACACGCCGTAGCGGCGAGCCGTGGAACTCAGGGGTGGGACAGTTGCCCGGTGCCGCCTCGGCGGCGTATGCGGTCCTGCTCGCGCAGGGCCGCGCGCTCCTCGCGCCGACGGGCACGCCGCTCGCGGCGGAGTGCCCGGGCCGTGCTGCTCGGTTCGGAGACCACGCCGTACCGCTGGTTCCACACCTGGCGGGTCACCCACACGTCGACCACGGCCCACGTGGCCACCACCGTGCTCGCCACACTGCTGATCACCATCGGGAAGGCCAGCCAGGACTCGGCCAGCGTGCAAAGGAACGCCACCATCGCCTGTATCAGCGTCACCGCGATGATCAGGAGGGCCCGCACCGCCGCCGTACGCACCGGATCCGGCAGCGGGTGCCGGCGGGCGGGCTCCTCGACCCACAACGGCCGGTAGTACTGCTGCTGTTCGCGGGCGGACTCCCGGGCGCGGCCACGCGCCCGAATGTCGCGATCCGGTGCCTCCGCGCCCCGCCGCGCCGCCGAGCGCCCCGCCACACTCTCCTCGGGCGCATCGCGCCACTCCGCCGTGCCCATCACCGCGTACCTCCCCACCGCCGACACACCGCTCGCCCCGGTGTCACAAGACACCGACTCCCCAGTGGCTGCCCGGCTTGCGCTGTTTTACGCCGCCGAGGTGCGGGATGCGGCACCTGTGGCCCATTCCGCCCCCATTTCCCGTAGAGAAGGACGAACGAGACCGGCCGATGATTCCCGACCAGGGAAAAATTCCAGCCAACCGCCCGGTCGCTGCAGCGCCGTCCGGCCGGGCGCGGCCGCGGGATCGCGGTGGCAATCTCCCGCAATGCCCGGACAACTCGGCATCTCTTGCCGCCGGAGCGGAAGTTCACCCTCCGGACATGTCTTCGAGTTATCTGTGAGGCGGTAGTAGGCTCGCGCCGTTTGTTGACGGACATGTGCACCCCCGGCCGGCGGGGGTCGAGCTGGGGGAGGCCATGCGCTTTCGCGGGAAGTCCATCCGCCGGAAGATCGTGGCGCTGCTTCTCGTGCCGCTGGTGTCCCTGACCGCCATCTGGGGCTTCGCAACGGTGCTCACCGGGCGCGAGGTCGCCCGGCTGTTCCAGGTGACGGACGTGAAGCAGGACATCGGCTATCCCGCCGAGGACACCGTCCGCGTACTGCAGCAGGAGCGCCGCCAGACCCTCGTGTACCTGGCCGACCCGAGAGCCGCCGACAGCCTCTCCGCGCTGCAGCGCACCCGCGCCGCCACCGACCGGGCGATCGCCACGATCCGCAAGAACGCCGGCGACCACGACGTCGTCGACAACATGGACGCGGACGACAGCGAACGCCTCACCGCCGCCCTCGCCGCCTTCGACGGCCTCGGCTCCCTGCGCCGTGACGTCGAGCAGCGCACGGTCACCCGCGCTCAGGCCTTCGACCTCTACAACCGCCTGGTCGACCCCTGCTTCACGCTGTTCGCCGTCCTCGAAGGCATCGACGACGTAGAACTGGACGCGCAGGAGCGCGCGCTGGTCAACGTCAGCCGCGCCCGTGAACTGCTCTCCCGCGAAGACGCCCTGCTCGGCTCGTCCCTCGTCGTCGGCCGGCTCACCCGGGGCGAGACCCGTGACATCTCCGACCTCGCCGCCCAGCGCAGGGTCCTGTACGACGTCAGCCTGCCACTGCTGCCGGCCGCCGACCGCGAACGCTACGAACGCTTCTGGAAGGACGCCACCACCGCCCCGCTGCGCACGGCCGAACAGACCGTCATCGACACGGACTCCGGCACTCCCCGCGGCGTCACGGCGCAGAGCTGGGACTCCGCGGCCGCGAACGTCCTGGACGAACTCGGCACCCTCGACGACCAGGTCGGCGACCACCTCCAGGGCCGTACCCACCCGGTGGCCATGGGCGTCATCCTACAGGCGGCCGTCGCGGGCCTGCTCGGCCTGGTCGCGCTCGTGTTCTCCCTCTTCCTGTCGGTACGGATCGGCCGCGGCCTCATCCGCGACCTGCGTCAGCTGCGGCTGGAGGCGCACGAGGCCTCCGGTGTCCGGCTGCCCAGCGTGATGCGCCGCCTGTCCGCCGGCGAACAGGTCGACGTCGAGACCGAGGTACCGCGCCTGGAGTACGACAAGAACGAGATGGGCGAGGTGGGTCAGGCCCTCAACACCCTCCAGCGGGCCGCCGTCGAGGCCGCCGTCAAACAGGCCGAACTGCGCTCCGGCGTCTCCGAGGTCTTCGTCAACCTCGCCCGCCGCAGCCAGGTGCTGCTGCACAAGCAGCTCACGCTTCTCGACACGATGGAACGCCGGACCGAGGACACCGACGAGCTCGCCGACCTCTTCCGCCTGGACCACCTCACCACCCGTATGCGCCGGCACGCCGAGGGCCTGGTGATCCTCTCCGGCGCCGCACCCTCCCGGCAGTGGCGCCGCCCGGTGCAGCTGATGGACGTCGTACGCGCCGCCGTCGCCGAGGTCGAGGACTACGAACGCATAGAGGTACGGCGGCTGCCCCGGGTCGCCGTCACCGGTCCGGCCGTCGCCGACCTCACCCACCTCGCGGCCGAACTCCTGGAGAACGCCACGGTCTTCTCGCCCCCGCACACCGCCGTCCAGGTGCTCGGCGAGCGGGTGGCCAACGGCTTCACACTGGAGATCCACGACCGGGGTCTCGGCATGACGGCCGAGGCGCTGCTGGACGCCAACCTGCGCCTCGCCGAGACACCCGAGTTCGAACTGTCCGACACCGACCGGCTCGGCCTATTCGTGGTCAGCCGCCTCGCCCAGCGCCAGAACATCCGGGTCTCGCTCCAGCCCTCGCCCTACGGCGGCACCACCGCGGTCGTGTTCATCCCCGACGCGCTGCTGAGCGACGACGTACCCGACACCAACGGCCTCGGCTTCCGCCTCGACCGGAAGCGCCCGGCGAAGGAGGTCGGGCAGACGGGCCGCGGCGCCGGACGCGCCGTGGCACCCGCACAGCTGCCCGGCCTGCCGACCTCGTTGCTGGACGGCCCGATCGAGCTGGAGGCGCCGGTGGATCTCGACGCCATCGACGCCTTCCCCGGCGTCCTGGCCGACGAGGACAGCGAGCGCGGTGGACTGTTCCGGCCCCGCCGCACCCGCGCCGACGACCAGGCGCCGCCCCCGCCCGCCGACCGCGCGTCACGCGAAGAGGCCGGCGACCGCGGGCCCATACCGCTGCCGCGCCGGCAGACCCCCAAACTGGTCAGCTCACACGGCAGGCCCGTCACCGACCAGCAGCCCCCCGGCGCCTCCCGCCGCCCCGACACGGGCGGACTGGCCCCGCTGCCCTCCCGCCGCCGCACCACCGCCTCGCGCCGGGCTGCCGAACTCCCCGACGGGGCCGCTGCCGAGGGCACCGACCGAGTCGAGGAAGGCGAGGGCACCGGCACGACGCCGGACGTCCCCGCCCTGCCCCGGCGCACCCGGCCGTCCGAGCCGCTCGCCGACGGGACCGGCACGACGCCGCCCGAGCCCTCCGCCGGCGCAGATGCGACGCCGGGCGTTCCCCCTCTGCCGTGGCGCACCACCGCCTCCCGCCGGGCTGCCGAACTCCCCGACGGGGCCGCTGCCGAGGGCACCGACCGAGTCGAGGAAGGCGAGGGCACCGGCACGACGCCGGACGTCCCCGCCCTGCCCCGGCGCACCCAGCCGCCCCAGCTCTCCGCCGGCGACGGTCCGGACACCGCAGGCCGGTCCGGCGCCGGCCCGGTCGAGCCCACCGGCGGGGGGTCCCGTCCCGGAGTCACCGGAGACCTCGGAGACACTGGGGGCACCCGCGGTCCCGCGGCCACAGAGCCGGTCGGCGCACCGGGCGACGAGCCGGTCACCGGCACCCTGCCCCGGCGTGTCCGTCAGGCCAGCCTGGCCCCCCAGCTCAAGCAGCACACCGCACGGCGTGCCGAGCGCGCGGCGCGGACCGCCGACCGCGACGCCGAGGAGGTCCGCAGCCGGATGGCCTCGCTGCAGCGCGGCTGGCAGCGCGGCCGGGAGGAGAATGCCGGGGGCGACGCAGACCACAACGGCACAGCACAAGGAACGACTAAGGGGGACGGTCGATGACCGCACCGAAGGCGACCGACCACACGGCGACCGACAAGGGGCAGCTGAACTGGCTCCTGGACGACCTGGTCGATCGGGTCGCCAGTATCCGCAAGGCCGTCGTCCTGTCCGGCGACGGGCTCGCGACGGGGGTGTCCAAGGACCTGACCCGGGAGGACAGCGAGCATCTGGCCGCCGTCGCATCCGGCTTCCACAGCCTCGCCAAGGGCGTGGGCCGCCACTTCGACGCAGGCGGCGTCCGGCAGACGGTGGTCGAGCTGGACGACGCCTTCCTGTTCGTCACCGCCGCCGGGGACGGCAGCTGCCTCGCCGTCCTGTCCGACGCCGACTCCGACGTCGGACAGGTCGCCTACGAGATGACGCTCCTGGTCAAGCGGGTCGGCGTACATCTGGGCACCGCCCCGCGCACCGATCTGTCCGCAGGCGGGTAGTGGGATGACATGAGCACAGACGGTCAGGTGAGAAACCACTGGTTCGACGACGAGGCCGGACCGGTCGTCCGTCCGTACGCCATGACACGCGGCCGTACCACGAGTCCGGCCCAGCACCGGCTCGATCTGATCGCGGTGGTCGTCACGGAATCCGGCGCGGGCGATCCCGAAACGGATCCGGCGCTGTCGCCCGAGCACGTGGAGATCGTCGGGCTCTGCCGCGGCGAACCGCAGTCGGTCGCCGAACTCGCCGCCGGACTCGACCTGCCGATCGGAGTGGTGCGGGTGCTCATCGGCGACCTGGTGCACGCGGAACTCGTCCATGTCACACGCCCGGTGCCACCGGCCGAGCTGCCGGACGAGAGCATTCTGCGCGACGTGATCAACGGCCTCCGGGCGCTGTGATCCCGTACGGCAAGACCCCCTCGAGCAGGAGAAGAAACCGATGATCCTCGGGCGTTCTGAGCGCGGCAAGCCCCCGGTCGAGCCCGTCACGCTCAAGATCCTCGTGGCCGGCGGCTTCGGCGTGGGAAAGACGACCCTCGTCGGCGCGGTCAGCGAGATCAGGCCGCTGCGCACCGAGGAGCTGCTCACCGAGGCCGGCCGCCCGGTCGACGACACCAGCGGTGTGGAGGCCAAGCACACCACCACCGTGGCCATGGACTTCGGCCGTATCACCCTGCGCGAGGACCTGGTGCTGTACCTCTTCGGCACGCCCGGGCAGGAACGGTTCTGGTTCATGTGGGACGAGCTGTCCGAGGGCGCGCTCGGCGCCGTCGTCCTCGCCGACACACGGCGCCTGGAGGACTGCTTCGCCGCCGTCGACTACTTCGAGCGGCGTGGCATTCCCTTCCTCGTCGGCGTCAACTGCTTCGAGGAGGCGGCCCGTTACCCGGCCGAGGCCGTCCGGCAGGCCCTCGACCTGGACGACGGCGTACCCGTCCTGCTGTGTGACGCGCGGGAGCGGGAATCGGTCAAGGAAGTGCTCATCGGAGTCGTCCGGCATGCGATGGAGTACGCCGCGAACCACCGCCAGCCCGCCCTGGGCTGACCCACGCCGCCCTCGGCAGGCCCACGGGCACGGCCCGTACCCCCGCCGACCGGGGTACGGGCCGTGGTCCGGTGAAGAGCCCTCACGCGTGCGTGCCGTGGGAAAAGCCCTCACTCGCGCGTGCCGCGCACGGTTACGCTCCGTCCTCCCTCGCGTCCTCCAGCCAGCCGAAGCTCTTCTCCACGGCCTTGCGCCAGTTGCGGTACTCGCGGTCGCGCACCGACGGCTCCATCGCCGGTGTCCACTCCGCGTCCCGCTGCCAGTGCGACTTCAGCTCGTCCAGGTCGTTCCACACGCCTGTCGCCAGACCGGCCGCGTAGGCGGCGCCGAGGCAGGTCGTCTCCGACACCCGTGGCCGGATGACCGGGACGCCGAGGACGTCCGCCTGGTGCTGCATGAGCAGGTTGTTCTTCGTCATGCCGCCGTCGACCTTCAGGGTGGTGATCCGCACGCCGGAGTCCTGGTACATGGCGTCCACGACCTCCCGGGTCTGCCAGCTCGTCGCCTCCAGCACCGCGCGCGCCAGATGGGCCTTGGTGACGTACCGGGTGAGGCCGGTGACGACACCTCGCGCGTCGGAACGCCAGTAGGGCGCGAACAGGCCGGAGAACGCGGGCACGATGTAGGCGCCGCCGTTGTCCTCGACGCTCGCCGCCAGTGTCTCGATCTCGTCGGCGGTGCGGATGATCCCGAGCTGGTCGCGGAACCACTGGACCAGCGCGCCCGTTATCGCTATGGACCCCTCCAGGCAGTACACCGGCGCCTCCTCGCCGATCTTGTAGCCCATCGTCGTCAGCAGCCCGCTCTTGGACGGCACCGGCCGGTTGCCCGTGTTCAGCAGCAGGAAGCTGCCGGTGCCGTAGGTGTTCTTCGCGGTGCCCACGTCGTAGCAGGCCTGCCCGAACACGGCGGCCTGCTGGTCACCCAGAGCCGAGGCGACGGGCACACCGGCGAGCTGCCCGACCGCCGTGCCGTACACCTCGGCGGAGGACCGGATCTCGGGCAGCACCGCCTCGGGCACGTTCATGGCGGACAGGATGGCGGGATCCCACTGGAGCGTCTCCAGGTTCATCAGCATGGTGCGGCCGGCGTTCGTGACGTCGGTGACGTGCCGGCCGCCCTCGGTGCCGCCGGTGAGGTTCCAGATCAGCCAGGAGTCGATCGTCCCGAAGGCGATCTCGCCGCGTTCGGCCCGCTCCCTAAGGCCGGGCACATGGTCCAGCAGCCAGGCCGCCTTGGGCCCGGAGAAGTAGCTGGCCAGCGGCAGCCCGGTCTGTTCACGGAAGCGGTCCTGGCCGTCCGTGCCGCCCAGTTCGTTGCACAGGGCCGCGGTACGGGTGTCCTGCCAGACGATCGCGTTGTGCACCGGCTTGCCCGTGGCGCGGTCCCACAGGACGGTCGTCTCCCGCTGGTTGGTGATGCCGAGCGCGCTCAGCTGGTCGGCGCGCAGCCCCGCCTTGGCGAGCGCCCCGGCCACCACGGCCTGCACCTTGGACCAGATCTCGGTCGCGTCGTGTTCCACCCAGCCCGGCTTCGGGAAGATCTGGCGGTGCTCGCGCTGGTCCACGGCGACGATGGCTCCGCTGTGGTCGAAGACGATGCAGCGGCTGGATGTGGTGCCCTGGTCGATGGCGGCGACGTAGGTGTCGGCGGTGTCCGTCATGGCAGTCCCCTGGGTCGCTGGGTCGGGTCGCTGGTCAGAGGGGCGCGTGTGCGGTGGGAGGGCGGCGTACGGGCCGGGAGCGGGCATACGGGGCGAGGAGGCCCGCGGCGCGGACGCAGGCGTGTACGGGGTCGGTGGTGACGTTCGGGGATCAGAAGGCCGCGTTGTAGATGGCGCCGGCGAGTACCCCGCCGATCAGCGGTCCGGCGACCGGGATCCAGGCGTAACCCCAGTCGGACGTGCCCTTGTTGGGGATCGGCAGGAAGGTGTGCACGATCCGCGGCCCGAGGTCGCGGGCCGGGTTGATGGCGTACCCGGTGGGGCCGCCGAGGGAGAGCCCGATGCCGACGACGAGCAGGGAGACGATCAGCACGGTGGTGCCGGACTCGCCGAGTCCCTTGGTCAGCCCGAACGCGAGGATCGGCAGCACGAGCGCGACGGTCGCGATGATCTCGGTGATGAGGTTGGCGACCGGGTTCCGGATCTCCGGGATGGTCGAGAAGATGCCGAGCGTCGGAACCGGTTCGTCGGCCGTGCCCTCCGTCGTGCCCTCCTTGCGGACGTTGGCCTGGAACTGGGCGAGGTAGACGAGATAGGCCAGTACGGCCCCGAGCATCGCGCCGACGAGCTGGCCCAGCAGATACACCCAGACCTTGCCCCACTTGCCGGTGTCGATGGCGATGCCGATGGTGACCGCGGGGTTGAGCTGTCCGCCGGACAGCGGAGCGGCGGTGTACGCGCCCGCGAGCACGCCGAAGCCCCAGCCGAACGCGATGACGACCCAGCCCGAGGCCCGCGCCTTGGAGTATCTGAGAGTGACGGCGGCACAGACACCGGCACCGAAGAGGATCAGGATCGCGGTGCCGATCACTTCGCCGACGAAAATATGTCCATTGCTCATGGCGGCTCCCTTGGCGCCGGTGGGGGCGGTGAGCCCCGGCCCTCCGTGCAGGAACGTTCCGTTGGCGTCTTCAGCCGTAGGCAGGGAGCCCCGCGCCCCGCCCGGCGTTCGTGACGAACGTGCCGTTGCAGCCGTATCGCCGAAGAGGGACGAGTTGTGGAGCAGGACAGACCCGTGGCGCAGTGCCTGATAACGCCGAGAATGTACGGCGATGTCGGCTGACACCGGGAAGTGTTCACCGGCGTCCCGGGGGCGTCAAGGTTGCCGACGGCGACGGTGACGGCGACTCGCCCTGCGGCCCGGTGGCGACGGCGCCGGCAACCCACACGACGCCCAGGTCACCGCGCCGGAGCCCGACCCAGGTGTGCGGGAAGGACGTTCACCGCCCCGGCTCGGCCGTCGCGTACCCGGCCTGCGCCACCGCCCCGGTGCCGCGCCGGACCTCGTGGCCGGGCAGCCCGGCCCGTCCGAGCACCCAGCTCGCACCGCGCAGCGCCTTGGCCGCCTGCTTCAGCGGAGCGAGCTGCGCGGCGGCCTGACGGTGGTCGCCCACGCTTCCCGGCGCGCACACCACGGTCGCGAGGGAGAGCGTGACCGGCCGGTCTCCCGCCGACCAGGGCGCGTCGAGCACCGCCGCGACCAACGGGTCGAGCGCCTCCTCCTCGGCCAGCACCAGGAAGTCGTCCCCGCCGATGTGCCCCACGCGCGCGTTCCCCGAGACCGCCTGCTGCAGCGCCCGCCCCACCGAGCGGATCAGCTCGTCGCCCATGGCGAACCCGGCACTGTCGTTGACCTGCTTGAAGTGGTCGATGTCCAGCCAGCTGAGGGCGAACGTCCGGCCGTCCGCGATCCACCGGTCCACCTCGCCTGTGATCGCGTCCGAACCGGGCAGCCGGGTCAGCGGATTGAGCCCGGCGGCCTCCTCGACGCGGCTCTCGGCCAGGGCCCGCACCAGGTCCGCGAGCCGTACGACGCCGACGCACCGGCCGTACCGGTCGACCACCGCGACATCGTCGGAGGTGCGGTCCCGGCCGCCGACCGCGACGACGTCCAGCACCTCCCATGCGGTGGCGTCGACCCCGACCGTACGGGGCGCGTCCCCCAGCTTGAAGGCCGGCCGGTCGGCGTACAGGGCGTGCCCGTAGCGGCCGGACATCGTCAGCAGGAACCGTGAGCGGTGCACCGAGCGCACGGGCCTGCCCACCTGGTCCACCAGCAGCACACCGGACACGTCCGGCGATCCTGTCAGCAGCCCCCGCACCTGCCCCGCCGAGGCGGTCACCGGCAGTACGGCGGCCGGGCGCACGAACTCCCGTACCGACGGCCCGGACCGGGGCACACCGACGGTGCCGGGGGTGCGGGGCGGAACGTATACGTCCGCGGCGGGGATCCGGGCCGGCGGCGCGAACAGCTCGCCCTGGCCCAGCTGCGCCCCGGCCGACAGCGCCGCCGCGTATTGCAGCTCGGTCTCCACCCCCTCCACCGCGACCAGGGCGCCCAGCACCTCGCACAGGGTCCGCATCGCCCGCACCGCGGCCGGCCGGGACAGCAGCGAGGCATCGAGTTTGACCAGGTCGGGGGAGAGGTCGGTGAGCAGCCGGAGCGGTACGTCGCCGTCCCCGATGCCGTCCGCGCTGATCTTGAAGCCCTGTTCGCGCAGTGCGGCCACGGCCTCCAGCAGAGCCCGTTGCGGCACGTGCGTGTAGGGCGGGACCACGTCCAGAGTCACCTCCCAGGGCAGGCGTCCGGCCGCGCGCACGGCGTCGTGCAGCGGGGTCAGACCGCCGAGGTCGGCGAGGGTGGCCGCGAACACGTTCAGATGCAGCGGCAGCAGGGTTTCCTTGTGCGTCGCGGCGCGGAGCGCCAACACCGTGAGTCTTCCGTCGAGTTCGGGGTCTCGGCGGGCCTCGGCCAGGATGTCACCGGTCTCCGGGCGGGCGAGTGTCTCCAGTGCGGTGACCGCGCCCGTCCTCAGGTTGACCACCGGCTGGAAGGCGAAGCGGAGAGTGTCCGTCCAGGAGTGCACGGGAGCATGATTTCGCTGCCCGCGTGCGCCCAGGGGCAGTTCATGAGACGTTCACGCAGGATTCCGGGGTGGTCACACAGCGTGGAAAACCTCTGAGGTCTCTGGTGTCACACCCCGCTCTCCTCCGATGCTGTCACCTCACCGCGATCACCGACGATCCGTGCCCGAAGAGTCCCTGGTTGGCGGATATCCCCACGCGTGCCCCGGTGATCTGCCGGTCGCCGGCCGTGCCTCTCAACTGCCAGGTCAGCTCGCAGACCTGGGCGATCGCCTGGGCCGGCACCGCCTCCCCGAACGAGGCGAGCCCGCCGCTGGCGTTGACGGGTATACGGCCGCCCGGGGCCGTCGCGCCCTCCCGCAGCAGCTTCGCCCCCTCTCCCTCGCCGCACAGCCCCAGGTCCTCGTACCACTGCAGCTCCAGCGCGGTGGACAGGTCGTAGACCTCGGCCAGGGACAGGTCGCCGGGGCCGGCGCCGGCCTCCTCGTAGGCGGCCCGGGCTATGGAAGCCCGGAAGGTCTCATCGGGGGCGCCCACCGCGACGGCGGAGTCCGTGGCGATGTCCGGCAGGTCCAGCACCGTGTTCGGGAAGCGCGGGGTCACCGTCGACACCGCCCGGATCCGCACCGGCCGGGTCACGCCGCGCCGGTGCGCGAACTCCATGCTGGAGAGCACCAGGGCCGCCCCGCCGTCGGAGGTGGCGCAGATGTCGAGCAGCCGCAGCGGATCGGCGACCACCGCGGACGCGGCGACCTCCTCGGCGGTGACCCGCTTGCGGTAGCGGGCGTACGGGTTGAGCGCGCCCATGGCGGCGTTCTTCACCTTGACCAGTGCGAAGTCCTCCGGCGTGTCCCCGTGCACCGCCATCCGCCGCCGCGCGTACAGCCCGAAGTACGCCGGGTTGCTCGCCCCCAGGACGCGGAACCGCAGCCAGTCCGGATCGTCCGGCCGGTCGCCGCCCGCCGGCCGGAAGAAGCCCTTGGGCGCAGCGTCCGCCCCCACCACGAGCACGGCGTCCGCGAGCCCGGCGAGTATCTGGGCCCGGGCCGTGGCGATCGCCTGCGCTCCGGAGGCGCACGCCGCGTACACGCTGGCGACCCTGGCCCCCTGCCAGCCCAGGGCCTTGGCGAAGGTCGCTCCCGCCACATACCCGGGATACCCGCCACGCACCGTGTCCGCTCCCACGACCGAGCCGACCTCGCGCCAGTCCACACCGGCGTCCGCGAGCGCCGCGCGGGCCGCCGCCGTGCCGTACTCCACGAAGGAGCGGCCCCACTTGCCCCATGGGTGCATGCCCGCGCCGAGCACCGCCACGTCCATCGTCACGCCCTCACCCCCGTCGGCCGCCAGTGCCAGGTCGTCCAGGCCGTCTCCGCGTCCTCGTGCAGTACTCCGGGGACGACCTCCACCTCCATGCCCACCGTCAGATCGGCGACGGTGACCCCGGGAGCCGCCTGTCCGAGCACCACGATCCGCTCGGCCTCCAGCTCCACCGCGATCAACGCGTAGGGCTCCCACGGAAGTTCCCGGTCGCTCACATAGGGTGACGGCGGACGGTATCGGCTGTCCGTGTACGACCAGACACGCCCGCTTCGTGACAGGGGCACCTCCTCCAGTGAGCCGCCGTCGCAGTGGGGGTTGCGGCAGTGGACGTCCTCGCGCGGGAAGAAGACCGTGGCGCAGGACGAGCAGCGGGTGCCCAGAAGCCGGAAGCCGTCTCCCTCGCCGGCGAACCATCCGTCGACCACGGGTGTGCGTGTGTGCGGCAAGGGTTCCTCCCCGACAAGTTTTCTGACGAAGCGTCAGGAGTGTGGCATGGGCACCGGGAAATGGGCAGGGCATCCGAGGGAATCGCATCCGATCGCTTTCCGGCCGGAACGCGAACCTGATAGATGCAGGAGACATGACACGACTCACCGGTGCAGTCCGCGGTCTCGTCACCGCCTTCGCCGCCCTGCTGGCCGTGACCACCGCCCCCGCGACCGCCGGGGCGACGACGGAGCCCAAGGCGCCGAAGGACTTCGTGGCCCTGAGAACCGTGGATCCGACGATCATCCAGGAGATGCGCTACTTCACCCCGCACAACTTCGTCGGCGAGCGCATCGACGGCTACGAGCAGCCGATGTGCATCCTGACCCGCCCCGCCGCCGAAGCCCTCCACAAGGCGCAGCTCACCCTGCTGCGCAAGGGCTACACCCTCAAGGTGTACGACTGCTACCGGCCGCAGCGGGCCGTGAACCACTTCGTCCGCTGGGCCAAGGACCTCGACGACCAGTCGATGAAGGGCGAGTTCTACCCGAACGTCGACAAGACCCGTCTGTTCGCCGACGGTTACATCGCCGAGAAATCCGGCCACAGCCGCGGCTCGACCATGGACCTCACCATCGTGAAGCTCCCCGCAAGGCCGACCCGGCCCTACCACCCCGGTCAGCCGCTGGTGCCCTGCTTCGCACCCAAGGATGAGCGTTTCCCCGACAACTCCGTCGACATGGGCACCGGATTCGACTGCTTCGACACCCTCGCCCACACGCTCGACCCGCGCATCCAGGGCGAACAGCGAGCCAACCGCCTGCTCCTCAAGAACACCCTGGAGAGCCTCGGATTCGTGAACCTCGCCGAGGAGTGGTGGCACTACACGTACAAGCCCGAGCCCTACCCGGACACCTATTTCGACTTCCCCGTGTCCTCGAAGTCGCTCATCGGCGACCATTGAGCAACCTCCGGAAGATGTCCCTCCTCTGATCGGATACAGTCCGCGCGTGTCCGAAACTCAGCACTCAACTGACAACTCCGCACCGGATTCCCACTGTTCGAGTTGCGGAGCGCCCTATGGAGAGGGCGTTTCCGGCTGGCCGCGCACCTGCCCGTCGTGCCGGACCGTCGCCTACCGCAATCCGCTGCCGGTCGCGATCGCGCTCCAGCCCGTGTACGACACCAAGGGCACGGCCCTGGTCGTCATCACCCGGACCGTCGCCCCCGCGCGCGGGGGCACGGCACTGCCCGGCGGCTACATCGACGACCGGGAGGACTGGAAGCAGGCCGTCGTACGCGAGCTCAAGGAGGAGACCGGCATCGACGCGGCCGCGCGGGACGTACGGCTCGTGGACGCCATGAGCTCGCCCGACGGTCACCTGCTGCTGTTCGGACTCCTCCCGGAGCGCCCGGCGGAAGGGCTCCCACCCGCCGACCGCACGGACGAGACCGAGGGCTGGCGGCTGCTGCGCCGTCCCGAGGAGCTCGCCTTCCCACTGCACACCGTCGCCGTACGGGCCTGGTTCGAGGGCCGGTACGTCTGAGCGGCGCGGCTCAGCCGAGCCCCCGCACCCGCACCGGGAAGGGGGGCTCGGCGGAACCGTCCTCCCGCTCCCGGGTCACCACCACGCGAGGGCCCTGCCGGCGGGCGACGTAGCGTTCGATCTCCGGCTCGTCCCACGCGACGCCCGCGTCCGGCACGACCAGACCGCCGCCCGTCCGGCCACGCGCGGGTGCCCACACCTCAAGCTCCGGGCCGCCGTCGGCGCCGCGCACGGGAATGACCGCGCCGGCACGGGCGAACACCGGTATCCGTGACAGCGGCGCGTCGACGAGAACCTGCCCCGGCCCCTCGTACGCCTGCTCCGTCACGGTGTCGTACCAGCGGCCCCGCGGCAGCTGCACCGCCCGCCGGTCGGCACCCGGGTCCAGCACCGGAGCCACCAGCAGAGCGTCCCCAAGCAGAAACGTGTCCTCGCAGTCGCGCAGCGCCCGGTCCTCCGGTGCCCCCCACCACAGTGGCCGCACGTAGGGCGCTCCGGTGCGCCGCGCCAGATGGGCCAGCGTCATGAAGTACGGCAGCAGCCGCCGCCGTTCGAGCAGCGCCACGCGCGCGTGCTCCAGCACCTCGGTACCGAACTCCCAGGGCTCCCGGCGCCCCGCCCGCAGACTGGCGTGGGTGCGGAACAACGGCAGATACGCGCCGAGCTGGAACCACCGGAGATACAGCTCGGGCGACGGACTGCCGTCGAAGCCGCCCACGTCCGGGCCCGAGTACGGCACCCCGCACAGACCGAGTCCCAGCACCAGCGAAAGCGACGCCCGCAGCCCCGGCCAGCCCGTCGCCACGTCCCCGGACCAGGTCCCCCCGTACCGCTGCATCCCCGCCCAGCCCGACCGGGAGAACAGGAAGGGCCGCTCCCCGGGCGACAGCTCGCGCAGCCCCTCGTAGCCCGCCCGGGCCATGCAGAGCGCGTACACGTTGTGCGCTTCCCGGTGGTCGCCCCCGCGCCCCTCCAGGGCGTGCCGGGCCGACCGCGGCAAGGTGAGCTCCCCGAAGGCGTTGAACGACGTCGGCTCGTTCATGTCGTGCCAGAAGCCCGCGAAGCCCTGCCCGAGACGCTCCTCGTAGAGAGCGCCCCACCACTTGCGCACGCGCGCGTGCGTGAAGTCCGGGAAGACCGACTCCCCGGCCCACACCACACCGCCCACCGTCCGCCCGGAGGCGTCCCGCACGAACGCGTCCACGGCCGAACCGCTTGCGTACACCGCGTTGCCCGGCACCGCCTTCACGGCCGGGTCGACGATCGACACCAGCCGGATCCCGTCCCGGCGCAGTTCCTCGGCCAGTTGCGGCAGCTTCGGGAACCGCTCCTGATCGACGGTGAACACCTGGTGGTCGTCGTAGTGGTCGATGTCCAGGTGCACGGCGTCCAGCGGCAGCTCACGCTCCTGGTAGCCGGCGACGATCCGGCGGACCTCCTGCTCGCTGCCGAAGCCCCACCGCGCGTGCTGGTGGCCGAGCGCCCACGCGGGCGGCAGCGCGGGCGCACCGGTCAGCGAGGCCCACGTGTGCAGCACGCGCGCGGGGGTGCCCACCATGACCCAGCAGCGCAGCGGCCCGCCGTCCATCCGCAGCTCGCAGCGCCCTGCCCGGTCGTGGCCGGATCCGGCGCCCTCCTCGCCCTCGCGCAGCACGACCGTGCCGTCCCATGTGGAGTCGTGGAACACCAGATGCGTGCCGGCGTCGGCCACCACGAGCTGCACCGGCATGGTCACGTAGAGCGGATCGTCGCCGGGGCCGAACGCCCGGCCGGGATCGGTGTTCCACAGCCGGTACGTGCCGTCCCGCAGCCGGGGCCCGGACGCCCGGCCGCCCAGACCGAAGAAGCGCGCGTCCGCCGCCACCTCCGACCGCTGCATCCAGCGCGCCGTGCCTCCGTCCACCGGCTCCCACCAGCGCGGCGGCAGATCCCGGCGCAGGGTCACCCCGCCCGGCGTGCACACCTCCACCGCGCCGTGCCGCGAGACCGTGACCGTCACCCGCTCGGCGACCACCCGCCAGCCGCCGTCCTTGTCCGGCTCCAGCACCACGCGTGGATCCGGCTCCGGACAGCCCCCCGCGAGCGCGTACGAGGGCTGCGGACCGGCCCCGTCCCACCCCCAGAAGACCGCACCGTTCACCGCCACGGTGATCCGCAGCTCGGACCGGCTGAACCGGATGACACCGCCGCCCGGCCCCGGCGCCACGCTCGTCACCTGCCCCGGGACCCGCGCCCGCTCGGCTCCCCGCGGCGGCAGACCGACCGCGTCGATCCGCCTCCTGCGCCACGCGGCCCGCATGGTACGCAACCCCCGAGCCGCCCTCCCCGAACCGACCACACTCACCGAACGCACCAGGTCACGACCGTCCATGCTGCTCACCCTGCCACTGAGCGCCCCACGCGCGCGTGTCGTTCAACTGCCGTTCACCCGTGCCGGGACCACATCTTCACGACACGGACTATGTGGGGCGCACCCTGGTGCAGAAGTCGATCACATGGCATCGTCCCTGTCAGCCGCGTCACGCGCACACCCCAGCCCGTGCGCGGACCGACGCACACGACGCGCACAGCCCGGGAGCCGCCCCATGACGACCGCGAAGCCCCAGCCGCTCTGGCAGCCCGACCCCGAGCGGATCGCCCAGGCACGCATCACCCAGTTCCAGGCATGGGCCGCCGAGCACCACGGCGCACCGGCCGAAGGCGGCTACCCCGCGCTGCACCAGTGGTCCGTCGACCAGCTGGACACCTTCTGGGAAGCCGTCACCGAGTGGTTCGACGTACGCTTCTCGGCGCCCTACGCGCGCGTGCTCGGCGACCGCGCCATGCCCGGCGCCCAGTGGTTCCCCGGCGCCAAACTCAACTACGCCGAGCACGCCCTGCGGGCCGCGGCCGACCGCGCGGACGACCCCGCCCTCCTGTATGTCGACGAGACCCACGAACCGTGCCCGGTGACCTGGTCCGAGCTGCGCCGCCAGGTCGGCTCCCTCGCCGCCGGCCTCCGGGCCCTCGGAGTCCGCCCCGGCGACCGCGTCAGCGGTTATCTGCCCAACATCCCGCAGGCCGTCGTCGCCCTGCTCGCCACGGCCGCCGTCGGCGCCGTCTGGACCTCCTGCGCGCCCGACTTCGGCGCCCGCAGCGTCCTCGACCGCTTCCAGCAGGTCGAACCCGTCGTCCTGTTCACCGTCGACGGCTACCGCTACGGCGGCAAGGAGCACGACCGCCGCGAGACCGTCGCCGAGCTGCGTCGCGAGCTGCCCACGGTGCGTGCCGTCGTCCACGTCCCGCTGCTCGGCACCCAGGCACCCGAGGGGGCGCTGGAGTGGTCGGCGCTGACGGCGGGGGACACCGAGCCCGTCTTCGAGCAGGTCCCGTTCGACCACCCGTTGTGGGTGCTCTACTCCTCCGGCACGACCGGCCTGCCCAAGGCCATCGTCCAGTCCCAGGGCGGCATCCTGGTCGAGCACCTCAAGCAGCTCGGCCTGCACTGCGACCTCGGCCCCCAGGATCGTTTCTTCTGGTACACCTCGACCGGCTGGATGATGTGGAACTTCCTCGTCTCCGGCCTGCTCACGGGCACGACGATCGTCCTCTACGACGGCAGCCCCGGCTTCCCGGAAACGGGCGCCCAGTGGCGGATCGCCGAACGCACCGGGGCCACCCTCTACGGCACCTCCGCCGCCTACGTCATGGCCTGCCGCAAGGCCGGCGTCCACCCCGCGCGCGACTACGACCTGTCCGCCGTGAAGTGCGTCGCCACCACCGGCTCCCCGCTGCCGCCCGACGGCTTCCGCTGGCTGCACGACGAGGTGCGCGACGACCTGTGGATCGCCTCCGTCAGCGGCGGCACCGACGTCTGCTCCTGCTTCGCCGGCGGCGTACCGACCCTCCCGGTGTACACCGGCGAACTCCAGGCGGCCGGTCTCGGCACCGACCTGCAGGCCTGGGACCCGAGCGGCAAGCCCGTCGTCGACGAGGTCGGCGAGCTGGTCGTCACCAACCCCATGCCCTCCATGCCGATCCGCTTCTGGAACGATCCCGACGGCAGCCGCTACCACGACAGCTACTTCGACACCTACCCCGGCGTCTGGCGGCACGGCGACTGGATCACGGTCACCTCACGCGGCACCGTGATCATCCACGGCCGCTCCGACTCCACCCTCAACCGGCAGGGCGTGCGCATGGGCTCCGCCGACATCTACGAGGTCGTCGAGCGCCTGCCCGAGATCAAGGAGTCCCTCGTCATCGGCATCGAGCAGCCCGACGGCGGCTACTGGATGCCACTGTTCGTGCACCTCGCGCCGGGCGCCGTCCTCGACGAGGCACTCCTGAACCGCATCAAGCAGACCATCCGCGAACAGCTCTCGCCGCGCCACGTACCGGACGAGATCATCGAAGTTCCCGGTGTTCCGCACACCCTCACCGGCAAGCGCATCGAGGTCCCCGTCAAGCGCCTGCTGCAGGGCACGCCCCTGGAGAAGGCGGTCAACCCCGGCTCCATCGACAACCTCGCCCTGCTGGGCTTCTACGAGGAACTCGCCCGCAAGCGCGCCTGACCCGCAGGGGGTCACCCGCCGTAGGTGGCCTCGGACTCACCCAGCACGGAGGCGAAGTCCGAGGCCAGCCGCGCGGCGTCGGCGGGCTCAAGGCCGGCGGCCGTGATCCGCACCCCCGGCCCCGAAGCCAGGCGGAACCGCGCCCCGGCCGCGACCCACCAGCCGTACGACCGCAGGCCGTTCACCACCGCCGATTCGTCGCGCACGGGGACCCACACGTTCATGCCGCTCGCGGCGTGCGAGGCGATACCGCGTGCGGCCAGCTCGCCGGCCAGCGCGGTGCGCCGCAGCGCGTACGTCTCACGCGCGCGTGCCACCAACGCGCGCGTGCCCTCGTCCGTCATCAGGCCGTGCACGGTCTCCTGCAGCAGGTGACTGACCCAGCCCGAGGTGAGCAGCAGCCGGCCGTCGTGCCGGGCGAGAGTGACCGGGTCGCAGGCCGCGGCCGCCCAGCGAAGGTCCGTCCCCAGGAACTTGCTCACGGTCCGCACATGCACCCAGCGCGCCGGCCCGGCACCCGTCACCGAGTGCAGCGGGGCGCCGGCCACCTCGGAGGCGTGGTCGTTCTCCACCACCAGCACATCGGGCGCGTCACGCAGCACCCCGGCCAGCGCGTCCCGACGGCCGGCGGAGAGACATCCGCCGTACGGATTCTGCGCCCGTGGACTGAACACCACGGCCCGTACCCCGGCCCCGAGCGCCCCGCGCAGGGCCTCCGGGCGCATCCCCTCGGCGTCCACCGCGACGGGGACGGTGCGCAGCCCCAGTGCAGCGACCAGATCCAGCAGATGGTGATACCCCGGGTCCTCCATCGCCACGCCGTCCCCGGGACGCAACTCGACCGACAGCACCCGGTCGATCAGGTCCAGCGCCCCGTGCGCGAACGTCACGTGTTCCACGGGGACGCCGTCCGCGCCCAGCCACTCGCGCACCACGTCCTCGAGCCGCGCCAGCCGGGGCGTGGACCGATGGGAGCGGGCGCCCGGGGAGAGGCGTGAGGGCGGCACCAGAGCGGGCAGCAGTGCCGGATCGGGATGCCCGCCGGCCAGGTCCCGCAGCCCTTCGGGCACCTTGGGCGGCCGCCGGGACCCGACCGCGGGAGCCGGCGCGACCACCGTGCCGCCACGCCCGCGCGTGACGACGATGCCCCGCCGCCGCAACTCCTTGTACGCCGTGGCAACCGTGCCCGGACTCACCCCCAGCTCGTCCGCGAGCCGCCGCACGGGCGGCAGCGCGACCCCCGGTGCCAACGCTCCGTCCGCCACGCCCCGTTCGACGGATCCGGCAATTCCCTTGGCCGTCGTACCACTGATCTCATATTGTGTTGCCACGTTCGTAATTATGTATCAATACATAACTCGCGGGCAAGTGACAAGCTCCACCAGAGGGGGAACCAGTGGACGCCAATCCCGAGGCCGCCATCCGGCCGTCGCGCATACCAGGAGGCCGCGACGGACGCCGGATGCTCCTCGTCACCTTCATCGACCGCATCGGCAGCGGCCTGTGGGCATCCGTCTCCGTCCTGTACTTCACCTACGTCTCAGGCCTCTCCGTCGCCCAGGTCGGCACCCTCGCCGCCGTCTCCGGCGCCGTCGGCATCGCGGGCGCACCCCTCGGCGGACGCATCGCCGACCGGTTCCCCCTCACCCGGATCCTGATCCCACTCCAACTCCTGCGCGCGCTCGCCTCCCTCGGCCTGCTCACCACCGACCACTACCTCCCGCTGCTCGCCATCTCGGCAGTCGGCAGCCTCGGCGACCGCGCCTCCAGCGTCCTCACCAAGCTCTACGCCGCCCGCATCGCCGGCCCCGACCGCGTCCGCTACCAGGCCATCAACCGCATCGCCTCCAACGCGGGCTGGGCCCTGGGCGGCCTCGCCGCCGCGGCCGCCCTCACCCTCGGCACCACCACCGCCTACCGCTGGCTCCTCACCGGCGACGCGCTCTCCTTCGCGGCGATCGCGCTCCTGACCCTCACCTGCGGGGAACCCCCGTCCGCCAGCCGTGTCGCCGCCTCCGGCACCACACCCTGCGCCGCCAGGCCGGCCAACCCCTGGCGCGACCGCACCTACCTCGCGTACGTGGCCACCGATGCCGTCCTCTTCCTCGACGACTCCGTCTTCCAGATCGGCCTGCCCCTGTGGATCGCGCACACCGAAGGCGTGCCCCACGGCCTTGCACCCCTGCTGCTCGTCCTCAACAACCTGATGGTGGTCGCGCTCCAGGTGCCGCTCGCCCGTTACGGCACCACCACCGCGGCAGCCCGCAAACTGCTCCTCCCGCTGTCCGCCGCCTCCGCCGCCGGCGGCATCACCCTCGCCCTGTCCGCCACCGGCGGCACCTCCCAGGCGATCTGCCTGCTCACCGCATCCGCCGCCCTGTTCACCCTGGCCGAGATGCTGCACGCCGTCGTGTCCTGGGAGCTCTCCCTCGCCCTGGCGCCGGACACCGCGCAGGGCGCCTACCTCGGCGTGCACGGGCTCGCCCAGTCCGGCCAGCGCAGCCTCGGCCCACTCGCCGTCACCGCCGCCATCGCCACCGGCCCCCTCGGCTGGACCGTCTTCGGCGCCACCATCGCCGCGACCTGCGCACTCCAGCACCGACTGGTCCGCGACCGCCTCCGGCGAAGCCCGTTGTCAGTGCCGCCGGTTACGGTGAGTGAGCATTGATCGACCGCGCACTATGGGGGAAACATGGCGCACACCGACCACCAGACCATGCGACGCGTCCTGCGCCGTGAGATCGCCGGCACCATCGGCCTGCTCACCGACGAACACGACTTCAGCACCATGCGGCGCTACCGCAGCTTCACCTTCGACGACCACACGGCCTACCTGAAGCAGGTCGAGGCCGTCCTCCAAGCCCGCGCCGCCCAGGGCACCCACACCACCCTCGCCCTGTTCGACCCCGAGGACTACGCCGCCTACTGCGCGGAAACCGGCCTCGACCCCGAAGCCCCGACCAGCCGGACCCGCTTCACGGCGGAGCTGGCGGCCACGGGCCCCACCATCCCCTACGACGGCCGGCCCCTTGCCACGCTCGTACCCGCCCTCGTGGACGAAGCAGTACGCCAGGCGACATGGGAGTACGCCACCACCCTGCTGTCCCGCCTCGGCCCCTGCCCCACCTGCGGCGAGGACATCGGCAGGGCGGCCTTCACCCGCGCCTCCGACCTCCTGGTCCGCATCCTCGACACCGCACCGCCCGGTGACCGGCACCTCGTGTGCAGCGTCTCCGGACCACCGGACAGCCTGGTCTCCGTCCTGCACGGCGACCAGGACGGCGACGGCGCCCTCCGCCTCGACGAGGCCGAGGTCCTGGAATTCACCAGCGTCCTCGCCCTCGGCCTCGCGACCCGAAGCCCCGGCGGACTCGTCCTGCGCACCAGCGCCCCGGACACCGCCGACCGCGTCTACGGCTGGCGACTGCGCTCCGGCGGCCTCGAACCACTCACCGCCTCCGAGGTGTTCGACGCCTACTGCACCGACATCGAATCCGGCGACATCATCTCCCCGGAATCCGGCGTCGACTACTGCGAGCCCCCCGGCCTCGGGGACGAGAGCACGACACCCGGCCACCGGCACTGACCCGCGGCGCGCCGAAGGCACTGACGAGGCCGAGCACACGCCGAACGCAGCGGGGGCGCCCCACCCGAAGGCGGGACGCCCCTGCACCCGGCACGCGCAACGCGGCGCCGGTACGGCTACTCGCCGGACAGCACCGCCTGAGCCGCGCCGCGCGCCTCCTCGGCGCTCTCCGCGGCACGCGCGGCCGCCGCGGCCCGCTCGCACTGCGCCAGCGTGTACTTCGCCAGCGTCGCCCGGACATAAGGAATCGACGCCGCACCCATGGACAGGGAGGTGACACCCAGACCGGTCAGCACACAGGCCAGCAGCGGGTCGGACGCGGCCTCACCGCACACACCACAGCTCTTGCCCTCGGCCTTGGCCGCCTCGGCGGACAGCGCCACCAGGTCCAGCAGCGCCGGCTGCCACGGGTCCTGAAGCCGGGACACAGCGCCCACCTGACGGTCGGCCGCGAACGTGTACTGCGCGAGGTCGTTGGTCCCCAGCGACAGGAACTCGACCTCCTGCAGGATCGAACGCGCCCGCAGCGCGGCCGACGGGATCTCCACCATCGCGCCGAACTTCGCCTGCAGCCCCGCCGCACGGCAGGCGTCCGCGAACGCCTTCGCGTCCGCGCGGTCGGCCACCATGGGTGCCATGACCTCGAGGTAGACCGGCAGCCCCTCGGCGGCCTTCGCCAGCGCGGTCAGCTGCGTGCGCAGGATCTCGGGGTGGTCCAGCAGCGTCCGCAGACCCCGCACGCCCAGCGCCGGGTTCGGCTCGTCGGCCGGAGTGAGGAAGTCCAGCGGCTTGTCCGCGCCGGCGTCCAGCACCCGCACGACCACACGACCCTCGGGGAACGCCTCCAGCACCTGCCGGTAGGCCTCCACCTGCTTCGCCTCGGAAGGAGCGTTCTTGCTGTCGTCCAGGAAGAGGAACTCGGTGCGGAACAGACCCACACCCTCGGCCCCGGCCTCCACCGCAGCCGGTACGTCCGCCGGCCCGCCCACGTTGGCCAGCAGCGGCACCTTGTGACCGTCCGCCGTCACACCCGGCCCGGTCGAGGCGGCCAGCGCTGCCTTGCGCTCGGCTGCCGCGGCCTGCAGCTGCGCCTTCTTCTCCTCGCTCGGGTTCACGAAGATGTCACCGGTGCTGCCGTCGACAGCGATCACCGTGCCCTCGGCCAGCTCACCGGCCCCCGGCAGCGCCACGACCGCCGGCACACCCAGCGCCCGCGCCAGGATGGCGCTGTGACTGGTCGGCCCGCCCTCCTCGGTCACGAAACCGAGCACCAGCGAGGGATCCAGCAGCGCGGTGTCGGCGGGCGCCAGGTCCCGCGCCACGAGTACATAGGGCTGGTCGCTGTCCGGGACACCGGGCATCGGAACGCCCAGCAGCCGGGCGACGATACGATTCCGCACATCATCGAGGTCGGCCACCCGGCCGGCGAGGTACTCACCCGCACCGGCCAGCAGCTCCCGGTACGCCGCGAACGCGTCGTACACCGCCCGCTCGGCCGTGCTGCCGACGGCGATCCGCCGGTCCACGTCCGCCATCAGCTCGGGGTCCTGGGCCATCATGGCCTGCGCCTCGAGCACGGCCTGGGCCTCGCCCCCCGCCAGATTGCCGCGCGCCATCAGATCGGCGGCCACGGCATCCACGGCCTGGCGGGCGCGCCCCTGCTCACGCTCGGCATCCTCCGCGGGAATCTGCTTGGCGGGCGGCTCCAGCACCGCCGTACCCATGTGCCGAACCTCGCCGATGGCCACGCCATGGCTCACGCCGACGCCTCGCAGCGTTGTCTCCATCTCACCCGTCTCCGATAGTGCGGCGGGTCCCGCCGCCGCGGTGGTTGTACCGATCGCCGTCCGATGACGACGCTGCCGTCAGTTCCAGGCGAAGAGGCTGTCGCCGGCCTTCACGTCTCCGCTGTCACGGAGGTCGGAGAGGGACTCGGCCGTGGCTTCGAGGGCGACGACGGGGCAGACCGGGGACTTGCCGGCGGCCTCGACCGCCGAGGGGTTCCAGCGCACGATGGCCTGGCCACGCGTCACGGTGTCGCCCTTGTTGACGAGCAGCTCGAAACCCTCGCCGTTGAGCTGCACCGTGTCGATGCCGAGGTGGGTGAGCACGCCGTGCCCACTCTCGTCCACCACGACGAAGGCGTGCGGGTGCAGGGAGACGATGACGCCGTCCACGGGCGCAACGGCCTCGGAGGGCTCACGTACGGGGTCGATCGCGGTGCCCGGGCCGACCATGGCCCCGGAGAAGACCGGATCCGGCACTTCGGCCAGTCCGATGGCCCGTCCAGCGAGCGGGGACGTCACGGTGGTCATGGGAAGCCTCCCAAGGAGTGGAGCTGCTTACGGGCCGTCACTGCCTGTCCCGGACGGCGCTGGCAGCAGCGTATGTCATATGAAGTGGCGGTTCCGTATGGAAGCTACCAGGTAGTGGTCTAGACCACCAGCCTCGTGGATTTGCACCGTCTTCAAAGCTCCGTGTACAGTCGTACTCCTGCTTGGGACGGAGGCCGCGAAAGCGCCCTCGCTCAGCAGCACCCAAACTCGTCAGATCCTATCTCTGGATCCGCTTCGGCATGTCCGCAGAGCGGTGGTCAGAGAGACGGAAAAACCCTGGTAGAGTTTGAAACACCG
>NZ_JAJHNP010000040.1 GCF_020819595.1 Streptomyces barringtoniae
GCGCATCCGCACGCTGGGGTCGGTGGTGTAGCGCAGCAGGCCCGTACGGGGGAAGTTGGGGTGGCTGCGGGGCCGGGCGGGGTGGCTGAAGCTGCCGTCCCACCAGCGCCAGACTTCCAGCAGCATGTCGGCCGGCGCGTCCTCGCACGATTCGGAGAGGAACAGACGGACTACCCGGTCCTCGTCCCGAGCCAGGCGCGTCACGACATCCGGCGGGAGGTGCCGGGCTCGGGCCACACTGCGGCGGACCAGCGGGTGGGACGACGCGGCGAGACGGCGCATCGCGTCGGCGTCACCGTGCAGGTCCTCGACCCAGGGCAGGGTGTGCGACATCGACGGCGGGTCGAAGTCGTGGCGCACGGCGGCACGTTGCTCCTCCGTGAGGTCGGGGCGCAGCGCCACCGCGGAGCGGATGTCGTCCTGCGGGTCCTTTGCCAGCACGGCGACGCCGCGCGCGCCCAGGCCCGGGTTGGCGGCCAGCGCCCGACGTACCTCCGTCCCCGTCCTGGACCAGCTCCGCCTCCAGCTCGGGCGCGAGGCGGCACCGTTCGAGCGCCCGCCGCGGGTCGGGCAGGGCGGCGAAAACCTCGCGAGGCATCGGTACGCCGGTGTGGTGGGCGAGCAGCGCAGCCGTTCGCACCGCGTAGTCGGTGTCGGCCAGCAGCCGCTCCCGCAGCGGCGCAGCGAGGTCCTCCCACCGGGCACAGGCCGCCGCCCGCACCCGGGGATCGGCGTCGGCCGCGAGGCCAGGGAGATGCTGTGTGGAGAGTCCCGGGAGTTCGGCGGCTCGCGCGTGGGACGGGCCGGCGAGGAGGTCGTCGTACAGGCCCTCGGGAAGTTCGGTGCCCCAGATGCAGGCGCGCTCCGCCCAGAACACGCGTCGATCCGGCGACGGCTCGGCGCTGACCAGGTACGGCACGCCGAGCCGACCGCTCATCAGGAGCTTTGCGCCCACAACGAACATCAAGGGCTGGTCCGAGATTAAAACTCAAGCTAAGGCTTGTCCTACCTTTCAAGACGTGGGCCTGACCTGATCACTCGTACGATCGGAGGGCCCGGGGGCTCCGGGTATGGCTGCTAAGGGTGAGCCGCTGGATGGCTTACGGGACTTGGCCGCCCGGAGCTCCGCGACGACTCGACCGCCAATTGGGAGACGCGACTCGATCGCTGCTGTAGGACATCGCCGGCGAGGTCGTCTGCGGGATTGATGCACGACGAGCTGGCGGAGGTGGCTGTGCCCGAGATCTGGGCCGGAGTGGACATCGGCAAGACACATCACCACGCCGTGGTGATCAACGCGCAGGGCGAGAGACTGCTGTCCCGCCGGATCCTGAAAACGATGAGACCGAGCTCCTGGCGCTGATCCGCGACGTCCTGGCGTTATCCGATGATGTGCTGTGGGCCGTCGACCTCAATCACGGTGGTGCCGCCCTGCTGATCGGCCTACTCGCAGTCCACGGCCAGCCCGTTGCCTATCTCACCGGGCTGGCAGTCCACAGGGCTTCGGCCACCTACCGGGGCGAGGCAAAAACTGATGCGAAAGGACGCCTTCGTCATCGCCGACCAGGCCCGCATCCGCCGGAATCTGGGCGTGCTCAGGCCCGGCGACGAGATCGCCACTGACCTTCGCACTCTGACGACCCGCCGCCTGGATATCGTCTTCGACCGCACTCCGCAGATCAACCGTCTCCGGGCCCAATTACTGGAGATCTTCCCTGCGTTGGAGCGGACACTGGACCTGACCAACAAAGGCCCGATCACGCTCCTGACGGGCTACCAGACTCCGGCAGCGATCCGTCGCACAGGCGTGAAACGGATCGAGACCTGGTTGAAGAACCGCAAGGTCAAAGGCGCCGCTGCACTGGCTCGAGCCGCCGTGGAGGCCGCGCAGGCCCAGCACACCGCTCTGCCCGGCGAGCAACTGGCGGCCGCCATCGTGGTCCGCCTGGCGAAGGGAGTGATGGCCCTCGAAGAGGAGATCGCGGAACTTGATGTCCTCATCGAGGCGAAGTTTCGCGAGCATCCGCACGCCGAGGTGATCCGCAGCCTGCCCTGCATGGCGCCGTCTCCTACGCCGCGTGTTCGCCGGAGCGGCTGTTCTGCCACGTCCATGGCCGTTCCAAAGCCGCCGAGCAGATAACCCCTGGCTGGCCGCACTCCTTCGTCGCCGCGCTGACGCCGGACCGCACCTCGTGGACCGCGGTCCTGGACGCGGTCCGCCTCGGGCCCACCGACGATGCGGCGGCCGTCACCGCCAGCCAGCTCCCGGCAGCTGGTCGACAGGCTGATCGCGGCCGGGCAGTGGCGGCCCGGCGACCGGGACATGCTGATCGTGATGGACGCCAGCTACGACGTGATGCGCCTGGCCTGGCTGCTGCGTGACCCGCCTATCGAGCTGGTGGGGCGCCTGCATTCGGACTGTGCTCTGCGGCTTCCGGCCCCACCCGCGTCTACCAGCCCAAGGGCGGCCGGCCGCCCAAGAACGGAAAGGAGCTCACACGAGGCCGCAGACCTGGTCGGAGCCGGCGATGGTGACGGTGAACGACCTCCGCGACCCGGAGTGAGCCCCTCGCCCTGGTACACGACGTCGCCCGACTCCGTCGGGAGCTCGGTGCCGGGTGCCTGGTGGAGCCGGACGAGGCGGAAGACACGCTGCCACCCCACCGGCCAGGCCAGACACTACGACGGGTCGATGTCCTCCAGCTGCGCGCGATAGGGAGCCGGAGGACGAGGGCTGCGGTGCCAGTGCGTCACGGCGCTGGCGGACGACACCGCGCCACTCGATCGATCAGCACCACGTCACGCGCCGGACGGCCCGTGATCGCGTCTCGGCCGGTGGGCACCATCAGATTCGGACCCGATGGGATCGGAGGCATCACCCGTTGTCGTGTCCTCTCTGCTCATCGAGGAGTTGGTCAGGCTCGGCTCGCTGGTCGGGGCCGTCCTCGTATTCTTCCTCCTCGTGTTCTTCCTCCTCGTTCACCGGCTCGATGGCGGCGTCGAGTCTGCCCACCGTGTCCCGCCCGTCAAGTGCGGTGAGTTTGAATAGCTCGTCCACGTCGACGTGTCGCCTCTCGTCTCCAGGCGCTACGAGGCCGTTCGTGCGTCGGAGGAACTTCTGCAGAGCTACCCGGGGGGCTTCCAGCAGCGCCGTTCCCTCAGGGGACTGCAGAGTGATGAAGACGATCTCCATTCCGTGTGAGACAGCGGGCCGGATCTTCACGTCCATAGCACCTGCGGAGGTACGGAGTCCGGCTGCGAGAAGCTCACGAGAGAAGACCCAGTGCACTAGCTCGTCTGGGCCCGTCCGGAACCACGCTTCGATGGCGTAGGGATCTGACTGCCGGTAGCGCAGCCTCGTCGGCACGGGCATCGAGGAACTGCGGGAGACCACCAGGCGCATGCTCACCTCGCAGACCACCTCCGAGGTATCGGGACATTCCTTGTCCTCCGGCTGCTCCTTGGCCTGTTGGCGGCGATGCTCCAAGTAGCTGCGGAACAGAGTGCGCAGTTCGCCCGCGAACCTTCGTACGGGTTCAGCTTCACCGGCGCTGTGGGGCGGCGCATCGTTCGGGACGCTGCCCTCCAGTTCGGCCAACCGCCTCTCGATCCGCTCCCGCACCTCGGCGCCGGTACGAGCGCGGAGAGCCGCCGCCCCTGGCGTGCCGAGCGAGGACCGCTTGAGTAAGGTCGCGAAGTCTGGGCCGGTCAAGCCGTCTGGACGTCCGCCGGCTCCCCCTGCTTCTGCGTCCAGGCGCTCCTGCAGTTCCGTGAGTTGTTCGAGGCACGCACGGAACTTCGGGCGCAGCGCTTCGGGGGCATGCAGTTCCGCCTCCTGGATCCTCGTGATGGCCTCTGCGACCCCATCTGTGAGGCTTTCTTCCCGCTTCACGTGTCCTCCCTGCCGTCCTGCGCCGCCGAGGGGGTGAGTTGATCTTCCGAGCCACCCTGCTTCGGTTGGTTTTTTCTCAGCCGAGACATGCGCATCGCGACGGCCGCCGCCGATAGGTGGAGGTACTCGCCGATCTCCTTCGCCGTATAACCCCTCGACCAGAGGAAGGCAGCGGTCCGTGTAGTCTCGTCCTTCACCTCCGCGAGCAACCGCCGCACAGCGTCATGGCCGATCGCCTGGTTCTCGGGTTCTTCACCGGGATGACCTGCGACATCTCGCAACGCGTCCATGCCGTCCGGGTCACACGGTGGGCGCCGGGCGCGCTCCGAAGCCCAGCGGTCGTAGACGCCGGCGAACTCCCCTAGGACGGCACCGACGAAATACGTGTTCAGGGACGCGCCACCCTCGGGGCACCAGCCGGCGCCGCGAAGTGCGTTCCGGCGGTACAGGTGCAGGGCCCGTGCGACGACCTCACAGACGAGTTCCTCACGCTCGTCCGGGTCTGCGCGCAGGGTCTCCATGTCCTGCAGCGTCCGGGATGCCCGAACGGGCCGTCCCCGGGCCGCGCACAAAGTGAAGATCTCCCCCGTGTACAGCCAGTTGGTCACAATTGGATAGGCGTACTCGGTCAAGGCCTGCGCGAAAAGGTTCCAGGCCGGCCCGTCGAACTGTGCGGCTGCCAGGGCTTGATACACGGCAGCGTCGTCGGCTGCTCTCTGGCTGGTTTCGTCGGCGGCCTCGTCCGTGAGTACGGTGAGGGCGGTGGAGTCCTCTTCGATCCGGACTCTGAAGAGCGGGGGCTCCAGAGCGTCGCTGTCGGCGCGTGCAGCTGGCAGTTGTTGGGCCCCTAATGTTGGAGCCCCGTCGAACTGGTCGTCGGGCATACCTCTCCCTGCGAACCGAGGCGGTCACGTTCTGAGAGCGTTGTAGGGAGAGGCAGGGCTCGCGGATAACGCGATTGCGAAAAGGAATCCCCGAACGTGTGAACCGCCACGCGACCGTGATGCGACGGCCGTGTCACCCCCTACGACAACCGCATGACCCAAACTTTCGTCACGGCCACGACCGGCGTGCTGGCCGTACTCGCCGCCATGGAACATGTGCCGCGCTCCCTCACCCGCCTGATCCGGGCCTGCATCCCGCTGGCCGAGGTGTGGAGGGAGTTGACTGGGGCCACCCAGAAAATAGAGTCGGCGCAGGACCCTTCTGAGCCGGAACGTGAGCCGCGTCAGCCTTCCTGATCAAGTACTGCATCGTGCGCTGCGAGCTGATGCCCCGCGCCCGCCCGCCGCTCTGCAGTCACAGGGGGCGTGCCGGCACCGCCGGCCGAGGGGCGCACACCTACCGGTGCCGCGCCCCCCGCAGCACTACCGCCCGCGAACGAAACCAGTCGGCCGGACCATCGGCACATCCCAGGAGCTGATGACCCCGGCCGAACGGTTCACCCCCACGTCGAGTGGGTCCAGGGGGCACTCATGTGCGGCGGATCGGACAGGACAAGCGCCTCCATGGGGCCACACGCGAGAGGTCGCACTCCGAGCCCTTCGTACGTGATTGAGACGCTGTGCGTACGCTATAAGGACCCGATCCGTACGGTTACTGATATCGGCTCGTTAGGGTGGTCTTTGCCGAACGTCCTGGTGTGGGTGTCGTGTTGTCGGTAGTCCGTGATGCGTGAGATATACGGATGGGGGCGGGCTGACGACTGCAGCACGGCGGCGGGGAAGCGGTGCGGATACAGGCTGCGGAGCTGTTCGCTCAGCAGGTCAAACCGCCCGAGGTGGCCCGGCAGCTGCGCGTGAGTGTGAAGTCGGCCTACCAGTGGCAGCAGTTGTGGCGGCAAGGTGGTGCCGACGCGCTGCTTTCACGAGGCCCGAGCGGGGACCGGTATCGCCTGTCGCCACCCTGTCTGGAGAAGCTCGCCGGGTATCTCGAGCAGGGGCCGGCCGCACGGCTGGACCGAGGACCAGGTGTGGACGGCTGCACGGGTCGCCACACTGATCGGCAGGAAGTTCCACGTCTCCTACAGCATCTCGGGCGCAACGAGGCTGATGCGCCGGCTCGGTTTCACTCCGCAGATGCCCGCACTCACGGATATGCGGCAGGCCCTGTGGGAGGGCTTCCGCCAGGGCGTGGATTGGGCGGCGCACCGGCGGGCGCTGGCGCGCACGGAATTCCAGCGCGACCTCTTCGTGCAGAAGGCCCGTGAGGTTTTGCGAGCAGCTCCGCGGCCCGGAGCGGAGTAACCCGCGCCGTCGGCTGCTCGTTGAAGGGCGCTCAGCCCTTCCGAGTTCGCGATGGGTGGTCGCGTCCTGGGATCGCCGGCAGCGAGCGGTGGACGAAGTCGGTCGCCGCGGTGAGGGCTTCGGCAGTCGTCGTTGCCGCACCCTGACCGCAACGGAGCTGAGACATCAGACAAGATCCGTTTGTAGCCGGACCCTGGAACGGTCCTGGCCAGTGGGTAGGATTTCGCCAACCCGCCCCACAAACCTTGTACGTGGTGGGCTCGCGGGCCAAGCCAGCTGCTGGAGGAGGGATGGGAGATCGACCCGGAGGACCGGGCCCACATCTCGCCGTACCTGACCGAGCACATCAAACGGTTCGGCGAGTACTCCACCCATGAGCTCGGCATCGAGCCTGAGGCGTACGACCCGAAGCTTGACGTCGACTTCACCCCGCTGCGTGAGCAGGATCTGATCGCCGCCAGCCTCGGTCAGGCCGCTTGACCCAACGTCTTCGCCTACGCGGCCGCCTCATTTTTGGATCGGGATGCGGGTCGGCTATGCGGTGGGCTGCAGAAAGCCGACGACGGCCTCCTTCTCCATGTCGATACCCTGCTCGATCTGAGGCGGGACAGGTTCGAACGCATCCACCTTGATGGAGCGTGCGCCGGAGCCACGGGTCCAGGTGGCGATGGCAAGGCCGTCGGCGATGACGGTTGGCCGGATGAGGCCGCCTCCTGGCCAGACGCGGGCCTGGTGGAGAGCGGGGACGGACACCTCGCGGGTGCGGTAGCCGATCAGGTAGTTGTCGTAGGCGGGCAGCATGCGAACGTCCGGGGTGTCAGACGAGCCTGGGAGTTCTTTCACCCGCCCGGCGAGCATGGTCAACGCGCCGTATTCGTTGATCGCGCCCGATTCCGCCAGCAGTTTCCAGGCCGTGCGGGCCCAGGTGATCGGTAGTCCGGACCAGGCGGCGAAGTCTTCCAGGGTGGCGGGGGCGTGCGCGGCAAGGTAGCGGCGGGCCAGCTCGGGGAGGGCAGCGTCGCCCTCCCATCGGAAGCGCCCGGTGGCGGGCAGCCAGTCGTTGAGCAGTACATAGGTGGCCTCACCGGCGCGCTGTGGGCCGTGGCAGAGGATGCCGGTGAGTGCTGCGTGTCGGATCAGGTGGAAAGGCGCCTGCCCGTCCGGCGGGATGCCGAGGGTGGTGAGGTGCTCGGTCAGCTCGGCCCGGGTGAGTGGGCCTTGCGCGGCAAGAGCGCGCCGGATGAGATGGTCGGCGCGCTGGCGCAGATCGTCGTCCAGGCCCAGCTGCTGGTAGCGGCGATTGGTTGCGGCAAGAATTCGCGGGCACAGCAATTGCAACACCCAGCGGGCGTCGTTGCTGGGGATGGTGTGCAGGGTGCCGCGCATGTACCAGTTGCGGACGATGCTCCGCTCTTTCTCGTATGCCGTGCGGATGGCGTGGGCGGTGATGTCCAGGCCACGTACCCGGATGCCCAGGTCGGCGGCCGTGGCGTCCTGGGCCTGGATGGCGAAGACCCGTCGGACGACCGCCTCGGCAGAGGCCTCCTGTGCTCCGCCGGCCAGGGCCTGAGCGTGGGCCCGCAGTCGGCGGACGCTTTCGTGGTCATGCATCGGGCTGTGCCTCTCGGCCGGCGCGGTCAGGAGACGGCCTTGTCGAGGATGTCGGCGAGTTCGGCGGGCGCGGACAGCATCGGCCAGTGTCCGGTGGGCAGGTCGAAGCGTCGCCACGGCGGCTGGTTCAGGTAGGCCAGCATCGGCACCCCGGAATCCAGCAGCCCCGTGAAGTCATGGCACGCGACCAGGACACGGTCCACACCGACGCTGAGCTCGGCCGGGCCAGCGAGGCGCTGGGTATAGGTGCCGAATGGCTGAGGGGTGGCACGCGAGCGCAGAGCGTCCCGCTGGCCCTCATCGAGCCCGTCGAGGCTGCTGGACAAGCCCAGGACCTCAAACGGCGGCATCGGTAGCCGCCACCCGTCGCCAGAAGCGTCGACCTGCTGGCGCAGTTGGTCCGCTGCCTGCGGTGGCATGAGGTCGAGCATGCACATGCCTGCGGCGAACGGGGCGCTGTCCACGTAGACCACGCGTTCCAGCCGGTCACCGAGACGTCCGGCAGCCCCGGTGACCGGGGCAGCTGCGTAGCTGTGGGCGACCAGCGTGATGTCGCGCAGATCGTTTCGCTCGATGAAGCCGATGACGTCAGCGATGTGCGTGTCTAGGCCTGTCTGGGGTCCGCCCTGGTCTGCGTGTTCGGCCAGTCCGGTCAGAGTCAGTGGCAGCGCCGTGTGGCCGCGCTCCTGCAGAGCGGGGGCGGTGTTTTCCCAGGCCCACGCCCCGAGCCAGGCGCCGGGAACGAGTACGAAGGTGCCCATGTGATCTCCCAGAAGTAGGTGCTGCGGGGAGCGTAAAGTCGATACAGGACAGAATCCGCCCTGAAATGCCGAGTGATCCATGTCGCATCCCCTGACCCGTGTGCTGACCCTGCTGGAACTCCTCCAGTCCAACGCCCGGCTCACCGGGGCGGAGCTGGCAGACCGCCTGGACACCGACGTCCGCACCGTGCGCCGGTACACCGCGCACTTGCGGGAACTGGGCATCCCCGTGGAGGCCGAACGCGGCCGCTACGGCGGCTACCGACTGGCCCGCGGCTACCGCATGCCCCCTCTGGTCCTCACCAATGACGAGGCCCTCGCCGTCGTTCTTGGGCTGCTCGCGGCAGAACGTCTGGGCATGGGCACTGCCGCGCCGGCCAGTGCCGGTGCCTTGGCCAAGATCGAGCGGGTGCTTCCGCACGCCCTGCGCGAGCCGCTCGCCGCTATGCGGGAGACCCTGTCGTTCACCGCCAACGCCGTGATCGGACAGGCACCCGGAACCGGCGTCCTGCTGGCACTGGCCCAGGCCTCCCGCGCCCGCGCGACCGTCGGTATCAGCCACCAGTCCTGGCGCCAGGAACACACCGAACGCGACATCGACCCCTACGGCGTGGTCTTCCACACCGGCCGCTGGTACGTCGTCGGCCACGACCACCTCCGCAACAGCCTGCGGACCTTCCGCATCGACCGCATCGCCTCCGTCACCCCCCGAGCCGGCGGCTTCATCGCACCTGAAGGCTTCGACCCCGTCGCCCACCTGACCTCGACCCTCGCCCAGGGGCCCTACCGCTGGCAGGTCGAGGTGACGATCCATGGCCCCCTCGATGAGATCGCCCGCCGACTGCCTCGCTCAGCGGTGACCCTCACCGCCCAGCCCACCGGCGTTCTCATGCACGCACGGGCAGAACGGCTGGACGGCATGGCCCACATGCTCGCCTCCCTGGAATGGCCCTTCACCATCCACCATCCCGACGAACTCCGAGAAGCGCTCAAGAATCTGGCCGCCCAGCTCACCGCAGCCGCCCAGCGGGGACTGGAACAACTACCGCAGTAAATACCGGATTTACTGCGACAGCGTCCCTATCCTGATCATTGCGACCTGCGGCGGGTCATTCCAGCCGCCGGGGCGAGGTGTGCGCATTTACTGCGGCAGCACGTAGGGGGCGGGCCGGGCGTGACGATCGAACCAGTGACCGAACTCGGGGGCGGGGGCGCGTCCTGGCTGCCGCGCGCCCGGGTAGTGCCCCTGACCGCCCCGCCGTCGTCGTACACCGCGGCGGTCGAGCGGTACCTCACCGGCGCGGGCATCGCGAAGTCCTCCGCGCGGATCTACCGGATCTCGCTGACGACGTGGGGATGGATGCTCGCCGGCGAACCGGCGCCGACCGGACCTGCCCGCCGGGGCGCGAAGCCGCCCGTCTTCCCCGTCACCGCGATCGACGACCCGGCTCTGCCGGAGGCTCTGGCCGAGCTGGCGGCGACCCGGGCGGACGAGATGGACGCCGACACCGTCCACCGGGAGCTGTCCATCGCCCGCAGGGCAATCGGGTGGTGGTAGCGCCAGGGCTGGATCGTCGGCGACCCGACGATCGGCATCGAGCGGCGGCCGGCAGCGCCGGACCGCGCCAAGGCTCTCTCCGAGGACCAGATCGCCGCCCTGTGGCGCTTGGACGTCGGGCTCAGGGAGAAGACGTTCTGGAAGGTCCTCTACGAAAGTGCCGCACGGGCCGATGAGGTGCTGTGCCTGAACGTGGAAGATCTGTACCCGCAGGACAAGCACGGCAGGATCACCGCCAAGGGCGGGGCGACGGAGTGGATCCACTGGCAGTCCGGCATCGCCCAGCTCCTGCCCCGCCTGATCGCCGGACGCACCCGCGGCCCGCTGTTCCTCACCGGCCGCAAGGCTCCGGCCGGGACGCCGTCGCTCGACGTGTGCCCGGAGACCGGCCGGGCCCGGCTCTCGTACCGGCGGGCCGAGGAGATCTTCGAGGAGACCACCCGGCTGCTGGCCAACCCGCTCGCCTCACCCGAGGACATCGAGGACCTGGGCGGCTGGACCCTGCACCGGCTGCGGCACTCCGCGCTCACGCACGACGCGGAGGGCGGCACCTCCACCCCGATGCTGCTGGCACGGTCCCGCCATGCCTCCGTCCGCTCCCTGGAGCGATACGCCCGCCCCGGCGTCGACGCCGTCGCCCGCCGGAAGCGCTGACGCTTCCAAGATCAACTATTGGCGGCTTCTGGGGTCACCTCGGCGATACCCCCTCTTGGCCCTCCGCGTGCTGAGGCCGACCGAGCATCGCAGCGATGCGAACATTCGCTCGTTGCAGTCGGTGTCGGCCTCATATCTGACAGTCGCCTAGCTTGATCTTTAACCTGTGCGGCGGGGCTTCGGGGTGGTTGACCTCTTCTTTTGTCCCTGTGCTGGCTGTGTCTTCTTGGGTGTGTGCACGTCGTGGCGGGGTGCAGGGCGGGTGTTTTTTCGGCCTGCTGGTCGTCCGGGGCCGGGGCGGGTGGGTTTCGGTGCTCTGGCCGGGCAGGCGGTCTGTGGGCGGATGTGCCGGAAGTCGCGGCGGACACGCGCGGGAGTGAGCCTGTCCGGGGAACTGGGTTTCTCCCAGGGACGGCGCCGGTCGGCTGCGAGGGGGCGGGCGAGACGCAGTTGGGTGTAGGCGGCGAGGATCAGCCAGGTCCAGCGGTCGGCGGCCTCGGGTGTGCGGATCTTCGGGCAGGTCCAGCCGAGGGTCTGCTTGAACAGGCGGAAGGTGTGCTCGATGTCGAAGCGCCGCAGGTAGGCCTGCCAGAGACGGTCGGCGTCCGCCGCAGTGGCGTCGGTGCCTGACCACCACAGCCAGACCGGCTTCGGTGTTGAGCCGCTGGGCAGGTGGTCGATGTCCAGGCGGATCACCGTCCCCTCGACGACCGGGAGAGTGCCGTCGGCTGTGGCCCAGGAGGAGCGATGGGTGAGCCTGGGGTGCAGCCGGTCCCAGGAGCGGGCCCTGGCGGTGCCGTAAAGACGTGTGTCGGTGACGGTTTCGGTGTCCGGGACGCCCCAGGTGTCGGGCTGCCCGAAGACGAATTCGCCGCCGTGCCGGGGTGGGCGGCCCATCGTGTGCGGTTGGCGGGGTGGAACAGCCCGGCGCAGGACTCTGTCAGAGCGCATCCGGGCGAGCACCTGGACCGGCAGGTCTTCGAGCAGGAACGCGAGGCGGGGTGCGTCGTATCCGGCGTCCGCGATGACGAGAACGTCGGGGTCGCCCTCCTGCCACTGCCCGGCGTTGATCAGTCGGTGGAGCAGGTCACGCAGCTGCCGGGCGGTGACGGTGGCGTTGTCGTCCCCGGGGGCCAGGCGAAGCACGTCCAAAGGCGCGGTCCAGGAACTGCGACCCGGCTCGAGCGCGCAGATGATCGAGTACGGCCAGCCGGGGACAGGGATGTGCTGGTCTTTGCCCCGGCCGTAGGTGTGACACAGGATCCGCTGCGGTGAGGTGTGGGCATCGGGGCGTAGCCAGCAGGTGATGTCGATGGCCAGGACCAGCCGGCCGTCGACAGCCCGCGGCAGTGGCACTGCGGCCAGGGCCCGCTGCAGCCGGCCGGTGTCGACCCTGCCACGGGCGAGGGCGGCGTAGAGCCCGCCATGACCACGGCGGTGTTCGCCGACCAGCGACAGTTCGGCCAGCGACCTCACCGGTCCGTCGCCGCACAGCACGGCGTCAGCCAGCTCGAACAACGCATCCGAACGAGCGGTGAGGCAGGAGTAGAACTCGCCCCGGAAGCATGACAGTTCGGCCAATGCCTCTTGTCGGGCATCGCGATGCAGCAGACTCATCTTCACGGCCTTCGTGCTGGACATGTGTGTTCCTTGGTCGGAGCACATGTTCAGACGAAGGCCGCTTTGATGTACGGCGGTTACCGAACCGAGTGATCAAGTTCGAGGCACCATTCGACGTCGGCCGTTAAAGATCAAGCTAGGTCGTGTTTTAGAAGTCGGTGACCTGTCTGGTTGGCCGTCCGGGGAAGTCGCGGGCGGCCATCCAGATGGTGAGGTCACGGGCGATGTCGTTGATGCTCGTCGCCGTGGTGACCCCGTGCTCGTTGCGGGAGGTGTCACGGCGGACGATCTCGTAGCCGCCTTCGTCCAGGACGGCCACTGAGGCGAACCACACTGGATCGTCCTCGTCAGGCTGGACGACCACGAAGGTGTTGTCGGAGTTGTTGAGGTCGCTGATCATCATGAACAGCGCGTCCTCGGAGGGGTCGTCGATGCGGTCGCCGTTCTCGCTGTCGGCGCCGTAGTACTGAGCCCCCATCGTTGCCTCTCCCTCGCCCGGTTCACCCTGGTCGCGGTCAGCATGGCACGTGGAACCGACAGCTCAGGCCGGTCATAACCATTCGCCGATCGCGGCGATCAGGACGGTCGCTTCGAAGCGGACGGCGAGCTTGTCGAACCGGGTGGCGACCGCCCGGTTGCGCTTGAGCCGGTTGATCCCGCATTCGACCGCGTGCCGGGCCTTGTAATCCTCGCGGTCGAACGCCGGAGGCCGCCCGCCGGCCTTCCCGCGCCGTTTGCGGTTGGCTGCCTGGTCGGCGGGCTCCGGGATCGTGCACCCGATTCCCCGCTTGCGCAGGTAGGCCCGGTTGGCGCGGGAGGCGTACGCCTTGTCGCCTCGCACTCGCAGTGGGCGGACGCGGGGACGGCCGGGTCCGGTGCGGGGAACTCGGATGCCTTCCAGGATGGCGGCGAACTGAGGACTATCACCACGCTGACCTGCGGTGACCAGCAAAGACAGCGGCCGTTGGCCCTGCTCGCAGGCCAGATGGATCTTGGTGGTGAAGCCTCCCCGGGATCGGCCCAGACCGTGGTCGCCGGGCTCCATGCGGCTTCCGCCCGGCGGTTCCTTCTGGGCCTGGCCGTCGCGGCGGGCGCCTGCGGCGTGCTGATGGGCCCGGCAGATCGTGGAGTCGACGTTGACCTCCCACGTGATCAGCCCTGCCGCATCCGCCCGAGCCTGCAGTCCGGTCAGCAGCACAGGCCAGGTGCCGTCACGTTGCCAGCGGCGGAAGAGTCCGTAGACCGTCTGCCACGGCCCGTATTCCGACGGCAGATCCCGCCACGGAGCACCAGTCCGCACCCGCCACCGGATCCCGTCTATCAGCTTCCGCCGACCCAACGACGGCCGGCCCAACACCGCGACCGGCAACAACGGCTCCAGCACCGCCCACTGCTCGTCAGAAAGATCCCCTCGCCCCACATCGAGATCATCACGGCACGGGACGAGGAACGGAGCCGAGTTTCAAAACACGCGCTAGCCCAGCCGGCTGCGGCGGGAAATCCTGCCCGTCCGGCGCGGCGGGCCCACGGCACGAGCCGCCCGCCTCACGGTGTTCCGTTGGCTCGGCCGCTTACAACCACCAGCGAAAAGCACTCGGCGATCGGATGCCTCGCCCCGGTCGTCTTCGAACAGAGATCAACCACGCTGGCCACCGCTGCATGAGAACCCGTGTCCATGATCACGGCGAAAGTCCCGTCGACGGCCGCCCCTTGGGCGGCGGCATCACCGGATGCCCGAACTGGCGGCGCCGCGTAGGGCTCCCGTTGGACGCGATCGGCCCCCGCCGTTGTCCTCAACCCGCGTCGCCGGAGCGGGAGTGACACTCACTTTGAGATGCCCGCAGACGTCAGTCGAGGACGACTGGTTCTCCGGTGAGTGCGACGCCGGCCTGGCGTAGTTCCTCGATGGCGTGGGCGGTGGTGTCGGTGGCGACGCCGGCGGTGTAGTCGAGCAGGACAGTCACGGCAAAGTCGGCTTTCGCGCCGTCCAGCGCGGTGGCCTTCACACAGTGGTCGGTGGCGATACCGACGACGTCGACGTTGCGGACGCTGCGCGCGTGAAGCCAATCGGCCAGGGATGTGCCGTCCTCGGCCGAGCCTTCGAAGCCGCTCTTTGAGGCGGAGTGCGCGCCCTTGTAGAAGACCTCGTCGACGGCACCGGAAGCGGCGGTCGGCGCGAAGTGCGGGTGGAAGGAGCTGCCCTCGCTGCCCGCCACGCAGTGCACGGGGAAGGAGTTTCGGTAGTCGGGGTGGTCGGAGAAGTGACCGCCCGGATCGATGTGGTGGTCGCGGGTGGCGACGATGTGCGCGTACTCGCCGCCGGCGGATCGTTGGACCATCTCGGCGATGGCCCGGGCCCGGTCGGCGCCGCCCTTCACCGGGACGCTGCCGCCCTCACAGAAGTCCTTCTGCACATCGACAACGATCAGAGCACGGCGCACAGCGCAATCCCTTCCTCGCAGGAACCGTGCCCGTATGGCTGCCCGTCCGCTGGGAACGGACGCATCACGGGCCCGTGATGCACCCGAACGGCCCAGTCCGCACGGGTGGGCTTCGACAACGAGACCTGGCCCCAAGGCGCGTGTCAGCGAAGTTTGAGCGACGTGGCGGTCAGGAGACTGTGGCGGCTGGTGGGGTCCATCGGCGGATGCGGGGCATCGCGCTGGAGATGCCGTAGTCCTTCTTGAGGTGTTCGGGGATGGCGTAGTGCATGACGCGTCCGCGGGTGAGGGAGGACAGCTCGAAGACGGTCGTGAGGTGGCCGAGACGGTCCAGGGCCCAGGCGCCGAGGGGGGAGCGGTCCTCGATGGTCTCCAGGACGCCGAGGAGGTGGGGCACGGCCTTGACGACGGTGTCCCACGGGGTGTGCGGCACGTCGAGCCAGTCGGCGCAGGTGTCGCCGATGAGGTAGCGGATCAGAGCGGAGACGATCGGGTCGAAGAAGGTGCCGGGCACGATCTCCTCGTAGAGGTCGATGAGCTGCCGGGTCAGATGCGCGCCCTCTTCGGAAGGCCCTATGTGCCGGATCATGTACAGGTCGAGGAATTGGCGGGCCTCGTCGAGCGTCTTGGGAACGGCCCTCTGGTCGACGCCGAGCATGGCACCGACCACCCGCCATGCGTAGTAGTAGGCTTCCGCGCCTTCCTGCGACATGTGGATGTTGAGGCGGTGCAGGCTGTCCAGCACGAGCAGAGAGAAGAACATCTGCCCGCCGATCATGTCCTCCTGGCAGATCGGCACTCCCAGAGTGTCGGTGTCCCAGCGGTTGTCGCGCCCCAGGTGGTGGCGGATGGAGGCGTGCAGGAGGCGGACCTTCTGGGCGGCGGGGATGAAGCGGCTGCCGGCTTCGAAGGCGTCGGGCTGCATCAGGTAGACGGTGAACTGGCCCGTCTCCGCCATGCGTTTGGAGGGGTACTTGAGCCCGTGGGTGGCCGACAGCAACTTCGCCACGTGTGGTACGACGTAGCAGGCGGGCATGGAGGCGAAGGACAGCGCGGTGGAGATGTGCACGTTGTTGTCGATGAAGAACAGCCGGGCCTTCTCCATTTCCGACCAGTCCACCCAGGACGGCGGGGTGCGGGTGGCCTCGAGGTACTCGCGCGCCACGTCCGGCAGGCCTTCGGGAAGGGGAGCGCCGGCGGTGGAGACGTAGCGCATCAGGGTGTTGAACGTGCCCACCTGGCCGCGTTCGAACAGTGCGGCGACGGTGGCGTCGGCGAGTTCGTCACCAGCCTGCCGCAGGGCGTCCATCGAGGCCTCGGTGCATGTCATGACGGGGCTCCTTGTCTTCCACGGGATCGTCCATGAGCGGCCGGAGATGGCAGCGGCCGGACATGGCAGTGGGGTTGCGCCACCTCGGCTGGAAGGGGTCAACAGAGGCGGTCCGCGGCCGACTGCGCCAGCGCGGTCAGGGCAGCGTCGGCGTGCGTGGGGGCATCCAGCTCGTGAAGGGCGCCGAGCGCCTCCTCGACTCGTGCGCTGATCATGGCCTCGATGCGGTCGGGTGCCTTCAGCCGGCGCATCACCTCGCGGACCGCGTTCAGAGCATCCGCGTCCAGGCGTCGACGGCCCAGCAGGGCGTGCAGCCTCTTACGGTCGTCGTCGCCGGCGAGGCGCCAGGTCTCTGCCAGCAGCGCGGTGGGCCGGTGGCCGCGTACGTCGTCGGCGTTGGCCTTGCCGGTACGTTCCGGGTCTCCGAACAGGCCAAGCAGGTCGTCCCGCAGCTGGAACGCCTCGCCCAGCGGCAGCCCGTACGCGGAGTAGCCCTCACGCAGCCGCGCGCCGGCGCCGGCCAGAGCACCGCCGATCAGCAGGGGCTGCTCGACAGTGTATTTGGCGGTCTTGTAGCGGACCACCTTGAGCGACGCGGTGGTGTCCGGGCCGGCTCCGGTACGCAGAATCTCCAGGCACTCGCCCGCGACCAGTTCGCGGGCCATCACCGACCACAAGGGGCGGGCGCGGGCGAGGTACGCGGCGGGCAGGCCGCTGGTGGCGAACAACTGCCCGGCCAGTGCCATCAGCAGGTCACCCACCAGCATCGCCAGCGACCTCGCGGCTGCCTCACCTCGCGGACGACGCCCTACGGCGCCGCGTAGAGCGACATGGGCCGTGGGTCGCCCATGCCGCAGCGGGCTGTCGTCGATGAGGTCGTCGTGCACGACCGCGGCCGCATGCACCAGTTCCATGGACGCCGCCGCCCGCACCAGCACGTCGCTGTCCGGCTGCCCGGCCGCGCGCCACCCCCAGTAGCAAAACGCCGCCCGCAGCCGCTTGCCGTCCGCGACCGCGGCCTCCAACTGCTCGGCCACCGGCCCCAGAAGCGGATCGATCGCCGCGAACTGGTCGGCCTCCTGGGCGACGAACCGGCGCACCACCTCGTCGACACGGATCTTGAATGCGGCCAGCTCCCATCGGTCAGTCATCAGCAGCGGTCTTCCGCGCCAGGGCGTGCCGGGCCAGGACCTCCAGGTGGGCCGGCGGGACGGCCGCGTACCGGTCCAGCACCAGACGCCCACGTGCCGCTAGGTCCTGCTCGGCCTGCGCCGCCAGCTCAGCAGCGTCCGAACGGCGCAGCAGTCCCCGCACCGCCACCACCGCCGAACCCAGCGTGGTGACCGCCAGATCGGCCAGCCCAGCCACCAGCAGCACCGCCTGCTCGTCCAAGCCCCCGCGCCGTCCCACGTCTCGCGTCATGCTCTTCCCCCACCCACAGCACATCCCGGCGGCGCCGGTCACACACCGTCCGGTCGAGCATCGCGTCACCCCGGACGCGAACCCGGAAGAACTCACGATTGAGTGATCACATCGATCGGCCGTACGGATCACCGCTGCTGCAGTCCCGCGCCCCATGCCAAGCAACGACCAAATGCTGGAGCTCTATGGCCTGTTCAAGCAGGGCATTCGACGCGGCGGCGAGCAGGGCGAACCCCCAGGGCACAGGGGGAAAGCTCCCCATCGGCAGCCGAGACGTCGTGGGACGCCGGGAGACCAATCAGTGGAAGCCACAAGCGGCAGAAATTTGAAAGCCATACCCGACGCCCCTGGGCGAGCCAACCATACGAAGGGCTCACCACGTCCCGCAGACAACGTAGGGAACTTTGACCGGTCCCGCTGTGGGTCGGCGCGCGGCTGCCGCGCTCGGGCGTCCAAGGTTCGCCGAGACGATCACCGGCTCGGAGGCTGGCTGACAGCACCGCCACGCCGCACGATTCCGCCGCCGGACGGCGCCATCACGCCAATGCCCCACACCTGGATCTGCTTCGCGGTACTTCTCCGTCCTTCCTCCCGTTGTCCCCGGCGACGATCCCGCCCGCCCCGTTCATCGGTGCAGGCGGTGCCACGCGCCAAGAAGGGACACTCCCGCCGCATGAGCACGCACCACCTGGGCGGGGCGGCCGCCGTACTGGCCGCCGCTCTTGCCTTGGCCACCGCCACTAATGGGCTCACCGCGTACGCCGCCGGCCCCTCCGACACGACGGGCAAGCAGACCACCGCCATGCGCAGCGGTGGCGGTGCGGGGCAGTGCGGCGACGACCCGGATGGCTGGGAGCGCGACGGACTGTGCCTGAACGCCGCGAACAACCGCAAGGTCGACGCGTACCTTGCCCGTGTCCGCGCGGGGGAGCCGTCGATCAGCCGCGATGTACGGGCTGCCGCCGACCTCAGCCAGGCTGAGCTCGTCGGCTTCGACCACCGCCTCAAGTCCCCCGACTCCCTCAAGCGGAAGGTCGCCACGGACCTCAAGGAGCATCCGGAGCGCAACACCGACGACATCCTGGCGCGCCTGAGTGACGCGGTGCGCTACACCCTCCAATGGCCCGACGGCGACTACGTCACCGGTGTCACCATCGCCTCAGAGGTGCTGTCCGCCAGGGGCAGCGACACCACGAAGTGGTCCAACACCTGGGGCCGCGCGAAGGGCTACAAGGGACTCAACACGGGCTGGCGCGCGCCCGTTTCGCGGCAGCTGTTCGAGGTGCAGTTCCACACTCCGGCGAGCAAGTTCGCCCAGGAGGAGACGCACAAGCTGTACGAGGAACAGCGGCTGCCGTCGACCAGACCCGAGCGCAAGAAGGAGCTGCAGGGCCAGCAGGACGCGATCTTCGCCGCAGTACCCGTCCCGGACGGCGCTCGCACCCTCGCTCCACCTGCCACTCGTCTGGCGCCAGCAGCCTGACACCCGCTGTGCGGTCCCGGCCGCCTGCCCGGGAATGCCTGACAGCCCTCCATTCAAGAAGTTCGCCAACGACCTCGACCACTCGCAGCTGATCGCCGTCTTCGCCGCCTCCAACCGCTCCAAGGGTGATCAGCCCCCGGACCAGTAGGTGCCCCCGAACAAGGACTACGGACGATCTGCGGCCGCTCATGTGCGGGATCGCCTACGCCGCCCAGGTCCACGCCGACGACCTGGAGACCCGACTCGACTCCGGCCGCCGCTACCTGGGCGTGATGCTGCACGGGATGCGCGCCTGAAGCAGCCTCACGCTGGTCTGAGCGGAAGAGGCACGGGAGGCAGTGGCCGACGTTGTGGTGCGGTCGCCCGGCGGCTTGCGTGTCGGCAGGCGGCGATGCCCGAGCAGTTGCTCGCGCTTTCGGCCGCCGGTCCCGAGCGCGGCGACCAGGAGCCGGAGGTCGGACCTCGGGAGGCGATCGGAATGACGGCGTTGCGGGTCTTGCGGGCGTCACGCATGGACGTGGAAGCCCTTGATCTGACGGCCGAGCGGCTGCGCCACCTCCAGGTCGCGTTCACCAAAGCGGCCGACGCCTCCCGCCCCGTGCGGACCGCTACGCTGAACAGGCCGATGCCCATGGAACGCACCCGGTGCGCCAGCACGATCAGCGGGCGCACCGCCCGCAGGAGCCCGGATCGCACCGCGGCCGGGAGGCCGGCCACTGAGCGCACCGATGCCGCGCACCCGATGCCGTGGTGTGCACCGACGATGCCCGGCGTCCATACCCGCGTGGCCTGCCCCGCAAAGGGGACACGAGGTGTCTGGATTGGCTTCTAGCGTCCTGCTGGAAACCGTCGAAAGGACACCCAGCCATGCGTATCGCGGTCACGACGCCCACCGGCAACGTCGGACGACACGTCGTCGCCATGCTCCTGCGGGCCGGAGTCCGTCCACGGGTACTGGCACGCGATCCCGGACGGCTCGCGCCCGACATGCGTCGCGAGGTCGAGGCGGTCGCGGTGGACCAGCGCGACACGGAGGCTGTCGTCGCCGCCACTGCCGGGGCCGACGCCCTGTTCTGGGTGGATCCCCCGTCGGTGGGCGAAGATCCGCTTGCGGACTACGAGTCGGCCACGGCGAGCGTCGTGCGCGCCGTCAGGGAGAACGGCATCGAACGGACGGTCTTCCAGAGCAGCGTCGGCGCCGAGAAGCGCCACGGAGCCAGCGAGATCGACGGTCTCGCGGGAACCGAGCTCGCCCTCGACTCCCTCGGTGCCACCGTCACACACCTGCGCTGCGGCTACTTCTTCACCAACCTGGAGCTCCAGCTCGATGCCGTACGCACCGGCGTCATTCCCGTGATCCTTCCCTTGGACCAGCCCCTTGCCTGGGTCGCGCCGCGTGACATCGGGGAGGTCGCCGTGACCCGGCTGCTGTCGACCGACTGGTCCGGACGCTGTATCCAGGCCGTCCACGGCCCGGCCGACCTCACGTGGCCGCAGGCCGCCGAGATCGTGTCCGCCGCCATCGGCCGCCCGCTGCGCGCAGAGCGCGTCAGCGACGACGCGATGCGTAGCCTGCTGCGTACATCCGGAATGGCCGACGGCCTGGTCGAAGCGGTCGTCGGGATGTCGACCGGGCTGCGGGACGGCTTCGTCCCGGAACAGTCGCGAACCCTGTACACCACCACGCCCACCACTCTGGCGGCCTGGGCCTACGACGTACTCCGCCCCCAGCTGTGACCGCGTGCGTCCCAGGCTGTGCGGTCGCGTCAGCCGAACTCGACCGTGACCTGCGGCGGTTGCCGCAGTGTGGTGGGCAACGTGCATCGACCATGGCACGCAGCGCCTGGAGCCTGGCCTCGTTCAGCCCCTGCGGCACCAGTGAACTCCGGCGGCGCGGGCAGGCCGGTCGTCGTTCCAGCGTGCCGCGTAGTGAGCGACGCACGAGGCGAGCGACACGACGAGAACCTCGACGGGTGTGGGATCGCGGTCATCGCCACCCGACTCGACGGGCTGGTCGGTGACGAGTGTGTGGCTCCGTGGCGACCGTGAAAGCCTGGCCTCCCAGGTGACGTACTTCGACGTGGTCTTCGGGCAGTACGGTGGTCCGGCTGGCGGCCGGGATCGTGTCCGTCATGACGCCTCCTTCGTGAGGTGCGGGGCGCTGGTGTGCGGCGCGGGCTTCGCGGGCCCGCTCGGCCAGGCCAGGGCGCGGGTGACGCCGCCGACGGTGAGGATGCCGATGAGGCGTCCTTCGTCGAGCACCAGTGCGCGGCGGACCGGGCTCATCTCCGGTCGCGGCAGCACGTCGAGCACTGGCTCCTCGGGCGTGGCCGTGACGACGTCGGACAGGGGGACGCATCCCCGACCGTCGTGCTCGCACGGGCCCCTGGGGCGTGGCGGTGTCGGTCTCGTTCATCTGTCCGATCTCGGCAGGCGGGCGGAGTCGGGTGGTGCGGCCCCGAGGTCTGTCTGTGGTGGGGTTCGTGCGCGGTCGCGGCTGGGTGACCGGGTGCGTGGGGGAGTGTGGGAGGGAGTACGGGGGCAGGGAGTGGGGCGGGTGGGGCATGTGTGGGGGCGCGTGCGGCGGCGTGTGCGCGCCGTTGGGTGGAGGTTCTGCGGTGAGGTTCCTGTGTCGCAGGGGAGTTGACGGTAGGTCAGTGCAGCGAGAGGGGTGTCTGTCGGGCGCCTGTGGGCCAGCGTTTTTGCCGTTTAGTCGACATGCGGGCCCACCTCCACCAGTGACCGAAGAAGTGATGTCCGGGTTCGGCTATCTCGGCGGATTGCAGCCGCTGTTTTCCTGCCAGCAAGGACGCTGTTGTTCGCTATCGTCGTTGGCAGTCCTTGGTCTCCCGAGGACGGCCCACCAGACGGTCCCGCTTTGGCGGCCGGGTGTCCTCCGCAGTGGAGCATGCCGGATGCTCGCGGCCTCGATGGCTCGCTTGCTTCTTGCGCGTGGGGGGTGTGCCGGAGGCCGGTGCGTGTGAGGGTGCGGAGTCCAGGTCTTGTTCGGCCCAGACAACCTTGCCCTCCGATTCCGGGCGGGCGCCCCATCTGCGGGACAACTGGGTGATCAGGAAGAGGCCGCGGCCGTTTTCGTCGGTGGCGCGTGCGTGACGCAGATGCGGGGAGTTGGCGTCGGGGTCGAATACTTCGCAGGTCAGGGCATGGTGGTGGATCAGGCGCAGTCCGATCGGGCTGGTGCTGTGGCGGACGGCGTTGGTGATCAGTTCGCTGACGATCAGCTCGGTGGGGTCCTGGAGGCCTTCCAGGCCCCATTCGGTGAGCTGGCGGGTTGCCATGTGCCGGGCGTTGCGGACAGCGGTTTGGTCGTTCGGCAGCGTCCAGGAGGCGACCTGGGTGGGGCTGAGTGAGCGCGTCCGCACCAGGAGCAGGGTGATGTCGTCGGACGGTGCCTGGCCCGGGAAGGGCTCCGTTACTTGGGTGCACAGCTCTTCCAGGGAGCGATCCGGTTGGGCCAGGGCGGTGCCCAGGCAACGCATTCCCACGTCGATGTCGTCGTCGCGGGTTTCGATCAGGCCGTCGGTGTAAAGGGCGAGGAGACTTCCCTCGGGCAGTTCCAGCTCCACAGCCTCGAAAGGGACGCCCAACCCGATGCCCAGTGGGCTTCCGGCGGGCAGGTCGGGGAAGGTGACCTGGCCCTGCGGGTGGATGATCGCGGGCGGGGGGTGCCCGGCCCGCGCCATGGTGCACTTCCGGGTGATCGGGTCGTAGACGGCGTACAGGCAGGTGGCGCCTACCACCGTGGGGGTCTGGTCCGCGGCGTCGGCGTCTTGCTCGGCCAGTCGCTGGAAGGTGTCATCGAGATGGGCCAGCAGTTCGTCGGGAGGCATCTCCAGGTCGGCGAGCGTGCGTACGGCGGTGCGGAGCCTTCCCATGGTCGCGGCGGCGTTGATGCCGTGTCCGACGACATCACCGACGACGAGGGCCACCCTGGCGCCGGACAGCGGGATCACATCGAACCAGTCGCCTCCGACGCCGGCGTCCGTGTCGGCCGGCAGGTAGCGCCAGGCGACCTCGACCGCCGCGCCGCCCATCAAACGGTGGGGGAGCAGGTTGCGTTGCAGCGCGAGGGCCGCGGTGCGTTCGCGCGTGTATTGGCGGGCGTTGTCCAAGCACAGCGCGGCCCGGGTGACGAGCTCCTCGGCGAGCAGCAGGTCATCCTCGTGAAACGGAACGGGGTCCTCGGTGCGGACGAACAGCGCGACACCCAGGACGGCGCGCCGCGCAATGATGGGCACGATCATCACGGAGTGCATCCCGTGCTCACGGATCTTTTGCGCCCGCGCTGGGTCGTCGTCGAGCCATGTCCCAGGGGAGGTGTTCAGCACCGGTTCTAGGTGGGACCTTCCCGTGCGCAGTGCGCTGGCGAGCGGCGAGGTCGGGGGGACGAAAACCGTCTCCCCTCGCGCATAGGGCGACTCTGGGGTTCCTGGGTGGATCGAGGCCTGACCGGCACGGAGGAAAACGGCAGGGCGATCGCTCATCGTGTCGATCCGGGCCGAGGGCTCTTCGCCGAATGGGACGGAGTCCCCCAGGTCGACGTAGGCGTAGTCGGCCAGCAGGGGCACGGCAAGGTCGGCCAGTTCCTGCCCGGTCTGCATGACGTCCAGGGTGCTGCCGATACGCGTGGCGGCCTGGCTGAGGATGGCAAGGCGCTCGCGCGCCCGCTGACTGCCGGTGACATCCACGCTGATGCCGCACACCCCCAGTGTCTTGCCGTCCTCATCCTGGAGGCAGAAGTATGAGACCGCGAATGCATGCTCCCGGCTGGGATCTTCCGGCGGCCACGCCCGGTACTCGTGGACCGCGGTGGTGCCGTTCCGCAGCGCCTGCCGCTGCACCGCTTCCAGGGCTTCGGCCTCGAAGCCGGGCAGTGAATCGGTGAGTCGCCGGCCCAACCGCCGGTCGCTGGAGATACCGTCGTGGCTCTCTGCTGTGTCGCTCACCCAGACGCAACGCAGCTGCGGGTCACGAACGACGATGCCGATCGGCGCGTGGGTGAGAAGCGACTCCCGCACCGATCCGTTTCTCGCTTCCCAGGAGAGCGTGCCGATGTCGGTGACGGACACAAGCCACTGGCATGTTCCGTCCTGCCCCCACAACATCGAGATCCGATGGTTGATGTCGAGCATGCGGCCATCGCGGTGGCGCACTGTCATCATGCCCGACCAGTCGTTTTGGGCACGGCACTGCTCCATGAGCGCCGATATTGTCGGCCTTTCCTCGGAAGGCGGCAGCACGAGTGCGGCAGACCGGCCCACCACGTCCCCGGCGGAGTACCCGAGAAGCTGCTCGGCGGCCTGCGTCCATGCGACCACCGTCCCACGCTCGTCGAGCATCGCGACCGCCGACGTGGATATCTCGCTCGTGGTCGATCGCTTACCAAGGGTCACCCTGTCAGTGCTGGTCATCGAGTTCTCGTCCTCACCCAGGTGACTCGTTCTCATGCGGGTCGGCTGCGGCGACCAGGGCCACGGCGGGGCGGGCGGCTGGAGCAGCATGTGTCCCGGCAGGACGTGGACGACCTCGGTCGGGTCCTACTGAGATCAAGTCGTTTAGATTTGTACCTTTTAGGTGGTTGACAGGGTAGGGCTCCGATCTGTGACAGGGCTGCAGCCGGGGCTGCTATCAACGCGGTCCACCCCGGCCGCCGCAGGACCGCGGGAGGGGTGGCGCGGGCACCACAGATCCGGCAAGGCAGCGGCCCGACTGTCCGGCGGCGGTTTTTCTGATCAGTGGCTGGGGGTCTGGCCTGCGTTGATCAGTTCGGCGTGTTGGTGTGGTCGGGGGGCGCGGGCGTTTCGGTGGGGGCACGGGTGGGGGCGTGGGCCTCTCTGTGTGGCGTCTGGTCTCCGGCTTTGTCAGATAGCGGGCTGGGTGATCAGGTCGTGTCACTTGCGGTGACCGGTGATCAGGCTGAGTGGTTGTTGGTATGAGGCGCGGTCCTACGTCTGCTGGGTGGTGATGTGGCAGGCGGGGCATGCTTTGAGGTTTCGGGGGCCGTAGCGGTGGATGGGTGCGGCGCACAGCATGCAGGGTCCGATAGGTACGTGTTTCCGGCCCGGAGAAGAAGGACCAGGCCGCCAACCGGAAGAAGAAGGGCAGCCGGGGCGGTCGCCCCACACGCCACGACGCCGATCTCTACAAAGGGCGGAACACCGTCGAGCGCCTGACCAACAAGCTGAAGGCCTGGCGGGGCGTCGCGACTCGATACGACAAGACGCCCGAGAGCTACCTTGCCGGCCTCCACCTCCGTGCCTCGATGATCTGGATCAACGACCTCCTGAAGGCAACTGATTGATCACAACATCACACAGGCCCTAGTGACCTGAGTCAGAGATTCGTCGGCAGTAGGCGGCTACTTTGTCGAGAATCTCGTCGGCGGTCTTGGTCCAGGCGAAGGGT
>NZ_JAJHNP010000041.1 GCF_020819595.1 Streptomyces barringtoniae
GCAAGTCTTTGAGTTTCTCGGCGAGCAGGTCCCAGCGCCACTTCTCCTCCACCCACTGTCTGCCCCGCTCGCCCATCCTGCGGCGTAGCTCGGGGTCGCCCAGCAGGGCCACGATCCGGTCGGCTGCCGCCGCCGGTTCGCCGCCTCTGACGACCCAGCCCGTCTCCCCGTCGAGTACGGCGTCGGGCGCGCCGCCCGAGTCGCCCGCGACCACCGGCAGGCCCGTCGCCGAGGCCTCCAGGTAGACGATGCCCAGGCCCTCCACGTCCAGGCCGCCTCGGCGCGTTCGGCAGGGCATGGCGAAGACGTCGCCGGCGCCGTAGTGGGCGGGGAGTTCGGACCAGGGGACGGGGCCGGTGAAGCGGACACAGTCGCCGACGCCGGTCTCGGCGGCCATCCGCCGCAGGTCCCGCTCGTACGGCCCGCCGCCGACGATCAGCAGCACGGTGTCCGGCTCGGCGGCGAGGATGCGGGGCATGGCCTGGATGAGGGTGTCCTGGCCCTTGCGCGGGACCAGCCGGGAGACACAGACCACGACCGGGCGGTCGGTCAGGCCGAGGCGGGCGCGGACCTCGTCGCCACCGGAGCCGGGATGGAAGGTCTTCTCGTCGACACCGGGCGGCAGCTGGACCATGCGGCGCGCCGCCTTAGGCGTCAGCGCGGTGGCGATCCTGGACCGCGTGTACTCGCCCAGATAGGTGATCGTGTCCGTCGACTCCCCGATCCGGCACAGCAGTTGCCGGGCGGCGGGCAGCTGGGCCCAGCCGGCCTCGTGGCCGTGGGTGGTGGCCACCAGCCGCTCGGCACCCGCCTTGCGGAGCGCCGGGGCCATGAGGCCGAGCGGCGCCGCCGCCCCGAACCACACCGAGGTGCAGCCGTGCTCGCGCAGCAGCCCGACCGCCCGCCGGGTCGCCTGCGGGGTCGGCAGCAGCATGGTCGTACGGTCGCGTACGACGGTGAAGGGCTGCTCGGCGTCGAAGGCGGTCGTGGCCTCGCTGCCCTCCCGGCCTCGCTTCCAGGTGGAGGCGTAGACGACCAGCCGGCCGGGGTCCAGGCGGAGGGCCATGTTGTGCAGGAAGGCCTGGATGCCGCCCGGCCGGGGCGGGAAGTCGTTGGTCACGATCAGGGTCTTGTGCATCGCGGCCGACCCTACCCAATCCTCCGTCCGGAGCCGCGTGCGGCCGAGTCTGTGGCATGCACACGGACGGGCACGACATCATGGTCCACGACCCGAAATCGAACGGCAGGGGATCACGTGGAGACCAAAGGTGCCGGGCGGTCCCTGGCATGGCTGCTCGCGACCTGGGGCGTCACCCGTGTGGTGCTGCTGCTGTTCGTGTTCCAGGTGTACGTCTTCCCGGGCCCGGACGTCACCTCCGACGTGTCGGTGATCTACCGGGGCTGGTACGAGGTGCTGCGCCAGGGAACGTTTCCGCTGGACGACGTGACCTGGCAGTACCCGCCTGCCGCCGCCCTCCCGGTACTCGCCCCCGCCGCCCTGCCCTTCCTGTCGTACGCGCACGCCTTCTTCGCCCTGGCGTTCCTCGCCGACGCGGTGGTCCTCGCGCTGCTGCTGTATCCGAGCCGGCGCCCCGGCCGGTCTCTGCGCGGCGCCTGGGTGTGGGTCGCGGGCGTGCCGCTGCTCGGGCCGACGGTGTACGCCCGCTACGACGTGATCGTGACCGCGGTGGCCGTGGCGGCGCTGGTCGCCGGGGCCCGGCATCCGCGGGTGATGGGCGCGCTCACCGCGTTCGGGGCGCTGCTGAAGGTGTGGCCGGCGCTGCTGCTGGTCGGTGCCCTGCGGGCACGGGCGTGGTGGTCGGCGGCGGTGACCGCGGCGGGGCTCTCGGCGCTGTTCTCGGTGTCCATGCCGGGAGCCTTCGCCTTCCTGACCTTCCAGCGGGAGCGGGGCACCGAGGTGGAGTCGCTGGGCGCCCTGGTCTTCCATGTGGCCCGGCACTTCGGCTGGCAGGGCCAGGTGCTGCTGAACTACGGGTCGATCGAGTTCCTCGGCCCGCACGTGGGCCAGGTCAGCGCGGCGGCGCTGGCGCTGACCGCGGCCGCGTTCGGCTGGCTGCTGCTGTGGCGGCTGCGCGCGGCCCGCAGGGCGGCGCACACGCTCGCGGAGGCGGCCTTCACCGCGGTCCTGCTCTTCACGGTGACCAGCCGGGTGATCAGCCCGCAGTACCTGGTGTGGCTGATCGGTCTGGCCGCGGTCTGTGTGTCGTACCGCGCGAGCCGGATGGGGGCGCCCGCGCTGATGGTGGTGGCCGCGTCCTTCGTGACGGTCCTGGAGTTCCCGCTCGGCTTCTCGCACATCGTGCTCAGCGACCGGTACGGCGTTCTGCTGCTGGCGGTGCGCAACGGTCTGCTGGTCGCGGCCTCGCTCACGGCGGCCCGCCGGCTGTGGCGCTCGACCGTGCCACCGGCTCCCGCCGCACCGCTGCCGCCGCGGCCGTCCCGGCCACGACGGACCACGGTCTCCCCCTGACCCGGCCGCCCCGCCCCGCCCCGAGGACAGGCCGGCCGGCTCACGAAACCCGAGAGGCCACGCCACCGGGTCCCGGCGCCCACGAAGACCTCGCCGATCCCGGCACAACACCCGGCAGGCCGCCGCAGCCCCGGCCACCGGGAGAACCCGGCCGCCGCGCCGTGGACCGCCGCCCCACCGACCGGGCCACGCGCCCCGACCCTGCTCCCGGCTCACTTCGCGCGGGGCAGGGCTGCCCGGCCCGCTCGCGGCGGTCGGTACTCCGGCGCAGCGCCGTCCCGGCCGCGCACTGCACGGACATCGCGTCCGCGCGGGGGTGCTGCGGGTCGCCCGGGCCACCGGGACGGCGGAGCGGGCCTGGCTGGGCGAGGCCATCGCGACGCTCGAAGGGTCCGGCCGATGCGCCGGACAGGGAAACCGGCCGTCACTCGGTCCGGGTCAGCTGCGCCCGCACATACGCCCGCCACTGCCCGGTGAACTCCCCCGGTGTGGTCCCCAGCACCCTCTTCAGCGCGTCCTCGACCGCCCCCGCCCGCTTCTCGTGGGCGCCGACGGCGCGGTAGAAGGCGTCGAGCCGGGCCGTGCCCCAGCGGTCGGCGATCATCCGGCAGGCCAGCCACCCGCCCTCGTAGGCCCGGGCGAGCTCGGCCGGGTCGCTGGTGAAGCCGAAGTCCCCGTCGGTGGGGAGCTCGGCGGGCGGGTGGCCGTCCTGGACGGCGCGGGTGAGTTCCGGCGCGGCCTCGGTGGGGGTGCGGCCGGTGCCGAGGTAGCCGATCCAGTCCGCGTAGCCCTCGGAGAGCCACAGCGGGGTCGCGGCGGTGGTGTGCGCGCGGGTGGCCACATGGGTGGTCTCGTGGGTGAGCACCACCTGCTTGCCGAGGTCGCCGAGGATGGCGTACGCCTCCGGGTTGACGACCACCCGGTCCGCCGGCGCCCGGCCCGAACCGCCCGCCTCGCCGGTGGTCACGGCGGCGATGCCCCGGTAGTTCGCGGCGGGCGAGCCGAGCAGTCCCCCCATGCCCTGAAGGGACCGCGGGACGAGGACGACGACATGGCGGGCCCAGTCGGTGCCCCAGACCCGGGAGACGGCCGGCACGGCGCGGTCGGCCAGCGAGGCGTATCCGCGCAGCTGGGCGGCGGTCCGGCCGGTGCCCAGCACCAGGCTGTGCGCGCCCTTGACGGCGGTCACCGGGCCCTGGTCCCACAGTTGCTGCCCGGCGTCCTCGGCGGGCCTGTCGGCGATGACGTACCACTTGCCGTCGGCGGTGCGGCCGAGGGTGAGGGTGCGGCGGGCGTCGACCGGGGCCCTGTCGTACCCGGCGACGCGGTAGCTGAGGTCGGCGTCGGCGGTGGCGCCGGCGGAGGTGGGGTGCACCGCGGTGACGCGGTAGGCCCAGGAGGCCAGCGGCAGGGCGCGCAGCCGGGTGTACTCCGTGCGGGTGCCCGTCGCCCCGTACGCCGTCTCGTCGTGTCCGAGGAGCGCGGCCGAGCGCCGGTCGAGCAGGTGCTGCACCTCCGAGCGGGCGGAGTCGCCCGGTGTGCCGCCGCAGCCGGCCAGGGGCAGCAGCAGCCCGAGCCCCACGGCCCCGATGCTCCACGCCCGCCTGTTACCAGCCACTTCCCGATCGTAACGGCGGGCGGCGCGTTCAGGGCCGGGTGACGGAGGTGACCGGCATCATCCCGACCGGGTCGTAGCGCACCGCCGCTCCGGGATAGGGCGCGTGGATGACCTGGCCGTTGCCGACGTACATGCCCACATGGCTGGCGTCGGAGCGGTAGACGACCAGGTCGCCGGGGCGGGCCTGGGAGAGCGGGACCTGCCGGCCCGCGAAGCGCTGCTCCTGCGAGGTGCGCGGCAGCTGGACCCCGGCGTGCGCGTACGACCACTGCATCAGGCCCGAACAGTCGAAGCCGGAGGGGCCGCTGGCGCCCCACACATACGGCCGGCCGAGGGCGGAACGGGCGGCGGCCACCGCGGCGGCGGCGCGGGCGTCGGGGGCGTCGGCGGTCTCGGGGGCGAGGACGCCGGTCAGACCGGACAGGTCGGGCAGGACGAGGCGGCCGGAGCCGTCGTCGCGCGAGGCCCGGCCGAAGGCGACGCGTTCGGCGGGCGGGAGCGCGTTGAGCAGCTGCCGGGCCCTGGCGAGCTTCTGCACCACGGTGTGCTTCTGCACGGACACGGCCTTGCGGCTGCTCTCCAGCTCGGCGAGCTTCCCGGCCGCCTCCGTGCGCTCCTGGGCGAGGTCCCGCATCGCCGACTGCAACTCCCGCAGCTGTCCGGCCTGTTGGGAGGTGATGCGGTCGAGGGTGGACGCCTTGTCGAGATAGTCGTCGGGGTCGTCGGAGAAGAGCAGCGCGACGGCCGGGTCGAGGGCGCCCGCGCGGTACTGGGCGCCGGCCAGCGAACCCAGCTTCTCGCGCAGGGTGTTGATGTGCTGCTGCTGCCGGGCGATGAGGTCCTGGGCCTCGCGCACCTCCCGGCGCAGCGTGCTCTCCCGCTCCTTTGCCCTGTCGTAGGCCTGGGTCGCCTGCTCGGCCTCCTGGTAGAGCCGGTCCACCTCGGACCGGCCGTCGGCGTGCGGTGCGGCCTGCGCCGGTACGGCGCCGAGCGCGGCGGTCGCGGCCGACAGCACGCACAGGGCGACGGCGCCCCGGTCGAATCCGGAGGAGGCGTAGCGACGGTGAGACCCCACGGCAGTCCTTCTGCTGGCGGACAGAGACTGCTTCCCCGGCGCCTGGGGACGGGGAGGCCCCGGCGCCGGGGAAACGCGGCAGACAGTAGCCGTGCGGAAGGGGCCGGACCAACGGCCGTGGCGGCAACACACAGTGACGCCCCGCCGCTGACCCAGGTCATTGGCGGGGCGTGGAGTCAGTTCCGGTCCACGGGATTCGCCCGTTCGGGCGCCCCCGTGCGAGCGTTTCCCGGGCCTTGCGCGGGTATCAGACCCGGACGCCGAACTGGAACGGCATGTCGGACATCGCCTCGTAGCGGACCACCGCGCCGGTGTGCGGGGCGTGCAGCACCTGGCCGTTGCCCGCGTACAGGCCGACGTGGTGGATGTCGCCGTAGAAGAACACCAGGTCGCCGACCTTGAGCTGGCTCTGGTCGTAGATGCGGGTGCCGATGGTGGCCTGTGCCTCGGAGGTGCGCGGTATGGAGACGCCGGCCTGGGCGTAGGCGTAGGAGGTCAGGCCCGAGCAGTCGAAGGAGGAGGGGCCGGTGGCACCGTAGACGTACGGCTTGCCGAGCTGGGCCTGGGCCGCGGAGAAGGCCGCCGCGGCACGGCCGGAGGCGGGCGGGGCGTCGCCGAGGTTCACCCGCTGGCTGGAGGAGCGGTCGGCGCGCGCCTGCTGGGCGGCCAGCTCCTGCTTCTCCTTGGCCGTCAGGGTGTTGAGGAGCTTCTGCGCCGCGGCGAGCTTGCCCTGGACCTCCTCCTTCTTCTGCTCCAGCTGGGTGCGCGTGGAGGAGAGGTCCTTGAGCTTCTCGGCGGCCTCGGCGCGCTCCTGGGCGAGTTCGCGCTGTTTGTCCTGAATCTTCTTCAGCGCGTCGACCTGCTGGGCGCTCAGCTGGTCGAGCGTGGAGGCCTTGTCGAGGAAGTCGTCCGGGTTGGAGGACAGGAAGAGCTGGACCGAGGGGTCGATGCCGCCGGAGCGGTACTGCGAGGTGGCCAGCGAACCCAGGCCGTCGCGCAGCTTGTTGAGGTCCTGCTGGCCCCGGGCGACGTTGTCCTGGATCGTGGATATTTCCTTCTGCAGCTTCTGCTGCTTCTCCTTCGCCCCGTTGAACTTCTCGGTGGCCTGCTCGGCCTCCTGATAGAGCTTGTCGACCTTGGCCTTGACCTGGTCCTTGGTGAGCTTCTGGCTCGGCGCGGCGTTGGCGGCGTTCGCGCTCAGGACGACGGCGGCCGCTGCTGCGGTGGTCAGCACGGTCACGCGGGCGCGACTCTGCTGCTTGGGTCGACGGTGGGACGCCACGGAGGACGAACTCCTTCTCGTGAGTGAGTGAGTGATCACCCGTTCGGAGGTTCGAGCCCAGACCCTAGTGACCCAGTTGTGATCAGTTCAAATCCTCTCACCAGAAAATCCCATCACGCAATGCATTCTTTGCACAGAACTCACATGCGGTGATGCGTGATCGACACTACGTTGCGTGACGATCCGGCCAATTCGGGCATTGCATATGCCCGTTGGGCCTTCAGGACAGTCGCTTCAGAAGCACCGCAGAGGCGACGGGACGGGCACCCGCCCTGGCGACCCCGTCGGCCACCTCGCGGTCGGTGGAGGCGACGATGACCGGACGGCCCGGCGGCTCCGCGCGCACGAGCTGCCGGATCAGCTCGTCGGCCGTGACGCCCGGCTTCGAGAACAGCACCCTGACCCCGCGCGGCGGCGCCAGCAGCACCGGGGCGGCCAGTTCGGCGCCGTCGAAGACACAGGTCACCTCGGCGCCGGTCTGCGCGGCCAGCGCCGAGAGCTGGCCGAGGAGCCTGAGCCGCTGCTTCTCCAGCGGCATCTGCGGATAGCCGGTCTTGGTGACGTTGTAGCCGTCGACCACCAGATGGACCTGCGGCAGCGCCAGCAACTGGTCGAGGATGGCCGGATCGTGCTCCGACAGGGCGCGCGCCGCGATGTCCTTCGGTGTCATTCGTCCCGGTTCGACCGCGTCCACGGTCTCGGCGGGCCGTACGGACACGGGTGGCAGGGCGAGTTCGCGCCTGAGGCCCTGGGTCGCCTCCAGCAGGGTGTCGAGCAGCAGCCGTACCCGCATGTCCTCCACGCTGCGGCCCTCGCGGGCGGCGCGGCGGGTCGCCTCCAGCGCGGCCTCGGCCTCACCGAGGCGGGCCTTGAGCCGGCGGGACTCGCTCTCGGCGGCCGACACCTGCCGGTGCGCCTCGGCGCGTACGGCGTCCATCTCGGCCTGGGCCTTGCGCAGGGCGGCCTCGCCCCGCTTCACGTCGCTGAGGGCGGCCCGGAGCTTGCGGTGCAGGGATTCCGCTTCCCTCTTCGCCGACTCCAGCTCCGTACGCAGCCGTTCGCTCTCGGCGCGGGTGTGCTCGCGGGCCTGGGCCAGCTCGGCGCGCAGTCGCTCCAGCTCGGCCCGGCTCTCCTCGTCGGCGCGCTCGGCGTCCGCGCGCTGGACCTCCTCGCCGGCCGCCGTGACCAGCTTCACCCAGCCCGCCGGGCGCAGTACATAGGCCGCGGCCGCCACGTCGAGCGGGTCCGCGGCCGGGAGCGGCGAGCCGGAGTCGAGTGCGCCGGCGAGTTCCGGCTGCGCCTCTCTGAACTTCTCCCCGATCCGCTGCCGGAACAGCGCGTCGGTCTCCAGTGCCGCCGCCATCGCGTTCCCGGCGAACTTCGCCCGGCGGTTGGGGGCGAACCGGGCGTACTGCCTGAGCTGGGCGGGCAGTTCCGCCACGGTCAGGCTGCCGAAGCCGTCCGAGACGATCTGGACGACCCTGCGGCGCACTCCGTCGGGCAGCGGACGGTCAAGCACCTCAGCGGTGCCGTCGCCCGGCCCCCCGCCTGCGGTCTCCGCCATCCGTCACACCCCACTACTTCGACTTCTTCGGGGCCGCTCCGCTCAGGAGCCGGCACCCGGCCTGTCCACGAGTTCCACCTGGTCCACCGCGTTGCACCAGCGGCAGCGCACCGACTCGATGGTCTCACTGACCACCTCGCGCTCCTCCACGGTCGGCTCGCCGGCCAGATCGAGGTGGACGTACTCGACGACCTTCGAGGAACGCGTCACGTCGAACCGGGTGAGGTTGCCGCACAGCGTGCAGCGCCATCGGGTGGTGGCGGTCGGCAGGGGAACCGTCATCGTGGCTGTCCGCTTCCTTCTCGTAGTCGCTCACCGCGCCGCCGGCGGACGGGTGTGGCCGTAACCCTACGGCCTGGCGGCGACTCGCCGCTGGTCCCTCCAAGGCGGCGAGGCGGTCTGTCAGCTTGCGTCCCGTTACGTCATGCTCTGTATTCATGATCAGCGAGTGGAGCACGGCGGCCGGCAGGGCCTTCAGAGCGGTCCGGAGCGCACCGGCGCCCATGACGTACGGACTCATCGCCCTGTGCTGTCTGCTCTTCGTCCTGGGCCCGGCCTCGGGGCTCACACCGGGATACGGCTCCGGGGACGGCCTGCTGGCCGCGCAGCGGGCGTACTTCCGGCGCTGGGGGGTGGTACCGGCCGAGCTGTTCGCCAGGCCGGTGCGCGCGGCCCTGACTCCCGCCACGGCCCTGTTCGTGCACGGCAGCTGGGTGCATCTGCTCGGCAACATGCTCTTCCTCTTCGTCTTCGGCACGATGACCGAGGAACGGATGGGCCGGGTCGCGTTCACCCTCTTCTACGTCGGCTGCGGGTATCTCGCCCTGCTGGGCTACGCGGCCGCCAACGCCGCCTCCGAGCAGTCGCTGGTGGGCGCCTCCGGGGCGATCTCGGCGGTCCTCGGAGCGTTCCTCTACCTGTTCCCCCGGGCCCGTGTGACCAGTCTTCTGCCGTTCCTGTTCTTCCTGCCACTGCGGTTCCCGGCGTGGGTCGTGCTGCCGTTCTGGGCGGCGCTGCAGTGGGCGGCGGCGGAGCAGAGTTCCAACGGTCCCGGGGTGGCGTATCTGGCCCACCTCGTCGGCTTCGGCCTGGGCTTCGGCTACGCGTGGGTCCGGTACGGCCGTACGACTAGAGTGAAGTGCGCCCCAGCTCCGGCACCCGAGGGAGAGAACCAGCCGTGATCACCGCGATCGTCCTCATCAAGACCAGCGTGGACCGGATCCCCGAGATCGCGGAGCAGATCGCCGCGCTGGAGAGCGTCAGCGAGGTCTTCTCGGTCACCGGCACCTACGACCTGATCGCCATGGTCCGGGTCCGGCAGCACGAGGACCTGGCCGATGTCATCCCCGGCCGGATCAGCAAGATCCCCGGCGTGGAGGCCACCGACACGCACGTCGCGTTCCGCACCTACTCCCAGCACGACCTGGAAGCGGCGTTCTCGATCGGCCTGGACAACTAGACGGGCGGTTCGGCCACGCCGATACCGGCGCCGGGGGCGCGGGTCCGGGGTCCGCTACTGATCCGGGACGCCCCTGCACGCTCACGGGGCGGCCGAGCCGGTGAACCGGGTGCGCGCCAGGACCGTCACCGGCGCATCGGCGCCCCGTCCCGCGTGCCCCGCGACGACGGGAGTGACGGCCGGCCCCGGCGTACTGCCGTCGGCGGCGCGGCGGCGCAGCCCGCCCGAGTCCGGGCTGCCGGTCGAGACGGACAGGTCGGCACCGAGCAGGACCCTTGCGGCTCGGTTCCGGGTGCCGGGCGTGCGGGTCCGCTGCGGGCTGCCTGGCGGGCCGACCGTGATCAGCCTGCGCGCGCCGTCGGCGCGGAACCCGCCCCCGCAGGACCGGTCGGCCTCGTCGCCGAGCCGGACCTCCGGCGCCGGAGGTCGTGTGGCCGGCAGGGAGCATCCGGGGAGCCGGTGCCGCAGCCGTCGTGCTGCCGCGACGTGCTCGTGACCGCCCCGGACGCATCGACGACACCGGGAAACGCACCGTCGCACGGGATCGTCACCGACCCGGATGCCTCGTCGGACACCGGAAGACCGCGCCGACGCGCGCGGCATGATCGCCACCAGCCCAGGTGCCTCCCCGGACACCGGAAGACCGCACCGTCGCGCGTGATGTGACCGACCCAGGGCCTCGACGGCACCGCACAGACGCGCCCTCGCACACGACCGCCACCAGCCCGGGCGCCTCCCCGGACACCGGAAAACCGCGCCGACGCGCACGATCGCCACCAATCCCAGCGCCTCGACGGCACCGCAACAACGCTCCCTCGCACATGATCGCCACCAGCCCAGGTGCCTCCCCGGACACCGGAAAACCGCGCCGACGCGCACGATCGCCACCAATCCCAGCGCCTCGACGGCACCGCAACAACGCGCCCTCGCACATGATCGCCACCGACCCGGGCGCCTCCTCGGACACCGGAAGACCGCACCGACGCGCGTGATCGTCACCGGGGCGGCGGCCTCTTCGGTGCCGGGAACGCGTGCCGTTCTCCGGGATCCGTGAGCCGCCGGCCCTCAGGGGCTGATCACACCGCCGGTACGCAGCGGCCGTCCTCCGTCCGGTACGTCCACTTCGCGCCCTCGGTGACGAGTTCGCGCACCGCGGTGACGAAGCGGTCGACATGCTCGTCGGGGGTGCCCGCGCCGAAGCTGACGCGGATGGCGTTGAGGGACTTCTCGCCCGGCGCGGCCTCGGGGGCGCCGCACTCGCCCTGGGTCTGAGGATCGGTGCCGAGGAGGGTGCGGACCAGGGGGTGGGCGCAGAAGAGGCCGTCGCGGACCCCGATGCCGTACTCGGCGGAGAGCGCGGCGGCGAAGTGGGAGCTGTTCCAGCCCTCGACGACGAAGGAGATGACACCGACGCGCGGGGCGTCGTCGCCGAAGAGGGAGAGGATCTTCACCTCGGGAACCTCCGCCAGACCCGCACGGACCCTGGCGACCAGGTGCTGCTCGCGGGCCACCAGGGCGTCCCAGCCGGCCTCGGTCAGCGCCTTGCAGGCCGACGCGATGGAGTACGCGCCGATCACGTTGGGCGACCCCGCCTCGTGCCGCGCGGCGCTCTCGTGCCACTCCACGTCCACGCCGCCGTCCTGACGCCGGGTCACCCTGCGGCTGGCGCCGCCGCCCGCGAGGTACGGCTCGGCCGCGCGCAGCCAGTCGGCACGGCCGGCCAGGATGCCGGAGCCGAAGGGGGCGTACAGCTTGTGGCCCGAGAAGGCGACCCAGTCCACGTCCAGGTCGCGGAGGGACACGGGGTGGTGGGGCGCCAGCTGGGCGGCGTCCAGGACGATGCGGGCGCCGTGCGCGTGCGCGGCCGCCGCCAGCTCCCGTACCGGCCACAGCTCGCCCGTGACGTTGGAGGCGCCGGTGACGCAGACCAGTGCCGGGCCGTACGGGTCGCGTTCGGCCAGGGCCCGCTCCAGGGTGGTGACGGCCTGCTGCGGGGTGCGCGGGGCGTTGAGGTAGGTGACACGGGCGTCCTGCCAGGGCAGCAGGGAGGCGTGGTGCTCGGTCTCGAAGACGAAGACCTGGCAGTCGGCCGGGAGGGCACGGGCCAGGAGGTTCAGGGAGTCCGTGGTCGAGCGGGTGAAGATCACCTGGTCGTCGGCGCGGCAGCCGAGGAAGTCGGCGACCGTGCTGCGGGCGTTCTCGAACAGGTCGGTGGAGAGCTGGGAGAGGTAGCCGGCGCCCCGGTGGACGCTGCCGTAGTACGGCGCGTAGGCGGCCACGTCGTCCCAGACGCGCTGCAGGGCGGGGGCGCTGGCCGCGTAGTCGAGGGCCGCGTAGGTGACCTCGCCGCCGGTCACGAGCGGGACGGTGACATCCCGGCCCAGAACGGGCAGCGGGGCACAAACGGACTGGTCGGCGGCAGCGGTGAAGACGGACATGAGGAACTCCCGTGAGGACATACGCCCGGAGGACGCAGGAAGAAGAGAAAGGGGTGCGCGGAGGCGGGGCTCGGCGGCCCTATCGCATTCGCTTGCTCACGGAAGGCTCCCTCGATGACCAGGACCCCTGGTCCCGCGCTCTCGGGAAGCGCGCGAGGGGTCCGCGCTTGCCGTAGACCTCGCTGCCTACGGCCTGGTCCTCACCCGGGGCACCCCGCCACGGACGGAGGGTTGCCGGACAGCCGGCCGGGGCCGAATGACTGTCACTCATGACCTGGTTCAGGAACGTACGGGAAGAGATCGCCGTCCCGCAACCCGCGTCCGGATCGCGGGACGACCGTCGGTGACCGCTAGGCGTTGCTCGCCGCCACCCACCGCTCCAGCGCCCGCTTCGCCGCGCCCGAGTCGATGGACTCGGCGGCCCTGGCCATGCCGGCCCGCAGCTGGTCGGCGAGCGGGGCGTCCGTCGGGTGCAGGGCCGCGAGGGCGGCCGCGGAGTTCAGCAGCACCGCGTCGCGTACGGCCCCCCGCTCGCCGTCGAGCAGGCGCCGGGCGACCTCCGCGTTGTACGACGCGTCCGCGCCGCGCAGCGCCTCCACGGAGACGAGGCCGATGCCGACGTCCCGCGGGTCGAAGGTCTCCTCGGTGACCTTGCCGTCCCGGACGATCCACACCCGCGAGGTGGCGGTCGTCGTCAGCTCGTCCAGGCCGTCGTCGCCGCGGAAGACCAGCGAGGAGTTGCCGCGCTCGGCGAGGACGCCGGCCACGATCGGGGCCATCCGGAGATCCGCCACGCCGACGGCCTGGGCGCGGACCTTCGCCGGATTGGTCAGCGGACCGAGGACGTTGAAGGTCGTGCGGATGCCCAACTGGCCGCGGGCCGCGGCGACATGGCGCAGCGCCGGGTGGAACTTCACCGCGAAGCAGAAGGTGATCCCGGCCTCTTCGGCGACCTGCGGGACCCGCTCCAGCGGGAGGTTGAGATTGACGCCGAGCTTCTCCAGCACGTCCGACGCGCCCGACGCCGAGGAAGCGGCCCGGTTGCCGTGCTTGACGACCTTCGCGCCGGTGCCGGCGACGACGATCGCGGACATGGTGGAGATGTTCACCGTCTTCGCCCCGTCACCACCGGTGCCGACGATGTCGACGGTCTCCCCCGGCACCTCGATGACGTTCGCGTGCTCGTACATCGCGCGGACGAGCCCGGTGATCTCCTCCACCGTCTCGCCCTTGGCCCGCAGGGCCACGGCGAATCCCGCGATCTGCGCGTCCGTCGCCTCTCCGCGCATGATCCGGTCCATCGCCCATGCCGTGGCGTCCGCGCTCTGGTCGCGGCCCTCCAGCAGGGCGTTCAGTACCGCGGGCCAGGAACGGCCCGCCGCGGTGTCGCCTCCAGCGGGGGTCACAGCGCTCATCAGCCGCTCCTGGTGTCGTAGAACAGTGTGATCCCAGCCTATCCAGCCCCGGGCAGGGCGAAGGGCCCCGTCCGTAAGCCGGACGGGGCCCTTCGGCGTGGCGTGGCGACGCGGGGGATCAGTGGTGGCCGTGGCCGCTCGTGATCTCCTTGTACTCGTCGACGGTGGGCTTCGGGATCTGGTTGTCCTCGCCGTAGTAGGCGCTGGACAGCTTCACCCGGAGCTTCTCCGAGGCCGGCACCTTGCGCTCGACACCGTTCTCGTCGACCGTCGGGCCGATCTCGGCCGGCTCGTACTGGTGGTGAGCCGTGAGGGTGTGCAGCTGCTCCTGGCTGAGCGGCTCGTGCACCTCGATGAACTCACCGTGCGGCAGGCGCTTGATGATGCCGGTCTCGCGACCGTGCAGCACCTTGTCGCGGTCGCGGCGCTGCAGACCCAGGCAGATCCGCTTGGTGACGAGGAACGCGATGACCGGGCCGACGAAGAAGGCGATCCGGACGAACCAGGTCACGGCGTTGATCGACAGGTGGAAGTGCGTGGCCCACAGGTCGTTGCCGCCGCCGACCAGCAGCGTCAGGTACAGCGTCATCCAGGCGACGCCGAGACCGGTGCGCGTCGGGGCGTTGCGCGGGCGGTCCAGGATGTGGTGCTCGCGCTTGTCGCCGGTGACCCAGGACTCGATGAACGGGTAGACCGCGATCGCCACCAGGACCAGCGGGAAGATCACCAGCGGGATGAACACGCCCAGGACGAGCGTGTGACCCCAGAAGTTGATCTCCCAGCCCGGCATGAAGCGGATCAGACCCTCGGAGAAGCCCATGTACCAGTCGGGCTGGGCGCCGGTGGACACCTGGTCCGGACGGTAGGGGCCCATGGCCCAGATCGGGTTGATCTGGGCGACCGCCGCGATGGCCGCGATGACACCGAAGACCAGGAAGAAGAAGCCTCCGGCCTTGGCCATGTAGACCGGCAGCAGCGGCATGCCGACGACGTTCTTGTTGCTCTTGCCCGGACCCGCGAACTGCGTGTGCTTGTGGTAGAAGACCAGGATCAGGTGGCCCACCATCAGGCCGAGCATGATGCCCGGCAGCAGCAGGATGTGGATCGAGTAGAACCGGGCGACGAAGTCGTGGCCGGGGAACTGCCCGCCGAAGAGGAAGAACGACAGGTACGTGCCGACGATCGGCACGGACAGGATCGCGCCCTCCATGAAGCGGACACCGGTGCCGGAGAGCAGGTCGTCCGGGAGCGAGTAACCGGTGAAGCCGGTGAACATGCCCAGGACGAACAGCAGGAAGCCGAACAGCCAGTTGATCTCACGCGGCTTGCGGAACGCGCCGGTGAAGAACACGCGCATCATGTGCACGAACATGCCGGCGAGGAAGATCAGCGCGGCCCAGTGGTGGATCTGCCGCATGAGCAGACCACCGCGCACGTCGAAGGAGATGTGCAGGGTCGAGCTGAACGCCTCGGACATCAGCTGTCCCTGGAGCGGGACGTAGGAGCCGTGGTACTCCACCTCGTTCATCGACGGGTGGAAGAACAGCGTCAGATAGACACCCGTCAGGATGATGATGATGAAGCTGTACATGCACACTTCGCCCAACATGAACGACCAGTGGTCGGGGAAGATCTTGCGCATGTTGGACTTGGCCAGGGAGTAGATCCCGAGCCGGCCGTCGGCCCAGTCGGCGATCCGCTCGCCGGCCGGTGCCTTCCCGCGCGAGCGGGGCGTCTCGTTCGCTGCAGTACTCATCCGCGCTCCCAGAATGCAGGACCGACGGGCTCCTCGAAGTCGCCGAGCGCCTGGAGGTAACCCTCACTGTCCACACCGATGCGCAGCTGCGGCAGGGCGTGGCCGGCGGGGCCGAAGATCACTCGGGCGCCGTCGGAGAGGTCGAAGGTGGACTGGTGGCACGGGCACAGCACGTGGTGCGTCTGCTGCTCGTACAGCGAGATCGGGCAACCGACGTGCGTGCAGATCTTGGAGAACGCGACGATGCCCTCGTGCGACCAGTCGAGCTCGCGCTTGTCCTTGATGTTGCCCGGCTGCAGCCGGACGATCATCAGCGCGGCCTTGGCGATCTCCGTCTGGAAGTCCTCGCTCGTCTCCTCCAGCCCGTCGGGCTTGGCGAAGGTGAGGGAGCCGACGGCGACGTCCTCGGGGCGCAGCGGCAGGTTGGTGTTCGTGTTCACCAGACGCTTGCCCTTGGCCCACATGGTGTGCCGCAGCGAGGTGCCGGGCAGCGGACCGAGGTCGCGCAGCAGCATGACGCCGGAGAGCGGCACCAGGGCCAGCGCGCCGAACATCGTGTTGCGGATCAGCTTGCGACGGCCGAGCACCGACTCGGCGGCACCCTGACGGAAGTCCGCGTGGACCTTCGCGCGGACGTCGGGGGCGGCCTCGATCGGGTGGCGCTCGTCGGCGACCTCGACGTCGGACATCAGGGTGCGGGCCCAGTGGACCGCGCCCGCGCCGATGCAGAACAGCGCCGCACCGAGGGTCAGGCCCAGCGCGAAGTTCAGCGCGCTGAGGTGCCCGATCGGGAAGACGAAGATGCTCTTGTCGTGCGGGATCGCCACGTACGAGACGATGAAGCCGACGGTGGCCAGCATCGACACCGTGAACAGCAGGGCGACCGCGCGCTCGGACCGCTTGGCGGCCCGCTCGTCGATGTCCTGGATGCGGTGCTCGTGAGGCGGCAGCCCCGGGTCGGCGAACGGGTTCACCTCGTCCGCGACCCCTACCGCACCGCGCGCGTGGTCCTGCTCAGCGGGCAGGTTCTCTTCTGGAATGTCTTGGCTACTCATGACTTCTTGGCCTTTGCGGTCCGAGCGGCGACCCAGACGGCGACGGCGATCAGCGCGCCGAGACCGAAGATCCAGGCGAACAGACCCTCACTGACCGGCCCGAGGCCGCCCAGCTCCAGACCGCCGGGGTTCGTCGTATCGCTGCTGTCGACCGCGTGCAGGTACGCGATGATGTCCTTCTTGTTCTTCGAGGACAGCGTGGTGTCGGGGAACGACGGCATGTTCTGCGGGCCGGTCTGCATGGCCTCGTAGATGTGCTTCGGGTCGACACCCTCCAGCGTGGGCGCGAACTTGCCCTTGGTCAGGGCACCGCCCTTGCCGGTGAAGTTGTGGCACTGCGCGCAGTTGGTGCGGAACAGCTCGCCACCCTTGGCGATGTCCGCGCCGCCGGGGCCGTACTGGTCCTTGGTGGGCACGTTCGGGCCGGCGCCCAGCGAGGCGATGTACGCGGCGAGCTGGTCGATCTGCGTCTGGTTGTAGACGACCTTCTTGCGCGGGACCTGGGCGCCCTGCGAGGTGGCGGCCGGCATACGGCCGGTGCCGACCTGGAAGTCGACGGCCGCGGCACCCACGCCGACCAGGCTCGGCCCGTCGGAGGAGCCCTGGCCACCGGTGCCGTGGCAGCTGGCGCAGCCGACCTCGTAGAGCTTCTTGCCCTCCTGGATGGTCAGGGACTGGGCGGAATCATCGGCCTGCGCCTTGCCCGCGGGTGCGAACGCGGCGTACAGCCCCCCAGTGGCCGCCAGCGCGAGGAGTAGGACGACGACCGCCGCCAGCGGATGGCGTCGTCGTGCGGAGAGCTTTTTCACGGATTACCCCGGTGTCAGGATCTTCTGCGTCGGTGGTTCTGGATGTGCGGGAGCCGGTCCCGGCTACTTGATCAGGTAGATCGTGGCGAAAAGGCCGATCCAGACCACATCGACGAAGTGCCAGTAGTAGGACACGACGATGGCGGCGGTCGCCTGCTCGTGGGTGAACCTCTTGGCCATGTAGGTGCGCCCGAGGACCAGCAGGAAGGCGATGAGACCGCCCGTCACGTGCAGGCCGTGGAAGCCGGTGGTCAGGTAGAACACCGAGCCGTACGGGTCGGAGGAGAGCGAGATGCCCTCGTCCCTCACCAGGCTCGTGTACTCGTAGATCTGACCGCCGATGAAGATCGCACCCATGACGAAGGTGAGGATGAACCACCCGCGGAGCTTCTTCACGTCCCCGCGCTCGGCCGCGAACACGCCGAGCTGGCAGGTGAGCGAGGAGAGCACCAGGATCGTGGTGTTCGTCGCGGAGAAGGGCACATTGAGCGCGTCGGCCATGTGCTTCCAGTGCGCCGGACCCGTCACCGATCGCAGGGTGAAGTACATCGCGAAGAGGGCCGCGAAGAACATCAGCTCGGAACTCAGCCAGATGATGGTTCCGACGCTGGTGAGGTTCGGCCGGTTGACCGACGGGTGCGCGTGCCCGGTTTCTACTGTCGTTGCTGTCGCCACGACCGACATTATGTCGGTCGCTTATCCCGCCCTCACTCCGGGGGGTGCCGTTCGGAGTGTTGCCACCCGCCGAACCGGTGTTGACGTGGTGTTCATGGGGACTTCCACGGGAGTAAGCTCCGCCCGAACGGCCTTGTCCGTCCCGTCCGTACGACGCTGACGTCCCGGAGGAACAATGCAGCCGACCGCCACGGTGCTGGTCTACAGCGACGACTCCAACACCCGCGAGCAAGTACGGCTGGCCGCCGGCCGCAGGCCTGCTCCCGACGTCCCCCTTGTCGAGTTCGTGGAGTGCGCGACACCCGACGCCGTGCTGCGTGAGCTGGGCAGGGGCGGGATCGATGTGTGCGTGCTGGACGGCGAGGCCGTGCCGATGGGGGGCATGGGGGTGTGCCGGCAGATCAAGGACGAGGTGTTCAACTGTCCGCCGGTGCTGGTGCTGATGGGGCGACCGCAGGACGCGTGGCTGGCCACGTGGAGCCGGGCCGACGCTGCTGTGACTCTTCCGGTGGATCCTGTGGAGTTTTCGTCGGCGTTGGCCTCCTTGCTGCGTCAGAGGCGGTTGGTGGGCGCCCAGTAGCTCGGGGCGCGTGGTCTCGGGCGCGAGTGCGGGCCGGTGGGTCCTCTTCGCGCCCAGGCGGCGGCAGCCGCATGCCGCAGACGGCCCCGCGCCCCTACGGGGCACGCTTACAGTGCCGCCGGCTGGAGTCTCACCGTGTCCGCCTCGGACGGGCTGTCGGGCCTGCCGTTGACGAGGGCACTGCCCTTGCTCCACTTCTTCCAGTCGACGTTCCAGTCGCCGAAGCCATTGCCGAAGTCCTCCATCTGGTGGCCGTGGGAGTTGACGACCCTGACGATGTCGCCCTGGTGGATGTTGTCGAAGAACCACGCGGCGTTGCCGTTGCTCATGCCCGTGCAGCCATGACTGACGTTGGCGTAGCCCTGTGAGCCCACGGACCAGGGCGCGGCGTGCACGTACTCGCCGGACCAGGTCACCCGGGTGGCGTAGTAGACCGACAGGTCGTAGGAGTCGGAGCTGTTCGCGGCGATGCCGATCGTGGTGCCGCGCATGCGGACGACGTACGCCTTCTCCAGGACGACCTTGATGCCGTTGCGGGTGTCGTACCCGGGCCTGCCGGTGGTGACGGGGATCCGCTTGAGCGCCTCGCCGTTCTTGTAGAACGTCAGCTGGTGCGCGGCGGCGTCCGTGACGGCCTCGATCCGGTCACCCGTGGTGATCCTCAGCGGTTTCGACGGGCCGCCCCACAGCCGGTCGCCGATCCTGATGCCGTCCAGGTTGCTGTGCACCGTGATGGTGGCGTGGACGGGCCAGTACTCCTTGGGCCGGTAGTGGAGTTCCTTGCCGCTCACCCAGTACCAGGAGCCCTCCACGGCCGGCGTGGAGTCCACCCGGAGGCCGCGCTCCACGACGGCGCGCTGCGCCTTGTCCTTGACGTCCTGGTCGAGTTGGGCGGTGATGGGCTGTCCGACGCCGTACTGGCCCGATTTCGGCCCGAGGGTCACGGTCAGTCGCTTCTTGCCGGTGGGCTTGCTGGTGTCGAACGTGAGGACCTTGCGGCCGGGCGCGCCGTCGTCGTCCTCGGTGCTCACCGTGACCGTGTAGTGGGCGTTGGCGGCCAGCGGGGCGGTGCTGTGCCATCTGCTGCCGTCGGCGGCGAGTTCGCCCGCCACATAGCGCCCTGCGGAGTCCTGGGCGGTGACGTCGGTGATGCGGTCGTCACCGGTGGCGGTGATCTCCAGGGGCTTGTCCGGGTCGGCCCGCTCCCCCGCTTCGGACGGCCCGTTGACGGAGATCTCGCCCGCCGCGTCGTACGGCTTGGCCGACAGGGGGTTGCCGTCCGAACCGCAGGCGGTGACGCCCGCGCCGAGCGCGGTCACCAGCAGGGTGCAGCTGACGACGGTGCGGGTCCGCGGAGTGTGGTTCATACGATCACGCTATGAGGCGCTGAGCCCATTGGCGCGGTGAGTAACCCGTACGAGCGACCGACACTGCGGCAAAGGAACGACCGCATTCGGGCGTCCTGTGGAAAAAAACCGGCAAGCCCGGACGCTCCTGAGGGAGTGTCCGGGCTTGCCGGTGCGTGCTGCCCGTGTGCTACTGGGTGCGGTTCTCACCGTGGTAGTACTCGAACACCCAGCCGAACAGACCGACCACGATGAACGGGGCCGAGAAGTAGATCAGCCACCAGCCGACAGCGATGCTGAGGAAGGCGATCGCACCGCCGAAGCCCAGCAGCAGCGGCTGCCAGCTGTGCGGGCTGAAGAAGCCCAGCTCGCCCGCGTCGTCCGCGACGTCGGCCTCCTTGTCGTCCTGGGCGCCCGCGTCGACCCGCCGGGCGGTGAAGCCCAGGTAGAAGCCGATCATCACGCTCAGGCCGAAGGCCAGGAACAGTGCGGTGGTACCGGCCGGCTCCTTCGACCACACGCCATACACGATGGCCATGATCAGGAGGAAGACGCTCAGCCAGATGAACATCCGACCCTGGATCTTCACTTGCCGGCCTCCTTGCTGCCCGCGATGGCGGTGCCGTGACCGCTGTGCGCGAGCTGCTCGAGCGCGGCGATCTCAGGGTGGTGCAGGTCGAACGCCGGGGATTCGCTGCGGATCCGCGGCAGGGTGATGAAGTTGTGCCGCGGCGGCGGGCAGGAGGTCGCCCACTCCAGCGAACGGCCGTAGCCCCAGGGGTCGTCCACGTCCACCGGCTTGCCGTACTTGGCCGTCTTCCAGACGTTGTAGAGGAACGGCAGGATCGACAGGCCGAGCAGGAAGGAGCAGATGGTGGAGACCGTGTTCAGGGCGGTGAAGCCGTCGGCCGCCAGGTAGTCGGCGTAACGGCGCGGCATGCCCTCCACGCCCAGCCAGTGCTGGACCAGGAAGGTGCCGTGGAAGCCGACGAACAGCGTCCAGAAGGTGATCTTGCCGAGGCGCTCGTCCAGCATCTTGCCGGTCATCTTCGGCCACCAGAAGTGGAAGCCGGAGAACATGGCGAAGACGACCGTACCGAAGACCACGTAGTGGAAGTGGGCCACCACGAAGTACGAGTCGGAGACGTGGAAGTCCATCGGCGGCGAGGCCAGGATGACACCGGTCAGACCACCGAACGTGAAGGTGATCAGGAAGCCGACGGCCCAG
>NZ_JAJHNP010000042.1 GCF_020819595.1 Streptomyces barringtoniae
GCTGGAGTCGTGGGGCATCAGGCCGGACTTCGTCTCCGGTCACTCCATCGGTGAGATCGCGGCGGCGCATTGTGCGGGTGTGCTGTCGCTGGAGGACGCGTGCACGCTGGTCGCTGCCCGTGGCCGTTTGATGCAGGAGCTGCCGTCCGGTGGTGCGATGGTGGCGGTGCAGGCGACCGAGGACGAGGTCGCGCCGTACCTGACCGACGTCGTGAGCATCGCGGCGGTCAACGGCCTCACCTCCGTGGTGGTCGCCGGTGACGAGGACGCCGTACTGGAGATCGCGGCCCGCTTCGAGGAGCAGGGCCGCAAGTCGAAGCGTCTGACGGTCAGCCACGCCTTCCACTCGCCGCACATGGACGGGATGCTGGAGGCGTTCCGCGAGGTCGCCGAGGGCCTGACCTACGAGGCTCCGCGTATCCCGGTCGTCTCCAACCTCACCGGCACCCTGGCGACGGCCGAGGACATCACCAGCCCCGGCTTCTGGGTCCGTCACGTCCGTGAGGCGGTCCGTTTCCACGACGGCATCCGCACGCTGGAGGCCCAGAACGTCAGCACGTTCGTCGAGCTGGGCCCGGACGGTGTGCTCTCGGCGATGGGCCAGGACTGCGTCACCGGCGAGGAGCATGCGTTCGTTCCGGTGCTCCGCGCGGGCCGTCCGGAGCCGGAAGCCCTGACCACGGCCCTCGCGCACGCCCACACCCGGGGCATCGCGGTCGACTGGCAGGCCTACTACGCCGACACCGGTGCCCGACGCGTCGACCTGCCCACCTACGCCTTCCAGCACCAGCGCTACTGGATCGACGTACCGGCGACCGTCGGCGACGTGACCTCCGCCGGACTCGGCTCGGCGGACCATCCGCTGCTGGGCGCGGCTGTGGAACTGCCCGACCAGGGCGGTTACGTGTTCACCGGCCGGCTCTCCCTGGACAGTCACCGCTGGCTGGCCGACCATGCGGTGGCCGGCACCGTGATCCTGCCGGGTACGGCGTTCGTGGAGCTGGCGATCCGTGCCGGGGACCAGGTCGGCTGCGACCGGCTGGAGGAGCTGACCCTCGAGGCGCCGCTGGTGCTGCCCCGGCGGGGCGGTGTGGTGCTGCGCATGTCGGTGGGCGAGCCGGACGATTCCGGTCGCCGTGAGGTGACCTTGTACTCGCGTCCCGAGGACGCCGAGGACGGGACCTGGCTGCGGCACGCCGGCGGCGTCCTCGCCACCGAGGACGCCGATGACGCGGCTGCGCACGCAAGCGAGGCGCAGGCCGACCCCGGCTTCGCCGTCTGGCCGCCCGCCGACGCCACGCCGCTGGACGTGTCCGGACTCTACGAGCGGTTCGCCGAGGGCGGGTTCGGGTACGGCCCGGCCTTCCAGGGGCTGCAGGCCGCCTGGCGACGCGGGGACGACATCTTCGCCGAGCTGGCGCTGCCGCGGGACCAGCACGACGAGGCCGCGCGGTTCGCGCTCCATCCCGCCCTGCTCGACTCGGCACTGCACGGTTTGGCGCTGGGCGAGTTCACCGGTTCCACCGGCGCCGCACCGGGTGCGCTCCGCCTGCCCTTCTCGTGGAGCGGGGTCGGGCTGCAGGCGGCCGGTGCCACGGCGCTCCGGGTGCGGATCAGCCCCGCCGGTGACGGCTCGGTCGCCCTGCGAGCGGTCGACGAGACGGGTGGCGCCGTCGCCTCCGTGGACGCCTTGACGCTGCGGCCGGTCGACCCGGCCCGGCTGGGAACGGCCAGGGGCGGGTTCCACGACTCCCTCTTCCAGGTGGAATGGGCGCGGGTTCCGGCATCCGCCGGCACACGGGTTCCGGCCGGGCAGTGGGCCGTCGTCGGCGCCGACCACCTCAAGCTGGGTGCCGCGCTGGAGGCGGCGGGGGTGTCCGTCGACGCGTACGCCGACCTCGCGGCGCTCGCGGGGGTCGTGGCGGCGGGCAAGCCCCTGCCCGACCTGGTCCTGGTACCCCGGGCTCCGCAGGCCGCCGACGACCTCGCCGACGGTGTGCGGCAGGCGGCCCACGAGACCCTGGAGCTGGTGCAGTCCTGGCTCGCCGAGGAGGTGTTCGACGGTGCGCGGCTCGCGTTCGTCACCCGTGGCGCCGTCGCCGCGTCGGCGGGCGACACGGTCGGTGACCTGACCCAGGCGTCGCTGTGGGGCCTGCTGCGTTCGGCTCAGACGGAGAACCCGGACCGCTTCCTGCTGCTGGACGTCGACGAGCACGACCTCTCCTACCGGACCCTGCCCGGCGCGGTGGCCGGCGGCGAGAACCAACTGGCCGTCCGGGAAGGAGCCCTGTACGCCCCCCGGCTGGCCAGGGTCCCGGTGACCGAGGCCGAGGGTGACGCCACGGCCGTCCTCGACCCGGACGGAACCGTGCTCGTCACCGGCGGAACGGGGGCGCTCGGCGGCCTCGTCGCCCGGCATCTGGTGGCGGAGCGGGGCGTCCGGCACTTGCTGCTCACCAGCCGGCGCGGGATGCGCGCCGACGGCGCGGCCGAGCTGGTCGCGGAGCTCACCGGGCGCGGAGCGAGTGTGCGCGTCGCCGCCTGCGACGTGGCCGACCGGGACGCGCTGCGGGCCCTGCTCGCCGAGGTGCCCCAGGACCATCCGCTGACCGCCGTCGTCCACACCGCGGGCGTGCTGGACGACGGGCTCGTACCGTCGCTCACGCCGGACCGGATCGACACCGTGTTCCGGCCGAAGACCGACGCGGCCCTGAATCTCCACGAGGCGACCCGGGACCTCGGCCTGTCGGCGTTCGTCCTGTTCTCCTCGGCCGCCGGTACCTTCGGCACGCCGGGTCAGGCCAACTACGCGGCCGCCAACGCCTTCCTGGACGCGCTCGCCGAGCACCGCCGGGCCGAGGGCCTGCCGGCGGTGTCGGTCGCCTGGGGGCTGTGGGAGCAGCGCAGTGCCATGACCGGGGAGCTGGCGGAGGCGGACCTGCGGCGGATGGCCAGGTCCGGCCTGCTGCCGCTGTCCTCCGCGCAGGGCCTGGCCCTGTTCGACACCGCCTGCCGGGTCGGCGCCGACTCCGCACACGCCATGCTGGTGGCGGTGCGCCTCGACACCGAGCCCCTGCGGTCCCAGGCGGCGGCCGGCGTACTGCCCGCGCTGCTGCGCGGCTTGGTGCGGGCGGTGCCCCGCCGTACCGCGCGGACCGCCCAGGCCGCGGTGGCGGGCGCGGCGGACCTCGTCCGGCGGCTGGCCGCGCTGACGGCGGGGGAGCAGGAGCGGACGCTGCTCGATGTGGTGCGCGCTCAGGCGGCAGCCGTGCTGGGATTCGCCGATCCCGGGGAAGTGGGTGAGACACGCGAGTTCCTGGAACTGGGCGTCGACTCGCTGACCGCCGTGGAACTGCGCAATCACCTGGTCGCGGCGACAGGACTGCGGCTGGCGCCCACCCTGCTGTTCGACCACCCCACCCCGCAACTCGTCGCCCGGCATCTGCGCGCCGAACTGGCCGCCCGGACGTCCGGCGCCGGGGCGCCCGGTGAGGAGGCATCCCGCGAAGGCGGGCCCGCTGGTGCGGACCCGGCGCCGGACGGTGGGGCGAGCGGCGGAATGTTCGGGCAGATGCTGCGGCGCGCCGCCGAACTCGACGCGTCCGGCGAGTTCATGGGCCTGCTGATGGAGGCCTCGCGGTTCCGGCCGTCGTTCGCCTCCGCCGCCGAACTGCGGACCCCGCCGCGGCTGGTGCGGCTCGCCACCGGTGACCGGCAGCCGGCGCTGGTGTGCTTCTCCTCCATCCTGTCGATCTCCGGGCCGCATCAGTACGCCCGGTTCGCCGCCGCCTTCCGGGGCCGGCGTGACGTGTGGGCGCTGGCCGCGCCCGGCTTCCTCACCGGGGAGCAGGTACCGGCCGGTCCGGAGGCGGTGATCGAGGCGCAGGCCGAGGCGGTGTTGCGGCAGGCCGACGGCAGGCCGTTCGTGCTGCTCGGCCACTCCTCCGGCGGCATGCTCGCGCACGCGGTCGCCGAGCGGCTGGAGAGCGCCGGGACCGCACCGCGTGCGGTGGTGCTGATCGACATCTACTCGCACGACGACGACGCCATCGTCGGCATCCAGCCGGGGCTGTCCTCGGGCATGAACGAGCGGCAGGAGAGCTACGTGCCGGTCGACGACACCCGGCTGCTGGCCATGGGCGCCTACTTCCGGTTGTTCGGCGGCTGGAAACCGCGGCCCATCGGCGCCCCCACGCTGCTCGTCCGGGCCGGGGAGCGGCTCTTCGACTGGACCAGGGACGGGGACTGGCGGTCGTACTGGGAGCTGGAGCACACCGCCGTGGACGCACCGGGCAACCACTTCACGATGATGGAGCAGCACGCCGACGCCACGGCAGGAGCGGTGGACGACTGGGTCTCGCGGCTGCGGTAGCGGCGCGCCCCCCCGCACGGCCGAGGGCCGGCCCCGCCGAGAGGCGGGGCCGGCCCTTGGGTTTTCGGTGCCGGAGTGCTCCGGACGTCGGGTTCGTCAGATCACGAGGACCTGCGGGGGCGCGAGCGCTTCGGCAGGCCCACGGCCTCGACCTCGAAGTTGTCCTTGGTGCAGTCCAGGCGGTGGAAGAGGTTGTCCGGACCGGTCACGCACACCTTGGACACACCCGCGTCCTTCAACGCGGCCACGACGGCCGGCCAGTTGACGGGACGGTCGAAGGTGTCCAGCATCATGGTGCGCAGCTCGTCCGCCGAGTTGATCACCGTGCCGTCCTGGTCGGTCACCACGGGCAGCTTCGGATCGGCGAACGCGTAGCGGGAGAAGACCTCCTCCTCGGCCCGGCGGCGCAGGGCGGCGAAGGCCGGGGCGTGCACCGGCGGGCGCATGCTGTACATCGAGTAGCCGCCCGCCTTGCTGATCCGCTCCTTCAACTCCTCCAGCTCGTTCTCCCGCAGCGAGAGCATCGTGAAGCCGCGGTCGAGGTGGCCGGAGAACTCGTACCACACGCCGCGCTCGTCGAAGTCGGCCAGGATCTCGGCGAGGCGCTCCTCCGGGGTGCGGACGAAGGAGTGGGTGACCACGTCGGTGTACTCCCGGCCGAAGAAGTCCTCCTCGAGCCGGGCGAGTTCCGCCGTGAGCCGGACCACCTCCGCGAACGGCAGCGAGCCGACGTAGGCCGCCGCCGCCTTCTGCCCGAAGCTCGGGCCCACGCAGATGTCCGGCACGACACCGAGGGTCTCCTCGGCGCGGTCGGCCAGAGCCATGGAGTTGACCAGAAAGGCCACCTGGCTGAATTCGGAATAGTCCTCCGTCTGTTCCCTGAAGTTGTCGAAGACCGAGGTGCCGAGAGCCTGGTCGGCCTCGGCGAGACGGGCCCGCGCGAAGGGGTCCAGGAGCAGGAACTTCCCCACTTCCGCGAACCGGGAAGGTCCCATTCCGGGAAACACGATCGCGGTGCGGGACGCCGTGGATGTCGTCGTCATGGTCGGGTGAACGCCCTTTGCTGCTAGGGGGTGGTGCTGAATTCCGTCGGTTCCCGCCGGGTGCACGGGCCTAGTCCTGTGCGCGGCGGTGGAAACCGCGGATTCCGATGAATCCGTAGACCAGGCATCCCGCGGCGATGGCGCCTATGCAGATGGGCAGCGGAATCGAGTGCGGTCCGCCGGCCGGCAGCAGCAGGCCGCGCATCGCCTCGCTGACGTAGGTCAGCGGGTTGAGGGTGCACAGGATCTGGAACCAGCGGATGTGGGACAGGCTCGCCCAGGGGAACTGGGTGGCGCCGGTGAACATGATCGGCGTGAGCGTCATGGCGAAGACGATGCTGATGTGCCGCGCCGGGGCCAGCGTGCCCAGCGTCAGACCCACCGTGCCGCCGACGAGACCGCCCAGCGTCAAGATGCCCAGGGTGGCCGGCAGGGTGTGCAGCGGCCAGGAGACGTGGTCGAGGAGGAGCAGGCCGATCGGAATCATCACCAGCGAGCCGATCAGCCCGCGGATGGCACCGAACAGCACCTTCTCGATCGCGACCAGCACCACGGGGATCGGCGCCAGCAGCCGGTCCTCGATCTCCTTGGTGTAGGAGAAGTCGATGGCCAGCGGCAGGGCGGTGTTCTGCAGGCTCACCAGGAAGCTGTTGAGCGCGACGACGCCCGGCAGCAGCACCTGTTCGAAGCCCGGAGTGGTGTAGCCGAGGTTGCCGAGCACCTTGCCGAAGACGAAGAGGATGAAGAACGGCTCCACGAGGACCTGGCCGAGGAACGGCGCGATCTCGCGGCCGGTGACGAAGATGTCCCGCCACAGGATGAACCAGAAGGTCCGCCAGCGGGTGGCCCGGCGCCGGTGCCGGCCACCGCGGGGGGTCGGCTGTGGCTGGGGCTCGGCGGCGGCCGCGGTGTCGTCCGCCTCGGGGGCGGTGTCGTCGGTGGGCGCGGACGTGGCGGCGGTGGTCATCGCAGCTCCCTGCCGGTCAGCTCGACGAAGACGTCTTCGAGGGTGGAGTTGCCGACGCTCATGTCCTTGACCTCGCAGCCGGCTTCGGCGAGGGCGCGGATCACGGTCGGGAGGATCGTCGAGGAAGCGGCGTCGCTGTAGACCTTCAGCCGTACGTCCTTCGGACGGAAGTCGAGGTCGAGGTCGAGTTCGTCGTCCCCGTCCTGGTGCAGGACCTCGACGCCCGCCACGGACTCGATCCGCTTCAGGCGCGCCAGGACCTCCTCGGCCCCGGTCGGCGGCGGTGCCACCGTGACGGAGACCGAGGTGTTGCTGAGCGTCTTCATCAGGGCCTGCGGGGTGTCGAGGGCGAGGAGCTTGCCGTGGTCGACGATGCCCACCCGGTCGCACAGCTTCTCGGCCTCGTCCATGTTGTGGGTGGTGATGACCACGGTGACGCCCCGGCCGCTGAGTTCGGCCACCCGGTCGTGCACGAACAACTGCGACTGGGGGTCCAGGCCGGTGGCGGGCTCGTCGAGGAAGAGCACCCGTGGCCGGTGCATCAGCGCCCGGGCGATCATCACGCGCTGGGCCTGGCCGCCGGACACCTCGTCGGCGCGCGCCTGGCCGTGGTCGGTCAGCCCGACGAACTCCAGGCTCTCGTCCGCCAGCCGGTTGCGTTCGGAGCGGGGGAGCCCGTGGTATCCGGCGTGGAAGACGAGGTTCTGCCGGATGGTCAGTGAGCGGTCCAGGTTGTTGCGTTGCGGTACGACGGCGAACGACTGGCGGGCCAGCGCGGGCTTGGCCACCACGTCGACGCCCATCACGAAGGCGCGCCCCGCGGTGGGGGCCACCCGGGTGGTGAGAATGCCGATCGTGGTGGTCTTCCCCGCTCCGTTCGGACCGAGGAAGCCGAAGACTTCCCCGTGGTTCACGCTGAAGCTGAGGTCTTCGACGGCGAATTGTTCTCGGTCGGGATATTTTTTGACCAGTCCGTCGACGAGGACGGCGGAATCCGCGGCACGTGTTGTATTCATGAAACCTGTGAATCAAGCTGGACGCGACACCGCCGCACCGGCGTTCTGCCGCGAGGGTCGCGTGCGGCCTGGCTGCGCGATGTGTGCGCCGACGGAAAGGAACGTGACAAAGGTGCCCGCCATGTGTAGCACGGTTTCTTTTCCCGTGGCCCGCACGGGCCCCAAGTCAGGGGTGAGCGTGCGGGGTTAGGGGTGCGTAGGGGGAAAAGGCGGGTATGGGAATACCCGAATAACCCGTAGCATCGCCGTGTGATCGCCTCGAAGGATTCTTCGCACATATCAGCGCGGTCGCCGGCCGGATTCGGGTGGCTGCTGGTGGGCGCGGGCGGCACGCTGGGACGCGCGGTGCGGGCGCTGCTGGAGACGACGGGCGCCGAGACGGTGGCGCTGGGACACGGTGACCTGGACATCACGGACCGGCGCGCCGTCGTGGAAGCCGTCGCCGCACATCGTCCGCACACGGTCGTCAACTGCGCCGCGTGGACGGACGTCGACGCCGCGGAGCGCGACGAGGGCGCCGCCGCCCGCGTCAATGCCATGGGCCCGCGCAACCTCGCCAGGGCCTGCGCCGACTCCGCTGCCCGGCTGCTGCACGTCTCCACCGACTACGTGTTCGGCGGCGACGTCGAGCACCGGGGCACGCCGTACGCGGAGGACGCGCCCCCGAAGCCCCTTACCGCCTACGGGCGTACCAAGCTGGCGGGTGAGCGCGCCGTGCTGGCGGAGCTCCCGCAGGCCACCGTCGTGCGCACCTCCTGGCTGTACGGACCGGCCGCCGACGGGGGCGCCCCGGCCGGAGGCCTCCCGCTCACCGGCTTCGTGGGCACCATGACCCGGTTCGCGGCCGAGCCGGACCGGACCGTGAACGTGGTCGACGACCAGCACGGTCAGCCCAGTTGGGCGCCCGACGTCGCCGAAGCCCTGGTCGCCCTCGGCTCGCTGCCCCGGGACCGTACGTGCGGTGTATTCCACGCCACCGGCGCCGGGCGGACCACCTGGCACGAACTGGCGCAGGAGGTCTTCCGGCTGCTGGGCGCCGACCCGCTGCGGGTACGGCCGATCGGCAGCGACCAACTGGTGCGCGCCGCACGGCGGCCGGCCTGGAGCGTGCTCGGCCACGACCGGTGGGCCGAGGCCGGCCTGCCCGCCCCGCGCCCCTGGCGGGCGGCGCTCCACGAGGCGATCACACAGAGCGGAACACCGGCACAGCACGCCGGTGCCGTGGCGACGGAGGTCGGCTGACCATGGAACCCCTGTCCATCGAAGGTGCCTGGCGGTACCGCCCGCGCCGGTTCGGCGACCCGCGCGGCACCTTCCTCGAGTGGTTCCGCGGCGACCTGTTCCGCGAGGCCACCGGCCGCGACCTCGACCCGGCACAGGCCAACTGCTCGGTCTCCCGTCGCGGCGTGCTGCGCGGGGTGCACTACGCCGATGTTCCGCCCGGCCAGGCCAAATACGTCACCTGCGTACGCGGCGCGGTGCGCGACGTGGTGGTGGACCTGCGTACCGGCTCACCGACCTTCGGCCGGTGGGAGGCCGTCGAACTGGACGACCGCGACCGCGACGCCGTGTTCCTCTCCGAGGGCCTCGGCCACGCGTTCCAGGCGCTCACCGACGACGCCACCGTGGTCTACCTGTGCTCCACCGGTTACCAGCCGAGCCGCGAGCACGGCGTCCACCCGCTCGACGAGGACCTCGGGATCCAGTGGCCGCACGTCCCGGCGGTGCTCTCCGAGAAGGACGCCGCCGCACCCGGGCTCGCCCAGCTGGAGGCGGCCGGCCTGCTGCCCTCGTACGAGGAGTGCCGACGCCACCTGCGCTCCCTCCCGCCGCGCCCCGCGGCGCCCGCAACCGTCCTGGAGGCCTGAGTGAAGGCGCTCGTCCTGGCTGGGGGGTCCGGCACCCGCCTGCGGCCCCTGACCCACACCTCGGCGAAACAACTCGTCCCGGTCGCCAACAAACCGATCCTCTTCTACGTGCTGGAGGGCATCGCGGAGGCCGGCATCACGGACGTCGGCATCATCGTCGGCGACACCGCGCAGGAGATCCGCGGCGCGGTCGGCGACGGCACGACCTTCGGCATCCGCGCCACCTACATCCCGCAGGACCGCCCGCTGGGCCTGGCGCACGCCGTGCGCACCGCCCGCGACTGGCTCGGCGACGACGACTTCGTGATGTACCTGGGGGACAACTTCCTGGTCGGCGGTATCCGCGCGCAACTGGCCGACTTCCGGCAGGAGGGACCGGACGCGCAGATCATGCTCACCCGGGTCGGTGACCCGTCGGCCTTCGGCGTGGCCGAACTGGACGACGCCGGCCGCGTCATCCGGCTCGAGGAGAAGCCGCGGTTCCCCAAGAGCGACCTGGCTCTGGTCGGGGTGTACTTCTTCACCCCCGCCATCCACGACGCGGTCGCCGCGATCCGGCCCTCCGCGCGCGGCGAACTGGAGATCACCGACGCCATCCAGTGGCTCATCGACCACGGCACCGACGTCCGCTCCTCGGTGGTCACCGGCTACTGGAAGGACACCGGCAACGCGGCCGACATGCTGGAGGTCAACCGTTCGGTCCTGGACCGGCTGGACCCGCGTTGCGACGGCACGGTCGACGAGGCCAGCGAGCTCGTCGGCAGGGTGGTCGTGGAAGCCGGCGCCACAGTGACGCGGTCCCGGATCGTGGGACCGGCGGTCATCGGACGGGGCAGCCGCGTCGAGGACTCCTACATCGGCCCGTTCACCTCGGTCGCCGACCACTGCACCATCGCGGACAGCGAGATCGAGTACTCCATCGTCCTGACCGGCGCCGGCATCGACGGCGTACGCCGCATCGAGGCGTCCATGATCGGACGGCACGTCCAGGTCACCCCCGCGCCGCGCGTCCCCCAAGCCCACCGCCTGATCCTCGGCGACCACAGCAAAGTGCAGATCCGTTCATGAGACTTCTGATCACCGGCGCCGCCGGCTTCATCGGCTCCCACCTGGTCCGTACGATCCTCGGGGCCGGCAGACCGCTCGGTGACGACGTGCATGTCACCGCCCTCGACAAACTCACCTACGCGGGCCGCCGGGAGAACCTCGCACCGGTGGCGGACGAACCCGGTTTCGCGTTCGTCCACGGTGACATCACCGACGCGGAGCTGGTGAACCGGGTGATGCCGGACCACGACGCCGTCGTCCACCTGGCCGCCGAGTCGCACGTCGACCGCTCCATCGTGGCGGCCGGGAACTTCGTGACCACCAACGTGCTGGGCACCTCGGTGCTGCTGGAGGCCGCACTGCGGCACGGCGTCGGACCGTTCGTGCACGTGTCGACCGACGAGGTCTACGGCTCGGTGCCCACCGGCGCCTCCCGCGAGGACGATCCCCTGCGGCCCAGCTCCCCCTACGCCGCGTCCAAGGCGTCCAGCGACCTGCTGGCCCTCGCCCACCACCGTACCCACGGCCTCGACGTGCGGGTGACCCGCTGCTCCAACAACTACGGCCCCTACCAGTACCCGGAGAAGGTGATCCCGCTCTTCGTCTCCCGCCTGCTCGGCGGCGGCACGGTCCCGCTGTACGGCGACGGCGAGAACGTGCGCGACTGGCTGCACGTCGACGACCACTGCCGTGCCCTCCTCGCGGTGCTCACCCGAGGCACCCCCGGTGCGGTCTACAACATCGGCGGCGGCATGCAACTGACCAATCGTCAGCTCACCGAGATCCTGCTGAAGGCGTGCGGCGCGGACTGGGACCGCGTGGAGCCGGTCGCCGACCGCAAGGGACACGACCGCCGCTACTGCGTCGACTGGTCGAGGATCCGTGACGACCTCGGCTACCGGCCGATGGTCGACTTCGCCCTCGGGATCATCGAGACGGTCGAGTGGTACCGCAACAACCACAAGGTGTGGACCCCGCTCAGGCAGGGGCTGCCGACTCCATGACCCACGACAAGACCCCCGACGACATCGGGCTCATCAGGATTCTGCAACCGGAGACCCCGAGCAGTTTCCGACTCATCTGCTTTCCGGGCCACACGCATTCCACCGGGCGCTACCTCGGACTGGCGGAACTGCTGCTGCCCACCGTCGAGGTGCTGCTGATCCAGTACCCCGGCGACTCGGGCGACCTGGGCGACCACAGGCCCGAACCCGTCTGCGACTCCGAGGAACTGGCCTCCAGGATATTCGAGACACTCGCCGGCTTCACGGGCTCCCGGCTCGCGTTCTTCGGGCACCGCGCGGGTGCCCGGCTCGCCTACCGGGTGGCCGAACGGCTGGAGCGGGAGACCGCCGCACTGCTGCAGACCCTGTTCGTCTCCGGCAGCAACGCGCCGTGCGTGCACGCACCGCTCGGCCCCCCGACGCTCCGCTGCCGCATCGTGGCACTGGCCGCCGGCCGCGACCCCGGTCTCACCCCGGCGGGGGTCCGCGCCTGGCGGCGCTGCACCAGCGGCCGCTTCGACCTGGAGACGCTCTCCGGGGCGCGCGGCTGCCTGGATTCGCACAAACGCGAGGTCGTCAACATCGTGCACGACCAACTCATGTCCCTCTCGCCCTTCGACCCGCCGGAACCGCCGGGACCCGGGGGAGAGCTGCGGCTGCTCGACCCGACCCACCACCCGCGCAACGCAAGGACCATGGACGCCGAGTAGGACAGGGAGCCTACGATGACAGCGAAAATATTCGGTGCCGACTCGGTGCAGACCCTCGACGCCTTCGAGCAGGACGCGCTGCGCGTCGCCAGCGTGATCCGGGACCGCGGCGTCGGCCCCGGAGACCGGGTCATGCTGAAGGCGGGGAACTCCACCGCCTACCTGTCGGTGCTGTTCGCCCTGATGCACGTCGGCGCCTCCATCGTGCTGGTCGACCAGCAGGAGCGCGCCGAGGAAACCCGCCGCATCGCCCTGCGGACCGGTGCGAAGGTCGTCTTCGTGGACGACGACGCGCCCGTCGACCGCGAGGCCGACCCGGTGCATCTCTACGAGCTGCTGGTGCCCTCCGCCGGCCTCACCGGCACGGAGCACAGCCTCGACTTCGACACCTGGGGCCGGCTGCCCGACGGACTCATCATGTGGACGTCCGGCTCCACCGGCTCCCCCAAGGGTGTCGTCAAGAACGGCGCGAAGTTCCTGCGCAACCTGGAACGCAACGCCGCACAGGTGGGTCACCGCCCCGACGACGTACTGCTGCCGCTGCTGCCCTTCGCGCACCAGTACGGACTGTCGATGGTCCTGATCGCCTGGCTGACCCGCTGCTCACTGGTGATCGCCCCCTACCGGCGCCTCGACCACGCGCTGCGGATGGCCGGGCAGACCGGTACCACCGTCATCGACGCCACACCGTCGAGCTACCGCAGCATGCTCAACCTGGTCACCCGCAAGCCGGCACTGCGCACCCACCTGGAGTCGGTGCGGATGTTCTGCGTCGGCGCCGCCCCGCTGGACGCTCCGCTGGTGGCGCGCTACCAGGCCGAGTTCGGCCTGCCGCTGCTGGACAGCTACGGAAGCACCGAACTCGGCAATATCGCCTTCGCCACCCTGGACAACCCGATTGCCTGCGGCCGGGCCATGGACGGCATCGAGGTGCGGATCGTCGACGAGGCGGGGCTCCCGCGGGCCGCGGGCGAGCCGGGGGAGATCGAGGTCGACACCCCCGACGGCCTGGAGGGCCATCTGGACGAGGACGGAACCGTGGCCCGCGTGCCGTCCGGCTGGCAGGCGACCGGCGACCTCGGCTACCTCGACGAGCACCGCAACCTGTTCGTCCTGGGCCGCAAGCTCGCCGTGCACCGCAACGGCTACACCCTCTATCCCGAGGTGATCGAACGGAAGGCGGAAGCCGCCGACTGCCCGGTGCGGATCGTTCCGCTGCCGGACGAACGGCGCGGTACCCAGCTGGTGTTCTTCGTGGAGGACGAGCAGGGGCGGGACGCCGCACACTGGCGCGAGGTGCTGGCAGGCCTGCTGCCCGCCTTCGAGCAGCCCAACCGCGTCCTGGTCCTCGACAGCTTCCCGCTCAACCGCAACGGCAAGCCCGACAAGCACCGCCTGGCCGAGCTCGCTCAGCAGTAGGGCACCGTCCGTCCCGGCCGGCGGTGCGCCGGCAGCGGATGAGAGCGCCGGCGAGGCCGGCGAGTGCGAGGACGTCTTCGCCGCCGGAGAGCGCGAGGGCGTCCTCGCCCCGTCGGCGTCCCGCAGTGCCGTGAGACGCGGATGCGCCGCCGGCCGTGTGGCCGGCGGCGTCGGCGGGTTCCCGGCGCGCTCGTCGATCGCGGCACGGCCGGCCGGGCTGATCGGCACCGGCCGGCCGCACCATCGCCTCAGGCGTACGGCAGTTCCACGGGAGCGAGCGCCTCGAAGAGGTCACCCGGCCCCGGGTTGGCGGGGTGTGCGGCACCGCCCAGGTGGTGCAGGACTCCCCACACGGCGTTGAGCGCCGTGGTCACCGCACCCTCGGCGAAGCCGGCCGTCCACGAGACGTCGTCCCCGCACAGGAAGAACCCGCGCTGCGCGGGGGTCATGCCCTCCTGCACGAACTGGGTGAACAGCCGCCGCTGGTAGCGGTACTGGCCCGGCAGGTTGGACTTGAACGCCCCCATGAAGTGGGGTTCGGTCTCCCAGGTGACGGTGATCGGCTCGCTGATGATGTGCGAACGGATGTCGGTGTCCGGGTAGATCTCCGACAGCCGCGCCAGCAGCGCCCGCAGCCGCTCCTCGGCGGAGAGGGTGGCGACCTTCAGCGAGTCGTCGTTCCAGGTGTACGACAGGCACATCACGGCCGGCCGGTCGGGCCCCTCCTCGAACAGGTAGACACCGCGCGGCAGCCGGTCGGTGAGCGTCATGCTCATCACGTGCTGCCCGGTCACCGGGTCGACGTCCCGCCAGAACGGGCGGTCCACCAGCACGAACAGCTTCGACGCCCCCATGTAGTGGGTGCGCTCGACCGCCGTCCAGTGCGCGGCAGGCAGCAGCGCCGGGTCGCAGTCGACGCGGTGCAGCAGCGTCCACACGTGCGGGGTGTACACGACCGCCGGGTACTCGCGCTCCTCCTGGCCGGCGTCCCGTACCGCTATGCCGCCCGCGGTGCGCCTCAGCCCGACCGCTCCCGGGCGCGGCGCCCCGCCGTGCAGGGCCGCCAGGGACGTTCCCGCCGGCCAGTGCACCGGATCGGCGGGGACGTGCTGCCACAGGCCCAGCGGCACCTGCTGGGCGCCACCGTCGATCAGCACCTGGTTGTCGTCCGCCTCGGTGAACACCACGCGGAGGATCTCCAGGAAGGAGTTGGGGAAGTCCGTGTCCCAGCCGCCCGTGCCGAACCCGACCTGGCCGAACGTCTCCCGGTACCGGAACGACCGGAAGGCCGGGGTCGTGGCGAGGAAGCCGTAGAAGGACTGGTCGTCGAATTCGGTGACCAGCCGGTTCCACACGGCTTTCAGGGTCTCGGTGTCCCGCCGCTGGATGGCGTCCCGCACGGTGGACAACTCGGCGCGCTCCTGCAGCGCCTTGGCCCAGGACTCGGCCACCTCCTGGTAGAGCCCGGGCAGTTCGTCCGCGGACCGCACCAGGTGCCGGCTGCCGCCCAGATCGACGACGGTGCTGGGGGTGCACGCGGCCAGCGGGTTGGGGAAGGGACGGGTGGCGAGACCGAGCATGCCGACGTAGTGGAACAGCGACCGGGCCGACAGCGGGAAGCGCATGGCCCCCATCTCGGCCACGTACCGCGGATCCTCCGGGAAGGGCACCGAACGCATCCTGCCGCCCAGTTGCCCGGTCTCGTACACCACGGGCCGCAGCCCGAGCCGCATCAGCTCGTACGCCGCCGTCATCCCGGCCATGCCACCTCCGACGACGGCGACTTCGGTGCCCCGCAGTGCTTCGGGGAGCACACCCAGCCCGGCCGGATGGCTCAGCCAGTGGTCGTAGGAGAAGGGGAAGTCCGGCACCAGCATGGTGGTCGGGGAGGGGCCGGCAGTCGACATGGTGGAAAAACCTCTCGGCCGTGTCGGCAACGGGGCCGCGGAATCGCAGATCGCCCCGGCGCTCTCACGCTAGGGAGGGCCGTTCCGGGCGGACAACCCCTACCGACCCCGGGCCGCCCTCTCCGGGGCCGGCGCGGCGACCTCAGGACGCGGCCGCCAGCACGATCGCCGTGACCAGCAGCCCGCGCCGGGCCGCCCAGCGTCCCGAGAAGGCCCCCACATGTTGCCCCGCGGCGTTGCGTGCCGGGCGCAGGATCCGCGCGTGGAAGGCACCGTGAGCGCCCTGTTCCGGCCCCGCCCCCGCGGTCCCGGAGAAGGTGATCTCCGCGTCGTCGAAGTCCAGTTCGCTGCGCATCATCGGGAACCACGCCTTGTACACGCACTCCTTGGCGCTGAACAGCAGCCGGTCCCGGTGCACAGGGACCGGCGACGCAGTCCGCGCCCAGGCCAGTTCCCGGGGCAGCGCGATGGACTCCAGCACCCCTTGCCGCAGCGGCCCGTCGGGCTCCGCGTCGATGCCGACGGCGGTCACGTCCGACGCCCGGGCCAGCGCGGCGGCACGGTAGCCGTCGCAGTGCGTCATGCTGCCCACCACCCCGGCGGGCCACTGCGGAGTGTTGCGCACCCCGGGCAGCACCGGCGCCGGGGGCAGCCCCAGACCGGCCAGCGCCTGCCGGGCGCACGCCCGTACGGTGGCGAACTCCCGGCGCCTGCGTTCGACCGCGTGCCCCAGCACCCGGCGCTCCTCGGGGAACAGCGCCTCCTCTTCCCGGTCCTCGAACGCCTCGGCGCACACGACCGTCCCCGGCATCAGCTCGCCGATCACACGCTCTCCCGCTGCCGGACGCCGTCCGCGCCGCTTCCGGCGGGGGCGGGAGGATGCGGCAGGATCCGCCGCAGCAGCCCCCGCGGATGCCCCCGGCGCCGCCACTCACGCGGATAGCCGACCGAGACCTCCTCGTGCCGCACCCCGTCGTGCCAGGTCGTCCGGGGGATGTGCAGATGGCCGTAGACCACCGCCGCGGTGCGGAACCTGCGGTGCCAGTCCGCCGTCCGCACGGTGCCGCACCACTGGGCGAACTCCGGGTACCACAGCACCTCGGTGGGCTCGCGCAGCAGCGGGTAGTGATTGACCAGCACCAGCGGCACGGACGGATCGTGCGCCGCGAGCCGCCGTTCGGTGGCCTCGACCCGGGCGGCGCACCACGCCTCCCGGGTGGGGTAGGGGTCCGGATGCAGCAGGTACTCGTCGCTGCACACCACCCCCGTGGCGTGCGCCCGGGCCAGCGACTCCGCCTTGGTGGCGGCGCCCGGCGCCCGGAAGGAGTAGTCGTAGAGCACGAACAGCGGGGCCACCGCGACCGGCCCGTCCTCCCCTTCCCACACCGGGTACGGGTCCTCCGGGGTGACCACGCCGAGGCCCCGGCACATCTCCACCAGGTACCGGTACCGCCGCTCGCCGCGCAGCTGGACGGGGTCCTCGCGCGGTGTCCACAGCTCGTGGTTGCCGGGCGCCCACACCACCTTCGCGAACCGCTGCGACAGCAGCCGCAGCGCCCACTCGATGTCCGTGGTCAGCTCGCCCACGTCTCCGGCGACCAGGAGCCAGTCGCCGTCCGAGCCCGGCCGCAGCGACTCGGTGATGGGCCGGTTGTCCGCCATGCCGATGTGCAGATCGCTCACGGCGAGCAACTGCCCGCCGGATCCCGCCGGGCCGGCGGGCTGCGCCGGTATGTCATGCGCTGTGTGCGACATCGCTGTCCAAACTGACCGGGAGGTCCTGTCGGTGACTGATGTTCATCTTGCGGTAGACCCGGGTGAGGTGCTGTTCGACCGTGCTGACCGTGATGAACAGCTTCGCGGCGATCTCCCGGTTGGTGTGGCCGTAGACGGCCAGCGCCGCGACCCGCCGCTCGGCGTCGGTCAGGGAGGCCAGCGCCGCGGCGTCCGGCCGCACCGCGTCCGCGCCGTCCCGCCCGGTCTCCGGCGCGGCGCCGCGACCCGGCTCCGGCTGCAGGGAGCGGCTCAGCTCCTCGGCGCCGCACGAGTCGGCCGACTCCCTTGCCTTGCGGGCCAGTTGCCTGCCCTGCGCGGTATTGCCGACCCGCCGGTGCGCCTGCCCCAGATCGGCGAGGGCGCGAGCGGTCTCGTAGCGGTCCCCGGACTCCCGCAGCGCGGTCAGAGCCCGGCCGAGCAGCCCGATGCGCTCCCAGGGCGGCCGGGTGGCGGCCAGGATCCGCAGCGCCGGGCCGCGGGCGGCCGGCTGTCCGGGCCGGTCCAGCTGCTCCTTGGCCAGGGCGGCGGCCTTGGTGCGGTCGCCCAGGGCCAGCCAGGTCTCGGCCGCGCCCAGCCGCCAGGGCGCGAGGGAGGCGGTGTCCATCCGCCAGGCGGTCATCCGCTCGCCACAGGCCAGGAAGTCGGCGAGGGCGGCGTCGTGGCGGCCGGTGGCCAGCTGGTGGCGGCCGCGCGCGTACAGGTAGTGCACCCCGTACCGGGTGGCGAACATGGTCGACGCCATCGGCGTCTCGAGCAGCTCGGCCGCGCGGTTGTGGTGGCCCATCGCGGTCCTGGCCTCCACCAGTGTGCCCAGCGGCATGCCGACGGCCACCCCCCATGCGTGGGCCGGCAGCTGCTCCAGCGCGCACTCGACCAGCTCGGCCGCCTCGCTCAACCGGCCCTGGCGCAAGGAGATCTGACCGCGCATCGCGTTGAGCGCCGTCTGCCAGCCCGGGAAGGCCCGGCCCTCCGCCCCGGCCAGGAACCGCTCGCACCATCGCGTGGCCTGCTCCAGCCGGTCGGCGTACACCAGCGCCAGCAGTGCCACCCGCACCTGGTCGAATCCCTGCTCCGTCGGCTGGTTCGCCTCGAGGAGCCGGTCCGCCTCGGCGGTCGCGGACTCGTCCCACTCCTGGTAGAGCGCGGCGTGCAGCAGGCGGAACGACCGCAGTGAGTCGCTGCCGGCCGTGTCCGCCGGCGAACGCCGTGCGCCGTCCAGCCGTTGCAACAACTCCCGGATCGCCCCGAGGGCGTCGGGATAAGTGGTGGCCAGCATCATCTGGACGGTCCGCACCTGGGTGTCCAGGACCGGGTCGGGCCTGCCCGACATCGCCTCGTCGACCTGGCGGATCAGTGCCGCGGCGTCGTCCGTGCGCCCGTTCCACAGCAGCCCCACCGCGAGGCGCAGCGTCTGGGCGGGCGCCAGCAGGCCGGCCCGGGCCGGCTCGGTCAGCGACTGCATCCAGGGGCCGGACGCCGAGGGCTTGAGCCGCCAGATGAGCTGGGCCAGGTCCGCCTGGATCGTGAGCCGCTCCTGCTCGTCGGTGCTGCAGCGTTCGGCTGCCTGCAGGCACTGCGTGGCGAGGGCGGTGTCGTCCTCGTCGAGCGCCTGCCGCGTCGCCTCCCGCAGGACCGCGACCGCCCACGCCTCGTGGGGCACGGCCGACTCGTGCGCGATCAGCTGGCGGGCCGTCTCCACCGCCGGGGCCCCGTTCTCGTGGAGCCACCGCGCGGCGTCCGTGCGGAACCGGCCGGCCTGCTCCGCGGGCACGTCCTGCAGCACGGCACGTCGGGCGGCCTCGTGCCGGAAGCCGGTGCCGTCCAGGACGCCCGCCCGGGTGAGGGAGACCAGGCATCCGCGGACCGCCGGCTCCTCGAGCGAGGTCAACGCGCACAACAGCCGCACCCGTTCGGCGCCGCCCAGCACGGCGACGGCCCGGGCGACCCGCACTCCCGCCGCACCATGACGGTGTACACAGGCCAGCGTCGCCTGCCGGAACATCTCACCGGTCTCGGGGGCCGCCCCGTCCCGGGCCGCGGAGGTGCCCGAGGTGCGGGGGCGGCCCGAGGCGTCGTCCAGCAGCGCGTGCACCAGCAGGGGACTGCCGCCGGTCGCGGCATGCCATGCGGGCGCGAACCGGGCGGCGTGCGCCGTGCCGTACGTCCCGGCCAGCAGGCCCTCGACGCCCGTCACCGTCAGCGGGCCGAGCCGGACGTCGCATACCTGGGCCCGGTGCGGGAGTTCCGCGAGCGCGGCGGGCATCGCGGCCTCCGGGGAGCCCAGCGCGACCAGCAGCGAGAACGTTTCGGCAGGCAGCAGCTCCCAGGTGTGCGTCAGGCAGGCCAGCGACTCCGGGTCCGCGAACTGCACGTCGTCGATGACGATGAGCACCGGCCCGGCCGACGCCGCCCGGGCCAGCCGCTGCCGGAACGCCGGGTGGAGGGCGTGGTGGCGGGCCGCCTCGGTCCGAGCTGCCACCGGCTGCGGTGGCGAACCCTGCGCGGCGGCCGCCGGGTGGCCCGACGGCGCCGGCGGAAGCCCATGGATCAGCTGCTCCACGACCGCGTAGGGAAAGGCCTGTTCATCAGGGGCCCCGACCGCGCTCAGCAGACGCGCACCGCGGGACGTGACGTGTTCCGCCACACGGTGCAGCAAGGCGGTCTTCCCCGATCCGACGGCGCCGGCGACGACGCCGACCCGGCCCCGGCCGTGCGCCTCACCAGCGAGGAACCGGGTGAGTCTCGCGGTCTCCGTATCCCGTTCCTGCAACATCGTCAATTCCTTCCCGTTAATTGCGCGCAAAGAATTGAGGTAGCTCCCGAGAGATGTCGCCGGGCACTGGTCCGCTACCGATCAGTAGAAGGGCTCGTTGGCATCGAAGGGTGGTGTGCGGTGGGTCCGAATGATCGTCAGTAAGAATGCTTGCACCTCATGTGTCTTCACCCGGGCGAAGCGGATGACCGCGGCTGCCCGGCACTTCCCCGTGAGCCTCGAAGTCGACGTCAATGTCCGGAAAGCACTGGTCAGTTGCTTTTACGGTGGGCCGGTTACGTCGGTTCCGAACCTCTGCGCGAGGCCCGCGCTGGTGACTCTAGCAACGACTGGGCCCTATGAAGAAAATCCGCCTGACGGCGACGGCGTGTTATGTAAGAGGATATTCACAAACTGTGACGTCCTGTGTTCCCGCGGCGGCCCGGGCGCCGGTCGCCTCTCCTTCGGGCGGCGCGGCGACGATTAGGGGTTGCCGGCGAAGGTTAGGGGGAGTTGCAGGTGGAACCGTCGGCGGGTACGGGATTCAATCATCGAGCGCGAGCCCGCCGGGGCCGCGGACCATGATGTCGCCCGGACTGCTGCCGGGCCCGGGGTGGAGCTGGTCCAATGACGACGACAGAGGCGACGCAGCCGACGGCGGCCCCGACGACCGCCGACGGCGATGCCCGCGGACGGGTCGCCGAGCTGCACGCGATTCGTGCCCGGGCGGTGGCGGGTCCCAGCGAGAAGGCGACCGAGGCGCAGCAT
>NZ_JAJHNP010000043.1 GCF_020819595.1 Streptomyces barringtoniae
GGCGGCGTCGCGATGCGGCGATTCGGTGATGCGCAGCTGCGTGCCCGGGCGGGAACTTCATCTTGGTGGTGTTCTGGTCGTAGCGGTGCTGTGGCCGGTCCCCGAGCCGGCCGTGGCACCGGTCATCCGCGGAGGAGCGCTTGCCGACAGGCCTTGCCCGCCCATTGTCGCGTCTCGTGCCGTGGGAACCGGAGGGCCGAGGCCCTCCTTCGCGCCCGACTGTATGAGCGAGCGAGACAGACCCGGTGCATGCGAAGGGCCGCATCTGCCCATCACTGATTCCGGCCAGAGTCCGCCGCGCGCGCAGGTCCTCGGTTCGGCGGCTCCTGTGAAATAGCCGCTGGCCGGCTCTCGTTGCTACGAGCATGACGACGAATGCGCCGCAGCCCGAGGTGCTGCGATACACCGCCTTCTCCAGCGCCCCCGATGGCGGGAGTGTCGGCAACGGGTCAATGTGAGACCACTTCCACCGGATGAATTGTGGCCCTCCTTGGCGGCCTGACTCGTTGAGTCAGGCCGGGAGGATGGGTGATCAGCGTGGAGGACTGGGCGGAGATCCGCCGGTTGCACCGGGCCGAGCAGATGCCGATCCGGGCGATCGCACGGAAGTTGGGGATCTCTCGGACCACGGTGCGACGGGCGGTGGCCAGTGACCGGCCACCGAAGTACGAGCGGGCGCCGAAGGGGTCGATCGTGGACACGGTCGAGCCGAAGATCCGCGAACTGCTCGAGGTGTGGCCGGACATGCCGGCGACCGTGGTGGCCGAGCGGATCGACTGGCAGCGCGGGATGACCGTCTTGCGTGACCGGGTGCGGGAGCTCAGGCTCGACTACCTCCCGGCGGATCCGGCCTCCCGGACGGTCTATGAGCCGGGCGAGCTGGCGCAGTGCGACCTGTGGTTCCCGCCCGCGGAGATCCCGCTGGGGTTCGGACAGACGGGCTGACCGCCGGTGCTGGTGATGGTGTCCGGCTACTCGCGGTGGATCATGGCAAGGATGCTGCCGAGCAAGGCCGCGGCCGACCTGATCGCCGGGCACTGGCGGCTGCTGACCGGCCTGGGAGCCATGCCGAAGGCCCTGGTCTGGGACAACGAGGCGGCCGTCGGCTCCTGGCGGGGCGGCAGCCCTCAGCTGACGGAGGACTTTGCCGCCTTCGCCGGACTTCTGGGCATCCGCATCATCCAATGTCGTCCCGGTGACCCGGAGGCGAAGGGCCTGGTTGAGCGGGCCAACGGCTATCTGGAGACCAGTTTCCTGCCCGGCCGCGTCTTCGCCTCGCCGACCGACTTCAACATCCAGCTCGCCGACTGGCTGGCGAAGGCCAACCGGCGCATCCACCGCACCCTGCAGGCCCGTCCGGCCGACCGGATCGAGACGGACAAGGCGCGGATGCTGACCTTGCCGCCGGTCGATCCGCCGGGCTGGTGGCGATCCAGCCTGCGGCTGCCGCGCGACCACTACGTCCGCATCGACACCTGCGACTACTCCATCCACCCGCTCGCGATCGGCCGACGCATCGAGGTGAAAGCCGATCTGGACCAGGTCCTGGCGTTCTGCGAGGGAACCGAGGTCGCCCGGCATGCCCGCTGCTGGGCCCGTCACCAGTCGATCACCGACCCCACCCATGCGGCCGCCGCGAAAGCCGGCCGCGAACAGGCGCGCAAGCGGCCGGTCGCAGCCGACCAACTCGAGGTCGAGCAGCGGCCATTGGATACTTACGACCGCATCTTCGGCGTCATCGACGGCGGGCTTTCCGCTGGTGAGGGAGTCGCCTGATGGCCACCAAGCAGACCACGAACGGGCGGGATGTCTCCTCAGAACTCGTCTATCTCACCAAGGCGTTGAAGGCTCCGGCGCTGCGGGATGCGGCCGTCCGTCTGGCCGAGCGAGCCCGCGACGAGGGCTGGAGTCATGAGGAGTATCTGGCCGCCTGCCTGCAGCGGGAGGTCGCCGCCCGCGACAGTCACGGAGCCGAGGGCCGCATCCGGGCGGCCCGCTTCCCCTCCCGCAAGTCGCTGGAGGACTTCGACTTCGACCACCAGCGGTCCGTCAAGCGCGAGGTCATCGCCCATCTCGGGACGCTGGACTTCGTCGTTGGCAAGGAGAACGTGATCTTTCTGGGGCCGCCCGGCACCGGCAAGACCCACCTCGCCACCGGCCTGGGCATCCGGGCCTGCCAGGCCGGGCATCGGGTCGCCTTCGCCACCGCCGCCCAGTGGGTCGCCCGCCTCGCCGAAGCCCACCAGGCCGGCCGCCTGAGCGACGAACTGACCCGGCTCGGGCGGATCCCTCTGATCGTGGTCGACGAGGTCGGCTACATCCCCTTCGAACCCGAGGCGGCGAATCTGTTCTTCCAGTTCATCTCGGGCCGCTACGAACGCGCCTCCGTGATCGTGACTAGCAACAAGCCCTTCGGTCGCTGGGGAGAGGTCTTCGGCGACGACACGGTCGCCGCCGCGATGATCGACCGCCTCGTCCACCACGCGGAAGTGATCTCGCTGAAGGGCGACAGCTACCGCATGTGCGGCCGCGACCTCGGACGGGTTCCCGCCGCCAACACCGGGGAATGACCAACATCAACTGACAGCGTGAGGTCCACTTTTCATCTGGTGCCCGCGGTCCACGATTCAGCCGTTACCGACACGGAAACCCAGCTGGTGTTGTTCTGGACACCACCGCCCCCTTCAGCCAGCGCGATCCGAGCGTGCTGTGCAACGTGATCGCGCGCTCCCCGGACGCGACGGACTTCGACACCCATGTCGCCTGGGCCCGCTCCGCCCGTGAGGAGATCGGCCGCCACGGCCGCGGGTCCATGTACGTCAACTTCACCGGCGACGCCGCCGAGGACAAGGTCCGCGCCTCGTACCCCGAGGCGGTGCACGAACGGCTGGTGAGGGGCAAGGACACCTACGACCCCACGAACCTGTTCCGCCTCAACCAGAACGTCCGCCCCTCGACCGCGACCTGAGGGGCAACCGCCGCGAAACCCTGAGGCGCGCCTTCGCGCGCCGGCTGGGCAGCACGCCGTCGGCCTACGCGGGAGCGTTCCGGAGTGGTTCCGGAGCACTCGGCAGCACTGAGCAGGGCGCACGCTTTCTCGCCCGGCAGCGCGCGGGCACACCGACCGGCCGGATGCGTCAGTCGCGGCGCGGCGGCCCGCACTCGGCGATCATGCGCCTCCGGCGTCCTGCGTCCGCTCGCCCTCCGCCTGGGACGGCTCCGTCCTGGGGACGTCCGGGTGCTGCTCCACACCCGCACGCTCGGCCGGCTCGTCGCGCTCGCCCTCGGCCTGGGAGGGAGTGCGCGAGTACAGATAGGCGTCGTAGTCCGAGGCTCCGGTTTTCATGACGGGCCCCCTTTGCTCACCTTTGCCCACTCACCTCCCATAGTCCTCCGGGATCCGCCGCAGGGCGAGAGCAGCTTCTGTCCCGCCGGATGGCCAGGCTCTTCGAGGCCTACGACGCCGACGGAAACGGGTACGTCGAGCGTCGCGATTTCGAGATCCTGGCGGAAAGGATCAACCGGAATTTCTCGGATACGGGATCGCCGCGCGCGGCGGCCGTCACCACCGCCCTGCGGCAGGTGTGGGAGGGCATGGCCGCACGCATGGACAGGGATGGCGCCTGCTGTCCGTGGACGAGATGGTCGAGGCGACCTTGGAGTACAAGACCAGACGGCCAACTCCCGTCGGCCGTCTGGACCTTCGTCGTCCCACCGGGCACCGTACAGCCTCGGAGACACACCGGCTCCCCCCAACTACCGAGGGCTGTCCACATGTCGATCGCACCAGCTGTCCTGCGTCTGGCCGCAACAGCCGCAGGACTCCTGCTCGTAGCCGCGCAGACGACAACCGCGTCCGCCGCCCCACCGGCCCGCTCGCCCTCCGCTGCGACCTGGTCCGCGCCCCTGTCGACCCAGGGCCGCTACATAGTCGACGGTCAGGGCAACCGCTTCCGGCTGAAAGCGGCCAACTGGGACGGCGCTCAAGGGTCGTGGACGGGCAGCGGGAGCGTCACCGACCCCGCCAACCATCACGCCGGCCAGAACTCCTACGGCATACCTCTCGGCCTCGACCGCGTCCCGCTGGACCGGCTGCTCGCCGACTTCCACCAGCTGGGGATCAACACCGTCCGGCTGCCGTTCTCCAACGAGATGATCCACAGTACGACCCCGGTGCCCGACGTCGCCGTGGGGGCCAACCCCCAGCTGAGAGGAGAGACGCCCCTGCAGATCTACGACGCCGTCGTCGGCGCGCTCAGCGACAGCGGGTTCGCGGTCATCCTCAACAACCACACCAACACGTCCCGATGGTGCTGCGGGAACGACGGCAACGAGCGGTGGAACAGTGGGCAGTCCACTCAGCAGTGGGCCGAGGACTGGGTCTTCATGGCCCGCCGCTACGCCGCCGTGCCCCGCGTGGTCGGCGTCGACCTGTACAACGAGGTCCGACGCGACGTCCTGGACGACCCCAACTGGGGCCTGGGCGACGGCCATGACTGGTATGCCGCCGCCCAGCTCGCCGCCGACCGGATCCTCACCGAGGCCAACCCCCGTCTCCTCATCGTCATCGAGGGCATCAACTGGACCGGTGTGCCCGTGGACGGACTCCCGCACGGCCGGCCCATGCTCACCGCGGCCCGCACCCTCTCGCACACCCTCGTCGACGCCCACAAGCTGGTCTACTCCGCCCACTTCTACGGCTACACCGGCCCCCACCACAGCGGCGCGACCGGGATCGGCGAGACCCACGATCCCCGCTACCAGGATCTGACCCGTGAGCAGTTGGACGCGGCTCTCGACGACGAGGCGTTCTTCGTCGAGGAGACCGGTCGGCACTACACCGCACCCGTTTGGGTCAGCGAGTTCGGCATCGGCAGCGGCGAGACGAACTCGGCGGCCCGTGCCTGGTTCGGCAACGTCACCGACTACTTCGCCGACCACGACGCCGACTTCGCGTACTGGCCGCTGGTGGGCTTCGAGGGGCACGACGACTGGGCGCTGCTGCGCTACGACAGCGCAGGGCACCGCTCGGGCATCCTCGACTCCGGCGACTGGCGCGCTGCGGCATGGCAGCACCTCATGTCCGCGCCGAGCACAGCCGGTTCCCTGGCCGCCGTTCCCGTGTGGCGGATGCTCAGCACCGACCACGGTGACGCGGTGGAGTCCCTGCGTGTGCGGTCCACGGGAGACTGGGATCCGGGGGCCTACAAGGCCGCCTGTCCGGACGGGTTGCGCCTGATCGGTCTGAGCCACACCACTGGTCGCGGGCTGTGCACCGACGCCGGTACGGCAGAGCTGCGCACCTCCGACGCGGGGCAGACGGTCGTCGTCGACGGCCGCCACGTTCCCGCAGGCGGCGACTGGGCGTCCGGGTACACCAAGCTCCAGTGCCCGCCGGGCGGTTTCCTGATCGGCTACAGCCTGCGCGGCGAGCGTCTGTCGGCGGCCTTGTGCGTGCCGGGTCGCACCCCGCTCTCGGGAACCGGGCGCACTGTGTGGTTCGACCGGTCTGACAACCGTCCCGCCGGTGCGGCAGGCGGCGACTTCGCCTACGGCGACTACAAGGGCCAGTGCGCGACGAACGAGTATGCCGCCGGGATCGCCTTCACCACCCGGTTCGGCAGCCGCCCGGGCCCCGATGCCCTGCTGTGCCGGACACTGCCCTGAGGAAAGCCGCGCGAAGAAGCTCCTCAGGACGACGGATAGAACTGGCGGGCCCAGTGACGGAAGAGGCCGATGCCCTCGTCGCTCGCGGCGAGGCGGGGGCGCGGCTCGTAGCGTTCGGTGTTCCAGATCCGCAGATCCTGGCGGACCGCCCTGACCGCGGTCCTCAGCATCGTCCGGGCGAGGGCTCGGTGCAGGCCGTGCCGTGGGAGCGACGCTCCGGTGGCGTCCGGCCTGCTGAGGTCCGCACAGGCCGTCGCGAGCAGCATGTGGGTGCGTCGGGGCCCGGTCGGTGTGTGCATGGCCCACAGGTAGCTGACGAGGCCGAGCGAGGGCAGGGGCAGCTCGACTCGGAGGTATCCCAGCCCGGCCATGAGGAACGCGTGGTCGGCCCGGATCCGCTGTCTGAGGACGGGGGGCCGGTCCGGCCCGAGGCGCAGTCGCATACGCGTACTGGTCACCGGCGGGGGCAGCGGCAGTTCGCAGCCCCCGCCGCTCCTGACTGGGTCAGGATGCAGGATGCAGGAGATCGACCGTGCAGTTGATGCGCTTCGCGAGGTCGCCCGATCGTGTACGGAGCGCTCGGCTTGAGCGCAGACACATTGTCGGCCAGGGTGTACTGGATGCGACGCTGATGAGCACCGATCCCCTGGAAGGTCATTGGGACCATCTTGAGTAGGTGGATGTCGGTCCAGCCCGGAGTGGTGAACCAGCCGTTCGGGATCGGGAAGAAGCGGTCGAAGGCTTCAAGCGCTGTGGGGATCTCGTCGGCTGGGATGCCGGAGTACGCCGCCATCCACTCAAACTCCTCGCTCTCCCTATCCTCCAGGTAGAACCCTCCCCATCCCCACAGGAACTGCTGCCAGAAGGTCGCATACCGCCGGAAGTTCGGCTGTTCCCGCAGCCACTCCATGCCCTCGTGGAACGTCATCGGGAGAGCGTGGTAGGTCAGCCCCTGGAAGAAGAATGACTGCCCGTCCTCCGACATGAACTCCGGAGGGCCATCGCGGTGCGCGAGCGCGTAGTCCACGGCGGCCTTGAGAATGGCGAGACGGGCACGGTGCTCCTTCACGACCAGGCCGCGGCCGATCTGCACGGCCCAGAAACCCACGCAGGCACCCCCCGTTCACCTTCGGGTGGTGCCTGCCGCGCGCTGTTGTCGAGACTCAGGCCTTGTTGACCTTGGCCGCGCGTCCCGGTCCTTGGATCTGGAACGAGACGGTGTCCCCGGGATGGATCTCGTCGGGGTCGATCACGAGGTCGTCTACCGTGAAGTACAGCACGGGACCACCTTGGTCGTTCTTGATGCTTCCCTCGCCCGGGTCCGCGTTCCACTCATGGATCTTGCCTTGGTCCATGGCTGTGTCTCCTTGGCTTGATGGGGGGCGAGCTCCGGTCGCATGCCGGGCTCGCTCCCAGCGAACGCGAACCCGCGTGCGTCAGCGACCGCTGTGCGTCGAACAGGTGACGACGGCCGCCAGCCCACCGACGGGCGTTCAGCGCTCCCACACGTCCGGCCCGCCGCCCCGCCACTCGATCCAGTCCGGGCGGATTACATCCTCCGAGTCGACACCCTCCAGGCTGGCCCGACGCAGGAACTCCACGACGTCCCCGAGATCGAACGCGCGCCCGGCGATCTCGCCGTCGACACGAACACGACGGCCGTTCTCCTCGTCAGGCGGGTACACGATCACGCGACGCTCAGCCATAGCCTCAGCCTCGCCCAACGGCAGGTGAGGCGCATTCGGGGGACGGCTGTCAGTGGCGGCGGTTGCCCCGCGGGGGTCGCGTTGTCGTCGTGGTGTCTTGTGGCAGAGCTACACCAGTCGGTGTAGCTTCGTAATCAGCAGTCGTGGTTCCGAAGTCCCGTTCGCCCGTGATCGCATCGCGGGCGTTTTTGCTGTTCAACGCCTCTCCGGACCAGGGCGATCACCTCCGGGACCCGCACGGTGCGGGACCCGATACGAGTCCCCTCGAAGGAGACAGGCACATGGCCAAGGGCACTGTGAAGTGGTTCAACGCGGAAAAGGGCTTCGGCTTCATCGAGCAGGAGGGTGGCGGCCCCGACGTCTTCGCCCACTACTCGAACATCGTCGCCCAGGGCTTCCGCGAGCTGCAGGAGGGCCAGAAGGTCGAGTTCGACGTTACGCAGGGCCAGAAGGGCCCGCAGGCGGAGAACATCCGCCCCCTGTAACGCCACACGCGAGAGAGGCCCCAGTTGGTGGGTACATCCCGGCTGGGGCTTCTTCGTTCCCGTCCGCCGGTTGCGCCTGCCGGGGCCGCCCTACCTGTCAGCCCTCGCTCGGGACGATGAAGCCCCTCGCTGGCCCGGGCTCTTCCGGGTCACGCGAGTCCGGCTGCTGCGTGCGCTTCCACGCAGCGACCAGATCCGCGTGCCGTGGGTCGATCCACTCGGGCATGCGGCCTCCCTTCATGCTCCCGCAGGGATCTCCGCATACGTTGGTCCGGCGTTCCTCGACCCTCTGAGCACGGACCTGGCGACCGGCCTGGACGCGGTCCGGGCCGCCCCCATCACCCTGGTGCGGGCGGGTGTCGAACAAGCTTGGGCCGGGCGGAGAGGCCCCGTGCCCCCTTGGCTGAGCGATCTGGTCCACGGTGACGTCACCTCCCGAGAGCGGTTGTGCCTGGGCCTAAACGATGCCTTTGACGCTGCGTTCGGCGCGACCTGGCCCCAAGTGACGGCTGGCCACAAGGCCGAGCTCGCTCGCTACGCTCTCGACGCGGCCGAGCGCGGGGTCGTCGGCGCGCTGGCCACACTGTGTCCAGGCTCCCGGCTGGCCGACGGCTGCTGGGAGGTCGACGCGCCCTATTCGCGGCACGTGGCGGCAGCCGGTCGTGGCCTGGTTCTACTGCCCACGTTCCATTGGACCGGTGCGACTCTGGTCGGCGACAACGAGGATCAGCCACTGCTGGTGGTCTATCCGGCCGGTCCGGGCACACCGGTCCTGCCCGCCGCTCTGGGCGAGGACGCGCTCGCTCCGGTCCTGGGCAGCACCCGAGCGCGCACACTGCGCCTGCTGAGCGATCCACTGAGCACCAGCGAGCTGGCCGCCAACCTTGCAGTCAGCCCGGGCGCGGCCTCTACCCACGCGGCTGCCCTCCGCGAAGCCGGACTGATCGACACGGTGCGTAACGGCCGTGCGGTCCGCCACGAGCTCACGGCACTGGGCAAGCTCCTGACCAATGCCGCGGGCCAGGGCGACACGTTCGCAAGGAAGGGGGCACGGTGACGGCGCCTGCCACCGCACGAGGCCCCTGGTCACCGCGCCCAGGTAGAAGGTGCGCCGGTCTCGACGGCGGAGGCGAAGCTGCGGAAAGGAACCGATGCTCTCCTCCCGCATCTTCATCTGGCAGCACATGACCAAGCTCACCCCAGCAGAAGTTCCGCGGGTCATCCCGCTCTATCACTCCGTCTGGAGCAAGGCCGCTCCCGAAGACATCACCTCCCAGGGCTCCGCCGTAGACCATGAGGCGAGCGTTGCTGGACCGGATGCCGCGATTCCTGCGCGTCACGCCCCCGCCTCACGGAGCAGGAGGGTTAGCGTTCTGACCGACTACCAATCAGTTGAATCGGCGCCAACGCGGAGAGACACGATGCTCAGGGGCTTCAAGAACTTCCTGATGCGGGGCGACATCGTCGTCGTGGCGGTCGGGCTGATCGTCGCGTTGGCGTTCAGCACTCTCATCAAGTCGTTCACGGACAATGTGATCAACCCGATCATCGCGCGGGCGCAAGGAGGCCGGACTTTCGGGCTCGGGTGGCAGCTCGGGCGGCCCGGGAACAAGGCGACCTTCCTCGACATCGGGTCGTTCATCTCGGCGGTCATCTATTTCATCATCTTCATGGCTGTCGTCTACTTCCTGATCGTCGTCCCCTACAAGAAGTTCCAGTCCCGGCGCGGTGTGGCCGCTTTCAAGGAGCCCGGTGCGGTGAAGACATGCCCCGCCTGCCTCTCCGAGGACATTCCCGCCGCAGCCAGCAAGTGCCGGTACTGCGGGACGGCGCAGCACCCGTAAAGCGCGGGGCACGGCACCCGTCAAGCGCTCAGCCTGCGGGCATGACCAAGAAGGACGGGGTCCGCTGTGGAATGTGAGGTCCTGTCCGGCTCCTCGGGCTTATCGGTCTGCCGCACATCACCGTGGGCATCGTGCCGTTAACGGGCTTCGCCCTCAAGCACGCGTTGTCGCCCCCGGCGGGGGCGGGCGGGGACGACCACGTCTCCAGCGGAAGACCTCGATCCCGATTCGCCGTCGGGGAGCGGGCTGGAGTCCTGTCCGCGTCCGGCACGTCGGCGTGTGCCGGACGCGGGAGCATCAGCGGCGCGTCGGCGCCGTCTGCTGGGGAGCACGCCGGCAGAGCTGCGCATACACGACGACGGAGCCGCCGGCAGCGCTAGCCCCGTGGTTCTGGATCTCCTCGGTCTCTTCGCCTGGGCGGAGCGTCTCGGTGCAGCGTGCGCCGTTCATCGGCGCAGCCCCAAGGCGAGGGCGTGCAGGGCGCGGCGGGTCTCGCAGATCCCGGCGTCGTCCGTGCACTGCTCGCACCGGCCGGGATGGTCGTTGCGCGCGGCCAGGACGGCACGGTGGGTGCAGGGCCGACAGGCGCGGGGGAACCAGTGGCCGTTGTCGGTCTCGCGTTCGCCGAGGTCGATGGCCGTCGCAGTCGACAACGGCTCGCCGCCCCATACGCACTCGGCGCCGCGCGCCCTGGCATCCGGTAGGACTTCCAGGGGCGGCAGCAGGATGAGCGGCAGGAGATCAGCGGGGATGTCGACCAGCGTGGGGGCCTGATCAGTCGTCGTGCTACTCATGACCAGCGCACTGCCTTCCAGGCCTGTCGCAGCGGCTCGCCCTCGGCGCACGGGTCGGTGCCATCCGCGCAGGCGGGACAGTGGCTGTAGTGGAGGATGAGCGCGCTGTACGCCGCATAGGACGGTTTCGCCTGGAAGGCCTTCATAGCATCGGTGAGTTCTTCGCGCGCTGTTCTGCGCGGGCCTGCCAAAGTGGGTGGCGTGGCTGTACCTTGCCTCATGTCGACGCTCCCAGCAGTATCGGCCACACCCCGGGAGGCTCCGCCGCCTCACCGGGGTTTCTTTATGCCTCACGACGCTAGGAGCGTGGACAGCCACGTAGCCAGGAATGTGCACTGATGTACACGCGACCTATTTGTGGTTTTGCCTGCTGAGTTACCCGCACGACGGTGGTGTACAACCCTGAACACGACGAGCAGTGGAGGCGACCGTGGACCTACAGTTCATCGGGATCGACCCCAACACCGGCGATGGCGAAAGCCCCACGGTGTGGGTCGATCAGGAAGCGAAGGAACTCGTACTGCAGGGCTGGCAGCCGGGCCCCGAACTCGAAGCTAAGTGCGCAGCGTTCGAGGTTCCCGGCCACGCGGTGGGCATCCCGGACCACGAGGCCGTGATCCGTATCCCGGCCCGGATGGTGCCGATGATCAGGGAGGCGTGCGATGCCGTCGAACGTGCCGACGTTTCCTGAGCTCCTCGGCGCGGCAACCCGGTCAGCCGTTCACCTGGAGATGCGCGACAGCTACGCCGTCGACTACGAGGCAGGTCCGTTCGCCCAATGGCGGGCCAGCCACAGGTACAACCTGGCGGACCGTGCCTCCTGGTGGCGCCCGTGGCTCGACCTCATTCAGGAGACCGTAGGCCGCGGTGTCGTCGTGCGCCGGGCCCGCGTCGTGTCGCAACCGGTGAGCGAGTACACCCGCTTCCTGTACGACGGCACGTTCACCAATGTCGCCGCGGGCGAGCAGGTGCGCTGGCTGCCCCGGCGGCAGGCCTCGGACATCGCGCTGCCCGGGAACGACTTCTGGCTCATCGATGGCCGCCTGATCCGGTGGAATCATTTCACTGGCGAGGGCGCCTCGGCGGGCGGGGAGATCAGCGAGGACCCGGCCGCAGCGAAGTTGTGCGCCGACGCCTTTGAGGCGGTGTGGGCGCGCGCGATCCCGCATGACCAGTACACAATCAGCTAGCACGGAAGGCGCACGGCCAGCTCATGCCCATCTCCCCGTCCTCGTCGGCGCACGCCGCCCGCGAAGCCGTTGCGCAGCGCCTGAAGGAACTCCGTGCTGACGCCGGGATCACCGGGGCCGAGCTGGCCGCGCGCTGCGGTTGGTCGCACCCCAAGACGTACCGCATCGAGGGTGCCCGGACACCGCCGTCCGCCGAAGACATTCGCCGCTGGTGCGAAGCGTGCGCCGTCGGCGACCAGGCGGACGACATCATCGCCCAGTCCCGTACCGCAGAGTCGATGTACGTGGAATGGCGGCGCAAGGTCCGCACCGGGCTGAAGCAGCTGCAGAACAGCTACGTGCCGCTGTTCAGGGCGACGAGGCTGTTCCGCGTCTACTCGCCGACGATGGTGCCCGGCCTGCTGCAGACCGAGGGCTACGCGCGCGGCCTGATGACGGCGATCACCCGCTTCCGGGACATCCCTGACGACGTCGCGGACGCGGTGGCCGCACGGCTGGAACGCTCCCGGATCATCCACGAACCCGGGCACAGGTTCGCCATCGTCATCGAAGAGCCAGTCCTCTACTACCAGTTGGGGGACCCGGACGCGATGGCCGCGCAGCTCGGCTACCTACTGACCGCTGGCGCGCTGCCGCAGGTGTCGCTGGGCATCATCCCCAGCGCGACCACTGAGCGTCCCATGTGGCCGCAGAAGCTGTTCCACGTGTACGACGAAACGCTCGTGTCGGTCGAGCTGCTGGCGGCCCGTGTGCAGGTGACCCAGCCGTCGGAGATAGCCCTGTATGCGAAGGGCTTCGAGAAGCTGCGCGCCCTAGCCGTATACGGGGCCGACGCGCGCGCCCTGATCGTGAAGGCCATCGACGCCTTGGGATGACCGGGAACTGGTGCGTCCGCGAGAGGACGTAGAAGGAGCGGTGTACGCGCTAGGGCTGACCCGGCGGCTGCCGGCCGACCGCGTCGGCCTCCGGCAGCCCGAAGGCTAGGAGCGCTGCCTGGGCAGGGCCGATCAAGGCAGGCATCGGGGAGCGGGTGTTGAGTATGCGAGCCCAGGACAAGTGAGTACCGGGCCCGACTACGCCGACCGGGATGACGCCGACGAACCGTGCCCGGTGCGCGAGGACGACCAGCAGGCGCACCGCCCGCAGGAGCCCGGACCGCACCGCGGCTGGGAGGCCGGTCCGCTCGGCGCTTGACGCGGCCCTCCGCGCCCCGACCGCGGTTACGCGCTGGGCGGCGAGCACTCGATGTCGGAGACCGGCGTGGCCGCCGAGGAGGCCTGGCCGGGTGTGGAGGCGGCGCGCTCGTCGAGTCCACGGGCGGTGTGGATCCGCAGCAGTCCTTCGATGCCGCGCAGCAAGGTCTCGCCGGCCAGGGCGGGGTCGCCGAGGTAGCCGGCGCTCATCGCGCCGTCGCGGAGCATGACGAAGTGCCGCCCGGCGTGCTCGGCCTGTGCGGCCGTGATCGCGGCGAACAGTGCGGTGATCGTCTGCAGGAACCATTCGCGGTGTTGCACGACGGCACGGTGGACCGGGTGGTCGGGATCGGGGAATTCCGCTGCCGCGTTGAGGAAGGCGCATCCGCGGTAACCGGGCGAGCGGATCTGCTCGACCAGGGACGCCCCGATGCCCCGCAGGATGCCGTCGGCCGGCACGTCCGCGGCCGTCAGGGAGCCGATCTGGGTGCGGATCGCCTGGTCGACGCTTCCGATGTAGGCGACGGCAAGCTCTTCTTTGCTGCGGAAGTGGCGGTAGAAGGTGGCGTTGGTGACCCTCGACTCGGCGACCAGCCGGTCGACGCCCACCGTGTGGATGCCCTCCGCGTAGAAGAGCTGCCCGGCGGTCCTCAGGAGCCGTTCCCGGGCCTCGGAGACTCGCCTGCCGGTGCCTGTGCCGGCTTCCGTCTTTGTCATATCACCCATTGTAGCGGGTAGAACGCTCTCTCTTGTTTTCGGGGAACAGCTGTGCCAGGCTGCGAACAAGAGAGATCGTTCTCTCTATCCCGTAGTCAACTGGAGAGCCCCATGACATCCACCGCCTCCGCCGAGCCCATCGCCGCCACGCCCGCCCTGCGCCGGCTTTACGTCATCCGCTTCGTCTTCGCCGCCGCGTGGGCCGCGCTCCTGCTGGTGTCCGGCCCCGAGCTCACCGTCGGGACCAAGCTGCTGCTGTTCCTCTATCCCGCCTTCGACGTGGCCGCGGCCGTCGCCGACGCCAGGTCGGCGCGGGCCGCCGGGCCGGTCAAGGGCCTGTACGCCAACATGGCCGCCAGCGCGCTCGCCGCCGTCGGCGTCGGGGTCGCCAGCACCTCGGGCGTCGCCGACGTGCTGCGCGTCTGGGGCGCGTGGGCGGTCGTCTCCGGCCTCATCCAGCTCCTCGTGGGCGTCGCGCGCCGGCCGATGGGCGGCCAGTGGGCCATGATCGTCAGCGGCGGCATCTCCGTCCTCGCCGGCGCGACCTTCATCCGAAGCGCCACACAGGACGACCCCTCGCTGGCCACCCTCGCCGGCTACGCCACGCTCGGCGGGATCTTCTTCCTCGTCTCGGCGATCCGCCTGTCCCGCTCGACCGCCAGGAGCTGACCCGTGGCGGCCAAGGATCGCGACGACTGGTGTGCTCTGACCGGGAAGGTTGGCCGGGGTGGTGGTTCCGGCGGTTGGATGGGCGGTGACGTCCATGCGATTGCTGGGGGTGTCGTGGCTGAGCCTGTCCGTGTGCGCAGGTTGACCGACCAGGAGGGGCGGAAGCTGCTTCAGATCATGCGCCGGGGCGGTACCAGTTCGGTGTGCTACCGGCGCGCGACGATGCTGCTGGCCTCGGCCGGCGGGAACCGGGTCCCCGTGATCGCGAAGCTGGTGCAGGCCGACGAGGACACCGTCCGGGATGTGATCCACCGGTTCAACGAGATCGGTCTGGCCTGTCTGGACCCTCGGTGGGCGGGAGGCCGTCCCCGCCTGCTCAAGCCTGACGACGAGGACTTCGTCGTGCAGACGGCCACCATCCGCCCGGCCAAGCTCGGCCAGCCCTTCACCCGCTGGTCACTGCGCAAACTCGCCGCCTACCTGCGGAGAGTGCACGGCCGCGTCATCTGGATCGGACGCGAGGCGTTACGGTGCCTGCTCGCCCGCCGCGGCGTCACCTTCCAGCGGACCAAGACGTGGAAGGAGTCGCCCGACCCCGAGCGTGACGCCAAGCTGGACCGCAGCGAGGAGGTGCTGGAGCGTTTCCCGGACCGTGTATTCGCGTTCAACGAGTTCGGGCCGCTCGGCATCCGGCTCACCGCCGGATCGCGCTGGGCCGAGCAAGGCCGGCCCGAGCGGCATCCCGCGACCTACCACCGCACCCATGGAGTGCGCTACTTCCACGGCTGCTACTCGATCGGCGACGACACCTTGTGGGGCGTCAACCGCCGCAAGAAGGGTGCCGCGAACACGCTGGCCGCGCTGAAGTCGATCCGGGCTGCCCGGCCTGACGGCGCTCCGATCTACGTCATCCTGGACAACCTGTCCGCCCACAAAGGCGCCGACATCCGCCGCTGGGCGAAGATGAACAAGGTCAAGCTGTGATTCACCCCGACTATGCATCCTGGGCGAACCCGATCGGGGCCCACTTCGGACCGTTGCGGCAGTTCACCGTCGCCAACTCCAACCACCGCAACCACACCGCGCAGACACGCGCCCTGCACGCCTATCTGCACTGGCGGAACAAGAGCGCCCGGCATCCCGACGTGCTGGCCGCCCAATGGCGTGAGCGCGCCCGCATCCGCGGTGAGAAAGGCATCCGCTGGAGTGGCCGACCCTGTCAGTAGCGGCCTGAACCGGCTGGAAGGTGAGTCACCGAGATCGTTTGGCGGCGTCTACCCGATAGCGTTCCAGCACGCCGATGGACAGCGCCGATGCGGCCATCAGCCCGAACACGATCGAGCTCGAACCACCGCCGTGCTCCCGCTCCCAGACACGGAATCCGACGAGCAGGACAACGACACCGAACAGCACGACCTGTATCCACCTGATGGCCACGGCCCGCTGGCCGTGGCCATCAGCGTTGCTGTCTCTCTTGCGCACCAAGACTCCTGTGCTCCTTCAGTGCGCCGACTGTACTGGTACAGGGAGCCATCGGTACGACCCACCCCGGTGAACCTTCGCGGGCACAGCACCAGCCATGCATCACGCACCCCGTTCGTCGTTTGGCCGGCAATGCACGCAAGGCCGAACCTGCCCCTGGAGCGCGTCGAGAGTCTGTTCGCGGTCGCTGGGCGGCACCGGCCGCTCTTCCGCGCCGCCCAGCAGCCCCCGTGGTGCACGCCGTCCACGTTGGCCCGGTTGAGGCCGTTCGGCTACGGCGGTTGCCTGACACCGATTCGCTTTGCTCCACTTTCGCGGTGCTTTGCTTGAGGCGAAGGAGGGGCGGGGCGCACACCGCCAGGCGCATCGAGTTCGTACAACCTTTGCCCGCGGTTGGCGATCTGAGTGGGCGATCGGATTACCGGTCCGCTTAAACGCAAGTCCGCCGAAGGAGCACTCGTGCCGAGACCTCTGCCCCGCAACGCCCTCGGGGCCAGTGTCACCGCCTTCGTGGCGGGCCTGCTGACCCTGGGCGCGCCCTCCGTGGGCCGGGCCGAGGAGACCGCGCAGACGCTGGAGTTCACGGTCTCCGAGGGCGGCAACCCGCTGCAGGTGCAGCCGTACCAAGGTGACTACGCCACCGCCTACCTGCACGCTCGCAACACCGGGTCGCAGCAGCTGACCCACTTCACGGTGACAGTTGACGCCGCGGCCGTCAAAGGCCAGATGAGCCTGAAGCCCCCTGCCGCCTGCGTCGAGAAGCAGCAGCTCCTGTACGTGTGCGACGGCGAGAAGCTGAACTACGGCAAACCACTTCAGTCAGGCGACGTCCTGGATGGCCTCACCCTGCAATTCCAGACTCTCTCGACCGCGCATCCCGGTTTCGCGGGCGACGTCCGGATCTCCGCCGAAGCCGGTGACACAACGCTCGGCGGGACGACGTTCAAGGCGGAGGTGCCGGACAAGGGCCCGCTCCTCGACCGGAGCACTCCCAGCGCCACCTGGCCGAAGACCGGCGAGACAGTGCGTCCCGGACTCGGCTTCACGAACTTCAGTTCCCGGCCCTTGAATGGCGTCTACATCGCCGTGCGCGTCAGCCAGGGGCTCTCGTTCGGCAGGGAGTTCAGCAACTGCGAGTACGGCCGCATGGGAGACGCCGGTGTCGGGGCTCGCTGCTACGTCGAGACCCCGGTCACAGCGGGTGGCTCCTATGACCTCGACGACTTCTCGGTGAGGGTCGGCGGCACCGCGAGGCGCGAATCGTGGTCCGTGGCCGTGTACGGCACGACCGACGGATACGACTACAAGCACCTGAATCTGACCGACGTCCACCGCGGCACCGGGCGGGCGTTGAAAGTCACCCCCCGGGCCGACGGCCCCAAGCCGTTCAACCGGAACTACGGGACCGGCTGGGTGTACACGAACAACCCCTTCGACCTCGAAGCGCTGGGGACCACCGTCCACGGCACGGCCGGCCAGGTAGTGGAGGCGAAGCTGGGCGTCCGGAACAATGGCCCCGCCTCCATCGAGCAGTACGACCGCGGCGAAGGCCCCGGCGACGGCCCGACCTCCGAGGCCCACGTGACGATCCCGCCCGGCACGACGGCGGTGAAGGTCCCGAACCTCTGCCGCTCGGAGGGCGACTGGCACCAGGGCGAGCCTGGCGCCAGGCATTACACCTGTTTCCAGGACGAGAACGACTCGTACTTCGACGCAGGACAGCTCACGCCGTTCGTGTTCGGCCTCCGCATCGACAGGCCGGCCGACCTCGCACCCGGTTCCGTCAAGGTGACGCTGTCGACCCAGGACAGCAACGCCAAGGACAACACCGCGGCGATCACGGTGACCGCCGACGGCTCCCAGGGCCACGGCTCCGGCTCCTCCGCCGGCTCCTCCGCCGGCTCCGGCTCCGGATCCGGCGGCGGCTCGGCCTCCGGCGGCGCCTCTGGCTCCGCCTCGGCCGGCTCCGGTACTGCGGCTTCGGGCAGCACCGGGCGGGGCTCGATGGCCGACACGGGCACGGGCGCGCTGCCCTGGTACGTGGCTGCGGCGGCCGTGGTCGCCCTGATCACGGGCGGCGCGCTGTTCGTCGTCGTGAGGCGCCGCAGAAACTGAGACGAGGGCGGGGCCCGGACTCGCGAACCATGGCGGTCAGGCGGAACAGGGTCCGCTTCGGGCGGTGTCTGTAAATGATCTTGAGTGGCGGATCATGGTCGGGTGATACGTCGCCATGAACTGTCGGATGCGGAGTGGGAGTTCGTCCGGCCGCTGCTGCCGGCGTCGTTGCGAGGCAGGAAGCGGTTGGACGACCGCACGGGGCTCATCGGGATCGTGTGGAAGTTCCGTGCCGGGACCGCTCGGCGAGACGTGCCCGAGCGGTACGGCCCGTGGGCCACACTGCGCACCCGGTTCCGCCGGTGGGCCCTGGACGGCACGTTCGCGCGGATGCTCCAGGCCGTCCGGGTGAGAGCGGACGCGGCCGGGGGACGTCGACTGGCTCGTGTCGGTCGACTCCATCGTCGTGCGTGGCCGCCAGCATGCCGCGGGAGCCCGAAAGGGGGGCTCCGTCACCCGGGACTCGGAGGCTCCCGAGGCGGCCTGACCGGCAAGATTCACCTGGCGTGCGACTTCCTGGGGCGTCCGCTCGCCTTCGCCGTCACGGGCGGGAACGCCAACGGCTGCACCCAGTTCACCGCCGTGATGGACGCGATGCAGGTGCCCTGCCTCGGACCGGGGCGGCCCCGTGTCCGGCTCGATCATGTCATCGGTGACAAGGGCTACGGCTCCAAAGAGATCCGGGCCTGGCTCAGGCGGTGGGGCGTCAGCCGCACCATCGCGGAACGGTGCGACCAGATCCGCTACCGGCTCCGGCGCGGCCATCGCGGCGGGCGTGCGCCGGCCTTCGACAAGTATCCCCTCAAGCGGCGCAACGTAGTCGAACTGATGAGCATCGCGGGTTCCGGGGCGGGTGCCCGTCTGGGGTGCGGGGCCGGGCGATCTGTGGCTGCGCCGTGTGGACGTGAGTGACCGGAAGCGTTGCCGCAGGCAGGCAGTGGCGGGGGCCGGGGACCCAGCTGAGTGCCTGCAAGGCAGTGGCGGGGGCTGAGGGCCCGGCTGAGTGCCCGCCGGGACGGTGTGTCAGACCATGGCGAGCCGGTCCACCAGCAGTGCCACCCTCGGT
>NZ_JAJHNP010000044.1 GCF_020819595.1 Streptomyces barringtoniae
TGAGGCCGTCGACGTCCTGGCCGCCCTGGCACCCACCTTCGAACAGGCCGTCAGCACCGCTGCCCAGAAGGCATACGTGATCCTGGACGGCACACTGCTGCCCATCGACCGCATCGCCGCCGACCGCCCCTTCTACTCCGGCAAGCACAAGAAGCACGGCATGAACATCCAGGTCATCACCGACCCCTTCGGCCACCTGCTCTGGGCGTCTCCGGCGCTGCCCGGAGCCGTCCACGACATCAAGGCCGCCCGCACGCACGACATCCCCGCCGCCTTGGCCCGGGCGGGCATCCGCTGCTGGGCCGGCAAGGCGTACCAAGGAGCCGGCGGCACCTTCTGCGTCCCCTGCCGAGGCCCCTGGGACAAGCTCTCCGCAGGCCGGCGTGCCGTCAATGTCTCCCACGCCAAGATCCGCGCGCTCGGCGAACAGGCCATGGCTACCCTCAAACAGTGGCGCCTCCTGCACAAACTCCGCTGCAGCACCACCCGCATCACCGCCGTCGTCCAAACAGTCCTGCCCCTTCACCTGGCCACGTCAGCCTGAGGATGAAAAGGGTTCACGGTCGGCGAAGGCGCGCAGCAGTTGCCGTTCGGCGTCGGCGAGGTAGACCGACAGCAGGAGTTCTGCCTGCTGGGCGTCCCGGGCCTCCAGAGCTGCCAGGAGTTCACGGTTGCGGGTGAGGTAGGGCGCGTGGAAGCGCCGCAGGTCGCCCATGGCATGGAAGGCCAGGCGTAGTTCGGCGTGGATGCGGAGCATGAAGTCCGCCAGTCGCGGTGATGCGGCCAGCCGTACGATGCCGTGGTGGAAATGCAGATCGGCGGTGGCGACATCGGGCCAGCGCTGCTCGGCTGCCGCCCGCTCGCCCTCCTCCACGGATGCGCGGATCTCCTCGATCACCCGGTTGGGGGCGCCGGCCACCTCCCGCACGGCCGCGCCCTCCACGAGTCGGCGCAGCCGGTACAGCTGTGCTACGTCGTCGCCGTCCAAGGTGCGTACGAATACGCCGCGGTTCAACTCGTGTACCAGCAGCCGCTCGTGGGTCAGCAGTCGGAAGGCCTCACGCAAGGTGTTGCGGGACACGCCCAGGTCGGCCCCCACGACTTCCTCGGACGACCGTGTTCCGGGCGGGATATCACCCTCCGTCACTCGTCGGCGTAGCACACCGGCCACCCGCTCGGCGGTGCTGCCGCGAACGAGCTGGTCTTTGTCCCTCTCCAGTCCGGCAGCCCACGAGCTGAGTGCGCTTGTGCCCATCCGCCCTCCTCGACCGTCACCGGATCTTTTGCGCCTCGAATTCTCGTTGAACAAAACCTGCCCCCATCTGCCCAGTTGGGGATTCCAGGGGAGAGAAATGCCTAGGTCTACAGGAATGACCTCTTGTAGGATCGTTGAACAATCTCTACTTTGTGGAGTCGAAGCCTCGTGCGGTGGCTGACGGGGAGCATCCGGGTTGCGTGGAGGACGGAGACGGGCATGGGCACGGACGAAGAGGACGCCGTACGGAGCCCGTCGGGCCCACGGCTCCCCACGGCAGGAGCGTTTCTCCGACGGCTGGGTCCCGCTGCGGCAAGCGTCGGGGGCGCGTGCGGGTTGTGGGCGATCGTGCGCCTGATCGCACGTACCTCCTTCTTCAGGCAAGCCGAGTGGATGGACTTCCTGGGCGTGCTGGTGCTCCTGGGCGCCTTCTTGCTTCCTGGCGTCTGCCGCTTCCTGGGCCTGCGGTGGATCCTGGGCGTGCTGTGTCTGCTGGCAGCTTTGGTCCTGCAGAGGTCCGAGCTGGACCAGCAGGCGTTGCACCAGCACGGGCGCACCGAACACGTCACGGTCCTGGGGGTCCAGGTAGCCGAGGACGGCATGAGCGGTGGGAGTACCGAGTTCTACACCGTCTCCGTCCTCGACGGCCCACCGTTGGCCCCGATCCAGGGGGGCCTCGTCGGCTGGCACTGGGTGGTGGGTGGCACCTACGTGGTAACCGTCGACACGCGGGGGCTGGCCCCGGCCGAGCGGGGAAGCGCCCCCGGCCCTGCGGTGGTCCAGCAGGTCCTCCAGGTCCCGCTCGTGCTCGGTCTGGCCTGGGCCCTGTGGCGACCGGTGCATCTTCGCCTGCGCCGCAGCCGCCTGGCTGAGCCGCGCCTTGAGGGGCTGATGCGCTGATGGGGGGCGATGGCATGCATGGCTGGTCCGACGGCCTGGGTGTCGAGGGCGCTGACGCCGAATCCGCCGGTGCGGAAGCGAAGTTCCTCGATCCGGCGTTCCTGGTACACGCCGACCCCGAGGCGGTGCTTGAGCTGTTGGCAGCAGCCCCTGGTCCCGCCGGGCGGTTGGCGGCAGCGGTGTACCGGGCATCGGCGCATCTGCACCGGCAGGCGAGTCCGGGGGTGCGTCGGCAGATGCTGGCGCTGGACGCCGCCCGCTACGGGGCTCCGGGCCTGTCGGCGCGGATCACCGCCGTGCCGGTCGACGACGGTGCGGACAGACGATGGGAGGTGGCCTGGGCCACCGGCAGCACGGTCGACCACCGGTTCCGTCAGGCTCTGATCGGCCACACCGAGCGCGTGCGCGGGGTGGCGACGGGGATCGTCGGGGGGCGCCCGATCGCCGTCACCTGCAGCAGCTACGACCGCACGGTGCGGGTGTGGGACCTGGCTGCTGGGAATCCAGTCGGCGAACCCCTCACCGGCCTGGACGGCGAGGTCTGCGCGGTGGCGACGGCTGTGGTGCGGGACTGCCCTGTTGTCTTCGGAGGCAGCCGGGACGGGACCGTACGGCTCTGGGACCTGACCACCGGACGCCCCGTCAGCACACCCCTCACCGGCCACACTGCAGGCGTCACAGCGGTGGCAACGGTGGTGGCGGACGGGCGCCCGCTCGGCATGAGCAGCAGCCGGGACGGGACCGTTCGGGCTTGGGATCTGACCACCGGCCAGCCCGTCGGCAAGCCCCTCACCGGCCGCGACGGCCCGGTGGAGGCGCTGGCGGCGGGGGTCGTGGACGGCCGCCCGGTCGCCGTCGCCGGCACCTGGGAGGGGACGGTGCGGGTGTGGGACCCGGCCACCGGCCACCCGGTCGGCGAACCGCTCACCGGTCACAGCGATGGGGTGCGGGCCCTGGCCACCGCGGTGGTGGACGGTCGTCCGGTGGCTGTCAGCGGCAGCCGGGACGGGACCGTGCGGGTGTGGGACCTGACCACCGGGCGCCTGCGCGGCGAACCCCTCACCGGCGCCCCCGACGGGGTGCAGGCACTGGCCACCGGGACGGTGCAGGGCCGTCCTGTCGCGGTCGGCGGTGGCCAGGCCGGGATGGTGCGGGTGTGGGACCTGGCCACCGGCCGCCCCATCGGCAGACCGCTGGCCGGCCATGTCGACGGGGTGTGGGCGGCGGCCACCGCGGAGGTGAACGGTCGTCAGGTCGCTCTCACCGGTGGCAACGAGGACGGAGAAGTGCGCGTCTGGGACCTGTCACCCGGCCGCCCCGTCGGCGCCCCCCGCATCGGCCACACCGACCACGGGCGAGCCGTGGCCGAGGCGGTGGTGGACGGCCGCCCGGTCGCGGTCACCAGCAGCCGGGACGCGACCGTGCGGGTCTGGGACCTGGCCACGGGTCGGCCCGCCGCCGCACCCGTCACCGGCTCCCACATCGTGGAGGCGCTGGCCACCGCCGTGGTGGACGACCGCACGGTCGTCCTCACCAGTGGCTGGGAAGGAACGGTGCGGGTGTGGGACCTGACCACCGGCGCGCCCTTGGGGCAACCCCTCGTCGGCCACACCGGGCCGGTGTGGTCACTGGCGACGGCAGTGCTGGCGGGGACCCCGGTGGCCCTCGCCGGCGGCCACGACGGAACGATTTGGGTGTGGGACCTGACCACCACCCGCCCCGTCAGCGAGCCCCTCACCGGCCACTACGGCCTGGTGGGGTCGGTGGCGACCGCAGCGGTGCGAGGTCGCCCGGTCGCGGTCACCGGAAGTTGGGACACGACGGTGCGGGTCTGGGACCTGACCACCGGACGCCCGGTCGGCGATCCGCTCACCGGCCGCATCGGCTTGGTCAGGGCGATGGCGACGGCGGTGGCGACCGCAGTGGTGGACAGTCGCCCGGTCGCCGTTACCGGAAGCTGGGACGGGACGGTGCGAGTGTGGGACCTGGCCACCGGGCGCCCCGTCGGCGCCCCCCTCATCAGCCACACCGACGAGGTGCGAGCAGTGGCGACGGGAGTGGCGGACGGCCGTCCGATCGCCGCCAGCGGCAGCCGGAACGGGACCGTGCGGGTGTGGGACCTGACCACCGGCCGTCCCACCGGACATCCCTTGGTGTTCCCCGCGCCCGTCCATGCGGTGAAACTCACCCCGGACGGCCGACTGCTGGTGGGCTTCGGCTGGGAGGTCGCGGTCCTGACCTCGGTCACGCAGCCCAGCAGCGGGACGACGACCTGAACGCGATGCACCGTCGCATACATCGCCGCACCGCAGGTGCCCGAGCGTGAGCAGGGCCTGGCGGCCTGCGGACAGGCGTCGCCCTCGACTGCCGATCTCACGACGGCGCCGACGCAGGTGACGCGCGAGGAGCCGCAGGGTCGAACTGGACAGGTCGATCCCGGACGGGTGGACAAGCACGGAAGCTCCTGGTGGACAACGGGTGATCTTGGTTGTGAACCCGTCTACCAGGAGCTTCACTTCCTTGTACCGCCCTCTGCGACCAACCCGGCGCCCACATCACGAGGTTGTAGGGTCGGGGGCTGGCGCGGTGGCGGAGTACGTCCGCTCCGTTTCCAGCCCCCGCCGCTTCGAACCGTGCATGCGGTTCTCCCGCACACGGCTCACCGACGCCGTTCACCGGCGGCATTCGGTCTCTCCCGCCAGGGCTTTCCGGCCCTGGGTGCCACGACGGTTCCATACGGGCTGATCAGTCCGAGCCGGTTCGGAGACGAGACCATCAACACCCACCAGCCGAAGTTCCGGCTGCGCCGGTGCTTCCTGCTGATGAAGTGCGCGACTCTCTCCTGCGCGAATCTTCCGATCTTGCTGAAGCGGCGGGCGGAATGGCCATACCGGAAGTACGCCATCCACCCGCGGAGGAACAGATTCAGATCCTCCACGATCGCTTGCGGGTGCAGCGGGAGCCTGCGCCGGGCGGTGATCTCCCGGATCCGGTCGCGGGCGTGCTGCATCGCCCTGTTCGAGGGCCAGCGGGCGAGGAACTCGACGCGTCGGCGTCCGTGCAGCCCCCGGGAACGGACCTGACGGTGGTGGAACCCGAGGAAGTCGAAGCCTTCCCCACCCACTTCCAGGTGCACGATCCGGGTCTTGGCTGCCTTCGGCTTCAGCCCCAACTCCCCCAAGAGCCTGACCAGTTGGGCAAGCGCCCGCTCGGCCTGACTGCGCGAAAAACACATCACGACCAGGTCGTCGGCATAGCGGACCAGAATCCCGTCGTGCTCGTCCCATCCCCGGTCCAGCCGGTGCAGATAGACGTTGCACATCAACGGTGAAATCACACCGCCCTGGGGGGTCCCGGTCACCGGCCGCCGCACCTGCCCGTCCTCCATCACCCCGGCACGCAAGATCTGCCGCACGAGCTTGAGGACGGACTGGTCACAGACGCGCTCTTCGACCGCGCGCATCAACTCCTCATGCGGAATCGCCGAGAAGCACTCGGCGATGTCCGTCTCCACCACCCACCGCCGGCCCCGCCCGTGCTCATCGATGAGCACTTGCAGAGCGTCGTGCGCCGAGCGTTTCGGGCGGAACCCGAAGCTGCACGCCAGCATGTCGGCCTCGAAGACCGGCTCGAGCACGATCTTCATTGCGGCCTGCACGACGCGGTCACGAACCGTCGGGATGGACAGCGGCCTGCGCTCGTCCTTCATCCCCGGCTTGGGGATGAATACCCGTCGGGCGGGCAAGGGACGGTACTGCCCCTGCCGCAACTCGTCGGCCAGTTCGCCGAGAAGACGGTCGATGCCGTACTCCTCGACCTGGACCAGGGTGGTGCGGTCGATGCCCGGTGCGCCGTTGTTGGCACGCACCATGGCCCACGCACGCCGGAGAACATCCCTGCGGTGGATCTTGTCTCCCAGCGCGTGGAACCGCCGTCCGGGATCGGCCTTGGCCGATCGGTAAAGCGCATGCTGCAAGGCACGGACCCTGTCCGAGGGAGAACATCCCCCGACGGCGGGACTAGCCACACGGGCACTCACCGAGCCCCTCCTTCACTTCATGACGCACCGACGAAGCAGTGGCCCTTCCCTCACCGGGAGTTGTGTTGTCTCCCGGCTGCAAGCGGTACTACGGCCACCTCCGACGCCCACCCGGCCCGCGTCCACTTCCCGGGGTCACCGGTTATAGGACGCGCTGCTTCCGATGACGTCTCTCCGCAGGTCATCGGGCCGGGGAGGGCCTCCCCAGTTCCCGTCGCCACCTTCGATACGTTCCGCGCCCCATACGCCGGGGAGTCCTTCGCGGCTGCCCGTCCAGGATCTTCACCGCTTCCATGGCCTTCGCCCCGATTTCGAAGGGCTCGGCACTCCCTCGTTCCACCCGAAAGGGTGGCTGAGTAACGACGCCGCAGGCTTCGCGTGATGCTACGGACCGTATCGTCGCTCCCCCTTGCAGGGCCTTTGACGCTGGGCTTCGACGCCGGACGTTTCCCTCCGACGCCGCCAGCCTGCTACCGGGCCTCCTGGCAGCTACCCGGACCGGACTTCCACCGGCAGGCGACGACGAGCTTCCGAACAGCAAGAACACCGCTACGTCACGGTGTCACCTCCTGTTCTGCTGGGCGCACGGAAAATGCTCACTGTGCGCGATAGTCGGCCATTGAGCACGCTAGTTGGCCCACGTGCGCGGTAGGTGGCCCACGGGCCTGAGCAGCGCCCTGGCTGGTGGGTCCGCGTGGATCGCGGAGGGGGCCCGTCTAACCTGGCCACATGATCGATGAGGGGGACTTCCGGGTTGGTGACGTGCTGTCGGTCGCATGCGCCTTCACGGTTACCAGGGTCGAGCGGGGTGTCACGTGGGACCACGTGTCAGTGCGATGGCCATGGTGGGAAATCGACAACGCGAACGAGTTCGCGCACTGGAACGGGATCGTCGCCCTCGGCGTGCACCACGGCGGGAGCGTCTCGCCTGAGGTGGAGGCCGAGCTGTTTAGAACGGACCCTCCGCCTGAACAGCTGAAGGCGGGAGATATGTGCAGGGTCGGCGTGCCACCCACCATTGTGCACGTGACGGCCGTCGACTACCACGATCCCCCACTGGAGACGGCCTGGCTGCCGCATCCCACACAGACCCTCACCGTGCTGCGCCGAGGTCTGTCCTATCGCGAGTTCCCGGATGAGAGCCATCTCGATGGCTCGGGATACACCATCCACCCTGGCGACGGGATTCCCTTCACCTTCGCACTCTTGATGCGTCCGTACGCATCTCTCCAGGTGGGCGACGAAGTCGCCGATGCCGTCGGCCGGGCATGGCGGTTCGGCGGGCCCTGGGACTGGACCGCCTTCGATGGGCAACCGGCCGGCGCGGGTCCTGCGTGGCCCCTCATCCTGCTCACCCGAGTAGGAACGCCGTGCTCCGTCGAGGACGCTGAGGCGGTGGCTGCGAGCACAGCGAAAGGTTCGCACCTGGAGACGGTCCAAGAGTGGATGTCACTCACCGACGCCTCGCCCACACCATGATCCGTCGGGATGCTTGCGGCCTCCCTCCCGTGGCTGAGCGCGAACGTGGCCCGGCGGGCCACCTATCATGCACGGTCACACCGAGTGTGCACCGCTGTGACTGAGCACGCGAGACCATATGCGCACTTCAGTTGGTGCCAGGAGCAGCCAAGAGTGAGTACGTCTACGCGCTTGGCTGAGTAGAGCGGCTCATGAATTGCACGAGGGCTGCCGACGATCATCGGCTCATGAATCCTCAGACTTATGCGAGACTCTACGGCCCGTGGAAGCCGACCCCATCGGCTACAGCCCGTCCAGGGGTCACGTCGCTGACGGCTCTGCTCGGCGCCGCCACGGTCCTGTCGATGGCATGGCTGACTTTCCTGGTAGGCATGGTGGCACTATGGGGCGCGGCGGAAGGGGCGGCCGTCGGGGGTCTTATCGCGGAGTACGCGGCGGGCGTTGCGGCCCGTCTCCGGTGCCCGTCCACGTCCTGGTGCTCACCATCTTCGACCTGGACGAGTACGTCTTCGAGGCGCTCCGCGCAGGCGCCGCGGGCTTCCTCCTCAAGGACACTCCACCCGCACGCCTGATCGACGCCGTGCGGGTGATCGCCACCGGGGAGTCGTTGCTGTCACCCGGCGTCACCCGCAGGCTCATCGAGACCTACGTCCGCCGCCCCGGCTACACAGGCCCGGTCACCCATGCCCTGGATGGTGTGACCGGCCGCGAGCGTGACGTGCTGGGTCTGATCGCACGTGGCCTGTCCAACAACGAAATCGCAGCCGAGCTGTATCTGACCGTTGGCACGGTCAAGACCCACGTCAGCCGTCTGCTGACAAAGTTGGGGGCCAGGGACCGGGCCCAACTCGTCATCGCCGCCTACGAAAGCGGACTGGCCAGTACTTGGGGTGCACGACCTCGCGGCGGACGATGATCCGCAGCCGGGGGCCAGCCGGTCAGGTCGAGCAGGTTGGTGATCTCCACCAGGGCGGCCCCCTTGCAAGGATATCCGGAGGCGTACAGCTCGCTACTCCAGGAACTGCCCCAGCAGGAGCAACAGCCAGCGTGCAAACCGGCCGAAAACGCAGAGAAGGTCCGTACCCCCTACGAAACTGCAGGGACGCGTCGGCGCGGCGCCACGGCTGCCTAGGCTGACGCAACCCGGGCGAGCGCACCCCGATCCCCGTCCCACGCTGCACGAGGGTCCCGGCCGGTGAACCGTTACTGATCTCTTCGTATTGGTGTCTGTCCGTTGTCGATGAACCCAGCCCGTCTGTCACTGAACCCATTCGCTGCGGTTGGGGCGATCGGCCCCGCCGGGCGCATCGACTGAGGGGATGAGGGCGCTCCCGTCGCCTGACTGATCAGGCCGCGTAGGTCTTGTACCTGCGGCTCATACAAGTCCGCCGCGGAGGCTGATGGAGCGCGTCTCTGGCTGCCTGAGGATAAGGCGCATGAGCATTCACCCGACCCCCGCAACACCCTTGGCAGCGCCGCCCCGTTGGGCGGTCTGGGCCGCGCACCTGGTCACACTGGTGGTGCTGCCCAGCGGAGTGTGGCGCATCGTCATGGTGATCGGATTCCCCGCCGGCTATACGGAGACGGGCTTCGAGCCCTTCGAAACGCTCGGGGCCAAGGTATGGATGCTGACGCTCAGCGTGCTCAGCGAATTGGTCGCCTTCCTGACAATCGGCCTGGTGCGGCAATGGGGCGAGATAGTGCCGCGCTGGATACCGCTGGTCGGAGGACGAAGAGTCCGTCCCGTGGCTGCCATCGTCCCCGCTGCTCTCGGCGCAGCAACTCTGACCCTTATCTGGGCCAACGTCCCTTGGTGGTGGACGTATCCGCACGAGAACATGACCCCCGCCGGGAACCTGATCGTCGGCATCCTCTACCAGCCGTTGTTCCTCTGGGGCCCGCTGACCGCAGCCGTCACCATCTCCTACTACCGGCGCCATCGTGCTGCACAGCGCAGGACATCGGCTGGCTGAGGTACCCGGCATCCAGCGGGCGACTGGACTCGGTGACAAACGGGCTGGGTTCATTGTCCGCCGACAGTGTCGGCTGGTGGGTGAGTTTGAGTCCGGTGCCGGCCAGGCAGCCGTCGATCAGGTCGGGGCGGAGCTGGATGTGGCGCAGGCCCCGGCGGAGGGTGCGTTCGAGGTGGTCGTCGTCGGTGAAGGCGGTGTTGGCCATTGGGCCGCGCCCTAACAGCGACCAGACGCCCTCGACCGGGTTCAAGTCCGGTGCATATGAGGGAAGTTGGATGATGGTGAGCCAGTCGTGTGCGGCCGCGTACTCGCGCATTCCGTCTGCCCGGTGAGTGTTGAGATTGTCCCAGATGACGACGATCGGGGCCCGGAGCTGTGGGCGCGGACGACCAGGTCACGGTAGTCGCTCCAGGCGAAGGTGTCTCGTCCTTTGCCCTTGTGCTTGCGGTGGCGGCGCGTGCGGTAGATGAGCCGGGAAGTCTCGCCCGGCTTGTAACAGCACATCGCGGCGATCGACCAGCGGCGCCAGGAGCGGCCCCGCACCCGCACCACCGGCGTGTGTCCACGCCGGCCCCAGGTACGGGCGCGAGGCGGTGTCATCGAGAACCCGGCCTCGTCCTCGAACACGATGTACGCGCCCAGCGCCGCCGCAGTCATTCCGCCTGCGGCCACATATCCTTCTTCCATAAGCCCACCGCCTGCTCGTCGCGCTCCAGGGCTCGGCGGGCGGGACACTGCCAGGACCAGCCGTGCCGGTGCAGCAGCCGCCACACCGCCGCCGACGAGCAATCCAGTGAGGACTTCCAGGCGATCAACGCTCTGATCCGGGCCAGGGTCCAACGCTGGTCCTCCCAGCCATGCACAGCCAGTCCCAGCGCCAACTCCTTCTCCAGCTCGGCGAATCGGTCGTCGGACAGCTTGGGCAGTTTCGGTGGCCCCGCGGAAGCGAGCGCGGCTGTCCCGCCCTCCCTCCAGGCACGGCGCCAGCGTTCCACCGACCGCTCGCTCACCCTCAGATCCTTCGCGATCACCGCGGTTCTCTCACCACGGCCGAACCGCTCGCCTGCCTCGTACCGGATCCGCTCACGAAACCGCCGCCGCTCCGCGGTCAGCCCACCACCCTGCGCGTACCGCATACCACCGGCCTACCGCAGGGATCACCACACGTCGCCACCCCCGACACCAATCCGAAGAAATCAGTAACGGAGTCCTACTAGGGCTGCCAGACCTCGTCGACCGCCGACCAGCGCTGGTCCTCGTACGAGACGAGGCCCGCCCGCTGGAGGACGGTGAGGGCCTCGGTGACCTGGGCCGGGGCGGTACCGAGGCGGGCGGCGAGGCCCTCGGCGGTGTCGGGGTTCAGGACGAGCGCGCTGTGGACGGTGCGGCGGGTGGCGTCGGCCAGCGCCGCGAGGATCGGCTGCCGCGGCGCTGCGCCGAGCCGGGGCACCCCGACCGAGGGTGTCTCCCCGAGTGCCTGGAGCTCCTCGGTGAACGGGACGCCCCGGTCGCGCTCCCACGCGGCGTGCTTGCGCAGCAGCAGCAGACCCGTCTGCCGGTGCTTGTGCGGCTCGCTCAGGGTGAGGACGTCGAACTCGCCCTGCGGTACCGCCACTTGGCGACGCAGATCCTGCACCAGGGGTGTGGGGACGACCCGGCACGCCGTCCGTCCGTCCCGGGTCTCGGCCGTCGTGGCGAGATACGGCTCGTGCAGCACGACCGTGCCGCCCGGGGCCAGGCGGGGCCACAGCGCCGCGAGGAACCCAGCGTCGTCGGCCTGCGTCCCCGCGTCCAGCCACACCAGGTCCAGCGGCCCCCAGGCGTCGAGCTCCTGCTCGGTGAGGTCGAAGAAGTCCCGCTCGACGAAGGTGAGCAGGGAGTCGAGGCCCAGCGCGCGGGCCGCGTCGCTCACCTGGTGCGCGGACGTCCCGGCCACGGAGATGTCGTCGACGACGAGGAGCCGGGGCGCGTAGTCGTCGAGCGCGGAGCGCGGGTGCAGGACGGAGGCCCGCTCGTCGTCCGACACCGCACCGCCGATCAGCCGCCGGTCCGCGGCGGCCTCCTCCTGGGCGTCGCGCAGCCCGAGCAGCAGGTGCAGCGTCGAGGAACCGGCGCCCACCTCGACCACCGTGCGCGGCCGCGTCATCCTGGACACCGCCCGCAGCACGGGTCCGGCGTTCTCCGTCCCCATTCCGGGCCGGGTGAGCCCCCGCACCGCCTCGTCGGCCGACACGTCCACGCGTATGTCCCCTCTCGTCCCTCGCATCGTCACCGGGCGCCCGTCAGGCGACGGCCCGCAGCATCCCCGCCGACAGCAACCGGTCGGCCACGTCGCGGAGTCGGTCCGGAACGTCGTCGCTGGCGACACCGGGCCCGGTACCCGCCAGCTGCCACAGGGCGAGCGCCGCCGTGCCCACCCGGAGGAAGTTGCCCGTCGGGGTGTGCGCCAGGACGTCGTCCCCGGCGTCCGTCACCCAGGCCTCCCGCACCAGCGCCCGGGGCGCGTCGTTCGGCGCCGCCGGGGCACCGGTCAGCAGGCCAAGGCGGACCAGGCCCACGAGCAGGTGGTCGACGGCCGCGTCCGCCCCGCCCCACGCCGCGCGCAGCTCGGCGACCGAGGCGCCGCCACCCAGCAACTCGCCGACAGGCACGGGCAGTTCGGTGAAGACGGCCAGTCGCGCGCAGGACAGTACGGCCACCGGTCCGCCCTCACCCAGGAACGGGACGGGGGTGCGGCTCAGCCGGGCCGTCCGCGCCGGTGCCAGGACGGTGTCCGGCGGCAGCGCGCGGGGCCAGACCCCGCGGTCCAGGACCCGGGGCTCGGGCGGCGGCGCAAGGCGGACCACCGGTTCGTCGGGGTGCGGGGTCCAGGCCAGTTCCCAGGCGAGCGGGAGCGAGGCTCCCGTCTGCGCGCAGAACCGGGGCACGACCGGGTCGAGCACGAGGGGGCGTTCACTCATGACGTCCTGCCTCCTTCCAGAACCGGCGCCGCGGCCACCGGCGCGGCTCCCACCGCCCGCAGCCATCCGCACAGTCCGGCCAGGGTGGCGATCACCCCGCCGGCCAGGATGCCCCAGCGGGCCCAGTCGGCCGGGGCGAATCCGGCCAGCGCGAAGCCGACCGCCACGGCGCTCTGCAGCGTCGCCCCGTACGCGGCGCCCACCCGGCCCCGTACCTCGGGCGGGCAGTCGGCCATCACATGGGTGCGCAGCGCCACGTTCTGCACGGCGTTGGCCATGCCGCCGCCCAGGAAGGCCGCCAGCATGACGGGGATGACGGGGAACGCGCCGGTCACCAGATAGCTGACGCCGATGACGGTGGCCGCGGCGACGGCGACCCGGGCGGTGGGCCTGCGACCGAGCGGGCCGCGCAGCAGGCACGGGCCGAGGACGAGGCCCACGCTCCAGGTGGCGAGGAGCGTCCCGTAGACGGCGGTGCCGCCGGGGATGTCGTGGGCGAAGAACGGCAGCAGCACATTGGCCACCGAGGTCGCCGCGATCGTGATCACGACCGTGCCGAGGGTGATCCGGCGCCCCGCCCACAGCAGCGACAGGCCGACTTTCAGGCCACCCTCGAGCCGCTCCGCCGCCTCCTGCGGCGCGGGTCCGCCGCTACGCGGAGCCGCCGCCAGCCAGGCGCTGATCACCGGGATCGCCAGCAGCGCGAAGGCGAAGGTGGCCGCGTCGACACAGAGCGCGAGGCCGGTGCCGCCGTGTGCCGTCAACAGGCCCACCAGCAAGGGGCCGACGATGTATCCGGCGTTGCGCACCGACTCCATCAGCCCGTTCATCCGCAGCTGTGCGTCGGCCTGCGGGTACAGCTGCGGCACGAGGGTCATCACACAGGTCTGGGCGACGGCCCCGAGCACACCGAGCAGCAGCATCGTGGCGATGAGCAGCAGCGCCCCGTCCGCGACGGCGGCCGCCCCCGCCGCGATCACGCACTCCAGGGCCAGGGCGGTCGCGAGGACGCCGTCCAGGCGGAACCGGTCGCAGATCCGGCCGATGGGACCGCCCAGCGCGATGCCGGGCACCAGACCGGCCAGCATCTGTGCCGACACCACCGACGTCAGTCCCGTGCGGTCGGCGCCGCGCAGGGCGAGCGCCACCATCGCGACCTCGTCGCCCACGGTGCTCACCAGCAGGGCGGCGACCACCAGAAGCGCCGCGGGCCTGCTCGCTCGGATCGCGGTCACCGGCCCTGCGCCTCCTCGGCCTCGACGGCCCGCCACGCCGACAGCCTGAGCAGCACGGCGTGCAGCAGCGGTACGGCTTCGGGGTCCGCCGCGCGCTCCCAGTCGGCGAGATCGAGGGTGTCCCCGTCGGCAAGCGCGGTCACGGCCGCGGCGACCTGCGGATGCCCGGCGACCTTCAGGGTGTGCCCCTGGGCGGCGACGGCGTGCCGCCCGTCAGCGAGCAGCCGCTGGCGCACCTCGACGTCCGGACGGGTGCGCACCCGGGCCCGGCGCGGCACCGGGACGAGCGGATCCGCGGGCCTGCCGACCCCGAGGCCGCCGGAGGTCACCGCGGCCATGTGCTGCTCCCAGACGACGTCCGCGATCTCGGCGCCGCTCAGCCCGTCGAGCGTGGCCAGTGCGGCGGCGGCCTGCGCCGGGATGCCGTCCGCGGCGACCGGGGCCTCGCCCGCCGCACGACCCCGGCCGAGCAGGGTGCCGACCGCGTCGACGACAAGCGCGGCCGGGTCGCTGCGGGTGAAGAAGGCGATGTTGACGTTGACGGCCACGGCGTCCGGGGCCTCGCCGACGTGCAGCTGCTCGGAGGGGAAGTACGTCAACGCACCTGGCACACCGACCAGTTCGTCGGCGAGGCCGCGGGCCGCGGCGTAGTCGGCGGTGTGCTGGGGGACCCGGTCCGCCAGCTCCGGCGGCCAGGTCAGCAGGAGCTTGCGGCCGCGCAGGGTGAAGCCGAAGTTCCCGGCGTGGTCCACGTGCACCCCCACGTTGGTGGAGGTGTAGCGGCCGATGAAGGTGTCGATGTCGACGCGTCCCGCGACCCGGCTGCCCGTGTACCGGTGGACGTCGTCGGCCAACTTCTTGGCCCGGTCCCACAGCGCCGCGTCGACGGCGTGCAGTCCGGAGACGGCGACGCTCCACTCGTGCTCGCGCATCCGCGCGTCGACCCGGGCGAGATAGGCGTCCAGGTCATGGTCGTGGGGCAGCGGCAGGAACGGCCGGGTGTCGATGGGCTGGGTCCGGCCGTCGACCGTCACCACGACCCGGGGCAGGCCCGAGCCCTTGACCCGGTTGGCGGGGTCGGCGGCCAGCGTCAGGGCGCGGACCAACTGCTCGTCCGTGAGCCCCAGTTGGACCGGCGACGAGGGCAGCGTCAGCGGGGCGCGCTCCCAGTGGCGGGAGGCGAAGTCCTTCCAGAATCGGTCCAGTCGGGCGTCCGTCGCGGGGGCCGGGTGGGGCACAGCAACTCCTGTCGTCAGGCCGCGACGCGCGGCAGTTCGAGAAGCCCGGGTGCGAGCGCGGCGGAGGCGATCACCCGGTGTTCGGCGAGGTTCTCCAGGAGCAGCCGCCGCTGCCGCTCGGGCAGCCGGGACCGCTCCGCCAGCTCGGCGTCGGTCGCGCCGTCGGCGGCGAGCAGCCACAGTAGCCGCCCGGCGGCGCTCACCCTGACGCCCCGGCCGGTCTCCGGGGAGACGAGCAGACAGCTGCCATCGGTCCGGGAATCCCGTACGAGATGGGGCTGCGCGGCGTACCACACGCAGGCCAACTCCTCGTCGGGAGAGCCCTGTTCGACACTGAGCGCGCCGTGGGAGGCGAGCCGCGCCAGCGTCGCCGCCGCCGCGCGGGGCGAGGGGATGTCACGCCACAGGTCGGCCAGGGCGCGGTCCCGCCCGTCGAGCAGCGGCCGCCATTCCTCCGGTACGTCGAGCAGGGCGTCGCACGACGGCACGTGCAGCAGGACGCCGCGCCCGGTGACCGAGACCCGTCCGCGTACGCCGTCCGCGAGCCGCACCGTGGCGGCCCGCCCCACCTCGGGGCAAGGCGCGGCGGGCACGGCCACCCGCCGGGCCGGCAGCTCCACCTCGGCGAGCGCCCACAGGAACGACCACTCCTCGGCGTCCCCGATCCAGGTCCCCCGGTGGAAGGCGGCGCCGACGGCCGGGCCGCCGGGCCCGCCGGAGGTCAGCCGGGCCGCGTCCTGCCGGCTGAGCCCCGTGCTCACCGTGTAGTCGAGGTCGAAGGCCAGATCCTCGCCCTCGTCCGGCGGGATCAGCTCGACGCCGAACAGGTCGGGTCGCTCGCCGACGGGCGACAACACGTCGAGGATGAAGGGCCCGTTGGCGGCGGTCGAGTACGGCACGCCGAACTCCTCGACGGACCGTCGCAGCGCCTGAGCGGCGAACTCCTGGGTGCGCAGGGCCTCTTCCTCGGTCTCGCCGGGAAACCCGGTCATGCAGAAGAGGTGTACGGGAACCTTGTTGCCCAGCAGCGCCTGGAGCGACGGCTCGATGTCGTCGACCTTGGTGCCCTTGCGCATCAGGTCGAGCACGCGCTGGTTGTACGACTCCAGGCCGAGGTCAAGGCGACGGCAGCCGGAGCGGCGCAGCGCGGCGGCCAGTTCGTCGTCGAGCCCCTTGCTGAATCGGGTCTCGCCGTACCAGTACAGCTCGTGCCCGCCGTCGTTCAGCTCCCGGGAGACGCCCCGCAGCGACGTCAGCGTCATGATTTCGTCGACGAACATGAAGCTGTCGCTGCCGTGCTTGGCCGCGAGCGCCGCCATGTCGTGGACGACCTGCTCGGGGCGGCGGATGCGGAACTTGTTGCTGGCGAAGGGGATCGAGCAGAACGCGCAGTCCCAGGCACAGCTGCGCGACGCCTGCAGCGGCAGCACGGGCCCGGGGGCGAAGTACCGGTCGAGGGGCAGTCCGTCGAAGTCCGGCGTGGGCAGGTCGGAGACGTCGACCATGGCGGCCGGGGTGCGCGACAGGCCGCCGCGCCCGTCCCGTTCCAGGAGCCCGGGCACCGGCCGGTCGTCGCCGCCGGTGATCCGGTCGCACAGCGCGGGCAGCGCGTCCTCGCCCTCGTACGACACGAACGAGTCGACGTACGCGAAGAAGGGATGCTCCTCCTGCCAGCGGCTGACCATCCGCGTGGTCAGGTTGCCGCCCATCACCACGTGCACGTCGGGGCGGCGGAGCTTGATGTGCCGGGCCGTGGTGAGGGCCGCGATCAGCTGGGTGTCGGCGGAGACCGAGATACCGGCCACCGCCAGGTCGGGGTCGTCGAGGCCGGGGATCGGGCGCCGCTCCAGCGCCCACGCGTACACGTTGCGGTCCGGCGAACCGGCCGCCAAAAGGATGTCGTCGGAGCGCCGGTGCGAGAAGCACGAGAAGTTTCCCCGGAGGTCGAACCTCAGGCCGGGGAAGGAGGCGGAGACACAGGCGAGCCCGTTGCGGACGACGGTGGCGGCGTCGGTGAAAGCGGCCGGATCGGCCAGTACAGCACGGGACTTGAGCGCCGCGCGCGCGGCGTCCACGCGCCGCACCGTGTCACCGAACACGGTGAGGATCTCTTCGTGCGCCCCGCGCTCGTGCGCGGCGAGGCCGTCCAGGCGGCGCTCCGCCTTCGGCAGCAGCTCGCCGAGGCCTTCGGAGGAGAGCAGCCAGTCCGTCTGCTCGATGCTCAGGTCGAGCGAGGTGACCTGCCAGCCGTGCCGCCGCATGACGGCGGCGAGCAGCGGTACCGCGAGGTGGGGCGCGTACACGTTCCAGATGGGCGGATTGACCAGGAGAATTCGAGGCTGCCGCATATGAGCCCTCGTGAAGTCCGATGCCGGATGGGGTGGGGAGTCGAGCGAGCGTGGCCGTCAGTGCGCGGACAGATCCCGCGGTGTCAGCTGTCGGTGCCGTCCTGCAGCAGGGCGTACTTGCTGTTGGTGCGCTTCGGGGTGACCGGCTGGACGGCAGTGGCCTCGTCCGTCTCCGCGAGGGCGGCGAGCTTGTCGGCGTCGAGCTCCTGAGCGGATTCCTCGTGGTTGATGTTCATGCGTACTCCGATCTCGTTGATTCGATGGCACGTTGACTTGATGGGTGGTGCGCTGTGCGATGCATGGCCGCGGCCCACGCCCGACTCCCCGGGCGTCCGGCACGTCACACAGACAACCAACATCGCCTGGAACATCACTCGGACGACGCTCGAGATCCTTTCGGGGAACCCTCCGGGCCACCGATTCGCCCTGAAGCGCACCGAGGGCGGCCCGATCATCATGCGCGGCAGCGCCACCCTGAACCGCGCCCTGCCCGACGCAGGCCTCATCGACCGCTACCACCTGCTGGTCTTCCCGGTACTCCTCGACGCGGGCAAGCGCCTGTTCAGCCATGACATGGTGGCGTCTGTGACGCGTTGACGAACGGCTTGTTGTTGACGCGTGCGGCGTTCCTTGGGAAGGACATGATGAAGCTTCTCCTCACCGACTCCGGCGTCAAGAACGCGAGCATCCAGGATGCGTTGGTTGATCTCCTGAGTAAGCCGATTGCCGAGTCCAGCGCCCTGTGCATCCCCACTGCGGGGTATGGGGCCCGTACGCCGATCCGGGCGGGCCATGGCGATTCATCAGCGGACGATCCCCCAGCCCCATGACCGAGCTGGGATGGAAGTCGGTGGGCGTGCTTGAGCTCACCGCGCTGCCCAGCATCTACGAAGCGCTCTGGGTCTCCTGGGTCCGGGAGGCCGACGTCCTGCTGGTCAATGGCGGCGACACGCTGTACCTGTGCCACTGGATGCGGGAGTCCGGGCTGGCTGAACTCCTGCCGTCGCTGCCCGACACCGTCTACGTGGGACTCAGCGCCGGCAGCCTGGTGATGACCCCCCGCATCGGGGAGGACTTGGTGGGCTGGAAGCCACCCACCGGCGGCGACCGTGCGCTGGGCGTGGTTGATTTTTCGATCTTCCCGCACCTGGATCATCCGGATTGTCCGGACAACACCATGGCCGCGGCAGAACAATGGGCGGCCCAGATCGCGGGGCCGGCGTATGCGATTGACGAGCAGACCGCCATCAAGGTGACCGACGACGCCGTCGAAGTGATCTCCGAGGGCCACTGGAAGTTGT
>NZ_JAJHNP010000045.1 GCF_020819595.1 Streptomyces barringtoniae
ACCGCCCTGGGCGCGGAAGTGACCGTCGCGGCCTGCGACGTCGCCGACCGCACCGCCCTCACCGGACTCCTCGCCGCAGTCCCCGCCGACCGGCCGCTCACCGCCGTCGTCCACGCCGCCGGCGTCCTCGACGACGGCGTCCTCGAGGCCCTCACGCCGGACCGCTTCGCCACCGTCCTCGGGCCGAAGGCGGACGCCGCACGCAACCTGCACGAGCTCACCCGCGATCTCGAGCTCTCCGCGTTCGTGCTGTTCTCCGGTGTGGCCGGCACCCTCGGCGACGCCGGGCAGGCCAACTACGCGGCGGCCAACGCCTACTTGGACGCCCTCGCCGAACACCGCAGCGCCGCGGGTCTGCCCGCCACCTCGATCGCCTGGGGACGCTGGGGCGACGGCGGCCTGGCCGCCGACGGCGCCATCGGCGACCGGCTCGACCGGGGCGGAGTTCCGGCCATGACGCCGCGGCTGGCGATCCGTGCGCTGCAGCAGGCGCTGGACCACGACGAGACCACGGTCGCCGTGGCCGACATCCAGTGGGACCGCTTCGCGCCCGGCTTCACCGCCGTACGCCGCAGCCCGTTCATCGGTGAGCTGCCCGAGGTACGCCGGCTCGAGCGGACCAGCGCCTCCGACGAGGCCACGGGAAGCGCGCCGTCGGCGGCCGAGGCCCTCCGGCAGCGGCTCGCCGGAATGTCCCGGGCGGAGCAGTCCCTCGTGGTCCTCGAACTGGTCCGGACGCAGGCCGCCGCGGCACTCGGCCACCCCTCGACCGCCGAGGTCGGTGCGTCACGCGCCTTCAAGGAACTCGGCTTCGACTCCCTGATCGCGCTCGAACTGCGCAACCGGCTCAACGCGGCGACCGGACTGCGCCTGCCGGCCACCCTGGTCTTCGACCACCCGACCCCCGCGGCGCTCGCCGACGTCCTGCGCGCCGAGATCACACAGGACGGCGGCGCGGCCGCGGCTCCCGGCATCACTGAACTGGAACGGCTGGAGTCCGCCCTGTCGGTGCTGGACCCGGACGCGGAGACACGGACCGACATCACGGCGCGGCTGCGGGCCCTGCTGACGAAGTGGGAGGAGACCGAGCCCGGGTCCGCACCGGACGGCGAAGCGGTGGCGGGCCGGCTCCAAGAGGCGACGCCCGACGAGGTCTTCGCCTTCATCGAGAACGAGCTCGGAATTTAGCACTACAGCGTGCGCGCACTGGCAGCGCGTCGTTCGTGACGAGAAGCATGGGTGAGGTTTTTCCAATGGCGGATGCGGATCAGGACAAGATCCTCGACTACCTCAAGCGGGTAACGGCCGATCTGCACCAGACACGGCAACGCCTTCGCGAGGTCGAGTCGCGGGAACCCGAGCCGATTGCGATCGTTGCCATGAGCTGCAGGTTCCCCGGAGGCGTCGAGTCTCCGGAGGACCTGTGGCAGCTCGTGGCCTCCGGCGGCGACGCGATATCCGGATTCCCGACCGACCGCGGCTGGGACATCGAGTCGCTCTACGACGAGGACCCCGACCAGCAGGGCACCAGCTACACCCGTGAGGGCGGTTTCCTCACCGACGCCGGACGTTTCGACGCGGCGTTCTTCGGCATCAGCCCGCGCGAGACCCTGGGCATGGACCCGCAGCAGCGGCTGCTGCTGGAGACCGCCTGGGAGGCGTTCGAGCGGGCCGGAATCGACCCGGGGACCCTGCGCGGCAGCCGGGCCGGCGTGTTCATCGGCACCAACGGCCAGACGTACCCCGAGATCCTGCAGCAGGTGCCCAAGGGCGTCGAGGGCTACCTGATGACGGGCAACGCGGCCAGCGTCGTCTCCGGCCGGCTGTCCTACACCTTCGGCCTGGAAGGCCCGGCGGTCACCGTCGACACCGCCTGCTCCGCCTCGCTCGTCGCCCTGCACCTGGCCGTCCAGGCGCTGCGCAACGGCGAGTGCACCCTCGCCGTGACCGGTGGCGTGACCGTCATGGCCAGCCCCCGCTCGTTCGTCCAGTTCAGCCGGCAGCGCGGCCTCGCCCCCGACGGACGCTGCAAGCCGTTCGCCGAGGGCGCCGACGGCACCGGCTGGGGCGAGGGCGTCGGCGTACTCCTGGTGGAGCGGCTCTCGGACGCCCGGAAGAACGGCCACCCCGTGCTGGCGGTGGTCCGCGGATCGGCGATCAACCAGGACGGCGCGAGCAACGGCCTGACCGCACCCAACGGTCCGTCCCAGCAACGCGTCATCCGCCAGGCGCTGACCAACGCCGGGCTGACCCCAGCCCAGGTCGACGCGGTCGAGGCACACGGCACGGGCACCACCCTGGGCGACCCGATCGAGGCCCAGGCCCTGATCGCCACCTACGGACAGAACCGGCCCGAGGGCCGGCCGCTGTGGCTGGGCTCGATCAAGTCCAACATCGGCCACACCCAGGCCGCCGCCGGCGTCGCCGGAATCATCAAGATGGTGAAGGCGATCGAGCACGGAGTGCTCCCGCCGACCCTGCACGTCGACCAGCCGTCCGCCAACGTCGACTGGACGGCCGGACAGGTCGCGCTGCTGACCGAGGCACAGCCGTGGCCGCAGACCGGCCAGCCGCGCCGCGCGGGCGTCTCCTCCTTCGGCGTCAGCGGCACCAACGCGCACACCGTCATCGAGCAGGCACCCGCCGAGGACACCGCGGCCGGCGCCGTCGGGAACGCCTCCACGGACGCCGTCGGGAACGCCTCCACGGACGCCGTCGAGGACACCGCCACAGCCGGCGCGCCGTCCGCGCACGGCGACCGCCGGCAGCCCCTGCCGCTGCTGCTGTCCGCCCGCAGTGCCGAGGCGCTGCCCGCCCAGGCCGAACGGCTCCACCGGCGCGCGGCGGACGACACCGGACTGGACCTGCTGGACCTCGGCCACTCGCTCGCGACCACCCGCGCCGCCCTCGACCATCGCACGGTCCTCTTCAGCGAGAACCGCGAGGCCCTCCTGCGCGACCTGAGCACCCTGGCCGCCGGTGACACGCCGCCCGGTGCCGTCCAGGGCGTCACCGACGAGGGCAAGGTGGCGTTCCTGTTCTCGGGTCAGGGCAGCCAGCGCGCGGGCATGGGCCGTGAGCTGTACGAGACGTATCCGGCGTTCGCCGAGGCCCTGGACGAGGTTCTCGCACGGTTCGAACTGCCGCTGCGCGAGGCGATGTTCGGCGATGAGTCCGCGGCCCTGGACCAGACGGCGTACACACAGCCCGCCCTGTTCGCGGTGGAGGTGGCGCTGTTCCGGCTCCTCGAATCGTGGGGCATCAGGCCGGACTTCGTCTCCGGTCACTCCATCGGTGAGATCGCGGCCGCTCATTGTGCGGGTGTGCTGTCGCTGGAGGACGCCTGCACGCTGGTCGCGGCTCGCGGCCGGTTGATGCAGGAGCTGCCCTCCGGTGGTGCGATGGTGGCGGTGCAGGCGACCGAGGACGAGGTCACCCCGTACCTGACCGGCGCCGTGAGCATCGCCGCGGTCAACGGCCCCACCTCCGTGGTGGTCGCCGGTGACGAGGACGCCGTACTGGAGATCGCCGCCCGCTTCGAGGAGCAGGGCCGCAAGACGAGGCGCCTGACGGTCAGCCACGCGTTCCACTCGCCGCACATGGACGGAATGCTGGAGGCGTTCCGCGAGGTCGCGGAGCGTGTCACGTTCCATCCCCCGGTCATTCCTGTCGTCTCCAACCTCCTCGGTGCCTCGGTGTCCGCGGACGAGATGTGCGCGCCCGACTACTGGGTGCGGCACGTGCGCGAGGCGGTCCGCTTCCTCGACGGCGTGCGGTACCTGGAGGACCAGGACGTCACCGTCTACCTGGAGCTCGGGCCGGGCGGCGTGCTGACCGCCATGGCACAGGACTGCGTGACGCGCGAGGGTGCCGCCTTCGCCCCCACCCTGCGCAAGGACCGCCCCGAGCCGCAGGCGCTGGCGACCGCCGTGGCCGAGGCACACGTCCGGGGCACGCGCGTGGACTGGGCGGCGGTCTTCGCCGGTCGCGGCGCCCGCCGCCTCGAACTGCCCACGTACGCCTTCCAGCGCGAGCTGTACTGGCCGGAACCGCCGGCCTCCTGGGCGGGCGACGTCACCTCCGCCGGACTCGGCGCCGCCGACCATCCGCTGCTCGGCGCGACGGTCGCCCTCGCCGACGCCGACGGGCTGCTGTTCACCGGCCGCCTCTCGCTGCGCACCCACCCCTGGCTGGCCGACCACGCCGTCATGGACACCGTGCTGCTCCCGGGAACCGCCTTCGTGGAGCTCGCGCTGCGCGCCGGCGACCACGTGGGCTGCGACCTGCTGGAGGAACTCACCCTCGAAGCCCCCCTGGTGCTGCCGCCACACGGTGGCGTCCAGTTGCAGCTCGCGGTCGGGGCGCCGGACGAGACCGGCCGCCGCCGGCTGACCCTGCACTCGCGGCCGGAGGACGGCGACGACCCCTGGGCCGAGACCACCTGGACCCGGCACGCCACCGGTGTGCTCACCCAGGACACCCCGGCCGCCCCCCACGACCTCGCCCAGTGGCCCCCGAGCGGCGCCACCGAGGTGCAGATCGACGGACTCTACGACCACCTCACCGACTCCGGATTCGCCTACGGGCCGGTCTTCCAGGGCCTGAAGGCCGCCTGGCAGAGCGGCGACGAGGTCTTCGCCGAGGTCCGTCTTCCCGAGCAGGCCCGGCAGGACGCCGCACTGTTCGGCATCCACCCGGCCCTGCTGGACGCCGCCCTGCACGCGGTCGGCATCGGCAGCCTGCTGACGGAGACCGAACACGGCAGGCTGCCCTTCTCCTGGGGCGGCATCCGGCTTCATGCGGTGGGGGCTGCGTCCCTGCGCGTCCGCCTGTCGCCGGCCGGACGCGACACCGTCGCCGTCACCCTCGCCGACGACAGCGGCACTCCGGTGGCCTCCATCGACTCGCTGCTGCTGCGCCCCGTCTCGCCCGACCAGGTCCGCTCCCACGCCGCGCGCGGCACCTTCCACGACGCGCTGTTCCGCGCAGAGTGGAGCGACGCGCGGCTGCCCACCACGACAACCGTCGCAGCCGGCCAGTGGGCGCTGCTCCACACCGACGGCTCCGCGCCCCGCACGGACGCCGACGCCGACACCGGCAACGGACTCCTCGCCGGGCTCGCCGAGGCGCTGCCGACCGCCGTCACCCACCAGGGCCTGACCGCGCTCGGCCACGCCCTGGACGCCGGGGCACCACTGCCCGAGGCCGTCGTGGTGCCCCTCACGACCGGCACCACCGACCCGGTCCCCGCCGCCCCCGAGTCACTGCCGGCCGCGGTCCGCGGCGCGCTGCACCGCGCCCTCGACCTGGTGCAGACGTGGCTCGCCGACGACCGCTTCACCGACTCCCGACTGGTCTTCGTCACCCGCGGCGCGATCGCCGCCCAGCCCGGCAGCGACGTGCCCGACCTCGCGCACGCACCGCTGTGGGGCCTGCTCCGCTCGGCCCAGTCCGAGCACCCCGACCGCTTCGTACTCGTCGACCTCGACGACACGGAAGCGTCCCGACTGGCCCTGCCCTCCGCCCTGGCCATGGGAGAACCCCAACTGGCCCTGAGGGACGGGTCCGTGACGGTGCCGCGGCTCGCCCGGGTCGCCGCCGACCCCGCGCACATCGCCCCCGCCCTGGACCCGGACGGCACCGCGCTGGTGACCGGCGCCACCGGCACCCTCGGCGCCCTGGTCGCTCGCCACCTCGTCACCGGACACGGCGTACGGCACCTGCTGCTGACCAGCCGCCGCGGCCCCGACGCCGAGGGTGCCGCGGACCTCGTGGCCGGGCTGCGGGAACTGGGCGCCGAGGTCACGCTGGCCGCCTGCGACGCGGCCGACCGCACCGCCCTGGCGGAGCTGCTGGCCGGCGTCCCCGCCGACCACCCGCTGACGGCCGTCGTGCACACCGCCGGCGTGCTCGACGACGGGGTCATCGACTCCCTCACCCCGGACCGCATCGACCGGGTCCTGCCCGCCAAGGTCGATGCGGCGCTCAACCTGCACGAGCTCACCCGCGACCTGGACCTGTCGGCGTTCGTGCTGTTCTCCGCCGCCGCGGGCACCCTCGGCGGCCCCGGCCAGAGCAACTACGCGGCCGCCAACGCCTTCCTCGACGCGCTTGCCCAGCGCCGCCGCGCCGAGGGCCGCCCGGCGACCGCCCTCGCCTGGGGCCTGTGGGCCGAACGCAGCGGCATGACCAGTGGCCTCGACGACACCGACCTGCAGCGCATCACCCGTGCCGGAGTCGCCGCACTCTCCTCCGACCAGGGCCTGGCACTGCTCGACACCGCCCTCGCGGTGGGCGAAGCGGCGCTCGTACCGATGCACCTGGACCTGGCCTCGCTGCGCGACGCCGACCCCGCGGCCGTGCCCGCCATGCTGCGCGGCCTGGTCCGCACCCCGGCGCGTCGCGTCGTGAGCGCCACGGGCGCCACCGCCGTCGGCGGGCTCACGGAGCGGCTGCTCGCCCTCGCCCCCGCAGAACGCGACCGCCTGCTGACCGACCTGGTGTGCGCCCAGGTCGCCGCCGTCCTGGGATACCCGGGGCCGGAAGCGGTCGATGCGAGCCGGGCGTTCAAGGAGCTCGGCTTCGACTCGCTGACGGCGGTGGAGCTGCGCAACCGGCTCGGCACGGCCACTGGCGTCCGCCTGCCGGCCACCCTGGTCTTCGACTACCCGACGCCCGCCGCCCTCGCCTCCTTCCTGCGCACCGAGATCCTCGGCCCGGACGCCGACAGCGCGGCCCGCGGTGCGGCGGTGGCCGCCGCCGCGGCGGACGACGACCCGATCGTGATCGTCGGCATGAGCTGCCGTTACCCCGGCGGCGTCAGCACGCCGGAAGACCTGTGGCGGCTGGTCCTGGACGGCGGTGACGCCGTCTCCGCGTTCCCCACCGACCGCGGCTGGGACCTCGACGCGCTCTACAGCGACGACCCGGAACGCGCGGGCACCAGCTACACCCGTGAGGGCGGCTTCCTGCACAATGCCGCCGACTTCGACCCGGACTTCTTCGGTATCAACCCGCGGGAAGCCCTCGCCATGGATCCGCAGCAGCGGTTGCTGCTGGAGACCGCCTGGGAGGCCTTCGAGCGGGCCGGGATCGACCCGGCCTCGGTGCGCGGCAGCCGTACCGGCGTCTTCGCCGGCGTGATGTACCACGACTACCTCACCCGCCTGCCCGCCGTCCCCGCGGGGCTGGAGGGCTATCTGGGCACCGGCACCGCGGGCAGCGTCGCCTCCGGCCGAGTCGCCTACACCCTCGGCCTGGAAGGTCCCGCGGTCACCATCGACACGGCCTGCTCCTCGTCGCTGGTCGCCCTGCACCTGGCCGCGCAGGCGCTGCGCACCGGCGAGTGCACGCTCGCCCTGGCCGGCGGCGTCACCGTCATGGCCGCGCCCGACACGTTCGTCGACTTCAGCCGCCAGCGCGGCCTCGCGTCCGACGGCCGCTGCAAGTCCTTCTCCGACGACGCCGACGGCACCGGCTGGTCGGAGGGCGCCGGCATGCTCCTCGTCGAGCGGCTCTCCGACGCCCGTCGCAACGGCCACCCCGTGCTCGCGATCGTGCGCGGTACGGCGGTGAACCAGGACGGCGCGAGCAACGGCCTGACCGCGCCCAACGGCCCGTCCCAGCAGCGCGTCATCCGGCAGGCGCTGGCCAACGCCCGGCTGTCGGGGGCGGAGGTCGACGCGGTGGAGGCGCACGGCACCGGTACGACCCTGGGCGACCCGATCGAGGCGCAGGCGCTGCTCGCCACCTACGGCCAGGAACACGCCGAGGACCGGCCACTGTGGCTCGGTTCCATCAAGTCCAACCTGGGCCACACCCAGGCCGCCGCGGGCGTCGCCGGCATCATCAAGATGGTCATGGCGATGCGGCACGGCGTCCTGCCGCGGACCCTGCACGTGGCCACCCCTTCGACACACGTGGAGTGGTCGGCGGGCGCCGTGGAGCTGCTGACCGAGAGCCGGGAATGGCCGGAGAACGACCGGGCCCGCCGGGCCGCCGTCTCCTCCTTCGGCGTCAGCGGCACCAACGCCCACGCGATCATCGAGCAGCCCTCCGAGGCGGACACCGCCGAGCGGACACAGGACGCTCCCGTACCGCTGCCGGTGGTGCCGTGGGTGTTGTCGGGTCGGACCGAGGACGCGCTGCGGGCTCAGGCGCGGCGCCTGCTCGACCGTGTCGCCGGGGACGCCGGTGTCGAACCGGTCGATGTGGCGTACTCGTTGGCGACGACGCGGTCTGCTCTGGAGCGGCGTGCGGTGGTCGTGGCGGAGGGCCGTGACGGGTTGCTGGCGGGGCTTGAGGCGCTGGCCGACGGACGTGGCGCGGTGTCTGGCCTGGTGACCGGGTCGGTGGTGGCGGGCAAGACGGCGTTCCTGTTCACCGGTCAGGGCAGTCAGCGGCTGGGCATGGGCCGGGAACTGTACGACGCGTATCCCGTGTTCGCCGAGGCGCTGGACGAGGTTTTCGCCAGGTTCGAACTTCCCCTGCGGGAAGCGGTGTTCGGCGATGACGCTCAGCTGATCGATCAGACGGCGTATACCCAGCCTGCCCTGTTCGCGGTGGAGGTGGCGCTGTTCCGGCTCCTCGAATCGTGGGGCATCAAGCCGGACTTCGTCTCCGGTCATTCGATCGGTGAGATCGCGGCGGCGCATTGTGCGGGTGTGTTGTCGCTGGAGGACGCGTGCACGCTGGTGGCTGCGCGTGGCCGTTTGATGCAGGAGCTGCCGTCCGGTGGTGCGATGGTTGCGGTGCAGGCGACCGAGGACGAGGTCACCCCGTACCTGACCGACGCGGTGAGCATCGCGGCGGTCAACGGCCCCACGTCCGTGGTGGTCGCCGGTGACGAGGACGCCGTACTGGACATAGCCGCCCGCTTCGAGGAGCAGGGGCGGAAGACGAAGCGTCTGACGGTCAGCCACGCTTTCCACTCGCCGCACATGGACGGGATGCTGGAGGCGTTCCGCGAGGTCGCCGAGGGCCTGACCTACGAGGCTCCGCGTATCCCGGTCGTCTCGAACCTCACCGGCACCCTCGCAACCGCGGAGGAGATCACCGACCCCGACTTCTGGGTCCGCCATGTCCGTGAGGCGGTCCGTTTCCACGACGGCATCCGCACGCTCGAATCCCAGAACGTCACCACGTTCGTCGAGCTCGGCCCCGACGGCGTCCTGTCCGCGATGGCGCAGGACTGTGTCACCGGCGACGGTGACCACGCCTTCGTGCCGACCCTCCGGGCGAACCGTCCCGAACCCGAGGCCCTGACCACCGCCCTCGCGCACGCCCACACCCGGGGCATTGCGGTCGACTGGCAGGCGTATTACGCCGGGACCGGCGCCCGACGCGTCGACCTGCCCACCTACGCGTTCCAGCACCGGCGTTTCTGGCTGGAGGCGCCGGCGGGCTGGGTGGGTGATGTGGTGTCGGCCGGGTTGGAGGCGGCCGGGCATCCGTTGCTGGGTGCGGCGGTGCCGCTGGCCGATTCCGACGGGTTGTTGTTCACGGGTCGGTTGTCCCTGGACTCGCAGCCGTGGCTGGCGGATCACGCGGTGATGGGTGCGGTGCTGCTGCCGGGTACGGCGTTCGTGGAGCTGGCGATCCGGGCGGGGGACCAGGTCGGCTGCGACCGGCTGGAGGAGCTGACCCTCGAGGCGCCGCTGGTGCTGCCCGAGCGGGGTGCCGTACAGCTGCAGCTGGTGGTCGGCGCGCCGGACGGCGACGGACGGCGGCCGGTGGACCTGTACGCGCGGCCGCAGGACGCGCCGGCGGACCAGCCGTGGACGCGGCACGCCACCGGCCTGCTGGCCGTCTCCGGCGCGCCGCGGTCCTCCGCCGACCTGTCCGCATGGCCTCCGGCGGGCGCCGAAGCCGTCGACGTCACGGGCCTGTACGAGCACCTCGCCGCGGGCGGATTCGGCTACGGGCCGGTCTTCCAGGGGCTGCGGGCGGCCTGGCGGCGCGGGGACGAGGTCTTCGCCGAGGTCCGGCTGCCGGAGGACCGGCAGTCCGACGCCGGACTGTTCGGCCTGCACCCGGCACTGCTCGACGCCGCGCTGCACGCCACGTTCGTGCAGGACGGCGGCGACGGACAGGGCCGCCTCCCGTTCTCCTGGCGGGACGTGTCGCTCCATGCCGTCGGCGCGGGCGCGCTGCGGGTCCGGCTGGCCCCGGCGGGCGCCGACGCGGTGACCCTGGAACTGGCGGACATGAACGGCGAGCCGGTGGCCTCCGTCGCCGGCCTGACCCTGCGCCCGGTCTCCGCCGATCAGCTGGCCGGTGCCCGCTCCGGGCACCACGAGTCGCTCTTCCGACTGGACTGGGCCACGGTGCCGCTGCCCGAGGCAGCGCCCGAAGCCACGGAGCACGGTGCCGTACTGGGCGACTCCGCGCTGCCACTGCCGTACGCCGCCTATCCCGACCTGACCGCACTGCGGGCGGCCGTCGACGAGGGCACCGTCGTTCCCGAGTACGTCCTCGTGCCCATGGGCGGATCCGCCGCCGATGACACGGCCGGTGCCGCGCGCCGGACCACCCATGAGACGCTGAGCCTGGTCCAGGCGTGGCTCGAGGACGAGCGGTTCGCCTCGTCCCGCCTGGTGTTCGTGACCCACGGGGCGGTGGCGACGCAGTCCGACGCCGGCGTGCGGGACCTGGCGCACGCCCCGGTGTGGGGTCTGGTCCGCTCGGCGCAGTCGGAGAATCCCGACCGCTTCGTCCTGGCGGACCTCGACACCGAGGCGGGATCGTACGCGGCACTGCCCGGCGCCCTCGCCTCCGGCGAGCCGCAGTTCGCGGTGCGGCGCGGCACGGTCCACGCACCACGGCTGGCGAGGGTGGCGTCCGGCGGAAACCTGGTGCCCCCTGCCGGGGAGCCCGCCTGGCGGATGGACATCCGGGACAAGGGCACCCTGGAGAACCTGACGTTCGTCCCGTGCCCGGAGGCGTCCGGGCCGCTGCGGCCGGGCGAGGTCCGGGTCGCGGTCCGGGCGGCCGGCCTGAACTTCCGTGATGTGCTCAACGCCCTCGGCATGTACCCGGGCGACGCCGGCCTGATGGGCAGCGAGGGCGCCGGTGTCGTCGTGGAGACCGGCCCCGGAGTCACCGATCTCGCCCCCGGCGACCGGGTCATGGGCATGCTGCCCGGTGGCTTCGGTCCGCTCGTGGTGGCCGACCGGCGGATGATCGCGCCCATGCCCGAGGGCTGGACGTTCGCGGAGGCGGCGGCCGTGCCGATCGTCTTCATGACGGCGTACTACGCCCTGCGTGACCTCGCCGGCCTCCAGCCGGGGGAGTCGCTGCTGGTGCACGCCGCCGCGGGCGGTGTGGGCATGGCCGCCGTGCAGCTGGCCCGGCACTGGGGCGTCGAGGTGTACGCCACGGCGAGCGAGGGCAAGTGGGAGACGCTGCGCGGCCTCGGGCTGACCGAGGACCGGATCGCCTCCTCCCGCACCCTGGACTTCGAGGAGACGTTCCGCGAGGCCACCGGCGGCCGCGGCGTCGACGTCGTCCTGGACTCGCTGGCCCGGGAGTTCGTCGACGCGTCACTGCGGCTGCTGCCGCGCGGCGGCCGCTTCGTCGAGATGGGCAAGACCGACGTGCGGACGCCCGAGGAGGTGGCCGCCGCCCATCCCGGGGTGTCCTACCAGGCCTTCGACCTCGTCGAGGCGGGCCTTGACCGCATTCAGGAGATGCTCACCGAGCTGCTGGAGCTGTTCGCCGCCGGCGCGCTCACCCCGCCGCCGATCACCGCCTGGGACCTGCGGCGGGCGCCCGACGCCTTCCGCCACCTGAGTCAGGCGCGGCACGTCGGCAAGGTCGTCCTGACCGTTCCCGCCGAGTGGGACCCGGACGGCACCGTGCTGATCACCGGAGGCACCGGGACCCTGGGCGGTCTCGTCGCCCGGCACGCGGTCACCGCACGCGGTGCCCGTCACCTGCTCCTGACCAGCCGGCGCGGCATGGATGCGCCGGGCGCCGCGGAACTGGCCGCCGAACTGGCGGAACTGGGCGCTGAGGTCACCGTCGCCGCGTGCGACGCGGCCGACCGTGACGCGCTGTCCGCGCTGCTGGCCGGCATCCCGGCCGCACACCCGCTCACCGCCGTGGTGCACACCGCCGGTGTGCTCGACGACGGCGTCGTCGGATCGCTGAGCCCGGAAAGGCTCGACCGCGTCATGCGGCCCAAGGCCGACGCGGCGGTCAACCTGCACGAGCTCACCCGCGAGCTGGAGCCTGCGGAGTTCGTGCTGTTCTCCTCCGCCGCCGGCACCTTCGGCGGGGCCGGGCAGGCCAACTACGCGGCCGCCAACGTCTTCCTGGACGCCCTCGCCCAGCACCGCCAGGCCCGGGGACTGCCCGCCACCTCCCTCGCCTGGGGCCTGTGGGCCGAGTCGAGCGGCATGACCGGCGAGCTGGACGAGACCGACAAGTCCCGCATGACCCGCTCCGGCGTGCTCGGCCTGGCGAACGACGAGGGCCTCGCGCTCCTCGACGCCGCCCACCGGGCCGGTGACGCCCTGCTGGTCCCCATGCGGCTCGATCTCGCGCCGTTGCGGCACGCCGACGCGAGCAGCGTGCCCGCGCTGCTGCGGGGCCTCGTGCGCGCACCGGCACGCCGGGCGGTCGAGGCCGGCGGTACGACGGCCGGTTCCTCGCTCAAGGAGCGGCTGCTGCGGCTGCCCGAGGCGGAGCGGGACCAGGCCCTGCTCGACCTGGTGCGCAGCCAGGTGGCCGCCGTGCTCGGGCACGCCTCGCCCGAAGCGGTCGAGCCCACCCGGGCGTTCAAGGACCTCGGGTTCGACTCGCTGACCGGCGTGGAATTCCGCAACCGCCTCGGCGCGGCCGCCGGGCTGCGGCTGCCGGCCACGCTGGTCTTCGACTACCCGACGCCCACCGCGCTGGGTGCCTGGCTGCGCGGTGAAGTCCTCGGCGCCGAGGCCGTGAGCGCCCTGCCCACGCGGGCCGCCACCGCCGCCGCGCAGGACGACCCGATCGCCATCGTCGCGATGAGCTGCCGGTTCCCCGGCGACGTGCGCAGCCCCGAGGACCTGTGGACCCTGCTCGCCGAGGGCCGGGACGGCATCTCCCACCTGCCCGTGGACCGCGGCTGGGACCTGGAGGGCCTCTACGACCCCGACCCGGACAGCGCCGGAACGTCGTACGCCCGCGAAGGCGGCTTCTTCTACGACGCCCACCACTTCGACCCCGCCTTCTTCGGGATCAATCCGCGTGAGGCACTGGCGATGGACCCGCAGCAGCGGCTGCTGCTCGAAACCTCCTGGGAGGCGTTCGAGCGGGCGGGCATCGACCCGGCGACGCTGCGTGGCGGCCAGGTCGGCGTGTTCGTCGGACAGATGCACAACGACTACGTGTCCCGGCTGAACACGGTGCCCGAAGGCGTCGAGGGCTACCTGGGCACGGGCGGCTCCAGCAGCATCGCCTCCGGCCGTGTCTCCTACACCTTCGGTTTCGAGGGACCGGCGGTCACCGTCGACACGGCGTGCTCCTCGTCGCTGGTCGCCCTGCACCTGGCCGTTCAGGCACTGCGCAACGGCGAATGCACCCTGGCCCTGGCCGGCGGTGTCACCATCATCACCACGCCGGACGTGTTCACCGAGTTCAGCCGCCAGCGCGGCCTGGCCGCCGACGGCCGCTGCAAGCCCTTCGCCGCCGCCGCCGACGGCACCGCGTGGGGCGAGGGGGTCGGCATGCTCCTCGTCGAACGGCTCTCGGACGCCGAGCGCAACGGCCACCGGGTGCTGGCCGTCGTCCGCGGCACGGCCGTGAACCAGGACGGCGCCAGCAACGGCCTGACCGCGCCCAACGGCCCCTCCCAGCAGCGCGTCATCCGGCAGGCCCTGGCCAACGCCGGGCTGTCCGCCGCCGACGTCGACGCGGTCGAGGCCCACGGCACCGGTACCACCCTGGGCGACCCGATCGAGGCCCAGGCGCTGCTGGCCACCTACGGCCGGGAGCGCCCCGCGGACCGCCCGCTGTGGCTGGGCTCCGTCAAGTCCAACTTCGGCCACACCCAGGCCGCCGCCGGCGTGGCCGGGATCATCAAGATGGTGATGGCGATGCGGCACGGTGTCCTGCCGCAGACGCTGCACGTGGACGCCCCCACTCCGCACGTCGACTGGTCGGCGGGCGCCGTGGAACTGCTCACCGAGGCCAGGCCGTGGCCGGAGACCGGGCGGGTGCGCCGCGCCGGTGTCTCCTCCTTCGGCATGAGCGGCACCAACGCCCACGCCATCGTCGAGCAGCCCCCGCAGCCCGCGGACGACAGCGCGGCGCACGACTCCGGACCGCTGCCCGCGGTGCCGCTGCCGCTGTCGGCGAAGTCCCCTGCCGCACTGCGCGCCCAGGCCGAGCGGCTCAGGGACCGTATGGCGGCCGGTCCGGACCTCTCGCCCGCCGACGTCGGCTACTCCCTGGCCACCGGCCGCGCCCTCTTCGAGCACCGCGCGGTGGTCGTCGCGGCGGACCGGGACGAGGCCCTGCGCGGCCTGACGGCGCTGGCGGAGGACGGCACCACCACCCATGTGGTGCACGGCGCGGTCGGCGACGGCAAGGTGGCCTTCCTGTTCACCGGCCAGGGCAGCCAGCGGCTCGGCATGGGCCGGGAGCTCTACGCGGCCTACCCCGTCTTCCGGCAGGCCCTGGACGAGGTCAGCGCCCACTTCGAACTGCCGCTGAAGGACGTCCTGTTCGCCGGTGACCAGGCCCTGCTGGACGAGACCGCCCGCACCCAGCCCGCGCTGTTCGCGGTCGAGGTGGCACTGTTCCGGCTGGTCCGGTCGTGGGGCCTGGAGCCCGACGTGCTGGCCGGGCACTCGATCGGCGACCTGGCGGCGGCGCACTGTGCCGGTGTGCTGTCGCTGGCGGACGCCTGTGCCCTGGTCGCCGCGCGCGGCCGGCTGATGCAGGAACTCCCCGGCGGCGGTGCCATGGTGGCCGTACAGGCCACGGAGGACGAGGTCACGCCCCTTCTCACCGAGGGCGTGAGCGTGGCCGCAGTCAACGGCCCGCGGTCCGTGGTGATCGCCGGCGACGAGGACGCCGTCACGGACATCGCCGCGTCCCTCGCCCGGCAGGACCGCCGCACCAAGCGCCTCAGCGTCAGCCACGCCTTCCACTCCCCGCACATGGACCCGATGCTGGACGCCTTCCGCGAGGTCGCCGAGGGGCTGTCGTACCGCGCGCCGCGGATCCCGCTCGTCCCGGGCCTCACCGGCGCCCTCGCCTCCGCCGAGGAGATCACCGGCCCCGACTTCTGGGTACGGCACGCTCGCGAGACGGTCCGCTTCCACGACAGCGTCCGCACCCTGGACGCGCAGGGCGTCACCACCTACGTCGAACTCGGCCCGGACGGTGTGCTGTGCGCACTGGCCCAGGAGTGTCTCACCCACGACGACGCCGTGTTCGTCCCCGCACTGCGCGAGGGGCGCGCCGAGGCGTCGACGCTGACCACGGCCGTGGCTCAGGCGTTCGCCCGCGGGGCGGCCACCGACTGGGCGGCGCTCTTCGACGGCAGCGGCGCGCACCGCACCGACCTGCCGACCTATCCCTTCCAGCGGCAGCCGTTCTGGCTGGACGCCGGTTCCGCACAGGGCGACGTCTCGGCGGCCGGCCTGGGCCCCGCCGACCACCCGCTGCTGGGCGCCGCGGTGGAGCTGCCGGAATCGGGGGCGGTGGTGCTCACCGGCCGGCTGTCCCTGCGCACCCACCCCTGGCTCGCCGACCACGCCGTCCTGGGCACGGTCCTGCTGCCCGGCACCGCCTTCGTCGAACTGGCACTGCGCGCCGGCGACCAGGTCGGATGCGACCGCGTCGAGGAACTCACGCTGGAATCACCGCTGGTCGTACCGGAACACGGCGGAGTGCAGCTCCGCCTGACACTCGGCGACCCCGACGGCTCGGGCCACCGTACGCTCACCCTCCACTCGCGCCCCGAGGACGCGACGGGCGAATCCTGGTCCCGCCACGCCACCGGCGTACTGGCCCAGGGCGGCCCCGCCCCGTCGTTCGACCTCTCCGTCTGGCCCCCCGAGGGCGCTCAGCCGGTCGAGGTGACGGGCCTGTACGACGGCCTGGCCGCATCCGGGTTCGGCTACGGCCCCGTCTTCCGGGGGCTGATCGCCGCATGGCGCCGGGGCGAGGAGGTCTTCGCGGAGGTGCGCCTCCCCGAGGACGCCGCCACCGAAGGCGCCCGGTTCGTCCTCCACCCTGCCCTGCTCGACGCCGCGCTGCACGCCCTCGGGCTGAACGCCGCCGGCACCGGAGAGCCCGGGCGGCTGCCGTTCTCCTTCCGCGGCGTCACCGCCACGGCCGCGGGCGCGGACGCGCTCCGGGTACGGCTGCGGCCCGTGAGCAGCGGCGAGGTGACGCTGGAGATCGCCGACACGGTCGGCGCCCCGGCCGCCGTCGTGGAGGGCCTCGCCCTGCGCACGGTCTCCCCGGAGCAGCTCGGCACGGCTCGCGACCCCCACCACGACGTGCTGTTCCGCGTCGACTGGGCACCGCTGACACCGGCCACCGCCGGCACGCCGGACGACGGTCCGTGGGCCGTACTCGGCGACGGTCCCGCCGGTCCGGAACGGGCCGAGCGCCACACCGACCTGTCCGCGCTGATCAGGGCTGTGGAAGCGGGCGCACCCACACCGCGCACGGTCCTGCTCGACCTGCCCGCCGGCATCACCGGGGACCTCCCCGCGACGGCACGGGCCGCCACCGCCCGGGCGCTGCACACCCTGCAGACCTGGCTCGCCGACGACCGCTTCGCCGACGTGCGTCTGGTCCTCGTCACCCACGGAGCGATCGGCCCCGTGGCGGACGCGGACCCGCGGAACCTGGCGCACGCCCCGCTGTGGGGTCTGGTGCGCTCCGCCCAGTCCGAGAACCCCGGCCGGCTCGTCCTCGCCGACCTCGACGGCACCGAGACCTCCTGGCACGCGCTGACCACAGCACTGGCCACCGGGGAACCCCAACTCCTGATCCGCGACGGTGCGGTACGGGT
>NZ_JAJHNP010000046.1 GCF_020819595.1 Streptomyces barringtoniae
TGCCCCTATCTGTTTCGTCAAGCCAGGTGAGGATGGTCGGCATGACGGATCGGGATCGGTTGGGGCGGACCGCGGTGCACTATGCGGCTGGTGGCGGGGACGTGGACGGCCTGCGGGCGCTGTTGGCTGAGGGCGCCGACCCGGGGGCTGTCGACGCCGAGGGTTGGGCTCCGCTGCATTTTGCTGCTCAGGCGCAAGTGCCTGCGGCCGTCGAAGTCTTGCTGGCCGCGGGTGCGGCGGTCGATGTCGTGGACCGTCATGGCAATACGCCGTTGTGGAGGGCGGTGTTCTGTTCGCGGGGCGAAGGCGGGACGATTCGGCGCCTGTTGGAAGCTGGTGCTGACCCTGACCGGGACAACGCTCATGGCCTGAGCCCGAGGGCGCTGGCGGGGCGGATTGCCAACTATGACGTGGCTGTTCACCTTCCGGCTGGGGACGACACTTCCTCCTAGACGCCGTGTGCCGTGGCTGGCTGGGGTTCGTAGAAGGTTCCGTCGCGGAGCATGGCGAAGAGGACGTCGGCCCGGCGTCGGGCGAGGCAGAGCAGGGCCTGGGTGTGGTGTTTGCCCTGGGTGATCTTCTTGTCGTAGTAGGCCCGGGAGGCCGGGTCGCCCAGAGCGGCGAATGCGGAGAGGAAGAAGGCCCGTTTGAGCTGCTTGTTTCCGTGTGTCCTGAGCGTGAGAGGGAGTTGGTTGTAGGGCAACTTCCAATCTCGGTGCTGTGTGGAAGATGAAGGTGTTGGCCCTTCGGAGTCGCCCTGCGGGGGGAGGCTTCAAACCGCCTCATGCTGCGTTAGCTAATGACTGTCGTGGTGAGCGATGAGGAAAAGGCGTCGTAAGAGACGTCAGGTGGGGATCGGGAAGACGAACGCAAGTGAATCGCTGCTGACGTGTCGAAAAGCAGACAGACGACATCGAAACCAGGATGTGGAAACGACCCTGGGATGAGCCTGGCGGGTTCCCGCTTATTGGCCAGGTGGTGTCCGGCATGGAGGCGACGTGAGCCCGATCTGCGGCTTCCGCATGGAACAGGAGAAGGCAGGTCCGTAACTGCCGCCGCGCAGCGGTGGCGAGAGGGAGTGCCCCAAGCGGCAGACACCGTGAGGGGTCGAGTACCGATGCGGGACCTGCTGGCGGACCGGCTCGTAGTAGCGATGAAGCCCCTGTAACGGGGGTGGAGCGAAGGGGCCGGGTCGTTCGTGACTGAGTTGATCACATCAACCGGACGATGTCTGGGAGGAGTGCGATGAGCCAGTTGAAATCATCGACCAAGCCGTTTGATATCTCGAAGTGGGAAGTCAAGGAAGCGTGGGAGGAAGTCAAGGCCAATAGAGGTGCGCCCGGAGTGGATGGGCAGAGCATCGACGACTTCGAGAATGACCTTCAGGGAAACCTGTACAAGGTCTGGAACCGTATGTCGTCGGGCTCGTACTTCCCTCCTCCGGTGCGGGCGGTGGCCATTCCGAAGCCGCACGGTGGTGGCACGAGAATGCTCGGCATTCCGGCTGTCGCCGACCGAGTGGCTCAGACCGTCGTTGCCCGGCATCTAATGCGAAGGGTGGAGCCCATTTTCCATCCGGACAGCTACGGATATCGGCCGGGACGGTCTGCCTTGGATGCGGTGGGGAAATGCCGGGAGCGTAGCTGGCGGCGGGACTGGGTGGTCGAGTTCGACATCGCCAAGTTCTTCGACAGCGTGTCCTGGGACCTGCTGGTCAAGGCGGTGGCCGCACACACTGACGCCGTTTGGGTGAATTTGTATGTGCGGAGGTGGCTCGCCGCTCCGCTCGTCATGCCCGACGGCTCCCTGATGGAGCGGGAGCGCGGGACGCCTCAAGGCGCACCGGTCTCTCCCGTTCTGGCGAACCTGTTCTTGCACTACGCGTTCGACATGTGGACGGAACGGGAGTTCCCGTCCGTCTGGTTCGAGCGCTATGCGGACGACGCGGTCCTGCACTGCGTCTCCGAGCAGAAGGCCCGCGAGGTGCTGGCCGCGCTCACGGACAGGATGGTCGAGGTCGGGCTGCGTCTGCACCCGGACAAGACCCGGATCGTCTACTGCAAGGACGGCAACCGCCGGCGCTCCTTCGAGCACACGGCTTTCACCTTTCTTGGGTACACGTTCCGCGTGCGGAAGAACCGGAATCGGCACGGGAAGCTGTTCCTGTCGTTCGAGCCGGGGATCAGCAGGGAGGCCCTGACGAGGATCGGCCGGGAAGTGCGGTCCTGGCGACTGCACCGACGTGTCGATCTGACCTTCAACGACCTCGCTCGCAGGATGAATCCTGTGATCGGGGGCTGGATCAATTACTACGGCCGGTTCCGGCCTTGGGAGTTGGACCGCTTCCTGGCGCGCATCAACACCTACCTGGTGCGTTGGATCCGCAACAAGTACAAGCGGCTTGCGGCCCAGAAGAAGGCGTATTCGAAGATGCAGGAGATCGCCCAACGATACCCCGCATGTTCGTGCACTGGCGCCTCACCACGGCGGCCGCAGAGATCTGATGATCAGAACGACAAGAGCCGTGTAACGGGAGACCGTTACGCACGGTTCTGTGAGAGCCGAGGGGTGAGATCCCCCTCGGCTACTCGACTCGTCTGGAGGGCTGTTCGCCTCGGATCGAGGAGCCCGAGTTGCGGGTTGCCGGGGCGAGACCCGCGTAGGCGGCGAGATGGCCGGCGGTCGGGAATGTGCTGCCGTCGCCGACCTCGATCAGGATGCGGGCTCCGGTCCTGACGCCGACCCCTGGCATTGACGTCAGGACCTTCGAAAGAGACATCCGATGCAGTTGATCTGTCAAGCCGCGACGGCAAGTTGAGAGGCTTCGGATGGTGGGAACGCGGTGGCCTCGTCATAGGGGGTTTGCTTGGTGAGGCAGTGGTGGAGGCAGCCGAGCATGCGGTTGAAAAGGTTGCGCTGCGCGGCAGTGTGGCGGTCTCCGTCGGCTCGTCTGCGGTCGTAGTGGGCTCGGGCACCGGTTGAGGCGGTCAGGGCGGCGAAGGCCCAGACGTAGCCCACTGAGGCCAGCCGCTGGTTCTTGACCCGGCGGGCCATGACCGCGACGCTTTTGCCGGAGGCTCGGGTGACCGGAGCTGCTCCGGCGAAGGCTTTGAGTCCTTTGGCATCGGCGAAGCGGGATCGGTCGTCGCCGATCTCTGCGAGCACCCGGGCGCCGGTGAGTGAGCCGAGCCCTGGAAAGCTGGTGATGATCTCGGCGTCCGGGTGTGCTTCAAAAGAGTCCACCGCTGCCTTGGCGAGGTCGTTGGCGCTGGTGTAGGCGGCATCGAGTTGGCGAAGCAGGGCGGCCGTTTGGCGGCCCATTGCTTCCTCGACCAGGGGAAGCTGCCGCATCTGTGGGAGTCGGAAGGCTTCGCGAAGCCGGTCGGCCTCTGCCTCGATGCCGCGCTGGCGGCCGGCCGTCTTGAGGAGGGACCGCAGCTGGGTGCGCGTGAGCTTCGCGGCGCGTTCCGGGGTGGAGGCGGCGGCCAGGATCACTCGTGCGACTGGGGAACACAGTCCCTCGCGTGAGGACTGGAAGGCGATGAGGAAGCCAGGGAAGTATTCACGCAGGTGGGAGCGGAGTTTGTTGCCTGCCTGAGTGCGGTCCCAGACGGCGTCTTGCTGTGCTCGGGCCAAGACCGCGACGGCTTCGGCCAGTTCACTGTTGTGCGGTAGCGGTCGGTGGGTGGCCATGTCGGTGCGGAGGATGTTCGCAAGGACCATCGCGTCGAGGTGGTCGGACTTTTTGCGGGCGACCGAGTGTCGGTCGCGGTAGCGGGCGACGGCCATGGGATTGATTGCATAGACGGGGCGCCGGGTGGCTCGGAGGCAGGCTACGAGCAGGCCGCGGGAGGTTTCGATCGCGACCGGGATCGGGGCGCCGGCAGCGTCGCCGTGCTCGCCGAGCAGGTCGAGCAGCTGCTGGAGACCGGTGGGATCGTCGGTGATTCGGGCCCTGGCTAACAGGGCTCCGTCGTGGTCGACAAGGGCGACATCGTGGTGGTCGCTGGCCCAGTCGATCCCGCAGAACACTTTCATCGCGTCGTGTACGTCCTCTCGGTCGAGGTCTGTTTCTGCTGGTCACAGCTATGCAGGGGTACGCGTCTCCCTAATGGAAGGGCTCGATGGCCCAGCATCCGATTAGCCGTTCGTGACCCCAGCAGCCCACGGGGCCCTCGTTCTGCTCAGGAGCTCTGGACTCCGGGCTTGATGAGAGGTGATCTCCGTAGGCGGCTCGGACCACAAAAGTCAACGATCCGGTCGTCAGATCAGATGCGGTGGGTAGCGCCGGACGGAGCCGGGGCCGGCTCTTTTCAAAGGGGTCGAGCCCCAGGGGGACCTTGCGGCTTCCCGGCACCGACCGGCGTCACCCACGCAGCGGAAATGATGCGGGGCCCGCAGTCTCTTTCAGGGCCTCGACGGGCCGGGGTGGGCCTGGCGGTGCCCCGCATCACTGCCCATTAGGGTGAGCCTCCAGCAGCTGTCCGATCTGCGCTTCCAGGGCTCGTCGCTGTTCCTGGACGGCCGCGAGGGAACGGGCCAGGGACGGGATCACGACGTCGAGGGTGCCGGTGCCCGGGACCACGACGGTCTGCTCGTCGAGCGCGTCGAAGACCTCGTCGATCAGCCGCTGGGCCATGCGCGGAGCCTTGGGCCGGATCACCCCAACGAGTCTGCGACGACCGGCTTTTCGCAGGGCGGCCGGGGATCCGTAGCGTTCCAGGAGCCAGGTCACCGCGGGGTGGTCCAGGCGCGGTCCGAGGACGCGTTCCAGGCTGGGGTGGAACTGGGTGAGCAGGCCGCGTATCCGGTTCGAGGTGCGGGTGGCCTCGGCTGCGTGGTCCTGGTCGAAGCCGACCAGCACGGTCAGTTCGGCGGTGATCTCGTCGGTCAGTTCCAACGAGCGCAGGGTGTGCGGCATCGTCCTCGCGGCGTCGGCGATCACGGCCGCGTGGCGGGCGTCGGTCTTCGCCTCGCCCGGGTAGAGATCGGCGATCCGTCGCATGGACAAGCCGGGCAGGTAGGCGACCTTGCAGCCGGTGGCCCGGGCGACGGTCAGGGGCAGGGCTCCGATCGAGGCGGGCTGGTCAACGATCACCAATACGGTGCCGAATTTCGCGGCCAGCTTGTCGAAGACGGCCCGCAGTTTCGGCTCGCTGTTGGGCAGCTGCTTGTCGAAGACTTTCTTGCCGGCCGGGGTGAGTGCGTGCCCGTGATGGGCGCTCTTGCCGACGTTCAGACCGAGGAAGACGCCCACGTCGTCGATGTCGTCCAACCCATCCTCCCGAACGGGGTTCGTGCGGTGCTGGCCAGGGTGTTGGCGTCGTATGTGCGCATCCACGTTATGCAGACCTGCCGCCCGCAAGCGGCCGGGCATTGCGCCGGGCCGTGCGGTAGTCGGACCTCCCATCAGCGTCTCCAACGGCGCCTCTCGGGCCCGGTGGCACCAACCCCCCAGGTCATCGGTTCGACAGGGGGGAACAGTCATGCCGGGCCCGGAGGCCAGCGGTCCTCTTGCAGGACCGCGGGAAACATAACGGGGGGCGGGACCCGATGATTTCTTGGACAGGTGTCCAGCTATCCTGGACATCTGTCCAAGAAGGGGAGGGCTCGCTGCTCATGGAAATCGTGGCGAACGTGCTGGTCGGCCTGGTGGCCGTGTTGCACATGTACATCCTGGTGCTGGAGATGTTCCTGTGGCAGCGGAAGCCGGGTCGGGGGCTGCACGGGTTCGACCCGGGGACGGCCCGGGCGACCGCTCCGCTGGCCGCCAACCAGGGCCTCTACAACGGCTTCCTCGCGGCCGGACTGGTGTGGGGGCTTCTCGCCGCCGACCCGACCGGCTTTCGGGTCCAGGTGTTCTTCCTGTCCTGTGTGGTGGTGGCGGGCGTGTTCGGCGCCACCACGGCCAACCGCCGCATCCTGTTCGCCCAGGCGCTGCCTGGCGCGCTCGCGCTGGCCGCCGTCCTCGCCGCACGATGAGCCGGGCGCCGCACGAGGACCCGAGGGCGGCGCGCACCCGCGCCGTGCTGCGCGCCGCCCTGCTCGCCGAGTGCGCCGAGCGACCGCCGGCGGAGGTCGCCGTGGCCGCGCTGGTGCGCCGGGCCGGGGTGGGTCGGGCCACGTTCTATGTGCACTACGACGGCATCGAGGCGCTGGCGGTCGACGCGTGCGCGGACGTCGTACGGCAGGCGGTGGACGCGCTGCACGCCTGGCGGGGGCGGCCCGATCCGGTCCACGCCCCGCCCGCGCTGCGGGAGTTCTTCACCGGTCTGTCCCCGCACGCGGCCCTGTACCGGTCGCTGCTCGCGCCGGGCGGCGGCGGGCCGCTCGGCCGGGTGCTGCACCGGGACCTGCGGGCCCGCAGCCTCGAGGAGCGCGAACTGGCCGGCGCGGCTGACGCCCCGCTGGTCGCGTCGGCGGTGGCGGCGACCTTCGCGGGTGTCCTCGCGGACTGGCTGCACGGGCTGCTGCGGGCCGCGCCGGAGGAAGTCGCGGACCAGGTCTGGCAGTTGCTGGTCGCACTGCACCGGAGCCGGTGACCGGTCACTTGCAGGCGACCTCCCGCGCCGCCCGGGGCCAGGCCTCCACTCCGGAGGACGTGCGGACGTAGGCGGTGTCCCGGTCCTCCGTCAGCCACAGGTGCCGGTCACGGTAGTGGTACCCGGTGTCGCGGGCGCCCGCGGGCATGCGGACCTGCTTGCGGTACGGCGCGCTGAGCAGCCCGTCACGGGCGAGCACACCCTCGGGATCACGGACGTACGTGCGGCCGCCCAGGGTGAGGAAGCGGACCGACTGCCAGCCGCAGTGCTCGGCTCCGGTGGAGCTTTCCAGCCGGCTCACCGGCACCCGTGCGCCGTCGCGGTCCGTCCACGCCTCCCAGCCCTGGGCGGCCGCGCACGCGGCCGGGAGTTCGGCGGGATCGCAGGCGGCGTTCGTCTCCGGGCCCCAACCGGGGCGGTCCTTCTGGTCCTTGGCCACCACGACGGCCAGCGCAGACCTCCTCGTCCGGGAAGTGGAAGCCGTCTGGAGCAGGCAGGGTCCGCACCAGCCGGCCGATGTCGTCGGCGTACAGCGAGTAGTGCTCGTCTCCACGTTCTTGGCGCGACCCGTAGTACCGGTCGACGGCCTCACGGTCGTTCACGGGCGGGTGCTCCGGGATGCCGTCGTGCCCGAGCAGGTTTGCCCAGCGCTTGCGGACGTGCCCGGCCAGGGCGGCCAGCGCGGAGTCCTCGTCGTTCCACAGCGTCACCTCGTCCGCGTGACGGTTCTGGCGACGCAGTACCCAGGCGCTGCCCGCGAGGAGCCGTGTGCGCGTCACAGGGCCGGTGAAGTCGAAGCGGGCGAGCCACCTGCCGAGGATGTCGACGGTGTCGGCACCGGGCCACTCGCCGGTGCGCTCCTGAAGCGCGTTCATCTGCTGGTACAGGTCGATGACGGCTGCACCCTCGGGCGTGGGCGGGTCGGGCGTGATCACACAAGCCTCCTTCAATGAAGGGATGGTGGGTCGAGTGGGGGTCAGAGGCTGCCGTCCAGGAGGCTGCGCACCAGCCCCGTCAGGTGTTCCTGCTCGGCCGTGAGATGGGCGGTGCGCAGGACGCGCCTGCGCAGGACGGGCACGTCGAGGCTGATGCCAAAGGGCGCATCGGGCCGGTCCGGCGGGAAGACCAGACGGTAGTTCCGGGTGTGGATCATCCATGCCTCGTACCGGTCGGCCGGGCTGCCGCTGCGGGCGGCGTGGCCCTCGTCGGGCGAGAGGGACGGGCACGGGCAGGACGGATCGGTGCAGGGCCGCCCGGCCGGGTGGCTGGCCAGGACGGGACGCTGCCGGTAGTGCGTGGCCGTGCCGTTGAAGCGCCCGCGGCCGCCGCTGGCGCTGCTGCCGCTGCTCGCGGGACCGTCGCCGACCGGATCGCCGCTCTCCCGCACCGCCAGGTCCTACTGAGCCACGACATCCAGGCAGGCGCCGACTTCCTCGCCAAACTCACAGCCGACCTGTGAACCAAGCCAGCACCACCTGATAGCTGCCGCCTCCGCAGGGCCGGCCGGAGCGGCGAGCACGCGGTTCCGCTCCCTGGAAGACGGCGCGGCCTTGGGGTACGGGGGCCTCCCCCAAGGCCGGGAAGTTAGCGTTTTCGAAGGTCCTGCAAGCGTGTTGAGGGTTCGAGGCGAAAGCACAACGGAGCTCGTTGGTACAGGCAGTCGACCAAGACAGCTTGTACGTGAGCAGCTCCGTTGCGGGTTCATTTTGCCCTGCCTTCCGCGCTGGCGGCCATCACCCGTACGGTGCCTGTGGCTGCGGGCCGGTTCGCGCCGGGGCATCTGGGAGAGCTGACCGTCGTTATGCCGTTCGAGCTGGTGGACGCGGTGCTGGTGGAGACGCGGACCGTGCAGCGGCGGTTGCGTGACCTGCCCTCGAGGGTCGGGATGTACTTCCTGCTCGCGATGTGCCTGTTCCCCGAGATCGGCTACCGGCTGGTGTGGGACAAGCTCACCGCAGGTCTGGCCGGGATTCCGGTGGCCTCGCCGAGCGCGAAGGCCCTGCGGGACCTGCGCCGCCGGCTGGGAGCCGCGCCGGTGCGGGCGCTGTTCGAGGTGCTCGCAGGTCCCCTGGCCCGCCGACGACTCCCGGGGTGCGTTGTAGTGTGCGGAAATGACAAGAAGCGAGCGGCTCGCAGAGCAGTTGGACTGGCACTGGCGCACGAACCTGCGGCCGCGGCTGGACGGTCTTACCGATGAGGAGTACTTCTGGGAGCCGGTGCGCGGCTGCTGGAGCATCCGCCCACGTGGCACTTCGGCCACACCGATGTCGGCAGGTTCGGGGGAGTGGACGATGGACTTCGCGTCCCCTGACCCGGTGCCGGCGCCAGTGACCACGATTGCCTGGCGGCTGGCGCACATCATCGTCTCGTGCCTGGGCTATCGGGTCGGATGGTACTTCGGCGGCCAGGACGCCGACTCCCAGACGTTCGCCTACGCGGGGACCGCTGACGAGGCGCTAAAACAGCTCGATGAGATGTACGGGAGATGGAACGCGGGGGTCCGCAAACTCTCTGACGCTGACCTGGAGAATCCGCCCACGGTGGGTCCCGAGCGGTTTCCCATGGAGAACAGGGTCCTGCACGTCAACAGGGAGCTGATCCACCACGGCGCCGAGATTTCCCTGCTGCGCGACCTCTACCGCTGGCAGGACGGAGCCGTACCGCGCCGAATATGACTTTCCGGTAACCGGCAATCGAGCTTCGGAAGCAGGGCGCCCACATCACCCTCACCGACGAGGAGACCGGGGACGTGTTGACGACCTGGCCCAAGGGCCCCTGAGGGTCTGCCATCCTGGCCAGGACCGAGGAGGCGAGCATGGCCCATCGCCCGTGTCCGAAGCGCCAGCGTGCGCTGCGGCAGATCGAACGGCATGAATTCGAAGTCGGCCCTGCCGCCTCGCCGCGGCCACTCACGGAGTTCGGGCAGCAGCTCCTCGACGGCACGCACGGCCACCATCGTGAAAGCCGTCGCGCCGGTGACGGCCATCCTGCAGCGGCTCACGCCGCCCGTCGACGAGTACCGCATGTCGACTCGCTGACCTACTCGGCCGGGTCCTTCTCGGTGTGCCGGACCGCGCGCTTCACGGCCTGCTCGATCTCGTAGCGGCTGGCCTCGGTGGCTTCGGCGTGCGCGGTGATGGCCGCCTGTACGGCCTGGGACGCCTCGCGCCACCGGCGCCACTGGGCGTCGTACTCGTCACCGGCCAGGCCTGCGAGCTTTGCGCGTTCCTCCTCGGCGGATCGTTCCAGGTTGATCAACTCATCGGGTGCCTCCGCCACGGGCATGGATCCTAAGTGGCGGGTGTGACGGGTCGACGATCGCACTTGCCGCCCGATCGGGTAGAGCCGTCCCTGGCTGCCGGGGTGGAAGCCAGTACGAAGATCACGAACTGCCTGTGATCTTCGAGAGGACCCCTGTCTCGTGCGTCTCGCCCGTACCGCTGCCGCAGCCGTCACCGCCTTCACCGCGAAAAGGGTTCGCCCGTAGCGTGGAGGGGTGGCCAGCACGAGGGAATCGGATGAACGCAGGACGCGGATCCGGGAGGTGCGTCGCCGGCTCGCGCAGGAGGGGCCGCCGTGGACTCGGGACCGCGAGGCGGACTTCGAGACAGTCACGGTGCCCGAAGGGGATTGTGACCAGTTGCGCGACTTGTTGATCTCTGAGGGCGTGCAGACGATTGTCGAGGTCGGTCTCGCCTACGCCAGTTCCGCGCTCGCGATCGGTGAAGCGCTGGTCACCGTCAACGCGCCGCATCCCCGGCACATCATCATCGACCCGTTTCAACAACGCGACTGGTCCAATGTCGGCTGGGACCTGCTGCGATCCGCGGGACTGGACTCGATCACCTCGCTCATACTCGCGCCGTCGTCGATCGCGCTCCCGCAACTCCTCACTGAAGGTCTTGTGACCGACGCGGCATTCGTGGACGGTAGCCACCGGTTCCATGAAGTCTTCGTCGATCTGTACTTCTTGCGGAAGATCGTCCGACCTGGCGGGCTGATCGTTATGGACGACGCTGGGGCGCCATCAGTGGAGGCTGCCGTCCGGTACTACGAGCAGAACCTGGGGTGGGCGATGATTCCCGGCGCCTTCGCTGACGGCACTCTGACAGCAGTTGCCGGTGATGTCCCGGCCGAGCCAGCGACGCGCTGCAAGGCCATGCGCTTGCCCGACCCACCGTTCGAGCCGCCCTTCGAGGCGTTCCACGCCTTCTAGGAGTTGTCCGGGCGATCATGTGGTTGCCCTGTGCCTGAGTCGTTGTTGTGTGCATGGGGCGGGGTGATCTGACGGATGCTGAGTGGGAACGGCTGCGGCCGTTCCTGCCGGTGAGTAATGGGCGTTGTGGCCGGTGGCGGGATCACCGGCAGGTGATCGACGGGATTCTGCACCGGGTGCGGACCGGGGTGCACTGGCGGGATCTTCCCGAGCGTTTCGGGCCGTGGAAGACCGTCTATGAACGCCACCGTCTATGAACGCCACCGGCTGTGGTCGGCCGACGGCACTCTGCTGCAACAGGTCCAGGCTGCTGCCGATGCCGCGGGCGAGATCGACTGGGACATCTCGGTGGACTCCACCATCGTGCCGTGCCCATCAGCACGCGGCCGGTGCCCGGACCGAACCACCGTCGGCACCTGCGTCAAAGGGGGACGAGACGGCAGAACATCAGGCGAAACGCCCTGGCAGAGCCTGCTCGCCCGGCTGGTGGAGGTGGTGCAGGAGGTGAGGGACTGGGCCGCTCGCGGGGCGGGTTCACCAGCAAACTCCACCTGAGCGCCGACGGCCGGTGTCGCCCCCTGTCCCTGGTCGTCACGCCGGGGCAGCGAGCGGACTGCATCCAGTTCCAGACGGTGCTGGCAAGGATCCGCGTTCTGCGGACCGGCCCCGGCCGGCCCCGCACGAAGCCCGACAGCGTCGCGGCCGACAAGGGATACAGCAACGGCCCGTGCCGCGCATACCTGCGGCGCCGGGGCATCCGGCACACGATCCCGGAGAAGACCGACAGCCGGTCCGCCCGCCTGCGCAAAGGCTCACGCGGCGGACGGCCACCCGGCTTCGACGAAGAGCGGTACAAGAAGCGCAACACCGTCGAACGAGCGATCAACAGACTGAAGCAGTACCGAGCCGTGGCCACCCGCTATGACAAGCGCGGCTACGTCTTCCTGGGCACTGCAACCAGCGCGGCTCTGCTTATCTGGCTTCGGAGTTGAGCACCGACCTCACAGAGTGATCGGCCGATACGTCAGGGCCTGATCGACTACTTCATCAGCAGAAAGCTCCCGCTCCGCCGGCCAGAAGATCAAGCCGCTGACATGACCGGACGGGCATGCCAGAGCTCTGTCGAGCCTGTCCAGCCAGCCGTCCACCTCATCGTTCGAGGCGTAGTCCGCCTGCATGATCCGCTGCACGAGCGCGACCGCCTCCGCGCGACTCATCGCCACAGCACTCATCAAGTCCCTCCACCGAGTCACCATAGCGGGACGCGTGATCGCCCGGACAGCTCCTAGTGGACCGGCTCAGCCGATGGGTTTCGTTTCTTCGCCCAGCCGCAGGTGGGCTCCGACGACCCCGCGGACACTCCTGCCCCCGCACATCCGCGCGTCGCCCGGCCCGCCGCGGCCGCCCGCACACCTCACGGCCAGCGTTCAAGAACCCTCACTCGGCAGCTGCCCGGACGTTCCCGTCACCGTGACCCGGGCCCGCTGACCTCCGGCCCCGCACCCGGCCCCTCCGCCCGCGCTGGGCGCCGGGGCTGGCACCTCATTGCTGGTGATCTTTCCCCGGATTCGATCCCGAACCTGCCGGATGGGCTCCTACTGTCGGCTCGTCAGCGTCCAGCAGTCAGAGCGGGGGAGAGCGGTATGCCCAGCAGGAAGATCTTCCTCGAGGCGCTGCGGGCCCTGCGCGGTCACGAGGAGGCGGCCGAGCACGGGTGGGTGCTGCTCGGCATGCTGCGCCCCGACCATCACAAGGCGGTGGAAAGTGCTGCGGGGCAGGGCCTGGTGGAGCTGGCCGGCCGGGAGATGCGCGCGGAGTTGTCCGTGTATGAGGGCGGACCCGTGGTGTGGGCGGCCCGGCTGACGGGGCACGGCCGGGATGTGCTCGTCTACACCGAGGCCAGTCCCGCTCCTGACCGGCAGTTCGGCGGGCCGGCTGACGGCGAGCGGTTGGTGGAGCTGCGCCGCTCGGAGACGGACGCGCTGCGCCTGTACGCGTACCTCGATGCCCGATTGTGTGTGCCGCCGGCCGACGGCCCGGGGGAGAAGGTGCGCACCGCGCGCCAGCTCGGCAACCTGTGGGTCCTGTACCCGAACGAAGAGCAGATCGCGTCGGTGGCCTACGCCTTCTACCTGCGCTCGGTGGGCGGCTCCGGCGCGGAGGCCAACCGGTTCGCCCGGCAGTACGGTGTCACCTTCCACCCGGACCGGTCGACAGCCAGCCTGCGGCTGACCCGACTACGTTGAGCCGAGGCTTTGCCGACTTCGTTCTCGCCGTTCGAGCCCGGCCACACATACAGACGTAGGACGTGCCGCGTGGCGTCACGGACTCATCCAGGCGGCACTCGGCT
>NZ_JAJHNP010000047.1 GCF_020819595.1 Streptomyces barringtoniae
TGTGGAGCACTACGCCGTCAACGACTACTACCCACAGCGCCGGGTGATGGAGCGCATCGCGATCGCCGGCGTCCCGCTGTCCTGAGGTCCTTACCCCCCTCACCCGGCATCCCTGATCCGTGGACCGACCGTCGGCCCACGCCTGGTGGCCGTGCTGCCCGCGTCCGGCGCTGGTCCGTGCCCGGCTCGACCGGTACACGGCTGGAGAGCACCCGGCCGACGCAGTGGTCGCGCCCCTGCGCTGTTGCGGAGGGAACCGGCCCGGCGTTGGAATCAAGTGTGAGGCACTTTGACGGCGCCGTGTTCGCCGACCGCCCCGCTCCCGGGACGGGGGCCGGTCGCAAAGGGCTCAAGAACGACGCCCTGGGCATGTTCTCCTCGGTCGCCATGGGCCTTGCCTCCGCCGGCCCGGCGTACAGCCTGGCCGCCACCCTGGGCGTCATCGTGGCCGGGGTCGGACTGCAGGCCCCGATCGTCACGATGCTGGCGTTCGTACCGATGCTGCTGGTCGCATGCGCCTTCCGGGAGCTCAACGCGAGCAACTCCGACTGCGGGACCACCTTCAGCTGGGCCACTCGCACCTTCGGACCGAGCATCGGATGGATGGGCGGCTGGGGCCTCATCGTCGCCAACGTCATCGTCATGGGCAACCTCGCCCAGATCGCCGCTGCCTACGGCTTCCGACTGGTGGGCCAGGACGAACTGGCGGACGACCGGTTCTGGACGACCGTGGCGGGCATCGCCTGGATCGCCGTGCTGACCGTGATCTGCTACGTCGGCATCGAGGTCTCCGCGGCCGTCCAGCGCTGGCTGCTGTGCCTGGAAGTGGCGATGCTGTTCGTTTTCGCCGTCGCCGCACTGGTCAGGGTCTACTCCGACCCTCCCGCGACGGCGATCCACGTTTCGGCCTCCTGGTTCAACCCCTTCGAGGTGCCCTCGGCAAGGGGCCTGACCTCGGGAATCCTCGCGGGGGTCTTCATGTACTGGGGCTGGGACACCGCGTTCTCGGTCAATGAGGAAACCATCGACAGCACACGCGTCCCCGGGCGCGCCGCGGTCATGTCCACCGTGCTGCTCCTGGCCATGTACAGCCTGGTCGCCACCTCGGCGCAGGCGTTCGCGGGAGTCGGCACCTCGGGCATCGGGCTCGGCAACACCCACAATTCGAGCGACGTGCTGTCCGGGCTGGGCGATGCCGTGTTCGGGAGCGGGGACACGGGCCTGTTCCTGTCGAGACTGCTGATCCTGATGGTGCTGACCTCCGCGCTGGCCTCCGCCGAGACCACCATCCTGCCCTTGGCCAGGACCGTCTTCTCCATGGCGGTCCACAAGGCGGTCCCTGCCCGGTTCGCCCGGGTCCACCGCAGGTTCCTCACCCCGACCTGGGGGACCGTCGGCATGGGAGCGGCATCGATCGCCCTGTTCGTCCTGCTGGCGTCGTTCAGCCGCAACGTCCTGGCCGACTCGATCGACTCGGTCGGTCTCGCGATCGCGTTCCAGTACGGTCTGACCGGCTTCGCCTGCATCTGGTACTACCGCAGGGTCCTGACCCGCAGTGCCAGAGACCTGGTCTTCAAGGGCGTCCTGCCGGGACTGGGCGGGCTGGTGATGATCTCGCTGTTCGTCTATGCCGCCTTCGTCGTCTACGCGAACCCCGGGTACGGCGCGACAGCCGTCGACCTGCCGCTGATCGGCAGGACGGGCGGGGTCACCGTCCTGGGCCTGGGCTCCCTGCTGATCGGTCTCCTGCTGATGCCGGTGGTCACCCGTGGCCACAGCGTGGCCCTCAAACTCCAGCAGAGCCTGCTTCCACGCCATCTGCCCTCGCACGCCGCCGTCGACTCGGCGAGCCGCTACCTGCCCGCCGACAGCGGGTCCGGCGTGGGCGGCGACTGGTACGACGTCATTCCCCTGTCGGGAACCCGGGTCGGCCTGGTCGTCGGCGACGTGCTCGGTCATGGCCTGCGCGCCGCGGCCACCATGGGACGGCTGCGCACGGGTGTGCGCGTGCTGGCCCGGCTGGACCTGAGCCCGGACGAGCTCCTGTCCCGCCTGGCCGACCTGGTCGAGCAGACCGCGCACGAAGGCGGGGCCGGCCGAGGCCCCGGCCACCTGAGGCCGTACGTTGACGAGGCCCTGGGCGTGAGCTGCCTGTACGCGGTGTACGACCCCGTCTCGGGCAAGTGCAGCCTCGCCCGGGCCGGGGACTCCGTGCTGGCCGTCGTACAAGCCCACACGGGCGTCGTCGAGTATCCGGGGCTGCCGACCGGGCCGCCGCTGGGAATCGCCGGCCTGCCCTACGAGAGCATGGAACTGGAACTCGCTCCGGGCAGTCTCGTCGCCCTCTCCACGGACGGCCTCCTCCAGGCGGCCGACGACCGCGACGCCGGGCTCGCGCAGCTGTCCCGCGTCCTGGCCGACCGCCGAGCGTCCTTGGAGGCCCTGTGCGACTGCGCGGTGAGCACCCTGTTGCCGGGGCCGGTGGACGTGGACGCGACGCTGCTCGTGGCCCGCACGCGCCGGCTCGACCGGAAGCAGTTCGCCGAGTGGGCGGTGCAACCGGACCCGGCGGCGGTGGCCACCATCCGCACCAGCGTCAGCAAGCAGCTCGGCGAGTGGGAACTGGGTGACCTGGCGTTCACGACCGAGCTCATCGTCAGCGAACTGGTCACCAACGCCATCCGCTACGTCGGCGGTCCGATCCAGGTACGCGTGATCCGCGACCGGTCGCTGATCTGCGAGGTCTCCGACACCGGCCACACCGCGCCCAACCTGCGGCACGCCGCGAGTGACGAGGAGGGCGGGCGGGGCCTGTTCATCATCGCCCAGATGACCCACCACTGGGGCACGCGCTACACACCCACCGGCAAGACGATCTGGACCGAGCAGGACCTGCCGGAACCCGACGGCCGATAACACGTGCCGGTGCGGACCGGGTAGACGGCGGCCGCTGGTGCGCAGCCCGGCCGTTGCTCCCGCCGTCGTGCTCCGCCCGCCGTGCTCCGGCCGTTGCGATGCGCCGTGTGCGTGTGCCGGGAGCGACGTGCCGGTGCGGTGGTTGAGTACGTGCCGGGTCACGGCCACCGTGAGCGGGTGATCCTCGTTCCGGGCTGGATGTGGTGCCTGGGGCCGGTGAGCCGGGCTGTGGGCGCAGGCCTCGCCGCCGGCGTCTTCTTCGGGGCCTTCGTTCTCGTCGAATCGGGCTCGTGGGCGGGTGCCGCCGTGGTCTTCGTGGTGCTGAGCCTGTTGCACGGGACCCGAGTGGCGCGCCGGATGGAACGGGCCTGGCCCGCGGCAAGGGCCATGAGCGGCGCCGACCGCGCGGCCGTGGTACGCGCCACCCGGCGGGGCGAGGCCGTTGCCGATCCCCGGCTGGCGCCCTCGGTCGTCGAGTACGCCCGCGCCCTGCGCCGGACCGCCGAGGAGGACCGGCTGCGCCGTCGGGTCGTCCTGCTCGTCACCGTGCTCGCGGTCGCCCTCGCCGTGTACGACACCGTGACGGGCTCCACCGGCGAGACCATCGCCTCGTGGCTGGTGGTCGTGCTCCTCCTGGCCGACCTCATGTGGTGGCCCCGCTGCCGAGCCCGCCTGCTGGCCGGAGCCGACCGGGCAGCGGCGTCGGCCCGTCGCGTGACGGGCGCGGGCCACGCGACAGGCGACTCCTGAGCCCCGGGGAGCGTGCCCGGGCAGCGCGGAGGCGAGCCCGCCGGGCCGGGCACCTGCCCTTTTCGGGCGGGTGTTTCTGGGCAGCCAGCCGGTACACCCGATCCCCTTGACGTCTTCTGCGACGAACTGATCACCGAGTTCGGCGCCGACAGCACCGACGGCATAGCCCTGCTCGCCCTCCGCCCCACCCCGTTGGAGGCCCTCGGATCCGGATGCCGCGCCGTGCTGGTGCGGGTACGCCGGATCGCCGGATCCGAACAGGCGGTGCCGGCGTCTACCCCGGTATGGAACCCCACAAGCCGCCACCCCGGCCCCGGCACCCGGAAGGGTGCCTGACCGTCGCGATCCGCGTGCCCGTGCGGATCGCCGTCCTGGTGCTGGTGGTGCCGGTGCGGATGGGGTGGGACGCCCTCGTCGTCACCGGAAGGTTTCTGCGGGACACCGTGCTCAGGCCGCTCGGCCGTGCGCTGCTGTGGGTCGGAAAGGCCTTGTTCGTATGGCCGTTCGTCGCCCTGTGGCGTCATGTCCTGGTCCCGGTCGGCAGGGCACTCGGCCGGCTCGGCACGGTCCTCGTCGTCGTACCGGCCCTGTGGTGCCGCCGGTACGTGCTCACGCCCGTCGGGCACGCCCTGGCCTGGCTGGCGCGCGGGGCGGGCGCCGGGCTGGCGTGGGTGTACGCGCGCGTGCTCAGCCCGATCGGGCACGCGGTCGCCCGGCTGGCACGGTGCCTGCTCGTCGTGCCCGCGCGGTGGCTCTACGACCGGGTCCTCACGCCCGCCGGGCGTGCCCTCGCCCGGTGTGTACGAGGGCTGGGCCAGCTGCTCGGCGTGATCGGCACCGGCATCGGCGTCGCCCTGTACTGGACCCTCCGCGTCCTCCTCTTTCTGCCCGCCCTCGCACTGTGGCGCTGGGTTCTCGCCCCCGTCGGCCGTTTCCTCGCCGTCGTCGCGCGCGAGATCGGCGACGCCCTCGGGCACGCCTGGCGGATCGCCGGACGGATCTCGCGGGCCGTCGGCCGCGCGCTCGGGACCCTCTTCCGGTGGATCCTCGTGGAGCCCGTGCGCTGGGTGCATCGGACAGTCCTCACCCCGGTCGGCCACCTCGTCCGGGACGCCGTCCTGCGGCCCGCCGCCGAGGGCGCGCGCGTGCTGGGGCGGGCCGTCCGCGAGGCCCTGGCAGGCGCCCGCGACACGGTACGGCAGGCCCGCGCCGACTTCCGGCGGATGGTCTTCGGGGAACCACGGCCGCAGGCAGCAGTGGACCGGCGGGAACCTCAGGGGCCCGCTGCACGTACTCTTGGTAGCAGTACGACCGCACTCACGAAGGACTAGGACACTGGGCAAGCGACAGCCCGAAGGCCCGCCGCCCGCACCCGCGGTGCAGCGCATCCGACTGCGCTACACCAAGCGCGGCCGCCTGAGGTTCACCAGCCACCGAGACTTCCAGCGCGCCTTCGAGCGTGCGCTGCGCCGCTCCGAGGTGCCCATGGCGTACTCGGCCGGGTTCACGCCGCATCCGAAGGTGTCGTACGCCAATGCCGCACCCACCGGCACGGGCAGTGAGGCGGAGTATCTGGAGATCGCGCTCACCGCATCGCGCGACCCGGAGACCCTGCGCGTCCTCCTCGACGAGTCGCTGCCCCCCGGGCTCGACGTCATCGAGGCGGTCGAGGCGCGGACCCCGGGCCTCGCCGACCGGCTCACGGCCTCCGTCTGGGAGCTGCGGCTGGACGGCGTCGACCCGGCCGACGCCGAGCACGCGGTCGACAGGTTCAACCGGGCGGAGACCGTCGAGGTCCAGCGGATGACCAAGAGCGGTGTCCGCACCTTCGACGCCCGCCCGGCCGTGGTGAGCCTGGAAACGCACGGTTCACCGGCTGATAGGCCTACCGACCAGCCCTGTGCGATACTGCGGCTGGTTGTTCGGCACGTGACGCCTGCCGTACGACCCGACGACGTCCTGTCCGGTCTCCGCGCCGTGGCCGACCTGGCGCCGCCGGTCCCCGCAGCGGTGACCAGGCTGGCGCAGGGGCTGCTCGATGAAGAGACCGGCACGGTGACCGACCCGCTCGCGCCCGACCGCGAGGCAGCCGGGGCCCTGACGGCCACACCGGCAGCCGCCGCGACGGCGCCGACGCCGGAAGGTCCCGCGTAGGGACGGACGTCGTAAGCGCCGCCCTCGTACTCGGGAGCCACCTGGGTCGGGCAGCGCACCGACCAGAAGACTTTCGCCAGGCCGTACCGACAAGGCGTACGGAACCGGCGAGACAGGACACAGAGTGCTCCCGTGCGGCGCCCGCGCCCCGGACGGCGGCCATCGCGGATCACGCGGGCCGCGGACGTCAACGGCGGACGGTCCACCGAGACCGACGCCGGACCAGGCGCGGCGCCCGGGAGCCTGACGGGAGAAACGCCCGCATGCTCGAGCCGACCGAACCCCGCGAGGGTTCCGAACTGAACACTCCCAGCGACACCCTGCCGCCGCGCAGGAGTCGCCGTGCAGCCTCTCGCCCGGCGGGCCCGCCCGCCGCGGCCGAGGCTCCCACCGAGGTGACCGTGCCGGCCATACCGGCCGCGGAGTCCGACGACGTCGCCGGGGTCCTCGATGCCGCAGACGCCCTTGAGGCCGAAGGCGCTGAAGAGGCCGTAGAGGCGATCGAGGCCGAAGAGGCCGGTGCGCGGAGCGCTGAGGCGGCACCTGCTGCCGAGGAGGCCGCGTCCGCAGGACGTCCGCGCCGTCGGGCCACGCGCCGCGCCTCCGCACCCGCCGGTGCGCCGGCGTCCGTCGAGGCCGTCGAGACCGTGGTCCCGGCCGCCTCCGCCGCCGAGACCGAGCAGCCCGCCGCCGTCGCCGAGGGCGGCGAGGTCGTCTCCGGTGAGGAGGCCGCACCGCGCCGCGTCCGCCGCCGCGCCACGCGCACCGTCACCGCGCCCGCCGCAGCCGCGGAGGACGCCGGTGCCGCCGAGGCTGGTGTGAGCCAGGAGGCCGCAGAGGCCCCCGCCCCCGCAGCCGAAGAGGCCGCGCCCGCGGGTCGTGCGCGCCGTCGGGCCACGCGCCGCGCGTCCGCGCCCACCGGTGCCCCGGCGTCCGCCGAGGCCGTTGTCCCGGCTGCGTCCGCCGCCGGGACCGAGCAGGTTGAGATGGCCGAGGAGCAGCCCGCCGCCGAGGAAGAGGCCGCCCCCGCCGCCCGTACGCGTCGTCGCGCGACCCGCCGCGCCTCCGCGCCCGTCGGCGCGCCGAAGGCCGCCGAGTCCGCTGCCGAGTCCGCTGCAGTCGAGGTCCCGGCCGCCGCCGGGCCCGTTGCCGCCGAGGCCGCCCCGGCCGCCGGCGAGCCTGCTGCCGCTGCCGCCGAGGTGAGCGGTGCCGGCGAGGAGGCCGCTCCGCGGCGTACCCGCCGCCGGGCCACGCGCCGCGTGTCCGCGCCCACCGGTGCGCCGAAGGCCGCCGAGTCCGCCGCCGCGGAGATCCCGGCTGCCACCGAGGCTCCGGCCGAGCCGGTCTCCGCCGCCGCCGAGCAGCCCGCCGCCGCGGAAGCCCCGGCCGCCGCCGAGCCCGCTCCCGCCGCCCAGGCGCCGCAGGCCCCCGCCGAGGAGGCCGCCCCGCGTCGTACCCGGCGTCGGGCCGTACGCCCCGTGTTCGGGTTCTCCGAGCCCGCGCAGGCCGCCGAGCGCGAGGAGCCGGAGGCCGAGGCCGAGGCCGGGACCCGGCGTCGGCCCGCCCGCCCGGCCGTCGCCGTCTTCCAGCCGCCGGTGTTCACCGAGCCGAAGTTCCAGACCCCGGAGCGCGCCGCCGCCGAGGCCGCCGCCGAGGCCGTCGAGGTGGAGGAGCCCGAGGAGTACGCGGAGGAGCGGACGGAGGAGCGGACGGAGGAGCGCGCCGAGACCGGTGCGCGCCGCCGCCGTCGCCGCCGGGGCGCCGCCGAGGAGCCCCGGACCGTCGAGGCCGCCGCCGAGCCGGAGGAGCCGGAGGAGTCCGCCGAGGCCGTCACCGAGGGCGAGGAGGCCGAGGAGCCGGAGGAGGCGGAGGGCGCCGAGGGCTTCGAGGAGGCCGGTGCGCGCCGCCGTCGCCGTCGTGGCGGCCGTCGTCGCCGTCGCGGTGAGGCCGCCGAGGGCGAGGGCGCGGACGCCGAGGCCGAGGAACTGGCCGCCGAGCAGGCCGAGCAGGACGCCGAGGACACCGCCGAGCAGGAGGAAGAGGACGCCGAGGACGCCCGCGACGAGGCCGGTGGCTCCAGCTCCAGCAGCCGTCGTCGCCGCCGTCGGCGTCGCCGTGCGGGTGACACCACCGTCGACACCGAGCCCGACGAGGGCGACCCGGAGCGCACGGTCGTCAAGGTCCGCGAGCCGCGCAAGCCGGCCGAGCCGTCCGACGAGGTGCAGTCCATCAAGGGCTCGACCCGTCTGGAGGCCAAGAAGCAGCGCCGTCGCGAGGGCCGTGAGCAGGGTCGTCGCCGCGTTCCGATCATCACCGAGGCCGAGTTCCTGGCCCGCCGTGAGGCCGTCGAGCGCGTGATGGTCGTCCGCCAGTACGGCGACCGTACGCAGATCGGCGTCCTGGAGGACGGCGTGCTCGTCGAGCACTACGTCAACAAGGAGCAGTCGACCTCGTACGTCGGCAACGTCTACCTGGGCAAGGTCCAGAACGTGCTGCCGTCGATGGAGGCCGCCTTCATCGACATCGGCAAGGGCCGCAACGCCGTCCTGTACGCCGGTGAGGTCAACTTCGAGGCGCTGGGCATGGCCAACGGCCCCCGCCGCATCGAGTCGGCGCTCAAGTCCGGGCAGTCGGTGCTCGTCCAGGTCACCAAGGACCCGATCGGGCACAAGGGCGCCCGTCTGACCAGCCAGGTCTCCCTGCCGGGCCGCTACCTCGTGTACGTCCCCGAGGGCTCGATGACCGGCATCAGCCGCAAGCTGCCCGACACCGAGCGGGCCCGGCTGAAGACCATCCTCAAGAAGATCGTCCCCGAGGACGCGGGCGTCATCGTGCGCACCGCCGCCGAGGGCGCGAGCGAGGAGGAGCTGCGCCGGGACGTCGAGCGGCTGCAGGCGCAGTGGGAGGACATCCAGAAGAAGTCGAAGAACGGCAACGCCCCGACGCTGCTGTACGGCGAGCCGGACATGACCGTCCGGGTCGTGCGCGACATCTTCAACGAGGACTTCTCCAAGGTCATCGTCAGCGGTGGCGACGCCTGGGAGACGATCCACGGGTACGTCTCGCACGTCGCGCCGGACCTCGCCGGCAGGCTGTCGAAGTGGACCTCCGAGGTCGACGTCTTCGCCACCTACCGGATCGACGAGCAGCTCGCCAAGGCCCTCGACCGCAAGGTCTGGCTGCCCAGTGGCGGTTCGCTGGTGATCGACAAGACCGAGGCGATGGTCGTCGTCGACGTCAACACCGGCAAGTTCACCGGCCAGGGCGGCAACCTGGAGGAGACGGTCACCAGGAACAACCTGGAGGCGGCCGAGGAGATCGTGCGCCAGCTCCGGCTGCGCGACCTCGGCGGCATCGTCGTCATCGACTTCATCGACATGGTCCTGGAGTCCAACCGCGACCTGGTGCTGCGCCGCCTGCTGGAGTGCCTGGGCCGTGACCGTACGAAGCACCAGGTGGCCGAGGTGACCTCGCTGGGCCTGGTGCAGATGACCCGCAAGCGGGTCGGCCAGGGCCTGCTGGAGTCGTTCTCGGAGACCTGCGTGCACTGCAACGGCCGCGGTGTCATCGTGCACATGGAGCAGCCGGTGTCCGCCGGCGGCGGTGGCGGCAAGCGCAAGAAGCGCGGCCGTGGCGCCGACGCCCAGGAGCACGTGCACGAGACCGCCGCCGTGGCCGTCGAGACCGGCGAGGCCGTGGAGCCCGAGGCGGAGACCGCCGCCGCGGTGGCCGCCGAGATCGCCGAGCCGGTCGCGCTGCCGGCCCCCGACTTCGCGCCGGACGAGGAGCTGTACAGCAGCGTCGCCGAGGCGGAGGCGGCGGCCACCCGTGGCCGTACGCGCCGCAGGGCGAGCCGCCGGGCCTCGGCTCCGGCGGGCGCGCCGAAGGCCGAAGCCCGCCGTGAGAAGGCCCCGAGGACCGAGGCGGCCGTGGCCGCCGGGGCGCCGACCGCGCAGGACGTCACCGCCGAGGAGACGGCGGCGCGCCCGGTGCGTCCGGAGCCGGCCGCCGCGGCCCTGGCCGAGCCCTCGGCCGTCGAGGACCAGGTGGTCCCGGCACCGCAGGCCGAGGCCGTCGAGGAGGCCGCGCCCAAGGGCCGTACGCGCCGTCGTGCGACCCGGAAGGTGTCGGCGCCGGCCGGTTCCCCGGCGGGTGCCGAGGCGGCGGCCGTGGTGACGGTGCCCGAGACCGCGCCCGCGGTCGAGGAGCCGGCGGCACAGCCCGCGGCCGAGGCGCCCGCTGAACAGGCCCCGGCCCAGGTCGCCGTCGAGGAGGCGCCCGAGCCCGCCGAGAGCGCCGCCCCGGCCCGTCCGCGCCGCCGCGCCGTGCGCAAGGCCACCGCGCCGACCGCGTCCGAGGAGGCGGCCGTCGTGGTCGTCCCGTCGGCCGCTGCGGAGGCGGCTGCCGAGGCCCCGGCCGGCGAAGTGACGGCCGAGGAGGTGGCCGAGGCGACCGCTCCGGCCAAGAAGGCGGCCCGCAAGACCGCCAAGAAGGCCACGGCGAAGAAGGCCGCCGCCAAGAAGGCCACGGCGAAGAAGACCGCGGCCAAGAAGACGGTCGCCAAGAAGACCACGGCCAAGAAGGCGGCGAAGACGGCCGCCGCGAAGTCCACGGCGAAGAAGACCACCACGGTCTCCGCCGCCGCGGACGTGGCCGACGAGGGCTGACGCCCGGGCTGTGGGGCCGGTCCGAGTGACCGGCCCCACACCCACCGGGTCCGGTTTGACCCTCCAGGTCGTGGACCCGTAACCTTGACCGTCGGCGTGTCCACTGAGCACGCCACATCCCCGTAAACCTTTTCCTCCCGGGCGCAAGGCGGGCCGGGAGAGGTCGTCCGTGGTGATTCTGGGCGGCTGGCCTGCGGGGGTGCCGTTTCTTCGAGCGAAAGAGAGATCCGCGTGTACGCCATCGTGCGCAGCGGTGGTCGCCAGCACAAGGTTGCTGTCGGCGACATCGTTGAGGTTGACAAGATTTCCACCGCCAAGGTTGGCGACACGGTCGAGCTCTCGACCCTGCTCGTTGTCGACGGCGACGCTGTGACCAGCGACCCGTGGGTGCTGGCCGGCATCAAGGTCCAGGCCGAGGTCGTGGACCACCACAAGGGCCAGAAGATCGACATTCTGCGCTACAAGAACAAGACCGGCTACCGCCGTCGGCAGGGCCACCGCCAGCAGTACACGGCGATCAAGGTCACGTCGATCCCCACGGCTGCGAAGTAAGGGACTGAGGAGAAATGGCACACAAGAAGGGCGCATCGTCCACCCGGAACGGTCGCGACTCCAATGCCCAGCGGCTCGGCGTGAAGCGCTTCGGCGGTCAGGTCGTGAACGCGGGTGAGATCCTGGTCCGCCAGCGCGGCACCCACTTCCACCCCGGCGCCGGTGTCGGCCGTGGCGGCGACGACACGCTGTTCGCCCTGCAGGCCGGTGCGGTGGAGTTCGGTACCCACCGCGGCCGCAAGGTCGTGAACATCGTTCCGGTCGCCTGAATCATCTGATTCAGCACCGAACGCTTTCGCGAGGCGGACCTCACTTCCCGTTCGGGAAGGCGGGTCCGCCTTTCGCGTGTTGACGCTAGACATACCGATCGTTTTCTGGAGGCACTGAACCATGACCACCTTCGTGGACCGCGTCGAACTGCATGTCGCCGCGGGTAACGGAGGTCACGGCTGTGCCTCCGTACACCGCGAGAAGTTCAAGCCGCTCGGCGGCCCGGACGGCGGCAACGGCGGCCGTGGCGGTGACGTCATCCTCACCGTCGACCAGTCGGTGACGACACTTCTCGAATACCACCACTCCCCGCACCGCAAGGCCACCAACGGCAAGCCGGGCGAGGGCGGCAACCGCTCCGGCAAGGACGGCCAGGACCTCGTCCTGCCGGTGCCGGACGGCACGGTCGTGCTGGACAAGGCGGGCAACGTGCTTGCCGACCTGGTCGGCCACGGCACCTCGTACATCGCCGCACAGGGCGGCCGGGGCGGCCTCGGCAACGCGGCGCTGGCCTCCGCCCGCCGCAAGGCGCCCGGCTTCGCGCTGCTCGGCGAGCCCGGCGACCTGCACGACATCGTCCTGGAGCTGAAGACCGTCGCCGACGTGGCGCTGGTCGGCTACCCGAGCGCCGGCAAGTCCTCGCTGATCTCCGTGCTCAGCGCGGCCAAGCCGAAGATCGCCGACTATCCGTTCACGACGCTCGTGCCGAACCTCGGTGTCGTCACCGCCGGTTCGACCGTCTACACCATCGCCGACGTGCCGGGTCTGATCCCGGGCGCCAGCCAGGGCAAGGGCCTGGGCCTGGAGTTCCTGCGGCACGTGGAGCGGTGCAGCGTGCTGGTGCACGTGCTGGACACCGCGACCCTGGAGTCCGACCGCGACCCCGTCTCCGACCTCGACATCATCGAGGCCGAGCTGCGGGAGTACGGCGGCCTGGACAACCGGCCCCGGATCGTCGTCCTGAACAAGGTCGACGTGCCCGACGGCAAGGACCTCGCCGAGATGGTCCGGCCCGACCTGGAGGCCCGCGGCTACCGCGTCTTCGAGGTGTCGGCCGTCGCCCACATCGGGTTGCGCGAGCTGTCCTTCGCGCTCGGCGAGCTGGTCGCCGCTGCGCGCGCCGCCAAGCCGAAGGAGGAGGCGACCCGGATCGTCATCCGGCCCAAGGCCGTGGACGACGCCGGGTTCACCGTCACCCGCGAGGAGTTCGGCGGCGAGCCGCTGTTCCGGGTGCGCGGAGAGAAGCCCGAGCGCTGGGTCCGCCAGACCGACTTCAACAACGACGAGGCCGTCGGCTACCTCGCCGACCGGCTCAACCGCCTCGGCGTCGAAGAGCGGCTGATGAAGGCGGGCGCGCGGTCCGGCGACGGTGTCGCGATCGGTCCCGAGGAGAACGCGGTCGTCTTCGACTGGGAGCCGACGGTCATGGCCGGTGCGGAGATGCTGGGCCGCCGCGGCGAGGACCACCGCTTCGACGGCGAGCGGCCCGCGGCGCAGCGCCGCCGGGAAAAGCAGGCGGAGCGGGACGAGGCGCTGCGCGAGTACGACGAGTTCGACCCGTTCGAGTAGGACTCGAGCAGGTTTCGGCCACGCGAGAGGGCGGGCCGGAGGTTTCCCTCCGGCCCGCCCTCTCGCGTTCCGTGCCGGTGTCGGCCGTCGGAGCCGTCAGCTGTCGCCGTCGGTCAG
>NZ_JAJHNP010000048.1 GCF_020819595.1 Streptomyces barringtoniae
ACCCTCGGCTACCGCTGGGCCACCACCAAGTTCAACCAGGACACCAAGTAACCGACCACGACAACGCAGACCAGCCACCCCACCCCACGCCCACCCCGAGGCGGCGTACCCCGGCACCACACCGGAGCACGCCGCCCTTACGCGTCAGCAGCCCTCGCGCGCCACCTGAAACCTCCGTCGCGAGTCGCCCTCGTACCGTGTCCCGTCGGCGGGACACCCCCGCGCCATGCCACGGAGACGTTCGACGCGCAACCGTTCGAGTACCGCTCCGGCCCTGCTCCGGCCCAGCTCCACCCCTCCCTGCGAGGCTTCTCGCCGGTTATGTGGACCCTTTTCATGGAGGCATGATGACGCGTCAGGCCGGTCAGTCCGCGGGGTCGCACGGCGGCCCGGCAACCACTCTCCCGCCGACCCCGTCGCGGCAGCCGCGCACTGCGGGGGCCGCGCCGCGCCGGGGCCAGGTGCTGACGACCAGGGTGGGCCTCCAGATGCCGGCCAAGATGGCCTACGACGAGTGGGAGCGGGCCGGGCGCCAGCTCGCCGACGTCCTCGACTCGTCCTCCTGGTGGCTGGGCGACTGGCTCGTGTACGGCAAGGACCACTACACCGACCGGTACCAGCGCGGGATACGCGCCGCCGGCCTCTCGTACCAGACCCTGCGCAACTACGCGTGGGTCTCCAGACGCTTCGACCTCACTCGGCGCCGGCCCGCCCTGAGCTTCCAGCACCACGCCGAGCTGGCCTCCATGCCGGTCGAGGAACAGGAAATCTGGCTCGACCGCGCCGAGCAACGGCATTGGACCACCAAGCAGTTGCGCAGCGCCGTCCGCGCCGCGCGCCAGAGCGAGCGGCAGCCGCCCACCTCCGCCGAGCCGAGCCGCCGCCTGGAGGTCCCCGGGAGCCGCTTCCAGTGGTGGCACAGGGCCGCGGAGCAGCTGGGCGTCGACTTCGAGCAGTGGGTGATGACCACGCTCGACAGCGCGGCCGCGAGCGCCCTGGAGGACCTCGGCACGCTGGCGGAGCGCGCGGAGATCCCCGAGCTCAAGCGCGTCAAGGGCCTGACCGCGCCGGCCGCGGGCGTCCCCGCGGAGAGCGCGCGACCGGGGGTGCTCGCCGAGCGGACCCGCCCGGTGGCCATCAGCGCCTGAGGCCCCGGCACCGAGGCCTCCGGCACGTCACGGCAGCCGGCTCATCAGCCCGGCGACGTCGCGCTTGTACGCGCACCCGCTCTGCCCGAACGACTCCCGCACCCGCTCGCGCACCTCGCCCGGCTGCTCCTGGCTGAGCTTGAACATGCCCTCGGCCCCGGTCACCGTGAAACGGAAGGCCCCCACGGCGGGCACGATCTCGCGGAAGTAGCCGAGCGACTCGGTCATGTCCCAGCCGTTGCCGAACGCCCCTTCGTAGGCACGCACGGTGGACTGCACCACGCCCAGCGTCTCCTCGATCGAGGAGATCTTCTCCACCACGCCCCGGACGTGCACCGCGGTGAAGTTCCAGGTCGGGGCGGCCGGAGTCTTCTCGTACACCGTGGGCGACACATAGGAGTGCGGACCGGTGAACGTCAGCAGCAGGACACTGCCCGTCTCCAGCGCAGCCCAGTGCGGATTCGCCCGGTTCATGTGCCCGAGCAGCGTGGCCCCCGGCAGCTCGCCGGACCAGTCGCCGGACTTCTCGGGGTCGAAGATGACCGGCAGGTGCGTGGCGAACGGACCGTCCTCGGGGCTGCCATTGGTCACCGCAAGCGCCAACGGGTTACCGCGGATCAGGTCCGCCATCCACGCACTGTCCGGTTCGCGATAAAAGCTGGGCACGAACATCCGGATTCACCTTTCGGCAATGGGCTCGGGGCATGGCTCTGGCTCAGGGGCAGGATTGATGCATTACTCCGGACATACGCCATAGGCCGCGCCACGCGGAAATCTTGAGAATCCGCGCCGACCCTACCGCCCGTCCCGTCGACGGGACAACGCCCCTCGGCCGGCGAGCACCTGATGAAGCCGTCGAACAGTCTTCGTGCCGCCCTCGAGTTGCCTTTTAGACACTCTCCGGAGAACACTGCAAGACGGTCTCTCGAGCCACCGGTCGAGTTTTCCAGACGCAAGCGGGAGAATTTTCTATGGACATAACGGGTAGGCCCAGCCAAGAGATCTACGACGTGGTCGGTATCGGGTTCGGCCCGTCCAACATGTCGCTCGCGATCGCCCTGGAGGAACACGAAGCGAGCTCTCCGCAGCATCCGATCAAGGCGCATTTCTTCGAGCGACAGCCCACGTTCGGCTGGCACCGGAACATGCTGCTGCCGTCGACGACCATGCAGATCTCGTTCCTCAAGGACCTCGTGACCTTCAGGAACCCGACGTCCCGGTACGGCTTCATCTCGTTTCTGCACGCCTCGGACCGGCTGGTGCAGTTCGTGAACAACCAGGACTTCTTCCCGACCCGGCAGGAGTTCCACCAGTACCTGGAGTGGGCGGCCGCCGACCTGAGCGACCGGGTCACCTACGGCGCCGAGGTCACCTCGATCCGGCCCCGCACCGGGGCCGACGCCGAGACGCCCGACCTCCTCGAGATCGAGGTGCGCGGCAGCGACGGCACCACCAGCGTCGTCACCGCACGCAACGTGGCCATCTCGACGGGCCTGGTGCCGCGCCTGCCCGAGGGTATGACGGCCGGCGAACGGGTGTGGCACAGCTCGGAGTTCCTGAGCAGGTTCAACGCACAGGACCCGCGCGGCCTCAAGAGCGTGGCGGTGGTCGGCGCCGGCCAGAGCGCTGCCGAGATCACCCGGTTCCTCTACGACTCGCTGCCGCACGCCGAGGTCTCCGCGATCATGCCGTCCTACGGCTACTCCATCGCCGACGACACCCCCTTCGCCAACCAGGTGTTCGACCCGAGCGCGGTCGACGAGTACTACTTCGGCACCGAGCGGGCCCGGGACTCGTTCTGGCGCTACCACCGCAACACCAACTACTCGGTGGTCGACGCGGACGTCATCCGGGCCCTGTACCAGCGCTCGTACGACGAGCAGGTGCGCGGCAGCCAGCGGCTGCACTTCCGCAACCTCACCCGGGTCGCCGAGGTCGAGCAGACCGGTGACGCGACGCGGGTCGTCCTGCACTCGCAGCTCGACGACAAGACGACGGAACTGGCCGTCGACGCGATCGTGTTCGCCACCGGCTACGACGGCGTGGACCCGGCCCGCCTGCTCGGCGACTTCGACCAGAACTTCCTGCGTGACAAGGCGGGCAGGCACCAGGTGACGCGCGACTACCGCCTCGTCGCCGCGTCGGGGCTGACCTGTGGCGTCTATCTCCAGGGCGGCACCGAGCACACCCACGGCCTGACGTCCGCCCTGCTGTCGAACATCGCGATACGCAGCGGCGAGATCGCCGATTCGATCGTGCTGCGGCGCACCGAGCAGGAGCTGGGCAGCAGCGTGAAGGTCGCGCGCTCGGCCGCCTGAGGCGGCACGGCATGGGGGTGGGTCCCGGTGCTGTCGCTGCAGCACCGGGACCCACCCCCATGGCAGTGCCGGGCGGCGCCCGGTCACCTCACGCGGCGTCGGCGGCGGCCGTGCCGGCGTCCATCGCGTCCCGCAGGCTCTGCGGCCGCAGGTCGGTCCAGTGCTCCTCCACGTACGCGAGGCACTTGTCGCGGCTCTCCTCGCCGAACACGATGCGCCAGCCGGCGGGAACCTCGGAGAACGAGGGCCACAGCGAGTGCTGCTGCTCGTCGTTCACCAGAACGTAGAACCGGCCGTCGGTGTCGTCGAACGGGTTGCTGCTCATGATTCCACTCCAATTCAAGCCGTCCACGATTCACTTTCGAGTGGAAAGTGAATCATCCATCAGTGGGATGGAGTTGGCGAGACCGCCGATCCCGATCATGGCACCTTTCGGGAATCCCGTGGAGGCTTGCGGGAACCATTGCCCTTGATATCCGTCACGGAGTTGACGGGAATCGATGTTCCATTGGCCCGCGTCCGCGCGCGATGATTGCCGCGCAACCGCAGCTCGGGCCGACAGGTATTCACCTTCCCAAAACCCCGTATCACGGCCAAGTGTTTTCGTGCCGTACTCAAGCGCATGTCCATCGGTCGTCGGGGCCCGGCCTCGGGCCGGGGTCCTCCACAGAAGGAGTCGTGCCTATGAGCGCCCACTGCCCGGTCGGCGGCCCAGCCCCCCGGCGTGCGAGGTCCTCATGACCGTCAGCGTGCACCCGGCCCTGGCCAAGGCCCGGTCCATCGGCGACGCCCTGCCATGGCTGGCCCGCCACCAGGGCCGGACGGTCGTCATCAAGCTGGGCGGACACGCCATGGTCGCCGAGGACCTCACGGCGGCCTTCGCCCGCGACGTCGTCTTCCTGCGCTACGCCGGGCTGCGGCCCGTGGTGGTGCACGGAGGAGGCCCCCAGATCGATGCCGAGCTCGCACGGCGTGGCCTGGAGCGCGAGTTCAGAGCCGGGCTCAGAGTCACCTCGCCGCCCGCGATGGACGTGGTGCGGATGGTCCTCGCCGGCCAGGTGCAGCGCGAACTGGTCGGGCTGATCAACCGCTTCGGCCCGCTCGCCGTCGGCATAACCGGCGAGGACGCGGACACCCTGACCGCGGTGCGGCACGTGCCGTGGATCGACGGGGAGCCGGTGGACGTCGGCAGGGTCGGCGAGATCGCCGGCGTGGACACCGGTGCCCTGGACGGTCTGCTGGCGGACGGCCGGATCCCGGTGGTCTCGCCGCTCGCCCGCAGCGTCGAGGACGGCCTGGTCTACAACGTCAACGCCGACACCGTGGCGGCGGCGCTCGCGACCGCGCTGCGCGCCGAGGCGCTCGTCATGCTGACGGACGTCGCGGGTCTGTACGCGGGCTGGCCGGACAGCGACGAGGTCATCCAGCGGCTGACGGCCGGCGAACTGGAGAAACTCCTGCCGGAGCTGAGCGACGGCATGGTCCCCAAGATGACCGGCTGCCTGGACGCCGTGCGAAGCGGCGTGGGCTCGGCCCGGGTGATCGACGGACGGATCCCGCACTCGGTACTTCTTCAGATGTTCACCGACGACGGGGTCGGCACGGTGATCGTGCCGGACCCGGACGAGGCGGAGGCCCTGCGGTGAACGAGCAGCGGCGACAGCAAGGGCGAACCATCGGCCCGGCCCGGCTCACCGGCAGCCGGACGACGACACTCGAGCGAAGGCGGGGGCAGTGCCCGTGACACACACACCCTGGGCTCCTCCCTCGGCCCATGACCGACTGCACGCCGTACCGCCGTCCGTTCCGGCACCCGAGACCGACCACGCCACCGGGTACGGGACCGGCGGTGAGCCCTCCCCCGGCGCGTCCGGCGGCGCGCCCGGACACACGGTGACCCCGCGTGCATCCCGCCTGAGCATCCTGCCGACGTACCAGGAGCCCACGCCGGACCGACCGGCCGGCCACCCCGAGTCCAGCCGACCCGAGTCCAGCCGACCCGATCTCCGGCCGGCGCCCCGGAACGATCCGCCCGACGCTCTCATCCGCCTGCGGTTCGCCGACGCGATCGCGCTCGGACGTGCCGGCGCCGCCTTCGGCGCCGGATCGGGACCGGGCCTCGGCGACGCGTGGAGCGACCCGGCGACGCTCACTCTGCAGATCTCCGCCGATGCCGGCATCGAGACCCTCCGGGCCGTGCTCGCGGTCCTCGACGCGGCAGCGGTCACGGCCGAGTCGCTCACCGTCCACACACACGAACTCGACGACGTCCTCGCCGCGTTCACCAGCCTGCCCTGAACTCCGGGCGGGACCGTCGCCGACCCCCGGGCCGCGCACGAATGCCGGGCCGGCACCACGGCGGGCGTGGCGGTCACCTCGGTCGCGTAGGCCACCGCCGCCCCGATGTCCCTGGAACACCGGTCGGGGGCGGCCGCCCGGCGCCGCGTCACGACAGCGAGCAGGCAGTGTGCGATCAGGCCAGGTCGTCGCGGGTCACCCGGCGATGCGCGGCGCGCCACTCGCCGCGGGTGCGGACCAGGACGTCCTCCATGACGTACGCGCACAGGACCTTGGAACCGCCGCCGCTCGGCGTGAGGTACACCAGGGCCGAGCAGCGGGTCTGCAGCGACCCGTCCGCCCGGGGGTGTACGTCGAGCTTGCCGACCCAGTGGTCGAGGCGGCTGCCGGCCCGCCGCTGCCGTGCCGCGCCGGCGCGCACGTAGCGGGCGAGCCCGTCGCGCGCACGCACCGGCTCGGACAGGGACGGCAGTTCCAGGACGGCGTCCTCGGTGAAGGTGCCCGACCAGCTGTCGGTGTCGTGCGCGTCCAGGATCTGCATCTGGTGTGCGTAGAACTGCTGTACCTGCGCGTACAGGGCGGCGAACTTCCGGCTATGCAGCGTGCCTTCGGCGGTGCCCACCAGCTCGACGGTCATGATCTCAGCCTCCGCCTCCGTCGGTGCCCTTGGGGCGGTGAGGGTTGCCGGCCCCGGGGCACTCCAAGCAATCCGAACTCGGTGCGGACAGTCTTTGAGGCTCAGCTCGAGCTTCTTTCAAATACTCCTCAAGCGCTCCCGACGACGCTGGACGCGGGGGACATCCCCAACGACAACTCGACGACGTCCTCCCCACCCTCACCTCCTGGACGTGACCGGCGACCGGTCCTGGCAGCACCACCCATCCCCTCACAATCCGCGTAAGAGCAGGAGTCTCTTCGACATGGCCACCTTCCTCTCATCAGTGGGCCGCTTCGCCTTCCGGCGACGCGGCCTGGTGACCCTGCTGTGGCTCGCCGCCCTCATCGGAATAGGCGTCGCTGCCTCCTCCGCGCCCACGCCGCCCGCCGACACGTTCTCCATGCCGGGCACCGAGTCCCAGAAGGCCTTCGATCTGCTCAAGGAGAAGTTCCCGGCGGCGAACGCCGACGGCGCCACCGCCCGCGTGGTGCTGCGCGCCCCGCAGGGTCACAAGCTCGCCGACCCGGAGGAGAAGGCCAAGGTCGAGGACCTGGTCGCCCGGCTCGGCAAGGCGCCCGAAGTGGTCGCCGTGTCCGACCCGTTCAAGGCGAACGCCGTCAGCAAGGACGGCACCACCGGCTACGCGATCGCCACCTACAAGGTCGCCGCCACCAAGCTGGACGACAAGGCGCACAACGCCCTCACCGAGGCCCTCGACCAGTCCCGCAAGAGCGGCCTGACCGTCGAGGCCGGCGGTGACGCGGTCAAGCTGGAGGCGAGCTCGGGCGGCGGCGCCGAGGGCATCGGCATCCTGATCTCCGCCCTCGTCCTGATCCTCACGTTCGGCTCGATGATCGCCGCGGGCATGCCCCTGGTGACGGCGCTCATCGGCGTCGCCATCGGCACCTCCGCGATCACCGCACTCGGCTCCACGCTGGGCCTGTCGAGCACCACGACCACGCTGGCGATGATGCTCGGCCTCGCGGTCGGCATCGACTACGCCCTGTTCGTCATCTCCCGCTACCGCGCCGAGCTGTCCGAGGGCCGCGAGCGCCAGGACGCCGCCGCACGCGCCGTCGGCACCGCCGGCACCGCCGTCGTCTTCGCCGGCCTCACCGTGATCATCGCCCTGGCGGGCCTCGCCGTGGTCGACGTGCCGATGCTCACCAAGATGGGCCTCACCGCGGCCGGCACGGTCGCCATCGCGGTCCTCGTGGCCCTCACCTTCGTCCCCGCCCTCCTCGGCTTCGCACCGATCAAGGTCATGCCCCGCGCCGAGCGCAAGCGTTTCTACGGCAAGCCGCTGAGCGCCCGTCAGCAGCGCAAGGCGGACAAGCGGGCCGCGCGCGTGAAGCCGAACCTCGGCACCCGCTGGGCCGCGTTCGTCGTCCGCCGTCCCCTGGCCGTCCTGTTCGTCGGTGTCGCGGGTCTCGGCGCCCTCGCCATCCCCGCGGCCAGCATGCAGCTCGGTCTGCCGAGCGAGGGCACGTACGCCAAGGACACCACCCAGCGCAAGGCGTACGACATGCTGTCCGACTCCTTCGGAGCCGGCTTCAACGGCCCGCTGACCGTCACGGTCCAGGGCAAGGACACCGCTGCCGCGGCGGCCAGGATCGGCAGGCAGCTCGCCAAGGTCGAGAACGTCGCGACGGTGAGCCCCGCGGCCACCAACCCCAAGGGTGACACGGCGATCATCACCGTCGTGCCGAAGACCGGCCCGCAGGACCATGCCACCGAGGAACTGGTCAGGACGATCCGCGGCATGAAGGACGACTTCCGGTCCTCCGACAACGCCACGGTGCTGGTCACCGGCACGACCGCCCTCTACATCGACTTCTCCAAGACCCTCGACGACGCCCTCCTGCCCTACCTGGCTCTGGTCGTCGGCCTCGCCTTCCTCCTGCTGATGCTGGTCTTCCGCTCGGTTCTCGTCCCGCTCAAGGCGGCCCTGGGCTTCCTGCTCTCGGTCGGTGCGGCGCTCGGCGCGGTCGTCGCGGTCTTCCAGTGGGGCTGGCTCGCCAAGGGCCTCGGCATCACCCAGCAGGGCCAGGTCATGAGCACACTGCCGATCTTCATGATCGGTGTGGTCTTCGGTCTCGCGATGGACTACGAGGTCTTCCTCGTCGCCCGGATGCGGGAGGCGTACGTCCACGGGGCGAGCCCCTCCGACGCGGTGGTCACCGGCTTCCGCTACGGCGGACGGGTCGTCACCGCCGCCGCGATCATCATGACCAGCGTCTTCTCCAGCTTCATCCTGGACACGAACGACTTCGTGAAGATGATGGGCTTCAGCCTCGCCGCCGCCGTCCTCTTCGACGCCTTCGTGGTCCGCATGGCCCTGGTCCCGGCCCTGTTCGCCCTGCTCGGCAGGTCCGCCTGGTGGCTGCCGCGCTGGCTGGACCGGCTGCTGCCGAACATGGACGTGGAGGGCGAGAAGCTCAACAGCTTCCCGGCCGCCGCCCCGATCCCCGGTCCCCGCCAGGAGCGGGAGCCCCTCTACACGGGCTGACCGTCCGCCCTCTGACACCGGTCCGTGATCCCCCCGTCCGGACCGGCCAACGGCCACCGCCGGCCCGAGTGCCTCACAGCACCGGGCCGGCGGTGGCCGAGCTCTTTGGTGGTCTGTCTTTGCCGTCCTACAGGACGAGGGTGCAGCACTTGACGCTGCCGCCCGCCTTGAGCAGCTCGCCCAGCTCCACGCCGATCGGGTGGAAGCCACGGTCCTTCAGCTTCTCGATGAGTCCGGTGGCCGCCTGCGGCAGCAGCACATTGAGCCCGTCGGAGAACGCGTTGAGGCCGAACACCGCCGCGTCCTCGTCCGTGGCCAGGATCGCGTCCGGGAACATCTCCCGCAGCACCGACTGGCTGCCCGGCGTGAACGCCGCCGGGTAGTACATGATCTCGGTCGGCGAGAGCACCGTGAGGGCGGTGTCCAGATGGTAGAAGTTCGGGTTGACCAGCGTCAGACCGGTCACCGGCAGTCCGAAGAACTCCTGCGCCTCGGCGTGCGAACGCGGATCGGTGCGGAATCCGGCCCCGGCGAGGATCCGCCGTCCCACCCGCAGGTAGTCACCCTCGCCCTCGTTGACGAACTCCGGCCACAGGATCTCGCGATACCCGTTCCGCTCGAACCAGTCGAGATAGGCCGGCCCCTCCGCGGTCCGCTCCCGGTGCCGGAACCGCGCGCCCAGCACCTTGCCGTCGACCACGGTGGCGCCGTTGGCCGCGAACACCATGTCCGGCAGGCCCTCGAGCGGCTCGATCACCTCGACGGTGTGCCCGAGCGACACGTACAGCTCCCGCAGCGCCTCCCACTGCCGCAGCGAGGCCGCGGTGTCCGTCGGTTTCTGCGGGTCCATCCACGGATTGATGCTGTACGTCACGTCGAAGTACTGCGGACGGCACATCAGCAGGCGGCGCGGAACCGCCTCCCGTACCGCCCGGACGGCCCATTCCTCGTCGGCGACGGCGTTCGAAGGCATTGCGGGTCCTCCTTGTGAGAGTGGAGTGCGTGTGTGAACCCGGCGCTGCAAGGGTGTGCGCGCCGGGTGTCAGAGGGGTGCCTCAGCCGATGACGGTCCAGGTGTCGCCGCCGGCGAGGAGGGCGGCGAGGTCGCCC
>NZ_JAJHNP010000049.1 GCF_020819595.1 Streptomyces barringtoniae
GTCTTGATGATTCCGGCGACGCCCGCGGCGTTCTGGGTGTGTCCGATGTTGGACTTCAGCGAGCCCAGCCAGAGCGGCCGGTCCTCGGGACGCTCCTGCCCGTAGGTGGCCAGCAGCGCCTGCGCCTCGATCGGGTCGCCCAGCCGGGTTCCGGTGCCGTGCGCCTCCACCGCGTCGATCTGGTCGGCCGTCAGGCGGGCGTTCTCCAGTGCCTGGCGGATGACACGCTGCTGTGCGGGTCCGTTGGGTGCGGTCAGGCCGTTGCTGGCGCCGTCCTGGTTGACGGCGGAACCGGCGACGAGCGCCAGCACCCGGTGGCCGTTGCGGCGGGCGTCGGACAGTCGCTCGACGAGCAGCACGCCCACGCCCTCGGACCAGCCGGTGCCGTCCGCCGCCGCGGCGAACGACTTGCAGCGGCCGTCGGCGGACAGCCCCCGCTGCCGGCTGAACTCCACGAACACATCGGGGGTGGCCAGTACGGTCACGCCGCCGGCGAGCGCCAGGGAGCACTCGTTCTGGCGCAGTGCCTGCACGGCGAGGTGGAGGGCGACGGAGGACGACGAGCAGGCGGTGTCGATGGTGGCCGCCGGCCCCTCCAGGCCGAAGGCGTAGGCGATGCGGCCGGATACCACGCTGGACGCGGTGCCGGTGAGGAGGTGGCCCTCGACGCCGTCCGGCAGGTCGTACTGGCCGGCGCCGTAGGCCTGGGAGGACGCGCCGATGAACACGCCGGTCCTGCTGCCCCGCGCGGCGGAGGGGTCGATGCCGGCGCTCTCGAACACCTCCCAGGACGCCTCCAGCAGGATCCGCTGCTGCGGGTCCATGGCCAGCGCCTCACGCGGCGAGATCCCGAAGAAGTCCGGATCGAACTGGGCGGCGTCGTGCAGGAAGCCGCCCTCGCGCGCGTAGGAGGTGCCTTCGTTCTCGGGGTCGGGGTCGTACAGCGACTCGACGTCCCAGCCGCGGTCCGTGGGGAAGCCGGAGACGGCGTCCTGGCCGTCGGCCACCAGCCGCCACAGCTCCTCCGGCGACCGTACCCCTCCGGGGAACCGGCAGCTCATGCCGACGATCGCGATCGGTTCCCGGGATGCCGCGGTGAGCTGCTGGTTCTGTCGACGCAACCGCTCGGTTTCCTTGAGCGAGGCCCGTAGCGCTTCAACGATCTTTTCGTTGGGGGTTGTCATCTTGTACTCCGCACTTCGGGCGCGTCAGGGCTGGTTGCTGTCGAGCGCCATATCGATCAGATGCTGCACGTCCAGCCCGTCGATGTCGTCGGGGGACAACCCCTGATCGCCGTCGTCGGTGGCTGGGGTCGGCTGGGGGTCGGCGAGTTCCAGCAGTGCCTCCAGCAGGCCCGCCTCCCGGATGCGGCTGAGCGGGAGGGCCGCGAGCTTCCCGCGCAGCTCGGCCTCCTGCGGGTCGCCGTCCGGTGCGGGGCCGGTGCCGCCGTCGGGCAGCAGCGCGGCCAGCAGGTGCCGGGCGAGCGCGGCGGGGTTCGGGTAGTCGAACACCAGGGTGGCGGGCAGGGAGAGTCCGGTGGCGGTCCTGAGCCGATCGCGGAGCTCGACGGCGGTCAGGGAGTCGAAGCCCAGTTCCTTGAAGGCACGGCCGGCCTCGACGGCATCGGGCGAATCGTGCCCCAGGGCGAACGCGGCATGTGTGCGTACCAGGTCGAGCAGCAGCGTCGTACGGTCGTTCGTGTCGAGCCCGGCCAGCTGCTCGCGCAGAGCGGGGGCTTCGCCCGCCGGGTCGCCGGGTGTGCCGTCGCCGTCGCCGCGCAGGGCCGCGCGTACCTCCGGCAGGTCCGCGATGAGCGGGCGGGGACGTGCGGCGGTGAAGGCCGGTGCGAAGCGTGTCCAGTCCACGTCGGCGACGGTCACGGTGGCCTCGGGGGCGCCGACGGCCTCGCGCAGTGCCGCCAGGTTGGTCTCCGGTGCCATGGGCGGCAGTCCTCGGCGGCGCAGCTGTTCCTCCGCGTCCCCTTCGGCGGCCATGCCGCCGTCCGCCCAGGGGCCCCAGGCGATGGCGGTCGCCGCCAGTCCGCGCGCCCGGCGCTGCTCGGCGAGCGCGTCGAGGAAGGCGTTGGCCGCGGCGTAGGCGCCCTGTCCACCGCTGCCCCACACGCCGGCGATCGACGAGAACAGCACGAAGGCGTCCAGCGTGTCGTCCTGGAAGAGGGCGTCCAGGTGTACGGCGCCTGTGGTCTTGGCGGCGACCACCTCCGCGAACTCCGGCAGGGCCGTCGCGGTGCCCGGGGGCTGCGACACGCCCGCGGCGTGCACGACCGCCCGCACCGGCGCGCCGTCCGCGGCGAGCTTGCCGACGAGGGCCTGGAGCGCGGACCGGTCGGCCACGTCGCAGGCCGCGACCGTCACCTCGGCACCCAGGCCGGACAGTTCGGCGGTCAGTCGGGTCGCGCCCGGGGCGTCGGCTCCGCGGCGGCTGAGCAGCACCAGCCGGTCGGCGCCGTTGCGGGCCAGCCAGCGGGCGACGTGGGCACCGAGTGCGCCCGTGCCGCCCGTGACCAGCACCGTGCCGCGCGGTGTCCAGGAGCCGGCGGGACCGGTGGTGTCCAGGGGTGCGCGTTCGAGCCGGCGCAGGTAGGTGCCGGAGGGCCGGACCGCCACCTGGTCCTCACCGCCGCCGGCGGTGAGAACGCCGACCAGCCGGTCGGCGGTCCGCTCGTCGACGGTCTCCGGGAGGTCGACCAGTCCGCCCCAGTGCTCGGGCTCCTCCAGCGCCGTGACCCGGCCCAGACCGGCGATCTGGGCCTGGAGGGCGCTGAGCAGCGGGTCGCCGGCGTCCACCGAGACCGCGCCGCGGGTGACGCACCACAGCGGCGCGCCGATGCCGGCCGACGGGAGGGCCTGTGTCACGGCGGCGGTCAGCGCCAGTCCGGCAGGGACCGCGGGGTGCCGGGGATGCGGCTGCTCGTCCAGCGCGAGCAGGGAGAGCACACCGGTGACGGGTGCGGCGTCGGGCACGTCGGCGGCCGCTCGCCGCAGCCGCTCGGCCAGCGCCCCGGCGTCCTCGTCCGGCCCGCCGACGGGGACACGCACGATGCCGGCCCCGGCGCGCTCCAGTGCACTGGTGAGGCTGCCGATCCAGGAGTCTTCGGACAGTGCGGTCGGCACGATGGTCAGCCAGGTCCCGGCCGTGCGCGGGGCCGCTGACTCGGGACGGTCCTGCGTCTCCGACCGCCGCTTCCACACGACGCGGTAGCGGCGCTCCGCCACGGTGGAGCGTTCGCGCTGCTGCCGGTGCCACGACGCCAGCGCCGGGAGTACGGCGCGGAGCGGCTGGTCCGCGTCCACGGCCAGTTCGGCGCCGAGTTCGCTCAGGTCTTCGCGTTCGACCGCCGCCCAGAAACGCTCGTCCACGGCGTCCGGGGCGCCCCCGCCTGGTGTTCCCACGGCCGCTTCGGGCCCTTCGGACGCTTCGGGCGCTTCGGGCCAGAACCGCCGGCGCTGGAAGGCGTAGGTGGGCAGGTCGACGCGTCGGGCGCCGGTCCCCGCGAAGTACGCCTGCCAGTCGAGGTGTGCGCCGCGCGTGTGGGCGCGGCCCAGTGCGGTGGTCAGCGTCCGGGCCTCCGGCCGTCCCCTGCGCAGGACGGGCAGGCACACGGCGTCGGAGCCGTCGAGGCAGTCCTGGACCAGCGCCGAGAGCACCCCGTCCGGGCCGAGTTCGACGAACGTGGTGACCTGCTGCGCCCGGAGCGCCCGCACGCCGTCCAGGAACCGCACCGCCTCGCGGACATGCCGAACCCAGAACTCGGGTGTGTCCATTTCGCCGGGGCCCACCACGGCTCCGGTGAGACACGAGACGACCGGCGTGGCCGGCGGGCGGTAGACGAGTCCCTCGGCGACCTTCCGGAAGTCGGCCAGCATGCCCTCCATGAGCGGCGAGTGGAAGGCGTGGCTGACCGCGAGGCGCTTGGTCTTCACCCCATGTCCGGCGAGAGCGGACGCGATCCGCGACACCTCACTCTCCTCGCCCGCGATGACCACCGAAGTGGGGCCGTTGACGGCCGCGATGCCGACCTGGTCGGTCAGATACGGCGTGACCTGGTCCTCGGTGGCCTGGACGGCCACCATGGCGCCACGGTCGGGCAGTTGCTGCATCAGGCGCGCCCGGGCGGACACCAGAGTGCAGGCGTCCTCCAGGGACAGCACACCGGCGCAGTGCGCCGCGGCCAGCTCGCCGATGGAGTGGCCCGCCAGGAAGTCCGGCTGCAGACCCCAGGCCTGCAGCAACCGGAAGAGTGCGACCTCGATCGCGAACAGGGCCGGCTGTGCGTATGCCGTCTGGTCGATCAGGTCGCCCTGCTCACCGAACAGTACGTCCTTCAGGGCGGGGTCGAGCCCCTGGCACACCTCGTCGAACGCCTGGGCGAAGACCGGGTAGGTGTCGTGGAGTTCCCTGCCCATGCCCAGGCGCTGGCTGCCCTGACCGGTGAACAGGAACGCCAGTTTGCCCTCCGTCGTCACATCCTGCGCGGTGCCCGCCGGTGGCTCGCCGTCGGCCAAGGCATGCAGTTGCCGCGCGAGCGCCTCCTCGTGATCGGCATCGACGACCAGTACGGCCCGCTGCTCCAGCGCGGCACGACCCGTGGCCAGGGAATAGGCGACGTCCAGCGGGCGCAGCCCCGGCTGCGCGGCAAGCTGCCCGTGCAGCCGCTCGGCCTGCTCACGCAGTGCCTGCCCGCTGCCGGCCGACAGCACGAAGGGCAGCACCGGCAACACCGCACCCGGCAGCGTCCCGGCCTCCGCCTCCACCTCGGGCGCCTGCTCGATGATGGTGTGGGCGTTGGTGCCACTGATACCGAAGGACGACACACCCGCCCGGCGAGGGCGGCCGGTCTCCGGCCACTCCCGCGCCTCGGTCAGCAGCGACACCTCGCCCGCCGACCAGTCCACGTGCGGCGTCGGCTCGTCCACGTGCAGGGTCCGCGGCAGCACACCGTGGCGCATCGCCATCACCATCTTGATGATGCCCGCGACGCCTGCGGCAGCCTGGGTGTGACCGATGTTCGACTTGATGGAGCCGAGCAACAGCGGTCGGTCCTCGCCACGCTCCTGCCCGTAGGTGGCCAGCAGCGCCTGTGCCTCGATCGGGTCACCGAGCGTCGTACCCGTACCGTGCGCCTCCACCGCATCCACGTCCGACGCCGACAGACCCGCCGAGGCCAGCGCCTGACGGATCACCCGCTGCTGGGAGGGACCGTTCGGCGCCGTCAGACCATTGCTCGCACCATCCTGGTTCACCGCCGAGCCACGGACCACCGCCAGCACCGGGTGACCGTTACGGCGGGCATCGGACAGCCGCTCCACCAGGAGCATGCCCACGCCCTCACCCCAGCCGGTGCCGTCCGCACCCGCCGCGAACGCCTTGCAGCGGCCGTCGGCCGACAGGCCACCCTGCCGGCTGAACTCGGCGAACGTGCCGGGCGTCGACATCACGGTGACGCCGCCGGCCAGGGCGAGCGCGCACTCGCCGTTGCGCAGGGCCTGGATCGCCCAGTGCAGGGCGACCAGCGAGGAGGAGCACGCCGTGTCCACCGTCACGGCGGGGCCTTCGAGACCGAGGACGTAGGCGACCCGGCCGGATATGACGCTGCTCGCATTGCCGGTCATCACGTGGCCGGCGACGGTGTCCGCCATGTCGTCGAGTCCGGTGTCGTAACCGCTGTACGCGGCGCCGACGAACACGCCGGTGCGGGAGCCCCGCAGCGCGCCGGGGTCGATCCCGGCGCGTTCGAAGGCCTCCCAGGAGGTCTCGAGGAGCAGCCGCTGCTGCGGGTCCATCGCCAGCGCCTCGCGCGGGCTGATGCCGAAGAACGCCGCGTCGAACCGGTCCGCGTCGTGCAGGAAGCCTCCCGCCCGGGCGGGGCCGCCGTCCGGCGCGTACGAAGCCGCGCCCGCGTCCCAGCCGCGGTCGACGGGGAAGCCGGAGATGGCGTCGCTCCCCGACTCCAGCAGTTGCCAGAGCTCTTCGGGCGAGGCCACGCCACCGGGGTAGCGACAGCTCATGGCCACGACAGCGATGGGATCGTCACCACCGGCACGGCCCGCGAGCGGTACGGCCTCGACAGCGGCGCCGGTCGCGTTCCCGGTACCGAGGAGCGTGTCGCGCAGATGGCGGGCGAGCGCCGAGGCGTTGGGGTAGTCGAAGACGAGCGTGGTCGGCAGCCGCAGTCCGGTCGCCGTGTTCAGCCGGTTGCGCAGGTCCACGCCGGTGAGGGAGTCGAAGCCCACATCCTTGAACGCCCGTGCCGGCTCCACCGACTCCGGTCCGGAGTGGCCCAGCACGGCCGCCACATGGGTGCGCACGAGCTCCAGCAGAGTCCGCTCCTGGTCGGCGGGGAGCAGTCCGCGCAGTCGGCCGGCCAGCGCCGAGCCGCCGTCGGCCGCCGTCCCGGCACCACGCCGCCGAGGGGCACGGATCAGCGTACGGAACACGGGGGGGACCGATCCGGTGCCGGCCGCTGCGTCGCGTATCGCCGCGAGGTCCAGGCGGGCGGGGAGGAGAACGGATCGCTCACTGCGCAGGGCCCTGTCGAACAGGGCCATGCCCTCCGCCGAGGAGAGCGCGCCCATGCCGGCCCGTGCCATGCGCCGCAGGTCGGCCTCGTCCAGACCACCGGTGATTCCGCTGGCCTCGGCCCACAGGCCCCAGGCCAGCGAGATCGCCGTCTGGCCCTGGGCGCTCCGGTGCCGGGCCAACGCGTCGAGGTACGCGTTGGCCGCGGCGTAGTTGGCCTGTCCGGGGCTGCCGAGGACTCCTGCGGCCGCCGAGAACAGCACGAATGCCGACAGGTCCAGGTCGCGGGTGAGGTCGTGCAGATGCCAGGCGGCGTCCACCTTGGGCCGCAGCACTCGCTCGAGGCGATCGGGCGTCAGCGACGGGAGCACGCCGTCGTCGAGCACGCCCGCGGTGTGCACCACGGCGGTCAACGGGTGCTCGACGGGTACGGAGGCCAGCAGGGCGGCCAGCGCCTCACGGTCGGCCGCGTCGCAGGCGGCCACGTTCACCTCGGCGCCCAACTCGGCGAGCTCGGCGGCCAGTTCCTCGGCGCCGTCGGCAGCGAGCCCCCGGCGGCCGGCCAGCAGCAGATGCCGTACACCGTGTTCCGTCACCAGGTGCCGGGCGCACAGCGCACCGAGCGTGCCGGTTCCGCCCGTCACCAGCACCGTGCCCTGCGGGTCGATCAAGCGGGGCTGCCGCTCCGCTCCGGCCGCCACACGGATCAGCCGCGGGGCGAGCAGTCTGCCGCCGCGCACGGCCAGTTCCGGCTCCGTGCACATCAGCGCCTCGGCGGGCACGGTGCCCGTGGGGTCCTCGGCGTCCAGGTCGACCAGGAGGAACCGTCCGGGGTTCTCGGTCTCCGCGGAGCGCACCAGGCCCCAGACACAGGCACCGGCCAGGTCGGTGACGTCCTCGTCGGCCGTGGCCACAGCGCCGCGCGTGACGAAGGCCAGGCGCGAGCCGGCGAAGCGTTCGTCCGCCAGCCACGCCTGGGCCAGGGCGAGCGCCCACTGGGCCGCGGCGTGCGCGGCCTGCGGGGCCTGTGCCGCCCGCGTGGTGTGCTCCGCATGCGGCTGCGGATCGCCGGATGCCGGGGGCGGGCAGGACACGAGGATCACGTCCGGGACGGTCGTGCCTGCGTCGGCGGCCGCGGCGAGCGCGGCCAGGTCGTCGTACCGCTCCATGGCCGGGTCGGCCGTTTCTAGCGGGTGTGCCGCGACCAGCGCGGTGGAGACCGGCTCGGCGTCGGGGGCGACGGCCTCGGACCAGACCGGCTCGAACAGGGGCGCCAGACCGGTGGCACGCGCGCCGTCGGCCGGGACGGTTTCCGCCGCCGGACGCAGGGTGAGGCGGTCGACGCGGGCCACCGGAGCACCGGTGGCATCGGCTGCCTCCAGCAGGAAGGTGCCGCTCGCTGCGGGTGTGAGCCGCATCCGCACCTCCGTGGCGCCCACCGCGTACAGCGCGACGCCGTGCCAGACCGCCGGTACGAGCGGGGCTCCGGAGCCGCACGCCGCGGCGAGGTGCGCGGCTGCCTCCAGCAGCGCGGGGTGCAGGGCGAAGCCGGTCGTGTCCGCGCCCTCGGGAAGCCGCACGTCGGCGCAGAGCTCGTCCCCGCGCCGCCAGACGGCACGCACCCCTTGGTACAGCGGTCCGCACTCGAGGCCGGCCGCCTCGTAATCCTCGTACAGAGCGCCGGCTTCGACGCCCTGTGCATCGGCCGGCGGCCATTCCGTCAGCGTGAACGCCGGCCCCGGCGCCGCCGTGTCGAGTACGCCGGTGGCATGGCGCCTCCACGGTACGTCGCCGTCCCCGTCGAGCCGTCCGCCGTGCGAGGAGACGGTGAAAGTCCGCCGTCCGCCCTCACCGGCGGAGTCCACCACGACCTGGACCCGCACCGCACCCTGCGCCGGCACGATCAACGGTTCGTGGAGCGTCAGCTCCACCAGGTGGTCGCAACCAACCTGGTCGCCTGCGTGGAGGGCCAGTTCGACGTACGCCGCACCGGGCAGCACGGCGTTCCCGGCGAGCCTGTACTGGTTCAGCGAAGGATGGGTCTGCGGGGACAACCGGCCGGTGAACACATACGCGTCGGCACCGGCCACGGGTACCGCGGCACTCAGCAGCGCGTGACCGGCCTTCTCCAGACCGGCGGCGGTCACGTCACCGGCTCGGGAACCGGGTGCCAGCCAGTAGTGCCGGTGCTGGAACGCATACGTCGGCAGCTCGACCCGCCCTGCGCCGGTACCCGCGAAATGGGCCTCCCAGTCGATGCCGACGCCACGCACCTGCGCCTGCGCGAGGGCGGTGGTCAGGGCCTCGGGTTCGGGACGGTTCGCCCGGAGGGTCGGCACGAAGGCGTGGTCACCGTCGCCGGTGACGCAGTCCTGCGCCATCGCGGACAGGACGCCGTCGGGGCCGAGCTCGATGAACGTGGTGACGTTCTGGGTTTCGAGGGTGCGGATGCCGTCGTGGAAACGGACCGCTTCACGCACATGGCGGACCCAGAAGTCGGGGTCGGTGAGCTCGTCCGCGGCGGCGAGGGTACCGGTGAGGTTGCAGACGACCGGGATGCGCGGGGCCTCGTAGGTCAGGCTTTCGGCAACCCGGCGGAAGGCCTCCAGCATGCCGTCCATGTGCGGCGAGTGGAAGGCGTGGCTGACCGTCAGACGCTTGATCTTCCGACCCTGCTCCTCGAAGGAAGCGGCAATGCCCAGTACGGCGTCCTCGTCACCGGCGACCACCACGGAGGTGGGACCGTTGACCGCGGCGATGCTCACCACATCCGTCAGGTACGGGGTGACCTCGTCCTCGGTCGCCTGCACCGCAACCATCGCACCACCGGACGGCAGCTCCTGCATCAGCCGGCCACGCGCAGCCACCAGCGTGCAGGCGTCCTCCAGTGACAGCACACCCGCACAATGCGCCGCCGCGATCTCACCGATGGAGTGACCGGAGAGGAAGTCCG
>NZ_JAJHNP010000005.1 GCF_020819595.1 Streptomyces barringtoniae
GGCCTTCTCGTCGCCCTCGAAGGCCTTCAGCAGCCAGGAGCGTGCCGAGGTCGCGTTGGTGATCGTCTCGATCGTGGTGAACGTCTTGGACGCGACGATGAACAGGGTCTCCGCCGGATCCAGGTCGCGGATGGCCTCGTGCAGGTCGGCGCCGTCGACGTTCGACACGAACCGGAACGTCAACTCCCGTGCGGTGAACGGGCGCAGTACCTCGTAGGCCATCGCCGGGCCGAGGTCGGAGCCGCCGATGCCGATGTTGACGACGTTCCTGATGCGCCTGCCGGTGTGGCCGGTCCACTCGCCGGAGCGGACCTTGCCGGCGAAGCCTGCCATCTTGTCCAGGACGGCGTGCACCTTCGGGACGACGTTCTCGCCGTCGACCTCGATCACCGCGTTCCGCGGGGCGCGCAGCGCGGTGTGCAGCACGGCCCGCTGCTCGGTGACGTTGATCTTCTCGCCGCGGAACATGGCGTCCCGGAGCCCGAACACGTCGGTGGCGGCGGCGAGTTCCTGCAGCAGGGCCAGGGTCTCGTCGGTGATCAGGTGCTTGCTGTAGTCGATGTACAGGTCGCCGACCCGTACGACGTACCGCTCGGCGCGGCCGGGGTCCGCCGCGAACAGCTCGCGCAGGTGCGGCTGCCCCTCGGCGCGGTGGTCGGCGAGTGCCGTCCACTCGGGCCGGTTGGTGAGCTTCGGAAACTCGGACTCTGCCATCTCAGGCGTTCTCCTTGGCGGCCTCGCCCTTCAGGGCGATGGCGTACATCTCGTCGGCGTCGAGGCGGCGCAGCTCCTCGGCGATGAGTTCGGAGGTGGGGCGGACCTTCAGCGCCAGGGTGCGCGGCGGCTGGCCGGGCAGGGACAGCGTGGCGAGGGGGCCCTCGGGGCGGTCGATGCGGATCTCGCCGTTCTGGGTGCCCAGCCGTACGGCGGTGACGACCGGTCCCGCGGTGACCACGCGGTCCACGGACACCTTCAGGCGGGCCTCCAGCCAGCGGGCCAGCAGCTCGGCGCTGGGGTTGTCCGCCTCCGCCTCGACGGCCGCCGAGGTGATCCGCACCCGGGCCTGGTCCAGGGCGGCGGCCAGCATGGACCGCCACAGGGTGAGCCGGGTCCAGGCGAGGTCGGTGTCGCCGGGGGCGTAGTTGCGGGCGCGGGTCTCCAGGACCTCCATCGGCCGCTCGAAGGCGTACAGGTCGGTGATCCGGCGCTGCGCGAGCGCACCGAGCGGGTCCTCGGCCGGGGCGTCGGGCGCGTCCACCGGCCACCACACGACGACGGGCGCGTCCGGCAGCAGCAGCGGCAGCACGACCGAGTCGGCGTGGTCGGACACCTCGCCGTAGGTGCGCAGCACGACCGTCTCGCCGGTGCCTGCCTCGGAGCCGACCCGGACCTCGGCGTCGAGCCGGGAGTGGGTGCGGTCGCGCAGGGTGCGGACGTGCCGCTTGATGACGACCAGGGTCCGCATGGGGTGCTCGTGCGAGGCGTCCTCGGCGGCCTTGATCGAGTCGTAGGCGTTCTCCTCGTCCGTGACGATGACCATCGTCAGGACCATGCCCACGGCCGGGGTGCCGATGGCGCGGCGGCCCTGCACCAGCGCCTTGTTGATCTTGCTTGCCGTGGTGTCGGTCAGGTCGATCTTCATGGCCTGCGCCAGCTCCGTCCGTCTCGTGCGAGCATCTCGTCCGCTTCCCTCGGTCCCCAGCTGCCCGACGCGTACTGCGCCGGCCGGCCGTGCGCCGCCCAGTACTCCTCGATCGGGTCGAGGATCTTCCAGGACTCTTCCACTTCCTGGTGACGGGGGAACAAATTCGCGTCGCCGAGCAGCACGTCCAGGATGAGCCGCTCGTACGCCTCCGGGCTGGACTCGGTGAACGACTCGCCGTAGGCGAAGTCCATGGACACGTCCCGGATCTCCATCGAGGTGCCCGGCACCTTGGAGCCGAACCGCACGGTCATGCCCTCGTCCGGCTGGACGCGGATGACGATCGCGTTCTGCCCGAGTTCCTCGGTGGCGGTGGAGTCGAAGGGGGAGTGCGGGGCCCGCTTGAACACCACCGCGATCTCGGTGACCCGGCGGCCGAGCCGCTTGCCGGTGCGCAGGTAGAACGGGACGCCCGCCCAGCGGCGGTTGTCGATGCCCAGCTTGATCGCGGCGAAGGTGTCGGTCTTCGACTTGGCGTCGATGCCCTCCTCCTCGAGGTAGCCGACGACCTTCTCGCCGCCCTGCCAGGCGGCCGCGTACTGGCCGCGCACGGTGTGCCTGCCGAGGTCCTGCGGCAGCCGCACCGACTTCAGCACCTTCAGCTTCTCGGTGAGCAGCGCCTCCGCGTCGAACGCGATCGGCTCCTCAATGGCGGTCAGCGCCATCAGCTGCAGCAGGTGGTTCTGGATGACGTCACGGGCGGCGCCGATGCCGTCGTAGTAGCCGGCCCGGCCGCCGATGCCGATGTCCTCGGCCATCGTGATCTGGATGTGGTCGACGTAACTGCGGTTCCAGATCGGCTCGTACATCTGGTTGGCGAAGCGCAGCGCCAGGATGTTCTGGACGGTCTCCTTGCCGAGGTAGTGGTCGATGCGGAACACCTGGTCCGGCTCGAACACGTCGTGCACGATCGCGTTCAGCTCGCGGGCGCTGGCCAGGTCGTGGCCGAACGGCTTCTCGATGACCGCGCGCCGCCAGGAACCCTGCGGCGGGCTCGCCAGGCCGTGCTTCTTCAGCTGCTGCACGACCTTCGGGAAGAACCTCGGCGGCACCGAGAGGTAGAACGCGAAGTTGCCGCCGGTGCCGCGGGAGGCGTCCAGCTCCTCCACGGCGTCCTTCAGCTGCTTGAACGCGGTGTCGTCGTCGAAGTCGCCGGGGATGAACCGCATGCCCTCGGCGAGCTGCTGCCACACCTCCTCGCGGAACGGGGTGCGGGCGTGCTCCTTCACGGCGTCGTGCACGAGCTGCGCGAAGTCCTGGTCCTCCCACTCCCGGCGGGCGAACCCGACGAGGGAGAAGCCCGGCGGCAGCAGGCCCCGGTTGGCGAGGTCGTACACGGCCGGCATCAGCTTCTTGCGGGACAGGTCACCGGTCACACCGAAGATGACCAGGCCGGAAGGACCGGCGATGCGGGGGAGCCTGCGGTCGCGGGCGTCCCGCAGCGCGTTCTCCCAGTCGGCGGCCGGGGCCACCGGGACCTGAACCGCCTCTGGTGCGGGCGCCTGCGGTGCGGGCGCCTCGGCGGCGGGGGCGTTCTCGGTCATCGGGCGTCAACTCCCTTGCTCTTCAGGGACGTGGCCACGGCGTCCAGCAGCTCCTGCCAGGCCGCGTCGAACTTGGCGACGCCCTCGTCCTCCAGCTGCTGGACGACCTCGTCGTAGGAGATGCCGAGCCGCTCCACGGCGGCCAGGTCGGCGCTGGCCTGCGCGTAGCCGCCGGTCACCGTGTCGCCGGTGATCTCGCCGTGGTCGGCGACGGCGTTCAGGGTGGCCTCGGGCATCGTGTTGACGGTGCCCGGTGCGACCAGCTCGTCCACGTACAGGGTGTCCTTGTAGGCGGGGTCCTTCACGCCCGTGGAGGCCCACAGCGGGCGCTGCTTGTTCGCCTTGGCGCCGGCGAGCGCTACCCAGCGGTCGGAGGCGAAGACCTCCTCGTAGGCCTCGTAGGCGAGCCGGGCGTTGGCAAGGGCCGCGCGGCCCTTGAGGGCGAGGGCCTCGTCGGTGCCGAGGGCGGTCAGCCGCTTGTCGATCTCGGAGTCCACGCGGGAGACGAAGAAGGACGCCACCGAGTGGATCGTGGCGAGGTCGATGCCGCGCTCCCTGGCCTTCTCCAGGCCGGCCAGGTAGGCGGCCATGACCTCGCGGTAGCGCTCGAGGGAGAAGATCAGGGTCACGTTGACGCTGATGCCGAGGCCGATGACCTCGGTGATGGCCGGCAGGCCCGCCCTGGTCGCCGGGATCTTGATCATCACGTTGGGGCGGTCGACCAGCCAGAAGAGCTGCTTGGCCTCGGCGACGGTCGCCGCCGTGTCGTGCGCCAGGCGCGGATCGACCTCGATGGAGACCCGGCCGTCCCGGCCACCGGAGGCGTCGTACACCTCACGCAGGATGTCGGCTGCGTCGCGCACGTCGGCGGTCGTCATCATCCGCACCGCCTCGTCCACCGTCACACCGCGCACGGCGAGGTCGGTGAGCTGCTCCTCGTAGCCCTCGCCGGAGCCGATGGCGGCCTGGAAGATCGACGGGTTCGTGGTGACACCGACGGCGCTCCCGCTCGCCACGAGCTCGGCGAGGCTGCCCGAGGTGATCCGCTTCCGCGACAGGTCGTCGAGCCAGATCGACACGCCCTCGTCGGCGAGGCGCTTGAGGGCTCCCGGGGTCGCGATTGCTTCGGTCACAGTGATCATTCTTCTTTCGGGTCGGTATCGGGCGTCGGTGTCAGGCGCGCGCGGCGGCGAGCGACTCGCGGGCCGCCGCGGCGACGTTCTCGGGGGTGAAGCCGAACTCGGTGAACAGCGTCCCGGCGTCCGCGGAGGCGCCGAAGTGCTCGAGGGAGACGATCCGGCCGGCGTCGCCCACGTAGCGGTACCAGGTCAGGGCGATCCCGGCCTCGACGGCCACCCGAGCCTTCACGGCCGGCGGCAGCACCCGCTCGCGGTACTCACGGGGCTGCTCCTCGAACCACTCCACGGACGGCATCGACACCACGCGCGTGCCGATCCCCTCGGCCTGAAGCTGCTCGCGTGCGGCCACGGCCAGCTGCACCTCGGAGCCCGTCGCGATGATGATCACCTCCGGGACCTGGGTCGAGGACTCGCGCAGCACATAGCCGCCCTTGGCCGCGTCCTCGTTCGGCGCGTACACCGGCACGCCCTGGCGGGTGAGCGCGAGCCCGTGCGGGGCGGGGTTCACGGCGTGCCTCTTCAGGATCTCGGCCCAGGCCGCGGCGGTCTCGTTGGCGTCGGCCGGGCGGACGACGTTCAGGCCCGGGATGGCACGCAGCGACGCCAGGTGCTCGACCGGCTGGTGGGTGGGGCCGTCCTCGCCCAGGCCGATGGAGTCGTGCGTCCACACGTATGTCACCGGCAGCTGCATCAGCGCCGACATGCGGACGGCGTTGCGCATGTAGTCGGAGAACACCAGGAAGGTGCCGCCGTAGATCCGGGTGTTGCCGTGCAGGGCGATGCCGTTCATCTCCGCGGCCATGGAGAACTCGCGGATCCCGAAGTGCACGGTACGGCCGTACGGGTCTGCCTCGGGCAGCGGGTTGCCCTCGGGCAGGAAGGAGCTGGCCTTGTCGATGGTGGTGTTGTTGGAGCCGGCGAGGTCGGCCGAGCCGCCCCACAGCTCGGGGAGGACGGGGCCGAGCGCCTGCAGCACCTTGCCGGAGGCGGCGCGGGTCGCGACCGACCTGCCCTCCTCGAACACCGGCAGCGCGTCCTGCCAGCCCTCGGGCAGCTCGCCCTTGCTGACGCGGTCGAACAGCTCGGCGCGCTCCGGCTGCGCGGCGCGCCACTCGGCGATCCGCTTGTCCCAGGCGGCGTGCGCCTCGGCGCCCCGGTCCAGGGCCCGCCGGGTGTGCTCGATGACCGCGTCCTCCACCTGGAAGGTCTGCTCCGGGTCGAAGCCGAGGACCCGCTTGGTGGCGGCGATCTCCTCCGCGCCGAGCGCGGAGCCGTGGGAGGCCTCGGTGTTCTGCGCGTTCGGGGCGGGCCAGGCGATGACCGTGCGCATCGCGATGATCGAGGGCCGCTCGGTCTCGGCCTGCGCGGCCTTCAGCGCCGCGTGCAGGGCGGGGACGTCGATGTCGCCGTCGGCGGTGGGCTCGATGCGCTGGGTGTGCCAGCCGTAGGCCTCGTACCGCTTCAGCACGTCCTCGGAGAAGGCGGTCGCGGTGTCGCCCTCGATGGAGATGTGGTTGTCGTCGTAGACGAAGACCAGGTTGCCGAGCTTCTGGTGGCCGGCCAGGGAGGAGGCCTCGGCGGAGACGCCCTCCTCCAGGTCGCCGTCGGAGACGATCGCCCAGACGGTGTGGTCGAAGGGGGAGGTGCCCGCGGGGGCCTCCGGGTCGAACAGGCCGCGCTCGTAGCGGGCCGCCATCGCCATGCCGACGGCGTTGGCGACGCCCTGGCCGAGCGGTCCGGTGGTGGTCTCGACGCCGGCGGTGTGCCCGTACTCGGGGTGACCCGGCGTCTTGGAGCCCTGCGTCCGGAACGCCTTCAGGTCGTCCAGCTCCAGCTCGTACCCGGAGAGGAACAGCTGCGTGTACAGGGTCAGCGAGGTGTGACCGGGGGAGAGCACGAAACGGTCCCGGCCGGTCCACTCGGGGTCGGCGGGATCGTGACGCATCACCTTCTGAAAGATCGTGTACGCGGCAGGTGCCAGGCTCATCGCCGTGCCCGGGTGCCCGTTCCCCACCTTCTGCACCGCATCGGCCGCCAGAAGACGGGCGGTGTCCACGGCACGCCGGTCGAGGTCCGTCCACTCGAAGCCGTCGGAAGTCTGCGTGGTCATCTTCAAGAAGTCCTCGTTGAGTGCGGGAGCGCTGGCTTGACGCGTTCAAACTTAAAAGTCTGACTTTTTCGAGGAAAGGTCGGGGTGTGTCAGCCTGTGGTGAATCTGGGACAGTGATCGCGCGACAGGGACGGCACGAAAAGGACATGGCTGACAGAACGCCCCAAGGTGAGGGGTCAGGTACGGGCGGCGAGGGCATCAAGACCTTCCCCTTCCCGACCGAACTGGCCGTCGGCGGCGTCGGCATGCAGATCGGCCCGATGGGCACCGACCGCACCTGGCACGCCGACGCTCCCCTGCACCGCGTCCACCGCATCGACTTCCACGTCATCATGCTGTTCACCGACGGTCCCGTACGGCACATGGTCGACTTCGCCGAGTACGAGGCCGGCGCCGGCGACCTGCTGTGGATCCGCCCCGGACAGGTCCACCGCTTCTCCCGCGAGGCCGTGTACCGCGGAACCGTGCTGACCATGCAGCCCGGCTTCCTGCCGCGCGCCACCGTCGAGGCCACCGGCCTGTACCGCTACGACCTCCCGCCCCTGCTGCACCCCGACCCCGACCGGCTCGCCGCCCTCCAGGCCTCCCTCGACCAGCTGCGCCGCGAGTACGAGGACACCGCCACGCTCCCGCTGAGCCTGCACACCGCCGTGCTCCGCCACACCCTGACCGCGTTCCTGCTGCGCCTCGCCCACCTCGCGGCCAGTTCCGCGGAGGCCGGCCGGCAGCGGACGGACAGTACCTTCACCCGCTTCCGGGAAGCCGTCGAGCAGGGCTTCGCCACCAACCACAGCGTCAGCGCCTACGCCGACGCCCTCGGTTACTCCCGCCGCACCCTCGTCCGCGCCGTCCGCGCCGCCACCGGCGAGACCCCCAAGGGATTCATCGACAAACGCGTCGTCCTGGAGGCCAAGCGCCTCCTCGCCCACACCGACCTGCCCATCGGCCGTGTCGGAGCGGCCGTCGGCTTCCCCGACGCGGCGAACTTCACCAAGTTCTTCCACCTGCACACCGGGCAGACACCGGTCGCGTTCCGCGCGGAACTGCGCTGAAGGGTTCAGCGTGCGGCGGGCAACGGCATACGGCGGCCACATCGGGGGAGGGGGACTGCCGGTGCGGGGCGCCGCAGACCGCGACAGGGCCGGGTACGTTCATCACCTCGACGCGGCCCGCAGATGCTCGGCGCCGACGTTGTCGAAGCAGACGTCGGTCCCGTCGGGCGCGGCCCTGCGCAACCGGTCGGCGAATGGGCCGTCGTGGTGGTCGAAGGCCGCGTCGAAACCGGGCCGGCCGTTCGGACGACGGGCCGCCTTCGCCGCCGGGTCCGCACTGCCGATCACCCGCCCCGCGCCCGGCGACGAACCGAAGCCGAGGTGCCGGGGCGGGCGGGGACAGGCATCCCGGTCCACCCGTCGGCACATCCCGGCCTCCGCGCGGGCCTGAAGTCCCTGACGTGCGACGCGCGTTGTGGTGGTCACGGCGCGACGCCAGGGGTTGGCCCGCACGTGAAGGTCAACCCCCGGCGCCGGGTGGTCAGTGGCCGAAGTCGAACCAGTTGACGTTCACGAAGTCGGACGGCTGGCCGCTGCTGAAGGTCAGATACACGTCGTGTGTTCCAGTGACCGAGCCGATGTTGGCCGGGACCGTCCTCCAGGACTGCCAGCCCCCGGTGTTGCCGACCGCGAAGCTGCCGACGGGCGCGTTGCCACGGCTGTCCAGGCGCACCTCGACCAGTCCGCTGACGCCGTCGGCCGCGCCGCTCGCCACGCGCGCGTAGAACTGCGTGGCCGGTGTCGAGCCGAAGTTCACGCCCTTGTACAGCGCCCAGTCGCCGTTCGCGATCCAGCCGATGTCCTGGCCGCCGCCCGTGTCGCTCGTGGTCTCGGTGCTGATGCCGGACTGGCCGTCGTAGGACTCGGCCTGGACGGCGCTGTAGGCGTCGCGGTTGCCGGGCGGCGGGGGAGTGGTGCCGCCGCCGCTGCCGGAGGACTGCAGGACCTGCACGTAGTCGACGGCCATCGGGTGGCCGGGCTCCGTGGCACCGGTGGGACCGCCGCCGAAGGCACCGGGGAAGCCGCCGCCCATCGCCACGTTCAGGATGACGAAGAAGCCGTGGTTCGTGGCGTTGGCCCAGGTGGTCGCGTCCATCTGGTTCGCCGTGACCGTCTGGTAGTTGACCCCGTCGACGTAGAAGCGGATCGCCTCGGGGCTCACCGAGCGGTCCCACTCCATGGTGTAGGCGTGGAAGCCCGACTGGCAGGTGGTGTTGGGGCATGCCGTGGAGTTGCCGAGGCCCGAGGTCTCGTTGCAGGGGCCGCCCGGGTTGGTGCCGCAGTGCATGGTGGCCCAGGTCTTGTTCAGGCCCTGGACGTTCTCCATGATGTCCAGCTCGCCGACGCTCGGCCAATTCTGGTAGTTGCCGCGGAACGGCGCGCCCAGCATCCAGAAGGCGGGCCAGTAGCCGGCGGCCGCGTTCCCGGTCACGTTCGGCATCTGGATCCGGGCCTCCACGCGCAGCTTGCCGCCGGCCGGGGGCTGGAAGTCGGTCCGGGTGGTCTCGATCCGGCCGGAGGTCCAGTTGCCGGAGGCGTCGCGGCGCGGGGTGATGAGCAGGTCGCCGTTGCCGTCGAGTGCGACGTTGTTCGTGCTGGAGGTCATCGACTCGACCTCGCCGGTGCCCCAGTTGGCGGCTCCGCCGGGATACGAAGTCCCGGTGTCGTACTGCCAGTTGGAGGTGTTGATGCCGGAGCCCGCCGCGCCGTTGAAGTCGTCCAGGAAGACCTGGGTCCAGCCCGAGGGAGGGGTGGGGGCGGTGGCGCCGGCGGGGGCGGTGGCGGCCGTGGCGACCGCCACCGCCAGGCCGAGCGTGGCGACGGCGGCGACGAGCGCACGGCGCAGGGGGCGGGGTCTGGGTATGCCGGAGGAATCGCTCATGGGGGCCTCTCGGTGGGTACGGGGAGTGTGCGGGGCGATGTGAGAGCGCTCCCACACTCGTACTGAGAGCGCTCTCAAGGTGCCGCCAATGTGCTCCCCGCCCCTGCGGTCGTCAAGATGTGAAACAAAGAAAGTCGTTGATCCGCAGGGGAGTTCAGGGGGTGAAGCCGCCCGTACCAGCTCAGACCGGCCGCCAGCCCAGCGCCCGTGAGATGCCCCGGGCCGCCAGCCGTACCGCCGGAGCCAGCGCCGGCACCTGGGCACCCGCCCGCGGCACCACCACCGACACCGCCGCCACCACGTCCCCGCCCGGCCCGCGCACCGCCGCCGCCACCGACAGCGCGTCCTCGGTCACCTGACGCTCGCTCACCGCCACACCGGACCGGCGCACCTCGGCGAGCGTACGGCGCAGCCGCACGTGATCGCTGATCGTGTACGGCGTGAAGGCGGCCAGCGGCCCGGCGCAGTACTCCTCCTGCAGGTCCGGGCCGGCGTGGGCGAGGAGGGCGAGACCGACGCCGGTGGCGTGCAACGGCCAGCGCGCACCGACCCGGATGTGCACGCCCACCGCCGAACGGCCCGACAGCCACTCGATGTAGACGACCTCCGTACCGTCCCGCACGGCCAACTGCACGTTCTCGTGCGTCGCCTCGTACAGGTCCTCCAGGTACGGCAGTGCCAGTTGCCTGAGGCCCAGGCCGCGTGGTGCGAGCGCGGCCACCTCCCACAGCCGCAGCCCCACGTGGTACATCCCGGACGCGTCGCGCTCCAGCGCGCCCCACGCGGTCAGGGCGGCCGCCAGCCGGTGCGCGGTGGTCAGACTGAGCCCGGCCCGGCGGCTGATGTCCGTCAGGGACAGGGCGGGGTGCTCGTGGTCGAACGCGGCGAGCACCGCCAGCAGCCGGTCGGCCGCGGACCGCTCGCTCACACAGCACCTCACCCGGTCGCCGTACGTCGTGGCCCGGATCGTAACCGACGCCGTCGGCCCGGGCAGGCAGCCGCTGCCCGGTCATGTCGGTCACGGATCCCCTGGCGGGTCAGTGGGTCATGAAGGAGGTGACGGGCAGCGGCCGGGAGACGATCCGGACGTCGCCGAGGCGTCCGTGCAGGATCTGGTCGATCTTGTCCGCGTACTCGTAGCCGCCGAGCAGCCAGGGGTGCCCGGACGAGGCGATGCCGATCGCGGGGGCGTGCGGGTTGCGCGCCACGGGGCAGCCCTGGACGTACATGGTCGTGTGCTGTCCGTCGTTGACCACGGCCAGGTGCCACCAGGTCTCGCGGGCGGTCTCGTCGCCCCAGTTGGTGGCGAGCTGCCGCTGGTTGAGCGGGTGGACCGCCCACTGCGGGCCAGGGCCGTCGGAGATGGACAGCGTGGCCAGCGGTTCGTCAGGGTCGTCCGTGACCGTGCCCACGGAGCCGTTGCGGCCGGTGCGGCTCACCAGGCCGGACCAGGCGTTGTGCGAGGCGTCCCAGTCGGCGGGCAGCCAGTAGAACGCCTCGATGGTGTAACCGTGCTCGAAGGTGGCCGAGTTGAGCGGGGCGCCGTCGACCGTCCGCAGATACGCGCCCTTCAGCGGCGACTTGTAGCCCTGGAACTCCAGGCTGCCGTGGCCCGGCTGGTCGGGGTGGTGGTCCGCCGACCAGCCGAGCGACCCGCCGCCCACCGAGACCACGGTGACATCGTTGCCCCGGCCGGAGAGGTCGCGGACGGTGCCGGAGACGGGCGACTCGAAACGCCAGTAGGCGACCGTGCCCGGTACCAGCATCTTCGACGCCGGCCGCGCCCGGCGGGCCGGCACCGGGTCGAAGCCGGAGAAACGGGCGGCGAAGTCGATCTCGACGGAGAAACGGTCCGCCTCGCCGCTGAGCTCGATCTCCTGCCGCTCCAGCTCGTTGAGGCCCTTCTTGGCCCGGCCGAGGATCCACGGCGAGACCGTCTCCACGTCGATGACGTTCCGGTCCAGGTCGAAGTGGTAGAGGCGGATCATCGCCGCCCCGCCGAAGTAGCGGTTCTGGTAGTTCGTGAGGTGCAGGTGCACCTCGTTGCCGGCCGCGTTCTTGCGGGTCGCGCGGCCCGCGGGCCAGTAGTGGCCGTTCAGGGTCAGGAAGATCTGGTCGTGGTCCTCGATCAGCTGGTCCCACAGCTGCTGCCCGTAGGACGACAACTGATCGTCCCCGGCGACCAGTTCGTGCGTGGTGAGCACGACCGGCGTCCTCGGGTGCCGGGCGAGCACGTCCTTGGCCCAGGCGTACCCCTTCGCCGACAGCCGCCAGTCGAGCGCGAGCACCATCCACTCACGGCCGCCGGCCCTGAACAGGTGGTAGGTGTTGTAGCCGTCCGAGGAGGCGCCCCCGAACGTCGGCTTGTCCCGGAAGCGCCGCGGCCCGAAGGCGTCCAGGTACGGCGTCGCGCCGCGCTGGTCGTCCGTGGACGACCTGACGTCGTGGTTGCCGGCCAGCACGCTGTAGCCGACGTCCCGGCGGTCCAGGATCCCGAACGCCTCGCCGATCGCCGCGAATTCGTCCTCGGCGCCGTTCTGGGTGAGGTCGCCGAGGTGGGTCAGGAAGACGATGTTGTCGTCCCTTCCGTGCTCCAGAAGATAGCGCAGCGAGGCCTCGAGCGGCGCCGGGTAGATGCTCGGGCCGTCGAACAGGTACTGGGTGTCGGGCATCACCGCCAGCGTGAACCGGCGGCTGTCCGTGTCCGGCCGCAGGCCGCCCCGCTCGGCCGTCTCGGCAGCGGCCGGTACGGCGACCCCGGCCGTGGCCGCGGCGCCGAGCAGCGCGGTGGCCCTGAGGAAACTGCGTCGTCCGGCACCGGCCTGCACGGCCTCGCCCTGGCTGTGGTCATGCGACGTACACACGTGTGCTCCGTGAGGGTGAGAGGGCTTCGAGGGGAAGTCGTGCGGGGCCAGGGGCCAGGGGCCAGGGGGCAGGCGGGCCAGAAGGCCAGGGATCTACAAAAGGAAGGGCTCGTGGTGCGCCTGCGCGATCTTCCGTACGAGGGCGTCGAACCGCGGATCGCCGTCGGCGGGCGTCCGGCCCAGGGTGAGCACCGGCGCCGCCGCCCGCAGGCGGATCCGCGGCGCGCACACCTCGGTACCGCGCGGCGCCGACGGCTCGTCCTCGGCCGTCACCACCCGCAGCGTCAGCCACACCCCACCGCCGTCCTCCGGCAGTGTGAAGGGCAGCGGTACGGCCGCGGTCTCGCCCGGCCGCAGATCGGGCAGCTCAGCCGGAGCGGTCAGGGTACGGCCGTCGGCCGGCGCCAGCTCCCAGGTCGCCGCCAGCCCGGCGAGACCAGGGAAACGCCGGTGGTTGGCGACGACGATCCCCTCGTGCCGGTAGCACCGGATCCGCACCGGCGCCGTGTTCTCCCGGCGGTGCTGCGGGTCGTCCGGCCTCGGGACGCGGGCGCTGCGGTCGCGGAAGACCGTCAAGTCCGACGCGTCGGCCTCGTGCGCCCTGTCGGTCCTGTCGGCCGCTGCCGCGACGAACGTGCCGTCGTACGGCGCGCCGCCGAGGCCACCGCCGTACGTCCAGCCGCCGACGGGTGCGGTGACACCGTTGTCGTACAGCCCGGCACCCGTGCGCCCGGCCGGTCTTCCCTCGCTCACGCGACGCAGGATTCCGTGGCCCCAGAACTCCCGGATGAAGCCACCCTGAAGGCCCGGGGTGTACTCGGTGGCCGCCCAGTGGTCCGCGCGCCCGGAAATGATGGGATGGCGGTGGACCCGGTCACCATCCGGTCCGGCCTCTCGGGGTCCGGGGCCGCGTCCGGGGCCGAGGCCGAGTGGTCGTGGCGGGAGTTCGGGGAAGGGTGCAGACGTGAAACTGACGATTCTGGGCGGCGGCGGGTTTCGGGTGCCGCTCGTCCACGGTGCGCTGCTGACCGACCGGGCCGAAGGGCGGGTCACCGAGGTCGTCCTGCACGACCTGGACGAGCGCCGGCTGCATGCGGTGACCCGTGTCCTGGCCGAACAGGCCGCCGGCATCCCCGACGCGCCGCGCGTCACCGCCACCACCGGCCTCGACGAGGCCCTCGCCGGCGCCGACTTCGTCTTCTCCGCGATCCGCGTCGGCGGCCTCCAGGGCCGGGCGGACGACGAGCGGGTGGCGCTCGCCGAGGGGGTGCTCGGCCAGGAGACCGTCGGTGCGGGCGGCATCGCCTACGGCCTGCGGACCGTGCCCGTCGCCGTCGACATCGCCCGGCGCGTGGCCAGACTCGCCCCGGACGCCTGGGTCATCAACTTCACCAATCCGGCCGGACTGGTCACGGAGGCCATGTCCCGGTACCTCGGCGACCGCGTCATCGGCATCTGCGACTCGCCCGTCGGCCTCGGCCGCCGCATCGCGCGCGCCCTCGGCGCCGACCCCGAGGAGGCCTTCGTCGACTACGTCGGCCTCAACCACCTCGGCTGGGTGCGCGGCCTGCGCGTCGCCGGACGCGACGAGCTCCCGCGCCTGCTCGCCGACCCCGCCCTGCTCGGCTCCTTCGAGGAGGGCAGGCTGTTCGGCGTCGACTGGCTGCAGTCGCTCGGCGCGATCCCCAACGAGTACCTGCACTACTACTACTTCAACCGGGAGGCCGTGCACGCCTACCAGCGGGCCGAGCAGACCCGGGGTGCCTTCCTGCGCGACCAGCAGGCCCGGTTCTACACGGAGGCACTGCGCGCGGACCGGTCCGCGCTCGAGGTGTGGGACCGCACCCGCGCCGAGCGCGAGGCCACCTACATGGCCGAGAACCGGGAGAGCGCCGGCGCGGGCGAGCGCGAGGCCGAGGACCTGTCCGGCGGCTACGAGAAGGTCGCGCTCGCCCTGATGCGTGCCATCGCCCGCGACGAGCGGACCACGCTGATCCTCAACGTGCGCAACCGCGACTCGCTTTCCCTGCTCGACGGCGACGCCGTGATCGAGGTCCCCTGCCGGGTCGACGCGGGCGGCGCCCACCCGGTCGCCGTCGCCCCGCTGCCCGAGCACGCCACCGGGCTGGTCTGCTCGGTCAAGGCCGTCGAGCGGGAGGTGCTCGCCGCCGCCGAGTCGGGTTCCCGGCAGGCGGCCGTGAAGGCGTTCGCGCTGCACCCGCTGGTCGACTCGGTCAACGTGGCCCGCAGGCTGGTCGAGGGCTATCTCGAGGTCCATCCTGGCCTGGCGTACCTGAGTGAGCACAGTCGGTAAGCGCTTTCCCCAGTATCGCTCGCCGCTCCCTCCTGGAGATCTCCATGCACGACGAACGTCGCAGGATCGAGGACCGCGTCGAACGCCTCCACAGCCAGCGCATCAAGCCCGCGATCTACGCCGCAAGCGTCCCCCTGGAGGTGGAGGCCTGGCAGGCCCCGGGGGAACCGGTTCCCTTCGAGGAGGCCGCGGCCGCCCCGTACACGCCGTTCGCGACGAACACCCCCTGGGGTCCGCCCTGGGGGACGACCTGGTTCCGGATGCGCGGCCGGGTCCCCGCCGACTGGGCCGGCCGGCGGGTGGAGACGGTCATCGACCTCGGGTTCGTCGGCGACTGGCCCGGCAACCAGGCCGAGGCCCTCGTCCACCGCACCGACGGCACCCCGCTGAAGGCGGTCAACCCGCTCAACCACTACGTGCCGGTCACCAACCCCGCGGCGGGCGACGAGGTGGTCGAGTACCTGGTGGAGGCGGCCTCCAACCCGGACGTCCTCGCGAACGGCTTCGCCGCCCCGACCCCGCTCGGCGATGTACGGACGGCGGGCGACCGCCCGCTGTACACCTTCCGGCGCGCCGACCTCGCCGTGCTCGACGAAGAGGTCTGGCACCTCGACCTCGACCTGCAGGTGCTGCGCGAACTGATGCTGGAGCTCGGCGAGCACGAACCGCGCCGGCACGAGATCATGCACGCCCTCGACCGCGCCATGGACCTGCTCGACCTGGACGACGTCTCCGCCTCGGCCCCCGCCGTACGGGAGTCCCTGCGCCCGGTGCTGGCCAGGCCCGCCCACGCCAGCGCGCACATCCTCTCCGGTGTCGGCCACGCGCACATCGACACCGCCTGGCTGTGGCCCATCCGTGAGACCAAGCGCAAGACGTCCCGGACCTTCGCCAACGTCACCGCGCTCGCCGACGAGTACGAGGAGTTCGTCTTCGCCTGCTCCCAGGCCCAGCAGTACGAGTGGGTGCGCGAGAACCACCCGCACGTGTGGGAGCGGATCAAGAGGTCGGTGGCGAAGGGCCAGTGGGCGCCGGTCGGCGGGATGTGGGTGGAGGCCGACGGCAACCTGCCCGGCGGCGAGGCCCTCGCCCGCCAACTGGTCCACGGCAAGCGGTTCTTCATGGACCACTTCGGCATCGAGACCAAGGGCGTCTGGCTGCCGGACTCCTTCGGCTACACAGCGGCCTACCCGCAGCTGGCCAGGCTCGCCGGCAACGAGTGGTTCCTCACCCAGAAGATCTCCTGGAACCAGACCAACACCTTCCCCCACCACACCTTCTGGTGGGAGGGCATCGACGGCACCCGCGTCTTCACCCACTTCCCGCCCATCGACACCTACAACGCCCGCCTCAGCGGCGCCGAGCTGGCCCTGGCGGTCCGCAACTACGCCGAGAAGGGCGGCGCCACCCGCTCCCTCGCACCCTTCGGCTGGGGCGACGGCGGAGGCGGCCCCACCCGCGAGATCATGGAACGTGCCCGCCGCCTGAAGAACCTGGAGGGCTCCGCGAAGGTCGAGATCGAACACCCCGACGCCTTCTTCGCCAAGGCCCGCGAGGAGTACCCGGACGCCCCGGTCTGGGCGGGCGAGCTGTACCTGGAGCTGCACCGCGCCACCTACACCACCCAGGCCCGCACCAAGCAGGGCAACCGCCGTTCCGAACACCTGCTGCGCGAGGCGGAGCTGTGGGCCACGACGGCCGCCCTGCACGCACCCGGCTACGCCTACCCGTACGAGAGGCTGGACCGCCTGTGGAAGACGGTCCTGCTGCACCAGTTCCACGACATCCTGCCCGGCTCCTCCATCGCCTGGGTGCACCGCGAGGCCGAGGCCGAATACGCCCGCGTCGCAAGGGAGTTGACGGAGCTCACCGGCGAGGCGATTGCCGCGCTGGGCACCGGCGGGCCCCGCGTGTTCAACACCGCCCCCCGCGACCGCGCCGAGGTGGTCCGCACCCCCGAGGGCGCACCGATGTACGTGCGGGTGCCCGCGAGCGGCTCCGCACCCCTCACGCCCGCCGAACCCCCGCACCCCGTGACGGTCGAGGGACGCACACTGGACAACGGGATCGTCCGGGTGCAGGTGGGCGCAGACGGCACACTGTCGTCCGTACGCGATCTACGGGCCGACCGCGAGGTCCTCGCCGGCCCGGGAAACCTGCTCCGCCTCCACACGGACCTGCCCAACTGCTGGGACGCCTGGGACATCGACAAGCACTACCGGAACCGCTACACCGACCTGCTGGAGGCCGACTCCGTCACCGTGGTCGAGGAGCACCCCCTGGCGGGTGCGATCCGGGTGGTCCGCTCCTTCGGCAAGGGCTCCCGCATCACGCAGACGATCACCGTCCGCGCCGGAGGCGCCCGCATCGACGTCGAGACGGACATCGACTGGCACGAGACGGAGAAGATCCTCAAGGCGGGCTTCCCCGTCGATCTGCGCGCCCCGCACTCCTGCGCCGAGATCCAGTTCGGCCATGTCCAGCGGCCCACTCACACCAACACCAGCTGGGAGGCGGCCCGTTTCGAGGTCTCCGGCCACCGCTGGGTGCACATCGCCGAAACCGGTTACGGCGTCGCCGTCATCAACGACTCCACCTACGGCCACGACGTCACCCGCACCGTCCGCGAGGACGGGGGCACCACCACCACGGTCCGCCTCAGCCTGGTCCGTGCCCCGCGCGTGCCCGACCCCGAGGCCGACCAGGGCCGGCACCGCTTCACCTACGCCCTGCTGCCCGGCGCGACCGTCGAGGACGCGGTCGCCGAGGGCTATGCCCTCAACCTGCCACTGCGCATCGCAGATTCGGCGGGCGAGCCCGAGCCGGTCGTTGCCGCCGAGGGCGAGGGCGTGACCGTGGAGGCGGTCAAGCTCGCCGACGACGGCTCCGGGGACGTGGTGGTGCGGCTGTACGAGTCCCGGGGCGGCCGGGCCTCCGGGGTGCTGCGCACCGGGTTCCCGCTGGCCGGAGCCGAGGTCACCGACCTGCTGGAACGCCCGCTCGGCCCGGCCCGGGCCGACGGGAACGCCGTACCCCTGCAACTGCGTCCGTTCGAGGTGCGCACGCTGCGCCTGGCCGTGGGGCGCTGAGACGGCACGCGACGGAGGGCCGCTCCGCCGAGCGGCCCTCCGCCGTACCGCAAGCGACCGTCAGCCGGTGAACCCGGCCGTGATCGAGGTGAACTGCCAGTTGTTCTGGCTGATGCCGGAGCAGTTGCTCACCACGCCGCCGCCCGGGCACGGCCGGTCGCGGTTGACCGACCAGAAGGCGAGCCGCGCGATGTGGTGCGAGTTCGCCCAGTCGCGGATCTGGGTCCAGATCGCCGGGGTGGTCGTCTCCTGCTGGTCGGACAGGCCGTTCATGCCCGAGATGCCGATGTGGGCGTAGGCGGTCGCGTCGTCCCAGCCGAAGGTCGACTTCAGCTTGTTCTTCAGGCCCTCCGCGGCGTTCACGGTGTTGCCGTACATGTCCGAACCGCCACCGAAGTCGAACGGCATGACGGTGAACACGTCGATGTTCGCGCCGAGCGACTGCGCCTGCTCGATCAGCCGGTTTCCGTAGTACGTCGGCCCGGTGGTAGAGGTGCCGAAGGTGACGATGGTCTTCAGGCCGGGGTTGCTGGCCTTGACCGTCTTCAGCGCGGTGAGGATCTTCGCCTGCACGGCCTCGTTCTCGAACTCGTCCGTGTTCTCGATGTCCATGTCGACGGCCTTCAGGCCGTAGGCGTCGATCACCTTCTGGATGGCGCCGGCGAGCGCGGCCGCGGAGGAGCAGTTGGCGCCGAGCTTGCTGCCCTGCCAGCCCCCGAAGGACGGGACGATGTCGCCGCCGGCGGACCGGACGGCGTTGATCGCGCTCTGGTCGGCGCCGCCGGTGAGCGGCCGGCTGCCGTCCCAGGCGGGCGTACAGCCGCCGGAGTCCAGCACGAACGCCATCGTAAACCACTTGATCCCGGTCGCGCTCATCACCGTCGTCGGACTCGGCGGATCGCCCCAGCCCTCGTACAGGTACGGCGCGGCCTGCTTGAACCCGGTGCCGCCGCCACTGCCCGCGTTCGTGGTCACGGAGACGGAGTTGGAGGCGCCCGAGACGTTCCCGGCCGCGTCGTGCGCCTTCACCGTGAAGGTGTACGACGTACTGGGCGACAGCCCGCTGACCGTGGCGGACGTACCGGAGACGGTCAGCACCTGGTTGGCGCCGCTGTAGACGTCGTAACCGGTTACGCCCACGTTGTCCGTGGCGGCGTTCCACGACAGCGAAACGCTGGAGGACGTCTTGCCGGTGGAGGTCAGGCCCGTCGGCGCGGTCGGCGCCTGCGTGTCCCCGCCGCCCCCGCCGCCGCCCGGGCCGTCGAGGCCGATGTCGTCGGCCCAGTAGGTGCCCTGGGCGTACCAGCCGTGGACATAGATGGTGGCGCTGGTCTGCGAGGCACCGGTGGTGAACGAGACACTCAGCCGGCTGTACGCCGTCGGCGATGTCGTCCAGGTCGAGGCGCCGCCGTTCACGCCCAGGTACACGTAACTGCCGCGTACCCAGCCGCTGAGGGTGTACGTCGTGTTCGGCTGGACGGCGACCGTCTGGCTGCACTGTGCGTTGTCGCTGTCGGTCACCGCGCCCTGCAGGGCCTTCGAGCCGCTGTGCACGGGAGAGGAGACGACCGAGCCGAGGTTGCCGGTGCAGGTCCAGGGGGAGAGGCCGCCGGACTCGAAGCCGGGGTTGGTGAGGATGTTGGCCCCCTGAGCGGTACCCGGAAGGGCGATGGCCCCGCCGACCGCGAGGGCGACGGAACCGAGGAGAGCGAGAAGCCGACGTCTGTGACGTCCGAGTGGATTGCGCACGCGATCTCCCTGTGGGGATGGGGTGTTCGGGAGTGCACGGGTGTGCGGAGGTGCGCCAATGAATTTGGTATGGACCAATCCTGCTGTCAAGGACGGACGCAGAATTGGTCCATACCGGCGGACTAGAGGGGCAGGGCCTCCACCGCCGAAGCCGCCTGCACGGGCACCGCCGGAAGGGCGAACTCGGCATCCCTCTGCCGGGGAAGTGACACCGGAAGAAGCGATCGCGGCCCCGCCACCACCGTGTAGTCCTGCCCCAGGAACGGCGGCACGATCACACCGGGATCCTCGCCCAGCGCCAACCGCACGGCGGCCCAGGGCACGTTCACCCCGCACAGCGACAACTGGTGCAGGCCCCCGGAGGGCCGCGTGTTGACGTCCAGCAGCACCGGCAGGTCGCCCAGCATGCGGAACTGGATGTTGGACAGGTGGTGCAGCCCGAAGCCCTCGGCGATCAGCCGGGCCGGTTCCAGCCACCGCTCGTCAAGCGTGAAGCCCCTGCGGCGGCCGTTCTTCGTGCGGCCCACCGCGAACCGCAGCCGGTTGTCGGGCCCGGTCAGGCAGTCGACCGACACCTCCGGCTGTTCCAGGCGCGGCATCACCAGCCAGTCCACCGGCTCCCCGGACCGCCGCAACGCCTCGACGACCAGGTCGAGCTGGACGTACGGGCCAGGGAACCCTTCGAGGTGGGCCAGCGAGAACGGGGCGCGGGTGATCACCCGGAAGCCGACCCCGCCGGCACCGGCGGCCGGCTTGAAGCACACCTTGTGCCCGGCCTGCTCCAACTCCTCCACGGCGGCGAGGAGTTCGTCGGCCGTGCGCACCCGCCACCACGGCGGCACCGGGACACCCACCGAGCGGACCGCCTCGTACGCGGTCGCCTTGTCCTCGAACACGGCCACCGCCTCGGGCGTCGGCGCCAGCAGGGCCGTACCCGCCGCCGCGAACTCCGCGCGGTGCCGCACGATGGCCGCCTGGTGCAGCCGGGGCACGAACACGTCGATGCCGCGCCGGACGCACTGGTCGAGCGCGTACTCGACATAGGCGGCCGGGGACAGGCCCTCCGGCTCCAGGTCGGCGGTGTCGGCTGCGGCCAGGACGGGGGAGTCGGGGTCCCCGTGCGTGGCATGGATCTCCACCGCGCGATCGCTGGGATTTCTGCGCAGCTGATCCATGAAGAACACGTTCTCCGCGTACGTGCGGTTGAGCCAGACGCGTACGCGAGAGAGCATGCAGGCCGCCTTTCAGGGTTTTCGGGCAGGGCTCAGCGGCCCGTGCCCGGGCAGGAGGGAGGAAGGGACGCCAAACAACCCCTGCGAAAAGGGAGGTTGGGGTGATGGTGTCGGGGCGATCATACGGCTTTCGACAGCCCGCGCGTGCAACGCGGATGTTACGGATTTCCGGGACTCGTCCAGGAGGCCCGCCGGGCCCGTCCGGTCGGTGCCCGGCCCGCTGCCGCACCCTCGCGACACGGCGGCTGGGGACCCTCTTGTCTGATTGTCCGGGAATGTGATCTCGTGGTCCCGGCGGATGATGATCGGAAGGGGAGTCGGGTGGAGTCTGAGGCCGGGGCCGGGCAGCTGCTGGCCATCAGCGACCTGCACATCGGCTATCCGGAGAACCGCTCCCTGGTCGAGGACATGCGGCCCGCCGGCGACGAGGACTGGCTGATCGTGGCCGGTGACATCGCCGAGACGGTGGCCGACATCCGCTGGACCCTGGAGAAGCTCGCCGGCCGCTTCCGCAAGGTGCTGTGGGCCCCCGGCAACCACGAACTGTGGACGCACCCGAAGGATCCGGTCACCCTGCGCGGCGTCGCCCGCTACGAGCACCTGGTCGGGCTGTGCCGCGAGCTGGGTGTCGTCACCCCCGAGGACCCCTACCCGGTGTGGCACGGCCCCGGCGGCCCGGTCGCCGTCGCCCCACTGTTCCTGCTGTACGACTACTCGTTCCTGCCGCCCGGCTGCGCCACCAAGGCCGAGGGCCTGGCCTACGCCGAGAGCACCGGCGTGGTCTGCAACGACGAGTACCTGCTCCACCCCGATCCCTACCCGACCCGTGACGCCTGGTGCCGGGCGCGGGTCGCCGAGACCGAGCGCCGGCTCGCCGAGCTGCCCCCGGACCTGCCGGTCGTACCGGTCAACCACTATCCGCTGCACCGGCACCCCACCGAGGTGCTGTGGTACCCCGAGTTCGCCATGTGGTGCGGCACCCTGCTGACCGCCGATTGGCACCGCCGGTTCCGCGTGGCGACCATGGTCTACGGCCATCTGCACATCCCGCGCACCACCTGGCACGACGGAGTCCGCTTCGAGGAGGTCTCCGTAGGCTATCCCCGTGAATGGCGCAAGCGCCCGGAGCCGCCGGGGCGGCTGCGCCGCATCCTGCCGATGGAGGTCGAAACAGGTGATCGAGGAGCTGCTCCCGGAGTCGGTCGTGGCCGTGGAGGCACACGGTGACGACCCGCTGTGGGACGCCCCGCTCCACCCCGGGGAGGAAGCGCTCGTCGCACGGGCGCTGACCAAGCGCCGCCGCGAGTTCGCCGCCGCACGCGGCTGCGCCCGGCTCGCCATGGAGAAGCTCGGTGTGCCCGCGCAGTCCGTCCTCAGAGGCGAGCGGGGCGCGCCGCGCTGGCCGGACGGCCTGATCGGCAGCATGACCCACTGCGACGGCTACTGCGCCGCCGCGCTGGCCCGGGCCGGCGACCTGGCGTCCCTCGGCATCGACGCCGAACCGCACGGCGCGCTCCCGGACGGCGTCGGCGAGGCCGTCTTCCTGCCCGCCGAGGCCGAGCGGCTCGCGGGGCTCCACGGGCAGTGGTCCGACGTGCACTGGGACCGGATCCTGTTCAGCGCCAAGGAGTCGGTCTACAAGGCGTGGTTCCCCCTGACCCGCACCTGGCTGGACTTCTCCGAGGCCGACATGACCCTCGAATCCAGCCCCGGCGACGAGTCGCGGGGCACCCTGCGTGCCGAACTCCTCGTCCCCGGGCCACGGGTCGGCGGCCGCCGGATCCAGGTCTTCGACGGCCGGTGGGCCGTGCGCGACGGACTGATCACCACCGCCGTGGTCGTCCCGCATCCCTGAAACCCGGCGGCGGCGCGCGGTGTTCGGTGCGGTCAGGCCGGTGGGCACCAGTCGCGCAGCAGGCGGAAGAACTGCTCCTCGTTGCCCGTGAGGCCCGCGCGCGTCAGAGCCTGCTCCGCCTCGGCCAGCACGGCGGGCGGCACCACGGCGGGCCGGCCGGCGTCCGGTGGCCCGTCGAAGGCGGCGCGCACGGTGTGCAGCAGCCGCAGGTAGGCCTGTACGGCGGTGCGCTCACGGTCGGTCAGTACGGCGGTGGGCATCGGTCGGCTCTCCCCGAGTAGGCGTCACGGTCGCGCGCGCTGCGGCGCACCTCTCCAGCTTGCCGCCCACCACTGACAACGCCGTTCGGTCGCGTCCCGGTTCGCCCGCTCAGCCGAGGCCGAATCCTTTCGCCCTGCGCCGTACGGCCCCAGGCCGGCCCTGCGGCCCCGCCTCGGCGTCAGCCCTGAGTCCCCGGATACCCCAGGGACGCCTCGATGCGCCCAGCCACGTCGTCGCGCTGCACCGGGCCGCGCAGGACCGAACCGGTGAGCCAGGTGCGGCACTTGCTGGCCAGCAGCAGCCCGAAGGTCTCGGCGTCCCGCTCCTCGGCGAGGTCGAAACGGGTCCGGGCCGCGACCCGCTGCACCGTGGCCTGGAGCGCCTCCTGGTCGGTGTCGTCGTGCAGCAGCCGCGTGGCCACGCCCACCCCGCCGACATGGTGACCGCGGTGGTCGGCCTGCATGTGCCACAGCTCGTGGCCCAGGATCACCAACTGGTGGTCGGGCGCGGTGCGTTCCTCCACGACGACGAGATCGCGGTCGGTCAGGTCCAGCCACAGACCGCTCGCCGTGCCCGTCGGGAAGGCGGCCGCACGGAAGTGCACCGGGCGGCCCCGGCGGCGGCTCATCGCCTCGCACAGCGCGCCGTACAGCTCCCGCGGCGGCACCGGCGCGGGCAGCGCAAGACCGCCCACCAGCTCGTTGCACAGCCGGCGCATGTCCCTGCCGATGCCCACAGTCCTCCCCCGGCTCACGACTCGGGCCGTTTGACGCTCTCCAGGAGCATGTCGAGCCACTCCGCGACCTTGTCCCGGTGCTGGTCGGTGGGCAACTGTGCGGCCCGCCAGGCTATTCCGCGCACCCCGTGGTCCTGCAGCAGCCGCTCCAGCGGATCCTCCTCGGCCCCGGCGGCGGCCCGCTCCCGGTCGGCGAGCTTCGTCAGCAGCTCCTGCTGGGTGCGCTGCAGCGCACCCGCCAGCGCCTCGGGGTCCTCCGCGGTGAGGAAGCCGGCGTGCACCCGGAAGAAACGCTGCAGCGCGTCGCAGTGCTCCATGGTCGGCCGCCGGTCGCCGTTGATGAGGGCGCCGGCCTGCTGCCGGGACATGCCCGCGCCGTCGGCGATCTCCTGCTGGGTGTACTTGCGGCCGTTCGGTTTCAGCCGAGTGCGCCGCAACAGGCCCAGGCGCTGCAGGAAGCGTGCCTGCACGTCCGGTTCGCCGGCGGGCCGGCCGGCGAGCAGGGCCTTGACCACCGGCTCCGGGACCCCGCAGGCCACGGAGAGCCGCCCGACGTCGAAGACCTCGGTGTGCGGCACGCCGAGCCGGTCGGCGAGCGCGGTGACGCGGGCGACGACGGCCGGCAGCTGGGCGGTCGCCGTGGCGCCCGGATCCTCGTAGCCATCCGTCACCGACAGAACTCCTACGTCTCTCGAGGGCTTCAGATGCGTCCGTGCTTCTCACGAGCGATCGCCGTGAACTTCCCGGAGAGTAGCGGGTGTCTCGAACTCACATCCAGGTGTCGCCACAACTGTGGCGAATTTCAGCCGTCAACGAGCACAAAATGCCACGATAGTTGACACGGTCTTGTCGCGGGCCGCAGGATCGCAGAGCCGCGTGAAGGCCGCAGAGGCAAGAGGGGTGACCTCCCGATGGCACATCAGGCAGGAGGGCAGCGGCCGGCACCGCGGCCCGTCCCCGAGACCTGCGAGACCCAGGCGTACCTCCAGGACTACGCCGTACTGCTGGAGTCCCTCGCCTGCCCGTCCCTGGTCGTCGACCACCGCTGGGACGTCGTCATGGCCAACGGTGCGTTCGAGACACTTTTCCGCGGCGTGCGCCGGCAGGCGACGGCCATGCCCGGGGACAACTTCCTGCGGTTCGTGCTGTTCCATCCGGACGCGGCCGACGTCCTCGGCGAGCACGAACAGGGCTGGTGCCTGCCGATGCTGGCCCACCTCAAGGCCGCCCTGGAGACGTACGGTCACGACCACGAGCTCCAGGCCGTCCGCCGCGACATCGCCCAGGACCCGCTCATGGAGGCCGCCTACCGGCAGGGCCTGCCGCACTGGATCCACGCCGTCGGCGAGCGCGCGACCCGGCTGGACGGGGCCGTCCGGCTGCTGCTCCACCCCGACCCGCGGCGTGGTCCCACCGAGTGCCGCATCGTCGAGGAGACCCCGGAGGTCCTGGGCGGCCTCGGTTACCGGCGCCTTTCGATGGTCCTGCGCGAGAACCGCCGGCCCGCCGCGCCGGTACGCCGTCCGCGCCGGCCGCGGGGCGCGGCGGCCCATCTGGCGGTCGTCCCGGCCCCCGAGAACTGACCCGGCACCGCCGGCGTTCAGGTCGCCGGCGGCGCCGGGTCGGAACCCCCTCGTGCCCGCCTCCCTTGCGCAAGCCGTTTGCATACCTTGCGCTACTCTTGCGCGCATGACACGACGACTTGCGGAAGTGGCGAAGAAGGTCGGCGTCAGCGAAGCGACCGTCAGCCGGGTGCTCAACGGCAAACCCGGGGTCTCCGACGCCACCCGGCAGGCGGTGCTGACGGCTCTCGACGTCCTCGGTTACGAGCGCCCCACGCAGCTGCGCGGTGAACGCGCCCGGCTCGTCGGACTGGTGCTGCCGGAGCTGCAGAACCCCATCTTCCCGGCGTTCGCCGAGGTCATCGGCGGCGCGCTGGCCCAGCTCGGACTCACCCCGGTGCTGTGCACGCAGACCAAGGGCGGGGTCTCGGAGGCGGACTACGTCGAACTGCTGCTGCAGCAGCAGGTCTCCGGCGTGGTCTTCGCCGGCGGCCTGTACGCGCAGGCGGACGCGCCGCACGACCACTACCGGCTGCTCGCCGAGCGCAACATCCCCGTCGTGCTGGTCAACGCGGCCATCGAACACCTCGGCTTCCCGGGCGTGTCCTGTGACGACGCCGTCGCCGTCGAACAGGCGTGGCGGCATCTTGCCTCCCTCGGCCACGAGCGCATCGGGCTGGTCCTCGGCCCGGGCGACCACGTGCCCTCGGCGCGCAAACTGGCCGCCGCGCGGGCGATCGCCGGCGAACTGCCGGAGGAGTTCGTCGCCCGGGCGATCTTCTCCGTCGAGGGCGGTCACGCCGCCGCGTCCCGGCTCATCGACCGAGGTGTCACCGGCATCATCTGCGCCAGCGACCCGCTCGCGCTCGGCGCGGTCAGGGCCGCGCGCCGCAAGGGATACGACGTGCCGGGGCGGATCTCGGTCGTCGGCTACGACGACTCGGCGTTCATGAACTGCACCGAGCCCCCGCTCACCACCGTCCGCCAGCCCATCGAGGCCATGGGGCGCGCGGCCGTCGAACTGCTGAACGCGCAGATCGGCGGCACCGCCGTACCCGCCGAGGAGCTGCTGTTCGAGCCCGAGCTGGTGGTGCGCGGATCCACCGCGCAAGCCCCGCGCGACTGAGCTTCCCGGCTGCGATCCCGAAGATCCATCCTGCTGTCAAGTAATTACAGACTTCGCGCGATACCTTGCGTCCTGGGCTCCCAGGGCTACCGATTCGACCCGGCCACCGGCAACACGGCCACCGTCTCCCTGCCGAGCAGCACGAACCTGCGGTACCTCCGCCTCACCGTCAGCGCCAACACCGGTTGGCCGGCCGGGCAGTTCAGTGAGGTGGAGGCGTACCGGACGTCCTGATTCAGGACCGCGTCACAGATCCAGCACCAGACGGGCGCCCCGGCACCGGGACACGCAGATCATCATCGTGTCACCCGCCGACCGCTCCTCCTCGGTGAGGACCGAGTCCCGGTGATCCGGGGCGCCCTCCAGCACGTCCGTCTCGCAGGTGCCGCACGTCCCCTCGGTGCAGGAGTACAGCACCTCGACCCCGGCGGCCCGCACCGCGTCCAGCACGGACACCTCCGCAGGGACGGTGACGGTACGGCCGCTGCGGGCGAGCACGACCTCGAACTGCTCGGAACCGCCCGTCTGTTGGTCCCTCGGCCGGAACCGCTCCACCCGGAGCACCCCGGCCGGGCAGCGCTCCTCGACGGCGTCCAGCAGCGGCCCCGGACCGCAGCAGTACACCAGGGTGCCCTCGGGCAGGCCGTCCAGCACCGGGCCCAGGTCCAGCAGGCCGGTCTCGTCCTGCGGGGCGAGGGTGACCCGGTCGCCGTAGCATGTCAGCTCGTCCGTGAACGCCATGGACGAGCGGGTGCGTCCGCCGTAGAGCAACCTCCAGTCGGCGCCCGCCTGTTCGGCGGCCGCGAGCATCGGCAGGATCGGGGTGATGCCGATGCCGCCCGCGATGAAGCGGTAGCGGGGCGCGGGCTCAAGCCGGAAGTGGTTGCGCGGCCCGCGCAGCCGTACCCTCGTGCCCTCGCCCACCTGCTCGTGCACCCGGGCCGACCCTCCCCGCCCGGCGGGTTCGCGCAGCACCGCGATCCGCCATGCCGACCGGTCCGCCGGATCCCCGCACAGCGAGTACTGCCGCTCCAGCCCCGGCCCGAGGAGCAGATCCACATGGGCGCCGGGCTCCCAGGAGGGCAGCTCCCGGCCCAGCGGATCGCGCAAGGCCAGCGCCAGCACGCCGTCAGCGGCGAACTCCCTTTTTTCCACGGCGAGTTCGAGTTCGGTCACCGTACGGCCTCTTCGCTGCCGTGTCCTTCGGGATGCGCCAGCATCCACTCCCACATCAGCACCGGGTCCTCGGCGGTGTGCTGCGCACCGCAGTGGCAGGTGCCGTGCAGCAGGTCCGTGCCCGGCAGCCAGTCGATCCGGTAGACCTCGCCGGTGCCGGGGCTCACCGGACCCTCTCGACCGGCTTGTCGCCCTCCTCGACCAGCCGCGCCAGGATGCGGCGCGCGGCCAGGCCGCCGGTGTCGATGTTGATGCTCAGCTCCTGGTAGCCGGTGCGTTCGGTGCCGAGGGTGCGCTGCAGCAGGTTGAGCGCGTCCACGTCCTGCATGACGACGGTGTGGTTGTTGGCCCGCAGGAACTCGGTGACCTCGGCGTCCTCGGTCGCCCAGTCCCGGGACACCGCCCAGAAGTCGTACACCTTGCCGTCGGCGGACGGTGTGATGGCGTAGGTGATCTCGGTGTGGAAGCCGTGCGGGTCGCTGCCGTCCGGTTCCGGTACGACGCCCGCCGGCGCGATCCGGCTGTGCAGCAGATACAGGCAGGGCGCGTGGTACTCGATGTCCTGCCAGCGGGTGATCCGGCCCTCGATGCCGGTCGAACGGGCGTAGAACGGCGGGCACTCGGCGTCGTCCATGTGCCGGCTGACCCGGACCACGCCCGCGCCCTCGTCCACCTCGGTGATGATGGGCGTCTCGGCGACCTCGGGGGTGCCGATGTAACCGCCGTGCAGATACGTCTCGTGGGACAGGTCGAGGAGGTTGTCGACGAGCAGGCCGTAGTCGGCGTCGATCGGCTCCATGCCGCGCACGGTGGTCCAGCCGGGGGAGTCCAGGTGCCGGGCCCGCGGGATGGTCTGCGGGTCGGCGAGTGCCGGGTCGCCGATCCACACCCAGACGAGCGAGTCCTGCTCCACCACCGGGTAGGAGGCGACGCGCGCGGTGCGCGGGATGCGTTTCTGGCCCGGTACGTACACGCAGGCGCCGGCGCGGTCGTAGGTGAAACCGTGGTAACCGCAGACGATCCGGTCGCCGTCCAGGCCGCTGGAGGAGAGCGGGTAGCGGCGGTGGACGCACCGGTCGTGCAGGGCGACCGGGGTGCCGTCCTCCTCGGCACGGTAGAGGACGAGCGGCTCGCCGAGGATGGTCCGGCCGAGCAACGCGCGCCCGAGCTCCGCGCCGTAGGCGGCGACGTACCACCGGTTCCTGGCAAAAGCAGTCATGTGCGGCATGCGGGCGGCTCCCGTCTCTGGATGATGGCGACATCGTCAAGACGGGCGTCGCAGGAGCGCAACACGACTTCTGCCTCGCGGAAGAGGCGTTGGAGACTGCCGCACGGCGGCGGCGCGCGGCTACTGGTTGTTGACGGCCACCATGCCGTCCGGCGCGGACGTCGACTGCGCGTCCGGCCTGCGCCCGGTGAACCGCATGACGACGCACGCACCCAGGTACAGCAGGGCAACGACCAGCAGCAGTGCCTGATAGCCCGTCACCAGGGCGAGGTATTCGAGCACACCCCCGGTCAGGGCGCCCAGCAGGTTCGCGCCGAACGCGGATGCCGGATCAGGGGCGAGCGCGAGGCGGTCCGAGAAGATCAGGTTGGCACAGAAGATGGGGGCGAAGGCCAGGGCGATGGCGGCGGCGAGGCGTCCGGGGAAGGGCAGCGAGAGCACGACGTGCGCCGGGACGAGCCAGGCTGCCGCAAGGGTGCCGAAGAGCAGTAGCTGCAGCGGCAGCAGGTTGACCCGCCGCAGCCGGCGCCGGGTCTCGACCGCCCCGAGGACGGCGAGCAGGACGCCGATGAAGACCAGGGCGTTGACCAGCCAGGTCGTACCGAAGTAGAGCGCGAAGCCGATCACGTTCTTCGTTTCGAGCAACATGAAGGCTGCGCCCATCAGGAACATGTCTGTGTAGCGGAGCGTCCTGCGGATGTGGACCCCGGTCAGGCGCACCGACACGAGCGTCACCAGCAGGATCCCGCCCAGCACGCCCAGGTAGAGCGTGGGAATGTCACGGTGCAGCAGATACGGGAAAGGGTGGTCGTCGCTGGCGGCCGCCGGGACGACGCCGCTGGGCCGCCAGGTCTGCGTGCACGACTGGTCGGCGGTCGTCATGCCGGCCACCAGGACGGCCGCGTTCGCGGCGAACGTCGTCGCGCACGGCGCATGGCGGTAGATGTCGTTGAGGGAGCCGGCGAAGCGGTCGACCAGCCAGCTCGTCCGGTAGTAGTTGTACATGGCGAAGGCACCGTGCGGCGTCAGGTGATCGCGCGCAGCCTCGAACGCCTGCTGCGTGAACAGGTAGCTCTCCAGGCGCAGATTGCTCGCCCCGGCCACCAGCGTCAGCGAGTCGGGCAGCGCGAGGACGACGAGGTCGTACTTGGTGTTCGTCCGTTCCAGGAAAGCCCGTCCGTCGTTGATGTGGACGTGCACCCTGGGGTCGGCGTACGGCTTGGCGGGGTGCAGCTGTGCACCGATCTGCTGCAGTCGGGGATCGATCTCGACCGCGTCCACGCGCTGCGCTCCGTGCGCCAGCGCGACGGCGACGTCATTGCCGTTGCCGGCTCCGATGACGAGCACGCGCTTGTGCGGATTGGCGGGGGTCTGGTCGTACGCCTGCCGATAGGGTGAGCCTGCTTGCATCAGTACCGAAAGCGGCACGATCGCCTGGTGCGGGACGCCGTTGGCGGAGATGGTGTACTCCGGGACGGTGGGTGACAACGGTTTGACCTGGATCTTGTAGTAGGGCGACCAGGAGATGCCGACCGTCGTCGTCTCCACGAACAGTGCTGCGACCATCGCCGTGAGCGGGACGGAGTACCTCAGGATGTTGCGTCGTCCGCCGAGGACCAGCAGGGCCGCGGCGGCGAGCACGCCCCACACGACCGATGGAGCCCGTAGCCAGGAGAGCAGGGCGAAGGACGCCGAGCCGGTGAGGCTGCCGAGCAGGTCGTAGCGGTAGGCGTCGAGCGAGGGAAGCCGGCGGAAGAGGTCCGCGGTGATCTTGCCGATCGCGGTCATGATCACCGCGGTGAGCAGGAAGATGACAGGCAGCGTCACCCACTCGGGAAAGCCGGTGGTCTTCACGGACGTGAAGTAGATGATCTGTGGACTGCTCTGGCGCACCTGCACCGGAAACGCGCGCACCAGGACGACGAGAACCGCGAGCGGCACCGGTGCCCAGCGTATGATCCACTGCCCGCGCGTGGCGGGGATGAGGAACCCGATCCCGATGCCGAGAAACGAACCCAGAAGGATGAAGTTCGAAAAGTAGCTGAGATGGACTACGTTGGCGCCCGCCCACCTGATCAGCGCTAGCTCGACGAAGAGCATGGTGGCGCTGGCCAGCAGTAGCCTCCAGCGTACCGGGTGGAATTGTCCGGTTCCAGTCAGCTTCATGTGTATTTACGGTGCCGTCTTCGGTCTGATTTCGCATCCCGGGGGAGTCTGATTCGAAAATGAACCATTTGTGCCGGTGATACGGGGGCAGCTTCTGTCGTTCGGCGGCCCACTGGTCGTCACCGCGCCGTTCGGCGGGGATGGCGGGAATCGGCCAACCGGTGGTGGCGTGCGCTCCTGCGGTGGTCCGCGAGCCGGTCGCGGACCCCGCCCGCCGCAACGCGAACTTCCGTCTGACACAAGCCTTCCCGGACCCGGGCTGGGCGCGTTCGTGGGCGAGGGGCGGCAGTTGACGCAAAGGCCGGTGAGCCGTCGGCCGGCTCGGGCCGGGGCGGCGGTCTTCGTGCGAACGCGGCCCGCGAGACGGCCGACGGAATCCGTCGCGCCCGGATCCTGTGCGGCGCGCGCGGTCACCACGACCGGTTGACGGCACCACACGGACCATCGACTTTCACGCAGGCGCCACCGGGCCCTTCCCTGACGTTTGTTGCTCTTGGAACACTCGCTCCGCGCAGATTCCGTCATTTGAGTGGCGTCACGTACGTCAGGACGAGAGGACCCTCAGACCCATGGCCGAAGTCAACCGGCGCCGTTTCCTCCAACTCGCGGGCGCCACCACGGCGTTCACCGCGCTGTCCAGCAGCATCCAGCGCGCCGCCGCCCTGCCCGCGCTCCATCGCACCGGGACGGTCAAGGACGTCGAGCACATCGTCGTCCTCATGCAGGAGAACCGATCCTTCGACCACTACTTCGGCACGCTCCGCGGCGTCCGCGGTTTCGGCGACCCCCGTTCCGTCACGCAGAACGGCCGGTCGGTCTGGAAGCAGTCCGACGGGACCAAGGACATCCTGCCCTTCCACCCGGACGCCGACGACCTGGGCCTCGCGTTCATCCAGGACCTGCCGCACGGCTGGCAGGACACGCATGCCGCCTTCAACGGGGGCAAGTACGACAAGTGGGTGCCGGCCAAGGGCACCACGACCATGGCGCACCTGACCCGCGACGACATACCGTTCCACTACGCCCTCGCGGATGCCTTCACCATCTGCGACGCCTACCACTGCTCGTTCATGGGCTCGACCGACCCGAACCGCTACTACATGTGGACCGGGTACGTCGGCAACGACGGCCAGGGGGGCGGCCCGGTGCTCGGCAACGACGAGAAGGGCTACGGCTGGACGACGTACCCCGAGCGCCTGGAGAAGGCCGGGGTCTCCTGGAAGATCTACCAGGACGTCGGCGACGGCCTCGACGCGAACGGCGGCTGGGGCTGGATCGACGACGCCTACCGCGGCAACTACGGCGACAACGCCCTGCTCTACTTCAACCAGTACCGCAGCGCCCAGCCCGGCGACCCGCTGTACGACAAGGCCCGCACCGGCACCGACGCGCGCAAGGGCGAGGGCTTCTTCGACCAGCTGAAGGCCGACGTGAAGGCGGGCAAGCTGCCGCAGGTCTCCTGGATCGTCGCCCCGGAGGCCTTCACCGAACATCCCAACTGGCCCGCCAACTACGGCGCCTGGTACGTCTCCCAGGTCCTCGACGCCCTCACCTCCAACCCCGAGGTGTGGGGCAGGACCGCGCTGTTCATCACCTACGACGAGAACGACGGCTTCTTCGACCACGTCATACCGCCCTTCCCGCCGGCCTCCGGCGCCCAGGGAAAGTCGACCGTGGACGCCTCCCTCGACCTGTACAAGGGCGACGCGAGCCACGCCGCCGGCCCCTACGGGCTCGGCCAGCGGGTGCCGATGCTGGTCGTCTCCCCGTGGAGCAAGGGCGGTTACGTCTGCTCCGAGACCTTCGACCACACCTCGATCGTCCGGTTCATCGAGCGTCGCTTCGGTGTACAGGAGCCGAACATCTCCCCCTGGCGCCGTGCCGTCGTCGGCGACCTGACGAGCGCCTTCGACTTCTCCCGCAAGGACACCAAGCCGGTCGCGCTGCCGTCCACCACCGCCTATGAGCCGCCCGACCACAACCGGCACCCCGACTACGTGCCCAAGCCGCCCGCCAACCCGGCCCCGCCCAAGCAGGAGCGCGGCCACCGGCCCACCCGCCCGCTGAAGTACGTCCCGGTGGTGGACGGTTCCGCGGACACCGCGGCCGGCACCTTCACACTCGCGTTCGCCTCGGGGGCGCACGCGGGCGCCGCCTTCCTGGTGACCTCCGGCAACCGCACCGACGGCCCCTGGACCTACACCACCACGGCCGGCAAGTCCCTCTCGGACACCTGGAACTCGGCCTACTCCGGTGGCGTGCACGATCTCACCGTGCACGGCCCCAACGGTTTCCTGCGCGTCTTCAAGGGCAGGGGCAAGGCCGCGGGACCGGAGGCGAGCGCGCGGCACGTGGGCGACGCCCTGGAACTCACCTTCACCAACAAGGGTTCCGGCACGGTGAAGCTGAAGGTGACGAACGGCTACGGCGGCCACCCGGCCACCGTCACCGTGCGTCCCGGCGCGACCGTCAGGCACACCGTGGACCTCACGGCCAGCAAGCGCTGGTACGACGTGACGGTCACCTGCGAGGCCGACCCGGCCTTCCTGCGCGGCTTCGCCGGCCATGTCGAGAACGGCCACCCCGGCGTCAGCGACCCGGCGATCGCAGCGGAGTGAACGGGCGATGAACACCGCTCCGTGCGGACTGGTCAGGTACCGGTCATATCAGGGTAGTGTGCCCCGGTGACCACGCAATCGAACACTCCGGCAGGCTGGTACCCGGATCCGCACGGAGCGCCGCAGACGCTTCGCTACTGGGACGGCTCGCAGTGGACCCAGCACACCAACCCGGCGCAGCAGCCCGCCGGTCAGGTTCCGCATCAGCAGGCCGTTCCCCAGCAGCAGGCCGCTCCGCAGCAGTACGGCGCCCCGCAGGCGCAGGGCATGGACCCCAAGGTGCAGCGCCAGGTGCAGCAGCAGGCCGGGGTCGCGGCCGGCGGCCCCGGCGGCGGCACCCTCTTCACCGAGCCCGTCCTGGTCGTGAACCAGAAGGCCAAGCTGATCGAGGTGACCAACGAGTACAAGGTCATGGATCAGAACGGCCGGGACATCGGCTCGGTCATGGAGGTCGGGCAGGGCGCGCTGAAGAAGATCCTGCGCTTCGTCTCCAGCCTCGACCAGTTCATGACCCACAAGTTGGAGATCCGCGACGCGTACGGCCAGCCGCAGCTGCTGCTGACCCGGCCGGCGAAGTTCTTCAAGTCCCGCGTGATCGTGTCGCGTCCGGACGGGTCGCAGGTCGGCGAGATCGTCCAGCAGAACATGATCGGGAAGATCAACTTCGCGATGAACGCCAACGGCCAGCAGGTCGGCGCGATCAAGGCGGAGAACTGGCGGGCGTGGAACTTCGCGATCGTCGACCACGCGGACAACGAGGTCGCCCGGATCACCAAGACCTGGGAGGGCCTCGCCAAGACGCTCTTCACGACCGCGGACAACTACGTCCTGCAGATCCACTACCAGCTGCCCGAGCCGCTGCTGAGCCTCGTGGTGGCGACGGCCCTGACCGTCGACACCGCGCTCAAGCAGGACTCGCGGGGCTGGAACTGAGCAGCCCCCGACGGGGGAGAAAAGGCACGAGGAGCACGGCGACGGCGGCCGGTGCGCGCGGTTCGCGGGCACCGGCCGCCGCTGTGTGTCCTCACAGTGCCGTGAGGTGTCCGGGCTGTTCCGGCTGCCGTGGCACCAGGGCCGGTTCGGCGGTCGCCGTGTCCGGCCGGAGGGCCAGTACGGCGGCCACGGGGTGGTCGTCGTCCTCGGGCACCGGCCCGGGCGTGACCCGGGTGAGCAGGACCACACCCCAGGAGGCCAGGCCCGCTCCGGCGAGCGCCAGCAGGACGCCGGCCGGGCCGCCGTGGAGGCCCTGGCCCAGCATGGTGAGGCCGATGACCGCGGCGGCGACCGGGTTGGCGAGGGTGACCAGGGCCAGCGGCGCGCCGAGGCCGCCGCGGTAGGCGGTCTGGGACAGCAGCAGCCCGCCGACGGCGAACGCGGCGACGAGTACGGCGACCACGATGACCTCGGTGCTCAGCACCGGGGCCGTGCGGTCCGTGGCCGCCACCGTTACCGTCTGGGTCAGCGCCGAGGCGACACCGGAGGCGAAGCCGGACGCCGTCGCGTGCCTGAGGCCCGGCCGGGCGCCGGGCCAGGAGAGCATGCCGATCGCGGCGGCGGTCGTACCGGCGACGGCCAGTGCCTCGGTCAGCGACAGCACCCTTGCGGGCGCCGGACCGGAAGCGGTGACGAGCAGCGCGGCGAGCCCGAGCAGCGTCAGCGCCGTACCGCGCCACTCCACCGCGCTGACCCGGCGCCCCGCCGCCCGTGCGCCGAGCGGTACCGCCGCCACCAGGGTGAGTGCGCCGAGCGGCTGGACGAGGGTGAGCGGGCCGTACTTGAGGGCGATGACGTGCAGCAGGGCGGCGGCGGCGTTGAGGCCGACCGCCGACCACCAGGCGCCGGTGCCGAGCAGTCGCAGCAGGCCGGTGCCGGCGGTACGGGCGGCGAGGCGTTCCTGGGCGACGGCGGCCAGCGCGTAGGCGATCGCCGAGACGAGCGAGAGGGCGACGGCGATCACTGCGGCGGCGCTCATCGGCCCGCTCCCGCCAGGACGTGCTCGCGCGGCGCGAGCCGGCCGGCGCCGCGTCCCGCCGGGCCGGTCGTCCCGGCCGTCCCGCGCGGCGGACGGATCACCGTGAGGGCGACGCCGAGCATGGCCGTCGCGACGACCGCGTCGAGCCAGTAGTGGTTCGCCGTGCCCACGATCACCAGCAGGGTGATCAGCGGGTGCAGTAGCCACAGCCGGCGCCACCGGGAGCGGGTGGCCGCGATCAGGCCGATCGCCACCATCAGCGCCCAGCCGAAGTGCAGCGACGGCATCGCCGCGAACTGGTTGGACAGATGGTCGCTGGACGGCGGGCCGTACACGGACGGGCCGAACCGGCGGGCGGTGTCCACCAGACCGGTGCCGGTCAGCATCCGGGGCGGGGCCAGCGGGAAGGTGAACGGCAGCACCAGCGCGGCCGCGGTGACGACCGCGAGGACCCGGCGGGCCCACACGTAGTGCACGGGCCGTCTGAGGTACAGCCAGACCAGGAAGGCCAGCGTCGCCGGGAAGTGGACGGTGGCGTAGTAGGTGTTCGCCAGGTGGACGAGGGTGTCGCCGTGCAGCAGTGCGGACTGCACGTCGTTCTCGCGGGGGAGATCCAGCGCCCGCTCCAGGTGCCACACGCGGTGGGCGTTGCGGAAGGCGTTCGCGGTGTGTCCGGTGGCCAGTTGCCGGCCGAGCTTGTAGACGAGGAAGAGCCCCGCGACCAGCAGAAGCTCACGTATGAGTGCCGGGCGCGCGGGAGCGTCCGGCGGCTCCGCTGATGCCTCTGCAGGCTCGGTTCGGGCATTCATCCCCCGGCCCCTTCGCTGACGGTGGTGCGTGTGATGGTGACGAGCCCCGCCCCCGGCCGGAACTCATCGATACGTCATCGTACCGATACGCCAGTGTACCGATACGCTCGTGTACCGGTACACTTGCGTATCGGTTGATGTACGACACACTGGAGACAGGGTCGGCCGTGCCGCTAAAGCGAGACTTGAGCGGGTGTGCGCCAATGGCCCAGCCGGACACGAGTGAGGGGAAGCACCGCATGACGTCGCAGGCCGCGGACGGACCGGACATGGTCGCCGCCTCGCGCCGCTCCAAGATCACGCCGGAGCGTGAGCGGGAGTTCTTCGACGCCGTGCTGGAGCAGATCCGCGAATGCGGTTACGAGTCCGTCACCATGGAGGGCGTCGCCGCCAGCACCCGGTGCAGCAAGTCCACCCTCTACCGGCAGTGGAAGACCAAGCCCCAGTTCGTCGCGGCCGCGCTGCGCGCCAACCGCCGGGTGCGGTTCGCCGGCATCGACACCGGATCGCTCGCCGAGGACCTGCGCCAGGCCGCGCAGGCCGCGGGGGAATGGTCCGGCAAGGACACCAGGCTGCTGCACGCGCTCGGGCACGCGGTGACGGCGGACCACCAACTCGCCCAGGCGCTGCGCGAGGCGCTCGTGTACCCGGAGATCGCCGCGCTGCAGGAGATGCTCGCGCGGGGCGTCGCCCGGGGCGAGGTCCGGGCCGACCATCCGGCGCTGGAGTACATCCCCGCCATGATGTTCGGCGTGCTGCGCGTGCGGCCCGTGCTCAGTGGCCAGTACGCCGACAGCGACTATCTCACCCGGTTCGTGGAGGCCACCGTGCTGCCCGCGCTCGGGCTGACCCAAGACCCAGGCTGCCGTTCACGGGATGACTGAACGGTGACCTGCAGGCGCCGCACCGTGGGGACGGGGGCGGCGCGCACCCCCCGGCCGGGTGGGGCTCCTCTTGAGCGGAGGGGAGCCCCACCCGGCCGCACTCTTGTCCCGGCGGCCGTGGATCAGACGTCCTGGCCGTTCCCGTCGCCGGACGACACCTTGATCCCCTTGAGGATCTCGTCGATGACGGCCGTCTTCTGCCCGACGTCGATGCCGAAGCGCACCACCACGATCTGCTTGGCGTCGTCGGGCGAGGGGAAGGCGACCGACTCGACATAGCCGTCGGCGCCCTTGCTGGTGACCGCCTTCCAGCGCACCATGTACCCCTTCTGTCCGGCCACCGTCACCGCGCCCGAGCCCAGCACCTGGTGCGAGGTGATGCTGCCGTAGGTGGTGCCGCCGTACGACTGCTTGGCGTTGGCCGCGATGTCCGCCTTGGCGACCTGCTCGGCCGTGTCGCCCTTGATGTCCAGCGCCTGGGCGGGAGCCGAGTAGGCGCCGCCCGAGGTGCAGGTCTGGGCGGAGTTGCCCGGGCACTTGTAGGAGTCGTCGGAGGTGACCTGCGCGCCGACGCTGATCGTCTGGCCGGTCCACCCCGTCGGCACCGGCAGGCTGATGCCGTTGACCGGGTCCGGCACCGTGCCGCCGCCCTTCACCTTGGGCGCCTCGGACTGGCCCGGCGACGGCGAGGCCCCACCGGATCCACCGGACCCGCCCTGACCGCCGAAGCCGCCCGAACCCCCCGGGCCCCCCGAGCCGCCGCCCGGCCCGCCCTGACCGCCGTCCTGTCCACCCGTGGCGCCCTGCTGCGACCCGGCCCGGTCGGCGCCGCCGCCGGGATTCTCGGCCAGGGCCCACACGCCGACCGCGATGCTCGCCAGGACCGCGGTCGCCGCCGCGACGGCTATGCCCGTGCGCAGGCCGCGCCGGGACCGGGGCTGAGGCGGGGCGGGGTAGCCCGGATAGACCGGATATCCGGGCTGCGCGCCGTAGGCGGGGGGAGCCGCGGGGGCCGCCGGGTGCGGGCCGCCGGCCGGCGGCGGCTGTGTCGGGGGACCCCACGTGGCGGCCGTCCCGGCGGGGCGGGTCTGGTCCGTCCAGGCCTTGCCGTCCCACCAGCGCTCGGTGGGCGGGCCGTCGTTCGTCTGCCCGGGGTCGGGGTACCACCCGGGGGGAGTCACCTGCGTCATGACCCCACCGTATGAGGCGACAGTGAAAGTGTGATGAGAGGATCCGTCGCCAATCGAGCGTACGGGACATATCGGCGCGGGGATTTTTTTTCTCACTCCTCCGGCACGGCCACCGCTCACCGCCCCGTCACGACGCCCAGCCGGCGGACCGCCGCCGCCGGCGGCCCGGCCCGGCGGCGAAGCCCGTCCCGTCCGGTGCGGTCGGGCAGGTGATCCCCCCGATGCCCGTGCGGGCACACGTGAGCCGGCAACCAGGCTGGCACCAGCCGATGTTGACGCTCCGTCCGCTGCTGACCGGCTGTTCGGGCCGGGTGCGCGTCGCCTGCCCGCACCCACTTTCACCCGCCGGGGCAACAGCTGCCCCGACCGGCCACCACACGTCCCACCGGACGGCTACGCTCATGCTCTGTACGTCATTCGGGCGACCTGGGGAGGTAACGGGATGACGGAGGGACGGCCGCCGGCGGCCGCCTCGGCTTCCCTGTGGGAGCGGGACGCGGAGATCGCCACCGTCGCACAGGCACTCGACCTCCTGTGCGCCGACCAGTCGTCCGCGGGCAGTCTGCTGGTCTTCCGCGGCGAGGCGGGATTCGGCAAGACCGCACTGCTGGCCGAGACACGCCGCATTGCCGAGCGCCGCGGCTGCGCCGTGTGGTCCGCGCGCGGCGCGGAGACCCTGCGGACGGTCCCGTTCAACGTCGTACGGCAGCTGCTCCAGCCCGCCCTGCTGTCGTTACTGCCCGAGGAGGCCCGCGAGTACCTCGGCGACTGGTACGACATCGCCGGACCCGCCCTCGGCATAGTCGACCCGCAGGAGGGCAGCGCCGACCCGCAGTACGTGTGCGACGGACTCGTCGCCGCGGTGCGCCGGCTCGCCCGCCGCGAGTGGCCGCTGGTGCTGCTGATCGACGACGCGCACTGGGCCGATCAGGAGACCCTGCGCTGGCTCGCCGCGTTCGCCGAGCGCCTGGACGACCTCTCCGTGCTCGTCGTGGTCGCCCGCCGCCCCGGCGAGGTGAGCGGCGACAGCGCCCGCCACCTCGACGCGGTGGCCGCCGCCGCGGGCCGCCCCGTCAACAACCTCAGGGCCCTCACGCCCGACGCCGCGGCGGGACTCACCCGGGCCGCCCTGGGCCGCCATGCCGACGACGCGTTCTGCCGCGAGGTCTGGGCCGTCACCGCGGGCAACCCCTACGAGACCACCGAACTCCTCGCCAAGGTGCAGGACAGCGAACTGCAGCCGGTCGAGTCCCGGGCCGCCGAACTGCGCGCCCTCAACCGCGCCGCCCGCGGCGGTGGACTGGTCGACCGGCTCAAGGGGCTCGGCCTGGAGGCCACCCAGTTCGCCTGGGCGGCCGCCATCCTCGGCACCGGCATCACCGTCGACATGGTCGCCCGCCTCGCCACCATGGACGACGCCATCGCCCGGCACTGCGCCGAACTCCTCTGCACCCACCGCATCCTCGCCCAACCCGACCCCGCGGACGGCAGCGAACGCGACGGGGGCGAGCTGGAGTTCGTCCACCCGCTCATCGCCAGCGCCGTCTACAACTCCATCCCCTCCGGGGTCCGCACCGCCATGCACGGCGTCGCCGCGCAGATCATCACCGAGCTGGGACGCGGCGCCGCCCAGTCCGCCCGGCACCTGCTGAAGGTGCACCCGGACGGCGACGAGGAACTCGTCGAGCAGCTGCGCGAGGCCGCCCGCGAACACCTCGCCGTCGGCGCGCCGGACGCGGCCCGCACCTGCCTCGAACGCGCCCTGCAGGAGCCACCGCTGCCCGAGGTCCACGCCCACGTCCTGTACGAACTGGGCTGCGCCACCCTGCTCACGGCACCCTCCGTCACCATCGACCACCTCCAGTTCGCGCTCGGCCTGCCCGGCCTCGACGGCGAGCGGCGGGTCGACGCGGTGGTCCGGCTCTCCCAGGCGCTGCTCCACAACGACCAGCTGGAGGAGGCCGTCCGCACGGTCGAGGCCGAGGCCGCCCGGCACGAAGCCGGCCCCGTGAAGATGCGGCTGCAGGCCGTGCAGTTCATGTGGGAGGGCATCCACGGCGAGACCGTCTCCCCGGCCCGCTCCCGGCGCCTCGCCGAACTCGCGAGCACCTGCACCGGCCGCGACAACGCCGAACGCGCCCTGCTCGTCCTGCGCGGCTTCGACGCCATGACCCACGGTGAGAGCGCCGACGAGGTGCTCGAACTGTGCGACCGAGCCCTCGTCAACGGCCGCCTCGCCCCCGGCCTCGGCTGGACCGACCCCGAGTGGGGCATCGAGCTGCTGATGATGCTCGGCAGCGCGTACGCCTACGCCGACCGGCTCGACCGCGCCGAGAACCTCTTCGCCGAAGCCCTGCGCGTCTACACCGGCGCCGGCTGGCGCGGCGGCCACCTCTCCCTCGCCAACGCCTTCCTCGGGCTCGCCTACCGCAGGCAGGGACGGCTCCGCGAGGCCGAGTCCACGCTGCGCGAGGCACTGGTGCTCGCCGAACGCGTCGGCCGCCGCCTGCCGCTGTACTGGTCGGCGACCTGCGGACTGGTCGACACCCTGCTGGCCCGCGGCCGTATTGACGAGGCCTGGTCGATCGCCGGGCAGTACGGCTTCGCGCCGCCCTACCCCTCCACGATCGTGCTGCCGGACATCCGCTGCGTACGCGGCCGGCTGCTGCTCGCCGTCGGCCGCACCGAGGAGGGCGTCCACGAGCTGGAGGCCGCCGAGAAGATCGCCGCCTCGCGCGGCGGCCACAACCCGGTCCTCTCGCCCTGGTCCGTCGACCTGGCCAAGGCCCTCGCCGAGCAGAACCCGGCACGCGCCGCACAGCTCGCCGCCGACGCCCGCCGGCAGGCCGAACGCTTTGGCACGGACACCGCCATCGGCGAGGCCCTGCGCTGCGCCGCCGCCCTGGAGACCGGCGGGCGCGCGGTCCAGCTCGCCGCCCAGGCCGTCACCTATCTGGAGGCCTCACCCTGTCAGTACGAACACGCGGCGGCCCGCGTCGAGTACGGCATCGCCGCCCGCTCCGTGGCGGAACTCAACCGGGGCCTGGACCTCGCCCGGGCGTGCGGTGCGGAGGGGCTGGCGGCACAGGCGAGGGAGGTGCTGGAGACGGGACGCGGGCTGCGGTAGCGCCTTCGGCGGGCCTCACACCGTGAGCAACTGCTCCGTCGCCGTCGCCAGACGCTTGCGGACCTCCGGGTCGTACGCCTCCTCGTGCGCCCGGGCCCGCCGGGTGCCGTCGAAGTAGCCGCCGCTGCCCAACTCCTCGGTGGCCAGGGCCAGTACGCCCGCTGCGCCGTCGGCGACCGAGTTCCACGGGGCGATGCCGCTCTCGCGGACCATCGCCGTGTCCATGAAGGTGGCGGGGTGCAGGACGTTCACCGACACCCCGCTGTCCGCGAGTTCCTCGGCGAGCGTGAAGGTGTGCGCGGCGAGGGCGAACTTGCTGCGGCAGTACGCCGACATCCCGCTGTAGCTGCGGGTGAGTTCCGGGTCGGAGAAGTCGAGAGGCTCCTGGCCGGCCGAGCCGACGTTCACGATCCGGGCCGGCGCGTTGGACCGCAGGACCGGCAGCAGGGACCGCGTGAGGACGACGGGCGCGAGATGGTTCACGGCGAGCCGCAGCTCGTGCCCATCGGCGCTCAGCTCCCGCCCGGAGCCGGGCGTGCCGCCGCCCACCCCCGCGTTGTTGATCAGCACGTCGAGGCCGGGACGCGCCTCCGCGACCCGGGCGCCCAGCCCCCGCACCTCGGCGAGGCGGGCCAGGTCGGCGACGAACCCCTCGGCCTCGCCCTCGGTGCGCAGCTCCGCGACCAGCCGCTCGGTGCGGTCCCGGTCACGGCCGTGGGCGAGGACGACATGGCCGGAGCGGACCAGTTCGAAGGCCACGTACCGGCCGAGTCCGGAGGTGGCGCCGGTGATCAGAATGGTGGACATGGTTCCACCCTAGGCACGGCCCGGCGCCGCGAGGCAGGTGCTGTCGAAGCTACGACCGGCAGGGTCACCCTCGGCCCCGGCCCTCCTCGTCGTCCTCCTCGGCGAGCACGCACTGGGCGGTCGCGAACGCGGAGTTGGCGGCCGGCACCCCGCAGTACACGGCGGTCTGCAGCAGCACCGCGGCGATCTCCTGAGTCGTCAGCCCGTTGCGGCGCGCCGCCCGGACGTGCATCGCCAGCTCGTCGTGGTGACCGTGGGCGACCAGCGCGGTCAGTGTGATCATGCTGCGCTCGCGCCGGGACAGCGTCGGATCGGTCCAGATCTCGCCCCAGGCGTAGCGGGCGACGAAGTCCTGGAACCGGGCGGTGAACGGGGTCTGCCGGGCCTGCGCCCGGTCCACGTGCGCGTCGCCCAGCACCTCCCGGCGCACGGCCATTCCGCTCGCCGGCGGCCCGTCGAGGTGGGTGCGCAGGACCGTCAGCACGGCGTGCGGGACCTGCGCGGGCGCCAGATGCGAGGCGCCGGGCAGCTCCACCAGCGTCGAGCCGGGCACCGCGTCGGCGATCTCGCGCAGATGCGCGGGCGGCGTCGCGGGATCCTGCCGACCCGCCACGAGCAGTGTCGGTACGGAGATCTCGCCGAGCCGGTCGCGCAGGTCGAACGCGGCGAGCGCGTCGCAGCAGGCGGCGTACGCCTCCGGATCGGCCTCCCGGTGGTCCTGGAGGAGCTTCGGGACGCTGAAGCCGGGGGTGAACCAGCGCGCGTCGGCGCTCTCCACCAGCCACTGAATGCCCTCGTGGCGCACCCGCCGCGCCCGCTCCCGCCAGGCCGTGCCGTCGCCGAAGTGGGCGGAGGAGCACAGCACGGCCACGGAGGTCAGCCGGTCGGGGTGGTGCACGGCCAGGTGGAGGCCGACGGCGCCGCCGAGGGAGACGCCCGCGTAGGCGAACCGGTCGATGCCGAGCGCGTCGGCGAGGGCCAGCACCAGCGCGGCGAGGTCGCCGACGGTCGCGCCCGGTCCGATCAGCTCCGGTGCCGACCCCCCGTGGCCGGGCAGGTCCCAGCGCACCACGCGATGGGCTGCCGAGAGCTCGGGCGCGACCGCGTCCCACAGGGCGTACGAGGTGCCGAGCGACGGCCCCAGCAGCAGCGGGGGCGCCGAGGCCGGGCCTTCTGCCAGATGGTTGAGGAGTTTCCCGGTCAACGTCGCTCCAGGGCATGGTCGGTGAGAGCTCCGGCGAAGCCGGTGTAGTGGGCGGGGGCGCAGAGGTCGTCCAGGTCGATGTCCTTCACCTCTGGCTGCTCGCCGAGGAGTTCGCGCAGCGGACGGTCCTCGGCATGGGCGCGGCGGGTCAGTTCGGTCAGCAGCTCCTTGGCACGCGCACGACCGAGAACGGGGCCGAGGGCGGCGGACAGCCGCTCGGACACGATCAGCCCCCGGGTGAGACCGAGGTTCCGGCGCATCGCGGCGGGGTGCACACGCAGGCCCTCGGCCAGCTCGGCCGCGTGGGTGGCCGAGCCGCCCACCAGCCGGAGCAGGTCGCGCAGCGGCTCCCACTCGGCGTGCCAGGCGCCGGCCGGCCGCTCGTCCTCGGCGGCGACGGAGCCGTACAGCGTGGCCGCGAGCTGGGGGGCACGCCGGGCGGCGGCCGAAAGGAGCGTGGAGCGCACCGGGTTCGCCTTGTGCGGCATGGCCGACGAGCCGCCGCCGCTGCTGCCCTCTCTCACCTCGCCGATCTCCGTGCGCGACAGCGTCAGCACATCCACGGCGAGCTTGCCCAGGGCGCCCGCCGTGAAGGCCAGGCACCCCGCCAGGTCGGCGATCGGCGTGCGCAGCGTGTGCCAGGGCAACGCCGGTACGGCGAGGCCGACTTCGCGGGCGTACGCCGCCGTCAGTGCGGCGGCGTCCCGGGCGCCGTACGCCTGGAAGGCCGCCAAGGTACCGGCCGCGCCGCCGAGTTGGGCGGGGAGCGAGTCCCGTACCCGGGTGAGGCGGTCCGTTGCGTCCAGGACCAGCGACCGCCAGCCGGCCGCCTTCAGCCCGAACGTGGTCGGTACGGCGTGCTGGGTGAGCGTCCGTCCCGGCATCGCCGTGTCCCGGTGCTCCGCGGCGAGTCGGGCCAGCGCCCGCTCGGTGCGGCCCAGGTCGGCCAGGACCGGGCCGAGGGTGCGCACGGCGACCAGCATCGTCGCGGTGTCCATGATGTCCTGGCTGGTGGCGCCCCGGTGGACGTAGGGGCCGTACTGCTCGCCGACCTCCCTGGTCAGGTCGGCGACCAGCGGGATGACCGGGTTGCCGCCGGCCGGGGTCCGAGCCGCCAGGGAGCGGATGCCGAACCGGTCCGGGACGGCGGCCTCGGTCACCGCCGCCGCGGCCTCGGCCGGGGCGAGCCCCAGCGTGGCCTGGGCGCGGGTCAGCGCCGCCTCGGCGTCGAGCAGCGCCCGCAGATACGCGTGGTCACTGGTCGCGGACGCGGCGCCCGACTGTCCCCACTCGGGCGCGAGCAGGCCGGTGTCGGCGTACGGAGGGGACGCAGGTGTCACTGGAACTCCAGGAAGACCGTCTCGCCTTCGCCCTGAAGGCGGATGTCGAAACGGTAGGTCCCCGGGCCCTCCTCGGCGGCGATCAGCGTGTCGCGCCGGTCGCCCACCCGGGTGAGCAGCGGGTCGGCGGCGAGCGATGCCTCGTCGCCCGGCAGATAGATCCGGGTGAACAGGTGGACGAGCAGGCCGCGCGCGAAGACGCAGACACTGAGGTAGGGGGCGTTGCCGCCGCGGGCGCCGGGCCGGAGCGTACGGGCGTACCAGTGGCCGTCGGTGTCCGTCTGGCTGCGGCCCCAGCCGGTGAACTCCACACCGTTGCGGCCCAGGTAACCGCCGGTGGCCGGGTCGCGCCGGATGGAGCCGTCGGCCTGCGGGACGGTGCCGTCGGGGTGCGGACCCCACACCTCCACGAGTGCGTCCGGCAGCGGTCGGCCCGCGCCGTCGAGGCCGTACCCGTGCACGGTGATCGTGTCCGGGTGGCCGAACGGGGCGATCTCCTCGCCGCCGAGGAAGGGCAGGGCGTAGCCGTAGAACGGGCCGACCGTGTGGGACGGGGTGGGCAGCACCTGCTCCGGCCTGCTCGTGTCGATCTTCGTCATGGCGGTCAGCGTCCTTCCTCGATCCAGGTGGCGGCCGGGCCGTCCAGCACGATGTCCCAGTGGTAACCGAGTGAGAACTCCGGCACCGACAGGCCGTGGTCGTAGCTGGCGACCAGCCGCTGCCGGGCCGCGTCGTCCGTCACCGACTGCAGGATCGGGTCGTACGGGAACAGCGGGTCGTTGGGGAAGTACATCTGCGTCACCAGCCGCTGGGCGAACGCCGTACCGAACACCGAGAAGTGGATGTGGGCCGGGCGCCAGGCGCCCACGTGGTTGCGCCACGGGTAGGGGCCGGGCTGGATGGTGGTGAAGTGGTAGCGGCCCTCGGCGTCGGTGAGGGTGCGGCCGACGCCGGTGAAGTTCGGGTCGAGCGGGGCGTCGTGCTGTTCGCGCTGGTGGGCGTAGCGGCCGGCCGAGTTGGCCTGCCAGATCTCGATGAGCTGGCCGCGCACCGGACGCCCGTCGCGGTCCAGCAGCCGCCCGGAGACGGTGATCCGCTCACCGATCGGCTCGCCCCGGTGGTGCCGGGTGAGGTCGTTGTCGATCCCGGTGACGTCGCGCTCCCCGAAGGCGGGGGAGTACAGCTCCACCAGCTCCGGGTCCTGGGCGGTGTCGATGGCGACCAGAGGCTGCTTGGGGTGGCGGAACACGGAGGAGCGGTAGGGCGCGTAGTCGCGACGCGGGTGGTGCTCGACGGGGGCGCCGTCGGCGACGCGCTTGTCGTACGCGGCGTGCTCGGTGGCGATTTCGAGGTCGATGTCGGCTTGGGTGAGAGGCATGGGGCGTCCTGGGGTCAGCGTTCGAGAAGGAGGGCGAGGCCTCGGCCCACGCCGATGCACAGGGTGGCCACGCCGGTGCCGGAGCCGCGGCGGGCGAGCTGGTGGGCGACGGTGCCGGCGAGCCGGGCGCCGTTGTAGCGGCCGAAGGGGGTGCGGACGGCGTCGACGAGGTAAACCGTATTGAGCCTGTTGACGGCGTTCACAGCAGATTCCCCGGGATGACGAGTTCGGCGTCGGTCCGGGCGACGACCTCGTCAACTGTCACACCGGGCGCGGTCTCCACCAGGGCCAGGCCCTGCTCGCTGACGTCCAACACCGCAAGGTCGGTGATGACTCGGTTCACACAGGCCTTGCCGGTGAGCGGCAGCGTGCACTCCTTGAGGATCTTCGGGGAGCCGTCCTTGGCGGTGTGGGTCATCACCACGATCACCTGACGGGCGCCGTGCACCAGGTCCATCGCGCCGCCGATCCCGGTGACCAGCCTGCCCGGTACGGCCCAGTTGGCCAGGTCGCCGCCGGCGGAGACCTGCATCGCGCCGAGCACGGCCACATCGATGTGCCCGCCGCGGATCATCGCGAAGGACAGCGCCGAGTCGAAGAAGGAGGCGCCCGGCAGGACCGTCACGGTCTCCTTGCCCGCGTTGATCAGATCGGGGTCGACCTGGTCGTCGGTCGGATACGGGCCCGTGCCCAGAATGCCGTTCTCCGACTCCAGGACCACCTCCACACCCGGGGGCAGGTGGTTCGGGATCAGCGTGGGCAGGCCGATGCCGAGGTTGACGTACTGTCCGTCGCGCAGCTCCCGCGCCGCCCGTGCGGCGATCTCCTCGCGTGTCCAGGCCATCAACCGCTCACCGTCCGCTGCTCGATCCGCTTGTCCGCCGCCTGCTCCGGGGTCAGGGCCACCACCCGCTGCACGAAGACGCCCGGCAGGTGCACCGCGTCCGGGGCGATCTCGCCGGGCTCGACCAGCTCCTCCACCTCGGCGACGGTGACCCTCCCCGCCATGGCCGCGAGGGGGTTGAAGTTGCGGGAGGACTTGTTGAAGACGAGGTTTCCGTGGCGGTCGCCCTTCGCGGCTCTGACCAGGGCGAAGTCGGTGCGGATGGCGCGCTCCAGGACGTATTGCACGCCGTCGAACTCCCGCACCTCCTTCGGTGGCGAGGCCAGCGCGACGCCGCCCTCGCCGTCGTAGCGCCACGGCAGACCGCCCTCGGCGACCTGGGTACCGACTCCGGCGGGGGTGTAGAAGGCGGGGATGCCGGCGCCGCCCGCGCGCAGCCGCTCGGCCAGCGTGCCCTGTGGGATCAGCTCCAGCTCCAGCTCGCCGCCCAGGTACTGGCGGGCGAACTCCTTGTTGCCGCCGATGTAGGAGCCGGTCACCCGGCTGATCCGCCCGGCGGCCAGCAGTACCGCGAGACCGGACTCCATCGCCCCGCAGTTGTTGGAGACGACCGAGAGACCACCGACCCCGCGCTCGTACAACGCCTGGATCAGCACGTTCGGCACACCGCTCAGCCCGAACCCGCCGACCGCGAGGGACGCGCCGTCCGGCACATCGGCCACCGCCTCCGCGGCCGTGGCGACCACCTTGTCCATCCGTGAGGCCTCATCTCTTCGCCATTAATCAGGGCACTGAGCATTTCAGCGAGGTGCTCCACACGCTGCCACCGGAGGCGATGCCCGTCAAGACATGCGTTGTTCGCACTTCCCGCCGGGAGACAGGTGGTCCGGTCGACGAGTATTGTTCAGTACACCAACGAAATGATCAGGGAGCGCACATGGCTGCGGTGGACCTCACCACCCATCCCGGGCACCTGGCCCGGCGGCTGCAGCAGGCGCACTACCTGCTGTGGAACACGATGGTCTCCGAGGAGATCACCTCGCCGCAGTTCGCGGTCATGAACGCGCTCGTCGCGGAGCCGGGCCTCGATCAGCGGACCGTGGGGGAGCGGGTGGGCCTGGACCGCTCGACCATCGCCGAGGTCATCAGCCGGCTCGGCCGCCGGGAGTTGCTGACCAAGGTGCGCGACCCGCAGGACGGCCGGCGCTTCCTGCTCCGCCTGACCGACGAGGGCCGGCGCACCCATCGCAAGCTGACCGTGCGCACCGCCCGGATGAACCAGGTCTTCCTGGCGCCGCTGTCCGCCGAGGAACAGACCGTGTTCTTCGACCTGGTCCGCCGGGTCGCGGACGCGGCGGAGGGCCTGCGCAACCCGGCCGAACCGCTGGCCGCGCGGGGCTGACCGGGGCGTACGGGCATCGACCGGCCGGTATGGGCGCCGACCGGCCGGTACGGGCGGTCACGGTGCAGGTGCGAACACCACCCACACCTGGCCGTCGGCGAAGTCCATCCGGCCGCCGTCCGCCGCGGTGAACGTCGTACCGTCCGTCGCGTCCGGACGGGACCAGGAGGCGTCGAAGGACCGGCCGTCGCGCAGCACCTGCGCCTTCCCCGAGCCGACCGTCTCGGTGTACGGCGTGCGGTTGCCGAGCACGTCGTGATAGCGGGAGGCCCGGATCTTCACGTACTGCACGACGACCGTCGCCGGTGCCACCCGCGCGCCGTCCGTCGTCACCGTGGGCGTGCCGTCCATCGCGACCAGCCAGCGGTGCCGCTCGGCGGACCAGTCGAACGTGAAGCGGGCGGCCGGGTAGCGGACGGTGCGCGTGGCCGTGGGGGTGCCGCCGGACGGGGCCGGGCCGTAGCTGAAGCCGGTTGTCAGCGCGGCCTCGCCCGGGGCGGACGGCAGCAGCCTGGCCGGGTGCAGATAGAGGTTGTGCGGGGCGGCCCTGGCGGTGCCCCGGTAGTAGGCGGCGGGGGCCTCGTCGGGGGACTCCGCCCGCAGCGGCGCCCTGTCGATCAGCGGGAGCAGCCTGTGCTGGGCCCCGGAGAAGGCGAGCGTCGGCCGGTGGAACTGGCGCAGCAGCTCCAGATCGGACTCGCGGGCGCTGCGCACCGGTCCGACGGTCTTCGGGAGCCGGGTCGCGTACACCGCCATCAGCCGGCTCAGACCGCCCTCCACCTGCTCGGCGTACACCACGTCCGCCGCTTCGAGCCCGGTCTGGGGTCGGGCCGCGGGCACGTTGTCGATCTTCACCGCGAGTGGTGAACCGGCCGCCGTGTCCGAGGGGGCCGGTGCCGGAGCCGACGGTGCCGTGGGTGCCGGCGTCTGCTGAGGGGCGCGGTCGTCGTCCCGGCCGTGGTGGGTGCAGCCGGCCGTGAGGGTCGCGGTCAGTGAGACCGCCAGCGCGGTCATCGTCAGCGTCCCGCGGCGCATGCGCGCTCTGTGTCCCATGCCCACCATGGCCACCCCGTTCGTTTGTCCGATTGTGCGCTCATAGGGTCATTGCTGGCCATACCCGAACAGTTACGGTCATGCGCGCTCCGTGGGCCGTTCGGGCTCCGGAGACGACCCCGGCGGGCGGAGACGCCGTTGGCGGGAGGCGCTGAGACGGGCCGATGGCGGCGAGACGGCCGAGTGGCGGCGAGACGGCCGGAGCCGAGGCGTGGGGAGCGGCCGGAGCCGAGGCGTGGGTGGTGACGGGCGGTGGGCGGCGGAGGGTTGTCGATGGCGTGGGTGGTGACGGTGGTGGGTGGTGACGGTGGTGGCTGGTGGCAGGCGTCGGAGGGGCGCGGGCGGTGGCGGGTCGGGACCGGAGCTAGGGATTCGGTGCTGGCGGGCGCGGGTACCCGGGCGCCACCGCGATTCGCCCACGCGACCGAGGGAGCGCGACCCATGAAGGCAGTCACCTGGCAGGGCAGGCGGGACGTCCGGGTCGAGGACGTGCCCGACCCGCGGATCGAAGAGCCCACCGACGCCGTCATCCGCATCACGTCCACCGGTCTGTGCGGCTCGGACCTGCATCTGTACGAGGTGCTCACCCCGTTCATGACACCGGGCGACATCCTCGGGCACGAGCCGATGGGCATCGTCGAGGAGGTCGGCCCCGGAGTGCCGGACCTCAAGGCCGGGGACCGGGTCGTGGTGCCGTTCCAGATCGCCTGCGGCAACTGCTGGATGTGCCTGACCGGGCTGCCGACCCAGTGCGAGACCACCCAGGTCACCGGCGAGGGAATGGGCGCCGCCCTGTTCGGCTACACCCGCCTGTACGGCTCCGTGCCCGGCGCCCAGGCCGAGTACCTGCGGGTGCCCCAGGCGCAGTTCGGGCCGATCAAGGTGCCCGAGGGTCCGCCGGACGACCGTTTCGTCTACCTCTCCGACGTGCTGCCCACCGCCTGGCAGGCCGTCGAGTACGCGGCCGTCCCGCCCGGCGGCACCCTCGCCGTCCTCGGCCTCGGCCCGATCGGCGACATGGCCTGCCGGATCGGCAAGGCACGCGGCGCGGAGCGCGTGTTCGGCATCGACCTGGTCCCGGAACGGCTCGCGCGTGCCGACCGGGACGGCGTGGAGACCTACGACCTGAGGGCCTTCGACGACGAGAAGGCACTGGTCAACGCCATCCGAGACGAGACGGGCGGCCGGGGCCCGGACGCCGTGATCGACGCCGTCGGCACCGAGGCCCACGGCAGCGCCGCCGCCAAACTCGCGCAGACGGCGACCGGGCTGCTGCCCCGCAAGCTCAGCGCCCCCATCGCGGAACGCTTCAGCGTCGACCGGCTCGGCGCCCTCCACCTCGCGATCGACCTGGTACGGCGCGGCGGCACCATCTCGCTGAGCGGCGTGTACGGCGGCATGGCCGACCCGATGCCGATGCTCACCCTGTTCGACAAGCAGATCCAGCTGCGCATGGGCCAGGCCAACGTCCGCCGCTGGACCGACCGGATCATGCCGTATCTGACCGACGAGGATCCCCTCGGCGTCGACGACTTCGCCACCCATCGGCTGCCGCTCGCCGAGGCACCGCACGCCTACGACATGTTCCAGCACAAGCAGGACGGCGCCATCAAGATCCTCATGGAGCCGTAGACCGGCCGGTCGTCAGCCCCGGTCCCTCTCGCCCAGGATCTCCGCCAGGTCGTAGCGCACCGGCTCCTCCAACTGGGCGTAGGTGCAGCTCTCCGGCGTGCGGTCCGGGCGCCAGCGGCGGAAGCGGGCGGTGTGCCGGAAGCGCTGCCCGTTCTCCATGTGGTCGTAGGCCACCTCGGCGACCCGCTCCGGCCGCAGCGGCACCCAGGACAGGTCCTTCTTGCCGGACCAGCGGCTCGGCGCGCCCGGCAGCCGGGCCGTCTCATGCGCGGCCTCGTCCGACCAGGCCGCCCACGGGTGCCCGGCCACGTCGTCCATGCGCAGCGGCTCCAGCTCCTCGACCAGTTCGGCCCGCTTCTTCATGGGGAAGGCGGCCGACACGCCCACGTGCTGGAGCTGTCCCCGCTCGTCGTGCAACCCCAGCAGCAGCGAGCCGACCACCGGGCCGCTCTTGTGGAACCGGTACCCGGCCACGACGACATCCGCCGTCCGCTCGTGCTTGACCTTGAACATGACCCGCTCGTCCTGCCGGTAGCGCAGGTCGAGCGGTTTGGCGACGACTCCGTCGAGGCCGGCGCCCTCGAACCGCTCGAACCACTGCTGCGCCACCTCGATGTCGGTCGTCGCGGGCGCCACGTGCACCGGCGGTGTCACGTCGGCGAGCGCCCGTTCCAGCAGGGCCCTACGGTCGGTCAGCGGGACGTCGAGCAGGGAGTGGTCGTCCAGGGCGAGCAGGTCGAAGGCGACGAAGGACGCCGGGGTCTTCTCCGCCAGCATCCGCACCCGGGAGTCGGCCGGATGGATTCGCTCGGTCAGCCCGTCGAAGTCCAGATGGCCTTCCCGCGCGATCACGATCTCCCCGTCCAGCACGCACCGCTCGGGCACCCGCTCCTTCAGCGCCGCGACCAGCTCGGGAAAATACCTGGTCAACGGCTTCCCGGTACGGCTGCCCAACTCGACGTCGGCGCCGTCCCGGAACACGATCGAACGAAACCCGTCCCACTTCGCCTCGTAGTGCATCCCCGGCGGGATCTTCGCCACCGACTTGGCGAGCATGGGCTTCACGGGCGGCATGACGGGCAGATCCATGCAACCGATTCTGCTCGCATACCTCCGGCACCGCCCGGTGTGCGCGCTGTGCGGGGTGCGCCTACCGTGGCCGCATGGGTGCTGCGGTGGAACTGGAGGTGGCCGGCCGGACCGTACGGCTGTCCAGCCCGGACAAGGTCTTCTTCCCCGAGCGGGGCTTCACCAAGCTGGACCTCGCGCAGTACTACGTCGCCGTGGGCCCCGGCATCCTGCGCGCGTTGCGCAACCGCCCCACGACCCTGGAACGCTACCCCGACGGCGTGGGCGGCGAGTGGTTCTTCCAGAAGCGGGCCCCGAAGGGCATGCCCGACTGGATCCCGACCGCCCACATCACCTTCCCCAGCGGCCGCAGCGCCGACGAGATGTGCCCCACGGAGCAGGCCGCCGTCGTCTGGGCCGCCCAGTACGGCACGCTCACCTTCCATCCCTGGCCGGTGCGCGCCACGGACGTCGACCACCCCGACGAACTCCGCATCGACCTCGACCCGCAGCCCGGCACCGACTACGACGACGCGGCCCGCGCCGCCCACGAACTGCGCGCGGTCCTGGACGAGTTCGGCGGGCTGCGCGGCTGGCCGAAGACCTCCGGCGGCCGGGGCCTGCACGTCTTCGCACCGATCGAACCGCGCTGGACCTTCACCCAGGTGCGCCGCGCCGCCATCGCCGTCGGCCGGGAGATGGAACGCCGGATGCCCGAGCAGGTGACGATCAAGTGGTGGAAGGAGGAGCGGGGCAGCCGTATCTTCCTGGACTACAACCAGACGGCCCGCGACCGCACCATCGCCTCCGCCTACTCCGTACGCCCCCGCCCGAACGCCACCGTCTCGGCACCCCTGCGCTGGGAGGAGGTCGGCGTGGCCCGCCCCGCCGATTTCGACCTCGTCACCATGCCGGCCCGCTTCGCCGAACTCGGCGACGTCCACGCCGACATGGACGACCACGCCTACTCCCTGGACGCCCTGCTGGAGCTTGCCCGCCGCGACGAACACGACCACGGCCTGGGCGATCTGCCGTACCCGCCGGAGTACCCGAAGATGCCCGGCGAGCCCAAGCGCGTCCAGCCGAGCCGGGCCCGGCGGGAGCAGACGCCCTGAGGGCAGTGCGCGGACGGCCGTTCCCGGATCTGCCGGACGCGGCGCTCCTCGTCGTCGACGACACCGAACTCGCCGCGTGCATGAGTGCGTTGGCCGCGCCCGGGTGCTCGTCCGGACCAGCGCCTACGCCACCCTCACGGGCACGCACCCCGGCCGCTCCTTGGTCCGGCAGCGCACGGTGTACGCCCCCGTCGGGCTGCCCTGGCAGGACCTCACCCTCACCTGGCTCCACGCCGGGTGATGCCCCGAGCCAACCGCGGACGAGAACCCACCGCTCGGGCCGGGTCCCCTCCCGGACGTCGTCGATCCGGCCGTCACACGGTGACCGTCGCCGGGCCCGCCGCCCCGGACGCGAGCCGTCCGTACGGCTCGGGCGAGCAAGAGCATGCCTGCGTCGCGGCACCGACGGGGTCTCCACCGCGCGGTTATCCTGACCGGCAGCCGCCGATGAGGAGTCCCGAAGTGACCGAGGCAGTGTCGCGTCCCACGCTGGAGGCCGTGGCCGCGCGGGCCGGCGTGTCCCGGGCCACCGTGTCCCGGGTGGTCAACGGCGGCGACGGGGTGCGCGCGCCCTTGGCCGAGCGGGTCAGGCAGGCCGTGGCAGAGCTGGGTTACGTACCCAACCAGGCGGCGCGCAGCCTCGTCACCAAGCGGCACGACGCCGTCGCGGTCGTCATCGCCGAGCCCGAGACCCGGGTCTTCGCCGACCCCTTCTTCGCGCTGCAGTTGCGCGGCATCAGCAAGGAACTGACCGCACACGACAACCAGTTGGTGCTGTTGCTCACCGAGGGTCGTGACGATCACGCGCGCGTGGCCCGGTATCTCTCCGGAGGACATGTCGACGGCGCGCTCGTCTTCTCCCTGCATCTCGACGACCCGCTGCCCGGCCTCATCCAGGACGCCGGTGTGCCCACCGTGTTCGGCGGACGGCCCGGCTGGGGCGACGAGGGCCGCGGGGCCGGCCCCGCTCGCCCTACGGCGAAGGACCCCGGTGTCGTGTACGTCGACTGCGACAACCGGGGCGGAGCACGCGCTGCCGTACGGCATCTCATGGGCCTCGGCCGCACACGCATCGCGCATCTCACCGGCGTCCTGGACCAGACGTCGGCGGTGGACCGGCTCGACGGCTACCGGGACGTCATGGGCGAGGTGCCGGGCGGGAACGATCCCCGGCTGGTGGTGGAGAGCGACTTCACCCCGGCCGGCGGTGAACGCGCCATGCGCGAACTCCTCGACCGCTGCCCGGACGTGGACGCCGTGTTCGCCGCCAACGACCTGACCGCCCTCGGTGCCCTGCGCGTGCTGCGCGCGAGCGGCCGACGCGTCCCCGACGACGTGGCCGTCATCGGCTTCGACGACATGCTGCCCGTCGCCGAGGAGGCCGACCCGCCACTGACGACGGTTCGTCAGGACATCGAGGGAATGGGCCGTCTGATGGCCCGCCTGCTGCTGCGCGGACTCTCCGACGGCCGCGACCGGACGGACGACCGAGATCGGCCTGACGGCCGCGGCACGACGGACGGCTGTGACCGGACGGATGCCCGCGGCAGGACGGACGGCCTTGACCGGACCGGAAGCGCCGTGGACGAGCCGCACGCCGGCGGCGTCATCCTCCCGACCACGCTGATACGACGGGTGTCCGCCTGACCGCCGCGCAAGAGGACCCGCCCCGGTCCGCCGACCGGATTCAGCCCTGTGGCGACTCGCTCTTGATCACCGCGAAGCGGGCGCCGTACGGGTCGGTGAGCCTGGCCATGCGGCCGACGCCCTCCATGGTCGTCGCCGGCACGCGCACCTCTCCGCCGAGCTGCCGCGCCTTCTCGACCACCGCGTCGGTGTCCTCGACCTCGAAGTACGGCAGCCAGTACGGGCTGCCCTGGGCCTCGACCGGGTCGTCGGCCAGGGGCACGATCCCGCCGAACATCGCGTCCTCCCCGCCGTCGGCCGGATTGACGCACGTGTACGTCCCGCCCGGGAAGGGCACGGCGGACGTCTCGAGCCCCAGCACCTGGTGGTAGAAGGCGGCGGCCGCCGCGATGTCCGGGGTGTACAGCTCGACCCAGCACAGCGAGCCCGGCTCGCTCGCCATGTCGACGCCCTTGGTCCGGCCCGGCTGCCAGATCCCGAAGGGCACGTGCGCCTGGTCGGCGAGGACCGCCATGTGTCCCTCGCCCATGACGTCCATCGGCTGGAACAGCACGCTGCCGTGGTGCTGTTCGGCGGCCTTGGCGGTGGCCTGTGCGTCCGCGCTCTGGAAGTACACCGTCCAGGCCGGCGGGCCCTGCTCGGGGCCGGACTGCATGCCGCCCGCGATGGTCCTGCCGCCCAGCTGGAAGAAGCCGTAGCCTCCCGCGTCCGGGCCCGCCGACTGGAACTGCCAGCCGAAGAGACCGCCGTAGAAGGACACGGCGCCGTCGATGTCGGGGGTGCTGATGTCGAGCCAGTTCGGGGCGCCGTCGACGAAACGGGTGGTGAGCATCTTCGCCCTCCTCGAAAGGGGTCCCGTCCTCTGCACTGCCGAGTCTGGCACCCCCCACTGACAATCGCCGCCGGATCGCCGCGACGCGCCGGACGGACCACGCTCACCCCGGGTGGCCGGGCGCGCCCTGCGGGTTTTCGCCGTGCCCCGCGCGCCGCCGTGCGCCGGTGCGGTCCGGAAGAGCATCATCGGGGGCGGCCGGAGGCACTGCCGGCGGCGTTGACCCGGCGTTGATCGAACGTTTTTCGCCGCGCGGCACGATCCTGGTCATGCCCTTCGAAACCATCACTCCGGCCGACGACACCTGGCAGGCGCAGGCACTCTGCGCGCAGACCGGGCCGGACTTCTTCTTCCCCGAGCCCGGCAGCTCGGTACGCGAGGCGAAGCGCATCTGCGCCATGTGCGAGCTGCGCCCTGCCTGTCTGGACTACGCGCTGGCCAACGACGAGCGCTTCGGCGTCTGGGGCGGCCTGTCCGAGAAGGAGCGCCTCGCCCTGCGCCGCACGTCCCACTGACGACGTCCGCCGACGCCCGCCGGGTACCCGTCCTTCCGGCGGGTCCCCTGCGGGCGTCGGACCCCGGCGTGCGGTCGGTGACCGGCGTGCCTCAGGCTCCGGCCCGGGCCGCCATCCGGGCCTTGCGGGTGGCCAGCTTCTCGTCGAACTTGAGGGCCTCCTCGTTCAGGCCGCCCATGAACAGGCCGAGTTCCTCCTGCGCCTTGACTCCCTCGGGGCCGAGGCCGTCCATCTCCAGGACCCTCAGGAAGCGCAGTACGGGCTGCAGCACGTCGTCGTGGTGGATGCGCAGGTTGTAGACCTCGCCGATGGCCATCTGCGCGGCGGCCCGCTCGAAGCCGGGAATGCCGTGACCGGGCATGCGGAAGTTCACCACGACGTCCCGCACCGCCTGCATGGTCAGGTCGGGGGCCAGCTCGAAGGCGGCCTTCAGCAGGTTGCGGTAGAACACCATGTGGAGGTTCTCGTCGGTCGCGATGCGGGCCAGCATGCGGTCGCAGACCGGGTCGCCGGACTGGTGGCCGGTGTTGCGGTGCGAGATCCGGGTGGCCAGTTCCTGGAAGGCGACATAGGCGATCGAGTGCAGCATCGAGTGCCGGTTGTCGGACTCGAAGCCCTCGCTCATGTGCGACATGCGGAACTGCTCCAGCTTGTCGGGGTCCACCGCGCGCGAGGCGAGCAGATAGTCGCGCATCACGATGCCGTGCCTGCCCTCCTCGGCCGTCCAGCGGTGCACCCAGGTGCCCCAGGCGCCGTCGCGGCCGAAGAGCGTGGCGATCTCGTGGTGGTAGCTCGGCAGGTTGTCCTCGGTGAGCAGGTTGACCACGAGGGCGATGCGGCCGATCTCGGTCACCTTGGACTGGTCCTTGCCCCAGGCCTCCCCGTCCTCGAACAGGCCGGGGAAGTTGCGGGCGTCGCTCCATGGCACGTACTCGTGCGGCATCCAGTCCTTGGCGACCTTCAGATGCCGGTTCAGTTCCGTCTCGACCACTTCCTCCAGTGCGAACAGCAGCCGCGCGTCGGTCCAGGCGGACGGGCTGCCGAGGTGAGGGGAGGTGATCGTCACGGGAACTCCAGGGGGGACGCCGAACAACGGGGGAGAATCAGGCGGCGGTCCGGCGAGCGGTGCCGGAAACCTACGTGATCGTAGGCTACGAAAGCGTAGGTTACGAAGCCGTAGGTTAAGGCCACTGTAAAGATCGCTGATCAGTAGGGCGGAACTGGCCCTCCCGGGTGTTTCGGCGTGGCTGCGTCGGCCTCTCCAGGACAGGCCGGAGGCCCCGGGATGCACGGATCCGGGGCCTTCGGAGTGACAGCACCGCCCGTCAGGCGTACAGCTCCCGGAGCCGTACCGAGAGGCACGTCACACAGCCCTCGAGCTTCTCGAACTCGCTGATGTCCACCGTGACCACCTCGTGGCCGAGATCGGTCAGCAGCTCCGCGGTCTTCGGCGCGCTCGCCGCCATCAGCAGCTTGTGCCCGCCGAGCAGCACCACGTGCGAGCCGGACTCCTCCGGCACCGACAGGAAGCCGGGGAACAGCGACGGCCGGTCGACCTTCGGTATGTGCCCGATCACCGTGCCGTCGGGCAGCGCGGTCACGGCGGACTTCAGGTGCAGCACCTTGCTCACGGGAACGGCCACCACGCGCGCGCCCAGCGGCTCGAAGGCGGCCCGCACCTGCTGCACGCCGGCCGCGTTGGTGCGCCCGCCGCGGCCGACGTACACCGTGTCGCCGACCTTCAGGACGTCGCCGCCGTCCAGGGTGCCCGGCTCCCAGATCCAGTTCACCGAGCAGCCGAGCCGGGCCACCGCCTCCTCGACGCCGGCGGTCTCCGCGCGCCGGGACTCCGCGCCGGGCCGGGTGATCAACGCCACGTTCTTGTACATGACGACGGTGTCCTCGACGAACACCGAGTCCGGGCAGTCGTCCTCCGGGTCGACCTCGATCGTCTCCCAGCCGTGCGCACTCAGGGCCTCGACGTAGGCCTCCCACTGCTCGGCGGCGAGCCCGGCATCGACCTTCTCCCGCTCGATGTGCGTCACCAGGCCTTCGGCGAGGCGGGGGCTGGGGCGGCGGACGAGGGCCTTCTTGCTGGGCACGAGGGACCTTTCGAATCGATGGTGCGGTTTTCCGGTGCCGGTGAGACGGCACCGGTCCGCCATCATGCAATCCGTCCCGGCCACGACAAAACCCTCGTTGTCAGGCTGTGGCCCTCCTGAGACGTCGGACCCTAGGTCGAGGCCCCGATGTCCTCCGGCGAGATCTCCCTCAGCTCTCCCTCCTCCATCAGCAGCCAGCGGGTGATGCCGATCGACTCGAGGAACGGCAGGTCGTGGCTGGCCACGAGCAGTGCGCCCTCGTACGACTCCAGGGCCGAGGTCAGCTGCCGCACGCTCGCCATGTCGAGGTTGTTGGTCGGCTCGTCGAGCAGCAGCAGCTGGGGTGGCGGCTCGGCGAGCATCAGCGCGGCGAGGGCCGCCCGGAACCGCTCTCCGCCCGACAGGGTGGCCGCCTTCTGGTCGGCCCGCGCGCCCCGGAACAGGAAGCGGGCGAGCCGCGCCCGGATCCGGTTGTTGGTGGCGCCCGGCGCGAACCGGGCCACGTTCTCTGCCACCGTGAGCTCGTCGTCCAGCACGTCCAGCCGCTGGGGCAGGAAGCGCAGCGGGACGTGCGCCCGCGCCTCGCCGGCCACCGGTGCCAGCTGCCCTGCGACGGTCCGCAACAGCGTCGTCTTGCCGGCGCCGTTGCGGCCGACCAGCGCGATCCGCTCCGGGCCCCGCAGATCGAGAATGCCCTCCACGCGCGCGTGGTAGGCCATTTCCAGGTTCTGCAGGGTGAGCACCTGCCGGCCGGGCGGCACGGCGGTGTACGGCAGGTCGACGCGGATCTCGTCGTCGTCCCGTACCGCCTCCGCCGCCTCGTCCAGGCGCTCCCTGGCCTCGGCGAGCCGCTCCTCGTGCATGATGCGGTGCTTGCCCGCCGACTCCTGGGCGGCGCGTTTGCGGGCACCCATGACGATCTTCGGCTCGCGCTTGGAGTCCCACATCTTCTGCCCGTACCGCTTGCGCCGGGCCAGTTTCACCTGGGCGTCGGCCAGTTCGCGCTTCTGCTTGCGCACATCGGCCTCGGCGACGCGCACCGTCCGCTCGGCCGCCTCCTGCTCGACGGCCAGAGCCTCTTCGTACGCCGAGAAGTTGCCGCCGTACCAGGTGACCTCCCCGGAGCGCAGCTCGGCGATCTGGTCGACCAGGTCGAGCAGTTCCCGGTCGTGGCTGACCACGACCAGTACGCCCGGCCACGCGGATACGGCGTGGTACAGCCGTCGGCGCGCATACAGGTCGAGGTTGTTGGTGGGCTCGTCCAGCAGCAGCACGTCAGGACGGCGCAGCAGCAGCGCGGCCAGCCGCAGCAGCACCGACTCGCCACCGGAGACCTCGCCGACCGTGCGGTCCAGGCCGATGTGGCCGAGACCGAGCTCGCCGAGCGTGACGAGGGCGCGTTCCTCCACGTCCCAGTCGTCGCCCAGCGTCTCGAAGTGCTCCTCGGCGACGTCGCCCGCCTCGATGGCGTGCAGCGCGGCCCGCCGTTCGGCGATGCCGAGGGCCTGGTCGACGCGGAGTGCGGTGTCGAGGGTGACGTTCTGCGGGAGGTGACCGACCTCGCCGGACACCTTGACGGTGCCGTCGGACGGGGTGAGTTCACCGGCCAGCAGTTTCAACAGGGTCGATTTCCCTGATCCGTTGACGCCGACGAGACCGGTACGGCCGGGCCCGAAGGCGATGTCGAGGCCGTCGAGGACGGCGGTGCCGTCGGCCCAGGTGAAGGACAGGGACGTACAGGTGAGGGAAGATGACATGAGGGCCTCGCGAAGGGTTTCGTGCGGTCGGGTGGACGCATGTCGAGACACCGCGAGGCGGGAACCGAAAGGTCGTGGGGCACGAGGAGGCCACGGAAAAGGGCCTGTGCCCGAGGACGGCTCGGACGCCGAGGTCGTACGCCGCGCACACACCTCAACCGGTGCGACGCGATGCCTCAGGACCTCAGACGAGCAACGTCCTTCTCCAATCGACGGCAACAGGACCGATGTACACCGTAGAAGGGCGGCTGGGGGCTGTCAACGCAATTAAGGGCCGCCCTCGGCCGGCGTCTGTCGGCGACCGCCTCGGCCGCGACCGCGCAGGCGGGGCCGTGGCCCGCATCGCCGCCGTCGTACGCGTCCCGGTCGGCGCGGACATCGAGGCCGGCTACGCCACCGACCTGGCCGGGGTTGCCGACGCCGTACGGGCGGTGCTCGCCGCCGGCGCGGTCGGTGTCGACATCGAGGACGCCCGGCACGAGGCGGGCGTGCCGCACGACCCTGGAGCGGGCGGCGGCCTTCCGTGCGGCGGGCGCCGACGGATCCTCGTCCCCGGGGCCGTCGACCCGGGGACGGTGAAGGAGCTGGTCGCGGGCATCGAAGGCCGGTCGACGTGTCGGTCTTCCCCGGCGCGCCCGCCGTGGCCGAGCCGGCCACCCTCGGCGTCGCGTACGACGAGCCGAACCGGCCGGCCACGCGCGCGCAGCCGTACGCCCGGCTTCACGCGCGCGTGGCGCTCGGCTTCGCGCGCGCAGCGCTCAGCAGGCGTCCCGCATCAGTTCGGCCAGGCCGTGGTCGAGGTCGAGCTGGAGGTGTTCGAGGCCGACGGGCACCAGCGCGCTGGTCGCCTCCAGGAAGCGCCGGATCTCGCCCGAGCGCACGTGCACGATCGCGGTGCCCTCGGGGGCGTGGAACTCCAGCACGGTGCGGTCGTAGCCGTACGGCCGCACCCGGACGTCCCCGTGCCCCTCGGACTGGTGCAGCCCGGCCGTGAGCAGCTCGCGGGAGAAGGTCCAGCGCACCTCGACCCCCTCCAGGGTGGCCGGGGCCGGGAAGGTCATGACGACGGCGAACGGATCGCGTCGGTCGTAGCGCAGCGTGGCGGGAATGCTCGGCATGCGCGGTGCGGCGGCGACGAGACGCGCCTCTACGGGCTGCTCGATGACGGTGGACAACGCCTTGCTCCCTCGTGACGGCTGGACTGCGCCCGGGTGTGCACCCGGCACCGGAAGAGACGACGGATCCGGCCGATCCGTGCACAGGAATCACGAGTGACCTCGGTCACCGCGTTCATGCATGGCGCGGACCCGCTCGTTCGTGCCTGCGGCGGGCGGCAGTTGGCCTCTGGACGGAGTCGGGCCGGTGGGCTAGCTTCGCCCGCCATGAGGCGTTTGGGGAGCACGCGACGCAGAGGACGTACGAGCAGGCTGGTGGCGGCGGGGGTGGCGTGCGGGGCGGCGTTGGGCGCACTGACCGTGCCCTCCGCCGAGGCGGGGCCCCTCGGGCAGGGGAGGCCGCACTGGGCGCCGAAGGATCCGGGCACCCCGCAGGTCCGCTTCCGGGGCCTGGCGGCCGTCGACCGGCGTACCGCCTGGCTGGCCGGTACCGGCGGCACGGTGCTGCGCACGACCGACGGCGGAGCGAGCTGGCGGAACGTCTCTCCGCCGGGCGCGGCCGATCTGCAGTTCCGGGACGTCGAGGCGTTCGACGCGCGGCGCGCCGTGGTGCTGGCCATCGGCGAGGGTGAGGCGTCCCGCGTGTACCGCACCGAGGACGGCGGGGCGAGCTGGACGGAGTCCTTCCGCAACACCGACCCGAAGGCGTTCTACGACTGCCTGGCCTTCTTCGACCGCCGGCACGGCCTCGCGATGAGCGACCCCGTGGACGGAAGGTTCCGCATCCTGTCGACGAGCGACGGCGGACGCTCCTGGCGGATGCTGCCCCCGGCGGGCATGCCGCCCGCGCTGGACGGTGAGGCGGGCTTCGCCGCGAGCGGCCAGTGCCTGGTCACCTCGGGCCCGAAGGACGTCTGGCTGGCCACCGGCGGCGGCGCCCACGCGCGCGTGCTGCACTCCGCCGACCGCGGACTGACCTGGACGGCCGCCGACACACCGGTGCCGGCCGGCGATCCCGCCAAGGGCGTCTTCTCGCTCGCCTTCCGCGACCGCGGCCACGGCCTCGCCGTCGGCGGCGACTACCGCCCCGACCAGGCCTCGCCACAGGCCGCCGCGTTCACCGCCGACGGCGGCCGCACTTGGACCCCGGCCGCCACGTCCCCGCCCGCCTACCGCTCGGGGGCCGCCTGGCTGCCGCACAGCCGCACAGCCGCACTCGCCGTCGGCCCCACCGGTACCGACCTCACCACTGACGCGGGCCGCACCTGGCGCACGATCGACACCGGCTCCTACGACACCGTGGACTGCACGCCCGACCTCAGCTGCTGGGCGGCCGGAGAGCAGGGGAGGGTCGCGCGGCTGGAACGCTGAGGTGGGCGGGAACCGGGTACTCGAGTCGCACGGGATCCGAGACGAAGGGAGCGATCATGCCCGCCGGTTCCAGCTCCAAGCGCGAGCGTCAGTACGAGCACATCAAGAAGAGCGCGCAGGACCGAGGCGAGAGCACCGGGCGCGCCAAGGAGATCGCCGCGCGGACGGTCAACAAGGAGCGCGCCCGCGCCGGCGAGTCCAAGACCGCGAGCCGCAGCTCGACGCAGGACATGTCGTCCAGCAAGCGCGGCGGTCAGCGGTCGGGCAACCGGGTCGGCTCCCAGGGCCCGACCCGCGACCAGCTGTACAACGAGGCGAAGCAGCGCGGCATCGAGGGCCGTTCGAACATGAACAAGGACCAGCTGCAGCGCGCGCTGAACGCCAGGAAGGGATGAACGGCCGCGGTCAGCCCGGCGTCTGCCGGTGGCGGGCCAGCTCCGGAGCCGTCTTGGTGGCGATGAACTCCGCGATGCGATACGTGCACACGCCGCCGACGACGAAGGGATCGCCCGCGACGAGCTCCTCGATCCGGGCGCGGTTCTCGGCGACGGCGAGGATCACCCCGCCGTCCCGGGGGTTCTTGCGCCCGGAGGCGAGGAAGAAGCCCTTCTCGTACTGCTCCTCGAGCCACGCCACGTGGTCCGGCAGGAGCGCGTCCACGGCGTCGAGGGGTGCGGTGTAGGTCAGTTCCAGTACGAACATGATCGCGAGCGTACCCCCCGGCTCCGACAACGGGCCGCTGGAACCGTACAGTTCAGGTCACCATGACGACCGTTGGCGTACCCGCGGGCTGGCCCGCGACCGAGGAAGAGGCCCGCGCGGTGCAGGACGGGCTGCGCGGACGGGTGGTGCTCGACGAGCGCGGACCCGAGCCCGGCACGGGCCGGGTCACCGGGGTCGACGTCGCCTACGACGACGAGCTCGACCTCGTCGCCGCGGCGGCCGTCGTGCTGGACGCCGCGTCCCTGGACGTGGTGGCCGAGGCGACGGCCGTCGGCCGGGTCTCCTTCCCGTACGTGCCCGGCCTCCTCGCCTTCCGCGAGATCCCGACCGTGCGGGCCGCCCTGGACCGGCTGCCGTGCCCGCCCGGCCTGGTCGTGTGCGACGGCTACGGCCTGGCCCATCCGCGTCGCTTCGGCCTCGCGAGCCACCTCGGCGTGTTCACCGGCCTGCCGGTCATCGGCGTCGCCAAGAACCCGTTCACCTTCACGTACGACGATCCGGACCCGGCGCGGGGAGCTTCCGCCCCGCTGCTCGCCGGGGACGAGGAGGTCGGGCGCGCACTGCGCACCCGGGACGGCGTCAAACCGGTCTTCGTCTCCGTCGGCCACCGGGTGAGCCTGGACAACGCCGTCGCCCACACGCTGGCCCTCACCCCGCGCTACCGGCTGCCGGAGACCACGCGGCGGGCGGACGCCCTGTGCCGCCGGGCGCTGCGGGAAGCGGCACAGAACGCCGGAGGCGGCGCTCAGGAGGCGACGACGCGCCAGGCGCCGACCTCCTGATACGCCGAGTCGTAGACGGCCGAGCCGTCTCCGGGTTCGAGGGCGTAGTGGTGGAGGTTCCCGCCCCAGTAGCGCAGGATGCGCCCCAGCTCGCCGGCGCGCTCCTGCCCTTGCGCGCCCTCGTCCACGGTCACTTCGAGCACGAACTTCATGCCTCTCCCGCCTCCTTCGGCTCAGCGGACTTGAGCCTCAATCGTTTCATTGACGGGCCCGGTGAGACTTTCGTGGCGATGGCCGCAGGTGCCCGGGGACGCCGGCTGCGAAAGTCTCAAACGGGGGAGGAGGTGCCCGGGCCGGTGGCCGCGACCCGGAAGGTGATTCCCGCGGCGCGCAGCCGCTCGGTCAGGGCGTCACCCATCGCCTGCGCCGTGGTGACCTGCCCGGCCGTCGGCGGGAGGTCGTCGAAGGCCAGGCTGAGGGCCGCCTCGGCGAACATCTTCGCCGTCTCGTCGTAGCCGGGGTCGCCGCCCGAGACCTCCGTGAACACGCGCCGCCCGCCGCCCTCGCCGACGAAACGCACGGCGAACCGGCTCCGCGCCCGCCGCTCCGGGCTCGGCCCGTCCCCCGGCTGCAGCCGGCCCGACAACCAGCGCCGGGCGGGCGGCAGTTGGGCGGCCGCCAGTACCGCGCCGACGGCGGCGACCCCGCCGAGGGCGACCGGCAGGTGCCGCACCGCCGCGTAGTGCCGGTAGCGGAAGTCGGGGCCGTACCGGCGGAGCGCCTTCGCCGAGCGGCGCACGATCTGCGGGTCGACGGTCGGCAGCGGCAGCGCCCACGCGCCGACCTCCTTGGCGAACCGGGGCGCGCCCGTCGGCGCCGCGACCCGCCGCCCCATCAGCCGCGGCTCGTGCCGGCCCCGCTCGCGCGCCGCGGCCAGCAGCTGCCGGCCGCGGGCGAACTGGTTCAGCGCCGAGGCCAGGGTGCCGCCGGAGAAGGCAGCGTCGGCGGTCACGTATCCGTCCACGGTCAGCGGTACGCCCTCGGGCAGCTGCCGGACCGTGAAGTACACACCCAGGTCGTGGGGTACGGAGTCGAAGCCGCACGCGTGCAGCAGGCGCCCGCCCGTCTCCCGCGCGCGTGCGTCGTGCCGGACGTACATCAGGTCGACGAACTCCGGCTCGCCGGTCAGATCCAGGTAGTCGGTCCCGGCGTCCGCGCAGGCGGCGACCAGCTCCTCGCCGTACAGCACGTACGGCCCGACGGTCGTGGCGACCACGCGCGCGTGCTCGGCGAGGGCGCGCAGGGTCGCGGGTTCGGACACGTCGGCCCGCAGGACACCGACGTCCGCCCCGCCCGGCAGGCGCTCGCGCAGCCGCTCCAGCTTGCGTTCGTCGCGGCCGGCCACCGCCCAGCGCAGGTCCTTCGGCGCGTGCGCGGCGAGGTACTCCGCCGTGAGGGTGCCGACGAAGCCGGTGGCTCCGAAAAGCACGAGGTCGTAGGGACGATCTGCCCTATTTAGCCTGCTCATGACACCCCTTCGTCCCGCAGCCCGCGCCGCTGTCGGTGGCCGAGGCTAGCGTGAGGGGAGCGAGCGACGACGACCAGCCCGGAGGCAGTGGTGGCCGCAGCCAGGAACGCCCTGACAAAGAGGGAGAAAGCGCGCGAGTTCCTCGGTGTGGACGACGGTGGCCACCCGCAGGGTCTCGCCGTCGTGCTCCGGAGCGACGTCGTCGGCGCGGGCCGCGGCGCCGCCGTCTTTCACCCTCCCGGGCGATCCCCATGGAGCCGGGCACTTGACTAAGCGCTTGCTCGTTAGGTCTTGTGTCCGGTGGAAGGCGTTCCTAGCATCACCGGTGTTACATCAGTTGTGTCACACATGCTTTTGGGGGCAGGACGCATGACGACGGCAGAGACGCCGGCGACGCCGGGCGGCGGGCCGCTCTCCGGCGTGCGCGTGGTCGAACTGGCCGGCATCGGTCCGGGCCCGTTCGCCGCCATGCTCCTCGCGGACCTGGGCGCGGACGTGGTCCGGGTGGACCGGCCGGGCGGCCCCGGCCTGGGCATCGATCCCGCGTACGACGTCACCAACCGCAACAAGCGCTCGATCGTCGTCGACCTGAAGGCACCGGACGGCCGCGCGCGCGTGCTGGACCTCGCCGAACGGGCCGACATCCTCATCGAGGGCTACCGCCCGGGCGTCGCCGAGCGCCTCGGCGTAGGCCCCGAGGAGTGCCACGCCCGCAACCCCCGCCTGGTCTACGGCCGTATGACCGGCTGGGGGCAGGACGGCCCACTCGCCGAGCGCGCGGGCCACGACGTGGCGTACATCGCGCTGACCGGCACCCTCGGCATGACCGGCCGGCCGGACGAGCCCCCGGTCTTTCCCGCCAACCTGCTCGGCGACTACGCGGGCGGTTCCCTCTACCTGGTCGTCGGTGTCCTCGCCGCGCTCCACCACGCGCGCGTGACCGGCACCGGACAGGTCGTCGACGCCGCCATCGTGGACGGCACGGCCCACCTCTCGGCGATGATCCACGGCATGCTCGCGGCCGGCGGCTGGCAGGACCGGCGCGCCGCCAACCTCCTCGACGGCGGCTGCCCCTACTACGGCACCTACGAGACGGCCGACGGCAAGTACATGGCGGTCGGAGCCCTGGAGGGGCAGTTCTACGCGGAGTTCCTGCGCCTGCTCGGCCTGGACGACCTGGCACCGGCCCACAGGGACTGGAGCCGCTGGGACGAGTTTCGCGAGCGCGTAGCCGCCCGCTTCAAGTCCCGGACCCGGGACGAGTGGACGGCCCTCTTCGAGGGAACCGACGCCTGTGTGGCCCCCGTGCTGTCCCTGCGCGAGGCCCCGCACCACCCGCACCTGGCCGCCCGCGGCACCTTCACCGACCACGCCGGCATCACCCAGCCGGCCCCCGCCCCCCGTTTCTCCGCCACCCCCACGTGCGTCCGTACCGGCCCCGCCCTGCCGGGCGCCGACACGGAGGCGGTGGCGCGGGACTGGGGGATACCCGCACCCGCGGACGACCATCCGGCCACCGACACCTGAACCACGACCCGTTCACCGACGCCGGCCGACCCCGCCCACCCCGCTCGGCCCACCCTCCCGAAAGGCACACCAGTGAGCACCGAAGCGTACGTGTACGACGCGATCCGCACCCCGCGCGGCCGCGGCAAGGCGAACGGCGCCCTGCACGGCACCAAGCCCATCGACCTGGTCGTCGGCCTCATCCACGAGATCCGCGACCGCTTCCCCGGCCTCGACCCGGCCGCCGTCGACGACATCGTGCTCGGTGTCGTCGGCCCCGTCGGCGACCAGGGTTCCGACATCGCCCGGATCGCCGCGATCGCCGCCGGACTGCCCGACACGGTCGCCGGCGTACAGGAGAACCGCTTCTGTGCCTCGGGCCTGGAGGCCGTCAACCTGGCCGCCGCCAAGGTCCGTTCCGGCTGGGAGGACCTGGTCCTCGCGGGCGGTGTGGAGTCCATGTCCCGGGTGCCGATGGCCTCCGACGGCGGCGCCTGGTTCAACGACCCGATGACCAACCTCGCCGTCAACTTCGTGCCGCAGGGCATCGGCGCCGACCTGATCGCCACCATCGAGGGCTTCTCCCGCCGGGACGTCGACGAGTACGCGGCCCTGTCCCAGGAGCGCGCCGCCACGGCCTGGAAGGAGGGCCGCTTCGACCGCTCCGTCGTCCCCGTGAAGGACCGCAGCGGCCTGGTCGTCCTCGACCACGACGAGCATCTGCGCCCCGGCACCACCGCCGACTCCCTCGCCAAGCTCAAGCCGTCCTTCGCGGACATCGGCGAACTCGGCGGCTTCGACGCGGTCGCGCTGCAGAAGTACCACTGGGTCGAGAAGATCGACCACGTCCACCACGCGGGCAACTCCTCCGGCATCGTCGACGGCGCCTCGCTCGTCGCGATCGGCTCCAAGGAGGTCGGCGAGCGCCACGGCCTCACCCCGCGCGCGCGGATCGTCTCCGCCGCCGTCTCCGGCTCCGAGCCCACCATCATGCTCACCGGACCCGCCCCCGCCACCCGCAAGGCCCTGGCCAGGGCCGGTCTCACCATCGACGACATCGACCTGGTCGAGATCAACGAGGCGTTCGCCGCGGTGGTCCTGCGCTTCGTCAAGGACATGGGTCTGTCGCTGGACAAGGTCAACGTCAACGGCGGCGCCATCGCCCTCGGCCACCCCCTCGGCGCGACCGGTGCGATGATCCTCGGCTCGCTCATCGACGAGCTGGAGCGCCAGGACAAGCGCTACGGCCTCGCCACCCTGTGCGTCGGCGGCGGCATGGGCATCGCCACCATCGTCGAGCGCATCTGAACTCCCCGCGGAATCACGAGACTTCCGAGACCTCAACGGAGACGACTGTCATGACCGAGAGCACCACCATCCGCTGGGAGCAGGACGACACCGGTGTCGTCACCCTCGTCCTGGACGACCCCGACCAGTCCGCGAACACCATGAACCAGGCGTTCCGCGAGTCCCTCGCCGCGATCACCGACCGCCTGGAGGCCGAGCGGGACTCCGTCCGCGGCATCATCTTCACCTCCGCCAAGAAGACCTTCTTCGCGGGCGGCGACCTGCGCGACCTGATCCGGGTCACCCCGGAGACCGCCCAGGACCTCTTCGACGGCGGCCTCGCCATCAAGCGCAACCTGCGCCGCATCGAGACCCTCGGCAAGCCCGTCGTCGCCGCCATCAACGGTGCGGCCCTGGGCGGCGGCTTCGAACTGGCCCTCGCCTGCCATCACCGGGTCGCCCTCGACACCTCCGGCACCAAGATCGGCTGCCCCGAGGTCACCCTGGGCCTGCTCCCCGGCGGAGGCGGCGTCGTCCGCACCGTACGGCTGCTGGGCATCGCCGACGCCCTGCTGAAGGTGCTCCTCCAGGGCCAGCAGTACAACGCACGCCGCGCCCAGGAGAACGGCCTCGTCCACGAGGTCGCCGCCACGCCCGAGGAACTGCACGCCAAGGCCCGCGCCTTCATCGACGCCAACCCCGAGTCGCAGCAGCCCTGGGACAAGCCCGGCTACAAGATCCCCGGCGGTACGCCCGCCAACCCGAAGTTCGCCGCGAACCTGCCCGCCTTCCCGGCCACCCTGCGCAAGCAGACGAACGGCGCCCCCTACCCGGCTCCCCGCAACATCCTCGCCGCGGCCGTCGAGGGCTCCCAGGTCGACTTCGAGACCGCTCAGGTCATCGAGGCCCGCTACTTCGTGGAGCTGGCCGCCGGGCAGACCTCGAAGAACATGATCCAGGCGTTCTTCTTCGACCTCCAGGCGGTCAACTCCGGCGCCAACCGCCCGAAGGGCATCGAGGCCCGCAAGGTCCGCAAGGTCGCGGTGCTCGGCGCCGGCATGATGGGCGCCGGCATCGCCTACTCGTGTGCCCGCGCCGGTATCGACGTCGTCCTCAAGGACGTCTCCCTGGAGGCGGCGACCAAGGGCAAGGGTTACTCCGAGAAGCTGTGCGCCAAGGCCGTCGCCAAGGGCCGTACCAGCCAGGAGAAGGCGGACGCGCTGCTCGCCCGGATCACACCCACCGCCGAGGCCGCCGACCTCGCGGGCTGCGACGCGGTGATCGAGGCCGTCTTCGAGGACACCTCGCTCAAGCACAAGGTGTTCCAGGAGATCGAGTCCGTCGTCGCGCCCGACGCGCTGCTGTGCTCCAACACCTCCACCCTGCCCATCACGACGCTCGCCGAGGGCGTGGACCGCCAGGCCGACTTCATCGGGCTGCACTTCTTCTCCCCGGTCGACAAGATGCCCCTGGTGGAGATCATCAAGGGCGAGCGCACCGGCGACGAGGCCCTGGCCCGGGCCTTCGACCTGGTCCGGCAGATCAACAAGACGCCGATCGTCGTGAACGACTCGCGCGGCTTCTTCACCTCCCGCGTGATCGGCCACTTCATCAACGAGGGCGTCGCCATGGTCGGCGAGGGCATCGAGCCCGCCTCCGTGGAGCAGGCCGCCGCCCAGGCCGGCTACCCGGCCAAGGTCCTCTCCCTCATGGACGAGCTGACCCTCACCCTCCCGCGCAAGATCCGCAACGAGACGAAGCGGGCCGTGGAGGAGACGGGCGGCACCTGGACCGCGCACCCGGCCGAGGCGGTCATCGACCGTATGGTCGACGAGTTCGGCCGCCCCGGCCGCAGCGGCGGCGCCGGCTTCTACGACTACACCGAGGACGGCAGGCGGGCCGGACTCTGGCCGGGTCTGCGCGAGCACTTCACCAGGCCCGGGTGCGAGATCCCCTTCCGGGACATGCAGGAGCGGATGCTCTTCTCCGAAGCGCTCGACACCGTGCGCCTCCTGGAGGAGGGCGTGCTGACCTCGGTCGCCGACGCCAACATCGGCTCGATCTTCGGCATCGGCTTCCCTGGCTGGACCGGCGGTGTGCTCCAGTACATCAACGGCTACGAGGGGGGCCTGCCCGGATTCGTGGCACGCGCGCGTGAGCTGGCCGAGGCCTACGGCGAGCGTTTCACCCCGCCCGCGCTGCTCGTGGAGAAGGCCGAGAAGGGGGAGCCGTTCGCCGACTCAGTCCGCTCCTGAGCCGGGCTCGGCCGGTTCCGGCCGGATGACCCACTCGCTCAGCTCTTCCCGTAGCGAGCGCTGGAACGTCGTCAGCAGCGACTGCACCACCAGAGGGTGCATGTGCGCCGACAGGGACTTCACGTCCCGCGCGTCACGCTCCGCGACCTCGCCGCGGAAGAGCTGGGAGAGCTCATGGGCCGCGGCGCGCGAGTGCTCGATGAGCACCTTGCGCGCCGCGAGGATCACCTCCTGCGACAGCGGGACGTCGAGCAGCTGCACCCCGAGCCGGAGCAGCCCGGAGTCCACCCGGAAGGTGTCGCCCTCCGAGCCCTCCGCTGCCATGACGACGTTCATCGCCGCCAGCCGTTCCACGTCCTCGGCGGCGAGCGGCCGTCCGGCTCGCCGCTCCAGCTCCTCCCGCGACACCGTGTCGACGGTGTCCGGCGCCCAGGACGCGACCACGGCACGGTGGATGGCCAGGTCGTGCGGGGAGAGGTCGGCCGGCAGTTGCCCCAGGTAGCGCTCGATCGCCGACAGGGTCATGCCCTGCTGCTGCAACTCCTCGATCAGGGCCAGCCGGGCCAGGTGCTCCGGCCCGTAGTGCCCCACCCGGCGCGGGCCGATCACCGGAGGCGGCAGCAGACCCTTGCTGCCGTAGAAGCGGACGGTGCGCACCGTGACACCCGCGCGGGCGGCCAGCTCGTCGACGGTGAGGGGCGTGTCCCCGGCATCGGTGGTCATGTGCAGCAGTATCGCTGTCTCACCGATGCTGTGAAACCCGAGGTGAACGGTGTGTGAACCCTGCGTTGATCATGTGAGAAGTAACGCTGTGTGACATGGGCCACCGCGTGGGGGTGATTCCTTCTGGGAAGCTGCTGGCTTGGTCTGTGCCGCGACTCAACAGGGTGGTGCGGACCAAGCCCTGCACGTCCCCCGGACCCACGAGGTCCGGGCGCACCAGGAAGTGAACCACCCGTGAGCAAGGACGCCGTGGAATCGGCACAGGCCCCCGCCCGCACCCAGGCGGCGCAGGCGGCCCAGACGCCCGCGGACGCGGGCGACGCCGGTTACAGCAAGGACCTCAAGGCCCGCCACGTCAACATGATCGCCATCGGTGGCGCCATCGGCACCGGACTCCTCCTGGGCGCCGGCGGGCGCCTGCACAACGCCGGCCCGGCGCTCGCCCTGGCCTACCTGGTCTGCGGCGTCTTCGCCTTCTTCGTCGTCCGGGCCCTCGGCGAGCTGGTCCTGTACCGCCCGTCCTCCGGGTCCTTCGTGTCCTACGCGCGCGAGTTCCTCGGTGAGAAGGGCGCCTACGTCGCCGGCTGGATGTACTTCCTGAACTGGTCGACCACCGGCATCGCCGACATCACCGCGATCGCGCTCTACACGCACTACTGGAGCATGTTCACCAGCATTCCCCAGTGGGTGCTCGCCCTGATCGCCCTCGCGGTGGTTCTGGCCGTGAACCTGATCTCGGTGAAGATCTTCGGCGAGCTGGAGTTCTGGTTCTCGATCATCAAGGTCGCCACCATCGTCGGCTTCATGCTGATCAGCATTTTCCTGCTCGCCACCCAGCACAAGGTCGGCGGCCACACCCCCGGCCTGAACGTCGTCACCGACCACGGCGGGCTCTTCCCGCACGGCGCGATGCCGGTCGTCCTGGTCATGCAGGGCGTGATCTTCGCCTACGCCGCCCTGGAGCTGGTCGGTATCGCGGCCGGCGAGACCGCCGAGCCGGAGAAGGTCGTCCCGCGCGCGGTGAACTCGATCATGTGGCGTGTCGGCCTGTTCTACGTCGGCTCGGTCGTGCTGCTCGCCCTGCTGCTGCCCGGCTCGGTGTACTCCGCCGACGAGAGCCCGTTCGTCACGGTCCTGTCGAAGATCGGCGTCCCGGCGGCCGGTGACGTGATGAACCTGGTCGTCCTGACCGCGGCCATGTCCTCGCTGAACTCCGGCCTGTACTCCACCGGCCGCATCCTGCGCTCCATGGCCATGGCGGGCTCCGCCCCGAAGTTCACCGCCCGTATGAACCGCAGCCAGGTCCCCTACGGCGGCATCCTGCTGACCTGCGCGGTCTGTGTGCTCGGCGTCGGCCTGAACTACCTCATGCCCAGCCAGGCCTTCGAGATCGTGCTGAACATCGCCTCCCTCGGCATCATCAGCACCTGGGTGATCATCATGATCTGCCACATGGTCTTCGTCCGCCGCGCCCGCGCTGGCCTCGCGACCCGGCCGCACTTCCAGCTGAAGTTCAGCCCGGTCACCGAGATCGCCACTATCGCGTTCCTGCTGATCTGCCTCGGCATGATGTGGAACGACCCCGACGTCGGCCGGAAGACCATCCTGCTGATTCCGGTGATCGCCGTGATGCTGGTCGCCGGCTGGTTCGGCGTGCGCCGCCGGGTGTCGAAGAACACCGACCAGGAGCTGTCCGAACTCACGAAGTAACAGCTCAGCGCCACTGTCAGTGGCACCGCCTACGGTGGCGTCATGTCGGAGATCTTGTATGTCCGAGGTGACGCCACCGTGCCGTCGGTCAAGGGCGCCAAGGTGATCGCCCATGTCTGCAACGACATCGGCGGCTGGGGGAAGGGCTTCGTGCTCGCACTCTCGCGACGCTGGCCTGAGCCGGAGGCGGCGTACCGCGCATGGCACCGCGACCGCGCGAAGAACGACTTCGGGCTGGGCGCCGTCCAACTGGTACGGGTCGAGCCGTATGTCTGGGTGGCCAACATGATCGGCCAGCGCGGCATCCGGAGGGGCAGCAAGGGCGTTCCCGTCCGCTACGAGGCGATCGACACGGCCCTCGCCCGGCTCGCCGGCGAAGTGATCGAACTGGGCGCGTCCGTGCACATGCCCCGCATAGGCTGCGGCCTGGCGGGCGGCACCTGGTCCCGCACAGAGCCGCTCATCACCGAGCGGCTGGTGAAGCGAGGGATCAAGGTGACGGTGTACGACCACGGAGAGGGCCGCGGATGAGCTCACACCCCCCTGCGGCGGACGTCCTGGTGCTGGGCGGAGCGGGCGTGGACACGATCATCCACGTCCCCGAGCTGCCCCTTCCGTACGCCGACAGCTACATGATCGACTCCGGGATCCGCACCCGCGCCGGGCAGACCGGCGACTTCGTCGCGCTGAGCCTTGCCGCACTCGGCCTGCGCACCCACCACCTCGACCTGCTCGGCGACGACCCCGAGGGCGACCTCGTGCGGGCCCTGCACCGCGAGCACGGCATCGCACTGACCGCACTCCCGCAGCCCGCCGGTACCAAACGGGCGGTCAACCTCGTCGGCCCGGACGGCCGCCGCCTGTCCCTGTACGACACCAGCCGAGCCCGCCCCGGCGACCGCTTCCCGCCGGAGCTGCTGCGCGCGCTGGCCGGGGCGAGCCGCCATGTGCACGTGACCATCACCCAGCCCTGTGCCGAGGCGCTGCCGGTGCTGAGGGCGACGGGCGTACCCCTGTCCACGGATCTGCACGACTGGGACGGGGAGAACCCGTACCACGAGCCGTTCGCCCGCGGGGCGGACGTCGTCTTCCTGTCGGCCGCCGCCCTGACCGACACCGAGCGGACGATGCGGCGGATCGCCGAGCGGGGCAGGGCCGAGGTGGTCGTCGCCACCGCCGGAGCCGAGGGCGCGTATCTGCTGGCAGACGGCGAGCTGAGCCGCGTGCCCGTGGCCTTGCCACCCGCGCCGGTGGTGGATTCCAACGGCGCGGGCGACGCCTTCGCCGCCGCGTTCCTCTACGGCCGCCTCGCCGGAGAGCCGCCCGAGACCTGCGCCCGCTACGGCGCGGTAGCGGGCGCCTACGCCTGCACCGTCCCGGCCTCCCGAGCGGAGTCGATAGGCCGGGACGAACTGCTCAAACGATCGACGGAACCGAGACCCTGAACCGACCGGACAGCGGCGCCGGGCGCCTGCGCCGGCCGGATGCCAGAGCGGAGCTCGTGCACGCCGGACAGCAGGGCCGGGCTCCCGCGCCGGCGGGCGGCGGAGTCGAGGCCCTGCAGCGGCCCGGCGGCAGAGCCGAGGCGGCCCGGACCGGTCCGGGTCAGTGGCCGCGTGCGTCGTGGATGTCGTTCGTCGCCTCGATCTTCTTCCACGACTTCGGCTGGGTCACCGACGTGTCCGCCTTCGCCAGGGAGGCGGCGCGTGCCGCGGGTGCGGCCGGCTTCGACGGCTGGAACAGCCAGGTGTCGAACAGCGCCGCGAGAGGCTTGCCGGACACCTGCTCGGCGTACTTCTGGAAGTCGGCCACCGAGGCGTTGCCGTACGCGTGCTCCTGCGGCCAGCCCTTCAGAACGCGGAAGAACGCGTCGTCACCGATCTCGTTGCGCAGCGCCTGGATGGCGAGCGCTCCACGGTCGTAGACGGCGAGGTCGAACTGGTCGTCCGGGCCAGGGTCGCCCGGCTTGACCGTCCAGAAAGCGTCGTCGGCCGGATGGGAGGCGTACACGTAGTCGGCGAGTTCCTGTGTGGTGCCCTCGCCCTCGTGCTCCGACCACAGCCACTGCGCGTACCGGGCGAAGCCCTCGTTGATCCAGATGTCCTTCCAGCCCTTCAGCGACACGTCGTCGCCGTACCACTGGTGGGCCAGCTCGTGCACGACCACGGAGGTGTTGGAGCCGTTCGCGAACTGCTTCGGGCTGTAGTAGACGCGGGTCTGCGTCTCCAGCGCATACCCGGTGGTGGTGTTCGGCACGTATCCGCCTGCGGTGCTGAACGGGTAGGGCCCGAAGTAGCCGCTGAGCCAGTCGACGATCTCCCCGGTGCGCTCCACGCTCGCCCGCGCGGCGCCGTCGTTGTCGCCGAGGTCCTTGCTGTAGGCGTTGACGACCGGTACCCCGCCGTCGGAGGTGCTGGTCGTGATGTCGAACTTGCCGATGGCGAGGGTGGCCAGATACGTCGCCTGCGGCTTGTTCTCCCGCCAGTTGTAGCGGGTCCAGCCGAGCTTCGAACTTGTGGACTGGAGGGTGCCGTTGGAGAGGGCCTGGGTGCCGTCCGGCACGGCCACCGACACGTCGTAGGTGGCCTTGTCGCTCGGGTGGTCGTTGCTCGGGAACCACCACCAGGCCGCTTCGGGCTCGTCGGCCGCGACGGCGCCGTCGGGCGTGCGGTGCCAGGTGTTGAAGCCGTAGGCGCTCTTCGTCGACGGCACCCCGCTGTAGCGGACCACCACCGTGATCGCCGTGCCCTTGGCCAGCGGTGTCTTCGGCGTGATCACCAGCTCGTGCTGCCCGGAGGTGGTGAAGGCGGCCTTCGCGCCGTTGACCCGTACCTCGCTCACGTCCAGCAGGAAGTCCAGGTCGAAGCTGGACAGGTCCTGCGTGGTCCGCGCCAGGATCGTCGCCGTGCCCTGCAACTCGTCCGACTTCGGCTGGTACTGCAGCCTCAGGTCGTAGTGCGAGACGTCGTAGCCACCGTTGCCGTAGTACGGGTAGTAGGGGTCGCCGATGCCCGGCGCGCCGGGGGAGAAGCTCGCGGCCGATGCCGGGATCGCCAGCAGAAGGGAGGCCGCCGCGAGTGCGCCCGGCGCGATGATTCTGCGGTGCACGTCAGCTCCAAGTCGTCTGGACTGCAAGTCTGTTCGGAAGATCGTTCGGGGAACGCTGTTCGGAGCCTATTCAGTCCCTGTGGCCCCTGCCCTGTCCATGGCCCCCGCTGTCACACGATCGCCATTCAGCCGTCATGTGCCCGCGGAGTGCCGTAAAGCCCCCTTCTGCAGCCGGAGTTCACCGGAGTACCGTCCGCGCATGCCGATTCGCATCCTCGTTCGCACGCGCTTCACGATCTGGAGAGCGCTCGCGACCGCGGTCGTCGCCATCCTGACGGCCGCCTTCCTCACCCCGTCCGCCGCACACGCCGCCACCGGCGCGAGCCGGGCCCCGCGCGAGAGCGGGCCCGTCTACTCCTACGCCCACGCCGTCCGCGAGTCCGTATGGGTGGACACGGGGCTCGACGAGGACGGCGACGGCCACGCCGACCGCGTCGCCGCCGACATCGTCCGGCCCGCCGAACCCGCCCGCCAGGGCCGCAAGGTGCCCGTCATCATGGACGCCAGCCCCTACTACTCCTGCTGCGGACGCGGCAACGAGAGCCAGGTCAAGACGTACGACGCGCAGGGCCACGTCGTGCAGATGCCGCTGTTCTACGACAACTACTTCGTGCCCCGCGGCTACGCGTTCGTCGGCGTCGACCTCGCCGGCACCAACCGCTCCGACGGCTGCGTCGACGTCGGCGGCCGCTCCGACATCCAGTCCGCGAAGGCCGTCATCGACTGGCTGAACGGCCGCGCCAAGGCGTACACCAGCCGGACCGGGACGTCGACCGTCCGAGCGACCTGGACCAATGGCCGCACGGGCATGATCGGCAAGAGCTGGGACGCCACGATCGCCAACGGCGTCGCCGCCACCGGCGTGAAGGGCCTGAAGACCATCGTCCCGATCAGCGGCATCTCCTCCTGGTACGACTACTACTTCGCGCAGGGCGCCCCGCTGTACGACGGCGGCCCCGGCGAACTGGCCGGTTACGTCGAGAGCGACGCGGCGCACGCCCACTGCGCCGCCGTACAGAAGAAACTCGCCGACGGCAGCCCGCGCAGCGGCGACTGGACCCCGCTGTGGACCGAGCGGGACTACGTCAAGGACGCGGCCAAGGTGCGCGCCAGCGTGTTCCTGGTGCACGGCATGCAGGACCTCAACGTCCGCACCAAACACTTCGGCCAGTGGTGGGACGCCCTGGCGAAGCACGGCGTCGAGCGCAAGATCTGGCTCTCCCAGACCGGCCACGTCGACCCCTTCGACTACCGGCGCGGCGCCTGGGTGGACACCCTGCACCGCTGGTTCGACCATGAACTCCTCGGCTACGACAACGGCATCGACCGTGAGCCGATGGCCGACATCGAACGCCACCCCGACCAGTGGGTGACCTCCCGCGTCTGGCCCCCGCAGACCACCCGCACCACCGTTCTGCACCCGGCTCCCGGCACCCTGGCGGGCGTCGGCACCCTCGGCCTGCACCCGGCCACCGGCACCGAGACCATCACCGACGACCCGAAGCTGAGCGAGACCGACTGGGCGGCGCACCTCACCACGCCGACTCCGGAGAAGGCCGGCTTCCTCACCGCGCCGCTCAGCCACGACCTGCGCCTGTCCGGCTCGTCGACCGTGACGGTGACCGCGACACCGACCACCACCTCGGCCCACCTGTCCGCCGTCCTGGTCGACCTCGGCCCGGACACCATCCGCGACTACGCCGACAGCGGCGAGGGCATCACCACCCTCACCAACCGCACCTGCTGGGGCGAGAGCACGGCCGGGGACAGCGCCTGCTTCAAGGAGACGGCGGCCAGGACGGCCAAGGTCGACTACACCGTGTTCAGCCGCGGATGGGCAGACCTCGGCCACTACGCCTCGCTCGGCAAGGGTGTCCCGCTCACCCCGGGCAAGGCGTACACGACGACTCTTCGTCTCGCGGCCACCGACCACGTCGTTCCCAAGGGTCACCGGCTGGCCCTGATCATCGCGGGCACGGACAAGGACCTCATCGACCCGCCGTCCACCAAGCCGACCGTCACGGTGTCCCTGTCGGGTACGACGGCCGGGCTCCCGCTGGTCGGTGGGGCGCCGGCGTTCGCCCGGGCCACCGGTGGCACGACGGCCATGGCTCCCGCCCCGGCACGGCTGACCGGCGTCCGCGCACCGCACGCCGCCCAGCACATTCCGGCGAACTGACCGACGCCGGTCACTGCGTGGCTTGGGCGGTCCGGCCGCTGCGGCTCCGTTGTGGCTGGTCGCGCCCACGCGGCGGAGCCGCATGTCGATACAGCGCCGCGCCCCTTTCGGGGTGCGTAGCGGCGGGCACCTTTCAGGCGGCCGGGAACGCCAACCCGGCCGCCTCCCGTGCGCACCCCCACGCCACCGTGATCCCGGCCCCGCCATGGCCGTAGTTGTGCACCAGCACGCGGCCGTCCGGCAGCGGCTGCCGCTGCAGTCGTACCGCGTGCCTGGCCGGGCGCAGCCCCACCCGGTGGCCCAGCACCCGCGCCTGCGCGATCTCCGGGCGGACCGCCGCGCAGCGGGCCACGATCGCCGCGGCGGTGGCCGGGTCCGGCTCCAGGGACCAGTCGTCCTCCTCCGCCGTACCGCCGAGCAGCAGACCGCCCGGCTGCGGGATGAAGTACGTGGAGGCGGCGGAGGAGTGGTCGGAGGAATGGCCGACGGAGGTGAACCAGGTCGTGACCCCCGGGTTCTCCACGACCACCAGCTGCCCGCGCACGGGACGCACCGCCGGGTCCGGCACCAGTGAACGCGCGCCCAGGCCCGTGCAGTTGACCACGACCGGCGCGGGCACCCCGGCGAGGTCGGTCACCTCGCGCGTCTCGACCACGCCTCCCGCCTTCGCGAGCCGCTCCCGCAGCCACGCCAGGTGCACCGGCATGTCGATCACCGGCAGCCGCGCCGCGAGACCGTCGGCCACCGCCCGCAGTCCCGGCACCCGGCCCGCCCAGGTGCCCAGTTCGTCCAGCCGGGTCCCCCGGTGTACGCCGTCGACCAGGCGTACGCCCGTCTCGTCCGGCCGGTCCGACAACTCCTCGTACACGGCGAGGGACTCGAGAGCCCACGCACCGACCAGCGGCTCGGGTTCGATGCGGTACGGCCACCACAGACCGCCCGCGACCGCCGAGGTCGTACGCTCGGCGGGCTCCCGCGCCCATACCCGTACCCGGCGGCCGGACTCCGCCAGGACCAGGGCCGTCGTCAGCCCGGCGACCCCGCTCCCGACCACGATCACTGCGTCACTCGGCTCGCTGTCCACGCCAGGACGATAGGCCCTGTCCGGACGACTCTGTCATGCCGCGCTCACATCCGTGCCGGTGTGGGGATACTCACAGCATGTCTGCCGCATACGCGACCTTCGACCTGGCACCGGCGATCCGCGCCGGCGGTGTGCTCGCCGACGGCGGCTACCAGGTCCACCGCGACTTCGTGGACTTCGTCGTGGACGGCCGTCCGCTGCTGTTCCGGCTCTCCGACCTGGACGCCGTCTCCCCGCTCGCCTCGGACATCCCGCCCGCCATCTTCACCGCGCAGGTGCGCGCACTGCTCCTGGAGGCCGAACCGCCGCTTCCCGAAGGCCGGTTCGTCATCTACGGCTGTCCCGAGTGCGCGGACCTGGGCTGCGGGGCGGTCACCGCCGTCATCGAGCGCGACGGCGAGGACTACATCTGGCGGGACTTCGCCTGGCAGACGGACGAGCACGCCGACCTCGAGCTCAACGGTTACCACGGCATAGGGCCGTTCCGCTTCCAGGGCGCCGAGTACCGCGCCGCACTCGGCGCCCTGATGGAGCGCTCCGCCGCGCCCCGTCGGCGCGTGCTGCTGATCGGCGCCCGGGTCGCGGTCCTGGCCAAGCTTGCCGCCGCGCTGCGCACGATCGGCATCGGCGCCGACATCACCCAGGACGCACGGGCCGTCCCCGCCGAGGAACTGCGCGATTACGGCGCGGTCGCCTTCGGCCGCGCGGTCGGAGAGGCCGACCGGGCCGCCGTACTGGAGGCCTTCGAGCGCGCCGGGGTCGACATCGCCCGGGTGGACGGCCTTGCCCCGATCGTGCCGCTGCTGGTCGCCCAGATCGAGCACGCCCTCGACCGCAGCCCGCTCCCGCAGCGCCGGCTCGTGGGGCTGGCCGCCGCCGGCAGCACCGCGGACGTCGAGGTGACCTCGGCATGCCAGGTACGGATCACCGCCTACCGCCTCGACCGGCTCTACCGCACCCACACCCGCGACGTGTTCGACGGCGTCCTGGAACCCGGCCGGCACCGCGTCCCACTGGACCCGAAGGCGGTCAAGGGGGAGGCGTACCTCGTCGCCCGCACGACGGGGGGCGTGCTCGCGGCGCCGGTCACCGGGGGCAGGCGGGGGTGAGGCGCGGGGCGGGCCCACCGGAAGCCGGGCTGAGACAGGGGTGCCGGGCCCATTAGGATCGGCTTCCTGATGACTGCCACCCTCGTCGCCAAGAACCTCGCCGCCGGGCACGGCGACCGTTCCCTCTTCTCCGGGCTGGACCTCGTCGTCGCGCCCGGCGACGTGATCGGTCTCGTCGGTGCCAACGGCGCGGGCAAGTCCACCCTGCTGAAACTGCTCGCCGGACTCACCGCGCCCGAAGAAGGCGAGCTGCGGCTGTCCCCGCCGACCGCGATCGTCGGTCATCTGCCGCAGGAGCCGGAGCGCAGGCCGGGCGAGACCGTCCGGGAGTTCCTGGCCCGTCGTACGGGTGTCGCCGAGGCCCAGCGCGTCATGGACGAGGCCACTCAGGCACTCGTGGACGGGGCACCCGGCGCCGACGACGCCTATGCGACCGCGCTGGAGCGCTGGCTCGGCCTCGGCGGCGCCGACCTGGAGGAGCGCGCGGAGGAGATCGCCGACTCGCTCGGTCTCGCCGTGGACCTGGACCAGCCGATGACCGCGCTGTCCGGCGGCCAGGCGGCCCGCGCCGGGCTCGCCTCGCTGCTGCTGTCCCGCTACGACGTCTTCCTCCTGGACGAGCCCACCAACGACCTCGACCTCGACGGCCTGGAGCGCCTGGAGCGCTTCGTCACCGGCCTGCGCGCCGGCACGGTCGTCGTCAGCCACGACCGCGAGTTCCTCACCCGCACGGTCACCAAGGTCCTGGAACTGGACCTGGCGCAGCGGCAGATCAACCTCTACGGCGGTGGCTACGCGGGCTATCTGGAGGAGCGCGAGGTGGCCCGGCGGCACGCGCGCGAGGACTACGAGGAGTTCGCCGACAAGAAGGCCGCCCTCCAGGACCGCGCGCAGATGCAGCGGGCCTGGATGGACAAGGGCGTGAAGAACGCCCGGCGCAAGGCAGGCAACGACAATGACAAGATCGGCCGCAAGTTCCGCAGCGAGGCCAGCGAGAAGCAGGCGGCCAAGGCGCGGCAGACCCAGCGCATGATCGAGCGCCTGGATGTGGTGGAGGAGCCGCGCAAGGAGTGGGAGCTGCGCATGGAGATCGCCGCCGCCCCGCGCTCCGGAGCGGTCGTGGCGAGCCTGCGGGACGCCGAGGTCCGGCGCGGCGACTTCACCTTCGGCCCGGTGTCCCTGCAGATCGACTGGGCGGACCGGGTCGCGGTCACCGGGGCCAACGGCGCCGGCAAGTCCACCCTGCTGGGCGCGCTGCTCGGCCGTGTCCCGCTCGACTCGGGGCACGCGGCGCTCGGCTCGGGCGTCCTGGTCGGCGAGGTCGACCAGGCCCGGGGGCTCTTCCACGGCCCCGAGTCCCTGCTGGACGCGTTCTGCGCGGCCGTCCCCGACACCGAGCCGGTCGAGGTCCGCACCCTGCTCGCCAAGTTCGGCCTGAAGTCCGACCACGTCCTGCGCCCGGCCGCGACCCTCTCCCCGGGCGAACGCACCCGCGCCGCCCTCGCGTTGCTCCAGGGCCGGGGAGTGAACCTCCTCGTCCTGGACGAGCCGACGAACCATCTCGACCTGCCCGCCATCGAACAGCTGGAGTCCGCCCTCGACTCCTACGAGGGTACTTTGCTGCTGGTCACCCACGACCGGCGCATGCTGGACGCGGTCCGGGTGACCCGCCGCCTGGAGGTGGCGGCGGGGAAGGTGACGGAGCGTTAGGGCCCGCCGGTTCAGCCCGTGGTGACGTCGACGTAGTCGCCGGAGGCCTTGGCCGGCCCCGTCGTGCCGGTCCCGGCGAAGCTCCAGCGCCAGTAGCCGTCCGCGGTGGCCGTCGCCGTGGTCTTGAGGACGCCGTCGGTGCCACTGGTCACCGTCTTCACGGTGGTGTACGTCGTGGCGCCGGCCTTCCGGAACTGCAGCTTCACCGACTGGCCCGCGTACCCGCTGTAGGTGCCGCCCTTGCCCCAGTTGGCGCGGGTCAGCGCGCCCTTGACGGTGACCGTGGCTCCCGCGGCCACCGGCTCGGGAGAGGCGTCGACGGTCAGCTTGGCGGCACGCTTCATCAGGAAGGTGCCCGCGTTCTCCGTGTCGACGTAGTCGAAGTCGTTGGCGTCCACGGACGTCCAGATGTGCCAGGTACCGGCGTTGGCGTTGATGAGCATCGCGTTCGGGTCGATGGTGATGCTGGCGGTGCAGGTGGAGGTGGTGCTGCTTCCGGCGACCGGGGTGCAGGTCAGCGGAGTGTCGGAACCGGGGCCGGCGGAGCCGTCGGGATTGTCGAACGAGCCGTGGTAGAGGAAGCCGTAGGCGTCCTTGATCCCGGAGTCGTCGCTCGCGCTGATGCTGAGCGTGACCGTCTTCTTCGTCATCGCGCCCAGCACGACCGGCTCGCCGCCGTTGACGACGGCCAGGAGGACCTGGGTGTCTCCGTCGCCGGAGTCGGCCCGGGCGGCCGTCACGGTGAGGGCCGACAGTGCCAGCGCGCCCGACAGGGCCGCGACGGCGGAACGTCTGAACATGTGTCCCCATAAGGATGAGTTTTCGCCCGGAAACAGGGCAGAAGTCGAAACCGATCGAATAGTAGTGATCCGACCGTTCGCGCAACAGACGTTTCCGTCAAGCCTTTTCGGCCGCCCGCTGCACCCGCTCCCGGTGCGCCGCCCAAGCGGCTCGGTCCCCGGGTGCCATGTTGGTGCCGTCCGGTCGCTGCCCCGTCGCCCCGTCGATCAACTCCCGGACGATGTCGGCGTGTCCGGCGTGCCGCTGGGTCTCGGCGATCATGTGGGTGAGGCTGTGGTGCAGCGTCACCTCCCTGCCCTCGTCCCCGGGGATCCGGCCGACCGCGTCCAGGGGCAGTGAGGCGACGGTCTCGTCGGAGTGCGCGCAGGCCGCGCGGTACCGGCCGACGATGTCCTGGCGGCTCTCGTCCGGCCGGGCCCACAGGTCGGCGTTGGGTTCCGCGTCCCCGGTGCACCACAGGGCCGCTCCGTCGAAGGGCCGCCCGTAGGTCGCGCCGAAGTAGAGGGCTTCGGCGCCGGTGAGGTGCTTGACCAGCCCCAGCAGATTGGTCCCCGTCGGGGTCAGGGGGCGCCGGACGTCGTACTCGGACAGGCCCTCCAGCTTCCACAGGAGGACGTCGCGGGCGTCCTGGAGATACACCTGGAGGTCGTGCTTGGGGTCCGTGACGGTCATGGGGTGAGTCTGGCAACCAGGTGATCTCCGGGCACCCGGTTTTGCGGGTCCGGGCCGGACGATCGACTCGCCCGGCCCGGACCCCACCCGTCAGCGCTTCTTCGGATCCACCAGACCGGCCCGCCGCAACGCGTCGGCCATGGCGCTGTTGGCGGGCGGCGGGGCCTGGCGGCCGCCCCGGTCGCCACCGCGGTCGCCACCACGGCCCTCGCGCCGGCCCTGGCCGCCGCCCTGCCGCTGCTGGGGCGGCCGGGCGCCGCCGCCGCGCTGCTGCCGGCCGCCGCCCTGCCCCTGCGGCGCGGCCTCGTCGTCCAGGCGCAGGGTCAGCGCGATCCGCTTGCGCGGGATGTCCACGTCGAGGACCTTCACCTTGACGATGTCACCCGGCTTGGCGACGTCGCGCGGGTCCTTGACGAACGTCTTGGACATGGCCGACACATGCACCAGGCCGTCCTGGTGGACGCCGACGTCCACGAACGCGCCGAACGCGGCCACGTTCGTCACCACGCCCTCCAGGATCATCCCGGCGGACAGGTCGGAGATCTTCTCCACGCCCTCCTTGAAGGTCGCCGTCCTGAAGGCGGGACGCGGGTCGCGGCCCGGCTTCTCCAACTCCTTCAGGATGTCCGTCACGGTCGGCAGACCGAACGTGTCGTCCACGAACTCGGTGGGCTTCAGCGAGCGCAGCACACCGGTGTTGCCGATGAGGGAGGCGACCTCCTGGCCGCTGGTCTTCACCATGCGGCGGACCACCGGGTAGGCCTCGGGGTGCACGCTGGACGCGTCCAGCGGGTCGTCGCCGCCGCGGATGCGCAGGAAGCCCGCGCACTGCTCGTACGCCTTCGGGCCGAGCCGCGCCACCTTCTTCAGCTCGGAGCGGGACTTGAACGGGCCGTTGGCGTCCCGGTGCGCCACGATGTTCTCGGCGAGACCGGAGGAGATGCCCGACACCCGCGACAGGAGCGGCACGGACGCGGTGTTGACGTCCACGCCGACGCCGTTCACACAGTCCTCCACGACCGCGTCCAGCGAGCGGGACAGCTTCACCTCGGACAGGTCGTGCTGGTACTGGCCGACGCCGATGGACTTCGGATCGATCTTCACCAGCTCGGCCAGCGGGTCCTGCAGCCGCCGGGCGATGGACACCGCGCCGCGCAGCGACACGTCCATGCCCGGCAGCTCCTGCGAGGCGTACTGCGAGGCCGAGTACACCGACGCCCCCGCCTCCGACACCATCACCTTGGTGAGCTTCAACTCCGGGTGCTTGGCGATCAGTTCACCGGCGAGCTTGTCGGTCTCCCGGGAGGCCGTGCCGTTGCCGATCGCGATCAGCTCGACCGCGTGCTCCTTCGCGAGCCGGGCCAGCTTGGCGAGGGCCTCGTCCCACTTGTTGGCCGGGACGTGCGGATAGATCACGTCCGTGGCGACGACCTTGCCGGTGGCGTCGACCACGGCGACCTTCACGCCCGTACGGAAACCGGGGTCCAGGCCCAGCGTCGCGCGGGTGCCGGCCGGGGCGGCCAGCAGCAGGTCGCGCAGGTTGGCGGCGAAGACGTCGACCGCCTCGTCCTCGGCGGCCGTCCGCAGTCGCAGCCGCAGGTCGATACCGAGGTGGACGAGGATGCGGGTGCGCCAGGCCCAGCGGACCGTGTCCGTCAGCCACTTGTCGGCGGGCCGGCCCCGGTCGGCGATCCCGAACCGGTTCGCGACGATGCCCTCGTACGAGGAGGGACCCTCCGTGGGCTCCTCCGGCTCCAGGACGAGGTCCAGGACCTCCTCCTTCTCGCCGCGCAGCATCGCGAGGATCCGGTGGGAGGGCAGCTCGGTGAACGGCTCGGCGAAGTCGAAGTAGTCGGCGAACTTGGCGCCGGCCTCCTCCTTGCCCTCCCGTACCTTCGCGGCCAGCCGCCCGCGCACCCACATGCGCTCGCGCAGCTCGCCGATCAGGTCGGCGTCCTCCGAGAACCGCTCGGTGAGGATCGCCCGCGCGCCCTCCAGGGCGGCCTGCGGGTCGGCGACACCCTTGTCGGCGTCCACGAACGCGGCCGCGGCGGCGAGGGGCTCGACGGACGGGTCGCCGAGCAGGCCCTCCGCCAGCGGCTCCAGGCCCGCCTCGCGCGCGATCTGCGCCTTGGTGCGCCGCTTGGGCTTGTACGGGAGGTAGATGTCCTCCAGGCGGGCCTTGGTCTCGGCGCCGCGGATGCGGGCCTCCAGCTCGTCGGTGAGCTTGCCCTGCTCGCGCACCGACTCCAGGATCGCGGTCCGCCGCTCCTCCAGCTCCCGCAGATAGCGCAGCCGCTCCTCGAGCGTGCGCAGCTGCGCGTCGTCGAGCATCTCGGTCGCTTCCTTGCGGTAGCGGGCGATGAAGGGCACCGTCGAACCGCCGTCGAGCAGTTCCACCGCGGCCTTCACCTGCCGCTCCCGTACGCCGAGCTCCTCGGCGATCCTGCCTTCGATGGATCCTGCTTCGATGGACCCGGGTGTCGTCACGATCCCGTACCGCCTTCTCCACTGAGGTTGCGCGGCAATTGTGGCAGGTGACACCGACAACCGGGGATCAGGGCGACATCCCGGCGGGCCGCCGGCCCGTTTCTCAGGCCCGGCGCCCGCCCGCGCCGGCCGAGGCCCCGCCGAACAGCCGGGCCACGGCCCTGAACGGCAGCGTGACCACGGTGGCGACGGCCCCGCCGACCTGGCGCAGTACGTCTGCGATGGCAGCGAACACGAAAATCTCCTCCCGTCGGCCGGCTGGGGTCGGGTGCCTCGCCGCACGGCTCTCATCCCCGCCGTGGCAGAAAAGGTGGGAAACGCGTCATTGTGGCCACGCTCCCCGGGGCGAAGAATCGGGGGCATGGCCCAGCGAACCGTTCTCTTCGTCCTCTTCGACGGCGTCCAGAGCCTCGACGTCACCGGGCCGCTCGAGGTGTTCGCGGGCGCCGAGCAGCACACGCCGGGCACGTACCGGATCCGTACGGCCTCCCTGGACGGCGGCCCGGTGCGCACGTCCAGCGGCCTGACCCTCGTACCGGACGAGGCGCTCACCGCCGCCGCCGACCCGCACACCCTGCTGGTGCCCGGCGGCGAGGGCACGCGCCACCCCGACCCCCGGCTGGTCGACTGGCTGGGCGCCCGCGGACCGCGTGTCCCGCGCCTGGTCTCGGTGTGCACGGGCGCCGTCCTGCTGGCCGCCGCCCATCTCCTGGACGGCCGCCGGGCGACGACCCACTGGGCCTACTGCGACAGGCTCGCCCGTGACCACCCGGCCGTCGTCGTGGACCCGGAGCCCATCTTCGTCCGGGACGGGCACGTCGCCACCTCGGCCGGGGTGACCTCCGGCATCGACCTGGCCCTCGCCCTGGTCGAGGAGGACCTGGACCGGGACGTCGCGCTCGCCGTCGCCCGGCACCTGGTGGTCTTCCTGCGCCGGCCCGGCAACCAGGCGCAGTTCAGCGCACAGCTCGCCGCGCAGACCGCGCAGCGCGCACCGCTGCGGGAGGTGCAGCGCTGGATCACCGAGCATCCGGCGGGTGACCTGACGGTCGAGGCGCTCGCCGCCCGCGCCCGCCTTTCACCGCGCCACTTCGCGCGCGCCTTCCGCGAGGAGACCGGCATGACCCCCGGCCGCTACGTCGACCGGGTCCGGCTGGAACACGCCCGCCGTCTGCTGGAGGACACGCCCGACAACATCGAGGAGGTCGCCCGCGCCAGCGGCTACGGCACCCCCGAGGCCATGCGCCGCGCCTTCGTCAAGGCCCTCGGCACGGCCCCCGCCGAGTACCGCCGCCGCTTCCGCCCGGCCACGGCCCACTGAGCCCGCCATCGCCGACGGCCGCTCACGACCGGTGTCCTCCCGCGGAACCGACCACTGACGCACGCCGACGACAGCGATCGCCCACAGACCCCGGCCACTGACGGACGACAGCGATCGCCCACTGACCCCGGCCACCGAGGAACCGCGGCCCGCCCGCAACGCCGCTTCGACCACCGAAGGGACACACCATGCAGATCGCCATGCTCGTGTACGACCGTTTCACCGCCCTGGACGTCGTGGGCCCCTACGAGATCCTCAGCCGGCTCCCCGACGCGCGGGTCGACTTCGTCGCCGAGCAGGCCGGACCCGTCCGTACCGACACCGGCTTCCTCGCCCTCACGGCGGACAAGGCCCTCGACGAGGTGCCCCGCCCCGACATCGTCGTCGTGTCCGGCGGCCCCGGCACCATGGACCAGCTGAAGAACCCGGCCCTGCTGGACTGGCTGCGCGCCGCCGACGCGACGACCACCTGGACGACCTCGGTCTGCTCCGGCTCGCTGCTGCTCGCCGCCGCCGGACTGCTCCAGGGCCGCCGGGCCACCAGCCACTGGGTCGCCCTGGACCTGCTGAAGGAGTTCGGCGCCGAACCGACGGGCGAGCGGGTCGTGACCGACGGCAAGTACGTCACCGCCGCCGGGGTCTCCTCCGGCATCGACATGGCCCTGACCCTGTCCGGCCGGATCGCGGGCGACGAACACGCCCAGGCCGTCCAGCTGCTGACGGAGTACGACCCCCAGCCGCCGTATGACGCGGGTTCCCCGCAGAAGGCGCCCGCGCACCTGGTCGAGGAGTTCCGCGCGGGCAGCCGGTTCAGCCTGACGTAGCCACGCTCCAGGTGAAGCGCGGCTGTCGGCGCTCCAGGAACGCGGCGACCCCTTCCGCGGTGTCGGGGTTGCCGCGGGCCGCCCGCGCCCAGTGGGCGTCCCGGTCGGTACGGCCGCTCGTGAACTCCTTCGCGGCGGCCTGGGTGAGCTGCGAGCGGGAGACCAGGACCCGGGCCAACTCCGCGACCCGCTTGCCCAGTTCGCCCTCCGGCAGCACCTCGTCCACCAGCCCGGTGGTCAGCGCCCGGCCGGTGTCGATCAACTCGGCCGTGAACAACAGGTACTTGGCGGTGGCCGGACCCACCAGCGAGACCAGGCGGCGGGTCGAGGAGGCCGGGTACACGATGCCGAGCCGCGCGGGAGTCACCCCGAACAGCGCGCCCTCCTCCGCCAGGCGGAGATCGCAGGCCGCGGCGAGCTGTGCCCCGCCGCCCACACAGTGCCCGCGCACGGCGGCCACGGTCGGCTTGGGGAACGCGGCGAGCGCCTCCTCGGCGGCCACGGCGAGCCGCTGTGCCTCTTCCGGGGAGCCCTGGAGCGTGCTGATGTCCGCGCCCGCGCAGAAGGTCCCGCCCTCGCCCGTGAGCACCAGCGCCCGTACGCCGCGGTCGCGCGCCAACTCGTCCAGCAGCGGCGGCAGGGCCCGCCACATCGCGGCGGTCATGGCGTTGCGCTTGGCCGGGTTGCCGATGACGACGGTGGCGACAGCGCCATCGATGCGGTGTGACAGCTGGGGCTCCATGCGCGGATCGTATCGGGGGGTCCGACCGGCACGGAGGGTGCGGGTCGGCCGAGGCATGCGTTACTGAACCCGCCCAATGGGGACAAAGAGGTAGGGGGTGGTGTACGGCGTGGACCGAGGAGGCGGCGAATGGCCAGGGCCGGCACACGCAGAGACAGTGCGACGAAACTCCACCGCGGCTTCAGCTGGCTCACCGCACTCGGCGTGCTCCTCGTGCTCGCCGGTGTCGTCGGGCTCGTCTACACCGCGGCCGCCACGCTCACCTCGATGCTGCTGTTCGGCTGGCTGCTGCTGATCGGCGGGATCGTCGGCCTGCTGCACGCGGTCCAGGCCCGCGGCACCAGCTTCTTCTGGCTCGGTGGCGTCGTCGCCGCCCTGAACATCGCGGCCGGCGTCGTCGTCATCCGCCTGCCGCACGCCACGGCCGCCGCGCTCACCATGTTCGCCGCGCTGCTGTTCCTCTCCGCGGGCTTCTTCCGGCTGGTCGGCGGCCTGGTCGTGCGCGGACCGCAGCTGGGCTGGACGCTCCTGCTCGGCGCCTTCGACCTGTTGCTCGGGATCCTGGTCCTCGGTTCCTGGCCGAGCAGCAGCCAGTACGTCATCGGCGCCTTCTTCTCGCTCGCCCTGCTCTTCGACGGCCTCGGCCTCGTGGCCACCGGCTACGGTGGGCGCCGTATCGTCGGTCTCGTCTCGGAACAGGGGGAGGCCGAACCCCTACGACCCGACTAGTTCGCGAACCGGCGTCCGGGCGACAGGAACAGTCCCACACGTGACCGTGTCATACGCACTCGGTCAGAAACCGTTCGATACCCGCTGACTTGTGTTCAGTCCTGCGGACCGGAGCGGATCGTTACCAACACTCGACGTGTGGTGACAATCGAGCGTGAGGGTGGCGACCGGACGATGGACAACCACGGGCGCGGGGACGGGCCGCGCCCAGCGTGGGGCGCCGAGCGGCCGCCCGATCCACTGCCGTACGAAGGCGTCTGGCGGTTCACCGCCGCCGCGGTGGACGCCTCGGTCCCGCAGGCCCGGCACGCCGTACGGGACCTGCTGCTGCGCCAGGGCGTGCCGGTCTCCGACGAGCTGGTGTACGGCCTGCTGCTGATCGTCTCCGAGCTGGTCACCAACGCGGTACGGCACGCGGCGCTGCTGTCGCCGATGCTGGCCGTGGAGGTCGCCGTCGGGGCCGAGTGGGTGCGGGTGTCCGTTGAGGACAACCACCCCTACCGCCCGACCGCCCTGGAGGCCGACCACGGGCAGACCGGTGGCCGGGGCCTGCTGCTGGTCCGCGAGGTGGCGCGGGAGGCCGGCGGGACGGTCGACGTGGAGCACACCGCGAGCGGCGGCAAGGTCATCTGGGCCGCCCTCCCGCTCAAGCCCGCGGCGCTGCCGTAGAACCGCCTCAACGACACAGTCCCACGAGACGGCCGGGGCCGACGAGGCCGCCGAACGGGAGCGCCGCGCGAGAGTGCGTGGCCCCGACCCCGACGAGACTTTCGTTGCGCTGCAGGCTCGCGAGGTTGCCGTGGCCCGCGCCGGCCCGCGCTGGCCGGCGAGACCGCGCGGCTCAGCAGGCGGGCGAGACTGTCGGAGCGCTGCAGGCCCGGAGACTGCCGTCGCACTCCAGGCCCCGGGAGGCTGCCGTGGCCCCGCGCCGGTAGGCGAGACTGCTGAACTGCAGGCCCGCTGGCGCGGTCGTGGCGCTGCATGCCGCTGACGCTGTCGCTGCGAGGCGGGGAGACCGCGCGGCGCCGCAGGGTGGCGAGACTGTCGGAGTGCTGGAGGCCCGGTGACTGCCGTCGTATTACAGGCTCGCGGGGCTGCTGTGGCCCCGCGCCGGTAGGCGAGACTGCTGAACTGCAGGCCCGCTGGCGCGGTCGTGGCGCTGCATGCCGCTGACGCTGTCGTATCGCTGCGAGGCGGGGAGACCGCGCGGCGCCGCAGGGTGGCGAGACTGTCGGAGTGCTGGAGGCCCGGTGACTGCCGTCGTATTACAGGCTCGCGGGGCTGCCGTGGCCCCGCGCCGGTAGGCGAGACTGCTGAACTGCAGGCCCGTCGGCGCCGTCGTAGCGCTCCGGGCCCGTTGACGCCGACGTGTGCCGCGGGCCCGCGAGACTGGCGTGGCGCCCGCCGGTTGGCGGGGAACTGCTGAACTCCAGGCCCGCCGACGCCGTCCCAGTTGAACACCCGCCTACGCCGTCCCAGTGCCGAAGACCCGCCGGCGCCGTCGTAGTGCCGCATACCCGCCTACGGCGGCGTGGCGCCGCAGGTGTGGTCACCAGCCTGTGGACTGTCCCGTCAGTTCCCTGATTGCCGGGCGGGCCGCGTCGAGGACGGTCATGAACCAGGCCGAGAAGGGGTCGCGGGCGTGCCGGTCGGCGAGTTCGGTGGCCGTGACGAAGGCGGTCTGGGCGACCTCTTCCGGGTCCGGCGCGAGCGGTGCCTGTACCAGGCCGACGAACAGGTGGTTGTACTCCTGCTCGACCAGGCCCGAGGCCGGGTCCGGGTGGTTGTAGCGGACCGTACCCGCCTCGGCCAGCAGTGACGGGGACACGCCGAGCTCCTCGAACGTGCGCCGGGCCGCGGCGGAGAACGGAGCCTCGCCCGGGTACGGGTGGCCGCAGCAGGTGTTGGACCACACACCGGGGGAGTGGTACTTGCCGAGCGCCCGCTGCTGGAGCAGCAGCCGGCCCTGCTCGTCGAAGAGGAACACCGAGAACGCGCGGTGCAGCTGTCCCGGCGGCTGGTGGGCGGCGAGCTTCTCCGCCGTGCCGATCGTCACACCCTTCTCGTCGACCAGTTCCAGCAAAATCGCCTCCGCGGTGCCATTCGACGAGCTGTGCGTCGCGGTGGCAGGTGTGATCGGCATACCCATCCTTCGCCTCGGTCTTCGCACCCCAAGTCTGCCGTACGAATCCGGCACTCCCGGCACTTCCCCACACGTCCGCGCGCGGCGCGCCGGGAAGGCGGACCTAGATCATCGTGCCCGGTCAGGAGATCACGGAACCGTCCGGGTCGGGTGTCGAACGCGTGTGCGGCCCCGTCAGTGGCACAGCCGCGCCTCGTGCTCCGCGTGCCCGCTCGGCTCCAGCTGGAAGGTGCAGTGCGCCACGTCGAAGTGGTCGCCGAGGCAGCCCTGCAGCTCGTGGAGCAGCTTCTCGTGGCCGATGGCGCTGAGCACCTCCGAGCTGACCACCACATGCGCCGACAGGACCGGCATCCCGGAGGTGATCGTCCATGCGTGCAGGTCGTGTACGTCCTCCACGCCGTCCAGCGCCAGGATGTGCGCCCGCACCTCGGCCATGTCGACGTTCTTCGGGGCCGCCTCCAGCAGCACGTCCAGCGTCTCGCGCAGCAGCTTCAGCGTCCTCGGCACGATCATCACACCGATGACCAGCGAGGCGACGGGGTCGGCGCCCTGCCAGCCGGTGGTCAGGATCACCGCCGCCGAGACCAGCACCGCGAACGAGCCCAGCGCGTCGGCGGCGACCTCCAGGAAGGCGCCGCGCACGTTCAGGCTCTCCTTCTGCCCGCGCATCAGCAGGGTCAGCGAGACCGAGTTCGCCACCAGGCCGATCAGACCGAACACGATCATCAGGCCGCCGCGGGTCTCCGCGGGCGTCACGAACCGCTCGATCGCCTCGTACAGGACATAGCCGCCGACCCCGAGCAGCAGCACGCAGTTGGCCAGGGCGGCGAGGATCTCGGCGCGGGCGTAACCGAAGGTGCGGTTGGTGCTCGGCGGGCGGTTGGCGAAGTGGATCGCGAGCAGGGCCATGACGAGGCCCACCGCGTCGGTCGCCATGTGCGCCGCGTCCGCGATCAGCGCCAGAGAGTCCGCGGCCAGGCCACCGACGATCTCCACCACCATGATCGTGAGCGTGATGCCCAGCGCGATCCGCAGCCGACCCTGGTACGCCGCCGCGGCCGTGCCCGTGGGCGGCGCATGGCTGTGTGCGTGCCCGTGGTCGTGCCCTGCCCCCATGACATCCGCCCTTCCCTATCCGTCCGGCAGGGCCAGTGAACTACGGGTGGGGGGTATGGGGCAACGCGGCATTGAACACCGTTGTCATGTGCCCTGACCTGCGGAAACGTTACGCAGGTCAGGGTGGGTGCGGCACGACTCCGGCTCGGCCCGGTGGGTCGGCCCCCGCTCGGCCCGGCTGCTCAGCGCCCGTGGTGCAGCTGCCAGCCCCGCCAGGCCGACTCCACCATCTCGCGCACCCCGCGCCCGGCCCGCCAGCCCAACTGCTCGGCGGCCCGCTCGGCCGAGGCGACCGCGCGTGGTGCGTCCCCCGGCCGGCGCGCCTCCACCAGCGGCTCCCGGCGGTCGCCGGTGACCTCCCCGATGACCGTGATCAGCTCGCGCACCGAGACGCCCTCGCCCCGCCCGATGTTCAGCGTCAGATCGCCGGACAGAGAACCGTCGGCGAGCCGGCGCGCCGCGGCGAGGTGGGCCTCGGCGAGGTCGGACACATGGATGTAGTCCCGGATGCAGGTGCCGTCCGGCGTCGGATAGTCGTCACCGAAGATCCGCGGGGCCTCGTCGCGGGTGAGCCGGTCGAAGACCATCGGCACGATGTTGAACACACCGGTGTCGGCGAGTTCCGGCGCCGCCGCGCCCGCCACGTTGAAATAGCGCAGGCACACGGTGGAGATTCCGTGCGCCTTTCCGGCCGCCCGTACCAGCCACTCACCGGCCAGCTTGGTCTCGCCGTAGGGGTTCACCGGCGCGCACGGGGTGTCCTCGGTGATCAGGTCCACGTCCGGGTTGCCGTACACCGCCGCCGACGAGGAGAAGACCAGCCGGCGGATTCCCGCCCCGGCGATGGCGTCCAGGAGCGTGGCCAGACCGCCGACGTTCTCCCGGTAGTAGCGGGTGGGCTGCGCCACCGACTCGGCGACCTGCTTGCGTGCCGCGAGATGGACGACGCCGGTCACGCCGTACACCTGGAAGACCCGCTGCAGCCGGTCCCCGTCCAGCGTCGACCCCTCGACCAGCCGGACGTCCGAGGGCAGTCGCGCGGGCACCGCCGCCGACAGGTCGTCCAGCGCCACGACCTTCTCCCCGGCGCCGGTCATGGCCCGTGCCACATGCGCCCCGATGTATCCGGCTCCGCCGGTGATCAGCCATGTCATGGTTGTTCACCCTATGCGGGGCAGAGCTCGGCGGGCGATGTCGTGTGCCGGGTGCGGGTCGGGTGTGGCCGGCCGCGCCACGCGGCGGTAGCTGCATATCGTTTCAGACCCAGGCCCCTTCGGGGCGCTTCGCCCGGTTCTGGGCCGCCGGTTTTGTGGCCGGGCCCCGGATCACCGATGATGATCGCGGCAAAAGCCGGGGCAGCCCCCGTGGGCCGGGCCGTGAACGGCCGGTGAACAAGGGCCCGCGCCCATCGGATAGCCTCTGCCGACATGCCGCCCGGGTGCCGTCGGCAGGGCGCGCCCCACCACGCACGAGACCGGCGCCACCGCGCCTGCACCCAGGGAGTGAGTTCGGTTGTCGACCGCCATCGTCACCGGTCAGCCGGTCCCCGGATCGTCGCTCGAGAACGATCTGCGGGCGCTCGGCTTCGACGTCCGGTTGGCGGCGGACGCGGCCGAGGCCGAGACCCTGCTCGCCGCCGCGTCCGCCGGCGACCGCGTGGCCCTGGTCGATGCCGGTTTCGTCGGCCACCAGCACGCCCTCCGCCTCGGCCTGACCGACCCGCGCTTCCCGCTTTCCGCGGTATCAGGTGCCGTCACCGCACAGCCGGAAGCCCGGCAGGCGCTGACCCGGGCCGTGGCCCGCGAGACCCCCACCGGCGGCGGGACCGCGCTCGCGGTGGACAGCCTCGCCGAACGCGTCGTCACCGCACTCGACGCCGACGGCTGCGAGGTGCACAAGCCGGAGCTGGGCAGCCTGGTCGCCGCGGTCCCCGCCGACCCGCAGGCCCGCAACGAGGCGCGGCAGGCCGTCGCCGCCGTCGACGAGGAGGCCGTGCGCCTGAAGTCGGCGGTGAAGTCCCGCGACGGCTTCTTCACCACGTTCTTCATCAGCCCCTACTCGCGCTACCTCGCCCGCTGGTGCGCCCGCCGCGGCCTGACCCCGAACCAGGTCACCACGGCCTCCCTGCTCACCGCCCTGATAGCCGCGGGCTGCGCGGCCACCGGCACCCGCGCAGGCTTCGTCGCGGCCGGTGTGCTGCTGATCGCCTCCTTCGTGCTGGACTGCACCGACGGCCAGCTCGCCCGCTACGCCCTGAAGTACTCCACGCTCGGTGCCTGGCTCGACGCCACCTTCGACCGGGCCAAGGAGTACGCCTACTACGCCGGCCTCGCGCTGGGAGCGGCCCGGGGCGGCGGCCATGACGACGTATGGGCCCTCGCCCTCGGCGCGATGGTCCTGCAGACCTGCCGGCACGTGGTCGACTTCTCCTTCAACGAGGCCAACCACGACGCCACCGCCAACACCAGCCCCACCGCCGCTTTCTCCGACAAGCTCGACAGCGTCGGCTGGACGGTGTGGGTGCGGCGGATGATCGTGCTGCCCATCGGCGAACGCTGGGCGATGATCGCGGTGCTCACCGCGGCCACCACCCCGCGCATCACCTTCTACGCGCTGCTCATCGGCTGTGCCCTCGCGGCGACGTACACCACGGCCGGACGTGTGCTGCGCTCCCTGACCCGCAAGGCCCGGCGCACCGACCGGGCCGCCCGGGCGCTGGCGGACCTCGCCGACCCCGGTCCGCTCGGCGATGCCGTGCGGCGCGTGGCGAAGCGGGGGCTGCCCGGTCTCGCCGTGCCCGCCGTCGCGTTCCTCGGCGGCGCCGCGGTCGTCGCCTGCTCCGCCCTCACCGGCCACGGCTCGCCCCTGCCGGTGATCGGCGCCCTGGTCTACGTCCTCACCTCGGCCCTCGCCGTCGCCCGCCCGCTCAAGGGCGCCCTGGACTGGCTGGTCCCGCCCTTCTTCCGGGCCGCCGAGTACGGCACCGTGCTCGCCCTGGCCGGTAAAGCGGCGGTGAACGGCGCCCTTCCTGCCGCTTTCGGCCTGGTGGCCGCCGTCGCCTACCATCACTACGACACGGTGTACCGCATCCGCGGCAACGCCGGAGCGCCCCCGGCCTGGCTGGTGCGCTCCATCGGGGGGCACGAAGGGCGGACGCTGCTCGTCACCGTCCTGGCCGCACTGCTCACCGCTTCGCAGTTCACGGTCGCGCTCACGGTCCTCGCCGTGGCCGTCGCCCTCGTGGTGCTCGTCGAGAGCATCCGTTTCTGGGTCTCCGCAGGGGCCCCAGCCGTACACGATGAAGGAGAACCCGCATGATCGGCCTCGTGCTGGCAGCCGGCGCCGGACGCCGTCTGCGCCCCTACACCGACACCCTGCCCAAGGCGTTGGTGCCGGTGGGGCCCGCGGGCGTGGAGGGCGAGCCGACCGTGCTGGACCTCACCCTCGCCAACTTCGCCGAGGTCGGCCTGACCGAGGTCGCGATCATCGTCGGCTACCGCAAGGAGGCCGTGTACGAGCGCAAGGCGGCCCTGGAGCAGAAGTACGGCCTGAAGCTCACCCTCATCGACAACGACAAGGCCGAGGAGTGGAACAACGCCTACTCCCTGTGGTGCGGCCGGGACGCCCTCAAGGACGGCGTGATCCTCGCCAACGGCGACACCGTGCACCCGGTCTCCGTCGAGAAGACCCTGCTCGCCGCCCGTGGTGAGGGCAAGAAGATCATCCTCGCGCTGGACACCGTGAAGTCCCTCGCCGACGAGGAGATGAAGGTCGTCGTCGACCCCGGGAAGGGCATGACGAAGATCACCAAGCTGATGGACCCCGCCGAGGCAACCGGCGAGTACATCGGCGTCACGCTCATCGAGGGCGACGCCGCCCTCGAGCTGGCCGACGCGCTGAAGACGGTCTGGGAGACCGACCCGCAGCAGTTCTACGAGCACGGCTACCAGGAGCTGGTCAACCGCGGCTTCCGGATCGACGTGGCGCCGATCGGCGACGTCCAGTGGGTCGAGATCGACAACCACGACGACCTCGCCAAGGGACGGGAGATCTCGTGCCGCTACTGACCCGGCTGATTCCCTCGCCGGTCGTCGTGGACATCCGCCCGGGTGCCCTGGACGACCTGGCCGGCGTCCTCGCCGACGAGCGCATCGCGCAGTCCGGCCGGCTCGCCATCGCCGTCAGCGGCGGCTCCGGCGCCAAGCTGCGCGAGCGCATCGCCCCCTCGCTGCCGGGTGCCTCCTGGTACGAGGTCGGCGGCGGCACCCTCGACGACGCGATCCGGCTGGCCGGCGAGATGAAGTCCGGCCACTACGACGCGGTGGTCGGGCTCGGCGGCGGCAAGATCATCGACTGCGCGAAGTTCGCCTCGGCCCGGGTCGGCCTGCCCCTGGTCGCCGTGCCGACGAACCTCGCGCACGACGGCCTGTGCTCGCCGGTCGCGACGCTCGACAACGACGCCGGGCGCGGTTCCTACGGTGTGCCGAACCCGATCGCGGTCGTCATCGACCTGGACGTGATCCGCGAGGCCCCGGCCCGCTTCGTCCGGGCCGGCATCGGCGACGCGATCTCCAACATCAACGCGGTCGCCGACTGGGAGCTGTCGAACCGGGTCAACGGCGAGAAGATCGACGGTCTCGCCGCGGCCATGGCCCGCCAGGCGGGCGAGGCGGTCCTGCGGCACCCCGGTGGCATCGGCGAGAACGACTTCCTCCAGGTGCTCGCCGAGGCGCTGGTCCTCAGCGGTATCTCGATGTCGATCTCCGGCGACTCCCGGCCGTCCTCCGGCTCCTGCCACGAGATCAACCACGCCTTCGACCTGCTGTTCCCCAAGCGGGCGGCCGCCCACGGCGAGCAGTGCGGCCTGGGCGCGGCCTTCGCGACGTACCTGCGCGGGGCGCACGAGGAGGCGGTCCACACGGCCGAGGTGCTGCGCCGGCACGGGCTGCCCGTGCTGCCGGAGGAGATCGGCTTCACCGTGGACGAGTTCGTGCGCGTGGTGGGGTTCGCCCCGGAGACCCGTCCCGGCCGCTACACGATCCTCGAGCACCTCGACCTCAAGCCGAACCAGATCAAGGACATCTACGCCGACTATGTCAAGGCCATCGGTAGCTGAACTCCGTCCGGTCGTCCACCCCGCGGGGGTGAAGGACCGGCGCAGCGGTGAGCACTGGATGGGACGCCTCTACATGCGCGAGGTGTCCCTGCGGGTCGACCGCTACCTGGTCAACACCAGGGTCACGCCCAACCAGCTCACGTACCTGATGACCGTCTTCGGCGTGCTCGCGGCCCCGGCACTCCTGGTGCCGGGGATCTGGGGCGCCGTGCTCGGCGTGGTGTGCGTCCAGATGTACCTGCTGCTGGACTGCGTCGACGGCGAGATCGCGCGCTGGAAGAAGCAGTACTCGCTGAACGGCGTCTACCTGGACCGGGTCGGCGCCTACCTGACCGACGCCGCCGTGCTCGTCGGATTCGGCCTGCGCGCCGCCGACCTGTGGGGCGGCGGCCGGATCGACTGGCTGTGGGCCTTCCTCGGCACGCTGGCCGCGCTCGGCGCGATTCTCATCAAGGCCGAGACCGACCTGGTCGGCGTGGCCCGCCACCAGGCCGGCAAGCCGCCGGTCAAGGAGGCCGCCGCCGAGATGCGCTCCTCGGGCATGGCGCTGGCCCGCCGGGCCGCCGCCGCCCTGAAGTTCCACCGGCTGGTCCTCGGCATCGAGGCGTCCCTGCTGATCCTGGTCCTGGCGATCGTCGACCAGGTCCGCGGCGATCTGTTCTTCTCCCGGCTGGGTGTCGCGGTGCTGGCCGGCATCGCGCTGCTGCAGACACTGCTGCACCTGGTGTCCATCCTCGCCTCCAGCAGGCTGAAGTGAGCACGGCCATGCGGGTCGGCGCCGTCATCATCACCATGGGCAACCGGCCCGAGGAACTGCGGGCCCTGCTCGACTCGGTCGCCAAGCAGGACGGCGACCGAGTCGAGGTGGTCGTCGTCGGCAACGGCTCGCCGGTCCCGGACGTGCCCGAGGGCGTGCGGACGATCGAGCTGCCGGAGAACCTCGGCATCCCCGGCGGCCGCAACGTCGGCATAGAGGCCTTCGGGCCCAGCGGCCGGGATGTCGACATATTGCTCTTCCTCGACGACGACGGGCTCCTCGCCCGCCACGACACCGCCCAGCTGTGCCGTGAGGCCTTCGAGGCCGATCCGGAGCTCGGCATCGTCAGCTTCCGCATCGCCGACCCGGAGACCGGCGAGACCCAGCGCCGCCATGTGCCCCGGCTGCGCGCCTCCGACCCGATGCGCTCCTCCCGGGTGACCACCTTCCTCGGCGGCGCCAACGCCGTGCGCACCCGGGTGTTCGCCGAGGTCGGCGGCCTGCCGGACGAGTTCTTCTACGCCCACGAGGAGACCGACCTGGCCTGGCGGGCCCTCGACGCCGGCTGGATGATCGACTACCGGTCGGACATGGTGCTGTACCACCCGACGACCGCTCCCTCGCGGCACGCGGTCTACCACCGCATGGTCGCCCGCAACCGCGTCTGGCTGGCCCGCCGCAACCTCCCCGCCCTGCTGGTCCCCGTCTACCTCGGGGTCTGGCTGCTGCTCACCCTGCTGCGCCGGCCCTCCGGACCCGCCCTGAGGGCATGGTTCGGCGGGTTCAAGGAGGGCTGGACCTCTCCGTGCGGTCCGCGCCGCCCGATGCGCTGGCGCACGGTGTGGCGGCTGACCCGGCTGGGCCGGCCTCCGGTTATCTGACCGACCCGGCTGGGCCGGCCTCCGGTTATCTGACCGACCCGGCTGGGCCGTCCCCGGGTGATCTGAGAAGCTTCTCTTACCCGAAGAGACCAAGCTTCTTACCAAGAGAGTCCGGATTTCCACTCGTGAGTCACACAACCCATGACGGCGGTGTCGCGGTGAGCGCGATACCGTCGCCCGACGAGGGGCTGCCGGCGGCGGAGCTGGCCGCCAAGTACGGGCTCGCCGTGAGCGGCGCCCGTCCCTCGCTGTCCGAGTACGTCCGCCAGTTGTGGGGGCGGCGCCACTTCGTCCTCGCCTTCTCCCAGGCGAAGCTGACGGCGCAGTACAGTCAGGCCAAGCTCGGCCAGCTGTGGCAGGTGGCGACGCCGCTGCTGAACGCGGGCGTGTACTACTTCATCTTCGGCGTGATCCTGCACGCGAGCCGCGGTCTGTCGCAGGACGTGTACATCCCGTTCCTGGTCACGGGTGTGTTCGTGTTCACCTTCACGCAGAGCTCGGTGATGTCGGGTGTCCGTGCGATCTCCGGCAACCTGGGCCTGGTGCGCGCCCTGCACTTCCCGCGCGCCTCGCTGCCCATCTCCTTCTCGCTGCAGCAGCTCCAGCAGCTGCTGTTCTCGATGATCGTGATGTTCGTCGTGGCGATCGGCTTCGGCAGCTACCCGAGCCTCGCCTGGCTGCTGATCCTGCCCGTGCTGGTGCTGCAGTTCCTGTTCAACACCGGGCTCGCGCTGATCGTGGCGCGCATGGGCGCCAAGACGCCCGACCTCGCCCAGCTGATGCCGTTCATCCTGCGCACGTGGATGTACACCTCCGGCGTGATGTTCTCCATCAACAAGATCATGGAGGGCCGCTCCGAGATCGCGGTCCGGCTGCTCCAGGTGAACCCGGCCGCGATCTACATGGACCTGATGCGCTACGCGCTGATCGACGGCTACGGCGCCTCGAACCTGCCGCCGCACGTGTGGGCCATCGCGCTGTTCTGGGCCGTGGTCGTCTTCGCCGGCGGCTTCGTGTACTTCTGGAAGGCGGAGGAGAGGTACGGCCGTGGCTGAGCAGAACGCCGAGCAGGTCGCCGAGCAGCACACCGGGGACCGCCGTCCCACGGTCATCGCGGACGACCTGCACATCGTCTACCGCGTCAACGGCGCCGGGGGCGGCAAGGGCAGCGCGACGGCCGCTCTGAGCCGCATCCTGAAGCGAGGCTCCGACGACGCGGCACGCGGGGTGCGCAAGGTGCACGCCGTGCGCGGCGTGTCCTTCGTGGCCTACCGCGGCGAGGCCATCGGCCTGATCGGCTCCAACGGCTCCGGCAAGTCCACGCTGCTGCGGGCCATCGCCGGCCTGCTGCCCGCCGAGAAGGGCAAGGTCTACACCGACGGCCAGCCCTCGCTGCTCGGCGTCAACGCGGCGCTGATGAACGACCTGACCGGCGAGCGGAACGTCATCCTGGGCGGCCTCGCCATGGGGATGTCCCGGGAGCAGATCAAGGAGCGCTACCAGGAGATCGTCGATTTCTCGGGGATCAACGAGAAGGGCGACTTCATCACCCTGCCGATGCGCACGTACTCATCGGGCATGGCCGCCCGGCTGCGGTTCTCCATCGCCGCCGCCAAGGACCACGACGTCCTGATGATCGACGAAGCGCTGGCGACCGGTGACCGCAAATTCCAGATGCGCTCCGAGGAACGCATCCGGGAACTGCGCAAGGAGGCCGGCACGGTGTTTCTCGTCAGTCACAACAACAAGTCCATCCGCGACACCTGCAACCGCGTCCTGTGGCTGGAGCGGGGGGAGCTGCGCATGGACGGACCGACCGACGAGGTCCTGAAGGAGTACGAGAAGTTCACGGGCAAGTAGCCCGTTTCGGCCAGGGCCCCGCCGGGAGCCGCCCGGCGGGGCCCCGCGTCTGCAAAGGAACCGTCAACTCCGGTTGGGGTGAGGAATCTTGGCGCCAATCGGTGTGTTGTTGTGATGTGCAGGACACCCGGACGGACCTCGCTGCGTTGTACAACGTAAGCTGTACCGGTGCCGGAAAGCGGCAAGTGGGGTGATAATGCGCGACACCCCGCGCCAGGGCGACCCCCCGAATTGCCGGGCGGCGTGTCCGAAATAGTGTGTGTTGGATCGGCAGTGTAGAACGGGAGATGTGACGGCAATGGCTACGGAAACTCCCCAGCTCAACGCAGCATGTGCCGTCCCCGCGCCGGGCAGTGCCCGATGACGGCCACCGAGACGGCGCAAGACCCGGAGCGCGCCACCCTCGACAAGGCCGCGAGCGAGAACTTCCCCGTGGCCCCCTTCTTCCTGCCCAGGGCCTGGCGCGCCGATCTCATGGCCGTCTACGGCTTCGCCCGCCTCGTGGACGACATCGGTGACGGCGACCTCGCCCCCGGCGGCGCCGACGCCCGGCTGCTCGGCGTGTCGCCCGCCGAGGCCGAGGACCGCCTGCTCCTGCTCGACGCCTTCGAGGCCGACCTGCACCGCGTCTTCGACGGCACCCCGCGCCACCCCCTGCTGCGCCGCCTGCAGTCCACCGTCCGCCGTCGCTCCCTCACCCCCGAGCCCTTCCTCGGCCTGATCGCCGCCAACCGCCAGGACCAGCTCGTCACCCGCTACGAGACCTACGACGACCTCCTCGCCTACTGCGAACTGTCCGCCAACCCCGTCGGCCGCCTCGTCCTCGCCGTCACCGGCACCGCCACCCCCGAGCGGATCCGGCACTCCGACGCGATCTGCACCGCGTTGCAGATCGTGGAACACCTCCAGGACGTCGCCGAGGACCTCGGCCGCGACCGGATCTACCTCCCGGCCGAGGACATGAAGCGCTTTCACGTCCAGGAAACGGATCTTGGCGCAAAAACCGCGAGCGCATCGGTGCGCGCCCTGGTTGCATACGAGGCACAACGCGCCCGCGATCTGCTGAATGAAGGCGCCCCCCTGGTGGGTAGCGTCCACGGCAGGTTGAAGCTGCTGCTCGCGGGGTTCGTGGCGGGGGGAAGGGCGGCGATCCGGGCGATCGCCGCCGCCGAATACGACGTCCTTCCCGGCCCGCCCCGACCCCGCAAGCTCCAGTTGCTGCGTGAGGCGGGCGTGATCCTGCGAGGAGAGGGGTGATCCGGACCGTGGATTCTCCGTCGCACGTGTCCGCACCGGTACTCGCCGCCTACAGCTACTGCGAGACCGTCACCGGGCAGCAGGCACGCAACTTCGCCTACGGCATCCGCTTGCTGCCCACGCCCAAGCGCCGCGCCATGTCGGCGCTGTACGCGTTCTCCCGGCGCGTGGACGACATCGGCGACGGCGACCTGGCCGACGAGGTGAAGCTGACGCGGCTCGAGGACACCAGGGCGCTGCTCGCCCGGGTCCGGGAGGACCAGGTCGAGGAGGACGACACCGATCCGGTCGCCGTCGCCCTCGCCCATGCCGCGCGCGCCTTCCCGATCCCGCTCGGCGGCCTCGACGAGCTTATCGACGGCGTCCAGATGGACGTACGCGGTGAGACCTACGAGACCTGGGACGACCTGAGGGTCTACTGCCGGTGTGTCGCCGGTGCCATCGGCCGTCTCTCGCTCGGCGTGTTCGGCACCGAACCGGGAGCGCGCGGCGCCGAGCGTGCATCCGAGTACGCGGACACCCTCGGCCTCGCCCTGCAGCTCACCAACATCCTCAGAGACGTCCGCGAGGACGCGGCCGGCGGCCGTACCTATCTGCCCGCCGACGACCTCGCCAAGTTCGGCTGCTCGGCCGGGTTCGACGGCCCGACGCCACCGGAGGGCTCCGACTTCGCGGGCCTCGTGCACTTCGAAGTGCGTCGGGCCCGCGCCCTTTTCGCCGAGGGCTACCGGCTGCTCCCCATGCTCGACCGGCGCAGCGGCGCCTGCGTGGCCGCCATGGCCGGCATCTACCGCCGGCTGCTGGACCGCATCGAGCGCGACCCGGAGGCCGTGCTGCGCGGCCGGGTCTCGCTGCCCGGACGCGAGAAGGCCTACGTCGCCGTACGCGGACTGTCCGGTCTGGACACCCGGCATGTGACGCGCCACGTCTCCCCGCGTTCCGTCAGGAGGCGCCCCTGATGGACCTCACCGAACCAGGGGACACGCGGCAGGCAACCCTCCGCTGCGGCGTGGCGTCCCAGACTGCGACGGCCGACCGTGCACCGTTCAACCTGCACGCTCGCCACGCATGGAAGGACGCACGATGAGCGACGGCTCACGCCCCGCACAGCGGCACGCCACTGCGGGAGAAGAGGGCGCGGCAGGCCGTAGTGCCGTCGTGATCGGCGGCGGGCTCGCCGGGATCACCGCGGCGCTCGCGCTCGCCGACGCCGGCGTCCGTGTCACCCTGCTCGAAGGCAGGCCCAGGCTGGGCGGCCTCGCCTTCTCCTTCCAGCGCGGCGACCTGACCGTCGACAACGGCCAGCACGTGTACCTGCGCTGCTGCACTGCCTACCGCTGGTTCCTCGACCGGATCGAGGGCGCGGCGCTGGCACCGCTGCAGGACCGCCTGGACGTGCCCGTCGTCGACGTCGCCAAGCCCGAGGGCAGGCGGCTCGGCCGGCTGCGGCGCGACCCGCTGCCCGTCCCCCTCCACCTGGGGCGCAGCCTGGCCGCCTATCCGCACCTCTCGCTCGCCGAGCGCGCCGCGGTCGGGCGGGCCGCGCTCGCGCTGAAGGGGCTCGACCTCGCCGATCCGACCCTGGACACCCAGGACTTCGGCGGCTGGCTGGCCGCGCACGGCCAGTCGGAGCGCGCCGTCGAGGCCCTGTGGGACCTGGTCGGGGTCGCCACCCTCAACGCGGTCGCGGGCGACGCCTCGCTGGGGCTCGCCGCGATGGTGTTCAAGACCGGTCTGCTGTCCGACCCGGGCGCGGCCGACATCGGCTGGGCCCACGTCCCGCTGGGCGAACTGCACGACCGGCTGGCCCGCAAGGCGCTCGACTCCGCGGGCGTCCGTACCGAGGTCCGTACACGCGTCACCTCCGTCTCTACCAACGAAAACGGCACGTGGAGCGTTCAGGTTCCCGGCGAGAACCTGGAAACCGACGCGGTCGTCCTCGCCGTACCCCAGCGCGAGGCCCACGACCTGCTGCCGCCCGGCGCCCTCGACGCGCCCGGGCAATTGCTGGAAATCGGCACCGCGCCGATCCTCAACGTCCATGTCGTCTACGACCGCAGGGTGCTCGCGCGCCCCTTCTTCGCGGCCCTCGGCACGCCCGTGCAGTGGGTCTTCGACCGCACCGGCGCCTCCGGGCTGACCGAGGGTCAGTACCTGGCGCTTTCCCAGTCGGCCGCGCACGAAGAGATCGATCTGCCGGTCGCCGCACTCCGCGAGCGCTATCTGCCGGAGCTGGAGCGGCTCATTCCGGGTACCCGGGGCGCCGTGGTGAGGGACTTCTTCGTAACCCGGGAGCGCACGGCCACGTTCGCACCCACCCCCGGCGTCGGGCGGCTGCGGCCCGGCGCCCGCACCAAAGCCCCCGGCCTGTACCTGGCCGGAGCGTGGACCGCCACCGGGTGGCCCGCGACCATGGAGAGTGCGGTCCGCAGTGGAGTGAGCGCGGCGGACGCCGCCCTCAGCGCCCTGGGCCGGCCCCGCCCCCGCCACCTCTTCGAGTTCGAGGAGGCGGCGTGATGCCCGAGCACGAGCGCGCGGCAGGCCCCCGCACCCCCGGTACCGCAACAAGAGGAGAGACTGTGCCCACTGTGCCCCCGGCCTCGACGCCCGCCCCGCGGGCCGCGGTGGACGTGACCGCGCTGCTGGAGCGCGGCCGCACCCTGGCCACTCCGGTCCTGCGTGCGGCCGTCGACCGGCTGGCGTCTCCCATGGACACCGTCGCCGCCTACCACTTCGGCTGGATCGACGCGGCCGGCAACCCGGCCGACGGCGACGGCGGCAAGGCCGTGCGGCCCGCGCTCGCCGTGCTCTCCGCCGAGGTCACCGGCGCCGCGCCCGAGGTGGGCATCCCCGGCGCCGTCGCCGTCGAACTCGTCCACAACTTCTCGCTGCTGCACGACGACCTGATGGACGGCGACGAACAGCGCCGGCACCGCGACACCGTCTGGAAGGTGCACGGCCCCGCCCAGGCCATCCTGGTCGGCGACGCCCTGTTCGCCCTCGCCAACGAGATCCTGCTGGAGCTCGGCACCGTCGAGGCCGGCCGCGCCACCCGCCGGCTGACCACCGCCACCCGCGCCCTGATCGACGGTCAGGCGCAGGACATCTCCTACGAGCACCGCGACCGGGTCAGCGTCGAGGAGTGCCTGGAGATGGAGGGCAACAAGACCGGCGCGCTGCTCGCCGCCTCCAGCTCCATCGGCGCGGTCCTCGGCGGTGCGGACGACGACACCGCCGACGCGCTGGAACGGTACGGCTACCACCTCGGCCTCGCCTTCCAGGCCATCGACGACCTGCTCGGCATCTGGGGCGACCCGGAGGCCACCGGCAAGCAGACCTGGAGCGACCTGCGCCAGCGCAAGAAGTCCCTGCCGGTCGTCGCCGCCCTCGCGGCGGGCGGCTCCGCCTCCGAGCAACTCGGCGAGATCCTCGCCGCGGACGCCAAGAGCAGCGACTTCGAGAACTTCTCCGAGGAGGAGTTCGCGGCCCGTGCGGCTCTCATCGAGCGGGCCGGCGGACGCGACTGGACGGCGGAGGAAGCGCGCCGTCAGCACACCATCGCCATCGAAGCCCTCGACGCCGTAGACATGCCCGGCCGGGTACGCGACTCCTTCACGGCGCTCGCCGACTTCGTCGTCGTACGAAAGAGATGATCACTATCGGCCCAACACGCCTCGCGTAGTCGCCGGCCGGTGTCCGAGGATCGACATCAGGACACCGGCCGACGGCGGACCCACAGCAGCACGACTCGCACGACTGCACGAAGGGGAAGCCATGACAGCGACGACCGACGGAAGCACCGGGGCGACCGTGCCGCCCCGCGCTGCCGCGGCCAGCGACACCACCGCGATCACCACACCCGAGGCGGCCGGGGTACAAGAAGCCGCCGCAGGCGCCGCCCGGCGCGCCACCGACTTCCTGCTCGCGCGGCAGGACGCCGAGGGCTGGTGGAAGGGGGACCTCGAGACGAACGTCACCATGGACGCCGAGGATCTGCTGCTCCGCCAGTTCCTGGGCATCCGTGACGAGGGGACGACGCAGGCCGCCGCCAAGTTCATCCGCGGCGAGCAGCGTGAGGACGGCACCTGGGCCACCTTCTACGGCGGACCCGGCGAACTGTCCACCACCGTCGAGGCCTACGTCGCCCTGCGCCTGGCCGGCGACGCGCCCGACGAGGCGCACATGGCGAAGGCCTCCGCCTGGATCCGTGAGCGCGGCGGTATCGCCGCCTCCCGTGTCTTCACCCGGATCTGGCTCGCCCTGTTCGGCTGGTGGAAGTGGGAGGACCTGCCCGAACTCCCGCCGGAGCTGATCTACTTCCCCACCTGGTTCCCGCTCAACATCTACGACTTCGGCTGCTGGGCGCGGCAGACGATCGTGCCGCTCACCGTCGTGTCCGCCAAGCGCCCGGTGCGCCCGGCGCCGTTCCCGCTGGACGAGCTGCACACCGACCCGGCGAACCCCAATCCGCCGCAGCCCCTCGCCCCGGTGGTGAGCTGGGACGGCCTGTTCCAGCGGCTCGACAAGGTTGTCCGCGGCTACCGCAAGGTCGCCGTGCGCAGACTCCGCAGGGCCGCGATGAACTCGGCGGCCCGGTGGATCATCGAGCGGCAGGAGAACGACGGCTGCTGGGGCGGTATCCAGCCCCCGGCCGTGTACTCGGTCATCGCCCTGCACCTGCTCGGCTACGACCTCGAACATCCCGTGATGCGCGAGGGACTGGCCTCGCTGGATCGTTTCGCCGTCTGGCGCGAGGACGGCGCCCGGATGATCGAGGCCTGCCAGTCCCCGGTGTGGGACACCTGCCTCGCCACCATCGCGCTCGCCGACGCGGGTCTGCCCGCCGACCACCCGCAACTGGTCAAGGCGGCCGACTGGATGCTCGGCGAGGAGATCGTCCGGCCCGGCGACTGGGCCGTACGGCGCCCCCAACTGCCGCCCGGTGGCTGGGCGTTCGAGTTCCACAACGACAACTACCCCGACATCGACGACACCGCCGAGGTCTCCCTCGCGCTGCGCCGGGTCCGGCATCACGACCCCGAACGCGTGGACCGGGCGATCGGGCGCGCGGTGCGCTGGAACCTCGGGATGCAGTCGAAGAACGGCGCCTGGGGCGCCTTCGACGTCGACAACACCAGCCCGTTCCCGAACCGGCTGCCGTTCTGCGACTTCGGCGAGGTCATCGACCCGCCGTCGGCCGACGTCACCGCGCACGTCGTGGAAATGCTCGCCGCAGAAGGGCTCGCCCACGACCCGCGCACCCGGCGCGCCATCGACTGGCTGCTCGCCGAACAGGAGCCGGACGGCTCGTGGTTCGGCCGCTGGGGCGTCAACTACATCTACGGCACGGGCTCGGTGGTGCCCGCGCTGACCGCGGCCGGCCTGCCCGGCTCGCACCCGGCGATCCGGCGGGCGGTGGGCTGGCTGGACAGCGTGCAGAACGACGACGGCGGCTGGGGCGAGGACCTGCGCTCCTACAAGTACGTCAAGGAGTGGAGCGGCCGCGGCGCCTCCACGGCCTCGCAGACCGCGTGGGCGCTCATGGCGCTGCTCGCGGCGGGGGAGAAGGACTCCAAGGCCGTCGAGCGCGGCATCCGGTGGCTGGCGGACACCCAGCGGGAGGACGGCACCTGGGACGAGCCGTACTTCACCGGCACGGGCTTCCCCTGGGACTTCTCCATCAACTACCACCTGTACCGGCAGGTCTTCCCGCTCACCGCGCTCGGCCGGTACCTGCACGGCGACCCCTTCGAGCGCGGCCTGCTCGCCAGGAAACCGCTGCCCGAGGCGAAGGGGAGCTGACTTTGAGCATCCAGCCCGTCCCGGCCCCGCTGCTGATCGCCTGCGCGCTCGGCATCGAGAACCTCGCCCTGCGCAGCGGGGACAGGAGCGGGGCGGACGGGCCGGTCAGCTTCCTCCGTACGGGCATGGGCCCCCGTGCGGCGGAGCGCTCCGTCACCCGGCAGCTCGCGGTCCCGGCGCTGGCCGGCGCGGCCGTACTGGCCACCGGCTTCTGCGCCGGGCTCGCCCCCGGCATGCACCCGGGCGACCTGGTGGTCGCCGAGGAGACCCGGGACCCGCGCGGCGCCGTCGCCTGCGTGGGCACCGAACTGCTCGTCAAGGAACTCGTGCGCATCCTGCCCGGACGCACGGTCCACACCGGCCCGCTCACCGGCTCCGACCATGTCGTCCGGGGCCATGAGCGCTCCGACCTGCTCGCGACCGGCGCGATCGCGGTCGACATGGAGTCGGCGGCCACGCTCCTCACGGCCGTCCGGGGCGGTGAGCGCCCGGTTGCGGCCGTAAGGGTGGTCGTGGACGCTCCCGAACACGAACTCGTCCGGATCGGCACGGTACGCGGTGGAATATCGGCTTTCCGCGTTCTTCGTTCTGTTCTTCCCGCATTTTTTGAATGGCACCGTTCTTTGCTGCTCCCCCGGAGGTGAGCCAGATGGCCATGCCGTTGCGCCAGACAATCAAGGTCGCTACATACCTGTTCGAACAGAAGCTCAGGAAGAGGGACAAGTTCGCCCTGCTGGTCGAGCTGGAGCCGCTGTTCGCGTGCAACCTCAAGTGCGAGGGTTGCGGCAAGATCCAGCATCCGGCAGGCGTCCTCAAGCAGCGCATGCCCGTCGCCCAGGCCGTGGGCGCGGTGCTGGAATCCGGTGCGCCGATGGTGTCCATCGCCGGCGGCGAACCGCTGATGCACCCTCAGATTGACGAGATCGTACGGCAGTTGGTCGCCAGGAAGAAGTTCGTGTTCCTGTGCACGAACGCCCTTCTCATGCGCAAGAAGATGGACAAGTTCAAGCCCTCGCCGTACTTCGCGTGGGCCGTGCACATCGACGGGCTGCGCGAGCGGCACGACGCCTCGGTGGCGAAGGAGGGCACCTTCGACGAGGCGGTCGAGGCCATCAGGGAGGCCAAGCGGCGCGGCTTCCGGGTGACCACCAACTCCACCTTCTTCAACACCGACACCCCGCAGACCGTCATCGAGGTGCTGAACTACCTCAACGACGACCTGAAGGTGGACGAGATGATGCTCTCGCCCGCCTACGCGTACGAAAAGGCCCCCGACCAGGAGCACTTCCTCGGAGTGCAGCAGACCCGCGAACTGTTCAAGAAGGCCTTCGCGGGCGGCAACCGCAAGAAGTGGCGGCTCAACCAGAGCCCGCTGTTCCTGGACTTCCTTGAGGGCAAGGTCGACTTCCCCTGCACGGCCTGGGCGATCCCGAGCTACTCCCTCTTCGGCTGGCAGCGCCCCTGCTACCTGATGAGCGACGGATACGTGTCGACGTACCGCGAACTCGTCGAGGAGACCGACTGGGACAAGTACGGCCGCGGCAAGGACCCGCGCTGCGCCAACTGCATGGCGCACTGCGGCTACGAGCCGACCGCGGTACTCGCCACGATGGGCTCCCTGAAGGAGTCCCTGCGGGCCGCGCGCGAGACGATGACGAGCGGGAAGCAGGGCTGAGGCGATGACCGCCGTGCCCTTGGGCGTTCCCGAGGTGCCGGCCCGGCCGGTCGCGCCGCGGCGGCAGTCGCGGCAGATCCAGGTCGGGCCGGTGGCGGTCGGGGGCGGGGCCCCGGTGTCGGTGCAGTCGATGACGACGACCCGCACGTCGGACATCGGCGCCACCCTGCAGCAGATCGCCGAGCTGACGGCGTCCGGCTGCCAGATCGTCCGCGTGGCGTGCCCCACCCAGGACGACGCGGACGCCCTCGCGACCATCGCCCGCAAGTCCCAGATCCCGGTGATCGCAGACATCCACTTCCAGCCGAAGTACGTCTTCGCGGCCATCGAGGCCGGCTGCGCGGCGGTCCGGGTGAACCCGGGCAACATCAAGAAGTTCGACGACCAGGTGAAGGAGATCGCGCGCGCCGCCAAGGACCACGGCACGCCGATCCGGATCGGGGTCAACGCCGGTTCCCTGGACCGGCGGCTGCTGCAGAAGTACGGCAGGGCCACCCCCGAGGCGCTGGTCGCGAGCGCTCTCTGGGAGGCCTCCCTCTTCGAGGAGCACGACTTCCGGGACATCAAGATCTCGGTCAAGCACAACGACCCGGTCGTGATGATCGAGGCCTACCGGCAGCTCGCCGAGAGCTGCGACTACCCGCTCCACCTCGGGGTCACCGAGGCCGGCCCGGCGTTCCAGGGCACGATCAAGTCGGCCGTCGCCTTCGGGGCGCTGCTCTCCCGGGGCATCGGCGACACGATCCGGGTGTCGTTGAGCGCCCCGCCCGCCGAGGAGGTCAAGGTCGGCATCCAGATCCTGGAGTCGCTCGGCCTGCGGCAGCGGCGCCTGGAGATCGTCTCCTGTCCGTCCTGCGGGCGCGCCCAGGTGGACGTCTACAAGCTCGCGGAGGAGGTCACGGCGGGCCTGGACGGCATGGAAGTGCCGCTCAGGGTCGCGGTGATGGGGTGCGTGGTGAACGGTCCGGGCGAGGCCCGTGAGGCCGACCTCGGAGTTGCCTCAGGCAACGGAAAGGGGCAGATCTTCGTCAAGGGCGAGGTCATCAAGACCGTCCCCGAGTCGAAGATCGTCGAGACCCTCATCGAGGAGGCCATGAAGCTCGCCGAGCGGACGAGCCCCGCAGACGAATGAGTTGAGCACAGCACGGCACGGACCGAGAGGGGGCCCAGCGTGACCATTCTGGAGACCATCCGGACACCACGCGACCTGAAGGCGCTGTCCGAGGCGGAACTCGGCGAACTGTCCCACGAGATACGCGAGTTCCTGGTGCAGGCGGTATCGAGGACCGGTGGTCACCTCGGGCCCAATCTGGGGGTGGTGGAACTGTCCATCGCGCTCCACCGGGTCTTCGAGTCGCCGGTCGACCGCATCCTGTGGGACACCGGTCATCAGTCCTATGTCCACAAGTTGCTGACAGGACGTCAGGACTTCTCCAAGCTGCGCGGCAAGGGCGGGCTGTCCGGCTACCCCTCGCGCGAGGAGTCCGAGCACGACGTCATCGAGAACAGCCACGCCTCCACCGCGCTCGGCTGGGCCGACGGCCTCGCCAAGGCCAACCAGGTGCAGGGGGAGAAGGGCCATGTGGTCGCGGTCATCGGCGACGGGGCGCTGACCGGCGGCATGGCCTGGGAGGCGCTGAACAACATCGCGGCCGCGAAGGACCGCCCACTGATCATCGTCGTCAACGACAACGAGCGCTCCTACGCCCCGACCATCGGCGGCCTCGCCAACCACCTGGCCACCCTGCGCACCACCGACAGCTACGAGAAGGTCCTCGCCTGGGGCAAGGACGTACTGCTGCGCACCCCGGTCGTGGGGAACACGATCTACGAGTCCCTGCACGGCGCGAAGAAGGGCTTCAAGGACGCCTTCGCCCCGCAGGGCATGTTCGAGGACCTGGGCCTGAAGTACGTCGGCCCGATCGACGGGCACGACATCAAGGCCGTCGAGTCGGCGCTGCGCCGGGCGAAACGCTTCCACGGCCCGGTTCTCGTCCACTGCCTCACCGAGAAGGGCCGCGGCTACGAGCCCGCCCTCAACCACGAGGAGGACCACTTCCACACCGTCGGCGTGATGGACCCGCTGACCTGCGAGCCCCTCGCACCGGCGGGCGGCCCGTCCTGGACCTCGGTGTTCGGCGACGAGATCGTGAAGATCGGCGAGGAACGGGACGACGTCGTCGCCATCACCGCGGCCATGCTGCACCCGGTCGGCCTCGGCCGGTTCGCCGAGCGCTTCCCCGACCGCGTGTGGGACGTGGGCATCGCCGAGCAGCACGCGGCCGTCTCCGCGGCCGGCCTCGCCACCGGCGGGCTGCACCCGGTCGTCGCCGTCTACGCCACCTTCCTCAACCGCGCCTTCGACCAGCTGCTGATGGACGTCGCGCTGCACCGCTGCGGGGTCACCTTCGTCCTGGACCGGGCCGGCGTCACCGGCGTCGACGGGGCCTCCCACAACGGCATGTGGGACATGTCGGTCCTCCAGGTCGTCCCCGGCCTGAGGATCGCCGCGCCGCGCGACGCGGGCCAGCTGCGCGCCCAGCTGCGCGAGGCCGTCGCCGTGGACGACGCGCCCACCCTGGTCCGCTTCCCGAAGGAGTCGGTCGGCCCGGACGTCCCGGCGGTCGACCGGGTCGGCGGCATGGACGTCCTGCACCGCGCCGAACGTCCCGAGGTGCTGCTGGTGGCCGTCGGCGTGATGGCCCCGGTGTGCCTGCAGGCCGCCGACCTGCTCCAGGCACGCGGCATCAACTGCACGGTGGTGGACCCCCGTTGGGTCAAGCCCGTCGACCCCTCGCTGCCGGGCCTCGCCGCCGAACACCGGCTGGTGGCCGTGGTGGAGGACAACAGCCGTGCCGCGGGCGTCGGTTCTGCCGTGGCGCTGGCCCTCGGCGATGCCGACGTGGACGTGCCGGTACGGCGGTTCGGCATTCCGGAGCAGTTCCTCGCGCACGCCAAACGCGGTGAGGTGCTGGCCGACATCGGTCTCACGCCCGTCGAGATCGCCGGCCGGATCAGTGGGAGCCTGGCCGTCAAGGACGCGGGCGGCACAGCCAAGGAGAGTGAATGAGCACGGAGTTCGACCTCGGAGCCCTGCTCGCCGAGCGCGGAGCCGAACGCTACGAGCTGCACGCGAAGTACCTCAACCCGCAGCTCCCGCGCATGCTGCACACCATCGGCTTCGACAAGGTCTACGAGCGGGCGGAGGGCGCCCACTTCTTCGACGCCGACGGCAACGACTACCTGGACATGCTCGCCGGGTTCGGGGTGATGGGCCTCGGCCGCCACCACCCGGTCGTCCGCAAGGCGCTGCACGACGTGCTCGACCTGGACCTCGCCGACCTCACCCGGTTCGACTGCCAGCCGCTGCCCGGTCTGCTCGCCGAACGGCTCCTCGCCCACAGCCCGCACCTGGACCGGGTGTTCTTCGGCAACAGCGGCACGGAGGCCGTCGAGACGGCCCTGAAGTTCGCCCGGTACGCCACCGGCAGGCCGCGCGTCCTCTACTGCGACCACGCCTTCCACGGACTGACCACCGGCTCCCTGTCGGTCAACGGCGAGAGCGGCTTCCGCGACGGCTTCGCCCCACTGCTGCCCGACACCGCCGTACCGCTCGGCGACCTGGACGCCCTGGCACGGGAGCTGAAGAAGGGCGACGTGGCCGCCCTGATCGTGGAGCCGATCCAGGGCAAGGGGGTGCACGAGGCCCCGCCCGGCTATCTGCGCGCCGCCCAGGAACTGCTGCACAGGCACAAGGCACTGCTCATCGCCGACGAGGTGCAGACCGGCCTCGGCCGCACCGGTGACTTCTACGCCTACCAGCACGAGGACGGCGTCGAACCCGACCTGGTGTGCGTGGCCAAGGCCCTGTCGGGCGGATACGTCCCGGTCGGCGCCACGCTCGGCCGGGACTGGATCTTCAAGAAGGTCTACTCGTCCATGGACCGGGTGCTGGTCCACTCGGCGAGCTTCGGCTCGGGCGCCCAGGCGATGGCCTGCGGACTCGCCGTGCTGTCGGTCATGGAGAACGAGCAGGTCGTCGCGGGCGTGCGCAAGACGGGCGAGCTGCTGAAGTCCCGGCTGACCGCGATGGTCGACGAGTACGAGCTGCTCGCCGACGTCCGCGGCCGGGGCCTGATGATCGGCATCGAGTTCGGCCGGCCCGCCTCGCTGAAGCTGCGCAGCCGCTGGACCATGCTCCAGGCCGCCCGCAAGGGCCTGTTCGCCCAGATGGTCGTCGTACCGCTGCTGCAGCGGCACCGGATCCTCACCCAGGTCTCCGGCGACCACCTGGAGGTGATCAAGCTGATCCCGCCACTGATCATCGACGAGGCGGACGTCGAGCGGTTCACGGACGCGTTCTCGGCCGTGATGGACGACGCCCACAGCGGTGGCGGCCTGATGTGGGACTTCGGCAAGACCCTGATCAAGCAGGCGGTGGCGGGCCGCTGAGCCCGCCGTCTCCACGCGCGTCCCGCACCGGTACCGCCTGGTGCGGGACGTCGGCGTTTCAGGGGGCGACCGGCGCGAACAACGTCAGGAACAGGGCGACGGGCCAGGCGAAACCGATCGCGCCCAGGACGGTTCCCGTGACGGCGATCCACATCCGGCCGATGCCGCGGCGTGCGTAGTGGACGCCCGCGAGGCCGAGGACGACGGCGAGCCCGCCGGCGATGAGCGACACGGGGAACAGGCCGAACGTGAGCGTCGGCCACAGGTCCGTCGCGGCCGCGAGTCCCAGGAACAGGGCGGTGCAGCCCAGGGCGGCCGCAGGTGAGTCGGCCGGCTCGGGCGTGGTGCTTTCGGACATGCGATCCCCCATGTTTTGAACGTGTTCAAAATTCTTCGTCGATCGTAGCAAGGCATCCAGGGGCCCGGCGTGGGTTTGTCTGTGGGGCAAAAAAATTGCCGCTCGGGCAAGACTGGGGCTGAATGGAGGCATGAACGCCTCAGACGCCGGGCCACCGGCGGGCCCGGGCGACGACCTGTCGGCCGTCGCACCGCAATTGCGGGCACTGCGCCGGCGCGCCGGCCTCACCCTGGAGGCCGCGGCCCGCGCCGCCGGGCTCTCACCGGCGCATCTGTCCCGCCTGGAGACCGGACAGCGGCAGCCCTCGCTGCCGATGCTGCTGTCCCTCGCCCGTATCTACGGTACGACCGTCTCCGAACTGCTCGGCGAGACGGTCGCCGACCGCGACGCGATCACACGGGCCGGGGACATGGAGCCGACCCGGGCGGGCGGCTGGACCTACCTCCAGGCCGGGGCGTCGGGCCGCGCCATGCAGGCCCTGCGCGTGCGCGTGCCGTACGGCTCGCAGGGCGACATCGTGCGCGTCCACCCCGGCGAGGAGTGGCTCTACGTCCTCCGGGGCCGGCTGCGGCTGCGCCTCGGTGACAGCGCGCACCTGCTCGCGCCCGGCGACAGCGCGCACTTCGACTCGCTCACCCCGCACCGCCTCGCCGCCGAGGACCACGACGGCGTCGAGCTGCTGTTCGTCCACACCCTGCTGCAGAGCCCCACGGCCACACTGTGCCTGGGCCCGCTGACCGGAGAGCTGCCATGAGCGACCTCGAGACGAAGTTCCCCCGTGCGCTGTGGATCCGCCTGATCATCTACATCGCCGTCGGCCACGTCCTGGCCGCGTTCCTCTTCCTGCTGTTCGCCTTGGGGGCGAAGAACTGACCCGGCGGGGCCGATCCGGGTCGGTCAGTCCAGCAGACGCTCGCGCAGCACGTCGCGGGAGGCCGGAGTGAGGCCGAGGCCCCGCTCCAGGTAGGTGTCCACCCCGCCCCAGGTCTCCTCGATGGTCTCGAACGCCGCCTGGAGGTACTCGGCGCGGGCGTCGAAGAGCGGGCTGAGCAGCTCCATGATCTCCGGGGTGTACGCGGTGTCCGCGCTGCCGCTGCGGCGGACCTTGTAGCGCCGGTGCTTGGCGTTGGACTCCAGGTAGTCGGCGAGGATCGCCTCGCGCTCCACGCCGAGCGCGAGGAGCGTCACCGCCATGGAGATGCCCGCGCGGTCCTTGCCCGCCGCGCAGTGCATCAGGGCGGGCACGCTGTCCTCGGCGAGGGCGTGCAGCACCCGGGAGTGCTCGGCGGTGCGCTCCCGGACGATCGACCGGTACGAGGCGATCATCCGGGCCGCCCCCTTGTCGTCGGCCAGGATGCCGCGCAGCTGGTCGAGGTCGCCGTCGCGGACCATCTTCCAGAACTCGGCGCCGTCCGCCGGGTCGCTCAGCGGCAGGTTCACGTTCCGCACGCCGGGCAGCTCGACGTCCGGGCCCTCCAGCTTCTGGTCGGCCGCGTTGCGGAAGTCGAAGACCGTGTGCAGGCCCAGGGAGGTGAGGAAGGCGGCGTCGTCCTCGGTCGCGTGCGCCAGATGCCCGCTGCGGAACAGCACGCCGTGCCGCACCCGCCGTCCGTCCGTGGTCGGCAGCCCGCCCACGTCACGGAAATTGCGCACGCCGGCCAGCTCCGGCTCGGTCGACGGGACCTGCTGCGTCACGGGGGCTCCTCCCGGTCGGGCCCCGCCGTCGCGGCTCGTCGGCGGGCGCTCCGTCGACCATACGACATCGGTTTCCTCGGGCAAGGAGTTGTCCACAGGCATTGTCACCAGGGGCTCCGGCGCCTGATGATGTTGGCACTTGAGCGGATCTGTTGGCACCTGTGAGGTCTTACGTGGTGGACATCGCCGAAGACGGTCGTACCTGGCTCCTCTCGGGGCCCACCAGTAGCTATGCCCTGCATCTCACCGAAGCGCAGGAGCTGCTCCACCTGCACTGGGGGCCACGCATCGCCCTGCCGGACGCGGAGGCCCTGGCCAAGGACCCGCTGCCCGGCTACTGGCCCTTCGAGTCCCCGCTCGACGGCCGCGAGGAGTACCCCGTCGAGGGCGGCCCCCGTTTCGTCCGCCCCGCCCTGTCCGTGCGCACCGACGAGCGCCGCGGCACCGAGTGGCGTTTCGTGTCGTGCGAGACGGAGGGGGAGGAGCTGCGGCTGCGCTTCGACGACGACGGCCTCGCCGTCACCCTGCACTACCGGATGCGCGGCGATGTCCTCGAACGCTGGGTCACCGTGGCGAACGACACACACGCGCGCGTGGAGCTCCTGCGCGCCGACGCGGCCACCTGGACCCTGCCCGACCGCGACGGCTGGCGGCTGTCCCAGCTGCACGGCCGCTGGGCCGCAGAGTCCCTGCTCACCACCGCCCCGCTCACCTACGGCGAGAAGGTCATCGGCAGCCGCCGCGGCCACACCGGCCATCAGCACCTGCCCTGGGTCGCGCTCGACACCGACGCCACCGAGGAGCACGGCGAGGTCTACGGCTGCGCGCTCGGCTGGTCCGGCTCCTGGCGCATCGCGGTCGCCCAACTCCCGGACGCGCGCGTGCAGATCACCGGCGGCGCCGGCTACGACGACTCGGGGCTGCTGCTCCTCGAGCCGGGGGAGTCGTACACCACGCCCGTCTTCGCCGGACTGTGGAGCGACGGCGGCTTCGGCGGCGCGAGCCGCACCTGGCACGCCTACCAGCGCGCGTACGTCATCCCGGACGCCGAGGGGGACCGGCCGGTGCTCTTCAACTCCTGGGAGGCGACGAACTTCGACATCTCCGGGGAGCAGCAGCTCGCGCTCGCCCGCCGGGCCGCCGGGATCGGCGTGGAGCTGTTCGTCGTGGACGACGGCTGGTTCGGCGCCCGCACGAGCGACCGCGCGGGACTCGGCGACTGGACGCCCAACCCCGACCGCTTCCCGCACGGCCTGAAGCCCCTCGCCGACCAGGTGCACGGACTCGGCATGCAGTTCGGCATCTGGGTCGAGCCGGAGATGGTCAACCCGGACAGCGACCTGTATCGCGCCCACCCCGACTGGGTGCAGTACCAGACGGGGCGCAAGCGGACGGAACTGCGCAACCAACTCGTCCTCAACCTCGCCCGCGAGGACGTCCAGGCGTACCTCTGGGAGCAGCTGGACGCCCTCCTCTCCAGCGCGCCGATCGACTATGTGAAGTGGGACTTCAACCGCTGCTTCACCGACGCCGGCTGGCCCGGCGAGCCCTATCCGCAGCGCCTGTGGGTGGACCACGTCCGCGGCTTCTACGCCCTGCTGGACCGGCTGCGCGCGGCCCACCCGCAGGTCGCCTTCGAATCCTGCTCGGGCGGTGGCGGCCGGATCGACCTCGGTGTCATGAGCCGCACCGACCAGGTGTGGACCTCCGACAACACCGACCCGCTCGACCGGCTCGCCATCCAGCACGGCTTCAGCCAGATCCACCCTGCCCGGGTCATGGCCGCCTGGGTCACCGACAGCCCGAACACCCAGCTCAACGGCCGTGTCAGCTCCCTGCGGTTCCGGTTCGTCAGCGCCATGGCGGGCGTCCTCGGGGTCGGCGGCGACCTCACCGAGTGGACCGAGCAGGAGCTGGCCGAGGCCCGGCAGTGGGTCGAGCTCTACAAACAGATCCGCCCGGTCGTCCAGCACGGCGAGCTGTACCGGCTGCGGCCCCCGGCCGGCGGCCTGAGCGCCGTCCAGTATGTCCTCGGGGAGGAGACGGTGGTCCTCGCCCGGCTGCAGGCGCAGAGCTACGGCGAGCCCGTACCGGCGCTGCGCCTGCGCGGACTCGACCCGACGGCGTCGTACGCGTGCCACGAAACGGGTGAAGTGCACCGGGGTGCCGTCCTGCTGCACCACGGGCTGCGCACCGGACTCAAGGGCGACCTGGATGCGACGATTCTCCGTCTGCGCCGCATCTGATCCTTCCGCCCGCACTGATGCCTTCGCGGGCACGGCGTCCCGGTCGGCCGAGTCACACACTCAACCCGCCCGGGACCAGCCCTATTCCTGGTTGGCAAATTATTTAAGAGTGTCACATCTCACCGTTCGTCAACCCCTCCTTACGGTCGCGTAGGTCACATGTGAAGGTGAATCATGGTCCGACGTGGCAGACGATTCGAAGAATGACAACAGATCAGTGATCGGGTCGTACGTGGCGGTGGGGGACAGCTTCACCGAGGGCGTCGGCGACCCGGGGCCCGACGGGGCGTTCGTGGGCTGGGCCGACCGGTTCGCGGTACTGCTCGCCGACCGGCGGCCCGAGGGCGACTTCAGGTACACCAATCTCGCGGTCCGCGGGAAGCTGCTCGACCAGATCGTGCAGGACCAGCTCCCGAAGGCCGTCGAACTGGCCCCGGACCTGGTCTCCTTCTGTGCGGGCGGCAACGACATCATCCGGCCGGGCACCGACCCCGACGAGGTGGCCGAGCGCTTCGAACGGGCCGTGGCCCGGCTGGCCGAGGCAGCCGGCACGGTCATGGTGACAACCGGCTTCGACACCCGTGGCGTCCCCGTGCTCAAGCATCTGCGCGGCAAGATCGCCACATACAACGGGCACGTCCGCGCCATCGCCGACCGGTACGGATGCCCCGTGCTCGACCTGTGGTCCCTGAAGTCCGTCCAGGACCGCAGGGCCTGGGACAGCGACCGCCTCCACCTCTCGCCCGAGGGGCACACGCGCGTGGCGCTGCGCGCCGGTCAGGCCCTCGGTCTGGAGATCCCGGCCGACCCGGAGCAGCCGTGGCCGCCGCTGCCGCCCCGGGGCACCCTGGAGATCCGCCGCGACGACGTCCACTGGGCCCGCGAGTACCTCGTCCCGTGGATCGGCCGCCGACTGCGCGGCGAGTCCTCCGGCGACCATGTGACGGCGAAGGGCACCCTGTCGCCCGACGACATCAAGATGCGCATCGCCTCGGTTGCCTGACCCGCACCGACGTGCCCCGCACCGCACAGCCTGCGGCGCGGGGCACGGATGCGCACGGGTGGGGTTCCGCGTGGCTGGTGTCGGTCGGCGTGGGGTGTCGCCGGCCCCGCTGCAAGCACCCGGCCGGCATCAGCGCCACCAGAGTCGTCGGACGGCCCCCGCACCCGTGGCCCCGCACAACAAACACGAGCACCCGCCCGTCCCCTGACGGGTCTAGCGCTCGGTCAGTGCCGTTCGGTCCAGGCCCAGTTCGCGTGCGAGCGCGTCGTCGACCCATTCCTGTGCGCGCGCCCGCGGCACCGCTCCCGGGTACGACGTCAGCTGGACGGCGAGCCCGTCCAGCAGCGCGGTCAGCCGCAGCGCGGCGCCGGCCGGGTCGGCGCAGGCGAACTCGCCCGCCGCCGTGCCCTCGGCGATGACGTCGGCGATCGCGGCCTTCCACTGCCTGTCGAGGTCCCGGGTGACCTCCCGCAGGGCCGGCTCGCGCAGGGCCACGGCCCAGCCCTCGATCCACAGCCGCCAGCCCTTGGCCTGCCCGGTGGGCGCGTACCAGCGCACCGCGGCCCGCAGCCGGCGCAGCGCGGACGTGCGCCGGCCCAGCAGCTTGCGCAGGTGCGCGAGGTCGTCCTCGGCGGCGTAGGCGAACGCGGCGGCGACCAGCTTCTCCTTCGTCGAGAAGTGGTACAGCACCAGCGCGTTGCTCACCCCGAGCGACGCGGCCACGTCGGCGATCCTGACCGCCGCCACGCCCCGCGCCTCGATCTGCCCGATGGCGGCCCGCAGCAGCTCCTCCCGCCGCTCGGCCACGCTCAACCGCACTCTCGCCACGCGGTCACCCTACACAGCCGCCCGGACATGCGCCGACGACCTGTTGACACCCCTGTGTGGCCCGGGGCCACAGTGCCGAGCTGCTGACTGCTCGTTCAGTCGGTGAGTCCGGATCGGCAAGCGGTCCACCGGGGCCCGTCACCGGTACCACCCGAAGCGGTCGGCGATCACCGGCAGCCGGTCGGTCACCAGCGCGTGGGCGGCCGCACGCGGAGTCGTGCCGTCGGCCTCTGCGCGCGCGAGCATCAGCTCGATCAGAGCACGCATCGACCGCCGGATGTACGCGAAGGCCTCCTCGGCATCCGCACCGATGTCGCCGAACAGGGTCCACCACCACCAGGCGTTCGTACCGGAGTTGACCACCACGTCCGGCAGCACGGTGACCCCGCGCGCCGCCAGCAGCGCCTCCGCCTCCGGCAGCACGGGCATGTTGGCGGCCTCCACGATCCAGCGGGCGCGGACCCGGTCCTGGTTGGCGGTGTCGACGGCGTACGACACGGCCGCCGGCACGAGCACCTGCGCGTCGGCGGACAGCCAGTCGTCGCCCGGCAGTTCACGGTCGCCGGGGCGCAGCACACGGCGGTCGACGGTGCCGTAACCGTCCCGCGCGGCCAGCAGGGCCTCGACGTCCAGCCCCGCGGGGTTGGCGATCGTGCCCTTGATGTCGGCGACCGCCACCACCGTCAGCCCGGCGCGGGCGAGGAACCGCGCGGTGGCCCCGCCCATCGTGCCGAGCCCCTGCACCGCCACCCGGGTGCCCCGGTACGGCACGGCGGCCCGGTCCAGCGCCGCGAGGACCGACTCGGCGACCCCGCAGCCACCCGCCAGCTCGTCCAGGCCGATGCCGTCCACCTCGACCGCGAAGGCGTCCGCGAGCCGCTCGCGGGCCGCCGCCTCGTCGTCCAGCAGCGGGTACACGGCCTGGACGGAGGAGACCAGACCCGCCTCGGCCGCCGCGCGGTCGACCAGGTCCTGGGTGAGGCCGAGGTCCTCGCCGGTGGTCCAGAGACTCTCGATGTACGGCCGCATGGCGCGCAGATAGCGCACCAGCAGACCGTACGCCCCCGGGTCCTGGGGATCGCAGTCGATGCCGCCCTTGGCGCCGCCCAGCGGCACATAGCGTGCCTCGGGGTCGTAGTGCAGGGCCTCCTTCATCGTCATGCCACGGGCGAGCCCCGCCACCTCCTCCAGCGTGCAGCCGGGGCGCATCCGCAGGCCGCCGCTGGCCACGCCGCGCACCAGCCGGTCCACCACCAGGAAGCCCTGGCGGCCGGTGACATGGTCGGTCCAGACGAGCGACATCAGGGGAGCGGGGGCGGTCATGGGGTCTCCTCGGGGACAGTGATCAGGGTGGGGCCGGGCCGGTCCAGGGCCTCGGTGACCGCGCGCGCAAGGGCGGCCGGGTCGCACGCGCGCGTGCCGTGTCCTCCGTAGGCGCGGGCCAGGGCGGGCAGGTCGACCGGCGCGAGGTCCACCGCGGCCGGCACGTCGCCGCGTGCCCGCATCTCGTCGCGGATCTCGCCGTAGCCGCCGTTGTCGAACACCACTATGGGCAACGGCAGCCGGAGCTGTGCGGCGGTCGCCAGTTCCTGCACGGTGAACTGCAGTCCGCCGTCCCCGCTCAGCGCGAGCACCTGCCGGTGCGGCTCGGCGACCTTGGCGCCCAGCGCGGCGGGCAGCGCGTAGCCGAGCGTGCCGAAGCCGGTGGGGTGCAGATACCGGCCCTCGGGGCCGACGGGCAGATGGGGCAGGGCGCCGTAGTAGCAGCACTGGGCGCTGTCGGAGGTGATGACGGCGTCGGCCGCGAGCACCGCGCGCAGCGCCCGCAGATACGGGATCCAGCGGGCGTCCCGATCGGCGGTCTCGGCATCCCGCGCGGCGCGCAGGGCGGCCACCTCGTCGGCCACGCGCGGGTGCGGAGTGTTCGCGGGTACGCGCGCGTGACGGCCGTCCGGCAGTTCCGCCAGCAGAGCCTGCAGGGCGAGCCGCGCGTCCGCCACGAGCGGTACGTCCACCGTCGGGCCCGCGTACATCTGGTCCGCATCGACGTCTATGCGTACGAGCGTGCCGTCCAGCCGTGGCGGGACGGTCCAGAAGTCGGACTCGGACAGCTCCGTGCCGACGGCGAGGACGACGTCCCGCGTGGCGAGCCACTTCTGCACCGCGGGGCTGTGCAGGGACACGCCGAGGGACAGCGGATGGGTCTCCGCGACCGTGCCCTTGCCGGCCGCCGTGGTGACGACGGGCGCGCCCAGGCGTTCGGCGAGGGCGCGGCACTGCGCCCGCGCACCGGCCGCTCCGCCGCCGAGCACCAACGCGGGGCGGCGGGCCCCGGAAAGTTCCGTGACGGCCCGTCGTACGGCTTCCGGGGCGGGCGCGGGCGGTGGGGTGCTCGGGGCGCGCCGGAGGGCCCCCAGCGCCTGTGCGGCGGTCAGCAGGTCCAGCGGCACCTCGATGTGCGCGGGGCGGGGGCGGCGGGTGCGGAACAGGGTGAAGGCCCGGGCCACGGCCGCGTCGATCTCCGTGACCGACGAGACCCGGTGGCTGAACGCGGCGATGCCGCGCAGGGCGTCGGTCTGGCTGCGCATCTCGTGCAGCGCGCCGGTGGCCAGCCGGGGATGGCCGAGCGGCATGCCCGGCGAGACGACCAGCAGCGGCACGCTGTCCGCGTAGGCCTCGCCGACGGCGGCCGCCGCGTTCAGCAGGGCGGGCCCGGTCGTGGTGAGCACGACACCCGGACGGCCCGTCACGCGCGCGTACCCGTCGGCCGCGTACCCGGCACCCTGTTCGTGGCGGGATGTCACATGATCGATGCCATAGGCCGGCAGATGGCGGTGGATCTCCAGGTTGTGGGTTCCCGGGATGCCGAAGACCCGCGTCACGCCGTGTGCTCGCAGGGCCCGTACCAGGGCTTCCCCGCCCGTGCGGAGACGGTCTGCGGCGTCGGCCATCACAGGCTCCGCGAGATGACGAGCTGCTCGGTGGGGAGGTCGGACATGGTGCCTCCAGGGCGGCCGCGGACGGTGGTCGGCGAAGGGCGCCGGGACAGAGCTCTACTGAATAGTGAGTCAGTATCCGGACCCGGTCCGCACCCTGTCAATGTGCTGAACAGGGGTTCAGTAGCGTGCCGCCGGGCCCGCACGGGTACCCCGCGAGGGCCGGACTGTCGGAGGGGCCGACCATAATGGGGAGCCTCACCCACTTCACCGGGAGGTACCGTGACCGGACTGCGTTCCTCGAGCTCCCGGCTCCGCGCCCTGCGGCCCGCGGCCTTCGGCGCGGAACCGGGCGGTGAGCGCCTGGCACGCATCCGCCGCTCCCCCCACTTCAAGGACGGCGTCTTCCAGAACCCGGGCGGCACCGCACGCACCCGCCCCTCCGGCTCCACGCTGGACCTCGCGAAGGTGTTCCTCGACAAGGAAACCCGGCCCCTGCGCGCCCCGAAGGGCACCGTCCCGGTGCATCCGACCACCTTCGCCGACCTGGCCAAGCCGCCCGCCACCGGACTGCGGCTGACCTGGATGGGCCACTCCAGCGTCCTCGCCGAGCTCGACGGCCACCGGGTCCTGTTCGACCCCGTCTGGGGCGAGCGCTGCTCCCCGTTCCCCTTCGCCGGCCCCAGACGGCTGCACCCCGTGCCGCTTCCGCTGGCCGGGCTCGGCGAGGTCGACGTGGTCGTCATCTCGCACGACCACTACGACCACCTGGACCTGCCCACCATCAAGGCGCTGGCCGGCACGGACACCGTGTTCGCCGTGCCGCTCGGCGTCGGCGCCCACCTCGAGCACTGGGGCGTCTCCGCGGACCGCCTGCGCGAGCTGGACTGGCACGAGTCGACGCGGGTCGGCGGCCTCACCCTCACCGCGACGCCCGCCCGGCACTTCTGCGGCCGCGGCCTGCGCAACACCCAGCACACCCTGTGGGCATCCTGGGCCGTCGCCGGCGAGGAGCACCGGATCTACCACAGCGGGGACACGGGCTACTTCGAGGGCTTCAAGGACATCGGCGCGGAGCACGGGCCGTTCGACGCCACGATGATCCAGATCGGTGCGTACAGCGAGTTCTGGCCCGACATCCACATGACCCCCGAGGAGGGCCTGCGCGCCCACCTCGACCTGCAGGGCGGAGCACCGCACGGCGCGCTGCTGCCGATCCACTGGGGCACCTTCAACCTCGCCCCGCACCCCTGGGCCGAGCCGGGCGAGTGGACGAAGGAAGCGGCCGAGGAGGCCGGGCAGGCGGTGGCCCTGCCCCGCCCGGGCGAGCCCTTCGAGCCGGCGGGCAAGCTCCCGGCGGAGGCCTGGTGGCGCGGGGTGTCGGGGGAGCTGCGGCGCACCTGGCGCTCGGTCGGCGCGTTCGTGGCGGAGCCGCCCGCCCGGAGGTGACGCCGCGGAGCCGTCAGCCCCTGCGACCGTCCTGGAGGCGTGCGCAAGGATACGGAGAGAACGTACAACCTGAGCGGCCACACACGCGGACCACATCCCGAAGGCCGACGCCGACGGCTCCATCGTGTTCTCCGAGCGGTTCTGCGCCGCGCCGCACGGCGTGCGCCGGACGTCGACGCCGGTCTCGTGCAGTTCTGCCTGACGGCACTCTGAGACCCGCGCGACCGACCAACGCACAGGACGGTGGCCAGGGCCCTTACGGCCACGATCGGCCTCCCCGAGTCGGGGCCAAAGCAGATACTCTCCGTAACAATTTGCCTGGATGCCTCATGGTGGGCCAGGCCAACGGACGTACGGAATGCCCAGAAGATGATCACGTCGTCGTGATCGATTCTGCACGAGTCGCATCGATGTCTTTCGGGTTCAATTCCCGTACATGACTGGGTAATCGGTCTGTCGTACGAGGCGTCATACCAGAGCGGGACCAATCCTGCGGGACTTTGTCAACTGCCCCCCGCACATGAGGGGGAGGCGACTACTGTCAGTCGCCGGATGGCAGCCCCGACGGACCAGTACGAGGACGCAGATGTCTGACCAGCGAGCACCGGCCACCCGTGCCGACCGCCGAGAGGGCGGCCGGCACGGGAGACCGGTCGCCCGACCCGTTCCCGCACTGCCCGAAACGCACATACGGCCCCAGCTCATGCGGCTCGCGGTGCTGCCGCCCCTCGCGGTCGCACTGAGCGCCACCGCCGCGGTCCTCTTCAGCATCCGCTCCACCGGCGCCCGCACCGGCCCCATGCTCTGGGCCGTACTCGCCGGAGCGGTCGCCGTGACCGTCGCCGGCATCCTCATCGCAGCCGTGGCCGCCGACCGGGCCGCCCGCTCGGTCTCCGACCGCGTCGACGCACTGCGCCGTACCGCCGCACGTGGCGAGGCCGACCTGCACGCCCTGGTCGACGCGCTGCGCCAGGGGGAGGCCCCGCCGCAGCGCGCACCGCGCCGCCGGCCGCCCGAGGACGGCGACGACTTCGAACTGCTCGCCGCCGATCTGGCCCGCGCGCACGACGGCGCCGTCACCGCCGTCGTGCGCGCCGCCCAGCTCTCCAGCCACGCCGGCAGCGAGCAGAAGCTGGAGGTCTTCGTCAACCTCGCGCGGCGGCTTCAGTCCCTCGTGCACCGGGAGATCTCGATTCTCGACGACCTGGAGAACGAGATCGAGGACCCCGAACTGCTCAAGGGCCTCTTCCACGTGGACCACCTGGCCACCCGCATCCGGCGGCACGCCGAGAACCTCGCCGTGCTCGGCGGCGCCGTCTCCCGGCGCCAGTGGAGCAACCCGGTCAGCATGACCGAGGTGCTGCGCTCCGCCATCGCCGAGGTCGAGCAGTACTCCCGGGTCAAACTGGTGCCGCCGATCGACGGCGAACTGCGCGGCCACGCCGTCGCCGACGTCATCCATCTGCTCGCCGAACTCATCGAGAACGCCTCGGTGTTCTCCGCCCCGCACACCCAGGTGCTGCTGCGCGCCAACCTCGTCACCTCCGGGCTCGCCGTGGAGGTCGAGGACCGCGGGCTCGGCATGCCGGTCGGTGAGCAGAACCGGATGAACGCCCTGCTCGCCGACCCCGACCAGGTCAACGTCGCCAGCCTGCTGGCCGACGGCCGCATCGGCCTCTACGTCGTCTCCCAGCTCGCCCGGCGGCACGGCATCCACGTCCGGCTGCAGACCAACATCTACGGCGGTGTCCAGGCCGTACTCGTCGTCCCGCAGACGCTGTTGGGTACGGCGCCCGGGGCGGGCGGTGCGGTCGCCGGTACGGCCGCCGGGGCGGGCGCACACCGGCCGCAGGATGCGGCGGACACCGGTGCGTCACCGCAGGTGGGGCTTCAGGGACAGGTCAGTGGGCATGGCCAGGTCCGGGCCCAGGGCCACGGGCTCGGGCAGGCGCAGGGGGCGCACGGGGCGGGGCAGGTGCGGGGGACCACGCCGGCGCCTGCAACTACGTCTGCCCCCGCGCCCGCGCCGGGAGTGCGCGCCGGAGGCGTGAGTCCCGCGCGGGGCGGTACCGGGCCGGGGGCCGAGGTGCCGTCCGACTCGGGGGCCGTAGCCGGGGGAGGGGCCGTGGCCCCCGGGGGCGAGGGCGGCACCGGCGCCGGGCAGGCTCAGGTGACCGGGCGGCGGCGGCACGCCCAGCGCGGGAGCGGGCGCCGGGGCGCCGAGAGCGGCGCCGCGCGGCGTGGTGCGGACAGCGATGACGGCGGGCGGAACGGAGGTGCCCTCGCGCCGCTTCCCGTGCGGGGTGCCCGGCAGGACCGGCCCAACCCCTCCGAGGCCCTGCCCGGCATCAACGCCGGGGACCGGGCGGCCGTCGAGACGCACGCGGGCGTCCTGCCCACGCCGCGCACCGACACCGTGCGCGGCACCATGAGCAAGCCCCAACTGCCCCGCCGCCGGGCCCAGGAGCACATCGTCCCCCAACTGCGCGGCGGCCCCGCCCCCCGCCAGGACGGCGACACCGTCCCCGGCCACGACCCGGGGCTGATGGCGGCCTTCCAACGCGGGATCGGACTCGCCGAGGCACAGCAGCACTTGGAGAACCAGGAGCCCACCCGCTTGGACACCGGCCGCCTGGACACCGGCCGCCTGGACACCGGGCACCTGGACACCGGGCACCTGGACACTGGGCACCTGCACACCGGCCACCTGGACTCGGCACACATGGACTCCGCGCACATGGACTCCGCCCACATGGAGTCGGCCCACATGGAGCCGGTCCGCACGGACGCGCTCCACACGGATTCCACACACACGGACGCCGCTCATGCCTCCCCCGTGACGGCCCATCACCTCTGGTCTGCCGTACGGGGGTTCACCGACCCACCGAGCGTGCAGCCCGACCACATGGGCTCAGACCATCCGAGCTCGGACCACATGGGCTCCGACCACACGAACCCCGCCCCCATATCCCAGGGGCGCACCCACGCGCCCGCATCCGACGGTGCCCGCGGTGCCGGCCGGCCCGACGGGAGCGCCCCGGCCGGCTGACGCCCGCACCGTACCCCCCCCATCACCACGACCACGCACCCCCAACCCCCAGCGCTCCCACGACCTTCGTACCCCAAGGAGTCGATCCACCATGGCGAGCGATGCGCCGACCGCCCACGCATCCGACCTCGACTGGCTGCTGAGCGGCCTTGTGCAGCGCGTACCGCATACCACCAGCGCGGTGCTCCTGTCCTGCGACGGGCTGGTGAAGTCCGTGCACGGCCTCGACATCGACAGTGCCGACCACATGGCGGCCCTCGCCTCCGGCCTGTACTCCCTCGGCCGCAGTGCGGGCGTCCGGTTCGGCGACGGCGGCGACGTCCGCCAGGTCGTCGTCGAACTGGACTCGACCCTGCTGTTCGTCACCACCGCCGGCTCCGGCACCTGCCTGGCCGTGCTCGCGGGCCGCGAGGCCGACGCCGCTGTGCTCGGCTACGAGATGGCGATGCTCGTCAAGAGCGTCCGCCCCTACCTGGTGACCGCACCCCGGCAGCACGCCGTCGAACCCACGGCGACGAGGCCTTGAGCGTGGCCGCAGCCGGCGACGGGCCCTGGCTGGACGACGCGGCCGGACGGCTGGTGCGCCCGTTCACGGTCAGCAACGGACGAACCGAGCCCAGCATCGCGCTGGACCTGATGTCGCAGGTGATGGCCACCGGCGTCACCCCGCTCGGCTACCTCGGCCCCGAGCACGCCCAGGCGCTCGACCTGAGCCGGGCCCCCGTCTCGGTCGCCGAGGTCGCCGCGCATCTGAAACTGCCCGCGGTGGTCACCAAGGTGCTGCTCTCGGACCTGGTCGACTGCGGGGCCCTGACCACCAAGCCCCCCGCCTTCCACCACACACCTACTGACCGGTCTCTGCTGGAGGCAGTGCTCGATGGACTACGACGACAGCTCTGACCCGTTCCCGACCGCGCTGAAGATCCTGGTGGCGGGCGGGTTCGGGGTCGGCAAGACGACCTTTGTGGGCGCGGTCAGCGAGATCGCGCCGCTCAGCACGGAGGAGCTGCTCACCACGGTCAGTGTCGGCACGGACAGTCTCGACGGCGTCGAGAACAAGATGGAGACGACGGTGGCCATGGACTTCGGCCGGATCACCCTCGATCCGGACCATGTGCTGTACCTGTTCGGTACGCCGGGACAGGAGCGGTTCTGGTTCATGTGGGACGAGCTGTCCGAGGGCGCGCTGGGCGCGGTGATCCTCGCCGACACCCGCCGGCTCCAGGACTGCTTCGCGGCCGTCGACTTCTTCGAGGAACGCGGACTCGGATTCATCGTCGCCATCAACGAGTTCGACGGCGGCTACCGCTACGACCCCGAGGAGGTGCGTGCCGCCATCGACCTCGACCCCCGGATCCCCGTCGTCCGCTGCGACGCCCGGATCTCCAGCTCCGGCGTGCAGACCCTGCTCACCCTCGTACGCCACCTCCTCGCCCACGCCCCGGCGACCGCGCCGAGCCATGGCGCCCACATGTGATACCGCCCTACCGCCAACGGAGTTCCTATATGAGGTACACCCACAGCGCCGCAGCCCGGCCAGCAGTACGGCCAGGAGCCCGGTCATGACCTACGAGCCGCCCCGGCCGGTCCGGGGTCTGCTCCTCACCCCCGAGGACAAGGAGGCCCCCGCCCGCGTCCACCGACTGCGCCTGCTCGGCCTGGTGAGCCGTCCCGATCCGGCGCTGGACGCCTTCGCGGACCATCTCGCCCGGCTCACCGGCGCGCCGTACGCCATGGTCAACTTCGTCGGCGAGGACCACCAGTTCTTCGCGGGCCTGTGCGTCCCCGCCGTCCCGCCGCCGAGGGAGGACGGCAGCAGGCCGGAGCTCGGCCGGGTCCTGCCGCGCGAGCACGGCTTCTGCCCCCATGTGGTGGTCCGCCGCAAGGCGCTGGTGCTCGAGGACGTCCGCGACTATCCGCGGTTCGCCGGGAACCCCGTCGTGGACGAGTACGGCATGCGCTCCTATCTCGGCGCCCCGCTCATCGACAGCTCCGGCATGGCGCTGGGCACCGTGTGCGCGGCCGACACCGCGCCCCGGGCCTGGGGCCGATCGGGCCTGGAGACCATCAAGGCGCTGGCCGCCGATCTCGTCGTACGCCTCGAACGGAGCGCCGAGGACGGGTTGCCCCTGTGACGGGCCAGGTCGTGCCTTCGCCGCCCGGCACCTGGGGTGTGAAGGAAAGCTGAGGCGGCGGTTAAGAAAAGCTCGATGGACCCGCGGCCCGCGCATACGGCAGATTGCAGGGTGATTCCACCCCTCTGACCCGGTGCGGGCTCCTTCGGTATGCCCGAGGTCCGGGATCTCACCCACAGGAGCCGTACGCGTGAAGGCGCTGGTCAAGGAGAAGGCGGAGCCCGGGCTCTGGCTGACGGACGTTCCGGAGCCCGAGATCGGCCCGGGTGACGTGCTGATCAAGGTCATGCGGACCGGTATCTGCGGCACCGACCTGCACATCCGGGCCTGGGACGGCTGGGCGCAGCAGGCGATCAGCACTCCGCTCGTGGTCGGGCACGAGTTCGTCGGGCAGGTCGTCGAGACCGGCCGGGACGTGAGCGACATCCGCATCGGCGACCGGGTCAGCGGCGAGGGCCATCTGGTGTGCGGCAAGTGCCGCAACTGCCTGGCCGGCCGCCGCCATCTGTGCCGCGCCACCGTCGGCCTCGGCGTCGGCCGGGACGGTGCCTTCGCCGAGTACGTCGCCCTGCCCGCGAGCAACGTCTGGGTGCACCGCGTCCCCGTCGACCTCGACATCGCGGCGATCTTCGACCCGTTCGGCAACGCCGTGCACACCGCGCTGTCCTTCCCGCTGGTCGGCGAGGACGTACTGGTCACCGGCGCCGGGCCGATCGGTCTGATGGCCGCCGCCGTGGCCCGGCACGCGGGCGCCCGCAACGTCGTCGTCACCGACGTCAGCGAGGAGCGCCTGGAGCTGGCCCGCAAGATAGGGGTGAGCCTCGCCCTGAACGTCGCCGAGTCCACCATCGCCGACGGACAGCGGGAGCTGGGCCTGCGCGAGGGCTTCGACATCGGCCTGGAGATGTCCGGCCGCCCCGAGGCCATGCGGGACATGATCGCCAACATGACGCACGGCGGCCGTATCGCCATGCTCGGCCTGCCGGCCCAGGAGTTCCCGGTCGACTGGGCCCGGATCGTCACCTCGATGATCACCATCAAGGGCATCTACGGCCGCGAGATGTTCGAGACCTGGTACGCGATGTCGGTACTGCTGGAGGGCGGCCTGGACCTGGCCCCCGTGATCACCGGCCGCTACGGCTACCGCGACTTCGAGGCGGCCTTCGCCGACGCCGCGAGCGGCAAGGGCGGCAAGGTCATCCTCGACTGGACCGCGTAACTCCCGTCATCCGCAAGCACCTTCAGGAGAGCTCCCCCATGTTCGACTCCGTCCGCGACGACCTGCGTGCCACCCTCGACGAGATCCGCGCCGCCGGCCTGCACAAGCCCGAGCGGGTCATCGGCACCCCGCAGTCCGCGACCGTCAACGTCACCGCCGGCGGCCGCCCCGGCGAGGTCCTCAACTTCTGCGCCAACAACTACCTCGGCCTCGCCGACCACCCCGAGGTGATCGCCGCCGCCCACGAGGCCCTGGACCGCTGGGGCTACGGCATGGCCTCCGTCCGCTTCATCTGCGGCACCCAGGAGGTGCACAAGGAGCTGGAGGCCCGGCTCTCGGCGTTCCTCGGCCAGGAGGACACGATCCTGTACTCCTCCTGCTTCGACGCCAACGGCGGTGTCTTCGAGACCCTCCTCGGCGAGGAGGACGCGGTGATCTCCGACGCCCTCAACCACGCCTCCATCATCGACGGCATCCGCCTGTCCAAGGCCCGCCGCTTCCGCTACGCCAACCGCGACCTCGCCGACCTGGAGGCGAAGCTGAAGGAGGCGTCCGACGCGCGGCGCCGGCTGATCGTCACCGACGGCGTCTTCTCGATGGACGGCTACGTGGCCCCGCTGCGCGAGATCTGCGACCTCGCCGACCGCTACGACGCGATGGTCATGGTCGACGACTCGCACGCCGTCGGCTTCGTCGGCCCGACCGGCCGCGGCACCCCCGAGCTGCACGGCGTCATGGACCGCGTCGACATCGTCACCGGCACCCTCGGCAAGGCCCTCGGCGGCGCCTCGGGCGGTTATGTCGCCGCCCGCGCCGAGATCGTCGCCCTGCTGCGCCAGCGCTCGCGCCCGTACCTGTTCTCCAACACCCTGGCCCCGGTGATCGCCGCCGCCTCCCTGAAGGTCCTCGACCTGCTGGAGTCCGCCGACGACCTGCGGGTCCGGCTGGGCGAGAACACCGCCCTGTTCCGCCGCCGCATGACCGAGGAGGGCTTCGACATCCTCCCCGGCGAGCACGCCATCGCCCCCGTGATGATCGGCGACGCGACGAAGGCGGGCCGCATGGCCGAGCTGCTGCTGGAGCGCGGCGTGTACGTGATCGGCTTCTCCTACCCGGTCGTCCCGCAGGGCCAGGCCCGCATCCGCGTCCAGCTGTCCGCCGCACACTCCACCGGGGACGTCAACCGCGCGGTGGACGCCTTCGTCGCCGCGCGCGCCGAGCTGGAGGCCTGAGCAGGGCGGACGCCTTGCGATAATTGACCGCATGATCGAGGCACGGCGGCTCCACATCCTCCGTGCGGTGGCCGACCACCGCACGGTCACCGCGGCGGCCGCCGCCCTCTACCTCACCCCCTCGGCCGTGTCCCAGCAGCTCACGGCCCTGGAGCAGGAGACCGGCCACCGCCTGGTCGAGCGCAGCGCCAAGGGCGTACGGCTCACCGCGGCCGGCGAGATCCTGCTCAACCACACCAACGCGGTCCTCGCCCAGCTGGAGCGGGCCGAGGCGGAGCTGGCCGCCTACGGCTCGGGCGAGGCGGGCACGGTGACCGTGGCGGCCTTCGCGACCGGCATCGCCCAGGTCGTGGCCCCGGCCGTGGCCCGGCTCGCGGACACCGCGCCCGGCATCCGCATCCGCGTCCAGGACGCCGAGGGCGACGCCAGCCTGCCCATGGTCCTGGACCGGCAGGTCGACGTGGCGGTCGCCGTCGAGTACCGGGGCGCCCCGGCCGCCGACGACCCCCGGCTCACCCACGTCTCGCTCTACGCCGAGCCGTTCGACGCCGTCGTACCCGTCGGCCACCGTCTCGCGGACGCCGCCGAGGTCCCCCTCGCCGAACTGGCCAAGGACCCCTGGATCGGTCCGTACCCCGGCAATCCCTGCCACGACGTGGTCGTCCTGGCCTGCGAGAGCGCGGGCTTCCAGCCCCGTCTGGAGCACTCCTCCGACGACTTCCGCGCGGTCGTCGCGCTCGCCTCGGCCGACGCCGGCGTGGCCCTCGTACCGCGCTCCGCGCTGAACGGCATGGACCTCACCGGCGTCGTCGTACGCCCTGTCGACGGCGTGGCTCCGACCCGCCGCGTCTTCGCCGCCGTACGCCGCGGTGCCGAGGGGCACCCACTGATCCGCCCGGTGCTGGACGCGCTGCGGGAGGCGGCCGGGGGGTAGGGAACCGGCCATCGGCCGCACGCAGTCTGGGAGGTCATGCGTGTGACGATGATCCTCCCGGCTCTGACCGAAGCGACCAGTCCGCTGTTCAGGCCCATCAAGTACTCGCTGTTCCCGCCGCTGGGCCTGGCCACCCTGGCCGGCTACCTCGACCCGGACGACGAGGTCACGCTCTACGACGAACACGTGGAGCGCATCGACCCGGCGGCCCTGGACACCCCCGACCTCCTGGTGGTGCAGCCGTACATCACCTCGGCCCGGCGCAGCTACGAGATAGCCGACCACTTCCGGGGCCGGGGCGTCCATGTCGCCATGGGCGGTCTGCACGTCACCTCGCTGCCCGAGGAGGCCGCCGCCCACGCCGACACGATCTTCACCGGGCCCGGCGAGGACACCTGGCCGCTGTTCCTGAAGGACTTCCGCGACGGCGCACCGGCCCGCCGCTACGACTCCACCCGGCGCACCCTCGCCGGACTGCCGCCGGTGCGCCGCGACCTGATCAAGCGAGACCTCTACCTGGTGCCCAACTCGATCGTGGTGTCCCGTGGCTGCCCCCACCACTGCGACTTCTGCTACAAGGACGCGTTCTTCGAGGGCGGCAGGTCCTTCTACACCCAGGCCGTCGACGACGCCCTCGCCGAGATCGACCGCCTGCCCGGCCGCCACCTCTACTTCCTCGACGACCACCTGCTGGGCAACCGGCGCTTCGCCGAAGCCCTGTTCGACGGGATGCGGGGGATGGGCCGGCTGTGGCAGGCGGCGGGCACGGTCAACTCGGTGCTCGGGCCCGGCCTGCTGGAGCGGGCGGTGGAGGCGGGGCTGCGCAGTCTGTTCGTCGGCTTCGAGACGGTCAACGACGCGAACCTCGCCGAACGGCGCAAGAACCAGAACATCGGCACCGACTACGCGGCCGCGGTACGGCGCCTGCACGAGGCCGGGGTGATGGTCAACGCCAGCTTCGTCTTCGGGCTCGACCAGGACGGCCCCGACGTCTTCGACCGCACCGTGGACTGGGCCGTGGAGCAGGGCATCGAGACGGCGACCTTCCACATCATGACGCCGTACCCGTCGACGGGGCTGTGGCAGCAACTGGAGTCCGAAGGGCGCATCATGCACCGCGACTGGGACCTCTACGACACCCGCCATGTCGTCTACCGGCCCAAGGGCATGACACCGCGTCAGCTGGAGGACGGCTACTGGCGGGCCTACCGCGACTTCTACCGCTGGTCCAGCATCTGGCGCGGCTCGGCGGCCCAGCCGGGCCGGCAGGAACGGCTGCGGCACCTGGCCTACGCGGGCGGCTGGAAGAAGTTCGAGCCCGCCTGGGACCTGCTGATCCGCTCCCGCCGGGTGGTGCGGGCGCTGCCGATGCTCGAGCGGACGCTGGCGGCGTTCGGCGGGCGGGAATGAGGAAGGCACGTGGGAGAGAGGCAGCGCGGTGCACGCGTGGCGCACGCCGTTTCAGATATGGGATAGCATCCCTGATGTGAAACAGGATGATGTCGCATCGGCCCCGGACCCCGTCGACGCCCGGCTCGGTGCCCGCCTCGCCGAGCTGCGCGCCGAGCACGGCTGGTCCCTGGGGGAGCTGGCCGAGCGCAGCGGGGTGAGCCGGTCCACCCTGTCGCGCGCCGAACGGGCGGAGATCAGCCCCACCGCCGCCCTGCTGAACCGGCTCTGCCATGTCTACGGCCGCACCATGTCCCAGCTGCTCAGCGAGGTCGAGGCGGCACCCGCGCCGCTGGTCCGGGCCGCCGACCAGCAGGTCTGGGAGGACCGCGGCTCCGGGTTCGTGCGGCGGTCCGTGTCCCCGCCGCACGCCGGGCTCCGCGGCGAACTGGTCGAGGGCCGGCTCGCGCCGGGCGCCGACATCGCCTACGACCGACCGCCCGTGACCGGCCTGGAACAGCATCTGTGGGTGCTCGACGGCGCCCTGGAGGTGACCGACGGGGAGCAGGTCCATCACCTGGACCCCGGAGACTGCCTGCGGATGCGCGTCTTCGGCCCGACCCGGTTCCGCTGCGCCGGCCCCGTCGAGGCACGGTATGTGCTGGCGGTGGTGCGGCCGTGAGGGTGGAGCACTGGAACGCCGCGCAAGTACGGCGGCGCTCGGGGGAGTTGGCGGCACTGCTGACCGACACCGTGTCCGGCGGCGCCTCGGTCGGCTTCCTCGCGGCGCTCACGCACGAGGAGGCCACCGCCTGGTGGCGGGAGCGGGCCGAGGCGACGGCGGCGGGCCGGCTCGCCGTCTGGGCGGCACTCGACGGCACCGGCCGGCCGATCGGCACCGTGAGCCTGGCCTACCCCGACAAGCCGAACAGCCGCCACCGCGCGGAACTGGTGAAACTGATGGTGCACCGCTCCGCGCGCGGACAGGGCCTCGGCCGCCTCCTCCTCGCCACCGCCGAGTCCGCCGCCGCGGCCGCCGGCATCACCCTGCTCCACCTCGACACCGAGACCGGCAGCCCCGCCGAGCACCTCTACCGCTCGGCCGGCTGGACCCGGGCCGGCCTCATCCCCGACTACGCGGAGAGTCCCGCGGGCGAACTGCGGCCGACGACGCTGTACTACAAGCGGCTGGAGCCGCCCACCGGGTGACTGTCAGTGGCAGGCGCTACGGTGCGTTGCATGCCGGATGCCGAAGACGTACGCCGTATCGCCCTGTCCCTGCCGGACACCACGGAGAAGATCGCCTGGAGCATGCCCACGTTCCGGGTGGCCGGGAAGATGTTCGCGACCCTGCCCGAGGACGAGACGTCCATCGCCGTGCGCTGCCCCAAGGAGGAGCGCGACGAACTGGTGCTGGCCGAGCCGGACAAGTTCTGGATCGCCGACCACGAGGCCCAGTTCGCCTGGGTCAGAGCGAGACTCGCCGCACTGGAGGACGAGGACGAGCTGCGGGCCGTCCTCGCCGACTCCTGGCGCCAAGCCGCACCGCCCCGACTCCTCGACGCCCACCCCGAGTTGGGGCTGCCGCCCGCGGAGTGAAAATTCCCAGTGGGCGCGAGCCGGGCGTGGCATGATCCCGCGCGGCGCAGAGGGGCGCGGCACCGCAGGGGGCGACGGGGAGGGAGCATCCGCGATGACGGGAACGGACTCACGGCACGATGTCGGCACGCGCGGGGCGGGTGGGGCCGAGGCCGGCGGGCGGGCCGTCTGGTCACGGGACTTCGCCCTGTTCTTCGTGGCCCGGGCCGTCGCCCGCCTCGGCGACACCATGCTGCCCGTGGCCCTCGCCGCGGGCCTGCTGGAACACGGGTACGGCGCGGGCGCGGTCGGCCTCGCCATGGCCTCGACGGCGGCGGCGTTCGCCGGTCTCGTCGTCTTCGGCGGGGTCATCGCCGACCGGTTCAGCACCCGCAGGCTGATGATCGGCGCCGACCTCGTCCGGCTCGTCACCCAGTCCCTCGCCGCGGGCCTGTTCTTCGCCGGGCATGTGGTGCTGTGGCAGATCTGCGCGATCGGTTTCGCCAACGGCGTGGCGGGCGCGGTGTTCCAGCCGGGCGTGGCCAGTACGGTGCCCCGGCTGGCTGCCGACATCCAGGGCGCCAACGGCGCGGTCCGCATCGCCGAGTCCGCCGCCCAGCTCGCCGGCCCTGCCGTCGCCGGGTTCCTGGTCGGCTTCGCCTCGCCCGGCGGGGTGTTCGCCGCGCACGCCGCCACGTACGCGACGAGCGCCCTGTGCCTGTTGCTGCTCCGGCTGCCCCCGCTCCCCGGGGGCGCCGGTGCCGCCACCGGCCGCGGGATGCGTGCCTTCCGGGCCGATCTGGTCCAGGGCTGGCGGGAGTTCAGATCCCGGACCTGGCTGTGGGGGGTGATCGCCGTCTGGTGCCTGTACATGATCGCCGTCTGGGGCCCGACCGTCCCCCTCGTCGCCACGGAGGTCGTCCAGCGGCACGGCCCACGCGCCTACGGCCTGGTCAACTCGGCCCTCGGCGCAGGCACGGTCGTCGGCGGACTGCTCGCCCTCCGGCTGCGGCCCCGCCGCATGCTCCGCGCCGGCGCGCTCTCCCTGTTCGCCTTCTTCGGCTTCCCCGCGGCCGTCGGCGCGGGCCTCGGCGTGCCGGCGATGGCGACGGGAGCGGCCGTGGCGGGCGCCGGGATGTCGTTCTGGGGCGTGATGTGGGCGACCAGCGTGCAGACCCAGGTCCCGCCGGACGTCCTCAACCGCATCCACGCCTACGACGTGGCCGGCTCCCTCGCCATGATGCCGGTCGGCCAGGCCCTGGCGGGCCCGGCGGCCGGTGCGCTCGGCACCGGGCATGTCCTGCTGATCTCCGCCGGGGCCAGCCTGGCGGTGGCCGTGGCCCTGCTCGTGGTTCCGGCGATACGGAACCTGGTCCGGGCGGACGCCCCCGCGCGCTGAGCGCTGGGCCTGTGCAGGTGCCCTGAGCTGGTGCCGGCCGGGGGCTGGGTCGCTTGCCCGCGCTGGCGGGGTGCCGGTGCGCATGCAGGTGCGGCGACTGCAACCCCCTAGGGGCGCGGGGCTGTATCAATCAAGCGGCTCCGCCGCGCGGGCGCGACCAGCCCCGACGCACCCGCAGCCGCGTACGGCGCTCAACCGGCCCGGTGGGTGGGCGCCGTGAACCGCCCGATCCGCTCGCGCAAGGCCACCGGGTCCAGCCCGTGCGCGGCCACGTGCTCCTCAACCGTCCCGTAGCGGCGCAGCTCGCGGCGTCCGACGCCGAGACCCAGGACCCGGTGGGGCACGTCCGCGAGGGCCTCACTCACCACGGTCGTCGAGGTGCCCGCGAGGTACGGCTCGACCAGGACGACATCGGTGCCGGCCGCCTCCGTGGCCCGGCGCAGGCCGGCCGCGTCGAAGGGCCGTACGGTCGTCGCGTACAGGACGGTCACATCCAGGCCCTCCGTGGCGGCGAGGACCGAGTCCAGCATCGGCCCCACGGCGAGGACCACACCCCGGCGGCCCTCCCGGACGGTGACGAGGTGCTTGCCGTCGATCAGCTGCCCCTGCCGGTTGGCCTGCACGGACAGTCGTACGTACACCTTGTCGTCCCCCGCGGCGACCGCGTGGCGCAGCAGTGTCTCGGCCTCGTCGGGGTGCCCGGGCACATGCACGGTCCAGCCGTCCAGCGTGTCGAGCAGCGCCACATCGCCCGGCGCCATGTGCGTGTAGCCGCCGGCCGGCCAGTCGAACGAGGCGGCCGCGCTGACCAGCACCGCCCCGGTGTCCTGGTGCCCGAGATCCAGCTTGACCTGCTCGAACGGCCGTTCCACGAGGAAGCTGGCGAAGGTGTGCACCACGGGGCGCAGCCCGGTCAGCGCCAGCCCCGCCGCCGTTCCGACCAGCAACTGCTCGCGGATGCCGACGTTGACGACCCGGTCGGGATGCCGGGCCATCGCCTCGCGGAAGCCGTCCTTGCCGATCTCGGCGAGGACCACCGCGACGCGCGGGTCCTCCTCCAGCAGCCGGGAGACGACGGGGGCGAAACGGTCACGCATGGTGTCCATGAAGCTGAGCCCTTTCCAAGGAGCGGTGAAAGTCAGAGGTTCTTCGGCTCGACGCGGGCCACGACCACGTGCGGCCGTCCGGGATGCGGCGCGGTGAACGCGGCGTACAGCGCTTCGTGATCGCGTCCGTCGACGGTCACCGCCGACCAGCCCGCCGCCTCGAACCGGGCGGCGATCCCGCCGGGCAGGGCGTGGCTGGCGGAGGAGTTGTCGACCACGACCGTGTGCAGCCGCTCCAGTCCGGCGGGCCCGGCGAAGGCGATCGCCTCGTGGTTGCTGCCCTCGTCCAGCTCGGCGTCGCCGATCAGCACCCAGACCGCCGGATCGTGCAGCCCCTGAGCCCGCAGCCCCAGCGCGCTGCCCACCGCGATCGGCAGCCCGTGTCCGAGCGAGCCGCTGCCGATCTCGGCACCCGGCACCAGCACCCGGTCCGGGTGATGCCCGAGCGGGGAGTCGTACGACCCGAACCCGGGCAGCCAGTCCACCGGCACGAATCCCTTCGCGGCCAGCACGGCGTAGTACGCCATGGGACCGTGCCCCTTGCTCAGCAGGAACCGGTCCCGGAGCGGATCCTCCAGCCGCTCCGGCGTCACCCGGAGCACCCGGTCGTAGAGCACCCACAGCACGTCGAGGGTGGAGGTGGCCGCCGGCCCGTGCTTCTCGTCGCCGGTCATCAGACTCATCAGGCCCGGCAGGTCTTCGTAGCCGTACGTGCGGTTTTCGTCCGCTGTGATCGTCATATTCACGATCGTGCAACCTCAAGCAAGCTTGAGGTCAACCGGGAAATCGGTGCGCGACCACCGAGCCGAGTGCGGTATTGTTTCCCTGCGCGTTTCGACCGGGGAAACCCCAGGTCAAACGGCACCGGGACGTGGCGCAGCTTGGTAGCGCACTTGACTGGGGGTCAAGGGGTCGCAGGTTCAAATCCTGTCGTCCCGACCAGCTTTTCTGCCGGTCGGAGGCCGTCTTCTCAGGGATGAGGGGACGGCCTTTGTGGTGTCTGCGGGTCTGCCGGCTCCGTCTCGCGCTCCGCGTCGGGGACCATCGGGTGGTGGTTGCCGGTGGCGATCTTGGCCGCCATGCCGGCGAGCTGCGCGCAGGCCCGCGCGATCTCCCGCTGGGTCTGCGCCCGCTCGCTGATGACCGCCGCGAGCAGGAGCGCGGTCAGCGCGGCAGAACCGTTGAAGGCCTGCAGGGTGATCATCTTGGTGAGCAGGTCATGACCGGCGAACGGGCCCGATCTCTGGGCACCGGCGATGATCGCGAAGGTCGACACGGCCAGCGCGCAGGGCGCGGCCCCGGCCAGCTGGAAGCGGAAGGCCGCCCAGATCAGCAGCGGGAAGCCGAGGAACAGCAGGGGCGCGTGGCTGGTCATGAGGAATCCGGCGCAGGCCGTGGCCGCCGCGAGCAGCAGACCCTCCGCCCACCGGGACGGCCGGGCGTTCCCCGGCCGGCGTACCCGTCGCAGGACCAGCAGGACCGGTGTGACCACCAGGACGCCCATCGCGTCGCCGGTCCACCAGACCGACCACGTCGGCCAGAAGTCGCCGGTGTTCAGTACCCCGGCGAGGACCAGGGTTCCGCTGCCCGTCGTCGCGCTGACCAGCATCCCGGTGAACGCGCCGAGGAAGATCAGTGCGAGCGCGTCCCGCAGCCGGTCCAGGTCCTCGCGGAAGCCCGTACGGCGGAGCAGAACGTAGGAGCACAGGGGCGCGAGGGTGTTCCCTGCCGCGATGGCGAGCACGGCCGGGAGCGACGGCCCCAGCGAGATGTTGACCAGGAACGCGCCGAGCGCGATACCCGGCCAGACCCGCGGGCCGCGCAGGAGCAGGCTCGCCACCGCGATACCGCTCGGCGGCCACAAGGGGGTGACCTGTCCGCGCACCAGCTGCTGGAGCAGCCCCAGCCTGGCCGAGCCGTAGTACAGCGCGGCGATGACACAGATCCCCAGGAAGTCCGCAGCACCGTGCCGGACCCCTTGACGCCGCGCGACAGACATCGGGCGACCTCCGGCTTGACATCGCCCCGAAGACCATCATGCGCCGGATCCCCCGGATCCTCCACGGCAGGCCGACCCGCCGGTGAGCGGCACCGAGCGGGGTGCCCCGAAGGGGTCAGGCGGATGGGGTGCGCAGGGCGAGGATGGCCATGTCGTCGTGACCGTCGCTGAGGTGCTGGTCGGCCAGTGCCTGGACGAACTCCGGCAGGGGGAGGGCGGCATGGAGCGCGGCGAGACCGGCGAGTTCGCTCAGACTCTCGTCGATGGGGTGGCTGGGGTGCTCGATCAGCCCGTCGGTGTAGAAGACGACGGTGGCCTCCGGGGGCAGGAGGCGGGTGTGGTCCGGGCGGGGCTGCTCGGTGTCGACGCCGAGCGGCAGTCCTGGCTCGGCGAGCAGATAGACCACGCTGTGCTCACGGGTGATCAGCAGCGGCGGAACGTGACCCGCGGTGCTCCAGCGCAGTCGCCAGCCCGATCCCTCCGGTTCGATGCGGGCCAGGGTGGTGGTCGTGACGCGATTGTTCGTGATCATCTCCAGCGTCCGGTCGAGCTGGGCGAGGACCGCGCCGGGCGGGCTTCTCTGGTCGAACACGAGAGCGCGCAGCATGTTGCGGGTGGCGGCCATGGCGGCCGCGGCCTGCAGATCGTGGCCGACGACGTCGCCGATGACGATCGCCACGACGTTGCCGGGCATGGGGATGGCGTCGTACCAGTCCCCGCCGAGCTGACTCGGCTCGGCGGCGGGCCGGTAGATGGCGGCGGCGGTGAAGGGCCGCAAGTCGGGCAGGGTGGGCAGCAGAAGCCGCTGGAACTGCTCGGCTCCGAGGCGAATCTGTTCGAAGAGGCGGACGTTCTCGATCGCGATGCCTGCGGCGCCGGCCAGGGCGATGACGACGTTCTCGTCGTGCACGTCGAAGGCCTGTCCGTCGATCCGCTCGGAGAGGTACAGGTCGCCGTAGATCTCGCCGCGCACGGTGATGGCGACGCCGAGCAGGGTGTGCATGTGCGGGTGGTCGGCCGGGAATCCGGCGGAGGCGGGATGGCCCTGGATGTCGTCGATCCGCAGGGGGGCGGGGTTGTGGATGAGGTGGCCGAGGACGCCCAGACCACGGGGCAGTCCGGCCCTGGTCAGAGCCTCGCGTTCCCGCTCGGACACTCCTGCCGCGATGAACTGCTTCAGCTGTTCCCCGGACTCGTCGAGCACGCCCAGGGCGCCGTAGCGGGCGCCGACCAGGTTCATGGCGGTCGTCACGATACGGTGCAGCACCGCCGGCAGTTCCACCTCACGGCTGATGGCCACCACCGCGTCCAGCAGGCCCTGCAGCCGGTCCATGGAGGACAGCAGGGCACGCAGCTGCTCGTCGATCCGGCCCAGCTCGGAGCGAAGACGTATGTGAAGGTCGGGGAGGTACGGCTGGCTCGGCTGTCTCCCTGCCTTGTCTCCCGCCATTCCGGCCTCCTGACACGACCCCGGTCCATGCGGGACGGCAGCATCACTTCGATTGTGGCATCGGCGCCCTGGCATGGCGGTATGACGGCGGCCGGAACGACAGGGAAAGGGCCTCGCCGGCGCTGCCGAGCGAGGCCCCTTCGCGTGCTGCGGGTGGCTTCAGGCGGTTCGGACGTCCTGGCGTGACACGGCGAGGTAGCCGACCAGCCCGAGGATGGCCACCGTCCAGGACAGCGTCACAGGGCCCAGCCCCCAGCCCAGGCCGCCCCGGGTGCCGGGCAGGGCCATCCAGTCGGCGAGGGAGGCGCCGAGCGGGCGGGTGATGACGTACGCCGTCCAGAACGCGGTCACGGCGCCCAGCAGGCCGGCGCGGTGGGCGAAGGCCGGCACGCAGATCGCCACGGCGAACAGGGCGACCGAGCCCAGGTAGCCGAGGCCGATCGTCGCGGTGAGGTCGCCTGCCGCGGTGCCGAGGGCGAACGTGGCGAGGACGGCCGCCCAGTAGAAGAGCTCGCGGCGCCGGGTGCGGATGGAGTGGATCGACAGGGTGCGCTCGGACGCGTACCACAGGGCGAAGACGGCGGCCAGGGCGATCATGAACAGCGGGGTGGACAGGGTGTACGGGACGCCGAGGCCGACGTGGAGCACGTCCGCGGCCATCGTGCCGAACACGCTGACCATGACGATCGCCGTCCAGTAGATCCAGGCCACGTAGCGGCGGACGGCGAACTGGAGCAGGAGCGAGGCGGCGAAGGCGAGGCCGCCGAGGCCGACCGCGGGGATCGGGCCCAGCAGGTGGGCGAGGAAGTCGGAGGCGGTCTCGCCCATGCCGGTGGTGAGGACCTTGATGATCCAGAAGTAGACGGTGACCTCCGGCACCTTGTTCGCGCTCTCACGTATGCGCGCGCGTACGTGCCCGCGGGGGCGGTCGTCCAGGACGTGCTCTGTGCTCATGGTCCGCACCTTCGCACGCACAACTGACCTTGTCCCAGATGCCTTTGCCATTGTTTTGGGGCTTCTGGTGCAGCTGTTGCCACGGGCCGCCGCGGACCTGAACGCAACCTGAACGCGTCGGGGAAACCCCTGGTCGGCGGCCTGACCGGCCTGATAGGCAGGCAGGTCAGGCGGCCGCCGGCGTCAGAAGCTCAGACCCACGTGCGCGAGCGCCTGCTTCAGCAGTACCCCATGCCCGCCCGGCATCTCGCTCTGCACCGCCGGGGAGGCGGCCTCCTGCGGGCTGAACCAGACGAGGTCCAGCGCGTCCTGCCGGGGGCGGCAGTCGCCGGTGACCGGGACGATGTAGGCGAGGGACACCGCGTGCTGGCGCGGGTCGTGGTAGGGCGTGATGCCCGCCGTGGGGAAGTACTCCGCCACCATGAACGGCTGCAGGGACGGGGGGACGCGGGGCAGCGCCACCGGGCCGAGGTCCTTCTCCAGGTGGCGCAGCAGGGCGTCGCGGACCCGCTCGTGGTGCAGGACACGGCCGGACACGAGGGTCCGGCTGACCGTCCCGTCCGGGCCGATCCGCAGCAGCACACCGATGCTGGTGACTTCGCCGCTGTCGTCCACGCGCACGGGCACGGCCTCGACGTACAGGATCGGCATCCGGGCCCTGGCCATTTCCAGCTCGTCGCTGCTCAGCCAGCCGGGCGTCGTCTCGGTCATGTCAGACATTGCTTGATCATACTTTCCGGGTGGGGCGTCCGCTGGGATCGCGGGCCGGGTCGGATACGGGCGGTCCGTAGAGGCGCAGGGCGTTGTCGCGGCCGGTCCAGGCCGCGATCCGCAGGGCGTCGGGCAGGCTCAACTCGTCGGCGTCGACGCGGGCCTGGAGCAGACCGGCGAGCCCCTGCCGGAAACACAGGGCGCCAAGGTGGTGGAATTCGGCCACCCCGTAGGCGTCGGAGCTGTACAGCAGTTTCCGGAACGGGGTGATCTCCAGCGCCTCCTCCAGCACCGCCCGGCAGCGGGCCGGGCCCGTGTGGTGCAGGGCGAGCCCCACGTCCAGGTACACCTGCTCGAACACCGCGGCGAGGTAGGCGGCCTGGCGGTGGTACGGCCAGCAGTGCAGCAGCAGCACCGGGACCGTGCCGGACGTCAGCCGCAGCCAGTCGGTCAGCAGGGCCGGATCGGCGTGGTGCAGTCGCAGGTCGGCGTCGCCGAAGCCGGTGTGCAGCTGCAGCGGCAGGCCGAGGTCCACGGCGGTCCACAGCAGGTGCCGCACCAGGACCGGATCGGTGAGCCGGCCGCCGTCCGCGAGCCAGCGCCGGGCCGCCTCGGTCACCTCGCTGTCCGCCGGGCGCAGCGGGTCCAGGGCGAAGCCGGTGCGGTAGGCGGCCACCGACTTCACCGCCACCACGCCCGGCCGGCGTACGGCGTCCTCGGCGGCGGCACGGAAGCGGGCCGCGTACTCGCCCGGCTCGACGCCCCCCGCGGCCACCGCCTCCGCCACCTGCTCCAGGCGGACGACCTCGAACGCGGCGGCGCCGGAGGCCTCCGCCAGCTCGGCCGGGGTGGTGAGCGGGTGCGGGGCGTAGCCGGTGTCCACGAGGAACACCCCGGCTCCCGCGGCCCGCAGGAAGCGGCGGTTGACCTCCTGCGGGCCCAGTTCCGCGCGGCGGGCCGCATAGTCGGCCGGCGGCGCGTGCCGGGGCAGGTCCAGCAGGGGCGCGCAGTGGCGGCGTACGGCCACGCCGGCCGGGGTGTCGAAGGGCGAGACGCCGGGCCAGGCCCCGCCCTCGGTCAGCAGCGAGGCGAACTCCTCGGGCGCGAGGCCGGCCGTCACGGCGCCGTGGCAGTGGTGGTCCACCAGCTCCAGCTCGGCCAGGGCTTCGTGGACCGGTCCCGGCGTGGCCATGGTCAGTACACCCAGCGGTAGGCCGCCGCCACCCGCGCGTCGTCCAGGCCGTCGACGGCCGCCGCCTCACCGAGCCGTACGGCGGTCACCGCGTCCGCGAGCACCGGGCCCAGCGCCGCCCGCAGCACCTCGTCGGCCCGGAACTCCCGGGCGGCCTGGGGCAGCGACTCGGGCAGCCGCCGTACGCCGAGAGCCGCCGCCTCGTCCGGGCCGTACCGGGCCGGGTCGCCCGTGATCTCCTCGGGGAGGCCCAGGGACGAGTCGATCCCGTCCAGGCCCGCGGCGATGACACAGCCGAGGGCGAGATAGGGGTTGGCGGCCAGGTCGACCGGTTTCACCTCCAGGTTGGCCTCCTGCTCCCGGCGGCCCGCCGAGCCGGTGATCACGCGCAGCGCGGTCTCGCGGGTCTCCCGGCCCCAGGCGGTGAAGACCCCCGCCCACTGGGACGGTTTGAGCCGCAGATAGCTGGCGGGGCTCGGCGCGGTGACCGCCGTCAGCGCGGGCAGGCGGGCCAGGATCCCGGCCGCGAAGGACTCCGCCTCGGGTGTCATGCCGTAGCGGCGCTCCCCGCCCGCGTGCAGGTTCACACCCTCGCGCCAGCAGGACAGGTGGACATGGCCGCCGTTGCCGACGCCCTCGGCGGACACCGCGGGCGCGAACGACACCCTGAGTCCGTGCCGCTGTGCGACCGCCCGGATCGTCTGCCGGACCAGCACGCTGCGGTCGGCCGCCGCCACCGGGTCCAGCGCTCCCACCGACACCTCGAACTGCCCGGCCGCGTACTCGGGATGGAGCTGGTCGACGGGCACGCCCTGGGCGTCGAACGCGGCCAGCAGATCGGCGCTGTAGTCGCCCAGCTCGACCTGCCGGATCGCCCCGTACGCCGGTCCCGACACCGCCGGCACGAACTCCCCGGGAGGTGCCGAACCGAGCCCCACCGCCCACTCGACCTCGATCGCCGCCTTGAAGGCGAGGCCGTGCCGCTCGGCGGCGTCGGTGACGATCCGGCGCAGAAAGGTTCGGGCACAGCCGGGGTGGCGCTCTCCCTCCTGGGTGATCCGGTCCACCGGCGCCCACGCCCAGCCGGGCTGCCCGGCCAGTTCCACCAGCCGGTCCAGGTCCGGGTAGAGCCTGAGGTCACCGTCGGGGGAGCCGAGGACGTCGGTGGCGACGATCGAGTCGCCGGCCAGGAAGGTGTCGAACACCGGCGACATGCCGACACCCCAGGACACGGCCGCCTCCAGCCGCGCCGTCGGGATCGTCTTCACCCGGCAGACACCCGCGGTGTCCACATAGGCCAGCACGATCCCGCGCACGCCCCGCCCGGCCAGCTCGGCGGTGAGTCCCGCGACCCGGCGCAGATCCTCCGGACGCCCGCCGGGCACGGGGTCGGCAAGGGTGGTCATACGTCCTCCTCGGCCATACGCCCTCCTCGGCGTCGGTCCCGTCGGCGTCCTTCTCGGCGTCGGTCCGCCCGTGCCGGCGTCAGGGTTTCACGGCCACGGCACCGAACTGCGGCACAGGGGCAGCGGATTCCGCCCCTGCGCGCCACTGCGAGCAGGGCACCAGACCCGGCTCGAGCACCTCCAGTCCGTCGAGGAAGCCGGTGATCTCGGCGCGGCTGCGGGCGGTGATCGGCGGGGTGGCGTTGGCGTTCCAGAACTCCATCGCGGCCCGGTTGCCCTCGCCGCCCACGTCACTGTCGTAGGTCGGGTGGGTGAGCACCAGGTGGCTGCCCGAGGGCAGCGCCGCCATGAGCCGCCGCACGATGTCCCGGGCCTCGCCGGTGTCCAGGACGAAGTTCAGGATGCCCAGCATCATCAGCGCGACCGGCCGGGTCAGGTCCAGGGTCTCGGCGGCGCGCAGCAGGATGCCGTCCGGGTCGCGCACATCGGCGTCGATGTAGTCGGTGACGCCCTCGGGGGAGCTGGTGAGCAGCGAGCGGGCGTGCACGAGCACGATGGGGTCGTTGTCGACGTACACGACCCGTGACTCGGGGGCGATCCGCTGCGCGATCTCGTGGGTGTTGTCGACGGTCGGCAGGCCGGTGCCCACGTCCAGGAACTGCCGCATCCCGCGCTCGGCGGTCACGAACCGTACCGCCCGGGCCAGGAACTCCCGGTCCGCGCGGGCCACCGCCCGGATCACCGGGAACATCCCTGCGACGTGCTCACCGACCCGCTGGTCGACCTCGTAGTTGTCCTTGCCGCCGATCCAGTAGTTCCACACCCGGGCGTTGTGCGCCACGGAGGTGTTCAGCCTCTCCGGCCCGGCCGTCGGGGAGTGGCCCTCGGTCACGTCGCCGCCCTTCTCCGGTTCTCGGTCCTCCGTCGTCATTGTGCCGCCCGGTGATCGCGCTGTCCCGGGAAACGCGCACCGTGAGCGGTTCGGGGCGGCTCCGGGACGTCCCGGCCCATGAGGAACACTGGACCGGTACGCCGTCCCCGACCGGAAGCAGGACATGCCCGCCACGCCCACGCCCCTCCTCGACACCCCCGGCCTGCCCGCGGGCCCCGCCGACATCCGGCTGATCGTCACCGACATGGACGGCACGCTGCTGGACGACGCCAAGCGGATCCCCGACGGGCTGTGGCCGATGCTCGCCGAGCTGCGCCGGCGGGGCGTGCTGTTCAGCCCCGCGAGCGGCCGCCAGTACGCCACGCTGGCCGAGCAGTTCGCCCAGGTCGCCGAGGGCATGGTGTTCATCGCGGAGAACGGCACGTACGTGGTCCGCGACGGCGTGGAGCTCAGCTCCGACACGATGGACAGGGCCGTCGCCGCCGGGGTGGCCCGTACGGTACGGCGGCTGGTCGCGGACGGCGTGGACGCCGGCGCCGTGGTGTGCGGCAAGCGGGCGGCGTACGTCGAGCGGACCGACGAGGCGTTCCTGGCGGAGGTACGCAAGTACTACGCCGTGCACCGGATCGTCGAGGACGTCACCGCGGTCGACGACGACGTGATCAAGGTCGCGCTGTTCGACTTCGGGTCCGCCGAGCACTCCACCGCCCCGGCCCTCGCGGAGTTCACCGCCACCCACCAGGTCGTCGTCTCCGGCGAGCACTGGGTGGACGTGATGAACCGCACCGCCAACAAGGGCACCGCGCTGCGCGGTCTCCAGCGGGCGCTCGGCATCACGCCCGCGCGGACCATGGTCTTCGGCGACTACCTCAACGACCTGGAGATGCTCGACGCCGCCGAGTGGTCCTTCGCGATGGCGGGCGCCCACCCGGAGGTCGTCGGCAGGGCCCGCCACCTCGCCCCGTCCAACAACGACAACGGAGTGCTGCGCACCATCGCCCACGTGCTGGGGATCACCCTGTAGCGGTGTGCGCGACCCGGGCGGTGCCGGTCAGCGGAGGATCCCGACTCCGCCGTACAGCGAGACCGGCCCCGCGCCGTCCGCGGCCCGTTCGCAGCGCCAGGCGTCGACCGGCACGACGCCCGGTTCCAGCAGGTCGAGGCCCTTGAAGAACGCGGCCACCTCGTCCCGGGACCGGGCGACCAGGGTCACTCCGCCCGCGGCGTACGCGGCGATGCCCTTCTGGACGTTCTCCGGCTCGAAGTCGGCCGTCATCATCGACAGCACCAGACAACTGCCCGGCGCCAGCTCCTCGACCAGCGTCGACACCATCTCGTGCGCGCCGTCCTCGTCGGCGACGAAGTGCAGCAGCGCGATCAGCGACAGGGCCACCGGACGGCCGAAGTCCAGGACGTGGGCGGCCTGTTCGAGAACGGCGCGCGGATCGCGGGCGTCGGCCTGCGCGTACTCCGTCACACCCTCGGGGGTGCCGCGCAGCAGCGCACCCGCGTGGGCCAGCACGATCGGGTCGTTGTCGACGTAGACCACCCGCGCGTCCGGCGCCACCGACTGGGCGATCTGGTGCAGGTTCGGCTCGGTCGGTATGCCGGTGCCGATGTCCAGGAACTGGCGGATGCCGGTCTCGGCGAGCGCGCGCGTGGTCCGGTGCATGAACGCCCGGTTGGCGCGGGCGGCCCGCGGTGCGCCGCCCCCGTCCACGGCCGCGATCTGCCGGCCGAGCCGCTCGTCGACGGGGTAGTTGTCCTTGCCGCCGAGGAACCAGTCGTACACCCTGGCCGGATGCGGCCGTGTGGTGTCGATGTGCTGCGCGGCCGGCTCGGTCCCCGTCACGTGCTGCTCCTTCACTCCCGCCGGGATGCGAGCAGCAGTCTGACACGATCATCCGGCGCGGCGCAGACAGTCCTCGGCCACCTCCTTGTCGAGCGCGGCCCGCACCAACGCGACCGCCAGTACGGCCGGTTCGGTGTTCCCGGCGAGCTCCGTCAGCTTGTCCGGGTCCTTCGGCAGGCCGAGCCGCTGCGCCCCGGAGAGCGCCTTGTCGTCCAGGTAGGGCTCGATCTCGTGCCAGACCCGCTGGGCCTCGCGCAGGAAGATGTCGGCGCCGGCCGGGCCGATGCCCGGCTCCTCCTGGAGCAGTTCCCTGAGCTCCCCGGTGCCGCCGTGCGCCGCCTCGTGCAGCCGGCGCAGGTCGCCGGACCAGCGGTCCAGCAACAGCTGGGCGCCGTCGCCGAGTTGGGTTGCGGTACGCTCGTCGTAGCGCCGGTAGCCGCCGCGGCCGAGCGCGTCCACCCGCTGCTTCCAGTCCGCGTCGGCCATGCGGCGCGGGCTGTCGAGGTGGTCCTCGTGCAGGGCCTGCGCGGCCGCCACCGCGACCGAGGCGCGGATCCGGGCGCTGAGCAGCAGGGACAGCACGAGCAGCCGGTACAGCGGCTGAGGGGTGTCCTTCAGCTTGATGCCCGCCTCGTCGGCGTAGGTCTGCCCGTGGGCGGACAGCAGCTCGCGCAGGACCTTCTCGTCGCGGTTCATGGCTACGGCTTGAGCGGGTCGTGGCCCAGTGTCATCAGCCGGTGCCGGCGGCGGGTGTCCTCCGGCGCCGTCTCCGGCTCCGGCTCGTCCTCCATGTCGACCAGGTCCCCGACCGTGTCGACGACCTGGTGCATCACGCGGACGTCGTCGTCGGTGAGATCGGTCCGGCGCTTCTGGAGGATGGCGAGGACATGCTGTCCGGTGTCCGTGCCCGCCTCTTCGGGCAGCGGCTCGGTCTCCTCGTCGGCGTCCCGGACCCGCAGCCAGGCCGCGAGCTCCGCCGAGGTCATGTTCACCAGGCGGTGGAAGTCCTCCCACAGCGCTTCGAGTTCGAGGGAGTCGGCCATGGCTCTTCCCTTCCGAGCGGGGTGTCGTGCTAGCTGGGGGCGGTCTCGCGCGGGTGGTTCTCGGCCTGGAACATCCAGCGCTGCTTCTCCAGGTCGGCGGTGACGGAGATCAGCAGGTCCTGCGTGACGGGGTCGGGCTCCGCCGTCGCCGCGATCCGTTCGCGCAGCCGGCCGACGACCGCTTCGAGCGCCGACACCATCAGCTCCACGACCTCGGTGTCGCGCAGCCAGCCGTCCTTGGTGCCGGGCAGCGCGAAGGTCGCGGCGACGGTCTCGGGCCGGCCGTCCGGGGGCACGCCCAGGGCGGCGGCGCGCTCGGCGACCGTGTCGGAGTGGGCACGGGCCGTCGCCACCACCTCGTCGAGCTGGAGGTGGATCGACCGGAACCGCGGGCCCACGATGTTCCAGTGCGCCTGCTTCCCGATCAGCGACAGACCGAGCAGGTCCACCAGGGTGTCCTGCAGGGCGGTCCCGGTGACGCCGAGCGCCTCCTCGGGCAGCGTGCTCCTCATCACCGTCATGGTGTCTCCGTCCCCTTTCGTCGCTTGCGTACGGGTCGTGTCCGAAAGGGCGGGTGCCCAGCGCCCGGGTGAGCAAACAGGCCTGATCAGCGGGGCAGTGACCGGTCCAGGAAGCGGATCACCTCGGCGAAGGCCTCCTTCCTGTCCGTCTCGTGGAACACCTCGTGCCGCGCTCCGGCGAAGATCCGCTCGGTCAGCTGTGAGCCGGCCAGCCGCTCCACGCCGGTCCGGCTGCCGGGCAGCGGCACCAGGCGGTCGTCGTCCCCGTGCAGCCACAGCATCGGCAGCGCGCCGATGTCACCGCCCCGGTCGACGGTCTCCAGAGTGCGTGCGAAGGCCTCCACCGTCGGCCGCTTCATCGGCCCGTGCCACACCAGCGGATCGGCCGCGTAGGCGGCGCCGACGGCAGGGTCCCGGGAGAGCGCGGCCGGGCTCACCGGGGTGTCCGGGATCTCCGGCAGGGCCAGCAGCCGCCCGGGCAGCTCCCAGCCGCCGATCACCGGCCCGGACAGGACCAGCGCGCTCAGCTCGGCGCCGTACCGCTGGGCGTAGCGGGCGCAGATCAGCCCGCCCATGGAGTGGCCTACCAGGACCGTCGGCAGGCCGGGGTGCGCGGCCCGGGCGAGGTCCGCCACCGCGTGCACATCGGTGACCACGTCCTCGAAGTCCTCGATCAGCACCCGCTCCCCGGCCGACCTGCCGTGGCCGGCGTGATCGGGCCCGTACACGGCCGCCCCGTGCCCGGTCAGCACGGCGGCCAGCTCGTCGTACCGGCCCGCGTGCTCGCCGTATCCGTGCACCACCAGGGCCAGGTATCGCGGTGCCGGGTGCGGCCACTCACGTACGGCGAGCGGGCCGTGGGTGCCGTCCACCGTGTGCTCACGGACGTGGGGCATGTCTCCTCCGGGTGACGCGGTGAAGCTACGGGGGGATCTTCCCAGGGAGCCGGTCGGCGGTCTATAGTCTAAAACTAGCAGTGCTAATTAAGTGTCCCCGTGTGGTCCGCCGATCGACAGTGCCGTCGATCGGTCGTAGGTCAGGAGTCGAAGCCGTGCGTCCCGTCCACTTCGCGGCCGCCCGCCGCACCCCCATCGGCAAGCTGCGTGGAGCCCTGTCCTCCATCCGCCCCGACGACCTGGCGGCGACCGTGATCCGCCGCCTGGTGGCCGACGTACCCGCCCTCGACCCGGCCCGGATCGACGACGTCTACTGGGGCGCGGCCAACCAGGCCGGCGAGGACAACCGCAACGTCGCCCGCATGGCCGCCCTGCTCGCCGGGCTGCCCGAGTCCGTGCCCGGCGCCACCGTCAACCGGCTGTGCGCCTCCGGCCTCGAAGCGGTCACCGCCGCCGCCCGGACCGTCGCCGCCGGAGAGGCCGACATCGTGATCGCGGGCGGCTCGGAGTCCATGAGCCGCGCCCCCTTCGTGCTGCCACGCCCGGACGAGGCCCTGCCGCACCGCATCGAGACCCACGACACCCGGCTCGGCTGGCGCCTGGTCAACCCGGCGATGAAGGAACTGCACGGCCTGCTGTCCATGGGGGAGACCGCCGAGGAGGTCGCCGAGCGGTACGGCATCTCCCGCGACCGGCAGGACGAGTTCGCCCTGCGCAGCCACCAGCTCGCCGCCGCCGCACGCAAGAACGGGCACTTCGACGACGAACTCCTGCCCGTGGAGCGGCCGGACGGCATCGTGGTCGAACAGGACGAGTGCGTCCGCGAGGACACCTCGCTGGAGAAGCTGTCGAGGCTGAAGCCGGTCTTCCGGCAGGGCGGCACGGTCACCGCGGGCAACGCCTCGCCGATGAACGACGGCGCCGCCGGGCTGCTCCTGGTCAGCGAGGAGGCCCTGAACGAACTGGGCCTGGAATCCCTCGGCCGGTACGTCGCCGGCGCCTCCGCCGGGGTCCACCCCGACGTCATGGGCATCGGCCCGGTCCCCGCCACCCGCAAGGCGCTCGCCCGGGCCGGCTGGGACATCGCCGACCTCCAGGAGGCCGAGTTCAACGAGGCGTTCGCCGCGCAGGCCCTCGCCTGCGTCGACCAGCTGGGCATCGACCCCGGCCTGGTCAACCCCACCGGCGGCGCCATCGCCCTCGGCCACCCCCTCGGCTGCTCGGGCGCCCGCATCCTGACGACGCTCCTGCACCGGATGCGGCGCACGGGCGCCGAACGGGGACTCGCGACCATGTGCGTGGGCGTGGGGCAGGGGAGCGCGGTGCTGGTCGAGCGGCACTAGCGCGCTTCCAACGGGGGGATCTGGTCAGTCGAGCCGTAGCTGGGAAACGGAGCAGAACTCCATGGCAACCCTGTCCGTCGCCGCCATCCCCGCCGAGAACGCCCGGCGTCGCCCCGACAAGACCGCGCTGGTCGAGGGGGACCTGCGGCTGTCCTTCGCCGAGGTGTGGCGCAGGGCCCTGGCCCGGGCGGGCGCGCTCACCGCGCTCGGCGTACGACCGGGTGACCGGGTGGCGCTGATGGCCCCCAACACCGCCGAGTTCCCGGTCGCCTACTACGCGATCGCCGCGGCGGGCGGAGTGGTCGTCCCCGTCCACCTGCTGCTGTCGGCCGGCGAGGTCGAGCACGTGCTCAGGGACAGCGGGGCGACGCTGCTGCTCGTGCACCCGGCCCAGGCGGCGACCGGCCGGGCCGCCGCCGAGGCCACCGGCGTCCAAGTGGTCGTCCTGGGTGAGGAGTCCGACAAACTCGCCGCCGCCGCCGAGCCGCTGCCGTCGTACGTCACCCGCGCCGCCGACGACCCGGCGGTGATCTTCTACACGAGCGGGACGACCGGCGTGCCGAAGGGCGCCGTGCTCAGCCACTTCAACCTCGTGATGAACGCGACCGTCAACGCCTTCGACGCCAACGACATCCGCGCCGACGACATCGCCCTCGGCGCGCTGCCGCTGTTCCACGCCTTCGGGCAGACGGTGTCGCTCAACTCCACCTGGCGGGCGGGGGCCACGCTCGTGCTGCTGCCCCGCTTCGACGCGGCCCGCGCCATCGAACTGATGGTCAAGGAGGGGGTCAACACCTTCCATGGCGTGCCGACCATGTTCGTGGCCCTCGCCGCGGCCGCCTCGGACGCCGGCGCGCTGCCCGCCCTGCGCGTGTGCGTCTCCGGTGGGGCCTCGCTCCCGGTGGCCGTACTGGAGCGGTTCGAGGAGGCGTTCGGCGCGAAGATCTACGAGGGGTACGGTCTGTCGGAGACCTCGCCGACGGCCACCGTCAACCAGCCCGTGTTCGGCACCCGGGCCGGCACCATCGGCCACCCGCTGTGGGGCATCGACGTGGAGATCGCCCGCGCCGAGGTGGAGGGCCGCGTCGAGCTGCTGCCGCCCGGGGAGCTCGGCGAGGTCGTCATCCGCGGCCACAACGTCTTCTCCGGCTACCTCGGCCGGCCCGAGGCCACCGCCGAGGCCCTGGTCGACGGCTGGTTCCGCACCGGCGACCTGGGCACCAAGGACGACCAGGGCTTCCTGCGGATCGTCGACCGCAAGAAGGACGTCATCATCCGCGGCGGCTACAACGTGTACCCGAGGGAGGTCGAGGAGGTGCTGATGCGGCACCCCGGCATCGCCCAGGTCGCGGTCATCGGCCTGCCCGACGAACTGCACGGCGAGGAGGTCTGCGCCGTCGTCGTACCGGCACCGGGCACCGCGCCCGACGCCGCCGGGATCACCGAGTGGTCGAAGGAGTACCTCGGCCGGCACAAGTACCCGCGGCGCGTGGAGTTCACGGACGCGATGCCGCTCGGGCCCAGCATGAAGGTGCTGAAGCGGGAACTCCGGGCGCAGTACGCGGAACAGTCATAGCGGGCGGAAGAGGCCGTGGTGAGGGGCGCGGTGGGAGTACGGCGGGGGCACGGCGGGGGTCAACTGGCGAGACGGTCCTTACGCCGGAGGCTTGTCCGGACATAGCATCGGTCCCCGCATGAACACGATGACGCTCTGGCACATGTCCGGCTGGGGGTTCGCGGCGCTCGCCTTCGCGGCCCTGCTCGTCGGCTTCTCCAAGACCGCGGTGAGCGGGGCCAACACGGTCAGCCTCGCGATCTTCGCCGCGGTCCTGCCCGCCCGCGCCTCCACCGGGGTCCTGCTGCCCGTCCTGATCGCCGGTGACGTGCTCGCCGTCCTCACCTACCGGCGGCACGCCCACTGGCCCACCCTGTGGCGGCTGTTCCCGGCCGTCGCGGCCGGCGTGGTGGTCGGCACGCTGTTCCTGATGTGGGCCGACGACGGGATCGTACGGACCTCGATCGGCGCGATCCTGCTGCTGATGGCGGGGGTGACGGTGTGGCGGCGGCGCACGGCGGACGCCGGGCAGGCACCGGAGCAGGTCACCTCACGCGCGGGCCGCGCCAAAGCCCGCTCCTACGGCGTGCTCGGCGGGTTCACCACGATGGTCGCCAACGCGGGCGGCCCGGTGATGTCGATGTACCTGCTGTCCGCCGGCTTCCGGAAGCTGGGCTTCCTCGGTACCTCCGCCTTCTTCTTCCTCATCGTGAACGTCTCCAAGGTGCCGTTCAGCGCGGGCCTCGGCCTGATCGACGGGCGCTCGCTGCTCCTTGACGCGGCGCTCGCGGTGTTCGTCGTGCCCGGTGCGTTGTTCGGCAAGTGGGCTGTGAACAGGATCAACCAGCGACTCTTCGAACAACTCGTGATCGCGGCGACGATCGTGGGCGGAGTGCAACTGCTACTGCGCTAGCCCCAGCAGCGCCGGGAGGTCCGCGAAAGAGTCCAGCACGTGGTCCGGTGTACCGCTCGCGCCTTCCAGCGTCTCCTGCTGGAACTTCCCCGTCCGCACCAGCACCCCGGTGAGCCCGGCCCGTTGCGCCGCGAGCACGTCCGACTCCACGTCGTCCCCCACCATCAGCGCGTGTTCGGCGTCCACCCCCAGCCGGGCCAGCGCCGCCTCGAAGAACGCCCGGGACGGCTTGCCCGTGACCTCCGCCTCTGTGTGCGCGGCCTTCTCCAGCCCGAGCAGAAAGGCACCGGAGTCCAGCTGCAGCCCGGCGTCGGTCCGCCAGTACAGGTTCCGGTGCATGGCGACCAGCCGCGCACCCCGCTGGAGAAACCCGAACGCCCGGTTGAGCGTGGCGTAGTCCAGCTCCGGCCCGGCACCGCCGAACACGACCACCTCGGGATCGTCGTCCACCAGGGTGACATCGCCCAGGTCCTCCGCGACGTCCCCGCTGTTGACCAGCGCGCAGCGGGCGCCGGGGAAGTGTTCGGCGAGGTGGGCGGCGGTGACGGCGGGCGCGGTGAGGACGTCCTCGGCACGCACGTCGAAACCGGCGCCGCTCAGCGTCTCGGCGATCGACGCCCGGGTACGGGACGTCGTGTTGGTCACCAGCACCACGCCGAGCCCCGCAGCGCGGATCGCGCGCAGGGCCTCCACCGCGCCCGGCAGCGGTTTCCAGGAGACGGTGAGAACACCGTCGATATCGATCAGCACGGCACGCACGGAATCCATGACCTCCATGACCTCCATGACCTCCATGACCGAAGACCGTAGCGACCCGCCCGGCGGACCGTCCGGTACCACCTCGTACCCTCACCCCTATGCCCGCGCACGTCCTGATCCTCGGCGGCACCACCGAGGCCCGTCGCCTCGCCGCCGACCTCGCCGCCCGCACCGGCGTCCGGGTGACCACGTCGCTCGCCGGCCGAGTCGCGCGGCCGGGAGCGGTGGCGGGCGAGGTACGGATCGGCGGCTTCGGCGGTGCGCAGGGCCTGGCCGACTGGCTGCGCGCGCAGCATGTGGACGCCCTGGTCGACGCCACCCACCCCTTCGCCGAGGCGATCACGGCCAACGCGGCGCACGCGGCGGCGGCCACGGAAGTTCCCTCGGTAGTCCTGCGCCGCCCCGGTTGGCGGCCGGGCCGAGGCGACCGCTGGTACGACGTCCCGTCCCTGGCAGGGGCCGCCGAAGTGCTGCCCGGCCTCGGCCGCCGCGTCTTCCTGAGCACCGGACGCCTGGGCCTCGCCGCATTCGCCCACCTGACGGACCTGCGCTTCGTCGTACGGTCGGTCGACCCGCCCGAGCCGCCCATGCCGCCGGACACCGAACTGGTCCTCGCCCGCGGCCCGTTCACCGTCGCCGACGAGACGGAGCTGCTGAGCGCCCACCGCATCGAGGTGCTGGTGACCAAGGACAGCGGCGGGCAGGCCACGGCCGCGAAACTGACGGCGGCGCGGGAACTCGGCCTGCCCGTGGTCGTCGTGCGGCGCCCCCCGCTCCCGCAGGGCGTGGCGGCGGTCCCCGATGTGGCGGGCGTACTGGAGTGGCTCGGGTTCAGCCCGGCGTGAGGACCGACGCCCGGATCCGGTCGACGGCGCGCAGCACCTCGTCCCGGTTCTTGGCGGACTTGACCCAGGCCGGCAGCCTGGCCACCAGGGTCATCTTCTGCCCGGTGTCGTACCAGTCGGCGCGCTCGCGCAGCGCGGCGCCGGTATGACGCCGGATCAGATCGAGGTGTCGCAGGTCGTAGGCCCACAGCCAGCCGTGTCGGGTCTCCCGCTGGAGCCACAGGCGGGCACCGAAGTAGGGATCCTCGGCGGGTCCCCTCGACCCCGCCCACAAGCCGACGCCCCGGCCCGTCCAGGTCCGGGACAGACCGCACGACCGGCAGACCAGTCGCCGGGGCGCGAAGAGCAGTCGCCCTCCGGGGTGCGGCTGCCGCTGGACGCGGGCGATGCGGTCGCAGCGCGGGCAGCGGACCAGGATCGAGTCCAGGAAGTCGTACTCCGTACTGCGCGGATCGCGGAAACGGACGGGAGAGCCGGACATGGCCCGAGTATGACCGGCGCCCGGCGTCCGGCTCACCCGGTTTTCGAACCCCTGCCACCGTTTCCCCGGCCGGGGTCCGGCGCAGCTACTGGTCGCCGGGGTTTCTGCGCAGCAGATACGTGTCCATGATCCAGCCCTTGCGCTCACGTGCCTCGGCCCGCATCCGCTCGATGCGCGGACCGGTCTCGGCGATCGGTCCGGAAGCCAGGAGCTCGTCCGGAGTGCCGAGGTACGCGCCCCAGTAGATGTCGATGTCCTCCTCGGCGTACTTCCGGAAGGCCTGGTGCGCGTCCAGCATCACGACGACGTCGTCCACGCCCTCGGGGAACCCCTCGGCCAGCCGCCGCCCGGTGGTGATCTGCACCGGCCGGGCCACCCGGTTCAGGCCCGTGCGGTGCCGGGCGACCAGGGCGGAGACGCTGCTGATGCCGGGTATCACGTCGTACTCGAACGCGACCGCGCCGCGCTCCAGCACCTCCTGCAGAATCCCGAGCGTGCTGTCGTACAACGCCGGATCGCCCCACACCAGGAAGGCGCCGGTGCCGTCCTCGCCCAGCTCCTCGGCTATCAGCCGCTCGTAGATCCCGGCGCGGGCGCTGCGCCAGTCCTCCACCGCCGGCGAGTACGCCGACCCGCCCGCCTTCCGGTCCCGCTCCGGGTCACGGGCCTCCACCAACCGGTACGACCCCTCGGGCAGATGCGCGTCCAGCATGTCCCGGCGGAGCTGGGTGAGATCGCTCTTCACCTCGCCCTTGTCGAGCAGGAAGAACACGTCCGTGCTCCGCAGCGCCTTGACCGCCTGCAGGGTCAGCTGGTCGGGGTCGCCCGCGCCGATACCGATGACATGAATCTTTCGCACGCCCCGAGTCTGCCGCATGCCACTGACAGTGGGAGACGGGCCTGTCAGGAAAGGAGCCGGGGCGCCTCCTCCCCGGCGTCCACCGGCCGCTCCCGGGCCCCGCTCTCCACCCGCCCCGCCAGCTCCCGCGCCCACCGGGTGAGCCCGGCGAGATCGATCCCGTACGGCCGGTCCTCGCCCTGCTCGGTCTCCCATTCCGCGAGCGCACCCGCGCCCCGCCGCAGCAGCCGGGCCCCGCCGACGGCGTTCCCGCGCGCCGCGTGGGTGAGGCCCACCGCCAGCTGGGCGAGCCCCCGCCACAGCGAGCGCTCCTCCTCGGGCCCCGACTTCCAGGCGTCCTCGAACACCTCGTGCGCGTGGAACGGCTTCCCGGCGTCCAGCAGCGCCTGCGCCTCGGCGACCGTCTCCTGCGGCCGCCGCACGACCCCCTCCGGCTGCCGGGGGACGCCCTCCGTGCCGTAGGGCAACGGCCGGCCGAGTCCGTCCCGGGGCCGCGCACTGCGCGCCCGCCCCTCCGGGTCCCGGTCCCTGGCATCCGATGCGCCCGCGTTCGTCATGCAACCGATTGTCCCCGGCTCACCCCCGGCCCTCTTCGGCCCACCCCCGAAGGTGGGGTAAAGTGCTGTTCGCGCGATCACGCGGGACACCGCGAGTGAGCGCAACGGGACGTGGCGCAGCTTGGTAGCGCACTTGACTGGGGGTCAAGGGGTCGCAGGTTCAAATCCTGTCGTCCCGACTTGCGAGAGTCGTGGGTCAGGGGTGGTGTCGGAGCAGTCCGGCACCACCCCTGGTCGTGTTCGGGCACCGGATCGCCCGGTGGTCAGGGCGATCACCGCGCCGGCCAGGGAGCAGCCGCCGATGATCGAACCGCCGCAGGCGTTCGTGCGCAGCACCGTCGAACGCGAGGGAGAGTCCGGCAGGGCCTGGCTCGCCGCGTTGCCCGGGATCGTGGACGACCTGCTGCGGCGCTGGGAATGCCTGCCCGACGGCGACGTCCTGCACGGGGGCGTCGGCCTGATCGTCCCGGTGCGCCGGGTGACGAGCGCGGACGCCGCCGTGCTGAAGGTGTCGTTCCCGCACCCCGGCAACGTGCACGAGCCGGACGCCTTCGCGGTCTGGCGCGGCCGGGGAGCCGTCCGGCTGCACGCGCGGGACGACGAACGGTTCGCGCTGCTGCTGGAGCGCGCCCACGCCACGACCTTGGCACAGGCGGCGGACGGCGACGAACTCCTCGCGGTCGCCGGGCGGATCAACCGCCGCCTCGCGGTGCCCGCCCCGCCCGCTCTGCCCCGGCTGCGGGAGCGGTCCGGGGCCTGGGAGGAGCAGCTGCGCACGGACGAGGTGTCGCTGCCGCACCGGCTGCCGCGCCGCGTGGTGGACGCCGCCGTGGCGACCGTACGCGAGCTGGGCCGGAGCCAGCCGGACACCCTCGTCCACGGTGACCTGCACGCCCGCAACATCCTGCGCGCCGACCGCGAGCCGTGGCTCGCCGTCGACCCCAAGGGATACGCGGGCGATCCGGCGTACGACGGGGGCACGCTCCTGAAGGCCTACGCGGCGAACCGGGCCACGTCCGGCGATCTGCCGAAGGCCGTGCGGCGCGCTCTCGACGTCTTCGCCGAGGCCGCCGGACTCGATCGTGAGCGGGTCCGGCGCTGGGCCCAACTGCACGCCGTTCAGGCCGCGTTCCACGGCCGTCGGCATGGATTCCGCAGGGCCCGCCAGGGGGCGCGGCGGGATCGGCTCATCGCCCTCGCCGACCACCTGGCGGACCTGCTCACGGAAGCGGAGTCAGGGTGAAGGCCGCCGCGGTTCCCGTACGACGGCGACCTCGCCCGGAGCGACCGTCACCGAGTCGTGCAGCTCCTTGCCGGTGAGGAGTTCCGTCGCGCCCGGTGCGACCGGCACCTCCGCGCCCTGCCCGGCATGGTCGATGACGAACAGGTAGTCCGCCTCCGGGCCGCGGCGGCGGACCACCTCGACGCCCGGCGGGGCCGTACGCACCGGCTCCACGCCCGCCTCGCCCCGGACGCGGTCCAGCAGCGCGGCCAGGGTGGCCGGGTCCGGGAGCGTGGCCAGGTACCAGCCGGTGCCCGTGCCGTGGGCGCGGCGGGTCACCGCGGGGACGCCGGTCAGGGGGCCGTCGGCGTACGACGCGACCGCCTCGGCGCCCTCCAGCCGCAGCCGCTCCGACCACAGCGTGCCCGCGGCCCCGTCCGGCACCGCACCGGAGAGCGCGACCTGCTCACCGGGCAGCAGCGGGAACGGTTCGTCCGAGCGGACGCCGAGCACCTCGCGGAAGGCGCCCGGGTAACCGCCCAGGCGCACATGGCAGTTCTCGTCCACGGCCCCGCTGTGGAAGCCCACGGCGAGGGTGCCGCCGCGCTCGGCGAACGCCGACAGGTTCGCCGCGCCCTCGTCGTCGACCAGGTACAGGCTGGGGGCCAGGACCAGGCGGTAGGCGGACAGGTCCGCCCGCGGCCGTACGAAGTCCACGGGCACGCCCGACCGCCACAGCGGCTCGTACCAGGCCCGGACGAGGTCCGCATGGCGCAGCTCCCCGCTCGGCTGCGAGGGCAGTTCCAGGGCCCAGCGGGCGTCCCAGTCCCAGACGATCGCCACCTCGGCGGGCGAGGCGCTGCCGCGTACCTCCGCCAACGCCCGCAGGTCCGAGCCCAGCCGCACCACGTCCCGCCAGATCCGGCTGTCGGTGCCGGCGTGCGGCACCATCGCCGAGTGCCACTGCTCCGCACCCGCCTTCGACTGCCGCCACTGGAAGTACGCGATGCCGTCCGCGCCGCGCGCCACGTGTGCGAGGGCGTTGCGGCGCAACTCTCCGGGCTTCTTCGCGCGGTTGACGGGCTGCCAGTTCACCGCGCCGGTGGAGTGCTCCATCAGCAGCCACGGACCGCCCGCCAGGGAGCGGGTGAGGTCGCCGCTCAGCGCGATGTCGATCTCGGACTCGCGGTCCGTGGACATCAGGTAGTGGTCGTTGGAGACGATGTCCAGCTGCGGCGCCCAGCGCCAGTAGTCGAGCGCGTCGAAGTTGGCCATCACCATGAAGTTGGTGGTGGCCGGGATAGACGGCGCCGCCGCCCGCAGCACGTCCCGTTCCGCCGTGCAGAGCGACAGCAGCTCGTCGGAGCAGAACCGGCGCCAGTCCAGCTGGTGCGTCGGGTTGGGTACGGCGCCGGTGGCGCGCGGCGGCAGGATCTCCGCCCAGTCGCCGTACCACTGGCTCCAGAACCGCGTGCCCCAGGCCTCGTTGAGCGCCGCCAGGTCGTCGCCGTAGCGGGCCCTGAGCCAGCGGCGGAACGCGGCCGCGCTGGTGTCGCAGTAGCAGGCCGCGTTGTGGCAGCCGTACTCGTTGTGCACGTGCCACATGCGCAACGAGGGGTGGTCCGCGTACCGCTCGGCGAGCGCGCCCGCGATGCGCAGCGCGGCCTCGCGGTAGGCGGGGGAGGACGGGCAGAAGGTCTGCCGGCTGCCGTAGGAGAGGGCGCGGCCGTCGCGGTCGACCGGCAGCGCCTCCGGGTGGCCGCGGAAGAACCACGCCGGAGGCGCCGCCGTGGGCGTGGCCAGGTCGGCGGCGATGCCGTTCTCGTGCAGCAGGCCGAGGACCTTGTCCAGGTGCGAGAAGTCGTACTCGCCCTCGGCCGGCTCCAGCAGCGCCCAGGAGAAGATGCCGACGCTGACCAGGTTCACCCCGGCCTCGCGCATCAGGCGCATGTCCTCGGCCCACACCTCCTCGGGCCACTGCTCGGGGTTGTAGTCGCCGCCGTAGGCGAGGCCGGGGACGGACAGGGTGCGCTTCACTGTGTTTTCTTCGTTCCCTTTCACGTGCGAACGGATCAGCCCTTGTTGGAGCCCAGGGTCAGACCGCTGACGAACTGGCGCTGGAGCGCGAAGTAGACGATCAGGGTCGGGATCGCGGTCAGCAGGGAGCCGGCGGCCACCAGGTTGGGGTCGGTGAAGTACTGTCCGGAGAGGTTGTTCAGGGCCGAGGTGATCGGCATGTTCTGGCCCGTCGAGATCAGCACCAGCGCCCAGAAGAAGTCGTTGTAGATCCAGATCGACAGCAGGGTCGCCAGGGCCGCCATCGCCGGCTTGCACAGCGGCAGCGTGATCTGCCAGTACAGCCGCCACACCGAGGCACCGTCGACCAGGGCGGCCTCCGTCAGCTCGTGCGGCAGCGAGCGCATGTAGTTGCTCAGCACGAACGCGCAGAACCCGGACTGGAACGCCACGTGGATGAGGACCAGGCCGAGCGCGGAGTCGTACAGCTTGCCGCTGGCCGTGATGCCCGGCAGGTCCGTCAGCAGGTACAGCCGGTACAGCGGGGTGATGATGACCTGCTGCGGCAGCAGGTTGCCGGCCGTGAAGACCAGCAGGAGGGCGAGGTTCAGCCGGAAGTCGAAACGGGCGACGTAGAACGCCACGCAGGAGGACAGGAACAGCGTCAGCAGCACGGCCGGGATCGCGATGACCAGGGTGTTGCCGAAGTAGTGCAGCATGTCCGACTGCTGGTAGGCGTTTGTGAAGTTCTCGAACGTCAGCTTGTCCGGCCAGGAGACGTAACCCTTCGCGCTGGTCTCGCTGTACGGCCGCAGGGCCGAGAAGATCGCCCACAGCAATGGCGCCAGCCACGCCAGCGCCGTACCCGCGAGGAAGACGTGCAGCAGGACACGGGCCGGCCGGACGGGGGCGCGCCGCTTCAGCGGCAGGGTGGTGCTGCTCATGCGCGCCGCTCCTTCCGGAAGGTGGCGATCAGATACGGGATGATCACCGCGAGGGAGATCACCAGCAGGACGACGGCGATGGCGGAGCCGTAACCGATGCGGCTGGACTCGCCGATGATGTTGTTGGTGACCAGGATCGACAGCAACTCGGTGCCCTGGGCACCCTTGTTGAAGACGAAGACCAGGTCGAAGGCGCGCAGCGCCTCGATGATCGTGACCACCAGCACGACCGTGTTGGTCGGGCGCAGGGTCGGGAAGATGACACTCTTGAACGTCTGCCACTCGTTCGCGCCGTCCAGCGCGGAGGCCTCCCTGAGCGACGGGTCGACGCTCTTCAGACCGGCCAGGTACAGGATCATCATGTAGCCGGTGTGCCGCCACGACGCGGCGATGAGGACCGCCCACAGGTTGAGGTGCGGGTCGCCGATCCAGTCGATGTAGTGGCCCGGCTTGTTGGCGCCGATGATGCTGTTGATCAGGCCGGTGTCGGGGTTGTAGACCAGCTGCCAGACGAAGCCGATGCAGGCCATCGAGATGACGACCGGCAGGAAGAACGCGGTCTGGTAGACCCGGCTGAAGCGGATCCGCTTGTCCAGCTGCACGGCCAGGAACAGGCCGAACGGCGTCGGGATCAGGATGAGTACGACGAACCAGATGATGTTGTGCTGGACGGCGGGCCAGAACTGCGGGTTGTCGTTGAAGAGTTGCTTGAAGTTGTCCAGGCCCACCCACTTGATCGAGTCGAACCCGATGCCGTCCCAGGTGGTGAAGGCGAGGAAGATCGAGGCGATGGCCGTGACCCACACCAGGAGCACGTGCAGGATCGTCGGCACGCCCGCCATCAGGGCGAGCGTGAACCGGTCACGGCGCGTCAGCAGACGGCGATGGCCGTGCGTGGCCCGCGTGCGCGCGGGCGAGGCGCCCGGAGGCGGCACGGCGGCCGCCTCCGGGGTCTTCGTGTTCGTATCGGTCGTCATCGGGCCGCTCACTGGGACGCGAAGATCGTCTTCTTCTGGCGCTCGATGGACGACAACAGGCTGTCCACGTCCTTGGGGTTCTGCAGGAACTTCTGCAGGCCGGGCTGCATCACCGTGGAGGTGAAGTCGGGGCGGGAGTCGCGGTCCATGAACTGGGTGAGGCTCTTGGCGCTGCCGATCATGTCGAACGCCTTCTTCTGCAGCGCCGAGTAGGCGGAGGTGCTCGCCTTGCTGGAGGCGGCCACCACGCTCGGGTCGGTCTTCAGGTACAGCTCCTCGGCCGCCGGGCTGCCCAGGTACTCCAGCAGCTTCACCACACCGTCGTGGTTCTTCGGGGACTTGCTCACCATGAAGCCGTCGGTGGGCGCCTCCACGGTGTCCTGGCCATAGGCGGAGTTGATCACCGGGAAGGGGAAGAAGTCGAGGTCGTCCAGGTCGGCCTTGTTGGTGAACTGCTGGGCCACGAAGGAGCCGAGGAGGTACATGCCGGCCTTCTTGGACACCAGGGACTGCGCGGCGTCCTGCCAGGTACGGCCCATGAAGCCGTCCTGGTGGTAGGGGAGGATCTCGGCCCAGTGGTCGAAGACGGCCTTCACCTTGGCGTCGGTCCAGGCGGCCTTGCCCGCCATCAACTGGACGTGGAAGTCGTAGCCGTTGAGGCGGAAGTTGATCTGGTCGAAGGTGCCCATCGCCGGCCAGGCGTCCTTGTCGCCGAAGGCCAGCGGGACGAGTCCGTCCTTCTGCATCTGCTTGCACAGGGCGACGAAGTCGTCCCAGGTGGTGGGAACCTTGTAGCCGTGCTGCTGGAAGACGCTCTTGCGGTAGAAGACCGCCCAGGGGTACGTCGTCAGCGGCACGAAGTAGTACTTGCCGTCCTCGCCCTTGCTGAGCTTCTTCATCGCGTCCGGGAAGTTGTTCCCGATCTTCGCCCACACGTCGTCGATCGGCGAGGCCAGGCCCTTCGCCGCGAAGAACTGCATGCGGTAGCCGGCGAACCAGTTGAACACGTCGTCCGGCGTGCCCTGCAGATACGAGTTGATCTGCTCCTGGAAGGTGTTGTGGTCCTTGGTGTTCACATCGACCGTGATGCCGGACTGCTTCTTGAACTCGGCGTACACGCTCGCGAAGGCCTGCTTCGGCACGGCGTCCGAGGCGTTGGAGCCGAGGGTGACGGTCTTCGGGTCCGAGGAGGAACCGCTGCCTCCGCAGGCGGACAGCAGGGGTATGCCCGCCCCGGCGAGCAGGGCGGCACTGCCTGCTCCGCGCAGGACCGAACGACGGCTGGGACCCGGGACGGAGAGACCGGAGGGGGAGAGGCGCATGGCGGCTCCTGAGGAATACAGGGCTCGGTCAAGGGGATGAGTCGGTCACCGAAAGGTCGTCGAAACCGATCAGAAACCAACTCGACCGAACATCGTGGGCGTAATAACAGCCCCATGTCCGCTCATGAGTCAATAGGGCGGCCCCTCCTGGGCTGTCTCTTGCCCGAAACGTAATCGTCACCGTTACCTGCGTGTTCACCCGAGCGAAGAGCCGAGAGCCCCCACGGCGCGGGCGGCCGAGGGGGCTGTGTGAACACGGGTGATTCCGCTTCGGGTCCTGACCAGCGGTTCGGGTTCCCGGCGGGCGGGTTCAGGTACGGACCAGCAACTGGAACTCGAAGGCGTACCGCGACGCCCGGTATACATGGCTGCCGTACTCCACCGGCCGGCCCGTGACGTCGTACGCGGTGCGCCGCATGGTGAGCAGGGCCGCGCCCTCCTGCTCCTGGAGCAGGGCGCCCTCCTCGGCCGTCGCGCTGCGGGCGCCGATGGACTGGCGGGCGCTGTGCAGGACGATCCCGGCGGACCGCATCATGCGGTACAGCCCCGTCGACTCCAGCCGCCCCGTGGGGAGTTCGAGGAGTGAGGTGGGCAGGTGGTTGCACAGGAACGCCACCGGCCGGCCGTGGGTGCGGCGCAGCCGCTCCAGCGCGGTGACCTCCGCGCCCTCCGCGATCCCGAGCGCGGCGGCCACCTCGGCGCTCGCCGGGACGCGTTCGTTGCGCAGCACCAGGGTGGTCGGCTCCTGGCCGGCCGACTCCAGGTCGTCGTAGAGGCTGCTGAGCTCCAGCGGCCGTCTGACCTTGCTGTGCACGACCTGCGTGCCCACCCCGCGGCGGCGCACCAGCAACCCCTTGTCCACCAGGGACTGGATGGCCTGGCGCACGGTGGGCCGGGACAGGCCGAGGCGTACGGACAGGTCGACCTCGTTGCCCAGGAGGTTGCCGGGGGCCAGCGTGCCGTGTTCGATGGCCGCTTCCAGTTGCCGGGCGAACTGGTAGTACAGCGGCACCGGGCTCGTGCGGTCCAGGGTGAAGCCGATCGAGTCGAGCGCACGATCACCCGGTGCCGTTCGCTGCGGGGTGCGGTGTACTGGGCTCATGCCTCTCAGGTGTAGGTCCCGGACGGTGCGGGTGTCAATGGTTTGTACTTACATTCGAACCTGCTTCTGAAATGATGTCTTAACAAAGTATTGACAGCAGGCGCCCCCAAGGACTTGGATCCCGTCCCAACGCAACAGCGTCCCTTCCCCGTCACACGCACAGTGAGGTGCAGGAAAGATGGACCGCTCTTCTCCCTCCCGCTCCCGGAGACTGGCCCCCGTAGTGGCGGTCGCCGCCGCGGCGGCCCTGACCCTCGCCGGCTGCGCCAGCAGCCACGGCGGCAAGAAGGCCGAGGAGGCGGCACAGAACGCCTCGGCGGGCAGGGCCAACACCCCGCGCATGACCGTCGCACTGGTCACGCACCAGGCGCCCGGTGACACCTTCTGGGACACCGTCCGCAAGGGCGCCGAGGCCGCCGCCGCCAAGGACAACATCAAGCTCGTCTACTCCGCCGACCCCAACGCCGGCAACCAGGCCAACCTGGTGCAGAACGCGATCGACCAGAAGGTCGACGGCATCGCGGTCACCCTCGCCAAGCCGGACGCGATGAAGAGCGTCATCGGCAAGGCCGAGCAGTCGGGCATACCGGTGGTGGGCCTGAACTCGGGCCTGAGCGACTGGAAGAAGCTCGGCCTGCTGGAGTTCTTCGGGCAGGACGAGAGCGTGGCGGGCGAGGCGTTCGGCGACAAGCTGAACACGACCGGCGCCAAGAAGATCGTCTGCGTGATCCAGGAACAGGGCAACGTGGGCCTCACCCAGCGCTGCGACGGGGTGAAGAAGACGTTCAAGGGCACCACTGAGACGCTGTACGTGAACGGCACCGACATGCCGTCCGTGCGGTCGACCATCACGGCCAAGCTGAAGCAGGACAGCTCCATCGACACCGTCGTCACCCTCGGCGCCCCGTTCGCGCTCACGGCGGTGCAGTCGCTGGGCGACGCCGGCAGCAAGGCCAAGGTGGCCACCTTCGACCTGAACAAGGACCTGGTGAAGGCCGTCCAGAACGGCTCGATCGAGTTCGCCGTCGACCAGCAGCCCTATCTGCAGGGCTATCTGGCCGTCGACGCGCTGTGGCTCTACAAGTACAACGGCAACTACAGCGGCGGCGGGGTCCAGCCGGTGCTGACCGGCCCGGCCTTCGTCGACAAGTCCAACGTCGACAAGGTCGCCGAGTTCGCCGCGAAGGGGACCCGGTGATGAGCATGGCCCAGCAGGCTGGACCGGCCCTCGGCAGGCCGCCGGCGGCCGGCCCCGAGCAGACCGACGGCCGCACCGCGCGCCGCCCGCTGGCGCTGCGGCTGCTGGCCCGGCCCGAGGTGGGGGTCTTCCTCGGCGCCGCCGCCGTCCTGGTCTTCTTCCTGGTCGTCGCGCCCTCGGTCCGCCAGGGCAGCTCGATGGCGACGATCCTCTACCAGTCCTCGACCATCGGGATCATGGCCCTGCCGGTGGCCCTGCTGATGATCGGCGGCGAGTTCGACCTCTCCGCGGGCGTCGCGGTGATCACCTCGGCGCTCACCGCGAGCATGCTCAGCTACCAACTGACCATGAACGTGTGGACCGGCGTGATCGTCGCGCTGGTCGTGTCGCTGGCGATCGGGTTCTTCAACGGCTGGATGGTGGTCAGGACCGGCCTGCCCAGCTTCCTGATCACCCTGGGCACCTTCCTGATCCTGCAGGGCGTGAACCTGGCCGTGACCAAGCTGGTCACCGGCAACGTGGCCACCGACGACATCAGCGACATGGACGGCTTCGACCAGGCCAGGAAGGTCTTCGCGTCCTCGTTCGACGTGGGCGGGGTCCAGGTGAAGATCACCGTGGTGTGGTGGCTGGTCTTCGCGGCCCTGGCCACCTGGGTGCTGCTGCGCACCAGGTACGGCAACTGGATCTTCGCCGTCGGCGGCAACAAGGAGAGCGCCCGCGCCGTCGGCGTCCCGGTGACCTTCACCAAGATCTCGCTGTTCATGCTGGTCGGGTTCGGCGCCTGGTTCATCGGCATGCACAACCTGTTCTCCTTCAACACCGTGCAGTCCGGCGAGGGCGTCGGCCAGGAGCTGATCTACATCGCCGCGGCCGTCATCGGCGGCTGCCTGCTCACCGGCGGCGCCGGCTCCGCGATCGGCCCGGTCTTCGGGGCGTTCATGTTCGGCATGGTCAACCAGGGCATCGTCTACGCCGGCTGGAACCCCGACTGGTTCAAGGCCTTCCTCGGCGTGATGCTGCTCGGCGCCGTCCTGATCAATCTGTGGGTCCAGCGCACGGCGACCCGGAGGTAAAGCGATGACCGACGACAAGACCCACGGCACCGTTGTCCAGGACGCACCGCCCGCCGACGACGGCCTGCTGGTCGAACTGCGCAAGGCCGGCAAGTCCTACGGCAACATCCGCGCCCTGCACGGCGTCGACCTCACGGTCCACGCCGGCGAGGTCACCTGCGTCCTGGGGGACAACGGCGCGGGCAAGTCCACCCTCATCAAGATCGTCTCCGGGCTGCACCAGCACACCGAGGGCGAGTTCCTCGTCGACGGCGTCCCGGTGCGGTTCTCCAGCCCGCGCGAGGCCCTGGACCGCGGCATCGCGACCGTCTACCAGGACCTGGCCACCGTGCCGCTGATGCCGGTGTGGCGCAACTTCTTCCTCGGCTCGGAGATGACCCGGGGCCCCTGGCCGGTCCGCCGGCTGGACATCGCGGCGATGAAGAAGACCGCGGACGAGGAACTGCGCCGCATGGGCATCGTCCTGGACGACCTGGAACAGCCCATCGGCACCCTCTCCGGCGGCCAGCGCCAGTGCGTGGCCATCGCCCGCGCCGTCTACTTCGGCGCCCGCGTCCTCATCCTGGACGAGCCCACCGCCGCCCTCGGCGTCAAGCAGTCCGGCGTGGTGCTGAAGTACATCGCCGCCGCCCGCGACCGCGGCCTGGGCGTCATCTTCATCACCCACAACCCCCACCACGCCTACATGGTCGGCGACCACTTCAGCGTCCTGCGCCTGGGCACCCTGGAACTGTCCGCCTCCCGCGCCGAGGTCAGCCTGGAGGAACTGACCAACCACATGGCCGGCGGCGCCGAACTCGCCGCCCTCAAGCACGAACTGGCCCAGGTACGCGGCGTCGACACCGACGAACTCCCCGAGGAGGAAGACCTCACCGCACCCGTCGCGCCCTCCCCGGAAGGGACCCCCTGACCATGGCCACCCCCACCCCGCTGGACCGGATCCGGGTCGGCTCGGCCCCCGACTCCTGGGGAGTCTGGTTCCCCGACGACCCGCGGCAGGTGCCCTGGGAACGCTTCCTGGACGAGGTGGCCGAGGCCGGCTACGAGTGGATCGAACTCGGCCCCTACGGCTACCTCCCCACGGACCCGGCCCGGCTCAGGGACGAGGTGGCCCGGCGGAACCTGAAGGTCTCCGCCGGCACGGTCTTCACCGGCATGCACCGCGGCCCGTCCGTCTGGGCGGAGACCTGGGCCCATGTCAGCCAGGTCGCCGCGCTCACCCGGGCGACGGGCGCGCGGCACCTGGTGGTCATCCCCTCGTTCTGGCGGGACGACAAGACCGCCGAGATCCTGGAACCGCCGGAGCTGACCGCCGAGCAGTGGGCGCACCTGACCAAGGGCATGGAACGGCTCGGCCACGAGGTCAAGGAGACGTACGGACTGGACATCGTGGTCCACCCGCACGCCGACACCCACATCGACACCGAGGACCACGTCGAGCGCTTCCTGGACTCGACCGACACCGACCTGGTCAACCTCTGCCTGGACACCGGGCACTACGCCTACTGCGGCGGGGACAGCGTCAAGCTCATCGAGACCTACGGCGAGCGCATCGGCTATCTGCACCTCAAGCAGGTCGACCCGGACGTCCTCGCCGAGGTGATCGCCGACGAGGTGCCGTTCGGGCCGGCGGTGCAGCGTGGAGTGATGTGCGAACCGCCCGCCGGCGTCCCCGAGCTGGGGCCCGTCCTGGAGGCCGCGCAGGGGCTGGGCGTCGAGCTGTTCGCGATCGTCGAGCAGGACATGTATCCCTGCGAGCCGGACGAGCCCCTGCCGATCGCGGTACGCACCCGGCGGTTCCTGCGGTCCTGCGGCGCCTGACAGGATTCGGCCAGGGGGCGGCCGGGAACCAACCGTTGGCACGCGGGCGTTGTGTACGACGACGGGGGCGCCCGCGAACACGGGAGGACGAGATGACAGACCGCACCGAACCCCGGAAGACGGCCCGGGACGCGACCGACCCGGCGCTGCTGCGCCGCGACCGCTTCGGCGCGCTGCCCGATCGGATACGCCCCGAGGACATGGTCGAGACCAAGCCGGCCACCCTGCCCGACCCGGCGCGCGACACGTACAACCCCGACGAGTGGCTGATCCGTTACTGCGGCTGAGACACGAGTACGGCCACTGCGGCGGGGACACGGCTCGGCGCCGGGCATCTCCGCCCGGCGCCTCCCGCATGTCTCAGAGCTTCCGCACCTCCGCGAGCGTCACCGGCCGGTGCTCCTGGAGGGAGAGGGTGCAGGCCTCGGCGATCCAGCCTGCCTCCAGGGCGTCCTCGATGGTGCAGGGGGAGGGGCGGGTGCCGGCCACGACCTCGGTGAACGCGGTGAGTTCGGCGCGGTAGGCGTCGGTGAAGCGGTCCATGAAGAAGTCGTGCGGGGTGCCGGAGGGGAAGGTCACGCCGGGTTCGACCGAGCGCAGGGGGAGCTTGTCGTCCAGGCCGACGGCGATGGAGTCGGCGAAGCCGTGGAGCTCCATGCGGACGTCGTAACCCCGGGCGTTGTGGCGGGAGTTGGAGACCACAGCGATGGTGCCGTCGTCCAGGGTGAGGATCGCGCCGGTGGTGTCCGCGTCGCCCGCCGCCTTGATGTAGTCGGCGCCCCGGTTGCCCCCGACCGCGTACACCTCGGTGACCTCGCGGCCCGTCACCCAGCGGATGATGTCGAAGTCGTGCACGGAACAGTCCCGGAAGATGCCACCGGAGGCGGCGACGTACGCGGCCGGCGGCGGCGCCGGGTCCAGCGTCGTGGAGCGGACCGTGTGCAGCTTGCCCAGTTCACCCGCCCGTACGGCGGCTCGCGCGGCGGTGAAGCCCGCGTCGAAGCGGCGGTTGTAGCCGATCTGGATCGGCACGTCGCTGTCGCGCACGGCCTTCAGCACCTCGACGCCCTCCGTCATGGTGCGGGCGACCGGCTTCTCGCAGAAGACGGGGACGCCGGCCTCGACGCCGGCCCGGATCAGCGCCGGGTGGGCGTCGGTGGCCGCCGCGACGACCAGGCCGTCCACCCCGGCCGCGAGCAGCGCCTCCGGCGAGTCCGCGACCTCGGCGCCGAACCGCTCGGCGGCGGCCTTGGCGGCGTCCGCGAACGGGTCGGCGACGACGAGCGACTCGACGGCGTCCAGTCCGGACAGAGTCTCGGCGTGGAAGGCGCCGATGCGGCCGAGGCCGAGGATTCCGATACGCATGGTGCTCCTTGTGTGCGAATGTTCCGTCAGGGAGGTCAGTCGAGTCCGCCGAGAACGTTCTGGTCCCAGTCGATCACCGACCCCGTGACCACCCCCGACCGGTCGGACAGCAGGAAGACCACGAAGTCGGCGATCTCGTCCGGTTGGCCCAGCCTGCCCATCGGCAGCTTCGCCGCGGCCTGCTCGCGCCAGTCGTCGCCGGCGCCGTGGAAGGCGCGCTGGGTGGCGTCCTCGCCCTCCGTCGCGGTCCAGCCGATGTTCAGGCCGTTGATCCGGATCCGGTCCCATCGGTGGGCGTGCGCGGCGTTGCGCGTCAGCCCCGCAAGGCCCGCTTTGGCGGCGACGTACGGCGCCAGGAACGGCTGGCCGCCGTGCGCCGACGAGGTGATGATGCTGACGATCGTGCCCGGCGCCCTGCGGGCCACCATGTCGGCGACCGCCGCCTGCATCGCGAAGAACGGCCCCTTGAGGTTGATCGCGATGTGCGCGTCGAAAAGCTCCGGGGTCGTGTCCAGCAGCGTGCCGCGGGAGGTCAGCCCGGCGGAGTTCACCAGGCAGTCGATGCGGCCGTGGGCGTCCACCACCTCGGCGACCGCCGCCTTGGCCTGCTCGGCGTCCGCCAGATCGGCGCGCACGAACATCGCCTCGGCCCCGGCCGATTCCAGCTCGGCGACCAGCGCCTCACCCGGCCGGGTACGGCGGCCGGTGACCGCCACGACGGCGCCCTCCCGGGCGGCCGCCCGCGCGATCGCGGCACCGACCCCCTGGCTGCCGCCGTTGACCAGGACGACCTTTTCCCGGAGGAGTCCGTCGAGAAGTCCCATGACCTGTCGGCCCTCCTCAGCTCTCTCGTCGTTCGCCGGCGGCCCGCAGCTCCGCCCTGAGCCGCTGCGGGGCCCACCGCTCGCGCACCGCCCGCCGCAGCACATCCGCCTGCGCCGGCGGGGCCAGACCGTCGACCGGCGGATCGCTGTCGAGGTTGGTCGGGAAGGGATAGCCCTCGGCGCTCGCCGCGACCACGTTCTCCAGCCACTCCTCGCCGGCACCCTCGGCCGCCCGCCGCAGCAGCACCGGGAACACCGCGTTCGCCACCGCCTCCCGGTCCACCGTCTCCATCGCGCGCCCGAAGGCGGAGGACACCTGGAGCAGATTGGCCGTGCGCCGCACGTCCGCCGTGCGGTTGGTGCCGGCGGCGTGGAACAGCGCCGGGTTGAAGAAGGCCGCGTCGCCCTTGGCGAGCGGGAGTTGGACGTGGTGCGCCTCGAAGTACGCCTGGAACGCGGGGAGCCGCCAGGCCAGATACCCCGGCTCGTACCGCTGCGAGTACGGCAGGTACAGCGTCGGGCCCGAGTCCGCCGGCATGTCGCAGTGGGCGACCGCGCCCTGGAGGGTGAGCACCGGGGAGAGCCGGTGCACATGGGCCGGATAGGCGGCCGCGGTCGCGTTGCTCAGGAAGCCGAGGTGGTAGTCCCGGTGCGCGGTCTGCCCCGCGCCGCCCGGGTTGACCACGTTGACCTGCGAGGTCACCTGGTAGCCGGGGCCCAGCCAGGCCGAGCAGACCAGGGCCAGGACGTCGTTCGCGTAGTAGTCGGCGAACGCCTCCGGATCGTACAGGGCCGTCTTCTCCAGCGCGTTCCACACCCGGTCGTTGGCGCCCGGCTGCGCGAAGTGGTCGCCGGCGGTGGCCCCGGAGGCCCGCTGTTCGGCGATCAGCGCCTCGAACACGGCCGTGACCCGGTCGACGACCTCCGGATCGGGGCAGGCACCCTGGACGACGACGATGCCGGGGCCGTCGGCGAACGCCCGCACCAGCTCGGCCCGCAGCGCGTCCCGGTCCTCGGTGGCGCGCAGTCGGTCACCCTCGTACACCAGGACGTTCTCCGTCACCGAGGCGGCGTGCGGGTAGTCCGCGAGGCGGGTCGTCCGGTCGGTCAGGGCGCGGAAGGCGTCCAGGTCGCAGTCCTGCTCGGACAGCCAGGCGCGTCCTGGCACGGAGGCGACGGACATCGGTGTCCTTTCGGTCATGCCTTGCGGCTCGGTCACGGCCCTGCGGCCTGGGGCCGTCGACCACGGTCCTCGGTTCCGGCCCTCGATCACGGCTTTCGGCCACGGCGACGACGCAGCCCTGTCATTCTTGTCATGACAAACCCCTCGAACAACCAGCAGCCAGCCATCAAAAACCCCTCAAGGAGCCGGCCCATGGGCCACCCCTTCCCGATCCGGGAGATCGCACGTCAGGCCGGTCTCAGCGAGGCCACGGTGGACCGTGTCCTCAACGGCAGGGGCGGAGTGCGCGAGAGCACCGCGCAGGAGGTCCACCGGGCGATTGCCGACCTCGACCGGCAGCGCACCCAGGTGCGGCTGGTCGGCCGTACCTTCATGGTCGACATCGTGGTGCAGGCCCCGGAGCGGTTCAGCACCGCCGTACGCGCCGCCCTGGAGGCCGAACTGCCGTCCCTGCACCCGGCCGTGGTCCGCTCACGTTTCCACTTCCGCGAGACCGGCCCGGCCGCCGAGCAGGTCAGGTCGCTGGACCGGATCGCCCGGCGCGGCTCCCAGGGTGTGATCCTCAAGGCGCCCGACGTCCCCGAGGTCACCGCCGCGGTGGGCCGGCTCACCGCGGCCGGCATCCCGGTCGTCACCCTGGTCACCGACCTGCCCGCCAGCGGCCGGATCGGCTACGTCGGCAGCGACAACCGGGCCGCCGGCGCCACCGCCGCGTATCTCATGGGCCAGTGGCTGGGCGAGCGGCCCGGCCATGCCCTCACCAGCCTGAGCAGCGGCTTCTTCCGCAACGAGGAGGAACGCGAGATGGGGTTCCGCAGCGTGATGCGGGCCCGGCATCCCGAGCGCACCCTGGTGGAGATCGCCGAGGGACAGGGCCTGGACGCCACCCAGTACGACCTGGTCCGCGCCGCCCTGGAACGCGACCCGGAGATCCGGGCCGTGTACTCCATCGGCGGCGGCAACGACGCCACCCTGCGCGCCTTCGCCGATCTCGGCCGTGCCTGCGCGGTGTTCATCGCCCACGACCTCGATCACGACAACACCCGGCTGCTGCGCGAGCACAAGCTGTCCGCCGTGCTCCACCACGACCTGCGCCAGGACATGCGGGAGGCCTGCCACCTCGTGATGCGGGCGCACGGCGCGCTGCCCCCGGCCGGCCCGGCGCTGCCGTCCGCGATCCAGGTCGTCACGCCGTACAACATGCCCGCGCAGGCGGCCGAGTGAAGGGGGAAGAGCCGGTGACCCGCACCGAGCACACGGAGATCGAGGGCACACCGCTGGTCGCGGCCCTCCTACCGGGCAGCGAGATCGGGCTGCTGGCCCTGCACGGCAGCAACGAAGGGGGTACGGCCCAGCTCGCGGACCTCGTGGCGCGCCGCTGCGGCGCCACCAGCCTCGTCTTCACCCAGCCGGGGGTACGGCAGCCCGTGCACATCCCGTCCGCGCGCATGGCGGCCGGGCACAGCGCACTCCTGAGGGAGTTCCTGGACCGGGTCTCCCTCACGGTCTCCCTGCACGGCCACATGCGGCCCGAGGCACCGCACACGATCTTCCTGGGCGGCGGCAACCGGGCCGCGGCCCGCGTCCTCGCCGAGGCGCTGGCCGCCGGGGCCCCGCAGTTCCCGGCCGTCACCGACCTGGCCGCCATCCCGGCCGACCTGCGCGGCGTGCATCCCAGGAACCCCGTCAACCTCACGCGCCTGGGCGGGGTCCAGGTGGAGCTGCCGCTCCTGGCCCGCACCGGCGGGGGAGCGGACATCCCGCCGGGGCCGGTGGCCGAGGCGCTGACCGCTGGGGTGAAAGCGCTGGGCGCGGCAGCGTCCCGTCGTGACGTCAGAGGTTGATCGCGTACGCCTTGCGCAGCGTCTCGTGCACGGTCCACGTCGTACGGTCACCCGCGCGCAGCACCGCCATGTCGCCCGGCCCCACCCTGAGCGTCGGCCCGTCCTCGACCTCGATCGTCGCCGAACCGCTGATCACGACGAACAGTTCGTCCGCCTCCGTGTCGGTGACCACGCCCGGCGTGATCTGCCAGATCCCGCGGATCTGCCGGCCGTCCGGGGACTCCCAGACCACCTTGCCGGTGACCTCCGGGGCGCCGGAGACGATCTGCTCCGGGTCGAGGGGCTCGGGTTCGAGGCCGGCGTCGGGGATGTGGAGCGCGAAGCTGTGCGTCATGCGGCGAGCCTAGCCAGCGCCGGGCCGCGCCGGAGTCGACAGTGTGTGGGGCATCGGGGCTGGTGGCAGGACACTTCGTCACTCCGTGCGGACTGGCGGGGCGCCGCGGCACGGGTGATCGTGGGGACCATGGCTGACTCCACGGCGGTCGGCACGGCACCGCCCGGGCGGCACGACACACGCGAAGCCGTGCTGTTCGGCGGTGTGTACGGCGCCGTCCTCGCCAGCTCGATGGTGGCGGCGCTCACCCAGTACGGCCGTACGACCGCCGCCGGCCGCCGTTACGACGCCGTGTGGCTCCTGGTGACCGCTTTCGCCTCCGCCCTCGCGCACGGCTACGCCCACTACATCGCCGAACGCGCCCCGCACCGCCGCTGGGACGTGCTGCGCACGCTGCGGGACGAGTGGCCGCTGGTCACGGCCGTGCTGCCCACGGTCTTCCTGCTCGCGGGCGCGGGCTGGGGCTGGTGGTCGCCGAACGGCGTCCAATACCCGGCGTTCGCCCTCAACATCGTGATTCTCTTCGTCCTCGGCCTGATCACCGCCCGCTGGTCGGCCCGGAGTTGGCCCATGGCGGTCCTCATGGGCGCCGGGGACGCGTTGCTCGGGGTGATCGTGGTGGTGGCGAACGCGCTCATCAAGTAGGCGGTGCCCGGCCTCAGCGGCCGGTGCGCACCCCGTCCAGCGCGATGGCGAGAACCCGGTCGCGCTGGGCGTCGTCGTCGAAGGCCGTGGCCGTGATGCCGGCGACCATCCGCAGCAGGTCGACGAAGTCCATGTCCGCGCGGGCCACACCCGCCCGCTGGGCGCGCTCCAGCAGCGGCCCTCCGGCGGCGTACATCGAGTCGCGGCAGGTCTGGAAGATCTCCGACTCGTCGTTCAGCGCCTCGCGCACCGCGCGCTTGGTGACCATGTAGCCGGCGAACCGGTCCAGCCAGGCGGTCAGCGCCTCCCACGGCGCCAGGTCCGCGACCTCCACGGCCGCCCGGCACAGGGCGTTGACCTCGTCGGCGTAGACGCTCTCGAAGAGGTCGCGGCGGGTGGGGAAGTTCCGGTAGAGCGTGCCGATGCCGACGCCCGCGCGGCGGGCGATGTCCTCCAGGGAGGCGTCCGAGCCGTGCTCGGCGAACGCCTCGCGGGCGGCGGTGAGCAGGGCGTCGTAGTTGCGGGCGGCGTCCTTGCGGTGCGGCCGGCGGGCCGCCACGATCTCGCCGACGGGGAACGGCGTGGCCGTCACTGGTGCCTCCCAGGGGGAATCGATGAACCGGAGGAACGCATCCGGTTCGGTTGAACCGGAGGAATGCCTCCGTTAGAGTGGAGGGGCACCTCCACTTTAGCAGTGCGGGGGCGGCTCCGCCCTGGCCTGACGCGCCCGGCAGGAACGCCCCCTTTCGCCCGTCACAGCGCTCCCACTCGGAGAGGCTCTCCCATGCCCCGCAAGTCCACGCGCCTCACCTTCGCGGTCCTCGCGACCGGTGCCGGCGTGTTCTCCATGCTCCAGTCGCTGATCGCGCCCGCCCTGCCGACCGTCCAGCACGCCCTGCACGCCTCCCAGTCGACCGCGACCTGGGTGATGACCGCCTACCTGCTGTCCGCCTCGGTCTTCACCCCGATCCTCGGCCGGGTCGGCGACCTCGCCGGCAAGAAGCGCACGCTCGTCGGCGTCCTCCTCGCCGTCCTCGCCGGCTGTCTCGTCGCCGCGCTCGCCCCGAACATCGGTGTCCTCATCGTCGCCCGGGTCGTCCAGGGCGTCGGCGGCGCCCTGTTCCCGCTGTCCTTCGGCATCATCCGCGACGAGTTCGCGCCCGCCGAGGTGAGCGGCAGTATCAGCAACCTCTCCGCGGTCATCGCCGCGGGCGGCGGGGTCGGCATGGTGGCCGCCGGACCGATCGTCTCCGCGCTCGACTACCGCTGGCTGTTCTGGATCCCCGTGGCGATCGTCGCCGCGACGGTCCTGATCGCCGTGGCCTACGTCCCCGAGTCGCCCAAGCGGGCCCAGGGGAAGGTCAGTTGGTACGGCGCCACGCTGCTGTCCGCGTGGCTGGTGGCCCTGCTGCTGCCGCTGAGCCAGGCCGGGCAGTGGGGCTGGGGCTCGCCGAAGGTGCTCGGCCTGTTCGCCGCCGCCGTCGTACTGTTCGCCCTGTGGCTCACGGCCGAGGCCCGCTCCCGCACCCCGCTGATCGACCTGCGCGTGATGCGGCTGCCCGCCGTGTGGACCACCAACGCCGCCGCCCTCCTCTTCGGTGCGGGCATGTACGCGATCTGGTCCTTCCTGCCGGGCTTCGTCCAGACGCCGTCCGCGGCCGGTTACGGCTTCGGGGCGAGCGTCACCGCCTCCGGCCTCCTCATGCTCCCGATGCTGCTGGCGATGTTCCTCTCCGGCGTCCTCTCGGGCCGGCTCGAGCCCCGCGTCGGTGCCAAGGCGCTCCTCACCACGGGTGCCGCACTGGGCGCGCTGGCCTGCGGATTCCTCACCTTCTGGCATGACGCCCAATGGCAGATCGCCGTGGTCGCCGGGCTGTTCGGCCTCGGCATCGGACTGGCCTTCGCCTCCATGGCCAACCTCGTCGTCGGCAGCGTCCCGCCCGAGCAGACCGGCGCCGCGACCGGCATGAACGCCAACATCCGCACCATCGGCGGCTCCATCGGCGCCGCGCTCACCGCCGTCCTGGTCACCGGCCGCCTCCAGCCCTCCGGCCTGCCCTACGCCTCCGGCTACACCCACGGCTGGGCCCTGCTCGCCCTCCTCTGCCTGGGCGCGGCGGGCGCCGCCCTCCTGGTCCCGGCCCGCCGCCCCGCCCGTACGACGATCCCCGCCGCGACGGGGGCGGCACAGACACCCGCACGGGTGCGGTAGGGTTGACCTGCGTGATCACACGGGACACCCCGCGTGAGACCGCAACGGGACGTGGCGCAGCTTGGTAGCGCACTTGACTGGGGGTCAAGGGGTCGCAGGTTCAAATCCTGTCGTCCCGACTTTGTGAAGTCGTAGGTCAAGGGCCGTTTCAGAGGAGATCTGAAACGGCCCTTCGGCCATTCTCGGGGACCAGGGCCCCGCTCGGTGAGTGGACGGCCTCTGCCCGGGCCGGTCAGGAGTTGACGGCTGCCACGTCCGGATGGCGGGCGGAGAGCAGCGACAGGCAGTTCTCCCACAGGGCTTCGAGGTGTCGGGTGTCGTTGTAGAGCTTGGCGAACAGCACCTGGCCCTCGAGCTGGGCGACCACCGACCGGGCGGCCTCCCGGGTGTCACCGACGGTGACCTCACCGCGCTCCCGGGCTTCGGCGACGACCTCCTCGACCATCTCCACCTGGGCCTCGAAGATCTGCTTCAGGCGTTCGCGGATGGGCTCGGTCTGGTTGCTCAGCTCCAGGGTGAGGTTGCCGAACATGCAGCCTGAGACGGTCCCGCAGCTCTGCTGGCCTGCGCGCAGGCCGGCCTCCGTCTCCTCGAACAGCCGGTGCAGCCGCGAGAGCGGCTCCCCGTCGTTCTGCAGGGCCCGGACCCAGTCCCTGCGCTGGGCCTCCCAGTGCTCGTCGAGCACGGCCAGGGCGAGAGCCTCCTTGGACTCGAAGAAGTAGTAGAAGCTGCCCTTGGGTACGCCGGCGGCCTTGCAGATCTCGGCCACGCCCAGCGCGGAGTAGCCCCGCAGCTCGATGAGCGACTGCGCGGCGGTGAGGATCTTCTCCTTCGCATCACTGGTACGTCCCATGGCCCCGAGTATACGACCGACCGCCTACCACTAGTGGACCGGTCGGCTGGCCCTCCGGAAGCGCAGGCCGGCGGCCGTGTCGGGCTGATCCGACACGGCCGCTCGGTCATTCCTGTCGGTCTCCGCGCGCGGACGGAGACTCAGCCGGACGTCCCCGCCGGGGTCGTCGTCGTGGTGAAGCCCTCCTTCTTGTTGGCCGCGAGGGCGAAGTCGTTGGTGAACGTCGTGCCGAGGTTCACCTTCGAGGTCGCGTGGCCCACCAGCTCCTCCGTGGACAGGACGTTCTTGGGACCGCCGGCCGGCATGATGCCGTCCGGGAGGAACTGGCCCTTGTCCTGGGTCAGGGCCGAGATGTAGTCGGCCTTGGTGACCAGCTGGTTCTGCACGAACGACTGCGGCAGCTTGTCGGCGATGTCGGCCGCGCTGTGCTTGTCGATCCAGTGCATGGTGGCCACGAGCGCGTCGACGACCTTCTGCACCGCGTCCTTGTGCGCGTTCACCCAGTCGGTACGGGCGATGACACCGGCGGCCGGCCAGGCGCCGCCCGTCGCCGCCTTGGCACCGGAGACGGTGGCGGCGTCGACCGCCGAGTAGCCGACGCCCTTCTTCTCGATCGCGGCGACCGTCGGCTGCGTCGTCATGACACAGGCCACCTTGCCGTTCTGCAGCGCGGCTATGGCGGTGGAGCCCGCGCCGACCCCGATCCGGTGGAAGTCGCCGGTCTTGACGCCCTTCTTGGCGGCCAGGAACTGGGTGAGGGTGTCGGTGCCCGAGCCCAGGTCGGTCACGCCCAGCGTCTTGCCCTTGAAGTCCGCGGCCGAGTGCACCCCGCTCTTGGTGGCGCACATCTCCCGCTCGCCCGGTGCGCCGGACAGCTGGACGACGTCCTCCACCGCCTTGCCCTTCACCTGGAAGTCGATCGTGTGGTTGTACCAGGCGCCCGCCATGTCCACCTGCCCCGAGGCCATGGCCTCCTCGGCGCCGGTGCCGCCGTCCTGCTCGGTGCTCAGCACGACGTTGACGCCGTACTTCTTGTAGAAGCCGAGGTTCTGGGCGAGCTGGTACGGCAGGTAGATCTGCTTGTCGATGCCGCCGACCATGAGCCTGACGGTCGGGGTGCCGCCGGAGCCGCTCGAACCGGAGCCGGAGGAGCTGCTGGAACACGCGGTGGCCGCGCCGAGGGCGAGCACGGTGACGAGGGAGGCGGTGAGGGTTCTCTTGAACATGGCGGCTCTTTCGTTCTTGGGATGGACCCGGGATGGACCGGAGAAGGGGGAGGAGATCAGAGGCTGTTGGCTTCGGAAGGGGCCGGCGGGCGCCAGGAGAGCAGCCGGTGCTCGAGCTTGCCGATCAGCCACTCCGCGCCGAGCACGATCACCGCGATGACGAGCATCGTGGCGAACACGCCGTTGGGGTCGAAGTTGTTCTGGGCGGTCTTGATGACGAGACCGAGGCCGCTCTGCGCGCCCAGCACCTCGCCGACCAGCGCGCCGACGATGGCGAAGCCGAACGCGCTGTGCAGGCTGGCGATGATCCAGGTGAGCGCGGAGGGCACGATGACGTGCCGGATGATCTGCATCTGGGAGGCGCCGAGCACCCGGGCGTTGGCGAGGATGTTGCGGTCGACCTCGCGGACGCCCTGGAAGGCGTTGAAGAAGACGATGAAGAACACCAGCACGGCGGCGAGCAGGATCTTCGGTGTGACGCCGATGCCGAAGGCGACGATGAAGATCGAGCCGAGGACGATGCGCGGGATGGCGTTGACCATCTTGATGTAGGGACCGAGCACGTCGGACAGATAGCGGCTCTGGCCCAGCGCGACGCCGACGACGACTCCGGTGCCCGCGCCGAGGGCGAAGCCGATGAGCGCCTCCTGGATGGTGGTCCAGATGTTCGCGTAGAAGGACCCGAACTCGGTGCCGTTCCGGAAGAGGTCGATCAGCCGCTGCCAGATCCCGGACGGCTGCCCGAAGAAGAACGGGTCGACGATGCCCCAGGTGGTGAACGCCTGCCAGCCGCCGATGACGAACGCGGCGAGACCGAGGCGGCCCGCCCACACCAGTGCGACGCGGCGTCGCGCGGCCCGTTTGGCGGCGGCCGCGGCCGAGGCCTGCCCGCCGTCGGCGACCGGGACGGCGGAAGCGGTGGACGTCGTGCTCATGCCTTTCCTCCTGCGGTGCGTGCGTAGGCGCGCTCCACCTCTTCGCGCAGCGTGTCCCAGATCTGGTGCTGGAGTTCGATGAAGCGGGGCTGGTAGCGGATCTCCTGGACCGAGCCGCGCGGACGCGGCAGATCGATGTCGAAGACGGCCTTGACCGACCCGGGGCTGGACGTCATGACGACGACCCGGTCGGCGAGCGCCACGGCCTCGTCGAGGTCGTGGGTGATGAAGATGACGGAGGGCCGGATCTGCTCCCACAGGTCCAGCAGCTCGGTCGACATGATCGCCTTGGTCTGCACGTCCAGGGCGCCGAACGGCTCGTCCATGATCAGGATCTTGGGTTCGTTGATCAGCGCGGCGGCCATCGCCACGCGCTTGCGCATACCGCCGGAGAGCTGGTGCGGATAGCGGTCCTCGAACCCGGCGAGGCCCACCCGGCGCAGCCAGTCGCGCGCCGAGGCCTGGGCCTGCTGCTTGGGGACGCCGCGGAATACCGGGCCCATGAGCACATTGCCGAGGACGGTCTTCCAGGGCAGCAGCGCGTCCGCCTGGAACATGAAGCTGACGCCGTCGGTGATGCCGTCCACCTCACGGCCGCCGACCCTGACCGAGCCCTCGCTGGGCCGGTCGAGCCCGGAGACCATGCCGAGCGTGGTCGACTTGCCGCAGCCGGTGGGGCCGACCACCGCACAGAACTGACCGGGCTCCACGGTGAACGAAACGCCTTGCAGCGCCGTGAACACCTCACCGGCAGGGGTCAGGAATCGCTTGGTGAGCCCGGAGATCTCGATGCGCGCGTCCTCGCGCTCTGCTGCACCGGCGATCGGGCTCGTCGCGACATCGTTTCGCGAAGCCATGTGAGGCCGTCTCCTTCCACACCTCGTGGGGTCGAGGAAGGCAGACGCTAGAGGTCACCTGGTGTTACGTCGCTGTTTCCCAGGTATCTCGCGAAAGCCGCGTTAACCGGGGTTCTGCTCATTCTGCTCAGTGAAACGGGGGTGGGCAGGGTTTCGGCCATCAGGCACAATCACGCCACCACGGGTCCGGCGTCGGGCCGGCCCGGCACGACGCGGGACAGAGGCGAAGAGGCACCTGTGACACCCATCCGAATGCGGATCGGGCGCGGCGGGAGGGGGAGACTCTCCGCGCGGATCCTCGCCAGCCAACTCGTCATCCTGGCGCTCACGGGCGCCATCGGATTCGTCCTGTTCGCCTTCGCGCAGCGCTCCGCACTCGACCGCACCTACGAGGAGCGGGCCGTGGGCATCGCGCGGACCGCGGCCGCGGACCCGCAGATCCGCCGGGCCATGCAGTACGGCGACGGCGGCGCCGTGGTGCAGACCGCCGCCGAGCGGATCCGCAGGGCGTCGGGGGCGTCGTACGTGGTGGTGATCGACCTGCACGGGGTCCGCCACTCGCACCCCATGCCGCGGCTGGTCGGCTCGCCGGTGGCCGAGCCGATCGTGGTGGTGGACGGCCGGACGCACGTCGGCACCGACCAGGGCGCGACCGGGCGCTCCGCCAACGGCAAGGCCCCGCTGTACGGGCCGACGGGCAAGCTGGTCGGCGAGGTGTCGGTGGGCATCCCGGAACGGCATGTGCTCGACGAGCTGTGGCGCGAGCTGCCCACCTTCGGCCTGTACGCGGCGATCGCCACCGCGCTCGGTGCCGCGGCCGCGTATCTGCTGGCCAGACGGCTGAAGCGGACCACGTTCGGGCTGGAACTGGAGGAGATCGCCGGACTGTTGCAGGACCGCGAGGCAATGCTGCACGGCATCCGCGAGGGCGTGGTCGCCTTCGCCCCCGACGGCCGGATCACCGTGGTGAACGACGAGGCCCGCCGGCTGCTCGGCCTCGGCAACGCACTCGGCCGCACCGTCGAGCAGGTCCTGCCCGACGGCCGGCTGCGCCGAGCCCTGGACGGCACCCTGACCGGCACCGACGTCAGCGTCCTGACCGACGAGCACTGCCTCGTCGTCAACCGCATGCCGGTCACCCTGCACGGCCGTGAACTCGGCGCCGTGGTCACCGTACGGGACCGCACCGAGCTGGTCGGACTGCTGCGCGAACTGGACTCCGTGCGGGGCCTGACCGACGCGCTCCGGGCCCAGCAGCACGAGTTCACCAACCGCATGCACACCCTGGCCGGCCTGCTCGACATCGGGGAGTACGACGACGCCTACGAGTTCGCGGTCGGCGCGGCCGGCGCCGGCCAGGCGCTCAGCGAGTCCGTGCGCAAACGGATCGGGAACTCCCTCATGGTCGGTCTGATCGTCGCCAAGACCACGGTCGCCGCCGAACGCGGGGTACGGATCGTGCTGACCGACGACTCGGCCCTCGGCCAGGACCCGCCGCACCTGCACCGGCTGCTGACCATCGCCGGCAACCTCCTGGACAACGCGGTCGACGCGGCCGGCGAGGGACCGCGCCCGGCGGGCGGCCGCGAGGTACGGCTCACGCTGACCGAGAGCTCCCACGAGGTGCGGGTCCGGGTCGCGGACACCGGTCCCGGGGTCCCGCCGGACTCGGCCGAGTCGATCTTCGAGGACGGCTGGTCGACCCGGCCGGAACGGGGCACCGCCCGGCGCGGCCTCGGACTGGCCCTGGTGCACCGGCTGGTGCAACGGCACGGCGGCACCGTCACGGTCAGCGAGGGACCCGGCGCGGTCTTCACGGTCGTACTGCCCCTGCCGGACACGGCCCACGTGCCGCACGGAGCGCCGGGGGGAGCACCGCACGGAGCACTGTTCACCACGGCGTTGCCGGTGGGAGGCGAGCGCTGATGATCCGGACCCTGGTCGTGGACGACGACTTCCGGGTGAGCCACATCCACAGCGAGTACGTGAGCCGCGTCCCGGGTTTCGACGTGGTCGGCGAGGCGGCGAGCGTCGCCGAGGCGCTGGAGGCGGTCCGGGCGCTGCGCCCCGACCTGCTGCTGCTCGACATCTTCCTGCCCGACGGCAGCGGACTCGACGTGCTGCGCCGGCTCACCGGGGACGAGGGCGGAGCCCGGCCGGACGCCCTGATGATCACGGCGGACCGGGACATCGAGTCGGTGCGCAGCGCCATGAAGCTCGGTGCCGTGGGATATCTGGTCAAGCCGTTCGGCTCGCCCGACCTGTGCGAGCGGCTCACCGCCTACCGTGAGCTCCAGCACCGCGTGGAGGTGCTCGGCCCGGCCGCCGAGACCGATCAGGCCGACGTGGACGCCCTGTTCAGCGCCGCGCGGCCGCCCGCCGTGCCGCGGGTGCCGGCCAAGGGCCACTCGGCGCCCACCCTGACCCTGGTCCACCAGGCGCTGCGTGCCGCGAGCGGCCCGGTGTCCGCGGCCGAGGCTGCCGAACTCACCGGCGTCTCCCGCGCCACGGCCCAGCGCTATCTGTCCTACCTGGTCAAGGAGGGCATGGTCCGCCTGGAGCTCCGGTACGGCGCCGCCGGGCGTCCCGAGCACCTCTATCGCATCGTCTCCTGAACGAGCAGCGGCAGCGCCGCGAAGACGTGGTCCCGCCGGAGCAGCCGGGAGGTCTCCTCGGGGTAGGGCGCCACGGACGGCCGTTCGCCGAAGACCCGGGTGAGGCGTCGCTCCCTGTCATAGCCCGGCCAGCCGGGGTCGCCGTGCGTGGCGAAGGCCGACCACGCGGTGCGGAACGCCGCGGACAGTTCCTCCGCGGCGGGGGAGGGGCGCTCGCCGATCAGCGCGGCCGGCTGCCCGCTGGCGAGGTTGCCGAACACCAGCGGTACGTCGAGGCCGTGGCAGGCGCCGAGGACACCGCCCATCCCCGGTGCGGGCCAGGCCAGTTCGTACACATGGGCACGGCCGCCGCCGCTGAGCTGGGCCTCCGCGAGATGGAGGCTCGGCATGCGGAACAGCCAGTCCGAGTGCACCAGTTCGTACAGCTCCTCGGGGCCGGCGGCCGGAAAGCCGGTGCGGTAGCGGTGGGCGCCGTCCGGCCCCGGGGCGAAGGCCTCCAGCGCGGTCGCGGCCTGCTCCTCGGTCACCTGGCCGAGAGCCCCCTCCAGTGCGGTGAACAGCCGCTGCTCCTCACGGGTGTGGCCGACGACGAGGCCGATGTCCCGGCCGGCGCCACGGGCCAGGGCCTGCCACGGAGTGACCGGCAGGACGTCACCGTCGACGACGGGCGAGAAGGGGATCGACCGGAGCGCCGACGGCCCCCAACGCCCGCCGAACGAAGGCGACTTGGCGGCAACCACGTCGCCCGCGGCGGCCAGCCGCTCCGGTGGCACCGCCGACAGCTCCGCCACGGTGGGCCGCAGCCCCGGCCCGGCGGCCACGGCGGCGGCGATGTCGGCGGCGAGCTCCGGCGAGAAGAACGTCCCCGGGACGCTCTGCGCGATCGCCCGGTGGAACAGCCCCACCGCGCGCGGCATGGCCACGAGCGCGGCGATCGACCCGGCCCCCGCCGACTGGCCGAAGACCGTGACCCGGTCCGGATCGCCCCCGAAGGCTCCGATGGCGTCGCGCACCCACTCCAGCGCCGCCACCTGATCGAGCAGACCCCGGTTGGCGGGCGCTCCGTCGACATGGGCGAAACCCTCCATGCCCACGCGGTAGTTGAACGTCACCAGGACCAGGCCGCCCTCCCGTGCGAGCCGGGCCCCGTCGTACTCGGGCAGACCCGAGGCGCCGATGCTGTACGCGCCGCCCTGGACCCACACCAGGACGGGCAGTGCCGCTCCGGGGGACGGATCGGGCGACCAGACGTTGACCGTCAGCCAGTCGGTGCCCGCGTTCCGCGCCATCGCGTCCATGCCGAAGTACCCGGCCTGCGGCGGCGGAGGGCCGTACGACACCGCCTCGCGCACGCCGTCCCAGCCGCCGGCCGGCCGGGGCGCGGCGAAACGGAGCGTGCCCACCGGCGGCGCCGCGAACGGAACGCCCCGGAAGACCGCCACGCCCTGCTCCGTACGGCCGCGCAGCACCCCGGCCGCCGTGCGCACCTCGGGCTCGAAGCCGGTGGGTCCGGACCCTGCGGTCGTCATCACGGTTTCCCTCCCGGACCGGCACGGCGGTCGCATGACCGACGCCGGGCATCATCCCGCCGGGTCACCGTGAGCGGCCAGCGAATTACGGGGTGCCGGTCCCCGCCGGCTTCCGCTGCCGCCGCGCCGCCATCACCGCGTAGACCAGGATCCCGACGAACAGGAACAGCACGCCCTGGTACACCGCCGCGTAGCCGGCGCCCGCCATCAGCCAGACGGAGAAGGCGGCCGCGACCGCGGTGATCACCGAGTCCCGCACCAGCCGCGCCCGGTCCACCGACCTGCCGGAGACCAGGTGGAAGAGCTGCGCCGCCGTCGCCAGCAGGTACGGCACGGTCGCGGTGAACGTGGTGACGAGGACCAGGACGTCGAAGACCTTCGCCGAGCCCGACAGGTAGTTGTACGCCGTGAGCAGGGAGGACAGCACGACCGTGACGCCGACGCCCACCGTCGGCACACCTCGGCGGCGGCGCGCGAAGGCCGCCGGGAACAGGCCGTCCCTGGCCGCGGCGTACGGGGTCTGCGCGCTCAGCAGCGTCCAGCCGTTGAGGCAGCCGGTCATCGACACCAGCGCCGCCAGCGCCACCGCCGTACCGCCCCAGCGGCCCCCGAACATCGTGTTCACGGCGTCGGAGAAGGGGGCCGTGGAGGCCATCAGCCGGTTGTGCGCGACCGTGCCGAAGACGGACAGCGTGCCCAGCAGATAGACCAGCGCGGCGCCCGCGGTGCCGATCACGGTGGCGCGCCCCACGTTGCGTCGGGCGTTCCTGACCTCGCCGGCGCTGACGGCGGCGGACTCCACCCCGAGGTAGGAGAAGAGCAGCAGGGCGGCGGAGGCGGAGACGGCACCTACGGCGCTGTGACCGCTGGCGTTGAACGGACCGAGCCGGGAGGGGTCGAAGAAGAACAGGCCGCCGACCGCGACGAGCAGCAGCGGCACGAACTTCAGGACCGTCGACACCAGCTGGACCGCGCCCACGTACCGGGTGCCGGCGAAGTTGGCGAGGGCCGGCAGCCACTGCAGGGCGAGGGCGGCCAGGCACGCGGTCCACTTGTGCTGGTTGACCGGGATCAGCACGTCCAGGTAGCCGACGGCGGCGACGGCGAGCGCCGCGTTCGACACCCAGGTGGTGATCCAGTACGCCCATGCGGCGAGGAATCCGGCGAAGTCACCGAAGGCCTCGCGGGTGTAGACATAGGGGCCGCCGGTACGGGGGTCGCGCGCGGCCAGCCGGCCGAAGACCAGCGCGAGCGCGATGGCTCCCACGGTCAGCACACCGAAGGCGATCAGGCTGACCCAGCCGTACGGGGCGATGGAGGCGGGGAGCAGGAAGATGCCGCCGCCGATGATGTTGCCCATGACCAGCGCGGTCGCGACCGGCAGGCCGAAGCGGCGGGCATGCTTGCTGGTGGTGCCGTGGGCGTCGGCGACGCCGGTGGTGTCGCGAAGGTCTCCGACGACGGCCGTGAGGTCCTCGGAAGGGGCCGGAGCCGGCTGCGGGGCGGTTCCGGTGACGTGCATGGGTGGTGCGCCTCTCATCGAACTGATGTCCCAGGATCGCCGGGCGCTGCCATGGTCCGGTATGCCCTTGCCCGCCGCAAAATCGCCGGTTCTTGTGCCGTCCGGAGCGGCTGGTGGTGGAAAAAGTGCACTGATGCGGCGTCTGCACCGTGAGATATTCGGCGCCTCGGACCCGCGGGGAGCGGCACGGCTGCGATGATCTGACGGCATGAGAACGGAAGAGGCCACCCCGGCGGCCGAGCGTGTCCTGTGCGTGGAGTCGCGACGAGTGCTGCTTCCCGGCGGCCGACGAGGGCGACGCCACCTGGGTCACGGTCATGGTCGTCGCCGTGACCCAGCAGTTCGGCAAGCCCTTCGACGGCATCCCGCGCGGATGGAAGACACTTGCCCTGCTGCGGTTCGAGCCGGAGGTGCCGGCCCTGATCAGCGACCTGCCCACGGCGTCCGGCTGGTACGACGACAGGGCCTAGGCCTCGCCGTCGGCCCACAGGCTGCGCACATGGCCCAGATGCCGGGTCATGATCGCGTGGACGGCCTTCTCGTCCCGTTCCAGCAGGGCGTCGAGGAGTTCCAGGTGCTCCTCGGCCGAGGCGAGCAGCCGGCCGGCCTCCACCAGGGCCGTCAGGCCGTAGAGGCGGGAGCGTTTGCGCAGGTCGGCGACCACCTCGACCAGGTGGGCGTTGCCCGCGAGGGCGAGCAGGCCGAGGTGGAAGCGCGTGTCGGCCTCCACATAGGCGATCAGGTCGCCCGCCACCGCCGCCGTGACGATCTCACGGGCCGCCGGGCGCAGCGCCTCCAGCGAGACGCGGTCGGCGGTGCGGGCCAGTGCGGCGACGGTCGGGATCTCGATCAGGGCGCGGATGTGCGTGTACTCGTCCAGCTGCTCGTCGGAGACGGCCGTGACCCGGAAGCCCTTGTTGGGCACGGTGTCGACCAGGCCCTCCTTGGCCAGGTCCAGCATCGCCTCCCGCACCGGCGTCGCCGAGACGCCGAAGCGGGCGGCGAGCGAGGGCGCGGAGTAGACCTCGCCCGGCCGCAGCTCGCCGGCGATCAGCGCGGCGCGCAGCGCGTCGGCGACCCGCTCGCGGTAGCTGCTGCGCCGGCCGCCCAGCCGGGGGAGCGCGGGCATCTGCGTGCCTCGCGTGTTCGGTGCCATGTCACGCGTCACCGGGTGAGTCTAGAGGACGTCTAGAGGACGAATCCCTCCGGGAAGGGGTCGGTGGGGTCCAGGAGGCACTGGGCGGTGCCGGTGATCCACGCGCGGCCGGTGAAGCTGGGCAGGACCGCCGGGCGGCCCGCGACCTCCGCCGTACCGGCCGACGACGTCCATGGGCAGTTTGATCGCCTGCACGAACTCCACCCGGGAGTCCCAGCGCAGCAGGGGATGGAGCTGCCGGTACGGGGGGAGCGCGGCGGTGAGGTCCCCGGCCACCGCGGCGCGGTACAGCTCCGCCGAGGCCCGGGGGAGCGCGTTCGGGTAACCGGCCACCCAGCCCTTGGCGCCCGCCACCGCCAGCTCGAGCAGGACGTCGTCGGCGCCGGTCAACAGGTCCGATTCCGGGGCGAGTTCGGCGATGCGGCAGGCGCGGCGCACGTCACCGGAGAACCCCTTGACGCCGTGGATGTGGCCCTCGCCGTGCAGTCGGGCGAGGAGCTCGGGCACCAGGTCGACCCTGGTGTCGACCGGGTTGTTGTACGCCACCACCGGCAGGCCCGCGCCGGCCACCTCGGCGTAGTGGGCGAGGACGGAACGTTCGTCGGCGCGGTAGGCATTGGGCGGCAGCGCATCACCGAGGCGCAGCCGGCCTCGCCCGCCTGCTCGGCCCAGCGCCGGGCCTCGGCCGAGCCGTACGCGGCGACGCCCGGCATCACCCGCTCGCCGCCGATCGCCGCCACGGCCGTCTCCACCACCCGGGCGCGCTCGTCGGCGGTGAGCACCTGGTACTCGCCGAGCGAGCCGTTCGGTACGACGCCGTCACAGCCGTTCGCCACCAGCCAGGCGCAGTGCTCGGCATAGGTCGTGGTCGACCGAGAGGTCGTCGCGCAGCGGGAGGGCGGTGGCGACGAGGACGCCGCGCCAGGGGCGGTCCGGTGAGTGGGCCGGAGAGTGGATCATTGCGGGATCCCCCATCCAATGAGGTGTGACATGGTACTGAGTGGGATGACCTGTGGACAGGTCTCGGTGCGGGTGCCTCGGACGCTGTCGGCCGGTCACACACGTCCCAGGCGTGGACGCCCCCTTGACGTCGCCGGATGCCGGGTCGACACTCCAGGATAGGAATCCTAGTGAACAGGTAGGGAATGATGACGCGCCTCGACACGGTCACCGGCCTCGCGGGCCGTACGCCGTTGCGCGCGCCCCTGCTCACCTCCCGCCGGCACATCGACCTGTTGCGCATCTGCAGCGCGATCAGCCGCTGCCGCTGAGCCGGGGCCCTCGCGCCACCGGCCGGCGCCCGCTCGTCGCCGCGCACGTCCGTACGTCCATCATCCGGGGAGACGCATGTCCATCACTCCGCTCGCCGCCGTCCCGCCCGTCCATCGTGCCGCGCCCGTCTTCCGGGGCCGGATCGGCCGGGACGCGCGCAGTGGCCACTACGCCGTGCCGCACCGCTACCGGCTCCATCTGTCGACCGCCTGCCCCGACGGGCTCCGCCTGGCCGTCGGCCACAGCCTCCTCGGGCTGGACGGCAGTTGTCCGGTCACGGTCCTGCCCGCCGTACCGGACTGTCCCGGCGGCGGCCACTCCGCGCTGCGCCCGCTGTACGAGGCGAGCGCCCACCACTACACCGGCCCGGCCCTCGCGCCCGTGCTCAGCGACGACTGGTCCGGACGGATCGTCAGCACCCGTGCCCGCGACATCCTGCGCGACCTCGACCGCTTCCCGCGCGAGGGTCGCGCCGCCCTGTACCCGTGCGGTCAGGAGTCCGTCATCGAGGCCGTCGAGCGGATGTGCGCCGAGGGCATCGAGGAGGCCGCGCAGCGCGCCGGGCAGGCCGGCGCCGACCCCGTCGAGCGGGCCGCCGCCCTGGACGTGCTCCTGGACACCCTGGGCCGGCTGGAGAGCCGGCTGGCCGCTGAGGCGTACCTGGTCGACGACCGGCTCACCGCGGCCGACATCGAACTGTGGGTCGCCCTGGTGCAGCTGGACACCGTCCACCGCTGCCATCTGGACGCCTCCGCCGTCCACCGCATCGCGGACCACCGCGCCCTGTGGGCCCACGCCCGCCGCCTGGCCGCCCACCCCGCGTTCGGCCGCCATCTCGACCTCGACGGCATCTCCCGCCGCCACCACGGCCGTTGCCAGGGCCTGGAGGCAGCCGGGGCCGCCGTCCAGATCCTGGACTGGGCGGGCCACGCCGCGGACGCCGAGGACACTTCCCGCAGGTGAGAAACGGTCGGGCGACGTCCACCACTCGGACGGCCGTTGACATCCGAAGGGACAACTGCCTTACTTGCGGCTCAGAACGGTCATGAGCGTCAGCGCCAAGCCCTGGCTTGCTGACCGGCAACCCTCGCATCGCGGTGGGGTGCCCCAGGTGACGACCGGACCGGAATGGCGCTTTCGGTAAGCGCGAGGGCCCCGCGGGGCCGGAACAGTGACAGGTGACGCCATGTACGCAGCTCCCAGGACGGCCGTGAGCCGCCCCCAGGGCTGCGTACGGTCGTACGCCGGGCTCCTCGTCGCCGACCGCGCCGTCGATCTGCTCCGCGTCCACAGCGCGCTGTGTACCGCACCGGGCTCTGCCCGCCGCCGGGGCTGACGTCTCCTTCCAGCCCCCGCTCCAGCCCCGCGTCCTGACGCACACTGCCCGGCCGGTGTGCCGCCGCCCGCCCAGCCCCCTCTTCTCGCGCGCTGCCGTGCGCCGCCTCGTGCCGTAGTGCCGTGGCGGTGCCCGCTCCCGTGCGCCGCGACCGGGGGTGTCCGACTCCGCCGGAGCCCGCCATGAGTGAACCCCCAGGCGCCGCCGTCTCCCTCGCCGAGGCGCCACCCGCCGACACACCGTCAACGCCACCGAGAGCACAAGGGGTTCAGCCGTTGCGCAGGCCCGGCCGGTGGATCGCCACCGCCGTCGTCCTCGTGCTCGTCGCGCAGTTCCTGCACGGACTGGCCACGAACCCGTTCTACCGGTGGGACCGCTTCCGCTACTGGTTCCTGCGCCCCACCGTCCTCGACGGACTCCTCGTCACCCTCGAAGTCGCGGCCCTCAGCGCCGTGTTCGGCCTCCTCGGCGGCATCCTGCTGCCCCTCGGCTGGCAGTCCGGCAGTCCGGTGCTGCGCGCCGTGAGCTGGACCTACACCTGGCTGTTCCGCTCGGTGCCGCTGATCGTCGTCCTGATCTTCCTCTACAACTTCTCGGCCCTGTACAAGACGTTGAGCCTCGGCATCCCCTTCGGCCCGGCCCTCGTCACCTTCGACGAGTCCAGGCTCGCCACCGACCTGACGGTCGCCGTGGTCGGGCTCAGCCTCAACGAGGCGGCGTACGCGGCGGAGGTCGTTCGCGGCGGCGTCCTCTCCGTCGACCAGGGCCAGCACGAGGCGGCGGCCGCACTGGGGCTGCCCCAGGGGCTACCAGTTCACCAGGATCGTGTTCCCGCAGGCCCTCAGGTCCATCACGCCGAACTACGTCAACCAGCTCATCGGCCTGATCAAGAGCACCTCGCTGGTGTTCTACGTCTCGCTGCTCGACCTCTTCGGCTCCGTGCAGACCATGGGCAGCACCTACCCCGGCGACATCGTGCCGCTGCTGCTCGTCGCCACCGTCTGGTACCTGATCCTCACCAGCGCCGTGTCCGTCGTCCAGTTCTACGTCGAGCGGTACTTCGCCCGGGGCGTCACCCGCACCCTGCCGCCGACCCCACTGCAGAAGGCGCGCGCGGGCCTCGCCGAGTTCGGGGCCCGGCTGCGCAGGGAGGCCGCCGTATGACCGCCACCGACACCCCGGCGACCGCCCCGGCCGCGCTGGAGGTCCACGACGTCCACAAGTGGTACGGCACCCACCGCGTCCTGGACGGCATCGACCTGACCGTGCGCCCCGGCGAGGTCACCGTGATCATCGGCCCCTCCGGCTCCGGCAAGTCAACCCTGCTGCGGGTCATCAACCACCTGGAGAAACCCGAGGTCGGCCACGTCAGCGTCGACGGTGAGCCGATCGGCGTCGGACGCGGCAGCGGCGGCCGGCTCAGGGAGCTCAGCGAGCGCGCCATCCTGGCCCAGCGCAGCCGGATCGGCTTCGTCTTCCAGAACTTCAACCTCTTCCCGCACCTGACCGCCCTCGACAACGTCGCCGCCGCGCCCGTCGCCACCGGGAAACTGACCCGGTCCGAGGCGCTGGAACTGGCCCGCGCGCTGCTCACCCGGGTCGGCCTCGGCGACCGTACCGGCGCCTATCCGCGCCGGCTGTCGGGCGGACAGCAGCAGCGGGTCGCCATCGCCCGCGCCCTCGCGCTGCGCCCCGGCATCATCCTGTTCGACGAGCCGACCTCCGCGCTCGACCCCGAAACGGTCGGCGAGGTGCTCTCCGTCATCAAGGACCTCGCCACCAGCGGCACCACCCTGGTCATCGTCACCCACGAGATCGGCTTCGCGCGCGAGGTCGCCGACCGGATCGTCTTCATCGACGGCGGCCGGATCGTCGAACAGGGCCCGCCCCAGGAGGTACTGGACCGGCCCCGGCACGCACGGACCCGCGACTTCCTCGCCAAGGTCCTCTGACCTCCCCCTTTCCCCCTCGTAGTTGCCCCCAGCGGTTCACGGACGACAAGGACAGCCATGCGCAGCCACCTCTCCCGACGCAGCCTGATACGCGGCATCGCCGCGGCGACCGCGGTCGCCTCCCTGGCCACCGGGCTCGCCGCCTGCGGGGGCGACAGCGACGCGGCGACCACCACCGAAGGCGCCAAGCCCGGCGAGGTCGTCATCGGGCAGGTCTCCAACGGCGCCGCCGAGCAGACCACCGTCAAGGTCTCCGAGGTGAAGGCCATCAGCGCCGAACTGCCCGCCGCCGTCGGCAGGAGCGGCAAGCTCGTCATCGGCGAGGGCGCCCTGCCGGCCGGGTTCCCGCCGCTGGCGTACGTGGGCAGCGACCAGAAGACCCTCACCGGCTCCGAACCCGACCTCGGCCGCCTGGTCGCCGCGGTCCTCGGGCTCAAGCCCGAGCTGAAGAACTTCACCTGGGAGAACCTCTTCGTCGGCATCGACAGCGGCAAGGTCGACGTCGCCTTCTCCAACGTCACCGACACCGAGGAGCGCAAGAGGAAGTACGACTTCGCCTCCTACCGCCAGGACAGCCTCGCCTTCGAGGTGCCGAAGAAGAGCACCTGGAACTTCGACGGCAACTACGAGAACCTCGCGGGCAGGACCGTCTCCGTCGGCTCCGGTACCAACCAGGAGCGGATCCTCCTGGAGTGGAAGGCCAAGCTGGCCAAGGAGGGCAAGAAGCTCACCGTCAAGTACTACCAGGACCACAACAGCACCTACCTGGCCCTCGCCAGTGGCAGGATCGACGCCTACTTCGGTCCCAACCCGGGCATCGCGTACCACATCACGCAGGTCGCGAACACGCCCGACGCCACGCGCAACGCGGGCAAGTTCTCCGGCGCGGGCGAGACCCTCCAGGGCCTGATCGCGGCGACCGCGAAGAAGGGCAGCGGTCTTGCGAAGCCGCTCGCCGACGCCGTCAACTACCTGATCAGGAACGGTCAGTACGCCGCCTGGCTCAAGGCCTACAACCTCTCCAACGAGGCTGTCGCCAAGTCCGGGATCAACCCGCCGGGCCTGCCGCTGGACAATTCCTGACCCCGTCTCACCATTGCCGGCCGACCGCGCGCCGGAGAGGAAGAACAACGGCAAGTGCGGGAACAACCGCGGCCGGCCGCGCGTTGTGAGTCATGACGAGATCCGACAGGCGGGCGAGACGGCCCGCCGTGGCCGACGGACGGAGGTGACGGCCGTGATGCGCGTACTCCCGCCGCGTGCTCCGCGCCCGTACCGCTCCGTCCGGCTGATATCCCGGCCGCACATAGATCTCCAGCGCGTGTCCGCCGCCCTCTGTCGCCACTGACCCCCTCCCCGGCCCGACCCGCCTCGAGGCCCGGGTCCGCTCCTGCCGCGCTCGCCCTCGCCGACGCCTGCCCTCGCGAGCCGGTGTGCTCGTCAGGGACATCCGTCACGGACATCAAGGAAGGCACCGCCGTGTCCCCAACTCCCGCTTCCCCTCTGCACCTTGCCGTCGCCCTGGACGGCACCGGCTGGCACCCCGCGTCCTGGCGCGAGCCGGTCGCCCGCCCCCGGGACCTGTTCACCGCCGGCTACTGGGCCGACCTGGTCGCCGAGGCCGAACGGGGCCTCATCGACTTCGTCACCATCGAGGACGGCCTCGGCCCCCAGTCCACGCACTTCCTCGACCCCGACGAGCGCACCGACCTGGTGCGCGGCCGGCTCGACGCGGTCCTCGTCGCCTCCCGCGTCGCCCCGCTCACCAAGCACATAGGCCTGGTCCCGACCGTGGTGGCCACGCACACCGAGCCGTTCCACATCTCGAAGGCGATCGCCACCCTCGACTACGTCAGCACCGGCCGCGCGGGCCTGCGGGTTCAGATCAGCGCCCGGCCGAACGAGGCCGCCCACTTCGGCCGCCGCGGCATCGGCCGGATCGAGGCCTACGACAGCCCGGCCGCACAGGACATCCTCGCCGAACTCTTCGACGAGGCCGCCGACCACGTGGAAGTCGTGCGCCGGCTCTGGGACAGCTGGGAGGACGACGCCGAGATCCGGGACACGGCGACGGGCCGCTTCGTCGACCGGGACAAGCTGCACTACATCGACTTCGAGGGCCGCCACTTCAGCGTCAAGGGCCCCTCGATCACGCCCCGTCCGCCCCAGGGGCAACCGCTGGTCACCGCCCTCGCCCACCAGACCGCCCCTTACCGGCTCGTCGCCCGCCAGGCCGACGTCGGCTACGTGACCCCGCACGACGCGGAGCAGGCCCGGGCGATCGTCGCCGAGATCCGCGCCGAGCAGCGGGCGGCGGGCCGCGCCGGGGACACCGTGCACATCTTCGGCGACCTCGTCGTCTTCCTCGACGACAGCCCGGCCGAGGCCCAGGCCCGGCGAGAGCGGCTGGACGCGCTCGCGGGCGAGCCGTACACCGGCGACGCCCGGATCTTCGCCGGTACGGCCGTGCAACTGGCGGATCTGCTCGAGGAGCTGGCGACCGGTGGGCTGACCGGGTTCCGGCTGCGGCCGGCCATCGCCGGGCATGACCTGCCCCGCATCAGCCGTGACCTGGTGCCCGAACTGCAGCGCCGGGGCCGCTTCCGGGAGGCCTACGAGTCCGGCACCCTGCGCGGTCTGCTCGGCCTCGCCCGCCCCGCCAACCGCTACGCAGCAGCCACCGCCTGAGCAGCCGGAGAGGACGACCGCACCCATGAGCAAGCCGCTGAAGCAGATCCACCTGGCCGCCCACTTCCCGGGCGTCAACAACACGACCGTGTGGAGCGACCCCGCAGCGGGCAGCCACATCGAGTTCAGCTCCTTCGCGCACTTCGCACGGACCGCCGAACGCGCCAAGTTCGACTTCCTGTTCCTCGCCGAGGGGCTCAGGCTGCGCGAACAGGGCGGCAGGATCTACGACCTGGACGTCGTCGGCCGCCCCGACACCTTCACCGTGCTGGCCGCACTGGCCGCTGTCACCGACCGGCTCGGCCTGACCGGCACCATCAACTCCACCTTCAACGAGCCGTACGAGGTGGCCCGCCAGTTCGCCAGCCTCGACCACCTCTCCGGCGGCCGCTCCGCGTGGAACGTCGTCACCTCCTGGGACGCCTTCACCGGCGAGAACTTCCGCCGCGGCGGCTTCCTGCCGCAGGAGGAGCGCTACTCCCGTGCCAAGGAGTTCCTGGCCACCGCGCACGAACTCTTCGACTCCTGGCGCGGCGACGAGATCCTCGCCGACCAGGCCACCGGCACCTTCCTCCGCGAGGCCCGGGCCGGCGCCTTCGTCCACCGGGGACAGCACTTCGACATCCACGGCCGGTTCAACGTCCCGCGCTCCCCGCAGGGCCGCCCGGTGATCTTCCAGGCCGGCGACTCGGACGAGGGCCGTGAGTTCGCGGCCTCCGACGCGGACGCGATCTTCAGCCGCTACTCCACGCTGAAGGAGGGCCAGGCCTTCTACACCGACGTCAAGTCCCGCCTCGCCAAGTACGGCCGCCGCCCCGACCAGCTCCTCATCCTGCCCGCCGCCACCTTCGTCCTCGGCGACACCGACCAGGAGGCCGCCGAACTCGCCCGCGAGGTGCGCCGGCAGCAGGTCAGCGGCGCGACCGCCATCAAGCACCTGGAGTTCGTCTGGAACCGGGACCTGTCGGCCTACGACCCGGAGGGCCCCCTGCCCGACGTCGACCCGGTGGTGAGCGAGGAGCACATCTCCCGGGGCCGCGCCCAGGTGCGGATGTACCGTGACCCGATCGCCATCGCCCGCGAGTGGCGGCAGCTCGCCGAGGCCAACAAGTGGTCCATCCGCGACCTGGTCATCAACACCGGCAACCGGCAGACCTTCGTCGGCTCCCCGGCCACCGTCGCGCGGACCATCGACGAGTTCGTGCAGGCGGACGCCTCCGACGGCTTCATCCTCGTCCCGCACATCACCCCCGGCGGCCTCGACCCCTTCGCCGACAAGGTCGTACCCCTGCTCCAGGAACAGGGCGTCTTCCGCGCCGACTACGCGGGCACGACCCTGCGCGACCACCTCGGCCTCGCCCACCCCGACGCCGGCACCACCGCCGCGTCCGAGCGGGCCGCGTCGTGAACCGGCGTCCGCACACCGGCGTGGCCGTGGACGTCACCTCCCCCGTAGGTGACGTCCACGGCCGCTCCCCCGGTGCCGGACCTTGGGGTGTGTCGTCAGCGTGTGCTCACCAGCACATGACCGCCGTCTCTCCCGCCCCCCACGTGGAGTACAGACGGACGCGGACGACATAGCGGCGGCCCCTGACGAGCCGCACCCGGACGGCGGCGTTGTCCGGCGTGCCGCCGTCGTCGTGGCCGGCGAGGAAGCGCGGCACCCCGTCGCGCTCCTCGAAGACCACGAGCACGGTGTCGGCGTCGCCGAAGGTGCCCACGGTGTAGTCGCGGGTCTCCGGCGGCTCGACGGTGAAATCGGCCTGTTCGCCCGGCCCGAGACCGAGCGGTGCCGACCGGAACGGCACCAGCGCGGCCGGCCCCGCGGGGCCGACGGGCGGATACCAGCGCAGCACGAACTCCTTGTCGGCCGGGGACGGTCCACCGGACGGAGACAGCCCCCCGCGGTACTGCTCCGGCTCCAGCACCAGCCCTGGCCCGAACGGGAACGTCATCACCGACTGCGGGTCCCACACCGAGCAGCTCGCCTCACCGGCGTCCACCTCGCACAGGACGTTGGTGTACGTCGTCTCCCGGCTCCAGAAGTTCGGCGGGCCCGCCAGCTCGGCGTACACGGCCTCGTCGTCCCAGTGGAGGCCGGCGTACGGGCTCTGGTGCTCGTGCACCATGCCGAGCGCGTGCCCGATCTGGTGCAGGACCGTCCCGCGCTCCCCGGGCCCGGTCACGTCCCAGCCCAGGTTCATGGTGCGCTCGCCGCGGCCGGCCGACAGCGCCTCCCGGCCCACCGCCGACCAGCAACCGCCGCCGGCCTGGAACCCGATCCGCAGTTCCGCCTCGCGCCGGTCGCCGACCTCGGCGAACGTGACGCCGATGCCGAGCCCCTGCCACTCGCGGAAGGCGTCGCGGACCACGTCGAGCTGCTCCTCGCCGCCGGCCCAGGGGACCCGGCGCAGCTCACCGGTGCCCGGGACCGGGATCACCGAGGCCGCGGAATCGTCGCCCGCGTCGGCGAAGAATGCGTAGTGCAGCACCGTGCCGTCGACCCACATCCGCCGCCCGGCGAGCAGCGCGCCCAGCCGCTCGGCGGTCAGCCCCGGTGCGAAGCACGGGGCCGGCTGCCGCGGGAGCGAGCAGAGGCGTCGGGTCATGCGGCCACCATGCCCGCCCACCGCAGCCGGGCGCCTGAGTCGGGCGCTACTCAAGTCGCCCTGTATCAAACCTGAGTACGCGCGCTCTGCATGATGTGAGGATCTACGAGCAGGACGCGAAGACGCTGGAGCTGCCCCGGCCGTTCACCGGCCGGGAGGACGAACTGGAGCTGGTGCGCGCCTCGTCGGCCGGCGGCCGGCACGGCATCGTGGTGACCGCACCGGCCGGCCACGGCAAGACCCGGCTGATCACCGAGGCGGTCCGGGGCACGGAGCACGCCCTGGTCACCGGCACGCCCGAGGCCCAGGGCCTGCCCTTCGCGGCGTTCGCCCACCTGCTGCCCGACACCGTCTCGCTGCACCGCGCGGTGCGGATCCTGTCCGGCGTACGGCTCCTGGTCGTGGACGACGCCCATCTGCTGGACGAAGCCTCCGCCGCCCTCGTCCACCAGCTGGCCGTGCACGGCCGCACCCGGCTGGTCGTGGCCGCGGTGGCCGGCGTGCCCGCGCCCGGCGCGGTGTCCCGGCTGTGGACCGGGGAGCTGCTGCCCCGGCTGGCCCTCGAACCGCTGCCCTGCGAGGACGTCGCCCAGCTGCTCGCCGCCGCCGGGCTGGAACCGCTCACCGTCCGCCGCCTGCACCGGATGTGCCGGGGCGATCTGCGGCTGCTGCGCGACCTGGTCGCCGCACTCGGCACGGCCGGGCGGCTGACTGCCGTTCCGGGAACGCAGGAGCGGGCCTGGCGTGGGCCGCTTCCGGTCACCGCGGCCGTACGGCAGCGACTCGCCCCGGTGCTGGAGCACTCCGGCCCGGGCGAGCGGGACACGCTGGAACGGCTGGCGTTCGCCGAGCCGCTGCCCTTGTCGCCGTCGCGGGAAGACCTCGACCTGGAGGTCCTGGAGCATCTGGAGGCGGACGGGCTGATCCACGTCGACGACCAGGGCGGCGTCACCCTCGCCGATCCCCTGCACGGGCCGGCCCTGCGGGCCACGGCCGGCCGCCTGCGGGCCCGCCGGTTGACCAGCGGTCCCCACGACCACGGTCCGGCCCTGGAGGCCGAACTGCGGGCCCTGGCAGGGCGGATCGAACGGCTGGACGTCCGGCCGGTGCCGACGCCGGTGGGGGAGTGGCTGGCCGGGGAGGGCGCCACACTCCCCGCCGGGTACGCCGCCGTCCGCGCCCGGTTCGCCCGGCTGCGGGGAGAGGTGCGCGACGCCGCCGCCTGGGCTCGGGAGGGGCTGCGGGGTGCGCCGGGAGACCCGGGATGCCTTGCCGAGCTCCGACTGGCCGGCGGCGAGGTGGAGGAGGCGGGTGGCGATGATCCGTACACCCGCTACGCCGCCGTACGCCGCGGTGAACCCGAGCGGGTCGCCGGACGGTTGCCCGCCGGCAGCGTGTTCGCGCGGCACGCCGAAGCGCTGGCGCGGGAGGACGGGTCCGGACTGGACCGGGCCGCCGAGGGCCTGGCGGAGCGTGGCTTCCGGCTGTTCGCGGCCGAGGCGTACGCCCAGGCCGTACGGGTCCACCGGGATCCGCGGGCCGCGCGGGTCTCCCGCACCCGGGCGGTCGCGCTCGCACGGCGGTGCCAGGGGGCGCGGACGCCGGCGCTGGCCGGGCTGGTCCTCGGCGAACTGACCGCCCGGCAGCGGCAGATCGTGACGCTGGCCGCGGCCGGGCTCAGCAACCGGGAGATCGCCGAGCGGCTGACCCTGTCCGTGCGGACGGTGGGGAACCACCTGTACAGCGCGTACAGCAGGCTCGGCACGGGAGACCGGGGAGCGTTGCCGTGGCTGTGCGAGTCCGCGTAGGGGCCTACGCCGCCCCGAACGCCGCGAACGCCCAGCCCGTCGCCTGGTGGACCGGGTCCTCGGGCAGGGTGGCGCGCGCGTCCCGAAGTGCCTCCGCCAGGGACAGTCCCGCGCCCAGGCCCTTGTGCAGGGCGAGCATCAGGGGGACCACGGCCGCGTCGTTGACGGGGGCGCTGCTCGCCACCACCCCGGCCGTGCCGAGCGGCAGCAACGCGGTGACCAGACCGAGGAGTTCGTCGGCGCCGACGGAGGCGAGGCGGGCGGTGTCACAGCTGGAGAGGATGATCCGGTACGGGCTGCGGGTGAGCCGTTCGAAGTCGTGCACGATCAGCGGGCCGTCGGCCATGCGGAGGGCGGAGAACAGAGGGCTGTCGGCGCGGAACGTGCCGTGGGCCGCGAGGTGCGCGAGGGCCGCCCCGTCGAGGTGTTCCAGGACCCGCGGGACCTGGGCGTCGTCGCCTTCCAGGACCGTCGCCGTGCCGTAGTGGGCGGCCAGTTCCGGTACCTCCGCGCCGCCGGACGCGAGACCCGGTCCGCGCACCAGCACATGCCGGCCGCCCGGTGGCGGCTCGGTCTCGCGGGCGCGCAGCCAGCTGCCCGCCGACGGGGAGACGCTGAGCACCCGGTCCCGCAGCGCCGGCAGCAGTGCCCACGGCACCCGGTGCAGCGCCCCCGGCGGCACGACCGCCACCGGGCCCGACCCCAGATGCGGTACGGCCCCGCCCAGCAGCAGTTCCTGCAGGCGCAGGCCCGCGGCCTCCACCAGCGGCAGCCGGGCCTCGGCGCCGGGGTGGGCGAGGCGCCGCAGCCCCGCCTGGACGTACTCGGCCTCCGCCACCGCCTCGGCCAGCGGGCCGCCGGTGAACCGCCGCACCCGGCCCTGCCCGCACAGCAGGACGTGCACCCGCCCGTCGACCACGGCGAGTTCGACCAGGCGCGCCTCGCCGAGCCGGTCCAGCAGCCGGGCCACCTCGAAGCGGTCGCCCTCGTGCGGGGCGGAGCCGCGTATGTGGTGGGTGCGGGAGCGGACCTCCCGTTCCAGGCGCCGCTGTTCGCGCTCCAGCGCGGGCACCGGACGGCCCTCCATCCGGGCCTCCTCGGCGCGGGCCGCGATCTCCCGGTAGGCGGTCAGGCCGCTGAGCAGCGCCGGATCGGCGGGCGGCCGGGTGGGCGGCGCGGACAGCACGGTCGCCCGCCAGCGCTCGCTCCATTCCAGCAGCCGGCGGGGTCCGCCGTGGGCGAGGCTCACCTCCTGTGCCAGCGCGGCCAGTTCGGCGCCCTGCGCGGTGGCGTGCGCCCGCAGCTCCGAGGCGCCGAGCGTCATCCGGTGGTCGTCCAGCACCTCCAGGCCGCGCCGGCAGGCCTCCAGCACGCCCCGCCGGGACCCGGCCGCGCGCGCCCGGAGCGCCTGTGCCGCCCAGCCCGTCACCCGGGCCGGCGGCGGGCCGCCGTACCGGCTGCGCGCGGCCACCGCCAGATGCCGTTCGGCGTCGGCGGTCCAGCCCAGCGCGAGCGCGATCCGGCCCGCGAGCAGGGAGGCCTCCGGCGCGGCGGGCGAGCCGAAGGAGGCCAGCTTCCCGGCGACCGCCGCCGCGTCCGCCACCAGCCGCCCCGAGCAGCGCCCGGCCGCCACCCGCGCCTCGATCAGCACCAGCCGGGCATGCTGCTCCCACCACATCCGGCGCTGCGCGGCGAACAACCTCACGGCGACCGCGGCGCGGGCCACGGCGGTGTGCGCGTCCCCGGCCGAGCGGGCGGCCCGCGCGGCGGCCAGCAGCAGCTCGGCCTTGCGGGTGGACTGCCCGCCGATCCGGTCCAGCAGCGCGATCGTCGCGTCCGCCTCGGCCAGCGCCTCCGGGGCGAGCCCGGCCGCCATCAGCACCTCGCAGCGGCGCAGGGACAACATGTAGGTGGGGGTGCCGAGTTTGGCGTACCGCTCCTCGGCCTCGTCCAGCAGCCGCAGTGCCGCCGGGATGTCCCCGGACCGGAACGCGGCAAGCCCGCGGCTCTCCACCGCGTCGGCCTTGTCGTGCTCCTGGCCGGTGGTGTCCCACAGCCGCTCCGCCGCCGTGAAGTCCGCGACCGCCCGGTCCACCGCGCCGAGCGCCAGATGGACGGTGGCCCGAAGGGTCAGCGCCCGCGCGGTCCAGATGTCGTCGCCGAGCTGCCGCAGCACCGGCAGTGCCCGCCGTACGTCCTCCAGTGCCTCCCGGTGACGCCCCAGCACCCACCACACGTACGCCCGCCGGTACAGCACCCGGGCCCGGGTGTGCCCGCTGCCCCGGGCGACCCCGCGCTCGAAGGAGGTGAGCCCCTGTCGCGTGCGCCCCGCGTGCACCAGTGCGACCCCCAGCGTGGCGAGCACGTCCGCCTCGCGGTCGGCCGACTCGGCGCGCGCGGCCAGGTCCCGGGCCCGGCGCAGATGCCTGAGCGCGATCCGCAGATCCCCGAAGTCCCGCTGCCAGATGCCGAGCACCTGGTGGGCGACGCTGGCGTGCAGCGGCGGCGGAGAGGTCCCCAGCACCTGTTCCGCGCGTGCCCGGGCCTCGCCCGGGTCGGCGAACACCAGGGGCAGCAGTTCGAGAACCGACTCGCTTCCCGCCGTCACGTCTCGCATGGTAGTGGCCTGCTGTATCAGACGGTGGCCCCGCGGCTCTCACTGTCGAACACCGTCTTCAGGGGGAGGACACGTCATGGCTCCACAGCGGTTCCACGAGCAGTTCGAGCACATCCAGCGCTCCATGCCGGACGTATCCCTGGCCATGGGGCCGGAGGAGGACACCCACCTCCTCTACGAGAAGGGCGTCGTCCTGGCCCGGGACGGCGCGGAGGCGCGGGTCGTCGAGGACGCCGTGCGCGCCCACTTCACCGCTACCGAGGGCCTGGACCCCGCGCACGTGCGGCGGGACGGCCCGGAGAGCAACCGCACCGGCGTCACCCGCATCCGTACCGGCGACCCGGGTTCCGGTGACGACACCGTCCCGCACGCGCTGCGCGCCCTGCGGGAGGCCGAGGACCGCCGGGGTCGCCGGCTGGTGGGCCGTAACCACGTGGTGCACATCGCGGTCAACGCCTGCCCCGGCGACGAGCCCGTGCCCGTCGCGCGCACCCGGTCGGCCAACCCGGCCGCCGCCGACGGGGGTTACGACCCGGACGGCGCCGTCCGCGTCCTCGTGATCGACACCGGCCTGGTCCACGACCACCGCGCCTACCCGCTGCTCGCCCACACCACGGGCGACGCCCAGACGGCCGAGACCGACGCCGACGGCGTGCTGCGCCAGTACGTCGGCCACGGCACGTTCATCGCCGGAATCCTCGCGGCCGTCGCGCCCAGCACCGACATCACCGTGCGCGGCACCCTGAACGACGCCGGGGCGATCCTGGAGTCCGAGTTCGGCGCCCGGCTCATCGAGGCGGTCGACCAGGGCGGCTGGCCCGACATCATCAGCCTCTCCGCCGGCACCACGACCGGCAGCGGCGACGGACTGATCGGCCTGGACGCCTTCATGCGCGAACTGCGCGACCAGCGCACCCTGCTGGTGGCCGCCGCCGGGAACAACGCCAGTGACACGCCGTTCTGGCCCGCCGCCTACGCCGCGCTGCCCGAGTACGCCGACAGCGTGCTGTCGGTCGGCGCGCTGCGCGCGGACGGCGACGGCGAGGCCTGCTTCAGCAACCACGGCCCCTGGGTGCGGGTCCACGCCCCCGGCGAGCGCCTCACCAGCGCCCTCACCGGCTTCGACACACCCGTGCCGTACGTCTACCAGCACTCCACCTACGACGCCTGCCGGTTCGGCTTCGACTACCCGTGCACCTGCCAGTTCCCGCGCCACACCGGCGTGTTGAGCGAGGACCGGGAGGGCACCGGGGCCAAGCCGGACCAGGTGATGTTCGACGGCCTCGCGCAGTGGAGCGGCACCTCCTTCGCCACCCCGGTCGCCGCGGGCCTCGTCGCCGCCCGGATGACGGCGCACGGGGAGCGCGACCCGCGTACCGCGCTGACCCGGCTGCTCGCGGCCACGACGGACACCGCCGAGGTGCGCGGGGCGCTCGTCCCGGCGCTCCGGCCGGCCACCTGGCGCCCGGTCCCGGCCGTGGCCCCGGCCGTGCCCGCATGAGGTGCGGAACGCTCCACTCCGCGGCGTACGATGACATGCCGTACACGAGGGGTGGAGCCGTGGACCGAACAGAGGTCGGCGCGCTCGTCCGGTCCGCCGTCGACGGGGACGCCGCGGCCTGGAAGGCGCTGGTGGAAGGGATGAGTCCGCTGGTGTGGTCGGTCGTGCGCGCACACCGGCTCTCCGACGCCGACGGGCACGAGGTCTACCAGACCGTGTGGTTCCGCTTCGCCCAGCACCTGGGCCGGATCCGCGAGCCCGACAAGGCGGGTTCCTGGCTGGCCAGTACGGCCCGCCACGAGTGCCTGAAAGTGCTCAGGAGCCTGACCCGGCTGACCCTGACGGACGATCCACGGGTGCTGGACCGGGCCAGCGACGACCGGACCCCGGAGGAGTCGCTGATCGATTCGGAGGAGGCGGCGGACCGGGCCGAGCGGTTACGCCGCCTGTGGCAGGAGCTGGACGGAATGGGGGAGCGCTGCCGGCAGCTGCTGCGCGTGCTGGTGGCCTCCCCGCCGCCCAGCTACGGTGAGATCTCGGCCGCGCTCGGTATCGCGGTCGGCAGCATCGGACCGCTGCGCCAGCGCTGTCTGCGCCGGCTGCGGGCCCGGATGGACGCACGGGGTGCGGCGTGAACGACGACCATCGGTTCCCGGAACCGGGCGCGACGGACCAGGAGTTGACGGACTCCCTGCTGGAGGAGGAACTGCGCCAGGCGGCCGCGGTCCTCGACCCGGTACCGGACGATCTGCTCCAACTCGCCCTGGACGCCTACGCGTTGCACGACCTGGATGCGAGAATAGCCGAGCTGACCTTCGACTCGCTCGTGGACGCGCTGCCGGTCAGGGGCGTGCCGGACGCCCCGCGGATGCTGACGTTCAGCGCGGGCGAGGTCACCGTCGACGTCGAGGTGACCGAGGACGGGCTGATCGGCCAGGTGCTGCCGCCGCAGTCCGCGCGCATCGAGGTGCTCGGCGGCCCGCAGACCGCCCGCCCGGTCACGGCCGACACCCTCGGCCGCTTCACCAGTGACACACCACCGGCCGGCCCGTTCGCCCTCAGGCTGCGGACCGGCGCGGAGGTGATCGTCACGGAGTGGCTGCGGGCGTGACCCGCTCAGGGGAGCCAGGTCACGGGCAGCGTCTGCGGCCCGCGGATCATCGTCCGGTGCCGCCAGCGCACCTCCTCGGCAGGCACCGCGAGCCGCAGCCCGGGCAGCCGGTCCAGCAGGGTGTCCACCAGCAGCTCGGTCTGCAGCCGGGCGAGCAGGGTGCCGGTGCAGAAGTGCGGACCGTTGCCGAAGGCCACGTGCGGGTTCGGATCACGGTCGGGGTCGATGCGGTCCGGGTCCGGGAAGACGGCCGGGTCGCGGTTGGCGGCGAGGTAGGAGACGTAGACCGGCTCGCCCGCGGCGATCCGGTGGCCGGCGATCTCCACGTCCTCCAGCGCGATCCGGGCGAGCCCGACCGAGCTGCGGTGCGGGATCCACCGGAACAGCTCGTCGAGCACGGGGCCGCGGGCCTCGGGACGCGCCCGCAGCCGCTCCATCAGCTCCGGCCGGGTCAGCACCAGGTACAGCATCTGCCCGCAGTTGTGCGTGACGGCCTCGCCGCCGATCTGCAGCGGTCCGGCCAGCCCGACGGCCTCCTCCTCGCTGATCTCCCCGCGCGCCACGGCCCCGCCCAGCATCGAGTAGACGTCCTCGCCCCGGCTCTCTGCCCGGGCCCGGACTGTCGTGGTGATCCACCCGTACAGGCCCTCCTTGGCCCGTCCCGCCGCCTCGGCCCCGTTGGTGGAGATGATCTCCCGGGTCCAGGCGTGCACCTGCGCCCGGTCTGCGGCGGCCACGCCCATCACCTCGCTGACCACGGTGAGCGGGAACGGCTCCAGCACCCGCTGGACCAGGTCGGCCGGCGGTCCGTCCCGTACGACACCGTCCACCAGCTCGTCCAGGATCTCCTGCGCACGGGGCCGCAGCCGCTTCATGGCGCTCACCGTGAAGGCGCCCGCGACCGGCTTGCGCAGCCGGTTGTGGTCGGGCTGGTCGGCCCAGGCGAGCGAGCCGGGCCGGGGTGCGAAGTTCGGCGCCATCCGGGTCACCTGACGGCGGGTCACCTCCCTACGGCTGAACCGCGGGTCGTTGGTGATCAGCTTCACGTCCTCGTGGCGGGTCGCCAGCCAGGCCCAGCCCTCGCCGAACGGCAGCCGGATCCGGGTCAGCGGACCCTCGCGCATCAGGCCGGCGAGGACCGGGTCGAAGTCGGTTCCGTCCAGGTCGGGGGTGGGCCAGTCCCGTACGGGCGGCGGGGCGTGGCCGGTGAGCGTGGTCTCCTCGGTCATGAGCACCACCCTGGTACGGGCAGCGGCGGCTGTCCTGTCGGAGTAGTCCAGGTGGAGGGCATTGCGCCTACCGGGGTGCCGCTCCGGGCCGTCGGGCGTGTGCAGCGCCGCTTGTGGCTGGTCGCACCCCCGCGGCGGAGCCGCACATCGATACGGCCCCGCGCCCCTTGGGGGTGCTCAGGCTGTGTCGACCACAGCGGCCAATGCTGTGGCCAGACGGTCGAGGCCCGGCCCGGCCGGTCCGCCCGGCTCCGCCATATAGGTGTCCCGGCGGATCTCCACCATCAGGGCGGTGACCCGGGCGTCGGTGCCGTAGAACTCCAGCGGTACGTACGTTCCGGCGAACGGGCTGTCCAGCCTCGTCTCCCCGACGCCCGCGAACGCCTTGCGGGCCGCTTCCGTGAGCCCTTCCGGGGTGTGGAAGGAATCCGTCCCCAGGCACACCGGCGGACGCGGCCCGGTGCCGTGCAGCTCGTAGGGGAGGGGCTCGGTCGGGTAGGAGTGCACGTCGATCACCACGGCCCGCCCGGTCGCCGCCAGCCGTCCGGCGACCGCCTCGCCCATGGCCTGCGCGTACGGCCGGAAGTACCGCGCCAGCAGCGGCTCCGGATCGGTGTCCGCGGGCCGTAGTTCGCTCCGGTGCGTGGTCCGGGTGTACACGGCGCCCATGCCGACGGCCGTCATCTCCTCGCGCTCGTCCGGGAACCGCTCGGGGTCCACGACCAGCCGGGACAGCCGGTTCACGAACCGCCAGGGCGTGACGGTGGCCAGATCCGCGGCCCGCTCGGCGAGCTCGGCGGTGTGTGCGTCCGTGATGTGGTCCAACTCCCGCTCCAGAGCGGCGTCGTCCAGCACGATCCCGCGGCGCACGTCGTGCGGAATGGCCCGGGCCGAGTGCGGCACATGCAGCAGGACGGGGGAGGCGGGGGCACCGGGGAGGAGTTCGAAGGAGGACACGGGCGGGCTCCGGGGGCGTTGTCAGTGGTCTGGTGCAGGATCAAGGTGTCACGACGACACCGAGCGAGGGGCGGGGCCGAGCATGCCGATCAGCAATCCCCAGGTGGCGCAGCACGCCTTCCTGGACGGGCTGTACCGGGACGGGTACTTCCCGGACCACGTCGTGGACAAGGGCCGGGCGATCCTGCTCGCCCTGTGTGCGCGGATCGAGGCCGAGCGGCCCGCCGACCTGGCCGCGCTGTACCGGCTGACGCAGGCCGCCACCGAGGAGTTCAACGCACTGGAGGCGGAGTTCGAGGCGGCCGGGAGCGAGATCGAGACGGTGGCCCGCGAGGAGATAGGCGGGGACTTCTGGTTCGTCGCGCGGGCCTACGGCTTCGAGGACGCGGACGCGGAGGAGCTGATCGCCACCCGCGAGTGGTGACGGCCGGTCCGCTCTCCCGCACGGGGGCGGTGCCCGGACGTGCCTCCGCCCCGGCGGGGACACCTGCCGGGGCGGAGGTCACTCAGGTGAGCGGTTCAGGCGCCGCAGGCACTGGCGCCGCAGGCACTAGCTCAGGGACGCCAGCGCCTCGTTCCAGGTGGCCGACGGGCGCATGACCGCGTCCGCCTTGGCCTTGTCGACCTGGTAGTAGCCGCCGATGTCGGCCGGCTTGCCCTGGACGGCGATCAGCTCGTCCACGATCTTCTGCTCGTTCGCGGCGAGGGTCTCGGCGAGCGGGGCGAAGGCCTTGGCCAGGTCGGCGTCGTCGGTCTGCCGGGCCAGCTCCTGCGCCCAGTACAGGGACAGGTAGAAGTGGCTGCCGCGGTTGTCGATGCCGCCGACGCGCCGGGTCGGGGACTTGTCCTCGTTGAGGAAGGTCGCCGTGGCGCGGTCGAGGGTGTCGGCGAGGACCTTGGCGCGGGTGTTGCCCGTGGCCGCCGCGTACTGCTCGAAGGAGGGGACCAGCGCGAAGAACTCACCGAGGGAGTCCCAGCGCAGGTAGTTCTCCTTGACCAGCTGCTGGACGTGCTTCGGCGCGGAGCCGCCGGCGCCCGTCTCGAACAGGCCGCCGCCCGCCATCAGCGGGACGACCGACAGCATCTTGGCGCTGGTGCCCAGCTCCAGGATGGGGAAGAGGTCGGTCAGGTAGTCGCGCAGGACGTTGCCCGTCACGGAGATGGTGTTCTCGCCGCGGCGGATGCGCTCCACCGACAGCTTGGTGGCCTCGACCGGGGACAGGATCTTGATGTCCAGGCCCTCGGTGTCGTGCTCCGGCAGGTACTGCCTGACCTTCGCGATGAGCTGCGCGTCGTGGGCGCGGTTCTCGTCCAGCCAGAACACCGCCGGGTCGCCGGTGGCGCGGGCGCGGGTGACGGCCAGCTTGACCCAGTCGCGGATCGGGGCGTCCTTGGTCTGGCAGGCGCGGAAGATGTCGCCCTGCGCGACCGGCTGCTCGATGAGCACGGTGCCGGCCTGGTCGACCAGGCGGACGGTGCCCGCGGCCGGGACCTCGAAGGTCTTGTCGTGGGAGCCGTACTCCTCGGCCTTCTGCGCCATCAGGCCGACGTTCGGGACCGAGCCCATGGTGGACGGGTCGTAGGCGCCGTTGGCCCGGCAGTCATCGATGGCGGCCTGGTAGACACCGGCGTAGGAGGAGTCCGGGATGACGGCGAGGGTGTCGTGCTCCTGGCCGTCCGGGCCCCACATGTGGCCGGAGGTGCGGATCATCGCCGGCATGGAGGCGTCGACGATGACGTCCGAGGGCACGTGCAGGTTGGTGATGCCCTTGTCGGAGTCGACCATCGCCAGGGCCGGGCCCTCGGCGATCTCGGCGTCGAAGGAGGCCTTGATCTCGGCGCCCTCGGGCAGGTTCTCCAGGCCCTTGAGGATGCCGCCGAGGCCGTCGTTCGGGGTGAGGCCGGCCGCCTTGAGGGTCTCGCCGTACTTCGCGAACGTCTTCGGGAAGAAGGCGCGCACCACGTGACCGAAGATGATCGGGTCGGAGACCTTCATCATCGTGGCCTTCAGGTGGACGGAGAACAGGACGCCCTCCTGCTTGGCCCGGGCGACCTGCGCGGCGAGGAACTGCTCCAGCTCGGCCACGTGCATGACGGAGGCGTCGACGACCTCGTCCTTGAGCACCGGCACGGACTCGCGCAGCACGGTGGTGGTGCCGTCCTCGCCGACCAGCTCGATCCTCAGCGCGCCGTCCTCGGCGATGACGACGGACTTCTCGGTGGAGCGGAAGTCGTTCTCGCCCATGGTCGCCACGTTGGTCTTGGACTCGGGGGTCCAGGCGCCCATGCGGTGCGGGTGGGTCTTGGCGTAGTTCTTCACCGAGGCCGGGGCACGGCGGTCGGAGTTGCCCTCACGCAGGACCGGGTTGACGGCGGAGCCCTTGACCTTGTCGTAGCGGGCGCGGATCTCGCGCTCCTCGTCGGTCTTCGGGTCGTCCGGGTAGTCCGGCAGCGCGTAGCCCTTGCCCTGCAGCTCGGCGACGGCGGCGCGCAGCTGCGGGATGGACGCCGAGATGTTCGGCAGCTTGACGATGTTGGCGGCGGGCGTCTTGGCCAGGTCGCCCAGCTCGGCCAGCGCGTCCGGGATGCGCTGGTCCTCGTTCAGGTACTCCGGGAAGTGGGCGATGATGCGTCCGGCCAGCGAGATGTCCCGGGTGGTCACGGGCACACCGGCCTGCGAGGCGTACGCCTGGATCACCGGCAGGAACGAATGCGTCGCCAGGGCCGGGGCCTCGTCTGTGTAGGTGTAGATGATGGTCGAGTCAGTCACCGGGTGCTCCGCTCCACGTCTGCAACATTGCTCGACATCAAGATATCTCGTGATCGGGATCCGCTCGACAGGGGTCCCGGCCGGAAAAGGTGCCGCGCCGGTGCAACCGGCAGCCGTCTTCAGCGGTCATGACAAGCGATCACCACCGACCACGGTGATCGTCAACGACCGGCGGCCGGACCGACCACCCGGCCGCCCGAGCGGAGGCGGACCATGAGATATCGCAGCAGAGTGACGGCCCCGGCGGCCGCCCTGATCGGCACGGCCGCGGCACTGACCGTCGGCTCCCCGGCGCGGGCGGCCGGCACGGCGAGGCGGACGGGGGAGCCGGGCCCGGAGACCCTCGGCGACCCGGTTTTCCCGGCCCTCGGCAACGACGGCTACCGCGTGTCGTCGTACCACCTCGACCTCGCCTACGACCCCACGACCCAGCGGGTGGATGCCACCGCCACCCTGCGGATCCGCGCCACCGGCGCGCTGACCAGGTTCTCCCTCGACGCGCTCGGCCTGGACATACGCTCCGTGTCCGTCTGCGGCCGGGCGGCCGGCTGGGAGCAGGCGGACGAGAAACTGCGGATCACTCCCGCCCGGCCGCTCCCGGAGGACGCGGCGGCGACCGTCTGTGTCGGCTACTCGGCCGATCCGCACCGCACGCTCGCCCACACGGCCTGGGTGCCCACCCCGGACGGCTTCGCGATCTGCCCGCAGCCGAACTCCGCGCACACCGTCTTCCCGTGCAACGACCACCCGTCGGACAAGGCCCGCTTCACCTTCCGCCTCACGGTCCCGGACGGGCTCCGCGCGGTGGCCAACGGTCTGCTCACCGGCACGGAGAGCCTCGACGGCGGCCGGACCGCGTACACCTACGAGTCCCGGGAGCCGATGGCCACCGAGCTGGTGCAGGTCACGGTCGGGGACTACGTCGTCAAGGACCGTCAGGGCCCGCACGGGCTGCCGCTGCGCGACGTCGTCCCGACCGCCCGCGCCGCCGCCCTCGAACCGGCGCTCGCGCTGACCCCCGGACTGGTGGACTGGATCGAGCAGCGGCTCGGGGCGTTCCCCTTCGAGACGTACGGACTGCTGCCGTGCAACTCCGACGACCCGAAGGCCTTCGACTTCACCGGCCTGGAGACCCAGACCCTCACCCTGTACAAGCCGAACTTCCTGCTCCAGGAGGAGAAGAAGATCGGCTCGCACATGATGCACGAGCTGGTCCACTCCTGGTTCGGCAACCTGGTCAGCCCCGCCACCTGGGCCGACCTGTGGCTGAACGAGGGCCACGCCGACTACTACGGGCTGCTGTACCGCTACGAGCGCGGCTGGACCGACTCGCTCGGCTACAGCACCTTCGAGGACCGTATGAAGTACACCTACGGCCTCGGCGACCAGTGGCGCCACGACTCGGGCCCGGTCGCCGCCCCGAACGCCGTCAACCTCTTCGACAGCCAGCGCTACACCGGCGGTGTCCTGGTCCTGTACGCGCTGCGGCAGGTCGTCGGCGAGGACGTCTTCCACGCCGTCGAGCGTGGCTTCCTGGACCGGTACCGCAACTCCTCGGCGTCGACGGAGGACTACATCGCCGTCGCCTCGGAGGTCTCCGGCCAGGACCTGTCCGGCTTCCTGCGGGACTGGCTGTACGGCACGAAGACCCCGCGCATGCCGGGACACCCCGACTGGACCGTGACCCCGGTCAGCTCGTCCCTCATGGCCCCGCACAGCAGGCGCGGCGGCCACTGGCACGAGAATTCGGCCACGCTCTGATCAGTCCCGGCGGGCGGGGCCGGGACCGCTCCCTGCCCCGCCCGTCATCTCCCGCTCGATCCACCGGCAGATCACGGCGACCACGTACACGTGCTCGGCACGAGTCAGTTCCCGCCCCTTGGGGATGCCGTGCCAGCGCTCCAGACAGCCCCGGCAGCAGGTGGCGGTCGCGTGCTGCGCGACGAAGACCGGATGGCCGCGGTACGGCGTCTGCTTGCCGTCCTTGTACGGCTCGGCCGGCGCCAGCCGCTTGGCGATCAGGTCGTAGGCGTGCCACCGGATCGTCGCCGGCCCCTTGAGCTCGGCGGTCGCCCGGTCCCGTCCGCGCAGGCGGAACCGCGCCCGGAACGGCTGGAGCGCGAGCGCGTTCAGCCGCTCGTCCAGGGCAGAGGGGTCCGGCGAGGTGGTCATGCTGCAGTGAGCCTACGTCGTCCCGATGCGACTCAGCCCAGCAGCAGGCGCTTCTGGGCCTGGAACTCCTCCTCGGTGAGGACCCCCTGGGCCTTCAGGTCGGCCAGCTGCTTGAGCTGGTTGATCTTCTCGGTCATCTCGTCGGGTGCCGCGGCCGGCGCCGCTTGTTGCGGTTGCGCGTACTGCGGCTGTGCGTACTGCTGCTGCTCGTACTGTTGTTGCTGCTGTTCGTAGTCCTGCTGCGCCCACCGGCCGGCCTGCCGCCGCGAGACACGGTTGGACACGGCGGTGGCGGTTCCGGCGACCACGGCTGTGCGGGCGACGCCGCGAAGCAGTCCGGGCATGTTCGGTCATCTCCCATGGCATCGGTACGGGATCGGCGGGGCACCGGTGCGGTGCCGTTCAGGCCGCTGTGGAGCCGCCGGGCGGCACCGTCTCCTCCGTGGCGTCCAGCGCCGCCAGCAGCGCCTGCACCGGGATACGGCCGCTCGCGACGAGCTGGGCCCCGCTGCGCCTGAGCGCGGCGGCCAGGGGAGCGGCCCACAGGTTCTCGTACACCAGCACCGCGGCCGAGTTGCCCGGCTCCAGCGCGTTGGCCGCCTCGTCCAGGTCACTCTGGTCCAGCACGCCCGCCGACGCTCCCTCGAAGACCGTCAGATCGGTTTCCTCGCCGAGGTCCTGCACCTCCAGTCCGACGACCGAACCGTCGGTCTCCTTGCGGACGAAGGCCAGGTCGATGATCCGGACGATGCCGCGGTCGACGAGATCGACCAGCAGCGGGAAGGCCTCTCCCGTCATACGGTTGCCGGGGAACTCGATGACCAGGTAGTCGACGGGCCCCATCTCTTCGACGCCGTCCATGACTTCTCCTCGCGAGACGCATGGGAATCGGGGCCGCTCGCCCGGCCCGCTTCCAGTCCACCACGCGGTGCGAGGACCCGCATATTGGGCGGTGGGCGGCGGTGGGCGGCGTTGGGCGGTGGTGGGCGCGAGCGGGGGCGGCGGCTCACCGGACGGCTCCGGAGTGCCGCGGGGCGCCCGGCCCTCCACCCTGGACGCAGCGAAGGGAGCGAGGTCATGCCGACCGTCGGGGTGCCGTCAGCGGGCGGGGAGCGGGCGTACCCGCAGAGTTTCCCCCTGGGACCCTGATGGCGACGGAGGGACGTGCGCATCGGCTGGTCGCCTGGGCGAAATCGGTGCACCAGCGGGCGGAGAGCCGGTTCCCCGTGGTCACGCACGTCGCGGACCGCATGGTGTCCGTGAACATCTTCGATTCCGGTACGCGCATCGCGGCGCAGTGCTTTCTGACCGCGGTCCCGCTGCTGTTCGTCGTCGCGGCGTACGCTCCGGCGGCGGTGCGCCGTGAGCTGGTCGCATCCGTGACAGGGGTCTTCGGGCTGACCGGCGCGGCGCAGGCCCAGCTGGAGCAGGTACTGCAGCCCACGTCCGACGACCTGAAGCAGACCACCGGCGTGGTGGGCGGACTGATGGTGCTGCTGTCGGCCACCGCCGTCAGCCGGGCGACGCAACGCCTGTGCAAGCGAGCCTGGGAGATCCCGCGCGCCGGGACCCCGATCGCCCCCTGGCGGTGGCTGGCCTGGCTGGGCCTGTGGATCGGTGTCCTGGTGCTCCAGGGCCCGTTGCGTGACGGCTTCGGAGCCGGTGTCTGGCTGGGCATCCCCCTCACCTGGATCAGCCAGGTGGGCCTGTGGTGGTGGACCCAGCATCTGCTGCTCGGCGGCTTGGTCGGCTGGAAGCCCCTGCTGCCGGGTGCCGTGGTCACGGCGACCGTGCTCACCACGCTGGCGGTGACCGCGCGCCTGTACATGCCCCGGGCCCTCGACCGCGCCCTCGCCAGTTACGGTTCCGTGGGGTCCGTGTTCGTGGTCCTGTCGTGGCTGATCGTGGTGTGCGTCGCCGCGGCCGTGGCCGTCAGCGTGGGCGCCGTACTGGCGCAGGAGCCTTTTCTGGCGGCACGCCTCGGCAGCCCGCCCCCACTGCGCGACCGTGAAGCGGGCGGCCGGTGAACCCTCGCCGGGGCCGGGTTCCCCCGTCCGGACCGCCCGGCGCGCGGAGCGTCCGCGGGGCTGAACCAATGGTGCTGTCCAGGCAACCACCACGCCGGAGGTTCCATGACCAGGCCGCCCGCCCCGCAGTCTCCGGAGCCGGACCCGCACCGGCCGACTGAGGCACACGGGCAGGACAGGGCCGCACATCGGCTGGATCCGGGCGCGAACCCACAGGGCGGCGAGGCGGATCGGCCGAGCCGGGAGGCGCGTCGCCCCGACCCCCGCCCGGACCCGCCGGACCGCGTGGGCACGGGCGGCACTGGGCAGCCGATCTCCAACGGCGGCGACCGGGCGAACACCGGCGGCGGTCGGCACGGGCAGCCGCCCGGCGGCGGTCAGGCGGGCCCGTCCGGCGGTGGTCAGGGCAACCTGTCCGACGATGCTCAGGCGAACTCCTCCGGCAGTGGGTCCGGAATGCCGTCCGGCGGTGATCGGGGCATGTCGTCCGGCGGTGATCAGGGGATGCTTTCCGGCGGTGGGCGGGCAGGCTCCGCCGGGGGCGGGCAAGGAATGCGCCCCGGGGGTGGTCATCCGGGCCCCTCCGGTGGTGGACGGGGGAAGCCGCTCAGCGGTGGTGGGCACGGGATGCCGCCCGGTGGTGTGTTTGGTGTGCCGCCCGGCGGTGGGCAGGGGATGCTTTCCGGCGGTGGGCGGGCAGGCTCTGCCGGGGGCGGGCAAGGAATGCGGCCCGGTGGTGGTCCGGCGGGGCCCTCCGGTGGTGGGTTCGGTGTGCCGTCCGGCGGTGATCGGGGCACGTTGTCCGGCGGTGGGCAGGGGGAGCGGCCCAGCGGTGGGCAGGCTGGCCCCTCCGGGGGCGGGCAGGGAGTGCCGCCCGACGGTGGGCAGGCTGGCCCCTCCGGGGGCGGGCAGGGAGTGCCGGCCGGCGGTGGGCAGACAGGCTCCTCCGGGGGCGGGCAAGGAATGCCGCCCGGCGGTGGGCAGCCGGGCCCCTCCGGCGCCGGGCAGGGAAGGCCGGCCAGCGGTGGTGGGCAGGGAGTGCCGCCCGGTGGTGGGCAGGGAGTGCCGCCCGGTGGTGGGCAGGGGGTGCCGGCCGGTGGTGGGCGGGCGGGGCCGCCCGGGGGCCGTTCCGCGGGGGGAGGGTCCGCTGCGGGGCGGATCGCGCGTAACACCGCCTCGGCCGTGCTCATCGTGCTGACCTGCATCCTCGTACCCGTCGCGCTGCTGGCCACCTGGGTGCACGACATCGCGCTCGACACCGACCGCTACGTGGCCACGGTCGCGCCGCTGGCCACCGAACCCGCCGTCCAGGACGCGGCGGTGCACCGGATCACCGAGGCCGTCGGCGCCCACGTGGACGGCAAGCGGGTCGCGGGGGACATCGCCTCCTGGCTGCAGTCCCAGGGCCTGCCGCCGGTCGCCGCCGACGCGGTCAGCCGGCTCGGACCGCAGATCGACTCCGCCGTGGACTCGGCCGTGACCAAGATCGCCACCCGTGTCGTCCACAGCGACGCGTTCGCGACGGTGTGGCGAGGTGCCAACCGCGCCGCCCACAACGCCGTCGTGCACGCACTGACCGGCAAGGGACGCGGCGCGTTCGGAGTCAGCGACGGCACGGTCACCCTGGACGTCGGTACGGCCGTCGACCGGGTCAAGAAGGAACTGGTCGACGCCGGCCTCAAACCCGCCGAAAAGATCCCGCAGGTGAACAAGCAACTGGTGCTGTTCCACTCCGACCAGCTCGCCAAGTTCCGCAAGGGCGCCCGCCTCCTCGACACCGTCGGGAACTGGTTCCCCGTGATCGTCGTGCTCCTCGGCGCCGCGGGGGTGTTCCTGGCCCACCACCGGCGCCGGGCCCTGGCGCGCACCGCGCTGGGCGCCGCCTTCGCCTGCCTGGTCGTGGCCATCGGACTGGTCGTGGCGCGGAACTACTACCTCGACCACCTGCCGCCCCAGGTGCAGTCCAGGGCCGCCGCCGGGGCCGTCTTCGACACCCTGCTCCGCTTCCTGAGGGTCAGCCTGCGTACGGCCGTCGTCCTCGGTGTGGTCATCGCGCTGGGTGCCTACTTCGTCGGGCCGGGACGGCTGCCCGTGGCCGTCCGGGGCTACTCCGACCACACGGCGGACTCCGCGGCGCGCTGGGCGGCCGCCCATCACGTCGGCGCCGGGCGCGTCGGCGCGTGGGCACTGGCCTACCGCCGGGCCGTCACGCTCCTCGTCCTGTTGATCATCGCGCTCGTCTTCGCGCTCTGGAACCATCCGACGGTGCTCACCGTCCTGTTGCTGGTCCTCGTGCTGCTCGGCGTCCTGGCGCTGCTCGCCCTGCTGGCGGCCGCCGGGCGCGTCCAGCTGAACGCGGCACGCGGGGCACCGCGGCCGGCCGGGGACGAGCACTGACGGAGGCATTCCACGGAGCCGACCCACGCGCGCCTCCGGCGCGAGAACCCGGACTGCGGGGACACGCGAGCCGCGGGGATCCGTGGACGGGCCGACCGGCCGTGTCCGACCTGCGCCGGGGCCGGAAAACTGGGATCCTGAGCGGGTGGAGCCCGCTCCGCAAGCCCGACGACAGGGCGGTGACCCTGTGACCACGCGGCAGAAGAACCCCAGGCGATCGGCCGTCGCACACGTCGATCCGCTGGGCGAACCGTTTCTCCGGACCCGGTTCGCCCTGCCGGCCAGGCCGGCCGTGTTCCTGCGCCGCCCGCGGCTCGACGAACACCTCGACCAGTCCTTCGGTACACCGCTGACGATGGTCAACGGCTCGGCCGGCGCGGGCAAGACCCTGCTGGTCGCGGACTGGGCCGCCCGGCAGCGGCAACCGGTCGCCTGGTTCACCACCGAGGCGGGGGACCAGGGCTGCGGGGTGTTCTGGGCGTACGTGCTCGAGGCCCTGCGCGCCGCCGGAGTACCGCTGCCCTCCGACATCGGCTGCCCCGGCGACGCGAGCCGCGTGGACCACGGGCTGCTGTCCCGTCTCGCGCACGAACTGAACGGGCTGGAGCGGCCCGTCGTCCTCGTGCTGGACGAGTTCGACCGGGTGACCTCCGCACGGATCGCGGAACAGCTGGAGTTCGTCCTGCACCACGCCGGACGGGGGCTGCGCCTGGTCGTCGTCACCCGTACCGAGCCGCTGCTGCCGCTGCACCGCTACCGGGCGGCCGGGGCCATGACCGAGATCCGGGGCGCCGAGCTGGCCTTCACCGTCGAGGAGGCCGCCGCGCTCCTTCAGCTGCACGGACTGCGCCTTCCCACGGCCGCCGTCCGCGCGCTGGTGGAGCGCACCGGGGGCTGGGCCGCCGGGCTGCGCCTGTGCGCCCTGGCCGCCCGGCAGAGTCCGGACCCATCGGCGTATCTGCGGGACTTCGAGGCGGGCCGGAGCACGATCGCCGACTTCCTGCTCACGGAGGTGCTCAAACGGCAGCCGGTCCGGGTGCAGGACCTCCTGCTGCGGGTCAGCGTCGTGGAGCGCTTCTCCCCCGAGCTGGTCGCGGAGCTGACCGGCCGCGGCGGCACCGAGCCGATCCTCGCCGCACTGCACAGCCAGAACGCGTTCGTGGAGGACCTCGGGCACTCGTGGTACCGCCTGCACCCCCTCTTCGGCGAAATACTCCGGGCACACCTGCGCTTCCGTTCGCCGGGGCTGGAGAGCGAACTGCACCGCCGTGCCGCGCAGTGGCTGCACGCCTCCGGGGCACTGCCCGAGGCGCTGGCGCACGGCGCGGCCGCCGGCGACTGGAACTTCACCACCCGGACCCTCGTCGACGACCTGGCGATCGGCCAGCTCTTCACCGGCCTGCGCGCGAACGACCTCGCCGAGCTGTTCTCCCGGATGGGCCCCGAGGCCACGAGCGCGGCGGCGGACCTGGTGCGCGCCGCGCGCGAACTGTCCCGGGGCGACGTGGAACGCGGCCTGGTCCAGTTGCGCCGGGCCGAGGAGCGCCTGGATGCCCGGCCGGACGCCGCGACCCGGCTGAGCCTTGTGCTGCTGCAGTCCCTGGCGGCCCGGCTGACCGGCTCGCCCGGCATGGCCGAGCAGGCCGTGGCGACGGCGGAGCGACTGTGGGGCGAGGTCCCGGCCGAGTTGCTGGACAGCCACCCCGAGTTCAGCGCCCTGCTGCTGACCCACGTGGGGTCGGCCCGGCTGTGGGCCGGGCGCTTCGACGACGCGCGCGCCGCCCTGTCCACGGTGGCCGGATGCCCCGGCGGCGTCTCGACGGCGCTGCCACGCGAGGACTCCCTCGGACAGCTCGCGCTGATCGACTACCTGAACGGCTGGCTCTGCCGGGCGGAACGCAAGGCCCAGGCGTCCCTCAGGGAGACGGAGCGGTTCGGCCTGCGCGACCCCGGCTTCCCCGGCGCGGGCCTCGGGCAGCTGGTGCTGGCGGCCGTGGCCGTCGACCGCGACGAACTACGGGCGGCCCAGGCCCTGTTGGACGAGGCGGCGGCGGCCTCGGGCGCCCCGCGCGATCCGGTGACGGCCGCCGGCCGCTCGCTCGCGACGTCCCGGCTGCTGCTGTCGCGGGGGGAGCCACGGGCCGCCGCGGCGGCGGCCGACCTCGACGTGCCGGCCCTGGTCGACTCCCCCTGGGCAGAGGTGCAGACGGCGCTCGTCGCCTCCGCCGCCCATCTGGCCGAGGGCCGCACGGAAAGCGCCCTGAAGGTGCTCGACGACGTCTCCTCGGACGGTGAGCCCACGTGGGCGGCGGAGCTGGCCTGGGCGCGGTTCGCCGCGGGGAACCAGGAATCCGCGCTCGACCTGCTCGACCACATGCGGACGCACCGCCACACCGGCCCGAGGGCGGCCGTCCAGTGCGCGCTGGTGCGTGCCGGGGCCGCCCAGGAGACGGACGTCGCCGCCGCTCGCAAACTGCTCGCCGGTGCCTTGCTGCAGGCCCGGCGGGAGCGGCTGCGCCGCCCCTTCCTCGAAGCCGGACCCCGCATCCGGCACCTGCTGGACTCACCGCCTCTGCAGGATCTGGCCGCGGGCTGGCTCACCCCGTGCCGCCCCGCCCCGCCCGGCGGCCCGGGGTCGGCCGGGGACGGCTCGTCCCTGGTCGTGGAGGAGCTGAGCGGACGCGAACGCGAGGTCGTGGGCAGGCTGGCCGAGCTGATGTCCACGGAGGAGATCGCCGCCGACCTGTACGTCTCGGTCAACACAGTGAAGACCCACCTCAAGAGCGCCTACCGGAAACTCGGGGTGAACGGTCGCGCCGAGGCGGTGCGCCGGGCCCGTGACCAAGGGCTGATCTGACCCCCGCCCGGCCGGTTCGCCCGTGACGGGTGAGGCGCGGACACGGCAGCGCCGCTGCGATGAGGGGTGGCGGCCGGGCAGGCCGGGGCGGTCGTCACGGGACCGCGCGAGCGGCCGGGAGCACCCGGGCGAGGTGGTGGACACCGTGGGACATTGGCGCGCTCTGATGGTGCTCGGCACGGCCCAGTTCCTGATGGTCCTGGACACGTCCGTCATGAACGTCTCCATCAGCCAACTGGTCGAGGACTTCCACACCGAGGTCACCGCCATCCAGGCCGTCATCACGCTGTACGCGCTGGTCATGGCCGCGTTCATGATCGTCGGTGGCAGGTTCGGCGACATCCACGGCCGCCGTCGGCTGTTCCTGCTCGGCCTGGTCGTCTACGGCACAGGGTCGGCCCTCACCGCCCTGGCGCCCACCCTGTGGGTGCTCGCCCTGGGCTGGTCGGTGATCGAGGGGCTCGGCGCCGCGATGGTGCTGCCCGCCATGGCGGCCCTGGTCGCCGAGTCCTACCGGGGCAGGGACCGGGCCGTCGCCTACGGCGTGATCGGCGGCCTCGCGGGTGCCGGCATCGCCGTGGGTCCGCTGCTGGGCGGCTGGGTGACGACGTACCTGACCTGGCGTCTGGTCTTCGCGGGCGAGGTCGTGGTCGTCCTCGTCGTCCTGTTGTGCCATCGGGTCATCAAGGAGGCCCCGCGAACCGGACCGCCGCCCCGGCTGGACGCGGTCGGCGCGGTCCTCTCGGCGGGCGGACTCGGGCTGGGCGTGCTCGGCGTGCTGCAGAGCAGCACCTGGGGCTGGGTCCAGCCGCGCAACCCGCCCTTCACCGTCCTCGGCTTCGCGCCCACCCTGTTCGTCGTCGCCGCCGGGGTGGCCGTACTGGCCCTGTTCGTGCGCTGGGAACGCGGGCGGGAGGCCGCGGGCGCCGACCCCCTGGTGCACCTGTCCCTGTTCGGCGTGCCGCCCCTGCGCTCCGGCCTGCTCACCCTGCTGAGCCAGAACCTGATCCTGCTGGGCCTGTTCTTCACCATCCCGCTGTACCTGCAGGTGGTGCAGGGCTTCGACGCCTTCCAGACGGGGCTCAGGCTGCTTCCGGTGTCCGTGACCATGCTCGTCACCTCCCTCGGCGCGGCCCGGGCCGGCCGTGCCCTCGGGCCGCGCCGGGTCGTCCGGATCGGCCTGCTGACGCTGGCCGCGGCCATCGTGTGGCTGCTCGCCACCATCGAACCGCAGATCGACAACGCCCAGTTCGCCGGCGCCATGGCGGTGCTCGGCATCGGCATGGGTCTGCTCGCCTCCCAGCTGGGCAACGTCGTCCAGTCCAGCGTCGGCGAGGCGGAACGCAGCGAGGTCGGCGGCCTGCAGTTCACCGCGCAGAACCTCGGCTCGGCGCTGGGTACCGCGCTCATCGGATCGGTGCTCATCGGCGCGCTGGTGAGCGCGTTCAGCACGGAGGTGGAGAGCAACCCCCAGCTGTCGGCCCAGGCCCGGCAGCAGACCAGCGTCCACCTGGAGGCCGGGGTCAGCTTCGTGCCCACCGACCAGGTGCGCTCGGCCGCCCAGCACGCCGGACTGCCGCCGTCCGAGGTCGACGCCCTCACCGGCTCCTACGCCTCGGCACAGCTCGACGGCCTGAAGTCGGCGATCCTCGCCACCGGCGGCATCACCCTGGCGAGCTTCCTCGTCACCCGGCACCTGCCGACCGCGCCCGGCCGCCGCCGGCAGCCGTCGCAGGGCGGCGCACCGGCCGGCGTCGCCGGCGCCAGGGAGTGAGGGTGAAGGCCACGGCGATGTCCTCGACCGGCCGCACCACGGCACGGGAACGCCGTACCGAGCGCCGCGCCCACGCCGACTACACCGGTGCGGTGTACGGATCGATGCTGGCGGCGTCGGTGGTGATCGGCGCCGGCGGCCTGGGACGGTTTCCCCGCGTGCAACTGGTGATGCTGCTGTTGCTCACCGGCCTCGTCTTCTGGGTCGGCCACGTCCACGCCCAGCTGTTCGGGGCCCGGCTCGCGCAACGGTCACTGGACCGGCCGACGGTCCTTAGGGTGTGCCGCGAGGAGTGGCCGATCGTCGAGGCGGCCGTCCCGCCCGCGCTCGCGGTCGCCCTCAGCCCGCTGCTCGGCCTGGACGTCGCCGGCGCGGTCTGGCTGGCGGTCGTCGTCGCGGTGGCCGGCCAGGTGGGCTGGTCCGCGGCAGGCGCACGGCAGGCGGGAGCGTCGTGGCGCCTGGTGGCGGGCACCGCCGCGGTCAATCTGCTGCTCGGCCTGGCGATCATCATGTTCAAGATCACGCTGAGCCACTGAAGCCCGGCGCCCCGGATCACCTGTGCCGGGTGAGGCCCGGCGCGGCCGGGCGGAGCAGGATCGCAGCAAGTCCGCAGGAAGACCGCAGCGGCCCGCGGCGGGAGTACGGCCCATGCGCTACGAGATCCGCGTCGATGGACACATGTCGGAGACCCTCACCGAGGCCTTCCCGGAGCTGGATCACGTGAAGATGTCCGGTCAGACGGTGCTGTTCGGCCCCGTCGTCGACGAGGCGCACCTGTACGGGCTGCTGAACCGCTGCCAGTCGCTCGGCCTGCGGGTCGTGGAGATGCGCCAGCTGCCGGAGTGAGCGCCGCTCACCGCAGGGTCCCTCAGCGGTCGGCCGCCACGATCCGCCCCGAGCGTGCGGCCTCGCCCAGTGCCTCGAAGTCCCGCTCGTTGCGGTCCGCGTAGGCCTGCGCGAACCGGGCCAGCGCACGGTCGAAGCGGTCCTTGTCCCCGAGGTAGGCGGAGATGGCGACGGGATCGCCGGACCGGGCGTGGGCCCGGGCCAGGGACGCCCCGCACACCCGGGCGAACAGCCGCAGCAGATCCGGGTCGCAGTTCTCCGGCCGGAAGCTGCCCTTCCAGTCCCACAACTGCCGTACGTAGAAGTCCCGCCCGCGCCCGTCGAGACCCACGACGTGCGTCCACCCCAGGAGGATGTCACCGGCCGCCTGGAGGAGCCGCTGCCCGTTCACCACCCTGCGGCCCTGGTTGTCGTACCGTTCGCCGCCGGAGTGCGCCGCCAGCACCGACTCCTGTGCCTCCTTGGCCTGCAGCAGCAGCGGATCGTCGTCGTCGCGGCCGAGCAGCAGCAGGACCCAGCACCGGGTGCCGACGCTGCCGACCCCGACCACCTTCCGGGCCATGTCCACCAGCCGGAAGTGACGCAGCAGGTGCCGCCGGTCCGGCGGCAGGGTTCGCGCGTACGCCTCCAGCAGGGTCTGGAGCTCCTTGTCCTCCTCCCCGCGGGAGGACTCGCCGCGCAGCTCGCGCAGCGGGGTGATCAGCGGCGGGTCCGGCGCGATCCGCCGGCCCTCCGGCGTGAGCCGGGTGAGCTTGGCGTACGCCCGCAGATGCGTGCGGGCACGGGCGCGCGAGGCCGCCTCGTCCGTACGACGCCTGGTCTCCCTGCCCATCGAGGAGGCCAGCAACTCGCGCATCGCGTCGGCGTCGTCCTGGGCGTACCAGATGTCCAGCGTCCGCATGCCGGCGAACTCCCGCATCCGCTCCCGGTACGCCCGTACGCAGGTGCCCGCCGCGTCGTTCTGCTCCCGGTGCGTGAAGCCGTTGGCCCGCCCCGCGATGACGAAACTCGCCGCCAGCCGTTTCACGTCCCATTCGAACGGACCCGGGAACGTCTCGTCGAAGTCGTTGATGTCGAAGACCAGATGCCGTTCGGGCGACGCCAGCAGCCCGAAGTTCAGCAACTGCGCGTCCCCGCACAACTGGACCTGGAGCCCGGTGTCCGGCAGCCTGCCCAGGTCCGTCGCCATGACCGCCGCCGCGCCACGGTAGAAGCGGAACGGGGACGCGAGCATGCGGCCGTAGCGGATCGGCACCAACTCCGGTAGCCGGTCGGCCGCCTGGTGCTCCAGTACGTCGACGGCGTCCGGCCGGTGCGGCGCGGGCTCGAAGTCGCCGTGGCTCGAGCGCGGGGCGCGCCTGCGGGCCTGTCTGCCGTGGGCCGCCCGGTCGGCCGGTGACGACGAGACGGTGACGGCACTGGGTGCGGCCATGATCCACTCTCCTGGTCCTGCGGCCCGTCGTCCGCCGCCGGAACCGGGCTCGCGCGGGGCGCGGGAACACGGGCCGTGCACCCGTCGGGTCCACCCCACCGCCCGGGCCGGGCGGAAGGATCACCCGCGGCGGGTGATCCGGCGCGGCGGCCGCCCCGGGCAGGCTGTCCGCTCGAGGGGCCGTGGGCCGCCCCGCCGACAGTCCGTGAGCGGCCTGATCCCATCGCGCGAGGAGGAGCCATGACCGAACCGCGTGGACAGGCGCAGCGGGCCGGACTGTCGTATCTGCCCGGCGAGGCGGCCAGCGGCCCCGCACAGGCCATGGCGGCGATCGCCCGCTCCTGGACCTGGATCCTCGGGGCGGCGATCGTGACGCTCGTACCGGGCGTGCTGATCCTCGTCTGGCCGGACGAGACCCTGCACGTCCTCGCCGTGCTCATCGGCCTCTACCTGCTGCTCACCGGCGCGATCCGGTTCGTGACGGCGTTCGCGCGGGAGGACCACGCAGACCGGCTCACAGTTCTGCTGGTCGCGGTGCTGTACGTCCTGGCGGGCGTGCTCTGCCTGCGCCATCCGCTGCAGACCATCACCGCGCTGTCGCTGATCGTCGGGCTCGTGTGGCTGTCGTCCGGCGTCCTCACCCTCTACCCGGCGATCGCCGCACGGGACCTGCCGCACCGCGGGGTCGTCCTGGGCGCCGCGCTGCTCGGCATCGTCGCCGGGATCGTGGTGCTGGTGCTGCCCGCGGAGTCGGCGCGGGCACTGACCCGGCTGCTCGGTCTCTGGCTCGTGCTGCTGGGCCTGGCCGAACTGGTGACCGCCTTCGCGTGGCGGGCCGCGCTGCGCCGCAGCGGCATGCCGCCGGGCGTCCCCGAGTCCGCGGACTGATCCCCGGCATCCTCACCCGCATCGGGTGAGGACGCCCCTCCCTCGTCGTGTGCACGCTGAGAACGGCATAGACCGGCTCGGCGAGCCGGTGCCCCGGACGGAGGAAAGACATGAGCGCGCAGACATACCTCGCGTACGACTACCCGGTGCTGGGTGCCTTCATGACCATGCTGGTGTTCTTCCTGTGGATCATGTGGTTCGTCCTGCTGTTCCGGGTCATCGTCGACATCTTCCGCGACGACGACATGGGCGGCTGGGGCAAGGCCGGCTGGACGCTCTTCGTGATCGCGCTGCCCTTCCTGGGCGTCTTCGTCTACCTGATCGCCCGCGGCAAGGGCATGGGGCAGCGGGAAGTGGCGCAGGCGCGCGCCCAGCAGGAGGCGTTCGACTCCTATGTGCGGCAGACCGCGCAGGGCGCGACCGGCACCAGCAGCGCCGACGAGCTCACCAAGCTCTCCGCCATGCGCTCCCGGGGTGAGATCACCGACGACGAGTTCCGCAGGGCGAAGGAGCTGGTCCTCAGCGGTGCCGGCCCGGCCCGGAGCGGCGACACCGTACACACCTCCACCGGGCGCTGACAGGCGCCCACGAGAACGAATCGAGGCCACCCATGACCACGACCCCCTCCCGCGCCCACACCCGCAGCACCAAGCAGGCATGGGCGGGCGGCCTGACGTCCTTCGCGGGCGTCATGCTGATGATCGCCGGGCTGCTCGGCGTGTTCCGGGGCATCATGGCGATCGCCCAGGACAACGTCTTCGTCTCGACGCCCAACTACGTCTTCAAGTTCGACCTGACGAGCTGGGGATGGATCCATCTGGTCCTGGGCGCGATCGCCGTGGTCGTCAGTTTCGGCCTGTTCGGACCGTCGATGTGGGCACGCGTCGCCGGAGTCGCCATCGCCGGCCTGGTGATCATCGCCAACTTCCTGTCCCTGCCGTACTACCCGGTGTGGTCCGTCGTGATGATCGCCGTCTCCGGCTTCGTCATCTGGGCCCTGTGCGTGGTCCAGGGCCAGGAATCCGCCAAGAGCCCGTAGCCGGACCGCGGCCCCCGCGCCGTCCGGCACGACCGCCGACCGGCGGTGCACCCCGCGCTTCGACCCGCCCAGCGTCCACGCCTCGCTGCTGGACGGCGAACGCGGGGTGACCGCCGGTCGACGACGTCAGCTCGCCCCGTCCCTCCCCGACGCTGCCGAGGAGGCGGGGCGTGTCGGCGCTTCCGGCTGTCTGTCCTGGATGCGTTCCTGCACCCACCGGGCGCCACCCGGACAGGGGGAGCCGCTCGGGGCGGCGAGCCAGGAGCCCGCCCACGGCATCGCTGCCTCTGCGGCCGCCGACCCTTGCTGGAACGTCACCGCGCGGGCCGAGTGGGCGCATCGTGCCGTCGGCAGGGCCGCCCCCGGCAGCGCCCCGTTGTTCAGCGCAGCTGTTGGTCGTCCCAGGCAGGGCCCGGTGCGGCCGTCTCCCCGGTGCGCTGCTGCGGGATCACCGCCGCACCCTGCTGGAGAGTCACCGTGCGGGTGGGGGCGGGGATGCTGATGCCCTCTGTGCGGTAGCGGCGGTGGAGGCGCTTGATGAACTCGTGCTTGACGCGGTACTGGTCGCTGAACTCGCCGACGCCGAGGATCACCGTGAAGCCGATGCGGGAGTCGCCGAAGGTGTGGAAGCGGATGGCGGGCTCGTGTTCCGGGACCGCGCCCTCGACCTCACGCATGGTCTCCGCCACGACCTCCGCCGTCACGCGCTCCACGTGCTCCAGGTCGGCGTCGTAACCCACCCCGACCTGCACCAGCACCGTCAACCGCTGCTCGGGATGCGTGTAGTTGGTCATGTTGGCCTTGGCGAGCTGGCCGTTGGGGATGACCACCAGGTTGTTGGACAGCTGACGGACCGTCGTCTGGCGCCAGTTGATGTCGACGACATAGCCCTCCTCGCCGCTGCCCAGCCGGATGTAGTCGCCCGGCTGGACCGTCTTGGAGGCCAGGATGTGGATGCCCGCGAAGAGGTTGGCGAGGGTGTCCTGCAGGGCGAGTGCGACCGCCAGACCGCCGACACCCAGGGCGGTCAGCAGGGGCGCGATGGAGATGCCGAGGGTCTGCAGGACCACCAGGAAGCCGATGGCGAGGACCAGGACCCGGGTGATGTTGACGAAGATGGTCGCCGAGCCCGCCACGCCCGAGCGGGACTGGGTGACCGTACGGACCAGACCGGCGATCACCCGGGCCGCGGACAGGGTCACCACGAAGATCAGCCACACCTCGAGGAGCTGGTTGGTGTGGTGGTGCACGGTCCGCGTCAGCGGCAGCACGGCCGCGGCCGCCGCCGCGCCGCCCGCGATCGCCGCCCACGGCACGACCGAGCGCAGCGCGTCCACGATGACGTCGTCGCCGCTCCAGCGGGTCCGCTTGGCGTGCCCCGCCAGCCAGCGCAGAAGGGTGCGGGACATGAAGGCGAGCACCAGCCCCGCCGCCACCGCGATACCGGCGAGGACGAGGTCGTCCAGGGTCAGCGCGCGGTTCACCGGTCACCTCCGGTGCGCGCGCCTGCTGCGGAGTTGTGAAGTCTCGTCACGTTGTCACCTGCTCGATGTGCGGGATGTGCGATCGCGCCGGCCGGAGAAACCCCGGTGACCGGCGCGATCGCTCATCCTGCCGTATCCGGAACGCCAGTTCGCACCCGGACCGGCGCTCTTCGGGCAGGTGGCTCAGACGATGCCCTCCGCGAGTTCGGCCTGGTCGCGGTCGCTGCCGTACGCGGCGGCGGTGGGCGTGCCGTACGAGCGGCGGGCGATGTACCACCAGATGGTCGCGAGGACCAGGACGACGGCGAGCGCCACCGACGCGTAGTTCATCGTGTCGACGGTGACCGGCGAGGCCTGCGGCAGGCAGAACAGCACGGTCACACAGGCCACCCAGATCACCGCGATCCAGCCGATCGGCCGGCTCCAGCGGCCCAGCTGCCACGGCCCCGGCCGGAAACGGTCGCCCGCGCGCAGCCGCAGCAGCACCGGGATGGCGTAGGCGGGGGTGATGCCGATGACGTTGATGGCGGTCACCGCGTTGTACGCCGTCGTCGAGTACAGCGACGGCAGGGCGAGGAGACCGGCCACGACGACGGACAGCCACACGGCGGCGACCGGTGTCTGGGTGCGGCCGCTCACCTTGCGCCACAGCTGCGAGCCGGGCAGCGCGCCGTCGCGGCTGAACGCGAACACCATCCGGCTGGCCGCCGCGACCTCGGCGTTGCCGCAGAACAGCTGCGCGACGATCACCACCAGCAGCAGCGCGCTCGCGCCGCCGGTGCCCAGGCCGTCGAGGAGGATCTGCGCGGGCGGCACACCCGTGGCGGTGTTGCGCGTGGCGTCGTAGTTCTGGATGGCGAAGGTCAGACCGGCCAGCAGCACGAAGCCGGCGATCCAGGACGCCCAGATGGACCGCACGATGCCGCGCGCCGCGGACACCGAGGCCTGCGAGGTCTCCTCCGACAGGTGTGCGGAGGCGTCGTAGCCGGAGAAGGTGTACTGGGCGAGCAGCAGGCCGATCGCCGCCACGTAGAGCGGGTTGTGCCAGCCGGTGTCGTTGACGAACTTCGTGAACACGAAGGACACCGGCCGGTGGTGGTCGGGGACGACCGCGAGCGCGCCGACGATGAGCGCGACACCCGCCAGATGCCACCACACACTCACCGAGTTCAGCAGGCTGACCAGGCGGACGCCGAACAGGTTCAGCACCGCGTGCAGCAGCAGAATGGCGCAGAAGATGAGCATCGTCCTGCCGGGAGTCGGCGTGAAGCCCCATTGGAGGTTCGCGAACGCGCCGGTGAACAGGGCGGCGCCGTAGTCGATACCGGCGATCGCGCCGAGCAGACCGAGCAGATTCAGCCAGCCCGTGTACCAGCCCCAGCGCCGGCCGCCGAGCCGGTCCGCCATGTAGTACAGCGCGCCGGAGGTCGGGTAGGCGCTGGTGACCTCGGCGAGCGCGAGGCCGACGCACAGCACGAACAGGCCGACGCCCGCCCAGCCCCACAGCATCACGGCCGGGCCGCCGGTGTTCAGGCCGAAGCCGTACAGGGTCATGCAGCCGGACAGGACCGAGATCACCGAGAAGCTGATCGCGAAGTTGCCGAAGCCGCCCATGCGGCGGGCCAGCACCGGCCGGTAGCCGAGTTCGCGCAGCCGCTTCTCCTCGTCCTGCTGGGGCAGGCCCGGCGAGGGCGTGGGCTCGGGGGTGGGGGACATGCGGGGGACCTCCGGGTCAAGAGGGGCGAGGACAGGTGCCGTTCAGGTGTGCGAGCCGTCCGCGGCCGCCCGGCAGCGGTCCCGGGCCTGGGTGAAGACCTCCACGGCACGGTCGCGGTCGGGCGTGCGGTACATCCAGGGCGGGGGTGTGAAGTACGGTCCGATGGCGTCGAACACCCTTGCCGCGTCGGGGAACCGGAGCGACCCCCACAGGGCGTGGGCCAGGTGGTTGAGGTCCGGCAGCGAGCACTCGTCGCGCCGGGTGTGCTCGAACCAGGAGTGCAGGGCGTGCCGCGCCTCGCGTGCCGCGTCCTCCGCCACCCAGTGCAGGTCGAGCGCCGCGTCGTGGCCGCTGTCGCGCCGGTAGCGCTCGACACGGACGTACAGCGGCAGCAGGTGCAGCGCCGAGCCGGGCGGCGCCTGTCCGGCAGCCCACTGGGCGAAGCCCGCGGCCTGCGCGAGCCGGCCCGAGCCGCCCCGCACGTACAGGAACTGGAGCATCCGATGGTGGGCCTCGCGGTTGTACGGATCGCGCGCGTGGGCCTCCGCCAGCAGTCCCCAGGGTCCCGGCGGCAGCGTCGGCTCGGGCGCGGGCACCCGGTGCTCCTCCCAGCGCTGCTCCGGATCCAGCTGGGCCAGCGCCAGCAGACACACCCAGGGCACCGGGTCCCGCGGGGCGATCCCGGTGGCGGACTGGGCGGCGTCCCAGGCCTCGATCCACAACTCGTGGGTACGGCGGTGCTTCTCGCGCCGGGCGCGCAGGGCCCGTTCCACCCCGACCCGCGCCCGCATCACCGCGGCGTGGACGCTGTCCGGCTCCTCCGTGAGCCAGGCGCGCACCACGTCGGTGCCGGCGGCGGCCGCCGCGAGGACCTGGGTGCGCTGGGTCCACCGCCCTCCGGGCGGGGTGTCCGCGAGCAGCGTGCGCATGGCCATCCAGCGGCCGGTGCGCAGGTCCTGGAGTGCGGCGCGCAGGGCGTGGTCGGGGCCGGCGGGGTCGTAGGAGGGACGGGGTCCTTCTCTGGCCATCAGCCGACTGCCCCGGGCCACTGGGGCGCGGGTGAGCTGGCGGGGTGGCGTGGCAACAGCCCTCCTGCGGGCGGACGGAGGTGTGGGGTGCTGGTCGGCGGTCACTATAGAGGCGTGGGTTCCGCCGTGCCATTGTTACCAACTCGAGCAAGCGTTCAGCCAGTTGGCAGCCGAGGGGCGCTTGACGCCGTCCCGTGGCGGCGGCAGGCTGGCGCGGTGATCTTCGGTGCGGAGCGGGGTATGGCGAGATGACGGGTCCGGTGCTCGCCGTCGACCAGGGCACGTCCGGCACCAAGGCCCTCGTGGTCTGTCCGGAGCGCGGCGTCCTGGGTTCCGGGTTCGCGGAGGTCCGCCCCCGTTACCTGCCCGGCGGGCTGGTCGAGGCCGACCCGGCCGACCTGTACGACTCCGTGGTCGACGCCGGCCGACAGGCGCTCGCCGAGGCCGGCGAGGACGTCGTGGCGCTGGGCCTGGCCAACCAGGGCGAGACCGTCCTCGCCTGGGACCCGGCCGACGGCCGCCCCCTCACCGACGCCCTGGTGTGGCAGGACCGGCGCGCCGAGACCGTGTGCACCGAACTCGCGGGGCACGCCGAGGAGCTGCGTGAGCTGACGGGGCTGCCCCTCGACCCGTACTTCGCCGCCCCCAAGATGGCCTGGATCCGCCGCCACCTCACCCGCGAGGGCGTCGTCACCACCTCCGACGCCTGGCTGGTCCACCGCCTCACCGGCGCCTTCGCCACCGACGCCGCCACCGCCGGCCGTACCCAGCTCCTCGACCTGGACGGCGCGCAGTGGTCGCCGAGGGCGCTGGAGATGTACGGCCTGGCGGACGAACGGCTCCCGCACCCGGCCGACAACGCCCAACACATCGGCACCACAACGGCATTCGGCCGCGAGATCCCGCTCACCGGACTGATCGTCGACCAGCAGGCCGCCCTGCTCGCCCAGCGCGTCACCGCACCCGGCACCGCCAAGTGCACCTACGGCACCGGCGCGTTCCTGCTCGCGCACACCGGCGACCGGCCCCGGCGCGGCACCTCCGGCCTGGTCAGCTGCGTGGCCTGGCGGCTGGCCGGCGCGACCAGCTACTGCCTCGACGGCCAGGTCTACACCGCGGCCTCCGCCGTCCGCTGGCTCCGCGACCTCGGGGTCATCTCCTGCGCAGCCGACCTCGACCCCGTCGGCGGCGCCGTCCCCGACAGCGGCGGCGTCACCTTCGTCCCCGCCCTCGCCGGACTCGGCGCCCCCTGGTGGCGCGGCGACCTGCGCGGCTCGCTCACCGGACTCGGCCTCGACACCGGCCCCGGCCATCTGGTGCGCGCCCTGTGCGACGGCATCGCCGCCCAGGTCGCCGAACTCGCCGACGCGGCCGCCGCCGACCTCGGTGGCCCGGTGGACACGCTCCGCGTCGACGGCGGCCTGACCCGCTCGGCCCTGCTCATGCAGACGCAGGCCGACCTGCTGCAGCGCCCCGTCGAGGTCTCGGCGCTGCCCGACGCCACCGCACTCGGCGCGGCCGCCCTCGCCCGCCTGGGCGCGGACCGTACCCTGGGCGTCGGACAGGCCCTGCCCGACTGGAAGCCCGCCGCCGTGTACGAACCCCGCATCACCGCCGACCAGGCCGCCGAACGCCGCGCCGGCTTCCGGGCCGCCGTCGCGGCGCTGCTCGGCTCATGACCGTCACCGCGGAAGGCCCGCTGCCCACGACGTCGTACGACGTCGCGATCGTCGGCGCCGGGGTCGTCGGCTGCGCCATCGCGCGGGAACTCGCCCGCCACCCCCGCCTGCGCGTCGCCCTGGTCGAGGCCCAGGACGACGTCGGGCAGGGCACCTCCAAGGCCAACACGGCCATCCTGCACACCGGTTTCGACGCGGCTCCCGGCACCCTGGAGGCCCGGCTGGTCCGCGAGGGCTACGACCGGCTCGGCGCCTACGCGGCCGACTGCGGCATCCCCGTCGAACGCGTCGGCGCCCTGCTGGTCGCCTGGGACGAGGAGCAGCTCGCCGCCCTGCCCCGGCTGGCCGGGAAGGCCGGGCGCAACGGCTGCCACGAGACGAGCCTGCTCGGCCCCGACGAGCTGTACGCCCGCGAGCCCCACCTCGGCCCCGGCGCGCTCGGCGCCCTGCACGTGCCCGGCGAGAGCATCATCTGCCCCTGGACGACGACCCTGGCCTACGCCACCCAGGCGGTCCGCGCCGGAGTGGACCTGCACCTGAACACCAAGGTGGAGCAAACCGGCCGGCAGGACGGCCACCGCCTGCTCACCTCCCGTGGGACCCTGCACGCCCGCCACCTGGTCAACGCGGCCGGACTGCACGCCGACACCGTCGACCGGCTGTTCGGCCACGAGGACTTCACCGTCACCCCGCGCCGCGGCCAGCTCCTGGTGTACGACAAGTTCGCCCGCCCGCTTCTCCGGCACATCCTGCTGCCCGTACCGACCGCGCTCGGCAAGGGCGTCCTGGTCGCGCCGACGGTCCACGGCAACGTGCTGCTCGGCCCCACCGCCGAGGACCTGGACGACAAGCGGGCCACCGGCTCCACCACCGACGGCCTGGCCGGACTGCGCTCCAAGGGCCGCCGCATCCTGCCGGCCCTCCTGGACGAGGAGGTCACCGCCGTCTACGCCGGGCTCCGCGCGGCCACCGGGCAGGAGGACTATCGCATCGCCGCCCACCCCGAGCAGGCGTACGTCACCGTCGGCGGCATCCGCTCCACCGGTCTGACCGCGTCCCTGGCCATCGCCGCCCATGTCGTCGGCCTGCTGGCCGGGACCGGACTCGACCTCGGCCCGGTGCGCGAGCCGGAGCCGGTGACCGTGCCCAACCTCGGCGAGGCCTTCCCGCGCCCCTACCAGCGACCCGAACTCATCGCCGCCGACCCCGAGTACGGCACCCTCGTGTGCCACTGCGAGCGCGTCTCCCGCGGCGAGATCCGGGACGCCCTCGCCGGGACGATCCCGCCCCGCACCCTGGAGGGCCTGCGCCGCCGCACCCGGGCCCGGGCGGGCCGCTGCCAGGGCTTCTACTGCGGGGCGGCGGTACGGGAGCTGTTCGAACGGGGCCGTGCGGAGCGCGAGGGGGCGACACGGAAGCCGACGGGCGAGGAGGCGGTGCGGCGGGAGGTCTCCGCTGGGGAGCGGGAGCGGGAGCGGGGGCAGGAGCCGGGTGGCGAGGGGGCGGTGCGGCGGGAGCCGTCCGCTGGGGAGCCGGTGCGGCGACGGGAGCGGTTCGGCAGGGGGCGGTCATGACGAACCATCGCCGGGTCGACGTCCTCGTCGTCGGTGCCGGACCCGCCGGACTCGCTGCCGCCGCACGGCTGGCCGCCGCCGGGGCGGGGCACGTGGAGGTGCTGGAGCGGGAGACCGAGGCGGGCGGTGTCCCGCGGCACTGCGCCCACGGCGGCTTCGGCACGTGGACGCATCCGCTGACCGGCCCCGCCCACGCCCGCCTGCTGACCCAGGCCGCCGTGCGGGCGGGAGCGGTGATCCGAACCGGGGTGACGGTCCTGGACTGGGCGGCCGCAGAGCTGCCGGCGTCCGGGGACGCCCCGGCCCCGGGACCGGACACCGTACTCACCGCCGTCGGACCCGGTGGGCCGGAGATCATCGAGGCGCGGGCCGTCGTGCTGGCCACCGGTGCCCGTGAACGCCCGCGCACCGCCCGGCTGGTGCCCGGCACCCGTCCCGCCGGTGTCTACACCACCGGTGAACTCCAGCAGGCCGTCCACCTGTTCGGGCAGCACATCGGCACCCGCGCGATCGTCGTCGGCGCCGAGGACGTCTCGTACGCGGCCGCCGCCACCGTGCGCGCGGCCGGCGCCGAGGTCGTCGCCCTGGTCACGGAACACCCGCGGGCCCAGACCGGCCGGGCGCGCGCCCAGTCGGCCCGCCTGCGCGACCGTATTCCCCTGCTGACGCACACCACGGTCGCCGAACTCCTCGGCCACGGCCGCCTGTCCGGGGTCCGCGTCCGCCGACGCGACGGGCGTACGGCCGATCTCGCCTGCGACACCGTCGTGTTCACGGGCGACTTCGTCCCCGACCACGAACTCGCCCGCCGCGGCGCCCTCGCCCTGGATCCCGGCACCCGCGGACCCGCCGTCGACGGCGGCCTGCACACCTCGCGCCCCGGAGTCTTCGCCGCCGGCAACGTCCTGCACGCCGTCGAGCGCGCCGGCACCGCGGCCGCCGAGGGTGCCCGGGTGGCCGGTGCCGTCCTGGACTTCCTGGCGGGCGCCCCCTGGCCGGACCCGGGAGTCCCGCTCGTCGTCGGTGCCCCGCTGCGCTGGATCGCCCCGAACCGCGTCAACCCCGCCGACCCGCCCGCCCGTTACGTCCTGCGCACCGACGCCCCGCTGACCCGCCCGGCCCTCCGGGTCCACCAGGACGGCCGCCTCCTGCACCGCGCGCGCCCGGGCCTCGGCACCGCACTGCCCAACCGCACCCTGACCCTCACGGCCCGCTGGACGGACCAGGTCGACCCGAAGGGCGGAGAGGTGCGGGTGAGCGTGGGCTGAGCGGCCCGACTTGCCGGTGCCGTGCGCGACCCGTCACAGATCGGTGAACGAACCGTGCCGCCCGGACCCTGACGTGAACCGGGCCGCGCCCTTGGCGCTCTGGGCCAACACGCCCATGCCGTATCGGAGTTCACTACGCAACGCCGCCTCCTCGTCCAGGCCCTCCTGGTCGAGGACCGACGCGCGGTCGCTGCGCAGGCACGCCTGCGGGAAGCGGGCCATGTCCGCGGCCAGCGCCTCGGCCTCGGCGCGGGCGCGTCCCGTCGGCACCACGCGGTTGGCGAGACCGATCTCGTAGGCCTCACGGGCCGGTACGGGGCGGCCGGTGAGGATCATGTCCATGGCCCGGCTGGTGCCGATCAACCGGGGCAGCCGTACCGTGCCGCCGTCGATCAGCGGCACGCCCCAGCGGCGGCAGTACACCCCGAACACGGCGTCCTCCTCCGCGACCCGCAGATCGCACCAGAGGGCGAGTTCGAGGCCGCCCGCGACCGCGTGCCCGGCCACCGCCGCGATCACGGGCTTCGACAGCCGCATCCGGGTCGGCCCCATCGGGCCGTCACCGTCCTCGGCCACACGGTTGCCGCGCTCGGTGCCGATCGCCTTCAGATCCGCCCCCGCGCAGAACGTGCCGCCCTCACCCCACAGCACCGCGACCCGGGCCCGGTCGTCCGCCTCGAACTCCCGGAAGGCGTCGGCGAGTGCGGCGGCCGTGGGACCGTCCACCGCGTTGCGGGCCGCCGGCCGGGAGAGGACGACCGTGGTGACGTACTCCGTGCGCTCCACGCGGACCGGCATGGGAGGCCCTCCTTGTTCCGGTTTCCGGCTCGGAAGGCCACTCTGCCTCAGATGACCTTGAACCGTACCAGCGCCCCCAGCGTCAGCGCCCCCGGCAGCAGCGGCACCCACACGGTGATGATGCGGTAGGCGAGCACCACCGCCGTGGCCACCGCGGCCGGACCGCCCACGGCGACCAGGGCCACGATCAGGGCGGCCTCGACCGAGCCGAGCCCGCCCGGCGTGGGCACCAGCGCCACCGCGACGGTCGCCGCGAGGTAGGCGAGCGCCATGTGCGCCACCGGCACCGGCAGCCTGAGCGCCTGGCCGACCGCGGCGAGACCGGCCGCCTGCAGTGCGGGGAACGCCAGCGAGCCGCCCCACAGCGCCAGGGCGCGGGCCGGCCGGGTGTGCACCGACCGGGCCTCGCCGAGGGCGTCCCGGACGAAGGCGTACACGCGGGTGCGCAGCGGTCGTACGAGGGCCACCGCGGCCGCCGCCACCACCAGCAGGCCGCCCGCGCCCAGCATCAGCGGCAGGGCCGAACCGTCCGGCAGCAGGGGGCCGAGCTGCAGCGCGTCGGGAAAGGCCAGCAGCAGCACGGACAGCAGACCGAGCCGGCCGACGGACTCGGCCAGCAGATACAGGGCGAGTGCGGCCGAGGAGCGGGCGAGCGGCACCCCGCACACGGTCATGAAGCGCAGGTTCACCGCGCCCGCGCCCAGCCCGGTGGGCAGCAGGTGGTTGGCCGAGGCCGCCGCGAACTGGGTGGCCAGCAGCCGCCCCTTGGGCAGCGGCTGCACCACCGCGCCCTGGCGGGTGAACGCGGCGGCCACCCAGGTCAGACAGGTGGCGCCGGCCGCCGCGAGCAGCCACGGCCAGGAGGCGGTGCGCAGCTGGCCGAAGCCCTCGGCGAGCAGGGAGCGGTTCCGCACGGCGACCACGGCGACGAGCAGGAGCGGCAGCAGGCACAGCACCTGGCGGACGGGGACGCGACGGGGGAGTCGTCCCCGGGGTGGCGGGGACAGCGGGACGGCAGTCACATCCGCAGAGGATCTCCGGGCCGTCCCAACGGCGGGTGAAAAGGCGGGAACATTGACCTCAACGAAGCTTGAGGTTCTACGTTCTCTTCCATGAGCATGGAGACCACCGCATGGATGCAACTGCATAGTGTCATGAACGCGCAGGACGAGCGCCGGCCGTTCGCCCGCGCCACGCTGCGCCGTATCGCAGCCTTCGCCCGCCCGCACCGCGCGGGTATCGTCCGGTTCGTGGTGCTCGGGGTGGTGACCGCGCTGCTCGCCGTGGCCACCCCCGTGCTCGCCGGCCGCGTCGTCGACGCGATCGTGGCGGGGCACGACTCCGGCACGGTGGTCCGGCTGTCCCTGCTCATCGCGCTCGTCGCCCTCGCGGAGGCGGGGCTCGGCATCCTCGGCCGGCGCCTGTCGGCGACGCTCGGGGAGGGACTCATCCTCGACCTCAGAACGGCTGTGTTCGATCATGTGCAGCGCATGCCCGTCGCGTTCTTCACACGGACTCGTACGGGAGCGCTGGTCAGCCGGCTCAACAACGACGTGATCGGCGCCCAGCGGGCGTTCGCCAACACCCTGTCCGGCGTGGTCAGCAACCTGGTCACCCTGCTGCTCACCCTCGCCGTGATGCTGACCCTGTCCTGGCAGATCACCCTGCTCGCGCTGGTGCTGCTGCCGGTGTTCGTGCTGCCGGCCCGCCGCATGGGCACCCGGATGGCCCGCATGCAGCGCGAGGCGGCGGCGCTGAACGCGGCCATGGGCACCCGGATGACCGAGCGCTTCTCCGCGCCCGGAGCCACCCTGGTCAAGCTGTTCGGCCGCCCGGAGGAGGAGTCGGCGGAGTTCGCGGCCCGCGCCGCGAGGGTGCGGGACATCGGTGTGCGCACGGCCACGGCCCAGTCGGTGTTCATCACCTCCCTCACCCTGGTCTCCTCCCTCGCGCTGGCCCTCGTCTACGGCCTCGGCGGCTGGTTCGCGCTGGACGGCACCCTGCAGGCGGGCGCGGTCGTCTCCCTCGCCCTGCTGCTGACCCGCCTGTACGCCCCGCTCACCGCGCTCGCCGGCGCCCGGGTCGAGGTGATGAGCGCGCTGGTCAGCTTCGAGCGGGTCTTCGAGGTGCTGGACCTTCAGCCGCTGATCGAGGAGAAGCCGGACGCCCGGGACGTCCCCGAGGGGCCGGTCGCCGTCGAGTTCGACGACGTCCGCTTCTCCTACCCGGCCGCCGACCAGGTCTCCCTCGCCTCCCTGGAGGAGGTCGCCGCCCTCGACACCCGCGGCGGCTCCGAGGTCCTGCACGGCATCTCCTTCCGCGCCGAACCCGGCCAGACCGTCGCCCTCGTCGGCTCCTCCGGCGCCGGCAAGTCCACCATCGCCCAGCTGCTGCCGCGCCTGTACGACGTCGACGCGGGCGCCGTCCGCATCGGAGGCGTCGACGTCCGCGACGTGACGGCCGCCTCCCTGCGCGGCACGCTCGGCATGGTCACCCAGGACGGCCACCTCTTCCACGACACGGTGCGCGCCAACCTCCTCCTCGCCCGCCCCGACGCCACCGACGAGGAGCTCTGGGACGCGCTCGGCCGCGCCCGGCTGGCCGACGTTGCACGGTCCCTGCCCGACGGCCTGGACACGGTGGTCGGCGAGCGCGGCTACCGGCTCTCCGGCGGCGAGCGCCAGCGGATGACCATCGCCCGGCTGCTGCTGGCCCGCCAGCGCGTGGTCATCCTGGACGAGGCCACCGCCCACCTGGACAACACCTCCGAGGCGGCCGTCCAGGAGGCCCTCACCGAGGCCCTGGAGGGCCGCACCGCCGTGGTCATCGCCCACCGACTGTCCACGGTCCGGGCCGCCGACCTGATCCTCGTCGTGGAGTCCGGCCTGATCGTGGAGCGTGGCACGCACGAGGAACTGCTGGCGGGGGAGGGCCGGTACGCGGAGCTGTACCGGACCCAGTTCGCGGGTCGTGCGGAGCCGGACGCCGAAGTGGCGGTCGGCTGAGTCTGCCCTCAAGACCGCGGGAGACCTCGGTGGTGCCGCAGAAGGCGCCACCGAGACGGCCGCGCCCACGGCGGCCCACGGTGGTGAACGTCTGTCACATCACTTGACGCCAGTGGTCCGTACCTTTAGTTTCACGCCTTAAACAAAGTCTGCGGACGCCTCAACGCCCATTCTGTCCACTGGTGTTGGGTCGCACCCCCCACACGAAAGGCCGCCCCCTACATGGCCAGACCTCTGCCCGCGGCAGTATCCGTCGCCGTACTCGCGCTCTCCACCGGACTGCTCACCGCTTCCCCGGCGCAGGCCGCCACCGGCAACATCACCGGGCTCGCCGGCAAGTGCCTCGACGTCGCCGGGGCCAACTCCGCCGACGGCACGCCCGTCCAGCTCTACGACTGCAACGGCACGAACGCCCAGCAGTGGACGGTCGGCACCGACGGCACCATCCGTGCCCTCGGCAAGTGCCTGGACGTGACCGGCAATTCGACCGCCGACGGCGCCAAGGTGCAGCTGTGGAGCTGTACCGGCGGCGCCAACCAGAAGTGGACCGTCACTGCCGCCCACGACATCGTCAACCCCCAGGCGAACAAGTGCCTGGACGTCACCGACAACAACTCCGCCAACGGCACCCGGACACAGATCTGGAGCTGCAGCGGCGGCGCCAACCAGAAGTGGAACGCGCCCGCGGCCGGCGACAGCACCCCCTCCGCGCCGATGGCCGTCGCGCCGTACCTCTACAACGGCTGGGGCAGCCCGCCCAACCCGGCCACCATCACCCAGGCCACCGGCGTGAAGTGGTTCACCCTCGCCTTCGTGCTCAGCAACGGCTACTGCAACCCGCAGTGGGACGGCAGCCGTCCGCTGACCGGCGGGGTCGACCAGCAGACGGTCAACACCGTGCGGGCAGGCGGCGGAGACGTGATCCCCTCCTTCGGCGGCTACAGCGGCAACAAGCTGGAGAGCTCCTGCTCCAGCGCCGGAGAACTCGCCGGCGCCTACCAGAAGGTCATCAACGCCTACGGACTGAAGGCGATCGACATCGACATCGAGGCCGACGCCTACAGCAACGCCACCGTGCAGCAGCGCACCGTGGACGCGCTGAAGACCGTCAAGGCCGGCAATCCGGGTCTGAAGGTCTACATCACCATCGGCACCGGTCAGAGCGGCCCCGACACCAGCCTCATCAACCGGGCCGCGTCCTCCGGGCTGACCGTGGACGCCTGGGCCATCATGCCGTTCGACTTCGGCGGCGCCGGGCAGAACATGGGCAATTTGACCACCCAGGCGGCCGAGGGACTCAAGACCGCGCTGAAGAACGCGTACGGCTACGGCGACGACCAGGCCTACCGCGACATGGGCATCTCGTCCATGAACGGCATCACCGACAACAACGAGACCGTCACGGTGAACGACTTCCGGACCATCCTGGCCTACGCGCAGGCGCACCACCTCGCCCGGCTCACCTTCTGGTCCGCCAACCGCGACCGGCCGTGCACCGGCGGCCCCGCCGACAGCTGCTCCGGCGTGAACCAGTCCGACTGGGACTACACCCGCGTCTTCGCCGCCTACACCGGCTGACCCCGCCATCCCCCCACCAGGAGAACCCGTGTTTCCTCGTCCACGCCGCAGACCGACGGCCGTCGCCCTGGTCGCGGCAGCGGCCGCCGCCCTGCTCACCGCCGCCCCCACGCCCCTGCTCGGCGCCGGGCCCGCGCACGCCGCCACCGCCCAGGCCGCCGCCCTGCCCACCGGCTTCGCAACCGTCATCAACGCCGCGAGCGGCAAGTGCCTGGACGCCAAGGCCGCGGCCACCGCCAACGGAACCGCCGTCCAGCAGTACGCCTGCAACGGCACCACCGCCCAGCAATGGAGCTTCACCGACGCCGGCAACGGCTACGTCCACATCGACAACCGCAACGACACCAACCAGGTCGTCGACGTCAGCGACGTGTCCGCGGCCGACAACGCGCTGGTGCACCTGTGGAGTTACGGCGGCGGCGCCAACCAGCAGTGGCAGGCCGTGGACGACGGCGGCGGCGCCTTCCACTTCGTCAACAACAACAGCGGCAAGTGCCTGGACGACCCCGGTGCCTCGACCGCCGACAGCGTGCAGTTCCAGCAGTACACCTGCAACGGCACCGCCGCCCAGCGCTTCCAGGTGGTGCCCGTGACCCAGTCGGCCACGAACCCGGACCTCGGTCCGAACGTCGTCGTCTTCGACCCGTCGATGTCGTCCTCCGCCATCCAGAGCAAGCTGGACGCCATCTTCAAGCAGCAGGAGACCAACCAGTTCGGCGCCCAGCGCTACGCGGTCCTGTTCAAGCCCGGCGCCTACAGCGCGGACGTCAATGTCGGCTTCTACACCCAGGTGCTCGGCCTCGGCCTGACCCCGGACGCGGTCTCCGTCAACGGCGCCGTGCACGCCGAGGCGGACTGGTTCCAGGGCAACGCCACGCAGAACTTCTGGCGCGGCGCCGAGAACCTCTCGGTCAACCCGGCCAACGGCAGCGACCGTTGGGCGGTCTCGCAGGCCGCGCCGTACCGCCGGATGCACCTGCGCGGCAACCTCGCCCTCGACGACGGCGGCTGGTCCTCCGGCGGCTATCTCGCCGACAGCAAGGTCGACGGACAGGTCAACTCCGGCACCCAGCAGCAGTGGCTGACCCGCAACTCCCAGCTCGGCAGCTGGACCGGGTCCAACTGGAACATGGTGTTCGTCGGCAGCCAGGGCGTCCCGGCCACCAGCTTCCCCAACCCGCCGTACACCACCGTCGCCCAGAGCCCGGTGACCCGCGAGAAGCCGTTCCTGTACGTCGACGGCTCCGGGAACTACCAGGTGTTCGTGCCGTCGGTGCGCTCCAACTCGACGGCCACCAGCTGGGCGAGCGGCAGCCCGTCGGGCGCCTCCCTGCCGCTGAGCCGGTTCTACGTCGTCAAGCCCGGCGCCACCGCCGCACAGATCAACGCGGCCCTCGCGGCAGGACAGAACCTGCTCGTCACCCCCGGCGTCTACCACCTCGACCAGACCCTGAAGGTGACCCGCCCCGACACCGTCGTCCTCGGCCTCGGGCTCGCCACCTTCGTCCCGGACAACGGCATCACCGCGATGACCGTCGCCGACGTCGACGGCGTCAAGATCGCGGGCCTGCTCTTCGACGCCGGCACCACCAGCTCGAAGACCCTGCTCGAGGTCGGGCCGGCCGGCTCCACCGCCTCCCACGCGGCCGACCCGACGTCCCTGCACGACGTCTACTTCCGCATCGGCGGCGCGGGCGTCGGCAAGGCGGCCACCAGCCTCGTCGTCAACAGCGACGACGTCATCGGCGACCACATGTGGATCTGGCGGGCCGACCACGGCAGCGGCGTCGGCTGGACCAGCAACACCGCCGACACCGGGCTCGTCGTCAACGGCGACGACGTGACGATGTACGGCCTGTTCGTGGAGCACTTCCAGAAGTACCAGGTGCTCTGGAACGGCAACGGCGGCCGCACCTACTTCTTCCAGAACGAGATGCCCTACGACGTGCCGAACCAGTCCGCCTGGACGAACGGCTCCACGCGTGGCTACGCCGCCTACAAGGTCGCCGACTCCGTCACCAGCCACGAGGCGTACGGCGTGGGCAGCTACTGCTACTTCAGCGCCAACCCCGGTGTGACGGCCGACCGCGCCTTCGAGGTGCCGGACACCCCGGGCGTCCGCTTCACCAGCCTGGTCACCGTCTCCCTCGGCGGCACCGGCACCATCGGTCATGTCATCAACAACACGGGAGGACCGTCGAACTCCTCGTCCAACGTGGCGGACCTGGTCCGCTACCCGTGAGTGAAGGGGGGCCTCCCGGACGTGTGAGGCACCGCCGCGTGGATACGCGGACTGGACGGACACCAGGGCCCGTCCGGAAGGCCACCCCTGCCATGACCAGAGAAAACCAGCTCTCTCCCGAGTCGGAGATCACCCTCCGGGTCAACGGGAAGCCCCACACGCTGCGCGTCGACCACCGGCGTGTCCTGCTGGACCTGCTCCGCGAGGACCTCGGCCTCACCGGGTCGAAGAAGGGCTGCGACCACGGCCAGTGCGGTGCCTGCACCGTGCTGGCCGACGGCCGCCGCGTCAACAGCTGCCTGCTGCTCGCGGTCGCCCTCGACGGCAGTGAGATCACCACCGTCGAGGGCCTCGGCGGGGACGGCGAGGAGCCGCACCCGCTGCAGCGGGCCTTCCTCGACCGCGACGCCTTCCAGTGCGGCTACTGCACGCCCGGGCAGATCTGCTCGGCCATCGGCATGATCGCCGAGGCAGCGGCCGGCCACCCCTCCGACGTCACCGACCCCGCGGCCCCCTCCGGCCGGCCCGTCCCGCTGGACCGGGCCGAGATCCGCGAGCGACTGAGCGGCAATCTGTGCCGCTGCGGCGCCTACCCGCGCATCGTCGAGGCGGTGGAGGACGTGATCCCGTGAACGGCTTCGGATACCTCAGGCCCGGCAGCCTCCAGGAGGCCGTCGAGGCGTACGCCGCCCACCCCGGCGCCCGCTATCTGGCCGGCGGCACCAACCTGGTCGACCTGATGAAACTCGGCGTCGAGCGCCCTGCCCTGCTCATCGACGTCGGCCGGCTGCCGCTGGGCACCATCGAGGAGCTGCCCGACGGCTCCCTGCGCGTCGGTGCCACCGTCCGCAACAGCGACCTGGCAGCCGACCCCCGCGTCCGCGACCGCTACCCCGTGCTGTCCCAGGCGCTCCTCTCGGGCGCCTCCGGGCAGCTGCGCAACGCCGCCACCACCGGCGGCAACCTGCTGCAGCGCACCCGCTGCCCCTACTTCCAGGACCTGGACAAGCCCTGCAACAAACGCGAGCCCGGCAGCGGCTGCGGCGCCCGGGAGGGCGTCCACCGCGACCACGCCGTCCTCGGGCACTCGGAGCACTGCATCGCCACCAACCCGTCCGACATGGCCGTCGCCCTCGCCGCGCTGGACGCCCAGGTCGAGCTGTACGGCACCGAGGGCGCCCGGCGCCTTCCGGCTGCCGAGTTCCACCGGCTGCCGGGCGAGCATCCCGACCGGGACACCTGGATCAGCCCCGGCGAACTGATCACCGGTGTGCTGCTCCCGGCTGCCGCCGCCGGCGTCCCGTCCGCCTACCGCAAGGCCCGGGACCGGGCGTCGTACGCCTTCGCCCTCGCCTCCGTGGCGGTCGTACTGCGGGTGGCGGACGGTGTCGTCGACCACGCGGGGATCGCCTTCGGCGGGCTCGCCCACCGACCCTGGCGGGCCCGGCACACCGAGCTGGCCCTGCTGGGCGCCCCCGCGACGCCCGAGGCCTTCGAGGGAGCCGTGGCGCTGGAACTCGCGCACGCCGAGCCGCTGCGGGACAACGCCTACAAGGTGCCCCTCGCCCGCAACCTCGCCCTGGACGTCCTGAACCGCCTCGCCCCGGCCCCGGCGGTGGCCTGAGCCGGCACGGCAGGAGCGAGCAGACCAGGAGGAACCCATGACCGCCAACTCCCCGGGCACCCCCGAAGACCCCGCACGGCCCACGACCCCCGCCACCACCGGGCCCTTCGTCGAGCCCCGACCGGGAGGGCACCCGGCGCCCGGCAGCGGCTCGCGCGCACCCGAAGAGCGCCGGGACGCGGCGAACCCGACCACCGGCACCGGGTCCTTCGGCGAGCGTCAACCGGGAGGACACTTGGGCCCCCGCAGCGGCTCGGGTGCGCCCGAAGAGCGTCGGGGCGCAGGGGACTCGGCCGCCGGCAGCACCGGGGCTTTCGGCGAGCACCGGCCCTCGGCCCCCGGTAGTGCCCTGGGCGCGCCGACAGCGTGCCGGGACGCACGGAACGCGGCCGCCGCCGGTCGGGCTGTCGGCGAGCGTCGGCCGGGAGGGCACCCGGGCCCTGGCAGCGCTTTGGGCGCGCAAGCAGAGCACCGAGGTGCAGGGGACTCCGCGGCCATCCCCATCGGCGCTTTCGGCGAGCGTCAGTCAGGCGAGCACCCGGGCTCTGGTAGCGCCCTGGGTGCACCCGCCGAACGTGCGGACGTACGGAACACAGCCCCCGCCACGCCCACCGGGGCTCTCGGTGGGCGTCGGTCAGGAGGGCAGCCGGCCCCCGGCAGTGCCCTGGGCGCGCCGACAGCGTGCCGGGACGCACGGAACGCGGCCGCCGCCGGTCGGGCTGTCGGCGAGCGTCGACCAGGAGGGCACCTGGGCCCCCGCAGCGGCTCGGGTGCGCCCGAAGAGCGTCGGGGCGCAGGGGACTCGGCCGCCGGCAGCACCGGGGCTTTCGGCGAGCACCGGCCCTCGGCCCCCGGTAGTGCCCTGGGCGCGCCGACAGCGTGCCGGGACGCACGGAACGCGGCCGCCGCCGGTCGAGCTGTCGGCGAGCGTCGGCCGGGAGGGCACCCGGGCCCTGGCAGCGCCCTGGGTGCACCCGCCGAGCGGCGGGAAGGGCGGGAGAAGGTCACCGGTGTGGCCCGCTACGCCGGTGAGTACGTCCTGCCCGGCCGGGCCCACGCCTGGCCCGTGCCCGCCGCGATCGCCCGGGGCCGGGTCACCGCCGTCGACGCCTCGGCCGCCCTCGCGCTGCCCGGTGTCCTCGCCGTCCTCACCCCCGACGACGCCCCGCGTCTCGCCGCACCCGAGGACGCCACGCTCGCCGTGCTGCAGGGCCCGCACGTGCCGCACCGGGGCTGGTGCGTGGCCCTGGCCGTCGCCGACACCCTGGAGACGGCCCGTGCGGCCGCCAGGGCGGTACGGGTCACCTACACGGCCGAACCCCACCACGCCGATCTCGATCCGGCGCACCCGGACGCCTACGAGCCCGAGGAGGCCAACGCCGGCTATCCGGGCCGTGTCGAGCACGGGGACCCGGAGGCCGCCTACGCCGCCGCCGAGGTCCGTGTCGACGTCACCTACCGGGTGCCGCCGCTGCACAATCACCCCATGGAGCCGCACACCAGCACGGCCCACTGGGACGGGGACCGGCTCACCGTGTACACCTCCAGCCAGGGCGGTACGACCGTGCGGGAGGTCCTCGCCCAGCTGTTCGAGCTGTCCGAGGACCACGTCACCGTCGTCACCGAGCACGTCGGCGGCGGCTTCGGCTCCAAGGGCACCCCGCGCCCCGACGTCGTCCTCGCCACCATGGCCGCCCGGCGCACCGGCCGGCCCGTCACCCTCGCCTACCCCCGCCGCCACCTGCCCACCACCGTCGGCCACCGCGCCCCCACCGTGCAGCGCCTCCGCCTCGGCGCGAGCGCGGACGGCCGGCTCACCGCCGTGCTGCACGAGGCGACCACCCACACCTCCCGGGTGAAGGAGTTCGTCGAACAGGCCGCGGTGCCCTCTCGCATCATGTACGCCACCCCGGCCCTGCTCAGCTCCCACCGGGTGGTCCCGCTCGACGTGCCCAGCCCGTCCTGGATGCGCGCCCCCGGCGAGGCGCCCGGCATGTACGCCCTGGAGTCGGCCGTGGACGAACTCGCCGACACACTCGGCATGGACCCGGTCGAGCTGCGCATCCGCAACGAACCCGAGCGCGAGCCGGACAGCGGCAAACCGTTCAGCAGCCGGCACCTGGTGGAGTGCCTGCGCGAGGGCGCCCGCCGCTTCGGCTGGGACGGGCGTGACCCGCGCCCGGGCAGCCGCCGCGAGGGCCCGCTGCTCATAGGCACCGGCGTGGCCGCGGCCACCTATCCGGCCGCGGCCGTCCCGGCCACCGCGACCGCCCGGGCCCTGCCCGACGGCACCTTCATCGTGCGGATCAACGCGACCGACATCGGCACCGGGGCCCGTACGGTCCTCGCCCAGATCGCCGCCGACGCCCTCGGCGCACCCCTCGACCGGGTCCGTACCGAGATCGGCCACAGCGACCTGCCGTCCGCCTGGCTGGCCGGCGGCTCCATGGGCACCGCCTCCTGGGGCTGGGCCGTGCACGAAGCCTGTACCGAGCTGACCTCCCGGCTCGCCGCGCACACCGGAGCGCTGCCCGCCGACGGCATCGAGACCCACGCCGACACCGCCGGGCAGGCCGACGCCGACAGCCCCTACTCCAGGCACGCCTTCGGGGCCCACTTCGCCGAGGTCGCCGTCGACACCGTCACCGGCGAGACCCGGGTACGGCGGCTGCTGGGGATCTTCGCCGCCGGGCGGATCCTGAACTCGCGTACCGCCCGCTCCCAGTTCACCGGCGGCATGACCATGGGCCTCGGCATGGCCCTCACCGAACACAGCACCCTGGACCGCGCGTTCGGCGACTTCACCGAGGCGGACCTCGCCTCCTACCACGTGCCCGCGCACGCCGACGTGCCCGCCATCGAGGCCGACTGGATCGCCGAGGACGACCCGCACCTCAACCCCATGGGCAGCAAGGGCATCGGCGAGATCGGCATCGTCGGCACCGCGGCCGCCATCGGCAACGCCGTGCACAACGCCACGGGCATCCGCTTCCGCGACCTGCCCCTCACCCCCGACCGGATCCTCGCCGGCCTGCTGTCCGAGGGGTGACCGTGACGGGGCCGACCTGGGAGTACGAGGGCTACCGGCCGGAGGAGGAACGCCTGCGGGAGTCGCTGTGCACCCTGGGCAACGGGTACTTCGCCACCCGCGGGGCACTGCCCGAGTGCACCGCGGACGACATCCACTACCCGGGCACCTACGTGGCCGGCTGCTACGACCGGCTCACCTCCGAGATCGCCGGACGCCGGGTCGAGAACGAGGACCTGGTCAATCTCCCCAACTGGCTGCCGCTGCGCTTCCGTCCCGCGGGCCGCGCCTGGCTCACCCCGGACTCCGACCCCGTCACCGAGCACCACCTGACCATCCATCTCGAGCCCGGCCTGCTGGAACGCCGCACCAGCTACGGCCTCGACGGCGGCGCCACACTCCACGTGCGCCAGCTGCGCCTGGTCCACCTGGCGGACCGTCACATTGCCGCGCTGCGCACGGAGTTCACCGTCGAGGGCAGAGGGACCGACCTGGAGGTCGAGGCAGCCCTCGACGGACGCGTCACCAATGCCGGCGTGGCCCGCTACCGGGACCTGGACGGCCGGCACCTCACCCAGATCCGGACCGGCCTCGCCGCACACGGCGCGATGTGGCTGCGCTGCCACACCCGCACCTCCCGCATCGAATGCGTCCTCGCGGCCCGGCTGTCCGCCGACGCGCCGGTGGCGACGGCGCACGAGGCCCTGCGCGCCGTCCAGCACGTGCGGCTGCGCCTGGCACCCGGCCGTACCGTCACCGTCGACAAGACGGTCGCCCTGCACACCTCGCACGACCCCGCCATCGGTGACCCGCTGGACGCGGCCGTCGACCGCGTCGGCGCCGCCCCCGGCTTCGACGAACTGCTGGAGACGCACGCCACGGCCTGGGAACAGCTGTGGCGGCGCACCGCGCTGGAGGTGCCCGGCGAGGCGGGCAGCATCCTGCGCCTGCACCTGTTCCACGTGCTGCAGACGCTGTCGCCGCACACGGCCGACCTCGACGCCGGCGTCCCCGCGCGCGGACTGCACGGCGAGGCCTACCGCGGCCATGTCTTCTGGGACGAACTCTTCGTCCTGCCCTACCTCAACCTGCACCTCCCCGAGGTCTCCCGCGCCCTGCTCCACTACCGCCACCGGCGCCTGGACGCCGGTTGCCGCGCGGCCCGGGAACTCGGCCGGCGCGGCGCGCTCTACCCGTGGCAGAGCGGCAGCGACGGCCGCGAGGAGGCCCAGGAACTCCACCTCAACCCCCGCTCCGGCCGCTGGCTGCCGGACCACTCCCGGCTCCAGCACCACGTCGGCTCGGCGGTGGCCTACAACATCTGGCAGTACTGCGAGGCCACCGCGGACACCGACTTCCTGCACGGCGAGGGCGCCGAGATGCTGCTGCAGATCGCCCGCTTCTGGGCGGACTCCGCCTGCTACGACGACCGCCTCGGCCGCTATCGCATCCGGGGGGTGATGGGCCCCGACGAGTACCACGACGCCTACCCCGGCGCGGCCCTGCCGGGCCTGGACGACAACGCGTACACCAACGTCACCGCCGCCTGGGTGCTCGCCCGCACCCTGGACCTGCTGAACCTCCTGCCCGAGCCGCGCCGCCGCGAACTCGGCGAGAGCATCGGCCTGGACGAGGACGAGCCCGCCCGCTGGGAGGAGGTCTCCCGCACCCTCCACATCCCTTTCCACGACGGGGTGATCAGCCAGTTCGAGGGCTACGGCGACCTCGCCGAACTCGACTGGGACGACTACCGCAAGCGGTACGACGACATCCGCCGCCTCGACCGGATCCTGGAGGCCGAGGGTGACACCGTCAACCGCTACAAGGCCTCCAAACAGGCCGACGTGCTGATGCTCGGCTACCTCTTCTCCACCGCCGAACTCAAGACCCTCTTCGACCAACTGGGCTATGGCCTGGACGAACGGACCTGGACCGCGACCGTCGACCACTACCTGCACCGCACCAGCCACGGCTCAACCCTGAGCGGCCTGGTCCACGGCTGGGTCCTCACCCGCGCCCGCCGCGCCGACGCCTGGGCCTTCGTCCAGGAGGCGCTGAGCGGCGACATCGCCGACCTGCAGGGCGGCACCACCGGCGAGGGCATCCACCTCGGCGCCATGGCCGGCACCCTCGACCTCGTCCAGCGCGGACTGACCGGCCTGGAGACCCGCAACGGCGCCCTGTGCCTGGATCCGGTCCCACTCCCCGAACTCTCCTCCTACGGCTTCGCCATCCGCTACCACGGCCACTGGGGCGTCCATCTGCACCTGCGCAGCGGCCTGCTGGAGATCGCCGTACCGGACTCCGACCGCGCCCCCATCGACGTCTGCCTGCGCGACCGGGTGGTTCCGGTGGGCCCGGGGGAGGCGGCACGGCTGGTGGTCCCGGAGTGACACCATTCAGCCGTCCGTCACCGGGTACCGGTGCACGGCCGGGAGCCCCGGCAGCACACCGGGCCACATGACGTCCAGGACGTGGGCGCTCGGCGTGAACAGCGGCCCGCCGAGCCAGGGCAGGTCCCCGACCTCGTGCCACTCCCAGCGGTGTACCAGTCGCGGCTCGGTGACCACGGGTTCGCCGGTGAAGGCGGTCACCCGGACGGCGGCCGTCACCCGGGGGATGCCGTGCACCGAGTCCATCAGGATCGCCCGCACCCGCGCACCGGCCGGGTCGGCCGTCAAGGACGTCTCCTCCTGCAGTTCGCGCACGGCCGCCGCGGCGAAGTCCTCGTCCGCGTCGTTCTTGCCGCCGGGCAACTCCCAGACTCCCCGCACCGACCAGCCCAGCAGTACCCGGCCCGCGCGGTCGGTGACGACGACTCCGGCGCCGGTCAGGGCGTGCGGAGAGGGGCGGCCCTTGCCGGCGTACCGCGGCGCGGTGGGGGAGGGGCCGCGCAGGACGAACATCGCCAGGCCGTCGGCGTCGTACCGGTCGGCCAGCGCCCAGCCGGCGCCCAGCAGACCGATCTCCTCCTCGTCCAGCGCGATGTCGCGCCGGTCGTCCGGCACCGCGTCCGCGACCGGCGTGATCACGCACAGTGCCCCGCCCGGACGCAGCCGCTCGCGCAGCCGGTTCAGCACCCGGGTGCGGTCGCCCACGAAGGCCCAGCCGAGCCGGATCGTGATCAAGTCGTAGGAGGGGTGCGGCAGTTGACTCAGGTCGTCCCGCTCGATGTCCAGGCGCCGGTACGTCACGCCCGCCTCGCCGGTGCTCCGGGCCTCCGCGAGGGCGGCCTCCGACCAGTCGACGGCGTCCACCCGATAGCCGGATCCGGCCAGATGGCGGGCGAGTTCGCCGAGCCCGCAGCCGAGGTCCAGCGCGAGCCCGCCGGCCGGCGCCGGGACGTGCTCCGCCAGCAGCCGCCGCTCACCGTCGCCGAGCTCCCGGAACCGGCCGCCGTCTGCGTAGTGCGCGTCCCACTCCGCACGCTTCACGTATGCCACCGGGCCTCCTCGGACCGCTCGTCTCCGTGGACTTCGGGATCCTCGCCCGGTGCCGGCCGTCGTACACCACCGGCGTCCGCGTATCGACGCGGACGGACGGGAAGGCCACCATGCACCGGGTAAGTGGTTGAAACGGGAAGGGGCCAGTGGGGATGAGCGCGAGCGACGCTCCCTTGCGTGTGCTGGCGGTGGACGACGAGGAGCCCGCGCTCGAGGAGCTGTTGTACCTCCTGGAGCGGGATCCCCGGGTCGGTACCGTGGTGCCCGCGGCGGGACCCACCGAGGCGCTGCGGCGGCTCGGCCGGGCCGGGGCGGACGGGCCGGACGGCGAGCACGGCATCGACGTCGTCTTCCTCGACATCAACATGCCGGGACTCGACGGCCTCGAACTCGCCCGGCTGCTGAGCGGGTTCGCCGCCCCGCCGCTGGTCGTCTTCGTCACCGCCCACGACGACTTCGCCGTCCGCGCCTTCGACCTCAAGGCTGTCGACTACCTGCTCAAGCCCCTCCGCAAGGAGCGCTTCGCCGAGGCCGTACGCCGGGTCGCCGAGCTGGTACGGGCCGGGCAGGGCCCCCGGCCGGCCGCCGCCCCCGCCGCGACCGCGCCCGAGCAGGCGCCCGCCTTCGGTGATCAGGTCCCCGTCGAACTGGGCGGGGTCACCCGGTTCGTGCCCATCGCCGACATCACCTATGTCGAGGCCCAGGGCGACTACGCGCGACTGCACACCCCGCACGGCAGCCACCTGGTGCGCGTCGCGCTGTCCACCCTGGAGGAACAGTGGCGCGCACGCGGGTTCGTGCGCATCCACCGCAGCCGGCTCGTCGCACTCGGCCGCATCGAGGAACTCCGCCTGGACGGCGGCAACGTGACCGTACGGATCGGCGACCGCGTCCTCGCCGTGAGCCGGCGCAACGCCCGGGAACTGCGGGACCTGCTGGCCAGACACGCGGCGGGCCGGGCCCGTTGAGCACGGCAAGCGGTTGCCGGGTGACGGACCTGTGGCGATTCTCGTCCGCCCGCTGTCTCGCTCCCCGCCCGCTGCGTACACTCGCCGCAGCACAAGGTGATCACCGCTGCGTCGGGGAGTGCGTCATGGGTGCGGAGTCCGTCCCTCGCAGAGAGGTGGTCACCGGACGGCCGCGCCCCGCCGGTGGTACGACCACACCCCGCCCGGCACCCTCGCCGTACCCCGGATCCGAGGTGTTACCAGAGAAGCTGATACGGCGTCAGCTGAAGGCCGCTCTCATCACCACGGCCCTCCTCGCCCTCCCGCTCGGCCTGCTCCCCGTCCTCCTGCGCATCCTGCCGCTCGCCCACGCCGCACCCCGCGTCCCCCTGGCCGTATGGCTCGTCCTGGGCGTGGCGCCGTACCCCGCCCTGCTGGCCATCGGCGTCTGGTACGTCCGCCGCGCCGAACGCAACGAGACCGACACGGCCGCCGGCGCTCCCGCGGAACACCCCTGACCATGCGCCGACCTACCGCCGGGGCCGGCCGGTGAACCAGACGTACGGCATCGTGGGCGTGACGGCCGTGATCCTCGCCACGGTCCTCGTCGGCGCGCTGGGCCTGCGCATCTCCCGCACCACCTCCGACTTCTACGTCGCCTCACGCACCGTCGCCCCCCGCCTCAACGCCTGCGCGGTCAGCGGCGAGTACCTGTCCGCCGCCTCCTTCCTCGGCGTCGCAGGACTCGTCCTCGCCCAGGGCGTCGACATGCTGTGGTTCCCCATCGGCTACACCGCGGGCTTCCTGGTCCTGCTGGCCTTCGTCGCCGCCCCGCTGCGCCGCTCCGGCGCCTACACCCTGCCCGACTTCGCCGAGGCCCGGCTGGAGTCCCGGGCGGTGCGGCGGGTCGCCGGTGTGCTGGTCGTCGGCATCGGCTGGCTGTATCTGCTGCCCCAGCTGCGCGGCGCCGGCCTCACCCTGCGGCTGCTCACCGGCGCGCCCGGCTGGCTCGGCGGTCTCGTCGTCGCCGCCGTGGTGACCGCGGCCGTCGCCGCCGGCGGAATGCGCAGCATCACCTTCGTCCAGGCCTTCCAGTACTGGCTGAAACTCACCGCCCTGCTGGTGCCCGTTGCGTTCCTGCTGCTCGCCTGGCGCGGCGACAACGCCCCGGCACCCGCCTGGGACGACCGGCCCGTCTTCCACCGTTCCACCGAGGTGCGCGTCGACCGGCCCCTCACCCTCACCGTGCGCGAGCCGGTCCGGGTCACCGCGTCCGGCACCGTCGACGGGTGCGCGGTGCACGGGGTTTCGCTGCGGCTCGGCGAGGGCCGGCACCGGATCGGCGCGCAGACCGCCCTGCGCTTCCCGGCCGGCGCCCGCGTCCCCCTGCCGGACCGGGCAGCCGACCGCGCCGTGCCCTCCAGCTGGGCCATGCCGCTGTCCTCGGACCGCGAACAGCACGGCCTGTACGCCACCTACGGGCTGATCCTCGCCACCTTCCTCGGCACCATGGGCCTGCCGCACGTCGTCGTGCGCTTCTACACCAACCCCGACGGCCGCGCCGCCCGCCGCACCACCGTGAGCGTGCTCGGCCTGCTCGGCGCGTTCTACCTCCTCATCCCCCTGTACGGCATGCTCGGCCGCCTGTACGCCCCCGACCTGCTCCTGACCGGCGACACCGACGCCGCGGTCCTCGTCCTGCCGCAGCGGCTGCTCGGCGGGGTCGGCGGTGACCTGCTCGGCGCCCTCGTCGCCGGGGGCGCCTGCGCGGCGTTCCTCTCCACGGCGTCCGGGCTGACCATGTCCGTCGCGGGCGTCCTCGCCCAGGACGTGCTGCCCACGCTCGGCGTCCGCCACTTCCGGCTCGCCACGCTGCCCGCGATCGCGGTGCCGACGGCTGCGGCTGCCGTGGTCAGCGATCTGCCCGTGGCCAACGCGGTCGGCCTCGCCTTCGCCGTCTCCGCGTCCTCGTTCGCTCCGCTGCTCGTCCTCGGCATCTGGTGGCGCGGCCTGACCCCGCCGGGCGCGATCGCCGGGCTCGTCCTCGGCGGCGGCTCGGCGCTCACCGCGGTGACGGCCACCATCGCCGGCGGCGCCCGCTCCGGCTGGCCGCACACCCTGCTGGCCTGGCCCGCGGTGTGGTCCGTCCCCCTGGGCTTCACCACGATGGTCCTGATCTCCCTGGCCACCCGCAGCCGCGTCCCACCCGGCACCGCCGCCACCATGGCCCGACTCCACCTCCCCGAGCCCCCGGTCCCCACCCGCCCCGGACCGGCGACGACCTGACCGAGGAGCCGTTGTGCAGACCAGCGCCACAGCCGGACGAGCCGGGACACCCGTCGGCCGCCCCGACGGTGCCGACCCACATGCGGGTCGCCGGGACAGAGGAGAGCAGGCGAGGCACCCGGCCCGACGAGACCGCGCCACTCCGCAACACCGGCAAGACCGCGCGGCTGCCCAGCACCGGCAAGACCGCGTGGTTGCCCAGCAGTGGCAAGGCCGCGCCGCTCGCCTACACCGCCAAGCCCCCGGCGCTGGACGGCACCGCCGATCCCCCGGCCCTGGACCGTACCGAGGAGCCCCCGGGCGGTCCAGGCACCCGGTGGCCGGCGGCGCCCCCCGGCGGTCCAGCGGCACACACCCCGTCGGCCCGAACCCGCGTCGCCCATGACCGTCCTCGGTACCGCGGCGCTCGTTCTCGCGGGGCTCGGGCTGTTCGTGCTCGGTGCTGCTCTCGGGCACGGGGCGGCGCGTCGGCAGCAGGAGCACTCGGCCGATCGCGACGGCGCGCGCGCCTTGGCCCACGGGCTGCACACCGCCGCGCTCGCCGCGGCACCCCTGCGCGCCGGGCTCACCCCGGACACCGCCCGTAAGACGGTCCGCAGGCTGCGCCCCCTGCTCGGCGCCCCCGCCCTCGCCCTCACCGACGACACCGCCGTGCTCGCCTGGGACGGCGCCGGCGAACACCACCGCGCGGAGGTGCCGGCACAGCTCGCCGACCCGCCCAGCGCCCGGACCTTCCCGCTGTCCTGCGACGACACCGGCTGCCCCGTCCGCTGGGGCGCCCTGGTGCCGCTCACCGCCGACGGCAGCGCGCCCGGCGCCCTCGTCGTGTTCGCCGCCGACGAGTCGACCGCTGTCGTCCGGGCCGGCGAGGAAGCGGCCCGCCGGCTCTCCCTGGAACTCGAGCTCGCCGGCCTGGACCGGGCCCGCACCAGCGCCCACGAGGCCGAGTTCCGGGCCCTGCGCGCCCAGATCTCCCCGCACTTCATCTACAACTCGCTCGCGAGCATCGCCTCCTTCGTCCGCACCGACCCCGAGCGTGCCCGCGAACTCCTCCAGGAATTCGCCGACTTCACCCGCTACTCCTTCCGCCGCGGCGGCGACTTCACCACCCTCGCCGAGGAGTTGCGCTCCATCGAGCAGTACCTGGAACTCGCCCGCGCCCGCTTCGGCCGCCGCCTGAAGGTCACCCTGCGCATCGCCCCCGAGGTGCTGCCCGTGACGCTGCCCTTCCTCTGCCTGCAGCCCCTCGTCGAGAACGCCCTCAAACACGGCCTGGAGGGGGCCGTGGAGCGCATCGGCGTCACGATCGTCGCCGAGGACGAGGGCACCGAGGCCCGGGTCGTCATCGAGGACGACGGCATCGGCATGGAACCGGAACGCCTGCGCGCGATCCTGCGCGGCACGGCCGGCCCCGCCACCGGCATCGGCCTGAGCAACGTCGACCGCCGGCTCCGCCAGGTCTACGGCGACGACCACGGCCTCGTCATCGAGACCGGCGTCGGGGCGGGCACGAAGATCACCCTCCGCGTCCCGAAGTTCCGCCCCGGCATCCAGGCCAGGCCCTAGGAACGGGGGTGCACGGCCCAGCCGTCCCGGCGGCGGTCCCGGACCTCGGGGAGCCGCTGGAAGCCGGCCGACGTGTAGGTGGCGACGGCGCCGACGTTGGAGCTCGGGGTACAGACGATCGCGCTCGACGAGCCCAGCTCCCGGAGTGCGGCCGCCGCGGCGACGGTGACCGCCGTGCCGTAGCCGTGACCGCGATGTGCCCGGTGCACGCCCATCGGCTCGAGCAACCCGGGCCTCCCCGGTCCGGCCGACCACACGGTCACCGCCGCCACCGCGTTGCCCTGGTCGTCGTAGGCGACCAGACACCGGGCGTCGGCGTACGGCAATCCGGCCGCCATCGTGTGCCACCGCTCGTCCGTGAACGTCGACCTGTCGAACGATGCCCGCTGTACGGCGGCACGCACGTGCGCCTGCGCCGGTCCGATCACCTCGACCCGCACGCCCGGGTCCTGCACCGGCTCCGTGAGGTCGCGGCGCAGCGGCGTCCACGGCTCGTCGGTGTTCCAGCCGTCCTCGAACAGCAGCTCGTGGATCAGTGCGCCCCTCGGCGCCTCGACGTACGCCGTCCCTTCTTCCAGTACGCCGCGCTCCGGCTCGGTCACGTCGTCCACCAGCTGCCGCGCCAGTTCCTCGTCCCGGTGAGCGTCCGGCGCGATCGTCAGCCGCAACAGGTCGTGACCGTCCAGCAGCCCGACGGCGAGAATCCGTCCGTCCCGGCTCCAGGTCCGGACCGCCTCGGCCGTGGCCTGCGCACCGAACCGCCAGAACCAGCCCAGGTCCCCCGGATGCAGTTGCATCGGCGCCCCGTCGTACTGCCACTCCGGCAGCACGCCCACGACCTCGCCCAACCCGTCGACTCCCGGCTTGCCCAGCACCATCGCCATACCCCCGATCACACACCACCGCGCCGTTGGCCCGCACCCGCATTCCGGCTTGCGCGGTCAGTCCGGCGCGGCAGCGGTCACAGGTGCCGCAGCTGACGGACCAGGGGACGACGACCAGGTCGCCGGGGCGCGCGGCGGTCGCGGCGCCCGACCGGCAGGCCGGGCGCCGCCACGGCTCGGGTCAGGCCGGCACGGCGGCCGTTCGGCCGAGATGCCGGGCGAAGAACCGGACCGCGCTGGCGGCCTCGAACCGGGGGAGCTCCTTGTGCCTGCCCGCGTTGGCGTGCAGGGTCTTCTCCTGCGAGGCGAAGGCGTCGAAGAGCGCCAGACCGGCCTCGCGCGGAATGTGCTCGTCGTCCCACTGCATGTCGTACTCGACCGGGATGGTGATCTGCTTCGCCTTCTCCGCCAGGACGTCGGGCCAGTGCTGACCGAAGACCGCGGCGGTGATCCTGGGTTCGATCGCCACCAGCGGCACGCCGATCGCGGTGCCCATGTTGATGCCGAAGTAGCCGACGGGTCCGTCGGCGCCGATTTCCGGAAGTTCCTGGAGGGCGTCCAGCGTCGCCCGCCATTCGGGTACGGCGAGCTCCGCCAGGTGGGCGTTGTAGCGGACGACGACCGGGCCTTCCGGCTCGCCCGCCGCCCTCGCCCGGAACAGCTCGGCGATCTCCTGCTCGTCGTGTGCCGTGCGCGGCCGGTCGCCGTGACCGGGTGCGTCGATGCAGGCGACGTGGAAGCCGCAGCCGCTCACCAGGAGCTGCGCACGCCCCGCCATCGCGGGATGCTTCTTGTGGTTGCCGCCGCCGTGGCCCATCAGGACCAGGGGCGCACGGTCCGCGCCGGATGCGGGCGACCACAGGACACCGGGGACCTCGCCCACGGTGAAGTCGCGTTCGATCATGCCGTTGGCGGACGACTCGGCGGTGAACTGCAGAGATTTCATGGTGTGTTGCCTTTCGGGAGTGCCCTGTTCTTGAGGCGCTCCCGGCGACACCTACGTCGATCGCCCGACCGTGACGACGAGGGGGAGCACCCATACGGATACAGCGTTCATGGGTCTCACCTCCTCGGGCGGTTTCACGGTCGACCGCAAGCTACCAGATCGATGATCAACCCGCCCAACCCTTTTTCCCGCCACCTGCACAGCCGAACACGCCCTCGGCAACCGGGTGTTCTCCGCCGTGGAATGATGGCCGGCGACACAAGGCGACGGCGGGGAGTGACGCGGCGTGCCCGAGAGGCCGGCGGAAGAGGCGTCGGACGACGCCGCGGCGGAGAGCGGTGCGGCACCCTGCCGGGTCGTCCTGTGCCGGGACTGCTGCTGCGGCAGTCCCAAGGTGACCGGGGTCGATCACGCGGCGCAGACCGCGCGTCTGCGGGCGGAGGTGCCGGTGCGCATCTCCGACTGCCTCGACGTGTGCGACCAGGCCAACGTCGTCGTCGTACAGCCGTCCGCCGCGGGCCGGGCAGCCGGCGCGCGGCCGGTCTGGCTCGGGCTCGTCAACGACCCTGACGCGACCGAGGACATCGTCGCCTGGGTGCGCGCCGGCGGCCCCGGCGTGGCACCCGTGCCGGACATCCTCGACCTGTACGCCTTCACCCCGCCGCGACGCCGCACGGATTCCCGTTCACCGGGCGGGTGATCCCGCCGGGCGTTCACCGCCGACCCACCGGTCTCGTACCGTCCCACCTGGTGGGAGAGGAAGATCACTTGGGAGGGAGGCGGTCTTGGCCGTGCGCGCGTCACGCGGTACGGTCGGTCCGATATCGATGACGGCGAAACGGAAGCCGGTGGAAATCCGGCACGGTCGCGCCACTGTATGCGGGACCCTCAGGGGCTCGTGAGTCAGACCCGTGGCCGTCGTCCTGTGCACCACCGAGATGGGACGCGAACTCCCAGAGGAGGTCCTGCCATGGCGCAGACCGTCGCCCAGCCGACAGCCACCACCCCCGTCGTTCCCGCCAAGCTGCCGCTGAAGGCGATTGCTCCCTGGGCGGTCTTCTTCGGCATCCTGATGCTGGTCCTGCTCTACTTCGTCGGCGCCGAGCAGGGCGCCACCTCCGTGTTCAACGGCACGGACGTCCACGAGTGGGTGCACGACGCCCGCCACCTTCTGGGCTTCCCCTGCCACTGACGCAGGAACACCACCGCGCCCATGAACTCCGCAACCGTACGGAACCTTCTCGTCCGGGGCATGCTCGCCGGTCTCGCGGCCGGTGTGCTCGCCCTGGTCGTGGCGTACGTCCTCGGTGAGCCGAACGTCGACAAGGCGATCAGCTTCGAGGAGGCCCACTCCCACGAGCACGAGATGGAGGTCGTCTCCCGATCCCTGCAGTCGACCGCCGGCCTCGCCACCGGTGTTCTCGTCTACGGGGTCGCCTTCGGCGGCATCGCCGCGCTCGCCTTCGGCTTCGCCCTCGGCCGCGTGGGGCGCTTCGGCCCGCGCGCCACGGCACTGCTGCTGTCGGGCTGTGCGCTGCTCGCCGTGTACGTCGTGCCGTTCCTGAAGTACCCGGCCAACCCGCCGTCGATCGGCAACCCCGACACCATCGGCAAGCGGACCACCCTGTACTTCCTGATGATGCTGCTCAGCGTCCTGCTGGCGGTCGCCGTCACCATCCTGGGCAAGCGGCTCGCCCCGCGCCTCGGCACCTGGTGGGCCACGGTTGCCGCGGTGGTCGCGTTCACCGTCCTGATCGGCCTGGCCTACCAGTTCCTGCCCGTCGTCAACGAGGTGCCCAAGGCCTTCCCGGCCACCCTGCTGTGGCGGTTCCGGCTCTCGGCACTGGCGATCCAGACCACTCTGTGGGCCGGATACGGCCTCGTCTTCGGTGAGTTGGCCGAGCGGCTGCTCAACCCCAAACCGGCGGCGGCCGCGAACCGGCGAGCGGTTCCGGCCGCGCGCTGACTCCTTCTGTACGGCACAGGGCCCGACGGAACGATCCGTCGGGCCCTGTGCCGTTCTCCCCGCCTAGTCGGTCTCCGGCGCGGCAAGGGGACGCCCCAGTCGCAGATTCCAGCGTCCGGCCCGGCCGCTGAGTTCGGTCACGGTCAGCGGCGGCACGTCGAGGCGCCAGAAGACTGCCGCGGGCATGCCGAGTGCGTCGACGACGGCCGCCCGCACCACCTCCGGCTCGACCACGGCGACCGTACGGCCCTCCCACCCCTGCGCGTCGGCAAGCCAGCGCGCGACCCGTCCGCACAGGTCCCGCACGGACTCACCCCCATGGGATGCGCATTCCGGGTCGCTGAGCCAGCGGCCCACCGCCTCCGGCTCGGCGGCCCCCACCTCTTCCAGCGTGCGCCCGCGCCAGCGACCCACGTCGAGACCCGCCAACTCCCGCACCGGCACACCGTCGAGGCCCAGCGCCGCGGCCGTCTCCCGGCAGCGCACACCGGGGGAGGAGAGGACACGGACCGCGGACGGCAGCACACCGGCCGCCGAGCGGGCCCGCGCCGCGCCGCCCTCGTCGATGGAGCCGCCGTCGTCGAAGCGGGCCTGCCGCAGCGACGCGCTCATGGCGGGGGAGACGAGAAGGACTCGGCTGGTCATGTGATCCACAAGTACCAGCATCCGCACCGCTCGCACAATCCGGGGACGGGCTCAGACGGCCAGTCCGCTGATCCGGTACTGCATCACCCGGTAGTTCTGGTCGTCGTACCACTGGCTGACGTTGATGTTGAAGTCGCTGAACGTCGACCCGGGCACGATGAAGCCGCCGTAGGGGCTGGCCACCGCGTTGCCGGACTCGTCGCCGGGGGTGGTGGGGACGATGACCGTCTGCTCCGGCGTGGTGAACAGGTTGCTGGTCGGCAACGCGAAGACCTGCGCGCGGATACCGAGCGGATCCATGTTCAGCCAGGTCAGGGCGTACCTGCCGCCCATGGCGCGGAAGCAGATCTCGCCCCAGCGGCGGCGCGCGGTGATCGTGGTCGGGTCATTGCCCCACGCCCAGGCGCCGTTCGCGTAGCCCCACGGCTCGTAGGCCGCCGGGTCGCCCAGCCGGTCCTGGCGCACCCGGTGCAGCAGGAGGTCGGAGTCGGCGTCACGGTTGAACACGGTCGACAGGACGTAGCAGTAGCCGTCGTCAGCGACCGCGTACGTCTTCTGCTGGAACTGGCCGCCGTACTGGTCGCCCGGCCACAGGCACAGATACTCCCAGCTCTCGCCGTTGTCCGTGGAGCGCCAGAAGTCCGAGTGGTCGGTCTGGTACAGGACACCTCGCATCAGGTGCATGTACATCGTGTCGCCGACGGTGAACACGTCCGACGGGATGGCGGTCGTGTTGTTCTGGTGGCCCTCCGGGACCAGGCCCCCCGCGTGCGCACCGCCCACGCTGTCGTCGATGACGAGACCGTTCGGATCGGGCTGGCGGGCGCGCAGGCCGACCGGGGCCCGCCAGTCCGAGGCGCCGACGCCGGCACCGTCGAAGGTGTCGCCGCAGACGAACAGCATCGTGCCGTCGGGGCAGGTGACGGGGATGCCGAGATCCGTCCAGGGCGCGGCGAACGGGCCCGTCTCGGCGGGGCCGGTGAGGTTTCTGACCTTGGTGCCGGTGATGGCGGTGGCCCGGGCGGTGGCGGCGGCCGCCGGTGGCGCGCCCGTGAGGGACGCGGCTGCCGCCGCCATGCCCGCACCGGCGGCGAGCACCTGGCGGCGGCTGGGGCCTCCGGCCTCGTCGGTGGGGGTGGAACGTCGTGCACCGGCCATGCTGAACTCCTCACTCCTCGAAGGGCTGTCGGTTCGCTCGCGCACGTGCAGCACCGGCGGGGCCGCGGGTACGGCTACAGCGCCACGTCACCGCACAGGTGCACCTCGACGCCCAGCTCGGCGAAGAGGGCGGCCTTGGCGCGCAGCGCCTTGTCGGCCGTCTCCGCGTCGGGGGCGTAGGCCACGTTCAGGTGGTTGGCGCGGTGGCGGGCCATGAACTGGTCGCGGCTGACGCCGTGCAGCACCGCGTGCATGATCGGCCACTGCGGGGTGGTGGCCTCGAGGCGGCGCCGGGTCTCCTCCTCCGGCAGCTCGAGCGCGGTGGCCCGGCCGAGGTCGGCATGCAGCCGGCCGTCCATTAGGAACACCCGCGACCAGACGATCTCGCCCGGCCGGGAGACCCCGCTGAGCGTGCCGCCGCCGAGCGGGAAGTACATCGGGGGCTGCCGCATGCTGTACGACTTGTGGTAGCCGCCGTTGTGGGAGGCGGGCACCGAGCCGGAGATCTCGAAGACCCACACGAACCGGCCGTCGTACTCCTCGCCCCAGCGGATGTCGTGCAGCGTGGTGGCCGGGTCGAGCCACATCGCCGTCCAGATGCGGTTGGTCACCAGGGAGTCGACGGCGACACCCTCGTCCACCTCGTTGAAGTGCGGCAGCGGCGCACCCGCGTACAGCTCTCGGTCCCCGTCACGGCTGAACACCGGCGGGCGCTGGACGTTGTTGAGCAGGCCCTCGGCGAGGTCGCTGGCCGGGACGGTGTCCTTCAGGCCCTGCTGGTACTGGATGCCGACCGCGTCGAGCCCGAAGTCGTCGGCGATGCGCAGCGCGGCTATGTACATCTTGAACTGGCTGAGCAGTTGGGCGTCGGTGAGCTCGGTCGCCTCGTCGGTACCGGTGTGGAAGGTCATGCCGGCGTGGTCGAGCCAGGCGCGGACCGCCTGCGCCTCCTCGTCGGAGACCTTGTTCATCTCGGCGACGAGGGCGCTCTGCGACAGCCGCTCCTTGTAGATGCCGAGGGGGTTGAGGAACTCGTCGTCGATGATGGCGTTGTACATGCCCATGCAGCCCTCGTCGAAGACGCCGATGATCGCCTTCTCCTCGCGCAGCTGCCGGGCCAGGGCCACGCCGAGTGCGGTCTCGGGGTCCTCGGGCAGGGGCGGCAGCGGCCGGACGTGGCTGGTGTCGTGGGTGAGGGTGCCGGTCTCCAGCCAGGTACGCAGCCCGCCGCGGGCCCAGTCGTCGGTGAAGTCGGCGCTCCACAGCACGGAGTACGCGCGCCCGGCCTTGGTGAGGCTTCCCGCGAGGTTCAACAGGCCCACCAGGCCCGGGAATTCACCGCTCCAGTTGGCGACGACGAGGATCGGTCCCCGGTGGTCGCGCAGCCCGGCCAGGACGTGGTGGCTGTACTGCCAGACACCTTCCACGACGATCAGCGGCGCGTCCTTCGGCAGGGTCTTGAACACCTCGATGCCGGCGCGCTGGCTGTCGATGAAGCCGTGCCCCTTGGCCGCGTCGAAGGGGTGTCCGCGGCGGACCTGCCATCCGAGGCCGGTCAGCGCCGCGGCGAGGTCCTTCTCCAGCTTCTCCTGGGTCGGCCAGCAGGTGACGTTGGCGGCGGGGCGCAGGTCACCGCTCGCCACGGTGTAGACGGTGTGCGGCTCGGCGGCAGCGGGCCGGCCGGGCACGGGCAGGGTGTACGTGGTCATGCGATCTCCGTTGGGTGTGCGTATGGGCCACCCCCCAGCCGCCCGACTGGGTCGAGTTGGGGGTCCAGCGCCTTTCCCGCCGACCGAGTGGGGCGAGTTGGGGTTGGGTGCCTTTCCGGTCGGCCGAGTGGGGCGAGCAGGGGCCGGCGCCCTTCCAGCCGACCGAGTCGGGTTCGGTGCCTTTCCGGCCGACCGAGTCGGGTGGTGGGTGGGCATAGGCCGGGGGTCCAGGGGGCGGAGCCCCCTGGCGGGGTTCAAGGGGCGGAGCCCCTTGCTGGACTCGGAGGGGCTCAGCGCTCCTGCAGTGGGGCAAGGGCATGCACGGTCGCCGAAGTCTCCCGGTACAGCCGCCGATAGAGCCCGTACAGCTCGTCGTACCGCCGTCGATGCTCCGCGCGCGGCGTCACCGTCTCCCGCACCGGGTTCCAGTCGTCGATACCGGCGTCCCCGACGAGCTGCGCAGCGAGCAGCGCGCCGCCGTAACTCGCGCCGATCGTGGTGGTGCGCAGCTCCTGCGGCCGGCCGGTGATGTCCGAGACGATCTGGGTCCACAGGGCGCCCTGGGTGCCGCCGCCGACGGCGACCACGCGGCGGATGTCGCCGCCCGCCTCCTCGATGACCTCGATGTTGTGGCGTACCCCGAATCCGGTGGCCTCCAGCGCGGCCCGGTACAGGTCCCCGCGGGTGTGGGACAGGGTGAGTCCGGCGATCACACCGCGGGCGTCCGGGTCCATGATCGGAGTGCGCTCGCCGGAGAAGTACGGGAGCATCAGCAGCCCGCCCGCGCCGGTCCCCGACTCGGCGGCCAGGCGGGTCAGTTCGTCGTGGTCACCGGCGGCGAACAGATCGCGCAGCCAGTTGGTGACCGCGCCCGAGGTGGCCATGCCGCCGGCCAGGTTCCGGGTGCCGGGCAGGGCGCCGACCGTGCCCCACAGCGATGGGCTGGTGAGCGGCTTCGGCACGGTGTGGATCAGGAACATGGTCGTGCCATACATGAGCATCAGGTCGCCGGTGTGCTGTGCACCCACGCTGAGGGCCTCGGCCCAGGCGTCGATGGTGCCGGTGGTGACGGGGATCCCGGCCGGCAGGCCCGTCGCCTCGGCGGCCTCGGCGGTGACGGTGCCGGCCGCCTCGCCGGACCAGCGCAGCGGCGGCAGCTCGATGCCGGGGGCCACCTCGGCGGCCCAGGGGCCGTACCACTCGCCCGCGAGCGTGTCGTACAGCGGGGTGCACTGGCTGGCCGAGTGGTGGTCCAGCACATAAGCCCCGGTGAGCTTGCGGACCAGCCAGGAGCTGGGCATGTACAGGCGGCGGGCGCGGGCGTACCGCTCGGGTTCCTCCTCGGCGACCCAGGCGATCTTCGGTCCGGCGGCCTGGGTGGTGAGCGCGGAGCCGCACCGGCGGATGATCCCGTCGGCGCCGAGCCGTTCCTCGACACGGCGGATCTGCCGGACCGAGCGGGTGTCGACGCCGTAGAGAATCGCCGGGCGCAGCGGGGTGTCGTGCTCGTCGGCGAGCAGGACGCAGGGGCCCATGCCGCTGACCCCGACGGCGAGCACGGTGGAGTCGTCCGGGCCGGTCAGCTCGCGGGCGATGTCGGCGAACTCGTGCCACCACACGGAGGCGTCCATCTCGAAGCGGCCCGGACCCGGCCTTGAGGGGGTGTGCTCCCGCACGGCCGAGCGGATCAGGGTGCCGTCGAGGCCGACGAGGACGCCCTTGCTGCTCGATGTGCCGATGTCCACACCGATGACTGCGTTGGGAGACTTGCGAGGCATGAGGTGCACGCTGGCAGAAATCGATTTCAGCGTCAAGAGGCCGCGCAGGGTCGGGCCATGTGGCCGAGAAGAGCCGTAACAAACTGAGCAATGTGCGTAATTCAGGCGTCATGAGGTGGCCGGCGTCCGCTCCGATCTCACCCCTTGACACCCTCTGGTGTCCGCCCTACTTTTCGCTGAAATGGATTTCACAGGGTGCGCGGCCCGGCTCCGGGCCCGCCCCGCACCCCACCCATGAAGGCACATAACACGATGACGACCTTTGGACTCGACGGCATCTCCCGCAGGACCCGTGCCGTGAGCCGTTCGATCAGCGCCGAGAACTTCACCGGTGCCAAGTCCGGCGGCGGCCGGGCCACCGAGGGCACCGGAGCGGTCGCGGCGAGCAGGCTGGGGCCGGGCTGGAAGATCTCCCCGAGCATCGACATCGCCGCAGGCGAGACCGCGGTGCTCGCCGACATCGAGGGGCCGGGCACCATCCGGCACCTGTGGTGCACCACCGACCCGCACACGGCCTGGCGGGGCTCCCTGCTCCGGATGTACTGGGAGGGGGAGGAGACCCCGGCCGTCGAGGTGCCGCTCGGCGACTTCTTCTGCAACGGCTGGAACACATTCAGCCAGGTCTCGTCCGTGCCCGTCGCCGCCAACCCCAACGGCGGTTTCAACGCGTACTGGCCCATGCCGTTCCGCCGCAGCGCCCGCATCACCCTGGAAAACCTGACCGCCGAGAAGGTCACCCTCTACTACCAGGTCGACTACGAACTGGACGAGGTCGGCGAGGACGCCTCCTACTTCCACGCGCAGTGGCGGCGCAGCCACCCGGTGCCGTACGGCGAGGTGCACACCCTGCTCGACGGGGTCACCGGCGCCGGCAGCTATGTCGGCACCTACCTCGCCTGGGGCGTCAACAGCCCCGGCTGGTGGGGCGAGGGCGAGTTCAAGTTCTACCTCGACGGCGACGAGGAGTTCCCGACGATCTGCGGCACCGGCACCGAGGACTACTTCGGCGGCGCCTGGAACTTCGACGTCCCCGGCCAGGGCTACACCGCCTACACCACGCCCTACCTGGGCCTGAACCAGATCCTGCGACCCGACGGGCTCTACCGCAGCCAGCAGCGGTTCGGGATGTACCGCTGGCACGTCCTCGACCCCGTCCGCTTCTCCCGGGACCTGCGCGTCACCGTGCAGAGCCTCGGCATCGGCCCCGGCCAGGGCAACGGCCTGCCGCACCGCTACCGGCACACCAGCGACGACATAGCCAGCACCTCGCTCTTCTACCTGGACGCCCCCAGCTCGGCCTCCCGTCCGGCCACACCCGACCTGCTGACCCTCGAAGTCGACTGACCGCCGCCCCCGTTCTCCGTCCGCCACCCCCCTTGCTTTTCCTCCATCCGGCCCCATCCCACTCCGACAGGAGCGCACGCATGCTCCAGCACGGCAACGACGCCGGGCGCCCGGCCACCACGTCACGCCGGCGTTTCCTCACCGCGGCGGCGGGCACCGGCGCGGCCCTCGCCTCCCCGGCCCTGCTCACCGGTTGCGGCACGGCACAGGCGAAGGGGGGCAACCTCCAGTTCTGGAACTTCTACGGCCCCCAGCGCTCGCCCGACCCCGCGATCAACGCCCAGTCCAAGTGGTTCGTGGACATGGTCAACGCGTGGAACCGCACCCACAAGAGCCAGATCGACCTCGTCTACCTGCCCCAGCCCACCTACCTCAACGGCTTCAAGCTGCCGTCCGCCTTCGCCACCGGCGAGGGCCCGGACATCTTCCTGCTCTCGCCCGGCGACTTCCTGCGCTACTACAACGGCGGCGTCCTCGCGGACCTCACCCCGCACATGGACAAGGCCGCCATCGACGACTACGGCTCCGCACTCGACAGCCGCAAGGTCGACGGCAAGGTCTACGCCCTCCCGATGGAGATCGAGCCGCTGGCCATGTTCTACGCCCAGGACGTGTGGGAGAAGGCCGGTCTGTCCGAGGCCGACATCCCCACCACCTGGGACCAGATGCTCGACATCGGCGACAAACTGCGGACGAAGACCCGGGCGGGCCTGGTCTTCGAGACCCAGCCCGGCTACTACCAGAACTTCACCTGGTACCCGTGGATGTGGCAGGGCGGCGGCGACGTCCTGGACCACCAGGGCAAGGTCGTCTTCGACTCCCCGGCCACCCGCCAGGCTCTCGCGCTGTGGCAGGACGCCGTACGCCACGGCATCGCCCCGCGCGTCGTGCCCGCCGCCGACGACGTGATCGGCGGCTTCAAGGGCGGCAACGTCGCCATGTGGCAGCAGGGCATCTGGAACGTCTCCAGCTTCAAGGCGTTCGCGCCCAAGTACCGCTACGGCGTCTTCAAGCTGCCCGTACCGTCGGGCGGCAGTTACGTCACCACGCTCGGCGGCTGGTCCTTCTGCGCCAACGCCCAGGGCCGCAACCCCGAGGCGGCGGCCGAGTTCTGCGCCTGGGCGCTCGGCTCCATGAAGGACGACTCGATCAACCGGATGGTCGACTGGTGCGTGGGCGCCAAGTCCGACGTGGCGCCGCGCGCCAGCGCCCTGGAGCGGGGCGCCGCCAAGGGCGGCTACGACTCCGAGATCATGAAGAAGTTCAAGGACGAGATCTTCCCCGGCGGGCGCGCCGAGCCGCGCTACCCCCCGGTCGTCTACAAGGCGATCTCCGACGCCATCCAGGGCACCATGCTCGCCGGCCGCGGAGTCGCCGGCGAGGCGGAGAGAGCCGCACAGTCCATCGCTGCGTACACCAAGAGCTACAAGGGGGCGAGCCTGATATGAGCAGCGTCGCCGCACAACAGCGCCGGCGGGCCGCGGCCCCGGCACAGGCACCCGCCTCCGCGGACACACCGGGACTCAGCCGCAAGCACCGCGAATGGCTGGCCGCGGGCCTCTTCCTCGCGCCCGACGTGCTGGGCCTCCTCGTCTTCGTCGCGATCCCGATGGTGCTCTCCATCGCCCTGAGCTTCTTCCAGGTCAGTGGCTTCGGCTCGTACCAGTGGATCGGGCTCGGCAACTACCAGCGGATGATGCACGACCCGCTGTTCTGGGACTCGATGAAGATCACCGGCGAGTACGTCGTGATCCTCGTCCCCGTCCTTTTCTGCGTGAGCCTCGGCCTCGGCCTGCTGGTGAAGCAGAAGCTGCCCGGCGTCGGCGTCTACCGCACCGCGCTCTTCCTGCCGTACGTGATCAGCCTCGTGGTGGTCGGTGTGCTGTGGAAGTTCCTGCTCGACGACCAGACGGGAGCGGTCAACCGGGCCATGCGGGCCGCCGGTTTCGACGGCGAGTCCTGGCTCGGCAGCCCTTCCCTGGCCCTCGGCTGTGTCATCGCCATCATGGTCTGGGTGATGATGGGCTACTACATGATCATCTTCCTGGCGGGGCTCCAGGAGATCCCCAGGGAGTTCTACGAGGCCGCCAAGCTGGACGGTGCCGGACCGTGGACCACCTTCCGGACCATCACCTGGCCGCTGCTGCGCCCCACCAGCTTCTTCGTCCTGCTGATGTCGACGGTCGCCGCCATCAGCGGAGGCCTCGACCTGATCTTCGTGCTGACCAACGGCGGCCCCGCCAACGGCACTTCACTGGCGATCTTCTACATCTACCAGCAGGCCTTCGGATTCGGCGAGTTCGGCTACGCGTCGGCCATGGGGTCGTTCCTGGTGCTGATCATGGTCGTGATCTCCGCCGTGATCTTCAAGCTCACTTCAGGCGGGAGGTTCGACGATGGCGAGTGACGCCCTGACGACCCGGGCGGGCCGGCGTCGGCTTCGCTCCTCACGCACGGGACTCACGGTCCTGGCCGTCGTCCTGTCGCTGATCAGCATCTTCCCGGTGCTGTGGATGGTCACGTCGTCCTTCAAGACCCGGGCCACCGTCACCGACGGCAACCTGATCCCGAAGGACTTCACCTTCGACAACTTCGTCTACGTCTTCACCGAGGTCCCCTTCGCCCGCTACCTCTGGAACAGCTTCTTCGTCTCCGCCGTGATCACCGTGGTGGCGCTGTTCTTCCACTCCATGGCCGCCTACGCGCTCGCCCGGCTGCGCTTCCCGGGCCGCGAGAAGCTCTTCGGCGCGATCTTCGCCACCCTGCTGGTCACGGCCCCGGTCGTGCTGATACCGCTGTTCCTGGTCGCCCGTGAGCTGGGCCTGCTCAACAGCTACGCCGGACTGATCGTCCCGGCCATCTTCAACGCCTTCGGCATCTTTCTGCTGCGCCAGTTCTACCTGGGCCTGCCCAAGGAGTTGGAGGAGGCGGCGATCGTCGACGGCTGCGGACACTGGCGGGTGTACTGGAACATCGTCCTGCCGATGTCCCGGCCCATCCTCTCCGCCCTTGCGATCTTCTTCTTCCTCGCCAACTGGAACGCCTTCGTCTGGCCGCTGGTCGCCACCAACGACCAGTCCCTGACGGTGGTCCAGCTCGGCATCGCCTCGTTCCAGAACCAGTACACCTCCAACTGGAACTACATCCTGGCGGCGGCCACGGTCGCGGCACTGCCCATGCTGGTGCTGTTCTTCGTCTTCCAGCGGCAGATCGTGGAGTCGATCAAGACGTCCGGGCTGAAGTAGCTCCGGACCTGCCGTGGGCCCGGGCGTGCGGCGGCGCAGGGCCCACGAAAAGGGCGCGGTACCGGTCACCCGACCGGCACCGCGCCCTTGGTGTGCCCGGCCGGGCTCACGGCCCGGCGGTGCTCTCCCGCACCTGCAGCCTGGTGCGCAGCACCACGGTCTGCAGCGGCGACGGTTTGCCCTCGATGCGCTGCAGCAGCAGATCGGCAGCGGTACGGCCCAGCTCGTACGAGGGCAGCTCCACGGCGGTCAGGGACGGCCGCAGCAGCGACGCCCACGGCACGTCGCCGAAGGACAGCACACCGACGCCCGGCGGAGTGCGCCCGACCTCGCGCAGCGCGTCCAGGACGCCGATCGTCATGAGGTTGTTGGCGACGAACACGGCGTCCGGCGGCTCGGGCAGCGCCAGCAGCTCACGCATCGCGGCCCGGCCGCCCTCGACCCGGAAGTCCGCGTGCCGTACGTAGGCGTCGCCGGCCGGGGCGGCGTCGCCCGCGGAGTACAGCGCCGTGCGGTATCCGGCGAGGCGCTCCTCGGAGGTGGAGGCGCCCCGGGGGCCGGTGATGCAGGCGATCCGGCGGTAGCCGGCCCGCAGCAGATGACGGGTGGCCACCTCGCCGCCGTGCTGGTTGTCCACCTGCACCGCGTCCACCTCGGCCGCGTGCGGCCGGCGGTCCACGGCGACCACGGGCACGCCCCGGGCGATCAGCGGCGCCAGGTCCGTCTCGTCCTGCGAGGCCGCGGCCACGATCACACCGGCCATCTGTTCGCCGAGGGCGACCTCGAGGTAGCGGCGTTCCTTGTCGGTGTCCTCGTCGGAGTTGCACAGGACGACCGAGAGGCTGGTGCGCTGCGCGGCGTCCTCGACCCCGCGGGCGAGCGAGGTGAAGAAGGGGTTCTCGATGTCCGGGATGATCAGGGCGATCACGCTGGAGCGCTGCTTGCGCAGCGAGCGGGCCACCCGGTTGGGCGCGAAGCCGAGAGCCGCGGCGGCCTGCTGGACGGACAGGGCGCGTTCCGGCGTGACCCTGCCGCCGTTGAAGACACGCGAGACCGTCGCCGGGGACACCCCGGCGGCTCGCGCCACGTCATGGATCGTCACCACCTGAGTGCGCATCCTTTCAGCCGTGTGTAGGAACACCCTACCCTGCAGCTGAAAAGGATTTCATCCCCTCGAATTGGGCCCCATGTTCTCGGTCGCCCCCCTACGGGCGGCGGGGCGGGCGGCGCGGCGTCAGTAGCCGCCCGGGAGGCTCCGCACCCTGCGCAGGGCCTCCGGGCCGGCGTCGCTGTGCCAGCGGTTCGGGTCGGCGGGGCGGCGTCCCCACAGCAGCAGGACGCGTACGGCCGCGTCGCTCTCGATCGTGGCGGGGCCCAACCGCCCCGACAGCGAGGTCCCCTGTCCGCTGGCCCATGCCTACTGGTACGAGTGGTACACGGCCACGGCCACGGCCCGGGGCCGGGCGGCACTGGAGGAGGACCGGCGCGCCTTCTGCCGCTACCTGTGGCGGTCCTGGTCACCGGGGTGGGAATTCACCCAGGCCGCATTCGACACGGCCGCCGCGGCGTGGGACAACCCCGACTGGGCCGAGATCAGTGTCCACGCCTACCTGCACCGCTGGGGTGAGGCGGACGGCGACCCGGCCTACCAGGACATCGAAGACCGCCTCGCCGAGCCGCCGCCGGTGCGGGTCCCCTCCCTGGTGCTCCACGGCGAGCGTGACGGCGACAACCTCGCAGAGACCACCGAGGGCAAGGACGAGATGTTCACCGGCCCGTACGAACGGGCCCTGCTGCCCGGTGTCGGTCACTTTCCGCCCAGGGAGGCGCCCCCGCGGCCACGGCGCAGGCGATCCTCTGCCTGGCGGCGGACCCGGCGGCTTCCCGCCGTTGACCTCCAGGACCGTCGTCCGGCCGGGCCGGCCCGCCGTTGCGGGCGCGAGAACCGCCCCGCCTCCCCTTCCCTTGGTGGACAGGGCCTCCGAGTGCCCGGTGCCGGATGCGAGAGGCGCCGTGCGCCGGCCCTGCCTGCCCTCGCCGAGCCACGCCGTCCGCAAGCGCCGTACGGCCCGCACTGTGCGGACGTGCGGAGCCTGTGGCCGAGTGGTGCAATGGCCGCAGCGGTGACCATGAGCTCGGCATGCCGTGACGCGGTCGCATCCGTCTCCCGCGTCCGGAACACGTGCTGTGGGCCGAGGCGGACGAGGAGGAGTTCCCGATGACCTCGCACCAGCAGCCCCTACCCGCGCCGCCCGCGCAGCCCGCCGCACCGCAGCCCCTGTCCGAAGCGGCCTTCCGCGAGCTGTATCGCCGGTTGCGGGACCCGAACCCGGACGGTGGCGAGGAGCGGCGCGGCGCCCTGGACCGGCTGACGCCCGAGCGCGTGGTGGCGGCCGCCGCCGAGGTCCGGTGCGGGCGTACCGTGTCGTTGGCCGCGCCCGTCGAGACGCGGCCCGGTCCCGACAGCCCGGAGCCCGCCACCCATCGGATGACGGCTCCCACGCACCGGGAGAGCGCCGAACCCGGGCTCACCTTCGCCCGTGACCGGTTCGCCATGAACGTGCACGGTGATGTCGACAGTCACCTCGACGCGCTGTGCCACGTGATCTTCGACGGAGAGCTGTACGGCGGTGTCCCGTCGAGCACCGTGACACCCGACGGGGCCGGAGCGCTCACCCTCGATCTGGTGCGTGACGGCATCGTCGGCCGGGGCGTCCTCCTGGACATCCCGCGGCTGCGCGGTGTGCCGTGGCTCGAACCGGGCGCCCAGGTGACCGCCGAGGACCTCGTCGCGGCCGAGACCGCCCAGGGGACCACGGTCGGTCCGGGTGACCTGCTGTTCGTACGCGTAGGACACCGCCTGCGGCGCCGGGACCTCGGACCATGGGACGTGACGCGGGCCCGGGCGGGCCTGCATCCGACGGCGATGGGCTTCCTGGCCGAACGGCATGTGTCCGTCCTGGGGTCGGACGGCAACAGCGACGCCGCGCCGAGTGCGGTCGCCGGGGTCGCGTTTCCCGTGCACGTGCTGGCGGTCAACGCCATGGGGCTGCACCTGCTGGACTACCTGGACTTCGAGGAACTGGCGGAGGTGTGCGAGGAGCAGGGGCGCTGGCACTTCCTGTGCGTGGTCGCCCCGCTGCGCCTCCCGGCGGCGACCGGCTCCCCGGTGAACCCGATCGCCGTTCTGTGACCTGCCGGTGTGCGGCCCGCTCCGGGTGCTGTACCCCTGCACGGCGCGTACGTTCGAAGAGGAAAGAGCCGCAACGGCCCCGCAGACCACGCGAGCACGAGCAAGGACGGTGGTTGCCGTGGACGCCCTGCCTTCGTACGACGTCATCGTGATCGGTACCGGAGCCGGCGGCGGCACGCTGGCCCACCGCCTCGCTCCGTCGGGCCGACGCGTGCTCATCCTCGAACGCGGCGACTACCTGCGGCGCGAACGCGACAACTGGGACTCCACGGCCGTGTTCGTCAAGGCCAAGTACCGGGCCCCGGAGTTCTGGCTCGACAGTCACGGCAACGAGTTCCCGCCCGAGGTGAACTACTACGTCGGCGGAAACACCAAGTTCTACGGCGCGGCCCTGTTCCGGCTGCGCCCCGAGGACTTCGGGGAACTGCGCCACCACGACGGCATCTCTCCCGCCTGGCCCCTCGGTTACGACGACCTGGAGCCGTACTACACCCAGGCGGAGCACCTCTACCTGGTGCACGGCCGGCACGGCGAGGATCCCTGGGAAGGTCCGTGCAGTGCGCAGTACGCCTACCCGCCGGTCGAACACGAGCCGCGCATCGAGCAGTTGGGCCACGACCTGGAGAAGCAGGGGCTGCACCCCTTCCACCTGCCGATCGGGGTCAACCTGACCCAGGACGCGCTGGGCCGCGCAACCCACTCCAGCGTCTGCATCCGCTGCAACCGGGTGGACGGTTTCCCGTGTCTGGTGCGCGCCAAGTCCGACGCCCAGGTGATCTGCGTGGAGCCGGCACTGGAGCACCCCAACGTGGACATGATCACCAACGCGCGGGTGACACGGCTGGAGACCGACGCCACCGGGCGCAGCGTCACCGGCGTCGTCACCCAGCTCCCCGACGAGGACGAGGCCCGGTTCTCGGCGGACGTCGTGGTCGTGGCCTGCGGGGCCGTCAACTCCGCCGCCCTGCTGCTCGCTTCGGCCGACGACCGGCATCCGCGCGGGCTGGCGAACAGCTCGGACGTCGTAGGCCGGTACTACATGCGCCACAACAACCTTGCGCTGATGGCCATTTCGAAGGAACCCAACGACACCCAGTTCCAGAAGACCCTCGCCCTGCACGACTGGTACCTGGGCGCGGACGACTGGGACTACCCGCTCGGCGGGATCCAGATGCTCGGCAAGTCGGACGCCGAGCAGATCCACGGCGAGGCCCCGCGCTGGGCCGGAGCGGTGGCGCCGGACATGCCGTTCGAGGTCCTGGCCCATCACGCCGTCGACTTCTGGCTGTGCGGAGAGGACCTGCCGCAGCCGGACAACCGGGTGACGCTGGAAGCCGGCGGCAGGATCCGGCTCACGCTCGACGAGGGCAACAACATCGGCGGCCTGACGCGCCTGCGGCACAAACTGCAGCACATGCTCGGCCATCTGGGCATGCACGAGCACCGGCTGCTGTCCCGCAGCATCTACCTGCACAAGGGCATGCCGATCGGCGCGACCGCGCACCAGGCCGGCACCGTGCGCTTCGGCACCGACCCGGCGTCCTCGGCCCTGGACGTCAACTGCAAGGCCCACGACCTGGACAACCTCTACGTCGTCGACACCAGCTTCTTCCCGAGCATCGGCGCGGTCAATCCGTCCCTGACGGCCATCGCCAACGCCCTCCGCGTGGGCGACCACCTGAAGGAACGGCTGGGCTGACCTCGGCCGCCCGGACTCCGACGCCCGGACTCGGCCGCCCGGACTCCGACGACCGGGCGAAGATGCTCAGCCGGGCAGCGCAACGCGATCCGCTCCGGGATGCCGCCGTTCCTCGCCGGTGCTTGCCTGATGGCTGGACCACCGGGCGACGGGCCCGGCGGGGACGGGCGCGCAGTGGAGGAGCAGGACATCGTGAGTTCCACCGAGGGGGCACCCCAGGGCGTGATCCCCGCCCACCTGCTGAAGGGGCAGAAGGCACTGGTGACCGGCGCGAACTCCGGAATCGGCAGGGCGACGGCCGTCGCCCTGGGCCGGGCGGGGGCCGATGTCGTGGTGAACTACGTGGCCGGCCGCGAGGACGCCGAGAAGGTGGTCGAGGAGATCACCGGCTTCGGGGTCCGGGCGGCCGCCTACGAGGCGGACGTGTCCCAGGAGGACCAGGTCGTCGCCATGACGGACCGGATGGTCCAGGAGTTCGGCACGATCGACATCCTGGTCGCCAACGCGGGACTGCAGCGGGACGCGGCGGTCACCGACATGACCCTCGCCCAGTGGCAGAAGGTCCTGGACGTCAACCTCACCGGACAGTTCCTCTGCGCCCGTGAGGCGACCAAGGAGTTCCTGCGCCGCGGGATCGTCCCCGAGGTGTCGCGCGCCGCCGGGAAGATCATCTGCATGAGCTCGGTCCACCAGATCATCCCCTGGTCCGGTCACGTCAACTACGCCTCCTCCAAGGGCGGCGTGCAGATGATGATGGCGACGCTCGCCCAGGAACTCGCCCCCAAGCGCATCCGCGTGAACGCGGTCGCCCCCGGAGCCATCAAGACGCCCATCAACCGCACCGCCTGGGAGACCCCCGAGGCGCAGCAGGACCTCCTGCGGCTGATCCCGTACAAGCGCATCGGTGACCCCCAGGACATCGCCCACGCCGTCGTCGCCCTCGCTTCCGACCTCATGGACTACGTCGTCGGCACCACCCTGTACGTCGACGGCGGGATGACCCTCTTCCCCGGCTTCGCCACCGGCGGCTGACCCAGCCCACCGTGCCGGCCCCAGGAGGGACATCACATGCTCCTGCTGCCGGCGGACGTACCGCCGCAGACGCTGCCGCCCAGATCGATGATGGCCTTCACCCTGGCCTCCCACATCATCCTCGTGCCCTGGGCGTGGCGCTGCCGCTGATCACGCTCGTCATGCACGGCTACGGTCTGCGCCGTGACGACGCCACCGCCCTGCTGCTGGCCCGGCGGTGGCCGGCCGTCATGGCGGTCCAGTTCGCGATCGGCGTGGTCACCGGCACCGGTCCATGGCGAGCTGGAGGGCCTCACCGACGTGGACCTGCGCCGCGGCGGCGCCGGTGACCAGGGCTGACCTCGGCGCGACGGCCGGCTGGAACCGGTCGCCGATGCGCTGTGAACCGGGCCCGGGCTACCGCTCGTCGAGCGCCTTGTCGAGGGTGAGGGCCGCGTCGATGAGGGCGAGATGCGTGAACGCCTGGGGGAAGTTGCCCAGTTGACGGCCCGTCGGGTCGATCTCCTCCGAGTACAGGCCCAGATGGTTGGCGTACCCCATCATCTTCTCGAACACCAGCCGTGCCCTGTCCGTCCGCCCCGCGCGGGCCAGGGCGTCGACGTACATGAACGTGCACAGCGAGAAGGTGCCCTCCGAGCCGTGCAGCCCGTCGGGCGAGGCCTCGGGGTTGTAGCGGTAGACCAGGCTGTCGCTGACCAGTTCCCGCTCCATGGCGTCCAGGGTCGATGCCCACATCGGATCCTCGGCGCTGAGGAACCCGACCGTCGCCATGCGCAGCAGCGAGGAGTCCAGTACGTCACTGCCGTAGTGCTGGACGAAGGCCTTCCGTTCCTCGCTCCACCCCTTGGCCATGACCTGCTCGTAGACGGCGTCCCGCTCGGTCCGCCACCGTCCGGCCGCCGACGGCCAGCCCTTCGACTCGGCGAGGCGCAGAGCGCGGTCGAACGCCACCCAGGACATGACCCGGCCGTAGGTGAAGTCCTGGCGCCCGCCGCGGGTCTCCCAGATACCCTCCTCCGCCTGGTCCCAGTGGTCGGCCAGCCAGTCCAGGTCCGCCCGCATCGAGGTCCATCCCCCGTGCCCGACCTGGAAACCGTGTTGGTGCGCGAAGTAGATGCTGTCCAGCGCCTCGCCGTAGATGTCCAGTTGGAGCTGCGTCGCGGCGCCGTTGCCGATCCGTACCGGCGCGGAGCCCGCATAGCCCTCCCAGTGGTCGAGGATCTGCTCGTTCAGGTCGGCCGAGCCGTCGACCTTGTACATGATGTTGAGCGGGCCCGTGGTCCCGCCGCTGCCGGCCCGCTCCTTGACCCGGTCGCTCAGCCAGACGATGAACGCCCGGGCCTCCTGCGTGAAGCCCAGCCCCAGCAAGGCGTACACGGAGAAGGAGGCGTCACGGATCCAGGTGAAGCGGTAGTCCCAGTTGCGTTCGCCGCCCAGTTGCTCCGGGAGAGCCGCCGTCGGGGCGGCCACCACGGCACCGCTGGGTGCGAAGGTCATGAGCTTCAGCGTGATCGCGGAACGCTCCACCACTTCCCGCCAGCGCCCGGTGTAGCGCGACTGCGCCAGCCAGGAGCGCCAGAACGCCACGGTCTCGTCGAAGAGCCGTTGGTATGCGTCCAGGCGGATCTCGGCGGGCGGCCCCTCGGCGCCCGTCTCCAGCATCAGCCCGCGATGCTGACCGGCCTGCAGCGTCAGCGAGAGGTGCAGGTCGGCACCCTGGTCCGTGAGCACGTCCACGAGCCGCTCGTCCTGCGGTTCACGGATGGGGTGCACGGTGAGTTCCGTGCCGTCCTCCGCGGCGAAGACCGCTCCGTGCTGGGTGATGTGCAACTCGTGCTTCCTGCGCCCGTAGTCGAACCGCGGGGCGATCTCCACCTGGAACGTCATGCTGCCGCGCACACAGCGGACCAGCCGCACCAGCCGGTGGCGGGAGGTGGTCGTCGTACCGGTCACGGGCATGAAGTCGAGCACCTCACCGGCGCCCCCCTCGGTCATGAACCGGGTCACCAGGACCGCCGTGTCGGGCAGGTACAACTGCTTGGTCGCATGGGTCCGGTGCGCCGGCCGGACCGTGCAGTGCCCGCCGTTGCCCTTGTCCAGCAGCGCCCCGAAGACACTCGGCGAGTCGAACCGCGGGGAGCAGAACCAGTCGACCACGCCCTCGGTCGTCACCAGCGCCGCCGTCTGCAGGTCGCCGATCAGACCGTGGTTCTCGATCAGCGGGTAGTCGTCCATTGGGGCGCCCCTTTCGGTGTGCGATTCACCCGGACGCACCCCCTCGATCAGCGTAAGCCGCGGGTGCTGCCCGGGCTCGTCGATCGGGATGCGCGCGCTGTGCGCCGGTCGTGGACCCGGCCGTCCGCCCAGTGCGGTGCACGGACCGTCCACGGACCGCGACGGACGTCCCCACCGTGCGGGTCCATCGGACCTGGCGAATAGTGAAGGAAGGGCGACGTCCCCGGCAACACCCGTATCCCGGGAGGCCCCATGCCTTCTTCACGCTCGCTGGCCGCGCTCGTCGGCATCGTGCTGTCCGGCCTCGCGCTCAGCGCCTGCCAGGACCAGGCGTCCGGTCAGGTGGTGGCGCGCAACGGACTCAGGCTCGTGGAGACGCTCTCCAACCCGTCGATCCACGGATGTCACCGTTTCCCCGAGGGCGTGACCCACGTCAACAACCAGACGCAGAGCAGCTTGCTCCTGTATACGACACCCGACTGCACCGTGCCCCAGGGTGGGCAGAGCACCTACCTGGACATCGGAGCGGCGGACCAGGTCGTCAGTGCCACCGGCCTGTGGCGCAGCTTCTCCTTCGCCCCCGAGTGACGACGCGGGCTCATCGGCCCCATCCCGGTTCCAGGCTGTCGAGGAGGGCGTGGAAGGCCTTGTCGGCCCGCTCCCAGTGACCGTCCGCCAGAGGGGCGACCAGGAGGCCGAGTGAGGCGTCTGCCAGGAGGGTGGCCTGTGTCCGGGCCCGGTCCTGGCTCATGCCGAGGTCACGGAAGACGGAGACCAGCAGGCCCGTCCATTCGGTGACGATGTCACGCATGACGGGTCCGTAGCGGTCCGGGTGAAGCACGCTGGCACTCATGATCTCGACGTACAGCGGGAGCGAGGCGCGTACGTCCGGGTCGGCGAACTGGCGCCACACCTCTTCCATGAAGCGGCGCAGCCCTGCGGGGTCCGTGGGCGGGCCGACGGTCTCCAGCAGGTCGCGCGTGCGCAGCAGGGGGCGGCGCTCGTAGAGGGCGAGCGCCTCGGCGACCATCCGTTCCTTGGTGCCGAAGTAGTACAGGAGCATGCGGTCGCTGGTCCCCAGGGCCCGGGCCAGGGGGCGCAGCGAGAGATCCGCGAGGCCGTTGCGCAGCACGTACTCGCGGACCCGGTCGAGAAGGTCGCGACGCTTGGCTTGATCGGGCGGGCGAGGCATGGGGGCTCCTGGGCACGTGAGGGGGCGCAGTGCGCGATGTCCTTTATTACTTTTATTTCTTTTTGGTCCGCTCTTTACCGTAGCGTCCGCTACGTCTATATTGGAGGTGTAGCGACTGCTACATGCAAGAGCCTGGCGCATTGCCGGGCACGCCACCCGGCGGACCGTCTGGCCGTCGGCCCAGAAGGGACTGATCCCCATGGCCGTCCAGGCCGTCGGCTGCCCCACAGCCTTTCGCCGGGCAGGGCGGTCCACACGTGCCGCTGGGCCCACGTGGTTCGCCAGGCAGTGGGCCCTGTGGTCCCGCATGCTCGCGCCGTTGCGCCCGCTGGACGCACCGCGCGGCCGGGCCACCGTCTGGGACGCCTCCTGGCCCCTGCGGCGGGAGCTGACCTCCGCGGGCCGGGCCCGGCACCTGGTGACCGGGCAGCTGAGCGACTGGGACCTGGGCGACCTGGCCGACACCGCCGAACTGCTGGTCAGCGAGCTGGTCACCAATGCCCTGCGGCACACGCGCGGCCCGCTCAGGCTCAACCTGCGGCTGCGCCACTCCCGCCTGCTGTGCGAGGTCGAGGACACCGAGTCCGCCGGCCCCGCACGCAGCGTCGCCGACGCGGACGCGGAGGGTGGCCGTGGCATCGAGCTCCTCGATCTGCTCGCGGATGCGTGGGGCAGCACCAGGACGGGCACCGGCAAGACCATGTGGTTCGAGCTGCGGGCCGAGGACCGTCTGGGGGACTAGGCGCCAAGGGCTGTCCCGAGAGCGGCTTACCGGCCGTATGTCAGATTGACCGGTCTCATGTCAGAAGTCGGCAGTACGACACGGGTGATGGCCCGATCCGGCACGGCGGGACGGAGCCCGGTCGACCGAGGCCGGCCGGGCTCCACAACCTTCTTGTCCGCGCTGTCACCGCCATACTCGCGCGCGGTGACGCCCCCTGGTCCCGAGGCCGGTGACAGGCGCGCCGAAGGAGTTCGCGAGGGGAAACACTGCCCCGTCCTTCGAGCGGCGGCCGCACGGCCGGTCCCGGCCGGGGTCGATGCCGGCCGTGAAGCAGCACGCGGCGATCAGCGTCATGACCCGGAGTCCTCCGTCGGCCAGGACGAGTGCTCCGGCGAAGGCACCGGCCTTTGCGATCCCGGAGGGAAGGCCGTGGAAGGTGCTGCGTATCCCGATGCCGTCATCGGTACGGCCGCGCGCATCGCCGTCGACGCACTGCGCGCCTTGTGACGGCATGCGGTGCGGACACGCACGGGCTCGGCCGGGTCGGCCCTCTGCGGTGGCAGTGCAGGCTCAACCCGTGACGACATGGCCGTCCTTGGCGACTTCGTAGTACTCGGTGGAGCCGAGCTCCAGCTTGAACACCATGCCGTGCCGCTGGCGGATGCCCGCGACCGATTCCGATTCGGGCTCACGCAGGCAGCGTGTCACCGGAGGGTCGTTCTTCGGGCATTGCTCAGGCTCCCCGACGAGAAGACGGGGATTGCGGTCATGCACCGGGTCCCAGGAAAGCGTCTGTGTAGCGTCGAACAGCTGGGTCGGCTCCGGCGCATCCGGGCCGGACGGATTGGGACCGTGCCCCCGGTAGTAACCGACGAGGTGGCTGCGGTAGTAGTCGTGACCGAATGCGATGAGGGACTGGGGTCGGTCGCCGGCGGCGAGTATGCCGTCGAGCACCGAGCCGATCCGCTTCGGATCGACTCCGAAGTATGCGCTGACCCGCATCGAACAGCGGATCTTGTAGGCGTCGTCGCCGTTCGACTCGAGCCACTGCTTCGCCGTGCCACCGAAGCAGGTGTCGCGCATGACGACCATGTCCGGTCCGAGCGGAGTGTCTTCGGCGTACGCCTGCACCACGTCTCGAAGGCGGTCCTGTGCGGCCTGCCGAGCGTGTACTGCTCGAGCGCTGCCGGCGAGCTTGCGGACTTCTTCCGGGCTCGTGGCACCGTCCTGGGACGAGCAGGCGGAGAGAGCCAACACGACCATCGTGGCAACCGTCCCCCATGCGGTCCTGCGTGATCCCGCCATGTTCGCTCTCCCCCTTCAGCGCCCACCGAGGGTGCGCTCTGGCATGCTGCGCCCAAGCGGGCGGAGGGCACATGAGTGCCCGTACTCAAATGTGTTGGGAAACGACAGGTCGTCGACCACCCGTACTTCAAGGCGGATCGCTTCCCCCAGCGCCGGGCGATCCGCCGCCTGCCCGACGGCATGTGCTTCCCAGCCGTGCTCGTTCGAAGGACTCAAGGGCAGTCGATGACCTGTCCCGCCCAGGACAGTCCGCCCCCGAACGCGAGAAGCAGGACCGGGGCGCCGGTGCGGAGTTCGCCCCGCTCGACGAGCTTGGACAGGGCGAGAGGGACCGACGCGGCCGATGTGTTGCCGGACTCGACGACGTCACGGGCGATCACCGTGCTCTCGGGGAGACCGAGTTGTCTGACGACAGCGTCGATGATGCGCAGATTCGCCTGATGGGTGACCACGCCGGCCAACTCGGACAAGGACAGGCCGGCCCGTGCGCAGGCTTCTCGGGCGATGGCGGGCAGTTCGCCGGTGGCCCAGCGGAACACGGTCTGGCCCTCCTGGGCGAAGGAGGGGTGCCAGCCGTCGACCAGGCGGACGGCGTCGCCGCGCGTGGGGTCGGAGCCCCAGGCGACCGGGCCGATCCCGGCGCTGTCCGCCGCGCTCAGCACGGCGGCGCCGGCGCCGTCGCCCAGCAGGACGCAGGTGCGGCGGTCGCCCCAGTCGGTGACGTCCGACATCTTCTCGACGCCGACGACCAGAGCATGCTGGGCAGTGTTCGCACGGATCGCGTGATCGGCACAGGCAAGTGCGGTGCAGAAACCGGCGCAGCCGTTGTTGAGGTCGAAGGCCACGGGGGCGGGCAGACCGAGACGTCCGGCGACCTGGGCGGCGATGGAGGGGCATCGGTCGATGGCCGTGCAGGTGGCCACGGTGATCAGTCCGATCCGGGCAGGCTCCAGCCCGGATGCGGCCAGCGCCCTGCTCGCGGCTGCCACGGCCATGTCGGTCACCGATTCGTCCGTGGCGGCGATGCGCCGGGTGGCGATGCCGGTACGGCGCCGGATCCATTCGTCACTGGTGTCGACCATGGTGGCCAGGTCGTCGTTGGTGAGGACGCGCGTCGGCTGGTAGTGGCCCACGGCGGTGATGCGGCTGCCCGGCACGGTGGCATGCACAGGTGATCTCCTCGCTCGGCGTCGATGCAGCGGAATATAGCAACCGATCGGTCGGAAGCTAAAAGTCCGCAGCTCGCTACGATGGACGGCATGAGCCCTCGCAACTCCGCAGCCGGAGCACGCAGAACGCGGCAGCGCATCGTCGAGCGCGGCATGGCGCTCGCCTCGGTCGACGGTCTCGAAGGGCTCAGCATCGGGCGCCTGGCGGCCGACCTCGAGATGAGCAAGGCCGGTGTGCTCGGGCACTTCGGTACCAAGGAAGCTCTTCAGCTGGCGACGCTGGAAGGGGCCGCTGCAGCGTTCTCGCGCATGGTCTGGGAGCCCGCGGCGGAGGAAAGGCCGGGCCTGCCCCGCCTCAGAGCCATCTGCGACACCTGGATCGCCTACCTCGAGAACGAACGTGACGTCTTCCCCGGCGGGTGCCTGTTCGCCACGGCCTCCGTCGAGTTCGACGCCCGTCGCGGCCCGGTCCGCGACGCAGTGGCCCGGCTCGCCCGGATCTGGCGTCGGCGCCTCGCCGCCGAGGTGAGCGCGGCCGTTACAGTGGGCGAACTGCCGGCGGACACCGACCCGGAACAGGTCGCGTACGAGCTGGTCGGCCTCTACCTGGCCCTCAACCAGGAGATCCAGCTCTTCGGTACCCCGGCCGCCTCCGACCGCACACGGCGGTCACTTGACCGCTTGTTCGGCCGGCGTCAGACATCGTGACGCAGATGAAAGGGGCCCGCACGGGTCGGGGTGACACGTGGCCTCCACGCCGCCGCCGACCTGACCCTCGGACGCAGGCGCCACGGCGCTCGCCAATGCGGGGAAGCCCGGCGGGAGTTCGCGTGCGCGCAGGGGAGCGCGGCGGTGACGGTAGCCGCGGCGGGTCCGGGGTGACCGGTTGTCGGGTCGTCGGCCTCAGTGCTGCCGACGCGGCGGCAGCGTGCACCGCCGACCACAGCAGGTGCGTACGCCCACGACCGTCGCCGGAGACAACGGCGCGCTGCACAGCTCGCCGGGGATGCCGACATGGACAAGCATCAGGTTGGTCCGCCCATGGCGATCTGTGCGCGCGGAACGCCGCAGAAAGGCTGGTCCAACCAGTTGACCAGTGAGCCGGTCGCGTTCACCCTGATCGCCATGAACCGTGGACTCATCCGGCGCGAGGCGGTCTCCGACCAGCTCTTCGCGCTACTGCGCGACAGGATCCTCGGCGGGGAACTGCCGGCCGGTGCCGCGCTGACCGCCGAACGGGATCTGGCAGCCGAGTTCGGGGTGAACCGGCATGCCGTCCGAGAGGCCGTCAAGCGGCTTCAGCAGGCACGGCTGGTCGAGGTCAGCCACGGCGGCCGCACGCTCGTCCTGGACTGGCGGCACACCGCCGGCCTCGACCTCGCCATGGGCATCGCGGCGGCCGACGCCGGGCCCTCGGTGCAGGACCTCGCCCGCGACGCCCTGGAGATGCGGGCGTGCATCGGCGCCGACGCGGCCCGGCTGTGCGCGATCCGGTGCTCCGAGGACACCGCCGGGGAGATCGTCGAGGCCGCGGGCCGGTACGCGCGCACCGGGCCCGATCTGACCGAGCTCGGCGATGCGGACGTCGCCTGGTGGCGGTTGGTCGTGGAGGGTTCCGGGAACGTCGCCTACCTGCTGGCCTTCAACAGCCTGGTGGGTGGCACACTCCCGGTGGCCGACGTGCCGGACGACCTGCGGACCGCGGAACTCCTCGACGTCGAAGCACATCAGCGGCTGGCAGCGCACATCGCGGCACGCGAAGCCGAGGCAGCCGAACGGCTGGCGCGCGAGCTGCTGTCCCGCAGTGTGCCCGCGACGCCGCGGAAGGCGGTGCGCTGACATGATCCCGGCCGTGGTCTACGCGATACCGGTGTTCGTGCTGCTGGTCGTCGTCGAGGCACTGTCCTACCGCTTCCTCCCGGACGACGACGAACGCGGCTACGAGCTGCGGGACACCGTCACCAGCATGTCCATGGGCGCCGGCAGCCAGGTCGTCGCGGTGCCGTGGAAGGCAGTGACGATCGTGCTGTACGCGGCTCTCTTCGCCGTCGCCCCCTGGCACCTGTCGCCGTCCTCCGTGTGGACGTGGGTGCTGCTGTTCTTCGGCGACGACCTTGCGTACTACGCCTTCCACCGCGCCCACCACCGGGTGCGGGTGCTGTGGGCGAGCCATGTGGTCCACCACTCCAGCGTCCGTTTCAACCTCTCGACCGCCCTGCGCCAGAGCTGGACGCCGATGACGGGCCTGCCCTTCTGGCTGCCGCTGGCACTGCTCGGCATTCCGCCGTGGATGATCCTGCTCCAGCAGGCCTTCAGCCTCGTCTACCAGTTCTTCCTGCACACCGAGCGGGTGGACAGGCTGTGGCGGCCGGTGGAGTGGTTCTTCAACACGCCCTCCCACCACCGCGTCCACCACGGCTCCAACAAGGTCTACCTGGACCGCAACTACGGCGGCATCCTCATCGTCTGGGACCGGCTCTTCGGCACGTTCGAACCGGAAGGCGTGCGGGTGGCGTACGGCCTGACGAAGAACATCGACACCTACCACCCGGTGCGGGTGGCCTTCCACGAGTTCGCGGCCGCCTGGCGCGACGTCCGCGCGGCGCGCCGCTGGCGCGACCGGGTCGGGTATCTGTTCGGGCCGCCCGGCTGGGCACCCGGGGCGGATGGATGACCTGGCACCGCTGATCCTTGCACCAGCGTGCTCGGGCCGGTCCCGTGGGTTTCGTAACGCGGTGGCCTCGTGGGTCGTCCGTGCGATCCCGTGGGCCGTCACCGGCGTCATGCTCGCACCATGACTGACATCCCCCACCACAACACCGCGGAACCGCAGCGCGACCTCGAGGCGTCGGACGTTCCCGCAGGTGCCACACGCAGGTCCGTCATAGCCACCCTGGGCGGCGCCACCCTCGGAGTGGCCGCGCTGGGTCTCGCCGCCACGCGGGCGACCGCCGCCACCGAGCACCGGGCCGCGGCCCGGCCGGCCGCCGACTGCGTCCTCACGCCCGAACAGACCGAGGGGCCGTACTACCTGGACCTGGAGACGGTCCGCAAGAACATCACAGAGGGGAAGGCCGGCGTTCCGCTGACCCTCCGCGTGACGGTGGTCGACGCAGCGACCTGCGCGCCGCTGCCCCAGACGGCGGTCGACATCTGGCACTGCGACGCGCTTGGGATCTACTCCGGTTATGTCGCCGGAGGTTCCACCCCGGACACGACATTCCTGCGCGGCGTGCAGCTGACCGACTCCACCGGTGTCGCGGAGTTCACCACCGTCTACCCCGGCTGGTACGTCGGCCGGGCCCTCCACATCCACGTCAAGACGCATGCGGGAGGCACCGTGTCCAACGGGACGTACCACGGCGGCCACGTGTCCCACACGGGCCAGCTCTACTTCCCGGAGGCGTACAACACCAGGATCGCCGCCCTGTCCCCGTACCGGAACAACACGGCCACCCGCACGCTCAACGCACGGGACGGCATCTACCGCAACGGCGGGTCCTCGACCCTGCTGACCCTCACCCAGGCAGGCGGCGACCTCGGCAAGGGAGTGACCGGAACCGTCGTACTCGGCATCGACCCCGCCGCCACACCCTGACGCACCGGGATGCCCGCGGTGGCCGGCCCTGCCAGGGTGTCGGCCATCGCGCGGAGACACATGGCCGAAGGCGATGGTTTCGTTCCCGGGCGGTGCGGCCAGGAATCGGAGATGAGCCGGAGTCGAACATGTGAGGTGTGCGGTGCGGCGCTGATCGTGAGGCCGCACGGGGGTCGGCCGGCTCGGTACTGCTCCAGCGCCTGCCGGCAGCGGGCACTGCGGCGACGGGCGGCTTCGAACGTCTCGGTTGCGGTCCCGACTGCCGGTGGGAGCGTCCTGCCGCCGGCGCTCGACTCCTTCGTCGGCCGGCAGCCCGAGCTGTCGTGCCTGCGCACCCTCCTGAGGAGTTCGCGCCTCCTCACGCTCACCGGTGCCGGCGGTGTGGGCAAGACCCGGCTGGTGCTGGAGTTCGCCAAGGCATTACCGAAGCGCTTCGCACGAGTCGACCTCGTGGAACTCGCATCACTCCAGGACAGCGCGCTGCTGACGCAGTCCCTGGCCGCCGCGCTGGGGGCGGGTGAGCGAGCGGGCCGCACCGGCGTCGACGTGCTGGTACGGGCGATCGGTGACGCCCCCAGGGTGCTGATCCTGGACAACTGCGAGCATCTGGCCGAACCGTGCGCCCGGTTGGCGGCGACCCTGCTGGGCCGCTGCCCCCGTCTACGGATCCTGGCCACCAGCCGGGAGGCCCTGAGGGTCCCCGGAGAGACCGTGTTCCGGGTCGGCGAGCTGTCCCTGCCGCCGGCCGACGCCGCTGTCGATGTGACGGCCCTCATGCGCTCCGAGGCCGTACGGCTCTTCGTCGACCGCGCCGCGAGCAATTCCCCGGGGTTCGCACTCCATCGCGGCAACAGCCACCTGGTGGCCGAGATCTGCAGGCGGCTGGACGGCCTGGCGCTCGCCGTCGAACTCGCGGCCCGCCACGTCGGTGCGCTCGCGCTGAGCGACATCCTGGCAGGGCTGGAGGACCAGTTCTCCCAGCTCGACCTCCTGACCGGGGGAAGCCGAACCGGACCCGCACGCCACAGCGGGCTCGCCGCAGCGGTCGATTGGAGCCATCGGCTGCTGGATCCGGCCGAGCAGACGGTCTTCCGGCGCCTTTCGGTCCTGGTCGGCGGGTTCGACGCGACCGCTGCGCAAACAGTCTGCGCCGGGGACGGCATGGGCCGGCGGCAGGTCCTCCGCACCCTGCGCGCCCTGGAAGCGAAGTCGCTCGTCGTGCGTCTGCCGGGAGACACGGCGCCCACACGCTTCAGGCAGTTGAGCGCCATCCGTGTCTGCGCCCTGGACCGTCTGCGTGCATCCGGCGAGCTGCACGCCACCGTGCACCGGGCGCTCGCGTGGCTGACCGAGCTGGCCGGGCGAGGCCGCGGGGAGGTGTTCGCCGACCAGGCCGGCAGCCCGCTCGCAGCGGAACGGGACAATCTCGCCTCGGTACTGGCCTGCAGCGCCGCCCACGGCGATGCCGTACGGGTGCGGCTGACACTGGAGTTGGCGCGTGTGCACTACCAGCAGGAGCAGCCGTCGGCCGCCCGTGCGTTACTCACCGGACTGCTGCGGGGGCCCGGGGGCCGGGCGCTGGGTGGGCAGGTGCCGGCGCTCGCCGCACGCGTGGCCTGCCAGCAGGCCGATCCGGAAGAGGCACTGCGCCTGGGCGAGGAGGCGGTGCAGAGCGAGCGGATGCGCCGTGACCCCGCCGGACTGGCCAACGCCCTGGACGCCCGGGCTGCGGCGCGACTGTGCCGCGGTGAGTTCGCGGAGGCCGTCGCGGATCTGAGGGAGTGCCTGGAGGTCGTCGCCTCCTTCGGCACGCCGCAGGACACTGCTTGGTGCAGCCATCACCTGGCCTGGGCGCTGCTTCAGGCCGGCGGGGAGCTGGAGGCCGACGACCTGATGTCACGGTGTCTGCCCGTGCTGAGGCAGCAGGCGCCGTGGCCTCGGACCGCGGCCGCGCTGCACACCGCGGGGGCCGTACGGCTGGCCTTGGGGCGTCTGCGCAGCGCGGAGACCTTGTTCGCCGAGGTGCTGCGGATCGCTCCAGGAGCCAGTTTCCATGCCCTGTACCCCGTGGAGGGCCTGGCCCTCGTGGCCGCGGAGAGCGGCGACATGCAGCGTGCGCTGCGGCTGTACGAGGCGAGCGTGCAGGCACGGCGCCGCCTGGACACCGAGCCCGAGGGTCCCTGGCGGCACAGGATGGAGCAGGCGGCGGCGCGTGCCCGGACTCAGCTGTCGGCGGCGGCGCGGGAGGCTGCCGTCGCCGGTGCCCGTGGACTGCGCGGAGAGCGGCTGGTCGCGTACGCGCTCGGGGCAGGGAGCGGGGACCACCGAACGCGGCGTGATGTCCGGGCCGCAGACGATCGGTTCCTGCTCACCGCACGGGAGTCCACGGTGGCCGAACTCGTCGCCGAAGGGCTCACCAACCGCCAGATTGCGGACCGGCTCGGCCTTTCGGTCCATACGGTCGCCACGCACCTGGACAAGGTACGCGACAAGCTGGGCCTGCGCTCCCGCATCCAGATCGCACTGTGGGCAGCCGCACGGACCGAAGGTGGGCGGACAGCCCGGCGGTGAGCACCTGGCCGGGCAGTGTCCCGGCTTGCGGAGGCCCGCCGCGAAGCCGGTCCGGTGAGACGGGAACCCGCACCCTGCGCCGGAAGGGCTGTCGTGCTGTGTCGGGTCATCGACGCCGGGGTGATCCTTTCTCGGCGCGATGTTATGTCTTGTGTTAGTCTCGTGCGTTTGCGTGGTCGTCGCGGTGGGCGATTCTGCCTGTTCGGTTCCGCTTGTGCGTGGGCTGTTCACTCCTGCCGGGCCTTCCTCGGTACGTTCCCCTGCGGAAGGTTGTTCATGAAGCATCCCGATGACTCCGGCATCGCTCACGGCGGTCCCGCCCAGCCCGAGGCCACGACCCCGGCGCTGCCCCCGGCCGTCTCCTTCGCGGGTCTGGAACTGCCGGTGGAGGTGGTTCGGACACTGAGCGGACTGGGGGTGCGCGAGCCCTTTCCGATCCAGGCCGCCACACTGCCCGATGCCCTGCAGGGGCGCGACGTCCTCGGGCGCGGGCGCACCGGATCGGGCAAGACGCTCGCCTTCGGCCTGCCGCTGCTGACCCGTACGGCCGGGCGGCGCGCCGAACCGAAGCAGCCCCTCGCTCTGATCCTTGTGCCCACCCGGGAGCTGGCCCAACAGGTCACCCAGGCGCTGGCGCCGTACGCCGAGGCACTGCGGCTGCGGATGGCCACGGTCGTCGGCGGCATGTCGATCGGCCGGCAGGTCGCCGCGCTGCGCCAGGGAGCCGAGGTGGTCGTCGCCACCCCCGGACGCCTGCACGACCTGATCGAGCGCAACGCCTGCCGCCTGGGACGGGTGAGGATCACCGTGCTGGACGAGGCCGACCAGATGTCCGACTTGGGATTCCTGCCGCAGGTTGTCGACGCCCTCGACCAGGTGCACCCCGACGGTCAGCGGATGCTGTTCTCGGCCACGCTGGATCGCGACGTCGACCAGCTGGTCCGCCGCTACCTCCACGACCCCGTCGTCCACGCGGTCGACCCGTCCGCGGGCACGGTCACGACGATGGAGCACCACGTTCTGGTCGTCCACGGCCCTGACCGCTACGCCGTCACCACGGAGATCGCCGCCCGCGACGGCCGCGTACTGCTGTTCCTCGACACCAAGCACGCCGTCGACCAGCTCACCCGGCATCTGCGGGCCAGCGGGGTGCACGCCGGGGCGCTGCACAGCGGCAAGTCACAGCCCCAGCGCACACGGACCCTGGCGCAGTTCAAGGACGGCCAGCTCACCGTTCTGGTGGCGACCAATGTCGCGGCCCGTGGCCTGCACGTCGACGACCTCGATCTCGTGGTCAACGTCGACCCGCCCACCGACCCAAAGGACTATGTGCACCGGGCGGGCCGCACCGCCCGCGCCGGTGAGTCCGGCAGCGTGGTCACGCTCGTGCTGGCGGCCCAGCGCCGCGAGACGAGCCGCATGCTGGCCGGGGCCGGCATCGAGGCAACCGTCACCAAGGTGCGCTCGGGCGAGGCGGAGCTGAGCCGGATCACCGGTGCCAAGGCTCCCTCCGGGACCCCGCTCGACGGCGGGCCCGCCGTCCCCCGGCCCAAGAACACCAACGCTCCCTTCCGCGGCCTCGGCACCAGCAAGGGCACCTCCCGCGGCGCCGGCGGCAAGTCACGAAAGGCCGGCGAGGCCCGCAAGCTCGCCGAGGCCCGCAAGGCCGCCCTCGTGCGCCGCAACGGCTGAGAGGCGTTGCCCCGGCAGTGGACGTCCTGGCCACGGGATCGACACCCCTTGGCCAGGCCCGAAGCCGCGTCCTGCGGGCCTCACCCACGAAGTGAACGCCTTTGGCCGCGAGAGGCATACCCGCCGAAACGGACCAGGATGATGTTGCCGGCGCCCCGCACTGCGCCCGGCATGACAAGCTGTGCTTGCCCACCCCCGAACCCAGGAGGTCACCATGACCGCAGAGCCCGTACCTACGGAAGGTTCGGAGCCGGCTGCCCCGGAGACGTCCTCTCTGGCTCCGGACAGCGACGGCAACTACGACCTCAAGCGCAAGTTCCGCGAAGCCCTGGCGCGCAAGCGCGGTGTGCAGGCGGACGCCGCCGATACGGCCGCCAACCCCAATGCGTCGAAAGTGCGTGCGGCGCACGGCCCGGCTGCGAGCCAGCGGTCGTTCAGGCGCAAGAGCGGCGGCTGAGTCGATCAGTTCCGGGACCCGGCCGCTTCACCAGCGCCCTGAGCGCGACGAGGCGGCCGGCTTCGGCGCTCAGGACGAGTCCACGGATGGTTCCCGGCACCCGCCGTCGCTTCGGCCAGGAGGAGACGGATGTGATGCGTGAACTGTTCCACCGCCTCGACACGCGCCGGTCGGCACAGGTCGGACAGGACGGCTGGACACGGTCTCGGCCTGGTTGGTCGCACAGTCCGTCACACGGGGGCACTCGGGCACCCTGCACCCGTGGAGCCGGCCCGCTCACGCCGACACTTGGCTCAGTACCGCAGAGTGCCCTGCTCCGCCACGTCCCGGGCGGCCGATGAGGGCGGACCGGGACGTCGGGTTCAGGCGAGGTCGAACCGGTCGAGATTCATCACCTTGTTCCACGCTGCCACGAAGTCACGTACGAACTTCTCTCTCGCATCCTGGGACGCGTAGACCTCCGAGACGGCTCGGAGCTGGGAGTGCGCACCGAAGATCAGGTCGACGGCGGTGGCCGTCCACTTGACCTCGCCGGTGGCGCGATCCCGGCCTTCGAACACGTTCTCGTCCGTGGCCGACGCCTTCCACTCCGTGCCCATGTCGAGCAGGTTGACGAAGAAGTCGTTGGTCAAGGTTTCCGGCCGGTGGGTGAAGACACCGTGGGGGGATCCCCTGAAGCCGGTGTTCAGGGCCCGCATGCCGCCGATCAGCACCGTCATCTCGGGAGCGGTCAGCGTCAGCAGGTTGGCGCGGTCCAGCATGAGGGTCTCCGGCGACAGCTTCTCGCCCGCCGGAAGGTAGTTGCGGAAAGCGTCCGCCTTGGGCTCCAGCACAGCGAACGACGCCGCGTCGGTCTGCTCCTGCGAGGCGTCCGTACGCCCCGGTGCGAACGGAACCGTGACGTCGTACCCGGCGTTCCTCGCGGCCTGCTCGACGGCCGCGCACCCGCCGAGGACGATCAGGTCGGCGAGGGAGACCCGCGTTCCGCCGGTCTGGGAGAGGTTGAAGTCCTGCTGGATCCGTTCGAGCGTGCGCAGTACCTCGGTCACCTCGGGGAGGTTGTTGAGTTCCCAGTCCTTCTGCGGCGCGAGCCGGATTCGTGCTCCGTTCGCCCCGCCGCGCTTGTCGGTGCCGCGGAAGCTCGCCGCCGACGCCCAGGCGGTGGTGACCAGCTGGGAGACGGAAAGGCCCGAGGCGAGGATCCTGCCCTTGAGAGCGGCGATGTCCTCGTCCCCGACCAGTTCGTGATCGACATCGGGAACGGGGTCCTGCCACAGCTGCGGTTCGGGAATCCACGGGCCGAGGTAACGGGAGCGGGGTCCCATGTCGCGGTGCAGCAGTTTGTACCACGCCTTGGCGAACGCCACCGCGAGTTCGTCCGGGTTCTCGTGGAACCTCTTCGTGATCGGGCCGTAGACCGGGTCCACCTTCAGCGCGAGGTCCGTCGTCAGCATCATGGGGGCGTGCCGCTTCGACGGATCATGGGCGTCGGGCACGGTGTTCCTGGCCGCGGGATCCTTGGGAGTCCACTGGTGGGCGCCGGCGGGGCTGCTCGTCAGCTCCCACTCGTACCCGTAGAGATTGTCCAGGTACCCGTTGTCCCACGTGGTGGGCTTGGTGGTCCATGCGCCCTCCAGACCACTGGTGAGCGCGTGGGGGCCCGTGCCGCTGTCGTACGTGTTCCGCCAGCCGAGGCCCTGTTGCTCGATGGGGGCCGCCTCGGGTTCCGGGCCGATATAACTGGCTTCGACCGCGCCGTGACACTTGCCGAAGGTGTGGCCGCCGACGATGAGTGCGACCGTCTCCTCGTCATTCATCGCCATGCGCCCGAACGTCTCCCGAACGTCCTGGGCGGCAGCCATCGGGTCGGGGTTTCCGTTGGGCCCTTCCGGATTGACGTAGATCAGTCCCATCTGTACGGCGGCGAAAGGACCGGTGAGTTCCCTGTCGCCGCTGTAGCGCTCATCTCCGAGCCATGTGTCCTCGGGCCCCCAGAAGATCTCCTCGGGTTCCCAGATGTCCTCGCGCCCGAAACCGAAGCCGAACGTCTTGAACCCCATGGATTCCATGGCACAGTTTCCGGCGAAGACCAGAAGATCGGCCCAGGAGATTTTCCGGCCGTACTTCTGTTTGACCGGCCAGAGCAGACGGCGCGCCTTGTCCAGGCTCGCGTTGTCCGGCCAGCTGTTGAGGGGGGCGAAGCGCTGTGCGCCGCTGCCGCCACCGCCGCGGCCGTCCGCGATGCGATACGTGCCCGCGGCATGCCAGCTCATCCGGATGAAGAGCGGCCCGTAGTGACCGTAGTCGGCAGGCCACCAGTCCTGGGATGTCGTCATCACCTCGAAGACGTCACGCTTCAGCGCGTCGACGTCGAGGGTCCCGAACTCTTTCGCGTAGTCGAAGTCCTCGTCCATCGGGTTGGCGCCGGGCGAGTGCTGGTGGAGAACCTGAAGGTCCAGCTGATTCGGCCACCAGTCCCGATTCGTCCTGGGCCGCCGAGTCGGTGTGGGCGTCGGCGAAGGGATTGCAGGATTCTCGCTTTCACTGCGGGACATGCCCGTCCTTCTTCCTGTCTCGGTGTGTTCCTTCCGCCGGCTGCCGCTCTTGACGTCGTTGGCTTTGCTGGTGTCGAGCAGGTCGACCCACACAATCAGCACGCCATGGCGCCCACCGGCTGGAAAATGTGCTGTGTCGCGTCCGTATGGTGGCGCACCGCAGACCACACCTCCATGAAACACGCAGAGCACCCCGCATGACAGACGTGAGAGAAAGGGCGGCCTTTCTGCTCCCGTGCCGAATTCACATCCTCGGGGTCGTCTCGCCGGCCGGCCGCGGCGAGTGCCTCGGCCGGCCCCCGCTTGCGGGCGGGCGGCTGCACCAGGGTGCGGGGTGCGGGCCCCGGACCGAGGGCGTGGCCGGTGCCGGCGGCGTCGCGCAGGAACCGGCCCAGGCGCCGACCGGCGGCACGGACCCGTTCAGGGCTCGGGCCGTCGGCACGGGTGGAGCCGGCGCCGGGCCAGAACAGCAGCAGCGCGCCCCAGACCGGGATGGCAGTGCCGGCAGTGGGCGCCCCAGGGCCAGCATGCTCGCGGCGGTCAGCGGGTTCTCGGGGTCGGCCGCGGCGGCCAGCAGCCGGGCGGCTGTTCCGGCCGGCTCATCCGGCGGGACGACCAGGAGCACCCAGCGTCCCACGGAGCCGCAGTCCAGGGAGATGACGTGCGCCTCGCCCCCGGGGCCGGCCGGCTCCACGGCGATCACCCGGCCGGGTGGCATGACGGTGCGCGGGGCGTCGGACCATTCGGCGGGGTCCACGGTGACCCGAACCGTCGTGTCCGGGTCCGGCCCCAACGAGCCGACGAGCGAGGGAAGTTCGAGCTCCAGCGCATCGCAGTGCGGCCACCGGGCCCCGTCCAACGGGCCGTGGCTGACGTCCGGGGTGAGGGCCAGGCGAGGCGTGGGCATGCGATACGTGTGCGCCTCGGCCGAAGACGCGCCTTCGGCCGGTGTTCCGCCGGGTTCCATCATGCGGTCCCGTCCCGGGAGCCGTGGGACGACTGCCCGTTTCGTCACTCGCCGGGAACGGGACCGCCGGTCGCGCTGCGCGAAAAACTCTCGGTTCGGGCAGGCTACCTCTGGACGAGGAGAAGGGGCCGGGTCAGTCGTCCGGCTGTACCTCCTCCGGCTTCCCCTGTTCCTCCTCTTCCTCCTCCTCCAGTTCCTCCATCAGACGGATACCCTCGTGCGTCAGCGAGACGGTGGCGGGGGTGTGGTGTGACGTCCAGTCCACGCTGATCAGACCCTCGTCGGTCAGATAGGCGCAGGCGGCGGAGAGGTCCTCGTCGGGCAGGGCCAGCTCGGCGCGCAGCGCCGATCCATTGACCTCGGGGCGGTTGCGCTCGACGGCCCCGTACAGGGATCGCAGGACCGCCTTCCGGTTGTTCTTGCGTTCGCGGAGTTTCGTCATGGCTGTCGTTCTCCGGTTTGACGGCCGCGCGGGGACGAGGCGACGGCGGATCCTCGGCCGCTCGGATCCGGGTCACACCTCGTCGGCGTGTGTCTGTGTCTGCTCTGTCGAGGTGCTGGTCGTGAGCCAGGACTGTGCGGGTTCCGCCGCTTGAGCGGTGTCGAGGGTGATGTGGAGCCGGGTCCCTCCTGCGTGGCCCGCGGGATAGCTGCGCTGCTCGGTCGAAGCGAAGCAGTGCCGGAGCACTTCGGCGACGCGCCGGGCGACCTCCGGCGTCGCGGCCACGATGCGGACCTCGGCGTGGCTTTCGGAGGGAAAGGGCTCGTGCTTCATACGGACCTCCTGGCAGGTGAGGGTGCAACCCCGACTGAGGTCGCTGCCCGACCGTCGTCGGTGCGGACTGCGGCGCGTCACCACGGCCACCCCCTTTTTGAAGGGTATGCCGGGCAAGGGAGCGTGCGTGCCACGACCGACCCCTCGCGGAAGACCGGTGCTCTCCCGGAACGGGCTGTCGCAGTCGTCGGCCGCCGCGCCACCGTGGCGGACCCGGCCGGGAGTACGGTGGAGACACCGAGGGCATGCCGCGCACCGGCTCCGGCACCGGTGCCGCTCTCGGTGATCGGCGACGCCGGGTGGGCCCTGGTCCGTGCCCGGAGCAGGGTTCGACCCATGAGCGCGCACATGCTCCTCCCGACGACCTCGAACCTCCCCGCGCCCCGGCCGGCACCGGGCAGGTCGCACACGCGCAGGCCGGGCCGACCGATGCGGGAGCAGGGATCCTCGCCCCACGAGGGAGAACGCCTCCGCCCGCTGACGCGCGGCCAGGTCGAGGACCGCCTGCAGGAGCTGGGTGACCTGTACGCGGAGGTCTCCGGCGGCGGCCCCTGGGCGTGGAACCAGGCGCGTGCCGCCTTCCTGCGACACCTCGCGGCCGACGCACGACGACCGGGGTTCTCGCTGCTGATCGCGGAGACCACGGTCCTGACCGGATGCGCCTACGGCTTTCCCGTGGGCGGCGCCGGTCCGTGGTGGGCGGGCTTCGACGGAGACGTTCGGGAGAGCCTGCTCCGCCGTGTCGCGCCCGGGCGGCTCTTCGTCGTCTCCGGGATCGTCGTCCCGTCCCGCGTGCGCCGGGAGAACCAGGGCCGCGCCTGGAACCTCGCCCGGCGCCTGCAGCGGCGACTGCTCGCCGACCACGGCGCCGCGCTCGGAGTCACGTTGGTGGAAGCCCGGGACGCCGGGATGGTTGAGACGTTGATGTCGTGGGGGTGGCGGAGCGCCGGAGACGACACCCGCACGGCCGGACCGCCCGGCTCGTGCCGCGTGCTGGTGCTGACTGCGGGGGCATGAGCAGCGCCGTCACCGATCACGGCCCGCCCCGGTCAGCGCACGGGCAATCGATCACGGCCCGCCCCGGTCAGCGCACGGGCAGGCGCAGGGCGAGGAGGGCGATGTCGTCGGTGCTGCCGGGTGGCATCCGAGCGGACAGCTGGTCGCACAGGGTGTGCAGCGGTTCGTGCGCGAGGGCGAGGGCATGGCTGCGCTGTCGGCCGAGCCCGCTGTCCAGGTCGCTGCCCGGAGCCTCGATCAGGCCGTCGGTGTACAGCATGAGCGTGGACCCCGGCGGCAGGGCGCGAGCGGCACTCGGACGATGACTGCCGACGCCCAGGTGGGTTCCGAGAATCAGTCCCTGCCCGGCTTCGAGGTACTGCGCGTTCCCCCCGGGGGGTCAGCAGCAGGGGAGGCGGGTGCCCGGCACTGGTCCAGCGAAGCGTCCAGGGCCCCGTGTCCCGGCCTTCCAGCCGGGCGAGGACGAGGGTGGCCATCGGCACGGTCGTGATGGCGTGCATGGCGTCGTCGAGACGGTCTGTAGGTGCCTGCAGGCCGCCGACCGCCGATGGCGGTGAGGGAGTGACTGCCGCCGAGGGCATCGCGACTCGCCGCCTCGCTGCCACGCTACTCTCCACCCGGCCGCCGCCGTGTACCTCCCGGACGACCGCTTCGTCTCCAGGCGCATGCCTGCGGCGGCTGTGATGTGCCTGCCGGGGAACGGTGGGAGACAGGGTGGGCCCGAACTCGGCTTCGCACTGGAACGCCGGGCTCACGAAGACGCCGCCCGTCGCGGTGGCCAGCCGAACGCTCGCGGCGCGCTCCCTGGCCCCAGCCGCTCTGATCGGCACCGGAGGGGCCCCGCCACCGCACTGGCCTGTCTGCGCCGACGGCACTTACGCTCGCCCATGTCACGTCGGCCCACGGTCGCTTCCTGGAGATCCTTCACCCCTGACCGGCGGCCATATGCCATACCCACACGCCACGAATGTGCGCTGCAGCCGCTGACCGGGTGCTGCGGCTCAATGAGCCGGGCCGGCGAGGGCACGGACGGACTGGCGCCGCTCGCGCAACGCCTTGATGAGTGCTCCGGCTCCCTGTCCGAGCGCGCTGCCGCGGTACCGGACAGGAGCAGGGCGGGCCTGGACGAGTCGTTCCCGCGAGCGGTGCAGGAACGCCTGCCCGAGCAGCCGACCCCTCCGAACGAAGGCACCCCCCGGGTGCGGAATACTCTCCCGATGAGTTCACTCACCTCCCCGATCAGTGAGCCGATCACCATACGGAGGGCCGTCGCGCGGGATGCCAAAAGGCTCACACGGCTCGTGCGTGGCTCAGGCGCCTACGAGGGCGAGTACGCAGCCGCAGTCGCGGGCTACCGGGTCGGTCCTGATTACATCGAGGCCCACCGCGCCTACGTAGCCGTCGGCTCCGACGAGTATGGAGGCCGGGTCCTCGGGTTCTACTCGCTCGTCCTCGCCCCACCGGAGCTCGACCTGCTGTTCGTCGCCGACGAAGCGCAAGGACGGGGTATTGGACGACAGCTCGTCGCGCACATGCAATCCGAGGCCCGTGCCGCCGGGCTCGACCGTGTCAGGGTCGTGTCGCACCCTCCCGCCGAGGACTTCTACCACCGCGTCGGTGCCGTACGGATCGGGACGACCCTCGCGAACCCGCCCGCGGTCGTGTGGGACCGTCCCGAATTCGAGTTTCGCATTCCTTCGGAATGAGGCGGTGTGCCGGCTCGCAGGGCACCGGCTTCGCCTGCATGGCGCGCTCCGGGTGTGCCGTCGTCTCTGCCCTGGCGAGGGGATCGCCTGCGTCGGCGGCCTCTCCCTCACCCGAGGCCGACGATCTGGAAGAGGCGTGCGGCGGCACCGCCCGGGGAGTCCGTCGCGGGCGGGGCCCGGCCGGAACGGAGACCGTGCCTGCCGGGCCATGGCTCAGGCGTCGATGATGACGGGGATGATGAGGGGCTTGCGGCGATAGGTGCGGAACGCCCAGTTCGCCACGGCGCGGGCGAGGAGTTGTTCGAGTTGGCGCGCGTCCCCGACGCCTTCCTCGGCTGCGGTGGCCAGGGTCTTCTCGATGACGGGGATGACCGGCTCGAAGGTGGTGTCGTCGTGGACGAAACCCCGGGCCAGGAAGTCGGGGGCCTCGGCGAGGGCGCCGGTGTCCGCGTCGACGATCGCCACCACCGTGACCACGCCTTCGGCGGCGAGGGTGAGGCGGTCCTTGAGGGACGCTTCGGTGGCGCCGCCGACTTCCATGCCGTCCACGTAGACGTTGCCGGCGGGGACCTTGCCGGTGATGGACGCGCGCCCGTCGACAAGGTCGACGACGACGCCGTCCTCGGCGATGACGACCCGGTCGGGGTCGACACCGGTGCGGATGGCGAGGTCGCCGTTGGCCCGCAGGTGGCGCCATTCGCCGTGCACGGGCATGACGTTGCGGGGTTTGACGATGTTGTAGCAGTAGACGAGTTCGCCGGCGCTGGCGTGCCCGGAGACGTGCACCTTGGCGTTGCCCTTGTGGACCACGTGGGCGCCCCACCGGGTGAGTCCGTTGATCACCCGGTAGATGGCGTTCTCGTTGCCGGGGATGAGGGAGCTGGCGAGCAGGACGGTGTCGTCCTTGCCGATGCGGATCATGTGGTCGCGGTTGGCCATCCGTGACAACGCGGCCATCGGTTCGCCCTGGGAGCCGGTGCACACCAGAGTGATCTTGTGGTCCGGGAGCTTCTCCAGCTCCTTCGTGCTCACGACCAGACCGGAGGGGACCTTCAGATAGCCCAGGTCACGGGCGATGCCCATGTTGCGGACCATCGACCGGCCGACGAAGGCGACCTTGCGGCCGTGCTGGTGAGCGGCGTCCAGGACCTGCTGGATGCGGTGCACGTGGCTGGCGAAGCTGGAGACGATGACCCGGCGCGGCGCGGTGCGCATCACCTGCTCGATCGCCGGATTCAGCTCACGCTCGGAGGTGGTGAAGCCGGGCACTTCGGCGTTGGTGGAATCGGTGAGGAACAGGTCCACGCCCTCCTCGCCGAGGCGGGCGAAGGCGCGCAGATCGGTGATGCGGTCGTCGAGAGGGAACTGGTCCATCTTGAAGTCGCCGGTGTGCAGCACCATCCCGGCCCGGGTGCGGATCGCGACCGCGAGGCTGTCGGGGATGGAGTGGTTGACCGCCACGAACTCGCAGTCGAAGGGCCCGAAGCCACGCCGGTCGCCCTCCCGCACCCGCACCGTGCGCGGCCGGATGCCGTGTTCCTTGAGCTTGGCCTCCAGGAACGCCAGCGTCAGCTTGGAGCCGACGACGGGAATGTCGGACCGCTCCCGCAGCAGGTACGGCACGCCGCCGATGTGGTCCTCGTGGCCGTGGGTGAGGACCACGGCCACGATGTCGTCCAGCCGGTCCCGGATCGAGGTGAAGTCCGGCAGGATCACGTCCACACCGGGCTGGGTCTCCTCGGGGAACAGTACGCCGCAGTCGACGATGAGCAGCTTGCCCGCGTGCTCGAAGACGGTCATGTTGCGGCCGATCTCACCCAGGCCGCCCAGGGCGACGACCCGCAGCCCCCCTTCGGGAAGGGGCGGGGCGGCTTTCAACTCGGGGTGTGGATGACTCATACCCTGACGGTACCCGGAGAGCGGGACAGGGTGATCCACTGCCTGTGTGATCCGACGAGCGCTCGATACGACCCGACGCCGGAAGCGTACCGGCGCTCAGGTCGGCAACCGTCTCATCTGCCCGCTGCCCCGGCCCCAGGACAGGAGGGCATCCGCAGCCACAGCGACCGCCGCGGGTGCCGGGGTGGCTTCGCGGGTCGCGCGGGCGCTGAGCACCCCGCCCGTGATCACACAGAAGGAACAGGGCGACCGACGGCCCGGGCATGCGCTCACGGCCGCTGAAGTATCGAGGTCGAACGTGATGTCGACCTTCGCGGTCCTTTGTGGTCGGCCCGAGTCGACTTCAGGGTGTTCCAGAGCTGGGATCGAGCATGTTGTGCGGGCCCGGTCGGGGAGCTCTGGGTCTGGGGAGAATCGGCAGGTGCTGTCCTGCGGGTCCGACTCTTGAGATCAGTGACCGGGGGTGTCTTGCTCACGCTGTGTCGACCGCCGGCCGGGGATGGTGCGCTGCTGGTACCGGGCCGGCCGGGTGGGTCTCGATAGGGGCTTGCCGACCAGGCGGCGTCACGGTTCTGGGCCTGCTGCCCCGCCCATCGCCCTGCTCGGAAGGCTTGATGCGTGGCTCGGTTCTGGGATGCCCTTGCCAAGCAGCGAGAAGAGGCCGGCTACGACACAGCGCGGTCCCGGAACGGATGAGGTGGAGGAAGAGCTCGTAGGCGCGCGAGCGGTCCGATGTCATGGCCGGCGCGAGGAGTTCGGGCCGCGCACTCGGAGAAGGGTTCGTCCTTCGGTTTGAGACCGAGGTCGAAGTAGAAGCTCACGGCCTGCGGATCTGCGACTGGGCACGCGTCGAGGTGCGGCCCTGGCGCCGGACAGACCGCCGCCACTGGGTGATTGCCCGCCGCAGCGTCGCCCGCCCGCAGGAGATCTCCTCCTACATCGCGTACTGCCCCGCCGGGACCACCCTGGACGAGCTGATCCGCATCGCGGGCAGTCGATGGGCCATCGAGGAATGCTTCCAGAGCGCGAAACAGGAATGCGGCCTTCACGACTACCAAGTCCGCCGCTATCCCGGCTGGCACCGCCACATGACCCTGGCCACGGCCGCCCACGCCTGCCTGACCGCGCTGCGAGCCCGCGAGCTGCATGCCGGGAAAGCAGAAACGGCTCCTCCCGGCTCAGCCACCTCAGCCTCGCCGAAATACGGCAGTTGATGTCCCTGACCTGGCCATCAGTCACAGCAAGCACCGTCGCAGTACTAAACCTGGAGTGTGATGGATTGGCAGTTGTTAGGGTCGTCGCATGACTGATTCACTCGATGACGTACTGGGCCACCTCGATGCGTGGCTGGGGGCTAACGCTCCAGCGGATTATGCTGCGTTGAATCCTCCGGCTACGCAGGATGATATCGACGCCATTACTGACCGACGGTTCGACCTGCATCCCGATCTCGTGACGTGGTTGCGGCGTCATGACGGGTCGTCCGCCACCAGCCATGCGGGCCCAGGGGTCATCCTTCCTGGGGGTTTCATCTTGCTCACCTCGGCTGGAATGCGTGACGGTCAGCGGTGGATGGAGGAAGGCATCGCTGAGTGGATCGATGCGAACGAGTCGGAAGACCCTGACCTACGTGACATTTACGACGGTGTGTATGGGTACTCGTTCCACGTACGGTGGGTTCCGATCGCCTCTGATCTCACGGGCGGGAAGCTCATCGTTGATCACCGTGCCGGAGACGGGTTCGGGAACGTGCTATACGGCCTGCAGACCGGTGACACGGACGCGCCGGTGAAGGTTTGGGACAGTCTTCATCAGATGTTCCAGCAGCTTCTGGGAGCCCTCACGGAGGAAGTTCCCATGCGGCTTGCCGACTATGCCGAGCCGCAGACGCCAAGCGTGAGCGGCGCAGGTCATGATGCACAGGTGATGTGGGCATGAAGCACTGAGGCGGTCCGGAGCAGGAAACCACTCCGGACCGCCACCTTGTTCCAACTAGCTAGTGCGGCTGAACCACGCAGACTTCATCGGGGCGGCAGCCCTCGAGGTCCGGGGCCTTGATGTAGAAGGGATCGTTGTCGTCCACGCGGGCCTTCTTGTAGAAGGAGCCGACGTCGCGGCCCGCGCCCTCGTTCTGTTTCGCGGACATCGATGCCCGTCCGCAGACTTCCTGCCACGTGGGCGCAGCGACTCCCGGGCGGTCGTCGTAGTACAGGCGCCACTTGCCGTCACTGGCACTCTTCTGGGCGTACAGCTGAATGCACTTGTCGCCGCTGTCGACGAACTGACCGCCGCTTTCCTTCGTCGACGCGAAGGGGTACTCATCGCATTGCCGGCCGTCGGGGCTGTTTGTGGTCGCCTCAGGAGTTGCTTTGTCGTATGGCTTCCAGGAGTTGGGGCACACCACTCCTCTGTTCTTGTCCCGCACGCGCTGGTCGATCTCCCGGTGGAGCGGCGTTTTGTGTTCCTCGCTGCCCGGGTGTGACGGCAGTTCCTCGCGGAGCAGCCAGTAGTACGCAGCAGCGGCCGGGTACTTCCGATCGTTCACGGTGTATGTCGGTATGTGCTTGTAGAAGATGCATCCGGTGGAGTTGGGGACGGTCACCGAGTTGTCGCAGCGGATTTGGTCGAACAGCGAGATCTCTGGCTTGTCGACGGGAACAACACCTTGCCACTTGGGGCTGTCTGCCTTGAAGCTCAGGTACACGCCTCGGTCGAACTTCTCGGAGGTGCCGGCGGTCGGCGTGGTCCATGTGTTCGACTTCGTCGCGGACGCCCAGTGCTTGTCGGTCAGGCTTGTCCAGGTCGCGTCGGTCCAGTTCGTGGTGTAGGTGGCGTCGCAGTTCGGGGTGCAGGGGGTCTGCCAGTAGTCCAGGGAGACGGCGCCGAGATCGGTGTCCATGTCCACGGGCACGATCGACATGCGTTCCGTGAAGGTTGCCTTGTTCTGCGTCTTCGTCTCTACGAATATGTTGAACGCGGCGGACGCGGTTTCGATGGTGCCGTCGGGGTCTTTCTTGGTCCAGTGGACGAGAGTGGTGAAGGCGAGGCACCCTTCACGGCGTTCGATCGTGTAGGTCTGGGTCAAGCCGGTCTGAGCGCACCACGGCACGAGCGTGGTGGACAGAGCACCTGTCCCGGCCGTCCGCGTCATGGAGGGGCGCTTGATGAGCGGCTCGTAGGTGACGCACTGGCGGCTCTGGCCGTTCTTCAGGCCCTTGGCGCACTGGTTGTTGGACGTGAGTGAAGAGGCTGCAGAAGGAGTAACCAGACCGGTGGGCGCCGGCTGCTTCTGCTGGTCGTTGTCGATGAAGTCGACGTCGGGGGCGTTGTAGTCGGGGTCGGGAAGTTCGAGACCGGCCATCCGGCCGCCGGACACGTCGAAGTTGCCGGGCACGAAGGCGACCGCTCCCCAGGCGATGTCCTTGTCAGCGCTGCCGCTGCTGGTGGTATTGGAGAGTCTGACCTCGGGGATGCGATCGTTGAAGCGGAAGGCGCCAAGAGACACCCATTTGTTGGACGCGTTGGCGGACTGGTCGACGGTGACTTTCCTGGTTCCGAAGGCCGTCACAACTTCATACACGGCCTGAGTGGTCTGCGCTCCGGTATCCGGCACGTGTACGTAGACCATGGCCTGTGTCTTGTCCATGGGCTTGTTTAGCTTCCAGTCACCGTCGATGGTCATGCTGCCGCCGTCGCCGCCGAGGTGATTGGTGTCGCGTTCGTGGGCGTACCAGAAGTGGCCGCCGTAGCCGCCGCCGACCTGGTGCAGGTCGGCTTTCGCGTTGAAGTGCGTGCCCATGGTGTCGGCGTAGAACGTGAACTGGAAGCTGCCGGACGAGGTGACGGGACCGCAGTCGCTGTAGGTGTCGGTGCCGTTGGGCACCGAGGCCACCACTTGTGCGCCGCTGGGTGCTCCGGAGCACACCGGTGTGCCGTTCTTCAGGCGGTAGCCGCGTCCCGGTTCCGACACCAGCGACTGGTACTTGATGTTCTCGTGGCCGCAGGTGGAGGCGCAGTCGGTCTTCCACGTCGCGTTGGGCTGGTTCCACCAGTACTGTGCGTAGCACTCCTCGGTGCCGCAGTTCGGCGGCGTGTTGGGGTCGCAGTTGTTCTTGGAGTTGCAGAACACGTCGAGGTCCGGCGTGACGTGTGCCCGGTTGTAGCGCGCGCTGCCTTTGATCTCGACGGGCAGGTCCGCTCCGTTCCAGTAGGCGGGGCGGAAGCCGGCAGAGGAAAAGCCGGACTCGCCGGGCCAGTCCTGGCGGCCGGAGGTGGCGTAGGAGTAGCCGGTGTCGATGGACCAGGCGGCCCAGCCCATCACCTTCACCTCGTACGGCCAGTCCTGTGGGTGTGCGGCGTCGTGGTTGGCGTCGGTGCCGTCCACGTCGGTGTTCATGAACGGATGACCCCACCCCTTGGCGTAGATGGGGTTGGCCGGGTTGTTGTACCAGCCGAGGCCCCAGTGCCCGCCGTGCTGCGATGCCTGGGAGGGCGGGTTGAAGCCGAGGTTGTAGTTCCAGACCGCGGTGAACCAGTTCTCCACGTAGGAGGGGTCGTCGTTGTTGACGGTGATCGTCTGGCCGGCCTTGTGGACCTCGTTCCACTTGTCGGCGAGGATCTTCATGGAGGCGGCGATGTTCGTCGCGTAGTCGATGGCGACGAGTTTCTGCAGGGCTGGGGACAGGCTGGTTTCGCCCGGCTTCTCATGGCCCTTGAGGCGCATGCCGTCGGTGACCTGGCCCACGCCGTAGCCGCAGTCTGATTTGTCCCAGTTGATGTTCCAGTACGAGTCCGGATTGCCCGGATCGATCTGATGCCCGTAGTAGCCGTCGACCGCTGCCAGGGGGCTGCCCATCTGGCCGGGGATGGAGCCGGATTCGGCCTGCCACAGGTTGGACTCCTGGGCCATGATGCCGAGCATCACGTTGACGGGGATGCGCGCGTTGCTCGCGCCGGTCAGGGTGGGCGGCGGGAACAGGCCCTGCGGGTCGATGGTGCCGAGGCCGGCCTGGTTGCGGTAGCCGCCCTGGTTGAGGTAGCCGGCGTGCAGGTCACCGCGTACCGCCATGTCGACAGCCCACTCCACCTGGTTGGGAGTGGGCTGCAACGCCTGAGCCTTGACGTCGTTGCGAGAGACGGAGCACCAGCGGTCGGGGTCGGTGGGGTCGTGCGACACGATCGACGTCACCGCGGTGACCCGTGCCGATTGCGGTTGCTTGCCTGAGCCGATGCCGGCTGCGGCGCGGGCCTTGGAGGCCGAGGCGAGGGCGGGAGACAACTGGGCTTCGGCCATGGGTGGCGTGAGGGTGACCTGCTGGCTGAGCCTGGTGCCGGTGCTTGTGGCGGTGGAGGTCACCGTCAGGGACGTGGCGGTTTTCACCATGCCTGGAGCTGGCGACGTGTGCTGTGAAGCGGGCTCGGTCCGTGTGAAGCCCTTGCCGGCATCCTTGATCCGGTCGATGCCCGCACGTAGCCCCGGTGCGAGAACAGGGTTGACGGCGAGCCGGCCCAGGCTGGAGACGTCTGTGTTCACCGGGGCGTTGAGCCGGGTGATGCCGCTGCCTGAGGTGTGCGTGGCACCCGTGGGATGCCCGACGAGGAACACGCTGGAGGAGCCGCCTCGTGTCAGGTCGAGGTCACCGAGCTTGCCACTGGCGATGACGGAGGTCTTGCCCTTCGCGCTCCACACCCGGGCGCGGGCGCGCTTGGCGCCGTTGCGCTCGACGAAGGCGACGTCACCGCTGTTGACGGGTTGGATGTCGAACGGGACGCCACCGGCTGTGAGCAGGTCCTTGACCTTGCCCTTGTGGTCGAGGTGGATCAGATGGCGGCTGAGTGCGCCGATCACACCGTCCTTGACGGGTACGGCGCTGGTGACTTCCCCCTTGGTGGCCGACGCGCTCAGCGTTTTACCGGCGGTGTCGACGGTCATGACACGGGTCCGAGTGGCGGACGGCTCGTTCATGTCACGGAAGGCGGTGAACGCGGCCGTGTGGGTCTGCGGGTTGCAGGAGGGGTCGAAGTAGGCGAGTGTCCCGGTGAACGGCAGCTTCGTCACGTCACCGGTGCTGGTGTCGATGATCGCCGTGAACGCACCGCCCTGCATCAGGTCCGGTTTGTTCGTGAACGACCGGGGCGCGTACACAGCAGCCACATGGTCGCGGTCCATCACGCACGTGTTGCCGATCCACGAATCCGCCGGCATGCCCGGCTCGGACAAGGCCGCGGCAGTCTTCCACTGGTACGCGTCGGCTTCTTCCGCGACAAGAATCTTGAACGATGTGGCGTCAGCCACGCCAGTGACCACCCGGTCCGTGGATGTCTTCCACCCCTCACCCAGGCTCTGGTCCGGATCGGCCACCCGTCCTGCAGGCGACGGCGACGGCGACGGAGCGGGGCTTGTGGCAGGGCTGTGACCGCCTGGAGAGGTAGGGGCCGCCGTGGCCGGGACGGCTTGCAGCAGGCCGCCCGTCAGCGCCGTACACGCCGCAAGGACGGCCAAAGGTATGGATGATCGTCTTCTGGATCTCAAAGAAGTTCCCCGAATTTCTCGTGTGATGGGATGTCCCGTGCCCTGGTCTGCGGGCACGTTTTGACTGGACCATGGGCGCGCAAGGGCGAATCACAGGGCGGTAGCTGGAGGTTTCCGGGCCGGTTACAGAAACCGCCTTGCCCCGGACGGGGCAAGGCGGTCGACTCAGGGAGCCGACAACGGGCCCTATTGCTGGTTGCCGGCCTTGGCGAGAACGGTGCGCGGGTTGTGGATCACTCTGAGGTGCTGACGTTGGCGACGCGTACCTCGGAGGGTGTGCCATCGGCCGAGGGACGCGGCTTCTCGAACGGGGTGCTGATCGTTCCCTGCACGGACACGCCGGGCCCGATACGCCTGGTCACGGTCTGGGTGGTCCCGTTCTCGAAGTCGAACACCACCGTGTAAGTGACCGCGTGCCCCTCGTCGTTGTGGATTGCGTAGTCGGCGCTGAACACCTGCTTGCCGTGCTCGTACCGGACGCCGGAGTCCGTGATCTTCACCGACTCCGGCGAGCCGGTGTCCGGCTGGGTGCCGGCATTCATGCGGTGCGCGAGCCAGGCTGCTGCCCCGAAGACGACGGCGGCAGCCACGATCCAGCCAACGACAGTTCTCCTGGCCACCACCATGTCTCCTCTGATATCTGACGGCAGGACGGCTCAGCGTGCCGTGCTGACGCTTGCCAGGACGGCACGTGCCTTCTTGAGCAGCCGGGCGTCGCGGGTCTTCGCAGCCTCCAGCTGCTGTTCGTGCGACGTGATCTGCTTGTTCTGGTAGGCGGTTTCCGCCGTGTACCAGGTGGACACCAGCCCGGCGGTGCTCTTGCAGGCGACGTCGTCGGTGGCCATCGATACTTCTGCCTTCTCAGGCTGGACCCCGGTCCTGCCGGGCTGGGCGAACCGGCCCTCGGCGTCGTCCAGGCTCTTCACCTGGTGTCCGTGGTCTGCCATGCAGGAGGACCAGGACGCGAGGGCGCGCTGCACCACGGGCTGGGAGCGGGTGGCCTTGAGGGCCTGCCCGGCGAGGTCTCCGGCAGTGTCGGTGGGAAGCAGCACGCCCACTTTCTGGTTGGCCTCGGGGATGCACGTCTCGTTCATCGCCTTGTCCCAGCCTTCGGCCGAGGACTCCTGGTCCTCCCGCGCGAGTTCGGCGTCCTGGTCCGCCTGGCTCGGCCCGCCGGTGTCCTGGGCCACCGCGAACCCGTGGGCTGCGGCCTTCGCGGGGTCGGTGATGCCGTAGCGACGTTCCATATTCATCTCGTTGTAGGAGGCCGCCGGCTGCGTGCCCATCAATTTGGGCGTGTAGGAGAACCCGAGTCGTTTCATACACGCCGACTTGACGACGTCCTTGGCGTTCTCGATGTCCACCATGTCGGGATAGCCGAGCATGTACTTCTCCAGCGGAAGCCGCATGCCTTTGGCCAGTCCGGAGGCCACGTCCTGCTTGGGCCAGCTGGCGCGGACCTTCGCGTCCGGCAGCTGCATCGCCACCGTCTTCATCTTCTGCTGACTTCCAGCACTCTTGTCGGTGGCCGAGTTGGCGCTGCAGGCCGCCGTGAAGGCGAGGACCGCGCCGGTGGCGGCGAGCACGAGGGATCGGGTCTGTCGCATCAGGCATACCTCTTGTGAGAACCGTTGTGGTTCTTGATACCGGAGCCCAGGTTCCGGGCGTAGCCGTCGGCCTTGGGATACCACTGGTTCTCCCCGCTGTAGCCGCCTTCGGAATACACCGAGTACGCGGCATAGGGGTCCTGGTTCCACGCGGACGCGGCATTGTTTTCCACGCCCTGCCCGTCGCCGTCCCCCTTGCTGTGACCGCACGGGTAAGGCATCCCGCCGTACGCGTCGGAGGGAAAGTCCTCGAAGACGAACCGGACGACGACCGCGCCCCCGTTCACCGTGTACCCGAACTCACTGGAGCGGTCACGGCGGGTCGCGAAGCATGCGCTGTCCGACTGAGTCGTGGTCTCCGACCGCGAGTTGAAGTGAATCCGGAAACAGTGGTTCGGATGGCCCCTGTCACTGGACGTGCAGTCGTTGTGCACGTATGAGGTCCCGGCGTAGGCGGGTACTGCGGTGAGAACGCCGGCGGCCAGGGCTGCGGCGGTGGCAGCTGTAGCGGCGGCGGATCTGGCAAAACGCAAAGAGCTTCCCCCTGTTTGGAGCGAACGCGTCCGGGAGGCGGATCAGCACACGGACGCGCACCCCCGACGCGCAACGACAAGCCGACGGGCGGATGTTTGGTCTGGTCCATTCGCCCACGGCCCGGCCACTCTCACGCAGCATGTTCATGCCGGTCAAGGGGCGAGAGCAGGAGCTATGTCGGCCCGGCGTGAAAGCAACTCCGGCAGCGACAGCCATCCGGAATGCGGTGATCAAGTGTGCAACCCAGGAGGTACCTGTGTGACTCCTGTGAACCGGAGGGGGTTCGAGGGGACCGCTGGTGCTGCCAGGGGTGGCCGGATTCAGCCCTTCCTCCCCAACATCCGACGGAAGGTGGGTGGCGAGGTACGGGATCCACAACCTCCAGACGCGGAACCGCTGGTCGTTGTCGCCCCCGGATCGGCGAGCAGGACGGCCAGAAGGCTCGCGAGTACGGTGAGGTTGCGCCAGTGGCGGGGCTGCCTCTCCGGGTCGGTTCCTCGCGCATGCCTCTGGCCGGCGGCTTGACGACAGCTCGCTGGCGCAGAAATGTGCAGGTGAGAAGGCTGGTCACAGTAACGCGCGAGTTTTCTCAAGGTCTTCGAGTCGAAGACATGGTGTCGGCCCGCACGGCCCGTACGGCGAGGCGGTCGGCGACCAGGACTCCGGTGGAGTAGCTCCGCCGACCGTGGAGCACATGGCCGCCGCGAGCCCTGGCCAACGTCGGAGGGGATTCCTGACGGGCCAAACCACCACCCCAGCACCACTGCTCCGCCGCGTACTGGCGCTCGAGTCGACCGGCGCGGGAGGGCTCGGTGAGAAACCGGGCGCTCCACTGCCCCAGTACGGTCTGGCCGGCAAGACCGTCCTTCCGCTGGCAACCGGCGGAACCACGGCGCACGTTCTGGCGACCGACTACGCCCTGCGCCCGGTGCTCAGTTCCATGGGCGCCGGGCACATCGTCCAGGGCTGGTTCACGCTGGACAAGGACATCGCGGTGGGCGAGGACGGCACGCTGACCGTTGCACCGGGTCCGGCCGAGGCCCTCGAACAGGTCGTCGACCAGTTCTCCGAAGCCCTCGGCAGTCGTACGGCGCTGCTGGCGGCCGCCGGATGAGCAGCCTGATCGTGACTGCCGACGACGATGAGCGAAAGGCGTGAGCTTCCGTGAGCATGAGCCGGCCGCCGTGTGGCGGAGCTGGCCGGGCACGGCGGCGGCTGCTGCGTCGTTCGGCGATGTCAGGAGGCCACGGCGACACGGTGGTCGGCGGTGAAAGGGCGTCCGGCGACCAGTTCGGACTCGCGTCCGTCCGGTCCGACGGGTATGTCGCCGATCAGAGTCACCCGGTGCAGACGCCGTTCGACGTCCAGGTGGTCCAGATCGCGTGGAGCGAGGTGGGCGGTGGCACGGTTGTCCCAGAAGGCGACGTGTCCCGGCTCCCAGCGGAAGCGCACCGTGTACTCGGGGCGAGTGATCTCGGCGTACAGCAGGTCGAGGATACGCTTGCTCTCGCCCGCGGTGACGTCGACGATGTGGCTGGTGAAGCCGGGATTGACGAACAGCGCACGCTCCCCGGTCCCCGGGTGCACCCGTACCACGGGGTGGATCGCCACCAGCAGGTTGTCGTTGATGCGGCGGGCGTACTCGCTGTCGCCGTCCACCCGCCTGCTTCCGCCGTAGCGGTGTTCGGCACGAAGTGTGTCGACGAAGGCGCGGACGGGGGCGGACAAGCCCTCATACGCGGCAACGAGGTTGGTCCACTGCGTGTCCCCGCCGACCTGCGGGACGGTCTCGGCGCGCAGGATGGAGCCGGCGGGCGGGTTCACGGCGGCGGTGACGTCGGTGTGCCAGCCATCGACATAGCTGTACTGGCGCTTTCGGTACTCGTCACGGAAGTCCTTGCCGTAGCGCTGCTCGAAGCGGCGCGGGTCGATGGTGAAGATCTCCGGGTGGTCCTCCGGCGGGGCGTCGTCGTGCGGGTGGGCGTAGGTGAGCTCACCGAAGTGGCGGGCGAAGGTGATCTGGGAGGCATGGTCGAGCCGCTGCCCACGGAAGAAGACGACCTTGTAGCGGTAGAGGGCGTGCTTGATCGTTTCGACGGTGTCGGTGGACAGCGGCTGGGCGAGGTCGATGCCGTCGATGTCGGCGCCGATGTGACCGGCGACGGGGCGGACGGAGAGCGTGCTCATGCGGACGGTGTCCTTTCGGGCCATGTCGGGGTGGGACCACGGCGACGTCAGGGCAGGGGTGGCGTCCCCGCGCCGGTCCCTTGCTCGTACGCGTGGAAGAGACCGGCCTGGCGCTGCCGCGCAGGGTGTGAAGGAAGAACGCTGTGCCTGTCAGCGCCGCGGCGCGGTCACGAGGACGCGCCGTGGCGAAATGCCGCTCGGCGGGTGCAACAGCCCAGTCCGGCGAAGTGGTGCGCGCTGAAGGCGTTCACGGGGTGCCGGTCTGCGGCTGCCCGGATCGTGGCCTCGTGCTGCGCGTCCATGGAAGGAGTCTGCGGCCCGCGCGACCGTGCGGACAATGGTTTGTGGCAGCACGGAAGAAACCCCGCCTTGTTCCGCTCACCGAGCGCTGCCGGAGGTGCGCAGTCCTAGCGGGTCCTGGTAGACGGCGGCGAGCACCGGCGCGGTCGCAGCCACCGCGAGCGTGTCGGTGCCGAAGGAGCCGGTCCGCACCAGATCGCCGGCGCCACCCAGTTCGCTGCTCAACTCGGGCAGCAGCTGGGGCAGATGGAGGGTGACGGCCTCGGTCAGGACCAGAACGTCCGGACTGATCATGTCCAGCATCGGCCGTACGGCGCGCGCGACCATCCGGAGCCTGGAGCGGCACAGTTCCACAGCGCGTTCGTCCCCCTCCCGCGCGGCCCGCAGCAGCAGGCGCAGGTCGGCGTGGGCGGTGACACCACCGGCGGCAGCGCGCTCGGCGATGGTGCGATCGGCCACGGTGACCTGGAGGCAGCCGGTGCGACCGCACGGGCACGGCGTGGTCGACCCCGGAACGGGCAGGTGGGCTACGCCGCCGGCGCCGTATCGACGACCGTGCAGCAGGGCGCCGCCCGTGGCGATCGCCGCGTCCACGGCGTTGCCCACGAAGAGGTGCAGCAGGTCTCCACTGCCCACCGTACCGAACAACAGTTCCGCGTGGGTCAACGCCCGGGCGTGGCTCTCCACATGGACAGGCAGCCGGACCACCGGCTGCAGCACGCGCCGCAGCGGGACGTCGCGCCAGCCGAGGGCCGCGTTTTCGACGAGGACTCCCGCGTCCACATCCACCCAGCCGCCTGTGACCACGCCGAGTCCGAGTACGGAGCGCCCCTTCGCGTACCGGCGCAGGAACCCCGGCAACCGTGCGGCGACATCGTGGAGCACCGCGCCGGGGTGAGACTGCCTGGGCACACGCTCACGAGCGATGACGCGCCCGCGTAGATCAGCGAGGGAGAAGGTGAGCCGTGGCACGGCGATGTGCACGCCGGCCGCGACGTGGTGGGAGGTGTCGATGTCGAGCGGGATGCGGGGGCGTCCGGGCCGGGGCCGCTGCTCGTGTTCCGGCGGTTGCCAGACCAGTCCCAACGCGAGGAGTTCGGCCGTGTGCCGCGAAACGGCAGCCCCACTCAGCCCCGCCTCCCGAATGATCGCGGTACGAGCCAGCGGCCCCCGGTGCAGTACGGCGCGCAGCACGGCGGCCGCATTGTCGGGCCGGTCGGGGACAGGACGTCGGCCCGGCATCGCGATGAGCGTTGGCAGCATCGGTGATCCTCTGTCCGGATTCGGCCGCATGGCGGCATACCTTGCCCTCTGCGCGGAGGGCTACCGGCCGTGGAGACAGTTCACCGTCGTCATGGGCCGATGCTGACAAGCACCACGGAACTGGTCAATGGGCCGGCGTTACGGGGGCATGGCGGTTCTGCGAAGCGAGCGTCCGGCCCCCGGGTGACAATTCGACGCCGCCAGCCCCGCACGGACCGCCACCGGTGTGCCGACCGTCAGGGACCGTCGGTACACCCGCTTCGCGGGCGGCCCGGAGGGGCGGTCACGTGAGACCCGGCTTGCGGGCCAGTCGGTAGGCGTAGCCGACGGTTTCGGTGAGGCGGTCGTCGGCTGCATGGGAGCCGAGTTCGGCGGCGAGGTCGGCGTCGAACTCGGCGGCGTGCTCCGCGAGTACCGGCGGCGGCAGGAACGATGTCGAGCGGATGTACCCGGCGAGTTCACGGATCGTCCAGTGGTGTTCGACGGAGAACTCGTGGAGTCCGGCGGGCTCGAACCCGGCACGGGACAGGACGTCGTGGTCAGGGTCCTGCTTCCTTGCCTGGTCCCAGCCGGCGGGCACGCGGCCGGACGCGTCGAGGGCGTTCTGCCATCTGCGCAGCAGGCCGTCGAGCGCCCGCTGCCAGTCCCGAGGACCTGTCCAGGGGCTGGTCGACCAGCACAGTGCGAGGCAGCCGCCGGGCTTGAGCCAGCCGTGGGCGCGCTGGGCGACCAGGGCGCGGGGGAGCCGGTGGAAGGCATTGCCGATGACGATCAACTCGAAGCCGCCCGGCTCGGCATGGAGGTCCTCGGCGCCGATGGTGACCGTCCTGATGTGGGCTGCGCCGGAGGCTTTCGCTTTGGCGCGGACCACCTCGGTCATGCCCGGTTCGGCGTCCGCGGACCATACTTCAGCGAATCGGTTCCGCAGGGGGAAGGTGAGCTGGCCGGTGCCGCATGCCAGGTCGAGCAGGCGTCCCTGCCCAGACGGTGCTGCCCGGCGTGCGAGATCGGCGATCATCGTGTCGGGGTAGGGGAGGCGGAACCGGTCGTAGTACTCGGCGGTGCCTCGGTAGAGGCCGGGCTCGAACCTGATCTCACTGGCCATGCGATCACCATGGCACAGGGCGGCTGGGCTCCCGGACACGCAAGGGCTGTCCGTGTCCGCCATGCAAGACCCGTCCGGGAAGTTCTTGACCGGCGCGACGGGCCTCTGCTGAACTCCGGTCCCGTGAACCAGCGCGCGGACCTCACTCGGCGGCGCCACATCGATCTGGCGCACGTCTCCAGCGCGTTCTGTTGTCGCTGAGCCGGCACGTCGGCATACGGTGCTCTGCCAGACCTCCGTCTCCACCTTGTGAAGGTCTCCTTCTCCAGTTCTTCCCCACGTCTCGGCTCTCCGGTGCGAGCAGGCCGATACCGTCATCGAGGATCGGATGATCGGCCGGCCGGACTTCAGAGCTGTGACGCGACGTGCCGGTGAGTCAGCTGGGGCGGTACCGGCCCACGGGTCGCCATACCTGCATCAGACGCCCTCGGCGCCGTCGTTCCGTCCCTCCCGCATCGCGTCCTGACGACCACCGAATGCCTGGTGGGCCGGCCCCGCGAGTCGCCCCTTCACCTCAGCTCTTCGCCCCTCAGCACCCTGTGGTGCGCCTGCCTCCTCGGGAAGGACATCCGCATGCCTCCCTCCATCCGCAAGCTGACCAGCCGTATCGGCGCGGTCGTCGAGGGCGTCGACCTCACCGCAGCGGCCGACCCCTCGACCTTTACGACTCTCCGTCAAGCCCTCAACGAACACAAGGCCATCGTGTTCGACCAGGTGAACCTCGACAACGCCGGTCAGGAGCGCGTGGCCGCATGGTTCGGCGAACTCACCACCGCTCACCCGAACGTGCCGGCCGCCGACGGTACGAGGAACGTGCTCGCCGTCGACAGCGAGACGTCCAAGGCCAACGAGTGGCACACGGACGTCACCTTCGTGGTCAACCCGCCGCAGGTCACCACCCTCCGGTCCCTCGCGGTCCCGCCGTACGGCGGCGCGACGCTCATCGCGAACGCGGCCGTCGCCTACCGCGACCTGCCCGAACCCTTGCGCGCCCTCGCGGACTCCTTGCGCGTCGTGCACACCGACCAGTACGACTACGCCCGTCCCTCCGCCACGACGGCGGTGCGACAGGAGTACGACCGGGTGTTCGTCTCGACGCGTACGAGGCCGAGCACTCGTCCGTGCGGGTGCATCCGCTGACCGGCGAACGCGGTCTGCTCATCGGAGGGTTCGCCCAGCGGATCGCCGGACCCCCCATCCTGCGCGCAGGGGGCTGTTCCGCGAGGAGTACGAGGGCACGACCCTGCGCGAGCACTACGGGTTCCCGGTACCGGCGAACCAGTTCCACGACTGACCCGCGCGTTAGCGCGGTGACCGCGGGAAAGGAGGATCGGCGGCGCACCTGGGCACTTCTCGGCGAGCCGGATCATCCGAATTGCGCTGTATTCCGGACTGTGTGCTACGGCAACATGTCGACCTCGTGGCGTCGCCAGGCAAAACCTGGTGCCGCGGCAAAGTACGGACCAAGCTGACGTGTACATCTCCATGCCTTCCTCCCGTACCCGCAGAAAGCTTCGCCGCGCATGTATTCGACCTGTCTCTCCGCTGCTCCCGAGGCACACATCTCGTGTGTGGTGAGGAGGTGCCGCGCGTGGTGCGCTATGTGACACGCAAGGCGCTCGGCTGGCTTTCGATGATCGTGGTCGCGACCAACGCAACCTACTTCCTCGCCAGTTGGTTCCTGGATCCGCGGTCGAACTTCAAGGAACTGCGGCCCGTCCGCAGCGAGGCACAGATCGACCGGGCCCTCGCGCCGTACAACCTGGACCCCGGGGTGCCGTTGGTGCACCGCTGGTGGGACTGGCTGACCTCGGTGGCCCTGCGCTTCGACTGGGGAAAGTCCCCCACCGGCGTCTCCGTCAACGGCGAAGTGGGCTACCGGGCGCTGGTCAGCGCGGAGTTGGTCGTCATCGCGACCGTGCTGTCTGTCGTACTCGGCGTCGCGCTCGGCGTCTACACCGCCGCACGGCAGTACGGCTGGGCCGACCGGGTGTCGCAGGCGGTGTCCATCGTGGTGTTCAACATCCCCGCGTCCGTCGCCGCCCTCGCCGTGGTCTTCGTCGCCATCTGGCTGAACCAGCACGCCGGGCTGCACTTCCTCTACGTCGCCGGGGAGAACTCGCCGGGCGTCGAAGGACTGCTCCCCACGATCGGTGACCGCCTCCTGCACCTGATCCTGCCGACCCTGACGCTCACGTTGATGGGTTATGTCGGCTACCACTTGACGCAGCGTTCGCTGCTGCTCGACACGCTCCACGCCGACTTCGTGCGAACCGCCCAGGCCACCGGGCTCACACGTAGTCAGGCCATCCGCAGACACGCCCTGAGGGCCGCGCTCATCCCGACGGCGGCATCCGTGGCGTTCAGCGTCCCGGCCGTCTTCACCGGTGCCGTCATCACGGAGACGATCTTCGGCTGGAACGGCATGGGCCGCTACTTCATCCAGACCATCAGCAAGAACGACGTACACGGCGCGGTCGCGACGGCTGCCTTCGCCGCGGCCCTGACCGCGATCGGTGCGATCCTCGCGGACATCGCCACGGTCTTCCTCGACCCGAGAGTGCGGGTGAGCTGACGTGACCACCGACGCGCCTGCCCGTCCGACCGCGGAGCAGACTCCGGAAGCGGCGGCCACCGCGCGGAAGTACTCGAACCTCGGTCTCGGCCGGCTCTATCTGCGGCGCTTCCAGCGCAACCGCCTCGGCGTCGTCGGCGTGGTGATCTTCGTGCTGCTGGTGCTGTTCGCAGCCTTCGGCGGTCGATTCACCTCCTACGCGTACACCGACGCCGACTTCACCGCACTCACCCAGCCTCCGAGCAGCCTTCACTGGTTCGGCACCAACCAGGGTGGCAACGACATCTACGCCTGTGCCGTGCACGGGCTCCAGCGCTCCTTGGTGATCGCCGTGAGCGTGTCGGCACTGACGATCGTCCTGGCCGCGATCATCGGCACCGGCGCCGCGTACTTCGGGGGCCGGGTCGAGCGGGTGACCCTCGCCGTCATCCACTTCCTCCTGATCGTCCCCTCGTTCCTCATCCTCGCTCTGGTCTCCCACCGGCTGGCCGGCGACTGGCGCGTCCTCATCATCGTGCTGACCGTGTTCGGCTGGATGTCCACCGCGAGGGTGATCTGGTCCGTATCGACCTCACTGCGCGAACGGGACTATGTGAAGGCGGCCGAGTTCATGGGAGTCGGTCCACTGCGGATCATCTTCCGCCACATCATCCCCAACCTCGGCTCCCTGCTGATCGTCAATCTGACCCTCGGCGTCGTGGCGACGGTGCTCAGCGAAACCGCCCTTTCGTTCCTCGGGTTCGGCGTCCAGACCCCGGACGTCTCTCTCGGCACGATGCTCGCGGACGGCGCGAGCACCGTCACGAGCGCCCCCTGGCTCTTCGCCTTTCCCGCCGGGCTGGTCGTTCTGCTCACCGTGTCGATGACCTTCATCGGCGACGGCTTGCGCGACGCCCTCGACCCCACGTCGGTGACCGGCTCGGCGGGAGGCCGCCGATGACCCTCACGATCCCGCTGCCCGCCCCGGTACCACCCACCGACGCAGTTCCCGTCCTCTCCGTGCGGGATCTGCGGATCTCCTTCCCCTCCGAGGCGGGAACCGTCGCGGCGGTGCGCGGCGTGAGCTTCGACCTGCTGCCCGGCCGGACCCTCTGCATCGTCGGCGAATCCGGCTCGGGCAAGTCGGCCACCGCGATGGGCATCATGGGTCTGCTGCCGCCCACCGCCGACCTGCGCGGCAAGGTGCTGCTCGGCGGACAGGACCTCATCGGCCTCGACGACCGGGCGCTGTCGAAGATCCGCGGCAACTCCATCGGCATGGTCTTCCAGGACCCCTTGTCCGCCCTCACACCGATCTTCTCGGTGGGCAGGCTGCTCTCCGACGCCCTGCGGGTCCATCAGGACCTGACGAAGCGGGCGGCCTGGGAGCAAGCCGTGCAACTGCTCGATCTCGTAGGCATCCCCGACCCGCGCGGCCGGGCCGCCGCCTTCCCGCACGAGTTCTCCGGCGGCATGCGCCAGCGCGTGGTCATCGCCATGGCCATCGCCAACAGGCCGTCCGTGCTCGTGGCCGACGAACCCACCACCGCACTCGACGTCACCGTGCAGGCCCAGATCCTCGACGTGCTGCGGCTGGCGCAGCAGGAGACCGGCGCCGGTCTCGTCCTGATCACACACGATCTCGGAGTCGTCGCGGGCCACGCTGACGATGTCGCCGTCATGTACGCGGGCCGGTTCGTGGAACACGCGGGCGTCGAGGAACTCTTCCGTCGGCCGACGATGCCCTACACCGCGCGGCTGCTGGCCGCCGTGCCGACCGTGGACAGTGGAGCCCGCCGTCCCCTGGTCCCGATCGGTGGGGAGCCACCCGCCCTGGCGGGCCTCCCGGACGGCTGCCCCTTCGCACCCCGCTGTGCCGTCGCCCTCGACGCGTGTCGCTCCGACGAACCGGAGCTGCGCCATGTCACCGGGCACGGACACGTGGCCTGCCTGCGCGCCGCCGAGATCGCGGACGGATCCCTGGACCCGACGGGGGATGCCGCGTGCGTCGGCCGACCAACGCCCTCGCGTCGTGCCGAGGCCGGCGAGGTGGTGCTCCGTGTCGAGGACCTCGTCAAGACCTTTCCGGTCACCAAAGGTGCCCTCCTCAAGCGCCGGATCGGCACGCTGCACGCCGTCAACCGGGTCGGCTTCGAACTGCGCGCCGGCGAGACGCTCGGCCTGGTGGGTGAGTCCGGCAGCGGCAAGACCACGACGCTGCTGGAGATCCTCCGGCTCAGACGGCCCGAAGGCGGCCGGATCGAGATCTCCGGCACCGACGTCGCCACGGTCGCATCCGGTGCGCGCGCACGCGAGCTGCGGCAGGACGTACAGATCGTCATGCAGGACCCCCTGGGGGCCCTGGACCCCCGCATGCCCGTCTTCCACCTGCTGGCCGAGCCCCTGCGGGCGATCGGGCGTGATCGCGAGTCGATCCGCGCACGCGTCCACGAACTGCTCACCCTGGTCGGCCTGGACGACTCGGTCGCCGACCGCTTCCCGGCCGCACTGTCCGGAGGCCAACGCCAACGGATCGGTATCGCCCGTGCCCTGGCGACCGAGCCGAAGCTGCTCGCGCTCGACGAACCGCTCTCCGCCCTGGACGTCTCCGTGCAGGCCGGGGTGATCAACCTGTTGGCGCGGCTCAAGCGGGAACTCGGACTCGCCTACCTCGTGGTCGCCCACGATCTGGCCGTGATCCGGTACATCTCCGATCGCATCGCGGTGATGTACCTGGGGCACATCGTCGAGACCGGGGACACCGAGGCGATCTTCTCCGATCCGAAGCATCCCTACACCCGTGCGCTGCTGTCGGCGATCCCGATACCCGACCCCGAGCGGGAACGCACCCGCGAACGCGTCGTGCTGGAGGGTGAGCAGCCGAACGCCGCGCGCATGCCCGCGGGGTGTGTCTTCGTCGACCGCTGCCCGCTGTACCGCCTTGCCGACGAGGAGCTGCGGCACCGCTGTCGCACGGAGCCCCCCGTGCCGACTTCTGTGGCCGGGCACCCCGGCCATCGGTACGCCTGCCACGGCGTCTGAACACCGGCCCTGGCGACGTTGTCCCTCACCGAGTTCTAAGGAACCTTCCATCATGCGCACGAGACTGGCCCTGCCCGTCGTTCTGATCGCCGCCATCTCCGTCACCGCCACCGCGTGCCAGTCCTCATCAGGGAAGGACTCCGCGCAGTCGGACGCGAAGAACACCCCCTCGGCCGCATCGTCCGTCGCCGACTACAACCCCACGCCGTACGACCGGATCAAGGAGGGAGGCACGTACACCACGGTCGGGACCTTCGACGACCAGGGCAACCCGTTCAACGTCAATGCCACGCTGATGGCGTCCCGTATCTGGGCCTGGTACAACGCGGACGCGATCACCTACTCGCCGACCGGTGAAGTGCAGTACAACCCGGACTACTTCAGCGATGTGAAGGTCTCTGTGGAAGGCGGGAACCAGAAGGTCACGCTGACCATCAACCCCAAGGCCGTCTTCAACGACGGCACACCCATCGACTGGACCGCGATCAAGGCCACGTGGAAGGCCGACAACGGTTCCGACAAGGCCTACGCCGCCTCCTCCACGGACGGCTACGACCAGATCACCTCGGTCGAGAAGGGCAGGAGCGCCAAGCAGGCCGTGATCACCTTCAGGGGAGTGAACCCTTCCTGGTCGAGCCTGTTCACCACCTTCCTGCACCCCAAGGCCGCGACGGTGCAGAACTTCAACAACGCCTACGTCAAGAAGGCCCACCCGGAGTGGGGCGCGGGGCCGTACACCGTCGGCAAGTGGGACACCCACTCGGGCGACATCACGTTCGTCCGTAACCCGAAGTGGTGGGGCAGGAAGGGCAAGCTCGACAAACGCGTCTACGTCAACCTGGAATCAACCGCGGCGATCAACGCCTTCAAGAACGGGCAACTCGACTACGTCTCCGCGGTCGACGCCGAGAGCCTCAAGCAGATCAAGGGGCTCCAAGGCACGGAGATCCGCAGTGGCGGAAGCCCCTTCGAGTACTCGCTCTACTTCAATACCAGGTCCTCCGCCCTCGCCGACAAGACCGTACGCAAGGCCATCGAGGAGAGCATCGACCGCACGCAGATCGCGAAGATCCGGTTCCAGGGCCTGGACTACAAGGAGCCGCTGCCCGGTTCCGCCATCCTCTACAGCTTCCAGAAGGGTTACCAGGACAACCTCTCGGCCGTGCTGAAGTACGCGCCGGACGACGCCAGGAAGGCACTCGACGCGGCGGGCTGGAAGCCCGGGGGCGACGGCGTACGGGTCAGGAACGGCAAGAAGCTCGAAGTCGGCTACACCCTCCTCGGCGACGACCCGCTGGACAAGGCGACGGCCGGCGCCTTCGCGGCGATGCTGAAACCGGTGGGCATCCGCCTCGACATCAGGAAGGCCGACGAGGCGGACTTCTCCAAGATCCTCAGCGACCGCAAGTTCGATCTGTTCCTGTCGGGCAACCGCTCGATGGACCCGTTCGGCGCCCGCTACCTGTGCGACTTCTACTGCTCCGACCGCGACTCCAACATCACCGGTGCGGGTTCGCCCGCGCTGGATACGGAGATCCGTGCCACCGGCAAGATCGCCGACCTCGGCAAGCAGGCCGCGGCGGCCGACCAGGTCGAGCGGAAGGCGCTCCAGGAGTACGCCTTCCTCCCCCTGTTCAGCGGCCCCTCGACCTACGGCGTGAAGAAGGGCCTCGCCAACGTCGGCGCGACCATCTTCTACAACCCGCTCCCGGAGACGGTGGGCTGGGAGAAGTAGCCACGCCGCGGGACAGTGCCGTAGGACAGGCAGAAGGCCATGGGCAACCTGTGCCGTCGTGTCCGCTGCCGCCATGCGTGCGCCGACCTCCGGCACCCGCAAGACCAGCCCGCTGCACCGTCCTCCGAGCGCGATCGCACACCTGCGCCCGAAGCATCCGCCGGAGACGCTCCTCCCGACGGAGCCGGGCGGGGGCACGGGCTGGCGACCGGCCCTCCTGCTGATGCCGGATCGTCACGGACGCGACGCGGGGACGGCGCGCGCGGGCCGCGGTCTGGTGCCCGGTGGCGGCGGTCGCCTGCGTGGCGGCGAGACCCACCGCGGTCACGGCGAGGGCGGCGCCGCCCAGGGCGGCTGCGACGGACCTGCGGGTGGCACCCGCGGAAAGGTCCGACGGCTCGGGGGCGCCCTGCGGTTGCGCGGTGTTGTGGTGGGGGATGTCCGCCACGGTGTCGGCCCTCGCAGGGTGAACGTTGGCCGCTCCGCTCCCGCCGAAGCCGCCCGGTGCGGCCTGTGTCGAGACACATGGCTGAAGGCGATGGTTTCGTTCCGGGGCGGTGCGGCCGGGAATCGGGGATGAGCCGGAGTCGAACATGCGATGTGTGCGGTGCGGCGCTGATCGTGAGGCCGCACGGGGGTCGGCCGGCTCGGTACTGCTCCAGCGCCTGCCGGCAGCGGGCGCGGCGGCGACGGGCGGCTGAGGGTGCCACGCCTGCGGTCCCGACGGCCGGTGGGAGCGTTCTGCCGCCGGCGCTCGACTCCTTCGTCGGCCGGCGGCACGAGCTGTCGGGCCTGCGCACCCTCCTGAGGAGCTCGCGCCTGCTCACGCTGACCGGTTCGGGCGGTGTGGGCAAGACCCGGCTGACGCCGGAGTTCGCCAGGGTGCTCACCGCAAGGGAGTCCACGGTGGCCGAACTCGTCGCCGAAGAGCTGACCGACCGGCAGATCGCCGACCGGCTCGGCCTTTCGGTCCACACGGTCGCCACGCATCTGGACAAGATCCGTAAAAAGCAGGGCCTGAGCTCCCGCACACAGATCGCGCCGTGGGCGCCGCACGGACCGAGGGTGGGCGCACAGCCGGGCGGTGAGCACCTGGCCGGGCGTACTTGGATTTCGACGTCACGTCGCAGCGCGGGCCGGGGATCACCGCCGGCCCGCGCTGCGACGGTCGGTCGTCAGCCGCCGGTCGTCAGCCGAGCAGCTTGCTCGCCAGCGTCGCGGCGTTGTACGAGCCCCAGCCGGTGGTGAAGTCCCAGCCAGTGGCCGCGGAGTAGGCTCCGTTGCTGCCGCTGGTGATGTCGTGGAAGCCGGTGCCGCTCGCGGAGTAGAGGGCGGGGTTGGCGAAGCCGAGTCTGGCCTTGCCGGCCGCCGCGGCCTGCTGGTTGTACAGGGCGGCGAACGCCGCCCACTCGGGTGCGGCGGCACTGGTGCCGCCGACCGAGCTCCAGGAACCCTGCGAGTAGATGGAGACGCCGGGGCTGGGGTTGGCGTGGGCCGAGACGTCAGGCACCTGGCGGTAGCCGCCGCCGGCGTTCTTCTGTACCGCCGTCTGCCAGCTCGGGATCTTGAAGACGGAGGACTTGCCGCCACCGCCTCCGGACCAGGCCACCTCCCTGCTCCAGGTGTTGGACGAGGTGACGGTCAGCCTGGTGCCGCCGACGCCGGTGACGTACGGGTCGCTGGCCGGGTAGTCCACGGACGTGCCGCCGTCGCCCGCGTCGTCGGAACCGTCGTCTCCGGAGGCCGCGTAGAAGCCGAGGCCCTGGGCGGCGCCGGCCTTGAAGACGGCGTCGACCGCGTTGATGCCCGAGGTGGTGCGGGCGCTCTCGGCGGCGCCCCAGCTGATCGAGGTGGTCGGGATACCGCTGTCGACGATGGCCTGGTAGGTGTCGACCTCGCCGGCGTCGGAGTTGGGGCCCTCGAACACGGTGACGTTCGCCTTGGGGGCGATGGCGTGCAGGACCTCGATGTCCAGTTCGACCTCGACCTGGCCGTCGCCGAGCGCGCCGGAGCCGCCGTCCACCTTCTGCACGGTCGGGGTGGGCGAACCCAGCCCGTAGTAGTTGTCGTACGCGGTGATGTTGGACTGCTGGAAGCCGTCGAACTCGAGCAGCGCAATCTTCTGGCCGCTGCCGGAGTACGTGCCGGAGACGTTGTAGCCGCCCTTGAGCTGGGCCGGGGTGTAGCCGCCGCCCGGGCCGTTGTGCGGGTTGACGGTATGTGGCGTCGCCTGGTGGTGCAGCTGGACACGGTTGTTGAGGCCTGCCACGTCGCTGACGAGGGAGGCGATGGCGGTCGGCAGTGTGGGCGCGCTGTCGTTGGCGTAGAAGGAACGCCCCGTCGTGGTGTCCTTCCAGGTCGACAGCCTGGCGCCGAAGGCGTTCTCCAGCTGGGCGGCGGTACCACTGGCGTCGACCAGCAGGTTGCCCGAGTGGACGGTGCCGACGGTCAGGCCGTGGGCGCGCAGGTAGTCCTTGAGCTGTTTGATCTCGGCGTCGGTCCGGCCGAAGCGGGCGGCGAACTGCCGCTTCGTCAGGTAGTGGCCGTACGAACTCGAGCGCGGGTCACTGACCTTGGTGACAAAGGAGTCAAGTGCCCCGCCGCCTCTGGGAATCAGGCTGATCGCCACCGATATGCGCTTGCCGGCCGCGACCTTCCCGGTGCGGGTGGCGTTCTGCTTCAGACCCGGCAGGACGTCTCCGGCGATGGCGGCACGGTTCGCGTGGGGCTGCGCGCCGTTCGCGGCATAGGCTGCGGGGACGACCGCGGTGATCAGGGCCGGCGCGGCGACGAGACCGACCAGTTTCAGACGTGACTTCACTGAAGTCCTCCGGGGAGTGGGGGAGTTGTTCCGGAAGCGGAACGACTTCACCGTAGAAACGCCGGCCCCACCCCCATAAGCGGGGGAACCCTTGCTTGATGTGTTAACAACCGATGTCACGTCAACGGCGTGTGCCGAGAGCACTGCGGGCCTGTGTACGGCTGGGCCGACTCACCGTCACGGCCGGCCAGGACATCCGTTTGGCCGCTGTTGCCGGAGTCGACGGCCGCCCCGGAGGCGAGGACTGCGACCGCCATCGCGTGGGCGAGCGCGGTGCGCGAGCGGACCCCGACCTTGCGGTAGACCCGCGACAGGGTCCCCTCCACCGTCTTGACGCTGATGAACAGCTTGGCTGCGACTTCCCGGTTGGTGGCCCCGCCCCCGACCAGCTCGGCGATCCTGGCCTCGGAGGGGGTGAGTTCGGGTCCGCCCGCGCCCGCCTCACCGCCTCGGTCCGCGGCGTCCAGCCGTGACAGCTCCTCCCTGGCCCGCGCCGCCAGCGGAGCGGCGCCGATCCGGGTGGCGATCTGAAGTGCCTCGCCGAGAACCGCCCGGGCCGCGCTCCTGCGGCGCGAGCGGCGCTCGACCGCGCCGAGCGCGATCAGCGTGCGCACCAGCTCGACGGGCAGGGGCAGTCGACGTAGCCGGTCCACGGCGGCACGCAGCCCCGCCGCCCCCTCCTTGGCCCGGCCGATCCCCGCCTCGCGCAGTCCTTCCGCCCGTTCAAGAGCCGCCAGCACGCTGCCGGGCGTATCAGCGGTCACCCGGGCGTAAGCCTCTCGGACGACGGTCCCGGCCTCGTCCGTCTCGCCGAGGAGGACCAGGGCTTCGGCCAGGTCGCCGTACCAGTGCAGCAGGGGCGGGTCGGCGGCACACATGGCGTTGCCGAGTTCTCTTACGCGCTGCAGCGCCTCGACCGCAGAGGCAGCCCCCTGCGGGTCCCCGGCGAGCAGTCCGGCCTGCCCGAGCACGGCCAGCGCGCGCAGCAGGAACAGCCGGTCGCCGTCGGCTTCCGAGGCGCGTACCGCCTGCTCGGCCAGCTGCCGGGCCTTCTCGGCGGTGCCGCCCGCGGTGGCCGCCAGCGCGGCCGCGTACAGCGCGGGAGCCGCCTGGGCCGTGGGGCCCGAGCAGCGCGCGGCGGTGTACAGTGCCTCGCGGCAGTCTCCGGCCCGCACCTGGATCCGGGTCAGCGACACCAGTGTCGCCATGACCTCCTCGACCCCCGCGAACTCCTCGATGAACCGCAGGAGTTCGGCGACCTGCTCTGTTGCCTCGGCCACCCTGTCGGCGTCCAGGGCGAGGATCGCCCGCATCCGGATCAGCCGCCAACTCTGCGGACCTCCGTCGGCGCCGCCGGCCAGGGCGAGTGCCTCCCCCAGCGCGGCATCCGCCGCGACCGGTTCGCCGGCCAGGGACCGCACCCGGGCGTAAGTGGCGAGCGCGCCGATGCGGGTCTCCGTGTCGCCCGCCAGGGCCGCCTGCCGCTCAGCGCGCCGGGCGTGCCCGGCCGCCTCCTCCAACTCCCCGCACAACAGGCCGCGTACGGCCGCCCAGTTGTGCAGCCAGGCCTCGGCCTCTGGATCGCCGACGGCGTCCCGGAGGCCTTCCTGGATGAGCGCATGGGCACCCTCCAGCGCCTGCCCGGCGTTGCGCAGCAGGATCAGCCGGGCCCGCACCCGACGGCGTGCCGAACCTGATGCGGCGAGGACCGTCTCTGCGGCTTCGGCCGCCTCGTCCAGTTGCCCGGCGTCGCACGCGTACTCCGCCGCGGCCAGCCGCCGGTCATCCCGGTCGGCGGGCCGGTCGCCGGGGGTACGACGGGCGGCGAGCCCGGCCAGTTCGCAGGCGGCGCCGAGCGCGCCGTCGCGGCGCGCGGACTCCGCCGCGGACATCAGGGTCCGGGCGGTGTCCTCATCCGGATGCGGGCATGCGTGGGCGAGGTGGCGGGCCTGTTCGACGGGCTCGTCGGTCGCGCGGGCCAGCAGCGTGTGCGCGTGCCGGCGGTCGTGCTCCGAGGCGTCGGCATAGACGGCGGCCCGGAGCAGCGGATGCCGGAAACGTATGGTTCCGTCGGCGTCGGTCGCCGTCACACCGAGTCGTTCGGCCTCCGCCAGGTCCGCGGCGGGATCGGCGAGGCCGGCTGCACGCAGCACGGTGAGGTCGGGACGGGCGGCGGCGCTCGTGACCAGGAGCGTGCGCCGCGCCGTCTCCGGCAGGGTGCGCGCCCGGTCCAGCAGCAGGGTGCGCAGTCTTCGGGGCACGGACAACACCGGGCCGAAGGTCCTGGGCGCCGTGCCGCGCAGGGCGACCGCTCGCCCCAACTCCAGTGCGTACAAAGGGTTTCCGCCGGCGGTGTCCTGGATCGCCCGCAGGACATCGGGTGGCAGCTCGGCGCCGGTGCCGGCGCGCACGAGGCGGGCCACCTCGTCGTCCGTCAGCGACGGCACCGGGAGTTCGGTGGTGCCCGGCGGGCAGCAGCGCAGTCGCTCGGGCTGTTCACCGTCCGCCACCCGCTCGGCGGCGACCACCCGTACGTCCAGGCCGTCGAGGCGGCGTACGGCGAAGGCCAGCACTTCCGCGGAGGACTCATCGAGCCACTGCAGGCCGTCGAGGACCAGCAGGACGGGGCCGGCGGCGGCCAGCGTGCGCAGTACCTCGAGGAACGCGAGGCGCACAGCGAGACGGCCGCGGTCGTCCGTCGGTTCCGTGCCACGCAGCAGGGCTGCCCTCAGCGCCGCACGGGCTTCGGGCGCGAGGGTTTCCAGGCGGCTCTCCGGCACCTTTGCGAACAGGTCGATGAGACCGACGAACGGGAGCCGGGCGTCCTCCTCCGCGGGCGAGCAGTGCAGCACCGTGCCGGCCGACGGGGCGTGCGCGGTCAGTGACGCCGTGAGCGCTGCCACGAGCATGGACTTGCCGATCCCCAGGGGGCCGTGGAAGAGCACTCCAGGACGGGTCGTCAGTTCGACCCGGGCGGCGTCGAACAACTCGTGGCGCCCGGTCAGTGACCGTGCTTCCACTGCAGCAGCCCATCCATGGCATCCGTGGCTTTCGTCCGCGATCCCTTCAGCGAGGGGGCACACCTGGCACCGGGGGCGGAACCATCGATACGGCGAGTGCAGCGGGCCCCGGGAGGCAGGATCATGTGTTCATGACAACTTGCGCGGCTTCGCCCTGTCAATAGCGGGCTGTCACGTGGCCCGCGGCGCCGTGCACGGCCCGAACTCGCGGCGTGACCGACGGACGACCGGCGTCCACTGCCCGCCGTGGTCGAGACCGGCCCGTACGAAGGCAGGGAACCTTGCGGCCACCGCGACTTGCTCCAGTTCGATGAGGAAGCCGTCGCGGTCGCACGGGGGCTCGATCGCCTGGGGGGGGATCCGCAGCGGTCATGCCAGTCGGCACCGGCGCCCGCCGGACCCGCATTCCAGTCCGCGTGTGACAGCCTCTTGTCGGTCACCAGGCGCTCGACGTCGACCGGAGCGGAAAGCGTGCGAGATCCCGTGACGCCGGTGCGTAATGTGACCGGCCGGCGTCAGAAAGGTCGGCAACGGGTCGGTGAGCGTCCTCATACACCTGGCGACGGCTGACCGGACACGAGAAACGATGTAGCCTCCGAAGACCGCCCTTGACCTGCAAAGGCAGGCAGGGAGCAGACAAACCGGGAGTCTCTCCGTGCTTCGTACCATGTTCAAGTCCAAGATCCACCGCGCCACCGTCACCCAGGCCGACCTGCACTACGTGGGATCGGTGACCATCGACGCCGACCTGCTCGACGCCGCCGACCTGCTGCCGGGCGAGCTGGTGCACATCGTGGACATCGCCAACGGCGCCCGGCTGGAGACGTACGTCATCGAGGGCGAGCGCGGGTCCGGGGTGATCGGGATCAACGGGGCGGCCGCCCATCTCGTGCATCCCGGGGACCTGGTGATCATCATCAGCTACGCCCAGGTCACCGACGCCGAGGCTCGGGAGCTGAAGCCGCGCGTCGTGCATGTCGACGCCGGCAACCGGATCGTCTCCCTCGGCGCCGACCCCTCCGAGCCGGTGCCCGGCACGGACCAGGAGCGCAGCCCGCAGGCCGTCCGGGCCTGAGCCGCGAGGCCGGACGCCCTCGCCGAGTGCGAGGGCGTCCCGTGGCTCTGGGCGGGCGGCGGCTCGCCCTGTCGGGTGAGTGGCCGCGCGGGGGTCGGGTAGGCGGGGGAGTAGTCCAGAGGCGACGTTCAGCGACTGCCCGGAGGACGCCATGACGAACCCGCATCTCCACCCGGTCCCCCCGGGGCAGACACCGGGTCCGGGTCCCACCACACCGGATCCCTACCCGAGCCCCGTCCCCCCGCCCGAGCCGGGCCCCCAGCCGACCCCACCCCCGCCGGGCCCCCAGCCCACACCACCGCCCCCGGGTCCCGACCCGACCCCACCCCCGGCGCCCCCGGCCCCCGGCCCGCCGGAGCCGTCACCGTCTCCGATTCCGCCGGGCCCGGAACCCGTACCGAACCCCGAGCCGGGCCCGCCCCTCACCTGACAGCGCCGGGCACACATGCGCCCCGAAGGGGAGCCTGGCCCTGTCGACATGCGGCTCCGCCGCGTGGGCGCGACCAGCCGCGACGCACCCCACACGCCGGCCGCGAGTTCCCCCGCCCCCAGGCGAACGCCTCAGGCGGACACCTCCGACCGATCCCCGCCCCACAAGGTGTGGAACGAACCCTCCCGGTCCGCCCGCCGGTACGTGTGCGCCCCGAAGAAGTCCCGCTGCCCCTGCGTCAGAGCCGCCGGCAGGCGCCGCGCCCGCAGCGCGTCGTAGTACGCCAGCGCCGCCGCGAAGCCGGGCGTCGGCACGCCCTGCCGCGTCGCGGCGATCAGCACCTCCCGCCAGTCGTCCTGCGCCTCGGCGATCTCGCGCGCGAAGGTCTCGTCCGACAGCAGGCTCGGCAGATCGGCGCGGGCGTCGTACGCGGCGCGGATCCGGTCCAGGAACGCGGCCCGGATGATGCAGCCGCCCCGCCAGATCGAGGCCACCGCACCCAGGTCGATGTCCCAGCCGTACTCCTCGCTGCCCGCGGCGATCTCGTGGAAGCCCTGCGTGTACGACACGATCTTGGACGCGTACAGCGCTTGCTCCACCCGGTCCGCGAAGGCGGCCGCCTCCTCCTTGCCCAGCGGCACGGCGTTCGGGCCCGCCAGCCCCTGCGAGGCCTCGCGGAGCTTGGCGTGACCGGACAGCGAGCGCGCGAAGACGGCCTCGGCGATGCCGGACACCGGAACGCCCAGGTCCAGCGCGATCTGGACGGTCCAGCGGCCGGTGCCCTTCTGCTCGGCCTGGTCGACCACCACGTCCACGAACGGCTTGCCCGTCGCCGCGTCCACGTGGGACAGGACCTCCGCCGTGATCTCGATGAGGTACGAGTCGAGACGGCCCGTGTTCCACGTACGGAAGATCTCCGCGATCTCGGCGGGGGAGTACCCGGCGACATCGCGCAGCAACTGGTAGGCCTCGCCGATCAGCTGCATGTCGGCGTACTCGATGCCGTTGTGGACCATCTTCACGAAGTGACCGGCGCCGTCGGGACCGCAGTGCGTCACGCAGGGCGCGCCGTCCTTCGCCTTCGCGGAGATCTTCTCCAGCATCGGGCCCAGCGACGCGTACGACTCCGTCGAGCCGCCCGGCATGATGCTCGGCCCGTGAAGCGCGCCCTCCTCGCCGCCGGAGATACCCGTGCCGACGAAGTGGATGCCGCGTTCGCGCAGCTCCCGCTCCCGGCGCCGGGTGTCCGCGAAGTGCGCGTTGCCGCCGTCGATGATCATGTCGCCGGGTTCCAGGAGCGGCGCGAACTCCTGGATCACCGCGTCCGTCGGCTCGCCCGCCTTCACCATGATCACCAGGCGGCGCGGGCGCTCCAGCGCCGCCACGAACTCCTCGGCGGTCTCGGCCCCGATGAAGTCACCCTCGTTCCCGAACTCCTCCACCAGCGCCTTCATCCGCGACGCCGTACGGTTGTGCACGGCGACCGTGTAGCCGTTGCGGGCGAAGTTCCGGGCGAGGTTGCGGCCCATGACCGCGAGGCCCGTGACACCGATCTGCGCTGAAGTGCTCATACCGCCTGCTCCCTAGCTGCCTCGTGACTACGGCTCCGTCAGTACGGGTCCTCGCCCATCCTTGCGTGCCGTCACGGCGAGCGCACATCCGACCCGCCACGCCTTTGTACGTGCGCATGCCGCCCTCGGCCTCAGTCTCCGGCGATCCGGGCCAAGCGGGGGCCGTTCCCGGCCACTTGGGCGGTGCGGGAGGCCGGTTTTCCGTCTTGTCATGGCCTGTTCGCGGCGCTTACTTTTGCCCCCTCCTGACGCATGCCGAGGGGAATTCGGACATGGCCGTACGCGGCCGGCATCGCCGGTACCAGCCGAACAGGATCAACCGCGCCTCACTCACGGTCACGGCGGGCGGCGCCGGCCTCGCGATCCCGCTGGTCGCCGCCGGCGCGGCGGACGCGGCCGACGCCTCCACCTGGAACAAGGTCGCCGCCTGCGAGTCCAGCGGAAACTGGAGCATCAACACGGGCAACGGCTACTACGGCGGCCTGCAGTTCACCCAGTCCACCTGGGAGGCGTACGGCGGCACCCGGTACGCCCCGCGCGCCGACCAAGCGACCAGGGACCAGCAGATCGCCGTCGCCGAGAAGGTCCTCGACGGGCAGGGGCCGGGCGCCTGGCCGGTCTGCTCGGTGCGGGCCGGGCTCACCCGGGGGGACGCGGACCCCGGCGTGCACACCGACAGCACCACCGTGCGCCCCGCGAAGAGCGCCGCGCTGAAGGACGTACAGGCGCACACCACCCCGCAGTCCCGCGCGGGCCGGGCCGAGATGTACACCGTGGTGCACGGCGACACCCTCTCCGGCATCGCCGACGAGCACCACGTCCGCGGCGGCTGGCGCGGGCTGTACGCCCGCAACCGCACGACGGTCGGCGCCGATCCCGACCTGATCCTGCCGGGCCAGCGGCTCAGCCTGCGCGGTACGGCCGTCGCCGGCACCAAGTCCCCCGAGAAGAAGGACCCTTCGGAGCACCGGACCGCACCGCACCGGACCAGGACCACCAAGAGCACCGGCCGTACCCTCGTCCCCCCGGTCGACGCGCCCATCGGCACCGGGTACCGCGTGGCCGGCTCGCACTGGTCGAAGGGCTACCACACCGGCGTCGACTTCCTCGTGCCGACCGGCACCTCCGTGCAGGCCGCGGAGGCCGGGCAGGTGGTGGCCGCGGGGTGGGGCGGCGCCTACGGCTACCAGGTGGTGATCCGGCACGCCGACGGCCGCTACACCCAGTACGGCCACCTGTCGGCCATCTCGGCGCGGATCGGGCAGAACGTCGCCGCGGGCCAGCGCATCGGCCGTTCCGGAGCCACCGGGAACGTCACCGGTCCGCACCTGCACTTCGAGGTGCGGACCGGACCCGGCTTCGGTACGGACATCGACCCGCTCGCCTATCTGCGGGCCGGCGGCGTCAGGATCTGAGGCACGTGCCGTGCGCGTCGAGGACCGGCAGCGGTGCCCCGACGCACGCGGGCAGCGCGAGGTACGACGCGGGGAGCGAGCGGACCTCCGGCGGTTCGCCGCAGCCACCCGGTCCCGGAACCGGGCCGCGGCGCGGTCCTGGGACCAGGCCGTCGCCCGGGCCCGGCACGATCATCTCCCGCAGCACCGGCGCGTCGGACGCGCCGTCGGCCCCGGGAACGCCCCGCCCCGGCTCGGTCTGTGCCGCCGCCCGTCGCTGCTGGGGCATGTCCGGGAACCTTTCCGCGGCGGAGACCGGTTCCGGGCCGCCGTCCGGCAGGACGGGCGGCTCGGCCCGCTCGATCCGCTCGGTCGTCAGCATGATCAGGCCGCCCGCAGCGACCGCCCCGCAGCTCACGGCGAGCGCGGTGCCCGCGCCGCCGTAGCGGAACGTCTCGCCGAACATCAGGATGCCGACGGCGGCCGCCAGCACGGGGTTGACCACGGTGAGCGTGGCCAGCGGCGCGGCGAGGCCACCGCCCCGGTAGGAGGCCTGCGACACCAGGACGCCGGCGACGGCGAACAGGGCGATCACCGCGAGGGACGGCAGGTCGTCCAGGTCGATGCCGTGCGTCCAGTCGACGGCGACGGTCTTGGTGAACACCGACGACATGCCGAACGCTATGCCGGAGGCGGTGGCGAGCAGCACGCTGCGCACCGCCGGGTGCCGGTGCGCGGCCCTGCCCCCGCACATCAGCGCCACGACCGCGCCGCCCGTGACCAGGGCCACCGCCACCCGCTGGGCCGCGTCGAGGGAGTGGCTGTCGGAGGAGCCGACCAGGGCCAGCAGCCCGGCGAGGCCCGCGGTGGCCATGACCGCGCCGCGCCAGGCGGTCGTCCCGGCCGCGCGGCCGACGCACAGCGCCGCCATGGGCAGGGCGAACACGATGGTCAGCGCGCCGAGCGGCTGCACGAGGCTGAGCGGGCCGTAGGCCAGCGCCACCACGTGCAGCACCCCGCCGAGACCGTTCAGCGCCAGGGATCCCCACCAGCCGGGCCGCCGCAGCGGCAGGTACGCGCTGCCGGGGGAGGAGAGCGCCACCTGCTCCTGCACGATCGCGCCGGCCGCGTAGGCGAGGGCGGACACGAACGAGAGCAGCACGGACAAGGCGAGGGCGCTCATCGGCGTCTCCTGTGCGGGCGGCGGGGGCCCTGAGCCCAGCGCGACGTACGGTCGGCTTCCATGGCCAACACTCTGCCCGGCCGCCCTCTTCCCGTCGTCGTCCCTAAGCACGCAATGCGTCCTACTGCCGATGGAGTACACCCGTCGCGCGATCATCCTCGCGGCGGGTGACGCGAGACGGACACCCCGTGCAGGGCCCGGGGAACGCGCCTGGTAGCAGTACTCATTGTGGACCTCGACCCCGCTCTCGCCGTCCTCCGCCCGCTCGGCGGCTTCTTCGTCCTGCGTACGGTTCCGGGCCCGCCCGGACCCGCCGGCGGACCCGATCCCGGGCAACTGCCGACCCTCGCCGAGACCTACGAACGGGTGACGTCGGACCCGTTGGCGGTGCGGGTGGCGGTGGTCGCGGACCGGCTCGGCACCCGCGAGCCACGGGTGGCAGCCTCCATCGCCCAGCAGGGCCTGGCCGCCCGGTTGTGGTCGGCGGCCCTCGGCTGCGCCGCCCTATACGGCCGGCTGCCCGACCTCGACCCGTGCCTGCTGCGCTGGGACCCGCTCGCCTCCGCCCCCGACGACCTGTACCTGACCGAGCTGCGCCCGCGGCCCGGCGACGCCGCCGGCCTGGCCGCCGCCGTGCTGCACGGACACCTGGAACCCCTGGCGCAGGCCCTGAGCACCGGCTACGGCAGCGCCCCCGGACTGCTGTGGGGCAACGCGGGCTCAGCGCTCGCCGGGACGGCCCGGCAACTGGACCACTGGGCCCGCGCGCACGACCGTACGGACGTGGCCGGACGGGTCCGCGCCCTGACGGACGCACTGTTCGCGCACCCCCTCCTGCGCACCACCGGCACCCGCGCCGGCACCGCCTTCCGCCGCCGCAGCTGCTGCCTGTACTACCGAGTGCCCGGCGGCGGGGTCTGCGGCGACTGTTGCTTCACCCGGCCGCCGCGCTCTTCCCCAGGAGCGGCTTCTGGGTGACCATGAAGGGAACCTGCCGCAGGTACAAGGGGGTTGTCAGGTGCGTGTGGGACTGCTGACCCGGGAGTACCCCCCGGACGTGTACGGCGGCGCCGGTGTCCATGTGGAGTTCCTGGCCCGGGAGCTGGCCTCCCTGGTGGACCTGGAGGTGCACTGCTGGGGCGAGGGCCGCGGCGTGGGCGTCGTACGCCACCGCCCCTGGTCCGCGCTCGACGGCTCCAACGACGCGTTGCGTACCTTCTCCGTGGACCTGTCGATCGCCGCCGCCCTCGAAGGCCGCGAACTCGTCCACTCCCACACCTGGTACGCGAATCTCGCCGGTCACTTCGCCAAACTCCTGTACGGCGTCCCGCACGTGCTCACCGCCCACTCGCTGGAGCCGCTGCGGCCCTGGAAGGCCGAGCAACTGGGCGGCGGATACGCGTTGTCGAGCTGGGCCGAACGCACCGCCGTCGAGGCCGCCGACGCGGTGATCGCCGTGTCCGGCGCCATGCGTGAGGACATCCTTGCCTGCTACCCGGCGCTCGACCCGGACCGGGTGCACGTCGTGCACAACGGCATCGACACCCACCTCTACCGGCCCGACCGCGGCACCGACGCCCTCACCCGGCACGGCATCGACCCCGCCCGCCCGTACGTCCTGTTCGTCGGCCGCATCACCCGCCAGAAGGGCGTGCCCCATCTGCTGCGCGCGGTACGGGACATCGACCCGGGCGTCCAGGTCGTGCTGTGCGCGGGCGCCCCCGACACCCCCGAGATCGACCGCGAGTTCCGCGATCTGTTCGAGGAGCTGGGCCGCATCCGCGCGGGTGTGTTCTGGATCCCGCAGATGCTGCCGCGCCCCGAGGTGGTCCAACTCCTCACCCGGGCGGCCGTGTTCGTCTGCCCGTCGGTGTACGAACCCCTCGGCATCGTCAACCTGGAGGCGATGGCCTGCGGCACCCCGGTCGTGGCCTCCCGGGTCGGGGGGATCCCGGAGGTCGTGGACGACGGCCGCACCGGTGTGCTGGTCGACGTGGACGAGGAGTTCGAGACGCGTCTCGCGGGTGCCCTGGACGCCGTCCTCGGCGACCCGGAGGCGGCCCGGCGGATGGGGGAGGCCGGACGGGAGCGCGCGGTGGGGGAGTTCGGCTGGGACGCGGTGGCCCGGCGCACGACCGCGCTGTACGAGGAGATCCTCAAGCAGGCTTAGTCCCGTCCGGTCGGGGCAGCCATGGTTCAACCAGGGTGAGGGGAGCGGCCATGCGTCGTGGAGGGCCTTCCGTACTCGGGATCGTACTGGCGGGCGGCGAGGGCAAGCGGCTGATGCCGCTGACCGCCGACCGTGCCAAACCAGCCGTCACCTTCGGCGGCACCTACCGCCTCGTCGACTTCGTCCTGTCCAACCTCGTCAACGCCGACGTGCTGCGTATCTGCGTGCTGACCCAGTACAAGTCGCACTCGCTGGACCGGCACATCACCACCACCTGGCGGATGTCCAGCCTGCTCGGCAACTACGTCACACCGGTCCCGGCCCAGCAGCGGCTCGGCCCGCGCTGGTACCTGGGCAGCGCCGACGCGATCCTGCAGTCGCTGAACCTGATCCATGACGAACGGCCCGAGTACGTGGCCGTGTTCGGCGCCGACCACGTCTACCGCATGGATCCGCGGCAGATGCTCGCCCAGCACATCGACGGCGGGGCCGGCGTGACGGTGGCCGGCATCCGGGTGCCGCGCGTGGAGTCCTCGTCCTTCGGGGTGATCACGCCGGGTTCGGACGGCCGCACGGTGCGGCGCTTCCTGGAGAAGCCCGCCGATCCGCCGGGCCTGGCGGACGACCCGGAGACCGTCTTCGCCTCGATGGGAAACTACGTCTTCACCACCAAGGCCCTGATCGAGGCGCTGCACCGGGACGCCGAGGACGAGCAGTCGGTGCACGACATGGGCGGTTCGATCCTGCCCCAGCTCACCCTGCGCGGCGAGGCCCAGCTGTACGACTTCGGCGAGAACCACGTGCCCGGCGAGACCACCCGTGACCAGGGCTACTGGCGGGACGTGGGCACCCTGGACGCCTACTACGAGGCACACATGGACCTCATCGCCGAGCGGCCCGCGTTCAACCTCTACAACCGCCAGTGGCCCATCTACACCCACTCGGGCCAGCTCTCCCCGGCCCGCTTCAGCGCGGGTGGCATCGCGAGCGAGTCCATCGTCAGCGCGGGGTGCCTGATCCGCGGTCAGGTCACCCGGTCGGTCCTCTCCCCGGGCGTACGGGTCGACCCGGGCGCGGTGGTCCAGGGCTCGGTGCTGCACGACAACGTGCGCATAGGCCGCGGAGCGGTGGTGCGCGGCGCCGTCCTGGACAAGAACGTCGAGGTCCCGCCCGGCGCGACCATCGGCGTCAACCCGGAACGGGACACCGAGCTGTACACCGTGTCCAAGGGCGGGGTGATCGCCCTGGGGAAGGGGCAGCGGGTGCCCTAGGGATAGGGTCCGCGGCATGCGATGCGCCATATGCGGTTCCGACCGGCTGAGCCCGGTCGGTGAGCTCTCCTCGGGGGAGAGGCGGTTCGAGCGGCTGCGGCTGAGGTTCCGCCGACCGGGGTTGTTCAAGCCCCGGCCGGAGTTCGTGGCCTCCCTCGGGCGCGCCTGCCGCGACTGCGGAGCGCTGTTTCCCTTCCTCACGGAGTACGACCGGCGGGAACTGGATGCCGCGGCCGAGGATCTGATCGAGCTCGAGGACGTCGTCCCGGAACCACATCCCTGGGACCCGCCCGGCAGCGGGGGGTAGGGGTCGGACGCGTGTCCGATGCGGCCGCGCTCGTGTTCCGGCCCGCGACCCGAGCCGGCCCGTCCGCCGTTCTCGCTCTGCCGGCCGACGAGGAGAGGGCCGGGGACCCGGCGGCCATCGAGGTGACGGAGGCCTTCGAACGCGCCTTCGCGGCGGTCGAGCAGGACCCGCGCAACGAGCTGCCGGTCCCCTCCGGGGCCGGCACCGGCACGGTCGTGGGCCGTCTGCAGGCGACGTACATCCCGGGCCCCGGCAAGGGCGGTGCCGAGCGGGCGCCGGTCGAGGCGGTGCGCATCCGCGCGGACCGGCGTGGCGGCGGGCTCGGCCGGAGCCTGAGGGAGCGGGCCGTGGCACGGGCACGCGCGCGAGGCTGGGCTTCAGGCCGGCACTCTGACTAACCGTCACCATCCGGCTCCTGCCGGGCGCGACGCGTTTGATCCGATCGCCGTACCTTGCCCGGATCTGAGTCGTTCGACCTTCAGGATTCAGACATCGATGTCGAACCTGCGGAGGTCATGCGACATGAGAGGGACCCGGCGCACGCGGCTGTGCCTGGCCGGGGTGATGGCAGCGTCCACGCTGATCGCCACCCCCGCCGCACGGGCCGCCGAGCGGACCGACGGCCACCTCGCCGACCTGGTCAACCCGTTCATCGGGAGCCAGGACGAGGGCAACACCTTCCCCGGTGCGGCCGTGCCCTTCGGTATGGTGCAGTTCTCCCCGGACACCGGGCACAACACCGGCTACGACTACACACAGAACCGCATCCGCGGCTTCTCCCTGGTCCATCTCTCGGGCGTCGGCTGCCGCATCGGCGGCGACCTGCCCGTGCTGCCCACCACCGGCGAGGTCACGCAGACGGACTACACCCGGTACGCGGCCGGCTTCTCGCACCAGGACGAGACGGCGAGCCCCGGCTACTACCGGGTCGGCCTCTCCTCGGGCATCCGTGCCGAGCTGACCGCGACCGAGCGCACCGGCGTGCAGCGCTACACCTTCCCGGCCACCGACAAGGCCAACGTCCTGTTGAACGCCGCCCAGTCGCTGCACAAGGGGGTCTCCAGCTCCGTCGAGATCCTCGACGACCGCACCGTGCGCACCGAGATCACCGGGCACGGCTTCTGCCGGGACACCGGCCCCTACACGGTCCACACGATCACCCGTTTCAGCCGGCCCTTCACCGCGTACGGCACCTGGGACGGCGGGACGCTCACCCCGGGCTCCCGCAGCGGACCCGGCGGCGCCTACGTCCGCTTCGACACCACCAAGGACCGTACGGTCGAGGCGACCACCGCCCTGTCGTACGTCGACGCGCGCGGCGCGGCCGGCAACCTGGCCGCCGAGGGCGGACGGTCCTTCGAGGCGGTGCGGGAGCGGGCCCGCGAGGAGTGGGAGAGGCGGCTCGCCGCCGTCCGCGTCCAGGGCGGCACGAGTACGTTGCGCCGGACCTTCTACTCCTCGCTGTACCGGTCCTTCCTCGCGCCGAACGTCGGCAGCGACGCCGACGGCCGCTACTTCGGCTGGGACCGCCGTGTCCACCGGGCCCGGGGCTTCACGTACTACCAGAACTGGTCGCTGTGGGACACCTACCGCACCCAGGCCCAGCTCCTCGCGCTCCTCGCCCCGCGCGAGGCGCGGGACATGGCCCGCTCGGTCCTCGCGGTCGACGAGGACGGCGGCTGGCTGCCCAAGTGGGGCTACGGCCCGGTCGAGACGAACGTCATGAGCGGCGACCCGGTCACCCCGTTCCTGACCACGGCCTACCAGACGGGGCTGCTCAAGGGCTTCGAGGAGCGGGTCTACCGCGCGCTGAAGAAGAACGCCGACGGCGTTCCTCCGGTCGTGTATCCGGGCATCGGCCGGGAGGCCAACGCCGAGTACCTCGCGCACGGCTTCGCCCCGTTCGACAAGGACCGGCCGTACGCCAAGATGGGCGACTCCGACTACCACCACGGTGCCTCCGTCACGCTGGAGTACGCCCTGGCCGACGCCATGCTGGCCCAGATGGCGCGCGGCCTCGGCCACGACGCCGACGCCGCCCGCTACGCGGCACGGGCGCAGAACTACCGGAACATCTTCGACCCGACGACCGGCTTCTTCCGGGCCCGCGACGCCTCCGGCGCCTTCACCGGCTCGGCCGACCCGGCGCTCGGCACCGGCTTCCACGAGGGCACCGCCTGGCAGTACCAGTGGCTCGTGCCGCAGGACGTGCCCGGCATGGTGCGGCTCATCGGCGGCGAGCGCGCGGCCAACGACCGGCTGGACGCGTTCTTCGCCTACGACCGGCTGCTCGCCGACCCGGCGAAGACGGCCCGCGAGGTGTGGGTGCACGGCGACGCGTACGCGTACTACAACGCCGACAAGTACAACCCGATGAACGAGCCCGACCTCATCGCGCCGTACACCTACCTGGCCACCGGTCAGCCGTGGAAGACCACCGACGTGGTGCACGCCGCCCTGACCCTCTTCACCGACGGGCCCACCGGCATCACCGGCAACGACGACCTGGGCACGATGTCCGCCTGGAACGTGCTGTCGTCCATCGGGCTGTTCCCGATCCAGCCCGGCTACGGCACCTGGGGCCTGTCCACGCCGGTCTTCGACCGCGTCGACCTCACCCTGGACCGCCGCTACTGGCCGGGCGGCCGGCTGACCGTCGCCGCGCCCGGCACCTCCGCCACCGACCGCTACATCCAGACCGTCCGCACGGACGGAAACCGCCATGGCCAGACCTATCTGACGACGGGTGCGCTGCGCTCCCTGCGCTCGCTCGCGTTCACGGTCGGCCCGCGCCCGTCTGAGTGGGGTACGTCACCCGGCTCGGCGCAACCCGTGCTGAAGTGACCTCACGTTCCACCTGCGTCCCGTCTCTTTCGGAGGAGGCGGGACTTAATCTGCTGTTAACTGAGCGTAGCCTGATCGTACTTGACCGTAATCGGGCGGCAGAGATTGACTGCGAGTGACTTCAGATCCGCCCGTCGTCGACGCGTGAGGCAAGCCCTTGACTTCCGACCTGCTCGCACCCCTGGACCTGGCGTTCTGGAACATCGAGTCCGACCGGCATCCGATGCACCTCGGCGCGCTCGGTGTCTTCGGCGCGCACTCGCCCACCGCCGGTGCCCATGCCGCCGACCTGCTCGCCGCCCGCGCCGCCGCCGTGCCCGGGCTGCGCCTGCGCATCCGTGACGTGTGGCAGCCGCTCGCCTTCGGCAGCGCCACCCGGGAGCCCGACCCGGACTTCGACCCGCTGAACCACGTACGGCTGCACGCCCCGACCCCGGACTTCCACGCCGTCGCCGGCCGGCTCATGGAGCGCCCGCTGGAGCGGGGCCGGCCGCCGTGGGAGGCGCATGTGCTGCCCGGCGAGGACGGGATGTCCTTCGCCGTGCTGTTCAAGTTCCACCACGCCCTCGCCGACGGGCTGCGCGCGCTGAAGCTCGCCGCCGGCGTCCTCGACCCGGTGGACCTGCCCGAGCGGGCGCCGCGCGCCATCGAGCCGCCGCGCGGGCTGCTGTCCGACGTGCGCAAGCTGCCGGGGCTCGTCCCCGGGCTGGTCAAGGGTGCGCTGTCCGACGTGGGCCGGGCCCTGGACATCGGTGCCTCCCTCGCCCGGTCCACCCTCGGCATGCGGCCCGTCTCCGCGCTCACCTCCGCCCCGACCGGCACCCGCCGCACCGCCGGGGTCGTCTTCGACATCGACGACGTGCACCGTGTGCGCAAGACCGCCGGCGGCACCGTCAACGACGTGCTGATCGCCGTCGTCGCCGGGGCCCTGCGCCGCTGGCTGGAGGAACGCGGCGACTGCACGAAGGGCGTGGCGCCCCGCGCGCTCATCCCCGTCTCCCGGCGCCGCCCGCGCACCGCGCACCCACAGGGCAACCGGCTCTCCGGCTATCTGATACGGCTCCCGGTGGACGAGTCGGATCCGCTCGGCCGGCTCGGTACCGTGCGCACCGCGATGCTCCGCAACAAGGACGCGGGGCCGAACCGGGGCGCGGGTGCGGTGGCGCTGCTCGCCGATCACGTACCGGCCCTCGGCCACCGGCTCGGCGGGCCGCTCGTCGGGCAGGCGGCCCGGCTGTGGTTCGACATCCTCGTCACCAGCGTGCCGCTGCCGGGGCTGGGGCTGCGGCTCGGGGGGCACGAGCTGAGCGAGGTGTACCCGCTGGCGCCGCTCGCACCGGGGCAGTCGCTGGCGGTGGCCATCTCCACCTATCGCGGCCGTGTCCACTACGGGCTGGTCGCCGATGCACAGGCCGTGCCGGACCTCGACCGGTTCGCTCACGCGGTGTCGGCCGAGGTGTCGACGCTGCTGGCGGCCTGCGACGTCTGATCCGGCCTCCGGCCGGGACGGGGTTCCCGCCCGCACCCGTGCGGCTTTCGCCGCCGGGTGCGGGCGGCCCCGCGGTGCGGATGCGCCGTCGGCGGCCGGGCCCGTTCGTGCGGGTTTGGCGGTGGGGCGGTGCGCTCCGTAAAATTCCCCGTTCGAAAGCGGGCGCGAGTCGGAGCGCTGCGCGGGTGACCAGGGAAGCGGCAGCGCGATGACGGTGACAGAGGACGGCTCCATGGCCTCCATGGCCATGGAGGAAGGGGTCTACGGCCCCGGTATCGACCCGGAGCGGCTGGCCGTCTGCCTCAGCGTGCTGGAGGAACTCGACAAGCTCGAGGTCGACCACCCGGACGCGATCAAGGTCCGCCGGGCCACTTCGCACATCTACCGTACGGTCAAGCAGCGCCGCCGCCAGGAACGCCGCGCCGCCAAGACCGCACACGACCGCGCCGTCACCGAGGCCACCGCCACCGGCTCCGCCGAGCGCATCGACGACGAGACCGAGGGCATCCTGCCCTCCTCCAAGGTCGAGGCGGGCAGGATCGCCGGCATACTCCAGCGCCCCCGCTCCTGCTACACCTGCAAGACCCGCTACGTCGAGGTCGACTACTTCTACCACCAGCTCTGTCCGGACTGCGCCCGCACGAACCGCGCCAAGCGGGACGCCCGCGCCGACCTCGCCGGCAAGCGCGCCCTGCTCACCGGCGGCCGCGCCAAGATCGGCATGTACATCGCCCTGCGGCTGCTGCGCGACGGCGCGCACACGACGATCACCACCCGGTTCCCGAAGGACGCCATCCGCCGTTTCAAGGCCATGGAGGACTCGGCGGACTGGATCCACCGGCTGGAGGTCGTCGGCATCGACCTGCGCGACCCCGCCCAGGCCGTGGCCCTCGCCGAGCAGGTCGCCGAGGCGGGCCCGCTCGACATCCTGATCAACAACGCGACCCAGACCGTACGCCGCCTGCCCTCCGCGTACGCGGCCCTGGTCGAGGGCGAGAGCGCCCCGCTGCCCGCCGGTGAACTCCCCGCCCACCACGTCATCGGCGCCTTCAACTCCGGTGCCGTCGACGGCATCGCCGCGCTGCCCGTCGGCGCCGGCGGCCTGGACGCCCAGAAGGTCGCCGACCTCGCCCTGGTCGCCGGCAACGCCAGTGTCGCCAGGCACCTCGACGGCACCGCCATCGACGCCGGCGGCCTCGTCCCGGACGTCGTCGACACCAACACCTGGGTGCAGACCATCGACCAGATCTCGCCGGTCGAGCTGCTCGAGACCCAGCTGTGCAACTACACGTCGCCGTTCATCCTGATCAGCGCCCTGCGCCCGGCCATGGCCGACGCCGCGAGGAAGGCGGCCAGCGGGCGTGCGTACGTCGTGAACGTCTCGGCGATGGAAGGCGTCTTCAGCCGCGGCTACAAGGGCGCCGGGCACCCGAACACCAACGCCGCGAAGGCGGCCATGAACATGGTGACGCGGACCAGCGCCGAGGAGATGTTCGAGGCGGACGGCATCCTCATGACCTCGGTCGACACCGGCTGGATCACCGACGAGCGCCCGCACTACGACAAGCTGCGCCTCGCCGAGGCCGGTTTCCACGCCCCCCTCGACCTGGTCGACGGCGCCGCCCGCGTCTACGACCCGATCGTGCGCGGCGAGGCGGGCGAGGACCTGTACGGCGTCTTCCTGAAGGACTACGCGCCGGGCAAGTGGTGACAGTGCGCGGGTGATGCGTTCTTCATGGTGGTGATCCACCGGCGGGCGGTCAGCCACCTGCGAGACCCGCGCCTCGGGTGTCAGTCCACGGCGCCGAGCCGGGAATGCCGGGCCGCGACCAGCTCCAGCACCGTGCGCCAGTCCTCCAGGACGCCCGCGTCGAATCCCGCCGTACGGCTCTCCTCGTCGGCCTGGCGCAATCGCAGCACATCGTCGTCGGCCGGGCCCGCGTCCCCGCGCACCAACCGGAACACCCGATCCCCGAGCAGGGAGCGCACCGCCTCGGCCGCGCCGAGCGCCCGGCCCCTCTCGTCACCCGGGCACAGCACCGGCCCGATGCCGCGCACCAGCCCCGCCACCTGGAGCTCCTTGTCGGCGGGGCGGCTGCGGCGCAGCAGCGCGGCGGTTCTCAGCGCGTGCTGGTGCCGGCCGGCGTACAGCAGATCCATCAGCTCCTCGACGCTGCGCAGCTCCATGCGTCAGTCCTTCCGCGAGACAGCCGTTCCCGCTCATCAGCAGATCATGGCGACCTTGCGCCCCGGCCAACGGCACCTGAACTGAGCCGCAAGTAGGCCGAGTGGGTGATTCGCCCGACGGCCGGGTGATGCGCCGCAAGGTAAATGGCCGCATATTAGGAGGTATTGGGGGGCGAAACGACTTCTGATAGTTACACCTTGTTTGCACTCCCGATCGAGCGCAAGCCCGCTCATTTGGGTAATCTGGAGGGGACGGACAGCAGTACCGGGTCCCACCCAGACCCACACGTCCGTACCGGCGCCACCGCGTCCGAACTGGCCTTCCAACCAGACCCGAGCGGGCGCCGAGTGCCGGAGCGCAAGCTGTCCGGCAGGCCCCCCGAGGGTGAACCGACACATAAGGAGTGCGCGGTGACACCGGAGAAGACGAATCGCGATCAGCGTCCCAAGGAACGCACGGAACGCGTGGGCCGGCGGCCTGGAGAGCTCGGCAGCCTCGACGTGTGGGCCCGGTCCGCCCCGATCCGCCTGGCGGGCTACGAGGACGACCTCGCCGAACCCCACATCCTGCCCAGCGTGGACTGACCCTCGGGCCGGACCCCTCACGACCGCCGCACACATGGGCGTGACCTGACAGACTCACGCCCATGCTGATCAGAGAAGCCGTGGCCGACGACTGGCCGCGGATCTGGCCCTTCTGGCACCGGATCGTCGCCGCCGCCGAAACCTACGCCTGGGATCCCGAGACCTCCGAGGGCGACGCCCGCGCACTCTGGATGAACCCCGCCAAGCGGGTCTACGTCGCCGAGGACGCGACCGGAGCCGTGGTCGGCTCGGCCTACCTCACCCCCAACTACGGCGGTCCCGCCGCCCGCGTCGCCAACGCCGGCTTCATGGTCGACCCCGACCGCACGGGCGAGGGCATCGGCCGTGCCCTGGCCGAACACGTCCTGGCCGAGGCCAGGGCCCAGGGCTACCGCGCGATGGTCTTCAACGCCGTCGTCGAGACGAACCCCGCCGTCGCCCTGTGGACCTCCCTGGGCTTCACCGTCCTCGGCACCGTCCCGGGGGCCTACGACCACCCCCGGCACGGCAGGGTGGGCCTGCACATCATGTACCGGTCGCTCGAATAGGCCTCGAACCGGCGCGGCCGGGACTCAGGAACCGGCCACCGGCGCCGTCCGCGGCCACGGGCACAGCGTCTGCAGTTCCTCCGCCAGCTCCAGCAGCACGGCTTCCGAACCCGGCCGGCCCACGAGCTGCACGGCACAGGGGGCGCCCGAGGGAAGGGTGCCGAACGGGACCGACATCGCGGGCCAGCCGGTCAGGTTCCAGGGCGGGGTGAACGGGGAGTACGCGGTGTTGGCGAGGACGTTGCGCAGCCAGCCGCGTTCGTGCCACGGGCCGGCCTCGGGGGAGCGCCGGGCCAGGGCCGGGGTGAGCAGGACGTCGTACTCGGTGAAGAAGGGGGTCAGCCGCGCGCGCAGGCGCTCACGGCTGTCCCCGGTGCGCACCGGGCCGACGAACCGCCGGCCGATCGCCGCGTGCACCCGGGTCCGCCGGGCCAGCAGCGCCCGGTCCAGGCCCTCGGCGTCCACCGCGGTCCCGGCCGTCCAGTGCCGCAGCGCGGTCACTCCCAGCGACAGGGGATACGGCGGCTCGGCCCGCCGCACCCGGTGCCCGGCCCGCGTGAGCACCCCGGCGGCCTCGCGGACCGCGGTCGTATACGGTCTGCTCACACTCACCCCGGCGAGCGGACTGCGCACGGCGGCGGCGATCCGCCGGCGCGGGGGCTCCGCCGCACCCGGGACCTCCGCGCCCGCCAGGACGCCCAGCATCAGCCGCAGATCCTCGACCGTCGTGGCCAGCGGGCCGTTCTCCGACATGCCGAACCAGTCGCCGTTGCCGATCCCCGCCGGCACCAGGCCGTGCCCCGGCTTCAGCGTGACCAGGCCGCAGTTCGCGGCCGGGATGCGCAGCGACCCCATCCCGTCGTTGCCGAGCGCGATCGGGACCAGGCCCGCGGCCACCGCGGCCGCGCTGCCGCCGGAGGAGCCGCCCGCCGTGCGGGAGGTGTCCCAGGGGTTGCGGGCGGTGCCGAACACGCCCTCCGTCGTGCCGAACACACACAGCTCCGGCACGTTCGTCAGGCCCACGACCACCGCGCCGGCCGCCCGCAGCCGGGCCACCGTGACATGATCTTCGGCGGCCGGGGTGTCGGGGGTGGCGGCGGAGCCGTCACGGTGGGACTCGCCGCGCACCGCCAGGTTGTCCTTCACGGCCACCGGCACGCCCGCGAGCGGCAGTTCGGGCAGCTCGGCGCGGGAGGCCACCTCGTCGGCCTCGGCGAGCGCCGCCTCGGCCCGCACCTTCCGGAACGCCCCGATCCGGCCGTCGAGCCGCTCGATCCGCGCGAGATGCTCGGCCGCCACCTCCCGGGGCGTCACCCGCTTCCCGCGTACGGCGGCGGCAATCTCGGCGGCACTCCGCCCGGCCCAGTCACCCACGGGCACTCCTCGCTCGGTCTCGCTCGGCCGTCGGCTACTCGCTGGTACGAATCACGGCGCAGGGAGAACTGTGCCTGGTCGGGCGCGGTACGTCGAGAGCTCGCTCCCGGCAACCCGCTTGTCATCCGATCAATGGGGCAAGTTCCTTACCGTGCAGCCCCGTTGACAGGCTGGTCGGCGCCACACAATCATCAAGAGGTCCGATGAATCGGAGTTCGTGGGAGCCGCTCATGAGCACGTGTCCCAGACGTACGGTCCTGGGCGCGGCAGTCGGTGTGACCGCCGCGGCCGCCCTGCCGCTCACCCTCACCACACCCGCTCGGGCCGCCGGACAGCAGGGCCCCTGGGCCGCCGTCCCCGACCCGGTGCCCGTCCCGCTCGACGCCCTCTACGACAACGACGGCATCGACACGGCCTCCGCGCGCGGCGGCGACTTCGACGGCTCCGGCTACACGTTCCCGGGGGAGGAACTGCCCGCGGGCCGCGTCGAGGTCGACGGCGTCCCCTTCGACTTCCCCGGGGCGGCGGCAGGCGCCCACAACAACGTCGTCGCCCTCGGCCAGCGCATCGAACTGCCCCCGGGCCGCTACCTGTCGGCCGTCTTCCTGACCGCCGGCAGCTACGGCAACGCCACCGGCACGGCCACCGTCCACTACGCCGACGGCTCCACCACCACCGCCGGCCTGAGCGGTGCCGACTGGTACTCGGCGGGCGGCCCGCTCTCGGCGCCGTACCGCTACAAACCGGATGGCACCAAGGACGAGCACGGTGTGGGGATCGGGACGTCGGAGGTGTGGACCGACCCGCGGCGCGAGGCGGTCGCCGTCACCCTGCCCGTGACCAACCCGGCCGCGGCGAACAAGACCTCCCTGCACGTCTTCGCGCTCTCCCTGCAACCCGTCGCCCAGGGGCGGGCGTTGGCCCTGCGTGAGGCGCACTCCACCAACTCCCTCATGGACGCGACCGGTGCCCAGAGCGTCGAGGCCACCGTGGTCAACGCGGGCACCGTCCCGATCCTGTCCGGCGACGACGTGTCCGTACGCGTCGAGGTCGCCGGCGCCCGCACCGTCGAGCCCGCCCGCGTCCGCCGTCTCGACCCCGGTGAACAGGCCCGCGTCCGGGTCGGCATCCGCAACCGCACGGGCACCGCACCCGGGACCCGCCAGGGCGGCACGGTGACAGTCCGCGGCCGTGGCGCCCAAGTCGCCTTGCGGCAGGCGGAGTTGATGCTCGGAATCGCCGACTACCAGCCGACCGGGGCCTCCCTCTCGGGCCACCAGGCGCCGTACTGGTTCCAGGGCGCCAAGTTCGGCATCTTCATCCACTGGGGCGTCTACTCGGTGCCCGCGTGGGCGCCGGTCGGCGTGCAGTACGCCGAGTGGTACTGGGACCAGATACAGGACCCGGCCAACCCCACGTACGCCTACCACCGCACCACCTACGGCGAGGACTTCGCCTACGACGACTTCATCCCCCGCTTCACCGCCGAGCGTTTCGACCCGCGCGCCTGGGTGGAGCTGTTCCGCGACGCCGGCGCCCAGTACCACGTCCTGACCTCCAAGCACCACGAGGGCTTCGCCCTGTGGGACACCAAGGTCTCCGACCGCAACGCGGCGAAGATGGGCCCGAAGCGGGACCTGGTGCGGGAACTCTTCGACGCGAGCCGCCGCCACGCCCCCGAACTCCACCGCGGCCTGTACTTCTCGATGCCCGAGTGGTTCAACCCCGACCACCCCTGGATGGGCCACGCCCCGCGCAATCCGTACACCCTGCAGCCGGTCCCGTACACGGGATACACCGCGGGCAAGGACTATGTGAGGGACTATCAGGCCCCGCAGATGCTCGAACTGATCCACGGCTACGACCCGGAGATCATCTGGTGCGACATCGGCGGCGACAACGACAGCGTCCACGTCCTCGCCGAGTACTTCAACCACGCCAAGAACCGCGCCCGGCCGATCGACGTGACCGTCAACGACCGCTCCGGCATCGCATTCCACGACTTCACGACGCCCGAGTACACGACGTACGCCAACACGGTCGTCGCCAAGTGGGAGGCGAGCCGGGGCCTCGACCCCCGCTCCTACGGCTACAACCGGGCCACCCCGGACGACGCCTACATGACGGCCGAGGAGGTCGTGCACAGCCTCGTCGACATCGTCTCCAAGAACGGCAACTTCCTCCTCGACATCGGCCCGCGCGCCGACGGCACCATTCCGGAGATCATGCAGACCCGGCTGCGGGAGACGGGGGAGTGGCTCAAGGTCAACGGGGAGGCGGTGTACGACACCACGTACTGGTCCCGTACGGCCCAGCTCGGGGAGGACCTGCGCTTCACGGTCCGCCCGGACGAGGCGTTCTACGTCCACTCGCTGGCCCGCCCGGGCGCGAAGCTGATCGTCGAGGCACCGGTGCCGGTACGGGCGGGGGACGAGGTGACCATGCTCGGCTACGACCGGCCCCTGACCTGGACCGTCACGAACGGTTCACTGGTCATCGACGTACCGGAGGCCGCGCGGAACGCGGGACGGTACGTGTGGGTGTTCAAGGTGAACTGGCGGGCTTGAGCGGGCGAACCCGAGCAGGGTCCGGGCGGCCTCGACGCGGGCGGGGACGGGGGCGGAGGTGCCCGCCGGCACCGTCCTCGGGGCTTCCCCGGCCAGGTCGCGGACCGGGCGGTACGCCGCGCGTCCCCGTGCCGCCCGGACGCGGTGCGGGGGCTGCGCCGGTTCGGACTCCAGGACCCTGCGGTAGGCGGCCACCGCCTCGTTGCCCACGTCCAGTCCGTCCCCGGCGTAGGCGGTCTTCGGCGAGCGGGGCGGCGGCCTTGGCACCTTCCCCGTGACAGCGTCAGCCGGACGGCTCATCGTCGTGGCGGGCCGGTGGCTCAAGAAGCCCGTCCCGTCGGCGCGTTGCCCGGTACGGGTCCCGTACTGCCCCGCCCCGTCAGCCGTGGCACCGGCACCCCCACCGAGCGGGCGGAGTCGCCGTCCAGCAGGGCCAGCAGCTCGCGTGCCGCCGTGCGGCCGAACTCCGCGCTGTCCCGGGAGAGGGCGGACAGCCGGGGGCTGACCATGCGGCACAGGGCCGAGTCCTCCCAGGAGACCACCGACACGTCCTGCGGTACCCGGAAGCCGAGTTCGGCGGCGGCGGCCAGGCCGGCCACGGCCATCACGTCGTTGTCGTAGATGAGGGCCGTCGGAACGGGTGAGTCGCCGAGGACGCGGCGGGTGACGGCGGCGCCCTGCGCGTCGGAGTAGTCGGTGGTGACCGAGCGGACCTCGGCGAGCCGGCGCCGCTCCGCCTCCGCGCGCAGCGTGGCGACACGGCGCTGGGTGTGGGCCAGTTCGGGCAGTCCCGCGATGTGCACGATCCGGTGATGGCCGAGCGCCGTCAGCTCGTCCACCACGGAGGCCATCGCCCCGGCGTCGTCCGCCCAGACCGTGGACAGGCCTGGGTGCCGTACGTCGGGTGCGCCGCCGATCACCACGGCGGGCAGGCCGAGTTCGTCCAGCAGGCCGGGGCGCGGGTCGTCGGCGCGGGGGTCGGCCACCAGCACTCCGTCCACCCGGTGCTCCGCCCACCAGCGCCGGTACACCGCGCACTCCTCGCTCACGTCCTCCGCGACCTGGAAGAGCAGGCCCAGGTGCCGCTCGGCCAGCACCTCCTGGATGCCGGAGACGAGCTGGAGGAAGAAGGAGTCGACGCCCAGGGTGTGCGCGGGGCGGGCCAGGACGAAACCGACCGTGGCCGCACCCTCGCCGGACAGCGCGCGGGCGGCCGTGCTGGGGCGCCAGCCGAGCTGCTCGGCGACCCGGCGGACACGCGCCCGGGTGGCCTCGGAGACGCCGGGGCGGTCGTTGAGCGCGAAGGAGACGGCGCTCTCGGAGACGCCGGCCCGCCGGGCGATGTCCTTCATCGTGGGCCGGCGTGCGGGTGACCGTTTGGTCGGCACGTCTCCCCCTTCCTGACAGTGCTCGCTAATGCGCTTGAGTGTCAAGACCCTAAAGCGCATTAGCAATTGACCGCAAGCTCTCGGCCAAACGTCTCTGACCTGCACTGATGAAGGGCTGATTTCTTTAGTTGGGTGGAATGCATTGACTTTCCTCGAACGGCGCGGGCAAGGTCTCTCGCGCCACCCCACCGCCCGACAGTCGCAAGGGAGCCGTGTCCCGTGCCCATCTCTCGCAGAGCCCTCGCCGCCGCTGCCGTCGCCCTCGTCCTGCCGCTGAGCGCCTGCGGCTCGGGAGGCGACGGCGGCGGCTCGGCCGACGCCTCCGGCAAGGTCGAGGGCGACATCACCTTCCAGACCTGGAATCTGCGCGCGAACTTCAAGTCGTACTTCGACGGTCTCATAGCCGACTTCGAGAAGAAGTACCCCGGCACGCACGTGAAGTGGATCGACCAGCCGGCCGAGGGTTATCCCGACAAGCTCAGCGCGGACGCCGGCGGCGGCACCCTGCCCGACGTCGTCAACGTCTCCCCGGACCTGGTCGCCCCGCTCGCCAGGGCGGGCCTCGCGCTCGACCTCGACAAGGCGGCCGGCAAGTACAAGCCCGAGTACCTGGACGGGGCCTGGGCCAGCCACCAGGTGCCGGGCATGAGCGGTACGTACGCCTTCCCCTGGTACCTGAACACCGGCCCGCTCTTCTACAACAAGGCCCTCTTCCGAAAGGCCGGGATCGACCCCGACCAGCCGCCGAAGACGTACGACGAACTCTTCGCCGACGCCCTGCAGATGGCGAGGAAGAGCGGCGGCAAGGTCGCCACCCTCGCCAACGTGCCCACCATCGAGGACTTCGGCCGCTACGGCGTCACCCTGATGAACAAGCAGGGCACGGCCTTCGCCTTCAACGACACCAAGGGAGTCGCACTCCTCACCAAGTACAAGGAGTTGTACGACGCCAAGGCGCTCGACCCGCAGGCCCTGACCGCCACCCCGGAGTCCTCCGGCAAGAAGTTCCTCACCGGCGCCGTCGCCATGAACCCAGGCAGCGCCCTCGACCTCGACAACTTCAAGAAGAACGCGCCGACCCTCTACAGGAACATCGGCATCACCGACCAGATCACCAGCACCGGACACGTCAACATGTACGTGATGGGCGTGATGGTCAACTCCCGCACCAAGCACACCCCGGCCGCCGTCGCCTTCGCCCACTTCGTCACCGACGCGCAGAACCAGATGTCCTTCGCCAAGAAGGTCGCCATCTTCCCCAGCACCGCCGGCTCCCTGAACGACCCGTACTTCACCAAGGAGGACGGCACCGACGAGACCCGGGTGCGCATCGCCGCCGCCAAGTCCCTGAAGGGCGCGGTCAATTACACACCCGTGCTGTTCAGCGACCAGATGAAGACCGCACTGCGCAACGAGGTGGCCAAGGCGCTCCAGGGCAAGGAGAGTCCCAAGCAGGCTCTCGACAACGCTGTCAACGCCGCCAACCGCCTCCTGCAGCAGGGCTGACCGGCCATGGCCACGCCTGTCCGCATCAGGCGCCAGCTTCCGTTCAGCCCCTGGCTGTTCGCCGCACCCGGGCTGCTCGTCACCGGCGCCTTCGTGCTCTACCCGTTCGTCTCCACCCTGGTGAACTCCTTCACCGACCGCCGCACCCTGCTGCCGGGCCACTTCGTGGACCTCGCCAACTTCCGCGAGCTGCTCCACGACGACATGTTCTGGACCGGCCTGCGCAACAGCACCCTGTACATCCTCGGGGTCGTACCCGCCCTGGTGATCCTGCCGCTGCTGCTGGCGCTGCTGGTGCAGAAGAACATCCCCGGCATCACCTTCTTCCGCTCCGCCTTCTACACCCCGGTCGTCGCCTCGATCGTGGTGGTCGGGCTGATCTGGGTGTGGCTGCTGGACGAACGCGGCCTGGTCAACTCGCTGTTGGAGACGGTCGGGATCGGCCGGGTCGGGTTCCTCAGCGACCAGTGGCTGCTCCTGCTGAGCGCGATGGCCGTCACGGTGTGGAAGGGCCTCGGCTACTACATGATCATCTATCTGGCGGCGCTGGCGAACGTGCCGCGCGAACTGCACGAGGCCGCCGCCGTGGACGGCGCGGGCCCGGTGCGCCGCTTCCTGTCGGTCACCGTGCCCGCCGTCCGCTCGACCATGGTGCTGGTCGCCGCGCTCTCCTCGGTCGCCGCCTTCAAGGTGTTCTCCGAGGTCTACCTGATGGCCGGCCCGAGCGGCGGCCCGGCCGGCGAGGACACCACCCTCGTCATGCTCGTCCAGCGCACCGGCACCGGCCTGACCGGCCGCGTCGGCTACGCCTCCGCGCTCTCGGTCGTCGTGTTCGTCGTCACCGTCGCGCTCATGCTGCTCGTGCTGCGCGCGGACCGGAGGGACGAGTCATGAGCGTCCTGGAGAAGGTACGGCCCGAGCCGCCGGTCACCGTGCGCAAGGAGCCGCGCGTCACCGACGAACACGGCCGCCGTATCCACGTCGGCGAACTGGTCTGGCGCTATCTGCTGCTCCTCGTCGTCCTCGCGCTGACGGTGGGCCCGTTCCTGTGGCAGCTGTCCACCTCCCTCAAGGGCCCGACCGAGGACATCTACAGCTCGCCGCCGAGCTTCCTGCCCGCCCGTCCCACCCTGCACAACTACACACGGGTCGCCGACACCATCCCCGTCTGGGACTACGCCCTGAACTCCCTGAAGGTCGCCACGGCCAACGTCGTCACCAACTGCGTCGGCTCGGCCCTCGCCGGGTACGCCCTGGCCAGGCTGCGCTTCCGCGGCCGGCGCGTGACCACGCTGGCGTTCGTGCTGGCCATGCTCGTGCCGGTCGAGGGCATCGTCATCGCCCAGTTCACCACCATGCGCGAACTCGGCCTGAACAACACGCTCATCGGGGTCGTGCTGCCCGGTGCGATCGGCGCGATGAACGTGCTGCTGATGCGCAACGCCTTCCGCAATCTGCCCTACGAGATCGAGGAGGCGGCCTACGTCGACGGCGCCGACGTCTGGCAGCGGTTCCTGCGGGTCGCCCTGCCCTCGGTGAAGGGGACGCTGGCCGTCGTCGCGATCTTCGCCTTCATGGGCGCCTGGGACGACTTCCTGTGGCCCCTGATCGTGCTCAGCGACCCGTCCAAGTTCACCCTGACCATCGGCCTGAACTACCTGCACGGCACCTTCGCCAACGACGAACGCCTCGTCGCCGCCGGCACCGTGATCGCCGTGGCCCCGCTCATCGCGCTGTTCGCCTGCCTGCAGCGGTACTTCTTCCGCGGGGTCGGCGAGGGCGCCGTCAAGGGCTGAACACCCGTACGTCACAAGGACACTCCATGCCCCCTGCCGTGCGCTTCGGCGTCAACTACACCCCGAGCGACGGGTGGTTCCACCACTGGCTCGACTTCGACCTCGACTCCGTGCGCGCCGACCTCGACGCGATCGCCGCGCTCGGCCTCGACCACATCCGGGTCTTCCCGCTGTGGCCCTACTTCCAGCCCAACCGGACCCTGATCCGCCCGCGCGCCGTCGAGCAGCTCGTGGCCCTCGCCGACGCGGCCGCCGAACGCGGCCTGGACGTCAACGCCGACGGCCTGCAGGGACACTTGAGCAGCTTCGACTTCCTGCCCGCGTGGACCCGCACCTGGCACCGGCGCAACCTCTTCACCGACCCGGACGTGGTCGAGGGCCAGGCCGCCTATCTGCGCACCCTCGCCGCCGCCCTCGCCGACCGGCCGAACTTCCTCGGCATGACCGTCGGCAACGAGGTCAACCAGTTCGCCGCCGGCCCCCACCCCGACCCCGACCGCATCACCGCGGACGAGGCCGAGCGATGGCTCGTACGGATGCTGGCCGCCTGCGCCGACGGCGCCCCCGGCCGGCTCCATCTGCACGCCTCCTACGACGCCGCCTGGTACCAGGACGACCAGCCCTTCACCCCCGGCCACTCCGCCCGGCTCGGCGACCTCACCGCCGTGCACTCCTGGGTGTTCAACGGCACCGCCCAGCGCCACGGCCGTACCTCCGTGCCGGCCGAGCACCACGCCGCCTACCTGGTTGAGCTGAGCAAGGCCTGGGCCAAGGAACCGCACCGGCCCGTATGGCTCCAGGAGGTCGGGGCGCCCGCGCCGCTCGTGCCCGCCGAGCACGCCGCCGCCTTCGCCGAGGCGACGACGGTAAACGTCCTGGACTGCCCCGACCTGTGGGGGATCACCTGGTGGTGCTCCTACGACGTCTCGCGCGACCTCGCCGACTTCCCCGAACTCGAATACGGGCTGGGCCTGTTCACCGACGAGCGCCGGCCCAAGGACATCGCCCGCGTGCTGGCCGAGGCGGCACACCGGCCGCGCCCGGCCCCGGCCCCGCGCACCACGGCCCTCGTCGTACCCGACGATCCGGGCCGCCGCTCCCGCTGTGCCCCCGGCGGGGTCGTCTTCGACGCCTTCTTCCGGCTCGTCGCCGACGGCGCCCGCCCCACCACCGTCCTCGACGGCCGCGCGGACGACAAGGACCACCTCGCCGCGCGCGGCATCACCGAGGTCGTCACTCCCGATCAGGTACTCCCCACCCCACATGGAGGAACCCGCTCGTGAACCCCAGCAGACGTACCGTCCTGATCGCCGGCACTGCCGCCGGCCTCTTCCCGTTGCCCGCCTTCGCGGCCGCCCGCCCCAAAGCCGCGGCGACCCCGCCGTACGCCTCCTACTGGTACCCGGACTCCCTGCCCGCCGGCAGCCCGGGCCCCGGCATCACCTGGCGCAGTCTGAAGAGCTGGCGCGCGGCCGACGACCCCGACCTCGCCTTCAACGCCGCGTCCGTGCCGCTCGCCGCCCGCTTCACCCCGACCCCGGCGAACACCACCGCCCGCGCCGGCCAGGCCCGCGTCCAGGCCCTGGTCTCCTTCGGGCCCACCTCCGCCAACCCCTCCCAGGGCTCGGCCACCGCCGACTACTACGCCCTCACCCACTGGGCCTACCTGGACGAACTGGTCTTCTGGGGCGGCTCGGCCGGGGAGGGCCTGATCCTCGCGCCGAACGCGCCGATCGTGGACGCGGCCCACCGGCACGGCGTGCCGGTGCTCGGGAACATCTTCCTGCCACCGGTGGCGTACGGCGGACAGCTCCAGTGGACCCGGGACCTCGTGCAGAAGGACGCCTCCGGGCACTGTCCGCTCGCCGCGCAACTCGTCGCGGTCGCGGCGGCCCACGGCTTCGACGGCTGGTTCGTGAACGCCGAGACGGGCGGCGGGAACACGGCACTCGGCCGGGCCGTGCTCGGGTTCGTCAAGGAGCTGCGGACGCTCGGGGCGGCGCGCGGACAGCGGGTGACCTGGTACGACGCGATGACGGTGAACGGCACGGTCAGCTGGCAGGGCGCGCTGAACAGCCAGAACCAGGCCTTCTTCCAGGCCGCCGACGACATGTTCGTGGACTTCCGGTGGAGCGCGGCCACGCTCGCCTCCTCGGGGGCGAAAGCGGATCAACTGAACCGCAGCCGGTACGAGTTGTGGGCAGGTGTCGACATCGAGTCGAACGGGTCCGGTACGCCGGTGGACTGGGACGCGATCGTGCCGTCCGGCAAGCCGCACGTCACCTCGATCGGCTTCTACCGGCCGGAGTGGACCCGCAACCACCTGCCCGCCGGCCAGCGCGCCCCGGAGGACTTCCACGCCGCGGACGACCGGTTCTGGACGGGGCGTTCGCTGGACCCGTCCCGGCCGGACGCGAGTGACCCGTGGCGGGCGCCGGCGGTGTCGGTCGCGGACCGGTCGACGGTGACCTCGCTGCCGTTCGCGAGCGTGTTCAACACGGGGCACGGGCTGCGCTGGTACGAGGACGGGGCGGTCACCTCGGACGCGGCCTGGAACCACCTCGGGCTCCAGGACCGGCTGCCGGCCCGGCGGTGGGTGGTGCGCACGGCGGGGCAGCGGCCGGCGGTCTCCTTCGACTTCGCCGATGCCTGGCGGGGCGGCAGCAGCGTGCTGGTGGACGGTGAACTCGATCAACCGGTCGTGGTGGACGTGTACGCGACCCGGCTGCCGGTCGGTGTGAACACGGTTGTCGAGCTCACGCACCGGACCGATGCCGGCGCGGTGAACGTCGAGCTGGCGGTGGCGACGGCCGAGCCGAGCGCGGCCGGGGCGACACCGCCGTACACCTATCTGGCTGTGAACTCGATCAACAGGGGCAGGCCTGTGAGGTCGGTCAACGGCTGGCAGACCGTGACACTTCCGCTCACCGGGCTGACCGGCACCGGCACCGGCACTGTCCACGCCCTCGGTGTCCGGCTCACCGCCACCGAGGGCCCGGTGCGCTGGCGCCTCGGCGGCCTCGCCGTCCGGGACACCGCCACCGCCCCCGAGGCCCCCACGGGCGCCCGCGTCACCGCCGCGACCGGCGGCGACCTCCGGCTCGCCTGGAACGCCGCCCCCGGCGCCGTCCGCCACTACGAACTGCACCGCCTCCTGCCCGACGGCACCCGCCGCTTCCTCGGCGGCACCTGCCAGCGCGCCTGCTTCCTCACCGGACTGCAACCCGAGCAAGGGGAGACCGCCGCACGATTCGAACTGCGTGCCGTGGGGGAGCTCTACACCACCTCCACCCCCGTCACCGTCACCCACCCCTGGTAACGACCGCAATCACCCGGAACCCGCAGGGAGCACCCCGCATGCATGACGACCGCACTCTGGTGGAAGCCCGCCTCAGGCGTGTCCTCGACGAACGCATCCGCCCCGCCGTGTACCCCGAGTCCGTGCCGCTGCAGGTCGCGGTGTGGCACGCGCCCGGCGAACCCGTGCCGGTCGAGGAGGGACTCGCCGCCGAGCCGGAGCCCGTCCAGGTCGGCGCCCGGTGGGGTGCTCCCTGGGGCACCAGCTGGTTCCGGGTGTCCGGGACCGTGCCCGAGGCGTGGGCCGGGAGGACCGTCGAGGCCCTGCTCGACCTGGGTTTCGACGAGAACATGCCCGGCTTCCAGTGCGAGGGCCTGGTCTACCGGCCCGACGGCACCCCGGTGAAGGGCCTCAACCCCCGCAACCAGTGGGTGCGCATCGGCACCCCGGTGGCGGGCGGCGAGGAGGTGGTCCTGCACATCGAGGCCGCCTCCAACCCGGTCATCCTCGACTACCACCCCTTCCTGCCCACCCAGCTCGGCGACAGGGAAACCGCCGGGCACGAGCCGCAGTACACGCTCACCCGCATGGACCTCGCCGTCTTCGACGAGCCGGTGTGGCAGCTGGTCATGGACCTGGAGGTGCTCGGCGAGCTGATGGCCGAGCTGCCCGTGGACTCCGCGCGCCGGCACGACGTCCTGCGCGCCGTCGAGCGGGCCCTGGACGCCGTCGACCTCCAGGACGTGAACGGCACGGCCGGCCGGGCCCGCGCCGAGCTCACCGGTGTGCTGTCGGCCCCCGCCGTACCGTCCGCGCACCGGATCAGCGCCGTCGGGCACGCGCACATCGACTCGGCCTGGCTGTGGCCGCTGCGCGAGACGGTGCGCAAGGTGGCCCGTACGACCTCCAACATGACCGCGCTGATCGAGGACGAGCCGGAGTTCGTCTTCGCCATGTCCCAGGCACAGCAGTGGGCCTGGGTGAAGGAGCACCGGCCCGAGGTGTGGGCACGGGTGAAGAAGGCCGTGGCGGAGGGGCGGTTCGTGCCGGCCGGCGGGATGTGGGTGGAGTCGGACACCAACATGCCGGGTTCGGAGGCGATGGCCCGTCAGTTCGTGCACGGCAAGCGGTTCTTCCTGGACGAGTTCGGCATCGAGAACGAGGAGGCCTGGCTGCCCGACACCTTCGGCTTCGCCGCCGGGCTCCCGCAGATCATCAAGGCGGCCGGTGCCAAGTGGCTGCTCACGCAGAAGATCTCCTGGTCCCAGACGAACAAGTTCCCGCACCACACCTTCCAGTGGGAGGGCATCGACGGCACCCGGATCTTCACGCACTTCCCGCCCGTCGACACCTACAACTGTTCCATGAAGGGTCGCGAACTCGCCCACGCGGCACGCAACTTCAAGGACAAGGGCCGCGCCCGGCACTCCCTCGCGCCGACCGGCTGGGGCGACGGAGGCGGCGGCACCACCCGCGAGATGGTCGCCAAGGCGGCCCGGCTGCGCGACCTCGAGGGCTCGGCCACCGTGGTCTGGGAGACACCCCGCGCCTTCTTCGCCAAGGCCGAGGCCGAGTACCCCGAGCCGCCCGTCTGGGTCGGCGAGCTGTACCTCGAACTGCACCGCGCCACCCTCACCAGCCAGGCGAAGACCAAGCAGGGCAACCGGCGCAGCGAACACCTGCTGCGGGAGGCCGAACTCTGGGCGGCCACCGCGGCCGTCCGCACCGGATTCCCCTACCCCTACGAGGAGTTGGACCGGATCTGGAAGACGGTCCTGCTGCACCAGTTCCACGACATCCTGCCCGGCTCGTCCATCGCCTGGGTGCACCGGGAGGCACGGGCGACGTACGAGCGGATCGCCGCAGAGCTGGAGGCGATCACCGGTGCGGCGCAGCGGGCCCTGGCGGGGGAGGGGACCCGGCACCTGGTCTTCAACCCGGCACCGCACAGCCGGCACGGTGTTCCCGCCGGAGGTGCCGGGACGCCGAGCCTGCCGCAGGGAACGCACGTGACCCCCCGCACCTCGGGCGGTCACGTCCTGGACAACGGCCTGCTCCGCATCGGGATCGACGCCCACGGCCTCGTCGTCTCCGCGTACGACCTCGACGCCGGCCGCGAGACCGTCGCCCCCGGCCGGGCCGCCAACCTGCTCCAACTCCACCCGGACTTCCCGAACATGTGGGACGCCTGGGACGTCGACTCCTTCTACCGCAACACCGTCACCGACCTCACGGACGCCGAGTCGGTCGAGGCCGGCGAAGACGGCGCGTCGGTGCGGATCGTACGGAGCTTCGGCGCCTCCCGGGTCACCCAGGTGCTGACGCTGCCGCCGGACGAGCGGAGGCTGGTCATCGACACCGAGGTCGACTGGCACGAGACGGAGAAGTTCCTCAAGCTGGCCTTCCCGCTCGACCTGCACGCCGAACGGTACGCCTCCGAGACCCAGTTCGGGCACGCCTTCCGCCCCACGCACACCAACACCTCCTGGGAGGCCGCCAAGTTCGAGGCGTGCAACCACCGCTTCGTCCACCTGGAGGAGCCCGGCTGGGGCGTGGCGGTGGTCAACGACTCGACGTACGGACACGACGTGACCCGCACGGTACGCGCCGACGGCGACCGCGGTACGACGACCACGGTGCGCGTCTCCCTCCTGCGCGCCCCGCGCTTCCCCGACCCCGAGACCGACCAGGGCGTCCACCGCTTCCGCCACGCCCTCGTCCCGGGCGCCTCGATCGGCGACGCGGTCCGCGAGGGCTGGCGGATCAACCTGCCGGAACGGCACCTGACCGGCGCCCACGAGGTCGCGCCGCTGGTCGCGGTGGACAACGACGCCGTCGTGATCACGGCGGTCAAACTCGCCGACGACGGCAGCGGAGACGTGGTGGTCCGCTTCCACGAGGCCCACGGCGGCCGGGCCCGGGCGACCCTCACGGCCGGTTTCGAGGTCGCGGACGTCACGGTGACGGACCTGCTGGAACGGCCGGGCGGCGACACCGAGCCACCGGAGCGCGGCGGCGAGCGGATCACCGTACGACTGCGGCCGTTCCAGCTGATGACGCTGCGGCTGCGGCGCTGACCCGAGGCGGGTGCCGCCCGCGTCAGCCCCCGGGGTGACGCGGGCGGCACCGGATCGCCGGACGGATGCTCATGGCGCAGCGGCGACCTCCTTGCGCAGAGAATCATCGACCGACTTCGCGGCCGGACACCCGCAGCGCGGCAGCTCGGCCGGCAGGGCCCGGTCGTGCGGGTCGCCGTCCCGGCCCCGCCCGCCGCCGGACCCCGGCCTGACCCGCTCCCCGGCCCCGTCCGACCCCGGCGTCGCCTACTCGCCGGCCTGTCCGCCCCCGCTCTGCCCCCCGAGCTGTGCCCGCAGCCACTCCTCCACCTCGCCGACATGGGCCGCTGCCGCCGCGCGTGCCGCCTCCGGGTCGCGGGCGGTGAGGGCGCGGTGGATGGCGGCGTGTTCGCGGCGGGTGCGGGCGAAGGCGCCCTCCTCCTGGTAGCCGCGCCAGACGCGGGCGCGGAAGGTGCGGGAGGACAGGCCCTCCAGGATGGCGGCCATGGTCTCGTTGCCCGCGGCCGCGGCGATCTCGCGGTGGAAGGCGAGGTCGTGGGCGAGGATCTCCTCGGGGTCGTCGGTGGCGTTCATCGCCGCCAGGTGCTTGCCCACGGCGGCCAGTTGGTCCTCGGTGATGCGCGCGGCGGCCAGCGCGGTCGCCGTCGACTCAAGGATCCGGCGCACCTCGAGGAGTTCCACCAGGCGTGGCCCCCGGGACAGGTCCGCGACCACCCCGAAGGTCTCCAGCAGGTCCCCGGCCTCCAGCGCGGTGACGTAGATCCCGGAGCCGTGCCGGGCCTCCAGGACGCCCATCACGGTCAGGGCGCGGATCGCCTCCCGCATCGAACTGCGGGAGATGCCCAGCCGGGCCGCCAGATCCCGCTCGGTGGGCAGCCGCTCGCCGGGCTCCAGCCGGCCCTCGGCGATCATCGCCTTGATCTCCTCGATGGCGCGCTGCGTCACCGTGCCCTTCTGCGGCACCTCTTCCTCGTCCACGCCGTTCCTCCTTCCCCCCGGTGGGCCGCAGTCTAGTCAGCCAAGTGGTCCGACCACTACGCCCGGAATCCTCGAATTTTCCGTGCACGAGGGTGTTGACTCGGCTGATTGGTCTGATAAATATGCGGCGTCTGCTCGAACACCCTCGACGAGGAGCCGCGAGATGCCCGCCAGCACTGTCAGGAAGCGCAGCAGGTCCCGGATCATCGGCGCGGTGGCTCTGGCCGCCGGCGCCTCGCTCATGCTCGCCGCCTGCGGCAGCACCAAGGACACCGCGAGCGCGGGCAGCGGCGGCACCGGCAAGGTCGGCGTCATCCTGCCGCTGCTGACCTCGCCGTTCTGGCAGTCGTACAACGACTACGTGCCCAAGATGGCCAAGTCCGAGGGCGTCCAGGTGCTGAAGACGGTCAACTCCAACAGCGACCCGTCGCAGCAGATCACCGACATAGACAACGAACTCACCCAGGGCGTCAAGGGACTGGTCGTCGCCCCGCTGGACAGCGCCGCCATCCAGGCCGGACTCGACCAGGCCGAGCGCAAGGGCGTGCCCGTGGTCGCCGTGGACGTCGCGCCCGACAAGGGCAAGGTCGCCATGGTGGTGCGCGCCGACAACGTGGCCTACGGCGAGAAGGCCTGCGACTACCTCGGACAGCACGTCAGCACCGGCAAGGTCGTACAGGTCATGGGCGACCTTGCCTCGGTCAACGGCCGCGACCGCTCCGAGGCCTTCCGGTCCTGCGTGAAGAAGAAGTACCCGAAGCTCAAGGTGCTGGAGATCCCCGCGAAGTGGGAGTCCGACACGGCCGCCGCCAAGCTGGACACGCTGCTGGGCGCCAACCCGGACATCAAGGGCATCTACCTGCAGGCGGGCGGTGTGTACCTCGCGCCGACCCTGCAGACCCTGAAGTCCAAGGGCATGCTGAAACCGGCCGGGCAGCAGGGCCACATCGCGATCGTCTCCAACGACGGCATCCCGCAGGAGTTCGACGCCATCCGCAAGGGCCAGATCGACGCCACGGTCTCCCAGCCCGCCGACGCCTACGCCAAGTACGGCCTGTACTACATCAAGGCGGCGATGGCCGGTAAGACGTTCAAGACCGGGCCCACCGACCACGGCTCCGTGATCGTCAGGCTGCCCGGCGGGATCCTGGAGGACCAGCTGCCCGCGCCACTGGTCACCAAGGCCAACGTCGACGACCCCAAGCTGTGGGGCAACACGGTCAAATGAGCACACCGCTTGTAGCAGCCGAGGGCATCGTCAAACGGTACGGCCCCACCGTCGCCCTCGCCGACGGCCGGCTCACCGTCCTGCCCGGCGAGTCCCACGCCCTGGTCGGCCGCAACGGCGCCGGCAAGTCGACCCTGGTGAACGTCCTCACCGGCCTGCAGGCCCCGGACGCGGGCACGGTCCGCTTCGACGGCGAGCCCGCGCCCTCGCTCGGCGACCGGGACGCCTGGCGCCGCAGGGTCGCCTGCGTCTACCAGAAGCCCACCGTCGTGCCGGAGCTGACGGTCGCCGAGAACCTGTTCCTCAACCGGCAGCCGACCGGCCGCGGCGTCATCAGCTGGCGCCGGCTGCGCCGGCAGGCCGCCGAACTCCTCGACACCTGGGACGTGCGCGTCGACCCCGAGGCGCGCACCGCCGACCTCAGGGTCGAGGACCGGCAAATGGTGGAGATCGCACGGGCGTTGAGCTTCGGCGCCCGGTTCATCGTGCTGGACGAACCCACCGCCCAGCTCGACAACCGGGAGATCGAGCGGCTGTTCGCCCGCATGCGCTCCCTGCAGGACTCCGGCGTCACCTTCCTGTTCATCTCCCACCATCTCCAGGAGGTGTACGAGGTCTGCCAGACGGTCACCGTGCTGCGCGACGCCCGCTGGATCACCACCGCACCCGTCGCCGACCTGCCGAAGGCGGCACTGGTCGAGGCCATGGCCGGGGAGTCCGTCGCCGAGCAGGCCGTACACGGCGGGGGAGCCGAGACCGGCGCCCCCGTGCTGCTGGAGGCACAGGGGCTCAGCTCACCGGCGTACGAGGGCGTCGACCTCATCGTCCGCCGTGGCGAGGTGGTCGGGCTCGCCGGCTCCAGCGGCAGCGGCAAGACCGAGCTCGCCGAGTCCTTCGCCGGGCTGCACACCCCGACCGGCGGAACCGCCCGACTCGGCGGCGAGAAACTGCCGTTCGGGGACGTACGGGCCGCCCTGCGGGCCGGGGTCGGCTGTGTGCCGCGCGACCGGCACGAGCAGGGGCTGGTGTCCGGCCTGAGCATCGGCGACAACGCCACGCTGAGCGTGCTGGACCGGCTGGGCCGGGCCGGATTCGTCTCCACCGACGCACGGCGCCGCTTCGCCGCCGAGCTGATCGAACGCCTCGACATCCACGCCGAGGGCCCCGACCAGCCCGTCTCCGACCTGTCCGGCGGCAACGCACAGAAGGTCGTCATGGCCCGCGCCCTCGCCTCCGACCCGCGCCTGCTGGTCCTGATCAACCCCACCGCCGGCGTCGACGTGAAGTCCAAGGAGTCACTGCTCGCCCGCATGGACAGCGCCCGCGAGGACGGCACCGCGATCCTCGTCGTCTCCGACGAGCTAGACGACCTGCGCCGCTGCGACCGCGTCCTCGTCCTCTTCCACGGCCGTGTCGTCGCCGAGCACCCGGCCGGCTGGCGCGACCACGAGCTGATCGCCTCCATCGAAGGAGTTGACCATGGCTGACACCCGGGCCGCCCCGCCGCTCGCGCCCCCGAAGACCCCGGACGCCCGGTCGGCCAGGACCGTACTGCTGCGCCGGGCCCGTGAACTCGCACTCGTCCCCGCGCTGTTGCTGCTCATGGTGCTCGGCGCGGCGGTCAACGACTCGTTCCTGACCGAGCGGAACCTGATCTCGATCCTCGGTGCCTCCGCCGCACTCGCGATGGTCGTGCTCGCCGAGTCGCTCGTGCTGATCACCGGCAAGTTCGACCTGTCCCTGGAGTCGGTGGTCGGCATCGCACCGGCCGTCGGCGCCCTGCTGGTGCTGCCCGCGAGCCAGTCCGGCTGGGGCACCGGCTTCCCGGCCGGACTCGCCCTGCTCGCGATCCCCGTGGTCGGCGCGGTCATCGGCGCCTTCAACGGCGTCCTCGTCGTGAAGTTCCGGCTCAACGCGTTCATCGTGACGCTCGCGATGCTCATCGTGCTGCGCGGCCTGCTGGTCGGCGCCACCAAGGGCAAGACCCTGTTCGGCATGCCCGACAGCTTCTACTCCCTGGCCACCACCACCTTCCTCGACGTGCCGCTGTCGGTGTGGCTCGCCGCCGTCGCCTTCGCCGTCGCCGGGTTCGTGCTGAAGTACCACCGCGCCGGCCGCGCCCTGTACGCGATCGGCGGCAACGCGGACGCCGCCCGCGCGGCCGGCGTCCGGGTGGATCGGGTCATGCTCGGGGTGTACGTCGTCGCGGGCGTCCTCGCCTCGCTCGGCGGACTGCTGCAGACCGGTTACGTCGGTGCGATCAGCGCCAACCAGGGCCAGAACATGATCTTCACGGTGTTCGCGGCCGCGGTGATCGGCGGCATCAGCCTGGACGGCGGCAAGGGCACCATGTTCGGCGCGCTGACCGGCGTCCTCCTCCTGGGCGTCGTACAGAACCTGCTCACCCTCGCCCAGGTCCCGTCGTTCTGGATCCAGGCCATCTACGGCGGGATCATCCTCGTCGCCCTCGTGATCGCGCGCGTGACGACGGGCCGCGCCCAGGACTGACCCGCCGCCAAGTGCCCCACGAACGAAAGGACTTCAGTGTCCCAGGCCCCCGCCCGCGTCACCGCGGTCGACACCCACGACATCCGTTTCCCCACCTCGCGCGAGCTGGACGGCTCCGACGCGATGAACCCGGACCCCGACTACTCGGCGGCCTGCGTCGTGCTGCGCACCGACGCCGCCGACGGGCACGAGGGACACGGGTTCGTCTTCACCATCGGGCGGGGCAACGACGTCCAGGTCGCCGCGATCGACGCGCTTCGGGACCATGTGCTCGGCCGCGACGTGGCCGAGCTGTGCGCCGACCCCGGCTCGCTCTTCCGGGACCTGATCGGCGACAGCCAGCTGCGCTGGCTCGGTCCCGAGAAGGGCGTGATGCACATGGCGGTCGGGGCCGTCGTCAACGCCGTCTGGGACCTCGCCGCCCGCCGGGCCGGCAAGCCGCTGTGGCAACTGCTCGCCGACGCCGAACCCGAGTGGCTGGTCGGGCAGATCGACTTCCGGTACATCGCGGACGCGCTCACCCCCGCCGAGGCCCTCGACCTGCTGAGGCGGGGGAGGGAGGGAGCCGGGGAGCGCCGGGTGCGGCTGCTGGAGCGCGGCTACCCCGCCTACACCACCTCCCCGGGCTGGCTCGGCTACGACGACGACAAGCTCGGCCGGCTCGCCGCGCAGGCCGTCGCCGACGGCTTCACACAGATCAAACTGAAGGTCGGCGCCGACCTCGACGACGACATCCGGCGCTGCCGGGTCGCCCGCGCGGTCGTCGGACCGGACATCCGGCTCGCCGTCGACGCCAACCAGCGCTGGAACGTGGACGAGGCGATCCGCTGGACCAAGGCCCTCGCCGAGTTCGACCCGTACTGGATCGAGGAGCCCACCAGCCCCGACGACGTCCTCGGCCACGCCACGATCCGCCGCGCGGTGGCCCCGGTGAAGGTCGCCACCGGCGAACACGTGCACAACCGGATCATGTTCAAGCAGCTCCTCCAGGCGGGCGCCCTCGACATCGTCCAGATCGACGCCGCCCGGGTCGCCGGCGTCAACGAGAACCTCGCCATCCTGCTGCTCGCCGCCAAGTTCGGCGTGCCCGTCTGCCCGCACGCGGGCGGCGTCGGCCTGTGCGAACTCGTCCAGCACCTGTCGATGTTCGACTACCTGGCCGTCTCGGGCACCACCGAGGACCGGGTCATCGAGTACGTCGACCACCTCCACGAGCACTTCGTCACCCCGGTCGTCATCCACGACGGCCACTACACCGCACCCACCGCGCCCGGCTTCTCCGCCGCCCTGCGCCCGGAGTCCGTCGCGCGGTACACCTTCCCCGGCGGCACCTACTGGGCCGCCGACCCCGACACCCGGAAGGGAGAGGCCGCATGAGCGACTTCGAGGGTCTGAGGGCCCTGGTGACCGGCGGCGCGTCCGGCATCGGCCGGGCCACCGCCGACCTCCTCGCTGCCCGCGGCGCCCGGGTCGCCGTCCTCGACCGGGACCCGGCGGACGTCGACAAGCCGCTCCTCGCCTACCGCGCCGACGTCACCGACGACGCCTCGGTCCGCGCGGCCGTCGAGCGGGCCGCCGAGGACCTCGGCGGGCTGGACGTCCTGGTCAACAACGCCGGGATCGGCGCCCAGGGCACGGTCGAGGACAACGACGACGCCGAGTGGCAACGCGTCTTCGACGTCAACGTCCTCGGCATGGTCCGCACCGCCCGCGCCGCCCTTGCGCACCTGCGCCGCTCGGACCGCGCCGCGATCGTCAACACCTGCTCCATCGCGGCCACCGCCGGACTGCCCCAGCGCGCCCTGTACAGCGCCACCAAGGGCGCCGTGTACTCCCTGACCCTCGCCATGGCCGCCGACCACGTCCGTGAGGGCATCCGGGTCAACTGCGTCAACCCCGGTACGGCGGACACCCCGTGGATCGGACGGCTGCTGGACGCGGCCCCGGATCCGGCCGCCGAACGCGCCGCCCTCGAGGCCCGCCAGCCCACCGGCCGGCTGGTCTCCGCCGCCGAAGTCGCCGGCGCCATCGCCTACTTGGCCAGTCCGCTGTCCGGCGCCACCACCGGCACCGCCCTCGCCGTCGACGGCGGCATGCAGGGCCTCAGGCTGCGGCCGGTGGGCCGGTGACGAGGCTCGGCCGCAGCCGCGTCGAGGTCACCCCGCTCGGCTTCGGCGCCGCGACGCTCGGCAACCTCTACCGCCCGGTGGACGACGAGCAGGCGCGGGGGGCCGTACAGGCCGCTTGGCAGCGCGGCATCCGGTACTTCGACACCGCCCCGCACTACGGGCTCGGCCTGTCCGAACGCCGGCTCGGCGCCGCCCTGCGCGACCACGACCGCGCCCTGTTCACCGTCTCCACCAAGGTCGGCCGCCGCCTCGAACCCGCCGACGGCACCGGCGACGACCTGGCGCACGGCTTCGCCGTACCCGCCGCCCACCGCAGGGTGTGGGACTTCAGCGCCGACGGCGTCCGCCGTACCCTGGAGGCGAGCCTGGACCGCCTCGGCCTGGACCGCGTCGACATCGTCTATCTGCACGACCCCGACGACCACGCCGAGCAGGCCTTCCGCGAGGCCTACCCGGCCCTGGAGAAGCTGCGCGCCGAAGGCGTCGTCGGCGCGATCGGCGCCGGCATGAACCAGACCGCGATGCTCACCCGGTTCGTCCGCGACACCGACGTGGACGTGGTCCTGTGCGCGGGCCGCTACACCCTGCTCGACCAGAGCGCCGGCGCCGAACTGCTGCCCGCGGCCGCCGAGCACGGAGTGTCGGTCGTCCTCGGCGGCGTCTTCAACTCGGGCCTGCTGGCGGACCCGACGCCCGAGTCGACGTACGACTACAGCCGTGTCCCACCACGCTTGCTGGACCGGGTCCTGCGCATGAAGGCGGTCGCCGAGCGGCACGGCACCACCCTGCGCGCCGCCGCGCTGGCCTTCGCCTCCGCCCACCCGGCCGTCGCCAGCGTCCTGCCCGGGCCGCGCTCCGCGCCCGAAGTCCACGACTGCGCCGACCAGTTCGCGTCCGCCGTCCCGGCTCAGTTCTGGCACGAGCTGCGGGAGTCCGCTCTGCTGCCCCGAGAGGAGGGCCCGTCATGAGGGTCGCCCTGCACACCAAGGTCCGCTCCGACAGGATCGCCGCGTACGAGGCGGCCCACCGCGAGGTCCCGAAGGAGCTCACCGACGCCATCCGTGCCGCCGGTGCCACCTCCTGGACCATCTGGCGCAGCGGCACCGACCTGTTCCACCTGCTGGAGTGCGCGGACTACACCCGCCTGCTCGCCGAACTGGAGCACCTGCCGGTCAACGTGGCCTGGCAGGCCCGCATGGCCGAGCTGCTCGACGTCGTGCACGACTACTCCCGGGACGGTGCGGACGCCGGGCTGCCCGTCGTCTGGGAGCTGCCAAGCGCCGGCGCCCAGCACGTCCGGGAGCTGCCGTGACCGTCGACGCCCACCACCATGTCTGGGACCTGTCCGTCCGCGACCAGGACTGGATCAAGGGGCCCGGACTCCGGCCGCTGCGCCGGAACTTCACCCTCGCCGATCTGGCGCCGGAGGCCCGCGCGGCGGGAGTGGACCGTACGGTCCTCGTCCAGACGGTCACCGTCGCCGAGGAGACGCCCGAGTTCCTCGCGCTCGCGGCCGGACACGATCTCGTCGCCGGGGTCGTGGGCTGGGCCGACCTCACCCGCCCCGACATCGCCGACGAACTCTCCCGGCTGCGCGAACTGCCCGGCGGGTCCTTCCTGAAGGGCATCCGCCACCAGGTCCAGGGCGAGCCGGACCCGCAGTGGCTGCTGCGGAAGGACGTACAGCGCGGCCTCGCGGCCGTGGCGACGGCCGGGCTCGTGTACGACCTGGTGGTGCTGCCCCACCAACTGCCGGCCTGCGCCGAGGTCGCCCACGCCCTGCCACAACTGACCTTCGTCCTCGACCACTTGGGCAAACCGCCGATCGCCGCGGGAGAGCACGACCCCTGGGCGTCCGCCCTGCGCGCACTCGCCGCCCTGCCCAACACCGTCGCCAAACTCTCCGGCCTGGCCACCGAGGCCGACCCCGCCTCCTGGACGACGGCCGACCTACGGCCGTACACGGACACGGCGCTGGAGGCCTTCGGCCCCGACCGCCTGATGTTCGGCTCCGACTGGCCGGTGTGCACGCTGGCGGCCACCTACAGCGACGTGTGCACCGCCATGGCCGAGTTGACCGCGGACCTCGGCGATGCGGACCGCCATGCCCTCTTCGAGGGCACCGCCACAGCCGTCTACGGTCTGTGACGCGCGGCGTGGGCGACGGGCGTCTCGGCAACGTCTGCCCCACAATTGCCGACATGACCGATGACCAGCCGCGCACTCCCGTCGCTCCGCTGCTCCGCGCCCCCGAGGACGGTGAACACATCGACGTCGCCGGTGTCGCGCACTTCTTCCGGCTCACCGGCGAGCACACGGGCGGACGCTTCGCCTTCGAGGAGTTCAGCCTCGCCCCCGGCACCATCGGTGCCAGGCCCCATGTGCACGACGGACACGACGAGTACTTCTACGTTCTCGAGGGCGAGTTGACGCTCCACACCGGCGACGGCGAGGTGACGGCAGGCCCCGGGCACCTGCTCGCCGCCACCCGCGGCACCCCGCACGGTTTCCGCAACGCCGGCCCGGACCCGGCACGCGCACTGTGCCTCTTCACCCCGGCCGGGTACGAGAACTACTTCCGTGACGTGCACGCCGCCGTGAGCGCCGGGGCCGAGGCGACCGAGGCGTTGCTGGCCGAGTTCCGCAGCCGCTACCGGACCCGGTCCTACCCGGTCCCCTCGGAGAGCCGAAAGGAGCCGTAGGCCGAGCATCGGGCCGATCCCGCGGGTCGAAGCCGCGTGTCGGAGGCCCGGCCGCTCACGACCGCTCGGCCACCGCCGTCAGCCGCGCCGGTGGCATGTACTCCCGGACGTACCGCCGCTCCCAGCAGGCCCCGCTGGCCCGCAGCTCCCGCCAGGTGGTGTACCGGTACTGGAACAGGCGGGCGCGGACGTACCGGGGCGGGGTGTCCGGCGGGAAGGGAGAGCGGCGCAGCAGGCGCAGGGTGTCGCGGTCGTTCTCCAGCAGCCGCTCCACCAGCCCGCCGAACCAGTCGCCGGCATAGGCGGGGGACAGCGCCGCGAACCACATCAGCCAGTCCAGGCGCAGATGGTAGGGGGCGAACTGGCGGGGCCAGTGCCGGGTGTCACCGGGCTTGCCGCGGAACTCGTACTCCCGCCACTCCGAGTCCTCGCGCGGTACGTCGTCCAGCGTGCCCTCGACCACCACCTCGTAGCGGACCCGGCTGACGCTGCCGAACGCGCCGTAGGTGTTCACCAGGTGCAGCGGGTCGAAGGAGCGGTTCATGACCTGGCGGCGGGAGATCATGTTGACCACCGGGCGGTAGCTCAGGAAGAGCAGCAGCGCGCCGACCGCGAGCACCAGGACCTCGTACCACAGTGGCGCCGCCGGCACGGACGGCGCGGAACCGGGGAGCCGCAGCGCGGACACGGCCAGCACGATGGTGATCCAGTTCAGCCAGGAGAAGTTTCCGGAGAGCACCAGCCACAGCTGGGTGACGATCATCAGCGCGGCGGCGGCCGAGGCGATCGGCTGCGGTGTGAACAGCAGCACCGGCACGACCAGTTGCGTCACGTGGTTGGCGGCCACCTCCACCCGGTGCAGCGGCTTCGGCAGATGGTGGAAGAACCAGCTCAGCGGGCCCGGCATGGGCTGCGTCTCGTGGTGGTAGTCGAGGCAGGTCAGCTTCCGCCAGCACGCGTCCCCCCGCATCTTGATCAGCCCGGCGCCGAACTCCACCCGGAACAGGATCCAGCGCAGCAGGAACAGCACGACGACCGGCGGCGCCACCTCGTCGTTGCCGAGGAACGCGGCCAGGAAGCCCGTCTCCAGCAGCAGCGACTCCCAGCCGAACGCGTACCACGTCTGGCCCACGTTCACGATCGACAGATACAGGGCCCACGGAACCAGCCACAGCAGGATCCCGGCCCACAACGGCAGCAGGGAGTCCGCGCCGGCCAGCAGCGCCGCCGACACCGCGCAGCCGGCCCAGGCACAGCCGGCGAAGAAGCGGTCGGAGTAGTGCAGATGGAACAGGCTCGGCGCCCGTCTGAAGGGGATCCGTGCCACGAAGCGGGGGATCGGCAGCATGCCGCGCTCGCCCAGCAGCGCCCGGAACTGAAGCGCCGCGGTGAGGAACGCCACCAGGTACAGGGCGGCCAGCGCCCGCTGGAAGACCAGCCGGGTCAGCCAGTAGTCGGCAGCGGTGAACCAGTTCACGGCCGTGCGCGCCCTTCGTCGCGGCTGAGCCGTCGTGTCGTCTTCATCATGACCTGCCCCCGAGTTGCCAGCCAAACGGGCACGATGCAAACAATGGGGTGAAATCACCCACAGTGATGCGGAGTGTACGGTGCGGATACCCCTCGGATCCATTGCCATGGCCTGCGCCCTCTCGATGGCGCTCCTCGTCGCCGGCTGCGCCCGCCCCGGCGTCAGGGAAGCCCGGATGGCCGAGGAGGTCTATCTCCTGCCCGCCGCGGTCCAGGGACCCGACCCGTTCACCGGGTCCACGGTCCTCGCGCCGGTGACGTCCGGCGCGGGAAGCGCCGATTCCCCCGCCACCGGACCGCCCGTCGCCGGGTCCTCCCCGCCGGCGCTGCCCGCCGGGCTGGTCGTCGTGCCCCTGGGCGCCATGCGCGTCCTGTCCGGCGCGACCCCCGGCCTCTACGGCGGTACCGCACGCGTCGCCGGCTGCGACGTCGAACGGCAGATCCGGTATCTGACGGCGGACCGGGCCAAGGCCGACGCCTTCGCCCACGCGGCCGGTGTCTCCACGAGCGGCCTGCCCGGCTATCTGCGCGGCCTGACCCCCGTCGTGCTGCGCGCCGACACCCGGGTCACCGACCGCGGCTACCGCCAAGGAAACGTCGTCGGTTACCAGGCCGTCCTCCAGGCCGGCACCCCGATCCTCGTCGACAACCGAGGAATGCCCCGCCTGCGCTGCGCCTGCGGCAACCCGCTCGGGTCACCCGCGCCGGCCCACGGCGGCGGCTTCGGGGCGCGTGGCAGCGCCTGGTCCGGCTACCGTCCGGTGCGGGTGATCGCGGTGACACCGGCACCCCGGGCGGTCACCAGCATCACGATCGTCAACGCCGAGACCCGCACCTGGATCGAACGCCGCGTCGGTTCCGACGTACGCCACGACCGGGTCGTACCCCCGCCCGCCTGGGCCACCGCGACGCCCGACGGCGGCCGCGACCCGGCCGACACCGTCTCCCCGTTGACCGCACCGCCGTACCCCACCGCACCCGGTCCACGGCACAGCCGGCCGGGAACCCCTCCGCCCACGGCCGCCACCCCGACCGGACAGAGCACCCCGGCCGCCGGTACGGCCGGCCCGCGGACCTCGCCCTCCGGCGGTCCCGTTCCGCAAGCCCCCGGCAGCCCCGACCCGCCCTACGGGACCGGCCCGCCCTTCGGGATCGGCCCGCCGGGCGGGCCCGACGCCTCGGGCCCGCCGGACGGGATCGGCCCGCCGGGCGTGCCCGACGCCTCGGGCCCGCCGGACGGGATCGGCCCGCCGGGCGAGACGGGACCGGCTCACCGGGCGTCCCCGACACCCCCGGCTCGCCCGACGGCGGCGGACCCGTCCGCCGACCTCCCCGGCGGCTGAGCCCCTCCTGCACCGGCCGCCCACGCCCGGGAGCCGGCCGCAGAAACAGGTCGAAGAATTGGACGAATCCTGGCAAGGTGGGCCCATGGCAGTTCGGGGAGCGAGTGCCGTGTCACTCCCGGAGGACTGGCCCGCCCACCCGGATCCGATCCTGGCGCTCAACCGCATGGGCAGCTTCGACTGGGACCTGGACACGGGCCTGTTCCACATGGACGCCCAGGCCCACGAGGTGTTCGACCTGCTGCCCGGGGAGTACGACGGACACCCCGAGTCCCTGTACGCCCGGGTGCCGCAGCCCGAGGTGGCCCGAATAGATGCCATGGTCGCCCAGGCCATCAAGGACGGCAGCGAGAACTACGGGGGCTACTTCCGCATCCGCTGCCGTGACGGCAGGCTCCGCTGGACCCACACCCAGGGCTACATCCGCCGGGACGACACCGGCCGCCCGCGCCGGGTCGTCGGCATCGTCCGCGACGCCACCGAGGAACTCGCCGAGAGCGAGGTGCGCAGCCTGCGGGCCGCCCAGGACGAGGCGTTCCGCCAGCAGACCAACGTCGTCCAGGCCGTCTCCGCCGCCCTCGCCCACGCCCGCAGCGTCCAGGACGTCATCGACGCCCTCAAGGACACCCGCGGCATCCGCCATCTCGGCGCGGCCAGCCTGGTCATGGGGCTGGTGGAGGCCGGACGCATCCGGCTGGTCGCGGAGGGGCCCGTCGAAGCGTCCGTCCCGGGCACCCGGATCACCCGGATCGACGAGCCGTACCCGATGAGCGAGGTCGTCCGGACGCTCCTGCCACGGTTCATCGAGTCCCCGGAGGAGTTCGCCGAGGGCTATCCGATCCTCTGGCCGCACATCACCGACCTGCACATCACCTCGGCCGCCTATCTGCCGCTGATCGCCCAGGCCCGCCCGGTCGGCGCGATGGGACTGCTCTACAGCGACCGGCGCGGCTTCTCCACCGAGGAACGCGCCGTCCTGGTCGCGCTCGGCAGCACCGTCGCACAGAGCCTGCAGCGCGCCATGCTCTACGAGCAGGAGAAGGACCTCGCCCAGGGCCTGCAGCAGGCCATGCTGCCCCGCACCATCCCCAGCGTCCGCGGCGCCGACGTCGCCGTCCGCTACCGCGCCGGCACCGCCTCGGGCGCCCTCGGCCGGGACATCGGCGGCGACTGGTACGACCTGATCCCGCTGCCCGGCGGCCGGGTCGGCGCGGTCATCGGCGACGTCCAGGGCCACGACACCCACGCGGCGGCCGTCATGGGCCAGCTGCGGATCGTGCTGCGCGCCTACGCCGCGGAGGGACACACCCCGGCCGCCGTGATGGCCCGCGCCTCCGTCTTCCTGCACGAACTCGACACCGACCGCTTCGCCACCTGCCTGTACGCCGAGGCCGACCTGTCCACCGGAGTCGTGCAGGCGGTCCGCGCCGGGCACATCGACCCGCTGATCCGGCACGGCGACGGCAGCTGCCACCGGGTGCCGGTCGAGGGCGGGCTGCCGCTCGGGCTGTCCGCCGAGTTCGGCCGGCTGGAGTACCCCGTCTCCACCCTCGAACTCGACCCCGGCCACACCCTGCTGCTGTGCACCGACGGGCTCGTCGAGAAGCCCGGCGCCGACCTCGACGACGGCATGCGAGGTCTCTCGGAGCTCGTCGCGGCCGGCCCCGAGGACGTGCGTGCGCTCGCCGACCGGCTGATCCTGCTGGCCGAGGAGCGGGGCGGCGACGACGACGTGGCGCTGCTCCTGCTGCGCCGGCGGGCCCCGGAGGCCCCGCCCGCCGGCGGCCGGCTCCAGCAGCACGTGGCACCCGGCGACCCGGCGGCGCTCAGCCAGGCCCGGCACCTGATCCGCGCAGCGGTCCGCTCCTGGGGCTACCGCGACCGCGCCGACGAGATCGAACTGGTCGCCGACGAGCTGATGACCAACGCGCTGATGCACACCGAGGGCTCCGCGATCGTGACCCTGCGGGCCCTCGACGGCGGTCACCGCAGACTGCGCATCGAGGTCGAGGACTCCTCCAGCGCCCTGCCGCGCCGCCGCGAGGCGGGAGAGGACGGCGTCTCCGGCCGGGGTCTGCTGCTGGTGGACATGCTCGCCGACGAGTGGGGCGTGGAGGCGCGCGGCGGCGGCAAGGCGGTGTGGTGCGAGTTCCGCCGGGGCGGCTGAAGCGCGGCATTGTCGGTGCCGGATGGCACTCTGGACCCATGCCGGAACTGCCCGAGGTAGAAGCGCTGAAGGACTTCCTCACCGAGCACCTGGTCGGCCGCCGGGTGGTGCGGGTGCTGCCGGTCGCCGTCAGCGTCCTGAAGACGTACGACCCTCCCGTCACCGCCTTCGAGGGCGGCGAGGTGACGGCCGTGCACCGGCACGGCAAGTTCCTGGACCTGGCGGCGGACAGCGGGCTGCACCTGGTGACCCACCTGGCCCGCGCCGGCTGGCTGCAGTGGAAGGACCGGCTGCCGGACGGCCCGCCGAAGCCGGGCAAGGGCCCGCTCGCGCTGCGCGTGGCACTGGAGACCGGCGAGGGCTTCGACCTCACCGAGGCCGGCACCCAGAAACGCCTCGCGGTGTACGTCGTCCGCGATCCGCAGCAGGTCGAGGGCATCGCCCGGCTCGGCCCCGATCCGCTCGCCGCCGGCTTCGACGAGGAACGCCTCGCCGCCCTCCTGAAGGACGAGAGACGCCGGCTGAAGGGCGCCCTGCGCGACCAGTCCCTGATCGCCGGCGTCGGCAACGCCTACAGCGACGAGATCCTGCACGCCGCGAAGATGTCCCCGTTCAAGCTCGCCGCCTCCCTGACCCCGGAGGAGACCCACCGGCTCTACGAGGCGCTGCGCTCGACGCTCACCGAGGCGGTCGACCGCTCCCGCGGCCTCGCCGCCGGACGGCTGAAGGCAGAGAAGAAGAGCGGCCTGCGCGTCCACGGCCGGACCGGCGAGCCCTGCCCGGTGTGCGGCGACACCATCCGTGAGGTCTCCTTCAGCGACTCCTCGCTGCAGTACTGCCCCACCTGCCAGACGGGCGGCAAGCCCCTGGCGGACCGCAGACTGTCCCGGTTGCTGAAATGAGGCCCGGCGACCGCGATGCGGCGTGACTAGGGCGCGTCGACGGACACCAGGTGCTGCCCGTCCGTCGTGCGCACGTCGTAGTGGGCGATCTCGTCGGGGTGCATCGTGGAGGAGCCGAGCGTGGTGAAGGTGCCGGTGGCGTGGCCGGGCTCCATCCAGGTGCCGGCGACCTCTTCGGTGCCGTCGCGGCCCACGACGACGAGCCGGCAGGCGTGCGGGCCGGTGCCGTCCTTCACCTTCAGCATCAGCCGGCTGCCCGTGTCCCCGTCGTCGGCGGTGACCTCGGCCCACACCCCGGTGCTCGGATCGGTCGCCGCGGTGACGTGCGCGGCCCGCTGTTCATGGCCGGTGAAGGCGACGATCCCGGGACCGGCCACGGCCAGCACCACGGAGGCGGCCAGGCCGTACAGAAAGCGCCGGCGGCGCGCCCGGTGCCGGTGCGCGACCTCGCCGAGCAGCCGGTCCAGCAGCGGGGTACCGGGCTGTGCCATGGGGTGCACAAAACGCGGCGTGGCCCGGCGGTACAGCATCAACTGCCGTGTGGCGGGACCGAATTCGGTCACCTGTGCCGCGCACTGAGGGCACTCCATGAGGTGGTCCTCGAAGCGGAAGGCCTCCGCCTCGTCCAGCACGCCGAGCGCGTAAGCGCCGACGTCGCGATGCCTTTCCAGGGACCTCATGCCGAATCCTCGTGCCGATGGGTGGGGGTGGGGTTACTCCGTGCACCCATCCGTACGCAGCCGACAGCCGAATCACTCAAGCCACCGCAGAATCCCGGACGAGAGATTCGGAGCGGCACGGCCCGCGGATTGGTCCGATTCCGGAAAACTTCGGAAAGCCCCGGAGCGGGGGTCAGAACAGGTGGATCGCGAGGTGCCCGAGGGGCAGCCCGAGCCGCCAGGCCGGTGTCCACACCTTCGGCCCGTCGTCCTCGCCGGCCGGCCCTCCGCCGCCCGGCACCGCGTCCAGGTCCGGCGCGAGCAGCTCGGTCTCCTCCAGCCAGCGCCAGGCGTCCGCGGCGAGGGCCAGGTCGGGCGAGCGGGTACCGGACCGGTCGGCCCCTTCGGCCAGCTCGGCCATGCGCTCGCCCACCCAGTCCCGCCACGGCTGGTCGTAGGCGGTCAGGGAGAGCCAGTTCTCCAGCTGGGAGATCACCCGGATGCCGGACAGCTCCCCGTCGGTGTCGGACAGGAAGACGGTCAGCGCCAGCGCGTCCCGGCCGGCCCGGAACTCGAAGGACGTCGGCGGCATCAGGTCGCCGGTGCGCAGCAGCTCGTCGGCGATGTACTCGGCGTACAACCAGGCCATGGGAACGACCAGTTCACCGCCGTCGGTGCCGTCCGTGCTCTCGTGCCCTCTGTGCAGCATCCCTTCCTGCCCTTCCTCCGGTACGTGCGCGTCGCCCGGCCCCTGGGTCCGGCCGCCCGCCCGGAACGCGGATGAGGACAGCCCATTGCCCGAACGGGGCCCACAGCAAGGCGCTTTGCCGAGGTTTGACCCGGCCTCCGGTTTCAGTGCAGGTCGGCCGCATAATCCGGAAGGACCCGGCGCAGCGCGCGCAGCGCGTAGTACGCGCGGGACTTCACGGTACCGGGTGGAACGCCCAGGGTCTGCGCCGCTTCCGCCACACTGGCCCCGAGGAAGTACACGAGTACGAGCACGTCACGGTGTTCCGGCGTGAGTGTCTTCACAGCCTGCCGGACATCGAGCATCGCGGCGGCCCGTTCGGCGTGATCGGCGGTCACCCGGGCGCTCTCCGGGATCTCGGCGCCGGTCTCCCGGGGCCGGGCCTGCCGGGCCCGCCGGGCGTCGATCGCGAGCCGCCGGGCGACGGTGAGCAGCCAGGGCCGTACGGAGTCGAAGTCCTCCGCGTGCAGCGCCTCGGGATGCTGCCAGGCGCGCACCAGGGTCTCCTGGAGCAGGTCCTCGGCGCGCTGCCGGTCGCCGTCGCAGAGCCTGAGCAGCAGGGCGAAGAGCGGTCCGCCGTGCTCGCGCTGGAGCGCGGCCAGTTCGTGCTCGGCGGTCGTCGTCCGGTGAGCCCGTGCCGCCGCCTTGTGGATCAGTGAGGTTCCGGCCGTCATGGCCGTTATGGCAGCGCAGGGCGCGGCCGGGGGACAGGGTGCGCGCACGGCTCTGCGATGGGCGGTCGATCCCGTCGGCGAACGGTCGGGTCAACGGTCCGGCGCGGCACCGGACGGGCTAATGAGGGCCCTCGGGCCGTTTATCCGACGAGTCGTATTCATACCCATATACCGTCAACGGCTTGTCGGTCATACGACATCCCTGGGGTGAGCTGATGATCGGACGCAGACAACAGGTGGCGCTGGCCCTCACCGCCGTCCTCGCGGCCGCCGCCGCGTGCCAGAACCACGAGCGACAGCAGTCCCGGCACCCGGCCCCGCCGGGAGCGGCCGCCCGCCCGCAGGTCACCGGGGCCGGGTTCGTCCCGCACCGGTACGACCCCGCGGCCGGTCATGCGGCGGGCCGTACCTCAGCCAGTACCGAGCGCCTGTAGGAGTAGCCGAAGTAGATCACGCAGCCGATCACGAACCACACGGCGAACCGCACCCACGTCTGCCACATCAGGAACGTGATCAGCCAGACCGAGAAGACGACACCCAGCGCCGGCACGACCGGCATCCACGGTGTACGGAAGGTCCGCGGCAGATCCGGCGCCCGGTAGCGCAGCACGATCACCGCCGTGCACACCACGACGAACGCCAGCAGGATGCCGATGTTGGTCAGCTCGGCCGCCTCGCCGATCGGGACGAACCCGGCGATGACCGCCGACGCCGCACCGACGATCCAGGTCACCCGGGTCGGCACGTGCCGCGTCGGGTGCGTCTTGGCGAACCACCGCGGCAGCAGCCCGTCCCTGGACATCGAGAACCACACCCGCGTCACGCCCAGCATGAACGTGAACATCACGGTGAGGATGCCGATGATCGCGCCCACCGCGATCACGTCGGCCAGCACGTTCAGACCCACCGACTTGAACGCGCTCGAGAAGCCGCTCTCCGGGTCGATGTGCTTGTAGTCCTGCATGCCCGTCAGCACCAGGCAGGCCGCCACGTACAGCACCATCGAGATCACCAGCGAGTAGATGATCGCCTTCGGCATGTGCCGCTGGGCGTCCTTGGACTCCTCGGCGGCCGTCGACATGGCGTCGTAGCCGAACACCGCGAAGAACACGGTCGCCGCGCCGGTGACGGCGCCGCCGATGCCGAACGGGAAGAACGGGTGGTAGTTCGCCGAGTCGATGTGGAACACGCCCACCCCGATCACCAGCAGCACCACCAGGACCTTCAGCGCCACCACGAACGTCTCGAAGCGGGCCGCGCTGCGCATCCCCCGGTTCAGCAGCCAGGCGATCAGCAGGCACAGAATCGCCGCGAACAGGTCCACCCGGTGCCCGGCCCCGGTGCCCGGCGCCCCCAGCATCCACTGCGGCAGATTCGCGCCCATCTCCTGGACCAGGAAGCCGAAGTAGCCCGAGATGCCGATCGCCACCACCGCCACGATCGCGGTGTACTCCAGCAGCAGGTCCCAGCCGATGAACCAGCCCGCGAACTCGCCGAGCACCGCATAGCCGTAGGTGTACGCCGATCCCGCCTTCGGGATCAGTCCGGCGAACTCGGCGTACGACAGCGCCGCACAGGCGCTCGCCACACCGGCGATCAGGAACGACACCATCACCGCCGGGCCCGCCGTGCCGTTGGCGACCGTGCCCGCGAGCGTGAAGATGCCGGCGCCGATGATGCCGCCCACCCCGATCGCGGTGAGCTGCCACAGTCCGAGCGAGCGGTCCAGCCGGGTGCCCTCGCCGACCTCGGTCTCCTCGATGTGTTCGATGGGTTTGCGGCGGAGAATCCCCTCACCCGCGCGGAGCCTGGCCATGCGCCTCACCTCTTCGCCGACGGCAACGGCTGACGGCGGATCATGATGGCTCAGGGGCCTCGCACAGGGAAGACGCCACGCATGGCCCGGGCGGGCGTCCAGGCTGGTGCCGCGGGGCCGGATCGGGCCGGGCCCGCAGCAGGGCGGTGGGACGGGCGCGCAGCGCGACCAGTTCCGGCAGTACGGCCGCGCCCCCGCCGAGCGGCCGGCAAGGCCGTCACCGCCGCCGTGACCGACCCGCGGGGCTTGCGCGCGGCCCTACGGGACGACCGTCACCGGCCAGCGCCCCGCCTTCACCAGCCGGATCGCCACCGAGCCGATGATCCGGTGACCGGCCTGCTCCGAGGCGCCCACGATCACCGCGTCCGCCTTGAGCTCGTCGGCCGCCTTCACCAGCCCGCTGTACGGGTCGCCGCGGAAGGTGTGGAACTCCCAGCGCACCTCGAATATCCCCTTGACCCGCTCGGCCGCCTCCCGGATGTAGGTGACCAGGTCCTCGGCGATCTCGTCGGTGGTCTCCGCCACCGGCGCCCCGAGCGCCGCCCCGGCGGCCAGCACCGGCTGCACGTACACCACGGCCAGCAGCGCGTGCTGCCGCCGGGCGAGCCCGCCCGCGTACGCCGCGGCACGCAGCGAGGAGTCGGAGCCGTCCACCCCGACGAGGATGACCTTCGGCCCGTCCGTACCTCGCTCGAACTGGTGCGAGGGCGTGTGCGAGTGCTGTTCCGTCACGATCGCGAGGCTATCGGAATCCGCTGTTCCTGCAGAGCCGTGGGGCGCCCGGCGAGTGCCGGGCGGTGGTGTGCGGTGCTGGGGGCGGGCATCAGGGCGCGGGCGTGGTCTCGGCGGGCGGGGCGGGCAGCAGGGCGCGGGCGTGGTCTCGGCGCGCGGGGCCGGCGGCCGTGCGGTACCGGCTCGACGGGTGGATGCCGGGCCGGCGGGGGCCCCGCCACCGACCCTGCGTGTGGGATGCGGGTCTCCCGGGCCCGTTCCGGCCCACGGGACGGCGGTCACCCCGAGCCGCCGCGAAGCACGGAACGCCGGACTCCCGCCCTGCCCGGCCTCCCGCGTCTCGGCGCGCGGGTCTGTCGGTCTTCCTGGGGCTGCCCGGCCTCCCTGCGTCCCAGCGCGCGGGTCCGTCGGTCTCCCCGGGGCCGCCCCCGGCATTCCCTGTGACTCGGCGCGCGGGTACGTCGTGCTCCCCGCGCTGCCCCTGGCATTCGCTGTGTCTCGGCGCGCGGGTCCGTCGGTCTCCCCGGAGCCGCCCCTGGCATTCCCCGCGTCCCAGTGCATGAGTCCGTCGGTCTCCCCGGGCCCCTCGACGGGCGAGGCGCGCGAGCCCTTCCTACAGTCGGAACCATGACCGCCAGCGCGGAGCCCGCCGCACGGAGGGACCCCACGGCCCCGATACGCCCGCCCGCCGGCGGGCGGCTCGGCTGGATGCCCGAGGCCTTCGCGACGCTCTTCGCCGCGCTCGGCCTGCTGTGCGCCCTGCTCGCGCTCATCGAACCGCTGCGCCGCCTGCTCCGCCCCCTCGTGCACGCCCTCGACCTGCTGCTCCTGCCCATCAGTGCCAACCTGGCCTACGCCGTCTTCCTGTTCCTGCTGGCCGGCGCCACCGCCGCCCGCAAGAAGGTCGCCTGGTGGCTGGTAGTCGTCTATCTCGGCCTGGTCGTCCTCACCGACGCGGTCGGCGTGGGCCTCGGCATGTACGCCGAGTCGCTGCCGTCCCTGGTGCTGTGCGGCCTGCTGCTGCTCCTGCTCGTGGTGGCCCGCGGGGAGTTCTACGCCGCCTCCCGCCACGGCGCCGTCTGGCGGGCGCTCGCGGTGCTGGTGGGCGGTCTGGTGGTGGCGATTCTGCTGGGGTGGGGGCTCGTCATGCTGTTCCCGGGCACGCTCCCGGCGAACGAGCACCTGGCCTGGGCGGCCGACCGGGTGTGCGGCGGGCTGGTCTCGGGCCGCTCCTTCTCCGGCCGCCCGCCCCGCCACGTCACCTTCGTGCTCGGCCTGCTCGGCGCCCTGGCCCTGCTGAACGCCGCCGCCGCACTGTTCCGCTCCCAGCGCCTGGAAGCCGCCCTGCACGGCGACGAGGAGGCCCGTATCCGCGCCCTCCTCGCGGCCTACGGCGATCGCGACTCCCTCGGCTACTTCGCCACCCGCCGCGACAAGGCCGTCGTCTTCTCACCCAGCGCCAAGGCCGCCGTCACCTACCGTGTCGAGGCCGGCGTCTGCCTGGCCAGCGGCGATCCCGTCGGCGACCCCGAGGCCTGGCCGCACGCCATCGCCGCCTGGCTGGACGTGGCCCGCCGCTACGCCTGGGCGCCCGCCGTGATGGGCGCCTCCGAGGACGGTGCCCGCGCCTACGCCCGAGCCGGACTCGGCGCCCTCCAGCTCGGCGACGAGGCGATCGTGTGCGTGGCCTCCTTCGACCTGGACGGCCGGGACATGCGGGTGACCCGGCAGGCCGTGCACCGCGTCCGCCGTACCGGCGCCACCTGCCGCATCCGCCGGCACGCCACCCTCACCGAACGGGAGATGGAGGAGGTCGTCGACAAGGCCGACGCCTGGCGCGACACCGAGACCGAGCGCGGCTTCTCCATGGCCCTGGACCGGCTCGGCGACCCTGCCGACGGCGACTGCCTGCTCGTGGAGGCCCTCGGCGAGGACGGCCGGCTCCTCGCCCTGCTCTCCTTCGTGCCCTGGGGCCGCGACGGCATCTCCCTGGACCTGATGCGCCGTGACCGCGCCGCACCCAACGGGGTCATGGAGTTCATGGTCGCCGAACTGTGCGCCGCCGCCCCCAAGCTGGGCATCCGCAGGATCTCGCTGAACTTCGCCGTCTTCCGGTCCGTCTTCGAGGAGGGCGCCCGCATCGGCGCCGGGCCCGTCCTCAGGCTCTGGCGGCGCCTGCTGCTGTTCTTCTCCCGCTGGTGGCAGCTGGAGGCCCTGTACCGCTCCAACGCCAAGTACCACCCGGAGTGGTACCCGCGGTTCATCTGCTACGGCGACACCGCCGCCCTCGCCCGCATCGGCCTGGCCTCCGGCATCGCCGAAGGCTTCGTCTCCGTACCGTCGTTGCGCAAACTCTGGGGAAAGGGGCACCCGAAGGCCGGGCAGCCGCCCGCCACCACGGCAGGGCTGCCGTCCCTGACGGCGCTCGGCCTCGGCGGAGGGGGCGAGGCCGGGACCGTCGCACCGGCCGCCGGCCTGCCCGACCAGGTCCGTGTCCGGCACCACAAGCTCGACCGGCTGCGCGCCGGCGGCACCGACCCCTACCCGGTCGGCGTCCCCGCCCCCACCCACGCCCTCGCCGATGTGCCCCCCGAGGAGGACGTCACCGTCGCCGGACGGCTCATGCTGATCCGCGACTTCGGCGGCGTCGTCTTCGCCGTGCTGCGCGACTGGTCCGGCGACCACCAGATCGCCCTCACCCGCGACCGCTCCGGCGCCGCCCTCGACCGCTTCACCGCCGGCACCGACATCGGCGACCACATCACCGCCACCGGCCGCACCGGCCTCAGCGACCGGGGCGAACCCACCGTCTTCGTCACCTCCTGGCAGCTCACCGGCAAGTGTCTGCGCCCGCTGCCCGACAAACGCCGCGGCCTCACCGACCCCGAGGCGAAAGTCCGCCGCCGCTATCTCGACCTCGCGACCAGCCCCGCCGCCCGCACCGTGATCCGGTCCCGCTCCGCCGCCGTACAGGCGCTGCGCCAGGGCCTGCTGGACCGCGGCTATGTCGAGGTCGAGACCCCGATGCTGCAGCAGATCCACGGCGGCGCCAACGCCCGCCCCTTCACCACCCACATCAACGCCTACGACCTCGATCTCTATCTGCGCATCGCCCCCGAGCTGTACCTGAAGCGCCTGTGCGTCGGCGGCCTGGAGAGGGTCTTCGAACTGGGCCGTACCTTCCGCAACGAGGGCGTCTCCTACAAGCACAACCCCGAGTTCACCATGCTGGAGGCCTACCAGGCGTACGCCGACTACGACGTCATGCTCGACCTGACCCGCGAGCTGATCCAGGGCGCGGCGACCGCCGCCTTCGGCTCCCCGGTGGCCCGCAAGGACGGGCAGGAGTACGACATCTCCGGGAAGTGGCCGGTCAGAACCGTCTACGGCGCGATCTCCGAGGTGCTGGGGGAGGAGATCGGCCCCGGCACCGAACTGCTGCGGCTGCACCGGCTGTGCGACCGGGCCGGAGTGCCGTACACCGCCGACGACGGGCCCGGTGACATCGTCCTGGAGATGTACGAGCGGCTCGTCGAGGAGCGCACCCAACTCCCCACTTTCTACAAGGACTTCCCGACCGACGTCTCTCCGCTGACCCGGCAGCACCGCACCGACCCACGGCTCGCCGAGCGCTGGGACCTCGTCGCCTTCGGCACCGAACTCGGCACCGCCTACTCGGAGTTGACCGACCCCGTCGAGCAGCGCCGGCGGCTCACCGAGCAGTCGCTGCTGGCCGCCGGCGGCGACCCGGAGGCCATGGAGCTGGACGAGGACTTCCTGGAGGCCCTCGAGTACGCGATGCCCCCTACCGGCGGCCTCGGCCTGGGCGTCGACCGGCTGGTGATGTTCCTCACCGGCCTGACGATCCGGGAGACCCTGCCGTTCCCGCTGGTGCGCCGCCGCTGAGCGTCGGGTCCGCGGCGGGGGCCGGGAAGCGGCGCCGGGGCAGGGTCAGCAGCGCGACCACGGCGCCGGCCGAACACAGCGCCACGCCCAGCTCGAAGCAGTCCCGGACCGCCCCTGTCATGAACGCCTTGTAGTGCTTGTAGGAGTCCCCGGTGGGGGCGGACGCCGGTATCCGCTGCATGGCGACGGAGACGATCCCGGCGAACAGTGACACGCCCAGGCCGGCGCCCAGCTGCCGGGAGGAGTTCAGGCCCCGGGGCAGCGCACCGCTCCCGGAGCGGGCGAAACCGGCGGGCAGGGCGAGCACCGCGCAGCCGAAGGCGACCAGCAGCAGCGGCAGCAGCACATCGGCGAAGCGGAAGGCGTCCTCCCGGCTCAGCAGGACGAAGCCGACGGCCGCGACCCCGCAGGCCCCGGCCACCGCCGCACCCAGCCCGATGCGCGCGGCCAGCCGGGGCAGGACCAGGCAGCCCAGCAGCACCCCGGCGACGGTGGACAGCAGGGCCCAGCCGACCTGCATCACGGACAGCCCGCCGATCACCTGCAGGGCGAGCGTGAGGGCGTACAGGACACCGGCGAGACCGGACGCCAGCAACGCCACCACCGTGTACCCGCCGAACGCGGCTCGCTCCCGGTCCAGCCGGGCGAACAGCTCCGGCATCCGCTCGCCCCGGCCGAGCAGGCCCAGCGCGGAGGGCACCAGCGCGCCCGCCACCGCGATGACGACGACCGTCGTCGCGGACACGCTGTGGCCGCCCAGCCAGTCGGCGAACCATGCCAGGAAGCCCAGCGGGACGACGCCCAGCGCCGCACGGCCCACCCGTGCCCCGGCCGCGGGCAGGGGCACGGACTCGGTGAGCACCACCGGGGTCAGCACCAGCAGCACGGCCCCGGCGGCGGCCTGCAGCCAGAACACCGTCTCGCCCCGCATCGAGGCATCCAGCAGCATGGCCGTGGGCAGCAGCATGGCCGGTCCGGCACAGGCGACGACGGCGAAATGCACGCTCAGCGCCCGGTCCCGGCCGGGTCCCTCCGGATGCGTGGAGTCGATCAGCGCCAGCGCGCCGGCGGTGATCACCGCCGCCGCGACGCCCTGCACCGCCCGCGAGGCGAGCAGCACCTCGGAGTCCGCCGTCACCGCCGCCGCCACGGCGGCGAGGCTCGACAGGGCGAGGCCGCCCATCAGCACGCGTCGCTGCCCGATCGCCTCACCCAGCGCCCCCGCGAGCACCGGCAGCGCGGCGAAACACACGCTGTACACGCTCAGCAGCCAGGTCAGCCCCTGGAAGGACATCTGCGACCGGACTGCGATCCACGGCAGCCCCACCGTGAAGACGGTGGTGTCGAAGACGACCAGGACCTGCGCGGCCGCCAGCAGCACCACCGCCGGCCCCCCGCGGCGCAGCCCGCTCGCTCCCGCATGCGTCAACACGGCTCTCCCCCATACCCGTTGTCGGACCATTGTCGCGGACTGAATGACTATCAAAAGCCCGCGGCAGGTTCCGCGCCGGCCCCGGAACTGGTCCGTCCGGGTGTATTCCCGCCGCCGCACCGGTGTCGTTGTGGTGCGCCGAAGTCCGGTGGGGCGACTGATGAGTCATGCAGAAGGATCAGTTGCTCACACGGCGCCGGATGCTCCTGGGCGGTGCCGCCGCGCTGGGGGCGGCGGGTGCCGCCGGGGCCGTACTCGCGACTGGCGCCGAGGACGGCGCCGGGACCGCCGCCCCCGCTCCCGGACCACAGGCCCGCCAGGTGCCCAAGTCCTCCGCCTTCCGGCTCCAACCGCTCACCGGGGACGGACCGCCGCGTGCCGCGCCGCACCAGCTGAAGGTCCGCAAGGAGCCCATCCTCCAGATCTCCGGGCGTGGCCGGAGAATGATGCTGACCTTCGACGACGGCCCCAACCCGGACTACACCCCGCACATCCTCAACACCCTCGCCAAGTACGACGTACGGGCCATGTTCTTCGTGTGCGGCGAGTGCGTCGTCGACAACAAGGGGCTGGTGGCCCGGATGGCCGACGAAGGCCATGTCGTCGGCAACCACACCTGGACGCATCCGCTGCTGACGACCCTCAACCGCAAGCAGATCCGCTCCGAGATGAAGCGCACCAGCGACGTCATCGAGAACACCTACGGCGAGCGCCCGCAGTGGTTCCGCGCCCCCTACGGCGCCTGGAACCGCGCAGCGTTCCAGCTGGGCGCCGAGATGGGCATGGAGCCGATGGCCTGGACGGTCGACACCACCGACTGGACGGAGCCCGGCACCGGCACCATCGTCGACCGGGTGGAGAGCGGCGCCGCCCCCGGCGTCGTGGTGCTCTCCCACGACGCCGGGGGCGACCGGTCGCAGACCGTCCGCGCGATCCGTGAATGGCTGCCCTATCTCCTCGACTCCGGATACCACATGACCGTGCCGCCACGCCGGCGCGTATGACCGATTCCCGGTTCTTCGCCCGCCCGGCCGCGATGGTTTCAGTTCACCGCGACCAGACGGGCGAAGACGACGACGTTCCCGTCGTAACCGTTCTTCCTGGAAAAACCGCCGCCGCAGGTGATGACCCGCAGTTCCGGTGTTCCCTTCGAGCCGTACACGCGGTCGCCCGGAAAGGCGCTCTTGGAGAAGACCTCGACCCCATAGGTCTCGAACACCGCGGTCTTTCCGTCCTTGCGCAGGACCTCGATCCGGTTCCCCTTCTTCAGGGCCCCGAGCCCGTAGAACACGGCGGGGCCCCGTTGGTTGTCGACGTGCCCGACGACGACGGCGGTCCCCTTCTCACCGGGGGAGACGGCACCGGTGAACCAGCCCGCCAGGTTGGGATCGTCCGGCGGCGGCGCGGCGACCCAGCCGGCCGCGTCCAGACCGACGGGCATGACCGGCGCGTTCACCCGGATCGCGGGGATGCGGACCCGGTTGGCGGCCGAGAACCCGAGCGGCATCGGAACCGTGGAGAAGGTGCCGGCGCCGACGTGGCTGTCCGGGGCCGCCGCCGAGGCGGGCTGCGGCGGACCGACGTCGAACTCACCCGAACCATTCCGGATGAGCGCCAGACCGGTCAGCAGAACAAGCGCTATGACGCCCCACGGAGCGCGCCTCCTCCGCCGCTCCTCCTCTTCGGCGAGCTCGGACAGCCCGTACGCAGACATTCGCCATCCCCTCTCGACGCGGCCTCGCCACGGCCATCGGGCATGGGAAAACGCTAAGTCCCGTACGAGCGGCGGGCGACGGGACGAGTGGCGAACGGGTGGCCCACGGGCCTTTGGGGTGCGCCATCCGAGTTGCCGTTCACAGAAAATCTCTGACGCTCCGTGACCTGCAGCAATATCCGATTATGTGCTTTTCGTGCGGCCTGTTGGCTCACCAGGACGGACCATTCTCGACATGCGGGCGTGTTCCGCGCGCCAGAGGGTCTTCCCGGGAGGTGATTTCTCGCCGATCGACCGGGGACGGGCCCCGGGCACCTCCCGCGGAGGATCACCATGCGAAACCAAAGCGCCCTGGTGGCCGCGTGCGCCGCGGCCGCCGTGCTCGGGTTCGCCGCCCCCGTGGCCGTCGCGGACGGCACGGGCAACGGCGGCCACCTGAGCAGCCACCGAAACCTCGACAACCACGGAAGCGCCGACAACCGCGGAAACAACAACCGCAGCAACTTCAGCAGGCACGGCAACTTCGACGACAACGGGGAGCAGGGCAGCGAGGCCGGCCGGACGGAGGACTCCGGTCCGGGCGAGGACAACGGGAACGACGGCCGGGGTAGCGACTCCGGCCGAGCCGACGACTCCGGCCGCGGCGACGACTCCGGCGGCAGCGATGACAACTCCGCCGACCATGGGGACGGCGGCCTCCGGAACATCGTCTCCACGCCCGGCGTGCTCCCGGCCGGCGGCCGGCTCGCCGTCAGCGTGGACGGCTGCCACGGCGGCACCATGTCCTCCCGTGCCTTCCCCACCACCGACTTCAACGACTTCAACGACGACACCGCGCGCGGCACCACCGAGATCGACCGTGACGCCCCGCCCGGCCGGTACGACGTCACCATCCACTGCGACGGCCGGACCCTGGTCCGCCCGGCCGCGTTCACTGTGCTCGGCGGCGTCCAGGGCGGTGTGGGCGGCAGCAGATCCACCGGCGCCACGCCGGCCGACATGGCCATCGGCGCCGGACTCGTGACCTTGGCGGTCGTCGGGGGCGGCGCGTTCTGGCTGCGCCGCCGGCACGAGAAGCGGACCTGACGCCCCGGTCGCCCGGCGGACGCCGACACGGCAGTCGCCCCGGTCCCTCGGGGGATCCGGGGCGAAGGCCTGCCGGCGATCGTACGGTGGGGTGCTAGCCGGTGACCCCCGGGAACATGTTCATGAAGGGTTCCGCGGTCACCGCGATGCCCCGGCTGTAGGGGGCGTCGAAGTCCCAGATGAGGAACAGCATGAACGCGATGGTCGCGGAGAACAGCCCCGCCAGGACCAGTTCGCGTCTGGTGCGCCGGATCTGCAGCGCGAACACCATGCCGACGGTGACCAGCGCACCGGTGAGCAGGCCCCACCACACCACCGGCGGCATGGTGGCCCCGGTGGAGTCGGCGCGGGCGTTGCGCGCCTGGTCGGCGGCGGTCATCTGGTCCAGCAGCGGCTGGTAGGCCTGCGCCTCGAAGTCGTTCTTCGGCTGGTAGTCGGTGACGTCCTGGCGGACCTTCTGCAGCAGCTGCGCGCCGCGGTCGGTGACGCGCTCGTCGTGCGACATGGCCCGCCACTCGTGGTGCACGACATAGCCGACATAGGCGTTGACATCGTCGCGGACCCTGTCACGCACGTCCGGCGGATAGACCCGCACCCGCTCCGAGATCTCGTGCAGCGCCTGGGCCTCGGACTGCACATAGTCCTGCGCGGAGCTGCGGGCCTCCCACACGCCCGCGATGGCGAGGCCCAGGACGATGGCGTACACGACGCCGATCCACATCGTCATGTACTCGATGACGTCCGGGGTCTCGTTGGGATCCTCGTCCTCGGGGGCACGCTTGTGCCGTACGACGGTGACGACCACCACCACGGCGCAGGCCGCCAGCATCGCGAGGACGAGAACAAGCCAATCCGGCAACGGATACCTCCAGAAGGTGAGCGGGCCGGCGCGTCAGCGCGGGCGCAGGGCCGCGACGGCGACGATCGCCGGAACGGTGATGAGCAGGACATAGGTGACCGGCGTGGTGTGACCGGGCGCGAGGTGCGCGGTGTGGTGCGGGTGGTACGCCGGATAGCTCACCGGCGTCGCCGAGGGCAGCGGGGTGGCCTTCTGCTTCGGGTCGGCCGGTGGCGTCGGCGCAGGTGTGGGGGTGGGAGGGGGTGTCGGCCGCGGCGGATCCGGGGCGGGCCGGGCCGGCGGCTTCGGTTTCGGCGTCGGCGTCGGCTTCGGCACCGGGCGCGGAGCCGGCTTCGGCTTCGGCGGTGCCGGCTCCGGCGGCGCAGGGGGCGTCGGGCTGGGAGTCGGCGTGGGTGTGGGCGGGGCGGGCGTCGCACAGGGCAGCGGAATCGGCCAGTGGCCGCCGGCACGGGCGACCGCCACCGTGCCGTCCGGGCCCGTGGAGGCGTACGCGCAGGCGTCGGCCGACGCGCTGCCGACCGGGCAGCCCACCAGGGTCCAGGTCAGCGCCACCAGTGCCAACACCCGAGCGGCGGCTGCGCATCGGGTCACTTCGGGTCCATGCACGCCAAGATCATGGGGTGCGGAAAGCGGTCGTACGCCGCAGTGCGCCCGGATTGCTCCGAAGGGAGGACATAGCGCGATCAATGGTTTGACGCGAAGAAGAGCGCGATTGGTGCGATGCGGACGCCCGTACGCGCCCGGCACGCCGGCACGTGCGGCACCGGATCACAGGAGGCGGAAAGAATTTCCCGAAGAACTTCCGCTCCCCGTTGAACGCTCCGGCCCCCTCGGTGCGTACCCATGGCCGTGCGGCGGCGCGGCAGGGCGCTGCAACATCCAGGCGAATATGGGGAGTTGGAAATGAAGACCTCCTGGCGGACCGCCTCACTGGTGGCCACAGCCGCCGCGGTGCTGGCGCTGACGACGGCGTGCGGTCAGGACAACAGCACCACCCCGGCATCGGCGGCCCAGAACGTCGGGGCCACCGCGCCCGCGGGCAGCCCGACCACCGGTGCGGGGGTCGGTACCGGATCGGGCAACGGCTACGGCGCCGACGGCAACCAGAGCTCCAGCTCGCCGACCCCGGCCGCCCCCGCGGGCAAGCTCACCGTGGCCACCAACCCCGACCTGGGCAGCGTACTGACCGACGGCTCCGGCCTCACGCTCTACCGGTTCGACAAGGACACCGCCAACCCGCCCAAGTCGAACTGCGCCGGCGACTGCGCCACCACCTGGCCGCCCGTGCCCGCCGACGACGCCACGGCCGGAGCCGGCATCGACAAGGCGCTGCTCGGCGAGGTCACCCGCGCCGACGGCAGCAAGCAGCTCACCATCGGCGGCTGGCCCGCCTACCGCTACGCCAAGGACGTCAACGCCGGAGACGTCAACGGCCAGGGCGTGGGCGGCAAGTGGTTCGCGCTGGCCCCGAACGGCAAGAAGGCCTCCCTGGCCGCCCTGCCCGGTCTCTCCGTCCGCAAGGACCCCAAGCTGGGCGACATCGTCGTCGACAAGAACGGCATGACGGTCTACCGCTTCCTCAAGGACAAGGCCTGGCCGAAGTCCGTCTCCAACTGCACCGGGGCCTGCCTGCAGAAGTGGCCGGCCGTCGGCATCGTCAAGCCCGGGGACACCCAGGGCGTCAAGAAGAAGGGTCTGATGGGCTTCACCCGTCCCGACGGTGTGCAGCAGATGACGGTCAACTGCTGGCCGATCTACACCTTCTCCGGGGACAAGGCCCCCGGCGACACCAACGGTCAGGGCGTGGGCGGCACCTGGTACGCCGTCTCGCCCGACGGCAAGCCGGTCGGCGCGCCGGGCAACTAGATCACCTCCCCAGGGTCGATCGCCCCGCCCGGCCCGGAGCGCCACCGAAGGTCCGCCCCCTCCGCACCGCACGGAGGGGGCGGACCGTTGTATGTGCGGGAATCCATGACACAGCGGTGCCATACGGGCACTTGCCGCAGGCAGTGGCGGGGAACGGACGGTCAATTTCCGGTTTGGGTCGCTCCTTTGCCGGGCGATCAGTAGCCTCTGCTCGAACACCGGATCGCCTGTCCCTGTCGCCTACCCTTGGAGAGATAGATGGAGCGCCCCGCCTGGGCCCCACGGAGCATCGACATCACGGTGCCGAGCGTCTCGCGGATCTACGACTACTACCTGGGCGGCTCGCACAACTTCGAGGTGGACCGGGAAGCGGCCCGCAAGGCGATGGAGTTCATGCCGGGCCTGCCGAAGATCATGCAGGCCAACCGGGCGTTCATGCGGCGTGCCGTGCGGTTCGCGGCCGGGGAGGGCATCACCCAGTTCCTCGACATAGGCTCCGGCATCCCGACCTTCGGCAACGTCCACGAGGTGGCCCAGGCGGCCGTACCGGGCGCCCGCGTGGTCTACGTCGACCACGACCCGGTCGCCGTCGCGCACAGCCAGGCGGTCCTGGCCGGAAACGACACCGCGGACGTCGTCGCCGCGGACCTGCGCAAGCCCCAGGAGATCCTCTCCAGCCCCCAGGTGGACGGGCTGATCGAGCTGAACCGCCCAGTCGCCCTCCTCCTCGTTGCCATACTGCACTTCGTGGAAGACGCGGACGACCCCTACGGTGCGGTGGCCGAACTGCGCGACGCGCTCGCGCCCGGCAGCCTGCTGATCCTGACCCATGCCTCGTACGAGGGAATCCCGCTGCCCGCCGAGCGGGCGGAGGGCGCGGTGGACGTATACAAGGACATTCGCAATCCGCTCATCATGCGCTCGCGCGACGAGATCGCGCGGTTCTTCGAGGGGTACGACATGGTGGAACCGGGACTGGTGCCGATGCCGCACTGGCGGCCGGAGTCGGCGCCGGAGGACGAGGATCCGTTCGCCTTCTCCGGATTCGCCGGCGTGGGGCGCACGGCGTGAGCGCCGAGCCGGACGGGCCGGAGGACAGACTGCGCCGGTTCACGACGATCTGGAGCCGGGCGGTCTACCCGGTGACCTCCACGTCGCTGACCCGCGCCGAGTTCGAGGAACAACTCATTCCGCTCGCACGCCGGTTGAGCGAGCTGCTGCGGGCACACGGTTTCGACGGCGACGGTGCGAAGGCGGTCGGCGCCGCCCTGGTCGGCGCGCACTGCACCGATCCCGAGGCGCTCACCCGGACCCTGGACTGCGTCGACGCCTATCTGGTGCTGTACTGCGCCGGGGACGGCCCCCAGGACGACGCACGCCTGCGTTCCTCGCGGCTGCAGCACGCGATGGCCGCCGGCTACGCCGGGGCGCTGCGCGAACGCACCCTCGCCGAGCAGGAGTCCATCGCCCAGGCCGCGCTCAGGGCCCAGGGGGTGGTCGCGCAGGCGCTGCACACCAGCGAGGCCCGCTTCCGCGCGGTCTTCGAGGGCGCCGCCATAGGGATCGGCATCGCCGACCTCGACGGCAACGTCCTGCAGGTCAACGAGGCGCTGCTGCGGATGTTCGGGCAGTCCGGCCACGCCCTGCGCGATCGCCGCGTCCAGGACTGGGTGCACCCCGAGGACGCGCCGCAGACCTGGAAGCTCTACGACGAACTCGTCCGCGGCGAGCGCGAGCACTACCACCTCGAAAAGGCCTTCAACCGCCCCGACGGCACGGTGCTGTGGACCAACCTGACGGTCTCCCTGCTGCGCGACGCCGACGGCAACCCGCAGTACCAGCTCGCCCTCATGGAGGACACCACCGAGCGCCGCCTGCTCAACCTCCGGCTGCGCTACGAGGCCACCCACGACGCGCTCACCGGCCTGCCCAACCGCTCGCTGTTCTTCGAGCGCCTGGAGAAGGCGCTGAACGCGGGGGAGGGCCAGCGCTTCGGCCTGTGCTACCTCGACCTGGACGGCTTCAAGACCGTCAACGACAGCCTCGGGCACGCGGCCGGCGACCGGCTGCTGGTGGAGGTCGCCGACCGGCTGCAGTCCTGTGCGACCGCGCCCGGGGAGATGGTCGCCCGGCTCGGCGGCGACGAGTTCGTGGCCCTGACCACCGGACCGGGCACCGAGCGCAAGGTGGACGAGCTCGCCGAGCGCATCATGAACGTCCTCGTCACGCCGGTCAGCATCGACGGCCGTGACCTGCTGGTGCGCGGCAGTCTGGGCATCGTCGAGGGCCCGGCGGGCGAGCGTACGGCGGCGGAGGTCCTGCGGAGCGCCGACATCACCATGTACCGGGCCAAGTCCGCGGGCGGCAACCGTTCCGAACTCGCCGACCCGGAGGCGGACGCCCGCGCGATCACCCGGCACGGCCTGACGACGGCCCTGCCCACGGCCCTGGAACGCGGCGAGTTCTTCATCGAGTACCAGCCGCTCGTCCACCTCGGCGACGGCAGTGTGCGCGGCGCCGAGGCCCTGGTGCGCTGGCTGCACCCGCAGCACGGCGTCCTCGGCCCCGACCGCTTCATCCCGCTCGCCGAGCACACCGGCCTGATCGTCCCGCTCGGCCGCTGGGTCCTGGAGGAGTCCATCCGCCAGGCCCGCGCCTGGCGAGAACGCCACGGCGAGGAGACCACCGCCGGGCCCCTGCGCATCAACGTCAACCTGTCGCCGTGCCAGCTCAGCCATCCGGGTCTGGTCCAGGACACCGTGGACATCCTGGAACGCGCGGGTGTCGCCCCGGACGCCCTGTGCCTGGAGGTGACCGAGTCCGCGCTCATCGGCGCCGACGACGACCTCCTCAAACCCTTGCACCGGCTGGCCGAGATGGGCGTCGACATCGCCCTGGACGACTTCGGCACCGGCTACTCCAACCTCGCCAACCTGCGCCGGCTGCCGGTGCGCATCCTCAAACTGGACCGTTCCTTCACCCGGGGCATGCAGCAGTTCCCCGCCGACCCCGTCGACCTGAAGATCGTCGAAGGGATCGTCTCGCTCGCCCACAGCCTCGACCTGGCGGTCACGGTCGAGGGTGTGGAAACCGGCGCCCAGGCCGAACAGTTGCGGATACTGGGCTGCGACACGGCCCAGGGCTGGTACTACGCCCGCCCGGGCCCACCGGACCGCCTGCACGACCTGGCCCTGGTGGACGCAACGGGGTGATGTCGGGGGTGTGGGGGGCGCAGCCCCCCACACGGCGCGGGGCTGTAACCGTCACCGCTCGAGAAGCATCCGCTGCAGCTCCCGCGCGGCCCGCGGCGGAGCCACGTCACTGCGGTGCGCCAACGCGATGGTCCGCTGCAGCCCGGGCCGGGCCAGCGGGGTCACCCTGAGCCCCTGCCCGGACCGCGTGGCCACCATCCGCGGCACCACGGCGATCCCCAGCCCCGCCCGGACGAACCCCAGCACCGCATCCATCTCACCGCCCTCGACGGCGAACTCGGGCTCGAACCCGGCGGAGCGACATGCCGCCACGGTCAGCTCCCGCAGGTCGTACCCGTGCCGGAACATCACCAGCCGCTCGCCCTCCAGATCGGCGATGTGCACGACCCGCCCGCCCCGCCCGGGAGCCCGCGCCTCGGGTGAGGACACCACCACCAACTCCTCCCGCAGCAGCTCCACCGTCGACAGCGCGGGCGCCGGCGTCGGCAGCGGCAGGACGACCAGCGCAAGATCAAGGGCGCCGCGCGCCAGCTCCCGCACCAGGTCGTGCGAGCCGCCCTCCTCGATCAACAGCTGGATGCCGGGGTAGCGGTCGTGGAAGGCGCGCAGCACGTCCGGCAGCAGGCCCGTGCACAGACTCGGGGTCGCTCCCAGCCGCACCCGGCCCCGGCGCAGCTGCACCAGCTCCTGCACCTCGTACCGGGCCGTGTCCGCGTCGGCCAGGATCCGCCGGGCCAGCGGCAGCAGCGACTCACCGGCGTCGGTGAGCGTGATGTTGCCCCGGGCGCGCAGGAACAGATCCGCGCCCAGCTCCCGCTCCAGCGCCTTGATCTGCTGCGACAGCGACGGCTGGGCGACGTGCACCAGCTCGGCGGCGCGGGTGAAGTGCCGGGTCTCGGCGACGGCCACGAAGTACTGGAGCTGCTGGAACTGCATCCTGCAAGGATAGCCACCGCCTATGGAAACGAGCTGGACCATGTCTTGGACTGATCGGGACCATCGGCCCTAGCGTTCTGGCCATGGCTCTGGCAACGCGGACGGACCGACGGCCGTCCATGGCGCGCACGATGTGGGACTCCACCGTCGGCAAGAAGACCGTGATGGCCGTCAGCGGCCTGATCATGCTGCTCTACCTGGTCGCGCACATGATCGGCAACCTGAAGATCTACTTCGGGGCGGGCGAGTTCAACCACTACGCCCACTGGCTGCGCACCGTCGGCGAACCCTTCATGCACTACGAGTGGACGCTCTGGCTCATCCGGGTCGTCCTGATCGTCGCCGTGGTCGCCCACGCCACCTCCGCGTACCAGCTCAGCCGCCGCGACATCAAGGCGCGGCCCAGCAAGTACGTCCACAGCAGGCCCCGGGCCAGCTACGCCACGCGCACCATGCGCTGGGGCGGGATCATCCTCGGCCTGTTCCTCGTCTGGCACCTCCTGGACCTGAGCACCGGCACCGTGCACTCCGGCGGCTTCCAGGAGGGCCACCCGTACCAGAACGTGGTCGACACCTTCTCCACCTGGTACGGCGACGTCATCTACATCGTCGCGATGCTCGCGCTCGGCCTGCACATCCGGCACGGCTTCTGGAGCGCCGCACAGACCCTCGGCGTCGGCAGCCGCGCCCGCGACCGCGCCCTGAAGACCATCGCCAACGTCCTCGCGCTGCTGCTCACGGCGGGCTTCATCGCCGTACCCGTGGGCGTCATGACCGGAGTGGTGAGCTGACATGACCGAATACGTGAACTACGCGACGGGCGAGCCGGTCACCGACTCCAAGGCCCCGTCCGGCCCGATCAACGAGCGCTGGGACAAGCGCCGCTTCGAGGCCAAGCTGGTCAACCCCGCCAACCGGCGCAAGCACACCGTCATCGTCGTCGGCACCGGCCTCGCCGGCGGCTCGGCGGGCGCCACCCTGGCCGAACAGGGCTACCACGTCGTCCAGTTCTGCTACCAGGACTCCCCGCGCCGCGCCCACTCCATCGCCGCCCAAGGAGGCATCAACGCGGCGAAGAACTACCGCAACGACGGCGACTCGATCCACCGGCTGTTCTACGACACCGTCAAGGGCGGCGACTTCCGGGCCCGCGAGTCCAACGTCCACCGGCTCGCACAGATCTCGGTGGAGATCATCGACCAGTGCGTGGCCCAGGGCGTGCCCTTCGCCCGTGAGTACGGCGGCCTGCTCGACACCCGCTCCTTCGGCGGCGTCCAGGTCTCCCGCACCTTCTACGCCCGCGGGCAGACGGGCCAGCAGCTGCTGCTGGGCGCCTACCAGGCCCTGAGCAGGCAGATCGCCGCGGGCAACGTGGAGATGCACCCGCGCACCGAGATGCTGGACCTGATCGTGATCGACGGCCGGGCCCGCGGCATCGTGGCCCGGGATCTGGTCACCGGCAAGGTCGACACGTACTTCGCCGACGCCGTCGTACTGGCCAGCGGCGGTTACGGAAACGTCTTCTACCTGTCGACCAACGCCATGAACTCCAACGCGACCGCGATCTGGCGGGCGCACCGGCGTGGCGCGTACTTCGCCAACCCCTGTTTCACGCAGATCCACCCGACGTGCATCCCGCGCACCGGCGACCACCAGTCCAAGCTGACCCTGATGAGCGAGTCGCTGCGCAACGACGGCCGGATCTGGGTGCCCAGGGCCAAGGGCGACACCCGCCCGCCGAACCGGATCCCCGAGGACGAGCGCGACTACTACCTGGAGCGCATCTACCCGTCGTTCGGCAACCTGGTCCCGCGTGACATCGCCTCCCGCGCCGCGAAGAACGTCTGCGACGAGGGCAGGGGAGTGGGGCCCGGCGGCCAGGGCGTCTACCTGGACTTCGCCGACGCGATCCGGCGGATGGGCCGGGGGGCCGTCGAGGCCAGGTACGGCAACCTCTTCGACATGTACCAGCGGATCACCGACGAGGATCCGTACGAGGTGCCGATGCGCATCTACCCGGCCGTGCACTACACGATGGGCGGCCTGTGGGTCGACTACGACCTGCAGACCACCGTCCCGGGCCTGTTCGCGATCGGCGAGGCCAACTTCTCCGACCACGGCGCCAACCGGCTCGGCGCCTCCGCGCTGATGCAGGGCCTGGCCGACGGCTACTTCGTGCTCCCGGCCACCATCAACGACTACCTGGCCCGCAACCCCCACCAGGACCCCGTCACCGCCGAACACCCGGTGGTCCGGGAGGCGTTGGCCGAGACGGAGGACCGGCTGAACCGGCTGCTGTCCGTCGACGGCGACCGCACCCCCGACTCCTTCCACCGCGAAGTGGGCGAACTGATGTGGGAGTTCTGCGGCATGGCCCGCACCGACGCCGGGCTGCGCAAGGCCCTGGAGCGGATCCCGCAGATCCGCGAGGAGTTCTGGCGGCGCATCAAGGTGCCCGGCACCGGCGAGGAGTTCAACCAGTCGCTGGAGAAGGCCAACCGGATCGTCGACTACCTGGAGCTCGCCGAGCTGATGTGCCTCGACGCGCTGCACCGCGACGAGTCGTGCGGCGGCCACTTCCGCGAGGAGTCCCAGACCCCGGACGGCGAAGCCGCCCGCCGGGACGACGCGTTCGGCTACGCGGCGGCCTGGGAGTTCACCGGCACCGGTGCGGCACCCGTCCTGCACAAGGAAGACCTGGTCTTCGAGTACGTCCACCCCACCCAGCGGAGCTACGCATGAAGCTCACCCTGCGCGTCTGGCGCCAGAAGAACGCCGACGCAGAAGGTGCCATGTCCACATACGAGGTGGACGGCATCTCGTCCGACATGTCCTTCCTGGAGATGCTGGACGTCCTCAACGAGCAGCTCATCCTGGCCGGTGAGGAGCCGGTCGCCTTCGATCACGACTGCCGCGAGGGCATCTGCGGTGCGTGCTCCCTCGTGATCAACGGCGACGCACACGGGCCGGAGCGCACCACCACCTGCCAGCTGCACATGCGGTCCTTCGAGGACGGCGACACGATCGACATCGAGCCGTGGCGGGCGGCGGCCTTCCCCGTGATCAAGGACCTGGTGGTGGACCGGTCCGCGTTCGACCGGATCATCCAGGCCGGCGGCTACGTCACCGCGCCCACCGGGTCCGCGCCGGAGGCGCATGCCACACCGGTGCCGAAGGCCGACGCGGACTTCGCCTTCGAGCACGCGGAGTGCATCGGCTGCGGTGCGTGTGTGGCCGCGTGTCCCAACGGCGCGGCGATGCTGTTCACCTCCGCCAAGGTCAACCACCTCAACGTGCTGCCCCAGGGCGCGCCCGAGCGGGAGACCCGGGTGCTGGACATGGTGGCGCAGATGGACGCCGAGGGCTTCGGCGGCTGCACGCTGACGGGGGAGTGCGCCACCGCCTGCCCGAAGGGCATCCCGCTGGTGTCGATCACGAACATGAACAAGGAGTGGCTGAGGGCCACCCGGAAGGCGGGGAAGAGGTAGCACCGTCGGGGGAACGGACGTTCGCCGAAGCGGCGGGCGGGCGGGGTCGGGACGGTGCTCTCCCGGCCCTGTCTGGTTTTCCCCGGCGGATCACTTTCTCGCTCAGCGGGCGGTCTCCGGGCGGCGGAACCGGTTCCGGTACTCGGTCGGGGTGGTGTCCAGGCGGCGGCGGAAGGCGCGTATCAGGGTGTCGATGGTGTTGAAGCCGCAGAGTGCCGCCACGCGGTCAAGGGTGTCGTCCGTCGTCTCCAGCCGGTTGCGCGCCGCCTCCAGGCGGGCGGACTCGACGTAGGCACCCGGTGTGGTGCCGAGCTCGTCGCGGAACAGCCGGTTGAGCTGTCGTTCGCCGATGCTGGCGTGGGCGGCGAGATCGGTGACGGAGAGCGATCCCGCGATGTTCCGGGCGATGTGCAGGCGCAGGTCGTCCATGCGGCGGGAGGTGGAGCCGGCTTCGATGGGCACGCTGAACTGACTCTGCCCGCTGGGGCGTTTGAGGTACATCACGAGCTGACGGGCGACGCGCATGGCCGCGGGCTCGCCGAAGTCCTCGGCGACCAGGGCGAGGGACAGGTCGAGGCAGGCCGTCAGCCCGGCGCCGGTCCAGACGTTGCCCTGCCGGATGAAGATCGGGTCGGCGTCCACCTCGACCGACGGATGATCCGCGGCGAGCTGCTGCGCGGTCGACCAGTGGGTGGTGGCCCGCTTGCCGTCCAGCAGGCCGGCGGCGGCGAGGAGATGCGCACCGACACAGACGGAGGCGATACGCCGCGACCGGCCGGCGAGTTCCTTCACCCGGACCACCACGGCAGGGTCCACCAGGGCGTGCACCTGACGCCGGTCGTCGACCTCGACGGAGCCCGGGACCATCAGGGTGTCGATGCGACGAGTGGCCGCCTCGTCGAAGGTCATGTCGGGCAGGACGCGTACCCCGGCCGCCGTGGTGACGGGTGCCAGGGTCTCGGCCGCCAGGACGACGTGGTAGCCGGTGTCACCGTCCAGCTCGCGGCGCAGCAGCGCGAAGACCTCGGGCGGCCCGGTGACGTCGAGCAGGTCGACGCCCTCGAACAGCACGATGACGATGAATCTTCGGATCAGGCTCATTCGGTTCCCCCGCGGACGTCCGGGCAGCACGTCATTTTCTGCAAGTAGTACGACATTGCCGCCAACTGTGCCGGATCGTAGCGTCTACTCGGCCACCACAGATGGCCAGAAACTTCCGATGTGCCTTTGTAAGAAGGGATAGTTGTGCCTTCGAAGACCCTGCGCGACCTCAGCGCCCTCGACCAGGCCCCGGCGTCGCTCGCGAACTCGACGCTGATCCTGATCGACATCCAGAACACGTACACCCAGGGCGTCATGGAGCTGGAGGGCTGGGAGCCCGCCCTGGACCGGGCGGCCGAGCTGCTGGAGCAGGCCCGAGCGGCGGGCGCCAAGGTCATTCACGTCCAGCACGACGGCGGGCAGGGCAGCCCGTACGACCTGGACGCCGAGGTGGGCCGGATCCACAAGAAGGTCGTGCCGGTCGCCGGTGAGCCGGTCGTCACGAAGCAGGCGCCCAACGCCTTCCACGGCACCGACCTGGGCGAACTGGTGGACGCAGCCGGGAACACCGATGTGGTGCTGGCCGGCTTCATGACGCACATGTGCATCGCGTTCACGGCCCAGGGGGCGTTCCTGCGGGGCAACCGGCCCACGGTGGTGGCCGACGCCACTGCCACCCGTGCCCTGCGGACGGACGTGGCCGAGGTGTCCGCGGAGCAGCTCCACCACAGCGCCCTGGCGACGATCGCCGACCTGTACGGCGTCGTCGTACCGTCCGCCGCGTCCCTCCGCTGACGCCGGACCATGTGAACTCCGTTACGGAGAACGGTGCTTGTCCCCCGTGCCCGGGGGACAGGTGCCGGACACAACGCGCGTAGATGGGGATATCGCGCGCCATTCCAGAGGGGGAAGACCGAAAGTGCCCACCCGAAGAACCGTCCTCGGCGCCGCCGCCGCTGCCGGTGCCGCCGCCGCTCTCACCAACCTGACCACGGCCGGCACCGCGCGCGCCGGCACGGACGCCGACCGGAAGACCGCCGCTCGTGACAACATCCGTGCCGTCGACACGGGCATGCGCGGCAACTACGACACCCTGCGCGCCAACCTGACCAAGCACCTGGGTCCCGTCATCATCGTCAACAACGACATGGTGGGCGGCACCTACCACCTCGTCGACAACGGCACCGTGCTGGAGCGGATCCGGCCCGTGGACGAGGTCTTCGAGCTGGCCAAGTCCATCGCCCACACCCCGCTCGGCATCTACTCGATCTGCGCGCCCTACCTGGACCCGAAGAACATCCCGGCGTCGCAGGCGAAGTACATCGATCCGCACGACCTCGCCATGGTCGCCTTCACCGGGCCGAAGGACACCGGCTGGACCATGCCGCTCCAGGCCTTCGCCAACACCCTCGACGCCGCCCGCGCGACGCTGGAGGAGGCCGGCCTTCCCGCCGACCTGCACGACTCCTGCGCGTTCATCCTCGACCACGCGCACGACTACATCGCGGACACGATCCGCACCCGCGAGTTCGACATGAAGTCCTTCGAGGCCTTCTCGAGCGCGGTCTACCCGAGCATCCGCACCAACATGTACTGGTCGTCCAAGGTGCAGATCCAGGGCGTCGGCAACCTTCTCACGCGCTGGCGCAAGCAGGTCGGCGACGACGCCTGGTCCGGCCTGTACGTGGTGGTGCTGTCGCTGTGGACCACCTACGAGCTCAACCAGAACAGCATCATCATCAAGAACTACATGAACCAGGACATGGCCGGCTCGCATCTGATCGACCTGATGACCGCCCAGACCCCCGCAGACCCCGTGGCCGTCGCCCTGGACAACCTCGCGCGCATCGTCCAGGACAACATCGCCGCCGAAATGGTCTTCGCCGCCGACCAGACCACCGCCGACGCCCTCAAGGGCAGGCAGGACCTCCTGTCCACCGAGATCCTGCGCCTCCTCGGCAGCGGCGCCACCGCCTCCGGTGCCGCCGCGCTCACCAAGGGGCAGACCAACCAGCTCGTCTGCCCGTTCCACAACAGGTCGGCGGCCACCCCGGCCCTCGTCTGAGCACCCACCGGCCCGGTGCCACACACCGAAGGCTTCCCCCGCACGCGGACACCGTCTCCGCCCAGGGGGAAGCCTTCGGGCATGTCCAGGGGGAACAGTGAAGAACTCATCCGTCATCCACCGCGCGGCCAGACTCTGGGCACTCTGCGGCCTGGTACTCCTCGCACTGAACCTACGAGCCGCCATCACCGGCATCTCACCCGTCCTGAGCCGGCTCCAGCACGCCTTCCAGCTCACCGGAACCCAGGTCAGCATCCTGACCACGCTGCCTGTGCTGTGCCTCGGCGTCTTCGCCTCGCTCGCCCCGCCGACGGCCCGGCGCCTCGGCGCCGAAACCACCATCACCGCGGCGCTCATCCTGCTCACCACGGGAATCCTGCTGCGCGCCCTGCCCTCGACGGTGCTGCTGTTCACCGGCACCGTCCTGACCGGCGCCGGAATCGCCTTCGGCAACGTCCTCATGCCCGTCGTCATCAAACGCCACTTCGCCGGCCGGGTCGGCTCCCTGACCGGCCTCGCCATGATGCTCATGGCATCCAGCGGAGCCATCGCCGCGGGCCTCGCCATCCCCCTGACCCACGCCCTCGGATGGCGCATCGCGCTGGCCGCCTGGGCGCTTCCGTCCCTGCTGGCCGCACTCGCCTGGACCCCGCTCGCGGCACGCGGCCGGCCCGACCCCGCCCCCCGCACGGCCCCGGCCGACGACACGGGCTCACTGCTGCGCTCGCCGCTCGCCTGGGCGGTCGCCGGATTCCTCGGCCTGGTGTCCCTGATGTTCTACGCACTCATGGCGTGGCTCCCCGAGATCATGCACGCCGACGGGTTCGCCCCCGCCGAGGCCGGGCTGATGGTCTCCGTCCTGCAGATCATCAGCGTCCCGCTGGGCTTCGCCGTCCCCGTCGTCGCCGCCCGGCTGACCTCACAGCGCCCGCTCGTCACCGCCGTCGCCGCGTCGAAGGCCGTCGCCCTCCTCGGCATGCTCTTCGCACCGCACGCCGCATGGCTGTGGATCTGCGTGCTCGGACTCGCCACCGGCAGTGCCTTCCCGCTCGCCTTCACCCTGCTGAGCCTGCGCTCACCGACCCCGCAGATCGCGGCCCGGCTGTCCGGCATGGCCCAGACCGGCGGCTACCTCGTAGCCGCGGCGGGACCGCTGACCATCGGCCTCCTGCACGGCCTCACCGGCGGATGGACGGCGTCCCTGCTGGTCCTGCTGGCCCTTGTGCTGCCCGAGACCGTCTGCGGACTGCTGGCCGGCCGCCCCGCGCTCGTCCACCCCACCCGCACACCCGACGCCAGCGACGAACTGCCCGAGCTCGAAGCGGTCCCGTGACGATGGCCGGGCGACCGCGCCCCCGGCGTTCAGCATCCCCACATCCGCTCTCCGGCCGGCTGTCACACCCCGGCCAACCGGCATCGGAAGAACAGGAGCGACGAGCCGTACGCACCCGCTCGCCGCCGTCGCCGAACCGGCCCGTGACCAGGAGAGAGCCATGACCGGCGTTTCCACCCTCGACCGCCCCCCGCAGCCCGCGGCACCGACCCGCTACACCGTCACTCTCGCCCGTGACGAGGACGACGTGCGGGCCGCCCAGCGGCTGCGGCACGACGTCTTCGCCGGTGAGATGGGGGCCCTGCTGACCACGCCGCAGCCCGGACTGGACGTGGACGCCTTCGACGCCTACTGCGACCACCTGCTCGTGCGCGACACCGCCACCGGTCAGGTCGTCGGCACCTACCGGCTGCTGCCGCCGGAGCGGGCCTCGGTCGCCGGCCGGCTCTACTCGGAGAGCGAGTTCGAACTGGCCGCGCTCGACCCGATCCGGCCCGGTCTGGTCGAGGTCGGCCGCTCCTGTGTGCACCCCGACCACCGCGACGGCGCCGTCATCGGCCTGATCTGGGCCGGGATAGCCCGCTACATGGTCGACCGCGGGCACGAGTGGCTGGCGGGCTGCTGCTCGGTGCCGCTCGCCGACGGCGGCGCCCTCGCGACGGCGACCTGGGAGCGGGTGCGCGCCAAGCACCTGGCACCCGAGGAGTTCCGGGTACGGCCGCTGCTGCCGTGGATCCCGAACGCCGAGGCCCCGGCCGGGCACAGCGAGCTGCCCGCCCTGCTGCGCGGCTACCTGCGCCTGGGCGCCTGGGTGTGCGGCGAGCCCGCGCACGACCCGGACTTCGGGGTCGCCGACCTGTACGTGCTGCTGTCGATGCGCCGGGTCAACCCGCGCTATCTGCGGCACTTCCTCTCCCTCGTGCCGGCCTGATGAGCGTCTGGCTGCCCAGCGCGCCCTGCACCCCGGGCGCCTGTGTGGAGCAGGCCCGGGCCGCCACGGCCGTACCCCGGGCCGTGCTGCGGCTGACCGCGGTCGTGGTTCTGGTGCTGGCCGGGATCGCGCTGGCCCCGCTCGGCGGGAGGATCCCCGCCGAGTGGGTCAGGCGGTGGTGCCGGGCGATCGTGCGGGCCATGGGGGTCACGGTCCGTTTCACCGGGGGCACCGCACCGGCCGGCGGGCTGCTGCTGGTGGCCAACCACGTCTCGTGGCTGGACATCCCGCTGCTGACCGCCGTACGCCCCGCCCGGATGCTCGCCAAGACCGAGATCAGGCAGTGGCCGGTCGCGGGCCCGCTGGCGGCACGCGGCGGGGCCCTGTTCATCGAGCGGGACCGGATCCGCGCCCTGCCCGAGACGGTCGCCCGGATCGCCGAGGCGCTGCGCGAGGGGGCGGCCGTCGCCGCGTTCCCCGAGGGCAGCACCTGGTGCGGGCGGGCCCACGGCCGCTTCCGCAGGGCCGTCTTCCAGGCCGCGCTCGACGCCGGCGTACCCGTGCAGCCGGTCGGCCTGCGCTACCGGCAGGAGGGCGGCGGGCCGAGCACGGCGGCGGCGTTCGTCGGCGAGGACACCCTGCTCGCGTCCCTGTGGCGGGTGGCCCGCACCCGGGGCCTGGTCGCCGAGGTGGACGTACTGCCGGTCATCCCGGCCGGCCGCCACACCACCCGCAAGTCCCTCGCCGGGGCCGCACAGCCCGGCCGCGTGGGCGAACCGGACTGGACGCACGCCGTGTTGGTGCCGTAGCCCCGCAACGGTGCCCGCGAGGTGACCGGTCGGGGGCTCCGCCTGGTCTTGTGCGGTGTCCTTCTTCAGCAGACGCCGCAAGGTGCCCCTTTCGAACCAGCGCACGTGGCCGTGCGGGCTCCGCGGATGCCGCGCGTCCACGGTGGTCGCCTACGGCGCGGGAACACCCGGCGCCCTCGCGGCGGTCCTGGGTGTCTGGCTCGACCGGCGCAGCTGACGGTTGAGGCCCCGCTCAGGGCACGACCCGCGCCAGATACGGTGCCGTGGCGCTGCCCGCCGTCGTCGCCACCCGCTCCGGCGGACCTGACGCCACGATCCGGCCGCCCCGGTCGCCGCCGCCGGGGCCCAGGTCGATGACCCAGTCGGCGCCCGCGACCACCGTCATGTCGTGCTCGACCACCACGACCGTGTGCCCGGCGTCGACCAGCCCGTGCAGCCGGTCCATCAGCACCTCCACATCGGCCGGGTGCAGCCCGGTGGTGGGCTCGTCCAGCAGGTAGACGGTGTGGCCGCGCCGGCCGCGCTGCAGTTCGCTCGCCAGCTTGATCCGCTGTGCCTCACCGCCGGACAGCTCGGTCGCCGGCTGCCCGAGCCGCAGATAGCCGAGGCCGACGTCGAGCAGCGTGCCGAGGCTGCGGGCGACGGCCGGAATGTCGGCGAAGAACGCCGCCGCGGCCTCGACCGTCAGATCCAGCACCTCCGCGATGTTCCGCTCCCGATAGGTCACTTCGAGGGTCTCGGGGTTGTAGCGGGCGCCGCCGCAGTCCGGGCAGGGCGCGTAGGTGCTCGGCAGGAACAGCAGCTCGACGCTGACGAACCCCTCGCCCTGACAGGTTTCGCAGCGCCCTCCGGCCACGTTGAAGGAGAACCGGCCGACGCCGTACCCGCGCGCCCGCGCCTCCTCGGTGCCGGCGAACACCTTGCGCACCACGTCGAACAGGCCGGTGTAGGTGGCCAGGTTGGAGCGCGGGGTGCGCCCGATCGGCTTCTGGTCGACCCGGACCAGCCGGTCCACGCCCTCCAGCTCCTGCGTCAGCTCGCCGATGAGCGTGGACTTCCCGGAACCGGAGAGCCCGGTGACGGCGGTGAACGCGCCGAGCGGGAACCCGGCCGTCACCGCGCGCAGGTTGTGCCGGGTCACCGGCCCCACCTTCAACCAGCCGCGCGGGGAGCGGACTTCACGCGCCGGGCCGGGTGACTCGTCGAAGAGGAACGCGGCCGTCGCCGACTCCTCGACCGACGCCAGCTCGGCCGGCGGCCCGCTGTACAGCACGCGTCCGCCGTGCTCACCCGCGCCGGGGCCCACATCCACCAGCCAGTCGGCGCCGCGCACCACCTCCAGGTGGTGCTCCACCACGAACACCGAGTTGCCCGCGGTCTTCAGCCGGTCCAGCACGGTCAGCAGGGCCTCGGTGTCCGCCGGGTGCAGTCCGGCGGACGGCTCGTCCAGGACGTACACCACACCGAACAGCCCGGAGCGCAACTGTGTGGCGAGCCGCAGCCGTTGCAGCTCACCCGCCGACAGGGTGGGGGTGGAGCGGTCGAGGCTGAGGTAGCCGAGGCCCAGTTCGACCACCGGCGCGATCCGGGACGTCAGGTCCTCGGTGAGGACACGTGCGGTCTCGGTGCGGTCGGCGGGGCCGTCCAGAGCCGCGGCCAGGTCGGTCAGCGGCAGCGCGGCCAGTTCGGCGATGGTCCGGCCGCCGAAGGTCACCGCCAGCGCCTCCGGCCGTAGCCGGCTGCCCCCGCACACCGGGCAGGGCGCGCTGGTCAGGAATCGTTCCGCCTTCGCCCGCAGCGACGCCGACTTGGTCTCCGAGAAGGTCTTGAGCACATACCGGCGGGCGCTCATGTACGTGCCCTGGTAGGGCCGTTGGATGCGGTCGGCGTCCCGGACGGGGTGCACGGTGACCACCGGCTGCTCGTCCGTGAACAGGATCCACTCCCGCGCCTGCGCGGGCAGCTCGCGCCAGGGCCGGTCCACGTCGTGGCCGAGCGCGTCGAGGATGTCCCGCAGGTTCTTGCCCTGCCAGGCGCCGGGCCAGGCGGCGACGGCACCCTCGCGGATGGACAGCGAGGGATCCGGAACCAGCAACTCCTCGGTGGTGCCGTGCACTTGGCCGAGGCCGTGGCACGCCGGGCAGGCACCGGCCGCCGTGTTGGGCGAGAACGCGTCCGAATCGAGCCGCTCCGCGCCCGGCGGATACTCCCCGGCCCGGGAGAACAGCATGCGCAGGGAGTTGGACAGATTGGTGACCGTGCCCACCGAGGAGCGCGAGGTGGGGGCCGCGCGGCGCTGCTGCAGCGAGACCGCGGGCGGCAGCCCGGTGATCTCGCCGACCTTGGGCGCCCCGACCTGGTGGATCAGCCTGCGCGCATACGGCGCGACCGACTCGAAGTACCGCCGCTGTGCCTCGGCGTAGATCGTGCCGAACGCCAGGGACGACTTCCCCGAGCCGGAGACACCGGTGAACACGGCCAGCACGTCCCGCGGGATGTCGACGTCCACGCCCTTGAGGTTGTGCTCACGGGCGCCCCGGACGCGGACGTAAGGATCGTACGGCTCGTGGGGGCTGTGCATGGGGGGACACTCTATCCGCCCCCGTGCGCTACGACTGCGGCGGGTTGTCCCGGTTCGGCCGGGTGCCGAACTCGTCCCTCACCTTGTCCTGACCGGTGTCCACCTGCGACCGGTACTTGTTCCCGGTGCGCTGGTCGACGTAGTCGCCGCCCTTGTCGATGCCCTTGTCGGCCATGCCCTCATGGCCCTTGAGCATGCCCTTGATCCTGTCCATGAAGGACATGGCAGCCCTCCTCGTCGCTCGCGGTCTGCCCTCCCAGGGTCACGGCGCCCGGCCGGGTTCGCATCTCGGGACCCGGGGCCTTGGGCGGCCCGGTTTCACTGGCCCGGCGTGAACAGCGCGGCGAGCCGCCGGTAGGAGTCCAGCAGGGCCGTACGGTCGTACGTGCTGGTGGTGACCAGGACCTCGTCGGCGCCCGTCTCCTTCAGCACCGTCTCCAGCTCGTGCGCGACCTGGTCCCCGGTGCCCGCGATGTGCCCGGCGAGAGAGGCCTCGTAGAAGCCGCGCTCCTTCGCGGTCATCGGGCGGGCCTCGACGTCCCCGGCCGGAGCGAGCGGCGGGAAGGTGCCGTGGGTGCGCGAGTACGCCATCGACCAGGCCTCGGGGACCAGCAGCCGCCGCGCCTCCTCCTCGGTGCCGGCGACCGCGACCGTCCCGGAGATCACGACGTACGGCTCCGACGCCCAGCGGGAGGGGCGGAACAGGGAGCGGTACTGCTCGATGCCGCGCAGCATCTTCTCCCGGCCGCGCAGATCGCCGATCACCATCGGCAGTCCGGCTCGGGCCGCGATCCGCGCGCCCTCGCCCATGGCCAGCACGAACGGCGGCACCCGCAGCCCTTCGGCGGGACGCGCCCGCACCCCGGTCGGCGAGCCGCCCTCGAACCAGCCCAGCAGCTCGCCGAGCTGTGCCGCGAAGTCCTCGGCGACCTCCCGGTCCCGGCCGAGGGCCTTGCGCACGCCGTCGGTGAAGCCGACGGAACGGCCGAGCCCCATGTCGATCCGGCCGGGAAACAGGGACTCCAGCACGCCGAACTGCTCGGCGACGACCAGGGGTTGGTGGTTGGGCAGCATCACCCCGCCGGTGCCGACCCGGATCGCGCGGGTGGCCGAGGCGACCGCGGCGGCCAGCACGGTCGGGGCGGATCCGGCGACTCCGGGCACACCGTGGTGCTCGGACACCCAGAAGCGGTGGTAGCCGAGCGCCTCCGCCTCTCGCGCCAGCGCGACGGTGTCCCGCAGCGCCGCGGCGGGCGGGTGCCCCTCGCGGGTGCGGGAACGGTCGAGGACGGAGAACCGGGTCCGGGCGATCACTGTGCTGCTCACGCAGGGTTCAACGCCCTGGCGAGCCGGGAATTCCTGGCCCGCCGGCGCCTGGCTAAGGTGGCCCCGTGACCGACAGCGACAGGCGCCCGCTCGCCGTGTTCGACCTGGACAACACCCTTGCCGACACCGCCCACCGGCAGCACTTTCTGGAGGTACGGCCGAAGAACTGGGCCGCCTTCTTCGCCGCCGCGCCCGCGGACCCGCCCCTCGCCGAGGGCATCGCGCTCGCCGTGGACAGCGCCCGCGAGTGCGAGGTGCTGTATCTGACCGGCCGCCCCGAGCGGTGCCGGCGCGACACGCTGGACTGGCTCGCGGCCCACGGGCTGCCCGAGGGGCGCGTGTACATGCGCGGCAACGCCGACCGCAGGCCCGCCCGGTTCACCAAGCTGGAGGTCCTGCGCCGGCTCGCCCAGGACCGCGAGGTCCGTGTCCTCGTGGACGACGACGAGATGGTCTGCGACGACGCCGAGCGCGCCGGGTTCACCGTCGTACGCGCCCGCTGGGCCGCGAAGTCCGCGGCGCTCGAGGAGGCTCAGGAGCGGGAGGGCCGCACCTGACGCCGGAGGCGGTCAGTCCGCGTCCTCGATGCGGAAGCCCACCTTCAGCCCCACCTGGTAGTGCTCGATCCGTCCGTTCTCGATCTGGCCGCGGACCTCGGTGACCTGGAACCAGTCGAGGTTGCGCAGGGTCTGGTCGGCGCGGGCGATGCCGTTGCGGATGGCCTGGTCGATGCCCTCGTGCGACGTGCCGACGATCTCGGTTACCCGGTAGGTGTGATTCGACATGAGGGTGCTCCTCTCGTGTCACGCCGTACTCCACCGTGCCCCATCCCCGCCCCGACCGCACGGTGTCCCGGGCGTACCGCGGGTCGGGTGGCCCTCGTGCCCCCTTGACCCTCCGTATTGGTCCATACCAAAATCCAGCACACCCGTGCGAGCGGTACCGCTCGTCCCCCCACGTCGGGCCCCCACGCCTGTCCGCATCCCTGCCAGACAGAAGAGGACCCCTCGTGAGACGTCGTCTGCTCGCCCTGGTGTGTGTCACCGCTTCCCTCGTGAGCGCCTGCGGGATGCTCCCGGGCGGCCACGAGCGCAAGACGGTCACCGTGTGGCTGATGAAGGACAGCGCCTCCGCGGACTTCCTGCGGCGCTTCACGGCGGACTTCGAGCGCACCCACAAGGACCTGCGCCTCGACATCCGCATCCAGGAATGGACCGGCATCGTCGACAAGGTCCGCACGGCGCTCAAGGACGACTCCGGCCACGGACCGGATGTCATCGAGGTCGGCAACACGCAGGTGCCGCTGTACGCCGACGGCGGCAAGCTCGCTGACCTCACGCTGGAGTCGATGCGCGACTGGGGCAAGGACCAGTGGCTTCCCGCCCTCGCCGAGCCCGGCAAGGACGCCAACGCGCAGTACGGGATCCCCTGGTACGCGGCCAACCGCGTCGTCATCTACCGCACGGACCTCTTCGAGGCCGCCGGCATCACCCGCCCGCCGAGGACCCGCGAGGAGTGGCTCGCCGACAGCGAGAAGCTCAACTCCGGTGGCAACCAGGGCATCTACCTGGCCGGACAGGACTGGTACACCCTCTCCGGCTTCGTCTGGGACGAGGGCGGCGACCTCGCCCGGCAGAAGGACTACAGGTGGGAGGGCGCCCTCGGCACCCCGGCCGCGCTGCGCGGCATGGACTTCTACCGGCGGCTGCAGGCACTGGGCCGCGGCCCGGTCGGCGCCGACGAGGAACACCCGCCCCAGGCCGGGGTGTTCGCCGGCGGCAAGGTGGCGCAGATCATCGCCGTACCGGGGCTCGCCCAGGCGATCGTGCGGCAGAACCCGGACCTGAAGGGCAAGCTGGGCTTCTTCCCGGTGCCCGGGAAGACCGCCGTGCGGCCCGGCACCGTCTTCACCGGCGGTTCCGACCTCGTCGTCCCGGCCGGCACCAAGGACCAGTTCGCGGCGACCGCCGTCGTCGGGGCGCTCGTCGGCGCCAAGTGGGACACCGAACTCGCCCGCACCATGAACTACGTGCCCAACAAGACCACGCTGGCGAGCAGGGTACAGGGAGAGGAGGGGGTCGCCGCCATGGCCGCGGGCGCGGCACACGGGCGGGCGACCCCCAGCACCCCTCAGTGGGCCGACGTCGAGGCTGACAACCCGATCAAGGAGTACATGACCCGGGTGCTGTCCGGCGGGGATCCGGCGAGGGAGGCCCGCCGGGCCTCCGCGAAGATCACCGAGGAACTCGCGCCGGACGTGTGAGCCATGGCAGGCGGGCACGGGTGCGGTGTCGACCGCGGTCTGTGAGGAGCCCCGGTGCGCGCGGGGTCGACCGTCAGCCGGGGCGCGTGTCCGCATCCAGGGCCATGACGCGCGGCTCGGGCTCCACGCCGCCAACGGTGAACCGGGCCGCCGGTCCGAGGAGTTGAGCAGCCAGGTGGCTGGGCCGGCGTCCGTGTGCGCACTATGTCGAATGCATGCCGGGCGGCCGCTGGAATCACCCAGATGGAGCAATGTGCGCCTGTCCCGTCACGTTGCGCCGTCAGCCATGCGAGTGTTCCATGGCAGAGGAGCGAAGCGGCGTGAGGGCCCAGTCACGAAGGTCCTCGACCACGGAGATCAGACGCATCCGACTGCCGGCCCCCTCCCTCGGCGTCACGCCGTCCGTGGCCTGCCTGCGCCCTCCTCGAACAAGGAGATTCACCGATGGAAATGCGCGGACCCATGCATAGCCGTCGTCAATTTCTCGGAGCCGCAGCCGCAACCGCTGTGACGGCCCAGTTCGGCATGGGGGACAGTGTGCAGGCACAGCCGGAATCGCGAGAGCATATGGCTCATCCAGGGGTCGATCCTGCGAAGCGGACGTCCTTTGGCCCGGTGAAGCAGATCCACGCCGGGGAACTCGACGTGGGGTACGTCGAAGCAGGACCGGCCAATGGGCAGGCGGTCCTGCTCATGCACGGCTGGCCCTACGACATTCACAGCTACGAGGCGGTCACGCCGTTGCTCGCGGCCAAGGGGTACAGGGTGGTCGTCCCCTATCTGCGCGGCCATGGCACCACGCGATTCCTGTCGAGCAAAACGCCCAGGAACGCACAACAGTCGGCGTTCGCCGTCGACATCATCGCGCTGATGGACGCCCTGAAGATCGAAAAGGCCATTCTCGCCGGGTACGACTGGGGATCGCGGACGGGCGACATCATTGCGGCCCTCTGGCCGGAGCGCTGCAAAGCGCTGATCTCGGTGACCGGCTACCTCATTGTGAATGTCGAGGCCAACAAGATGCCGACGCCGCCGAAGAGCGAATGGGCGTGGTGGTATCAGTACTACTTCTCCACCGAAAGAGGCGTACTCGGCCTTCAGGAGTACCGGCGCGATCTGGCCAAACTGGTCTGGAAGTTCAACTCTCCGACCTGGAATTTCGACGAGGCGACCTTCGATCGGACGGCAGCGGCATTCGACAACCCCGACTACGTCGGCATCGTGATCGACAACTACCGCTGGCGCCTTGGGCTCGCGAAGGGTCAGCCGCGGTATGACGAGCTGGAAAGGCGCCTGGCCGCGGCGCCGGTCATCAAGGTGCCGACGATCACCATCGACGGAGCGCACGATCCGTTCACCCCTCCGGGGAACGGATCCGCCTATCGCAAGAAGTTCGCAGGCAAGTACGCGCACCGGACCCTGGACGTAGGACACAACGTTCCGCAGGAGGACCCGCAGGGGTTCGCGGCGGCTGTCGTGGAAGTCGACGGGTTCTGACCGGTGCCGCGCCGCCAGGGACCTACCAGGTCTGCTCGGAAGCGCGGACGAGGACTTCGTTGACGGACACCCTGCGGTCACGCGTGACGACGAAGGCGACCGTGTCCGCGATGTCCTCGGGGCGCAGCATCTCCATTCCGGCCAGTTGCTGGTCCAACGACGCCCTGATCTCGTCCCGCGAGTGCGTGACGAACTCGGTGTCCACCGTTCCGGGTTCGATCACGCTCACGCGCAGTCGCTGCCGCATGACCTCCTGGCGCAGGGCCTCGGTGAACCCGTTCACACCGAACTTGGTCATGCTGTAGACCGCCGTGCCCGGCCGTGCCACACGTCCCGCGGTGGAGCTGATGTTGACCAGGTCCGCGACCCGGCGGGGCGAGTCCTCCGCCGCGCTCAGCAGGTGGGGCAGCGCCGCGTGGGTGACGTGGAGCAGGCCCTGGAGGTTCACCGTCAGCATGCGTTCCCATTCCTGGGCCGGCGCGTTCAGGACCGGTCCGGCCATGCCCACACCAGCGTTGTTGACGAGGATGTCCAGGCGGCCGAGTTCGACCACCACACGTTCCACGGCGGCCGTCGCCTCTTCCGGGTCCGTGATGTCGGCATCCACCACGAGGGCAGCCCCGCCCTCGGCGCGTATCTTCCCGGCCAGCTCCTCGAGCCGGTCACGGCGCCGGGCGACCAGGGCGACGGCGGCGCCCTCCGCGGCGAGGCTCAGGGCGGTCGCCTCGCCGATGCCGCTGCTGGCGCCGGTCACCAGGGCAACGGTGTTCTGCAGACGTGCGGACATGACTGTCTCCTTGATCTGGATCGAGATCGAAACTGGGGGTGGGAATGTGTGACGGCGGCGATGCGGAGGTGGCCGCCCGGTGCCCGTTGCGGGCCCGCGGCTGCTGGTGGTGGAGGGTGCCGTCAGGCAGCCGTAGAGACGGTCGCGAGCATGTCGAGGGAGACCTGCCACAGGCGGGCCGCGTTGTGGAGGTCCACCGCGTGGGCGGCGACTCCCCGGCGCACACCGGGCCGGTGCGGGCCGGCCTCGTTGCAGTCCTCGAAGTACCGGCCGGTGACACCCTCGGCCAACGGAGAGGCGGCGAGCAGCACCGAGGTCGCGGCACCCTGCTCGATGTTCTTCCAGGACACGTCGGTGCTGGTGGGGTCGAACGAGGCCGGGCTGTTGGAGATGTCCCCGATGTGGCGGCCGAGCCGGGTGCTGGTGATGCGGCCCGGGTTGAGGGCGTTGACGGCGATGAGGTCGGTTGCCCAGCGGCGGCCCGCCTCGACCGCGAACAGGACATTGGCGGTCTTGGACTGGCTGTAGTCAGCCCACGGGTCGTAGGGGCGCTGCTCGAAGTGGATGTCGTCGAAGATCACGCCGCCGTTGACGTGGCCGACCGAACTGACGGCGACCACGCGTGCACCGTGGGCTGCTGTCAGGGCGCTGTGCAGGCCGGTGGCGAGGGCGAAGTGACCCAGGTGGTTGGTGGCGAACTGCATTTCCCAGCCTTCCATCGTCCGCTCCAGCGGCGAGGCCATCACGCCCGCGTTGAGGACCAGGATGTGCAGCGGCCGCCGCCACGCCGCCACAAAGGCGTGCACCGATTTCTGGTCGGCGAGGTCGAGCGGCGCGGCGTCGACCGTTCCCGGACCGTTTGCCGGTGTGATCTCCTCCGCGACCTGCACGCCCGCGGCAAGGTCGCGGACGCCGATGGTCACCTCGGCGCCGGCGGCGGCCAGGACCCGGGCGGTTTCCTGTCCGATGCCGGAAGCGCCCCCGGTGACGATGGCGCGCCGGCCGCTCAGGTCGGTGCCTGCCAGTACCTCGGCGGCGGTGGTCTGCGCCCCGAACGGGGTCGTGAGGAGGTTCTCGGGCATGGGTTCTCCAGGAAGGCGACGGGATCGGGAGGCGAGTGCGCGTCCGATGGCGCGCGGCCAGGGGGTGTCGTACCCTCATATCCGGAACTGGTTCCGGTTACGCCTTCGAAGGTAACCGGAACCGGTTCCGGTTGCAAGTGTGACGAGGAAGGGAGTCGGCGGTGACCGGCATCGAGGGGGGCGCGGCGCGGCCCAGCAGGCCGCTGCGCGCCGACGCGCAACGCAATGAGGACCGACTGCTGGAGGCGGCAGCGGACGCCTTCGCCCGTGAGGGAGCGGGCGCCTCGGTCAAGGACATCGCCCGTGCGGCAGGTGTCGGCGTCGGCACCCTCTACCGCCGGTTCCCCTCCAAGGAACTGCTGATCGAGGCGATCTACCGGCAAGAAGTACAGCGCCTGTGCGAGGCGGCAGAGCACCTCACCGCCACACAGTCACCGGTGGACGCGCTGCGGACCTGGATGGAGCGCTTCATCGACTTCATGGCCGCCAAGCAGGGCATGGCCGACGCGCTGGCCGTGGTCCTCACCGACGAGAGCGAGAAAGTACACACCCGGTCGCTGCTCGCCGATGCCATCGCCCACCTGCTCGGCGCCGCGGAGGGGCAGTCGGTGGCACGGCCAGGGGTCGAGGCGCAGGACGTGCTGATGGCCCTCGGCGGAATCAGCCTCATGGCCGCCAGCGAAGAACGACGCGACCTGGCCACCAGACTCATCGACCTGCTCCTGCACGGCGTCGTGAGGAGCTGACGCGATCCACACGACTGCCGCACCCGGTTGAGCGGGACTCCCCGCGACGGCTCGCGCGCTCGGGCCCCTCGGATCCAGCCGGCTTTGGCGTGCCCCGCCGACCACCGAGCAGGAGCTGCGGCAAGAGGCGCAGCACCTTTCGCCATGACCTTGCCAGGCCGATCTTTCCCCTCAGCCCGGTCGGAGGCCTTGCGACGCCTTCGTCATGCCCGACGGTGCGGTGGCGCTGGGGATCGGAGATGCCCCAAGGCCACGAGAGGCGCGGCTGCCCGGCGCTCGACACCGGACTGGAGCGGGCCGGACGGCCCGCCGCCCAGGCCCTGCGCGGTGGGCTGGACGCCGAGGCGACCGCGGACCGCGTACTCGATGCCGCGTCCGCGGTGGACGACCACGACGATGTGACGGTGCTGGTCGTGCGACGCGTCGAAGAGCGAAGTCGCGCACCCCGTCGGCGAGTCGTTAGCCTGAATTCATACTCTGGCACCGATGAGGTCCCCACCGATGTGTGGGGCGGGCCCCGCCGGGCCGCGCGCGTCGGCGAGCGACCGTCCCATGGGGACGCCGGCCTCAGACCTCCATATTCCGCCGGGCCCCGGGGTCGGTCCGACCGTCGCAGGTTCCGATCAAGATCGCACTCCCGCATGGAGCGAGTCCGCGCAGTCACCCCGGGCAGAGCCGACTCGGCTTTCGCACAGAGGGAGATCGTCATGACCGACAGCCACACGCGGACCCCGGCCATCCCCGGCGTCCTCGTCGATCCACTGCGTAACCGCGGCGTGGCCTTCACACCCGAGGAACGGGAAGCCCTCGGCCTCACGGGGCGCCTGCCCTCCGCAGTGCTCACGCTCGACCGGCAGGCTCAGCGTGCCTACCAGCAGATGCAGGCTCAGAGCAGCGACCTCGCCAAGAACGTGTACCTGGAACAGCTGCACGACCGCAATGAAACCCTGTACTTCAAGGTACTCACCGAGCACCTCGCCGAACTGCTGCCGATCGTCTACGACCCCACCGTGGGCGAAGCGATCGAAAAGTACTCCCACGAGTACCGACGCCCGCGCGGCATCTTCCTGTCCGTCGACCGGCCCGACGACATGGAGAAGGCCTTCGCCACGCTTCAACTCGGGCCCGAGGACGTCGACCTGATCGTGTGCACCGACGCGGAGGAGATCCTGGGCATCGGGGACTGGGGTGTGAACGGGATCCAGATATCGGTCGGGAAGCTCGCGGTCTACACCGCGGCCGCGGGCATCGACCCGAGCCGTGTCGTTCCCGTGTCGCTGGACGTGGGTACGGACCGCGCATCGCTCCAGGAGGACCCGCTGTACCTGGGCAACCGGCATCCCCGCGTCCGTGGCGCCGACTACGACTCGTTCATCGAGAAGTACCTGGAGACGGCGTCGTCCGCGTTCCCCGACGCGCTCCTGCACTTCGAGGACTTCGGTCCCAGCAACGCACGGCGGATCCTGGAGCAGTACGGCGGCCGCTACCGGATCTTCAACGACGACATGCAGGGCACCGGAGCCATCACACTGGCCGCGGCCCTGTCCGCCGTCAAGGTCAGCGGTGTGCGGATGCGTGACCAGAAACTGGTCGTCTTCGGCGCCGGGACCGCCGGCGTGGGCATCGCCGACCAACTGCGCGACACGATGATCCGCGACGGCGCGGACGCGGAGCACGCCGCCGCACAGGTGTGGCTCGTCGACAAACAGGGGCTGCTCATCCGGGACATGACCGACCTGCGCGACTTCCAGCAGCCCTACGCGCGTGATCCGGCCGAGGTCGCGGACTGGGAGCGGAGCGATGGTCAGGTCTCACTGCTGGAAACGGTGCGCAGGGTCGAGCCGACCATACTGCTGGGCACCTCCACCGCGCATGGCGCGTTCACGCGTGAGGTCGTCGAGGCCATGTCCGAGGGCACCGAGCGGCCGATCATCTTCCCGATCTCCAACCCCACCTCCCGGATCGAGGCCATGCCCGCCGACGTCATCACCTGGTCCAGGGGGAAGGCGCTCGTCGCGACCGGCATTCCTGTCGAGCCCGTCGAATACGACGGCGTGACCTACCGGATCGGGCAGGCCAACAACGCGCTGCTGTACCCGGGCCTGGGCTTGGGGACGATCGTCTCCGGTGCGTCCCAGGTGACGGCGGGCATGCTGCTCGCGGCCGCTCGGGCGGTCGCCGACCAGGTCGACCCGTCGGGGCCGGGCGCCTCCCTGCTACCGGCCGTGGACGATCTGCGGGAGTCGTCCGCGATCACCGCGACCGCGGTGGTCGAGGCGGCCCTCGACGACGGCGTGGCCACCTCCAAACCGGTCGACATCGCAGAGGCTGTCCGCCAGGCCATGTGGCAGCCGGTCTACACCGACGGAGCAGCAGCATGAACAGGCGACACTCCGCCGCCGACCGCGCAGGGTCGGCCGGGCGGGACGAAGGCCCGAAGATCCTCGACATCCCCATCGGCCTGCACACGACCGGCACCCGGCGGGAGACCGACTCCACGACAGTTACGTCGACCGGTCCCTGATGCTGGTCATGGCCCTCTCTCCCGTGATCGGTTACGACAAGACCTCCGCGATCGCCCACAAGGCCGACGACGAGGACACCACCCTGCGTTCCGCCGCACTGGCTTCCGGTTACGTCAGCGCCGAGGACTTCGACCGCATCGTCCGGCCCGCCGCCATGGTCGGTGGGGCATAGAACAACACACGGCCGGGGGCCGCCTGCGCGTGGCCGCAGGCGCGGCGCACTGGCAGACGGCCCCCACACTCACCGCACCACGCTCAGCGACAGCGCGAAGCGGTCCTGCGCATCCGTCCACCAGTGGGTCAATTCGAGCCCGGCGGCCGCCAGTTCGCCGGTCACGCCCTCCTTGCGGAACTTCGCGGACACCTCGGTGCGCAGTTCCTCGCCGGCCGCGAAGTGCACGGCCAGGTCCAGTGCGGGCACCTTCACGGTCTGCGCGGTACGGGAGCGCAGCCGCATCTCGATCCACTCGCGCTCGGGGTCCCAGAGGGCCACATGGTCGAAGGTGTCCGGATCGAAGTCGGCGCCCAGCTCGCGGTCGACCACGGCCAGCACGTTCTTGTTGAACGCCGCCGTCACCCCGGCCGCGTCGTCGTACGCCCGGACCAGCACCCGTTCGTCCTTGACCAGGTCCGTGCCGAGCAGCAGCCCGTCGCCGGGGGCGAGCAGCTCGCGTACGGAGGCCAGGAAGCGGGCGCGTTCGGCGGGCAGCAGGTTGCCGATCGTGCCGCCGAGGAAGGCCAGCAGCCGGGGGCCGGGCGTCGCGGGCAGGGCCAGCGGGGCGGTGAAGTCGGCGATCAGCGCGTGGACCTCGAGGTCCGGGCGCTCCACGACCAGCGCCTTGCCGGCCTGGGTGAGGGCGCTCTCGCTGACGTCGACCGGGACGTACGCGGCGGGCGAGAGCGCGTCGAGGAGAAAGCGGGTCTTCTCCGAGGAGCCCGAGCCGAGTTCGACCAGCGTACGGGCACCGCTCGCCGCGGCGATCTCGCCGGACCGGGTGGCGAGGATCTCCCGCTCGGCGCGGGTGGGGTAGTACTCGGGCAGTTCGGTGATCTGCTCGAACAGCTCGCTGCCGCGGGCGTCGTAGAACCACTTGGGCGGCAGCCACTTGGGGTGGACGGTGAGGCCGTCGAGGACGTCGGCGCGCAGCGCGGCGTCCGTCGCGTCCTCGGGGAGGGTGCGGGTGACGTGCAGGGGGCTCACGTACAGGGCTCCTTCGATGATGGGGGTCCCCCCGCTCGAGCGGAGTCGAGAGTGGGGCAGGACGCGGGATCCTCCAGTGGTGCGAGCAGCACGCCGGCGCGGCTCGCGGTGAGCACGGTGTGGTCGGGGACCTCCTGCCAGAGCGGGTCGTCGTCGTAGGGCTCGGAGGCGACGACCGTGCTCAGGCCGGGCTCCGTGCGGTACCAGAGGGTGTCGTCCCAGGCGGTGGCGGCGATCGTCGTGCCGTCCGTCAGCAGCAGGTTGAGCCGCGAGGCCGGGGCCGCCCCGGCCAGCTGACGAACCGTTTCGCCGAGGGCCTGTTCCGGCTCGTCGCCCGAGCGCAGCCGGTGCAGTACCAGTGCCCAGACGAACGCCGAGTCGGTGCGGGCCTGCAGCGACAGCAGTTCGACCGGGGGCAGCTCGGAGACCAGCGGGGCGACCGAGTCGGGCCAGCCCGCGAGGGCGCCGTTGTGGCTGAACAGCCACCGGCCCGAGGCGAAGGGCGCCGCTGCGGCCTCGGCGTCGGCGCCCGCGAGCGTCGCGTCCCGTACGGCGGCGAGGACGCAGCCGGAGCGCACCACCCGGGCCAGGTCGGCGAAGGACAGGTCCGCCCAGACCGGCCCGGCCCGCCGGTAGCGTGCCGGGAGGGGGTCGCCCTGGGCGTACCAGCCGACCCCGAAACCGTCGGCGTTGACCGTTCCGTAGCGCTGCCGCCGGGGCGCCCACGACTGGCGCACCAGGCCGTGCTCCGGCTCCAGCAGAAGCCGGCCGAGCGGCTCCTCGGGCCCCACATAGGCCAGGTGACGGCACATCAGACGGACTCCGAGCGCGCGGTGCGGAAACCGGAGAAGATCTGCCGCCGGATCGGGTAGTCCCAGTTGCGGAACGTGCCCCGGCAGGCCACCGGGTCCACGGCGAACGAACCGCCGCGCAGCACCTTGTGGTCGGAGCCGAAGAACACCTCCGAGTACTCCTTGTACGGGAAGGCCCGGAAGCCCGGGTAGGGCAGGAAGTCGCTCGCCGTCCACTCCCACACGTCACCGATCAACTGCCGTACGCCGAGGGGTGACTCACCGGCCGGGTAGCTGCCCGCGGGCGCGGGCCTGAGGTGCCGCTGGCCCAGGTTGGCGTGCTCCGGTGCCGGGTCCGCGTCGCCCCACGGATAGCGCATCGAGCGGCCGGTGGCCGGGTCGTGCCGGGCGGCCTTCTCCCACTCCGCCTCGGTGGGCAGCCGCCGCCCGGCCCAGCGGGCGTAGGCGTCGGCCTCGTACCAGCACACGTGCAGCACCGGCTCGTCGGGCGGGACCGCCTCGGTGACCCCGAAGCGGCGCCGCAGCCAGCGGTCGCCGTCCCGGCGCCAGAACAGCGGCGCGGTGATCGTGTGCTGCCTGATGTGGGCCCAGCCCTGCGGGGTCCACCAGCGCTCGGTGTCGTAGCCGCCGTCCTCGATGAACGCCTGGTACGCCGCGTTCGTCACCGGAGTGGTGTCGATCCAGAACGGTGCCACCTCCCGGGCGTGCGCCGGGCGTTCGTTGTCCAGGGCCCACGGCTCGGCCGAGGTGCCCATCGTGAACGGGCCGCCGGGGACGAGGACTTCGGCCGGTCCCGTGAACAGGGGAGCGGGTTCCGGGTCCGGGGCGGTCAGGGCCTGCGGACCCCTTCGGAGCTGATGGGTGATCAGCATCGTCTCGTCGTGCTGCTGTTCGTGCTGGGCGATCATCCCGAAGGCGAACCCGGCCTCGGTCAGCCGGGTGCCGTGGAAGTCCGCGCCCGCCAGCAGGTCCATGACCCGTCCGCGCACCTCGGCCGCGTAGTGGCGGGCCTCGGCGGGCGGCAGCAGCGGCAGCGAGGGCCGCTCCGCCCGCGGATGCTCGAAGGCGTCGTACAGGCTGTCGATCTCGGGCCGCATGGCGTCCCGGCCGCCGACCGCCCGGAGCAGCCACAGCTCCTCCTGGTTGCCGATGTGCGCGAGGTCCCACACCAGCGGGGACATCAGCGGCGAGTGCTGGGTGGTGAGATCGGGCTCCTCGACACAACTGGTCAGCAGCATGGTGCGGTCGCGGGCTGCGGTGAGGGAGGCCAGCACCCGCTCGCGCAGCGTCTCGGTGTCCACCTCGGTCGTCGCGGTGTCGGTCTCGGGCGCGGTCATGTGCGGATGTCCTTCCTCCCGTGGTTCGTGCGGCCGGGCCGGTACGGGGGCAGATCCCTGCCCGCCGGCCGGTCCAGCAGGTCGTCGGCCGGGCACCGGCCGCGCGCGACATAGCGGTCCAGGTACGCGGCCACCGCGCCGGTCACCTCGGCGGTGGCGCCGAGCCGGGGCAGGGCCTCCAGGGCCGCCGCGAAACACACGGCGGCAGCCTCGCGCAGCTCCGGGTCGGCGAGGCCCACTCGGGCCGCGTCGGCCCACAGCGGGTTGTGCGGGGCGGGCAGGTTCATGGCCCGTTCGGCCAGGCGCTTGACGCTCCGGTACGCCGTCTCGGCGGCCGCCGGGTCGTCGAACAGCGCCGCCGTCACCGCGAGCGGTACGATCCAGCCGTCGTCGCCGGGCTGCGCGTCGATCATCCGCAACTCCAGATGGCCACGCGGCCGGACCGGCGGGAACAGGGTGGTCAGGTGGTACTCCAGGTCCGCCCGGGTGGGCGGCCGGGGCGAGCGGGAACGGGTCCACTGCCGGAAGGTGAGCCCCTCGGGCACCTCCCACGGCCCGCTGTCCCGGCGCACACACATCACCGGTGAGTCGAGCACGTGCCGGGCCCAGGCGGCGCGCGGCTCGCCGTCCAGTGAGGGGGCGCCCGCGCGCCCTGCGCCGATCTCCATCCACATCAACTGCCGGGTGGACTGCCAGCCCGTGGGCTCGCGGCCCATCAGCGGGGAGTTGGCGAACGCGGCCACCAGGACCGCCCCCAGCAGATGGGCCAGCCACCAGCGGCGCCGGTAGCCGAGCGGGCCCGGCTCCTCGTGGCCGGCGTCCACGCAGACCTGCACGGAGGCGGAGGCGCACATCATGTGGCGGCCCGCCGGACCGGTGCGGTCCATGCAGGTCTCCATCGCGTCGTAGCGCGGCTCGTGCAGGAGTCGGCGGGGGGCGTGCCAGGGATCGTGGCCGATGCCGACCAGACCGAGCCCTTCCCCGGCGAGCACGGCGCGTACGGTCTCCAGGTCGGCGGAGACGGTGCCGATGCACTCCATCAGGGAGGCGGCGGGCGGCGAACTCAGCTCCAGCTGGCCGCCGGGTTCCACGGTGAGCGGCGACCGCAGGGGCAGGGCCCGCAGTGCGGCGTACACCGCTCCGAGTCGTTCGGGTGACACGGGGAGCTGCGGCGTCCGCAGCTCATGGACCAGCCACTCCAGTTCGACACCGAGCGCGCGGGGCGGCCCGGTCTTGAAACAGATGCCCCGGACCAGGGCCTCCACCTCGGCTTCGGCGACGGCGGTACGGTGGTCCGTACAGTCGCCACCGTCGCTCTGTGCATCGGACATGTCGGGATCCTCCTGAGATTCCACCATGCCACCGGCCCGGTTCGGACATGGGGCCGGGCAGGCGCGCGTTCCACCCAAGACCCTCGAGCCGATTCGCACAAGGGTGCCCCTCGGGACGTTCTGATTCGGTCATCTCCGTTTCCGTAGGCGTTCGCGGGCCGTTCCGGGGGCGGGAAACTCCGTTGCACCGCATCACCAGCATCGCTCAGGATGCGTGCATGAGCACGACGGGGGAGACCGCGCAGGCCGCGGACACGGCGCCCACGGGGGTGGCGCCATGAGCGCGCGCCTGCGCGGGATCGCTGCGCAGACGGAGCAGATCGTGGCGGCGGGCCGTTATCGCGCGCCGGACGGTCGCGAGGTGTCCCTCGCGCCGCGGATCGAGGCCGCGCGGGCCGGTACGCGGATGTTCGGCCCGGAACCGGTTTCCGTACGGCAGCCGGGCGGAACAGGCGCCTTCGGTGAGGCGGTGGCCGGCTCGGAGCCCGCGGCGGACACCGTTGTCGAGGTCACCGGGGAGAGCAGCCTGGAGGCCGCCCGCCGGCTGGCCGGCGCCCCGGTCGCTGTCCTGAACTTCGCCTCCGCCCGCAATCCCGGCGGCGGCTACCTCAACGGCGCACAGGCCCAGGAGGAGGCCCTGTGCCGAGCCTCCGCGCTGTACACCTGCCTGCTGGAGGCCCGGGAGTTCTACGACCACCACCGCGCCCACCGCGACCCGTTGTACACGGACCGGGTGATCCACAGCCCCTCCGTCCCGGTGTTCCGTGACGACCGGGGCCGCCTGCTGGCCGAGCCGTACCTCGCGGGCTTCCTGACCGCGGCCGCCCCCAACGCGGGCGTCGTACGGCGTACGGAACCGCAGCGCGCCGCCGAGCTGCCGGGCGCGCTCGCGGTGCGGGCCGAGCGGGTCCTGGAGACGGCCGCCGCCCACGGCTACGGCCGGCTGGTGCTCGGCGCCTGGGGCTGCGGGGTGTTCCAGAACGACCCGGCGCAGGTCGCGGGCGCGTTCCGGGCCCTGCTCGGCCCCGGCGGCCGGTTCGCCCACACGTTCGAGCACGTGGTGTTCGGGGTGCTGGACCGGACGCCGGGAACGGTGGTCCGGGAGGCGTTCATCCGGGCGTTCCCGGAATCCCGGACCGGAGTGCCGTACGCCGGTCAGGTCCAGCCGTAGCGCTCGTGCAGCCGCTGCCGGACGAGGTTGAAGCGCATCCGGTCCAGCGCGCACGCCTCTCGGCGCATGCCCTCCTCGTGCAGCCGCAGCACGCGGTCCACGTCCACCCACGAGTCCCGGCCCGACCGGTCCCACGGCCCGCTGCCGATCGCGACCCACTCCCGGTCGCCGTCATGCCGCTTGCTCGACAGCTGTACGGCGAGGAAGGTGCCGGCCGCCTCCCGGGCGACGACCAGCACCGGGCGGTCCTTGCCCCGGCCGTCGTTCTCCTCGAACGGCACCCAGGTCCACACGATCTCGCCGGGGTCGGGGTCGCCGTCGTGGGCGGGGGAGTACTCGGTGCGCACCCGGCCGACCTGGCGCGGGTCGGCCTCGGTGGTCGCGTGGGGGCCGTAGCGGCCGGGGACGTTCTCATCGGTAAGCATGGTCACGGGGGCACCCTAGTGGGCGGCTCGCGGGGCGCAAGGGGCGCCCGTCATCTGTGCGTTGTGGGGGCGGGCGGGCAGAGGGACAGCGGATTGAGCGGTGGTGGCCGAGGCGCGGAGTTTGACGGAGATTGTCGGCCCGGGTCGTGGGGATCGGTGGAGGCTGACCGACGACCCGGGCCACAAGGACGGGTGGAGGAAGCCGGCCCGGGCGACGGAGACGGGGGAGGCTGCCGGGGCCGAGGAGGCGGGCGGTGAGGTCTGTCAGGTGCCGGGGCGGGTGCCGATCCGCATGCCCGGGCGTCACGCCCGCCTCGCCGGCGGTGAGGCTGCGCTGTGCGCCGTGCGGCAGCCAGGCCAGGGCGCCCTCGGTGAGCGGCCGCGGTTCGTTCTCCGGGCCCGTGCCGAGCACGCCGTCCCCGGACACGACCAGCAGCATCACGTCCAGCTGCGGCTCGGTGTGCGCCGTGATCCGTTCGCCCGGGGCGAGCCGGACCACGTTGGCGTCGACGCCCGGCTGACCGGGAGCGGCCGGGCGGCCCGCCGAAACCCAGCTGACCGCCCGGCCGGATGGGGTTGGGCGGCCGGGACGCGGTGGTCGCCTTGCCGGAGGCGGGCGGGTGGCTGGGGAAGTGGTGGTGGTCGGCCGGTCGGGAGGGGGGTGGGTGACTGGGAAGTGCTGGAGGTCGGCCGACGTGGGGTGGGGCGGAGGCGGAACCCCTGTGACCCGCTGGCCGGATGGGGTTGGGCGGTCGGGACCCTGGTGGTCGCCTTGTGGGAGTGGGGGGATGGCTGGGGAAGTGCTGGTCGTCCGCCGGTTGGGAGGGGGCGGGCGTCTGGGACGTGCTGGTGGTCGGCCGGTCGGGGAAGGGGTGGGCGTCTGGGAAGTCCAGGTGGTCGCTCCGTCGCGCGGTCCGGAACCCCTGGTGCGGGCGAAGTGGCCGTCAGGCGGCCCGCGTTGCCGGCGCGGGCTCTGGCGGCCAGCGGTCGTGCCAGTGCAGCTCCGCCTCCAACTGGGCGGCGAGGGAGACCAGTACGGGTTCGCTGTGGGCGGGGCCGAGCAGCTGCGCGCCCACCGGCAGGCCGTCACCGACGAACCCGGCGGGCACGTTCACGCCCGGCCAGCCCAGCACGTTCCACGGCCAGGCGTACGGGCAGGCGGCGATCATCGCCCGGTCCGTGGCCAGCCCGCGCAGTCGGTACAGGGCGCCGATCCGGGGCGGGGGAGCGGCTGTCGTCGGCGCGAGGATCAGGTCGTACGAGGAGAGGAACCGGCCTATCCGCCTGTGCAGCACCGCCTCCGCGCGGCGGGCCGCCCTGAGCGGGGCTCCGCCGAGCAGCCGGCCGAGCCGGGCCGCGTCCCGGGTGCGCGGGTCGAGCAGTGCCGGGTCGGGCGCCTCGCGCACGTGCTCGGCGATACCGGCCGTGGCGCGCGGTACGAAGGTCAGCCCGATCTGCCCGTACGGCGGGTCGGCCTCCTCGACGTCGTGCCCCAACTGCGCCAATTTCTCGGCCAGTTCGAAGACCCGGGCGCGGATCTCCGGGTCCAGCCGGACCGGAACGGCCGTGAACGGCGGCTTCAGGGACAGCGCGATCCGCAGCCGGCCCGGGTCGCGGCCGACCGCGTCCGCCACCGTCAGCGCGGGCGGCCGGTGCGGGTCCCGGTCGTGGTTGCCACTCGCCGCGTCCAGCAGCAGGGCCGCGTCGGCGACCGTGCGGGCGAGGGTGCCGTTGACCGTGATGCCCTGGAAGGACTCACCGCGGGGCCAGGTGGAGATGCGGCCGCGCTGGGGCTTGATGCCGATCAGGCCGGTCCACGCGGCCGGGATGCGCACCGAGCCGGCGCCGTCGGAGCCGAGCGCCGCGGGGACGAGCCCGGCGGCGACGGCGGCGGCCGAGCCCCCGGACGAACCCCCGGGCGTGTGCCCGGGGTGCCACGGGTTGCGGGTGTCACCGAACGCCGGTCCCTCGGTGAACGGCCACTGCCCCAGCTCGCACGTGTTGGTCTTGCCGACGATCACGGCGCCGGCCGTGCGCAGTCGCCGTACCGCCTCCCCGTCCTCGGCGACCGCGGGGAACTCGCCGGCGCAGCCGAACGCGGTCGGCTCCCCGGCCACGTCCATGTCGTCCTTCACCGCCAACGGCACCCCGAGCAGCGGACGGCGCCCGCCGGAGGCCAACTCCCGGTCGGCGGCGTCCGCTTCGGCGAGCGCGGCCTCGGCCCGTACGATGCGGAAGGCGTTCAGCGTCCCCTGCGTGGCCTCGATCCGGGCCAGCGCCCGCTCGACCAGCGCGCGGGAGGTCACCTCCCCGTCGGCCAGCGCACGCCGGGTCTCCACGAGGCCGGCGGAACGGTCGTGCGTCATGGGCGGGCACCTCCGGGAGCCTCCGGGACCGATGTCTACCGAACGGTAACGTCACAACCGGGCTGCCGTACGGGTTTCGCCCCGATGCCTTGCCCGGCGCCCAGGTGCCGTACCAGGCCCAGTCCGGTCAGCAGCGCCACCACAGCGCACACGCCGGACCAACCGCACCCCGCGTACGCCCGGGAGCCGAGCCAGGAACCGAGGCTGCCGCCCAGGTAGGCGCAGGTCATGTAGGCGGTGTTGAGGCGGCTGCGGACGTTCGCGGCGAGGGCGTAGACGCGCACCTGGTTGGCGACCATGCCGGACTGCATGCCGACGTCCAGCAGCAGCGTGCCCGCCACCAGGGACAGCAGGCCGGGGGTGCCGCCGAGGGCGCCGAGGGCGAGGATCGCCGCGGACGCGAGGACCAGCAGGAAGCAGACGAGGTTTACCGCGTCGGCGCCACGCCGGTCCACCAGCCGGCCCGCGACCGGCGTGACGAGCATCGTCACCGCGTTGACCAGCGCGAGCAGTCCGACCGCGTCCGCGCCGAGGCCGTACACCGGGCCCGTCAGCAGCAGCGCCACAGCGGTCCACACGGCGGAGAAGCCGGCGAACACCGTCGCCTGGTAGAAGGAGGAGCGGCGCAGGGCCGGTTCGGCGAACAGGAGGCGGACGGGCTCGGTCAGCAACCGCGGGTAGCGCTGCCGGGACGGCGTCGCCGCGCTCGGGAGCGTGCGGGCCAGGAGCAGCGCCACCGCGAGGGAGAGCAGGGCCGCCAGGACGTACGCCGCCCGCCAGCCCAGCCGGTCGCCGAGGGCGCCGCCGGCCGTGCGGGACAGCAGCATGCCCGCGAGGGCCCCGCTCAGCAGTGTGCCGCCGACCACGCCCCGCCGCTCCGGCGGGACCAGTCCGGCCGCCAGCGGGCCGGCCAGCGGAGCGATCACCGTGCTCGCGCCGACCAGCACGCTCGCCGCGAGCAGGCCCGGCAGCGCGGGCGCGGCGGCGGCGGAGCACAGGCCGAGGCCGGTCAGGGTGAGGAGGGTGACCAGTAGCGGGCGCGGCGGCAGCCGGTCGCCGAGCGGGACGAGCAGGAAGATGCCGGCCGCGTATCCGAACTGGGTCGCGGTCACCACCCCGGCCGCCGTGCCGGGGGAGACGCCGAGACCCGCCGCCACGAGCGGGGCGAGGGCCTGTGGGAAGTAGACATTGCCGACCGCGACCCCGCAGGCCAGCGCCAGCAGCGCGACGAGCCGCGGGGTACGCTGCCCGGTGTGGTGATCCGTCATGTACCGAAGTCCACGCCCTGTGCGGGCGATTGGCGAAGGATGTAGACGGGGGCTAAATGATCAGCTTCCGGCTCGGGGTCGACGACCTCGCCGACACCCGGTTCGCGATCTCCCCGCTGGGCGAGCTGATGGAGAGCCTGCGTGTCCTGCGGGCCCCCGCCCTGCACCCCCTGCACCGCGGCTGGCGCCGCGCCGTGCTCGCCGCCCTCGACCCCGCCGATCTGCCGCTGCTGTCGGCCCTGGTCGGTCCGGCCCTGGCCCTTCCCGACTTCCTGACGCCCCGGCCCGCCCGCTACGCCGCCACGCTGGACGAGGAGCTGACCGTCGTACGGGCCACGCACCCGGAGGTCGTACGACGTGACCTGCGCGCCGCGCACGCCCCGCGCCCGCTCCCGGGCGCACTGCGGCGGGCCACCGCGCCCGGCGACGATCCCGTCCTCGAACTCCTCGACACCGTCTGCTCGTTGCTGCACCGCTACTGGCAGACGGCCCTGCAGCCCCACTGGCCCCGGATCCGGCTCGTGCTGGAGGCCGACATCACACACCGCGCGGGGCTGCTGGCCACCGGCGGTGCGCGGTCGCTGTTCACCGGTCTCCATCCGAACCTCGGCTGGCGGGACGGCGTCCTGACCATCGACAAGATGATCGGCCGGCACGCGGTCGACGGCGCCGGACGGGGCCTGCGGCTGGTCCCCTCGGTGTTCGCGCACAAACCGGCGCCCCCGATCAGCGCCGGCGCGCCGCCGATGCTCGCCTACCCGGGCCGGGGCACCGCCACCCTGTGGGAGCCCGAACCCCCGCCCGACGCCTCCGCGCTCACCGCCCTGCTCGGCGCACCCCGCACCACCCTGCTGCGGCTGCTCGCGGAACCCCTGCCCACGGTGGAACTCGCCCGCCGCCTGGGCGTGACCCCGAGTGCCGTCTCCCAGCACCTGCGGGTACTGGACGCCACCGGCCTGGTGACCCGCACCCGGGACGGCCGACGGGTGCTGTACCGGCGCAGCGCACTGGCGGAACGCCTGGTCGGGCGCTGACGGGCGTGCATGGCACACGTGAAGGCCGCCTTTGTCCGGCTGCGGATCCGGCCTTTGTCCGGCTCTTGTCCGGCTCCTGTCCGGCCGGGGGGAGTCCACCGTGTCGGGTTGACTTCGAGCGCGCTCCAGCGCCTGGCGTCGGTGGCTCGACGGGCGGCAGGCGACAGACGGTCCGGACGGACGGAGGCGGCCATGCGCGTGGGTGTGCACATCAACCGGTTCGATCATCCCGGCAGCGGGCCCGCGCTGGGCGCAGAACTCGCCGCGGCCGGCGCCGCCGCGGAGGCGGCCGGGGTGAGCCGGCTGTCGGTGATGGACCACTGCTCCCAGATGGAGTTCAACGGCGGCGCCGAGGCCCCCATGCTGGAGGCCTACACCACGCTCGGCCACCTCGCCGCCCACACCTCCACGGTCCGGCTCGGCGCTCTGGTGACCGGGGTGACGTACCGCCATCCCGGACTGCTCGCCAAGATCGTCACCACCCTCGACGTACTGTCCGGCGGCCGGGCCACGCTGGGCATCGGTGCCGCCTGGTACGACCGCGAACGCCACGGTCTCGGCGTGCCGTACCCGCCGCTCGCCGAGCGTTTCGAGAGGCTGGAGGAGACGCTGCGGATCTGTCTGCGGATGTGGGACCCGCAGGACAACGGCCCGTTCGAGGGCCGGCACTACCGGCTGGCGGAGACCTTGTGCGTTCCCCGCGCCGGTCAGCACCCCGCACCCGGAGATCATGATCGGCGGCGGGGGAGAGAAGAAGACCCTGCGGCTGGTGGCCCGGTACGCCGACGCCTGCAACCTCATCCCGTCCTCGCCCGAGGAACTGCGCCACAAGCTGGAGGTACTGCGCGGGCACTGCGAGAGCGTGGGGCGGGACCACGACACCATCCGCAAGACCGTCGCCTACACCGGCGAGCACGCCACTGCCGGCGACCTCGACGCCTTCCTGCGGGACATGGAGGGCTACACCAAGCTGGGCATCGACACGGTGATCCTCTGCCCGCGGCTCGGCACGACCTCCGCGTGGATGGAGCGCTTCGCGGCCCCGGCGGTGGAGCGACTGGCCGACCTGGACTGATCCGGGTGCGTGGCGGTTCCCGGGCCGGGCCGTGCGGCACGCGAACGTGCAGAGGGGCCGGATGCCGTCCGGCCCCTCTGCACGGTGCGTGCGCGTACGTACGTGTGTACGGCTCCCGGTGCTGCGACTCAGGCGGCCGCGGCCTCGCCGACGTTGCCGTGCAGACGGGCGACGACCTCGGTCAGCTGGGCGGCGACCTCGGCGTCGTCGACCGGGTGGGTCTCGGCGAAGCGGGTCAGGGAGCCCGGGATGGACAGCTTGATGTCCTCGATGACCTTGCCGCCGGCGATGCCCACGGCCTTGCGGGCCTCGTCCTGCGCCCACACGCCGCCGTACTGGCCGAAGGCGGTGCCGATGACGGCGGCCGGCTTGCCGCCGAAGGCGCCGGCGCCGTACGGGCGGGACAGCCAGTCGATGGCGTTCTTCAGGACGGCCGGGATGGTGCCGTTGTACTCGGGGGAGAAGAGCAGGAAGGCGTCGGCGGCCTGCGCGGCCTCGCGCAGCTTGGCGGCGGCGGCCGGGACGCTGCCCTCGACGTCGATGTCCTCGTTGTAGAAGGGGACGTCGGCCAGGCCTTCGAACAGCACGACCTCGGCGCCCTCCGGAGCGAGCTTGACGGCGGCCTCGGCGAGGCGACGGTTGGTCGAACCGGCACGAAGGCTGCCGACGAGCGCGAGGATGCGAACAGACATGGGAACTCCAAGAAGCTGAAACATCGCCGTTACGATCCGGACCGAGGTCCGCTTAATTTCTAGCACCTTAACCGGACCGCGGTCCAGTTTTGTTCCCCATGCTTTACGCTTGCTTCATGTCCAGCGCTCTGCCGCCCTTCCCGCCCTCTCAAGAACCCCTCGACATCCCTCAGTTGCTCGAGGTCGGCATGGGGCCCGAGGAGCCGTGCCTGCGTGCCGACGCCGCGCGCAACCGGGCCCGGCTGCTGGAGGCCGCCGCGCGGCTGATCGCGGAACACGGGGTGGCCGGGGTCACCATGGAGGCCGTCGCGGCGGCGGCTCAGGTGGGCAAGGGGACGGTCTTCCGTCGCTTCGGCGACCGCACGGGGCTGCTGATGGCGCTGCTCGACCACTCCGACCGGAAACTGCAGGCCGACTTCCTGGGCGGGCCTCCGCCGCTGGGGCCCGGAGCGCTGCCCCTGGAGCGACTGCGGGCGTTCGGCGTGGCGGTGCTGTACCGCCGCGTCGAGCAGCTCGACCTGCATCTGGCCGCCCAGATGGAACCAACCCGCCGGTTCTCCCACCCGGCGGTCACCGCGCTGCGCACGCACATCGCGATGCTGCTGCGGCAGATCGTGCCGGAAGCCGACTGCGAGCTGCTGTCCCAGACCCTGCTCAACTCGCTCGACCCGGCCCTGATCCACCACCAGACCAGGCAGTGCGGCATGCCGATGGAGCGGCTGGAGTCCGGCTGGATCGACCTGGTCGCCCGAGTCACGGGCACCCGCGCCCCTGACTGATCCCGCCCCCGCGCCTGCGGCTGGATCTGCACCGGCTCCTGGCGGGGCTCGTGCTGGCGCCTGCGGCGGGACCTGCGCCGGATCCTGGCTGAGCTCGTGCTCGCGCCTGCGGTAGGGCCTGCACCGGCTCCTGGCTGAGTCCGTGCTCGCGCCTGCGGCGGGGCCTGCACCGGCTCCTGGCGGGGCTCGTGCTCGCGCCTGCGGCTGGACCTGCACCGGCTCCTGGCGGGGCTCGTGCTCGCGCCTGCGGCTGGATCTGCTCCGGATTCTGGCTGGCCTGTGCCCGACCCGGCGGGACCTGCACCGGCTCCTGACTGAGCTCGCGCTCGCGCCTGCGGCTGGACCTACACCGGATCCTGGCTGAGCTCGCCCCCGTGCCTGCGGCTGTACCCGCTCCGGCTCCTGGCTGAGCTCGCGCCCGCGCCTCCGGCCGGACCCGCACCCGCGCCTGCGGCTGGACCCGCACCGGACCCCCCGCTGGACCCGCGCCTAACCCCAGGCTGAGCTCTTCTCGACAACCCACCCGGATCCTTCGCCAAGCCCCGGCCGCGCGCCTCACGCGGCCGCTCCTCGAGCCCCGAGCAACGCCTCGCACGCGGCCCACCCGGATGCGGGCCCTGCTGGCGAACGTGCGGCCGCCGAACAAGCCTCACACCGGGGTTGCCCCGTCGAGCACCGGCCTGCCCATCACGTGGTTGCCCCACCGAACGCTGGGCCTGAAAGCCGAAACCCCATGGCCGCCTCGCCGAGTGACGCCGTGGCCATCGCGTGCGCACTCGCCGAGCCCCGGCCGACGATCCGTAGGCAGCCGACCAGCTGGGGGTGGGCCCGGGCCCCGGTCGGTGATCCGCACCCAGCCGTCCCGCTGAGCCCCCGCTCGGCCACCACGCGATCGCGCCCACTGTGCGTCAGCCGCCCGCTTGGCGCCACCGGCGACCCACGCCCCGTCCCCCATGCTGCATGGCCCCCACCGACCGTCGGGCTTGGTCACCGCGCGGTCGCTCGCCGGGTCCTGGCTCCGCCACCCACCCCTGCCCGCCCATGGCCGCCCTGCTCAGCGCCCGTCAGCCGTGCTGGGGAACATGTCGAGCAGCCCCTGTGGCGCGTCGGCGCGGAACAGGAGCGTGGTGTTCTGGGCGGACTCCGCCGCGGACACCTCCGCACGCCGGAACATCCGGTCTTCGTACGTGGTGAGCGCGGCCTCGGTGTCTTCGGGGTGCGCGGCCACTGCGAGGCCCAGTTCGGCGCCGTCGAGGAGTGCAAGATTCGCGCCCTCGCCCGCGAACGGCGACATGAGGTGAGCCGCGTCCCCGACCAGGGTCACCCCGGGCACCCGGTCCCAGCGGTGACCGACCGGCAGCGCGTGGATCCGCCGGGGCACCAGCGGCCCGTCCGCGTCGGCGACCAGGGCCCGCAGGCTCTCGTCCCAGCCGTCGAACTCCTTCAGCACCGCCGCCTTCGCCGCCTCGGTGTCGCCGAAGTCGATGCCGTCCAGCCAGTCCTCCGGCGCCTCGACGGCCGTGTACACATGCAGACTGCCGTCGGTCTCGCGGTGCGCGAGGAAGCCCCGGCCCGCGCCGAGCGCGAAGAGCATCCCGCCGCCGACGACCGCCGCGCTCGCCGGATGGCGCAGATCCGCCTCCGACAGGTCGGCCTCCACGAAGGACACGCCCGTGTACGAGGGCCGGGCGGGGGAGAGCAGCGGACGGATCCGGGACCACGCGCCGTCCGCGCCGACCAGCAGGTCCGTGGTGAACCCGGTGCCGTCCTCGAGCGTGACCTCGTGCCGGCCGCTGCCCAGCGGGCGCGCGCCGGTGACCTTGGCGTCCCAGCGGACCGTGCCCTCGGGCAGCGAGCCGAGCAGCAGCTCGCGCAGGTCGCCGCGGTCGATCTCGGGCCGGCCGCGGGAGCCGTCGTCGTCCTCGGTGCGCCGGACGGTGGCGTGCCGGTCGAGGACACGCATGGCCTGGCCGCCGCTGTGGACCCGTTTCAGGAAGTCCTCGTGCAGCCCGGCCGCCCGCAGCGCCTCCTGCCCGGAGTCGTCGTGTATGTCGAGCATGCCGCCCTGGGTCCGGGCGGTCGGCCCGGGGTCCAGGTCGAAGAGGGCGGCCTCGATGCCGTGCACGTGCAGCACGCGGGCGAGCGCGAGCCCGCCGAGGCCCGCGCCGACGACGGCGATCGGATGGTGAGGGCGGTGGCTGGTCATGGGGCCTCCTGGCGGGTCAGTGGGGTACGGCGGTGTGCTCGATGCCGTTGATCAAGGCCTGGAAGGCCCAGGACAGGCGGGCCTCGGGGGTGCCGGAGAGCAGCGCGTCGGCGCTCGCGGCGATGTGCGGATGGGTGTCGGCCGGCGCCTCGCGCAGGGCGCGGGTCAGCGCCTGCCGGTCGCCCTGGGAGTCCCCTCCGGCGTGCTCGGCGGCGGTCGCGGTGGCGTGCTGCAACAGCAGGTCGACGCCCCACGCGGCCTGTTCGCGCGGTACGCCGCCAGACCGGAGCAGGTCGAGCAGGGTCTCGATGAGCCGCAGGTAGTTCGGGCCGCTCGGCCACGCGGTCAGTGCCGAGCGTGCCAGGCTCGGATGCTGCAGGAGCATCGCCGTGTAGGCGGTGAGCACCTTCTCCAGCCGCTCCCGCCAGTCGCCCTCGGCCGGGGCCGGGGCGACCGTGCCGAGCAGCTCGTCCAGGACGGCCGCGTGCAGTTCGTCGGTGTTGCGGACGTAGACGTACAGCGAGGCCGGACCGGTGTCGAGCTCCTGTGCCAGTCGGCGCATGGTCACCTTGCGCAGCCCTTCCGCGCGCAGGATCGCGACGGCGGCGGTGACGATGCCCTCCCGGGTCAGGGCGGGCTTGGCGGGGCGCGCGCGACGCGAGCGGGGAGCAGTGCTCATGTCTCCACGGTAACGAACATGTTCGTCGCGAACAAGTACGTTACGAACATGTTCGTCCCGGCCGTCCACCGGTTCACTCAGGAGATCTCAGGAGGCCGCTGCGCCTGATTCGTCGAACGGTGAACGGTGAACCACATCGCCCCGCCTCTTCCCGGCCTCCGCCCCTCTGCCAAGATGCGGTCTGTCATGGTGCAGATACCGAACACGCCCACGAGTGCCGATGTGGCCCGCCTGGCGGGCGTCTCGCGCGCGACCGTGTCCTACGTCCTCAACAACACCAGCGCCGTCCGGATCAGCGAACCGACGCGGCGCCGCGTGCGTGAGGCCGCGCGGGAACTGGGGTACGTCCCGCACGCCGCCGCCCGCAGCCTGCGCGCCGGACACAGCCGTATGGTCCTCATGCCCGCCCCGGCGATCCCCGTGGGCCCGCTCTACAGCAGGTTCCTCAACGAGCTGCAGTGGGAGCTCGGCCGGCTCGACTACACCGTCGTGCAGTACGGAACCGTCGGCCTCAATGGAGACGAAGCCGCCCGCGCCTGGGCGGAGTTGCGGCCGGTCGCCGTCCTGGTGCCCGGTGCGGGACTCGGGCCGCAGGGCGTCGGGGTGCTCAAGCGCTCCGGTGCCCGGGCCGTGCTCACCCTCGGCCCCGGACGCGTCGACGGCGCGCACGCCCTGCTCATGGACCACGACGCCGTCGGTGCGTGCGCGGGCGCCCATCTGTACGCTCGGGGCCGGCGCCGGATCGGTGTGGTGGTGCCCGAGGAGTCCGGCCTGGAGGCGTACTCCCGGCCCCGGCTCGCCGGTGTGCGCCAGGCTTTGCACGGCACGGACGCCGTCGTCACCGAGCTTCCGCTCGCGTACACGGAGGAGTCGGCCACGCAACTGGCCGCGCGCGTAGGGGAGTTGGAACTGGATGCGGTGTTCGCCTACAACGACGAGTACGCGATGCTCCTGATGCGCGCCCTGCAGGACGCGGGTGTGCGCATCCCCGAGGACGCGGCCGTGATCGGCGCCGACGACCTGATGCTCGGGCGGCTGCTGCGGCCTCGCCTCAGCACGGTGCACATCGAACTGCCCTCGGGCCGCGAGCTCGCCGAGCTGGTCGACCGGGCGGTCCGCGACCCCGGCGGCGTGCCGGAGGTGCACAAGGTCCTGGGCGCCTCGGTGATCCGGCGCGAGTCCACCTGACGGCGGACCTCGGTGGCAGCCGGAGCGCGGGCGACGCCGACGGGGACACACCTCCCGGTGGTGACGGGGTTCCGGAGGGGCGTCATAGCGATGTAGTTTCGCGCTCAACCAAGTAGCGTCGAGGCGGCAGTTCCGTACCGCCCGGCGATCGATCGGAGAGCCGTATGCCGCTGCTCGACCCGAAGACCTGGCAGGAACGCAGCCTTGCCGGACCCGCCCACACCGTCACCGAGCCCGCCACCGGCGACGCGCTCGGCACCGTCACCCTCGCCGCCCCCGAGGACGTCGGCCGCGCGGCGCAGGCCGCCCGCGCAGCCCAGACCGACTGGGCCCGCACACCGCACTTCCAGCGGGCCCGGGTGCTGCGCAGGGCGGGGGACCTGTTCACCGAGCACGCCGACGGGTTGCGCGAGTGGCTCGTGCGCGAGTCCGGATCCGTGCCGGGCAAGGCGGACTTCGAGCTCCATGTGGCCGCCCAGGAGTGCTACGAGGCCGCCGCCCTGGCCTCCCGGCCGACCGGCCAGGTGCTGCCCAGCGAGGCGCCCCGGCTGTCGTACACCCGCCGGGTCCCGGTCGGCGTGGTGGGCGTGATCTCCCCGTTCAACGCGCCGCTGATCCTGTCCATCCGCTCCGTCGCGCCGGCCCTGGCGCTCGGCAACGCCGTGGTCCTCAAGCCGGATCCGCGCACAGCCGTCTGCGGCGGCCTCGCCCTCGCCGCCGTCTTCGCGGCCGCCGGCCTGCCCGAGGACCTGCTGCAGGTGCTGCCCGGCGCAGCGGAGGCGGGCCGGGCGCTGGTCGAGGACCCGCTCGTCCCCGTCATCTCCTTCACCGGATCCACCGCGGCGGGCCGCGCCGTCGGCGAGGCGGCCGGCCGCCACCTGAAGCGGGCCCACCTCGAACTCGGCGGGAACTCGGCCCTGATCGTGCTGGCGGACGCCGACCTCGACGCCGTGGTCTCCACGGCCGCCTGGGGCTCGTTCTTCCACCAGGGGCAGATCTGCATGACGACCGGCCGTCATCTCGTGCACGCCTCGCTCTACGACGAGTACGTCGAACGGCTCGCTGCCAAGGCCGACTCGCTGACCGTCGGCGATCCCCACCGCGAGCAGGTCCACCTCGGGCCTGTCATCGACGCGGGACAACTCGCCAAGATCGACGGCCTGGTGCGCACGAGCACGGCCCGCGGCGCGAGACTCGCCGCGGGCGGCAGTCACGAACAGCTCTTCTACCGGCCGACCGTACTGGCCGACGCGGGCGACGACACCCCGGCCTACGCCGAAGAGGTCTTCGGCCCGGTCGCGCCGGTCCGCTCCTTCGGCACCGCCGACGAGGCGGCCGCGCTCGCCGCGGACAGCCCGTACGGCCTCTCCCTCGGCATCGTCAGCCGGGACACCGCGCGGGCCCTCGACCTGGCCGAGCGGATCCCCACCGGCATCGTCCACGTCAACGACCAGACCGTGAACGACGAGGCGGTGGCCCCCTTCGGCGGCGTCGCCGCGTCCGGCACCGGCGCCCGCTTCGGCGGCGAGGCCAACCTGGACGCCTTCACCGCGCTGCGCTGGACGACCGTACGCGGCGACGTGGCGCCGTACCCCTTCTAGGGGCGGTCTTACCCGCGCCAGGGGCTACTGGGCGGTGCCGCCCTGGGCCTCCTGGGCCGCGATGCTCTTGCGGACCTCGTCCATGTCCAGCTTCCGGGCCTGCCCGATGAGGTCCGTCAGCGCGGCCTCGGGCAGGGCGCCCGGCTGGGCGAAGACGGCGACCTTGTCCCGCACGATCATCAGCGTCGGGATCGACTGGATGCCGAAGGCCTGCGCCAGCTCCGGCTGGGCCTCGGTGTCCACCTTGCCGAAGACCAGGTCCGGGTTGTCCACGGCGGCCTTCTCGTACACGGGTGCGAACTGACGGCACGGCCCGCACCAGGCAGCCCAGAAGTCGATCAGAACGAAGTCGTTGTCGGTGACCGTCTGGTCGAAGTTGTCCTTGGTCAGCTCCACGGTGCTGCTCATGGCGTGAGTCCCTCTTCCTGGTGTGGGGTGTGCCGACGGCGGAAACACGGCCGTCGGACCGCCTATTCCACACGTGCACGTCTGTGTTCCGCGCACGTACCCATGTGGCCGTCGCGCACACCACCCACCAGACTGACCCCATGACGGAAACGACGGAATCGGAATCCATCGCGTACGACGTCGTGGTGCTCGGGGCCGGGCCCGTGGGGGAGAACGTCGCCGACCGCACCCGCGCGGCCGGTCTGACCACCGCGGTCGTGGAGAGCGAGCTGGTCGGCGGCGAGTGCTCGTACTGGGCGTGCATGCCCAGCAAGGCCCTCCTCCGGCCGGTCCTCGCCCAGGCGGACGCCCGCCGGCTGCCCGGTCTCGCCCAGGCGGTCCAGGGCCCGCTCGACACCCCGGCCGTGCTCGCCCGCCGGGACGAGTACACCTCCCACTGGAAGGACGACGGCCAGGTCGGCTGGCTCGACGGCATCGGCGCCGACCTGTACCGCGGCCACGGGCGGCTCGCCGGCCCCCGCACGGTCACCGTGACGGCCCCCGACGGCACAGTCACCACCCTCACCGCCCGGCACGCCGTCGCAGTCGCCACCGGCACCCGCGCCCAGCTGCCCGACCTGCCCGGCCTCGCCGAGGTGAAACCGTGGACCAGCCGCGAGGCCACCAGCGCCAAGGCCGCCCCGGCCCGGCTGATCGTCGTCGGCGGCGGTGTCGTTGCCACCGAGATGGCCACCGCCTGGCAGGCCCTCGGCTCCCGGGTCACCCTGCTGGTGCGCGGCAAGGGGCTGCTGAACCGCATGGAGCCGTTCGCCGGGGAACTGGTCGCCGAGGCGCTCACCGAGGCGGGCGCCGACGTCCGAACCGGCACCTCGGTGGAGTCCGTCACCCGGAAGGACGGCACGGTCGTGGCCGTCACCGCCGACGGAGACCGCATCGAGGGCGACGAGATCCTCTTCGCCACCGGCCGGATCCCGCACACCGACGACATCGGCCTCGACACCGTCGGCCTGGAACCCGGCTCCTGGCTGGACGTCGACGACACCCTCCGCGTCACCGGCACCGACTGGCTGTACGCCGTCGGCGACGTCAACCACCGCGCCCTCCTCACCCACCAGGGCAAGTACCAGGCCCGCATCGCGGGCGCCGCGATCGCAGCCCGCGCGGCCGGCGACTCCGTGGCGGACGAGTCCTGGGGCGCGCACGTGGCCACCGCCGACCACCACGCCGTACCCCAGGTGGTGTTCACCGACCCCGAGGCCGCAGCGGTCGGGCTCTCCCTCGCCGAGGCCGAACAGGCCGGCCACCGCGTCCGCGCCGTCGACGTGGAGTTCTCCGCCGTCGCGGGCGCGGGCCTGTACGGCGACGGCTACAAGGGCCGCGCCCGCATGGTGGTCGACCTGGAGGACGAGATCCTGCGCGGCGTCACCTTCGTCGGCCCCGGCGTCGGCGAGCTCATCCACTCGGCGACCGTCGCCGTCGCGGGCCGGGTCCCGGTCAGCCGCCTGTGGCACGCCGTCCCGTCGTACCCCACGCTGAGCGAGGTGTGGCTGCGACTGCTGGAGGCCTTCCGGGACAACTGACCAGCCGTCAAGGGGAGTTACGGCAGTTCAAAGCCGAGCGCCTCGGCCGCCGCCTCGGGTGTCGGCCGGTTCCACAGCGCGGCGACCGCCTCGTTCGTGGACAGCGAGCGTGGTTCGGCGCGGTCCAGGTAGAGGGTGCCGTCCAGGTGGTCCGTCTCGTGCTGGACGATCCGGGCGGGCCACCCGGTGAACACCTCGTCCAGCGCGCGCCCGTGCTCGTCCTCGGCGCGCAGCCGTACCTCGGCGTGCCGGGCCACCACCGCCTGCCAGCCCGGCACGCTCAGGCAGCCCTCGAAGAAGGCGGCACGAGCGGTGCCCAGCGGCTCGTAGACCGGGTTGACCAGGACACGGAACGGCTGCGGCACCCGGCCCCGGGCCACCGCGACCTCCTCGGGCACCGGCGCCGGATCCTCGATGACCGCGATCCTGAGCGGCACTCCGACCTGCGGCGCGGCGAGGCCCACGCCGGGCGCGGCGTGCATGGTGGCGCGCAGGGCCTCGATGAAACGGGCCAGCAGGGCGGGGCCGAGCTGACCGTCGTACGGCTCGGTCCCGCGCCGCAGCACCGGCTGCCCGGCCGCGACGATGGGCAAGGGGCCGCCGGCGGCGAGGAGTTCCTCGACCCGCTCGGCCAGCGGCGCGTGATCATGGAAAGGGGCCATCGCGCCAGCATGCCACGCCACCTGGCCGCCCACGGACACACCGGGTCGGGACGCCGCGAAGCGGCCCGGTCCGGCGCGCCGGCTGCGGCTTTGGCGTCCGGTGCGAGCCGGAGGGCCGGCTTCTGGGCGCGCTGCGCGAGGGGACGGGCAGGTGGCCGCGGGCCCGGGAGCAGCAGTGCCTCGGGGACGACCTCGCCCGCACCGTCGTCGTCACCGTCCCGACCAGGCGGCCGGCCGAGGACGTCGTCTCCCCCCGGTCCGCCGCGGTTCACGGACACGGGGGAGGGCCGTACGGAAGACTGACGGCCCATGGCGGTCTTCGTCTTCCTGCCGCTGGTGCTGTCGCTGTCCGCCCGGCAACCGCCGCCGGGCGGCTGGTCCGGCCCCCGGACAGGGGGTGCCGTACCGCGCGACGAGGTTGCGCGCACCACGGCCCCCACTGCGACCCGGAGGACACGGATGGCGTTCTCGGTACGGTCCCTGACCCCGGACACCTGGCCCGACTTCGCACGGCTGGTGGCCGAGCACGACGGGGTCTGGGGCGGCTGCTGGTGCATGGCGTTCCACGAGGAGGGCGTCGGCCGCACCAGGACGCCCGAGCAGAACCGGGCGGAGAAGGCGGCCAGGGTCCGCGAGGGCAGGGCACACGCGGCCCTGGTGTACGACGGCCCCGACTGCGTCGGCTGGTGCCAGTTCGGGCCGCCCGCCGAGCTGCCCAGGATCAAACACCGCCGCGCCTACGAGACGGCCGCCCCGTCCCCGCCCGACTGGCGGATCACCTGCTTCTTCGTGCACCGTGCCAGACGCCGCACGGGTGTGGCCTCGGCCGCGCTCGACGGCGCCCTGCGCGAGATCGCCCGGCTCGGCGGCGGCACGGTGGAGAGCTTCCCGCAGGACACCGAGGGCACCCGGGTGTCCGCGTCCTTCCTGCACAACGGCACGGTCGCCCTGTTCGAGAGCCGGGGCTTCACCCGTGCCCGGCGGCTGGGCAAGAACCACTGGGTGGTCACCCACACGGTACGGCCGTCCGCCTGAGACATGCCGAGGGCCCGGCCCCCTGACGGGAACCGGGCCCTCGCCCCGAGGCTGACCACTGCGGCCCACCGCCGCGGCTCACTCCCGCGGGAGGTCGCCCGCGAGCGCCGAGGCGATCCGCAGATGCCGCTCCGCCTCCTCGTGCCGGGCCTGCCGCTGGAGCGTACGGCCCAGCATCAGCCGGGCGTAGTGCTCCACCGGGTCACGCTGGACGATGATCCGCAACTCCGCTTCCGCGCGGCTCAGTTGGGCCGAGTGGTAGTAGGCGCGAGCCAGCAGCAGCCGGGGTCCGGTCTGCTCCGGCACCTCCTCGACCAGCCCGGTCAGCACCCGCGCCGCGCCCGCGTAGTCCTTGGCGTCGAAGAACTGCCGCGCGCGCTCCCAGCGCTCGGCCGGTGTGCCGTGGTCGTAGTACGTGGTCTCCACTTGCGTCTCCACTCGTGACCTCCTTCGACGGCCACAACGGAACGCATTTGTTCAATATTCCACTAACTCTGTCGGGTCTCCAGGGCGGCCAGCTCCGTGTCGGCGCGTTCCTTGATCAGGGTCAGCACGCGGCCGGTCACGGCGCGGTCCTCCTCGGAGATGCCGGCGTAGATCCGCGCTGTCACCGGTGCCGTGTCGGCCGAGGCCTTGGCGTACAACTCCCGGCCCGCGTCGGTGATGTCGACACGGGACCCCTCCGCCGCGACGAGCAGCCCGGCGGCGATCAGCTCGTCGATCGTCCCGTGAGCGTCCGCCGCGTGGACCTTCAACGCGCCGGTGACGCCGTCGACCAGCGTGGCGCGCTCGACCGGCGCATCCGCCACGGCGACGAGGCGCAGGGTGACGTTCTGCTGGAACGTGGTGCCGTGGCGGGCCAGTACGCGCTCCAGGACGGCGCGCGCGGCGTAGTGGGCGAGGGCGATGGTCCGAGGGTCGACAAGGGGTGCGGTGGTGGTCATGACTGCTCCGTCTCGTGATCGGTGGTGCCGAACGGGTCAAGCGGTGCGTCGAGCAGGACCGTCAGCTCCCGGGTGAACTCGCGTGTGCGCGCACTGCCGAGACCGCCGAGCGGCGCCAGCAGCTGCCGCAGCAGCCCCTGCACCACATCGATCGCCTTCCGGGTGACCTCGCGGCCCTGCTCGGTGAGTTCGAGCTGTACGGCGCGCGGGTCGGCGGGGTCCCGGGTGCGCTCGACCAGGCCGGCCGACTCCAGGCCGCGGGCGAGCTTGGAGACGTAGAGCGCCTCCAGGCCGGTGTGATCGGCGAGGCGTCGCTGGCTGGGCCGCAGACCTGAGCGGTGCATGCCGTACAGCGACGCGACCAGTGCGTACTGGGCGTGGGTCAGCCCCAGCGGGGCCACGGCGCGGTCCACCGCGACCCGCCACTTCATGGACAGCCGCCACACCAGGAAACCGGGTGTGGCTCCTTCGGGAGCCTCACTCATGGCAGATACAGTACATGGCTACTATGTACATGGCTACTGTTTTTCGGGGCGAGCGATGCGGCCGGCTGGGAGCCGCGGTCCGCCACCGTGGTTCGCGCCGCGACACCGACGCGTCACCCCTGGGTGGCCACCTGTGTGGTCAGGAAGTCCAGCACGGCGGAGTTGAAGCGCTCGGGCTGCTCGGCGCCGGGCAGATGCCCGGCCTTCTCGATGACGACCATGGTTGCGTGGGGGACGAGACGGTGGATCGCCTCGGCGTCCGCGACGGGCGTGTAGACGTCGTCCGCGCCGACGACGATCAGGACCGGCTCCCGTACGGCGGCCAACGTGTCCCGGTAGTCCGGTCGTTCAGCCCGTCCCCTCAGTGCCGCCGCCGCGCCGTGGGGGTCGGTGGCGCGCATCATGCCCAGGACGTGCTCCGCGACGTCCGGCATCGCGGTGACGTTGTACGGGGCGAGCATCTTGTCGATCACCTCACCTGCGTAGCCGTCCATCCCCTCGGCGAGGAGCCTGTCGGCCAGCCGGTTGCGGAACGCCTTGCCCTCGTCGGTTTCGGCCGGGGCGGAGGTGTCGGACAGCACGAGGGCGTGCACCCGCTGCGGGTGGCGGCGCCGGAACTCCATGGTGATCTGACCGCCCATGGACACACCGCCGACCACCGCCCGCCCGATGTCCAGGTGGTCGAGGAGCGCGGCGAGATCGTCGGCGAAGTCGGAGAGGAAGACCTTGCCCGGGGTGACGCTGCTGCGGCCGTACCCGCGCAGATCGGGGGTGATGACCCGGTACCCGGCTTCGGCCAGTGCCTTGGCCTGGGGCGCCCACAGGGTGCGGTTGAAGGGGTGTCCGTGGATCAGCAGGACCGGCAGCCCGGCCGAGGGCCCGAGGTCGTCGTAGTGGAGGGTGGCGCCGCGCAGGGCTACGGCGTTCATGTCGGACACACTTACTCCAGGATCGGCAGCTCGGCAGGCGTGTTGCTGATGGTCGGGCCCGCCGTCCCCCGCCCCCCGGCAGCCCGTGGCAGCGTAAACCCTGCCCCTGGGGGCAAGGTCAAGAGCGGAGCACGGCCGCCCGATCCGTCGTAGGCCCTGGCCGGTGCCGCTGCTCATCGCCCGGATGCTGACCACCTCCCCCCTGTCCCGGCCAACCGGTTCGGAAGCGCCTGCCCCCTTATGGGCGACGGAGCCTGACGGCCAGGAAGTGCGGCTGTTGGTGGGTCTTCTCGTAGCGGCGCGGATCGGCCGACCGGGCCGCCTCCTGCGCTCGCGGCTCCTCCAGCGCCTCCAGTGCGAACCCGGCCCCCAGGAGCTCGCCGAGGAACCGCTCCAGCGTCATCCTCCAGTAGCTGAGGGAGAAACCGTTGCCGAAGGGCAGTTCGACGCGTTCGTGAGCGAAGTAGGAGCCGCCGAAGTAGCCCCAGTCGCCGGTGGGATGGGTCGTGGACACGAGCAGGGTGCCACCCGGCCGCAGGACGCGCCGGATCTCGCCGAGCAGTTGTCCGCGCGCGTCGACGTGGTGGTAGACGAGAGCCATGACGACCAGGTCGAACGACTCGTCCGCCAGAAAGGGCAGCGGCTCCTCCAGATCGTGATGGTGCAGGACGGCGTCGACCCCGAGCCGCCCCCGCGCGGAGTGCAGAAGGCTCTGGCTCCCGTCCACCCCGACGACCCGGGCAGCCCCCCGTTCCAGGAGTTCCGCGGCGTAGTGGCCGGCCCCGCACCCGAGATCCAGGACCCGAAGTCCGGTCACATCACCGGCGAGCCTCAGCATGGCGGGCCGATCCGTATGCGCGTTGTACGCGCTGTCCGTGGCCTGCGAGGCGAACTGGTCGCCCATCTCGCCGTGGTAGGCGGTCTCGGCACTCATCGGAGCATTCTCGCAGCCGGCCGGCGGACATGCAGGGCCGGATGGCCGTCGGAGCCGTCGGGGACGGGGTAGTAGCGGTGGGTGGTGGGATCGACGGCGACGACGTGGGCGCCGTCGGCCAGGTGCGCGCGGCCGGTGACGGTCGGGTGCCGGTTGCGGTTGTCGGCGGTGGGGACCCAGCCGGATTCGGCGGCGACGAAGAGGCGGCGGGCCGGAGTGTCGTGGGCGTGGACGTCGGGGTCCCGGCCGGCTTCGTCGGTTGCGGTGGCGCGGAAGGTGGTCAGGTCGGCGGTGGGGAGGCGGTCGTTGGTGTCGCAGGTGGCCGGTGGGTCGCGGCGGGTGGATTGGGGTGGATGGTGTGGCGGGTCGATGCCGTCGGGCGCGTGGTCATCGGCGTGTGCGTGGGACTGATCACCGGTGTGCGGTCGGCGCGTCGGCTCGTGCGGCAGTTCTCCGGTACCGGAGTCCTGGGCGCGTTGAGTACGTTGGCGGCGTACACGGCGCCGGCGTGATGGCCGGGCCGGGGGCGGCGTTCGTCGGGGTGTCGGTTGCGGAGGCGCTGTGGGAGAGCGGGAGGCGGACCGGTCGTCGCTGCGGATGGGGCCGTGGCGGTTCGTGGTCTGGTTCGGCACGGTCAGTCTGCTCGCCGATTTCGTGTACGAGGGCGCCCGTTCGATCACCGGCCCGCTGCTCGCCTCGCTGGGCGCGTCCGCCCTCGTCGTCGGCGTGGTCACGGGCGCAGGGGAGGCGGCGGCGCTGGGGTTGCGGCTGGTCTCCGGCCCGCTGGCCGACCGCACTCGCCGCTTCTGGGGCCTGGCGATCGCCGGGTACGCCCTGACGGTCGTCTCCGTCCCGCTGCTCGGCGTCGCCGGGGTGCTGTGGGCCGCGTGCGCCCTGGTGATCGCCGAGCGGGTCGGCAAGGCGGTGCGCTCACCGGCGAAGGACACCCTGCTGTCGCATGCCACCGCCGCCACCGGGCGCGGTCGCGGCTTCGCCGTCCATGAGGCGATGGACCAGATCGGCGCCCTCGTCGGCCCGCTGCTGGTGGCGGGCGTGCTCGCGCTGACCGGGAACGACTACGGACCCGCGCTCGGTGTGCTCGCCGTGCCCGGCATTGCCGTACTGCTGCTGCTGTTCCGGCTGCGGGCCCGGGTGCCGGACCCGGAAGCCTACGAACGCGAGGTGACGGGCGCAGCACCCACGACACCGGACGGGCAGGAGGGGCAGAACGGGCGACTGCCGAGGGCGTTCTGGACCTACGCCGCGTTCACCGCGGCGACCACGAGCGGGTTCGCGACCTTCGGCGTGCTCTCCTACCACCTGGTCCAGCGCCATCTGCTGTCCACCGCGTGGGTGCCGGTGCTGTACGCCGCGGCGATGGCCGTGGACGCGCTCGCCGCGCTCGCCACCGGATGGCTGTACGACCGGCACGGCCCACGGGTGTTGATCGCCCTGCCCGTCCTCACGGCGGGTGTGGTGGCGCTGGCGTTCACCGACACGGTCGTCGTCGCGGTGGTCGGGTCGCTGGTATGGGGCGCGGCCATGGGCATCCAGGAGTCCACCCTGCGCGCCACGGTCGCGGACCTGGTGCCCAGCGGGCGACGCGCGACCGCGTACGGCCTGTTCGCCGGCGTGGTCGGCGCGGCGAGTCTGGCCGGCGGCGCGCTGACCGGCGGGCTGTACGGCTACTCGATCCCCGTGCTGATCACGGTGGTTGTGGCCGTCGAGGCCCTGGCGGTGGTGTTGCTGCTGGTCACCAGGAGCAGCCGGCGCTGACACAAGGGCGGGGGAGTTGCCGTGGCGAACCCTGTCGTGCAGGGCCGGGGCGGCTCACGCCCGTTCGCTCGTGACCGCGCGCCGCCGGGATGCTTCGATCTCCTCGTACGCCGCGTCCCGGCCCTCCCAGTGAGAGCCTTCGACGGACTTGCCGGGTTCCAGGTCCTTGTAGACCTCGAAGAAGTGGGTTATCTCCAGCCGGTCGAACTCGGAGATGTCACCGATGTCCTGCAGGTCCGCGTAGCGCGGGTCGTGCGCGGGGACGCACAGCACCTTTTCGTCGGGGCCGTGTTCGTCCGTCATGCAGAACATGCCGACGGCCCGGCACTCGACGGTGCAGCCGGGGAAGGTGGGATCGCCGGTCAGGACGAGCGCGTCGAGCGGGTCGCCGTCGCGGCCGAGGGTGCCGTCGATGTAGCCGTAGTCCGCCGGGTACTTGGTGGAGGTGAACAGCAGACGGTCCAGGCGGATGCGGTGCAGGGTGTGGTCCATCTCGTACTTGTTGCGGGAACCCTGGGGGATCTCCACGGTCACCAAGAACTCCACGTCGTCCTCCATCGGTCGTAGACCGGCGGTCGGTCCGGGTGCGTCCGGACCTCCAGCGGGTCTGCGTCGGTGAGCCCCATCACCGGCATGTCCGCACGGGGTGTGCCCTTCCAGTGTGCTCCTCGAGCCGTTCCGGGCCGGCCACCGGGGCTGGCCGGCCGCCGGGCTTCGGGGGTCCGGTCCCGCCTGGTTGCCGAGGCGGACGTCCGGCAGGAGACTGCTCGTATCCGGCGATGGGGCTCGCCGCCAACCGCACCGACGCGGTGCCGATGGCCTCTACCCGCTGACCGTGCTCACGTCTGAGGAGGTCAGGGCCATGCCCCGGATCACCGTCGACATCGACGCCACCGCTTCCTCCACCATCCGTACGTCCGACGACGGCGCCTCCGGCCGCCTGACCTCGACGGGCTGGCCGGTCGGACACGGACGGGTCCCCGACACCCTCGACGCCGACGGGTTGCCCCTGGACGCCCTGGTCCTGATGCCCGAACCCGCCCTGGCCGGCACCACCGTGCCCGCCTGGCCGCTGGGCGTCCTGCACCGCATCGGGGCACAGGCCGTGCCCGCCGCCCCCGTGCTGTTGTGCGTGGCCGAGGACCCTTCCTTCGTCGGCCTCGTCGACACGGACGACCTGTCACGCTGGCATGCCGAGGGCGACGCCTGGGCCGCCGTTCTGGCGCGCCTGCAGCGCCGGGCCGTCGGCGAGGTCATCGACTGCGGCACCCGCGCCGAGGCCGAGCACCTGATCAGCGACGCCCATCACGCCTACGAGCGGCTCACCGGATGCCTCGAATGACGGCTCACGGGAGGCGTGGGACGAGGGCGGACGAAGACCCGCCGCCCGCATCGGCCCGGCGGCGAAGGGACACCGACCGACAACGGATCCGTCAAGATTCACCCAAGTGCCGCAGAGGATCTATTAGGTAAGGCTCACCTAACCCTATGCTGTGGTCGTCCCCAGGCAGCCCACCCCCACCAGGCCGCCATCAGAGCACGACCCGGAGTTCTCCCCATGTCCAGCGGCAACATCGCCCTGCTCGGCGCCATCGCGGGCCTCACCATCTACCTTGGCCTCCCGCTCGGCCGGCTGCGTACCCCGACGCCTCGCCTGAAGGCCGGGCTGAACGCCGTGGCCATCGGCATCCTCGTCTTCCTCGTCTGGGACGTGCTCACCCACGCCTGGGAACCGGTCGACGAAGCGCTGAGTGACCACCGCTGGGCGACGGTTGCCTCCGGCGGACTCGTCCTGGCCGCCGGACTCACGGTCGGACTCGCCGGTTTGGTGTACTACGACGCCTGGACCGCCCGCCGCCGAGCCGCCGCCGGGCGTCCCGCCGGTCCCGGTGCCGCCGCGGCGACGGAGCTCGCGCCGAAGACCCGCAGCCAGGCGGCCTCCCTCGCCCTGATGATCGCGACCGGCATCGGCCTGCACAACTTCGCCGAGGGCCTGGCCATCGGCAACTCCGCCGCCAAGGGCGAACTCTCCCTCGCCGTGCTGCTCATCATCGGCTTCGGCCTGCACAACGCCACCGAGGGCTTCGGCATCGTCGCGCCGCTCGCCGCCGAGGGCGAACGCCCCACCTGGACCAACCTCTTCTGGCTCGGCCTGATCGGCGGCGGACCCACCTTCCTCGGCACCCTCGTCGGCCAGCACCTCGTCAACGACACCCTCTCCATCGCGTTCCTGGGGCTGGCCGCCGGCTCCATCCTCTATGTCGTCATCGAACTGCTCGCCGTAGCCCGCAAGGCCAATCTGAAGACGCTCACCACCTGGTGCGTCCTCCTCGGTCTGCTCCTCGGCTTCGCCACGGACGCCGTGGTGACCGCCGCCGGAGCCTGAAACGACACGGCATCCGCAGGGGCGTCCCCGCCTCTGCTTCAGCCGGAGGCGAGGAACTGCGTGGCGGCGAGCTCGGCGTAGAGGGGGTCGTGGGCGACGAGTTCGCGGTGGGTGCCCACGGCGCGGACCCGGCCCGCGTCCATGACCACGATCCGGTCGGCCATCGTGACGGTGGAGAGCCGGTGCGCGACCACCAGCACGGTCGTGGCGCGGGCGACCTCGGTGACCGTGTCGCGCAGCGCCGCCTCGTTGACCGCGTCCAACTGGCTGGTGGCCTCGTCCAGGAGGAGCAGGCGGGGGCGGCGCAACAGCGCACGGGCGATGGCGACACGCTGGCGTTCGCCGCCCGACAGCTTGGTGCCCCGGTGTCCCACCAGCGTGTCCAGGCCTCTGGGGAGGCGGGCGACGAGGCCGTCGAGACGGGTGGTCTTCAGCACGCGGGTCAGCTCCGCCTCGTCCGCGCCCGGATTGCCGAGCAGCAGGTTGTCGCGCAGGGAACCGGACAACACCGGGGCGTCCTGCTCGACATAGCCGATGGCCGACCGCAGTTCGGGCAGGGGCCAGTCGGCGAGGGCGCGGCCGTCGACGGTGATACGGCCCGACGTGGGGTCGTAGAACCGCTCGATGAGCGAGAAGAGCGTGGTCTTGCCCGCGCCGGACGGGCCCACGAAGGCCGTCATGCCGAGGGCGGGCACCGCGAAGCTCACGCCGTGGTGGACATGGGGCAGGTCGTCCCCGTAGCGGAAGCGGACGTCGTCGAAGACGACGGCGGCGGGTGGGGCACCGGGTTCGGGCAGCGGCGCGGGCTCCGCCGCAGGTTCGGCGGGCAGGCGCAGCGCCTCCTGGATCCGGGCCAGTGCGGCCGCTCCCGCCTGGTACTGCGTGACGGCGCCGACGACCTCCTGGATCGGCGACATCAGATAGAAGACGTACAGCAGGAACGCGATCAGCGTGCCGACGCCGATGGCGCCGGTGGCCACCCGGGCGCCGCCCACCGCGAGTACGGTGATGAAGGCGAGCTGCAGGGCCAGCCCCGCCGTGTTGCCCGCCGCGGCCGACCACTTGGCCGCCCGCACGCTCTCCCGCCAGGACCGCTCCGCCGCGTCGTGGACGGCCCGCTCCTCGCGGTGCTCGGCACCGGACGCCTTGATGGTGCGCAGTGCGCCGAGGACGCGCTCCAGCGAGGCGCCCATCGCCCCGACCGCGTCCTGCGCCTGCCGGCTGGCGCGGTTGATGCGGGGCACGATCACCCCGATCACCGTGCCCGCCCCGCCCAGCACGCCGATGGTCACACCGAGCAGCACGGGGTCGACGACACCCATCATCACCAGCGTGGCGACCAGGGTGAGCCCGCCGGTGCCGAGGCCCACCAGCGACTCGGTGGTGACCTCGCGCAGCAGCGTGGTGTCGGAGGTGACGCGGGCCATCAGGTCGCCCGGCTCGGTGCGGTCCACCGCGCTGACGCGCAGCCGCAGCAGATACGACGACAGGGTGCGCCGCGCGCCGAGCACCACCGACTCGGCGGTGCGCCGCAGTACGTAGGAACCCAGCGCGCCGAGCGCCGCGTTGGTCACCACCAGCACCGACATACCGAGCAGCGCGCCGGTGACGGAGCGGTGGTCCGCGAGGGCCCCGATGAGGGAGCGGGTCACCAGGGGAAGGACGAGCCCGGTGCCCCCGGTGATCAGCGACAGCACGGCACCCAGCAGCAGCATCCCGCGGTGCGGCCGCACGTACTCGAGCAACAGCCGCCGGGTGGACTCGGGGGCCGGGGCGGGGGCGGCGTCCGCTGCCGCGCTCACGAAGCGCGACCCGGTGCGCCGGGTATGCGGGGGCAGTGGTCCAGGGCGCGGGGCGGTCGTCGCCGTATCGGATGGGGCAGCGGCCGGAAGAACCCCGCCACCGCGTCCGTGCGCCCGCGCCCGGCACCGGCCCGACCGGCGACGCTCACGGTGGTGGTCCGGTCATCCGCCACGGAACCCGCCTCCCCCAGCAGTCTGTTCGCCTGCCCGAAGGATACGGGGGCCGCCCTGTGTCCACACCTGACATTTCACGCGACGCCCCCTGCGGTGCGGAGGGTCAGTCGTGCGGCGGGAGATGGCCGATCTGGTGGTCGGCGATGTTCAGTGCCTCGTCGACCAGGCGGCGCAGATGCCCGTGCCGCAGGGCGTACACGACCCGGCGCCCCTCCTTCCGGGTGGTCACGAGTCCGGCCAGGCGCAGCCGGGCCAGATGCTGGCTGACCGACGTCCGTGTGGCGTCGGTCGCCCCGGTCAGCGTCGTGACGTCGGCCTCCCCCTCGCCGAGCCGCCGCAGCAGAGCCAGACGGGTGCGGTCGGCCAGCAGGCCGAGGACCTCCACGGCGACGGCGAGGCGTTCGCCTTCGTCCACTTGTTGCGAGGGGTGCGCACCTGATAGATGCATGCGTGCGTTCATGTGCACATAATGGGGGAGCAGCAGTACCGGCGTCCACCTCCGACCCGCCCGCCGTCCGCGAAAGGTGCACCGTGAACGAGCAGACCCACACCCATCAGCCGCCCGGGCACCGGCACGCTCACGGGCACCACCATGGTGGCCGTGACCATGATCATCACGGCCATGAACACCCGCACGGAAGCGGGCGGTGGCCGAAGGTGCGCCACCAACTCGCTCACCTGGTCACTCCGCACAGCCACGAGGCCATGGACAAGGTCGACTCCGCGATGGAGACCTCCCGCGAGGGGATGCGCACGCTGTGGCTGTCGCTTGCCGTCCTCGGGGCGACCACCGTGGTCCAGGCGGTGATCGTGGCCGTATCCGGGTCGGTCGCACTGCTGGGCGACACCATCCACAACGCCGCCGACGCGCTCACCGCCGTACCTCTCGGCATCGCGTTCGTCATCGGGCGGCGGGTGGCCAATCGCCGCTACACATACGGATACGGTCGCGCCGAGGACCTGGCCGGCATCGTCATCGTGCTGACCATCACCGCCACGTCCGCGCTGGCCGCCTACGAGGCCGTCGACCGCCTGCTGCACCCCCGCGACGTCAGCCACCTGTGGGCCGTCGCCCTCGCCGCGCTGGCCGGCTTCGTCGGCAACGAGTGGGTGGCCCGTTACCGCATCCGCACCGGCCGCAAGATCGGTTCCGCCGCGCTGGTCGCCGACGGCCTGCACGCCCGTACCGACGGATTCACCTCCCTCGCCGTCCTCCTCGGGGCCGGCGGCGCCGCTCTCGGCCGGCGCTGGGCCGACCCGGCCGTCGGGCTGCTGATCACGGCCGCGATCCTCATGGTGCTCAAGGACGCCGCCCGCGAGGTCTACCGGCGCCTGATGGACTCCGTCGACCCCGCACTGGTCGACCGCGCCGAGCGGGCCCTGCGCACCGTCGAGGGCGTCGAGCACGTCGGCTCGGTGCGGATGCGCTGGATCGGCCACTCCCTGCGCGCCGAGACCGACATCGTCGTCGACCCGCGGCTCAGTGTCGCCCGGGCCCACGCCATCGCTGTCGAAGCCGAACACGCCCTGATCCATGCGGTGCCCCGGCTGACCGCCGCCACCGTACACACCGACCCGCACCCCACTGCCGACAGCGGCGACCCCCACGCGGCACTCAGCCACCACGCCACCTGACCTGGAGGTGCGCTCCCAGTGATCGGCGACGCCGGACATGAAGACCGGACATGAAGACCGGACATGAAGAGCTGAGGGCGGTCAGGCGCTGTCCTTGCGCTCGACGACGAGGACGCGGGCCTGCGGCCTCGGGTGAGCCACGTGGTCGTCGCCGGGCTCGACGCAGCACACGCGGCCGGGCACCAGCCGCTCGACGCGTTCTACGGGCGGAGTAGGCGACCAGGTGCGGTTGGCCGGCGACGAGCGCACGCCGGACGTCCACCATCGCTTCGTCCTGGGGGAGAGGACCTCGGCCGCCGGGCGCAGGTGGCGCTCATCCTCCCGGGCCAGGCATGGCGCTTCGTCACTTCCCCGTTCCGCCTGCCCGTTCGTCGGCGGGGTGACTGCCGCGTCCGTCCGTCGGCGGGCCGCCGGTCGTGGCTCGCCCGGGGGAGCAGGTGACCGGGCAGCAGGCGGAGCGCCAGGACGGCGGCGACGACGTAGAGCAGTGCCGAGCCCAGGGCGACGGTGTGGAAGCCGTGCACGAAGTGCGCGCCGCTGCCGGGCCGGCCGGCGATGGCACCGGCCACCGCGATGCCGATGGCGCCGCCGGCCTGGCGCGCGGTGTTGTTGATGGCCGAGGCGAGTCCGGAGCGTTCGCCGGGCACGGAGGCGATGGCCGCGGCGACGACAGCGGGGGTCAGCAGGCCCAGTCCGACGCCCCACAGCAGGAACGCGGGCAGCAGGGCGCCGTAGCCCGACGACGGCGTCACCCCGGTCAGCAGCGCCAGCCCCGCCGCGGCGATGAGCAGCCCGGCACCGGCCGGCAGGCGGGCCCCGATCCAGCCGGTCAGTCGCCCGCCGAACGGTGCCAGCACTGCCAGCGGCGCGAACAGGGGGACGATCGCCAGGCCCGCTTCGAGAGGTGGGCGGTGCTGGAGCGACTGCAGGAACAGCATCAGGACGAACAGCGTGCCGAGGGTGCACAGGTTCATCGTCCCGGCCGCCGTGTTCGCCACGCTGAATCCCGCGCGCCGGAACAGCGCCAGCGGCAGCATGGCCTCATCCCCGCGGCGCCGCTCGACCAGGGCGAGCGCGACGAGCGCCGCCAGGGCCACCACCGCGGTCGCGACGACCGGCGCCGACCCGCCGCCGGGGCGCCCGCCCTGGATGAACGCGAACGTGGTCGCCGGCAACAGCAGGCTCGCCAGCACCAATCCGGGCAGGTCCAGACCCCTGGCCTGCGGCTCCCTGCTCTCCCGGACGATCGCCCCGGCCCAGGCCAGGGCCACCAGCACGATCGGCACGTTGAGGAGGAAGATGGCACGCCAGCCGAAGCCGTCGACCAGAGCCCCGCCCAGCAGCGGCCCCGCGGGCAGGGCGAGGCTGCCGATGCCCGCCCACACGCCGATGGCCTTCGCCTGCCCGGCCCCCTCGGGGAAGGCGTCACTGATGATCGCCAGGGTGCCGGGCAGCAGCAGCGCGGCCCCGATTCCCTGCACGACGCGGGCGGCGACCAGCACCGCGACGCCGGGGGCCAGGCCGCAGGCGAGCGAGCCCGCCCCGAAGACGATCAGCCCGATCAGCGCGATCCGTTTGTGGCCGTGCAGATCGCCCAGCGTGCCGGCGGTCAGCATCAGCGACGCCAGCGCCAGCGCATAGCCGTCGACCACCCACTGCAGGCCGCTCACGTCGGCGCCGAGCCCGGAACCGATCCGCGGCAGCGCGACGTTCACGATCGTCACGTCGAGCAGCACCAGAAAGTAGCCGACACACATCACGACCAGTACGGTGCGCGGCGAGCCGCCCTTCCGGGCCCCGGGCACCGTCCGCAACAGACTCACAGCGGCACCGGCCACCCCGGCTGCGTACCCCCGGGGAACGCAGCCATTCCCGCGAACCAGCGGCGGACGGATACGGCGTTCAGCCCCCTGCGTCCGTACGCCGCCCGGGGCGGCGCGGGGCGGCGTGGGCATCCTCCGAGCGGTAGCCGCCCGGCCGCCGTGTCGCCCTCCCGCCCCCGCCCCGGCCGTTTGCCGCCGGGGGCCTGCGGGCGGTGGTGAAGTAGGCGCTGATGAGGATCAGTCCGCACCCGGCGAGTTGCAGCGGAGTGGGGCGTTCGCCCAGGACCACGGCGCTCAACACCACCGCGCCCACCGGTGTGAGCAGAAGCAGGACCGCGCCGACGTGACTGGCCAGTTTCGGCGAGGCGGTCGCGACCAGCAGCCAGCCCACGACCTGGCTGCAGACCGCCACCGCCAGCAGCCAGCCCAGCACCCGCAGGCCGGGCGCGATGTCGAACCCGTACCACGCCAGTCCGGCGAGGAGCGACACCACCGCGGCCGCCGCGATGACCACCGTGTACGTCTGCCGCACCTGCCCGCGGTGGCCGCCGCGACGCAGCAGGTACAGGAACCCGGAGTAGCACACGGCCGCCAGTACGGCGTGCACCGTGCCCCAGCGCGGGTCGGTGCCGACCGACACGCGCTGGTCCAGCACACCGCCGGTGAGCACGACGCCCAGGAGCAGCAGCGGCAGCCACCCCAGGAAGCGAGCGGGCACGGGCTCCCGGTCGACCGCCCAGGCGATCAACGGCACCAGAACCACCTGCACGTTCACCAGCACCGTCGACAGCCCGGCGCCCACCTCTCCGATGGCCTGTGTCCACAGCAGCATGTCCCCGGCGAACAGCACGCCCGCCGCGAACGCGAGCCCGTACCGCCGACGCGGCGGGGCACCCTCACGCCGATGCTCCGCACCGGCCAGCACCGCCAGGGCGGGCAGCGCCAGGACACACCGGTAGAACGAGGCCGTTCCGGGCGTGGTGTGTGCCAGGTCGAGCAGGACGGCCGAGGCCGACACGGACAGCGCTCCCATCGCCATTCCCCAGCCCGGACGCCGGACCGCCTCCCGTGACGGGTGCGGCAGGTGCAACGGCGACCGGCCTGTCGGCGGCTGTGTCCGCAGCCGTCTGCCGGGCGCGCGCCGATCACCGACCGGACGGGGCATGACGGTTCGCTCCCCTCGTACGAATCCGGGCTGTGGCTCGGACGAATCCGGGCTGTTCGGCTCGGACCACGACGCGTACCCCGGGCGGCATCCCCGACACCGCGAGCGCCTTTGGACAGGTGGACTGTTGGGCGCTGGTTCTCGCATGTCATCGTGGCGGTCATGACGATCGGCGTGGACGTGGCCGTCCTGGTCGGGCTGCAGGCTTCCGGAAAGTCCACCTTCTACACCCGGTGCCTGTCCGGCCAGTACGCGCTGGTCAGCAAGGATCTGTTTCCGCGGGGCGCCAAGAACAAGCAGCGGCGGCAGATGCGACTGGTGGAGGAGCACCTCGCGGCGGGGCGGCCGGTGGCGGTCGACAACACCAACCCCTCGCCACAGGAGTGGGGCCCGCTGGTGGAGCTGGCCCACTTGCACGGGGCGACCGTCACGGCCTACTGGTTCCCGCCGGACGCGGCCGACTCGCTGCGACGCAACGCCGCACGTGAGGGCCGTGAGCGCGTCCCGGACGCCGGCGTTCTCGCCACACTGAAGCGGCTGCGCAAGCCCTCGCCGGCGGACGGATTCGACCAGGTCCGGGAGGTGCGGTTCGACGGGCGGGGCGGCTTCGACGTGCGGGGGTGAGGCCTCCCCCGGTCCCGGGTCGGGCCGGCGCTCCCGTACGTGCGGCCACGGCGAAGGCCCGGGCCGGTGCCGTCGTCGCTCCGGCGACTGCTGTCGGCGCCGGGAGACGGGCGGGAAAGCCGGCCGCGACGGCCGTGCCGACCACGGCGACACCGAGCACGCTGCCCAGTTCCCGGGCCACGGTGTCGAGCCCCGCCCCGATGCCGACCCGATCCGGTGCCTGAGCCGTCCCCGACCAGCACAGCCGCGCCGGAAGGACCGAGGTGGAGCCGGATGGACCTCCTCCGCCACGGCCCCGCCGTCCGGACCGGCACCGACGGTGGAGCCAGGGTGGCGGAAGGGAATCAGAGAGGCGCGTGCAACGTTTTGGGGGAACATGGGGAATAGATGGAGCACAACGGGGGCGTACATCGGGAGGTGAGGGCTACGGGCACTCCCTTCAGCACGCAACTGTCGGTGCCGGGGCTCTCGCCGGTGCACGGTCTCGGTGCCGAGGCCGGCCGGGCGGCGGTACGCCTGGTCAGGCTGCCGGTCGATATCGCCGTGGAGGGCGTGGGCCAGCTGACCGGATGGATCGGTCATACCCGGCCCGCGCCGTCGGCGGAGTGGAGCACGCCACCGGCGGCCGACGCGACGATCCCGGTACTGCTGGTCCACGGCCTGGCCGACCGGGAGTGGGTGACCTCGTCCCTCCGGCGCGGCCTGGACGGCTGCGGCGCGGGCCCCTTCGTCACGGTCAGCTACAACGCGCTCAGCCCGGACATCCGCACGGCGGCCCGGGTCCTCGGTGACCAGGTGGAGATGGTGCATGCCCGCAGTGCTGCCCGGCCCGTGGTCCTGATCGGATACAGCCTGGGCGGGCTGATCGCCCGCTACTACGTGCAGCGCCTCGGCGGGGACCGGTGCGTGCCCCTGCTCATCACCCTGGCGACCCCGCACTCCGGGACCGCGACGGCCCTGCTGGCTCCGCCCCATCCGCTGCTGCGCCAGCTACGGCCGGGCAGCGACGTGCTGACAGAGCTCGCCGGGCCCGCCACCCGGTGCCGTACCCGGTTCGTGGCCTTCTACAGCGACCTGGACGAGGCCGTCGTACCGGCCGCCAGGGGCCGCATCGACCATCCCCACCTCAAGGCCCGCAACGTGCTCGTGCCCGGTGTCGGACATCTGACCCTCCCGCTGCACCAGCCGGTCATCGACCAGATGCGCTCACTGCTGACCGCCGCCGGCCAGGCCGTGGCCGCAGCATGATCTCCGCATCGCCCGTGACATCGGCTCCGCCCGCCCGTGACATCGGCGACGAATCGGGGAACGCTGGGATGTAGCGGGTAGGAACGAACGTAGGCGGTAAGAACGTCAGCACCTGTGCGGACCCACACCATGGCCTCTTCACCCAACCCCGACAGCGGCGCGACCATGCGTCCGTATCGCCCCGAGGACGAGCCAGGGGTGCAAGAGCTGATCGACGCGGACCGGCTCCCGGGGCAGCAGCGCTGCACACCGGAACAGCTGGCCGCCGCGCGTCACGGTCGGCTTGCCCTGGCCGGCTGGGCCACGTCGGCCCGGCCGGGTATCGGCGTCCTGGCCGACGCGGACGAGCGCCCCCGCGGCGTCGTCGCGTACGTGTCCTGGGTGGATGTCCGCACCGGCGTGATCTGCTGGGCGTACGGCCGCGAGGAGCCGCCCGTGCTGCGTACCCTCCTCGGCCATGCGTGCGCCGAACTGGCCCACTGCCCGAAGATCGACGCGTTCGTCGGCGCCCCGCCGGGTCCTCTGGGGCCGGGCGGCCTGCCCCGCGCCCGCCGCGCCGCCACCCACGACGCTCTGGTGGAGGCCGGATTCACCGGCCGTTGCCAGGGTGCCTACCTGTACTGCGCGCTACCGGGCGAGCCGTGGCCCGCCAAGCTGGTCGCCGACGTCTTCCCCTGCGAAGTCCCCCCGGGACACCGGCTGATCATCCGTGACGGGATCGAGCCGGTCGCGGAGGCGGTGGTCGGTGCCGGACCCGGCCGCGCCGCGACCGTGTACTGGATCGAGACCCGTCCCACCCACCGTGGCCGGGGCCTCGGCCGCAGGCTTCTCGGCCAGGCCCTGGCCCTGCTGGCCGAACAGGGCGCCTGCGAGGTCGCCCTCGTCATCGACGACGTCCCGCCCCGGACCCCGGAGAACGAAGCCGCCGCCCGGCTCTTCGGCTCCTTCGGCTTCACCCTTGTCGACCGGTTGTGGACCTACCGGCGGGAGCACCACCGAGCCCCGCTGCCGACCGCGTGAGTCCGGCGGTCGCGACCGCGGGGCCGTCCAGGGTGGCGGTACCGGGGTGTCCCTGCGCGAGCGGCACTGGTCCGGCGGGCCCTCGCTGGTCAGGCGAGTACTCGCTCGGAGGCCTTCTCCGCGGCCTTGAGGACGGTGGAACGTCCCTGGTGGCGCCGCTCGTACTCGAGGACCCGCCGGCAGTGCCTGGGTTCGGCGTCATTGAGCCGCTTGACGACCTCCTCCGCGGTCATGCCGTCGTAACCGGGCCAGGGCACCGGCCCGAGCAGGGCGGCGATCCGGCTCAGGACAGCCGGGCGGCCCGCGTGGGACCGCTCGTAGGCGCCGACCATGGCCAGGTCCGTCTGCGTCAGGTGCGGCAGCCGGTCGATGATCATCCTGGTGCTGAGCCTGCGGTAGTCGGGGATCGGCAGCTCGACCTCGCTGATGAGGGCTCCCCGCGGGGCGCCCTGGAGCCGGTCCGCACCCGGCATGCGCTCAGCCGTCTCCCGCAGCCAGCTGCTCCACTCGCGCACCGCCAGGGCCGCACCGCCCACACCGGATCCGTTGGTGGTCTCGCTGGCCGCCACCGCGGCTTCCGCGTGCTGCTCAAGAGCTTCGGCGAGCTCCTCCAGCGCCTCCTCGTCGTCATGGCGGATGGAGCTGAGCAGCTCGGTGGTGACGGCGTCCCGGGACTCCTGGGCGATGCGTTCGGCGGCCCGGCAGACGGCGAGGGCCAGCGCGGTGACCGCGTACTCGTCCTCGGCGTTCTTCAGCAGCCGCAGCTGGGTGGCCGTTCCCCGGCCGCGGAACACGGCGGCCGGAACCGACATCGCCATGTCGAGGGGCAGCCGGGCCGCGTGCCCGGTGAGCTGCCAGGCGCCGCCGAGGACGTTGTGCATCAGCCCGCGGGGCTGCAACGTACCCAGGCGTTCGTCGATGCGGTAGACGTGGCCGCGGGCGTCGCCGAGGCGGCGCTCCAGGACATCCCGGTGTTCACCGGGGGGCGTGACGGCGAGGTGGGCCTTGAAGCGGTCGGCGAGCGCCGCTTTGGTCTCACGGACCTCGCGCAGCGCCGGAACGAGCAAGTCTGTGGCTACGGACATCAAGGTTCCTTCGGATGCTCGGTGCTCGGGAGGAATCGGCCGGAATCCGGCCCCGCCCCCACCGTGCCCCGAACCGGCCACTCCCGCATCCTCCGCTCCGGCGTACGGGAGCGGGTGCAGGCGCGGGTGGATCCCGCACTCGGCGCAAAGGCCTGGGTCCTGGTGGTGCTGGAGTGCGGGAAGGCGGTGGCACTGCGTGCGGTACGTCTGTGTCGGTGCACTGAGCCATCCGGGGCCGGCGGGTCGGATCGTGGGCTGTGTGCCAGCCACCTGCCGCGTGCCCGCGTGCCTGCGTGCTACGTGGCGATCCCCTCGTGGCCCGCCCCTTCTCCGGGCGCTGCCGTCCCGTGGCTCGTCCCGTGGCGCTTGCCCGTCGTGTTCTGCTGATAGAGCCGTTGGATGTCGTGTGCGGTGATGATGCCGTCGAGGCGGGCGCCGTCCATGACCAGGACGGGCAGCCCGCCGCCGGTGCCGAGCCGTGCGAGGACCGCGGTGAGCTGCTCGTCCGGTGCGGCGATCGTGCACTGGGACACGGGTGTCGCGAGCTCCCGCACAGGACGCGCCTGCTGCTCGCCGGACGGAGCGACGGTCAGCAGGCGCAGCTGTACGACCCCGCTGGGCCGGCCTTCGAAGTCCAGCAGCGGCAGCACCGAATGCCGTGTCCGGGCGGCCACGTCGGCGAGGAAACGGTCCACGGTCAGCCAGTCGGGGCCGGTGTCCACCGGACTGGTCATCGCGTCGGCGACCCGCACGCCGCGCAGCGCCAGGGCCAGCTGGGCCCACCGGCGTTCGGCCGCGGCGGCGCCCGCCACGAACAGCGCGACGACCATCAGCCACAGTCCGCCCGTCATTCCCCTGGCGAACGCCAGCCACCCCACCACGGCCAGGGCCATGCCGATGACCTGTCCGGTGCGCCCGGCCGCGCGCTGGGCCCGCTCGCGGTCGCCGGAGCGCCACCACAGCGCGGCCTGAAGCACGCGGCCGCCGTCGAGTGGAGCGGCAGGCAGCAGGTTGAAGACGCCCAGCAGCAGGTTGGTAGCGCCGAGCCAGCCCAGTACGGCGACGGGGAGTCGCCAGCCGAGCGTCGCGTGGACTCCTTCCGCGGCGCCGACGGCGGCCCCGCCGAGCAGCAGGCTGGCGAGCGGTCCGCTGACGGCGACCGCGAACGTCGTCCGCGCCGTGGTCGGCCGGTCCATCCGGGTCATCCCGCCCAGCGCCCACAGCGTCATGTCCCGCACCGGCACCCCGGCCCGCCGGGCCATGAGCGCGTGCGCCGTCTCATGCGCCACCAGGCTGGCGAGCAGCAGGAGAGCGCCGGCCACCCCGGCCGTCGCGTACGCAAGGGGCGCCAGACCGGGCGCGTACGCGGGCAGCGTCCGGTCGGCCAGACCGTACGCGAACAGCAGCATGATCAACGGTACGCTCCAGTGTGCGCGCACCGTCACACTCCGCACACTCCCGATCCTGATCGAACCGTTCATCGCCAATTCACCACCGACGGAGCGACGCATACGGCCCCCCGCCGTGTCTCTCCCCCTCCATGGTCCATCGGTCACCCCACGACCGGAAACGTCCCGGCAAGGCGACGGCGGCCGAGGAGGCTGGACCGGTCCCGATAAAATGGACTGGTCGGGAGTGTCTGCTCCGCCGCAGGAGGCGAAGCAGCAGGGGGCGAAGCAGTCCAGCCGCTCAAGGCCGGGCCGGGCGGCCGATCTGGAAAGGGCAGCGCGATGGCCGAACGGATCGCCTATCGCAGGGTCTACGAGGACACCCCGCCCAAGGACGGGAAGCGCGTGCTCGTCGACCGCGTCTGGCCACGGGGCATGCGCAAGGAGGACGCGGATCTGCACGAGTGGCTCCGCGATGTCGCCCCGTCGAGCGAACTGCGCAAGTGGTACGCCCATGAGCCCAGCCGGTTCACCGAGTTCCGCCGCCGCTACCTGTCGGAGCTGCGCGACACGGAACACCGCGAGGCGGCCGAACACCTGCGGGACCTGGCGGCGCACGGCAAGCTCATGCTGCTGACCGCCACCAAGGACGTGGACCACAGCCAGGCCGCTGTCCTGGCGGAGTGGCTGACCGGGAACCGGTGACGAGGACGCGAGCCGTCGGCGGGCTCCCTCACCTTCGTCCCAGGTCCGCTCCCGGTGCTCCCGTAGGCGGTCATCGCGCCGGCCGCCGTTCCGCCAGGATGTACGGCTCGCACCTCTTCGCGTGCCCGCAGGGCGCCGCAGCGACGGCAGGCGACCGTGGTCAGGCGGATCCGGGCTCTTCGGCCGTGGTGAGCCGGACACCGGTGATCAGGTCGGGGCGGATGCGCACCGCGTGGTCCATGGTCTCGTTCACCCACGGCTGGAGCAGCCCCTGGTAGTGGGCCAGTTCCTCGGGATCGGTCACGGGGTGGGCGTAGCCGGTGACGACCACGCTCCAACCCAGATGGGTGTGCGGGTCGATGGTGTCGGCCTCGTAGGCGACGACGACGCCCGGGGCGCCCGCCTGCCGGGTGCGTGAGGTCAGGGCCGCACCTTCATGCGTGCGGATGACGATGTCGCCGTCGTCCAGGACGTGGTTGACCGGGCGGACGGTGGGCAGCGCCTGACGGGTGAAGACGATCCTGCCGAGGGAGACACTGCCCAGCAGCCGCAGCGCCTCGTCGCTGTCGAGCTCGACGCTGCGACGCGGCCCGGGGGGAACGGTCCCGACGTTGTCGGCGGTCATGGCGGGCTTCCGTACGGACTCGCTGCTCACTGCGGTGTGTCCCCGGCCGACGCGGCGGGGTTTCCACGCGCCCTGCCGCCGTCGAGACGAGCGGTGTACCGGTACGGCATGTGCGCTGTCCTCCTGGTCGCGGGCGGCTGCCTGTCCGCGGCGCCGGCGAGCCCGAGGCCATGGACAGATCGATCAGGTCATTGGAACGGCACCGGGGCTCCGCACACCAGGGCCGTTCGGCCCTGCTTTGCGCCGGGCGGACTTTGCGTGAGCGGGGTCCGCGGCACGACCCGCCGCCCCGCTCGGCCGCCGGCCGGTGTCCGGTTCAGGGAGACTCGCCGTGCGGCCACGGCCGGCAGCCGTCGCCCTCGAACTCCAGGTGGTTCACCACACCGACGACCCCGTCCACCCGCCAGGTCGACCGGATCACCGACGGGATGTCACTGCGCCGGGGGAGGCACCCGTCCAGTACGACCATGCCGTCCCGGACGGAGACGGTGACCCCACCGGATGCCAGGCCGAGTGCGCCGGGCAGGGCCTCCTCGATCACCTGCCGGCGAACCTCCTCGTCCGTACGCACGAAGCACCGCAGCAGGTCACGACGGGTGGCGATGCCGATGATGCGGTCCTCCTCGTCCACCACGGGCAGCCGGTCGACCCGATGACGCTCCATCATCCGTGCGGCGTCCGACACACGTTGCTCCGGATGAACCGTGACCGCGGGGCTCGTCATGAGCTCTCCCACGGCCGTGGCCGCCGATCCACGCGTCGAGCGCCTCAGACCGGGCAACGGAAACCGGCGGCCCCGGCCTGTTCGTGTCCGGGCCGGCCGTCCGCGCGCGAGGTCGGTGCCGGAGACCACGCCGACCACCTTGTCGTCGGGATCGACGACCGGAAGCGCACGGATGCGGTGCCGGTTCAGCAGGCGCAGCACCTCCTGCGACGATGTCTCCCGGCTCGCGCAAACGACATCGCCGTTCATGACCTCGCCGACGATGTGTGTCTTCATGGGGCTCGCCCTCCTCGCTCCGGCGCCCCTTCAGCCTCGCAGTCGGCTGCGCCGGCAGACAGGGCCGGACGTATCAGGAAAGAGGGCCGACCAGCCCCGCGCGGGTGCCCGACGGCGGCGCCGGGCGTCCCACGCCCCGTGGGTCCGTCGTGGCAAGGTGACATCAGGGCCGACCGGCCCTGGTCCTTGGGCCCGGGAACGAGAAGGATCCCGGTGGGCAGGGGCGGTCCTGTCCACCGGCGGACATCGGTGCGCAACGCGGAACAAGGAGTCTTCGATGGCGGACGGCGAGCAGGACAGCACGATCCGGGTCTTCCTGCTGGACGACCACGAGGTGGTGCGGCGCGGCGTGCGCGACCTGCTGAACGACGAGCCCGACATCAGCGTGATCGGCGAGGCCGGCACGGTGGAGCAGGCCCTGGTGCGCGTCCCCGCGCTGCGCCCGCAGGTGGCCGTCCTCGACGTACGCCTGCCCGACGGCGACGGCGTGACCGTGTGCCGCGAACTGCGCTCCCGGATGCCCGAGCTGGCCTGCCTGATGCTGACCTCCTTCGACGACGAGGAGGCGCTGCTCGACTCGATCATGGCGGGCGCGTCCGGTTACGTCCTGAAGCAGATCCAGGGCTCCGACCTGGTATCGGCTGTCCGCACCGTCGCCAGTGGCCAGTCTCTGCTCGACCCGAGCGCCACCGCCAAGCTGATGGCCCGGCTGCGCGGCGGTGAGCAGCAGGAGCAGGAGCCCGACGAACTGCGGGGCCTGACGGAACGTGAGCGGGAGATCCTGGCCCTGATCGGGGAGGGGCTGACCAACCGCCAGATCGGTCAGCGGCTCTACCTTGCCGAGAAGACGGTCAAGAACCACATCTCCCGGCTGCTCGCCAAGCTCGGCGTCGAGCGGCGTATCCAGGCCGCCGTCATCGCCACCCAGGTCCAGGACCGGCAGCGGCAGGAAAGCTCCTGAAGTCCCGAGACGGCCGTCTCCCCGTCCCTGTTTCGTTTCCGGCCGTCCCACCTCGCGTCCTCGAGCCGGCCGGTGCTCCCGGCCTCGTACCGCCTCCCCGCGTGGGCCGCTACCGTGGCCCCAGGCCGGAACGACGGGCCGACGGCGAGCGAGGGGCTGGGAGGACACGCTGGTGGGAAGCACCGAGGGCACGCGGGTGCGACTGCCGCAGTTGCGGTTGGACGAACTGCTGGCGGAGTTGCAGGCGCGCCTGGACGCGGCCCGCGGCACTCGGGACCGGGTGCACAGCCTGCTGGAGGCCGTCCTCTCGGTCGGCCGGGAGCTGGACCTCAAGCAGGCACTGCGCAGCATCGTGGAAGCGGCCGCCGTTCTGGTCGAGGCCGAGTACGCGGCTCTGGGTGTGATCGGACCGGACGGGAATCGCCTGTCGGACTTCCTCACCGTCGGCGTCGGCGAGGAGCAGATCACCCGGATCGGGCCCTACCCGGAAGGTCACGGCATCCTCGGTCAGTTGATCCGGCACCCCGAGCCGCTGCGGCTGGCCAAGCTCTCGGAGCACTCCGCCTCGTACGGCTTCCCGCCGGGCCATCCGCCCATGAACAGTTTTCTCGGCGTACCGATCCGGGTGCGCGACCAGGTGTTCGGCAACCTGTACCTGACCGAGAAGCGTGGCGGGGCACAGTTCGACGAGGAGGACGAGGCGGTCCTGTCCACCCTCGCCGTCGCCGCGGGCGTGGCCATCGACAACGCCCGCCTGTACGAGGAGTCCCGGCTGCGGGAACGCTGGCTGCAGGCGAGTGCGGAGATCACCCACGGCCTCATGTCCGGCAGCGGCCGCGGTGAGGCCCTCGGACTGATCGCCGAACGCGCCCTGGAGATCACCGACGCGGTGCTCGCCGTGGTCGCGGTGCCCATGGAGGGCACCGGCGCTCTCACGGTGGAACTCGCGATCGGACAGGAGGCGGAAGGCCACAGCGGCCTCGTACTGCCGGTCGACGACAGCCTGATCGGCCGTGCCTTCGCCACCGCCGCGCCCGTCACCAGCCCTGATGTGTCCCGCGGCGACGCAGACTCGGCCGCCCCGCCACGCTTCACCGGACTCGGTCCGGCCGTCGCCGTCCCGATCGGCACCGGCGAGGGTGTGCGGGGTGTGGTGCTGCTGGTCCGTGCGGCGGGTCAGACGGAGTTCACCGGCAAGGAGACCCAGCCGCTGCAGGGATTCGCCGCGCAGGCGGCCGTCGCGATGGAGCTCGCGCAGCGCCGGCAGCACGCCGAGCAGATCAGGCTGCTGGAGGACCGCGACCGCATCGCCAGGGACCTCCACGACCTGGCCATCCAGCGGTTGTTCGCCACCGGCATGACCCTGCAGAGCGCGGGCCGGTTCATCGAGCACCCCGAGGCCTCGGAGCGGGTGCTGCGCGCGGTGGACGACCTGGACGAGACCATCAAGATCATCAGGTCGACGATCTTCGGGCTGCGGACACGGGAGGGCGCCGACGGCCCCGGCCTGAGGGCCCGGGCGGTGCGCGTGGCCGGCGAGGCGGCACCGGTCCTGGGCTTCGCGCCCAGCCTGCGCATGGAGGGCCTGCTGGACACCCATGTGCCGAAGGAGGTCGCCGACCACGTGGTGGCCGTCCTGTCGGAGGCACTGACCAACACCGCCCGGCACGCGCATGCCGACCGCGCCGAGGTCGCCCTGACGACCGACGGCCGCGAACTCTGCCTCACCGTCTCCGACAACGGCGTGGGAATCCCGCCCGAGGGCCGCCGCAGTGGCCTGCGCAACATGGCCGAGCGGGCCGAACAGCTGGGCGGGGACCTGACGTTCACCGGCCCGCCCGACGGCGGCACCACGATCGTCTGGCGGGTGCCGGTGGCGGACGCCTAGCGGCGCGCACCTCGTCGTCGCCGCGGTCCGCTCGGACCGTGGCTGCGGCCCACGGTCCGTCGCGGTCGCCGCCTCGGCGCCCAGATGCCACACGTGGGATGCGAACGGCCGGGACCAGCCGGCGGGTCCGGCCGACGACGACCGCCCTCGCCCGTACGCCGCCGACGACAACGGCCGTCGCCCTGTGCCGACGAGGGCGACGGCCGTCGTGCGAGCGTCGTGCCTCCCCCGACACGAGACCCGCGCGGACGTCCTCGCCACTCGTGGGGGACCGCGGGAAGGAATCGCCCCACCTCTTCGGAGTCGCAAGGACGTGGCACCGCAGCCTGGTTGACGTCGCGTCCGGAGAGGACTGCCGCGGTTGCTGCCTACGAGAGTGGAACCGGGACGGGCTGCCGGGAAGAGGGCCGAACGGCCCTCAGGCCAGGGTCCGAAGGCCCCGCTGTGACACCGGCCGGACCACGGGCCCGCCGGCGTGGGCCGAGCGGGTCGTGCGGCGCTCGGCCCCCCGCCGCGTCGGCGCCCTGGACGCCGCGTACGAGATCGTGGCTGAGTTCGGCTCCCGGGAGCCTTGCCGTGCCATGCGACGCGATGTCCGGCTCCCGTCCCAAACAGCCCGTCGGACAGGGACGTTCAGCCCATCCGAAGGAGACCTTCGGCATCCGGCGGGACGCCGCGCACCGGACGAGAGTGAGTGAGGGACGAGGGGCAGCGGCCCCTGTCCGCGCAATCCGGAACACGACGCTGGAATCGGGTCCCCCGATTCAGGAGGTGGAGATCATGCCCCGCACCATCACCGTGGGTCTCGACGGCTCGCCCGAGAGCCGCGCCGCCGCGGAGTGGGCCGCCCGCGAGGCGGAGCTGCGCGGACTGCCCGTGAAGCTCGTCCAGGTCTGGGAGCCGGCACCGGCCCCGACGGCGCACGTCCCGTTCCTGGGCGCCGAGACCTACCAGCACTGGACCGAGCGGATTCCGCGGGAGTCCGCCGAGGGCCTGCGGCTGCGCCACCCCGATGCCGAGGTGAGCACGGAGCAGCTCAGCGGTTCGCCCGCCGAAGCCCTGGTCGGCGTGGCGAAGGACGCCGAACTGCTGGTCCTCGGCTCGCGCGGGCTGGGCGGAATCGCCGGTTTCCTGGTCGGCTCGGTCGGACTCGCGGTCGTGGCGCACGCCGAGCGGCCCGTCGTCCTGGTCCGGGCCGGCGAGCAGGCGGCGGACGAGCACGAGTCGGACGCGGACGGTGACCTGTCCGCCGCCACCTCCTTCCGCCCGGTCGTCCTCGGACTCGACCTCGGCAGCCCCGACGAGACCGTGATCCGGTTCGCCCTCGACGCCGCCGTCCGCCGCAACGCGCCGCTCCGTGTCGTGCACGGCTGGAACCCGACGCCGTACTACGCCTACGGCATGGCCCCCGACCCCGGGGTACAGCAGCTGCTGGCGGACAGCGACGCCGACGCCCTGGCCGAAGTGCTGGGCCCCTGGCGGCAGAAGTTCCCGGACGTCCAGGTCGTCGCGGAGTCGCGCTTCGGCAGCCCGTCGAATCTCCTGATCGACGCCTCCCGCGAGGCCTCGCTGGTGGTCGTCGGCCGGCGCATCCGCCGGGCCCCCGCCGGTGCCCACGTCGGACCCGTCACCCATGCCGTCCTGCACCACGCCGCCGCCCCCGTCGCCGTCGTCCCGCACGACTGACCCACCCCGAGGAGCAGTACCGAGCAGACCGGCTTGTGGCCGGCTCGGTCGCGCTGGGCGTGGTCGCGAAGGCCACGTGTCCCGTCGTCCTCGTACGAGCGGGCCCCGGCGGGCCGAGGAGCGCCAGGGATTCCCGTCCGCCGTCCGTCGTGACAGGCAGGGCCTCCACGGCGCCGGTCCGACAAGTGGGAGTCCCCAGCCGGCGCTGGGGCGCCCGCCGGTCAGGACGACGGGGCCGGCTTCCCGAGCCCATCGGCCCTTCGCCGGCCGGCATGAGGTTCGGCGGCTCGAAGAGGCGGCAGGGTCGATCGCCACGCCCGCCTGGACCAGCGCCGGCGTCTGCAGTTGCTCCGCCGCGGCCGTTAGCCCGGTGCCCGGCGGCGAGCGACGATGGACGGGGAGAGATCCGCTGACGCGCTCCTCGTCCAGGGAGGACCTGGGAAGGTGAGGTACGGATGATGTTCTGGTACGGCCACGGCATGCACGGTTGGGGCTGGGTCGTGATGTCCCTCGGCACGCTGCTGTTCTGGGCGCTGATCATCACTGTCGGTGTGCTGCTCTTCCGGGCCCTGGCCCGCCCCACCCCGCGCGGGGTGGAGCACGGTGCCTGGCAGCCGGCCCCGGGCAGCGGAGCCGAGCAGATCCTCGCCGAACGCTACGCACGCGGCGAGATCGACGACGAGGAGTACCACCGCCGACTGGCCACTCTGCGCGGATCATCAGCAGGCCCCTCGCGACCCTCAGGTCCCCCAGGTCGTTAGAACCCGACGCGGTGCGTAGCACCGACCGCTGACTGTTTCCGTGCTTCATCGCGCGCGGTGCCCCCAGGCGTCGGCCGGGGCGGACAGCTGCCGCGCAGGCAGCCAGGAACGGACTCGCGACACCGCCGAGCGGGGCAGCGCGCTCGGGGTACCCGTCGGAACCGGTGTCCGCGAGCCGGGGCGCGCCGAGCCGGCAGCGGCCGCGCCCTGCAGGATCAGGTCGGCGACGGCGTCGGGATGGGCGATGAGTGACACATGGCAGGAGTTGATCTCCACGGTGTGGGACTTGGCGCGTCTGGCCTGGAAGCGTTCCTGGTCCGGGTTGATGGTCATGTCCTGGCGGCTCACGAGAGCCCAGGACGGGATGTCCTTCCAGGCCGCGACCTTGGCGGTCTGCGAGAACGCGGTCGTCGCGGCCGGGCGCTGGGTGACCCCGAGCAGGTTCGCCCGGCTCCTGGGCAGGCAGGCAGCGAAGAGCGGGTACACCTTGTCCCGCTTGAGGTACAGGTCGGTCCCACTGGCCTTACCCGTTCGATAGGGCACGGAGGTGGTGGCGGTGGCGAGGGCACTTGGGAACCGGGCGGCCAGCGACATGCCGCTCTCTCCGACGTCGGGCATCTGCGCGGATATGTAGACCAGGGACCTCACCTCCGGGTTGCCCGCCGCGGCCGTGCTGATGACGGCGCCGCCGTAGGAGTGACCGACCAGGACCACAGGACCTTTGATCGACTTCAGAACCGAGGCGATGTATGCGGAGTCGCTGTACAGGCCGCGCAGCGGATTGGCCGGGGCCATGACCGTGTAACCGCGGCGTTCGAGCCGTTCGATCACTCCGTTCCAGCTGGAGGCGTCTGCAAACGCGCCGTGCACCAGGACGATGGTCGGCTTCTCGCCGCTCGCGCCGGCGTCACCCGGCACGGCAGGGGCGGTGGCGGTCGTCGCGCACAGGGCGGCGACGGCGCATCCCGCCGTCGCGAACCGGAGGGGCAGTGTGCGGCGCAGTGAGCTTCGGACCGTTGCCGTCATGCCGTTCTCGCTTTCGCCGGGCCTCCTGTGGCACCTCAGCGTTCACCCATTGGCGGGGGGCTGGCACGGCAGCACCGTCCGACCGGGTGAACTTCTCCCTGCGGAGCAAGCGGAGCAAGGGGAGGACTCGGCCCTCTCCTCGACAGTGGGGCCGCCGGAGCCAGTACGTTCAGGACCGGGACCGTCATCACCGTGGTGACCAGAGTCATCAGGACCATCAGGGAGTAGAGGGTCTGGTCGATGAGGTGCAGTTCCAGACCGGTGGACAGGATGACGATCTCCGTGAGACCGCGGGTGTTCATGAGGACCGCGGCGATCAGGGACTGACGGGGTTCGGCGCCGGACAGGTGCGCGCCTGCGTAGGCGCCCAGCGTCTTGGTGGCGGTGGCCACGGTGACGAGGAGGCCGAGCGTGAGGACGGTCTGGCTGCTGAACCCGGCGATGGCGACCTTGCTGCCCGCCACGAAGAAGTACAGCGGCAACAGCAGGCCGCCGGTCTGCCGCATCCGGGTGGCGATGCCCGTGCGCAGCAATGACGGCACGGAGCGCGGCACCGTCGCCCCGAAAGCGAACGCCCCGAAGATGACGCCGACCATGACCAGTGCGTACAGCGGAAGCAGGGCGAGCCGCACCGGCACGGCGGCGTGGGCGTACGCGATGACGGCGGCCAGGCACACCCAGGCCGACACGTCCGTGACGGCGGCCGCGACGAGGACGACGGTAGCTGGCAGTAGAAGAGTGGTTTGACACCCAATCGGTCGTGCACCAGCAGGAGCTCTTCCGTGCGGGTGTCCCAGATCGCGAAGGCGTACATGCCGTTCAGCCGCTCGACTACCTCTTCTCCCCACTGGAGGTAGCCACGCAGGACCACTTCGGTGTCGCTGCAGACAGGACTGACTGGACGGTGGGGCTCAGGCTTTTGCCGGGCCGATGTTCCGGGGCACGCCGGACGCCTGCCCGCTCACCTGCTGTCACCGCTGACGTGAGCAGCTCGCCGCGGCACCGGATGCGTCGGGTGAGGTGCCGCGCGGCGCCTCACCCGGTGGAGCCGGGCCGTGTGAGCAGGCCGTTTGACCGGAGGACGGCGTAACCGATGCCGACACCCGCCGCAACCGGCCATTCGAGGGCACCTGCGACCGCCAGAACACCGAGGCCGGCGTACAGAGGCAGGCCGCCGTCGGCGGGCAGCAGGCGGCGGACGGTGGCCACGGGGACCGTCGCAGCGGTCACAACCCTGGTGGCTGCCTCGCCGAGCGCCGGCAGGGTGATGGTGATCGTACGTCCGCCGGAGGTCGCGGCAGGTACCTGCGTCGGTGGATTCGTCGTCGGCTTGGCGCCGGACCGCTGCGTCGTCTTCGTACGGGAGGCGGGGCGCGACGGCTCTGTGCCCCGTGTGCTTGTGCGTTTCCCAGCGGTCTTCGGCGTGGTCACGGTTCACATCCGTTCGTGGGTCCGGGACTTTGCCCCCCGACGCGGCACACGCTACTGGCGGACACCTGGCCCTGCGAGTCGCGGGAAGCCGTTCGGATCAGCATGCCGGGCGGGTGTGTCCGGGGCGGGTGAGGATGATCGCAAGGGGAAGAGGGATCGGCCTGCTCCGGAGGTGGCACGCGGATGTCGCTGCTGTCAGAGGTGCGTCTGCCGCTGCCGCTGTCGGCGCCGCTCACCGGCGGTTCGGGGTGTGGGGTGACCGCCGGTGTGCGCGCGGCCGCGCATGTGGCCGCGAAGCTGCTCGGGCTGGAGCGGAGGGATGTGTGGTCCCGTTCGGGGCGCTGCCACATCGAGGTGCGGGGGGTGCGGGGTCCTCGCGGGATGTCGGTGGGCCGGAGCGTGGAGCGTGCACTCGAGGAGCACCCCGGTGTGCTGTGGGCGCGAGTGAACGCCGCGGCGGAGCGGGTCGTCGTGGAGCTGGCCTCGCCGCCCCCGCCGCAGCAGGAGCTGATCGAGATCGTCGTCCGGGCGGAGGCCCGTGAGGCCGCCGCCCCCGCTGAGCCGGGAGCGTACGACGAATGGTGCCCCCAACCGCTCCATCCGTGCGAAGGTCCGCGCTGGCGATCGGCGGTTCCGGTCCTGGCGGCGGACATCGCGGGGCTCCTGCTCACGGCTGCCACGCGCGTGTCGCCGTGGACTCCGCTGCCGGCGGAGGTGGGGGCGCTGGCCAGTGCCGCGCTGTGCCACCCGTGGCTGCGCAGGCTGGTGACGCCGGCCCTCACCGGGCATGAGCGCACGGAGTCGGTGCTGCCGGTGCTGAACGCCATGGTCCAGGGCGTGGCCACGCGCGGCGGAGGGCTGGTGCTCGACGTCGTGCAGCGCGTGGCGCAGTGGCGGGAGGCGAACGCCGCCCTGGAGGCGTGGTCCCTGGCGGAGCCGCGGCTGGTGCCGGGGCCGGAGCACGCACGCGCCGAGCCGATCGTGGTGGAACGGCCGCAGGCTCACGAGGACGTGACCCTGCGCTACGCCCGACAGGCCATGGGGGCCGGCGCGGCCGTAGGCGCCCTGACCACGCCGTACGCCGGGCCGCGGCGTGCGCTGGCGGTGGCCCTGTCCAGCATGCCGAAGGCGCCGCACGCCGGACGGGAAGGCTTCGCCACCACCCTGGGCAGGTTCCTCGCCCTGCGTGGCGTCGTGGCCATGGACCGCAGCGCGCTGCGCCGCCTGGGGCAGGTGGACACCGTGCTCCTGGACGCGGACGTGCTGCGCAGCCGCCGCTACGAACCGACCGAACTGGTGCTGCTCGACGGCGCCGGACCCGAGCAGGTCTCCGACCGGCTCTTCGCCCTTTTCGACCCGGCCGCGCCTGCGCAGGTCCACTGCGACGGCGAGGGCTGGGCGCTCGGCCCGCTGGAGGAGCTGGATCTGGCCGGCCGCACCGGGCGCCGGGCCGCGGACCGGCTGCGGCAGCGCGGCAGTGAACGGGTGCTGGGCCTGGCCCTCCGGCGCCGCCTGGTCGCCGTGGCGGGGGTGGAGATGCAGACGCTTCCGGGGGCGCAGGCTCTGGCGGCGGCGGCCCGCAGGTCCGGTCTCCGCGTCGTCCTCGCAGGCGACCAGCCCTGCCCGGAGCTGGGATTCGCCGATGCGATGGTGCCCACGGGGGGCCACCTGGTGGCGTCGGTGCGCGCGTTGCAGGCGGACGGTGCCGTGGTGCTGCTGGTATCGGGGAACCGCCGTGCCCTCGGGGCGTCCGACTGCGGCATCGGGGTCCACCGGGAGGGGGAGCCGCCGGCCTGGGGCGCACACCTGCTCGTCGGCACCGACCTGGACACGGTCGCCCTGATCCTGACCGGAGCCGGCGTGGCCCGCCAGGTCGACCGGGACAGTGCGCTGCTGGCCGCGAGCGGCAGCGGCATCGGGGCGGTCGCGGCGATGCGGGCAGCGGCCGCACAGGCGTGCTCGCGGGGACAGGCGGCGTGCAACACCGCCGGGGGAATCGCCTTCTGCCTGGGCGCCTGGCGCGCCCGGCAGCTGGTCTCACGCCCCGTCACTCCCGCCGTGGAGACCGTGCCCTGGCATCTGATGCCGTCCGCGCGGGTCCTGGAGCGACTGCGCTCGAGCAGCGACGGGCTGCCGGAGGAGGAAGCGGCCTCGCGGGCCAAGGGGCCGTGGCGAACCGGCACGCCGCGGACCACCCTGCCGTCGGCGTTCATCGAAGAGCTGGCCAACCCGCTGACACCGGTGCTCGCCGGCGGGGCGGCCCTGGCGGCCGCCGTCGGATCGAGCGCGGACGCGGCGCTGGTCGCCTTGATCACCGCGGCGTCGGCGCTGGTCGGCGGGGTGCAGCGGGTGCGGACCGAGCGCGCTCTCGCCGAGTTGACCGCCCGCTCCGCGGTCGGGGCACGGGTGCGACGCGGGGGACGCGTGCGGCTGGTCACCGCGGAGGACCTGGTGCCGGGGGACGTCGTCCTCCTCGGGCCCGAGGACGTGGTGCCCGCCGACTGCCGACTGCTGGAGACCGAAGGGCTTGAGGTGGACGAGTCGTCGCTGACCGGCGAGTCCCTGCCCGTCCCCAAGGATCCGGCTCCGGTGGCCGCCGCGCAGCTCACCGACCGCTCCTCGATGCTCTACGAGGGCACCACCGTCTCGGCCGGGCAGGCGGTCGTCGTGGTCGTGGCCACCGGGGCGGCCACCGAGGTCGGGCGCACCATGGCCAGTGCGCGGGAGGCGGCCCCGGTGACCGGGGTCGAGGCACGGCTGTCGTCGCTGACCAGGGCCAGTCTGCCCGTGGCGGCGGCCTCCGCGGCGGCGGTGGCCGGGGCCGGGCTGCTGCACGGGCGCCCGCTGGCGGAGAGCCTGACCTCGGCGGTCAACCTGGCCGTCGCCTCGGTCCCCGAGGGGCTGCCCTTCCTGGTCAACGCGGCACAGCTGGCCTCCGCGCGACGCCTGGCCGAGCACGGCGCGCTGGTGCGCAACCCGCGCACGATCGAGGCGCTGGGCCGGGCCGATGTGCTGTGCTTCGACAAGACCGGCACCCTCACCGAAGGTCATCTCCAGCTCGTCGCCGTCGGCGACGGGGAGCGGACCCTCCCCCTCGGCCGGCTCGGCCCGCGGCACAAGGCGGTCCTGGCCGCCGCGCTCCGTGCCACCCCCGCCGCCCGGCACTCCGAACCCCTGGCCCACCAGACCGACCGGGCGGTGGACGAGGGGGCCCGCCGGGCACGGGTATCGCCCGGCCGCGGCGCACCCCGCTGGCGGCGCACCGGCACCCTGCCCTTCGACCCGTCCCGCGCCTACCACGCCACGGCAGGCCGTACCGCCGGGTCCACCCTGCTCAGCATCAAGGGCGCACCGGAGACGGTGCTGGCCCGCTGCCGCCGCAGACGCCTGGAGGGGGCGGAGACCGTGCTGGACGACGCCGGGCACAAGGCGCTCACCCGGGCGACCGACGAGCTCGCCGCTGCCGGCCGCCGCGTCCTCGCCGTCGCCGAACGAACCCTGCGGCCGGACGAAGAACTCACCGATGACGCGGTGCACGACCTGGTCTTCACCGGTTTCCTCGTGCTGGCCGACCCGGTGCGCCCCGGGGCGGCACCGGCCACCGCCCGGCTGCGCGCGGCCGGGGTGCACACGATCCTGCTCACCGGTGACCATGCCGCCACCGCAGAGGCCATCGCGGCCTCGGTCACGGGCGATCCGGACCAGACCGTGTGCACCGGGCCGGAGTTGGACGAGCTCGACGACGACGCGCTCGATGCGCTGCTGCCGATGGTGAGCGTGGTCGCCCGGTGCACTCCGCGCCACAAGGTCCGCATCGTCGAGGCGTTCCAGCGTCTGGGCCGCGTCGTGGCGATGACCGGCGACGGTGCCAACGACGCCCCCGCCATCCGCCTCGCCGACGTCGGCATCGCCCTGGGGCGGCGTGGCACCCCCGCGGCCACGGCCGCCGCCGATCTGGTCATCGGTGACGACCGTCTGGAGACGATCGTCACCGCCCTGACCGAGGGCCGGGCGATGTGGACCTCCGTGAGGACCGCGCTGGCCATTCTGATCGGCGGCAACCTCGGCGAGGTCACCTTCAGCGTCCTCGCCTCCGCGCTGGCCGGCAGTTCACCGCTGAGCGCCCGCCAGATCATGCTGGTCAACCTCCTCACCGACCTCGCCCCCGCGCTCTCCATCGCCGTACGCACTCCGGCCGAAAGCACCGGGGAACAACTGCTCCAGGAGGGCCCCCACCAGTCGCTGGGCACCGCACTCACCGAGGAGATGCTGCAACGCGGGCTCACCACCGCTCTCGGCGCGGGGCTGGCCTGGACGGCCGCCCGCTTCACCGGCACCCAGCGCCGTGCCGCCACCGCCGCGCTGGCCGCCGTGGTCGGAACCCAGCTCGCTCAGACACTCACCAGCGGTGGCGCGGACCGCCAGGTGCTCGCCGCCACGATCGGATCGGCCGCCGTTCTCGTCGGCATCATCCAGACACCGGGCATCAGCCGGTTCTTCGGCTCCACACCCCTCGGCCCCGTCGGCTGGGGCATCGCCCTGGCGGCGATCACGACCGCCACTCTCCTCCATCCGGCGCTGAAGACGCTCTCGTGGCGCCTGGCTGCCGCGGGCTGGCTGCCCTCTGTGGCCGATGGGCCGGACGAGAACGTGGAGGCGGCGCCACTGCCGTCGGCCACCGCCGCACTGGCCGCGACTCCGGTCACTTGGCTGGGCGGCGCGCTGTCCCGCCTCAGCCGCCTTGCACCCGGTCCCGGCGTGCTGCCCGGACCGTGACGGCACCCCTTCCCCACCACGCCCGACGACGGCCGCCCCACACACCGGCGGAGCTGGAGTCACCACATGTTTACCCGGGGTCCGTCCAAAGTGCGTCTCGGGGGCACCTGCAGCGCAGGAAAAGGCTGCATTGTCTGGTTCCGGACATCCGTATCCAGAACAGAAAGTCAGCAGACATGGCCGAGATACTGGCAACCGTGGCAATGAAGATAGTGGTTGCGCTCGCTGAGGCGATCATCCTGCGCCTCGTGTGGCAGCTGTGGTCCGCCTACTCGCCCGCTCTGCGCAGGGCCTTCGCCCCGGCCGCGTAGCATCCCGGCGCCCGGCACCACCCACCCAACACCGCGAGACGCACTCCGCCGCACTCGCCGGCAGTCAGCTCCCCCGGATTCCAGCGTCCCATCAACCACGGCCGGCCGGACGCATGCGGGAGGCTTTCGGCGGCGTGTGGAAGAGCCGTGGCCGCCACGGCTGCCGCTTCGTCCGTATCGGGCAGCACCACGAACCAGGTGGGCACCGCGGCGAGCAACGCAGGGCTGTTCATGGACTCACGTACCTCCGGCCGAGGGCGCGCCCGCCGATGCGGGATGGACAGGCCGGGGGGAGCGGCGGCGGACAGTCGGTGACCACCCTCCGCCGCCATGCACGGGCCCCGGTCACCTCACGCCAAAAGGACGAGAGAAGGGCCCGTTCGCCTAGCGGTCAGATGAGCTGGTGACCGCCGGTGAGGTCCATGGCGGTACCGCCGGCCAGGCCCGTCGTCTTGCGTAAACCGCCGGCCTTGGTGAGGGTCGGACGCTCGTACGTCATGGCCACACATCCTTTCGTTCACGACGACATCAGCTATCGCCGTTTGCGTCGTTTGAAGAGAACGTCGGCACAGGTACCTGCTCAAATCAGCCTGCTTCCACCGCGGTTCCGGACCCGCGGACGGCCAATTCGGAATGCACCACCGAGAACCGCACACCAGGTAATTGCTGCAGGCTTCAACCATAGAAGTTGCAAGCATTGGCCTACGTTTTCGGTCGGTTCTCCAGGTAATCTGCATCTCTCCAAGGGGAATTGGTGAGAACTGGAAATGGCCCTGGTCATCCGGGGCGGGTTTCGTGTCGGCATCTGTTGGCCGACATGCGGGCCTCCCCAAAACGTGTCCCGCTCATCCAGTCCTGCCGGGCCTGTTGGGTATCGTCCTGGGTGCGTCCGGCGAAGTTCCACCACATATCGAATTCCGCCGCCGTTTCCACAGGTCAGTGCCGCTCGGCGCGGCTTCCGGCCAGCGAAACGCCGGCATCGGTCGCCGCGAGGGAGCGCTTGGCTGTCGCCCGGAGTTCTCTGACGCCACCACCTGGCTGCCGCCTCGGTGCGGCACCTCCGCTCACTCCTGGAGCGCCACCTCCACCTGGCGCCCGGCAGCCGACGGCTGAGTTGCCTCGGCCGCAAGGCGATCGACGGCTTACGGGCGGCGGACCGGACCGGCACCCCTTGCCCGGCTCGATCAGCGCCGCCGCCCAACCCGATCACGGCGCTCACCGGATCCGTCCGGGGCATCTGGGGGACCGCCAAGTGGATGACGTGCGGGCTCCCTGTCCTCGCCCGGAACAAGGGAAAAGGACCCAACCGCCCCGAGGCTCGCAGGGTTGAATCAGGGAGATAAGTGGCAACTCGCCACCTATACAGACAGACTGGACCCGCCGGTTCGTGATCAGGAACATCCACGTTCCAGAGGAGAGCGCATGGCGGATCAGTCCTCCGAAGTCCTGTCGGAGCCGGACGAACCTGCGGTCGTCCTGAGCGGCGCCGCCCCCAGAGGGACGGAGACCGAGCGGGAGCTCGCGCAGGCGCTGGCCGGCCTATTGGGCGCTGAGCGTGTTCCGGTCGACAGTCATTTCTTCGCCGATCTCGGCGCCAACTCCCTGGTCATGGCCCAGTTCTGCGCGCGGATACGGAAGAGAGCGGATCTGCCGTCGCCGTCCATGAGGGACATCTATCAGCACCCCACGATCCGAAGCCTCGCGGCGGCTCTCGGAGAGGCTGCTCCCGCTCGCGTCGATGCGGTGGACGCCCCGCCGTCGCCGGCGCACGTGCCGTCGCCGACTCCGGGGCCGGCCAGGCGCCGGTGGAACCATCTTCTCTGCGGAACGTTCCAGTTGCTGGTCTTCCTGAGCTACTCCCTCGTCTCCGGATTCGTCACCGCCGCGGGTTACGAGTGGATCGCCACCGGTTCGGGCCTGGTCCACATCTACCTGCGGTCGTTGCTGTTCGGAGGCATCGGGTTCGTCGCGCTGTGTGCGTTCCCGGTCCTCGCGAAATGGCTTCTCATCGGCCGTTGGCGACCGGGCGAGTTCCCCGTCTGGGGCCTGACGTACCTGCGCTTCTGGCTCGTCAAGGCGCTGCTCCACGCGAACCCGATGGTCTTCCTCACCGGCACTCCGCTGTACGTGCTGTATCTGCGGGCCCTCGGCGCACGCATCGGCAAGGGAGTCACGATCCTCTCCCACTCCGTCCCGGTCTGCACCGACCTGCTGACGATCGGCGCGGGCACGGTGATCCGCAAGGACTCGTTCTTCCTCGGCTACCGGGCCCACGCGGGACACATCCAGACCGGCCGGATCACGCTCGGCCGCGATGCCTTCGTCGGCGAGAAGACCGTCCTCGACATCGACACGTCGATGGGCCACGGTGCCCAGCTCGGCCATGCGTCCGCCCTGCACCGCGGCCAGGCGGTCCCGGACGGTGAGCACTGGCACGGATCTCCGGCGGAGCCCACGCGGGTCGACTACGTCAGGGTCGCTCCGGCCGGATGCGGCACCGCGCGCCGGGCCTGGTTCGGCCTCGGCACCCTGGTGCAGCTGTTCCTCCTGTACATCCCACTGGTCGTCGGCGGTGCGTACATGTTCTTCACCGAGGTACCGGCGATCGGCAAGCGACTCGACCCGCGGACGGCCGCACTGTCCCGGTCGGAACTGCTCCCCGACGCGCTGGTGCTCTCCCTCGTGCTGTTCTTCGGGTGCGCCGCCCTGGGGCTGGTGGTCCTGTGCACCGTGCCGCGTCTGCTGGGTCTGTTCGTCAAGCCCGACCAGGTCTATCCGCTCTACGGCTTCCACTACGCGCTGCACCGGGCCACGGCTCGCATGACGAACGTCAGGTTCTTCGCCTGGCTCTTCGGTGACAGCTCCTACATCGTGCACTACCTCCGCGGACTCGGGTACGACCTGTCGCGGGTCGAGCAGACCGGGTCGAACTTCGGCACCGAGGTGCAGCACGAGACGCCGCTTCTGGTCTCCGTCGGCAGCGGAACGATGGTCGCCGACGGACTCTCGATCGTCAACGCGGACTTCTCCAGTACGTCCTTCCGGCTGTCCAGGGTGTCGATCGGGCCGCACAACTTCCTGGGCAACAACATCGCCTATCCCGCAGGCGGCAGGACGGGGGGCAACTGCCTGCTCGCGACCAAGGTGATGATTCCCCTCGACGGCGAGGTCCGCGAAGGCGTGGGGCTCCTCGGCTCACCGTGCTTCGAAATCCCCCGAACGGTGGACCGGGACGCACGGTTCGACCATCTGAGGACAGGCCACACATTCCGCCGCCGGCTCGCCGCGAAGAACCGCTACAACCTTCGCTCCATGGCGCTCATGCTGCTCGTGCGATGGCTGCACACCTTCGCGCTCACCCTGTTCGGTCTCGTCTCGGTGGACCTGTACGGCGTGATCGGACACGTGGTGATCGCCGGATACCTGGCGATCACACTCGGCTTCTCCACCGTGTACTTCATCCTGGTGGAGCGCTGCATCACGTCGTTCCGTGCGCTGCGCCCCCGGTTGTGCTCCATCTACGACCCGTACTTCTGGTGGCACGAGCGGCTGTGGAAGGTCCCGGACCACTTCCTCAACCTCTTCAACGGCACCCCCTTCAAGAGCCTGGTCTGGCGGCTGCTGGGCGTGCGCATCGGCATCAGGGTGTTCGACGACGGCTGCTATCTGACCGAGCGGACGCTCGCCGCCATCGGCGACGACTGCACCCTCAACGCCGGCAGCAAGATCCAGTGCCACTCGCAGGAGGACGGCACCTTCAAGTCCGACGGCACCACGCTCGGCGCCGGATGCACGCTGGGCGTCGGCGCCCATGTGCACTACGGCGTGACCATGGGCGACGGCTCGGTGCTGGCACCCGATTCCTTCCTCATGAAGGGTGAGGAAGTCCCCCGGAACGCACACTGGGGCGGCAATCCCGCGGTGGACATGCCGGAGAGCGGCAACCGGTCCACCGGTGTCGGCCGGGGAACGTCAACATCCAACTCCACCACAGCGACGAAGAGTTGAGGAAGGCCATTCGATGGGGACGCGCGTGGAAGCGGACCAGGAGTTCTGGAGCCGGGTACTGACCGCCGGCAGTGGCACCACGGTGCCGCGCTGGGTTCGGGAGCCGGTTCCGGGAGCGGCCGAGCACGAGATGGCGGTGCCGGACGAGGTGACGGAGGCGGTACGGGAACTGGTCCGGCACCGGGGACTGCCGCTCAGCGCTCTGATGCTGGCCGCACACCTCAAGGTGCTGGCCGTATCGTCCGCCGAGCCGGACGTGGTCACGGGTAACACCACCGGTGTGCGAGGCGAGCCGCTGCCGTGCCGGGCGGCCGTCCCCCCGGGGTCCTGGCTGGCACTGCTGTCGGCCGCCCAGCAGGCTGAGGCGGAGGTGCTGGAGCACCGGGAGTTCCCGGTGGAGAAGCTACGGCGGGAGCTCGGGCTGACGGAGCCGCCGTACGAGGTCGTGTTCGGTCCCATCGGAGCCGACGAGACCCACGCCGACGACGGTGTCCTGCACGTGCGCTGGTCCGACAGGGGCGGACACCTGACGCTGCGCCTGCGGTACCGCACGGACGTGCTGGACGCCGCGGCGGCGGCACGTATCGGCGGCTACCACCTGACGGCGCTGCGGCTCATGACGGCGGATCCGGACGCCGACCACACGCGGCAGAGCCTGCTGTCGGCCGACGAGGTTCAGGAGCAGCTGGAAGGTCTGGCAGGGCCCCGCCGGCCGCTGCCCGACGCGCGGGCACACGAACTTTTCGAGCAGCGGGTGCGGGCGCATCCACAGGCCGTGGCGGCCGTGCACGGCGAGCAGCAGTGGACGTACGGCGAGCTCGACCGGCGCGCCAACAGACTGGCGCGAGCTCTGCTGGCGAGGGGCCTGGGCCGGGAGGACGTGGTCGCCGTCGTCACCGAGCGCAACCTCGACTGGCCGGCGGCGGTGCTGGCGGTGTTCAAGGCGGGCGGCGTGTACCTGCCGATCGAGCCGCACTTCCCGGCCGGCCGTATCGCGGCGACGCTGTCGCGAGCGGGGTGCCGACTGGTCCTGACCGAATCCGGCAGCACCCACACCCTCGACCAGGCGCTGGCCACCCTGCCGGGAGTCGAGAAGCTGCTGGTCGACACGGCGTACGCCGAACCGCACGCCGACCATGACCTCGGCGTTCAGGTCGACCCCGGCCAACTCGCCTACATCTACTTCACGTCCGGCTCCACCGGTGAGCCGAAGGGGGCGATGTGCGAGCACGCGGGCATGCTCAACCATCTCCACGCCAAGATCGAGGACCTGGCGATCGGCGAGGGGTGCGTGGTGGCGCAGACCGCCCCGCAGTGCTTCGACATCTCCCTGTGGCAGCTCATGGCCCCGCTGCTGGCCGGCGGGCGGACCCTGCTGGTCGAGCAGGACGTGATCACGGACGTGGAGCGGTTCGTCGACACACTGGAGCGCGGCCGGGTCGGTGTGGCACAGGTCGTGCCGTCCTATCTCGAGGTCGTGGTCTCGTATCTGGAGCAGCATCCGCGTACGCTGCCGGACCTGCGGTGCGTGTCGGTGACCGGCGAGGCACTCAAACGGGAGCTGGTCCAGCGCTGGTTCGCGGTCCAGCCGGGCATCGCTCTGCTCAATGCCTACGGGCTCACGGAGACGTCGGACGACACCAACCACGAGATCCTTCGCGGGGTGCCCGACCGGGTGCTGCTCGGGCGGCCCGTGAACAACGTGCGCGTCTACGTCGTGGACGAGTACCTGTCCCTGGTACCGCTCGGCGCCCCGGGGCTGATCGCGTTCTCCGGTGTCTGCGTGGGCCGGGGGTACGTCAACGATCCCGAGCGGACCCGGGAGGCGTACCGGACGGACCCGTACCGGCCGGGTGAACGGCTCTACCTGGGCGGGGACTGGGGGCGCTGGCACCCCGGCGGCAAGCTGGAGTTCCTCGGTCGCCGGGACAGCCAGGTCAAGATCCGCGGCTTCCGGATCGAGATCGGCGAGATCGAGAACTGCCTGCTGCGGGTGGACGGAGTACGGGACGGCGCGGTGGTCGTCGCCGAGCGGTCCGGCGGCGGCAAGCAGCTGATCGCCTTCTACTCCGGCAGCCGGCAGCTGCCGGAGGCACTCCGTGAGGCCCTCGGCGCGGCGCTGCCCGCCTACATGGTCCCGTCGGCCTTCCACTGGCAGGACAGCCTCCCGCTGACCGCCAACGGCAAGATCGACCGCAAGGCCCTGACCGCACTGGCCGAGGAGTCGGCACCGGAAAGGGAGGCGGGGAACGACGCCGGCCCGCTCAGCCCCACCGAGCGGAGGCTGGCCGCGGCCTGGGCCGAGCTGCTGGGGGTGCCCGAGCAGCAGATTCGCCGCACGGACCACTTCTTCGACTCCGGGGGCACCTCCCTGACCGCGGTCAGACTCACCCTCGCGCTCGACCGCGTGGTGTCCCTGAAGGACATCACCCGGCACCCGGTGCTCGCCGACCTGGCCGCCCTGATCGACGGCACGGCCCGGGAGCGCCCAGAGCTGCTGGTGCCCCTGTCGGACGGCCGCGGTGTGCCGGAGTGCGCGTTGGTGTGCTTCCCCTACGCAGGCGGCAACGCGGTCAACTACCAGCCGATGGCGAGCGCGTTGGCGGCCGGCGGAGTGGCGGTCCTCGCCGTGGACCTCCCCGGTCACAACCTGGCCGAACCCCCCGGACCGTTCGCGTCGATCGAGCAGGTGGCCGAGCAGGTCGCCGCCGAGATCACGGCGCGCGGCCTGACCCGGGTCATGCTGTGGGGCCATTCCTCGGGCGCCGCGCCGGCCATGGAGACGGCCAGGAGACTCCTGCAGCGAGGCGTGCGCGTGACGCGGGTGTTCCTCGGTGCGCACCTGCTCGGTACGGCCACCGACCGGCACACCGCCATCGGCGAACTCGACAGCCGCAGCGACGCCGAGATCGCGGCGCGGCTGACCGCGGACACCGGCCACACGGAACTTGCGGAGCTGAACGAGCGGCACGCCGAACACATCGGTGCCGCCTACCGGCACGACTGCCTCGGCGCACACCGCTACTTCTGCGAGGTCCTCGAAGCGCCGCCGCAGGTGAGGCTTTCCACGCCGGTCACCGTGGTCGTCGCCGCCGACGACCCGCACACCGCCGGCTACGCCGCCCACCACATGGACTGGCTGCTCCTGGCCGAACACGTCGATCTGTACGAGCTCGCCGACGGCGGCCACCACTTCCTTCGCACCCGTCCGGCCGAGGCGGCACAGGCCGTCCTGAGCACCGTCGTACCTCTTGCCTCCTCCTGAGACCCGTCGCATCCCCGGCGGTCGACCGAAAGGAATCCGAATTGCCCTTCTCATCCCTGACATCAGCACTCGATGTGGAGCTGCGACCGGACAGACCGGCGCTGCTGCACGTCGACCCACTCGACGACGCCGCCAGCTGGGCGGCCGAGTTCCGCGAGGCGCTGCGCGCGCAGGTCACCGAACACGGGGCGTTGATGGTCCGTGGGCTCGGGCTGCGGGACGTCGACCAGGTCGGTGCCGTCTTCGCGCGTCTGGCCGACGGCCTGATGGCGGAGAGGGAGGCCTTCGCACCCCGTCAGGCCCACGGCCTCGGCCTGTACGCGTCCACGACCTGGCCCGCCAACCAGCCGATGTGCATGCACCACGAGCTCAGCTACCTGCTCGAGGTGCCCGGTCTGATGCTGTTCGCCTGCCTGGCCGCGCCCGAGCAGGGCGGGGCGACGGCGGTGGCCGATGCCGAAGAGGTGCTGCGGGCCCTGCCCACCGGGCTCACCGAACGGTTCGAGCGCGAGGGCTGGATCCTGACCCGTACCTACAACGACGAGATCGGGGCGAGCCTGGTGGAGTCGTTCGGCACCGGCGACCGCTCCGAGATCGAGCGCTATTGCCGGGCCAACGCCATCGACTTCACCTGGCAGTCCGACGGGACACTGCGCACCGAGCAGCGCCGCAGCGCCGTCGTCCGTCACCCGCTCACGGGCCGGCGCTGCTGGTTCAACCAGATCGCCTTCCTCAACGAGTGGACGCTGGCCCCCGAGGTGCGCGAGTACCTGGTGGACGTCTACAGCGCGGACGGACTGCCGTTCAACACCCGCTACGGCGACGGCAGCCCCATCGGCGCGGACGTCGTCGAGCTGATCAACTCCACCTACGAGGCGCACACCCGACGCGAACCCTGGCAGGCCGGTGACCTGCTGCTCGTGGACAACATCCGCACCGCGCACAGCCGAGAGGCCTTCACCGGAGAGCGGCAGGTGCTGGTCGGCATGGCCGAGCCCCTCCGGCCGGCGGACGGCTGCCCGGCTTCGGAGGCGAGCGAGCGATGACCGACGTACTGCCGACCGCCACCCGGCCGGCCACGCCCGAACCGGCTTCCCTGCCGACCTTCGCCGTGATCAGTGGTGAACAGGTGCAGCAAGCACTGAGCGGGCGCGAGAAGCAGCTCGTGGAACTGGTCGAGGCCGCCTACCGGCTGCACGACGCCGGAGACACGGTCAACCCGCCGTCGTACTTCCTGCGCTTCCCCGACCGTCCCACTGCGCGGATCATCGCACTGCCGGCTTCCCTCGGCGGGTCGGTCCCCGTGGACGGTCTGAAGTGGATCTCCAGCTTTCCGCAGAACGTGAGTGCCGGGCTGCCGCGGGCCTCCGCGGTGCTCATCCTCAACGACCACGACACGGGCTACCCGTTCGCCTGCCTGGAGAGCTCGATCATCAGCGCCACCAGGACCGCCGCGTCCGCGGCACTGGCGGCCGACTGGCTCAGCCGCAGCCGTCCCCGCCCCACCCGCATCGGTTTCTTCGGCACGGGCCTGATCGCCCGATACATCCACACCTTCCTCAGCGCCACCGGCTGGGCCTTCGAGGCGGTCGGCGTGCACGATGTGTCCGCCGGCAGCGCCAGCGGATTCTGCGGCTATCTGCGGCAGGCCGGCACCACAGCAGCGATCACGGTCCACGACAGCGCCGAGGACCTCGTCCGCGCCAGCGACCTCGTGGTCTTCGCCACCATCGCCGGCCGGCCACATGTCACCGACCCGGCCTGGTTCAGCCACAACCCCCTGGTCCTGCACGTGTCCCTGCGCGACCTCGCCCCCGAGGTCCTGCTGGGCTCGGCCAACTTCGTCGACGACGTCGAGCACTGCCTGAAGGCCGACACGTCGCCCCACCTGGTGGAACAGCTCACCGGCAACCGAGACTTCCTGAACGGAACGCTCAGCGACGTCATGGCCGGGCGCGCCACACCACCACCCGGCCGGCCGGTGGTCTTCTCACCGTTCGGGCTCGGCGTCCTCGACCTCGCCGTCGGCAAGTACGTCTACGACAAGGTGTCCCAGGAGGGGAACCTCCGTCTCATCGATGACTTCTTCCACGAACTTCGCCGTTACGGCTGAGGCTGTCGTCCTCGGCCCGGCACCAGGAGGTCCGTCGTGCCTGTCGTTTCGGCTCCGTACGAATTCAACCAGAGCGATCTCTTCATCGATCTGGAGTCGATCTGCGGATACCCGCTCCATTTGAAGTGCGAGGCGTTCAACTTCGCCGGCTCCATCAAGCTGAAGGCCGCGAAGGAGATGGTGGAGAGCGCCGAACGTGACGGAATCCTGGCACCGGATTCCGTCCTCGTCGAGTCGTCCTCCGGGAACCTGGGGGTCGCGCTCAGCGTGATCGCCGCGAGCAAGGGCTACCGGTTCCTGTGTGTGACGGACTCCCGGTGCAACCTCTCGACCAGGCTGCTGATGGAAGCGGTCGGCAGCGAGGTGCACATCGTTGCCGACCAGGACTCCAACGGCGGCTTCCTGGGCACGCGAATCGAGTACGTCCGTGCGCTGTGCGCCTCCGACGACCGGTACGTCTGGCTCAGTCAGTACACCAATGAGGGCAACTGGTGGGCGCACTACCGCACGACGGGCCCGGAGATCGCCCGTCAGTTCCCGGAAGTGGACGTCCTTTTCGTCGGGGCGGGCACCACCGGGACCCTGATGGGCTGCGCGCGCTACTTCCGGCAGCGGCACCGGCCGGTGCGGATCGTCGCCGTGGACAGCGTGGGTTCCGTGGCGTTCGGTGGTGAGCCGGGCCGCCGGATGATCCCCGGCCTCGGCATGAGCATGCGCCCGCCACTGCTCGACGAGTCCTATGTGGACGAGGTGATCCAGGTGGAGGAGACGGACACCATCCGCATGTGTCAGCGCATGGCCAGACGCGGCTTCCTGTTCGGCGGCTCCACCGGAACGGTGGTCAGCGCAGCGACGGACTGGCTCGCACGACATGACGGGAGTGTCGTCACCGCGGTGGCCATCGCGCCGGACCTCGGCGAGCGCTACCTCGACACCGTCTACCAGACCAACTGGCTGCAGGACCTGTACGGCGATCAGATACTCGACATCGCTGACACCGCCGGCACCGCTGACGCTGCCGACACCGCACAGGCGGACACCCTGGCCCGGGAGGCCCAGTGACCTGCGTCAGAGGTTCGTCCTTGGTTTGCTGCGAATCGTCGTGGACCGAAGATCCCGCCGTTGTCGGTGACGGATGCCCGGCGGGCTGTGCTTGAGGGATGGGTGCGTCGACGGTCGACGGCTCAGGCTCTGGCCTTGCGGTCCCGGATCGTTCCGGAGTGTGCCGAAGGGCATTCGATCATGGAGGTGTCACGGCGGCTGAAGGCCGCTCCGGACACGGTCCGCACCTGGCGAAGCCGCTTCCTCGCCCGCGGTCTGGACGGCCTGCCCGACGAGCCCAGGCCAGGCGTTCCCAGGAAGAACACCGATGCCGATGTGGAGCGGGCCATCGTTGAGACGCTGGAGGAGAAGCCGGCGAACGACACATACTGGTCGACCCGGTCGATGGCCCCGGCAGGCGAACCGGCTTGCCGTCCGACGGGAGGAGGACATAGGGGCGTAGGCCCACCGGGATCAACGTTCACGTTGATCCCGCGACTACCTGGACCACCTGCGCTCGGCTGCGGCCCGCGGCCGGCGCGCCGAGGTCTTGGACACCATCCGCGACCATCACGCCTTCATCCGCATGCAGCGGTCATGGCGAGTTGGTGGCCGGCAGTTCCAGGTTGAGCTCGTAGCCGCCGTCGGGCGTTGGCCCGGCGCTGATGGTTCCGCCGAGGAGTTCGGCGCGTTGGCGCAGGCCGATGAGGCCGTGATGGGCGCCGGGCAGGAGGAGCGCGGGCCGGGTGGGGGCGGTGTTGGCGACGGTGGCGCGGATGGTGCCGTCCGCGTGACAGACGCGGACGACGGCCCTGGCACCGGGGGCGTGTTTGCGGACGTTGGTCAGGGCCTCCTGGACGGTGCGGTAGACGGCGCGCTGGACGGTGGGAGGAAGGTCGTCAGGCAGGTCCGTCTTCAGTTCCGCGTCGATGCCGCTGGTTTCGACCAGCCGCTCCAGGGTGGCGAGGGACGGTTGGGGGGTGAGTTCTGTGTGGCGGCTGCCGGAGGCGCGCAGCACGCTCACCATGTGCCGCAGCTCCTCGAGGGTCTGCACGCTGAGCTGCCGGATCGTGGTTGCGGCGTGTCTGGTCTCGGCGTCCCGGCTGCCCACCTGGAGTGCTCCGGCCTGGACAGCGATGAGGCTGACCTGGTGGGAGACCACGTCATGCATCTCCCGGGCAAGCTGTGCGCGTTCCTGCGCGAGGACGCTCTGGGCCGTGAGCAGCCGTTCGTGTTCGCGGGCCTCGAAGATCTCGGCGAGCCGCTGGGAGAGGTCGCGGCGGGCCTGTACGAGCTGGCCCAGAAAGACGGGAGCGGCTGCGGTGGCCAACGTGTAGGTGAGGTGCAACAGCGCGCCGGGATGGGTGAGTTCGTTGGCTTTCAGGGACGACCACGGCCAGGGCAGGAAGTCGGTGATCGCGTAGGTCAGGGCGCAGCCCGCCAGCAGGACGCGGTGGCGGCTGAACGAGGCGAGGGTGTACAGCGCGGCCGTGGTGGCGAACACCGCGTCGGTGGTCATGGCGGCGGGGATCGTGAGCGTGAAGGCCAGCAGGGGTCGGTGGCGGCGCAGTGCAAGGGCGAGGGCGGCCAGGAGCGGCCAGACCATGGCCGGCCGTGCCTCGATGTCGACATGAACCCACGTGTCCGCCAGCGCGACCAGGACCAGGGAGGCGTCCAGTAGCGCAGCCGGCAGTCTTCTCGGTTTCACCGGGCGTCCGAGCCTTGGGAAGGTGCCAGCAGCCCCGCGCGTTCGGCGATCAGGGCGGCCTGAACGCGGCTGCTGACCTGCAGCTTGCCTAGCACGGTGCTGACGTGGCCTTTGACCGTGCCGGTGCTCAGGTGCAGACGTTCGCCGATGTCGGTGTTCGCCAGGCCCTCGGCCATGAGCATGAGAACGGCCCGCTCGCGCTCGGTCAGCCGGGCGGTGAGGCGGGCGGCGGGCTCGCGACCGTCCTGGTCGAGGTATCCGTCCACCACGGTGCGAGTGATCTTGGAAGACAGCACCGTCCCGCCCTCGGCCAGGGCTCGCACCAGATAGGGCAGCTGCTCGGGGTCGGTGTCCTTGAGCAGATAGCCGGCGGCTCCCGAGCGCAGTGCGGTCGCCACGTATTCGTCGGTGTCGAAGGTGGTGAGCATGGCCACCACGGGAGGATCCGGCATGCGGCGGATGTCGGCCAGGACAGTGAGGCCGTCCACGTCCGGCATCCGGATGTCCAGGAGAACGATGTCAGGCTGTGACTCGCGCACCATGGGCAGGGCCCGGCCGCCGTCGACCGCCGCCACTACCTCGATGTCGTCTGCCGCAGTCAGGATGTGCGTGAAGCCCGTGCGGATCAGAGCCTCGTCGTCGACCACCAGTACCCGGATCACCTGCGCTCCGCTCCTCACATGCTCGCCACTCGATGCGTACCACCGCGGCAGCCGTCCCTCGTCGGGCCGGAGGCGATTCCCGCCGATTGGCGGCGCGGCCCCAGCCAGTCGGCCGGAGTGGCTTCGGCAGGTTGGCGGGGGGCTTTCGGAAACGCGTCGGGTGATGTGGGGCGGTGGCCTGGCAAGACCTGAAGACATGACGCAGAACGCAACGCTGGCTGCGCCCACGCAGGCGCCGCATGACCTTGAGGCGGAGCGCTCCTCCGCCCCTGCCGGTGAGACGCCGTCGACCGGACGGCTGATCGGCATTGACCTGGCCCGCGGCCTCGCAGTCTTCGGCATGTACTCCGCCCATGTCGGCCCCGACGTGACAGTGGGCGGGCCGGTGGGGTTCCTGCTGGAGACGGCGCGGGGCCGCTCCTCCGCCCTCTTCGCGCTGCTCGCCGGCTTCTCGCTGGTCATCATCACCGGCCGGCCGCACCCCCGCACCGGGCGCTCCGGCCGTCAGGCAGTGGCCAGGATCGTCATCCGGGCCGTTGTCCTCCTGGCGCTCGGATACGCCCTGACCGCTCTCGACACAGCGGTGAACGTGATCCTCAGCTTCTACGGACTGCTCTTCCTGGTTGTTCTCCCGCTGTACCGGTTGCGTGCGCGGACGCTGGCGCTCATCGCCGCCGCGGGCGCGTTGATCCTGCCCCAGGCCCTGTACGCGGTACGGAGGTCGATCGAGGACGGGACCTGGGCAGACGCTGTCACGGCCTGGGACCCGCTGGCCCGGATCAGCGGCACAGACGGCATTCTCGAACTAGCGTTCACCGGTTCGTATCCGGTTCTGACCTGGATGCCGTTCCTGGTCGCGGGCATGGCTGTGGCCCGGCTGGATCTCTCGCGGTCGGGCATCCGGTCTCGGTTGGCTGTTGCGGGCGGGGCGCTCGCTCTGATGGGCTACGGCGGCTCCTGGTTGGCCCTGCGGCTGGTCCCGCACGCTCTTTCCGCCATCGCGGCCGCCACGGGCGGATCGGCGTCGTCGGCATGGTGGTCCGACACCGTCGGCGAACCCGAGAACGGCGTCCCGCCCGCCTGGCTGCTGGTCGCCGCACCGCACAGCCAGACGTCCTTCTCGATCCTCGGCAACACGGGCGTCGCCTTGGTGGTGGTGGCCGGCTGTCTGACCGTCGCCGACCGGATGCCGCGTCTCACACGTCTGGCCAGTCCCATCGCGGCGGTCGGCATGATCGCGCTGACCGTCTACGTCCTGCACATCGTCGCCCTCTGGTTCTTCGCCGACGTCTGGTACGTGCCCGCGATCGAGGGGGAAACCATGAGCGCATTGCCGGTACTCCTCGGCTTCCTGGCGGCTGCCGTGCTCCTGGCGGCCGTGTGGACGCGGCTGTTCCGGCGCGGCCCCCTCGAGTACCTGCTCTACGTCGCCACCCGGCCCGCGCGGTTCATCAGGTAGGTCAGCGGCGACTCCGCCTGGCGGGCGGTGTCACCCGGTCGGCGACGCGAGTTCGGGTTCGGGGTCGTGTGAAGGCTTGGGGCGAGTTCGGCGCAGTGTCGCTGCCGTCGACGCGGTACCACTCGAGATCACCCCCGG
>NZ_JAJHNP010000050.1 GCF_020819595.1 Streptomyces barringtoniae
GCCGAGGGTGGCACTGCTGGTGGACCGGCTCGCCATGGTCTGACACACCGTCCCGGCGGGCACTCAGCCGGGCCCTCGGCCCCCGCCGCTGCCTGCCTGCCTGCGGCAACGCTTCCGGTCACTCGCGTCCACACGGCGCAGCCGCAGCTCGCCGGACCCCGCACCCCAGACGGGCACCCGCCCGGGAAGCCGCGATGCTCATTGATCACGGCCCGATACGCGCCCTGACGCCGCGTCGTTCGCCGGTGCCCTCGTCGTCCTCGTCGAGGTGGACGGTCGCCGGGTCATGCAGTGAGCGCAGGCGGCCCTCGCGCGGCGGGCGGGCGGCGAAGCTGTAACGGCCCAGGCAGTTGAGGTCGGCGTGCTTCAGCGGGGAGACCCGGGCCACGTCGTCGTCCAGGACGTCATGCTCCCGCTCCTCGGGCAGCAGAGCCCGCAGGTGGTCGACGGCGGCGTCGAGGTAGCGCGTTGTCCCGAGCACGGCGGCGCCCCGGCAGGGGGACCCCTCCTGGACGACCTGGCTGCCGGTGCGTATGGCACGGTCAGGGGTCTGATGCCGGAAGACCTGCAGCGCATGGGCCAGTTGGTCCGGCTGCGGCCGGCCGACCTCAGCCCACAACGGGCGGCGTATGCTCGGCCAGGACCCGTTGCCCGCGTCCTGACAGCATCCGAGCCCGAGAGGGTCGGCAGGGGCAGGAAACCGGGCCGGTAGCCCTGGGTGACGCCCCTGCCGGTCCAAGGCCATGGAACGATCTCGCTATGGCTCGCGGAGATCTGACGGACGCCTCGGGATCGGCGGCAGGTCTTCGACGGAGTCCGAAGGCGGGCCTGCACCGGCTCTCCATGGCGGGACGTGCCCGAAAGGTACGGGCCGTGGCAGAGGGCAAGGCCGGACCACGAAAACGCTGGCCACCGCGGGCTTGCGGGCACGGCTGCGGACCCGGCTCAGGCGTCGCTCGACCGACTTTCGCGTGGTCCCGAGCTTCTGCGCGATCTCCTCGGGACTGGGCACAGGCGCCGGGCCCCACACCCATGCGCGGCGCTCAACTCCCTCTGTCCGCCGCACGGTTGCTCTGTAGGATCGCCGCAGCGCGGAGCTCCACGCCGACACCGATCACAGTGGGACCGAGGGACATGGCCGCATGGACCACCCGGGTGGCCTGCCCGGATGATCAGACCGAAATCCGCTGTCTGCTGTCCGATGCCTGCGACGCGGTGGTCGTTCCGTCGTCGGAGCTCCTCGCCGACGCCATTGCGCGGGGTCTGGTACGGGTGGCCGAGTCCGACGGGAACGTGGTGGGCTGCATAGCCGCGGAAGGGCCGGCACTGGGGCACGTGCGTCTGTCGGCGATAGCGGTCCGGGACGACATGCGTCGTCAGGGCATGGGCTGCCGTCTGCTGGCCGAGATGGTGGAGGAGGTTCCGCAGAAGCCGAACGAACCGCCGCTGATATCCGCCGTGGCCGGGATCGAGGAACTGGCCGTGGCCGGGCTGCTGCTGAAGGGGGGCTTCATAGGGACCCGGATCATGCGCACGGGCCGTGCGGGCGACGATGTCCACATCCACTATCAGTACAAGCTGCGCGTTGAATACATAGACCCGGACGCCCGGCATCTCGTACCCGTCGGTGCGCGCGAGCAGCTCACCGAGTCCCTGGCACCCGCGGACCACGCCGTGACCGCGTTGGTGACCCTGGCGGGTGAACCGGCCTTCGAAGTCGCCCGGTTCGAGCGGGACGACCCGGCGACCCTCCAGTCCGGGGAAGCCGCCGCGGGCATCGCCTTCTCCGGTTCGATACTCGCCGCCATCACTTTTCTGCTCGGCTTCGCCTTTGCTTCTAGCCGGTTCCCCGATGACGTACGCCTGCTTCTCATCGGGGCGACGTTCAGCACCGTGCTTTCTCTGATCGTCTATGCAAGCGCCTCCGGCGAACTCGCCCGGATCCGCTCGAACTCGTTCGGCAGGATCATGAAGTGGGGGAACGTACTGTCCGAGTACGGCGGCGTGTTTCCCTTCCTGATCTCGCTGCCCGTCACCTACGCGCAGATCAGCGACGACCCGTGGACGAGCATGGTTCTGGCGGTGGTGATCAGCGCCGCCATCGGCTGGTACGAGCGATCCGAGTTCTCCATAGCCCACCGGTTCCACCGCAGCTCGAGCGAGGTCGCCTTGATGGCAGTCACGGCCGTCTCCCCGGCGGTTGGTTCGGTGCTGGTGGCCGCACACGTCACCAGTTGGCCCTGGACCATGGTCCTGACGGCGACGCTGGCGGCGCGTACCTGGCTGTATCTCTTCCGCAGAGGGCCGGAGAGCGGGATCGAGGAGCGTCGGCAGTGGCAGATCAGGGAGTGAGGCCCGACCCTGCGCGAACGCGCTCGGCGACCTCGCGGGCGCAGGCCCAGGACAGCGTCAGTCCGGCTCCGCCATGGCCGTAGTTGTGCAGCAGCAGCGTGCCTTCGCGCGACTCCTCACCGAGCCGGACCCGGGTGCGGGCCGGCCGCAGCCCGACCCGGTGCGTGATGACCCGGGCGGCGCCGATCGACGGCTCCACTGCGGTGCAGCGCCGGATGATCTCCTGGGCCGCGGCCCTGTCGGGCCGGAGGTCCCAGTTGTCCCGTTCCGATGTTCCGCCCAGGACCAGCACGTCGGCGTGCGGGTAGATGTAGGTGAGTTCGGCGGCCCCGGGAGTGTCGTCGCAGAAGAACGACCGGATGCCGGGGTTCTCCACCACGACGAGCTGGCCGCGCACCGCCTCGACGGAGGTGTCGGCCGCCAGCGACCGGGCGCCGATGCCCGAACAGTTGACGACCACCGGCGCTTCGCGGGTCGCCTCGTCCAGCGTGTTGTAGTGGTGGCGGTGTATCCGTCCGCCGGCCCGGGCGAGCCGGCGGGTGAGGTAGCGGAGGTAGTGGGGCATGTCGACGACCGGGGCGCGGTACCGCCATCCGGTGACGAAGCCCGGGTGGAGCTCGTCGGGTGCGCAGGCTTGAGCGTCGACCGAGCTGCCCCAGGCCGGCATGTCGCACGGGATGCGGGACTCGTGGGTTCCCTCCAGCAACCGGACTCCCGTGTCCGCGTCGGCGCTCAGTGCGGTCAGGACCGACAGAGTCTCCCTGCTCCATGGGCCGACCAGGTGTGCCGGCTCGACCAGGTACGGGTCCCACATTGCGCCTGCGGCTGCCGAGGTCGTCTCGCCGGGGGGCCGGTCGCTGTCAACGCGTACGTCCCAGCCCGACTCCGCCAGACAGACCGCCGTGGTGAGCCCTGCGACCCCGGCACCGATCACCACCGCGCGGTCCTGCAATGCCCGCCTCCCTTCTGCGAATCGGGAAGCCGACCCTATCCGCACGCTACTGACTGACGGGTCGACGACACGGGGTCGGCCGGGCGGTCCGGAGGCCCGCTTCGCCGCCGCGGACTGGTCGACCGCGCGGGTGGACGGCCGGGGCCGCACCGCGGACGCAAGGCCCGCGTGCCTGCTCGTCCGCCCGTCCGCTCGTCCGCCTGTGGTCCCGTCCGCCCCTCCGCTCATCCGCCCGTTGTCCCGTCCGCCGTACAGGCGGACGGGACAACGGGAGCCGACTGCACCGTGGTTTTCCTACGGGGCCGTTTCCGTCCAGGTGACCGGCAGTTCGTGGACGCCGTAGATGTTCATGTTGGTCCTGAGTTTCACTTCGCCGGCGGGGATGGCGAGCTTCAGGGTCGGGAAGCGGCGCAGCAGGCCGGCGAAGCCGGCGCGCATCTCGAGGCGGGCCAGTTGCTGGCCGAGGCATTGGTGGACGCCGTGGCCGAAAGCCAGCTGGCCGCGGGCCTTGCGGTGGATGTCCAGGGTGTCGGGGTTGTCGAAGCGCCGGGGGTCGTGGTTGGCGGCCAGCAAGGAGACGACGACGGTCGATCCCTTGCCGATGGTTTCGCCACCCAGCTCGATGTCCTCCGTGGCGTAGCGGTAGAAGATGTCGGCGACGGACAGGTAGCGCATGAGCTCTTCGACGGCGTTGGGCATCAGATCCGGGTCGGCGCGCAGTTCGGCCGCCTGCTCGGGGTGTTCCAGCAGCGCGAACGTGCCCAGCCCCAGCATGTTGGCGGTGGTCTCGTGGCCGGCGAGCAGCAGCAGGAAGGCGATGCCGGTCAGTTCCTCGATGGTGAGGTCGTCACGGCGGGCCAGGTCGGACAGGATGTCTTCGCCGGGGGTGGCGCGTTTGCGCGTGACCAGTTCGGCGAGGTACGTGGTCAGGCCGGTGTACGCGGCCATTTTCTCGTCGAGCGCCACGTCCTTTTCCAGGAACTTGGCCGTGTTGGCCTGGAAGGTCTCCCGGTCCGTGTAGGGGACTCCGAGCAGTTCGCAGATCACCAGCACGGGCACCGGCAGCGCGAATTCCTCGACCAGGTCGACCGGCGGGGTCAGGCGGGTCATCTCGTCCAGTTGCCGCTCGGCGATGTCGGTGATGTGCTCTTCGAGCTGCTTCATGCGTTTGACGGTGAAGGCGCCGGTGAGCATGCGCCGCAGCCGGGTGTGGTCCGGCGGGTCCATGCTGATGAACAGGCCCGGGATCTGCGGGGACGGCTCGGTGGCGGCGGGCATGCCGGGGATCTCGTACGGGACGTGGAGAACGCCGATGTCCTGGCGGGAGCTGAACCGGGTGTCGGCCATGAGCTGGCGGACCGCGTCGTAGCCGGTGACCAACCAGCCCTCGTGACCGTCGGGGAAGACCATGGGGCTGACGGGGCGCGCCTCGCGCAGCCGGGTGATGTCGCGGGGCGGGTCGAAGGGGCCCGCATCGCGTTCCATGGGGAGGCCGTGGGGGACGAGAGGCGTGTGGCTCATCGGTTTTCCTTCCGTGGGTGGGGGGTGGGCTCGCCCCTGCGGGGCCGGGCAAAGGCTCAGGCGGTGGCGGCGGTGCCGCGGACGTGGTCGGCGGTGCCGCGGACGTGGTCGGCGGTGCCGCGGACGTGGTCGGCCTCTTCCGGTGCCTGCTCCCCGAGCAGCTCCATGGCTGCCGTCAGTTCGCACAGGACACGGTCGGCGAGTTCGGCTACGGACGTGCCGCCCAGGTTCCGGGCGGTCGGCAGGGTGAGCATGGCCTGGTCGCTCGTGGTGACGGACATGGTGGGGCTCCTTTACGTCGTACGCCGTATGACGCCGTTCCGTTTCCGTGGCCCCATCATGGCACACGTCTGGCGTCATTACGAGCCATTGTGCGCCACATATGAGCCACGATGAGGTCACCTCCGGGCTCGGCCCGAAAAACCGCAGGTCTTTGCGGACTTGGGCCCCGCCAGGGATGCGGCGAGTGCGCGCGCCGCGTCGCCGACCTGCGTATTTACGACTCCCTGACGACCCCCTGCGCGTTTCGGAGCCCTTGAGTGACCGAAATGGCGTCACAGGCGACTCCGCACGGCGCCATCTATGTGCCATGATGGCGTCACGTTTCGTCGGAGTGCGCCATCAAGGGGGCGGATCATGGAGACAGCACACGGTCGGCAGCAGGCAGCACCTGGCGCCTTCGCCGCCTTCGCCCGCTTCGTGCTCTGCGGCGGCGGGGTGGGGCTCGCCTCCAGCTTCGCCGTGGCAGCCCTCTCCTCCTGGCTGCCCTGGGCCCTGGCCAACGCCGTGATCACCGTGGCCTCCACGCTCCTGGCCACCGAGCTGCACGCCCGCTTCACCTTCGGCGCGGGCGGACGCGCGACCTGGCGCCAGCATGTGCAGTCGGCCGGGTCCGCGACGGCCGCGTACGCGGTGACCTGCGTGGCGATGGTCGTCCTGCAGCTGCTGGTGGCGGCGCCCGGTGCGGTGCTCGAGCAGGTCGTCTACCTGGCCGCCTCCGCACTGGCGGGCCTCGCGCGCTTCGCGGTGCTGCGCCTCGTCGTCTTCGCGCGGGGCCGCTCGCAGGCCGCGGCCACCGTCCGCGCCACCCCTCCCGCGGTCGCGGGCACCGTCCGAGCCACCCCTCCCGTGGCCGTGTCCCACGCCGCGGTCCCGGCCGGCCCCGCGGCGCTCTGCCACGCCGCCTGACCGTTCGGCCGAAGAGGCGGGCAGGCGCGGCGCGTTCGAACGTCCTTCGACGGCCGCTCTAGTGGGGGCGGGCACCGTGTAGGCGGACGCGCAGGCGTTGCGCGCCCTGGACAGTCCAGGCAGCCGGAAGGAAGTCCGTACCCATGGCCCAGACTCCGTGGAACGCGAGGTTCGAGACGATTCTCCGGCAGGGCCTGCCCGGCCTGGGCAAGGACAAGGCGCCCGCCGTCGACGTGCCGATGGAGGCGTACGGGCTCGACTCCATGGCTCTCATCGGCATCGTCAGCGCCCTGGAGTCCGCCTACGGCGTCAGCCTCGCCGGTCAGGTCACCGTTCCCGTGCGCACCCTGACCGCGGGCCACCTGTGGGGCATCGTCTCGGCCGCACTGCAGCCGGCCTGGGACACCCACCGGCCGTCACCGGCAGGCGGTACGACGCGCGGCCAGGCCCCTTGGATCATGGCCTGACAGACCTTCGGGACGGGTGACCGCACCGTCCCGACTCCTACCCCTGGTCCGGGATCCAGGTCATCGGGCCGGACGCCGGAGTGTCTCGTCGATGGAGCCCCCATGCCAAAGGCCGAAGAGCCTCAAATGCGTCTGTTCGTGTTCCACCACTCCGGTGGTTCGCATCTGATGTACCGCGACTGGCCGTCCTGCTTCCCGGCCGACTGGGAGGTGCAGACCGCCGACGCACCGGGCCGCGGGCCCCGCGACGAACGCGCCCCGCTGAGCGACACGGGTGCCCTGCTCGAGTACTTCCTGCACGAGCTGGACAGCCGGCTGACGGGCCGCTTCGCGTTCTTCGGGCACAGCATGGGCGGGCTCGTCGCGTACGAACTGACCCGCCGGCTCATCGATCTGGGCCGCACACCGCCGGCCTGGCTCGGTGTGTCCGCACGCGGCACGCTGCACCCCGACGGCGACCCCACGCGCCGGCATCTGCTGTCCGATGCGGAACTGCGCCGGGAGTTGATGGCGATGGGCGGTACGTCGTCCTCGGTGCTGGACCACGACGAGCTGTGGGACCTGTTCTCGCCGACCATCCGCGCGGACCTGCGTATCAGCGAGACCTGGCGTACGAAGCCCCTGACCGCACCGCTGCCGGTGCCCCTGTCGGTGTTCGGCGGCACCCGGGACCACGTGGCGCCGCCGCACCGCCTGGACGGCTGGGCGGCCACCTCCGAGCACTTCCTGGGCCTGCACCTGTTCGACGGCGGCCACTTCTACTTCCAGGACCGGCTCCCGGAGGTCGCCGGGCGGATCCAGGACGACGTGCGCCGCGCCCTGCTCCTGACAAGGGCATCGTCCCAGGCGGCGTGAGGACCGTCGGGACGACCGGGACAGGCATCGTGTCCGTACGACACGGCAGGACGACGGAACCCGCCACGGTTGTGTGGCAGGTTCCGCCGTCGAGGCCGGTCAGCACGGGTGTATGTCCAGCCTCCCGGCCTGGGGCATGACTCCTACTGGTTGATGTTGGCCTGGTCGACCTTGCCGCCGCCCTGGTTGACGTTGGCCTGCCTGACCTTGCCCTTCTTGACCTTGACCTTCCCCTTCTTGACCTTGCCGTGGTGGCCCTGCTTGACGTTGACCTGGTGGGCCTTGCCACCGCCCTGGTTCACGTTCGCCTGGTCTACGCCGCGGCCACCCTGGTCGACGTTCGCCTGGTTGGCCTTACCGCCGCCCTGGTCGACGTTGGCCTGATTGGCCTTACCGCCACCCTGGTCGACGTTCGCCTGATTGGCCTTACCGCCACCCTGGTCGACGTTCGCCTGATTGGCCTTGCCATCGCCCTGATCGACGTTCGCCTGGTTGGCCTTGCCACCACCCTGGTCGACGTTCGCCTGGTTGGCCTTGCCATCGCCCTGGTGCACGTTCGCCTGATTGGCGCCGTCACCACC
>NZ_JAJHNP010000051.1 GCF_020819595.1 Streptomyces barringtoniae
CGCGCGTCGGCTGGAGCGTCCGGTGCAGGGCGAGGTCGCTCCGGAGGACGGCGCATGGACCCCGAAGGGCGCCGTGCTGGTCACCGGCGGCACGGGCGCGCTCGGCGCCGAGGTCGCCCGCTGGCTGGCACGCAACGGAGCCGGCCACCTCGTCCTGACCAGCCGGCGGGGTGCGGAGGCGCCGGGTGCGGCCGAGCTGGAGGCGGAGCTCGTCTCGGCGGGTGCCCGGGTGACGATTGCTGCTTGTGACGTGGCCGATCGTGAGGCGCTGGCGCGGTTGCTGGAGCCGCTGCGCTCCGAACTGACGGCTGTCATCCACACCGCGGGTGTGCTCGACGACGGTGTCCTGGACGCGCTGACCCCGCAGCGGTTCGAGCGCGTGTGGCAGGCCAAGGCCGACTCGGCACGCCATCTGCACGAGCTCACCCGTGATCTGGACCTGTCGGCGTTCGTACTCTTCTCGTCGATCAGCGGCACTCTGGGCAGCAGCGGACAGGCCAACTACGCCGCCGCGAACGCCTACTTGGACGCGCTCGCTCAGCAGCGCCGGACGGACGGCCTTCCCGCCACCTCCATCGCCTGGGGCGCCTGGGCCGCGGGCATGGCCGCCGACGACGACATGGCAGAGCGGATGCGTCGCGGTGGCGTGCCGCCGATGGCCGTCGACCCGGCCATCCGCGCGCTGCGCCAGGCCGTCGACTCCGGCGAGGCCGTGCTGACCGTGGCCGACTTCGACTGGGAGCGGCTGACGCCCGGACTGGTGGCGGTGCGGCCCAGTCCGTTCATCGGCGATCTGCCCGAAGTGCGCAGGGTCCTCGACCATGCGGACGGCCTCGCCGCAGGCGGTGCCGGAAGCGGTGCGGGAGCTTCGCTCGCGGAACGGCTCGCCGCAATGTCCCGCGCCGAGCAGGAGCGCACGGTCCTCGACCTGGTCCGCACCCATGTGGCCGGAGTACTCGGGCACAACGGTTCCGCGGCGATCGGAGCGGAACGGGCCTTCAAGGAGCTCGGATTCGACTCGCTGACCGCGGTGGAGCTGCGCAATCGGCTCGGCGCGGCGACCGGTGTCGACCTGCCCGCCACGCTCGTCTTCGACCATCCGACGGCGTCCGCGCTGGCCGACCACCTCCGGACCGAACTGCTGGGAACCGGGGCGGCGGTCGACGGCCCGGTGTCCCGGGCAGCTGAGGTGGCGGACGATCCGATCGCCATCGTCGCGATGACCTGCCGATTCCCCGGCGGCGTGCGGTCGCCGGAGGACCTGTGGCAGTTGCTGGCCACCGGCGGGGACGCGATCGCCGAGTTCCCGCACGACCGCGGCTGGGACCTCGAGCGCCTCTACAGCTCCGACCCGGACCAGCAGGGCACGTGCTACACACGCGAGGGCGGATTCCTCTACGACGTCGCCGAGTTCGACCCGGGTTTCTTCGGGATCTCGCCGCGCGAGGCGCTCGCCATGGACCCGCAGCAGCGGCTTCTGCTGGAGACCACCTGGGAGGTGTTCGAACGGGCCGGGATCGACCCGGCGACTGCCCGTGGCAGCCAGGCCGGTGTGTTCGTGGGCACCAACGGCCAGGACTACGACTCGTTCGCGCAGACCCTGCCGGACGGCATCGAGGGTTACCTGGGCACGGGCAACGCGGCGAGTGTGGTCTCCGGACGGCTCGCCTACGTCTTCGGCCTCGAAGGCCCCGCGATGACGGTGGACACGGCGTGCTCGTCCTCGCTGGTCGCCCTGCATCTGGCCGCCCAGGCACTGCGCAACGGCGAGTGCGATCTGGCGTTGGCCGGTGGTGTGACGGTGATGTCCTCGCCGGGCGCGTTCATCGAGTTCAGCCGGCAGCGTGGTCTTGCGGCCGATGGCCGGGTGAAGGCCTTCGCGGCGGGTGCGGACGGCACCGGTTGGGGTGAGGGCGTGGGCATGCTCCTGGTCGAGCGGCTCTCGGACGCCCGCCGTAACGGTCACCCGGTGCTGGCGGTGGTCCGCGGCTCGGCGGTCAACCAGGACGGTGCGAGCAATGGTCTGACGGCGCCGAACGGTCCGTCTCAGCAGCGGGTGATCCGTCAGGCGCTGGCCTCGGCGGGTCTGTCGGCGTCGGACGTGGATGCGGTGGAGGCGCACGGCACCGGCACCACGCTTGGTGACCCGATCGAGGCGCAGGCGCTGATCGCCACCTACGGGCAGGAGCGTGCCGAGGACCGACCGCTGTTGCTCGGCTCCATCAAGTCGAACATCGGCCACACCCAGGCTGCCGCAGGCGTCGCGGGCATCATCAAGATGGTTCTGTCGATGCGGCACGGTGTGCTGCCGCGGACCCTGCATGTCGACGAGCCGACGCCGCACGTGGGCTGGGCGGCGGGCGCGGTGGAGTTGCTGACCGAGGCGCGGGAGTGGCCGGAGACCGGCCGTCCCCGCCGGGTGGGCGTGTCGTCCTTCGGTTTCAGCGGCACCAACGCCCACACCATCCTCGAAGAGGCACCCGCCGACCACACCACCGAGGCGACGGCACCGGCGACACCGCCTGCCGTCCAGACCTGGGTGCTGTCCGCCAAGTCCGAGGCCGCGCTGCGGGCGCAGGCCGAGCGTGTGCGGGTACGGCTCGCTTCGGGCGCGGAGACACGTCCGGTCGATGTCGCCTATTCGCTGGCGACGTCACGGGCGGCTCTGGAACTGCGCGCCGCCGTCGTCGGCGGTGACCGGGAGGTCCTGCTGGAGGGGCTCGCCGCGCTGGCGGCGGGGGAGCCGTGCCCGCAGGTGGTCCGGGGCGCGGCAGGCGACGGCCGCACGGCGCTGCTTTTCACCGGTCAGGGCAGTCAGCGGCCGGGGATGGGCCGGGAGCTCTACGACGCCCACCCCACGTTCGCGGACGCCCTGGACGCGGTGTGCGCCCACCTGGATGCCCACCTCGAGCGTCCGCTGCGTGAGGTGATGTTCGGCGGGGACGAGGAACTGCTCGGCCGGACGGCGTACACGCAGCCCGCGTTGTTCGCCGTTGAGGTGGCGCTGTTCCGGCTGCTGGAGTCGTGGGGCATCAGGCCGGACTTCCTCTCCGGTCACTCCATCGGCGAGATCGCGGCCGCGCACTGTGCGGGTGTGCTGTCGCTGGAGGACGCGTGCACGCTGGTGGCGGCGCGTGGCCGGCTGATGCAGGAGCTGCCGTCCGGTGGTGCGATGGTGGCGGTGCAGGCGACCGAGGACGAGGTCGCGCCGTTCCTGACCGACGTCGTGAGCATCGCCGCGGTCAACGGCCCCGCCTCCGTGGTCGTGGCCGGTGACGAGGACGTCGTACTGGAGATCGTCGCCCGCTTCGGGGAGCAGGGGCGCAAGACCCGTCGCCTGACGGTCAGCCACGCGTTCCACTCCCCGCACATGGACGGCATGCTGGCCGACTTCCGCAAGGTCGCGGAGGGGCTGTCGTACGAGGCCCCGCGCATCCCGGTCGTCTCCAACCTCACCGGCGCCGTGGCGACCGCCGAGGAGATCACCAGCCCCGACTTCTGGGTGCGCCACGTCCGCGAGGCCGTGCGCTTCCACGACGGCATCCGCGCCCTCGAAGCGCAGGACGTGACCACGTTCATCGAGCTCGGACCGGACGGGATCCTGTCCGCGATGGCGCAGGAGTGCGTCACCGGCGACGACCATGCCTTCCTGCCCGCGCTCCGCGCGGGTCGCCAGGAGGCCGACACGCTCGCCACGGCGCTCGCCGCGGCGCACACCCGAGGCATCGCCGTCGACTGGCGGGCCTACTACACCGGCACCGGCGCCCGCCGCGTCGACCTGCCCACCTACCCCTTCCAGCGGGAGCGTTACTGGCTCGACGACGCCGTGGACGCCGTGGCGGAGCCGGGCGGCGATGCCCCGGACCACTCGGCCGAGTCCCGCTTCTGGGAGGCCGTCGACAATGCGGACCTGACCGCGCTCACCGCCGAGTTGGCGATCAACGCGGACCAGCCGCTGAGCGATGTACTGCCCGCACTGTCGGCGTGGCGCCGGCAGCGGCAGGAGCAGTCCACGGTGGACGGCTGGCGCTACCGGGTGGTCTGGAAGCCGCTGGCCGAGCCGGACGCGGCGCGGATGACGGGCACCTGGCTGACCGTGGTGCCCGCCACCGAGGCGGACGACACCCGCGTGCGCGAGGTCGTCGACGCGCTGCGCTCAGCGGGCGCCACCGTACGCCAGATCACGCTCACGGACACGGACGCGGACACGGGTACCGACACGGACACCGGTAGCGACACGGACACCGGCACCGGCATCGACACCGGCACGGAGCCCGCCCTCCTCGCCGAGCGTCTGCACGCCGAGCTGGGCGGCGAGACGCCACAGGGTGTCCTCTCGCTGCTGGCGCTGGACGAGCGGTCGCATCCGCGCTACACGGCGGTCTCCCGGGGGGTGCTGCGCACCGGAGACCTGGTGCGGGCGCTCGGGAAGGCCGGCGTCGACGCCCCGCTGTGGTGTGTCACCGAGGGAGCGGTGGGCACTGCGCCGTCGGACCGGCCGCGCAGCGCCGCACAGGCGCAGGTGTGGGGGCTGGGCCGGGTGGTGGCACTGGAACACCCCGAGCGGTGGGGTGGTCTGGTCGACCTGCCCGAGACCCTCGACGGGCGTGCTACCGCGCGCCTGGTCGCCGTCCTGGCCGGAGCCGGCGACGAGGACCAGCTCGCGGTCCGGACACCGGGAGTTCTGGTACGGCGCCTGGTCCACGCGTCGGAGAAGGACACGCAGGTCCCCGCCGCCGGCGCGTGGAAGCCTCGGGGCACGGTCCTCGTGACCGGAGGCACGGGCGCGCTCGGTGCCCACGTGGCCCGGTGGCTCGCCGGCAACGGCGCCGAGCACCTGGTGCTCACCAGCCGACGCGGCCCCGAGGCACCCGGAGCCGAGGCGCTGACCGCCGAGTTGACCGGGATGGGCGTCCAGGTGACGGTCGCCGCGTGCGACGTCACCGACCGGGACGCACTCGAAGGGCTGCTGGCCGGTGTGCCCCGCGTGACCGCGGTTGTGCACACCGCAGGTGCCGGCCAGTACGCGCCGCTCGCCCGGACCGGTCCCGGCGACATCGCCGAGGTGATGGCCGCCAAGGTGACGGGTGCGGCGCACCTCGACGCGCTGTTCGCCGACGCGCCACTGGACGCTTTCGTGCTGTTCTCGTCGATCGCCGGAGTGTGGGGCAGCGGAGGCCAGAGCGCCTATGCGGCGGCCAACGCCTTCCTCGACGCGCTCGCCGAGCAGCGCAGGGCCCGCGGGCTGGCCGCGACCGCCATCGCCTGGGGACCCTGGGCCGACGGCGGCCTGGTGGCCGACGACGAGGCCGCCGAGCAACTGCGCCGCCGTGGGCTGCCGGTGCTGCCGGTCCATCGGTCGATCAGCGCTCTGCAGGGAGCGTTGGACCGCGCCGAGACGACGGTGACGGTCGCCGACGTCGACTGGGAGCGTTTCGTACCCGCGTTCACCGCCGCACGGCCGCGTCCCCTCATCGCCGACCTGCCCGAGGTACGGCGCGTGCTCGCCGAGGCGGACACCGGCACCGGGGCCGAACGCGGGGGCGACGGCGCGGCACAGGACGCCGAGTCGCTGCGGCAGCGGCTGTCCGCGCTGTCCGGCGCCGAGGCGGAGGACATGTTGCTGGACCTGGTACGCACGCACGTCGCAGCGGTGCTGGGGCACAGCGGCACCACCGCCGTGGAGGCCGGGCGCGCCTTCAAGGAGCTCGGCTTCGACTCGCTCACCGCCGTCGAGCTGCGCAACCGTCTCGGGACCGCGAGCGGGCTGAGGCTGCCCGCGAGCCTGGTCTTCGACTACCCGACGCCGGCCGCTCTCGCCGGACACCTGCGAGCCGAACTCCTCGGCGAGCAGAGCACACCGGAGCTCCCCGCACTCGCCGAGATCGACCGACTGGAGTTCATCCTGTCGTCCGTCGCGGCGGACGGCGCGGAACGCGCGAGCGTCACCTCTCGCCTGGAGAAACTTCTGCGCAAGTGGAACGAGACCGACAGCGCGACCGCCGGTGACGACGACGGCAACGACCTGGAATCGGCGTCGGTCGACGACATCTTCGACATCATCAACAACGAATTCGGACGCTCCTGACGTGATGAGCGCACACAATTCCGTGCCGTTTCCGGCTCTTCCCAGGGGGTGACGTTTCGGTGGCTACCGCAAATGAAGAAAAGCTTCTCGACAATCTGAAATGGGTGACCGCTGAACTGCGCCGGGCCCGTCGCCGCCTCGACGAGGTGGAGACGGATGCCCGGGAACCCATCGCCATCGTCGGCATGAGCTGCCGATTCCCGGGCGGCGTGGGGTCGCCCGAGGACCTGTGGCGCCTGGTGGCCGACGGTGGGGACGCCGTTTCCGGATTCCCTGTCGACCGGGGCTGGGACATCGACGCGATGGCCGATCCGGATCCGGACCGCAAAGGCACCTTCTACAACACCGGCGGCGGATTCCTGGACGGCGCAACCGGATTCGACGCCGAGTTCTTCGGGATCTCGCCGCGTGAGGCGCTGGCGATGGACCCGCAGCAGCGGATCCTGCTGGAGGCGTCCTGGGAGGTGTTCGAAAGCGCCGGAATCGATCCCGCGTCACTGCGGGGCAGCCGTACGGGCGTCTTCGTCGGCGCCGGATCGATGGGCTACGGCGCCGACCTGAAGGAGACGCCCGAAGACCTCGAAGGCCTCATGCTGACCGGCGGCGCCACCAGCGTGCTCTCCGGCCGCGTCGCCTACGTCTTCGGCCTGGAAGGACCGGCGGCCACCATCGACACCGCCTGCTCCTCCTCGCTGGTCGCCCTGCACTGGGCCACTCAGGCGCTGCGACAGCGCGAGTGCTCGCTCGCACTGGTCGGCGGTGTGACGGTGATGCCGTCGCCCGATGTGTTCGTGGAGTTCAGCCGGCAGCGGGGGCTGTCCGCCGACGGCCGCTGCAAGTCGTTCGCCGCGGCGGCGGACGGCACCGGCTGGTCCGAGGGCGTGGGCGTGCTGCTCGTCGAGCGGCTGTCCGACGCCCGGAAGAACGGGCACAAGGTACTGGCCGTGGTGCGGGGCAGCGCCGTCAACCAGGACGGCGCCAGCAACGGCCTGACCGCACCCAACGGTCCCTCGCAGCAGCGAGTCATCCGGCAGGCGCTGGCCGGCGCGCAACTGTCGCCCGGCGAAGTCGACGCGGTGGAGGCGCACGGCACCGGAACCCGGCTGGGCGACCCGATCGAGGCGCAGGCGCTGCTGGCCACCTACGGGCTGGAGCGTCCCGAGGACCGGCCGCTCTGGCTGGGCTCGCTGAAGTCCAACATCGGACACACCCAGGCGGCGGCCGGCGTGGGCGGCGTCATCAAGAT
>NZ_JAJHNP010000052.1 GCF_020819595.1 Streptomyces barringtoniae
CGGCACGGTCGCAACCGCGGAGGAGATCAGCGACCCCGGTTTCTGGGTTCGCCATGTGCGTGAGGCGGTCCGTTTCAGTGACGGCATCCGCACGCTCGAATCCCAGAACGTCACCACGTTCATCGAGCTGGGCCCGGACGGTGTGCTCTCGGCGATGGGCCAGGACTGCGTCACCGGCGACGGTCACGCGTTCGTCCCTGTACTGCGGAAGGACCGCGCGGAATCCGAGGCCGTGACCACGGCAGTTGCGCAGGCTCACACCCGGGGCATCGCGGTCGACTGGCAGGCGTATTACGCCGGGACCGGCGCCCGACGCGTCGACCTGCCCACCTACGCGTTCCAGCACCGGCGTTTCTGGCTGGAGGCGCCGGTGGGCTGGGTGGGTGATGTGGTGTCGGCCGGGTTGGAGGCGGCCGGGCATCCGTTGCTGGGTGCGGCGGTGCCGCTGGCCGATTCCGACGGGTTGTTGTTCACGGGTCGGTTGTCCCTGGACTCGCAGCCGTGGCTGGCGGATCACGCGGTGATGGGTGCGGTGCTGCTGCCGGGTACGGCGTTCGTGGAGCTGGCGATCCGGGCGGGGGACCAGGTCGGCTGCGACCGGCTGGAGGAGCTGACGCTGGAGGCGCCGCTGGTGCTGCCCGAGCGGGGTGCCGTACAGCTGCAGCTGGTGGTCGGCGCGCCGGACGACGACGGACGGCGGCCGCTCACTGTCGCCTCGCGACCGCAGGATGCCCGAACCGAGCAGGCGTGGACCCGGCACGCCACCGGCCTGCTGGCCGCCTCCGGCGCCCAGCGGTCCTCCGTCGACCTGTCCGCATGGCCTCCGGCGGGTGCGGAACCGGTCGAGGTGGCCAACCTGTACGAGGAACTGGCCGAGACCGGCCTGCGCTACGGGCCGGTCTTCCAGGGGCTGCGGGCGGCCTGGCGGCGCGGCGAGGAGGTCTTCGCCGAGGTCGCCCTGCCCGAGACGGCCGTGGACGGGGCGGGACGGTTCGGACTGCACCCCGCCCTGCTCGATGCCGCGCTGCACGCACTCGGGCTGGGCGTGCTCGACGACGCCGGTGGCGGGCGGCTGCCCTTCGCCTGGAGCGGGGTGTCACTGCACGCCGGCGGTGCCTCGGCATTGCGCGTGCACCTCGCGCCGACGGGTGGGGACGCTGTCCGGCTGGCGGTCGCGGACGCCGCGGGGGCGCCCGTGGCGACCGTGGAGTCGCTCGTTCTGCGCGCTGTCTCCAAGGATCAGGTACAGGCCGCACGGGTCGCGTACCACGAGTCGGTCCTGCGAGTGGAGTGGGTGAACCTCCCGGTCGGCCGGGACCGGGCCGCCGCGGCGACCGAATCCGCGGGCGCGGCCGGTGTCCGTCGAGCCGTGCTCGGCAGCTGGACCTCGTTCCCGGCGGCCGTCCCGGCGGGCCTCCTGGACGGGACGAGCGGACTTCACGCGGACCTGACGGCGCTGTCGGCCGCCGTGGACCTGGGTGCTCCGGTGCCGGACGAGGTGTTCGTTCACATCGGTGCGACGGGTGCCCTCTCCGGTGCCGCTGTGCGTGCCGCGGTGGTGGAGGCGCTGGAGCTGGCGCAGGCGTGGCTGGCCGACACCCGGTTCGCGGGGGCGCGGCTGATCGTGGTGACGCGCGGTGCGGTCGCGGCGGCCGAGCGGGACGCGGACGTCGATCCGGCCCTGGCGGCCGTATGGGGGTTGCTGCGCTCGGCCGTCTCGGAGAATCCGGACCGTTTCGTCCTCGTCGACTGCGACGGGGAGGAGGCGTCCTGGCGTGTCCTGTCCACCGCACTGGCCGCGGACGAACCGCAGCTGGCGGTACGCGCCGGGGAACTTCTGGTGCCGCGCCTGGCCCGGGTCGCGGCGGGGGCCGCCATCGAGAGTCCGAGGGCCTACGACCCCGAGGGTACGGTGCTGCTGACGGGTGCTTCGGGGATGCTGGGCGGGTTGTTCGCCCGGCATCTGGCGACGGAGCACGGGGTCCGGCGTCTGCTGCTGGTCAGCCGACGCGGCGCCGAGGCAGCGGGTGCGGACGAACTCACCGCCGAACTCGGTGCGCTCGGTGCGCACGTCACCTGGGCGGCCTGTGACGTGGCCGACCGCGAGGCGCTCGCCGAGGTCATCGCATCCGTCCCGGCCGACCACCCGCTGACCGCCGTCGTACACACCGCCGGCGTGCTGGACGACGGCGTTTTCGCTTCCCAGTCGCCGAGCCGTGTCGACCGTGTCTTCGGGCCCAAGGTCGACGGCGCCCTGCACCTGCACGAGCTGACGCGTGACGCGGACCTGTCGGCGTTCGTGCTGTTCTCGTCGTCCTCCGGTGTCTTCGGCGGCCCCGGACAGGCCAACTACGCGGCGGCCAACGCGTTTCTCGACGCGCTGGCCGCGCACCGGCGAGCCCAGGGGCTGCCGGCCAGTTCGCTGGCCTGGGGCCTGTGGGGCGAGTCCGGCGGCATGGGGAGCACGCTGGACGAGACGGACATCCGCCGCCTGCGCCGCGCCGGTCTGCCTCCGCTGTCGGCCGCCGAGGGCCATACGCTGTTCGACCTCGCCCAGGACACCGACGAGGCGGCTCTCGTCCTGATGCGTGTCGACGTGCCGGCCCTGCGCGGCCAGGCGGCGGGCGCCATGTCACCGTTGCTGCGAGGGCTGGTGCGTGCTCCGCGGCGCCGGGCGGCCGGTGCCGTCGGCTCCGCGGCGGGCGGCGCCTCGCACCTGCTCGACCGGCTGACCGGCCTGACGGCACCCGAGCAGGACCGGATCATGCTGGATCTGGTACGGACCCAGGTCGCGAACGCGCTCGGGCACGCCGGCCCCGCGGCGGTGGAACCCGCACGCGCGTTCAAGGAGCTCGGGTTCGACTCGCTCACCGCCGTCGAACTGCGCAACCTCCTCGGCGACGCGACCGGCCTGCGGCTGCCACCCACGCTCGTCTTCGACTATCCGACCTCGGCCGCGCTCGCGACGCACCTGCGCGGTGAGCTCCTCGGCCGGCAGACCGAGACCGCCGTGGTGCCGGTGACAGGTGCCGCGGCCGACGACCCCATCGCGATCGTGGCGATGAGCTGCCGTTTCCCCGGCGGGGTCCGTACCCCCGAGGAGCTGTGGCAGCTGCTGGTGTCCGGCCGGGACGGCATCACGGGCTTCCCGACCGACCGGGGCTGGGACCTCGACGCCCTGTACAGCGACGACCCCGACCGTGAGGGCACCAGCTACACGCGCGAGGGTGGCTTCCTGCACGACGCCGCGTACTTCGACGCGGACTTCTTCGGGATCTCGCCGCGCGAGGCGCTGGCGATGGACCCGCAGCAGCGGTTGCTGCTGGAGACCTCCTGGGAGGCGTTCGAACGGGCCGGGATCGACCCGGCCACGCTGCGCGGCAGCAGGACCGGTGTCTTCGTCGGCTCCAACGAACAGGACTACCTGACCCTGTGGCTGCGGGACGCCGACGGCCTCGAAGGACACCTGGGCACCGGCAACGCGGCCAGCGTCGCCTCCGGCCGCCTCTCCTACACGTTCGGCCTCGAGGGCCCCGCGATCACCGTCGACACCGCCTGCTCCTCCTCGCTGGTCACACTGCACCTGGCCGCGCAGGCACTGCGCAACGGCGAGTGCTCACTGGCCCTCGCCGGAGCCGTGACGCTCATGTCCACGCCGGGTGCCTTCACCGAGTTCAGCCGGCAGCGCGGCCTGGCCGCCGACGGCCGTATCAAGGCGTTCGCCGCTGCCGCCGACGGCACCAGCTGGTCCGAGGGCGTCGCCATGCTGCTGGTGGAACGCCTGTCGGACGCCCGCCGCAACGGCCACCCCGTGCTGGCCGTACTGCGCGGCAGCGCCGTCAACCAGGACGGTGCGAGCAACGGCCTGACCGCGCCCAACGGCCCCTCCCAGCAGCGCGTCATCCGGCAGGCCCTGGCGAGTGCCGGGCTGTCGGCCGCCGACGTCGACGCGGTGGAGGCGCACGGCACCGGTACGACGCTCGGCGACCCGATCGAGGCACAGGCACTGCACGCCACCTACGGCCAGGACCGCCCCGCCGACCGCCCGCTGTGGCTGGGCTCGGTGAAGTCGAACATCGGCCACACCCAGGCCGTCGCGGGCGCCGCCGGTGTGATCAAGATGATCCTGGCGATGCGGCACGACCTGCTTCCGCAGACCCTGCACGTGGACGAGCCGACCCCGCACGTGGACTGGTCGTCGGGGGCGATAGAACTGCTCACCGAGTCCAGGGAATGGCCCCGGACGGGCCGGCCGCGCCGTGCGGGTGTCTCCTCGTTCGGATACAGCGGCACCAACGCACACGTTGTCCTCGAACAGGCGCCCACGGACGAGCCGGAGCGGCCGACCGGCCCTCCGGCGCCGCCCGTGCTGCCCTACCTGCTGTCGGGCCGCTCCCGTGACGCCCTTCGTGCCCAGGCCGACCGACTGCTGTCCCACCTCGGCACGCACACCGGGCCGGAGCCGCTCGACGTCGCCTGTTCGCTGGCCACCGGACGTTCGGCGTTCGACGTACGCGCCGTCGTCGTCGCGGAGGACCGCGACGGTCTCGTGGCCGGGCTGACCGCGCTGTCCGAAGGAAGCAGCACCACCGGACTCGTGCAGGGCACCCCTGCCGGCGGCAAGTCGGCGTTCTTGTTCACCGGTCAGGGCAGCCAGCGGCTGGGGATGGGCCGGGAGCTGTACGACGCCTGTCCCGTGTTCGCCCGGGCACTGGACGAGGTCTTCGAGCGGTTCGGACTTCCGCTGCGTGACGTCATGTTCGGCGATGAGGCCGGGCTGCTCGACCGGACGGCGTACACGCAGCCCGCGTTGTTCGCGGTGGAGGTGGCGCTGTTCCGGTTGCTGGAGTCGTGGGGTGTGCGCCCGGACTTCGTCTCGGGTCACTCCATCGGTGAGATCGCGGCGGCGCACTGTGCGGGTGTGCTGTCGCTGGCCGACGCGTGCACGCTGGTCGAGGCCCGTGGGCGGCTGATGCAGGAGCTGCCCGCCGGTGGTGCGATGGTGGCCGTCCAGGCCGCCGAGGACGAGATCACCCCGTACCTGACCGACGCCGTGAGCATCGCGGCAGTCAACGGCCCGACCTCCGTGGTGGTCGCCGGTGACGAGGACGCCGTACTGGAGATCGCCGCTTCCTTCGAGGCGCAGGGTCGGAAGACGAGGCGCCTGACGGTAAGTCATGCGTTCCATTCGCCGCACATGGACGGGATGCTGGAGGCGTTCCGCGCGGTTGCGGAGGGCCTGTCGTACGAGGCTCCGCGGATTCCGGTCGTCTCGAATCTCACCGGCGCGCTCGCGACCGCGGAGGAGATCACCGACCCCGGGTTCTGGGTGCGTCACGTCCGTGAGGCGGTCCGTTTCCACGACGGCATCCGGGCGCTCGAGGCCGAAGGGGTGACGACGTATGTCGAACTCGGGCCCGACGGTGTGCTGTCGGCGATGGGCCAGGAGTGCGTCACCGGCGACGACCAAGTGTTCGAACCCGTGCTGCGCAAGGGGCGTTCCGAAGCGGAGGCGCTGGTCAGGGCGCTGGCGCAGGTCCACGTCCGGGGTGTCGCGGTGGACTGGCGGGCGTTCTTCGCCGGCACCGGTGCACGCAGCGTCGACCTGCCCACCTACGCGTTCCAGCGTCACCGCTTCTGGCCCGAGCACGCGGGCACCGCTTCCCGGCCCGCCGCGGTGGGCGACGCCTCCGTGGAAGCGCGGTTCTGGCAGGCCGTGGAGCGCCAGGACCTGGCGGCCGTCGCCGCCGAACTCGAGGTCGAGCAGGACACGTGGCTCGACGGCATGCTGCCCGCCCTGTCCTCCTGGCGCCGTCGGCGCGATGAGCGGTCGACAGTGGACGGCTGGTGCTACCGCACCGTGTGGAAGCCGCTGGCCGATGCCTCCGGCACAAGGCTGTCCGGCCGATGGCTGGTGGTCGTGCCGGAGACGGGAGCCGCCACGGACATCTGCGGCGGGCTGGCCGAACGCGGTGCAGACGTCCATGAGTTCGTGCTGACGCAGGCCGACGCGGACAACCGTGCCGCACTGGCCGAACGGCTCACCACCGCGGCGTCCGCGGTCACGGGCGTCCTCTCGCTGCTGGACGGCCCCCTGGCGGTGACGTCGACCGCCGTGCTGGTGCAGGCGCTGGGCGACGCCCAGGCCACGGCCCCGCTGTGGTGTGTCACCCGCGGCGCGATGTCGACCGCCGTAGGAGACCGGCCCCGGGACCCGGCACAGGCGGCGGTCTGGGGTCTTGGCCGGGTGGCCGCCCTGGAGCATCCGGAACGCTGGGGCGGGTTGATCGACCTGCCGGAGACGGTGGACGCCCAGGCGCTGTCCCGCCTGGCCGGCACCTTGTCCCGTGCGGTCGGCACCCTGTCCCGGGCCTCCGGCTCCGGCGCGGCCGACGAGGACCAGATCGCCATCCGACCCTCCGGCCTGCTCGCCCGCAGGCTGGTTCGCGCCTCCGCTGCCGGTGCCCCGCCGGCACGGACGTGGAAGCCCGAG
>NZ_JAJHNP010000053.1 GCF_020819595.1 Streptomyces barringtoniae
TCGGCGTCCTCGGGCAGTAGGCGGCCCGCGCGGGTCAGGGTCGCAAGGCCGTGCAGGGCCGCCCAGAACACCTCGGTGAACAGCCCCGGGTGGACGCCGTCGCCGGCGACGGCGTCGAGAGTCTCCAGCAGGGCGGCGAAGGCGTCCTTCAGCGGCTCGGGGGTGTCTTCCTGCGCGTAGGCCAGGCCGCCGTCGAGCTGGAACAGGGCGTCGTAGACCGCGGGGTTGTGCTCGGCGAAGTCGAGGTAGGCGCGGGCGAGGGCGGTGACCCGGGCGCGCGGGTCGTCCTCGGCGGAGGTCGCGGCCCGCACGGCCGCGGCCATCTCGGTGGCGCCCTGGAGGGCGACGGCGCCGATGATCTCGCGCTTGCCGCGGAAGTGGCTGTAGAGGACAGGCTGGCTGTATTCGATGCGCTCGGCGAGCTGGCGGGTGGTGACCGCGTCCCAGCCCTGCTGCTCGGCGAGTTCGCGGGCTGTCGCCACGATGAGGCGCTCGCGCTCCGCCCGTTCGCGCTGCTTGCGTTCTTGTACCGACATGGCTCGATTCTAGCACCGCTAGACAAGCGAGCGGCAGTAGTACTAGCGTTGCCTCAACTGCTAGCGATGCTAGATCCGGGAGGGGTCATGCTCAACGCACTCGAGGTCGTCACCACCGTGATCGTCGGCCTGATGGTGGGGGTGGAGTTCTCCGTCGCCTTCATCATGAACCGGATCCTGGACGCGCTCCCCGAGGACAGCGGCCAGCTCGGCCACGCCCACGGCGGCCGGATGCTCGGCGCCCTGATGCCGTTCTGGTACATAGGCTCGCTCGTCCTCAGCGCGATCTGGGCCATCGCCGGATGGCACCACCACGGCACCGGACTCGTCGTCACCGCAGCCGGCCTGCTGATCGTCAGCGTGGTCATGTCGATGCTGCTGCTCGTGCCGATCAACAACCGAAACAAGACCTGGACCCCCGACAGCCGGCCCGCCGACTGGAAGCAGCAGCTGCACCGCTGGAACCGCTACCACTACGTCCGCGTCGCCGTCATCGTCGCCGCCTTCACCCTGCTGGTCGCCGCCCTCGTCTGATACCACCGCTGCCCCGACATGCGCTGGTTCGCCCCTGCGCGTCGACGGCTTTCGCCCCGTCAGGGTGACCCCGACAGGGCTTCGGATTTCTGACCCCGCGGGCCGACACCGCGCCGGTGGCGCACAATCCCCACTCCCCGGGGGCGGCTGACCACCGAAATCCCGACATTCGGGAAAGCGGCTGCCGCTCAGATCCCACAACCGCGATCCCGGCACGCTACGCCCCCTGAGCGGCCGCGTCCACGCGGCCTGATCAGGCCCCACGCGACTCAGCAAGCTCCACGAAGCTCACCAGGCTGACGAAGACCCGCAAGGAGAAGAACGATGTTGCTGAAGAAGATCAATACTGTCCTGGCCGCCGCCTTCATCCTCTTCATCCTCTGGTTCGGGATGGAGTTCATCCTGAGCCCGGAGACGACGGCGCCGGGCTTCGGCCTGCCGAGCTGGCCGTCCGGCGACGGCGGCGGCTTCCTGATCATCAAGGGAATCCGCGACGTCGTCCTGGCCCTGGTCCTGGGCATCCTGCTGGTGACGGGCCACCGCCGGGCGTTGGGCTGGGTGCTGCTGGTGGAGGCCCTCGCCGCGTACGGCGACATGGCAACCGTGCTGGCCCACCACGGCTCAGTGGCCACCGCGCTCGGCGTCCACTGCCTGACCGCGACACTGATGGTGGTCAACGGCCTGCTGATAATGCGCGAGACCCGCAAGGCTGCGGCCGCTCCGGCAACGCCCGCCCCACAGCCCGCCTAGGGCACGGATCGGGTCGTGATCGATCCGTGGGTTTCGCCCCGTTCCGGGCCCTGGCCCGGTAGACCGTCGTGCGTGACACGCGCGCAACTGACGGACGAGGAATGAGAGTTCATCGAGCCGCGCCTGCCGATCGGCGAGGACGGCCCGTACCCCAAGAGCCTGCGGCAGCAGTTCGAGGGCGTGATCTGGCGGTTCCCGACCGGCGGGCAGTGGCGGGAGATGCCGAGCGAGTTCGGTGCCCGGTCAACCGTCTCCCATCGCTTCCGCCAGCGGCGGGACGCCGGCGTGTTCGATGCCCTGCTGGAGGACCTGATCGCGGAGGCGGCGAAGCAGAGCGAGGTGGCCTGTCCCTGGTCAGCATCGACTCCGTCACCGCACGCGCCCACCACGACGCCGCCGGGATGCACCGGGGCCAGAAGGTCCTCGCCGCCCTGGAGAAGGCCGCCGGCGAACAGGAGAAGGCCCGGCCACAGGGGGCAGCCCCGAAGAACAAAGCGGACGCGACGCCGAAGCGGCCCCCGAGCGGCAGGAACGACGACGGGTTCGCCGCCGGCGAAAGCTCCGCCTGAAGACCGCCCTCTTGGGACGCTCGCGGGGCGGGCAGAGCAACAAGGTCCACCTCGCGGCGAGCGGGCGGCCGAAAGCATCGCAGGCGAGATGAACCTTGCTGGTCAGACCGCCTCGGGAGCGTCGGCTGATCCGGGCTTTGAGCTTCCGGCTGCCTTGCGTGAGGGTTTCGCGCTCTTCGGCCGACGGGACGACCTGACCCGGCGGCAGGATCCCCTGGTCCCGCCGTCGGGGCTCTACGTCGATGAGGCCGTGAAGGGTGTTCTGGTCTTGCGGCGCGAGAATCAGGACTGCGCGTACTGGGGGATTTCCCTGGACGAGATCGAGCAGGCGGATCCACCGGTGGTGGTGGAATCGCGGGAGGGACGGATCCCCTTCCTCGATCGGATGTCCCTGTCTTGGGCGGAACTCGTGCCGAGCGAGTCGCTCTTCGGGGCGGACAGCCTCTACGACGCCTGCGAGCTCCCGGACGCGCTGGTGTCTCCCGACCCCGAGCGCGACGCCAAGCTCGACCGTATCGAGCAGGTGCTGGAACACTTCCCGGGCCTGGTCTTCGCCTTCGACGAGTTCGGGCCGCTCGGGATCCGACCCACCGGCGGTTCCTGCTGGGCCGAACAGCGCAAGCCCAACCGCCTGCATCGTCCTGGACAACCTCTGCGCCCACACCGGCGCGGACATCCGCCGCTGGGCGAAGAAGAACAACGTCGAACTGTGCTTCACCCGGACCTACGCCTCCTGGGCCAACCCGATCGAGGCGCACTTCGGCCCGCTGCGGCGGTTCACCCTGGCCAGCTCAAACCGCCGCAGCCATCCCGCGCAGACCCAGGCCCTGCACCGCTACCTGCGCTGGCGCAAGGCCAACGCCCGCCACCCGGACGTGCTCGCCGCCCAGCGCAGGGACCGCGCCCGCATCCGCAGCGAGAAGGGCATCCACTGGGGCGGACGGCCCATCGACTGCGCTGCCTGATTGCTCAATTCGCCGACGTTGACGGACCATGCATGGGCTCCGATTGCAGCAGCGGGACTCGCCTCGTGAGCGCGGCAGCCGGAAGCAGATTGTCCGGTTCGATGCCAGGGTCCGCGGTGACAACGACGCCGGCTGTTTGAGCGTCGAAGCCGGTCGGCCAGATCGTGAGGTCGCTCGCCAGCGCGCCTTCCAGCTTCGCCTCTCGCAGGTCTGCGCCGGTGAGGTCGCAGCCCCGCAGGTCGGCCGACCGCAGGTCCGCGCCGGCGAACACGGCGCCCTGGGCACGGGTCTTGCGCAGGTTCGCCTCCCGCAGGTCCGCACGGGAGAAGTCCGCCGCCCTCAAGTCGGCTTTGACCAGGCGTGCGCCGCGCAGATCGGCTTGCAGACAGCGGACCCGGTGGAGAATGGAGGTACCGAGTTCGGCATGCCGCAGGTTGGCGGCGATCAGTGACGCCTTGCTCAGGTTGACCTGGTAGACGCTCGCCGCTTCCATGCATGCGCCGTCGAGGTTGACTCCGTGCAGCCACAATCCGTCACAGTCGGCTCGGCGCAGATCGGTCAGGCTGACGTTGAGCCACTCCGGACGGCGTTCCTGGTACAGGACCCCGAGGCAGGTCAGCGCCGTCTGAGCGTCCGCGGCGCGGGTCTCCAGCGGGGGCACCGAGTTGATGGACACGTGAGCCGCCGGAACTGCGGGTTCCTGCGGCGGCCAGGGAAGGTGCGTGCGCAGATACGCCGCCATGATGGAGACGACCGCCTCGCGGTCGCGGTCGGAATGATCCGCAATCCGCCACAGTGCGTAGATGCCTCCGATCCGCACGTCCAGCTTGTCACTGCCGAGCTGATCCACGGCCCGGCTGAAGCGATCGGTGATGTTCCCCTCTCGGGTTGCGTTCAGCCCGTCCTGGCTGACGCGCAGCTGCCGCCACGTGGCATAGGCGCCGAACAGGACGACCGCACCGCCGACCGTCTGCAGAAGCGTGGTGCGCACGTTGTTCACCGCGTTCAACCGGTCCGCTGCAGCGAGGTGGCCACCTGCGAGGTCGTGGTCGACCATCAGCCCCGGAAGAACCAGGAGCACGACGCCCAGTAACACGATCACGGCCAGTGCGGCCAGCGCCACAGCAACGGCACGAGTCAGGCGCCACCGGTCACGAAAAGAGCCCCCCATAGCCGGAGGATCCTAGGACAAGGCCGAACGCGGCGAGGACGGTGTCCCGGGCCGTGTGGCCCATCGTGTCGTTCACGGCCTTGAAGTGGTCGGCGTCGACCATGACAACAGCCCCACTGTCGCGGTGGCGGGCCAGGAGCCGGCGGGCAGGGGCGGTGTGGGCGTCACGGCGCAGAAGCCCGGTCAGCGGGTCCTTGCGGGTGGCGGCGAGCTGCTTGTACAGCGCGATGGCGTGCACGGCCCAGCCGGCCGGCGGCACGGCGGCGGTGGTCAGTAAGAGTGCGCGCCGCCCGATTCGGGTCTGAACGCGCAGGACGGAGTCCATCCTGGGATCTCTCCCTGTCGTCTTGTACGGGTTGGGCAGGCCCGGGACAGGCGGCTGGTCGTCCGCCGTGGCGCCTGTCCCGGGGGCGGAGCTACAGCACGAAGTCGCTGCGCAAGTTCCCGCTGACGCAGTTGTGCCAGAGGCCGGCCTTCGCGGTGGGCCACTCCATCTCCCAGCCGGGCCGCAGCCCGCGCGCTGTCCAGCTGTCCGGCTGCTTGCCGGGGATCTCGAGTCCGGCCGTGTGCGCGGTGAGCGCGGCGTCGTACACCTCGTGCGCGCGGCGCAGGGCCGCGGCCGGGGGTCGGCGAGGGTCCTGAGCCAGGAAACGGGACACGGCGTCCTGCCGGCCGCCGACGAGGCGCTGAAGAAGGCCCTGGCCAAAGCCCCGGAAGGCCGTTACGGCACCTGTCTGGAGTTCGTCGCGGCCCTGCGCTGTGCCCTGGCCGAATGCTCCGCCCCGCAGCGCCGTACGCCCACGCTGGTCGATGTCCACGT
>NZ_JAJHNP010000054.1 GCF_020819595.1 Streptomyces barringtoniae
GTTCCTCCCCGGCACCTCGCCATGGACTGTCGCAGAGACCGCCGCTCGTTCCCCAGACCTCACTCGTAGCGCCGGAGGCCACGCTGGGAGCGGAGAACTCGAGACGTTCAGAGGAAGCATCGGCGTAGGTCCTGTACTGGACCCGGGAAGGAATGTTCCCCCTGGTCATCTGACTCATGGTGGTCTGATTCAGGGTCACTGTCGGCGGCGGGTTCGCATCAGCCCCCGACCTGGAAAACTTGATCTTGACCTTGGGGTCGCAGGACTGCACCACCCACTCGGCCACGGTTCCCGAATTCGCCCGGTAGCCCACCTGCACAAAGACTCGATGCAGGCGGTAGATGCGGACCAGGAGGCCGCTGGTCGGTCCTTGCGGTTTGATCGAATAGTCATCACTGTCCCCGCGGTAGGTGGCCACCCTGTTCTCACCGCCCAGACTCCGCTCGACCGCGTCGATGTCCGACCCCAAGAGCAGACTGTGTACCCGCGCGATGTCCGATTCACGCTTGTGCGGCCACATCGCCTCGATTCCACTCACGAGTCCTGCGACTGCCGCGAGGAATCCCACGAGCCCGACAACGGCGGCAAGAGGCTTCTGGGGTACGAAGCGCCGCGAACTCGCGAATCGCTCCCACCGTCCTTGAGTACGTTCGGTGTCCACCGTGTGGCCAGACCCGTCCTCGGGTTCGTGGTCGGTCATGGAGAAAGGGCCTCTCGGGGATGCCTGACCAACAGCGCGTAAGGGTGTATGCAGAGAGTAAGGGGGGGTACGCCCATAAGCCTTGCCCCACACGCCCAGCGCGTGTCCGGGACGCCTTGACCCGCAGGCCCCCGGGAACGCTCAAGAGGCCGCATCAGCATGCCCCGATACGGCTTCTGACCTGCGAATTCAAAAGTCGGGTCGACATGATTTAAACCTGCGACCCCCTTGCCCCCCAGGAGTGAGGGATATGAAGGCACACTTGTCGCTTGGGCTCGGCAAGCTGGGTTGTCGGCGACGACCGTAGCGCAGCGCACTGACAACGCCCCGCCCACCGGCTGGCGTAGCGCACGGGCCTTCGTCAATCCCGGGCTCAAGACGCACCGCATCAGAGCGGTGTTCCCATCGGCCGGCAGGCGATGCCGGTAGGCGTCTTCCCGTGATCACCTCGTGATCGTGGCGGCGTCTGGCTGCCACCGCCCTGCTGTCTCTGTCTCTCCTCACTCCTCTTGCGGCCTCCCCCGCCAGCGCCGCACCGCCAGCAGCCATCCATCTGGTCACCGCGGCCCGCGGCACACCCGGACCTGCCCGAGCCGCCGCGGGCCAATGTTGCTCGCAAGAGGTCATTTTCTCCCGCGTGGGACCTCGTCAGGTGAGGCGCCTCCGCGGCAAGAGCATCGGAAAAAAGAGGAAGGCGTCCCGGCGGCGCCCGGCCAGACGGGCGTTCATCAGCATGGTCATGGACCACAGCACCATGGCCTCGTGCATCTTGGGCAGCGACTCGACATCGCGTGCCAACGACGCGAGCGGACCAGCCAGCTCAGCGTGCGCTCTACCACCCACCTTCGCGGCAGTACCACGAACCCCGTGGCAGCGTCGGAGCGTTTGACGATCTCAAGGGTGAGCTTGAGTTTCTCGGCGGCCCAGCCGACGAGCCGACCCGCGTAGCCGGAGTCCGCCCACACCAGGCGGATGGAGAAGTACCTTTCCCGCAGCCGAGTGAGCAGCGGCACAGCCGCGTGGCGGTCCTGCACGCTCGCCGCGTTCACCATCACCGCCAGCACCGCCAGCACCAGGCCGAGACAGTCCACCACCACGTGCCGCTTCCGCCCGCCCACCTTCTTCCCGCCATCCCATCCCGACGTTGACCTGGGGATATTCGCCGCCGCCCGCACCGACTGCGAACCGAGTACGCCCCATTGACCTTCCCTTTCGCCGCCGCGACCGGCTGGTGCTGTACACGGACGGAGTCACCGAGGCCCGGGACCGCACGGGCAGCTTCTACCCCCTCGTGGAGCGGGGTGACGGCGTGGGCCGATCAGCGTCCGGATGAGCTCGTGCGCAGGATCGGCACGGACCTGCGGGTACATACGGGCGGGCCGCTCGCCGACGACATGGCCCTGATCGTGCTACAGGGCGAGGGGACGCCCCTCCCGGCCCGGATCTCCGAGAACCAGTGCCCTTCGTGAGGTGTTCTTCCACCCTGCCGCGTGGAAGAACGCGGTCTTGGCCAACACACCATCGAGATCGCACAGACATGCCCTTACTTTGTTCCGCCCCGCGCCTCTTCTTCTGTACGGCATGCTCACCGGCCTGGCCATCGTGATCTGCGGCTCGGCCCTCCTGGCAAAGACCCGGTGGCACCGTACCCGTATCCGACCCGGCCTCTTCGAATTCACAGCCGGCCGCGCTGACACCCGGCCGCACCCCGAAGCGCAGTTGGGTCGACGGTGACGCAGCTCGCTCCAGAGGCCGGCGCGAAGTCACCGGCACCGGACGTACCGCCAATCGACAGATGGTGCTTGGCCTGGGCGCGAGCTCTGCAGCAGATACCGTTATTGAAGGACAATAGGGGTATGTCGCTCGACGATGGTCGGGGAGAGACGTGGACGCCGCGGACGAACTTCTTCAGACGGCGACACCGTCGGCTCTTTTGACCCCGGACGGTGTCATCCGCTCCCTCAACGCCGCGATGGCCACGTCACTGGGCAGGCCGCGGGAACAGTGCGTGGGTCATCGCTTCGTCGATCTACTCTCCGAGGATCAGCGCGTCTCGGCTGAGGGCCTGCTGACGCACGGGGCCACGACGAAAAGGCTGGCGATGCGCGTGCTGGAATTCCCCGGCACGGGCACCGCATCCGTGGTCTGCCTCGTCGAGTCGCGACCGGTGACGGATCCCTCGAGCGGCGAGCGGCTTGTGTGGCTGCATTCCTTGGACCCCAGACACGACCTCGGTAGTCTGCTGATCCCGTTCCAGCTCGCGGCCAAGGATGCCGGCCTCGGCCTGTGGATGTGTTCCCCCGGTGAGCACCAGGTGGAGTGGCTGGGTGGCGCACCCGCCCTGGCCGCGCTCTTCCCGCAGGCGTCGGTGCCCCTGTCCGAGGTGATAAGTCGACTGCACCCCGATGACCGCAGGAACGTGCGGCGGCTTGTGCACTCGTCCGCCGCCCAGTCCGCGTGAATCAGGTCGCGGTTTGTCACCGAGCACGACGGCTGGCGTGTTCTCGCAGCCCAGACCCGCCGGCTCCAGCTGGGATACGGCGGCCCCGAACGAGTCTTCGCGGTGATCCGCGACGACACCCAGTCGGAGACACACCACCGACAGATGCTGGCCGAGGTGAGCGCGGAGCGGGAGCGCGCCGACGGGATCACCGCGTTCTCCTCCGCCCTGTTCAGCGCCGCCACCGAGCAGGAACTGCAGCAGGTCGTCCTGGCCCGGCTCGCCGCGGCCGCCGGAGGTTCCGGCGCGCTCTTCGCCGTCGTCGACGACGGGCGCTTGCGGGTCTCCTCGGATGCCGGGATTCCCACGTGGGAGGAGGACGCTCTGCACGGCCTGTCGCTGCATGAGGACCGACCGTTGCCCTGCGTGATCCGTACCGGTCAGGCGCAGTTCTTCCCCAATCACGAGGAACTCGTTCGCCGTTGGCTGCACGACGACGGTCTCCCGCTGCCGGGCCCCGTCCCCGGCACCGCCCTTTCGATCACCCCCCTCAGTCCGGTGGGCGACCGGCCGCTCGGGGCCTGGGTGGTGACGTACGAGAGTGAGCACCCCCCTCCACCGAGAAAGGCGCCTTCATGACGGCTCTGGCCGAATTGGCAGGCCATGCACTCAGGCGCATCAGATTGCAACAAGCCCACGTCGAGCTGTCCACGGCGCTCCAACAAAGCATGCTCCCGACGCTGCCGGAGCACCTCCCAGGCCTGGAGATCGCCGCCCGCTATCAGCCCAGTCGGGATGGGCTGGATATCGGCGGAGACTGGTATGACGCGTTCTTCCTACCCGACGGTGCGGTCGCACTGGAAATCGGCGACGCCCAAGGACACGACGTGGATGCCGCGGTC
>NZ_JAJHNP010000055.1 GCF_020819595.1 Streptomyces barringtoniae
CCTCGAATCGTGGGGTATCAGGCCGGACTTCGTCTCCGGTCATTCGATCGGTGAGATCGCGGCGGCGCATTGTGCGGGTGTGCTGTCGCTGGAGGACGCGTGCACGCTGGTGGCTGCGCGTGGCCGGCTGATGCAGGAGCTGCCCGCCGGTGGTGCGATGGTGGCGGTGCAGGCGACCGAGGACGAGGTCACCCCGTACCTGACCGACGCCGTGAGCATCGCGGCGGTCAACGGCCCCACCTCCGTGGTGGTCGCCGGTGACGAGGACGCCGTACTGGGCATAGCCGCTTCCTTCGACGCAAAGGGCCGCAAGACGAAGCGTCTGACGGTCAGTCACGCCTTCCACTCGCCGCACATGGACGGCATGCTGGAGGCCTTCCGCGAGGTTGCCGAAAGCCTGACCTACGAGGCCCCGCGCATCCCGGTCGTCTCCAACCTCACCGGTACCCTCGCAACCGCGGACGAGCTCACCAGCCCCGGTTTCTGGGTCCGTCACGTCCGTGAGGCGGTCCGTTTCCATGACGGCATCCGCACGCTGGAGGCCCAGAACGTCACCACGTTCGTCGAGCTGGGCCCGGACGGTGTGCTCTCGGCGATGGGCCAGGACTGCGTCACGGGCGAGGAGCATGCGTTCGTTCCGGTGCTCCGCGCGGGCCGTCCGGAGCCGGAAACCTTGACCACGGCCCTCGCGCACGCCCACACCCGGGGCATTGCGGTCGACTGGCAGGCCTACTACGCGGGGACCGGCGCCCGACGCGTCGACCTGCCCACCTACGCCTTCCAGCGTCGGCACTACTGGGTCGACGTCTTCACCGGCTCCGACGACGTGACGTCCGTCGGCATCGGCTCGGCGGACCATCCGTTGCTGGGTGCCGCCGTGGAGCTGCCCGACTCGGACGGTTGCCTGTTCACGGGGCGGCTGTCGTTGCAGACGCATCCCTGGCTGGCCGATCACACGGTCATGGGGCAAGTGGTGTTGCCCGCCTCGGCGTTCGTGGAGCTGGCGATCCACGCCGGCGACCAGGTCGGCTGCCCGATGCCGGTCGAGCTGGACGTGCACACGCCGCTGGTGCTGCCGGAGCACGGCGGCGTCCAACTGCGGGTGCAGGTCGGCGAGTCCGGACCTGACGACGGCACGAGGGACCGGTCGGGCCGCCGCACCTTGACGGTGTACTCGCGGCCCGAGCAGGCGACTTCCGGTGCCGGTGACGGCATTCGGCCGGACCTCCCGTGGACCCGCAACGCGAGCGCCACGCTCACTGCTGCCCCGGATGCCGGAGACACCCTCCCCGGCGCGGCCGACTTGGCGGTCTGGCCGCCGGCCGGTGCCGAGGCGGTGCCGGTCGACGCGCTCTACGAGGCGTCGGCGGCCGCGGGCGTCGTGCACGGCGCATCCTTCCGGACGCTGCATCAGGTGTGGGTGCGCGACGGAGTGGTCTTCGCCGAGGTGCGTCTCGCTCCGGACCACGAGGAGGGCGACCGGGGAGAAGGCGGACAGCGAGGAATCGCTGAGCGGTTCACCCTGCCTCCCGCGCTGCTCGACGCGGCGCTCCTGGCGGCTCACCGCTGTGCTCCGGGCGGTGTCAGGGCGGGTGATCTGGCCCTCGCCTGGCGGGAGGTGGTGCTGCACGCCCCGGCTCCCTCCGTGCTGCGGGTGCGGATCGGTTCCGCGGGCGACGGTTCCGTGGCGTTGACCGCGACGGATTCCGCCGGTGCCCCGGTGGTGACGGCACAGTCCGTGGTCCTGCGCCCCCTCACCGCCGAGCAGGTGGCCGCCACCGTCGCGGCGATGGGCGACCGCAGTGCCCACCACGACTCGCTGTTCCGCCTCGAGTGGCTGCGCACGCCCGTCGCATCCGTCGCCGGATCCGAGAGCGGCGGCTACGCCGTCATCGGCGCACTGGACGACGCAGGGGTGACGGCGTCGCTCATGACGGCGGGCATCCGGGCCGAGGTCTTCGACGACGTGTCGTCGCTGGAGACGGCCGTCGGCGCGGGCCGTGCTGTTCCGGACGTGATCCTGCTGCCCTGCGTATCCGGACCGCGCGCCGCTCACGGCGAGCACACCGAGCACGGCGGGCACGGCGACGGCGGTGACGGCCACCACGGCGACAGGTCCCGCTTGGCCGCGCAGGTCGCTGCTTCCATCACCCGGGTACTCGGCGCCCTGCAGTCCTGGCTGGCCGGCGACCGGTTCGCCGGCACCCGGCTGGTGGTCCTCACCGCCGGCGCGGTCGCCACCGGCCCGGGAGAGGACGTCGCGGACCTGGCGCACGCGGCGGTGTGGGGCCTGGTGCGGTCCGCGCAGTCGGAGAACCCCGACCGGATCGTCCTGCTCGACACCGACCGGACCGATGCCTCCTACGGCGCTCTTGCGGGGGCCGTCATGTCCGGAGAGCCGGAACTCGTCCTGCGGTCCGGTTCCGCGTACGTGCCGCGCCTTGCCCGTACGGCGCGGGTCGTCGAGCGGACGGCTCCGGCATTCGATCCTCGGGGGACCGTCCTGATCACCGGGGCCACCGGTGGGCTGGGGCGGCTGCTCGCACGGCATCTGGCGGCGGAGCACGGTGCCCGCCGTCTGCTGCTGGTCAGCCGGAGCGGACCCGCCGCGGAGGGCATGGCCGAACTCCGCGAGGAACTCGGCCGGTGGGGGACGCAGGTCACGGTGGCGGCCTGCGACGTGGCCGACCGTGCAGCGCTCGCCGAACTCCTCGCGACGGTGCCGGCGGAGCATCCGCTGACGGCCGTCGTGCACACCGCGGCCGTACTGGACGACGGTGTCGTCGACAAGCTCACGCCCGAGCGTGTCGCCCGGGTGCTGCGGGCGAAGGTCGACGCGGCGCTCAATCTCCACGACCTGACCCAGGACCTGGATCTGTCGGCGTTCGTGCTGTTCTCGGCGGCGGCCGGCACGCTCGGCGCCGCCGGGCAGGCCAACTACGCGGCGGCCAACGTCTTCCTCGACGCGCTGGCGCGCCACCGCCGCGCCCGCGGACTGACCGCTCTGTCCCTGGTGTGGGGCATGTGGGCCGAGGAACGCGGCATGGCGGGCAGGCTGGCCGCCGCCGACCGCTCCCGTGCGGCGCTCGGAGGCGTACTGCCGCTGTCGGCGAACCAGGGACTCGCCCTGTTCGACGCCGCCTGCCAGGCGAGCACCGCATCCGGCGAGGCCGTCCTGGTGCCGCTCGGGCTCGACTTCGGTACCTTGCGCGCCGCCGCGGCAAGCGGCGACCTCCTGCCGATGTTCCGCGGCCTGGTGCGTGCGACGGTCCGCCGCCGCTCCGGCGACGGCCACACCGGCGGCGGAGACGGCGCCGAGGGACTGGCGCAGCGGCTGGCTCGGCTGTCGGCGGCCGAGCGGGAACAGACGGTTCTCGATCTGGTACGCGGGCAGGTGGCCGCCGTCCTGGGACACACCTCGCACGACGAGGTGGGTGCCGGACAGGCGTTCCGCGAACTGGGCTTCGACTCCCTGACCGCGGTCGAACTGCGCAACCGGCTCAACACGGCGACCGGGCTGCGCCTGCAGGCCACGCTCGTCTACGACTATCCGACACCGGCCGCACTCGCGCAGTACCTGCTCGGGCAGGTTGCGCCCGAGGCGGCCGAGCCGGAGGTGTCCGTGCTGGACGAGCTGAACCGGCTGGAGAACGCGTTCTCCTCGCCGGCGGCCGACGGCCTGGCCGCGCTGGTGGCGGACGACGCGGCACACGCCCGGGTCGCGGTGCGCCTGCAGTCGCTTCTGACGCAGTGGAACGACGCACGCCGTGGCCAGGGCGGCGGTGAGACCACGGCGGTCCTCGAAGACGCCAGCGACGACGAGCTGTTCGACTTCATCGACAAGCGGTTCGGCGCGAGCTGAAGCCATGAGCCGGCCATCGCATCGCACCCACCACCGCCACGATCTCGACGACCATCCGAATAGGTGAAGCGCCCATGGCGAACGAAGCAAAGCTCCGCGAATACCTCAAGAAAGTCACGACGGATCTCGACGAGGCGTACGGGCGGCTGCGGGACATCGAGGACCGGGCCCGG
>NZ_JAJHNP010000056.1 GCF_020819595.1 Streptomyces barringtoniae
AACACAGTGGACGCGAGCAACTGAGGACAAGCCCTCGGCCTATTAGTACCGGTCACCTCCACCAGTTACCTGGCTTCCAGATCCGGCCTATCAACCCAGTCGTCTACTGGGAGCCTTACCCCATCAAGTGGGTGGGAGTCCTCATCTCGAAGCAGGCTTCCCGCTTAGATGCTTTCAGCGGTTATCCCTCCCGAACGTAGCCAACCAGCCATGCCCTTGGCAGAACAACTGGCACACCAGAGGTTCGTCCGTCCCGGTCCTCTCGTACTAGGGACAGCCCTTCTCAAGACTCCTACGCGCACAGCGGATAGGGACCGAACTGTCTCACGACGTTCTAAACCCAGCTCGCGTACCGCTTTAATGGGCGAACAGCCCAACCCTTGGGACCGACTCCAGCCCCAGGATGCGACGAGCCGACATCGAGGTGCCAAACCATCCCGTCGATATGGACTCTTGGGGAAGATCAGCCTGTTATCCCCGGGGTACCTTTTATCCGTTGAGCGACGGCGCTTCCACAAGCCACCGCCGGATCACTAGTCCCGACTTTCGTCCCTGCTCGACCCGTCGGTCTCACAGTCAAGCTCCCTTGTGCACTTACACTCAACACCTGATTGCCAACCAGGCTGAGGGAACCTTTGGGCGCCTCCGTTACCCTTTAGGAGGCAACCGCCCCAGTTAAACTACCCATCAGACACTGTCCCTGATCCGGATCACGGACCCAGGTTAGACATCCAGCACGACCAGACTGGTATTTCAACGACGACTCCACACACACTGGCGTGCATGCTTCACAGTCTCCCAGCTATCCTACACAAGCCGAACCGAACACCAATATCAAACTGTAGTAAAGGTCCCGGGGTCTTTCCGTCCTGCTGCGCGAAACGAGCATCTTTACTCGTAGTGCAATTTCACCGGGCCTATGGTTGAGACAGTCGAGAAGTCGTTACGCCATTCGTGCAGGTCGGAACTTACCCGACAAGGAATTTCGCTACCTTAGGATGGTTATAGTTACCACCGCCGTTTACTGGCGCTTAAGTTCTCAGCTTCGCCCACCCGAAAGTGAGCTAACCGGTCCCCTTAACGTTCCAGCACCGGGCAGGCGTCAGTCCGTATACATCGCCTTACGGCTTCGCACGGACCTGTGTTTTTAGTAAACAGTCGCTTCTCGCTGGTCTCTGCGGCCACCCCCAGCTCGAGGAGCAAGTCCTCTCACCAGGAATGGCCCCCCTTCTCCCGAAGTTACGGGGGCATTTTGCCGAGTTCCTTAACCATAGTTCACCCGAACGCCTCGGTATTCTCTACCTGACCACCTGAGTCGGTTTAGGGTACGGGCCGCCATGAAACTCGCTAGAGGCTTTTCTCGACAGCATAGGATCATCCACTTCACCACAATCGGCTCGGCATCAGGTCTCAGACACATGCAAGGCGGATTTACCTACCTCACGTCCTACACCCTTACCCCGGGACAACCACCGCCCGGGATGGACTACCTTCCTGCGTCACCCCATCACTCACCTACTACCAGATTGGTCCGGCGGCTCCACCACTCCCCTTTGCCCGAAGGCTCCAGGGCGGCTTCACGGCCTCAGCATCACTGGATTCGATGTTTGACGCTTCACAGCGGGTACCGGAATATCAACCGGTTATCCATCGACTACGCCTGTCGGCCTCGCCTTAGGTCCCGACTTACCCTGGGCAGATCAGCTTGACCCAGGAACCCTTAGTCAATCGGCGCACACGTTTCTCACGTGTGAATCGCTACTCATGCCTGCATTCTCACTCGTCAACCGTCCACGACTACCTTCCAGTGCCGCTTCACCCGGCAGACGACGCTCCCCTACCCATCACAGCACCCGTTGGGGCTATACGCTGCAATGACACGACTTCGGCGGTACGCTTGAGCCCCGCTACATTGTCGGCGCGGAATCACTAGACCAGTGAGCTATTACGCACTCTTTCAAGGGTGGCTGCTTCTAAGCCAACCTCCTGGTTGTCTGTGCGACTCCACATCCTTTCCCACTTAGCGTACGCTTAGGGGCCTTAGTCGATGCTCTGGGCTGTTTCCCTCTCGACCATGGAGCTTATCCCCCACAGTCTCACTGCCGCGCTCTCACTTACCGGCATTCGGAGTTTGGCTAAGGTCAGTAACCCGGTAGGGCCCATCGCCTATCCAGTGCTCTACCTCCGGCAAGAAACACACGACGCTGCACCTAAATGCATTTCGGGGAGAACCAGCTATCACGGAGTTTGATTGGCCTTTCACCCCTAACCACAGGTCATCCCCCAGGTTTTCAACCCTGGTGGGTTCGGTCCTCCACGAAGTCTTACCTCCGCTTCAACCTGCCCATGGCTAGATCACTCCGCTTCGGGTCTTGAGCGTGCTACTACAGCGCCCTATTCGGACTCGCTTTCGCTACGGCTTCCCCACCCGGGTTAACCTCGCAACACACCGCAAACTCGCAGGCTCATTCTTCAAAAGGCACGCAGTCACGAGATGCAGCAAGCTGCATCCGACGCTCCCACGGCTTGTAGGCACACGGTTTCAGGTACTATTTCACTCCCCTCCCGGGGTACTTTTCACCATTCCCTCACGGTACTATCCGCTATCGGTCACCAGGGAATATTTAGGCTTAGCGGGTGGTCCCGCCAGATTCACACGGGATTTCTCGGGCCCCGTGCTACTTGGGTGTCTCTCCAACGAGCCGCTGACGTTTCGACTACGGGGGTCTTACCCTCTACGCCGGACCTTTCGCATGTCCTTCGCCTACATCAACGGTTTCTGACTCGTCCTGTTGCCGGCAGACAACAGAAGAGAGATCCCACAACCCCCACGACGCAACCCCTGCCGGGTCTCACACGCCGTAGGTTTGGCCTCATCCGGTTTCGCTCGCCACTACTCCCGGAATCACGGTTGTTTTCTCTTCCTGCGGGTACTGAGATGTTTCACTTCCCCGCGTTCCCTCCACACTGCCTATGTGTTCAGCAGCGGGTGACAGCCCATGACGACTGCCGGGTTTCCCCATTCGGAAACCCCCGGATCAAAGCCTGGTTGACGACTCCCCGGGGACTATCGTGGCCTCCCACGTCCTTCATCGGTTCCTGGTGCCAAGGCATCCACCGTGCGCCCTTAAAAACTTGGCCACAGATGCTCGCGTCCACTGTGCAGTTCTCAAACAACGACCAGCCACCC
>NZ_JAJHNP010000057.1 GCF_020819595.1 Streptomyces barringtoniae
GCTTGATGCCCCACGATTCGAGGAGCCGGAACAGCGCCACCTCCACCGCGAACAGGGCGGGCTGGGTGTACGCCGTCTGGTCCAGGGCCGCGGACTCGTCGCAGAACATCGCCTCGCGCAGCGGCAGTTCGAACCGTGCGAGAACCTCGTCCAGGGCCTCGGCGAACGCCGGATACGTCTCGTACAGCTCACGGCCCATACCCGCGCGCTGGCTGCCCTGACCCGAGAACAGGAACGCCACCTTGCCCTCGGTGGCCGCTTCCAATGCGCTCGTCATCTCCCCGGCGGCCAGCGCGGTGAGGCCGGTCAGCAGCTCCTCGCGGTCGCTCGCGACGAGCACGGCCCGGCGGTCGAGCGCGGGGCGGCTGACGGCCTGGGAGTAGGCGATGTCGGCGAGAGGCACTTCCGGCCGGGCTGCCAGGTGAGCGCGGAGCCGGCCGGCCTGGGCGCGCAGCGCCGCCTCGTCCTTGCCGGACAGCACCACCGGTACGTGCGGCAGGCGCCCCGCCCCATCGGCGGCCGGCGCCGAAGTCCCGGTGGTCTCCTCGGCCTCTTCCAGAATGGTGTGGGCGTTGGTGCCGCTCATGCCGAACGACGACACGCCGATGCGCCGCGGGCGGTCGGTGCGCGGCCACTCCTGCGCCTCGGACAGCAGCGACACCTCGCCCGCGGACCAGTCGACATGCGGCGTCGGCTCGTTCAGGTGCAGCGTCCTGGGCAGCACGCCGTTGCGCAGTGCCATGACCGACTTGATGACGCCGGCGACGCCGGCGGCGGCCTGCGCGTGCCCGATGTTGGTCTTCAGCGAGCCGAGCCAGAGCGGCTGGTCCTGCGGCCGGTCCTGGCCGTAGGTGGCGAGCAGCGCCTGGGCCTCGATCGGGTCGCCGAGTGCGGTGCCGGTGCCGTGCGCCTCGACGGCGTCGACCTCCTGCGGGGTGAGCCGTGCGTTGGCCAGGGCCTGCAGGATGACCCGCTGCTGGGACGGGCCGTTGGGTGCCGTGAGCCCGTTGCTGGCACCGTCCTGGTTGACAGCGGTGCCACGAACCACGGCCAGCACCGGATGCCCCTTGCGACGGGCGTCGGAGAGCCGTTCGACCAGCAGGATGCCCACGCCCTCGGCGAGGCAGAAACCGTCGGCCGCGGAGGAGAAGGCCTTGCAGCGGCCGTCCATGGCCAGGCCGCGCTGCTTGCTGTAGTCGATGAAGGTGCCCGGCGCCGACATCAGGGTCGCGCCGCCGGCCAGCGCCATCGAGCACTCGCCGTTGCGCAGCGCCTGGACGGCCAGGTGCAGGGCGACCAGCGACGAGGAGCAGGCGGTGTCGACGGTGAGGGCGGGCCCCTCGAGCCCGAAGGCGTACGACAGCCGGCCGGAGGCGACGCTGGCGGCGTTGCCGGTGCCCAGGTAGCCCTCGAGATCCTCGGACGAGCTCAGCAGCGCGGTCAGGTAGTCGTGGCTGCTGGTGCCGACGAAGACGCCGACCTGCTTGCCGCGCAGGGTCGTCGGGTCGATGCCGGCGCGTTCGAACGCCTCCCACGACGTCTCCAGCAGCAGCCGCTGCTGGGGGTCCATGGACAGAGCCTCACGCGGGCTGATGCCGAAGGGGCTGGGGTCGAACCCTGCGATGTCGCGGACGAACCCGCCCTGCTTGACGTAGCTGGTGCCCGGGTGCTCGGGGTCGGGGTGGTAGACGGTGTCGAGGTCCCAGCCGCGGTCGGCGGGAAACTCCGTGACGACGTCCACTTCGTCGGTCACCAACTGCCACAGGTCCTCGGGAGAGGTGACCCCGCCGGGGTAGCGGCAGCTCATCGCCACGACGGCGATGGGGTCCTGGTTCTTCGCCTCGGCCTCACGCAGGCGCTGACGGGTCTGGTGCAGATCCGCCGTCACCAGCTTGAGGTAGTCCCGCAGCGTCTCTTCATTCGCCATTTAAACGCAACCCATTTACGGCAGACGGCATCGGAAAAAGGAACCAGAAATGAATCGGACCGAGAAGTGATTCAACCCGCTTCTCGTGGGCAGGCTATGGTCGCCCAAATGCCCTCGACAACCCCTGACCGCCCCCTACGCACCCCTGAGCGACGGAGGTGAGCAGGGGGGGAGGGCATGAGGTCCCGGCCCGTGGAAGGGGTCGGGAAAAGAACCGCGGGATCAATTTCACCGCGGTTCTCGACCGAGAAGTCTGACGGACTCCGAGGAAATCCGTCAATGCTCACGGGTCATACTTTAGGCGAGTCACGCCCTGCCGAGGCCCTCGTTGATGAACGCGATGAGTTCTTCGTCGCTGGCCGCCTCAAGCTGTGACACGTCATTGATGCCACCGCCCTGCGCGGACCCGTCCTCGGCGGCCGGCGCGTCGGTGTCGTTCCACTTCCCCAGCAGCGACTGCAGACGCATGGTGATACGGGCCCTGGTCACGTTGTCCGGGCTGGCGCCGGCGAGCAGCGACTCCAGCCGGTCGAGCTCTTCCAGCACCGGTGCGCCACCGTCCGCCTCCGGCACCACCTCGCCGCGCAGGTATCCGGCCACCGCGGACGGCGTCGGATGGTCGAAGATCAGGGTGGGCGGCAGTTTCAGCCCGGTCGCGGCGCCGAGCCGGTTGCGCAGTTCGACTGCGGTGAGCGAGTCGAAGCCGAGTTCCTTGAAGGCCCGGTTGGCCTCCACCGCGTCGATGCCGGCATGCCCCAGTACGGCGGCGACGGCGCCTCGCACCAGGTCCAGCAGCAGGCGTTCCTGTTCGGTGGCCGACAGGCCCGCGAGCTGCTTGGTGAGCGGTACCGCACCCGTGGGGTCGTCCGCGTGGTCGGGTTGTGCGTTCTCGATGACTTCCCGGGCCTCCGGCAGGTCGTCCAGCAGGGGACGCGACCGGTCTGCGGTGAAGGCGAGCGCGAAGCGCTTCCACTCCATGTCGATGACGGTCAGTGCCGTCTCGTCCCGGTCCAGGGCCTGGCCCAGGGCGGTGACGGCGAGGTCGGGCGCCATCTCCAGGATGCCGTGCCGGCGCATACGGTCGCCCACCGGGCCGGCGACCGCACTGCCGTCGCCCCACGGTCCCCAGGCAAGCGTGGTGGCCGTCAGTCCCTCCGCCCGCCGCTGCTCGGCCAGTGCCTCCAGGAAGGCGTTGCCCGGTGCCTG
>NZ_JAJHNP010000058.1 GCF_020819595.1 Streptomyces barringtoniae
TTGCCCTTCTGCTCGATGGCGGTGTCGAGTTGGTCGGCCATGGCCGTGTCGTAGACGGGGCGGTCGACGGAGCGGAAGACGCCGATGGGGGTGTGGTGCAGGGTGTCGGGGTCGGCGAGGCGGGAGAGGGCGAAGGCGGTGGTGGGGGAGGTGGCGTGGGCGTCGTGGACGAGGATGTCGGCCTCGTTGTCCGCGGTGACGGTGACGACCTCCAGGTCGCCGGTGGCCCGGTTGCGTACGACTCCGCGGGCGTTGTCGGGGCCGAAGCGGATCGGCTGTGCGTGCTGCAGGCGGATGAGTGCTTCCTGGGCCTGCTGGCTGTCCTTGAGGGCGTCGAAGGCGCCGTCGTTGAAGATGTTGCAGTTCTGGTAGATCTCGATCAGTGCGGTGCCCGGGTGGTCGGCCGCCTGGCGCAGGACCTCGGTGAGGTGTTTGCGGTCGGAGTCGAGGGTGCGGGCGACGAAGGAGGCCTCCGCGCCGATGGCGAGGGACACCGGGTTGAAGGGGGCGTCGAGGGAGCCCATCGGGGTGGACTTGGTGATTTTGCCGAGTTCGGAGGTGGGGGAGTACTGGCCCTTGGTCAGGCCGTAGATCCGGTTGTTGAACAGCAGGATCTTGAGGTTGACGTTGCGGCGCAGGGCGTGGATGAGGTGGTTGCCGCCGATGGACAGGGCGTCGCCGTCGCCGGTGACCACCCATACCGACAGGTCCCGGCGGCTGGTGGCCAGGCCGGTGGCGATGGCGGGGGCGCGGCCGTGGATGGAGTGCATCCCGTAGGTGTTCATGTAGTACGGGAAGCGGGAGGAGCAGCCGATGCCGGAGACGAAGACGATGTTCTCCTTGGCCAGGCCGAGTTCGGGCATGAAGCCCTGGACGGCGGCGAGGATGGCGTAGTCGCCGCAGCCGGGGCACCAGCGCACTTCCTGGTCGGACTTGAAGTCCTTCATCGACTGTCTGGCCTCGGCCTTGGGGACCAGTTGCAGCAGCCGGTTGCCGGCGTCAGTCATCGATGGCCTCCTTCAAAGCCGTGGCGAGCTGTTCCGCCTTGAACGGCATGCCGTTGACCTGGTTGTAGGAGTGGGCGTCGACGAGGTATCTGGCGCGGATGAGGGTGGCGAGCTGGCCGAGGTTCATCTCGGGGATCACCACCTTGTCGTAAGCGTTGAGGACTTCGCCGAGGTTGGCGGGGAAGGGGTTGAGGTGGCGCAGGTGGGCCTGGGCAATGTCCTCGCCGGCCGCCCGCAGCCGCCGTACCGCGGCCGTGATCGGCCCGTAGGTCGAGCCCCAGCCCAGCACCAGCGTCCTCGCGCCGTGCGGATCGTCGACCTCCACGTCCGGGACGGTGATGCCGTCGATCTTGGCCTGGCGGGTGCGGACCATGAAGTCGTGGTTGGCCGGGTCGTAGGAGATGTTCCCGGTGCCGTCCTGCTTCTCGATCCCGCCGATACGGTGCTCCAGCCCCGGCGTGCCCGGCAGAGCCCACGGCCGCGCCAACGTCTCGGGATCGCGTTTGTAGGGCCAGAACACCTCGCTGCCGTCCTCCAGGGTGTGGTTGGGGCCGGAGGCGAACTGGACGGTGAGGTCGGGCAGCTCCTCCAGGTCCGGGATCCGCCACGGCTCCGAGCCGTTGGCCAGATAGCCGTCCGACAGCAGCATCACCGGAGTGCGGTAGGCCAGCGCGATCCGGGCTGCCTCCAGGACTGCGTCGAAGCAGTCCGCCGGGGTGCGGGGGGCGACGATCGGCACGGGTGCCTCACCGTTGCGGCCGAACATCGCCTGCAGCAGATCCGCCTGCTCCGTCTTGGTCGGCAGCCCCGTCGACGGGCCGCCGCGCTGGATGTCCACCACCAGCAGCGGCAGCTCCAACGACACCGCCAGCCCGATCGTCTCCGACTTCAAGGCCACACCGGGGCCGGAGGTGGTCGTCACCGCCAGCGAGCCCCCGAACGCCGCGCCCAGCGCCGCACCGATCCCCGCGATCTCGTCCTCCGCCTGGAAGGTACGCACACCGAAGTTCTTGTGCTTCGACAGCTCGTGCAGGATGTCCGACGCCGGAGTGATCGGGTACGAGCCCAGGAACAGCGGCAGGTCCGCCTGCTGCGAGGCCGTGATCAACCCGTACGCCAGGGCGAGGTTGCCGGAGATGTTGCGGTAGGTGCCGGTCGGGAACGCGGCGGCGGCCGGGGCGACCTCGTAGGAGACGGCGAAGTCCTCCGTCGTCTCACCGAAGTTCCAGCCCGCCCTGAACGCCGCGATGTTCGCCTTCATGATCTCCGGCTTCCTGGCGAACTTCGACTCAAGGAACCTCTCGGTCCCCTCCGTCGGCCGGTGATACATCCACGACAGCAGACCCAGCGCGAACATGTTCTTGCTGCGCTCGGCCTCCTTGCGGGACAGCTCGAACTCCTTCAGCGCCTGAACCGTCAGCGTGGTCAGCGGCACCGGGTGCAGGCTGTAGCCGTCCAGCGAGCCGTCCTCCAGCGGAGAGGCCTCGTAGCCCACCTTCTGCAGCGCGCGCCTGGTGAACTCGTCGGTGTTGACGATGATCTCCGCACCCCGCGGCAGATCACCGATGTTCGCCTTCAGCGCGGCCGGGTTCATCGCCACCAGCACGTTCGGCGCATCACCCGGGGTGAGGATGTCATGATCGGCGAAGTGGAGCTGGAACGACGACACGCCCGGCAGGGTCCCGGCGGGCGCGCGGATCTCGGCGGGGAAGTTGGGCAGGGTGGAAAGGTCGTTGCCGAACGACGCCGTCTCCGAGGTGAACCTGTCACCCGTGAGCTGCATACCGTCACCCGAGTCCCCCGCGAACCGGATGATCACCCGGTCCAGGCGCCGCACATCCTT
>NZ_JAJHNP010000059.1 GCF_020819595.1 Streptomyces barringtoniae
GCGTGGAGGGCGGCGTCGAGGAGGGCCGGGTGCAGCCCGAAAGCACCGGCAGCATCAGCAGCCTGCTCCGGCAGCACCACCTCGGCGAACAACTCACCCCCACGCCGCCACACACCCCGCAACCCACGGAACACCGGCCCATACCCCAGACCCGACTCCGCAAGCTCCCCATACAACCCCTCCACCTCAACAGCCACCGCACCCTCCGGCGGCCACACCACAAGATCCCCCACACCCACGCCGGCACCGGAATCAGCAACGACGGACAACACACCCGTGGCATGCCGCACCCACGGCTCACCACCCACCGCATCACGCCGACGCGAAAACACCCCGAACGACCGCCGACCAGACCCGTCAGCAGCCTCCACCGACAACTGCACCCGCACACCAACGCCCTCAGGAAGCACCAACGGCGCCTCCAACGTCAGCTCCTCGACACCCCCACACCCCACACGCCCACCAGCATGCAACGCCAACTCCACGAACGCCGTACCAGGCAACACCACCTCACCCAGCACCACATGATCCGCAAGCCACCCCTGCACACCCGCCGACAACACACCCGTGAACAAAAACCCGTCACTGTCCGCCAACGCCACCGCAGCACCCAACAACGGATGACCCGCAACACCCAGACCGATCGACTCCGGGTCCCCGCTCACCAACGACGCGGTGTCGGGCCAGTAGCGCTCACGCTGGAACGCATAGGTGGGCAACTGGACACGGCGAGCACCGGTCCCGGCGAAGAACGTCTCCCACGCGACAGGGAGGCCGTGGACATGGGCCTGTGCAAGGGCAGCGGTCAGCGCTTCCGCCTCGGGACGCTCCCTCCTGAGCACAGGGAGGAACACCACGTCGTCGCCGTCGGCGACGCACTCCTGCGCCATGGCGGACAGGACACCGTCCGGACCCAGCTCGACGAAGGTCGTGACGCCCTCGGCCTCCAGCACCCGCACGCCGTCCAGGAACCGCACCGCATCCCGCACATGCCGCACCCAGAACTCCGGCGAGCAGATCTCCTCGACACCCACCACCGAACCAGTGAGGTTGGAAACCACCGGAAGACGCGGAGCGGCAAAGGCAAGCCCCTCGACGACGTCACGGAAGGCGTCCAGCATGCCGTCCATGTGCGGGGAGTGGAAGGCGTGACTGACCGTCAGGCGCTTCGTCTTGCGGCCCAGTTCCTCGAAACGGGCCGCGATCTCCAGTACCGCGTCCTCGTCACCCGCGACCACCACAGACACCGGACCGTTGACCGCCGCGATACTCACGGCATCGGTCAGGTACGGCGCCACCTCGTCCTCGGCGGCCTGCACCGCCACCATCGCACCACCGGACGGCAACTCCTGCATCAAACGGCCACGCGCCGCCACCAGCGTGCACGCGTCCTCCAGCGACAGCACACCCGCACAATGCGCCGCCGCGATCTCACCGATCGAATGACCGGAGAGGAAGTCCGGGCGCACACCCCACGACTCCAACAGCCGGAACAGCGCCACCTCCACCGCGAACAACGCAGGCTGCGTGAACGCCGTCCGGTCGATCAGCCCGGCATCGTCCCCGAACAGCACATCGAGGAGCGGCACCTGAAGGTGATGGTCAAGGTGAGCACACACCTCGTCCAGCGCATCCGCGAACACCGGATAGCCGTCGTAGAGCTCCCGGCCCATCCCCAGCCGCTGACTGCCCTGACCGGTGAACAAGAACGCCACCCCGCCCGGCTGCGGCACACCCGCCACGACCCCGGCAGCGCTTCCGCCACCAGCCACCGCATCCAGACCCGCCAGCAATCCCTCACGATCACCAGCGACCACAACCGCCCGCTGCTCCAGCGCGGCACGACCCGTCGCCAGGGAATAGGCGAGGTCGGTGCCGCGAACTGTGGCGTCCTCGTGGGCGAGGGCGTGCAGCCGGCCGGCCTGGGCGCGGAGGGCGTCGGTGTCCTTGGCCGACAGCACGTAGGGCAGCACCGGAAGCTCGTGGGTGCCGTCCGGGACCGTCTCGGTCTCCGGCTCGGGTGCCTGTTCGATGATGGTGTGGGCGTTGGTGCCGCTGATACCGAAGGACGACACACCGGCCCGGCGGGGACGGCCGGTCTCCGGCCACTCCCGCGCCTCGGTCAGCAGCTCCACCGCCCCGGCCGACCATTCGACGTGCGGCGTCGGCTCGTCGACGTGGAGCGTCTGCGGCAGCACGCCGTGCCGCATCGCCATCACCATCTTGATGATCCCCGCGACACCCGCCGCCGCCTGCGTGTGACCGATGTTCGACTTCACCGAGCCCAGCCACAACGGCCGGTCCTCAGCCCGCTCCTGCCCGTACGTCGCGAGCAGCGCCTGCGCCTCGATCGGGTCACCCAGCGTCGTACCCGTACCGTGCGCCTCCACCGCATCCACATCGGCGGCGGACAGCCCGGCACTCGCCAGCGCCTGACGGATCACCCGCTGCTGGGAGGGACCGTTCGGCGCCGTCAGACCATTACTCGCACCATCCTGATTGATCGCCGAACCCCGCACGACCGCCAGCACCGGGTGACCGTTCTTCCGGGCATCCGACAGCCGCTCCACCAGCAGCATGCCCA
>NZ_JAJHNP010000006.1 GCF_020819595.1 Streptomyces barringtoniae
ACGTCACCAGGTACATCGTCCCGATCGTCTTGTGGTCGGTGGTCGTCATCCACTTCACCAAGACACTGCCGGGCTGCTTGCGCCTGACCGGCAGTTCGTCCGCGAACGCGCCTTCAGCTGCCGCGGCACCCTGGGGTTCGTTGAGGATGCTCACAGGTTGTTCGTCTCCCGGTTCTTCTCGTGGCTCGTCTGCGCGATGCCGGCGGGAATGTAACCGGTCTGCCCCTTCTTGGCGAGGTCCTGGAGGTGCTTCTGGTACGCCGCCGGGGATACGACCTTCACGTTGAACAGCATGCGCGAGTGGTCGACGCCGCAGAGCTCGGCGCACTTGCCGAGGAAGGTGCCCTCATGGTTCGGGGTCACCTGGAAGGCGTTGGTGTGGCCCGGGATGACGTCCTGCTTCATCAGGAACGGCACCACCCAGAAGGAGTGGATGACGTCACGCGAGGTGAGGATGAAGCGGACGGTCTGGCCCTTGGGCAGCCAGAGCGTCGGACCGGGGTTGCCGGTCTGCGGGTTCCGCGTGGCCGGCGTACCGACGTCGTAGACACCACCGGCGTTCGCCGGGAACTGGTTCTTGAACCGGTCCGGAATGGCGTTCAGGTTCGCGTCGGTCTTGGCGTTGCCGGAGACGCCGGGGACGTTCTCGATGTAGTTGAAGCCCCAGCTCCACTGGAAGCCGACCACGTTGATCGTGACGTCGGGCTTCTTGTCGAGGCTGAGGAGCTTCGTCTCGTCCCGGGCCGTGAAGTAGAAGAGCACCGAGATGATGATGATCGGGACCACCGTGTACAAGGCCTCGATCGGCATGTTGTACCGGGTCTGCGGAGGTACCTCGACCTTGGTGCGGCTGCGCCGGTGGAACATGGCGCTCCACAGGATCAGGCCCCACACCAGCACGCCGACGGCGAGCGCGGCAGCCCAGGAGCCCTGCCACAGGGAGAGGATCCGCGGAGCCTCTTCCGTGGTCGGGGTGGGCATGCCAAGGCGGGGGAAGTCCTTGTATGTGCAACCGGTTGCGGTCGCCAGGACCAGGCCCGCGGTCAGTGCCTGCAGCAGCTTCCGCCGCATCGGGCGCCGCGGCGAGCGGTCGGAGCCGTTGGGACTCACGTAGCGCCTTCCCGAGAGTCTCGCCCGCGCGGTCGGCTGCGGCCTTCTTCTCGCTGGTCGGTCGCCGCCCTGCGTCGGGCAGGGGTTTGGATGTTTATGCGGACCAAACCCTAGCCGACGCCCTCCGGGGGTTCGCGGGGAGGGGGGCATACGCGTCGCCTGTCACTCGGTTGGGGTTGGAACGGGCGCCCAATAGCTCGGGTTGTGGGGGTTTGAGTGGCGGGCGCGGGCGCTTGACGGGTTCTCGCGCAGTTCCCCGCGCCCCTTGGGCCCGCTGCCCCTCACCAGGTTCTACCGTTGACCTGTGTCCTACTTCGACGCCGCCTCCGCCGTTCCCCTGCATCCCGTGGCCCGTCAGGCCCTGTTGGCCTCCCTGGACGAAGGATGGGCCGATCCTGCTCGCCTGTACCGGGAAGGGCGCAGGGCCCGGATGCTGCTGGACGCCGCCCGGGAGGCGGCTGCCGAAGCCGTCGGCTGCCGGGCCGACGAGGTGGTGTTCACCTCGTCGGGGACGCGGGCCGTACACACGGGCGTCGCGGGGGCGTTGGCCGGTAGGCGCCGGATCGGACGCCACCTGATCGTGTCGTCCGTCGAACACTCCTCCGTGCTCCATTCGGCGGAGGTGTTCGAGGCCGACGGCGGCACGGTGACCCGGGTGCCGGTGAACCGGGCCGGTGCCGTGGAGCCGTCGGGCTATGCGGGCGCCCTGCGCCCGGACACCGCTCTGGCGTGTCTGCAGTCGGCCAACCACGAGGTGGGGACCGTGCAGCCGGTCGCCGAGGTGGCCGAGGTGTGCCGGGCCGCCGGGGTGCCGCTGCTGGTGGACGCGGCGCAGTCGCTGGGGTGGGGGCCGGTCGAGGGCCACTGGTCGGTGCTCACGGCCAGCGCGCACAAATGGGGCGGGCCGTCCGGGGTCGGGCTGCTCGTCGTGCGCAAGGGGGTGCGGTTCGCCGCCCAAGGGGCCGCCGACGAACGGGAGTCGGGGCGGGCGCCCGGCTTCGAGAACCTCCCGGCGATCGTGGCGGCCGTGGCCTCCCTGCGGGCGGTGCGGGTCGAGGCGGCCCAGGAGGCGGTACGGCTGCGGGAGCTGACGGAGCGGATCCGGACGCGGGTGCCGCGGCTGGTGCCGGACGTGGAGGTCGTCGGCGACCCCGGTCGCCGGCTGCCCGGGATCGTGACCTTTTCCTGCCTCTACGTCGACGGCGAGGCGCTGCTGCACGAGCTGGACCGGGAGGGCTTCTCCGTCTCCTCCGGTTCCTCCTGCACGAGCAGCACGCTGACGCCCAGCCATGTGCTCAAGGCGATGGGCGTGCTGAGCGAGGGGAACGTACGGGTGTCCCTGCCGGCGGGGACGGCCGAGGAGGACGTGGAGCGGTTCCTGGAGGTGCTGCCGGGGGCGGTGGCTGGGATCCGGGAGAAACTGGGCGCACCGGCGCCCGAGACGGCCCTGCATGCCGAGGAACTGGTCGTCGACTCCCTCGGCAAGCGGTGCCCGATCCCGGTCATCGAGCTGGCGAAGGTGTTCGGTGACGTGCCGGTGGGCGGGACGGTGCGGGTGCTGTCCGACGACGAGGCGGCCCGCCTGGACATTCCGGCGTGGTGCGAGATGCGGGGGCAGGAGTACGTGGGGGAGGAACCGGCGGAGAGGGGTACGGCGTACCTGGTCCGCCGGGTGAGCTGAACACTCTGCCCCCACGCACCCGCAGTCGGCAACGGCGAAGCCGAGGCGGACCAGTGGTCGAGCCGGCCTCAGCCGAGGTGAGCCCGCACTTCCTCCCCGGCCTCGTCCCCGTACGCCTTCACGAACCGGTCCATGAAGTGCCCGCGCCGCAGCCGGTACTCCTGCGTGCCCACCGTCTCGATCACGAGCGTCGCCAGCATGCAGCCCACCTGAGCGGCCCGTTCGTGCGAGACGCCCCAGGCCAGCCCCGACAGGAAGCCCGCGCGGAAGGCGTCGCCGACGCCCGTGGGGTCGGCCTTGCGCTCCTCCTCGGGGACGCCGACCTCGATCGGGTCCTCGCCGACCCGCTCGATGCGTACGCCGCGCGAGCCGAGCGTGGTGACGCGGTGGCCGACCTTGCCGAGGATCTCGGCGTCGCTCCAGCCGGTCTTGGTCTCGATGAGGCCCTTCTCGTACTCGTTGGAGAACAGGTACGTCGCCCCGTCCAGCAGCACCCGGATCTCCTCGCCGTCCATCCGGGCGATCTGCTGGGAGAAGTCGGCGGCGAAGGGGATCGCGCGGGAGCGGCACTCCTCGGTGTGGCGGAGCATCGCCTCCGGGTCGTCGGCGCCGATGAGGACCAGGTCCAGGCCGCCCACGCGGTCGGCGACGGTCTTCAGCTCGATGAGTCGGGCCTCGCTCATCGCGCCCGTGTAGAACGAGCCGATCTGGTTGTGGTCGGCGTCGGTGGTGCACACGAAGCGGGCGGTGTGCAGGGTCTCGGAGATCCGGACCGAGTCGGTGTCCACGCCGTGCCGGTCGAGCCAGGCCCGGTACTCGTCGAAGTCGAAGCCGGCGGCACCGACCAGGATCGGCCTGGTGCCGAGCTGGCCCATGCCGAAGGCGATGTTGGCGGCGACGCCGCCCCGGCGGACGTCCAGGTTGTCGACGAGGAAGGAGAGCGAAACCGTGTGCAGCTGGTCCGCGACGAACTGGTCGGCGAAGCGGCCGGGGAAGGTCATGAGGTGGTCGGTGGCGATGGAGCCGGTGACTGCGATGCGCACGACGGGGACTCTCCTGCGGGAGGCTGGGTTGACAGTTCACGCTACCCGCTCGGCCGCTCACGCTGTAGCTGGCGAAACTACCCGATAGTAGATCTTTCTTCGCGACCCGGAGCAGGCCTACCGTGCGGTCATGACGAACCTCAAGTTCCGCCACACCGCCCCCGCCGACCTCGGGAGTGACCTGGAGGGCGACCTCGCCGCGCTGCGCGGCGACTGCGCCCGGATGGCTCCGCACTGGGCGGTCCCCGAGCACCCCGAGCCCCGGCCGGTGCCGCCGTCGCTGATCCACGGGGTGACCGTACCGACGCGTTCCGCGCGGCTGCTGGACGCGATGTCCGACTACGGCGACTGACACGCGGGGCGCATTCGGCAGGGAACCGCACGCTCCCCTCCCGCGTCCCATCGCCGTCCCCCAGGTAGGGGATGCGGGATACGACCAGCGAGGAGCGATGCGGTGAACACCGAGCGACCCGAGAACCGCGAGCGCCCCGAGGGCTCCGAGGGCTCCGAGCACGCCGAGAGCGTGGAGAACGCCGAGAGCAACGAGAGCGCCCAGAACACCGAGAGCGCCGGGAACACCGGGAGCCAGGAGGGTGTCGAGGGCTCGGGGAAGCCCGAGCCGGTGCCCGCCGCGGCGGAGGGTGCCGACGACGCGGAGGACGGGCCGGCCGGCCGGCGGCGGTCGCGGCTCGCCGTCGTCTCCGTCGCCGCCGCCGTGCTGCTGGTCGGCGGCGGTGGCGCCTACCTCGCGGCGAGCAGCGACACCGGCGGCCGTACGGGCGCAGGGGGCACGGCCGACTCCGGCGCCACTCCCCCGCCGCTCCGGCTGGACGGCTGGACCGGCACGGGCGGCATCGCCCCGGGCGAGCCGGACCCGTACGGCGCCACGTACGTCGCCCGGGGCGGGCTGCCGGCCGGACCCGGCTCCGCGCCGGTGTACGTGCCGAAGGGCGAGGTCGGCAAGGACGCGGTGGCCCGGCTGGCCAGGGCGCTGGGCATCGACGGCACGCCGGTGGCCGAGGGCCGCATCTGGCGGGTCGGCGGCAAGGACGGCACCGGGCCGAGCCTGACGGTGAACCGGGACGCCCCGGGCAGCTGGACGTTCAGCCGGTACGCGCCGGGCACCGACGACTGCAGGAAGGGCGTCCTGTGCACGCACGACCCGATGGGCCCGACCGGCGCCCCGGTGAGCGTGCGGAAGGCGACCGAGGCGGCCGCGCCGGTGCTGAAGGCGGCGGGGCTGGACGACGCGAAGATCGACGCGAGCCAGGTCATGGGGAGCCAGAGGGTCGTGAACGCCGACCCGGTGGTCGGCGGGCTGCCGACGTACGGCTGGACGACCGGCCTGACCGTGGACCAGCGGGGCGAGCTGGTCGGCGGGCACGGGCTGCTCGGCGCGCCGGCGAAGGGCGACACGTATCCGGTGCTGAGCGCCGCGAAGACGCTGAAGCTGATGAACGCGGCGCCGAGGAGCGACCACCGCATGGGGATCGGCGGCTGCGCCAGTCCGGTGCCGTTGAAGGACCGGCTGGAGCAGCCGTGCGGCGCGGCCGCGGGCGCGTCCGCGGTCGCGCCGAAGCTGGGGGCCGACGCGGGAAGGGACACGGTCACCGTGGAGAAGGCGGTGTTCGGGCTGGCCGCGCACTCCGTCGCCGGGCGGCAGACGCTCGTGCCGTCCTGGCTGTTCGAGGTGCGGGGGCCGGCCGGCCAGGGCGCGTCGACGGTGTCGTACCCGGCGGTCGACCCCCGCTACCTGGCGTCGGCGGCCACGCCCTCGGCGCCCACCGCGTCCGCGGCGTCCCGGAGTGTGAAGGTGACCGGCTACATGGCCGAGGGCCGGGTCCTGACCGTGAGCTTCTACGGCGGGGTGTGCGCCGACTACACGGTGGCGGCGAAGGAGAGCGGCGAGCGGGTGACCGTGACCGTCACCGAGCACCCGTGGCCGGACAAGGTGTGCGTGCTGATCGCCAAGGAGTACGTGAAGACCGTACGGCTGGCTGCGCCGCTGGACGGACGGGCGGTGGTCGGCGCCGACGGCAGCCGGATCCCCCAGGCCAAGCCGGGCGCCCTCCGGCCGGACCTCTCGGCACAGGCCCGCTAGCCTCCCGGGGACACGACGAAGGCGGCGGCCCCCTCGCAGGGGGCCGCCGCCTCTCTCACATCCTCGGGCCGTGTGGGGCCGTCGGCTCAGCTGAAGGAGTCGCCGCAGGCGCAGGAGCCGGTCGCGTTCGGGTTGTCGATCGTGAAGCCCTGCTTCTCGATCGTGTCCACGAAGTCGACGGTCGCGCCGCCCAGGTACGGAGCGCTCATGCGGTCCGTGACGACCTTGACGCCGCCGAAGTCCTTCTCCACGTCGCCGTCGAGCGAGCGCTCGTCGAAGAAGAGCTGGTAGCGCAGGCCGGAGCAGCCGCCGGGCTGGACGGCGACACGCAGCGCGAGGTCGTCGCGGCCTTCCTGGTCGAGCAGGGCCTTGACCTTGGCCGCGGCGGCGTCGGTCAGGATGATGCCGTCGGTGACGGTGGTGGTCTCGTCCGATACGGACATCTACATCTCTCCCGGGTTGTACGGAGACTGCTTGCCGACGAGTGCAACCGGCGCTTCCGCGGATTCATTCCGGGCCGGGCAGTCACGTTGTCGCGTTTTTGCTTCCGTCTTCATGCTCGCACATGGCCGGGAAGGCCGACAGCGGCCCGAAGAGGGAGCCGCGGGATTCACGTCACATCGACGCTATGGCCATCGTCAAAGTGACGTGAACCAGTTATGATAGATAGCGTCAGTTAGACGAAAAGTAGAAAGGGTGCGTGTCGTGACCACCGCCCAGACCCCGGAACTCGACGTGCAGCCGACTCCGCTCGCCCTGCTGCTGCTCGGCCGTGAGGCCGACCCGAAGAGCGAGCGGGGCGTCGAGTGCCCCGGTGACCTGCCCTCGCCGTCCGACCCGGACCTGGTCGCGCGCGCCCGCGCGGCCAAGGAAAAGCTCGGCGACAAGGTCTTCGTGCTCGGCCACCACTACCAGCGCGACGAGGTCATCCAGTTCGCCGACGTCACGGGCGACTCCTTCAAGCTGGCCCGGGACGCGGCCGCGCGCCCGGAGGCCGAGTACATCGTGTTCTGCGGTGTGCACTTCATGGCCGAGTCGGCGGACATCCTCACCTCCGCCGACCAGAAGGTCGTCCTGCCCGACCTCGCCGCCGGCTGCTCCATGGCCGACATGGCGACGGCCGAGCAGGTCGCGGAGTGCTGGGACGTGCTGACCGAGGCGGGCGTGGCCGAGCAGGTCGTGCCGGTCTCGTACATGAACTCCTCCGCCGACATCAAGGCCTTCACCGGCAAGCACGGCGGCACGATCTGCACCTCCTCCAACGCCAAGCGCGCCCTGGACTGGGCCTTCGGGCAGGGCGAGAAGGTGCTCTTCCTGCCCGACCAGCACCTCGGCCGCAACACCGCCGTCCGGGACATGGGCATGTCCCTGGACGACTGCGTGGTCTACAACCCGCACAAGCCGAACGGCGGCCTGACGGCGGAGGAGCTGCGTTCGGCCAAGATGATCCTGTGGCGCGGCCACTGCTCGGTGCACGGCCGTTTCTCGCTGGACTCGGTCAACGACGTGCGCGAGCGCATCCCGGGCGTCAACGTCCTCGTCCACCCGGAGTGCAAGCACGAGGTCGTGGCCGCGGCCGACTACGTCGGCTCGACGGAGTACATCATCAAGGCCCTGGAGGCCGCGCCCGCCGGTTCCAAGTGGGCCATCGGCACCGAGCTGAACCTGGTCCGCCGCCTGGCGAACCGTTTCGCGCCCGAGGGCAAGGAGATCGTCTTCCTCGACAAGACGGTCTGCTTCTGCTCGACCATGAACCGCATCGACCTGCCCCACCTGGTCTGGGCCCTGGAGTCCCTGGCCGAGGGCAACCTGGTCAACCGGATCGAGGTCGACAAGGAGACCGAGGCGTTCGCCAAGCTGGCGCTGGAGCGGATGCTGGCGCTTCCCTAGGGCGCACGAAAGGGCCGGGTCTCGTCGACGAGACCCGGCCCTTTGCCGTGCCGTCAGACGCCGCCGGCTCCAGGACCTTCTCCGCCTTCGTCTCTCGCCCGGCCGCCCGCTTCTTCGCGCGCCGCTCCTCGCGGAGCTCCAGCATCGCGTAGAGCGTCGGCACCAGCAGGAGCGTCAGCAGGGTGGACGTGATCAGGCCGCCGATGACGACCACCGCGAGGGGCTGGGCGATGAAGCCGCCCTCGCCGGTGACGCCCAGGGCCATCGGGAGCAGGGCGAAGATCGTCGCCAGCGCCGTCATCAGGATCAGGCGGAGGCGGTGGCGGCCGCCCTCGACGACGGCTTCCACCACGCCGTGACCCTGCCTGCGGTACTGGTTGATCAGGTCGATCAGCACGATCGCGTTGGTCACCACGATGCCGATCAGCATCAGCATCAGCATGCCGATCATCGCCGGGACACCCATCGGGGTGCCGGTGGCGACCAGCAGGCCGATCGCGCCGGTCGCCGCGAACGGGATCGACACCAGCAGGATCAGCGGCTGGACCAGCGAGCGGAAGGTCGCCACCAGCAGCATGAAGACGATCGCGATCGCCGCCGGCATGGCCAGGCCCAGGTTCTTGAACGCGTCGCTCTGGTCCGACGTCACGCCGCCGATCTCGGCCTTCGCGCCCGCCGGGAGCTTCAGCGCCTTGATCTTCGACTGGAGCTCGGTGCTGATCGGGCCCGTGTTGTCACCGGTCGGCCTGGCCGTGACGGTGGCCGCGCGCTGCCCGTCGATCCCGGTCAGGGACACCGGGCCGTCCACAGGGTGGAGACTCGCAGTACGCCCGGGTGGAGATCAGTCCGTCCTCGGACGTACCAGCCCCGACTCGTACGCGATCACCACGAGCTGCGCCCGGTCGCGCGCGCCCAGCTTCGCCATGGCCCTGTTGACGTGCGTCTTCACCGTCAGCGGACTCACAGCGAGGCGTTCGGCGATCTCGTCGTTGGAGTGGCCGCCGGCGACCTGGACCAGTACCTCGCGCTCCCGCCCGGTGAGCGCCCCGAGCCGGTCGGAGCGGGCGGGGTCACGGCCGTCGTCGCCGTCGCCCTGGGCGAGGAAACGGGCGATCAGCCCCTTGGTGGCGGCGGGGGACAGCAGGGCCTCACCCCCGGCCGCGACCCGGATGGCGTTCAGCAGCTCCTCCGGCTCGCTGCCCTTGCCGAGGAAGCCGGAGGCGCCCGCCCGCAGCGCCTGGACCACGTAGTCGTCCACCTCGAAGGTGGTCAGGATGACCACGCGGACCTCGGCCAGCGCGGGATCGGCGCAGATCAGCCGGGTGGCGGCGAGCCCGTCCGTGCCGGGCATCCGGATGTCCATGAGGACGATGTCGGCGGCCCGCTCCTTCGCCAGCCGCACCGCTTCGGCCCCGTCGGAGGCCTCCCCGACCACCTCCATGTCCGGCTCGGAGTCGACCAGCACCCGGAACGCGCTGCGCAGCAGTGCCTGGTCGTCGGCGAGCAGGACACGGATCGTCATGCGGGCTCCCCCGGGGGCCGTCGTACGGGTCTCCGTACGGGTCTCTGCGGATCTCCGTACGGATCCCTACGGATCTCAGTACGCGTCTGTGCGGGTCTCCGTACGGGTCTTGAGGGGCAGGATCGCATGGACGCGGAAGCCGCCGCCGTAGCGGGGCCCGGTGGTGAGGGTGCCGCCGAGGGCGGTGACCCGCTCGCGCATGCCGAGCAGTCCGTGCCCGCCGCCGGCCCCGGGCACACCGGCCGCGCCCGCGCCGTCGTCCAGCACGGTGACCTCGATGTCCGTCCCCACCCGTACGACGCTGACCTCGGCCTTGGCCTGCGGTCCGGCGTGCTTCTGCACGTTGGTCAGGGCCTCCTGCACGATCCGGTAGGCGGCCAGGTCGACGGCGGCGGGCAGTTCGGTGCCCTGGTCGGCGCGGGCCACCTCCACCGGCAGGCCGGCGTTGCGGAAGGTGTCGGCCAGCTCGTCCAGCCGGCCGAGGCCGCCGGCGGGCTCGGTCGGGGCCTCGGGGTCACCGGACTGGCGGAGCAGCCCGACGGTGGCGCGCAGTTCCTCCAGCGCCGAGCGGCTGGCCTGGCGGACGTGGGCCAGGGCCTCCTTGGCCTGGTCGGGCCGCTTGTCCATGACATGGGCCGCGACCCCTGCCTGGACGTTCACGAGGGCGATGTGATGGGCGACGACGTCGTGCAGATCACGGGCAATGCGCAGCCGCTCCTCGGCGACCCGGCGGCGGGCCTCCTCCTCGCGGGTGCGTTCGGCGCGTTCGGCGCGCTCCCGGATGGCCTGGACGACCGCGCGGCGGCTGCGTACGGCGTCCCCGGCGGTGGCGCCGATGCCGGTCCAGGCGAGGACGCCGAGGTTCTCCTGCGCGTACCAGGGCAGCGGGCCGCCGAGCATGGCGGCGGCCGTCAGCACGGTCATGCTGAGCAGGCCGACGCGCACGGCCGTGGTGCGGTCGGTCGTCGAGGCGACGGTGTACAGGGCGACCACGGCGGACATCGCGACCGGGGCGCGGGGGTCGCCGGTGACGCACTCGATCACGGAGAGGGCACCGGTGACGGCCAGGACCGTCCTGGGGGCGCGGCGACGGAAGACCAGCGCGGCCGCGGCGAGCAGCATGAGGAGGAGGCTGAGGGGGTCGGGGGTGCGGATGCCCCAGGTGACGCCGTGCGCTCCACGGGGCACCACGAAGGATCCGGCGACCATGCACACCAGCACGCCGGCGGCGATGGACGCGTCCAGCGCCAGGGGGTGGGCCCTGAGGCTGCACCGGGCGCGTTCGAGAGTGCTCACCCATGGAACAGTACGGGGGCCCGCAAGCCGCCCTGTGCCGCAGCCGGGCGGGGGATCCGCTCACCGGTGCCGGCGGGGTACGGGGTGCTGCCGCTGGGCGACGAGGTGTGTTGTCGCCCGCGCGTGCTCGCGGGGTGCCGCTGCGCCCACCCGTGCCGCCCCCGGCGGCACGACTGCCCGCAGCTACGCGGGCACGCTGCGCCCGTCGGCGCTAACCCGGAATCAGCCCGTCGTCGCTCAGCATCTCCCTGACCTCCGCCAATGACGCGTCCGCCGACGGAAGGATCAGCTCCGAAGGTTCCAGCGCGTCGTCGGGAAGCGGCGTGCCCAGACGGCGGACGGAGTCGAGGAGGGCGCCGAGTGTGCGGTGGAAGCCCGCCTCGTCGCCGCTCTCCATCTCGGCCAGCAGCTCGTCGTCCAGCTTGTTCAGCTCGACGACGTGGGAGTCGTCCAGCTTCACCTGGCCCTCCCCCATGATCCGTACGATCACGTCGGCCTCCTCGGCTCGGGTCCCGGCGCCGGACTACTGCTTGTCGAAGCGCGGGGTGTCCTGCGGCTGCTGCTGGGACTGCCCCTGCCCGGTGCCGCCCTCGATGGCCTGCTGCGGGGAGCCCCCGGCCAGCTCGGCCTTCATGCGCTGCAGTTCCAGCTCTACATCCGTACCACCGGAGATCCGGTCCAGCTCGGCGGCGATGTCGTCCTTCGCCATTCCGGTCGGGTCGTCCAGGGCGCCGGAGGCGAGCAGCTCGTCGATGGCGCCGGCCCGGGCCTGCAGCTGGGCGGTCTTGTCCTCGGCGCGCTGGATGGCCAGGCCGACGTCGCCCATCTCCTCGGAGATACCGGTGAAGGCCTCGCCGATCCGGGTCTGGGCCTGGGCGGCGGTGTAGGTGGCCTTGATGGTCTCCTTCTTCGTACGGAAGGCGTCCACCTTGGCCTGCAGGCGCTGGGCCGCGAGGGTGAGCTTCTCCTCCTCGCCCTGGAGGGTGGCGTGCTGCGTCTCGAGATCGGTGACCTGCTGCTGGAGCGCGGCGCGCCGGGACAGCGCCTCGCGGGCCAGGTCCTCGCGGCCGAGCGCGAGCGCCTTGCGGCCCTGGTCCTCCAGCTTGGTGGACTGCTGCTGCAACTGGTTGAGCTGGAGTTCCAGGCGCTTGCGGCTGGTCGCCACGTCGGCGACGCCGCGGCGGACCTTCTGCAGCAGCTCCAGCTGCTTCTGGTACGAGTAATCGAGGGTCTCGCGCGGGTCCTCGGCCCGGTCAAGGGCCTTGTTCGCCTTCGCGCGGAAGATCATCCCCATACGCTTCATGACACCGCTCATGGGCTTCGCGCGCCCCCTTCTGACGGACTCCAGCTCACAGATCCTGCGACAGGACCCACAGTACGGGCCCTGACTCCATTACCGCACTGTTCGGGGACGGATGCGCTCATCCCCGAGGACGACTGCGGACGGTACCCCTCCGGCGTGAGGAGTAGGTGATCCCCCACCGACCCCCACCGGAACGTCCCCTCTGTCCCCCTACAGACGTCCGGTGTTGCGGGATCGTTCCCCGGCGGGCTGGGGTCCATGCCGGTGAAGCCCGTACCCTTGGGTTTTGTGTTCCGTAGCCGTGCCAAGGACGAGAAGGCCCCGACCGCCGACAAGGCGCAGGTGAACCTCTCCAAGCAGCCCCGTGACCCGCAGGCCCCGAAGGGCAGGCCCACGCCCAAGCGCAGTGAGGCCCAGTCCCAGCGGCGCAGCGTGGCCCACACGCCCACCAACCGCAAGGAGGCCGCGAAGCGCCAGCGCGAGGAGCGGCGCCAGGCCCTGGAGCGGCAGCGCAAGGCGCTGGCCACCGGGGACGAGCGCTATCTGCCGGCCACCCACAAGGGCCCGGTCCGCAAGTTCGCCCGCGACTGGGTGGACTCGCGGTTCAACGTGGCGGAGTTCTTCCTCCCGCTCGCCGTGGTGATCCTCGTGCTGAGCGTGGTGCGGGTGCCGGCGATCCAGTCGATCGCGCTGCTGCTGTGGCTCGTGGTGATCGTGCTGATCGTGGCGGACGCGGCGTTCAGCGGCTTCCGGCTGAACAAGCGGCTCAAGGAGCGCTTCCCGGACGACAGGACGCGTGGCGCCGTCGCCTACGCCCTGATGCGCTCCCTCCAGATGCGCCGGCTCCGGCTGCCGAAGCCGCAGGTCAAGCGCGGAGAGCGGCCCTGAGCGCTGACGCCTTCACCGAGGACGCGGCCGAGGCGTGGCTGAACAAGCTGGGCAGGCTGCGTGATGTCGTACGCCAGGAGCTGGTGGCCCGCCAGCTGGACGAGCAGATATCCGCGCGGTTCCCGGTCGGGCAGCGGCTGCGGGTGCTCGATGTGGGGATGGGCCAGGGCACGCAGGCGCTGCGGCTGGCCCGGCTCGGCCACCAGGTGACGGGGGTCGAGCAGGACGCGACGATGATCGCCGCCGCGCGTGAGGCGCTGGCCGCGCAGCCGGAGGGCATCCGGGAGCGGGTCCGGCTGGTGCAGGGCGACGGGCGGGACACCGGTGTGCACTTCCTGCCGGGCAGCTTCGACGTGGTGCTGTGCCACGGGGTGCTGATGTACGTCGAGGAGCCCGACCCGCTGGTGGCGGGCCTGGCACGGATGCTGGCCCCCGGCGGACTGCTCTCCCTGCTCGTCCGCAACGGCGACGCGCTCGCCATGCGGCCGGGCCTGTCCGGTGACTGGGCGGGCGCCCTGTCCGCCTTCGACACCACCGCCTACCACAACCGTCTCGGCCTGGATGTACGGGCCGACCGGCTGGCCTCCCTCACCGCCACGCTCGCCGGGATCGCGGCCCCGCTGCACGCCTGGTACGGCGTCCGGGTGTTCACGGACACGGCGGCGGACGACGCGGAGATCCCCGGGGATCTGCAGACGCTGCTCGCGGTCGAGGAGCGGGCCGGGCGCACGGACCCCTACCGCAGGGTGGCGGCGCTGCTGCACCTGTGCGGCGTACGGGGCTGAGACCGTTCGGGCCAACCTGGCGGGCCGGGTGATCAGCCCGCGGTGAGACTCGTAGGCATGGACGCTTCCCCGATCCGTGCCCCGCGGAGGGTCGCCGCCGCGGTGGCACTGCTGTGCTGTGCGGCAGCGAGCTGTACGACCGCCGGCCACGAGGCCCGGCAGGACACCGCGACGACCGCGCGGGCGCAGGTGCCGACGGCCGCGAGTGCTCTGCAGAATCAGTACCAGAAGGTCATCAAGGAGGTCCTGCCGTCGGTCGTACAGATCCAGGCGAGCAGCGAGCTGGGCTCCGGGATCGTGTACGACGGCAAGGGACACCTCGTCACCAACGCGCACGTGGTCGGGTCGGAGAAGACCTTCAAGGTGACCACGGCCAACAGTGAGGCGCCGCTCACCGCGAGCCTGGTGGCCTCCTACCCCCAGCAGGACCTGGCCGTGATCAAGCTGGACAAGGTGCCGGCCGGGCTGCGGCCCGCGGTGTTCGGCGACTCCGAGAAGGTGGAGGTCGGCCAGATCGTGCTGGCCATGGGCTCGCCTCTCGGGCTGGCGTCCAGCGTGACCCAGGGCATCGTCTCCGCGACCGGGCGGACGGTCAGCGAGGCTCCCGGCGGGGGTACGGGCGCGACCCTCGCGAACATGGTGCAGACCTCGGCCGCCATCAACCCGGGCAACAGCGGCGGCGCGCTGGTCAATCTCGCCGGGCAGGTCATCGGCATCCCGACGCTCGCCGCCGCCGACCCGCAGCTCGGGGGCAGCGCGGCGCCCGGCATCGGGTTCGCCATCCCGGCGTCGTTGGTGCAGACGATCGCGGGGCAGATCGTCAAGCAGGGCAGGGTGGTCGACTCCGGGCGGGCCGCGCTGGGCATCACCGCGCGGACGGTCGTGGACAACAGCTACCAGCCCGCCGGGGTGGCGGTGGTCAGCGTCAGGCGCGGCGGCGCGGCGGACAGGGCGGGCCTGCGCGCGGGCGACATCATCACCAAGCTGGGTGACCGGCCGATCTCCACCATCACCTCCCTCTCCGTGGCGCTGGCGGCGGACAGGCCGGGCCAGAAGACGTCGGTGACCTACCAGCGCGGCGGCGCCGAGAAGACGGTGGAGGTGACACTGGGCGAGCAGTGACGAGGGGTACGCCCCTACGACCGCGGGGCCGCACCCCTCCGCACCGGCTAGGCCGCGTCGGCGTGCAGGCTCATCGGCCCGTAGATCTCGGTGTTCTCCTCGAACAGCCGCACCTGGTCGGCGCCGCCCTCCAGGAGTGCCTTCCAGTGCTCGCCGATCCAGGACTCGGCATCCCCCTGCGTGGTGAACTCCTCGGGCTGCACCGCGGGCTGGACCTCCGTCCCGTCGGCTTTCTCGAACCGCCACGTCCATGCCGTCATGTGGGCCTCCTTCGATCCAACACTGCTGGAAGACTAGCCGGAAGCGCACGATGTGATCGGACAGGCGAAAATCGATTCGTGGAAGTGACTCTGCTCGGTACCGGCGCCCCGGCCGGACTGCCCCGTCCCGACTGCCCCTGTGCCGCCTGTGCGGCGGCGCTCGGGCCCGATGCGCGGGCCGCCACCGCCGTGCTGGTGGACGGGGCGCTGCTGCTCGACCTGACGCCGGGCGCGGCGTTCGCGGCGGCGCGGGCGGGGCATTCGCTGGGCGGGGTACGGCAGGTGCTGCTGTCGCATCCGCACGACGGGCCCGCGGTGGAGGTGCCGGCGGGGCTGCCGCAGCCCGGGCGGGTGCCGGACGGGCGTGAGTTGGCGCTGCTGACGGGGCATCGGGTGCGGGCCGTGGCGATGGACGCGGGCGGCACCGGGTACGCGGTGACCGGGCCGGAGGGGCAGCGGCTGCTGTATCTGCCGCCGGGCGGGGCGCCGGCGGGCCTGGAGGAGGCGACGGCGGAGTCGTACGACATGGTCCTCGCGGACGTCGTCGGCCGCCCGGACGCGCTGGCACGTCTGCGGGCGGTGGGTTCGGCCGGGCCGACGACGGACGTGCTGGCCGTCCACCTCGACCACGATGTGCCGCCCGGCGCGGAGTTGCGGCGCCGGCTGGCGGCGGCCGGGGCGCGGGCGGTGCCGGACGGTACGACGCTGGCGGTCGGCGCGTACGAGGACGTGCCGGACGTGCCGCGCCGGACACTGGTGCTGGGCGGGGCGCGCTCGGGCAAGTCGGTGGAGGCCGAGCGGCGCCTGGAGTCCTTCCCGGACGTGCGGTACGTGGCGACCGGCGGGACGCGGGAAGGGGACACCGAGTGGGCCGAGCGGGTGGCCGCGCACCGGGAGCGGCGGCCGGGATCGTGGCGTACGGCGGAGACGACGGACCTGGTGCCGCTGCTGGGCGAGGACGGGCCGCCGCTGCTGATCGACTGCCTGTCGCTGTGGCTGACGGATGCCATGGACTCGGTGGGGGCGTGGGACGACGCGGAGTGGGCGGGCGGGGGTGAGAAGTCCCTGCGGGAGCGGGTGCGGGAGCTGACCGAGGCCGTGCGCTGTACACGGCGGACGGTGGTGGCCGTGTCGAACGAGGTCGGCTCGGGGATCGTGCCCGCGACCGCCTCCGGCCGCCGGTACCGGGACGAACTCGGACGCCTGAACGCGGCGTTCGGCGCGGAGTGCGAGCAGGTACTGCTGGTGGTGGCGGGGCAGGCGTTGGTGCTCAGGGGATGAGCGGCGCCCCGCACTGGTTCCGGCCGGGGGCGCTTGCCGCCCCTGGCGGCACGACTGCCCGCAGCTGGGCTGAGCGGGTACGGCGGGCGCTGGGCCGGCTGCACGACAGCCCGCAGCCACGACGACGGGAGCACCGCTGCCGGGCGGGCGCCGCCCCAGCGGCCCGCCTGCCCCCTGCTACGGCGAAATGAGCGCCGCTGCCGGGTGGTTGCCACCCAGCGGCGCGACAGCCCGCAACTGCGGCAGGACGGGCGCCGCTGCCCGGTTGACACCGCCCCAGCGACACGACTGCCCCCCGCCACGAAGAATCGACCGCCGCTGCCGGGTAGTTGCCACCCCACGCCACGACAACCCGCAACTGCGGCAGGACGGGCGCCGCTGCCCGGTTGACACCGCCCCAGCGACACGACTGCCCCCCGCCACGAAGAATCGACCGCCGCTGCCAGGTGGTTGCCACCCCGCGGCACGACAACCCGCAGCTGCGGCAGGATGAGCGCGGTTGCGGGGTTGGCGCCGGCCCAGCGACACGACTGGACGCAGGCTGCGGCGGGACGGGTGCCGCTGCCCGGGTTGGCGCCGGCCCAGAGGTACGGCCGGCTGCAGGCTGCTGCGTGGAAGTGCGCGACCAGCACCCCGACGTGCCGTCGTCAGCCTCTGTCCTTGCGTGCCACGAGCCGGTACGCGTTGGAGAACGGTGTGCGGCGGAGGAGGGGGGCCAGGACGTGGTCCAGGGCCGAGGCCGACAGCCGGGCGGGCGCGGCGGCGGCTCTCAGTAGCGGGGCCTTGGCGACGGCCAGGACGACCGCGGCCGACAGGTCGTAGGGCACATGCGGGTGTTTGCGGTCGGTCACGAGGATCGTGCAGCCCAGGGTCTCCAGCTCGGCGCGCAGGTTGCGCAGGGGCAGCAGGTGCAGGTGGCGGGGCTGACCGTACGGGAGCCACCATCTGCCCAGCAGGGCGGCGAACGCGCAGCGCGGATCGGCGACTTCCACGACGAGGTGGCCGCCGGGCCGCAGGGCCGTCAGGGCGGCGCGGAGTTCGGCGCGCGGGTCGGGCGTGTGCTCCAGATGGCGGAACATGCTGACCACGTCGTAGCGGCCGCGCAGCCGGGCCGTCATGCCGGGTGTGGCGAGGTAACCGCGGTGGGCCTCCTCGACCCGTTCCTCCAGCTGGGCCTGCTGCACCCGGGCCGTCGGGTCCAGGCCGTCGAAGCTCGTGTACGGGAAGAACTCCTTCGCCGCCTCGGGGAAGCGGGCGTGACCCGTGCCCACGTCCAGCCAGCTCTCCGCCTCGGCCAGCGCCGACAGCCGCCAGGCGGTGACCCGGTGCCGCCGGCGGACCGCGCGGGCGGACCGGACGCGGGCGGTGAACTCCTCCAACTGCCGTTCGTAGAAGTCCCGGTGGAAGAAGGTGAACCCTTCCGCCGTGAGCCGGGGGTTCTGGAAGACGTGGGCGCAGTCGCGGCACTCGTCGAGGACGAACCGGCCCGGCCGGTGCCGCAGGGGGTCGCTCGCGCGCACCCGGGTGCGCAGCCGTGCGGAGCCGCACCAGGGGCAGTCCTCGCGGCGTGGTTCGAGGAACGGGTCGGAGGACCGGGGTAGGGGCGTAGGCGTGAAGGACGAGGTCGGCATGGCGGCTCCCTGGGCGACATTCCGCAACAAACCGGACAGCAGACCGGAACGTATGGGATCCGGATCCCGGGCGCAATGACGTCGTGGGGGCGTGGTGGCCATGTGACGCGGAAGCGTTCGTTCTCTGGCGGTACTGTTCGGCGAATGAGCAGGCTTAATCTGGACGACTTCACCGATCTGATCGAGCGCCCGGACGGGGGCGTGCGTCGTGACGCCGAGGCCCGGCGAGAGCGCCAGATCGTGCCGCCCGGGGCGCTGGGCCGCCTCGACGAGCTGGGCGAGTGGCTGGCCGCCGCGCAGAGTGCCGTACCGGTACGGACCGTGGAGCGGCCGAAGGTGATCCTCTTCGCCGGTGACCACGGCATCGCCGAGCTGGGCGTCTCGGCGCGTCCCGCCAGCAGCGCGGAGCGGCTGGTGCGGGCCGTGCTGGAGGGCGCGAGCCCGGTGTCCGTGCTCGCGCGGCGTCAGGAGGTGCCCGTACGAGTCGTGGACATGGCTCTGGACTGCGCGCCGGACGCCTTCCCGGAGGACGTCGTACGGCACCGGGTGCGGCGCGGCAGCGGCCGTATCGACATCGAGGACGCGCTCACCCTGGAAGAGGCCGAGGCGGCGCTGCGCGCGGGCGTCGCCGTCGCCGACGAGGAGGCCGACTCCGGCACGGACATGGTGGTGCTCGGCGACATCAGCGTCGGCGGGACCACCGCCGCGGCGGTGCTGATCGCGGCGCTGTGCGGGACCGACGCGTCGGTGGTGACCGGGCGGGGCGGGCTCGCCATCGACGACCTGGCGTGGATGCGCAAGTGCGCGGCGATCCGGGACGCGCTCCGGCGGGCGCGGCCGGTGCTCGGGGACCAGCTGCAGCTGCTGGCGACCGTGGGCGGGGCGGACCTCGCGGCGATGACCGGGTTCCTGCTGCAGTGCGCGGTGCGGAAGCTGCCGGTGATCCTCGACGGAGTGGTGGCCGCCGCGTGCGCCCTGGTCGCGCAGCGGGTCGCGTTCCGGGCGCCGGACTGGTGGCTGGCCGGGCACGCCAGCGGGGAGCCGGGGCAGGCGAAGGCACTGGACCGGATGGCCCTGGAGCCGCTGCTGGAGCAGGGGGTGAAGGTCGGCGAGGGCGCCGGGGCGCTGCTCGCCCTGCCGCTGGTGCGGGCCGCGGCGGCGCTGGCCGCGGAGCTTCCCGAGAAGCCCGGGGACGAGAAGGAGCCGGAGGAGGAGAAGGAACCGGAGGAGGAGAAGGAACCGGAGGAGGAGAAGGAGTAGTTCCGGTTCGCGTGAACTCCCGGCGGAAAAGTGCGGTTCGCCTGAGCGGCCCCCATATGATCCTGCCCCATGGGAGATGCCCGAAATGCCGTTCCGCAGCAGGCCGAACCGGGACGTCCGGGTGAGGAGGGGCGGCGGTCCACCGGGGCCTCCCGGCGGGCCGCCGCCTTCGCCGTCTGGTATCTGCGCACCGTCGCCTTCATCAACTTCCTCAGCGCGGTCTGGGTCTCGCTCGGCCAGGACGTGCGCCGGCACAACCAGGACGACTTCTTCACCCCGTACCTGCTGACGGCCGGTTTCGCCTCGGGTGTGTTCACCGCGTTCCTGGCGATCACCATGCGGCGCCGGAAGCGGGCCGCCTGGATCCTCAACATCGTGCTCAGCGGGGCCTTCCTCGCGCTGTTCGCGTTCGCCATGGCGTTCCCGGAGATCCGGCGGTACGCACAGAACTGGGTCTCGCTGGCGCTCACGGCCGCGTTCGTCGGCGCGCTGCTCGTGGGCCGCCGGGAGTTCTACGCCAAGGGCGACCGGTCCAACGCGCGGCTCGCGGCGATGGTCGCCGTCGGCGGCGGGCTGGCCGCGAGCCTGCTGGCCGGGCTGCTGGTGACGGTCACCAACCAGGCGCCGGACGCGGCCCGTTCGACCTTCCTGGAGCGCTGGCACTTCGGCGCCCTGCGCCTGGTGTCGGTGGCCGCCGACGAGTCCCGCTTCCCCGGCATCGACCCGCCGAACTGGGCCAACGTCGCCGTCAACGTGCTCAGCACGGCCCTCGTCCTCGCCGTGTTCTACGCCGCGTTCCGCTCCCGGCGCGCCGTCGACCCGCTCACCGAGGACGACGAGAAGCAATTGCGGGCCCTGCTGGACCGGCACGGCGAGCGGGACTCGCTCGGCTACTTCGCGCTGCGCCGGGAGAAGAGCGTCGTGTGGTCGCCCACGGGCAAGGCGGCCGTCGCCTACCGGGTGGTCGGCGGGGTGAGCCTGGCCTCCGGGGATCCGCTCGGGGACCCGGAGGCGTGGCCGGGTGCGATCGCGCCGTGGCTCGCGGAGGCGCGGGCGCACGGCTGGATCCCGGCGGTGATGGGCGCGAGCGAGGAGGCAGGGACGATCTACGCCCGGCACGGGCTCGACGCCCTGGAACTCGGCGACGAGGCGATCGTGGAGGTCGCCGACTTCACCCTGGAGGGCCGGGCGATGCGCACGGTCCGGCAGGCGTACAACCGGGTGCGGCGGGCCGGGTACGAGGTGCGGATCCGGCGCCACGCGGATATCCCGACCGCCCCGGTGGACGAGATGGCGCATCTCGTCGAGCGGGCGGACGACTGGCGGGACGGGGCGACCGAGCGCGGGTTCAGCATGGCGCTCGGCCGGCTCGGGGACCCCGAGGACGGGCAGTGCGTGATGCTGGAGTGCACGGACGCCGAGGGGAGGCTGCGCGCACTGCTGTCCTTCGTGCCGTGGGGGCCGCACGGACTGTCCCTGGACCTGATGCGCCGCGACCGGGACTCCGACAACGGGCTGATGGAGTTCATGGTCATCGAACTGCTGCGGCGGGCCGGAGAGATCGGTATCACGCAGGTCTCACTGAACTTCGCGATGTTCAGGTCGGTCTTCGAACGTGGCGCACGCCTCGGTGCCGGACCGGTGCTGAGGCTGTGGCGGTCGCTGCTCAGCTTCTTCTCCCGCTGGTGGCAGATCGAGTCGCTGTACCGCGCCAACGCCAAGTACCGGCCCATCTGGGAGCCTCGGTTCCTGCTCTTCGAGAAGAGCGCGGACCTGCTGCGCATCGGCCTCGCCTCGGCCCGCGCGGAGGGCTTCCTGGAGGCGCCGGGACTCCCGAAGTGGCTGCACCGCAGGCACCTGGACACGCACCGGTGAGGACCGACCGATGAGAGCGCTCGCCCGCTGGGCCCGTGAGGAGTGGGGGCCGCTGTACGTCACCGTACGCGCGGCCCCGCTGGAGCGGCGTCTGCGGGCGGCGCCGATGACGCTCGGCGCGGTCTGTCTGACGGCCCTGCTGCAGTACGTGCAGAACCAGCCGTGGGGCTACCAGCTCGTGCAGAACATGGGCGCCGTACGGGCCCAGGACCCGCTGTGGCTGGCCTTGCTCCGCACTCCCCTCTCCCTCTTCGTGCCGGCGCTGGATCTGCCGGTGTGGGGCGCGCTGGCGCAGATCCTGCTGGTGTTCGGGATCGCGGAGATCTGCATCGGCTGGTGGCGGACCCTGGTGATCGCGTACGCCGCCACACTCGCCGGGACCCTGTACGCGCGCGTCGGCATCTCGCTGGGCGCGCACGCCCCGTTCGGGCTGCCGTGGACGGACGCGCAGGTGGTGGACACCGGTCCGTCGGCGGCCGTGGTGGGTCTCGCCGTGTTCGTCAGCTGGCGCTACGGCGCGTACGTCACCTCGGGCGCGGTGACCCTGGCGATGGTCGCCGAGGTGCTGGTCAAGGAGAACCTGGCGGGCAAGGAGCATCTGGCCGCGCTGATGGCGGTGGGGCTGATCTGCCTCGCGGTGGCGGTGCGGCACCGCTACGGGCTGCGGCTGCGCCCGCACCGCGCGTACGGCCGTCCGACGCGGCGCGTTCAGCGACGACCGGGCAGCCGGGCCGGGCGCGGGTCGGACCTGCCGCCGATCCGGCCCTGAATACCCAGACTCCGCCGAGCCCAGCGCCGATCGTGCCACCAGACACGGGCGCGGCGACCGCCGAAACGCCGGACCCACAGCGAACCCGAGCCCGGCTCCCGCCCCGTACGTACAGCCCTCAGCGACGATCGGGCAACCGGGCCGAGCGCGGGTCCGCTCTGCCACCGACCCAGTCCCGAACCGCGCAGGCCGGCCGGGCCCAGCGCCGGTCGTACCGACAGGCACCGGGGCAGCCCCCCGCCCCCGAACGGCCACGCAGTACACCCCGCTCAGCGGCGGTCGAGCAGCCGGGCCGGGCGCGGGTCCGCTCTGCCACCCACCCAGTCCCGAACCGCGCCGGTCCGCCGGACCCAGCGCGGGTCGTACCGACAGGCACCGGGGCAGCCCCCCGCCCCCGAACGGCCACGCAGTACAGCCCGTTCAGCGGCGGTCGGGCAGCCGGGCCGGGCGGGGGTCCGGTCTGCCGCCGATCCAGTCCTGGACCGCGCGGGTCCGCCTGGTCCAGCGGCGGTCGTGGCGGTAGGTGCGCAGGGCAGCCTTGGCGCGGGCACGGGGGCGGCGGCCGTAGAAGCGGCGGGCCCAGGGGGAGCCGGGGCGGGCCAGCCGGATCGCGCCGACCAGCGCGACCAGCGGCACGATCACCCCGAAGACCGCGATGCGCGCCTTGCCCTTGCTCAGGGCGATCAGCGCGAAGAGGAAGTTCACGCCGATGGTGCTGAGGGCGCCGCCGCGGTCCTGCAGCTCCTGCTGCGAGAGGTCGTTGACGCCGAACGGGGCGAAGCCGGCGAGCAGCAGCCCGACGAGCGCGGCGGTGAGCACGACGACCTCGACGCTCTTGCGGCCCTCCTCGCTCCAGTACACGTCGTCCAGGTGGAGGATCAGCGCGAACTCGTCCAGGACGAGCCCGGCGCCCATCCCGAACAGCACGGCGGCGATGGCACCGCCCGCGCCGTTCCGGCCGCTGGCGACCGCGCCGAACCCGCCGACGAGGGTGAGGACGACGCCGGGGACGACGTGGTGGATGTGCAGCCCGCCCGCCCTGACGTTCTTGAACGGGCCCTTGCCGGCCCGGATCAGACGGGTGATCACCCGCGTGACGACGAAGGTGAGCAGGAAGGCGGCGAGGGCGAGCAGCAGCGGGAGTTTGCCCGGTTCGACGATGTTCCGCACCCACCAGTGCCCCATATGCGCACCCTATCCCCGGGTGCGGAGAGCGGCTCCGCGACCGCCCGGTAACCTTCGCCGGTGCCCAAGTCCTCACCGCTCGACGGCCTCCGCTTCGCCTTCGGCACCCTCACCGTGCTGCCCGTCCGGGTGCACCGCTGGGACCGCGAGGCCGCACGCGCCGGGATGATGAACGCCCCGGTCGCCGGTCTGGTCGTGGGCCTCTGCGCGGCCGGAGCGGGACTGCTGCTGCTCCTCCTCGGCGCCGGCCCGCTGCTCGCCGCCGTCGCCTCCGTCGCCGTACCGGCGACGCTCACCCGCGGGCTGCACCTCGACGGCCTCGCCGACACCGCCGACGGCCTGGGCAGCGGCAAACCCGCCGAGGACGCGCTCCGCATCATGAAGCAGTCGGACATCGGGCCGTTCGGGGTCATCACCCTGGTCCTGGTGGTGCTGGCGCAGGTCGCGGTGCTGGCACAGCTGTACGGCGGCTCCTGGGCGCGGGGTGCCCTGGCGGCCGTCCTCTCGGCGATCACGGCCCGGCTCGCGCTCACCCTGGCCGCCCGCACCGGGGTGCCGGCCGCCCGCCCGGAGGGGCTGGGGGCGGCGGTCGCCGGGGTGGTTCCGGTACCGGGCGTGCTGGCCGTCACCGCGGCCTTCACGATCGGTTCGGCGGCCTGGGGGACGGCCCTGGGCCCGTACGGCGCCGTGCGCGCGGCGGCAGCGGTCCTGCTGTCCCTGGCCACGGCCGAACTCCTGCTGCGCCGCTGCACGAACCGCTTCGGCGGGGTGACGGGTGACGTCTTCGGCGCCTTGGCGGAGACGTCCGCGACCACCGCTCTCGTGGTGCTGTCCCTGGGCCGATAAGCTTCTCGGCCGTACACGGAGAAGGCAGTTGTGATTCGGGGGACTTCCGTGCTGAAGCTGCGCCGCGCCCTGGCCTGGTTCATAGACTTCGCGCTCGTGGCTGCGGCGGCCGCCCTGCTGGCCGTACTCACCTTCCACCGCATCGCCGCTCTCGTCACGGACGTGCCCTCACTGGCCACCAGGGGCGGTCTGGACCTCGTGACCTCGCGCGGTGACGTCGTCGGCGCCTCCGAACACCTCGGACTGTCCCTGTGGGACCAGGTGGTCCTGGACGTGGAGGAGGCCTTCGGCGCGCTCGTCCTCGCCACGTTCCTCTACCAGTGGGCCTGTCTCGCGCTGCTCGGCCGCACCCTCGGCAAGGGCCTGCTCGGCCTGCGCGTGACCCCGCGGCTGTCCCGGCACGCCCTGCGCCGCGCCGCCGTCACCACCGTCGCCGACGTAGCGGTGTACGCGCTGGCCTGTGTGCTGCTGGTCGAGGGCAGGTTCGTTCTTTCGGTACTGGTGTGGGCCATCGCGGTGGTGCTGTTCCTGGTCAACGCCCTGACGGTGGTCTTCCCCGGCCGCCGCTCCCTCGCCGACCGGCTGGCCGGCACCTCCGTGGTGGCCGTGTTTCGGCTCGGGCAGTCCAGCCCGATGGGCAGCGTGCCCCAGGGGTGAGCGCCCGCGCCGCACCGCACACTCCACGGCGGCGCCCCGCTCCCGTACGGCACCGGCGATGTCCGCCCCGGCCGGGACGCCGTACACCAGGCGCGACAGCCGAAGGGGCCCGCCCGGCCGGCGGTGAGGGCCGGCCGCGCCGAGTCGTCCAGGTCGAGGCGGGTGTACGGGAGGCCTCACTGCACACCTCGGCGGTGATCGCGCCGACCGGCCCGGCGGACGGACGGTGCGCCGGAACGCGACGGCCACGGCGCGAGGCGCGGTGAGCGGGCGGCGGAAGTGACCACGACGCCACGCGCAGGTGAACGCCCGCAGGAATGAGCGAACGCGCGCACGCGCGTAGTCTCGTCCCGGGTGTTCGCCGACAGGGTGAAGGCCCCGTTGCCCTCCGCGCCCAGGTCTGGGCCTAAGGTCGGCTCTCGGGCCCACCCACCCCTGCACAGGCGATTGCCCTACAGGGCGATCGAGGATCGCAATACATCGGAAGCGAGAATTCACCACCGTGACTGCTCTGACTCTCAGCACCTCTGCGGCGCCCGGCCTGCGGGCCGACGCGATCGTGATCGGTGTCGCCAAGGGCACCAAGGGCCCCGTCGTAGCGCCGGGCGCCGAGGCCGTGGACAAGGCGTACGACGGCAAGCTGGCCGGCGTCCTGGAGACCCTCGGCGCCGCGGGTGCCGAGGGCGAGCTGACGAAGCTGCCCGCTCCGGCCGGCTTCAAGGCGCCGATCGTCGTGGCGGTCGGCCTGGGCGCGGAGCCGGACGCCAAGAGCGAGGACGACACCTACGGCGCCGAGGCGCTGCGCAAGGCCGCCGGCGTGGCCGCCCGCGCGCTCGCCGGCTCCAAGAAGGCCGCGTTCGCGCTGCCCGTCGACGGCCCTGGCGCCCTCGGCGCGATCAGCGAGGGCATCCTGCTCGGTGCGTACTCCTTCGACGTCTACAAGGAGAACGGCAACGGCGGGAAGGCCAAGAACGGCAAGGCGCCGCTCGCTGAGGCCGCGCTGCTCGGGGGCAAGCCGCGCGACGCCGCCCACAAGGGGGCCGTCGCCCGCGCCGTCGCGGTCACCGAGGAGCTGAACCGCGCCCGCGACCTGATCAACACCCCGCCGAACGACCTGACCCCCGCCATCTTCGCCGGCATCGCGCAGACCGCGGCCAAGGAGCACGGCATCAAGGTCCAGGTGCTCGACGACAAGGCCCTGGCCAAGGGCGGCTACGGCGGCATCCTCGGCGTCGGCGCCGGCTCGTCGGCAGCCCCGCGCCTGGTGAAGCTGACGTACACGCACCCGAAGGCGGAGAAGCACCTGGCCTTCGTCGGCAAGGGCATCACCTACGACTCGGGCGGCATCTCGCTGAAGCCGGCCGGGCACAACGAGACGATGAAGTGCGACATGAGCGGTGCCGCCGCCGTGTTCGCCGCCGTCGTCGCCGCGGCGCGCCTCGGCCTGGAGGTCAACGTCACCGGCTGGCTGGCGCTGGCCGAGAACATGCCCTCCGGCTCCGCCGTGCGCCCGGGTGACGTGCTGCGCATGTACAGCGGCAAGACCGTGGAGGTCCTCAACACCGACGCCGAGGGCCGGCTGGTGCTCGCCGACGCGCTGTGGGCGGCCTCGCAGGAGAACCCGGACGCGATCGTGGACGTCGCGACCCTCACCGGCGCGATGATGCTGGCGCTGGGCAGCCGGACGTTCGGTGTCATGGCCAACGACGACGCGTTCCGCTCGGTGGTGCACGAGGCGGCGGATGAGGTCGGCGAGCCGGCCTGGCCGATGCCGCTGCCGGAGCACCTGCGCAAGGGCATGGAGTCCCAGGTCGCCGACCTCGCGAACATGGGCGAGCGGATGGGCGGCGGGCTGGTCGCCGGTCTGTTCCTGCGCGAGTTCGTGGGCGAGGGGATCACCTGGGCGCACCTCGACATCGCCGGGCCGGCGTTCAACGAGGGTGGGCCGTTCGGGTACACGCCGAAGGGCGGCACGGGTTCAGCGGTGCGGACGCTGGTCCGTCTGGCGGAGCTCACGGCTGCGGGTGACCTGGGCTGAAACGCCTGATGGCTCGGTCCGTTCCGTAGTACGGATCCGTCGCGTGGGGGGTGTTCGCGCCCACGCGACGGATCCGCATGTCAGACACAGCCCCGCGCCCCTCGGCACGCGCACCTTCGTTTTCAGCTGTACGTGGGGTGTCTCACACTCGAGCCCGGCGTCTCGTCCGCCTCGAACAAGTGCAAAGATGGAGCCCGGCAGGACAGGGCCCCCACCGAAGGGCCGAAGCATCAAGCGGCCGGACACCAGCCGCCCGCCGGTCACAGGAGATCGGCGCAAGGCGCACATGCATGGAGGACGTGACGTGGCGAACGACGCCAGCACCGTTTTCGACCTAGTGATCCTCGGCGGTGGTAGCGGTGGTTACGCCGCGGCCCTGCGCGGGGCGCAGCTGGGCCTGGACGTCGCCCTGATCGAGAAGGACAAGGTCGGCGGCACCTGCCTGCACCGGGGTTGCATCCCCACCAAGGCCCTGCTCCACGCGGGCGAGATCGCCGACCAGGCCCGCGAGAGCGAGCAGTTCGGCGTCAAGGCCACCTTCGAGGGCATCGACGTCCCGGCCGTCCACAAGTACAAGGACGGCGTCATCGCCGGCCTGTACAAGGGTCTGCAGGGCCTGATCGCCTCCCGCAAGGTGACCTACATCGAGGGTGAGGGCCGTCTGTCCTCCCCGACCTCCGTCGACGTGAACGGCCGGCGCATCCAGGGCCGCCACGTCCTGCTGGCGACCGGCTCCGTGCCGAAGTCGCTGCCGGGCCTGGAGATCGACGGCAACCGCATCATCTCCTCCGACCACGCCCTCGTCCTGGACCGCGTGCCGCAGTCCGCGATCATCCTGGGCGGCGGTGTCATCGGCGTCGAGTTCGCCTCGGCGTGGAAGTCCTTCGGCTCGGACGTCACGGTCATCGAGGGCCTGAAGCACCTCGTCCCGGTCGAGGACGAGAACAGCTCGAAGCTTCTCGAGCGCGCGTTCCGCAAGCGCGGCATCAAGTTCAACCTCGGCACCTTCTTCCAGAAGGCCGAGTACACCCAGGACGGCGTGAAGGTCACCCTGGCGGACGGCAAGGAGTTCGAGGCCGAGGTCCTCCTCGTCGCCGTCGGCCGCGGCCCGGTCTCGCAGGGCCTGGGCTACGAGGAGGCCGGGGTCGCCATGGACCGCGGTTACGTCCTCGTCGACGAGTACATGCGGACCAACGTCCCGACCGTCTCCGCCGTCGGTGACCTCGTCCCGACGCTCCAGCTCGCGCACGTCGGCTTCGCCGAGGGCATCCTGGTGGCGGAGCGTCTGGCCGGCCTGAAGGTCGTTCCGATCGACTACGACGGTGTCCCGCGGGTGACGTACTGCCACCCGGAGGTCGCCTCCGTCGGCATCACCGAGGCCAAGGCCAAGGAGATCTACGGCGCGGACAAGGTCGTCGCTCTGAAGTACAACCTGGCGGGCAACGGAAAGAGCAAGATCCTGAACACCGCGGGCGAGATCAAGCTCGTCCAGGTGAAGGACGGTGCCGTCGTCGGCGTCCACATGGTCGGCGACCGCATGGGTGAGCAGGTCGGCGAGGCCCAGCTGATCTACAACTGGGAGGCGCTGCCGGCCGAGGTCGCCCAGCTCATCCACGCCCACCCGACGCAGAACGAGGCGATGGGCGAAGCGCACCTGGCGCTCGCCGGCAAGCCGCTGCACTCCCACGACTGAGCCTTCGGTCAACGGGCGCGACGACACAGACTTCCGCAATTCGTTAGGAGCAACCGAAACCATGGCGGTTTCCGTAACCCTTCCGGCGCTCGGTGAGAGCGTCACCGAGGGCACTGTCACCCGCTGGCTGAAGGCCGAGGGCGAACGCGTCGAGGCCGACGAGCCGCTGCTCGAGGTCTCGACCGACAAGGTCGACACCGAGATCCCCTCGCCCGCCGCCGGCGTGCTTGCCTCCATCAAGGTCGCCGAGGACGAGACGGTCGAGGTCGGCGCCGAGCTGGCCGTGATCGACGACGGCACCGGTGCCCCCGCGGCCGCCCCGGCCCCCGCCGCTGCCGAGGCTCCGGCCCCGGCCGCTCCGGCCCCGGCCGCCGAGGCCCCCGCGGCTCCGGCCGCCCCGGCTCCCGCCGCCGCTGCCCCGGCCGCTCCGGCCGGTGGCGCCACCGGCACGGACGTGGTCCTGCCCGCCCTCGGTGAGTCGGTCACCGAGGGCACCGTCACCCGCTGGCTGAAGTCGGTCGGTGACTCCGTCGAGGCCGACGAGCCGCTGCTCGAGGTCTCCACGGACAAGGTCGACACCGAGATCCCGGCGCCCGCCTCCGGCGTGCTGCTGGAGATCGTGGTGAACGAGGACGAGAGCGCCGAGGTCGGCGCCAAGCTCGCCGTCATCGGCGCCCCGGGTGCCGCCCCGGCCGCCGCTCCGGCTCCGGCCGCCCCGGCCCCCGCCGCCGCTGCCCCGGCCGCCCCGGCTCCGGCCCCGGCTCCGGCCGCCCCCGTGGCTCCGGCCGCCCCGGCCGCGCCCGCCCCGGCCCCCGCCGCCCCGGCTCCGGCGCCCGCCGCCGCTGCCCCGGCCGCTCCGGCCGCTCCGGCGCCCGCCCCGTCTCCGCTGACCCCGGCCACCGCGCCGACCTCCCCGACCGCCACCCAGGCGACGGACGAGGGCGCGTACGTGACCCCGCTGGTGCGCAAGCTCGCCGCCGAGAACGGCGTCGACCTGGCCACCGTCAAGGGCACCGGCGTCGGCGGCCGTATCCGCAAGCAGGACGTCATCGCCGCCGCCGAGGCCGCGAAGGCCGCCGCCGCTCCGGCTCCGGCCGCTGCCGCTCCGGCTGCCGCCGCCGCGAAGAAGGCCCCGGCGCTGGAGGTCTCCCCGCTGCGCGGCCAGACCGTCAAGATGCCGCGCATCCGCAAGGTCATCGGCGACAACATGGTCAAGGCGCTGCACGAGCAGGCGCAGCTGTCGTCGGTCGTCGAGGTCGACGTCACCCGCCTGATGCGCCTGCGCACCCAGGCCAAGGACTCCTTCGCCGCGCGCGAGGGCGTCAAGCTCTCCCCGATGCCGTTCTTCGTGAAGGCGGCGGCCCAGGCGCTGAAGGCCCACCCGGTCATCAACGCCAAGATCAACGAGGCCGAGGGCACGATCACCTACTTCGACTCCGAGAACATCGGGATCGCGGTGGACTCCGAGAAGGGCCTGATGACCCCGGTCATCAAGCACGCCGGCGACCTCAACATCGCGGGCATCGCCAAGGCCACGGCGGAGCTGGCCGGCAAGGTCCGCGCCAACAGGATCACCCCGGACGAGCTGTCCGGTGCGACCTTCACCATCTCCAACACCGGTTCGCGCGGCGCGCTGTTCGACACGATCATCGTGCCGCCGGGCCAGGTCGCGATCCTCGGCATCGGTGCCACGGTCAAGCGTCCGGCCGTCATCGAGACCGAGGAGGGCACGGTCATCGGCGTCCGCGACATGACCTACCTGACCCTGTCCTACGACCACCGCCTGGTCGACGGCGCCGACGCGGCCCGTTACCTGACGGCGGTCAAGGCGATCCTGGAGGCGGGCGAGTTCGAGGTCGAGCTCGGTCTCTGATCTCCTTGATCAGGCAGTACGGCGAGAGCCCCCGTCCGGAGTCCTTCTCCGGCCGGGGGCTCTGCTCGTTACGAGTCGTTACGAGCGGGGCGCCGCCGGGCGAGGCGTGCCGCCACCGGCGCGAGCCGGCCGCTCACGTCGAGCTGGTCCGGGGCCTCGACCCCCATGCCCAGCTCGGCGGCGCCGACGGCGTACTCGCTCTCGTCGAGCCCGAGCGCCGGCGGTTCCCGGATCTCCCCCACGAGGCGCGCGACGAGCTGCTTCTGACCCACCGCGCCCCCGTTCCGCTCTGCCTCGGCCGCCCTGCTCCGTGTGCGAGATCAACCTGATCGAAGGCGGGTTCGACAGGTGCGGGACCGGCGGACGGCGCGTTGCCCCTTCGGCGCCGCCATGCCCCCCAGTGGGCATGTGCGCCTCGTCTCACCTGCACCAAAGCACGCCCACGCGCCCTACCCACGGAGCGAACCCGCCGTATTGTCTAAACGTCAGCCCTCCCGAAGGAGCCCTCAATGACCGCGCCCGTCGTCCACTCGCTGCGCGAACAGATCCGCGAGCACATCGTGGAGGGGATCGTCAGCGGGCGCTGGCAGCCGGGTGAGCGGATCGTGGAGCGGCGGATCGCCACGGAGCTGGAGGTCAGCCAGACGCCGGTACGGGAGGCGCTGCGGGAGCTGGAGTCCCTCCGGCTGATCGAGTCCGCGCCGAACAAGGGCGTCCGCGTGCGGAACCTGTCCGCGGCCGACCTGGAGGAGAGCTACCCGGTCCGGGCGGGCCTGGAGGCCATCGCTGCGGAGCTGGCGGCCGCCCGCCTCGCCGAGGACTGCTCGGCGCTGGAGCCGCACGTACTGGCGCTGTACGAGGCCGACCGCGAGGCCGACGGCACCGCCCAGGTCCGTCACACGGTCGGCTTCCACCGGGAACTGGTGCGCGCCGCGCACAACTCCGTGCTGCTGCACACCTGGGAGGGCCTGGGCATCGAGGTGTTCACGGCGCTGTCCATCCGCTGGCTGGGCACGGTCCAGCAGTCGTACGCGGAGGAGCACGAGGAACTGGTGGCCGCCTTCAAGAGGCGGGACCCCCGGATCGCGGAGATCGTGAAGGCGCACGTCCTGGGCTGCGCGCCGCGCGCCTGACGCGGACCCGACGCAGTCGAGCATCCCCACGCTCACCTGCGAAAACAAGGCGATTTGGCGTCACCCGGTGCCATCGTCGAAGGCACCGGGTGCCTACTTTCCCGGTTTCAAGCATTTTTCGACCTCAACCCTTTGATCGATCATCGATCAGCGAGTTACAGTCGCCGACGGACTTCCACCGAGGTCCTAGCCCTGTCCTGCCAAAGACCTAGGGCACCCCCGAACCCTTACCGATGAGGGAACCCCCTTCGACTGAGGAAGGCGGCGACATGACCGACCCCAACGCCATCCAGCCGAGCGCGCTCGACCAGCTCCCGGACCGCGACCCGGAGGAGACCGCCGAGTGGCAGGCCTCCCTCGACGCCGTCGCCAGGGAGGCCGGGCCGCACCGCGCCGCGTACCTGATGCGCCGCACGCTGGAGCGCGCCGAGGCGGGCGGCATCGCGCTGCCGAAGCTCCTCGAGACGGACTACGTCAACACCATCCCGACCGCCGCCGAGCCCGCGGTGCCCGGCGACCCGGCGATGGAGGCCCGGATCACCGCGTGGAACCGCTGGAACGCGGCCGCGATGGTGACCCGTGGCTCGAAGTACGGCGTCGGCGGCCACATCGCCACCTTCGCCTCCGCCGCCTGGCTGTACGAGACCGGCTTCAACCACTTCTTCAAGGGCAAGGAGCAGGACGGCTCCGGCGACCAGCTGTACATCCAGGGCCACGCCTCTCCCGGCATCTACGCCCGCGCCTTCCTCGACGGCCGGCTGAACGAACACCACCTGGACAACTTCCGCCAGGAGGCCGGCGGCAACGGCCTGCCGTCGTACCCGCACCCGCGCCGCCTGCCCTGGCTGTGGGAGTTCCCGACGGTGTCGATGGGCCTCGGCCCGCTCTCCGCGATCTACCAGGCGCGCTTCAACCGTTACCTGACCAGCCGCGGCATCAAGGACGTCTCCGCCTCGCACGTGTGGGCGTTCCTCGGCGACGGCGAGATGGACGAGCCGGAGTCGACCGCGGCGCTCGCGCTCGCCGCCCGTGAGGAGCTGGACAACCTCACCTTCGTCATCAACTGCAACCTGCAGCGCCTCGACGGTCCGGTCCGCGCCAACTTCAAGATCGTGCAGGAGCTGGAGGCCCAGTTCCGCGGCGCCGGCTGGAACGTCGTCAAGACCCTGTGGGGCACCGCCTGGGACGAGCTGTTCGCCCTCGACACCACGGGTGCGCTGGTACGCCGCCTGCGCGAGGTACCGGACGCGCAGGTCCAGACGTACCAGACCCGCGACGCCGCCTACATCCGCGCCGACTTCTTCGGCAAGGACCCGGCGCTGGCGGAGATGGCGAAGCTGCTGAGCGACGACAAGATCCTCGAGTGCTTCCACCTCTCGCGCGGCGGCCACGAGGCCCGCAAGGTCTACGCCGCGTACAAGGCCGCCGTCGAGCACAAGGGCGCGCCGACCGTGATCCTGGCCCAGACGGTCAAGGGCCACACCCTCGGCGAGGGCTTCGCGTCGAAGAACGCCAACCACCAGATGAAGAAGCTGACGGTGGACGAGTTCAAGGCGATGCGCGACCTGCTCGACCTGCCGATCAAGGACAGCGACTTCGCCGACGGCGTGGTGCCCTACGGCCACCCGGGCGCCGACTCCCCCGAGGTCCGCTACCTGCAGGAGCGCCGCGCGGCCCTCGGCGGCCCCGCCCCGGCCCGCCGCACGCACGCCCTGGCCCCGCTGCCGGCCCCGGCCGAGAAGGCCTTCGCCTCCTTCGACAAGGGCTCCGGCTCGCAGAACGTGGCCACCACGATGGCCTTCGTCCGGCTGGTCAAGGACTTGGTCCGCGACAAGGAGACGGGCAGGCGCTGGGTGCCGATCGTCCCGGACGAGGCGCGCACCTTCGGCATGGAGAGCCTGTTCCCGTCCCTGGGCATCTACTCCCCCAAGGGCCAGACGTACGAGCCGGTCGACCGCGACCAGCTGATGTACTACAAGGAGGCCAAGAACGGCCAGATCCTCAACGAGGGGATCACCGAGGCCGGTTCGATGGCCGACTTCATCGCCGCGTCCACCGCGTACGCGACGCACGGCGAGGCGATGATCCCGTTCTACATCTTCTACTCGATGTTCGGCTGGCAGCGCACCGCCGACCAGATGTGGCAGCTCGGCGACCAGCTCGGCCGCGGCTTCCTCGTCGGCGCGACCGCGGGCCGTACGACCCTCACCGGTGAGGGCCTGCAGCACGCCGACGGCCACTCCCCGGTCATCGCCGCGACCAACCCGGCCGCGCTGACGTACGACCCCGCGTTCGCCTACGAGATCGCGGTGATCGTCCGTGAGGGTCTGCGCCGGATGTACGGCGAGGCCAAGCCGGGCGAGGACCAGAACGTCTTCTACTACCTGACGGTCTACAACGAGCCGCTGCCGCAGCCCGCCAAGCCGGCCGGCCTCGGCATCGACGAGGGCATCGTCAAGGGCCTGTACCGCTTCAACACGGTGGAGTCGGCGGGCCTGTCCCCGGCCGCCAACGCCCCGCGGATCCAGCTGCTGGGCTCGGGTACGGCGATCCACTGGACCCTTCAGGCGCAGAAGCTGCTCGCCGAGGAGTGGGGTGTCGCGGCCGACGTCTGGTCGGCGACCTCCTGGACCGAGCTGCGCCGCGACGCGATGGAGGCGGACGCCGCCCTCCTGCGCGGCGAGGAGCGGGTGCCGTACGTCCGCCAGGCGCTGCAGGGCGCCGAGGGCCCGGTGCTGGCCGTCTCCGACTACATGCGCCAGGTCCCGGACCAGATCGCGCAGTGGGTCGAGCAGGACTGGTCCTCGCTGGGCGCCGACGGCTTCGGCCTGTCGGACACCCGTGATGCCGCCCGCCGCCACTTCGGCGTCGACGCCGAGTCGATCGTCGTCGCGGCGCTGGCCCAGCTCGCCAAGCGCGGCGAGGTGAAGGCCACTGCGGTCAAGGAGGCCCGGGAGAAGTACGGGCTGTAAGCCTGATCGGTCGCCGTTGCGGCGGACAGGGAGGGTGCGCCTTCTCCGTCCGCCGCGACGGCGTTGTGTCAGCCCTTGGTGGGGCGCGGTGCCTGCGCGGTCTGCTCCCATCCGGTCAGCGCCGTGTGCAGTTCCGTCAGCTCGCGCATGATCGTGGCGCGCTGTTCGACCAGTCCGCCGACCGGGGTGAATCTGCTGTCGGCGATGATCGCGGCGACCGTGCGTCTCAGCCCGCTCAGCGCCTCGTTCGAGAGGATCCGGCCGGCCTTCTCCTGCGCCTCGGTCACCATCTCCTCGGCCCGGCGCTCGGCGTCGGTGCGCAACCTCTCGGCCTCCAGGCGCAGTTGCTCGGCACGCCCCTCGATCTCCGTGAGCCGTTTCTGCGCCTTGTCCTGCCGCGCGGCAAGATCCCGTTCGGACTGCTCGCGCCGTTTGGCGAGGTTGGTCTCGAAGTCGGCGGCGGCCCGCGCGGCCACGGCGCGGGTCTCCTCGAAGAGGGCATCGGCCTCTTCGCGCTTGGCCTGCGCGTCCTGCTGGGCCTGCGGCAGCAGCCCGGCGGCCTCGGCCTTCGCCTGTTCGACGATCCGCACGCCCTCGCGCTCGGCCCGGGTCCTGCGCTCCGTGAACGTAGGCCTCCGTGTCGGCGCGCACCTGCCGGGCCGCCGCCTCCGCCAGCTCCCGGTGCTGCCCGGCGGCGCGCGCGGCCTCCTCGCGCAGCTCCCGGGCCTCCTCCAGGGCGGCTTCGCGCAGCGCGGCGGCCTCTCCCCCGGCGGCGGCCGGCCCCGTCGGGGATGCCGCCTCGGCGCCCAGCTCGTCCAGCCGGTCGAGGACTTCGCGGGCCGTGGCGGGTCGCTCCTCGGGGGTGCGCGACAGCAGATCGAGGACGAGCGTGTCCAGCTCGGGCGGGACGGCTGCGTTCAGCCTGCGCACCGGCTCGATCCGCCCCTCCAAGAGCAGGTGCATCTGCGCGTACGGGTTGTCGGCGACCAGCGGGGGCCGGCCGGTGAGCATGAAGTGGAGCAGGCAGCCGAAGGAGTACAGGTCGGTGCGGTGGTCCACGGTGCGTTCGCCGCGCGCCTGCTCCGGCGACATGTACAGCAGGCTGCCGATGGCGACGCCGGTGCCGGTCAGGCCGCTGACGAGCACGGTGTCGCCGAGGAACTTGGCTATGCCGAAGTCCAGCACCTTCAGATCGCCCTCGGCGTCGAACATGACGTTCTCGGGCTTGATGTCCCGGTGCACGTGCCCTGCCGGTGCGCGGCGTCCAGCGCGGCGGCGACCTGCCGTCCCCAGGCCACGGCGCGCCGCCAGGACGGACGTTCCTGCACGACCGCGTCGTACAGGGTCCGCCCGGTCAGGCGTTCCATCACCATGCGGAGCACGCGTTCGTCGTCCAGGACGGCCTCGCCGCAGTCGTGGGCGATGACCGTGTACCTGCCGGGCAGCTGTGCCGCGGACCGGATCTCCTGGCGGAACCGGAGGAAGGTCTCGTGCTCGCCGATCCCGGGCAGCGCGGTGACGAGCTTGACCGCGACCTCCCGGTGCATCCGGGTGTCGCGGGCCGCCCACACCTGCCCCATCCCGCCCCGGCCCAGCCGTTCGACCAGTTCGTACCGGCCGTCGAGGATCTCCCCCCGCATGCCCCACCCCTTCCCCGCTCCCCATGTGCCTCCACGTAGGAGATCACCGCCGGGCCGGCGGGCTTCGTGACAGGCTGGCGCCATGCGCGCGGCCCGGCTCATCAAGATGGTGCTCCTGCTGCAGTCCCGGCCGTCCATGACCGCCGCCGAACTCGCCCGGGAGCTGGAGGTGTCGGAGCGGACGGTCACCCGGGACGCGCAGGCGCTGTCGGAGGCGGGCGTGCCGGTGTACGCGGACCGGGGCCGGGCCGGCGGCTACCGGCTGGTCGGCGGGTACCGGACGCGGCTGACGGGGCTGGCCAGGAGCGAGGCGGAGGCGCTGTTCCTGAGCGGGGTGCCGGGGGCGCTGCGGGAGATGGGGCTGGAGGACGCCGCCTCCGCGGCCCGGCTGAAGGTGTCCGCGGCGCTGCTGCCCTCGCTGCGGGACGCCCCGGACAGCGCCGCCCAGCGGTTCCATCTGGACGCGCCGGCCTGGTTCCGGGAACCGGAGACGCCCGCGCTGCTGCCGGCGGTCGCGCGGGCGGTGTGGGACGACCACCGCGTCCTCGCCCGCTACCGGCGCGGCGAGAGTGAGGTGGAGCGGGTGCTGGAGCCGTACGGGCTCGTGCTCAAGGCGGGCGTCTGGTACCTGTGCGCGCGGGTGGCCGGCGCCGGCTCGTTCCGGACCTACCGGATCGACCGGTTCGGCGCCGTGGAAACCCTGCAGGAACGCTTCACCCGTGATCCGGAGTTCGATCTGCCCGGCCACTGGGCCGAGCAGGCCGAGCGGTTCGCGCGCTCGATCCTGCACGCCGAGGTCGTCGTACGGCTGTCCCCGGAGGGGGTGCGGATGCTGCGGTACGCCGTCGATCCGTTGGCGGCGCGCGAGGCGCTGAGCGGGCCGTGCGAGCCGGACGGGGCCGGCTGGGTCACGGTGACGCTGCGGGTGGAGTCCGAGGAGGTGGCGCACGGACAGCTGACGGCGCTGGGTGCGGAGGCGGAGGTGCTGGCCCCGCAGGCCCTGCGGGAGCGGTTCGCGCGGGACGCGGCGCGGCTGGCCGCGCTGTACGGCGATCCGCGCCCCCGGGGCCGTACGAACGCCGGATCGGACGCCGGATAACGATCCGCCGCACTCCGGCGTACTCCGCGTGCGCCCCACCGGTGGAGGCCCGATGCTGGTGGCGTGATGGACGAGACGGAGTTCTGGGAGCTGATCGACGCCGCCCGCGAGACCGCCGAGGGTGACCCCGAGGAACAGGCCGACGTGCTCGTGGACCGGCTGCTCCAGCTGGACCCCGAGCTGATTCTGGACTTCGCCCGTCACTTCGAGGCCCGCTACAACCGCGCCTACCGATGGGACCTGTGGGGCGCGGCCTGGGTACTGCTGGACGGGGCCAGCGACGACGCGTTCGACTTCTTCCGGTGCTGGCTGATCGGCCAGGGCCGGGAGGTCTACGAGGGCGCCCTGCACGATCCCGACTCGCTGGCGGAACTGCTGGAGGAGTTCGACGAGGAGATCGACGGCGACGGCGAGGAACTGGGCTACGCCGCGGACGAAGCCTATGAGCAGCTGACCGGCACCGTCGCGCCCGACCTGGGCATCGCCCCGGCGCCCGCCGAACCGGAGGGCTCGCCGGTGGACTTCGAGAACGAGCGGGCTCTCGCCGACCGCTTCCCGCGGCTGTGGGACCGCTTCCGGGAGTAGCCCGGCCCGGCTCAGTCGGCCGTGCGCCTGCGGGTGCTGTCGGCAGGCAGGTACACCTGGATCTGGTCGGCCCGCACCGCGTGGTGCAGCGGCGCGGCGTTGGCCTGGTCGAGGGCGGACGCGGTGGCCGCGGCCGGGCCGAGAACGACGGTCGCGACCGCGCAGAGCACCGCCCAGGGACCGCGCGCGGTCCCGGTCCCCCTCGCCCGCTCCGTGGTCCCGGCCGTGCCCTCGACCGTGCTCTCGTCCGGGGACTTCGCTCGGACACGACTGCTGTTCATGATCCCCACCTCCGGTCGGCTGGTGATGTGCACGACCGTAGGGCGCGGGGCTCGGAGCGGGCTGCGTGGTGCCTAGGGGATTGCTGTGAGCCGTGCCGTGGCGGTCCGGCCCTGCAGGCGCGCGGCCTTCTCCCTGATCTCGGGGAGGCGGGCGGTGAGCGCGGCGCCGGGGCAGCTGGTCATGAACCCGGCCTGGTGGCCGGCCAGGGCGGGCAGGGTGGCGGTGGTGCCCTGCTTGTAGCGGCTGAGGCTGTTGCTGGAGACCAGGCGGACGCTCGCGCGCGGGTCGATGCCGGCCAGGCCCAGTTTCCAGGCGGCCAGGGCGGCGATCGCGTCCGTCATGGCCCGGGGCACGGGGACACCGGCGGTGAAGGTGCCGAGGGCGGCTATGCCGGCCGTGCGGTGGTTGAAGCCCTGGGTGTGGGCGCCGGTGACGGGCCGGTCGGTGCCTCCGGCGCGGCCTTCGTAGATGGTGCCGCAGCGGTCGACGATGAAGTTGTAGCCGATGTCGTCCCAGTTCCGGACGCCGGTCTGGCCGGCGTACAGGCGGCGGATGATCTCCGGCGCGTCGGCGCAGTTGTAGTCGCTCGGCGAGTCGGTGTGGTGCAGGAAGACGGCGACGACCTTGTCGTCGTAGCGCGGCGGCGGCTGGACGCGCCCGGCGGTGCCCAGCCAGACGGAGCGGGGCACGATGTGCGGCCGGGGGGCGCGGTGGGTGACCGGCGTGCGGAGCCGGACGGGCCGGTCGAGGCCCGCCGTGGCGGGGCGCTCGGCGCCGCCGGCGCTCAGGGCGAGCACGAGGACTGACACCAGCCCGGGCAGACAGCCGAGCAGCACCAGCAGGGCGCCGGGTATCCGCCGGGCTCCCCGGCGGCATGGCTCCGGCGTACCCGCCCCCTCCGGCGTCTCCAGCAGACCGGGCGTGTCCGGCGGACCCTGCGTGTCCAGGGTGTCCGGCGGCCCGGGCGGGTCCGGCGGCTTCGGCATCCCCGGTGTCCCCGGACCCGCGGATAGCTCCGGTGCCCTTCCCGCCCCCGGCGTCCGCCTGCTCGGCGTCGGTGGGAACCCGGACCCCTCCGTGGTGCTCAGGTCTGTCGGAGCCTGCGGGGTCTCGTCAGCGCTCCGGCGTCTCAGGTGTCTCGTCTGTCTCATGGGTCTCGGTCTCAGGCGTCTCATGGATATCAGGAGCCTCAGATGTGGTCTCAGGAGTTCCAGCAGTCCCGTGCGCCCCCGGGCCGCGGACGTCCGCCGCTCCCCGGAGCACTCCGGCAGCCCGGCTGCCCCCGGCATCCGGGCGGTCTCCGGCATACGCTGCATACCGGAGGTTTCCCCCGGCTCCGGTGTCCCCGGCAGCTTCGGCTGCGGTGTCCCCGGCCCGCCCAGCGGCTTGCGCCTGCCGAGCGTCTCCAGTCTTTTTCGGACGGCGTGCATGAGCCCACTCTCGGGCGGCCGGGCCGTGCCCGCGATGTGCGCTCTGCCACCTGGCGGAACCATCATCCCGGTCCGGCACGTTTCTGGGGGTACACACATACGTGGCCGGTTCGCCGCCCGGTGGCCGTGCCCGTGAGTGGGTGACTGATCACCGGACCCGTCCCGTGCGTACTGAGGGGTCCGAGAGAAAGGCGGCTCCGTGGACCTGCTCGACCTGGTGCTCGTGCTGGTGATCCTCGTCTACGCGGCGTCCGGTTACCGGCGCGGGCTGGTGGCCGGCTGCGTCTCGCTGGCCGGGTTCGTCGGCGGTGCCGTCGTCGGCGTGTGGGTGCTGCCCTGGGTGACCGGCCTGGTGGAGCGCGGCACGGCCCAGGCGACGGCGCTCGCGGTGGTGACGGTCCTGGTGCCCGCGGTGGTGGGGCACGAGTTGGCGGGCCGGCTGGCACTGCGCCTGCGCGGGGAGCTGGACCGGGGTCCGCTGCGGGTGCTGGACGGGCTCGGGGGCGCGGCGGCGAACTCGGTGGCGGTGCTGATCGTGGCCTGGGTGGCGGCGAGCGTGCTGGGCGCGGCCCCGTCGCAGACGCTGAACGCGGCGATACGGAACTCGACGCTGCTGGGCGCGGTGCAGGACGCGATGCCGGACACCACGCCCGCGTGGTTCTCACGGGCCACTTCGGCGCTGACCGAGGCGGGTTTCCCGCAGGTCTTCAACCCGTTCGAGAACGAGTCGACGGCAAGGGTGGCCCGGCCCTCCGGTGACAGCGTCACCCCGGCCGCGACGAGTGCCGCGAAGCTGAGCACGGTGAAGATCGAGGGCGCCGCGGGCAACGAGGGCCGCGAGGGCAGCGGTTTCGTCTACTCCGCGCAGCACGTGATGACCAACGCGCACGTGGTGGCGGGCATCGACCACCCGAGCGTGCGGGTCGGCGGCGTGGGGCGGTCGTATCCGGCCCGGGTGGTGCTCTTCGACCCCGACCGGGACGTGGCGGTGCTCTATGTGCCCGGGCTGAGCGCCCCGGTGCTGCACTTCGACACCAGCGCGACGCGCGGGGACTCGGCCGTCGTCGCGGGCTATCCGCAGGACGGCGGGCTGGACCTGCAGGCGGCGACGGTGGCGAGCCGGGTGCGGGCGACCGGGCAGAACATCTACAACGACGCCGCGGTCACCCGGGACATCTACTCGATCCGCTCCACGGTCCGGCCGGGCAACTCCGGCGGCCCGCTGCTGACCACGGCCGGCAAGGTGTTCGGGGTGGTCTTCGCGCGCTCCACCTCGGACGCCGAGACGGGGTACGCGCTCACGGCGTCCGAGGTGACGGGCGACGCCCGGCGCGCGGCCACGGCGACGGTGTCGGTGGACACCGGCCAGCTGGTCAGCTCGTAGGCCGGCCGCCGGGCTCCGGCCGGCCGGCTCCCGGCGGTCAGACGCGCCGGCCCATGAGCACGTCGTCGACGTAGGCGCCGTCGAGGAAGAACTCCTGCGGCTGCACTCCCTCGACGGCGAACCCCTCGGACTCGTACAGCGCGCGGGCCGGGGCGTTGTGCCCGAGCACGCGCAGGCTCAGCCGCCGTGCGCCGCGCCCGCGCGCCTCCTCGACGGCGGCCCGGATCAGCGCGCGACCGAGGCCCTGCCCGCGGGCGTCGTCGGCCACGGCCAGGCCCTGGATCTGCAGGACGTGCGCGTTGGCGGCGAGCCGGGTCGGGCGGGCGATGCGGACATAGCCGAGGACCTGCCCGTCGGCCTCGGCGACCAGGTAGTCCTCCGGCAGGTGGCGCTCGTCGAAGAACGGCCCCTCCGGCGGGGGCGACACGGCGTGCAGGGTGGACCAGGTGGCCCGGTCGAGGGCGGCCAGTTGCTCCTCGTCGGCGGGCACGGCGATGCGTATGTACGGCTCCGGCATGACGATCACCCTACGGCGGCCCGCCGGAGCACCTCCCGGGGTTTTCGGCGGGCATGCTGGGGCCATGGAACGTATGCGTATCGCGGTGGCCGGCGCGTCCGGGCTCATCGGCAGCGCCCTGGTGCGGTCCCTGACCGCGGACGGGCACGAGGTGGTACGACTGGTACGGCGGGCGGCCGCGGGCCCGTACGAGGTCTGCTGGGACCCCGAGGGTCAGTACGTGGACGCGGCCGGGCTGACCGGCTGTGCCGCGGTGGTGAACCTGGCCGGGGCGGGCATCGGTGACCGGCGCTGGACGCCGTCGTACAAGCGGCTGCTGCGGGACAGCCGGGTGCTGGGGACGGCCGCGCTGGCGGAGGCGGTGGCCGCACTGCCCGAGCCGCCGCGGGTCTTCGTCAGCGGCAGCGCCATCGGCATCTACGGCGACACCGGCGAACGGGCGGTGGACGAGGACGCCCCGCCGGGCGACGGCTTCCTGCCCTCGCTGTGCGTGGAGTGGGAGGAGGCCGCGGCGCCCGCGCAGGAGGCGGGCGTGCGGACGGTGTTCGCGCGCACGGGCCTGGTGGTGGCGCGTGGCGGCGGGGCCTGGGGGCGGCTGTTCCCGCTGTTCCGGGCGGGGCTCGGGGGGAGGCTGGGCGACGGTCGGCAGTACTGGTCGTACATCGCGCTGCACGACGAGGTCGCCGCGATCCGGCATCTCATCGACCACGACACCCTCTCCGGGCCGTTCAACCTGACGGCCCCGCAGCCGCTGACGAACCGTGAGATCACCGCGGCGATGGCCCGCGTGCTGCACCGCCCCGCCCCCTTCGCGGTCCCGGCGCCGGTGCTGCGGGCGGTGCTGGGCGAAATGGCGGGGGATGTGCTGAGCAGCCAACGGGTGGTGCCCAAGCGGCTGTTGGAGTCGGGGTTCCGGTTCGCGTTCCCGGGGATCGAGGAGGCGATCCGTTCCGCGGGGTGAGCCGGGCGTCTGCAACGCCGGCGAACGGACGTGACCGTATGCGACCTCTATGCGACCGTGCCCTGTTGATGCGCGACTGTTCGTGACCGATCTCGGACCTAACCTCGAGGCGAACTCGGGTATCCCCGGAGCCAGTTGGGGGCATGACGTCTCCACCGGCCGCGCAACCACAGGAGGGGCCTCGTGCTTGAGCCCGCGTACCAGGTGGACGTCGTCATCGTGGGAGCCGGAATCGCCGGACTCTCGGCGGCTCATCGGCTGACCAGCGCAGGAATCTCGACCGTCGTCCTCGAGGCCGCCCCCTGCGTCGGCGGCCGCATGTCGACGGAGAAGGTCGACGGCTTCCGGCTCGACCGCATCGGACAGCTGCTGTCCACGTCCTACCCCGAACTCCGCACGACCCCGGGCCTGGACTCCCTGGTCCTGCGCGCCTTCGCGCCGGGCGTCCTGCTGCACCGCGACGGACGCACCCACCGCGCGGGCGCACCGGCGGCCGGAGGGAGCACACGGGGCGCAAGGGGCGCACTCCATGTGGTGCGCGCCCTCGCCAGCGCCCCCAGGGGACCGGCGGCCACCCCGGGCCGGGCCGGCGCGCCGGTGGGCGGCGCGGTGGACCAGGCCCGGCTCGGCGCCGCGCTGGGGCGGATAGCCGCCACCCCGGTGGAGCGCATCCTGGCCCGCCCGGAGATGGCCGCCCGCCAGGCCCTCGCCCAGCGCGGGATGCCGCCGCGCACGGTCGACGGCTTTCTGCGGCCGCTGCTCGCCACCCTGCTGTGCGACCCGGAGCTGACCACCTCCAGCCGATGCGCCGACCTCGCGCTGCGCGCCTTCGCGAGCGGCCGGCTGTGTGTGCCGGAGGGCGGCGCGGACGTACTGCCGGAACTGCTGGCGCGGGCGCTGCCGCCGGGCACCGTGCACACCGGGGTGCGGGTCACCTCGGTGGCCACGACCTCGGTGGCCACCGCCGAGCACGGCGAGATCCGCTGCCGGGCCGTGCTGCTGGCGACCGACGCACGGGCGGCCGCGGAGCTGCTGCCGGGCCTCAGGGTGCCGGACTTCCACCCGGTGACGGTGGTCCACCACACCACCGACGACCCGGCGACGGGCTTCTCCACCGGCACCTCGCTGCTGCTGGACGCCGACCGCGGCGGGCCGGTGGCGCACACGGCGGTGCTCAGCACCGTGGACCCGAGCCGGGCGCCGGTCGGCCGGGTGCTGATCTCCTCGACCGTGCTCGGCACACCGCCGGAAGGGATCGACACCGCCGTCCGCATCCACCTCTCCCGCCTCTACGGCACCTCGACGCGCCGCTGGGAGACGCTGGCGGTGCACCACACCCCGGAGGCGGTCCCGGCCATGCGCCCGCCCCACGACCTGCGCCGTCCGGTACGCCTGCTGGCCGGCCTCTACGTCTGCGGCGACCACCGCGACACCAGCACGCTCCAGGGCGCCCTGCACTCCGCCCACCGCGCGGCAGCGGCGATCCTGGCCGACCTGGGCGCCGGGGGTTCCCTGAACCGGGCCGACCCGGCACCGACGTTGCCGCGAGCGGCATAGAGGATCGCGGCGAGCCTGCTCAGGGCACCCTCATCCCAGCGCCGCGACCTTCTCGCGATACCCCCGCACCGGTGCCGCATCCCGATACGGCTCCAGTCGCCGCTCGAAGTCCCGCACGTACTCGATCGCGCGGGCGGACCGCATCTCCGCCGCCTGCCCGGCGGCCTCGGCGGCCAGGGTGCACGCCTGGTCGAGTTCGCCGAGGCCGAGGCGGGCCGTGGCGAGGACGACGCGGCAGAAGAGCCGGCTGCGGACGTAGGAGGGCGCACGGAGCTGGAGCGAGCGTTCGGCGTGCTGGGCGGAGGCCCGGAACTGCTGCAGATCCCGGTGGCAGTGCCCGAACTCGTCGGCGAGCTGCGCCTCGTCGAAGAACTTGGCCCAGTACGGCACCTCGTCCCCGGGCCGGGCCGCCTCCAGGGCGCGCTCGGCCCGCACGAGCGCCGCCGTGCACGCCCGCACCTCGCCGAGCACGCCGTGCGCCCTCGCCTCGGAGGCGTGCAGCAGCGCCTGCACGACCGGCGGGCCGCCGGTCCCCATGCCCTGCTGGGCGACACGGACGAGTTGTACGGCCTCCCTGCCGTGGCCGAGATAGACGGCCTGCCGGCTCATGGTGACCAGGACGTAGGAGCCGTACGCCCGGTCGCCGGCCGCCTGGGCGAGCCGCAGGGCCTGCACGAAGTAGCGCTGGGCGAGTCCGTGCGCGGCGATGTCGTACGAGGTCCAGCCCGCGAGCCGGGTCAGGTCGGCGGCGGCGCCGAACAGCTTGCGGCCGGTCTGCTCGTCGTAGCTGCCGCGGAGCATCGGCTCGCACTCGTGCTCCAGATAGCGCACCAGGGCCTGCCGGGCGTGGCCGCCGCCGTACCGGTCGTCGAGGGTGCGGAACAGCTCGCCGACCGAGCGCAGCGCGTTGATGTCGCCCCCTGTCACCCTCTGGCCGGGGGCGCGGTCGGCGTGCCCGCGCGCCCGGGGTGGCAGTGGCAGCGGCCGGCCCTGGGGCTTGACCGGGGCGGGACGGACCTGCGCGGGCACCCGGGGTACCGGTTCACGGGCCACCTTGTCGTCAGGCTTGCCGATCAGCCAGTCCCGGCTGGGCACCACGAGCCCCGCCGGGGTGAACGCGATCTTGCGCAGCTCGGCGTGGCTGCCGGAGTCCTTGCGCCACAGCCCGCCGACGATGTCGACGGCCTCTTCCGGGGTGGCCGCGAACTCCAGCCCGGCGTACACCGGCGCGCAGGCGTCCAGGCCGAGATCCTGGGCCGTGAGCCGGCGCCCGAGCCGGCGTGTGAAGACCTCGGCGATCAGGGCTGGGGTCGTACCCCTGGGCTGTTGTCCGCGCAGCCAGCGGGTGACCGAGGTCTTGTCGTATCTGAGGTCGAGCCCGTGCTCGAGGCCGAGCTGGTCGACGCGACGGGCCAGACCCGCGTTGGAGAACCCCGCTTCTGCGATGAGCGCGGCGAGTTGGCGGTTGGGGGTGCGCTGCGCGGGTCGGTCCGTCATCTGCGGTGCGGTCTCCTGCCTTCCGGGCCTGTCGAAGTGCCCGGTTTGCCTTTGAGCAGCCCTTATGGCCTCACGAACGGCGCGAATGTAGCGGAGGGTGAGCAGGCGATCGCACATTCCACGGGGCATTCATCCGATCGTGTGAGGAACGCCCGCAGGGCTGACGTACGCCGGTCGGACGTACAGTGGCGTGGGCGCGTTACGTGCCTGACACACCGGTTCGCTGAGGGAGGCCCTTGCCGTGAGTGAGTTGCGGTTCGTTCGCATGGGGTTCGGTGCGGATGCCGTCGATTACCAGGAGGCCTGGGACGAGCAGCGCCGGGTGCACGCGGCCCGGTTCGCCGACGAGGTCCCGGACACCGTGATCCTCCTGGAGCACCCCCCCGTGTACACGGCCGGCCGCCGCACCGAGGACAGCGAGCGTCCGCTGGACGGCACCCCGGTCATCGACGTGGACCGCGGCGGCAAGATCACCTGGCACGGCCCCGGCCAGCTGGTGGGCTACCCGATCCAGAAGCTCCCGCGCCCGGTGGACGTGGTCGCGCACGTACGGCGCCTGGAGGAGGCGCTGATCCGCACCTGCGCCGAGTTCGGCCTGGAGACCACCCGGGTCGAGGGCCGCAGCGGCGTGTGGGTGCTCGGCGACCCGATCGAGCAGCGGCCGGCGCTCGGCGGGCTGTCCCTGGACTTCGACCCGCGGATGAGCGACCCGGAGTTCGACCCCCGCCTCAACGGCCCCGAGTACGCCCCGTCCAACGCGGGCCAGCGGCGCGAGGACCGCAAGATCGCCGCGATCGGCATCCGGGTCGCCAAGGGCGTCACGATGCATGGCTTCGCCCTCAACGTGAACCCCGACAACAAGTGGTTCGACCGGATCATCCCGTGCGGGATCCGGGACGCGGGGGTCGCCTCCCTCGCGGCCGAGCTGGACCGGGACATCACCATCGAGGAGGTCCTGCCGGTGGCCGAGAAGCACCTGCGGGACGTCCTGGAGAACGCGGACCTGAAGCCGCGGGTGATCGAGAAGGCGTCCGCCTGAGCCGGCCGGACGTGGGGGAATGCGGCCTGCGACCGCGAGGTTGATCTCCCCGGCAGGGCGCAATGAGCACGGGCGTACCCTGGTGTACGCCGAAGAATCGAAGTCACAGGGAGCCGACGTGTCCGCAGTCTCACCGGACGGACGCAAGATGCTGCGCCTGGAGGTCCGCAACAGCCAGACCCCCATCGAGCGCAAGCCCGAGTGGATCAAGACCCGGGCGAAAATGGGTCCCGAGTACACGAAGATGCAGAACCTCGTGAAGAGCGAGGGCCTGCACACCGTGTGCCAGGAAGCCGGCTGCCCGAACATCTACGAGTGCTGGGAGGACCGCGAGGCGACCTTCCTCATCGGCGGCGACCAGTGCACCCGGCGCTGTGACTTCTGCCAGATCGACACCGGCAAGCCCGAGGCCCTGGACCGCGACGAGCCGCGGCGCGTCGGCGAGTCCGTGGTCACGATGGACCTGAACTACGCCACCATCACCGGCGTCGCCCGCGACGACCTGGAGGACGGCGGCGCCTGGCTGTACGCGGAGACCGTGCGCCAGATCCACGCGCAGACGGCGGGCCGAGAGGGCGGCCGGACCAAGGTCGAGCTGCTGGCTCCCGACTTCAACGCGGTCCCCGAGCAGCTGGCGGAGGTCTTCTCCTCCCGCCCCGAGGTCTTCGCGCACAACGTCGAGACGGTCCCGCGGATCTTCAAGCGGATCCGCCCCGGCTTCCGCTACGAGCGCTCCCTGAAGGTCATCACCGAGGCCCGCGACCACGGCCTGGTGACCAAGTCGAACCTGATCCTCGGCATGGGCGAGACCCGCGAGGAGGTCAGCGAGGCGCTGAAGAAGCTGCACGACGCCGGCTGCGAGCTGGTCACCATCACCCAGTACCTGCGCCCCTCCGTCCGGCACCACCCCGTCGAGCGCTGGGTGAAGCCGCACGAGTTCGTGGAGCTGAAGGAGGAGGCCGAGCAGATCGGCTTCTCCGGTGTGATGTCGGGTCCGCTGGTGCGGTCGTCGTACCGGGCCGGGCGCCTCTATCAGATGGCCGTCGAGAAGCGTGGTTCGTTCGTCGCCACCCAGGCGGTGTGAGCCCGCGCGTGTGAATTCGCGCACAAGTAGCTACTGGCCAGTAATGGCCGAGTCGACGCGGTCCTGACCGTCCTCGCTGATGAGGGCGGGCATCAGGGCCGCGTCAGCGTTTCAGTGCTCTGTATCAAGGCTTCATTGGTGTTTGACCGGTCGGACACGCCCTGGTAACACCAATCAGTGACTCTGGTATCACGCCTCGTACACCGTCCGCTCCGAGGGGGGACCTCGATCATGCAGGCCGCGCCCGTACGCGCCACCGCCATCCCGTCCTTCACCGACGCTCTCCGCGCCGTCGAGTCCCTGCTCATGAGCAGCGGTCAGCGCACCGCCCGGCGCAACGCGTGGACCTCCGTGCTGGAGGACCGCCGGCGTGCCAAGGACCGGGTGGAGGCGCAGCGTGTCCTGGAGCAGGCCGCCGGCCGCTCCTGAGCCCACCGGACGTGCACCGGGCACTGCCGTCGTCGGCACTCCCGGGGCCACGTAGACTTCGTGACATGGCGAGGAAGGAAACCGCGGCGGACGCCGCGAACGCAGGGCGACTGAAGCAGATCGCTCTCACCTACAAGATGACCCGCAAGGTCGACACGAAGATCGGTCTTGTACTCGGGGCCGTAGGCATCGGCACCCTCGCTGTCTTCCTTGTGATCGGCTTCTTGCTCGGCCACCCGGTTTACCTGGGCATCTTCGGCCTGCTGATCGCGCTGCTGGCGACGGCGATCGTGTTCGGCCGCCGGGCCGAGCGCGCCGCCTTCGGCCAGATGGAGGGTCAGCCGGGCGCCGCGGCCGCCGTGCTGGACAACATCGGCCGGGGCTGGACGACGACTCCGGCGGTGGCGATGAACCGCAGCCAGGACGTGGTGCACCGGGCCGTGGGCAAGGCCGGCATCGTGCTGGTCGCCGAGGGCAACCCGAACCGGGTGAAGAGCCTGCTGGCCGCCGAGAAGAAGAAGATGAACCGGATCGTCGCGGACGTACCGGTGCACGACGTGATCGTCGGCACCGGCGAGGGCCAGGTCGAGCTGAAGAAGCTGCGTACGACCCTGCTGAAGTTCCCGCGCGTGCTCACCGGTCCCCAGGTGACGGCCACCAACGACCGGCTGCGGGCCCTGGGCGACCTGATGAGCAACATGCCGCTGCCGAAGGGGCCCATGCCCAAGGGCATGCGGATGCCGAAGGGCCGCTGACCCCGCGGCGCGGCCGGTCAGCACAGGCGCCGGAACTCCCGCTCGCAGTAGACCATCGGCGAACCCTCGCCCAGCCGCACTCCCGTTACCCGGCCGATCAGGATCGTGTGATCCCCGGCCGGGTAACGCGCGTATGCGGCACAGTCCAGCTGTACGGGCGCCTGCCGCACCGTCGGGCCGAAGGGGCTCGGCTGCAGCAGGGCGTCGGAGAACTTGTCGGCGCCCTTGGTGGCGAACAGCAGGGCCAGCGGCTGGTGCTCCGGGGCCAGCACGCTCACCGCGAAGTGGTCGCACCGCGCGAAGACCGCCGCGGAGTCGGCCGTCTCCGCGAGACACACCAGGACCAGCGGTGGCTCCAGGGAGACGGAGCAGAAGGAACTCGCCGTGAAGCCGCGCGGGGTGCCGTCCTCGCAGCAGGCGGTGACCACCACCACGCCCGACGGAAAGCGCGCCATGGCGTCCCGGAACTCCTCGGGCGTCACCTCGGCCGCCATCACATCCTGAGCATCGGTCATACGGCGACGATGCAGCCGCCGGTTCGACCGGGCAACCGGGTGGCGGCATCTGGACGACGGCCGGGCGCGGGTGCGGACCCGCGGCCGGGAACGGTCAGATCCGGACCTCTACGGTCTTCGCCAGCCTGTCGTGCAGCCCGCGGCCGTCCCGGTCCCAGATCAGCGCCGGAATCGCGAGGCACAGCAGGACCGTGCGAAGCAGCGACCGCAGCGGATTGACCGTGCCGGTCTCCAGAGCCACCACCCTGATGCCGAAGAGCCGCTTGCCCGGGGTGAAGCCGATCGTGCCCACGGTCAGCACGCTCATGACGAAGAAGACGCCGAGCGCCCAGTTGCTCGTCGCAGGCACCCGGTAGCCGTTCGTGATCAGGCCGTATGCGATCAGAACGCTCAGTGCCCAGTCCAGGGCGAGGGCGCCGAGCCGCCGTCCCTGGCGGGCGATAGAGTTCGGTCCCTCCTCGGGGAGGCCGAGCTGCTCACCTCGGTAGCCGAAGTCCGCACCGGCCTCTTCCATGGCCGCGCGGGGCCCGGAGAGCCACGATCCGAGTGCTTGCCTGTTGTCCACCCGTCAACGGTACTGCGCCCGGATTCGCGCACTGTGGCGAGGGGTGTGTCGGGGCTACCGTGGACACGTGGCCGGTTAACTTCTGCGAAACAAACGGGTCACGCCCGAGAAATCACCCGTCCCTAGGGTCAAGACCAGCGTGTGCCACCGCACTGGCTGCACGAACGATCTACCACCCCGGCGAGGACGGTCGGGAGTAGGAGGAGCTGGATGTTCCAGAACGCCGACGAGGCCAAGAAGTTCATCGCGGACGAGGACGTCAAGTTCATCGACGTCCGCTTCTGCGACCTGCCGGGCGTGATGCAGCACTTCACGGTGCCGGTCGAGGCGTTCGACCCGGACGACGAGCTCGCCTTCGACGGATCCTCGATCCGCGGCTTCCAGGCCATTCACGAGTCCGACATGGCCCTGCGCGCCGACCTGTCCACCGCCCGTGTGGACCCGTTCCGCCGCGACAAGACCCTCAACATCAACTTCTTCATCCACGACCCGATCACGGGCGAGCAGTACTCCCGTGACCCGCGCAACGTGGCGAAGAAGGCCGAGGCCTACCTCGCGTCGACCGGTATCGCGGACACCGCGTACTTCGGCCCCGAGGCCGAGTTCTACGTCTTCGACTCCGTCCGCTTCGCGACCAGCGCGAACGAGTCCTTCTACCACATCGACTCCGAGGCGGGCGCCTGGAACACCGGTGCCCTCGAGGACAACCGTGGTTACAAGGTCCGCTACAAGGGCGGCTACTTCCCGGTCCCGCCGGTCGACCACTTCGCCGACCTGCGCGCGGAGATCTCCCTGGAGCTGGGCAAGGCCGGCCTGCAGGTCGAGCGCCAGCACCACGAGGTGGGCACCGCCGGCCAGGCGGAGATCAACTACAAGTTCAACACCCTGCTCGCCGCCGCCGACGACCTGCAGCTCTTCAAGTACATCGTGAAGAACGTGGCCTGGCGCAACGGCAAGACCGCGACCTTCATGCCGAAGCCGATCTTCGGTGACAACGGCTCGGGCATGCACGTGCACCAGTCGCTGTGGAGCAACGGCGACCCGCTGTTCTACGACGAGGCCGGTTACGCGGGCCTGTCGGACACCGCCCGCTACTACATCGGCGGCATCCTCAAGCACGCCCCGTCGCTGCTGGCCTTCACCAACCCGACGGTGAACTCGTACCACCGTCTGGTGCCGGGCTTCGAGGCGCCGATCAACCTGGTGTACTCGCAGCGCAACCGCTCCGCGGCCATGCGCATCCCGATCACCGGCTCCAACCCGAAGGCCAAGCGCGTCGAGTTCCGCGCCCCGGACTCCTCCGGCAACCCGTACCTGGCCTTCTCCGCCCTGCTCCTCGCGGGTCTGGACGGCATCAAGAACAAGATCGAGCCGGCCGAGCCGATCGACAAGGACCTGTACGAGCTGGCTCCCGAGGAGCACGCGAACGTCGCCCAGGTCCCGACCTCGCTGCCGGCCGTCCTCGACTCGCTCGAGGCCGACCACGAGTTCCTCCTCCAGGGCGACGTCTTCACGCCGGACCTGATCGAGACGTGGATCGACTTCAAGCGCACCAACGAGATCGCGCCGCTGCAGCTGCGTCCGCACCCGCACGAGTTCGAGCTGTACTTCGACGTGTGATATCGCCCCAGGTCAGAGCGGGTGACCGCTCCCCTGGGCCGTCTGTGGGCCGTCGGCCGGCTCTCCTCGCGCAGGAGAGCCGGCCGACGGCCTTTTGCCTGGGCACCGCGGGCGCATTCGGCCCGCTCCCGGCTGTCCGGCCACCGCCGGCTCTTCTTTGTTGAGCCCCTTCGTGCTCAGGAGCACAGATTCACGTGTCGGGCGGCCAGGACGTGCCCCGCCGCGTCGATGAGGCGGCTGCGGGCGAGGTGCCCGCCGGCCACCGCGTTGGTGATTGCCGTGGCGATCGAGGAGGTCTGGGAGCCGGTGTTGCCGCCCAGGTCGAACATGACCATGTCGGCGCCGGAGCGCAGGGCCTGGACGGCGGCGGTGGAAACGCTGAAGCCGGCTGCGGAGATCGCCTTGGCGCTGAGCGAGTCGGTGACCACGAGCCCCTTGAAGCCCAGCTTGCCGCGCAGCTCGGAGGTGATGGCGGTGGGGGACAGGCTCGCCGGGTTGGTGCCCAGGCCCGGCACGGTGTTGTTGGAGACCATGATGGCCGGGGCGCCGGCCTTGATGGCCGCTGTGAACGGCGGGATGGCCACCTTCTGCAGGGTGGACCAGGGCAGGGTGCGGGCGGGGCCGAAGTCGGAGTTGTAACTCGAGCCGCCGAGGCCCGGGAAGTGCTTGACGACGGGTATCACACCTCCGGCGCGCAACCCGTTCATGTACGCGACACCGTCCTTGGAGACCACCGGGGTGCTGCCGCTGAAGGACCGCAACCCGTCGGGGTTGGTCTTGCTGGGAGCCACGTTCCTGCCGTCGACGTCGACCACCGGCGCGAGGTCCATGTTCACCTGGGCGGCCGCCATCTTGGTCGCGACCTTGGTGACGTTCTGCTGGATCTGTGCCGGGGTCCAGTGCGTGCCCATGTAGGCGGCCCAGGGCAGGGAACCGACGAGGTTCGCCATGCGCTGGATGCCACCCCCCTCCTCGTCGGTCATCACCAACAGGCCCACATGGCCCGGTACATGCGTCTTCAGGGTGGTCAACCGGGAGCCGAGGTCTGACGGCGCCTTGCTGCCGAACAGCAGCACACCGCCCGCACCGGCGCTCACCTCGGAGGTGATGTCGGACACCGAGGTCTCCGACACCGGGACGGCGACGGTCAGCATGGCCAGCCGACGGTTCGACCACCCGGCCAGCTTCGTGCTGTTGGTGCACGCGGTGGCGGTGGCGGTGAAATCCGGACTGAATGACGAAGGGGCGTGGGAAGGCGCGGTGGACGGCGTCCGGGAGACGCCGGGGCTGCTGGAGTGCGGGGCCGCCCTGGGCGTGCTCGTGCCGCAGCCCGACAGGAGCGTCGCCGTGACGGCGGCGGCCGTGCCCAGTCTTCGTGCGTTCCTGGCCCGGCCGGGGAGCCGTGGCGGTGCTGCCGCGCTTCTGCGGTCACGGTACGACGGGAGAGCCATTGCTCGACCTCCTTCGGGAAGTCGCGACGGTGCCCGCCGCGCTGAAGGCCGCATCAGTACGAGGTGGGTGCCGCGACGCGTGAGATGCGTACGACTCCGTATTTCGTCGCTGGTCGTAGTCGGAGTGCCAGGATCTCGCGCCTTGGAGTCGAACGAAAGTCCAGCGGATGTGAGTGGGTCGCTCGGGAACCGACTTGCATCGGGCTCCACCCCGCTCGCAGCGCCGTTCACGGTGGGACGGATGCGGGGCGGTGCCCTCGGGGGGCGGGAAACGGCGCGGGCCAGGAGTTCGGCACGCGCCGGCCGGCGCACGAGGCGGGCGGGCACAGGTCCCTGCAGGCCGGCATCCGCGGACGGCCCGTATCGTGAAAAAGAGACAGAGCTGCGGGGCAAGGCAGGCACGTCATGAAGGTACCGGCGGTGGACTACGCGGCGGTGTTCCAGGCCCTTCCCGGGGCGGTGGCGCTGGTGACTCCGCAGCTGGTCTACGCGGACGCCAACGCGGAGTTCCTGCGCCTCCGGGGCCTTGCCCGCGAGCAGGTGGTCGGTCGCTTCGTGCCCGATGACCACCCCGAAAAAGCCCCCGCTGAGCCTCTCCTGCTCCGGGTTCTGGCGTCACTGCGCCAGGCGGCGGGCACCGGTGAGCGCAGCATCGTGGCGTTGCAGCGCTACGACAAGGAGGACCCGGACGAGCCCGGAGTGTGGCACGAGCGGTACGTGAACATGACCAACATCCCGGTGTTCGGGTCGGATGGACGGGTGGCGCTGCTGCTGCATCGGGTGGAGGACGTCACCGAACTCATCCGCGCCCGTGAAGTCGCCCTGACCCTGCAGGAATCCATGCTGCCCGCGTTGCGCCCGGCCGGCCGGCATCAGGCGGCCGTACGCTACCGGCCCGCCGCCGAAGCGCTGAACGTGGCCGGCGACTGGTACGACCTGGTCGACCTGCCCGGCGACCGCATCGCCGTCGCCGTCGGCGACGTCGTCGGCCACGGCCTGCCCGCGGCCTGCGTCATGGGACAACTGCGCAGCGCCCTCACCGCCGCCTGCCTCATCGGCAAAGGCCCCGCCCGCGCTCTGGAAGTCCTCGGGTTGTACGCCCGCACCCTCGACGGCGCCGAGAACACCACCGTCGCCACGGCATTCATCGACTGGGAGACCCGCACCCTCACCTACAGCTGCGCAGGCCACCCCCCACCCGGGCTCCTCCACAGGGACGGGACCGTCGAGTTCCTCGACCAGGCCACCGACCCGCCGCTGGCCGCGCGCCCTGAACACGGTCCCCGGATCCAGGCTGGCGCGGCCTTCGGCGAGGGCGCCGTTCTCGCGCTCTACACCGACGGCCTGATCGAACGCCGCGGCGAAGACATCGACACCGGCCTTGCCCGGCTCGCCGACTCCCTGGCGCGCCACCAGACGGACGACCCCGAAGCCCTCGCCGACGCCGTGCTCACCGACCTGCTCCCACCCGGTGGCGCCACCGACGACACCGCTCTGGTCCTCGTGCGCCTGTGAATCCGGCCCGCGACGTTCGCCTGTCCGTTCGGACCCCGTCGAGGACAACGACGACGTCCGCGCAGGTCAGAGCAACAGTGCCGTCGGTCCGCCGAGGTGACCGAGCCAGGTCGTCACTTCTTCGACGTGTGACAGACGCGGCGCCACTGCAAGGCCCCTCGGCTCCGCCGGGGGGCCTCCGGTGTGTTCCAGGCCGTGAGACACCAGGGCGAGGGAACTTTTTCCCGCTTCCCGGACTTCCTACTTCCGGGGGATCATCCCTCCTGACCCTGCCGGACGAGAGAGGTTGAACGGGGATGACGGAACAGGACGACTGGGAGCGGGAATTCGATCACCGCTGGGCGAATTCCGCCGAGCACAAGGAGCCCTCGGCCCGGGCCCGGATGCTCGCCGCGCGCTGGAAGGAGAACCCGCCGAATCCGGCACCCTTCCGCGCCGACCCCGAGCCGGGGCCGCGCCGGGCGTCGTGGGCGTCGACGGCCATGGTCTTCGGCTGTGTGATCGCGGTCATGGTGCTGATCGGGCTGCTGCAGTTCGGGGCGTCGTAGCCGGGCGGCCCGTACCCGGCGCACGGTGACCGGGGACGCTCAGCGACAGTCGGCCGACCCACAGGTACGTTTTGCTGCTCCTAGGGACGTTCGGGACCTGTTCATGGGAGTCGGCTGGTGCACACTGGACAGCGGGACGAGTGCCTGACTGCGGGGTGATGCAAGATGCAGAGCCGCTTCCGGAGCGACCGACGGCTGACCGTGCGCATGGGTCTGACGATGTTCCTGCTCGGTCTGCTGTACGTGGGCTTCGTCGCCGCGCTGATCGCGCTGCTGAGGTCCTGGGTGCTGGTCGTCGTGGTGGTCGGGGCGATGTTCGTCGCACAGTTCTGGTTCTCCGACCGGATCGCCATGTTCGCGATGCACGGCCGGGTCGTGGAGCGCGAGGAGTATCCCGAGCTGCACGCGGTGATCGACCGGCTGTGCGCGATCGCGGACATGCCCAAACCGGTGGTCGCGGTGTCCGACATGGACATGCCGAACGCGTTCGCGACCGGCCGCAATCCCGACCACGCCGTGGTCTGTGTGACCACGGGGCTGCTACGGCGGCTGGAGCCGGCCGAGCTGGAGGGCGTGCTCGCGCACGAGCTGTCGCACGTGGCGCACAAGGACGTCGCGGTGATCACGGTCGCGTCCTTCCTGGGTGTGCTGGCGGGCCTGATCGTGCGGTTCGCCTTCTACTCGCAGCTCTTCGGCGGGGGCCGCCGGGACCAGAACACAGCCGCCGTCTTCGCCGCGATCATGGGCGTCTCCGCGGCGGTGTACGCGATCAGCTTCCTGCTGATCCGGGCGCTGTCCCGGTACCGGGAGCTGGCGGCGGACCGCGCGGCCGCGCATCTCACCGGCCGCCCGTCGGCGCTCGCCTCGGCGCTCACCAAGGTTACCGGGGACATCGCCCGGATCCCGAGCAAGGACCTGCGCACCGCCCAGGCCTTCAACGCCTTCTACTTCACCCCGGCGACCGGCAAGGAGCCGGGCATCGAGCGGATCTTCTCCACCCACCCGACCCTGGAGCAGCGGCTGGAACAGCTGGGCCGGATCTCGGCGGAGCTGGGCGAGGCCGCCACTCCCGGGAAGGCGGGCTGAGCGTTGGGGCTGCTCGACATCCTGCTGGGCCGTACGAAACCGGTCGCGCCCGATCTCGACCAGCTCTTCGCGCTGCCCTCGGCGGCCGTGACCCTGCAGGCCACGGCCGGTTTCACACCGACCGGGACCGGTGCGGTGTGCTTCGCCACGGTGGAGGGCGCGGCCTTCGAGCAGACTCACCGGGAGGTGCAGGCGCTGCTGGACGCGGACAGCGACCGCGGCGGACTGCCGGTGGAGCTGCGCCGGGACGACTACGGCTACTCCTGGCTGGTGTCCGCGCGCAGCCCCGAGCAGCTGCCGGAGCTGGTCAACGACCTGCACGCGGTGAACAGCGCGCTGGAGATCAACGGCTTCGGCCCGCAACTGCTGTGTTCACTGGCCGCCTTCACGGACGACGACGGCCGCAAGCTGGCGCTGGTCTACCTCTACAAGCGGGGCACCTTCTACCCCTTCGCTCCCCTGCCCGGCGCTGCCGAGCGGCGGGACAACGCGCTGGAGCTCCAGGTGAAGGCGGCGCTCGCGAACGATCTGCGGATCGAGCAGGACCTCGGCCGCTGGTTCCCGGTATGGGGCGCCCCCGGCCTGTGACCGGGGCCGCCCCACGCCCTCACCTGCTCTTTTCGCGCTCCTGCCGACGGGTCTCGAAGGGCCGTTCCCGGCGGTAGCGGCGCTCCCACTTCGCCAGCCGGTCCCGGCGCTCGCGGTAGGCGCGGTAGTTCTCCGGCGTGGGCGGGGTGCCGGCGCCGGCGGGTGGTGGCGTGCCGGGGGAACCCCGTCCGTGCGTCGCGTACAGGTAGAGCAGCGCGACGGCGGCGAGCCACCACAGATGGTTTCCGATTCCGAGGATCACCAGGACGACGGTCGCGGATGCGACGATGCCACGCATGACGGACCTCCGTGGGGTGAGTGTGGCGGGGGTGGAGTGTGTCGGCTTCGTGCCGTTTGTTCAGAGTAGGGAGGCCGTGGCGGCGGCCGCATCCCGTTTTCCGCCCGGCGGGAGGGAGCCGTGAGTGAATGACCCCATGAGCGAACTCTCCGCATTCACTTGTGACTTCGACGGCGAACGGCTCAGTGGTGTGGCCGCGGGTCCACCGGGCCGGGCCACGGCGGTGCTGCTGCACGGGGCGGGCAACGGCAGCAAGCAGCGCCTGCTGCCCCTGCTCACGGAGTTCGCCGGGCACGGCTGCCACGCCCTGGCGTTCGACTTCTCGGGCCACGGCGAGAGCACGGGCTCGCTCGCCGAACTGAGCCTGCGCCGACGCTTCGAGCAGGCGGTGGCGGTGCTCGACGCGCACGCACCGGCGGACGATCCGCTGGTTCTGGTCGGCTTCAGCATGAGCGGCCAGACGGTCGCCGATCTCGTACGGCACTACGGCCCACGGGTGGCGGCCGTCGGGCTGTGCTCGCCCGCCGTCTACGCCCCCGAGGCCTGGGACGTGCCGTTCGAGGACCGTCGGGGCCGGTTCAGCGAGATCATCCGCACGCCGGACGGCTGGCGGACCTCGCCCGCGCTGGAGGCGTTCCGGACGTACGGGGGCCGGGCGGTGCTCGCGGTCCCGGGCAGCGACGCGGTCATCCCGCCGGCCGTGACGGAGGCGGTGCAGGACGCTCTGTCCGCGCGGGCCCAGTACACCCGCTTCGAACTCCCCGAGGCGGGGCACCGGTTGGGACTGTGGTTCCGCGACCATGCCGAGGACCGGCGCGAGTTGGTGGCGGCGCTGGTGAGCGGGCTCGACGGAGAGCGGGGGTGGGCGGCGACCCGGGCCTGGACGGCCAAGCAGCTGCCCGCCGGCCGTACCGTCACGGACGCCCGGATGCTCCGGGGCGGCTGGTCGTCGCAGCTGCGCGGGCTCACCCTCGACAACGGGGAGGAGCTGGTACTGCGCACCTTCGTGAAGCCCTTCTTCCGGCGGCACGCGCCCGGGCTGCTGTCCCGGGAGGCCGCGGTCCTCGGGCTGCTCGCCGCCGAGGAGGGCGTCCCGGCCCCGGCCCTGATCGCGGTGGACGCCACGGCCGAGCACTGCGACCACCCCTCCCTGCTGATGACCGGGCTGCCGGGCCGGATCCTGGTGGACGAGGAGGACGGGCAGGGCGGCGCGGCGCTGGACCGGCGGCTCGATCTGCTGGCGGCCCAACTGGTCAGGATCCACGCGGTGGTTCCGCCGGAGCAACCCCGCGCCTACCAGGCGTGGACCCCACCCGAGAACGTGCGCACTCCGCCGGGGGAGCTGTGGGAACGCGCCGTGGACGTCATCCGCCGGGACCCGCCGCCGTACCGGGGGCGCTTTCTGCACCGGGACTACCACCCGGGGAACGTGCTCTTCACGGGCACGGGCGAGGACGTGCGGATCAGCGGGGTCGTGGACTGGGTGGAGACCTCCTGGGGTCCGGCCGACCTGGACGTGGCCCACTGCGCGACCGCGCTGGCCCTGCTGCACGGCCCGGAGCACGGGCTGGCCTTCCGGGACCGGTACGAGCGGCGGGGCGGCCACGGCCTCGCCGACGGCCGGGACCATCTGTACTGGCGGCTGCTGGACGCCCTCCACTACGCGTCCGGCGCGGAGAAACTGGCCGGACCGTGGCGCGGTCTCGGCCGTACGGACCTGACGCCCGAGGTGCTGGGCGTGCGCGTGGAGGGGTATGTGCGCGGACTGCTGGAGCGCTACGGCTGAGCGATCCCGCGGGACCTGCGGCGCCGGGCGCCCCCTCGCGGGGCGGGGCCCCCGGCGCCGGTCCCGGCCGTCAGCGGCTGTAGCGCATGAACGCCCGGACCATGTGGCAGGTGGTGTCGGACGGCGGGCGCATGCCGATCTCCTCCGCCTTGCTGCGGATCCTGTCGTCGCGGGCCTGGGCCGGCAGGTAGACGCCCGAGTCGAGCAGGGCTATGGCGAGGCGCATGGCCTTCAGGCGGCGGTTGTGGGTGACGTACCACTCGCGCGGCCGTCCGGCCGGCAGGGGCCGCTTCGCCACGGGCGCGTACGGCGAGTCGAACAGCACGGGGTGCTGGGCGGTGGACTGGGTGGGCAACGGCTTCGGCTTCAGGGCGGCAGCGGGCACGGGCATCCTCCTGTCGCGGTCAGGGCACCGGCCGGACAGCCCGGCGATGCCCTCGAACACTGCTTCCAGTCTACCGCCGGGCACTGACAACGACGGAGGCCGCGGGCCCGTCAAAGTGCCAGCTCAGCAAGGAAATTGCCGTCGCGTCACACCAGATTCCCAAGGGGCGGGTGGGTCTGCGTCAATTCGAACAGAGCCGTCGGGCGGAGGCGTCGGCGTCCGCGTGCTACGTTTTCGAAAACCGAAGCACCAGGCGGATTGAGCGGACGGCATGACGACACCCAGACCCGGCCGGCCGGTCCGGGGCTCGGCCACCGGCCGCCCCCTGATGGCGGCGCTCGACCTGTTCGGGCGGCGCTGGACCCTGCGCATCCTCTGGGAACTCCACGAGGGGCCCACCGGCTTCCGGGCGCTGCAGCAGCGCTGCGACGGCATGTCCTCCAGCGTGCTGCGCGGGCGGCTCCTCGAACTGACCGAGGCGGGGCTCGTGACCCAGCGGGACGGCACGGAGTACGCCCTCACCCCGCTCGGCACCGAGGCGTGCACCGCTTTGCGGCCGCTCGTGCGCTGGTCGGGCCGGTGGGCGGAAGCCCTCGCCGGAGACACGGACGAGCATCCGGACGCCGGCGACTGACACTCCCCGCCCGACGCTCGCCCTCCGGCGAGCCCTTGCGCTTCCGAAACCGAAGCGCGAAGATGATTCGGAAATCGAAGCAAGAGGTGTCGCGTGCCGCGCATCGAACCGCTCACCCCGCCCTACCCCGCCCCGATCGACCGGGCGCCGCGCCGCTGGATGCCGCCGGGCGTCGGGCATGAACCGATCGCCCTGTTCCGGGTGCTGCACCGTCACCCCGAGCCGGCCTCGCGGATGTTCGCGCCGGGCGCCGGACTGCTGGGCCACGGCCTGCTCCCCGCCCCCGACCGCGAGATCGTCATCGCCCGGGTCACCGCACGCGCCGACTGCGCCTACGAGTGGGGCGTACACGCCGCCTCCCTCGCCGAACAGGCCGGCCTGAGTCCGGAGCAGCTCCGGGCGACGACCCGGCCGGACCCCGCGGCCGGTGCCCCATGGCCACCGCGCCACCGGGCCCTGCTCGACGCGGTCGACGAGCTGCACGACACGGCCCACCTCTCGCACGCCGCCTACGGCCTGCCGCTGGAAGCGGAACCCCGGGCCACCGCGTTCCCGGCCGAAGGACACCCACATGCCTGACAACACCGTGCCGCACGTAACCGACCTGGACGACGCGACCCGACGGGCCGTTCCGGCCCCGGCCGGCCGGCACCGAACGACCAGCCAGCCGACCAACGGCCTGCCGCTGGAAGCAGAGCCCCGGGCCACCGCATTCCCGGCCGAAGGACACCCACATGCCTGACGACACCGTGCCGCGCGTGGCGATGGTGCACGCCTGCGTGCGGGACGGCATGGGCGGCAGCCCCACCGCAGTGCTGCCGGAAACCGGCCTGGACGACGCGACCCGACGGGCCGTTCCGGTTCTGGCGGGCACCTCCCACGCGGTCTTCGTCGCCACGCGTGACGTCGGCGCCGAGGGTCCCGAGGTGACCCTGCGGTTCTTCACCGCCACCGGGGAGCTGCCGGCCTGCGGCCACGGGACGGTTGCCGCGCTGGCCCATCTGGCCGAGCGGGCCGGAGGGCGCAAGTACCGGGCGACCCTCCGCACCCGGGAACGCGTCTTCACCGGCCGGGCCGTCCGCGACAACGGCAGGCTCACCGCGGAGTTCACCCTGGGCCCCGTCGGCCTGCGCGCACCGGAGCCGGGCGAACCGGAGCCCGTCCTCGACGCCCTGGGCCTCGCCGGGCGGACCCTGCCCGGTCCCGTCCGCGTGGCCTCGGTGGGACGGCCGCGGCTGCTCGTCCCGGTGGCCGCGCGGTCCGTTCTCGACTCGCTGGCCCCGGACTTCGACCGGCTGCGCGCGGCCTGCGACCGCGGCGGGCTGCTCGGCTGCTATGTGTACACACAGCCGACGGACCGCACAGGGCGCCTCGCGGCCCGTATGTTCGCGCCGTCGATCGGTGTGCCCGAGGACATCGCGAACGCCAACAGCACCGGCTGCCTCGCCGCCCACCTCGCCGGCACGCACCCGGCCGGCATCGCCGTCGACCTGGGCGACAGCCTCGGCTCCCCGTCCACCGTCACCGCCACCGCGGGACCCGCGTCCCGGAGCGCGTCCGCGCGGACGGTGAGCCTGGGCGGCGTCGCGATCGTGACGGGCACGGTCCGGCTCCCGGCGGGGACCGGCATCACCGGGCGGTAGCGGGCCCTGGCGTACCGTGTCCCGCATGGAAATCTGGATCAATCCGGCCTGCTCCAAGTGCCGCAGCGCCATCAGCCTGCTCGACGCCGAGGGAGCCGAGTACACCGTCCGCCGCTATCTGGAGGACGTGCCCAGCGCGGACGAGATCAGGGCCGTGCTGGAGCGGCTGAACCTCGAACCGTGGGACATCACCCGCACGGCGGAGGCCGAGGCCAAGGAGCTGGGGCTCAAGGATTGGGCGCGGGACGAGACTTCCCGGGACCGCTGGATCACCGCGCTCGCCGAGCACCCGAAGCTCATCCAGCGGCCGATCATCACCGCCGACGACGGAACGGCCCTGGTGGCCCGCTCCGAGGACGCGGTACGCGAGGCCCTGTCGCACAACAAGAGCTGAGCCGACGCCCAACTGTCCTGTGACGCAGCCCACTTCACTTACTCCTGCAACCGCTGAGTAACCTCGTTCGGTATCTCGTACATAGCGGCGTACGCTCCCCTACCTCTTCAGGAGGCGCGCATGTCGCGCAGGAGAACTCTCGGCACGAAGAAGAAGATCGCTCTGCTCGTCAGCGCCGCGGCGGTGGCGGGCGGCGGGGCCTTTGCACTGGCGACCACGTCCAACGCCGCCCAGCCCGCGCACAACGCGAAGACGCTGTCCGCCGGGGACTCGACGGTGTGCCAGGGGCTGGCCACGGCCCACGGCAACAACGACCGGTTCATCGCGGACCAGAAGGCTCATCCGGACGCGCAGTCGGCAGCCCGGATCGCCAACCGTGAGGCGGTCATCAAACAGATCGAGGTCCAGCAGAAGGCGGCCGGTTGCACGGTTGGGGAGTCGGCTCAGGGCTCCCAGACCGGACAGCAGGCGCAGAACGGCCAGCAGGGCGCGGGGCAGCAGGCCGGACAGCAGGGCGCCGGGCAGCAGGCCGGCCAGCAGGGCGCCGGGCAGCAGAGCGCGCAGCCCTCGCAGTCCGCCGCCGGGGGGAACAACGGCGGTGGCGCCGCCGCGGCTTCCGGTCAGCAGGTCTGCAACGGCTCCACGGTCACGCTCTCCGGTGAGGCCGGCGCCCCGGCCGCGTCCAGCAACCAGTTCCCGGCGGGTACGACCCTGAAGGTGACCAACCTGGACAACAACAAGTCCACGACGGTGAAGGTCACCTCCGTCTCGGGAAGCTGTGTGCTGCTCAACAACGCGGCCTTCGAACAGGTCCGGGAGCCCGGCAAGTTCCTCATCCGGCACGCCCGGATCGAGAAGGTGGGGTGAGGTTCAGGGACCGGACAGGAATGCGGTGAGGCGGCCGGCCAGGGCGGCGGGTGCCGCCTGCGGCAGCGCGTGGTGCGAGAGGCCCGGCAGTACGCCCGTCTCCACGTGCGGCAGCAGTGCAGTCGCCCCGGCAGCCACCTCGCGGGGGTCATGGGTCCTGCTGTTCGCGGCCACGAGCAGCAGGGTCCGGGCCTCCAGGGCCCGCAGCGCGTCCGGTGCCGGGCGCGGGCCGGTCACCGGCTTCGCCGCCGGGAAGCCGGCCGCCGCCTCCTGGAGGGCGAGCCAGTCCGGGTCCGGGGGTGCCCCTCCCCCGGTCTCCCACTCCAGGAAGGCGCGGGCCCGGCGGGGCGTGGGCCGCAGCAGCATCGGCAGGGCGTGCAGCAGATACGCCGCCTTGAACCCGGCGAAGCACTGGGTCGGGTCCAGGAGGAACAGGCGGCGTGTCCGGGCCGGGGCGTGCACGGCGTAGTGGAGGGCGATCCAGCCGCCGTACGAGTGCCCGCCCAGGTCGGCCGAGGCGGCGCCCAGGCCGTCCAGGACCGCGTCCAGCCAGAGCGTCAGGTCGGCGACCGCACGGGGGTGGCGGTCGCCGGCCGGGGCGCTCGGGCCCGGGGCGCCGATCACGTCGACCGCGTGCACCCGGCGTACCCGGGCCAGCTCCGCGACCTGGGCGTACCAGGAGACGGAGGTGGCCCCGCCACCGCCCGGGAGCAGGACCAGCGGGGGCGCGTCGCGGGGGCCGCAGGTGTTGACGCGGGTGTCCCCGAAGGGCGTGGCGACGGTCAGTGCCTCCCGCTCGGCGGGCCATTTCGCCAGGACCTTGTCGTACGCAACCCGGAAGGCCTCGCTGTCGTATCCGGTGTCTCCGGCCACGGAACCGCCCCCTATTATCTCGTTCGGCAAGATACTCGTCGAGCGAGATGATAACCGGGGAGGCCCCGCGTGCAGTCCGAGCTGGAGACCATCCATCTGCTGCGTACCGTCGCCGTCGAACTCGGCCTGCACAGCGGCCGGTTCGCGCAGCGGAACGGCATGCATCCGACGGACGTACGCGCCCTGATCGCACTCATGGACGCGCGGCGCGCGGGCGATGAGCTGACCGCCGGGCGGCTCGGGGCCGCGCTCGGGCTCAACTCGGCGGGCACGACGGCGCTGCTGGACCGGCTGGAGCGGGCGGGGCAGGTACGGCGGACTCGCGGGCAGAGCGATCGACGCAAGGTCGTCGTGGAGGTGACGGACAGCGCCGTGGAACTCGGCTGGGCGTTCTTCGGGCCGCTGATCGAGCGGTCGCAGGAGTTGCTGCGCGGCTACGACGACCATCAGCGGGCCGCGATCCGGGACTTCCTCGACGGGGTGCGGCAGGCCGCCGCGGAAGGCGCCCATACCCCGCCCACCGGCACCTCACAACGTGAGTCGTGACACAGAACGACCAGGTAACACGGGGTTCACACAAGGGCAATGGACGGGAAACCGCCTGTTGACAGGCTGCCCGGCAGTTCGAGCGGCGCCCCAGTGCCGCAGCGCCGCAGCACCCGCACCGAGTGCGCCCGACCCTCTAAGGATGTGGCCCCCGTGACCTTCAAGGCTGAGTACATCTGGATCGACGGCACCGCGCCGACGGCCAAGCTCCGTTCCAAGACGAAGGTCATCACGGGTACCCCGGCCGGTCTCGACGCGCTGCCGATCTGGGGCTTCGACGGCTCCTCGACCAACCAGGCCGAGGGCCACTCCTCGGACCGCGTGCTCAAGCCGGTCTTCACCTGCCCGGACCCGATCCGCGGCGGCGACGACATCCTGGTGCTGTGTGAGGTCCTCGACATCGACTTGACCCCGCACCGGTCCAACACGCGTGCCGCGCTGGCCGAGGTCGCCGAGCGCTTCGCCGCGCAGGAGCCGGTCTTCGGCATCGAGCAGGAGTACACCTTCTTCGACGGCTCCCGCCCGCTGGGCTTCCCCGAGGGCGGCTTCCCGGCCCCGCAGGGCGGCTACTACTGCGGTGTCGGCGCCGACGAGATCTTCGGCCGCGAGATCGTCGAGGCCCACTTGGACAACTGCCTGAAGGCGGGTCTCGCCATCTCGGGCATCAACGCCGAGGTCATGCCCGGCCAGTGGGAGTTCCAGGTCGGCCCGGTCTCCCCGCTGGAGGTCTCCGACCAGCTGTGGGTGGCCCGCTGGCTGCTGTACCGCACCGCCGAGGACTTCGGCATCTCCGCGACCCTCGACCCCAAGCCGGTCAAGGGCGACTGGAACGGCGCGGGCGCGCACACCAACTTCTCCACCAAGGCCATGCGCGAGGGCTACGACGCGATCATCACCGCGTGCGAGTCGCTCGGCGAGGGCTCCAAGCCGCTGGACCACGTCAAGAACTACGGCGCCGGCATCGACGAGCGCCTGACGGGTCTGCACGAGACCGCCCCGTGGGACAAGTACTCCTACGGCGTCTCCGACCGCGGCGCCTCGGTCCGTATCCCGTGGCAGGTGGAGAAGGACGGCAAGGGCTACATCGAGGACCGCCGTCCGAACGCCAACGTCGACCCGTACGTGGTGACCCGCCTGCTGGTGGATACCTGCTGCACCGCGCTGGAGAAGGCCGGCCAGGTCTGATCCGTCCCGCTTCCGACAGGGGCGCCCACCGTCGTGGTGGGCGCCCCTGCTGCGTATCGTGCGGCCCATTGTCCGGATGGCGAGACGACATTTCACGCAGGGGTCCTACCCGGCGCCCGCGTCTGCTTCAATGGGCCCATGGCCAGCTTCCAGAAGTACACCGCGACGGGTCGCCATGACCTCGAGCCCTTCTGGCCTTCCCGTCAGCACCACGACTTCGACCGGGTGTGTTGCCGCGCGGTGAACGCGCGGGCCCTCTAAAGCCGTAACCCCCGGCCTTCGGCCAGCGCGGAACGACGTACGTCCCCCGGCGCGCCCCGACCACGAATCGCGGCCGTCGCCTCGACCGACGAACCTCTCGCGCGAAAGAGCTGACCTCTCATGGCGACCACTCGTTCTCTCTCCCCCGCCCCCACCGCCCCCGCCCGGCACCGGCTGCGCGCCGTCGACCGGGACGAGGTGGTCGACGTCGCGGACCTCCTGCCACCGGGTGCCACCTGGCTGCCCGCGCCGCAGCACACCCTGCCGACCCTGCCCGGACAGCCGCCGATGGTCGGCTACCTGGTGCTGGTCCCGGCCGACCAGCACCCGCCGTTCCTGCCGGTAGCGGTGCCGGACCAGCCGGAGACGGCCGCCGAGGCGGACGGCCGGGCGGGCGGCGAGCCGCTGGTGCGGATCGACCCCGTGCGGCGCACCGCCCGCGTCGAGGGCCGTGAACTCGACCTGACCTACCTGGAGTTCGAACTGCTCGCGCACCTGGTGGCCCATCCGCACCGGGTGCACACCCGCGACCAGCTGGTCACCACGGTGTGGGGCTACGGCCACGTCGGGGACGGCCGCACCGTCGACGTGCACATCGCCCGGCTGCGCCGCAAGCTGGGCGCCCAGCACCGCCAGGCGATCCAGACGGTGCGCCGGGTCGGCTACAAGTACACCCCGCCGACCGGCCGCTGACCGGGGCTGGACGAGCGGCTCTGCCCTCGGCAGAGTCCCCTGCCGCCACTCGCCCGGAGCGGGCACGATCCCGGTATGAGACTTCTGGTGCTGGGCGGTACGGAGTTCGTGGGGCGGGCGGTCGCCCAGGCGGCGCTGGGGCGCGGCTGGGAGGTGACCGTCTTCCACCGGGGGCGGCACCAACCCCCGCCCGGGGTGCGGTCGTTGCAGGGCGACCGCACCGCCCCGGACGGCCTGGCCGCGCTCGCCGCCGGTGCCGGTTCCTGGGACGCCGTGGTCGACACCTGGTCGGCCGAGCCGCGTGCCGTGCTCGCGGCGGCACGGCTGCTGCGGGGCCGTGTCGCGCGGTACGTGTACGTCTCCAGCCGGTCGGTGTACGCCTGGCCCTGGCCGAGCCTCGGCGGGGCCGCCGAGGCTGGGGCGCCGGTCGAGGGCGCCGCCGCCGACGCGGGGCCGACCGACTACCCGCGCGACAAGCGGGGCGGTGAACTGGCCGCCGTCGAGGCCTTCGGCGAGCGGGACTCGCTGCTGGTGCGGGCGGGGCTGATCCTCGGGCCGTACGAGAACGTGGGCCGGCTGCCCTGGTGGCTGACCCGGATCGCCCGCGGCGGCCCGGTGCTGGCCCCCGGGCCGCGCGAGCTGCCGGTGCAGTTCATCGACGCCCGCGATCTGGCCGGCTGGATCCTCGGCGCGGTGCAACAGTCGCTGAGCGGGCCGTACGACCTGATCGGCCCGCCCGGGCACAGCACCATGGGCGAGCTGCTCGACCTGTGTGTCCGGGTCACCGGCGCGGACGCCGAGCTGCGCTGGACCGATCCGCAGGCGATCCTGGCCGCCGGGATCGAACCGTGGACCGGGCTGCCGGTGTGGGTGCCGCCGGGCACCGAGCTGTACGACTGCGTGCACCGCACCGACGTGTCACGGGCGCTGGCGACCGGTCTGGTGTGCCGGCCGGCCGCACAGACCATGGCGGACACCTGGCGCTGGCTGACGGCGACCGGCGGCGAGGCGCCGATGCGGCCCGACCGGACGGCCCCGGGCGTCGATCCGGAGGTGGAGGCGAAGGTGCTGGCCGGGGGCGGGGGTGTACCTGGCACCACCCCCGAAGAGGCGACTTCGGACGACTGACGCGGGCAGGGCCGTCGGCAAGACTGACGGCATGAACACCGACACCGAAAGCGACGACTTCCGCACCCGGGCCCGCAGCGCGGTACTGGCCGCCGTACAGGGGCTGACGCTGGCCGTGGCCGTGCTGCCCTGCGGTGTGGCGTTCCTCGTCCTGACCCTCGTCTCCGTCGCGCTCATCCCGGTCGGTGTCGGGCTCGTCACGACCCCGGCCGTCCTGACCGGCGTACGGGCCCTCGCGGACGCCCGCAGGAAGCTCGCGGCGGAGTGGTGCGGGGTGCGGATCCCGGTGGCGTACCGGCCGCCGCCCCGCAGTGCCAACCCCTGGACGCGCACCTTCGCCCTGCTCCGGGACCCGCAGGTCCGGCGGGACGTGCGGTGGCTGCCGGTGGACATGACCGCGGGGTTCGTCACCGCACTGCTTCCGGCCCTGCTGCTGTTCTACCCGTTCGAGGGGTTCGCGGTGGCGGCCGGGCTGTGGCGGGTGACGGACGGGCCGTACTGGTACCTCTTCGTGCCGGTCGGCGGCCCCCTGACGGCGCTGGCCGCCGCCGTGCCGGCCGCCGGGCTCCTGGTCCTCGCCTTCCGCCACACCCCTCGTCTGATGCGTCTCCACTTCCGGCTCACCCGGGCCGTCCTCGGCCCGGCCGACGGCGAACTCGCCGAACGGGTCCGGGTGTTGACCGAGACCCGGCGGGACGCCGTGGACACCTCCGCCGCCGAACTGCGGCGCATCGAGCGCGACCTCCACGACGGGGCGCAGGCCCGGCTGGTCGCCATGGGCATGGACCTCGGCACCATCGAGATGCTGGTGGAACACGACCCGGCCCGGGCGAAGAAGCTGCTGGCCCAGGCCCGCCGGAACTCCGCCGAGGCCCTGGAGGAACTGCGCGACCTGGTGCGCGGCATCCACCCGCCGGTCCTCGCCGAACGCGGACTCGGCGACGCCGTGAGGGCGCTGGCGCTGCGGCTGCCGCTGCCGGCCGAGGTGACCGTGGAGCTGCCCCGCCGGGCGGACGCGCCGGTGGAGTCCGCGGCCTACTTCGCGGTCAGCGAGGTGCTCACCAACGCCGCCAAGCACTCCGGCGCCGACCGGGTCTGGGTCGACGTGCACCATGCCGACGGCCGGCTGCGGATCACGGTCACCGACAACGGCAGGGGCGGCGCGGCGGTCGGCGCCGGGTCGGGTCTCGCCGGGGTCGAACGCCGGCTCGGTACATTCGACGGCGTCCTGGCCGTCAGCAGCCCCGTCGGCGGCCCCACCCTGGTGACCATGGAGATCCCGTGCGCGTTGTCCTAGCCGAAGACCTCTTCCTGCTGCGCGACGGGCTGGTGCGGATGCTGGAGGCCTTCGGCTTCGAGATCGCGGCCGCCGTCGAGTCCGGCCCCGAACTCTCCCGGGCGCTCGCCGAGCTGGACGCGGACGTCGCCGTGGTCGACGTACGGCTGCCGCCCACGCACACCGACGAGGGCCTGCAGTGCGCGCTCGCGGCCCGCAGGGCCCGGCCCGGGCTGCCGGTGCTGGTCCTCTCGCAGCACGTGGAGCAGCTGTACGCGCGCGAGCTGCTCGCCGACGGCAACGGCGGGATCGGGTATCTGCTGAAGGACCGGGTCTTCGACGCCGAGCAGTTCGTCGACGCCGTACGACGGGTAGCGGCCGGCGGTACGGCGATGGACCCGCAGGTGATCCAGCAGCTGCTGTCCCGCCGGGCCGGAGACGACCGGCCGCTCGCGGGCCTCACCCCGCGCGAGCTGGAGGTGCTGGAGCTGATGGCGCAGGGCCGGTCGAACGCGGGCATCGCGGCCCAGCTGGTGGTGACCGAACGGGCCGTCGCCAAACACACCTCCAACATCTTCGCCAAGCTGGGCCTGGAGGTGTCGGACGACGACAACCGGCGCGTGCTGGCCGTCCTCGCCCATCTGGACCGGGACCGCTGACCAGCCAACTCCCCTGTTTCTGCGAGGAATTTGTGAGACCGGTGAACACCTCTGGGGCGGCGTCCGTATGGAAGGGCGCCGCTTCACTCCTGTCGGGCGCCTCGATGCTGCCCCGCAAGGAAGTCAGAGGAGTTCCATGGGACGCAACACACGAAAACGCCGTACGCCGCTGGCCACCAAGGCCATAGCCGCATCGGCGGCCCTAGCGCTCGGTGGGGGCGGGCTGATCTGGGCGAACTTCTACGCCTCTGCGCACGAGTCGCACAACCAGTCGTGGGGAGGCAACCAGACGAAGGCCGCCACGGCGCAGGTCGCGACGATCTCCTGTCCGGATGTCCAGCAGAAGCTGACGAACGTGCCCTGGCGGGCCCGCCAGGGCGTGGCGATGGAGCTGTCGAACCTCGACAAGCAGATCACCGAGGCCTACACCCGGCTCGCCTCCACGCGTGACGCGCAGGCCAAGGATCCGAGCTTCGTGCAGAACGCGATCGTCGGTCCGCTCAAGGAGAAGCGGGCGGCGACGATCGACCGGATCCGGATCGACATCCAGCGCGTCGGCGGCAGCTTCAACAACGCCCTGTCGCAGCTCGCCGCCTGCACCACGCAGTCCGCCAACCAGACCACCGCCGGGGGGAACGGCGATGGCCAGCAGCAGAACACCGGCGGTCAGCAACAGCAGGGCGGTCAGCAACAGCAAGGCGGTCAGCAACAGCAAGGCGGCCAGCAGCAGGGAGGTCAGCAGCAGCAAGGCGGCCAGCAGCAGGGCAACAACGGTGGCCAGGGCGGTGACGGACCCGCCGCGGCGGACTTCGTGGACATCACCAAGGTCGCACCGAACGTCCAGGGCAAGCCGAACCAGACCCCCAACGCCTCGACGGGCACGTTCACCACCCGCTGCGGTGTGAACGCGAACCAGAACCACAACAGCGACAACGTGATCGTCGCGCCCGGCGTGACCAACGGCGCCCACCACGTGCACGACTACGTGGGCAACCAGAAGGTCAACGCGTTCTCCAGCAACCAGACGTTCCTGCAGGGCGGCACCAGCTGCCAGAACCGCAACGACCTGTCGGCGTACTACTGGCCGGTCATCCGCGAGCAGGACGGCACCCAGGAGAAGGACGCGAACGCGGACGGCGGTGGCAAGGACCTCAACGTCGGCAAGATCCTGGTCCCCCAGCAGGCCCAGATCAAGTACGTGGGCAGCCCGGCCAGCAAGGTCGTCGCGATGCCGCAGTTCCTGCGGATCATCACCGGTGACGCCAAGGCCTTCGTCAACGGCCCGGCCAACGCCAACGCCCACTGGAGCTGCACCGGCTTCGAGAACAGGGTGCAGCTGACCGACAAGTACCCGATCTGCCCGCAGGGCAGCCAGGTGGTGCGCTCGTTCGCCTTCCAGAGCTGCTGGGACGGCCAGAACATCGACAGCGCCAACCACCGCACCCACGTGGCCTTCGCGGATCCGGGGAGCGGTGTCTGCCCGAACGGCTTCAAGGCGATCCCGCAGCTGACGATGCGCCTGGTCTACAACGTGCCGCAGCCCGTCATCCAGGCGGACGGCACGGTGAAGAACGCCTACGCGGTCGACGGCTTCCCGGAGGAGCTGCACAAGCCGATCACCGACCACGACGACTTCATCAGCGTCACGACCGGCGGCCTGGCGAACCGGATCGCCAACTGCATCAACGGCGGCCGGAAATGCGCATGACCGCCTGACACGGGCCACACAGCGAGGCCGGTGACGGACCCCCCTCCCGTCACCGGCCTTTCCCGTGCGCGCCCCCCGCTGGATACGGCCGGCTCAGCCGCCGTGCGCGGAGTGGCCCGAGTGGCCGGCATGGTCGGTGCCCATCTCCACGTCCCCGCCGAGGGTGCCGCGCAGCGCCTTGACGACCCCGTCGTCGCCGACGGCGACCCATTTGCGGCCGACGAGGTAGTAACCGCCGTAGTCCTTGGCGTCGTTGATCCACTCGCGCTGGCCGCGGTCGGTGGCGAAGGTGGCGAAGACGAACCTGCCGTCGGGGTTCTTGCAGATGGCCTGACGGACCTCGTCGGAGTCGATCTGCATGTTCGGTGCGCACTTCACCTCGGCGGCCAGGCTCTCCAGGCTGCCGGTCGCGGTGGGCGGGACCGCCTTGGTGTCCCCGCCCGAACCGCAGCCCGCCAGCGCCAGTACGGCCGCGGCGGCCGGCAGCAGTCGTGTCACCCTCATCTGTTCCTCCGGTCCTGTGGGCCAAGCATGCCTCGGCTCCTACGGATACGGCTCCGGGCCGCCGTGCGCTCAATTCCCGGAATCACCCATCCGGTGGTGACCAACCAACGCCTCGCTCGTTCTCCATGACGTGCAGTCACAGGATGTAGCCCAGCGTCACGCACCCACCTCCGAGAACAACGGACCGGTCGATGTCGAGCAGGCGGAGGCCGCGCTCGTCGAGCACTATCCACGGCTGGTCCGGATCGCCTATCTGGTGCTGCCGCCCGGCCTCGGCCGCAGCCGCCGGGTGCTGACCGCACACGCGCTCGTCCAGCGCGCCCTGCCCAGAGGCCGCAAGCAGCAGGCCGTGATCCCGGCCCCGGCGTCCGGGCGCGAGGGCGACCCCGGGTACGCCTTCCTGCGCGAGCGCGTCCTGGTGGGGGCGCTGGAGGCGGCCCGGCCCCGCAAGGGCCTGCCCCGGCTCGCCCAGCTGCCGCCGCCGCTGCCCCAGGTGTGGGGCCTGAGGCTGTTCCCGCGCTCGGGCGGCGCCGACGAACTCGCCCTGGACCAGCGCCTGTCCACGCTGTCCGGCCCGGCCCGCGCCGCGTACGTGCTGCGCGGTCTGGAGAACCTGCCCGACGCCGAGATCCGGGAGCTGCTCACCGCCGCCGGGGCGGACGACGCGGGCGGCGCGCTGGCCTCGGCGAACGGCGTGCCCACCCAGCCCGCGCTGCTCTCCTCCCCCGAGTTCGACCCGTGTCTGCTGCAGGCCCGGCCCACCGATCTGATGCGCCGCCGCCAGCACACCAAGGCCGCCCTCGCCGCCGTCGCGGCGCTCGCGGTGTGCGGGGCGCTGGTCGGCCTGCCCTCGGGCGGCTGGGGCCCGGACGGCGCCGCCGCGCCCGCCTACGCCCAGAACCCGGCCGCCGAGGCCGCCCTCGACCCCGCCCGGCTGATCCAGGTCTCCCCCGTCGACTGGAAGACCGCCGCCCGCACCGACTTCTCGGTGTGGCCCGCGCGCGGGCCGCTCACCGGCGACACGGCCCTGCTGCGCCGCGCACTCGCGGTGTGGGCCCGCCCCGGCGCGACGGTCCGGGTCTCGGCGACCCCCGGCACCCAGACCGGCGGCCCGGCCGGCCCGCCCCAGCTGCTGTACGCGGGCCAGGTCGCGGACGCCCACGTGGTGATCTTCTACGACGGCCTGCGCATCGCCCGCTACGCCGAGCCGGCCGGCGGCACCCAGGGCGCGGCGCTCGACCTCGCCCGGGTCGACGGCGCGACCGGCGCCGAGGCGAGCGCCCTGCTGCTGGGCCGCTCCGACGGCAACGCCCAGTACCTGATCGCGCCCTGGGTGAAGAAGGTGGCCTCCCGGGACCTGATGAAGCCGGACTCGGACCCGACCCCGCTGGCCGTCACCCACGGCGTCACCGCGCCGCTGGCCAGCCCCGCGCTGCAGCCCGGCAAGTGCGCCTCCTGGACCGTGCTCCAGCTGACCTCCGCCTCCGGCACCGCGCTCGCCACCGACCTGGGCGAGCTGGTACCGGCCCACCTGACCGCGGGCCGGCCCGGCTCGGCCGGCGAGGCGTCCGGGGCGGCCGGGCTGCGGGCGTGGGCGCCGTTCGCCTGCGCGCTGGACGCCGAGCGCTCCGGCGGGGTGCGCACCGTCAACGCCTGGTCGTTCGCCGACCAGCCGCTGCCCGACGGCAGCGGGGCGGCCTCGTGGATGTGCGCCAGGGCCGAGACGTGGCGCGGCGACGGTACGGGCTCGCTGGCCCTGTTCGGCCTGCCGGGCCATCCGGCCGGGGCGGTCGCCGCCAGGGGCACGGACGCGCGGTCCTGCGGTCCGCGCGATCCCCATGTGCTCGCCGGGGTGCTGTGGAAGTCCGCGGCCGGCCACTGGTACCTGCTGGCGGCGGGCGACAAGGACACGGCGTCGATCCAGGCGGGCGGCGCGGTCACCGCGGCCGGTCAGGGGCAGTTCCTGGTGGCCCGGGCCAAGAAGGGCGCCCAGGCCTCGCTGAAGGGCACGCTGGTGGACGGCACCGAGGTCGGCGGGTTGCAGTAGGGCGGTTGCGGCAGCTCTACACCGGCGGCCCTTTATTGACACCGGCGTAAACAAGCACTGCCGGAGGGGTTCTCAGTGAGCCTACCCATCAGTACATTGACGCCATGTCTAACACGCAGGCCCGGGTGCCGCTCAAGGCACGCAAGGTGTCCTTCTCCTGGGACGGCACGCCGCTGCACTGGGTGCCGGAGGATCCGTTCACCACGCACACCATCAACGTGCTGCACCTGCTGCTGCCCGCCGGTGAGCGGTGGTTCGTGCACGTGTACAAGCAGGTGCTGCCGTACATCCGCGACGAGCGGCTCCGCGAGGACGTGATCGGGTTCATCGGCCAGGAGGCCATGCACTCCCAGGCCCACGACGAGGTGCTGCCGCACCTGCGCGAGCAGGGCCTCGACCCGACGCCGTACACCGCACAGGTCGACTGGTTCTTCGAGAAGCTGCTCGGCGACCGGACGCTGCCGCCGGGCAGGGCGCGCCGGTGGTGGCTGATGGAGCGGGTCGCGCTCATCGCGGCCATCGAGCACTACACCGCGTTCCTCGGCAACTGGGTGCTCAACGCCGATGAACTGGACCGGCGCGGCGCCGACCCGACCATGCTGGACCTGCTGCGCTGGCACGGCGCCGAGGAGGTCGAGCACCGCTCCGTCGCCTTCGAGCTGTTCATGCACGTCGACGGCAGCTACCGCCGGCGCGTACGCACCTGGGCCACGGCCTTCTCGGCGCTGGTGTTCCTGTGGCAGCGCGGGGCGCGGTTCTTCATGGAGAACGACCCGACCCTCATCGACGGCAAGGCCTCCTTCAAGGACTTCCACGTCCGCGGCAGGCGGGGCCTGCTGCCCACGGCCGGGGACATGCTCAGGTCCATCCCCCGCTATCTGAGCCGCGACTACCACCCCTCGCAGGAAGGCGACACCGAGCAGGCCGTCGCCTATCTGGCCGCCTCCCCGGCGGCCACGGCGGCGGAGAAGAGGGCCGCCTGATGCCGAGGCTGCGTACTGTCGCGCTCGTCGCGGGCGCCGCCCTGCTGGCCCGGGGCGCTCTGCGCCGCCGGATCCAGGTCTCGCCGCTGTGGCCGATGCCCGCGCTGGAGGAGCCCACGTCGGGCCGGCCGCGCTCGCGTGCGCTGCGGCTGCTGGTGACCTCTCGCGAGACGGTGGCCGAGGGAGTCGTCCGACTCCGCCTGGAGGGGCGGGACCTGCCGCGCTGGGAGCCCGGAGCCCATCTCGACCTCGTCCTGCCGTCGGGGCTGGTCCGGCAGTACTCGTTGTGCGGGGACCCCGAGGACACCTCCTCGTACACGGTCGCGACCCGGCTGGTCGAGGACGGGCGGGGCGGCTCGCGCGAGGTGCACGAGCAGGTCACGGAGGGCACGGAACTCGAGGTGCGGGGGCCGCGGAACCGCTTCCCGCTGGTCGAGGCGGAGTCGTACGTCTTCGTCGCCGGCGGTATCGGGATCACGCCGCTGCTGCCGATGCTGCGGTCCCTGCCGGAGCACGCCGAGTGGCGGCTGCTGTACGCGGGACGCGACCGGGCCTCGATGCCCTTCCTCGAGGAGGTCGAGAAGCTGGGCCGGGACCGGGTGACCGTCGTGGAGGGAAGGCCCGACCTCGACGCCCTCGAGGTGAGAGAGGGGGCCGCCGTCTACTGCTGCGGCCCCGAGGGACTCATGGCGTCCGTCGCGGCACGCTTCCCGGACGTCCGTCTCGAACGGTTCGCGGCCCGTACGCCGGCCGGGGGCACCAGCGACTTCCAGGTCGAACTTCGGCGCAGCGGACGGACGTTGACCGTTCCCGCCGACTCCACCGTGCTGGCCGCCGTACGCCGGGAACTGCCGGACACCGCCTACTCCTGCGAGCAGGGTTTCTGCGGGACCTGCCAACAGCGGGTGCTGGAAGGGGAGATCGACCACCGGGACGAGCTGCTGACGGACGAGGAGCGCGCCGACTCGATGCTGATCTGTGTCTCGCGGGCCCGAAGCGATCGTCTGGTGCTCGACATGTGATCACCTGCGCCCGAACCCGATCGGTAAGGTGTGCGCATGAGTACCGGGGTTCGCCGCAGGATGGGCGTCGAGGAGCGGCGGCAGCAGCTGATCGGCGTCGCCCTCGACCTGTTCAGCCGACGCTCGCCCGACGAGGTCTCCATCGACGAGATAGCGTCGGCCGCGGGCATCTCGCGCCCGCTGGTGTATCACTACTTCCCCGGCAAACTCAGCCTGTACGAGGCCGCGTTGAAGCGTGCCTCGCAGGATCTCGCGGGCCGTTTCGCCGAGCCGCACGAGGGCCCGCTCGGCGCCCGGCTGCTGCGTGTGATGCGCCGCTACTTCGACTTCGTGGACGAACACGGCCCCGGCTTCTCGGCACTGATGCGCGGCGGCCCGGCGGTCGGATCGTCCGCGACCAACGCGCTCATCGACTCGGTACGCCAGGCCGCCTACGAGCACATGCTCGCGCACCTCGGCGTCGCCGAGGCACCCGCGCGCCTCGAACTGGTCGTGCGCTCCTGGATCTCGCTCGCCGAGTCGACGGCGCTGATCTGGCTGGACGGCCGGCGCATTCCGCGCGGCGAGCTGGAGCTGCAGCTCGTGCACGACTTCGCCGCGCTGGCGGCGGTGAGCGCGGCCTACGACGAGGACATGGCCGCCCTGCTGCGCACCATGGTCAAGGACGAGCCGGCCGACGGGCCCTTCGCGGAGCTCGTCGGCCGGCTGATCTCCCTGGCTCCCTAGCGGTCGAACTTCCGGTACGACGGATCCAGGTCGCGGATCTCGGCGGAGGCGTGCAGGGTGACGCCGTCCAGCGGCGTCACGTGCTTGCGGAGCAGCTCCAGCACCGCCTCCGTCAGCCTGGCCTTCGTCTCCTCGCTGCGGCCGGCGAGGAGCCCGATGGTCACATGCACGATGGCGTGCCGCTGGTTCTGGTCGCCATCGGGAGCCTCGTAGCCGAACGCGCTGTACAACGCGCACCGGAACAGCGTCTTGCAGGACTCCGGCCTGGCCCCCGCGATCTCGACGGTCGTCTCGTGCAGCTCCCGCACGAAGGCGTCCGGGAAGTCCTCGACACCGGCCGAGTGGTCGACGGTGATCTGCGGCATGGGCACTCCTGTTCTACGACGACGGTCCGACCCTACTTCGCCGCCCGGGTGAACACGGCCACGGTCCGCGCCGGGACGGTGAAGGTGCCCGAGCCGGCCGCGTAGGAGGAGGTCTTCACCACCGGGTCGGCGCCGGAGGCCTGCACCGGGTGCAGCCGGTACTGCGTGCCGGCGAGAGCGCCGATCTTCTGCTCCTGCCGCTGCGGGGTGGCGTTGAAGACGACGACCAGGTCACCGAGCTTCATCGTGATCACACCCGGCGTCTCGTCCGTGCCGGACAGCGGGAAGGACAGCTCGTCCTGCACCTGCGTGCCCGTACCGAGCGAGAACGCCTTCTCGGTCGTACGGATCCTCAGCATGTCCTGGTAGGCGGCGGAGGTGCCGGTGATCTGCGGGCAGCCAACCTGCACGCCGGTCAGCAGCGGCCTGGCGTAGTCCCACTTGGACTGGTTGTCGGCCGCCATGGGCAGCCCGCGCCCGAAGCCGTTGCCGTCGGCGCAGTTCCAGTGGATGGCGTTGAACCAGTCGCCGCTGTCGAAGGAGTTGCGGTCCAGCGACTTCGAGCGCAGCAGGTCGGTGCCGGCCTGGGAGAGGGACGGCCCCTGCGAGAGGGCGGCCGTGGCCATCGCCAGGACCTGCATCCGGGCCCGGTCGGCGGCGCTCGTCGAGGCCGGCAGCTTGTAGGTCAGGGCGTCGAACAGCGACTCGTTGTCGTGCGCGTCCACGTAGGCGAGGGCGTCGCCGGGTGCGTCCGCGTAACCCGCGGGCGAGCCGTTGTAGTCGACCTCCGCTCCGGTGACCTCCTTGCCGCTGGTGTCCGTGAAGTGGTACTTCGCGAGGTTTCCGGTCAGCCCGACCTTGATCAGGTCCTGGTAGTGCAGCAGCCGGGCCTTCTGCTCGGCCGGAGTGCCGTTGGCCGCCGATCCGTTGGGGTCGGTGTACAGCCCGGAGGCGAAGCCCTGGACGCCGGGGTCGGAGTCGAAGGGGCTGCCGCCGCGTACGGCGTCACGGGCGCGGTCGGAGAAGGTGGCGATGCCGGTGCCGGCCATGTTCGCCTGCGTGGCCTGCACGAACCGGGCATCGTTCGCGACCTCGCCGAAGTTCCAGCCCTCGCCGTACAGGATGATCTTCTTGCCGTCGACGCCGTCCTTCTGCGGGGTCAGCGCGTCCAGGGCCTTCCTGACCGCGAGGATGTTGGCCTTCGGGTGGTGGCCCATGAGGTCGAAACGGAACCCGTCGACCTTGTACTCCTTGGCCCAGGTGACGATCGAGTCCACGACCAGCTTGCCCATCATCGCGTTCTCGGGCGCGGTGTTGGCGCAGCAGGTGCTGTTGGCCACCGAACCGTCGGCGAGCAGCCGCTGGTAGTAGCCGGGCACGATTCTGTCCAGCACGCTGGTGTCGGCCTGGCCGCTGGCCGCCGTGTGGTTGTAGACGACGTCCATGACGACCCTGAGGCCGTCCCCGTTCAGCGCCTGCACCATCCTGCGGAACTGGACCGTACGGGCGGTGCCGTCCGGGTCGGTGGCGTACGAGCCCTCGGGGACCGTGAAGTGGTACGGGTCGTAGCCCCAGTTGTAGGCGTCCTTCGCGGCGGTCTTCGCCACGCACGCCTGCTGCTGGTCGGAGTCGGCCGGGTAGGAGGCCAGGTCGCAGTCGGGACTCGCCTGGTCGGCCTTCTTCTCCGGGACGGTGGCGAAGTCGAACGCGGGCAGCAGGTGGACGTACGACGTGCCGGACTTCGCCAGCTCCTTCAGGTGCTTGGAGCCGTCGGTGTTCTTGTCGGTGAAGGCCAGGTAGGTGCCCTGGTCCTGGGCCGGGACGGTCCTGTCGGCGACCGAGAAGTCCCGGATGTGCAGCTCCTGGATCTGCGCGTCCCTCAGCGGTACGGCCTTGGGCTTGCGCAGGCCCGACCAGCCGCTCGGGGCGAGGCTCTTGTCGTTCAGGTCGACGACGAGGCTGCGCTCGGAGTTCGCGGTGAGGGCGACCGAGTAGGGGTCGGTGACCTTGTTGGTGACCATCTTGCGGACGCTGGGCGCCCAGACCTTGACGACGTACCGGTAGGGCTTGCCCTTCCAGGACGCCGGGCCGGTGACGGACCAGACGCCGGTGGTGTCGTCGCGGTGCATGGCGTGGGTCGAGCCGTCCAGTTCCAGCGCGACGCTCTGCGCGGTCGGCGCCCACACGGACAGAGTCGGCTTGCCGTCGTGGAAGACCGGGCCGAGGGCAGCCTTGGTGGCGGCGGGGTACAGGTCGTCCAGCACGCCCGCGATCTGCACACCGGTCGCGGCCAGGACGGCGCCGTTGGCGGCACGCTGCGAGGCGACGATCTGGCCCTTCAGCGCCGCGCGCACGCGGTCCCGGTCGCGCGGGTCGACGGACCAGGCGGTGTAGTCCTTCAGATGCGGGAACCTCGCCTTCTGGGCGTCGGTCAGCGTGGTCTTCTCCAGCCGGATCCAGCGCTCGTCGTCGCTGGTCAGCGCCCCGTCCTTGACGGCGATCGAGCCGTCCGGGGAATACAGCAGCTGGGTGGAGGCGGCGCCGTCCACGCCGTTCCAGGCGACCGTGTCCCGGTCGATCCAGATCGCCTTGGACGTGCTCAGGTCGAGGGCGGCCGCGCTGCCCGCCGGCTGCGGCAGCAGGTACTTCTCCTGGCCGTTCAACAGCCACACCTCGTAGCCGCCCGCCTTGAGGTCCAGTGACTGGTCGGCGGGCAGGTCCTTGTCGTCGCCCTTGTGGATGATGTAGCTGAGGCTGGTGGCACCCGCGGTGAGCGGCACCTCGAAGACCGCGCCATAGGCATCAGTCTTCACCGGCTTCAGCGGGTTCGACCAGTCGGTGGGGTTCGCGGCACCCGTCCAGACGTGCAGGCCCCAGCCGTCGTAGTCGCCGTCGGCGCGGTGGTAGTGGATGACCGCCTTGGTCTTGTCCTGCGCCGGATAGCCGGGCTGCTGGGTCAGTACGTCCGTCTTCCCCTGCTCGACCCAGACCTCACCCGTCCTGGTGACATCGATGCTCCGGTCGGCGGAGACGTCCTTGTTGCCGTCCTTGTCGATGACCAGGAAGCCGACGCTGGAGGCGCCGGGCCTGAGCTTGACCCAGGCGAAGGCGCCGTAGGCGTCCCGGCCGGTGAACGGGTGGCTGGCGGGCCAGTTCGTGGCCTCGCCGTCGGCGATGTCGCCCCAGGCGTACAGGCCCCAGTTGCCGTAGTCGCCGTCGGTGCGCTTGTAGTGGACGATCACGTAGTCGCGGGAGGAGGCCGTGGGGACCTCGGGCGCGGGCGGGGTGCCGGAGGTGCTGCTCGCCGTGGCGCTCGCGGTGTGCCCGGCCGAGTCGATCACGACGGCCTTGTAGCGCAGCGCGGTCCCGGCGGGCACGTCCTTGCCGAGGGTCTGGGTGACCTTGTACGGGGCGTGGTCGGCGGAGCCGAGCACCTGCCACCTGGCGTTTGCGACCTGTGCGGCGAAGACGACCCGGTTCAGGCGACCGCCGTCGACGTCTGCGCCGACCTCCACCGTGCCGGTGGCTCCGGCGGCCGGGGGCCTGAGGCTGATCGTCGGCTCGGCGGCGGGCTCGGCGAGGGTGCCGGCGGCCTTGTAGACCACGGCGGACTCGGCCGGGACGGTGACACTGACCTTGCCGTCGCCGTCGGACGTCATGGAGCCGGTGGCGCCGTAGATGCCCCGGTACGCCATGGCGGCGGAACCGGTCGCGAAGGTCGCCGTCTGCGCCGAGCCGGCGTTGTTGAGGGCGACGACGTAGTCCTGCCCGGTCTTCGCGTCCGTACGGGTGAAGGCGTAGACGCCTGCGCCGTCGGCCGCGTAGCGCTGGGTCTGGACTCCGTCGGTCAGGGCCGGGTTGGCCTTGCGGAGCGCGGAGAGCGCGGCGATCTGCTTGTACAGCGGTGCGCCCGTGTCGTAGGAGTCGCTCGCGTGGGTGCGGTCGGTGCCGATCTCGTCGTCGTCCAGGTAGTCGGCGACCTTGGAGGCGAACATGGTCTGGCGGGCGTCCTTGTCGCCGCCGGAGCCGGTGAAGCCCTGCTCGTCGCCGTAGTAGACGACCGGGTTGCCGCGGCTGAGGAACATCAGCTCGTTGGCGAGCTCGTCCTTCTTCAGGATCTCGGCGTCGGTGGCCTTCGGGTTGTCCTGCTTCAGGAAGTACCCGATGCGGCCCATGTCGTGGTTGCCGAGGAAGGTGACCTGCTCGTACGCGTTGGACTTGTCGGTCGTGTACTTGTAGTCGTCGCCGAAGACGCCCGCCAGCTTCTGGGCACTCGCGCCCTGGGAGGCGTAGGAGCGGGCCGCGTCCTGGAAGGGGAAGTCGAGGGTGGCGTCGAGGCGGCCCTGGGTGACGTACGGGGACGTGATGTTCGTGTCGGCGGAGTAGACCTCGCCGAACATGAAGAAGTTCTTCCGCCCGTGCGCCGCCGCGTAGTTGTCGAGTGCGGTCGCCCACTGGGTCCAGAACGGCATGTCGACGTGCTTGACGGTGTCGATCCGGAAGCCGTCGACGGCGAAGTCCTTCACCCACCGCTCGTAGATCTTCTCCATGCCGTGGACGACCTCGGGACGCTCGGTCCACAGGTCGTCCAGGCCGGAGAAGTCGCCGTAGGCCGCGGACTCGCCGGCGAAGGTCGAGTCGCCCCGGTTGTGGTACATCGTCGGGTCGTTGAGCCAGGCCGGGACCTTGGACCGGCTGGTGACCTGCGGGGTGTACGGGAAGGAGCCGGTGCCGACGGCCGGGAACCTCTTGCCTCCGTCGGCGTAGTCGGCGTCGTCGAAGGGGCGGCCGTCCTTGGTCAGGTACGGGAAGGCGCCCTTGGACAGGTAGTCCGAGGACTTCTCCTTGTAGTCCACGACGTCGGCGGTGTGGTTGGTGATGACGTCGAAGAAGACCTTCATGCCCTTGGCGTGCGCCTTGGAGATGAGGGTCTGGAGGTCCTTGTTGGTGCCGAAGTGCGGGTCGACCTGGGTGAAGTCGGTGATCCAGTAGCCGTGGTAGCCGGCGGAGGCGTTGCTGCCCGTGCCCTGTACGGGACGGTTCTTGAAGATGGGGGCCATCCAGATGGCGGTGGTGCCGAGGCCCTTGATGTAGTCCAGCTTCTTGGTCAGGCCCTTGAGGTCGCCGCCCTGGTAGAAGCCCTTGTCGGTGGGGTCGTAGCCGGTGCTGAGCCGGGAGCCGGTCAGTCCGCCCTTGTCGTTGGAGGTGTCCCCGTTGGCGAAACGGTCCGGCATGACGAAGTAGAACTGCTCGCGGGTGTCGTCGTGCCGGGCGGGTACGGCGGCGAGCTTCGCGTCCGAGGGAGGCGCGGGCGGGGTGGCCGCCTGCGCGGCCAGTGGCTGGATCAGGGCGGCGGCGAGGGCCACGGCGGTGACGGCCGCGGCCCGTTTCGCTCTCGGTATCACAGGCGGTAACTCCTAGCGGATGCGGCTCTTTTGGATCCCTTGGGTCCGACCCCGCGCGACCGTATCGCCGTCGAAAGGTTTACAGCAAGAGTCTTGAAACCCATAGCAAGAAGTTTCAGCGTCAACCTTGACGTGCCCTTCTCAACTCCCTCACTCTCACGGGTTGTTAAACGCTGCCCCTTCTCTCGGAGCCGCACATGAGCTCACCTACGCGAGCAAACTGAAGTCGGCGTGCCAGGGCAGCGCCTCCGACCTGTCCTCGATCGAGGGCGGCGGCGTCCTGCCCGCCGCGAACTCGGTGTCTTTCGTGACGAACCACGACACCGAACGCAACGGCCTCCACCTCTCCTACAAGTGGTCGACGCCCACGGTGGGCTGCGCCGACGCGGGCGGCGGCTCCGGCGACACGGTGCACGCCGCCTTACACGAGGACGCGTCCACCACCTCCGGCACGAACGTGTACATCGTCGGATCCATCGCGGCCCTGGGCGGCCACGACCGACGCCATCCCGCTGTCCTCGGCCTCGTACCCCAATTGGAGCAGGGACCTGGGAGTCCGGGACGAACCGCTCGTACACGACGGGCAGTTCGTCCGGCTACACGACGAGCGACACCTGGAAGTAGCCCTGCGGGCTCAGCAGCTCGACTTCCCGGCGTAGATCGCCAGCGCCGTGTTCGAGCCCAAGGTGGCGGTGAACTGCCCACTGGAGTTCACCGTCACCGTCGTGTTGTTCTGGACGTTGCAGTACGTGCCCGCGGGCAGTGACGTCTGGTACGTCCTGGTCAGGCTGCCGGACTCGTGGTTGATCGCCACATAGCCCTTGCCGCCCCGGCCGAACGCGATCGCGTTGTTGCCGTCGTCCCACCAGTCGGAGACCGCCTGGCCGCGGGTCGCGTTGCGGAAGGCGACCATGCGGATGATCTCCGGCCAGGCGTGCTGGCACTTCCAGCCGTCCTGCCAGCAGGCGTTGACCTGACCGCCGTTGGGCGGGCCGGCGTCCGCGTCGGACCACTCGTAGCCGGAGTTGATGTCGGGAGCACCGTAGGGCCAGGCGAGCATGAAGACGTTGGCCAGGGTGTAGTTGGCGCCGTCCTTGTAGTTCAGGGTCGAGCCGTTGCGCTCGGTGTCGTGGTTGTCGACGAAGACGCCGGCCACCGAGCTGCTGAGGTAGCCCCAGCCCTCGCCGAAGTTGGTGAGGTAGGCCAGCTTCTCGTTGTTGAAGACGCGCTTGAGGTCGTATGCGTAGCGGAACTCCTGGACGTCTCCGTTGCCGGTGTACTCGGAGGGCTGGACGGCCTCGTTCGCGCCGTAGATGACCTCCTGCTTCCAGTAGACGGAGGGGTTGGTGAGGCGGGACTTGATGTTCGCCAGGTCGTCCGCCGGGATGTGCTTGGCCGCGTCGATGCGGAAGCCGTCGGCGCCCAGGGAGAGCAGGTCGTTCATGTATCCGGCGATGGTCTTGCGGACGTACTCTTCGCCGGTGTCCAGGTCGGCCAGGCCGACGAGTTCGCAGTGCTGGACGTTCCAGCGGTCCTGGTAGTTGGTGACCTGGGAGGTGCAGTCGTCGAAGTCGGGGTACGAGTACAGGCCCGGATAGTCGTACTTGCTGTACGCCGAGCCGCCGGTACCGGTGCCGCTGCCCGCCGACATGTGGTTGACGACGGTGTCGACGACGACCTTCAGGCCGGCCGCGTGACAGGTGTCGATCATGTTCTTGAAGGCGGTCCGGTCACCGAGCCGGCCCGCGATCCGGTACGACACCGGCTGGTACGACGTCCACCACTGCGAGCCCTGTATGTGCTCGGCGGGCGGGGAGACCTGGACATAGCCGTACCCGGCGGGGCCGAGGGTGGTGGTGCACTCGCGGGCCACCGAGGCGTAGTTCCACTCGAAGAGGACGGCGGTGACGTCCTTGGTGCCGGGCGGGGAGGCGTCGGCGGTGGTCGGGTTCATGCCAACCAGAGCGGCGGCCGTGAGGGCGGCCACCGCGGGGAGGGTTCTGCGTGCCATGTGTCTGCGTGCCATGTGGGGGTCCTTCGTCCTTGAAGGCTGGGGAAAGACCGCTGAAGGCGCTTGCTGCAATGTTTCAGCAAACTTGCGGTGACGCAGATGTTAAAGGCCCGCTGCCTGAAAGGCAGCGGGCCGTTGTGAAGTTGATGCAAGAACTTGTCGACGGGCTGTCAGGCCGTCGTGAACCACACCGTCGTGTCGGCGGGCACCTTGGTCTCGTCGTCGGCCTCGGTCACCTCACCACTGGCGAGCAGCACACGGCCGTACGCCGGGGTCGCCACCGACTCCCCCGTGGTGTTCGCGACGCAGACGAACTCCCCGCGCCGGAAGGCCAGGACGCCCTCGGGCGCCCGCAGCCACTCCACCGCGTCGCCCGCGCCCAGGTCGGGCTGGGTCCGGCGGACGGTCAGGGCCGTGCGGTACAGCTCCAGCGTCGAGCCGGGGACACCCGTCTGCGCCTCCACACTCAGCTCGCCCCAGCTCGCGGGCTGCGGGAGCCAGCTGCCGCCGCTGCCGAAGCCGTACGACGAGCCCTCGCGGGCCCACGGGATCGGCACCCGGCAGCCGTCGCGGAAGCCGTCCTGGCCGGCGCCTCGGAAGTACGCCGGGTCCTGGCGCACCTCGTCGGGCAGGTCGACCACGTCCGGCAGGCCCAGTTCCTCGCCCTGGTAGATGTACGCCGACCCGGGCAGCGCCAGCATGAGGAGCGTGGCGGCGCGGGCGCGGCGCAGGCCCAGTTCGCGGTCGCCCGCCGTGCGGATCTGGGTGCCGAGGCCGGGCGGGTTGGCGAAGCGGGTGGCGTGCCGGGTGACGTCGTGGTTGGACAGCACCCAGGTGGCGGGTGCGCCGACCGGGCGCATGGCCTCCAGGGTGCGATCGATGACCGTACGGAGTTCGGCCGCGTCCCACTCCGTGCTCAGGTACTGGAAGTTGAAGGCCTGGTGCAGCTCGTCCGGGCGGACGTAGTTGGCGGTGCGCTCGACGGTCGGGGTCCAGGCCTCCGCCACGAAGATGCGCTCACCGGCGTATTCGTCGAGGATGCGGCGCCACTGGCGGTAGATCGCGTGGACGCCGTCCTGGTCGAAGAACGGCATGACATCGCTGCCCAGCAGTTTGAGCTGGTCGTGGGAGCCGAGGTCGGGCAGGCCGTCGGCCTTGACCAGGCCGTGCGCCACGTCGATGCGGAAGCCGTCCACGCCCATGTCCAGCCAGAAGCGCAGGATGGAGCGGAACTCGTCGCCGACGGCCGGGTGGTCCCAGTTGAAGTCGGGCTGCTCGGGAGCGAAGAGATGCAGGTACCACTCGCCGGGGGTGCCGTTAGGCTCGGTGACGCGCGTCCAGGCGGGGCCGCCGAAGATGGACTCCCAGTCGTTGGGCGGGAGTTCGCCGTTCTTCCCCTTGCCGGGGCGGAAGTGGTAGCGCTCGCGCAGCGGGGAGCCGGGGCCCTCGGCGAGGGCGCGCTTGAACCACTCGTGCTGGTCGGAGGAGTGGTTCGGCACGAGGTCGACGATGATCCTCAGTCCCAGCTCGTGGGCGTCGCGGATCAGCGCGTCGGCGTCGAGCAGGTTGCCGAACATCGGGTCGACGGCGCGGTAGTCGGCGACGTCGTAGCCCGCGTCGGCCTGCGGGGAGGCGTAGAAGGGGCTGAGCCACACGGCGTCGACGCCGAGGTCGCGCAGGTACGGCAGGCGGGAGCGTACGCCTTCCAGGTCGCCCATGCCGTCGCCGTTGCTGTCGGCGAAGCTGCGCGGATAGACCTGGTAGATGACCGCGTCCCGCCACCAGTCGCGGCGGCGGTCGGCGACGGCTGCGACGGTGGAGTGGTGGGCCGGTGCGGCAGGGTGCTGCTGGCTCATGGCGTCCTTGGTGTGATGGGGGTCCCCCCGCGCGAGCGCAGCCGAGCGTGGGGGAGGTGTTCGGGTCATGGGCGCGTGGGCGCGACGGCGGATGCGGGTGGGCCGGGGGGGTGCGAGGCGGCCGCGGTGACAGCGGGGTCGGATGGACACCGCGGCCGCCTGCCCGCGCGGTGAGGCGCGCGGGAGTCCCGGGGCGGGCGTCAGCCCTTGGTGCCGCCGGCGGTGAGGCCGGTGACGAGGTTCTTCTGCACGAGGTAGAAGAACACCGACACGGGTATCGCGATCAGCACCGCAGTGGCGGCCATGTAGTTCCACTGGGCGTCGTGCTCGCTGACGAAGGTCTGCAGACCGACGGCGAAGGTGTACTTGGAGTCGTCCAGCATGAAGGTGGTCGCGAAGGCGACCTCGCCGACGGCGGTGATGAAGTTGTAGAACGCGGCGACGGCCAGGCCCGGGCGGGCCAGCGGCAGGATCAGCCGGAAGAAGGTGCCGAAGGGGCTCAGTCCGTCGACACGTCCGGCCTCGTCGATCTCGAAGGGGATGGTGTCGAAGTACCCCTTGAGCAGCCAGGCGCTGTACGGCACGGCGGTGGTGCAGTTGATGACGATCAGCGCCCAGTAGGTGTCGATGAGATCGAGCTGGCTGAAGATCTCGTACATCGGCACGATCAGGATGGCGATCGGGAAGGCCTGGGTGAGCAGCAGGACCCACATCAGCTGCTTGTAGCCGGGGAAGCGCATCCGGGAGACCGCGTAGCCGGTGGTGGCGGCCACGAAGACACCGATCAGGGTGGTGCCGCCGGCCACGATCATCGTCGACTTGAACCAGTCGAAGAAGCCGGTGTGCTCCAGCACGAAGCTGTAGTTGGAGAAGCTGAGCTTGCCCAGGATCTTGCCCGGGTGCAGGTAGTCGTCCTTCTCGGGGCCGAGTGACAGGAAGATCAGCCAGGCCACCGGGGCGAGTGCGATCAGGCTCGCGAGGGCGAGGCCGCCGTGCAGGAGGGCGGCGCCGAGCGGGCCGCGTTCGCCGCGGCGGGTCCGGCGCGGGGGCTGCGCGGCGGGGGCCGGCCCGGCCTCGGTCTTTTCGAGGGTCGTGGTGCTCATGGTGGTGGCTCCTGCGGCGTCAGACGGCGAGCTGGTCATTGCGCTTCAGCCAGCGGAAGTAGAAGGAGGTGAAGACGGTGATGATCGACAGCAGCAGTACGCCGTACGCGGCGGACTGGGCGAAGTCGCGCGGCTGCTGACCGAAGCCCAGGAAGTAGGCCCAGGTGACGAGGATCTGGGCGTCCGGGGCGCTGGTCGGGCCGAACAGCAGGAAGATGATGGCGAACTGGTTGAAGGTCCAGATGATGCCGAGGAGTACGACCGTGGAGCTGACCGAGCGCAGGCCCGGCAGGGTGACGTGCCGGAAGCGCTGCCAGGCGCTCGCGCCGTCCATCTCGGCGGCCTCGTAGAGCGAGGAGTCGATGGACTGCAGTCCGCCGAGCAGCGAGAGCATCATGAACGGCACACCGCACCAGGTGTTGACCATGATCGCGGCGAAGCGCTGACAGAAGGTGTCCTCCAGCCACTGCGGCTGGGGCATGTGGAGCGCGTGCAGGATCTGGTTGATCACTCCGGAGTCGGCGAGCATGATCCGCCAGGAGAAGACGGTGACGAAGGTCGGCACGGCCCAGGGCAGGACCAGCAGCACCCGGTAGAAGGTGCGGCCGCGCAGCTTCTCGTTGAGCATGAGCGCGAGGCACAGGCCGATGGTGTAGTGCAGCGCCACGCACGCGGCCGTCCAGACGACCGTCCACAGGAAGTGCGACCAGAACCGGTCGTAGGACAGCGGGCCGAACAGGATGTCCTTGTAGTTGCCGAACCCGATGAACTTGTAGGTCGCCGGGATGTGGTTGACGCCGATGGTGCGCGCCGAGTTGAGGCTGTTGGCGTCGGTGAGCGTGAGGTAGACGCCGCGGAGCAGCGGATAGCCCACGATCACGGCGAGTACGACGACCACCGGGGCGATCATCGCGTAGGCGTACCAGTACTTCTGGTAGCCGTTCTTGATGCGCTGCCCCAGCCCGGGCCGAGGCGCGCGGTCACCGCGGCGCTTGCCGGTCGCGCGGTCGATGGCGACTGTCATGGTTCGACACCTTCAAAACGATCAGGGGTTGGGCCGGGCACAGGGCGGTGGCCGCCGGATCCTTCCCCTCCTTACGAGAGGATCCGACGGCCACCCGGGCGTCACTTGCTGAAGTCGGGCACCAGCTTGGCGATGGCGACCTCGGCGTTGCTCAGGCCCTTGTCCAGGGACTCCTTGCCGCCGGCGACCTTCGGCAGCTCGGTGTCGAGCGGACCCCACAGGGAGCTGTACTCGGGCAGCGCCGGGCGGGGCTGGGCGGCGGGCAGGACGGACTGGAAGCCGGCGATGCCGGGGTCGGCCTTGACCTGCGCGGTGTAGGCGTCCTCACGGGTGGGCAGGGTGGAGTTCTTCAGGGCGATGGTCTCCTGGGAGGCCGCCGAGGTCATGAACTTCACGAACTTCAGCGCCGCGTCCTGGTGGGACTTGTCGGAGCCGGCGTAGACCGCGAGGTTGTGGCCGCCGGTCGGGGCGCCCGCCTTGCCGCTGGAGCCGGCCGGGACGGTGGCGATGCCGAGGTTGGACTTGTCCGTGAAGGCGCTGCCCTTGTAGAAGTTCGTGATCTCCCAGGGGCCCTGGATGATCGCGGCGACCTTGCCGTTGACGAACGCGTCCTGGATGTGGGCGTAGGCGTCGGCGGTGGTGTCGGCCTTGTGCAGGCCCTTGCCGGAGAACGTGCTCAGCCACGTGCCGTAGGCCTTCTTGGCGGCGGCCGAGTCGACGGTGATCTTCTTGGCGGTGGCGTCGACGGTGTCGGTGCCCTCGCCGTAGAGGAAGGTCTGCGCGTAGTAGGCCTGGGTGGAGCCCCAGTAGCCGAACTGTCCGGTCTTGGCCTGGATCTTGGCGGCGTCGGACTTCAGCTCGTCCCAGGTCTTGGGCGCCTCGGCGATGCCGGCCTTCTTGAACAGGGCCTTGTTGTAGACGAGGGCGAGGGTGTCGGTGACCAGCGGCACGCCGTAGGTCTTGCCCTGGTACTGGGCCTGCTGGATCAGGTTGGGCCGGAACTTGGCCTGGTCGGCGAGGGCCTCGGTGCCGTCCAGCGGCAGGAAGTAGCCCTTCTTGGCGAAGGCCGGGGTCCAGCCGACCTCGGAGCGCAGCACGTCCGGGGCGCCCTTGGAGCCGGCGGCGGTGTCGAACTTGTTCTGCGCCTGGTCGAAGGGGACGTTGACGTACTTGACCTTGATGTTCTTGTTGGCGGCCTCGAACTGCTTGATCAGGGCCTGGTACGTCGGCGCCTCGTTCGTGGCGTTGGAGGTGTCCCACCAGGTGATGGTCACCGGGCCGCCGGCCTTGCCGCTGTCGCTGTTACCGCCGCCGCAGGCCGTCGCCGCGAGGGCGAGGGACGCCACCAGCGCGGAGGCCGCTATGCCACGCCGCATGAGTTCTCCTTGAGGGTTTAAGCCCGAGTGAGGCAGGGGCGGTTCCCGTCCGCCGTCCCTGCGGTCTTGCCGACAGCGCCGTTGCGGCGGCCGGGCGACCAGGAACGTAACAGCGTTGTAAGCGTTGCGAAAGACCTTGCAGAAAAAAAGTGCAAGGGAACACGATGGTTACCCGCTCGTGACCGGCGCTCGACCCCGTCGCAACCGTGTATTGGGGCCGGTGGGGCGGTGACGGCGGCACTTGTGCAAGACTCTGCAAGCTCTTGCCACCATGAATTCGAGGGAGCGCGATGAGGCAGCAACCCACGGCGGGCCGTTCGGCTGCCCGTGCCCGGCGTCCGGCCGGTGGGCAAGGCGACATACGACCGGTACAGTCCGGTGCCGTGACCACACGGCTTGCCGACATCGCTGCGCAGGCGGGGGTGAGCGAAGCGACCGTCAGCCGGGTCCTCAACGGCAAGCCGGGCGTCGCCGCCACCACCCGCCAGTCCGTGCTGGCCGCACTGGACGTCCTGGGCTACGAGCGCCCGGTCCGGCTGCGGCAGCGCAGCGAGGGGCTGGTCGGGCTGATCACGCCGGAGCTGGAGAACCCGATATTCCCGGCCCTGGCCCAGGTCATCGGCCAGGCGCTGACCCGGCAGGGCTACACGCCGGTGCTCGCCACCCAGACTCCCGGCGGCTCGACCGAGGACGAGCTGACCGAGATGCTGGTGGACCGCGGCGTCGCGGGGATCATCTATGTCTCCGGGCTGCACGCCGACACCACCGCCGACATGCAGCGCTATGAGCGGCTGCGGGCGCAGGGCGTGCCGTTCGTGCTGGTGGACGGGTTCTCGCCGAAGGTGCAGGCGCCGTTCATCTCCCCCGACGACCGGGCCGCGATGACGCTCGCGGTGACCCACCTGGTGTCGCTGGGCCACACCCGGATCGGGCTGGCGCTCGGGCCGAAGCGGTTCGTGCCGGTGCAGCGCAAGATCGAGGGCTTCGTGCGGGCGGTGCAGGACCAGTTGGGGCTCGCCGCCGAGGTGGTCGAGACCGAGCTGATCCAGCACTCGCTGTACACCCTGGAGGGCGGTCAGGCCGCCGCGACGGCACTGATCGAGCGGGACTGCACGGCCGTGGTGTGCGCGAGCGACATGATGGCGCTCGGTGCCATACGGGCGGCCCGGCAGCGGGGTCTGGAAGTGCCCCGGGACGTGTCGGTGGTCGGCTTCGACGACTCCCCGCTGATCGCTTTCACCGACCCGCCGCTGACCACCGTCCGCAAGCCGGTGCCCGCGATGGGACAGGCCGCGGTGCGCACGTTGCTGGAGGAGATCGGCGGGACGCCCGCGCCGCACAGCGAGTTCGTGTTCATGCCGGAGCTGGTGGTGCGCGGTTCGACCGCTTCGGCACCGAATGTCGTCCGTACGTCGTAGAAGGTGCGTCCCGGACCCGACCTTGGGATGATCGGTCGAAGACGCCTTTTCTGGCAGACTTGATGCCTATGAGTGACTCGACCGTGACGCAGCCGGAAGGTCGCGAGGAGGTGGCCGTTCCGCAGGCCGTCACGGGCGAGGACAGGCGGACTCCGCTGGGCCGGTTGCGGCGCCCGCGCCGGCCCCGGCTCTGGTTCGAGATCCTTCTGATCGCGGTGAGTTACTGGACGTACTCGCTGATCCGCAACGCCGTCCCGGAGCAGCGGGGCAAGGCGCTGCGCAACGCCGACTGGATCTGGAGCGCCGAGCACCATCTGGGCATCGCCCTCGAACAATCCGTCAACCATGCGCTGAACTCGGTGACTTGGCTGATCATCGGGATGAACTACTACTACGCCACCTTGCACTTCATCGTCACGATCGGGGTGCTGGTGTGGTTGTACCGGTGGCATCCGGGGCGTTACGCGGCGGCGCGGCTGGCGCTGTTCGCGACGACGGGTGTGGCCCTGCTCGGTTACTATCTGTTTCCGCTCGCGCCGCCCCGGTTGATGCGCGGCGGGCACTTCGTGGACACCGTGATGGTGCACCACACCTGGGGCTCGATGGCCTCCGGCGATCTGAAGCACATGTCGAACCAGTACGCGGCGATGCCGTCGATGCACATCGGCTGGTCGCTGTGGTGCGGGCTGACGGTCTTCGCGCTGGCGTCCGTGCCGTGGGTGCGGGTGCTGGGCCTGCTCTACCCGGCGGCCACCCTGCTGGTCATCGTTGCCACGGCCAACCACTTCTGGCTGGACGCGGTGGGCGGAGTGCTCTGCCTGGCCTTCGGCTTCACGGTGGCACGGATGTGGTACGGCGCGCTGCCGTACGCCCTGCCCAGGGTGGTCCCGGCCCGCAGGCACGAGCCGGAGCCCGCGGCGGTCCGGGCCGTCCGGGCGCCGTAGCACCGGCCGGTCGTCACCCTCCGTTGCCGTAGAACAGCTCCTCGACCACTGTGCGTGCCCTGCGGGTGGTACGGCGGTAGGCGTCCAGCATGTCGCCGGCGTGTCCGGCGCCGTAACCCAGGTAGCGGCCCACGGCGGCCAGCTCGCGCGGCTCGGTGGGGAAGGTGTCCCCGGCCCGGCCGCGCACCAGCATCACCGCGTTGCGCACCCGCGTCGCCAGCACCCAGGCCTCGTCCAGGATCTCCGCCTCCTCGGCGGACAGCAGTCCGGCCTCGCGGGCGGCGGCCAGCGCGTCCCGGGTGCGGGTGGTGCGCAGGCCGGGCCGGTCCCAGCCGTGCCGGAGCTGGAAGAGCTGGACGGTCCACTCGACGTCGGACAGCCCGCCCGGGCCGAGCTTGGTGTGCAGCTTGGGGTCGGCGCCGCGCGGCAGGCGCTCGGACTCCATACGGGCCTTCAGCCGGCGGATCTCCCGTACGGCGTCCTCTTCGAGGCCGTGGGCCGGGTAGCGCAGGGGGTCGATCAGCTCGGTGAAGCGGCGGCCCAGCTCCTCGTCCCCGGCGACCGGCTCGGCCCGCAGCAGCGCCTGGGACTCCCAGACCAGGGACCAGCGGCGGTAGTACGCCTCGTACGACTTCAGGGTGCGCACCGGCGGGCCCGACTTGCCCTCCGGGCGCAGGTCGGCGTCGATGAGCAGCGGCGGGTCGGCGCTGGGCAGCTGGAGCAGGCGGCGCATCTCGGCGACGACCTTGTTCGCGGCCGCGGCCGCCTCGTGCTCGTCCACGCCGTCCTGCGGCTCGTGCACGAAGACGACGTCCGCGTCGGAGCCGTAGCCCAGCTCGTGACCGCCGAAACGCCCCATCCCTATGATCGCGAACCGGGTGGGCAGCGTGTCGCCCCAGCCGTCCCGGACCACCGCGCGCAGGGTGCCCGCGAGGGTGGCGGCGGTGAGGTCGGAGACCGCCGCGCCGACCCGGTCCACCAGGGCGCCCTGGTCGGCCTCGGCGGGGTTGGTCTCGGTGCCGTAGGAGCCGACGATGTCGGCGGCGGCGATGCGGAACAGCTCGCGGCGGCGCACGCCGCGGGCCGCGGTGACGCCCTGCTCGGCGTTCTCGGCGCGGCCCACGGCGGCCAGGATCTCCTGCTCCAGGTGGGCGCGCCCGCGGGGTTCGAGGCCGCCGCCGTCGCCGTCGCCCAGCAGGGCCACCGCCTCGGGGGCGCGCATGAGGAGGTCGGGGGCGAGGCGGCCCGCCGAGAGCACGCGGGCCAGGTTTTCCGCGGCCGCCCCCTCGTCCCGGAGCAGGCGCAGGTACCAGGGCGTCTTGCCGAGCGCGTCGGAGACCTTGCGGAAGTTCAGCAGGCCCGCGTCCGGGTTCGCCGAGTCGGCGAACCAGCCGAGCAGGACGGGGAGCAGGGTGCGCTGGATCGCCGCCTTGCGGGTCACTCCGGAGGCCAGGGCCTCCAGGTGGCGCAGGGCGGCGGCGGGGTCGGCGTAGCCGAGGGCGACGAGGCGCTCGCGCGCCGCCTCGGGGCTCAGGCGGGCCTCGCCGGGGGCGAGTTGGGCGACCGCGTCGAGCAGCGGGCGGTAGAAGAGCTTCTCGTGGAGCCTGCGTACGACGCCGGTGTGCCGCTTCCACTCCCGGATCAGCTCGGCCACCGGGTCGGTGCGCAGGCCGAGGGAGCGGCCGAGGCGCCGCTGGTCCTCCTCGGCGACCGGAACGAGGTGGGTGCGGCGCAGGCGGTAGAGCTGGATGCGGTGCTCCATCGAGCGCAGGAAGCGGTACGCCTCGTCCAGGCGGGCGGCGTCCTCACGGCCGACGTAGCCTCCGGCGGCCAGCGCCTGCAGGGCGTCCAGGGTGGTGCCGCTGCGCAGGCTCTGGTCGGTGCGGCCGTGCACCAACTGCAGGAGCTGGACGGCGAATTCGACGTCGCGCAGGCCGCCGGGGCCGAGTTTGAGCTCTCGCTCGATCTCGGAGGCGGGGATGTTCTCCACCACGCGGCGGCGCATCTTCTGGACGTCCGTCACGAAGTTGTCGCGCTCGGCCGCCTTCCAGACCAGGGGTTCGAGTGCGTCCGCGTACGCCTGGCCGAGGTCCGCGTCGCCCGCCACCGGGCGGGCCTTGAGCAGGGCCTGGAACTCCCAGGTCTTCGCCCAGCGTTGGTAGTAGGCGAGGTGGGAGGAGAGGGTGCGGACCAGGGGGCCGTTGCGGCCCTCGGGGCGGAGGTTGGCGTCCACCGGCCAGATGGAGCCCTCCACGGTGGTCTCCGAGCAGATCCGCATGAGGTGGGAGGCGAGGCGGGTGGCGGCGGTGAGCGCCTTGGCCTCGGTGGTGCCGTCGGCTGCCTCGGCCACGAAGATCACGTCCACGTCGGAGACGTAGTTCAGTTCGTGGCCGCCGCACTTGCCCATCGCGATCACCGCGAGGCGGCAGGCGGCGGCGTCCCCGGGGGCGTGCGCCCGCGCGATGGCCAGGGCGGCGCGGAGGGTGGCGGTGGCGAGGTCGGCGAGTTCGGCGGCGGTTTCGGCGACGTCCGTGGTGCCGCAGACGTCGCGGGCGGCGATGGAGAGCAGACAGCGGCGGTAGGCGACGCGGAGGGAGACGGGGTCGGCGGCCTCGGCCAGGCCGCGCTCGAACTCCTCGACGCCGGGGTGCAGGTCGCGGGGCTCGTAGGTGACGAGGGCGTGCCAGTCGCTGGGGTGGCGGGCCAGGTGGTCGGTGAGGGCGGCGGAGGCACCGAGGACACCGAGGAGGCGGTCGCGCAGCGGCTTGGCCGCGATGAGGGTGTCCAGCAGTTCGCGGTGGGCCGTCTGGCCGTCCTGGGCCTCCAGGAGGCGGACCAGGCCGTGCAGGGCGAGGTCGGGGTCGGCGGTGGCGCCCAGGGCCTCCAGGAGGACGGGGTCGTCGCGGACGGGGGCGAGTTCCGGGCCGTCCAGGAGGCGCTCTGCGGCGGAGGGGTCGGTGAAGCCGTGTCGGAGCAGGCGGGTGAAGGTACTGCTTCTGCGCCCCGGCGTCATCTCCGTGCCTCCCCTTGGGTGCGGCTGCGTGCGTCTGCGTGCGTCTCGGATCGGAATCGTCCTGGCCAGAGCCTAACCGGAGGGGGGCGGGGTGGCTTGGGGTGCGGGGGCCTGCGGGGCGGGAGGGGGTTCGGGTGCGGGGCCCTGCGGGGCAGGGGGTTCGGTACGGAGCCCCTGCGGGGCGGGAGGGGGTTCGGTGCGGAGCCCCTGCGGGGCAGGAGGGGGTTCGGTGCGGAGCCCCTGCGGGTGCATGGGCTCTGCCGGGAGGGGGCGGGTTCGGGTGCGTGGTGCCCTGCCGGGTGCGTGGGCCCTGCCTGGCGGTGGGCCCTGCCGGGCGGGGGTGGGTGCTCGGGTCGCTGCGGGTGGGGGCCACTGCCTGCGGCGGTCCGGACGGGTGCGCAGTGCCATGCCGGTGCGTGGGCCCTGCCGGGCGGGGGGGGACGGGTGCGTGGGTGCTTGCGGGTGCGTGAAACCTGCGCGACGGATTCGGGGCGCGTGGGCCCCTGCCGGTGCGGTGGGCCCTGCCGGGCGGGGGGGGCGGGGGGCCTGTGCGACGGGTGGGGATTCGGGTGCGCGGCCCCTGCGGGCAGGAGGGGATTCGGTGCGGAGCCCCTGCGGGTGCATGGGCTCTGCCGGGCGGGGTTGGGGTGCGTGGTGCCGTGCCGGTGCCTGGGCCCTGCCGGGCGGGGGTCCGGTTCGGTGCGCAGTGCCATGCCGGTGCGTGGGCCCTGCCGGGCGGGGGGACGGGTGCGTGGGTGCTTGCGGGTGCGTGAAACCTGCGGGACGGATTCGGGGCGCGTGGGCGCGTGCCGGTGCGGTGGGCCCTGCCGGGCGGGGGGGGTACTCGGGACGCTGCGGGTGGGGGGCACTGCCTGTGGCAGTCCGGGCGGGTGCGTCGTGGCTTGGGTTGCGCCCCCTGCGGGCTGTGCGTCGGTCTGCCGTGCGCGGCTGCGGTCAGTAGTTCATCCGCTCTTCACCCTTTCGGTTGGGTGACGTGCGGCGTGGGAATGTTGGCGTGTGCATGCTCTGTCCGCACCGCCAGCCCCGTCCCACCCCCACACCGGAGGTTGATGTGTCCGGCAGTTCCGTGTACCGCCGTACCCGTACCGTCGTGGCATCCGCAGCGGCTCTCGCCGCGGCCGCGTTCGGGCTGTGGACCGGGATCGGCGCAGAGTCCGCGCACGCCGCGGGCGCCGTGCCGAGCCCGGACCACGTGGTCGTCGTGGTCTTCGAGAACCACGCGTACAGCCAGGTCATCGGCTCCTCCCGCGCCCCGTACATCAACTCGCTGAAGTCGGGCGGTGCCAACCTGACGCAGTCGTACGCCGAGACCCACCCGAGCCAGCCGAACTACTACGCGATGTTCTCCGGCGACACCCAGGGCATCACGGACGACAGTTGTGTCACGCCCGGTTTCTCCTCGGCGCCCAACCTGGCGTCCGAGGTGATCGACGCCGGCCGTACCTGGGCCAGCTACAACGAGGATCTGCCCAGCCAGGGCGACACCACGTGCAGCAGCGGCGACTACGCCCAGAAGCACAACCCGTGGTTCGGGTTCAGCAACGTGCCGACGGACAGCGCCATGACGTTCGACCAGTTCCCGACGGACTACTCGACGCTGCCCCAGATGTCGTACGTGGTCCCCAACCTGTGCAGCGACATGCACGACTGCTCGGTGTCCACCGGTGACACCTGGCTGAAGAACAACCTGGGTGCCTACGCGACCTGGGCCAAGACCCACAACAGCCTGCTCGTCGTCACCTTCGACGAGGACAACCGGCTGAGCGGGAACCGGATTCCGACCGTGCTGTACGGGCAGCCGGTGACGGCCGGGTCGTCCAGCTCGGCCACGTACAACCACTACGACCTGCTGCGCACCCTCGAGGACAGCCAGGGGCTGACCTCGCACGCGGGCAACGCGGCCTCCGCCAAGGACATCACCGGCATCTGGGCGTCCTGACGTGTACGTAGCGGACAGCCGCGCGAGCACGCCGGCGTCCGCGGACGGTGCCGTCCGGCCAGTGGCCGGGCGGCGCCGTGCCGCGATCGCCCCCACCGTGCTCGCGCTCGGAACGGTCAGTCTGGTGACCGACGTGTCGTCCGAGATGGTCACGGCCGTGCTGCCGCTGTACCTGGTCAGCGGCCTGGGTCTGTCGCCGCTGGGCTTCGGGCTGCTGGACGGTGTGTACAACGGCTTCTCTGCGGTCGTACGGCTGGTGGGCGGGCATCTCGCCGATCGCGGCGGCGGGCGGCACAAGTGGGTCGCCGGGTTCGGGTACGCGGTGTCGGCCGTGTGCAAGCCGCTGTTGCTGGTCGCGCACTCCCTGACCCCGATCGGGCTCGTCCTGGCCGCCGACCGCACGGGGAAGGGGCTGCGGACTGCGCCCCGGGACGCCCTCATCTCGCTGTCCAGTACGGCGCGGTCGCGGGGGCGGGCCTTCGGAGTGCACCGGGCCATGGACACGGCGGGTGCGCTGCTCGGGCCGCTGGTGGCCTTCCTGATCCTGCGGGCCACGGTGGACGGCTACGACGCGGTGTTCACCGTCAGCTTCTGTGTCGCGGTGCTGGGCGTGCTGATCCTGCTTCTGTTCGTGCCCGGCGGGCGCGGTGGCGTGGTCGCGGACGAGCGGCCCACCCTGCGGGGAGCGGTGGGGCTGTTGCGGCGGCGCGGACTGCGGCGGATCGCGGTGTGCGCACTGCTGCTGGGTCTGGCCACGGTCAGCGACTCGTTCGTCTATCTGCTGCTGCAGCGCCGCCTCGGCGTCCCGGACCGCTGGTTCGCGCTGCTGCCGCTCGGTACGGCCGCCTCCTTCCTGCTGCTGGCGGTGCCGCTCGGGCGGCTCGCGGACCGGGTGGGCCGGTGGGCGGTCTTCGTCGGCGGGCACGGTGCCCTGCTGGTCGCGTACGCGTTGCTGCTCACGGCGTGGCACGGCTCGGCCCTGCCGTACGTCGTGCTCGCCCTGCACGGCGCCTTCTACGCGGCCACCGACGGGGTGCTGATGGCGGCGGCCTCGGACGGGGTGCCGGAGGCGCTGCGCTCGTCGGGGCTGGCCCTCGTGCAGACCGGGCAGGCCGCGGCCCGGTTCGCCTGCAGTCTGCTGTTCGGCGCCGCCTGGACGGTGTGGGGCGACCGGGCGGCGCTGGCGGGCGCGGCGGTGGCGCTGACCGCGTGTGCCGCCTTCTCCCTCGCCCTGCGCCCGAAGGGGACGGTGCCCGCATGACCGTACGCAACCGCGTCCTGATCCTGGTCGCCGCCGTCGCCGTGCTCGCGGTGGTGGGGGTGGCGTCCGTGCTGCACGCCTCGGCCCGGGCCGACCGCCGCAACCAGGCGCAGGCGGGCGGTCCTCGGGTCACGGCGGGGGCGGTGACGCTGGCCGGGCACGGGCGGATGGTGTTCCGGAACATGGCGTGGGGGCCGCACCGGGACGAGCTCGTCGGCGTTCCGGCCGGCGATCCGTCGGGGGCACGGACGGCGTCCGGCGTCAAGTGCCTGCGTTTTTACGCCGCTTCGGGGACGGGTGTGTGTCTGCAGGCCGTGCACGGGCCGGTGTCGGACACCTATCGCGCGCTGATCCTGGACGCCCGGTTGCGGACCGTGCACCGGTACGACGTCCCGGGCATCCCGTCGCGTGCCCGGGTCTCGCCGACAGGTCACTTCGCCGCCTGGACGGCGTTCGTGGGCGGTGACTCGTACGCCGGGACGAACTTCTCCACGCGTGCGGCGATCGTGGACACGAGGAGCGGTCGGCTGATCCCGTCCCTGGAGGCCTTCCGGATCGTCAAGGACGGGCGCACGTACCACGCGGCGGACGCCAACTTCTGGGGCGTGACGTTCGCGGCGGACGATCGTACGTTCTACGCGACGCTCGCGACCGGGGGCAGCACGTATCTGGTCCGGGGCGACCTGCTCGCCCGTACGGTCACCACCGTGCACGCGAACGTCGAGTGCCCGTCCCTCTCGCCCGACGGCACGCGGATCGCCTACAAGAAGCGGGTCGAGGGCCTGCCCAAGGACGCCCCCTGGCAGCTGTACGTCCTGGACCTGCGCACCCTGCGGGAGACTCCGCTGGCCGAGCGCAGGAGCGTGGACGACCAGGTGGTGTGGCGCGATGCCCGCACGGTCGTGTACGCGCTGCCCGGTGACTACGGCGCCGATCTGTACGAGGTTCCGGCGGACGGCTCGGGGGCGGCGCGGCGGATCACCACGGCCGCGGTGTCACCGGCGTACGTCGGATAACCGCACCACCGCCAGCCCGCGTGACCTGGGCGGATTCGGTCTCGTTGACCAGGGCGTGAAGAAGATCACCGCTCTCGCAGCGCTCACCGCCGCCGGTCTCGCGCTCGCCGCCCCCGCCCACGCAGACAGCGACGGCACCCGCGGCCGCATCAACATCGCCGGCCGGCCCCTGTCCCCGGACAAACTCTGCGAGACGGCCCTCGGGCTCGTCCCGCTCACCGCACCGTGGACGGGCAGCTCGGTGCACGACGCCTGCAACAACCGCCCGCACGTCCATCACGAACGGTCCCAGCAGCCCCGCTCCGACTCCGCCCCGGACTCGGACTGGCGGTGAAAAGCCGGCGGCGGCTCGCTCCGAGGGGCGGGCCGCCTGTTGCGGGCAGGCGCGGAAGCCCGCTCCGGCCTGCGCCTACAGCACCGGCAGACTCTGGTGCCGCGTCGACGGGACCCGCCACAGCGAGACCCCGGCACTGTCCTGCCGCGAAACGGCCGAGCGCTTCCGCGCGGCCGGCCGCTCCGCGTCCGAGGTCCGCCTGCGGGCCGCGTGGAACCGCGTCGTGGTGGTGGCCCGATGTCCGCCGCGTGGGGCAGGTGCTTCGAAGGTGCCGCCGTCTGACGCCGCGCACCCGCCGGTGGCGTCAGGCGCGTTCCGGCTCGTTCGTCTCCTCGGTGGCTGCGGCCCGGGTGCGAGGGCGGCCCAACAAGGTGCATCCCACGATCACCAGGCCGATGGCGATGACCTTGGCGGCCGGGTAGTAGCCGGACGCCGGCTCCTGCGGGGTGCCGGGCAGCCGGAAGAAGACCCACGCTGCCGCGAGACCCCCGAAGACGATCAGTGCGACCGCCCCCCACGTCCCGAGGGCCGCCCACCAGGGCCCCGGGTCGTAACCCCGCTCGCCGCTCTGCTCAACGTCTGTGTCGGCCACGGTCGGTTCTCCTGCGCGTGTGGTGACGGTCGCGCGGGAAGACGCGGGCCGGGCCCGGAAGGTTCACCGGGCCGGCCCCCTCGTGCGGGGGGACGAACGATTCCCGCCGGGGCGCCATTTCCACGGCCGGCCTTCAACGGTCCCGCCGCCCGGTCCGCCCACGGCGCCTGCCCTCCAGGGCCTCTCTGACGACCACCCACACGAACGACAGCGAAGCGGCCATCAGCAGGACATCGCGCCATGACTGTCCCAGCCAGAAGTGCACGACAACGGCGGCGCCGCCGAAGCCAAGCACCGCCAAACCGAACCTCATCCAGCGGAGCGCCTCCGGGGACCGCGACCGCCCGGTCGTCCGCCGCCCATCCGTCATGTCCAACTTGTACCACGAAGGGATAGTTCGCGTCCGAGGTCCGCGCCCTCTGCGACCCGTGGCCCCAAGGCATCGCCTCGGGCAGAAACCCGCCCTTGCCTGCGCCTACAGCACCGGCAGGTTCTTCCGCAGCTCGAAGGCCGTGACCTCGGACCGGTACTCCTCCCACTCCTGGCGCTTGTTGCGCAGGAAGAAGTCGAAGACGTGCTCGCCGAGGGTCTCGGCGACCAGGTCGCTGCGTTCCATGAGGGTCAGGGACTCGCCGAGGTTCTGCGGGAGGGGCTCGATGCCCATCGCGCGGCGTTCGGCGTCGGAGAGGGCCCAGACGTCGTCCTCGGCGCCCGGCGGGAGCTCGTAGCCCTCCTCGATGCCCTTCAGGCCCGCGGCCAGGAGGACGGCGTAGGCCAGGTAGGGGTTGGCGCCCGAGTCCAGGGAGCGGACCTCCACGCGGGCCGAGCCGGTCTTGCCGGGCTTGTACATCGGGACGCGGACCAGGGCGCTGCGGTTGTTGTGGCCCCAGCAGATGTAGGAGGGGGCCTCGCCGCCGGCACCGGCCGTGCGCTCGGAGCCGCCCCAGATGCGCTTGTAGGAGTTCACCCACTGGTTGGTGACCGCGGAGATCTCCGCCGCGTGCTTGAGCAGGCCCGCGATGAAGGAGCGGCCGACCTTGGAGAGCTGGAACTCCGCGCCGGACTCGTAGAACGCGTTCCGGTCGCCCTCGAAGAGGGAGAGGTGCGTGTGCATGCCGCTGCCCGGATGCTCGGAGAAAGGCTTCGGCATGAAGGTCGCCTGCACCCCCTGCTCCAGCGCCACCTGCTTCATGACCAGGCGGAACGTCATGATGTTGTCGGCCGTGGAGAGCGCGTCGGCGTAGCGCAGGTCGATCTCCTGCTGGCCCGGCGCGCCCTCGTGGTGGGAGAACTCCACCGAGATGCCCATGGACTCCAGCATGGTGATCGCCTGGCGGCGGAAGTCCATGCCGACATTGGTCGGGGTGTGGTCGAAGTAGCCCGAGTTGTCGGCCGGGGTGGGGCGGGAGCCGTCCAGCGGGCGGTCCTTCAGCAGGAAGAACTCGATCTCGGGGTGGGTGTAGAAGGTGAAGCCCAGGTCGGAGGTGCGGGCCAGGGCGCGCTTCAGCACATAGCGGGGGTCCGCGAAGGACGGGGAGCCGTCCGGCATGAGGATGTCGCAGAACATGCGGGCGGTGCCGGGGGTCTCCGCGCGCCAGGGCAGGACCTGGAAGGTGGAGGGGTCCGGCTTGGCGATCATGTCGGACTCGTAGACACGGGCGAAGCCCTCGATGGCCGAGCCGTCGAAACCGATGCCCTCGTCGAAGGCCTGCTCCAGCTCGGCGGGGGCCACGGCGACGGACTTCAGGAAGCCCAGCACGTCCGTGAACCACAGGCGTACGAACCGGATGTCGCGCTCCTCCAACGTCCGGAGCACGAACTCCTGCTGCTTGTCCATCTTCCGCTACCCCATCCTTGCTGGTCAGGCCGCCTGTCCCCCGTCCCGCGGGAGGCGGTCGGGCACCTGAGCATCCCACCACAACACCATTTCATGCGCGTTGCGGACCTTGATCGCGGATGCGTCCTCGGCCTGAACGCCTCTCGTACGGCAGGTGTACTGCCGTGTCGCCCATCTTGCCTGCTCGGACCGATATCCGTAATGGCCGATTCGCTGAAGGCGTGACCGATGCCACGCCCGTTTAATTTGCATCTCAGATGCAACTTTTCCTACGGTCCTGATCAGCTGAGCCGATTGGAGTTCCGATGCTGTCCGAACAGTCCGCAACCACCGTCCGCGCCACTCTCCCCGCCGTCGGCGCGGCCGTCGGCGAGATCACCGAGCGCTTCTACGCCCGCCTCTTCGCCGCCCGCCCAGAACTGCTGCGGGACCTGTTCAACCGCGGCAACCAGGCCTCCGGCGCCCAGAAGCAGGCCCTCGCCGGATCCATCGCCGCCTTCGCCACGCACCTGGTGGAGCACCCGGACCAGCGGCCGGACGCGATGCTCGGCCGCATCGCCCACAAGCACGCCTCCCTGGGCGTGGCCCCCGAGCACTACCCGATCGTGCACGAGCACCTCTTCGCCGCCATCGCCGACATCCTCGGTGAGGCCGTCACCCCCGAGGTGGCCGCCGCCTGGACCGAGGTCTACTGGCTGATGGCGAACGCGCTCATCGCCATCGAGAAGCGGCTGTACGAGGAGAGTGGCAGCACCGGGCGCCGGCCCTGGGAGGTCGTGGAGCGCATCGAGGAGACGGCGGACGTCGTCACCTTCCGGCTGCGGCCCGCCGACGGCGGCCCGGTGCGCGGTTTCCGCGCCGGCCAGTACGTCTCCGTCCAGGTCGAGCTGCCCGACGGCGCCCGGCAGATACGGCAGTACAGCCTGTCCGGCGCGCCCGGCGACACCCTCCGCCAGTTCAGCGTCAAGCGCGTGACCAGCGACGACGCGGCGCCCGACGGTGAGGTCTCGAACCACCTCCACGCGCGCGTGCAGGTAGGCGACGACATCCACCTGTCCGAGCCGTACGGCGACCTCGTCCTGGACGCCGACGGCGCCGGGACCCTCCTGCTGCTCGCCTCCGCCGGCATCGGCGTGACCCCGATGATCGCGATGCTGGCCGACCTCGCGGCGAGCGGCCACGGCGGCCCGGTCACCGTCGTCCACGGCGACCGCTCCCCCGCCGACCACGCCCTGCGCACCGACCACGAGATGTACGCCGGGAAGCTCGCGGACGCGTCCGTGCACTTCTTCTACGAGCGGGACGCCGAGCCGGGCACCCGCACCGGCCTGGTGGACCTCGCCGGCATCGCCGTACCGGCCGGCACGCGCGCGTACCTGTGCGGCCCGCTGCCGTTCATGCGCGCGGTCCGCACCCAGCTGATCGAGAGGGGTGTGGCCCCGGCCGACATCCACTACGAGGTGTTCGGCCCGGACCTGTGGCCGGCCCGACAGGGCGGCTGACCGCTCAGCCGCGGTCGTGCGCGCCGGCCACCTTCCGCACCTTGTCCATGACCGGCTGGAGCCTGTCGACCAGGGCCGGGTAGTCGTCGGCATGGCCATCCGCCCACTGGGCCAGGCCGGCCACCACCAACGCCCCCTGTCCCGCGAAGGCCTGCACCAGCCCGCTGTCCGCCGGCAACGTCTTCAGACCGGATCCGGCGGGCGGCGTCAGCACCGGCACTTCATGGTCCGTCTGGTTCATGCTCAGGAGCGTGACCAGGCGGACGACGTCGGCCCGGTCCTTCATGCCGAAGGCGACGATCGTGTACTGGTTGTCCGACGCGTCCCGGTACAGAGCCCCGATCACACCCCGGCAGCCCTTGCTCTCGCGGATCATCCCGGCCAGGTTCGGGCCGATCGCGCCCGTGCAGTTCGGGCCACCCGTCTGCATGACCTTGGTATAGCCGCCGACGTGGGCCGGGAACGCCTGGTCCTCGGTGACCATCGGCATCGACGCCGTGGACGGCTCCGCGGGGGCGGCCTTCCGGCTGGGCGCGTGTCCCGCCGCCCCGGCCGCCGTCTCGTGCCGCGTTCCGTGCCCCTCGCCCAGCCAGAATCCCGCCCCGGCCACCACGGCCACCGCACCGACCACGGCCGTCATCACCGCCCCGAGTTTGCGGCGCGGCGGACGCTTCGCAGGGGTCTCGCGCTCAGCCGCGCCCGGCTCGTGGATCCCCCCGCCGTGGATCCCCCCGCTCTTCTCGAACTCGCTGACGAACTCGTTCCACCGTTCGTCATCCGTCCCCTGGTTCCCCTCCATCACGCGCGCACCTTGACGCCCACTGGTGAACGCGCCCCGTCGAGAACGGTCAACCGCCTTGCGGCCCACGGGAGATACCCAGCAGCAGCGGGCCCGTCGGCGCGGCGACGAGCTCGGCGACCGTGACCGGGTCCAGCGCCGCGTAGAACGCCTCCTGGGCCCGGCGCAGGGCACCGCGCAGGCGGCAGCCGGTGTTCAGCGGGCAGGGGGCCGTACCCGCCGTACCCTCGCAGTCGACCACGTCCCCGTCGCCCTCGAAGGTGCGCACCACCGCGCCGACGGAGGCGGTACGGCCCCCGGCGGTGAGGGCGAGGCCGCCGCCCCGGCCGCGCCGGGCGTCCACGAGGCCCAGGTGCTGGAGTTCGGCGACGACCTTCGCGGCGTGCGTGTAGGGCACGTCCATGTCCGCCGCGACCTGGCGTGTGGTGGGCGTGGCGTCGGCCGCCACGGCCAGTCGCATCAGGACGCGCAGGGCCAGGTCGGTGGAACGCAGGAGCCGCACACCACGAGCGTAGGTAATGCGCATCCGCGGTTCAAATTATCCGACGGTCAGCTCTTGGCCGGGCCCTCTCTACGGAGGCCCGCCCCCTCCCCATTACGATCGGCGGGCCCCACCCTTCCCGTTGCCGGCCCTTTCCCCAGAAGGACACCTCATGGGTTCCGCCAAGAACAGCAGCGCGGCGCGCAAGGCGCGCATAGAGGAGATGCGCCGTGCCGAGCGCTCGCGCGAGCGCCGCAACCGCGCGCTCACCATCGCCGCGAGCGTGGTGGTCGTCGCCGGCCTCGTGGTCGGCGGTGTGGTCCTCGTGAACTCCCAGTCCGACAACAAGAAGAACAGCGCGGACGACTCCAAGACCTCCTCCGGTGACTCCGGTCACTGGACCACCGGCAAGGACGGCGTGCAGACCTGGAGCGGCAAGCTGCCGCGGACGCACGTGACGGCCAAGGTGTCGTACCCGATGCACCCGCCGGTCGGCGGCAACCACAACCCGATCTGGGCGACCTGCGACGGCACCGTCTACACCAAGCCGCTGCGGGACGAGAACGCCGTGCACTCGCTGGAGCACGGCGCGGTCTGGGTGACGTACACCAGCAAGGCGAAGAAGGCCGACGTCGACGCGCTGGCGGCGAAGGTGAAGAAGACGTCGTTCTCGCTGATGAGCCCGTACGAGAACCAGGCGGCGCCGCTGATCCTGTCGGCCTGGGGCCACCAGGTGGCGGTCAAGAGCGCGGACGACCCCGAGGTGAACAAGTTCTTCAAGGCCTACGTCCAGGGTCCGCAGACCCCGGAGCCGGGCGCCGCCTGCACCAGCGGAGCGATGTAGTGAGGCGTCGGCACGTCGGCTGGATCGCCGGGGCCGCGGCGGCGGTGCTCGTCGCGGCCGGCGCGGTCACGTACGCGGTCGCCGAGAACGAAAGCGGCGGGTCGGCCGTGCAGACGCCGGCCGCCGAGTCGGCGGACGCCGGGTTCGCGCGGGACATGGCCGTGCACCACCAGCAGGCCGTCGAGATGTCGTACATCGTCCGGGACCGCACGAAGAACGGGGAAGTGCGGCGGCTCGCCTACGACATCGCGCAGACGCAGGCCAACCAGCGCGGCATGCTGCTGGGCTGGCTGGATCTGTGGGAACTGCCGAAGGTGTCGGAGAAGCCGCCCATGGCCTGGATGGGCATGGGCGACATGCCCGAGCGCGGGGACGGCTCGCTGATGCCGGGCATGGCGACGAACACGGAGCTGAGGAAGCTCCAGTCGCTGAGCGGCAAGCAGGCCGAGATCCTGTACCTGCAGCTGATGACGGACCATCACAAGGGCGGGATCCACATGGCGGAGGGCTGTGTCGCCAAGTGCACCGTCGGCGTGGAGAAGCGGCTCGCGCAGGGCATGGTCGACGCGCAGCAGTCCGAGCTCCAGGTGATGGCCCAGATGCTCAAGGAGCGGGGTTCCGCGCCGCGTTCGTGAACGGCGGTTCGTGACCGGCGGTTCATGACCGGCGGTTGGTGAACGGTGAACGAGTGGTTCGTGAACAGCGGCCACACACTTCCGTTACGCAACCGTGAGGTACGAAAGGTGCAATTCGCCCTACGTGACGGCTACTTGGGGTTCTCTTGACCTTTCCGTTCCCCTGGCATGAACCGTTCATCGAAAGAGTGACCCCCATCGTGTGATCCATACGGCCGACCGAACCGCCGCGGGCCGGCACGCGGACGCATGACGCATCGACCACTACATGCATGCGAACCGCATCGCAGGGGGTTCTATGAGATCCAACCGCGCCAAGCTGCGCGCCGTGAGCATGGCAGCGACACTGCCCATGGTCGCCGGCGCGCTGGCGCTGGGCATACCCGCGGCACACGCCACGGACAGCCCTGCTCGTTCCGCACTCAATGGCACCAAGCCGCTGTGGGCCACGCCCAAGGCGGACAAGGGCGCTACCTCGAACAGCGCCCAGGTGAACGCCCGGGTCTACCTGGCCGGCAAGGACGCGGCGGGCCTCGCCGCCTACGCCAAGGCCGTGTCCGACCCCGGCTCGCCGCTGTACGGCAAGTACCTGAACGCCAAGAAGGCGCAGGCCCGGTTCGGGGCCACCAAGGCCCAGGTGGCCGCGGTCAAGTCCTGGCTGACGTCGGCGGGCCTGAAGGTCACCGAGGTCACCCAGCACTACGTCGCCGTCTCCGGTGACGTGGCCGCCGCCGAGAAGGCCTTTGGCACCCAGATGCACAACTACGCCAAGGGCTCGGCGACTTACCGCGCCCCGGCGCAGACGGCCACCGTGCCGGAGGGCCTGAAGGGCACCGTCCTGACCGTCACCGGCCTGGACAGCGCCCCGCACAAGGCCAACCACGACGACCAGCTGCCGCCGCCGGACGCCGTGTTCAAGAACTCCGGGCCGTTCTCCTCGTACTTCGGCTCGAACATCGCGACGACCCTGCCGGACGCCTACGGCGGGAAGATCCCGTACGCGATCAAGGGATACACCGGCAAGCAGCTGCGCGCCGCCTACGGCGCGGGCGACTACACCGGCAAGGGCGTCCGCGTCGCCATCACCGACGCCTACGCCTCCCCGACGATCGCCTACGACGCGGGCACGTACGCGGTCAAGCACGGTGACGCGGCCTGGAAGACCGGCCAGCTGCACCAGGTGCTGCCGAAGAACTACACCAAGACCAAGGAGTGCGGCGCGGCCGGCTGGTACGGCGAGGAGACCCTCGACGTCGAGGCCGTGCACGCGGTCGCCCCGTCCGCCGACGTCACCTACGTCGGTGCGGCCTCCTGCTACGACGACGACCTGCTGGACTCGCTCAGCAAGGTGGTCGACAACCACCTGGCCGACATCGTCTCCAACTCCTGGGGCGACATCGAGGCCAACCAGACCCCGGACCTCGCGGCCGCCTACGACCAGGTCTTCCAGCTGGGCGCGGTGCAGGGCATCGGCTTCTACTTCTCCTCCGGTGACAACGGCGACGAGGTCGCCCACACCGGCACGAAGCAGGTCGACACCCCCGCCAACTCCGCCTGGGTGACGGCGGTCGGCGGCACCTCGCTGGCCGTCGGCAAGGGCGACGCGTACGAGTGGGAGACCGGCTGGGGCACCGAGAAGTCGACCCTGTCGGCCGACGGCAAGAGCTGGACCAGCTTCCCCGGCGCCTTCACCTCGGGCGCGGGCGGCGGCACCAGCAAGACGGTCGCCGAGCCGTACTACCAGAAGGGCGTCGTCCCGGACTCGCTCGCCAAGGCGAACAGCGCCGACGGCAACCGCGTCGTCCCGGACATCGCGGCCATCGCCGACCCGAACACCGGCTTCCTGGTCGGCCAGACCCAGACCTTCCCGGACGGCTCGCAGCAGTACAGCGAGTACCGCATCGGCGGCACCTCGCTCGCCGCTCCGGTCATCGCGGCGGTCCAGGCCCTGGCCCAGGAGGCGCGCGGCGGCAAGGCGATCGGCTTCGCCAACCCGTCGATCTACGCCAAGTACGGCAAGGGTGTCTTCCACGACGTCACGGACGACCCGACCGGCTCCGGCCTGGCGGTCGCCCGCGTGGACTTCGCCAACGGCCTCAACGCCTCGGGCGGCCTGCTGTACTCGGCCCGCAGCCTGGGCAAGGACAGCTCGCTGAAGGCCGTGAAGGGCTACGACGACGTGACCGGCGTGGGCTCGCCTGCGAACGGGTACGTGCAGTCGTACAAGAAGCACTGACGCGCTGACGCGCTGACGCTCCGCTGAGGGGCGGGGGGCGTGGGGTCCTGGTGACCTCACGCCCCCTTTGCGTTGCGCAGGTGGTGGGGTGAGGGCCCGTTCGCCCGGCCGTGCTCGCCCCCACCCTGCGGGCAACGCAAAGCGGCAGCCCGCCGACGGGGGAAGATCGGCGGGCTGCCGGGGTGTTGCCGCAATGGCTCAGTGGACGGAGTGCTCCTCCAGCGGGAAGGTCCCGGAGACGACGTCCTCGGCGAACGACTTCACCGCGTTCCCCATGACCTCACGCAGGTCGGCGTACTTCTTCACGAACTTCGGCACCCGGCCGGAGGTCAGCCCGAGCATGTCCGTCCAGACCAGGACCTGCGCGTCCGTCTCGGGACCGGCGCCGATCCCGACCGTCGGGATGTGCAGCACCCGCGTCACCTCGGCCGCCAGCTCCGCCGGGACGAGTTCGAGGACGACGGCGAAGGCGCCGGCGTCCTGTACGGCCTTGGCGTCGCGCAGCAGCTGCTGTGCCGCCTCCTCGCCGCGCCCCTGCACGCGGTAGCCCATCGCGTTCACGGACTGCGGGGTCAGGCCGATGTGGGCCATGACCGGGATGCCGGACTCGACCAGGAGGCGGATCTGGTCGTGCGAGCGCTCGCCGCCCTCCAGCTTGACCGCACCGACACCCGCCTCCTTCACCAGCCGGGTCGCCGAGCGCAGCGCCTGCACCGGGCCCTCCTGGTAGGAGCCGAAGGGGAGGTCGCCGACGATCAGGGCGCGCTGCGTGCCGCGTACGACGGCCGCCGACAGCATGGTCATCTCGTCGAGGGTGACGGGCACGGTCGTCTCGTACCCGAGGTGGCAGTTGCCCGCCGAGTCGCCGACCAGGATCACCGGGATCCCGGCCTCGTCGAAGACGGACGCGGTCATCGCGTCGTAGGCGGTGAGCATGGGCCACTTCTCGCCGCGTTCCTTGGCGAGGGTGATGTCGCGGACGGTGATGCGGCGGGTGCCCTTCCCCCCGTACAGCGCCTTGCTGCCGTCGGAAGGCTTGTGCTGGGCAGCCGAAAGCTGCGTCATGGCAACGGCTCCTTCAGTCATCTCGAGGCGCCCTGACGGCGTCCCCGGATCGCTTCCATGGTGGCACCTCGTGCCAGTCAGGACCAGGGGGGCCGGCTGTGATCCCCACCCATGGCCGATCCGCGCCCCTGCCGGACCCGAGCCATGAGCGAGCTGTGTAAGGCCTTGGTAAAGAAGTAAGATACGAGACCGTTCCGTATCGAAATGGCCTTAGGCTCGGACACATGACAAGTCCCGTCCCTGCCTCCCGGATACCGGAAGCGGTGCACCGGCGCCGCTGGGCGATCCTCGGCGTGTTGATGCTGAGCCTGCTGATCGTGGTGCTCGACAACTCGATCCTGAACGTCGCCATCAAGACCATCTCCAGCCCCGCGCCGACCGGCCTCGGCGCCACCCAGGGCCAGATCGAGTGGGCGATCAACGCCTACACCCTCGTCTTCGCCGGCCTGCTGTTCACCGCCGGCCTCATCGGCGACCGCCTCGGCCGCAAGAAGGTGCTGCTCGGCGGCATCGCCGTGTTCGGCATCGGCTCGATGCTGGCCGCCGAGTCCGGCTCGCCGGGCCAGCTGATCGCCTACCGCGCGCTGATGGCCCTCGGTGCCGCCTTCGTCATGCCCGCCACCCTCGCCGTCCTGATGAACGTCTTCGAGCGCGAGGAGCAGCCCAAGGCCATCGGCATCTGGGCGGGCGGCGTCGGCCTCGCGATCGCCATCGGGCCGATCACCGGCGGCGCGCTCCTCGACCACTTCTGGTGGGGCTCGGTCTTCTTCGTCAACGTACCGATCGTGATCGTCGCACTGGTCCTGATGACCTGGCTGGTGCCCGACTCCCGTGATCCCAGGCCCGGCCGCCTCGACCCCATCGGCGTCGTCCTGTCCGTCGTCGGCCTGGTCCTGCTGGTCTACGGCATCATCAAGGGCGGCGAACTCGCCGACTTCACCGACGCCAAGGTGCTGGCGACCATCGTCGCCGGTCTCGTCGTCCTGGCCGGCTTCGTCGTCTTCGAGAAGCGCAGCGACCACCCGTCGCTCGACATCACCTACTTCAAGAACAAGGCCTTCTCGGCCGCCATGACCGCCATCGCGCTGGTCTTCTTCGCACTGATGGGCGTCACGTTCTTCGGTGTCTTCTACACCCAGAGCGTGCGCGGCTACTCGCCGCTGGAGTCCGGTGTGCTGATGCTGCCGCTCGCCTGCGCCCAGCTGATCTTCGCGCCGCGCGCCCGGCTGCTGGTCGACCGGTTCGGCAACAAGGCCACGACCACCGCCGGCCTGGTGCTGATCGCCGCCACCCTGGCCGCGTTCGCCACGTTCGAGGCCGACACCCCGATCTGGATCCTCGAGGTCGTCTTCTTCCTCATGGGCACCGGCATGGCGTACATCATGACGCCGACCTCGGTCGTCATCATGCAGGCCCTGCCACGCGAGAAGGCCGGCTCCGCCTCCGCGCTCAGCAACACCTTCCGCCAGGTCGGCGGCGCCCTCGGCATCGCCGTACTCGGCTCGGTGCTCGCCACGTCCTACCGCAACGGCATCGAGGGCAGGCTCGGCATGCTGCCGCCCGCCCTGCGCGACAAGGCGGCCGAGTCCCTCGAGGCCACCCTCGGCATCGCCGGCAAGCTCGGCCCGCAGGGCAAGGCCCTGGTCACCCCGGCCAACGACGCGTTCCTGCACGCCATGCACGTCACCGCCCTGTGCGGAGTGGGCGTGGCGCTGATCGGCGCCGTGGTGACGGCCCTGTTCCTGCCCGGCAGGCCGCCGGCCGCTCAAGCGGGCGAGCAGGAAGCGGAGTTGGTCGCGGCCGCGGACTGACGCGGGCCGCGGCCGTACAACGGTCGTACACGGGGGAAGGAGGCCGCTGCGGGACAATTCCCGCAGCACAGTGAGAGGACGGACGACGTGAGCCTTGCCGAGAGCCGGCCGCGACCGGACGGACCCGTGCGGGGACGACCCCGCAGCGAGGCCGTGGAACGGGCCATTCTGGAAGGCGTGATGAAGCTCCTGGAGGACGGCGTACCGCTCGCCGAACTCTCCATCGAGCGCGTCGCGCGCACGGCCGGAGTCGGCAAGGCCACCATCTACCGCCGCTGGAGCGGCAAGGAGGAACTGTTCGTCGACGTCATGCGCGCCGCCGAACCCCCCGACCCGGTACTCCCCGGCACCTCCATGCGCGACGACCTGGTCGCCCTGCTGGAGTCGCTGCGCCAACGCGGCCTGGTCAGCCGCTCCTCCGCGATCCTGCACAACGTCTACGCCCAGATGAAGTCCAGCCCCAGGATCTGGTCGGCGTACCACGCCGCGGTCGTCGAGCCCCGGCGCGCCCTCGGTCTCGACGTGCTGCGCCGCGGACAGCGCAACGGCGAACTGCGCACGGACGTCGACCTGGAGCTGGCCAACGACATGTTCGTCGGCCCCATGCTCGTGCGCTCCGTCCTGCGCCGCGACGGCGCACTGCCCGAGGGCCTGGCCGAGCAGATCGTCGACTCCGTTCTGGAAGGCCTACGGCCCGTCAGCTCGACAGCCTCGTAGCGCTCATGTGCGCGTTCTGTCACAGACCCCATGGTTTCGGGGGTAACCGGAACTCACTGCCCCGCCTCGATCGTCCTCGTCTTCCGTACGGCCGTCATGGGACGGCGGGATCGGAGCCGATCATCCCCTAGGGTCGGAAGAACACGGGGGAACGACGGTGTGCACGGCAGGCAGTGAGGCAGACGGTATGGCGCAGCAGGCGTACATGACGGAGACGGACAACGGCGGCTCGGGGCCCGAGCGACCCGGATCCCGGCTTCGGCGCCTGGTGCACCGCCTGCTGGCCGGCTGGCGCGGTGACCCGCGCATCTGGCGCCGGGGCATCGTCCTCGCGCTCCTCGCCCTCCTGCTCGCCCTGGTGATGCTGCTGCACTCGCGCATCCCGAACCAGGTGGGCAACCTCGGCAGCCTCACCGAGACGTTTCTGCCGTGGCTCGGCCTCGCCATCCCGGTACTGCTGCTCCTCGGGCTGCTGCGGAGGTCGGCGACCGCGCTGATCGCCGTACTCCTTCCGGCCGTCGTGTGGCTGAACCTCTTCGGCGGGCTGCTCACCGACAAGACGGGCTCGGGCGGCGACCTGATGGTGGCGTCGCACAACGTCAACGCCGAGAATCCCGACCCCGCCGCGACGGCCCGTGAGGTGGCCGCCTCCGGCGCCGACGTGGTGGCCCTGGAGGAGGTCCCGGGCACGGCCGTGTCCACCTACGAGAAGGCGCTCGCGCCGACGTACGGGTATCACGGTGTCGAGGGCACGGTCGGTCTGTGGAGCAAGTACCCGATGAGCGACGTGCGGGCGGTGGACATCAAGCTCGGCTGGAAGCGCGCGATGCGCGCCACCGTGACCACGCCGAAGGGCCCCATCGCGGTGTACGTCGCCCACATGCCCTCGGTGCGGGTGAAGGTGGAGGCCGGGTTCACCGCACGGCAGCGCGACAAGAGCGCCGACGCGCTCGGCGAGGCCATCGCCGGGGAGCCGCTGAAGCGGGTGGTGCTGCTCGGCGACCTGAACGGCACGATGAACGACCGTTCGCTCAACGCCGTCACCTCCCAGATGCGCTCCACGCAGGGCGCGGCGGGCAGCGGCTTCGGGTTCAGCTGGCCGGCGTCGTTCCCGATGGCGCGGATCGACCAGATCATGGTCAGGGGCATGGATCCGGAGAGTTCCTGGACACTGCCGCGCACCGGCAGCGACCACCTTCCCGTGGCTGCCCGTGTGAAGCTGGACACGTCGGCGTAACCCCTTGGAATACTGGGCCTGAGAGGCTTTGTTCCGCAACTGAACATAAGCTGTACGGAACTCCGCTCTCCCACTCCTCTTCGACTTCGAAAGGCACAGGCCCTTCATGCCCCTGGCCCTGCTCGCTCTGGCCGTCGGCGCTTTCGGTATAGGTACGACCGAGTTCGTGATGATGGGCCTGTTGCCCGACGTCGCGGACGACCTGCACATCTCCATCCCCGCCGCCGGTCACCTGGTCTCGGCGTACGCGCTGGGCGTGGTGATCGGCGCCCCGCTGCTGGCCGCGCTCACGGCCCGCATGTCCCGCCGCACGGTCCTGATCGCCCTGATGGCCCTGTTCGTGGCGGGCAACGCCCTCTCGGCGCTGGCCCCCGGAAACGACTCCCTGCTGGCCGCCCGCTTCCTCAGCGGCCTGCCGCACGGCGCCTTCTTCGGCGTGGGAGCGGTCGTCGCCACGACCATGGTCCCGCCGGAGCGCAAGGCCCGCTCGGTGTCCCTGATGTTCCTCGGCCTGACCGTCGCCAACATCGCGGGCGTACCGGCGGCCACGCTGATGGGCCAGCACCTGGGCTGGCGGGCCACCTTCCTGGGCGTGAGCGCGATCGGCCTCGCCGCGATCGCCTCGCTGGCGCTGCTGATCCCGCACGACCGCGGATCCCTCGCCTCCTCGAGCGGCCTGCGCGGCGAACTGGCCGCGCTGAAGTCCCTCCCGGTCTGGCTGGCCCTGGGGACGACGGTGGCGGGCTTCGGCGCGCTCTTCGCGGCCTACAGCTATGTGACCCCGATGCTGACCGGGTCGGCCGGTTTCGCGGAGGGCGACGTGACGCTGCTCCTGGCCCTGTTCGGGGTGGGCGCCACCGCGGGCAACCTGCTGGGCGGCCGCCTGGCGGACCACTCGCTGCGGGGCACGCTGTTCGGCGGCCTGGCCTCACTGGGGCTCGTGCTCCTGGTGTTCCCCCTCCTCATGCGGGCGGAGTGGAGCGCGGCGCTCGCGGTGACCCTGCTGGGCATGGCGGCGTTCATCACGGGTTCGCCGCTGCAGCTGATGGTGATGGAGAAGGCGGCCGCGGCTCCCTCGCTGGCCTCCTCGGCCAACCAGGCGGCCTTCAACCTGGCGAACGCCGGCGGCGCCTGGATCGGCGGCCTGGCGCTGGCGGCGGGCTGCGGTACGACGTCCCCCGCGCTGGCGGGCGCGATGCTGGCGGTGCTGGGGCTGGGCGTGGCGAGCGTGGCGTACGCGGTGGACCGGCGCCGGGTGACTCCGTCGGCGGGGCGGGAGAGGCTGGTCGCCTCCCACGTGCCGGAGGGGTCGGGGGCTCTGCAGCACTGACCCCGGGCGTGTCGGCGGGCTGTCGGCGTGGTGTCGGTCGGCTGTCGGTGGTTTGTCGGCGGGCCCTGGCACCGTCTTCCCCATGACGCGAATCGATGACAACCCCGTCGGCGGGGGCCACGCCGTGACGGTGCGGGGGCTGGTCAAGCACTACGGCGAGACCAAGGCGCTGGACGGTGTCGACCTGGACGTGCGCGAGGGCACCGTGATGGGTGTGCTCGGTCCGAACGGCGCCGGCAAGACCACCCTCGTGCGGATCCTGTCCACCCTGATCACCCCGGACGCCGGCCGGGCCACCGTGGCCGGGTACGACGTCGTACGGCAGCCCCGGCAGCTGCGCCGGGTGATAGGGCTCACCGGGCAGTACGCCTCCGTGGACGAGAAGCTGCCCGGCTGGGAGAACCTGTACATGATCGGCCGGCTGCTGGACCTGTCCCGCAAGGACGCCCGCGCCCGAGCCGACGAGCTGCTGGAGCGGTTCTCCCTGACGGAGGCGGCCAGGCGGCCGGCGAGCACGTACTCCGGCGGTATGCGGCGGCGGCTCGATCTCGCCGCCTCGATGATCGGGCGGCCGGCCGTGCTCTACCTCGACGAGCCGACCACCGGACTCGACCCCCGTACCCGCAACGAGGTGTGGGACGAGGTGAAGGCGATGGTCGGCGACGGCGTCACCGTGCTGCTGACCACCCAGTACATGGAGGAGGCCGAGCAGCTCGCCACCGAGCTGACCGTGGTCGACCGCGGCAAGGTCATCGCCAACGGCGGGATCGAGGAGCTGAAGGCCCGCGTCGGCGGACGCACCCTCCGGGTCCGGCCGGTCGACCCGCTGCAGCTGCGCCCGCTCGCCGACATGCTGGACGAACTGGGCATCACCGGGCTCGCCACCACCACCGTGGACACCGAGTCCGGGACCCTGCTGGTGCCGGTCCTCAGCGACGAGCAGCTGACCGCCGTGGTCGGCGCGGTCACCGCGCGCGGCATCACGATCTCCTCCATCACCACCGAACTGCCCAGCCTGGACGAGGTGTTCCTGTCCCTCACCGGCCACCGCGCCAGTGCCCCGCAGGACACCGTGCCCGCCGACGCCCGCGAGGAGGTCGCCGTATGAGCGCCACCACAGTCACTTCCGCAGTCACTTCGGCCGACACCCGCATCCCGCTGCGCGGGCACCTGCGGCACACCGGAGCCCTGCTGCGCCGCAATCTGCTCTGGATCCGCCAGGACCCGGAGTCGATGTTCGACGCGCTGCTGATGCCGGTCATCTTCACCCTGCTGTTCGTGTACGTCTTCGGCGGCTCGATCGGGAAGGCGCTGGGCGGCGGACAGCAGGCCTACGTCCAGTACGTCGTGCCCGGCCTCATGGCCATGACCAGCCTGTCCATGGCCCAGGGCGTCGGCACCGGCTTCAACCAGGACTTCAACAGCGGGGTCATGGACCGCTTCCGGTCCCTGCCGATCGGACGCGGTTCCGTGCTCTTCGCGAAGATCGCGGTGGAGCTGGCCCGGATGCTGATCGCGACGGCCGTGCTGATGGTCGTCGGTGTCCTGGTGGGCTTCGACATCACCCACTGGGCCGGGCTGTTCGCCGCCGTGGGTCTGGCGACGCTCTTCGCCTCGTCCATCATGTGGGTGTTCCTGACCCTCGGTGTGATCATGAAGAACGCGCAGTCCGTGCAGGCGATGGGCTTTCTGACGCTGTTCCCGCTCCAGTTCGGCTCGTCGATCTTCGCGCCGACGAACTCGATGCCGGGCTGGCTGCGCCACTTCACCGACTACAACCCGATGTCCGGCCTGGCCGACGCCGCACGCGGCCTGATGAACGGCGGACCGGTCGCGCACGGCCTGTGGGTGACACTGGCCTGGTCGGTGGGCATCACTGCGGTCATGGCGCCGATCGCCATCCACAAGTTCCGCACGAAGAGCTGACGCCCCCGGCGTCACACCAGGGCGGTGGCCTCCGCGAGGGAGAGGCCACCGCCCTCGGCGTACGCGGCCCGGTAGGCGGCTTCGTCCAAGGACTCACGGATCCTCTCCTCGGTCATGTCGAGGCACCGGCGCTCGACACCGGAGAGGACGTGCCCGGACGGCAGCAGGGCGTGGGCGGCGCCCAGGCAGCGGGCGGCGTCGACGGCGCGGCTGCCGCCGTCGAGCCGGGCCAGGGCCATCGCCGCGCTGGTGAGGCAGATGGAGTCCAGGTGCGGGGCGATGGTCTTGGTCAGCGGGTCCCGGGCGAGCTCCAGCGCCCGCCGGGTCCGGTCCAGGGCGTCCTCGGCACGGCCGTCGAGGGCGTCCAGCCAGGCCTCCTGGGTGAGGATCATGTAGTCGAAGACGACGAAGTGCGCGATCTTGAACTGCTCGCGCAGCAGCCGCAGTTGTTCCCGCGCCTCGGCGGTACGGCCGGTCAGACCGAGCCAGCAGGCGAGGAACAGCCGGGCGGCGGGCATCGCCTCGTTGTGGGAGCCGTCCTGACTCGCGACGACGTCCCGGAGCAGCTGCTCGCCGCTCTCGAGGTCGCCCGTCTCCATGAGCACGCTGCCGAGGCGGGCGTGGAGGATGGCCACCTGGCCGCGGGCGCCCAGACGCTCGGCGTGTTCGATGGCCGCCCGGTAGTCGGCGGCGGCCGCACGGTAGGCGCCCTGGCGTTCGTGGGCCTCGCCGCGGGCGGACAACGCCTCGGCGATGCCCCAGACGTCCCCGAGGCGGCGGAAGATCTCCAGCGATTCCTCGGCGTCGCGGGTGGCGTTGGCGGCCCATTCGGCGCGGTTGGCGAGGAGGTTGGCGCGCAGCTGCAGGGTATTGGCCAGGTCCCACTCGAATCCGGGGGTGTCGCGGCAGGTCTGGACGCAGGCGTCGATGACGGCCCACATCCGCTCGGCGCCGCCGGTGAGCATGACGGCGAAGAACCAGAGCAGGCCGGGCACCCGGCAGGTCTGCGGCAGGCCGAGCTCGTAGGCCTCCACGATGGCGTGCAGCTTGGCCTGTGCCTCGGGCGTCTGCCACGACTCCAGGTCGTGGTCCATGCAGGAGAGGTGGGCCAGGTGGACGCCGCGCCGGGCCTCGGCGAGGACCTCGCCGGTGTACGGGGGCGGGGCGTCGGTGCAGCGCTGCCACAGCGGCAGGGCCGGCCGTACGGGTGCGGTGAAGGGGTCGGGGCCGAGCGCCATGACCTCCTCGCACCAGGTGCGGGTCTCGATGCGCTGGTCCCGCATCTGCCAGAAGACCACCAGGGACAGCGCCAGGCACAGCCCCTCCTGCTCGTCCCCCGCGGCGACGGCGTGTCTGAGGGCGGTGCGCAGGTTCTCGTACTCCAGCTGGAACCGGTCGATGGCGGTGCGCTGTTCGGGGCCGCGCAGCAACGGGTCGGTGGTACGGGCGAGTTCGCGGTAGTACGTCAGATGGGCGCGCTCGGCGTCGGCGCGGCGCCCGGTCTCGTCCAGCCGTTCGCCCGCGTACTCGGCGACGGTCTCCAGGAGCCGGTAACGCATCCCGCCCTCCACCGAAGGGGCGGCCACCACCAGGGACTTGTCGACCAGGGAGCCGAGCGCGTCCAGGGCGACGGGCCCGCACACGGCCTCGGCGGCGGCCAGGTCGCAGCCGCCCGCGAAGACGGACAGCCGGGCGAGGACGTCCCGTTCGTCCGCGTCGAGCAGCTCCCAGGACCAGTCCACGACGGCCCGCAGGGTCTGCTGGCGGGGCAGGACGGTGCGGCTGCCGGAGGTGAGCAGCCGGAAGCGGTCGTCGAGCCGGTCGGCTATCTGACGGGGAGTCAGCATCCGCAGCCGGGCCGCCGCCAGCTCGATCGCGAGCGGGAGTCCGTCGAGCCGCCGGCAGATCTCCGCACAGGCCTCGGGGTCGTCCTCGACACGGAATCCGGGCCGGGCCGCCGCACCCCGGTCGGCGAGCAGCCGCAGCGCGACCGGCTCGGGCAGCGGCTCGACCGGACGTACCAGCTCCCCCGGTACGCCGAGGGGTTCGCGGCTGGTGGCGAGGACGGTCAGCTGCGGGCAGCGGGCCAGCAGGCGCTCGGTGAGGTGGGCGGCGGCCTCGATCACATGCTCGCAGTTGTCGAGGATGATCAGCATCCGGCGCCGGGCGCAGTGCTCCACGATCCGTTCGAGAGGGTCGTCGTACCGGTCGGTGACCGCGCGGATGCTCTCGGCGCCGGCGCCGTGCAGCACGGTGTCGCGGGCGCCGATCGCGGTGAGCACGGCCTGCGGCACGGCCTCGGGGTCGTCCACGGGCGCCAGTTCGGCCAGCCACACCCCGTCGCGGGCGGTGTGCCGCACCGCCTCGGCGGCCTCCTGGGACAGCCGGGTCTTCCCGGCGCCGCCCGGACCCAGCAGGGTGACCAGGCGGGCGGCGGTCAGGTCGGCGCCGATGGCCTCGATGTCGGTCTCCCGGCCGACGAAGGAGGTGAGCCGGGCGCGCAGATTGCCCGGAGCCGTCGGCACGGGCCTCGGCGCCGGGGTTTCCTCGGCGGACAGCAGCTCGGCGTGCAGGGCGCGCAGTTCGGGCCCGGGATCGGAGCCGAGCCGGTCCGCCAGCAGCCGTCGTACGTCCTCGTAGGCGGCGAGCGCCTGGGCCGGGCGGCCGGCGTCGCGCAGGGCGCGCAGCCGCAGCGCCTGGAGCGGCTCGTCCAGCGGGTGGTCGTCGCACAGGGCCGCCAGCTCGGGCAGCACCTGCTCGGCGTGGCCGAGGGCGACGGCGGCGCTGTGCCGGGCGCGCAGGGCGTCGAGCCGGCGGGTCTCCCAGCGGGCCGCCTCGGCGTGGTGGTCGGGCAGGTCGGCGAGGGCGGGGCCGCGCCACAGGGCCAGCGCGTCGTCCAGGGCGGCGGCGGCCTTGGCCGGGTCGCCGTCGGCGAGGGCCCGCAGGCCGTCGCCGGTCAGCCGCTCGAAGCGGGTGAGGTCGACGTCGTCGGGCGCGGCGGTGAGCCGGTAGCCGCCCTCGGCGGAGGCGACGGCGTCCGCGCCGAGGGTACGGCGCAGCCGGCCGACCAGCGCCTGGAGCGCCCCGGCGGCGTCGGCGGGCGGGTCGGCGCCCCAGACCTCGTCGATCAGCACGCCCGCGGGCACGGTCCGCCCGGCCCGGAGCGCGAGCACGCCCAGCAGGGCGCGCAGCCGCGCCCCGCCGACCGGGACGGCCGTACCGTCGGGGCGGAGTACCTGCGTGGTGCCGAGCAGCGAAAAGCGCACGGGGTCCATTGTCGCCGGAGCGGTCACCGGTGGTCACCGGGTTGCGGCGGCGTGCCGTCCGGGAGCTCCAGGGCCGTGCCGTCGGCGAGCTCCAGGGTGACGAGGGCGCCGCGGGTGCGGCGCACCCTTCCGAGGCCGTCCACCGTGCCGCGGTCCACCTCCTCGAACCACTTCGGACAGCCGGCGGAGGGCTCCAGCGTGACGGTGCCGGGCACCGGTTCGAGGCCGCGTCCCGAGCCCCGGAGCACGACTCCACCCCGCGGCTTCACGGGTCCGGGCTGCGGGTCGGGCAGCCGGAAGCCGTACTCCTCGTGGACCAGGTCGACGGCGCGGACCCGGCCCACGACCGGCCGGTCCGGGTCGCCGTGGTTCTCCACCCACGCCTCGGCGCCGTACCCGTGGCCCTCCCGGACGCCTTCGGTGTCGTAGGCGGCCAGCGGCCAGGACACCTCGTCGCCCACCGCGAACGGTGTGCCGCAGCATTCCATCTGCCAGTCCTCGTAGAACACCCTCATCCGTGGCATCCCCCCAGGGTCCAGGAACCGGACGGCGAGCGCGAGACGTTTCCCCCGCGAGGGCGCGGCCGGTACGGTCGCACTCCGCACCGTCCCCACCGCACAGGAGCCCGCCGATGACCACCGCCACCACCCGCCGCGGCGACCGCCGGGTCAGTCCCGTGTTCGTCGGGATCCTGGCCGTGACGGCGGTGACGGGCTGGGCCGTCTGGACGGGGTATGCGGCACGGCCGGGCGTCGCGGTGTTCCTGTTCGTGACGGCGGCCTGGATCGTCTCCCTGTGCCTGCACGAGTACGCGCACGCGCGCACGGCCCTGCACAGCGGCGACATCACGATCGGCGCGAAGGGCTACCTGACCCTGAACCCGCTGAAGTACACGCACGCGCTGCTGAGCATCGTGCTCCCGGTGCTCTTCGTGATCATGGGCGGGATCGGTCTGCCCGGCGGTGCGGTGTTCATCGAGCGCGGCCGGATCCGGGGCCGCTGGCGGCACAGCCTGGTCTCGGCGGCGGGCCCGCTGACGAACGTGCTGTTCGCGGCGGTGTGTACGGCGCCTTTCTGGCTGCACGCGCTGGACGGCGTGCCCGCCGGCTTCCAGTACGCGCTGGCGTTCCTGGCCCTGCTCCAGGTGACGGCGGCGATCCTGAACTTCCTGCCGGTGCCGGGCCTGGACGGCTACGGCGTGATCGAGCCCTGGCTGTCGTACAGGGTCAAACGGCAGGTGGAGCCGTTCGCGCCGTTCGGCCTGCTGTTCGTGTTCGCGCTGCTGTGGGTGCCGTCGCTGAACCACGCGTTCTTCACCTGGATCTACGACATCCTCGACGGCCTGGGGATCACGGTCGACCAGCGCTACTGCGGCGAGGCGCTGTACCGCTTCTGGCAGGGCACGCCCGACGGCTGCCTGGTCAGCCCGTGACGGACTTGCCCTGCCCGGCGCCGGCCCGGTCGCGCTTGACGTAGTACCAGGTCATGTTGGACGTCAGGCCCGCCAGCAGCACCCACACGATTCCCAGCCAGCTGCCCTGGAGGAAGGAGACGACGGCGGCGGCCACGGCGAGGACGCAGACGACGAGGGTGTACAGGGCGAGTCGCCGGGTCCGGGTGGGCGGGGGCAGAAGGGGCATGACGGGAGACTCCTGTCGGGGGACACTGCTCGGTACTGCTTCGCCGACCAGTGTCCCCCATCCGCTCAGACGTCGGTGATGCGGAGCCCGGCGTGTGCCTTGTAGCGGCGGTTGACGGAGATCAGGTTCGCGACCAGCGACTCGACCTGGTGGGCGTTGCGCAGCCGCCCGGCGAAGACACCGCGCATGCCGGGGATGCGCCCGGCGAGGGCCTGCACGATCTCGACGTCGGCCCGCTCCTCACCGAGCACCATCACGTCGGTGTCGATCTGCTCGATCTCCGGGTCCTGGAGCAGGACGGCGGACAGGTGGTGGAAGGCGGCGGCGACGCGGGAGTCCGGCAGCAGGGCGGCGGCCTGCTCGGCGGCGCTGCCCTCCTCGGGCCTGAGGGCGTAGGCGCCCTTCTTGTCGAAGCCGAGCGGGTTGACGCAGTCCACGACGAGCTTGCCGGCCAGTTCCTCGCGCAGGGCCTTCAGCGTGTCGCCGTGGCCGTCCCACGGTACGGCGACGATCACGATGTCGCTGCGGCGCGCGGCCTCGGCGTTGTCGGCGCCCTCGACGCCGTGGCCGCATTCCTGGGCGGCGGCCTGGGCGCGGTCGGCGGACCGGGAACCGATGATCACCTTCTGGCCGGCCCTGGCGAGCCGGTAGGCGAGGCCCTTGCCCTGCGGTCCGGTGCCGCCGAGCACGCCGACGACGTACCCGGAGACGTCGGGCAGGTCCCAGGGGTCCTTGGCGGGAGCCTTGGCCGGGGTCTGTGCGCTGTCGGTGGAGGTCGTAGAGGTCATGGGTGCGACTCTACGTCCGTGAGGGGCAGGGCACCGGCTCGCCCGAGCCGCGCCACCGGAACCCGGCGGAAGGTGATGGTCTCGTAGGCGCTGAAGTCGCCGGTCTCGTAGAGGAGTCCGACGGTGTCCGGGTCGACGCGGACCAGGTCGGAGTAGGCGGCGGGCAGCCCGTCAACGGTGTACGCCGTGCGCCAGGTGGTGCCGCCGTCGGTGGAGGCGCGGATCGTCATCAGGGCGCGGAAGGCGGGGTCGGCCGGGCCGGAGTAGAGGAGCAGGTCCAGGTCCCGGAGCTGGAGGACGGAGGCCTGGCAGACGGGCGCGGAGAGTCCCGCCTGCGGGCGGAAGGGCTTGACGAGGGTCCTGCCGCCGTCCGCCGAGTGGGCGTCGGCGCGGTTGCCGGGCGAGGCCGAGTCGGTGCGGGTGTTGAAGTAGACGCGGCCGTCGGGGAGTTCGGCGGCGGTGGTCTCGTTGACGTTGATGTACTCGTCGGTGTTCTCGGCGAGATAGCCGAGGTACCAGGTCTCCCCCCGGTCGTCGCTGAGCAGGCAGTGGCCGCTGTTGTACCGCGGTTCGGCGCCGGTGCCGGTGTCCGTGCCGTTGGGCGGCAGGGTGTGGTTGGCGGGGACGAGGATGCGGCCGGTGCTCAGCTGGAGGGCGTGGCCGGGGGTGGTGGCGTACCAGCGCCAGCCGGGCTTCTTCACCTGCGCGGTGATCTCCCGGGGCACGGACCAGGTCGCCCCCTCGTCGTCACTGTGCCGCACCCACACCCGCCGACCGTCGGCGTCCGGCACCCGGCCGCGCAGGATGGCGGCCTCGGTGGCGGTGGCGGCGGCCCGGACGTGCACGAGCAGGATGCGGCCGGTGTCGAGGACGACGGGGGCGGGGTTTCCGGCGAGGTCGTGCCCGTTGCTCGCGGCGACCTGGAGCGGGCCCCAGGTGCGGCCGCCGTCCGTGGACCGCTTGAGCACGATGTCGATGTGCCCGTGGTCGGCGGCGGAGCCGGCGCGGCCCTCGCAGAAGGCGAGCAGCGTGCCGGCGCGGGTGGCGACGACGGCCGGTATCCGGTAGGCGGCATAGCCCTCGCGTCCGGCGCGGAAGGGGACGGTGACGTCGGTCATCGGGCGGCTCCTGGGGACGCCTGCGGTACGGACGAGGCGTTGTACGTCCCCGGCGCGGGCGAATTCCGGGTGAACTCCGGGTCACGAGTGACCGGTTTGCGGCAGGATGCGGGCGCATGGACGCCGTACGGGTCGCACTGCTGCGGGAAGTGCTCGCCGGGACCGAGTGGCTGGGAGCCACCCGGAGATTCGCGGGGGTGCTGCGCGGGTCGGTGGTGGCGCACGGGGGCGGGCTGCTGCTGGTGGGCACGCCGGAGTACGAGCCGTGGCATCTGGCGGCGCATCTGGTGGACGAGGCCGCGTGGTCCGGGACGCCCGAGCTGGCGCCGACCCTGGTACGGCATCACGCGCGCCCCTCGGACCCGCCTCACCTGGCCGTGGGGCCCGGCCGGATCGGGGCGGCGCGGCGGGGTGAGACCCTGCTGGTCGTGGCCCCCGAGGAGCCCGCGCCGCTGCTGGAGCGCGTGCACGACGCCCGCCGGGCCGGGGTGACGGTGCTGGCGCTGGGCGCGGGTGGCGGCGACCTCGCCGCGATGGCCCACGACACGCTGGCCGTACCGCGGGGGGCGGAACTAGACCTGGACACCGTCCAGCACCTGGTCAGTGCGGCGGCCGGGGAGAACGGTGGCTCTCCGAGGGTTCGGCGGGGGTTCCGGGACAGGTTGGCAAGGCTGGCGGAAGCTTTGACGGCACCGCCGCCGGCCCCCTGGTGACTCTGCCCGGCAGAACCCCCGGTGGGGGCCGGGAAAAGCAGTTGCCCCCCGGACTGCGCCCAACCGAACATGCCTGAAGTGACCCGTGCTCTTCTGCCCGACCTCGCCCCCTGGAAGGCCTCCGCCGACTTTCGCCGGCTCTGGAAGTCGGGGCTGATCAGCAACTTCGGCAGCTTTCTCACCTTCGTCGCGCTCCCGGTCCAGCTGAAGGACCTGACGGAGTCGACCGCGGCGGTGGGCGCGATCGGTGCCGTGGAGCTGCTGCCGCTCGTTCTCTGCGGTCTGTACGGCGGTGCCCTCGCCGACGCCCTCGACAAGCGGAAGCTCATCGTGTGGACGGAGGCCGGGCAGGGCCTGCTGAGTGCTGTCCTGCTGCTCAACGCCCTGGCTCCGCACCCCGCGGTCTGGCCGCTGTACGCCGTCGCCGCCCTCTCCTCCGCGCTGGTCTCCGTACAGCGCCCGGCCCTTGACTCCCTGTGGCCCCGGATCGTCGCCCACGACGACATGCCCGCCGCGGCCTCGCTGAACTCCCTGCGCTGGACCGTCGGCGGCGTCGCGGGCCCGGCCCTCGCGGGCGTGGTCGTCGCCTACGCGGGCCTCGGCTGGGCGTACGCCGCCGACCTGCTGACGTTCGTCGTCTCGCTGGCGTACATCATCCGGATCGCCCCCTCCCCCGCCTCCCACGAGGCCTCGAAGCCCTCCCTGAACGCCGTCCTGGAAGGCGCCCGGTACGCCTGGAACCGCAAGGAACTCCTCGGCACCTACGCCGTCGACCTCGCGGCGATGTTCCTGGCCATGCCGCTCGCGGTGCTGCCGTTCCTCGCCGGCGAGCTGCACGCCGACTGGGCGCTCGGCCTGATGTACGCCGCGGTCCCGGCCGGCGCGATGCTGGTGAGCCTGACCAGCGGCTGGGCCTCCCGGATCCACCGGCACGGGCTGATGGTGCTGCTGTCGGCCACGGGCTGGGGCCTGGCGGTCGCGGCGGCGGGGGTGTGCGGGAACGTGTGGCTGGTCCTCGTCCTCCTGACCGTCGGCGGCGGCTTCGACATGGTCAGCGGGATCTTCCGGTCGGCCATGTGGAACCAGACGATCCCGGACGAGCTGCGCGGCCGGCTCGCCGGGATCGAGCTGCTGTCCTACTCGGTCGGCCCGCAGCTCGGCCAGGTCCGGGCGGGCGGCCTGGCCGCCTGGGCGGGCGTACGGACCTCCGTCGTCTCCGGCGGGCTGGCCTGCGCCGGTGCCATGGGACTGCTCGCGCTGTGCCTGCCGGGGCTCATGACGTACGACGCCCGCACCAACGAGCACGCGGTACGCATGCGCGAGCAGCGCACGGCCGTACAGGCCTGATCAGTCCTCCTCGCCGCTCCCGCCGGCCGACGCGTCGTGCCAGCGCGGGTCGTTCTCCCACTGGAGGTTGCGCTCGGCGGCGGTCTCCATCGCGTGCCGGGCCTCCTCCGGCGAGGCGTACGGCCCGAAGCGGTCCTTGCCCGGGCACTCCGGGCCCTCCTCGACCTTCTTGTGCTCCAGGCAGTAGTACCACTCGCCCGGCTTGCCGACGGTGCGCTTCTTGAACAGGGGCATGAACAGCTCCTCTCGCCAACGACATGATCCCCCAACTCCGCTCGATAGACTCGCTGCCATGTCTGGCCAGTCGCTTCTCGTACCGGGGGAGCTGTCCCCCACCCGTTCGGTCCCCGGCAACATCCGCCGCCCCGAGTACGTCGGCAAGCCCGCACCGGCGCCGTACACCGGTCCGGAGGTGCAGAGTCCGGAGACCATCGAGGCGATGCGGATCGCCGGCCGTATCGCCGCGCAGGCGATGGAGGAGGCCGCGAGGATCATCGCGCCGGGGGTCACCACGGACCAGCTGGACAAGGTCGCCCACGAGTACATGTGCGACCACGGCGCCTATCCCTCCACGCTCGGCTACCGCGGTTTCCCGAAGTCGCTGTGCACCTCGGTCAACGAGGTGATCTGCCACGGCATCCCGGACTCGACGGTCCTCAGGGACGGCGACATCGTCAACCTGGACGTGACGGCGTACATCGGCGGGGTGCACGGCGACAACAACGCCACCTATCTGGTCGGGGAGGTGGACGAGGAGTCCCGGCTGCTGGTGGAGCGGACCCGGGAGGCCCTGAACCGCGCGATCAAGTCGGTCAGGCCGGGCCGGCAGATCAATGTCATCGGCCGGGTCATCGAGTCCTACGCCAAGCGTTTCGGCTACGGAGTCGTCCGCGACTTCACCGGCCACGGCATCAGCTCCTCGTTCCACTCGGGCCTGATCATCCCGCACTACGACAGCCCGCACGCGACGACGGTCATGCAGCCTGGGATGACGTTCACGATCGAGCCGATGCTGACGCTGGGCACCCACGAGTACGACATGTGGGACGACGGCTGGACGGTCGTGACGAAGGACCGCAGGCGGACGGCCCAGTTCGAGCACACGCTGGTGGTGACGGAGACCGGCGCGGACATCCTGACCCTGCCGTAACACCGCGTTCGCTTCTGCGGCGACCGCACGGCCCGCCCTCTGCGAGGGCGGGCTTTCTCTTGTAGACTTTTACCGACAGGATGTCGGCAAGATGGGACGGCCTGATGGACTCCTCCTTCTCGACCCTCATCCGCACCGCGTCCCACGAGGCGCACGTGGAGGCGGAGACCTCGTCGTTCATGAGCGACCTGCTGGGCGGCCGGCTGGGCGTGGCCGCCTACGCGCGCTACACCGAGCAGCTGTGGTTCGTGTACGAGGCACTGGAGCGCGGCGCCGGGCGGCTGGCGGCGGACCCGGTGGCGGGGCCGTTCGTCCGGCCCGAGCTGTTCCGGCTGGCCGCGCTGGAGCGGGACCTGGCGCATCTGCGGGGGCCCGGGTGGCGGACGGGCCTGAGCGCCCTGCCCGCGACGCGGGTGTACGCGGCCCGGGTCCGCGAGTGCGCCGAGCGCTGGCCCGTCGGCTATGTCGCCCACCACTACACCCGCTACCTGGGCGACCTGTCCGGCGGCCAGATCATCCGCGACCGGGCGGAGAAGACCTGGGGGTTCAGGCGGAAGGGCGACGGGGTCCGCTTCTACGTCTTCGAAGGCGTCCCCAACCCGGCCGCTTTCAAGCGCAGTTACCGGCAGCTGCTGGACGGGATACGGGTGGACGACCTGGAGAAGCAGCGGGTCGCCGGGGAGTGCAAGCGGGCTTTCGCCCTGAACACCGCGGTGTTCAGGGCGCTCGGGGACGAGTTCCCGCTGAGCGCCTGACACTCGCGGCGACTAGCGCTCCAGGAACACCCGGCCCCCGACCTCCACCCACCCCTCCGGCTGGGGCGCGGTCAGGATCTGGGAGCCCCTGCCCTGGGTGATGTTCAGGGCGCGGCCCAGCCGGTCCGTGAGGAGCAGGGCGGCGGCGCCGGTGGCCTCGTCCTCGTCGATGCCGTCGTCGCGGCCGGGGAAGGCGCGGGCACGGATCCGGCCGGCCGCCTCGTCCTCCCAGGCCCAGGCGTACACCCACTCGCCGGGCGGGGGCACGTCGAGGGCGTCGACCTCGGCCGCCGTGTCGTACTGGCGCAGGGTGCGCGGCGGCGCCCACTCCGCGCGCGCCTCGATCCAGCTGAACTCGCCGTCCAGCCGGGCACCGACGACGCCTGCGGGCGTGACCAGTTCGGGCACGTCGAGCAGCCAGGCGGTGCCGACGCAGGGGTGACCGGCGAAGGGCAGGCGCAGGGTGGGCGTGTAGATGTCGATCACACCGCGCTCGGGGTCGTCCACGAACACGGTCTCGCTGAAGCCGAGTTTGGCCGCCAGCTCCTGCCGGTCGCTCCGCTCGGGCAGCACCGAGCCGTCGCGGACGACGCCGAGCTCGTTGCCGTAGCCGCCGTTCGGCCCGCAGAAGACGCGGAGTACGTCGTAGTCAGTCACGGGGGAATTGAAACATCGCGGCGGCCGCGAGCGCGTCCCAGGCGGGGGCGCCGCCGGTCAGGGGCCAGGAGCAGGTGCGGGCCGTTGCGAGGGCAGCGAGGACAGGGTGTCACCGTAGGCCCGCAGCATGGCCTCCCGCTGCCGCTCGGCGCCCGGGGTGTCAGGGCGGGCGGTGAGCCGGGCCAGCCTCGGCTCGTGCCAGTCGGCCCTGGTCGACCTGCCCGGGTTCCCCGGCGACAACCTGGACAAGGCCCGCACCGGCGGAGACCTGTGCATCGAGGCCTGCGCCGACGACCCGCAGGTCGCCGTGCACGCCATCCGCAACCTCGCCCGCATCGGCTTCGGCAGGGTCGCCGTGCGCTGGTCCCAGCTCGGCTTCGGCAAGACGTCCTCGACCACCCCGGACGCGCAGACCCCGCGCAACCTCTTCGGGTTCAAGGACGGCACCCGCAACATCGCGGGCACCGAGACCGACCGGCTGAAGAAGTTCGTGTGGGTCGGCGACGGCGACGACCAGGACTGGATGACCGGTGGGTCGTATCTCGTCGCCCGGCGCATCCGCATGAACATCGAGACCTGGGACCGGACTTCACTGCAGGAGCAGGAGGACGTGTTCGGGCGGGACAAGCGCGAGGGCGCGCCGGTCGGGAAGGCCAAGGAGCACGACGCGCCGTTCCTGAAGGCGATGAAGCCCGACGCGCATGTGCGCCTCGCACACCCGGAGGCGAACAACGGGATCACCATCCTGCGCCGGGGCTACTCCTTCACCGACGGCACCGACGGCACCGACGGCCTCGGCCGCCTGGACGCCGGCCTGTTCTTCCTGGCCTACCAGCGCGACGTGCGCAACGGCTTCGTCCCGCTGCAGCGCAGGCTGTCCGCGCACGACGCCCTCAACGAGTACATCCAGCACGTGGGTTCCGCGGTCTTCGCGATACCGCCCGGCGTCCGGGACGCGGACGACTGGTGGGGCCGCACGCTGTTCGCCAAGGAGGCGTAGCCCGTGTTCTCCAACTACCTGATCGGCCTGCGCGAGGGTCTGGAGGCGTCGCTCGTCGTCTGCATCCTGATCGCCTACCTCGTCAAGACCGGCCGCCGGGACGCCCTGAAGCCGATCTGGACCGGCATCGGCATCGCGATCGCCATCGCCATGGGCTTCGGCTGCGCCCTCGAATTCGGCTCGCAGGAGCTGACCTTCGAGGCGCAGGAGGCGCTCGGCGGCTCGCTGTCGGTCGTCGCCGTCGGCCTGGTGACGTGGATGGTGTTCTGGATGCGGCGCACCGCCCGGCACCTGAGGTCGCAGCTGCACGGCAGGCTGGACGCGGCCCTCGCCATGGGAACCGGCGCGCTGGTCGCCACCGCCTTCCTCGCCGTCGGCCGGGAGGGCCTGGAGACCGCGCTGTTCGTGTGGACGTCGGTGCACGCGGCGTCCGACGGCACCCCGCGCCCCCTGATCGGCGTGGCGCTGGGCCTCGCCACGGCCGTGCTCCTCGGGTGGCTGTTCTACCGGGGTGCCCTGAGGATCAACCTGGCCAAGTTCTTCACCTGGACCGGCGGCATGCTGGTCGTGGTCGCGGCGGGCGTCCTCGCCTACGGCTTCCACGACCTGCAGGAGGCGAACTGGCTGCCCGGCCTGACCCACCTGGCCTTCGACATCAGCGACACCGTCCCGCCGGACAGCTGGTACGGCACGCTGCTGAAGGGTGTGTTCAACTTCCAGCCCGACCCGACCGTCCTCCAGGTCACGGTGTGGCTGCTGTACCTGATCCCGGCACTCGCGATCTTCCTCGCCCCGGTAGGGTTCGCCTCCGGGAAGGGGAAGGTGAAGGGACCCGATGAGCAGGGATCGCAACCCGCGCAGGCTTCGCAGGCGTGACCGTAACGCACTCATAGCGGCCTCGCTGACCGCTTTGTCGCTGACGGTGAGCGGATGCGTGGTGGTGCACGGGGAGCGCGAGGTGCTCCCCGCCGCCACCCGCGCCGAGGCCGCCAAGGCGCTCACCGCGTTCACGACCGCGTACAACAAGGCCGACAAGGCCTACGACAACTCCCTGGACGCGCCCTACCTCACCGGCCCGTTCGGCGACATCACCGCCGCGCGGCTGAAGGCCGGGCACGCCAACAGCCCGTCCGGCAACCCGAACCACGTGCCGCTGAAGCTGTCGGACGTGAAGGTCACGATCCCCGAGAAGGCCGGCTGGCCGCGCTGGTTCGTCGCCGACGCGAAGGGCAACAAGACCGGCGACCTGCGCTGGCTGATGGTGTTCACCCGGGGCGACCTCGGCGAGCGCTGGCGGGTGGCGTACGTCACCCTCGTGGCGCCGGGCTCGGTACCGGCGTTCAAGACGGACAAGGACGGCTGGGCCGAGGCGGTACCGGCCGGCTCCCAGCAGCTCGCCGTCGCGCCCGGGAAGCTGAGCCAGGAGTACGCGACGTACCTGAAGAAGGGCGGCCAGGCCTTCGCCGACGGCAGGTACACCAGCGTCGAGCGCGCCGACCGGGCCAAGCGGGCCCGCAAGCCGGGCCTGGTCACCCAGTTCATCGACGGCCCGCTGACGAGCGGCGCCTACGCGCCGCTGGCGCTGCGCACGGCGGACGGCGGGGCGCTGGTGTTCTTCACCACCCACCACTACGAGAAGCAGACCGCCGCCACCGGAACCACCGTGCCGGTCACGAACAAGGACGTACAGGCACTGACCACGGGCGAGGTGAAACAGTCCCTGACGCTGCAGTTCATGTCGGCAGAGGTGGCCTTGGACCCGGCGGGGAGCGGCAGGGTTTCGGTGCTGGGGCGGGTGCCGGGTCTCACATCGGCGCAGGGCGAGTGAAACGCGCCGCCTAATGCCGCAGCGGCCAGGGCGCATGGTCGGCGCCCGCGTACCGCGCACAGGCATCGGTGAGCGCTTCCAGCAGGCTCAAGGGATCCGGCAGCGCATGCTCCGGCCCCCGCACCCAGCGCACCTGCCGATCGTCACCGGGGAGCCGGGCGGGCGGTACGAGGACGTACGACCCCCGGCAGTGCCAGCGCAGGCCCGGATGCTCGTCCATGGTCTCGGGGCGGCAGTCCAGCTCGCACGGCCACCACTCGTCCTCGTCCTCGGGGGTGCCGCGGGTGAGGGTGAAGAACAGCATGCGGCCGTCGTCGCTCTCGGCGACGGGCCCCACCTCGACGCCGGAGCCGAGCAGCCGCTCCAGCGCCTCCCGGCCGGCCTCCAGGGGCACGTCCAGGACGTCGTGCGTCATGCCGGTCGCGGTGATGAAGTTGGCCTGCGGCTGGTGCCGGGCCCAGCGTTCGACCTGGGCGCGGTCGGTGGTGGACTGCGTCTGCCAGGCGAACGACACCGGGTGCCGGGCCGGGGTGGGACAGCCGACGCGGTCGCAGGAGCAGCCGTAGCCGGGGGCGGGGTGCGCGGCGGGGGCGAGCGGCAGGCCCGCCGCGGCGGCGCCCAGCAGCAGGGCCTCACGGCCGCCGTCGTCGGCGGCTTCCTTCGGGCGGCGTCCGAGCAGCCACTGGGAGAGTTTGCCCTGCCGGCCGGACCGGCCGCCGAACGTCGCGCTCATCTATCCCCTCAGTCTGGTCGTCGCCTCGCTGGTGTGCGGACAGTGTGCCTTATCGTCCCATCTTCGTGCGCTTGGGGGTGTCTGGGGTCCCGATTCCGTGCAGCGCGTAGTCGACCAGCGTGTCCGTGTAGTCGTGGGAGATCGGCCCGGTCCGTTGCAGCCAGCGTTGCGCGAGCGGCGAGACGAACAGTTCCAGGGCGATGCGGGGGTCGACGTCGGCCCGTACCGCGCCGGCGTCCTGCGCGGCGCGCAGCCGGTCGACGTACAGCTGGAGCTGGGGTTCGAGGAGGCCCGCGACGACCTCGCGGCCGAGCAGCTCGTTGACCAGGCCCTCGGCGGCCAGGGCACGGGCCGGTACCTCGAAGCGCGGGTCGAGCATCTGGTCCACCGTGATCCGCAGCACCGCCTTGAGGTCGGCGGCGAGGTCGCCGGTGTCCGGGATGGTGTACGGCACCTGTCCCGCTTCCTCGGCCGCCTGCGTGGAGAGGTCGAGGAACGCCTCCAGCAGGACGTCCGCCTTGGACGACCACCAGCGGTAGATCGTCTGCTTGCCCACCCCGGCCCGCGCGGCGATCGCCTCGACGGTGGTCTTCGGGTAGCCGACCTCGCCGACCAGGGCGAGGGCGGCGGCGTAGATCGCTCTGCGGGACTTCTCGCTGCGGCGGGTGGCGTCGGGGGCCGGCTTGTTGACCATGGGGCGACGCTAACAAGCCGCGGCGGCTACGCGGACGGCTCCTCGGGGGAGTCCTCCGGCGGCCACGGGTCTCCCCACTCGGCGTCCCGGGCCGCCCTGTACAGGTGGCCGTGGCGTTTGGTGACCGTCGTACGGGCCAGCCGTTCGCCGGCCTCGCAGAGGTCCAGCAGCACCTGGCCCTTGCGGATCTGCGGGCGCCGGACCACGCGGGAGGGGGCCGGCCCGGCGGGCAGGCGGGTGGCGGCGACGTACGAGAACTTCTCGTCCTCGTAGGGCAGGGTGCCGCCCTTGACCTGGCGGTGCAGTGAGGAGCGGGCGACCCGGGCGGAGAAGTGGCACCAGTCCCGGCCGGGCTCGATGGGGCAGGCGGCGCTGTGCGGGCAGGGGGCGACGACGTGCAGTCCGGCGTGGATCAGGCGATCGCGGGCCTCGATGACGCGGGCGTAGCCGGCCGGGGTGCCGGCCTCCACGATCACCACGGCCTGCGCGGCGGCCGCGGCGGCGTCGACGAGGGCGGCGCGGTCGGGCCCGGAGAGCTCGTTGAGGACGTACGACACCGTGACGAGGTCGGTGGCGTCCAGGGTGAGGTCGGCGCCGATCCGGGCGCGCCGCCAGCGGGCGCCGCGCAGGGCCGGGTTGGCGGCGGCGATCTCCCGGCCGAGGGCGAGGGCGGGCTCGGCCCAGTCCAGCACGATGACGCTGCGCTCGCCGGGCCAGGTCGCGGTGACGGCCCAGGTGGCGGCGCCGGTGCCGCCGCCGACGTCGACATGGCTGCCGGGCGTCCAGCCGGGGGCGGCCTGTGCGAACGCCTCCAGCGCCGAGTGGACCGCTTCGAAGGTGGCGGGCATGCGGTAGGCGGCGTAGGCGGCCACGTCGGCGCGGTCGCGGAGGATCGGGGCGTGGGTGGGGGTGTCGCCCCGGTAGTTGGCGATGAGCCTGTCGACGGCTCCGGCGGCCTGGGTGGGCGGGAGTCCGTCGAGCAGGTCGGCGAGGCTTCTGCGGAGGGCTTGCGCCGGTGGTACGGGGGCGTTCACCCGGAGATTCTATGGCGCCCCGCACCGGCGCGGACCCTGCCGGGGGCTTCGCCCCCAGACCCCCGTTTCCCCACCCGCCGACCCGAAACCGCCGGCTGGAAGGCCGGACTCAGATCACCGCCCTCGCCAGACGGGTCGCCAGTCTCGCCCTCGGCCCGCTGTCCGCGGGCCTGCGCCGCGGATGCACCGTGTTGGCCAGCAGGATCAGGAACGTGTCCGTCCTCGGGTCGAGGACGAGCGAGGTACCCGTGAAGCCCGTGTGCCCCGCCGCCCCGCGGCCCGCGAGTTCGCCCATGAACGACGGCTGGTCGACGGCGAAGCCCAGCCCCGGCGGGGTGAGCAGCAGCTCGACGAAGTCGGGGCCGAGGATGCGCGCGGGGCCGTAGGAGCCGCCGGCGAGCAGGGCGCGGCAGAAGACGGCCAGGTCGCGGGCGGTGGAGAAGAGCCCGGCATGTCCGGCGACCCCGCCCAGCGCCCAGGCGTTCTCGTCGTGGACCACTCCCCGCAGCATCCCGCGGTCCGCCTTGGCCCAGGGCCGCCGCTGGTCCTCGGTGGCGGCCGCGCCGGGGCACGGCCCGAAGCCGGTCGCCGTCATGCCGAGCGGGCGGGTGATGCCGTCCTGGACGAGGACGTCGAGGCCACGGCCGGTGATGCGCTCCAGCACGGACTGGAGCAGCAGCATGTTCAGGTCGGAGTACAGGTGCCGGCCGGGCTCGCCGGCCGGGGCCTCGGCGCGCAGCAGGGCGAGCCGGGTGGCGTCGTCCGGGCAGTCGTACAGCGGCAGCTCCGGGCGCAGCCCGGAGGTGTGGGTGAGCAGCTGCCGCACGGTGATGCCGTGGGCGGCCGCGGCATGGAAGTCGGGCAGGTAGTCGCCGACCCGGGCGTTCATGCCGAGGGTGCCGCGCTCGATCTGCTGCACGGCGGCGACGGAGGTGAACAGCTTGGTGAGGGAGGCCAGGTCGAAGGGGGTGTCGACGGTGGCCAGGACCCGTGCTGGGGGCGGCAGTTCGACACCGTTGTCGGTCTCGGGGTCGTAGCCGGAGTAGCGGACGGCCCAGCCCGTGGCCTCTTCCACGGCGATCACGGGTCCGCGTCCGGCCAGCACGACGGCGCCGGCCGCCCAGGGGCGGTCTCCGGCGGTGAGGGCGTGCACCTCGCCGACCAGGTGCGCGAGTTCGGCAGGGTCGAGCCCGGCCCGTTCCGGTGTGTCGACGCGCAGTCTCGGTGCGCTCAGTTCTCGTCTCCCTCCGACCCCGCACGAGTGTTCCCACACGTGTTCCAGGGACGGCACATTCCCATGAAGCAGGCCGCCGCGACCAGTGCTCCCACCAGTTGGACCACCGCCATGGGTACGGCGGTGTGCTCTCCGGCGACGCCGACGAGCGGTGAGGCCACCGCTCCGACGAGGAAGGAGGAGGTGCCGAGCAGGGCGGAGGCGGAGCCGGCGGCGTGCCGGGTGCGCAGCAGGGCGAGGGACTGGGCGTTGGGGAGCGTGATGCCCATGGCGGACATGAGGACGAACAGCGCGGCTGCGATCGGCGGCAGACCGACCTCGCCGAGGGCGCCGGCGGACATCAGCAGCAGGGCGGCCGCGGCGAGCACGATCACCGTGAGACCGCAGGCCAGCACCTTCTCCAGGGCGACCCGGCCGACCAGCAGCCTGCCGTTGACCTGTCCGGCGACCACCAGGCCGACCGAGTTGAGGCCGAACAGCAGGCCGAAGGTCTGCGGGGAGGCGCCGTAGATCTCCTGGACGACGAAGGGGGAGGCGGATATGTACGCGAACAGCGCGGCGAAGGCGAAACCGCCGGCCAGCATGTATCCCGTGAAGGGCAGGTCGGCGAGCAGGCCGCGCATCGCACGCAGGGCCGCCCCGACTCCCCCGTCGTGCCGTTCCGCCGGCGGCAGGGTCTCGGGCAGCCGCAGCCAGACGAGCGCGGCCAGCAGCACGCCGACGGCCGTGAGGACGACGAACACGCCCCGCCAGTCCGTCACCCGCAGGATCTGCCCGCCGATCAGCGGCGCCACGATCGGAGCGGCCCCGGAGACCAGCATCAGGGTGGAGAAGAAGCGGGCCATGGCCACGCCGTCGTACAGGTCGCGTACGACGGCCCGCGCGATGACGATCCCGGCGGCGCCCGCGAGGCCCTGGGCGAGGCGGAAGGCGACCAGCGTCCCGACATTCGGCGCGAGGGCGCACAGGGCGGTGGCGAGGAGGTAGACGGCGAGTCCGGCGAGCAGCGGACGGCGGCGGCCCCAGCGGTCGCTCATAGGGCCGACGACCAGTTGCCCGAGGGCCATGCCCAGCAGGCAGGCGGTGAGGGTGAGCTGGACGGTGGCGGCGGGCGCGTGCAGGGATCCGGTGACCTCCGGCAGGGACGGGAGGTACATGTCCATCGCGAGCGGGGGTGTCGCGGTGAGGCCGCCGAGGACGAGGGTGACGAGCAGGCCGGTGCGGCGGGTGGTCGCGGACGTCCGGGCCGGGGTGGGCGACCGGTGGGTGTCCGGTGTCGGTGCCGCCGCGCGCTCGGGCATCTGTCCCCTCCCCTTGGTGAAACGGCCGCCTTGGTGAAACGGCCGCCTTGGTGAAACGGCCGCCTGCCGAAAACGACCGGCACCTATGCTCTCAGCTCGTACACACTGCCGGGGCACACATGACCGATGGGTGGGGCGATGGTGGAGCAGAAGGTGCGCTGGGGGATTCTCGCGACGGGCGGGATCGCGGCGGCGTTCGCGGCGGACCTGGTCGATCTGCCGGACGCGGAGATCGCGGCGGTGGCCTCGCGGCGGCCGCAGTCGGCGGAGGCGTTCGCCGAGCGGTTCGGGGCGGCGCGGGCGTACGGCGACTGGGAGTCGCTGGCGGCGGACCCGGCCATCGATGTCGTGTACGTCGCCACTCCGCACTCGGCGCACCGCGCGGCGGCCGGGCTGTGTCTGGAAGCGGGGCGGAACGTGCTGTGCGAGAAGCCGTTCACGCTGAACCTGCGTGAGACGGAGGAACTCGTCGCGCTGGCGCGGGAACACGACCGCTTCCTGATGGAGGCGATGTGGATGTACTGCAACCCGCTCATCCGGCGGCTGAAGGCGCTGGTGGACGACGGGGCGATCGGCGAAGTGCGCACCGTACAGGCAGACTTCGGGCTGGCCGGTCCTTTCCCGCCCGCCCACCGGCTGCGGGACCCGGCCCTCGGCGGCGGGGCGCTGCTGGACCTGGGCGTGTACCCGGTGTCGTTCGCGCAGCTGCTGCTGGGCGAGCCGGACGCGGTCACGGGCAGCGCGCTGCTGTCGCCGGAGGGCGTCGACCTGCAGACGGGTGCGGTGCTGTCCTGGGAGAGCGGAGCGATGGCCGCGCTGCACTGCTCGATCGTCGGCGGTACGGGCGGCACGGCCTCGGTGACCGGTTCGCACGGCCGGATCGACGTGCCGTCCGGCTTCTTCCACCCGGAGCGGTTCGTGCTGCGCCGCGACGGCCGTGATCCCGAGGAGTTCGCCGCCGACCCGGCCGACGGACCGCGCACCACCCTGCGTCACGAGGCGATCGAGGTCATGCGGGCACTGCGGGCGGGCGAGAAGGAGTCGCCCCTGGTACCGCTGGAGGGCTCACTGGCGGTGATGCGCACGCTGGACGCGGTGCGGGAACGGATCGGGGTGCACTACCCGGGCGACGCGGTCACGGTACCCGCGTGACGCACCCTCCCGGGAGGGCACTCGCGGCGCCCGCGTGCCCCGGCGGTCCAAGGAGACAGTCCCGGCGACCGCGTGATCCGGTGGCCCCGAAGGGCACTCGCGACGACCCGCGGTGGGTTTCGATGCGGATCCGGCCGCCGTCGCGCGGTGGATGTCGTCCTCGGCGGTGGGCACCCGGTCGCCGTCGTGAGGTGGCCGCCATTCCGCGGTAACCGTATGGCGGACACGGCATTCCGCATGGCGGACTTGCCGCCTACGCTGCGGTGCCATGACTGACAGGGAATCGAAGATCGCGGTGGTGACCGGCGCCGGGTCCGGCATCGGGCGGGCCGTCGCCGTGGAGCTGCTGCGGGCCGGATGGTCGGTGGCGCTGGCCGGCCGGCGCACCGAGACGCTGACGGAGACCGCGGCGCTGATGCCGGAGGGCGCCTCCGTCGCCGTACGCACCGACGTCTCCCGGCCCGAGGACGTGGAGGCGCTGTTCACGGCCACGGTGGACCGGTTCGGGCGGGTGGACCTGCTGTTCAACAACGCGGGGACCTTCGGGCCCGGCGGGGTGCCGGTGGAGGAGCTGTCGTACGACGCCTGGCGGCACGTGGTGGACACCAACCTCAACGGCGCGTTCCTGTGCGCCCAGGCGGCGTACCGGCGGATGAAGGAGCAGGATCCGCAGGGCGGCCGGATCATCAACAACGGGTCCATTTCCGCCCATACACCCCGTCCGCTCTCCGTCGCCTACACGGCGACCAAGCACGCGCTGACCGGCCTCACCAAGTCCCTGTCGCTGGACGGGCGGCCGTACCGCATCGCCGTCGGGCAGATCGACATCGGCAACGCGGCGACCGACATGACGGCCCGGATGCAGACCGGCGCGCTGCAGGCGAACGGCGAGATGGTCCCGGAGCCGGTGATGGACGTGGCCGACGTGGCGCGAACCGTGCGGCACATGGCCGAGCTGCCGCTGGAGGCGAACGTGCAGTTCGCGACGGTGCTGGCGACGGCGATGCCGTACATCGGGCGGGGCTGAACCCACCGCCGCAAGCGGAATTCGAACATCCGCGGTATTGCGGCATGTCGAGCCTATATGCTCAACTTTCCTTCACGAGAGCTTCACAGTTGGAGCACGTGGATTCCGCAGCCATCACCGAGGGGGGATGCGGCGGCCGTTCCACCGGGCCGGAGTTGGGGGTGGACCTCGCGACGGGACGCGAGGTACACGCCGGCCGGTGGAACGGCCGCCGCACTGTTCAGCGCCGGTGCCGGCCCCCGGGCTCCGTGGCGTCCGCGGCCCCGTCGGACCTCTCGGCCCCCTTGGACCGCTCAGGCCCCTTGGGCGTCTCGGCCTCCTCGGACACCCCGGCCGCCGCGACCGCCCTGCGCCGCCGCTTGACCACCATTGCCCCGGCCGCCGCCAGCAGCAGCGCCGTACCGGCCGCGCCCTCCACCAGCCGTCCGGCGGACGGGCCGCCGGAGCCCGAGGAGGACACGCCGGCCGCCGCCCGTGCCGCGTTCCGCGCGGGCGCCGCACTCGCCTTCGCCCCGCCCTCGCTGAGCGGATCGACCAGCGTGCCCACGGCCCGCGCCGAACGCCCCCGGCCGAAACCCCAGTCGAGCAGCGCGGCGGTCTGCTCGTAGACGGCGTTGCTGCCCTCGGCGGGGTGCATGACCGTCACCAGCAGGGTGCGGCCGCCCCGGGTGGCCGCACCGGTGAAGGTGTTGCCGGCGTGGCTGGTGTAACCGTTCTTGACGCCGATCAGGCCGTCGTACGTCCTCAGTCCCCACGCCCCGGTCAGCAGGCGGTCGGTGTTCTGGATCTGGAAGGTCTTCTTGCCGCCCGCCGGGAAGTCCGCGGTCCGCGTGCCGCAGTAGCCGCGGAAGTCGGCGTCCTTCAGGCCGTGACGGGCGAACAGCGTGAGGTCGTACGCCGAGGAGATCTGGCCCGGGTGGTCGAAGCCGTCGGGGCTGACCACATGGGTGTCCAGGGCCTGCAGGTCCTCCGCCTTGGCCTGCATCTCGGCGACCGTCCTGGCGATGCCGCCGTTCATGTGGGCGAGCACGTGCACGGCGTCGTTGCCGGAGCGCAGGAACACGCCCTGCCACAACTGCTCGACGCTGTAGGTGATGCCGGGCTTGATGCCGACCAGGCTGGAGCCGGCCGGGACGTCGGCCAGGTCGGAGTCCCGCACCGTGTACCGCTCGGTGCGGTCGAACTTCTTCAGCACGGTGTCCGCGAACAGCATCTTCAGCGTGGACGCGGGCGGGAGCCGCCGGTGCGCGTTGAACGAGGCGAGAACCTCGCCGCTCGCGCAGTCGGCGATCAACCAGGAGAGGGCGGAGAGCTTCTCGGGCAGTCCGGAGGCTCCGCGTACCTGGACGCCCCTACGGGCCAGTTGCTCGCCGCCGATCACGGTCGCGGCGGACGCCGGAGTGGTCGCGGACAGGGGAAGGGCGGCGGCCGTCAGTCCGAGGACGGCACGTCGGCTGAGCCGGGAACATTCGCGCACTCGGGGACGGTACACCGCGCCCAGCAGCGGATTCGGCAGCGCGGGCCCGTCACGGCCGTGGAATTTGCCACGTTATGAAAATCCGATGAGTTACTCGGTTTTCTCAGCCCTTGCACGCCCCTCGCCCAGGGTGGCTCAAAGGTTCCTCCCTAGCTTGTGGCCGCGCCCACAGCGGGCGCCAAGAAGCTTCGAGGAACGGGATGTTTGGCATCTATCTCAAGCGCGAGCTGAGCCGCCGCAAGAAGACCGCTCTGGTCGTCGCGATGGGTCTGGCGCTCGGTATCGCGCTGGTCATCACCGTCAACTCGGTGTCGGCCGGCATGACGCAGGCGCAGGACAAGGTCCTGAAATCGCTCTACGGCCTCGGCACCGACATGACCGTCACCAAGGCCCGGTCTGCGCCCACGGCGGGCAGCTCGCAGGGGCCGCGGTTCCAGTTCGACGCGAAGTCGAGCAGCAAGACCAGCCAGAGCTCGGACCGGGTGATGACCCAGGGTGGTCAGGCCCTGAAGTCCTCACTGGTCCAGCGGGTCGCCGCGCAGCAGGGCGTCGCCTCGGCGGTCGGGGCCCTGTCCCTGAACGTCACCAAGGTCGACGGCTCCTTCACCCAGGGCAAGGCCCAGTCGTCCGGCAGCGGCGGGCAGCAGGGCGGGCCCGGTGCAGGCGGCGGTGGCCAGCCGCAGGTGCAGGGCGGCGGCGCCAGCTTCAACGTCAACAGCTACTCCGTCGCCGGCGTCGACGTCACGAAACAGGACCTCGGCCCGCTGGCCACGATGAAGATCACCTCCGGGAGGACCTTCACCCCGGCGCAGACGGACGCGAAGGTCGCGGTGGTCGCCAAGTCGTACGCCAAGGAGAAGAAGTACAAGGTCGGCTCGACCTTCAAGATCTCCGGCACCACGTACGCCGTCACCGGCATCGCGACGCCCGACAGCGGCGAGTCCACCACCGACGTCTATCTGCCGCTGAAGCAGGCCCAGTCGCTCGGCGACGCCGAGGACGAGGTCACCACGATCTACGTCGAGGCGGCCGACTCGAAGCAGATCGCGGCGGTGAAGAAGCGCATCCAGGCGAACGTCTCCGGTACGACGGTCACCACCTCCTCCGACCTCGCCGCCACGGTCTCCGGCTCCCTGTCCACCGCCTCCGACCTCGCCACCGGCGTCGGCACGTGGCTGTCCGTCGCCGTGCTCGCCGCCGCGTTCCTGGTGGCCGCGCTGCTCACCTCCGCCGCCGTCTCCCGGCGGGTGCGCGAGTTCGGCACGCTGAAGGCGCTCGGCTGGCCCAGCCGCAGGGTGACCCGGCAGGTGGTCGGCGAGTCCGTCGTCAACGGCCTGATCGGCGGCGGCCTCGGCATCGCCCTCGGTCTCGCGGCCGCCTGCACGGTCACGGCGGTCAGCCCGAAGCTCACCGCGCAGCTCGGCAGCACGGGCGGCGCCATGGGCGGCGGCCCCGGCGGCGGTCCCGGGCAGCAGTCGGCGAAGAACACCCTGGAGATCGCGCTTTCCGCGCCCGTCTCCCCGACGACCATCGCGCTCGCCGTCGGCCTGCGCAGCGTCGCATGACTCCCCACCCCTGCCTTCCTCACCTTGGAGCACCCATGTACAGACTCACCGTCGTCACCAAGCGCTACACACGGGGCAAGGAGACGGTGGACGCGCTGCGCGGCATCGACCTCACCATCGCCGACGGCGACCAACTGGTCATCCAGGGCCCGACGGGCGGCGGCAAGTCCACCCTGCTGCAGATGATCGGCGGCCTGGACCGCCCGTCCTCCGGCAGCGTGGAACTGGACGGCGTCGACCTGGCGACCACCGGCGAGGCCCGGCTGACCCGGCTGCGCGCCGAGAAGATCGGCATCATCTTCCAGTCCTTCAACCTCATCCCGACGCTCACCGCCCAGGAGAACGTCGAGACGGCCCTGGTCCCGCTCGGCGTCAAGCCCGCCGAGCGCCGCGAGCGGGCGGCGAAGACCCTGCGCTCGGTCGGCCTCGGCGAACGCCTGACCCACGTCCCCTCGGAGATGTCCGGCGGGCAGCAGCTGGGGGTGCCCCCAGGCCCTTAAGGCACTGGGGGAGCGTCGCGATCGCCCGCGCGCTGGTGAAGAACCCCAAGGTGCTGCTGGCCGACGAACCCACCGGCAACCTCGACGAGGGCACCCGCGACGACATCATGGCCCTGCTGGAGGGCCTGTGGCGGGAGCACGGCCTGACCTTCGTCCTGGTCACCCACGACTCCTCCATCGCCCGCCGCGCCCCGCGCCTGGCCACCATCGAGGCCGGGACGCTCACCCTGACCGAGCAGCGGCAGCACAGCGGCTACGGCTGCTGAAGCCAGCCGAGGCGGAGCCGCTCACCTGCCCAGGACCCGGTCGATCTCGGCCAGTTGCCCGGCGGTGAGCGGCCCCTTCTCGATGGCCCCCGCGTTCTGCTCGGCCTGCGCGACCGACCGGAAGCCGGGGATGGGCACGGTGCGCGGACTGCGGGCCCAGATCCAGGCCAGGGCACCTTGGGCGACGGTACGGCCGCCGCTGGTGAGAACGTCCCGCAGGGCGTCGACACGAGCCACCCAGTCGTCGTCGGCCCCGTCGCCGTCGTACCCCTGCATCCAGGCCGGCGGCCGGCTCCGGATGTCCCCCGCCTCCAGCGGCCCGCTCCGCCGCCCGGCCAGCAGCCCCATGGCCAGCGGACTGCGGTTGATGCTCGCAAGCCCCATCCGCTCGCACATTTCGAGGAGTTGCGGCGCGTCCTGGAGGACGTTGAGGGCATGCTGTACGGCCGTGCAGTGCGGTCCCTCGGCGAAGACGGCGGCGCGGTCGGGGTCGTCGGTGCTCCAGGCATAGGCGCGGATCAGCCCTTCCCCGACCAACTCCTCGCACAGGTCCCGCAGTTCGGCGCCGCGCGCCGGATCGGCGTCGGACAGGTGGAACTGGTACAGATCGATGTGGTCGGTGCCGAGGCGGCGCAGGGAGGCGGTGAGGGCGCGCCGGGCGTACTCCGTGGTGTCGTCGCCGCCGGTGAGGGTGCGGGTGTCCGGATCGAAGACGTTGCCCCACTTGGTGGCGAGCACGACGTCGTCGCGCCGCTTGCCCAGGGCGCGGCCGAGGACGGTCTCGCTGTGTCCGGTGCCGTAGACGTCGGCGGTGTCGAAGAAGGTGACACCGAGGTCGAGCGCACGGCGTACCGCCCGCACGGTCTCCTCGTCGTCCACCTTCCCCCAGCCGAGCGGCTGTCCGTCGGCGGACTGCCACTCCCCGCCGATGGCCCAGCAGCCGAAGCCGAGCGGGCTGACTTCGATCCCACTGCGTCCCAGAGTTCGCTTCGTCGTCATGCCCAGGGACGCTAGGAGTTGAAGCGCACGCGAAGGCAAGCCCCAGGAGCCTTTTACGCCTGCCCGGTCTCGAACCGCGAGATCCGCCCGTCGTCCTCGACGATGAAGGTCCACTTGGTGCGCATCTCGCCCCAGGCGTCGTTGCGATAGCGGGCGATCAGGGCCCGGCCGCCGTCGGACTCGTTGTCGACCTCCAGGTGGCCGTTGGAGGAGAAGATCTCCCGGTCGATCCACTCGGCGAGGTCACGGTCGGAGCCGTCGTCGGCCATGGTGGCGCCGGGGGCGAGCAGCGCCATGAAGCCCTCCCTGTCGTGGGAGTTGACGGCGTTGACGAAGGCCCGGACGGCGGGATCGCTGAGTTTGGCTGGCTGAATCGTCATGGCGCAAGGCTCACACCACTGCCCCGGACCCGCCACCCGAACGCCGTCCACAGCGGGCCCGTCGGCGTGAAACCTGCGACGGTGGAAACACGAGCCTCTCCGTCTCTGCGTCTCTGCGTCTCTCCGCCTCTCCGTTTGGGAGTCACCGTGAGCTGTTTCGACCGACGTGACCTGGGCCTGTTGCTGCTCCGGCTGGGAACCGGCGGCGTGCTGGCCGCGCACGGCGCGCAGAAGCTGTTCGGCTGGTTCGGCGGACACGGCCTGGAGGGCACGGGCCAGTTCATGGAGTCCGTCGGCTACGCGCCCGGGAAGGCGAGCGCGACCGCGACCGGCTTGGCGGAGGCCGGCGGCGGCACCCTCCTCGCCCTGGGCCTCGCGACCCCGGCGGCGGGCGCGGCGGCGGCCGGAGCGATGGCCGGGGCGGCGATGGTCCACATGCCCAACGGCTTCTTCGCCCAGGAGGGCGGCTACGAGCACGCGGCGAGCCTCGGCCTCGCGGCGGCGGGCCTCGCGGTGACGGGCCCCGGCCGCCTCTCCCTCGACCACGCCCTCGGCCATGTCTTCGACCGGGGCTGGATGGTGCCGGTGGCCCTGGGCGTCACGGCTGCGGCGACGGCACTGGTGATCGGGGCGCGGAACCAGCGGGTGCGGACGAAGACGGAGGGGGAGCAGGAGGTGCTGTTCGAGGAGTAGCAGACCGCCGGCAGCCGGCAGCCGACGGCCGGTACGGCGCGGTGCCGGAGCCATGGGAAGCTGCCCGGCATGACCGATCAGGACACCACCGGCACCACCGCCACGGCCCTCTGGCCGACCATCGACGAACTCTGGTCCCGTCTGGAGGCCACTCGCAGGCACGCAGGTCAGGAGGGTCTGCTCCTGCGCATTCTGAAGCTGTCGGAAGAGGTCGGCGAAGTCGCGGAGGCGGTGATCGGGGCCACCGGCCAGAACCCCCGCAAGGGCGTCACCCACACGTGGGAGGACGTCCAGGCGGAACTGTGCGACGTGGCGATCACCGCGCTGGTGGCACTTCGGACGCTGACGCCTCAGGCACGGGAGGTGCTCGAGGAGCATCTGGAGGCGGTACGGGAGCGACCGCTGAAACCACCGACAAGCCCGGAACCCCGACAGACACCCGAACCCCGAGCACCACGCCGGCCCTAGCCGCGCACTCCGGTCCCCATCCGGAAGGTGCGGCACGTCAGTCGGCTTGTGTCTTGATCACTCGATAGCAGTGAAGCGAAGGGAATCCTGCAACCACCTGTCACAAGATCCGGTTGTCCCAGGTACTCATCAGGAGACCACCGGGAGGGACCGCCTTGCGCCTGCGCCACTTCACTCGCCTCGCCACCACTCTGACCGCGACGGGAGTCCTCGCCCTCGCCGCCCCCGCCGGCGCGCATGCCACAGCGATCGGCACAACTCCCGTACGCACCTTTGAGTACAGCGTTGGCGGCATGACCATGAAGATCCCGACGGGATGCATGTTCACGCACATCATCCGTGGCAGCGGCAGGCGGATCACCTACCAGAACGCCGGCGTCGACTGCGCGTTCGTCGCGGCGCTCAGCAGTGGGTTCTGCAACTGGCGCATCGACTTCAGCTACGCCGACACCAACAACCGGACCTACCGCACGTCCCGAGGGAGGACGCACACCGAGTGCAAGATCGATCCGATGCGGAACAACTCTCCTCAGACGCTGCCTCGTTATGGAAAGGCGTGCGCCCAGCTCTATGTAAACGGAGTGCGCCGCGTGACCCAGTGCCACCACATCACGAAGTGAGCCCTTCATGGTCGAGCAGCAAGAGAGTGACAAGGCGGAACAGGCCCGGGAAGCGCGGCGGCGGGGAGCCGGGGTCGTCGCGTTCCTCGTGGGGCTCTTCGTCACGCTCGCCTTCTTCGCCTTCTGGCCCGGACTGCCGCACATCATCGACTGGGGAGCCGTCCTCGCCGCCATGGTCGTCGGCGGGCTCGCCCGCTGGTCCTGCCGGTCCTGGATGACGAGGACGGCGCGCAAGAAGCCCGGAAGTCTCTGAGCGGCGGGCCGGCAGACGAGTCGGGCTGTACACCGGGGGCTGTCGAGCGCTCGGTCCAGCCCCGGTGACGGACCACGATGCACAACACGCGTTCGGCTGTCTGGGCGGGCTCGCCGGCCCGCCCATGCTGGCGGCGGCAGCCACCGTGTGCGCGGGGCCGGCCGCGCTCACCGTCGCCGCGCGACACTCGATGGACGGCTACGCCCGCGGCAAGGGCCCGCCGCGCATCCAGCGGTACCCCTTCGGAAGCGGGCTTCCCGGCGGGACGAAGGACCATCCACTCCGCCCGCCGAGCCGCCCGATCGCCGGTCGGCGCAGGACTTCCTCGAACCAGGCCGCGGCGATCGCCCCCAGCTCCTCCGGGTCACCGGAGGACTTCACCGTTGTCACCGACGGGTTCTCCTCGGGCCAGTAGCTCTGGTTGTGCACAGCGCTGCACAGGAGTTCGTCTTCGACCAGAAAGGCCCCGAGGGTCAGAATGACACGCTTCTCGAAAAGATCGCTGACGTCGACGATCAGGCGCAGTTCGCCTTTGTCTTCTTCGGCTTCATCGCCGTACAGCTCCTCCCCCGGCTCGTAAACCAGCACCGTCGTGTCCCGAGGCAGGCATTCCGGCCAATTTCGAGCGTGCGACCTCACATGGCCCACGAAGGCCCTCTGCCGGCCGTCCAATTCATCGTCTTCAACTTCGAACCAGTCGTCATCCACGGCGTCACAATAGCCCATGCGGAAGTCCGGTTCTCATTCTCGGATGTTACTCGCCTCGAACACCACGTCCTCTGCCATGGCCATACTCTCCGCATCGAGTTCTGCGTACTCTTCCGCTTCGGCATCCGCCACCGCCTCGGAATTCTGGAACGCGGCGAGGCGTCCCCCTACTCCAGCTACGACGGACGAGCGGTCGGGCCAGCTGGGATTCGAGCGGCCCGCCGATCGAGGGCGCGGCGAAGGCGAGGCCGTACTGCGACGGCGCGACCCCGAGTCGGCCGAGTATCAGCAGTCGCATCCTCGCGTCGTTTAGAGTCGAAGTACTCGAATCTTTTCTCGTTAAGGGTCGCCACAATCAACAAGGTGACGGGGACGGCTACTTCGAAAAACAGGGATTGGACATACGCATGTCCTTCCCTGACGACGCCCCAGAGAGGCTCAAGAAAGGGCCGCAGATTAAACCCCGGCCGCGGTGCACATCGCGTCCACCACACCCCGGGAACACCAGGAAACCGCAGATACAAGCGAGAACCCCAGCCGTACGCATCAGGGCCCCGGCCAGGGCGTTTCCCCTGGTCAGGGCCCTAATGGCAGACGAGTCGGGCTGTACGCCGGGTTCTGTTCCCCGGTGCCCTCGCGGGCGTCGGGGCGACGGCCATCCATCTAGGGCCGGTGTTGCCACCGGCCTCGTGCGGTCTACCCGCGGACTCGGGCGGGCAGCCCTCGAGCGTCCGCGCAGAAACACCGGAGTGTTTCCTTTTGACCTTGCTCCGGGTGGGGTTTACCTAGCTGCCCAGGTCACCCTGGGCACTGGTGGTCTCTTACACCACCGTTTCACCCTTACCAGGGGCCTGAGCCCCGGGCGGTCTGCTTTCTGTGGCACTGTCCCGCGGGTCACCCCGGGTGGCCGTTAGCCACCACCCTGCCCTGTGGAGCCCGGACGTTCCTCGGGAAGCCCCCTAGGGGGACTCCACGCGGCCGTCCGCCCGGCTCGTCTGCCGTGTCGACCATGGTACCGGGCGCCGGGAGCGGCGCGGACCCGCAGCCGCCGTCGCCAGGACCGAGCCGGTCAGGATCAGCGCGAAGGCCACCAGGATCGTGGGAGTCAGCGGCTCGTTCAGGAAGACCGCGCCCGCCGCCACCGCCACCGCCGGGTTGACGTACGTGATCACCGTCGCCCGCGTCGGGCCCGCCTCCTTGATCAGCTCCAGGAACGCCACGAAGGCCACCGCCGTGCAGAGCACGCCCAGGCCGGCCAGGGCCAGCAGGGCGGAGGAGGACGGGACGGAGGACGGGCGCGTCGCTGTCGCCAGCGGGGCGTAGACCAGCGCTGCCAGGGTCAGGCAGGCCGAGGTCAGGTGGAGTGACGGGACGTCCTTCATGCGGCGCGCCGCTATCAAGGGAGCGGTCGCGTAGCCCACGACCGTCACCAGGACCTCCGCGAGGGAGCGGCCGTCGCCGCCGGTCAGGTGGGGCAGGGTCAGGACGGTCACGCCGGCCAGGCCGAGGGCGAGGCCGGACAGCCGGCGGGCTCCCAGGTGTTCCGTGTCGCCCAGGAGACGGGCCGCGATCAGGCCCACGATCGGCACCCCCGCGATCAGCAGGCCCGACGTCGAGCTGGACAGGTGCCGTTCGGCGTCGGTGAGGGTGAACCAGGGGATCATGATCTCCAGGCACGCGAAGGCCAGCATGGGGCGCCAGTGGGTGCGTACGGTCGTGAGCAGGCCGCCTTGCCGTACGGCGAAGGGGAGCAGGAGGGCCGCGCCGAGTGCGCAGCGCGTGAACACCAGCACCGGCGGGGACACCTCGGTCACCGCCACCTTGATCATGAGATAGGGGATACCCCAGATCACTCCCATGAGGGAGAACAGGAACCAGCCACGTGCAGTCATACCGCGAGTTTCGGCCGGCGTCTCACCGGGCGTCTTGAACGCTGTTGCGGTACGCCGCCGGCGTCACCCCGAGCACCCTGCGGAACCAGCGGGTCAGGTGGGCCTGGTCGGCGAAGCCCACCAGGCCTGCCACCTCGGCCGGGCGCAGGCCGGTCTCCAGCAGTCCTCGCGCCCTGCTCACCCGGTGCTGGGCGAGCCAGGCGTACGGGGGTATGCCCATGGTCGTACGGAAGGCGCGGAGGAGCTGGTAGCGGGACAGGCCCAGCTCGGCCGCGAGGTCGGCCAGCGGTGGGGGCGCCGTGAGGTCGTCGGCGAGGCGGTCGCGGACCGTCAGGGCGATCGCGCCTGCGCCGGGGATCTCGTCGCAGGTGGCTCTGGCCGTGGAGTGGCGGCGGGCCAGGGCCGTCAGCAGCCAGGGCAGGACGGACTCGGCCTGCAGCGGGTCCGGGCAGGCGGCGAGTTCCGCGTGGGCGCGGCGCAGGGCCCTGGCCAGTTCGGGGTCGTCCAGGAGGGGTTCGCGGAAGTGCGGGAGGCCACCGAGGGTGCCGTCGGCCAGGAGGGACGGCTCGGCGTACAGGGCGCGGTAGGCGTAGCCGTCGGTGGCGTTGCCGGGGCCGCCGGTGTGCATCTCGCCCGGGTCGAGGACGACGATCGTGCCGGGGCCGGTGCGGATGTGGCCGCCCCGGTAGTCGATCACCTCGCTGCCGCCGACGCAGACGCCGATCGTGTACTCGTCGTGGGCGTGCGGGGCGTAGGTGTGCCGGCGGAAGTTCGCCGTCAGCAGGTCCAGCGGAGGCCCGCCGTGGCCCAGCCGGGCGCGCGTCCACAGCGCTTGTTCCGCCATCCCCCATCACCCCTTCCGGCCAAGAGTGCAACGCCCTCGGGCCCCGATTCCATGCCGCGTCCAGGGCGGCGTCCGCGGGAATCCGGCCGTGGATCCCCAGGATGACCGTGCCGTGGGCGAAGGCCCAGGTGGCGTGGATGGCTGCCGCCAGCACGTCGGCCGGCTCCGTGAACAGCTGCGCGGTCGGTCAGGCGGCGACCTCACGCACCGGATCGCCCGCCAACAGCCGACGCGCCGACGCGCCGACGCGCCGACGCGCCGACGCAGAGCATGCGGTACGCGGCCCGCGTGGTCCGCCCCCCTGCACCGGCACCGGAGGCGCTGCGGCGGTACGGCGTCCATGCGGACTGCGGATAACCCTGGACGCGATCAGCGCCGTGCGCCGGGAGACGCGGAGGACCCCGGCACGCTCGTCAAGGCGTTCATGCCGCGGTGAAGAGGATCTTCGCCGTGCCCGGGTCGGCCTGGACCAGCCGGACCCGCAGGTGTTCGCCCAGCGGCAGCCGGTCGCCCTCGATGCGGCCGGTGACCGCCGGGGAGTCCACCTGGACGGTGCCGACGGTCGGCCGGTGCTCGTCGACGTCCACCACACAGCCGGCGAAGACGTCACCGACCCGATCCCTGAGCAGGGCCGCCTCGACGATGTCCACGCACTCGCGCTCGACGGTGCCGGCGATCCGGGAGCCGTCGGCCATCCGCCGGGGCAGCGCGTCGAGCGCGGCGAGCACCCAGTCGGGCGGGGCCTGGCCGGCGACGGCGGCGAGGCAGAGCTCCGTGGCGTAGCGGTCGGCGAGGCGCCGCAGCGGGGCGGTGCAGTGGGCGTACGGGGCGGCGACGGCGGCGTGGGACGTGATCGCGGGGAGGACGCCGTCCCGGAAGACGGTGTAGCCGGCGCCGCGCAGCAGGGTCGTGCACTCCTGGAGGAAGGCCGCGTGATGGGCGTCGTGCGGGTCCAGGGTCCGGATCAGCGCGGCGTACGACACATGGTGCGGCCAGTCGATGTGCAGCGCGGTCGCGGTACGGCGGAGGCGGGATACGGCGCCGTCCGGGGCGGCCGGCAGGGTGCGCAGGACGCCGGTGCCGTACGCGAGCATCAGGTCGGCGGCGGCCATCCCGGTGAGCAGGGAGAGCTGCGCGTTCCAACCCTCGGCGGGCAGCGGGGCCCGGTAGCCGAGGACGTAGGTGTGGTCCTGTTCGGTGATCTCCTGCTCGGGCACGTTCAGGGAGATGCCGCCGCGTTCGGTCTCCTGCCGTTCCCGGGCCTCGCCGATCTCCTTGAGCAGCGCGACCGGCTCCTCGGCGGTCCGGGCGTCGATCTCCTTCTGCACGCGAGCGCAGTCGAGTCCGGCGCGGCTGCGGACCAGGGCGCGGCACACGTCGACGGCGATGGTCCGGCCCTCCGCGTCCAGGTCGATCGTCCACAGCACGGCCGGGCGGACCTGGTCCGGCAGCAGGCTTGCCGCGCCCTCGCCGAGCACGGTGGGGTGCAGCGGGATCCTCCCGTCGGGGAAGTACAGGGTGTTCACCCGCCGGTTCGCCTCCGCGTCCAGCGCCCCGCCGGGTACGACGAAGGCGGCGACGTCGGCGATGGCGTACCGGACCCGGTAGCCGGTGCCCTGCCGGGAGAGGTGCGCCGCCCGGTCGAGGCCGGTGGGCTCGAGAGGCGGTCGCCAAGCGGCGGGTCGGAAGGGTGGTGGCGGGCGACGGGCGGGCGGGTCGAGGGTGAAGAAGGGGATGTCCGTGGCGTCGTACGACGGCAGGGCGGGCGCTTTCGCCGCGCGCTCGGCCTCGGCCCGGACCTCGGGCGGGAAGTCCTGCGGCAGCCCGAGCTCGGCACGCAGCGCGGCGAGGGCGGCCCGCAGCGGGGCCTCGGGGGCGCCGGTCACGCGGATCTTGCGGCGGGGCATACAGCGAGCGTAGGTCGGGGCCGCGGGGGCGGCACGCCGTACGCTGTCGCGGAGGTCTACGTGAGGAGTACGTGTTGCTGGTCCTGCTGCCGCCCTCGGAAGGCAAGGCGAGCTCGGGCGAGGGCGCCCCGCTGAACCTGGAGTCGCTGTCCCTGCGGGGGCTGACCGCCGCGCGGGAGGCCGTGCTCACCGAGCTGGTCGAGCTGTGCACCGGTGACGGGGAGAAGGCGCGCGAGGTGCTCGGGCTGAGCGAGGGGCTGCGCGGCGAGGTCGCGAAGAACACCGGGCTGCGAACGGCCGGCGTCCGCCCCGCCGGGGAGATCTACACCGGTGTCCTCTACGACGCCCTCGGCCTGGCCACCCTGGGCCCGGCGGCACGGAAGCGCGCGGCCGACTCGCTGCTGGTCTTCTCCGGGCTGTGGGGCGCGGTGCGGGTGACGGACCCGATCCCCTCCTACCGCTGCTCGATGGGCGTGAAGCTGCCGGGGCTCGGCGCGCTGGCCGGGCACTGGCGGGCACCGATGGCCGAGGTGCTGCCGGAGACGGCCGGGGACGGCCTGGTGCTGGATCTTCGCTCCTCGGCGTACGCGGCGGCCTGGAGGCCGAAGGGGGAGCTCGCGGGGCGCACGGCGACCGTACGGGTGCTGCACGCGCCCACCCGGAAGGTGGTCAGCCACTTCAACAAGGCGACCAAGGGCCGGATGGTATGGAGTCTGCTGACGGCCGGTGCCGCGCCCGGGAACCCCGCCGAGCTGGTGGATGTGCTGCGGGAGCTCGGGTACGTCGTCGAGGGGGAGGCGCCGGGCAGGGCGGGCAAGGCGTGGTCGCTGGACGTGCTGGTGGAGGAGATTCACTGACCGAGCCTTCGAGGCATTGCAGTATGCGCAACGGTCATTGCGTGTGCTGCAGCCGCTGGGCACGATGAGGGCATGACGTCACCGCTGCCCTCCTCTTCGGCTGCCTCCGTGCTGGATCTCGCGCCCGTCGTGCCCGTCGTGGTCGTCTCCGACGTCGCCGACGCCGTACCGCTGGCGCGGGCGCTGGTGGCGGGCGGGCTGCCGGCGATCGAGGTGACGCTCAGGACGCCGGGGGCGCTGGACGCGATCCGGGCGATCGCCGCGGAGGTGCCCGGGGCCGTCGTCGGCGCGGGCACGGTGATCACGCCGGAGCAGGTCGGCGCGTGCGTGGCGGCGGGGGCGCGGTTCCTGGTCAGCCCGGGGTGGACGGACGCGCTGCTGGCGGCGATGTGCGGGTCCGGGGTGCCGTTCCTGCCCGGGGTGTCGACCACCTCGGAGGTGGTGGCGCTGCTGGAGCGCGGGGTGCGGGAGATGAAGTTCTTCCCCGCGCAGGCGGCGGGCGGTACGGCCTATCTGAAGTCGCTGGCCGGACCCTTGCCGCAGGCCCGCTTCTGCCCGACCGGCGGGATCGGGCCGGCGACCGCGCCGGAGTATCTGATCCTGCCCAACGTCGGCTGCGTGGGCGGCAGTTGGATGATCCCGGCGGAGGCGGTGGCCGCCGGGGACTGGGCGCGGATCGAGGAGCTGGCGCGGGGCGCGGCGGGGCTCGCCGGGCTCAGGGACGCAGGTGGGACGTGTCGTTGAACAGCCGTACGCTCGCGTTGCCGTCCGCGTAGTAGGCCACCGCCGACAGGGAGGCCGCCGACAGCTCCATGCGGAACAGGGACTCGGGCGGGGCGCCGAGGGCGAGGCGGACGAAGGTCTTGATCGGGGTCACATGGCTGACCAGCAGGACCGTGCGGCCCGCGTGGGCGGCGACCAGCTTGTCACGCGTGGCGGCGATCCGGGTGGCCGTCTCGGCGAAGCTCTCGCCGCCGCCGGTGGGGTGGGCCTCCGGGTCGGCGAGCCAGGCGTTCAGGTCGTCGGGGTGGTGCTCGCGGACCTCGCCGAAGGTGAGGCCCTCCCAGGCGCCGAAGTCCGTTTCGCGCAGGCCCTCTTCGATCGTCACGTCCAGGCCGAGGCGGGTGGCGACGATGGCTGCGGTTTCGCGGGTGCGGGTGAGGGGGGAGGCGATGACGGCCTGGACGGTGCCGCGCCTGGCGAGTGCCTCGGCCGTGCGGTGGGCCTGTTCGCGGCCGACGGCGGAGAGGGAGGGGTTGGTGCCGCCGCTGCCGGAGAAGCGTTTCTGAGGGGTGAGGGGGGTTTCGCCGTGCCGGAGCAGCACGAAGGTGGCGGGGGCGCCGAGGTCGGGTGCGCTGCTCCAACCCGGTGTCGAGACGTGCTGCTCGGCGGGGGCAGTGGTGCGCTGCTCGCCGAGAGGTGCCGCGACGTCCAGCGCTGCCGTGGACCGGGACGGCGACCACTGCTCTCCCCTCACCCCCGCGTCCATCGCCTCGTTCGCCAGGCGGTCCGCGTGCTTGTTCTGCTCGCGGGGGATCCACTCGTACGTGACCTGCTCCGGAGGGAAGATCGACCTCGCCTCCGTCGCCAAGGGCTTCATGTCGGGGTGTTTGATCTTCCAGCGGCCCGACATCTGCTCGACGACCAGCTTGGAGTCCATGCGGACGTGGACCCGGGCCGACGGGTCGAGGGCGTGGGCGGCGCGGAGGCCGGCCACGAGGCCGCGGTACTCGGCCACGTTGTTCGTGGCGACGCCGAGGTATTCCGCAGCCTCGGTCAGCTCCTCGCCCGTGGCCGCGTCACGCACCACCGTGCCGTAGCCCGCGGGCCCCGGATTGCCCCGCGACCCGCCGTCCGCCTCGACGATGAACTCCCGCACCCCTGAAGCCCCTTACCGACTCTTAAAGACCCGACTCGGCCGTACGCACCAGGATGCGGCGGCAGTTCTCGCAGCGCACCACCGTGTCCGGAGCCGCCGCGCGGATCTCGTTCAGCTCGGTGATCGCCAGCTCCTGGCGGCAGCCCTGGCAGGTGCGGGCGTACAGCTTGGCCGCGCCGATGCCGCCCTGCTGCCCGCGCAGCTTTTCGTAGAGCTTGAGCAGGTCGGCGGGGATGCTGGCCGCGATGACCTCGCGCTCCTTCGTCACCGTCGCCACCTCGCCGTCGATCCCCTCGAACGCGGCGTCCCGGCGAGCGCTCGCGTCGTCGATCTTCGACTGCACCGACGCGACGCGCTCGGTCAGTTCGCTCACCCGCTCCTGCGCGGCCTCGCGGCGCTCCATGACCTCCAGCACCACGTCCTCCAGGTCGCCCTGGCGCTTGGCGAGGGAGACGATCTCGTGCTGGAGGTTGGACAGGTCCTTGGGCGAGGTGACCGCGCCGGAGTCCAGGCGCTGCTGGTCCCGGGCGGCGCGCTGACGCACCTGGTCCACGTCCTGCTCGGCCTTGGTCTGCTCGCGTGCGGTGTCGCTCTCCTCGGTCTGCGCGGCGACGAGCAGGTCCCGCAGCTGGGTGAGGTCCTTGTTCAGCGAGTCGATCTCGGCGTGCTCGGGCAGCGACTTCCGCTTGTGCGCGAGCTGCTGCAGGCGGACGTCGAGGTCCTGGACGTCGAGGAGTCGGATCTGGTCGGCGGGCGCGGCGTTCAGTTGGGGGCTCCCGAATCAGCTAGAGGTGGTGGACGCCGCGTGGGCGGTCCAGGGGTCGGTGACCGTCTTGGAGACGTGGACGCGCAGGTCCCAGCCGTGGCGGTCGGAGATCTCGTCGAGCTGGCTCGCGGCCAGCTCGCACCAGGGCCACTCGGTGGCCCAGTGCGCCGCGTCGAGCAGCGCGAGCGGAGTGTGGGCGACGGCTTCGGACGCCGGGTGGTGGCGCAGGTCGGCGGTGAGGAAGGCGTCGACACCGGCCGCGCGGACCTGGTCGAAGAGGCTGTCGCCGGAGCCGCCGCTGACGGCGATCGTGCGGACGAGCCGCTCGGGGTCGCCGGCCACCCGGATGCCCTGCGCGGTGGCGGGCAGCCGCTCGGCGGCGCGCGCGGCCAGCTCGCGGACGGTGAGCGGGTGGTCGAGTTCGCAGACGCGGCCGAGGCCGCGGCGGCCCTCCGGATCGGTGGGATCCGGGACCAGGGGGCGTACGACCCTCAGGTCCAGCGCGCCCGCGAGCGCGTCCGAGACACCCGGGTCCGCCGTGTCGGCGTTGGTGTGGGCCACGTGCAGCGCGATGTCGTTCTTGATCAGCGTGTGCACGGTGCGGCCCCTGAAGTGGGTGGCCGCGACGGTGGTCGTCCCGCGCAGATAGAGCGGGTGGTGGGTGACCAGCAGGTCGGCGCCGAGCTTCACCGCCTCGTCGACGATCTCCTGCACGGGGTCGACGGCGAACAGGACCCGGGTGACCTCCTGGTCGGGGTCGCCCACGACCGTGCCGACCGCGTCCCAGGACTCGGCCCACTCGGCGGGCCACAGGTTCTCCAGCGCGGCGATGACTTCAGACAGACGGGGCACGAAGGTAAGGCTACCTGGCTGGTCCCGGCGGCCGTACCGCATCCGTCCGGTCTGGCCCCGCTCAGCACAAAGGCCCCGCTTTCCTCAGGTGAATCGCTTCTGCACCACACGTACGTGTGAAGCCGGAGTCGCCCCGTCCCCCGCCTGTGCGTACGAAAACTAGCTTCGTCGCCGGAGGTGACCGAACGATGACGGCCTGTGCGATCGAACCCCCCTCCACGGGCGGGCACGACGGTGCGCCGGGGACGGCGTTCGCCGTGACGGCGGACGGCGCGTACGCGGCCCGGCTCGCCCCGGCCGGGGACTGCTGGTTCCCGGAGCGCTGGACCCTGGACGGCCCGGAGCCGTACGCGGTGCCGTTGCCCGGCAACCAGCCGGAGGAGCCCGGCACCGAGGTGCAGCCCCTGTCCGACGGCCGGGTGCTGATCCACCGGCTGGTCGAGCACCGGCACGCCTTCTCGCTGCTGTACCCGACCGGCCCCGGCACCGGTGAGCTGCCGCTGGGCGCGGTGGAGTGCCCCGAGCCCGGCACCCGGCTCACGCTGCTGCCGCCCGCTCCGGGAGGCGTACGGGCGTACGCCCTCGCCGTCGGGCCGCGGTCGAGTGCGGTATGGCTGGTGGCGGGCGGGGCGTTCGGGCCCGAGCGGCTCGCCGAGGTGCCGGGGCGCTGTTCGGGCGGGGTCTGGCTGGACCACGCCGGGCGGATGCTGGCGCTGGACCGGGAGCCCGCCGGCGGGCCGGTCAAGACGGTCGTGGTGGACCTGGAGCGCGCGGAGGTCACGCCGCTGCTGCAGATCGCGGCCGGGAGCAGCGACCGGCTGCTGCTCGCCGACCCCGACAGCGGGCTGCTGCTCATCTCCTCCGACGCGCCCTCGCCGGGGCGGGAACGGCTGGGCTGGGGCGTGCTCGGCAGCACGCTGCCGGTGCGCTTCCCGGAGTGCCTCAGGGTGCCGGACTGCGCGGTGCGGCCGTTCGCGATCCAGCCGGGGCAGGTGCTGATGCCGGAGAACTGCGCGGTGGCGCTGCGCGTCGACGGGCCGTTCGGCAACAGCTGGGTCGGCATCTGGCGGCCGGCGCGGCGGGAGGTGACCCATCTCCCGGCGCCCGGGGGCTGGCCGGCCGGGGCCGGGCTGTGGACACGGGACGGGGTGCTGCGGCTGCCGTACGCCACGGAGGAGACTCCGTGCGGCGTGGCGGAGCTGACGGTGCCCCTGGGGGAGACGGCCGCGGGGAGCGGTACTGCCGCGGCCATGGGGGGTTCGGGGGGATCCGGGGGCGCGGGTCCGGAGGGTCCGGTCCGGGACGGCACGGCTTCCGGGGCGCTCGGGGCGTCCCCGGAGCCGACGGAACCGGATCCTCCGGCACCTGCGGAACCGGGCGCTGAGGAGCCTGTGGAACCGGGCGCTCCGGGGCCCGCGGCATGGAGCGCTCCGGAACCTGCGGCCCCCGGCACTCCGGAACCTGCGGGACAGGACACTCCGGAGACCCCGGAACCGAGCGCTCCGGAACCTGCGGAACCGGGCGCTCCGGGGCCGGTGATGGCGCGTCCGGTGCCCTTGCAGCAGGCGCCTCTGGGGCGTCTTGTAACGAACTAGTGCCGGTTGGCGTGTGCGCCTGGATTCGGGCCGTGGTGCGCCGGTTAAACTCGCCCGGCTGTACGAAAGATCATGTTGACGGGGTGAATACTTCCGATGAGCGACACCAGCACGACGGACCAGCTGTCTGCCGACTCTCTGGAGGCTGCCGGCCACGGCCGGCACCGGGGCCGGATCGCGGCCCAGGAGAGCGAGTCGGCTCCGCACGGCCGGCACCGCAAGCCGGCCGAGGAGACCGCTGAGGCGGCTGCCTGACGGGAACGAAAAGAGGGGGCGTCCGACGGGCGCCCCCTCTTCGCCTTTCCTCACCCGGTGTCACCCGTTGTCACCCGTTGTCACCCGCGTTTGAGCCCGAGCACCTCCGCCGCCGCGAAGGTCTCCCCCGGCGGCCGGTCCGCGTAGTGCGGGGTGAGCAGCGCGTCGAGCTCGTCGTAGCTGAACGTCTCCTGCTTGCTGTCGAACCTCGCCCGCACCCGCGGCCGTTCGACGATCGCGACCATGCCGCCGTGCACGACGAGCAGCTGGCCGTTGACCTGGGCGGCGGCGGGTGCGGCCAGGTAGCCGACGAGCGGGGCGACATGCTCGGGGGCCAGCGGGTCCAGGCCCTCGGCGGGCTGCTCGAACCCGGCGAAGACGTCCTCGGTCATCCGGGTCCGGGCGCGCGGGCAGATGGCGTTGGCCGTGACGCCGTACCTGGCCAGCGCGAGGGCGGTGGAGGTGGTCAGGCCGACGATTCCGCCCTTCGCGGCCGCGTAGTTGGGCTGGCCGGCGGAGCCGGCGAGGAACGCCTCCGAGGAGGTGTTGACGATCCGCCCGTAGACCTTCTCTCCCCCGGCCGCCTTGGACCGCTCCCGCCAGTGCCGGGCGGCGAAGTGGGTGGTGTTGAAGTGGCCCTTGAGGTGGACGCGGATCACCGAGTCCCACTCGTCCTCGGTCATGGAGAAGACCATGCGGTCGCGCAGGATGCCGGCGTTGTTGACGAGGATGTCGAGCCTGCCGAACTCGGCGATCGCCAACTCCACCAGTTCTTCGGCCTGTCGGAAGTCGGCGACGTCTCCGGTATGGGCGACCGCCCGGCCGCCCTGTGCGCGGATCTCGGCGGCGACCTGTTCGGCCGGTCCCGCCGAGGCCTCGCCCGAGCCGTCCCGGCCGGGCTGCCCGTAGTCGTTGACGACGACGGCCGCGCCGAGCCGCGCGAGTTCCAGGGCCTCGGCGCGGCCGAGCCCGCGTCCGGCGCCGGTGACGACGGCGGACAGCCCCTTCAAAGGCCCCTCCGATGGCAGTGCCATGCCGGTCCCCGTCCTCAGATCTCGATGCACGTACGCAGGGCGGTCCCGGTACGCATCTGGTCCAGCGCCTCGTTGATCCCGGCCAGTTGGACCCGGTGGGTGATCAGGCCCGCCAGGTCGACGCGGCCGGCCCGCCACAGGGCGATCGTGCGCTCGTAGGAGCGCAGCACGTCGCCGCCGCCGTACATGGACGGCAGGATGCGCTTCTCGTCGAAGAACAGCTCGAACATGTTCAGCTGCAGGAAGTCGTCCATGGCGCCGGCGCCGACGACGACTAGGGTGCCGCCGCGCCGGGTGTTCTCGTAGGCGGTGCGGGCGGTGGCCGACCTTCCGACGACCTCGAAGACGTAGTCGAAGCCCTCGCCGCCAGTGACCTGCTGTTTGGCGTCGGCCAGCTCCTCCGGCGCAACCGCCTTCGTGGCGCCGAACCTGAGGGCGGACTCGCGCCGGGAGGCGACCGGGTCGACGGCGACGATCTCGGCGGCGCCCTTCAGCCGCGCTCCCTGCACCGCCGAGATCCCGACACCTCCGCATCCGATGACGGCGACCGACGAACCGGCCTCCACATCGGCGGTGTTGAGGGCGGCGCCGAGACCGGTGGTGACCCCGCAGCCGATCAGCGCGGCGATGTCGAAGGGCACGTCGTCCGGTATCGGCACGGCGCAGCCGGCGTCGACCACGACCTCCTCGGCGAAGGTGCCGGTGCCGGCGAAGCCGAAGACGTCACCGCCGGAGCGCTTGAAGTTGGGGGTGCCGGCGTTCATGAACCCGGCCAGGCACAGCTCGGTCTGGCCGCGCCTGCAGGCCGGACAGGCGCCGCAGGCGGGCAGCCAGCAGATGACGACCCGGTCGCCCGCCTTCAAGTGCCGTACACCTTCCCCCACTTCGAGGATCTCGCCCGCGCCCTCGTGACCCGGCACGAACGGCGCGGGCTGGGGCAGCACTCCGTTCATCGCGGACAGGTCCGAGTGGCACAGCCCGGTCGCCCGCACCCGGACCCTGACCCTGCCGGGGCCGAAGCCCACCGCCTCGACGTCGTCGAGGACCTCCAGCTTTTCCTGGCCGATCTCGTGCAGTACGGCTGCGCGCATGGTGCGGCTCCCCTCGATACTGGTTTCAGGAGTGCTCTACGACGGTGTCCGCGAGGACCGGCGCGTCGTCCCGCTCCACGGCACTCACGGCCACCCGGACGCTCCCCTCCTGCCGCCACATGCGGATGCGCAGGGTCTCCCCCGGGTAGACGACGCCCGCGAACCGGGTGGCGTACGACCGCACCCGGCTCACATCGCCGCCGAGCAGCGTGTCCACGACGGCCTTGAGCGTGATGCCGTAGGTGCACAGCCCGTGCAGGATGGGCTTGTCGAAGCCGGCGAGCTTGGCGAACTCGGGGTCGGCGTGCAGCGGGTTCCAGTCGCCGGAGAGGCGGTAGAGGAGGGCCTGGTCCTCGCGGACGAGGCGTTCGACGGTCCTGTCGGGCTCACCGGTGGGCGGGTCGAGCCGGGTGGAGGGGCCCCGGTCGCCGCCCCACCCGCCCTCGCCCCGTACGAAGATCTGGGCGTCGTTGGTCCACAGCGGGCCGTCGGCGTCGGCGACCTCGGTGCGCAGGACCAGGATGGCGGCCTTGCCCTTGTCGTAGAGGGCGGTGAGCCGGTTGGTCGCGGTCGCCGTGCCCTCGGCCGGGATGGGGCGGTGGATCTCCAGCGTCTGTCCGCCGTGCAGGACCTTGGCGAGCTCGACCTCGACGCCGGGCATGGACAGCCCGCTGATCACGCCGGGGGCGCCGGAGCCCGCGACGGTGGCGAAGCTCGGCAGGACGTGCAGCCGGGACTCCAGGGTGTAGCGCAGCTCGTCGGGGTCGGTGGCGGGGCCCTCCTTGTCGGGGTTGGTTCCCGCGCCGATGCCGAGGTGGTAGAGCTGGACGTCCTTGGTGGTCCAGGAGATCTCGCCGGTCCGGGGTTCGGCCGCGAGGGCTCGGCTTGCGTCGATGGGCATACGGCTCCTGACACTGGCGGTTCAAGACCCCGGCGCGGACGTCCGCACCGTCGGCCGCACCGAGGTCGCTACGGGCCGATCTAGAACGCGTTCCAGTCCGGCGCCCTCTGTATAGCCCAGGGCCCCACAGTTGTGAAGGCTCCTGACGTTGTGTCAGCTCGGGCGGGCAGTGACATTTGTACTGCCCGGGTCCGTACATGCGCATCTGCCGGGGCGGGGCCGCGCCTCCTAGCGTCGTAGGCATGACACAGACGGAGAACACCGCCGTGTCCTTCACGGGGGCGGTCAAGACGTACGGCGCGGTGCGCGCCGTGGACGGGGTGGACCTGCGGATCGGGCGCGGGGAGACGGTGGCGCTGCTGGGCCGCAACGGCGCCGGCAAGTCGACCGCGATCGGCCTGCTGCGATGCTCCAGGACGCCCGGCCGGCGCCCCGGGTCACCGTGGGCGAGCTGGTGGTGTGGTTCCCGATCAGCCTCTTTCCCGGCTGGCTGCAGGCCCTGTCGGCGTACGCCCCCACCCATCGGTTCGCCCGGCTGGGCACCGCCGTATCCGAGGGGCACGCACCGGGGGCCGGTGCCATCATCGTGCTGACGGCCTGGCTCGTTCTGTTCGGTTCGTACGCTGTGCTGTCGTACCGCCGTCGCGCGGGGACCATCTGACCGGGGGAAACACAGACATGACATGGGTATGGGGAGTTCGGTGCCAGCTACAGGCCTTTCGGGCCGAGCGGCGCCAGTGGCGGGCCGAGCACGAGCGCTTCAAGGCCGCGCAACGGGCGGCCCGGAAGAACGGCAGGGCGCCGGACGTCGACCATCCGGGCCCGCCGCCCACCGGCTTCGCCCTGCTGCCCTGGCTGCTGATGGGGATGGGGTCCTTCTCCAATCTGCTCCAGGGCAAGACCCCCAACCCATGGGTCGGCGGCCTGGGCCTGATCACCTTCAACTCCCTGTACATCTACGTCACCTTCCGCTCCTTCGACCGCGAGAGGCGGGCGGCCGCCTCCACCCGGGTGGCGCTGCTCCTCATGGCCCTGGTGACCACGGGCCTCGCCCTCGGCTACGGCGGCAACTGGCTGATGTTCTTCCCGCTGCTCGGCCTCGCCGTGGGCGCCGCCCTGCGCGGGCCGTGGCTGGGCCGCACGGGTCTGCTGCTGACGGTGTACGCGGCCAGTGTCTCCGCCGTGCGGGGCGACTGGGAGGACGCGACGAACATCGGCTACGCCACCTTCCTGTCCAGCATGGTGACCGCCGCGATCCTCGGCCTGTCCGAGGCCGTACGGGAACTGCGCGCCGCCCGCGAGGAACTGGCCCGGCGCGCGGTGGAGAAGGAGCGGCTGCGCTTCTCCCGGGATCTGCACGACCTGCTCGGGCACACGCTGTCGGTGATCGTGGTGAAGTCGGAGGCGGCCCGGCGGCTGGCTCCGCGCGACATGGACGCGGCGCTGGGCCAGATCACGGACATCGAGTCGGTGGGCCGGCAGGCGCTCACCGAGATCCGCGAGGCGGTGACCGGCTACCGGGAGGGCAGCCTGGCCACCGAGCTGACCCGGGCCCGTTCGGCACTGTCGGCGGCGAGTGTGGAGGCGGTGGTACGGCAGTCGGGGGCGCCGCTCGAACCGCAGACGGAGGCGCTGCTGAGCTGGGTGGTGCGTGAGGCGGTGACGAACGTGGTGCGGCACAGCGACGCGCGCCGCTGTGAGATCACCGTCGAGAGCGGCGCCGAGCAGGTCCGGCTCACCGTCACCGACAACGGCAGCGGCAGGGCGGTCAGCCGGCCCCGGCAGGGCATCGGCGGCACCGGGCTGAAGGGGCTCACCGAGCGCCTCGCGGCGGCGGGCGGCTCGCTCACGGCCGGCCCGTCGCCGCGCGGCGGTTTCGCGGTGACCGCCGAACTCCCGGTGCAGTCGGCGCAGTTCGCGAAGGCGGAGGCTACGGCGCCCAGGGCGAGCTGACCGCCCAGGTGACGTCGTCGGTCCAGGACGTGCTGCTGTCGAAGTCGTTGGAGCCGCCGTCGCTCGCTATGTACAGGTTGTAGTCGTAGTGGCGCAGGTATCTCGTCGGGTAGTTGTACGAGGCGAACGAGGTGCCGGTGCCGCTCTTGCCGGTCTGCGGGCAGAAGGTGGCGTCGGCGCGGAACAGGGCGGTGCCGTCCATGGGCTGGCGGTAGAGCTTGAAGTTGAAGTGGCGCAGGTAGTCGCCGGGGTAGTTGCGCGACTCGAAGGAGACGCAGGAGCTGTCGGCGAGTCCCTTGCGCACGATCCAGGTGGCGTCGTTCTTGTCCACGCTGGAGCTGCTGGAGGTGATGGCGGAGACGACGCCGGCGTTGTTCTGGTGGCGGACGTAGTCACCGGTGCAGCAGGAGGTGGTGGCGCGCAGCGAGATCTCGGAGCCGGCGCCGAGCGTGCCGGTGCTGCCGGTCGCGCCGCCGTAGCCGACGGAGACGATGTCGGCCTGGACGGCGTTGTCGGCGGCGTCGGTCGGGATGCCGGAGGTCATGACGCCCTCGAAGAAGGAGCCGATGGAGCCGTTGCTGTTGTCGCCGCCGGTGCCGAGGACGATCGCGCCCTCCTGGTGCATGGGCGAGTATCCGCTCCTGGTCGGCTCACCTCCGGAATAGGTGGTCGTCAGCCCACCGGATTGCGCATTCCCCCATTTGAGCGCGAAATGGTTCTGGCCGTTGTTCTTGAGCAGCGCGGTCACGAACGGCAGGGGGCCGGTGCCGGTGTTCGAGGAGTTCTTGCTGTATCCGGCGTCGGACTGGAACAGCCCGTTCTCCAGGTCGGCCTGCACCCAGGGGCCCTGCCCGTAGCAGGGGGAGAACCAGCACTCGGTGCCGAAGTTGATGGCGTCCATGTGGCCGTTGCCGGTGTCCTTGTTGTTGGTCTCGGCGTTGCCGTAGTCGAAGCAGCAGGCGCCGTTGACGTGGGTGCCGGAGGTCACCATGTACATCCCCTCGGCAGCGCCGTTGGTGGCGACGCCGGAGGTGGTGTTGTCCCGGTAGCCCATGCCGGCGGAGATCTCCAGGCCGTACACCTGGTGGCCGCCCACGGTCACCGGCAGCGCGTCGGCGGGCGCCCCGACATCGGCCTTGCCGGCCCCGCCCGCACCCTCGACGGTGAGGTCGTTGTGGCGGGAGGACTGGTCGTAGATCCTGGTGATGATGCAGGTCGTGCCGGAGCAGAAGGAGTCCTGGGCGGCGGCGTTGGCGTATCCGCCGGCGGCCAGCAGCCCGATGTCCTTCGTGGCCCCGTCCGAGGCTCGCTGCACCTGGTAGAGCGGGCCGTTGTACGCGGAGTACAGCGCCCGCACCAGGCTGTGCGCGGCGACGCAGGGGGTGCCTGCGGCGCCGTAGACGTCACAGGGCAGCGAACTCGCGGCGGCGGCCTGGGGAGCGCCGGCGCCGAGCAGCAGCGCGGCGAGGGTCGCGCAGACGGCGAGCACGGACAGGGCGGCGCTTCTCAGCCGCCGGGGGCGGATGTGGGGGGAGCTCATGGGCACGGGGCACCTCGGATTCTCTCGGACTCTCTCGTTCGATATTTCGGACGTCGTTCGATCGAAATACCGAACCTATTCGTCGGTGGAAATTGCATGGATTCCTGGAAATGCAGGGGCGATTGTTTGAGTACCGCCGGAGACCGTCAACCCCCGCCGCATCGGACAATGCCAAGTCTTTAATCGACGGCGGCTGCCCGCGCCACTGGCAACAGCCGGCAGACCACCGGGCCGCTCCCGCCCGAGCGGGCGCTGCGTGGGCCGGGGTTTCCGGCCGTAATCTGAGCGCATGAACGAGATGCCCCGGGAGCACCGGACCGGCAAGTCGATTCGGGTTCTGCTCGCCGAGGACCAGGGCATGATGCGGGGTGCGCTCGCTCTGCTGCTCGGTTTGGAGGAGGACATCGAGGTGGTGTCCCAACTGGGCTCGGGCGACGGCATCGTGGACGCCGTGCTCACCCACCGGCCGGACGTGGCGCTGCTGGACATCGAGCTGCCGGGCATCAGCGGGCTGGACGCGGCGGCCGAGCTGCGGGAGCAGGCGCCCGACTGCCGGGTGCTGATCCTCACCACCTTCGGCCGGCCCGGCTATCTGCGCCGGGCCATGGAGGCCGGGGCGGCCGGGTTCCTCGTCAAGGACGGGCCCGTGGAGGAACTGGCCGCGGCGATCCGGCGTGTGCTCACCGGAGAGACCGTCGTCGACCCCGCGCTGGCCGCCGCCGCGCTCAGCGCCGGGCCCAGTCCGCTGACGGTCCGTGAGTGCGATGTGCTGAAGGCGTCCGTGGACGGGGCGACCGTCGCCGACATCGCCGGCAAGCTGCATCTGTCCGAGTCCACCGTCCGCAACTACCTGTCCTCCGCGATCGGCAAGACGGGCACCCGCAACCGGGCGGAGGCGGTACGGGAGGCCCGGCAGCAGGGGTGGCTGTGAGCGGGTCTTGATCCGGCTCCGGTGCTCGTCGCCCGACGGCGAGCGAAGAGCGGTGCGACGGAGGAGAATGGCAGGGGCGGCAGCGGACGGGCCAGGCCTCGTGCCCCATCGCATCCTCGTCACCTCCCCTGCTCCGCTCCCCAGCTCATGTCGTCCTCCGTGCGATTCCTCCTGCGCTGGCTGATCGCGGTCCTTGCGAGCATCGCGATCGCGCGGACTCCGACGGCGTTCTCGGCACCGGCCGCGACCGGGGAAGGCCTGTCGATCACCCTCAGCCCGTCCGAGGGGCCGCCGGGGACCGGCGTTCACGTCGGGTTCGAGAGCTGTCTCGTGATCACGCCCGGATCGACCAGCCCCGCCGACACCACCGGTCCCACCACCACGACCCCCAACCCCACCGGCCCGACCACGCCCCCGTCCGGTCCCACGGATGTCCGCGGGGTGCGTCACCGTGACACCCACGCACCCGGCACCATCACCTACCTGACGTGGGACGGCCACGACCTGCCCTTCACGCCGTCCGTGACGGACGGGACCGGCAGCGCCGAATTCCAGGTGCCGGACACAGCCGGCGTCGGCCCCCACTCCGTGACCGCGGGCTGCGCCTACGGCAGACTCGTGGTCGTCGGCAGCGGAACGTTCACGGTGACGACGACCGACAGCGGAAGCGTGACAACGCCCTCGCACCACCGTCCGTTGATCGCACTGAACCCTTCCGAGGGCCGGCCCGGCACGTCCCTGCGTGTTCACGGCGCCGGTTTCGAGGACTGCGTCCCGAGCGGGAAACCCGACACGGTTGAACTCTCGACCAACGGCCAGATCCACGCCAGGGTGCGCGTCTCCCCCGGCACGGGCACGTTCGAGAAGGAACTCCGGATCACCGACGACGCCGCTCCGGGCGACTACCCCATGACGGCAACCTGCGCCCGCCACAGAGACGTGCACGCCGAGGCGACGTTCACGGTGCTGCCCGGCGACAAGGGACGCCCCGTGCTCGTCCTCGATCCCACCGCAGGCGAGTCGAGAACGGCGGTCACGGCGACAGGTTCCGGATTCAACTGCCCGAGCGTGGACGTGGCCTGGGACGACAACACCACACTCGCCGTCACCGCGGTCTCGGACGACGGCACCTTCGCAACCGACTTCCAGGTCCCGGCGGACGCTCCCCGAGCGACGCACACCGTACGGGCCGCCTGCACAGCGGGCTCCGGCACGAGCGTCGCAGCCGGGTTCACGGTGACGGGTCCGGGACCGACCGCCGACGGAAGCACCAGCCCGACCGACGGCACGAGCACCGACGGAACCGACGGCACGCCGACGCCCGTCGGATGGATCGTCGGACCGTCCGCGTTCGCCGCCGTGCTGCTCGCGCTGGCCGCCACGTCGTTCCTGCTGAACCACCGGCACCCCGGTCCACGCTGGGTGCGCCAGCACATCCGCACGGCACCGCGCCCCGGGGCCGGGACGGCCGACCTCCACGAGCAGCGGGACACCGGTTCGGTGAACCGAACGGTACGGCTCGAACCCCACGCGGATCCGGGCGACCAGAGCCTCGAATGAGGTGACTCGATGACCACGACTCCCGCGTCAGAACCTTTCACGGTCAGGGCCTTCCTGCTCGGCCGGGAGGGCCCCGACTCGGGCGACGTCCTGGTCGACCCGCTTCACAGCGGCGGGACGGCCCGAGCGCTCCTGGGCGGAGCCCGCCCCCTGACGGCCGCGGCCGACCAGGCCGTCGAGCGCGAACTGGCCTCCGCCGTCGACTCCTTCCTCGGCCAGGACCTCTTCGACGTGGCCGCGGGCGGCTGGCGCAAACACGCCGCCCTCACCGCCGCCGCGCGTCGCACCCGTGAGACCCCGGGCAGCGAGGAGGTTCTCGCGCTCGCGAGCCATCAGGTCACCTCCAGCCACCGTCCCTACGTCGACGTGTTCCTGGACGGCGCGAAGGTCGGCACGCTGGACGTGGAACTCACGCTGGTCTTCCGGATATCCGGGCTGGTCGCGGTCGTCCGCGACGCCCACCTGGTCGCCGTACGCAGCGGGGAGTGCGTGCTGGAGGGACGACTCGGCGTCCAGCAGATCACCCTGGCGGAGCGGCAGGGCAAGCTTGATCTGCCCGGCCTCTGGCACCTGCACGCGCCGATCCCGCTGCTGCGGAGCCGGCCGGCCCCACCGCCGCCCCCGCCTCCGGCTCACCCGCCATCCTCTCCGCCCCCGCCCCCGCCCCCGCCCACAGGGGCGCCTGACCGGCGCCGGCACCGCTGAGATGCCGGGCCCGGTCGGTGAGCCGCGGGGCCGCATCCGGCGAGAACGCGGCCGGCAGCGTGTGGCCGTGGGCTACTGGATCACCTCCGCGCTCTGGTAGGCCGTCCCCTCCGGGGCCGTGCAGGCGAACCACTCCACCGGCGAACCGGCCACCGCCTGGGGCTCGACCACGGTGCTGGTGCCGTCCTTCCAACCGCACCTGACCTGCCGGGCGGTGATGGCGACCGCGCCCACCACGAGCCGCTCGGGGCCGTCGGAGTTCGCCCTGCCCAGGGGGAGTGCCCCCGACATCAGGCTCATGCCCGTCTCGGGCTCCCACTTCTTCACCGTGTTGAAAATGATCGTTCTGAGCGGGTTGTCGCCGTAGTAGAGGCCCGAGTAGTACGAGGTCATGCCGACCAGGTGCCGGTGGTCGGGAAGCGCGGCCGACTCGATGCCGTACCTGCGCATCGCGGCCAGCTGCACGGCCGCCTCCGACGCGTCCCGCGGCGCTCCCCACACGGAGACGACCACACGCCAGCTCTTGCCGTGGTCCGTCCCGCGGGCCACCTCCGTGACCTGCGGAACGTACACATGCCGGGCCTCGGGGGTGGACGGCTCGGCCGCCACGGCCGCATTGCGGTCGGTGTGGCCGGGCAGCCCGGTCACCGCCAGTGTCACCCCCGTCGACCCCGCCAGCACCAGTGTCGTGGCCGCTGCCACCGCCCAGCGGCGGGCTCTGCGCCGGCGGCCGCCGCGGATGACCGCCTGGACGGGGGCTATGCCGATCTCGGCCTCGTCCGCGGCGTCCGCGAGGAGGAGGGCGATGTCCGTGTGCGTCATGTCGGTCATCCCGTTCATGTCGTGGCTCTCCCTGTCCGCGCTCATCACTTCCGCCCTCCATGCGTCACCGTCTCGGCCAGACCCGGTATGGCGCGCAGTTTCGCGATGCCCTTGGCCGCGTTGCTCTTCACCGTGCCGACCGAGCAGCCCATCGCCTCCGCCGCCTGGGTCTCCGTCAGGTCCTCCCAGTAGCGCAGGACCACCGCCTCCCGCTGCCGCACGGGCAGTTGGGCGAGCGCCTTGAGCAGCGCGCCGCGGTCGTCGGCCTGCGCGATCCGGTCCCCCGCGTCGGCGATCTCGTGCACCAGGCCCGAGTCGTCCTTCGGAGCCAGGAACTCCTTGAGCCTTCTTCTGTGCTTGCGCGCGTGCAGGTTGATCATCACGCGCCGTACGTACGCCTCGGGATCGTCGGCGGCGCCGACCCTGCGCCAGGACACATAGACCCGCTCGAGCGTCGACTGGACCAGGTCCTCGGCGGCGTGCTGCTCCCCCGTGAGGAGAAATGCCGTACGCATCAGCCGCGGCCAGCGGCCGACCATGAAGCTCTGGAACGCCTCGTTCCGAGCCTGCTTCCCGTCCCCCATGGGCACCTCCTAGATGTCAGAAGGAGTCCATGGGCGGCCCGGACCGTTGCCTCACGTCGAGGAAATTTTCCGCGGCAGCCACAGCAGCATCAGCACCGCCCCGCCCAGCAGCACCGCCGTACTGCTGCGGAAGGCCAGCGCGTAGCCGTCGGTCAGCGCCTCGGGGCCGTGGCCGCTGCCCGTGCCGGCCGCGGCGACGGTCGACATCACGGCGAGCCCGAGCGAACCGCCCATCGTGCGCGAGGTGTTGACCAGCCCCGACACCACACCGGCCTCGCCCGGTGCCGCCCCGGACGTGGCCAGGGAGGCGAGCGGGGTGGCCGCGAGGCCCGCGCCGAGCATCATCAGCATCCCCGGGATCATGATCGAGGTGACGTACGCCGCGTGCGCGCTCATCGTCGACTGCCAGCCGAAGCCGGCCGTGGCGACCAGCGTGCCCAGTACCGCCACGGTCCGCGGGCCCGCGAGCCGCATCAGGCGCGGCGCCAGCTTGGAGCCGACGACCACGGACAGCGAGCTGGGCACGAGGGCGACCCCGGCCTCCAGCGGCGTGTAGCCGAGGACGTTCTGGGCGTACAGGGTCATGAAGTACCACATGCAGAACATGGCCGAGCCGGAGAGGAACATCGCCGCGTTGGCCGAGGCGACCGAGCGCAGCCGCAGCAGGCCGAGCGGCATCAGCGGGGCCGCCGTACGCGCCTCGACCAGCAGGAACAGGGCGATGAGCGCCAGCCCGGCGAACAGCGGGAGGAGCGTGGCGGCGGCCGTCCAGCCCTCGGCCTCGGTCTGCGAGATGCCGTAGGCGAGGGTCGCGAGGCCCGCCGTGACCAGCAGGGCGCCCGGCAGGTCCAGGCGCCGCCGGTCGCCGGCCCGGCTCTCGGTGAGCCAGAGCGCCGAGCCGGCCAGCACCAGCGCGCCCACCGGCACGTTGATCAGCAGCACCCAGCGCCAGGAGAGCACGTCCACGAGCACCCCGCCGACCAGTCCGCCCGCGGCCCCGCCACCGGCGCCGACCGCGGTCCAGGTGGCGATCGCGCGCGCCCGCGCCGCGCCCTCCGGCACCGCGGAGGTCAGCAGGGTCAGTGTCGAGGGGGCCAGCACCGCCGCGCCCAGTCCCTGCACGGCCCGCGCCAGCAGCAGCTGCCAGCCCTCCTGGGCGAGGCCGCCGCCCAGCGAGGCCAGCGTGAACAGGCCGAGGCCGACGAGGAACATCCGCTTGCGTCCGTACAGGTCGCCGGCCCGGCCGCCGAGCAGCATGAAACCGGCGAAGGCGATGGCGTACGCGTTCACCACCCACTGCAGGCCGGACGCGGTCAGCCCGAGGCCGGTCCGCATGGACGGCAGGGCGACGTTCACCACCGACACGTCGAGGACGACCAGGAACTGTCCGGCGCAGGCGAGCGCCACCACCAGCCAGGTCGGCGCGGCCGTACGGCGGGATATGAGGGGTGTGGTGTCGGCGGCTTCCAGCATGGGTGTCATGCTCTCAACCCGGTTACGGTCCTTGCATCAGCATTTCGGACCACGGGTGCCTAGGTCGTGCGGCCTAGACCGCAGGCCGGTCCGGCCTGCGGATCAGCCGGACCGTCTTGCGGATCAGTGTGCCGCCCGCAGATCAGCGGAACGCCTGCGGATCAGAGCGCGCGCAGCACCGTCACCACCGCCGCGCCGCCCAGCCCGATGTTGTGCGCGAGCCCCACGCGCGCGCCCGGCACCTGCCGCTCCCCCGCCGTGCCGCGCAGCTGCCACACCAGCTCGGCGGTCTGGGCCAGGCCGGTCGCGCCCAGCGGATGCCCCTTGGAGATCAGTCCGCCCGACGGGTTCACCACCCAGCGGCCGCCGTACGTCGTCGCGCCGGACTCGACGAGCTTCCCGGACTCCCCGGGGGCGCACATGCCGAGCGCCTCGTACGTCAGCAGTTCATTGACCGAGAAGCAGTCGTGCAGCTCGATGACGTCCACGTCCTCGATGCCGAGCCCGGCGCGCTCGTAGGCCTGCCGGGCGGCCGCCCTGGACATGGGCTGCCCGACGACGTCGATGCAGGAGCCGGACGCGAAGGACTCCTCGGTGTCCGTGGTCATGGCCTGCCCGGCGATCTCCACGAGACCGGTGAGCCCGCGCCGCGAAGCGAACCGCTCCGACACCACGACCGCGGCCGCCGCGCCGTCCGAGGTCGGCGAGCACTGGAGCTTGGTGAGCGGCCGGTGGACCGTGCGGGAGGCGAGGACGCCGGCGACGTCGTACACGTCCCGGAACTGGGCGTAGGGGTTGTGCGCGGAGTGCCGGTGGTTCTTGGCGGCGACCGCGGCGAGCTGGGCCTCGGTCGTGCCGTACCTCTCCATGTGCTCGCGGGCCGCGTCGCCGAAGATCTGTGCGGTCGGCGGGGCGGGCTCGAAGCCGTGCCGGGCGGCCATGATGCCGTAGTGCCGGGCGACGGGCGACACGGCGCTCCGGTCATCAGCGGCTCCGCCGCGGGCTCCGCCGTCGGCTCCCCCGCCCAGCGCGCCCTTCTTCATCTTCTCGAAGCCCAGTGCCAGTACGCAGTCCGCGGCGCCGCCCTCGACGAACTGCCGGGCCAGCATCAGCGCGGTCGAGCCGGTCGCGCAGTTGTTGTTGACGTTGTAGACGGGGATGCCGGTCAGTCCGAGTTCGTAGGCGGCGCGCTGTCCGGCGGTGGAGGGCTGGAAGCAGTAGCCGACGGGAACCTGTTCCACGTCCGTATAGGCAACGCCCGCATCCTGCAGCGCCGCCGCCCCCGCTTCCCGCACCATGTCCCAGTACTGCCATGAACGGGTCTCGGGCTTCTCGAACCTGGTCATCCCGACCCCGGCGACATAGGCCTTCATGGCGCGCACACTAGAACGTGTTTCACTAACCCACCAGACCCTGACACCAGATCAGAAACCCATGAGCTGGTCAAGGATTCATTAGAGGCCCGAAGCAACGGAATAGTTGCCTGCGCATACGAGGTTCACCGAGCACTTATTCCTACGGGGAGGCCTCGACTCCATGACCCACACGACGACCGACCAGCCGGCCCGGAGAGCGGGCGGCGCCGTGGTCCCGGTGCTCGCCTTCGCGGGCATCGTCGTCGCGGTGATGCAGACGCTGCTCGTGCCGGTCATCAAGGACCTGCCGCAGCTGCTGCACACCGCGCCCTCCAACGCCACCTGGGTCCTCACCTCGACCCTCCTGTCCGGCGCCGTCGCCACCCCGATCATGGGCCGGCTCGGCGACCTCTACGGCAAGCGCCGGATGCTGATCCTCAGCCTCGCCGTGATGGTGGTCGGCGCCCTGGTCAGCGCGCTCACCAGCGAACTGCTCACCATGATCGTCGGCCGTACCCTCCAGGGCTTCGCCATGGGCGCGATCCCGCTCGGCATCGGCCTCATGCGCGACATGCTGCCGCGCGAGAAGCTCGGCTCGGCGATGGCCCTGATGAGCTCCTCGATCGGCGTCGGCGGCGGCCTCGCGCTGCCCGCCGCGGCCCTGGTCGCACAGCACACCAACTGGCACGCCCTGTTCTACGGTGCCGCCGGCCTCGGCGTTCTCGCCATCGTCCTCACGCTCGTCGTCGTTCCCGAGTCCCCGATGCGGGCGGAGGGCTCCTTCGACCTGCTGGGCGCGCTGGGCCTGTCGACCGGCCTGGTGCTGCTCCTGCTGCCCATCACCAAGGGCAGCGACTGGGGCTGGTCCTCGGGTACGACACTCGGCCTGTTCGCCGCCTCGGTCGTGGTCCTCCTGCTGTGGGGCCTGTTCGAGCTGCGCCACCGTGCGCCGCTGGTCGACCTGCGCACCACCGCGCGCCCGGCCGTCCTGTTCACCAACCTCGCGTCGATCATGGTCGGCGTGGCGTTCTACGTCGTCTCCCTGGTCCTGCCCCAGCTGCTCCAGCTGCCGAAGGCCACCGGCTACGGCCTGGGCCAGTCCATGGTCGTCGCCGGTCTGTGCGTGGCCCCGCTGGGCCTGACGATGATGTTCACGGCTCCGGTGTACGCCCGGCTGTCCGCCAAGTACGGCCCGAAGGTCACCCTCATCATCGGCCTGCTGATCATCGCGATCGGCTACGGCGGCGGGCTCGGCCTGATGGACGCGGCCTGGCAGACGATCGTCACCTCCGTGGTCCTCGGCGCGGGTATCGGCCTCGCCTACTCCTCGCTGCCCGCCCTGATCGTCGGCGCGGTCCCGGCCTCGGAGACCGGCGCGGCCAACGGCCTCAACACGCTGATGCGGTCCATCGGAACGTCGGTGTCCAGTGCCGTCATCGGCATGGTGCTCGCCAACACGGCGAACAACGTCGGCGGCATCGCGATCCCGACCATGCACGGGTTCCGGGTGTCCTTCCTGATCGCCACGGCCGCCGTGGCGGTGGGCCTGCTGCTCGCGCTGTTCCTGCCGAAGGCCTCCAGGCCGGGGCAGCAGCACACGCAGCTGCGGGCCAGCAGCGAGGAGGACGCCTCGCTGGAGCGGGCCGAAGAGGTGCTGCGGGGATTCCGGGGCCGGGTGCTCGGTGCCGACGGTGTTCCGGTCGCCCGGGCCAAGGTCACGCTGATCGACCGGCGGGGCCGGCAGGCCGGGGCGGCCGTCTCCGACGAGGACGGCAGCTATGCGCTCGCGGTGCCGGCGCAGGGCGCGTACGTGCTCGCCGCGAAGGCCTCCGGCCATGGGCCGCATGCGTCTTCCGCCACGCATTCGGGTGAGCCGCGGGCTGTCGAGCTGGATCTTTCGTTGCCCGGGGAGACTGTGAGCGCCTAGAGCTCGGGGGTCTCTCGTCTGGCGGCTGACCCCCGTCATGGCCATGCGCGCAGTTCCCGCGCCCCCATGAAACGCACCCCCTGTCGAAAAGCGGCCGGGGGTGCGGCAGCATGGGCGGCTGGAACAGTCGTACGACCGGAAGGCCGCCCATGCCCGCCAGCGCCCCCAAGCCCGAGATCCTGGCCGCGTTCGAGGCGGCCAAGGGGTTCATGCCCGTGGACGAGGGGCTGGCGCTGTACGAGGCCGCCGTGGAGGCGGGGCGGCTGGGGCTGCCCCTGCTGGAGGTCGGGACGTACTGCGGGCGGTCCACCGTGCTGCTCGCCGACGCCGCCCGGGAGGCGGGCGTCACCGCGCTGACCGTCGATCACCACCGGGGCAGTGAGGAGCAGCAGCCCGGGTGGGACTACCACGACCCCGAGACCGTCGACCCCGAGGTCGGGCTGATGGACACCCTGCCGGCCTTCCGGCGGACCCTGTTCAAGGCGGGCCTGGAGGAGCACGTGGTCGCCCTCGTGGGCCGCTCGCCGCAGATCGCGGCCATCTGGAACTCCCCGCTCGGTCTCGTCTTCGTCGACGGCGGGCACACCGACGAGCACGCGGGCGCCGACTACGAGGGCTGGGCGCCCCATGTGGCCGAAGGCGGACTGCTGGTCATCCACGACGTCTTCCCGGAGCCCGAGGACGAGTTCACCGGGCAGGCGCCGTACCGCGTGTACCTGCGGGCACTTGGGTCCGGGGCGTTCACGGAGGTCTCGGTGACCGGCTCCCTGCGCGTCCTGCGGCGAACGGAAGCGGGGATCTGAGGCCCCGGTTAGAGTCGCAGACGTGTCGTACCTAGGCCCGGAGTTCGATCCCCCGCAGCCGCGCCGGCCCCGGCGCGGCCCGCTGACCGTGGCGCTCGCCGCGCTGGTGCCCGGTGCGCTGCTCGGCTGGGTGGTGTACGAGGAGGTGGGCGGGGGTGCCGGCAGCGGCGGCGCGGACCGTACGGCCTCCGCCGCCCCGGCGTCCGGTACGTCCGCCGTGCCCTCCCCGTCCGGTCACCCGGCTTCCCCTTCCCCCTCCGCGACGGACGACGGCAAGCAGCCCTCGGGGAGTTCCGCGTCCGGCCCGCTCAAGGGCAAGGTCGTCGTCATCGACGCGGGGCACAACCCGGGCAACTTCCAGCACACGGCCGAGATCGACCGCAAGGTGGACATCGGCACCAACTTCAAGGAGTGCGACACCACCGGGACGTCCACCAACGACGGGTACACCGAGGCCCGGTTCACCCTGGACGTCGCCCACCGGCTGCGCACGCTGCTGGAGGAGCAGGGCGCCACGGTGAAGCTGACCCACGACGGCGACAGCCCGGCCTGGGGGCCCTGCGTGGACGAGCGGGCCCGGATCGGCAACGACGCCCACGCCGACGCGGCGATCTCGATCCACGCCGACGGTTCGGCGGAGGGCAACCGCGGCTTCCATGTCATCCTGCCGGGCTCCGTGCACGCCGGTGCCGCCGACACCCGGCCGATCGTCGGGCCCTCGCACGACCTCGGGGTGCGCATCGCCGGGAACTTCGTGCGCGACACCGGGGAGCCGCCGTCCAACTACCTCGGGAACGGTACCGGTCTCGTCACACGTACGGACCTGGGCGGTCTCAATCTGTCAACGGTTCCGAAGGTGTTCATCGAGTGCGGCAACATGCGCGATAGCAAGGACGCGGCACTGCTGACCAGCGGCGCCTGGCGGCAGAAGGCCGCGCAAGGGATCTCTGAGGGAATCGTGAGTTTCCTGCGCGGTTCGTGACCGACGGGCGGAACCGACCGGACAGCCGGATCTTGCGGACGGTAGTGTCTACCGACGACGAGACGACCTACGAAGGACCTGAAGTGAATATCCGCTCCCTCACTAGAGGCGACGGCGTGGTGATCGGAGCAGCGGTGGTGCTGTTCATCGCGTCGTTCCTCACTTTCGAGAGCTTCTCCGGCTTCGGCACCAGCGAGAGCCGGAACGCCTGGGACAGCCTGGGTACGGGCCTGGGTATCTACATGGGCGCGGTGATCGGTGCCGTCCTCATCGTCGTCAACCGGTGCCTGCCGCAGCCCCGCAAGGTGCTCGGGCTCGACCTCGGACAGGTCGGCGCCGCGTTCCCGGTCCTGGCGGCCTGGGCGCTGCTGTGGACACTGATCGACGTGCCCGACGGTGTGGACGCCGGCGCCGGTCTCATCCTCGGTCTCATCGCCGCTCTGGTTCTCGCGGGTGCCGCCATCGCCACCCCGCTCTCCCCGCCGCTGCAGGCCGCCCTCCTCCCGGCCCCCAAGCCGGTCGCCCCGCAGCCCTACGGCGCCCAGCCGCCCGGTGGTTACGGCTACCCGGGTGCCCAGCCGCAGCCGGGCCAGCCGTACGGGGCCCAGCCGCAGCCGGGTCAGCCGTTCGGGCAGCAGCCTGCCCCGCAGGGTGCTCCGGCGGCCGCGCAGCCGCCCGCCGGGGACTTCTCGCCGTTCTGGTTCGCCGTGCCGGTGACCCGTCCGCTGTTCGCCGAGGACGGCTCGCCGACCCCGATCGCCGAACTGGCGCCGGGCACCTGGTACCTGGCCGTCGAGCAGCGCGGTGCCGCGCTGGTCGCGCAGACCCAGGACGGCCGCCGCGGTGTGCTCCAGGACACCTCCGGCATCCAGCGCGGCTGAGCCCCGCACAGCGTCGCGCACGGCCCCTCGCCCTTCCGGGCGGGGGGCCGTTGTCGTACAGTCGCCTCCCGGCAGTGAACTGACGGTTCGTCAGGAGGCAGGCGCATGCGGCTCGGTCTCGCACTCGGCTACTGGGGACGCGGCCCGGACGCCGGTCATGTGCCGCTCGCCCGGGAGGCGGAGCGGCTCGGGTACCACTCGGTGTGGACGGCGGAGTCCTGGGGCTCGGACGCCTTCACCCCGCTGACCTGGATCGCCGCGCGGACCTCAAGGATCCGGCTGGGGACGGCCGTTGCCCAGATGGCCGCCCGCTCGCCGGCCGCCACCGCGATGCACGCGCTCACCCTGGACCACCTCTCCGGCGGGCGGATGATGCTCGGGCTGGGGCTGTCCGGGCCACAGGTGGTGGAGGGCTGGTACGGCCGCCCGTTCCCGAAGTCGCCGCTGACCGCCACCCGGGAGTACGTGGACGTCGTACGGCAGGTGCTGCGGCGGGAGGCGCCGGTGGCGTCCGGCGGGCGGTTCCATCCACTGCCGTACCGGGGGCCGGACGGCACCGGGCTCGGCAGGCCGCTGAAGTCCATCACCCATCCGCTGCGTCCGGACCTGCCCGTGCTGCTCGGCGCCGAGGGCCCGAAGAACGTGGCCCAGACCGTCCGTGTCGCCGACGGCTGGCTGCCGCTGTACTGGGCGCCGAGCCGGCCGGAGGTGTACGGGGACGTGGTGCACGAGCTGCCGGAGGGGTTCCTGGTGGCGCCGATGGCCCGGGTGAAGGTGTGCGACGACGTGGCCGAGGGGCTGCTGCCCGTGAAGGCCATGCTCGGCTTCTACATCGGCGGCATGGGCCACTCCTCCCGCAACTTCCACGCCGACCTCATGGCGCGCATGGGATACGAGCAGGAGGCCCGGCGGATCCAGGAGCTGTTCCTGGCCGGGCGGCGGGAGGAGGCCGTGCTGGCCGTGCCGGACGCCTTCGCCGACGAGATCTCGCTGGTCGGACCGCGTGAACGCATCGCCGAGCGGCTGGAGTTGTGGCGCACCGGCCCGGTGACGGACCTGCTGGCCCTGTCACCGGACCCGCACAGCCTCAGGGTGCTGGCGGAGCTGAACTCCTAGCCGCCCTGGGACAGCTGGGACGCCGAGGGCACCTGGTTCTTGACCGGGGCGTCGGCGCTGCTGCCCGCGCCCTTGACCTTGTTGATGACGTCGTTGAAGGCGTTGGCCGCGTTCCCGTCGCCGCTGCGGAGCTTGGACGGCAGGTTCTTCAGGCCCTCGATGGCGGCGCTGAGCGGGGCGAGCGCCTTGGACAGCAAGGGGTCGCCCTGGGCGTTGCGGACGGCCGCCTTGAGCCGGTTGTAGGTGAACGCGCCGGCCAGACCGGCCTTGACCAGGGTCATCTTGCGGCCGTGGGCGCCCTTCTTGAACTTGCCCGCCTTCCAGGGCTTCACGATCCACTGGTAGGTCGCGCCCGCCGCGAGGCCCGCGTTCGCCACGAACCGGGCCTTGGCGAACTTCTGCCGTTCGGCGGAGGTGGTCGGGCTGGGGGTCGGGCTGGGGGTGTCGGCGGCGGCGGCCTGGACCGCCGCGGTGTCCTTCGTACTGGTCTTCTCGCTGCTGCCACAGGCTGTGGAACCGGCCAGCAGGGCGCAGCTCAGCGTGAGCGCCACCACGAGGCGCCGTATCGGTACGGGCACGGGGTCCTCCGGACGTGTCCTCCCCGAGCGGACTGCTTCCTCCGGCAGCCTCACCCGGGACGGCCGGGTACCGCCACTCCGGCGCCGCCGTTCGGGTTTCACCGCTCGCCGCCCGGCAATCCGGAAGGTATGTCCCCTCGATATCGTAACGGTGCCAATCAGGCCGGAACGGTCATCGCGGTCGTCGCCGACGTCATGGCGGTGATCCTCGGCCTGTGGATCCTGATGTACCTGCTGGACGCCAACCGTGCCAACAGCCTGGTCCAGTTCGTCCACCACGCCGCCGCCTGGCTGGCGGGATGGTCCCACGACCTGTTCACGTTCAACGAGGCCTGGGCGAGGGTGGTCGCGGGCTACGGCCTGGCCGCGGTGGTGTACCTGTTCGTGGGCCACGCCATCGCCAACCGGATACACCGGCACTGAGCCGTGCGGGCTAGCCGCAGCAGTCGGTGTCCAGGCCGGCCGGCAGACGCTCCCCGCCGAAGACCGCGCACGTCGCCTCGTGGCCGCCCAGCGCCGCGACGGCGAGGAGCAGGGAGCCGGCCGTCCACGTGGTCAGTTCGCGGGGCCAGATCGCGTCGTCCTCGAAGACGTAGCCCGTCCAGTACAGGCCGCTGTCCGGATCACGCAGGTGCTGGATGGACTGGAGGATCTCCAGGGCGCGGTCCGACTCCCCCACCGCCCACAGGGCCAGGGCGAGCTCGCTGGACTCGCCGCCGGTGACCCACGGGTTGGGGACCACGCAGCGCACGCCTGCGTCCGGTACGACGAACCGGTCCCAGGACTCCGCTATCCGGGCCCTGGCCTCCTCGCCGGTGAGCGCGCCGCCGAGCACCGGGTAGTACCAGTCCATCGAGTAGCGGTCCTTGTCGAGGAAGCGCTCCGGGTGCCGGCGGATCGCGTGCCTGAGTCCCCCGAGCGCCAACTCCCAGTCGGGCTGCGGCTCTTCACGCTGCTCGGCGATGGCGAGCGCGCAGCGCAGCGCGTGGTGGATCGAGGAGCTGCCGGTCAGCAGGGCGTCCCCGGTGGGCGTGCCGTCGTCCTCGCGGCGCCAGCCGATCTGGCCGCCGGGCTGCTGCAGGGCGAGCACCCACTCCACGGCCGCGTAGACGCACGGCCACATGCGGTCCAGGAACGTGTCGTCGCCGGTGGAGAGATAGTGGTGCCAGACGCCTACGGCGATGTAGGCGACGAAGTTCGACTCGCGGGCGCGGTCGGTGACCTCGTCGTGGGCGCCGTCGGCGTAGGCGGCGTACCAGGAGCCGTCCTCGTTCTGGTGCCGGGCCAGCCACTCGTAGGCCCGCTCGGCGGCCTCGTGCTCGCCGGCCGCGTCCAGGGCCATCGCGGCCTCGGTGTGGTCCCACGGGTCCAGGTGGTGGCCGCGGAACCACGGGATCGCGCCGTCCTCCCGCTGTTCGGCGAGGATGCCGCGGACGGTCGCGGCGGCCTGCCCGGCGGTGAGGACCCCGGGCAGGACGAGGTGTTCTGTCCGGGGGGTGGTCACTCGGCGGCCGCCTCTTCGGTGAGACGCGGCAGGTGCGGCTTGGTCGCGTAGACCACGAAGCTCTTGCCGATCAGCGGGTTCAGCGCCTGCTCGGCGACCCGGGTGGCGAGCGGCTTCTTCATGATGTCCCAGACCAGCAGCTTGTGGTACGCCCGCACCGGCAGCGCCTTGTCGTTGTCGACGCCGAACGCGCACTTCAGCCACCAGTACGGCGAGTGCAGCGCGTGGGCGTGGTGGCTGCCGTACGGCTTCAGGCCCGCCTCGCGGATCCTCGCCACGAGTTCGTCGGCCTTGTAGATGCGGATGTGGCCGCCCTCGACCTCGTGGTAGGCGTCGGACAGTGCCCAGCAGACCTTCTCCGGGCCGTAGCGCGGCACGGTGACGGCGATACGGCCGCCCGGCTTGAGCACGCGGACCATCTCGGCGAGCACGCCCTTGTCGTCGGGGATGTGCTCCATCACCTCGGAGATGATGACGACGTCGAAGGACTCGTCCGGAAAGGGAAGGGCGAGCGCGTCGCCCTCCATGGCCGTGGCGGTGGCGCCCTCGGGTGCCTCCCCGGCCTCCTTCATCGCCGCGAACCACTTGGCGACCTCGCGGATCTCCTCGCCGTTCTGGTCCAGGGCCACGACCTGGGCGCCGCGCCGGTAGCACTCGAAGGCGTGCCGGCCGGCCCCGCAGCCGAGGTCCAGGACTCGGTCGCCCGGGGCGAGCGGGAACCGGGAGAAGTCGACGGTCAGCACGTGGCCCTGCTTTCGGAAGAGACGCCTGCAACGCTTGCTGGGGCCGCGGAGCGGCCGGGAATCGGGGCGGCGGTGGGGGTGCCCCCCGGCGGCCCTGTTCGAGCGTGGGAGAGGCCGGCGCGGGCGATGGCCTCGCGGTAGTGGGCCACCGTGCCCTCGGCGGCGCGGGCCCAGGTGAAGTGCCGTAGCACCCGCTCGCGGCCGGCGCGGCCGAGCCGTACCCGCAGCTCCGTGTCCCCCAGCAGCCGGCCCAGCCCGGCGGCCAGCGCGCCCGCGTCGCCGGGCGGCACCGCGAGGCAGGTCTCGCCGTCGCGGCCGGCTACCTCGGGGATCGCGCCGCCGGTCGTGGCGACCAGCGGGGTGCCGGTGGCCATGGCCTCGGCGGCGGGCAGCGAGAAGCCCTCGTACAGCGAGGGCACACAGGCCACCTCGGCCGAGCGGATCAGGTCGACCAGTTCGGCGTCGGAGATGCCCTTGACGAACTCGACGGCGTCTTCGAGGCCGTACCGTTCGATCGCCGCCGCGACCGGCCCTTCCTCGGGGCGCTTGCCGACGACGACGAGATGGGCGGCCGGGTGCTCGGTGCGCACCTTGGCCAGCGCCTCCACCAGGAACACCAGCCCCTTGAGCGGTACGTCGGCGCTGGAGGTGGTGACGATCCGGCCCGGCACCTCGGGCACGGCCGGATTCGGCGCGAACAGATCGGTGTCGGCGCCGATGTGGACCACGTGCACGCGGTCGTCGCGGACGCCGAGGTGGTCGACGATCTCCTGCCGGGAGCTGCCGGAGACGGTGAGGACCGAGGGCAGCCGGCGCGAGACGCGCTTCTGCATCCGGGTGAAGGCGTACCAGCGGCGCACCGAGTAGCGGCGCTTCCAGCCCTCGGCCGCGTCCAGCTCCAGCTGCCGGTCGACGGTGATGGGGTGGTGGATGGTGGTGACCAGGGGCGCGCCGATGTCTCCCAGCAGACCGTAGCCGAGGGTCTGGTTGTCGTGGACGACGTCGAACGCACCGCGCCGGGCGCGCAGATGGCGGCGGGCGCGGAGGGAGAAGGTCAGCGGCTCGGGAAAGCCGCCGGTCCACATCGTGGCGACTTCCAGGGCGTCGATCCAGTCCCGGTACTCGTCCCGCCTGGGGGTGCGGAAGGGGTCGGGCTGGCGATAGAGGTCGAGGCTGGGCAGCTCGGTCAGGGTGAGTCGGGGGTACCCCTCGTCGAGCACGGGGTACGGCTGCGAGCCGATGACCTCGACCCGGTGTCCGAGCCGGGCGAGCTCGCGCGAGAGGTGCCGTACGTAGACACCCTGGCCGCCGCAGAACGGGTTCCCTTTATAGGTGAGGAGCGCGATGTCGAGCGGTCGCTCGCCGTCGGCAGCGGGGTCCTCGTCGACGCCCGCCACACGGGCCTCAGCGGTCACTCCGTGCCCCCTTCTGCCTGCACTGTCCCGCGAGACTACGTCGGGACGCTAATCTAGAACAAGTTTCAGACTTGATCGTTCAAGAGGCTCTGAATCTACCGGCAGGTAGGGGCGCTGTGAGCAGTGGATCAGGTGATTCACGCCACGGCGCGGCGCCCTGCCATGCTGTGTGATCACGTGCCCCACAGACGCCTTCACCGACTGTCACGGAACGGGACCCATGCCTGCGGAAGCCAGTGTTTCGAGGTCTTCCCCCACTCTCGGCCTCGCTCGAGCGGGGGGACCGCCACCGCCGCCCCTGACCGAGCGCCAGGAGGCCCGCCGCCGCCGGATCCTGCACGCGAGCGCCCAGCTGGCCAGCCGGGGCGGTTTCGACGCCGTGCAGATGCGCGAGGTCGCCGAGTCCTCGCAGGTGGCGCTCGGCACCCTGTACCGCTACTTCCCCTCCAAGATCCACCTGCTGGTGGCCACGATGCAGGACCAGCTGGAGCACATGCACGGCACCCTGCGCAAGAAGCCCCCGGCCGGCGACACGGCCGCCGAGCGGGTCGCCGAGACGCTGATGCGGGCCTTCCGCGCCCTGCAGCGCGAGCCGCACCTGGCCGACGCGATGGTCCGCGCCCTGACCTTCGCCGACCGCAGCGTCTCGCCGGAGGTCGACCAGGTCTCCCGCCAGACCACCCTGATCATCCTGGACGCGATGGGGCTGGAGAACCCCACCCCCGAGCAGCTCTCGGCGGTCCGCGTCATCGAACACACCTGGCACTCGGCCCTCATCACCTGGCTCTCCGGCCGCGCCTCCATCGCCCAGGTGAAGATCGACATCGAGACGGTGTGCCGGCTGATCGACCTGACCGGGCCGGGCGGGCACGCCTGACCTGAGCGCCCCACCGTGGAGCGGGCCGGGCGCGGCCGGCCCTCAGCCGGCCGGTGCCAAACCGCTCCACGCGCGTCCCGAAGGCGTCTGCGTGACCCACTGGTCCAGCAACCGCCGCGCCTCCTCCTCCGAGGCCGCCAGGGACACCTGCTGGGCGCCCCCGTGGACGCTGTGCCCCCGCTCCAGCGTGCCCTCGCTGCAGCAGGCGCACAGCAGCTCGAAGCTGCTCGCCGGCTCGGCGCCGTAGCCCTGCGCCACGAACGGCTCGACCAGCGCTTCGATGTCGGCGGCCTCGCCCGCGTTCACCGTGACGGTGAACGTCGGCAGGCCGGAGGCCTCGAAGAGGAGGAGTTCGTCGAAGACGGGGTACTCGCGGCCGTCCACGACCCGGCGGCCCTTCGGCTCGCCGTCGTGGACGACGATCTCGCCGAAGCGGCGGCCGGCGGTCACCGGTACGTTCTCCCCCAGCTCTCAACTTCGTTCGAGCCGGGGGGAACCCCATCCCGGCCGCGGGTCGGGCACAGCCGGTCGATCCAGACGACCTCCCGCTCCCCGCCCGTGTCCAGGCGCACGCAGGCCGGCCCGAACCGCCCGTTGATCTCGCCCTCGCCCTCCGGCAGTTGGATGCCGAAGCCGGTCCACGCCTGCCGGGCCGTCGCCCAGTCGCGCTGGATGGTGGCGGCGATGCCCAGGTTCCAGTGGGCCGGTTCGCCCTCGCCGCGCGGGGCGCGCGCGGCGGCCTCGCGGCCCAGCTCGTACGCCTTGGCCCAGTTGCGCAGGAACTTGTGGGCGAGCGCGGCGTCGTACCACCACACCGCGCTCTACGGCAGGTCCGGGAAGCCGGCGAGGACCCGCTCCAGCAGCCCGGCCGCGGTCAGCCAGTCCTCGGCGTCCCATGCCTCGTACGCCTGCCTGATCAGCTGCTCGGCCTCGGGCTCGTGCACGTTTCCCACCCTCGTCGGTACGTCGGAACCGCTGGAGCGTATCCGGCGGCTCCGACACCGCTACTCCTCGGGCGGGAACACCGCCTCCCCGCTCCCCACCAGTGTGATCACGATCGCCTCCACCGGGCAGCTCTCGGCCGCCTCCAGGACCGGTTCGGCGGCGTCGGTGTCCGGTTCCACCGGGTGGGACTGGCGGGCGGAGTCGAGGCGGAAGGCGTGCGGGGCGTGGTGGAGGCACTGGGCCGAGCCGATGCACACCGACCGGTCGACCTCGACGTGCCAGCGGTCGCCCATGGCCTACGCCCCCGCCGGCAGGTGGATCATCTTGTGCTCGAGGTAGGCGCCGTACCCCTCCGGGCCGAACTCCCGGCCCAGCCCGGAGTTCTTGTAGCCGCCGAACGGGCCCAGCATGTCCAGGCTGAAGGTGTTGACCGAGTAGGTGCCGGTGCGGACCCGCCTCGCCACGTCGATGCCGTGCTCGACGTCGGCCGTCCACACGCTGCCGGACAGGCCGTAGTCCGAGTCGTTGGCGATCTTCACGGCCTCTGCCTCGTCGCCGTACGGGAGCAGGCAGATGACCGGGCCGAAGATCTCCTCGCGGGCGATCCGCATGGAGTTGTCGACGTCGCCGAAGAGGGTCGGTTCGACGTACCAGCCCTTCTCCAGACCCGCCGGCCGGCCGCCGCCGGTGAGGATCTTGGCGCCCTCCTCCTGGCCGATCCGGATGTAGTCGAGGTTGCGCTGCTGCTGGCGGCGGGCGACCAGCGGGCCGACCTGGGTCGCCGGGTCCAGCGGGTCGCCGACCTTCAGCGCGCTCGCGGCGGCCGCGAAGGCGTCGGCGAACTCGTCGTAGCGGGCGCGCGGGACGAGGATGCGGGTCTGGGCCACGCACGCCTGCCCGTTGTTCATCCAGGCCGCCGGTACGATCCCGGCCACCGCCGTCTGCACGTCCGCGTCCGGCAGGACGACCGCCGCCGACTTCCCGCCCAGCTCGAGGGTGACCCGGGTGAGGTTGCGCGCGGCGACCTCCATCACCCGCTTGCCCGCCGCGACCGAGCCGGTGAAGGAGATCTTGTCGATGCCGGGGTGGCCGACCAGGTACTCGCCGACCTCGCGGTCGGCGGGAAGGATGGAGAGCACGCCCTCGGGCAGCCCGGCGTCCCGTGCGATCTCCCCCAGGAGATACGCGTCGAGCGGGGACTCCGGGGACGGCTTCAGTACGACCGTGCAGCCGGCCAGCAGCGCGGGCGCGAGCTTGGCGGCGGCGACGAACTGCGGGACGTTCCAGGGGACCACGGCGGCGACCACACCGACCGGCTCGCGGCGGACGAGGATCGGGCCGAGGACACCGTCCCGGCGCTCCTCGTACGTGTAGTCCCGCGCGACCCCGATCGCGGCGTCCCACACCATCATCGCGCCGAGCGCCTGGGCGAGGACGCTCCAGGAATAGGGGGAGCCGTTCTGGGCGGAGATCACCCGGGCGATCTCCTCGTGCCGGGCCGCGATGCCGTCCTTGATGCGGGTGACGACCTCGATCCGCTCCTCCAGGGTCGCCCGCGGCCAGGGCCCCTCGTCGAAGGCGCGGCGCGCCACCGCCACCGCCCGGTCCACGTCCTGCGGGGAGGCGTGCGGCACCCGGCCGATGACCTCTTCGGTGTGCGGGGAGATCACCTCGATGACGTCCTTGCCCAGGGGGTCGGTCAACTCCCCGCCGATGAACAGCTGTCCGTGTTCCACGAGCTCGGTCATGGCCGACTGCCTCCCACCGCACCGCACGTTTCTGACGCTGTTTCAGGACTGATATCAGTTCCGGTTGAACTAGGCCAGAGCCAGAGCCCGGTCCGCCTACTGCGGCCACTTCCAGCCCGACTCGCGCAAGGCGCGGGCTCGTTGCGTGAGCGCGTCGATCCGGGTGGCCGCTTCCGCCGGTTCCCAGTAGCGCTTCGATGCGGTCGTCTGATCGGGATGCTTGCGATAAAGGACGCTGGGCTCCGCTATGAACTCGCCGGGTGCCACGGCTTCTGCGGCCAGGAGCAGAGCAACCGTCTCGGCTCCGGACAGTGCCTGCCAGCCGCCGAGGGCGAGCACCAGGCGACGATGGGCGGCGAATGTGGTCGCCTGAACGGACAGTCGCTGTTCGAGCACCTCGCGATAGAAGCGTGCGGGCTCCAGGGGGCCGCCCGGAGGGTCGTGCGGACCCGGCGCGGTGCTCCCGTCCTCGTGGAGGTCGACGCAGGCGGACACGCACCACGGAACGCGTTCCAGGGTCTCGATGTCCCGCTCCAGCGCGCCCGGCAGCAGTACGTCGTCCGCGTCCAGCGTCCGGATCAGCTCTCCGTTCGCGCGCGCGAGGGCGTGTGTGCGTGTCACCGCCGTGCGCGCGCGCAGTCCCGTGCCGAACGTGATCCTGGGATCGCCCGGCAGGCTGTTCGCGGGGATACCCGAGGCACCGTCTTCCTGCACGCACCATTCCCATTGCCAGTCGTCCGGGAGCTTCTGTTCGCGCAGGGATTCATAGGTGTCACCGATGAAGTGGTGGCCGCCGTCGTGAACTGCCGTGATGACGCTGATGGTTCGCATGCAATGGTCCTGCCATAAAGGGATGAGCCAATTGTGATCATGACATGAACCAGTGGCCAAGGTTTTGCTCTCGGTGTCACAGGGCTATACCCGAGGCGCATCTGCCACACGGGTTACGGCCCCACTTATCTGACGCTCAATCAGTTCTGGTTATAGTGGGCAATGGGCGTGGGTGCGGGCGGTGGGGCGGAGGGCTGATGGCGACGACGTTCGAGCACGGCGGGGGCGTGCGGTCCGTGGCCGTGCCCATCCCGGACAACCCCCTCGGTCACACGCTGGTCTACGTCGTGGCGACCGACCGCGGCCCGGTGCTGGTCGACACCGGGTGGGACGACCCGGCGTCCTGGGACACGCTCGTGGCGGGGCTGGCCGCCTGCGGTACGGCGGTGCCGGAGGTGTACGGCGTCGTCATCACGCACCACCACCCGGACCACCACGGCCTGTCGGCCAGGGTGCGCGAGGCCTCCGGTGCCTGGGTGGCGATGCACGCCGCCGACACCGCGGTCGTGCGGCGCACCCGGGAGGCCCGGCCGGAGCGCTGGTTCAGCTACATGAGCGCCAAGCTGGCGGCGGCCGGCGCGCCCGAGGAACACCTGGCGCCGCTCCGCGCACCCCGTACCCCCCGCACCCTGCCCGGCCTCTCCCCCGCCCTCCCGGACCGGGAGATCGTCCCCGGCGAGCTCCTCGACCTGCCCGGCCGCAGACTGCGCGCGATCTGGACCCCCGGCCACACACCGGGCCACGTCTGTCTGCACCTGGAGGAGGATCACCCGGACCACCGACTTCCGGGTCGTGGACGGCTGTTCAGCGGCGATCACCTCCTCCCCCGGATCACCCCGCACATCGGCCTGTACGAGGACCCCGACGACGCGACCGTCACCGACCCCCTCGGCGACTACCTCGACTCCCTGGAGCGGATCGGCCGCCTCGCCCCCGCCGAGGTCCTCCCCGCACACCAGCACGCCTTCACCGACGCGCCGGGCCGGGTACGGGAGTTGCTCGCCCACCACGAGGAGCGCCTGGCCGGCCTGCTCGCGCTGCTCGCCGAGCCGCTCACGCCGTGGCAGCTGGCCGAGCGCATGGAGTGGAACCGCCCCTGGGCCGAGATCCGCTACGGCTCCCGGAACATCGCCGTCTCGGAGGCCGAGTCCCATCTGCGCCGCCTGGTCAAACAGGGCCGGGCGGAGCCGGTGGCGGGGAGCGAGCCGGTGGCGTACGTGGCGGTGTGAAGCGGCCTGGCGGTGTGAAGCGGTCCTGGCGGCCTGGCGGTCCAAATGACTCGCCTCGTGCGCGGCGGCCCTGTTACACAGGCTCATGAACCTCGTCGACGCACTTCTCGCCCAGCACGCCTGCGAACACGTCATCCTGCACTTCGTCCGCCGTCTCGACCTGGGTGAACCGGCCGACGTGGCCGACCTGTTCACCGAGGACGGCGTCTGGGAGTGGCCTCCGCCGGGGGACGGGCGCCGGATCGAGGGCCGGGAGGCGCTGCGCGCGTACTTCGGCTCCCGCCCCGCCGACCGGCTCTCCCGCCGCCTGATGTCCAATGTGCTGGTCACGATCACCGGCCCGGACTCGGCGAGCGCCACCTCGTACTTCGCGACGTACCGCGTCGACGGATACGAGGGAGGCGACCCCGTTCCCGCCGGGCCGCCCGTCCAGGTGGGTCACTACGAGGACACCTTCCGCCGGGTCGACGGCAAGTGGCTGATCGCCTCCCGCACCCTGCACCTGCCCTTCGGCGGCGACACCCCGAGGGTCGGCTAGGGGATGGGGCGCCACTGCGCCACGCTGCGTATCAACTGCTCGGCGTCCGCGAGGAGTTCGACCTCGCGGGCCGTCATCGTCGGATTGGCCGCCCTGCGCCTGCGCGCCTGAGTCAGCCCCTCCTCCGTGAGGTCCGACGGGTCGGCCAGCAAGGCCGCGAGCATGTCGTGGGCCGGACCGGCGAGCGGGGTGTCGTCCACGGCGACCTGGGCGAGGATCACCGCCGACATGCCCCAGTCCAGGCCGGGGTGACCGTCCTCGGTGTTGGACCAGTCGATCACGCGGGGGCCGTCGGGGGTGAGCATCACGTTGTCGGGGTGCAGGTCGAGGTGGAGCACGCGGGCTCGCGGGTCGGCCGGGTCCCGGCCCGGTACGGCGTGCAGTTGCCGCAGCAGGGACGCCAACAGGGTGCCCGCCTCCGCCACGTCGGCCCGCCCCTCGGTGAGGGCGGTCAGCAGGGTCGGGCCGGACAGTCGTTCCAGCACCAGGTCGGTGCGTGAGCCGGTGGGCCGTACCCGGGGTGCCGGATAGCCGTGTTGCCGGACGTACGCCATCACGGCGCCCTCGGCGGCCGCGTCCCCCCAGCCGTCCCGGTCGCGGCGCAGCACCCAGGCGTCGTCGATCTCGTACACGTCGGCCGAGCGGCCCGCGCCCAGCAGTCTCCCCGTTTCCGCCACGACCGTGACCCTAGTCACCGCACCACCGTGTGCACAGCCACTCCTCAGCGCGCTCTGGACGGCCGGTAAAGTGGCGGCGTCGTCATCACACCCGTACGGGGGGAAGCCGGTGCAATTCCGGCGCTGACCCTCCCCCAACTCTCGGCTTCGCTCGAGCCGGGGGCACCCCCATCCGTGAGCCGCCATTCGGCGGTGAGCCGGACCGCCCCGGGCGGGACGTTGACCGGCTCGCGTGCGTCGGCGGTCCGCCGCGCACGGCACCGTCGAGGTTTACGGAGCCGAGCCGCCCGGGGTGTCTCCCGTGCGCTGCCCGGCTCCCCGCAGGAGAGGCAGTCGCCGACCATGAACGTCCGCCGCAGTGCCGCGGCTCTCGCCGCCATAGGCGTGCTGGCCGCCGCCGCGCCCGCCACGGCCGCCGGGCAGTCCCCGTCCCCCTCTCCCAAGGTCGCGATCCCGTCCGGGCTGTACGGAAAGTCCGACCCGACCTACGACGGCGTGTGGCGTCAGTCGCTGACGCTCATCGCCCAGCGGACCCTCGGCTACCGGCCGGCGGCGCAGGCCGTGGACTGGCTCGCCGGCCAGCAGTGCGCGAGCGGCGCCTTCGCCGCGTTCCGCGCCGCCCCCGCCAAGGCCTGCGACGGCAAGGTCATGGTGGACACCAACAGCACGGCCGCGGCCGTCCAGGCCCTGAAGGCGGCCGGCGGGCACGACGACGCCGTCGGCAAGGCGGTGACCTGGCTGAAGTCCGTGCAGAACAAGGACGGCGGCTGGGGCTACTCGCCCGGCGGGGCCAGCGACACCAACTCAACCTCCGTCGTCATCGGCGCGCTCGCGGCGACGGGCATGGATCCGGCGAGCGCCGGCAAGGCGGGCAAGTCCCCCTACGACCTCCTCGCCGCCATGGCCCTCCCCTGCGACCAGGACGGCGGCGGCGCCCTCGCCTACCAGCCGGACAAGAAGGGCAAGCCGGCCGCCAACGCGGACGCCACGGCGGCCGGGGTGCTCGGCGCCCTCGGCAAGGGGTTCGTGGCCCAGGCCGGCAGGGCGCCCGCGCACAACGCGTGCGCCAAGGCCGGCCGTCCCACCCCGGCCCAGGTCGCCGACAACGCCGGCGCCTATCTGGCCGCGGCCGTGGGCAGGACGGGGCACCTGCAGTCCGCGCTGCCCGGCGCCAAGGACCAGCCGGACTTCGGCAACACCGCGGACGCGGTGGTCGCGCTCGCCGCGGACGGCCGGACCGAGCAGGCGAAGACGGCGTACGACTGGCTGGAGAAGAACGCCGGGAACTGGGCGGCGCAGAGCGGTCCGGCGGCGTACGCCCAGCTGATCCTCGCCGCGCACGCGGTCGGCGCCCAGCCCGGTGACTTCGGCGGCACCAGCCTGGTCCGGTCCCTCAACGAGCTCGGCCCGGCACCGGCCATGGACTCCGCCGCGCACGAGACGAAGAAGGCCGAGAGGTCCGGCAGCGGGTCGGGCCTCGGCGTCTGGTGGTTCGTCGGCGTCTGCCTCGTCGCGGGCATCGGCGTCGGCTTCCTGCTCAGCGGCCGGAAGAAGCGGCAGCCGTGAGGGCCGTCCGCCGCGCCGCGAGCCTGCTGTGCGCCGCGCTGGTCCTGCTGGCCGGGGCGGGGCAGGCGCACGCCACCGGTTACCGCTACTGGTCCTTCTGGGAGCGGTCGGGCGGGCACTGGGCGTATGCCACGCAGGGCCCGTCGACCGCCCGTCCCGACGACGGTGCCGTGGAGGGCTTCCGCTTCGCGGTGAGCGCGGACTCGGCGGACGCGAGCCGGCCGCGCGGGGCGGCGGACTTCGGCACGATCTGTTCGGGCACCCCCGCCAGGTCCGGTACGAAACGGGTGGCTCTGGTCCTCGACTTCGGCACCCCCGCGGACGCGCCGTCCGGCGAGACACCGCCGGCCCGCCGTACGGCGTGCGCCCGCGTGTCGCCCGACGCGACGACCGCCGACGCCCTGGCGGCCGTCGCCCCGCCCCTGCGCTACGACACCAACGCCCTGCTGTGCGCGATCGCGGGGTATCCGAAGAAGGGGTGCGGGGAACAGGTGGCCTCCGGCCGGAAGAGCGGCTCGGACAGCGGGCCTTCTCTGGGGTTGCCGGTCGGTGCGGGGGCGGTCGTCCTCCTGGGAGGCGCGGCGGTGTGGCAGTTCCGACGGCGGCGCAATGTCTCGGGATGACTGCGGGCCGGATGTGGCTGGTCGCGCAGTTCCCCGCGCTCCTGGGGAACCGCAGCACCGCACACTGCGAAGTGCCGTTCATCCCGGTGCCTGGTGGCTCTGGGCGTTGAGTCTCGGTACCGCCGCCACCCGCACCACCAACCCCCTCCTCCTCGCCCTGCTCATATCCGCCTCCGCCTACGTCGTCGCGACGCACCGCAGCACCACCGGCGCCCCCACCGCCCACGCCTACACGGCCTTCGCCAAACTCGCCCTCGCCGTGCTCCTCGTCCGCGTCGTCTTCGCGGTGGCGCTGGGCTCCCCCATCCCCGGCACCCACACCCTCGTCACCCTCCCCGAGGTCCCCCTCCCCCACTGGGCGCAGGGCATCCGTCTGGGCGGAAGGGTCACGGCGGAGGCGCTCGTCTTCGCCGCCTACGACGGGCTGAGGCTGGCCGCCCTCCTGGTCTGCGTCGGCGCGGCGAACGCGCTCGCCGGCCCCACCCGCCTGCTCAAGTCCCTCCCCGGCGCGCTGTACGAGACCGGCGTCGCCGTGGTCGTCGCCCTCACCTTCGCCCCGCACCTCATCGCCGACGTCCGGCGTCTGCGCGCCGCCCGCCGCCTGCGGGGCCGTCCGGACCGGGGGCTGCGCGGCCTGCTCCAGGTCGGACTGCCGGTGCTGGAGGGCGCGTTGGAGCGCTCGGTCGCGCTCGCTGCGGCGATGGAGGCCCGCGGCTACGGCCGTACCGTCGAGGTTCCCGCCCGGATCCGCCGTACGACGGCCGCGCTCACCCTCGGCGGACTGCTCGGCGTGTGCGCGGGAACGTACGGACTGCTCACCGCGGAGGGCGGCGCGTACGGCGTCCCGTTGCTGCTCGCCGGTGTCGGCGCGGCCCTCGCGGGGCTGCGGCTCGGCGGCCGGCGTTCGCCGCGCACCCGGTACCGCCCGGACCCGTGGGACGTACGGGCCTGGCTGGTCACCGGCTCGGGCGCCGTGGTCGCCGCGCTGCTCAGCCTGGCCTCCGCCCGCGACCCGGAGGCGCTGCACCCGGGTGTCGTGCCCCTCGTCGCCCCCACCCTGCCCCTGTGGCCCGCCGCGGCGATCCTCCTCGCCCTTCTGCCCGCCTTCGTCGTACCCAAGGACCCCAGGGAGCCGTCGTGATCCGCTTCGAGGATGTCAGCGTGATGTACGACGGTGCGGCCGGACCCGCTGTGCGGGGCGTCGACTTCGAGGTGCCGGAGGGCGAACTCGTGCTGCTCGTCGGCCCCTCCGGGGTCGGCAAGTCGACCGTGCTCGGCGCGGTGAGCGGTCTCGTGCCGCACTTCACCGGCGGCACCCTGCGCGGCCGCGTCACGGTGGCGGGCCGGGACACCCGTACCCACAAGCCGCGTGAACTCGCCGACGTGGTCGGCACGGTGGGCCAGGACCCGCTCGCCCACTTCGTGACCGACACCGTGGAGGAGGAACTCGCCTACGGCATGGAGTCGTTGGGCCTCGCCCCGGAGGTCATGCGGCGCCGGGTCGAGGAGACCCTCGACCTGCTGGGGCTGGCCGGACTGCGCGACCGCCCGATCGCCACCCTCTCCGGTGGCCAGCGGCAGCGGGTCGCGATCGGCTCGGTCCTCACCCCGCACCCGCGGGTGCTGGTCCTGGACGAGCCGACCTCGGCCCTGGACCCGGCCGCGGCGGAGGAGGTCCTGGCGGTGCTCCAGCGCCTGGTCCACGACCTCGGCACGACGATCCTGATGGCCGAGCACCGCCTGGAACGCGTGATCCACTACGCCGACCGAGCCGTCCTCCTGCCCGGTCGCGGCGAGGCCCCGGTCGTCGGTTCCCTGCCCGAGGTGATGGCGGTGTCGCCGGTGTACCCCCCGGTGGTGGGCCTGGGCCGCCTGGCGGGCTGGTCGCCGCTCCCCCTGACCGTCCGGGACGCCCGCCGTCACGCCGCCGGCCTGAGGGAACGCCTGGTCACGTCCGCACCTGCGGGTGCGTCGGGGCTGGTCGCGCAGTTGCCCGCGCCCCGGGGCGCGGCCCCCGTAGCCGCGGACGGCCCTGGCACGGGGCGCCGACTCCGGTTCCGGCGCCGTCCCGCCCCCACCCCAAAAACCCCGCAACCGCACACCGCCGAGGTCCGCTCCCTCTCCGTGCGGCGGGCCCGCATCGACGCCCTGCGGCGCGTGGACCTCACCGTCGCCCCCGGCGAGACCATCGCGCTCATGGGCCGCAACGGCGCCGGCAAGTCCACCCTCCTCGGCTCGCTCGTCGGACTGGTGGCGCCCAGTGCCGGAAACGTGCGGGTCGGCGGGGTCGAACCCCACCGCACCGCACCCCCCGACCTCGTACGCCGCGTCGGCCTGGTCCCCCAGGAACCGCGGGACCTCCTCTACGCCGACACGGTCGCCGACGAGTGCGCGGCGGCCGACCGGGACGCGGGAGCCGGGCCGGGGACCTGCCGGGCGCTGGTGTCGGAGCTGTTGCCGGGCATCACGGACGACACCCACCCCCGCGATCTGTCCGAGGGGCAGTGCCTGGCGCTCGCCCTGGCCGTCGTGCTGACCGCCCGCCCGCCCCTCCTCCTGCTCGACGAGCCGACCCGCGGCCTGGACTACGCGGCCAAGGCCCGCCTGGTGGCCGTGCTGCGCGGCCTGGCCGCCGAGGGCCACGCGATCGTGCTGGCCACGCATGACGTGGAGCTGGCGGCCGAGCTCGCGCACCGGGTGGTGCTGCTGGCGGAGGGGGAGGTCATCGCCGACGGGCCGACGGCGCAGATCGTCGTCTCCTCGCCGTCCTTCGCCCCGCAGGTGACGAAGATCCTCGCCCCGCAGCAGTGGCTCACCGTCGCCGAAGTACGCAAGGCCCTGGCATGAGGGCCCCGAGCGCCGCGCGGCTGCACGCCGTCCGTCTCGGCCCCCGCTCGCTCGCCGCGCTGGCCCTGGTCAGCGCGGTCGGTGTGGTCGCCTTCGGCTGGCCCTTCCTCGCTCCGCCCACCTCGCAGCTGAGCGCCCACGCCCAGGACGCGCCCTGGCTCTTCGCGGGCCTGCTCGTCCTGCTGGTCGCGGTCGTGGGGGCGACGATCTCGGAGTCGGATCTCGGGCCGAAGGCCGTGGCCATGCTGGGCGTGCTGGCCGCGACGGGGGCCGCGCTGCGGCCGATCGGCGCGGGTACGGCGGGGATCGAGCCGATGTTCTTCCTGATGGTGCTCAGCGGGCGGGTGCTGGGCCCCGGCTTCGGGTTCACCCTGGGCTCGGTGACGATGTTCGCGTCCGCCCTGCTCACGGGCGGGGTCGGACCGTGGCTGCCGTTCCAGATGCTGTCGATGGGCTGGTTCACGATGGGCGCCGGGCTGCTGCCGGGCCCGGTCCGGCTGCGGGGCCGGGCCGAACTGCTGCTCCTCGCGGTCTACGGCTTCCTCGCCGCCTTCGCCTACGGCACGGTCATGAATCTGGCCGGGTGGCCGTTCATGGGCGGTGCCGCCTCGAACATCTCCTTCGGCGCCCATGCCTCCGTCCCCGCCAACCTGGCCCGTTTCGTGGCCTACTGCCTGGCCACCTCGCTCGGCTGGGACCTGGGCCGGGCCCTGTGCACGGTGGTGCTGACCCTCGTCCTCGGCCCTGCCGTGCTGCGCGCGCTGCGCCGGGCCACGCGGCGGGCCGCTTTCGAGACCGCGGTCACATTCGACGACCCCGCCGCGTGACGGGCGGCACAGCGGACGGTGCCGCTGGGTGAGGCGCCGTATCCAGGTCGTGAGCGAGACGGTGAAGCACCCCACATGACGCACGTCACCTACGATTCGGGGCCGTAGCGACAAATGTCCGATACATCCCTTCGGACACCCCCGCTGACCTGCGCTTTGCGACCCACGTCACAGAGCCGACCTTTCCCGCCCATCCGGCCACAACTAGTAAAAGGGGTCATTGCGGACGGCTTTCCGGGCTGCTTCTCTGGACGACGTCGCCAGGCGCCACAGTCCCCCCGGGGGCGCGGCGCCGACGCATGAGGCCACATCGCGTGGTCCGTCCCATGCGGGCGATCCCCTGTCCCCGACGCAAGAGGTACTCCGTGTCCGTCTCCTTCATCCGCCGCATCGCTTCCCCGAAGAAGGCCCTCACCGTCGCCGCCGTGGCCGCCGCCACCGCCGGCATGGCTCTGAGCGCGGCGCCCGCACAGGCCGCCCCCACCTCGGCCTCCTCCGCCCAGGCGATCGCGCACAAGATGATCCCGGACGCCGCGCAGTTCAACGCCTTCAGCAAGATCGTCTCGCACGAGAGCGGCTGGAACCCGAGCGCCACCAACAGCTCCTCCGGCGCCTACGGCCTGGTCCAGGCCCTGCCGGGCTCCAAGATGTCCTCCGCCGGTTCCGACTGGAAGACCAACCCGGCCACCCAGATCAAGTGGGGCCTGGACTACATGAACTCCCGCTACGGCAGCCCGCTGAAGGCCTGGAGCTTCTGGCAGGCCAACGGCTGGTACTGAGCCACTCGGTAGCCGCCCCCCGGCACACACGCGCACCCTCGCCCCTCGACGGGCGGGGGTGCGCGCGCATGTCCGGCCCTGCCGCCAAAGACATGCCGACGTGGTCGTATGACGAGGGAGTCACCCTGCCGACCTCGGGGGAGGCAGGAACGGGGCGTTGGGGTAGGGGTGCTCCTGCCTCCCTCGGGGTGGGCCGACCCATGGGGGTTCAGCCGGTGGTGACCTGGAGTTCCTTGACCCCGTTGATCCAGGCCGAGCGCAGCCGCCGGGGTTCGTCGGCGGGCCGCAGGCCGGGCATCGCGTCGGCGATCGCGTTGAAGATCAGGTCGATCTCCAGGATCGCCAGGGACTTGCCGAGGCAGTAGTGCGGCCCGCCCCCGCCGAAGCCGAGGTGGGGGTTGGGGTCACGGGTGATGTCGAAGGCGTCGGGGTCGGTGAAGACCTCCGGATCGTGGTTGGCGGAGGCGTAGAACAGCCCGACCCGGTCGCCCTTCCTGATCCGGGCGCCGCCCAGGTCGGTGTCCTGGGTGGCCGTCCGCTGGAAGGCGTTGACCGGGGTCGCCCAGCGCACGATCTCCTCGGCCGTCGTGCCCGGCCGCTCCCGCTTGAACAGCTCCCACTGCTCGGGATGGGTCAGGAACGCGTGCATCCCGTGGGTGATGGCGTTGCGGGTGGTCTCGTTCCCGGCCACCGCCAGCATCAGCACGAAGAAGCCGAACTCGTCGGAGTTCAGGTTGCCCTCGTCCTCCGCCGCGACGAGCGTGGTGACGATGTCGTGGGCGGGGCACTGCTTCCGCTCGGCGGCCATGTTCATGGCGTAGGCGATGATCTCGGCGGCCGACTGGGCGCCGACCTCCTCGGTGATGGCGTACTCGGGATCGTCGTAGGCGATCATCTTGTTGGACCAGTCGAAGATCTTGGACCGGTCCTCCTGGGGTACGCCGATCAGCTCGGCGATGGCCTGCAGGGGCAGTTCGCAGGCGACCTCGGTGACGAAGTCGAAGGGCCCGGAGCGCGCGCGGGCACTCTCGACGATCGCCCCCGCACGCGCCCGGAGCCGCTCCTCCAGGGCACGGATGGAACGTGGCGTGAAGCCGCGCTGCACGATCTGCCGCACCCGCGTATGTTCCGGAGGATCCATGTTGAGCAGGATCAGCCGCTGTGCGTCGATCGCGTCGCGCTCGATGTGCTCGTTGAAGCGGATGATCGCGGTGTTGACGGTGGAGGAGAAGAGCTCCGGGTGCGTGGAGACGTACCGGACGTCCGCGTGCCGGGTCACGGCCCAGTAGCCCTCGTCGGCGAAGCCCGCGAGGCCGTGCGGCTGCGGGATCCAGCGGACCGGCTCGGCGCGGCGCAGCTCGGCGAACTCCGGGAGGGGCACACGGTGGTGCAGCAGGTCGGGGTCGGTGAAGTCGAACCCGTCGGGCAGCGCGGGGCAGTGCATCGGCGACTCCCGTCGTCCGGTCTCAGTCCGTTCTGACGGCCCATCAGCGGGTGCCGTGAAGGTAGTAACGGGTTCTACAAGTCGCAAGGGGTACGGCAGGCCCAATCCGTGCGGAATTCGTGCAGATCGCGACTCCGGCACCTGCAAGACCCTTGCGGTGATGGACATCACGTCAGCAGACTGCTGGACAGAACTAGAACGCGTACTAGTTCTGGAGGAGAGCCCTCTCGGAGAGGACCCGCACCCATGGCCGCCGAACCCGTGATCGTCGAAGCCGTACGCACCCCGATCGGCAAGCGCGGCGGCGCGCTCGCCAACCTGCACCCCGCCTATCTCCTGGGCGAGACCTACCGTGAACTCCTCGGCCGCACCGGCATCCCCGCCGACGCGGTCGAGCAGATCGTCGGCGGCACGGTCACCCACGCTGGCGAACAGTCCATGAACCCCGCGCGCACGGCCTGGCTGACCATGGGGCTGCCGTACGAGACGGCGGCGACGACGGTCGACTGCCAGTGCGGCTCCTCCCAGCAGGCCTCGCACATGGTGGCCAACATGATCGCCGGGGGCGTGATCGACGTCGGGATCAGCTGCGGTGTCGAGGCGATGAGCCGGGTCCCGCTGGGTTCGGGCTCGAAGCACGGCCCCGGCAAGCCGTTCCCGGACGAGTGGAACGTGGACCTGCCGAACCAGTTCGAGGCGGCCGAACGCATCGCGCGCCACCGGGGCCTGACGAGGGAGAACGTCGACGCGCTGGGTGTGCGCTCGCAGGAGCGGGCGGCGCTGGCCTGGGCCGAGGAACGCTTCAAGCGCGAGACGTTCGCCGTGCAGGTGCCGACCACCGAGGAGGAGCAGTACGCCGGTCAGGGCATGTGGCGCCTGGTCGACAAGGACGAGGGACTGCGCGACACGTCCATGGAGGCGCTGGCCGGCCTGAAGCCGGTGATGCCGACGGCCGTCCACACGGCGGGCAACTCGTCGCAGATCTCGGACGGGGCGGCGGCCATCATGTGGGCGTCGAAGCGGATGGCCAGGGCGCTGAGGTTGAAGCCCCGGGCGCGGATCGTCGCCCAGGCGCTGGTGGGCGCCAACCCGCACTTCCACCTCGACGGCCCGATCGACGCGACGCGCGCGGTGCTGGGCAAGGCCGGGATGTCCCTGAAGGACATCGACCTGGTCGAGATCAACGAGGCCTTCGCGTCCGTGGTGCTGAGCTGGGCCCAGGTCTTCGAACAGGACCTGGACAAGGTCAACGTCAACGGCGGTGCGATCGCGTTGGGTCACCCGGTGGGGGCGACAGGCGCCCGCCTGATCACCACCGCCCTGCACGAACTGGAGCGCGCGGACAAGGAGTTCGCGCTGATCACCATGTGCGCGGGCGGTGGGCTGGCCACGGGGACGATCATTCAGCGGTTGTAGAGGCCCAGTTCACGAAGGTGGTGAAGCTGGCGGGATCGAGGGTGAGGATCGGTCCCGCCGGGGTCTTTGAGTCGCGGATCGCGATGGTGGTGGGGGCTTCGGCTATCTCCACGCATTCGCCACCCTGGTCTCCGCTGTAGCTGGACTTACGCCAGTTGCTCTCCATAGCGGTCCTCCATCACTTGTCGGATGAGCCCCGCCGAGTCCTTGATCGAGAGCGCGGCGGCTCGAAGATGATCGTAACGGAGCGAGCAGTCCTTGACGGTGTCCGGGTTCGCGGTCGTATGCCCGCTGCCGTACCCCTCGGTGTAGACGATGCTCGGGTCGCCGACAAAGCGGAAGACGGTGAACGAGCCCTGGAGTCCAGGGTGCTCCCCAGCCGAATACGGCAAGATCTGCACGTTGATCCAGGGGTCGTCCTCGAAAGTCAAGAGGTAGGCCAGTTGCTCGCGCATGACCTCGTGGCCGCCGATCTCCTGGTGCAGCGCGGCCTCGTTGAGGACCGTCCAGAAGACCGGTGGCTCTTCCTTCTCAAATACGCGCTGGCGAGCGAGCCGAACCGCCACGCGATCCGCGAGTTTGTCCCGGTCCAGCACGCCGAGCACTGCACGGACATAGGACGGGGACTGCAGCAAACCGTGAATCAACTGGGTCTGGAACGTACAGATCTCCGTCGCCCGCACCTCCAGCTCGGCCACCTGCTGAAACCAAGCCGGAAGCTGACTCCGCATCACCAGGGGATGGAGCCGCGTCAGTAACCCGCCCGTGCACAGCGCCGCGTCCGCCCGCTGGCTGAAGTCGAGCGTCGGCAGCTTCCGTGCCGTCTCCACCTGGCCCACCATCGACCCCGTGTAGTTGATGATGTCCCCGAGCTGCTTCTGCGTGAGTCCCGCCGCCTCTCGGAAGCGACGCAGCTCGAAGCCGTAGTAGTCGAGCGGTGAGGCGCTCGGGTCGAGGGTGTTGATGTTCACCATGCCAAGTCCCCTCTCGGACCCGTTGTGTTCAACCTGTAGCCCACCGTAGTGATCCGAGGTCAGCCTCGTCCTGTGAACCTCAACATTCCCCACACCACCCAGTACCGCATGAACCTCACCGTCGGAGAGCACTCGGTCCGCCACATCCGCCGTATCGTCCGCTCGCTGCTCCGGGAGTGGGAGCTGACGGAGCTGACGTTCGCCGTGGAGCTGGGCATGAGCGAGCTGGTCACCAACGTCGTACGGCACGTACCGGATCGCCGCTGCACCGTGCTGCTCGCGCGGCAGACGGCGGGCGTACGGGCCGAGGTGACCGACGGTTTCGGTCAACTGCCCGTAGCCGGAAGGGGCTTGGAACAGGAGTCGGAGGGCGGCCGGGGCCTCGTCCTGCTGGACGCCGTGGTCGACAAGTGGGGCGTGTCACCGGCCGGGGCCGGCAAGTCGGTCTGGTTCGAGTGCGGGGTCGCCTGAGCGCAGCGGCACGAGCACCGGCATCGGTTCCCTTTCCGCACGGGCCCGCGGGCCCTGGAACACGTACGACAGGCCGAAGCCGGCGCTCACCACCGCCGCGCCGCCGACCGCGTCCAGCACCCAGTGGTTGCCGGTGGCGACGATGGCCGAGACGGTCAAGAGGGGGTGCAGGAGGCCGAGGGCCTTCATCCACCACCTCGGGGCGATGACCGCGATGACCACGCCGCACCACAGGGCCCAGCCGAAGTGCAGCGACGGCATCGCCGCGTACTGGTTGGTGAGCGCGGTCAGGGTGCCGTAGTCCGGTTTGGAGAAGTCCTGGACGCCGTGGACGGTGTCGATCATGCCGAGCCCCGGCATCAGGCGCGGCGGGGCCAGCGGGAAGAGCCAGAAGCCGATGAGGGCGAGGAAGGTGGCGAAGCCGAGGGAGGCGCGGGCCCAGCGGTAGTCGACGGGGCGGCGCCAGTAGAGGACGGCGAGGACCGTCAGGGGCACCACGAAGTGGAAGGACTCGTAGTAGAAGTCGAAGAAGTCCCGCAGCCAGCCGATCTTCACGACGGTGTGGTTGGCCCAGTGCTCGACGTCGATGTGGAGGAACCGTTCGACGTCGAGGACGATGTGGCCGTGGTGCTCGGCCCGCGCCCGGCCGCCGGAGACGGTGCCGCCGGTCGCGGCCAGGCGGACCTGCTGGTAGGCGGCGTACACGACCCGGATGAGCAGCAGCTCCAGGAGCAGGTTCGGGCGGGTGAGGACGCGGCGGAGGAAGGGGAGCAGGGGGATGCGGCGGAAGCGGGCCGGGACCGGCGGCGCGTACTCCGCCGGGACCGGCCGCTGGTAGTGGGGGGACGTCCGCGACAGGAACGGCACCGCCGTGGCGGCGGCCAGCGCCGCGAGCAGGACGAGGTTGTCGCGCAGCGGGTGCATCACCGCCATGTTCGGCAGCATCATCTTCGCCGGCAGGGTGGTCACCAGGATCATCGCGACCGGCCAGGCGTAGCGGCCGGAGGCCCGAACGCCGACCCGGCCGACCATCGCGAGCAGCACCCACAGCACCTGGTACTGCCAGGCGGTGGGGGACACCGCGACGACGGCGCAGCCGGTGACGGCCACGGCGAGCAGCAGCTGGCCGTCGTGCGCGTAGCGGACGGCGCGGCGCAGGGCGAGCGCGGCGACGGCGGCGCTCAGCACCAGGAAGAGGCCGATCTCCAGCGGGCCGATCACGCCCAGGCGGAGCAGGGCTCCGTGCAGGGACTGGTTGCCGAGGGCGTGCGCCTTGCCGCCGAGGCCCACCCCGGCCATGTGGTGCACCCAGTACGTGTACGAGTCGTGCGGCAGCGCCGCCCAGGCGAGCGCGGTGCAGGCGGCGAAGGTGCCGGCCGTGGCGGCGGTGGCCCGGCGGCGGCCGGTGAACCACAGCAGCGGGGCGAAGAGCAGCATGGTCGGCTGCAGAGCGGCGGCCAGGCCTATGCACAGCCCGCTCCCGCGTTCGCCGCGTACGGTGAAGCAGCCGAGCAGGACGAGCAGGACCGGGATGATGCTGGTCTGGCCGAGCCACAGGGCGTTGCGGACGGGCAGCGACAGCATGAGCAGGCTGATCGCGACCGGTGCGGCCAGCAGGGAGGTGCGGCGGCCGATCGGCTGGGGCAGCGCGCGGGCCGCCACCAGGCCGAGGGCGACGACCAGCAGCAGGGTGCCGAAGGTCCAGCCCCAGCCGAGCGCGGCTTGAGCGGAGCGCGTGAGGGGCTTGAGGACCAGGCCGCCGAAGGGCGTGCCGGTGAACCGGGTCGAGTCGTAGATCGAGCCGTTCACGTGCAGCACGCCGTGGGGGCCCACCCAGGTCTCCAGGTCGGTCAGCCGCTCGCCGCTCGGCGTGGTGAGGACGACGGTCAGCTGCCGTATCGCGAGGATCGCGGCGACCGCCCACAGGGCGAGCCGGGCCGCGCGCAGCCCCGCCTCGGCCGGGGCCCTGCCGAAGGTGTCCGCCGCTCCCCCGCTGTGCTCCACGTTCGCCACGCCTCGTCGGCCTCCCGCCCCGTTCGGTCCCGGCGCCGGTCACACCGGATTCCTCTGAGCACCCTATGAGGGGCTCAGCCCCCCGGGAGAAGGACGCGGGAAACCAACGCTTCACCTGACGTCCGTTCTCCTTTTGTCCGGAAGACGATAGTCGGGGGCATGGGCGGTTGCCCGTGCGGGGCGCGAGAAGGATCACAGCACGGGACCGGAATGGCTGGTTACGAGCGGGCAGACGTACCTGCGTATGCGCCGTTTAGCTGCAGTATGCAGTTAACCGCATACGTGACGTAAGGTGCCCAAGTCCGCCTATGGTCACTTTTCGGCCCGAATTCCGGCAGTGCCGCCGTGCGGACCGCGTCCCTGTCCCCGTCGAAAGGTAGGCGAGCCCCGTTTTGGCGACCGCCACAGCCGTCTCCCCGTCCCTCGTGAAGACCCGGCGGGCCTCCACGGCCCGTGACGTCACCGTCACCGACCCCGCGCTGGTCAAGCGCGCCGTGAAGGCGGCCGCGCTCGGCAACGCGATGGAGTGGTTCGACTTCGGTGTCTACAGCTACATCGCGGTCACCCTGGGCAAGGTCTTCTTCCCCTCCGGCAACCCGACCGCGCAGCTGCTGTCGACCTTCGGCGCCTTCGCGGCGGCCTTCCTGGTCCGGCCGCTCGGTGGCATGGTCTTCGGTCCGCTGGGCGACCGCGTGGGCCGTCAGAAGGTGCTCGCCCTCACGATGATCATGATGGCGGCGGGCACGTTCGCGATCGGCCTGATCCCGTCGTACGCCTCGATCGGCGTGGGCGCGCCGCTGCTCCTGCTGGCCGCCCGGCTGGTGCAGGGCTTCTCCACCGGCGGCGAGTACGCCGGCGCGTCGACCTTCATCGCCGAGTACGCCCCCGACAAGAAGCGCGGGTTCTTCGGCAGCTGGCTGGAGTTCGGCACGCTGGCGGGCTACATCGGCGGCGCGGGCCTGGTCACCCTGATGACCGCGCTGCTGTCCTCGCACGACCTGGTGTCGTGGGGCTGGCGGATCCCGTTCCTCGTCGCCGGTCCGATGGGCATCATCGGCCTGTACCTGCGGATGCGTCTCGAGGAGACCCCGGCGTTCGCGGCCGAGGTGGAGAAGGCGGAGGCCGCCCGGCCGAAGGTGCCGCTGCGCGAGATGGTCGCGGGGCAGTGGAAGGCGCTGCTGCTGTGCATGGGCCTGGTGCTGGTCTTCAACGTCACCGACTACATGCTGCTGTCGTACATGCCGAGCTACCTCACCAGTGAGCTGAAGTACGACGAGACGCACGGGCTGCTGGTCGTGCTGGGTGTGATGGCCCTGATGATGGTCGTCCAGCCGTTCGCGGGCGCCCTGACCGACCGGGTCGGCCGCCGCCCGGTGATCGCGGCGGGCTGCGCGGGCTTCCTGTTCCTCTCCGTCCCGGCCCTGCTGCTGATCCGCCAGGGCAGCCTGCTCGCCGTGGCGCTGGGGATGGGCGCGCTGGGTCTGCTGCTGGTCTGCTTCACGGCGGCCATGCCGGCCGCGCTGCCCGCCCTGTTCCCCACGCGGGTGCGGTACGGGTCCCTGTCCATCGGGTTCAACGTGTCGGTGTCGCTGTTCGGCGGGACGACTCCGCTGGTGGTCACGGCGCTGATCGGGGCGACCGGGAACATGATGATGCCCGCGTACTACATGATGGCGGCGGCTGTCGTGGGCGGTTTCGCGGTGTGGCGGATGTCCGAGTGTGCGGGGCGGCCGTTGCCGGGTTCCGCTCCGGCGGTGGAACAGCGGTAGGCGCCGTGGGGGTGCTGCCGTATCCCGGGTGCGGGTGCACTGTGGCTGGTCGCGCAGTTCCCCGCGCCCCTGGGGAGCGGGCAGCGCCCCGACGTGTCCAGCGGCGGCACCGGAACCGATCACAAGGGCAGCGCCGTCTGTTGCCCTTGTGAAACAACCCCGCGCCCGCATCGTCACCCTGGTCCTCGCTCTCCTGAGTATTCAGCTGAGCTGGCTCATCGCCCCGGCCTACGCCTGTGGGTGCGGGGCGATGGTGCCGGATCCGGCGAGAGAGATATCCGTCGCACAGGAGCAGTCCGTGCTGCGGTGGGACGGCCGCCAGGAGCAGATCGTGATGCGGCTGACGGTGAACGGCGACGCGCGGCACGCCGCCTGGATCATGCCCGTCCCGCACCGGGCGACCGTACGCCTCGGCGACCCCGCCCTCTTCGACCAGCTGGCCGGGGCCATCCAGCCCGTCCACCGCACCCGGTACCACTTCTGGCCGGAGAACGGCGACTGGCCCTTCGACGATCACGGCATCTCCGCCGACGGCGCCGCACCCCCCGCCGCCGGCGGCGTGGGCGTGATCGGCCGCCAGCGGCTCGGCCCCTTCGACGTGGCCCGGCTGACCGCCACCGACCCGGCCGCCCTCGGCGACTGGCTGCACACCCACGGCTTCTCCCTGTCCGCCCGCCTGCGGACGGCCCTGCAGCCGTACGTCGACCGGCACTGGGAGTACGTGGCCGTCCGCCTCGCCCCGGACGCCCCGGACACCGCGCTGCACGGCGCGCTGGACCCCATCCACCTCACCTTCTCCGCCGACCGCCCGGTGTACCCGATGCGGCTCTCCCGCCTGGCCCGCACCCCGCAGTCACTCGGCCTGTACGTCCTGGCCGCCCACCGCATGGAGACCCGCACCACGATCGGCGGCCTCACGCCCAGCGTGGTCTTCGCGGGCCGAGTCCGCGCACACGGCGGCGCCCTCGGCGAGCTGACCGCCGGCACGCCGTACCTGACCGCCCTGACCCAGCGGTTTCCCGAGCCCGCCCGCATCTCCGGCGACCACGAGCTGCGCCGGGCCGCCGCCGACACCCCGGTCCAGCAGGTGATCTACGACGACCGGCTGCGCGAGGTCGCCGGGGTCCCGGCCTGGCTGCTCGCCGTGGCCGGCGTGGTCGTGCCGGTCGCTGCCGTCGGCGTCCTGATCGCCGTACGGCGCTCCCGGCGGCCGGTGAATCCGCCGGAGATCACGCCGTCGGCGCCCGTCGGCTGAGACGATGTCAGCGGGAACGGCAGGCACTCGGGAAAGGCAGCAGGAGCATGAGCGACTCCCAGCTCTGGGACGACGTCGATGACTACTTCACCAGCCGGCTCACCCCCGATGACGAGGTGCTGCAGGCGGCCCTGCGGGAGAACGACGCGGCCGGTCTGCCGAACATCGCCGTCACGGCGGCACAGGGCAAGTTCCTCCAGCTGCTCGCCCAGATGCAGGGCGCGCGGCACATCCTGGAGATCGGCACACTCGGCGGATACAGCACGATCTGGCTGGCCCGGGCCCTGCCCGAGGACGGCAGGCTGGTGTCGCTGGAGTACAACGCCAGGCACGCGGAGGTGGCCACCCGGAACCTCGCCCGGGCGGGCCTGGACCGGATCGCGGAGGTGCGGGTGGGACCGGCCCTGGAGTCGCTGCCCAAGCTCGCCGACGAGAACCCGGCCCCGTTCGACCTGGTGTTCATCGACGCCGACAAGGCCAACAACGCGCACTACGTCGAGTGGGCGCTGCGGCTCACCCGCACCGGGAGCCTGATCATCGTGGACAACGTGGTGCGCGGCGGCCGGGTCGTCGACGAGCACAGCACCGAGCCCGACGTCGTGGGCACGCGTGCCGCGATCGAGCTGATCGCCACCCATCCGAGGCTGAGCGGCACCGCGATCCAGACGGTCGGCAGCAAGGGCTACGACGGGTTCGCGCTGGCCCGGGTACTGGACTGAGCGGCCCCCGCCGCGCCGCCCGGTCCAGGGCTCAGGCCTCTGACCTCGGAGCCGAGTTCAGACCTCGTGGTAGAAGCCGACGTTGACGCTGCGCGGCGCGGTGCGGTCCTGGACGACGATCTCACCGGACCCGCCGTGCGGCAGCGGTACGGTCGCGCCGTAGCCGAGGGGCTGCGCGTACTCCCCGACCAGCAGCCGCACTTCGGACGACGGCTCGGCCTGCGAACCGCGCAGCCAGCTCAACTGCCAGCCGCCGTCCGGGGTGCACAGGAACTCCAGGTGCACCCGGGAGACGAACAGCCAGTCCTCGGGGGTGACCAGCCGGCACACGGACGCGTCGCGGCCGACCCGGAGCACGGCGCCCGGCTCGCTCGGCGCCTCGGCCATCGTCATGCCGGCCGTGGCGCCCGCTTCGGCTCCGGAGACGGTGGCCATGGTGAGTTCGAGCACGAGCGTTTCCCCCTGTACGACCTTCGTGGTTCGGCGGCCGGATCTGCGTACCCCCGCCGCATGATAAAACGCCCGGCCGGGCCGCGTCCGGCACAATGGGTTCATGACCGAGCGAAAGCCACCGGGCGTGCCGTTCGAGTCCTGGGTCGACAAGCAGATCCGCGACGCGCAGGGACGGGGTGAGTTCGAGCGGCTGCCGGGCACGGGTGAGCCGTTGCCCACCGAACTGGACTCCACCTACGACGAACTGTGGTGGGTCAAGCGGAAGATGGTGCGCGAGGGCCTGTCCGTCCTGCCACCCGCCCTCGCCCTGCGCAAGGAGGCCGAGGACGCGCTCGCGGCGGCCTACGCGGCGCCGTCGGAGCGGATCGCGCGGAAGATCATCGAGGACGTCAACGTCAAGATCAAGGACATGATGTTCAAGCCGCCGCCCGGTCCCCCGCTGGGCAGGAAGCCGTACGACGTCGAGGAGGTCGTGCGGGAGTGGCGGCAGCGCAGGGCTGCCGCCAAGGGGCCGTCAGAGGTGTAGCAGGCGCCCGGCCAGCTCCTGGTAGTCGCGCAGAGCCAGCCTGAGCTGCTCGGTGTCGAGGTCCGAGCCGGGTCCGCGGTCCTCGGAGGCCTCCCAGGACCGCCGCAGCGTACGCCGGCGCCTCTCCACGGCTTCTTCGAACCGCCCCGCGATCTCCTCCAGCACGTGATCGGCCTGCTCCACCACGCCCCGGGGCTCGTCCACGAACCCGGCCGCCAGCTGCCGCATCCGCAGCTCCCAGCGGTCGGTCTCGTCGTGGGGCAGCAGGGGGGCACCGGTGCCGGAGGGAGCGGGCGCCGTCTCACCGACACCGCCGGATGCCGTGCCGCCGGGCGCCGTCGGCCAGGCGTCCGGCGCGGTGGACTCGGTGGTGTGCGCCTCACGCGCGGTCACGTCCCCGGGGGAGGGAACCCCCAGCCCGTCATCCGGCATCGGACTCTCGTAAGCCACACCACCCTCACCGGACACACGCCTCTCACCTGGCGTTCCGCTCCCGCCCGGCATCCGGCTCTCGCCCGGCGCCCCACGCTCGCCTTGCATCCCGCCGCCACCGGGCATCCAGCCCTCGTCGGCCGCATCCCTCTCACCGGGCATGCGCCCCTCGCCCGGCGATCCGCTCTCGCCGGCCGTCCAAGACCCGCCGGGCACACCTGTCCCGGCAGGCATACCACCCACGCTCGGCACACCCCTGTCACCGGACATCCGGCCCTCACCCGGCATGCGACGTTCGCCCGGCGCCCGGCCCTCGTCCGGTATGTCCTCCGGGGTGAGGTCGTCGGCTGTCAGGCCGTTTCTGCCGGGGCCGACCGAGCCGGGGAGACGACGGGACCGGTGGCCCAGGGGCATGTCCTCCGGGGTCCAGTCCTCGTCCTCGCGGGGGCGGCTCTTCCTGTCCGACATGGCGCTCAACCCTCCTTCGGGTGGGTCCTGTTGAAGGCCCACGGGGTATGGGAGCCGCTGCCGGTCTCCCCGGAGGGGTGGGTCAGGTCGTCGAAGAGGGCGCGGGCGCCGACGAGCGCCGTACGCATCTCCTCGGTCCCGGAGCCGGCCTCGGTCAGCGCGTCGCGCGCGCCCGCACGTGCCACCCGGTGCACCTGCCGATAGCCGTCGACGTGGTCGGCGTGGTGCACGGACAGCGCGGCGAACTGCTCCTCGTAGCGCCCGCCGTCCGGGTAGCCCCGCGCGGCCGCGACGTCGGCGAGGAGCTGGTCGGCCTCGGCCACCGCCTGCCGCGGTGATTCGACGAAGTGTTCCTGCACGGCCGTCCAGCGGGCCGCGTAGTGCTCGCGCCCGGCCTGGTCCAGCGGCCGTTCCCGCAGGCCGCCGTGGCGTTCGACGCGCTCGGCGAGCTCCCGTTCGGCTGCCTCGGTGTCCCCGTCGTGCAGGGCGACGGTCCGGTCGTACTCGGGTCCGAAGCGCCGCCTCAGGCCGGAACCGCCGTGCCGTCCGCGGCCGCGCAGAACCGGGGACGCGGCCGCGGCGATGATCACGACCGCCACGATCACGGTCAACACGATCATGCCTGTGGACATGGTTGCCTTCCGCTCGGGCCGGCCCCACTGGCCGGCTCCCCCTCCGGGTGACCCGGAAGGGGAGCCACAAACGGTGATCAGTTGGCGAAGCGGCGCAGTCCGGTCACGGACCAGACCGTCGCGATACGCCCGTCCGTCACCTCCAGCAGATCGATCCCGCTCTTCTGGACGCCGTCCGGCAGGGTCACGTACCAGCAGCAGGCGGCCCGGCCCGACTCGCCGTCCACCACCGGCGTGCCGTCGACGGTGAAGCGCAGTCCGGGCTTCTCCTCGCGGAAGGCGGCGACCAGCCGGAGGATCCCGGCCGGGCCGTGCACCGCGTCCGTGGTCGCGCCCCGTTCGGGATCGTTGCCGAAGCGGATGCGGAAGCCGGGCGCGAGGAACGCCTCCGGGTCGCTGAAGTCGCCGTTCCACAGCGCGGTCCAGCGGTCGAAGAGGGCGATGCCGGTGGCGGGGGTGAGATCGGTGCCGCTCGTCAGGGATGTCGGTGTCGGTGTCGGTGTCGGTGTCATGGGCATCAGCCTGCGCCCCATCCGCGACAACCCCCTGTCGGTGATTGCCGTCACATCACCGTCGCCGCGTCGAGCGGCACGACGTCGGAGCCGAGCGTGTCGAGGGCGGCGAGGTCGACGGCGCGGTGCGGGGCCCGCTCGTCCAGGGCCGTGGCCGCGCGGACCCGGTCCAGCCGGAAGCCGCGCGGTGCGTCGCGCAGCCGGCACCAGCCGGCCAGGTACCAGTGCTCGGTGCCGCCGAGGAAGCCGAGCGGTTCCACGTCCCGCGCGGTGACCCGGCCGGCGGCGTCGGCGTAGTCCAGCCGCAGCACCCGGCCCGCCGTCAGCGCCTCCCGCAGCGCGGCGGGCACCACGGGCCCGGCGGGCCGCGCGGGTCGGGCGGCCGGGACGAGCAGCCGTACCCGCTCGGTCAGCTCGGCCGCCGCCCTGCGCTCCCGTTCCGGCATCACGGCGAGCACCTTGTGCAGCGCGCTGCGCGCGTCCGCCGCGAACGGCGTCCCGGCCAGGGTGTGCAGCCCGACGGCGAGGGCGGTCGCCTCGGCCGGGGTGATGGTCAGCGGCGGCAGCGTCCGCTCCTTGTCGAGCACATAGCCGCCGCTGCGGCCCGGCTCGGCGTGGATGGGCACCCCGGACTGCTGCAGCGCGGCCAGGTCCCGTTCGACGGTGCGGACACTGACCTCGAAGCGCCGGGCGAGCGCACGGGCGCTGCGGGGCCGGGGAGCGGCGGCGCGCAGTTCCTCGACGAGGGCGTAGAGACGGTCGGTGCGGTTCACGGCAGACAGTCTGCGGAAATTCACTCGGCGGTGCGGCGCAGGGCCGCCGACAATGGCCGGCATGACGTGGACGATCGCCCCGGAACCGTACGACTCCCCGGTCGCCGCCGCGCTGTGGCGGGCGTACTACACGGAGGTCAGCGACCGCTGGTACCTGGTGCACGAGGGCCGGCGCACCGACCCCGCCGAACTGGAGCGGGAGATCGCGGCCACGACCGGATCCGAACTCGCTCCCCCCTCCGGTCAGTTGCTCGTCGGCCGGTACGACGGAGAGCCGGCCGGTTCGGCGGGGGTACGGCTGCTGGAGCCGGACACGGCGGAACTGACCCGGGTGTTCGTGTACGAGCGGCTGCGCGGCAGGGGCGGGGCCCCGCTGCTGGTGGCCGCCGCCGAGGAGGCCGCCCGCACCCTCGGCGCCCGGCGGCTGATCCTGGACACCCGCTCCGACCTGGTCGAGGCCCGCGCCCTGTACGCCCGCCTCGGCTACGCGGAGACCGACCCGCACAACGACGACGTCTACGCCGAGCACTGGTTCCGCAAGGAGCTGGCGCTCACCTGACCTGGGTGGTCGTCGCGTTGTGCGGTCGCTCGCGCTCGGTGCCGCACAGTTCGCCGGTGAGTTCCCTGACGAGCTGGGTCAGGTCGGTGGAACGGCCGGGCTTCCACCAGTCGCCGAGGAGTTCGGCGAGGGACTCCTCGCGGGCCTTGGCGAGGTGTTCGGCGACCTCGCGGCCCGAGGGGGTCAAGTACAGGTCCAGGCCCCGGCGTTCGGCGAGGTGCCGTTCCTCGACCTGGCGGGCGGCGGCGAGGACGGCCGCCAGCGGGACGGGGCTGCGCTCGGCGAGCACGCCCGGTTCGACGGAGCCGTACTTGCGGATGCGCAGCAGCATCCAGCTGGCGGCGGGCAGCAGGTCGTACCCGGCCCGTTCGGTGATCTTCCGGTAGACCTCGCGGCGGCCCTCGCGGGTGCCGAGCAGGGACAGGGCGCGGGAGCACTCGTCGTAGGAGGACCGCTCGACCGGGTTGGGCGGGATGGTCTCGGAGGCGTCCGGCGCGGTGACCGAGCCGCGCAGCCGGTCCTCCTTGAGGAACCAGGCCAGCAGGAAGCCGAGGAGGGCGACGGGGGCGGCGTAGAGGAAGACGTCGGTGATGGCGGACGCGTACGCGTGCAGGGCCGCCGGGCGCAGGGCGGGCGGCAGGGCGGCGATGCCGCGCGGGTCGGACTTGAGGGCGTCGGCGCTGGCGCCGGGCGGCAGATGGGCTCCCCGGAAGGCGGCGGCGAGCTTGTCGCCGAGACGGCTCGCGAACACCGTGCCGAAGATCGCCACGCCGAAGGAGGCGCCGATGGAGCGGAAGAAGGTCGCGCCGGAGGTGGCGACGCCCAGGTCCTCGTACGACACGGCGTTCTGCACGATGAGGACGAGCACCTGCATGACCAGGCCGAGGCCGAGGCCGAACACGAAGAAGCAGACGCTCATCTCGGCGGTGGAGCTGCGCTCGTCGAGCCGGTGCAGCAGGAGCAGGCCGATGGTGGTGACGGCGGTGCCGGTGACCGGGAACACCTTCCAGCGGCCGGTGCGGCTGACGATCTGCCCGGAGATCGTGGACGACAGCAGCAGGCCGACGACCATGGGCAGCATGTGCACGCCGGACAGGGTCGGCGAGATGCCGTGCACGACCTGCAGGAAGGTCGGCAGGTAGGTCATCGCGCCGAACATGGCGAAGCCGACGATGAAGCTGATGACGGCGGCGAGGGTGAAGGTGCGGATGCCGAACAGCTTCAGCGGCAGCACCGGTTCGGCGGCCCGGCGCTCCGCGGCGACGAACGCCACGGCCAGCAGGACGCCCAGCACGGCCAGCCCGATGATCTGCGCCGAGCCCCAGGCCCAGGTCGTCCCGCCGAGGGAGGCGACCAGCACCAGGCAGGTGGCGACGGACGCGATCAGGAGCGTGCCCAGGTAGTCGATGACGTGGTGCGCGGTGCGGCGCGGGATGTGCAGGGCGGTGGCGATCACGGCGAGCGCGACGACGCCGACGGGCAGGTTGACGTAGAACACCCAGCGCCAGCTCAGATGCTGGGTGAACAGCCCGCCGAGCAGTGGGCCCAGCACGCTGGTCGCCCCGAACACCGCCCCGAACAGCCCCTGGTAGCGCCCGCGTTCACGGGGCGGCACGATGTCGCCGACGATCGCCATCGACAGCACCATCAGCCCGCCGCCGCCCAGGCCCTGCAGCGCCCGGAACCCGATCAGCTCGCCCATGTTCTGCGCCATGCCGCACAACGCCGAGCCGACGAGGAAGATGACGATGGCGGTCTGGAACAGCCGTTTCCGCCCGTATTGGTCGCCCAGCTTGCCCCACAGCGGGGTCGCGGCGGTCGAGGCCAGCAGGTAGGCGGTGACGACCCACGACAGGTGCTCCAGACCCCCGAGATCGCTGACGATGGTGGGCAGCGCGGTCGAGACGATCGTCTGGTCGAGCGCGGCGAGCAGCAGCCCGAGGAGCAGGGCGCCGATCGAGACGAACACGTTGCCGGAGACGTGCTCGGCGGCCTTGATCTCCTGCTGCGTGGCGTGCGCGTCCAGGGCCATGGAGACCTCCCGGGACTCAGGGGCTCGAGTGCACCTTCCATCGTGGTCGGTGTCACCGTTTATGGCCTGTTGAGTCCCGCGTTTCCGGCGGTGGATGCGAAGAAGATGCGCATAGTGTCGGTGGTTCGTGAGGGGAGGGGCGAACGCGTGAGTGAATCCCAGGGCCGCAGCTGTCCGGAGTGCGGGGCGCCGAGGGGCCCGGACCTGAGCCCGTCCTGCGACTGCGCAGAGCGCGCGGCCGAGGCCCTGCGCGAGACGCGTACGGCCGAGGCGGCAGCGGCGGAGGACTTCGGTCCACTGCGGATACGGCCGTACGTCGAGATCGAGCCCGGCGAGACCGGCCCGCCCTTGCAGCCGGCGGGGAGGCACCCGGAAGGAGCGCGCGGCCGTGCCCCGGCAGGCGGCTCCGCGGCGTGGGCGCGGCCAGCCACAACGGCGCCACAGCCGAACGACGACCCACCACGGCCGAACCGGCCGAGCGCCCGCCGTGCGGTCCTGCTGTCCGTGGCAGGCGCCGGCACGGCGATCGTGGCGGCGGCGGGGTTCGCGAGCGGGCTGCTCTCGTACCACACGCCGTCCCGGGACCGGGCTGCCCAGGAGGTCAGGCAGAGCGTCCCGCAGGTGAGCACACCGGGCCCGGCGTCGCCGACGCCACCCTCCTCCCCGGCCCTGTCCCACCGGCCGGCACCACCGCCCGCCGCTTCTGCGAGCATCTCGAGGCCCCCGAGCCCGTCGGCCACGCCGTCGACGTCGCCGTCCACGTCGCCGACCCCGGCCCCGCCCGCCGTCACGTCCCGCCCGGCCCCCGCGACCGCCTCCGCCGCCCCGCGGACCACCGCGGCAGTCGCGCCGGTGCTGCAGCGCGGCGACCAGGGTTCTGAGGTGACCGAACTCCAGCAGCGGCTACGGCAGTTGAACCTCTACGCCGACCGGATCAACGGCGTCTTCACCCGCCCGGTGGAGGACGCCGTACGCACCTACCAACTGGCCCGGGGCGTTCAGGGCGACACCCTCGGCGTGTACGGACCGGCGACCCGGAGAAGCCTGGAGGCGGAGACGTCCGAGCCGTGATCCGGCCTTGCGGAGGTGACTGAGCTCCGTCGTCCGGAGGGCGGGGCCGCCTGTCAGCCGATGTGCAGCCGGATCGCCCCGTCACCCGCCGCCTCGACCCGCACGCGCGTGAGATCCGGCACGACCACGTCGGGTCCGTGCACACCGGCGCGGGGCCCGATCCCCACCACCGTCATCCCCGCGGAGCGCCCCGCCGCGATGCCCGCGCCGGAGTCCTCGAAGACGACACAGTCCGCCGGATCCACGCCCAGCTCGGCGGCGCCCTTCAGGAACCCCTCGGGGTCGGGCTTGCTCGCGCCCACCGACTCGGCGGTGACGCGGACCTCCGGCAGCGGCAGCCCGGCGGCGTTCATGCGCGCGGTGGACAGCGGGACGTCGGCGGAGGTCACCAGGGCGTGCGGGAGACCGCGCAGGGAGGCGAGGAAGGCGCTCGCACCGGGGATCTCGACCACGCCGTCGGTGTCGGCGGTCTCCTCGGCGAGCATCCGGGCGTTGTCGGCGAGGTTCTGCTCCATGGGCCGGTCGGGCAGCAGTACGGCCATGGAGGCGTGACCCTGCCGGCCGTGGACGACCTTCATCACCTCGTCGCCGTCCAGCCCGTGCCGCTCGGCCCAGCGGCGCCAGATGCGCTCGACGACGGCGTCCGAGTTGACGAGGGTGCCGTCCATGTCGAGCAGGAGGGCGCGGGCGGTGAGGACGGTGGCCGTCATCGGCAGCTCCAGGAACGAAAAGGCCCCGAGGGGAGGACAAGGCGGCCCCGCCCGCCGGTCAGGGAAAACGGGCGGGAGCCACTTTGTTCCTCCACGGTACAAAACCCGGGGCCCATCCCGCCACCACATTCCGAGAGGGTTCACCGAGCGTTCAGCTCGGGCGGGGCGGGCGGGGGCCGGGGGCCGGGGGCCGGGGGCTGGGGGTCGGGGGCCGGCGGCCGGGGGCCGGGCGGGCGTCGAGAGCTTGGCGGGCGTCAGGAGCCGGGGGCCGAGGGCCGGGCAGGAGCCGGGGGCCGAGGGCCGGGCAGGAGCCGGGGGCCGAGGGCCGGGCGGGCGTCGGGAGCTTGGCGGGCGTCAGGAGCCGGGGGCCGAGGGGCCGGGCGGGCGTCGGGAGCTTGGCGGGCGTCGGGCGGGGGGCGGGCGGGCGTCGGGGGCCGGGGGGCGGGCGGGCGTCGGGAGCTTGGCGGGCGTCAGGAGCCGGGGGCCGAGGGGCCGGGCGGGCGTCGGGAGCCGGGGGGCGGGCGGGCGTCGGGAGCTTGACGGGCGTCGGGCGGGCGTCGGGGGGCGGGCGGGCGTCGGGGGCCGGGCAGGCGTCGGGGGGCTGGACGGGCGTCAGAGGCCGGGGGCCGGACGGGCGTCAGGAGCCGGGGGCTGAGCAGGCGTCGGGGGCCGGGGCTGGGCAGGCGTCGGGGGCCGGGGCTGGGCAGGCGTCGGGGGCCGGGGGCCGGCCCGGGGCCCGGGCGAGCGTCGGGGGAGAGGCCGGAGTCGGGGGCGAGGCCGGGGTCAGGGGCGAGGTCGGGGCCAGGGTCAGGTCGAGGCCAGGGTCAGGGCGGGGCTGTGCTGGGCTGGGGCGGGCTGTGCTGGGCTGGGGCGGGCTGTGCTGGCACGCGGCTGCGGGCGGCGCCTGCGGAGACCGACGTGCTGAACGCCCGTACGGCCACGGTCGGCGATGCGGCCCGCCTCGGCCGCACACCGGCCGGCACGGCGGGGCTCGGGCCGGGCCAGGACGCGCGGGGCGAGGCCGAGCCAGGCCCGGGGCCAGGGACAGGCCTGGCCCCGGGGCCGGCGTCAATGACGGAAGCCAGGGCCGGGCCCAGGGGACAGGACTGCGGGCCGGGGGCGGGGCGGGGGCCGGGAGGCGGGGCCGGCTGCGCCGGCGTGCACGAACCGGGGGGCCGCGGGGGTCAGACCGCTACCGCCTCGTACAGGCTCCACGCGCCGAGCGCGAGCATCAGCAGCGCGGCGATCTGTGTGATCAGCCGCAGCGGCACCTTCTTCATGAGGGCCTTCCCGCCGACGATGCCGAGTCCGGCGACGGCCCACAGACCGAGCACGGCGCCGAGACCGACGGAGATCGGGTCGTTGTAGCGGGCGGCGAGGTTGGCGGTCATGATCTGGGTGAGATCGCCGAACTCGGCGACGAGGATCAGCATGAAGCCCGTACCCGCGACCCTCCAGAAGGACTGGTCGGCGGGCTTCTTGATCTCCTCCTCGTCCTCCCCCTTCTGCAGCAGCAGCATCGCGGCACCGCCGAGGAAGAGGAGACCGGTAATGGCGTGCACGATCCGCTGGGGCAGCAGGGTCAGCACGCTGCCGGCCGCGACGGCCAGCACGACGTGCAGCAGGAAGGCGGCGGCGACACCGGCGAAGACGTAGCTCGCGCGGTAGCGGGTGCCGAGGACGAGGCCGGCGAGCGCGGTCTTGTCCGGCAGTTCGGCGAGGAAGATGACGCCGAAGACGAGCGCCGTCACGGTGATGCTGATCAAGGTTCCTCAATCGGTCGGGGCTGCCCCGCCGAGAGTGCGGTACGTCATGCGATGACACCTCGGCACGGCAGCGCACTCGGCGTCCGTGTCGCGGGGACACGGACGTGCACTGCTTGCCGAAGGTCTCGCTGGCGGTCTCGAAAGACTCGAAGGTCCGCCTCCGGGCGCCGGCTCAGGCTGGCTGAGCAGTATGTCGACGGTCCGGCGAAGAGCTACTCCCCTTCTGCGCTCCCCATCGTAAGGGACGCGAAGGCCGCACGCTAAACCCTGCCGCACCCCTTGGCATGACATGAACATGTCACTATTTTCTTACCGAGCGCTCACCCCGCGGCAACACGGCCTCGCGAGCATTCCCCCGCCCGCACCGAAAAGCCCCACCCCACAAGGGAGTTCACGCATGCCCAGGCTCTACGCGCGTCGACGGCTGAGCATACTCGCCGTTCTTACCGGACTCATAGCCTCCGTCGCCCTCTTCGCCTCCCCGAGCGCCTCCGCCGCCCTGCCCACGCCGGTCAGCGCCGCCACCGCCCGCAGCTACCTCTCCCAGCTCACCGTGGCCACCGAGAACCGCACCGGCTACCAGCGCTCCCTCTTCCCGACCTGGATCACCATCTCCGGCACCTGCAACACCCGTGAGTGGATCCTCAAGCGGGACGGCACGAACGTCGTCACCGACTCCGCTTGCACCGCCACCAGCGGCAGCTGGTACTCCCCGTACGACGGCGCGACCTGGACCTCCCCGTCCGACGTCGACATCGACCACCTCGTCCCGCTCGCCGAGGCCTGGGACTCCGGCGCGAGCAAGTGGACCACCGCACAGCGGCAGGCCTTCGCCAACGACGTCACCCGCCCCCAGCTCCTCGCCGTCACCGACAACGTGAACCAGGCCAAGGGCGACCAGGACCCGGCGACCTGGGTCCCGTCCCGGTCCGCCTACGTCTGCACCTACGTCCGTGCCTGGGTGCAGGTGAAGTACTACTACGGCCTCTCGGTCGACTCCGCCGAGAAGACGGCACTGACGAACTACCTGGCGAACTGCTGACCGATCCGCCGGGCGGCGCCAACCGAGACATGCGGACGGCGCCGCTTCGGCGGGCGGCCAGGGCACGACCGCCCAACTCCAGCCCCCGCCCCCGCTCGACCGACGGACCGCTTCCCGCGCGGTCGAACCAACCGAACGGACCGCAACCCACCCGGCCAAGCCCACCACCGACCACCCCCCACCCTGGCAAAGCTCAGCCGACCGAGTCGGGTGGCGGGTGGGCACAGGCCCCGGCGGGCCGGGGCGCGAAGCCCCCTGGTGCGGGCGCTGCGGCAAGCCGCACCGGACGGCGGCCGGCACCGAACAGTCGGCGGAACTAGGCGGCCCGGCGCCGCATCAGGTACCCCGCCGCCGCGCCCGCGGCGAAAAGGGCCGCGAACGAGACACCCGTGGCCACCCATGTCGCACCGAGCCACTGGGCGCCGTAGTAGCCGAGGGCAACGCTGTAGGCGGCCCAGGAGAGGCCGGCCAGGGCGGACCACGGGACGAAGTCGCGGGCCCGGCGGTGCGCGGCGCCGGCGCAGAAGGAGACGACCGAGCGGCCCGCCGGGGCGAAGCGGGCGAGCACGACGAGCGCGCCACCACCCTGGGCGAGGGCATCGCCGAGACGTTCCTGCGCGGTGGTCAGCCGCCGGGAACGGGCTATCGCCCGGTCCAGCCGCGTACCGCCCCGCCAGGCCAGGCGGTACGCCACCAGATCGCCGAGGACCGAGGCGGTCGCCGCGGAGAGGATCAGGGCCAGGATGTCCGGCACGTCGTGCGGGACCCGGCCGGCCGCCGCGCCCGAGCCCGCCGCCGCTGCCGTACCCGCCGTGATGACGAGCACACCGCTCGGCAGCACTGGCACGAACACGTCAAGCAACACGGACACGGCCACCGCGGCATAGATCCACGGCCCGGCGGCCAGTGACCCCACATTCTCGAACACCACGACTCCCGTTGCTCCCCCGTTGACAGCCATACAGCGTACGCCGGGGGTGTGACAGGAGGGGCTCCGGGGGCGAATCACGCCTCTGGCGGGTCGCCGGAGGCTTCCGGGGAGTCCCGCTCACCCGAACAGCGCAGGCTGTGCGGCGGGGCCCTGCCGCGTCCGTCGCAATGGAGAGAGGCCTGTCCGGAACATCAGGCACTCATCCGAATAAAACGGCGCAGAAGCGCAGAAAAAGGTGCACATCATGGTGGCAGCCATATACGCGGGCACCCTCGCCGCAGCCCTGTTCGCGACCGGGACCGGAGGCACCGTCCATGGCTCCTCGCTGGAGACCTACGGCGTGTTCTCCTCGCCCGCCGCGACCGGCAAGTCGCAGGCGGTGGCCTACGACCAGAGCCTCGTCCCGGCGGGCGCCCTGGTCCAGGTCCGCCAGATCACCCGGCCGAACGGTGCCACGACCGTCGAGCTGCGGGTGGCCGGCGTCAAACCCAACCATCTCTTCGGCGTCCATGTGCATCAGAAGGCCTGCGGCGCCGACCCCGCGGCCGCCGGCATGCATTACCAGAACAAGCCCGGCATGGACGCCGCCCACGTCAACAAGAAGAACGAGGTCTGGCTGGACTTCAAGTCCAACGCGAGGGGCAACGGCAGCGCCGTCGCCACGCACACGTGGGCCTTCCGGAAGGATCAGGCGAGGTCGGTGGTGATCCACAGCGAGCCCGGCACCAAGGGGGCCCGGGCGGCCTGCCTCACCGTGCCCTTCCGCGGAGCGTCGTAGGCGGGGCCGGGCGGAGACCGGACGGCACCCTTCCCCTCGTGGCGGGAAAGGGCGCCGTCTCGGATCAGGCGGCTATCGGGGTCTGCTCGGTGGCGGTCCGGCCGTCCGCGGCGGTGCGGCGGGCGACGAGCCGGTCGAGCCCGAAGGCGCCGGACCCGGTGAAGACCAGCAGGAAGAAGGCCCAGCAGAACAGGACCGAGAGCTCGCCGCCGTTCTGGATGGGCCACAGCGCGGCCTGCTGGTGCACGTCGAAGTAGGCGTACGCCATCGAGCCCGAGGCGAGCAGCGCGGCTCCGCGGGTGCCGAGGCCGAGCAGTACCAGGCCGCCGGCGACCAGCTGGATCACGGCCGCGTACCAGCCGGGCCAGGTGCCGGCCGGGATCGTGCCGCCCTGGGTGCCGACGGCGCCGCCGAGGACGCCGAAGAGCGACGCGGCGCCGTGCACGGTGAAGAGCAGGCCTACGACGATGCGGAAGAGCCCGAGGACATAGGGCTGAGCGGAGTTGAGACGTGCGGTCATGAGGGGGGTTCTCCTCTTCGGTGGCGGTCGGGCCGGCCGGGGACGTCCAAGTGGCCGGTCGTGGGGGCGGCGGTACCGAACGAGGGACCTAGGTTAGGCCTACCTAATCAGTGCTTGCAAGTTCAACATTTGGCCATGGTTCCGGTTTCCGCGCCGCGGTCGCCCAGTGCACGCCTTCCGTGGGCACCGTGAAGATGAACCACCCTGCGCGGACGGCTCCCTGACGGACCATCAGGCGACAGGGCCGCTGAGTCACGTCCGCCCCTCCCGTTTCGTAACCGTCCACCGAGTGCGGCGACATGGCCCGTCAGCCGGGCACCGGGCGGAAGCAGCTCTGCGACCCCCAACCCCCTTACGGAGGCCTGAAGTCAACCGTTATCCCTCATGTCGGACCGTGGCGGCGGGCCGTACCGACTGCCCTCGCACCTCCAACCCGGCGAGCAGCTCCGCCGTGGCCTCGGCCACCGCGGCCACCGCACGGTCGAAGACCTCGCGATTGTGCGCGGCGGGAGCGCGGAAGCCCGAGACCTTCCGTACGTACTGCAGCGCGGCGGCGTGGATGTCGTCCTCCGTGGCCTCGTCGGGCAGCACGGGCGGACGCAGCGTCTTGATACTCCGGCACATGACCCCAGTCTCACGCACACCGCGCGCCGGTGGGATGATCGCGCCGAAGGCGGCCACCGACTCCCGGGGCCGACCGACGAGAGGAACCTCCTCATGACCACCGAGAACACCGTGGCCGTGCTCGGCCCCGGCGGCACCGGCGGACTCCTCGCCGCCCTGCTCTCCCGCTCCGGCCACCGCGTGATCTGCCTGGCCCAGGAGCGTACGGCCGACACCCTGCGCCGTACCGGAATCACCGTCCGCAGCGCGCAGTTCGGCGAGTTCACCGCCCCGGTCGAGGCGGACACCGAGCTGCGCGAACCGGTGGACGCCTGCCTGATCGCCGTCAAGCACACCGCGCTGGACGCCGCGCTCACCCGGGTGCCGCCGGAGGCTCTGGGCGACGCCCTGGTCGTACCGCTCCTGAACGGCGTCGAGCACCCCGCCGCCCTGCGCGCCCGCCACCGTCCCGACCGGGTCGCCCCGGCGGTGATCCGCGTGGAGTCCACCCGTGTGGCTCCGGGAGTGATCGAACACGGCAGTCCGTTCACGGAGATCGACCTGGCCGGGGACGCCGTACCCCGGCCCCGCCTCGACCGCCTCGCGGCCACGCTCGTCTCCGCCGGTGCGACGGCCCGTGTGGTCGAGGACGAGACGGCGGCCCTGTGGGGCAAGATGGCCTTCCTCGCCCCCTTCGCCCTGCTCACCACCCGGTACGGTCTCCCGCTCGGCGAAGCCCGCACGCTGCACCGCGAGGAGCTGGAGTCCCTGGTCGCCGAGACCACCGCGGTCAGCCGCGCCTGCGGCGCCCCCGCCGACCCGGCCCAGGCGCTGGCCCGGTACGACGCCTTCCCGCCCGGCGCGAAGTCGTCCATGCAACGCGACGCGGAGGCGGGCCGCCCGCTCGAACTCGACGCCATCGGCGGCGCGCTGCTCCGCGCGGCCGGCCGGCACGGCGTCCCGGTGCCGGTGACGGCCCGCCTGGTGGCCGAACTGCGCGCCGCCGGTCACTGAGGGCCCTGGCCGGCCCAGTGGGGCAGCAGCCACTGGGCCGGCGCCGGACGCTCCGCGGCGAGCCCGCCCGCCCGCGGTGATCAGCACCGGAGGAGGGAACTGCAGGAGACGGCGGCGAGCAGCACCGGCACGAACGCGCCGAGCGGGACGGCCCGGTCGGCGTGGGCACGGGCGCAGAAGACCACCCCCGAGTCGACGGACTCCCGCGCCTCACCCCCGAGTTGACGCACTCCCCCGCCGCGAGCCCCCGGGACCGGCCGGCCGGCCCGACAACGGCGCGGGGAGCCCGGCGGCGCGGGCCGGTCTTGCGGACCGGTCACGGCCGACGCCCGGGCCACCCGTTCGGCTGAACCTCCCCGGAACCCCAGGAACGAACTCGCCCCCCAAAATCGAACAGGCGTAGCATTGGCGTGTGGCTACGACCTATGAATTCCCCAGTGACCTCCTCGCCGGTCAGGAGGAGCTGCATCAGGTCCGGGCCGAGCTGTCGGCCCTGCTCAAGCGGCTGCCCTGGTCGGTGGAGCCGCTGGACGGTTTCAGCGACGACACCGGCTGGCGGAAGGTGGAGCGGCCCGCGTCCCCGGGCTGGACAGCGGACGAACAGGCCGAGGTGGAGAAGCTGCGCCGCCGCGAGCATGAACTCGCGGTCTTCGTCAGCACCCACCGCTTCTGGGCCGAGGTCGCGGCGGCGGACCGCATGGACGCCCGCACCAGGCTGAAGCACGCGCACAAACAGGACACCGAGGAGGAATGACGAAGCCCCCGGCCACGGGCCGGGGGCTCGACTGTGGGCGCGGACGGTTTCGAACCGCCGACATCCTGCTTGTAAGGCAGGCGCTCTACCCCTGAGCTACGCACCCGGACACCCGGGCAGCGCGCCCAGGACGAGTCGACAGCCTACCTTGCCGGGACCGGTGCACCGCAAACCCGTAACGCCGGGCCACGGGCCGTTTACGGGGGTTAACCCCACCCCCGGTTCGGGAGCCGTCCTCATCGCCCCGCCCACCCCGGCTCGCTTACGGTCCTCAGAGACCGAATCCCAGGGGGAGTTCCCGCATGAGCCGTTCCGTTCCAGTCCGCGCCGCCGCCATGGCCGTCGTCACCGGCGTGCTCGTCGCGGGCGTCAGTGCCTGTGGCGCCGACGCCAGTGACGACACGCATCCCGACCACCGTTCCTTCGCCCTGCACGGCCGGACCCTCACGATCGACTCCGACGACTCGGCCCTGGAGGTCGTCGCCACGGACTCCGCCAAGCCCGGCACCGTCGACGTGACCCGGTGGTTCCAGGGATCCGTCGTCGTCGGCCACAACCCGACGGCCCGGTGGTCCTTCCAGGACGACCGGCTGGTGCTGCGCGTGCACTGCTCGGGGTTCATCGCCGACTGCTCGTCCAGGCACCGGATCGAGGTGCCGCGCGGGATCAGCGTGAAGATCGACAACGCCGACGGCAGCGTACGGGCGCACGGGTTCAGGGATCCGCTGAACATCGACACCAGCGACGGCGCCGTACGCGTCACCGACTCCAGCGGGCCGCTCGACCTGAAGTCGGCCGACGGTTCGCTGCGCGCCGACGTCTCCTCCCGCCGGGTGAAGGCGGACTCCGGCGACGGCTCCGTACAGGTCCGGCTGTCCGGCGTGCCCGACCTGGTGGACGCCTCCAGCGCCGACGGCGCCGTCACGGTCGTCCTGCCCAAGGCCGCCTACCGGGTGTCGGCCGGTGCCGACGACGGCACGGTCTCGGTGTCCGTGCCGCGCGACAGCAACAGCGCGCACCGGGTCTCGGCCCACTCCTCGGACGGGAAAGTGACTGTCCGTACGGCGAACTGACCGGCCCGTGTGTTCGTCTACAACGGGTGGGAGAATGACACCACCCACGGCGGACCACAGCACGGGAGAGGGATGTGACGGCGACACCGGGCACGCCAGCGACGCGGTCGTACCCGCCGTCGACCGTCCGGGCCCGCTCCGGGTCCACGGCCCTGCGCGACACCCTCACCCTGCTGAGCCTGCCGGTGCTGGCCGCGCTCGCCCTGCCCGCCGCGTTCGCCGGCGGCGGCACCCGGCGCTGGTTCGGCGGCCGGGCGGAGAGCCAGCGGGCCGAGGCGCAGGCGGCGAAGGACGCCGCGGCGGCCGCGTTCTACGAACTGGACACCGCCCAGCGCGACCTGCGGATCTCCATAGAGACGATCACGGCCGTGGACGACTCCCCCGCCGCCCGGCGGGCCGTGACCGACTTCGAGGCGCTCGGGCGGCGGATCGACGAGGTCAGCCAGCGCTACATCCAGGCCGTCGACGCCCATGACCTGGACCGGGACGACCTGGAGGCCGCCGCGGCCGCCCGGGCGCGCGCGGAGCTGACGTCCGCCAGGGACGAGCTGGTCCGGGTCAAGCAGGAACTGGACCGTTTCGGCAGCTCGCTCGGGCCGCTGCTCGGCACGGCCGAGACACAGCTGGCCCGGCTGGCGCCCGCCGTGGAGCGGGCCCGGCAGGCGCTGCTGGGCGCGAGCAACGCCCTGGACGCCGTACGGGAGAGGGGCCTGCGGGCCGATGACCTGGCCGGCCGGCTCGCCGCGCTGTCGCCGGAGCTGACCAGGCTGAACCAGGGCGCCGGGCAGCACGGGGTGGCGCAGACCCTGGAGCGGGCCGAGCGGGTGCAGCGGGAGGCCGGGGCCATCCGGGCCGAGGCGGAGCGGCTGCCGGAGAAGGCCGCCGAGATCGACCACCGGCTGGTCAGCCTGCGCACCCGCGCGCAGGCGCTCACCACCAGGGCCGGGCAGGTGGACCCGGTGCTGAGCGAGCTGCGGCGCCGGTTCGCCGCCGCCTGCTGGCAGGACCTGCAGCATGTCCCCGAGCAGGCCACGGAGAACGTACGGCAGGCCGAGCTGAAGCTCCGCGAGGCCCAGGCCGCGCGGGACGCCCAGCGCTGGCCGGACGCCACCTCGCTGCTGTCGACGGTGCGGGCCCTGCTGAACGCCACCGACGAGGCCGTGTCGGCCGCCGGGGACCGGCTGGCCCGGCTGAACGCCGTACAGAAGGATCCGCAGGCCGAGATCGAGCGCACCCGGTTCGCGATCCGGGACGCCCAGCGGCTGGCCATGACGGGCCGTACGACCCCCGATCCCCGGCATGCCCGGCCACTGGACGACGCGGTGACCCGGCTGGAGCGGGCGATCGGTTCGCTGGAGGAGGGCCGGCACCCCGACTTCTGGCACTTCCTGACCGAGACGGATGCGGTGCGGCAGACCGCCGCCCGGGTGGTGGCGCAGATTCGTGAGGAGCGCGGGGGGCACTGAGGCACCCGCCGCAGGGGTATGTGTGTTGCCGCGTGGGTCGGGCAGGCGGATATTGGTTGGACGGATGGCCTCCGCTAGCGCCCGAGGGAGGCGGATATGGCCACACACGCTCAGCACACGACGCCGCGACGGCGGATCCGGTTCGACGAGCACCTGCCCGTCGACCATCGGCTGAACACGGTCTACCGGATCGGCGCGGGCCTGATCGGCGCGTTCCTCGTCGCGTTCGGCATCCTGGGTCTGGTCAACCACATCGGCTTCTTCGACACCGGCGGTAACACGGTCGCCGGGCTGAACAGCAACGGGACGCTGAGCGTGCTGTCCGTCGTCGTCGGGGCGATCCTGCTCGTCGGCATGGTGATCGGCGGGAACGTGGCCTCCACGCTGAACATGGTGTTCGGGGTGCTGTTCCTGCTGAACGGCTTCCTGAACCTCTCCCTGCTGGACACCGACTACAACTTCCTGGCGTTCAAGATCCAGAACGTGTTCTTCAGCTTCGTCGTGGGCCTGCTGCTGATGACCTTCGGCATGTACGGCCGAGTCGGCTCGACCCTGCCGCACGACAACCCGTACTGGCGGGCACGCCATCCCGAACCGGGCGCGCTGCCCGGCAAGGAGGAAGAGCACTAATCTGTGGGCATGCCTCGCTACGAGTACCGCTGCCGCACCTGCGGCGACACGTTCGAACTGAGCCGTCCCATGGCCGAGTCCGCCGCCCCCGCGTCATGCCCCGCGGGGCATGACGACACGGTCAAGCTGCTGTCGACCGTGGCGGTGGGCGGTACGGCGTCCGTTCCGGCGCTGGCCGGGGGCGGCGGTGGCTGTTGCGGCGGAGGGTGCTGCGGCTAGTCGCCTGCCGGGGCAGCGGTGCGGCTCGCCTTCAGGAACTCCCGTACTATCCGCTCCCCTGCCAGGACCCCCCGCTCCGGAAGTACCGCGACCTGGGGTGCGGCCCAGCCCGCGTCCGCCAGTTCGCCGTGGCCGGGGCGCCAGCCCCGGTCGGCGGCGAGGAGGAGGTCCGCGTCCAGGAGGGAGTCCCCCGCCGCCAGCGTCAGCTCCGCGCCGGTGCGGCGGGCGATCTCATGGACGGCCGCGCTCTTGGTGAGCGGCTTGGGGACGGCGTAGATCTTGCGGCCCTGGAGCGAGACGGTCCAGCCGCGGTTCTCCGCCCATACCGCCAGCTCCTTCACCCAGTCCTCGGGCAGCAGCTCGCGCTCGATGACGAGGTAGGTGAACAGATCCTCGGCGATGCGGTGCTTGCGTACCCAGGCCGGGTCCGCCGAGCGCATCAGATGCTCGTGGACCTCGGCCAGCGGCGCGCACTCGTCGGCGAGGCGGGCGAGCACACCGGCGTGCCAGTCGGCGTCCGTCACGCCGTCGACCAGCAGATGGCCGCCGTTGGCGCAGATCGCGTACTTCGGGGGCGGGCCGGGCAGGTTGATCCGCTGGTACTGCTTGCGCGTCCGGGTCGTCGTCGGGACGAAGACGGCCGTGTCGCCGAGGTCGGTCAGCAGCTGGGCCGCCGTCTCGGTCATGTAGGAGAGCGGCCTGGCCTCGTGCACCTCCACGCAGAGCAGCCGGGGCGCCCGCGCGTCCGGCATGGTCAGCGCGAGGGCCGCCGAGGAGTAGATCAGCGTGCGGTCGAGGTCGCTCGCCACCAGCACCGGCATCAGACGTTCACCGCCCTGCCGTGGGCGCCCGTGGCACCGCGCGTGTACTTGGGGTGGATCAGGCCGACGCAGGTGTACGGCAGCTCGCCGACCTCCTCGACGGGGACTCCCCTCTGCTCGGCGAGCATGCGCACGTGGTCGAGGTCGGCGCCGGCCCCTGCGCGGGCCAGGATCTTCCAGGGCACCCGGCGCAGCAGCACCCGGGTGGTCTCGCCGACGCCGGGCTTGACGAGGTTCACGTCATGGATGCCGTACTCCTCGCTGATCCGCTCGACCGCCCGCCAGCCGGCCCAGGTCGGGTCGCGGTCCTCGGCCATCAGCTCCTTGACCGCGGTGTCGACGGTGTCGGCGACCTCCGGGAAGCGGGCGGAGACGGCGTCGAGGAAGGCCACGGAGACGTCGGCGCCGGCGAGTTCGCGGTAGAACTTCGCGCCGTGGAAGTCGTCCGGGCCGACCAGGTCCGCGCGGAGCACCGTACGGGAGATCAGCCCGGAGACGGTCGAGTTGAGGCACGCGGAGGGTATGAGGAAGTCCTCGCGGGTGCCGTAGGTGCGTACGCAGGAGCCCGGGTCGGCGAGTACGGCGATCTCCGCGTCGAAGCCGGTGATGCCCTCCTTCGCCTCGAACTCCTCGATGGCCTGGGCGAGTTCGCGGGTGATGGCGCCCTTGCCGGTCCAGCCGTCGACGAACACCACGTCCCGCGGGTCGTGGTGGGCGGCGAGCCAGCGCAGCGCGTTGGCGTCGATGCCCCGGCCGCGCACGATCGACACCGCGTAGTGCGGCAGGTCGAGGCCGTGCCGGAACCGGGCCCAGCGGCGCATCAGGATGCCGACCGGGGTGCCCGCGCGGGCGAGCGAGACCAGCACCGGGCGCGGCGACCGCTCGGCGATCACGGCCTCGGTCACCACGCCCACCGCCTGGGCGATCCGGGCGGCGGAGACGTCGAGGGCCGCGTGGAACAGCTGCTGGTACTGCTCGCTGGGCTGGTACTCCACCGGCAGCGACTCGGCGTAGTGCGCGCCACCGCTCTGGATGGCCTCCTCGCGCTCCTCGGTCGGCGCCTCCAGCGTGACGTCGGAGAGGTCCTGGAGCAGCCAGCCGACCTCCTCGGGGGCGTAGCTGGAGAATGCGGGGCCGCGGAGGGGCTCGGGCAGCATGACCGGCCTTTCGAAAGCGTGCGGGACGTACGACGGGACGACCGCGAGCAGGACGTGCGGGGTGTGGGCGGCGAGGCGGGCCAGCAGGCCGTCGGAGGCGTGCAGGGCCGGGGTGTCGGCGACGGAGTCGACCACGGCCACGACGGCGTCGAAGCCGCCCCCTGCGACGTTGTAGGCGTACCTGTCGCCGGGGCCGTCGGCCGGGTCGTCGTGGGCGGGGAAGACCAGTCGGGTGCGGATCGCGTACCCGGGGTCGTCCAGCGCGAGGACGGGCGAACGGGTGGTGGTGGAGAAGCGCACCTCGACGTCCGTGACCTGTTCCAGCTCGCGTGCGAGGCGCAGGGGGGCGTACATCAGCTCCTCGAAGCCGAGGACGAGGACGCGCCGGGCGCCGGGGGGCAGGGCGCCGCCTATTCGGGCCACCATCTCGGGCAGCGCGGTTTCGAGGCGGGCACGGTGAGCGGGGGTGAAGCCGTGCCGGCCGCCGTCGGGGAGGCCGGTGGGCCAGTGGAGGTCCACCCGGGTGACGCGGCCGTACGACGGCTCGGGCGAGCCGTGCCGCTGGTCGTGCTCGGCGACCAGCCGCTGCCCCTTGTCCAGCACACCCTCCGGCAGCCGCACGGTCCCGGAGGCAGCGGCGATCAGGTCCACCCGGGCGCCGATCCCGGTGGCGAACCGCTCCATCCGGTCGGCGTCCTCGGGTGAGCGCATGTCGACCAGGGCGACCACCACGTAACGCTTGCGCGGATAGCGTTCGTGCAGCTCACGGATGGTGTTCAGGACCGTGTTCCCGGTGGAGAACTCGTCGTCGACCAGGACCAGCGGACCATCCCCGCCCAGCAGGCCGGGATCCTCGGGGAGCAGCAGATGGGAGGTGGCGTGCGAGTGGCTCTCCTCGAAGCCGCCCGCACGGGCGACCCCGGCCACCGGCCGACGGGTGGAGTGCAGATACGGCGCCGCACCGAGCCCGTCGGCCACGGCGTGGCCCAGTCCCGTCGCGGTCTCCGCGTACCCCAGGACCACGGCAGCGGCGGCCTCGGCGTCGCCGAGCAGTTCACGGACGCGTCGGCCCAGGCGGTGGCCATGGCCGTACACCACCGCCGGCGACTGCGGAACATGCTTGCCGAGCACGTTGGACACCAGCAGATGGGCCCGCTTGGGATTGCGCCGCAGGGCGAGGCCGAGCAGGTCCCGCAGGCCGTCGTCCCCCACGAGTTCGACCCCGAGCCGCTCGGCGACCCAGCTGCCGGACCAGACCCCGTCGTTCACTGCGTTCCTCATGCGTTCATTCCCGCGGCGAGCAGCTCCACGAAGCCGACGTCCTCGTGGGCCACACCGAAGACCTCGGCGCGCAGCAGGGTGCGCTCGGCCCAGGCGCGGTGCGGCTTCACCTCGTTCATCTTGTTCGTGTAGGCCGACCGGAGTACACCCCCGCCGCCGCGTTCCGGCCGCAGTATGTCCTGGGCGTCGCTGTACTCCTCGTGGCTGACCACGGACAGCGCGTGGACGGGCAGCACGTGGGAGGGGTGGATGCAGGTCTTGCCGAGCAGGCCGTTGGCCTGGTCGAGGGAGATCTCCCGCAGCAGTCCGTCCATGGCGTGCTCGATCAGCTTCTCGCGCAGCTCGACGGCCTGCACCTCCAGGAAGGGGCTCTGCCTCAGCTGTGGCTTGAACATGCGCTCGGAGACCCGGAAGTACTCCCACACGGGCCCGGTCACGGTGAATCCGGTGCCGTCCGCACGGCCCAGCATGTTCACGACGTCGGCGATCACCGAGGCGACGATCTGCACGTCGTAGGCGGTCATGTCGGGGGCGCGGCGCAGGCCGTAGGAAGAGCAGAAGTCGGTCACCCCGAGGCGCAGCGCGAGGACCCGGTCGCGGTACTTGTCGACCGCGCGGGCTATGCCCTCCAGGGTGTCCACGCGGGACTCGCGGTAGAGCAGCTCAGGGGACTCCAGGACGGGCATGGCGAACAGCCGGCGCCCGCTGAGCGCCTCGGCGGCCGTCAGGGCCTCCAGGAAGGGGATGCCGCGCTCCTCGGTGAACTTGGGCAGCACGAAGCCGGACAGCAGCCGTACGGACGGGCCGAGACGCCGTACGAGGTCGGGTATCTGCTCGGGGGTGCGTACCCGGATGAAGAGCAGCGGTGGCTCGACGCCGGGCCGGGCGGCAAGGCCGGCGAACTGCCGGACGAGGTTCTCCTCGCCGGCCACCACGTCCGCGTCGTCGATCGAGTCCTCCAGGCACAGCACCATCGAGACCACGCCGTTCCCGGCCTGCTTGACGATGTCGTCGGCGAGCCGCGGCCGGGTGGCCGGGCTGTACAGGGTGGCGCCGAGGGCGGCGGCGAGCAGCCTGGCCGGAGAGTCGGCGGTGAACGCGCACGGCTCCCGGTGGAAGAGGCGCTGCCGCACCTCGGGGGCGATGTGCCGGAAATGACGCATAGAACTCCCCCAGGGCTCGAGCCCGAGTCTCAGTGTTCGGTAAAGGGTGGCCGGTAATAGTACGTAGGGATCCATGTCAGAGGTTCCCTGTGGGCATGAATTTCCGGTAACTCGCCCATGTCGGCGGCGCACTGGTACACCACCCCCCGCATTGTCGTGACCAGGACCGAGAAGGCAGGATGACCGCATGACGCACGCGATGCTGAAGGGGTCGAACGTCCCGCTGGAAGCCGGCACGGTCCGCGCCGTGCTGCGCTGGGCGCCTGGGCAGGGGGTCCCGGACGTGGACGCCTCGGCGCTGCTGCTGGGGCCCGACGGCCGTGTGCGCTCCGACGAGGACTTCGTCTTCTACAACCAGCCCCGGCACCCCTCCGGAAAGGTGTGGCGGCTGGGCAAGAAGCGCGTCGCCGAGGGGCTGACCGACACCATCCAGTCGGACCTGCCCGGCGTCGAGCCGGACGTCGGCCGCATCCTGCTGGTGGCGTCCGCGGACGGGATCACCTTCGACCGGGTGCCGGCGCTGTGCATCCTGCTGTACGACGCCGCGGTCGCCGACGCCGAGCCGCTGGCCCGGTTCGAGATCAAGCCGGAGACGGGTGCGGAGACGGCGCTGATCTGCGGTGAGCTGTACCGGCGCGGCGAGGGCTGGAAGTTCCGCGCGCTCGGCGAGGGCTATTCCAACGGGCTGAAGGGGCTCGCGACCGACTTCGGTATCTCGGTGGACGAGTCGGAGGTGGAGGAACCGAGCTCTTCGCAGCCGTTGCCCCCGGAGCAGCCGACGTCCGCCGTGCCGCAGCAGCCGCCCGCGTACGGCTATCCGCAGCCGACGTCGGCTCCGCCGGCGTACGGGTACCCTCAGCCGGTGCCGGTGGCTGTGGCCGCGGGGCCGGTGGATCCGAACTTCCGGCTGCCTCCGCAGGGGCCGCAGTTCATCGGGCGGTGAGCCGGCCTACCGGTTCAGCGATCCACCTTCGTCTTGTAACCCCTGCCCCACTGCAATCCCCACCCGTACAACCGGTCCAGCTCCCCCTGGAAGCCGTACACGAACTTCACCTCGCGGCGGACGACCAGTTCGCCCTTGACGTTCTCGATCATCACCACCGCGCAGGAGCGGGCCTGGGGGTGGCGTTCGTCGAGGCCTATCTCGATGCGGGGGCCGTTGCTGGGGTACAGGGTGACGATGGCGTGGGTGCGGTCGAAGGCCGGGGTCTGGTCGTAGATGTAGACGAAGACCAGCAGGCGCTTGATGGCGTCGCGGTGGTCGAGGTTGATGTACATCGTCTCGCCCGACGCCGAACCGAACCGGTCGTCGCCGCTGAGCTTTATGTACGGCGGTGCGTTGACGTCGCCGAGGTAGTTGCCGAGCGGCTGGACGACGCCCTTGGTGCCGTCGGTCAGTTCGTACAGGCAGCCCAGGTCCAGGTCGACGTTGACCATGCTCTGGCCGTGGCCGAGGACCTCCGGTGGCTTGAGGGCCCTGAAGGGGTGCCGGAAGAGGCTGGTGCGCTGGTTGCTGTCGAAGTCCGAGGTGCGCATCCGCCAGGCGAGGTTGATGCGCAGGTGGCCGGTGGCGGCGTCCTGCTTGGTGAGGGACACCGTCTGGTGCCGCCTGGTCAGTTCGATGGAGTTCGTCGAGGCGTTGCCCGCGTCGAATTCGGCGGCGCTGGCGCCCCGCAGCCCGTCGAAGAATCCCATTCCCGCCCCCAGGTGCTCGTGTACTCGTCCACAACGCCGTCGGGGCGGCCGACCGCGTCGGCCGCCCCGATTCAGAGCGTTCCTCACCGGGCGGGGTGTCACACCCCGTCACAGCCCGGATCTGTCCCGTAGGGGACCCGGCTCACACCCCTGAGGAGACCTCGGCCTTCTCGTCGGTGCCCTCGCCCTCGGCCGCCAGTGCTCGGTTGCGGCGGACGGAGGACCAGAAGGACAAGGCGATCAGGACGACGCCGACGAGACCGGTGATGACCTCGTTGATCTCGTGCTGGATGGTGACCATGAGGATCACGGCCAGGGCGCCGATGGCGTAGTGGGCGCCGTGCTCCAGGAAGACGTAGTCGTCGAGGGTGCCCTGGCGGACCAGGTAGACCGTGAGGGAACGGACGTACATCGCGCCGATGCCGAGGCCGAGGGCCATCATCACGATGTCGTTGGTGATGGCGAAGGCGCCGATCACGCCGTCGAAGGAGAAGGACGCGTCCAGTACCTCGAGGTACAGGAACATGAAGAACGCGGCCTGGCCGGCCAGCAGCACCGCCGACTTCTTCTTGCCGGTGCGGGCGGCCTCTTCCTCCTCCTCGTGCTCGCGCTCCTCCTCTTCCTCGAGCCGGTCCTCGAAGTAGCCCGAAAGACCGCCGACGATCATGTAGGTGATCAGGCCGGCGATGCCGGCGATCAGGACCGTCTGAGCCTTGTCGACGTGGGCGCCGCCGTGCTGGTGGGCGTGGGTGGCGAAGGTGAAGGAGGTGATCAGCAGGACGATCAGGGCGATGCAGACCGCCAGCATGTCGACCTTGCCGAGCTTGGCCAGCGGACGCTCCAGCCACTGCAGCCACTGGATGTCCCGGTCCTCGAAGATGAAGTCCAGGAAGATCATCAGCAGGAACATCCCGCCGAACGCGGCGATCGCCGGGTGCGCGTCGGTGACCAGCTGCTGGTAGCGGTCCTTGTCGGTGAGGGCCAGGTGGACCGCGTCGTAGGGGTTGAGCTTGGCGGTCATGGCGACGATCACGACGGGGAAGACCAGCCGCATGCCGAACACCGCGATGAGAACGCCGACCGTGAGGAAGATCTTCTGCCAGAAGGCGTTCATCTTCTTCAGGATGCCGGCGTTGACCACCGCGTTGTCGAAGGACAGCGAGATCTCGAGGATGGCGAGGATCGCCACGACGCCGAAGGCCTCCCACCCCCCGTAGAAGACCGCGGCGACCAGGCCGAGCGCGGTGATCGCGAACGACCAGCCGAAGGTTTTCAGAAGCACTGGCTACCCAATCGTGTGTGTACGGGGGTCCCCCGCGCCGTACTCGGTTTTGCTAAACGTTGACCCCGAGTCTAGAGGTGCACCCTACCGGCGGTACCGCCGAGGGCAACCCTCACCGAAAAGCCACAGCACAGGCCGCTGGGAGCGGTGCCCGGCTACGAGACGTTCACCCCGAAGTCGAGGGCGATGCCGCGCAGGCCCGAGGCGTACCCCTGCCCGACGGCGCGGAACTTCCATTCGCCCTGGTAGCGGTACAGCTCGCCGAAGATCATGGCGGTCTCGGTGGAGGCGTCCTCGCTGAGGTCGTAGCGGGCCAGTTCCTGGCCGTCGGCCTGGTTCACCACGCGGATGAAGGCGTTGGAGACCTGGCCGAAGGTCTGGCCGCGCTCGTCCGCCATGTGGATCGAGACGGGGAAGACGATCTTCTCGCAGTGCGCCGGCACCTTGCCGAGGTCCACCAGGATCGACTCGTCGTCGCCCTCGCCCTCACCGGTGAGGTTGTCACCGGTGTGCTCCACCGAGCCGTCGGGGCTCTTGAGCTGGTTGTAGAAGACGAACCACTCGTCGCCCAGGACGCGGTTGCCGGCGCCGCACAGCAGTGCGCTGGCGTCCAGGTCGAAGGGGGCGCCGGTGGTGGAACGCGCGTCCCAGCCGAGTCCGATCATGACGTTGGTGAGGTTCGGTGCGGCTTTGGAGAGGGAGACGTTGCCTCCCTTGGCGAGCGTGACGCCCATGATGCTGGTCCTCCCCTAGTGGTGCTTTCCCTGGTTGTCCTGCGCGTCCGGCGCCGCCCGTAAACGGTGCGGCGCCGGACGGTGCAGGTGTCGTAACCCTGCCGGGATCAGACGTTGACGCCGAAGTCCTGCGCGATGCCGCGCAGGCCCGAGGCGTAGCCCTGGCCGATGGCGCGGAACTTCCACTCCGCCCCGTGCCGGTACAGCTCGCCGAAGACCATGGCGGTCTCGGTGGAGGCGTCCTCGCTGAGGTCGTAGCGGGCGATCTCCTGCTCGCCCGCCTGGTTCACGACGCGGATGAACGCGTTGCGGACCTGACCGAAGGACTGCTGGCGGTTCTCGGCGTCGTAGATCGACACCGGGAAGACGATCTTCTCGATGTCGGCCGGGACGCCGGCCAGGTTGATCTTGATCTGTTCGTCGTCGCCCTCGCCCTCACCGGTGATGTTGTCACCGGTGTGCTCGACCGAGCCGTCGGGGCTCTTGAGGTTGTTGAAGAAGACGAAGTGCTGGTCGCTCGCGACCTTTCCGGTGTTGTTCAGCAGCAGTGCGCTCGCGTCGAGGTCGAAGTCGGAGCCGGTCGTGGTGCGCACGTCCCACCCCAGACCGACGATGACGGCGGTCAGGCCCGGGGCCTCCTTCGTCAGCGATACGTTGCCGCCCTTGCTGAGGCTGACTCCCACGGGTCCTCCATGTGGTGTCCAGGGGCGGGGAGCCCCGTCGTGCTTCGGATATGGGATCAACGAGCCGATCCTAGTGACGGGTTCCCGCACCCCGCAGACCCTGGACCCGGAGAATCACAGGTGTCGGCCACGGTCGGCCTACAGGGTGTCGAGCGCCTTCACGTAGTCGTTCAGGTCGCGCGCGTCCGGCAGGCCGTTGACCACGGTCCACCGCACGACGCCCTCCTTGTCGATGATGAAGGTGCCCCGGACGGCGCATCCCTTGTCCTCGTCGAAGACGCCGTACGCGCGCGAGACGTTGCCGTGCGGCCAGAAGTCGCTGAGCAGCGGGTACTCCAGGCCCTCCTGCTCGGCGAAGACGCGCAGGGTGTGGATGGAGTCGTTGGATACGGCGAGCAGCTGCGTGTCGCGGCCTTCGAACTTCGGAAGGTTGTCGCGCAGCTCGCACAGCTCGCCGGTGCAGACGCCGGTGAAGGCGAAGGGGTAGAAGAGCAGGACCACGTTCTTCTCGCCGCGGAAGTCCGAGAGCTTCACGGTGCGGCCGTGGTTGTCCTTGAGCTCGAAGTCGGGCGCCTTGTCGCCGACCTGGATCGCCATCGTCGTGCATCCCTTCGGTGGGCCGTTCGGGTGGAGCGCGCACAGCACACGCGCGGCTCCACCCTACGCAGCGATCACCAGGGCCTTCCGAACGGGCCGGGGCGAAATCCAGCCCGTCCGGCAGTGGGAGAGGAGATCACTTCTTGGACTTGGCCGCCTTCGGCGTGGCCAGCCGGCTTCCGCTCCAGTCCTTGCCCACACTGACGCTCTTCGACGCTGTCAGGCCGGCCGTCGTGGCGGCGTCCTGGATGTCGCTCGGCTCCACGTATCCCGTCCGGCCGGTCTTCGGCGTCAGGAGCAGGATTGCGCCACCCTCTTCGATGTACGTGGTGGCATCCACCAGCGCATCCGTCAGGTCGCCGTCGTCGTCACGGAACCACAGCACAACGGCGTCGGCCACGTCGTCGTACTCCTCGTCCATGAGGTCGCCTGCGATGGTTTCCTCGATGGCCTCACGGAGTTCCTGATCGACGTCGTCGTCGTAGCCGATCTCCTGGACCACCTGCCCGGGCTGGAACCCCAGCCTGGCGGCAGGGTTCGTCCGCTCCTCCGCGTGGTCCGCGGTCGCGCTCACGGGTTGCCTCCTGATCATGTCTTGATGAATATCTCAGCCACGCGCGTGCGCGAAGCATTGGCCGTAGTCCACACGGGCGGGGCGGATCGCGCAAGTACCCGGCCCTCCGGACCGCCGAAACGGTGACGATCCCGGCCGTGTCGCCGCAACTCCTGGCACCGTATCCCGATTCCGCGTGACCCACATCACACCGATGTGCCCGGTTTGCGCCGTTCGAAATCATCTCAGAATCATCCGCCGATACGCCCCTCGAACACCTTTGCCAAGCACGTCACACCCCGGGCGTATCGTTGCGTTTTGACCGATCAAGACACCGAGAGGCACCGAGGAGATGACGTACGCCGTCCCGAGGTACACGATGGGGAACGGTGTAGGCAGGTGCAGAAAATCGGCCCTCTGACAGGTAAGGAACAGCGTGGCTTCCGGATCCGATCGCAATCCGATCATCATTGGCGGCCTTCCGAGTCAGGTTCCTGACTTCGATCCCGAGGAAACCCGGGAGTGGCTCGACTCCCTCGACGCCGCGGTGGACGAGCGCGGCCGGGAACGGGCCCGCTACCTCATGCTCCGGCTGATCGAGCGGGCCCGCGAGCGGCGCGTGGCCGTGCCCGAGATGCGCAGCACGGACTACGTCAACACGATCGCCACCAAGGACGAGCCGTTCTTCCCGGGCAACGAGGAGATCGAGCGCCAGATCCTCAACGCGACCCGCTGGAACGCGGCCGTGATGGTCTCGCGCGCCCAGCGCCCCGGCATCGGCGTCGGCGGCCACATCGCCACCTTCGCCTCCTCGGCCTCGCTGTACGACGTCGGATTCAACCACTTCTTCCGCGGCAAGGACGAGGGCGACGGCGGTGACCAGGTCTTCTTCCAGGGCCACGCCTCCCCCGGCATCTACGCGCGCGCCTACCTGCTCGACCGGCTCACCGAGGGCCAGCTCGACGGCTTCCGCCAGGAGAAGTCGAAGTACCCGAACGGCCTGTCCAGCTACCCGCACCCGCGCTCGATGCCGGACTTCTGGGAGTTCCCGACGGTCTCCATGGGCCTCGGCCCGCTCGGCGCGATCTACCAGGCCCGGATGAACCGCTACATGGAGGCGCGCGGCATCGCGGACACCTCCAAGTCGCACGTGTGGGCGTTCCTCGGCGACGGCGAGATGGACGAGCCGGAGTCGCTCGGCCAGCTGTCCATCGCCGCCCGGGAGGGCCTGGACAACCTGACCTTCGTCGTCAACTGCAACCTGCAGCGGCTCGACGGCCCGGTGCGCGGCAACGGCAAGATCATCCAGGAGCTGGAGTCGATCTTCCGGGGCGCCGGCTGGAACGTGATCAAGCTGATCTGGGACCGCACGTGGGACCCGCTGCTCGCGCAGGACCGCGACGGTGTCCTGGTCAACAAGATGAACACGACCCCGGACGGGCAGTTCCAGACCTACGCCACCGAGTCCGGCGCGTACATCCGCGAGCACTTCTTCGGCGGCGACCAGCGGCTGCGCGCGATGGTCGAGAACATGACCGACCACCAGATCCTGATGCTGGGCCGCGGCGGTCACGACCACCGGAAGATCTACGCGGCGTACAAGGCGGCCCTGGAGCACAAGGGCCAGCCGACGGTCATCCTGGCCAAGACGGTCAAGGGCTGGACGCTGGGCCCGAACTTCGAGGGCCGCAACGCCACGCACCAGATGAAGAAGCTGACGGTCGACGACCTCAAGCGCTTCCGGGACCGGCTGCACCTGCCGATCTCCGACAGGGAGCTGGAGTCCGGCCCGCCGCCGTACTACCACCCGGGCCGGAACACGGACGAGATCCAGTACATGCACGACATGCGCAAGCAGTGCGGCGGCTACGTCCCGACGCGCGTCGTGCGTTCCCAGCCGCTCGCGCTGCCGGACGACAAGACGTACGCGACCGTGAAGAAGGGCACGGGCCAGCAGTCCATCGCCACGACGATGGCCTTCGTGCGACTCCTCAAGGACCTCATGCGGGACAAGGAGATCGGCAAGCGGTTCGTGCTGATCGCGCCGGACGAGTACCGCACGTTCGGCATGGACTCCTTCTTCCCGAGCGCGAAGATCTACAACCCGCTGGGCCAGCAGTACGAGTCGGTGGACCGGGAGCTGCTGCTCGCCTACAAGGAGTCGCCGACCGGCCAGATGCTGCACGACGGCATCTCCGAGGCGGGCTGTACGGCCTCCCTGATCGCGGCGGGCTCGGCCTACGCCACGCACGGCGAGCCGCTGATCCCGGTCTACGTCTTCTACTCGATGTTCGGTTTCCAGCGCACCGGCGACCAGTTCTGGCAGATGGCCGACCAGCTGGCGCGCGGATTCGTGCTGGGCGCGACCGCCGGCCGTACCACCCTGACCGGTGAGGGTCTGCAGCACGCCGACGGCCACTCGCAGCTGCTCGCCTCGACCAACCCGGCGTGCGTGGCCTACGACCCGGCGTACGCCTACGAGATCGCGCACATCGTCCAGGACGGCCTGCGCCGGATGTACGGCGGCGACGCCGAGCACCCGCACGGCGAGGACGTCTTCTACTACCTGACCGTCTACAACGAGCCCATCCAGCACCCGGCGGAGCCGGCGAACGTCGACGTGGAGGGCATCCTCAAGGGCGTCCACAAGATCAGCGAGGGCACGGCCGGCTCGCTCCCGGCGCAGATCATGGCGTCCGGCGTGGCGGTCCCGTGGGCGCTGGAGGCCCAGCGGATCCTCGCCGCGGACTGGAACGTGCGCGCCGACGTCTGGTCGGCCACCTCCTGGAACGAGCTGCGCCGCGAGGCGGTGGCGTGCGAGGAGCACAATCTGCTGCACCCGGAGGAGGAGCAGCGGGTGCCGTATGTGACGCGGAAGCTCAGCGGCGCCGAGGGTCCGTTCGTGGCCGTGTCCGACTGGATGCGATCGGTTCCGGACCAGATCGCGCGGTGGGTGCCGGGCACGTACCAGTCGCTGGGCGCGGACGGCTTCGGCTTCGCCGACACCCGGGGTGCGGCGCGGCGCTTCTTCCACATCGACGCCCAGTCGATCGTCGTCGCGGTGCTGACCGAACTGGCGCGCGAGGGCAAGGTGGACCGCTCGGTGCTGAAGCAGGCCATCGACCGGTACCAGCTGCTGGACGTGTCGGCGGCGCATCCGGGGGCGGCGGGCGGCGACGCGTAGCCGTTTCCCTCGGCTTTGACGGGGCGGCAACCGGGGAGGGTCTGCTGGTTCGTCGCCGGGTGCGGGGGACTGCGTGGCTGGTCGCGCAGTCCCCCGCACCCCTTTGGGGCGCGTTTACGATGCGGGCATGAGCGATCAGTCGGCGCAGGCCCGTTGGGAGCGGCGTACCCAACGGCCCCTGCTGGCGTTGGCTGTGGCGTTCGCCGTCGCCTATGCCGTGCCGATCGTGGCCCACTCCGCGGGTCATTCGCTGACGGCCGCGTGCACGGTGGTCGAGTGGGTGGTCTGGGCCGCGTTCGCCGTGGACTACCTCATGCGGCTCGCACTCGCCCCGCGGCGCCGGGAGTTCGTCCGCACACACTGGACAGACCTGTGCGCGGTGCTGGTGCCGCTGCTGCAGCCGCTGCGGTTGCTGCGGATGGTGTCGACGCTGCTGCTGGTGGGGCGGCGGGCGCGGATGGCCTCGCAGATCCGGCTGACGACCTATGTCGCCGGGTCGGTGACCGGGCTGCTGATGTTCGGGTCGCTGGCGGTGCTGTCCGTGGAGCGGGACTCGCCGAACGGGAACATCCGGACGCTGGGTGACGCGGTGTGGTGGTCGTTCACGACGATGACGACCGTGGGGTACGGGGACCACGCGCCGACGACCGGGCTGGGGCGGGTGATCGCCGTCGGGCTGATGCTGTCCGGGATCGCATTGCTCGGTGTGGTGACCGCGAACATCGCGGCGTAGTTCATCGCGCGGTTCGAGAAGGACGACGTGGAGGAGCGGCGGCAGACGGAGGCCATCGCCGCGTTGGCCGAGGAGGTTCGCTCACTGCGCGCGGAGGTGGCTCGGCTGGCCGACGAGCGGGAGCAGCAGCGGAGTTGACGCGCTGCCCGGTGCCGTGGCCGACCGGGTGGGGTCCCGCGCCCGGCGGACGGCCCCGGGCCCCACGACGCAACCGTCGGCTATAGGAGCCCGTGGCCCCATGTGGCCGCGCCCGCCAGGGCGACGACGGCGAGCACCGTGTCTATCGCGCCGAGGACCAACGCCACCAGCGCTGGGATGTCTCGGTCGTTGGACCACTTGCGGCCCATGGACTGCCAGCCGCAGACCATCGCCACCGGGCCCAGGACGATGCCCAGCGCGAAGAAGCCGGCCACGGCACAGATCGCGCCGATGATGCCGAGTGTCGCGCGGTCCGGCCCGGTCCGTTGCCACGTCCGGCCACGTGACCGGGGGTACCCGCGCGTTCCGTGCCCGAAGCCTGTCATCATCAACTCCCTGGGGGTCATGGACAGTTCGGCTTCGCGGTGCGAGTACCCCGATTCCGGCCCGGCAGACCTGCGCGCGCTGCCCCCCTCCGGCAGCGCGCGCCGCGGCCCGGCCGTCCCCCATGTCTGCGGAGGACTTGACCCACTGTGACCCGCGGCGCGCGCCCGGTGCGAGCGATCTTTAGCGGAGTCACCCTGATAGGGGAACTCCGCCCGGAAGACGCCCGGGCGGAGACCCAGGCAGACGCCCGGGCGGAGGCCCGAGCAGTAACCCTCAGATGTGGCCCACGCCCGCGCCCGCCTCCGCGTTCGCGCCCCGCTTGGTCAGCAGCGCGACGAGGACGGCGACCGCCGCCACGCCCGCGGCGACCAGGGAGGCGAGGCTCATGCCGGAGATGAAGGTGTGATGGGCGACCTCGGTGATCTTCGCGGCGACCTGCTCCGGCACACCCTTGGGCACCGGCGCGACGCCCACCTGGACCGCCTCCGAGGCCTTGTCCAGCTGACCCGGTGTCAGCGGCGGCAGTCCGGCGCCGGTCCAGTTGCCCGGCAGGTCGCTGTCGACCTTGGAGGCCATCACAGCGCCCAGCACGGCCGTGCCGAGGCTGCCGCCGATCTGCATGGCCGCCTGCTGGAGGCCGCCGGCGACACCGGACAGTTCCATGGGGGCGTTGCCGACGATGACCTCCGTCGCGCCGACCATGACCGGCGCGAGGCCGAGGCCGAGCAGCGCGAACCAGACCGACATCACGCCGCTGCCGGTGTCGGCCTCGAGCGTCGACATGCCGTACATCGCGATGGCGGTCGCGGCCATGCCGCCGGCCAGCGGGATGCGCGGGCCGAGCTTGGTGATCGCGGCACCGGCGAGCGGCGAGCCGACGATCATCATGCCGGTGAGCGGCAGCAGGTGCAGGCCGGCGTCGATGGGGCTCATGCCGTGCACGTTCTGGAGGTAGAACGTCACGAAGAACAGCCCGCCCATGAACGCGATGGCCATCAGGACCATCAGGACCACGCCCGCCGACAGCGGTATCGAGCGGAAGAGGCCCAGCGGGATCAGGGGCTCCTTGACCCTCGTCTCCCAGACGGAGAACAGGGCGAAGAGAAGCACGGACGCGGCGATGAAGATCCATGTCCTGTCGTCGCCCCAGCCCCACGTCGGGGCCTTGATCAGGGCCCAGACCAGGCAGAACATCGCGCCGGAGAGCAGCGCGATGCCGAGGACGTCGAAGGAGCGCGGGGCGTTCTCGGCGCGGTGGTCGCGCAGGATCAGCGCGCCCAGGACCAGGGCGAGCGCTCCCACGGGGACGTTGATGAAGAACACCGACTGCCAGTTGACGTGCTCGACGAGGACGCCGCCGAGGATCGGGCCGCCCGCGGTGGACGCGCCGATCACCATGCCCCAGATGCCGATGGCCATGTTGAGCTTCTCGGCCGGGAAGGTGGCCCGCAGCAGGCCGAGCGCGGCCGGCATCAGCAGCGCGCCGAACAGGCCCTGGAAGACGCGGAAGGTGACGACCGCGGCGATGCTGTGGGACAGGCCGATGGCGCCGGAGGCGGCGGCGAAGCCGGTCACGCCGATGAGGAAGGTCTGCCGGTGGCCGAAGCGGTCACCGAGCTTGCCCGCGGTGATCAAGGTGACCGCGAGGGCGAGGAAGTAGCCGTTGGTGATCCACTGGACATCGGCGAAGGTCGCGCCCAGGTCTTCCTTGATGGTCGGGTTGGCGATCGCCACGATGGTGCCGTCGAGGGCCACCATCATGACGCCCACGGCGACGGTGATGAGGGTGAGCCAGGGATGGCCGCGCAGCCCCGCGGCCGGAGGTGACTCGAGCGGGACTTGGGGTGCCGTGTCCCCCGGCCCCGTCGCGTCGATGGTGGTCTGACTAGTCATGTGTTCGAGGCTAGTGACAGCCTCTGACAATTGACAAACCGTTTCATCAGTCAGTAACTGACACGTATGGAAACACTGCGCGAACGCAAGAAACAGCGCACCCGGGAGGCGCTGCTGCGGGCCGCTCTGGAGCTCTTCACGACCCAGGGGTACGAGCACACGACCGTCGACGAGATAGCCGAGGCCGTCGACGTCTCGCAGCGCACCTTCTTCCGTTACTTCGCCGGCAAGGAGGACGTGGCCTTCGCCGTCCAGGAGATGACGGAGGCGCGCTTCGTCGAGGCCGTACGCGCGCGTCCGCCGCACGAGGCACCGCTGGAGGCCCTGCGGCAGGCGGTCCTGGAGGGCTGGGACGGGATCCGGGAGACGGTCGAGTCGGCCGTCCCGGTCGAGCTGTACCTGCGCATGTACCGGACGATCGAGTCGACGCCCGCGCTGCTCGCCGCCCACCTGCGCCGCTCGGCGGCGACGGAGGAGACGATCGCGCGGCTGCTGGCCGGGCGCGAGGGCGTGGACGTGGACGCCGACCCCCGACCGCGGCTCGCCGTGGCCGTGTTCGGCGCAGTGATAAGGGTCACGGAACGGCAGTGGTGCACGGGCGACGACTTCAGCCTGGAGGCGATCCGTCAACTCACCGCGTCCCACCTCGATCTGGTGGATTCGGCACTCATCGGGAACTGGCGCTCAAATCAAGATCGTTGACAACGCGTTCGACGCTTCGCGAAACGTGATACCTGTCACTCGGTTACCCCGAGACCCTCCCGTTCTCCTAGTGTGTCCTCCCAGTGACTTCCTTCGACACCTCCCCGCAACTGAACGTCTGGCGCGCCCTGCTGGCCCTGGCCGTGGTGTTCGTGATGCTCGCGACCACCGGCTGGACCGCCCTGCACAGCCACCGGGAGTCGACCGCGCTGCAGGCCTCGCTCGACAAGTGGGACCACGGCAGCATCCACGGCCTCCATCTGCCGGACCCGCACGCCGCACCGGCCGTGCTCAGCCGTTTCTTCGCCTCCCTCTCCGCCGAGGACCAGCACCGTCTCGCCCACCGCTACCCGCTCGCGGTCGGCAACATGAACGGCGCCCCCGCCACCTTGCGCTACCGCGCCAACCACATCGCGATGGAGCAGCAGCGCAAGGTCGAGAAGAAGCGCATGCACGACAGCCGGCTCAGCGCGGCCGGGCAGCAGGACGCGGGCCGCCTCATGCACCGCTACGAGTCCCTGCTGTCCGACGGCCGGCAGATCCTGGCCTTCGACCCCGAGGGCTCGGGCCGTATCGCGGAGGTGTTCGGGAACCTGGACACGGCGCAGCGGATCTCGGTCGTCGTCCCCGGCGTCGACACCGACCTGCTCACCTTCCAGAAGACCAACCGCCAGTACACCGCCCCGGTCGGCATGGGCAAGGCGCTGTACGCGGCGGAGCGCGCGCAGAGCCCCGCGACCCGTACCGCCGTGATCGCCTGGGCCGACTACACCGCCCCCGACGGGCTCGGCGTGGACGCGGCCACCGGGCTGCGTGCCGAGGAGGGCGCCGTACGGCTGAACGCGCTGCTGGGCGGCCTGCCCGGGCGCGCCCCGGTGACGATGGTCTGTCACAGCTACGGCTCCGTGGTCTGCGGGGTGGCCGCGCACGCGATGCCGCGCCGGGTGACCGACATAGCGGTGGCCGCGAGCCCGGGCATGCGCGTCTCCAGCGCCTCCCACCTGGACACCAAGGCCCGGGTGTGGGCCATGCGGGACGCCACCGACTGGATCCAGGACGTGCCGTACCTGGAGCTCGGCGGGCTCGGGCACGGCGCCGATCCGGTGTCCTCGGCGTTCGGTGCGCGCGTGCTGACCGCTCGGGACGCGCAGGGGCACGCCGGCTATTTCCAGCCGGGCACGGACAGTCTGCGCAACCTCGCCGACGTGGCCGTCGGGGCGTACGACGAGGTGACGTGCGCACGCGAGAACGACCTGTGCCGGGCCGGTGTGCCCGCCACTACCACGGCCGGACGCGCGTAGAAACAGCAGGAAGTGCGGTCTGCGCGGGTGGCGACGGAGGAGCACGTGCCGCATACGATGAGCCGCATGGGTGACGTACTGGCGGGTTTTCATGCCGTCTGGGAGTTCGAGTCCGACTCCGTGCTCATCCGTTACGAACGGGGGATTCGGACACCGAAGCTGTTCCAGGCACTCGGGGAACGGCGGATCCCGCTGTCCGCGGTCGAGGGCGTGACGCTCTCCCCGGGCAGGCGCGGCACCGTCGTACTGCGGCTGCTGCCGCGTGCCGGCGCGGATCCGCTGATGGAGGCGGCGGCCGGGCAGCTGAAGGAGGGCTCCGATCCCTACCGGCTGGTGCTGCCGGCCGAGCGGGAGACCCTCGCCGAGTACTACGCCGACGAGCTCAAGGGCCTGTTGACCGAGTCCGGGCCCGCCGACCGCCCTCAAGTGACGGCGCCCGAGGTGCCGCTGTCGTTCAAGGCGTACGACGGCAAGGCGAGCTTCGACGGTGCGGCCGTGCAGTTCCGCTGGTCCTGGACGGGCGCGTCCTCGGCCAAGTGGAAGGCCGGCGACCAGAGCTTCCCGGTCACGGAGCTGAGCGGGGTGGAGTGGCGGTCGCCGGAGGTGTTCGAGGGACACCTCCGGCTGGTCCCGCGCTCGGCCGAGTCGGCCGCGGTGCAGCCCGACCAGGATCCGGCGGCCGTTGTCTTCGGGCTGGGGTACGGCCCGGTGCACGAGTCGCTGCCGTTCGCCGCGGCCGTCCTCGCCGCCGTACGCACGCGTGGGCCGGTATCCGCGGTACCGGCCCCGTCACGGCGTGACCCCGCCGACATCGCCGAACGGATCCGGCACCTGGGGGAGTTGCATCAGGCCGGGTTGGTCACCGACGAGGAGTTCTCCTCGAAGAAGGCGGAACTCCTGGCGGAGCTGTGAGCTACTCCCGGCCCGCAGAGGTGAACGCCATGTCCGCGTACCGGTTGCCCGCCACCTTCGCCGCGATCGGCTCCAGTCGGGACAGTTCCTCGGCCGTCAGGACGATCGCCGTCGCCGCCACGTTCTCCTCCACCCGGTTCGGCTTGCGGGTGCCCGGGATCGGGACCACCGGGAGGGCGTCGATCGTCGCCCGCTGCTGCACCCAGGCCAGGGCGATCTGGCCGAGGGTGGCGTCGTGGGCCTCGGCGATGGTGCGGATCGGCTCCAGGAGGGCCGCGTTGGCGGTCGCGTTGGCGCCGGTGAAGCGGGGCTGCTGTCGGCGGAAGTCGTCGGCCGTGAGGTCCTGTTCGGCGTTGGTGAAGGAGCCGGTGAGGAAGCCTCGGCCGAGCGGCGAGTACGGCACCAGGGTGACGCCCAGGTCCCGCGCGGCCGGTACGACCTTGGCCTCGATGTCCCGGCTGAACAGCGACCACTCCGACTGCACGGCCGCAATCGGGTGCACGGCGTGCGCGGCGCGCAGCTCGTCGGCGGTGACCTCGCTCAGCCCGAGGTGCTTGACCTTGCCCTCGCGGACCAGCTCCGCCATCGTGCCGACCGTCTCCTCGATGGGGACGTTCACATCACGGCGGTGCATGTAGTACAGGTCGATCACGTCGACGCCGAGCCGCTTCAGGCTGGCCTCGACGGCCTCGCGGATGTACGGGGCGTCGTTGCGGACGATCCGCCTGGTCGGGTCGTCCTCGGGGATCGACAGGGCGAACTTGGTGGCGATGACCACCTCGTCCCGGTGCGCCGTGAAGAACGGGGACAGGAACCGCTCGTTCTCGCCGGCGCCGTAGGCGTCCGCCGTGTCGTACAGCGTCACGCCCAGTTCCAGCGCCCGCTCCAGCGCGGCGCGCGCCTGGCCTGCGTCGGTGGGGCCGTACGCGAAGCTCATGCCCATGCAGCCGAGGCCCTGAACGCCGACCTCCGGTCCGCCCTCGCCGAGCCGTACCGCCGGAATCCTGGTGCCGGTCATCGCGTGGTCCCCTCCATCGCGTAGAAGCTGATCTTGCGGTCGAGTACGGCGAGCGTGTCCCGCAGCTCGGCGATCCTGTTCAGGACGTCCCGGCGGGTCGACTCCAGCAGCTCCCGTCGTTCCCCGTAGGTGCTCTCGCCCTCCCGGACCAGTTCCGCGTACCGGACCATGTCGGCCACCGGCATGCCGGTCAGCCGCAGCTTCGTCACGAAGTCCAGCCAGTCCAGGTCGCGGTTGCTGTAGCGCCGCTGCCCGGTGTGCGAGCGGTCGACGTGCGGCATCAGGCCGATCCGCTCGTACCAGCGCAGGGTGTGCGCGGTCAGGCCGGTGAACGCGACGACCTCGCTGATCGTGTAGCTGTCCTGGCCGTCGGCGCGCGGATGGCGTCTGGGCGGGGCGGAGCAGATGTCTGCGGGGGCCGTGCGTGCGGTGTCCGCCGGCGTGGTCTGCATCACCGTCATGGCCCCCACGCTATGGGGTTGGAGTGCACTCCAAGCAAGCGGATTCGGTAAGAAATCAGCGGGACGCCGGCCCCGACTCCTGGCTAGCGTGCGGCACATGAGTCTTGCACGCCGGGCCCTGCCCGAGGACGCCGTGGAACTGCTGCGGCTGCGCCAGGTGATGATCGACTCCCTGCGGAGCACGGGAGGCGGCGGGCCGACGGAGTGGCACGCCGAGTCGCTGCCGACGCTGCGGGAGCGGCTGGCCGAGCCGGACGGCGACTTCGTCGCCTTCGTCGTGGACCATCCGGACCGGCCGGGGGCGCTGGCCGCGCTGGTGGCCGGGACGCTGGAGTACCGGATCGGGAAGGCCGGCAATCCGCACGGGCGGGTCGGGTACGTCTTCAGCGTCGCGACCGACCCGGACGCCCGGCGGCGCGGGTACGCGCGCGCGTGCATGGAGGAACTGGTCGCCTGGTTCCGGGAGCGTGGCGTGGGTCATGTGCTGCTGACCGCCTCCCAGGAGGCCGAGCCGCTGTACGCCTCGCTCGGCTTCACGCGTGACCCGGACCCGTCGATGCGGCTGCTGCTGTGAGCCGCATAGGCTCGTCAGCATGTCGTTGAACAGCCTGACGAGCGTGGCGTCGATCGAGAAGTGGCCCGTCCCCACCGCGGCGGCGGGTGTCGTACGGGCCGACGGGACCGTCCTCGGGACGCACGGTCCCGTCGGGCACCGCTTTGCGCTCGCCTCGGTCACCAAGCCGCTGGCCGCGTACGCGGCGCTGGTCGCGTACGAGGAGGGCGCGATCGAACTGGACGAGCCGGCCGGGCCGCCCGGTTCGACCGTCCGGCACCTCCTCGCGCACACCTCCGGGCTCGCCTTCGACGAGCACAGGGCGATGGCGCCGCCCGGTGAGCGCCGGCTCTACTCCAACGCCGGGTTCGAGCAGCTGGGGGACCACATCGCCAAGGCGACGGACATTCCGTTCGCCGAGTATCTGCGGCAGGCGGTGCTGGAGCCGCTGGGGATGACGTCGACGTCGCTGGAGGGCTCCCCCGCGAAGGACGGCGTGTCCACGGTGGCCGACCTGCTGCGGTTCGCGGCGGAGGTGCAGGCGCCGCGGCTGCTGGATCCGCGGACGGTCGCGGAGGCGATGAGTGTGCAGTTCCCCGGGACGAAGGGTGTGCTTCCGGGATACGGCCACCAGAACCCGAACGACTGGGGCCTGGGCCTCGAGATCCGCAGCTCCAAGTCGCCGCACTGGACGGGGAGTTCCTCCTCGCCGCGCACCTTCGGGCATTTCGGGCAGTCCGGTACGTTCCTGTGGATCGACCCGGACGCGGGTGCGGCGTGCGCCGCCCTGACCGACCGGGCGTTCGGCCCCTGGGCGGTCGAGGCCTGGCCGACGTTCACGGACGCGGTGCTCGCGGAACTGCGCGGCTGAGGCCGCCACCAGCGCCCCGCGGGCACGACGACCCCTACCCGCCCATTTCCCACATCAGCAACTCGGTCGCCGTCACCCCCACCGCCTCAAGGCCCCGCGCGTCCGTGATCCGGGCCGAGTCACCGGCGTCCAGTTCCTCGTCGGCCAGCCGGACGGTGCCCCGCACCACGTGCACGTACACGAACGCCCCGTCCGGCACCGCCGTCCGTTCCCCCGCCGCCAGGCGCCGTATGTGGAGCATCGCGCCGGACTCCGGGACGGCGTACGGCGTGGAGTCGGCGATGCCCGGGATGATCTCGTACGACGGCTCCCCGCCCGGCTCCCGCGGCGCCAGCCACATCTGGACGAAGGTGAGCGGCGACGACCCGTCGTTGCGCTCCACGTGGCGGACGCCTGCCGCCGCGCTGAGCCGCTGGACGTCCCCGGGGCGGACGCAGGTCTCGTGGCCGGTGGAGTCGCGGTGGGTCAGCTCGCCCTCGACGACCCAGGTGATGATCTCGGTGTGGCTGTGCGGGTGTTCCCCGAAGCCGGCACCGGGCGCGAGCCGCTCCTCGTTGCAGGCGATGACCGCGCCGAAGCGGAGGTTGCCGGGGTCGTAGTGGGGGCCGAAGGAAAACGCGTGCCAGGACTCGATCCCGGCCTCCGGCTCGCCCCCTGGGTAGCGCTCGTCGGCGCGCCGTACGTCCATCACGCGCACAACGGTAGACCCCGCCCCGGGGCGCCGAGCCAGACCCGGCGGCACGCACCGGCGTCCGGATAAGGCAGTCTTGTCCCGTGCCCGAACCCGAATCCCGCAGCAGCGAACCCCACGCCGATCGCCACGCACTCGCCGTCCACCCGCACGCCGCGACCCTCAAGCGGCTGGAGAAGTCCTCCGGGTCTCTCGCCGCGCAGGCCATCGCACGGATGGACGAGACCCTGCCGTGGTACCGGGCCATGCCCCCGGAGAACCGTTCCTGGATCGGGCTCGTGGCCCAGGCGGGCATCGCGGCCTTCACCGAGTGGTTCCGGCACCCCGACGCCCCCCAGGCGATCTCGACCGACGTCTTCGGCACCGCGCCGCGCGAGCTGACCCGGGCCATCACGCTGCGGCAGACCGTGGAGATGGTGCGCACCACCATCGAAGTCATGGAGAGCGCGATCGACGAGGTCGCGGCCCCGGGTGACGAGAGCGTGCTGCGGGAGGCGCTGCTCGTGTACGCCCGGGAGATCGCCTTCGCCACCGCGCAGGTGTACGCGCAGGCCGCCGAGGCACGCGGTGCCTGGGACGCGCGGCTGGAGTCGCTGGTCGTCAACGCCGTGCTGAGCGGGGAGGCGGACGAAGGCGCCGTCAGCCGGGCCGCCGCGCTCGGCTGGAACTCGCCGGAACACGTGTGCGTGGTACTCGGGACCGCGCCCGACGGGGACAGCGAGCTGACCGTCGAGGCCATCCGGCGGGCCGCCCGGCACGCCAAGCTCCAGGTGCTCACCGGGGTTCTCGGGGACCGGCTCGTCGTCATCGCCGGGGGCAGCAACAACCCGCTCGCCGTCGCCAAGTCGCTGATCGGGCCCTTCGCCGCCGGGCCGGTGGTCGCCGGGCCCGTCGTACCCGACCTGCTGGCCGCCACGCGGTCCGCGCAGGCCGCCGCCGCAGGCCTGAAGGCGTGTTCCGCCTGGCAGGACGCGCCGCGGCCGGTGCTGGCGGACGATCTGCTGCCGGAGCGCGCGATCGCGGGTGATCCGAGCGCCCGCGAGCAGTTGGTGGAGGAGATCTACAGACCCCTCGAAGAGGCCGGTTCGGCGCTGCTGGAAACCCTGAGCGTCTATCTGGAACAGGCGAGCAGCCTGGAGGGCGCCGCCCGGATGCTCTTCGTTCACCCGAACACCGTGCGCTACCGGCTCCGACGTGTGACTGACGTCACCGGTTGGTCGCCATCGGATGTACGATCCGCGTTTACGCTGCGGATCGCGCTCATCCTGGGGCGTCTGGTCGACGGCGAACTCCCGGCATAGGGTTTTGTCGGAGTTCCACAAAAGCCCTTCGTGTTCTTCGTCCCTGTCCTCACGGGCGGCCCCGGCCGTCCCCAAGAGAGAGTGTGAGAGTGCTCGTACTCGTCGCTCCCGGCCAGGGCGCCCAGACGCCCGGCTTCCTGACTCCCTGGCTCGAACTGCCCGGCGCCGCCGACCGTGTCGCCGCCTGGTCGGACGCCATCGGACTGGACCTGGCCCACTACGGCACCCAGGCCGACGCCGACGCCATCCGTGACACCGCGGTGGCCCAGCCGCTGCTGGTCGCCGCCGGCCTCCTGTCCGCCGCGGCACTCGGTGACATCTCCGAGATCGCTCCGGGCGCCGTCGCCGGTCACAGCGTCGGTGAGATCACCGCCGCCGCCTTCGCGGGCGTGCTGGACGACGCCGCCGCGCTCGGCCTGGTCCGCGAGCGGGGTCTGGCGATGGCCGACGCCGCCGCGATCACCGAGACCGGCATGTCGGCGCTGCTCGGCGGCGACCCCGAGACCTCCGTCGCGCACCTGGAGAAGCTGGGCCTGACCCCGGCGAACATCAACGGCGCGGGCCAGATCGTCGCCGCGGGCACGCTGGAGCAGCTGGCCGCGCTGGCCGAGGACAAGCCCGAGGGCGTCCGCAAGGTCATCCCGCTGAAGGTCGCCGGCGCCTTCCACACCCACCACATGGCTCCCGCCGTCGAGACACTGGCCAAGGCCGCCGCGGAGCTGACGCCCGCCGACCCGAAGGTCGCCTACGTCTCCAACAAGGACGGGCAGGCCGTCGCGGCCGGCGCCGAGGTGCTCCAGCGGCTGGTCGGCCAGGTCGCCAACCCGGTGCGCTGGGACCTGTGCATGGAGACCTTCAAGGAGCTGGGCGTCACCGCGCTCATCGAGGTGTGCCCGGGTGGCACCCTGACCGGACTGGCCAAGCGGGCGCTGCCCGGCGTCGCGACCCTGGCCCTGAAGACCCCCGACGACCTCGACGCGGCACGCGCGCTCGTCTCCGAGCACGCCGGCGCCTAAGGAGCCGTACATGGCGAAGATCAAGCCCAGCAAGGGCGCCCCGTATGCGCGCATCCTCGGTGTCGGCGGCTACCGGCCGACCCGGGTCGTGCCCAACGAGGTGATCCTCGAGAAGATCGACTCCTCCGACGAGTGGATCCGCTCGCGCTCCGGCATCGAGACGCGGCACTGGGCCGGTCCCGATGAGACCGTGGCCGCGATGGCGATCGAGGCCTCCGGCAAGGCGATCGCGGACGCCGGCATCGACGCGGAGCAGATCGGCGCCGTGGTCGTCTCGACGGTCTCGCACTTCAGCCAGACCCCGGCCGTCGCCACCGAGATCGCCGACAAGCTGGGCACGAACAAGGCCGCCGCCTTCGACATCTCGGCCGGCTGCGCGGGCTTCGGCTACGGCCTGACCCTCGCCAAGGGCATGGTGGCGGAAGGTTCCGCCGAGTACGTGCTCGTCATCGGCGTGGAGCGGCTCAGCGACCTGACCGACCTGGAGGACCGGGCCACGGCCTTCCTGTTCGGCGACGGCGCCGGCGCGGTCGTCGTCGGCCCCTCGCAGGAGCCCGCGATCGGCCCCACCGTGTGGGGCTCCGAGGGCGACAAGGCCGAGACGATCAAGCAGACCGTCCCCTGGGACCGGTTCCGGCTCGGCGACCTGTCCGAGCTGCCGCTCGACAGCGACGGCAACATCAAGTTCCCCGCCATCACGCAGGAGGGCCAGGCGGTGTTCCGCTGGGCCGTGTTCGAGATGGCGAAGGTCGCCCAGCAGGCGCTGGACGCGGCCGGCATCAGCCCGCAAGAGCTGGACGTCTTCATCCCGCACCAGGCCAACGTGCGGATCATCGACTCGATGGTGAAGACCCTCAAACTGCCGGAGCATGTCACGGTCGCCCGTGACATCCGCACCACCGGCAACACCTCGGCCGCCTCGATTCCGCTCGCGATGGAGCGGCTTCTGGCGACCGGGGAGGCGAAGAGCGGCGACACCGCGCTCGTCATCGGATTCGGGGCGGGTCTCGTCTACGCCGCCACGGTCGTTACCCTCCCCTAGGCACTCCGTGCCGGATCTCGCGATCGGGCACGGCAGCAATTGCCACAAACCGTCTGGAACATCGAAGAAGGAGCGCCTGACATGGCCGCCACTCAGGAAGAGATCGTCGCCGGTCTCGCCGAGATCGTGAACGAGATCGCCGGGATCCCCACCGAGGACGTCCAGCTGGACAAGTCCTTCACCGACGACCTGGACGTCGACTCGCTGTCCATGGTCGAGGTCGTCGTCGCCGCCGAAGAGCGCTTCGACGTGAAGATCCCGGACGAGGACGTCAAGAACCTCAAGACCGTCGGCGACGCGACCGACTACATCCTCAAGCACCAGGCCTGAGCCACCGCTCGGCCCTGAAGGCTGCAAGGCCCCGCCACCCGGCGGTGGCGCCGTTGAATCCCGTATCCGTTGGAGAAAGAATTCCCGTGAGCCCGACCAATCGCACCGTGGTCGTCACCGGTATCGGCGCAACCACACCGCTGGGTGGCGACGCAGCTTCGTTCTGGGACGCCCTCGTCGCCGGCACGTCCGGTGTCAAGCCCCTGGAGCAGGACTGGGCGGCCGAGCAGGCCGTCCGTATCGCGGCTCCCGTCGCCGTGGAGCCGACCGAGGTCATCCCTCGGCCGCAGGCGCGCCGCCTGGACCGTTCGGCGCAGTTCGCGCTGATCGCGGCTCAGGAGGCCTGGAAGGACGCGGGCTTCACCGCCAAGGCCGGTGAGGACGGCAGCGTCGACCCGGACCGGCTCGGTGCCGTCATCGCCTCCGGCATCGGCGGCGTGACCACGCTGCTCGACCAATACGACGTGCTCAAGGAGAAGGGCGTCCGCCGCGTCTCCCCGCACACCGTCCCCATGCTGATGCCGAACAGCCCCTCGGCCAACGTGGGCCTGCTCGTGGGCGCCCGCGCGGGCGTGCACACGCCGGTCTCCGCGTGCGCGTCGGGTGCCGAGGCCATCGGCTACGCCATCGAGATGATCCGCACCGGCCGCGCCGACGTCGTCGTCGCCGGCGGTACCGAGGCGGCCATCCACCCGCTGCCCATCGCCGCGTTCGGCAACATGATGGCGATGTCCAAGAACAACGAGAACCCGCAGGGTGCCTCGCGTCCCTACGACGTCGACCGCGACGGCTTCGTCCTCGGCGAGGGCGCCGGTGTGATCGTCCTGGAGTCCGCCGAGCACGCGGCCAAGCGCGGCGCGCGGGTGTACGCGGAGGCGGTCGGGCAGGGCATCTCCGCCGACAGCCACGACATCGTGCAGCCGGAGCCGGAAGGCCGCGGCATCTCGCACGCGCTGCAGAACCTGCTGGACAACACGGACCTGGACCCGGCCGAGATCGTGCACGTCAACGCGCACGCCACGTCGACGCCGGCCGGTGACATCGCCGAGCTGAAGGCGCTGCGCAAGGTGTTCGGTGACGACGCCGACCACATGGCGGTGTCCGCGACCAAGTCGATGACCGGGCACCTGCTCGGTGGCGCCGGTGGTGTGGAGTCGGTCGCGACCGTGCTCGCGCTGTACAACCGGGTGGCGCCGCCGACGATCAACATCGAGAACATCGACCCCGAGGCCGAGGCCAACGCGGACGTCGTCCGCGGGGAGGCCCGCAAGCTGCCGGTCGAGGGCCGTATCGCCGCGCTGAACGACTCGTTCGGCTTCGGCGGGCACAACGTGGTCCTGGCGTTCAGGACCGTCTGAGAACGTGAGTGAGGGCCCCCGCCGACCGGCGGGGGCCCTTCCTCGTGTCCTGATGCTCTGCCCTGCCCTCTGCCCGGATGCTCACACCACCTGGTGCAGCCAGCGCACCGGCGCGCCCTCGCCGGCGTACCTGAACGGCTCCAGTTCGTCGTCCCACGGCTTGCCCAGGAGCTTGGCGATCTCCGCTTCCAGGTCGGTCTCTCCCCGCTGAGAGCGCGTCAGCGCGGCGCGCAGGCGGTCCTCGGGGATGAGGATGTCGCCGTGGATGCCGGTGACGGCGTGGAAGATGCCGAGGTCGGGGGTGCAGCTGTAGCGCTCGCCCTCGGCGGTCGGGCAGGGCTCGGCGGTGACCTCGAAGCGGAGCAGGTGCCAGCCGCGCAGGGCGGAGGCCAGCTTGGAGGCCGTGCCCGCCTCGCCCTGCCAGGAGAACTCCGAGCGCCAGGTGCCGGGGGCCGCGGGCTGCCGGATCCAGTCGAGGTTGACGCGCGTGCCGAGCACCCCGGCGACGGCCCACTCGACGTGCGGGCACAGCGCGCGCGGCGCGGAGTGCACGTACAGAACTCCACGTGTCGTCACCGGGACCTCCGGGCAGAGCGGGACATCTTGCGGACTGGCTGGCGGCAGTGGCACGACGGCCGCGTTGATGGCGAGGCTACCCTGCGGCGGTGCAAGGAGTGTGACGTACCGTCGGTCCCGGCGTCAGGAAACCTCCGCCATTCACCCAGGGGGACGCTTGTACGGGGGTGCTCCGTTCCAGGGCACCGGCTCGGGAACCCTCACACGTTGTTATGGGAGGAAGCACAGACGACCACCCGGGGGCACCGGGTGCGACGACGAGGGGATCAACAGGGGATGCGGAAGCCGGGCAGTCGTACGCGAGCCGCTCTCGCCCTCGTGGCGGCCGCCATGCTGGGCATCGCAGGGTGCGACGCCGGGGGCGGGGGTTCGCCCGCGGCGCAGGGCACCAGGGCGCGCGCCGCCAGACCGGCGCCGGTGTGGAACCGCAGCCCCGACTCGATCGCCGCGGTCGGCGACTCCATCACCCGCGGCTTCGACGCGTGCACCGTGCTGTCGGACTGCCCCGAGGTGTCCTGGGCGACCGGCAGTGACACGGGGGTGGACAGCCTGGCGGTGCGGCTGCTCGGGGTGGCGGGCGCGGCGGAGCGCAGCTGGAACTACGCGGTGACCGGGGCCCGCGTGGCGGACCTGCCCGAGCAGATGGCGCAGGCGGCGGCGCACGACCCGCAGCTGGTGACGGTGATGGTGGGCGCGAACGACGCCTGCCGGTCCTCCGCTCGGGCGATGACCTCGGTGGCCGACTTCCGCGCGGACTTCGAGGAGTCCCTGCACACCCTGCGCGCGGCGTCCCCGAAGACCCAGGTCTACGTGGCGAGCGTGCCGAACCTGAAGCGGCTGTGGTCCGAGGGCCGGGGCAATCCGCTGGGCAAGGAGGTGTGGAAGCTCGGCATCTGCCCGTCGATGCTGTCCGACGCCGACGATCTGACCAACGCGGCCACGCTCCGCCGGGACCGGGTGCAGCAGCGGGTGGTGGAGTACAACAGGGTGCTGAAGGAGGTCTGCGCCAAGGACAGCCGCTGCCGCTTCGACAACAACGCGGTGTACGACTACCGCTTCGGCACCGGCCAGCTCAGCCACTGGGACTGGTTCCACCCCAGCAGGGACGGTCAGGCGCGGCTCGCGGCGATCGCGTACCGGACCATCACCGCGGCCAATCCGGTTGCCTAGGACACGTATCGCCTAGTGTTTTCCACATGAGCGAACTTTTCGGCACACTTTCCGACGGTACCGAGGTCCACCGCTGGACGCTGGAGCGCGCCGGAACACGGGTGGAGGTCCTGACGTACGGCGGGATCGTGCGGTCGGTCCGGGTGCCGGACCGGGAGGGCCGGACGGCGAACGTGGTGCTGGGCTTCGCGGACCTCGACGGTTACCTCGCCCATCCGGAGCCGTACTTCGGCGCCCTGATCGGCCGGTACGCAAACCGGATCGCGCACGCCCGCTTCCCGCTGGACGGCGCGGTGTACTCCCTGGAGCCGAACGACGCCCCGAACTCCCTGCACGGCGGCGCGCGCGGCTTCGACAAGCGGGTGTGGTCCGGGGAGGCCGTCGGGGACGGCGTGCGGCTGAGCCGGGTGAGCCCGCACGGCGAGGAGGGCTTCCCGGGCCGACTTGAGGTGTCGGCCACGTACACGCTGGACGCCTCCGGCGCGCTGCGGATCGCCTACGAGGCGGTCACGGACGCGCCGACCGTGGTCAACCTCACCAACCACAGCTACTTCAACCTGGCCGGCTCGGGCGATGCCGGCGGGCACGAACTGCGGCTCGCCGCCTCCCGTTTCACCCCGGTCGACGCCGACCTGATCCCGACGGGCGCCCTTCAGGACGTCACCGGCTCCCGGTTCGACTTCCGTGCCTCCCGAAAGGTCGGCTCGGGCTACGACCACAACTTCGTGCTGGACAAGGGGGTGACCGGCGCCCCGGAGGAGGTCGCCGAACTGCACGACCCGGGCTCCGGGCGCACCCTGACCGTGGCGACGACCGAGCCGGGCCTGCAGCTGTACACCGCCGACCATCTGACGGAACCGTTCGCCCCGGGCGACGCCATCGCCCTGGAGACCCAGCACTTCCCGGACTCCCCCAACCGGCAGGAGTTTCCGAGCACGGTGCTCAGGCCCGGCGAGGTGTTCCGCTCGGAGACGGTGTACGGGTTCGGGGTCCGCTAGGGCGTCTCGCCCCGCATCCGCTTCGCCGACTTCCCGAGCAGGGACATCGCACCGCCGCAGATCAGCAACGTCAGCCCCCCGCCCACGACCGGCCCGACCGAGCCCCCCTTGATCCCTTCCCCCGTCACCGTCGTCGCCAGCACGAAGATGACCGAGTACAGGCTGCGGCCGACCTTCGCGCCGGCCGGGATCACCTGGAGCAGCTGCGGGATGGTGGTCGCGGCGGCCACCGCCATCCCGAAGGGCAGGGCCGCGCCGAGCATCAGCGCACCGAAGCCGAGGGAGTTGCCGTACGCGCCCCAGCCGGCGCCCTTGTAGAGCAGGTAGCCGGTCGCGGCGAGGGAGAGCAGGACCAGCAGGCCGTTGAGGTAGGCGGCCTGTGTGGCGGCCTTCCGGGCGCCGGGCAGATGCGCGGCCGGGGAACGCCAGGCGTCCGCCGTGATGAGCCGCAGCTGCCGCTTGAGGGCCTGCATCTGCATCAGCGAGAAGACACCGAAGGCCAGCAGGCCCAGTCCGGCGAGCGCCGCGACGAACCCGAGGGGCTTTTCGGTGATGCCGTAGTGGACTCCGCCGAAGGCGAGCGGTATGCCGAGCACCATGCCGTAGGCCATGGGCTTGGACTTCGCCTGGATCTTCAGCACCAGGTCACGCTGGGCGGGGGTGAGGTTCGGGTCCAGCCGCATCCGGCCCTCGCCGACGTGCTGGGCGGGCGGCTGGGGGGACGGCTGGGGCGGATAGGGCTGCTGCGGCGGGTAGGGCTGTTGCGGCGGATACGGCTGCTGCGGGTACCCCTGGGGCGGATACGGCTGCTGCGGCGCGTAGGGCTGCTGCGGATACGGCTGTTGGTACTGCGGCGGCTGCCCGTACGGCTTCGTCGGCTGCTGCTGGCCGTACGGCCCCGTCGGCTGCTGCTGGCCGTACGGCCCCGGCTGCTGGCCTGGATACACGATGTCTCTCCCCCGTGCCGGTGTCTTCCGGTGTTCGCGGGCCGGGAGTCTATACGCAGCCGGAGGCGACGAGCCCCGGCCCAGGGGTCAGGTCCCGGGCCGGGGCTGCTCGTGGGGGACTTGTCCCTGATCAGACGTTAATCGGCGCGGTGAGCCTGCGGTCCGCGATCGAGCGTCCGGCGGCGATCTCGTACGAACCCTTCACATACGCCCACGCGTTCGCCGTCTCGTCCCAGCTCTCGAAGGCACGGCGCGGCAGCGCGACGGTCACCTCGACGCTCTCGCCGGGACCGGCCTCGGCGGAGGCGAAGCCCGCGAGCCGGCGGGCCGGGCGCGCGGGGTCGGGCTCGGCCGGGGAGACGTAGACCTGGACGACCTCACGGCCGGGCCGCTCGCCCGTGTTGCGCAGCCGGATGCGCGCGCTGGTGCCGTCGGCGTCCAGGGACTCGTAGGCCCATTCGGTGTAGCCGAGGCCGTGGCCGAAGGGGTAGGCGGGAGTGCGGCCGGCCTGCTCCCAGGCGCGGTAGCCGATGAACACGTCCTCCGTGTAGGTCAGCTCGCCGTCGGTCGGGACGACCTGGGTGACCGGGGCGTCGGTGAGGGATCCCCAGGTGGTGGGGAGCCGGCCGCCGGGTTCGCGGGCGCCGGTGAGGACGTCGGCCAGGGCGGCGCCGCCCTCCTGGCCGGGGAACCAGCTGAGCAGGACGGCGGCGACCTCCTCGCGCCAGGGCAGTTCCACCGGGGAGCCGGAGTTGACCACGACCACGGTGTTCGGGTTGGCGGCGGCGACCGCGCGGACCAGGTCGTCCTGGCGGCCGGGGAGCCTGAGGTCGGTACGGTCGAAGCCCTCGGACTCGACGCGGTCGGTGGTGGCGACCATGACGACGGCCGTGTCGGCGTTCCGCGCCACGCGGACGGCCTCGGCGATCAGCTCGTCGGGGTCGCGCTGCGGCTCGGAGTGGGCGAGCGCGAAGGTGACGACCTTCATCGGGATGTCGTCGGGCAGCTGGACGACGTACGTGAGGGAGACCTCGACCGGCTCGCCGGCGGTGAGTTCGGCCTGGGCGCGGGGTACGGGGGCGCCGAAGAAGGCCTCGAAGGGGTCGTCCTTGTCGGGGCGCTGGACGTCGTCGTAGTACGTCGTCCCGTCGATGGTGAGCGTGAAGGCGCCCATGCCCTTGACGCCGAAGGTGTGCGGGCCGGTCGCGCGCGGGATGAAGGTGCCGGTCAGCTCGACGGTGTGCAGGGTGTCGTGGGTGACGCCCTCGGGGAGGTCCGAACCCATCCACTGGATCAGGCCGTTCGGGGCCGAGCGGGTGCCGATGACCGCGCCGTCGCCGTCGCGGCAGACGGCCTGGAGGCTGAACCCCTGGCCGGCCACGCCGAGTTCGGTGGCCGGGTCGGCGCCGACGGCGTAGGTGAGGGTGCCCTCGGGGAGGGCGGCGGTGAGACCGTCCAGCGGGGAGACGATACGGGCCGGGAAGACGGTGGCGGAGCCGCCGCCGAGGATGCGGGCGTCGCGGGCGGCGGCACCGATCAGGGCCACCGTGCCGTTCGGCTTCAGGGGCAGGGCGGCGTTCTCGTTGCGGAGGAGGACGAAGGAGCGGCGGGCGATCTCGCGGGCCAGCGCCTCGCCGTCGACCGGGGCGGGCGGCTCGGGAACGACGGGTTCGGCACCGTCGAGGATCCCGACACGGGCGGCGAGGCGCAGGACACGCCGTACGGCCGCGTCGACGGTGTCCTCGGCGACCTTCCCGTCCCGCACGGCCTGGGCCAGAGCGTCGCCGTAGACGGTGCGCGGCCCGGGCATGGCCACGTCCAGGCCGCCGTTGACGGCGCCGACCGTGTCCCGGGCGGCCGCCCAGTCGGAGACGTTGAAGCCGTCGAAGCCCCATTCGCCGCGCAGGACCTCGTTGACCAGGTGGTGGTGCTCGGTCATGGTCGTGCCGTTGACCGTGTTGTAGGCGGTCATGATGCCCCAGGGGCGGGCGTTCTCGACGATGACCTCGAAGGGCGCCAGGTACAGCTCGCGCAGGGCTCGTTCGGAGACCACGTTGTTGACGGTGAAGCGGTCGGTCTCGGCGTCGTTGGCGACGAAGTGCTTGACGGTGGTGCCGACTCCGCCGGACTGGACCCCGGTGACGTAGCCGGTGCCGATGACACCGGTCAGGCAGGGGTCCTCGCTGTAGCACTCGAAGTGCCGGCCGCCGAGCGGGGAGCGGTGCAGGTTCACGGTCGGCGCGAGGAGCACGTGCACGCCCTTGCGGCGGGCCTCCTGGGCGAGCAGCACGCCTGCACGGCGGGCGAGTTCGGGGTCCCAGGTGGCGGCGAGCGCGGTCGGCGAGGGCAGGGCCACGGAGGGGTCGTCGGCGGTCCAGCGCACGCCCCGGACGCCGATCGGGCCGTCGGACATGACCAGGGACGCGAGACCGATCTGCGGCAGGGCGGGCAGGGTCCACATGTCCTGGCCGGCCAGCAGCCGCGCCTTCGCGTCCAGGTCGAGCTTGCCGAGAGCGGCCTCGACGACCGCCTCGCGGGCCGTGTCGGCCGGGGTGCGCTGGGGTCCCGTCATCGCGGTGCCTCCTCGTTGACGTCCGTGTCCGTGCAGGTGCCTCCCATCGTGCATCCGCTACCTGTAGAGTGGTAGGTTTCGTTATCTTGTCGTTATTTTCGGGCGGTGCGGATGCCGTACGGTGGCGTCATGAACGCGAGGGTCAGGAGCGGGGAACGGCGCGCGGAGATCGTCGGGGCGGCCCTGGAGGTGATCGCCGAGCGCGGTTACCGGGGGGCGAGCCTGGCGGCCGTGGCCGAGCGCGTCGGCCTCACCCAGCAGGGCCTGCTGCACTACTTTCCCACCAAGGACGCCCTGCTGGTGGCCGTGCTCCAGGAGCGGGACCGGTGGGACGCGGTGCCGGACACCCAGTGGCGGGTTGATCTGCTGGCCTCGCTGGTGGAGTACAACGCGATGCGGCCGGCGATCATCCAGACGTTCTCGGCGCTGCTCGGCGAGAGCGTGACGGAGGGGCATCCGGCGCGCTCGTACTTCACCGAGCGGTACGCGCGGGTGCGGGAGTCCATGGCGACGGTGCTGCGCGCCGAGTACGGCGACCGCCTGCCGAACGGCCTCACCCCCGAGCGCACCGCTCCCCTGCTCGTCGCGGTGATGGACGGGTTGCAGTACCAGTGGCTGCTGGATCCGGAGTCGGTGGACATGCCCGGCGCGTTCCGTGACTTCCTGCGGCTGCTGGGCGAGCCGGCCGCCTGAGAGCGGTTCCTCTCACGAGGGTCGTACGGCCGCCACGACCTCCACCTCCACCTGTGCCTCCGGGCGGAACAGGCGCGGCACTTCGAAGGTCATGCTCGTCGGCGGGGTCCGCTCGCCGCGACCGAGGGGCCGGTACGGCTGGCCCCGCTCGCCGACGCCGACTGGATCGCCGGCAGTGCCCGGCCCGAGGGCACCCTCCTGGACGCGGCGGTACGGCAGGGCTTCCGGCCGCGCGTCGCGCACGTGGTCGGGGGGTGGACCGCCAAGCAGGGCTATGTCGCCGCGGGCCTGGGGGTGACCCTGATCCCGGCCCTGGCGGCCACGTCCGTACGGCCGGACATCATCCTGCTGCCGATCGACGCCGAGGACGCGCCACCGCGCGCGGTGTACGCGGCGACGGCGCGGGGACGTTCCCTGTCGCCGGCGGCCCGGGCCTTCGTCTCGGCCCTGCGGGAGGCGGCGGCACGGATCCCGGGGTGACGGTCTCAACCGGCCTGACGGGTGGGCGCCGTACCGTCGGCGTCGGTCGCGGAGTCGCTTTCGTCTTCCTCGCTGTCCTCCCCCAGCAGCTCCCGCGCGAGCAGTGTCGCGCCCGCGACCGCGCCCGGCATCAGGAACACCGCGGCGAACGGGACCAGGAAGGCCAGGCCCAGGGGCGTGCCGAAGCCCCAGACCAGGGTCTTGCGGGAGCGGAGCAGGGCGAGCCGGGTGCGCAGTTCGACGCCGCGGCGCTGGAGGGCGACGGCGGTGAGCTCCTCGGTGAGGAAGAAGCCGGTGACGAAGAAGCCGAGCACGGGGACGGCGGTCTGCCCGACGAACGGCAGGAAGCCGAGGGCGAAGAGCAGCACGCCCCACACCGCGGCCCGCACCAGGACGCGCACGCTGTCCCGGGCCGAGATCCACAGCTCGCGCCACAGCGGCAGGTCCGACCGCGGGGCGGTGCCGTCGGGCGAGACGTCCGCGTCGACCTTCTCCGACAGGTTCTCGTAGAAGGGCTGGCCGATCAGCAGCGTGACGGCCGTGAACGTCAGGACGGCCAGCAGCAGCCCGAGGGCGAAGAGGACGGCCGTGAGGAAGCCACGGAACAGGCCCTGCCAGGGGCTGGACCAGTGGTCCGCGAACGGCGTCGCCCAGGCGACCCCGTCCTCGCCCCACACCGCGAGCGCGACCAGCGCCGCCGCGTAGAGCACCAGGGTGATCAGCCCGGGCAGCAGTCCGAACCCGTACCGCCGGCCGTGCCGGGCCACCCAGCGCTGGCCCTTCAGCAGATGACCGAACCCCACCCCGAGATCGCGCATGGCGGGAACTTTACCGACTTTCAGCCGGCCAGCATCCGGCGGAGCAGGTCGCGCAGGGAGCGCCGCTCCTCCTCCGACAGCCCGGCCAGGGGCTCGCGGGCGAAGTGCAGGCCCTCGCGCAGGTCCCGGGCCACGCGCACGCCGTCCTCGGTGGCGGCGGCCACCTTGACCCGGCGGTCGTCCGGGTCGGGGCGGCGCTCGACCAGCCCGCGGGTCTCCAGGCGGTCCACTATGCCCGTGACGTTCGACGGCTCGCACTTCAGTTTCTGCGCCAGCTTGCGCATGGGCAGCGGTTCCACCGAGAGCAGGCTGAGGAGCCGGGCCTGGGGCCCCGTCAGCGCGTGCTCGCCCGCCGCTTCCTCGTAGTCCGCGTAGAAGCGGGCCACGACGTCCCCGATGAGTTCGACGACCTCCATCGTGAGGGCGTCCGGGCGGTGGGTCTTCGGTGGTGTGGCCATGCCCCTCAGGATACCGGGTTACTTGACATCCTGAAATATTGAAGCGCATTGTTGTTTCAGGTACTGAAGTAATCCGCAGAATCCGCCCTGGAGCAAGAGGAAAGGCGCTGTCATGATCAACCGCGAGTGGCACCTGCTCAGCCGTCCCGTCGGCTGGCCGAAGCCGGAGGACTTCGCGCTCGTCGAGACCCCGGTACCCACCCCCGGTGAGGGCCAGGTGCTGGTACGGAACAAGTACCTCTCCGTGGACCCGTACATGCGCGGCCGCATGAGTGCCGCGAAGTCGTACGCCGCCCCGTTCGAGCTGGGCAAGGTCATGCAGGGCGGCGCGGTCGGCGAGGTGATCACCTCCAACGCCGAGGGCATCGAGGCGGGCGACCACGTCCTTCACTTCTTCGGCTGGCGCGAGTACGCGGTCATGGACGCCAAGAACGCGGTCAAGGTCGGACCGGCGGTCATCCCGTCCGTCAAGGTCGACGACCAGGCCCACGAGGTGCCGCTGTCGGCCTACCTCGGCGTCCTCGGCATGACCGGCCTCACCGCCTACGCCGGTCTGCTGCGCACCGCCTCCTTCAAGGAGGGCGACATCGTGTTCGTCTCCGGCGCCGCGGGTGCCGTGGGCAGCGAGGTCGGCCAGCTGGCCAAGCTGCTGGGCGCCTCGCGGGTCATCGGCTCGGCCGGCTCCGACGAGAAGGTCAAGCTGCTGGTCGAGGAGTACGGCTTCGACGCCGCGTTCAACTACAAGAACGGCCCCGTCGGCGAGCAGCTGCGCGAGGCCGCGCCGGACGGCATCGACGTGTACTTCGACAACGTCGGCGGCGACCACCTGGAGGCCGCCATCGGCTCGCTCCGCCAGGGCGGCCGGATCGCCGTCTGCGGCATGATCTCGGTCTACAACAACACCGAGCCCGCGCCCGGCCCGCGCAACCTCGCCCGGCTGATCCAGACCCGGGGCCGCATCGAGGGCTTCCTGGTCGGCGACCACTACGACCTGCAGCCGGAGTTCGTCCAGAAGGTGGGGCCGTGGGTCGCCTCGGGCGAGCTGAAGTACCGCGAGACGGTCGTCGAGGGCATCGAGAACAACCTGGAGGCGTTCCTCGGGGTGCTGCGCGGCGACAACATCGGCAAGATGATCGTCAAGCTCTGAGGCCCGGGCAGACCTTCCTGCAGTTTCCGGCATGCGGTAACTTCTTTCCGAAATCCGCCGTCGATCGTGGGCGCGAGTCGCGGCGGACCGAGGAGGAGGACAACCGCATGCCCATCACGCAGTCCGACGTCCTGTACACCGCCGCCGCCACCGCCGAGAACGGCCGGGACGGCCGGGTCGCCACGGACGACGGCCGACTCGACGTCGTCGTCAACCCGCCCAAGGAGATGGGCGGCAGCGGCGCCGGCACCAACCCGGAGCAGCTGTTCGCCGCGGGATACTCCGCCTGCTTCCAGGGGGCCCTGGGGGTCGTCGCCCGGCAGGAGGGGGTCGACGTGTCCGGGTCGACCGTCACCGCGAAGGTCGGGATCGGCAGGAACGAGGACGGGTTCGGGATCATCGTGGAGATCTCGGCGAACATTCCCGGCGTTTCCGCCGAGGCGGGCCGCGAGCTGGTCGAGAAGGCTCACCAGGTGTGCCCGTACTCGAAGGCGACGCGGGGGAACATCACCGTGACGCTGGTCTGACACCCGTCGTTGCGCACTGCGGAGGCCGCACCCTTGGACGTGGGGTGCGGTCTCTCTTTCGGCCGGGGGGCGTGTGCCGGGCGCCGTGCGCCGTCGGGTGCGGGTCCGTCGTGGCCGGTCGCGCCCCCTGCGGGTCAGATGCTCTTCAGCGCCGCTCGGTGAACCGCTGCCACCAGCCTGTCGTTCTCCGGTGCCGCCCCGCCCGGAAACGCGATCCGGCGCCGCGTGTAGCCGTAGGCCAGGCCACTGCGCGGGTCGGCGAAGGCCTGGCTGCCGCCTGCGCCGCTGTGGCCGAAGGTGCCGGCGCCCAGGACCGGGTGCCACATGTCGGCGGTGGCCTGGAAGCCCAGGCCGTACGACCTGTGGGCGCGGGCCACCAGGTCGTAGCCCACGGAGTGGATCTGGCCCACCTCGGCGACCGTGTCCGGCTTCAGCAGCGGCGGCCGGTCGTCCAGCTCGCTGATCGCCGCCGCGTACATCTTGGCGAGCCCCCGCGCGGAGGCGACGCCGCCCGCCGACGCCGGTCCCTTGGCGCGTACGAGACGGGAGTTGGCGTAGTCCGCCATCGTGCCCGGCCTCGGGACGTGCGTGTTGGAGGCGATCGAGGTCAGGGTGTGCGGGCCGGTCGGCCGGGCGTCCAGCAGGGCCTGCTGCTCGGGGGTCGGGAGCATCGGCTGCACCGGGCGGAAGCGGGGTTCCCGGGATTCGGGCAGGCCCAGGAAGAAGTCCGTGCCGTACGGCGCGCGCACCCGCTCCTCGTACACCTCCTGGAGGGTGCGGCCGGTGGCCCGGCGGACCACCTCGCCGGTGAGCGCGCCGAGCACCAGCGCGTGGTAGCCGAACGCCGTGCCGGGTCGCCAGAACGGCTTCTGGTCGGCGAGCCGTTCGGCCATCGCCCGGTCGTCGGCCATCTCCTCGGCGGAGAACCCGGCGTCGATCCCGATCAGGCCCGCGCGGTGCGCCAGCAGGTCTCTCAAGGTCACCGCCCCCTTGCCCTCGGCGCCGAACTCCGGCCAGTAGTAGGTGACTTTGCGGTCCAGCTCCAGCGTGCCGTCCTGCACCAGGAGCGCGACCACCAGGTGTGCGGCGCCCTTGGCGGACGAGTACACGGCGTACAGCGAGTCCGCCTCCGCGCCCGCCCACAGGTCGACGACCTGCCGTCCGTGCACATACGCGCACAACTGGCCCTCGTAGTCGTCGCGTTCCCCGGCCACGAAGGCGGCGAACTCCTCGCGCACCGCCTCGAAGCCCTCGGCGACCGTGCCGTGGACGGTGATCTGCTGCGTCATCCGCTCTCCTCAACTGAGCCGCTGCTCGCTGCCCCCCACTACGACGCCCGTTCCCGCTCCGGGCGTTCCCGAGACCGGTACGGCGCGATGTACCCGTTCGACTCAACCGCCGCGAACGCCCATGGGTGTCACAGCTGCCCCGGATGGTGGATGGCGCGGGGGGTGGCGCACGGACGCGCAGGCCCGACCCCCCGTGGCCAGCCGGATCGACGCCGCCCCGCACAACGGATGCCGCGAGCCGCACGACGGATGCCGCAAGCCGGCACATGCGGATGCGCGAGGCTCAGGCGCACCCGCGCAGAACCGACCGCAGGCCTCGGCGGGCGAGCGCGAGGAGGGACACAGCGCCACCGCTCCCCGCGGCCCACCGACCGGAGTCGACGGCACCGACCGCCCATGGCCGGGGCGACGCCGCCCCCGCACAGCGGATGCCGTGCGGATGCGCAGGGGGCAGGCGCAGTGGGGCTCGGCGGGTTGGGGGGGATGTGCGGCGGGATCAGGTGCACCACCACAGGAAGCGGGTGCAGGTCTTGGTCGGGGCGGGTGTCGGGGAGGGGGGTGAGGTCGTCGGGGCGCTGGTGGGGGTGGAGGCGGGCCGGGAGGTGGCGGTGGGGGCCGGGGGACTGGGGTGGGCGCCGGAGCCCGTCGCGGCGGTCTGCTGCGCCTTGTCGGTGTCCTTGGCGTCGGGGGACTTGGAGTCCTTGCCCTTCGGGGACTTGGAGGCGGACGCGGAGGCGTCCGGGGAGGCCGAGCCGGCCACGCCGGGGGTCGCGCCGGAGGTGTCGGCGGCCGGGTCGGCCGTGGCGCCCGGGGACGCGGAGGACGTGCCGCCGTCGGCCGCGGTGTCCGCGGCGGTGTCCGGCTGTCCGCTGGAGAAGGGCGAGAACGGCGCGTCCGTGCCGAGTTCGGCGAGACCGAGGCTGCCCGCGGCCAGCACGAACCCCGCGGTGATCAGCACGGTACGGCGGCGCCGGCGCCGGTGCGCGGCGGCCTTGCGGTCGCGGCGGCTGGCGTCGGCGTCGGCGAGGCCCACCGCGGTGCCGCCGCGTGCCCGGCGCCGCGCGGCCCGGCCACCGGCCTCCGGCTCGGAGTCGGGGTCGGCCGGGGAATCGGGCTCGGGGTCGCTGCCGGCCGCGGCCTCGGTGCCGGACTCCGCCTCGGGAGCCCAGTCCTCGTGCGGCTCCCGCCCCTGCGTCCACGCCACCTGTTCCGGACCGGCCGGCTGCTGGGGGACGCGGTACTGCGGGGAGCCGTACTGCTCAGACTCGTACTGCGCAGACCCGTACTGCTGGGGAACGCCGTACCCCTGCGTCTCACCCGTGCCCGCGCGCGCGTACGCGGCCGGCGCTTCTGCTCCGGCGCGTGCCGGAGTTCCGCACCCGGGACAGGCCAGGGCGCCGTTGAGGTGCCGTTGGCACGGGTAGCAGTAGTCCATGACGCCGGAAGACTAGATTCCCCGTCGGTCACGTTCCTAGGCGCCGCTGTGAAGGTTTCGTGGAAAGCGAAAGAATTCTCGAAAGGCTTGTCGAAACCGTTACCTGTTCGACCCATTGACACCCCCGCCGCCCCGTCCTTACTGTCACGCCAGCATTTCGAACGTGTGACGAAATCTCGAACAGCTGAGGGGCAACTGCCGTGCGCATCACCGGAATCAGCACACACGTGGTCGGCACGCCGTGGCGCAACCTGACCTACGTGCAGGTGCACACCGACGAGGGGATCACGGGAGTCGGCGAGACCCGGATGCTCGGTCACACCGACGCGCTGATCGGCTACCTGCGGGAGGCCCAGGCCAATCACATTCTCGGCTCGGACCCGTTCGCGGTCGAGGACCTCGTCCGCCGGATGAAGTACGGCGACTACGGCCGTGCGGGTGAGATCGTCATGTCCGGCATCGCGGTCGTCGAGATGGCCTGCTGGGACATCAAGGGCAAGGCGCTGGGCGTGCCGGTGTGGCAGTTGCTCGGCGGGAAGGTGACGGACAGGGTCAAGGCGTACGCCAACGGGTGGTACACGACCGAGCGAACGCCCGAGGCGTACCACAAGGCCGCCCAGCAGGTCGTGGAGCGCGGTTACCGGGCGCTGAAGATCGACCCGTTCGGCACCGGGCACTTCGAACTGGACCACCAGGAGACCCTGTACGCCGTCTCCCTCATCGAGGCCGTACGGGACGCGATCGGCCCGGACGCCGAGCTGATGCTGGAGATGCACGGCCGTTTCTCCCCCGCCACCGCCGTCCGGCTGGCCAGGGAGATGGCGCCCTTCAAGCCGGCCTGGCTGGAGGAGCCGGTGCCGCCGGAGAACCTGAAGGCACTGGAGAAGGTCGCGGCCAAGGTGGACATCCCGGTCGCCACCGGTGAGCGCATCCACGACCGGATCGAGTTCCGCGAGCTGTTCGACAGCCAGGCCGTGGACATCATCCAGCCCGACGTCGGTCACGTCGGAGGCATCTGGGAGACCCGCAAGCTCGCGGCCACCGCCGAGACGCACTACATGCTGGTCGCCCCGCACAACGTCGGCGGGTCCGTGCTCACCGCCGCGTCCCTCCAAGTCGGCTTCACCTCCCCGAACTTCAAGATCCTCGAGCACTTCAACGACTTCGCGGACGCGGAGATCAAGAAGGTGGTCAAGGGGGCGCCGCAGGTCGTGGACGGGTACTTCCACCTGTCCGACGCGCCCGGCCTCGGCGTCGAGCTGGACGTGGACGCCGCCGCCGAGTTCCCGCAGCAGCAGGCCCGGTTCGACCTGTGGGCCGAGGGCTGGGAGCAGCGCAGGCCGAAGGGGTCCAAGTGAGCACCGCCGTCGTCGTCGAGGCGCCGGGCCGGCACCGGCTCGTGGCGCACACGCCGCGCGAGCCCGGTCCCGGCGAGGCGCTGGTGGCCGTGCACGCGGTCGGCATCTGCGGCAGCGACCGCGAGGTGTACCAGGGCAACCGGCCCGAGGGGTACGTCCGTTACCCGCTCACCCCCGGCCACGAGTGGTCGGGGACGGTGTCGGAGGTGGGCGCCGGGGTGCCGGCGGGACTCGTCGGCCGCAAGGTGGTCGGCGAGGGCTTCCGCAACTGCCAGGTCTGCGACCGCTGTCACGCGGGCGAGACCACCCTGTGCACCGACGGGTACGAGGAGACCGGGTTCACCCAGCCGGGCGCCATGGCCGCCACGCTGACCCTCCCGGCCCGGCTGCTGCACGTCCTGCCGGACGACGCCGACCTCACCGCCGCCGCCCTGCTGGAGCCGGCCGCCTGCATCGCGGCCGCCACGCTGAAGGCCCGCGCCCTGCCGGGCGAGCGGGTCGCGGTGGTCGGCACGGGCACACTCGGGATGTTCGCCGTGCAGTTCCTGAAGGCGGTCTCGCCGGCGGAGCTGCTCGTCGTGGGGACCAGGAACGACCGGGAGGCGCTTTCCCGGCGGTTCGGGGCGAGCGACTTCCGGCTGAAGGACCAGCAGCTCCCGGACGACTTCGACGTGGTGATCGAGACCGCCGGGTCCGCCTCCGCCGCGCGCACCGCCGCCGCGCTGCTCCGGCGCGGCGGACGCCTGGTCCTGACCGGGATCCCGGCGCCGGGCGCGGAGGGGCTCGACCCGACCGATCTGGTCGTACGGCAGCTGGAGGTGCACACCGTCTTCGGGGCGCCGCCGGACGCCTGGGCGCACACCGTGCGGGTCTTCGGCGCCGGACTGCTTCACCCGCTGCCGCTGGTCACGCACGAGCTGCCGCTGACCGGGTTCCCGCAGGCCATCGAGCTGGTCGGGGCGGGTGATCCGAAGGTGGGCAAGGTCCTGCTCCGTCCCTGAAGACGTACGCCGGTCAGGGCGTGACCTGACGGCGCCCTGACCGGCGTACCACCACGGCCGCTTTTTTTTCGCAGCACCACCCGGGCCGTATCCCGCTCCGAGCCGCGAACCTCGTCCGATATATCGAACATGAAGGACAGCTTGTGACGACCGACGCTTCCGCCCCGGCGGCCCGCCGACCCGGTGAGCAGGCGCTCACCGCCCTCGGCCTGGGCGCGCCCGCCCTCGACCCCGCCGACGCCTCCGCGCACAGCTTCCCGGGCGGCGGCCGCTGGCGCACCGAGATCCCCTCGTGCGAGGGTCCGGAAGCGCTGGCGGTCGTCCTGAAGGAGGCCTCGCGCCTGGATGTGCCGATCCACCGGATCAGCCAGGGCAGCGGCGTGTGGATGCTCACCGACGCCGAGATCACCGAGATGGTCGAGGCCACCGCCGCACGCGACATCGAACTCTGCCTGTTCACCGGCCCGCGCGGCACCTGGGACATCGGCGGCTCGGTGCGCTCCGACTCGCGGGGGGCCGGACTGCGCGCACGGGGCCACGACGCGGTCGCCGGGTGCGTCGAGGACGCCGTACGGGCGACGGAGTTGGGCGTGAAGTGTCTGCTGGTCGCCGACGAGGGCGTGCTGTGGACCCTGCACCGCGCCCGCGAGGCGGGGATCATCCCGGCCGGCACGACGCTGAAGGTCTCGGCGCTCATCGGCCCCGTCAACCCGGCCTCGTACGCCGTCTTCGAGCGGCTCGGCGCCGACTCCCTCAACGTGCCCAGCGACCTGACGCTGGATCACCTCACCGAGATCCGCCGGGTGTCCGCGGCCCCGATGGACATGTACATCGAGGCCCCCGACGACCTCGGCGGCTATGTGCGGATGTACGAGGTCGCCGAGCTGATCCGGCGCGGCGCCCCGCTGTATCTGAAGTTCGGCCTGTCCAAGGCACCCGGCATCTATCCGTGGGGCACCCACCTCAGGGACGTGACCCTGGACACCGCCCGGGAGCGGGTGCGGCGCGGCCGACTCGCCCTGGACCTGCTCGCCCGGCACGGCGCGGACGGCGACATGGCGCCGCTCGGCTCCCGGCTGCCCGGAACGCTCAACCGCTTCCCCATCACCGTGTGACCCCTCAACGACGAGACGACCGAGAAGACCAAGGACGGATCACCATGCGCAACCGCAGAGCCGCACTCGCCGCGATATCCGGAGCAGCCTCGCTCGCCCTCACCCTGACCGCCTGCGGACAGAGCAGTTCGGGCGGCAGCAAGGAGAAGACCGGTGACGTCAAGGGCGCCACCATCGGCATCGCGATGCCGACGAAATCCTCCGAGCGGTGGATCAACGACGGCAACGACATGGTCAAGAACCTCAAGGCCAAGGGATACAAGACCAAGCTGGTCTACGGCGAGGACGACCCGAGCACCCAGGTCTCGCAGATCGAGAACATGATCACGCAGGGCGTCAAGGGCCTGATCATCGCGGCCATCGACAACAAGTCCCTGAACAACGTGCTCCAGGAGGCCGCCCAGGCCAACATCCCGGTCATCGCCTACGACCGGCTCATCCTCGGCACCAAGAACGTCGACTACTACGCCTCGTTCGACAACGAGAAGGTCGGCACCCTCCAGGGCACCTACATCGTGCACAAGCTCGGCCTGGACAGCGGCAAGAAGGGCCCGTTCAACATCGAGCTGTTCGCCGGGTCCAACGACGACAACAACACCCAGTACTTCTTCGACGGCGCGATGAAGGTGCTCCAGCCCTACATCGACAAGAAGGAGCTGGTGGTCAAGTCCGGGCAGACCAAGCTCAACCAGGTCACCACCCTGCGCTGGGACGGCACCACCGCGCAGAAGCGCATGGAGGACATCCTCACCTCCTCCTACAAGAGCGGCAAGGTCGACGCGGTGCTCTCGCCCTACGACGGCATCTCCATCGGCATCATCTCCGCGCTGAAGTCGGACGGCTACGGCTCGGGCAGCAACCCGCTGCCCGTCATCACCGGGCAGGACGCCGAGCTGGCCTCGGTGAAGTCGATCATCGCGGGCCAGCAGTCCCAGACCGTCTTCAAGGACAGCCGCAAGGAGACCGCGGTCGCGGTGACCATGGTCGACGACGTCCTGCACGGCAAGAAGCCGCAGGTCAACGACACCAAGACCTACACCAACGGCGCCAAGGTCGTCCCCTCCTACCTGCTGCAGCCGGTGAGCGTGGACAAGACCAACTACGAGGACGTCCTGGTCAAGGGCGGCTACTACACCGAGTCCCAGCTCAAGTAAGTCCGCCCACCTGCCCGACCCACACTGATTGGAAGGCACGACCATGGCGGGACCCGTCCTGGAAATGCGCTCGATCGTCAAGACCTTTCCCGGTGTCAAAGCGCTGTCGGACGTCACGCTGACCGTCCGTCAGGGCGAGGTCCACGCCATCTGCGGGGAGAACGGCGCCGGCAAGTCGACCCTGATGAAGGTGCTCTCCGGCGTCCATCCGCACGGCACCTACGAGGGCGAGATCCTCTTCGAGGGAGAGCTCTGCCGGTTCAAGGACATCCGGGCGAGCGAGCAGCACGGCATCGTCATCATCCACCAGGAGCTGGCGCTGGTGCCGTACCTCTCCATCGCGGAGAACATCTTCCTCGGCAATGAACACGCCACGCGTGGACTCATCAACTGGCGCGAGACCCTGCGCCACGCCACCGAACTGCTGCGCCGGGTCGGCCTCGACGAGCACCCGGAGACCCGCGTCGCCGACATCGGCGTGGGCAAGCAGCAGCTCGTGGAGATCGCCAAGGCCCTGTCGAAGGAGGTGAAGCTGCTCATCCTCGACGAGCCGACGGCGGCCCTGAACGACGAGGACAGCGGCAAACTCCTCGACCTGATCCTGGAGCTGAAGAACCAGGGCATCACCTCGATCATCATCTCCCACAAGCTGAACGAGATCCGCCGGGTCGCCGACTCGGTGACGATCATCCGCGACGGGCGGTCCATCGAGACGCTCGACGTGAAGGCGGAGGGGACGACCGAGGACCGGATCATCAGCGGCATGGTGGGCCGCGACCTCGACCACCGCTTCCCCGAACGCACCCCGCACACGCCGGAGGAGGGCGCGGCCCCCGCGCTGGAGATCCGCAACTGGACCGTCCACCACCCCATCGACCAGCAGCGCAAGGTCGTGGAAGACGTCTCGATCAGCGTCCGCCGGGGCGAGATCGTCGGCATCGCGGGCCTGATGGGTGCCGGCCGCACCGAACTCGCGATGAGCGTCTTCGGCCGCACCTACGGCCGCTACGCGGGCGGCACGGTCCTCAAGGACGGCACGGAGATCCGTACGAAGTCCGTCGCGGAGGCGGTGGGGCACGGCATCGCGTACGTCACCGAGGACCGCAAGCACTACGGCCTCAACCTGATCGACACCATCAACCGGAACATCTCGCTGACCGCGCTGAAGAAGGTCGCGAAGCGCGGCGTGGTGGACGAGCAGGCGGAGCGGCAGGTCTCCGAGGGCTTCCGCACGTCCATGAACATCAAGGCGCCGACGGTGTTCGAGCCGGTCGGCAAGCTGTCCGGCGGCAACCAGCAGAAGGTCGTCCTCAGCAAGTGGATCTTCGCGGGTCCCGACGTGCTGATCCTGGACGAGCCCACGCGCGGCATCGACGTGGGCGCCAAGTACGAGATCTACACGGTCATCGACCAACTGGCCGCCCAGGGCAAGGCGGTCGTCTTCATCTCCTCCGAGCTGCCGGAGCTGCTCGGCATGTGCGACCGCATCTACACGATGGCCGCGGGACGGCTGACCGGTGAGGTGCCGCGGGCCGAGGCCACGCAGGAAGTGCTGATGCGCCAGATGACGAAGGACAAAGAGGTAACCCGATGAGCACGGACGTCACCGACAAGACGCCGGCGGCCGCACCGCCGGGCAAGGGCGGACCGGCCGCCGGCGAGGGCCTGCTGCGGCTGGTGCTCGGCGGCCTGCGACGCAACATGCGCCAGTACGGCATGCTGATCGCGCTCGGTCTGATCGTCGTCCTCTTCCAGTTCTGGACCGGCGGCGACCTGCTGCTGCCGCGCAACGTCTCCAACCTGGTGCTGCAGAACAGCTACATCCTGATCCTCGCGATCGGCATGATGCTGGTGATCATCGCCGGGCACATCGACCTGTCGGTCGGCTCGATCACGGCGTTCGTGGGCGCCTTCGCGGCCGTGCTCACGGTGCAGCACCATGTGGCGTGGCCCGTCGCCCTGGTGCTGTGCCTGCTGGTGGGTGCGGTGGCGGGCTCCGTACAGGGCTTCCTGATCGCGTATTTCGGCATACCGTCGTTCATCGTCACCCTCGCCGGGATGCTGCTCTTCCGCGGACTGACGGAGATCCTGCTCAAGGGCCAGACCCTCGGCCCGTTCCCGAACGGCCTGCAGAAGATCGGCAACGGCTTCCTGCCCGAGGTCGGCCCGAACACCAATTACCACAACCTCACCCTGCTCCTCGGCATCGTCCTGATCGCCGCAGTGGTCTGGCAGGAGGTGCGCGACCGGCGCCGCCAGCAGGAGTTCTCCCTCGACGTGGTGCCCTTCAAGCTGTTCCTGCTCAAGCTCGTGGCGCTGGTCGCCGCGGTCCTCGCCCTCACCATGCTGCTCGCCAGCTACGACGGCGCGCCGATCATCCTGATCATCCTCGGCGTCCTGGTGGGCGGCTACGGCTACGTCATGCGCAACTCGGTCTTCGGCCGGCACATCTACGCCATCGGCGGCAACCTGCCGGCGGCCAAGCTGTCCGGTGTGAAGGACAAACGCATCACCTTCCAGGTGTTCCTGAACATGGGCGTGCTCGCGGCCCTGGCGGGTCTGGTGGTCGCCGCCCGTCTGAACGCGGCCTCGCCGAAGGCGGGCGACGGCTTCGAACTGGAGGCCATCGCCTCCTCGTTCATCGGCGGCGCCTCCATGAGCGGCGGTGTCGGCACCGTGCTCGGCGCCATCATCGGCGGTCTCGTCCTCGGCGTGCTGAACAACGGCATGAACCTCCTCAGCGTCGGCACCGACTGGCAGCAGGTCATCAAGGGCCTGGCCCTGTTGGCGGCGGTCGGCTTCGACGTGTGGAACAAGCGCAAGTCCGGTTCGTGAGTCAGACCGGGCCCCGCCGCTCGTGACGGGGCCCCTCTTTTACGGGAGCCGCACATGGAACTGAACAGACGCACGGTCATCGCGGGAGCCGCTGCGGCGGGCCTCGCCGCCACCACCCTCGGCTCGACAGCGACATCAGCCGCTGCCGCGACGGGCACCCAGGCCGCGAACGGTTCGTCGGGAGGCGGTAAGCCGGTGAAGGAACTGTTCGGCACGCTCGCCGACGGCACCAAGGTCTACCGCTGGTCGCTGGAGAACGGCGGCACCCGCCTGAAGGTCCTGAACTACGGGGGCATCGTCCAGACCCTGGAGGTCCCCGACCGCCGCGGCCACCACGCCAACGTCGTCGCGGGCTTCGACGACATAGCCGACTACGTGGCCAAGAGCCCGTACTTCGGCGCCCTGATCGGGCGGTACGGCAACCGCATCGGCAAGGGCCGGTTCACGCTCGACGGCAAGAGCTACCAGCTCTCCGTCAACGACGGCGTGAACAGCCTGCACGGCGGCAAGCAGGGCTTCGACAAGCACGTGTGGGACGTCGAGCCGTTCGCCGACGGCTCCGAGGTCGGCCTGCACCTGCACTACACCAGCGTCGACGGCGAGATGGGCTACCCGGGCACGCTCAAGGCGAAGGTGACCTACACCCTCACCCGGCACGGTGAGTGGCGCATCGACTACGAGGCCACCACGGACAAGGCGACCATCGTCAACCTCACCAGCCACGTCTACTGGAACCTGGCCGGCGAGGGCAGCGGCACCATCGAGGACCACGAGCTCCGGATCGCCGCCTCCCGCTACACCCCCACCGACTCGGGCCTGATCCCGACCGGCGAGCTGGCGAAGGTCGCGGGCACCCCGTTCGACTTCCGCCACGCCAAGCCGATCGGCCGGGACATCCGCGCCGGTCACGTCCAGCAGGTGCAGGCCAAGGGCTACGACCACAACTGGGTCCTCGACAAGGGCATCACGCAGCGCCCGGAACACGTGGTGACCCTGCGCGACCCGCGCTCCGGCCGCACCCTGAAGATCGCCACCGACCAGCCCGGCCTGCAGTTCTACTCCGGCAACTTCCTCGACGGCACGCTCACCGGCACCGGCGGTCACACCTACCGTCAGGGCGACGCCCTGTGCCTGGAGACCCAGCACTTCCCGGACTCGCCGAACCACGCGAACTTCCCGTCGACCGTGCTGCGGCCCGGGCAGACCTACCGGACGACGACGATCCACACGTTCGAGGCGTGAACCGGCTCACACGGCAGGTGAGTTGAACGCCACTGCCGTCACCTCCGTACCGATGGGTGGCCCGTGCTCCCCCGCACGGGCCACCCGAAACGGAGGTCCCTTTGGCCGGCAACGTCACCTCGTTGTTCCGCGGCACCCCCGCGCACAGCCCCTCCATGGCGGCGCTGACGCGCGAGGGCGGCGACGGAACCGGCCCGGTGGACTTCTGCATCCCGTGCAACCCGTACTTCCCCACCCCGGCCATGTACGACGAGCTGGCGGCCCGGCTGCGCGAGATCATCACCTACTACCCGAGCAGCGCCGACACCATCACCGCCGAGCTGTGCAGCCTCCTCCGACTGCCGCCGCAGTGCGTGGCGATGGGCAACGGCTCCACGGAGCTGATCACCTGGATCGACCACCTCCTGGTCCGTGAGTCCCTGGCGATCCCCGTGCCGACCTTCGGCCGCTGGACCGACCAGCCGATGGAGACCGGCAAACGGGTCGACATGTTCCCGCTGCAGGAGGCGAGCGGGTTCGCGCTGGACCTCGCCCAGTACGCGAACTTCATCCGCACCCGGGGCACGCGGGTCGCGGTGATCTGCAACCCGAACAACCCCGACGGCGGCTATCTGCGCAAGCAGCAGGTGGTCCAGTTCATGGACGCGATGGCCGACCTCGACCTGGTGATCGTCGACGAGTCCTTCCTGGAGTTCGCCGACGCGGAGGCCGAACCGAGCGTCGTCCAGGAGGCCATGCTCCGCCCCAACGTCATCGTGCTGCGCAGCCTCGGCAAGAACTTCGGCCTGCACGGCGTCCGCTTCGGCTACCTGGTCGCGAACCCGGCGCTCGCGGGCAAGGTGCGGGCGATGCTCCCGAAGTGGAACCTCAACTCCTTCGCCGAACACCTGGTGTTCATGCTGAAGGAGCACGGCACCGAGTACGCCCAGAGCCTGCAGCAGGTCCGCCGCGACCGCCTGGACATGACCGGCCACCTCTCCGCACTCCCGGGCCTGACGGTGTACCCGTCCCAGGGGAACTTCCTCTTCGTACGGCTGCCCGTCGGCGCCGAGGGCACGGTGGTCCGGGACCGGATGCTCACCGAGCACCGGATCCTGGTCCGCGAGTGCGGCAACAAGATCGGCTCCTCCAGCCGCTTCCTGAGACTCGTGGTGCGCCCCCAGGTCGACGTGCGTCGCCTGGTGTCCGGCCTGGAACAGGTGCTCTACGGGTCCAGGAGGGGAGCCGCCGTACCCGAGCTGGGCACAGGGACCAGCTACAGCTCGGGTACGGCGGCGGTGGACCGGCTGATGAGCGAGACCAACGGGGGCGGCATGCCGGAGCTTGCCGCGCAGGCCCAGGCCATGGCCGCCGCTCCCGCCCCGGCCGCCGGCACCGGCATGCCGCTCCCCGCCGCCGTACCCCCGCCCGGCGCCGGGATGCCGATGCCGGCGGCAGCCCAGGCGGCGCCGATGCCACAGCCACCGGCAGAGATCCCGGCTCCGGCTCCGGCTCCGGCTCCGGCTCCGGTTCCGGCTCCGGTTCCGGTTCCGGCCCCGGTTCCAGCTCCGATGCCGACCCCTGCCCCCGCCGCCTTCCCCGCACCCGTCCCCGCGGCCCCGGCACCCGCCCCCGCCGCCTTCCCCGCACCCGTCCCCGCGGCTCCGGCCCCGGCACCCGCCCCCGTCCCCATCCCGGCCCCCGCCGCGGTGGCCGGCCCCACCCCGCCGGGTGTCCCGGCCCGCGGTGGCCTCACGGCCGCCCAGGTGCGCGGCATGACGGCCCCCGCCACCCCGGCCCCGCCCACCGGCCTGACCCCGGCCCCGGCAACAGGCTGGCCCAACGCCCAGAGCTGGCCGAACGCGGCGGGGATGGGGCAGGCGGGGTAGCCGGTCGGAGCCGCCGTCGTCGCCGCCGGCTCCCCGCCGCCTGGTCGGCATGCGTCACGTATTCCGGGAAGTGAGCGTCAGGACCTTCAGGGCCACCGAGGGATGGAACAGCTGGGCCGGTGAGGCCATCATGTTCACCACTCGCACGAACCTGGTCCACACAGCCGCGTCCTGTACCGCCACGTGGAAGAGACGCATGTTGTACCAGTGGGCGAGGCGCGCGCCGAGGGACTGGCCGTCCGGGGTCCACATCAGGTCGGAGTTGGTGGACACCGTCCACGGAAGCAGCAGCAGACGGCCCACCTTCCTCTGGAATCCGCGGGCGAGACCGTCCAGCCGCCCGGTCGTGCCGCATCGCTGCAGCATGCGCTGCAGCAGCTCCGCCTCCATCGCGGCGACCGTCATGCCCTGGCCGTAGACGGGGTTGAAGACGCACACCGAGTCGCCGACGGCGAGGAGGCGGTCCGGCCAGTCGCGGACGGTGTGGAAGGGCCGCCACTGGTTGTCGACGTTGGTGTAGCGACGGGTGGGCTCCTGGTCGGTGCGCCGGGCGAGGTGTTCGGCCAGGTGCGGTGTGTTCAGGCTCTTCGCGAACGCCAGGTAGCCCTCGTCGTCGGTCGGCGGCTGGTCGTGGAACCCGAACAGCATGCACGTCCACCGGCTGCGCTCCACGGCGAGCAGGATCCCGGCCCGGCGCACCCGGGGAGCGAACAGCATCTGATAGGCGACGTAGTAGTCGGGATGGTCGGGATCGCTCTCCGCCGGCCGGTCGAAGTTCATCGACGTGTAGGTGACCTTCGCCTTCACGGTCCGCTTGGGTGGCACGCTGATCCCCAGCTCGTTCAGCCAGTCCACCAGGGAACTGGACCGTCCGGAGGCGTCGACGACCAGATCGGCGGCCAGCTGGAAGGGCTTCTCGCTCTGCGACTGGCATCTCACGCCGTTCACGCGGCCCGCGAAGTCCCGGGTCAGACCCGTGCACCTGGTGGACGGCACCAGCGTGACGTGGGGAAGTGCGAGCACCTTGCGTCGCAGGCGGCGTTCCAGCTCGTCACGGGTGAAGCTCTGGACCGGGACGCCCGTACGCTGCCGTGGCGCGCGTCCGACGGGCAGCAGGAAGTCGATGCCCTCCCCGTAGTCGAAGACCGGCGCTCCCGCTTCCCTGAGTTCCTCGCGCAGTCCCGGGAACAGCCGCTCCAGGATCTCGCCGCCCCTGGCCAGCATCGCGTGCCCCTGGTAGCCGTGCGGTGCACCCGGATGAGCGCCGGTGTCCTCGTCGACGGCGTCCCGTTCCACGAGGACGACCTCGCGGAAGAAGTCGGCCAGTACGCGTGCGGTCACGAGTCCCGCATAGCTGCCGCCGACGACAACGGCCTTGCCCCAAAGGCAATGTGCTCTCATGTCCTCTCCCACAGGTGTCGGGGTACCCCGCAAGCGCTTGACAGGCCCGTGATCCGGCTCCCGCGCCGGGCGTGGTGCCGCAACGCCCCGCGCGTACGACACCATGCATGTGCCCTGGTTTCAGATGCGGTCGGCCGCGATGAGGAGGTAGTGGAAGCTGCCCTCCTTGTAGGCGGCGAGGAACGGGTCCTCGATGCCCGTGGCGACGGAGGACTTGGCCCGCAGTTCCCAGTACGGGATCGTGTCCGGGGTCAGGTCCACCACCTGGATCGGCACCAGGTTGCTCGCCGCGAGTGCCCTGAAGTACTCGCTGCGCGGGTGGATGTTGCAGGTGTAGTGCTCGTCGATCCTGCTGACGGCCTTGGAGCGCATGCCGGTGACGTCGTTGGAGCAGCCGGTGATGCAGACGTAGCGTCCGCCGTACTCCAGCAGGCGGGAGAACTCGGCGAAGAGTTCGAACAGGTCGACGTACATCGTCGTCTCGTTGGTCCAGATCGCCCGGCGCGATCCGGTCTCCAGACGGGTGTCGAGCATGTTGCGGAAGTGGAAGCGGACCTTGTCCGTGACCCCGCGGTGCCGCGCCTGGTCGTTGGCGAAGGCCACCTGCTGCTCGGAGATGCTGACACCGTCGACGTGGCAGCCGAAGCGGGCGTTGGCCATGAAGCTGGTGCCGCCCCTGCCGGAACCGGCGTCCAGGAGGTGGTCGTCGGGGTTGATGTCGCCGAGGTGGTCCAGGAGGACGTCGGCCTGCGCGGTCTCCAGGCGGTGCAGTTCCTCGATGATGCGCTGGTCGCGGTTCTCGGGCGGGCCGGCGAGGACCGAGGGGTCCCACTCGCCGAGGCCGTAGTGGTGGTGGTAGAGGCCGTCGACCTCGCCGAGCTTGATGTTGACGGGGTCCTTCTCCTTGTTCCAGTACTCCGCGACCGACTTCTGGTACTCGGTGCGCAGGACATCGCCCATGGCGATGCTTTCCATCTGGGTGGAGATCTTGGACATGCGGTTCCTTACTGGGAACGGGGTGGGGGTGCGGGAGGCGCCGGCTCAGGCGGCTTTCGCGGTCTCGTGGTAGCGGGCGCTGCCGGCGTGCCACTCGCGGCTGCCGCCGGCCCAGGCCCAGGTGCCGGCCAGGAAGCGGCGCAGTTCCGGGGAGCCGGCCCGGGCGAGCGCGGCCGCCTCGGCCTCGAAGGTGAGCATCAGTTCGTTGTGGATGTCCACGGTGCGGTCGACGGCCTCTTCCAGCGAGCAGCCGTCCTCGGCGGCGATCAGCCGGGGCAGGCTGTAGTCCGTCGGGCCCTTCTCCTTGGCCATGGAGTAGAGGTCGTTGACGATCACGGTGGCGGTGCCCGCGAGCGTGAACGCGCGCCGGACCCGGGGGTCGGAGAACTCGCCGTACGGGATCTCGTAGCCGGCGATCGCGTCGACGAGCACCATGCACGGGATGAAGCTGTTCTCGTGCCGGTGCATCAGGTACTCCCACACCGGCGGGCGGTGACCGGCGGTCTGCCAGTAGCCCTCCTGGTTGTAGGCGACGAACATGATGCCCAGCTCGTGGCGGAGCCGGCGCACCTGTGAGGTCGTCGCGTACGAGTGGAGGTTGCGCAGGCTGTCCCTGAGGGCCCGCATGACGGGGTCCGCCCGGACGGCCTCCTCCAGCTGGGGGGCGTAGGCGAGCGGGAGGTGGGCCTGGTCGATCACCGAGTGGGCGATGGCGAGCCGCCGGCCGAGCTCCTGCGGCCTTGCCTCCTCGACCTCGCCGTCCACGTAGTGGTCGTCCACGGCCCACTCCGACAGCGCGCACTTGGCCGCCGCGAGCAGCCGCTCGGGGTCGTCGGACTCGGGATGGGCGAGCATGATCAGCCGACCGAAGTCGGCCTCGCGGATCCTGTCCAGCCGGCCCGGGTAGATCCCGACCTCCTCGGCCCACTCCACCAGACGCTCGGTGACGATCTCACCCAGGGCGGGATCGTCGCGCACGGCGGGCGGACAGTGCAGCCGGAGCCCGATATCGGATACCGGCGCCTCGCGTGCCTCCCGGTGGGGCTCGAGGACTGCGGCCCGGCGGTCCACCGCCGAGGCGCCGGAACCGTCGGGCGCGACGACTGCCGCCGAGGCGCCGGGACCGGTACGGCCGAGAGCCGCCGCCGATGTACCGAGCCCAGTGGGCCCGGCAGGCAACTGCATCGCACCCGCACCCGCACCCGCCTGCGAAACCGCCGCCTGCCCGACCGCCGCAGGCCGCCCGGCCGCCACCAACTGCCCGGCCACAACAGGCCGCCCGGCTCCCACCGACTGCCCGGCCGCCGAGGGATACCCGGCCACCGTGGGCTGCCCGGCCACCGCCGACTGCGCGGCTCCCACCGACTGCCCGGTCGCCGATGGATGCCCGGCCGCTGAGCCCCCGACCCCTGGCTGATGCTCCGTCACCGCATTCCCGCCCGTCGGCGGACGCTCCGCCGCGGGCTGATACCCACTCGCCGGTGACGGCCCGGCCTCCGGCGAAGACACCGCCGCGGGCCGGCCGGCCGTCGGCTCGGGTGCGGTTCCTGCCGGATTCCCGGCCGCGGACGGACGCACCACCCCGGGCCGATGCCCGACCGCCGTCGGCTGCCTCGCCGCCACCAACTGCCCGGCCACAACAGGCCGCCCGGCTCCCACCGACTGCCCGGCCGCCGAGGGATACCCGGCCACCGTGGGCTGCCCGGCCACCGCCGACTGCGCGGCTCCCACCGACCGCCCGGTCGCCGATGGATGCCCGGCCGCTGAGCCCCCGGCCTCTGGCTGATGCTCCGTCACCGCGTTCCCGCCCGTCGGCGGACGCTCCGCCGCGGGCTGATATCCACTCGCCGGTGACGGCCCGGACTCCGGCGAAGACACCGCCGCGGGCCGGCCGGCCGTCGGCTCGGGTGCGGTTCCTGCCGGATTCCCGGCCGCGGACGGACGCACCACCCCGGGCCGATGCCCGACCGGCGCGGACTGCCCGGCCTCCGGCCGGTTCCCGCGTGTCCCCGGGCCGGCGCTCGTCGGGGGATCCACCGCGCCCGGCCGAAGTGTCGTCGTCGGCGTCGGCAGGGGCAGCGGGAGGGCGTTCGTGCGGGAGCGGTGCGGGATGGCCGTTGGTGCGAAGGGAATGTGGGTTGCCGACGTACCCAGGCCCGTGGGGCCGGTGGGGAGTCCCGCGCCGGGCGGTGGCGGGGAGCCCTGCGACAGCAGAGCCCGGACCAGGCCCGCCACGTCGTGGGCCGCGGTCGGTGCCGTGACCCGGGAGATCAACGACACCGCCGTCAGCTCCCGTTCGTGCGGGCGATCTCGACGTTCTCCAGGACCCCGAGGGCGTCGGGAACCAGGACGGCCGCCGAGTAGTAGGTGCTGACCAGGTAGGAGATGACCGCCTGCTCGTTGATGCCCATGAAGCGGACGTTCAGGCCGGGCTCCACCTCGTCCGGGATGCCCGTCTGGTACAGGCCGATGACGCCCTGGTCGTCCTCGCCCGTGCGCATGGCGATGATCGACGTCGTGCCCTGCTCGCTGATCGGGATCTTGCCGCAGGGCAGGAGGGGCACGCCGCGCCACGCGGGGATCTGGTTGCCGTTCAGGTCGATGCTGCCGAAGTACAGGCCCCGCTTGTTGCACTGGCGGCCGAACGCAGCGATGGCCTTGGGGTGGGCGAGGAAGCAGCGGGTCTTGCGCCGCATGCTGAGCAGCTCGTCCATGTCGTCGGGGGTCGGCGGGCCGGAGTAGGTGGAGATGCGCTGGTCGAAGTCGGCGTTGTTGAGCAGCCCGAACTCCTCGTTGTTGATCAGCTCGTGCTCCTGCCGCTCGCGCAGCGCCTCGATGGTCAGCCGCAACTGCTGCTGCGTCTGGTTCATCGGCTCGTTGAAGAGGTCGGCGACCCGGCTGTGCACCCGCAGCACCGTCTGCGCCACGCTCAACTCGTACTCGCGCGGGGAGAGTTCGTAGTCGACGAAGGTCTGGTGCAGCGTCTCCTCACCGATGTGCCCCGACTTCAGGAGGATGTCGGCCTCGCCGGACCGGTTCAGTCTGCGGTGCCCGTCGGCGCTGATCCGCTGCACGTGCCGGCGCAGCGCCTCGTGGCGGTCGGCGACCGCCTTGTACGCGGTCAGCGGCAGCGCGAGCACGGTCGTGGGCGTCGTGGCCCGGGCCGTGAACTCCCACTTCCTGGCGCCGTCGGCGAGCACCTGGCCGCCGAAGGTGTCGCCGTCGGCCATCAGCCCGATCATGGACTCGTCGCCGTACGGGCCCTGGCCGAGCTTCTCCACCTTGCCGTGCGCGATCAGGTAGACGTGGTCGGCCTTGCGGCCCTCCTGCACGATGACCTGGCCGGGGGTGAACTCCTTCTGCACGAACCTGTCGGCGAGCGCGCCGAGCACGTCGGCGTCGGAGAAGCCGCGCAGCAAGGGCAGTTCGCCCAGCTCGGCGGGGACCACCTGGACCTTGGAGCCGGTCTTCACGAAGGTCACGCGGCCGTCGCCGACGGTGCAGGACATGCGGCGGTTGACCCGGTAGGTCGCGCCGGGCACGTTCACCCAGGGCAGGATGCGGGTGGCCCAACGGGAGCTGATGCCCTGCATCTGGGGTTCGGACTTGGTGGTGGTGGCGAGATTGCGTGCCGCCGCGGTGCTGAGGCTCTGCTGTTCGCGCTGCTGCTGCTCCGACTCCGGGGTCCCCGCCTGTGCTGTCACTGTGTCGAGGGGCATGGCTCTACCTCGTCTTCCTCGTCTCCATGGCACGTGGGGCGCGACGACCTGATGCCGTTTCGTCACGCTGCGTGAACAGGAGTAGCAGAGCCGCACTCACGTTGAGTAATCGCTCAGGCGGCGCGCGAGGGTAGTCGGCAGGCGTGCCCCGCGCCCCTCGCGCGCCCCTTGGGAGTATCACTCCTTGTCGAACGATTCTGCGGGTCAACCGATGGATGACCGCTCAGCGGGGAGGACCGTCAACGGCCATCACATACTCAGAGTGACCGGCGTGGCGCCCGTACGGCTACGCGCTCGGGCACTGCTTCCACGCCATGTGGTACACCGTGCTGATGTTCCCGTCCGTGGAGTCCATGGTCATGAAGCTGACCTTGTCGGGGTTGGCGGTGCCTGCGCTCACCCGCAGTTCGGTGTTGATGTTGAAGTTGCGCAGCACCCCGCAGGGCGCCCAGACCAGTTGGGCCCAGTCGGTGCTGTCGGTGGCCTGCCAGTCGTCGTTGTAGGCGCCGTTGAAGGGGTGGATCCTGGGCACGGTCTGCGAGGAGCCCTGGAAGTAGTACGAGGCCTTCTGGGTGGCGCTCGCGCCGGGCTGGAGCGAGAGGAAGCCGCGGTAGTCGGCGCTGGCTATCGCGTAGGTGAAGCCCTGGGGGACGTGAACCACCAGGTTGAGCTGGCAGTTCTTGCGGAAGGCGGTCGGGTCGGAGGTGCCGCCCGCCTGGGCGAGATAGCTGCTGTAGGTCACCGTGAAGGCCGTGTTGTCCGGGGAGACCGCGACGGCGGCCGTACCCGCCGGGCAGCCGGAGCCGTTCACCGTGGCGACGTCGATGACGATCTTGTCCGGGGGCGGGTCGTCGAACACCGGCGACGAGGACTGAACGGGTAGTGCGGTGGTGAGCAGTGCCGCCACGGCACCGCTCAGGAGTAGTCCACCAGCCATGGTTTCTCCCGGGGTCGAGGGTGTGGGGGGTCTGTGTGGAACCTGTGAAGCGCTCCGCATCGTAGGAACCACCGCTCACCACCGGGAGGTTCAACTCCGGCCATTCACAACCGGTCGTTCACACCCGGGCGCCTACGGGTTCTCCCAGGCCGCCGGTTCCGCCGCGAGCGCCCGGACGGGCTCGGGCAGCGCGTCCGCCGCGAGGTCGGCGAGGGTGACGCCCTCCAGGATCCGGCGGACGTTCGCGCGCAGCGCGATCCACAGGGGCAGCAGGGGCTGTGCGCTGCCGGTGTAGGCGAGGCCCGTCGGGCGTTCACCGCGGACCGAGACGATCGGGCCGTCCACAGCGCGGATCACATCGGCGACCGTGACCTCGGCCGCGTCCCGCGCCAGCCGGTACCCGCCGCCTCCGCCACGCCTGCTGTCGACGATCCCGGCACGCCTGAGATCGCCCAGGATCCCTTCCAGGAACTTGTGCGGGATGCCCTGGGCGGCGGCGATTTCCTCCGCCTTCACCGGGCCGTTACCCTGCCGTACGGCCAGCTCCAGTACCGCCCGTACCGCGTAGTCCGCCCGTGCCGAGATCCTCATGGGTCCATTGTGGGGCGTCGCCGCATGGAGAATGGCCTTCACCCGCGCCCCGTAAGATCGCCCGGGAGGATCCACCTTGGCGCTCAGCAGACGTACCTTCACCACCCTGGCCGGCTCGACCGCGCTCGGGCTCGCCCTGGGCGGCAGCGGCGGGCCCGGGGCGCCCTCGGCGTACGCGGCGCGCAGTGTGCCGACCGGCCCGGCGCCCGCCCCGCCGAGCGCCGACGGCTGCCGGCACACCATCGGCTACGACCAGTACTCGCTGCTCGTGGACGGCAGGCGGCTGGTGGTGTGGTCCGGCGAACTGCACCCCTTCCGGCTGCCGAGCCCGTCCCTGTGGCGGGACGTGCTGCAGAAGATGCGGGCGCACGGGTACAACGCCGTGAGCATCTACGTGGCCTGGAACTACCACTCCCCCGCGCCGGGCGCGTACGACTTCACCGGCGTCCGGGACCTGGACCTGTTCCTGCGCACGGCCGCCGAGACCGGCCTGTACGTCATCCTGCGGCCCGGCCCGTACATCAACGCCGAGGTGGACGGCGGCGGCTTCCCCGGCTGGCTGACGGCGACCAGGGGCACGGCCCGGACCGACGACCCGACGTATCTGGGGCATGTCGACGAGTGGCTGACTCAGGTGAACCGGATCGCCCGCCGTCACCTGTTCACCCAGGGCACCGGCACGATCCTGCTCTACCAGATCGAGAACGAGTACGACGCCCACGCCGGCGACGCCGTCGGCCGGTCCTACATGTCCCACCTGTACAAGAAGGTGCGGGCGGACGGCATCGACGTGCCGCTGTTCCACAACGACAAGGGCAGGAACGGCTACTGGGTACCCGGTTCGTTCGACACGGGCGGCGAGAAGGGTGGCTGGCTGTACGGCTTCGACGGGTATCCGTCGCCGGACCGGACCCCGCCCGACTGGGGGCACTACGGTCCCGGCGGGGCGAAGGGCGGGGCCAGTGCCTCGCCGTCCACGCCCGGGTTCGTGCCCGAGTTCGGCGGCGGCTGGTTCGACCCCTGGGGCGGGGCCTTCTTCGACGGCAAGGGGTACGCCGAGTCGCGGCGCACCCGGGACGCCGCCTACGAGCGCCGGTTCTATCTGACCAACCTGGCCAACGGGCTCACCCTGCACAACGTCTACATGACCTTCGGCGGCACCTCCTGGGGCTGGCTGCCCGCGCCGGTCGTCTACACGTCGTACGACTACGGCGCCGCCATCGACGAGGGCCGGAACGTCACCGACAAGATCGCGCCGATGCACCAACTGGGCCACCTGCTCCAGCGGGTGCCCGACTTCGCCAAGCTGGACCGGGCGGCGGACGTGCACGCCGAGGGCCTGAAGGTCTACCACCTGACCAACCCGGACACCGGCGCCCACGTCTACGTCGCGCGCAACGACGGCACGGACGCGGTCACCAGCGACCTGCCGACCGACGCGGGCCGGTTGCGGATCACCGTGCCCGGCAAGGACGCCCGGCTGCTGACGACGGGGCTGAGGCTGGGCAAGCGGACGCTGAAGTACTCCACCGCCGAGCCCGTGCTGGCCGTGACCGCGGGCCGGCAGGACATCGCGCTGTTCTCGGGGCGCCGCGGCGACATGGCCGAACTGGTGCTGAATTGCCCGGTCGAACCGAGCGTCATGCGGCTGGACCCCGAGGCCGCCTGGGTCCTGAACGGCGACGAGCTGCATGTGAGCAGCCCGCTCGGCGAGGACGGGCTGACCCGGGTGCTGGTGCAGAAGGGCGAGACCGAGACCCCGCTGGTGCTGCTCTTCGCCGACGACGCCACCGCCGTGCGCCTCTTTCCGTACGACACCCCGTCCGGGACCCTGCTGGTGTACGGCCCGGCGCTGCTGCGCCACGCCGAAGTGCGCGGTTCCGAGGTCCACCTGACGGGTGACGTCACCGAGACGACGAGCATGGAGGTGTGGGGGCCGCGCGGGATCGACACCCTGGTGTGGAACGGCCGCACCCTGCCCACCCGCACCACCCTGTCCGGCAGCCTGATGACCGCCGGCCTGCTGCCCGCCGTCCCCGAGGTGCGGCTGCCCGAGCTGGGCGGCTGGCGGATGCGCAGGGAGAACCCGGAGGCCGGTCCCGGCTTCGACGACTCGGACTGGACGGTCGCGGACAAGAGGACGACGTTCAGCACCACACCGGTCCCCGACGGTCAGCCGGTCCTCTTCGCCGACGACTACGGCTTCCACTACGGGGACGTCTGGTACCGCGGCTCCTTCACCGACTCCACCGGCCTGGAGGAGGTCTCGCTCGCCTACAGCACCGGCACGCAGGGCCTGTTGATGGCCTGGCTGGACGGCGAGCCGCTGGGCACCCACCGGATGCCGGTGCCGGACAAGGACACGACCGTCCGGCAGGGCAGTTGGGCGGCGACCGCCGCCTTCCCGGTCCGCGACTCCCTGCGCTCGCCCGGCCGGCACGTGCTGTCCGTGCTCGTGCGGCGCATGCAGCGCGACCAGGACGGCAAGGGGCTCGACACGCAGAAGGTGGCGCGCGGTCTGACGGCGGCGGCCTTCAAGGGCGCCTCGCCGCAGCTGAGTTGGCGGATCCAGGGTGCGGCGGCCGCCGACCCGGTGCGCGGCCCGATGAACAACGGCGGCCTGTACGGCGAACGCGAGGGCTGGCACCTGCCCGGCCTGAAGGACCACGACTGGGAGCAGGTGACCTTCCCGCGCAGCGCCCGGTACCAGGGCGTGACCTGGTACCGGACCACCTTCCGCCTCTCGGTCCCGGCCGACCTCGACGCCTCGATCGGGCTGACCCTTCAGGACGACCCGTACCGGGCCTACCGTGCGCAGATCTTCCTCAACGGCTGGAACATGGGCCAGTACATCAACAACGTGGGCCCGCAGCACACCTTCGTCCTGCCGAACGGCGTCCTGCGCACCCGCGGCACCAACACGCTCGCGCTGGCGGTCCTTTCGGAGTTCACCACGCTGTCGGGGCCGGGGTCCGTACGCCTGACGCTGCTCGGCAGGGCGACGGGCGGGCTACCGGTCACGCCAGTCTGATCACGTTCCAGGACAGCGGTTCCAGTACGGCGGTGAGGGTGCCGTCCGCCAGGCTGGTGCCCTCGACCGGGTGCGGGACGACCCGCTCGGGCTCGTCGAGGGTGTTGCGGGCGTCGGGGTCGGCGTCCGCGAGCGCGCTGTGCTCGGTGACGGTCGTCAACTCCAGGCCGATGAGGGTGACTTGGAGCGGCAGGGCGTCCGTGCGGCTGCGGTTGACGGCGAACACGGTGACCGTGCCGTCGGCCGCGCGGACGGCCGTGGCGTGCAGCAGGTCCGTCGCGCCGTACTTCTTGGTCTGGTACGTCGGCGAGTCCACCCGCACGTCGAGCACCTCGCCCCGGCCGTACCTGGACGCCTGCGCGAACGGGAAGAACGTCGTCTGCCGCCAGGCCGGGCCGCCCGGCTCGGTCATGATCGGGGCGATCACGTTGACCAGCTGGGCGAGGCAGGCGACGGTGACGCGGTCGGCGTGCCGGAGCAGCGCGATCAGCAGCGAGCCGAGGACGACGGCGTCCGTGACGCTGTAGTTGTCCTCCAGCAGCCGGGGCGCCTCGGGCCAGTCGGACCGGTCGAGGCCCTTGGCGTGCTCCTCCCAGCGGGAGAGGTACCAGACGTTCCACTCGTCGAAGGAGAGGTTGATCCTCTTCTCGGACTTGAGCTTCGCGCCGATGTGGTCGGCGGTGGCGACCACGTTCTCGATGAAGGACTCCATGTCGACGGCCGAGGCGAGGAAGGAGTCCACATCGCCGTCCGTGGGCTCGTAGTAGGCGTGCAGCGAGATGTGGTCGACCAGGTCGTACGTCTCCTGCAGGACGGTCGCCTCCCACTCGGCGAAGGTGGGCATGGCCTGGCTGGAGGAACCGCAGGCGACCAGTTCGACTTCAGGGTCCGCCTGGCGCATGGCCCGCGCGGTCTCGGCGGCGAGCCGGCCGTACTCCTGTGCCGTCTTGTGCCCGGTCTGCCAGGGGCCGTCCATCTCGTTGCCCAGGCACCACAGGCGGATGCCGAAGGGCTCCTTGTCACCGTGGGCGACACGGAGGTCGGAGAGGGCGGTGCCGGAGGGGTGGTTGGCGTACTCCTGCAGTTCGAGGGCCTCGCCCACGCCTCTCGTGCCGAGGTTGACGGCCATCATGGGCTCGACGTGGGGCCCGGCCTTCTTGAGGAAGCCGATGTATTCCGACAGGCCGAACCGGTTGGTCTCGGTGGAGTGCCAGGCGAGGTCGAGCCGACGGGGACGCTCCGCTCGGGGGCCGACCGAGTCCTCCCACCTGTAGCCGGAGACGAAGTTGCCGCCGGGGTAGCGGATGGCGGTGACGCCGAGTTCGCGGACCAGGTCGAGGACGTCGGTCCGCAGTCCTGCCTCGTCGGCGCAGGGGTGGTCGGGTTCGTGGATGCCGGTGTAGACGCAGCGGCCGAGGTGTTCGACGAAGGAGCCGAAGACACGGGGGTTGACCGGGCCGATGGTGAAAGCGGGGTCGAGGGTGAAGCGGGCGGTGCTCCTGCTCATGGGATCCTTTCGAGTCACTTCAGAACCGGCCGATCAGCACGCCGGCCCAACTGGTTCGGACCCAGCTTCGGGAGGTCTCCGCCGGTCTTCGCGTGGCCCACCCGGATCTTGTACGTGGAGTTCACGCCCTGGCAGCAGGCGTCGTACGAGGCGAACAGGTGGCTGAAGAGGTTCCACCTCGCCCCCCACCGCCTCCAGTTGTTCGGTATGTCGAATAGCGCTCGTTACTTCGAACGGGACCGTAGATTCGAAGCGCTTCCGCGTCAATGGGTGGGACACAAGCCCGTAGATGGTTTTCTCTTCGACCACGGTCACCGCTCCTCATGACGAGGACACGCCCAGCCGCGTAGGCTCTGCCCAGCGGAAGGGGGAGGCGATGGGCATCGCGGGCGCGTGTGAGCGGATGACACGCCTGGCCGCACGGCTGCGGCGGACCCGCCCGGGCTCGGCGATGCGCGCGCTGGCCGGCGACCTCGCCGCCGCCGTCCACGCCCGGCCCGGAACACCGGACGACGTAAGGGAGTTGTGCCGGGCGCTGTGCGAGGAGATGTCCGCACTGCGCGGCGGACGGCCGGTCGAGGTGCGCTTCGAGCGCTTCCCGGACGAGATCGAGGTCACCGGGCTGTGGCTGGAGTTCGCCGACTTCGACCTGGTGATCGTGGAGGAGCGGGCCGAGGCCGTGCAGCAACTGGTGATCCTGGGCCATGAGTTGTGGCATCTGCACACCGGGCACCGGCACTCCCACCTGGCCGGCGACGCGGCGGCCCGCGCGCTCGCCGACGCACCCGGCTGGCGGGGCATGCCCCTGACGGTGGCCGCCCGCAACGGCTCGAGGGAGGCCGACGAGGCCGAGGCGGACGACTTCGGGCACCGCCTGGCCGCCCTGTTCCGGCCCCACCTCACCGGCTCCGGCGCCGGCGCCCCCCTCGGCCCGGCGCAACGGTCCCTCGGCCCCGTACAGCGGACCCTCGGCTATCGCGGACGCGAGCAGGCGAGCGCACCGCCATCCAGCGCCCTCGAGGCGAACCGAGCGTCGAAGAAGGGGGGAACCGCGCGGTGAACTCGGCGCTCGACTTCCCCGGACACCTCGACGAGGTGTCCGTCTCCTTCTGGATCCCCACGGCCGTCCTGACCGCCGCCCTGGCGATCAAGCTCCCCAGCATCATCAAGATGTGGCGGGACCCGATGCTGCGTGCCGTCGGCGGACTGCTGCTGTTCGCCTGCGCGGTGTTCGTCTTCGCGGCCCCGCGGACCATCGCCTGGACCAACCGGGTCACCGGCGTGCCGAACATCTCCGCGCCCTGGGTGTACTCCCTGCTCACCGCGCTGTGCGCGTCCTGGCTGCTGCTGATCACCGCCTGGCGCAACGGCCGCTCCGACTCGGCCCAGACCCGCCGGGTGACCCGCTGGGTCGTGGCCGTCTACGCGGGCGTGGTCGTCGCCCTGTGGGTGCTCTTCGCCCTCGCCGACGTGCCGGTGGAGCGGGTGCGGGACCTGGACACCTACTACGCCACCACCCCCTTCATGCGCGAGGAGATCCTGCTCTACCTCCTCGCGCACACCGTGGCCTGCTCGATCACGGCCCGGCTGATCTGGAACTGGATCCGCACCGACGGCCTCGACGCCTGGCTGCGCTGGGGGCTCAGGCTGCTGGGCGTCGGCTACGCCACGAACCTGTTCTTCGACGCGGCCAAGCTCACCGCCGTCGTGGCCCGGTGGACCGGTCACGACCTGGACTGGCTGAGCACCAACGTGGCGCCGGCGGGCGCGTGCGTCTCCGCCACCCTGGTCGCGGTGGGCTTCATCGTCCCGCACGTCGGCCAGTACCTGCACGAGCGCTGGCACGTCCGGCTGCGCCACCGCGCCCTCGGCCCCCTCTACCAGCTGACGCGGACCGTCACCGGCGAACGCGAGCCCTTCGCCCCGCAGGCCCCCGCCGAACTGCGCCTGATCCGCCGCGAGACCTTCATCCGCGACGCCCTGCTGCAACTCTCCCGGCACCTGGACGAGGACCTGCGCGAGCGGTCGTACAAGGCCGCCCTCGCCCTCGGCCACGAGCCCGCCCGCGCCAGGGCCCTCGCCGCCGCCGTGGCGCTGCTGGACGCGGCCGGCGGCGAGCGGCCGCCGCGCGCCGACGGCACCGGCTCCCCGTCCGGCCCCGACACGGCCTACCTGCTCCAGGAGATCCACGCCGTGTCCCAAGCCCTCCGCCACCCCGACGAGATCACGGCGGTACGCGCCCGCGCGGCCGCCCCGGCAGAGAGCGTGTCCGCGCATGAGTGAACCCTCCTCCCCCGCAAGAACCGCCGTCGTGCTGGGGGGATCCCACAGCGGCATGCTCGCGGCGCGCGCGCTCGCCGACTCCGCCGACCGGGTCGTCGTCGTCGAGCGGGACGTCCTGCCCGAGGGCCCCGAACCTCGCAAGGGGCTGCCGCAGGCCCGGCACGCCCACATGCTGTGGTCGGGCGGGGTACGGGCCGTGGAGGAGCTGCTGCCGGGCATCACCGACGCGCTGAAGGCCGCCGGGGGCCGCCGGCATCCGTTCACCACCGGCGTGGTGGCGCTCTCCGCGCAGGGCTGGTTCCGGCGCTGGCCCGAGTCCCACCATGTGATCCTGGCCGGCCGGGACCTGCTGGACGCGACGATCCGGGCACAGGTTCTCGCCGACGAGCGGATCGAACTCCTCGACGGCACCGAGGCGCTCGGCCTCACCGGCACCGACGCCGCCGTCACCGGCGTACGGGTCCGGGCCCGGGACGGCGCCGAGCGCACCCTTGCGGCCGGCCTCGTGGTCGACGCCACCGGGCGCGGCTCGCGGGCCGCGCGCTGGCTCGCGGACCTGGGGCTGCCCGCTCCGCGGATCCGCGAGGTCGACCCGGGCCTGGTCTACGCGAGCCGGCTCTTCCTCGCCCCCGAGGCGGCCCGGGAGGGCTTCCCGGTGGTCAACCTGCAGCTCGATCCGCGAGGCGACGGTCCCGGCCGCTCCGGCTTCCTCCTGCCCATCGAGAACGGCCGCTGGATCGTCACCCTGCAGGGCACCCGGGGCGGCGAACCCACCGCCGCGAACGAGGAGTTCGTGCCCTTCGCCCGGGAGAAGCTGCGGCATCCGGTGCTCGGCGAGCTGCTGGAGCGGGCCGAGCCGCTGTCCGACGTGTCGGTCACCCGCGCCACGCTCAACCGCCGCCACTTCTACGAGCGCATGCCGGCCTGGCCCGAGAACTTCGCCGTCCTCGGCGACGCGCTGGCCGTGTTCAACCCGGTCTACGGCCACGGGCTGTCCGTCGCCGCCCAGAGCGCGGTGCGGCTCCGCCAGGTGATACGACGGCACGGCTGGGGCGCGCCGGGGCTGGCGCGCCGCGTGCAGCGGGCGGTCGCCGCCCCGGTCCGCGCGGCCTGGGACCTCGCCCTCGGCCAGGACGTGTTCCACCCCGGCGCGACGGAGCACGGCCCCACTCTGCGGGACCGTCTGCTGTCCGCCTACGTCGACCGCCTGATGTACACCGCGACGGGCAACGGACGCATAGCGCGCCGGGTGACGGACGTGACGTCCCTGGAACGCGGGGCGCAGGTACTGCTGACCCCGGGCGTGCTGCTCGCTGCGGCGGTGGGACCGCTGCAACCCCCGTTGGCCGGGCCGCCGTTGACCGCTGAGGAGCTGAAGGCGGCGGGGGTGGTGTAGGCCGCTTTGCGGCCCGCTCAGCCCCTGAACGCCGGTTGGGGCAGACCCTTGCCCGCCCCCGGAACCACCAGCACCGAGCCCGACAGCGGATGCGGGGCCGGCAGGCCGACGCGGGCTGTCGTGATGTACAGGTCGGTCAGGTCGGCGCCGCCGAAGGCGCAGGCCGTCGTACGCGGGGTGGGCAGGCTGATCACCCGGTCCAGCGCACCGCCCGGCGTATAGCGGCGCACCGCGCCCCCGTCCCACAACGCCACCCACACGCAGCCCTCCGCGTCGACCGTCAGGCCGTCCGGGAAGCCCGCGCCCTCCTCGATCTCCACGAGCGGGCGGCGGTCGTGGACGCGCTCGCCGTCGTGGTCGAAGACGTCCACCCGGCGGGTGGGGCTGTCGACGTAGTACATGAGGCGGCCGTCGGGGCTCCAGCCCGTGCCGTTGCTGACCGTGACGTCGGACAGGACCGTCTCCGCGGTGCCGTCGCCGGTCAGCCGGGTCAGCGTGCCGCCGCCCGGCGCCTCGTCGTACCGCATGGTGCCCGCCCACAACGAGCCGTCGGGGGCCACCGCGGCCTCGTTCGCGCGGCGGCCCGCGACCGGCTCGTGGTGCAGCCAGCGGAACGTGTCGTCCGGGTCCAGCAGGCCCACCCCGTCCCGCAGGTTGAGGACCAGGCCGCCGCCCGCGCGGGGCTTGACCGCGCCCACGTGCTGCTCCGTCGTCCGCACCGTGCGCCGGCCCGTGGCCGGGTCGTAGGTGTTGACGCGCATGCCCAGGATGTCGAGCCACGTCAGCCGGCCCGTCGCCGGGTCCCAGGTCGGCCCCTCCCCCAGCTCCGCCTCCGCCCGTACGGCGACCTCGTACCCGGCGCTCACACCGCGCTCCGGTGGCCCAGCCGCTCCGACAGCTCGGCCGCGCCCTTCGCCGCCAGCTGCTCCAGCTCGGTCCGGCGCTCGTCGCTCCAGCGGATCATGGGCACCGAGATGGACAGGGCCGCGACCACCTGGCCCGTGCGGTCGCGCACGGGAGCGGCCACACAGCTCACGTCCGGGTTGGACTCGCGGCTCTCCACCGCGATGCCCCGCTGCCGGATCTCCGCCAGCGCCCCGCGCAGCGCGGCGGGGTCGGTGATGCTGTTCGGGGTCATCGCGGCCAGCTCCGCGTCGTCCGGGATGCGTGCCGTGAGCTCCTGCTCGGGCAGCGAGGCCAGCAGCATCTTGCCGACGGAGGTGCAGTGGGCGGGGAGCCGGCGGCCGGCGGCCGAGACCATGCGGACGGCGTGCGTGGAGTCGACCTTGGCGATGTAGATGACGTCGGTGCCCTCGAGGATCGCCACGTGGACCGTCTCGTCGCAGGTCTCGGCGACCGAGCGGGCCACCTGCTGGCCCTCGGCGGCGAGGTCGAGCTGCTCGGCGTAGCGGCTGCCGAGCTGGTACGGGCGTACCCCGAGCCGGTAGCGTCCCGGCTGTCCCGGCACTTGCACGATGTACGACCGTGCGGCGAGCGTGGTGACCAGCTCGTGCACGGTGGTGCGCGGCAGCTGGAGCCTGCGCACGACGTCGGGGGCGGAGAGCGTCCCGTCCCCGTCGAGGAACAGCTCGAGAATGTCCAGAGCCCGGGTCACGGCAGGCACGAGGCGTCCCACGTCCGGCCCCCTCCCTTGGGTCTAAGCGCCCGTCCGACACATCGACACCGAGATGTTCGAGATATCAACAGGCGATCGGCATGACGAACACAGGCTAGTCATGCCGCGTTGCGCGGGCAATGGGTCGAAGCGGACACCGGCGGGCGCCGGGCACCATGGGTGCCATGGATCTCGACTTCCAGCTGGTGCTGCTGCGCCGCATGGCCGACCACAACCCGGATCTGGTCGAGGATGCCCGGCACCGGCTCGGGGTGTCCATCGCCGAGATGCGGGAGACCAACAAGCGCTGGCAGGCGATGGTCCGCTCGCAAAGGGCCCGGTCCGCCGCCGCCCGCTACCGCTCGGTTCTGGGCGAGCCGGAATCCGTCCTCCCCCGGCGCCTCGGCGACGTCGACTGCGAGGCCCGGCGCTGGGCCCTGCCGCTCTGGCCCGGCCTGCGCTTCGAGGTGCTGGTAGGGCCGGACGGGGCGGTGTGGAACGAGTGGCTGGTGCGCGCGCCCGGCGCCCCGGCGCCCCGGCTCGAGACCCTGGACGACCTGGTCCCCTGGTCCTGCACGGTGGACGAGGCCGCCCGCGCCTTCGCCCCGGCCCGCCCGCTGGAGGGCACCGCGCCGACCCGGTGGGGGCTCGCCTTCACCGCGCCCGGCCCGGACGGCGTACGGCACGAGGTGGTCGCCGAGTTCACCTGGGGGCTGCTCCAGCGGACGGCCGTCATCACCTAGCTCAGGCGTCGAAGGCCGTCGCCCGCGTGCGCTTCTCCCAGGCGGTGACCTCCTCGCGGACCTGCTCGAGGTGGCCCAGGACCGCGCTCACGCCGTCGTCGCCGAGCGGCAGCCGCAGCGGGGTGTCCTCGGCCTCCAGCGCGGCCAGGATCAGGGCGGCCGCCTTGGCCGGGTCGCCGGGCTGGCTGCCGTGTCCGCCGGCGACGACGGCGCGGGTCTCGCCGACCCTGCCGTACACCCCGGTGTCGGAGCTGGTCCCGGCCCGGTCGGCCTCGAACAGCGAGGTCCGGAACGCGCCCGGCTCGACGATCAGCACCTTGACGCCGTACTCGCGCACCTCGTCGGCGAGCGCCTCGGACAGGCCCTCCAGGGCGAACTTCGTCGCGCTGTACGCCCCGAAGCCCGCGAAGGACATCTGGCCGCCCATGCTGCTCATCTGCACGATCGCGCCCGAGCGCCGCTCCCGCAGGTAGGGCAGCACGGCCCGGACCAGCGCCGCCGGGCCGAAGAAGTGCAGGTCGAACAGGTCGCGCAGCTCGGCGTCGGTGGTCTCCTCGACGGCGCCGACATGGGTGCGGCCCGCATTGTTGACCAGCACGTCGATCCGCCCGTGCCGGGCCACGACATCGCGGACCGCCGCCTCGACCGCGCTCACGTCGGTGACGTCCAGCCGCAGCGCCTCCACCTGGTCGGGATGGGCGGCCACCAGGTCGTCCAGGGCCTCGGGACGCCGGACCGCGCCGACCACCACGTCACCGGCGGCTACGGCCGCCTCGGTGATCGCCCGCCCGAAACCGCTGCTCGCGCCGGTCACCAGCCAGACCTTGTTCATCACGACTCTCCGTTGATCTCGTCGGGTTCGACACGAACAACACTGCGGCCGCATCCCGTTGCCCGTCCAAGACCCTCGGTGATAACCAACGGCTATGACCATGGACGTCCACGCCCGCGATCTGCGCTACTTCGTCGCGGTCGCCGAGGAACTGCACTTCACGCGCGCCGCCGAGCGGCTGTACGTCTCACAGCCCGCCCTGAGCAAACAGATCCGGGCGCTGGAGCGGCAGTTGGGGGCGGAGCTGTTCCGGCGCGACCGGCACGGGGTGGCGTTGACGGGCGCGGGCGAGGCGCTGCTGCCGCACGCGCGCAGGGTGCTGGCCGCATGGGAGGCGGGCGCGGCGGCCGTGGAGGCGGCCAAGGCGGCCGAGCGCAGCACGCTGGTCGTGGGCATGAGCACCAGTCCGGGCCGGGGCGGGCTGCTGCCGGCCATCCGCTCCCGCTTCACCGCCGCGCACCCGGAGACGACGGTCCGGCTGCGCCAGATGAGCTGGGACGATCCGACGGCGGGCCTGGCGGACGGCACCGTGGACGTCGCCTTCGTCTGGCTGCCGCTGCCCGACGAGGAGCGCTACGCCTGGACGGTGGTCGCCGAGGAACCCCGGCTGCTGGCCCTGCCCGAGGCGCATCCCCTCGCCGCCCGTCCCGAGATCGACTTCGCCGACCTGCTGGACGAGCCGTTCCTGGCCCTGCCCAAGAGCGCGGGCCGGCTGCGGGACCACTGGCTCGCCCTGGACGCCCGCCCGGGCCGGCCGCCCCGGATCGGCGCGGAGATCTCCGGGGCGGAGGAGACGTACGAGGCCCTGGTCGCGGGCCTGGGCGTCTGCCTGGTGGCGGAGGGCAACGCCCCCCTGATCACCCGGGGCGGCGTCACCACCCGCCGGGTCCGGGGCATCGGCCCGAGCCGCTATGCGCTGGCGTGGCGGAGCGAGGACGGACACCGGCCGCTGGTACGGGCGTACGCGCAGGCATGCCGGGAGACGGTATGAGTTCTGCCCGGCCGATCATCGTGTGACCACTAGGCTGCGACGATGGAACGCGTGACCGACGTGCCCGAGAGTCCCGCCCGGCCTGCGGATCCGACCCGGGTCAACGACTACGACAGCTTCGCCGAGGCGTACTCGGCGGAAAACGAGAACAGCCTCGTGAACGCGTACTACGCGCGGCCCGCGATGCTGGCCCTCGCCGGAGACGTGGCCGGGCGTCGGATCCTGGACGCCGGCTGCGGCTCGGGCCCCCTGTCCGCCGCACTGCGCGACCGCGGTGCCATCGTCACCGGCGTCGACGCCAGCGCCGGGATGCTGGCGCTGGCCAGGCGGCGGCTCGGTGACGACGCGGCCCTGCACCTGGCCGACCTGAGCGACCCCCTGCCGTTCGACGACGGCGCGTTCGACGACGTGGTCGCGTCGCTGGTGCTGCACTACCTGGAGGACTGGGGGCCGACGCTGGCCGAGATACGGCGAGTGCTCAGGCCCGGCGGCCGGCTGATCGCGTCGGTGGACCACCCTGTCGTGGCCTACACGATCCAGGAGCCCCGCCCCGACTACTTCGCGACCACCAGCTATACCTTCGACTGGACGTTCAACGGGCAGTCCGTCCCGATGAGGTTCTGGCGCAGGCCGTTGCACGCGATGACCGATGCCTTCACCACCGCCGGCTTCCGGCTGTCCGTCATCGGCGAGCCGCAGCCCGACCCGGCCGCCCGCGAGCTGTTCCCCGACGGCTTCCAAGACCTTTCGACCACACCCAACTTCCTGTTCTTCGTCGTCGAGGTACCGCCGTCGGCCGCGGGGGCGGACGACCAGCCGGTCGCGGATCACGAGCGGAGCCGGAGTGGGACCAGACGGACGACCTGAGACCGGGCGCTAGTCCGCAGCCGCCAGCACCGCCCGCACAACCCGCTCCAGCGACCCCGGATGCAGCCACAGAAACAGATTCGGCTCCACCAACTCCAGCTCCATCAGCCGGGGTTCCCCATCCTCGCCGTCCACGAGATCCACCCGCGCATACAGCAACCCGGAACCACCGGGCACCGCACCCAACGCCTTCTCGGCGACCGCCACTTCCGCCTCCGTCGGCGCCCACCGCTCCAGGCCCGGGTGCGCCACCTTCTCCGCGTCGTACGGCGTGCCGGGCGCGAGGACGGCGCCCTTGCGGCTGGCGTGCAGCAGCCGGCCGCCGAAGAACTGCAGCGCCCGTTCCCCGCCGGCGTCGATGCCGCGCATGTACGGCTGGACCATCGCGGTGAAGCCCTCGGCGTGCATCCGGGCGAGCTGCCGTACCGCCGTCTCGTGCTGGTCGGGGGTGTAGCGGGCGGCGAACCGGGCGCCGGCGCCCGAGGTCGGCTTGATCACGTACTCGTGGCCGTCGGGCAGATCGGCCGGCTCGCCCGGCGCGAGGTAGCGCGTGGGGACGGTGGGCACGCCGGCCGCCGCCAGCTCGCCGAGGTAGCGCTTGTCGGTGTTCCAGCGCACCACGGGCGCCGGATTGGCGAGCCGGGTCAGCGCCCCGACCCGGTCCACCCAGGCCCCGAACTCCGCGGCCCGCCAGCTGTAGTCCCAGGTGGAGCGGATGACGACGAGGTCGTAGCCGCCCCAGTCGGCTGCGGGGTCGTCCCAGTACCGGGCCTCCGCCTCGGCCCCCGCGTCCGTGAGCGCCCGCACCAGCTCCGGCAGGTCGGTGTCCTTGCCGGGCTCGGCGCCGGGGTCGTAGGTGGCGAGGGCGATGCGGGGCACGGCGGACTCCCTGTCGTACGACGGTTCGGTCGGCAGCGAGGCTAACAACCGCCGGGGAACCGGAGCACCGCGGTTGACCTTCACCTTTGGTGAAGCCCCAGCATCGGTGGCGGAGGACGAGGAACGCGAGGTGCTCATGGAGCTGCTGACGATCGGTGCCTTCGCCAGGGCGAGCCGGCTCTCCCCGAAGGCGTTGCGGCTGTACGACGAGCTGGAGTTGCTGCGGCCCGCCCGGGTCGACCCGGACACCGGCTACCGCTACTACGCCGTCGAGCAGATGCGGCAGGCCCGGCTCGTGGCCTGGCTACGGCGGCTGGACATGCCGCTGGCCGAGATCCGCGCGGTGTGCGCCCTGGACCCGGGGGATGCCGCGCGGGCGATCCGGGCGTACTGGGCGCGGGTCGAGGCGGAGACGGCCGTGCGGCGGGATCTCGCCGCGTTCCTCGTGGACCAGCTGACCGACCAGTCGAGAAGGGACCACACCATCGTGCTGGAACTGCGCTATTCCGCCCACTCCGACCGCGGGCTCGTCCGCCCCGCCAACCAGGACACCGTGTACGCGGGCCGCAGGCTGCTCGCCGTGGCCGACGGTTTCGGCCCGGCGGGGACGCCCGCGAGCAGCGCGGCGGTGGAGGCTCTGCGGTTCCTGGACGAGGCCGGGGAACTGCCCGCGGACGAGGTGCTGACCGTGCTGGAGGACGCGGTGCGCTCCGCGGGTGAGGCCGTGCACGATGTGGCGGGCGGCAGTCAGGAGGTCGGCACCACGCTGACCGCACTTCTGTGGACGGGATCGCGGCTGGCGCTCGTGCACATCGGGGACTCCCGGGCGTATCTGCTGCGGGAGGGGAACCTGAGCCGGATCACCCAGGATCACCGGGTGCAGGCGGAGTCCTTGCTGCTGCTCAAGGCCCTGGCCGGCGGGATGGACCCGGTGCCGGACGTGCGCTTGCAGGAGGTCCGGGCGGGGGACCGCTATCTGCTGTGCTCCGACGGGCTCACCGAGGTGGTGCCGGACACCCGGATACGGGAGGCCCTGGGCGCACCCTCCGCACCGGGCGACGTCGTACAGGCGCTCATCACGGCGGCCAACGAGGCGGGCGGCCCCGACAACGTCAGCTGCGTGGTGGCCGACATCGTGGAGGCGGCCGCCTGAGACGGGGCAGGATGCGGTGCCATGGCACAGACCGGCACCGACGCGCACACCGGCGCCACCGGACTCCCGCCCCTCGTCTCGGCCGCGCTGTCCGCCGCCCGCGTCCACCGTTTCCCCCACTCCTGCCGCCCGGAACAAGGCCGCCTGCTGCACGCGCTGGCGGGCGGGGCCCGGCTCCGGATCGGCGAGACCGGGACCGGGCTCGGGGTGGGGCTGGCCTGGCTGGCCTCGGGTGCGGCGCCCGGGGTGCGGCTGTACAGCGTGGAGCGGGATCCGGAGCGGGCCCGGGCCGCCGCGCGGGTGTTCGCGGACCGGCCCGAGGTCTCGGTCCTCGACGGCGACTGGCGGCGGATCGAGGAGTACGGGCCCTTCGATCTGCTCGTCCTCGACGGGGGCGGGCAGGGCAAGGCGCCCGGCGATCGCCCGGCCGACGTCGAGCGGCTGCTCGCGCCCGGTGGGACGGTCGTCGTCGACGACTTCACCCCGGCGACCGGATGGCCGCCGCTGCATGACGGCGCGGTGGACCGGGCCCGGCTGCACTGGCTGGAGCATCCCGCGCTGCGCGCGACCGAGCTGCGGCTCGCGGCGGACTTGAGCACGGTCGTCGGGACCAGGCTTGTGGTGTAGGAAGGGTGGCGACGGTCAACCGACAGTTAGGAGTGCGCCGCGTGTCCTCCCTCTTCCCCGCTCTGACGGGCGGTCCGGGCGAGCGCAGCGAGATGGGGGTCCCCCCGGACGAAGTCCGGGGGAGGATCGCCCTGCGGTTCGGCGAACGGTCGTTGACGTACGGCGAGCTGGCCGGGGCCGCCGGTGCGCTCGCCGCCCGGCTGCGCGGTGCCGGCCGGGTGGCCGTGTGGGCCACGCCGGAACTGGAGACCGCCGTCGCCGTGACGGGCGTGCTGCTCGCCGGAGCGGCCGCGGTGCCGCTGAACCCGAAGTCGGGTGAGAAGGAACTCGCGCACATCCTCTCCGACAGCGCGCCGAAGCTGGTGCTGGCCGCGCCGGGCGCCCGACTCCCGCCTCCACTGGGCGGGTTGGAGCGGATCGACGTCGACGCGTCCGCCCGGCCCGGCGCCGTACCGCAGGAGACGGCCACCGGCGAGGACCCGGCGCTGATCGTCTACACCTCCGGCACCACCGGCCCGCCCAAGGGTGCCGTCCTGCCCCGCCGGGCCCTCGCCACCACCCTGGACGCGCTCGCCGACGCCTGGCAGTGGACGGCGGACGATGTGCTCGTACAGGGGCTGCCGCTGTTCCATGTGCACGGGCTCGTGCTGGGCGTCCTCGGCCCGCTGCGCCGGGGCGGCAGCGTCCGCCACCTGGGCCGGTTCTCCACCGAGGGCGTGGCACGGGAGCTGAACGCCGGCGCGACCATGCTGTTCGGGGTGCCGACGATGTACCACCGCATCGCCGAGACCCTGCCGGCCGACCCGGAGCTGGCCGCCGCCCTCGGGCGGGCCCGGCTGCTGGTCTCCGGCTCGGCCGCGCTGCCCGTGCACGACCACGAGCGGATCGCGGCGGCGACCGGGCGGCGGGTGATCGAGCGCTACGGCATGACGGAGACGCTGATGAACACCAGCGTGCGGGCCGACGGCGAGCCGCGCGCGGGCACCGTGGGCGTGCCCCTGCCCGGTGTCGAGCTGCGGCTCGTGGAGGAGGACGGGACGCCGATCGCCGCGTACGACGGGGAGAGCGTCGGCGAGATCCAGGTGCGCGGGCCGAATCTGTTCACCGAGTATCTGAACCGGCCCGACGCCACGGCCGCCGCGTTCACCGCCGACGGGTTCTTCCGCACCGGTGACATGGCCGTCCGCGAGCCCGACGGCTATGTGCGGATCGTCGGGCGCAAGGCCACGGACCTGATCAAGAGCGGCGGGTACAAGATCGGGGCCGGTGAGATCGAGAACGCGCTGCTGGAGCATCCGGGGGTGCGGGAGGCGGCCGTCACCGGGGAGCCGGACGCGGACCTGGGCGAGCAGATCGTCGCCTGGATCGTCCCGGCGGACCCGCGGACGCCGCCCGCCGCCGAGGAGCTGGCGGACCATGTGGCCCGTCGTCTCGCCCCGCACAAGCGCCCCCGCGTCGTGCGCTACCTGGACGCGCTCCCCCGCAACGACATGGGGAAGATCATGAAGCGGGCACTGGCCGATGTCTGAGCGCCGCTCGGCCCGGGAGGTCCTGTCCCTGGTCGCGGACCCGGACAGCTTCGGCGAACTCCCCTGTCCGGCAAGGGATTCGACGCCCGACGGCCCCCTCGGCTGGCAGGGCTACGACGCCTCGCGCGCCCGTGCCGCCGAACGCACCGGCGAGCAGGAGTCGGTCGTCTGCGGCACCGCGAGCGTCGAGGGCGCCCGGGCCGTACTGATCGCCTTCGAGTTTGGTTTCCTGGGCGGCTCCCTGGGCGAGCGCACCGGAGACCGGCTGGAGGCGGCGTACGGCCACGCCCGCGCGCACCGGTTGCCGGTCGTGCCGTTGATCGCGACCGGTGGCAGCCGGATGCAGGAGGGCATGCTCGCGCTGAGCCAGCTCCAGCGCGTGGCCCGGCAGTCGGCGCTCACCCGGGAGGCCGGGCTGCCGCAGGTCGCGGTGGTGCGGGACCCGACGACCGGCGGCGGCTGGGCCACGCTCGGCGCCGGAGCGGATGTCGTCCTGGCCCTGCCGGGCGCCCAGGTGGGCTTCGCGGGTTCCCGGGTCCGGCCCGCGGACGCCGACCCGGCGGCCTACACCGCCGAGGGGCAGGTGGCAGCGGGCTCGGCGGACGCGGTGGTACGGCCCGAGGAGCTGCGGGAGACGCTGGGACAGTGGCTCCGGCTGCTCACCACCCCCGCGCAGGAGGCCCCCGTGCCACCGGCCCTCGGCATCCCCGGCCTGCCCGCCACCGGCTGGGAGGCCGTCCGCCGGGCACGCTCCCCCGAACGCCCGCGCGCCCGGGCCTACTTGGACGCCTACTTCACCCACCGCCGCGAGATCTGCGGGGACCGGTGCGGGGGTACGGATCCCGGCGGCATGCTGTGCGGGTTCGGTGAACGCAACGGCCGTACCGTCGCGTTCGCCGCGCAGACCGGAACCGGCACCCGGCCCGCCGGGTACCGCACCGCCGCCCGGCTGATCCGGCTCGCTGACCGGCTCGGCATCCCGGTGCTGACGCTGGTGGACACCCCGGGCGCCGCCAACGACGCGGAGGCGGAGCGGCAGGGGGCCGGCGCGGCGATCGCGGAGGTCTTCGGGGCGGTGGCGTCCGCCCGGGTCCCGATCACCACCCTCGTCATCGGCGAGGGCGGCTCCGGCGGGGCCCTGGCGCTGGCCGCCCCGGGCAACACCTGGGCCACGCCGGACAGTTACTTCTCGGTGATCGCCCCGGAACTGGCGGCCGCCATACTCAAACGGCCGTCGGAGGACGTGGAGGCGACCGCCGAGCAGCTGCGGATCCGGCCGCAGGACCTGGCGGAGCTGGGGGTGCTCAGAGGCATCGTCCACCCCCATTCACAGGTCACCTCACCCCCACCGCCCGGATGATCTCCTGCGACACCGACCCGCCCTCGTCGTCGTGCGCCGAGGCCCGCAGCGAGACGGAGTGCGCACCGCGCGGCACGGTCAGCGTGCCGCGCCAGGAGGCGTCCGCGCCCTTGAGCGGGACGGACGTCCAGGTGCTGCCGTCGTCGTACGACACTTCCAGCCGGCCCCCGGTCGGGGTCCCGGTACCGGCGGCGCCAGCGATGTACTGCGCGCCGAGCCCGACCGGGATCCGCTGCCCGCCCCGCACAGTCCCCGCGAGATCGGTGTCGACGTCGTACGCGAGGTTGATCAGCGGCAGGTAGGTCCAGTGGTCCTCCGGTGTCGCCGCCGAGCGGAAGGTCCACTCGCTGTGCCCCTCGGTGGCGAGCGGCCAGCGGTCCGCGTCGAGCGCGGTGTCGGTGACGACCTTGTAGCCGTGCTCGTCGGCGGGCGCGTCCCAGACGTACGCGGCGGAACTCCTGCCCTGGTCGACGAGCGTGCCGTCGAGGTACACGGCGGTGGTCTGGCTCATGCCGCTGTCCGTGCTCCACACGTCGCCGAACCCGGTGTGGTCGGGCCCGGAGTCGCCCCAGCCGGGGGTGTTCAGCTGGATCTCGTTCCCGGCGCGTTGCTGGCCCCAGCCGAGACCGGTGCCGAGCCACGGGTGCCACACCGGCCGGAACCAGTTCAGCACCGGGCGCGAGCCACCCTCGTACCGCACCAGTCCGCTGCGCTCCTCCAGGGTGCCGTCGCCGATCACGACGGACTCGTGCCACAGCTGGCCGGGGCCGGTGGAGACGTGGTCGGTGCGCTCGGCGGGCAGGTGGACCCGCTCCTGGAAGCCCAGGCCGATCGGGAAGGCGTCGGTGACGGAGTACCGGAACTCGCCGCCGTCCGTCGGCCGGGCCGCGTGGAACTTCACGTGGACGTCGGCCAGTTGCCGGTCGTCCGGCCGGTAGGTGAGGTCCCGGTCCGGGATCGCGCCCCGGTGCCCCTCGGACAGGTCGTACACGTACGGGGAGTCGGCCGTGCCGGTCATGTCGACCGAGCGCAGGGCGCGCAGCCGGGCCGCGTTCGCCGTGTTCACCGTGGCGATCTGCAGCGGCCGGTCGGCGTTGTCGTCGGTGCCCCACCAGGCCATCAGCCGGCCGGGCGCGTCGTCCGTCACGAACAGCGCCCTGGCACCGGCGTCCTGGGCGGCCCGGGCGAGCGCGGCCGGGTCGGCGCCGTCGGCGAGGTGCGCGAGCACCGCCTTGCCCGAGACACCGGTGAAGGGTCCGTCGCCGGCGTCGACGAGCGGCAGCCTGGTCCGGCCCGCGATCAGCGTGCCGCCCGGCTGTACGGTCGCCTCGCCGACGCCCTTGACCTCCAGCTGCGGCTCGGCCAGCCGCCACACGGTCCGGTACTCGAAGCCGCCCTGGGTGACCTTGGCCGTGGGCGCGGCGAAGACGCTGTCGTAGGTGAGGGGCACCTGGACGGCGTCGAAGAGGTCGGCGCCGTTCGCCTGCCGGTCGTACTCCATGAGGAGCTGGTGGGTCTCGGTGCGCCGGTCCACCCGGGCCTCGATCTCCCGCAGCCGGCGTCCGTCCAGGGTGACGTCCTGGTCGTGGTCGAGGGTGATCTCGGGTGCCGCGAGCAGGCCGAGGCCGAGGGAGTCGGCGCCGTGGCTGCCGCGCACGTCGAGGAAGCCGGCGAGGGAGTAGGTGCCGGGCCTCAGGCGCAGCCGGAGCGTTCCGGAGTCGCCGACGTGGGCCGGCTGGGCGTCCTCACCCGCCGCGAGCCGCTGCAGGGTGAGGTCGGCGGCGGTGGACGCGCCGGAGCGGTCCCTGACGTGGACGGTGAGCGTGTACCGCTCCTCCTCCTTGACCAGCCCGAACGCGGTGTGCGCGACGACGTCGCCGGAGGGGCCCGTGGCCACGATCTGCCCGCTGGTCTCGCCGACCGGCGCCTTGGAGCCGTCGCCGGTGACCGTGGTGGAGGCGGTGCCGTGGGCCGGGACGGTGAGGGTGGTGCCGGCGAGGGTGGCGACGCCGTCCGGGGAGCCGGTCACGGACAGCTTCAACTCGACTGCCCGGTCGGAGGAGTTGGTGTAGGTCACGGTCCGGGTGACCGGCTTGTCCTGGTCGTACGGCCAGCCGTAGAAGCCGAGGTCGGTGCTGCCGGTGGCGGTGACCTGTGCCTCGACGGCGTCCGGCACGCTGACCCGCCCGGCGCCCAACAGGTAGGCGGGAGCGTCGAGTTGCCGCGAGCTGGACATCAGCGTGTCCTTCAGCTGCGCGCCGGTCCAGTCGGGATGCTCCTGGGCGAGCAGGGCGGCGGCCCCGGCGACGTGCGGGGTCGCCATGGACGTACCGCTCATGGAGGTGTAGTAGCCGCTGCCGCCGGTGAGTTGGGAGCGGGCGGCGAGGATGTCGACGCCGGGGGCCGATATGTCGGGCTTGAGGGCGTTGTCGCCGTAACGGGGTCCGGCGCTGGTGAAGTAGGCCGCCTGGTCGGCGGAGTCGACCGCGCCGACGGTGAGGGCCGCGTCGGCGGCGCCGGGCGAGCCGATCGAGGACGGGGCGCCGGTGTTGCCCGCGGCGACGACGAAGAGCGCGCCGGTCTCCCTGGAGAGGGTGTTGACCGCCTCGGCCATCGGGTCGGTGCCGTCGCTGGGCTCGGTGGAGCCCAGGCTCATGGACACGATCCGGGCGTGCACGTCCCGTGCCGCCCACTCCATCCCGGCGATGATCTGCGACTCGCTGCCCGAGCCCTGGTCGCTGAGCACCTTGCCGACGGCGAGGGTGGCGTCGGGTGCGACCCCCTTCTCCTTGCCGTCGGAGGCGGCGCCGCTGCCGCCGACGGTGGAGGTGACGTGCGTGCCGTGCCCGTTGCGGTCGGCGACCCCCTCCCCGTCGACGAAGCTCTTGATCGTGGTGACCCGGCCCTCGAGGTCGGGGTGGCCGAGGTCGGCTCCCGTGTCGAGGACGGCGACGGTGACCCCCTTGCCCGTCAGCCCCGCGTCCCAGGCCGCCTGCGTGCCGATCTGTGCGTTGCTCTCGGCCATGTCCGCCTTCACCCTGCCGTCCAGCCACACCTTGGCGACGCCGCCGCGGTGTGTGAACGACCGCCAGAAGGTACGGCCCAGTCCCTTGCCGGCCTCGACGGCGGCCCCGCGAAGACTGGGCAGGCTGCGGGTGGGTTCGGTGCCGGCCGGGGCGGCGGCCCGCGTGCCCTTGGCGTAGGTCACGATCAGAGGGGTTGCGGCGGCCTCGGCGTCGGTCAGCCCCTGCCGGATCAGTCCGCTCACGTCGAACAGCCGCCGGTCCAGCGTCCCGGCCCGCAGATACGGCAGCGCCTCGTCCGGTACGACGCTGATCCCGCCGCCGCTCTCCTGCGTCCGCACGGCTCCGGTGGCCCCCTCGGGCCGCTGCACGGTGAGCGTCTTCTTCCCGTGCCCGAGGTCGGTGACGGTCACCTTGTCGCCGGTGACGAGGGTGACCGTGGTGGCCGTGGCCGCCGTCGTGGCCTTGGTGGCCGTGGCGGCCGTGGTCGCGGGGCCCGGGGAGTGCGGGGCGGTGTGTCCCCCCGCCGCCGCGGGTCCCGCCGGGAGCAGCGCGCCCACCAGCCCCGCCGCCAGCAGTGCCGCTCCGCGTCTGACTGGTCCTCTGGTCATCCACGCCTCTTCTCGTCGGGGGGTGTCGGTCCGAGTGGCTCGTGTGCTGGGACGAGTGTCATGTGCCGCTTGTCGCCCGGCTGTTGACCGTCGGCGGCGGAAACGCGCCCTGGCGGCTTTCCGCCAGGGCCGATGACCTGGTCCGGCGCATCCCGAGACACCGTCAGGGACCTTCCGTCACAATGGACTTGGCCGCAGACCGAGAGCACGGGGGCGATGGACAGCATGGGCAGACTGCTGGAGTTCACCACGGACGACGGTGCCGTGGTCGTCGTGGAGAGCGTGGAGCCCGGGGCCGGGACCCGCCTGGTCGGCCGCGGCGACGGTGGTCCGGCGGCCCAGGCGTCCAGAACCTTCGAGGGCGCCCTGGACGGGGTGCGCTCGGCGGCCCAGTCCGCGCTGCGCGTGTTCCGCGACGGCAGCCTGTCGCCCGACTCGGTGGAGCTGGAGTTCGGCGTGAAGCTGACCGCGGAGGCCGGTGCGGTCATCGCCAAGGGAGCGGCCGAGGGGCAGCTGGTGGTGCGCCTGGGATGGTCGTCGCAGCGTCCGGGTGCCGGGCCGGCCGAGGCGGCGCCCCCGTCGGCGGCGAGCATCCCGGAGCCGACGTCCCGGTCATGAGAGGCGCTTCCTGGCACGCCCGGATCGAGTGCGGGGGCATGGTGGTGGGGGCGGGGTTCCTCGTCACCCCCCGCACGGTGCTGACCTGTGCCCACGTCGTACAGGGCGATCCGGCGGTGACGGTGAGCTTCCCGAACCGGCCGGAACTGGCCGGGCTGCCCGCGACCGTGACCGTGCCCGGCGGCTGGGCGGGCGGCGCCACCGACCCCGGGGACCTCGCCGTACTGGAACTGGACCGCGACGTACCCGTGGCGCCCGCCAGGTTCGCGCCGCCCGGCGCGGAGCAGGGCAGCCCGTCCCTGCTCGCGTACGGCTTCCCCGAGGGCTACGACGAGGGGGTGCTGGCCCGCTACCGTGCCGTGTCCCGGACACTCATCGCCGACCAGTGGGTGCAGCTGGAGGCGACCTCAGGACACGGGCAGCCGCTCGCGGGCGGGTTCAGCGGGGCGGCGGTGACCCTGCCCGACGACCGGGTGGTCGGCATGGTGGCGCAGGTCGCCGGGGAGCCGGACGTGCGGGTCGGGCGGATGCTACCCACGGAGGTCATGGCCCGCTACTGGTACGGCCTGGGCGCCCTGGTCCCCGGCCCCGGCGCCGGCACCCCCGAGGCGACCGGGCGGCTGCACGCGCTGGTGCGGCGCGCGGAGGCCACCGGCCTGGACTGCGATCCGAACCGGCTGTACGGGCATGCCGTGGGCCCCTTCGGCCCGGACCTGCCCCCGGGCGGGTTCGCCTCGCTGCCGGCGGCAGCGGCCTATGTGCAGTGGCAGGTCGACGATCCCGAGGCGGTGCCCCGGTTCGCCGACCGGCTGGCGGAGCTGCTCGCGGGTCCGCCCGCGCCCGCGGCCGCCGCCTGGTCCCCCATCGTCGTGGAGCTGGAGCGCAGCGGCGAGGATCAGGACCAGGTCACCGTGCGGGTGTCGGCCTACCGCGACGGGCAGCGGCGCCCGGTGGACACGAGCCGGCTGCCGCGTGGTGAGGTACGGGCCCATGTGCAGCAGCGCGTCGACCGTGCCTTCGTCCACCTGGCCGAGGGCGCCGAGGCGTTGCTCGCGTTCGTGCTGCCCCGTGAGTGGCTCAACGAGCCGGTCGCGCAGTGGGAGTGCGGCCCGGAGGACTCCACCCCGCTCGGCTGCGCCCACCCGCTCGTCGTCACCGACCGCTCCCGGCACCGCAGCCCCCGACTGCGCCACCACCTGGCCAAGAAGTGGCGGAGGCTGGAGACCGGGCCGGGGCCGACGACGCTGCACCGGGTCGACTGCGCGAGTCCGGAGCGCCCGCCCAGCCTGCGCAAACGCCTCCGGGACGAGCACGCCGACCTGGTGGGCTTCGCCGCCCCGCCCACCGCCCTGCCCGGCCACTTCGAGGCCGGCCTCAACGTCCCGGTGCCGGTGCTGCTGTGGCCGCGCAGCGGCTGCGCCGGCTCGGGCCACGACCCTGCCGACCCCTGTGCCGGGGCGGCCTTCCTGCAGGCGCTGGGCCCGGCCCTGGGCGGCGTCCCGGCCACCGAGCTCCCGCGCCGGATCCGGTCCCTGCGCGAGGAGGCAGCCGCGGACGACGACCCCGACCGGCACTGGGCGAAGGACATCCAGATCCTGTGGGACGCCCCCCACTGCTTCCCCGAGCCGGCGGCCGGCCTCCGCTCCCCCGTCGCCTGAACCCGGCACCGCACCCGATGGAGAAGAAGGACCCCATGCCCCTGTGGCCCGTCTACACCGGTACGAAGGAGCCGCACGACGGCATCGGACTGCTGCCCCCGCCCCCGCCCTGGCGGGCCTTCGACGGCGGCCCGGAGCTGCCGACGCCCGCCGACACCGACGACGCCTCGGCCACCTCCCCCGACCGCACCCATCGCGCCGCCACCTACCAGGCGACCGACCGGACCGTCCAACTGGTCAACGCGGCGCTCTACTTGCGCCGCCCGCTGCTCGTGACGGGTCCGCCCGGCACCGGCAAGTCGTCGCTCGCCTACGCGGTGGCCCGGGAGCTGAGGCTGGGCCCGGTGCTGCGCTGGAACATCACCAGCCGCAGCACCCTCCACGACGGCCTCTACCAGTACGACCCCCTCTCCCGTCTCTACGCGGCCCGCCAGGAGGCGGCGACGCGGGACCCGGACGCGCCCGCCGCGCCTGCCGCGCCCGCCCCGGCGTCCGGCATCGAGGACCATCTGCGCCTCGGCCCCCTGGGCACCGCCCTGCTGCCGTACGGCCGCCCCCGCGCCCTGCTGATCGACGAGATCGACAAGAGCGACCTGGACCTGCCGAACGATCTGCTCAACGTGCTGGAGGAGGGCCAGTACGAGATCCCGGAGCTGGTCCGCGCCGCCCGTCACACCCCGGTCGCCGAGGTGATGGTCGACGGCACCCACGACCGCGTCCCCGTGACCCGCGGCCGGGTCCGCTGCCGGGCCTTCCCGTTCGTGGTGCTGACCAGCAACGGCGAACGCGAGTTCCCGCCGGCGTTCCTGCGCCGCTGCGTGACCCTGCGGCTGCGGCAGCCCGACGACCGTCACCTCGCCGGGATCGTCCGCGCTCACCTGGGTGAACCGGACGCCTACGCCCAGTCGTTGATCACCCGTTTCCTGTCCCGGGCCGGTCACGGCGACCTGGCCACCGATCAGCTCCTCAACGCGATCTACCTGTCCCGCTCCGCCGACCTGGGCGCCGAGTCCCTGGACGAGCTGGCCGAACAGCTCATGCCGTACCTCGGCGAGGCCCCCCAGGCAGATGCCTTCTGACCACCCCGCCGCGGCGGCCCCCGCCCCCTATGCCCGCCTCGCCGACGTCCTGGCAAAGGCGACGGACGGCGCCCGCCCGACCCCGCTGGAGCTGGCCGAACTCCTGTGGCTGGCCCGGCAGCTGGGGCCGGCGGACGGCACCGGCGAGCACTCCGGGCCTCCTGCGCCGACGGGGGACCCGGGCGCCCCGCCGCAGCAGCCCGGGCAGGAGCCCGCCGGCCCCGCTCCCGCCCCGGACCGCGCCGAAGGTGTCGAATCCCCCGGCCGGGCCTCCCCGCGTGCCCCGCTCCACCTGCCCTCACCCACCTCCGCGGCGGGGCCGTACACCGCCCTGCACGCCCCCGCACCTCCGATGCTGCGGCACCCCCTGGGCCTCCAGCGCGCCCTGCGCCCGCTCAAGCGGCACACGGACGCCCCGGTCGGCCACCGCCTCGACGAGCAGGCCACCGCCGACCGCATCGCCCGGCTCGGCGCGGAACCGCAGTGGTGGCTGCCGGTGCTGCGCCCGGCCCGGGAACGCTGGCTGCGGCTGCACCTGGTGTACGACGCCGGCCCCACGATGCCCGTCTGGCGTCCCCTGATCCGCGAACTGCACCAGGCGCTGGCCCAGTCGGGCGTGTTCCGCACGGTGAGCGTGCACCGCGCCGACCCCGACGGCACGGTGGGCGGCGACGGACCGTACGGTCCCGGCGACGGCCGTACGGTCACGCTGCTGATCAGCGACTGCATGGGCCCCCAGTGGTGGCAGGGCGAGGCGGGCGGTCGCTGGTACGGCTCCCTGCGCCGCTGGGCGCACCGGATGCCGCTGGCGGTGGTCCAGCCGCTGCCCGAACACCTGTGGCGCGGCACCGCGCTGCCCGCCGCGCCGGGGGTGTTCTCGGCCCCGTTCCCGGCCGCGCCGACGGCCGCGCTCGGGTTCACGCCGTACGAGGAATGGCAGACCAAGACGCAGCAGGGGACGGTGGCGCTGCCCGTCCTCGAAGCGGGTCCGCGCTGGCTCGCGCACTGGGCGGGGCTGGTGGCGTCCATGGGCGGATCCGCGTTTCCGGGCTCGGCCGCCCTGCTGGGCCCGCCGCCGGGGCAGGAGGAGTCCGCGGAGCGCACCGACCTCGCCGGGCTCACCGCCGAGGAACTGGTGCTGCGCTTCCGGGCGACAGCCTCCCCGGAGGCCTTCCGGCTGGCCGGCCACCTCGCCCTCGGCCGGCCCGACCTGCCCGTGATGCGCCTGGTGCAGCGGGTGATCGAACCGGTCCCGCGCCCGCAGCATCTGGCCGAGGTGATCCTCAGCGGCGTCCTGACGACGGTCCCGGGGCCGCCGGGGTCGTACGCCTTCCGCCCGGGGGTGCGCGCACTGCTGCTGCGCGGCCTGCCCCGCTCCGCGCGCAGCGCCACGGTCGAACTGCTCGCCCGTGTGGGCGGGTTGATCGAGGAGCGGGCCGGGGCGGCGCCCGGTGAGTTCCGCGCGGTGACGCCCGCGGCCGACGGTGCGGGGGCGGCCGCGGACGGGGAGGCGTTCGCGACGGTGCGGCCGGAGAGTGTGCGGCGGCTGACGGGCGGCGGGTCGGAGCCCGAGGCGCCGCCCGACCGGGTCGGCCGCTACGAGTTGCTGCGGCGGTTCACCCCGTCCGGGCGGGCCGTGTGGCTGGCCAGGGATCCGGAGTCGGACCGTCAAGTGGCGGTGCGGTTGTACCGGCCGTTTCCCGACGGCGCGCGGCGCGAGGCGTTCCTGCGGGACGCCGAGCGTCTGCGGGCCCTCGCGGACCGGAACCTCGCGCACGTCAGCGACTTCGGCATCGAGAACGGCAGACCGTACCTCGTCATGGCGTACGTCCCGGGCGTCAACCTCAACGCGCTCGCGCGCCCCGGCGGATACCACATCCCCGCCCCGCTGCTGGTGTCGGTCGGTGCGCAGGTGGCGCAGGCGATCGCGGCGGTCCACGAGGCGGGTCTCACGCACGGCGACCTCGGCCTGTCCCGGGTGATGCTCACACCCGACGGCCGGGTCCAGCTCAGCGGCTTCGCGCCGGGCCGCACCTCCGGGGCCGAGGGGCGGGCACAGGACCTGGCGAAGCTGGGCAGGCTGATGCAGCGCCTGGCCTCGGGGAGCGCGCGGGCGGCGCCGCCCTTCCCGCCGGACCGGCTCCGGCACCTTCCGCAGAGCCTGCGGGAGCCGTATGCGCGCGCCCTCGGCCTGCTGATCTCCGGACCGCCCCAGGATCAGCTGCGGGGCAGGGACCTGCTCATGGACGGGGAGCTGCTGCGGCTCGCCCAGGAGGGGTACGACCAGCAGCGTTCCTACCGCATCCTGGGCCCGGTGACCGTGCGGGTGGGCGGCCGCACCGTGGACCTGGCCCCCGAGGAGGCCGCGGTGCTCGCCATGCTGGTGCTGCGGGCCGGCCGCGAGGTGACCCACGCCGATCTGCGGGCCGGTCTGTGGGCCCGGCACGAGGAGCCGGAGGACGCCGCGGCGGCCTTGGACGGGATCGCGTCCCGGCTGCGCGCCCGGCTGGGTCCCGGCGTGCTGGCAGTGCTCCCCACGGGGTACGCCCTGCACACCAGCGCCGACTTCGTGGACCTGGCCCGGCACGAGCACTTCGAGCGGACGGCCACGGAGCGGACCAGGGCGGGCCACCACCAGGAGGCGGTCGCGCTCCTCGACATGGCGCTGGTCCTGTGGCGCGGTCAGGGGCCGCTCGCCGGTGTCCCCGGCCCCGCGGCCCGCAAGGCGCGCAGTCGGCTCCTCGAGCTCCGCCTCGTGCTGCATCGCAAGATCGCCGAACTGCACCTGGATCTCGGCGAGTACCACCGTGCCGGTGCACAACTCACCGATCTGGTCCGGCAGTACCCGTCCCGGGAGGACTTCCGCCTCCTGCTGCTGATCACCCTGCGCCGCCTGGGCCGTACCGAGGAAGCGCTGGAGGTGTACGAGGACTACGAGCTCTCCGGCGGCCGGAACCCGGAGCTGCTCGCCCTGGGGCACGAACTGCGCGGGGAGTACGACGACCCCTCCGACGACACCGGTGCCGCCCTCGACGGCCACGACACCACTCCGCTCTCGCAGAACCCGGTCCCGGAGCCCGACGGGCTGCCGGAGGGCAGCTTCCCCACCGAGGAGTCGCTGCCGTCGATCTTCGAGATGCAGGAGCGGGAGTCGGCCGTGGAGGCGCCGCTGCCGCAGAACGTGGTGCCCGAGAGCCTGTTCGCCGTTGACGACCCGCTCGCCGAGGAGCCCGACGGGCCGTACGACGAGCGGCCCGACGAGGACGAGGACGGCTACGACGATCTGTACGACGCCCTGGGCGGCGGGCCGCCCCCGCCCACCTACCGCACCGTGGCCACGTACGAGTTCGCCGACGGCGCCCAGCACCCGGACACCGTGGCCGCGCTCGGCCGGGCGGTGACCCGGCTGCTGACGGCAAGCGGGTGGACCGGCTACTTTCTGGGACCCACCGCGCGGGACAACGGCTGGACGGTGGTGACGGAGCGGGACGTGCCGGGCCTGCCGCTGCTGCACGCCACGATGCGGCACTTCGAGGACGAGGTGGTGGGTCTGGGCGGTCTCCGCTGGCTGGTGACCTTCGAGTGTCTGGTGTCCGAGGGCCATGTGGAGAGGCCGGACACGGTGGCCGTCCGCCGGACGCTGGACGCCGCCGAGGACCGGCGGGGCATCGTGGCGGTGCCGCGGACGCTCCGGGACGAACTCGACGACGACTCCGGCCTGGCTCCCTGGCTGCAGTCCCTGCGGCCGGGGACCGACGCGGGCTGGTACCGGCTGTGCCGCCTGGCCCGCCTGCTCTTCGACGGCACGCACGCACTTCCGCCCGTCACCGGCCCTCACCCGCTGCCGCCCGGCGCCGTCTTCCCCGAGGGGACCGGCGAGACCAGGACCGTCGTCTACCGGACCGACGCGGGCGAACTCAGCCGCACCCGGCGCCCGGGAGCAACGCAGTACTTCGAGGTCGACCTCACCGGGCGCCGCCTGGAGCTGGATGAGACGCAGTCCTCCTTCCGGGCCACCGGCACGGCGATCTGGCACGTCAGCGACCCGCTCCAGGCCGTTCGCACGGACGCCCCGTCGTTCCCCGAGCTCATCAGGGAGGCCGTGCGCGGGCGGCTGCGGCACCTGGCGAGCACCCACCCGGACGCCACGGCAGGATCTCGCGTGTCACTCCCACCGGTCCGGCCCGAGGACGTACCCGGTTGCACGGTCCGCTGCGAGCTGCGCATCACGCGGACCCGGGCCTGACCAGGCGACACACCGCGCCGAAACCGGAAACCCCCCGTTCGGCCGCACCCCGCCCGGCCCCCTCCAGAAGGCGCACGCCCCCTGGCACCGCGCAGGATGCACTGAGAGGAGGACACCCGCCGAGCGGCGGGCGCCCAAGGCCCGCGCACTCGGAAGGATCCGCCGTGACCGTCAGTCTGGAGCAGTTGCGCCGCTGCCACTTCGCCGTCGACCTGGGCGCGGCCCGCACCCGGGTGTACGTGAAGGGCGCCGGGCTCATCGTCGACCAGCCCTCGGTCGCCGCCGTGAACACGCGTACCGGGGCGCTCATAGCGGTGGGCGAGTTCGCGGAGAAGATGACGGGACGGACGCCGGCGTACATCCGGGTGGTCCGGCCGATCTCCGGCGGCACGGTGGTCGACATCGAGATGGCCCAGCGCATGCTGCGGCAGTTGCTCGGCGACAAGACGCGCCGTGCCCTGCGCCGCAATCTCCGGCTGCGCGCGGCGGCCTGCACCCCGCACGACGCCGATCCGCTGGCCCAGCGGGCGACCATCGAGACCCTGGTCGGGCTGGGGGCGCGCAGGGTCGAGCTGGTGGACACGCTCATCGCCGCCGCGGTGGGGTGCGGGCTGCCGGTGGAACTCCCCGAGGCCACGATGATCATGGTGTGCGGGGCCGCCGCCACCCAGGTGGCCGTCCTCTCGCTCGGGTCCATCGTCACGGCCGAGCGGATCCCGGTGGGCGGGGAGGCCGTGGACCACGCCATCGTGCAGCTCCTGCGGCACGAGCACGAGCTGATGCTGCCCAGCCAGTCGGTACGGCCGCTGCAACTGGCCCTGTCGGGCAACGGGCTGACCCCGCAGGGCCCGGAGACCACGGAGATCCACGGCCGGGACGTGGCCACCGGACTCGCCCGCAGCGTGCACGTCGACACCGCCACCGTGCGGGACGCGATCCAGACCCCGCTGACCGCCGTCCTCGACGGCATCGGCAAGGTGCTGCGCGACTGCCCGCCCGACCTCGTCGCCGACCTCGCCGACCGCGGGATCATCATGGTCGGCGGCTCGGCGCTGCTGCCCGGCTTCGACCAGATGGTGCGGCAGGCCACCGGGATGCCAGTGCACATCGCCGACCGGCCCGACATCTGCGCGGCCCAGGGCCTCGGCGCGATGCTGGAGGGCCGGATCGAGCCCTTGGTGCTGAACCCACTGGCTGCCTGAGCGGAGCTCGGGACCTGACGGACGGTGAGTTGGTCGAAGCGCCCCTGACCGAGCGCATCCCCCCAGCCGCCCTCACGGCCCGGTAGCGCCCCGCGCCCTCAGTACGGCAGGACCCGCCCTGACGGCGTCCTGCGGTCGATCTCCCGGTCGCGCGGGGCGGGGCGTCGGATGACGCGTACCCGGATGCGACGGTCCATGACGCCCTCCCTCTGCCGAAGCGGCCCGGCGATCGACGCCGGTAGGAGGTGGGTGCCCAGGACACGCGCCGTTCAAGCATGTACGGGTCAAGCAGTGGGCCGGATACCGCTGTCGGCGAACAGGGTGGCCGGGTGGCCACCGAGGGGCGTATCGGCCGAGGACGTGGTCGAGCCGGGCCGGCCACTCGCCGAGCCGGGCGGACCGCCGGGCGTTCAGCGCGCAGTCGTGCACGCCGCCGTCCCACAGCCGTACGACCACCGTTCGGCGGCGGTCGGCCAGGTCCGGCGGTTCGTGCACGGACCGGTACAGCAGCCCCATCGGCGTGCCCTCGCCCCAGGCGGTGCCGGTGGCGGTGAGCCGGGTGGACTCCACGACCCGGGCGAGCAGCCCATCCACCGTGCTCCGGGTGCTGCGAAAAGGCGTGGCCCAGTGGGGCCACGCCTTTCTCGAAGAAGGAAGGAACTCACTCCGTGCGTGTCCGGCCGTTCTTGAGCACCCCGTAGTAGTGGCTGTAGCGGAGTTCCAGCTTGAATACCAGGCCGTACCGTTTCCGGATGGCGGCGACCGTGGCGGTCTTCGGGTCGCGTACCACGCGGGACGCCGGCGGATCGTCGATGAGGCCGGCGTAGGGCTCCTCGACCAGCCGGGCCGGGGCGCCGCCACGTGTCGTGTCCCAGGTCAGTATCTGTCCGGATACGGCCATCATGGCCGGTTCCGGGGCCTTGGGGCCCTGGGGGTTCGGGCCGTGCCCCCGGTAGTAGGCGACGAGCCGCTTGCCGTGGTCGTCGTGCGTGAACGGTATGGGTCTCTTGGATCCGGCCGGCTCGGAACGGGCGTGGTCGCCGGCGGTCAGGATCGCGTCGAGGGTGTCGCCCATGTGCCTGGGGTCGGCGCCGTAGTAGGCGGTGACGTTCATCGAGCAGGCGATCTTGTAGTTGTCGGTCTTCTGCTGGAAGAACCAGCCCGGTCCTGATCCGGGCACGCACACGTCGTGTACCACGATCAGGCCGAGCGACAGGGGCGTGCGGTCCGCGTACGCCCGTGCCACGTCCCGGAGTTGTTGCTCCGCCCGCTGCCGGGCCTGCACGGCCTGGCCGCTTTCCCCGAGCTTGCGCAGCTGCTTGTCGCTGACGGCACGGTCCGGGGTGGTGGAACAGGCCGAGACGGCGAGCAGGACGGCCACCGCCAGCGATCCCCATACGCTCTTCGAGCCGGCGGCACGCCGCGCGAAGGCCCTCATGCTTGTCCGCCTCTCATCGACAGTCGCCTCTCCGTCGTTGTACGCCCGGCCCGGCCGTCACTGTGCACCAGGACGGCCGGGCCGGGCATGAGTACCCGTACTCAGACGGCTACAGGCTCATGCCTGCCATCGTGCGCTCGAGAGCGTTCGCGTACAGGCGCGCGCCCCCGATCTTCGGGTGGAACGACTGGGCCGACAGGCCGTACTGGTTGATGAGCGGCCAGTCCTTGATCGGCTCGTCGGACTTCACCAGCGTCTTGACGATGCCGTGCACCTGTTCCGGATCACCGCACACGCCCTTGCCCGCGAAGTCGCTCTTGGGGTTGGAGAACCACACATTGATGCCCGAGGCCTTGGCGTCGTCGGCCGCGCCCTGCATCGCCGCCGCCAGCGTGTCGGCGGTGTCGTCGAGCCAGGCCGCGGATGCCTCGGACAGGCCGATGGCCATGCCGCTGAAGCCGATGTTCAGGCACGATCCCTTGTCGGAGATCAGAGGCGGGTACCCCATCAGGACGATCTTCGCGTTCTGCGCCCTCTTGTGGATCTCTCTCAGGACCCGTGTGATGTCCGGCCGGACGACCTGGTTCATGAGGCCCGGCACGGCCGTCTCCAGCGGCTGTCCGCGGAACTGCTCGTCCCGTCCGTTGACGCTGTCGTCCGTCTTGTCGAACGTCTCGCCCTTGCAACTGCCGTTGCCGACGGACAGAAGGCACTTCTGGATGATCTGGGAGAACCGGGAGTCGTTGCCGCCGATGGAGATCGTGACGAGGGTTGTGTTCTGGTCCAGATAGCCCTTGTCGAGCTGGGGCTCCTCGCCGTTCTGGCTCTCACCCTTCGAAAGTGCGCTGTCGTCCACCTTCTTGGGCAGCACGTTGTAGGTGCGCGCGCCCGAGCAGGCGATCAGGTGGTAGTCCATGCTCGGGTCCAGTGAGTCGTCCAGCCGGCCGATCGACTGCGACGCACCGGGCATCGTGGCCTGGCGCGACCACGCCTGGGTGGAGCGGTGGCAGGCGTTGCGGGCGTTGTCGTCGAGCTTGCTGCGGTAGTTGGTCTCCGGGTAGTAGTCCCGGTCGCCCTCGGAGGCGCCCTCGCCGGAGGAGTACGAGTCACCCATGGCGACGACCACGTTCTTCGGCTTGCCCGGCAACGGCTGGAAGGCGACCGAGCCCCAGGCGATGTCCTCGTCGGCCGTACCGTCGTCGGTGACGTTCGACAGCATGACCGCGGGCCGCCCCGTGAAGTGGAACGCGCCCAGGCTCACCCAGCGTCCCGCGCGCTGCTGCACGGACCGTTCGGGGCTCGTGCTGTCCGTGTTGATGACGTGGTACTTGGCCTGCCTGGTCTGCGCGCCGGTGTCGGGCAGATGCACCAGGATCCGTGCCCAGCCGAGATTCTGCCCGAGGGTCCAGACGCCGTTGATGGCCATGGGGCCGCCGTCGCCGCCGAGGTGGTCCGCGTTGCGGGTGTGGGCGTACCAGTAGTGGCCGCCGTATCCGCCGCCGACCTGGTGCAGGTCCTCCTTGCCCTCGTAGTGGCCGTCGGAGTCAGGGAAGAAGCGGAAGCCGAAGGTTCCCGCCGATCTGGTGTTGCCGCAGTCGGACCATGTCGGTGTGCCGTCCGGTACGGAGGCCACGACCTTCGCCCCGGAGGGGGCGCCGGTGCAGATTGGGGTGCCGTCCTGCAGACGATGCCCCTGTCCCGGCTCCGAGATCAGCGTCTGGTACTTGATGTTCTCGTGCCCGCAGGTGAGCTTGCAGTCGTCCTTCCACGTCACGTTGGGCTGGTTCCACCAGTACTGCTTGTAGCAGTCGATGTTCGGGCAGTTCGGCGGAACGTTCGGGTCGCAGTTGTTCTTGGTGTTGCAGAACGTGTCCAGCGGCGGGGAGACATGGCTGCGGTAGTCCTTGCTGGTCCACCAGGCGGGCTGGAAACCCGCCGTGTTGTACCCGGAGTCGCCGGGCCAGTCCTGCTTGCCGTCGGTGCCGTAGGAGAAGCCGGTGTCCATGGACCAGGCGGCCCAGCCCATCACCTTCTCCTCGTAGGGCCAGTCCTGCGGATGTGCGGCGTCCTTGTTCGCGGTGGGGCCGTCGACGTCGGTGTCCATGAACGGGTGGCCCCAGCTCTTCTTGTAGAGCGGGTTGGCCGGGTTGTTGTACCAGCCCAGACCCCAGTGGCCGGCGTTCTTGCCCGCATCCGCGGCCGGGTTGAAGCCGAGGTTGTAGTTCCACACGGCGGTGAACCAGTTTTCCACCATGGCCGGGTCGTCGTTGTTGACGGTGACCGTCTGCCCGGCGGAATGGACCTCGTTCCACTTGTCGGCCAGGATCTGCATCGCGGCGGCGATGTTCGTGGCGTAGTCGACGGCGATGGCCTTCTGCAGGCCCGGGTCCAGCGCCTTCTCCTTGTGCCCGTTGGCGTCCGTCTTCTCGTGGCCGGCCAGGCGCATGCCGTCGGTGACCTGTCCGACGCCGTACCCGCAGTCGGACTTGTCCCAGTGGATCTTCCAGTAGGCGTCCGGGTCGTTCTCCACGGCCTTGCGGCCGTAGTAGCCGTCCATCGCGGCGAGCGGGTTGCCCATCTGGCCGGGGACCGAACCGCCTTCGGCCTGCCACAGGTTGGACTCCTGCGCCATGATGCCGAGCAGCACGTTCGCGGGGATGCGTCCCTTGCCGTCACCACCCGCCAGTTTCGGCACCGAGAACAGGCCCTGGGGGTCGATCGTGCCCAGGCCGCTCTGGCTGCGGTAGCCGCCCTGCCGCAGGTACTGGGAGCGCAGCTGGCCGCGTACCGCCATGTCGACGGCCCACTCGACCTGGTTCGGCGTCGGCTGCAGCGCCTGCGCGTTGACGTCGTTGCGGGAGATGGCGCAGATGCGGTCGGTGTCCCGCGGGTCCACTGCCGTGGTGGGGTCGTTGACCCGCGCAACCGAGGACCCCTTGCCCCTGCCGCCCGTGATGGGGAGAGCGGGGCTGGGGTTCTTCCCGCTCGGTGCTGTCGTGTCCGCGACCGACTGGGTGACCTTCTCACCGGTGGCGGTGGCCGTGCTGGTGACGGTCACGGGCTGGTCCCCGGCCACGGTCTCAGGGGTCGGCCTGGTGTCGTGCGGGGTGGGCTCGTTCCTGGTGAACCCCTTGCCCGCGCTCTTGATGTGTGCCAGACCCGCGCGGATGCCCGGTGTGAGGACCGGTTCGACGGCGAGGCGTCCTCGCGTGGAGATGTCCGTGTCGGCGGGGGCGTTGAGGCGGGTGATGCCGGTGTCCCGCACCTTGGCGGATCCCTGGGGGTGACCGGTGAGGAAGACCCGGCCCGCCTCACCCGGCATCAGATCGAGGTCGCCCAGCTTCCCGGTGGCGACGAGGGCCGGCCTGCCGTGCCCGGACCACACCTTCGCCTGCGCGGTCTTCGTGTCCTTGCGGTCGACGAAGGCGATCTTGCCGTCCTGTGCGGGACGGATGTCGAACGGAACGCTGTCCCCGGTGGCGAGGTCCTTCACCGTGCCGGCACGGTCGATGTGCACCAGGTTGTGGCCGCGCGCCGCCACCGTCCCGTCCTCGACCGGTACGGCGCCGGTGATCTCACCCTTGAGGGCCGCCCTGCCCAGGGACTTTCCGACCGTGTCGACGGTCACCACACGCGTCTTCGTCAGGGCCGGGTCGTTGACGTCACGGAAGGCGGTGAACGCGGCTGTGCGCGTCCGGGTGTTGCAGGACGGGTCGAAGTACGCCAGCGACACCGTGAACGGCAGCTTCGTCACATGCCCGGTGGCTGTGTCGACGATGGCGGCGAACGCGCCGCCCTGCATCAGGTCCGGCTTGTTCGTAAAGGTGCGCGGCGCGTACACGGCCGCGACGTGGTCGCGGTCCATCACGCACTGGTTACCGATCCACGAGTCCGCCGTCATACCCGGCTCGGACAGTTCGGCGGCCGTCTTCCACGCATACGCCTTGCCGCTGTCCGCCACGAGGATCTTCAGCCCGCCCGTGTCGGCGGCGGCGGTCACGGCGCGGTCCCCGCTGCTCTTCCAGCCCTTGCCAAGCTTGCCGTCCGGATGCGCGATGCCGGTGGGCGGTGCCGGTGGTACCGGTGTGCCGTGTTCCTGCCCGTGGCCGGGGCGCGGCGCGGCAGCGGCAGGCGCTGCCTGCAGCAGGCCGCCGGTCAAGGCGGCGCAGGCCGCCAGGGCAGCCATGGGCACGTGGGCTCTTTTTCTGCGTCTCAAGAGAGAGCTTCCCCGTTTCTGGTTGAGAGGTGCCCCCTGCCTGGTCGGGGCAGGGCTCGGCCGCCCACCCCCGGCGAGAGGGCCACAGGACGGACGCGAGTGCGAAGTGGGTTGGCCGGCGGTGGAGGCGGCAATGGCGGACGGCGGACCCGGCTTTCTACAGCCGGGTCCGCTTGCCCCGGAAGAGTGGCGGGGGTGGGCGGCGTCCCGAGAGGCGCCGTCGGTGCCGGCCTCCATGGACGGAGGCACGCATCAGCGTGTGACGTCCTGTATGGGGCCAGTCGCGCCCCGGACCCACTCACCGAACAGCCGGCGCGAAGAGGCCGTTCCGGGTGGTGGCTGGGAAGAGAGCCGAGGGCGCCGTTCTCTAGGACTTGTATTCGTTCCGCTCGACGCTCTCGATGGTGATGTGCGGATGCGCGGGAGGCGTGTGACCGGGGTCGCTCACCGTCAGCTCAGTCGGCCACGAAGTGCCCGGATACAGGCCGACGACGTCCATCGAGGCGCTGACCGTGGCATCGAAACCGCCCGACCCCGTTACCCGAATACGGAATCGGTAGAAAGCACGCCTGGTCCCGCTGTTGACCACCTCCACGGGCACCGTCAGCCCATCCTTGGCCCGCTTGGCCGTGTAGACGGTCACGTCTCCTTGGCGGATGAGCGGAGTTCCGAAGTGCTCGCTGCCCTTGGCGATGCCGGTCACCGGGGACGGCGTGATGGTCACTCCAGGCGGTGCAGCCTGCCTGCGCTCCCTTTCCGCCTTCTGTCTGGCCGCCTCTGTGCTGTCAGGCCCCGGAGTGCCGGTTGACGGGTTCGCAGCAGCCGACGGCGTGACGGAAGCCGGTGATGAGTCCTGGACTGCTGCGGTGGCCGGCTGATGGCTTTCCTGATCACGCCCGCACGCGGCGGTCATCGCCCCGGCCGCGACGAGCAGGACGAGGAGCCGACGGGACACCGGCGTGCGCACGGACATGGATGTCTGCCTCGGAGCAAGAGAGGAGCGGGTGATGGTCAGTCGCAGGCGTCGACGTGGGTCTGACGGTCGATGATCGCGACGTCGCCCGACCACATCAGGGCGTTCACCACGGCACAGCGGGGTTGGAAGTCCGAATCGTTGCTCTCGTACTTGACGGGACCCGCGTAGTCGGAGAACGAGCCTTCATCAACCTTGCACGTGGTCCAGCACAGTTTCAGCTTCATGTGCTTCTTGGCCCCGAGGTTGTTGTCGAACACGGCACATGCCCCCGACTTCGCCGGCCGCGTGACTTCCTTGATGTACGTGAACAGGGTTCCGAACCGGCGTGAATCCGGAAGGGGCTCTACCAATGCCAGCTTGTATCCGCTTCCGCACAACAAGCCGCCGGCTTGTACCGCTGCGGGGTTGGCCGCCGCGAGGGCACGCGTCTGCGGATTGTGCGCCGCACTCGGTGAAAACGCGACGCTGGTGCCGGGCACCTTCTCGGTAACCGGCTTCGAGCCCTCGGCCAGGGCTTGTGGAGCTGCCAGAACCGAAGTGGCGAAAGCTGCGGACAGGGCAAGAGCAGGCAGCCATTTACGCATGGCGAAGTTCCCCCGTGTTGAAGGCACAAGGGGACCAGCCCGTTGCGGCACGCGCGTGTGTGGTCCCCGTTGCGCTGAGCGTGTGTTGGTCGTCCGCCCCCGTCCCGCCCGAACGATGCGGGCAGGCAGTTCCCCAACTGATCGGGAGCAGGGCGTCACTCTAAGCACACAGTCACCAGCAGGCGCAAGGCCATAAGACTCGATATGACCACGGGATGATGCCCGCCGACAGGTAAGCGGAATCAGGGAGCACGCAGGTGCCCCATCCGTCTGCTGCGAGAAACGGAGCCCGGGGCCCACGCCAACCAATGGCGGAAATTCATCTGTGGCCGGCGGAGGAAACCGGGAGCACCCCGGGTGGGCCGCCCATGAGTGAGACTGGGCCCAGCTGCTCGAGAGACGGCTTCACGGGGCCTACTTTCAGCCTACTTAGATTGCACCAACACTTCCGTGCACCATGGGTTTTCGCGAAAGCTTCGCCACAACTGCACAGAACCAGGGCGTCGGCTCGCCTGACTGAGGTATCGCTTTCACGCCAACCGGGAGTCCCGGTCCGCGGATTGTCTCTTGCGTCTCCCATCCCTCGCCTGCTTACAGTGACCCCGCTCGCTCTCGAACGCGGCTGACCAACGCGTTCACGCCACAGCTGAAGGCGGCCGACCACACAGGCCCGAGCATCGGGCGCCGCGCCACAAAGGCAGGCGGCTGCAGTTCTCCAGCGACGGCGAGAAGAACCTGGGCGACGGCGGGTTCCGCGGCCGGCTCAGCTCGGTCTTCCACTGACTCGGCCCATGGGACCCCACTACGGGTCGGCACCGTCCTGGACTTCCACTCCTGGCCGCTGAAGGACCGTCAGCGCCGGCTCGCCGTGCCCGAGGGAAGGCCCGGCCTCCAAGACCTGCCGTACCCGGGCGGCGGGGGCTGGACCGACAAGGCCGGCATCTTCCAGATCAATCGCACCTGAGAAAGGGACGTTCTATGCGCAAGACGCTCATCGCTGCGGTGTGCCTGGCCGCGGCCGGCACACTCGCGCTGGCGGGGCCGGCTTCGGCTGTGACGAACACCAGCGACTTCACCGTCACCTTCCCGGACAAGAGGCCGGAGACGACGTACTACGTGGCGAACGAGGCCAAGCTGGTCAACGGGCGCATCTCCGCGACGTCACATGTGAGCTGGCAGATTCTCGACGATCAGGTGGTGGACCTCAGTAAGCGGTTCACCAGCTTCGTGATCATCACGAGACTCGAGGGCCGTCCTGGCAAAGACAGCCCGGATGCGATCGATGCGACCAAGACGTGTGACCTGACCAAGCTGGTCAACGACCACTACACGTGGTTCCTCGACGAGCCGGTCAGCACGTGCACCGTACCGTCGGAGCTTTACGACGGTGACGTGTGGTGGTCGTCGGACTCGACCGTCGTTTACGACGTCGCGGGTGATGGCAAGGGGCCGGTCACCAAGGAACTCAAGGGTTCGCCCCTGGTCCACGGCTGACGCGCAGGGAGGGACGCGGAGCAGCGCACGCCGCGTCCCTCCCTGCGCGTGCGCCGGGACGGCACCTGGACCGACCCGCTGGCCGGTGGGCACGGTGGAGGCGTTCCAGGTACGCACCCCGCTGGAGATCCCCGAGACGGCCCGGCAGGGCTACATCGCCGTCTTCTTCGCCCACCGCGTGCGGCGCTCAGGGGCCATCTGGGCCGTTGGAGCACGGACCGAACCCGACGCCGATCTCCTCGGCATGATCACCCTCGCCCGCCGAGGCCAGGACGACGCCGCCGACGCGGCCGTGAGGTGGATAGGCGATCACCGCGCCGCCGAGGACCTGGCACTGGTCCGGGCCGAGAACGTCTGCGACCGGTACCGCGAGAAGCAGCAAGCCGACTTCTCGCTCACACGCTTCACGATCGCCGGTCCGAGGCCCCCGCCCTGGACGGCTGGGCGCTGCCGACGGGTCTGTCCGGTGTCCCCGGCGTGTCCCCTGGATCTTGGTCTGAGGGGGTGAAGGAGGGCCGCCACGCCGGGCGTGGTGACCCTCCTTCTCCGTTGCCGCAGGTAGAAACGCTTCTGCATCTGCGGTTCCTGGTGGGGCGGGTGGGACTCGAACCCACGGCCGACGGATTATGAGTCCGCTGCTCTAACCGGCTGAGCTACCGCCCCATAGCGGCGTGTCGCGTACAAGTGTGCGCGCCTGCTGCCGCAGCATAGCCGCTCATACGATCTCCTGCTTCAGGATGGTCGGCTTCTGCGCTGCTCATGACCTTGAGGACATCGACGCAGGCACGGCGGTTCCCGCGGGCATGAAAAAGGACCCCCAAGGGGTCCTCGTTCAAGCGCTCCCCCGACTGGACTCGAACCAGTAACCTGCCGGTTAACAGCCGGCTGCTCTGCCAATTGAGCTACGGAGGACCGAAGCTCCCCCGACTGGACTCGAACCAGTAACCTGCCGGTTAACAGCCGGCTGCTCTGCCAATTGAGCTACGGAGGATCGCCTCGATTGCATCGAACGTACCTACCTGGGTATTCGCCAGGGGGCGGGCGCTCGCTGCGACACATACATTAGCGCAAGCAGGGGGGTGCTCCGCCAATCGGTTCCCCCGGCGCCCACGTCGCACCAGCAGACCCAGGCAAGGGAAGGGTGGCAGTCATGCGCTACCGGCTCACGTTCGTCGCCGGACTGGCCCTCGGTTACGTACTCGGCACCAGGGCCGGTCGCGAGCGCTACGAGCAGCTGAAGAAGTCCGCTCGGCGGATCGCGCAGAACCCGGCCGTCCGCAACACGGCCGAGACCGCCGCCCAGCAGGGCCGCCGGTACGCCGGCAAGGCCTTCCACACGGTCAGCCACAAGGTCGGCGACCGCGTTCCCGAGACCGTCGCCCAGCGCGTGCGTTCCCTCCGCGAGCGGAACCTGAACGGCACGCCGGAGGATGACTGGGGCACCAGCAACACGTAGCGGCACACGCATCCCCACTCCCTTGGACGCCCTCGGCCACCGCATCCGCAGGAATGCTGCAAAATTCAGGGCATGGGGATAGTCGCCGGCTTGGACAGCTCACCGGACTTCACACGCATCGTGGTCTGCGACACGGACACCGGTGCCGTACTAAGGCAGGGGTACGCCCCGCATCCGACGGAGGGCCGCCCCAGCGACGTGGACCCGCAGGCCTGGCTGCTCTCCCTCGGTGAGGCGGCCGGCGGCGGCCTCCTCGAGGGCGTGCAGGCCATCGGCGTGTCGGCCCAGCAGAACGCGCTGGTCCCGCTGGACGCCCAGGGCAACACCGTGCGCCCGGCACTGGTCGGCGGCGACAAGCGGGCGCAGGTCGCGGCGGCGGACCTGATCGACGCGCTCGGCGGCCGGGAGGCCTGGGCGCAGGCCGTCGGCAGTGTGCCGCAGGCCGCCCAGCCGGTCACCAAGCTGCGCTGGCTCGCCAGGACCGAACCCGAGAACGCCCGCAGGACGGCCGTACTGCTCCAGGCGCACGACTGGCTGGTCTGGCAGCTGCTCGGGCGGCCGGTGCGCAGGACCACCGACCGCGGTGGCGCCTCCGGCACCGGGTACTGGTCGGCGGCCACCGGCGCCTACCGCCCCGACCTGGTCGAGCTGGCGCTCGGCCATCAGGCGATGCTGCCGGAGGTGATCGGCCCGTCGGACGCGGCCGGTACGACCCCGGAGGGGCTGCTGATCTCCGCCGGGACCGGGGAGACCATGGCCGCCGCGTTCGGGCTCGGGATCGGGCTCGGGGACGCGGTGGTGTCCCTCGGTGCCTCCGGGTCCGTGATGGCCGTGCACCCCGAGGCGCTCGCCGACCAGTCCGGGATGATCACCTCGCTCGCCGACGCCACCGGCATGCACCTGCCGGTCGTGACCACCCTGAACGCCGTACGGGCCCTGCGCGGGACCGCCGAACTCCTCGGGCTGCCGGACCTGGAGAGCCTGTCGGAGCTGGCGATGAAGTCCACACCGGGCGCGCACGGGCTGGTCCTGCTCCCCTATCTGGAGGGTGAGCGGACGCCGAATCTGCCGCACACCGCCGGGACCCTCGCGGGCCTCAGGCGCGAGTCGATGAAGCCCGAGCATCTGGCGCGGGCGGCGTTCGAGGGCATGCTGTGCGGGCTCGGCGACGCGCTGGACGTGCTGCGCGGGCGGGGCGTGGACGTGCGGCGCATCTTCCTGCTCGGCCCGGCCGCCGAGCTGCCCGCCGTACAGGCCTCGGCGCCCTCGCTGTTCGGCGCGCAGGTCGTCGTACCGCAGCCCGCGGACTACGCGGCGATCGGCGCGGCCCGGCAGGCGGCCTGGGCGCTCGGGGTGTCACAGGGCACCCTCGATCCGCGCACCCCGCCGGCCTGGCAGGGTGCGGCGGCGCAGCTGCTGGAGCCGGGCGACGAGCTGGCCGTGGGGCAGGCGGTGCGCCAGCAGTTCACGGCGGTGCGGGAGCAGACCCACCCGGGGGCGTTCCGCTCTTAGCCCAAGCGGCCGGTCCGCCGGATTAATCGGTTGAGGTAACGCGGGTGGAGTGTCCGACGATAGGGGCCAGGGGCAACCGACCAGCCCCCACCCGCCGACTCCGAGAGACCCAGCGTGCTCATACGACTCCTGCGGACCTATCTCAGGCCCTACAAGAAGCCCCTAGCCCTCCTGGTGCTGCTGCAGTTCCTGCAGACCTGCGCCACCCTCTACCTGCCCACGCTGAACGCGCACATCATCGACAACGGTGTCGTGAAGGGGGACACGGATTACATCCTGTCCTTCGGCGCCCTGATGATCGCCATCTCGCTCGCACAGGTCGTGTGCAACATCGGCGCCGTGTACTACGGCGCGCGGACCGCCTCCGCGCTCGGCCGGGACGTACGCGGTGCCGTCTTCGACCGGGTGCAGTCCTTCTCCGCGCGTGAGGTGGGTCACTTCGGGGCGCCCTCGCTCATCACCCGTACGACGAACGACGTACAGCAGGTCCAGATGCTGGCCCTGATGACGTTCACCCTGATGGTGTCGGCGCCCATCATGTGTGTCGGCGGCATCGTGCTGGCGCTCGGCCTGGACGTGCCGCTGTCCGGGGTGCTGGTGGCGGTGGTCCCGGTGCTCGGCATCTCCGTGACGCTGATCGTGCGCCGGCTGCGGCCGCTGTTCCGGTCGATGCAGGTCCGCCTGGACACGGTGAACCGGGTGCTGCGCGAGCAGATCACCGGCAACCGGGTGATCCGCGCCTTCGTCCGCGACGAGTACGAGATGGGCCGTTTCGGCAAGGCGAACGGCGACCTGACCGAGATGCAGCTGGCCACCGGTCGGATGCTCGCGCTGATGTTCCCGATCGTCATGACCGTGGTGAATCTGTCGTCGATCGCGGTGGTGTGGTTCGGCGCCCACCGCATCGACAGCGGCGGTATGCAGATCGGCGACCTGACCGCGTTCCTCGCCTATCTGATGCAGATCGTCATGTCCGTGATGATGGCCACCTTCATGTTCATGATGGTGCCGCGGGCCGAGGTGTGTGCCGAGCGTATCGAGGAGGTCCTCGGGACCGACTCCAGCGTGGTGCCGCCGGCCGCGCCGGTCAGCGAGCTGCGCCGGCACGGGCATCTGGAGATCCGGGGCGCGGGCTTCCGCTATCCGGGTGCCGAGGAGCCGGTGCTGAAGTCCATCGACCTGGTGGCCCGGCCCGGTGAGGTGACCGCCGTGATCGGCTCCACCGGCAGCGGCAAGTCCACCCTGCTCGGGCTGGTCCCGCGGCTCTTCGACGCCACCGAGGGCGAAGTCCTGGTCGACGGCGTGGACGTCCAGGAGGTCGAGCCCCAGTTGCTCGCGCGGACGGTCGGACTGGTGCCGCAGAAGCCGTACCTGTTCGCGGGGACGGTCGCCACCAACCTGCGCTACGGCAACCCGGACGCCACCGACGAGGAACTGTGGCAGGCGCTGGAGGTGGCACAGGCCAAGGACTTCGTGAGCAAGCTGGAGGGCGGCCTCGACGCGCCGATCGCGCAGGGCGGTACGAACGTCTCCGGCGGTCAGCGCCAGCGCCTCGCCATCGCGCGCACCCTGGTCCAGCGGCCGGAGATCTACCTCTTCGACGACTCCTTCTCCGCGCTCGACTACGCCACCGACGCGGCCCTGCGCACCGCGCTCGCCCGCGAGACCGCCGAGGCGACCGTCGTCATCGTCGCCCAGCGGGTGGCGACCATCCGGGACGCGGACCGGATCATCGTGCTGGACGAGGGCCGGGTGGTCGGCTCCGGCCGGCACCGGGAGCTGATGGCGGACAACGAGACCTACCGGGAGATCGTGCTCTCCCAGCTGACGGAAGCGGAGGCTGCCTGATGGCCGGGCCCATGGGACGCATGATGGCCGGGGGCGGCCCCGACCAGCGCTCGATGGACTTCAAGGGGTCGGGCAAACGGCTCGTCTCCCTCTTCAAACCCGAACGGCTCACGATCTACGGCCTGCTGCTGTGCGTGGTCGTCAGCGTGACCCTCAGCGTGATCGGCCCGAAGATCCTCGGCAGGGCCACCGACCTGGTCTTCGCCGGCATCATCGGCCGGCAGATGCCGGCCGGGGCCACCAAGCAGCAGGTCCTCGACCAGATGCGGGCCCATGGCAGGGGCTCCGTCGCGGACATGCTGAAGAGCACCGACTTCACGCCCGGCAAGGGCATCGACTTCGGTGCCGTCGGCAACATCCTGCTGCTCGCGCTCTGTACGTTCCTGGTCGCCGGCCTGCTGATGGCGGTGGCCACCCGGCTGGTCAACCGGGCCGTGAACCGCACGATGTACCGGATGCGCGAGTCGGTGCAGGCGAAGCTGTCGCGGCTGCCGCTGTCGTACTTCGACAAGCGCCAGCGCGGCGAGGTGCTCTCCCGCGCCACCAACGACATCGACAACATCGGGCAGACGCTCCAGCAGTCGATGGGCCAGCTGATCAACTCGCTGCTGACCATCATCGGCGTGCTGGTGATGATGTTCTACGTCTCCTGGATCCTGGCGCTGGTCGCCCTGGTCACCGTGCCGCTGTCGTTCCTGGTGGCCACCCGGGTCGGCAAGCGCTCGCAGCCGCACTTCGTGCAGCAGTGGCGCTCCACCGGCAAGCTGAACGCGCACGTCGAGGAGATGTACACCGGGCACACCCTGGTGAAGGTGTTCGGCCGGCAGCAGGAGTCGGCGCAGCAGTTCGCCGAGCAGAACGAGGCGCTGTACCAGGCCGCGTTCAGGGCGCAGTTCAACAGCGGCGTCATGCAGCCGCTGATGATGTTCGTGTCGAACCTGAACTACGTCCTGGTGGCGGTGGTCGGCGGTCTGCGGGTCGCATCCGGTGCCCTGTCCATCGGCGACGTCCAGGCCTTCATCCAGTACTCGCGGCAGTTCTCGATGCCGCTGACGCAGGTCGCGTCGATGGCGAACCTGGTGCAGTCCGGTGTCGCCTCGGCCGAGCGGATCTTCGAACTCCTGGACGCGGAGGAGCAGGAGGCGGATCCGGTGCCGGGCGAGCGGCCCGCGGAGCTGCGCGGGCGGGTGCGGCTGGAGCACGTGTCCTTCCGGTACGACCCGGAGAAGCCGCTGATCGAGGACCTCTCGCTCACGGTGGAGCCCGGTCACACGGTGGCGATCGTCGGCCCGACGGGTGCGGGCAAGACCACGCTGGTCAACCTGCTGATGCGGTTCTACGACGTCTCCGGCGGCCGGATCGCCCTCGACGGGGTCGACATCCGGAGGATGTCCCGGGACGAACTCCGTTCCGGTATCGGCATGGTGCTGCAGGACACCTGGCTGTTCGGCGGCACGATCGCGGAGAACATCGCGTACGGGGCGTCCAGGGAGGTCACCCGCGGGGAGATCGAGGAAGCGGCACGGGCGGCCCACGCCGACCGTTTCATCCGCACCCTGCCCGACGGGTACGACACCGTGATCGACGACGAGGGCACGGGTGTCAGCGCGGGTGAGAAGCAGCTCATCACCATCGCGCGGGCGTTCCTGTCCGACCCGACGATCCTGGTGCTGGACGAGGCGACGAGTTCGGTCGACACCCGCACCGAGGTGCTGATCCAGAAGGCGATGGCGAAGCTGGCGGCGGGGCGGACGTCGTTCGTGATCGCGCACCGGCTGTCGACGATCCGGGACGCGGACACGATTCTCGTCATGGAGAACGGATCGATCGTGGAACAGGGTGCGCACGCCGAGCTGTTGGCGGCCGACGGTGCGTACGCCCGGCTGTACAAGGCCCAGTTCGCGCAGGCTGTGGCCGAGGTGGACTAGCCGAGCGGGGGCCGCCGGCGGGCGGGCGGCCCCCGTTCAGTCCAGGTAACCCCTCAACTGGTCCGCGAAGGCATGGTCCCGGAGCTTGTTGAGGGTCTTGGACTCGATCTGCCGTATCCGCTCCCGGGTCACCCCGAACAGCCGGCCTATCTCCTCCAGCGTGCGGGGCCGGCCGTCGATGAGCCCGTAGCGGAGCTGTACGACCTTCCGCTCCCGCTCGCCGAGGGTGGAGAGGACGGCCTCCAGGTGCTCCCTCAGCAGCAGGAACGCCGCCGACTCCACGGGGCTCGCGGCATCCCCGTCCTCGATCAGGTCGCCGAGGGCGACGTCGTCCTCCTCGCCGACCGGGGCGTGCAGCGAGACCGGTTCCTGGGCGAGGCGCAGCACCTCGGAGACCCGCTCGGGCGGCAGGTCGAGGTGCGCGGCGACCTCGTCGGGCGTCGGCTCGTACCCCCGCTCCTGGAGCATGCGCCGCTGGACGCGCACGACCCGGTTGATCAGCTCGACCACGTGCACCGGGACCCGTATGGTGCGGGCCTGGTCGGCCAGGGCCCGGGACATGGCCTGGCGGATCCACCAGGTGGCGTACGTCGAGAACTTGTAGCCGCGGGCGTAGTCGAACTTCTCCACCGCCCGGATCAGCCCGAGGTTGCCCTCCTGCACCAGGTCGAGCATGGTCAGGCCGCGGCCGATGTACCGCTTGGCGACGGACACGACGAGCCGCAGGTTGGCCTCGATGAGCCGCCGCTTGGCCATCCGCCCCATGACCACGAGCCGGTCCAGGTCGAGCGCCAACTGGCTGTCCAGATCGGGCGTGCTGCCGAGCTTCTCCTCCGCGAACAGTCCGGCCTCGACCCTGCGGGCCAGCTCGACCTCCTCGGCGGCGGTGAGCAGCGGGATACGGCCGATCTCGCGCAGGTACTGGCGGAACAGGTCGGCGGAGGGCCCGCCGGTGTCGGCCCGCGCCGACACCGGTGTCTCGACGGGCTCGGCGGCCTCCTCGGGCTCCTCGGCGAGCGCTTCCGCCGGTGGTTCCGTGGGTTCGGCGGGCACCGCCTCCGGGTGAAGGGCGGCGCGGCTCTGCGGGGGCACGGCCACGAGTACGTCCGTCTCCGCGTCCGGCTCGTCAGCGGTCATGGCGGTGGTGCTGGTGGCACTGGTCGCGCTGTCGGTCTGGGTGAGGGTCTGGGTCTGCACGGGGGCGACCTCCAGGATGATCGCTGCTGAAGGTTGTGCGGCAGCGGTACTTCGGGAGCGGAGAGTCGACGGCCTGCGCTCCTGGGGCCTGTCCGACGATGCCAGGCGTCGCGGGGCAGGCGGGAATCGTCGGACAGGCCCCAGGGACTCGGGCACCGGACCCAGTGTGGAGTACGACACATCCCCGCCACGAGGGGCTTGCGGTGACTTTTTGCGTCCGGTTCGTGACCGGTTGGTGATCCGCGGCGGAAATCCGGGCGCCGTATCCGGCCTTCATCTGGGAGGATCCCCGGGTGTCCGGACTCCTGTACGAAACCCATGTCACCGTCCACTGCGCCGATCCCGCCGAGACGGAGCGGCTGCGCGGCTGGGCGGACACGGCCGGGCTGAAGCTGACGCACGTCGTGCTGGCCCGCGGCCGGATGCGGGACCAGCCGATGCTGACCCTGGCCGGTTCGGCCACGTACGCCGAACAGTCGGCGCGCGCGGAGGGGACGGTGGCGGCGCTGCGGTCGGCCGGTTTCACGCCGGTCCGGGTGAAGGCGGAGTCGGCGCCGTGGGCACCGGAGGTGCCGGACGGGCCGTGCGGGGGCGGGCGGTACTTCGAGCACCACGTGAAGCTGCTCCTGGACGCGGAGACCGACCTGGCCTCGTTGGCCGCACGGGTCGTCCCGCACGGCGCGCACCTGTCGTGGAACGCACGCCGGGTGGGCGGGGGCGGACGGCACGAGCGGTTCGTGACGCAGCGCTGCCGGGGTGTCCGCGACGCGGAGGCCGAAGCAGCTCTGCGTCTGCTGCTCTCGGAGCTCGACGGGTTCGAGGTCCTGTCCGTGGAGCGGGAGTTCGTGCTGTACGACAGCGACGAGTCGGTGGACGACGGATGGATCGAGGAGCCGGTGGTTCAGGGGGTGCGGGGATGAGCGGGACGGATCGGGAACGGCCCACCGGGGATGTGCCTCGGACACTGACCTGGATACCGGGCGACGACGTGACCCAGCGCCCCGTCTTCGAACCGGCCCTGAAGCAGCACCAGAACGCCTACCGGGCCACCGACCCCGCTTTCGCCGACCCGGAGCGCGGCGAGGCGTGGCGTACGGCCCGGCGGCAGGCGCTGCACCTGGTCCTGGCCGCGATCGGGGACTCCGAGTGGGCCGAGTCCCTGGTGCTGCGCGGCAGTGTGCTGATGTCGCTGTGGTTCGGGGAGGCGGCCCGCGAGCCCGGTGACCTGGACTTCGTCGTCGTACCGGCGGACTGGGGGATCGAGGAGGCGCGCACGACCCGGATGCTCGACGGCATCGCGGAGGCGGCGCAGGCGCGGGCGGCGGACGCGGCAGGAGTGAGGTTCGCGGCCCGGAGCACCCTCGTGGAGGACATCTGGACCTACGACCGTGTACCCGGCCGCCGCATGCTCCTGCCCTGGTCGGCACCCGGCCTGCCCGGCGGGCACGTGCAGCTGGACTTCGTCTTCAACGAGGAGCTGCCCGAGCAGCCCGCGCCGGTCGAACTGCCCGGCCCGGCCGTGCTGTTGGCCGCGTCCCCCGCGCTGTCGCTGGCCTGGAAGCTGATGTGGCTGATCGACGACATGCATCCGCAGGGCAAGGACCTGTACGACGCCGTGCTGCTGGCCGAATCCCACCCGCTTCCCTACGACCTGCTGCTGCGGGTCTTCCAGCTCTCGGGCAGCGCCGACTCGTCCGGCCGGGACCGCGACCTGGTCACCCTGCGGGAGGTGGCACAGGCCGCGGGGTACGCCGAGTGGGACCACTTCGTCACCGAGTACCCGCGCTTCGCCCACCGCGGGCGCGAGTTCGCGAAGCGGCTGGTACAGGCGGTGACACCGACCTTCGCGGGCCGTTAGAGCGCCTCCGCGCCCCGCTCCCGCAGGGCCTGGTCGTACTGCTGCAGCACCCACATCTCGTTCTGTACGGCGGCCAGCTGGGCCGGGTCGCCGCCGGTGGCGAGGCGGGTCAGCTGGGACTGGATGTCGTGGATGCGGCGTTCGACGGCGCGGCGGCGGATCTGGACCAGGACCGTGCCGGCGTAGGTCTCGTCCACCGTGCGGCGCAGGATCGGCTCCACGGCCAGCTCGGTGACCATCGCGCGGACGGTGTCGTCGGACGCGGCCTCGCGGACCCGGACCAGGTACTCCTGCGGGTCCTGGACACCGTACTCCGCGCCGCCCGCCTCCGCGATCGTCTGGCGCACGGCCGCGTACGGCGGCGCGGTGAACTCGTCCGTGCCGTACGCGTCGAAGGCCGGGGAGACCAGCTCGGGGCGCTGCAGGGCGAGCTTGAGCAGTTCGCGTTCGGCGGCGTAGACCGGATTGCGCAGGGTCAGTGCCGGGCCGCTGCCGGCCGGGCGCGGCGCCGCCGCCCACTGCTGCTCCGCGCCGCGCGACCGGCTCTGCTGCTGCGGGCCCTTGCCCCCCTCCCGCGCCCAGCGGGCCAGCTGGGCCACGCGCCGGACCACGAACTGGGTGTCGAGGATGCCGAGCATGCCGGCCAGTTCGACGGCGACCTCGTGCTGGGCGCCGCTGTTCTTGATGCGGGCGACGATCGGCGCGGCCTCGTCCAGCGCCGCCGCCCGGCCTGCCGGGGTGTCCAGGTCGTACCGGCTCAGGATCTGGCGGAGCGCGAACTCGAAGAGGGGGGTGCGCGGTTCGGCCAGGTCCGCCACCGCCTCGTCGCCCTTGGCCAGGCGCAGCTCGCACGGGTCCATGCCGTCGGGCGCGATCGCGATGTAGGTCTCGGCGGCGAACTTCTGGTCGTCCTCGAAGGCGCGCAGGGCCGCCTTCTGGCCGGCCGCGTCGCCGTCGAAGGTGAAGATGACGCGTGCGCTGCCGTTGTCCATCAGCAGCCGGCGGAGGATCTTGATGTGGTCGCCGCCGAAGGCGGTACCGCAGGTCGCGATGGCCGTGGTCACTCCGGCCAGGTGGCAGGCCATGACGTCGGTGTAGCCCTCGACGACGACCGCGCGGCTGCTCTTCGCGATCTCCTTCTTCGCCAGGTCGATGCCGTACAGCACCTGGCTCTTCCTGTAGATCGCCGTGTCGGGCGTGTTCAGGTACTTCGGGCCGTTGTCCGCCTCGTACAGCTTGCGGGCGCCGAAGCCGACGACCTCGCCGCCGATGTCCCGGATCGGCCACATCAGGCGGCCCCGGAAGCGGTCGATGGGTCCGCGCCGGCCCTCCTGGGAGAGGCCGGACAGGAGCAGCTCCTTGTCGGAGAATCCCTTGCCGCGCAGGTAGCGGGTGAGGTGGTCCCAGCCCTGGGGGCTGTAGCCGACGCCGAAGTGGACGGCGGCGGACTGGTCGAAGCCGCGCTCGGCGAGGAAGACCCGGCCGGTCTCGGCCTCGGGGCTGGTGGCGAGCTGCTCGGCGTACCACTGCGCGGCGATCTTGTGCGCCTCGACCAGGCGGATGCGCTCGCCGCGCTGGTGGGCCGGGTTGTACCCGCCCTCCTCGTAACGCAGCGTGATGCCGGCCTGGGCGGCGAGCCGCTCCACCGCCTCCGAGAAGGAGAGGTGGTCCACCTTCATCACGAAGGTGATGGTGTCGCCGCCCTCCTGGCAGCCGAAGCAGTGGAAGAGTCCCTTGCCCGGGCTGACCTGGAAGGACGGCGACTTCTCGTCGTGGAACGGGCACAGCCCCTTGAGGTTGCCGCCGCCCGCGTTGCGCAGCTGGAGGTACTCGGAGACCACGGCGTCGATCGGGACCGCGTCCCGTACCGCCTTCACGTCCTCGTCGTTGATCCGTCCTGCCACGCGTGAATTCTACGGGGGTGCACCGACAGCCCCGGTGTTCCCGTTGTTCCCGGTGGTCAGGAAACGAGGCCGTCCAGGGGGACGTGCGGGTCGGCCAGGGCCTCCGTGTTCACGCGGGCCTTGGAACGGATCAGTTTCTGGATCTGCTCTGTGACATCCCACACGTTCACGTTCATCCCGGCCAGCACGCGTCCCTCCTTCACCCAGAACGCGATGAACTCCCGCTTCCCGGCGTCGCCCCGGATCACCACCTCGTCGTACGACCCGGCCGGCGCCCAGCCGCTGTACTCCATGCCCAGGTCGTACTGGTCGGTGAAGAAGTACGGCACGCGGTCGTACGTCACGTCCTGGCCCAGCATCGCGCGGGCCGCCGCCGGGCCGCCGTTCAGCGCGTTCGCCCAGTGCTCGACCCGCAGCCGGGTGTCGAACAGGGGGAGGGGGAAGTTCGCCACGTCGCCGGCCGCGTAGATGTCCGGGTCGGACGTGCGCAGCCGTTCGTCGACGGCGATGCCGCCGCCGTTCGCCCGGTCGGCGATCTCCAGGCCCGCCGCCTCGGCGAGGCCGACGCGCGGGGCCGCGCCGATCGCGGCGAGGACGTCGTGCGCCGGGTGTTCCTCGCCGTCGTCGGTGCGCACCGCGAGGACCATGCCGTCCTGGCCGACGATCTCGGTGAGCTCCCGCCCGAAGTGGAAGCGGACACCGTGCTCGCGGTGCAGTTCCGCGAAGACGCCGCCGAGCTCGGGGCCGAGGACGCCGTGCAGCGGGGTCGGACCGTGTTCGATCACGGTCACCTCCGCGCCGTACTCGCGGGCCGCCGCCGCGACCTCCAGGCCGATCCAGCCGGCGCCCGCGATCACGATGTGCCCGTTGTCCCGGCCGAGGGCCGCAAGGACGCCCTTGAGGCGCTCGGCGTGCGCGAGCCGGCGCAGATGGTGCACGCCCGCCAGGTCGGTGCCCGGGATGTCCAGGCGGCGGGGCTCGGCGCCGGTGACGAGCAGCAGCTTGTCGTAGCGGACGAGGGTGCCGTCGTCGCCGAAGCGGACCGTCTTCGCGCCGCGGTCGATGCGGTCCACGAACTGGCCGAGGTGCAGCTCGATGTCGTTCTGCGCGTACCAGGCCGGTTGGTGCACGAAGACGCTGTCGCGCTCCTCCTTGCCGAGCAGATAGCCCTTGGACAGCGGCGGTCGCTCGTAGGGGTGGTCACGCTCGTCACTGATCAGTATCACCCGGCCGGTGAAGCCCTCCGCCCGGAGCGTCTCGGCCGCCTTCGCGCCGGCGAGACCGCCCCCGACGATGACGAATGTCTGATCCGCGTCGACCACTTGATGCCTCCTCGTAAGGGTGCCGCCACATGCGAGCGTCCCGCACCGGGCGTGCTGCGGGAAGAGGGAGTGACCCGATCAGGCCACGGAGGGTCATGTTCCTCTCACATATGCCCCGTAAGTCTCGCGTGCAGCGAGCGCGCGGAGGCGTCGGTGAGCGAGGCGATCTGGTCGACGATCACCCGCTTGCGTGCGTGGTCGTCGCCTGCCCCGTCGAACAGGGCCCGAAACTGCGGATCCAGCCCGTCCGGCGCGCGGGCGGTCAGCGCCTCCGCCAGCTCCGCCACGACGACCCGCTGGTCCGCGCGCAGCCTCTCCTGCTCGGCGCGCTGCATCACGTACCGGTCCGCGACGGCCTTGAGCACCGCGCACTCCATGCGGGCCTCGCGGGGTACGACGAGTTCGGCGTCGTAGCGGGTGAGCCGGCCGGTGCCGTACGCGGCGCGGGTGGCGCCCTCGGCGGCCAGGCAGAACCGGCCGATGAGCTGGCTGGTGGCGTCCTTCAGGCGGGCCTGGGCGACCGCGGTGCCGTCGTAGCCGTGTGGCCACCACTCCTCGTCCTGGAGGCGGTCGAGGGCGGCGGAGAGTTCGGCCGGGTCGGTGCCGGCGGGTACGTACCGGCCGACGGCGACCTCGAACACCGCCTGCCGCTCGGGCTCGGCGTGCAGACAGTTGGGGTCGATGTGACCGGCGTGCAGGCCGTCCTCGACGTCGTGCACCGAGTACGCCACGTCGTCCGACCAGTCCATGACCTGCGCCTCGAAGCAGGTGCGGGTGCCGGGCGCGTGCGCTCGGACCCAGTCGAACACCGGGCGGTCGTCCCCGTAGACGCCGAACTTCCGCGACGCCGGGTCGGTGGGGTGGGCGCCGCGCGGCCAGGGGTACTTGGTGGCGGCGTCGAGGGTGGCGCGGGTGAGGTTGAGGCCGACCGAGCGGTCCTCGGTGAACCGTTTGGGCTCGATGCGGGTGAGGAGCCGGAGGGACTGGGCGTTGCCCTCGAAGCCGCCGCAGTCGTCCGCGAAGGCGTTCAGGGCCTGTTCGCCGTTGTGACCGAAGGGCGGGTGGCCGAGGTCGTGGGCGAGGCAGGCGGCCTCCACCAGGTCGGGGTCACAGCCGAGGGCCGCGCCCAGCTCCCGGCCTACCTGGGCGCATTCGAGCGAGTGGGTGAGCCTCGTTCTGGGGCTGGCGTCCCAGGCGCTGGCGCTGCGCTCGCCCGGCGTGACGACCTGTGTCTTGCCGGCGAGTCTTCTGAGCGCGGCGGAGTGCAGGATGCGGGCGCGGTCGCGTTGGAAGGCGGTGCGGCCGGGGCGTTTGTCCGGCTCGGGGGCCCAACGCTCTGCTGAAGTGGGGTCGTAGGTTCCGTTGGGTGTGCCTTCCATGATTCGACAGTAAGCGTCGGCAGTGACAAAAGGGCGTTGGCGGTGCGCCCAATCGTCTGCCGGGGTGTGTCGTTCCGCGGGTACGGGTGCGTGCCCCGCCGTTTCTTTCAGGCCGAAGCCAGTTCCGTCTGCCTCGTCACCCGTGCCTGGTCGTACCGGTGCAGGATCAGGCGTGCCATCGCCGGGTGCGCGCCCAGCGGAGCTGCGGCCACCCACGGCGCCGCCTCGGCGCACTGCGTCGCGAAACGCCCGGGAGCCGTGAAGCAGGAGGCGATCGCCACCCGGTGCCGGCCGCGTGCCGCCAGGGCCCGTAGCGCCGTCGGGACGGCCGGGGTCGCCGCCGAGGCGTAGGCGGGGACGACCGGCACGCCCAGCCGTTCCGCCAGGAGGCGGGCCGTGCGGCGGGTGTCGGTGGCCGAGTCGGGGTCGCGGGAGCCGGCCGCGGCCAGGACGACCGCGCTCGCGCGGCGGGTGACCGAGTCCGGGGCCGGGGGCCAGCCGGCCTCCAGGAGACGGTCGTAGAGGGTCTCCACCAGGAGCGGGTGCGGGCCGAGCGGGGCGGCCAGGCGGGTGGGTGCCGGTGCGGCGGCGGCCATCTCGGGGATGTCCTGCTTGACGTGGTAGCCGCGGGAGAGGAGCAGGGGGACCAGGACGGCGGGGGTGTCGCCGAGAGCGGCGAGGGTGTCCGGGAGCAGGGGGGCGTTCAGCTCGATGTGGCCCAGGCGGACCGGGAGGGCGGGGCGCAGTTCGCGCACCCGGTCCGCCAGCGTCCGTACGGTCTCCAGGGCGCGCGGGTCGCGGCTGCCGTGGGCGACCAGGACGAGGGCGGGCGGGGCCGTGCGGCGGTGGCCGAGCGGCGAGACCAGACGGAGCCGGCCGACGAGCTGGTGGCTGATGCTGTCCATGAGGTGCGCCGTGCTGTCGAGATGGACGCGGGACTCGGAGCGGGGAGGTTGCGACGCCGTCATGCAAGGATCCTGACGGCGCCAGGTTGCGTGGCCGTTGCCGGGCCGTCACGGGCGTTTTCCGCTGCTTCACGTCGTACGGATGCTCGATGTGAGGCGAACCGGACGGCCGCCGGTGGCGTCCTCCATGGTCGGAACCGGTCGGAACCGATCCCTGGGGGGCCGTATGAAGATCCGTCGACCGCGGCTGCCGCGCACCCGCACCGGGCAGCGGCGGCTGGTGCAGGCCGTGATGGCCGGGTGTGTGCTGGCGCTGCTGCCGGCGACCTGGCTGTTCGTGTCCACGGCGGACCGGCTGCGCACGACGGCGGACGCCCCGCCGGCACCCGTCGCGGTCGTCTTCGGCGCGGGGCTGTGGAACGGGGAGCCGTCGCCGTATCTGGCGCACCGGCTGGACGCTGCGGCGCGGCTGTACCGGGCGGGGCGGATCAAGGTCGTGCTCGTCACCGGGGACAACAGCCGCAAGGACTACGACGAGCCCGACGCCATGCGTGCCTACCTGAAGAAGCACGGGGTGCCGGACCGGCGGATCGTCAGTGACTACGCCGGGTTCGACACCTGGGACTCCTGTGTGCGGGCCAAGAAGATCTTCGGTGTGGACCGGGCTGTGCTGATCAGCCAGGGTTTTCACATCCGGCGTGCGGTGGCGCTGTGCGAGGCGGCGGGCGTGGACTCGTACGGGGTCGGGGTCGACGCCAAGCACGACGTGACCTGGTACTACGGCGGGACACGCGAGGTGTTCGCGGCGGGCAAGGCGGTGCTGGACGCGGTGTTCCGTCCGGATCCGACCTTCCTCGGGCCGCGGGAGCACGGCGTCACCGAGGCGCTGACGGCGGCGCGGGACTGAACATGGAGATCACGGACCTGACACCCGCCGAGCGCCGCGTCCGGGACGCCTTCCCGTTCGGCGAAGGGGTCGACTTCCGGGAGGGCGACGACGAGGACCCCGCGCAGGGCGCCTCATGGGGCCCGGAGCGAACACTGCGGGCGGAGGTGCTGCGCGAGCTGCTGCTGGACGGGCCGGTGCGGGAGGGGCGGATCGCCGGGCTGAAGGTGTGGGGCGCGCGCGTCACCGGGCGGCTGGACCTCAAGTACGGCACGGTCAGCCATCCGGTCCGGCTGCGTTTCTGCCACTTCGAGGAGGCGCCCGAACTGTACGGGGCGCGGGTCGTCGCGCTGGTCCTGAGCGACTCGGTGCTGCCGGGGCTGACGGCCGGGAACCTGCGCGCCGAAGGGGTCGTGCGGATCAGCTGCTGCCGGATCACGGGGCCGGTACGGCTCCAGGGGGCGAAGCTGGCCGGGGCGTTCTTCGCGGGCGGTGCGCGGCTCGGCAGTCCCGGCGAGGTCCCCGAGGAGCCCGTGCTCCAGCTCAACCACGCCGAGGTGGCCACCGACGTGTGGGCCCCGGGACTGGTCGCGCACGGAAAGGTGCACCTGAACGGGGCGGTCGTCGGCGGACAGGTAAATCTCAACGACGCCGAGCTGAACGCCCCCGGCGGCTCCGCCCTGCACGCCGAGGTCCTGACGGTCGGCACCGACCTGCACGCCATGCGGCTGCGGACCCACGGCCGGGTCAATCTGGCCGGTGCCAGGATTCCCCGTCAGCTCAACCTCGCCCACGCCCGCCTGTCCAACCCGGGCGGCCAGGCCCTGCGCGCCAGCAGCAGTGTCATCGGGGAGCTGTGGCTGCGCGAGGCCGCGCCCATCGTGGGAGCGGTCAATCTGCGCCGGGCCCAGCTCGACCTGCTGCACGTGCCGCCCGGGGTGTGGCCCCGGCAGGTCCAGCTCGACGGGCTCGGCTACCGCGTCCTGACCCCGCACCTGACCGCCGAGCAGCGTCTTCCGCTGCTGGAACGCGAGCCGGACGGCTACCTTCCGCAGCCCTACGAGCAGCTCACCACGGCCTACCGCACGGTGGGCGACGAAGCCGCCGCACGCACCGTCCAGCTGGCCAAGCTCCGCCGGCACCGCCGTACCCTGCCGCCGTACGCCCGGCTGTGGGGCTTTCTCCAGGACGCGGCCGTCGGCTACGGCTTCCGCCCGATGCGGGCCGCGGGCTGGCTGCTGCTCCTGCTGTGCACCGGCACGCTCGCCTTCGCCCTGCACCATCCGCCCGCGCTCAAGCCCGCCGAGGCGCCCGCGTTCAACCCGCTCTTCTACACGCTCGACCTGCTGCTGCCGATCATCGACTTCGGCCAGGAGGGGGCGTACGCGCCGCGCGGGTGGTACCAGTGGCTGTCGTATCTGCTGATCGTCACCGGCTGGGTGCTGGCGACGACGATCGCGGCGGGCGTCAGCCGCTCACTGAGCCGGCAGTAGGGACCTCACGGCGTCACCGGCCCGGCGGGGAGGCCGCCGTGCCGGGCGTGTAACCGGAAGCGGTCGGGGCCGTAACACGCCCGACGCACGCTGGCGGCATGGAACCGATCGCCTCGACGCCCACCCACTGCCCGTACTGCGCCTTGCAGTGCGGGATGAACATCATGCCCCTGCCGCAGGGGGGCGTCGAGGTGACCGAGCGGACGGACTTCCCGGTGAACCGGGGCGCGCTGTGCGGCAAGGGCCGTACGGCGGCCGAGGTGCTGTCGCCGGCGGTACGGCTGACCTCGCCGCTGGTGCGCTCCGGGGGCCGGCTGGCCGAGGCGGGCTGGCCCGAGGCGCTGGACCGGATCGCCGAGCGGCTCGGGACCATACGGCAGGAGCACGGCGCGGACGCGGTGGGCGTGTTCGGCGGGGGCGGGCTGACGAACGAGAAGGCGTACACGCTCGGGAAGTTCGCCCGGGTGGTGCTCGGCACCTCGCAGATCGACTACAACGGCCGGTTCTGCATGTCCTCGGCCGCGGCGGCGGGCACCAGGGCGTTCGGTCTCGACCGGGGTCTGCCCTTCCCCCTGGAGGACATCCCGAAGACCGGCTGCGTGATCCTCGTCGGTTCGAACCTCGCGGAGACCATGCCGCCGTCCCTGCGCTTCTTCACCGAACTGCGGGAGAACGGCGGCACGTTGATCGTCGTCGACCCGCGCCGGACGAGGACGGCCGAGCAGGCGGACCTGCACCTGGCTCCCCGCCCCGGCACCGACCTCGCCCTGGCCCTCGGCCTGCTGCACCTGGTGGTGGCGGAGGGGCGGACGGACGAGGAGTACATCCGGGAGCGGACGACGGGCTGGGAGCAGGCGCGCGCGGCGGCGATGGCGCACTGGCCGGAGCACGTGGAGCGGATCACGGGGGTGTCCGTCCCGCAACTGCGCGAGGCCGTACGGCTGTTCTGCGAGCCGGAGTCGGCGATGGTGCTCACCGCACGCGGGCCGGAGCAGCAGTCCAAGGGGACGGACACGGTGGGCGCGTGGATCAACCTGTGCCTGGCGACCGGCCGGGCGGGCCGCCCGCTGTCCGGGTACGGCTGTCTGACCGGGCAGGGCAACGGGCAGGGCGGCCGCGAACACGGCCAGAAGGCCGACCAGTTGCCCGGCTACCGCAAGCTGGACGACCCGGCGGCACGGGCGCACGTGGCCGGAGTGTGGGGCGTCGACCCGGATACGCTCCCCGGCCCCGGACGCAGCGCGTACGAACTCCTCGACGCCCTCGGCACGGACATCAGGGCGCTGCTGCTGATGGGCTCCAACCCGGTGGTGTCGGCGCCGCGCGCGGCTCACGTGGAGGAGCGCATCAAGTCCCTCGACTTCCTGGCCGTTTGTGACGTCGTACTGTCGGAGACGGCAGAGCTGGCGGACGTGGTCCTGCCGGTGACGCAGTGGGCGGAGGAGTCGGGCACGACGACCAGCCTGGAGGGCAGGGTCCTGCTGCGCCGCCGGGCGGTCACCCCGCCGCCCGGCGTCCACAGCGACCTGTACGTCCTGCACGAGCTGGCCGCGCGCCTCGGCGTGGAGAAGGGCTTCCCGACCGAACCGGAGGAGGCCTTCGACGAACTCCGCCGGGCGAGCGCGGGCGGCCCGGCGGACTACTCGGGGATCACCTACGGGAGGCTGGCCAGGGAGAACGGGGTGTTCTGGCCGTGCCCGGAGCCGGCGGAGGACGCCACGGACGAGGCCCACCCGGGCACCCCCCGCCTCTTCCTCGACCGGTTCGCCACCGACGACGGCCGCGCCCGGTTCGTCGCCGTGGCGCACCGGGCGACGGCGGAGGAACCGGACGCCGAGTACCCGCTGCTGCTGACCACCGGCCGGGTGGTCGCGCAGTACCAGTCGGGCGCCCAGACCCGGCGGGTGACCGAGCTGAACGCCGCCGCTCCCGGCCCCTTCGTGGAACTGCACCCCCGGCTCGCGGCCCGGATCGGTGCCGCAGACGGGGATCCGGTGACCGTGACCTCCCGCCGGGGCCGGGCGACCGCCCCCGCCCGGATCACCTCCGCCATCCGCCCGGACACCGTCTTCATGCCCTTCCACTGGCCCGGCGAGGGCCGCGCCAACACCCTGACCAACCCGGCACTCGACCCCACGTCCCGGATGCCGGAGTTCAAGTCGTGCGCGGTGCGGGTGGAGACGGCGGCGTCCCCGGGCACCTCGTCCCGAACGCCGGCGGCTGCGCGTCAGGGTGCCCGGCCGACGTAGATTGCCGGTATGGCTGACATGGACGGGTTCGACCTGAGCGCCTACCTGGAGCGTATCGGCTGGCAGGGCGGCCGGCGGCCCGGCCTGGGGACGCTGCGGGGCATCCACCTGGCCCACGCCCTGTCCCTGCCGTTCGAGAACCTGGACCCGCTGAGCGGCCGGGCGCCCTCGCTGGCGCCCGGTGACCTCACGGCCAAGATGGTCCACGGGCGGCGCGGCGGCTACTGCTACGAGCACAACACCCTCCTGTGGCTCGCCCTGGAGGCGCTCGGCTTCCCGGTCTGCGGGCTGGCCGGGCGGGTGGTCCTGGGCGCCCCGACGCCCTGGAGCCGGCCGCGCACGCACATGATGCTGCGGGTCGAGGTCCCGGGCGAAGCCGAGCCGTATCTGGCGGACGTGGGTTTCGGCGCGTCCGGATCCCTCCTGACCCCGATCCCGCTGACCACCGGCACCGAGTCCGAAGGAGCCGGACGCCGGCACCGGCTGATCGCGCGGCCGTCCGAGGGACCGCTCGAAGGGCCGCTGGAACTGCTGGAGTTGCAGGTGTACGACCGCCAGGAGCAGGGCTGGGTGGGTCAGTACGCGTTCACCCTGGAGCCGTTCGCCGCCCCGGACTACGAGGTGTTCAACTGGCACGTCGGCACCAACCCCCGCTCCCCCTTCACCAGGCGCCCGTACCTCCAGCGGACCACCGCCGAGCGCCATCTCGCCCTGGACGGCGACCGGTTGACCGAGACCGGCGCCGGCGGCACGGTCACCGAGCGCAGAATCACGGACGAGACGGAGGCGCGGCGCGTGGCGGAGGAGGAGTTCGGGATCGTGGTGCCGGAGGGCCTGAGGCTGCTCGCCTGACTCAGCGCCGGGACAGCCAGTCGCCGCCCTCGATGGGGGTGCCGGTGGCACGGAGGCGGGCGGCGACGGGCGGGGCGGCCAGGTAGACCCAGGCGAGGGCGGTCGTGCCGTCGGCGGTGCGCAGGACGTTGCGGGCCGCGCGTACGTAGAGGTTGCGGGGGTCGCCCGGCGTGTACTCCTCCAGGCGGTCCAGGGCGGCGAGCAGGCCGGCGTACGACTCCCGCCGGGCGGTGACCAGTTCGCCCCGGATCTCACCGCCCGGCCGGTCCACGGCGTAGGGGTAGCCGGGGCCGTCGTACAGCGCGGCGTCCCGCAGGCGGGCCGGTTCCTCCGACGTGGTGCGGCCCCGCAGGAACAGGTCGTGGTTGGCCTCGCCGGGGCGGAGGGTGCCGTAGACGAAGAACGGCAGCGGCGTTCCGGGCTCCTCAGGGTGGTTCTCGTTCTCCTCGCTGATCACGGAAACGATTCTCTACCCCCTTCGGCTCCACACACATCTCCATGAAGGGGCTATGGACATGACATGTCAGGGCCCCTTAAATCACTGGGGACATCAGCGCCGCCCCCACGCCTTGACGGGCGCTTCCCCGAGGAGATCCATGAGCCGGATACGCCAGCACGTCCGAGGATCCCGTCGTCTCGCCACCACCGCCGGTGTCGCCGTCACCACCGCGACCCTGCTGTCAGTGACCCTCTCCCCCGCCGCCCACGCCGACGCCAGACCGACCAGGGCCACCGCGATCCAGAACGCGGCGTCGGCACTCCTGGCCCACGCCGCGAGCCTGGGCCTGACCCCCGCCGAGGACACCAGCGTCCGCGACGTGATCGTGGACAGGAACGGCACCCAGCACGTCCGCTACGACCGCACCTACCACGGACTGCCCGTGCTGGGCGGCGACTTCGTGGTCCACCTGGCTCCGAACGGCACCTACCGCAGCGCGAACCGGGCCACCCGCAGCCCGATATCCCTCGGCTCGATCCTCCCGGAGATCTCGGCCCCCAAGGCAGCCGACCTCGCCGTGAACGCCCTGCGCGCCGCCAACCTCGGGGACGCGCTCAAGCAGGTCAAGGCCAAGCCCGAGCTGATCGTCGACGCCCTGCACGGCACCCCGAGGCTCGCCTGGCGCACCAACGCGGTCGGCCTGGACTCGCTCGGCAACCCGGTCGCCCGTACCGTGCTGACCGACGCCCGCACCGGCCGCCAGATCGACGCCTGGGACAGCATCGAGACCGCCGCCGGCGACGGAAAGTCGCTGTACAGCGGGACGGTGCCGCTGGAGACGACCCAGTCGGGATCGTCGTACCAGCTCAAGGACCCGACGCGCGGCAACACCTACACCGGTGACGCCGAGGGCAAGACGGACCTGTGCTTCTTCGGCATCTGCTTCAGCCGGGCGCCCGCGGACCTGTTCACGGACGCCGACAACCACTGGGGCACCGGCACCACCTCCGACCGCGCCTCGGCCGCCGTCGACGCCCAGTACGGCACCAACACGACCTGGGACTACTACAAGAACGTCCAGGGGCGCAACGGCATCGGGGGCGACGGCAAGGGCTCGTACAACCGTGTCCACTACGGCAGCAACTACAACAACGCCTTCTGGGACGACAGTTGCTTCTGCATGACGTACGGCGACGGGGACGGCACCACCTTCGGGCCGCTGGTCGCCCTCGACGTCGCCGGGCACGAGATGACCCACGGGGTCACCTCCAAGACGGCCGCGCTGACCTACTCCGGCGAGTCCGGCGGCCTCAACGAGGCCACCTCGGACATCCTCGGCACGATGGTGGAGTGGTACGCGAACAACCCGTCCGACCCCGGTGACTACCTCATCGGCGAGAAGATCGTGAAGTCCGGCTTCGGCCACACCGCCCTGCGCTACATGGACAAGCCGTCCAAGGACGGCAACTCGGCGGACTACTGGAGCTCGTCGGTCGGGAACCTCGACGTCCACTACTCCTCCGGCGTCGCCAACCACTTCGCCTACCTGCTGGCGGAGGGCAGCGGCCCGAAGACCATCAACGGCGTCAGCTACGACTCCCCCACCTCCAACGGCTCCACGGTCACCGGCATCGGCCGGGACAAGGTCGGCAAGATCTGGTACCGGGCGCTGACGGTCTACATGACCTCCTCCACGAACTACGCGGGCGCGAGGACGGCGACGCTGAACGCCGCGAAGGACCTGTACGGCGCGGGCAGCACGGAGTACAACGCGGTGGCGGCGGCCTGGAGCGCCGTCAACGTGAACTGAGCCCGCATCGGGTACGACGGGCCGCGGCCGCCCCGGCGATGGTTCCGGGGCGGCCGCGGTCTGCTGCGCCGCCCCTGCCGTCACCCGTGCAACGGACGGCGTCGCTCCATTCGTGTTTTCTTCATACCGGTCATTCCTCTGGGGCCCTCGTACGCCTGTGACCTGACGGAATCCGGCGGCGGCTAGGCCGTGTGGGGGGTCGGCGGGACACCCGTTCACCGCAATTCTGACGGGCCATCAGGGAGCGCGACTGCCGGACTGCGACTTACCTCGGTAAGGGACAGACCGAGACGCGAGACCTGGGGAGCACCATGCGACGCATCGCCCGTCTGCTGGCCGGTACCGCGCTCGTCGTGGCGGCCGCGGCACCCGCCAGGGCCGGCACCGGCAGCCTGGACCTGTACCCCTCCAGCGTGGTGCCCGGCGCCCAGGTCTCGGCGAACACCGCCGCGTGCGGCGACAGGGGCTCGGCGGTCGGGGACGCGAGCGCGGTCGGCGCCGGCACCTTCACGCTGGCGCCCAGCTCGCACAACGGCGAGGCGATCGGGCAGTTCCAGGTCCCGGAGAGCGCGCAGCCGGGGACGTACGAGATCGTCGCCAAGTGTGCCGTGGGCAAGCGGCAGGTGACCGGCGACCTGGTGGTGGCCTTGAGCGCGGCGCACGAGCAGGTGCAGCCGCGAGGAAGCGTGAAGACGGGGGTCGGCGGCGGCGCACTCGGCACCGACCCCGTGAAAACCGCGGCGGGTGTGGCGGCGCTGGCCGTCGCCGCCGCGGGCGGTACCTGGCTCCTGCATCGCCGGGCGAGAGGCGACGGGATCTGACGGACACCCTCCGCTGTCCGTCGTCCGGTACCGCACATCCCGCCCCCTCCGGGTCCGATGCCCCTCGCGACCCGGAGGGGGAGGGGGCCAAGGGCGCCCCATCCCCGGCCATCCGGGGTCCGGCCCCCGGGCCTTCGGGGTCCGCCCCCGGGCACTCGGGGTCCACCCCGAGCGTTCGAGGTCCGGCCCCCGGGCACTCGAGGTCCGCCTCAGGGCGTTCGGGGTCCAGCCCCGGACATTCGGGGACCAGCCCCGGCGTTCGAGGCCCGGCCCCCGGGCACTCGAGGTCCGCCCCGGGCACTCGGGGCCTGCCCCGGGCGTTCGGGGTCCAGCCCCAGGGCCCTGGGGGTCCACCCCGGGGTCTTTCGGGTCCGCCCCCGGTATTCGGGGCCTGCCCCCGGGCATTCGGGGCCTGCCCCCGGGCATTCGGGGCCTGCCCCCGGGCATTCGGGGTCCGCCCCCGGCGTATTCGGGGCCTCCCCCCGGTCTTCGGGGTCCGGCCCCCGGGCATTCGGGGTCCACCCCCGGGAGAAGGGTTCGTATGCGCAGCAGAACCAACCGCGACAGGCTCGGCGACACCGCGATAGCCGCGGTCACCGTCGTGGCCCTCGGCTCCGGGGTGTGGCTGCTGGGCGGCAGCGCGGGGACGCACACGCCGCCACAGCCCGCCATGGCCGAGGGGCGCCCGGAACCGGGGCGCGAGCCGCTCGCGGCCCCCGCCCTCGCCCCCTCCATGCCCACCCGCATCCGCATCCCAGCGATCCGCGTGAACGCCCCGCTGACGGGCCTGGCCCTGACCCGCTCCGGCAGCCTGGCCGCACCCCCGGCCCAGAACAAGAACCTGGCCGGCTGGTACGAGGCCGGCACCGTACCCGGCGAGACAGGCACCGCGATCGTCGCCGGCCATGTCGACAACGCCGAGGGCCCCGCCGTCTTCTACGACCTGGGCGCGCTGAAACGCGGCGCCCGCATCGAGGTGGACCGCCGCGACGGCTCCGTGGCCGTGTTCACCGTCGACGCGGTGAAGGTGTACGCGGCGAACAACTTCCCCGACGAGAAGGTCTACGGCGCGGCGCCCCGCCCCGAACTCCGCGTGATCACCTGCGGCGGCGGCTATTCGAAGGCCACCGGCTACCAGGGCAACGTGGTGGTGTTCGCCCACCTGACCGGGAGCCGCTGACGACTCACGGCCTCACAGCCCGCCCCGGCGCCCGCACGGACCCCTCACACCCCCTGCACGGCCCCGCTGAGGGCAGCGTTCCTCACGGGAAACAGGCGTGATGCGGCCGGGTAACGTCGGGACCGCACGCTCAAGTGCATGACCTCGAATACGCGTGTGGTGGTGATCGGCGCCGGCCTCGCGGGCGCACGGCTCGCCCGGCGGCTCGGCGAGCTGGGCACGCCCGCGCTGCTCGTCGGCGAGGAGGAGCACCTGCCGTACAACCGGATGCTGCTCGCCGAGGTGCTGGCCGGACGGTACGCCCCCGAGGTGATCGGCCTGCCGGCGCCCGAGGGCCTGCTGCGCGCCCGGGTCACCCGTATCGACCGGGGGGCCCGGACCGTCGAGTGCGCCGACGGCGCCTCGATCGCATACGACACACTGGTGCTCGCCACCGGCTCCAACCCCGTGCTGCCGCCCCTGCGCGGTCTGTTCACCCCGGACCACCAACTCCCCGAGGGCGTCCACGCCTTCCGCACGATGGACGACTGCCTGGGGCTGGCCAAGGCGGTCCGGCCGGGTGTGCGCGCCGTCGTCATCGGGGGCGGGCTGCTCGGCGTGTCCGCCGCCCGCGCGCTCGCCGTGCGCGGCGCCCAGGTGGTCCTCGCCCAGCAGGCCGAGCGGATCATGGAACGCCAGCTCGACCCGGACGCCTCCCGGCTGGTGCTGCGGCACCTGACCGGCCTGGGCGTCGAGGTGCACACCGAGTGCCGGGTACGGGACGTGCGCTGCGTCGCGGGCGCCGTCCGCTCGGTGGAACTCTCCGACGGATACGCCCTCGACGCCGACCTCGTCGTCCTCGCCTGCGGGGTGCGCCCGCGCACCGGACTCGCCGAACAGGCCGGTCTCGCCGTGCACCACGGCATCCTCGTCGACGACGAACTGCGCACCTCCGACCCGCACATCCACGCCGTCGGCGACTGCGTCCAGCACGACGGCACGGTCTACGGCCTGGCCGCACCCGCCGTGGAACAGGCCGACGCCCTCGCCGAGCTGCTCGCGGGCAACCCCGGTGCCCGCTACTGCGGCACCCGTTCCCTGACCCGGCTGACCCTCACCGGCCCGGGCTCCCCCTTCGACCTGGCCGCGTTCGGCGAGACCGAGGCGCGCCCCGGCGACGACGTCGTACGCCTCGCCGACGCCACCCGCGGCACCTACCGCAAGGTCGTCGTCCGCGAGGACCGCCTGGTCGGCGGGGTCCTCGTCGGCGAACTCGGCACCGTCGGCGCGCTCGCCCGCGCCTGGGAGGGAGCAGAGCCGCTCCCCTCCGACGGCGGCCCCCTGCTCCACCTGCTCACCAATGACGGAGGCTCCTGATGACCACCGCCCCGGGGGCGACCCCCACGATCGTGCTCGTCGGCCACGGCATGGTCGGCCAGCGCTTCCTCGAAGCGCTGGCCGAGCGCGGCCTGACCGCCACGCACCGCGTGGTCGTGCTGTGCGAGGAGCCGCGTCCCGCGTACGACCGCGTCGCCCTCACCTCGTACTTCTCGGGCAGGACCGCCGAGGACCTCTCCATGACCGACATGGGGTTCATCGAGGACCACGGCATCGAGCTGTACGTCGGCGACCCGGCGGAGACGATCGACCGCGAGGCGAGGACGGTCACCGCCCGGTCCGGCCGGGTCTTCGCGTACGACACCCTCGTGCTGGCCACCGGGTCCTACCCGTTCGTGCCGCCGGTGCCGAACAAGGACGCCACCGGCTGTTTCGTCTACCGGACCATCGAGGACCTCCTCGCCATCGAGGAGTACGCGAGGACGAGGGCGACGACCGGCGCCGTGGTCGGCGGCGGCCTGCTCGGCCTGGAGGCGGCCGGTGCGCTGAAGGGACTCGGACTGGCCACCCACATCGTGGAGTTCGCGCCGCGTCTGATGCCGGTGCAGGTCGACGAGGGCGGTGGCGCGGCGCTGCTGCGGACCATCGCGGGCATGGGCCTGAGCGTGCACACGGGCGTGGGCACGCAGGAGATCGTCACGGACGCCTCCGGCACGGTCACCGGCATGAAGCTGTCCGACGGTTCCGAACTGCCCACCGACATGGTCGTGTTCAGCGCCGGGGTCCGCCCCCGCGACCAGCTGGCCCGGGACTGCGGCCTGACGGTCGGCGAGCGCGGCGGCATCACGGTGGACGAGCAGTGCCGTACCGTGACCGACCCGCACGTCTTCGCGATCGGCGAGTGCGCGCTGGCGGCGGACGGCCGGGTGTACGGCCTGGTGGCCCCCGGCTACGAGCAGGCGCAGACGGCCGCGGCGACGATCGCCTCCGACGAAGCCGCCTTCGTCGGCGCCGACCTGTCCACCAAGCTGAAGCTGCTCGGCGTGGACGTGGCGTCCTTCGGCGACGCCCACGGCACCACCGCGGACTGCCTGGACGTCGTCTACTCCGACTCCCGCGCCGGCCTGTACAAGAAGCTGGTCATCGGCCCGGACGGCACGCTGCTCGGCGGCATCCTGGTCGGCGACGCGGACGCGTACGGCACCCTGCGCGCCCTGACCGGCTCGGTGCCCCCCATCTCCCCCGAGTCGCTCGTCCTGCCCGCCGGAGCCGACTCGGGGGCCCAGCTCGGCCCGTCCGCGCTCCCGGACGAGGCGATCATCTGCTCCTGCCACAACGTCAGCAAGGGCGCCGTCCGGGGCGCGGTGACGGAGCACGAGTGCACCACCGTGCCCGAGGTGAAGAAGTGCACCAAGGCCGGTACCGGCTGCGGCAGTTGCGTCAAGGTGCTCGGCCAGCTCGTCAACGCCGAGCTGGAGGCGTCCGGCGTCGAGGTCGACAAGGGCCTGTGCGGCTGCTTCGCCCAGACCCGCGAGGAGCTGTACGAGATCGTCCTCGCGCTGCGCATCACGTCGTACCAGGAGCTGCTGGACCGCTACGGCCGCGAGGGCGCCCGGGGCGGCGACGGCTGCGAGACCTGCAAGCCGGCGGTCGGCTCGATCATCGCCTCCCTCGCCCCGGCGATCGGCGCGAGCGGCTATGTCCTGGACGGCGAGCAGGCGGCCCTGCAGGACACCAACGACCACTTCCTGGCCAACCTGCAGAAGAACGGCTCGTACTCGGTCGTGCCGCGCATCCCCGGCGGCGAGATCGCGCCCGAGAAGCTGATCGTGATCGGCGAGATCGCCCGGGACTTCGGCCTCTACACGAAGATCACCGGTGGTCAGCGCATCGACATGTTCGGCGCGCGGGTCGAGCAACTTCCGCTGATCTGGGCCCGGTTGGTGGACGCCGGCTTCGAGTCCGGGCACGCCTACGGCAAGGCGCTGCGCACGGTGAAGTCCTGCGTGGGCTCCACCTGGTGCCGCTACGGCGTGCAGGACTCCGTCAGGATGGCCATCGACCTGGAGCTGCGCTACCGGGGACTGCGCTCCCCGCACAAGCTGAAGTCGGCGGTCTCCGGCTGCCAGCGCGAGTGCGCCGAGGCCCAGTCGAAGGATTTCGGGGTGATCGCCACCGTGGGCGGCTGGAACCTGTACGTCGGCGGCAACGGCGGCGCCACCCCGCGCCACGCGGACCTGCTGGCCCAGGACCTGTCCGACGCCGAACTGGTCCGCCTGATCGACCGGTTCCTGATGTTCTACATCCGCACCGCCGACCGCCTGGAGCGCACCAGCGTGTGGCTGGAGCGGATCCCGGGCGGCCTGGACCACGTACGGGACGTGGTGGTGCACGACTCGCTCGGCATCTGCGACGACCTGGAGCAGCTGATGCGGGCGCATGTCTCCCACTACCGCGACGAGTGGGCGGAGACCATCAACGACCCCGAAAGGCTCGCCCGGTTCGTGTCCTTCGTGAACGCCCCGGACACCCCGGACCCGGTCGTCGCCTTCGTCCCCGAGCGCGACCAGATCAAGCCCGACCTGCCGCTGCTGAACATCGGCCTGCGGCCCGCCGACGACGTCCTGGAAGGAAGCGCCCGATGACCCTGGCTGTCGAGACCACCGACCTGAAGGTCCAGCTCCGGCTCGCCGACGACGACTGGTTCACGGCCTGCGACCTGAGCGCGCTCACCCCGGGCCGCGGGGTGGCCGCCCTGCTGCCGGACGGCCGCCAGGTGGCCCTCTTCCGGGACCGCGCCGACCGCCTGTACGCCGTCGACAACCGCGACCCCTTCACCGGCGCGGCCGTCCTCTCCCGCGGCCTGACCGGCACCCACCGGAACCGCCCCTTCGTCGCCTCGCCCCTGCTCAAGCAGCGCTTCGACCTGGTCAGCGGGGAGTGCCTGGACGACGAGGAGGTGCGGGTGGCCGCCTACGAGGTGCGGGCGGCCTGACCTCTGCCCCGGTTTGCTTGACCGATCGTTCCAGAAAAGCCTAGGCTGCGGCGCGTGGCCAGGACCAAGGAGTTCGATCCGGACGCCGCGCTGCAGTCAGCCCTGGAGCTGTTCTGGCGCCGCGGCTACGAGGCGACGTCGATGGCCGACCTGGTCGAGCGCCTCGGCATCGGCAGGGCGAGCCTGTACGCGACCTTCGGCAACAAGCACGAGCTGTACCTCAAGGCGCTGGAGCGCTACGAGGAGTCGGGGCTCGGCCGGATCGTGCGGGAGCTGTCCCGGCCGGGCGCCGCCCTGCCGGCCGTGCGGGCGGTCGTACGGCGGTACGCGGCGGAGGCGGCCGACGAGCGGCTGCGGCTGAACGGCTGCCTGATCACCAACACGGCCGCCGAACTGGCCCCGCACGACCCGGCCGCCGCCCGGCGCGTCGAGCGCAACTGGGACCACCTGGAGACGCTGCTGCACTCCACTCTGGTCCGCGCCCAGAACCAGGGCGAACTGCCGGCCGACCGCGATCCGCTCGCCCTGGCCCGCACGCTGCTGGTGCTGATGCAGGGCCTGCGGGTCGTCGGCAAGGCGTCGGCGGACCCGGCCCGGGTACGGGACGCGGCGGAGCAGGCGCTGGCGCTGCTCGACTGACGAACGCCCTCCGTCCGGAGGGCGTTTTTCATGCCCCCATACTGAACCGATCGTTCAAGTAAAGGAGATCCCCATGGCTCGCTTCACCGGCCGGACGGCCCTCGTCACCGGCGCCGGGTCCGGCATCGGCCGGGCCGTCGCCCGCGCCTTCGCCGCCGAAGGGGCCCAGGTGGTCGTCGCCGGCCGGCGGCCCGATCCCCTGGCGGAGACCGTCCGGCTGATCGAGGAGCAGGGCGGCAAGGCCCTCGCGGTGAGCGCCGACGTCTCTCGCGCCGAGGACGCGGAGGCGTTGGTCCGGGCCGCGGTCGAGGCCTTCGGCTCGCTCGACGTGGCGGTCAACAACGCGGGTGTCTTCCGCGGCGGGCAGCCGATCACGGACCTCCCGGAGGAGGAGTGGCACACCCAGCTCGCGACCAACGTCACCGGCGTCTTCCTGGCCCTCCGGGCGCAGATCCGCCGGATGCGCACCCAGCCGGCGGGCGGCGCGATCGTGACCGTCTCCTCCACCTTCGGCCTGCACACCTCCTCCCCCGGAGCCGCCGCCTACTCCGCGACCAAGGCCGCCGTGACCGCACTCAGCCGGGGCGCCGCACTGGACCACATCCGGGACGGCGTCCGGATCAACGTGGTCAGCCCCGGCGCCACCGAGACCTCCATGTCCCTGCGTTCCGGCGAGACCGAGGCGGACCGGGCCGAACGTGCGCGGGCCACCCTCCCGCTCGGCCGCGTCGCCACCACCCGGGAGGTCGCCGCCGCCGTCCTCTACCTGGCCTCGGACGACGCGGCCTCGGTCGTCGGCACCGATCTGGTGGTGGACAGCGGCGCCACGCTGTGAACGCTCGGGGTCAGTCGATCCCCGAGCGCTCCGCCCCCGCCACGATCCACCGCTGGAAGCACAGGAACACCAGCAGCAGGGGCAGGACCGACACGACGGCCGCGACGAACAGTTCGTGCAGCCGGATCACCTGGGACGTGGTGAACGACGACAGTGCCACCTGCACCGTCCAGGCGTTCCGGTCCTGCCCGATGACCAGCGGCCACAGGAAGGAGTTCCAGGCACCGAGGAACACGATGGTCCCGACGGCGGCGAACACCGGCCGCGCGTTCGGCACGACGACCAGCCAGTACGTGCGCCAGTACCCGAGCCCGTCGACCTGCGCCGCGTCCTCCAGTTCCCTGGGAAAGCCGAGGAAGTACTGCCGGAACACGAAGCAGGCGAAGGCGGAGAACAAGGTCGGCACGATCAGCCCCCGGAGCGTGGAGATCCAGCCCAGCGTCGACACCAGCACGAAGCTGGGCACGAAGGTGACGGCGGCCGGTACCAGCAGGGTGCCGAGGATGCCGTAGAGGACCTTGTTCGCGTGCCGGTAGGGGATGCGGGCGAGGCCGTAACCGGCCAGGGACGCCAGGAGCAGGGTGCCCAGCGTGGTCGCGACGGCGATCAGCGCGGAGTTCAGCAGCGAGCGGGCGAACGGTACGGACGGGTCCTCGAACAGCTCCCGGACGTTCCCCCACCTCAACTCGCCCGGGAAGAAGGTCCATTCGGGCGAGGTGATGTCCCGCTCCCCGGACAGGCCGTTGCGCACCAGCAGATAGAAGGGGATCAGGAACAGCAGGGCCAGCACCACGAGCAGCACCACCCGCAGCGCCCGCCCCACCCGAACCAGGGCGTCATCCATCGGCGTCCGTCCTTCCCAGCCGCAGCCACCGCGCCTGCCCCACCGTGACGACCGCGATGACCAGCGCGAGGATCACCGCACCCGCGCTGCCCAGCCCGAGGTTCTGCCCCTGCCCGAGGGCGGTGTAGTAGAGGTAGACCAGCGGCGGCCGGGCGTACGGCGGATAACCCCGCGCGTCCGACAGCAGGTTGTAGAACTCGTCGAAGGCCTGGAAGGCGTTGACGACGAGCAGCAGCACCACCCCGACCGAGGTGGCCCGCAGCTGCGGCAGGGTGATGTGGCGCAGCACCGTCCAGCCCGGCCGGGCTCCGTCCACGGCGGCCGCCTCGTACAGCACCGGGTCGATCCGCTGCAGCCCGGCCAGGAAGAGAACCATGTAGAAACCGGCCTGCAGCCACAGCCGTACGGTCACGATGACCAGCCAGTACCAGGGCGGATCGGTGCCGGCCAGCCAGGCGACGGGGCCTTGGCCGATCCACCCGAGGACGGTGTTGGCGAGCCCGAACCGCACCCCGTTGAAGACCGACATCTTCCACACCAGCGCGGCGACGACGTAACTGCACGCGGCCGGGAGGAAGAAGACCGAGCGGAAGAACGCGCGGGCGCGTCTCAGGCGGTTGACCATCAGGGCGAGGGAGAGGGAAAGAAGGTACGTGACCGGCACGATGAAGGCGGTGAAGACGAGAAAGGTCCGCAGGCTGCCGACGAACGCGTCGTCCTGCAGCATCGCCGTGTAGTTGTCCAGCCCGACGAAGTGCGTGGGCGTGACGGTGTTGTGCGCGTCGAAGAAGCTCAGGCCCACGCTCCACAGCAGCGGAACGTAGGTGAACAGCGCGAGCCCGAGCGCGAACGGCCCGACGAACACCCAGAACCAGAGTGCCCTGCGCCGCCTCACGACGCCTTCTTCACCTTCTTCGTGCTCTTCACGCGGTCGAGCTCGGCGCCGGCCTTCCGTACGACGGCCCGCAGTTCGCCCTCCGGACTCGCCCCGCCGCTGATGATCCGGCTGAGCGCGTCCTGGTAGGCGGTCTGGGCGGCCGGGGTCCACAGCAGCGGCTGGGCGTAGCCGTGGTCGGTGGTGTAGCGCACGGCATCGGCGGCGGCCCCCGACCGCAACTGGGCGGCCTTCCTGGCCAGGGAGATCCGGGCCGGGATGTGAAAGCCGTACGACAGCGCGAAGTCCTCCTGGTAGTCGGTGCGTTGCACCCACAGCCAGCGCACGAACTCCTTGGCGGCCTCCTTGTGCCTGCTGCGGCCGCTGACGGCGGCGCCGTAGGCTCCGACGGGGACACAGGGCCGGCCGTCGCCGCCGTCCCCGGGAAAGGGCAGGACTCCGAAGTCGTCCCCCAGCTCCTTCCGGATCTGCGGCAGCGCCCACAACCCCGACCACTGCATCGCGGTCAGCCCCTGGGTGAAGGCGGACGGGTCGGACCAGTCGGCGGGCGCGCCGAGGAGGAGGGACTTGTCGGCGTACAGCCGGTGCAGCTTGCCGAGGGTACGGGCGGCGGCGGGATCGTCGAAGCCGACCTTGCCGTCCTCGGTGACGAGCCGCAGCCCGGCGGCATACAGGGGCGTGCCGCCGAGCACACCGGCTCCCCCGTCGTTCCCCAGGAACAGGCCCTTGACCTTGCTGCTGGTGAGCTTCCCCGCCGCGTCCACGAGGGCGTCGAGCGTGTCCGGCGGCTCGACCCCGGCGTCCCGCAGCAGGCTCTTCCGGTAGTAGAGCATCTGCATGTCGACGACCTGCGGAATGCCCCAGACCCGGCCGTCGTACGTCTTGGGCGCGAGCACGGCCGGGTTGAAGTCGTCCTCGACGTCCTTGACGAGCTCGGTGAGGTCGACGACCTGACCGCCCTGGATCTGATCCAGCGTCGGCCCGTTGACCTCGAAGACGTCCGGTCCGGAGTCGGTGAGCAGGGCGGCGGCGGTCTGCTGGTCGTAGTTCCCCGGCCGCCACTGCACCCTGACGCGGGCCTTGCGGTAGGCGCCGGCATACCGCTCCACGGCCTGCTCGGTCCCGGCCTCACCGTACTGGTGGTACCACTGCGACAGCTGCGTCCCGTGGGCGTCGCCGCCCCCACGCCCGGTGTTGGACCCGCAGCCGGCGAGTAATCCGGCGCCTGCCGCCCCGGCCCCCGCGACCAGCACTCCCCTACGGCTCATCGTCATCGTCGGTGCCCCCTGACGTCGGTTCTCTTCGTCATCGATGCACGGCCCAACGATCAACCATGCGGGTGGATTACGAAAGGGTCATTGCGGCCGTGTGTCAGGAGGGAGCGGCGGGCACCCGGAAGGAACGTCCCGGACGGGACGCCGTACGGAACACCGGGCGGGACGCCGGGCAGGATGCACAACTTTTCCGTCCCGCGGTGCATCCAACACAGTGACTGACCTTCATCCACCCATTCGCCCGATGGAGGCGGATCTGTCATGATCCAGATTCCGTACCCCCTGAGACTCCTCCGGACACTCCCGAGGCGCGGCCCGGCCGCCGCACTGACCGCCGCCCTCCTGGGCCTCACGGCCGCGGGGGCCGCGTGGAGCGCGACCCCGGCGGCGGCACGGGCCTCGACCACGGTCCGGACCTGTGCCGTGAGCGACCTGTACCTCGCCATGGGCAGCAAGGAAGGCGCGGCGGGGTCGCTGTACTGGCCGCTCCGGTTCACCAACACCGGCGCGACCAGTTGCGCCCTGCGCGGCTACCCGGGCGTCAGCGTGCTGGACACCGCCCACCACCAGATCGGCCCGGCCGCCACCCACAGCGGCCGCTCGTACGGCACGGTCACGCTCGCCCCCGCCCACACGGCCTCGGCGGTCGTCCGCACCACCAACGGCCCGATCGGCGGCCCCTGCCTGCGCACCGGCACCTACCTGCGGGTCTACGCCCCGGCCTCCCGCACGGCGACCCTGGTCCCGGCCCCCTGGACGACCTGCTCCGGCCTCTTCCAGGTCGGGCCGGTGAACGTCCAGGGCGCGTTCTGAGAGGGGGCGGGGCGCCTTCCGAAAGGGGCCAGCAGTGCCGAAGGGGCGGCACCCACACCGGGTACCGCCCCACCTGCTCGCCGTGTCGGATCACGCAAGGCGTTGACCTGCATGACCACGATTCGCCGCGAAGTCGAGTGGCACGGGAGGCAGCGGCGGGCCAAGATCTCCTGAAGCGGTGATCACGTGTCGGGTGTGGTGGGCACGGGACGGGGAGCCTCAAGGCGTAGCACGAGTGCACGTAGGGCCCGGAGTTCGGCGTCCAGGGCCTGTGCACCCTCACGGGTGAGGGTTACCCACGTTCGGGGGCGCCGACCGGCGTAACCCTTCTCCACGATGATCATTCCGGACTCCTCCAGCACCTTCAGGTGCCGGGAGAGATTTCCGTCGGTGACGGCCAATTGCTTCTTCAGGAAGCTGAACTCGACCCGGTCGGCTTCGCGGGCAACGGTGAGGACGCCGAGCCGCACGCGCTGGTGGACGGTGTCGTCCAGCGCCTGGGTGGGATGCAGTTCCTCTTGGTCGTCCTGCGTAGCGGTCGAGTCTTCGACGCTCATGAGAGGACCGTACCCGCAACTGCCACACCGGGCGCGCCCCGGCGGCGCACCGCTGTCCACTCGCACAGACCGGCGAGGAGCAGGACGGCAGCGAGCAGAAGGGCCTTGACCTGCGGTCCGTCGGCCCAGCCAGGGTGGGCGGGGTGCTGCCAGGGAAGCCATCCACTGCCCCAGGAGGCTCCCAGGTACCCCGTGAGCAGCAGGGCGTGAGCGGTGCCGGCCGCCGCGGCGATCCAACTGCGTTCCGCAATGCCGAGGGCGAGGAGTCCGATGCCGACCAGGTACCACGGGGAGGCGTAGCTGTTCTCCAGCAGCACAGCCTCCCACGGCTGGTCCTTGCCGAACAGCAACGCCACCAGAGCTGTCGTGATCACAGTGGTGGCTGCGGCGGTCACGCGGACCCACATGCCGCGCCGGGGGACGACGCCCCGCGCCTCGCCACGCAGGCGGTACCAGCGGGCGAAGACGAACCATGCAAGCGGGAGGAGCGCGAACCACACGCCCCATGCGGCGAAGCGCAGGACGGCTCCGTCGAACTCTCCCTTCAGACAGGGGGTTCCCGGTTCGTGGACGACGCACAGGCCGGTCAGCTCGGCGTAGGCAAAGGCCGGATAGGACCCGATGTCGCGCCCGTGGGCTCCGAAGTTGAAGGCGTACCGGGCTACCGGAACGGCCGCCAGGGCAAGGAGCCCGAAGCCAAGGAGGGGAGTCCATGCCCCGTTGGTCAGCGTGCGGGTCCTCGCCCGGAGGCCTTCCGTGGCAGCCAACAAGGCGGCCGCGGCCGCCTTCGACTCCGATTCCGCGCTGCTCGGTGCGGATGTTCCCATCTGTCCCCCTGTGGCCGGCGCTTTGGCAGCGCTCCTGAGCGGACCGCCAGAAGGCCGCCCGCTGGAGACTAACTTTGCGATGCAAAGTACATGGCAGTCAAGAGTGGAATGTCCACTGACAACAACCAGAGGGAGGGCCCTTCCCCGAGGGGCAACCCAGGCGGCAGCTGACAGGCGACCGGGGCCGGGAGACAGGAGCACCGTGGCGTGAGTTCACAGGCCGGAAGTACTTCTCTTCCGAAGCGCCACTTCGTGAGCATCACCGCCGGCGTGTGCGTGGGGCGGATGCCGGAACGCAGGTCCTCGGCCACCGGTCTGATCCCCTGTGCGAGTGGGCGCAGACAGCCGGCTCCCGGTCGCACCCACGCAGCGCCCTGCAGGTGGTCCGGTGATGCGCAGAGAGGCGGCACCCCCGCACAGGGTGCCGCCGTCTCTTCGTGCGCCGGAGCCGCCGCCGATCGGTGAGGGTCGGGGACCGGTGGCGGCTCCGGGGTTTGTGGGCCTAGCGGTGGTCGCTGCCCTCCGACTGGGTTGCCGCGCGGCCTGCCTCGAGGCGGGCCACCGGGATGCGGAAGGGGGAGCAGGAGACGTAGTCCAGGCCGACCTCGTGGAAGAAGTGGACGGACTCGGGGTCGCCGCCGTGCTCGCCGCAGACGCCCAGCTTGAGGTCGGGGCGGGTACGCCGGCCCGCCTCCGCCGCCGACTTCACCAGGGAGCCGACGCCGTCCTTGTCGATCGTCTCGAACGGGCTGACGCCGAAGATGCCCTTCTCCAGGTACGCCGTGAAGAAGGAGGCCTCGACGTCGTCACGGCTGAAGCCCCACACCGTCTGCGTCAGGTCGTTCGTGCCGAAGGAGAAGAACTCCGCCGCCTCGGCGATCTGGCCCGCCGTGAGGGCGGCTCGGGGAAGTTCGATCATCGTGCCGATCGCCAGCTTCAGCTGCGTACCCGTCGCCGCCTCGACCTCCGCGATGACCTTGTCGGCCTCCTCGCGGACGATCTCCAGCTCCTGCACCGTGCCGACGAGCGGGATCATGATCTCCGCGCGCGGGTCGCCCTTCGCCGACTTGCGGGACGCGGCCGCCTCGGCGATCGCGCGGACCTGCATGGTGAACAGGCCCGGGATGACGAGGCCCAGGCGCACGCCGCGCAGGCCCAGCATCGGGTTCTGCTCGTGCAGGCGGTGCACCGCCTGGAGCAGGCGGAGCTCGTTCTCGTGCGGCTCCTGGCGGGACTCGGCCAGGGCCACGCGGACCGACAACTCGGTGATGTCGGGGAGGAACTCGTGCAGCGGCGGGTCCAGGAGACGGATCGTCACGGGGAGGCCGTCCATCGCCTCGAAGAGCTCGACGAAGTCCTTCTTCTGGAGGGGGAGCAGCTCCGTCAGGGCCGCCTCGCGCTCGCTCTCGGTGTCCGCGAGGATCAGCTTCTCGACCATCTCGCGGCGCTCGCCGAGGAACATGTGCTCCGTGCGGCACAGACCGATGCCCTGGGCGCCGAAGCGACGGGCGCGCAGCGCGTCCTCGGCGTTGTCGGCGTTGGCGCGCACGCGCAGGCGGCGCTTGCGGTCGGCGAACGCCATCATGCGGTGGACCGCCTCGACCAGCTCGTCCGCGTCGTCCGCACCCGGGTGCATCCGGCCCTCGAAGTACTCCACCACGGGGGACGGGACCACCGGGACCTCACCCAGGTAGACCTTGCCCGACGAGCCGTCGATGGAGATCACGTCGCCTTCCTCGACGACGTGGCCGCCGGGGACCGTCATCCTGCGGCGCTTGGTGTCGACCTCCAGCTCCTCCGCGCCGCACACACAGGTCTTGCCCATGCCCCGGGCGACCACGGCCGCGTGGGACGTCTTGCCGCCGCGCGACGTCAGGATGCCCTCGGCCGCGATCATGCCGTCCAGGTCGTCCGGGTTCGTCTCGCGGCGGACCAGGATGACCTTCTCGCCCGAGCGGGACCACTTGACGGCCGTGTAGGAGTCGAAGACCGCCCGGCCCACGGCGGCGCCAGGAGATGCGGCGATGCCGCGCGCCACCTTGTCGACCTTCGCCTGCTCGTCGAAGCGCGGGAACATCAGCTGGGCCAGCTGGGCGCCGGTGACGCGCTGCAGCGCCTCCGTCTCGTCGATCAGGCCCTGGTCGACCAGCTGGGTCGCGATGCGGAAGGCGGCGCCCGCGGTGCGCTTGCCCACGCGGGTCTGGAGCATCCACAGCTGACCGCGCTCGATCGTGAACTCGATGTCGCACAGGTCCTTGTAGTGGTTCTCCAGCGTCTCCATGATCTGCATGAGCTGGTCGTACGACTTCTTGTCGATCGACTCCAGCTCGGCGAGCGGGACCGTGTTGCGGATGCCGGCGACGACGTCCTCGCCCTGGGCGTTCTGCAGGTAGTCGCCGTAGACGCCCTGGTGGCCGGAGGCGGGGTCACGGGTGAAGGCGACGCCCGTGCCGGAGTCGGGGCCCAGGTTGCCGAAGACCATCGAGCAGACGTTGACGGCCGTGCCGAGGTCGTGCGGGATGCGCTCCTGGCGGCGGTACAGCTTGGCCCGGTCGCCGTTCCACGAGTCGAAGACCGCCTTGATGGCGAGGTCCATCTGCTCGCGCGGGTCCTGCGGGAAGTCCCGGCCGGCCTCCGCCTTGACGATCTTCTTGAACTTGGTGACCAGCTTCTTCAGGTCGGCGGCCTCCAGGTCGGTGTCGACCGTGACCTTCTTGGCCTCCTTGGCCGCCTCGAGGGCCTCCTCGAAGAGGTCGCCGTCGACGCCGAGGACGGTCTTGCCGAACATCTGGATCAGGCGGCGGTAGGAGTCCCAGGCGAACCGGTCGTCGCCGGCCTGCTTGGCCAGGCCCTGCACCGACTTGTCGGAGAGGCCGATGTTGAGGACCGTGTCCATCATGCCGGGCATGGAGAACTTGGCGCCGGAGCGGACGGACACGAGGAGGGGGTTGTCGGGCTGGCCGAGCTTCTTGCCCATGCGGGACTCGAGGGCGTCGAGGTGCGCACTCACCTCGTCACGCAGTGCCGCGGGCTCCTCGCCGCTCTCCAGGTAGACCTTGCAGGCCTCGGTGGTGATGGTGAAGCCGGGAGGGACCGGCAGGCCGAGGTTGGTCATCTCGGCGAGGTTGGCACCCTTGCCGCCGAGGAGGTCCTTGAGGTCCTTGTTGCCCTCGGTGAAGTCGTAAACGAACTTCACTACGTGGGGTTCTGTGTTTTCCGACACGGGTCTCGACTCCTTGAGGCCACGGTGGCTGCCCTGACGGCGAGGAACATACCCAGATCGAAGGCGCATGGGTACGTCTACTTGTGCGTCATGAGCCCGTAACCACCCGTCCGCCAGCGGATCGAAAGTCAAGGCTTGGCAAGCCAGCACCGGCAAATGCCTTCACTTCTTGAACACATACACCTCCGGAGAGCGGGTTTTTCGCTCACATGAGCGGGTATCCCGCACGTCTGATTTCGGTCCGTGAACGATCAAAGGGTGGCACCCAGTGCCACCCTTTGGAGAAGTGCAGTCGCTCATGATCCGCTCATCTGAGCGCAACCCTTATCAAGGGTGGCGAGAATCACGCTGCCACAGCCCGCCGGATTTCACCATGCGGACCGCTTCCCGGTACCCGGAAACACCCACGTCACACGCCCAGGTCAGACGCCCAGCGCCCGCAGTCGCTCCTCGGCCCGCTCCGGCGCGTAGAGGTGTTCCACGACCAGCGCTCCCGCTCCTATGAGCGCGGCCCGCTCCCCCAGCCGGGAGGTCACGACCTCGAGGTGGGCCGTGGAGCGCGGCAGCGCCCGCTGGTAGAGGAGTTCCCGGACGCCGGTGAGGAAGGGGGTCCCGGCCAGATCGCCCGCGATCATCAGCACCCCGGGGTTCAACAGGGTCACCACCGTCGCCAGTACGTCGCCGACCCGCCGCCCGGCCTCCCGGGCCAGCGCCGCCGCCTGGGGATGCCCGGCGGCCAGCAGATCCCGCACGTCCGCGCCGGAGGCGGCAGGCACCCCGCTCTCGGCCAGCCGCCGGGCCACGGCGCCCCCGCTCGCGACGGCCGCGAGACAGCCGTGCGAACCGCAGCGGCACAGCGCGTCCGCGCCGACCCGGATGTGCCCGATGTCGCCGGCGCCGCCGTCGATCCCCCGGTAGATCGAGCCGTCCACGACCACCCCGGCGCCGATGCCCGTGGACACCTTGACCAGTACGAAGGCCGCGCAGTCGGGGTGTCCGGCGCGCTGTTCGCCGTACGCCATGAGGTTGGCATCGTTGTCCACGAGGACCGGGACCGCTCCCACGCCGGTGTGCTCGGTGAAGGCGCGGGAGAGGCGGCCCGTTGTGTCGTAGCCGTCCCAGCCCGGCATCATCGGCGGCTGCACCACGCGGCCGGTCCCGGGGTCCACCGGGCCGGGCACGGCGACACCGATGCCGCAGACCTCCGCCGTCCGGCGCCCGGTCTTCTCCAGCAACTCGCCGAACCAGCGGGCCAGTTCGGGCAGTACGGCCTCCGGGCCGTCGCCGATCACGAGCGTTCCCGAGTGCTCCGCGAGGATCTCGCCGGTCAGCGACAGGACGGCCGCGCGGGCGTGCCGGGTGTCCAGGTCGGCGGCGAGGACGACGGCGTGGGAGTCGTCGAACTCCAGGGTGATGGAGGGGCGTCCGCCGAGCGGCGAGCCGACCGGGCCGCCCGCGCCCTCGCGCAGCCAGCCGGCGCGGAAGAGGCGCTCCAGGCGCTGGCCGACGGTCGCGCGGGACAGTCCGGTCGCCTGCTGGAGCGCACCACGTGTCACCGCCCGTCCGCTGCGGACGAGTTCGAGCAGTTCTCCGGCGCCCGCCGGACTGCCGGCCTTCCCGATTCTTCCCGGATGTTCGGTCATGCGCACCCCCTTGTGTTTCCCAAGCCTGCATTACATATTGAGTTTTGCGTGTTAAATAGACGTAACTCTACGACGGTCAACGCCAAACCCGGTCGGACCGACCGGGCGTCTTCGTCTTCGGGGAGCCCCGAGTGGATCGCAGCAGCACGCAGCTCACCGTCCGTCCCGCGGAGCCCGCGGCGTACGAGACGGCGTGCGATCCGCCGGCCCCGGGCACGTCGCTGCGGGGCAGAGCGGCCGAGGTGCTCGACGCGAACTGGACGGGCGCCTCGACGGTCCCCTCCCGGAGCCTGTATCCGCACCAGTGGTCCTGGGACTCGGCGTTCATCGCGATCGGTCTGCGGCACGTGTCGCCACTGCGGGCCCAGACCGAGCTGGAGACACTGCTGGCCGCGCAGTGGACCGACGGGCGTGTCCCGCACATCGTCTTCAACCCCTCCGTACCCCTCGACGCCTACTTCCCCAGCCCCGACTTCTGGCGCTCCTCCACCGCCGGTCGCGCGGCGGGCGCCCCGCGCACCGTACAGACGTCGGGGATCGTGCAGCCACCGGTACACGCGCTCGCGGCCTGGCTGGTGCACCGCGCCGACCCCGCACTGTCGCGCGCCCGCGGCTTCCTGGCCCGGATGTACCCGCGGCTGGCCGCCTGGCACCGCTATCTGCTGCACCGCCGGGACCTGGGCGGCGCGGGGCTGGTGTCCGTGGTCCACCCCTGGGAGCAGGGTATGGACAACAGCCCCTGCTGGGACGTCCCGCTCGCCCGGATCACCCCCGCGCCGACCCGCTCCTTCCGCCGCGCCGACCTCGCCCACGGGGCGCCCGAGGACCGGCCGACGGATCTGGACTACGGACGGTACGTACGGCTGGCCGCCGACTACCGGGACGCCGGGTACAGGGACGGGACGGTCGGGAGGAACGGCGGCGGCGGATTCGCCGTGGAGGACCCGGCGTTCAACGCCCTGCTCATCGCCTCCGAACACGCGCTGGCCCGGATTGCCGAGGAGCTGGGCGCGCCCGGCACCGCCCGGCACGCACGCGCCGAACGGCTGACCCAGGTACTGGTCGAGCGGCTCTGGGACCCGGCATCGGGGATGTTCCTGTGCCGGGACCTGCACGCCGACGAACCGATCCGCACCCGGGACACCACCGCCCGAACCCCAGCACCGGCCCCGACCGACCGGCCCCCGGCACCGGGCGCCTCCGGGCGAACCATGGCACCGGGCCCGCCCGACCCGACCTCGGCACCGGCCCCACCCGACGGGACCCCAGCACCGGCCCCGACCGACCGGCCCCCGGCACCGGGCGCCTCCGGGCGAATCCCCGCGCCGGACGCCTCCAGCCCGGTCCACCACCGAGGCACCCCCGGCCAGATCCGCGAACCTCACCCCTCCAGCCCGGCCAACGAGCCGGTCCCCGCCCGCCAAAGCCCCGCACCGCGCGATACCGGGCGAACCCCCGCGCCGGACGCCTCCAGCCCGGTCCTGCAACCGATCCCCGCCGGCCAGAGCCCCACGCCGGGTGTGTCCAGCCCCGCCCACGACCAAGGCACCGCCACTGCGGCAGCCCCCTGCGGACCGCCCCACGAACAGGGCGCCACCGGCCCGACCGACGGACAGCGCATCTCTGGCCCGGACCACCAACAGGGCGGCCCCGGCCCGGCCCCCGCGCAGGGCGCCCCCGGCGCAGCTCACCAACAAGGCGCTCCCGCCCCGGTTCGCCGGCAGGAGCGTTCCGGGTTGATCCGGGAGCGGAGTGTGTCCGGGCTGGTGCCGCTTGTGTTGCCCGGGCTGCCCCGGCACGTCGTCGCCGCGCTCGTGCGCACGATGTGCGGGCCGCACTTCGGGCTCGGTGGGCAAAGCCGGCTCGTGCCCAGTTACGACCTGCTCGGCGAGGCCTTCGATCCGCACCGGTACTGGCGCGGCCCGGCCTGGTTCAACATCGGCTGGCTGCTGGAGCGGGGGCTGCGGGTGCACGGCGAGCGGGAGCGGGCCGACGCGCTGCGCGCGGCCGTGCTGCAGCTCGCCGAAGCCACCGGTTTCGCGGAGTACGTCGACCCCCGCACCGGCGAGGCCTGCGGCGCGACCGGCTTCGGCTGGACCGCCGCCCTCGCCCTGGACCTGCACCACGAGCTGCACAAAGACCTTCTCAAGGGCGCCCGCGAGGGCGTGTCCGAGGCGGCCACCGACACGTTCGACAGAAGTGACGAAGGAGGGGACCGGCGATGACGGACCGGCATCATCTGCTCGTGCACGGGGCGACGTTCGCCGCCGTGGGCGACCGGGGCGACATCAGCGGGGTCAGGGGCAGCGGCTCCCCGGACGGTTTGTTCGTACGGGACGCCCGGCACCTCAGCCGCTGGCAGCTCACCGTCGACGGCGCCGTGCCCGAGGTGCTCACCCCGGTCACCGACGGTGACGCGACCCGCTGTGTGCTGGTCCCGCGCGGCGGCCGGCAGGAGCCTCCGGCGCACACCCTCTTCCGCCAACAGGCCGTCGGCGACAGTTCGTTCGTCGAATCGCTGCGGGTGACCAGCAACCGCCCGGTGCCGACCACCGTCCGGCTCGCCATCACCGCCGACGCCGACTTCACCGACCAGTTCGAACTCCGCTCCGACCACCGCACCTACGCCAAGCCCGGCGCCGTACGCTCCCGCGAGGTCCTCGACGACGGCATCGAGTTCACCTACCGGCGCGCCGAGTGGCAGTCCCGTACGACCATCACCGCCGACCCGGTCCCCGACGCCGTGGAGGAGACCGGCACGGGCGCCCGCCGTCTGGTGTGGACCCTGGACCTGGCGCCGCACGGCACGACCGAGCTGGTGCTCCGGGTGATGGCCCGCCCGCACGGCGAGAAGCGTGCCCTGCGCGTGCCCCGCGACCCGGCGTCCGTGCGCGAACAACTCCGCGCGCTGGAAGCGGATTTCGTGGAGGGCGTGGCCTTCCCGACCGGCTGGCCGGAACTGGCGGCGGCCTGCGCGCGGGGCCTCGCCGACCTGGCCGCGCTCCAGGTGCCGGCGCGCGGGCCCGACGGCGAGGAAGCGCGCGTCCCGGCCGGCGGCGCCCCCTGGTTCCTCACCCTCCTCGCCCGGGACGCCCTGCTCACCTCCCTGTTCGCGCTGCCGTACCGCCCGGAGCTGGCCGCCGCCACGCTGCCCGCACTCGCCGCGACCCAGGCCACCGGCAGCGGCCCGTCCCCGCTCGCCCAGCCCGGCAAGATCGTGCACGAGGTACGGCACGGCGAGCTGGCCCACTTCGGGCAGGTGCCGTTCGGGCGGTACTACGGCTCGGTCGACGCGACCCCGCTGTTCCTGATCCTGCTCGGCGCGTACGTCGAGCAGACCGGGGACACCGGCCCGGCCCGGCGCCTGGAACCGCACGCACGTGCCGCCGTCGGCTGGATGCTGGACCACGGCGGCCTGACCTCGCGCGGCTACCTCGTCTACCGCGCCGACGAGGGCGGCCTCGCCAACCAGAACTGGAAGGACTCCCCCGGCGCGATCTGCTGTGCCGACGGCACCCGGCCCACCGGCGCGGTGATGGCGGCGGGCGCGCAGGGCTACGCGTACGACGCGCTGCGCCGCACGGCATGGCTGGCGCGGACGGCGTGGGGCGACGAGACGTACGCCGCCCTGCTGGAACAGGCCGCCGCCGACCTGCGGGACCGGTTCCAGCGGGACTTCTGGATGCGGGATCAGTCCTTCCCGGCGCTCGCGCTGGACGGCGAGGGCCGCCAGGTCGACGCGCTCGCGTCCGACGCCGGGCATCTGCTGTGGTCCGGGCTGCTGGACAAGGAGTACGGCGAGGTGGTGGGCCGGCGGCTGCTGGAGCCGGACTTCTTCTCCGGGTGGGGTGTGCGGACGCTGGCCTCCGGGCAGTCGGCGTACCATCCGCTGTCCTATCACCGGGGTTCCGTGTGGCCGCACGACAACGCGCTGATCACGTTGGGTCTTGCGCGGTACGGGCTGCATGACGAGGCGCGTGCGGTGGCGCATGCGCTGGTGGACGCGGCGACCGTCGCCGGGCACCGGCTGCCGGAGGTCCTGGCCGGGTACGGGAGGGACACGCATCCGGAGCCGGTGCCGTATCCGCATGCCTGTGTGCGGGAGTCCAGGTCGGCCGCGGTGCCGCTCGCACTGTTGACAGCGGTCGGGGGTGCATAGGGGCCCGTCGCCGTTGTCTTCGGGGCGCTGTATTTGCCCGGTGTTTGCTCAGTGCCCCTGAACAGGGGTCGGCCGATGACCGTACGGGACGGCAGATCGGGTCTCGTACGGAAGGACGCCGGGTTGTCCCAGGACATGAGCACGCGCGAATCAGCCGCAGCAGAAGCCGAAGCGGCCGAGCCGGAGGAGTCGCCGGAGCCCATACCCGGCCCGCAGCCCTCACGGCGGCCGTGGACCGGCTGGCTGCGGCGTCCCCGGACCGCTTGGTCCGCGTGGGCGGGAAGGTGGCGGGCGGAGCATCCGGCCGGCGCTCGGGCGCTGTCCGTCACCGTCACCGTGCTCGCCGCCGCGATCGTCGTCGCCGCACTGGTGATGCCGAACTCCGTGGTGCGGCTGGGGCCTTCCAAGTTCCTGCGGATACCGGCGGAGGCCGTGATCGGCGCGGCGGTGATGATCGCGCTGCCGCGCCGGCCGCGCGTGGTGCTGGCCGCCGTGTCCGGGGTCGCGCTGGCCGCGATGACCGTGGTGAACATGCTCGACATGGGCTTCAACCAGTACCTGGGCCGGCCCTTCAACGTGGTCCTCGACTGGAGCCTGTTCGGCGACGCGGAGTCGTACCTGGAGGACTCCCTCGGCCGCACGGAGACCCTCGTGGCCGTGGCCGGGGTGATCGCCGCCGTCCTGCTCCTCTTCGTGCTGCTGGCGCTGTCCATGGTCCGGCTGAGCAATCTGCTCGCCCGGCACACCGGCATCGCGACCCGGGGCACGCTGGTCGCCGGGGTCGCCTGGATCACCTGCTCCTCCCTGGGCCTGCAGATGTCCGGCGTGCCGCTCGCCTCCGACAACACCGCCACCGCGCTGAAGAACCAGGTCCACATGATCTCGGCCACGCTCAAGGACGAGGCGGAGTTCCGGAAGGTCGCCAAGGTGGACGCGTTCGGGAACACCCCGGGCAGCCAGCTGGTCCCGGACCTGCGCGGCAAGGACATGATCTTCACGTTCATCGAGAGCTACGGCCGCAGCGCGGTCGAGGACCCGATCATGGCGCCCGGCGTGGACGCGACGCTCGACGCCCGTACCAAGGCGCTGGCCAAGGCCGGTTTCCACGCCAAGAGCGGCTGGCTGACCTCGGCGACCTACGGCGGCAGCAGCTGGCTCGGCCACTCCACCACCATGTCGGGCCTGTGGATCAGCAACCAGCAGCGGTACCGCACGGTCATGGCCAGCGACCACCTCAGCCTGACCGAGGCGTTCAGGAAGACCGGCGCGTTCGACACGGTCGGCGTGATGCCGGGCGTGCAGAAGGCGTGGCCGGAGCAGAAGTGGTACGGCCTCGACAAGGTCTACAACGCCTTCGAACTCGGCTACAAGGGCCCGAAGTTCAGCTGGTCGACCATGCCCGACCAGTACGCGCTGCAGCAGTACCAGGACCGGGTGCACAGCAAGAAGCCCGCCGACGGCAAGGCGCGGATGTCGCTGCTGATCCTCACCTCCAGCCATCAGCCGTGGGCGCCGATCCCGAGGATGGTCGGCTGGGACCAGCTGGGCGACGGCTCGGTCTTCAAGGGGATCCAGGCGGCGGGAAACAACCCGGCCGACGTCATCGCCGACACCACCAAGTCCCGCCAGGAGTACGGCAAGACGATCCAGTACTCGGTGACGGCGCTGACCGAGTGGCTTGAGCGCTACGGCAGCAAGGACACCGTGCTGGTCTTCCTCGGCGACCACCAGCCCATCGCCCGGGTCAGCGGCAACCACGCCAGCCGTGACGTGCCGGTCTCGATCGTCGCCAAGGACCCGAAGGTGCTGGACAAGATCGCCGGCTGGGGCTGGACGGACGGCCTGCGTCCCGCGCACAACGCCCCGGTGTGGAAGATGAGCGCGTTCCGCGACCGCTTCCTGGCGGCGTACGGTTCGACGCCGCATCCGAAGAAGGGCTGACGAGACCCTGGAGGCCGCTCAGCCGCCGGAGGTGTCCAGCTCCGCGTCCTCGCTGACCCCCGCGCAGTCGTACGGGTCCTTCAGCCAGCCGTCCGGCAGCACCACCCGGTTGTTGCCGGACGTACGGCCGCGCGGTCCGTCCGCGCCGGCCGGCCACGGCTGGTCGAGGTCGAGCTCGTCCAGCCCGCTGCGCAGCTCGGCCAGCGAGGAGGTGATCGCGAGCCGCCCCCGCATCTCGGAGCCGACCGCGAAGCCCTTCAGGTACCAGGCGACGTGCTTGCGGAAGTCGACCACGCCCTTGGACTCGTCGCCGGCCCACTCCCCGAGCAGGGTCGCGTGCCGGACCATGACATCGGCCACCTCACGCAGCGACGGCCGGGCACCGCATCCATCAGTGCCTCCGGCACGGGCGTCCAGGCGCCCCTCGAACGCGGCCACCAGGTCCGCGAACAGCCACGGCCGCCCCAGGCACCCGCGCCCGACGACGACCCCGTCGCAGCCGGTCTCCCGCACCATCCGCAGCGCGTCCTCGGCCGACCAGATGTCGCCGTTGCCGAGCACGGGGATCTCCGGGACGTGCTCCTTCAGCCGGGCGATGGCGTCCCAGTCGGCGGTGCCGCCGTAGTGCTGGGCGGCCGTACGGCCGTGCAGGGCGATCGCCGTGACGCCCTCCTCGACGGCGATGCGGCCGGCGTCGAGGAAGGTGATGTGGTCGTCGTCGATGCCCTTGCGCATCTTCATGGTGACCGGGAGGTCGCCGGCACCGCTCACGGCCTCCCGGAGGATCGCCCGCAGCAGGTTCCGCTTGTACGGCAGGGCCGAGCCGCCGCCCTTGCGGGTCACCTTGGGGACCGGGCAGCCGAAGTTCAGGTCGATGTGGTCGGCCAGGTCCTCCTCCGCGATCATGCGGACGGCCTTGCCGACGGTGGCCGGGTCGACGCCGTACAGCTGGATCGAACGCGGCTGCTCGCTCGCGTCGAACCTGATCAGCTGCATGGTCTTCTCGTTGCGCTCGACCAGCGCCCGGGTCGTGATCATCTCGCTGACGAACAGCCCCTTGCCGCCGCTGAACTCCCTGCACAGGGTGCGGAACGGCGCGTTGGTGATGCCCGCCATGGGTGCGAGCACGACGGGCGGGGTCACGGCGTGCGGGCCAATGGAGAGCGGGTGGGGCATCAGACGACTCCGGTACGGACGTACAGCACAGGGCAAGCACCCATTGTCCCTCACTCGGCCGACAGCTCGGGCAACCGGACCACAATGATCGTGTAGCGCACATCAATTAGGCACACTATTAGTTAGACGCACTATCGAAATGGGCGTACGATTCCTTCCATGCCCGAGTTGAGCCCTCGCCGCCGTCTCCTCGTGCTCGCGATCTGCTGTATGAGCCTGCTGATCGTGAGCCTGGACAACACCGTGCTGAACGTGGCGCTGCCGTCCATGCAGCGCGATCTGCACGCCACCACCTCCGGACTGCAGTGGACGATCGACGCCTACACGCTGGTGCTCGCCTCGCTGCTGATGCTCGCGGGCTCGACGGCCGACCGGATCGGCCGCAAGCGGGTCTTCATGGCGGGCCTGGTGGTCTTCTCCGTCGGCTCGCTGCTGTGCTCGCTCGCCCCGAACCTGTCCCTGCTGGTGGTCTTCCGGATGGTGCAGGCGGTCGGCGGCTCGATGCTCAACCCGGTCGCCATGTCGATCATCACCAACACCTTCACCGACGCCCGTGAACGGGCCCGCGCGATCGGCGTCTGGGGCGCGGTGGTCGGCATATCCATGGCGGCGGGTCCGCTGGTCGGCGGCCTGCTGGTCCAGTCGGTGAGCTGGCGCTCGATCTTCTGGATCAACCTGCCGGTCGGCCTCGCGGCCCTCCTGCTCACCCTCCGTTTCGTCCCCGAGTCCCGCGCACCGAAGGCCCGCCGCCCCGACCCGGTCGGGCAGCTCCTGGTCATCGCCCTGTTCGGCTCGCTGACGTACGGCATCATCGAGGCGCCGGACTCGGGCGCGGCCGCGGTGGCCCCGTTCATGGCGATCGCCCTCGCGGCCCTGCTGGGCCTCCTCCGGTTCGAGCCCCGGCGCGCCGAACCCCTCATCGACCTGCGCTTCTTCCGCTCGGCTCCGTTCAGCGGCGCCACGGTGATCGCGATCAGCGCGTTCGCGGCGCTCGGCGGCTTCCTGTTCCTCTCCACGCTCTACCTGCAGAACGTCCGCGGTCTCGACGCCCTGCACGCGGGCCTGTGGATGCTCCCGATGGCCGCGCCGACCTTCCTGTGCGCGCCGCTGTCCGGCCGCCTGGTGGGCAGCCGCGGTCCCCGTCTGCCCCTGCTGATCGCCGGTACGGCGATGACGGCGAGCGGCGTCCTCTTCGCGGCCTTCGAGGCGGAGACGTCGAACGCCACCCTGCTCGCCGGCTACATCCTGTTCGGCATCGGCTTCGGCTTCGTGAACGCGCCGATCACCAACACGGCCGTCTCCGGCATGCCGCGCGCCCAGGCCGGGGTCGCCGCCGCGGTCGCCTCCACGAGCCGGCAGCTGGGCCAGACGCTCGGCGTCGCGGTGGTCGGCGCGGTCCTGGCCTCCGGGATCGGGTCGTCACCCATGAAGCAGGCCTTCGTCCACGCGGCCCGGCCCGGCTGGGGGATCCTCACCGCCTGCGGCCTGGCCGTCCTCCTCCTGGGCCTCCTCACCAGCGGCCGCTGGGCCCACCGCACCGCGGAGCGCGCCGCCGAGACCCTGGAGTCCGGGGAGATCCGCCAGACCGTGGGAGCGTCGGGGCGCGGCTAGCGTCCGCCCTCGCCCAGGCGGAGGTCCCCCTCCCCCGGCCTTCTCAGGCGCTCGCGGTGGCGGCGCGGGCGAGGTCGTACAGCCTCTCCAGACGCTCGCGGCTCTCGTCGTCGGCCGGGGCGTACGTCACCATGCGGGCGCCCTGCTCCGGGCCCAGCCACAGGTCCGTGTGCTCCAGCTTGAGCCGGCCCACGTGGGCGTTGAGGAACTCCTTGGTCTTGGAGCGGGTGCCGACGACCTCGTAACGCCGCCAGTTCTCGCGGAACTCCGGGGACTGCGCCTCCAGGCGCTTCAGGAGCATCTTCCAGGCCGGCTCGCCGAGATGGCCGGCCAGGGACGCGCGCAGCCGGGCGGCCATCAGCCGCTGGGTCTCCTGAAGGTGGACGACCGCCGCCTGCCAGTCCTTGTTCGTGTACACGAGGAGCATGCAGTTGCGGTCCTCCGCCGGGATCGCGTCCAGGTCGCAGAGCAGGCGGCTGTAGGTGCGGTTGTAGGCGAGGATGTCGTACCGGCTGTTCTGGATGCAGGCCGGGATCGGCTCCAGCTGGCGCAGCATCTGACGCAGGGCCGGGGTCACGCTCGGGCAGCTCGCGGCGGGGGTCGGATCGGTGGCGCCGGCCAGCTGGAAGAGGTGGGCGCGTTCACTGGCGTCCAGCATCAGGGTGCGGGCCAGGGCGTCCAGGACCTGCACGGAGACCTGGATGTCGCGGGCCTGTTCCAACCAGGTGTACCAGGTGACGCCGACCGCGGAGAGCTGGGCGACCTCCTCCCGGCGCAGTCCGGGCGTACGGCGCCGGGCCCCGCGGGGCAGGCCCACCTGCTCGGGGCTGATGCGCTCACGGCGGCTGCGCAGGAACGCGGCCAGCTCGTGCCGCCGGATCTCCGAGCCCCGCGCGGTCGGTTGCGGGGCGGTCTGCCGGTCCGAGGCCATGGTCGTCATGGTTCCAGGGTGCCCCGATCGTCATCCTGTTGCCAGGTACTCGTTCTACCAGGATCAGGACACTCTGGTACCAGTCTGCGCGGTGGCGCAGGCTCGGGGTCATGAGTGAAACCGTCATCACCCCGGCTGTCCGAACGACGGCCGCACCACCCGCACTCGGCGGGCCGGGGCTGTTCACCGTACTGCTGGCCGCGGCGCTGCCGCTCGTCGATTTCTTCATCGTCAACGTCGCCCTGCCCACCATCGGCACCGACCTCGCCGCGAGCGAGGCCGTGCTGGAGCTGGTGGTGGCCGGGTACGGCGTCGCGTACGCCGTGCTGCTGGTGCTCGGCGGGCGGCTCGGAGACCTGTTCGGCCGGCGCCGGCTGTTCCTCGGCGGCATGGCCGCGTTCGGCCTGACCTCGCTGGCCTGCGGACTGGCGCCGGACGCCTGGAGCCTGGTCGCGGCGCGGATCGCGCAGGGCGCCTCGGCCGCCGCGATGCTGCCGCAGGTGCTCGCCACCATCCAGGCCACCACCCGCGGCGCGCGCCGCGCCAGGGCCATGAGCCTGTACGGCGCGACCGCCGGACTGTCCATGGTCGCCGGGCAGATACTCGGCGGGGTGCTCGTCGCCGCCGATGTCGCCGGGACCGGCTGGCGCGCGGTGTTCCTCGTCAACGTGCCCGTGGTCGCCCTCGGCCTGCTGCTCGCCGTGCGGGTCGTGCCCGAGACCCGGTCGCAGCACCCCGAGCCCGTCGACGGGCCCGGCACGGTCCTGCTCGCGGTGTCCCTGCTGACGCTGCTCGCCCCGCTCACCGAGGGCCGGGCAGCGGGCTGGCCGCTGTGGACGTGGCTGTCGCTGGCCGCGTTCCCGTTCGCCACCGGCGCCTTCTGGGCCGTGGAGCGGCGGGCCGACCGGTCGGGGCGGACCCCGCTGGTGCCGCCGAGTCTGCTGGCGCTGGCCTCGCTGCGGCGCGGTCTGATCCTGATCCTGCCGTTCTCCGTCGGCTTCAGCGGGTTCATGTTCGTCATCGCGCTGGCGCTGCAGCAGGGCGCCGGGCTCGGTCCGGTCTCGGCCGGGCTCGCGCTCGCGCCGATGGCCGTGGTGTTCCTGTTCGTCTCCCTCGCCGGGCCCAGGCTGACGGCCCGTCACGGCACCCGGGTCGTCACCGCGGGCTCGCTGGTCCAGGGCGTGGGCGTGCTGCTGCTCGTGCTGGCCGCCTGGCGGGACTGGCCGCACCTGGACTTCGGTTCGCTGCTGCCGGGCGCCGCCGTGGCCGGTGCCGGGCAGGCGCTCCAACTGCCCAACGTCTTCCGGATCGTGATGTCCGAGGTGCCGCCCGCCCGGGCCGGTGTCGGCAGCGGTGTGATGGTCACCACCCAGCAGTCCGCGCTCGCCCTCGGCGTGGCCACGCTCGGCACCCTGTTCCTCACCCTCGTGCCGCGCCTGGGCATGCGGGACGCGCTGGTCACCACGCTGCTGGTGCAGTTGGCAGGGGTCGTGCTGACCGGGTTGCTCAGCCTGCGGCTGCCGCGCGAGGTCGGCTGAGCCGGGGCGGCTCCGGCCACGGCTTGGACAACTCCATGTGAAGCTCCCCCTGTTGATGTTCGTCTTGCTGCACACTCCTGTCCCGGCCGGGGTGTGCCACAGGAGTCGAGGAGACGTGAGGCGTCATGCCGCAGGGCAACAGCACGAGCAAGGTCAGCCGCTGGGACCAGCACGGCCGGGAGCACGTCGTGCGCGTGCAGCGCACGGGGGTGCAGCGCACGATCAGATGCGACACGTGCGGCTGGCGCAGAGGCGCCCAGTTCCTGCCGTGGCTGAAGGCGGAGGAGCATCTGGCCGAGGCCCATCAGGCGACGGTCGATCCGGCGGCGGACCGGCAGCCCTCCCGTTGAGCGCGCGGGTCCGAAAAGGACCCGGACATCCGCACTGACCTGCGCTCTCATCCGATCGGATGGACAGTTACACAGCGTCCCGAGTGGCCGACGCAGCGAAGTCGGGTCAGCCTGGGAGACGTCCGATCGAGCGACAGGAGATGAACATGACCTCCGTACTCCGCCATCACCGCTACGGCCGCGCGCTGGGCGCCGGGGTTCTCTCCGTGGCGCTGTTCTCCGGCGGTACGACCGGAGCACTCGCCGCGACCAGCACGCCGACTCCCACTCCCACGCCCTCGACGCCCCGCACCGGCATGCCGACCACCACGCCGTCGACGCCCGGCACCGGCATGCCGACCACCTCCCCCTCGATGACCCGTAGTGGCATGCCGACCACCAGGCCGAGCATGACCCGCACCGGTATGCCGAGCACGAGGCCCTCCATGACCCGCACCGGCATGCCGACCACCAGGCCGAGCATGAGGCCGTCGCGCACGCCGAACGCGATGGGCGCGATCACCGTCGCGGCCAGCCGCCGGGTCGTCAAGGTCGGGAACACCGTGGTGTTCACCGGTCGGATCAGAGGCGCCAAGGCCGGCACCCTGCTGGTGCTGCAGCACATGCACAACGGCGCCTGGACCACGCTCCAGACCACGGGGGTCGTCAACAGGAACGGCACCTACGCGATCAAGCGCACCTTCACCAACAAGGGCACCGAGCAGGTGCGGGTGGCGACCAGGTCCGGCACCCTCCACTCCGCGCCGGTCACCGTGACGGTGAGCTGAGACCCCGTACCAGCAGGTCCACGACGGCCGTGAACTCCTCGTCGACTCCGGGAGCCTTCCACTCCCGGGCGTAGCAGGGGTCGTGGAAGCGGCCGGTGGCCTGGAAGACGGCTCGGGCCGCGGCGGCCGGGTCGGGCACCGGGAAGGTGCCCGACCCGGCCCCGTCCGCGATGATCCGGGTCAGCTGTGCGGTCAGGTCGGCGATGTGCTCGCCGACCGCCGTGCCGTTCTCTTCGGTCAGCACCGTGTAGGTGGCGAAGAGTTCGGGGTCGTCGCCCGCCTTGTGCCGCTTGGTCTCGAACAGCGCCGCGAGCCAGGCCCGCAGCCGCTCGCCGGGAGTGCCGTCCGCCGTGACGATGACGGCCAGTTTCTCCGACGTCCGGTCCAGCCAGCGCTTGGTGACGGCCTCGCGCAGTGCCGCCTTGGTGCGGAAGTGCCGGTAGACACTGCCGTGGCTGACGCCGAGCGCGCGCGCCACGTCGACCACGGTGGCCTTGGCCGGGCCGTGGCGGCGCAGCACCTCCTCGGTCGCTTCGAGGATGCGCTCGGCGGTCAGGGTCTCGGTGGGCGGTGCCATGCCCTAGACCGTACCCGGAGCCACGGTCAGCGCTCGCTGTCGAGGTGTGCCATCTGCGCGGTCGGGTAACGGTCGCCGGCCGCCGCGTCCGCCGGTACGGCCTCCTCGATCGCCGCCAGGTCGGCCGCCTCCAGGGTGACGTCCAGCGCGCCCAGCGACTCGCCGAGCCGCTCACGGGTGCGGGCGCCGACCAGCGGCACGATGTCCTCCCCGCGCGAGAGCACCCAGGCGATGGCGATCTGCGCGACCGTGACGCCCTTGTGCTCGGCGATCTTGCGCAGGGCCTCGACCAGGTTCAGGTTGTGCTGGAGGTTCTCGCCCTGGAAGCGGGGCGAGTGGGCACGGAAGTCGTTCGCGGCCAGTTGCCGGTCGCGGGAGAAGTGGCCGGAGATCAGGCCGCGGGAGAGCACGCCGTACGCCGTGATGCCGATGCCCAGTTCGCGGGTGGTGGGCAGAATCTCCTGCTCGATGCCCCGGCTGATCAGCGAGTACTCGATCTGCAGGTCGGCGATGGGGGCGGTGGCGGCGGCCCGGCGGACGGTCTCGGCGCCGACCTCGCTCAGGCCGACGTGCCGGACGTACCCCTTCTCGATCAGTTCGGCGATGGCGCCGACGGTCTCCTCGATCGGCACGTCCGGGTCGAGGCGGGCGATCCGGTAGACGTCGATGTGGTCGACGCCGAGGCGCTGCAGGGAGTAGGCGGCGAAGTTCTTCACGGCGGCGGGGCGGCCGTCGTAGCCGCTCCAATTGCCGTCCGGGTCGCGCAGGGCGCCGAACTTCACGCTGGTCAGCGCCTGCTCGCGGAGGGCGGCCGGGGCGGTGCGCAGGGCCTCGCCGATCAGCATCTCGTTGTGCCCCATGGCGTAGAAGTCGCCGGTGTCCAGCAGGGTGACGCCCGCTTCCAGGGCGGCATGGACGGTCGCGACGGACTCCGCGCGGTCGGCGTCGCCGTAGAGCGCGGACATGCCCATGCAGCCGAGGCCGAGGGGGGAGGTCAGGGGGCCGGTGGTTCCGAGGGTTCGGGTTCGCTTCGTCATGGCTCCACTGTGGCATGACAGCTGACAGATTTCAATATCTGTCATTCCAACTTTGTCATTCGAGGCGATCCGGCGGCGCCGATTGGTCCAGACCTATTGACGAGAGGTCTGGACCAGAGCACTGTCATGTCTACGACACCTCACCGCACCCCCACCGGGAGGCCTCGCATGATCAGACGTCTGCTCGCCACCGCGCTCACCACGGCCGTCCTCATCCCTCTGGGAATCGCCACCGCCCCCACCGCCTCCGCCGCCGACACCTGCGCGGTGAGGTCCCGGCCGGCCGGGAAGGTGCTCCAGGGGTACTGGGAGAACTGGGACGGCTCCGCCAACGGCGTCCACCCGCCCTTCGGCTGGACCCCGGTCACCGACTCCCGCATCCCCGCGCACGGTTACAACGTGATCGACGCGGCCTTCCCGGTCATCCGCTCCGACGGCACGGCCCTGTGGGAGGACGGCATGGACACCGGCGTGAAGGTGGCGACGCCCGCGCAGATGTGCGCGGCGAAGGCGTCGGGCCAGACGATCCTGCTGTCCATCGGCGGCGCGGCGGCCGGCATCGACCTGAACTCGACCGCCGTGGCCGACCGTTTCGTCGCGACGATCGTCCCGATCCTGAAGAAGTACGACTTCGACGGCATCGACATCGACATCGAGACCGGCCTGACGAACAGCGGCAACATCAGCCAACTGTCCACGTCCCAGGCCAACTTGATCCGCATCATCGACGGCGTCCTCGCGCAGATGCCGTCGAACTTCGGCCTGACGATGGCCCCCGAGACCGCGTACGTCACCGGCGGCAGCATCGCCTACGGCTCCATCTGGGGCGCCTACCTGCCGATCATCAAGAAGTACGCCGACAACGGCCGGCTGTGGTGGCTGAACATGCAGTACTACAACGGCAGCATGTACGGCTGCTCCGGCGACTCCTACGAGGCCGGCACGGTCGCGGGCTTCACCGCCCAGACCGACTGCCTGAACAGGGGACTGGTGGTCCAGGGCACCACGATCAAGGTGCCGTACGACAAGCAGGTCCCGGGTCTGCCCGCCCAGCCCGGCGCGGGCGGCGGCTACATGTCACCGTCCCTCGTCGCCCAGGCCTGGAACCACTACGGCACCTCCCTCAAGGGCCTGATGACCTGGTCGATCAACTGGGACGGATCGAAGAACTGGACCTTCGGCGACAACGTCAAGGCGCTGCAGGGCCGTTGAGCAGGGCGGCGAGTCCGATGGCGGTGGCCGGCACGTGCGGCACGGTGGCAGCATCGGCTCCGGTGGACACGGTTCGCCGCCCCTCGGAGAATGGAGATTGTCGGCGAGCAGTCACTTCGGCGGCGCCTGCCGCCGGCCGTGCGGTGCTCCAGCGCCGCCCGAGGGAGGCTCGCCATGGCCGTCCGTATCGCCACCTTCAACACCGAGAACCTCTTCCGCCGCCCATCCGTCTTCCGCCTCTCGGACGCGGCCGAGCGCAAGCAGGTCCTCGACGACTTCGACCGGCTGGTCACTCTCCTGGACAAGGAGACGTACACCGAGGCGGACAAGCAGGAGATCTCGGCGCTCGTCCTGAAGCACCGGGCGTACAGCAGCGACCCGGACAACCCCCCGCCGATCTACGTCAACCAGAACCGCCCCGGGAAGAACAGCGGGCTCTTCGACACGCCTCCGCCGGGGTCACAGCCGACCCAGCTCATCATCCGCGCCGCCGGCCGCGGCGCGTGGGCCGGCTGGGCCGAGCTCGGCCAGGCCGACCTGGACATGACCGCGGTCAGCAACACCGGGCGAGTGATCAGAGAGGTCGACGCCGACGTCCTGCTGGTGCCCGAGGTCGAGGACCGGCTCACCCTGGAGCGCTTCAACGCGCACGTCCTGGGGCTGGGCGGACAGCCGTACCCCTTCAACATGCTGATCGACGGCAACGACCCGCGGGGCATCGACATCGGGATCCTCAGTCGCTTCCCGATCGTTTCCGTCCGGCCGCACCTCTTCGACCCCGACCCGGCGGACCCGACGAAGCATCTGTTCAGCCGCGACTGCCCCGAGTACGAGATCCAGCTCGGCAACGGGGAGACGCTGGTGATCCTCGGCAACCACCTCAAGAGCAAGTTCAACGACGATCCCGAGCTGCGCCTGGCCCAGGCGGAACGGGTCGCGGAGATCTACCGGGCCGCCCAGAAGCGCACCCCGAACGTCGTGGTCGCCGGAGACCTCAACGACTCCCCGGACAGCAAGCCCGTCGGGGTGCTGCTGGGCAGCACACCCGAACTGCGCGATGTGATGAGCCATCCCTCCTACCAGGGTGATCCCGGCACACATGGCACCTGCCACGACAAGCGGGACAAGCTCGACTACATCCTGCTTCCGCCGGCTCTGTGGTCGAAGGTGCAGAAGGTGGGCCTGGAGACCCGGGGCATCTTCGCGCACCCGAACCACTTCGGCAGCGTGACGGCGAAGACCGACGAGGCATCCGATCACGCGGCGCTGTACGTGGACCTGGACCTGTAGCCGAAAGACGCCCGCCCACCCGCCGGACGAGTCCGGCGGGTGGGCGGGCGGAAAAGGCCGGAGTTGCGTCAGCAGCCCAGCAGGCGGCCGGCCAGGTACCCCTCGATCTGGTCGAGAGACACCCGCTCCTGCTTCATCGAGTCGCGCTCCCGGACCGTCACCGCGTTGTCCTCGAGCGTGTCGAAGTCGACGGTCACGCAGTACGGCGTACCGATCTCGTCCTGGCGGCGGTACCGGCGGCCGATCGCGCCGGCGTCGTCGAACTCGATGTTCCAGTTCTGCCGCAGCGCCTGGGCGAGACCCTTGGCCTTCGGCGACAGCTCGGGGTTGCGGGACAGCGGCAGCACCGCCACCTTCACCGGGGCGAGCCGGTGGTCGAGGCGCAGCACGGTCCGCTTCTCCATCTTGCCCTTGGCGTTCGGTGCCTCGTCCTCGACGTAGGCGTCGAGCAGGAAGGCCAGCATGGTCCGGCCGACACCCGCCGCGGGCTCGATGACGTACGGCGTCCAGCGCTCGCCGGCCTCCTGGTCGAAGTAGGAGAGGTCCTGGCCGGAGGCCTTGGAGTGGGCGCCGAGGTCGTAGTCGGTCCGGTTGGCGACACCCTCCAGCTCGCCCCACTCGCTGCCGCCGAACTGGAAGCGGTACTCGATGTCGGCGGTGCGCTTGGAGTAGTGGGAGAGCTTCTCCTTCGGGTGCTCGTACCAGCGCATGTTCTCCTCACGCAGGCCCAGGCCGGTGTACCAGTTCCAGCGCTGCTCCATCCAGTACTCCTGCCACTTCTCGTCCTCGCCCGGCTTGACGAAGAACTCCATCTCCATCTGCTCGAACTCGCGGGTGCGGAAGATGAAGTTGCCGGGCGTGATCTCGTTGCGGAAGGACTTGCCCATCTGGGCGATGCCGAACGGCGGCTTGCGGCGCGAGGTGGTCTGCACCTGGGCGAAGTTGGTGAAGATGCCCTGGGCCGTCTCGGGGCGCAGGTAGGCGACGGAGCCGGAGTCCTGCGTCGGGCCGAGGTGCGTCGACAGCAGACCCGAGAACTGCTTGGGCTCGGTGAACTGGCCCTTGTTGCCGCAGTTCGGGCAGTTGATGTCGGCCAGGCCGTTCGCCGGGGCGTGGCCCTTCTTCTCCTCGTACGCCTCTTCCAGGTGGTCGGCGCGGAACCGCTTGTGACACGCGGTGCACTCGGTCAGCGGATCCGTGAAGGTGGCGACGTGGCCGGAGGCGACCCAGACCTCGGAGGCCAGGATGACGGACGAGTCGATACCGACCACGTCCTCGCGCGACGTCACCATGTAGCGCCACCACTGGCGCTTGATGTTCTCCTTGAGCTCGACACCCAGCGGTCCGTAGTCCCAGGCGGCACGCTGTCCGCCGTAGATCTCACTGCACGGGAAAACGAAGCCACGGCGCTTGCTCAGGCTGACGATGGTGTCGATCTTGTCGGCGGCCACGGTGCTCTCTTCATTACGACGACGGGCGTTGAAGCGAGATGCTTCCAGCGAATGATTCAGGTTACCGGCGCAGGCTCCCCCCGGACCAAATCGGCCCCCTCCCCAAGCCCGTCCCCCGGCCTCTCACCGGGCCCTTACCGGCGTTTGTTGACAACGGTTTCCATGTTTGTTGAAAATGACTGTCATGAACGTACGACGACGCCTCATACCCGCCGCCGCGATCACCGCCGCGACCGCCCTCGGCCTCGGCACCCTCACGGCCTGCTCCGGCGACAAGGCGGAGGCGGCGAACACCGGCAGATTCGACGTCGTCGCGTCCTTCTACCCCATGGCCTTCCTCGCCGAGCGGATCGGCGGGAGCCACGTCCACGTCACCAGTCTCACCTCCCCCGGCCAGGAGCCGCACGACCTGGAGCTCAGCCCCCGGCAGATCGCCTCCCTCCAGGACTCCGACGCCGTCCTGTACCTGAAGAACCTCCAGCCCTCCGTCGACGACGCGGTGGCCCAGTCCCCGGTCGGCACGAAGATCGACGCGGCCTCCCTGACCACGCTGGAACAGCACGGCAACGAGGTCGGCGGCCACGCGGCCGCGCACGACACCCACGAGAACGAGGAGTCCTCGGCCAAGGACCCGCACATCTGGCTCGACCCGGTGCGCTACGCCCAGGTCGCCCAGGGCGTCGGCAAGGCCTTCGAGAAGGCCGACCCCAGGCACGCCGCCGACTACCGGAAGAACACCACGGCCCTGGTCAGGCAGCTGACCGACCTGGACCAGCAGTTCAAGCACGGCCTCGCGCACACGAAGACCAAGGTCTTCATCACCACCCACGCCGCCTTCGGCTACCTCGCCGAGCGCTACGGCCTGACCGAGGAGGCCATCAACGGCCTCGACCCCGAGTCCGAGCCCAGCGCCGCACGCGTGAAGGACCTGGAGACGATGGCCGGGGCCGACGGCGTCACCACCGTCTTCTACGAGACGCTCGTCAGCGACCGGACCGCGAAGACCATCGCGAGCGACGCCGGCCTGAGGACGGACGTCCTCGACCCGATCGAGGGCATCACCGCCAAGTCCCGCGGCCGGGACTACTTCTCCGTCCAGGAAGCCAACCTCAAGGCGCTCCAGCAGGCCCTCGGCTCGAAGTGAGGGGACACGAGATGACCAGCCACCCCGTCATATCCCTGCGCGCGGTCACCGCCGAACTCGGCGCGCGCCCCGTGCTCCGGGGCATCGACCTCACCGTCCACCGCGGCGAGGTCGTCGCGCTGCTCGGCGCCAACGGCTCCGGCAAGTCCACGGCCATCCGCACGATCATCGGCCAGGTCCCGGTCAGCGGCGGCGCGATCGAGCTGTTCGGCACCCCGCGCCGCGCCTTCCGCGACTGGGCGCGCGTGGGTTACGTACCGCAGCGGACGACCGCCGTCGGCGGCGTGCCCGCGACGGTGACCGAGATCGTGTCGTCCGGCCGGCTCTCCCGCACCCGCTTCGGCGTCTTCCGCAGGGCCGACCGGGAAGCCGTGCACCGGGCCCTGGAGCTGGTCGGGATGGCCGACCGCGCCAAGGACTCGGTGAACGCCCTGTCCGGCGGCCAGCACCAGCGCGTCCTGATCGCCCGCGCCCTCGTCGCCGAGCCCGAACTGCTGATCATGGACGAGCCGATGGCCGGCGTCGACCTGGCCAGCCAGGAGGTGCTCGCCCGCACGCTGAAGCAGCAGGTCGACTCCGGTACGACGGTCCTGCTCGTCCTGCACGAACTGGGCCCCCTGGAGCCGCTGATCGACCGGGCGGTCGTACTCAGGGACGGCTGTGTCCTCCACGACGGCCCGCCCCCGCAGGCCGTGGGCCAGCACGCGCTGCCCGGCCACGACCACGTACACCCGCACGCGCCGGCGGGCACCGAACCTCTGCGGACGGGACTGCTGAGCTGATGGACCTCCTGAACTACGCCTTCATGCAACGCGCGCTGCTCGCCGCCGTCCTGGTCGGCATCACCGCGCCCGCGGTCGGCATCTACCTGGTCCAGCGCCGCCAGGCCCTGATGGGCGACGGCATCGGACACGTGGCGATGACGGGCGTCGGCCTCGGCTTCCTCCTGTCCACCTCCCCGGTGTGGATGGCGACCGCCGTCTCGGTGCTCGGCGCGGTCCTCATGGAGCTCATCCGCTGGTACGGCAGGACGCGCGGCGACATCGCCCTCGCCATGCTCTTCTACGGCGGTATGGCCGGCGGCGTGATGTTGATCAACCTCGCGCCGACGGGATCCAACGCGAACCTGACGACGTACCTGTTCGGCTCGCTGTCCACGGTGTCGCAGTCGGACGTCCTGTCGATCTGTCTGCTGGCCGCGTTCGTCGTGCTGGTCACCCTCGGCCTGCGCCGCCAGTTGTTCGCGGTCAGCCAGGACGAGGAGTTCGCGCGGGTCACGGGCCTGCCGGTGCGCGCGCTGAACCTCCTCACGGCCGTCACGGCCGCGGTCACGGTCACGGTCGCCATGCGCGTGGTGGGGCTGCTGCTGGTGTCCGCGCTGATGGTGGTGCCGGTGGCGGCGGCGCAGCAGCTCAGCCGCAGCTTCAGCGCCACGTTCGTGATCGCCGTCGCGATCGGGGTGGCCGTGACCGTCAGCGGCACGATCACCTCCTACTACCAGGACGTGCCGCCCGGCGCGACGATCGTCCTGCTGACCATCGCCGCGTTCGTCGCGCTGACGGTCCTGGCCGCGCCACTGGCCCGCCGACGCGCCCGCGCGGCGGCCGCCGCACAGCCCGCCGGGGATCCGGCGGAGTGCACGCTTCCGGCCACGAGAGAGGCCGGGGACGAGATCATCGTCTGACCGCCGACAGCCCGGGCTGGCACAATGGCCGCCCGGGCAGAAGCGAGACGTGAGGAGACAACGGTGACGACCGCTGGACCGCCCGTGAAGGGCCGCGCGACCCGACAGCGGGCAGCCGTGGCGGCGGCCCTGAACGAGGTCGACGAGTTCCGCAGTGCTCAGGACCTGCACGACATGCTCAAGCACAAGGGCGACTCGGTCGGCCTGACCACGGTCTATCGCACCCTCCAGTCCCTCGCCGACGCCGGCGAGGTCGACGTCCTGCGCACGTCCGACGGCGAGTCCGTCTACCGCCGCTGCAGCACCGGCGAACACCATCACCACCTCGTGTGCCGTACCTGCGGCAAGGCGGTGGAGGTGGAGGGCCCGGCGGTGGAGAAGTGGGCCGAGGCGATCGCGGCGGAGCACGGGTATGTGAACGTGGCTCACACGGTGGAGATCTTCGGTACGTGTGCGGACTGCGCGGCGCAGAGCGGCTGACGTTGCTACACGCGGCTGAGGTGGCGGTCCAGGATCGCCCTCAGCCGGTCTGCGTCCGCCGGGTCGGCCAAGCCTCTCTTGGGCAGCGTCGTGAACGTGGTGGCGTTCTTGTCGGCGCTGAACAGGACGAACACGCGCGCTGTCTCCCGGTATCGGGGCTGTGCGGCCCAGGCGACCGACCCCGTGGTGTGGTCGGTCGCCACGGACACGCCGCTCTCGGTGACCATCGCCCGGAACACGCCCCGCTGTTCGGCCAGCCGCTGGAAGGCGCGGGCCTGCAACCACGGAGACAAGGCCAGCGCAGTGGTGGCCACGACCATGGACGCCAGCATGCCGGGCGAGAAGTGCTTGTCCCCGCGCACGAGCGACACGATCTCCACGAGGGCGCCGCACCCCATCACGAAGGGCATCCACCGGTAGATCCACCCCTGCCGGCTCACCCGCAGCCGCGCCCGCAGCGCCGAGGTGAAGTCCGCCACCTCCGGCCGGTATGTCAGTTCCACGACGTCCTGCACCGCATCCCGCCCCATGTCCATGACCATGAAGCGGGATCGTACAGAAGCCGATCATGCGGCGCCCGCGCTCATGCCCGCCCGAAGCACCGCTCGAGTTCGTCCAGGTCGTAGAAGGCACTGTGCTCGGTGATCGGACGGCAGCCCGCCTTGAACGGCGTCTCCCGCTCGTTGTACAGCATGCGGACGAGGTAACGGCCGTCCTTCTCGTACACGTCCCACTGGACGTTGGCACCCAGAGGCGCCACCGACGCGCCCCGCCAGGGGTTGTCGGCGTAGGTGTACGGCTCCCCCGGCGTCGCCGGCCTGGTGCTGCCCGGCAGGCCCATCAGCGCGGCGAGGGGGATGATCTCCTCGGCGTGGGTGAAGCGCAGCTCGGCGCCGAGGTCGCTGGTGCCGGCGCGCTTGGCCTCGACCTGCCGGAAGAAGTCGTCCAGGAGGACGCCGGCCATCTTGTAGGTGATGTCGCTGCCGGAGAAGCCGGGGCCCTTCTCGTAGAAGTCCTCGGCGTCGGAGAGGTAGCCGAACCAGGCCGCGTCCGAGCGCGAGATGTAGCGGTCCATGCCCCAGCCACTGCCGTCGGGGTCGGGGCTCTCCTCGGTCATGGCCGGTGCAATTGCGTACAGGTTGTAGATCGCCTGCGCGGCGCCCACCTGGTCGCTGATCCCGTCGACGAAGGGTTGCTTGAAGATCCTGCGCAGCACACTGTGCGCGGCCTCCTGCGTCCTGGGCTGGTCGGTGATCGCGTTCAGCGTGTCCTTGAGGCGCTGGTCGTTCGCGATGTAGTCGCGGTACGCGGCACCGCCCGCCGCCTTGTGGAAGTACAGCAGGTCCTTGTCGGTGCGGGTGGGAGCGATCAGCGGCTTCAGCGCGGGGTCGGCGGCGGCGAGGGCGCCGGTGTACTCGCCCGCGCTGTCCACGGCCCGCCCCTGCCCGGAGCTGACCACGTCGATCTTCTCGCCCTCGTCGGCGATCTTCGCGAACAGCGTGGGCAGCCGTTGCTCCGTCCGCGTCGCGGTGTCCCGCATCTCCTGCCGGCCGCGCTCGCTGAGGTTGCCGTAGCCGACCTTCTCCATGGCGGCCGTCAGTGCCCGCACCGTCGGCCCGAACTCCTCTCCCCGGCCGGTGAGCTGGTCCTCGGCCTGCGCCCTGTCCCACAGTCCGAGGACCAGGTCGCCGTCCTCGCTGCCGGTCGCCGCACGGGAGCCGTGCCGGGAGGCGTTCTCGGTGAAGACTGCGGTGTATCCGGCCGGGGGCTGCTGGTAGGCGCGCGGGTTCTGCCCGGGCTCGTACGGCGCCTTGGTGCCGTAACTCTCGCGGTGCGGGGGGTCGTCGGCGGCGTGCGCGGGCAGCGCGGTGAGCAGCAGGGCGCCGAGGGCGAGAACGGGCGTGAGACGTCTCATAAGTCCTCCATCCTCGGCGGCCCGCGTGAACCGCCGGTGGCTACGAAGTGGACTCGCCCTTCATCGCGGCCTCCATGGCGAGGAGTTCCTCGTTCGGGACGGCGCCGCCGAACCGCCGGTCGCGGGAGGCGAATTCGACGCAGGCCCGCCACAGGTCACGGCGGTCGAAGTCGGGCCACAGCACGTCCTGGAAGACCATCTCGGCGTACGCGCTCTGCCAGAGCAGGTAGTTGGAGGTGCGCTGCTCCCCGCTGGGCCGCAGGAAGAGGTCCACGTCCGGCATGTCGGGGTAGTACAGGTACTTCTGGATGGTCTTCTCGCTGACCTTCGACGGGTCGAGCCGCCCCGCCGCGACGTCCTCGGCCAGCGCCTTCGCCGCGTCGGCGAGTTCGGCGCGCCCGCCGTAGTTCATGCAGAAGTACAGGGTGAGGAGATCGTTGCCCTTGGTCTGCTCCTGGGCGACCTGCAGTTCCTTGGCGACCGACTTCCACAGCCTGGGCATACGGCCCACCCAGCGCACCCGGATCCCGAGATCGTCGAGCTGGTCCCGCGTCTTGCGGATGAAGTCGCGGTTGAAGTTCATCAGGAAGCGGACCTCGTCGGGGGAACGCTTCCAGTTCTCGGTGGAGAAGGCGTAGAGGGAGATGTTGCGCACACCGATCTCGATCGAGCCCTGGAGCACGTCCAGCACCCGCTCGGCCCCGACCTTGTGCCCCTCCGTCCGGGGCAGCCCGCGCTCCTTGGCCCACCGCCCGTTGCCGTCCATGACGATGGCCACGTGGTTCGGGACCAGCTCGCCGGGGAGCTTGGGCGCGCGGGCGCCGGACGGGTGCGGCTCCGGCGCCTTGTACTCGCGCCGCTGGCGCCCCAGGATCCCGCGTACGACCATGTGCTTCTCGTCTCCCTCTTGCTTCTCGACGTATCCGAGCGTTACTTCTCGACGTACCTGAGCGAACGCAGCCCGCGCTCCAGATGCCAGTGCAGGTAGGCGGACACCAGCCCGCTGCCCTCCCGGACGTACCGCGCCTCGCACGCGTCCGCCGTCTCCCAGTCTCCCGTAAGCAGCGCCCCGAGGAGCAGCAGGGTCTGCGGCGACGGTACGACGCTGCCGGGCACCCGGCAGTCGGCGCAGACGGAACCACCGGAGGCCACGGAGAAGAACCGGTTCGGACCGGGCATCCCGCACTTCGCGCAGTCACTGAAACTCGGGGCGTAGCCGTTGACGGCGAGGGAGCGGAGCAGGAAGGCGTCGAGGACGAGGTGGGGTGCGTGCTCGCCCCGGGCCAGCGTCCGCAGGGCACCGACGAGCAGCAGATACTGCTGCACCGCGGGCTCCCCCTCGTGGTCGGTGAACCGCTCGGCGGTCTCCAGCATCGCCGTCCCGGCGGTGTACCGCGCGTAGTCGGTGACGATCCCGCCACCGTACGGCGCGATGGTCTCACTCTGCGTGCACAGGGGCAGCCCCCGCCCGACCAGTTCGCTCCCGCGCGCGAAGAACTGCACGTCGACGTGGGAGAAGGGCTCCAGCCGGGCCCCGAACTTCGACTTGGTCCGCCGCACTCCCCGGGCCACGGCCCGCACCCGCCCGTGACCGCGCGTGAGCAGCGTGATGATCCGGTCCGCCTCGCCCAGCTTCTGGGTGCGCAGCACGATGCCGTCGTCGCGGAACAGACTCATGCGCACCATTCTCGCCCAAGCGCTCCCCCGCAGAGCACCTTAAACAATATGTTGAAGGCAGGCAGTGAACGCGACGCGAAATGTGGAAGAAGGTGCAGCCCGTGCCGCTCGACGGCTTCACTCCCTGGCCCGAGGACACCGCCCTCGCCTACCGCCGCGCCGGCCACTGGCAGGGCCGCCCCCTGCCCGAGCTGCTGCACGACCGGGCGCGCGAGCACGGCCCGCGCACCGCGCTCGTGCACGGCACGACCCGGCTGACGTACTTCCAGCTGGACCGCCGGGTGAGCCGGATGGCAGCCGGTCTGCGGCTGCGCGGTGTCGAGCCCGGCAAGCGGGTCGTGGTGCAGCTGCCGCACACCCCGGAGTTCGTCGTCACGGTGTTCGCGCTGATGCGGGCCGGGGCGATCCCCGTGCTCTCGCCGCCGGCCCACCGGGAGACGGAGATCGCCCACCTGGTCGCCGCGACCGAGGCCGTCGGTTACGCCGGTCCGACCGTGCACCACGGCGTCGGCCACGCGGCGATGGCCGCCCGGATCTCCGCCCGCTCGACATCGCTGCGCCGCATCTTCAGCCTCGCCCCGCCCGGCGAGCAGACGGGCGGCTTCTCGATGCTGCCGGGCGGGGCCCTCGCCTTCCCGCTGCACACGGTGGACGAGGCCCCCCTGCCGGACCGCCGCCTGGACGCCTCCCACGTGGCGTTCCTCCTGCCGTCGGGCGATACGACGACACCGCCGAAGCTCGTCGCCCGCACCCACGACGACTACGCCTGCCAGCTCCGCGCCGCCGCCGAACCACTCGCCCTAGGGCCCGAGGACGTCTATCTGGCGGTGCCGCCCGCGGACTTCGCCCTCACCCTCGGCTGCCCCGGCGTCCTCGGCACGCTGGCGGTGGGCGGCACCGTGGTCCTGCTCGACGACCCGGCGCCGGCCGCGGCCTTCCGCGCGATCGCACAGGAACGGGTGACGGTCACCTCGCTGTCGCCCGGCGCCGCCGCCCTCTGGCTGGACGCCCTGGACGACACCAAGGCCGACCTGGACTCGCTGCGGGTGACGCAGATCGGCGGTGCCCACCTCGACCAGACCCTCGCCGCCCGGATCGAGCCCGGTTTCGGCTGCCGGCTCCAGCGGGTGTACGGCAGGGCGGAGGGGCCGCTCACCGCCACCCGCCCGGACGACCCACGGGAGGTGGTCCTCACCACCCAGGGCCGTCCGCTCTCCCCTGCCGACGAGATCCGCATCGACGCCCCCGAGGGCGAGACCGGCGAACTCCTCGTCCGGGGCCCGTACACCGTGCGCGGCTACTACCGCTCCCCCGACCTCGACGCCCGCGCGTTCACCGCCGACGGCTTCCACCGCACCGGAGACCTGGCCCGTCTGACCCCCGAGGGCAACCTGGTCGTGGCCGGCTAGGGGACCTCCCCACGGCTGCGGGCGTCGGCACAGGCGGTCGCCGCGCTCAGCCGCTCGGCGGCGGTGGCGGGCCGCACGGCCGAGGGGTCGGCGTCCCACTCCCTGCCTCCGCCGTAAGGTCTGAGCTGAAGGTACGGGCCCACGTGCCCCATGACGATCCCGACCCGCCCGGTACGGGTGTCCACGGCATGACTGCCGGCCGGGAGCGCGGGGGGCCTCACCGCGAGAACCCCGCCGCCATGGCCCTCGCAAGCCGCCGTTCGAGAGCCGACCGCAATTCCTTCAAGGTCTCCTCCGCCTCTTCGGTTCCGGCCATCCGCTCCCCTCTCTTGCCAGTTTTCACTCTTCGCACACCACAGGTGACTCTCTGCCACTCCACTCGGCCGGCGTCCGCGCCCTGCAACTGCGGGCCGGCTCAGGGGTGTTGGCCATGGCCGACGGCTCTCGCAAGGCAGCGGACAAACCGCCCGCCGCGTCGCCACTGGTGCCGACCTCTGGCAGCTAGCCCATTCGTGTGCGCCGTCTTGACCGCCCCCACGCCCCCTCCTATGGTCGCGCTACCGACCGGACGTAGGACGTAGGACGTCGTATCTCCCACCCCTCCTCCCCTCCCTCCCCCGACGACTTGCTGGAGGACCCGTGCGCGACGACGTGAACCCCGACGTACCGGCACCGCGCCGCCGGTCGTTCCTCAAGTACACCGGCGCGCTGGGCGCGGCCGCCGTTCTGCCGCCCGTGCTGGCGGGCTGCTCCGCCGGACCGGAGTCCACCAACGACACCGGGAGCGGCGGCAGCGGCAAGGACCGGACGCTCACCGCCGTGATCGGCTACGGCAACGACGGCAGCTGGGATCCGACGCAGACGGCGTCGGCGTTCTGCATGGCCGCCAACAACCATGTCTACGAGGGGCTGCTGGACACCGATCCGATCACCCGGGTGCCGTATCCGGCACTCGCCACCGAGGTACCCGGAGACGCCAACGCCACCACCTGGCGGTTCACCCTCCGCTCCGGCGCGACCTTCCACGACGGCAAGCCCGTCACCGCCGACGACGTCGTGTTCGTCTTCGACCGGATCCTCGACCCGAAGACCCCGACCCTCGCCAAGGGCTTCTTCGCAAGCTGGCTGGGCCGCGCCCGCAAAGTCGACTCGCGCACCGTCGAGCTCGTGCTCAAGTTCCCCTTCCCCGACGGTCTTTCCCGGCTCACCCTCGCCAAGATCATGCCGAAGCACGTCTTCTCCAGGCCCCGCGCCTGGGACGACGCCGTCAAGGGGCTGGCCGTCGGCTCGGGGCCGTACCGGCAGACCGCGCACCATCCGAAGTCCAACACCACGTTCGAGGCGTACGCCGGCTACAACGGGCCGCGCCCGCCCGCCTTCAAACGGATGAACTGGCTGACCATCGTCGATGCCGCTCCCCGCGTCGCGAAGATCTCCGGCGCCGACGCCGGGGCGCAGATCGCCGACAACATCCCGTACGCCAACATCGCGCGGCTGGAGCAGGGCGGGCTCAAGGTCGCCGGCGGCGCCGGGATGAACAACCTGTTCCTGATGTTCAACACCCAGCACAAGCCCTTCGACGACGTGCGGGTGCGGCAGGCGCTGCACTACGCCATCGACACCGAGAAGATGGTGCAGGTCGCCCTCAGGGGGCACGGGAAGCCCGCCTCCTCGTTCCTGAACGAGGGCAACCCCTCCTACCGGCGGGCCAGGACCGTCTACGACTACGACCCCGAGAAGGCGAAGGCCCTGCTGCGAGCCGCCGGGGTCGGCAACCTCAAAGTGAACATCCTTGCCGTGAACGTCAGTTGGATCGTGGACTGTCTGCCGACCGTCAAGTCCTCCTGGGACGCGATCGGCGTGGAGACGACGCTGGCGCCGCAGGAGACCACGGCCGTGTTCACCAAGATGGACCAGAAGCAGGACTACCAGGTCGTCGCCGCTGCTTCCAATCCCAATCAGTTCGGGCTCGACGCCGACCTGATCATGCACTACAACTACGGGCCGCAGAACCTGTGGATGGGGTACACCCGGTGGGCCGGCGACCCCGTCGCCAAGCAGCTCTTCAAGGACATGGACCGGGCGACCCGGGAGCCGGATCCGGAGAAGAAGAAGGCGATCATCCAGGACTACATCGACGTCGTCGCCGAGCAGGCCGTGCTGTACCCGGTCGTCCACAACGAGCTGATGACCGCCTGGGATCCCCGGAAGCTCACGGGCATAAGGGCGCAGCCCTACCCCGGCATCAATCTCCTCCAGGCCAAGTGGGTCTGACGGTATGACGGCCGTCGTACGGATCCTGCTCCGCCGTATCGCGCTGCTCGTGCCGCTGATGCTGGGGATCGTGCTGTTCGTGTTCCTGGTGATGCGGTTCTCGGACGTCGATCCCGCGTCCGCGTTCTTCCAGGGCGCCAACCCGACCCCGCAGCAGCTGCACGACTTCCGCGAACGAAACGGCCTGCTCGATCCGCTCCCCGTCCGGTACGTCCACTTCGTCGGCGATCTGCTCCACGGCGACCTCGGCACCAGTGCCCTGACCCGGGCACCGGTGGTCGACCAGGTCACCACCGCGCTGCCGCTCACCCTCCAGCTGACCTTCCTCGGCCTCGGCCTCGCGGTGGTGCTGGCGCTGGCGGGTGGCGTCACCGCGGCCGTGTACCGGGACCGGATCCCGGACCAGGTCATCCGGGTGGTCTCGCTGGTCGGGGTGGCCGCGCCCGGCTTCTGGCTGGCGCTGCTGATGATCCAGTACCTGGCGGTGGACCGGGGCTGGTTCCCGACCGGCGGCTACATCAACCCGGCCGACTCGGTCACCGGCTGGCTGAAGACCATGGCGCTGCCCGCCTTCGCCCTCTCCCTGCCGGTCGCCGCCCAGCTGACGAGGATCGTACGGACGTCGGTGGTGGAGGAACTGGACAAGGACTACGTGCGGACCGCGATCGGGAGCGGGCTGCCACCGCGGGTCGTCGTCGGGCGCAACGTCCTGCGCAACGCCCTGGTCAATCCGCTGACCGTGCTCGGACTGCGGGTCGGTTACCTCCTCGGCGGAGCCGTCGTCATCGAGACGATCTTCTCGCTGCCGGGCATGGGCAAGCTGATGATCGACGCCGTGCAGAACGGCGACCCGGCGGTGGTGCAGGGGGTGGTGCTGACGACCGCCACCGGGTTCGTCGTCGTCAATCTCGTCATCGACATCCTGTATCTGCTGGTCAACCCACGTCTGAGGGAGGGCTGATGGTCACGCGTGCGAGTCTTGCCGAGCGGCTCTCCCGGCCCGGTGGCGTGCGGCTGCGGGGCTGGCGCCGGCTGCCGCTGCTGTCGAAGGCCGCCGTCTGCTTCCTGGTCCTCGTCGTCCTCGTCGCCGTACTCGCCCCGCTGCTCGCCCCCGACGATCCGCTGGACCAGCAGGACCCGGCCGGCGGTAGCGGGCATCCGTCCGCCGCGCACTGGCTCGGGCAGGACAGCCTCGGCCGGGACATCCTGAGCCGGCTGATGTACGGCGCCCGGTGGTCGCTGGCGATCGGGCTGGGAGCGACGGCGCTCGCGCTGGTCGTGGGGGCCGTCGCCGGGGCGGTGGCCGCCACCTCCCGCAAGGCGGTCGACGAGACGCTGATGCGCTGCCTGGACGTGGTGATGGCGTTCCCGGGGATCGCGCTCGCGGCCGTGCTGGTCGCGGTCTTCGGCGGGGGGATCGGCGTGCTGATCTGCGCCATCGCCTTCCTGTTCACACCGCCGGTGGCGCGGGTGGTGCGGGCCAACGTCCTCGACCAGTACGGCGAGGACTACGTCACCGCGGAACGGGTGATCGGCGCCCGTACGCCCCACATCGTGGCCCGGCACGTGGCGGTGAACTGCGCCGCCCCGGTGCTGGTGTTCTGCACGGTCCAGGTCGCCGAGGCGATCGTGTTCGAGGCGTCGCTGTCCTTCATCGGCGCCGGGGTGCGGCCCCCGGACCCGTCCTGGGGCAGTGTCATCGCCGACGGCAAGAACATGGTGCTGACCGGCGGCTGGTGGGCGACCGTCTTCCCCGGGCTGCTGATCCTGCTGACCGTGCTGTCGCTGAACATCCTCTCCGAGGGCGTGTCCGACGCGTGGGCGGCACCGGCCGCCCGCGAAACGGAAGCCGCCCAGGACCGGTTGGAGAAGGCGGAGCCCGGTGAGGTGCTCCAGCTGCCCGGACTGACCGAGGCCGCGCGGCGGCTGCGGTCCCGGGCCCGGCCGCTGCCCGACCGGAGCGGGCAGCCGGTGCTCGCCGTGGAGAACCTCACCATCGGCTTCCCGGAGCGGCACCGGGGCGTGGACATCGTCGCCGGAGTCGGCTTCGAGGTGTACCCCGGTGAAGTGCTCGGCCTGGTGGGCGAGTCGGGCTGCGGGAAGTCGCTGACCGCGCTCACCGTCATGGGACTGCAGCCGAGGGACGCGCGCATCGGCGGCCAGGTGCGGTTCCGGCAGCGGGACCTGCTCGCCGAGCCGATGCGGTCCAGGCGGCGGCTGCTCGGCCACGAGATGGCGATGGTCTACCAGGACGCCCTGTCCTCGCTGAACCCGGCGATGACCATCCGCGCGCAGCTGAAACAGCTCGTCCGGCGCGGGGGCCGGCGCAGTCCGGGCGAGCTCATGGAGCTGGTCGGCCTGGACCCCGAGCGCACCCTGCGCAGCTATCCGCACGAGCTGTCCGGCGGGCAGCGCCAGCGCGTGCTCATCGCCATGGCGCTCTCCCGTGAGCCGCGGCTGATCGTCGCCGACGAGCCGACGACCGCCCTGGACGTCACCGTGCAGGCCCAGGTGATGGAGCTGCTGCTGCGGCTGCGCGAGGAGCTGGGGTTCGCGCTGATCCTGGTCTCGCACGACCTGGCGCTGGTCGCCGACGTCACCGACCGGGTGGTGGTGATGTACGGCGGGCAGATCGTGGAGAGCGGGGTGACCGCCGACCTGGTGGCGGCGCCGGCCCACCACTACACACGCGGACTGCTCGGCAGCGTGCTCTCGCTGGAGTCGGCCGAGGAGCGGATGACGCAGATCAAGGGGGTCGTACCGGCCCCGGCCGACTTCCCGGCGGGCTGCCGCTTCGCCGACCGCTGCCCCCTGGCGAGCGAGGTGTGCCACGCCCAGGCTCCCCTCCTGGCAGGTACGGCCACCCACACGGCCGCCTGCCATCATCCGGCCGTACCCGTCGAGGAGGCTCTCCGGTGAACGCCGTCGTCGACGTCCAGGACGCCCATGTCGTGCACAGGGCCCGCAGCGGCGGGCTGCTGCGCCGTGACCGGGTGTACGCCCTGACCGGCGCCGACCTCTCCGTGGCCGCCGGGGAGACGGTGGGCGTGGTCGGCGAGTCGGGGTGCGGGAAGTCGACGCTGGCGCGGGTGCTGGTGGGCATCCAGCGGCCGGTGCCGGGCACGGTGGCGTTCCAGGGCCGGGACCTGTGGACGATGCCGCCCGCCGAGCGCCGGGCCACGGTCGGCGCGGGCGTCGGGATGGTCTTCCAGGACCCGTCGACCGCGCTCAACCGGCGGCTGACCGTGCGGCGGATCCTGCGCGATCCGCTGGACGTCCACGACCGCGGGACCAGGGCCGAACGGGAGGAGCGGGTACGGGAGTTGATGGCCCTGGTCGGGCTGCCCCGGGCGCTGGCCGACGCGCTGCCCGGGCAGCTCTCCGGCGGGCAGCGGCAGCGCGTCGCCATCGCCCGCGCCCTCGCCCTGGACCCGGCGCTGGTGGTCGCCGACGAGCCGACCAGCGCCCTGGACGTGTCGGTGCGCGCTCAGATCCTGAACCTCCTGCTGGACCTGAAGGAGCGCCTCGGTCTGGCCCTGGTGTTCGTCTCGCACGACATCCAGACGGTACGGCGGATGAGCGACCGGGTGATCACCATGTACCTGGGCCGGATCGTGGAGGAGACCCCGGCCGGCCGGGTCACCGACGCCGCCCGGCACCCCTACACCCGGGCCCTGTTCTCGGCCACGCCCGGCCTGCTGGACCCCATCGACCCGATCCCGCTGACCGGTCCGGTGCCCTCGGCGACCCGGCCGCCCAGCGGCTGCCCGTTCCGCACCCGCTGCTGGAAGGCGGACGGGTTGTGTGCCGAGGCGATGCCGGACTTCTCGGCCGCGTCACGGCCCGGACACCGCTACCGGTGCCACCATCCTGTCGAGGAGGAGGAATCGACCCGCGACCCAGCACGCCAGGAGACCTGACATGCCTTTCCCCACCCCGCTCACCGGTGTCGTCCCGCCCGTCTGCACGCCCCTGACACCGGAGCGCGAGGTGGACGTCCGCTCGCTGCTCAGGCTGGTCGACCACCTGGTGGAGGGCGGGGTGCACGGGCTGTTCCTGCTCGGGTCCACGTCCGAGGCCGCGTTCCTGACCGACCGGCAGCGCAGGCAGGTGGTGGAGGCGGTGGTGGCCCATGTGGGCGGTCAGTTGCCGGTCCTCGCCGGCGCCATCGACATGACCACGCCGCGCGTCCTGGACCATGTCACGGCCGTGACGGCGGCGGGCGCGCAGGCCGTCGTCGTCACCGCGCCGTTCTACGCCCGCACCCACCGCTCCGAGATCGTCCACCACTACCGCCGGATCGCCGCCGCATCCACGGTGCCGGTCATCGCCTACGACATCCCCGTCGCCGTGCACACCAAGCTCCCCGCCGACGTGGTGCTGGGTCTCGCCGCCGACCGGGTGCTGGCCGGGGTCAAGGACTCCAGCGGGGACCTGGCCGCCTTCCGCGAGATCGTCACCGGCTCCCGCGCGCACCCCGGGTTCAGCGTGCTGACCGGCTCGGAGCTGATCACGGACTCCGCGCTGGCGCTGGGTGCCGACGGGGCGGTGCCGGGGCTGGCCAACGTCGACCCGCACGGGTACGTCCGGCTGTACCGGCTGTGCCGCGCCGGTGACTGGGAGGGGGCGCGGGCGGAGCAGGAACGGCTGTGCGCGCTGTTCGGGATGGTCACGGTCGGGGATCCGGCGCGGATGGGCGGCAGCTCGTCGGCGCTGGGCGCGTTCAAGGCCGCGCTGCATCTGCGGGGCGTCATCGACTGCCCCGTGACGGCGGAGCCGCAGGTGCCGCTGTCGGGCGAGGAGGCCGAGAGGGTCGGCAAGTTCCTGGCGGCGGCGGGGTTGCTGTAGTCCCTTCCGGCTCAGCTCAGGGTCAGTCTGCGGAACTCCAGGGTCTCGTAGCTGTGGGTGGTGCCCGTCTCGTACAGGACGCCGATCGTGTCGCGGCCGAGCTGGACCAGGTCGGAGTAGGCGGCCGGGCGGTCCGAGAGGGTGAGCAGCCTGGTGAAGGTGTGGCCGCAGTCCGTGCTGGACCAGATCGCCAGGGCGCGGCGGGCGGTCGGCACGGAAGGGCCGGAGAACAGCAACGGGGCTTTCCGGCCGGGGAGTTGGAGGAGGCTGCCCTGGACGACCGGGACGTCGTTCAGGGTGGCCTGGACGGCGTAGGGGCGGTCGAGGGTGGCGCCGCCGTCGCCGGAGTAGGTGTCCAGGCGGTTGCCGGGGGCGGTGCCGTACTGGTCGCGGGCGTTGAAGTAGAGCCTGCCGTCGGAGAGTTGGGCGGCGGTCGTCTCGTTGACGTTGGTCACGCCGTCGCGGGTGTCGGTCACGAAGCCGAGGTGCCAGGTGCGGCCGCCGTCGTCGCTGTAGAGCGCGTGCCCGCCGTCGTACCGGGATCCGGGGCCGGAGGAACCGTCGGGCGGGGCGACGGAGTGGTTGGCGGGGACGAGCAGGCGGCCGGCGTGGGGGCCCCGGGTGAGGGCGACGGCGTGGCCGGGACCGGTGGCGTACCAGCGCCAGCCGGGCCGCTTCACCTGGGCCGTGATGTCCGCCGGGGGTGTGAAGTGCCGGCCGTCGTCCCAGCTGCGCTGCACGAACACCCTGCGGTCCGCCTCACCTCGCTGGATCTGTTCCTCCGTCGCACGCCCGCTGTTGGCACAGGTGACCAGGACGACGGCTCCGGTGCGCGGGTCCACCACCGGCGCCGGGTTGCCGCGGGTGTCCCCGTCTCCGGCGGCCACGACCGTCAGCGGGCCCCAGGTGCAGCCGCCGTCGGTGGAGCGGCGCAGGACGACATCGATGTCACCGCTGTCGCCGAAGCCGTCCCGCCGGCCCTCGGCGAAGGCCAGCACGGTGCCGTACCGGGTCTCCACGACCGCGGGGATGCGGTAGGCGGCGTAGCCGCCCCGACCGGAGACGTACGGCACCGACGAGGTGCAGCCGGGGCCGGCTTGTCCGTGGCGGGCGTGTGCGGACCTGGCGCGGGCGGGTGTCTCCCGGGCCGCCCCACCGGTCATGGGGGTCGCCCGGGCGGAGGCCGTCGTGGCGAGGCAGGCGGTGAGCGAGGCGAGGAGCGCGAGGGCGGTGAGCAGGGTGCGGCTCTTCGGTGTCACCCGCCCATGCTGCCAGGAACCACCAGCCCCGATTCGTAGCCGACGATCACCAGCTGGGCGCGGTCCCGGGCGCCGAGCTTGCCCATGATCCGGCTGACGTGGGTCTTGGCGGTGAGCGGGCTCAGCCCCAACGCCTCGGCGATCTCGGCGTTGTTGAGGCCGCGCGCGACCAGGGTCAGCACCTCCCGCTCCCGGTCCGACAGGCACTCGGGGCCGCCCGTGACGGGGGCGGACGGGCTGCGCAGGAACCGCTCGATCAGGCGTGCCGTGGGCCCCGGTGAGAGCAGCGCCTCGCCCGCCGCGACCGTGCGGATCGCGTCGAGGAGGTCGGCCGGGCGGGTGTCCTTGACCAGGAATCCGGAGGCACCGGCCCGCAGCGCCTCCACCACGTGCTCGTCGGTGTCGTAGGTGGTGAGCACCAGGACCCTGACCCCGGCGAGGTCCTCGTGGGCGGCGATCAGCCGGGTCGCCTCGATGCCGTCCAGACCGGGCATGCGGATGTCCATCAGCACGACGTCGGCGCGCTCGGCGCGGGCGAGGTCGACGGCCTCGCGGCCGGTGCCGGCCTGCCCGACGACCTCCATGTCCGGCGCCGACTCCACGAGCATCGCGAACGCGGCCCGCACCAGGGTCTGGTCGTCGGCGAGCAGTACCCGGATCATCCCTGGCCCCCCGCGCTCTCCCCCAGCGGCAGTACGGCGCTCACCTCGTAGCCCCGGCCGTCGGAGCGCGGTCCGGCGTCGACCGTGCCGCCGACGCTGCGGGCCCGCTCCCGCATCCCGACGAGCCCGAAGCCGGGCGGACCGTCACCGGCGCCGCCCACCCCGTTGTCGGTGACCCGGACGCACAGGCCGCCCTGCTCCTCGTACACGCCCACGCGCACGGTCAGGTCGGTGCGGCCGCCGTGCCGTACCGCGTTGGTGAGCGCCTCCTGCACGATCCGGTAGGCGGCGGCGCCGACGGCCGGCGGCACCCCGTCGGCCCGCACGGTCAGCTCCACCGTTGCGGCCGCCGACTTCGCGAGTTCGGCGAGGCCCTCGAGGCCGGGCAGCGGGCCGCGGGCGGCGTCCGGGGTGCCGGGGTCGCGCAGCACCTCGAGGGTCGTACGGAGTTCACCGCGGGCCGTGCGGCAGGTCCCGGCGATGTCGTCGAGGGCCTTCGCGACGGCCGTGCGGTCCAGGCGCTCGGGGTCGGCCTCCAGCACGTGTGCGGCGACCGAGGTCTGCACGCCGATGAGGGTGATGGTGTGGGCGAGCAGGTCGTGCAGGTCGCGGGCGATGCGCAGGCGTTCCTCGGCGACCCGGCGCCGGGCCTCCTCCTCGCGGGTGCGCTCGGCGCGTTCGGCGCGTTCCACGGCGGCGGCGGCGTTCTCGCGGTGGACGCGGATGTAGCCGCCGAGGACCAGCATGGACACCACCCAGCCGGTGATCTGGAAGCTCACCGTGAGCCCGGCCACGCCCTCGTCGATCTTCAGCAGCAGCATCAGCACGACGACGGCACCGCCGATGAGGGCCGTGCGCCGGGGGCCGCTGCTCACCGCCACCGTGTAGAGGACGACCATCGAGGCGGCGGTGGGCGCCGAGTGGTTGTAGTCCAGCTGGTGGTAGGCCGCGATCAGCGTGATCATGACGGCCAGCACGGTGAACGGGGCCCGTCGGCGCCAGGCCAGCGGGACGTGCAGGCCGAGCAGCAGAGCCCAGCCGAGCGCGTCCGGGTGCCGGCCGCTGCCGACGGTGACGGCGATGCCGGAGGCGAGCGCGGCGAGCGCGGCGGCCAGGAGCGCGTCCTGCCGCAGGGGATCCAGGGACGCGAGGGTCCGGCCGGGCCGGGACGCGGTGATCGTCGCCTGCACGGGGTTCGTGACGGTTGCCTGCACGGGATTCATCTTCCGCTACGCGCTCACCGGCTCCGGCGTCCGGTCGGCGTCCGGCGCCGGGCGGGACAGCCGGCCCGGCCACCACACCCAGCGCCCGAGGGCGACGCTCGCGCTGGTCACCAGGTAGGTGCGGACGAGGAAGGTGTCCAGCAGGACGCCGACGGCGATGACGAAGCCCAGCTCCACCAGCGGGACCAGGCCCATGTTCGTCAGCACCGCGAAGGTGGCGGCGAGCACCAGTCCGGCGGAGGCGATGACGCCGCCGGTGGTGCGCAGGGCGATCAGCGCGGCCGCCGCCGGTTCGGCGCCCTTGACCGACTCCTCCCGCATCCGGTGCATCAGGAAGATGCCGTAGTCGACGCCGAGGGCGACCACGAAGACGAAGGACAGCAGGCCGAGACCGGGGTCGGTGCCGGGAAGGCCGAACAGCGGCCCGAAGGCGAGCCCGCCGAGGCCGAGGGCGGCGCCCCACACGGCGACGACGGCGGCGACCAGGAGCAACGGGGCGACCAGGGAGCGCAGCAGGACGATCAGGATCAGCAGGACGGAGGCGAGGACGAGCGGGACGACGACCAGGCGGTCGCGGGCGCCTGTGTCCCTCAGGTCGAGTTGCTGGGCGCTGGGCCCGCCGACGTGGGAGCCGGGCAGCCGGTGCCGGAGCGCCTCGATGGTGGCGGTCTCGGCGGCGGACTGGGGCGGGGCGGACGCGGTCACCGTGATCTCGGTCCAGCCGCCGCCGGTGCGGACCTCGCGGGCGTCCGCCACTCCCCTGGTGCCCCTGACGGCCGCGAGGGTGTTGTCGGCTCGGCCGGCCGGGGTGATGACCTCGATGGGCTGCGCGGACCGCTCGGGGTAGGCCTTGGCGACGGTTTCCATGGCGGTCACGGACTCGGGCCGGTGCACGAAGGTGTCCAGCTGCTTGATCGCGCCGGGCAGGTTCAGGGTGCCCAGCGCGAGCGTGCCGAGCAGGACGGCGCCGGAGGCCAGGACGGTCAGGGGGCGGCGCCCGGCGGAGGAGCCCATCGCCGCGAACAGGGACCGGCGGGCCTTGGGTGTGCTGCCGTACGCCGGGACGAGCGGCCAGAAGACACGGCGGCCGAGGAGGACGAGGACGGCGGGGAGCAGGGTCAGCATCGCGGCGAGCGCGCACAGCACGCCGACCGTGCCGAGCGGGCCCATGCCGCGGCTGGAGTTGAGGTCGGCGGCGAGCAGGCAGAGCAGTCCGGCGGCGACCGTGCCGGAGGAGGCGAGGACGGCGGGCCCGCAGCCGCGCAGGGCGGCGCGCATCGCGTCGTACGGGCGCTCGTGCCGGCGGAGTTCCTCGCGGTGGCGGGAGACGAGCAGGAGGGCGTAGTCGGTGCCGGCGCCGAAGACGAGGATGGTCATGATGCCGGCGCTCTGGCCGGAGACGGTGGTGCCGAAGGCCTGGTTGAGGCCGTAGGCGGCGGCGCGGGCGAGGAAGTCGGCGAGGCCGGCGACGAGGAGGGGGACGAGCCACAGCAGGGGGCTGCGGTAGATGAGGATGAGCAGGAGCGCGACGACGGCGACCGTGGTGTAGAGCAGGGGGCCGCCGAGCGAGGCGTACACCCCGGAGGCGTCGGTGGCGAGCGCGGCCGGGCCGCCCACCGTCACACTCAACCCGCCCTGGTCGCGGGCGACTTGACGGACGTCGTCGACGAAGGTGTTCCGCTTCTTCTCGTCCGTGCCGGGCTCGTTGCTGGTGACCGGGTAGATGAGGGTGGTGCCGTCGGCGGACGGAATGCCGTGCGGGGTGCCCCCGGTCAGACGGTGCCGGTGGGCGATCCCGGCGACCTGGGTCCCTGCCGTGGCCCGGTCGGCGGCGGTGAGACCGGTGGCCCGGTGGTAGACGAGGACCAGCTCGGTGGTCTCGCCGCCGGGCAGCCGGTCTTCCAGCTTGGCGGCCTGGGTGGAGTCGGCGGACGCCGGCAGGTAGTCGGTGGCCCGGTCGTGCTGGACGTCGCCCAGCTTGGCGGCGAACGGCCCGGCGACGGCCAGCAGCACCGCCCACAGCCCGACCACCAGCCAGGGCAGCCCCCTGGTCCTCCGTGACTTCGCGGCCCCCATGGAAATCGGGCCTCCCCTCCGCTGTGGATGTCTGGATACGGCTTCCAGACTTCCGGCGAAAGGGACGCCGATCGTCGGACGCGGGAGCGAGTTCGACGGTACTGCGCGGGGTGACCCGGCGACCCGACTACTCCCCGGGGAGTACCCGGCCCCGGCACACCCCGGCCCCCGCACACCCTGCGACCCGCGACGCCGGGCTGGTTCGCACCCCGCGCGGTCAGGACGGTGTGCGCGCCGCCGCCAGTAGGCGGGTCACGTCGTCGGCGCGGATCGTCAGGGCCGCGCCGACCGTGGTGAGGGCGTCGCGTTCGGCGGGGGTGTAGGGGCCGTCGGCGAGGGCGATGCGGGCGGCCTGGAGGAGGAGGGACTCGCGGCCGGCGGGGGCGAGGTGCGGGGCGAGGGGGTCCAGGGCCTCGTGCAGCTCTATGGTCAGGCTGGTGCCGCACTCGGCGCCCAGGACCCGGCCGGTGTCGGCTTCGAGGGCCTCGACCAGGGCGGACAGCTGTTCCTCGGTGCAGCCGTCGAAGCCGGCCGCGCGCACGGCACCGGCGGCCGTCTCCAGGGCCGCGCGGGAGGAGGTGCCGCCCGCGGCGAGCACGGCGAGGGCGACGGTGTGCACGGCGTCGCGGAGCATCGCGGAGAAGCGGCGTGTGGTGGGATGGTCGAGGACGTCCGTGCCGTAGTGGTGGCGGCAGGCGGCGCACTCCACGACCGGGCCCGCGGTGCCGCGCGGCAGCAGGGGGACGCCGAGCAGGGTGAGCCTGCGGCGGCCGGTGAGCCGTTGGTAGTTGCGGTCGCCTCCGCAGCCGGGGCAGAAGAACTCGCCGTCCCCGACGGGTGTCCATGCGGTGCGGCTGCCCAGAATGCGCACAGCCCTGGTGGCACGGCCGTCTCGTCCCCGTACTGGCAGCACGTCGCACCTCCGTAACGACGCCGCAACATCGCGGCGCTGGCGTGATGTTAGCCACATCACCAAGGCTGAGTCAGTACCCCGTAAGAGACCTTTCTGTGACCTGACCGGCCCCATGGCCGAGAACAGCCGGGGCCCCGGCCGCCGTACACAGCGGCCGGGGCCCCGAAACTCCCGGTCAGAGCGGGTCAGCGGGCGGCGCGGTTGACCGCGGAGACGACCGCCTTCAGCGAGGCACGCGTCGTGTTCGCGTCGATGCCGATCCCCCACAGGACCTTGCCGTCGATCGCGCATTCGATGTAGGAGGCGGCCTGCGCGGAGGCGCCCTCGCTCATCGTGTGCTCCTGGTAGTCCAGCAGGCGTACGTCGACGCCGACGGACTCCAGGGCGTCGAAGAAGGCCGAGATCGGACCGTTGCCGGAGCCGGTCAGGACGGTGTCCTCGCCGTCGACCGTCGCCTCGACCGTGAGCGTGTCCACGCCGTCGGTGTCCGTGGTCGACTGGCCCGTCCTGACCTGGATGCGGCCCCACGGGTTCTGCGGGTTCGGCAGGTACTCGTCCTGGAAGACCGCCCAGATCTCCTTCGGCGTGATCTCGCCGCCCTCGGCGTCCGTCTTGGCCTGGATCAGCTTCGAGAACTCGATCTGCATCCGGCGCGGCAGGTCCAGCTTGTGGTCGTTCTTCAGGACGTAGGAGATACCGCCCTTGCCGGACTGCGAGTTGACGCGGATGACGGCCTCGTAGGAGCGGCCGACGTCCTTGGGGTCGATCGGCAGGTACGGCACCGCCCACTCGATGTCGTCGACCGTGACCCCGCGAGCCGCCGCGTCGGCCTCCATGGCGTCGAAGCCCTTCTTGATGGCGTCCTGGTGGGAGCCGGAGAAGGACGTGTAGACCAGGTCGCCCACGTACGGGTGGCGCGGGTGGACCTCCATCTGGTTGCAGTACTCCCACGTGCGACGGATCTCGTCGATGTCGGAGAAGTCGATCTGCGGGTCGACGCCCTGCGAGAACAGGTTCATGCCGAGGGTGACCAGGTCGACGTTGCCGGTGCGCTCGCCCTGCCCGAACAGGCAGCCCTCGACGCGGTCGGCGCCGGCCATCAGGGCCAGCTCGGCCGCCGCCACGGCCGTACCGCGGTCGTTGTGCGGGTGGACGGACAGGCAGACGTACTCGCGGCGGGTCAGGTTGCGGTGCATCCACTCGAAGCGGTCCGCGTGCGTGGACGGGGTCGAACGCTCCACCGTGGCGGGCAGGTTGAGGATGATCTCGCGGCCCGGGCCCGGCTGGTAGACGTCCATGACCGCCTCGCAGACCTCCAGCGCGAAGTCCAGCTCGGTGTCGGTGAAGATCTCCGGGCTGTACTGGTAGCCGAACTCGGTCTCCGGGCCCAGCAGCTTCTCGGCGTACTCCATCACCAGGCGGGTGCCGTCGACGGCGATCTGCTTGATGTCGTCCTTGGAGCCGCGGAACACCACCCGGCGGAACACGGGAGCCGTCGCGTTGTACAGGTGGACGGTGGCGCGCTTGGCGCCCTTCAGGGACTCCACGGTCCGCTCGATCAGGTCCTCGCGGGCCTGGGTCAGTACGGAGATCGTGACGTCGTCGGGGATCGCGCCCTCTTCCTCGATGATCGAGCGCACGAAGTCGAAGTCGGTCTGGCCGGAGGCGGGGAAGCCGACCTCGATCTCCTTGTAGCCCATCTTCACCAGCTGGTCGAACATCCGGCGCTTGCGCTCGGGCGACATCGGGTCGATCAGGGCCTGGTTGCCGTCGCGCAGGTCGGTGGAGAGCCAGCGGGGGGCGACGGTGATGCGCTGCTCCGGCCAGGTGCGGTCCGGGATGTCCACCTGTTCGTAGCGACCGTACTTGTGGATCGGCATGGAACTGGGCTGCTGGCGGTTGGCCATGTCTGCGTGGCTCCTCGAAGGTTCCGCGGGTGGGCGGGTCCGGTGGACGGCCGACGACGCAACACCAAGCTCCGCGGGGAGGGAGTCGGCCTTGTCTACAGGCCCTCGCCGCGGCAGCTAAGGAGAAGCAGCCCGAAACGCATGATGCTCCGCAGCCTAGCCGAGCCGCCCCGGCGCGGGGGGCGTGTCCCAGTATGCGGGACCGCACCTATAAACCCACTAGAAAGTGGATAAATAGTGCGCCGCGCCACAGCGTCCGTACCACAGCGTCACGAAGCGATGCCTTCCTGTCCTGGTATTTCACCAATCATGGTGGCCGTTAGTGACAGCGGCGTCACACAGTGCGATGGTGCGGGGCATGACGACCAACGGGGGCTTCCAGCCCGTCTTCTGCACGATCGTGCCGCCGCACGTCCTCGACAGGCTCGCGCAGGCCGAGGACTCCGCGCTCTCCGGCCCGGCCCGCCGGTCCCTGGAGCACGACGCCTACCAGCGCACCAAGCGCCGCCTGACCACGGTCATCGGTGCACCCTCCGTCGCCGCGCCCGCGGGCGCCGCCGCCGACCAGCCGCACCGCACGATCTACGACGCCCACCACACCCAGGACCTGCCCGGCACCGAGGTCCGCGCGGAGGGTTCCGACCCGGTCTCGGACGCCACCGTCAACCGCGCCTACGCGGGCCTCGGCGCCACCTTCGAGCTGTACCTGAAGGCGTACGGCCGGCACTCCATCGACGACCACGGGCTGCCGCTGGACGCCACCGTCCACTACGACCAGAACTACGACAACGCCTTCTGGAACGGCGAGCAGATGGTGTTCGGCGACGGCGACGGCGAGATCTTCCTGGACTTCACCATCCCGGTCGACGTCATCGGCCACGAGCTGACCCACGGCGTCACCCAGCACACCGCGAACCTGGAGTACTTCGGGCAGTCCGGCGCGCTCAACGAGTCGGTCTCCGACGTCTTCGGCTCGCTGATCAAGCAGTACACCCTCGGCCAGACCGCCGCCGAGGCCGACTGGCTGATCGGCGCCGGCCTGCTCGCCCCGCACGTCCACGGCACCGCACTGCGCTCGATGAAGGCCCCGGGCACGGCGTACGACGACCCGAACCTCGGCAAGGACCCGCAGCCGGCGACCATGGACCACTATGTCCGCACCGGCCGCGACAACGGCGGCGTGCACATCAACTCGGGCATCCCCAACCACGCCTTCTACCTGGTCGCCACGGCGATCGGAGGGCACTCCTGGGAGAAGGCCGGGCAGGTCTGGTACGACGTGCTCACCGGCGGCGGGCTGAAGCAGGACGCCCAGTTCGCCGACTTCGCCACGCTGACGGTGAAGGCGGCGCGGGAGCGGTACGGCGCCGGGGACGAGCTCCAGGCCGTACAGAAGGCGTGGGAACAGGTCGGGGTGCGGACGCTGTAGCACGGCGACGCGGCTGTCGTACTGCGACACTGAGCCCATGCGGATTCAGGTGAGGCGCACGGGCGGGTTCGCGGGCATCGAGCGCCGGGCCGAGGTGGACACCTCGGGCCGGTCCGACGCCCCTGCGTGGCACGCCCTGGCCGAGCGGGTCCTCGCGTCCGGCCGGGGGACCCCACCGGCCGGCGTGCCCGACGGCTTCCAGTACGAGATCACCGTGGACGGCCGCACGGTCTACGCGGCCGACCCCCGACTCACCGAGGAAATCCGGGAGTTGGTGTCCCGGGTGCTGAACGAAGGGGCGTGAGCGCCGGTTCCCGCCGGGGCGTTGACTTACGTTACCGGGGGTAAGGATGATCCGGGCATGGCGACTGACGCAGGCGACCCGACGCCCCCGACACCCCGTTTCCCGGACGGCTTCCTGTGGGGTGTCTCGACCTCGGCCCATCAGATCGAGGGGGCGGCCGAGGAGCGCGAGCAATCCGTGTGGGACGTGTTCACGGCCGAACCCGGGCGGGTGAAGGACGCTTCGACGGCGGCGGTGGCCTGCGACCACTACCACCGCCACCAGGAGGACGTGGCCCTCCTCGCCGGCCTCGGCGTGGACGCGTACCGCTTCTCCGTCTCCTGGCCCCGGGTCAACTCCCCCGGCGGCCTGGACTTCTACGACCGCCTGGTGGACGAGCTGTGCGCGGCGGGCGTACGCCCCGTGCCCACCCTCTTCCACTGGGACCTGCCCGCCTCCCTGGACTGGCTGGAGCGGGACACGGCGGAACGGTTCGCCGGGTATGTCTCCGTGGTGGCCGAGCGGCTCGGCGACCGCGTCACCAAGTGGATCACCCTCAACGAACCAGCCGAACACACCCTCCTGGGCCACGCCATCGGCGCCCACGCGCCCGGCAGGCAGCTCCTCTTCGACGCGCTCCCGGTCGCCCACCACCAGCTCCTCGCCCACGGTCTCGCGGTACGGGCCCTGCGCGCGGCCGGGGCGACGGACATCGGCATCGCCAACTCCCACGGCCCCACCTGGCCCGCCTCCGCCGAACCGGCGGACGTGGCGGCGGCCGGCTTCTACGACGTCCTGCTCAACCGCCTCTTCGCCGAGCCGGTCATCCTCGGTGAATACCCGGACGGCATGGGCGAGCTGATGCCGGGGGACGTCGCGGCGGACCTGAAGGTCATCGCCGAACCGGTCGACTGGTACGGGATCAACTACTACGCGCCGACCCGGGTGGGAGCCCCCGGCGGCACCGACAGCGAGTACGGCGGTCTGGCGCTGCCCGCCGAACTGCCCTTCTCCGTCCGGGAGATCGAGGGCCGCCCGGTGACCGACTTCGGCTGGCCGGTCGTCCCCGAAGGCCTCACCGAGCTGCTGTGCGGCTTCCGCGAGACCTACGGCGACAGGCTCCCGCCGATCGTCATCACCGAGAACGGCTGCTCCTACGACGGCCTCGACGACCAGGACCGCATCGCCTACCTGGACTGCCACATCCGCGCCCTGCACACCGCGCTGGAGGCGGGCGTCGACGTGCGCGGCTACTTCGTGTGGTCCCTCATGGACAACTTCGAGTGGGCCGAGGGCTATCAGCGGCGCTTCGGCCTGGTGCACGTCGACCACGACACGCTGCAGCGCACGCCCAAGGCCTCCTACCACTGGTTCCGGGACGTGCTCCGGGCGCAGAGATGACGGCACGGAGATGACCACGGTCCGCGCCTCGGCGGCCCTCGCCGAGCCCGTCGAACCGGTCGGCCGGGGCTGGACGGCGGCACTCTCGCTGGCCAACGGGGCGATCTGGGTCGGCTGGTTCGGCCCGCTGCAGATCCTGCTCGCCTCCCAGGCGGGGGACTTCGCACCCGGCTCCGGGATGTCCAAGGAGACGGTGCTGGCCTGGGTGACCGGCGCCGGCGCGGTGGTCTCCCTGCTCGCCAACCCGCTCTTCGGCGCCCTGTCCGACCGTACGACCGCCCGGCCCGGCCGCCGTACGCCGTGGATCGTGGCCGGGGCGGCGGGCGGCGCGCTGTCCCTGCTGCTGCTCGCGCGGGCGGGCGGGGTGTGGTCCATGGCGGTGGGCTGGTGCCTGGTGCAGCTCACGCTGAACGCGGCGTTCGCGGCGGTGACCGCGGCCGTGCCGGACCGGGTGCCCCGGCTCCAGCGGGGCGCTGTGGGCGGCTGGCTGGGGGCGGCGCAGATCCTGGGCGTGGTCGGCGGCACGGGACTTGCGACCGTGGCCGGCGGGACCGGGGCCGGGTATGCGGCGTGCGCGGTGTTCACGGCGGCGGGCGTGCTGCCGTACGTGCTGCGCCACGACGACCTGCGGCTGTCGCCGGAGGACCGCCCGCCCTGGGCCTGGCGCGGCTTCCTCGCGGGTTTCTGGCTGAGCCCGCGCCGGTATCCCGACCTGGGCTGGGCCTGGCTGACCCGGTTCCTGATCAACCTCAGCAATGCGCTGGTGCTGCTGTACCTGCTGTACTACCTGCGCGACCGCCTGCACCGCCCCGACCCCGGCCAGGGGGTGCTCGTGCTGACGGCGGTCAACAGCCTGACGCTGGTGGCGACGGTCGTCGCGGGCGGTCTCTGGTCGGACCGGGTGGGCCGGCGCAAGCCGTTCGTCGTCTGGTCGGGCGTGCTGATGGCGGTGGCGACGGCGGCCCTGGCCGGCTGGCAGACCTGGCCCGGAGCGATCGTGGCGGCGGCCGTCCTGGGTGTCGGCTTCGGCGTGTTCACCTCGGTCGACTTCGCGCTGATGACGGACGTCCTGCCGAAGGCGCTGGACCGGGGCAAGGATCTGGGAGTCATCAACGTGGCCAACGCCCTGCCCCAGGTGGCCGCCCCCGCGCTGGCCGCGCCGATCGTGACCTACCTGGGCGGCTACCGGGTGCTGTACCTGGCGGCGGCGGTGATCGGGCTGGCGGGGGCGGTGCTGGTGGGGCGGATCAGGGGAGTCGACTAGGCGGCTCGGGTGGGCCAGGTGGCTCAGGTCGGCCAGGTGGCTCTGAGGCCTCAGAGGACTCCGGCGTCGCGGGCGGCCCAGACGGTCGGGTGGAGGGGCCGGAATCCCAGGTCCCGGCGGATCTTCCGGGTGGACATGATCCCCAGCCAGGGGTCGGGGTCGGTCCGGGTGTGCAGGTCGGCGGGCAGCTCGACGCCGTTGAGCTGGTGCAGCTCGACCGCCGTGACGGGGGCGTCGTCGGCGATGTTGTAGACCGGGCCGCTCACCGCCGGTGCGTACAGCAGGCGCAACAGCCCCTGGGCGACGTCGGCGTGGTGGCCCATGTGCAGCCGCTGCGTGGCCGCCCAGTGCGCGGCCCAGCGCAGGGACTGGGCCAGGTGCGGATCGCCCTCGCCGTAGAGGAAGGGCAGCCGGGCCACCCGGACCTCCATGCCCTCCAGCGCGAGCAGTTCCCGTTCGGCCGCCGCCTTGGACTCGGGATAGGCGCCCCACATCGCCCCGCCGGGCCGGGTCTCGTCGTCCTCGATCAGCGGGCGGCCCCGCCCGACGCCGTACACCAGCCTCGTGCTGACCTGCACGAAGCGCCGCACCCCCGAGGCCAGTGCGGCGCGGCCCAGGGCCACGGCCGCGTCCCGGTTGACGGCCCACGCCTCCTCGTCCGGCACCCCGCGGAAGGACGCCGCGATGTTCACGACCGCGTCCACCCCGGCGAGCGCCTTGCCGAGCGTCTCGTCGTCCCGCAGATCGCCGACGGCGACCTGGGCGCCCAGTTCCGCGAAGGCCTCGCCGCGCGGCGCGTCCCGCACCAGGACCCGTACCTGTTCGCCGGGCTGCCGCTGCGCCAGCAGCCTCGGCACGAAGCGCCGGCCGACCTGTCCCGTGGTGCCCGTCACCAATGTCAGCATCTTCTGCTCCTCTCGACCTGGTGCCACCACTGTCGGGCCGTGTCGCGCGGGCCGGGAGAGACCTCCCGATCAGGGGACCGGCACTCCCTGGATAACCCCCGCGCGCTGCCCCACCCTGAAGAGGTGAACCGAACCGAACTCGCCGACTTCCTGCGCCGTGGCCGTGCCCGCCTGGACCCGACCGATGTGGGCCTGGCCCCCGGCGCCCGCCGCCGTACCCCGGGCCTGCGGCGGGAGGAGGTGGCGTCGCTGGCCGGCATGTCGGTCGACTACTACACCCGGCTGGAACAGTGCCGGGGCCCGCGCCCGTCCCGCCAGATGCTCACGGCACTGGCCCGGGCGCTGCGCCTGACCGACGACGAGCTGGACCACCTCTTCCACCTGGCGGGGGAGGAGCCGCCCCGCCGGGAGACGGCCTCCGCCCACGTCCGGCCCGGGCTGCTGCTGGTGCTGGACCGGCTGCACGACGCGCCGGCGCTCGTGGTGACGGACTGCGGGGAGGTCCTGGCGCAGAACGCGATGTCCAGGGCTCTCTCGGGCGACGCGCTGGCCCGCCCGCCGCGCGAACGCAACCTGGTGCGCCGCTTCTTCCTGGACCCGGCGGGGCGCGGCCTCTTCCCGCCGGAGGACGTTCCGGACCACGCGCGGCAGCACGTGGCGAACCTGCGCGCGGTGGCCGCCGCCCGGCCCGGCGACCCCGGACCGGCCGCCCTGGTGGCCGAACTCCGCGCCGCCAGCGAGGAGTTCGCCCGCCTCTGGGACGAACACGAGGTGGCGGTGCGGCGCAGCACGACGAAGCGTTTCCGGCACCCGGTGGTGGGCCTCCTCGAACTCGACTGCGAGGTCCTCCTGACCGACGACCACCGCCACCACCTCATCCTCCACACAGCCCGCCCGGGCACGGACTCCCACGAGCGGCTGCAACTGCTGAGGGTGGTGGGGCTGCAGGACATGACCTCCCGGGATGCCGTCGGTTAGCCCCTCAGTGCGCCCTCGATCAGAACCCCAGCCTGCGCAGCTGCTTCGGGTCCCGCTGCCAGTCCTTGGCGACCTTCACGTGCAGGTCGAGGAAGACGGGCGTGCCGAGCAGGGCCTCGATGTGTTTGCGGGACTTGATGCCGACCTCCTTCAGGCGCTTGCCCTTGGGGCCGATGATGATGCCCTTCTGGCTGGGGCGCTCGATGTAGACGTTGGCGTGGATGTCCAGGAGGGGACGGTCCGCGGGGCGGTCCTCGCGCGGGAGCATCTCCTCCACGACCACGGCGATGGAGTGCGGCAGTTCGTCGCGGACGCCCTCCAGGGCCGCCTCGCGGATGAGCTCCGCGATCATGACCTGCTCGGGCTCGTCCGTGAGGTCGCCCTCGGGGTAGAGGGCCGGGCCCTCGGGGAGGAGGGGGACGAGGAGGTCGGCCAGGAGATCCACCTGCTTGGCGCCGACCGCCGACACCGGCACGATCTCCGCCCACTCGATGCCCAGGTCCTTGCCGAGCTGGTCGATCGCGATCAGCTGCTCGGCCAGGGTCTTGGAGTCGACCAGGTCGGTCTTGGTGACGACGGCGACCTTCGGGGTCTTGCGGATCCCGGCCAGTTCCTTGGCGATGAAGCGGTCGCCGGGTCCGATCTTCTCGTTCGCCGGCAGGCAGAAGCCGATCACGTCGACCTCGGCCCACGTCGTCCGTACGACGTCGTTGAGCCGCTCGCCGAGCAGCGTGCGCGGCTTGTGCAGTCCCGGGGTGTCCACGAGGATCAGCTGGGCGTCCGGCCGGTGCACGATCCCACGCACCGTGTGCCGCGTCGTCTGCGGCTGGTTGGCGGTGATCGCCACCTTCTGCCCGACCAGAGCGTTCGTGAGGGTGGACTTGCCCGCGTTGGGGCGGCCCACGAAGCAGGCGAAGCCGGCGCGGTGGACGGTCTCGACCGGCTCTTCGGATGACGGGGTACGAACGCTCATGGCGTTCATTGTCCCTGATCCACAGGACCCCGCCGTACCAGCGGTGCGCACCGCATCTCCCGGTGAGGTTCCGGAAACCCGCACGCAACGAAACGTCACGGAAACACACCTGTACGCAACCGGAAACGCACACCGGTGACCCTCTGACGAGCCCGCACACCTGTTGGAGACGCCCGTGACCCTCGCCGCCGCGCACGTCGACACCGGCGACACCGCCTGGCTGCTCGCCGCGACCGCCCTCGTCCTGCTGATGACCCCGGGCCTGGCCCTCTTCTACGGCGGCATGGTCCGCACGAAGAGCGTCCTCAACATGCTGATGATGAGTTTCGTGTCGATCGCCCTGGTCACGGTGGTCTGGCTGGCGGCCGGCTATTCCCTCGCCTTCGGCGACGACGCGTTCGGCGGGCTCATCGGCGGGCTCCACCACGCCGGCATGGCGCACATCACCCCGGGCAGCGTGCACGGCACCGTCCCCACCGCCCTCTTCGCCACCTTCCAGCTCACCTTCGCGATCATCACGGCCGCCCTGATCAGCGGCGCGGTCGCCGACCGTACGAAATTCTCGGCGTGGCTGGTCTTCGTCCCGGCGTGGGCCCTGCTCGTATACGTTCCGATCACCCACTGGGTGTGGGGCCCCGGCGGCTGGATCGCCGGCAGGCTCGGCGCGCTCGACTTCGCGGGCGGGCTGCCCGTCGAGATCACCTCCGGCGCCTCCGGTCTCGCCCTGTGCCTGGTCCTCGGCCCGCGTCTCGGCTTCAAGAAGGACGCGATGCGCCCGCACAACCTGCCCATGGTGATCCTGGGCGCCGGTCTGCTCTGGTTCGGCTGGTTCGGTTTCAACGCGGGCAGCGCGTTCGGCGCGAACGGTCTCGCCGCGGCCGCCTTCCTCAACACCCTCGCCGCCGGCTGCACCGGCCTGCTCGGCTGGCTGTTCGTCGAGCAGAAGCGGGACGGACACCCCACCACCCTGGGCGCCGCCTCCGGCGCGGTGGCCGGTCTCGTGGCGATCACGCCCTCCTGCGGCACGGTCTCCCTGCTCGGCGCGCTGATCGTCGGCCTCGCCGCCGGTGTCGTCTGCTCCTACGCGGTCAGCTGGAAGTTCAGGCTGAACTACGACGACTCCCTGGACGTCGTCGGCGTCCACCTGGTCGGCGGCATCATCGGCACCCTGCTGATCGGCCTGTTCGCCGAGAAGGCGATGACCGGCGGCACGGAGGGCCTGTTCTACGGCGGCGGACTCGCCCCGCTCGGCAGGCAGCTGCTCGCCGTGGTGGTCGTGGCCGTCTACGCCTTCGCGGTGACGTACGGCCTCGGGAAACTGCTCGACAAGGCGATGGGCCTGCGCGCGAGCGAGGAGCAGGAGCACACCGGCCTGGACCTTACGGTGCACGCCGAGACGGCTTACGATCACGGGGTCCTGGGCCACGGCGCCCCGGTAACCCACTCCGTCCTCACCGGCACCAGCACGCAGAAGGTCGACACCCAGGCATGAAGCTCATCACCGCGATCGTCAAGCCGTACCGTCTGGACGCGGTCAAGACCGCCCTGCAGGAGCTGGGTGTGCACGGTCTGACCGTGACCGAGGCGAGCGGCTACGGCCGGCAGCGCGGCCACACCGAGGTGTACCGGGGCGCCGAGTACCGCGTCGACCTGGTGCCGAAGGTGCGCATCGAGGTCGTCGTGGAGGACGCCGACGCCGAGCCCGTGATCGACGCGATCGTCAGGGCCGCGCAGACGGGGAAGATCGGGGACGGGAAGGTGTGGGCCGTGCCCGTGGAGACGGTCGTACGCGTGCGGACCGGCGAACGCGGCCCCGACGCGCTCTGACGGCCCTGACGCCCAGCGTCCCGGTCACCGCGCCCGCGACGAACACCAGCGCCGCGACCAGCCACGGCAGCGCGAGGAAGGAGGCGCTCGCCGACTGCCGGGTGCCCGGCGCGCTCGCCGTCAACGTCAGGTCGGCCAGGTCGAGTTGGGGCGCGCCGGACCAGGTCTCGGTGAGCCGGACCCGCTGTCCCGGCAGCAGCTCGGACGGCACCCGGGTCAGCTCGCGGTCGAGCAGCGTACGGCCGAACAGCCCGCGTGCCTTCAGCTCCACCTTCGGGTCGAGGGTGACGTTCCCGGTGTTGCGCAGGGTGTAGGAGACGGTCGCCGTGGCGGTGCCGAGCCCCGGCATCAGGGGCTGGTGGTGGCTGATGTGCAGCTGCCCGACGGAGAGCGCGGGCAGCGTGGGCCCGCCGACCCGGAGGTAGACCCGGGCGCCGACCGCCCGCTGCACCCCGAGAGCCGGTGATCCGCTGCCGGGGTCGACATGCTCGTCCAGGGCGACGATGGCACCCGGATGGTCGCCGGGTTCGGCCCCGTCCGGGACGTGCAGCGTGAACGGCACGGTGACGGTGCGATGTCCGGGCACGGTGACCCGGTCCTTGGCGGGCTTCGCCCACGCGCCCACCCCGCGCATCCGCTCCTTCAGCGTGCGTACGGCGAAACCGCCGTCCCGGGCGGTGTTGTAGGCATCGGCCGCGTAGAGGCGGAAGGTGAGCGGCCCGCCGGTCTTGTTCTGGACGGCGACCTTGTCGGCGAGGGTCTGGCCGGGGTCGGCCGAGAGGTAGAAGTAGGGCCGCGCGGCGATCTTCGAGGCGACCGGGTAGACGGACCAGCTGCCGTTGTCGGCGGCGTGCGCGGTGCCCATGGGCAGGCCCGGGATACAGAGCAGGCTCAGGAGGAGGACGTACAGCTTGCGCATGGGTGCGGACCCCCACGGAAGAGCACGGAGAAGCACGGACGGGAGACGGGGCAACGGGCGGGTGCGGACGCCCGCACGCTCAGGAGAGCGTCAGCGTGAGCACACCGGAGTACGCGCCCGGGGGCGTGAACGCCGGTACGTCCAGGGAGAGTCCGGCGTCGACGGTGAACTCACCGCCGGTGAGCGTGCCGTCGGAGGTCTGTGCCAGGGTCGCCCCCGAGGAGCCCACGGCGCCCGCCGAGCCGGCCTTGCAGGTGCTGGGGCTGCCCGCCTTGGTCGCGCACGCCGGCGTCCAGCTCAGCTTCCCGGCGGCGATCTTGCCGCCGGGACCGGTGAGGTCGGTGACCTTGCCGGTCAGGGACCAGCCCGCGGGCCCGCCGCGGAAGTCCTGCACGGTCACGGTCTGAAGCTTGCCGGTCGAGGCCCCGCCCCTGCCGAAGTCGACCGCCGACAGCGCGACGGAGTCCCCGGCCTGGGACATGGACAGCGTGCCCGCCTTGACGGTGGTCGTCAGCTTCTGGCTGCCCGGCGGGACGGGCGAGTTGTCGTTGACGACGTAGGCCGCTGGGCCGGCGCCCTTGTCCGCGCTCCAGGAGGCGCCCTCGTAGGCCACGATCCCGGTCGTCGTCTTGTCGTTGACGGCCAGCGAGCCGCTGAAGGATCCCTGGGCGTTCGCGGTCGCGGTGGCCGTGTCGGCCGTCTGCTGGTTCCCGGACCGCCCGGCCAGGGTGACGGTGGCGCCCGGCGTGAAGTTCGTACCGTTCACCGTGACACTGGCCCCCGGGTCACCGGAGGCCGAACCCAGGGAGATGGCCCGGGTGTTGGCCGGAGTGCCGTCGGTCGCGGTGACGGTCTGGGACACCGGGGCGGGCGGATTGGTGACCGTGCACGGGGTGTCCAGCTCGAGGATGTAGCTGGTGTGGATGTTGTAGTCGCCGGGCGAGAGGGTGATCTGCCCGGCCTTGGTCACGGTGAACGTGCCGGTCATGGAGAAGGACGGGAAGGCGGCCTTCCCCGGCACCGGTGGGTTCTTCTTCGGTCCGGCGACGGTCACGTCTCCCGTCTGGGCGCCGCCGAGGGTCACCTTCCCGGTCGGGGTCATGATGTCGGCGGGCAGGGCCAGGTCGGTGGGGTTGCTGGCGGCGGCGGTGACCACCGTGTACGTGACGGTGACGGTGTCGCCGACCTTGGGGTTGGTGTTGTCCACCGACACGTTGGCGGTCGTGGTGCCGTCGATCGGCGGGATGCCCGCGACGGCGGGCGGGATGCAGTGCGTGGCGAAGTTCACGTTCGTGCCGGCGGCACCGGCCGGGAAGGCCAGCGCGCCGCCCGCGGTGACCGCGAGCGCGGTCGCCCCGAACAGCGACGCCCAGCGCCACCGTCGGGATCTTCGTGGTCTTGGGGGTGTCGAACCCATGGGGCCCCCTCCTGAGGGTTGCGGGCGCAGCGGCTCGTCTGCGCCGACAGGGGGCATTGATGTGGAGCGGCGGTGAGAAGTCAATGGAGATGCCGCAGAAATCTGACGGATCATCAGTTTCTGCGGCATCCGGAACACATCGCTCAGTTCAGTCAGTCGAAGACGAAGGGGCCGGGCGACTGGGGACCGTTCGCCGTGCAGGTCACGGTGACCCCGAAGATCACCATCTTCAGCGAGCCGCCGTAGGCGTCCAGGCTGTCACCGGAGGCGACGGTGCCGGGCAGCGGGCCGACGCTGACGGCGTCGCCGGTGTTCATGGCGGGGTTCCTGGTCCCGCTGAACACCACGGATCCGCCGCCGGACTTGGCCAGGGTGAGGGTGGAGGAGATGGAGTCCTGCGCGACCGCGACCGGCGCGGTGATCGCGGAGGAGGTGAGGGTGACGGTGGCCGAGGTGCCGCTCTGGGTGGCGGTGAGCGTGGCCGCTCCGCCGCCGAAGATGCCGCAGCTCGCGGTGATGGTCGCCGACTGTGGGGTGACGGCGGCCGCGGAGGGCGCGAAGGCCAGACCGGTGACCGCGAGGACCCCGGCGGCCAGTGCCGCACCCATTGCCGTGCGCTTGCCTCTCATGGGGATCCGCTTCCCTTCCCTGTGGGGAGTGCGATGTGGGGGGGGACACCGACGGGCGAGAGGCCTGCGCAGGCGGTACGGCACACTGCGTCGGCGGTGCGGATCTGACGGCCCGTCGGAAACGTACGGCTCCATTGATGCGCGAGGGGAGGACGACGACAAGGTTGAATTCCGGCCGACCTTTCGTTCGGCCGGTACTTCGGTACGTCAGCCGGCGGAAACGGTCTCCCGCACGACACCGTCGGGCCCGGCCAGCAACACCGGCGTTCCCGCACCCCCGAGATCGGCAACCGCAGCCAGGTCCTCCGCCGGCACCGACTCCGCCTCACCGACCACGGCCGCCGCCTCCAGCGACGTCGCACCGGACGCCACCGCCATGGCGACAGCCGTCCGCAGCGCGCTCAGCCGCAGCGAGGGCAGCGCAACCGACCCGGCGACATAGGTCCGCCCGGTCTCGTCCCGTACGGCCGCCCCCTCCGGCACACCGTTGCGGGCCCGCACGGAACGGGCCAGGGTCACGATCTTGCGGTCCTCGGGGTCAAGCGCGTTGCTCTCGGTCATGCCCAGAGCATACGAAGCCCGGCCCCGTTCACCCCGCCACGGGGTACATCGCGCCCCGCCGCCCCTCCGGGGAGGCCAGCCACTCCAGCTTCGCCGCGGTGTTCGCCTCGTCCAGCGGAGTGTGCAGCACGATCATCAGATCGGGCCGGGCCGGCACCTTCATCACCGTCGACTCCACGACCAGCAGGCCGACCAGCGGATGCTCCAGCTCCTTGCGGATCTGCCCCTGGTCCTCGATGTCCCGCTCGGCCCACATCGCCCGGAACTCGGCGCTGGCCTCGCTCACCTCGGCGAGCACCGCCCGGAACCCCTCGTCGTCCGGCCGCGCCGCACACGCCGCCCGGAACTGCGCCACGACCGTACGGGCGTTCTCCTCCCAGCTGTGGCTGCGCGAGCGGTACAACGGGTCGAGGAAGAAGTCGACGAGACAGTTCTGCGTGATGTCCGGCCGCATGCCGAGCACGATGGCTGCCGCGTCGTTGTACATCACGCAGTTGTAGTACAGGTCCATGATGTGCGCCGGATACGGCATCCAGGTGTCGATCAGCCGACGCAGCCCGTCGCACATGTCCCGCTTCTCCGGTGCCACTTCGGGCGCCGGCGGGTTCATCCCGGCCAGCAGGTACAGATGCCGGCGCTCGGCGTCGCTCAGCCGCAGCACCCGGGCGACCGCGTCGAGCACCTGCGGGGAGACGGAGATCTCCCGCCCCTGCTCCAGCCACTGGTACCAGGAGGCGCCCACGCCGGCGAGCACCGCGACCTCCTCCCGGCGCAGTCCGGGCGTACGGCGCCGGCCGCCGCCGACGGGCAGCCCGGCCTCCGCCGGGCTGACCCGGGCCCGCCGGCTCATCAGGAACTCGCGCAGCTCTTCGCGCCGTTGACTCCTCGTCGCCTCAGCAGCAGGCACGTACCGCTCCTCCCCCGTCGTGCTGGTCCCCGTCGTGACTGGTGGTGCCACCACCACCATAAGTTCCGACTCCCCACCGGTATTCCGTTCGCCCGAAGCTCTTGCCATGGCGATCGACACCACCACCCAGACCACCACCTCCACGGGCACACCGCTCGACACCCCCCGGCCACCCCGGTTGTCGACGCGTGACAAGCTCGTCCTGTTCGTCCTGTGCGCCGCCCAGTTCATGGTCGCGCTGGACTTCTCCGTCCTGAACGTGGCCCTGCCGGAACTCGGCACCGACCTCGGCATGAGCCGCTCGGCCCTGCAGTGGGCGGTCACCGCGTTCGCGCTGCCCTCCGGCGGCTTCCTGCTGCTCTTCGGCCGCATCGGCGACCTGTACGGCCGCCGCAAGCTGTTCCTGACCGGCCTGGCCCTGTTCGGCGCGGCCTCGCTGCTGGCCACCCTGGCCTGGGACCCGGCGTCCTTCCTCGTCGGACGCGCCCTGCAGGGTCTCGGCGCGGCGGCGATCGTCCCGACCGGCATGTCCCTGCTGACCACCACCTTCCCGGAGGGCCCGGCCCGCGACCGCGCCCTCGGCATCTCCGGCACGCTGCTGTCGCTGGGCTTCACCATCGGCATGGTCGCGGGCGGTGTGCTGACGGACGCGCTCGGCTGGCGCTCCACGATGGCCCTGCTGTCGGTGTTCGCGCTGATCGTGCTGCCGCTGGCGCCGGGCCTGCTGCCGGAGTCGCGCACCCCGGAACGTCCGCGCCTGGACGTGCCCGGCGCGGTCACCGTCACCGCCGGCCTGCTGTCCCTGATCTACGCCCTGTCCACGGCCGCCGACCACGGCTTCGGCCGCACCGACGTCGTCGCGGGGCTGATCGCCGGCGTGCTCCTGCTGGCCGCGTTCACGGTCGTCGAATCCCGTACGGCAGCCCCGCTCGTCTCCCTGCCGATGCTGCGCCGCCGCACGGTGGCCTGGGGGAACGTGGGCGGCCTGGTCACCTTCTCGATGATGTCCACCGTCATCTTCGTCCTGACCCTGTACCTCCAGGAGATCCTGCGCCTGTCGGCCTTCGAGACGGGCCTGGTCTTCGGCGTCCAGGGTGTGCTGTCGGCCTTCGCCGGCACCCGCGCCCCGAAGGTGATCGGCCGCTTCGGCGCCCGCCGCACCCTGGTCGGCTCGCTGACCGGCCAGGGCGCGCTGATCGCGACGCTGCTCCTGCTGAACTCCCACGTCTGGTCGGTCTGGCTCGCCACGGCGGCCGTCTCCGTGGCCAGCATGTTCCACCTGGGTGCGATCATCTCGTACGGCCTGACCGTCACCTCCGGTGTCCCGGACGAGGAGCAGGGCCTGGCCACCGGTCTGGTGACCTCCACCCAGCAGGTCGGCATCACGGTCGGCATCCCGCTGCTGGGCGTCCTGGCCACCACCTCCGGCGATCTGCTGGCCGGCGTCCGCACGGTCCTCGCCCTGGACGCCGCGATCGTCCTCGCCGCCGCCGTCCTGGTCGGACTCGGCCTGCGCGGCCGTCAGTCCAGCGTCTGAACGATCCCGCTCCGCGCGGCCGTGTGCACCACACGGCCGCGCGCGCCGTTGACCAGCGGAAGGAAGGGCGCGACATGCCCGCACTCGACATCGGCGACGATCGGCACCCCGAGCGGCCCGAGCGCGTCGAGCACCGCCTGGTGCTGGGTGAGGGTGCGGCTGTCGGGGGCGTGGGTGCGGCCGACGAGGACGGCCGCGGCGCGGTCGAAGAAGCCGGCGAGACGCATGCCGTGCAGGTTGCGGCAGATGGTGAACGCGTTGTCCTCGCAGGCCTCGACATAGACGAGCAGCGGCTCACCGGTGGCGAAGGACGAGGTGTTCAGGTACGGCGTGCCCGCGAGGTTGGCGAGGGTCTCGATGCACCCGCCGACGAGTCGTCCCTCGACGTCGACGTCCCCGTCGCCGTCGAGCCGGGTCCAGGTGCCCTGCGCGTCCAGGGTGAGCTCCCGCACCTCCGGGTGGCGCCGCCAGTCGTCGTACCCGCCGGACCGGTACCGCCCGGGCGGCGTCTGTGTGAACGGCTCCCCCTGCGGCGCGGCCACGACGTCCAGCCAGGACAGCAGCCCCTCCGGCGCCCGGTACGGCGTGTCCATGAGGTTGTTGCCGTGCACGGTCGCGACCCCGGTGAGCAGGGTCAGCGGCGTGATGATCGTGGACATGTCGGAATAGCCGACGACCCAGGTCGGCTCGGCCCGCCGGATCGCCTCGAAGTCCAGCGACGGCAGCAGGTCGATGGCCAACTCGCCGCCCCACGGGGGCACGACGGCGCGGATCTCCGGATCGGTCAGCATCTCGGTCAGCTCGGCCGCGCGCTCGGCGGCCGGCGCACTGGTGTGCGCCGAGCCGTCCATGCACCGGCCGACGACCACCTCGTACCCGCGCGCCTCGATCTCCCGGACCGCGACATCGAGCCGCCCCTGGAGTTCCTTGGCCACTCCGGCGGAGGGAGAGGTCACACCGACACGGTCACCGGGGCGCAGGGGGCGCGGATATCTGATGCTCATGCGGTACATCCGACCCCTCACCGCCCGCCCCCGGCAACGGAATTACCGCCGGTCCAGCCGCAGCCGCTCCGTCCGCGGCAGCCCGGCCACGACTAGGTCGTACGAGTCCTCGATCAGCTCTTTCACCAGCCGCTCGGGCAGCCCGCCGTCCACCGTCACGGTGTTCCAGTGCCGCTTGTTCATGTGATACCCGGGGATGATCAGCCCCTCGTGCTCGGCGCGCAGCCGGATCGCGTCCTCCGGGTCGCACTTGAGGTTGACCGTCAGGGGCCGCGCGTCCAGCCGCGTCAGGGCGAACAGCTTGCCCAGCACCTTGAAGACCGAGGTGTCCGGGTTGAACGGGAAGTCCTCCTCGGCGGCGTTGAAGGACAGGCAGAAGGCGCGCAGCCGCTCGGGCGTCACTCGGGTTTCGCCTCCTCGGCGGCCGGCACGGGGACGGGCTCCACCAATACCGTGATGATCTTGTTCCGGCGTCCGGCCGCGGCCTCCGCTGTCAGCTTCAGCCGGCGCTCGTCGGGCAGCTCGACCTCGGCGGACGCGCCCGCGATGGGCACCCGGCCGAGGGCCTTGGCGAGCAGTCCTCCGACGGTCTCCACGTCCTCGTCGTCGTACTCCTCCAGGCCGTACAGCTCGCCGAGGTCGGTGATGTCCAGGCGGGCGGTGACCCGGAAGCGGTCGTCGCCGAGGTCCTCCACGGGCGGGAGCTCCCGGTCGTACTCGTCGGTGATCTCGCCGACGATCTCCTCGAGGATGTCCTCGATGGTGACGATGCCTGCGGTGCCGCCGTACTCGTCGATGACGACGGCGACGTGGTTGCGTTCCTTCTGCATCTCGCGCAGCAGGTCACCGGCGTTCTTGGTGTCCGGCACGAAGGCGGCGGGCCGCATGGCGGTCGAGACCAGGTCGCCCTCCGCCTCCCGGCTGATGTGCGTCTTGCGGACCAGGTCCTTCAGATACACGATCCCGACGATGTCGTCCTCGCTCTCGCCGGTGACCGGGATCCGGGAGAACCCGGAGCGCAGGGCGAGGGTGAGGGCCTGCCGGATGGTCTTGAAGCGCTCGATGGTGACCAGGTCGGTGCGCGGCACCATGACCTCGCGGACGAGCGTGTCGCCCAGCTCGAAGACCGAGTGCACCATGCGGCGCTCCTCGTCCTCGATCAGCGACTCCTTCTCGGCGAGGTCGACCAGCGCGCGCAGTTCGGCCTCGGAGGCGAACGGGCCGCGCCTGAAGCCCTTGCCGGGGGTGAGGGCGTTGCCGATGAGGATGAGCAGGGACGGGATCGGCCCCATGATCCGGGCCAGCGGCAGCAGCACGTACGCCGCCACGGTCGCGGTGTTCAGCGGGTGCTGGCGGCCGATGGTCCGCGGGGACACACCCACGGCGACGTACGACACCAGGACCATGACCCCGATGGCGACCAGCAGGGCCTGCCAGGTGGCGGTGAACTCCTCCAGGCAGGCGTACGTCACCAGGGCGGCGGCCGCCATCTCGCAGGCGACGCGGACCAGCAGGGCCACGTTCAGATAGCGGGTGGGGTCCGCGGCGACCTGGGCCAGCTTCGCGCTGCCGCGGCGGCCGGACTTCACGGCCTCCTCGGCGCGGAAACTGGACATCCGGGCCAGGCCCGCCTCCGCGCAGGCGGCGAGCCAGGCGACGACGACCAGCGCGATCGCGCCGATCACGATCTGCGGAGACATACGGCCCGCTTATGAGACGGTCGGCGCCGGAGACGGCCCGGTCAGCCCGCGCTCGGCCCGCCAGCCGTCCACGATGGCCGCCTGGAGCCCGAACATCTCCGCCTTCTCGTCCGGCTCCTCGTGGTCGTAGCCGAGCAGGTGCAGCACCCCGTGGACGGTGAGCAGCTGGAGCTCCTCGTCCATGGAGTGCTGCGTCGGGGCTTCGGTGCCCTGCTTGGCGGCGACCTCCGGGCACAGCACGATGTCACCGAGCAGCCCCTGCGGCGGCTCCTCGTCGTCCTTGGACGGCGGCCTGAGCTCGTCCATCGGGAACGACATGACATCGGTGGGACCCGGCAGGTCCATCCACTGGATGTGCAGCTGCTCCATGGCGTCGGCGTCCACGACGATCACCGAGAGCTCGGACAGCGGGTGGATACGCATCCGCGCGAGCGCGTAGCGGGCGATGTCGAGGATCGCCTGCTCGTCGACCTCGGTGCCGGACTCGTTGTTGACGTCGATCGACATGGTCGTGCTGGTCTACTTCCCCTTGGAGCCCTTGGCACCGGACTTGCCACGGCCGCCCTTGTGGGTGCCGTTCTCGGTGCCGTACTTGCTGTCGTATAGCTCGTACGCGTCGACGATACGGCCCACCAGCTTGTGCCGTACGACATCGTGGGACGACAGCCGGGAGAAGTGGACGTCCTCGACGCCCTCCAGGATCTCCTGCACCTGCCGCAGACCGCTCTTGGTGCCGTTCGGCAGGTCGACCTGCGTCACGTCACCGGTGATCACGATCTTCGAGTCGAAGCCGAGGCGGGTGAGGAACATCTTCATCTGTTCGGGGCTCGTGTTCTGGGCCTCGTCCAGGATGATGAAGGCGTCGTTGAGGGTCCGCCCACGCATGTAGGCGAGCGGCGCGACCTCGATCGTCCCCGCCGCCATCAGCCGCGGGATGGAGTCCGGGTCGAGCATGTCGTGCAGCGCGTCGTACAGCGGGCGCAGGTAGGGGTCGATCTTCTCGTAGAGCGTGCCCGGCAGGAACCCGAGCCGCTCCCCCGCCTCCACCGCCGGCCGGGTGAGGATGATCCGGTTGACCTGCTTGGACTGCAGGGCCTGCACCGCCTTGGCCATGGCCAGGTAGGTCTTGCCGGTACCGGCGGGCCCGATGCCGAACACGATGGTGTGCTTGTCGATCGCGTCGACGTACCGCTTCTGGTTGAGGGTCTTCGGGCGGATCGTCCGCCCCCGCGAGGACAGGATGTTCTGCGTCAGCACCTGAGCCGGGGTCTCGGGGCCGTCGCTCGTCCCGTTCTCGCTCGCCTTGAGCATGGCGATCGAGCGTTCCACTGCGTCCTCCGTCATCGGCTGCCCGGTGCGGAGCACCAGCATCATCTCGTCGAACACGCGCGAAATGAGAGCGACGTCGGCCGGGTCGCCGACCGCGCTGATCTCATTGCCCCGGACATGTATGTCGGCCGCCGGGAAGGCCTTCTCGATCACACGCAGGAGGGAGTCGCCGGAACCCAGCACGGTCACCATGGGGTGCTGGGCGGGGACGGTGAACTGCGCTCTCGCCTGCTCCTGCGCGGGGGTGGTGTGAGCTGTGGGTGTCTGTGTCATGGGCCGGCTCTGAAGGCCTGCGCTTCCTCCTCATCACGGCCGCGTAGCTGAGGGCGGCCTCGCGCTTCCAGAGTACGACGGTGCACAGACAAGCCCGTAGGGCTTTTCAGCGGGCCGCTTCCCGGCCGGCCGCTGAACGTCAGCCGGAGCGGCGGAACCCGATGGTGGGCACGGCGCGACGCAACGGCCACGGCCGGTCCAGCTCCTCCGGGACAAGCGCGTCCAGGAAGCCGTACCGGCGCAGCGCCGTCGGCTCCTGCCCCGGCACGGACTGCACGCGCCGCCACCACGCCCCGATCTCCGACCACCCCGGCGCCGACAGCGACCCCCCGAACTCCTGCACCGACAGCGCCGCCGTGAGCCCGGCGAAGGCCAGCCGGTCCGCCAGCGGCCACCCCGCCAGGGACCCCGTCACGAACCCGGCGACGAACACATCCCCCGCCCCCGTCGGATCCAGCGCCTCCACGGCGATCGCCGGTACCTCCGCCGCCTCCCCCGTCCGCCGGTCCACGGCGTACGCCCCCTCCGGCCCCAGGGTCACCACGACCACCGGCACGTGCTCGGTCAGGGCGTGGGCGGCGAGCCGCGGGCAGTCGGTGCCCGTGTACCGCTTCGCCTCCTCCGCGTTCGGCAGAAACGCCTCGCAGTGCTCCAGATCGGCGAGCCCGGCGAGATCCCACGCCCCGGTGTCGTCCCAGCCGACGTCGGCGAAGATCCGGGTCCCCCTCCGCGCGGCCTGTGCGATCCACGGCGCGGGCGTACCGGGCGTCAGCGAGGCCACGGCGGCACGCGCGCGGGGCGGGCAGGCCCGGGCCCCCTCCTGGATGAGCACGGCTTCCGGCGGCGGCTCGTGCCCGTGGGACACCATCGTCCGCTCACCCTCGTACGCCATGGACACCGTCACCGGCGAGTGCCAGCCGGGCACGGTACGGGACGCCGACAGGTCGATGCCCTCGCCCTGGGCGAGCGCGTCCCAGCAGTACTCGCCGTAGTGGTCGTCGCCGAAGGCCGCCGCCAGGGAGGTCTTCAGGCCGAGCCGGGCCAGGGCCGTGGCCATGTTGGCGACCCCGCCGGGGCTGGACCCCATGCCCCGGGCCCAGGACTCGGTGCCGCGCACGGGCGCCGAGTCCAGGCCGGTGAAGATGATGTCGAGGAAGACCGTGCCCGTCAGATAGACGTCCCAGGGCGGGTCGCCGGGCCGGCGCAGTGCGGCGAGCGGGTCGACCTGGGCCTGACAGCGCGCGGCCTGGGTGAGGTGTTCCGGTTCCTCTCCGGTGATCGTGTGCGACGGGGTCACGGTGCGCTCCCTGGCGTGGTGCGGGTCTGGCCAGTGTGCACCAATCGGCCCGTGGCACAGCGGGTTACCAGCGGGGCATCACCGGTTGCCGCCAGCCCGGTTCGGCCACCCGCATCGCGGCCGCGTCGTCGCGGTCGCGCAGCGAGCCGTCGTCCTCGGCCCAGCGCCGGTGCAGCCGGGCCAGTTCGTCCCGGTCGAGCTCGACCCCGAGGCCGGGGGCGTCGGAGACCTCGACCTTTCCGCCGCGGAAGGTGAGCCGCTCGGTGAGGACGTCCTCGGACTGCCAGGGGTAGTGGGAGTCGCACGCGTGGTGAAGGCCGGGGACGGTGGCCGCGACCTGGGTCATCGCCGCGAGGCTGATCCCCAGATGGGTGTTGGAGTGCATCGACACCCCGACCCCGAAGGCGGCGCAGATCGCGGCGAGCCGCTGGGTGTTGCGCAGCCCGCCCCAGTAGTGGTGGTCGGAGAGCACGACCTGCACGGCATCCCGTGTGAAGGCCTCCTTGATCTCGCCGAAGGTGGTCACGCACATGTTGGTGGCGAGCGGAATGCCGGTCCCGGCGGACACCTCGGCCATCGCGGGTGTACCCAGCGTCGGGTCCTCCAGGTACTCCAGGACGTCCCCGAGTTCCCTCGCCACCTTCAGCGAGGTCTCGACCGACCAGGCACCGTTGGGGTCGAGGCGCAGCGGATGCCCGGGGAAGGTCTCGGCGAGGGCCCGTACGGCGGCGATCTCCTCGTCGGGCGGGAAGACACCGCCCTTGAGCTTGAAGGACGTGAAGCCGTGCCGCTCCTTGAACTTCCGTGCCTGCTCCACGACCCCGGCCGGATCGAGCGCGGCACCCCAGTCGTCCTTCTCGCCGGCCACGCCCTCGGGATGGCCGGCCCACTTGTAGAACAGGTAGGCGCTGTACTCGACGGCGTCCCGCAGCCTGCCGCCGAGCAGTGCGTGCACGGGCAGCCCGAGCGCCTTGCCCTGGGCGTCCAGGCAGGCGACCTCGAAGGCGGACAGCACCGACAGCCGGAGCTTGTCGGCGCTCTGCACGCCGCGCAGTCCGCCGGCGTCCACCTCGCCCTGGACCCGGGACTCGTCCACACCGAGATCGATCGCGAACAGCCCGTTCACATCCATGACCGAGCGCCCGGTGAGCCGTTCGGCCAGCGGGCGGGCCAGCTCCAGGTACTTGGTGTCGCCGTAGGTCTCGCCGAGCCCGGTGGTCCCGTCGGCGGTGACGATCTCCACGATCAGCCGCGGGGTGTACGGCTGGTGCACGCCCTGGGTGTTGAGCAGCGGCGGGTCGGCGACCAGGATCGGCGTCAGCCGCACCTCGGCGATGGTCAGGTCACGGGTCACAGGGCGGCTCCTACGAGGTCGAGTCCGGCGGTGAGCAGGGCCTCGAGGTCGGCGAGGTCGGCGGGTGCGGGGTCGGTGAGCGGGGCGCGCACGGGTCCGACGCGCTGTCCGCGCAGCCGCGCCGCCGCCTTCACCAGGGACACGGCATATCCGGGGGCGCGGTCGCGCAGTTCCACGAACGGGACGTAGAAGTCGCGCAGCAGTTTGTCGGCACTCCCGCGGTCGGCGTCCCGCAGGGCAGTGAAGAACGCGCCGGCGATCTCGGGGGCGAAGGCGTGCACGGCGGAGGAGTAGGCGGGGACGCCGACGGCGGCGTAGGCGCGGGCCTGGATCTCGGCGGTGGCGGCGCCGTTGAAGAAGAGGAAGCCGTCGGGGGCGGCGAGGGTGAGGCGCTGGAGCCGGTCGAGGTCGCTGTGGCCGTCCTTGAGGCCGATGACGTTCGGGACGCGCGCGATCCGCCTCAAGGTGTCGACGGTGTAGGCGACTTGGCCGCGCTGGTAGGCGATCAGCGGCAGCCGGGTGCGTTCGGCGAGCCGCTCCAGCTGGGCGGCGAGGCCGTCCTGCGGGGCGTCGACCAGGTAGTGCGGCAGCACGAGCAGGGCGTCGGCGCCGGCCTCCTCGGCGATCCGCGCGAACCGGGCGGCCTGCGCCCAGCCGTACCCGGTCCCGGCCACGACCGGCACGCGTCCGCCGGCCTCCTCGACGGTGACGGCGACGACGGTCCGGTACTCCTCCTCGTCCAGCGAGAAGAACTCCCCGGTGCCGCAGGCCGGGAAGACGGCGCCGGGCCCGGCGGCGAGCCGGCCTGCGACATGGGCGCGGAAGCCGTCGGGATCGAGGGAGCCGTCGTCGTGGAACGCGGTGAGCGGGAAGGACAGCACCCCGCGCGCCATCCCCTCCCGAAGCCGCCGCGCCACACCCTCGGGACTCGGATCGCCGCCCACCTGACCATCTCCCCTTATGAATAGCGTCCACATATGAGAACGAGCGTAGCTCCTTCTGCCCGCGCCCACATCCAGCAAACCGAAAAGTGACGCAGATCGCACCACCCGTGCTTCTTCCGGAAACCGCGTGCTTGATACAACTTGCTCGCGGGTTCCTGTCCGTCGACGGTCGCCGCCCCTCCCCCTTCTTCGAGCCCTTCCTTCCGCCTGCCTGGGAACGCCCGTGTCCGCCCCCCGCCGCCCCCTGCCCTGGTCCCTCGTCGCCCTTTTCACGGCCGGGTATCTCGCGCCCTATCTGCTGCCGACCACCGTCGGCCGGCTCGACTCCGCGCTTCCGCTCGACCCCACGCAGGCCGGGGCCATCGGCAGTGCCCTGCTGCTGAGTTCGGCGGCGGCGGGCTTCCTGCTGGCCTCCCGGGTCGACCGCATCGGCCCCCGCAGGCTCGCCCGGCTCGGCCTCGCGCTCGCCGTCCTCGGCTACGGCGGTGCCGCCCTCACCGCCTTCGTACCGGCCGTCGTCGCGGGCGCGGTCATCGGCGGATTCGGGTCCGGCACGGTCACGGCGGTCGCCGCGAGCGGCATCGCCGCCCACCGTGACCCGCACCGGGTCACCACCCTGGGCCTGCTCGGCGTCTCCGCCCTCGCCGGTGCCCTGTACCTGACGATCCCCCACCTCGGCCCCGGCCACGGCCTGCCGCTGCTCGCCATCGCGCTGACGGCACTCGCGGTCCTCCCTCTCACCGGCCGCCTGTCCGGTCGTAACGCACCCGCCCGTACGGCCGTCGCGCACGGCCGGCTCCCCCGCCTGCGCGCCGGGCTGCTGCTGGCCGCCACCATGCCCTGCTGGTCCCTCGCCCAGAACGCCCTGTGGGGCGTCAGCGGCCGGATCGGACTCGACCAGGCCCACCTCACCGAGGTCACCGTCGGCGCGGTGTTCGCGGTCGCGCTCGGCGCCGGGCTCGTCGGGGTCGTCGGCGCGGGCGTGCTCGGACCCCGGCTGGGCCAGGCGGTACCCATCGGCGCCGGTACGGCCCTGATAGCGGGCTGTATCGCGCTCAGCGCGTCCGCGACCGACCTCACGGCCTTCGCGGCGGGCGAGATCTCCTGGAACCTGCTCTACCCGGTCGTCCTGTCGTACGTCATCGGTCTCGCCGCCTCCCTCGACCCGCGCGGCCGCTGGGCGGTCCTGGTCGGCTCGGCGGCGTCGCTCGGGACGGCGGCGGGACCGCTGACGGGGAGTGTGCTGGCGGCAGGAGCGGGCTTCCCGGTGATGGGGAAGGTGCTCGGCGCCGGGCTGCTGCTGATCGCCGTACCGATGACGGCGGTGGCGCTGCGGGGGGGCAGGCGGCTCCTGCCGGTCGTGGAAGTGCCGGTGGAGGCGCCCGCCGTACCCGCCCGGAGCGCCTACGACACCGCGTCGCCGAACTCGTACGCGTCGACCTCGGCGAGGTAGCGGGCCCGCCGCTCCTCGTCGTCCTCCAGGAAGGAGGCGAGGAAGGAGTTGCGGGCCAGCTCGCGCAGCCGGTCCTCGCTCAGGCCCAGGGTCTGGCGCACGGCCGCGAAGTTGTCGCCGGCGTACCCGCCGAAGTACGCCGGGTCGTCGGAGTTGACCGTGCACAGCAGGCCCGCGTCCAGCATGGCCGGCAGCGGGTGGTCGGCCAGCGTGTCGACCGTGCGCAGGCGGACGTTGGACAGCGGGCACAGGGTGAGCGGGATCCGCTCCCGCACCAGCCGCTCGACCAGCGCCGGGTCCTCCACGCAGCGCAGGCCGTGGTCGACGCGCTCGACGCCGAGCACGTCCAGGGCCTCGGCGATGTACTCCGGCGGCCCCTCCTCACCGGCGTGCGCGACGCGGCGCAGCCCGAGCGCGGCCGCGGCCTCGTACACCTCCCGGAACTTCGCCGGCGGATGCCCGACCTCGGCGGAGTCCAGGCCGACGCCGGTGATCCGGTCGAGGTGCGGCTCGGCCATCTCCAGGGTCCGCAGGGCCGACTCGGCGGACAGGTCGCGCAGGAAGCACATGATGAGCCTGGTGGAGACGCCGTGGTTCTCCTCGGAGCGGCCCAGCGCCCGCCACAGCCCCTCCACGATCGTGACCATGGCTACGCCCCGCGCGAGGTGGGCCTGCGGGTCGAAGAAGATCTCCGCGTGCCGCACCCCCTGCGCGGCGGCACGGGCCAGGTAGGCGTTCGCCAGGTCGGCGAAGTCCTGCTCGGTCCGCAGGACGGCCATCAGCTCGTAGTACAGGTTCAGGAAGGACTGGAGGTCCTCGAACTGGTAGGCCTTGCGGAGCGCGTCCGTGTCGGCGTACGGCAGCTCGACGCCGTTGCGGGCGGCCAGCCGGAACGCCAGCTCCGGCTCCAGGGTGCCTTCGATGTGGAGGTGCAGTTCTGCTTTCGGGAGGGGCATCAAAGCATCGTACGGATCTACTGTCGCCGTTTCGGAACCGCCACCCGCAGCAGGTCGTGCGCCACGGTCAGCTCGCCCTCGAAGCCGGCCGCCCGCGCCTGCCGCTCGAACTCCTCGGGTTCGGTGTAGCGCTGGCTGAAGTGGGTGAGGACGAGGTGCCGTGCGCCCGCGTCCCGGGCGACGGCGGCGGCCTGCCCGGCGGTCAGGTGGCCGTGCTCCACGGCCAGTTCGATGTCCTCGTCCAGGAAGGTCGACTCGATGACGAGCAGATCGCAGCCCTCCGCGAGCGCGTGCACGCCGTCGCACAGCCGGGTGTCCATGACGAACGCGAACCGCTGCCCGCGCCGCACCTCGCTGACGTCGTCCAGCGCGACGTCCCCCAGCCGGCCCTCGCGCTGCAGCCGGCCGACGTCCGGGCCCTTGATCCCGTGCGCCGCGAGCCGGTCGGGCAGCATGCGGCGGCCGTCGGGTTCGATCAGCCGGTAGCCGTAGGACTCGACCGGATGCGACAGCCTGCGGGCCTCCAGCGTGTACGACGGGGTCACCGCGAGGATGCCGTCGGCGGCGACCGGCGCCTCGGTGATGCCGACCGTCTCGCGGTAGGCCGTGGCGTACCGGAGGCGGTCGAAGAAGCGCTGCCCGGAGTGCGGGTAGTACGCGGTGACCTGGTGCGGCACCTGGTCGAGGTTGATCCGCTGGATGACACCGGCGAGGCCGAGGGAGTGGTCGCCGTGGAAGTGGGTGACGCAGATGCGGTTCAGGTCGTGGGCGGCGACCCCGGCGCGCACCATCTGCCGCTGGGTGCCCTCGCCGGGGTCGAACAGGATGCCCTCGCCGTCCCACCTCAGCAGATAGCCGTTGTGGTTGCGGTGCCGGGTCGGCACCTGGCTGGCGGTGCCGAGGATCACCAGTTCACGTACGGACACGGCCGGTCATCCGGGGGGCCACTGCAGGCCACGGCCGCCGAGGACGTGCGCGTGGGCGTGCCAGACGGTCTGGCCGGCGCCGGAGCCGGTGTTGAAGACGATGCGGTAGCTGTCGAGCTTCTCCTCGTCGGCCACGGCCTGGGTCTCGGCGAGGACGTCGGCGGCGAGCTGTGGCGCTTCGGCGCCGAGCACGGCGGCGTCCTTGTAGTGGGCCTTGGGGATCACCAGGATGTGGGTGGGGGCCTGCGGGTTTATGTCCCGGAAGGCGACGGTGGTGTCTGTCTCGCGGACGATCGTCGCCGGGATCGTACCCGCGACGATCTTGCAGAACAGGCAGTCGTCCTGCGGTTCGCCGGCCATGCGTGTGCCTCCTCACGCTGGTGATCAATACCGGTGCATCGTAGTCGTATCAGGTGGGCATCCCGGGCGGAGCCTTCGCGGGCCGTTCCTCCAGTGCCTCTAGCGCGAGCCTCACCGCCTCGTCCAGCTGGGTGTCCCTGCCCGCCGCCCAGTCCTGGGGGCGCTGGACGACCTCCACATCGGGGTCCACCCCGTGGTTCTCCACGTCCCAGCCCACCCCCTCCAGCCACATCGCGTACTTCGGCTGGGTGACCAGGGTGCCGTCGACCAGGTGGTAACGGCTGTCGATGCCGATGACGCCGCCCCAGGTGCGGGTGCCGACGACCGGGCCGATACCGAGGGCCTTGATCGCCGCGTTGACGATGTCGCCGTCGGAGCCGGAGAACTCGTTGGCGACGGCGACGACCGGGCCGCGCGGGGCGTCGAGGGGGTAGCTGGTGGGCCGCATGCCGCGCGGGAGGTCCCAGCCGATGATGCGGCGGGCCAGCTTCTCCACGACCAGTTGGGAGGTGTGGCCGCCGCGGTTCTCGCGGACGTCGACCACGAGCCCTTCGCGGGCCACCTCCACGCGCAGGTCCCGGTGGATCTGTGCCCAGCCGGGGGCCTGCATGTCGGGGACGTGCAGGTAGCCGAGCCGGCCGTCGGAGGCGGCGTGGACGTGGGCGCGGCGGTCGGCGACCCAGGCGTGGTAGCGCAGGGGTTCCTCGTCGGCGATCGGGATGACGACCGTGTGCCGGGGTTCGCCGCCGCCCGCAGGGGAGACCGTCAGCTCCACCGGGTGGCCCGCCGTGCCGACGAGCAGCGGACCCGGTCCCGTCACCGGGTCGACCGAGTGGCCGGCGACGGCGATGATCGCGTCGCCGGGGCGGACGGCCACGCCGGGTGCGGCGAGCGGGGAACGTGCGTCCGGGTCGGAGGTCTCCGAGGGCAGGATGCGGTCGATGCGCCAACTGCCGTCCGGGTGACGGGAGATGTCGGCGCCGAGCAGACCGTGCCGGGGGCCGCCGCCACGGCCGCCGGAGGGCAGGACGTAGGCGTGCGAGGTGCCGAGTTCGCCGTGCAGCTCCCACAGGAGGTCGACGAGGTCGCTGTGGGTGGCGAGGCGGGACAGGAGCGGGCGGTAGCGGGCGAGGACGCCGGTCCAGTCGACGCCGCCGAGGTCGGGGCGCCAGAAGTGGTCGCGCATCAGGCGGCCGGTCTCGTCGTACATCTGGCGCCACTCGGCGGCCGGGTCGAGGGTCTGCCGGATGCGGGCGAGGTCCACGCTGACGCTGGTGTCGCCGTCGTCGTCGGTGCCGGTGCGGCGGTCGCTGGGGACGACCCGGAGCCGGTCGTCGCTCCACAGCAGCACGCGTTTGCCGTCGCCGCTGACCTCGAAGTGGTCGGCGTCGGAGGCCAGGTGTTCCAGACGCCGCTGGGCGAGGTCGTAGCGCTCCAGCTCGGTGTGCGGACCGGGGTCCCCGGGGTGGGCGCGGGCGGTGCCGAGGACGCCGTGCACGGGGTGGCGCAGCCAGAGCACGCCGTCCTTGGCGGCGCGCAGGGTGGAGTAGCGGCCGGCCTCGACCGGGAAGGGGACGATCCGGTCGGCGAGGCCTTCGAGGTCGATACGGGTGGCGGGGGTGCCCTCGCTCTCAGGGGTCTCGTCCTTGTCCGGGGTCTCGAAGGCGCGGCCGTGGCGCTGCGGGCCGAAGGGCGAGGGTGTGGTGGCGGCGAGGGTGATCAGGTGCGGGCGGGCGCCGACCACGAAGGCGAGGTCGAAGACGTGCTCGTCGTAGACGGGGTCGAAGGCGCGGTTGGACAGGAAGGCGAGGTGTTTGCCGTCGAGGGTGAAGGCGGGGGCGTAGTCCTGGAAGCGGAGCGGGGTCGCCTCGGTGACCGACAGGTCGGTGGTGTGGGCGATGCGCAGCTGGGAGAGCGGGCGCGGGCCGGGGTGGGCCCAGGCGAGCCAGGCCGAGTCGGGTGAGAAGGCGAGGCCGGAGACCTCGCCGTCGTCGCTGCTGTCGACCTCGCGGATCTCTCCGGTCTCGCGTTCGACGAGCAGCAGCCGTCCGTCGTGCGCGGCCACGGCGGCCCGGCTGCCGTCGGGGGCCATGGCCAGCTCCAGCACCCGGCCGAGCTGTCCGGCGGCCAGCCGGCGGGGCGGGGCGCCCGGTACCGTCCCGGTCGCGGGGGCGAACTCCAGGGCGTCGTCGCCCTCCGCGTCCGTCACCCACACCACCCACTCCTCGCCCTCGGCGCGGAAGGCGCGCGGCATCCGGGCGCGGACCCCGGGGGTGGCGGCGAGGGCACGGGCGGGCCCGGAGCGGTGGGTGACCCAGTGGATCCCGCCGCGCACGCAGACGGCGCTGCCGCGCGCGGTGTGGTCCGGGGCCGCCTCGCCGAACCAGCGGGCGGCGTCCACCGGACGGGCGCGCAGGTCGATCCGGGGGCCGCCGAGGCGCACGTCCAGCCGGCGCGGCTCGGCGCCCTCCAGGTCGTCCAGCAGCCACAGTTCACCGGCCGAGCTGTAGACGACACGGCTGCCGTCGCCGGAGGCGTGCCGGGCGTAGAAGCCGTCGAGCACGGTGTGGCGGCGCAGGTCGGAGCCGTCGGCGAGGGAGGAGTAGAGGGCGCCGGTGCCCTCGTGGTCGGAGAGAAAGGCGATGCGGTCCCCGGCCCACACCGGACGCTCGATGTTGCCGTCGACGTCCTCGTGCAGCCGGACGAACTCGCCGTTCCCCTCCCGGTCGATCCACAGCTTGCCCGCCGTGCCGCCCCGGTAGCGCTTCCAGTGGGCGGCCTCGCGGCCCATCGGCGCGGACAGCAGCACGGTGGCGGGGCCGAAGGCCACATCGCCGACCGGGCCGTACGGGAGGGTCTCGGCGGGTCCGCCGTCCAGCGGGACGGCGTACGCCCAGCTGTGGCGGAAGCTGTGCCGGCCGTGGGCGCCGAGCGCGAGCACCCGCCCGTCGGCGGTCCAGCCGAGCACCTCGGTACGGCGGTTGCCCCAGTGGGTCAGCCGGTCGGCGGGGCCGCCGTCGACGGGGGCGACATGCACCTCGGGCGCGCCGTCACGGGTGGAGGTCCAGGCCAGGTGCCGTCCGTCCGGCGATATCCGGGGCGAGGTCACCGGCATGTTGTCGGCGCTGACCCGCCAGGCCCGGCCGCCGTCGAGAGGCGCGAGCCATACGTCGTCCTCGGCGACGAAGGTCACCAGATCGCCATGCAGATGGGGGAATCGGAGATAGGCGGCACCCTGAGTCACCCCGTCACTGTACGCAGCGACGGGTGCATCCCGCCCGGTGTTCGGATCACTTCCCCTCGACGGGCCAACAGGTGGGATCGCCCTTGCACCACAGGGTCCTCGTGACGGTGACGGTCACGGTCGGCCTGCCGCCTCCCGGCTGACGGGTGGGCGGCCTGTACGTCGGTCCGTGCGTGGCGCCGCAGTCCCCGAGCCCGCTGACGCGGAACACCTGTCTGCCCCCGACCCTGGCGGTCAGATCGCCGCGCACACAGGCGCCGTCGACGGCCTTGGTCACCTTCCCGGTGACGGTGATCTTCCGCCCGTCCTTGGTCTCGCCCCGGCAGTCGACGGAGACGACGGTGGTCGCGCTCGCCGAGGGCGCCTTCGCGGCCGGCCCGCCTCCCTCGCCGTAGTCGCCGGTACAGGTGAGCCAACTGACGTCGACATGCTGGTGCTTGAGCCTGGCCGTCGCGGTGGTGCCGGTGGTGTAGGCGACGGACGCGGTGCTGAGAGCATCTGGCTGACAGGCCACAACGGCCGCACCGGTCCCCACGGCCAGCCCGGCGACAGCCAGGCCCCGCATCCCGCGTCGCTTCCCTCGCAAAACCCCCATGCAGCGCAGAGTGCCACCGGCGGCGGCGACACGAAAGGTGACATACGGCCACTCACAGCGCCCCGAAGGGGCGCGGGGCTGTCTCTTCCGGTCGCGCCCTCGGCCGAGCCGGCGGAGCTACCCGCGCAGCAGCAGCCACTGCTGGAGTTCGACCAGGTTGCCCTCCGGGTCCTTGAGGTGGGCGACTCGCATGCGCTCTGTCATGGGGGCCGGGCCGTGGAGGACGATGGCGCCGCGGGAGGCGATCTCGGCGCAGTAGGCGTCCAGGTCGTCCACGCGCAGCACCACCAGCGAACGGTGACCGGTGGCCGTCTCTCCCAGCTCCTGAAGCACCTCGGCCATCATCGCCCGGTCCTGCAGCGCGATACCGGCCGAGCCGGCGTGCGGGCTGAACTTCTCGTACGGCCCTTCCGTCGCCCCGGACTGCGGCTTGAGGCCGAGGACGTCGGCGTAGAAGCGGTAGCAGGCGGCGAAGTCGGTGACCAGGAGCCGTACTTGGGCGAGTTCCACGGTGTCCCCCAGGTGTCAGGACCAGCGTCCGGTGCGGCCCAGCAGCAGGGCCACGGCGGCGGTGCCGGCGGTCGATGTTCGCAGCACGGTAGGACCGAGGACGTACGCCTTCGCACCCGCCTCCTCGAAGAGCGCCAACTCGTCGCGCGCGACGCCGCCTTCGGGGCCGACGACCAGCACGATCTCGCCCTCGGTGGGCAGTTCGGCGGTGGCCAGCGGCCGGCTCTCGTGCTCGAAGTCGGAGTGGAGCACGGCGGCGAAGTCGGCTTTGGCGAGAAGTGCGGCAACCTGCTTGGTGGTCGCCGCGTCCGCGACCTCCGGGAAGCGCAGCCGGCGGGACTGCTTGCCGGCCTCGCGCGCGGTGGCCCGCCACTTGGCGAGCGCCTTGTGACCCCGCTCGCCCTTCCACTGGGTGATGCAGCGGGCGGCCTGCCAGGGCACGATCGCGTCGACGCCGGTCTCCGTCATCGTCTCCACGGCGAGTTCGCCCCGGTCGCCCTTGGGCAGCGCCTGTACGACGGTGATACGGGGGCTGGGCTCGGGCTCCACCGGGAATTCGTGAGGCTCCACCACCAAGTGGTCCTTGCCCGACACACCGACGATCACCCCGGCCGCGCCCCGGCCCTTGCCGTCGGTCAGCACCACCTGCTCACCGGGCTGCAGCCGCCGTACGGAGACCGCGTGCCGCCCCTCGGGGCCCGTGACGTCGACGACCGAGCCGGGACCCACGCCCTCCAGCGAGTCCACGACGAACACCGGCGCGGTCATCGCAGGCCCCCCTTGGCCGACAACGCTGTCCGGGCGGCGTCGAGTTCGGCGGCCAGCACCGCCACGAGCTCCCCGGCGGGCAGCTCCCGGGCCAGCCGATGCCCCTGCCCGGCCCACAGCGCCATGCCCTGCGCGTCCCCGGCCTTGGCGGCGGCCTTGCGCAGCGGCGAGGTGAGGTGGTGGATCTCCGGGTAGGCGGCGGGGGCGTACGGGCCGTGCTCGCGCAGGAAACGGTTGACCAGGCCGCGCGCGGGGCGGCCGGAGAACGCGCGGGTCAGCTCCGTGCGCGCGAACAGGGGGTTGGTCAGCGCCTGCTTGTGCACGGCCTGGGCGCCGGACTCGGGGGTGGCGAGGAAGGCGGTGCCGAGCTGGGCCGCGCTCGCACCGGCCGCGAGGACGGCGGCGATCTGGCTGCCGCGCATGATGCCGCCCGCGGCGACGACCGGGATGCTCACGGCCTCACGGATCTGCGCGACCAGCGACAGCAGTCCGATGCCGGCGCCGTCGTTCTCGGGGAGGTCCCGGTGGGTGCCCTGGTGGCCGCCCGCCTCCACGCCCTGCGCGATCACCGCGTCCGCCCCGGCCCGCTCGACGGCGCGGGCCTCCTCCGCGGTGGTGGCGGTGACCAGAGTGAAGGTTCCGGCACGGCGGAAGGAGTCGAGGACGTCCCGGCTCGGCACGCCGAAGTGGAAGGAGACCACGGGCACCGGGTTGTCGAGGAGTACGGCGAGCTTGGCGTCGTAGCCGTCGTCCCGGCCGCTGTCCGGGTCACCCAGCTCGGTCTCGTACCAGGCGGCCTCGCCGGCGAGCTGGTGGGCGTAGACCTCGACGGCGCCGGACTCGGCATACTCGGGCTGGGGCATGAACACGTTCACGCCGAAGGGGCGGCCGGTGAGCCCCCGCAACTGCTTGATCTCCTGGTACATGCCGTCGGCGGTCTTGTACCCGGCGGCGAGGAACCCGAGACCACCGGCCTCGGAGACGGCGGCGACGAGCTGCGGGAGGGAGACACCGCCCGCCATGGGCGCCTGCACGATCGGGTGGGGGAAGAGATCGGTCAGCGGGGAGGACATGACCGCATGTTGTCACGTCCTCCGTACAAGTCCGAATCCGGGCTTCCCCCGGCATAGGCCGGGGGCAACCCCACGATCAACAGCGTTCTCAGCGCCCGTTGAAGGCGTCCTTCAACCGCGAGAACAGCCCCTGCTGCCCGGGCTGGAACTGCCCCTGCGGACGCTCCTCGCCGCGCAGCTTGGCCAGCTCGCGCAGCAGCCGCTCCTGCTCCGGGTCCAGCTTGGTCGGGGTCTGCACCTCGACGTGCACGATCAGGTCACCCCGGCCGCCGCCGCGCAGATGCGTGACACCGCGGTTGTGCAGCGGGATCGACTGGCCGGACTGGGTGCCGGGCCGGATGTCGACCTCCTCCATGCCGTCCAGGGTCTCCAGCGGCACCTTGGTGCCGAGGGAGGCCGCGGTCATCGGGATCGTCACCGTGCAGTGCAGGTCGTCACCGCGGCGCTGGAAGGTCCGGTGCGGCAGCTCGTGGATCTCGACGTAGAGGTCACCGGCCGGACCGCCGCCCGGCCCGACCTCGCCCTCACCGGCGAGCTGGATCCGCGTGCCGTTGTCGACACCGGCCGGGATCTTCACGGTCAGGGTCCGCCGCGAGCGGACCCGGCCGTCACCGGCGCACTCCGGGCACGGGGTCGGCACGACGGTGCCGAAGCCCTGGCACTGGGGGCACGGCCGGGAGGTCATGACCTGGCCCAGGAAGGACCGGGTGACCTGCGAGACCTCACCGCGGCCCCGGCACATGTCACACGTCTGGGCCGTCGTACCGGGCGCCGCGCCCTCACCGTTGCAGGTGTTGCAGACGACCGCGGTGTCGACCTGGATGTCCTTGGTGGTCCCGAAGGCCGCCTCGTCCAGCTCGACCTCGATGCGGATCATCGCGTCCTGGCCGCGCCGGGTGCGCGAGCGCGGCCCGCGCTGCGACGCCGTACCGAAGAACGCGTCCATGATGTCGGAGAAGTTGCCGAAGCCACCGGCCCCGAAGCCGCCCGGGCCCGCGCCGCCGCTCTGCGAGAGCGGGTCGCCGCCGAGGTCGTAGACCTGCTTCTTCTGCGGGTCCGACAGCACCTCGTAAGCGGCGTTGATCTCCTTGAACCGCTCCTGGGTCTTCGGATCGGGGTTGACGTCCGGGTGCAGCTCGCGCGCGAGCCGGCGGAACGCCTTCTTGATCTCATCCTGCGAAGCGTCGCGGCGCACGCCGAGAACGGCGTAGTAGTCCGTGGCCACTTACGACTCCGCCAGGATCTGTCCGACGTACCGTGCCACTGCGCGTACCGCTCCCATCGTTCCCGGATAGTCCATGCGGGTCGGTCCGACCACGCCGAGCTTGGCAACCGCCTCGCCGCCCGAACCGTAGCCGACCGACACCACGGAGGTGGAGTTGAGTCCCTCGTGGGCGTTCTCGTGCCCGATACGCACCGTCACGCCCGGTTCCTTGGCCTCGCCCAGCAGCTTGAGGAGCACGACCTGCTCCTCGAGTGCTTCGAGCACCGGCCGGATGGTGAAGGGAAAGTCATGCCCGAAGCGGGTGAGATTGGCGGTCCCGCCGATCATCAGCCGCTCCTCGTTCTCCTCGACGAGTGTCTCCAGAAGAGTGGAGAGCACCGTCGAGACCGTACCGCGGTCCTCGTGCTCGAAGGCCTCCGGCAGGTCCTCGACCAGCGTCGGCACGTCCGTGAACCGGCGGCCCGCGACCCGGCTGTTCAGCCGAGCGCGCAGATCGGCGAGGGAACTCTCGCCGAAGGGCGCCGGGCAGTCGACCATCCGCTGCTCGACCCGGCCGGTGTCCGTGATCAGCACGAGCATCACGCGCGCGGGGGCGAGCGAGAGCAGCTCCACGTGCCGCACGGTGGACCGGGTCAGGGACGGGTACTGCACGACGGCGACCTGCCGGGTGAGCTGCGCGAGCAGCCGTACCGTACGGGCCACGACGTCGTCGAGGTCGACGGCGCCCTCCAGGAAGTTCTGGATCGCCCGCCGCTCGGGCGCGGTCATCGGCTTGACGCCCGCCAGCTTGTCCACGAACAGCCGGTAGCCCTTGTCCGTGGGGATGCGCCCCGCGCTGGTGTGCGGCTGCGCGATGTACCCCTCGTCCTCCAGGGCCGCCATGTCGTTACGGACCGTCGCCGGGGACACGCCGAGGTTGTGCCGCTCGGTCAGGGCCTTCGACCCGACCGGCTCCTCGGTGCCGACGTAGTCCTGGACGATGGCGCGCAGCACCTGCAGCCTGCGTTCACTCAGCATCCGCGCGCACCTCCAGCACGTCGTCCCCTCGGTTCCCATCGGTCCTGCGGTTCGTCCGCCTGGCACTCTTCGCATGCGAGTGCCAGCGTTCCCCGGCCCAGTGTACGGCTGTCGGGTACACCGAGGGCAAGGTCGGTGCGGTCCCGGCGGCTTATGCGGCTAGCGTCGCGGTATGACGGTGACTTGGGAAGAGCTGGGGTGGGAGCGGCTGGCCGCGGGGGTCGGCCGGTGCCGGCTGCCCGGCTGGGACTGCACGGCCGGACTGGTCCTCGGAGAGGGTACGGCGCTGGTGGTGGACGCCGGCTCGAGCCTGGCCGAAGGCGCGCGGCTGCGGTCTCAGGCCGAGCGACTGGCCGACGGCGGTGTGACCCATCTCGCGCTCACCCACCCGCACTTCGATCATGTCCTCGGGGCGGCGGCGATGGCGGGCGCGGATGTGTACGGGGCGGTGGGCCTGGACGCGGTCTTCGCGTACGAGCGGGAGGAGCTGCGCCTGGACGCGGTCAGAAACGGGTTGCCGGTCGCAGACGCCGACGAGGCGGTGGACACGCTGGCCCCGCCCCGGCATCTGGTCTCCGGCGAGTGGACGCTGGACCTCGGGGGCGGCCGGCAGGCCTTGCTGGCGAACGTGGGTCCCGGCCACACCGCGCACGATCTGGCCGTGCTGGTCCCGGGGGATCCGGAGGTGGTCTTCTGCGGCGACCTGGTCGAGGAGTCCGGCGAGCCCCAGGCGGGCCCGGACGCGGTCCCGTCCCGCTGGCCGGACGCGCTCGACCGGCTGCTCGCGCTGGGCGGCGAGGACGCGGCGTACGTGCCCGGTCACGGAGCGGTGGTGGACGCGGCGTTCGTACGACGGCAACGCGACGAGCTGGCCAGGCGTTTCGGCGTGTCGTGAGCGCGGCCGTACGGCTTCTCCTATCGTCACTCGAATGCGCCCACCCGTCTCCCGCCACCGCCCTTCCAACGAGGGCCCTTCGGGCCCGCGCCCTCGTTCGTACTCCGCCGACCTGACCCCGCCGTGGAAGAAGCCGAAGCCCGTGCCGGAGGTACCGGCGGAGCCGGGCCTGGTGGTGGAGGAGCCCGGCACCGGGTTCTGCGGGGCGGTGATCCGCTGCGAGGCGGGCACGGTGACGCTGGAGGACCGCTTCGGCAAGCACCGGGTGTTCCCGCTGGAGCCGCGGGGCTTCCTGCTGGAGGGGCGGGTGGTGACGCTGGTGAGGCCTTCCGCCGGTCCGGTACGGCCCACCCGTACGGCCTCCGGTTCGGTCGCCGTCCCCGGTGCCCGCGCCCGCGTGGCCCGCGCCGGCCGCATCTACGTGGAGGGCCGGCACGACGCCGAGCTGGTCGAGAAGGTGTGGGGCGACGACCTGCGCATCGAGGGTGTGGTGGTGGAGTACCTGGAGGGCGTGGACGACCTGCCGTCGATCGTCGCCTCCTTCGCGCCGGGCCCGGACGCCCGCCTGGGTGTCCTGGTGGACCACTTGGTGCCGGGCACGAAGGAGTGGCGGATCGCGGAGTCGGTGACCAGCGAGCACGCGCTGGTGGTCGGTCACCCGTACATCGACATCTGGCAGGCGGTGAAGCCGGCCGCGCTGGGGATCGAGGCGTGGCCGACGGTGCCGAAGGGGCAGGACTGGAAGACGGGGGTGTGCCGGGCGCTGGGCTGGCCGTCGGAGAACACCGGCGCGGTGTGGCAGGCGATCCTGAAGCGGGTGGGGTCCTACAAGGACCTGGAGCCGGAGCTGCTGGGGCGGGTGGAGGAACTCATCGACTTCGTCACGGGTAGCGGTGGGGCCTGACCTTCTCGTAAGCGGCGAATTCACTGGTGTCCAGCTCGATACCGATGGGCTCCAGCGGCGTGAGGTCGCCGAACTTAGTGATCCGCTGGCGCCGGTAGTCCGCGTCCTCGCCGTGTCCCGTCGGTTCGGTGAGCAGTACGCACTGAGCCATGACGGGGTCGATGATCAGGTAAGCAGGTACCTTTGCCGCCGCGTAGATCGAGCGCTTGACCACGTAGTCGCGTTCCACGCTGGTCTTGGAGACGACTTCCACGAGCATCGTGATGACCTCGGATGGCATCAGCCTTCCCTGGCCTGGCCCAGTACCGCGCTCGATTACCACCAGGTCCGGCTGCGGCTGGCTCGTCTCTTCGAGGATGGCGATGTCCTGAGTCTGCAGCCGTCGCCAATGCCGACGGGGAATCTGGTCGACGACTGCTTCCAGGATGTCGTTGTGGGCCACATCCGGCCCCGCCATCATCACGATTTCCCCCCGGAGGAGTTCAACTTTGAATTCTTCAGGGAACTCAAAGTTCTCGAAGTACTTCATGATGTCGGTGGTCATCGGTCGGTCTTCCACAGCGGTCATCTCCGCAGCCTCCGGTTTCCGCCACCATGCAAACGGCAGCAGCGTACGAACCAGGTTAGGGACCGAACCGGCGTTCCGCACCGATTCACTCGCCCGGGTGATCAGTCCACCAGGTCCCGCACCACAGCGTCCGCCAGCAACCGCCCCCGCAGCGTCAGCACGGCCCGCCCCTCGTCGTACGGCCCCTCCTGGAGGAGCCCCTCGGCCAGCGCGCGCCGGGAAGCCGCAAGGCCCTCCTCCTTCAGCAAGGACAACGGCACCCCCTCCCGCAGCCGCAGCTCCAGCAGGATGCGCTCCACGCGCCGGTCCTCGTCGGACAGCAGCTCCCGACCCGCCCCCGGGGAGCTGCCGGAGGCGAGCGCCGCCGCGTACGCCCCCGGATGCTTGACGTTCCACCAGCGCACCCCGCCCACGTGCGAGTGCGCCCCGGGCCCCGCGCCCCACCAGTCGGCGCCGCGCCAGTACAGCTCGTTGTGCAGGCAGCGGCCCGCCTCGGAGGTGGCCCAGTTGGAGACCTCGTACCAGTCGAATCCCGCCCCGGACAGCACCTCCTCGGCGATCAGATAGCGGTCGGCGTGTACGTCGTCGTCGGTCATCGGGACCTCGCCCCGGCGGATCCGGCGGGCGAGCTGGGTGCCCTCCTCCACGATGAGCGCGTACGCGCTGACGTGGTCCGGCCCCGCCCCGATCGCCGCGTCCAGCGAGGCCCGCCAGTCGTCGTCGCTCTCGCCGGGGGTGCCGTAGATCAGGTCGAGGTTCACGTGCTCGAAGCCGGCCGCCCGCGCCTCGGCGACGCAGGCCTCGGGGCGGCCCGGGGTGTGGGTGCGGTCGAGCACGCGCAGCACGTGCTGCTTCGCGCTCTGCATGCCGAAGGAGATCCGGTTGAAGCCGCCCTCCCGGAGCGTGGCCAGGTACGCCGGATCCACCGACTCCGGGTTCGCCTCCGTCGTGATCTCCGCGTCCGGCGCCAGGCCGAACTCGTCGCGGACGGCCGCCAGCATCCGTACGAGGTCGTCGGCAGCGAGCAGGGTGGGCGTGCCGCCGCCGACGAAGACCGTGCGGACCTGGCGCGGGTCGTCGCCGAGTATCTTCCGGGCGAGCCGGATCTCGTCGGTCAGCGTGTCCGCGTAGTTGTCGCGGGAGGCCAGCACCCCGCCCGTGCCGCGCAGCTCGGTGGCGGTGTAGGTGTTGAAGTCGCAGTAGCCGCAGCGGGTCGCGCAGTACGGGACGTGCAGGTAGAAGCCGAGCGGGCGGTCGGCCGCCCCGGCGAGCGCGTGCGCGGGCAGCGCGCCGTCGGCGGGGACGGGCTCGCCGTCGGGGAGAGCGGAAGGCATGCCTTCCATTGTCCAGCACGGGCGCCGTTACTCCGCCTGCAGCACCAGCAGGGCGAGGTCGTCCTCGAGCGGGCCCCCGCCGAAGTCGTCCACCAGGCGGCGGATCCTTTCCGCGATCAGTTCGGCGCTGAGGCCGGCGCAGCCGGACAGGGCGCGGGCCAGGCCGTCGCCGTCGTCGAACTGGCGGGAGCCGGAGCGCCGCTCGGTCACCCCGTCGGTGACGCACAGCAGGCTGTCGCCGGGCCGCAGGTCGAGGGTCTCGCTGGTGTACGTCTCGTCCTCGACCACGCCGAGCAGGGTCTGCGGGCCGGCGGCGGTGCGCACGGTGCCGTCGGGGCTCAGGACGAGCGGGAGCGGGTGGCCGGCGGAGGCGAGTGTGCAGCGGATCCCGCCGTCGTACGGGGTCAGCTCGCCGTAGAGCAGGGACAGGAAGCGGGTCTGCGGGCCGTCCCCGGTGACCACCGGCCTGCCGCCGGCGGCGACGAGCGCGCGGGCGGCGGCGTCGGCGGCCTCGGTGGCGTCGTCCAGGAGGAGCTGGTTGAGGCGGTCGAGGACGTCGGCGACGCGGTAGCCCTCGCGGGCGAGGAGGCGCAGCCAGGGGCGGGCGAGGCCGATCACGACCGCCGCCTCGGGCCCCTTGCCCTGGACGTCGCCGACGGCGAAGCACCAGCGGCCGTCACCGGCCGGGAACAGGTCGTAGAAGTCGCCGCTGGGACCGCCCTTGTCGCAGGGCTCGTAGACGAGTGCGCTGCTCACGCCGGGGATCTCGGCGACCGCGCCGGGCAGCAGGCCACGCTGCAGGACGGCGCTGATCGTGGCCTGGCGGGCGTACTGGCGGGCGGCGCCGATCGCGAGGGCGACGCGGCGGCCGAGGTCCTCCACGAGCCCGGTGACCTCGTCGGGGAAGTCGAGCAGCCCGCACCGGCCGATGACCAGCGTGCCGAGCGGCCGGCCGCCCGCGACCAGCCGGTACGACAGCGCCGTGCCGTCGGTGCCCTGCGGACCGAGCGCATGGCCGGGCCACGGGTACGGCTCGGGGCCGGAGCGCAGTCCCTCGTGCGGGCAGGGCGGCTCCTTCTCCAGCGCGCACCGCAGTTCCTCGATGCGGTTCTCGCTGGCGTGCCACACCCGGTCGGGACCGTCGGCGGCGCCGCCGCGGACGGTCGCCTCGTCCTCCAGCCACACCGCGCACCAGTCGGCGAGCCGGGGCACGATGAGCTGGCCGGTGAGGGCGGTGACCAGGTTCTCGTCCAGCTGCCCGGCGAGCAGGTCGGAGGCCTCCGCGAGGAAGGACAGCGCGCCCCGGCCGAGCCAGTCCCGGTCGCCGTCGGCGCGCTGCGGCTGCGGGGCCAGGTCCTCGGCGACCTCCAGGGCGGCGTCCGGGGCGGGGGCGTCCGGGTCCTCCACGCCTCCCGGGGGCAGCCGCGCCCAGACGGTCTTGGCGCCGGCACGGTAGGTGACGCCCCACGACTCGGCGAGCGTGGTGACCAGCCGCAGGCCGCGCCCGTACTCGGGGGTGTCGTACGGCCCGTCGCCGCCGAGCGGGTCGCGCGGGGCGCGGGAGGGATGCCGGTCGCCCACCTCCACCACGAACGCGCCGGTCTCCTCCACCAGCCAGCCGACCTCCACGTCGGTGCCGGCGTGCACGACGGCGTTGGTGACCAGCTCGCTGACGACGGCCATGGCGTCGTCGACGAGCCGCGCCGATATCCCGGACACCGCGGGCGCCTCGGCCAGGGCGGACCGCACCAGCGCACGAGCGGCGCCGGGCGCGAGAGGACTTCCGGGCAGCGTGGCCCGCCCCCGCACCTCCCGGGCCCGGGGCTCGCTGTCCCGCTGTGTCGGTATGGCCGCCATGTCCATGCGGCCAGGGTGACAGACCGGGGGCAGCTATAAGCGTTGAGTCACTGAAGTGGACAGAAGACGGCCACTTTCGAACGCCGGTGAGCGCAACTTACCCAGGGGCGGGGGCGGTACCCGAGATGCGGCTCCGCCGCATGGGGCCGAGCGGCCACGGAAACCCGCGGCCGCCTACGATCCCCCGCCCCTGCGGAAAGCGCCCTACTTCTCCCTCGTCCCGGCGTACATCTCGTCGATGAGGTGCTTGTACTCCCGCTCGACCACGGGCCGCTTCAGCTTCAGACTCGGCGTGATCTCCCCGTGCTCGACGTCGAGATCCCGCGGCAGCAGCCGGAACTTCTTGATCGTCTGCCACTTCTGGAGCCCGGCGTTGAGCTGCTGCACGTACCCGTCGACCATCTCCACCGTCTGCGGCGCGGCGACGACCTCCGCGTACGGCCTGCCCCCCAGCCCGTTCTCCTTCGCCCAGTCCAGGAGGGCGATCTCGTCCAGGGCGATGAGGGCGGTGCAGTAGTTCCGGTCGGCGCCGTGCACCAGGATGTTGGAGACGTACGGGCACACCGCCTTGAACTGGCCCTCGACCTCGGCCGGGGCGACGTACTTGCCGCCGGAGGTCTTGATGAGGTCCTTCTTGCGGTCGGTGATGCGCAGATAGCCGTCGGGCGAGAGCTCGCCGATGTCGCCGGTGTGGAACCAGCCGTCGGTCTCCAGCACCTCGGCGGTCTTCTCGGGCAGCCCGTGGTAGCCCTCCATGATGCCGGGGCCGCGCAGCAGGATCTCGCCGTCGTCGGCGATGCGCACCTCGGTGCCGGGCAGCGGCTTGCCGACCGTGCCGGTGCGGTAGGCCTCGCCGGGGTTGACGAAGGAGGCGGCGGAGGACTCGGTGAGCCCGTAGCCCTCCAGGATGTGGATGCCGGCGCCGGCGAAGAAGTAGCCGATCTCGGGCGCGAGGGCGGAGGCGCCGGAGACGCAGGCCCGCAGCCGGCCGCCGAAGGCCTCGCGGAGCTTGCCGTAGACGAGGGTGTCGGCGACCTTGTGCTTGGCGCCGAGACTGAAGGGCACCGCGGCGGTGCCGGTGCGCCGGAAGTTGTCCTGGCTCACCTTGGCGTACTCGCGGGCGACCTCGGCGGCCCACTGGAAGATCTTGTACTTGGCCGGGCCGCCCTCGCGGGCCTTGGCGGCGACGCCGTTGTAGACCTTCTCGAAGATGCGCGGCACGGCCGCCATGTACGTCGGCTGCACCACCGGAAGGTTCTCGATGATCTTGTCGACGCGGCCGTCGACGGCGGTGACGTGGCCGACCTCGATCTGGCCGGAGGTGAGCACCTTGCCGAAGACGTGCGCGAGCGGCAGCCACAGGTACTGCACATCGTCCATGGTGACAAGGCCGGTCGCGGCGATCGCCTTCGCCATGTACGCCCAGTTGTCGTGCGGGAGCCTGACTCCCTTGGGGCGGCCGGTGGTGCCGGAGGTGTAGATGAGGGTGGCGAGCTGTTCCTTCTTGATCGCGCCGACCCGCTCCTTGATCAGCGACGGGTGGGTCTCCAGGTAGGCCGCTCCGCGCCGCTCCAGCTCCGCGAGCGTGATCACCCAGTCGCTCGTCTCCGCGCCCGCCGCGTCGATGACGACGACCTTGGTCAGCTCGGGCAGCTCGGCGCGCTTCTCGAGCGCCTTGGCGACCTGGGCCGCGTCCTCGGCGATCAGCACCCGGCTCTCGGAGTCCGAGAGGATGAAGGCGGACTCGTCCGCGTTGGTCTGCGGGTAGACGGTGGTCGTGGCGCCACCGGCGCACATGATGCCGAGGTCGGCGAGGATCCACTCCACCCGGGTGGAGGAGGCGAGCGCCACCCGCTGCTCGGGCTGCACGCCCAGCTCGATGAGGCCGGCCGCGATCGCGTACACGCGCTCGGCCGCCTGCGCCCAGCTGAGCGACTTCCAGTCGTCGGGGCCCTGGCCGGACGCAGGAGGCACCGGGTACCGGTAGGCCTCGGCGTCCGGTGTGGCCGCCACGCGCTCCAGGAAGAGGGCCGCCACGGACGGCGGACGGTTCTCGATCAAGGTCTGTGTGTCGCTCACGACATCCTCCGGGGGCCCGCGACGGTGCGGCTGACTCGGTGCGGCTGGGTTAACTCACGGTGGGGGTTCGTGCGGGTACTTCACGTTGTTTAACTCGCGAGTAACTATCGAGCAGGGATCAGAGTAAGCCGCGACCGGCCGCTGCGTAAGGGGCTTCGGCCTGTCACTTTCCACGCAGAGCGACGCTACGCACGCGTAGGGGCCCGCCGCGCTTTTGCGCGACGGACCCCCTTGTGTCCCGTTTATGGACGTAACCCGTTGTTACCGCTGGTTACTTCTTGCCCTTGGCCGACCCCGCACTGTCATCGCTGGACAGGACGGCGATGAAGGCTTCCTGCGGAACCTCCACGGAACCCACCATCTTCATCCGCTTCTTGCCTTCCTTCTGCTTCTCCAGCAGCTTCCGCTTACGGGAGATGTCACCGCCGTAGCACTTGGCGAGAACGTCCTTGCGGATGGCGCGGATGGTCTCGCGGGCGATGACCCGGGAGCCGATGGCGGCCTGCACCGGCACCTCGAAGGCCTGCCGCGGGATCAGCTCCTTGAGCTTGGCGACGAGCCGCACGCCGTACGCGTACGCCTGGTCCCTGTGGGTGATCGCGGAGAACGCGTCGACCTTGTCGCCGTGCAGCAGGATGTCGACCTTGACCAGGGAGCTGGTCTGCTCGCCGGTGGGCTCGTAGTCGAGGGAGGCGTAGCCGCGGGTCTTGGACTTCAGCTGGTCGAAGAAGTCGAAGACGATCTCCGCGAGCGGCAGCGTGTAGCGGATCTCGACACGGTCCTCCGAGAGGTAGTCCATGCCGAGCAGGGTGCCGCGCCGGGTCTGGCACAGCTCCATGATCGAGCCGATGAACTCGGTGGGCGCGAGGATGGTGGCCCGCACGACCGGCTCGAAGACCTCGTTGATCTTGCCCTCGGGGAACTCGCTCGGGTTGGTGACCGTGTGCTCGCTGCCGTCCTCCATGACCACGCGGTAGACCACGTTGGGGGCGGTGGCGATCAGGTCGAGGCCGAACTCGCGCTCCAGCCGCTCCCGGATCACGTCCAGGTGCAGCAGACCGAGGAAGCCGACACGGAAGCCGAAGCCGAGGGCGGCGGAGGTCTCCGGCTCGTAGACCAGCGCGGCGTCGTTGAGCTGCAGCTTGTCCAGGGCCTCGCGCAGCTCGGGGTAGTCGGAGCCGTCGAGCGGATACAGACCGGAGAAGACCATGGGCTTCGGGTCCTTGTACCCTCCGAGCGCCTCCGTCGCCCCCTTGCTCTGGCTGGTGACGGTGTCACCGACCTTGGACTGCCGGACGTCCTTCACACCGGTGATGAGGTAACCCACCTCGCCGACGCCGAGGCCGTCGGCCGGCAGCATCTCGGGCGAGCTGACGCCGATCTCCAGCAGCTCGTGCGTGGCGCCGGTCGACATCATCCTGATGCGCTCGCGCTTGTTGAGCTGGCCGTCGATGACACGGACGTACGTCACGACACCGCGGTAGGAGTCGTAGACGGAGTCGAAGATCATCGCGCGGGCGGGCGCGTCGGCGACCCCGACCGGTGCCGGGATCTCCTTGACGACCTTGTTCAGGAGCGCGTCGACCCCGAGACCGGTCTTCGCGGAGACCTTGAGGACGTCCTCCGGGTCGCAGCCGACCAGGTTCGCCAGCTCCTCGGCGAACTTCTCCGGCTGGGCGGCCGGCAGGTCGATCTTGTTCAGTACGGGGATGATCGTGAGGTCGTTCTCCATCGCCAGGTAGAGGTTGGCGAGGGTCTGAGCCTCGATGCCCTGGGCGGCGTCGACGAGGAGGATGGTCCCCTCACAAGCGGCGAGCGACCGCGAGACCTCGTAGGTGAAGTCGACGTGCCCCGGGGTGTCGATCATGTTGAGGATGTGGGTCGTGCCCTGGTCGGGGCCCTCGGTGGGGGCCCAGGGCAGACGCACCGCCTGGGACTTGATCGTGATGCCGCGCTCGCGCTCGATGTCCATCCGGTCGAGGTACTGAGCACGCATCTGCCGCTGCTCGACCACACCGGTCAGCTGGAGCATCCGGTCGGCGAGTGTGGACTTGCCGTGGTCGATGTGCGCGATGATGCAGAAATTGCGGATCAGAGCCGGGGCGGTACGGCTCGGCTCGGGCACATGGTTAGGGGTCGCGGGCACGCAGGGTCCTGTCTCTTGAGGCGCCTTATGCCTCGGGTCGGATCGATACGTAGTCTCCATGGTCCCACGCGGAGGGACCGGGCACCGTTTTGGGCCGCTCGCAGGGCCACTGGTACTGTAGATGGCTGTGCCTCATGCCCTCTCAGCGCGAGGCACGTCCGAGAAATTTTGGATCACCGGTACGGGACCCGCGCGGCCCCGCACCAGAACCTGAAAAGGCTCCTTCGTGGCGAACATCAAGTCCCAGATCAAGCGGATCAAGACCAACGAGAAGGCTCGGCTGCGCAACAAGGCCGTCAAGTCCTCCCTGAAGACCGCGATCCGCAAGGCCCGCGAGGCCGCTGCCGCGGGTGACGTCGAGAAGGCCACCGAGCTGCAGCGCGCTGCCGCGCGTGCGCTCGACAAGGCCGTCTCGAAGGGCGTCATCCACAAGAACCAGGCCGCCAACAAGAAGTCGGCGCTTGCTTCCAAGGTCACGTCCCTCAAGGGCTGAACCTCCTCTTTGATCTGACCGCCGGAAGGACCCAGAGCGGGCCCTCTCTCATCCGCTCCCGCCCGGCACCCCGGATTCGCACGCGGCCTGCGTTCGCCACGCGGGTGCGAGTCCACCAGCTTGATCCGAAGGCCCCGGCACCCTCCCTTCCCCAGGGCGGCCACCGGGGCCTTCGGCATGCGCCCTTCCCTTCGACGACCGGGCCGCGCAGAACGGCTCGCGCTGCGCCGCCTGCGGCCAACGCCCAGGATCCTCTGCGGCTGCTACTCCTGGCCGACTGGGCTGCTACTCCCGGCCGACTGGGCTGCCCCTCCCGGATCGGCGCCAAACCCGCCCAGGTCGGCTACGAACCCGCCCGGGTCGGCTACGAACCCACCCAGGTCGGCGACGAACCCACCCAGGTCGGCGACGAACCCACCCGGGTCGGCGCCGAGTGGTCCCGGGACGGGGCCGGAGCAGCCGGGTGCGACGTCGGAGCAGCCCGGGTCGATGCCGAATCCGCTCGGGCTGCGCCGGATCAGCGCGGGGCGGCGCCGAGTTCGCGCTGTGTCGTCGGCGGAGCAGCCCTGGACCGGTACCGGTGCGCCCTGGAGTGTCGGCGGATCAGCCGGGCCGGTGCCGGTGGGCCCAGGTCGGCGGCGGAGCAACCCGGAGCGGCGCCCAGTTCAGCCCTGTCGTTGCGTTGCGGAGCCCGGGCCGGTGCCGGTGCGCCCTGGGGCATCGGCGGAGCAGCCCCGGGCCGGAGCCGGTCCGGCCCAGGTCGGCGCGGCGGCGGTCAGCTCCAGGTCGACGCCAGAGCAGACCTGGTCGATGCCGAATCGGCCCCAGGCGGCGCCGGATCAGCGCAGGGCGGCGCCGAGTTCGCGCTGCGTCGTCGGCGGATCAACCCCGGGCCGGAGCCGGTGCCGGTGGGCCCAGGTCGGCGGCGGAGCAACCCGGAGCGGCGCCCAGTTCAGCCCTGTCGTTGCGTTGCGGAGCCCTGGGCCGGTGCCGGTGCGCCCTGGGGCATCGGCGGAGCAGCCCCGGGCCGGAGCCGGTCCGGCCAGGACGGCGCGGCGGCGGTCAGCTCCGGCCTCTCGACCGCGCTGCCCGGGCGATCGTCACGACCGCCTTCTCCAGGGCGTACTCGGGATCGTCGCCCCCGCCCTTCACCCCGGCGTCGGCCTCGGCAACGGCACGCATCGCCACCGCGACCCCGTCCGGCGTCCACCCCCTCATCTGCTGTCGCACCCGATCGATCTTCCACGGCGGCATCCCCAGCTCCCGGGCCAGATCGGCCGGCCGCCCCCCGCGCGCGGAGGACAGCTTCCCGATCGCCCGCACGCCCTGGGCCAGCGCACTGGTGATCATCACCGGCGCCACGCCAGTCGCCAGCGACCATCTGAGCGCCTCCAGCGCCTCCGCCGTACGCCCCTCCACGGCCCGGTCGGCGACCGTGAAACTGGAGGCCTCGGCACGGCCGGTGTAGTACCGCCCGACGACCGCCTCGTCGATCGTCCCCTCCACGTCGGCGACCAGCTGGGAGACCGCCGAGGCCAGCTCCCGCAGATCGCTGCCGACGGCGTCGCACAGCGCCTGGCACGCCTCAGGCGTGGCCGATCGCCCGAAGGAGCGGAACTCCCCTCGCACGAAGGCCAGCCGGTCCGCCGGCCTGGTCATCTTCGGACAGGCCACCTCCCGCGCTCCCGCCTTGCGCGCGGCGTCGAGCAGCCCCTTGCCCTTGGCCCCGCCCGCGTGCAGCAGCACGAGCGTGATCTCCTCGGCGGGCGACCCGAGATATGCCTTCACGTCCTTGACCGTGTCGGCGGACAGGTCCTGCGCATTGCGTACGACCACGACTTTCCGCTCGGCGAAGAGCGAAGGACTGGTGAGCTCGGCGAGCGTGCCGGGCTGCAACTGGTCCGGGGTGAGGTCGCGTACGTCCGTGTCGGCGTCGGCGGCCTTGGCGGCGGCCACCACCTCCTGCACGGCACGGTCGAGCAGGAGGTCCTCCTGGCCCACGGCGAGCGTCACCGGGGCGAGAGGGTCGTCATTCGCAGTCTTCCTGGCCATCACCGACAGCATCCCACGCGGCACTGACAACGAACCGGCCCCGGCACCCCGACCGGTCCCGGACAGGACCCGGAGTCCGCCTCGGGGTCACGGCTCCTCACGCCAGCCGTCCCACTCCGCTGCGAACTCGTCGAGCTCGGCCGGATCAAGCCGTGCGTCCTCGTCCCGCAGGACCACCAGCCACTGCGCGTCCTCGGCGTCGTCCTCGCCGGCCAGCGCGTCCCGGACGAGCCGGGGCTCCTCGTCCAGCCCGAACCGCTCCCCGAGCGCCCCCGCCACCTCCTCGGCGGCATCCCGGTCGGGCAGCACCAGCACGTGTCTCACATCGCTCACGGGCCCATTCTCCGGCACCGCAGGTGAACCGAACCGCCAGGCGAGGCCTCGGGTACGGGCAGAAGGCAACAGGGGCCGCGCCCATATCGCGGGAATCAGCACAAGCTCGGAACTGATCCGGATCAGGGGCTCGGATTCCGGTCTCGCACAGTCGGCACGCAGTCCAGCTCGATGCCGAACCGCTCCCGGTACGCGGTCAGCACCTCCTCGTTCGTCTCCAGCTCCCGGGTACCGCGCGCACCGTCGCCGGCCGTCGTCGTCAGCACCCGCCCGCTGAGCGTGACCCTTCCCCCGTCCTCGGTGACCCGTGAGCAGACCAGCGACCGGGTGAAGTGCGACAGCGGCGAGGTGCTGTGCCACCAGGCCCCGGCCACGAAGTCCCCGAGCGCCCGGGGCCGCGTCTCCAGCCGGTACTGCGGCCTCGCGTCCCGTATGACGTCCAGGTCCCCGTCCCCGGCCGGGCCGCCGCTCGCCCCGGCCGCGTCCGGGCCGGCCTCGACCACCCGGAACACCCCGCCGGGGTCGACCTGCTCCTCGCGCTCCGCGTACCTCAGCGGATAGTGGCTGTGCGCCCCGAACCCGACGTCCGCGAGCCAGGTGTCTCCCTCCACCGTCCGCACCCGCAGGGCGAGATGGTCGTACGGGATGCCGAGCCGTCCCTCGTCGCCGTACACGCGTGCCGCGAGCAGGTCGACCTCGTAGCCGAGGGCGGTGAGCAACGCGCCGAACAGGCCGTTCAGTTCGTAGCAGAAGCCACCCCGCCCGCGTCCGATCACCTTGTCCAGCAGCCGCTCCTCCTCCAGCACGATCTCCTCGCCGAGGTGGATCGACAGGTTCTCGAAGGGGACGGTCCGCAGGTGGCGCAGCTGCAGTTCGCGCAGCGCCCGGCCGGTGGGCTTCTGCGGGTGCTCGGCCCCGATCCGGCGGAGATAGGCCTCGGCCTGGCTTGAGTTCATGGACCCAGTCTGGGCGAACACCTGGTCCTCAGTCTCTCGCCACCCGCAACTCCCCGCCCGTCCCTCCCGTCCCTCCGACCGCGAGTTCCCCGTCCCGGTCGGTGCGCAGCACCAGCGCCCCGCCCTCCCGCAGCGCTGCCACGGTCGCCGGTGCCGGGTGACCGTAGGGGTTGTCAGCGCCGCACGAGATGAGCGCCACCCGGGGTGCCGCGAGCCGTATCAGTTCGGGGTCCTGGTAGGCCGAGCCATGATGGGCCACCTTCAAGACGTCCACACCGGCCAGCTCGGCCGCCACGGGTGATCGCACCAGCGCCTGCTGGGCCGGCGGTTCGAGGTCGCCCAGCAACAGCAGCCGCAGCCCGCCCGAGCGCACCAGCATCGCGACGCTGGCGTCGTTCGGATCCTCCGGCTCGGGCACCGGGCCCGGCCAGGCGGGGGTCTGCGTGTCCCGGGGTGGCCGGATGCCCGGCGGGGGCCACAGGACCCGCCAGGACAGCTCTCCGGCACGCCGCTCCTCTCCCGCCACGGCGCGCGTGACCGGGATGTGGCGCGCCGCCGCCTCCCTTCTGACGAACTCGGCCTCGTCGGCGGGCTCCTCGAAGCCCGTGGTCTCGATCGCGGCCACCGAACGGCCCCGCAGCACCCCGGGCAGTCCCGCGACATGGTCGGCGTGGAAGTGGGTCAGGACCAGAAGCGGGATGCGCGTGATGCCCAGCTGCCGCAGACAGTGGTCGACCAGCACCGGATCGGGGCCGGCGTCCACGACCACTCCGGCTCCCTCGCCCGCTGCCAGCACGGTGGCGTCGCCCTGCCCGACATCGCACATCGCGAACCGCCAGCCCGGCGGTGGCCAGCCCGTGATCACCCGGGTCAGCGGGGCCGGCCGTACCACCGCCAGCAGGAGCAGCACTCCGAGCAGCCCGCACCACCACGGGTGCCGCATGAGGCGCCGCCCCGCCAGGACGACGACCACGGTGACCGCCGCCAGCAGCAGCGCCCCGGGCCAGCTCCCCGGCCAGTCCACTCCCGCGCCGGGCAACGCCGCCCCCGTCCGGGCCACACCCGCGATCCAGTCGGCGGGCCAACTCGCGCACCAGGCCAGCGCCTTGGCCGGTGCCATGGCCACCGGTGCCGTCGCGAGCGCCGCGAACCCCAGCACGGTCGCCGGTGCCACCGCCACCTCTGCCAGCAGGTTGCACGGCACCGCCACCAGGCTCACCCGCGCCGACAGCACCGCCGTGACCGGGCCGCACACCGCCTGTGCCGCGGCGGCCGCCGCCAGCGCCTCCGCGAGCCTCGGCGGCACCCGGCGCCGCCGCAGCGCCTCGCTCCAGCCCGGTGCCAGGACCAGCAGCGCGCCGGTGGCCAGCACGGAGAGCAGGAAGCCGTAGCTGCGTGCCAGCCACGGGTCGTAGAGCACCAGCAGCAGAACGGCCGTGGCGAGCGCCGGGATCAGGGATCTGCGGCGCCCGGTGGCCAGGGCCAGCAGCGCGACCGCACCGCAGGCGGCGGCCCGCAGCACACTGGGGTCGGGCCGGCACACGACCACGAATGCCGACGTGAGCGCTCCGGCGAGCAGTGCGGTCGCCCGCAAGGAGAGCCCGAGGCGCGGAGCGAGGCCACGGCGTTCGACGAGCCGGGCCAGTCCGGGCGGCCCGATGAGCAGCGCGAGCAGGACGGTGAGGTTGCTGCCGGACACCGCGAGCGTGTGCGCCAGGTCCGTGTCCTTGAACGCCTCGTCCAGCTCGGGCGTGATCCGTGCGGTGTCCCCGACGACCAGCCCGGGAAGGAGCGCCCGCGCGTCCCCCGGCAGACCGTCGGTCGCCTCCCGCAGTCCGGCCCTGAGCCGTCCCGCGAGCCGTTGAGGGCCGCTGGGCCCCGCCACGATCCGCGGCCCCGGCCGGCCACGCACCCGCAGGACGGCCGCGGTCCGCTCCCCACCCGCCAGCGCGGGCGCCAGCCGCCCGGCGACCCGCAGCCGCGTGGACGGCAACAACCCGAGCCATGCATCACGCGCACCCCGCGGACTGCGGGCGCGCTGGTCGCCTCGGTAGCCCTTCGTGCCCCGCGGGACCGGGGCAGCGGACCGCGCCGCGCTTCCGTCTGCTGTAGAGGGGCCGTTCCGGGCAGCCGTCCCTTCCGGTGCCGGAGCATCCGCGTCGACGACCAGCAGCACCGGAGTCCGCGTCCGCACGCTCGTCCCGTCGCTCTGTTCGACGCGCCGCACCTCCGCCTGGGCCAGTACCGCGAGCGGCGCGGCGTGATCGCCGCGCACCCGTGGCCGGCTCAGCCAGGGGTCGCCGCTCAGCTCGACCTCGGCGGTCACGGTCGCGTACCGCCGGGCCAGCTCGGGCACCGGTCCGCGCCGCAGGTCCGCGCCGTGCAGTCCGGCCGAGGCGGCCGAGGCGGAAACGCACAGCAGCACGGCGGCGAACGAGGCACGTGCCCAGGCGAACCGCCCGAGCGGCCTCCCGGCCTGCGCTCTCCGTGTGACCGGCCCGGCCGGTACGGACTGTGCGGGCCGTGGCGACCTTCGTGCCGCCAACAGAGCGATTCCGCCCACCAGGCAGGCGACCGCGATCCCGGCCGTCCAGCCCGCCGGGGTGTCCAGTGTGACGGCCGCCGTGCCCCAGGCCGCGAGCGCGGGCGGCACCAGGCGCAGGTCCATGGGGCCCGCCCGCTCACCGCGAGCGGCGGTCCCGTCCGCACCGTTGTCGCGGACCACGGCACCGTCGGTTCCCGGATCTTCTGACCGCGCGTCTGCTCGCCGGGCAGGCGCGAGTACGCGGGTCCTTCCGGGCTCCGGCGGCCCGTCGACGATCGTGCGGCTCATGGCCGTACCAGGTTCCGCAGATCGCCGAAGCGGCGGTCGCCGATGCCGTTGACCTCGCGCAGTTCGTCCACCGAGCGGAAACCGCCGTGCTGGGTGCGGTAGTCGAGGATGTGCTGAGCGAGGACGGGGCCGACTCCCGGCAGCGTGTCGAGCTGGTCCGCCGTGGCCGTGTTGAGGGAGACGGGCGCCGCGGGGCCCGCCCCCGCCGGTCCCGAGGCCGGCCCCGCCGAAGTGCCGGGTGGGGCCACCGCCCCGGCGGGCGCGCCGACGACGACCTGTTCGCCGTCGGCCAGGAAGCGGGCCCGGTTGAGCCCCTCGATGCTCACACCCGGACGGACGCCGCCGGCCGCCCGCAGCGCGTCGGCCACCCGGGAACCGGCCGGCAACCGCTGGATCCCCGGGTTGCGGACCTTGCCGCTGACGTCCACGACGATCTGCCCGCCCGGCGTGGCCGAGGCGCCCGCACCGGCCTTCGCATCGTCCTCCTTCTTGGCGTAGGGCGTGTCCGCCTTGGTGGACGGCGCCGCCGCGCGTACCACTTGAGGGGCGCTCACGGACTCGGTCCGCCCGGCCCAGAAGTACTGAACGGCGAGCACCGCTGCGGCCACGAGCACCACGGCGAGTGCCACGGCTCCCCGCCGCTCCACCCCGCACCGCACCTGCAACCACACCGGCATCCGCTCCCGCAATGCCGACCCGATCCGCTCCCGCCAGCCGGGGCCGACGGGGCCGGGCGACTCCAACGGGCTGACGGTGCCGGCTGGTTCGGGGTCGTAGGCCCTGCTCGGCGCCGAAACCGGAGTCGACGTCAGTGTCGGCGTCGGCGTCGGCGTCGGGGTCGAGCCATCAGCCGGCACGGTGTGCGGTGGCTCGGTCGGGGCAGGCGTGATCTCGGCCGTCACCGTCCTCGCCGGGCTCAGCCCGGGCGCCCGGCCCGTGGCCCATGCCGTAGCCGCCCCTGTCGCCGTCTCGGGTGCCGCGCCGGTCGCTGCCTCGGTCGCCCTCGCGGCCGCCGTCCTCTCGGCGCCCTCCCCGTCCGGCGGTCCGTTTCCCGACTCCCGCCACCTCACGGCTCGTTCGCCGAAGAGGAGTTCCGCTCGGCGGCGCAGTTCCTCGGCCGGCGCCGACGGGCGGTGGCGGGCGGGGCCGCGGTCGATGCCGCGGCGGTGGCGGATGCGGCCGTCGGAGGTGGGGCCACGGCCGGGGCCGCTGGTCGGAGTGGCTGTGCGTGAACGTGATCGAAGTGCCATGCGACGAGGATGGGACATCCCGCCGAATCGCGATGATCTTGGTCAATTCCCGTGGATGACAGCCCGGTTGTGGATAACTCCGCCACCCGTACGAGTGATGGCTCAGCGGGGTGAGACCACCGCTCCGAGCAGCCCGGGACCGGTGTGTGCCCCGATGACCGCCCCGACCTCGCTGACATGGAGGTCGGCCAGGCCCGGCACCCGTTCCCGCAGCCGGTCGGCGAGCGCGGCGGCACGGTCGGGGGCGGCCAGGTGGTGGACGGCGATGTCGACCTCGGCGCCGCCCGCCCGTTCGGCGGCGATCTCCTCCAGACGCGCGATGGCCTTGGACGCCGTACGGACCTTCTCGAGCAGTTCGATGCGACCGCCGTCCAGCTGGAGCAGGGGCTTGACGGCGAGTGCGGAACCGAGCAGCGCCTGTGCGGCTCCGATGCGGCCGCCACGGCGCAGATAGTCGAGGGTGTCGACGTAGAAGTAGGCGGACGTACCCGCGGCCCGCTTCTCGGCGGCGGTGACGGCCTCGTCCATCGTGCCGCCGGCTTCGGCGGTCACGGCGGCGGCGAGCGCGCAGAAGCCGAGGGCCATCGCGACCATCCCGGTGTCCACCACCCGTACCGGCACCGGCGCCTCGCGGGCCGCGAGGACCGCCGCGTCGTAGGTGCCGGACAGTTCGGCGGAAAGATGCAGGGAGACGATGCCGTTCGCACCGGACTCGGCGACCCTGCGGTAGGTTTCCGCGAACATCTCGGGGCTCGGGCGCGAGGTGGTGACGGGCCGGCGCTTCTGCAGCGCCTGGGCCAGGGAGCGGGTGGAGATCTCGGTGCCCTCTTCGAGTGCCCGGTCGCCGAGGACCACGGTCAGGGGCACAGCGGTGATGCCGTGACGCTCCATCGTCCGCGGCGGCAGGTAGGCCGTTGAATCGGTGACGATCGCGACATGGCGGGACATGAGCTGGAGGTTACCTGCCGTAGTGCTCGCGCGGCAGTCCGGCCCCCCTGGTGCGGGACTGGAGCGGCCGGGTCAGGTGGTGCTCTCGGGGCGCGGCTTCTTCTGCCAGGGGTGGGTGAGGCGTGGCGACGGCGGGGTGATCGCCTGGCGCGCCTGCTCCTCGGCGGGGCGGGACGTCCGCGAGCGGGCGCGCGGGCCCGCCGGACCGTCGGGGGTGGATGCGGCGCTCATGTCGGGCTGCTGTCCCTCCGCCTGCGCGGAACCGGCCGGGGTCCAGTGGCGCAGGGCGTCGGCCTCGATGTCTATCTGATCGCTGAGCGCGCCCAGATCGTCGTCGCCGAAGCGGCGCGCCCGGTCGCGGACCGCCCAGCGCAGGGAGTCCGCGGACTTGGTGATGCGCTCGGTACGGCTGCGCAGCTCGGGCAGCCGTGAGCGGAGTTCGGCGCGGTCCGGCTCCGACTCCAGTCGCCGGAGGTCTGCGTCCAGCTCGTGCCCGTGCGCGCTGAGCCGCTCGAAGAGGCCGAGGGACTCCTTCAGCGACTCGTCCTCGGCCGCGCTCGCGCGCAGGGCGTCCCGGGTGGCGCGCATGGAGGTGCGCAGCGCGAGCCTGAGCTGCGCGATCTCGGCGGCCGGACCGGCCTGGACGAAGGACTTGGCGCGCAGTGTGTGGTCCTCGACGGTGCGGCGGGCCTGCTCGATCGTCCGGTCCACGCCGCGCTTGGCGGCGCCGACCGCCTTCACCGTGGCGTACGCGCCCAGGCCGATGAAGAGCAGGAAGAGCAGGGCGAACACGGCGATCACTGCTTCCACGATGCTCCTCCTCGGGCTGGTGCGGCACACGCCGCCGCGCTTTCCACGGTAAACGCAGCGGGCAGGCCCGGAGTTCCAGAAAAACCCCGAACCTGCCCGTAGGGGACTACCCCGAGACAGCTCGCTGCGGCGTCCTGACGGTCACGCCGGGACGATGTTCACCAGCTTCGGCGCACGGACGATCACCTTGCGGATGCCCGCGCCGTCCAGCGCCGCGACGACCTTCTCGTCGGCCAGCGCCACCTTCTCCAGCTCCTCCTCGGAGATGGCCGGCGGCACCTCCAGGCGGGCCTTGACCTTGCCCTTGATCTGCACGACGCAGGTCACGGTCTCGTCCACGACGTACTCCGGGTCGGCGACCGGGAAGTCCTGGTGGACGACCGAGTCGGTGTGGCCCAGCTTGCGCCACAGCTCCTCGGCGACGTGCGGGGCCAGCGGGGCGACCATCAGCACCAGCGGCTCGGCCACCGAACGCGGCACCGCGGTGCCGGCCTTGGTCAGGTGGTTGTTCAGCTCGGTGACCTTGGCGATGGCGGTGTTGAAGCGCAGCCCCTCCAGGTCCTGGCGGACGCCGTCGATCGCCTTGTGCAGGGCGCGCAGGGTCTCCTCGTCGGGCTCGGCGTCGGTGACGGTGACCTCGCCGGTCGCCTCGTCGACGATGTTGCGCCACAGCCGCTGCAGCAGCCGGAACTGGCCGACCACCGCGCGCGTGTCCCACGGGCGGGAGACGTCCAGCGGACCCATGGCCATCTCGTACAGGCGCAGGGTGTCGGCGCCGTACTCGGCGCAGATCTCGTCCGGGGTCACGGCGTTCTTCAGGGACTTGCCCATCTTGCCCAGCAGACGGGTGACCTTCTCGCCCTGGTAGTAGTACGCGCCGTCGCGCTCCTCCACCTCGGCGGCCGGCACCGCGATGCCACGGCTGTCGCGGTAGACGTAGGCCTGGATCATGCCCTGGTTGAACAGCTTGTGGAACGGCTCGGCCGAGGACACGTGTCCCAGGTCGTACAGGACCTTGGACCAGAAGCGCGCGTACAGCAGGTGGAGCACGGCGTGCTCGGCGCCGCCGACGTACAGGTCGACACCGCCATGCGGCTGGCCCTCGCGCGGGCCCATCCAGTACTGCTCGATCTCGGGGTCGACCAGCTGCCGCTCGTTGTGCGGGTCCAGGTAGCGGAACTCGTACCAGCAGGAACCCGCCCAGTTGGGCATGGTGTTGGTCTCGCGGCGGTACTGCTTCGGCCCGTCGCCCAGGTCCAGGGTGACGTTGACCCACTCCTCGTTGCGCGACAGCGGGGTCTCGGGCTGGGTGTCGGCGTCGTCCGGGTCGAAGGTGCGCGGGCTGTAGTCCTCGACCTCGGGCAGCTCCAGCGGCAGCATCGACTCGGGCAGCGAGTGGGCGACGCCGTCCTCGTCGTAGACGATCGGGAAGGGCTCGCCCCAGTAGCGCTGGCGGCTGAACAGCCAGTCGCGCAGGCGGAAGTTGACGGTGCCCTCGCCGATGCCCTTGCCCTGCAGCCATTCGGTGATGCGGGACTTGGCCTCGACGACGCCCAGGCCGTCCAGGCTGACCTCGTCGCTCGCGGAGTTGACCAGCTTCGCCTCGTACGACACGAACGCGTCGTTCCAGGTCGTGGTGTCGGTGCCGCGGCCGTCGGTGGGCTCGACCACGCAGCGGATCGGCAGCTCGAAGGCGCGCGCGAAGGCGAAGTCACGGGTGTCGTGCGCCGGGACGGCCATGATCGCACCGGTGCCGTAGCCCATCAGGACGTAGTCGGCGATGAAGACGGGGATCTGCTCGCCGTTGACCGGGTTGGTCGCGAACGCGCCGGTGAAGACGCCGGTCTTGTCCTTGGCCTCGGCCTGGCGTTCGACGTCGGACTTCGAGGCGGCCTGCGCGCGGTAGGCGGCGACGGCCTCGGCCGGGGTGGCGTGTCCGCCGGTCCACACCTCGTGCGTGCCCTCGGGCCAGGCCTCGGGGGTGAACTTCTCCACCAGCGGGTGCTCGGGCGCCAGCACCATGTAGGTCGCGCCGAACAGGGTGTCCTGGCGGGTGGTGAAGATCGTGATGTGCTCGCCGTCGATGGGGAAGTCGACGCGGGCACCCTCGCTGCGGCCGATCCAGTTGCGCTGCTGCAGCTTGATGGCCTCGGGCCAGTCCAGCTGGTCCAGGTCCTCCAGCAGCCGGTCGGCGTAGGCGGTGATGCGCATGTTCCACTGGCGCAGCTTGGCCTTGAAGACCGGGTAGTTGCCGCGCTCGGAGCGGCCGTCCGCGGTGACTTCCTCGTTGGCCAGCACGGTGCCCAGTCCCGGGCACCAGTTGACGGGCGCCTCGGAGGCGTAGGCCAGGCGGTACTCGCCCAGGACGTCGGCGCGCTCGGAGGCGCTCAGCTCGTTCCACGCGCGCGTGGTGCCCGCGATCGCGCGCTCACCGGACTCGAACTGTGCGATCAGCTCGGAGATCGGCCGGGCCTTCTTCGCCTCGTCGTCGTACCACGAGTTGAAGATCTGCAGGAAGATCCACTGGGTCCACTTGTAGTAGTCCGGGTCGATCGTGGCGAAGGACCGGCGCTTGTCGTGACCCAGGCCCAGCCGGCGCAGCTGGACCTTCATGTTCTCGATGTTGGCCTCGGTGGACACGCGCGGGTGCGTGCCGGTCTGCACGGCGTACTGCTCGGCGGGCAGGCCGAAGGCGTCGAAGCCCAGGGTGTGCAGGACGTTGTGGCCGGTCATGCGCTGGAACCGGGCGAAGACGTCGGTGGCGATGTAGCCCAGCGGGTGACCGACGTGCAGACCCGCGCCCGAGGGGTAGGGGAACATGTCCATGATGAACTTCTTGGGCTTGGCGACCAGCTCGGGGTCGCCCGCCAGGTCGCCCTTGGGGTTCGGCGCCGCGTAGGTGCCCTCGGCGTCCCAGAAGTCCTGCCAGCGTGCCTCGATCTCGGCTGCCATGGCGGCCGTGTAGCGGTGCGGCGCGGCCACCTCGGCGGCGGCAGCGGGGTTCGTCTCGCTCATGATCCTCAAAGCTCCATCGATCGTCTTTGCCTGCGGAAACGAAAAATCCCCTCGCACAGGAGGGGACGCCGCGCCGATGCCGACCTCACGGGTTCGACCGGGGGTCGGTACTGATCAGCGCGGCCCGCTAAGCAGAAGGCGTACGGCACGCATGGCGTTAGGGTACCGCAGGCCTCGAGCGGGCGGCGACGGGCTTCAGCGGGCCGGCACACGCTTGAGCAAGCGGCGGCGCGCTTCCGTATCCCTTGTGGACATGCCAGGAACCGAGGGAAGAGGGAGCTGAATCAAGGTCAACAATTACTTCGCGTACCGTCCACTAAGGGACATCACCCCAGTCGCATTGTCCGTTGGTAACAACGCAATAACTCAAACCCCGTACTGATCGGTATGGCGCCACCTAGAGTTCGGCAGCGGGACCGCTTTCCCGAAACTGCTCGGAGTTGCCCCCATGAACCCTCGTCGTAGTACCCGCTCCCTCCCCAAACCGGGCCGCTCGGCCTATGGGGTGGCATCGGCCGTCGTCCTGCTGCTCATACCCGTGCTCGTACTGGCCGGAGGCAACCAGTTCCGCGACTTCCTGAACTTCGGCGCGGGCGTGTTGTCCCTGGTCTCGCTCAGTTGCTCGGTGATCTGGGGCCTGTTCGCGCAGGACCGGATCTTCCTGAACATCCGGCAGCGGATCGTCGGCCAGGCGGTGCACCGCACGCTCGGGGTCGCCTCGATCGCGTTCCTCCTGCTGCACATCACCACAAAGGTCGCCCTCGGCCACACGAAGGCGATCGCCGCGATCATCCCGTTCTCGCTCGGCGTCACCGGGATCGGCGGCCTGATCGGGCTGGGTTCGCTGGCGGGCCTGCTGATGATCTTCGTGGGCGTCACGGGCGCCCTGCGCAGCAATTTCGCCACCCCGGCCCCCGTCGCCGCCCGCTGGCGCGCCATGCACATGCTCGCCTACCCGGCCTGGTGCGCCGCGCTGATCCACGGGCTGTACGCGGGTCGCGCGGCCAAGCCGTTCTTCGTGATCTCCTACGGCCTGTCGCTGCTGGGCGTGATGGCCGCCCTGGCGCTGCGCGCCGCGCCGCGCCCGGTCAAGCGCAGGGTCGCCGACCGGCTGGTGGCGCTGTTCGGCAGCTCGGAGCGGCCGGGACTCGACGAGCTGGACGCGAGCCGTTCCCGGGTGGCCGAGCCGGCGCCGACGGGCTTCGAGGGCCGCCGTGAGCCCAGGGGGGCCGCCGCCCCTTCCGCGCCGCTGTACCAGTCCCCTGCCGCTCCCGCGCCGGAACCCGCGTCGGGCTTCGCGGCCGCCTACCGCGCCGTCTCCACGCCCGGCCGCTCCCGGCAGTCGTACGCCGCAGGCCAGACCGCCCGCACGGACCTGCCGCTGGACATGCAGGCCACGGAGGCCATGCCGCGCGTGGACGGCGGCTCCAGCACCTCGGGCAGCTGGCCGATCCCGTCCCCGCCGCCGGTCGGCGAGGCCCCGCCGTCCGCGTACGACCCGTTCCAGGACACCGGGCAGACCATTCCGGTCTACGGCAATTCGGGCACCGCTGGATACGGCGGAAGTGACATGTACGACACCGGTGAGACAAACGGCCTCTATGGCGCGTACAACGCCGGTGACACGTACAACAGCGGTCCCGCTACCGAAACGCTGCCCGGAGCGTCCTACGACACTCCGGGTTCGGGCGAACCTTGGAACATGCCGTCCGGAGGCTTTTAGTGAACGAGGCCCTGCCCGACGTCCCTGAAGTCCGCGTGGTCGGTCTTCCGCAGCTCACGTCGGGCTTCGACCTTGTGGAACGGCTCGACCTGCCCATGCACCTGAAGGTGCACGGGCCGCTCGACCCGCTCGGCGGCGAGCAGCTCGCGCAGCTCGCCGAACGCATCAACCTCAGGGGCCGCGGCGGCGCGGGCTTCCCCTTCCACAAGAAGCTGCGCTCGGTCGCCGAGTCGGCGATCAAGCGCGGCGTGCGGCCGGTCGTCGTGGTCAACGGCAGCGAGGACGAACCGGCCTGCCGCAAGGACACGGTGCTGATCAACCGCGCCCCGCACCTGATCCTCGACGGCGCGCTGCTGTGCGCCGAGGCGCTCGGCGCGCGGACGCTCGTGATCGGTGTCACCCGCGAGTCCACGCAGCGCTCCATGGAGGCCGCGCTCGCCGAACGCGGGCTGAGCAACAGCCGTAGATCGGCGCTACGCGCGTGGGTGCAGCGCAACCCGGTACGGATGGTCACCGGTGCCGCCGCCTCGCTGATCCGCTCGGTCGACGGCGGCCCGGCGATTCCGCCCGGCCGCAAGATCAGCGCCTCGCAGAGCGGCGTCGGCGGCGCGCCCACGCTGCTGTCCAACGCGGAGACGTTCGCGCAGCTGGCCATCGCCGCCCGCATCGGCCCCGAGCGCTACGGCAACACAGGCCTGTACGACGAGCCGGGCACCGTCATGCTCACCGTGTCCGGCGCGGTCGCCCGCCCCATGGTGATCGAGGTGCCCACGGGCGTGCCGCTGCGCTACGTGCTGCAGCTGGCGGGTGCCCCGCCGGTGCCGCAGGGCGTGCTGACCGGCGGCTATCACGGCAAGTGGATCGACGCGGCGACCGTCAACGAGGCGATCGTCTCGCGCAACTCGCTGGACGCGGTGGGCGGTTCGCTGGGCGCGGGCGCGATCCTGCCGATCAGCCAGGAGACCTGCCCGCTCGGCGAGTCGCTGCGGGTGGCGCAGTGGCTGGCCGAGGAGAGCGCCGGACAGTGCGGCCCCTGCTACCTCGGACTGCCCGCCGCCGCGCGCGGCATGGAGGACATCCTCAACGGCGGGGGGCCGGCCGCCCTGGAGGCGCTGAAGCAGGTCGCGAAGAACGTCAAGCGCCGCGGCGCGTGTTCGCATCCGGACGGCTCGGCGATGTTCCTGGAGTCGACCATCAAGGCGTTCACCGACGACCTGGCCGCGCACGTCCTCGGAAACGGCTGCGGACGGCCCGTGGAGGGCGTTCTGCCGCTCTTCGAGGGGGGCAGGGCCCCGACGGGCATCCCGGGTGGCGGAGAGCCCGAGGAGACCGGCGCCAGCCGCCAGAAGATCTACGTCGACTGGACGCTGTGCCGGGGTCACGGACTGTGCGCCGACATCCTCCCGGAGGTGTTCGAACTCGGCGCCGACGGCTTCCCGACCGTCGCCCAGGCGCAGGTGCCGCGGTACGCGGAGGCGAAGGCGCTGCGCGCGGTGCGACGCTGTCCGGCGCTCGCCCTGCGCATCGAGGAGGACACGCGCGGGCAGGCACCGTCCCGCAACCTGCCGGTCGTCTCCCAGGGCCGCGGCCGGCGCGCTCTCGGCCGCTGAGACACGAAGGGGCGGTCACCCGGGCCGGGTGGCCGCCCCTTCGTTCGGCTGCGGCTCCCGGCAACACAACACGACGAAGGCGGACCATCCTCGGGATGATCCGCCTTCGACTTCTGTGGAGCTAAGGAGAATTGAACTCCTGACCTCCTGCATGCCATGCAGGCGCTCTACCAACTGAGCTATAGCCCCTTGTTTTGTTGTTTCGCCCGGTTCCCCCGGCGACGACGTAAACATTACAGGTCCGCGAGGCGCAGCGCCAAATCGGTTTCCGCTTCACATCGATACGGTCGCTAATGTCTGCTTTTGTGACCCTGATCGCGTCGTCCGCAGCCCACCGCCGGGTGCCGGTCGGGCTGGGTGTGTGCCTGGCCTCCTTCGCGGTGTTCCTCGGCGCCCAGCGGGCCGCGCACGTGTCGATGATCGATCTGATGGTGTACCGGGCCGAGGGCGCCACCGTGCGCGACGGCGGTGACCTGTACGCGCTGCGGGCGACGGCCGCCCAGCTGCCCACCACCTACCCGCCGTTCGCCGCCCTGCTCTTCACGCCGCTGACCCTGCTGGACACCGCGCCGCTGCGCGTACTGGCGACGGCGGCGAACCTCGCGCTGCTGGTGGTCTTCGTACGGCTGTCGCTGAAACTCGTCGGCCACGCGCGCGTGGATGCCGTCTGGTGGGTGACGGCGCCGGCCGTCTGGTGCGAGCCGGTGTGGACGACGCTGCGCTACGGCCAGATCAATCTGCTGCTGGCCGTCCTGGTGCTGTGGGACCTGACCCGCCGCCCCACCGGCCGGTACGACCGCTGGACGGGAGCGGGCCTGGGGCTGGCCGCGGCGGTCAAACTGACGCCCGCGCTGTTCCCGGTATTCCTGCTCGTGACGGGTGTCGCGGCCCGCCTGCGGGGCAGGGACGCGACGCCGTGGTTACGGCAGCGCGCGGGGCAGCCGTCGTGTTCGCCGCTGCGACTTCGCTGGCGGCGGCCGTCCTGCCGTGCGACTCCTGGCGGTTCTGGACGTACGCGGTGTTCCGCGCGGGCCGGGTCGGCGATGCCGAGGACGCCGCCAACCAGGCCCTGCGCGGCGTTCTGGCGCGCGTTCTGCACACGCCGGGCCCGGGAGCCGTCTGGGCCGCCTCTGCGGCCGTCCTGGCCGCTCTGGGCCTCGCGGCCGCCGTGGCGGCGGAGTTGCGCGGGCGGCGGGAGCGGGCGGTGTGCGCCTGCGCGGTCACCGCGCTGCTGATCAGCCCGGTGTCGTGGACGCACCACTGGGTGTGGTGTGTGCCACTCGTACTGCGGCTGTGGGCACGCGGACACAGGGCGGCGGCCACGGGCACGCTGCTGGTCTTCTGCTCGTACGCCCCCTGGTGGGTACCGCACGGAACCGGGCGGCCCGAACTGCACCAGGAGGCCGTGGAGTTGATGCTTTCGTCCCTCTACCCGGCAACCGGTGCGCTGCTCCTCCTGCCGGCCCGGGCACGGCTACCGGAACGCGACGGCGGGTGCGCCCGGTATCAGGCGGTCACGAAGGAGTAGAACCGCTTGAGTGTGCAGTGCTCTTCGAGAAGACGGCCGTAGATCGGCTCGCCCTCCAATTCCCGGTACGTCTCGATCGGGTCGCCTTTTATGATCAGCGCCCGCGCGCATTCCTCGCACCAGTACTGGTAGTCGGGATTGATCGGCTCCATGTCGCGGACAATCGGCGTACCGCTCCCACACCAGTCGCACTTTCGCCTGTGTGCACCCATCGATCAGCTCCAGCTGTGGCCGCAGGCCGTGCACACGTAGGAGATTCCGCCGTTGTCGCCGAGAACTTGGGCCACATGCGCGGAACCACAGGAAGGGCAGCTCAGCCGGGTGGTCGTGTCCCGTATCAACGCCGCACCGAGGAGGTGGCCGACCTCCCCAAGGATGCTCGCAGGCATCGCTACTCCCTCCCGTCGGGCCGCGCCCCCTTCCGGCCGTTTGATTCTGCCACGGCCGGAGCAATACGGTCAGCGACGCCTCAGTACCAGTCCGGACACAGCCCCCGGCCACGGCCGCCGAGGCCGACGTCCAGGCGCACACACGAGAACGCCTCCGCACAGGTATACGAGCGCAGAACGCGGAGTGACTCAACCCGGTCCAGTACCAGTGTGCCGAAAAACGCCACGCCGATCAGCTGACCGGACCGTACGGGCAGTGGTCGGGGGTCACTGTCAGTGGCGGGTGCTTCACTGATCGCAGGATCCCGTCACCCCGCGGCGGGCGGCATGCACAACAGAAGATCCCGCCCCTCGAGGGGACGGGATCTTCATCACCGATCTTTGACAACTCAACAGAGTGTCGATCAGTGGAGCTAAGGAGAATTGAACTCCTGACCTCCTGCATGCCATGCAGGCGCTCTACCAACTGAGCTATAGCCCCTGGCGTTCTTCCCGCTCGGCGGGGCGAACAAGAAGAACTTTAGCCTGTGACCTGCCAGAAAGTGAAATCCGGGGTCCGCGAGCCTCCTGAGGCTCAGTCGTCGTCCCCGAGCACGGGCTCCGGGAGGGTGCCGGCGTTGTGCTCCAGCAGACGCCAGCCGCGGGCGCCCTGACCCAGCACGGACCAGCAGCAGTTGGAGAGGCCGCCGAGGCTCTCCCAGTGCCCGGCCTCCAGACCGAGCAGCCGGCCGATGGTGGTACGGATGGTGCCGCCGTGGCTGACGACGACGAGGGTGCCGTCCTCCGGCAGCTTCTCGACGTGCCGCAGGACGACGGGTGCGGCGCGGTCGGCGACCTCGGTCTCCAGTTCGCCGCCGCCGCGGCGGACCGCCTCGCCGCGCTTCCAGGCGGCGTACTCCTCGCCGTGGCGGGCGATGATCTCCTCGTGCGTCAGCCCCTGCCAGACGCCCGCGTAGGTCTCGCGCAGGCCTTCCTCGCGGGTGATGTCGAGGCCGGTGAGGGCGGCCAGCTCGGCGGCCGTGTCCGCCGCCCGCTGCAGGTCCGAGGAGACGATCGCGTCCGGACCCAGGGAGGCCAGCAGCCGGGCGGCGCGGCGGGCCTGGCCGATGCCGGTCTCGGTCAGCGCGACGTCCGTGCTGCCCTGGAAGCGGCGCTCGACGTTCCAGGCGGTCTGGCCGTGCCGCCACAGGATGATCCGGCGGCCGCGGGTCTTGCGGTCGGTCACCTCGCCGGTGGCGCTCATCACCACTCCCCGCCCGGCTCCTGCTCGGCCTCGGCGGCCTGCAGCTTCGCGTGCTCCTCCGCCTTGCCGCGGGTGGCCTTGGCGTCGGCGGGCAGCTCGAGCTCGGGGCAGTCCTTCCACAGCCGCTCCAGGGCGTAGAAGACGCGCTCCTCGCTGTGCTGGACGTGCACGACGATGTCGACGTAGTCGAGCAGGATCCAGCGGGACTCGCGGTCGCCCTCGCGGCGCACCGGCTTGGCGCCGAGCTCCTTCAGCAGGCGCTCCTCGATCTCGTCGACGATGGCCCTGACCTGGCGGTCGTTCGGCGCGGACGCCAGCAGGAAGGCGTCCGTGATCGACAGCACGTCGCTCACGTCGTAGGCGATGACGTCGTGGGCGAGCTTGTCGGCCGCCGCCTGGGCGGCGGTGTTGATGAGCTCAAGAGAACGGTCGGTGGCGGTCACTACGAAGCTTTCGGTCGGCGGTCACTGGACCTCAAGGGTCTCACGGACCGCCCGGCGCACCCCACGTGATTACGGTGGCACGTGGGGTGCCCGGGACCCGGTCACGAGCCGGCGGGCTTGTAGTCCCCTCCGAGGACGACCGAGATGTCGGCGCCGGAGGAGACGCTTCCCTTGGCCACGGAGCCTGCGGGCAGGCCGAGTGTCTTGGCGACCTCGGCGGCGTCCGACTTGTGGGAGGCGTCCGAGTAGACCACCTTCGAGGTGGGCTGCGCGCCGGAGGCGGTGCCGCCCTCCAGGAAGGTGAAGCCGCCGTTGAGGAGCACCACGCGGGCCTTCTCCGTGTCGTCCTTCACACCGGTTGCGTTCTGCACCGAGACCCGGACCGCGGAGCCGGCGTCGGGGCTCTTGGCGGTGCCGCCGAGGATGTCCTTCACCACGCTGTCGCTGGTCTTCGCGCTCAGGGTGCCGTCGGGCTGCACGGGCAGCAGGGCGGTCTTGTAGTCGCCGCTCTTGGCGAGGTCGGCGAGCTTGGCGAGGAAGGTGCCGAGGTCCTTGTCGGTGAGCGGCGGGTCGAGGATCTGCGCAAGGGTCTGCACCGTGGTGGTGGCCGCCGACGGGTCGGAGGACATCTTGCGCAGCACACCCTGCATGACCTGGCCGAACCGCTCCAGCTGGGCGTCCTGGGTCTCGCCGGGGGCACGGTAGGTGGCGTAGGCGACGGCCATCTTGCCGCTGAGGGTCTGGTCGCCGCCCTTGTGGACGAGCGGCTCGGCGCCCTTCTTGGCGCCCGGGTCGGGCACGTCGGTGTTGGTGTCGATGTCGATGTTGCCGACCAGGTCGACGAGGTTCTGCAGGTAGGGGGTGTCCAGGCGCCAGGTGGCCTGGATGCCGGTGCCGAGGACGGTGCCGAGCTGGTCGCGGGTGCCGGAGGCGCCGTCGTCGTCCACCGACTTGGCGAGGGTGGTGGTGGAGCCGTCGTCGGCGCTCAGGGCGAGGGAGTTGGGCAGCAGCACGGTGCTGCCCTGCTTGGTGGTGGTGTTGTCGACCAGCAGCACCGTGGAGGTGCCGCCCTTGCCGGTGTTGTGCAGGTGGACGACGATCACATCGCGTTTCTGGGCACTGACCGGGGTGGCCGCTCCGGGCTTGGAGCCGGAGGAGGACAGGACGGGCAGTTTTCCGGCGTACCAGAGGTAGCCGACGCCTCCGACGGCCACGAGCGCGAGGACGACGAGGAGGGCGACGACCCGGCTGCGGGCGCGGCGGCGGGCCTCCTCACGGCGCTCGGTGCGGTTCTCGGTGAACTTCAGCCAGTCGATGACGTCCCCGGAGTCGCCGTCCGGCTCCTCCACGAACGCGAACTGCTCGGTGTGGTAGTCCCGTTCACCGTCGTCGTGCGGCCCTTCGGGCTGCGCCGGGATGTGCGGGCCGCCCACGGGGCCCGCCTGCTGCGGGATGTGGGCGGTCTGCTCGGTGACCCGGGGCTGCTGCCCGCTGCTCGCGGCCTGCCCGTAGGGGTCGTAGCCGGCGGGGTGCTGGGTGCCGGTGCCGTAGGGGTCGTACGGGGCCTGGGAGCCGTAGGGATCGTGCGCGGGTGCGGGCCGGCCGGTGTCGTAGGGGGGCACCGGCGGCTGCTGGCCGGTGCCGTACGGGTCGTAGCCATAGCCCTGCTGCTGGGCGTACGGGTCGTAGGTCGCCTGCTGAGCCTGCTGCTGTGCGGGCACCTGCCGGTACATGGGCCGGCCGTGCTCGTCGTAGCCGACGATTTCGTACGGGCCGGCGCCGTAGCCGCCTTCGCCCGCGTCGTATCGGTCGTTCACCGGTGCCCCTCTCGGCTCACTCGCCGCGGTACAGCTCGCGCTTGTCGATGTAGCGCACGACTCCGTCCGGCACCATGTACCAGATGGGTTCTCCCTTGGCGACTCTCGCACGGCAGTCCGTGGAGGAGATCGCGAGCGCCGGCACCTCGACGAGCGAGACTCCGCCCTCCGGCAGGCCGGGGTCGGTCAGGTGGTGACCGGGCCGGGTCACGCCGACGAAGTGCGCCAGGGAGAACAGCTCCTCGCTGTCCCGCCAGGTCAGCAGCTGTGCGAGGGCGTCGGCGCCGGTGATGAAGAACAGGTCCGTGTCGGGGTTGAGCGCGCGGAGGTCGCGCAGGGTGTCCACGGTGTAGGTGGGGCCGCCGCGGTCGATGTCGATGCGGCTGACGGAGAACTGCGGGTTCTCGGCGGTGGCGATGACCGTCATCAGATAGCGGTCCTCGGCCGGGGAGACCTTGCGGTGGGACTTCTGCCACGGCTCGCCGGTGGGCACGAACACCACCTCGTCGAGCTGGAACTGCACGGCGACCTCGCTGGCCGCCACCAGGTGCCCGTGGTGGATCGGGTCGAAGGTTCCGCCCATGACGCCGAGGCGGCGCTTGCCCGTGTGGGCGGGGCCGCCGAACGGCCGGTACTGCGGGTGCTCGACCGTGTCGTCGGCGGTCTCGTACGCCGGGCCGGTAGGCATGTCCTGCTCTCCCATGCGTGCAGACCCTACCGGCCCGGCCTTGGGTGTCCGGCCGGGGACGGGGTCCCCGCTCAGCGGTCGCGGTTGAAACGGGTGGTGATCCACAGCAGGAGCAGCAGGATGGCGAGCGCGCTGCCGCCGGTGACCGCCGGGTTGAGGCTGTTGTGGTGGCCGCCCTCGGCTTCGGCGAGGGTGACCAGCTGGGCTGCGGCGCTGTGAAGGCTCATCTTCGGCAGGACCTAACGCGTGTGGGCGGGATAAAGATGTCGGCTCATCGTATGCGGGCACCCCGGCGGCGATCACGCCGACTCTGCCGTTCGGGCCGCGCGGGGAACTTATCCGAGCCGTCAGTCGTCTTTCCGCTTGTAGCCGCTCAACAGGAACCAGGCGGTCAGTGCACAGCCCAGGATCATCACGACCAGGACGATACGGAGCAGATTGCCCGACGAGCCGTGCTGTTGGACGGCGCTGGTGGCGGCCTCGGTCAGCCGGGCGGCTGCGGGGTGGTGCTCCATGAGTGGACTCCTTCGGCTGTACTGCCCGTCCACGGTATCTCCGCCTAGGCTGGGCTCCGCTTCGGGGGCACAGCGGCACTCATACGCACATGGGGGATGACATGTCCGACGACGGCCAGCAGCAGACGGGGCACGAGCGGGTACCGAGCAGGCAGCGCAGGCGCTTCCCGGGGATCTCCTCGCGTGCCTATGAGCATCCGGCCGACCGCTCGGCCCTGGTCGCGCTGCGCAAGCTGAGCGGATTCGACACCGTCTTCAAGGCGCTCAGCGGGCTGCTGCCCGAGCGGAGCCTGAGACTGCTGTTCCTGTCCGACTCGGTGCGCGTCTCCGAGCGGCAGTTCCAGCATCTGCACGACATGCTGCTGGACGCCTCTTACATCCTGGACCTGGAGAAGGTCCCGCCCATGTACGTCAACCAGGACCCGCAGCCGAACGCGATGTGCATCGGTCTGGACGAGCCGATCATCGTGGTCACCACGGGGCTCGTGGAGCTCCTCGACGAGGAGGAGATGCGTGCGGTCGTCGGGCACGAGGTGGGGCACGCGCTGTCCGGGCACTCGGTGTACCGCACGATCCTGCTGTTCCTGACCACCCTCGCGCTGAGGGTTGCCTGGATCCCGCTGGGCAACCTCGCGGTCATGGCGCTCGTGACGGCGCTGCGGGAGTGGTTCCGCAAGTCGGAGCTGTCCGCCGACCGGGCGGGGCTGCTGGTGGGGCAGGACGTCCAGGCCTCGATGCGCGGCCTGATGAAGATCGCGGGCGGCAACCATCTGCACGAGATGAACGTGGACGCGTTCCTGGAGCAGGCGGAGGAGTACGAGTCGGGGGGCGACCTGCGCGACTCCGTGCTGAAGATCCTGAACGTGCTGCCCCGCTCCCACCCCTTCGCCACGATCCGTGCGGCCGAGCTGAAGAAGTGGGCCGAGTCCCGGGACTTCCAGCGGATCATGGACGGTCACTACCCGCGGCGCGACGAGGACAAGGACACCTCGGTCAGCGACTCCTTCCGCGAGTCGGCGGCCAGCTACGCGAGCGATGTGAAGACCTCCAAGGACCCACTGATGAAGCTGGTCACGGACCTCGCCGGCGGCGCGGGCGACCTGGGCGGCCGGGTCCGCCGCGGCTTCGACGGCTTCCGCAGCCCGCCGCCGGCGAAGGGGGGCCCGACGGACGCTCCGGCCGAGGGGTGACGTCACCCCTCCGCAAGGGCACCGGACTGCTGTCCGCCTCCGCGAGGGCACCCGGGCTCCTGTCCACCTGCTGCAAGGCCGGCACGGCCGCTCACACCGTCGGCTGAGCCCGAGCGGCCAGCGTCCCGCACAGGGCCGCAGGGCTGTCCGTCTCGTAGGGGTCGGTGCCCGCGGGCCCGCCGGTGCGGGCGGTCTGACCGGCCAGGAGGGGGCGGAAGTAGGCCGTGGAGTCCTCGGCGCAGGCGAGGGGACCCGCCTGGACGTACGACGTGACCAGCTGGACCTGGTGGGTGCGCAGGTCGTCGCGGGTGAAGCGGAAGGTCAGCTCGCGGCGGACGGTGAAGAGGGACACCGGTGCGTTCGCCGCGGCGCCGGTGGGGCGCAGGGCGTAGACGAAGGTGTGGTCGGCGGTGACCTCCAGCATGCCCGAGTCGGCCTCGATGACCTGCAGGTCGCCCTGGACACGGATCCGGTCGTCGGCGAGCTGGGCGCGGGAGGGGTCGATGCGGACCAGCCAGCCGGTGGGGGCGTGCCGGCCGTCCGCGGCGGGGTGGTCGAAGCTCTGGTCGAACTGCTCGAGCTGGTCGGCGTCGAGGAGGGACCGGGCGGGGCCGACCTGGCGGCCGGTGAGCACCTCGGGGTAGAGCGAGGAGCGGACGATGTAGTCCTTGGCCGCGGTGAGCGCGGTCACCACCTGGCTGTCGGAGAAGTGGGCGGTGCTGCGGGAGGCCGGCAGGGGTATGCCCTCGGCGCCGACGTCGTACGGGGCGGCGGGGCTGTGCGCGTACAGGTACTCGGCGTCGGCGGTGCCGGGCACCTTGCCCGTCGGGGCGAGCGGGATGACCGTCATCCGCAGGGGCTCGACGGGGCGCCGGGTCTCCTGGGAGCCGTAGGGGTGGCGGACGCCCATGTAGATCGCGGTGCCGAAGGCGACGGCGATCAGCAGGACGAGGATCAGGGCCTGCCGGGTGAGTCCGCGGTGCAGGGGCGGCCGGCGGCGCACGGCGGGCGCGTGGTCGGCCATCCGCTCCTCGGCGGAGTACTCCTGGAGGCGGGCAGCGCGGACGAACGACTCGTCGAAGACGACGGATCGGTACTCGTCCTCTCCACCTCCGGGGCCGCCCTCGGGTGTGCCCTCCGGTGGGTCTCCAGGCCCGCCCATACTTTCAGGGTAGGTCGCGTGGGCCTCGGGTAAACGCCCTGCTACACGACAACTTCTGACAGGTGCTCACCAAGAACGGGGGCGGAAGTTCAGGGCGAGCGCGGGATGGCCGAGGCGGCGGGCTGGGAGGTGTCGGCGGAGACCGAGGGCGCGGCGGCGCTGCCCTGCTCCAGGCCGGTCGGGGCGGGCGGGGGGACCCCGTCACGGGTGCCTGCGGAGCCGCCCCGGTAGACGGCGGCAAAGGCCAGGGCGACCACGCCGATGCCCATCACGACGGCCAGCAGCCAGGCCACGGGGCGGTGCCAGCGGATCTGCCTGCCGTATCCCCCGAAGTGGCGGTCGCCGAGGACGTAGGTGTCCTCCGGCTCGTCGTCGTCCGGATCTTGGCCGAAATCGGTCCCCTCGGGGCCGTAGGCGTCGTCGTAGTGCTCGCCTCGGGCGTGGGCACGGCGGGCCTCCGCCTCGGAGGCCTCGGCTCTGGCCTGTGCGGCGGCCAGGAGGCGCTCGACGGCGGTCGGCTCATGGACCGTGGCCGCCCGTACGAAGGCCTCGTCGAAGACCACGGAGGCGAACTCTTCGTCCGACACCCCGTGGTCGTGGTCGTCGTCGGGCTCCCAGCCGTCAGGGAACGGCGTGCCCCCCACGTCCTCCGGCACGCATCCAGAGTAGACCTGGGGGGTCAATTTGGGCAGACGGTATGGAAATTCGTCTGACTGGTGAGACGACGTTTCGGCCGCCCGCCGCGACGGGCGGACGTGCGGCCGAGCGGGCGGGTCTCAGGGGCGCACGTGGCCGTCACCGGTGACGATGTACTTGGTGCTGGTCAGCTCCGGCAGCCCCATCGGGCCGCGGGCGTGCAGCTTCTGGGTGGAGATGCCGATCTCGGCGCCGAAGCCGAACTGGCCGCCGTCGGTGAAGCGGGTGGAGGCGTTCACGGCGACGGTGGTGGAGTCGACCAGCTGGGTGAAGCGGCGGGCGGCCTGCTGGGAGGTGGTGACGATCGCCTCGGTGTGGCCGGAGGTCCACAACCGGATGTGCTCGACGGCCTTGTCCAGCGAGTCCACCACGGCGGCGGCGATGTCGTACGAGAGGTACTCGGTCTCCCAGTCCTCGGCCACGGCCTCCACGACCGTCGCCTTGGAGTCCTTGGCGTAGGCCATCACCCGCTCGTCGGCGTGCACGGTGACGCCGGCCTCGGCGAGGGCGTCGAGGGCGCGCGGCAGGAATTCGGGGGCGATGTCCTGGTGGACTAGGAGGGTCTCGGCGGCGTTGCAGACGCTGACCCGCTGGGCTTTGGAGTTGATCAGGATGTCGATGGCCATGTCGATGTCGGCGTGGGCGTCGACGTAGACATGGCAGTTGCCGGTCCCGGTCTCGATGACGGGGACGATGGACTCGCTCACCACGGTCTGGATGAGGGAGGCGCCGCCCCGCGGGATCAGTACGTCGACGAGGCCCCGGGCGCGCATCAGCTCGCGCACGCTCTCGCGGCTCTCACCGGGCACCAGCTGGACGGCGTCGGCGGGCAGCCCGGAGCCGCCGACGGCGTCGCGGATGACGCGGACGAGGGCGGTGTTGGACTCGTAGGCGGAGGCTGAGCCGCGCAGCAGGACGGCGTTGCCGGACTTCAGGCAGAGGGCGGCGGCGTCGACGGTGACGTTCGGGCGGGCCTCGTAGATGATGCCGACGACACCGAGCGGGACGCGGACCTGGCGCAGGTCGATGCCGTTGGGGAGGGTCGAGCCGCGGACGATCTCGCCGACCGGGTCGGGCAGCTTCGCCACGTCACGGACGTCGGAGGCGATGGCGCGGACCCGCTCGGGGGTGAGGGTGAGCCGGTCGACGATGGCCTCGCTGGTGCCGTTCTCCCGGGCCTTGGCGATGTCCTTGGCGTTGGCCTCGACGATCTCGCTGGTCCGGACCTCGAGGGCGTCGGCGATGGCGAGCAGCGCGTCGTCCTTCGCGGCCCGCGGGAGCGGCGCGAGGTCGGCGGCGGCTGCCTTGGCCCGGTAGGCGGCCTGGGTGACCGGGGACATCGAGTCGTACGGCGAGAGCGTGGTCATGAGGGAAGGGTAGTGCGCCGGGCGGGTCGCACACCGCTCATCCCAAACCCCGAGACAGGGCCCAAACCCCGAGATACACCTCAGGGGGACTCAAAGGTGATCAAGGCGGATCAAAAGGGATGGACTCCCACCGGTGTGGCGGGCGGCGGGCCGTAGCCCTCGGCGATGCGCTGGTGGTAGGTCTCGCGGTCGATGACCTCCAGGCCGACGATCTCCCACGGGGGCAGTCCGGCGGTCTGCCGGTGCTCGCCCCACAGGCGCAGGGCGACGGCGGCGGCGTCATGCAGGTCGCGGGCCTCCTCCCAGTACCGGATCTCTGCGTGGTCGCTCGCGTACCGGCTGGTCAGCAGGAAGGGGTGGTCGTGAGCCAGCTGCTCCAGCGCCCGCCGTAGATCGGTGAGGGGGACGTCCGGCCCGGCGACGCTGAGGGTGACGTGCCAGAGCCGGGGCAGGTCCTTGGGCTCCTCATAGGTGTCGCCGGCCGCGACGCTCGTCAGGGCACCGCGGGTGGCCACCCCAGCGCGCACTCGTCTCACGACGGCCTCCTTCACCCACTGCTCGGGAACGTCTCTCTCCAGACAAAGTTGAGCAGGCCCTACGGCACCGCGGGGCGGTTTTACGGAACGTCCCCCACCGGGGGCTGTCGTTACGTCCCGTTTTACGTGTGCAGGAGCACCAGGTCGTCCCTGTGTACGACCTCGCGTTCGTACGCGGAGCCGAGTTCCCGGGCCAGTTCGCGGGTCGAACGCCCGATCAGCCTGGGGATCTCCTTGGCGTCGAAGTTGACGAGCCCGCGGGCCACCGCACGGCCTGCCGTGTCACGCAGCTCGACGGGGTCGCCGGCGCTGAACTCGCCCTCCACGGCGGCGATTCCGGCGGGCAGCAGCGACTTGCGCCGCTTCACGACGGCGTCCACCGCGCCGTCGTCCAGGGTCAGCGCCCCTTGCGGGGTGGAGGCGTGCTGGAGCCACAGCAGCCGGTCGGCCGAGCGCTTGCCGGTGGGGTGGAAGTAGGTGCCGGTGTCGCCGCCGCTCAAGGCGTCCGCCGCGTGCACGGCGCTGGTGAGGACCACGGGGATGCCGGCCGCGGCCGCGATCCGGGCGGCCTCGACCTTGGTGACCATGCCGCCGGTACCGACGCCGGCCTTGCCGGCGCTGCCGATCTCGACGCCCGCCAGGTCCTCCGGGCCCTTCACTTCCGCTATCCGCGAGGTGCCGGGCTTGCTGGGGTCGCCGTCGTAGACGCCGTCGATGTCGGAGAGGAGGACGAGCAGGTCGGCGTGGACGAGGTGGGCGACGAGGGCGGCGAGGCGGTCGTTGTCGCCGAAACGGATCTCGTCGGTGGCGACCGTGTCGTTCTCGTTGACGATCGGGAAGGCGCCCATCGCGAGCAGCTTGTCGAGGGTGCGGGAGGCGTTGCGGTGGTGGACGCGGCGGCTCATGTCGTCGGAGGTGAGCAGGACTTGGCCGACACGGACGCCGTAGCGGGCGAAGGAGGCGGTGTAGCGGGCGACGAGCAGTCCCTGGCCGACGCTGGCGGCGGCCTGCTGCCGGGCCAGGTCCCTGGGACGGCGGCGCAGGCCGAGCGGGGCGAGGCCGGCGGCGATGGCGCCGGAGGAGACGAGGACGATCTCCCGCTCGCCACCACTGCGGATCTTGGCGAGCACGTCGACGAGTGCGTCGACGCGGTCGGCGTCGAGGCCGCCCGCGGCGGTGGTCAGCGAGGAGGACCCCACCTTGACGACGATCCTGCGGGCCTCGTGTACGGCCTGCCTTGCGCTTGCCACTCTGCCGTCCGTCCCCTCACCCGGTCTTCTGCCCACATCGCAATCTACGCGAACGGGTGCGGGTGGTGCGCTCGCGTCCGGTGGGCGGACGGCATCCCATGGCCGCTCGGCGGGGCGGGCAGAACGGGGCGACGTCTCCTCCCTGACCCAGCAGATAGCCAAATCGCGCACATGACCGCCATATTGGCCTTTTCCGGCCGATTCACGTGATCCGTCTGCTTTAATTACCGGTCAGTAAACCAGCCGGCACCCCCTTGGCGCGGCATGTCTTATTTGCACACCAAAGGTGCGGACATTGGCGCTTTTCTCTTTTCCATTCCAGGGGGGCTTTCGTTCTGATTCGCCAACGGCGCCATGCCACCGCGGACTCCCCCGCGCCCACCCAGTACACCAATCGGCTCGCGGTGCGCTACAGGGTGAACGGCGCCACCGCCTGTACAACCTCGCCTCGTTCAAGGCGGGCGGCCCCGGACCACCCTCGCCGACGTCGCCCAGCCGGCGGACCTCCAGCCCGGCTGCACCGACACCTTCCAGGGCTTCGCGACAGTACAAGGACGTTCTGGCCCGAAAAGGACAGTTGAGACTTGGGTGAGTCTTGCCACAGCCCGGTTGACCAGGAACGGAGGGGCCGTAGTAAGAGCGGCCCCGGAGTCGCGTTAGGGTAGGCTTAAACCAACCTTAACCTAGCACTCCTTGTGCCTCTCGCCTCCCGCCGCAGGTCAGCAGCGGGAGGCGGTTGACTCTGACCGACAGCCCAGGAGCTCCAAGCATGCCCCTCGCGAATGGAAGCACTTCGCCGAAAATAAGCGTGGTCGTCCCCGTTTATAAAGTTCAGGGGTATCTGCGCGCGTGCTTGGACTCCATTCTCTCCCAGTCCTTCGAGGACTTCGAGATCGTCGCCATCGACGACCACTCTCCCGACTCCTGCGGGCGCATACTCGACGAATACGCCGCACTGGACGATCGCGTCATACCCGTGCACTTCGAGGAGAACCGGGGCATCGGAAAGGCACGGGACGCCGGTGCGCTGAAGGCCCGCGGCGAGTACATCCTGTTCCTCGACAGTGACGACACCCTCGCCGACGGCGCACTGCAGGCGATAGCCGACCGCCTCGAGGCCACGGACAACCCGGACATCCTGCTGCTCAACCACGTCCGCACCTACTGGAACAACCGGGTCCAGGCGAGCGCTGCCGGCGAGATGCTCGCCGAGGCCGGCACGGACGTCTTCACGGCGCTGGAGCGGCCCGAGTACCTCAACATGTTCGCCGTGGTGTGGAACCGCGCCTACCGCCGCGAGTTCTACGTCGACGACCACAACTTCACCTTCACCGACGGCATCTACGAGGATGCCCTCATGGTCTACAAGACCATGCTGACCGCCGAGCGCATCGCCGCCACCGACCACGTCTGCGTCGAGTACCGCCAGCGCCGCCAGGGCAACTCCATGCGCACGCCCGGCCGCAAGCACTTCGGGATCTTCGAGCAGTACGCGCGCCTCTTCGAGTTCCTCGACGAGCGCCCCCACCTGGAGCCGGTCCGGGCCCTGCTGTTCGAGCGCGCGGCCAGCCACTACCTGTTCACCCTGGCCCGCGAGGACCGCATCGTCCCCAAGGACCGCGCGGAGTTCTTCAAGCTCTCGGCCGCCAACTACAAGCGCTTCAAGCCCAAGGGCTTCGTCGTTCCGGAGGGCACGCAGGGCACCAGGTTCCAGCTGCTGGAGCGCGGCTCCTACACGGCGTACGCGGCGGTGATGGCCGCCAGCAACACCCGGCGCCAGGTGATCCAGCGGGCCGCCAAGGTCAAGACCAAGCTCGGCAAGACCGCCTACAACCGCCTGTACCAGCTGCACCTGCGCCGCCCCGTCGACGAGAACCTCGCGGTCTACGCCGCCTACTGGAACCGGGGTGTGGCCTGCAACCCGGCGGCCGTGTACCACAAGGCCAAGGAGCTGGCCCCGAACGTCCACGGCGTCTGGATCGTCAAGAAGGACGCGGTGGACACCGTCCCCGAGGGAATCGACTACGTGGTCGCCAACTCGCCGCGCTACTGGGAGGTCATGGCCCGGGCCAAGTACCTCATCAACAACGTCAACTTCCCGAACAACTTCGTGAAGCGGCCGGAACAGGTCCACCTGCAGACCCACCACGGCACCCCCCTCAAGCAGATGGGCATCGACCAGCAGAGGTTCCCGGCGGCCGCCAAGAACATGAGCTTCGCCAAGATGCTGGAGCGGGCGGACAAGTGGGACCTCAGCCTCACCTCCAACCAGCACTCCACCGAGATCTGGGAGCGGGTCTACCCCTGCGCCTTCGAGGCGGTCGAGTACGGCTACCCGCGCAACGACGTCTACTTCCGCAGCACCGCCGAGGACGTCCAGCGGATCCGGCGTGAGCTCGGCATCGAGGAGGGCAAGACCGCCATCCTCTACTGCCCGACCGTGCGCGACTACCAGAAGGGCTATGTGCCCCGCATCGACCTGGAGCGCTTCTGCCGCGAACTCGGGCCCGACCACGTGGTCCTGGTCCGCACCCACTACTTCTACGGTGCCGACCCCCGGCTGGAGGCCCTTCAGGAGCGCGGGCTGATCAAGGACGTGTCGAAGTACCCGGTGGTGGAGGACCTCTGCCTGGCCGCCGACGCGCTGATCACCGACTACTCGTCCATCATGTTCGACTACGCGTGCCTGGACCGCCCGATCGTCACCTACGCGGACGACTGGGAGGTCTACCGCAAGGCCCGCGGTGTCTACTTCGACATCCTCTCCGGCCGGCCGGGCGAGACCCCCGGCGCGACCGCCACCTCCGAGGACGAGCTGATCTCGGTCTTCCGCTCCGGCGCCTGGAACAGCGACGAGGCCGCCGAGCTGCGGGCCGCGTTCCGGAAGCGGTTCGTGCAGTTCGACGACGGGAACGCGGCGGAGCGCGTGGTGCGCCGTCTCTTCCTGGGCGAGGAGCCCGCCCCCGCGGTGCTGCCCTTGGCCGAGCGGACCCCGGCGCCCGCGCCGGCCGCCATCGCCATGGCGCACATCCCGCGGCAGCCGACCGGTGAGCGCGGTCTGATCGGCGCCTGACATGGACAACAAGAAGGACGAGCACCCCATGGTTCCCCGCCCCGCCCTGCGCAAGGCCGTCATTCCCGCGGCGGGCCTCGGTACCCGGTTCCTGCCGGCGACCAAGGCCACTCCG
>NZ_JAJHNP010000060.1 GCF_020819595.1 Streptomyces barringtoniae
CGCCACCAGGAGCGGGTTGGAGCCCTGCAGGGCCGCGGGCAGGATGAAGAAGTTCAGCACCAGGAAGCTGATGGCCAGCGCGACGAGCGCCATCACGCCGCGCAGCCGGCCCACCAGCACGACGGCGAGGGCGAAGATCCCGGCCAGCAGGCCCATCGGGAAGTGACGGTTGACGTCGGTGACCGAGTACTGCAGGTCCTTGGGTGCGGAGGGTTCGTAGGCGGTGACGACCTTCTCGCCCTGGTGCAGCTGTCGCGTCTGGTCGGGCTGCACGATCTCGGTGAAGGTGCGGCCCTTGTCCTTGCCGGTGTCGACCCGGACCGTGGCCTTGTGGCAGGTGCCGTTCGCCTCCTGCTGCGCCGAGTTGCCCTCGGCGGTGGAGGTGTCGCCGGTGGGGGACTCGCCGGAGGCGTTCACCGATTTGCAGCTCACCTCGACGACCTGGGTGACCGTGGCCTGCTGGGTCTGCTGGTCGAAGCCGACACCGGTGCGCTTGTGTGGCGGGGCTCCGCCCGGCCACAGCACCACCAGGCCCACCACGACTGCGGCGGTGAAGGGGATCAGGATCGCCGCGATGACCTTGCGCAGGTGCCGGGAGACCGGTGCGGCGGGCCCGTGGCTGTGGCTGTGGCCGTGCGAGTGGCCGTGTCCGTGACCGCCGGCGCCCGCTCCGGGGCCGTGGTCGGGACCATGTCCGGGGGCAGTCGCTGTGGCGGGCCCGTCGCCCGTCGTGGAGGCGTACTCGTGGCCCGTCGCGGGGGCGTATCCGTGGCCCATCGCCGGGGAGGGGATGTGGCCCGCGCCGGCATCGGGTCCGTAACCGGGGTGAGGTACCGACTCGGGAGGATTCCCGTACTCGTAGTCCTGGCCGTACCCGCTCGCATGACCGCCCCTGGGGCGGGGCGGGTCGCCGACCCGGTTCCAGTCTCCGGCGCTCTGCCGGTCAGCGGTTCCCATGCCGTCTCCCTCGCGGTTGTCCGTGCCCCCTCCGGAGCCGGTCCTGCGCGGCGGCTCTGAGGAAGAGTACGGGAACGCTGTGTCGTGGTCTCAGCCCGAGCATCGCCGGAAGATCGGGAACTCTGCTCACCACGCCTGGGGCACCACCCTCTTCGCCGGCCGCACCTTCCGCACCACACGCGAGTGCCGGCCGCGAAGCTCTCCAATGGAGGGACCAATCCCATCCTATGGAGAGGCAAAGAAATCCCAGCGGCGCTGCCGGTGCGCGCGCTTCGGACGTACATTCCTCCCGCACCCTGTCATGTCACGTTCACTCCACTTGTGGGGTGAATGTCATGCTCATGAATGCGCGGTTCTGCCGCCGCTACGCGCAGTCACGGGCCTGCCCATCCAGTGCGAATCCCCACGTCAACCGGAGGCAGTACCCATGCGTGAGTCACGCCCGAGCGTGCGGAGACGGAGTCTGCGAAGACTCGTCGCCGTCGCCTTCCCCGCCCTTGCCCTCACCGTCGCCGGACTCGTCGCGGCCCCCACGGCCGGTGCCCAGTCCGCCACCGCGCGCCCGCACACCTCCAAGGTCACGCAGAACGCCAAGGCGCTGACCGACCCCCAGCGGCAGACCTTCCATTCGACCGGCAAGGCCGGCCAGAAGGTGCCGACCCAGCATCTGTGCGCCATCGCCGAGCCGGGTCACGCGTCCTGTTTCGCCCAGCGCCGCACGGACATCAAGCAGCGGCTCGCCTCGGCGCTCGCCGCGGCCGCGCCCTCCGGCCTCTCCCCGGCCAACCTGCACAGCGCCTACAACCTGCCCACCGCGGCCGGTTCGGGCATGACCGTCGGTATCGTGGACGCCTACAACGACCCGAACGCCGAGTCGGACCTGGGCACCTACCGCTCCACGTACGGGCTGTCCGCCTGCACCAAGGCCAACGGCTGCTTCAAGCAGGTCAGCCAGACCGGCTCCACCACCTCGCTGCCGACCAACGACACCGGCTGGGCCGGTGAAGAGATGCTCGACATCGACATGGTCAGCGCGGTCTGCCCGAACTGCAGCATCATCCTGGTCGAGGCCAACTCCGCGAGCATGGCCGACCTCGGCGCCGCCGAGAACGAGGCCGTCGCCCTCGGCGCCAAATTCGTCTCCAACAGCTGGGGCGGCGGCGAGGACTCCTCGCAGACCAGCGACGACACTTCGTACTTCAAGCACCCGGGCGTCGCGATCACGGTCTCCTCGGGCGACTCCGCCTACGGCGCCGAGTACCCGGCGACCTCCCAGTACGTGACGGCCGTCGGCGGCACCGCGCTCACCACCGCCTCCAACTCCCGCGGCTGGAGCGAGTCGGTGTGGCACACCAACTCCACCGAGGGCACCGGCTCCGGCTGCTCGGCCTACGACCCGAAGCCGAGCTGGCAGACCGAC
>NZ_JAJHNP010000061.1 GCF_020819595.1 Streptomyces barringtoniae
AACGCCTGGTGACGGCAGGGCCGGCCGAGCAGTGAGCTCGGGCTGGGGGAATCGGTCACGAACATGGTCTTCTGGCTCTTCTGTGGATGTGCGGAGCTCGGAACGGGGGAGACCGCCAACAAGGTCGGGGCGGTCGGTGGGCCGGTCCTGGATAGGCGTGCTCATTCAGTTCCACGGACGACGCACACCCCTCGGTTCGAGTCATTCGCACCTTTTGCTCGACTTCCTGCGGGTCACGTCAATACCGGAGGCCTGGCTGGGCCCACGCGCCTGCGTCAGAACTTGATCGATGCGGTACCCGGCCGGGCAGGACACCGGTAGCTCGGTCTCCTCGCACGATCGTCGGCGCACTCACGCATCAAGCCGGTTGAGGACCGGCCGTTCGCGGGAGCCGACGGTGGGTGCCCGGCTCCCGAGAGCTCCCGGCCCGGGGTGGTCGGCCCGCCATTGCCGAAGTCGCGTGACGGGAGCGGGCCACAGCCTGGCGACCGAGCCGCTGAGCTGCCCCAGTACCGACACGGTCCCCCAATGACAGGCTGTGTAGGCGAAGCAGCCGCGGCACGGCGTGGTGGTGTCGGTCGTCAATACCTCACGATCGGATGGTGGCCAGCTTCTGACCGTTGCCTGCGAGGATCTCGAAGTGCTCTATGGCTCCCGGTGACATGGCAACCGCCCCTGGGATCATGATGCCGGGAGGGTACGCGCCTGCCCGCCGGCTGGCGCCGTCCGTCCTGGCGCCGCCGAGCCCCACCGCCTGCAGCTGGCAGGTTATTCCGGCGGGCGCGCCCTTGGCGGAGACCTGCAGGACACCGCCCCAGGCGGAGGGTGGACCTTCACCGAGGCGGAGACGCCGGTAGCGGGATCGCTTCCGGAGAACGTGCGCCAGGCAGTCGACGCGGTCGGCCCGGGCGACGTCGCCTGACTGCCCACGGATCCGACAGCCGCACACCACGGTCATGGCTCGATCCCCGCTCCTGGAGTGCCGGCCGCAGGGCGTTCAGGGCGTGGTACGTCCGTGACTTCACGGTGCCCAACGGGATGCTCAGCGCCCGTGCGGCTTCCACCATGGTCCGGCCCCGGTAGTGGGTTTCCAGCAACACCGCGCGGTGGCCCGGGGACAGCGTCCGGACGGCGTCGGCAACCGCCCAGCTCTGCAGTGCCTGCTTGATCTCGTCCTCGCCCGGTGTCTGCTCGGCGGCTCGCTCCAGCGCTTCGCCGCCGGCCTCGGTAGGCCAGGCCTGCCGAGGCCGGCGGGGGTGTCGGTGACCAGATGTCGGGCGACCGTACACAGCCATGCCCGGGCCGCGCCGCGTGCGGGATCGAACGCGGGGGATGCTGCCAAACCCGCGGCAGCGTCTCCTGCACCACATCCTCCGCCCATTGGCCGACCTGCTGAGGTCAGTCGCAGCACGTAGTGGAACAGGGGCCCTGCGTGCTCCGCGCACACAGTGCGCAGCAGTTCCTCTTCCGCGGCCGAAAGGGTCCCTTTACCAGAGACACGGCCCGCGGAGCGATCCGGACCGGTCTTTGGATCACCTTTCCGGAACTCCACGAGATGAGTTGATCATTATGTATTGCGCCGCTCTGTTCTGTAACGGACGGCGAGGCACAGGTAACACTCTGCGTAGTGCCGCGGGAGGTGCGTCGACGGCTGGTCTCACGACATCACCGGGACCATCCGTGCACGGCGCCCGGGCAGGCCGACCGATCTGCGGCGATGCCAAGAAGTCCCACAAAAGCGCATATACGCCGAACCGTATGCCCTCGCTGTCCGTGGAGCCGGGCAGAAGCCGACTTGCACGCAGTTCCTCATCGATTCCCCACATGCCGAAGGACGGATCAGAGGTGACCGAAACACACCATGCGACGCATGCGCTCCTGGCACCGGCCACGCTCGCCCTGCCCCCGCGCTTCGAAGTCGCCGCCACCGCGCGCGGCCCCGGCCCGTACTCGGCGCACACCACGGCGAGGGCTCTGCGCGGCGATGGAGGCGTGCAGCGATCGAGAGAGGCCATGAACACGGCATCCATCACACATCCCTGCCCTCGCCTGCGCCCCCTGTCGGCGCAGTCCCCGTCACCGCCTGATCAGTGAGGAACCGGCACCATGCATCTGAACTTCCGCACACCAGGCCCGCGATCCCGTGCTGCGGCCGGGCTGGCCGTCGCCACCATCGCCACTGCCGGTGCGCTGGGGCTCCTCAGCTCATGCGGCCCGTCGTCGCATTCTTCGTCCGTCGGGGCCGGCGCCATCACGCCCGGTCCGGGTCAGCACCAGACCCCCGGG
>NZ_JAJHNP010000062.1 GCF_020819595.1 Streptomyces barringtoniae
TTGTCGGCGACGGCTGAAAAGTGGACCAGTAGCGACGCTTGAAAGTTGACCCCCTCCAAGGGGTCTGGCTCGTTGAGCCAGGCCGGGAGGAGTGGTGATCAGCGTGGAGGACTGGGCGGAAATCCGCCGGCTTCACCGGGCCGAGCAGATGCCGGTGCGGGCGATCGCGAGGAAGCTGGGGATCTCGAGGAACACCGTCCGCAGGGCGATCGCGGACGACGCGCCACCGAAGTACCAGCGGGCGCCGAAGGGCTCGATCGTGGACGCGGTCGAGCCGCAGATCCGCGAACTGCTCGAGCAGTGGCCCGAGATGCCGGCGACGGTGATCGCCGAGCGGATCGGCTGGGACCGCGGCCTGACCGTGCTCAAGGACCGCATCCGGGAGTTGCGGCCGGCCTATCGGCCCGCGGATCCGGCCTCACGGACGGTCTATGAGCCAGGCGAGATCGCCCAGTGCGACCTGTGGTTCCCGCCCGCCGACATCCCACTCGGCTTCGGCCAGGTCGGACGGCCACCGGTGCTGGTCATGGTCGCGGGCTACTCGCGGTGGATCACTGCACGGATGCTGCCTTCCCGGTCGGCAGCCGACCTGATCGCCGGGCACTGGCGGCTACTGACCGAGCTGGGAGCCGTCCCCAGGGTGCTGGTCTGGGACAACGAGGGAGCCGTCGGCTCCTGGCGGTCCGGCGGCCCCCAACTCACCGACGAGTTCGCCGCGTTCGCCGGACTGCTGGGCATCAAGTTCCTGCTCTGCAAGCCGCGGGACCCGGAAGCCAAGGGCCTGGTCGAACGGGCCAACGGCTACCTGGAGACGTCGTTTTTGCCCGGGCGGGTGTTCACCTCGCCGGCCGACTTCAACATCCAGCTCGCCGACTGGCTCACGAAGGCCAACCGGCGCATCCACCGCACCTTGCAGGCCCGCCCGTCGGACCGCCTGGAAGCTGATCGCTCCCGCATGCTGGCTCTGCCGCCGATCGCCCCGCCGGGCTGGTGGAAGGCATCCCTGCGGCTGCCCCGGGACCACTATGTCCGCCTCGACACCTGCGACTACTCGGTGCATCCGCTGGCCGTCGGCCGCCGCATCGAAGTCGCCGCCGACCTGGACCAGGTCCTGGTGACCTGCGACGGCGTCGAGGTCGCCCGCCATGCCCGCAGCTGGGCCCGCCACCAGACCATCACCGATCCCGATCACGCGGCGGCTGCCGCGGCAGCACGCAAGGCGGCCGCGGACAGGAAACCAGCGTCAGCGGAGGTCACCGAGGTCGAGGAGCGGTCGCTCGACTCCTACGACCGGATCTTCGGCGTGATCGACGGCGGTCTGAGCACGGGTGAAGGGGCAGCCTGATGAGCACGAAGAACAGCACGAACCAGGCCAGGACCAGCCGCGATGTGACCTCTGAACTCGTCTATCTGACCAAGGCGTTGAAGGCCCCGGCCCTGCGGGATGCGGCAGCCCGGCTGGCCGAGCGGGCCCGCGACGAGGGCTGGAGCCACGAGGAGTATCTCGCCGCCTGCCTGCAGCGAGAGGTCGCCGCCCGCGACTCCCACGGCGCTGAGGGACGCATCCGGGCCGCCCGATTCCCCTCCCGCAAGTCGCTGGAGGACTTCGACTTCGACCACCAGCGGTCCGTGAAACGCGAGGTCATCGCCCATCTGGGGACGCTGGACTTCGTCGTCGGCAAGGAGAACGTCATCTTCCTGGGGCCGCCCGGCACCGGCAAGACCCACCTCGCCACCGGGCTCGGCATCCGGGCCTGCCAGGCCGGCCACCGGGTCGCCTTCGCGACCGCCGCCCAGTGGGTTGCCCGCCTCGCCGAAGCCCATCAAGTGGGCAGACTCAGCGACGAGTTGACCCGCCTGGGACGCATCCCGCTGATCATCGTGGACGAGGTCGGCTACATCCCCTTCGAGCCCGAGGCCGCCAACCTCTTCTTCCAGTTCATCTCGGGCCGCTACGAACGCGCGAGCGTGATCGTCACCAGCAACAAGCCCTTCGGGCGCTGGGGCGAGGTCTTCGGCGACGACACGGTCGCCGCCGCGATGATCGACCGCCTCGTCCATCACGCCGAAGTGATCTCACTCAAGGGCGACAGCTACCGCATGCGCGGCCGCGACCTCGGACGGGTTCCCGCCGCCAACACTGGGGAATGACCAACATCAACTGACGCAGTGGGGGTCACTTTTCACCCGCCGGAACTGGGTCACGATTCACGCGTCGCCGACA
>NZ_JAJHNP010000063.1 GCF_020819595.1 Streptomyces barringtoniae
TATCCGGCAGGCGCTGGCGTCGGCGGGTCTGTCGGCGTCGGACGTGGACGCGGTGGAGGCCCACGGAACGGGCACCCGGCTCGGCGACCCGATCGAGGCCCAGGCCCTTCTGGCCACCTACGGCAAGGAGCGTGGCGAGGACACGCCGCTGTGGCTCGGCTCGATCAAGTCGAACATCGGTCACACGCAGGCGGCGGCGGGTGTCGCGGGGATTATCAAGATGGTGATGGCGATGCGGCACGGTGTGCTGCCGCAGACGCTGCACGTCGACGAGCCGACGCCGCACGTCGAATGGTCGGCGGGCGCGGTCGAGCTGCTGACCGAGGCGCGGGAGTGGCCGGAGACCGGCCGTCCCCGCCGGGCCGGTGTGTCGTCCTTCGGTATCAGCGGCACCAACGCCCACACCATCATCGAACAGGCACCGGCTTTCGAGGATGAGCCGGTGCAGGTCGAAGGCAGTGACAACGCTCCGAAGACTCCGAGTGTCGTGCCTTGGGTGCTGTCCGCCAAGAGCGCCGAAGCACTGCACGCCCAGGCGGAGCGGCTGCGTAATTATGTGGAGGACCATGCCGGCATACGGCTCACCGATGTCGGCTATTCGCTGGCGATCGGTCGAGCCGCCTTCGAGGAGCGGGCGGTGCTGGTCGCAGGTGACCGCGAGGAGTTCCTGCAGCAGCTGGGCGCTCTGGCGAGCGGGGAATCGCCCGCCGGAGTGGTCAAGGGCTCTACGACCGCCGGGAAGCTCGGCTTCCTGTTCACCGGCCAGGGCAGCCAGCGGCTGGGAATGGGCCGGGAGCTGTACGAGGCCTATCCGGCCTTCGCTCGGTCACTGGACGAGATCTGCGGGCACTTCCAGCTTCCGCTGGCTGACGCCCTGTTCGGAGATGATGCCGAGCTGATCGACCAGACCGGGTACACGCAGCCCGCGTTGTTCGCGGTGGAGGTGGCGCTGTTCCGGCTCCTGGAATCGTGGGGTATCAGGCCGGACTTCGTCTCCGGTCATTCGATCGGTGAGATCGCGGCGGCGCATTGTGCGGGTGTGCTGTCGCTGGAGGATGCGTGCACGCTGGTGGCTGCGCGTGGCCGTTTGATGCAGGAGCTGCCGTCCGGTGGTGCGATGGTGGCGGTGCAGGCGACCGAGGACGAGGTCACCCCGTACCTGACCGACGCCGTGAGCATCGCGGCCGTCAACGGCCCGGCCTCCGTGGTCGTGGCCGGTGACGAGGACGTCGTACTGGGAATCGCGGCCCGCTTCGAGGAGCAGGGCCGAAAGACCCGTCGCCTGACGGTCAGTCACGCGTTCCACTCGCCGCACATGGACCCGATGCTGGAGGACTTCCGCGCGGTTGCCGAGGGCTTGTCGTACGAGGCCCCGCGTATCCCGGTCGTCTCCAACCTCACCGGTACCCTCGCAACCGCGGACGAGCTCACCAGCCCCGACTTCTGGGTCCGTCACGTCCGTGCAGCGGTCCGTTTCCACGACGGCATCCGCACGCTGGAGGCCCAGAACGTCACCACGTTCATCGAGCTCGGCCCGGACGGTGTGCTCTCGGCGATGGCGCAGGACTGCGTCACCGGGGACGGCCACGCGTTCATCCCCGTGCTGCGCAGGAACCGTCCCGAGGCGACGAGCCTCACCACGGCCCTGGCCCAAGCCCACGTCCGAGGCGTCGAAATCGACTGGCGGAAGCACTTCACGGGTACCGGTGCACGTCGGGCCGACCTGCCCACCTACGCCTTCCAGCGGGAGCGTTACTGGCTGGAGATCCCCGCTGTTCCCGTTGCCGGCCGGAATGCGGCCGAAGCCGGTTCGGTGGACGCGCGCTTCTGGGAAGCGGTGGAACGCGAGGATCTCGCATCACTTGCCGAGGCTCTCGACATGCCTGCGGCCGACGGCGAAGCCCTGGAAGCCGTCCTGCCGGCGTTGTCGGCGTGGCGTCGGCAGGTGCGTGAGCAGTCGGTGGTGGACGGCTGGCGTTACCGGGTGGTGTGGAAGCCGGTGGCCGGGCGTGCGGCCGGGGTGGTGTCCGGCCGTTGGCTGGTGGTCGTACCGGCCGAGGGTGTGGACGCCGGTCTGGCCGGGGCCGTTGCGGCGGTGCTGTCCTCCCGGGGTGTGGATGTGTGCACCGTGACGCTGCCGGCAGGGCTGGCGCGGCATGAGGTTGCCGAGGTGCTGCGGTCGGCGGTGCCCGCGGAGGCTGGTGCTTCC
>NZ_JAJHNP010000064.1 GCF_020819595.1 Streptomyces barringtoniae
CCGCGCGCTGGCCCTGGAGCCGAAGCTGATCGTCGCCGACGAGCCGGTCTCGGCCCTGGACGTCTCCATCCAGGCCCAGGTCGTGAACCTGCTGCAGAAGGTGCAGAAGGAACTCGGCATCGCGTTCGTCTTCATCGCCCACGACCTGGCCGTCGTCCGCCACTTCTCGCACCGGGTCGCCGTCATGTACCTGGGCAAGATCGTGGAGATCGCCGACCGCGACGACCTGTACGGCAACCCGCGCCACCCCTACACCCGGGCGCTGCTCTCCGCCGTACCGGAGGCCACGGTGGACGAGGTGCCGCGCGAGCGCATCCGCCTGGCCGGTGACGTGCCGTCGCCGATCAACCCGCCGTCCGGCTGCCGCTTCCGCACCCGCTGCTGGAAGGCGACGGAGAAGTGCGCGACGGAGGCACCCACCCTGGTGCAGGTGGAGGGCAACAAGCCCGGTCATCTCACGGCGTGCCACTACCCTGAGACGCAGGAGACGATCCCCGCCCCCCGGGCCTCGGCGGACCGTCTCTCCAAGGACCCCGAGGCGGCGGCCTGACACACCCCTTTTCGTCAGCCGCCCCCTTGCGGAAGGGACTTTCACCGGCCCATTGACCCGAGCCCACGAACGTCCGCTTCCAGGGGACGAAGGCCCGCGCCTCCCCAGACGCGGGCCTTTGTCGTACCACGGGCGCGGCTGCGGCCCAGAGTTGAAACTCCCTCAAGAAGTGCTCCGGAACCTGACGCACCGTTCAGCATCGTGTGTCAGACTGCCGCGGTGGTAGATCATGTGTTTACCGATCTCACGCTCGCCGCGCTCTACGAGCGCCTCAATCCCTGGGGACCGGGTGACGACTTCTACCTCGGTCTCGTGCTTCGGGCCCGTTCGGTGCTGGACATCGGGTGCGGCACCGGGCAGTTGCTGCGGCGGGCCCGGGCCGAGGGGCACCTGGGCCGGCTGATGGGGCTCGATCCGGCCCCCGCCATGCTCATACAGGCGCGGCGGGGCCGGCCGGACGTCGAGTGGGTGCTCGGGGACATGCGCACCCGGCTGTGGAACGGGGAGTTCGACCTCGCCGTCATGACCGGGCACGCCTTCCAGGAGCTGGTCGGGGACGAGGAGATCCGAAGCTGTCTGCAAGCGGTTCGCGCGGCCCTCGGCGACGGCGGGCGGTTCGTGTTCGAAACGCGGAATCCGGCCGCGCGGGCCTGGGAGCGGTGGACCCCGGAGCGCGTCCACGAGATCACCGCCGGCGACGGCACACCGGTGCGAGTGTGGCACGAGGTGCACAGTGACGGACTGGTCGACGGCCGGGTCCGGTTCACCGAGACCTACGAGGGCGATACGTGGCCGGCCCCGCAGGTCTGCCACAGCGTCCTCCGCTTCCTCGACGAGGAGTCCCTGGGGGGCTTCCTGGCCGAGGCCGGACTGACGGTCGTCGAGCAGTACGGCGACTGGGGGCGGGGGCCCGTCACCCCCGCCGGCCCCGAGATCATCACCGTGGCCCGGCCCTCCTAGCTCAAGCAGGCCGGGCGAAGTCCGCTGCGGTTCGGCAGTGCCCCGAAGGGGCGCGGGGCCCCTTGGGCGGAGCGCTCAGTCGGCGTCCTCCTCCAGCGCCGCCAGTGCCGGGTCCAGCACGATGTCCTCGTCGCGTGCCTCGGTCGTCGGCTCCTCCGGGAAGTGGCAGGCCGTCAGATGGCCGGTGCGGTTGCCGGAGATCTGGATCAGCGGGGGTTCCTCGGTCGCGCACTTGTCCTGGGCCTTCCAGCAGCGGGTGCGGAAGCGGCAGCCGGAGGGCGGGGAGATGGGGGACGGCACGTCACCGGCCAGGCGGATGCGCTCGCGGCCGCCCGAGTCCTCGTCCGACAGGTTCACCTCGGGTACGGCGGACAGCAGGGCGTGCGTGTACGGGTGGCGCGGCCGGGTGTAGATGGAGTCGCGGTCGCCCACCTCGATGATCTTGCCCAGGTACATGACGGCGACCCGGTGCGAGAAGTGGCGGACGACGGCCAGGTCGTGGGCGATGAAGACGAACGCGATGCCGAGTTCCTTCTGGACCTCCTGGAGCAGGTTCACCACCTGGGCCTGGATGGAGACGTCCAGCGCGGAGACCGGCTCGTCGGCGACGATCAGCTTCGGCTCCAGGGCCAGCGCGCGT
>NZ_JAJHNP010000065.1 GCF_020819595.1 Streptomyces barringtoniae
GGACGAGCCGACGCCGCACGTGGACTGGTCGGCGGGCGCGGTGGAGTTGCTGACCGAGGCGCGGGAGTGGCCGGAGACCGGCCGCCCTCGCCGGGCGGGTGTGTCGTCCTTCGGTTTCAGCGGCACCAACGCCCACACCATCCTCGAAGAGGCACCCGAAGGCGACGTGACCGACGCTCCCCGGACGCGGTCGTACCCGGCCGCCACGGTCGTGCCGCTGCTCGTGTCGGCGATGGACGCCGACGCTCTGCCGGCGCAGGCCGACAGGTTGTGGTCGCATCTGACGACGCGCCCCGAACTGGGCCTGGCGGACATCGGATACTCACTGGCCGTGGGCCGCTCGTCCTTCGAAGAGCGCGCGGTGGTCGTGGCATCGGAGCACGACTCTGCGGTGGCCGGCCTTCAGGCCCTGGCCCTGGGCAGCCCGTCGCCCCGAGTCATCCGTGGCAGCACAGCCAGCCGGGGCAAGTCGGCGTTCCTGTTCACCGGTCAGGGCAGCCAGCGGCTGGGGATGGGCCGGGAGCTGTACGACGCCTACCCCGTGTTCACCCGGGCACTGGACGAGATCCTTGCCCACTTCGAAATCCCGCTGCGCGAGGTGATGTTCGGTGACGATGCCGGGCTGCTCGACCAGACGGCGTATACCCAGCCCGCGTTGTTCGCGGTGGAGGTGGCGCTGTTCCGGTTGCTGGAGTCGTGGGGCATCAGGCCGGATTTCGTCTCCGGTCATTCGATCGGTGAGATCGCGGCCGCTCATTGTGCGGGTGTGCTGTCGCTGGCTGACGCGTGCACGCTGGTGGCGGCGCGTGGGCGGCTGATGCAGGAGCTGCCCGCCGGTGGTGCGATGGTGGCGGTGCAGGCGACCGAGGACGAGGCCACGCCGTTCCTGACCGACGTCGTGAGCATCGCGGCCGTCAACGGCCCGGCCTCCGTGGTCGTGGCCGGTGACGAGGACGTCGTACTGGAGATCGCCGCCCGCTTCGGGGAGCAGGGGCGCAAGACCCGTCGCCTGACGGTCAGCCACGCGTTCCACTCCCCGCACATGGACGGCATGCTGGCCGACTTCCGCAAGGTCGCGGAGGGGCTGTCGTACGAGGCCCCGCGCATCCCGGTCGTCTCCAACCTCACCGGCGCCGTGGCGACCGCCGAGGAGATCACCAGCCCCGACTTCTGGGTGCGCCACGTCCGCGAGGCCGTGCGCTTCCACGACGGCATCCGCGCCCTCGAAGCGCACAACGTGACGACTTTCGTCGAACTCGGACCCGACGGTGTGTTGTCGGCGATGGGCCAGGAGTGCGTGACCGGCGAGGACCGGATGTTCGTGCCCGTGCTGCGCAGGGGACGCGCCGAGCCGGAGACGCTGGTGACGGGGCTCGGACAGGCTCATGTGCGCGGTGTCGCGGTGGACTGGCGGGCGTTCTTCGCCGATGGGGGAGCCCGCCGCGTCGACCTGCCCACCTATGCGTTCCAGCACCGGCGTTACTGGCCGCGGACTTCCCTGCCGTCGGCGGACGCGGGGTGGCGCTACCGGGTGGTCTGGCAGCCGCTGCGTGAGAGCGGTGCGAGCCGGCTGCCCGGGGAGTGGCTGACGGTGGTGCCGCGCGCCGGAGCCGCGGCAGATGTCATCGAGGGACTGGCCCGGCACGGGGCCCGCCTCAGGCAACTGACCGTCCCCGTCGACGGCGCCGACCGGCACTCGCTGGCCGCGCTGATCCAGGACGCCGTCGGCGACGCGCCGGAGCTCGAGGGCGTGCTGTGGCTGCCGAACGCCGGCACGGGCGCCGCTGCGTCCGCCTTGTTGGTCCAGGCACTGGGCGACGCCGGTGTCACGGCACCCCTGTGGTGTGTCACCCGTGGCGCGGTCGCCACGGCCGCCTCCGAGCCGGTGCACGACGCCGTGCAGGCACAGATCTGGGGTCTGGGACGGGTGGCTGCCCTGGAGCACCCGGGACGCTGGGGCGGACTGGTCGACCTGCCGCGGACGCCGGACGAGCGGGCACTGTCCCGGCTGGTCGGCGTGCTCGCCGGCAGCGGCCACGAGGACCAGGTCGCGGTACGCTCCTCGGCCCTCTTCGGACGCCGGCTGCTGCGGGCACCGCAGGGCCCCGAGCACGAGGACGCCTGGACCCCCCGC
>NZ_JAJHNP010000066.1 GCF_020819595.1 Streptomyces barringtoniae
GGTGCTGTGGGTGCTGAGGGTGTCGGGGGCACGGTGCTGGTCACGGGTGCGACGGGGACGTTGGGTGCGTTGGTGGCCCGGCATCTGGTCGCCGAGCACGGCGTACGACACCTGCTGCTGACCAGTCGGCGGGGAATGGCCGCAGACGGTGCTGACGAACTGGTCGCACAGTTGGGTGAGTTGGGTGCGGAAGCGACGCTCGTCGCTTGTGATGTGGCGGATCGCGAGGCGTTGGCCGAGGTGTTGGCGTCGGTGCCGGCTGAGCGTCCGTTGTGTGCTGTGGTGCATGCGGCGGGTGTGCTGGATGACGGTGTGTTGTCGTCGTTGACACCTGAGCGGGTGGATGCGGTGTTGCGTCCGAAGGTGGATGCGGCGTTGCTGCTGGATGAGTTGACGCGGGATGCCGGGTTGTCGGCGTTCGTGTTGTTCTCGGGTGCGGCGGCGGTCTTCGGTGCTGCTGGGCAGGGGAACTATGCGGCGGCGAACGCGTTCTTGGAGGGGTTGGCGCAGCGTCGTCGGGCTGAGGGGCTGTCGGCGAGTGCGCTGGCGTGGGGTCTGTGGGCCGAAGCCAGCGGCATGACCGGCGAGCTGGATGACGTCGATCTGCGCCGCATCGCCCGGGGTGGCGTGCTGCCGCTGTCGTCGGAGGAGGGCCTGGCGCTCTTCGACACGGCGGTGGGGGTGGACGAGGCGGTGCTGCTGCCGATGCGGCTGGACCTGGCGGCGCTGCGGGCCGAGACGGCGGCCACCGGGACGGTCCCGGCACTGCTGCGCGGCCTGGTACGGACGCCGGTACGCCGGGCTGCCGGTGGCCCCGAGGTCTCCGCGGACGGCGGTTCGCTCGCCCAGCGCCTCCTCGGCCTGACGCACGTCGATCGCGAACGGCTCCTGGTCGACCTGGTATGTGAACGTGTCGCCGCAGTGCTTGGTTACAGCCGCGCCGATCTCGTCGAACCCGGTCGGGCGTTCAAGGAGTTGGGTTTTGATTCGTTGACGGCGGTGGAGCTGCGTAATGACTTGAGGTCGGTTACGGGGCTGCGGTTGCCGGCGACGTTGGTGTTCGATTATCCGACGCCGGGTGATCTGGCGCGGTATCTGCGGGATGAGTTGGTGGGGCCGGAGGGTCCGCAGGCTGTGGTTCCCGCTGCCGGTGCTGTGGGTGTTGGTGGGCGGGTCGTCGGGGATGATCTGGTCGCGATTGTGGGGATGAGCTGTCGTTTTCCCGGGGGTGTGGAGTCTCCGGAGGATTTGTGGCGGCTGGTGGCTGGTGGCGGGGATGGTGTGTCGTCGTTCCCGTCGGATCGGGGCTGGGATCTGGAGGGGTTGTATCACCCGGATCCGGATCATGCGGGGACGTCGTACACGCGGCAGGGTGGTTTCCTGCATGGGGCGGGGGAGTTCGATCCGGCGTTCTTCGGGATCAGTCCGCGTGAGGCGTTGGCGATGGATCCGCAGCAGCGGTTGCTGCTGGAGACGTCGTGGGAGGCGTTGGAGCGGGCGGGGATCGATCCGACGTCGGTGCGGGGGAGTCGTACGGGTGTGTTCGCGGGGGTGATGTATCACGACTATCTGGCGGGGCTGGTGGAGTTCCCGGAGGGGGTCGAGGGGTACATCGGGACCGGGAATGCGGGGAGTATCGCGTCTGGTCGGGTGGCGTACACGTTGGGGCTCGAGGGTCCTGCGGTGACGGTGGACACGGCGTGTTCGTCGTCGTTGGTGGCGTTGCATCTGGCGGCTCAGGCGTTGCGCAGTGGTGAGTGTGATCTGGCGTTGGCTGGTGGTGTGGCGGTGATGGCCACGCCGGAGACGTTCGTTGATTTCAGCCGGCAGCGTGGTCTTTCGGTCGATGGCCGGTGCAAGGCGTTCGCGGCGGGTGCGGACGGTACCGGCTGGGGTGAGGGTGTGGGCATGCTGCTGGTGGAGCGGCTGTCCGATGCCCGGAAGAACGGTCACCCGGTGCTGGCGGTCGTGCGGGGTTCGGCGATCAATCAGGATGGTGCGAGCAATGGTCTGACGGCGCCGAACGGTCCCTCCCAGCAGCGCGT
>NZ_JAJHNP010000067.1 GCF_020819595.1 Streptomyces barringtoniae
CCGGGCGAACACGGAATAGGCGTCGTACAGCTCCCGGCCCATGCCGAGCCGCTGGCTGCCCTGCCCGGTGAACAGGAAGGCGAGTTTGCCACCAACCGGACCGCCCTCGGCCAGTCCAGCCGAGGGTTCGCCTGCGGCCAGCGCGTCGAGTGAGCGTATGAATGCGTCCCTGTCCCCCGCCACCACGACCGCGCGATGGTCGAAGGTGCCACGATGGACGGCCAGCGAATAGCCGATGTCGGCCGGGCTGAACTCGGGGTGGTCCGACACATGGGCGCGCAGGCGCGCGGCCTGCACACGCAGGGCCTCGACAGTCCTGCCCGACACCGGCCAAGGCAGCACCTTGGGCACCCGCGGGGAACTGTCATCGGTCCCTGTTTCGAGCGCGGGGGCCTCTTCGACGATGGTGTGGGCGTTGGTGCCGCTGATGCCGAACGAGGAGACCGCCGCCCGGCGCGGACGGCCGGTCTCCGGCCAGTCCCGCGCCTCGGTCAACAACTCCACCGCACCCGCAGACCAGTCCACGTGCGGGGACGGCTCGTCCACGTGCAGGGTCCGCGGCAGCACACCGTGCCGCATCGCCATCACCATCTTGATGATCCCGGCGACACCGGCAGCCGCCTGCGTGTGACCGAAGTTGGACTTGACGGAGCCCAGCCACAGTGGCTCGCCCTCGGCCCGGGCCTTGCCGTAGGTGGCGAGCAGCGCCTGCGCCTCGATCGGGTCACCCAGCGTCGTACCCGTACCGTGCGCCTCCACCACGTCCACCTCGGACGCCGAGAGCCCGGCGTTGGCCAGTGCCTGCCGGATCACCCGCTGCTGCGACGGACCGTTCGGCGCCGTCAGGCCGTTGCTGGCACCGTCCTGGTTGACCGCCGAGCCACGGACCACCGCCAGCACCGGGTGACCGTTCCTGCGGGCGTCGGACAGCCGCTCCACCAGCAGCATGCCCACACCCTCACCCCACGCCGTGCCGTCCGCCGCGGCGGCGAAGGGCTTGCAGCGGCCGTCGGCCGCGAGGCCACGCTGACGGCTGAACGCCACGAACGTTCCCGGCGTGGCCATCACCGTGACACCGCCGGCGAGCGCCAGCGAGCACTCGCCGTTGCGCAGCGCCTGGACGGCCAGGTGCAGCGTGACGAGGGACGACGAGCAGGCGGTGTCGACGGTGACCGCCGGGCCTTCCAGGCCGAAGGTGTAGGCCACACGGCCGGAAACGACGCTCCCGGAACTGGCCGTGCCCATGTAGCCCTCGAGGCCGTCGGGTGCGCGGTGCAGCAGCGTGCCGTAGTCGTTGTACATCACGCCGGCGAACACACCGGTACGGCTGCCGCGGAGCGACGCCGGGTCGATGCCCGCGCGTTCGAACGCTTCCCAGGTGGTCTCCAGGAGCAGCCGCTGTTGCGGGTCGGTGGCCAGTGCCTCGCGCGGGCTCATCCCGAAGAAGACCGGGTCGAAGTGGTGTGCGTCGTGCAGGAAGCCGCCCTCGCGCGTGTAGCTCGTGCCGGGCCGGTCGGGGTCCGGGTCGAAGAGCCCTTCCACGTCCCAGCCCCGGTCCGTGGGCAGGTCCGAGATGGCGTCGCGGCCCTCGGTCACCAGGGTCCACAGGTCCTCGGGAGACCGGACGTCTCCGGGGTACCGGCAGGCCATGCCGACGATGGCGATCGGATCGTCGTACGCCGCCGCTCCCGCCGCGACGACCGGGGCGGCGGCCTCGGCCGAGGTGCCCAGGACTTCCGTCGTCAGGTATTCGGCCAGGGCGGTGGGCGTGGGGTAGTCGAAGATCAGGGTCGCGGGGAGGCGGACCTCGGTGGCCGCGGTCAGCCGGTTGCGCAGCTCCACCGCGGTCAGCGAGTCGAAGCCGACCTGGTTGAAGGCGCGCAGCGGATCGACCGCCTCGGGTCCCGGGAGGCCGAGTACGGCGGCCACCTGCGTGCGGACCGATTCCAGGACGACCTTGACCCGTTCCGCCGGGGGGAGGGTGGTCAGGCGTTGGGCCAGGGCACCGGGGGCCGCGGCGTCGGCCGCCGCAGCACGACGTACC
>NZ_JAJHNP010000068.1 GCF_020819595.1 Streptomyces barringtoniae
GTCGCTGACTCCGGAGCGGTTCGAGGCGGTGCTGCGGGCGAAGGCGGTCTCCGCGGTGCATCTGCATGAACTCACCCGGCACATGGACCTGTCGGCGTTCGTGCTCTTCTCCTCCATGAGCGGCACGCTCGGCGCTCCCGGTCAGGCCAACTACGCCGCTGCCAACGCCCACCTCGACGCGCTCGCCGAGCAGCGGCGCGCCGACGGACTGCCCGCCACCTCGATCGCCTGGGGTGCCTGGGCGGCCGGCATGGCGTCCGACGAGGCGCTGGCGAAACGCATGGCGCTCGGTGGAGTCCCGCCCATGGCCAGCGACGCGGCGATCTCCGCGCTGCAGCGGATGCTGGACCAGGACGAGACCGTGGTGACCGTCGCGGACGTCGACTGGCAGCGCTACGCCACCGGCTTCACCGCCGTGCGGCCCAGCCCCCTGCTGGCCGACCTGCCCGAGGCGCGGACCGAACAGGCCGCGGCCCACGCATCCGGCGCGGCCCCCCGGTCCTCGGCGGCCCAGCAGCTCGCCGGGCTCGCCGAGGCGGAACAGAAACAGCTCCTCCTCGACCTGGTCCTCACGCATGTCGCCCAGGTACTCGGCCACGCGGACGCCGCCGACGTCGACGCGGGGCGGGCGTTCAAGGAGCTCGGCTTCGATTCGCTGACGGCGGTCGAGCTGCGCAACCGACTGGGCGCCGCGAGCGACCTGCGGCTCCCGACGACGCTGGTGTTCGACCATCCGACTCCGGCCGCGCTGGCCGATCACCTGTGGACCGAACTGGTCGGCACCCGGGCGGTGGCCCTCGGCCCGGTGCCGCGAGCGGGGCATTCGGCGGACGATCCGATCGCGATCGTGGCGATGAGCTGTCGCTTCCCGGGCGGCGTACGGTCGCCGGAGGACCTCTGGCAGCTCCTCGTCTCCGGCGCGGACGCCGTCTCCGGTCTGCCCCTCGACCGCGGCTGGAACGTCGAACGCCTCTACAACCCGGACCCCGAAGCGCCCGGCACCTCGTACGCGCGTGAGGGCGGATTCCTCTACGACGCGGGCGACTTCGACCCGGGGTTCTTCGGGATCAGCCCGCGTGAGGCGCTCGCCATGGACCCGCAGCAGCGGTTGCTTCTGGAGACCACCTGGGAGGCGTTCGAACGGGCCGGGATCGACCCGGCGACCGTGCGCGGCAGCCAGGCCGGCGTGTTCGTGGGCACCAACGGCCAGGACTACCTCTCGCTCCTCCTGGAAGACCCCGAGGGGCTCGAGGGGCACCTGGGCACGGGCAACGCGGCGAGTGTGGTCTCCGGACGGCTCGCCTACGTCTTCGGCCTCGAAGGCCCCGCCGTTACGGTGGACACGGCCTGCTCGTCCTCCCTGGTCGCCCTGCACTGGGCGATCCAGGCGCTGCGCAGCGGTGAGTGCGAGCTGGCCCTGGCCGGCGGTGTGACCGTGATGTCGACACCCGGCACCTTCATCGACTTCAGTCGGCAGCGTGGTCTTGCGGCCGATGGCCGGGTGAAGGCCTTCGCGGCGGGTGCGGACGGCACCGGCTGGGGTGAGGGCGTGGGCATGCTCCTGGTCGAGCGGCTCTCGGACGCCCGCCGTAACGGGCACCCGGTGCTGGCGGTGGTCCGCGGCTCGGCGGTCAACCAGGACGGTGCGAGCAATGGTCTGACGGCGCCGAACGGTCCGTCGCAGCAGCGGGTGATCCGGCAGGCGCTCGCCCACGCCCAGTTGTCGGCGTCGGACGTCGACGTGGTGGAGGCGCACGGTACGGGTACGACGCTGGGTGACCCGATCGAGGCGCAGGCGCTGCTCGCCACCTACGGGCAGGAGCGTGCCGAG
>NZ_JAJHNP010000007.1 GCF_020819595.1 Streptomyces barringtoniae
CCCGGACGTGGTCAAGGCGGTCACGGGTGAGGAGATATCCCAGAACGGGCTCGGCGGCGCCGACGTCCACGCGGAGACCTCCGGTGTCTGCCACTTCGCGTACGACGACGAGGAGACCTGCATCGCCGAGGTGCGGTACCTGCTGTCACTCCTGCCGCAGAACAACCGCGAGATGCCACCGGACGTAGCCGGCGACGACCCCGCCGACCGCCGCTCCGACGTCCTGCTGAAGCTCGTGCCGGTGGACGGCAGCCGGCCGTACGACATGCGCGAGGTCATCCAGGAGATCGTCGACGACGGCGAGTTCATGGAGGTCCACGAGCGCTGGGCGGCCAACGTCATCGTCGCCCTGGCCCGCCTCGACGGTCAGGTCGTCGGTGTCGTCGCCAACCAGCCCCGGGTGCTGGCGGGCGTCCTGGACATCGAGGCGTCCGAGAAGGCGGCCCGCTTCGTCCAGATGTGCGACGCCTTCAACATCCCGCTGATCACGCTGCTGGACGTACCGGGGTTCCTCCCGGGCGTCGACCAGGAGCACAACGGCATCATCCGGCACGGTGCCAAGCTGCTGTACGCGTACTGCAACGCGACCGTGCCGCGGATCTCGCTGATCCTGCGCAAGGCGTACGGAGGCGCCTACATCGTCATGGACTCCCAGTCCATCGGCGCGGACCTGACCTACGCCTGGCCGACCAACGAGATCGCGGTGATGGGCGCGGAAGGCGCGGCGAACGTCGTCTTCCGCCGCCAGATCGCCGAGGCCGACGACCCCGAGGCCATGCGCGAGCGCATGGTCAAGGAGTACAAGTCCGAGCTGATGCACCCCTATTACGCGGCGGAACGCGGCCTGGTCGACGACGTCATCGACCCCGCCGACACCCGCGAGGTGCTGATCCGTGCGCTCGCCGTGCTGCGCACGAAGCACGCCGACCTGCCGGCCCGCAAGCACGGCAACCCCCCTATCTGACGGCGCACTTCGAAGGCGGCCCCGCCGGGGGCCGCCACCGCACCGACCACCCCGAGAAAGGCCCTGGACCCACCATGAACGCCCACCCCAACGGCATCGTCCCGCCGCGCGGCCCGGAGGAGTCCGACCGGACCCTCCACTACGCCGGTCCGGCGACCTTCGGCCGGGTGCCCCGGCTGGACGAGGTCGAGGACACCGACATCGCCGTGGTCGGTGTGCCGTACGACTCGGGCGTCTCCTACCGGCCCGGGGCCCGCTTCGGCGGCAACGCCATCCGCGAGGCGTCGCGCCAGCTGCGCCCGTACAACCCGGCCCAGCAGGTCTACCCGTTCCACTTCGCCCAGGTGGCGGACGCCGGAGACATCACCGCCAACCCGTACAACGTCGAGGAGGCGGTGGAGACCATCGAGGCCGCCGCGGACGAACTGCTCGGCACCGGCGCGCGGTTGATGACGCTGGGCGGCGACCACACCATCGCCCTGCCCCTGCTGCGGGCCGTGGCGCGCCGGCACGGTCCCGTGGCTCTGCTGCACTTCGACGCCCACCTGGACACCTGGGACTCCATCTTCGGTGTGCAGTACGCCCACGGCACACCGTTCCGCCGCGCGGTCGAAGAGGGCATCCTCGACACCTCGGCCCTGTCCCACGTGGGCATCCGAGGCCCGATCTACCACCAGGACGACCTGGCCGAGGACGCCAAGCTGGGCTTCGGCATCGTGAGCTCCGCGGACGTGATGCGACGCGGCGTCGACGAGGTGGTCCAGCAGCTGCGCGAGCGCGTCGGCGAACGTCCGCTCTACATCTCCGTCGACATCGACGTCCTCGATCCCTCGCACGCCCCGGGAACCGGCACCCCGGAGGCCGGCGGTCTCACCTCACGCGAACTGCTCGAGATCATCCGTGGTCTGTCCGACTGCCGCCTGGTCTCCGCCGACCTCGTCGAGGTCGCCCCCGCCTACGACCACGCCGAGATCACCTCCGTCGCCGCCTCCCACATTGCCTACGAACTCGTCACGATCATGTCCCGCCAGATGGGTCCGGCCCGCTGGGGGGCCAAGTAACACCCGCCGAAGACGGCTCCGGCACTCCTCCCGGCTGTCACGCTCGGTTACTATGCTCATGAACGTGAGGCAGACGGGCGAGGGGACCTTCGAGGATGCTGAGAGAGGTCGCTGCAACCCGCTACGTCGCCCCCCTCCACTCCGGTGGCTCCGTCCCCGGCGTCGTCGAGGCCGATGACCTCGGCACGTACGTCGTCAAGTTCACCGCTTCGGCACAGGGGCACAAGGCGCTGGTCGCAGAGGTGATCGTCGGCGAGCTCGCCCGCGTGCTCGGCCTGCGCTTCCCCGAGCTGGTCCTCGTCCACTTCGACCCCGCGATCGCCGCCGAGGAGCCGCACCAGGAGGTGCGGGAGCTGCACGGGGCGAGCGCGGGCGTGAACCTCGGCATGGACTACCTGCCGGGCGCCTGCGACTTCACCCCGGAGATCGCGCGGAGCTTCCCCGTGGACCCGCTGGAGGCGGGCCGGATCGTCTGGCTGGACGCGCTGACCGTCAACGTCGACCGCACGGTCCACAGCTCCAACCTCATGGTCTGGCCGACGCTCGGCACCGTACCGCCCCGCCTGTGGCTCATCGACCACGGCGCCGCCCTGGTCTTCCACCACCGGTGGGACACCACGACACCGGGCAAGAAGTACGACTTCCGCCATCACGCGCTCGGTCACTACGGCCCCGACGTCCGCGCCGCCGACGCGGAACTGGCTCCCCGGGTGACCGAGGAGCTGCTGCGCGGGATCGTCGCGGAGGTGCCGGACGCCTGGCTCGCCGAGGACGCCGGGTTCGCGACGCCGGACGACGTCCGGGACGCCTACGTCGACTACCTCCTCGCGCGCGTACGGCTCTCGCCCGAGTGGCTGCCCGGCGACTTCCCCAGTCGCGAGGAACTCGCGGCCGAGGAGGCCGCCCGCGCGGAGAAGACACAGGCGGGCCGTCCGGCCTGGCTCAAGCGCGTCCCCGACCTGCACGGCAAGCCGGCGGCGGAACAGGACTGGTCGGTGCACCTGGGATGAGGCACATCGGATGACTTGGCGCGTTCAGATCGAGTACTGCACACAGTGCCGCTGGCTGCCCCGCGCCGCCTGGCTGGCGCAGGAACTGCTCACCACCTTCGAGGCCGAGCTGACCGAGCTGTCGCTCAGGCCCGGCACCGGGGGCGTCTTCGTCGTCCGGGTGAACGACGAGGTCGTCTGGGACCGGCGCGAGCAGGGCTTCCCGGAGCCCACGGCGGTCAAGCGCCTCGTACGCGACCGAGTGGCCCCGGGAAAGCCCCTGGGCCACTCGGACAGCCCCGCGTAGGCGTCAGCCCTTGAGCTGCTCGTACGCCGGCAGGGTGAGGAAGTCGGCGTAGTTCTCGTCCAGGGAGACCTTCAGCAGCAGGTCGTGGGCCTCCTGCCAGTGGCCGGCGGCGAAGGCCTGCTCGCCGATCTCCTTGCGGATGTCGGACAGCTCCTCGGCGGCGACCTTGCGGGCCAGCTCCGGCGTGGCCTTGTCGCCGTTGTCGAACTCGACGCCCGCGTTGATCCACTGCCAGATCTGGGAGCGGGAGATCTCGGCGGTGGCCGCGTCCTCCATCAGGTTGAAGATGGCGACCGCGCCGAGCCCGCGCAGCCAGGCCTCGATGTACCGGATGCCGACCTGGACGGCGTTGACGAGGCCGTTGTACGTCGGCTTCGCGGCCAGCGAGTCGATCGCGATCAGGTCGGCCGCCTCGACGTGGACGTCCTCGCGCAGCCGGTCCTTCTGGTTCGGCTTGTCGCCGAGGACCCGGTCGAAGGACTCCATGGCGATCGGGACCAGGTCGGGGTGGGCGACCCAGGAGCCGTCGAAACCGTCGTTCGCCTCGCGGTCCTTGTCGGCGCGGACCTTCTCGAAGGCGACCTTGTTGACCTCGGCGTCGCGACGGGACGGGATGAACGCCGCCATGCCGCCGATCGCGTGCGCGCCGCGCTTGTGGCAGGTGCGGACGAGGAGTTCGGTGTACGCCCGCATGAACGGGGCCGTCATCGTGACCGCGTTGCGGTCCGGCAGGACGAACCTGGCGCCGCCGTCACGGAAGTTCTTCACGATGGAGAACAGGTAGTCCCAGCGGCCCGCGTTCAGCCCGGAGGCGTGGTCGCGGAGTTCGTAGAGGATCTCCTCCATCTCGTACGCCGCCGTGATCGTCTCGATCAGGACGGTGGCGCGGATGGTGCCCTGCGGGGTGCCGACGTAGTCCTGGGCGAAGACGAACACGTCGTTCCAGAGGCGGGCCTCCAGGTGCGACTCCGTCTTCGGCAGGTAGAAGTACGGGCCCTTGCCGAGCTCCAGCAGCCGCTGGGCGTTGTGGAAGAAGTACAGGCCGAAGTCGACGAAGGCACCCGGGACGGCGTGGCCGTCGGCGTCGAGCAGGTGACGCTCGTTCAGGTGCCAGCCGCGCGGGCGCATGACGACCGTCGCCAGCTCCTCGTTCGGGCGCAGGGCGTAGGACTTGCCCGACTTCGGGTCGGTGAAGTCGATGCTGCGGGTGTAGGCGTCGATCAGGTTGAGCTGGCCGAGGACCACGTTCTCCCAGGTGGGCGCGGAGGCGTCCTCGAAGTCGGCGAGCCAGACCTTCGCGCCCGAGTTGAGCGCGTTGATGGTCATCTTGCGGTCGGTGGGGCCGGTGATCTCGACGCGCCGGTCGTTCAGCGCGGCCGGGGCCGGGGCGACCTTCCAGGAGTCGTCCGCGCGGATCGCGGCCGTCTCGGGGAGGAAGTCGAGCGTGGAGGTGCGGGCGATCTCGGCGCGGCGCTCGGCCCGGCGGGCGAGGAGTTCGTCACGGCGCGGGGTGAACCGCCGGTGCAGCTCCGCCACGAAGGCGAGCGCCGCGTCCGTGAGGACCTCTTCCTGCCGGGGCAGGGGCTCGGCGTCGACGATGGCCAGCGGGGACGGCGCTGGTGCGGACATGAGCTGTCACTTCCTTCAGCGGTGGCACCGGGTGCCTAGTGGCACGAATAGGGCAATCAGCGCCGACTGTGCGGGCAGGCGCTTCTGATCAGTGGATAGTAGTTTCCTCATTGTGGAACTTCAATGGTTTGTTGATGTCGAGATTCTCTGAGTCGAGGCAAGGTGGCGCCCAGTGCCACCTCCTTCACTCAAGGTGGCGCAGGTCGGCCTCGGTGTCGATGTCGTACGGCTCGGCCACGTCCGCGCACTCCACGAGCCGGATCTGAGCCGCGTGGTCCTTCAGGTACGTGCGAGCGCCACGATCCCCGGTGGCGGTCGCCGCGATGTCCGCCCAGTGGGCCGCGCCGAAGAGCACCGGATGCCCCCGGGTGCCGTCGTAGGCGGCCGAGACCAGCGATTTCTCGTCCTCGTAGGCGCCGAGCACCCGCGTCACGGCCGCCGGTCCGATGCCCGGCTGGTCGACGAGACTCACCAGGGCCGCGCGCACCCCCGTACCGGCCAGGGAGGCCAGTCCCGCGCGCAGCGAGGAGCCCATGCCCTCGGTCCAGTCGGGGTTGTCCACGAGCACGCAGCCGCGCAGATCGGCCCGCGCCCGCACGTCCTCGGCGCGCGCGCCCAGCACGACGTGCACCCGCGCACATCCGGCCGCGCGCAGCACGCCGACCGCGTGCTCGACCAGAGGGCGGCCCCGGTGCTCCAGCAGCGCCTTGGGGCGCCCGCCGAGCCGTCTGCCCCCGCCGGCGGCGAGCAGCAGCCCGGCGACCTCCTCGTGATGGTTGTCCGTCATGCGTCCTGCATACCTGACGGGCGGTGCGGCGGCCGCTTTCCTTGGGCTGAATTTCGGTCCGCCCTGTGGCGCTCCCGGACGCGGTGGCGTTTACTGGCCCGCGCACGACGGAGTGTGAGGGGGAGGGCTGTGTTGCGGAGCTTGGGGCAGAGGCCAGTGACCGGCAGCGACGAGGATCCGAGAGTGTCGGAACTGCGGACCGCGGTGTCCCGGCTGCGCCGCGAACTCGCCTTGCTCCCGTCCGACTTCCCCGACCGGGGCATAGCCGAGGACGAACTGGCGACGCTGGCGGCGATGGCCGTGGGCGGCGCACCGGAAATCCCGCGCCTGCGCAGCTCCCTGTTACTGATCGCTGGGGCGATCGGCTCGGTGAGCGCGCTGGCGAGGGGCCTGAGCGAGGTCCGGGAGGCGGTGGATCTTTTCGGGGAACCGATGCAGAGGGGCTGACTGCGACCCCCTGGGGCGAGGGGCTGCATCAATATGCGGCTCCGCCGCGTGGCCGCGAACAACCACGAGGCACCCGCACCCGCCGACGGGCCATGCCCCCGGGCTCTCAGGTGCCCGAACTCGCCAAGGCCTGGGACAACTCAAGGGCGATCTGCTGCAACACCGGCACGATCTTCTCCGTGGCCTCCTCGGTGACCCGCCCGGCCGGCCCCGAGATGGAGATCGCCGCGGCCGTCGGAGACTCCGGCACGGACACCGCGAGGCACCGGACCCCTATCTCCTGCTCGTTGTCGTCCACGGCGTACCCAAGCCGCCGTACGTCCTCCAGCGCGGCCAGGAAGCCATCGGGCGTAGTGATCGTCTTCTCCGTCGCGGCCGGCATCCCCGTACGGGACAGCAGGGCGCGTACCTCGTCGTCCGGCACGCCGGCCAGCAGCGCCTTGCCCACGCCGGTGGAGTGCGGGAGCACCCGCCGGCCCACTTCGGTGAACATCCGCATCGAGTGCTTCGACGGCACCTGGGCCACGTACACGATCTCGTCGCCGTCCAGCAGCGCCATGTTCGCGGTCTCGCCGGTCTCCTCGACCAGCCGCGCGAGATACGGCCGCGCCCACGTGCCGAGCAGCCGGGACGCGGACTCGCCGAGCCGGATCAGCCGGGGGCCGAGCGCGTAGCGCCGGTTCGGTTGCTGGCGGACGTATCCGCAGGCGACCAGCGTGCGCATCAGCCGGTGGATGGTCGGCAGCGGCAGCCCGCTGGTCGCGGACAGCTCGCTCAGGCCGACCTCGCCGCCCGCGTCCGCCATCCGCTCGAGCAGGTCGAAGGCGCGCTCCAGGGACTGGACCCCGCCCGCGGCGGAGGGTTTGGCGGAGTCGTTGGTGCTGGCCCTGGACGTCGGCACGGCGCGTTCCTTTCGGGACTGGCAAGAGGTGAGAAGCCTACCCGGCAGCCGGTTGGCTCCCTGCTTGTACGTAGCTACGTTCTGCTTGCTGGAATTCTAATTCCGCTTTGTGGAAACGTCCAGAGTGGGAGCCGGCTGAGCGCTGCCCAGAAGTGTGCCTCTTGACGGCGGGGGAGTGGGGGTGAAGACTCCTTCAACAGAACGTTGAATTCCGTTACGTGAGTGTAAATCCCCTTTTCCGGGGCGTAAAACGGCGGTACAGAGAGGGGTTCGGGTGTCCGAGGCTGAACTGGTCCTGCGCTCGACGCGCGTCATCACTCCGGAAGGGGCGCGGGCCGCCACGGTCACCGTGTCCGCCGGGAGGATCACGGCCGTCCTGCCGTACGACGCCCAGGTCCCGGCCGGCGCTCGGCTGGAGGACTTCGGCGACCACGTCCTGCTGCCCGGCCTGGTCGACACCCACGTGCACGTCAACGACCCGGGCCGCACCGAGTGGGAGGGCTTCTGGACCGCCACCCGCGCGGCGGCGGCCGGCGGCATCACCACGCTGGTCGACATGCCGCTCAACTCCCTCCCGCCGACCACGACCGTCGACAACCTGCGCGTGAAGCGGGAGGTGGCCGCCGACAAGGCGCACATCGACGTCGGCTTCTGGGGCGGAGCCCTGCCCGACAACGTCAAGGACCTGCGCCCGCTGCACGACGCCGGTGTCTTCGGCTTCAAGGCGTTCCTGTCCCCGTCCGGCGTCGACGAGTTCCCGCACCTCGACCAGGACCAGCTCGGCCGGTCCCTGGCGGAGATCGCCGGCTTCGACGGCCTGCTGATCGTGCACGCCGAGGACCCGCACCACCTCGCCGCCGCCCCGCAGCACGGCGGCCCCAGGTACGCCGACTTCCTCGCCTCCCGCCCGCGCGACGCCGAGGACACGGCCATCGCCAACCTCGTCGCGCAGGCCCGCCGCCTCCACGCGCGCGTGCACGTGCTGCACCTGTCCTCCAGCGACGCGCTGCCGCTGATCCGCGCCGCCCGCGCCGAGGGCGTCCGGATCACCGTGGAGACCTGCCCGCACTACCTCACCCTGACCGCCGAGGAAGTCCCGGACGGCGCCAGCGAGTTCAAGTGCTGCCCGCCCATCCGCGAGGCCGCCAACCAGGACCTGCTGTGGGAGGCGCTGGCCGACGGCACCATCGACTGCGTCGTCACCGACCACTCGCCGTCCACCGCCGACCTGAAGACCGACGACTTCGCCACAGCCTGGGGCGGCATCTCCGGCCTGCAGCTCAGCCTCTCCGCCGTATGGACCGAGGCACGCGCGCGTGGTCACGGCCTGGAGGACGTCGTGCGCTGGATGTCCACGAAGACCGCCGCCCTGGTCGGCCTCGACGCGCGCAAGGGCGCCATCGCCCCCGGCCGCGACGCCGACTTCGCGGTCCTCGCCCCCGACGAGAGCTTCACCGTCGACCCGGCCGGCCTCCAGCACCGCAACCGTGTCACCGCGTACGCCGGCAAGACCCTGTACGGCGTCGTGAAGTCCACCTGGCTGCGCGGCGAACGCATCGTCGCGGACGGCGAGTTCACCGACCCGAAGGGCACGCTGCTCGCCCGCCCCCAGTAAGCCACCCCCGCACCCGCAACCGGCCGACTCCAGAAAGGACCCCCTGATCCCCGTGACGGCGACACAGAGCTTCACCGGCGACGCGAACCCCTACGGAGGCGGCGACCCGTACGCGGACTACCGCACCGCCGACTTCCCCTTCACCCAGTACGCCAACCTCGCCGACCGGCAGCTCGGCGCCGGTGTCATCGCCGCCAACGACGAGTTCTTCGCCCAGCGGGAGAACCTCCTGGTGCCCGAGCCGGCCGAGTTCGACCCCGAGCACTTCGGGCACAAGGGCAAGGTCATGGACGGCTGGGAGACCCGCCGCCGGCGCGGCGCCTCCGCCGAGCACCCCTGGCCGACCGCCGAGGACCACGACTGGGCGCTGGTCCGCCTCGGCGCGCCCGGGGTGATCCGCGGGATCGTCGTCGACACCGCCCACTTCCGCGGCAACTACCCGCAGGCGGTCTCCGTCGAGGGCACGTCCGTACCGGGCTCGCCGTCCCCGGAGGAGCTGCTGGGCGAGGACGTGAAGTGGACGACGATCGTCCCGCGCACCGCCGTCGGCGGCCACGCGGCGAACGGTTTCGCCGTCGCCGTCGAGCAGCGCTTCACCCACCTGCGCGTCAACCAGCACCCCGACGGCGGCATCGCGCGCCTGCGCGTGTACGGCGAAGTCGTCCCGGACCCCGAGTGGCTGGCCGTCCTCGGCACCTTCGACGTGGCCGCCCTGGAGAACGGCGGCCGGGTCGAGGACGCCTCCGACCTCTTCTACTCCCCGGCCACCAACACCATCCAGCCGGGCCGCTCCCGCAAGATGGACGACGGCTGGGAGACCCGCCGCCGGCGCGACCAGGGCAACGACTGGATCCGCTACCAGCTGACCGCCCAGTCGCAGATCCGCGCGATCGAGATCGACACGGCCTATCTGAAGGGCAACAGCGCCGGCTGGGCGTCGGTGTCCGTGAAGGACGGCGAGAACGGTGACTGGACGCAGATCGTCCCGCGCACCCGCCTCCAGCCCGACACCAACCACCGGTTCGTCCTCCCGGAGCCCGCGGTCGGCACGCACGCGCGGATCGACATCTTCCCCGACGGCGGCATCTCCCGCCTGCGCCTGTACGGCTCCCTGACCGAGCAGGGCGCGGCCGGCCTCGCCGCCCGGCACCAGGAACTGGGCGGCTGACCCACCCCGTACCCGCGTGGGGCGCCCCGGCCCGGACAGCACCGGGGCGCCCCGCGCGTCACCCACAAGGATCCGTTTCCGGTCCTGTGGAACTTACGGGTGCGTCCCCCGCGTTCTTCCCGCGTGACCCTTCAGCAAGAGATCGTCGGCAACGCCATGCAGATGGCGGTCGTCAACCTGCAGCCCGGCCAGACCGTGTACTGCGAGGCCGGAAAGTTCCTGTTCAAGACGACGAACGTGACCATGGAGACGCGGCTGTCCACCCCGTCCGGAAACGGCGGGCAGCAGACGCAGGGCGGCGGGAGCGGCGGCATGGGCGGCCTGCTCCGCCAGGCCATGGGCACCGCCATGCAGGTCGGCCAGCGCATGCTCGCGGGCGAGTCGCTGGCGTTCCAGTACTTCACCTCCCAGGGCGGCGAGGGCACGGTCGGCTTCGCCGGCGTGCTCCCGGGCGAGATGCGCGCGCTGGAACTCGACGGCACGCGCGCGTGGTTCGCCGAGAAGGACGCCTTCGTGGCCGCCGAGTCCACCGTCGACTTCGGCATCGCCTTCGCCGGCGCCCGCACCGGCATGAGCGGCGGCGAGGGCTTCATCCTGGAGAAGTTCACCGGGTACGGCACGGTGATCATCGCCGGTGCGGGCAACTTCATCGACCTCAACCCGGCGGACTTCGGCGGCCGCATCGAGGTGGACACCGGCTGTGTGGTCGCCTTCGAGGAGGGCATCCAGTACGGCGTCCAGCGCGTCGGCGGCCTCAACCGCCAGGGGATCATGAACGCGGTGTTCGGCGGCGAGGGCCTGTCCCTGGCCACCCTGGAGGGCAACGGCCGGGTGATCCTGCAGTCCCTCACCATCGAGAGCCTCGCCAACGCGCTGAAGAAGGCCCAGGGCGGCGACAAGCAGGGCCCGACCGGCGGACTGTTCTCCACCCACGCCGGCTGAGCCCGGTTCTCTCCGCGGCCGGACCGATGAGTTCCCGGTGCCCGCGGGGTCTGAGCTGATGACCGACAGACCCCGCACCCGGAAGAAGGCACCGCCATGGGCAAGCTCGTCTCCACCGTCTTCGTCACCCTCGACGGCGTGTACCAGGCGCCCGGCGGCCCCCAGGAGGACACCAGCGGCGGCTTCACGCACGGCGGCTGGAGCTTCTGGTACGGCGACGACGACTTCGGCCGCTTCGTCACCGAGGTCTTCGACCGGTCCGGCGCCTTCCTGCTCGGCCGCCGTACCTACGACATCTTCGCCTCCTACTGGCCGAAGGTCGCCGACCCCGCCAACCCGATCGCGTCCCGCCTCAACGCACTCCCGAAGTACGTCGTCTCCTCCACCCTCCAGGCTCCCGAGTGGTCCGGCACCAGCGTGCTCGGCGGCGACGTCGCCAAGGAGGTGCAGGCCCTGAAGGAGCGCACGGACGGCGAACTGCAGATCCACGGCAGCGGCGCCCTGGTCCGCTCCCTGATCGATCTCCGGCTCCTCGACACCCTGCACCTGCTGACCTTCCCGGTCGTCCTCGGCGCCGGACGCCGCCTGTTCACCGACGGCGCGGTCCCCACCAGCTTCCGGCACACCGGCGGCCGCGTCACGGGCGCGGGCGTCTCCATCCAGTCGTACGACCTCGCGGGGAGCCCCGAGTACGGGTCGTACGAACTCCCGGAAGACGCCTGAGGCGCTCCCCGAAGACACGCCCGAGGCACTCCCGAAGCCGCCTGAGGCGCGCGCACAAACCCCTGGCCGAAGATCGTCCCCGCCGGTACGGTGATCGCGCCCCGTGCGAGCCACCGATGTCTCCGCACCCCTTTTCGGAGACCGGGAGAGCCGCCCCATGTCGTCGATCGCCGTACCGGGTGCCGCCGTCGCGCCCCGCCGTGCCTGGCACACCGACCTGCCCGTCCTGCTCGTCGCCGTCTGCTGGGGCGCCAGCTATCTCGCGGCCAAGGAGATCACCACCGCGCGCACGGTCCTCGCGGTGCTCGTGCTGCGGTTCGCGCTCGCCGTACCGGTGCTGGCCGTCGCCGGCCGCCGGGCCCTGCGGGCGCTGAGCGGCGCCCAGTGGCGCGGCGCGGCCCTGCTCGGCCTGATCCTCAGCGGCATCTTCCTGCTGGAGACCTACGGCGTGGTGCACACCTCGGCGACCAACGCCGGTCTGATCATCAGCCTCACCATGGTCTTCACCCCGCTCGCCGAGGCCGCCGTCACCCGCACCCGGCCCACCCCGGCCTTCCTCGGCGCGGCGCTGCTGTCGGTGCTCGGCGTCGTCCTGCTCACCCAGGGCGGCGGCTTCACCCGGCCGAGCGCCGGTGACCTGCTGATGCTGTTCGCCGCGCTCGCCCGCACGCTGCACGTCCTCGCCATGTCCCGGCTCAGGGCAGTCCAGGGTGCCGGCGCGCTGCCGCTGACCACGGTCCAACTCGGCGCGTCCGTCGCCGTCTTCGCCCTGCTGCCGGCGGTCTCGGGCGGTCCGGCGCCCTGGTCGGTCGCGGCCGGGTTCGGCGCCCGGGACTGGGCGGGGCTGCTGTTCCTGTCCGTGCTGTGCACGGTGTTCGCCTTCTTCGTGCAGATGTGGGCGGTCCGCCGTACCTCCCCGTCCCGGGTCGGGCTGCTGCTGGGCACCGAGCCGCTGTGGGCCGCCGCGGCGGGTATCGCCCTCGGTGGGGAGCGGCTCGGCGCACTCGCTCTCGCGGGTGGTGCGCTGGTGCTCGTGGGGACCGCGTGGGGGCGCAGGGCGGCAGGTTAACTTCCCGAAAACTCATGGGTCTTGATGGGAAAATCTTCAATCTTGTCGTTGACATGCCAACGTCTACGCGCGTCATCATGGTGGGCATGAGATTCCCCCCACGCGTCACTCGCATCAGCGCCGCAGCCGCGCTCCTGTCCGCCCTTCTCGTAGGCGGCACCGTCTCCGCCACCACGGCGGACGCGGCCTCGTCGGTCGGCAGCATCTGCTACGGCGACCTGCCGTCGCAGGCCCACGACACCCTGGACCTGATCGACCAGGGCGGCCCGTACCCGTACTCGCAGGACGGCACCGTCTTCACCAACCGTGAGGGCGTGCTGCCCAGCGAGTCCTCCGGCTACTACCACGAGTACACGGTGATCACCCCCGGTTCCCCCACGCGCGGTGCCCGGCGCATCGTCACCGGTGAGGGCTCCCAGGAGGACTACTACACCTCCGACCACTACGCCACGTTCGACCTGGTCGACTTCGGCTGCTGAGCCGGACGCCGACAGGACTCCGGGGAACAGCGCGACAGATCCCGCGAACGCAGGAACGGGCCGCCGGGGTTGCCCCGGCGGCCCGCTGTCGTCCGCCGTCCGGTCGGGCGGTGACGCTCTCGGCCTCCTCCAGGACGCGAACGGGGACGTCCCGGCCGTCGGCAAGGCTCGTCCGGTGGTGCCGCCGAAAGTCGACGAGTCCGCGACTTTGGTAGCCGATCACCTTCCACGGTGCGGCCGGTGCCCCGCGCCTGCGTAGATTTGTCGACCGTGACAGAGAACGGGCTCGACCACACCGTGGAGCGCGGGGCGTGGCCCCGCCGGTGGATGCTGCCCTCAGCCCTGCTGCACGGGCTCGACCCGGACGGCCGCCGGCCCCGGCGCACCGCACGGGACTGGGCCGTCGACACCTGCTGCTTCCTGCTTGCCGTGTTCCTCTTCCTGGCGTCCGCCGTCACCCTTCGCCAGGCGGACGTGCCCGGCGGCCTCGCCGTCGCCGACGTGGTGCTGGGCGCCCTGTCCTGCGGCGCCGTCTGGCTGCGCCGCCGCTGGCCCGTCGGCCTCGCCGTCGCGATGGTCGCCGTCGGGTTCGTGTCCTCCACGGCGGGCGGGGCCGGCGCGGTCGCCCTGTTCACGCTCGCCGTGCACCGGCCCTTCCGCTACGTCGCCTGGATCGGCGGCGCCGACCTCGCCCTCGTACCCGTCTACTACTGGCTGCGCCCGGACCCCGATCTGCCCTTCGCGGCTTCCGTCGTGTTCGTCGTGCTGCTCGCCGTCTCCGTCATCGGCTGGGGCATGTTCGTGCGCTCCAAGCGGCTGCTGATGCTCAGCCTGCGCGAGCGGGCCCGCCGGGCGGAGACCGAGGCGCGGCTGCGCGCCGAGCAGGCGCAGCGGCTCGCCCGCGAGGCCATCGCCCGGGAGATGCACGACGTCCTCGCCCACCGGCTCACACTGCTCAGCGTGCACGCGGGCGCGCTGGAGTTCCGGCCGGACGCGCCCCGCGAGGAGATCGCCCGGGCCGCCGGAGTGATCCGGGAGAGCGCGCACGAGGCGCTGCAGGACCTGCGGGAGATCATCGGCGTGCTGCGGGCCGGCGAGTCCGACGACGCGGCCGGGGAACGGCGCCAGCCGACGCTGGCCGCGCTGGACGCCCTCGTCGCCGAGTGCCGCGAGGCCGGCATGAAGGTCACCCTGGAGCACCACGTCGCCGACCCGGCCGCCGTACCCGCCTCCGTCGGCCGCACCGCCTACCGCATCGCCCAGGAGGCCCTGACCAACGCCCGCAAACACGCCCCGGGCGCCGAGGTCACCCTGCGCCTCACCGGCACCCCCGGCGAGGGCCTGACCGTGACGGTCGCCAACCCGGCGCCCACCAGCGAGCCCACGCCCGTCCCCGGCTCCGGACAGGGCCTGATCGGCCTCACCGAACGCGCGACCCTGACCGGCGGCCGGCTGGAGCACGGCGGCACGGCCGACGGCGGGTTCGAGGTACGGGCCTGGCTGCCCTGGGGCCGGACGGCACCGACGCCCTGAGCACCTCCGGGCCGGCCGCGGACGCCGACGGGCACGGGGGGCAACACGAGTCGCGCAACCGTGATTACGTATGGCCCATGACGCCGATCAGACTCCTCCTCGTCGACGACGACCCGCTCGTACGGGCCGGACTGGCCCTGATGATCGGCGGGGCCGAGGACATCGAGATCGTCGGGGAGGCCGCGGACGGCGCCCAGGCCGAGGAACTCGTCTCGCGCACCCGGCCGGACGTCGTCCTCATGGACATCCGGATGCCCTCGGTGGACGGGCTCACCGCGACCGAGCGACTGCGCGCCCGGGCCGACGCCCCGCAGGTCGTGGTGCTCACCACCTTCCACGCCGACGAGCAGGTGCTGCACGCCCTGCGCGCGGGCGCCGCCGGATTCGTGCTGAAGGACACCCCGCCCGCCGAGATCGTCGACGCCGTGCGCCGGGTCGCGGCCGGCGACCCCGTGCTGTCGCCCGCCGTCACCCGGCAGCTGATGCGGCACGCGGCCGGCGGCGCCGCCGACGCGCGCCAGGCACGCGCGCGTGAACGGCTCGCCGTCCTCAACGACCGCGAACGCGAGGTCGCCGTCGCCGTCGGCCGCGGCCTTGCCAACGCGGCGATCGCCACCGAGCTGTTCATGAGCGTGGCCACCGTCAAGACGCACGTCTCGCGCATCCTCGCCAAGCTGGGCCTCGACAACCGCGTCCAGATCGCGTTGCTCGCGTACGACGCCGGACTCCTCGAGGACGACGGGCACTAAGCGCGTACGCCGCGCGTTGTCCTGGTACCGGGGGTGCCCGGTGTGCCTCGGGGGCGTCCGGAAGGGGAGCGATGGGCAGGCAACACGTGGTCGACCTTGGGGAGTTGGGGGACGCGCTGCGCACGGATCCCCATCCGGTGTACGCCCGGCTGCGCGAGCAGGGCCCCGTGCACCGCGTCCGGCTGCCGGGCTGGGAGGAAGACGCCTGGCTGGTCGTCGGGTACGAGGAGGCGCGGGCGGCCCTCGCCGACCCCCGGCTGGCCAAGGACACCGGCAAGATCGGCCTGACCGCCATGGAGGAGGAGATGATCGGCCGGCATCTGCTCACCACCGATCCGCCCCAGCACACCCGGCTGCGCGGCCTCGTCACGCGCGCGTTCACGATGCGCCGGGTGGAGCAGCTGCGCCCGAGGATCCAGCAGATCACCGACGAACTGCTGGACGAGATGCTCCCGGCCGGCCGCGCCGACCTCATCGCCGCCCTCGCCTACCCGCTGCCGATCACCGTCATCTGCGAACTCCTCGGCGTGCCGGGCATGGACCGCGAGGAGTTCCGCAAGATGTCCACGGAGGTGGTCGCGCCCACCAACGGGCAGACGGGTTACGAGGCGATCGTCCAGCTCGGTGAGTACCTCACCGAGCTGATCGAGGACAAGCGCTCCTCCGGCCCCACCGACGACCTGCTGAGCGATCTGATCCGCACCACTGCCGAGGACGGCGACCGGCTCTCCGCACACGAACTGCGCGGCATGGCCTTCCTGCTGCTGATCGCCGGCCACGAGACCACCGTCAACCTCATCGGCAACGGCGTCCACGCCCTCCTGACCCACCCCGGCCAACTCGCGGCCCTGCGCGCCGACATGACCCTCCTGGACGGCGCCGTCGAGGAGATGCTGCGCTACGAAGGCCCCGTGCAGAGCGCCACCTACCGGTTCGCCGCCGAACCCCTGGAGATCGCCGGCGCGGCCATCGCGAAGGGCACCCATGTGGTGATCAGCCTCACCGCGGCCCAGCGCGACGGCGAGCGCTACGGCGACCCGGACCGGTTCGACATCCGCCGCGACACCCGCGGCCACCTCGCCTTCGGCCACGGCATCCACTACTGCCTCGGCGCACCTCTGGCCCGCCTGGAGGGCCGCACGGCCATCGGCACCCTCCTGGAGCGCGCCCCCGCCCTCGAACTCGACGGCACACCGGGCGAGTGGCTGCCCGGCCTCCTGATGAGAGGGATGCGCAGCCTCCCGGTCCGCTGGTGACCAGCAGCTGACACCACCTGCGCGCGGGCCCGCGACAACGGCCGCAGGCACAGCCCCCACCACGGTCGTGCGTGGCGCCTGCGACACGGTGGTGGGGCGAGCCGGCGGCTGCGGCCGTGCGTGGCGCCCGCGGCAACCGTCGTAGACGGCGCCGGCGGCAATGGTGGTGCGTGCCGCCGACGTCTGCGGTGGCGCGTGGCGCGCGCGGCTGCGGCTGCGCGAGGCACTTGTGGCAGCGGTCGTGGGCGGCGCCGGCGGCTACGGTGGTGCCTGTCGCCGGCGGCGATGGTGGTGCGTGGCGCCGACGTCTGCGGTCGTGCGTGGCGCGCGCGGCTGCGGGTGCGTCAGCCGCTTGCGGCAGCGGTCGTGGGCGGCGCCGGCGGCTACGGTCTGTGCGAGGTGCCCGCGGCAAGGGTCGTGCGTGGTGCGTGCGGCTGCGCGAGGCACTTGAGGCAGCGGTCGTGGGCGGTGCCCGCGGCAACGGTCGTACGCGGCGCCCGTGGCACTGTCGTGCGGCGCGCACACGGCACGGGCGGAGTCGGCGGTGACGGTCGTGCGGGGCGCCTGCAGCAACGGTGATACGCGGCGCCCGCCGTAACGGTCGTAAGAGGCCCTCGGCATCGGTCGTACGCGGCCCCCGCATCAGCCCTGCGACGGCCGTGCCCGGTCCGGGAGCTCCGTGAGGGACACCGGGCGCCGCTCGCGCCGGGAGATCTCGCAGGCCTCGGCCAACCGCAGGGCCTGCAGGGCCTCGTGGCCGTCGCACGGGTTGGGGCGATCGCCGCGCACCACGTCGACGAAGGCGTTCAGCTCGGCCTCGTACGCGGGCCCGAACCGCTCCAGGAAGCCCGGCCACGGCTTGTCCGCGGGCGGCGGCCCGGTCGGCTCGGTGGACGCGAGCGGCGTACGGTCGTCCAGGCCGACCACGACCGTGTCCGCTTCCCCGGCCAGCTCCATGCGCACGTCGTACCCGGCGCCGTTCAGCCGGGTCGCCGTGGCCGTGGCGAGCGTGCCGTCGTCCAGCGTGAGCAGCGCCGCGCCCGTGCCGACGTCACCGGCCTCGCGGAACATCGGGGGCCCGGCGTCGGACCCGGTGGCGTACACGTCGGCCACCTCACGGCCCGTCACCCAGCGCAGCACGTCGAAGTCGTGGATCAGCGTGTCCCGGAACAGCCCGCCGGACAGCGGCAGCCAGTCGGCGGGTGGAGGGGACTGGTCGCAGGTCATCGCGCGCACGGTGTGCAGCCGGCCGAGGCGTCCCGAGCGCACGGCCTCGCGGGCGCCGGCGTATCCCGCGTCGAAGCGCCGCTGGAACCCCATCTGCAGGATCGTGCCCGCCGTCTCCACCTCGGCGAGCGCCTGCAGCGTGCCCGGCAGGTCGAGCGCGATCGGCTTCTCGCAGAAGACCGGCAGGGCCGAACGCGCTGCCCGACCGATCAGTTCGGCGTGTGCCGACGTCGCCGTGGTGATCACCACCGCGTCCACGCCCCACTTGAAGATCTCGTCCACACCCGGCGCCGCCGTCTCGCCCAGCCGGTGTGCCAGTCCCTGTGCCCGGGCCGGATCCGTGTCGGTCAGGATCAGCGATCCGACCTCGCGGTGACGGCTCAGCGTCCTCGCGTGAAGGGTGCCGATGCGGCCCGTACCGATGACCCCGATGCGCATGGAAACAAAGTGAGGGCGGAGCCCGTGCGCTGTCAATGCGTATGTCCGGACAATCGGACTACACAACTTCCCGTCAACCGGCCACGGGGCTACGCTCGGCCCCGTGCCGAAACCAGATGTGGACCCCACCGTGTCGCTCGACCTCCATGTGGACCGTAGCTCCCCGGTGCCGTTGTACTTCCAGCTCTCCCAGCAGCTGGAGGCCGCGATCGAGCACGGCAGCCTCACCCCCGGCAGCCTGCTGGGCAACGAGATCGAGCTGGCCGCGCGGCTCGGCCTGTCCCGGCCGACGGTCCGCCAGGCCATCCAGTCCCTCGTCGACAAGGGGCTCCTCGTACGCCGTCGCGGCGTCGGCACGCAGGTGGTGCACAGCCAGGTCAAGCGCCCGCTGGAGCTGAGCAGTCTCTACGACGATCTGGAGGCGGCCGGCCAGCGCCCCGCGACCAGGGTGCTGGTCAACACCGTCGTGCCGGCCTCCGCCGAGGTCGCCGCCGCGCTCGGCGTCCCCGAGGGCAGCGACGTGCACCGCATCGAGCGGCTGCGCCTCGCGCACGCCGAGCCGATGGCGTACCTGACCAACCATCTCCCGCCCGGCCTGCTCGACCTGGACACCGGCCAGCTGGAGGCGACCGGCCTGTACCGGCTGATGCGTTCGGCCGGGATCACCCTGCACAGCGCACGCCAGTCCATCGGCGCCCGCGCCGCCACGGCGGCCGAGGCCGAGCGGCTCGCGGAGGCCGAGGGTGCGCCGCTGCTCACCATGCAGCGCACCACCTTCGACGACACCGGCCGCGCGGTCGAGTTCGGCGATCACACCTACCGGCCGACCCGCTACTCCTTCGAGTTCCAGCTGCTCGTCCGGCCCTGACCGGCGAGCTGCGTTCGTCGCAATGTCCGGACATTCAGGCGGACGCCTGCTCCCCGGCTGTGTCATGAGTGTCACCCGTGTTCGATACTGGAGCGTTTGGGGCCGCTGAGCTGATCACCGGCCCCTTCCGTACGTACGAACACGGCAAGAAGGGGCACCGCCTCGTGGCACGGTTTCGGACCTGGGCAGTCATGGCGCTGACGGGGGCACTTTCGATGTCCTTGGCAGCCTGCAGCAGCACCGGAGGCAAGCGGGCCGAGGACGCCCGCAAGGCCGCCGCGGCCCAGGGGAGAGCGGCGGTGAACACACCGCGCTGGACCTTCGCGATGATCACCCACTCGGGAGACGGCGACACCTTCTGGGACATCGTGCAGAGCGGTGCCAAGCAGGCCGCCGTCAAGGACAACATCAACTTCCTGTACTCGCACGACGACCAGGCCCAGCAGCAGGCGCAGCTCGTGGACGCGGCGGTCGACAAGAAGGTCGACGGCATCATCGTCACCCTGGCCAAGCCCGACGCCATGAAGGCCGCCGTGGCCCGCGCCGAGAAGGCCGGCATCCCGGTCGTCACGGTGAACTCCGGCTCCGAGGAGTCCAAGGCCTTCGGCGCTCTCACCCACATAGGCCAGGACGAGACCATCGCCGGCGAGGCCGTCGGCGACGAGCTGAACAGGCGCGGGAAGAAGAAGGCCCTGTGCGTGCTGCACGAGCAGGGCAACGTCGGCCACGAGCAGCGCTGCGACGGCGTCGCCAGGGCCTTCCGCGGCACGCTGCAGAAGCTCTACGTCAACGGCACCGACATGCCCGACGTCCAGTCCGCCATCGAGGCCAAGCTTCAGGCCGACAGGTCCATCGACTCCGTCGTCACCCTGGGTGCCCCGTACGCCGACACCGCCGTGAAGGCGAGGAGCGACGCGGGCAGCAAGGCCGAGATCGACACCTTCGACCTCAACGCCCAGGTCGCCGCCGAGCTGAAGAACGGCACCCTCGGCTTCGCCGTGGACCAGCAGCCGTATCTCCAGGGCTACGAGGCGGTCGACCTGCTGTGGGCTTACAGGTACAACGGCGACGTCCTCGGCGGCGGCAAGCCGGTGCTGACCGGCCCGCAGATCATCACCAAGGACCAGGCCTCCGCGCTGGCCGCGTACACCCAGCGGGGCACCCGATGAGCACAGCCGTTGATGAAAGGATTCTGCAGAGCTCGCCGCTGAAGAAGCTGCTCGCCCGGCCGGAACTGGGCTCGGTGGTCGGCGCCCTCGCCGTCCTCCTCTTCTTCGCCTTCGCCGCCGACGGCTTCCTCAACGCCTCCAGCCTCAGCACGGTCCTGTACGCCTCCTCGACCATCGGCATCATGGCCGTACCGGTGGCGCTGCTGATGATCGGCGGCGAGTTCGACCTGTCGGCCGGTGTCCTGGTGACGTCCTCGGCGCTGGTCTCCTCGATGTTCAGCTACCAGATGACGGCGAACACCTGGGTCGGCGTCGGCGTCTCCCTGCTGGTCACCCTCGCCATCGGAGCCTTCAACGGCTTCATGCTCACCCGTACCGGGCTGCCCAGCTTCATCGTCACGCTGGGCACCTTCCTGATGCTGACCGGCGTCAACCTGGGCTTCACCAAGCTGATCGACGGCACGGTGTCGACGAAGACCATCGGGGACATGGAGGGCTTCCCCTCCGCCCACGCACTCTTCGCCTCGACCCTCACCGTCGGCGGCGTCGACTTCAAGGTCACGATCCTGTGGTGGCTGGGCCTGGTCGTCCTCGCCTCCTGGATCCTGCTGCGCACCCGCGCCGGCAACTGGATCTTCGCTGTCGGCGGCAACCAGGACGCGGCCCGCGCGGTCGGCGTCCCGGTCGCCAGGACCAAGATCGGCCTCTACATGGGAGTGGCGTTCGGCGCCTGGATCTCCGGCCAGCACCTGCTCTTCTCCTTCGACGCCGTCCAGTCCGGCGAGGGCGTCGGCAACGAGCTGATCTACATCATCGCGGCCGTGATCGGCGGCTGCCTGATCACCGGCGGCTACGGCAGCGCGATCGGCTCCGCCGTGGGCGCCCTCCTCTTCGGCATGACGAGCAAGGGCATCGTCTTCGCCGAGTGGAACCCCGACTGGTTCAAGTTCTTCCTCGGAGCGATGCTGCTCCTCGCGACCCTGCTCAACGCCTGGGTCAAGAAGCGCGCGGAGGCCAACAAGTGACTCTGGTCGAGCTGACCGACGTCAGCAAGCACTACGGCACCGTCCGAGCCCTCGAAGGCGTCTCGCTGGAGGTCCACCCCGGCGAGATCACCTGCGTCCTCGGCGACAACGGAGCCGGCAAGTCCACCCTGATCAAGATCGTCGCGGGTCTGCACCGGCACGACGGCGGCACCCTGAGCATCGAGGGCGAGGAGACGACCCTCTCCTCCCCGCGGGAGGCCCTGGACCGCGGCATCGCCACGGTCTACCAGGACCTGGCGGTGGTCCCCCTGATGCCGGTCTGGCGCAACTTCTTCCTCGGCTCCGAGCCCCGCAAGGGCAAGGGCCCCTTCAAGCGCCTGGACACCGACCTCATGCGCCGCACCACCCGTGAGGCCCTGCTCCGCATGGGCATCGACCTCCGTGACGTCGACCAACCCATCGGCACCCTCTCCGGCGGTGAACGCCAGTGCGTGGCGATCGCCCGCGCGGTCCACTTCGGTGCGAAGGTCCTGGTCCTGGACGAGCCGACGGCGGCACTGGGGGTGAAGCAGTCCGGTGTGGTCCTGAAATATGTGGCCGCGGCACGCGACGAGGGCCTGGGCGTTGTTCTGATCACCCACAACCCGCATCACGCGTACCTGGTGGGGGACAGGTTCGTACTGCTGCGCAGGGGCACGATGGTGGGGAATTACACACGGGACGACATAACGCTGGACGAGCTGACCCAGCAGATGGCCGGCGGGTCCGACCTTGAGGCTCTGCGCCACGAACTGCAGCGCAGCTAAGGGCCGCGGGGCACTGCGCGATCAACCACGACGCACCCGCGGACGGCAATGCTCGCGCACCCCCCTCCCCCTGCCCCGCGCAGCACTCAGCGTGAGCGTGCGGCACAATCGACCAACGATGAGCACCTACCGCGACCTCACCGCCCCCATCGGCTCCCGCCGAGCCCCGGTCCTGCGAACCGTCGGCACGCGCGAGCGCCGCTCCCACCTGACCGCACCCCGCGTGCCCACGGTGGGGATCGACATCGGCGGCACCAAGGTCATGGCGGGCGTCGTGGACGCCGACGGCACCATCCTGGAGAAGCTCCGCGCGGAGACCCCGGACAAGTCCAAGAGTCCCCAGGTCGTCGAGGACACCATCGTCGAACTCGTCCTGGACCTGTCCGACCGGCACGACGTGCACGCGGTGGGCATCGGCGCGGCCGGCTGGGTCGACGCCGACCGCAACCGCGTCCTGTTCGCCCCGCACCTGTCCTGGCGCAACGAACCGCTGCGCGACCGCCTGAGCGGTCGCCTGTCCGTGCCGGTCCTCGTGGACAACGACGCCAACACCGCCGCCTGGGCGGAGTGGCGCTTCGGCGCGGGGCGCGGCGAGGACCACCTGGTCATGATCACGCTCGGCACCGGCATCGGCGGCGCCATCCTGGAGGACGGCCAGGTCAAGCGCGGCAAGTACGGCGTCGCCGGCGAGTTCGGCCACATGCAGGTCGTGCCCGGCGGCCACCGCTGCCCGTGCGGCAACCGCGGCTGCTGGGAGCAGTACAGCTCGGGCAACGCACTCGTCCGCGAGGCCAAGGAGCTGGCCGCCGCCGACTCCCCGGTGGCCTACGGCATCATCGAGCACGTCAAGGGCAACATCCACGAGATCACCGGCCCGATGATCACCGAGCTGGCCCGCGAGGGCGACGCCATGTGCATCGAGCTGCTCCAGGACATCGGCCAGTGGCTCGGCGTCGGCATCGCCAACCTCGCCGCCGCCCTGGACCCCTCCTGCTTCGTGATCGGCGGCGGTGTCTCGGCCGCCGACGACCTGCTCATCGGCCCGGCCCGGGACGCCTTCAAGCGCCACCTCACCGGCCGCGGCTACCGCCCCGAGGCCCGCATCACCCGCGCCCAGCTCGGCCCCGAGGCCGGCATGGTGGGCGCCGCCGACCTGGCCCGGCTGGTCGCCCGCCGGTTCCGCCGGGCCAAGCGCCGCCGGGTGGAGCGGTACGAGCGCTACGAGCGGTACACCCAGGCCCGCCGCGACCGGGACACCGCATGACCGCCTCCCTGCCCCGCCAGGCCGCCCCGCCGGACGAGCCGCGCCGCCGCGCCGAAGACCCCCGGCACAAGGCCAGGCGCCGCGCGCTCACCCTGCTGATCATCGGCCTGCTGATCGGCGTCCCGGCCGGCTACCTGGTGATCTCCGCGAACCAGAGCCGCAACAGCGGCAAGGACAAGGAGGCGAAGTACTCGGCGACCGGCCTGACCCCGGGTTGGCCGTCGAAGGTGCAGCGCCGCCTCTACCAGGTGACCGTCCCGCACCCGGCCGACTACATCGCCTCCTACGAGACGAACAACTGGAAGACCAGCCGCCTCTACGTGCAGTTCCGCACCAACGAAGCCGGCCTGGACAGCTTCCTGCAGACCATGGGCGCGCGCCGGGACGAGCTGAAGACGGGCGACATCACCATCGGCACCCGCGACCAGAAGGTCAGCGGCTGGCACTTCACCGGACCCGGCCCCTGGTGGGGGCTGACCCATGCGCAGAAGAACCCTGCGCCGACCCAGGACGTGGTCGTGAACATGTCCGACCCGAAGAACCCGATGGTCTACGTCGTCTCCCGCACGGTCCCGTAACCGCAGGCCACGACCGGTCCGGGGCCGGTTGTCAGACCCCGCCCGTAGAGTCGAAGACGTCTGGTCCGACGCACGGGCGGGAGGTGGCAGGACGTATGAACGCAGGCACGGCCGCGGTGGCCGGGCGCACGGGAGGCTCCGGGCAGGCCGGGGGCCAGGTCCCGGTGCGCCTCGCGTCCGTGTACCTTCCCGCACCCCTCCCACGCGAGGGCCGCATCGCCTTCTGGGACCCCGAGGGCGGGTCCCTCGAGGGCGACACCGCCGAGATCACGGTCGTACGACGCCACGGTGCGGGTGTGCGCCGCCGGCAGGTGCCCGCGCTGACGCTGCCGCTCGCCGAGGCCCTGCCGCTGCTGGTCCGGGCCCGCCGCGACCCGGCCGCCCATCCGGCCACCGCCTGCTGGGGCGCCGCCGCGCTGCACGCGCTGCGGCTGGTCGCCCGCGGCCGCCTGCTGCCGGGCCTGACCCCGGCCGGCCACGACGCCTGGCGCGCCGGCCCGCTGGAGCCCGCCGACATCGCCCACCTGCGCGCGGTCGCCGCGGCCCTGCCGCCGGAGGGCCACGCCGTGCCGCTCCCGGACCCGGGCCTGCTCCGGCTGCCCGAACCGGAGGCCCTGGTCCGCTCCTTCCTGGACGCGGTCGCCGACACCCTGCCCCGCACCCCGGCCGCCCCGTTCACCGCCGGCCGGCCCTTCGCCGCCCGGGAGCCCGTGGCGCTGCCACAGGCCCATGAATGGGCGGCCGAGGTCGCCGCCGGCATGGACGCGGGCGTGCGGATCTCGCTCCGCCTGGACCTGTCCGCGTACGACGTCTTCGACGCCGACGCGGGCGTCCAGCAGGCGACCGGCCCGAGGAACGCGGGCGCGGCCATCGTGCAGGTGCACAGCCTCGCCGACCCCACCCTGGTGGCCGACGCGGCGGCTCTGTGGGCGGGGGAGGCCGACACGGCGTTCGGGCCCCGCTCGCGGGTGGACGCCGCCCTCGCGGTGCGGCGCGCGGCCCGCGTGTGGCCGCCCCTGGACCGGCTCGCCGAACAGGACGTGCCCGATGTGCTCGCCCTGTCCGAGGAGGAGCTGGGTGATTTGCTCGGCGTCGCCGCCACGCGGCTGGCCGCCGCCGGGGTCGCCGTGCACTGGCCCCGGGACCTCGCCCGCGACCTCACGGCGGCGGCGGTGGTGCGCCCGGCGCCCGGCTCGGCGACCGACGGCACCGGCTTCTTCGAGAGCGAGGAACTGCTCCAGTTCCGCTGGCAGCTGGCCCTCGGCGGGGATCCGCTCAGCGAGGCCGAGATGGACACCCTGGCCGAGGCCCACCGCCCGGTCGTACGGCTGCGGGACCGCTGGGTGCTGGTCGACCCGGCCCTCGTCCGCAAGGCCCGCAAGCGCGAACTGGGCCTGCTCGACCCGGTCGACGCGCTCTCCGTGGCGCTCACCGGCACCGCCGACGTCGACGGCGAGAGTGTCGAGGCCGTACCGGTCGGCGCGCTGGCCGCCCTCCGCGACCGGCTCACGGCGGGCCTGCGCCCCGCCGACCCGCCCGCGGGCCTCGCCGCCACCCTCCGCGACTACCAGCTGCGCGGTCTGGCCTGGCTGGACCTGATGACCTCCCTCGGCCTCGGCGGCTGCCTCGCCGACGACATGGGCCTCGGCAAGACGGTCACGCTCATCGCCCTGCACCTCAAACGGGCCCGCACCGAGCCGACCCTCGTCGTCTGCCCGGCCTCCCTGCTCGGCAACTGGCAGCGCGAGATCACCCGCTTCGCACCCGGCGTCCCCGTCCGCCGCTTCCACGGCCCGGACCGCGCCCTCGACGGCCTCGACGGCGGGTTCGTCCTCACCACGTACGGCACGATGCGATCGGCGGCCGCACAGCTCGCCGACCGTGCCTGGGGGATGGTCGTCGCCGACGAGGCCCAGCACGTGAAGAACCCCTACTCGGCCACCGCCAAGGCGCTGCGCACCATCCCGGCCCCCGCGCGCGTGGCGCTGACCGGCACCCCGGTGGAGAACAACCTCTCCGAACTGTGGGCCCTGCTCGACTGGACCACCCCCGGACTCCTCGGCCCCCTGAAGTCCTTCCGCGCCCGGCACGCCCGCGCGGTGGAGAACGGCGAGGACCAGGAGGCCACCGACCGCCTCGCCCGCCTGGTCCGGCCGTTCCTGCTCCGCCGCAAGAAGTCCGACCCCGGCATCGTCCCCGAACTGCCCCCCAAGACCGAGACCGACCACCCGGTGCCGCTCACCCGCGAGCAGGCCGCGCTGTACGAGGCGGTGGTGCGCGAGTCCATGCTGGCCATCGAGATCGCCGAGGGCATCGCCCGCCGGGGCCTGGTCCTGAAACTGCTGGGCGCCCTGAAGCAGATCTGCGACCACCCGGCGCTGTACCTGAAGGAGGAGACGCACGCCGACCGGCTCGTGGCCCGCTCCGGCAAACTCGCCCTGCTGGACGAGCTGTTGGACACCCTCCTCGCCGAGGACGGCTCGGCGCTCGTCTTCACCCAGTACGTCGGCATGGCCCGCCTCATCGCCGCGCACCTGTCCGCCCGGGCGATCCCGGTGGACCTGCTGCACGGCGGCACTCCCGTCCCGGAACGCGAGCGCATGGTCGACCGCTTCCAGAGCGGTGAAACCCCGATCCTGGTGCTCTCCCTCAAGGCCGCCGGCACCGGCCTGAACCTCACCCGCGCAGGCCATGTCATCCACTTCGACCGCTGGTGGAACCCGGCGGTCGAGGAACAGGCCACCGACCGCGCGTACCGCATCGGCCAGACCCAGCCGGTCCAGGTCCACCGCCTGGTCACCGAGGGCACGGTCGAGGACCGCATCGCCGAGATACTCGCCGCCAAGCGCGCCCTGGCCGACGCCATCCTGGGCTCCGGCGAGGCGGCCCTCACCGAACTGACGGACCGCGAGCTGTCCGACCTCGTCTCACTGCGGAGGCAGTCATGACGGCCGGAGAACGCGGAGAACAGCGCCCCGCCGACGCCGCCCGCCGGGCCCTGCGGGAGGCACGCCGGCGCGCGGAGACCGCACGGGCCGGGTCCCAAGATGTCGGGCTCCAGCCGGCCGGATCCGAGGAGGGCAGGACCGAGCGGGCTGGGGCTGAGTGGGCTCGGGGTGAGCGGGCTGGGGCCGAGCGGACTGGGGCTGACCGGGCGGGTGACCAGGACGCGGGTGATCGATCCGTGTCCGAGGCTGACCGTGCAGATGCCCGAGGCGTGTCCGGGGCCGACCGTGTGGGGGAGCGGGGCGTGTCCGGGGCCATCCGGGCGGAAGGGCCCCCTGTGCGACCCGCCGACGTGGCCAGGGAAGCACTCCGGTCCGCACGCCGGGAGGCGCTGCGTGCCGAGGCCGAGGCGGAGGAGGCCGCCGCACGTGGCCGGCGATCGCAGGAGCGCCGTACCCGACGCGGGCCGCGCGCGACCGGTGGCTCCGGCTCCCCGGCACCGCGTACTCCTGCCGTCCCCGGACCGGACTCCCCGGCCGCCCGCGCCAAGGCTGCCCAGGACATGCGGCACTACCTGGCCAACGCCTTCCGGATGCCGGTGTGGTCCGACACCCCGGAGGACGAGACGCCGAGCGCGGGCACCAGCGGCAGCGGCGACAGCACCGAGACCGCCGACCCCACTGACCCCATCGACCCAACCGAGCCGCGCCCCGTCACCGCCCCCGCCGGACCGGATCCCACGCCCGCCGGTCCGGGGCCGGCGCGGGACGAGCCGGCGTACCCGCCCGCACCCCCCGCCACATCCGCTCCCGCCACCCCCACCGTCCCCGGCGGCACGAACAACCGACGTGGCACCATCCCGCGCCGATCCGACCCCGCAGCCGCGTCCCCCCATGTGCCCGCCAGCATGGCCACCCCCCACCGCGACTCCGAACTGCGCCGTACGTTCCCCGAGTTCGCGCCCCGGGAGACCACCGACGAGGGTGTGCCGTTCGCGGGGACCTGGTGGGGCAACGCCTGGGTGGCCGCGCTGGAGCAGGGCGCGCTGGACCCCAAGAGGCTGGCGCGGGGCCGCGGTTATGCCGACCAGGGGCACGTCGACGCGATCACCGTGACCCCGGGGCTGGTCCTGGCGTACGTCCGGGGAAGCCGGCCCCGCCCGTACCGGGTGCAGGTGCGGGTCCGCACGCTGGAGGACACGGACTGGGCGCGCTTCCTGGACGCGGCCGCCGACCGGCCGGGGCACATCGCCGCGCTGCTCGACAAGGAACTGCCCCAGTCCCTCGCCGACTGCGGTGTGCCCCTGCTGCCCGGCCCCGGTGACCTCGTGCCGCGCTGCAGCTGCCCCGACTCCGGGCACCCCTGCAAGCACGCGGCGGCGCTCTGCTACCAGACGGCACGGCTGCTCGACGCCGACCCGTTCGTGCTGCTCCTGCTGCGCGGCCGGGGCGAGCGGAGCCTGCTCGACGCGCTGTCGCGCCGCAGTGCCGCCCGTGCGGCCCGCGCCGCACAGGAGCGGCAGCCGGAGTCCCTGCCGGGCATGCGCGCCGCCGACGCCCTCGCCCCGCGCCAACTCCCGCCGCTGCCCCCGCCGTTGCCGGTGCCCCCGCACCCCGAGCAGCCCCCGGTCTATCCGGCGGCGCCCGGCGGCCCGGACCCCTTCGCGCTGGACCAGCTCGCGACCGACGCCGCCGCCCGTGCCCACGCGCTGCTCGGCACCGGACGAGACCCGGTGGGCGAGCTGACCCTGTGGCAGGACGCGGTGCGCCTGGCCGCCGCCCGCCCCGGCTCCGGCCTCACGGCCACCACCCGCACCCTGTACGCCACGCTCGCCACGGCCGTCGGCCGCACCCCGGCCGAGCTGGCGCGGGCCGTCGCGGCCTGGCGCCAGGGCGGGGCCGCCGGGCTGGCCGTCCTGGAGGAGCCGTGGGATCCGCCGGCCGGCCGCTTCGACCGGGCCCGCCCGCTGCTGCTCGCCGCAGACCTCCCGGCGTTCCGCCCCTGGCGCAACCGCCTCACCCATCCGCGCGGGCACGTCCAGCTCCGGCTGGGCCGCGACGGCCTGTGGTACGCGTACGAGTCGGAACCGGGCCAGGACGACTGGTGGCCCCGCGGCACACCCGACCTGGACCCGGTGGGCGCCCTGACCGGGCTCGGCACACCGGACGACGCCTGACCGTCCGGGGCGCGAGAAAGCCGGTGCCGGCAGCGGTTGTCGCTGCCGGCACCGGCCTTTTGGCGCTGGGGTGCGTCGGCTCAGTAGGCGGAGTTGACGTTGTCGATGGAGCCGTAGCGGTGGGCGGCGTAGTTGGCGGCCGCGGTGATGTTGGCGACCGGGTCGGTGACGCTCTTGGCGGTGCCGGCGACGTGGTAGGCGTTGAAGGTCGGGTCGATGACCTGGAGGAGGCCCTTGGAGGGGGTGCCCTTCTGGGCGTTGCCGTCCCAGTTGTTCTGGGCGCCGGGGTTGCCGCCGGACTCGCGCATGATGTTGCGCTTGAGGCCCTCGTAGCTGCCGGGGATGCCCTTGGCCTTCATGATCTGCAGGGACTGCTTGATCCAGCCGTCGAGGCTGTTGGCGGAGCCGCTGGTCGACCGGGCGGTGGTGCCGCTGTCGTTGGCGGAGGCCGTGACCACCGAGGAGGCGGGCACCTGCGTCGCTTCGGCGGCCTGGGCGTTCGCGGGCATCAGAGTGAGGGCGACGGCCGCGGCGCCCGTGGTGGTGATGCCGGTGAGGGCGAGGGTGCGCAGACGGGCGATGCGGGTGCGGGTGGTCATGGTCATACGGAAGGAACTCTCCACGGAAGGACGTCGTCGGCGCCGGCCGCTGTCGGTCGCGGTGGCGTGGGGCGGGGGCCCCGTGCTGCGTCGGGAGTGGGCAGATCCGGCGGAATCCCGCTCGGTCCGCCCGGTGGCTCCCGGCGACGACAGCAATGTTTAGCGACGGGTTCGGCGAGGCGCAATGATGTGACGTACTACCCATCTTCGGATAAATGTCCGAAATGAGATGCTATGGCGACTTCTGTGCAGCTCAGTCGGGTGATGGGTCTACGGCCTCGGCTAGGACGTGATCTGCGTCCTATGGGTGGCGTCACACCCACGACCCCGCCGACGGGGCTCTGTGGCCTCGGCCGGGGCGCCGGTGTCTCTCCTCCGGCCGGCACTTCCAGGACGCCGAACGTCCCGTCGCTCTCCGGTGCACCGCCGTCGGCTTCGGCGTCCTCGGTGTCCTCGGCGATCGCCTCGGCCCGGGCCTCCGCCTCCGCGGCGGCGTCCTTCGCCTCCGCGGCGGATCCTTCGCCGCGGCTCGCGCCTCTGAGTACGCGTCGGCGGCGCCGTCGCGGTTCCGCTGGTCCCCCCCGCCGGCTCGCATGATCTGTGTGGGTCCGGTGTGGTCCGTCGGGGTGGTGCCTCGGCGCCCGGTGGCCGATGGCATCATGACCGGCCGGATCGGCATCGGCCAGGCGGGGAGACGTGAGACGGTGAGGGCGGGACGGGGGTACCGGGTGAAGGCCGGCAGCGCACCGAAGACGGTGCCGGGCCGCATCGCGACGGCGATGTTCATGGTGTTCATCGGGGTGCTGTTCAGCGGCCTCGGGATCGGCGGGGGCGTGGGTCTCGCCGACGGCCTGAAGTACTCCACACGCATGTCCGGCACTCCCGGGCTGCTGAAGATAGAGACCTGCCAGACCACGGGCACCGGCAAACAGCGCCATACCGACTGCTACGGCCTCTTCCGCTCCGACGATCACCACGTGGTGGACCGGTTCGCCTCCATCGGCGACTCCTACGAGGTCGGGACGGTCATGCCGGTCCAGCACGACGCGGAGGGCCACTGTTATCTGGTCGGGGTGGCCCCGACGGCCGGCCGGCTGGCCGGGATCTGCGCCTGTGTGGTGGCACTCGTCGCCGGACTGACCGCCCTGTGCGGCGCGTTTTCCACCGTGATGCCGCGGCTGGGCGGCCGGATCGGTGCGGCGTTGTGGCCACCGGGGGCCGGCCGGATGCTGGGCCGGCTGCTCAAGGCGTGCGGCATCGGTTTCGCCCTCTTCGGCGTGACGGGCGTGATCGGATGGCTGGCCATGCCCTGACGACGCGTACGGGTGACGCGACGGGGGTCCCGTGTGGCGCGGCCTGCCCGGGCCGGGATCTACACTCAGTTGGTAGCCGCAAGCAACGGAACCTGGGCGACGGCCGTCCCGCCCGTCCGCCGAAGCGTCGCGACGGCGACCCGGTCGACCGCATGACACAGGCCTCGGAGCCGGGCTGGGCCCGGCAGGCGAGGCGAGGCAAGGAGATCCGCACGTATGACCACGTCCGCATCCCCGGCCCGAGGGGGAACCGGAGCGATATCCGCGTCCGTACCGGCCGGCAGGCTGACGCACCGCCAGATCATGACGATCCTCAGCGGCCTGATGCTGGGGATGTTCCTGGCGGCGCTCGACCAGACCATCGTCAGCACCTCGATCCGTACCATCGCCGACGATCTGCACGGACTCAGCGCTCAGGCGTGGGTCACCACCGCGTATCTGATCACCTCCACCATCAGCACGCCGCTGTACGGCAAGCTGTCCGACCTCTACGGACGCAAGCCCTTCTTCCTGGCGGCCATCACGATCTTCATCGCGGGCTCGGCGGCGTGCTCGTTCGCCACCTCGATGACGGAGCTGTCCGCCTTCCGGGCCTTCCAGGGCATCGGCGCGGGCGGTCTGATGTCACTGGCGCTGGCGATCATCGGTGACATCGTGCCGCCCCGGGAGCGGGCCCGGTACCAGGGCTACATGCTCGCCATGTTCGGCTCCTCCAGCGTGCTCGGTCCGCTGATCGGCGGCTTCCTCGCGGGCCGCAGCAGCATCCTGGCGATCGCCGGCTGGCGCTGGGTGTTCCTGGTCAACGTGCCGGTCGGCATCATCGCGCTGTTCGTCGTCGCCAAGGTGCTGAATCTCCCGCACACCCGGCGCGAGCACCGCATCGACTGGTGGGGCGCGCTCACCATCGCGATCGGTGTGGTGCCGCTGCTGCTCGTGGCCGAGCAGGGCCAGAGCTGGGGCTGGACCTCCACGAAGGCGTACGTCTGCTACGCGGTCGGTGCGGTCGGCCTGGTCGTCTGGGTCCTGGTCGAGAAGGCCATGGGCGAGGAGGCCCTGATCCCGATGCGGCTGTTCCGCAGCGCGGTGTTCAGCAAGATGAGTCTGCTGTCCGTGCTCGTCGGCATGGGCATGTTCGGCGGGATGATGATGATCCCGCTGTACCTGCAGATCGTGAAGGGCGTCAGCCCCACCAGGTCCGGTCTGCTGATGCTGCCGCTGATGGTCGGCATGATCGCCGGCACCATCGTGGTCGGACGCATCATCCAGAAGACCGGCAAGTACAAGATCTTCCCGGTCATCGGCACCCTGCTGATCATCGCCGCCATGCTGCTCTTCCACTACCGGGTGGAGTGGAACACGGCGCTGCCGGAGACCATGGCCTACATGGCGCTGTTCGGCATCGGCCTCAGCGGATGCATGCAGATCCTGACCCTGGCCGTGCAGAACGCCGTGGAGCCCAAGGACATGGGTGTGGCGACCGCGTCGGCCACCTTCTTCCGGCAGATGGGCGGCACCGCCGGTACGGCGGTCTTCCTGTCCGTGCTGTTCAGCACCGTCGGCGACAAGATCAGCTCGGCCTTCCGGACCGCGTACGCGACGCCCGCGTTCCAGGCCGCGCTGCACGACCCCGCCGTACGCCACAACCCCGCGAACGCGCCGGTGCTCGAGATGTTCAAGCACCCCGGGGCGGGCGGCGGGAGCGGCTCGGGCGTGCTCGACGACTCCTCCTTCATCCAGCGCCTCGACCCGCGCCTGGCCGAGCCGTTCAAGGTCGGCTTCACCGACTCGATGCAGCTCGTGTTCCTCATCGCGGCGGCCGTGACGGCCTTGGGCTTCCTGGTCGCGGTGTGGACCAAGGAGGTGCCGCTGCGCAAGGTCTCCGGGCTGGAGGCGCGGGCCGCCGAGGAGAACGCCGGCCCCGCCCCGGAGCAGGCCGCCACCACGGCCGCCGAGCCCGCCGCGGAGAGCACCACTGCCGAGATCACCTCTGCCGAGAGCGCCCCTGCCGAGAGCGCCCCTGCCAAGAAGACCCCTGCCGAGAGCAGCACCCCTGCCGAGGCCACCCCCGCGGGGACGCGGCCCGTCGCCGGGCCGGCCGACCGGTTCGAACCCGTTCCCGGCGCCTCGTCGTACGGCCTCCGGGGCCGGGTGCTGGACGGTGCGGGTGCGCCGGTGCCGCAGGCCGTGATCACCTTGATCGACGTGAACGGACGGCAGCTCGCTCGCGCCGTCAGCGGCGCGGACGGGGCCTATGCGATGTCCGTCACCGGCCCCGGCACCTATGTGCTGATCGGCGCCGCCGGTGCCCGGCAGCCGCAGGCCGTCACGGTGCTCGTCGGTGAGGAGCCGGTCACCTGCGATCTCGCGCTGAGCGGCACCGTCGCCCTGACCGGAACGGTCCGGGACGCCGTCGAGGGACACCCGCTGCCGGGAGCCCTGCTGGTCGCCACCGACGTGCGCGGCGAGGTCGTCTCCTCCGGCACCTCGGCCGCCGACGGCGCCTTCGCGCTCGCCGATCTGGTCCCCGGCAGCTACACGCTCGTGGTGAACGCGCCCGGACACCGCCCGGCCGCCCTCCCGGTCGACGTCACCCCGGCAGGCGCGGAGGCCTGCGAGATCCGGCTCGAACCCGGCGCCCGGCTCCACGGTGTCGTCAGCACCGCCGCCGGCCGGCCGCTCGACGACGCCAAGGTCACCCTGCTCGACTCGGCCGGGAACGTGGTCGGCACCACGATCACCGGCTCCGACGGCGCCTACGGGTTCACCGACCTGGACGGCGGCGAGTACACCGTCATCGCCAGCGGCTACGCCCCGGTCGCCGCGTCGGTGCGCCTGGACGGCAGTGGTGTCACCGGCCACGACCTGGAGCTGTCCCACCAGGAGGAGTCCCGGAAGCAGGAGTCCCGGTAGCACCGCCACGTCGACGGCGACGGACGTAAAGGATCTTCAGAACCCCCGCCGGTCTGCTCCGGCGGGGGTTCTGCGTGCGGCGGCGGAGGATCCGGTGAGCCGGAAGTTCGCAGTGGTGTGCGCCGGGGCGGTCGTGGTTCTTCCCGGCTGCCCTCGCGTCCGGCGGACCGTTGGAGCCCGTGTCCGTGATCGCCGTCGCCCTGTCTCTTCTCCTCGCTGCTCCAGGGCGGGGGGCCGGGTCCTCGCCGTGCTCTCCTCGCCCGCCGCGCTCCCCGCCACCCGTCGCGCTGTGTTCGGCCGGCGTGCGCCGCGAGTTCGGGTGCGTCGCCTGCCTGTTCATCCTGGCTCTGTATGCCTTGGTGTCGATGGCGATCCGTGCTGGGGGGGGTGAAGGGCTGCAGGTTTCGTGCACAGTTCCCCAATTCCTACATCATGTAGTAGCTTCTGCTCTCGGCGCCTGCCGAGACCGAGTAGCCCCGCTCGGCCGTGAAGAGGCATGGCACCGTCCTGCGCGCGGCACCGTCGGGCCCGGGCATCTCCGGCCGTGCGTCCATCCCGTCAGGAGGCTGATCCCCTGTGGCCCAACGCGACGACCTGATGCCGGCGGCGGCGCCTTCGGGGTCCGCCGCAGCCCTGCCGGACGCAGGCCCTCGGCGGATCGCGATCATCTCCGCGAGCGTCGGCGCGGGACACGACGGCGCGGCGGCCGGGCTGGCCGACCGGCTGGCCGCGCACGGCTTCCTCGTGGACCGGTACGACTTCCTCGACCTGCTCCCCGCGCGCACCGGCAGGCTGGTCTGCGACGTCTACCACCGCATGCTGACCTGGGCACCGGCGGGCTATCAGCGCCTGTACGCGGCCACCGACCACGCCTCGCGCCCGGGCGCGGTGTGGCGGACGCTGTTCCACGGCGCCGAGCAGCCCACCCTGCGGGCACTCCAGCCGGACACGTGCGCGGTCGTCTCGACGTACCCGGGCGCCAGCCAGGTCCTGGGCACGCTGCGACGGCGCGGTCTGCTGAAGGTGCCGGCCTTCACCTACCTGACCGACTTCTCCGTGCACGCCCTGTGGGTGGCCCCCGGTATCGACGCGCACCTCGCCGTGCACGCGATACCCGCGGCCCAGGCCCACGCCCAGGGCGCGGCCGCCGTCGGCGTCGCCGGCCCCGTCACCGACCCGCGGTTCACCCCCGCCACGGACGAGCAACGCCGGGCGGCACGTGCCCGGTTCGGCCTGCCCGGGCAGGCGCCGCTGGCCTTGCTGGTCGCGGGCTCCTGGGGCGTCGGCCCGGTGCGGCGTGCCGCCGCGGAGATCCGGGAGACGGGGGTCGCGGTGCCGGTGGTGGTGTGCGGACGCAATCAGGCCCTCGCCGACGAGTTGCGACGGGACGGCATCGAGCATGCCTTCGGCTGGGTGGAGGACATGCCCGGCCTGATGCACGCCTGCGACGTGCTGGTCCAGAACGCCGGCGGGCTGACGTCCCTGGAGGCCTTCGCCGCCGGCCTGCCGGTGGTCAGCTACCGCTGCATCCCCGGCCACGGCCGGACCAACGCCGCCGCCCTGGACGAGGCGGGCCTCGCGGCCTGGATCCGTGAACCGGCGGACCTCGGACCGGTGCTCGCCGAACTCCTCCACGGTCCGCGTGGCCGGGCCCAGCGCGCGGCAGGACTCGAACTGCACCGCTCCGCTCCCGGCCCCGTACCCGCCATCGCCGCCGGAACCGGACATCGACTCGTCACAGGCGCACAGCCCGTGACGAGGCGCCGTCCGGCGAGGCGGCGGCTGAGCGTGGCTGCCGCCGGTGCGGCGGCCTCCCTTTCGCTGGGCATCGCGGCGACGATCGCCTACACCGAGTCCCCCGCGCGCTTCCCCGCTGTCACCCACTACCTGGAGGGGACCCGGTGATGACCCCGGCTCGTCTCGCCCGTGCCGCCGCGCTCGCTTCCGCCACGGCCCTGCCCGCACTCGCCGTCCTCCAGGCGGCCCCCGTGGTCTCGACCTTCGGCCCGCTGCGCAACGCGGTGATGCCGCGCCTGTCCGGGCAGGGCCGCCCCGACCACATCGCCCTCACCTTCGACGACGGCCCCGACCACCTGTCCACCCCGCACTTCCTCCGCCTTCTCGAGGCGCGAGGGATCCGTGCCACCTTCTTCCTGCTCGGCTCGATGCTGGTCCGCTCGACCGGGCTGGCGAGGGAGATGACGGCCGCCGGGCACGAGATCGCCGTCCACGGCTGGCACCACCGTCCACTGCTGGTGCGCGGTCCCCGTGCCACCTACGACGATCTGGCCCGCGCCCGCGACGCGGTCGGCGACGTCACCGGCCGGCCGCCGAAGCTCTTCCGGCCCCCGTACGGGGTGATGACCACCACCGCCCATCTGGCCTCCCGCCGCCTCGGACTGACCCCGGTGCTGTGGACCTGCTGGGGCGAGGACTGGCGCAAGCGGGCCACCCCTCGATCCGTCGAGGACACCGTCCTGCGCGACCTGCGCGGCGGAGGCACCATCCTGCTGCACGACTCCGACTGCACCTCCGCCACCGGCTCCTGGCGCACCACGCTGCGAGCACTGCCCCGCATTCTCGACGTCTGCCAGGAGCGTGGCTGGCAGATCGGCCCTCTGTGCGAGCACGGCGTCCCCGGCCTGCCCGGCACAGGCCCCTCCGGGCGCCCTCCGTCTCACCCGGCGACCGGCCGAGCGGAGCGGGAGGGGCCGCGGGTCACCTGCCCATGAGGCGACGTCGCAGGAGAGTGACAGCCGGGCCGAGGGCGAGGAGGAGGCCGAGGGTGGCGTAGCCGTGGGTGAGGGTGGTGAGGGAGGCTACCGTCGCGACGAGCAACGGCCCGCCCGCGTCGCCGAGTTCGCGGCCGAGTTCGGCGGCGCCCATGGTCTGCCCGAGCCGTTCGACGGGGGTGCTCGCGGCGAGGGCGGCGAAGCCGAGCGGGGTGATCAGACCGGTTCCGGCACCGATCAGGGCGGCGCCGGCGAGGATGCCGGTCAGGCCCGGCAGCATGGCGCAGCCCATTCCGGCGGCGGTGAGCAGCAGCCCCGCCATGATGCCCGTACGGGTCGTGAGCCGTCCGTGGTCCAGTGCCCGTCCCGCCTTCGGCTGAACGACGGCGGCGCAGGCGGCCAGCACGGACACGGCGGCACCCGTGGCCACCGTGCCCAGACCGGCCGCCCGTCCGGACACCGGCAGGAAGCCCACCCCGACCGACAGGGCGGCCGTCGCCGCGGCGAGTGCGGCCGTCGGGGCGAGGAACGCCGGGTCGGCCAGCCGCCGGGCGAGGTCGAGGACCGTCTGCCGGGCCTTGGGCAGCGGCGGTACGACGGGGACGGCGAGCACGGCCCAGACGGCGACGGCCGCACCGAGTACGGCCAGGACGGCGAAGAGCAGCCGCAGGCCACCGGCCCACACCAGGACGCCGCCCAGCAGGGGGCCGAGGGTGTAGCCGATCGACTTGTAGAAGCCGTAACTGCCGAAGGCCCGCCCGTGCTTGGCCGCCGGGTTGAGCCGGGCGACCAGGGCCGAGGCCGACGGGGAGAAGGCGGAGGCCGCGGCACCCTGGCCGAGGCGGGCGGCCCACAGCCAGCCGGGGCTGTCGGCGACGGCGTACAGGGCCGACGCGGCGGCGAAGGCGACGAGTCCGCCGAGCAGTACCGGGCGGGCGCCGATGCGGTCGGCGAGGGTGCCGAAGACCGGCTTGAGGACCACCTCGGCACCGTCGTACAGGGCGAGCAGGCCGCCGAGCACGAGCAGTGAGGTGACCGCGCCCCGGGCGTGGCCGCCGAGGTTGGCGGCGATCCCGTGCGCACCGAAGGCGGTGGTGAAGCCGGCGGCGTACAGCGGCCACACCTGCCGGGCCGGTGCCGCCTGCGTCGTGGCGGCCGTGCTCACTGTTCCGGCTCCGGTGCGCCGCGCGGTTCCGCCGACCGGGCGGGGAGTCTGATCACGATGACGAGCCGGCGGCTCGCCGTTGCCGTGCTCGGCACACCCGGGAAGGTAGCAGGCGTCGCATCCGATGATTTGGCCCATTTCTCCGGGACGTGATCTTCACGCGGCATGGCTTCGGGCCGGCTTGCTCAGCCCGCCGCGCGGCGGCGGCGCAGCACCCGGCGGGCCACGAGCGCGAGAATCAGCGCGCCCACTGCGATGAGCAGATAGGTCGAATAGCGGTTGACCTCGGTGTAGATGGTGGTGATGTGGTTGCCGGCGGCGTAGCCGACGCCCGCCCACAGCCCGACCCACAGTGCCGCCCCGAGCGTGTTGAAGGCGACGAAACGGGGCCAGGGCATCTCGGTGGTGCCGGCGATGATGCCGTTGAGCTGCCGCAGCCCCTCGAAGAAGCGCGCGACGGTGACGACCTTCCCGCCGTGGCGTGTGAAGAACTCCTCGGCCTTCTCGTACCGTTCGGGCGGGAGGAAGACGTACTTGCCGTAGCGCTGCACCAGCGCGTGTCCTCCGGTTCGGCCGATGAGGTAGCCGACGTTGTCGCCGAGGACGGCGGCGGCGACGCCGATGGCGATGACGGCGGCGATGTTGAGCTGCCCGGCCCCCGCGTACAGCGCCGCGGCGATCAGGATCGTCTCGCCCGGGGAAGGGACGCCGAAGTCCTCCACGAAGATCAGGCCGCCTACGGCCCAGTAGCCCCAGTGGTCCAGGATCGGCGCGATGTCGCCGAGCACCCCGGGTAGCGGTGGTGTACTCATGCGGATCTCGTTCCTTCCGCGGAACGGCGGGCCCGGTTGTCGTACGTTCCCGTCCGGGGCGTGCCGGGGGTGATGGTGTTCAGGTTATTGCTCTCCCGGCCATTGCCTTGTCGGTGCCGGCCGGCCTGCCGTGCGTCTCCACCGCGCAGCGGACCGCACCCGCCCTTGCCGCCGGTACGGGCCTGCGCCGCAGTGGGCACCCTTGGCGGGGGACAGGAGGGTGATCACCAGCTCGGTCACGACTCGGTAGTCCCACCCAGCACCGTCCCGGCGGGGTCCGGTCCGCCCCCGGCCCCCCGCCCAGGGCCGTCCGTGCGATGTGGGAACGTGGGCGGGTGAGTACGACGACGCCTCAACCCCTGGAATACAGCTTTGACGGGCCAGAAGGCGCCCCGGTCCTCGTCCTGGGACCGTCCCTCGGCACGACTCGGCACATGTGGGACCGCCAGGTGCCGGAGCTGGCGAAGCAGTGGCGGGTCCTGCGGTTCGACCTGCCCGGTCACGGCGGGGCCCCCGCCCACCCGGCCGGGTCCGTCGCCGAGCTGGCCACCCGGCTGCTGGCCACGCTGGACTCGATCGGCGTGCAGCGGTTCGGCTACGCGGGCTGCGCGCTCGGCGGTGCCGTCGGCATCGAACTGGCCCTGCGTCACCCCGAGCGGCTCGCCTCGCTGGTGCTGGTCGCGGCCTCGCCCCGGTTCGGGACCCCTGACGAGTTCCGGCAGCGCGGAGTGATCGTCCGTACCAACGGACTCGACCCGATCGCCCGTACCTCGCCGGACCGCTGGTTCACCGGCTCCTTCGCCGCGGCCCAGCCGGCGATCACCGAGTGGGCGGTGCAGATGGTCCGCACCACCGACCCGGGCTGCTACATCGCCGCCTGCGAGGCGCTCGCGTCCTTCGACGTCAGGACCGAGCTCGGCCGGGTCGGCGTGCCGACCCTCGTGCTCGTCGGCTCCGACGACCGGGTCACCGGGCCCGCCGAGGCCCGCACCCTGGTCGCCGGCGTACCGGACGCCCGGCTCGCGGTGGTCCCCGGCGCCTCCCACCTGGTCCCCGTCGAACAGCCGGCGGCCGTCACCGACCTGCTGGTGCACCACTTCTCCACCGCCTGGCAGCAGCCCTACGACACCGGCCAGACCGCCCTGCCGGCCGCCCCCGTCAACCCGGCCATCGCCGCCGCGCCGCAGGTCACGCCGGTCGCCGAGATAGCCCCGGCCGCCGTACCGGCACAGCCGGTCGCGCGGCCCGACCGGTACGAGACGGGGCTGAAGATCCGCCGGGAGGTGCTCGGCGACGCGCACGTGGACCGGGCGCTGGCCGAGTCCGACGGGTTCTCCGGGGAGTTCCAGGAGTTCATCACCCGCTACGCCTGGGGCGAGATCTGGGACCGGCCGGGCCTGGACCGCCGTACCCGCAGCTGTATCACGCTGACCGCGCTGGTCGCGGGCGGCCATTCGGAGGAGCTGGCCTTCCACGTCCGGGCCGCCCTGCGCAACGGGCTCACCCCGGACGAGATCAAGGAGGTGCTGCTGCAGGCGGCCGTGTACTGCGGGGTGCCGGCGGCGAACAGCGCGTTCCGGGTGGCCCGGCAGGTCGTCCAGGAGGAGACCACGCCCGCCGAGTGAACGCCGGGTGAGCCCCGTGCCGCCGTACACGGCAGGATGGTGTGACATGAAGCTCACGAAGAAGTCCCACGCCTGTGTCCGCCTCGACAAGGAGGGTCAGACGCTCGTCATCGACCCCGGCGGCTTCAGCGAGGAGGACGCCGCGCTCGGCGCCGACGCCATCCTGATCACGCACGAGCACCCGGACCACTTCGACGAGTTCCGGCTCCGGGCCGCCATGGAGAACAACCCCGCGGCCCGGATCTGGACGCTGAGGTCCGTCGCCGAACGGATCACGGCGGCCTTCCCGGGCCGGGTGCACACCGTCGGCCACGGCGACACCTTCACCGCGGCCGGTTTCGACGTGCAGGTCCACGGCGAACTGCACGCCGTGATCCACCCGGACATCCCGCGTATCACCAACGTCGGCTATCTCGTCGACGGCGGCAAGGTCTTCCACCCCGGCGACGCCCTCACCGTCCCCGCCCATCCGGTGGAGACGCTGATGCTCCCGGTGATGGCCCCCTGGAACAAGATCTCCGAGGTGATCGACTACGTCCGCGAGGTGCGGCCGCGGCGCGCCTACGACGTCCACGACGCCCTGCTGACCGACCTGGCCCGCCCGATCTACGACCGCCAGATCGGCGCCCTGGGCGGCACGGACCACCAGCGGCTGACGCCCGGGGCGTCGGCGGAGGTCTGAGCCCGCCGCCGTCCGAGCCCGTTGTCAGTGGCTCCGGGTAGGTTGTGAGGCATGCGCATCGCTACCTGGAACGTGAACTCGATCACCGCCCGCCTTCCGCGGCTGCTGGCCTGGCTGGAGAGCAGCGGCACCGACGTGCTGTGCCTGCAGGAGGCCAAGGTCGCCGAGGAGCAGTTCCCGTTCGACCAGCTGCGCGAGCTGGGCTACGAGTCGGCGGTCCACGCCACCGGCCGGTGGAACGGCGTGGCGGTGCTCTCCCGCGTCGGCCTCGAGGACGTCGTCAAGGGCCTGCCCGGCGACCCGGGCTTCGACGGCGTGACCGAGCCGCGCGCCATCTCGGCGACCTGCGGCCCGGTCCGCGTCTGGTCGGTGTACGTCCCCAACGGCCGCGAGGTGGAGCACCCGCACTACGCGTACAAGCTCCAGTGGTTCGAGGCCCTGAAGGCGGCCGTCGCCGGAGACGCGGGCGGCAGCCGCCCGTTCGCCGTCCTGGGCGACTACAACGTGGCACCGACGGACGACGACGTCTACGACCCGGCCGTCTTCGAGGGCTCCACCCATGTCACCCCCGCCGAGCGCGCCGCGCTGGCCTCCCTGCGCGAGGCCGGCCTGAACGACGTGGTGCCGCGCCCGCTGAAGTACGACCACGCGTTCACCTACTGGGACTACCGCCAGCTCTGCTTCCCGAAGAACCGCGGCATGCGCATCGACCTGGTGTACGGCAACGCGCCGTTCGCCAAGGCCGTCAAGGACGCCTACGTCGACCGCGAGGAGCGCAAGGGCAAGGGCGCCTCCGATCACGCGCCGGTGGTGGTCGACCTCGACGTCTGATGCCACGCTGGGTCCATGAACCTTCCGTTCCTGGGCCACCGGCACAAGAAGAACGGTGATGCGGCGATCCCCGCCGATCCGGAGGGGATCGCCGCGCTGCTGTCCGAGTGTGAACTGCTCCGCTCGCAGGCGGCCCGGGCAGGCGTCCGCCTCGACGACACCCCGGCCTCCCTGGAGGCACTGGACCAGCTCGTCCCGCGCTGGCGAGACGACGCCGAGACCCTGCCCCGGCTGGGCAACGACGCGGGACTGTATCTGGGCACGGTCGTGGTGCGCACCGTGCCCGGCGCCGCCTGGCTGATCCGCGCCGACGGCGAGCCCGTCGTGCGGCTGGCCTCCGGCCGTGAGGTCGAGGTGGCGGGCGCCGGGCAGGACTGGGCCGCGAGCGGCGTCCCCGAGCTGTCCCAGCTGTACGCGGAGATCGCCGAGACCTGAGCCGGTATCTCCTCATCGACACCGGCCAGTTCACGTGCACCACGCGGATGCCCCGTTGCGCAAGCAGGAGTTCCTCCACGCCGGGAAGCCCGTCGCCGCCAACCTCGACTAAGATGTGCCGTTCTGCATGCTGCGAGACCCCAGGGGGCGGCAGTTCACACGGGCCTGGCTCGTCCGGCGGCAGCCGGAGATCACTGCTCGCGCACGGGGACGGACACGTACGACGGGTCGTCCGAGGGCGAGGAGAAGGTCAGCTGCGCGCCGGACGGGTTGTGCTCGATGTACAGCGGGTCGACCGTGTCGACCACCAGCGCGAGGCGGTGCCCGGCGGGGACGTCGTAGGCCGTGGAGAACAGGTCCAGGTCGACGCCGAACGGCTCGCCGGGTGTCCGCCCGTGCCAGGTGTAGGGCGCGTTGGTGACCAGCTTGCCGATGCCGAGCGGCCCCACGTCGTAGAGGTAGGCGATGAGGGTGCCGCTCTCCGCGGTCGGGGTCAGCGTGGTGTGCAGGGTGGCCGTGCCGCGCACCTGCTGGGTGCTGCCGTACCGCTCCGACTGCCAGACGGCCGCCCAGCGGCGCGGCAGCAGCGGGATGCAGGCCATGGGCGGCAGCTGGGCGACCTGGTCGAGGATGCTGGAGAGGAACACGATCCCGCCGTCCGCGCCGGAGTCGACGTTCGCGTGGATCGTGGTGGAGCCCGTGAGCGCGAGCTTCCTGCGCGTCGCCTCGACCGACTTCCAGTCCGGGTAGCCCTCGTATCCCCCCGCGCTACGGGACTTCAGCTGGACCGGCTGTTCATGGTCGATGCCGTTGTCGGCGCCCTTGAGGTAGTGGTCGAGCCAGCGCTCGGTGTCCGTCCAGACGTCGTTGGGCAGCCCGAACAGGCCCGTCAGTTCGGCGGTCGCGTGGTCGCCGGGGCGCAGTTCGAGCCGCTTGGGCACGGTCAGCTTCTGGTAGAAGTCGGCGTACTGGTTCGCCGGGAAGACCGTGTCGCCCCAGGCGTTGGCGAGCATGAGGGCCGTGCCGTTGCTGTTCAGCTGGTCGACATAGGTCGCGGCGGAACGTTTCCGCCCCCAGTCGATCATCTCCTGTTCCTTGGACAGGTTGGACGAGTACAAGTTGTCGAAGATCTCGCGCAGTTCGGGGCTCTCCCGGCCGGTGAGGGTGCCCGCGCCGTCCAGCACGGCGGCCGCCTGGACGTGCTGGGTGCGGCCCGAGTAGATCGAGTCGATCAGGTCCGCCCAGCCGCTGAGCGCGGCCACGGCCTTGATGCGCTTGTCGTGCGCGGCGGCGAGCAGGCTGATCCCGGCGCCGTACGACACCCCGGCCATGCCCACGTGCCGCGGGTCGGCCGGAGTGTTGGCGAGGGCCCAGTCGATGACCTTGGAGGCGTCCGCTATGTCCGGCGGACCGGCCACTTCTATCTGGCCGCCGGACTGCCAGAAGCCGCGCACGTTGTAGGTGAGCACCACATAGCCGGCGTCGGCGAGCTTCTGCGCCTGGGCGAGGTACTCCACCTGGGGCAGGCCCCAGCTCGTGGGCAGCACGATGAGCGGGTAGTTGTGCGAGCCGTCGGCGCCCGCGGGCGTGACGACGTTCGCCTTCAGTACGGTGCCGCCGTCGCCGGTGATGTCGACGAACCGGACGGACGGGGTGCCGGCTTCGGCGGCGGGTGCCAGACCGACGACGCTGCCGGCGATGAGCGCCGCCGAGACGGCTCCTGCGGCGGAGGCGCGCAGTGCGATGCGACCATGTCCCATGGGGTCACTCCTTCACTGGTCAAGTGCAAAGTGACCCGACGGTAACCTTGTCCCCTTACCGTAAGTAACCCGTCGGTAAGTTACGTACCGGTAAAGTTTGTTGAAGTGCTAAGCGGCCGCGTCGGCGGAGGCCGTCTCGGGCAGCGGCGTCCGCGCCGCCCGCGTCACGTCCGCCACCAGCTCCACCACATCCGGGCCGTACGCCTGCGAGTTGACCACCTTCAGCAGCAGTACGAAGGACCCGGTGCCGTGCTTGCGGTGCAGCCGCTCGTGGTGGCGGGCGAGATAGCGGGTGGCGGCCTGGTTGGTGATGGCGCTCTGGCCGCAGAAGAGGAACACCGGACGGGCCTGGCCACCCGCGGTGACCCGCGCGAGCAGGACGTACTCGCTGACGCCCCGCTCCATGCGGTAGTGCTCGCCGCCGATCCGGAAGGCACTGCGCTCGGGCCCGGGCTCCGGGTCGGTGTTGACGCTCACACCCGGCAGCATCGCCGACATGTGCGCGGCCATCCGCCGGCTGGAGGACGGGCCGCCCACACAGAACTCGGTCCGTTCGCCGAAGCCCTGCTGGACCGCGTCCTGGGTGACTACCTGGGCGTGCGCACCGCAGTCCTTGATGAGCGCGGACAGCTCGAGCAGCGCGAACACGTCGAAGCGATGCACCGCCGGTTCGGTGGCGGCCGGGTCGCGGTTGACGACGAGCAGCGACTCCGAGTTCTCCGGCATCCCGAAGAAGGCCTGCTTGCGCCGGAGTTTGCGCCGCCACAGATAGGTACGGGCGAGCCAGCCCAGGGAGGCCGATATCCCGGTCGCCACCAGGCCCAGGACGATGTTGCGCACGTCGTCGTTCATGGCCGCGCATGGTAGCGGGCCCGGGCGACGGCGACGTACCCGTGTTCGACACGTGACGTTCGTGTGGCAGGACGCCCAGGCGTACTGTCGGTACTACGGCAATCTGGCTACGCTGCGCGGACTGCCCCGACGGGAGGTTCGGATGGGTCGTCCTGGCACGCGGAAACTGGCGGTTCTGGCGGTCTCGGCCGCGCTGGTGTCGGTGGGGGCGGCCGCGCCTCCCGCCGCGACAACGAACGAGACTCCCACGAAGGTTCCGGTGGCCGTCGGCTACGGCGGCGCGGTCGCCAGCGTCGATGCCGACGCCTCCGCCGCCGGCATCGAGGTACTCAGACACGGAGGCAACGCGGTCGACGCGGCCGTCGCCACCGCCGCCGCGCTCGGCGTCACCGAGCCCTACTCGGCCGGCATCGGCGGAGGCGGCTACTTCGTCTACTACGACGCCAAGTCACGCACGGTGCACACCATCGACGGCCGTGAGACGGCGCCGCTCAGCGCCGACTCCGACCTGTTCGTGGAGAACGGCAAGCCGCTCGCCTTCGCCGATGCCGTCAGCAGCGGCCTGAGCGTCGGCACCCCCGGCACGCCCGCCACCTGGCAGACCGCACTGGACGAATGGGGCAGCAAGCGGCTCGGCACGGTCCTGAGGCCGGCCGAGCGGATCGCCCGTGACGGCTTCACGGTGGACGACACCTTCCGCTCGCAGACCGCGTCCAACGAAACCCGGTTCCGCTACTTCCCGGACACCGCCAAGCTGTTCCTGCCGAACGGGCAGCTCCCCGTCGTCGGCTCCAGGCTCAGGAACCCCGAACTGGCCCGCACCTACGAGGAGCTGGGCCGCGAGGGCATCGGCGCGATCTACCGCGGGGACATCGGCGACGACATCGTCAAGACGGTCGAACACCCGCCCGTGGACCCCGCCTCCGGCTGGAACGCCCGCCCCGGCAAGCTGGAGGAGAAGGACCTCGCCGTCTACCGGGCCAAGTTCCAGGCGCCCACCAGGGCGTCGTACCGCGGCCTGAACGTGTACTCCATCGCCCCCTCCTCCTCCGGCGGCACCACGGTCGGCGAGGCCCTGAACATCCTGGAGAACACCGACCTTTCGAAGGCGAGCGAGACGCAGTACCTGCACCACTTCATCGAGGCGAGCCGGATCGCCTTCGCCGACCGCGGGCGCTGGGTCGGCGACCCCGCCTTCGAGGACGTACCGACCAAGCAGCTGCTGTCGCAGCAGTACGCCGACTCGCGCGCCTGCCTGATCAAGGACGACGCGGTCCTCACCAGCCCGCTCGCCCCCGGCGACCCGCGCCACCCGGCGGCCTGCGGCAAGGGCGGTACGGCGGCCCCGACGACGTACGAGGGCGAGAACACCACGCATCTGACCGTGGCCGACAAGTGGGGCAACGTCGTCTCCTACACCCTCACCATCGAGCAGACCGGCGGCAGTGCGATGACCGTGCCCGGCCGGGGTTTCCTGCTCAACAACGAACTGACCGACTTCTCCTTCACCCCCGCCAACCCGGCCGTGCACGACCCGAACCTGCCCGGCCCGGGCAAGCGGCCCCGCTCCTCGATCTCCCCGACGATCGTGCTGGACAAGAACAACCGGCCCGTGGTGGCGCTCGGTTCGCCCGGTGGCGCGACCATCATCACCACCGTGCTGCAGACGCTCACCGAGTTCCTCGACCGGCGTCTGCCGCTGGTCGACGCCATCGCCGCACCCCGCGCCAGCCAGCGCAACGCGGCCCAGACGGAACTCGAACCCGCCCTGTACAACGGTGACCTGAGGAAACAGCTGGAGGCCATCGGGCACTCCTTCAAGCTCAACCCCGAGATCGGCGCGGCTACCGGTGTGCAGCGGCTGCCGGACGGGAAGTGGCTGGCAGCCGCCGAGAGGGTACGGCGCGGTGGCGGCTCGGCGATGGTCGTGGACCCGGCGCCGTAGGCCGCGGCGTGTCGTAGGCGTGTCGCACGCCTGCAACTCCGGGTCGCACGCCTACAACTCCGGTACGGGCGGCTGGCTTTCCTGGGCGCGGAAATCCAGCCGTCCGTCGCTCACGTCCACCGTCACCCGGCTGCCCTCGGAGATCGTGCCGTTCAGCAGCAGCCGGGACAGCTGGTTGTCCACCTCGCGCTGAATGGTGCGGCGCAGCGGCCGGGCGCCGTACTCCGGCTGGTAGCCGCGCTCGGCGATCCAGTCGACGGCCGCGTCCGTGAAGGTGACCGATACACCCTGCCCGTCCAGCAGCCGCCGCGTGCCCTCCAGCAACAGGTCGGTGATCTGCCGCAGTTGCTCGCCGGTCAGCTGCCTGAAGACCACGATCTCGTCGATGCGGTTGAGGAACTCCGGCCGGAAGTGCTCGCGCAGCGGCCGCAGGATCTGCTCGCGCCGCGCCTCCTCGGCCGCATCCGTGCCGCCCGGCCCGAACCCGATCCCGGCACCGCGCCGGATGATCGCCTCCGAGCCGAGGTTGCTGGTCATCACGATGACCGTGTTGGTGAAGTCCACCGTCCGGCCCTGGGAGTCGGTCAGCCGGCCGTCGTCCAGGACCTGCAGCAGGATGTTGAAGACGTCCGGGTGGGCCTTCTCCACCTCGTCCAGCAGGAGCAGCGAGTACGGGTGCCGGCGCACCATCTCGGTGAGCTGGCCGGCCTCCTCGTGGCCGACGTACCCGGGCGGGGCGCCGACCAGCCGGGAGACGGTGTGCCGCTCCTGGTACTCGCTCATGTCGAGCCGCACCATGCGGTCCTCGCTGCCGAACAGCACCTCGGCGAGCGCCCGGGCCAGCTCGGTCTTGCCGACGCCGGTCGGGCCGAGGAACAGGAAGCTGCCGATCGGCCGGTTCGGGCTCGCGAGGCCCGCACGGGAGCGCAGCACGGCCTCCGAGACCACGGCGACCGCCTCGTCCTGGCCGACGACCCGCTGGTGCAGGTGTTCCTCCAGGCCGAGCAGCCGCTCCTTCTCCTCCTGGGTGAGGCGGCTGACCGGGATGCCGGTCTGCCGGGACACCACCTCGGCGATGGCCTCCGCCGTCACCTCCAGGTCCAGCCCCTCGTCGGCCTTGTCCTCGTCGCTCGTCTCGGCGATGCGCTGCTTCAGCTCGCCGATCCGGTCGCGCAGCTCCTTGGCCTTGTCGTAGTCCTCGTCGGCGACCGCCTGGTCCTTGTCCAGGACCAGCTGCTCCACCTCGCGCTCCAACGCACGCACGTCCGCGCCCTTGGTCCGGGCGCCGAGCCGTACCCGGGCGCCCGCCTGGTCGATCAGGTCGATGGCCTTGTCCGGCAGCCGCCGGTCGGTGAGATACCGGTCGGACAGCTCCACGGCTGCGACGAGCGCCTCGTCGGTGTAGCGGATCTGGTGGTGGGCCTCGTACCGGTCGCGCAGCCCGCGCAGGATCTCGATGGTGTCCTCGGCCGTCGGCTCGGGCACCAGGATCGGCTGGAACCGGCGGGCCAGCGCCGCGTCCTTCTCGATCCGGCGGAACTCCTCCAGGGTGGTCGCGCCGACGATGTGCAGCTCGCCCCGTGCCAGGGCGGGTTTGAGGATGTTGCCGGCGTCCATCGTGCCGCCCTCACCGCCGGAACCCGCGCCTACGACGGTGTGCAGCTCGTCGATGAAGACGATCAGCTTGTCCGAGTGGGCGCGGATCTCCTCCACGATGTTGTTCAGGCGCTCCTCGAAGTCGCCCCGGTAGCGGGTGCCGGCGACGACGCCGGTCAGGTCCAGGGCGACGACGCGGCGGCCCGCCAGGACGTCCGGGACGTCCGAGTCGGCGATGCGCTCGGCGAGGCCCTCCACGATGGCCGTCTTGCCGACGCCCGCGTCACCGATCAGCACCGGGTTGTTCTTGCCGCGCCGGGACAGCACCTCGATGGTCTGCTCGATCTCGGTGTCCCGGCCGATGACCGGGTCGATCCGGCCCTGCCGGGCCAGCTCGGTCAGGTCACGGCCGTACTTGTCCAGCGTGGGCGTGCCGGTGGCGCGCTGCCGCTCCACCCGGACCGGGGTGCCCTCCGGGACCTCGGGCGGCAGGGAGCCGGCCGAGAACCGGGCCGCGTTCAGGATGTGCCCCGCCGCCGAGTCCGGGTTGGCCGCCAGCGCGCTCAGTACGTGCTCCGGGCCGATGTACCCGGCGCCGCTCGCCCGTGCCATGTCGTGCGCGTCCAGCAGGGCGCGCTTGACGGCCGGGGTCAGCGACAGCGAGGTCGGCGGGGGCATCTCGCCCGGCGGGTGCTGGACCGGGCCGGCCCGGTCGTCGATCTCCGAGGCGAGCGAGTCCGGGTCCGCGCCCGCCCGGCTCAGCAGGCTCCGCGTGGGCTCGGCCGCGACGGCGGCGCGCAGCAGGTGCTGGGTGTCCAGGTCCCGGCTGCCGTGCTCGGCGGCGTACAGGGCGGCTCCTCTGACCAGCTCGCGGGCCGGCTGGCTGAGCAGGCGGCCGATGTCGATGTGGCGAGGCGTGCCGCGGGCTCCGCCGGATCCGCCGAAGAAGCGGGCCAGGAATTCACCGAAGGGGTCAGGAGGGTAGCCGTTGGTCATGGCATGGGCTCCTTCGCTGACGACATGCGGAGCGGCCGGGTAACCCGGGGGAGGGTTGCTCATGCCCACGATGTCACGATCTGTGGGGGCGGGCATGTTCGCCCGGGGGAAGCAGCCCCGCGCACTTTCAGGGTGCTTCCCGCGCCGTGAGGATCCTGGGGCCCGAATCCGTGACGGCCACCGTGTGCTCCACGTGGGCCGCGCGGGAGCCGTCCGCCGTGCGCAGGGTCCAGCCGTCGCCGGCCGCGTAGTAGGCGTCCTTGCCGCTCGCGATGAGCATGGGCTCGATGGCGAGCACCATGCCGGGGCGCAGCGGCAGCCCTCGCCCCGGCCGGCCCTCGTTGGGGACCTCGGGGTCCTCGTGCATGTGGCGGCCCACGCCGTGGCCGCCGAAGCCGTCCGGGATGCCGTAGCCGGCCGTACGGCAGACCCGGCCGACGGCGTGGGCGATGTCGCCGATGCGGTTGCCGACGACGGCCGCCTCGATGCCCGCCGCGAGCGCCCGCTCGGCCGTCTCGACCAGGCGGACGTCCGCAGGGCGTGGGCGGCCCACCGTGAAGCTGATCGCCGAGTCGCCGGCCCAGCCGTCCAGGATGGCGCCGCAGTCGATCGAGACCAGGTCGCCGTCGCGGAGCCGGTAGCGGGTGGGGATGCCGTGCACGATCGCGTCGTTCACCGAGGCGCAGATGACGGCGGGAAAGGGGGTCGGCGCGAAGGACGGGCGATAGCCGAGGAACGGCGACGAAGCCCCCGCCTCGCGCAGCACCTCCCGCGCCAGCTCGTCCAGCTCCAGCAGGGAGACGCCGACGTCCGCGGCCCGTCGTACGGCCGTCAGGGCCCGCCCGACGACCTGGCCGGCCGCGTGCATGGCGTCGATCGATGTGTTCGTCTTCAGTTCCACCATGCCAATTACTATACCGGCTTTTAATGGTGACGGGATGCGGGCCGGTATTAGAATGGGTGCATGGTGCGCACCCCCCTCACCCCAGAAGAGCGCGAACGTGGCGAACGGCTCGGACAGTTGCTGCGCGAGGCGCGCGGCGGCCGGAGCATGACCGAGGTCGCCGCGCAGGCGGGTGTCTCCGCCGAGACGCTCCGCAAGATCGAGACGGGCCGGGCGCCGACACCCGCGTTCTTCACGGTGGCCGCGCTGGCCGGGGCCCTCGGTCTGTCGATGGATGAGCTGGTCGTGCGGTGCGCGCTCGTGCCCGTGTGAGGCGCCCGCGCTCTGCCGGAAAACGCTGCGTAGCAGCGCCGTAACACGACTCGTGTTGCCTACCCACCGGAAGGGCCGGCGGTCGGGCGGGAGCTGAGCGATGGCGGTGGATCGACTCCCCGGTGGAGTGCGGGAGTTCGCGAGCTACCTGGACGGCCTGCTGGCGCGCCTCGACCAGGGCGGAGGGTGGAGCGGGATCTTCTGGCAACGCGACCCCGACGGCATGCGGGCCTGCCTGGACGGGCGCGAGGTGCTGCCGTGGGACGTGGTGGAGGCGCTGCTGGAGGACCTCGCCGCGGTGTACGGCCCCGCCGCCGCGGCCGCCGAACGGGAACGGGCCCGTGCCCTGTACCGTGCCGCGCTCACGGCGTACGACGCCCGGCCCGGCGCGCGGGACACCCTGCTGGACCGCCTCGACGTGATGCTCCGCGAACAGCGCTACGCCGCCGAACGCCGGGCCGAACTCACCCGCCTCCTGTCCGCCCCGCCCCCCACCGAGAACCCCGAGTCCCTCCACCTCGACCTCGCCTGGGCGCACGACGACCACGACCGCGCGACCGCCAGGTGCGCCGAACTCCGGGCGCGGCTTGCGGAGTTGGATCGACGGGAGGCCGGGGGCGAGGGTGCGGCGCGCAGGGCGCCCACGGAGGTGCCGGAGGCCTTCCGGGAGGCCGACCGCGCGGGCCGGCCGGCGGGAGGGGAGTGGCGGGGAGTGGTCGGTGACGGGGCGGTGCGGAGTGGCGGTGAGTCCGGGCCGCACGCTGCCGGGCCCGCTGCGGCCTCGCATGCTGATGGCCCCGCGCGAGCCGCGTACGCCGCCGAACCCGCCTCGGCCCCACGGACTGGCGGCTCGGCTCGGCCCCCGCGCACTGTCGAGTCCGATCCGTTCCCACATCCCGAGGGCGGCTCGGCTCGGACCCCGTATGCCGTAGCGTCCCCGCCGGCCCCGCACACGTTCACCCCCGCACCTGCCGTCGCGCCCTCTCCTCGCGCCACTCGGTCCACGCAAGCCGCCGCCCCCACCCCGGGCGTCGGCCGGGCGGCGCAAGCAGGCCCACCGTCTCCCCACGCTGCTCAGACCACGCGAGCCGCTTCGGCCCCTCCCGGCGCCGCCCGGGCGGCCCATGCCACCCCCCTCACTCCTCGCGCCGGTCAGCCCCCGCAAGCCGCCTCAACCTCTCCCGGCGCCGCCCGGGGGGCGCAAGGTGCCCCGCTGTCTCCTCAGCCTGCTCAGTCCGCGCAAGCCGTCTCAGCCTCTTCGGGTGGTGCTTGGTTGGGTCAAGCCGGTCCACCGTCTCCCGACGCTGGTCGGTCCGCGCAAGCCGTCTCAGCCTCCTCGGGTGGCGTCTGGGCGGGTCAAGCCGCTCCACCGTCTCCCGACGCTGCTCAGTCCGCGCAAGCCGCCTCAGCCTCTCCCGGCGGTGCCCGGGGGACGCAAGCCACCCCCCTCTCTCCCCGCACCGGTCAGCCCGTGCCCCCCACTCCGCCGTCCCCCCACGCCGTCCACCCCCCACAGGCCGCCGCATCCGCCCCCCGTACCAACCCCGTCGACCCCCGAAGCGCCACCCCGCCCTCCTCCTCGGCCCCCGAGCCCGGGTCGCCCGCCAAGCCCCGTAAACGCCGCCGTGGCAGTGCGCGGTTCGCCGGGATGGTGGAGGAGGACGGGGCCGTTGCTGATGCGCGGCAGGTATCCCCGTCGGTCGCGCCGCAGGCACCCGCGCGGCGTGTGCCGCGTGGGGCGCGGTTCGCCGGGGCCGGTGAGGCGGGCGAGCCGGCGGCGGTCCCCGTCGCGGTGGTGGACGCCGAGGCGAGGGCGGCGGTGGCCGAGGTCGTGGAGCGGCTCGGGCGGCTGCGGGCCGAAGGGCGTAGCGGGGAGGCGCATGTGCTGCTCGTCGAGGTCGTGCACTGGCCCGCCGAACGGTTCCCGGCGCTCGCCGACGCGCTGCACAGCGCCGGGCTGGGCGCCGACTGGGCCACGCTGCTGTGGGAGACCGCCTCGCTGCCCGCGGAGCGGCTCGTCGCCGCCGCCGACGCGCTCGCCGCCGCCGGGCGGGAGGCCGACGGGCGGCAGATGCTGCGGCAGGGCGTGGCCCGCCCGGCGGAGCAGATCGGCGCGGCCGTGCTGCGGCTGGAGGAGCAGGGGCGCCGGCGGGAGGCGGCGGCTTTACTGGACGCCTGTGTGCGGGGCCGTACGGCGGAGGAGGCCGTCCGGAGCGTCGTACCCGATCCGCCCCGGCTCGTGCCCCTGCTGCTGCACGCCGCGCAGGCCGTCTCCGACGAGCGGCACTGGGATCTCGTGCACGCACTGCGGGTGGCCGGGCACACGACGTGACCGGCAGTCCATCACCTCGTCCCGGTATGCTCCGTTTCACCCCTTCGAGTGACGCCCTCGCTCACCCACCGGAGTGTGAAACGTGATCAACTCCGCGGGTTGACGACGATGGTCTTGGCAAGGGCCTCCCGGAGGCTTACGTTCGTCCCTCTACGGCCCCCTCTACGGGCGTAGAGGCTCTGACGGTCCCGTCGAAGGAGCAGCTCATGGCCAACGTCGTACGAGCCGCCCTGGTCCAGGCCACCTGGACCGGCGACACCGAGTCCATGGTGGCGAAACACGAGGAGCACGCCCGTGAGGCGGCCCGGCAGGGTGCCAGGGTCATCGGGTTCCAGGAAGTCTTCAACTCGCCCTACTTCTGCCAGGTCCAGGAGCCGGAGCACTACCGCTGGGCCGAGCCGGTGCCCGACGGGCCGACCGTGCGGCGGATGCAGGACCTCGCCCGCGAGACCGGCATGGTCGTCGTGGTCCCCGTGTTCGAGGTCGAGCAGTCCGGCTTCTACTACAACACCGCCGCCGTGATCGACGCCGACGGGACGTACCTCGGCAAGTACCGCAAGCACCACATCCCGCAGGTCAAGGGCTTCTGGGAGAAGTACTACTTCAAACCCGGCAACCTGGGCTGGCCCGTCTTCGACACCGCCGTGGGAAGGATCGGCGTCTACATCTGCTACGACCGGCACTTCCCGGAGGGCTGGCGCCAACTGGGACTAAACGGCGCCCAGTTGGTCTACAACCCGTCGGCCACGCACCGCGGACTGTCCGCCTATCTGTGGCAACTGGAGCAGCCCGCCGCCGCCGTCGCCAACGAGTACTTCGTCGCCGCCATCAACCGTGTCGGCCAGGAGGAGTACGGCGACAACGACTTCTACGGGACCAGTTACTTCGTCGATCCACGCGGGCAGTTCGTCGGCGAGGCCGCGAGCGACAAGTCCGAGGAACTCCTCGTCCGTGACCTCGACTTCGACCTGATCGAGGAAGTGCGGCAGCAGTGGGCCTTCTACCGCGACCGCCGCCCCGACGCCTACGAAGGGCTGGTGCAGCCGTGAACGACCTGTACTCCCGCCACCGCCAGGTCATGCCCGACTGGCTCGCCCTCTACTACGACGAGCCGATCGAGATCACCCACGGCGAGGGCCGCCATGTCTGGGACTCCGCCGGCAACAAGTACCTGGACTTCTTCGGCGGCATCCTGACGACGATGACCGCGCACGCGCTGCCCGAGGTGACCAAGGCGGTCAGTGAGCAGGCGGGGCGGATCATCCACTCCTCGACGCTCTACCTCAACCGGCCGATGGTCGAACTCGCCGAGCGCGTCGCCCAGTTGAGCGGCATCCCGGACGCCCGGGTCTTCTTCACCACCTCCGGCACCGAGGCCAACGACACCGCGCTGCTGCTCGCCACCGCCCACCGGCGCAGCAACACGATCCTGGCGATGCGCAACAGCTACCACGGCCGCTCCTTCAGCACCGTCGGCATCACCGGCAACCGTGGCTGGTCGCCAACCTCGCTGTCCCCGCTGCAGACCCTGTACGTCCACGGCGGCGTGCGCACCCGGGGCCCGTTCGCCGAGCTGGACGACCGCGCGTTCATCGACGCGTGCGTCGCCGACCTGAAGGACATCCTCGGCCACACCCGGCCGCCCGCCGCGCTGATCGCCGAGCCGATCCAGGGCGTCGGCGGCTTCACCTCCCCGCCCGACGGTCTCTACGCCGCCTTCCGCGAGGTGCTGAAGGAGCACGGCATCCTGTGGATCGCCGACGAGGTGCAGACCGGCTGGGGCCGCACCGGCGAGCACTTCTGGGGCTGGCAGGCGCACGCCCGCAGCGGCCCGCCGGACATCGTCACCTTCGCCAAGGGCATCGGCAACGGCAGTTCGATCGGCGGGGTGGTCGCCCGCGCCGAGATCATGAACTGCCTGGACGCCAACAGCATTTCGACCTTCGGCGGCACCCAGCTCACCATGGCCGCCGGTCTCGCCAACCTCACCTACCTCCTCGAACACGACCTCCAGGGCAACGCCCGCCGGGTCGGCGGCCTGCTCATCGAGCGGCTGCGGGCCGTCGCCGCCCAGCTGCCCGGCGTGCGCGAGGTGCGCGGGCGTGGCCTGATGATCGGCATCGAGCTGGTGAAGCCCGGCACCGACGAGGCCGATCCGCAGGCGGCCGCCGCCGTGCTGGAGGCGGCCCGCGAGGGCGGACTGCTCATCGGCAAGGGCGGCGGCCACAACACCAGCGCCCTGCGCATCGCCCCACCGCTGTCGCTCACCGTCGCGGAGGCCGAGGAGGGCGCGGCGATCCTGGAACGGGCGCTCAGGAGCATGTACTAGAGAACGGCGGTACGGCCATGACCACCACCTCGGAGACCCGATACGCCTGGGAGCCCGCCCTCTCCGTCCGCCAGGTGCTCACCCTGGAACGGGTGCTCGCCGGAGAACCCGAGGTGGTCGCGGGCGCCGGGCAGCTCGACCGGCCGGTGCGCTGGGTGCATGTCGCCGAGGCGGCCGACGTCGGGGTGATGCTCAGCGGCGGCGAGATGGTCCTCACCACCGGCGTGCTCCTGGCCGGCGACGAGGCCAAGCAGGCCGAGTACATCCAGTCCCTGCACCGTGCGGAGGCCGCCGCCGTCGTGCTCGGCCTCGGGCGGGCCTTCCCGGCGCCGCCCGAGGTGATGCGCCGGGCCGCCGAGCGGTGCGGACTGCCGATGGTCGTCCTGCACCGGCCGTTCCCGTTCGCCGAGCTGACCGAGGAGGTCCAGTCCCGGCTGGTACGGCGGAAGTTCGCCGCCGTCAGCCTCTCGGAGACCGTACGGACCGAACTCACCGCCCTGATCACGGCCGGTGCGCCCCTGCAGCGGCTGCTCGACGAGGTCGCCCGGCACAGCGGCTGCCCCGTCGTGGTCACCAACCTCGCCCACCGCGTCCTCGCCACGGCGGGGGAGCGCTCCGCGGTGGACGACGTGCTGCGCGACTGGGAGCGGATCGCCCGGCAGGCCGGTGCCGGCGCCGACGGCGGCTGGATCAGCGCCGAACTCGGCGGCCGCGGGGAACGCTGGGGCCGGCTGCTGCTGTGCGGCTACCGGGGCGACACGGCTACCGGGCGGCTGCTCGCCGACCGGGCCGCCGAGGCGCTGGTCCTGCACCGCATGCTCGGCGGCGGCGCCGGGCACTCCTGGGAGGAGGAGTCCGCGCAGGGCCTGCTCACCGACCTGCTCTCCGGAGTCGTACCGGCGTGCCGGCTGCTGCCCAGGGCGCGCGCGGCCGGGCTGCCGGTCAACCGGCGCACCTTCGTCCCGCTCGTCGTCCTCGGCCGCTCTCCGGACGAACTCGACCGTGTGCTGCGCCTGTTGGGGATGTCCGGGCTGGTCGCCGAGCTCGACGACGGCCGGGCCGCCGTACTGCTCAGCCTCGCGCGCGACCAGGACGCCGAGGCCCTCACCGCACACTTCGCGGCCCGGCTGCGCACCGCGTCACGGGCCGTGGTCGCCGCCAGCGCCCCCCGGACGGGCTGGGACGACGTGCCCGCCGGGCTGCGCGAGGCCCGGCATGTCGCCGACGCCGTCGCCGACTCCTCGGCCGCCCTCGACCTGCCGGCCGTGGTCCGCCTCAAGGACGTCCACCTGCGCGGACTGGTCCGGCTGCTGCGCGACGACCCCCAGGTGCAGTCCTTCGCCGAGCGGGAGCTGGACGGGCTGCTGTGCGAGTCCGAACCGGAGCTGCTGAACGTCCTGCGGACCTATCTCGCCACCGGCCGCAACAAGTCCCGCACCGCCCAGCTCCACCATGTCTCCCGGCCCGCCCTCTACCGCCGCCTGGAGGCCATACAGGCCCGCCTCGGCGTCGACCTGGACGACTTCGAACAGGCGGCCTCGGTGCACATCGCGCTCCTCGCGCACGACGCGCAACAGGGGTGAAACATGGGACGACCTGCGAAAACGGCGGTGAAACATGGGATCCGGCACACGTGACACGGTGACACGCGCACGGCCCGCAGACGTGACACGCTGCCAGTCGAACGGCCCGCGCGGGCTCTCTACGCTCACGGCACACCGAGCTACCGGAGGTCCCGATGAGCCGAGTGATCCGTGCCGCCCTGTTCCAGACCGCGTGGACCGGCGACAAGGAATCCATGATCCAGGTCCACGAGCAGGCGGCCCGCGACGCGGCCGCGCAGGGCGCCCAAGTCCTCTGCTTCCAGGAGCTGTTCTACGGCCCCTACTTCTGCCAGGTCCAGGACAAGGCCTTCTACGAGTACGCCGAACGGATCCCCGAGGGGCCGACCGTCCAGCGCTTCCAGTCCCTCGCCCGCGAGCTGGGCATCGTCCTGGTGCTGCCGATGTACGAGGAGGAGCAGCCGGGCGTGCTGTACAACACCGCCGCCGTGATCGACGCGGACGGCTCCTACCTCGGCAAGTACCGCAAGACCCACATCCCCCAAGTGCAGGGATTCTGGGAGAAGTTCTACTTCCGCCCGGGCAACAGCGGCTGGCCGGTCTTCGACACGGCCGTCGGCCGGATCGGCGTCTACATCTGCTACGACCGCCACTTCCCCGAGGGCTGGCGGGCGCTGGGCCTCGCGGGCGCCGAGATCGTCTTCAACCCCTCGGCCACCTCGCGCGGTCTGTCCCGCTACCTCTGGCAGCTGGAGCAGCCGGCGGCGGCCGTCGCCAACGAGTACTTCGTCGGCGCGATCAACCGGGTGGGCGTGGAGGACCTGGGCGACAACGACTTCTACGGCACGACCTACTTCGTGGACCCAGAGGCCCAGTTCGTCGGCGAGGTGGCGAGCGACAAGGAGACCGAACTCGTCGTACGGGACCTGGACCTGGCGAAACTCCGCGAGGTCCGCGACCGCTGGCAGTTCTACCGCGACCGGGCACCGGGGGCGTACACACCGCTGACCGCACCCTGACCGCAGCACTGTTGACCGAGGGAGCAGCATGAGCAGCCGTACCGTCATCCGTGGTGGACTCGTCATCACCGCCTCCGACGAGATCCACGCCGACGTGCTGATCGAGGACGGCCGCGTCGCCGCCCTCGCCGCTTCCGGCACCCCCGCCGCCGAGGCGTTCACCGCCGACCGGGTCATCGACGCCACCGGCAAGTACGTCATCCCGGGCGGCGTGGACGCGCACACCCACATGGAGCTGCCGTTCGGCGGCACCTTCGCCTCCGACACCTTCGAGACCGGCACCCGCGCCGCCGCCTGGGGCGGTACGACGACGATCGTCGACTTCGCGGTGCAGAGCGTCGGCCACACCCTGCGCGAGGGCCTGGACACCTGGCACGCCAAGGCCGAGGGCAACTGCGCGATCGACTACGCCTTCCACATGATCGTCTCCGACGTGAACCAGGAGACGCTCAAGGAGATGGACCTGCTGATCGAAGAAGGCGTCACGTCCTTCAAGCAGTTCATGGCCTATCCCGGCGTCTTCTACAGCGACGACGGACAGATCCTGCGCGCCATGCAGCGCTCCGCCGAGAACGGCGGCCTGATCATGATGCACGCCGAGAACGGCATCGCCATCGACGTCCTGGTCGAGCAGGCGCTCGCCCGCGGCGAGACCGACCCGCGCTACCACGGCGAGGTCCGCAAGGCCCTGCTGGAGGCCGAGGCCACCCACCGCGCCATCCGGCTCGCCCAGGTCGCGGGCGCCCCACTGTACGTCGTGCACGTCTCGGCGGCGGAGGCGGTGGCCGAGCTGGCGCGGGCCCGGGACGAGGGGCTGAACGTCTTCGGCGAGACCTGCCCGCAGTATCTGTTCCTGTCCACCGACAACCTCGCCGAGCCGGACTTCGAGGGCGCCAAGTACGTGTGCAGCACACCGCTGAGGCCGAAGGAGCACCAGGCCGCACTCTGGAGGGGACTGCGCACCAACGACCTCCAGGTCGTCTCCACCGACCACTGCCCGTTCTGCTTCGCCGGCCAGAAGGAGCTGGGCCGCGGTGACTTCTCCAAGATCCCCAACGGCCTGCCGGGCGTGGAGAACCGCATGGACCTGCTCCACCAGGCCGTCGTCGACGGGCACATCTCCCGCCGCCGCTGGATCGAGATCGCCTGCGCGACCCCGGCGCGGATGTTCGGGCTGTACCCGAAGAAGGGCACCATCGCCCCCGGCGCCGACGCCGACATCGTCATCTACGACCCGCACGCCGAGCAGGTCATGTCGGCCGAGACCCACCACATGAACGTCGACTACTCGGCCTACGAGGGCAGGCGCACCACCGGCCGGGTCGAGACCGTGCTCTCGCGCGGCGAACCCGTCATCAGCGAGCGCGAGTACACCGGGCACGCCGGGCACGGCGCCTTCACCCCGCGCTCCACCTGTCAGTACCTCAACTAGGAGTGGCGCCCATGGACTTCGGACTCGTCCTGCAGACCGACCCGCCGGCCTCCCGCGTCGTCAGCCTGATGAAGCGGGCCGAGCGCAACGGATTCACGTACGGCTGGACGTTCGACTCCGCCGTGCTCTGGCAGGAGCCGTTCGTGATCTACAGCCAGATCCTGGCCAACACCTCGAAACTGAAGGTCGGCCCGATGGTCACCAACCCGGGCACCCGCACCTGGGAGGTCACCGCCTCCACCTTCGCCACCCTCAACGACATGTTCGGCAACCGCACCGTCTGCGGCATCGGCCGCGGCGACTCCGCGATGCGGGTCGCGGGCCGCAAACCCAACACCCTCGCGCGTATCAGCGAGGCGATGAAGGTCATCCGGGCCCTCGGCAGGGGCGAGGCCGCCGACCTCGGCGGCGGCACGGTCGTGAAGTTCCCGTGGATCAAGCCGGGCGCCCAGCTCCCCGTCTGGATGGCCGCCTACGGCCCGAAGGCACTGAAGATGACCGGCGAGGAGGCCGACGGGTTCATCCTCCAGCTGTCCGACCTGTATCTGACCGAGTACATGGTGAAGGCCGTCAAGGACGCCGCCGCAGCCGCCGGACGCGACCCGTCGGAGGTCACCATCTGCGTGGCGGCCCCCGCGTACGTCACCGCCGACGACTCGCCCGAGGCCCTCGCCCACGCCCGTGAACAGTGCCGCTGGTTCGGCGGCATGGTCGGCAACCACGTCGCCGACCTGGTCGCCAAGTACGGCGAGCACTCCGCCCAGGTCCCCGACGCCCTCACCGATTACATCAAGGCACGGCAGGGCTACGACTACGCCCACCACGGGCGCAGCGGCAACCCGGACACCCAGTTCGTGCCGGACGAGATCGTCGACCGGTTCTGCGTCATCGGGCCGGCCGAGAAGCACATCGAGAAGCTGACCGCGCTCCGCGCCCTGGGTGTCGACCAGTTCGCGGTGTACGACATGCACGACGCGCAGGAGGCCACCATCGACGCCTACGGCACGAAGGTGATCCCGGCCATCAATTCCTGAACGGATCCTTCGAGTTCAACCCCCCACGCCCCACTTGGTCTCCCCTCCCCGCCCCGGGGAGGGGGCTGGTGCCCGCACGGCCACTCCCGACCCACCTCACCCCGATTGGCCAGCCCATGACCGACACCGCTCCCACGGCCATACCCCTGTCCGGCCAAGTCACCCTCCCCGACGGGCGCGTGGAACTCGCTCCCGGTACCCCGCCGCCCAGTGGTCCGTACGCCAACGAGGACCTGCTCCCGGTTCCGGCCGTAAGGCGCACCTGGACCACGTACAACTTCTCCGCCCTGTGGGTCGGCATGGCCCACAACACGGCCTCCTGGACGCTGGCCTCCGGTCTGATCGCCGTCGGCATGGACTGGAAGCAGGCGGTGTTCACCATCGCCCTCGCCAACCTGATCGTGCTGGTACCGATGCTGCTGACGGGGCATGCCGGCCCCAAGTACGGCATCCCCTTCCCGGTGTTCGCCCGCGCCTCCTTCGGGGTGCGCGGGGCCAACCTGCCCGCCGTCGTACGGGCGTTGGTGGCCTGCGGCTGGTTCGGCATCCAGACCTGGATCGGCGGCGAGGCGATCTACTTCCTCGCCGGGAAGCTGATCGGCGACAGCTGGTCGAACGCGGCCCACGTCGGCGGCTACGCCTGGACCATGTGGCTGTCGTTCGCGATCTTCTGGGTGATCCAGGTCGCGATCATCTACCGCGGCATGGACACCATCCGCCGCTTCGAGAACTGGGCCGCGCCCTTCGTGCTCGTCGGCGCCTTCGTGATGCTGTGGTGGATGAGCAGCAAGGCGGGCGGCGTCGGCCCGCTGTTCGACCAGCCCTCCAGGCTCGGCTGGGGCGGGGGCTTCTGGAAGATCTTCTGGCCCTCGCTGATGGGCATGATCGGCTTCTGGTCGACGCTGTCGCTGAACATCCCGGACTTCACCCGCTACGGCAGGAGCCAGAAGGCCCAGACCTGGGGCCAGGCCCTCGGCCTGCCGACGACCATGACCCTCTTCGCGTTCCTGTCCGTCCTGGTCACCTCCGGCTCCCAGGCGGTGTACGGCAAGCCGGTCTGGGACCCGGTCCAGCTGGCGGCGAAGACGGACAACGTGGTCGGACTGCTCTACGCGCTCGTGACGGTCCTGGTGGCCACTCTCTCCGTGAACATCGCGGCCAACCTGGTCTCCCCGGCGTTCGACTTCTCCAACGTGGCGCCCAGGAAGGTGAGTTTCCGCACCGGCGCCCTGATCACCGCGGTCCTCGCCGTCCTGATCTTCCCCTGGAAGCTGTACTCCGACCCGCAGGGCTACATCTTCACCTGGCTCGGCCTGGTCGGCGGGCTGCTCGGCACGGTCGCGGGCATCCTCGTCGCCGACTACTGGCTGCTGCGCCGCACCCGCCTGGATCTCGGCGACCTGTACCGCACCGGCGGCCGCTACTGGTACGCGGGCGGCTGGAACTGGCGCGCGGTCGTGGCCTTCCTGTCCGGCGGCGTCCTGGCGGTCGGCGGGGCCAGCTTCAAGCCCCTGATCGACGGCCGCCCCATCCCCGCCCTGTCCTCCCTGGCCGACTACGGCTGGGCGGTGGGCCTTGGCACGTCCCTGGTCCTGTACCTGGCCCTCACGGTGCTGACCGGCCGCAAGGAGGCCTACGCGTAAGGGAGTCCGGGGGCGGTCAGCCGGACTGCGACTGCCCGCCCCCGAGCGCGCCCACCGCGGCCCGTGCCGCCTGGATGGCGCCCTTGTTGATCTCGTCCGTGCCGGGCGCCTTCTTCGTGTCGAAGTCGCTGCCGTTGTAGGTGACGATCACCAGGGCGTTGGACACCCTGACCATCACCACGCCCTCGCGTGTCTGCTGCTTGTCCTCCGTGGTGAGGTTGACGACGGAGTACGCGCTGTTCCCGAGCCCCGGCACGGCCCCGCCGCCGCTCTTCTCCTTCACCCGCTGCTCGTACTCCTGCGTCGCCTCCTGGTCCGACCCGCTGATCTCGAACGAGACGTCGAGCCAGCGGTAGTCGTAGCCCTTCAGCGCGTTCCAGGAACAGGTGCGGCGCAGCTTGGTGTCCGTCGACGGGATCTCCTTGCCGCTCGTCTTCGCCCCCGGCACCAGGGACTTGACGGTGGCCGCGGACACACTGGTGCAGGGGGAGGGCGCACTGCTGTACGCCTTCGCCGCCACGGTGGACGACGGGCCGGCGGAGGAGGAAGAGGAAGAAGAGGACTGGCTGGACGCGCTCTGGGCCGTCGGGTGCCCGGCGGTCGCCGACGACGCCGCCGGCCCGGACGTCAGCGCCCAGCCGGCACAGGCGAGCACCGCGACCGGCGAGATCCGCGCGGTGAGGGCGAGCGGCAGAGGAAGAGAACGCACGGCGCACTTCTCGGGTGGGGGAGGGGGTACGGAAGGGGTCCGCAGGGTGGGCGTGGGACGCCAGTGTCACACGAGTCCCTGTGGGGCGGAAGCGGAAACTCGCAGCGTGCCCGGCCGATCACGGCACCGCGTTCACGACGTACCGCTCTGCCCGTTTTGCGCCTCCAGCCAGCGGCGGGCGCCGACCTCGCTGGGGTACTCGCGGACGGTGACCATGCCGGCGCTCCAGCCGACGGCGAACCCGGCCAGCGCCGGCAGGACGGGCGCCGCGAGCACCAGCAGACCGCGGCCGACGTAGGCCAGCCCCGCGGTGCGGCGGACCTCCCCGCCCTTGCGGCTGCGGAACTCGTCCGGCTCGGGCGGATCGAGGAGCTGCCCGCGATGCTGACGCCGCTGCACCACCCATCCCCAGGGCAGGGCCGCGCACGCCCCGGCAACCTGCGCCCAGTCCCATACCGGGCGCACGCCCGACGGCAGCACCGTGCGGAACCCCGCGTAGAGCTCGACGGCGGCGAAGCACAGAAGGGCCAGGACGGCCAGCATCAGGACGGCCAGACGCACCCGCCGCAGCCAGTAGCCCGTGCCGCGCTCGTACCAGCTGGTGCCCAGCCCGTTGAGGGACGGGATCCGGGCGGGCACACGGGCGTCGGGGGCCTCAGAAGATGCTCGTGATGCCATGCCACACGTCCTCTCCGAGTCGTTTGAAGTCGCCCCCGGTCTTGGACAGTACGTGCCCCGTGCCGGTCAGCACGCCGCCGACCACCCCGTGATCGTGGATGTCCTCGCTCCAGTGCTCGTGGAGGGAGTGGTCGATGATGCCGGTCGCGCCGATCACGACGGCCCCGCCGACCCCCGCCGCCACGGCGACCGGCACATCGAACGGTGCGGCGGCCACGAGGCCCGCCGTGATGGCCGTGCCGGCCACCAGACCGCCGATGTTGGCGCCGCCGTCGGTGGCGATCGAACGCTGCCACGACCAGCCCGCGTCATGGTCACTGGACGCCTCCAGCAGCCCGCAGGCGCCGGCCGCGGCGACGTCGAGGACCGGGATCTCCTTCAGGAAGTCCGGCACCTTCTCCAGGCCCTCGCCTGCGCGCAGCAGGTCGGCGGCGTCGGCCAGCTTCACGTTCAGCGCACGGTCGTAGGGGAGTGCGGTACTGCCGTTCTCGGCGCGGGCGATCGCGTTCTCCAGGTCGTCGACCTTGGTGAGCGCGTCGCGGTAGGCGCTCTTGGCGGGCAGGTCCTTGGGCAGTGCCTCGCCCGCCTTCTGGTAGGCCTTGCGCTCCGCCCGGAGTTCCTTCTTGGCGGCCTGTGCCGCGTTCTTGGCGTCGTCGAGCTTCGCGCGGGCCTTCGCGCCGCCGGCGCGGGCGTCCTCGGCGTCGTACGCGTACAGGCCGCGGAGGTAGTCGGCGATGGTGACCTTGTCCCCGGTGGACGCCGCACCGTCCTTCGACGTCACCTGGTCGTACAGGCCCTGCAGCTGCTGCGCCGCCGTCAGCCGCGCGTGCTGGGCGGTGTGCAGGATTTCATTGCGCACCTTGGCGTACTCGTCCATCGCGGAGATGGTCTTCTGGTCCGCCGCGCTCGGCGGGTTGGCCGTCATGATCGGCTGCGGCGCCCCCGTGGCGTCCGTCGCCACCCCCTTGCCGGCGGCGATGTGCTCCGCGTTCTGCAGGGACGTCTCGCAGGTCGACAGCGCGTCGGCGAGGGTTCCCAGGATCTCGCCGGCCTGGTGCACCAACTCGGCGAAGCCGCCGGCCGTGATCTGGTCCTCGCTCCACTTGCCGCGGAACGCCTGGGCCGCGTCGCCCTTCCAGCTCGCGTCACCCGCCAGCTTCTCGACGGCATTGCTGAGCGGCTTCACCACGCCGTCGAGCTTGTCCTTGGCGTTCTTGTACGTGTTGGCCATCGTGTGCAGGCCGCCGATGTCGCCGCCCACCCAGCTGTCGCCCATCAGTGCCAGTCCTCCGGGGTGAGGTCCTCGAAGAGGCCGTGGACGTCCACGTCGTGCCGGTGGAAGGAGTCACGCGCGTACGCGGCCTTGTCGCCGTGATCGTCCAGCCGGTCCGCGAGGAGGATGTGCATGCTCTCGATGAGGTCGGCGACCTCCTTGATCGCGCTGTCCAGCCCCGGGTCGCCGCCGCTGACCACGGGCGGTGTCACGTCCGGTTTCAGCTTCCGGTAGTCGTCGGCCTGATCGTGGAAGGTCTTCGCCAGCGTGGCGAGGTCGTCGTAGATGACCTTGAAGTCGGCCGTCACCGGCGTACCTCCCGTGCGTAGGCGGCCAGGTCCTCCGGCCGCCAGTTGGGTTCCTGGGGTGCGACCACCGGATCCAGCAGGACGACGACGCCCTGTTCGTCCATGGCCTCGGCCAGGGGGCCGATCGAGGCGGCGACCCACGGCTGTGCCTCGCCGAGCGCCTCGACCAGCTTGTCCAGTGCGGTGAAGGCGAAGGCCACACTGCCGTGGGCCGGGTGGGCGAACAGCTCGCAGACGATGAACGGCACCCGTGCCGGGCGCCCGCTCGTCCCCGTCGACGCGACGGACCTCGGATGTGCGGGGACGAACACCGGCGTGTGGTAGGGCGGCACGCCCGGTTTGGGGCGAGGCCGGCCGTCCTCGGCCGCACTCGTGGGAGGTGCCGCCTCGACGAGGTCCATCAGATGCGAACGACGTGTGTCCGGTTCCTGCCCCGAGGCAGCGCCTCCCGGCGGATCCGGCTCCACGAAATCGAGCAGGCGTGAACGAATCGGCGCCCCCATCGCCGTCACCTCTTCCCCGTGATTGCGTGGCCGATCGGACGCGACCACCGTAGCCAGCGGTCAAGAGGGCAAATCAGGCCATGTCGGGGCGAGGATGCGGGCGTACACAGAACCCATACGCCCGCTTGGCCGAGGCCAGAACAGCCCTTGACCCATTGCTGAACCAGGGCTTCCGGGCCGGTCCGGCGGCTACGGCACCCGTGCCGTCCACTCCGCGGACGTGAACTTCGTCCGCGCCAGCTCCTCAGCGCGCGCCAGCTCCTCGTCCGTGATCTTGCCCGGCGTCAGACCGTACCGTGCGCGGAACGACTCGATCATCCGGTCGATGACCGCCGCACGCGGCAGACCGGTCTGCCGCCGCAGCGGATCGACCCGCTTCTTCGCTGACCTCGTCCCCTTGTCGGACAGCTTCTCCCGCCCGATGCGCAGCACCTGGACCATCTTGTCGGCGTCGATGTCGTACGACATGGTCACGTGGTGCAGTACGGCACCAGGGCCCCCGCCGGGGCCGACGATCCGCTTCTGCGCCGCGCCCGCGACCTTGCCCTGCTCGGTCGCGATGTCGTTCAGCGGCTGGTACCACGCCCGGATGCCCATGTCACCGAGCGCGCCCAGCACCCAGTCGTCCAGGTACGCATAGCTGTCCTGGAAGGACAGGCCCTGGACGAGGGACTCGGGCACCGACAGGGAGTAGGTGATGGTGTTGCCGGGCTCCACGAACATCGCGCCGCCACCGGAGATCCGCCGCACCACCTCGATGCCGTGCCGCGCGGCGCCCTCCGGGTCCACCTCGTTGCGCAGCGACTGGAAGCTGCCGATGATCACCGCCGGGGCGCCCCACTCCCACACCCTGAGGGTCGGCGGTCTCCGGCCCGCGGCGACCTCGGCGGTCAGCACCTCGTCCAGCGCCATGTGCAGCGCCGGCGGCTGCGCGCCCTCGTGGATCAGCTGCCAGTCGTAGTCCGTCCAGTCCGTGGCGTGTGCGAGGGCCCGGCGCACCGCGATCCCCACGGCCTCCGAGGTCAGCCCGTACATCACGGTGCCCTCGGGCAGCGCCGCCTCGATCCGTGCGGCCAGGTCCGTCGCGTCGGTGTCGGCCGGGGCGCCCTCCAGCGCACGGTTCACCGCGTCCAGCGCCTCGTCCGGCTCCAGGAAGAAATCGCCCGCCACGCGCACGTGCCGCAGCACGCCCTCCTCGACGTCCGTGTCCACGACGACGAGCTTGCCGCCGGGCACCTTGTACTCACCGTGCACTGCCTGGACCTCCGTCCCCGCCGTCTCCCGCACGAGATCAACGGCGCAGGTCGCCGCGGTGTTCCCCGGGCGGCGATCACGCTCGTACGATCACCCGGACGAGGTACCCGAGCCGAGGAGGCGTCTGTCGTGCTCACCACCCGGCCCACCCTGCAGGGCACCTTCGGCATGGTGTCGTCCACCCACTGGCTGGCCTCCCAGTCGGCGATGGCGGTCCTGGAGGACGGCGGCAACGCCTTCGACGCCGCCGTTGCCGGTGCGTTCGTGCTGCACGTGGTGGAGCCGCACCTCAACGGGCCGGCCGGCGAGGTGCCGATCCTGCTCGCGCCGGCCGGCGGCGAGGTGCGCGTGCTGTGCGGTCAGGGCGTGGCCCCGGCCGGCGCCACCGTCGCCCACTACCGGGACCTCGGACTGGACCTCGTACCCGGCACCGGACCGCTCGCGGCCGCCGTGCCCGGCGCCTTCGACGCCTGGCTGCTGCTCCTGCGCGACCACGGCACGAAGTCCCTGGAAGACGTGCTGAAGTACGCCGTCGGATACGCCGAGGACGGGCACGCGCCCGTGGAGAAGCTCGGCGCGACCGTGGAGACCGTACGGGAGCTGTTCGAGACCGAGTGGACCTCGTCGGCCGAGGTGTACCTGCCCGGCGGCCGGGCGCCCCGGCCCGGTGAGCGCTTCCGCAACCCCGCCCTCGCCGCCACCTGGAAGCGGCTGCTGGCCGAGACCGCGGGCAGCGGGGACCGGGAGGCGCGGATCGACGCCGCGCGCCAGGTGTGGCGTACCGGCTTCATCGCCGAGGCGCTCGTGCGGCAGGCCCGGCGGCCCACGACGGACACCAGCGGCGCACGGCACACCGGCACGCTCACCGAGGCCGACCTTGCCGGCTGGTCGGCCACCTACGAGACCCCGGTGACCCACGACTGGAACGGCTGGACCGTGTGCAAGGCGGGCCCCTGGAGCCAGGGCCCCGCCCTCCTCCAGCAGCTCGCCCTGCTCCCGCCCGAGCTCCCCGCCTACGGCTCCGCCGAGTACGTCCACCTGCTGATCGAGGGATGCAAGCTCGCCATGGCCGACCGCGAGGCCTGGTACGGGGACGCGGCCGAGGTGCCGGTCGCCGAGCTGCTGTCGGACCACTACAACGCCGGACGGCGGGCCCTGGTCGGCGCCAAGGCCTCCTTCGAGCTGCGGCCCGGCAGCCCTGGCGGACGCACCCCGCGGCTGCCCGCGCAGGCGTACGCGCGCGTGGAGACCGGCGACCGCGGCTTCGACTCGATGGGGGCCGGAGAACCGACGGTCGCGGAGCTCCCCGGCGAGCCGCAGGTGGCCGCCGACGGCACGACCCGCGGCGACACCTGCCACCTGGACGTCGTCGACCGCTGGGGCAACATGATCTCGGCCACGCCCAGCGGCGGCTGGCTGCAGTCCAACCCGGTCGTGCCCGAGCTGGGCTTCCCGCTCGGCACCCGTCTGCAGATGACCTGGCTGGAAGAGGGCCTGCCGAACTCCCTCACCCCCGGACGCCGCCCGCGCACCACCCTCACCCCGTCCCTCGCGTTGCGCGACGGAGTGCCGGTCCTGGCGTTCGGCACGCCGGGCGGCGACCAGCAGGACCAGTGGCAGCTGCACTTCTTCCTCGCCGCCGCCCTGCGCGCCCCGGTCCGCGGCGGCCTCGACCTGCAGGGCGCGATCGACGCCCCGAACTGGCACAACGACAGTTTCCCCAGCTCCTTCTACCCGCGCGGCCGCCGCCCCGGCAGCGTCACCGTGGAGTCCCGCATGGACGCCGAGGTGGTCGAGGAACTGCGGCGACGCGGCCACGACGTCACCGTCGGCCCCGCCTGGTCCGAGGGACGCCTGTGCGCGGTGGCCCGCGATCCGGAGACCGGCGTGCTCTCGGCGGCGGCGAACCCGCGCGGGATGCAGGGGTACGCCGTCGGCCGCTGACTGATCATGCGGCACCTGTTCTTCATCCGGATTCCACCCGCCGTGCACCGGGCGGGCGGGGATTGTCAGTGGGACGTGCTCTCATGGAGGCATGATCGAAGCAATGACGGAAACCATCGAAGAGTTTCTCGCCCGCTGCTCGGCCGACGTGGAGGAGGCGGTCCGCAAGGCCGCCGCGGCCGAGATCCTGCCCCGCTTCCGCCGCCTGGCCGAGCACGAGGTGGACCAGAAGAGCGGCCCCCACGACCTGGTGACGGACGCCGACCGGCTCGCCGAACTGCGGCTCACCGCGGACCTCGGCGCCCTGCTGCCCGGCTCGGTCGTCGTCGGCGAGGAGGCGGTGCACGCCGACCCGGCGACCTACGCCGCGCTCCAGGGCGACGCACCGGTCTGGATCGTCGACCCGGTCGACGGCACCCGCCAGTTCGTGCACGGCGACGACGGGTTCTGCACCCTGGTCGCCCTCGCCCACCGGGGCGTCGTCCTCGCCTCCTGGACCTACGCCGCGGCGCGCGACCAGCTCGCCACCGCGGTCCGCGGCCAGGGCGCCCACCTCGACGGCGAGCGGCTGTTCGCAGGCCCGCCCGTGCCCGGCCGGGACCTCGTCGTCGCCACGTCCCACCCGGACTACACCACCGATGACCAGAAGCGCGCGCTGCGCGCCCTGTGGACCGACGGCCTCACCCCTCGCCCCTGCGGTTCGGCCGGCCTTGAGTATCTCGCCGTCGCCCGGGGCGAGTTGGACGCGGTCGCCTTCTCCTGGGAGGCGGCCTGGGACCACGCGGCCGGCCTGCTCCTGGTCGAGGAGGCGGGCGGCACGCACCTCACCCGCGCCGGCGAGCCGTTCCGCGTGACCGGCGGCAACGCGCTGCCGTTCACCGCGGCCCGCGACACGGCGACGGCCCGCCGGGTGGTGGACCTGCTGCGCACGTCGGCCTGAAACGGGCGAGGCGCCCCGGCCGGCCGGCGCTCGTCGGCCGCGGCCTGTGGGCACGTCCGCAGCGGCAGACGGCCTGCAGGCCAGGGTGGCTCTGTGACTGCGGCGACGGTGAATTCCGAGGGGCGCGGGGCTGTGCCGACGTGCGGTTCCCCGGCGAGGGTGTCCGGTCACCCGGCCCCTGGCCACGGGGTCACCAGGCGCCCGGCCACCCAGCGTGCCCGCAGCGCCACCCAGCGCTGACCCACCGGTCACCCGGTCCCGGGGCCACCCGGCCCGAGGGACTGTCAGTCCTCCGGCATATCCTGATCCTGAGTGGCCAATCGGCTGACGAAGGGGTCCTGAGGTGCCGTCGATGCTCGATGCGGTCGTGGTGGGTGCGGGACCGAACGGACTGACCGCTGCCGTGGAGCTGGCCCGCCGCGGCTTCTCCGTCGCGCTGTTCGAGGCGAAGTCCACCGTGGGCGGCGGCGCCCGCACCGAGGAACTGACCCTGCCCGGCTTCCGGCACGACCCGTGCTCGGCCGCCCACCCCCTGGGCGTCAACTCGCCGGCGTTCCGCGCCCTGCCCCTCGACCGCTACGGCCTCCAGTGGCTGCACTCCGAGCTGCCGATGGCGCATCCCTTCCCCGACGGCACCGCGGCCGTGCTGTCGCGTTCGGTGGCTGAGACTGCCGCCTCCTTCGGACCACGGGACGCGGGCGCGTACCGCAGACTGGTCGAGCCGTTCCTCGCCCACTGGGACACCCTCGTACGGGACTTCATGTCCCTGCCGCTGACCGCCCTGCCGCGCGACCCCGTCACCCTGGCCCGCTTCGGCCTGGCCGGGCTGCCGCCGTCCACCTGGCTGCTGCGCCGCTTCAAGGACGAGCGGGCCAAGGCCCTGTTCGCCGGCCTGGTCGCCCATGTCATCGCACCCCTGAACGGCCTGGCCACCGGCGCCGTCGGCCTGGTCTTCGCCCTGTCCGCGCACGCCCGCGGCTGGCCGGTGCCCCGCGGCGGCTCCCAGGCCATCTCCGACGCGCTCGCCGCCCACCTGAAGGACCTGGGCGGCGCCGTGCACACCGACTACGAGGTCAAGCGCCTGGACGACCTGCCCCCCGCGCGGGCGTACGTCTTCGACACCTCGCCCACCGCGCTGGCCCGCATCGCCGGCTTCGGCGACCACTACGCGCACTACCGCTACGGCCCGAGCGTCTTCAAGATCGACTACGCGCTGGACGGCCCCGTGCCCTGGACCGCGCCCGAGGCCCGCACCGCCACGACCGTGCAGATCGGCGCGAGCAAGGACGAGATCTCCACCGCCCTGCGCGCCGCCTCCCGCGAGGGGCGTGCCCCCGCCCGACCGTTCCTGATCACCGTGCAGCCCAGCATCGTCGACCCGACCCGCGCCCCGGAGGGAAAGCAGGTCTTCTGGGCGTACGGCCATGTCCCGAGCGGCTGGTCCGGCGATCTCACCGACGCCATGGAACGCCAACTGGAGCGTTTCGCCCCCGGCTTCCGCGACCGCGTCCTCGCCCGCGCCGTCGCCGGCCCCGCCGAGCTGGCCGCCCACAACGCCAACTACGTCGGCGGCGACATCGCCTGCGGCGCGGCATCCGGACTCCAGCTGCTGCTGCGCCCCAGACTGTCCCTGTTCCCGTACCACACGCCCCATCCGGCCGTCTTCATCTGCTCCTCCGCCACGCCGCCGGGACCCGGCGTGCACGGTATGTCGGGGCACAACGCGGCCAAGGCCGTATGGCGAAGACTGAGGCAGCAGACATGACCACCATCACCCTCGTCCAGGGCGACATCACCCGGCAGAGCGCCGACGCGATCGTCAACGCGGCCAACTCCTCCCTCCTCGGCGGCGGCGGAGTCGACGGCGCGATCCACCGGCGCGGCGGCCCCGCCATCCTTCAGGAGTGCCGCGCGCTGCGTGCCTCCCGGTACGGCAAGGGCCTGCCCACCGGCCAGGCGGTCGCCACGACGGCCGGTGACCTCGACGCCCGCTGGGTCATCCACACGGTGGGCCCGGTGTACAGCCAGAGCGAGGACCGCTCCGACCTCCTCGCCTCCTGCTACCGCGAGTCCCTGAAGGCCGCCGACGAACTCGGCGCCCGCACGGTCGCGTTCCCGGCCGTCTCCACGGGCGTGTACCGGTGGCCGATGGAGGACGCGGCCCGGATCGCGGTGGAGACGGTCAGGAACACACCGACGGCTGTCGAGGAAGTGTGCTTCGTCCTCTTCGACGAGCGGGCCTACGACGCCTTCGCTCGCCAAGTCGGCTGATCCGCACCGGCGGTCGGCCCGGCCCGGGCCCCACCGCGGGGCGTCCGCCCCGGCGGACGCGCGCCGCGAGGAGCCGCCCGTCAGGACAGTTCACGCAGTGTCCGGCCGAGCACCGCCACGCCCTCCGCGATGGCGCCCGGTGCGGTCGCCGCGTAGCCGAGGACAAGACCCGGCGGGCCGGGCAACTGGCGGTGCCAGGACAGGGGTTGGCACTTCACGCCGCGCTCCAGCGCGGCGGCGGCCACCTCGGTGTCGGGTACGTCCGCGGCATAGGTGACCGTCAGATGCAGGCCCGCCGCGGCGCCGTGCACGGTCCCGCCGGGCAGATGCTCGGCGAGGGCGGCGATCATCGCGTCCCGGCGGCTGCGGTGCCGGCGCCGCAACAGCCGTAGGTGCCGCTCCAGTCCACCGGAGTCCATCAGCCGGGCGAGGACCAGCTGCGGCAGCACCGCGTTGCCCAGGTCGTTGAAGCGCTTGGCGTCGATCAGAGCGGCCCGATGGCGGGGCGGGGCCAGCAGCCAGCCGATGCGCAGTGCGGGCGCGAGCAGCTTCGACACGCTGCCCATGTAGCACACCCGGTCGGCCAGCAGGGCCCGCAGTGCGGGGACCGGCGGACGGTCGTAGCGGTGCTCGGCGTCGTAGTCGTCCTCCAGGATCAGCCCGCCGTCGCGGGCCCAGGCCAGCAGCTCACGTCGGCGCTCGCCGCTGGTCACCACGCCGGTCGGGAACTGGTGGGCGGGCGTGAGCAGCACGGCACGGGCGCCGGTCGCGCGCAGCACGTCCACCCGCACGCCGTCTGCGTCGACCGGCACCGGCGGGGTCGTCAGGCCCCCGGCGTGCAGGTGCTGACGGGCGCCGAGCGAGCCCGGGTCCTCCACCGCGACGGTGTCGATGCCGTCCGCCCGCAGCACCGGGTGCAGCAGCGTGAGAGCCTGGGCGGTGCCCGCGACGATCAGCACCTCGTCCGGATCCGCCCGCACGCCCCGCATCCGCGCCAGCCACCCGGCGACGGCCCCCCGCAGCGCCGGGGCGCCGCGGGGGTCGCCGTAGCCGAGGTGCTCGGCGGACAGCTCCGCGAGTACGGCGCGCTCGGCGCGCAGCCAGGCGGTACGCGGGAAGGTGGTGAGGTCCGGCTTTCCGGGGGTGAAGTCGACGGCGGCCGGGGCGTTGCGCAGCGCGTCGAAGACATCGGCACCGGGGGCGTGGCAGAACGGCGTTGCGGGAGGCCCACCGGAGGGCGGCGTGCCGGGGGTGCGCCGGGACCGTGTGCCCGGCGTGTCCGGCGACCAGGTCCCCGGCGGGGGCGTGCCGGGCGCCGCAGAGGTACCGGGGAGCGGCCTGCGGAGTGGGACCCGCGCCCCTCCGCTCGGCGCCTCACTCCGCTCCCGGCTCCGGTGCCCGGACCAGGTGCCCGCCGGACGGAACGGTGCCGCGACCACCACCGTGCCCCCACGTCTGCGGCCCTCCACGTGGCCGTCCTCGGCGAGCCGGCGGTACGCCTCCGTGATCACCCCGCGTGACACGCGCAGCTCGGCGGCCAGCACCCGGGTGGGCGGGAGCCTGCTGCCGACGGCCAGGCGGCCGTCCGCTATCGCCTCCCGCAGCCGGCCGGCCAGCCACTCCGCCTTCCCGCCGACGGGCAGCTCACCGGCCGCCAGCTGCAGGAAGTCCGAGCCCCGGCCCGGGAGCTCGACCGCCACGGCATCCGTGCCTCGCTCCTCGTCCACCCTGCCGATGCTGTCATGCACCCGCGCTCAGCCGCCGAACGTGAAGTCCGGCGCCGGCCGGGTGAGCACGGCGGACTCCGTGACGGCTCCGACGGCTCCCCAGTGCGCCGCCACCTCCTCCTCGACCGTCTTCAGCAGCTCGGGCACGATCTCCGCGCCGCCGTCGTGCATGGCCTCCGCCACCACCAGCACCCGGCGGGTCTGCTCGCCCACCGACGAGTGGCCGCTCTGCCGGTGGGTCCAGCGCCGGGCGTGCGCGCGCCCCGCGGAGTCGACGAAGGTCACCTCGCCGGGCGCGGGACGCTCCACGCCCCCGCCGAACGCCGTGTACGTCTCGTCGCCCCCGGCCGGCCGCACCTCCAGCAGCGGACCGGCGATCCGGTCCACGTCCAGGACCGCCACCGGGATCGCGTACGCCACCGACAGCGCGTTGCACAGGTCGACCAGCGGATGGATGCGCGGCAGAGCCCCCTCCTTCCGCAGTCGGCGCAGCAGCGACTCCGAGGCGCACCGGTACTGCGTCGGCTTCACCCCCAGCCGGCTGAACGCCCGCCGCCAGGCCAGTACTTCGGGGAACTCACCCTCGGTGGTGCCGGCCAGCCGGGAGCGGGCACGGGCGGTGTACTCGGCGGCGCGCGGCCCGGTGTCCACGCCGGGGCCGACGCCGGTGGCGTACAGCGCGCCGGAGGCCAGTTCGGGGAACCTGGCCCAGATGGTGTCCGCGTGCCGGAATCGCATGGTCAGGGACCTCCTCGGGTTCGGGAGCACCACTCTGCCGCTGTCATGGTCCGCCTGCCAGGGCCAAAGCCGTCCCGTGTCACCGGTCCATAACCGCTGCGCGGGCACCGGTACCGGCCCGCGAGCGGTGGACGACGTACCCGAGCGGGACGGCGAAGGTGTGCACCGGCACGACGTCCGGATCGAGACGCTTGGCCCCGACCCCGTCGATCCCGACGCGAGCAGGGGAGGGCCGCCGTCCGTACGCACCCCAGGCCCGTGCCCGGGCCGACCCCGGGCCGAGGCCCCCGTGGCCCGCGTGACATCATCGGCCGGGGTCCTGGACGCCGTCGTACGAGGAGCACGATGAACCCCGCTCTCACCGCCACCCCGGCGGTCGGTACCGCGCTGCTGGACGATTTCTCGCTGGAGATGACCGGCAAGGACGTCGCCCGCCTGGAGGAGGCGCACGGCAGCATCCCGCGGGGCACCCGGATCAACATCACCTTCCTCGCCGGGGAGGACCTCGGCATGCGGCTGGATGCCGCCCGCGCGGTCAAGCGCCTCGGCTTCGTCCCCGTACCCCACATCTCCGCGCGCCGGCTGCCCTCCCGCGCCGCCCTGGAGGAGTTCCTGTCCGGGCTGGCCGAGGACGGCACCGCCGAGAACGTCTTCGTCGTCGGCGGAGACCCCGCCCGCCCCGAGGGCCCCTACCCGGACGCCCTCGCCGTCCTGCGCACCGGCCTGCTCCAGCGCCACGGCGTCCGGCACGTCGGCATCAGCGGCTACCCGGAGGGCCACCCCGCGATAGCCGAGGGCACCCTGTGGTCCGCGCTCACCGACAAGGCGGACGCCCTCGGCGTGCACCGGTTCGGCGGCGATGTCATCACCCAGTTCGGCTTCGACGTCGACCCCGTCCTGCGCTGGCTGGAGGCCGCCCGCGCCCGGGGCGTGCACCTGCCCGTCCGCATCGGCGTGCCCGGACCGGCGGGCGTACGCCGGCTGCTCGGCTACGCCACCCGGTTCGGCGTCGCCACCAGCGCCTCCGTCGCCCGCAAGTACGGCTTCTCGCTGACCAACCTCATGGGCACGACCGGCCCCGACCGCTTCCTGCACGCGCTCGCCCACCGCTACGACCCCGAGCGGCACGGCACGGTGAAGGTGCACTTCTACACGTTCGGCGGGCTGCGCCACAGCGCCGAGTGGATCGACGCGTTCCGGCAGACCGCCTTCACCACGCCCGCCCGGTGAGACAGCGGCGGTCAGGTCCCCGCCGTCGGCGGACCCAGCCGGCGGGGAAGCCGGAGCGCACCGGCAGGCCGGCGTACGGCTCCTCGTGCCCGTCGCACCGGTACACCGCGCGAGGGTGACGCGGGCCGCGCGCCCGACTGCGCCGGCAGCCGTCGCCGTGGGCGTGGCGAGCCGGGGAGCAGCAGGGCGGACGGGAGGGGCGACGGTACGAGGGGCCCCCGCCCGCCCCGGAACGGCACTCCACCAGGCCCGCCGACGCTGGTGTCGGATTTCCGCCAGCGTTCGCCGTCCCGGGTGGCGGATGCTGGAGGCATGCAGACAGCGACGCACCTCGACCGGGAGCACTGCGTACGCGCCGTGCAGTCCAAGGACGCGCGGTTCGACGGGTGGTTCTTCACGGCCGTCCTGACCACCCGGATCTACTGCCGGCCCAGCTGTCCCGTCGTCCCGCCCAAGCCGGAGAACATGACGTTCTACCCGAGCGCGGCCGCCTGCCAGCAGGCCGGGTTCCGGGCGTGCAAGCGCTGCCGCCCGGACACCAGCCCCGGCTCCCCGGAGTGGAACCAGCGCGCCGACCTGGTGGCCCGCGCCATGCGGCTCATCGCCGACGGTGTCGTGGACCGCGAGGGTGTGCCCGGACTCGCCGGCCGGCTCGGTTACAGCACCCGCCAGGTGGAGCGGCAACTGCTCGCCGAACTGGGCGCGGGTCCCCTCGCGCTCGCCCGCGCCCAGCGCGCCCAGACCGCGCGGCTGCTCATCGAGACCACCCCGCTGCCCATGGCGGAGATCGCCTTCGCGGCCGGTTTCTCCTCCATCCGCACCTTCAACGACACCGTCCGCGAGGTCTTCGCCCTGACCCCGAGCGAGCTGCGCGCCCGCGCGCCGCGGTCCGGGGCCGGCACGCCGGGCGTGCTGAGCCTGCGGCTGCCGTTCCGCGCCCCGCTCAACCCGTCCAACCTCTTCGGCCACCTCGCCGCCACCGCCGTACCCGGCGTCGAGGAGTGGCTCCCCCACTGCCCGAACGGCGTGGGAGGTACCCCCACCGGCGCGTACCGGCGCACCCTGCGCCTGCCGTACGGCCACGGGATCGTCTCGCTCACGCCGTGCCCCGACCACATCGCCTGCCGCCTCACCCTCAGCGATCTGCGCGACCTGCCCGTGGCGATCAGCCGCTGCCGCCGCATGCTCGACCTGGACGCCGACCCCGTCGCCGTCGACGACCGGCTGCGCACCGACCCGCTGCTCGCGCCCCTGGTCGACAAGGCGCCCGGCCGCAGGGTGCCGCGCACCGTCGACGAGGCCGAGTTCGCCGTCCGCGCCGTACTCGGACAGCAGGTCTCCACGGCCGCCGCCCGCACCCACGCGGCCCGCCTGGTCACCGCGCACGGCAAGCCCCTGGACGACCCCGAGGGCGGCCTGACGCACCTCTTCCCGTCACCCGAGGCACTGGCCGCCGTGGACCCCGAGACCCTGGCGATGCCCCGCACCCGGCGCACCACCTTCACCACCCTCGTCCGCGAACTCGCCGACGGAAGGCTGCACTTGGGGGCCGAGGCGGATTGGGCGGAGACCCGCGCACGCCTGCTCGGCCTTCCCGGCTTCGGGCCCTGGACGGTCGACGTCATCGCCATGCGGGCCCTCGGCGACCCCGACGCCTTCCTCCCCACCGACCTCGGCATCCGGCGCGCCGCCCAGGAGCTGGGCCTGCCGGGTACCCCGGCCGCGCTCACCGCACGGGCCGAGGCCTGGCGCCCCTGGCGGGCGTACGCGGTGCAGTACCTGTGGGCGACCGACAGCCACCCCATCAACTTCCTTCCCGCGTGAGGATCTTCTCGATGAAGCAGCACACCGTCATCGACAGCCCCTACGGTCCCCTCACCCTCGTCGCCGACGACGGCGTCCTGTGCGGCCTCTACATGACCGACCAGCGCCACCGCCCGCCGGAGGAAGCCTTCGGCAGCCCGGACGACACGCCCTTCGCCGAGGCCGAGGACCAGCTCGCGGCCTACTTCGCGGGCGAGTTGACCGAGTTCACCCTCGAACTCCGCCTGAACGGAACCCCGTTCCAGCGCAGCGTCTGGAACCAGCTGACCCGCATCCCGTACGGCGAGACCCGCTCCTACGGCGAACTCGCCGACGCCCTCGGCAACCCCAAGGCGTCCCGTGCGGTGGGGCTTGCCAACGGCAGGAACCCGATCGGCATCATCGTGCCCTGCCACCGGGTCATCGGCGCGGGCGGCGGCCTCACCGGATACGGCGGCGGCCTCGACCGCAAGCGCCGGCTGCTGGACTTCGAGCGCGGTACCGCCCTGTTCTGAGCTTCCGTTGTCCTTGTGCAGCCGTTGCACCGGGCGTCCGTCTGTCTCAAACCCGCCACAAACGCGGTGCGACCCGACCCGCTGACACCTCCAGTCGATCTCCATGCGTAGGGTCTTGGGAATCCGTTTACTCTTCCCAGGAGGTTCTCATGGAGTTCAGCTCTGCATCCCCTACCCGTCGAGGACTTCTGCGTACCGGCGCGGGCGCCTCACTCGCCGCGCTCGGTCTCGGACTCGGCGCCCAGAGCGCGTCCGCCGCGGTGAGCGCGACCAAGCGTTTCGACCTGGCCAAGCCCTCCTACGACCTGTTCCGCGACAAGGTGCTGCACAGCAAGCGCGTTCAGCAGAGCTTCGCCTTCGACTCGGACAACAAGCGCCTCTTCGTGGCCGCCAAGCGGTCCGGCAGCCCTGAGTCGGCCGGCGACCTGTGCATCAGCCAGCTCGACTTCCACGGCAATTACAAGTCGTACATGCACCTCAACGGCTTCGGCCACGGCGTCTCCTTCGGCGTTCGCGCGATCGGCGGCGCCAGCTGGCTGTGGATCGAGTGCGAGGCCAACAAGAACGGTTTCGGCACCAAGCTCGCCTTGATCAAGTACCGGCCGGGCACCACCCTCGACGCGTCCTCCACCAGCTTCGGCAGGTTCCAGCCGATCTCCGGCGCCTCGGAGTACACCTGCTCCATCGACCCGGTGTACCAGCGCATGATCGTCCGCTACCACAAGGACGGCGCCAAGCACATCGCCATCTACAAGCTCTCCGACACCGACAGGGGCGACTTCAGCCGGCCGCTCGTCAAGTTCACCCCGCCGGCGATCTCCGGCACCCCGCAGGGCTACACGCTCTACGGCTCGTACATGTACTTCCAGACGGGCGACCACTACTCGTCCACCAACAAGGCCCCCGGCAACACCAAACTCACCAGCATCAATGTGAACACCGGCAGGATCGCTCAGGGCCCGGTCCTCACCAAGGCCGGCTCCACCCTGCACTGGCGTGAGCCCGAGGGCCTCGCCGTCTACCGCACCGACGCGGGCGAGGCCCGCCTCTTCATCGGCTTCGCCACCGGCGACGAGGGCGACCGCCGCTCCAGCATCTTCTACAAGAAGAACCTGGTCTGAACGGTGCAATGGAAAGCAGGTTGCAACGGAAACTCCGGGAGTACCGGGAGAGGGCCGCGCTGGAGATCATCGAGGCCAAGCTGGGCGACGTGCGCACCGGCGGCAGCCTTCAGCCGGGTACGGAGCCTGAGTGGGTGACGGGGGCGATCGGGCGATCCCGGAGCATCCACACCGCCCCGGCCGACCGGCTGCCCGACGCCGTTCCGCCGGAGCAACTCGACGCGTGGCTGGACGGGTTGCCGGCCGGGAACGCCATCAGGGGCCGGCTCTACGTGAGGAGCCATCTCGGGATCCTGCCCTGGCTGGAGTGCGAGGTCCCCGAGCACGACTGGACGGCGCGACTGCGGGACGCGATCGAGGAGCCGTGGATGTTCCTGTCGGGGACACTGGACTCCCTCGTCATCGTGTCCGAGGCCGAGTACTGCTACGAGGCCCATGTGAGCCGCGATGACGGCCCCCGGGGCGTCCGAGGTCCGGCCGGGGGCGGGTCCTAAGAGGCGCCCCCGGCGCTGAACCGGTGCAGCAGTTCGGGCAGGGCGGTGCCGATGGGCTCGCGGATCACCTTGTCGGCGAGTTCGTCGTACGGGGTCGGTTCCGCGTTGACGATGACCAGGTGGGCGCCGTGGTCGGCGGCGATGCCGACCAGGCCCGCGGCGGGCTGCACCTGGAGGCTGCTGCCGACGGCGACGAACACGGTGCACGCCTTGGTGATCGACACCGCCTCGCCGAGGACGACCGGGTCCAGTCGCTCGCCGAACATCACGGTGGCGGACTTGAGGATGCCGCCGCACTCCCGGCAGTCGGGGTCGTCCTCGCCGGCCTCGACGCGGGCGAGGGCGTCCTCCATCGGCCCGCGCGCGTGGCATCGGGTGCACACGACACTGCGTGCGCTGCCGTGCAGTTCGAGCACCTTGCGGGCGGGCATGCCCGCCATCTGGTGCAGGCCGTCCACGTTCTGGGTGATGACCCGCACCGGGATGCCGGACTTCTCCAGCTCGGCGATCGCCCGGTGGGCGGCGTTCGGCTCGGCCTTGAGCGTCCGGTTCTTGCGCCGCATCTGCCAGGAGCGCCGCCGGATCTCCGGGTCCGCCATGTAGTACTCGTAGGTGACGAGCTTCTCCGCCTCCGGATCCCGCCGCCACAGCCCGTTCGGCCCGCGGTAGTCCGGGATGCCGGAGTCGGTGGAGATACCTGCGCCGCTGAGCACGGCGACGAGGGGCTTGGTCATGCCGTCGAGGGTAGGCCGGGCGGGCGCGGCCTCGCGAACGGATAACCGGCCCCGCGGTGGGCAGCCCGGCCCGCCCCCCCTCAGCCGAGCGTCGCCCGGCGCGCCGCCGCGACCGGGGCCAGTGCCAGTGCCGGAGCCGCCCAGGCCCAGCCCAGCACCCGTCGGCCGAGCAGCCGCCCCCCGAGTACGGCCGCCGCGGCGAGGAGCGTGAGCAGACAGGACAGGTCGATGCCGGCGTGGGCGGCGTCGTCCCAGGGCCCGGACGGGCGGGTCACCAGCGCCGTCCGGCAGAGGAAGCCGGCGACCAGCGTCGGCAGCGCCGACGGCACGGCGAGGACCAGGCGCAGGCAGCCCCGGTCGTCGTCGGCGGGGTCGGGACCGGTGGCGGCCGGACCTGTGGGATCCGGGTCGGTCATGCCACCCGGTGGCCGTTCTCCAGTTCCGCCGCGCCGGAGCCGTCCGCGAGGACGTCCAGGGCGGTCAGGACCCGGCGGCCGAGGGCACCGGGGAGGTGGTCGGTGATCTCCTCGCGCGGCACCAGGCGCCAGGACAGCAGCTCCTCCTCCTGCAGGCGGATCGCCTTCAGGTCGGCCTCCGTGAGGACACCGCCGTCGTACACGTACGCCACCAGCGGAGGCCGGCCCGCGCCGTGCACCCAGTCCACCGCCAGCAGCCGGCCCGGCTCCCGGTCGAGGCCGATCTCCTCCAGCGTCTCGCGGCGCGCGCCCTGGCGCGGGGTCTCCCCGTCGTCCGACTCGATCGTGCCGCCCGGAAGCGCCCAGCCCTCGCGGTAGTTGGGCTCGACCAGCAGCACGCGCCCCTCGGCGTCCCGGAAGAGCGCGGCCGCGCCGGCGAGGACTCGGGGCAGGCTCGCGATGTACGCGGCGAAGTCAGGAGTCGTGGTCATTGGGGAAGGGTAACCAGGCGCGGGTCGGCTACGGGCCGGCCGTCGCCAGGCGCGCGGTGCGTTCGGCCAGCGCACTGATCCGTACGCCGTCGAAGCCGAACACCGCGCTCCTGGCCGTGTCCTGGAGCGGGTCCTTCCACTGGGCGGGGATCGCGGCCGCGCCCGCGAGCACCCCGGCCACCGAGCCGGCGGTCGCCCCGTTGGAGTCGGTGTCCAGGCCGCCGCGCACGGTCAGGGCGATGGTCCGGGTGAAGTCGCCGTCGCCGTACAGCAGCCCGGCGGTCAGGACGGCGGCGTTCGGCACGGTGTGGATCCAGCCGAGGCCGGCGGTCTCCGTGGCCAGCGTGGCCAGGCTCTCCTCCCAGGTCAGCCGCGTCTCGTGCAGGGTCATGGCCCGCCGCACGGTACGGGCGAGCCGGCTGCTCGCCGGGATCACACCGAGCGCCGTGTCGAGTGCGTCCCGCACGGTGGGCGCGGTGAAGGCCGCCGCGATCAGCGCCGCCGCCCACATGGCGCCGTACACGCCGTTGCCGGTGTGCGACAGCACCGCGTCCCGGCGGGCCAGACCCGCGGCGCCGGCCGGGTCACCGGGGCGGGTCCAGCCGTACATGTCGGCGCGGATCAGCGCCCCGATCCACTCCTGGTACGGGTTGTCGTACGTCGCCGTCAGCGGAGGCTTCAGCCCGTTGGCGAGGTTGCGGTACGCCGCCCGTTCCGCGGTGAAGGTCTGCAGATAGGGCAGCCGCAGCAGCCACAGCTCGCCGACCTGCTCGGTGCTGAAGCCGAAGCCGTACGTCTCCAGCAGGTGCAGGCCGAGGATCGCGTAGTCGACGTCGTCGTCGCGCACGCTGCCGTGGATCCGGCCGCGCACGCAGTCCCGCCACTCCGGGCGCAGTACGGCGGTCTCGTCCGGGTCGGCGGGCTCGGGGAGGTAGTCGGTGAGCGGCAGCGCCTCGGCCTTGCGCAGATAGCGGTCGATGCGCTCGCGGGTCCACACCTCGCCCTGCTCCACCGGCTTGCCGAGCATGTTGCCCGCGATCCGGCCGAGCCAGCCGCCGTGGATGCGGTCGGCGAGGGCGGGGAGGCCGGCGGGCTGCGGGCGCTGGCTGGTCATGGCTGGGGTCTACCCGTTTTGCCCAGGGTCCTCCCAGCCGCTGCCCAGCCTTCGGTCGGGGCATGACGAGGGGGGTCTCGTGCGGTTAAGGTCGCAGCGGCGCGACTGGCCCTGACGTGCGCGGGGCCCGGAGAGCAAGGGGAAAGCAAGGTGGCGGACGCTGCAGTGAACGAGACCCGTCGGGTGCTCATCGCCGCGGACAAGTTCAAGGGCTCGCTGACGGCCGTGCAGGTCGCCGAGCGGGTGACGGCCGGGCTGCGCCGGGTCGTGCCGGACGTCCCGGTCGAGGCGCTGCCCGTGGCCGACGGCGGCGACGGGACGGTGGACGCGGCGGTCGCGGCCGGTTTCGAGCGCCGCGAGGTACGGGTCGCCGGGCCGCTGGGCCAGGAGGTGACCGCCGCGTTCGCGCTGCGCGGCGAGACCGCGGTGGTGGAGATGGCCGAGGCGAGCGGTCTGCAGCGCCTCCCGGCCGGGGTCTTCGCGCCCCTGACGGCCTCCACGTACGGCTCCGGAGAGCTGCTGCGGGCCGCGCTCGACGCGGGCGCCCGGACGATCGTGTTCGGCGTCGGCGGCAGCGCCACGACGGACGGCGGCGCGGGCATGCTGTCCGCGCTGGGCGCGCGCTTTGTGAACGAGAGCGGCGAGCCGGTGTCGCCGGGCGGCGGCGGCCTGGCGGAACTCGCGCGCGCCGACCTGTCCGGCCTGGACCCGCGCCTGGCCTCGGTGGAGCTGGTGCTGGCCAGCGACGTCGACAATCCGCTGACCGGGCCGAAGGGCGCGCCGGCGGTGTACGGCCCGCAGAAGGGCGCCTCGCCGGACGACGTGGACACCCTGGACGCGGCCCTCGCGCACTTCGCCAAGGTGCTGGAGGCCGAGGTGGGGCCGCGCGCGGCGGAGTACGCGGCGTCGCCGGGCGCGGGTGCGGCGGGCGGCATCGGCTACGGTGCGCTGCTGCTGGGCGCCCGTTTCCGGGCCGGTATCGAGGTCATGCTGGACGTGCTGGGCTTCGCGCCCGCGCTGGAGCGGGCCTCGCTGGTGATCACCGGCGAGGGGTCGCTGGACGAGCAGACGCTGCACGGAAAGGCCCCGGCGGGTGTGGCCGCGGCGGCGCGGGCCGCGGGCAAGGAGGTCGTCGCGGTGTGCGGCCGGCTCGCCCTGCCCGCGGAGGCGCTGCAGCGGGCCGGGATCCGGCAGGCGTACCCGCTCACCTCGGTCGAGCCGGACGTGGCGCGGTGCGTCGCGGAGGCCGGTCCGATCCTCGAGGACGTGGCGGAGAGGATCGCGCGGGACCGGCTGGTGTGAGCGGGCGCCTCCCGGCGGGCCGGCGGGTCGCGGCCACGTCAGGGGCGTCGGCCCTCCGTCCGCGTCACGGAAGGAGCTGCCGGCCGTACGGCCCTCGGCCTTGCCGTCCTTGAGCCACTGTTTCGAAGTAGGTGTTCCGGTCGCGCAGTGCGCCTCCGGGACCTCCGCCGCCCGGCCGGTGGTGCCGTCGTACTCCCCGCACGAACAGGCGCACCGGCGGGGTCAACGAGGATGCGGGGCAGACCTTGGACGCAAAACGGGTGTGGCCCGGGCCGCAAGGGCCCGGGCCACACCCGTCAGTGCCGGGATGAGCGTCAGGGCAGCTGCGCCGCCCGCGCCTCCCGGCGGTTGTCGCGGAAGTTGTTCACCCGCCGAGCCGTGGCGAACAACGGAATCACCGCGCCCATGACCAGCTGCAGCGCACAGCCCGTCTGCAGCAGCAGCTGCCCGCTGGGCGCGTCGAAGGCCCAGGCCGCCAGCAGGCCCATCGACAGCACGATCCAGCCCAGCATGGCCCCGGCCAGGCGCCCCCTGGGCTTCGGGTACTCCACCCGGCTCACCATCAGCCACGCCGTGCCCAGGATCGCCAGCAGCGTCGCCACGAAGGGCAGCTCCAGCAGGACGATGGAGACCACCGTCAGCGCCCCGAACGGGCTGGGCATGCCCTGGAACATGCCGTCCTTCATGGTCACGCACGAGAAGCGGGCCAGGCGCAGGACGACGGCCAGGAGCACCACGATTGCCCCGAGCGCCGCCATTCTCTGGTGTGCGTCGTCCGCGACCATGCCGTAGACGAGGACGAAGTACGCGGGCGCGAGCCCGAAGCTGATCAGGTCCGAGAGGTTGTCCAGCTCCGCGCCCATGGGGGAGGAGCGGAGCTTGCGGGCCACCAGTCCGTCGAACAGGTCGAAGACGGCCGCACAGAGCATCAGGATGACGGCCGTGGCGGCGCTGTGCCGCGCCATGCCCGCTGACTCGTCGTTGCCTGTCAGGTGCGGGATCAGGATTCCGGTGGTGGTGAAGTACACCGCCATGAACCCGCAGGTGGCGTTGCCCAGGGTGAGGGTGTCCGCTATCGACAGACGGAGAGAGAGGGGCATCTCCTCCTCTTCGTCCACCTCGTCGGCCTCGGGCACCCAGCCGGCCTGGGTCTCCGGATCAATCACGGTCAATGCGAGTCACCCCAGCCACGGTCTTCTGTCCGACCTCGACCGCGACCTCCACGCCCTCGGGCAGGTAGAGGTCGACACGCGAGCCGAAGCGGATCAGACCGATACGGTCGCCCTGCTCGACCTTCGTGCCCGCGGGGATGTAGGGCACGATGCGGCGGGCCACCGCGCCGGCGATCTGGATCATCTCGATGTCGCCGAGTTCGGTGTCGAAATGCCAGACTACGCGCTCGTTGTTCTCGCTCTCCTTGTTGAAAGCCGGAACGAAGCCGCCGGGGATGTGCTCGACGGACGTCACCGTGCCCGCGAGGGGCGCGCGGTTGACGTGGACGTTCAGCGGGCTCATGAAGATCGCGACGCGGGTGCGCCCGTCCTTCCAGGGCATGATGCTCTGCACCACACCGTCGGCGGGCGAGATCACCCGGCCGGAGCCGATCTCGCGCTCGGGGTCGCGGAAGAACCACAGCATGCCCGCGGCGAGCGCGGTGGCGGGCACGGCCACGGCCTTGGCCGCGCCGGAGCGGCGGGCCCGGGCGAGGCTGAGGGCTGCGGTGGCGACGGTCGGGAGAAGCCACGGCGATGCTCCGCGCGCGAGGCGTACGCCGGCTCGGCTGTCGCGAGGTGCAGAGGTTTGGCTGTGGGGCATGGATGACCTTCGTAGCGGATGATGCCGCGCAAGACGGGGGACGGCGGCTTTCCGGGGATCGTACCGGTCGCGGGCTGCAACTGGGCAAGCCAGGCTGCCGAGTCGACGGCCGAAGTACGTCTACGGGGTGTGATCTTCTTCTCGAAGAAAACACCCCGTATCCGGACAATCAGCCCTGGAACCGATACTCTTCGAGCAGCCTGCGGCCGATGATCATTTTCTGGATCTCGGCGGTGCCTTCACCGATGAGCAGCATCGGGGCCTCCCGGTAGAGGCGCTCGATCTCGTACTCCTTGGAGAAGCCGTACCCGCCGTGGATGCGGAAGGCGTCCTCCACGACCTCCTTGCAGTACTCGGAGGCCAGGTACTTCGCCATGCCCGCCTCGAGATCGTTTCGCTCTCCCGAGTCCTTTTTGCGTGCGGCGTTGACCATCATCGCATGCGCGGCCTCGACCTTGGTCGCCATCTCCGCCAGCTTGAACTGGATGGCCTGGTGCTGGGCGATCGGCTTGCCGAAGGTGTGCCGCTGCTGGGCGTACTGGACGCCGAGCTCGAAGGCGCGCTGGGCGACGCCACAGCCGCGCGCCGCCACGTTGACCCGGCCGACCTCGACGCCGTCCATCATTTGGTAAAAACCTCGGCCGGTGACGCCGCCGAGCACCCGATCGGCCGGTACCCGCAGGCCGTCCATGATCAGCTCGGTGGTGTCGACGCCCTTGTAGCCCATCTTCTCGATCTTGCCGGGGATGGTCAGGCCCGGTCGGACCTCGCCGAAGCCCGGCTCCTTCTCGATCAGGAAGGTGGTCATCGACTTGTGCGGCGCCGTGCCCTCGGCGTGTCCTTCGTCACTCCGGACCAGGACGGCCACGAGGGAGGATGTGCCGCCGTTCGTCAGCCACATCTTCTGGCCGTTCAGGACGTACTCGTCGCCGTCCTTGACCGCCTTCGACGTGATCGCCGACACATCGGAGCCCAGGCCCGGCTCCGACATCGAGAAGGCGCCCCGGATGTCACCGGCCGCCATCCTCGGCAGGAAGTGGTCCTTCTGCTCCTGTGTGCCGTGCTGCTTGAGCATGTACGCGACGATGAAGTGGGTGTTGATGATGCCGGACACGGACATCCAGCCGCGGGCGATCTCCTCCACGCACAGCGCGTAGGTGAGCAGCGACTCGCCCAGACCCCCGTACTCCTCGGGGATCATCAGACCGAACAGGCCGAGTTCCTTCAGGCCGTCCACGATCTGCTGCGGGTACTCGTCGCGGTGCTCCAGCTCGGTCGCGACAGGAATGATCTCCTTGTCGACAAAGTCCCGGACGGTGGAGAGGATCTCCTGCTGGACGTCGGTCAGACCGGCGGTCTGGGCGAGACGGGCCATGGCTCTACTTCTCCGTGTTCTTTTCCGCAGGTGCGGTCAGCTCCGGGCGGCCGGGCTGCTCGCCGCCGCGCTCCTTGATGTACGTCTCGGTCGGCACCATCACCTTGCGGCGGAACACGCAGACCAGCGTGCCGTCCTGCTTGTAGCCCCTGGTCTCGACGTAGACGATCCCGCGGTCGTTCTTCGACTTGGACGGCCACTTGTCGAGCACGGTCGTCTCGCCGTAGATCGTGTCGCCGTGGAAGGTCGGCGCCACGTGCTTCAGCGACTCGATCTCCAGGTTGGCGATCGCCTTGCCGGAGATGTCCGGGACGGACATGCCGAGCAGCAGGGAGTAGATGTAGTTCCCGACGACGACGTTCTTGCCGAAGTCCGTCGTCTTCTCCGCATAGTTGGTGTCCATGTGGAGCGGGTGGTGGTTCATGGTGAGGAGACAGAACAGGTGGTCGTCGTACTCTGTGACCGTCTTGCCCGGCCAGTGCTTGTACGTCGCCCCGACCTCGAACTCCTCGTAGGTGCGTCCGAACTGCATCGCGCTCAGGCCTCCGGGATCTCGAACTTCGACGTGCGCTGCATGCCGGCGGCCCGGCCCTTGCCCGAGATGACCAGCGCCATCTTGCGGCTGGCCTCGTCGATCATCTCGTCGCCGAGCATCGCGGAGCCCTTCTTGCCGCCCGCCTCGGAGGTGTAGTAGTCGTACGCGTCCAGGATCAGCTCGGCGTGGTCGTAGTCCTCCTGGGAGGGCGAGAAGATCTCGTTGGACGCCTCGACCTGGCCCGGGTGCAGCACCCACTTGCCGTCGAAGCCGAGGGCGGCGGCGCGCTGGGCGACCGCGCGGTAGCCGTCGACGTTGCGGATCTGCAGGTAGGGGCCGTCGATCGCCTGGAGGTTGTTGGCGCGGGCGGCCATCAGGATCTTCATCAGGATGTAGTGGTAGGCGTCCGCCGGGTAGCCGGGCGGCTGCTCGCCCACGACGAGGGACTTCATGTTGATGGAGGCCATGAAGTCGGCCGGGCCGAAGATGATGGTCTCGACGCGCGGCGAGGCCTGCGCGATCTCGTTGACGTTGTTCAGGCCCTGCGCGTTCTCGATCTGCGCCTCGATACCGATCCGGCCGACCTCGAAGCCCATCGTCTTCTCGATCTGGGTCAGCAGGAGGTCGAGCGCGACGACCTGCTGGGCGTTCTGCACCTTCGGCAGCATGATGCAGTCCAGGTTCGGGCCCGCGCCCTCGACGACCGTGACGACATCGCGGTACGTCCACTCGGTCGTCCAGTCGTTGACGCGCACGACGCGCGTCTTGCCCGTCCAGTCGCCCTCGTTGAGGAACTTGACGATGGTGTGCCGCGCCTCGGGCTTGGCGAGCGGCGCGCAGGCGTCCTCCAGGTCCAGGAAGACCTGGTCCGCCGGGAGGCCCTGCGCCTTCTCCAGGAAGCGCGGGTTCGAGCCCGGCACGGCCAGGCAGGAGCGCCGCGGGCGAAGGCGGTTGACAGTCGTCATGCGGGGACCTCCAGAGGGTCGAGCTTGTTCGCTTTCCGGATCTCGTCGACGATTCGGCCGATGATTCCGGTGATGTCGAAGTCCTTCGGGGTGAAGACGGCAGCCACTCCGGCGGCCCGCAGCTGCTCGGCGTCACCGTTGGGGATGATGCCACCTGCGATCACGGGTATATCTGTGGCACCGGCCACACGCAGCCGTTGGAGCACGTCCGGCACCAGCTGGGCGTGCGAGCCGGACAGGATCGACAGGCCCACCGCGTGCACGTCCTCCGCGAGGGCGGCGTCCACGATCTGTTCGGGCGTCAGCCGGATGCCCTGGTAGACCACCTCGAAGCCGGCGTCACGCGCGCGTACGGCGATCTGCTCGGCGCCGTTGGAGTGCCCGTCCAGGCCCGGCTTGCCGACCAGGAAGCGCAGCTTGCCGACGCCCAGTTCGCGGGCGGTGGCGTCCACCTTGGCGCGGACCCCGGCGAGCGCGGAGCCCGGCTCGGCGGCGACGGCCACCGGCGCGGAGGAGACCCCGGTGGGCGCCCGGAACTCGCCGAACACCTCGCGCAGCGCGCCCGCCCACTCGCCGGTCGTGACCCCGGCGCGGGCGCACTCCAGCGTGGCCTCCATCAGGTTGTCGGTGCCCTTGGCGGCCTCCTTCAGCCGCTCCAGCGCCTTGCAGGGACGCGGATGGTTGAAGGGCGGCTGGTAGCGACTGTCGCGCCAGTTCTGCAGCCCGGCGATGACGCGGGCCTCGACCGCCGGGTCGACCGTCATGATCGCGGTGTCCAGGTCGGCGGTGAGCGGGTTCGGCTCGGTGCCCTCGAAGGCGTTGACACCGATGATCTTCTCCTCGCCGGACTCGATCCGGGCGCGGCGCTCGGCGTGCGAGGAGACCAGCTGGGACTTCAGGTAGCCGGACTCCACGGCGGCCATCGCGCCGCCCATCTCCTGGATCCGGTCGATCTCCGCGAGGGCGTCCGCGACCAGCTGGTCCACCTTGGCCTCGATCACCTTCGAGCCCTCGAAGATGTCCTCGTACTCCAGCAGGTCGCTCTCGTACGCCAGCACCTGCTGGATGCGCAGCGACCACTGCTGGTCCCACGGCCGGGGCAGACCGAGGGCCTCGTTCCAGGCGGGCAGCTGCACGGCACGCGCGCGTGCGTCCTTCGACAGCGTCACCGCCAGCATCTCCAGCACGATCCGCTGGACGTTGTTCTCCGGCTGAGCCTCCGTCAGGCCCAGCGAGTTGACCTGGACGCCGTAGCGGAACCGGCGCTGCTTGGGGTCCTCGATGCCGTACCGCTCGCGGGTGACCTTGTCCCAGATGCGGCCGAACGCCCGCATCTTGCACATCTCCTCGATGAAGCGGACGCCCGCGTTCACGAAGAAGGAGATGCGGGCGACCACGTCACCCATGCGCTCCTGCGGCACCTGGCCGGAGTCGCGGACGGCGTCGAGCACGGCGATCGCGGTGGACATCGCGTACGCGATCTCCTGCACCGGCGTGGCCCCGGCCTCCTGCAGGTGGTAGCTGCAGATGTTGATCGGGTTCCACTTCGGGATGTGGGAGACCGTGTACGCGATCATGTCCGTCGTCAGACGGAGGCTCGGCCCCGGCGGGAAGACGTGCGTCCCGCGGGACAGGTACTCCTTGACGATGTCGTTCTGGGTCGTGCCCTGGAGCTTGGTGATGTCCGCGCCCTGCTCCTCGGCGACGACCTGGTAGAGCGCCAGCAGCCACATGGCGGTGGCGTTGATCGTCATCGAGGTGTTCATCTGCTCCAGGGGGATGTCCTGGAACAGCCTGCGCATGTCACCGAGGTGTGCGACGGGCACGCCCACCCGGCCGACCTCGCCGCGGGCGAGGATGTGGTCGGGGTCGTAGCCGGTCTGCGTCGGCAGGTCGAACGCCACCGACAGACCGGTCTGGCCCTTGGCGAGGTTGCGCCGGTACAGCTCGTTGGACGCCTCGGCCGTGGAGTGGCCGGCGTACGTCCGCATGAGCCACGGACGGTCCTTCTGACGCTCTGTCATCTATGGCTCTCAGACGTTCCGGAAGCGGTTGATGGCGTCGATGTGCTTGGCGCGCATCTCCTCGTCGCGCACACCGAGGCCCTCCTCGGGGGCGAGGCAGAGCACGCCGACCTTGCCCTGGTGGAGATTGCGGTGGACGTCGTACGCCGCCTGGCCGGTGTCCTCGAGGGAGTAGACCTTCGACAGGGTCGGGTGGATCTTGCCCTTCGCGATGAGCCGGTTGGCCTCCCAGGCCTCGCGGTAGTTGGCGAAGTGGGAGCCGATGATCCGCTTCAGCGACATCCACAGGTAGCGGTTGTCGTACTCGTGCATGTAGCCCGAGGTCGAGGCGCAGGTGGTGATCGTGCCGCCCTTGCGGGTGACGTAGACGCTCGCGCCGAAGGTCTCGCGTCCGGGGTGCTCGAAGACGATGTCGATGTCCTCCCCGCCGGTGAGCTCGCGGATGCGCTTGCCGAAGCGCTTCCACTCCTTCGGGTCCTGGGTGTGCTCGTCCTTCCAGAACTTGTAGCCCTCGGCGTTGCGGTCGATGATCGCCTCGGCGCCCATGGACCGGCAGATGTCCGCCTTCTGGTCGCTGGAGACGACACAGATCGGATTGGCGCCGCCGGCCAGGGCGAACTGGGTGGCGTACGAGCCGAGGCCGCCGCTCGCTCCCCAGATCAGGACGTTGTCGCCCTGCTTCATGCCGGCGCCGTTGCGGGAGACCAGCTGGCGGTAGGCGGTGGAGTTCACCAGGCCCGGGGCCGCGGCCTCCTCCCAGCTGAGGTGGTCCGGCTTCGGCATCAGCTGGTTGGACTTGACCAGCGCGATCTCGGCGAGTCCGCCGAAGTTGGTCTCGAAGCCCCAGATGCGCTGCTCCGGGTCGAGCATCGTGTCGTTGTGGCCGTCGGAGGACTCCAGCTCGACCGACAGGCAGTGCGCGACGACCTCGTCACCGGGCTTCCAGGCGTTGACGCCGGGGCCGGTGCGCAGGACGACGCCCGCGAGGTCGGAGCCGATGATGTGGTACGGCAGGTCGTGCCGCCTGGTCAGCTCGCTGAGCTTGCCGTAGCGCTCCAGGAAGCCGAACGTCGGCAGCGGTTCGAAGATCGAGGTCCACACCGAGTTGTAGTTGACCGAGGAGGCCATGACGGCCACCAGGGCCTCGCCCGGGCCGAGTTCCGGCACGGGGACGTCGTCGAGGTGGATCGACTTGCGCGGGTCCTTGTCGCGGGTCTCCAGGCCCGCGAACATCTCCGTCTCGTCCTTGTGCACGGTGATCGCACGGTACGACTCGGGGAGCTGCAGGGCGGCGAAGTCGGCGGACGTGGCGTCCTTCGACTGGATCGCGTCCAGGATGTCCTTCACGGTCACGGTATTGCCTCCGGCGGTGAGCGCCCTGAGGGAGGGGCGCTGAGGGTTCGTCGGTGCTGCTGCTTGGGAGTGCTGCTGAGGGTTTCGGGAATGTGCCGTCGGTTCGGCTCGGTGGTGCTTCGGCAGCGCTTTGTGGCGCGGGAGGTTGCCTGTGACGCAGGCGTCCGGGCGCGAGGGCCATGGCCCTTGGGGACAGCCGGCGAGCGAATGGTCTCTGCTCGCCGGCCGCCCGGACACCTTCAACGTATGACACCGCGTGTCAGGCGGCAAGGCACTGAGTGCCAGAAGTTTGGCTCAGGTGAAATCTTTACGTAACAAATGAGCGATGATCGATCGAACGGGCTCTGAAATCTCCTCGAAATCGGGTCCTGACATGGCAAAACGGCCACCCGGTCGGGTGGCCGTCGTCACAGCGGGGAAGCGAGGCTCGGGCTCCTTCCGAGCCTCGCTCAGCGCTCCTTCAGTGCTTCCTCGATGGTCCGCATGACTTCGTCCAGCGGAGCGTCGGTACGGGCGACCGTGACGAGCACCTCGCCGTGCGCCGAGGCCGTCGCCGGGGCGGTGGAGGCCGGCTGGGGGGCCGGGCCGCGACCGGCGCCGATGCCGGTGCCGAACGTCTTCCGGACGATCGCGAAGGCGTGGTCGAGCTGCGCCTCGACGTCGCCCTGGCCGCCCGCCCGCAGCCAGCGCCTGAGGACGTGGTTGTGTGCGGTGACGACCGCGGAGGCGGCCACCTCGGCCAGCAACGGGTCGTCGTTGGCGTCGTCGGCGTGCGCGTGCTCGTCGAAGTGGCCCAGGAGATAGCGCGTGAACAGGCGCTCGTAACGGGCCACCGAGGCGATCTCGGCCTCCCTGAGGGTCGGCACCTCGCGGGTGAGCTTGTAGCGGGCGACCGAGATCTCCGGGGCGCCCGCGTACATCCTCATGACTTCCTTGATGCCGCGGCACACCGTGTCGAGCGGGTGCTCGTGCGCGGGGGCTGCGTTGAGCACCGCCTCGGCGCGGATCAGGGTGTCGTCGTGGTCCGGGAAGATCGCCTCTTCCTTGGAGCGGAAGTGGCGGAAGAAGGTGCGGCGGGCGACTCCGGCGGCGGCCGCGATCTCGTCGACGGTGGTCGCCTCGTACCCCTTGGTCGCGAACAGCTCCATCGCTGCTGCCGCCAGTTCTCGGCGCATCTTGAGCCGCTGGGCGGCGGCGCGACTGCCTGCGGCACTTTCCGGCGCGTCGGGCGTAGCTGGTGTACGTGAGGACTTGGCGGGCTGGGACATGACCCGAACGTACTGCATGTGCCCAGTTCGGTGCGCGGGTGAGGGGTTTTCCCCGACCCGGGAGCCTTCGCCGCCGCGGGAGCTTCCCCCGGCCCGGGAGGTCCCCCCGCCCCAGGAGGGCGGGGGAACGTCCGCGGGGCCGAGCAGTCCGCCCCAGTCCGTCTCCGCGTGGGACCAGTCGCCGCCGCCGTCAGCGGCGGGCATACTCGCGGAAGCCGCGGCCGGTCTTGCGGCCGAGGCAGCCCGCGGCCACCAGGTGCTCCAGCAGCGGGGCCGGGGCGAGACCGGGGTCGCGGAACTCGCGGTGCAGGACCTTCTCGATGGCCAGCGAGACGTCCAGGCCGACCACGTCCAGCAGCTCGAAGGGCCCCATCGGGTAGCCGCCGCCGAGCTTCATCGCCGCGTCGATGTCGTCCAGGGACGCGTAGTGCTCCTCGAGCATCTTGATCGCGTTGTTGAGGTACGGGAACAGCAGCGCGTTCACGATGAAACCGGCCCGGTCGCCGCAGTCCACCGCGTGCTTCTTGATCCTCGCGCAGACCTCGCGGACGGTCGCGTGGACGTCGTCGCCGGTCAGCACGGTCCGCACGACCTCGACCAGCTTCATCGCCGGCGCCGGGTTGAAGAAGTGCATGCCGATGACGTCCTGCGGGCGCGAGGTGGCGCGGGCGCAGGCCACGACGGGCAGCGAGGAGGTGGTGGTGGCGAGGATCGCGCCCGGCTTGCAGACCTTGTCCAGCGTGGCGAACAGCTGCCGCTTGATCTCCAGGTCCTCGGCGATCGCCTCGACGGCCAGGTCGACCTCGGCGAAGGCGTCGTAGGACCCGGCCGGGGTGATCCGGTCCAGGATCTGCGCGGCGGCCTCGGCGGTCAGCCGCCCCTTGTCGACAGAGCGCGAAAGCGACTTGCCGATCCGGGCCTTGGCGCCCTGGGCCTTCTCCGCGCTGCGGGCGGCCAGCACGACGTCGTAGCCCGCCTTGGCGAACACCTCGGCGATGCCGGAGGCCATGGTGCCGGAGCCGGCGACGCCGACCGAGCGCACCTCGCGCCCCTGGCCCGCCGCGGCGTCCGCCGCCGGGGTGAGCGCGTCCGGCACGACCGTGGCGCTGCCCGGTGCCTCGTAGGTGTAGAAGCCGCGCCCGGACTTGCGGCCGGTCAGGCCCGCCTCGCTGAGCTGCTTCAGGATCGGGGCGGGGGCGTGCAGCCGGTCGCGGGACTCGGCGTACATGGCCTCCAGGACCGTACGCGCGGTGTCGATGCCGATCAGGTCCAGCAGCGCGAGCGGGCCCATCGGCAGGCCGCAGCCGAGCCGCATCGCCGCGTCGATGTCCTCGCGGGAGGCGTACCGGGCCTCGTACATCGCGGCGGCCTGGTTGAGGTAGCCGAACAGCAGGCCGTCGGCGACGAAGCCGGGGCGGTCGCCGACCGCGACCGGCTCCTTGCCCAGCTCGATCGCGAGGTCGGTGACGGCGGCGACGGCGCCCGGCGCGGTCAGCACCGAGGAGACGATCTCGACCAGCTTCATGGCCGGGGCCGGGTTGAAGAAGTGCAGGCCGAGCACGCGCTCGGGGCGGGCCGAGTCGGCGGCGAGGCGGGTGACGGACAGGGCGTTGGTGCCGGTCGCGAGGATCGTCTCCGGGCGGACGATGCCGTCCAGCTCGCGGAAGATCTGGTGCTTGATCTCGTACGACTCCGGGGCCACCTCGATGACGAGGTCGGCGTCGGCGGCCGCCGAAAGGTCGGTGGAGGTGCGGACCCGGGCCAGGGCGTCGCTGCGCTCCTGCTCGGTGAGCCGGCCGCGCTCCACGCAGTGGGCGGTGCGGGCCTCCAGGGCGGCGACGTACCTCGCGGCCTGGGCCTCGCTGATGTCGATGCCGATCACCTCGCGGCCCGCCTTGGCGAGGACCTCGGTGATGCCGGTGCCCATGGTGCCGAGGCCGACGACGGCGATCGTCTTGAGCGGGGACAGGGCTGAGTCGGAAAGGGGAGTGGCCATCGCGGGACTCCAGGAATGAGGGTGACGACGAGGAACGCACCGGGGTGCGCCGAGGGGCGCACCGCGGAGCGGAAAGGGATGCGGGTGTTGCCGGGCTGCGAGCGCACACGCCCGGTGCTGCCGGTGCCACGGGCGCTGCACACGCCCACCGAAGGCCATCGGCAGGAATCCGACCGGCCCTGTCCCGGAGCCGGGTCGTACTGCGGTACGTCGTACCGAACCGACCACGCTCACAACGGCTGCGTCACCAAACCGTCGCGAGCGGAAGTGCGAGTGGGTAACTCGCTCGTCTGAGCTTAACCCGCGAGTAACGAGCGCGCCAGACCTGAGTCCGCCCGGACTTTGTGATGTAGCTCCCCCGGGCCTCGTCACCCGCCTACGCTGGGCTTCGTGGACGAAGAGTTGCGATCGCTCACGGAGCGCTTACGGCAGGAGTCGCACGGCTCGGCGGCGTTCGACCGGTTGCTGGCGACCGAGGACCACGACGAACTCGCGGAGGTGCTCACCGCGCCCGGGCAGCCGCTGTGGGCCAGGGAACTGGCCGCGTTCCGGCTCGGTCTCGCCGGCGACCGGCGTGCCTTCGAGTCCCTGGTGCTCCTCCTCAACCACCGCGACCCCCCGCGCTGCGCCTCCGCCGCCCATGCCCTCGCCCGCCTGGGCGACCCCCGCACGGCCCGTGCCGCGGCGGCCCTCGCCACCAACGAACTCCGCGTCGCCTACGCCCTGCACCCGGTGCGGCTGCTGACCGACCTGCGCGCCCCGGAGTCCGTGCCCGCCCTGGTCACCACCCTGGAACGGCGGCTGCGCCCGCACGACCCCTACACTCGCGTCGCCCTCGCCTGTGTGGAGGGCCTGGGCACCCTGGGCGACCCCCGCGCCCGCCGCGTCCTGAAGGAGGCCCTGGCCCATCCGGCACTCGCTCAGGCGGCGGTGCGGGCGCTGGCCCTCATCCCGCAGCAGAAGGAGGCGAGGTGATACCCGGCCGGCCGGGCAGGTCCCGGACGTACCGCACCTCGGGCACCAACACGCCGCCCGCCTCGAACGGCTCCTCGGCGCCGTCCGGGCGGAAACCGGCACGCTCAGAAGCGGCGGGCCGGGGCGTTGTCCCGCAGCACCCACAGATACATGCGCGGGTACGGCGAGCACCGCTCGACCGCCTCGGTCAGCAGGCCGCGTCCGACACCCGCGCCGAGGTGCGCGGGGTCGGCGTAGAGCGCGTACAACTCGGCGTCCCGGGTGCGCACTTCAGCGTCCCGGTACGGCCCGTACGCCGCCCAGCCGAGAACCTTCCCCTCCTGCTCGGCGACCAGGTTCACCACGGAGCCGTCCCCCTGGGCGAACCGGGCCCGCCGCCGCTCGGCGTCCGCCTCGACGCCGAGCCCGTCCAGGTACGACTGCGGCAGCAGCCCCCGATAGGCGTGCTGCCAGCCGCGGATGCGGATCTCGGAGACGCGGTCGCAGTCGGCGAGGGCCATCTCCCGGACAGCGGGAGAGGTCACTCGCCCACCACCGCCAGCGCCTCGATCTCCATCAGGAACTCCGGTGCCACGAGCGCGGCCACCTGCACCGCGGAGGACGCCGGCAGGCGGTCGTCGGGTATGTGGGCGGCGCGGGCCGCACGGATGGCCGGGAGGTGGGCGGTGTCGGTGACGAAGTAGGTCAGCTTCACCACGTGTTCGAACCCGGCGCCGGCCGCCGCCAGGCAGCGCCCCAGGTTCTCGAAGACCTGGCGGGCCTGGGCCGCGGGGTCGCCCGCGCCGACCAGCCTGCCGTGCTCGTCCAGGGCGAGCTGGCCGGAGACGGCGACGAAGCGGCCGCTCGCCGAGACGACGTGGCTGTACTGGGTCGCGGGGGCCACGCCGTCGGGGGCCAGGATGCGGGTCGGCTCAGTCATGGCTCCATGATGGAGCACGCCACTGACAACCCGGACGGGTCGCGGAGTCGTCCTGCCGGCGGACCGTTCCTATCGGCGGAAACCGAGCAACCCGTGCAGCGCCGAACCCCGTGACGACGTCGACGCCGCCTTCGCCGCCAGTGGTTTCGGGTCGGGCGACTTCGCGCAGACCGCGTCGGCGACACCCGAGCCGCGCGGCACCGTGCCGTCCGTCAGATACGCGGTCAGGTACCCGTCCAGACAGGCGTTGCCGCTCAGCGTGATGCCGTGGTTGCCGCCGCCCTCCTCGACCACCAGGCTGGACCGGGCGAGCAGCCGGTGCGCCGTGACACCTCCGGCGTACGGCGTGGCCGCGTCGTTCGTCGCCTGGAAGAGCAGCACCGGCGGCAGCGCGGCGTTGGCGATGTTCACCGGCTTGCGCCTCGCGGCCGGCCAGAACGCGCACGGCGCGTTGTACCAGGTGTTGTTCCAGGCCATGAAGGGCGCCTTGCCGTACACCCGCCAGGTGTCCGCGCGCCACCGGTTCCAGCTGCCGGGCCAGTTGGCGTCACGGCACTGCACCGCCGTGTACACGCTGTAGCCGTTGTCCCCCGAGCCGTCCACGGCACCGAAGTTCTCGTACGCCTCCTCCAGCGGCCCGGTGTTCTTGTCGCGCACGTACGCCGCGAACGCCTCGGCGAGGTAGGGCCAGTAGCCGTCGTAGTAGCCGCCGGGGATGAAGGTGTCCTCCAACTCCGAGGCGCCCACCTTGCCGTCGGCCGGCTTCTTCGCCAGGGCCGCCCGCATCGCGTACCACTCGGCCTCGACCTCCTCGGGGTTCCTGCCGAGGTGGTATGTGGCGTCGTACCGGGCGATCCAGGCCATCAGCGCGCGATGACGGTCGTTGAAGGCGTACTCCTGGCCGAGGTTGTCCTCGTACCAGACGCCGGCCGGGTCGACGACCGAGTCCAGCACCAGGCGCCGGACCCGCTGCGGGTACAGCTTCGCGTAGACCGCGCCGAGGTAGGTGCCGTAGGAGTAGCCGAAGTAGCTGATCCGGGGCGCGCCGAGCGCCCGGCGGACGGAGTCCATGTCGCGCACGGCGCTGACGGTGTCGATGTACGGCAGCACGTCGGCGTACTTGCGGCCGCAGGCGGCGGCGAAGGACTTGGCGCGCGCGAGGTTGGCCCGCTCCAGCGCCGCCGTGGCGGGCACGGTGTCCGGGCGCACCGTCTTGAAGTGGCCCGGCGCGCAGACCAGGGCCGGGCTGCTCCGGCCCACCCCGCGCGGGTCGAAGCCGATGACGTCGTACTGCGCGGCCACGCTCCGGGGCAGTGCCGAGGCGACGAAACCGGCGAGCGTCAGTCCGCTGCCGCCCGGCCCGCCGGGGTTGACCAGCAGCGGTCCCTGGGAGGTCTTCGCGGTGTGCGGGACGCGGGAGAGGGCGAGCGTGATCTGCCGGCCCGACGGGTGCGCGTGGTCCAACGGCACCCTCAGGGAGGCGCACTGGAGCGTCGGATAGTCGCCGGTCGGGCACTTCTTCCAGCTGAGGTGTGCCGACGGGGCGGCTTGGGCGGGGGCGGGGGTGAGCGAGCCCGCCAGCACGGCGGCGGCTGCGCACAGCACGGCTGCGCGTGTTCTCATGCGTCCTCCCGGGACGGAGGTGTCGGCGGACCGCGAGGGCCACATCTTCCGCCGCATCGTCCCGGAATCGGCGCTCTGAAGAACGCGTTATAGGCATGGTTGACCCGTTTGGGTCGCCCGAAGCCCTCGAACGCCCCGAGTTGAGGGAGAACAACGCCTCACGCCGGGGTGGGCAACGCCCTCACAGGAGGGTGAGCTGGGTCGGTTCGGCCGGGGCCGGGGGCTCGGCGGGCTGCACCGGGCGGATCCGGCGGGCCAGGCCCGGGTGGGTGGGGCCGATGCCGAACTCCTCTGCCAGCTCGTGCACCTGACGGGTGATCCGGCGCTGGTACCACTTGGGCGCGTAGGCGCCCTCCGCGTACAGCCGTTCGTAGCGCCGCACCAGGTGCGGATGGTGCTGCCCGAGCCAGGCCATGAACCACTCCCGCGCGCCGGGCCGCAGATGCAGCACCAAGGGGGTGACGGAGGTGGCCCCGGCCGCCGCGATCGCCCGCACCGTCGCCCGCAGCCGGTCCGGATGGTCGCTCAGGAACGGGATGACCGGCGCCATCAGCACCCCGCAGCCGATGCCGTGCTCGCCCAGGGCGCGCACGACGTCCAGGCGGCGCTCCGGCGCCGGTGTGCCCGGCTCCACCGTGCGCCACAGCTCGGTGTCGAGGAAGCCCACGGAGACCGAGATGCCGATGTCCGTCACCTCGGCCGCCCGCACCAGCAGCTCCAGGTCGCGCAGGATCAGGGTGCCCTTGGTGAGGATGGAGAACGGGTTGGCGTGCTCGGTCAGGGCGGAGATGATGCCCGGCATCAGGCGGTAGCGGCCCTCGGCGCGCTGGTAGCAGTCGACGTTCGTCCCCATCGCCACGTGATCGCCCTGCCAGCGGCGGGAGGCGAGCTGGCGGCGCAGCACCTCGGGCGCGTTCACCTTGACGACGATCTGGGAGTCGAAGCCGATACCGGTGTCGAGGTCCAGATAGCTGTGCGTCTTCCTGGCGAAGCAGTACACGCACGCGTGCGTGCAGCCCCGGTAGGGGTTCACGGTCCACTCGAACGGCATGCGGGAGGCGCCCGGCACCCGGTTGAGCACCGAGCGCGCCCGGACCTCGTGGAAGGTGATCCCGCGGAACTCGGGCGTGTCGAACGTGCGGGTGACGACGGCGTCCGCGCCGAACAGCGCCGCCTCCGCGGCCCGGCCGTGTTCGCCCTCGCCCGTGAGGTTCTCCCAGCGCATGACGCCTCCTCGGTAGCACTGCCGCACACAATAGAACATCTGTTCCCATGATCGTGCGAGCCCTGGTGGGGCGCCTTGACGGCGACCCCGGATTTGGTGGCCGGGCACCGGGGTGATTGGCTTTTCCCAACCCCGAGAAACACGGTCCTGGAGGAACGCAATGGCGCAGGTCGAGGCCACTACGGAGCGGGTCGTCGCGGCGGACGCGGAGAAGGTGTTCGACGCCCTCGCCGACTACCGCGGCACACGGCAGAAGCTGCTGCCCGAGCACTTCAGCGAGTACGAGGTCCGCGAGGGCGGCGACGGCCAGGGCACCCTCGTCCACTGGAAGCTCCAGGCCACCAGCAAGCGCGTGCGCGACTGCCTGATGGAGGTCAGCGAGCCCACCGACGGCGAGCTCGTCGAGAAGGACCGCAACTCCTCCATGGTGACCACCTGGCGCGTCACCCCGGCCGGCGAGGGGAAGGCCCGGGTCGTCGTCACCACCACCTGGAAGGGCGCCGGCGGCATCGGCGGCTTCTTCGAGAAGACCTTCGCGCCCAAGGGTCTCGGCCGGATCTACGACGCCGTGCTCGCCCGGCTCGCCGCCGAGGTCGAGAAGTAGCCCCAAGGCTCCACCGGTGGAGGGGTGTTGTACCCCTTCACCGGTTCGAGTGGATATCACCCTTGTCCGGAACGATGCCGTAACTCACCGCAGTTGGTCACAGTTGACGCGTAACGCGGGAATTGTGACAGGTGTGGCGAGGGGAGCGGTACGTGGGCGGCACAACACTCGTGGAGCAGCAGTCGGCGGTGACACCGGCCGGGGAAGAGACCGCCGCCGTGCCGCAGGCCCCCGCACCGGCCGCCGAACTCGGCACGCGCCGCGTGCGGTTGGTGTTCCTCGGGCTGATGCTCGCCCTGCTCCTCGCGGCGCTCGACCAGATGATCGTCGCGACCGCGCTGCCGAAGATCGTCGGTGAACTGCACGGCCTGGACCGGATGTCCTGGGCGATCACCGCCTATCTGCTCACCTCCACCATCGGCCTGCCGCTCTACGGCAAGCTCGGCGACCTCGTGGGCCGCAAGGGCGTCTTCCAGTTCGCCATCGCCGTCTTCGTCCTCGGCTCCGGGCTCGCCGGCCGGGCCCAGTCCATGGACCAGCTGATCGCCTTCCGCGCGGTCCAGGGCGTCGGCGCGGGCGGGCTCATGATCGGCGTGCAGGCGATCATCGCCGACATCGTGCCGCCCCGGCAGCGCGGCCGCTACATGGGCCTGATCGGTGCCGCCTTCGGCCTCGCCTCCGTGGCCGGACCGCTGCTCGGTGGCTATTTCACCGACCACCTCTCGTGGCGCTGGTGCTTCTACGTCAACGTCCCCTTCGGCCTGGTGACCCTCGCCGTCGTCACGGTCGTGCTGAAGCTGCCCAGACCCGTCGGCCGCGGGCGCTTCGACGTCCTCGGCGCACTGCTGCTCGCCGCCGCCTCCACCTGCCTGGTCCTGCTGACCAGCTGGGGCGGCACCGAGTACGCCTGGGGCTCACGACAGATCATCGGCCTCGGCGCCGGCGCGCTCGCCGCCGCCGTCCTCTTCCTCGTCGTCGAGCGCTTCGCCATCGAACCCCTCATCCCGCTCAGGCTGTTCCGCGACCCAGTCTTCAACGTCAGCGGTCTGGTGGGCCTCGTGATCGGCGTCGCCCTGTTCGGCGCCGCCAGCTACCTGCCGACCTTCCTGCAGATGGTCGACGGGGCCAGCGCCACCGAGTCCGGGCTGCTGATGCTGCCCATGATGGCCGGGATCGTCGGCGCCTCCGTCATCGGCGGGCAGCTCATCAGCCACACCGGTCGCTACAAGATCCTCCCCGTGCTCGGCGGTGCCGTCTCCACGGTCGGCATGTGGCTGCTGTCCCGGCTCGAAGCGGACACACCCCGCCTGCACTACAGCATCTGGATGGCCGTCCTCGGCGCAGGCATCGGCATGGTGATGCCCGTCCTCGTCCTCGCCGTGCAGAACTCCGTACGGCCCGCCGACCTCGGCACCGCCACCAGCGCCAACAACTACTTCCGCCAGATCGGCGGCAGCGTCGGCGCCGCGGTCTTCGGCACCCTCTTCGCGAACCGGCTCACCGACGCCCTGCGCAGGCAACTGCCGCCGCGCGCCGGGGCCCGGCTGCCCGATCCCGAGTCCATCACCCCGCAGCTCATCCACGCGCTGCCCCCGGCCCTGCGCGACGCCTACATCCGCGCCTACGCCGACGCGATGCCCCGGATCTTCCTCTACCTCGTCCCGGTGCTCGTCCTCGGCCTGCTCATCGCCTTCTTCCTCAAGGAGAAACCTCTGGTGTCCCACCACACCGCCGAAACCGAACCCGAAACCCTGAACACCCCCATCCCGCAGGCCCGTTCGCCCTACGCCGCCGGAATCCCCGTCTGCGGCACCATCCAGCACCCCGACGGCACCGTGGTGCCCCGCGCGGCGCTCACCCTCATCGACGTCGCCGGACAGCAGATCGGTCGCGGCGCGAGCGGCGAGGACGGACGGTACGCGCTCAGCACGCCGGGCTCGGGCTCGTACGTGCTGATCGCCGCCGCCGGCGGCCACCAGCCGCAGGCCGTCTCCGTCACCGTGGGCGAACGACCCGTCGAGCTCGACGTCGTCCTCGGCGGCGCCGGACGCCTCGCCGGCAGCGTGCTCACCGCCGACGGCACCCCCGTGCGCGAGGCCACCGTCACCCTCACCAACGTGCACGGCGAGGTCGTCGCCACCACCCGCAGCGGCCGCGAGGGCGGCTACGTCATCACCGAACTGGTCGCCGGGGAGTACACCCTCGCCGCCAGCGCCCCGGCCTTCCGCCCGGCCGCGCTCCCGGTCAGCGTGCAGGCCTCCCGGGAGACCCGCCAGGACGTCGAACTCGCGGGCGGCGCCGTGCTGCGGGGCACGGTCCGGGCGAGCGGCGGCCGGCCCGTGGAGGACGCGCGCGTGACGCTGCTCGACGCCGCCGGCAACGTCGTCGACACCCTCACGACCGGAGCCGACGGGACGTTCCGGTTCGTCGACCTCTCCTCCGGCGAGTACACCGTCATCGCCGCCGGCTACCCGCCGGTCGCCACCGTGCTGCAGGTCGCGGGCGGCGGCCGTACCGAACGGGACCTGCAGTTGGGGCACGAGGACTGACGAGGGCGTGGCGCGGCGGCGCCCGCAGGGCGCTGAGCTGCGCGCCGGTGCGATCCGGTGAAACCAATTCCAGGATTGCCACACATCGCGACCGGCCGTCGCCGTACCGTAGTGGCGGGCGGCACAGATCGTTTGCGTACAGCCGTGGGGAGAGAGGGCCTGGGCCATGGACCGTGGCAGCGAGCGGGACACACCTCCCGGCCGCGGCGTCGGCGACGCGGCGGGCCGGATTCCGCTGGCCGTGGTCGTCGTCGACCGCGCCGGTCTGGTGTCCCACTGGAGCAGCGGCGCGCGCCGTCTGTTCGGTGTCGGCCGGGGGGAAGCCGTCGGGCGTGCCGCGGCCGACCTGCTGCCCGTCTCCGGCGCCCTTCCCGAGGACCTGCGCGGCGAGGTGACGCCGGACGCCTACGAGGAGTACGACGGGCTCGGCCCCGACCTGGAGGCCTCCCTCGGCGGGCAGACCGCCTACGCCACCGCCGGCCGCGCCCGGCTCTTCCCGCACGAGCCGGACCCCGACGGGGAGCGGCTCGACGTGCTGTGGTGGGCCTATCCGCTGGTCGGCCCCGGCCCGTCGCGGCTGCTGGTGCTCGCCGCCGACGCCACCCGGCTGCGCGACGAGCGCGGCTACGACGACGAGACCGCCGAACGCATCTCGCCCGGCTTCGCCCGCCACACCGAACTGCCCGCCTCCGACGAACTCGAGCGCCGGCTGCCCGAGATCCTGCCCAACATGGGCCCGGGACTGAGCGGCCGCATCGTCTCCCAGGTGCTGGAACTGGGCTATCCGGTCCTGGAGTTCAGCCAGTTCGACCGGGTGCCCGTCACCCCGTACTGGGGCGTGCCCCGCCGCGCGGGACGCATCCGCACCGAGGCCGTCGTACCCCAGCAGCGGGTGACGTCGGTCGTCGTCCCGACCGGTGCCGAGCAGGACCTGGAGTACGCCGCCGTGCGCGAGCGGCTGGAGTTCCTCAACGAGGTGAGCTCCCGCATCGGCTCCTCCCTCGACCTCGGCGAGACCATCCGCGAGGTCACCAGCGCCGCCGTACCCCGGTTCGCCGACTTCGCCGGTACCCATCTGCGCGCGGCCGTCCTCGCGGGCGAGGGCTTCCCGGACGGGCCGCCGGACGCGCACACCGTGATGTTCCGCGTGTGGGTCGAGCACAACGACGAACCGGGCCGCTGGGACGACACCGTGCCGGTCGGCGAGTCCTTCGCCTTCCCCGAACACACGCCGTTCTACAAGTGCATGGTCACCGGCGAACCGGTGCTCATCCCGAGGGTCACCGAGGAGCTGAGCGAGCGCATCTCCGGCGAGTTCGAGAAGCGCGACCTCAGGCCGCTCATCACCGGCCGCTCCCTGCTGATCGTGCCGCTCAAGGCGCGCAACGTCGTCCTCGGCTTCATGGTGCTGATGCGCCGCCCCGACCGGCCGGGCTTCGACGACATGGACCGCACCACCGGCGCCGAACTCGCCGCCCGCGCGGGCCTGGTGCTCGACAACGCCCGCATGTACACCTACCAGGAGAACGTGGCCGACACCCTGCAGGACAGCATGCTCCCGCAGGTCAACCCGCGGATGGCCGGCTGTGACGTCGCCACCCGGTATCTGCCGGGCACCCGGCTCGGGCGGATCGGCGGTGACTGGTTCGACACCATCAAACTGCCCGGCTCGCGCACCGCCCTCGTGGTCGGCGACGTCATGGGGCACGGCCTCAACTCGGCCGCGATGATGGGCCAGTTGCGCACCGCCGTACAGACCATGGCCACCATGGAGACCCCGCCCGCCCAGCTCCTGCGCAACCTCGACGACCTGGCCCGCCGGCTCGGCGACAACTACCTCGCCACCTGTCTGTACGCCGTCTACGACCCGATCCGCGGCGAACTGCACCTCGCCAACGCCGGACACATCCCGCCCGTGCTGGTCCGCGCCGAGGACGGCTCCAGCGAACTCCTCGACCTGCCCACCGGCGCCCCCATAGGCGTCGGCGGCGTCCCCTTCGAGGCCACCCGGGTCAGGGTCTCGCCCGGTGACCGGCTGGTGCTGTGCACCGACGGCCTGGTCGAGGTGCGCGGCTCCGACATCGGCGAGGGCCTCGCCGCGCTCTGCGAGTCCGCGGCCCACCCCGCGGCCTCCATGGACGACGCCTGCGACACCATCATCCGCGCCCTGAACACGCGCGGCGGACGCAAGGACGACGTCGCCCTGCTCATGGCCCGCCTCAACGGCATCCCGGACGACCACGTCGCCGAGTGGCGGCTCGACGCCGACCCGCGCGAGGTCGCCCGGGCCCGCCGCATGGTCCGCGAACGGCTGTTGCGGTGGTGTCTGCCGCAGGCCGTGGAGACCGCCGAGCTGCTGGTCAGCGAGGTCGTCACCAACGCCGTACGGCACGCCGTGAGCGAGCCGGTCGGGCTGCGGGTGGTCCGTACCGACGCCCTGCTGTTCGAGGTCACCGACGACGAGCCCGCGCTGCCCGCCATGGTGGGCGCCGAGCCCTACGACGAGTCGGGCCGCGGCCTGCGCGTGGTCAGCCGGCTGGCCCGCGAGTGGGGTGCCAGCGCGAGCGGGCACCGAAAGACGGTCTGGTTCGAACAGGCTCTCAGCGGAAGGGGATGACGGGGGGCGTGCAGCCTGCCGGCGCGCGCCCCCCCGGCAGGCTGTCCGGGGTCCGTACATCCGGTGAAGGTGGCCTCCGGCCCCTTGCCCAGTTCCAGGTCCTCGCGATATCCCGATCACGGAACCGAACCGTGGGGAGAACGCATGAACGTCTCGGACAAGTACCGCAGCAACTGGGAGAGTTACTGGAGCGAGACCTCCGACGAGGCGGGCGAGGCGATCTGGGACTGCGATCCCGCCCTGTCCGCCGAACCGCACACCGCCCTCCTGCTGCCCCACGCGGACCCCGCGCGCACCATCGTCGACCTCGGCTGCGGCAACGGCACCCAGACCCGCTACCTGGCCACCCGGTTCGCGCGCGCCGTCGGCGTCGACCTCACGCACTCCGCCGTCGAGCACGCCCGCCGCGCCACGCAGGACGACGCCGTGGAGTTCCAGCAGCTCGACCTGACCGACTCCGATGCCGTGCACGCCCTGCACGAGCGCCTCGGCGACGTCAACGTCTACATGCGCGCCGTCATCCACCAGAGCGAACCGGAGGCACGACCCGCGGTCGCCGCCGCCGTCGCCGAGCTCATCGGCACCGAGGGCCGCGCCTTCGTCGTCGAACTCACCTCCGGCTCCCGGGACGTGCTCAGGCGCGCCGCATCCCAGGAGGGCGGCCCGGGGCCCAAGCTGCAGCGCGTCTTCCACCACGGCCTCAAGCCGGCCGACGCCGACGACCCGGAGATCCCGCGCCTGCTCGGCGAGGCCGGTCTGAAGATCCTCGCCGAGGGCGAGACGACCCTGCCGCAGACCGAGTACCTGACCGACGGCACCCGCATCGACCTGCCGGCCCACTGGTTCGTCCTCGCCGGCGCACGGTAAGGGCTCTTCTGCGGCCTCCCGGGGTGCCTGGGCCCGCCGTCCCACGCACCCCGTTCCGCTGCCGTACCGCACCGCCACGGGCGCCGGGCACTTCGGGACGGCTCGGCGGCAGAGCGCTCGACGACGGTCGCTCCGGGTCGTAGCCTGGCCGCTCTGCGGCGCGTAACGTGACGCAGCATGAAGATCCTCATCAGTGCCGACATGGAGGGGGCCACGGGCGTCACCTGGCCGGCCGACGTGCTGCCGGGGACGCCGCAGTGGGAGCGGTGCCGGTCGATGTTCACCTCGGACGTGAACGCCGCCGTGGAGGGCTTCTTCGACGGCGGCGCCGACCACGTGCTCGTCAACGAGGCCCACTGGACCATGCGCAACCTGCTGCTGGAGCGGCTCGACGAGCGGGTCGAGATGCTCACCGGGCGGCACAAGGCGCTGTCGATGGTGGAGGGCGTGCAGCACGGCGACGTCGACGGCATCGCGTTCGTCGGCTACCACGCGGGCGCCGGCATGGCGGGCGTCCTCGCCCACACCTACCTCGCCAACCAGATCACCGGGGTCTGGGTGAACGATGTCCGCGCCAGCGAGGGCCTGCTCAACGCGCACGTCGTCGCCGAGTACGGCGTCCCCGTCGTCCTCTTCACCGGGGACGACGTGGCCTGCGAGGACGCGCTCGGGTACGCGCCGGAGGCCCTGAAGGTCGCGGTGAAGGACCATGTGTCCCGGTATGCAGCGGTGTGCCGGACACCTGCGCGCACCGCCGCCGACATCCGTGCCGCCGCCAAGGAGGCCGCCCGGCTCGCGGTGCGTCATGCACCCGTCGAGGCAGGGCCGTTCACCGTCGCCGTCGAGTTCGACGCCGAGCACCTGGCGATGGCCGCGACCGTCGTGCCCGGGGTCGCGCGGATCGGGGAGCGGAAGGTGGCGTACACCAGCGCCACGATGTACGAGGGGATCCGGACGTTCAAGGCGGTCACCACGATCGTCTCCGCCGCCGTGGAGGAGCAGTATGGCTGACCAGCCGGCCGACCAGCAGGCCCTGGACGAGGTCGTGGAGTTCACCTCCGGTCTGATCCGCATCGACACCACCAACCGGGGCGGCGGGGACTGCCGGGAGCGGCCCGCCGCGGAGTACGCGGCCGAACGGCTGGCCGGGGCCGGACTGGAACCCGTGCTGCTGGAGCGGACGCCGGGCCGCACCAATGTCGTAGCCCGGATCGAGGGCACCGACCCCTCCGCCGCCGCGCTCCTGGTCCACGGCCACCTCGACGTGGTACCCGCGGAGGCCGCCGACTGGAGCGTGCCCCCGTTCTCCGGGGAGATCCGCGACGGCGTGGTGTGGGGGCGGGGCGCCGTCGACATGAAGAACATGGACGCGATGATCCTCGCGGTCGTCCGGTCCTGGGCCCGGCAGGGCGTACGGCCGCGCCGGGACGTCGTCGTCGCTTTCACCGCCGACGAGGAGGCCAGCGCCGAGGACGGCTCCGGGTTCCTCGCGGACCGGCATCCCGAGCTGTTCGAGGGCTGCACCGAGGGCATCAGCGAGTCCGGCGCCTTCACCTTCCACGACGGCGCCGGCCGGCAGCTCTACCCCATCGCGGCGGGCGAGCGGGGCACCGGCTGGCTGAAGCTCACCGCGCGCGGCCGGGCCGGACACGGCTCCAAGGTGAACAAGGAGAACGCGGTGACCCGGCTCGCCGCCGCCGTCACCCGCATCGGCGAGCACGAGTGGCGCCTCGGCCTCACCCCGACCGTGCGGGCCGCCCTCACCGAACTCGCCGCCGTGTACGGCATCGAGCCCGACTTCACGGACGTGGACCAGCTGCTGGACAAGCTCGGACCGGCGGCCAAGCTGGTCGAGGCGACCGTCCGCAACAGCGCCAACCCGACCATGCTGGACGCCGGTTACAAGCTGAACGTGATCCCCGGCGAAGCGGTCGCCTACGTCGACGGGCGCTATCTGCCGGGCGCCGAGGAGGAGTTCACCGCCACCCTCGACCATCTGACCGGGCCCGACGTGAGCTGGGAGTTCGCCCACCGGGAGGTGGCCCTCGAGGCGCCGGTGGACTCGCCGACCTTCGCGAGGATGCGGGCCGCCGTCAAGGAGTTCGCGCCCGAAGGGCACGTGGTGCCGTACTGCATGTCCGGCGGCACGGACGCCAAGCAGTTCTCCCGGCTCGGCATCACCGGCTATGGTTTCGCCCCGTTGAAGCTGCCCGAGAATCTCGACTACCAGGCGCTGTTCCACGGCGTGGACGAGCGTGTGCCGGTCGAGGCACTGCACTTCGGCGTGCGGGTGCTCGACCGCTTCCTGCGGACTGCCTAGGGAAGGGGGAACGAGGTGCTGACCTCGCCGTACGGATCGTGGCCGTCACCCATCGACGCGGCGCTGGCCGCCGCGCACGACGGGCAGCCGGAATGGGTGGGCTTCGTCGGGGACGAGGTGTGGTGGACCGAGCCCCGGCCGGCCGAGGGTGGCCGCCGGGCACTGGTGCGGCGGACGGCACAGGGCGCCGAGGAGGTCGTGCTGCCCGCGCCGTGGAACGTGCGCAACCGGGTGGTGGAGTACGGCGGCAGGCCCTGGACCGGGGTGCCGCGCGACGGCGGACCGCTCGTGGTGTTCACCGACTTCGCCGACCAGCGGCTGTACCGGTACGAGCCCGGTGGCGAGCCGCGCCCGCTGACCCCGGTGTCCCCGGTGGGCGGGGGGCTGCGCTGGGCGGACCCGCACATGGACCTCGCGCGCGGCGAGGTGTGGTGCGTGCTGGAGGAGTTCACCGGGGACGGCCCCTCGGACGTGCGGCGGGTGCTGGCGGCCGTACCGCTGGACGGCTCCGCCGCCGGGGACCGGTCCGCCGTACGCGAACTCACCGACGGCCGGCACCGGTTCGTCACCGGGCCCCGCGTCTCGCCGGACGGCCGCCGTGCGGCCTGGCTCGCCTGGGACCATCCGCGCATGCCGTGGGACGGGACGGAACTGCTCGTCGCCGACATCGGCGACGACGGCACACTGCACACCGTCCGCACGGTGGCCGGCGGACCCCAGGAGGCGATCGCGCAGGCCGAATGGTCGGCGGACAACCGTCTCCTGTACGCGAGCGACCGCAGCGGCTGGTGGAACCTGTACCGGGACGGCCTCCTTCCCTCACCCTCCGGGCGGGGGGACCCCCATCCCGTTTCGCTCGCCCCGCGCGAGGAGGAGTTCGCCGGCCCGTTGTGGAAGCCGGGCCTGCGCTGGTTCGCGCCGCTGGACAACGGCCTGGTGGCGGTCGTACACGGCCGGGGGCCGACCGTGCTCGGGATACTGGACCCGGAGTCCGGGGAGATCGTCGACGCCGCCGGGCCGTGGACCGAGTTCGGCGCCACCCTGGCGGTCCACGGCGGGCGCGTGGTGGGCGTCGGCGCCAGCCCGCGCACCGGGCCCGAGGTGGTGGAGCTGAACACCGCCACCGGCCGGGCCCGCGCGATCGGCGCCCGGCACCGGGACGCCGTCGACCCCGCGTACTACCCGGAGCCGCAGATACGCGTCTTCACCGGCCCGGACGGCCGTGAGGTGCACGCCCACGTCTACCCGCCGCACCACCCCGAACGCACCGCTCCCGACGGGGAGTTGCCGCCCTACGTCATCTGGGCGCACGGCGGCCCCACCAGCCGGGTGCCGCTCGTGCTGGACCTGGAGATCGCCTACTTCACCTCGCGCGGCATCGGCGTCGCGGAGGTGAACTACGGCGGCTCCACCGGGTACGGCCGGGCCTACCGCGAGCGGCTGCGCGAGCAGTGGGGCGTGGTCGACGTCGAGGACTGCGCGGCCGTCGCCCGTGCCCTCGCCGACGAGGGCACCGCCGATCCCGCCCGGCTCGCGATCCGGGGCGGCAGCGCGGGCGGCTGGACCGCCGCCGCCTCCCTGACCACGACCGACGTCTACGCCTGCGGCACCATCATCTACCCGGTCCTGGACCTGGTCACCTGGGGGCCGGGGGAGACCCACGACTTCGAGTCCCGCTACCTGGAGTCGCTGATCGGCCCGCTCGCCGAGGTGCCCGCCCGGTACGCCGAGCGCTCGCCGAGCACCCACGCCGACCGGCTCACCGCGCCGTTCCTGCTGCTCCAGGGCCTGGACGACGTGATCTGCCCGCCCGCCCAGTGCGAACGCCTCCTCGCCCGGATCGCCGGCCGGGACGTGCCGCACGCCTACCTCACCTTCGAGGGGGAGGGGCACGGGTTCCGGCGGGCGGAGACCATGGTGCGCGCCCTGGAGGCCGAACTGTCCCTGTACGCCCAGGTGTTCAAACTGGACGTGACCGATGTCCCGAGACTGGAGCTGCACACGTGAAGGAACTGACGCGCCCGGAGCGGCTGGTCCCGGGCGCCCGGGTGGCCGTCGTCGCGCCCAGCGGGCCGGTGCCCGAGGAACGCCTCCAGGCGGGGCTCGACGTGCTGCGCGGCTGGGACCTGGATCCGGTCGTGGCACCCCATGTGCTGGACCGGCACGGTGAGTTCGGCTACCTGGCCGGCCGGGACGCCGACCGCGCGGCCGACCTCCAGAACGCCTGGTGCGACCCGTCCGTCGCCGCGGTGCTGTGCGCCCGCGGCGGGTACGGCGCCCAGCGCATGGTCGACCTGCTGGACTGGGACGCGATGCGGGCGGCCGGGCCCAAGGTGTTCGTGGGCTTCAGCGACGTCACCGTGCTGCACCAGGCGTTCGCCACCCGGCTGGGCCTGGTCAGCCTGTACGGACCGGCCGCCGCCGGGATCGACTTCATCAAGAGCGCCCGCGCACAGGAGCACCTGCACTCCACCCTGTTCGATCCGGAGAGCGTGCGGACCCTTACCTCGGCCGGCGCCGGACTGGCGCCCGGCCGGGCCCGCGGGATCACGCTCGGTGGCTGTCTGAGCCTGCTGGCCACCGACCTCGGCACCCCGTACGCCCGGCCCGCCGCCCGGGGCGGGCTGCTGCTCCTGGAGGACGTGGCCGAAGCGCCGTACCGCGTCGACCGGTTGCTGACCCAGTTGCTGCGCTCCGGCTGGCTCGACGGGGTCGCCGGGATCGGTCTCGGCTCCTGGCGCGACTGCGGCCGCTACGAGGAACTGCGCCCGGTCCTCGCCGACCGGCTCGGCGGACTCGGGGTGCCGGTGGTGGAGGAACTGGGATTCGGGCACTGCGACGACGCGGTGACCGTCCCGTTCGGCGTGCGAGCCGAACTCGACGCGGCCGCGGGCACCTTGACACTGGCCGAACCGGCGCTGCGCTGACGGCCCGCACCGAATCCCGCCAGAAGCGCCGACGCGTCGGCTCGGACGGACGGGCTGGTGCCGGTCTGGGGGATACCGGGTGCCGGTCTGGTGGATTGGCTGGAGCCGTGCTGGACGGGTTCCCGTCCCGGTTCGGGCGGGTTCGAGGTGCAGGCTCGGGTGGGTTGGCCGGTGTCGGTCGGGGTGGATGCCGGGGGCCGGTCTGGCGGATTGGCTGGTGTCGATCTGGGCGAGTTCGAGGTGCCGGGCCAGTCGGGTGCCGCGTGCCGGGCTGGGTGAGTTCGAGGTACCGTCCGGGCGGATCGGCTGGTGTCGGTGTGGGTGGATGCCCGGTGTCGGTCCGGGCGGATTCGGGGTGTCGGCCCGGGCGGCTGTCAGGTGCCGGGCTGGCGGGTTCGAGGTGTCGGCTCGGGTGGATCGGCTGGTGTCGGTCGGGGTGGATGCCGGGGGCCGGTTTGGTGGGTTGGCTGGTGTCGGTCCGGGCGGGTGCCGGGTGCCGGGCTGGGCGGGTTCCCGTGCCGGTTAGCGGGTTCGAGGTGACGGTCCAGGCGGATCGGCTGGTGTCGGTCCGGGCGGGTGCCGGGTGCCGGGCTGGGCGGGTTCCCGTGCCGGTTAGGCGGGTTCGAGGTGTCGGCCCAGGCGGATCGGCTGGTGTCGGTCCGGGCGGGTGCCGGCTGCCGGGTGCCGGGCTGGGTGAGTTCGAGGTACCGGTCCGGACGGATTGGCTGGTGTAGGTCCCGGCGGATATCAGGTTCCGGGCTGGCTGGATTCGGGGTATCGAGCCGGCGGATGTCAGGTGTCGAGCCGGGCGGATGCCAGGTGTCGGTCCGGGCGGATGCCGGGTGTCGGTCCGGGCGGATTCGAGGTGCCGGGCCGGGCGGATTCGAGGTGTTGGCCCAGGCGGGTTCCAGGAGTCGGTGCCGGGGCGGGTTGCCGGTGACGGGCCGGGCGGGTTCCTGGGTGACGGGGTGGGTGGATTTGCGGAGACCGTGTGGGCGGGGACGCCGTACGCTGGCACGATGCCGCACACCGCACGCCAGTACCTCGCCGAGGGCCCCCGCGTGGGCATCCGTCACTTCACCCTCGAGGACGGACCCGAGTTCACCTCGCGGACCCGCGAGAGCAAGGACCTGCACCGGCCCTGGCTGTTCCCGCCGGACAACGACAGGGCCTACGCCGCCTACGCACGCCCGCTGATCGAGGACCCGACCAAGGCCGGCTTCCTGGTGTGCGAGAAGGACAGCGGGGAGATCGCCGGGTTCATCAACATCAACAACATCGTGCGCGGCGGCTTCCAGTGCGGCGCCCTCGGCTACGGGGCCTTCGCGCACGCCGCCGGGCGCGGCCTGATGCGCGAGGGCCTCGACCTGGTCATCGGGTACGCCTTCGGCCCGCTCGGGCTGCACCGCCTGGAGATCAACGTGCAGCCCGACAACACCGCCTCCATCGCGATGGCGCGCGGCGCCGGCTTCCGGCTGGAGGGGTTCTCCCCGGCCATGCTCTACATCGACGGCGCCTGGCGCGACCACGAACGCTGGGCACTCACTGCCGAGATGCGCGACCCCACCGTCTGAACAGACCCTTTGCGCAATCCTGACCGGCACATCCCCTGGCCGACTCGACCCACGCCGGGTTCCATGGTGATCGTGACGAGGATCCGACGTGAGGTACTGACGCTGCCCGCCGCGCAGTTGGGGCCCGACAACCCCCTGCCCCCGCTGCGCCCGCTCGACGAGGTCCACCGCATCGACGGCCGCGACCGGGACGGCATGCCCAGGGACATGGCCCGCCAGCTCGGCTACGAGCCGCTGCGCAGCCTGCTCCCGGTCCGCGTCCGCGACGGCTACGACAGAACCCGCGAGCCCCGCCCCCTGGACGCCCTGGTGATCGAGAACGACCGGCTGCGCGCCACCGTCCTGCCCGGCCTCGGCGGCCGCATCGCCTCCCTGATCCACTTGCCCACCGGACGTGAACTCCTCTACCGCAACCCGGTGTTCCAGCCCGCCAACTTCGCCCTGAACGGCGCCTGGTACTCCGGCGGCATCGAATGGAACATCGGCGCCACCGGCCACACCACCCTCTCCTGCGCACCTTTGCACGCCGCCCGCGTCCCCGCCCCGGACGGCGGCGAGATGCTGCGCCTGTGGGAGTGGGAGCGGCTACGCGACCTGCCCTTCCAGGTCGACCTGTGGCTGCCCGACGGCTCCGACTTCCTCTACGTCGGTGTCCGCCTCCGCAACCCGCACGAGCGGCCGGTGCCGACGTACTGGTGGTCCAACATCGCGGTGCCGGAGGAGTGCCGGGTCCTGGCCCCCGCCGAGGAGGCCTGGCATTTCGGCTACGAGCGCCGCCTGCGCCGCGTGCCCGTCCCGTCGTACGACGGCATCGACCGCACCCACCCCCTCAACAGCCCCTACGCCGCCGACTACTTCTACGAGGTGCCGGACGGCCGCCGCCGCTGGATCGCCGCGCTGGACGCCGACGGCCACGGGCTGGTGCAGACCTCCACCGACACCCTGCGCGGCCGCAAGCTCTTCGTGTGGGGCCACCTCCCCGGCGGCCGGCGCTGGCAGGAGTGGCTGACCGAACCCGGCACCGGCGGCTACTGCGAGATCCAGGCCGGCCTCGCCCGCACCCAGCTGGAGCACGTCCGGCTGGAGGCCGAGAGCGAGATGTCCTGGCTGGAGGCGTACGGCCCGCTCGACGCATCCCCCGAGGGGGAGTGGACCCGGGCCGTCCGGAGCGCGGAGGAACGGCTGGAGTCCGCCCTGCCGCGCGCCCGGGTGGAGCAGGCGCATGCGGCATGGCAGCCGTGCGCCGACACCGAACCCGGCGAGATCCTGGCCGCCGGATCCGGCTGGGGAGCCCTCGAAGTGCTGCGCGGCGACTGGAAACTGCCCGGCACCCCGTTCCCCGAGTCCACCCTCGGCGAGGCACAGGCCCCCTGGCGGGAACTGCTGCGCACCGGCTCCCTGCCCGAGCCGCGCCGGGTACGGCCGCCCGGCGAGACCCTCGTCGCCCCGCACTGGCGGGACATGCTGGAGACCGCGCCCGCCACCCCGCACACCGAGTACCACCTCGGCGTCGCCCAGTGGCACGCCGGCGACCGCGCCCAGGCCGTCCGCAGCTGGGAACGCGCCCTCGGACTCGCCCCGTCCCTCTGGCCGTTGCTGCGCTGCCTGGCCGTCGCCGACCAGGAGTCCGGCCACCACGAACGGGCCGCCGACCGGTACGCGGACGCCTTCGACGACCTGTGCCGTGAGCGCCGCGACGACAAGGAGACATGGACCGCCGCCGTGGCCGCGCTCGGCCGGGAAACCCTGCAGGCACTGCTCCGGGTGCGGCGGACGGCGGACGCCCGGGCGGTCTGGGAGCGGTTGCTGCCCGCCGTGCGCCGACGCGGCCGGTTCCGCCTGCTGGAGGCCGAACTGCTGCTCGCCGAGGGCCGGCCCGAGGAGGCCCGGGCGGTCTTCGGCACGGGGTTCGAGGTTCCCGACCTGCGGGAGGGCGAGGAGGTGCTCGGCCGGTTGTGGGCCCGGCTCACCGACGAGCCCCTGCCCGCCCGCCACGACTTCCGGATGCGGCCCGACGCGGTCTGACCGGCTCAGCCCCGCTGGTCGACGTACTCGAACACCGACCCGTCCGGGTGCATCGCGATCAGGTTCCGGCCCACCGGCGTCGGCACCGGCCCCGCGATGATCCGGGCGCCGAGGTCGGTGAGCAGCCGGTGCGCCTCGTCCACGTCCTCGACGGCGATGGTCGCCGCCACCTTGCGCAGGATCTCCAGTTCCTCCTCCGGGCCGCTCATCAGCAGGAAGGAGCCGATCGCGGCGACCTGGACCCCACCGCGCCCAAAACGCAGCGCTCTGCCGCCCGACAGACGCTCGTAGAAGGGGATCGCGGTCTCGAGGTCGTCGACGCAGATGCGCAGCGAGGCGCCCAGAATCTCCATGCGCCCGAGCCTAGTTGCGGCGTCCCGGGCCGTGCAGGGCACCCGCGTTACCCGCTGTGTCCGCCGGGTACCCGCAGGGTATGGACCGTTCGGAACACCTGGAACACCTGGAACATCTCGACAAGCATCTGGTCGAAGAGCTGGCACAGGTGGCACGCGAGACGGTACGCGACGAACTGCGCGTACAGAGCCGCAAGCAGCGTCGCACCGCCCTGCTCTACGCCGCGTCCGGCGCCGCCGCGCTGTACGCGGGTGCCGCGCTGGCCCTCGCCGTCGGCCTGGCCCTCGCGACCGGCCTGCCCGGCTGGGGCGCCGCCCTGATCACCGCGGCCGTCATGGGCGCGGTGGCCTACGCCCTGCGCGGCGCCGCCCACCCGAGGCACGGCCACCCCTCGCCTCCGGCGCGCGTCGTCGGCGGCACCCCGCCGGCGGGCCCGCCGAGCGGCCTGGGCCTGCCCTACCCTCCGATGCCGAAGGAGCCCCCGGGCACCGGCGACCACAGGGCCTGAGACCACCCTGAGACCACAGGGCCCGAGCACGGCGAACCACCACCGGCTTCACCCGCCGAGCCGCGGCAGCACCTTCGTCCGGTAGAAGTCGAAGAACCCCTTCTGATCGTCCCCGATCTGGTTCACGTACACCCGGTCGAACCCGGTGTCGGCGAACGCCGTCAGCGTGGACACGTGCTGCTCGACGTCGTCCCCGCACACGACCTTCTCGCGCACCATGTCCTCGGTGACCAGCTCCCGCAGCTGCTCGAAGTGCCGCGGCGACGGCAGCACCTGCCCCATCTCCCCGGGCAGCAGCTCGTTGTACCAGAGCCGGCGCACGGTACGGACGCACTCCTCTCGATCGGCGCCGTAGCAGACCTTCGTACCGCCGCTCACCGGCTTCGTCCCGCCCCCGCGCGATGGGGGTGCCCCCGCTCGAGCGAAGCCGAGAGTGGGGGAGGAACCGGGTGACCATCTCCTCCTCCGGCATCATCGTGATGTACCCGTCGCCCACCCGGGCGGCGAGCGACGTCGCCTTCGGCCCGAAGCCGGAGATGTCGATCGGGACGGGTTCGTCGGGGACGGTGTAGAGGCGGGCGTTCTCCACGGTGTAGTGCGTGCCGTGGTGGCTGACCTCCTCGCCGGTGAACAGCCGGCGCATCACCTGGATGGCCTCCTCCAGCATCTCCAGGCGGACGTGCAGCGGCGGCCAGCGGTCGCCGAGGATGTGCTCGTTCAGCGCCTCGCCGGTGCCGACGCCCAGCCGGAAGCGGCCTTCGGTCATCACCGCGCTCGTCGCCGCGGCCTGTGCTGTCACCACCGGGTGCATCCGCACGGTCGGGCAGGTCACCGCCGTCTCGATGGGCAGCGACACCGCCTCGGACAGGGCCCCGATCACCGACCACACGAACGCGCTCTGCCCCTGCGCGTCGTTCCACGGGTGGAAGTGCTCGGAGATCCACAGCGCCCGGAAGCCGGCCTGCTCGGCCATCCGGGCCTGCTCGACGAGTTCGGCGGGGGTGTGCTCCTCGCTCGCCAGGAAATAGCCGTACTCGGGCATGGGGAAACCTCCGCGCGGGCGACGCTGGTGCGGTGTGATCCGGGCGCGCGCCGGGTAACCGGTGCCCGCCGGGCCAAACGCCGCGGGCGCGGCGCGGCGTTCGGGTGCTCCGACCGGCGTACGGGTGACCCGCGCGGCGTTTGGGTGCCCCCGCCTCGGTTACGCGGAAAGCCTCGGACGAGCCACACCGCCGGAGGCGCACCGTGAGCCGACCTCACGTCGTGATCGTCGGCGCCGGTTTCGCCGGGTACCGGGCTGCCCGCACATTGGCCCGGCTGACCCGGAACCGGGCCGACATCACTTTGCTGAACCCGACCGACTACTTCCTGTACCTGCCGCTGCTGCCCCAGGTCGCCGCCGGCATCCTGGAGGCCCGCAGGGTCACCGTGTCGCTGCCGGGCACCCTGCACGGCGTGCGCATGGTGCTCGGCGAGGCCGACCATGTCGACCTCGACGGCCGTACGGTCCACTACTCCGACCCCGAGGGCGGCATCGGCACCCTCACCTACGACCGGCTGGTGCTGTGTGTCGGCAGCGTCAACAAGCTGCTGCCCATCCCGGGGGTCGCCGAGCACGCGCACGGCTTCCGCGGGCTGCCCGAGGCGCTGTACCTGCGCGACCACGTGACCCGGCAGGTGGAGCTGGCCGCCACGGAGGACGATCCGAAGGCCTGCGCGGCCCGCTGTACGTTCGTCGTGGTCGGTGCCGGTTACACCGGCACCGAGGTGGCCGCGCAGATGCAGCTGCTCACCGACCGGCTGGCCCGCCGGCATCCGCTGTGCGCCGGGTTCCGGCCGCGCTGGATCCTGCTGGACGTGGCGCCGCGCGTGCTGCCGGAGCTGGCCGAGCGGCTGTCCCGGACGGCCGACCGGGTGCTGCGGGCGCGAGGCGTCGAGGTCCGGATGGGTACGTCGGTGAAGGAGGCCACCCACGACGGGGTGCTGCTCACCGACGGCGAGTTCGTCGCGTCCCGGACGCTGGTGTGGTGTGTCGGGGTACGGCCCGATCCGCTCGTGGAGGCGGTCGGGCAGCCGCTGGAGCGGGGCCGGCTGATCGTCGACCCCCATCTGCAGGTGCCGAGCCGACCGGAGGTGTTCTGCTGCGGGGACGCGGCCGCCGTACCGGACCTGGAGAAGCCGGGGTCCTTCACGCCGATGACGGCCCAGCACGCGTGGCGCCAGGGCCGGGTGGCCGGGGAGAACGTGGCCGCCTCGCTCGGTGTCGGCCGGCGCCGGCGGGCCTACCGCCATCGCGACCTGGGCTTCGCCGTCGACCTCGGCGGGATCCAGGCCGCCGCGAACCCGTTCGGCGTCCCGCTGTCCGGCCCGGCGGCCGGTGCGGTCACCCGCGGCTACCACCTGGCCGCGCTGCCCGGCAACCGCGTCCGGGTGGCCGCCGACTGGCTGCTGGACGCCGTACTGCCGCGCCAGGGTGTCCAGTTGGGCCTCGTGCGGTCCTGGTCGGTTCCCCTGGACACGGCCTCTCCGGAGCTGGCACGCGTACCGGGCGGGCCGGAGCGGGCGGGTGGCCCGGGGCAGGCGGAAGAAGCGGTGCGGACCCGGGAAGCGGAACGTGACGGCGAACCGTCGGCCGCCGGGCGCGGGGACCACCCCGCCCCCGGCCCGGTCAAGCGCACCGACCCGCCGGACCCCGCTGCCGAGTGACCGCCGAGCGGCCCCCGGCCATACCCCCTCGACCCACCGCAAGGAGACCCATGAACACCGCCGAACTCGCCGAGCTGGGACAGCAGTTGCGCGTGGACAGCGTGCGGGCGTCCGCCGCCGCGGGATCCGGGCACCCCACGTCCTCGATGTCCGCCGCGGATCTGATGGCCGTACTCCTCGCCAACCATCTGCGCTACGACTTCGAACGCCCCGAGCACCCCGCCAACGACCGCTTCGTGCTGTCCAAGGGACACGCCTCGCCCCTGCTGTACGCCGCGTACAAGGCGGCCGGTGCCATCGAGGACGGCGAGCTGCTCACCTTCCGCAAGCTCGGCAGCCGGCTCGAAGGACACCCGACGCCCCGGCGGCTGCCCTGGGTGGAGACGGCCACCGGATCGCTCGGCCAGGGCCTGCCGGTCGGGGTGGGCATCGCCCTCGCCGGCAAGCGGCTGGAGCGCACTGGCTACCGGGTGTGGGTGCTGTGCGGCGACAGCGAGCTCGCGGAGGGCTCGGTGTGGGAGGCCGCCGAACACGCCGGGCACAAGCACCTGGACAACCTGATCCTGATCGTGGACGTCAACCGGCTCGGCCAGCGCGGCCCCACCCGGCACGGCCACCACCTGGACGCCTACGCCCGCCGATTCCAGGCCTTCGGCTGGCACACCGTCGAGATCGACGGCCACGACGTCGACAAGATCGACCGGGCCTACGGCGAGGCGCTGTCCACGGCCGGGCAGCCCGTGGCGATCCTCGCCCGCACCCTCAAGGGCAAGGGCGTCGCCGCCGTCGAGGACCTGGAGGGCCATCACGGAAAGCCGCTGGCGGACGCCGAGGAGGCCGTCGCCGAGCTCGGCGGACCGCGCTCGCTGCACGTCCGGGTCGGCGAGCCGCCGGCCGCCGCCGCGCTGCGCGACCTGACGACTGAGGTGCTGCAGCTGCCGCGCTACGACGAGGGCGACGAGGTCGCGACCCGGGACGCCTTCGGCGCGGCCCTCGCCGCGCTCGGCAGCGCGCGCGGGGACGTCGTCGCCCTGGACGGCGAGGTCGGCGACTCCACCCGCACCGAGGAGTTCGCCAAGGCCCACCCCGACCGGTTCTTCGAGTGCTACATCGCCGAGCAGCAGCTGGTCGCCGCGGCCGTCGGCATGGCGGTGCGGGGCTGGCTGCCGTACGCCTCGACGTTCGCGGCGTTCCTCACCCGCGCCCACGACTTCGTGCGGATGGCGTCCATCAGCGGCTCCGGCATCAACCTGGTCGGCTCGCACGCCGGTGTCGCGATCGGGCAGGACGGGCCCTCCCAGATGGGCCTGGAGGACCTGGCGATGTTCCGCGCCGCGTACGGCTCGACCGTGCTGTATCCGTGCGACGCCAACCAGACCGCCCGGCTGGTCGCGGCCATGGCCGGCCTCGACGGGATCCGCTATCTGCGCACCTCGCGCGGCAAGACACCGGTCATCTACGGCCCCGACGAGGAGTTCCCGGTGGGCGGCAGCAAGACGCTCGTCTCCAGCGAGGAGGACCGGCTGACGGTCGTCGCCGCCGGGGTCACCGTGCCCGAGGCGCTCGCCGCGGCCGACCGGCTCGCCGCGGACGGCATCCGGGTACGCGTCATCGACCTGTACTCCGTCAAGCCCGTCGACGCCGAGACGCTGCACCGGGCCGCCGAGGAGACCGGCTGTCTGCTCACCGTGGAGGACCACCACGCCGAGGGCGGCCTCGGCGACGCCGTCGCGGAGGCATTCGGCGACGGCCGGCCCGTGCCCCGGCTGGTCCGGCTCGCGGTGCGCACCATGCCGGGCTCGGCCGCGCCCGACGAGCAGCTGAACGCGGCCGGCATCGACGCCGTGGGCATCGCGGCGGCGGCCAGGCTGCTGGTGGAGGAGGCGGTCGTGCGATGAACGACGCGGACGCCCGTTCCATACGGGCGGGCCACCGCACGGTGGAGGTCAAGCGGCCCGGGAAGGTGCTCTTCCCGGGTGGCGCCGGCGCCGAGGAGTACACCAAGGGCGATCTCGCCGACTACTACCGGTCCGTCGCGCCGTACATGCTGCCGCACCTGCGGGGCCGTCCGCTGATGCTGGAGCGGTATCCGGACGGTGTCGACGGGCAGCGCTTCATGCAGAAGAACATCCCGGAGCACTATCCGGACTGGATCACCCGCGCCGAGCTCCCCAAGGAGGGCGGCACGGTCACCCATGCCGTCTGCGACGACACCGCCACCCTCCTCTACCTCGCCGACCAGGCCTGCCTCACCCTGCACCGCTGGCTCTCCCGCACGGACCGCGCCGCGGGCCCGGACCACCCCGACCGGCTCGTCTTCGACCTCGACCCTCCCGGCGACGGCTTCGCCCCCGTGCGCGAGGCGGCCGGCCTGCTGCGGGAGCTGCTGGACGAACTGGGGCTGCCCGCCGCCCCCATGACCACCGGGTCCCGCGGTCTCCATCTCGTCGTCCGTCTCGACGGCCGCAGCGACTTCGACGAGGTCCGCGAATTCGCCCGTGACGTGGCCGAGTTGCTGGCCTCCCGGCATCCGGACCGGCTCACCACAGCGGCCCGGAAACAGGACCGCGGCGACCGCCTCTACCTCGACGTGCAGCGCAACGCCTACGCGCAGACCGCCGTCGCCCCCTACACCGTGCGCGCCCGCCCCGGCGCCCCCGTCGCCGTGCCCCTCGCCTGGGAGCAGCTGGACGACCCCGGGCTCAACGCCCGCCGCTGGACCATCGCCGACGCCGTCGACCAGGCCGGCACCGACCCCTGGGCCGGCCTGCCCAGCCGAGGCCGCGCCCTGGGCCCGGCCCGGCGGCGTCTCGCGGACCATCGCTCCTGAATGTTTGACCAGGGATGACCGGGCCACCCGCAGGGGGAGGTGGCCATGTCGAACACAAATAACACATCCCAGTCACAAAATTCACAGAAAGCACATAACTCACAGGAGTCACACAGCGACGACAAGCGCAGCAAGGCGGAGGAGTCTCGGCCGGCGCCCATCGAGGTGCTGCGCCAGGCGCGTGCCCAGCTCGCCGAACTCACCGGGCTCGTGCCCGAGTCGGTGACCTCCTTCGAGCAGACCGAGGACGGATGGGTGCTCGAAGTGGAGGTTCTCGAACTCGCACGGGTCCCGGACACCATGAGCCTGATGGCGAGCTACCAGATCGATCTCGACCAGGAGGCGCGGCTCACCGGCTACCGGCGCGTTCACCGATATGAACGCGGACGGTCCGACGCGCGCCGACCCGGCGGCCGCTAGGCCGCCCCCCGCCCACGGAGCCACCGTGACACCGAACACTCATGAGGAGGAGCAGCCGGCATGACCGTTGTCCCGGCACAGCAGACCGCAGGTGGAGGCGGCAGCAGCGGCCTCTACGACGTACTGGAACTGGTCCTGGACAGGGGGCTCGTGATCGACGCGTTCGTGCGGGTCTCCCTGGTAGGTATCGAGATCCTGAAGATCGACGTCCGGGTCGTCGTGGCCAGCGTCGACACATATCTGCGCTTCGCCGAGGCGTGCAACCGTCTCGACCTGGAGGCCGGCCCGCACAAGAGCCCCGGGCTTCCCGACCTCGTCGGCGAGGTCACGGAGTCCGGCGCCCGCGGCAAGTCCAAGGGGGCCCTGTCCGGTGCTGCGGAGACCATCTCCGACGCCTTCAAGCAGGCCCGCGAGGAGGGTGCCGAGGCCCGGCCCCGCGCACGTAAGGACACGGCCCGCAGGAAGGAGGAGAGGGAGTGAGTACGTACGTCTACGGGATCACCGCCCGGTCGCACCCCTCCCTGCCCGAGGGCATGACGGGCGTGGGCGAGCCGCCCCGCCCGGTACGGGTCGTCACGGCCGGTGAGCTGGCCGCCCTGGTCAGTGACGCCCCCGAGGGGCTGCGGCCCAAGCGCCGCGACCTGCTCGCACACCAGAACGTCCTCGCCGAGGCCGGCGCGGCCGGCTGTGTGCTGCCGATGCGGTTCGGGAACCTGGCCCCCGACGACGAGACCGTCACCCAGGTGCTCGACGAGCGCGCCGACCACTACCGGGAGCGGCTGAAGGCCCTGGACGGCAAGGTCGAGTACAACGTCAAGGCGAACCACGTGGAGGACGCCGTCCTGCAGCGTGTGATGGCCGAGGACGCGGAGCTGCGCTCGTTCGCCGAGACCACCCGACGTGCGGGCGGCGGCACTTACGACGACAGGCTGCGCCTCGGCGAGATGGTCGCGGCCGCCGTCAAGGCCAAGGAGGCAGAGGACGCCGCCTCGGTGCAGGCTGCTCTCGAGCCGGCCGCCGCCGCGGTCAGCGCCGGCCCGCAGTCCACGGGCTGGCTGCTCAACGTCTCGTTCCTGGTTCCGCGGGACGGGGCCGAGGGCTTCATCAAAGCCGTCGAGCAGGTCCGCGCCGGTCATCCCCACCTCGAACTGCGCGTCAACGGCCCGCTGCCGCCGTACAGCTTCGTCGAGCCCGGCCCCGCCGAGCCGGCGGCCGACACGGCCGGCACGGATGCCGGGGCGCGGTGAGACGACGGGCCCGAAAGGAGGAGGCGATGGGGCTGATCGGTGAGGTGCTGCTGCTGCCGTTCGCACCGGTGCGTGGCGCCGGGTGGGTGGTCGGCCAGGTGCTCCGCGAGGCGGAACGGATCTACTACGACCCCGCCACCGTGCGGGCCGAACTCGCCCGCCTCGAAGAGCGGCTGGAGGCGGGCGAGATCACCGAGGAGGAGTTCGACCGGCGCGAGGACGAACTGCTCGACCGGCTGGAGACCGGTATGCGCTCCGGCCACGCAACAGGCGAGGGGACGGGATGATGAACCGAACGGCACTGGGCCTCGCCATAGGGGCCGGATATCTCCTGGGACGCACGAAGAAGCTGAAAATGGCCGTCGCGGTCGGCTCCCTGGTCGCGGGCAAGAAGCTGAACCTCGGCCCTGGAGCACTCGCCGCCGTCGCGCGGCAGCAACTGCGTGACAACCCGCAGTTCAAGGAGATCGGCGATCAGCTGCGCGAGGATCTTCGGGGCGTCGGCAAGGCGGCGTCCGGGGCGATGGTCGAGCGGCAGATGAGCGCACTCGCCGACCGGCTGCACGACCGGACCGCCCAGGTCCGCGACGGGCTGTCCGGGGCGCTGCCCGCCGTGGGCTCCGACGAGGAGCAGGAGGAGTACGACGACCGCGAGGCGCGCGGGGACGACGACCGCGAGGCGCGCGGAGACGACGGACGCACGGCGCGCGAGGACGACGACCGCGAGGGCCGCCGGCGGCAGCCGTCCGGCAGGAAGGCGGGCAAGAAGCCGTCGGCGAAGAAGGCCTCCGCGGGCCGGCAGGCCGCGGCGGAGAAGACGGCCCCCGCGAAGAAGGCCGCGGCCAGGAAGACCGGCACAGCCGGGAAGAAGACGGCCGGCAGCCGTGGCGCCGGCTCGCCGAAGGGCGGTGATGACCGATGACCGAGACCCTGGGATCCGCGGCGTCCACGGCCGGCCGGGCCACGAAGGCCGCGCAGGACAACCCGCTCGCCGACCTCGCCCACAGCGAGGCCGCCGACCGGCTGAAGGACGAGGCACAGGAATACCTGGCCGCCCAGGCCGAACGGCTGCTCAGCGGCCTCGGGCGCAAGCTCGGCGAGACAACCGTCAAGCTCAACGACATCGCCGAGGGCAACAGCCCCGGCTTCGCCAAGCTGGCGCTCGACGCAGGCCGCAAGGTCGCCGAGGGCAAGGGGCCGTTGCGCTCCGCCCTGGAGCTGGGGGCCTCGAGGGTCAAGGACAACGTCACGGAGGCGGTCAAGAACCTCGGGGGCGGCAAGGGCAGGAAGAAGGGCGGGGGCGGCAACAAGCCCACGGTCATCATGGAGTCGGTGGACGTCGGCGTGCCGCTGCGCACCGCCTACGACCAGTGGACCCAGTACCAGGACTTCTCCACCTTCGCCAAGGGCGTCAAGAGCGCGAGCCGCGCCGACGACACCCACAGCGACTGGCAGGCGAAGATCTTTTGGTCCAGCCGCAGCTGGAAGGCGCACACCACCGAGCAGTGCCCCGACCAGCGCATCCAGTGGACCTCGGAGGGCGCCAAGGGCACCACGAAGGGGGTCGTGACCTTCCACGCCCTGGGCGAGAACCTCACCCGGATCCTGCTGGTCATCGAGTACTACCCGACCGGCCTGTTCGAGAAGACCGGCAATCTGTGGCGCGCCCAGGGCCGCAGGGTGAGGCTGGATCTGAAGAACTTCGCCCGGTTCATCACCCTGAAGGGAGAGGCGGAAGACGGCTGGCGCGGCGAGATCAGCGACGGCGAGGTCGTCCGCAGCCACGAGGACGCGGTGGCGGAGGAGGAGTCCGAGGAGGCCCGCGCCGAGGACGAGGGCGAGGAGCCGTCCGAGGACGAGGAAGAGCCGGAGGAGTACGAGGACCGGCAGGAGGACGAAGAGAACGAAGAGAACGAAGAGGATGAAGAGGACGAGGAGGACGAGGAGGAGCCCGAGGAGGAGGAAGAAGGGCCGTACGAGGACGAAGCCGAGGACGGTGAGGAATACGAGGAAGAGGAGCCCGAGTACGCCGAGCGCGGGGGCCGTCGATGACGACGCCCAGCCGGCTCCCCGAGCCGTACGGCCAGGGCAGTGGAGCCAACCTCGCCGACATCCTGGAGCGCGTGCTCGACAAGGGTGTGGTGATCGCGGGTGACATCCGGATCAATCTGCTCGACATCGAACTGCTGACCGTCAAGCTGCGGCTCATCGTCGCCTCGGTGGACAAAGCCAAGGAGATGGGCATCGACTGGTGGGAGAGCGACCCCGCGCTCTCCTCCCGGGCCCGCCGCGACGAGCTGACCCGGGAGAACGCCGCGCTCAGAGAACGGGTGGCCCGCCTGGAGGAGCTGGAGCCGGGCCGCGCGCCGAAGGAGGCACCATGACCGGACTGCGTTACGTCTACGCCGTGTGCCGCCCCTTCGGGACGCCCCTGCAGTCCCAGCTCACCGGCGTCGGGGGCGCCCCGCCGGCGTTGCTGCGTCACCACGGGCTGGTCGCGGTCGTCAGCCAGGTCCCGGCGGCCGACTTCTGCGAGGAGGCCCTGAAGGCGCACCTGGAGGACCTGGACTGGCTGTCCGTGACCGCCCGCGCGCACCAGGGCGTGATCGACGCCCTCACCACGGTCACCACTCCGCTGCCGCTCCGGCTCGCGACCGTCTTCCAGGACGACAGCGGGGTGCGCACCATGATCGAGGCCCGCGAGGACGACTTCCTGCGCATCCTCGACCGGCTGGAGGGCCGGGTGGAGTGGGGGGTCAAGGTGTACCTGGAGCCCGAGCCCGCCGCCGAGCCTGCCCCCGCCGGGCAGCCCGCGAGCGGCCGGGACTATCTGCGCAGGCGGCGCCAGAGCACCCACGCGACCGAGGAGCGGTGGCAGCGGGCCGAGGCCTTCGCCCGCTCGCTGCACGAGGGCCTTTCGCGGTACGCCGAGGATTCCCGGCTGCACGCCCCGCAGAATTCCGCGCTTTCCGCCGAGCCCGGCCGGAACGTGCTCAACGCGGCCTATCTGGTGCCCCGCGCGCATTCCGAGGAATTCGTGGAACTGGTGGACCGTACGAAGGACGAGGCACCCGGAATCCGGGTGGAACTCACCGGACCCTGGGCGGCCTATTCGTTCGTCGGGGAGGCGACGCCGTGACCGTGGTCGAACGACGCGAGATAGCCCTCGTCGACCTGCTCGACCGGCTGCTGGCCGGCGGAGTGGTGATCACGGGTGACCTCACCCTGCGGATCGCGGACGTCGACCTGGTCCGCATCGATCTCAACGCACTGATCAGCTCGGTGAACGCGTCCGTGCCCTCGCCATTCGAGGAGATCCTGTGAGCCCGCGCAACCGCCTGGACCTGGAACCCGACACGGTCGAGCGCGACCTGGTGAAACTGGTGCTCACCGTGGTGGAACTGCTCCGGCAGCTGATGGAACGACAGGCCGTGCGGCGCTTCGACACCGGCGAGCTGACCGAGGAGCAGGAGGAGCGCATCGGGCTCACCCTGATGCTCCTGGAGGACCGCATGGCCGAGCTGCGCGAACGCTACGGCCTGCGGCCCGAGGACCTGAATCTGGACCTCGGGCCGCTCGGACCGCTGCTGCCCCGGGACTAGCCCGACGCGGCCGTCGCCACGCTCTGATCGGCCGTCTCTCCGGCACCGCGGTCTGCGGTGGCGTCCTGACCGCCACCGAGACGTCGGCGCGGTCGGTGGCGACCGTCGAGCCGGGCTCCCTCACCCACGATCTGCAGGCCACTGCGCCCAGTTCACGCGGCGCCGTCGCCGCCTCGGCCGAACCGCACCTGGAGAACCCGTTCTTGGGGCTTGGGCTTTCGCAAGATGTGATCACCCGTTGCACCTATCCGCCCGTCAAGGACGGTCAAAGGAAATGTCGGGGGCTCGCCGCGACACTGAGGCCGTGAGGCCGGCCGAGCGGCATGACGACCCAGCGAGGTGGCCGCAAGGGGCTTTGTGCCGACGCCGCCACGATCGCGCTTGACGGACATAGCCGATCAAACGGTGTGGCGCAGCGGCGCCGAGGAGCGGGAGAGCGGTGTCGCCGCCGCCTCGGTGGCCACCGCGTCGGCGGATATCGACGCCACTGCCGACCGGGGGCCCCTCCCGCCTCGCGTCGAGGCGGTCCCTGAGGAGAAGGCCGCGCAGGCGCGTCGGCGCCGGTTTCTTGCCGCGTTGGGCGAGTTCCGGCGGTCACGGGTGCTGGTGCCGGTGGGCACGTTGCCCGGCCCGGATGCCGAGGAAGTAATTCTGGACATGGGCCCGTAGTGAACGATCAGAATCGGGTACTTTTCATTGAACAGATTTCGTACACAGCGTGACCGGAGAATGCCGACTGCTGAGTGTCCAGGAATCGCTCGCAGTCGATCCGTTCAGCGCGCGGTAGTCGGCCGGCCAAGGTCCTGGAGTGGACCCTGGCCGGCCTGTCACCTCACGTCACCACCGGTACCAGCGGCTCCTGCCGCCCCCGGCGCTCGTGCTGCGGACCAGGAAGCCCAACAGCCAGATGACCAGCACTATCAGCGCAATCCACCAGAGAATCTTCACCGCGAATCCGGCACCGAAGAGAAGCAGCGCCAGAAGCAGTACCAGCAGGATGGGGACCATAATGTGAACCTCCTGCAATTCGGGTTTCCCGAAAGTCGTGGATCAAGCTTCTTTACGGCACAGAATCTCGCCGTGCAGGACCGCGAACCAGCCGTCCTCCCGTCGGCCCCATTCCCGCCACGCCTCGGCGACGGCCCGCAGTTGTCCCTCCGTCGCGTGACCGCCCTGCGTGGCCCGTTCCGCGTAGGAGGAGGCCAGCGTGCGGTCCGCCCACAGCCCGCTCCACCAGGCCCGCTCCTCCGGCGTGGTGAAGGTCCAGGTGCTGGAGGTGGCGGTGATGTCGGTCAGTCCGGCGGCCAGCGCCCACGCCTTCAGCCGGCGCCCGGCGTCGGGCTCGCCGCCGTTGGCTCGGGCCACCCGCTCGTACAGGTCCAGCCAGTCCTCCAGTCCCGGCGCCGCCGGGTACCACGTCATCGCCCCGTAGTCCCCGTCGCGTACGGCGATGAACCCGCCCGGCTTCGTCACCCGGTGCATCTCCCGCAGCGCCTGCACCGGGTCGCCGACGTGCTGCAGCACCTGGTGGGCGTGGACGACGCAGAAGGTGTCGTCCGGGTAGTCCAGGGCGTGCACGTCGGCGACCGCGAAGTCCACGTTGGTCAGGCCGCGCCCGGCGGCGGTGGCCCGCGCCTGCTCCAGGATGCCGGGCGCGTGGTCGACGCCGGTGACGTGGCCGTCCGGGACCCGTTCCGCCAGGTCGGCGGTGATGGTGCCGGGCCCGCAGCCGATGTCCAGGATCTTCATGTGGGGCTTCAGGGAGCCGAGCAGATAGGCCGCGGAGTTCTCGGCGGTCCGCCAGGTGTGCGACCGCAGTACCGACTCGTGGTGCCCGTGCGTGTAGACGGCGGTCTCCTGCGCTTTCGGCATGGCTGTTCCCCTTCTTCACCCTCGTCTCCGCTGGTACGCACCACCGTACGCGCGCATGCCGAATGATGAGACCGGCGTTTCATATGTTGGACCTGAGTGGATCCTGGCTGTCCGTCAAGAAGCAGCGGACAGCGGCCGGTAGACCGTCAGGGCCTCCGGCAGCTTCTCCAACGTCACCTCGCCCGACACGGCCGTCACCTCACCGTCGTACGCCATCGGGGTGCCCGGCGTGATGCCGGTCAGCCGGAGCCGGTTCACCTGGACCGCCGCGTGGGCGGGGGAGCGGGTCAGCGGACCCGCGGCTGCGGCCGCCAGCAGCCGCAGCGCGGGCCGGCGGCCACCGTGCACCACCCGCACGTCCAGCAGCCCGTCCGCGAGATCGGTACGGCGGCCGGGCGCGAGCCCCATCCGGTGGTAGACGCCGTTGCCGACGAACAGCAGCCACAACGGCCGCCGTTCACCGCGCAGTTCCACCTCCAGCGGATGCCGGTCCGCGCGCAGCACCCGCAGGGCGCCGAGCAGTCCGGCGGGCCACCCGCCGATCCGGTGCGACCAGCGGTCCCGCACGCGCACCAGCTCCGGATAGACGCCCAGACTCAGCGTGTTCAGGAACAGGCCCTCGCTCTCGCCGGTGACATAGCGCACCGCGTCCACCCGCACCGCCTCCCCGCGCCGGACCGCACGGGCCAGATCGCGCTCGTCCTCCACGCCCAGGTCGAGGGCGAAGTGGTTGAGGGTGCCGCCCGGCAGCACCGCGAGCGGCAGCCCGTGCCCGAGCGCGATCCTCGCGGCCGCGTTCACCGTGCCGTCGCCGCCGCACACGCCGAGCACCCGGGCACGGGCAGCCGCCTTCGCCAGTTCGTCGCCGACCTCCTCCGGCGCACACTCGACGATCTCCGCCTGCGGCAGCGCGGCGTGCAGCGCACGGACCCGGTCGGCCGTTCCCGAGGCCCGGTTGGCGACCACCACCAGACCGTCGCCCTCGGGCAGCGCCGGCGCCTCGGCGTGCGGCCGGGACCGCCGCCGCACCTGGGCGCGGGTCGGCACCAGCCGCCGTACCAGGAAGGCCGCGCCCGCGCCGAGGGCCGCCCCGGCCAGCACGTCGCTCGGGAAGTGCACGCCCGTGTAGACCCGGGAGGCCGCCACCGAGAACGCCACCGGCGCCAGCGCCGCGCCCCACGCCGGGGACTCCAGCGCGACCCCGGTCGCGAACGCGGCGGCCGACGCGGAGTGCCCGGACGGGAACGACGTGGTGATCGGCTGCCGCTTGAGCTGCCGCACCAGCGGCACCGGGTCCAGCCCCGGCCGGGCCCGGCGCACCGAACGCTTGCCGATCGTGTTGATGGTCAGCGAGGCCACGCTGAGGGAGGCCAGGCCCCGGGCGGCCGCCCGGCGGGCCCGTGGGGTGCGGCTCGCGGCCATCGCGGCGGCCGTCGCGAACCACAGCACGCCGTGGTTGGCGCCGCGGCTGAGGCGGGGCAGCACCCGCTCGGCGCCGGGCCAGTGCCAGGCGGCGGCCGCCTCGAACAGCCGGCCGTCCAGCTCCAGCAGCCGGCACAGCGTGTTCCGGCCGGCCGAGCGGGTGGTCAGGTCCAGGTCAGTCAGGTCCAGGTCCGGGCTCATGGGGTCCGGTTACCCTGAAGTGCCCGTTTCTTGTGCCTGTCTGCGCCGGGCACCCGCCGGCGCGTGAGGAGATTCCCCCGGATGCGCCTCCTGCTCGTCCGCCACGGCGAGACCCCGTCCAACCTGCACCATCTGCTGGACACCGACGTGCCGGGACCGGCGCTGACCCCGCTGGGCGAGGCGCAGGCCGCCGCACTGCCCGAGGCGCTCGCCGGCGAGGACATCGAGGCCGTCTACGCCTCCACGCTGCTGCGCACCCGGCTCACCGCCGCCCCGCTGGCCGCCGCCCGGGGCCTGGAGGTGATCGTCCGCGACGGCATCCGCGAGGTGTCCGCCGGCGACCTGGAGATGCTGCCCGGCGAGTCCGCCGGGGGCCGGGAGTACATGCGCACGATCTTCGCCTGGGCGGCCGGGGACACCGCGCCGCGCATCCCCGGCGGGGAGAGCGGCGAGGAGGCCCTGGCCCGGTACGACGCCGTGATCGCCGAGGCCGCCGCGAGCGGCGCCGGCACGGTCGCGATGGTCAGCCACGGCGCCGCGATCCGCCTGTGGACCTCCGCCCGCGCCCACAACGTCGACGTCCCCTTCGCCGCCGCCCGCCCCCTGGGCAACACCGGCGTGGTCGCCCTGGAGGGCTCCCCGACCGACGGGTGGAAGGCCCTCTCCTGGGAGGGCACCACGGTGGCACCCGCGGGGGAGGCGGGGCCGACGGGGGAGCCGGTGGACACGGCCAGGTAGCCGTTCGGACATGCCCGTCCGGCCGGCGCACCGTGCTCGTCCGGCCCGGCGTTCTGGGTCCTCGTCCGGCCGGTGCCCGGTGTCCGCGCCCGATAAGCGTTTGCCGTCGTCCCGGGCCGCCCGGAGAATGCCTCCCCATGGGACATCTGGAAGCCGCGCACCTCGAGTACCACCTCCCCGACGGGAGGACCCTGCTCGGGGACGTGTCCTTCCGCGTCGGGGAAGGCGCCGCCGTCGCCCTGGTCGGCCCGAACGGCGCCGGCAAGACGACCCTGCTCCGGCTGATCTCCGGCGAGCTCAAGCCGCACGCCGGCACCGTCACCGTCAGCGGCGGCCTCGGCGTGATGCGCCAGTTCGTGGGCTCCGTGCGGGACGACACGACCGTACGGGACCTGCTCGTGTCCGTCGCCCCGCCCCGCATCCGCGAGGCGGCCAAGGCGGTCGACGAGGCCGAGCACGGCATCATGACGGTCGACGACGAAGCCGCCCAGCTGGCCTACGCGCAGGCCCTCGCCGACTGGGCCGAGGCTCGCGGCTACGAGGCCGAGACCCTGTGGGACATGTGCACCACCGCGGCCCTCGGCATGCCCTACGAGCGCGCCCAGTGGCGCCAGGTGAGCACCCTCTCCGGCGGCGAGCAGAAACGCCTCGTGCTGGAGGCGCTGCTGCGCGGCACCGACGAGGTGCTGCTGCTGGACGAGCCGGACAACTACCTCGACGTGCCCGGCAAGCGATGGCTGGAGGAGCAGCTCAGGGAGACCCGCAAGACCGTCCTTTTCGTCTCCCACGACCGTGAACTCCTCGCCCGCGCCGCCGAGAAGATCGTCTCCGTGGAGCCCGGCCCGGCCGGCGCCGACGCCTGGGTGCACGGCGGCGGGTTCGCCACCTACCACGAGGCCCGCCGTGAACGCTTCGCCCGCTTCGAGGAGTTGCGCCGCCGCTGGGACGAGAAGCACGCCCAGCTGAAGAAGCTGGTCCTGAACCTCCGTCAGGCCGCCGCCGTCAGCCATGAGCTGGCCTCCCGGTACGCCGCCGCCCAGACCCGCCTGCGCAAGTTCGAGGAGGCAGGCCCGCCGCCGGAGCCGCCGCGCGAGCAGGACATCACCATGCGCCTGAAGGGGGGCCGCACCGGCGTCCGGGCCGTCACCTGCAAGGGGCTCGAACTGTCCGGTCTCATGCGGCCGTTCGACCTGGAGGTCTTCTACGGCGAACGGGTCGCCGTCCTCGGCTCCAACGGCTCCGGCAAGTCGCACTTCCTGCGCCTCCTCGCCGGCGAGGACGTCGCGCACACGGGGGAGTGGAAGCTCGGCGCGCGCGTCGTGCCCGGACACTTCGCGCAGACCCACGCGCACCCCGAGCTCCACGGCCGTACCCTGCTCGACATCCTGTGGAAGGAGCACTCCCAGGACCGCGGCGCCGCCATGTCCCGGCTGCGCCGCTACGAGCTGACCCAGCAGGCCGAGCAGCCCTTCGACCGGCTCTCCGGCGGCCAGCAGGCCCGCTTCCAGATCCTGCTGCTGGAGCTGGCGGGCGCCACCGCGCTGCTCCTGGACGAGCCCACCGACAACCTCGACCTGGAGTCGGCCGAGGCCCTCCAGGAGGGCCTGGAGGCCTTCGAGGGCACGGTGCTCGCGGTCACCCACGACCGCTGGTTCGCCCGCTCCTTCGACCGCTACCTGGTCTTCGGCACCGACGGCCGCGTCCGCGAGACCCCGGAACCGGTGTGGGACGAACGCCGCGTGGAGCGCGTCCGCTAGGGGGAGCCGGACAAAGGGCGGATACGGCCGCGCCCCTTACGGGCGATTGGTCACCTCCAGCGCAGCAGCGCGCCCATGCCGCCCGGAGCGACCTCCTCACCCGTGTCGTCCAGCACCGGGGTCAGCGACACCACCGGAGCGTCCGTCACCACTGCCGCACGCACCAGCGCGTCGTCGGCGCGGGCCGGCCACGCCTGCCGCTCGCCGATGTCCTTCAGCTCCGTGCGGCGGGCCGCCAGCTGGTCGGGGTCCTCGCCGATCCACACCTCGCGCTGCATGTCGGGCGCGTCCGGCCGGATCAGCAGCTCGGCCAGCCGGTGCTCGCGCGCCGCCTCGATCAGCTGCGGCAAGCCCTCGACGGCCGCCGCCCGCCGCTCCTCGCCCGGCGTCCGCGCCTCCCGGAACCGGTCCACGTCCCCCAGGATCCGCTGTCGTACGTGCTCGGCGCGTATCTCCTCCACTTCCTGCGGCAGCAGGTTGCTGTCCTTGCCGCGGGACGTCTCCACCGCGCGGTCCTGCAGTGCCTTCGGCAGCTGCTCGTGCACCGACCTGCGCTCGCGGTCGTCCCCGCACAGGATCAGCAGGTCGGCGCCGGTCTCCTCCTGGCACGCGGCCAGCGCTTCGGCGACCTCACGCGCATTGTGCTCCCAGGTGTCCTCCACCTTGAGCTGGAAGTGCCGCTCGGACCAGTCGGAGGCCTTCGACCGGTGCATCGGCCACTGCCGGCCCGTCACCTGCCCCGCCTCCTCGTGCAGCAGCGCGCTGCGCAGTTCGATGCGGGCGCCGGTCCGGTCGATGTAGGCCACCAGCGAGAGCGGGTCCTCACCGGCGAGGTCCAGCAGCGGTGTCACCCGGGGCAGCGCGCCCCAGTACGCCTCGCCGTCCTGCGGACCCCGCGTCAGCGGCACCTCCAGGACCACCTCGCCGTCCCGGGCGAACACGGCCCGGCCGTAGGGCTCCGGCGCGTGCCGCAGACCCTCCAGGGCGTCGTGCACCGCCCGGCAGGTGGGCTCGTCCGCCCCCTGCCGGGCGAGCTCCCGGGTGACCGCTTCCGCGCTCAGATGACGACGTTGCTACTGGTCCTCCGTGTGGACAGGGGTGTCGATGTATGCAGAGGCCCAGGACCCCGGATGTTCGTACAGTGGATTCAAGAACGCGAGCTCCATGGATTCCCCCGGAAACTCCTCGAGGGGCAGTGCCGGCCGGGCGGGGTACCCGGGCCGGGACCCAAGGACACGGATACGACGAGCGGGGCACCACATGACCGGAGTCGAGCCCAGCCGATTGGACGACCAGCAGCTCATGAAGGAGCTGGAGACGATCCACCGCACGCGCCACGACACCCTCCTGTACGGCTCGAACGACGCGCTGCGGACCCATAACGAGCGCATGGCGCAACTGGAGGGCGAGTATCTGCGCCGCAACCCGCGCCGCCTGGTCAGCGCGGGCCGCACCCGCGAGGGAGCCCGGGACCGGCGGTGCGGCGAGGCGGTGACTCCGGAGGCGTCCGGCACCTGAGCGGCCGGACCGGCCCAGGAGCCGGCACACGAGAAGGGCCGGCCCGTGCGGGGCCGGCCCTCACGGTCGGGCCTTCACGGCCGGGCGGCGGCTCAGCCGGGCTCGCCGGCGAACACGTGCAGGAACGCGTCGCAGAACGCCTTCAGATCGTCCGGCTTACGGCTGGTCACCAGCTGGTTGGAGCCGTGGTCGCAGATCTTCACCTGCTCGTCCACCCAGGTGCCGCCCGCGTTGCGGATGTCCGTGCGCAGACTCGGCCAGGACGTCAGCACCCGGCCCCGTACGACGTCCGCCTCCACCAGCGTCCACGGTGCGTGACAGATCGCGGCGACCGGACGGCCCTGGTCGAAGAAGTCCTTCACGAACGCCACGGCCTTGTCGTCCATCCGCAGGAAGTCCGGGTTGGCCACCCCGCCGGGCAGCACGAGACCGCCGAACGACCCCGCCGACGACTCGCCCACCACCTCGTCCACGTCGAACGTGTCCGCCTTGTCGAGATGGTCGAACGCCTGGATCTTCCCCGGCTTCGTGGACACCAGCACCGGCTCGTGCCCGGCGTCCGAGGCCGCCTTCCACGGCTCGGTCAGCTCGACCTGCTCCACACCCTGGGGCGCCGCGAGAAACGCGATGCGCATGACTGCTCACTCTCCTTCCCTGCATCCTCCTGCGCTGCCCTCCCGGTGCGCCGCCGGGCCGCCCGCCGGCAGCGCAGCAGTTCCTCGCCGTACGGCAGCACCACGCACAGCCCGATCGCGACGCCGATCCCGGTCAGATAGCCGGGCGACAGCGGGCGCCGGCGCCTTCGCAGCGTCCAGGCGTTCTTGTCCCCTGCCCCACCCCGCACCAACGACCGCACCTGGTCGGCGTGCAGGCACATCAGCGAGGCGAGCGCGCCGAACGGCAGCGCCTCCAGAAAGCTGTGGATGTGCTGCTCGACCGGCCTGACCTCCCGGTCGCTGTCGACGGCCGTCCGCACATCCCACAGCGCCGTCGCCTCGTGCACCGCCGTCGCCCCGAGCTGCACGCTCAGCAGCAGCGGATTGATCCGGTAGCGCAGGGTCAGGGCGATCGGCAGCCCGACCTCGGCCATCATCAGTGAGTGGATCAACGACTCCTTCGTCCCCGAGGTGTCCTCGATCTGGGTGCGCCGGTGCATCAGCCAGTCGGCGAGCCCGGGCAGGAACCACCCGGGCAGCAGCCCGTACAGCAGGAACCGTGTGGTCGCCACGTCGACGTCGACGCCGGCACCCTTCGCGATATCGGTCGCCTGTCCTTTGCTCATGCGCCCCCCGTCACCGCCTCGGCGAGTTGCTGGACGTTCTCGTAGCGCGCCGAGTGGGGCAGGGCGGCCACCGCATCGCCCAGTGCGGCCGGCGCGTTGTGCCGGCGCAGGATCCGGGCCAGGTCACGAGCGGTCGCCGGGAACGAGCCCCGGCTCAGGGTGCGGGCCAGCTCCGACCGCACCCGCTCCAGCGACGCCGGCGAGCCCAGGCCGCCCACAGGTCCGCTCCACACCTCAGGGTCGTCGTCCGCGGCCGGTTCCGGATCGTGCCACTCCTCCACGCGCGTCGGGTGGCCGGACCTCAGCAGCCCCTTCAGCTCGTGTTTCATCTCGTCGTCCCGGTGGACGTTCAGCCGGTCACTGCCTCGCTGCATGGCAACCTCCAGAGGGCTAGCCCTTGTCCCTGCCGGGCAGGAATTCCTGCATCTTCGCCTTGAACCCCTGCTTGACCACCGACCCGCGGTCGGCGTCCCCCTTCAGGATCGACGCCGCCGTCGACTCCATCTGCTCCCAGGTCGCGTGCGGCGGGATCGGCGGTACGGCGGGATCGGTGAGGAACTCGATCACGCACGGCCCGTCGGCCTCCACAGCCGCACGCCAGCCCGCCTCCACGTCCTCCGGCTTCTCCACCCGGACGCCGGTCAGACCCAGCGAGCGGGCGAACGCCGCGTACTGCACGTCCGGGATCGCCTGCGACGGCAGGAATGACGGTGCACCTTCCATGGCGCGCATCTCCCAGGTCACCTGGTTCAGGTCCTGGTTGTTCCACACGCCCACCACCAGCCGCGGATCCGACCAGCGGTCCCGGTACTTCGCCGCCGTGATCATCTCCGCCAGGCCGTTCATCTGCATCGCGCCATCGCCGACCAGCGCGAACACCGGCCGGTCCGGATGCGCGAACTTCGCGCCGATCGCGTACGGCACGCCCGGCCCCATCGTCGCCAGCGTCCCGGACAGCGAACCGCGCATGCCCGGTCGCATCGTGATGTGCCGCGCGTACCAGTTCGCGACCGAACCGGAGTCGGAGGTGAGGATCGCGTTCTCCGGCAGCAGCGGATCCAGCGCCCGGGCCACGTACTCGGGATTGATCGGATCGGCCGACAGGCCGGCCCGCCGCTCCATCGTCTCGTGCCAGCGCCGTACGTTCGCGCACACCGTGTCGTACCACTCGCGCCCGCCCCGGTCGCTGTTCAGCAGCGGGATCAGCCGGCGCAGCGTCGCCTGCGCGTCACCGACGAGGTTCACCTCGTACGGATAGCGCATTCCGATCATGTGCGGGTCGATCTCGATCTGCACACCGCGCGCCTTGCCGAAGTCCGGCAGGAACTGCGTGTAGGGGAACGACGACCCGATCGTCAGCAGGGTGTCGCAGTCCCGCATCAGCTCGTACGACGGCCGGCTGCCCAGCAGCCCGATCGGCCCGGTGACGTACGGCAGTTCATCGCTGAGGACGTCCTTGCCGAGCAGGGCCTTCGCCACGCCGGCGCCGAGCAGTTCGGCGACCTCCTGCACCTCCGCGACCGCGCCGGCCGCGCCCTGGCCCACCAGGATCGCCACCTTGCCGCCCGCGTTCAGCACGTCCGCCGCCCGGCGCAGCGCCTCGTCCGTCGGGGTCATGGTGTAGTCGCTCATGCCCATGCTGGAGGGCACCATCTTGAACTCGTGCGTCGGCGGGGAGTAGTCCAGCTCCTGCACGTCACCGGGGATGATCAGCGCGGTCGGGCAGCGGCGGGCGTACGCGGTGCGGATCGCCCGGTCCAGCACGTTCGGCAGCTGCTCGGGCACCGTCACCGTCTCCACGAAGTCCGAGGCGACGTCCTTGTACAGCGTGTGCAGATCGACTTCCTGCTGGTAGGAGCCGCCCATCGCGCTCCGGTCGGTCTGCCCGACGATCGCCAGCACCGGCACGTGGTCGAGCTTGGCGTCGTACAGACCGTTGAGCAGGTGGATGGCGCCCGGCCCCGACGTCGCCGCGCACACTCCGATACGGCCGCTGAACTTCGCGTATCCGACCGCCTCGAACGCGGACATCTCCTCGTGGCGGGACTGGATGAACCGTGGCCGGTCCTCGGCCCGGCCCCATGCGGCGAGCAGCCCGTTGATGCCGTCGCCCGGATAGCCGAAGACCTGTTCCACGCCCCAGGCGCGCAGGCGCTCGAGGATCTGGTCGGCGACCTTGGTGCTCATGAAGGACCTCCCCGGTGCGGTGAGTGCGAAGCGGACGATCCGGTCAGCGCATACCGAGTCACCTGCACAGGGGACGGAAAACCTCTCCGGGCACGGACACGGGACGCTCGGGGTGGCCGGTGCGGGCGGCGGAGCCGGAAAACCGCGGTGGCCGCTGTTTGTCACCCGGCCGGGCGTGCCCGTCCCGCGAATGGGGTCCGGCCGCGCGCGCCGCGCGGCCGTGCGGGCTGTCATGGCAGCGAGGGCACGCCCCGTGCCCCGTACCCGAGACGCCGTGGGGGCAGCGCCCCTGCACCGCCCACCGGTGCCCGACGTGGTGCGTACCGGATATGCGTACCGGCGTCCGGCGTACCACCACCACCGCCGACCGATCCGCCGTGTCCGCCGAGGAGCCCGTCCCATGCGCCGCACCGCCCGTGCCCTGTCCGTCGCCTTCGTCGCCGGGGCCGTGCTAGCCCTGGCCGGGCCCGCCGCCTCCGCCGCCGACGCGGTCCCCGGCACCCCGTCCCCGACCCTCACCACCGCTCCGATCGGCGCTCCGTTCCCGGCGGTCACCACCGCTCCGACCGGCGCTCCGTTCCCGGCGGTCACCACCGCTCCGACCGACACTCCGTTCCCGACCGTCACCACCGCTCCGACCGGCGCCCCGTTCCCGGCCCTCACCACCGCTCCGACCGGCGCCCCGTTCCCGGCCCTCACCACCGCTCCGATGGGCGTCCCCGACCCGTGCGGGGCCGCCCCACAGCAGTGCGGCGACTCCCCCGTCGGCCGCCCGAGCCCGAGCGGCGGGGGTTCGGGGTGTAAGTCGGGGGAGGCGTGCCCGGGTGGTGGGGGTTCGGGGTGCAAGCCGGGGGAGGCGTGCTCGGGTGGTGCGGGTTCGGGGTGCAAGCCGGGGGAGGTCTGCTCGGACGACGACGGCCACCGGTGCACGCAGGGCCGCTTCGAGCCCTGCCTCGCCGGTCATGCCTGCGGCGGCTCCGACGGGCGGCAGGGCCCCGGAGCCGACGACTGCGGCCCGCCCACCGTGCAGCACGGAGTCGAGGCGGGAGCGGGAGGCAGCTTCACCGACTCGGTCCCGGCACTCGCCGCCGGCGCCGCCCTCATGGCCGCGGCCTGCGGCGGAGCCGGCTACCGGCTGTACGGTCGCTGGCGCCCCGCGGGAGTCCGGTCCACGGACGAGTGACCGGGGCGACGCCCGTCACCCCCATGGAGTGCCGTCCGGCGGGTACACACCCTCCCGAGGACACCGGCAGACGGACCCCACACACCGCAAGCGACAAGGCAGGCCACGAAAGCACCCACCCCACGCTCCCACCACCCACGCCCCACAAAGCAGCCCACGACGACACAGTCCGCCGGTCCCGGCCGCCCGGCCCGGACCGGCGGCACACGGCACCAGGACCGCGCGGAGGCGGACATGCGGCGGACGGACCCCGAGGGCCACGGCCCGGTCCGCTACGGCCCGCCCCTGCCCGGCGACGGCCTCCCCGTGCTCCCCGAACTCATGGCCGTGCTCGCCGCGGCGGCGAGCCGTGCCGAGCCCCAGCCCGTCGGCGGCGCACCCGCCCTCCTCGAAGCGGCCTGCGGCTACTGGACCCGGCGCGGACTGCCCACCGTCCCCGACCAGGTGGCCGCCGGCCCCGGCGCACCGGCCCTGCTGCTCGCCCTCACCGCCGCGCTCGCCGGAGACGGCGCCGACGTCCTCGTACCGCGCCCCTGCGCCGCCTGGTGGGCGCCGTACGCGCGGGTGCTCGGCCGGCCCGCCTACCACGTGCCCACCCCCGCCGAGAGCGGCGGCGTCCCCGATCCCTACGCGCTGCTGGAGACCGTCCGCCGGGTCCGCGCCGAGGGCGGTGACCCGCGGCTGCTCGTCCTGTCCGTCGCCGACGACCCGACCGCCACCGTCGCCCCGCCGGAACTGCTGCACGAGACCGTCGAGGCCGCCACGGCCGAAGGACTGCACCTGGTCAGCGACGAGACCTGGCGCGACACCCTGCACCACGCCCACGACACCGTGCTGCTCAGCCCCGCCGAGATGCTGCCCGACCGGGTCACCGTCGTCACCGACCTCGCCGGATCCCTGTTGCCGGCCGGCTGGCCCGCCGCAGTCGCCCGCTTCCCGGCCACGGGACCCGGCCGGCAGCTGCACGCGCGCGTGCTCGACATCCTCACCGGGCTCGGCGCCCACATCGCCGCACCCGTCGCGGCCGCGGCCGGCTACGCCCTCGACGAACCACCGCCCGTCACCGAGCGCCGCGAGGCCGCCGTACGGCTGCACGCGCGCGTGGCCGCCGCCGTGCACGCCGCCCTCGTCGCCGCCGGCGCGCTCGTCCGCCCCCCGCAGGCAGGCCGCCACCTGTACGCCGACCTCGGCCCGTTGCGCGAACCCCTCGCCGAGCAAGGCGTGAGCGACGCACAGGAGTTGGAGGACCTTCTCACCGCCCGGCTCAGCATGCCCGCACCCGGCGGCCACCGCTTCGGCGACGAGCTCGGGGCGTTGCGCGTACGACTCGCCACGGGTCCCCTGCTGGGCGGCGACGACGAGGAACGCGCGGAATGCCTCACCTCACCCGTGCCGTTGGAACTGCCACATGTGCAACGCGCGTTGATCTCCTTGACGTCGGTCCTCGACGATCTCCGCGACGACGCTCAGCGATGGGAGCCTCCTCGATGACGCAGCAGACGCACGATCCCGAGACGCATGAGCCCGAGACGCATGAGCCCGAGACGCACGAGCCCGGATCGGCCACGACGACCACCACGACCACAACGGCAACGACGACCACCACTACGACGACGGCAACGGCGACCGCACTGAACGCACCGACTCGCGCCACCGGTACGCCGACCCCCCTGGCATCTCCGTTCCCGCCGCTGGCCGAGCCCCGCCCCCTCGGCGAACACCGCGTGTGGCCACGCACCTTCCACGACCGGCTCACCGCCCCCCTGCCGGGCCTCAAGGCCCTCGCCCGCTTCGCCCGTGAAGGCGCCGTACGCCCCGGCGCCGAAGGCCTCGACGAGGTCCCCCGGCTGCCCTGCGCCCCCGCCCCGCTGCCCCGCGTCGACACCCGCACCCTCGCCGTCACCTGGGCCGGACACGCCAGCTGGGTCGTGCGGATCGGCGGCCTGACGGTGCTCACCGACCCCGTCTGGTCCCGCCGCATCCTCGGCACCCCGGCCCGTATCACCCCCGTCGGCGTCCCCTGGGACAGCCTGCCCCGCGTCGACGCCGTCGTCATCAGCCACAACCACTACGACCACCTCGACGCCCCCACCCTGCGCCAACTCCCGCTGGACACCCCGGTGTTCGTGCCGGCCGGCCTCGGCCGCTGGTTCCGGCGCCGCCGCTTCAGCTGCGTCACCGAGCTGGACTGGTGGGAGGGCGCCGAACTGTCCGGTGTCCGCTTCGACTTCGTCCCCGCCCACCACTGGTCCAAGCGCACCCTCACCGACACCTGCCGCAGCCTCTGGGGCGGCTGGGTCCTCACCGACACCGACGGACAGCGGCTCCACTTCGCCGGAGACACCGGCTACGGCCACTGGTTCTCCCGCATCGGCCGCCGCTACCCCGGCATCGACCTCACCCTCATGCCCATCGGCGCCTACGACCCCCGCTGGTGGCTCAGCGACGTCCACTGCGACCCCGAGGAGGCCGTACAGGCGACCTTGGACCTGGGTGCGCGCCGGATGGCTCCCATGCACTGGGGCACCTTCGTCCTCTCGGCCGAGCCGGTCCTGGAGCCGCTCAGGCGGGTGCGGGCGGCCTGGGAGAAAGCGGGGCTGGAGCGGGAAGACCTGTGGGATCTGCCGGTCGGGGCTTCGAAGGTGCTGGACTGAAGCGCCCGCAAACGCACCCGCAGCCCGGACACGACCGCAATGGAACGGCGCTACCGGAACCGCCGCACCACACCCGGCATCGCGCTGATCAAGACGGTCAGCGCGACCGCCACCACGACCCCCTCCCACGGCTCCTCGAACAACGACCCACCCAGAACCCCGATGACCTCATACGTGGCCGTCCAGGCCAGACAGGCGGGCAGATTCCCCCGCGCAAATCGCCTGGACGGCCAGTCAGCCATCAGGCACGCCAACATCACCGGTATGCGCCCCGCAGGAACGAGCCGGGACAACACCAGCACGGCAACCCCATGCTCGGCCAACTTCTCCCTGGCCGACGCCAGCCGCGCGTCCGGCGCCCGCGACCGTATCGCCTCCAGCCACCGCGACCCGTTGCGCGACCGCATCCCGCGCCGCCCCAGCCAGTACAGCGTCGCATCACCCAGGAACGCCGCCAGTGACGCCGTCACGAACACCAGCGCCAGCGAGAACGGCGCCGTACGATGGAACGCCACCACCGCGGCCGAACTCACCAGCGCCCCGGTCGGCACCACCGGCACCAGCGCCCCGATCAGCACCAGCAGGAACAGCGACGGATACCCGATCGCCTGCTGCGTCGACTCCGGCGGCACGGTCGACGTGGTGGACGCGGCGGCCAGCACCGCCACCGAGGCCGCCCACCTCACCGCGCGACCTCCAGCCGCACACTCTCGCCGTGCCCCAGCTTGTGCACCGCCACCCCCGGCGCCGCAACGGCCGCCAGCCGCACGAACTCGTCGCCCGGCGCATGGAACTCGTGGGGGCGCACCGCGTCCATCCCGATCGGCCAGTACGTGCCGTAGTGCACCGGCACCGCCATCCGCGGCGCCAGCCGCGCCAGCGCCCGCGCCGCCCGTCCGGCGTCCAGATGCCCCCCACCGAGGTACGGCCCCCAGCCGCCCACCGGCAGCAGCGCCACGTCCACCGGCCCGACCTGCTCGGCCATCGCGTCGAACAGCCCGGTGTCCCCGGCGAAGTACGTCCGGGCCTCTCCCTCCACGACATAGCCGAGCGCGGGCGAGCGGTGCGGGCCCACCGGCAGCCGCCGGCCGTCGTGCAGCGCCGGCACCACCCGTACCAGCAGCTCACCGATCGGCACCACGTCCCCGGGCACCACCTCCACGACCCGCAGCCGACGCAGCCGGCGCAGACCGGGCACCGCGCGTGGTGCGCCCCGGGGCACGAGCAGGCGCGTGCCCGGGGCGAGCTCCGCCAGCGAGGGCAGATGCAGATGGTCGGCATGCAGATGCGAGACCAGCGCCACGTCCGCCCGCCGGGCCTCGGCCGGCGGCACGGCACCCCGGCGCCGCCGCAGATGCGCGAGCCGGCGGGCGAACAGCGGATCGGTCAGCACGCGTATGTTCGCGTCCTGGACGGTGCAGGTGGCGTGACCCCACCAGGTGATCTCCACCGGCACCCTCTTCGCCTCCTTCACGCGACTCCCCGAAGCCTACGGGCAGGAGTAGGGTCTGCGGCGAAACCCGGAGGTGAGGGGGACGCCATGGGACAGCTGCGGGGTACCTCCGACACGCCCGCGCCCGCGCCGGTGCGGGTCATCGCGATCGCCAGCCTGACCCCGCTGGAGGAACTGGAAGCGGACCCCTTCCTCGTCGACGCCCGAAGCCAGCACGCCATGTGCGCCCGCTGGGCCGCCGAACGCGGGTACGTCATCGGCCGGGAACTCCTCGTCGGCGGACTGCGCTTCGACCACGGCGCGCTGTGGGACGGCGTCCGGCCCGGGGTGGACGTGTTCGTCGCGCCCAGCCTGCGCGTGCTCCGGCGCGCCCTGTCCTCGGTCGAGGCGTTCACCGCCGAGTGCGCGCGCCGGGGCGTGCGTGTGGAGACCGTCGGGCGGGCCGAGCCGTCGTACGACGCACAGATGAAAGCCCGCGTGCACCGCCGGCTGTCCATGCCGACGGCCGGCTACGACGGCCGCTAGGGTCCGCTGGATTCCGCCAGGTTCAGCTCCCTGCCGGCCCTTCAGCCGCCGACGAGGGCGACGAGCTTGATGAAGACCAGGCCGGGATCGACGGTGAGGTCCACGACCTCGTCGAGATCCTCCACCTGGCGATCGCCGGCCAGCACGAAGAACCCGTTGGCGAGGAAGGCGCGCTCGGCGATCTCGGCCTGCCGCTCCCAGTCGATGCGGCGGGGCTCGCGCAGTCGGTAGCCGTTGAGCTCGACCTCGGCGTCGGCGGGGCGCACGAGGCCGTTGAACCGGTTGCCGGGACGGGCGTTGTACCGGGCGACCTCCTTCTGGACCCGGAGTCCGATCAGCTCCCGTACGGTCATCCGGTCCGGCAGCCCGGCGACCTCCCACTCGCCGAGCGGCCTGCCCGTCGCGGTCTCGTCCCGGAACGTCACTGTGGCCATCAGGCACCTCGCTCGATCTGCGTGAGAATGGTCCGGTCGGTGATCTTCGTGTCGGCGGCGAGCAGGAACGCCTTGCTGAGGATCAGGGAGAGCCGGTCGTCCTCGAACGGAAGGAACACCGTGCCGTCCTTCGGCGGCCGTGCCGGGACGATGCACAGGTAGCTGTCGTCGGGCTCCATCAGGATGTTGGCCGAGCCCAGGTGGATTCTGTAGGTGCGCAGATCGCCGCGGACGGTCAGGAAGCGGCCGTCGAGCGCGCACCGGTCGGCGATCTTCAGGCGGGGCAGGATGCGTTCCAGGGCGTCGCGGCGCGCCTCGGCGCTCTCCGTGAGCGCGCCGAAGGAAGCCCGCTCCCAGTAGGCGCGCCCGGGGCCGCCGTCGGTCCAGTCGGGGTCGGCGGCGATCGAGGTCACGCCGACGAAGAGATCCACGTCCCGCATCGCCTCGCTGAACACCAGCGGGGGCACGTCGGCGAGCGGGGCCTCCCGCCAGGCGCCCGCCTCCAGGCGGTCGAAGCGCACCTGGTCGGTCGAGGCGAGTTCCTCGTCGCCCGCCCAGTCGGCCCAGCTGTGGAAGAAGCGGACCCGCCACCGCCCGCCCGCGAGGGTGCGCTCGGCCTCGTCGCCGTCCCCGCCGTCCCACGGGCCGAGCAGGTCGCTCTTCCATCCCCGGGCCCGGAACAGGGCGAACATCCTGCGGTAGCGGACCAGGTGGGCGGCGAAGCGGTTGGAGTAGACGCGGGTCTGCTCCTCGGCCGGCGTGAGGAGGTAGATCTCGCGGAACGCCTGCTTGAAGGGCTGCCGTATGCGCTGCTCGGTGAGCAGATCACGCCAGGCCCGTACGGCGTGCGGTTCGGAACGCAGCGGGTGCCACAGCCGTACGGAGGCGTCGTCGGGCGCGTCGGGAAGGCGCTCCTGCGTCTCGGGCAGCACGGCGTGCCACTCGCCGGGTGCGAGCTCGATCTCCCATATCAGCCGTCGCACCAGGGTCCCGGCGAGAGGATGCCCGGCCAGTTCGGTGCGCCACCAGCCGTACGGATGAACGGCGTCGACGGTGAAGCCGCCCTCCAACGCGCGTACGAGGGTGACGAGTTGCGCGTTCACCCGCTTCACCAGGTCGCGCACTTCCTTGACCAGGGCGCTGTGGTCGCGGCGGACCGGGGCCGGGAGGCTGCGCAGCGGGCGGCCGTCCTTCTCCCAGGTCAGCGTGGCGGACTCGGCGACGGTGACGACGGCCTGGTAGTCGCCTGCCGCACGGCGCAGGACGCCGACCGCCGGCGGGCCGCCGACGGATGCGGTCTCGAAGCCCAGTCCCGGCAGCCGCAGTGCCACGTCGGTGCGTTCCGCCAGGGCCGTGTCGACCTTCTTGAGCATCTTGTCGAGCTGCTTGGGCACGCCGGCGTGCCGGACGGTCCGGCGCACCGTGCGGATCGCGGTCACCAGCTCGGGGGTCGGGAAGTCCTGCGCGGCGCGGACCACCTCGTACAGCAGGGCCTGCGAGGGGAGCGTCTTCGCCGCGGTCGGGGCGAGGGAGATGCCGGGCAGCAGCCGCTCGAACAGCTCCGGCAGCCAGGGCTCGTCGCGCAGCAGTGCCACCCGCAGGGCCTGGCCGAGCGTGGTGATCTCACGGTCCGTGAACGCCTTGTCCGCCCGGTAGGGGATCTCGCCGCGCCGGATGGCGTCGGTGCGGTCGGCCGCCGCCTCCAGCGCACGGCGCGTGAACGCCACGTAGGCGGGGTTGTCCGCCGATCTGCGCCAGGCGTGCGCGTCGGGCGACACGAACCTGTGGTCCCGGTCGATCCCGGACAGCAGCGTCTGCTCGGCCGGGGGCAGTCCCGCGACGACGGCGATCTCGTCCGCGACGATGGGGCCCACGTCGTGCGAGAGGCGCTCCACGGCCGTGCGCAGCGTGCCGTCGCCGCCGAGCCGCGCGATCGCGAGGAGCGCGTACGGCTGCCGCGCGGTGTCCTTCTCCAGCCAGAACGCGACCAGGGCGCGGGCCTGTTCGGACACGTCGGGCAGCGGTCCGGTGCAGCGCTCCAGCACGTCCAGGGCCTGGTTCAGGTTCGCCCACCCGCGCTCCTCGTACTGCTCGACGAGTACCTCGAACATGCGCCGGCACGCGTCGGGCGTATAGCGCGGCCGCCGTTCCCGGGCCGCGTCCTCGACCGCGAAGCGGACCGCCGCCATCCCCCGCGGGGCCGTGGCGTCCACCCGGTGGGCGGCCACCAGCAGGCTGCCGAGCTCCTCGTCGGAGACCTGCGACACATCCGGGCGCGTGTCCCCGTCCTCGGGGCCGAACTCCGGGTCGGTCAGCGCACGCATCAGCCGTGCCGCGAGCTCCATCAGGCACCCCTCTTGATCTGCTCGTGCCCCATGGCCCGCCGCATCCCGGGCCGCTGACGCTCCGGTAGGTCGCCGGAACGTCGGACACAGGGGTGGGCGGCGGATCGCGCGCCGTCGGGCGGGGCGGTCCTGCGGGTTGCGGTCATCGAGGCGTCGTAGAGCATGCCGGGATGATGGCAGGGGGGTCTGACAACGCGATCAGCCCGGCCCCGGGCGGTCGCCTTCTCGGCGCACCGGCCCTGATCGCGGTTCCGGTCCACATGGAGTCGTTGCGGTTCCGTCGGCACCGCCCGCAACCCGTCGAGGAATCCTGGCATCGGGCCCGTGTGACAAGGTGGAGCGAGGCCCCGGCGTCGAACGGGCCGGGACGTGAGGTGTGCGGGGCGTGCGGGGAGTGCGGGGAGTGCGGTGGCGGCGGGTCGCCAGTCAGATCGGTCGGAGCATCGCCGTATGGGCGGTCTCCACCCTCACCATGCTGGTCCTCGCCGCACTCCTGCCCGACTTCCGGCTCCAGTCCGCAGACGGCGACAGCGTGACTCGCATCGCCGTCACCGCCGCCTGCGGCGCGGGAGCCTTCGGTGTGCTGTCGGCCGTGGTGTGGCCGCTCCTGGTCCGCCTCCTGCTGCTCGTACCCGCCCTCGTGCTGGGCCTGTTGGTCTTCTTCCTCAACGGCTCCCTGCTGCTGCTCGCCCTGCGCGTCAACCCCTCCGGCCGCGGCGAGGCCGCCCCCGAGACCGCCGTCGTCGTGGCCGCGGTGATGTCCGCCGTCGCCTCCGCCACCGGCGCCGCCCTCGCCGTACGCGACGACGAGACCTACCGGCGCCGCCTGCACCGCCTCGCCGCCCGCCGCCGCAGATCCGACCCGCCCTGCCCCACCACCCCCGGCCTGCTCCTCGTCCAGCTCGACGGCGTCGGCCACGACGTCCTCAAGGCCGCGGTCCGCAAGGGGGTGATGCCCACGGTCGCGGGCTGGCTGGAGCCCGGTGACGGCATACGGCCGACCGGCGACGACGTCCCCCGGCCCACCCACCGCCTCACCCCCTGGCGCACCGACTGGTCCAGCCAGACCGGTGCCAGCCAGCTCGGCATACTCCACGGCAGCACCTTCGACGTGCCCGCCTTCCGCTGGTACGAGAAGGACCGCGGGGAGGTGATGGTGTGCAACCGCCCGACGAGCGCCGCCGAGTTGCAGCGCCGCGCCATGCGGCACACCGGCGACGGCGGACTGCTCACCGTGGACGGCGCCAGCCGCGGCAACCTCTTCAGCGGCGGCGCCGGCGAACAGGCCCTCGTGCTGTCCATCGCGGCCCGCCGCCGGGGCCGGGAGAACCGTTCCCGCGCCGGTTACTTCGCCTACTTCTCCGACCCCGCGAACGCCGTCCGCACCGCCCTGTCCTTCGTCGCCGAGGTGGTCCGCGAGATCGGCCAGTCCACCCGCGCCCGCCTGCGCGGGCAGCGCCCACGGGTGAGCCGCGGCGGGCTCTACCCGCTCGTCCGCGCCTTCGCCACCGTCGTCGAACGGGACGTCGTCCTCGCCGCGGTGATGGGCGACATGCTCGCCGGGCGCACCGCCGTCTACGCCGACCTCGTCGCCTACGACGAGGTCGCCCACCACTCCGGTCCGTGCGGCCGGGACGCCGAGCAGGTGCTGCGGCGCCTCGACCGCGCCCTCGCCCTGCTGCAGCGGGTCGCCGAGCACGCGCCCCGCCCGTACCGCATCGTCGTCCTGTCCGACCACGGGCAGAGCCCCGGTGAGACCTTCCGCTCCCGCTACGGGCTCACCCTCGGCGACCTGGTCCGGGCCGGGTGCGGGCTGCACGTGCCGCGCCGGGCGGAGGGCACGCACAGCGGTGCCGAGGCCCGTGCCGCCGTCCGGGCCGCACTGCGCCGGCCCGTGGAGGAGAAGGGCGAGCAGCAGCGCCCCGTCCGCCGCTCCGAGCCGATCGTGCTGGCCTCCGGCAACCTCGGCCTGGTCTCCTTCCCGGACGTGCCCCACCGCATGACCAAGGAGGAGATCGACGCCCGCCACCCGGCCCTGCTCACCACCCTCGCCAACCACCCCGGCATCGGCTTCCTGCTGGTGCGCAGCGCGGAGCACGACGGGGTGGTGCTCGGTGCCCACGGCGCCGAGATCCCGCTGGCCGGGCTCGACGACCAGCCCGGCCCGCTGGCCCGGTTCGGTCCCGGCGCCGCCGACGCCGTCCGCCGTACCCACTCCTTCCCGCACACCGCCGACATCATGGTGAACTCCGCCTACGACCCCGCCGACGGCGAGGTGCTCGCCTTCGAGGAGCAGATCGGCTCCCACGGCGGCCTCGGCGGCGCGCAGTCCCACCCGTTCCTGCTCTCGCCACTGGAGTTGTCCGCACCGGTCGACGGAGTGAAGGAACTGACCGGCGCCGAGCAGGTGCACCAGGTGCTGCGCCGCTGGCTGGGCGAGCTCGACGGACCCCAGGTCCCGCTCACCGCCGACACCGGTACCGACGGCACGGGCACCGACGACACCGACACCGATGACAGCGGTACCGACGGCACCGAGGACGAGCGGGCCGCGTGAAGTTCGGCTGCGCCCGACCGGCCGGACACCGACACTCCGCCTTGCAGGCTGCCGTCACCGTCACTCCCGCCCGTGTCCCCGGACTCCTCCTCGGCCTCGCCACCGTCCGGCCCGTGTTCCTCTGGGGCGCCCCACGGCATCGGAAAGTCCTCCCTGGTGCGGGAGTTCGCCGACTCGCCCGGCTTGGGGTGCGTGAGCCTGCCCGGTACGCAGCTGGCCCCCGAGGAACTGATCGGCGTGCCGCAGATCCACGACGGGCGGTCGGTGTTCTGCCCGCCGACATGGCCGGCGGCCGCCGGGACTCACTCGACGGTGAGCGGACTCCACAGCGCCCCTGGGACGCGCAACTCGCCCGGTGGTTCGACGAGTTCGCGCCCCACCCGGAACCCGTACGGTCCTTCGCCCGCCCCACCCGCTGTCAGGCCTCCACCCCCGGCATCCCGCGCGTGGGCCGCTGGTTTCCGCCCGAGGGGGTCGCGGGCTGCACTTTCGGGGTGGTCCTCGACAGCTCCGGCTCGATGAGCCGCACTTTGCTCGGCAGGGTGCTCGGTGCGATCGCCTCCTGCGCCGAGGCCCGGAGCCCGTACGGTCCTTCGCCCGCCCCGCCCGCTGTCAGGCCTCCACCCCCGGCATCCCGCGTGCGGGCCGCTGGTTTCCGCCCGAGGGGGGTCGCGGGCTGCACTTTCGGGGTGGTCCTCGACAGCTCCGGCTCGATGAGCCGCACTTTGCTCGGCAGGGCGCTCGGTGCGATCGCCTCCTGCGCCGAGGCCCGGGACGTGGGGGCCGCCCGCGTGGTGTTCTGCGACGCGGCCCCGCACGACGCCGGCTATTTCCCGGTCACCGAGATCGCGGGCCGGGTCCCGGGGTGCACGGGCGCGGCGGCACCGCCCCGCAGCCCGGCGTCGACCTGCTGAACCGGGCCGAGGACTTCCCGCCCGCCGCACCGGTGCCGGTGATCACCGACGGCTGGTGCGACGTGCCGAGGGTGCGCCGCGAGCACGCCTATCCGATCCCGCGGGGAAGTCACCTCCCGTTCACGCCGCGTGGGCCGGTCTTCAGAGTGAGATGAGCCCGGATGTGATCGGATAGGGGCACGGAACACCCCCGTAACGGGATCTCACGTCACGGGACCCGACGCGAAAGGAATGATCGTGGCCACCACGCGCACCGCGCACACCGTCTGGGAAGGCAACCTGCTCGAGGGCAACGGCGTCGTCACCTTCGACTCCTCCGGCATCGGCGAGCAGCCGGTCACGTGGGCGTCGCGCTCCCAGGACGCGAACGGCAAGACCAGCCCCGAGGAGCTGATCGCCGGCGCTCACTCCAGCTGCTTCTCCATGGCCCTCTCGCACGCCCTGGCCGGCGCCGGCACCCCGCCCACCAGGCTCGACACCAAGGCCGACGTGACCTTCCAGCCGGGCGAGGGCATCACCGGCATCCACCTCACCGTGCGCGGCGAGGTGCCGGGCCTGGACGCGGAGGGCTTCGCCTCGGCCGCCGAGGAGGCCAAGAAGAACTGCCCGGTCAGCCAGGCCCTGGCCGGTACGACGATCACCCTGACGGCCGAGCTGGCCTGACGCCCGTACGGCCCCGGATGCCGCGTCCCGTTCCTGGGGCGCGGCATCGCCGTGTGCGGGTACCCGGCCATTGACAGCGTCGCGGGCACGTCCTCTGCTGGGAGTGCGGCAGGCGCCCGGGCGGAAGGGGACGGACCATGGCACGTGCGGTCGGGATCGATCTCGGGACGACGAACTCGGTAGTGGCCGTCCTGGAGGGCGGCGAGCCCACTGTTGTCGCCAACGCGGAGGGCGCGCGCACCACGCCGTCCGTGGTGGCGTTCGCGAAGAACGGGGAGGTGCTGGTCGGCGAGGTCGCCAAACGGCAGGCCGTGACCAACGTGGAGCGCACCGCCCGCTCGGTGAAACGGCACATGGGAGACGCGAGCTGGCGTTTCCCCGAGCAGGGCTCCATCGACGGCAGCCGCCTGCGTGCGCAGGAGCTGTCCGCGCGGGTGCTGCAGAAACTGAAGCGCGACGCGGAGGCCTACCTCGGCGAGGACGTCACGGACGCCGTGATCACCGTACCGGCGTACTTCGACGACGCCCAGCGGCAGGCCACCAAGGAGGCCGGCGAGATCGCGGGCCTGAAGGTGCTCAGGATCATCAACGAGCCGACCGCCGCCGCCCTCGCCTACGGCCTGGACCGGGGCGACGAACAGACGGTCCTCGTCTTCGACCTCGGCGGCGGCACCTTCGATGTGTCCCTGCTGGACATCGGCGACGGCGTCATCGAGGTCAAGGCCACCAACGGCGACACCCACCTCGGCGGCGACGACTGGGACCAGCGGATCGTCGAGTACCTGGTGAAGCGGTTCAAGGGGAGTTACGGCATCGACCTGGGCGCCGACAAGATGGCGGTGCAGCGGCTGCGCGAGGCCGCCGAGAAGGCCAAGATCGAGCTGTCGTCGTCCTCGGAGACGACGATCAACCTGCCCTACATCACCGCCTCCGCCGAGGGCCCGCTGCACCTGGACGAGAAACTGACCCGTGCCCAGTTCCAGGAGCTGACCGCCGATCTGCTCGACCGCTGCAGGAAACCGTTCCACCAGGCCGTCAAGGACGCCGGGATCCAGCTGTCCGCGATCGACCACGTCATCCTGGTCGGCGGCTCCACCCGGATGCCCGCCGTCACCGACCTGGTGCGCGACCTCACCGGCAAGGACCCGCACAAGGGCGTCAACCCCGACGAGGTGGTCGCCGTCGGCGCCGCCCTGCAGGCCGGCGTCCTGCGCGGCGACGTCAAGGACGTCCTGCTGCTCGACGTCACGCCGCTGTCCCTGGGCATCGAGACCAAGGGCGGCATCATGACCAAGCTGATCGAACGCAACACCACGATCCCGACGCGCCGTTCGGAGATCTTCACCACCGCCACCGACAACCAGCCCTCGGTCGGCATCCAGGTCTACCAGGGCGAACGCGAGATCGCCGCCTACAACAAGAAGCTCGGCGTCTTCGACCTCACCGGCCTGCCGCCCGCCCCGCGCGGCGTGCCGCAGATCGAGGTGGCCTTCGACATCGACGCCAACGGGATCATGCACGTCTCCGCCAAGGACCTGGCGACGGGCCGCGAGCAGAAGATGACCGTCACCGGCGGTTCGGCGCTTCCCAAGGACGACATCGACCGCATGATGCGGGAGGCCGAACAGTACGCCGAGGAGGACCGCAAGCGCCGCGAGGCCGCCGAGACCCGCAACCAGGCCGAGCAACTCGTCTACCAGACCGAGAAGTTCATCCGCGACAACCACGACCGCGTCCCCGCCGACACACGCGGCGAGGTCGAGACGGCCGCGGCGGAACTGAAGACCCTGCTGGAACAGAACGCCGACACCACCGCCCTGCGCACCGGCGTGGAGAAACTCGCCACCGTCAGCCAGAAGATGGGGCAGGCCATGTACGCGTCTGCCGCCGGCGGCCAGACCGCACAGGAGGACGAGACCCCGGCCGACACGGAGACCTCGGCCGACACGGAGGGCGTGGTCGACGCGGAGATCGTGGACGACGAACACGACAGCAAGGGCGGAGCCGCCTGACGCCTGCCCGGCCGGGGGCGCACGGCGGCAGCCACCAGCGGAGGAAGGGCGGTCAGCGCTTGACCGCCACCCCCGCGTACACCGGCACGACGCCCTCCGCCTGGGCGGCCACGTCCACCGGCTCCGGACGCCAGCCGTACACGGGGATGACGCCGGGGCCGAGCAGCTCCAGGCCGTCGAAGAAGCGGTAGAACTCGGGCAGCGTGCGGGGGTGGAACGGCGTGCCGCTCCTGCGGAACAGCTCGGCCGCTCTGGCCACACCCTCGGGGCTGAGGTCCTGGGTGACCTGGGACAGGATCAGGAAACTGCCGGGGGCGAGCTCGTCGACGTACCGCTTGACCAGACCGAACACGTCGTCTTCCCGCTCACCCAGGTAGTGGGTGAGCGCGATCAGGGACAGCGCGACCGGGCGGCCGAAGTCGAGGAACTCGCCCGCCGGCCCCAGGATGGTGTCGGGATCGCGGACATCGGCGTGGATGTAGTCCGTGCTGCCCTCGGCGGCACTCCGCAGCAGGGCCTCGGCGTGCCGGAGCACGATCGGGTCGTTGTCCGCGTAGACCACCCTGGACTCCGGGGCCACGCCCTGGGCGACCTGGTGCAGGTTGGGCTCGGTCGGGATACCGGTCCCGATGTCGAGGAACTGCCGTACCCCGGCCTCGGCCGCCGCACGGACGGCCCGGTGCATGAACCGCCGGTTGGCCCGCGCCCCGCGCACCACCGTGCCGTCCACGGCGAGGATCCTGCGCGCCAGCTCCTCGTCCACCGGGTAGTTGTCCTTGCCGCCCAGCCACCAGTCGTACACCCGGGCGGGGTGCGGACGGCTGGTGTCGATCGGCGTGGGCGTGGCATCGCGTGCGGTCATACGGCTGTTTCCCCCAGAGAAATCGGTCCGGACGTGACGTCACAAGGTCTTGCGGAACTCCCGCAGCAGGTTCTGTGTGCGCTGTGCCGACGCGGCGCGGGCCGTCATGTGGTCCAGCACCTCCAGATGCGCGGCCACCTCGCGGCGGGAGTCCAGGTACAGGGCGCCGGTCAGGTACTCGGTGAACACCATGTCCGGCAGTTCCGGCTCGGCGAAGCGGAACAGCGTGAACGGCGCGTACGTCCCCGGATGCGGGCCCGCCGCGAACTCGGCGAGCTGGAGGGTGACCCGGTCCCGCTCGGCGTACTCCAGCAGCTTGTCCAGCTGCTCGCGCATCACCTCGCCGCGCATGCTCACCGGGCGCCGCAGCACCGTCTCGTCCATGATCACCCAGAGGTGGGGCGGGTCGTCCCGCTCCAGCAGCCGCTGCCGCTCCATGCGCAGCGACACATGCCGCTCCACGGACTGCGGCGAGGTCTGCCCGATCGTCCCGGCCTCCAGCACCGCCCGCGCGTAGTCCTCCGTCTGCAGCAGACCGGGTACGAAGTGCGGCTCGTAGGAGCGGATGATCCGGGCGGCGCCCTCCAGGCTGACGTACAGGCTGAACCAGTCGGGGAGCACGTCGTGGAACCGCTGCCACCAGCCCGGCTGGTTCGCCTCCTCGGCCAGCCGCACGAACGCGGCCGCCTCCTCCTCGGGCACCCCGTAGGTGTCCAGCAGCACCTGCACGTACGGGATCTTCAGCGCGACCTCGGCCGTTTCCATCCGCCGTACGGTCGCCGACGCCACCCTGAGGACCTTGGCGGCCTCCTCCCGGCCGAGGCCCGACGCCTCGCGCAGTTCCTGCAACCGTTTACCGAGCACCACCTGGCCCACAGTGGGCGCAGCCCGCCGCTCACTCACGCCACGCCTCCCCTACGCGCCGAAGTACGCGGGCAGTCTGCCATGTGATCCCCTGTCGCACACCAGTCCGAGGCCATGAGGACCGCGGGGCGGGGGTCAACCGGCCAGCCCGTGCAGGTACTTGGCGGTCGCCGGGTCCGCCGGCAGGAACGTCTCGATGGCGAGCTCGGCGACCGTGACGTCCATCGGCGTGTTGAACGTGGAGATCGACGACACGAACGACAGGATCCGGCCGTCGTGCTCGATGAGCATCGGCAGCGCGAAGTACGGGACGGGCTCGGCCGGTTCAACACCCGGCGCGTCCTCTGGCACCGGGTAGGCGGCCACCTCCTCGTACAGGGCGCGCAGCTGGTCCGAGCGCTGCAGGGCGATCTGCCGCTCCATCTGCGCGAGCAGATGCCCGCGCCACTCGCGCAGATTGCGGATGCGTGGTGCGAGACCCTCCGGATGCAGGGTCAGCCGCATCGCGTTCGGCGACGACATCAGCGTCTCCGGCACGCCGTCCAGCAGCATCATGATGCCCCGGTTCGCGGTGACGACCGTGTACCCGGCGTCGACCACCAGCGCCGGATAGGGCTCGTAGCCCTGGATGAGGCGTTCCATGCCGTCGCGCAACGCGTCCAGCGCCGGGTCGTCCAGCGGGGTCTCCGGATAGTGCGGGGCGTAACCGGCCGCCAGCAGCAGCGCGTTGCGCTCGCGCACCGGCACGTCCAGATGTTCGGCGAGCCGCAGCACCATCTCCTCGCTCGGCCGGGACCGGCCGGTCTCGACGAAGCTGATGTGCCGGGCCGAGGAGTCGGCGCGCAGCGCCAGCTCCAGCTGGGAGACACGGCGCCGCTCCCGCCAGGCGCGCAGCAGCGGGCCGACGCCCTTGTCGGCGGCGGGGGCGGTGGCGGACGCGGAGGGACCGGAAGCGACAATGGCCATACGTCCGACCGTAGTCGAGGAGTCGCTGAGGAGTTGCTTCAGTTGCGCATGAACGAGCCGTGGTCCGGGCCGTGGCGGTCCTCGTCCCCGCAGGCGTCCCTTCAGGCCTCGGCCGTGTACCGGGCCAGGGTCCGCGGCTGTCTCCTGGGCGGCGCGCTCGGTGACGCCTCGGCTACCCGGTGGAGTTCTCCACCCTGGACCGTATCCGCGCCACCCACGGTGCGCGCGGCGTAACCGGTTTCGTCCCCGGGGCTCACGGTGCGATCGGCCTGATCAGCGACGGCACCCAGATGACCCTGTTCACCGTCGAGGCCCTGATCCAGGCGCACGCACGGGAGCGCGAGAAGGGCATCGGCGGCGCCCGGCCCCTGCTGCTGCGTCAGGCCTACGAGCGCTGGCTGGAGACCCAGTCGAAGCCCGGCCCCGAGCAGCCGGCGCAGCCGCAGCCCGGCACCGCACCGGCCGGCGGCCTGGTCACCGAGGCCTGGCTGTACTCCCCCGGAGGGGGCACCCCCGGCCGCGCCCCCGGCAACGCCTGCCTGTCCGGTGCGGCCCGGATGTACGCGCCCGACCCCGCGCTCCCGCTGGACGGCACACCGGGCGAGGTCAACCCCGACTCCAAGGGCTGCGGCACGGTCATGCGCTCGGCCCCCTTCGGACTGGTGGGGCCCGCCGAGGAGGCCGTCGCCATGGCCGCGCGCGGTGCCCAGATCACCCACGGCCACCCCACCGGCTGCTACGCCGCCGGTGCGCTCGCCGCGATCGTGGCGCACCTGGTCGCCGGGGAGTCCCTGGAGGGCGCCGTACTGCGCACGCTGCGGCTGCTGGAGCGGCACCGCGGCCACACGGAGACCACGGCCGCCCTGCGCGCCGCCCTGGACCTCGCCGCCGACGGGACGCCGGCGGCCGAGAAGGTGGAGTCCCTCGGCGCGGGCTGGGTCGCCGAGGAGGCCCTCGCCCTCGGCGTCTACTGCGCGCTCGCCGAGCCCGATGCCGGGCAGGCCCTGCTGCCGGCCGTCAACCACTCGGGCGACAGCGACTCCACCGGCTCGATCTGCGGCAACCTGCTCGGCGCGCTCCGCGGCGACACCGGCCTGCCGCACGCCTGGGTGGCCCGGGTGGAGGGCCGGGACCGGATCGCCGCGCTCGCCGACGACCTCGCGGCGGAGTGCGCACGCGGCTGACGTGGCAGGCTGAACCCGTAGCCCGTGTTGCAGCCCCCTCGAAGGGAGACCCGGCCATGGCCGTCGAACCGCTGTCGCAGAAGGAGATCGAGGACCGGCTCGCCGAACTGCCCGGCTGGTCGGTGGACGACACCGGCCGGCTCACCCGCTCCTACCGCCTCGGCTCGCACGTCGCGGCGGCGGCGCTCGTCATGCACATCGCCGCCGTTCAGGACGAACTGGACCACCACTCCGACCTCACCCTCGGCTACAACACCGTCTCCCTCAGCGTCCACACACACAGCGCGGGCGGCGCGCTCACCGCGAACGACTTCGCGCTCGCCCGCAGGGTGGAGGACATCGCCCCAGGTCACCACGCACACTGAGGGGCGTGCTCGACTACGAGAAGGAAGCCGACGCCTATGACGCGTTGCGCGGCGGCGAGGCCCGCGCCGCGGCGGCCGCACGGGCGGTGCTCGGCCTGATCCCCGACGGGCCGGGCCGCCTGCTCGACGTGGCCTGCGGCACCGGCATCGTCACCCGCCGGCTGGCCGGCGACCGTCCCGCGCTCCGGGTGACGGGTGCCGACCTCACCGCCGCCATGGTGCGCAGGGCGGTCGCACGGCTGCCGGGCGCGATCGTACGGGCCGACAGCCGCCGGCTGCCGTTCCGTACCGGCACCTTCCACGCCGTCACGAGCATCTGGCTGCTGCACCTGCTGCAGGACGCCGAGGACGTCCGCGCGATCGTCGCCGAGTGCGCCCGGGTGCTGCGGCCCGGCGGGGTCTACGTCACCACCGTCGACAAGGCCGCGGCGCACGACGTCGGCAGCGACATCGACGCCGTCCTCGCCTCCCGTCCGCGCCGCCCCGCGCAGGACGCCGCCGCCACCGTCACCGCGCACGCCGTCCGGCACGGGCTCCGGCCGGCCGGGGCCACCGCGTTCCCCGGCGTCGGGCAGGGCCGCAGCCCCCGCGCCACCGTCGCCGACCTGCGCCGCGGCTGGTTCACCCTGCTGCCACCGGGCGAGCCGCGCACCGAGGAGTTCGCCGCGAGCCTCTCCCGCCTCCCGGACCAGGACCGCCCCCGCCCGGACCCGGTGTTCGCGGTGCGTGCGTTCCGGAAGACGGCGGCGGGCTGACGGCCATGGCCGGCAACACCTTGGGGGGAACGCGCGACGACCGGGCGGCCCCCTGTGTGGGTGGGGGCCGCCCGTCGCGGTACGCGGAGCCTTGGCGGGGCCGGGCCATTCGAGAAGCTCCGGGTACGAGCCCATGGCCAGGGCGATGTCCGCCTGGGCCCAGAACCGGTGGTAGGTGAAGCTGGGCGCGGCGCCGCCCTTGAGGTAGGTCTCGATCTTCGACCAGGCCGGGTCGTTCTTGTAGAAGGACCGGATCGAGGTGAACGTGGCCGAGGAGTTGACCGCGTCGCCGTTCGGCATGGTGCCGCTCCAGCCGCTCGGCACGTACACGCCGTCGCCGAACCGGCTGTGGTCGCTGCGGGTCTCGGGGACGGCGATGCCCAGGCCGTCCGGGTGGTTGTTCCACATGCCGTCCAGCAGCGCCTTCACCGTGGACTTCGCCGTCGCGTCACCGGACTTGGCGCCGTAGTAGGTCAGCGTCTTGGTGTACGCCGCCGCCACGCCGACGTCGTCGGTGTAGTCGGCGAGGCAAGGACTTCGACCGGATGTGCGACCCGAGCTACGGCGGCAACGCCCGCAACGGCAACAACCCCACGGGCGCGCTGGCGAACGCGCCGCCGGCCGGGCACTGGTTCTCCGCCCAGTTCCAGCAGCTGATGCAGAGCGCGTATCCGCCGCTGCCCTGACCCGGTGACCTCCGCCGGGGTCCGGCGCTACCGGCCAGGCCCCGGCGGACCGCGCGCTCCGCCGACGAACACCAGCCGCCCACCCGCCACAGCTCACACGACACCGCCACGGGACCTCCCGGAGACAGGGTCCGGTCAGGGCATGTCCTCGACCGGGACAGGCACGGCCAGAGCTTTCCTGGGACCGGAGGTGTGGCCTCCGCCATAGCCGCGGTTGGTCTGCACCTGGTGGGCTGTCGGGATGCGCCAGACCACTCCTCTCGCCGCAGCAGCCGTCGCAGTGTTCGCCCTCGTCGCCGCGTGCGGGAGCCGGCAGCCGGCCTCCCGGCAGCACGAAGAGCCGGCCGGCTCCGCTGATTCCTCGGCCCTTCCCGTCGACCGTTACGAACTGACCAGGACGGACAACGAAACCATCGACAGGGCACGCTGGGCCCTGGCGCGTTCCTGCATGAACGACCTGGGATTCCCCGCGCTTCGTACGCTGAGCCTGGACCCGCCCCCGGCTTGGCCGATGCCTCCGCAGCAGGCCGGAGTACTGGTTGCCGTAAGTTTCACCGCCGACACCGACCGGTACGGCGTCAGCGACCCCAAGCAGGCGGCCGTCCACGGCTACCAGGGCGCGTACGCGGAGTGGAAGGCCAACCGGAAGACCGCCGACCGGAAGTGGACACTGCCCCAATACGTGGCTCTGACCGGCGAGTTCGAGTACCAGCGCAACAAGAACACCGTCCACGGGCACACCGTCCCCGCGCACGGCTGTCTCGGCCAGGCCGACCGCACCTTGTACGGCTTCCGGCCCCAGGACCGCCGTGACCCGGTGCTGGACGTGAAGGGAGAGGGCATCACCGAGGGCGAGAAGACGAACGAGTGGAAGGCCGCGGACCGCGCCTGGTCAGCGTGCATGAAGGCCCGCGGATACCACTACGCCAAGCCCTCCGACGCCCGCAATGACCCCAGGCGGAGCGAGAAGGAGTTCGCACAGAACCCCCACCGCGACCCCCATGTTCCCTCCGGGCTGGAGAAGGCGACCGCCGTGGCGGACGCCGTCTGCAAACAGAAGACCCACTACGTTCCCACGGTCCGCGCCATCGACATTCGCGTCCAGAAACACCTGATCCAGCAGAACCGGACCGCTCTCGAAGAGGCATACCGCCAGAGCAAGGCCGCTGCCGACAAGGCCCGAGCGATCTTGAGAAACCTGGCCTGAGACGCACGCTGTGCGGTGGCCGGCCGGATACCGCAGGGACCTGGCGGTCGTCTGCTTGCCGTATCGGCACCTTTTTTGCGGCACCGGCAAGGAAAGTGGCATCTCCTTCTGCGCCGTCGCACTCTGGCCGCATCCGAGCGAGAGGCTGAGCGACATGGCACACGACCACCAGGCCCACCACGGGCACTCCACACAGCACGGCCACGGTCACACCCATGGCGGCGACGTCGACTGGGCCGCGATCGCCGAGCTGATGGAGGCGGAGGCCGAGGTGTGCGCCCCGGTGTACGCACGCGCCCTGGCCTGGCTGGGCAAGGAAGTGACCGAGCCCGGGCTGATCGTGGACGCGGGCAGCGGGCCGGGAGTGATCGCCTGCCTGATGGCGGACACGTTCCCCGGCGCGCGGGTGGTCGCTGCCGACGCCTCCGAACCGCTCCTGGAGCGCGCCCGGGCCCGGGCCGCCCGCCAGGGCGTCGCCGACCGCTTCGGTACCATCGCCGGTGAACTACCGGACTCCCTCGGAGAGTTGGCCTATCCGGCGGACCTGCTGTGGGCCAGCCGAAGCCTGCACCACCTCGGTGACCAGAAGGCCGCGCTCGCCGCGTTCGCCGCCCGGCTCGCACCCGGCGGGACCCTGGCCATCCTGGAGGGCGGACTGCCCAGCCGCTATCTGCCCCGCGACATCGGCTTCGGCCGCCCGGGCTTGCAGGCCCGCCTCGACGCGGCCCAGGAGGAGCGCTTCGCGCGGATGCGCGCCGAGCTGCCCGGCGCGGTCCCCGAGACCGAGGACTGGCCCGCCCTGCTGACCGCGGCCGGACTGAAGCACACCGGCACCCGCAGCTTCCTCCTCGACATCCCCGCCCCCGTGCCGGACCGGGCCCGCGCCTTCGTCGTCGGGTGGCTGACCCGCACCCGGGACATCCACGGCGACGTCATGGACGCCGAGGACCGAGCCACCCTCGACCGCCTCCTCGACCCCGCCGACCCCGGTGGCCTCCACCGACGCCCCGACGTGTTCGTACTGTCGGCCCACACGGTGCACCGGGCGGTACGACCGGTGTGACCGGGCGCGGCCCGGCATGTCTCCGGTGGCCGGGTGAGGTGCCGAGCACGCCCACGACTCCGGCGCCGCAGGCTCGCTGGGCCGCTGGGCCGCGCATCTCGGGGCCGCTCCGCCCCGACGCCCCATGTGCCCGTCCTCGCACGGCCGTCGGGCCCGCAGCAGTCCGCTGCCGCGGCCCGGCACTGCTGCCCGCCGTCGGTGCCGTACCGCTGCCGTACCTGCGACGGCGCTTGACTTCGAGAGTTCTCCAAGTGATGGACTGCCGGTCTCACCGACACACAGGGGGACCGCACATGAACGACTCTCCGGTCGCACTCGTCACCGGCGGCGCCACGGGCATCGGCGCCGCCGTCGCCCGGCAGCTGCTGGCCGCCGGCCACCGGGTCGCCGTCACCGGCCGTACGCAGGCCCGGCTGCGGGACTTCGCCGAGGGGCTCGGCAATCCCGGGGAACTGCTGACGGTCGCCGGTAACGCGGCGGCATTCGAAGACGTACAGGACGCCGTCGACCGTACGCTCAAGGCATACGGCCGACTGGACACGGTCGTCGCCAACGCCGGCTTCGCCACCCACGACACCGTCGCCGACGGAGACCCGGCCGGCTGGACCGAGATGGTGCTCACCAACGTCCTCGGCCCCGCCCTGCTCATCCGGGCCTCCGTGGAGGCGCTGAAGGAGTCGCGCGGCCGGATCGTCCTCGTCGGCAGCGTCGCCGGGTTCGTGAACACCCCGGGCAACATCTACGGCGCCACCAAGTGGGCGGTCACCGGGCTCGCCGAGAACACCCGGCGCCAGGTCACGGAGTTCGGGATCGGTGTGACACTGGTCGCCCCCGGCCGGGTGGAGACCCCTTTCTGGGACGGGCTCGGCAGCCTGCCGCCGGGACACCTGCTGACCCCCGACCAGATCGCCGACTCGGTGGTCTGGGCGATCCGGCAGCCGGCCGGGGTCGACGTCAACACCGTGGTCGTACGTCCGCTGGGGCAGCCCAACTGACGCACGGATACTGCTAGTTGTTGGCCAGGAACTGCTTGGCCAGCTGGTCCCCGAGAGAGACCGCGGCGCTGTGGCTCTCGATGGGGGAGACCTTGGAGTTCTTGAACAGGATGTAGGTCACGCCCGAGTCGGCGCCGCCGGTCTTAGGGTCGGGATCGATGCCGAGCGCCTTGGCGGTGGCGTACGACGCCTCGCCGATGATCTTCGTGGGGCCGGTGTCGCCGACGACGGCGTACTCCACCTTGTTGTTGTAGATGACCGCGACCACGCCGCCGCCCTTGATGCCGGCGCTGGAGTAGTTCCAGATGCTGCTGGAGCTCGGGACGACGATGTACGGGAGCGACTCCGCCTTCAGGGGCTTGCCGTCGGACTGGTGGAAGGCGGTGTCGTCCTGGTACCAGGGGTCGCGGTTCTCGTTGCAGTTGGTGGTCCGCTGGCCGTCGCAGTCGATGTCCATGTCGGCTTTCCAGAACACCGCGCCGTTCTTGCCGCACACGGGGACCGTGGCGGACGTCTCGTCGTCGGTCTTGTACTTGCCGTTCGATATCTGGGAACAGGACTTCACCTTGGCGAGCAGATCGGCGGCACTGACCGAGCCCTCCTGGGCGGAGGCCGGAGCGGTCCGCGCCGCCGCGCCGGCGGACGCGTGCGCGGGCAGCACTCCGGCGGCGAGCAGGGCGGCCCCGGAGACCGCGGCAAGGGTCAGGGTTCGAAGGCGCACTGTGGGGGCCCTTCTGTTAGGAAAGTTTCCTTACCAGGTGCCGTACACCGTGGACCCGTGTGCATGTCCTCGTCAAGCCTCCGGTTGCGAGCTCCCGAAAGCTGTGCGTATTGCGGGGATTTGAGACCGTGGCAAAACTGAAGAGGACCACTTTTCCGGATATGTCTGCCGCGTCGGTCGGCAGGGCCACCGCTCCGGGAGGCGAGGCGCATGTTCGTACGCACGGTGTACGCGACCGGCGATCCGGCGCAGCTGGGCATGGCCGTGGGGGCCCTGAACACGCGGGGGCACGACCTGCTGGAGGAACGGCCCGGCTACCGGGGCGCGGGTGTCTTCGTCGACCGCGACCTCGGCAAACTGCTCACGGTCAGCTGGTGGGAGTCCGCGGAGGCGCGCCGCAACAGCGACGAGGTGATGAGCGCCCGGCGGCTGGAGCTGTTGCAGCCCTTCGCGGGGACCGTCGCGGTCGAGAACTACGAGGCCGCCGTCTTCCACCGCGTGCACCGGCCCGTCACCGGCGGCGGGCTGCGGGTCACCCGGCTCGAGTTCGACCCGGCGGACGCGGACCTCGCCACCGACACCTTCCACGCCGGTGTGCTGCCCCGGCTGGAGGCCCTGCCCGGATTCGCCGGCGCGGCCCTCTTCCTGGACCGCGACCGGGGCCGCGGCATGGCGGGTGCCCTCTTCGCCGACCGCGTGTCGCTCACCGCGTCCCGGGCCGGGCAGGCGGCGATCCGGCGCGAGAGCGCGGCCAAGGCGCACGTGATGGTGGTCGCCCTGGAGGAGTTCGAGGTCCTCCACGCGGACGTGCGGGGCGACTGAGCCCGCCGACGCCAGGGCGCGCGGCCGACCGAGTGCCGGGGGTGGGCGGGCTTGTGCGTGGGGCGGGCGGGCTTGTGTGCGGGGCGCATTCCGGAGCCGGCGGGGCGGTAGGTGCCGGGTGGCGTCGGCTCATGATCCGGAAGGGGGCGCACACGGCCGTGCGGTTCGGGGCGGCGCGGGTCTGGTGCGTGGTGGGCTGGGTGGTGTGGGGCGTGGGGCCCGGCATGGGAGGCGGCCCGTATGGCCCGAGGCGCCGCGGGTCGGCTGCGCGGCGCGCCGCGCAGCCGACCCCGGAGCGCACACGGCCGCCGCCCCTCCGCGCGGACGGGGCGGGCGGCCGTGGCGTGCGCGTGGGGTGTCAGCCCATGTCGAAGACGGCCGGGTCGGGGCCCAGGCGCCGGTCCTCGTTGAGGGCGCGGATCGCCGCGAGGTCCTCGTCGTCCAGGCTGAAGTCGAAGACCTCGATGTTCTCCTTGATCCGGGACGGCGTCACCGACTTCGGGATCACGATGTTGCCGAGCTGGATGTGCCAGCGCAGCACGACCTGGGCCGCGGTGCGGCCGTGCTTCTGCGCGATGGCGACGATCGCCGGCACCTCCAGCAGGCCCTTGCCCTGGCCGAGCGGCGACCAGGCCTCGGTCGCGATGCCCTGCTCGGCGTGGAACTCGCGAGCGGCCTGCTGCTGCAGGTGCGGGTGCAGCTCGATCTGGTTGACCGCCGGGATGACGGAGGTCTCCGAGATCAGGCGCTCGAGGTGCTCGGGAAGGAAGTTGGACACGCCGATGGCGCGGACCCGCTTGTCGGCCAGCAGCTTCTCGAACGCCTTGTAGCTGTCGGTGGACGTGCCGCGGGCCGGCAGCGGCCAGTGGATCAGGTACAGGTCGACGTAGTCGAGACCCAGCTTCTCCAGCGACGCGTCGAAGGCGCGCAGCGTGGAGTCGTACCCCTGGTCGCTGTTCCAGAGCTTGGTGGTGACGAAGACGTCATTGCGGGGCAGGCCGGAGGCGGCGATGGCCTTGCCGGTGCCCACTTCGTTGCCGTAGATGGCCGCGGTGTCGATGCTGCGGTACCCGGCCTCCAGTGCCGTGGCGACGGCCCGCTCGGCCTCGTCGTCCGGCACCTGCCACACGCCGTAGCCCAGCTGGGGCATCTCGACGCCGTTGTTGAGGATGATCGGGGGGACCTTGCTGCTCACGAGCCTCTTGATCCTTCGGTTGTCGACAGGTGGTACTCCTATCGTCAACGATCACGCGCCGCCACGCATTCCTGACGGCGACATTCGCCTCTACTGACCGGTCAGTCAGTGCCAGGAGCAGAGATTGGCCGGAAACGCATCCGACGTTTTCGGTCCGGACCATTGACCGGAGCTCTCCGTCCCGCAACTCTGTATCGCGCCACCGGACGTGTCACTGAACCCGGTGCATACATGTGAACCGGCCCTGACCAGGTCGCGTCTTCCCTCCGGCTCCCTTCCGAGACTCCCCACCCTCAGGAAAGCGAGTACGCACACATGAGCGAGAGTCCTTCCCTGCCTGCCCTGACACGCCACACCGCCCCGAATACATCGGATGAAAAGCCCTGGAAAAGCCCGGACTACCACATCGTGGAGACCGCGCTGGAGGTGACCGCGTACGCGCTCGCCGACCGCCGTCCGCCCCAGCCGCCCCCGGCCGCATGACCGCGGCAGCACCCGAACTCGACGGCCGCGCCGCCTGGCCGGCCGCCGAGTTCACCGAGCGGCTGCGCGCGGTCACCGCGACGCGCTACCACGACCGGCACCCCTTCAACCAGCGGATGCACCGCGGCGAACTGACCCCCGCCGAACTGCGCCGCTGGATCGCCGCCCGCTTCCACTACCAGCGGCACATCCCCGTCAAGGATGCGCTGATCCTCGCGAAGCTCGACCGGCCCGAGGAGCGCCGCGCCTGGCTGCGCCGCATCCGCGACCAGGACGGTACCGACGCCACGGGGGGCGGTATCGAGCGCTGGCTGCGGCTCGGCGAGGCGGCCGGCCTGGCCCGCCAGGAACTGTGGGACACCTCCCGGGTCCCGCCCGGGGTGCGGTTCGCGGTGGAGGGGTACGTCACCTTCTGCCAGCGCAGCCCGCTGCTGGACGCCGTCGCGGCCTCCCTGACCGAGCTGTCCGCCCCGGACCTGATGCGCACCCGCATCGCCGCCTTCGAACGCCACTACCCGTGGATCGACGCGGCGGGCCTCGGCTACTTCCGCACCCGTGTCACCCAGGGAGCCCGGGACGCCGAGCAGGCCCTCGCCCTGGTCCTCGCCCGGGCCCGCACCCGCGAGGAGCAACAACGGGCCGTCACGGCACTGGAGTTCAAGTGCGAGGTCCTGTGGGCCCTGCTCGACGCGGTGGACCGGAGCGACCCGTGACAGCGGCGTCGCCGGCCTCGCCCGCCATGTCATGGCGCCCCGTTCTCGCCCGTGGTGTGGTGCTGCGGCACGACCGGGTACGGGGCACCGACCTGTTGCTGCTGCCGGAGCGGGTGGTGGTGCTCGACGGCAGTGCGGGCGGTGTGCTCCGGCTGTGCGACGGCGTCCGGGACGTGGCCGCCGTCGTCACCGAGCTGGCCGTACGCCACCCCGCCGCGCCGGTCGCCGCCGAAGTCCCCGAGTTTCTGAACCGGTTACGGAAGGAGGGCTGGCTGAGATGACCGCACCTCCCGCACCTCCCACACCTCCCCATCCCCCCGGTCCTCCTTGGGCCCTGCTCGCCGAGCTCACCCACGCCTGCCCACTGCGCTGCGGTTACTGCTCCAACCCCGTCGAACTGGTCAGCCGGTCAGGGGAGCTGTCCACGGAGCAGTGGTCGGAGGTCTTCCGGCAGGCGGGCGCGCTCGGTGTCGTCCACACCCATCTGTCCGGCGGCGAGCCGCTGCTGCGGCGCGACCTGCCCGACCTGGTGGCCGCCGCCGACGGTGCGGGCCTGTACACCCAGCTCGTCACCAGCGGGGTGGGCCTCGGTGAGCGGCGGCTGGCGGAGCTGAACGGGGCCGGGCTGCGCAGTGTGCAGCTGTCGGTGCAGCACGCGGACCGGGTCACCGCCGAACGGATCGCGGGAGCACGGTCGTTCACCGCGAAGGAACGCGCCGCCCGGCTGATCCGCGAGGCCGGACTGCCCCTCGGGGTGAACGCCGTACTGCACCGCGGCAACCTGGACGACCTCGACGGCCTGATCCGGCTCGCGCTCGACTGGGGTGCCGACCGGATCGAGCTGGCGAACACCCAGTACCACGGCTGGGCGGCCCGCAACCGTGCCGGGTTGCTGCCCACACCCGCCCAGGTCGAGCGCGCCCGTGCCCGAGTGGCCCGCTGGCGTGAACGCCTCGGCGGCACACTGGAGTTGGTGTGGGTGGCCCCCGACCTGGTGGACGCCACCGCGAAACCCTGCATGGGCGGCTGGGGCGCCGTCTCGCTCACCGTCGCCCCGGACGGCACGGTGCTGCCGTGCCCCGCGGCCGGGACCCTGCCCGGTCTGGACCCGCCGAACGTGACGCACCGCGAACTTGCCTGGATCTGGCGGGAGTCGAGGGCCTTCAACGCCTTCCGGGGCGAGTCCTGGATGCCCGAACCGTGCCGCGGCTGCGCCCTGCGCACCGTCGACCACGGCGGCTGCCGCTGCCAGGCATACGCCCTGACCGGCGACGCCACCCGCACCGACCCCGCCTGCCGGCACGCTCCGGACCACCCTCTCGTCGAGGCGCTTGTGCAGGGTGCCGCCGACTGTGCTGATCCACCCGCGTATGTCTACCGAGGGGGAGTCCGTTGAGATACCGACGCTCGCGGGCCGGGCTGTCCGGCGACGTTCCCCGCACGACGGCCCCTGTCTGCCGGGACGCCTCGGGATCGGCTTCTCGTCGAGGCGCTTGTGCAGGGTGCCGCCGACTGTGCTGATCCACCCGCGTATGTCTACCGAGGCGGAGTCCGTTGAGATGCCGACGCTCGCGGGCCGGGCTGTCCGGCGACGTTCCCCGCACGGCGGCCCCTGTCTGCCGGGACGCCTCGGGATCGGCTTCTCGTCGAGGCGCTTGTGCAGGGTGCCGCCGACTGTGCTGATCCACCCGCGTATGTCTACCGAGGCGGAGTCCGTTGAGATGCCGACGCTCGCGGGCCGGGCTGGCCGGCGACGTTCCCCGCACGACGGCCCCTGTCTGCCGGGACGCCCCGGGACCGGCTTCTCGTCGACGTCCTGGTCCGCGGCACCGCTGACCCCGCTGATCCATCCGCGTACGCCTACCGAGAAGGAGGACCATGAGACGCCGACGTCTGCGGGCCGCGCTGACCGCGGCGACGGTCGCCACCGTCACCCTGGTCGCGCTGCCCGCCGCCGTACCCCCGGCGAGCGCCGCCCCGGCCCCCGCGCCCCGTCCCGCCGCCGCCCGCGACTGGTCGACGGCCGTCGTGGACTCCACCATGGCGCGCTACACGCCGGCCACCATCGGCGGCTGGTCGTACCCCGTGGGCCTGTACCTCTACGGCCAGTACCTCGTCTACCGGCGCACCCACGATCCCCGCCTGCTCGCCTACATCAAGGCCTACGTCGACCGGTTCGTGCACAGTGACGGCACGATCGACCAGTCCTTCAACAGCCTCGACAGCATGCAGGCGGGCCGGCTGCTGGTGGTCCTGCACCACGAGACCGGCCAGGACCGCTACCGCAAGGCCGCGCGGAAGATCCGCGACCGCCTGAACAGCTATCCGCGCACCTCCGACGGCGGCTTCTGGCACGCCGACACCAGCAGCCGGGCCCACCAACTGTGGGCGGACGGTGCCTACATGGTGAACACGTTCCTGGTCGAGTACGGCAAAGAGTTCGGCGACAGTGCCTACACGAACGACGAGGCCGCCAAGCAGTTGGCCGTCTACGGCGGTCACCTCCAGGTGGCGAACGGCCTGTTGCGGCACGCCTACGACGAGTCCAGGTCGGCGAGCTGGGCCGACCCGGCCACCGGACTCGCCCCGGAGCACTGGTGCCGTGCCGTGGGCTGGTACGCGATGGCGCTGGTGAACGTCCTCGACGCGATCCCGGCCGACCAGCCCCGGCGTCCTCAACTGCTCGGCACCTTGCGTACGTTGGCCTCGGCGCTGGAGAGGTACCAGGACCCGGCGTCCGGTCGCTGGTTCCAGGTGATGGACAAGGGCTCCCGGCCGGACAACTGGACCGAGACCTCCTGCTCCAGCATGTTCGCCTACGCCCTCTCCCGCGGCGTCCAACAGGGCTATCTGTACCCGCGCTTCGACGCGGTCGCCCGGCGCGGCCACCAGGGTGTGCTGGCCCGGCTGTCGGTCGGCGCGGACGGCCGTACGAACCTGGCCGACATCTCCGTCGGCACCAACGTCGGCGACTACGCGTACTACGTGGGCCGCACCCGGGCCACCAACGACTTCCACGGGCTCGGGGCCTTCCTGATCATGAACGAGCAACTGCGAGGTGATTCAGTGTCATGAGCACGTCCAGAAGGGTCGTGCTGGGTGCCGCGCTCGGCGGTGCCGTGACAGCAGCGACCGGCCTGCCCGCCACCGAGGCGCACGCCGCCTCCTGGCAGCTGAAGTGGTCGCCGTCGGCACGCAGCGACGGGCTCGGCGCCTTCGAGACCGTCGAGGACGACCGCGCGCACTCCCACCCTGCGGGCCATCCGCACATCTTCGCCACCGGCGACAACTGGCGCTTCAACATGCACACGGTCGACCGGGACACCTCCACCGACCGCCAGCGCCAGGAGGTCACCGGGCTGCGCACCGGCGCCGGCAGCTATCTGAGGTGGACCGAGGGCCAGACCTGGCGGCTCACGTACTCGATGTACATCCCCAGCACCCTCAAGGCGACGACCACCTTCACCCACATCATGCAGATGAAGCAGCCCGGCGCCGGCACCTCGCCGATCGTCGTGCAGTCGCTGCGGCGCCTGAACGGTGTCCAGACCATCGAACTGCGGCTCGCGATCGGCGACATCCTCGTCGGCCGTACGAACCTCGACCCGCTGCACGACAAGTGGACCGACGTCGACTTCCAGATCAAGATCGGCAACGGTTCGGCCGGTTCCGTCCGCTGGATCCTCAAGAACGGTTCCACCACCGTCGTCGACAAGTCCAGGTCCGGTGTCGACACCTTCCTCGCCGACCGGGTGCGCCCCAAGTGGGGCATCTACCGCTCCCTCGGCGACACCTCCGGATCCCTGCAGGACACCTACCTGCTGCTCACCAACCTCCGCGGCTACCAACTCGCCTAGAGGAGCGGTCTTCGTGAAACCCGCCATCGCCGACCCGAGACGGGCGGCGGCGATCGTCCTGTGCGTCCTCGCCGTCGTCCTCGGCCTCACCCACCCCGCCGCCTTCGCGGCCCCGCACCCTGCAACGCCCCGCCCGGCAACCGTTTACGACGTGCGCGACTACGGCGCCAAGGGCGACGGCTCGACCAACGACACCCCCGCCATCGACAAGGCCATCACCGCGGCCAACGCGGCGGGCGGCGGCACCGTCCGCCTCCCGGCCGGCACCTACAAGTCCAAGAACACCATCCACATGAAGAGCCATGTGACGCTCCAGGTCGACAAGGGCGCCACCCTCCAGGGCTCCTCCGCAGGCACCTACGACCCGCCCGAGTCCAACCCGAACGACAAGTACCAGGACTACGGGCACAGCCACTTCCACGACGCGATGATCTACGGCGACCGGCTGACCGACATCGGTTTCACCGGCGACGGGGTCATCGACGGCGCCGGCAACCTGATCACCGGCAACCCCAGGTCCGGGCAGGCCGACAAGATCCTCTCGCTGACCCGCTGCGACGGGCTCCGGCTCGGCGACGGTCTCACGCTGCGCCGCGGCGGCCACTTCGCCGCCCTGGTCAACGGATGCACGAACGTCGTCTCCGACCACCTGACCATCGACACCGCGAGCGACCGCGACGGCTGGAACGTCATCTCCACGACCGACGTCACGATCACCAACGCGCACATCGCGGCCAACGACGACGCCCTGGTCTTCAAGAGCGACTACGCCCTCGGCGCCAAGCTCCCCAACGGCCATGTGCGCGTGAGCGATTCGGTGCTGTCGGCGCGCTGCTGCAACGCCCTGATGTTCGGGTCCGAGACCTGCGGCGACTTCTCCGACTACCAGTTCGAGAAGATCCGTATCGAGGGCGCCGACAAGTCCGGGCTCGGCATGGTCTCCATGGACGGCGCGAAGATCTCCGACGTCCACTACCGCGACATCACCATGACCAACGTGCACTCGCCGATCATGGAGAAGATCGGCACGCGCAAACGGTGCGGAAACAGTCCTGGTGTCGGATCGATCAGCAACATCACCTACGACAGCATCACGGCCACCGGCAACAGCCCGTCCTTCAGCCCGACCCTGTGGGGCGAGGACGGCCACCGCATCAGCGACGTCACCTTCAACCATGTCAACATTACCGTCCCCGGCGGCAACGGCACCATGTCCACCGGTGTGCCGAGCAACGACCCCAAGGACTACAACCCCAAGAGCATCGGGACCCGGCCGGCGTACGGCTGGTACCTGCACGATGCCGACGGCGTCACCTTCACCGACAGCTCCGTGAAGTTTGCGGCGGACGACGGCCGCCCCGCCTTCATCGCCAACGCGGCGAGCGGCATCCGGTTGACCCGGTTCACAGCGCAGAAGGGCGGCAACTCACCTCACGACCTCGGTTTCCAGTCCGTCACCGGCTACTGCGTCAGCGACAGCCACACCACCAACGGCGGCGCCCTGCGCGTGTCGGCGAGCGGATCCAGCCAGAACTGCGCGGCACCGGTGCGCCCCGGCGACGTCCAGAACCCCCGCCAGGCCTTCCTCCGCGCCTCCGTCGGCGGCCTCTTCCTGCACTGGGGCCTGCGCACCGCCCCCGCGCACACCAGCTGCACCGCCTGGGAGAAGGACGTCACCAGCGGCGGCTGGACGCCGGACTACTGGGTGAACGAGGCGCGGAAACTGCACACGCAGTACATCGTGCTGGCGACCTTCCACAGCCGGCTCGGCTACGGCCGCCCGTGGCCGTCGAAGATCCCCGGTTCCTGCTCCACCGAGCGGGACTTCCTCGGTGAGCTGATCAACGCCGCGAAGGCCAAGGGCATGAAGGTCATCCTCTACATGACCGACGACCCCCAGTGGCACGACGAGGGCGGCCACGAGTGGCTCGACTCGGCCGCCTACTCCGCCTACAAGGGCAAGAACGTCGACCTCACCACCCGCGACGGCTTCGGGCAGTTCTCGTACGACAACTTCTTCGAGGTCATGGACCGCTACCCCGACCTCGGCGGCTTCTGGATCGACAACGACAACGCGTACTGGGAGAGCCACAACCTCTACGCGCAGATCTATCAGAAGCGCCCGAACTACACGCTCAGCAACAACAACGAAGACACGCCGATCATGGACATGATCAGCAATGAGCAGAAGACGGGGATGACGCCCGCCTACGACTACCCGCAGGCGATCTACACCGCCCAACCCCGCCTGACCGAGGCCGACTTCAAGCTGCCGTCGACCGGCGCCTGGTGGTACGACGGCTCGAACCCCACCGTCGACAAGATGCTCACGCTCGGCCGGCTGATCACCAACGCCGGCTCCTCGGTGAAGGCGCTCATGGCGGAGACCGCCCAGGTCAACGGCAAGTTCCCGGCGAACCAGGCGGACTTCAACAACTTCGCCAACTCCTACCTCGACAAGATCTGGGAGGCCCTGCACGGCACCGAGGGCGGTGGCTACATGTACGGCGGCCTCAAGCCCGGCTTCTGGAACGACGGCGCCCACGGCGTCACCACCGTCGCCAAGGACGACCCGAACCGGCAGTACATCCACGTCCTGACCCCGCCGAGCACCGGCACCCTGCGCATCCGCGACAACGGATACCGCATCGCGGCGGTCACCAACCTCCGTACCGGAGCGCCGGTTTCCTGGTCGCAGTCCGGCGGCGTGCTCACCCTCACCGGCCTCGGCGGCTGGGACCCGTACGACACCGTCTTCAAGGTGATCACCGCGGGGCGCCAGGGCATCGCGACCGGCGTCAAGGTCACCGCGAGCACGTCCGCGAGCGGCCACTCCGGCTCCGCCGCCGGCGACGGCGACCACCTCACCTACTGGGACAACGACAAGACGCTCCCGGTCAGCCTCACCTTCGACCTCGGCACGGCGCAGAAGGCGCAGTACCTCGGGCTGAACCAGCGCGAGGACTCCGTCGCCTACGCCCGCTCCGCCACCGAACAGTCCGCGCGGATCAAGGCCTACAAGGTCTACCTCAGCGACGACGGCAAGAACTGGGGCAGCCCCGTGAAGACCGGACAGCTCCCGAGCGCCCGTGGCATCCAGGGCATCGACCTGCCCGGCACGACGGCCCGCTATGTCCGCCTCGAGGTCGACACCACCTGGGCCGCCTCCACCGACACCACCCGCTACCAGCGGCTGCGGATCGACGAGGCCTGGATCGGCACCTCCTACGCCACACCCGCCCCGAAGGGACGTCCATGACCCGGCTCAGAACCCTCACGACTGCGGCGGCCGGGCTGCTCGTCGCCGCCGCCGTGCCCCTCGCCGGCGCCGCCCACCCCGCGGCCGCCTCCGGCAACGGCCAGTCCCTGCGGCCCGCCATGGGCTGGAGCAGCTGGAGTTTTGTACGCCGGCAGCCCACCGAGGCGAAGATCGAGGCCCAGGCCGACGCGCTGGCGTCGAGCGGCCTGAAGGACCACGGTTTCGTCCAGGTCAACCTCGACGACTTCTGGCAGAAATGCGATGCAAACGGTTTCACGGTCGACTCCCACGGCCGCTGGGCCGTGGACACCGCCAAGTTCCCCGACGGCATCAAGGCCCTCGCCGATCACGTCCACGCCAAGGGCCTGAAGTTCGGCTTCTACGTCACCCCCGGCATCGCGAAGAACGCCGTCCTGAAGAACACCCCGATCGAGGGCACGCCGTACCACGCGAAGGACATCGCGGACACCTCGAAGACGGAGAAGAACTACAACTGCAAGAACATGTACGCCATCGACTACTCCCGGCCCGGCGCCCAGGAGTTCGTCGACTCGTGGGCTGGCCAGTTCGCTTCATGGGGGGTCGACTACCTGAAGATCGACGGCGTGGGCAGCCAGGACATCCCCGACGTCCAGGCCTGGGACAAGGCCCTGCGCGCGACCGGCCGGCCCATCACCTTCGCCCTGTCCAACAACCTCCCCCTCGACCACGCCACCACCTGGCGTGCGCTCGCCAACAGCTGGCGCACCCAGGGTGACGTCGAGTGCTACTGCGGTCCGGGCCCCAACGGAAGCGGTTACCCGCTCACGAACTGGTCCCATGTCTCCACCCGCTTCGACTCGGCCGCCGCCTGGCAGCCGTACGCCGGCCCCGGCGGCTGGAACGACCTGGACTCCCTGGAGATCGGCAACGGCGACCAGGCGGGACTCACCGCCGACCAGCGCCGCTCCCAGTTCACGCTGTGGTCGATGGCGGCGGCACCGCTGCTGCTGGGCACCGACCTGACCCACCTCGACCCGGTCGACAAGGCGATGCTCACCAACGACCGGCTGATCGGCGTGGACCAGGACGGGGCCGCGGCGAAACGGATCGTGAACAGCGGGGTCAAGCAGGTCTGGAGCAAGCGGGAGAGCACCGGCGACTACGTGGTGGCCCTGTTCAACACCGGAACCTCCGGCAGCGCCACGGTCACCGTGAACTGGTCCCAGGTCGGGTTCACCGGCTCCGGTGACGTCACCGACCTGTGGTCCGGCTCCCACAAGGGCACGGTCACCGGCTCCTACAGCGCGACACTCCGCCCCGGCGAGACCCGGCTCGTCCGGGTCAGGCCCACCGCCGCCCCGAAGTCACTCGCGGCGTCCCCCGGCATGGCCGTCGCCCCCTACGAGTACCTGGGCTGGGGCGATCCGCCGGACCCGACCGAGGTGATGTCCGCGACCGGCGCCAAGTGGTTCACCCTCGCCTTCGTCCTGTCCGACGGCACCTGCAACCCCAAGTGGGACGGCACCCGGCCGCTGACCGGCGGCGGCGACCAGTCGGCGGTCAACCGCATACGGTCCGCGGGCGGCGATGTGATCGTCTCCGTCGGCGGCTGGAGCGGTGCCAAACTGGGGGAGAAGTGCTCCAGCGCCTCCGCACTGGCCGGCGCCTACCAGAAGGTGATCAACGCGTACAGGCTGAAGGCGCTCGACATCGACATCGAGAACACCGAGTGGTCGAACGCCACCGTCCGCCAGCGTGTCGTGGACGCCCTGAAGACCGTGAAGGCGAACAACCCCGGCCTGAAGACGGTCATCACCTTCGGCACCGCCACCAGCGGCCCCGACGCCACCGGCGTCGACATGATCAAGCGCGCGGCAAGGTCCGGCCTGGCCAACGACGTCTGGTGCGTCATGCCGTTCGACTTCGGCGGCGGCACCACGAACATGGGCACCCTCACCACGCAGGCCATGGAGGGCCTCAAGGCCCGGGTCAAGGCGGCCTACGGCTACGACGACGCCACCGCCTACGCCCACATCGGCCTGTCGTCCATGAACGGAAAGACCGACGACTCCGGTGAGCGCGTCCGCGTCGCCGACTTCCGGACCATGCTCGCCTACGCCCGGCAGCACCACATCGCGCGCCTCACCTACTGGTCCGCCAACCGCGACCGCCCCTGCGGCTCCGGCACCGACGGCGACTCCTGCAGCGGCGTGCCGCAGCAGCCGTACGACTACCTCAAGGTCTTCACCCAGTACACGGGCTGAGGGGAAACAAGGGGAACACCCATGCATCTCAAGAGAGTTCTGCCGTACGGCCTGGCCGCGGCCCTCGCGCTGCCCCTGGCCGGCCTCAGCCAGGGCACCGCCGTCGCGGCGACCGACTACCAGGCCGAGGACGCCCTGATCTCCCAGGGCACTGTCGCCAGCAACCACACCGGCTTCACGGGCACCGGTTTCGTCGACTACACCAACGTCAAGGGCTCCTACGTGGAGTTCACGGTCAGCGCGGCCTCCGCCGGTCCCGCGTCGGTCACCCTGCGGTACGCCAACGGCACCGCGGCCGACCGGCCGATGGACCTCTCCGTCAACGGCACTGTCGTCGCGCCCGCCGTCTCCTTCCCGGCCACGGCGGACTGGAACACCTGGGCCGCCAAGTCCGTCAACGTCACCCTGAAGGCGGGCAGCAACGAGATCCGGGCGACGGCCACCACGGCGAACGGCGGCCCCAACCTCGACCGCGTGAGCCTCGGCACGCCGACCGACACGCAGGCCCCGACCCGCCCCGGGCAGCCCTCCTGCTCGGACATCGGCGAGGACCGTCTGACCCTGTCCTGGGGCGCGTCGACCGACGACGTGGGTGTCGCGGCGTACGACCTCTACGAGCACGGCAACAAGATCGGCGAGGCGCCGGGGGACACGACCTCGAAGTCGCTGACCGGACTCGCCCCGAACACCACCTACGACCTCACGGTCATCGCCCGTGACGCGGCCGGCAACACCTCGCCCGCCAGCCCGGTCGTCGACTGCACCACCAAGCCCAGCTCCGACACGACACCGCCGACCGCGCCCGGCACCCTGCACACGGCCGACGTCACGTCGAACACGGTCGACCTCACCTGGGGCGCCTCGACCGACGACCACGCGGTCACCGCCTACGACGTGCGCAGCGACACCACCGTCTACAAGACCGTCACCAGCGGGACGTCCACCACGCTCACCGGGCTCGCCTGCGACAGCCCGTACAGCCTGAACGTCGTCGCCCGGGACGCCGCCGGCAACGTCTCCGCGCCGAGCAACACGGTCTCCTTCACCACCAAGGCCTGCGCCACCGACGGCGGTGTCCCGTCCTCCATCGCCACCCTGTCCACCGGCTGGACCATCCCCTGGGGCACCTACTGGATGCCCGACGGCCAGTCCGCCCTGGTCACCGAGCGGGACGACTTCCGGGTGTGGAAGCTGACCAAGAGCGGCGCGAAGACACAGGTGGGCACGGTCCCCAACGCGGTCACCACCAACGGCGAGGGCGGTCTGCTCGGCGTCGCCGTCGACCCCAAGTGGGAGACCAACCACTACGTCTACTTCATGCACACCGCCGCCGAGGGCAACCGGGTCGTCCGCATGACCTACGACGGCACGACACTCAGCGGCTACAAGGTGCTGCTGCAGGGCATCAAGAAGAACCGCTACCACAACGGCGGCCGCCTCGCCTTCGGCCCCGACGGCTACCTGTACGTCTCCACCGGCGAGGCCCAGCAGCCCGACCTCGCGCAGGACAAGAACTCCCTCAACGGCAAGATCCTGCGCATGACCACCGACGGCAAGCCGGCCCCCGGCAACCCTTTCGGCAACTACGTCTACTCCTACGGCCACCGCAACCCGCAGGGCCTCGCCTTCGACCGCAACGGGCGGCTCTGGGAGGCGGAGTTCGGCAACAGCTCCAAGGACGAACTGAACCTCATCAAGCCCGGCTCCAACTACGGCTGGCCCACCTGCGAGGGCAGCTGCAACGTCGCCGGCATGACCAACCCCAAGGCCACCTGGAACGTCTCCGAGGCCTCGCCGAGCGGCATCGCCATCGTCCGCAATGTGATCTACATGGCGTCCCTGCGCGGCGAACGCCTCTGGCGCATCCCCGTCAACGGCGACACCGAGAGCGTCGGCACACCGAGTGCGTACTACGTCGGCACCTACGGCCGGCTGCGCACCGTGACCAAGGTGCCGGGCGCCGACCAGCTGTGGCTGTCCACCACCAACTGCGACAACAACGGAGGTGCCGCCGACGGCTCGGACAAGATCTTCAAGGTGACGATCAGTTGACGCCCCATAGGGAAGATCACGTCCGGTAGAGGGCCTCGACCTCGTTGCCGTACGCCTTCTCGATCGCCTTCCGCTTCAGCTTCAACGAGGGTGTGAGCAGGCCGTGTTCCTCGGTGAACGGCTGCGCGAGTATGCGGAAGGTACGGATCGACTCGGCCTGGGAGACGAGGGTGTTGGCGGCGACCACCGCCCGCCGCACCTCCGTCTCCAGGTCCGGGTCGCGCACCAGCTCGGCCGGGGTCATCCTCGGCTTTCCGCGCATCTGCAGCCAGTGCTCGACGGCCTCCTGGTCGAGGGTGACCAGGGCGGCGATGTAGGGGCGGTCGTTGCCGACGACGATGCACTGGTTGACCAGCGGATGCTCCCGGACCCGCTCCTCCAGCACACCGGGGGAGACGCTCTTGCCGCCGGAGGTCACCAGGATCTCCTTCTTGCGGCCGGTGATGGTCAGATAGCCGTCCTCGTCCAGCGAACCGAGGTCGCCGGTGGCCAGCCAGCCGTCGTGCAGGGTCTCGTCGCTGGCCTTCGGATTGTTGAGATAGCCCTGGAAAACGTTTCCCCCGTACAGCCAGATCTCCCCGTCGTCGCCGATGTGCACGGTCACCCCGGGGATGGCCTGGCCGACGGTGCCGTAGCGGGTGCGCTCGGGCGGGTTGGCGGTCGCGGCGGCCGTCGACTCGGTCAGGCCGTAGCCCTCGTAGATCTGCACGCCGGCGCCGGCGAAGAACAGGCCCAGCCGGCGGTCCATCGCCGAACCGCCGGACATGGCGTTGCGGATCCGGCCGCCCATCGCCGCGCGGACCTTGGAGTAGACGACCTTGTCGAAGAACTGGTGCTGCATGCGCAGCCCCGCCGACGGACCGGGCCCGGTGCCCCACGCCTTGGCCTCCACGGCCTCCGCGTACTTCACCGCGATGTCGACCGCCTTCTCGAACGGCCCCGCCTTGCCCTCCTTCTCCGCCTTCCGGCGGGCGGCGTTGAACACCTTCTCGAAGATGTACGGCACCGCGAGGATGAACGTCGGCTTGAACGCCTGCAGGTCGGGGAGCAGGGCGGCGGCGTTCAGCTGCGGCTGGTGCCCGAAGCGGACCCGGCCGCGGATCGCGGCGACCTCCACCATCCGCCCGAAGACGTGCGCGAGCGGCAGGAACAGCAGGGTGGAGGCCTCGTCGTCCTTCTTGGTGTGGAACACCGGCTGCCACCGCTGGATCATCGTGTCCGCCTCGTACATGAAGTTCGCGTGCGAGAGGACACAGCCCTTGGGGCGGCCGGTGGTGCCCGAGGTGTAGATGATGGTGGCGACCGAGTCCGGGGTGACCGCCTGCCGGTGCCGGTGCACCAGGTCGTCGTCCAGGTGCGCCCCGGCGTCGTACAGCTCCTGCACACAGCCGGAGTCCAGCTGCCACAGCTGGCGCAGCTGCGGGAGGCGGTCGATGACGGTGGCGATGGTCATCGCGTGGTCCTCGTGCTCCACGATCGCCGCGGACACCTCGGCGTCGTACAGCATCCAGAAGCACTGCTCGGCCGAGGACGTGGGGTAGACGGGCACCACCTGGGCGCCGATCGACCACAGGGCGAAGTCGAACAGGGTCCACTCGTAGCGGGTGCGGGACATGATGGCGACGCGGTCGCCGAAGCGGATGCCGCGCGCGAGGAGGCCCTTGGCGAGGGCCATGACCTCGTCGCGGAACTCGGCGGACGTCACCTCCCGCCACTGCCCGGAGGCGTCCTTGCGTCCGAGAGCGACGTGTGCCGGGTCCGTCCGGGCATGCTCGAAGACCGCGTCGGCCAGACCGCCCACCGGCGTTGCCGACGTGAGCGGCGGGTTGGTGAACTCGCGCAAACCTCGCTCCCCGATCCTCGCTGCATGGTCACGCCCGTGATGCTCGGCACAGCGCGGTGAAAGCTACCCCACCCCGTCACCGGGCGGGAGGGGGGCGGAAACCGAGCAAACCTCACGTTTCCCCCGGGAGGTGACCGGAAAATGCCCGCACATGGGGAAGGGCCGGACACGATACTGACGGGTCAGTAAGTTTCGGTGCCGTAATCTCCACCGAATCTGTACGCGGCGATTACGGTGCAACCGTATCGATCGTCGCATACCCGGCACCACCGGGAGCGGGTGGCGTACACCGCGAGGGGCGGCCCCGGAGAACCCCCGGACCGCCCTCACCGCCGCGCGTAGCGGTCAGCGGTGCGCCGGCACCGCCTTCCCCGCCTCCGCCTTCTCCGCGTCCGCCCCGGATCCCTTCCGCTGCGCGGGCCGGTCCGCCCGCACGAGCAGCAGCACCAGCACGCCCGCGACCGTGCCCGCGAGCCCCGCCACCACCAGCGCGCCGTTCAGACCGGAGGCGAACGCGTCGCGCAGGGTGCGCTCAGGGAAGCCGCCGCGCAGCGCCCCGGCCCCGCCGCCGGCCAGGGCGTGGGCCGCGCCACCCGGCAGCGTGCCGGTCATCCGGGAGGTCAGCACGGTACCGAGGACGGCCACGCCGAGCGCGTACCCGAGCTGCCGGACGGTGTTCACCGCACCGCCCGCCATCCCGGCCCGCTCCGGCGGCACCGCGGCCAGCGCGGCGCCGGCCACCGTCGGACCGACGAACCCGGTGCCGACGCCGACCAGCACGAACCCGGGCACCAGCGCCGTCCAGGAGGCACCGGCGTCCAGAACGGCCTGGCACAGGTTTCCGGTGCCGATCAGCAGCAGGCCGCCGCCGATGGTGAGCCGCGCCGGCACGCCGTGCAGCAGCCGGCCCACCAGTACGGCGACGAGCATCGCCGCGACCGTCATCGGAAGCAGCGTGAGTCCGCCGCGCACCGGCGACATCCCCAGCATCGTCTGCATCCAGATCGACAGGTACGGCGTCACGCCGAAGGCCACCCCGTTGAAGGCGAACGCCCCCAGCATCACCCCGACGAACGCGGGCCGCCGCAGCAGTGCCAGGTCCAGCAGCGGATGCGCGCTTCTCCGCTCCACCACCACGAACAGCACCAGCGCCAGTGCCGCGCACCCGAACGCCGTGAGCGCCGCCGGCGACGTCCAGCCGTCCTCGCCGGCCCGCACGACCGCATACGTCACACCGCCGCCGAAGCCGGCGAACGTGGCCATGCCCGCCCAGTCCACGCGCATCCCGCGCGGACCCCGCGACTCCGGCACAGCACGCAGCGTCAGCCACACCTCGACGACGCTCACCGGCAGATTGACGAAGAAGATCCAGCGCCAGCCGGGCCCCTCGGTGAGCAGACCGCCCAGCACCGGACCGACCGCCGCCGCCCCGCCGCTCACCGCACCCCACACACCGAGCGCCACCGACCGCTGCCTGTCCCGGTAGACCGAGCCCAGCAACGGCAGCGTCGTCGCGAGCATCGCCGCCGCGCCGACGCCCTGCAGCGCCCGCGCCGCCACCAGCACGGCCGGCCCTGTCGAGATCCCGCACAGCAGCGAGGCCACCGCGAACAGCACGACACCCGCCACATGCACCCGGCGGCGCCCGAGGATGTCGGCGGCGGCCCCCGCCCCGAGCAGCAGCGCGGCCAGCGCGAGCGCGTACCCGTCGACCACCCACTGCAGATCACCCAGCGACGCGTGCAGCGAAGCGGCCATGTCCGGCAGCGCCACCACCACGATCGTCACGTCCAGCAACAACATGAACGTGCCCAGGCACACGGCCGTGAGCGTCCCCCAACTGCGCATGTCCTCCCACTCCCCGTAAGTCTGTACAACGGCGTTCGATCGCTCCGTACGATGGCCCCGGCACGGCCGATCGACTGCGTCCATCCCGCCCAACCGGTGGAATCCGACAGGAGAGCACATGCTGGAGATGGAATCCGACACATTCGACCGGCTCGACCTGCAGCTGCTGTCCGCGCTGGAGGTCGACGCCCGGGCCTCCTTCACCCGTATCGCCTCCGTGCTCGGCGTCTCCGACCAGACCATCGCGCGCCGCTACCGGCGACTGTGCGCGGAAGGAGGCCTGCGGGTCGTCGCCATGCGGGACGCCTACCGGCTCGGCCAGGACCAGTGGATGCTGCGGATCCGCTGTGCGCCGGACGGCGCCGTCGCCATCGCCGAGGCCCTCGCGCGGCGCCCCGACACCTACTGGATCGGGCTCGCCTCGGGCGGCACCGAGGTGCTGTGCCTGACCCGGCCGCGCACCCCGGGCGACCACGACGAGTTGTTGCTCGGCAAACTGCCGCGCACGCCGAGCGTGGTCGAGATCCGCGCCCACCAGCTTCTGTACCGGTTCTACGGCGGTGCGGAGGGCTGGCTCCGCAAGTTCGCCGTCCTCACCGACGAGCAGATCGCCGCACTGCGCCCCGCCGTGGACCCCGCCCCTGGCCCCGCCCGCATCGAACCCGAGGACGAACCCCTGCTGGCCGTCCTGGAGCGTGACGGTCGGGCCTCCTACCCCGAGCTCGTACGCGCGACAGGCCGCTCGGAGTCCTCGGTCAAGCGCCGGCTGGCGGCGCTGCGTGCCTCCGGGGCGGTGTACATCGACGCCGAGTACCACTCGGAGATGCTCGGCCATCCCGTCGTCGCCGCGCTGTGGATCACCGCCGCACCGGCCGCCCTGCACTCCGTCGGCGAGGCCCTGGCCGCACACGAGGAGACGGCCTGGGTCTCCGCGACGGCCGGTCCCTCCAACCTCGTGGTCACCGCGCTGGCCCGCAGCACCGCCGGCCTCTATGCCTACCTCAGCGGTCCCCTCGGGCAACTGCAGGGAGTGCAGCACGTGGAGACCACGCCGTTCCTGCGCCGGGTCAAGCAGCTGACGTACCCGGTGCCGCGCTGACCGCCTTCAGCCGCCCCGCCGCCGCAGCCGCTCCCCGCCCGCGAGGACGGCCGCGGCCAGTGCGTTCGCCGCTTCCTCTGCCGTGCCGCGGCGTCGGCCGTGGGCGAGGACGAAGTCGACCTTGCCGAGGTCGGGCAGGCCGGTGCGGTCCGGCAGGCGGACGAGGCCGGGCGGGATCAGGTGCCGGGAGTGGGCCATCACGCCGAGCCCGGCGCGCGCCGCCGCGAGCAGCCCGTTGAGGCTGCCGCTGGTGCACACGATCCGCCAGGCGCGGCCCTCCCGCTCCAGCGCCTCCAGTGCGCGGGCCCGGGTGATGCCGGGCGGGGGATACACGATCAGCGGGACGGGCCGGTCCGCGTCCAGGCGCAGCCGCTCGGCGCCGATCCACACCAGGTCGTCGCGCCAGACCAGGTCGCCACGCGGATCCTCCGGGCGCCGCTTGGCGAGGACCAGGTCCAGCTTCCCGGCGGCCAGCTGCTCGTGCAGGGTGCCGGACAGTTCCACGGTCAGCTCCAGGTCGACCTCCGGATGGTCGTAGCGGAAGCCCTCCAGGATCTCCGGCAGCCGAGTGAGCACGAAGTCCTCGGACGCCCCGAACCGCAGCCGGCCGCGCACCCGGGTGCCGGTGAAGAACGCCGTCGCCTGCTCGTGGACGCGCAGGATCCGGCGGGCGAAGCCCAGCATCGCCTCGCCGTCCTCGGTGAGCTCCACCGAATGGGTGTCCCGGGTGAACAGCTGCCGCCCGGTCGCGTCCTCCAGGCGGCGCACATGCTGGCTCACCGTGGACTGACGCAGCCCCAGCCGGCGCGCGGCCTGCGTGAAGCTCAGCGTCTGGGCGACCGCGAGAAAGGTGCGCAGGTGCGTCGGGTCGTACACGAGACGAGGCTATCGCATTTCATGATGACAGTCAGAGCGGTAACCGGGATTCCCGATCGGCGCTCCGAGGGGGAAGATGAACGGGGGCCCTGCGGGGCTGCACCGGAACGAAAGCAAGAGAGCAATCGGAGCACCGTGAAACGCCTGCGCTGGCCGAGCTGGATGCCGATCGACCCGTACATCGTCCTGCTGCTGGGTACGGTGGGGCTCGCCGCGCTGTTCCCGGCCAGGGGCACCGGCGCCGACGTGGCCTCGGGCGCGTCGACGGCCGCGATCGCCTTCCTCTTCTTCCTCTACGGCGCCCGGCTCTCCACCCGGGAGGCGCTGGACGGGCTGCGCCACTGGCGCCTCCACGTCACCGTGCTGGTCTGCACGTTCGTCCTCTTCCCGGTGTTCGGGCTGGCGGCGCGCGCTCTGGTGCCGGTGCTGCTGACCCAGCCGCTCTACCAGGGGCTGCTGTTCCTGACGCTGGTGCCGTCCACGATCCAGTCGTCCATCGCGTTCACCTCGATCGCCCGCGGCAACGTGCCCGCGGCGATCTGCGCGGGCTCCTTCTCCTCCCTCATCGGCATCGTCCTCACCCCGCTGCTGGCGGCCGCGGTGCTCGGCAACAGCGGGGGCGGGTTCTCCGCCGACTCGCTGGTCAAGATCGTGCTGCAGCTGCTGGTGCCGTTCCTCGCCGGGCAGGTGCTGCGCCGCTGGATCGGAGGCTTCGTCGCCCGGCACAAGAAGGTCCTCGGGCTGGTCGACCGCGGCTCGATCCTGCTGGTCGTGTACACCGCCTTCAGCGAGGGCATGACCCGGGGCATCTGGCACCAGGTCAGCCCCGCCCGGCTCGGCGGGCTGCTCGCCGTGGAGGCCGCCCTGCTCGCCGTGATGCTCCTGCTGACCTGGTACGGCGGCAGGGCGCTCGGCTTCGGCCGGGAGGACCGGATCGCCATCCAGTTCGCCGGCTCGAAGAAGTCCCTCGCCTCCGGGCTGCCCATGGCCAGTGTCCTCTTCGGCGCCCACGCCTCCCTCGCCGTGCTGCCGCTGATGCTCTTCCACCAGATGCAGCTGATGGTGTGCGCGGTCATCGCCAAGCGCCGGGCCCGGGACCCGGAGGAGGTCCGGGGCAGCGCCGGCGAGTCAGCCGCCCACCTGGTCCAGGGGCAGCCACAGGACCGTGTCCTTCGGTGACCCGAGCGCCTTCGCGTCCGACAGTTCCTCGTCGCTCAGGGCCCGGTCCCAGACGTGCACCTCGTCGATGGCGCCGGTGAAGAAGGCCCGGCTGTCCATGCGCTGACCGATGTGCACGCCGAAGGGGGAGTTACGGCTGACCGACCCCGGTATGTCGGCGACGGAGGTCTCCGTACCGTCGACGAACAGCGACAGCCGCCCGCCGCCCCGGCGCAGCACCAGGTGGTGCCACCGGCCGTCGTTGTACGCGGTGTCCGTGCGGACGTAGGCGGTCTGCGGCGCGATCGCCCCGTCCCGTACCGTGATCAGCCCCTGTATGCGGTTGTTCGCCGGCTCCCCGCGCACCCACACCTGCGGCTGGCTGGTGCCGGTCCCGCCCATCCACAGCAGCGGCTGCTCCCCGGTCGTGGCCGTGTACCGGAACCACAGGGAGGCTGTGAAGTCCTTCGTCCCCAGGGGCAAACCGGTGCGGAAGGGCAGGCGTACCGCGGCGTCGGTGCCGTCGAACTCCAGCGCGCCGCCGAAGACCCCGTCCGTCTCCTCGGCGCCGCCGAGCACCGCGGCCGGGCGGGCGTGCGGGGCGAGGTCGGCGGTGACCGGGTCGGGGCCGCGGCGGGGGGCGAGCCAGTCCTCGGTGAAGCGGGCGAAGCGGATCTCGTCGCGCGCGTCCACGGCGCCGCCCTCGTAGATCAGGCCCACCGTGTCCGCGTCGGCGCGCACCAGGTCGGAGTAGCCGGACCAGTCCCGGGTGACGACCGTGCCGCGGTCCACGCTGTCCCAGGTGCGGCCGCCGTCGTAGGAGGAGCGGATCATCATCGTGCGCCGCCGGTCGGGGTCGGCGGGGCAGGCCAGCAGAAGGCGGTCGCCCAGGCGCAGCATGGAGCCCTGCACCTGCGGGACGTACAGGTCGGGCAGGTCGTGGAAGGGCGCGGTGAAGCTGCCTCCGCCGTCGCGGCTGACGGCCTGGGTGCGGTGGCCGAGGTCGGTGCCGTCCTGCTCCCGGCCGCTGACCAGGAGGGAGCCGTCGCCGCGCTCGGCGAGGGTGAGTTCGGACGGCTTCTGCCGGAAGGTGCCGTCGGCGGCGATGGGCCAGGTGTCGGTGGCGCCGATCCGCCAGTGGCCGCCGTGGTCGTCGCTGACGATCAGCGCCGCGTGGTTGGCGGTGATCCGGCTGCCGTCCCAGGTCTCGGTGTTGACCCCGAAGACCAGCCGGCCCGCGTACCGGCCCCGGGTCAGCTGGATGCCGTGCACGGGCCCGGTCGCGTACCAGGAGTTCCAGTCGGCGGGCAGGATCTCCGGGCTCAGATCGCGCGGCTCGGACCAGGTCCGGCCGTCGTCGTCGCTGTACTGCAGGTGCGGGGTGCGGTCGCAGGGGATCGAGCAACTGGCGCTGTCGGTGCGGCCGGTGTTGTACGTCTCCGCCAGCCAGACCCGGCCCGTTGCGCGGTCCACGATCGGCGCCGGGTTGCCGTGCGTGTCCCCGGCGCCCTCGTTGACCACCTGCAACGGGCCCCAGGTGCGGCCGCTGTCGGTGGAGCGCTTGAGCACGATGTCGATGTCGGCGGCGTCCCCGCAGTTGAGGACCCGGCCCTCGGCGAACGCCAGCAGGGTGCCGTCGGCCGTCCGCACGATCGCCGGTATGCGGAAGCAGGCGTAGCCGGGGTCCTGGGAGGCCTTGAAGAGGATCTGCTGCTCGAACTCGCGGTCGCCTGCAGGGGATTGAGCGTGTGCCGGGTGGGGGGTTGCGAGCGGAACCAGGAGCAGAGCCGCCGTGGTGAGGGCGGTGGCGAGTACGGCTCTGAGACGGGCGCGAAGACCTGACGGCATGCTGCGACCTGCCCTTCGTCGGCAGACATCCGGACAACCGGACATCCCACGTCCAACGTGCGCCCCATCGACGGTAGTTGGGGCCAGGTCGCCTCACAAGGAGCGTGCAGCACAAGGAGCGCGCACCGGGTCTACGGGTGCAGCACCACCTTGCCGAGGTTGGCCCGCCGCTCGATCGTCTCGTGCGCCTTCGCCGCGTCCTCCAGGGCGAACTCGGCGTGCACGGCGGGCTTCAGGGTGCCGTCGGCGAACAGCCGCCACAGCTCCTGGCGCCACAGCTCGTACAGGTCCGGCCGGCCGCGGGCGATCAGGGCCATCTGGAACCCGATCACCGACTTGGCGCCGACCAGCAGGTCGTACGCCTGGATGGTGCCGCCGCCCGAGCTGTAGGCGACGAGGCGGCCGTGCGGGGCCAGGGCGGCGAGCGCGGGGGTGAGCAGGTCACCGCCGACGGCGTCCAGTACGCAGTCGACGGGGTCTCCCCAGCTGTCGTCGCCGTACGGGACACAGTCGTCCGCACCGAGCGAGCGGACGAACTCGGCCTTGCCCGGGTCGGACACGGCCCCCACCACCCGTCCGGCGCCCCGCGCCCGCGCCAGCTGGACGGCGAGGTGACCGATCCCGCTGGCCGCCGCCGTGACGAGGACCGCCTCGCCCGGTGCCGGCCGCGCCGCCTCCAGCGCCCCGTACGCCACCAGGCCGCTGCGCACCAGTGCGATCGCGTCCACGGCGTCGGCGCCGTCCGGTATCGGGGAGGTCATGGCCTCGTGCAGCAGGGCGAAGTCGGCGTACCCGTGCCCGAAGCACATCCCCGTCACCTGCTCGCCCGGCCGGAAGCGGGTCACGCCCTCGCCGACCGCCACCACCTCGCCGGCGATCTCGCCGCCGAGCGCGATCGGCTCGGCGGCCTCGGTGACCTTGCGGACCACGGGCAGGGTGACGCCGATCGCGGCGCAGCGCACCAGCAGCTCGCCGGGACCGGGCTCGGGGACGGGTGCCTCCTCCAGGAACAGGGGGCCGCCGGCGGATTCATACCGGACGCGACGCATCGCACACACCTCCACGGCCGGGCACACCCCGGCACATTGGCCGTTGGGAACTCCAACGAATTCGTTGGGAGGCCCAACGGTAGCGGAGTTTCGTTGGGAGGTCCAACGGTTTCTCGGCTAGGCTGCCGTCATGGCCGAAGCATCCCTGCCCGCGATCCGCTCCCTGCCCAGCTGGCTCCTCGGCCGCGCCGCCGCCCGGGGCCGTTCCCTGGTCGCCGACGCGCTCGCGGCCGAGGGTCAGAAGATGTGGCACCACGTGGTCCTCTCCGCCGTCCGCGACCTCCAGCCCGTCGCCCAGGCCGACCTCGGCCGCAGTGTGGGCCTGGACCCCAAGGACCTGGTCGGCGTGCTCAACGACCTGCAGTCCGCCGGCCATGTCCTGCGTGCCCCCGACCCCAGGGACCGGCGCAAGAACGCCGTGTCCCTCACCGACGACGGCGCCCGCCTCCTCCTGCGCTGCGAGAAGGCGGCCCGCGAGGCCAACGACGAGCTGCTCGCCCCGCTGTCGGCCGCCGAACGCGATCAGTTCACGGGCCTGTTGATCCGGATTTCCGGCACGGACGGCTGACGGCGGCTAACGTTCCGTCATGACCGCAGCTCCCGTCCTCGACCCGCAGCGCACCGCCCTGGTCCTCGTCGACCTGATGGAACGTATCGTCGCGCTGCCCCTGGAACCCCGCAAAGGCACCGAAGTGCTCACCTCCGCCGAGGAGTTGGCGCGCACCTTCCGCACCGCCGGCGCACCCGTCGTCCTCGTCCGGGTCGAGCGCCCCTCGGTCGCCGAACAGCCGCCCGGCAGCTCGCTCGTGCCCGGCCTCGCCGCGCACGGCGACCTGGAGGTGGTCAAGCGGACCATCGGCGCCTTCCAGGGCACCGGCCTGGACGAGCGGCTGCGCGAACGCGGCGTCACGACCCTGGTGTTCGGCGGCATCGCCACCAACCTCGGTGTCGAGTCGACCGCCCGCGCCGCCGGCGACCTCGGCTACGACCTCGTCTTCGTCGAGGACGCCATGGCCGCCCTCACCGCCGCCGAGCACGAGGCCTCCGTCCGGCTCGACTTCCCCCGGCTCGGCACGGTGGTGAGCGCCGCCGACGTACGCCTCACCCCCGCATGAGCCCTCACACCAGCGTCCCGCCCCCGTCCACGACCACCACCGAACCGGTGCTGTAACCCCCACGCATCAGATACAGATACGCCTCCGCCACATCCGCCGGCTCGCCGACCCGCCCCACCGGCAGCGACTCGGCGGACGACCGGAACAGCCCCTCCCGTGCGTCCTCAGGCACCTCCCGCCACAGCTCGGTGCGCACCAGCCCGGGCGAGACCGCGTTGACCCGCAGCGGAGCCAGCTCCACCGCCAGCGCCCGGGCCAGCGACTCCATCGCCCCGCACAGCGCCGAGGCCGCACTCGACCCCGGCAGCGGCCGGCGCCCCGCCGTCCCCGTGGTCAGCACCACCGACCCGCCCGGGCGGATCGAGGCGGCGCCGTACTTCACCGCCGTGTACGCCCCCCACAGCCGCGTGTCCAGGAACCGCCGCGCCCGTACGACATCCGCCTCCGCCAACGGCTCCAGCAGCAGCGACTCACCCGCGGTGTACACCAGGTGGTCGTACGCGCCGATCCGCTCGAAGAAGCCGCGCACCGCGTCCTCGTCCGTCGCGTCCAGCACCCTCCCCTCGGCGCCCTCCGGCAGCCGCTTCAGCGCCGCGTCCACGCTCTCCTGCCGGCGCGAGGCCACGACCACCTCTGCGCCCTCCCGTGCCGCGCCCTCGGCGACCGCGAGCCCGATCCCCGACGTACCCCCGATGACGACGATCCGCTGTCCTTGCAGCCCCATGCTGTGTCCCCTTCCTCGTTGCCTGACGGGATCCAGCCTGCGACCGCCCGCGGCCCGCCGTCCAAGACCTCTTCCGGCCGTGGCGATACCCTGAAGGTATCGCCGGGGAAAGGGGCGGCCGTGGACCTCGACCTGCGGAAAGTCCGCTACTTCGTGGCGGTCGCCGAACACCTGCACTTCGGCCGCGCCGCCGAACGGCTGCACATCGCACAGCCGGTCCTCAGCCGTCAGATCCGCGCACTGGAGAAGGACTTGGGCGCCGAGCTGTTCGTACGCGGCAGCCATGGCGTGACCTTGACCGACGCCGGACGGCAACTCCTCGACGACGGACGGCAGTTGCTGGCCACCGCCGACGGGACGCGCCGCCGCGTACTGCGCGCCGCACGCGGGCCCCGGCGCCTCCTCGTCGGCTTCCGCGCCGGTGTCGTCGTCACCCGCGCCCTGCGCGCCTTCACGGCGGCGCACCCGGACGTGGAGACCAACGCCCGGCGAGTCGAGTGGGACGACCAGGAGCGGCTGATCCTCGACGGGACCGTCGACATCGCCTACGTACGGCGACCGGTCCGCGAGGACGGGCTGGAATTGCGTCCCCTGTACAGCGAGACCCGCGTGGCCATGCTCCCGGAGGGCCACCGGCTGGCCGGCAAGCAGGAGCTGTCGCTCGCCGACCTCGACGGCGAGCGGTGGCTCAGATACGCCGATCCCCGGCCCGGCGACCTGCCGATCCGCACCATCGAGGAGAAGTTCGAGTGCGTGGCCGCCGGCACCGGCATCACGCTCGTCCCGCGCTCGGTCGCCGAGCAGTACTCCCGCCCGGACATCAGCTATGTGCCGGTCCCCGACGCCGAACCGGACCAGGTCCTGCTGGCCTGGGCGGCCGGCCGCGGCTCACCCCTGATCACGGCGTTCGTCGAAGCGGCGCAGTCCCTCGGCTGAGGCGGGGCCCGGCGGCGCAGGGGGCGCTCCCCGCCGGTCCGGGCCCCGCCGCCGTGCCGCGGGGAGGCACCTCAGCCCTGGGCGGCCGCCTCCCGCAGGGCGATGCGGTGCTCGCCCGCGTACACGTTCATCGAGCTGCCCCGCAGGAACCCCACCAGCGTCAGACCCGTCTCCGCGGCCAGGTCCACCGCCAGCGACGACGGCGCCGACACCGCGGCCAGCACCGGGATGCCCGCCATCACCGCCTTCTGCGCCAGCTCGAACGAGGCCCGCCCGGAGACCAGCAGGATCGCCCGCGACAGCGGCAGCCCGCCGTTCTGCAGCGCCCGCCCGACCAGTTTGTCGACCGCGTTGTGCCGGCCCACGTCCTCCCGTATGTCCAGCAGCTCGCCGGCCTCGGAGAACAGGGCCGCCGCGTGCAGGCCCCCGGTCCGGTCGAACACCCGCTGGGCCGCCCGCAGCCGGTCGGGGAGGCTCGCCAGCAGCTCCGGGGCGACCCGGACCGGGGGAGTGTCGGCGATCGGGAAGCGCGCCGTCGTCCGTACGGCGTCCAGGCTGGCCTTGCCGCACAGGCCGCACGAGGAGGACGTGTAGACGTTCCGCTCCAGGGTGAAGTCCGGCAGGGCGACGCCGGGCGCGGTCTTCACGTCGACCACGTTGTAGGTGTTCGAGCCGTCCGCCGTCGCACCCGCGCAGTAGACGATGTTCTGCAGATCGTCCGCGGTGGCCAGGACGCCCTCGCTCACCAGGAAGCCCGCCGCCAGCGCGAAGTCGTCGCCGGGTGTGCGCATGGTGATCGCGAGCGGCTTGCCGTTGAGCCGGATCTCCAGGGGTTCCTCGGCGACGAGTGTGTCCGGCCGGGTGGAGAGCGCCCCGTCCCGGATGCGGAGGACCTTGCGTCGTTCCGTGACTCGTCCCATGTCCTGATCAGCCCCGGTTCTGTACGTGCTGGTAGCCGAAACGGCCCTTGATGCAGAGATTGCCGTGGGTCACCGGGTTGTCGTGCGGCGAGGTGACCTTCACGATCTCATTGTCCTGCACATGGAGCGTGAGGGTGCAGCCCACTCCGCAGTACGCGCACACCGTGGACGTCCGCGTCTGCCGGGACTCGTCCCAGGTGCCCGCCGCCCGCATGTCGAACTCCGTCTTCGGCGCGAGCGCCCCGGTCGGGCACACCTCGACGCAGTTCCCGCAGTACACGCACGCCGAGTCGGTGAGCGGAGCGTCGTGCTCGACGGCGATCCGGGCGTCGAAACCGCGCCCGGCGACCGAGATCGCGAAGGAGTTCTGCCACTGGTCGCCGCAGGCGTCGACGCACTTGTAGCACAGGATGCACTTGCCGTAGTCGCGTACGTACAGCTCGTTGTCGATCCTCGGTTCCTCGTTCACCCGGGCCGCGTCGGGGCCGAAGCGGTCCGGCTTCGCCTCGTACTCCTTGATCCACTCGGCCGCCTTCGGCGTGGTCGACAAGTCGACCGAGGAGGCGAGCAGCTCCAGGACGATCTTCCGGCTGTGCCGGGCGCGCTCGCTGTCGGTGCGGACCTCCATCCCCGGCTCCGCCCTGCGCGAGCAGGCCGGCACCAGCGTCCGCGAGCCCTCGACCTCCACCACGCACACCCGGCAGGCGTTCTTCGGGCGCAGCGTGTCGCCCTGGCACAGCGTCGGGACGTCCTTCCCGGCCGCCCGGCAGGCGTCCAGGACGGTCGAGCCCTCCGGGACCCGCGCGGGCTCGCCGTCTATGGTGCACTCCAGCAGCCGGCGCGGGATCCCCAGCGGTGTGACGGTCATGCGTACGCCCCCAGACGGTCGATGGCGGATTCCACGGCGTTCCAGGCGGTCTGCCCCAGGCCGCAGATCGAGGCGTCCCGCATCGCCCGGCCGACCTCCCGCAGCAGGGCGATGTCGTCGGCGGCCGCGGCCCCGGTCCGCTCGGCGATCCGGCGCAGCGCCTCCTCCTGCCGGACGGTCCCGACCCGGCACGGCACGCACTGCCCGCAGGACTCCTCCCGGAAGAACTCGGCGATCCTGAGCAGCAGCCGGGGCAGCGGCACGCTGTCGTCGAAGGCCATCACCACGCCCGAGCCGAGCGTGGTGCCCGCCTGACGGGTGCCCTCGAACGTCAGCGGGATGTCCAGCTCGTCGGGCCGGACGAACCCGCCCGCCGCGCCGCCGAGCAGCACCGCCCGCAACCCCTCCCGGACCCCGGCCAGTCCGAGCAGCTCGCCGAGCGTGGCACCGAAGGGGAGTTCGTAGACACCGGGCCGCGCCACGCTCCCGGAGACGCAGTACAGCTTCGGCCCGGTCGACCTTTCGGTGCCGATCGCCGCGTACGCCGGGGCGCCCATGGTCAGGACCGGCAGGACGTTGACCAGCGTCTCGACGTTGTTCTCGACCGTCGGCTTGCCGAACAGCCCCTTCTCCACCGGGAACGGCGGCTTGGAGCGCGGCTCGCCCCGGTAGCCCTCGATGGAGTTGAACAGGGCCGTCTCCTCACCGCAGATGTACGCCCCCGCGCCCCGCCGGATCTCGATGTCGAAGGCGTAGCCCTGACCGAGGACGTCGTCCCCCAGGAACCCACGCGCGCGTGCCTGCCCGATCGCGTGCTCCAGGCGGCGCAGGGCGCGCGGGTACTCGCCGCGCAGATAGAGGTAGCCCTTGTGGGCGCCGGTCGCGTACGCCGCGACGGTCATCGCCTCGACCAGCGCGTACGGGTCGCCCTCCATGAGCACGCGGTCCTTGAAGGTGCCCGGCTCGGATTCGTCGGCGTTGCACACGAGGTAGTGCGGGTGGTCGGGCTGGGACGCCGTGGCCTGCCATTTGCGGCCGGTGGGGAAGGCGGCGCCGCCGCGGCCGACCAGGCCGGAGTCGGTGACCTCGCGGATGACTTCGGCCGGCCCCAGCTCGAAGGCCCGGCGCAACGCCGTATACCCGCCGTGCGCGCGGTAGTCGTCCAGGGAGGCCGGGTCGACGACCCCCACGCGCCGCAACAGCACGAGGTCATCCCGGCCGGCCTGAGGCACCGCCATGACCGCCTCAGGTTCCTCCGGTGCCGAGTCGGGCGCGGCGGCCGCGCGTACGGCCTCGTCCACGGTCGCCGGTGCCGCCACCGCCGTACGCACCGGATCGCCCGCCCGGACGGCGAGGGTCGCCGGAGCGCGTTCGCACAGGCCCAGGCAGGGACTGCGCTCGACCCCGGCCCCGCTGCCGAGACCTTCCTCCACGCCCGTGCACAGCGCCTCGGCTCCGGCGGCCGCGCAGGCCAGGTCGGTGCACACGTGCAGCACGGTCGCCGGGCGGGGCTTCAGGGAGAACATGGCGTAGAAGGTGGCGACCCCGTAGGCCTCGGCCGGCGGCACGGTCAGCCGGCGGCAGAGATAGCCGAGGCCGCCCTCGCTGATCCAGCCGACCCGGTCATTGAGGGCGTGCAGCCCCGGCAGCAGCAGATCGCGCCGGTCCCGGGCCGCCCGCCCGCCGCGCGCCCACCGAAGGTCGGCGTCGCTGCGGTCGGCGCCCTCCCAGGAGGACTCGGGCGGGCCCAACAGGGCGTCCACGGCGGCCCGTTCCTCGTCCGTCGGCTTGCCGTCGCCGAAGTGCAGGTCCACTCACGTCACCTCACGTACGTCGCTGCGGGCAGCTTCTCGATGCGGATCGCCGACGCCTTGAACTCCGCCGTCCCCGCGATCGGGCAGTTGGCCTCGATCGTCAGCTGGTTGGTGTCCACCTCGTCGGGAAAGTGCATGGTCATGAAGGCCAGCCCGGGCCGCAGCGCGGTGTCGACCCACACCGGCGCCAGCACCGATCCGCGCCGCGAGACGACCCGCACCTCCTCGCCGACCACGACCCCGTGGCGCTCGGCGTCCTCCGGGCACAGCTCGACGTACTCGCCGCGGCGCAGCGGGGAGGCGAAACCGCCGCTCTGCACACCGGTGTTGTACGAGTCCAGGCGCCGCCCGGTGGTCAGCCGGATCGGGTACTCCTCGTCGGTGAGGTCCACCGGCGGATCGTGCTGCACCAGCCCGAAGGGTGCCGGCACACCCCGCATGTCCGGCTCGGACTCCCACAACCGGCCGTGCAGGTACGTCGGTTCGAGCCGGTCGGTGCTGGGGCAGGGCCACTGGATGCCCCGGTGCTCCTCCAGCCGCTCGTACGTCATCCCGTAGTGGTCCGGGGACACCGAGCGCAGCTCGTTCCAGACGGCCTCGGCGTCGGCGTACTTCCAGTCGTGGCCCAGCCGGGCGGCCAGCTCGCAGATGATGTGGATGTCCTCGCGGGCCTCCCCGGGCGGGGTGACCGCACGCCGCACCCGCTGCACCCGGCGCTCGCTGTTGGTGGTCGTGCCCTCGGTCTCCGCCCACCCGGCGGTCGCCGGCAGCACGACGTCCGCCAGTTCGGCCGTCCTGGTGAGGAAGATGTCCTGCACGACGAGGAAGTCCAGCGCCTTCAGCCGCCGTACGGCCCGCTCGCTGTCGGCCTCCGACTGCGCCGGGTTCTCCCCGATGCAGTACACGGCCCGCAGACTCCCCTCCTCCATCGCCTCGAACATCTCCGTGAGATTCAGCCCGTAGTGCGGCTGGACGACGGTGTCCCAGGCGGACTCGAACTTCAGCCGGACATCGGGGTCGAGGATGTCCTGGAAGCCGGGCAGCCGGTTGGGGATCGCGCCCATGTCGCCGCCGCCCTGCACGTTGTTCTGCCCGCGCAGCGGCTGCAGACCCGAGCCGTAGCGGCCGACGTGGCCGGTGAGCAGGGACAGGTTGATCAGCGCGCGGACGTTGTCGGTGCCGTTGTGGTGCTCGGTGATGCCCAGCGTCCAGCACAGCTGGGCACGCTCGGCGCGGGCGTAGGCGTGCGCCAGCTCCCGTATCGCGCGGGCCGGTACGCCGGTCACCTTCTCGGCGAGCGACAGCGTCCACGGCTCGACCAGCGCGCGGTACTCCTCGAAGCCGGTGGTCGCCCGCTCGACGAACGTCTCGTTGGCGAGACCGGCCCGGATGATCTCGCGGCCGATCGCGTGCGCCATCGGGATGTCCGTGCCCACGTTCAGCCCGAGCCAGCTCTCCGCCCACTCGGCGGTGGAGGTGCGCCGCGGGTCGACCGCGTACATCCGGGCGCCGTTCCTGATCCCCTTCAGCACGTGCTGGAAGAAGATCGGGTGCGCGAAACGCGCGTTGGACCCCCACATCACGATGACGTCGGTGTGCTCGATCTCCTCGTACGACGACGTGCCCCCGCCGGAGCCGAACGCCGCCGACAGGCCCGCGACGCTCGGGGCGTGGCAGGTGCGGTTGCAGGAGTCGACGTTGTTGGTGCCCATGACGACCCGGGCGAACTTCTGGGCCACGTAGTTCATCTCGTTGGTGGCGCGGGCGCAGGAGAACATCCCGAACGCGCCCTTGTTGCGGGCGAGGCCCCGGGCCGCCCGGTCCAGCGCCTCCTCCCAGCTCGCCTGACGGAACGGTTCGTCGCGGCTGTCCCGGACCAGCGGGTGGGTCAGCCGGGTGTAGGTCTTCGGTTGCCGTTTCCTCATGCGGCGCTCCTCAGGCATGTTCCTCATGCGGCGCTCCTCAGCGCGAGCAGGTCCGAGATGGCGTGCACGGTGCGCAGGGTGGGCACCTCCACGCCGGTGATCTCCGCGAGTTCGACGACGGCCGCGAGCAGCACGTCCAGCTCCAGCGGCTTGCCGCGCTCCAGGTCCTGGAGGGTGGAGGTGCGGTGGTCGCCGACGCGTTCGGCGCCCGCGAGCCGGCGTTCGACGGAGACGCCGACCGTGCAGCCGAGGGCCTCGGCGACCGACAGCGTCTCGCGCATCATCGTCTCGATGACCCGGCGGGTGCCGCCGTGCAGGCACATCTGCCGCATGGTGGCGCGGGCCAGGGCGCTGATCGGGTTGAACGAGATGTTCCCGAGCAGCTTGACCCAGATGTCCCCGCGCAGGTCGGTCTCCACCGGGCACTTCAGCCCGCCGGTCCGCATGGCCTCGCTGAGGTCCAGGCAGCGCGCGGAGATGCTGCGGTCGGGCTCGCCGAGGGAGAACCGGGTGCCTTCCAAATGCCGTACGACGCCGGGTCCTTGGAGTTCGGTGGCCGCGTAGACGACGCAGCCGACGGCCCGCTCGGGGGCGAGGACGCGGCTGACGGCGCCGTCCGGGTCGACGCTCTCGAGGCGGTGGCCGTCGTAGGGGCCGCCGTGCCGGTGGAAGTACCACCAGGGGATGCCGTTCTGCGCGGCCACCACCGCGGTGCGCTCGTGCAGCAGCGGTGCGATCAGCGGCCCGCACGCCGCGTACGCGTTGGCCTTCAGGCCGAGGAAGACGTAGTCCGCCGGGCCGACCTCGCCGGGATCGTCGGTGGCGTGGGGGTGCGCGGTGAAGTCGCCGCGCGGGCTGAGCACGCGCACTCCGTGCTGCCTCATGGCCGCGAGATGCGGTCCACGGGCGATGAGATGCACATCGGCGCCGGCGCGGTGGAGCGCGGCACCGACGTAGGCGCCGATGGCGCCGGCGCCGAGAACTGCCACTTTCACGGGAGCACTCCGTTCGGTTTGAGGGATACCGCGGAGAGGGGAATCAGGGCCGACGCGAGCACGCTCGTCGGCTGGATGCTGTCGACGAAATATTGTCTACAGTATGGAATGGTGCTGAGCAAGGGTTCGCGCGCGACCGTTGAGCGCCTCCGGGACACCGTTCACCGCATACGGTCGACCGCGCCCTTCTCAACTCCCGCCGCCCGCCCTACCGTCCGCGGGCATGAGCCCCCCTCTCGCACCCCCGGGCTGGAGCCGCTGGCTCGTCCCGCCCGCCGCCCTCGCCGTCCATCTGTCCATCGGGCAGGCCTACGCCTGGAGCGTGTTCAAGCCGCCGCTGGAATCCGCGCTCCATCTCGACGGCACCCAGAGCGCGTTGCCCTTCCAGCTCGCGATCGTGATGCTCGGCCTGTCCGCCGCGTTCGGCGGCACGCTCGTGGAGCGCAACGGGCCGCGCTGGGCGATGACCGTGGCCCTCGTCTGCTTCTCCTCCGGCTTCCTGATCTCCGCGCTCGGCGCCCAGACGCAGCAGTACTGGCTGATCGTCCTCGGCTACGGCTTCGTCGGCGGGATCGGCCTCGGCATCGGGTACATCTCGCCCGTCTCCACCCTGATCAAGTGGTTCCCGGACCGGCCCGGCATGGCCACCGGCATCGCCATCATGGGCTTCGGCGGCGGCGCCCTGATCGCCTCGCCCTGGTCGGCGCAGATGCTCTCCTCCTTCGGCACCGGCCACTCCGGGATCGCCCTCGCGTTCCTGGTGCACGGACTGTCGTACGCCGTCTTCATGACGCTCGGCGTGTTCCTCGTGCGGGTGCCCCGCGGGGACACGCCCGGCGCGGGTGCGAGCGGGCCGAGCTCCGTCGCCGGTGTGCAGGTGTCCGCCAACAGCGCGCTGCGCACCCCCCAGTTCTGGTTGCTGTGGGTCGTGCTGTGCACCAACGTGACCGCCGGCATCGGCATCCTGGAGAAGGCCGCCCCGATGATCACGGACTTCTTCGCGGACAGCTCCACGCCGGTGTCGGCCTCCGCGGCCGCCGGTTTCGTCGCGCTGCTGTCGGCGGCCAACATGGCCGGCCGGATCGGCTGGTCGTCCGCCTCCGACCGGATCGGCCGCAAGAACATCTACCGCTGCTACCTCGGCGTCGGCGCCCTGATGTACCTGCTCATCGCCCTGTTCGGGGACTCGGCGAAGCCGCTGTTCGTGCTGTGCGCGCTCGTGATCCTCTCCTTCTACGGCGGCGGCTTCGCGACGGTCCCCGCCTATCTGAAGGACCTCTTCGGCACCCACCAGGTCGGCGCCATCCACGGCCGGCTGCTCACCGCCTGGTCCACCGCGGGCGTGCTCGGACCGCTGATCGTCAACTGGATCGCGGACCGGCAGAAGGAGGCCGGGAAGCACGGCCCGGCGCTGTACGGGCTGTCGTTCGGCATCATGATCGGCCTGCTCGTCGTCGGCTTCGTCGCCAACGAACTCGTCCGGCCCGTCCACACCCGCCACCACATCCCCGCCCAGAGGGAGGCCGCAGATGCCCAGCGCCAGCAGCCCGCCTAGCCGCCGGGGCCTGATCGCCCTCGCCTGGCTGTGGGTGGGGGCGCCCCTAGCCTACGGGGTGTACGAACTCGTGCAGAAGGCGACGCAGCTGTTCACAGGGTGAGTGCTCGGGCGTCCGAGGGTCTGAGGGAAGCCGACAACTCGGACGCCCGATTCCTGTGGCTTCACCTGCCGTCGTACCCGTGGGTCACTGATCAGACTGGTGGATCCCGCTACCCACGGCCACGAGGGGACTTCCGCCATGCACGGCTCGCGCATCGCCGCCATCGGTCACTACCAGCCCGCCCGGGTACTCACCAACGAGGACCTGGCCGGCATGGTCGACACCAGCGACGAGTGGATCCGCAGCCGGGTCGGCATCCGGAACCGGCACATCGCCGGACCGGACGAGCCGGTCGACGAGCTGGCCGCGCACGCCGCCGCCAAGGCCCTCGCTGCCGCCGGTCTGACCCCCGGCGACATCGACCTGGTCCTGGTCGCCACCTCCACGGCCATCGACCGTTCCCCGAACACCGCCGCCCGGGTCGCGGCCCGGCTCGGCATCCCGCAGCCCGCCGCGATGGACGTCAACGTGGTGTGCGCCGGGTTCACCCACGCGCTGGCCACCGCGGACCACACCGTCCGGGCCGGCGCGGCCGCCCGCGCGCTGGTCATCGGCGCCGACAAGATGTCCGACGTCACCGACTGGAGCGACCGCACCACGTGTGTGCTGGTCGGCGACGGGGCCGGGGCCGCCGTCGTCGAGGCCTGCCCGCCGGGGGAGGAGCCGGGCATCGGGCCGGTGCTGTGGGGATCGGTGCCGGAGATGGGGCACGCCGTGCGGATCGAGGGCACCCCGCCGCGGTTCGCGCAGGAGGGGCAGAGCGTCTACCGCTGGGCCACCACTCAGCTTCCGGCCGTCGCCCGCCGCGCCTGCGAACGGGCCGGGGTGGCCCCCGAGGACCTCGCCGGGGTCGTCCTGCACCAGGCCAACCTGCGCATCATCGAGCCGCTGGCCGAGAAGCTCGGCGCCGTCAACGCCGTGGTCGCCCGCGATGTCACGGAATCCGGCAACACCTCGGCCGCCAGCATCCCGCTCGCCTTCTCCAAGCTGCTCGAGCGGGGGGCGCTCAGCGCCGGCGATCCGGTGCTGCTGTTCGGCTTCGGCGGCAACCTGTCCTACGCCGGGCAGGTCGTACGCTGCCCCTGAACGGCGAAGTGGGCGCAAACAGGTCTGGATTTTGTGCACCGTAGACTGTAGACAAAAGACAATCGATACTGAGCGTCCAGCGTCCACACAGCCGGACCTGCCCAGGAGGGGGACCGCGATGTTGCCGACCGGACTGCCGCAGGGGGCGGTGCCCAGGCTGGAACGCCCCGGACCGCTGCGCGAGCGCGTCTACGAGGCACTGCTGGAGCTCATCACCACCCGCGCACTGCAGCCCGGCCAGCATCTGGTCGAGAGCGAGCTCGCCGGACACCTCGGCGTCTCCCGGCAGCCGGTGCGCGAGGCACTGCAGCGGCTCAACACCGAGGGCTGGGTCGATCTGCGGCCCGCACAGGGCGCGTTCGTGCACGAGCCGACCGAGGAGGAGGCCGACCAGCTCCTCACCGTCCGCACCCTGCTGGAGGCGGAGGCGGCCCGGCTGGCCGCCACGCACGCCGGTGCCCCGGGCGTCGGCGCGCTGGAGGAGCTGTGCGCCGAGGGCGAGAAGGCCGTCGCCGCCGACGACGTGGACCGCGCCGTCGCCCTCAACGCGGCCTTCCACACCAAGATCATGGAACTGGCGGGCAACGCGGTCCTCGCCGAACTCGCCGCCCAGGTCGACCGCCGGGTCCGCTGGTACTACACCCCGGTGGCCCGCCAGCGCGGACGCCAGTCCTGGATCGAGCACCGCGAACTGATCACCGCGATCGCCGCCCGCGACGAACAGCGGGCCGCGCAACTGATGCGCACCCACACGGAACACACCCGCCGCTCCTACCACGAGCGCAACGGGTCCTGATCGCCAACGCGGCCATCTGCGGCGGGAGTTCACCGCAGACAGGTACACGGTCGGCCGTACGGAAGACCGCGTCGCCCGCGCACTGGGCGATGCCGAGCGGGGTCGGCAGGAAGGCGTGGTAGCACGCGTTCATCGCCGGCCGACGGCCGCCGGTGGGCCCGCGGTGCCCGGAACGAGGTCTCGGCCTGCCTCCACGTCCCGCATGGTCAAGATCCGGGGGATCGCGGGCGCGCCGTCCGGAACCGGCATGCGGAGATCCCCCTCCGGCGACCGATGAGCGGATCGCAGAGGGGGAACATCCACAGGGCGGCCTTGCCGGCTGCGCTCAGGACGTCGGCTGTGTCCTCGGTGTCGTGGCGGTCCGCTCGGTCCGCCCGGTGCTGTCCCCGCCCGGCTGGCGCAGCAGCAGGGCGATCGCCGCCGCCACCATGGACACCCCGCCGGCCAGCGCGTAGGCGCCGTTGTAGCCCCAGGCGCCGACCACCATGGAGCCGAGGCCGCCGCCGAACAGGCCGCTGACCAGCTTGCCGCTGTAGACGAGGCCGTAGTTCGTGGCGTTGTAGTTCTCGCCGAAGTAGTCCGGGGTCAGCGCCGCGAACATCGGGTAGAAGGCGCCGCCGCCGAAACCGGAGAGGAAGGCGAAGAACAGGAACAGCCACTCGCTCTTTACGTCACCGGCCCAGATGACGCCGAACTGGGCGAGCCCGAGCACCACGATGACGAAGACCAGGGTCGTCTTGCGGCCCCACCGGTCCGACAGCCACCCGACCGCGGCCCGCCCCACGCCGTTGATGACGGCCATCACGCCCATCGACGACGCCGCGACCAGCGGCCCGAAGCCGATCTTCTTGGCGAAGTCCACCTGGAAGGAGATCCCGAAGATCGACACCCCGGCGGTCATCACCACGGTGATCCACATCAGCGGCAGCATGCCGGTCCGGACGGCCTCCATGGGCGTGAACTGCCGTACGGCTGGCGGGTTCTTGGTCAGACTCACGGCGCTGCGGGTGTTCCCCGAGAACGACAGCGGGTCGACGTCGGCCGGCCACCAGTTCTTCGGCGGGTCCTTGAAGAACCACGCGCACACGGCGACCACGATCAGCACGTAGACCCCGATCAGATCCAGCACCTCGTTGTAATTGCCCGTGTCGAAGGCGTAGTTGAAGATGAAGATGAACGGCAGCGAGCCGTACGCGAAGCCGCCGTTGACGAAGCCGGTCTTCGCGCCGCGCCGCTCCGGGAACCACTTGCCGACCATGTTGATGCAGGTCGCGTAGATCAGCCCGGAGCCGACGCCGCCGACGACACCGAAACCGAGGATCGCCAGGAACACGTCGTCCAGGTGGGACAGCGCCAGGAAGCCGAGCAGACACATCGCGGAGCCGAGGTACATCGCGCGGCGCGCGGTGAGGATGCCCTTCTCCCGCAGCCAGCCCGCCGGGAAGGCGATGCCGGCCTGGAAGAACACCCAGACGCTGAGGATCCAGAACGTGTTGCTCTGGGTCCAGCCGTGCGCTGCGGACAGGGTGTCCTCGGCGGAGCCGTAGGCGTACTCCGAGACGCTGATGGCCATCATCGATATCCACGGCAGGTACACCATGAGCTTGCGCGAGTGGCCGAGTATGTCGCGGTCCGTCTCGCCGACGCGGTAGACCCGCCCCCGGGAGTCGGTGACTTCGCGGTACGAGCGGTTCGCCGCGCCGGGATCGGCCGGCGTGTTCCTTGTTGTGGGATCAGCCGTCATGTCAGGCCATCTCCTCGCCGAGGGGGTGGGGATTGGGGACGATGCGCCGGACGCTGAGCCTGCCCGGCGCTCTGAGGAACAGCGCCACTGCGGCGCAGGCGAGCCCGGTGCAGCCCGCCAGGAGGAACGCGGCGTGCGGGTCCCGGGCGGCGTACCCGGCCGCCCCCGTGCCGCAGCCGGCGGCGACCGGCAGGAGCCAGGCGCCGGTGAGCAGTCCGTGGACGCTCGCGTGGTGGTTCTCACCGAACAGGTCCGCGGCCAGCGCGGTGACCAGCGCCAAGGCCGTGGCACCGGCGGCCCCGGTGGCCGCCGCACAACCGAGGAGCAGCGCACCGCTGCCCGTGCGGGCCGCGATCAGCACGCCGAACTGTGCGGTGCCCAGCAGCAGACAGGCCGCCACCAGGGCGGTGCGCCGCCCCGAGCGGTCCGACAGCGCACCGGCCACGGCCGCCGCGGCGGCGCCCGCGACGGTCACCGACCGCAGCAACTCACCCGAGACACCGAGCTGTTGGGCGTACCGCACCTGCAGGAGGATGCCCAGCACGGTGACGGCGGCCATGCCCAGCAGGCAGAGCCACGTCAGCCACAACGCCGGGCTCCTGCCCGCCTGCCGGAGAGTGTGGTGGCGTACGGCGGGCGGGTTCTTCTCGCGTGCCCGGCGGGCGACGGGATCGGCCGGCAGGGCCAGCGGGTCGGGCCGCGGCGGCCACCAGTTCCGCGGCGGGTCCCGGAGGAGACGGCCGGCGCCGGCCACGGCCAGGGACCCTCCGGCGCCCGCGACCGCGAGCAGCACCCGCGGGTCGGCGCCGACGACCGGAGGGAGGAGAAGCGGTACGGCCCCGAAGGCGAGCCCGCTCGCCACAACTCCCGTGGGGCCGCCCCGGCGCTCCGGCCACCACCTGCCCGGCAGCGTCAGACAGGTGGCGTGCACCAGGCCGGCCCCGACGCCGGCGCACACCGCGAAGGCGAGGCGGGCCACGTCGAGTTGGGGGGCCAGGGCGAGCGCCAGGTACCCGGCCAGGGTGCCGAGCGCTCCGGTGGTCATGGCCGTACGGGCGGGGAGCCGGCCGCTCTCCCGCAGCCGCCCGGCAGGGAGGGCGACGGCCGCCTGGGCGAGCGCCCACACGCCGGCCGGCCAGTACAGGTCCCCGCCCCACCGGTGGGCGGCACGGAGACCGGGCTGCGCCGCGAAGAACGCGTACGCGGCCCAGCTGATGCCCGCCATGCCCACCCAGGGCAGGACGACCATCCAGATCCGGCCACGGCCCAGCAGTTCGACGTCGCTCTCGCCGACCCGGTACACGCGGCCCCTGCGGTCCCTCACCTCCCTGCACAGCACGGGAGCGGGGGGATCGATGGTTTCCATCTCGCGGCTTGCACCCCTTGCGTCGAAAGTTCTGGCCAGCGCCCCCTGTCCATTGCCTTTCGTGCGCGCGCGGGTCCCGGGGCCGACCGACGCGCACCGCCGGCCGGCCCCCGCGTCACTCAGCTCATGAACCGCCCCCCAACAGCCCGGCCACCCGCGCCGCACCGGACGGTGTTCCGCCCGGGGACAACCCCCGGCCTCCCGGCCGATGCCGTGTGGGCTCCGGTCGTCACAGGAGCCCGGCTGCTCGTGCCCGGCGGTCGGTGTTTCGCCCGGGGGGCAACCCCGGGCCTCCCGGCCGATGCCGTGCAGGCCCCCGCCGTCACAAGAGCCCCGCAGCCCGTGCCCAGCGGTACTTCGCCCCGAGCACCGCCACCGGCTTCTCGGTCGTGTACGGGTACGCCACGACCCCCCGCTCGAACAGGTACTGGCAGGCCTCCTCGACCTCGACGTCCCCCGCGAGGGACGCCACGACCGGCTTCTCGATCCCGCGCTCGCGGAACTCGGCGACCACGCGCGCCGTCAGCTCCGCGAACACCATCGGCGGGGTGACGATGGTGTGCCAGTAGCCGAGCACCAGCGCGTGGATCCGCGGATCCTCCAGGCCGAGCCGGATCGTCGCCTCGTACGTCGACGGCGGCTCGCCCCCGGTGATGTCGACCGGATTGCCGGCCGCGCCGAACGGCGGGATGAACCGGCGGAACGCCTCGTCCAGGTCGGGCGGGATCTCCATCAGGGACAGCCCGTTGTCGGTCACCGCGTCCGACAGCAGCACGCCGCTGCCGCCCGCGCCGGTGATGATCACGACGTTGTCGCCCCTGGGGGCGGGCAGGACGGGCAGGGCGCGGGCGTATTCCAGCATGTCGTTCAGGCCCGGCGCCCGGATGACGCCCGCCTGCCTGAGGATGTCGTCGTACACCGCGTCGTCGCCCGCGAGCGCGCCCGTGTGCGAGCCGGCCGCCTTCGCGCCCGCCGCCGTACGGCCCGCCTTCAGCACCACCACCGGCTTCTTGGGCACGGTCGCCCGCGCCGCCGCCACGAACGCCCGCCCGTCCTTGAGGTCCTCCAGGTGCATGGCGATGCACTCGGTGTGCGGGTCCTCGCCGAACCAGGTCAGCAGGTCGTCCTCGTCCAGGTCCGACTTGTTGCCGAGGCCGACGATCGCCGACACACCCGTCTTCGTGGTGCGGGCGAACCCCAGGATGGCCATGCCGATGCCGCCGGACTGCGAGGTCAGCGCCACCCCGCCCCTGACGTCGTACGGCGTGCAGAACGTGGCGCACAGGTCCTGCCAGGTGGAGTAGTAGCCGTAGATGTTCGGGCCGAGCAGGCGAACCCCGTACCGCTCGGCGATCTCCACGATCTCCGCCTGGAGTCGGTGCTCGCCGGTCTCGGCGAACCCGGAGGGGATCAGGACGGCGTTGGGGATCTTCTTCCGTCCCACCTCCTCCAGCGCGGCTGCCACGAACTTGGCGGGAATGGCGAAGACGGCCACATCCACCTCACCGGGAACGTCCGTGACACTCTTGTACGCCTTGCGGCCCAGGATGTCATCGGCCCTGGGGTTCACCGGATGGATCTCCCCGGAGAATCCGCCGTCGACGAGGTTGCGCATCACCGAGTTGCCGATCTTGCCCGCCTCGTTGGACGCGCCGATGACGGCGACCGACGACGGCTGCATCAGCCGGCGCATGGACGCGAGGATCTCGTCACGTGTGTACGTCTTCCTCGCCACCGGCTGCTTCCCGGCGAGGATCACCCGGATGTCGGCGGCCATCGCGCCCTCGGGTGTCGCGATCACCGGGTTGAGGTCCACCTCGGCGATCTCCGGGAAGTCCGCGACCAGTTGGGAGACCCGCCGGATCTGTTCGGCGACCGACCACCGGTCCACCCCGGCCTGCCCGCGCACCCCGCGCAGGATCTCCGCCGACCGGATGGAGTCCAGCATCGACAGCGCCTCGTCGGCCGTGACCGGCGCCAGCCGGAACGTCACGTCCTTCAGCACCTCGACCAGCACCCCGCCGAGCCCGAACGCCACCACCTTCCCGAACGTCGGGTCGGTGACCGCGCCGACGATCACCTCCTGCCCCTTGGGCAGCAGCTCCTGCACCTGCACGCCCTCGATCCGGGCCGCGGCGTCGTACGCGCGGGCGTTCTGCACGATCCGGCAGAACGCGGCCCGTACGTCCGCCGCGCCCTCCACGCCCACCACGACCCCGCCGGCGTCGGTCTTGTGCAGGATGTCCGGCGAGACGATCTTCATGACCACCGGCCCGCCGAAGCGTGCCGCCGCGGCCACCGCCTCGTCCACGTCCGCCGCCAGCTCCTCGCCCGGTACGGCGATCCCGTACGCGTCGGCGATCACCTTGCCCTCGGGCGCCGTGAGTGCCGTACGGCCCTCGGCGCGCACCGAGTCGAGGAGCGCGCGCACCCGCAGCTCCCGGTCCTCTGCCACCACGTCAGATCACTCCGTTCGACTTCAGCAGGCGCAGCTCCTCGTCACCGAGGCCGAGTTCGCCGATGTAGACCTCTTCGTTGTGCTCGCCGAGCAGCGGTGAACTGGTCACGTCCACAGGGGAGTCGGAGAGTTTGAGCGGGCTGCCGACGGTCACGAACTCGCCGCGCTCGGGGTGCGGGACGCGCACCACCATCTCGTTGGCGGCCAGCGAGGCGTCCTCGATGATCTCCTTGGTGGACAGGATCGGCCCGCACGGGATGTTGTGCGCGTTGAGCTTCTCCAGCACCTCCCACTTGGGGAGGGTGGACGACCACTCCTCGATCAGCTGGAACATCTTGTTCAGCTTGGGCAGCCGGGCCTCGGGAGTCGCCCACTCGGGGTCGTCGGCGAGTTCGGGCCGGCCGATGAGCTCGCTGAGCGGCTTCCAGCCGACCGGCTGGACGATGACGTACACATAGTCGTTCGGGCCGCCGGGTGCGCACTTGACCGCCCAGCCGGGCTGGCCGCCACCGGAAGCGTTGCCTGACCTGGGAACCTCGGTGCCGAAGTCGTCGTTGGGATATTCGGCGAGCGGCCCGTGCGCCAGGCGCTGCTGGTCGCGGAGCTTGACCCGGCAGAGGTTGAGCACGGCGTGCTGCATGGCGACGTTGACGCGCTGGCCGCGCCCGGTGCGCTCGCGCTGGAAGAGGGCCGCGAGGATGCCCGCGACGGTGTGCACTCCGGTGCCCGAGTCCCCGATCTGGGCGCCGGTGGCGAGCGGCGGCCCGTCCTCGAAGCCGGTGGTCGACATCGACCCGCCCATGGCCTGGGCGACGACCTCGTAGGCCTTGTAGTTGGTGTACGGGCCCTCGCCGAAGCCCTTGATGGAGGCGTAGACGATCCGCGGGTTGATCTCCTTGATTCGGTCCCAGGTGAACCCCATCCGGTCGACCGCGCCGGGGCCGAAGTTCTCGACCATGACGTCCGAGCGGCGGATGAGTTCGGTGAGGATCTCCTTGCCGCGTTCGGTCTTGGTGTTCAGGGTGATGCTGCGCTTGTTGCAGTTGAGCATCGTGAAGTACAGCGAGTCCACGTCCGGGAGGTCGCGCAGCTGTTTGCGGGTGATGTCGCCGGTGGGTGCCTCGAGCTTGACGACGTCGGCGCCGAGCCAGGCCAGCAGCTGGGTGGCGGAGGGCCCCGACTGGACGTGGGTCATGTCCAGGACGCGTATGCCGTCAAGAGCCCTGGTCGCAGTTTCGTTCATGACGGGCGCTCCTCACTTGTACATGGTCTGGTTCATGGTTCCGGGGGCGTAGGCGTCCGGGTCGACCCAGACGTTGATCAGCGACGGCTTGCCCGACTCGCGGGCCCGGCGCAGCGCGGGGCCGATGTCGGCGGGGTCGCGGACCTCCTCGCCGTAACCGCCCAGCATCTGCGCGAACTTGTCGTACGGCACGTCGCCGAGGGTGTTGCCGACCCGCTCGCGGTCCTTGCCGTACTTGGCGGCCTGGCCGTAACGGATCTGGTTCATCGAGGAGTTGTTGCCGACGATCCCGACGAAGGGCAGGTCATAGCGGACCAGGGTCTCGAAGTCCCAGCCGGTCAGGGAGAACGCGCCGTCGCCGAAGAGGGCGACGACCTCCTTGTCCGGGCGGGCCTGCTTGGCGGCGAGCACGAAGGGGATGCCGACGCCGAGGGTGCCGAGGGGGCCCGGGTCCATCCAGTGGCCGGGCGACTTGGGCTGGACGACCTGCCCGGAGAAGGTGACGATGTCGCCGCCGTCGCCGATGTAGATCGAGTCCTCGGTGAGGAAGTCGTTGATCTCGCTGACGAGGCGGTACGGGTGGATGGGGGAGGCGTGCGACCTCAGCTGCGGCAACCGCTTCTCCAGCGCCGCCTGCTCGGCCGCCCGCAGCTCCTCCAGCCACTCCTTGCGCTTGGCCGCGCCGCCGTTGATGCGTCCGGAGGCGGCCTCGGTGACGGACTTCAGGACCAGGCCGGCGTCACCGACGATGCCGAGGTCGACGTCCCGGTTCTTGCCCACGGTGCGGTAGTCCAGGTCGATCTGGACGACCGTGGCGTCGGGGGAGAGGCGCTTGCCGTAACCCATCCGGAAGTCGAACGGCGTGCCGACGATCACGATGACGTCGGCGCCCGCGAAGGCGTAGCGGCGGGAGAGCTGGAAGTGGTGCGGGTCGCCGGGCGGGAGGGTGCCGCGTCCGGCGCCGTTCATGTACGCGGGAACGTTGAGGGTGCGCACCAGCTCGATGGCGGCCTCGGTGCCGCGCGTCGTCCACACCTGGCTGCCGAGCAGGATCGCGGGCTTCTCGGCGTGCACGAGCAGGTCGGCGAGCTTCTCGACCGCGTCGGGGTCGCCGGCCGAGCGGGTGGAGGCGCGGTAGGCGCCGGGCCGGGGCACTCGTGCCTTGTCGGCCGGCACCTTGGCGTCCAGGACATCGCGGGGGATCTCCAGGAAGGAGGGGCCGGGCGCGCCGTGGTAGCACTCGCGGAACGCCATCGAGACCATGTCGGCGGCGCGGGCGGTGTCCGGGACGGTCGCCGCGAACTTGGTGATCGGCGTCATCATGTCGACGTGCGGCAGGTCCTGCAGGGAGCCCATCTTGTGCTGGGTGAGCGCGCCCTGGCCGCCGATCAGCAGCATCGGGGACTCGGCGCGGAAGGCGTTGGCGACCCCGGTGACGGCGTCGGTGGTGCCGGGGCCGGCGGTGACGACCGCGCAGCCGGGCTTGCCGGTGATGCGGGCGTAGCCGTCTGCGGCGTGCGCGGCGACCTGCTCGTGGCGTACGTCGACGACTTCTATGCCCTCGTCGACGCAGCCGTCGTAGATGTCGATGATGTGGCCGCCGCACAAGGTGTAGATACGGTCGACCCCCTCGGCCTTCAGCGCCTTGGCAACGAGATGACCACCGGAGATCACGTCCTGGGTGTCGTCGGGCATGGCGAAGTCCTGTCCCTTTCGTAGGGGGTTGGGCGGGTCGCGGTGCGCTGCATACGGACAGTGGAGGGCTGTATGCAGTAGATTGCATACAGTCGACGAATACTGTATGAAACTTGTTATCCCGCATCGGGTGGGTGGTGTCCAGGGGGCGTACACACTTTTCGGTCGTCGAAGTCCGGTCCTTTCCAGTCAGTAACGGCCGGACCCGCGACGACCTCGCAGACAGGAGCCACACATGGACCTGTACGAACACCAGGCACGGCAGCTCTTCGAGGAACACGGCATCCCCGTCCCGCGGGCCGAGGTCGCCGACTCGCCCCAGCAGGCCCGCGGGATCGCCCGCCGGCTCGGGGGCCGGGCCGTGGTCAAGGCCCAGGTGAAGACCGGAGGGCGCGGCAAGGCGGGCGGGGTCAGGTTCGCCGCCGACCCGGCCGCGGCGGAGCTGACCGCACGGCAGATCCTCGGCATGGACATCAAAGGCCACCGTGTCCGCACGGTGCTGCTCGCCGAACCGGTCGACATCGCCGAGGAGTTCTACGTCTCCTACGTCCTCGACCGCACCGCCGGCGGCTTCCTCGCCATCGCCTCCGCCCAGGGCGGCATGGAGATCGAGGAGGTCGCGGCGACGAGACCGCAGGCGGTGGCGCGGATCCCGGTCGACCGGGCCGAGGGCGTAACCTCCGCCAAGGCGGGGGAGATCGCGAGCGCGGCCGGCCTGCCCCCGCAGACCGTCGACGTCCTCGTGCGCCTTTGGCAGGTACTGGTCCGCGAGGACGCCCTGCTGGTCGAGGTCAACCCGCTGGTGCGCACCGCACAGGGGCGGATCCTCGCCCTGGACGGCAAGGTCACCGTGGACGACAACGCCCGCTTCCGGCAGGCCCGTTGGGGCGCACGGGACGAGGAGCACCAGGACCCGCTGGAGGCGGCCGCCGCCGAGCGCGGCCTCACCTACGTCAGGCTCGACGGACAGGTCGGGGTCATCGGCAACGGTGCGGGCCTGGTCATGTCCACCCTGGACGTCGTCGCCGGCTGCGGCGCCCGACCCGCCAACTTCCTCGACATCGGCGGCGGGGCCTCCGCGCAGGTGATGGCCGACGGACTGTCGGTGATCCTCTCCGACCCGGCCGTGAAGTCCGTCCTCGTCAACGTCTTCGGCGGGATCACCGCCTGCGACGCGGTCGCCGAGGGAATCGTGGCGGCCGTCGACACCGTCCGGCTGACCAAGCCGCTCGTCGTCCGCCTCGACGGCAACAACGCCGCACGCGGACGCGCGATCCTCGGCGAGCGCGCCCATCCGCTCGTCGAACAGGCCACCACCATGGACGGCGCCGCCCGCCGGGCCGCCGAACTCGCCCACACCGTCTGAGGAGCCGGGACATGGCCATCCACCTCACCAAGGAGAGCAAGGTCCTCGTCCAGGGCATGACCGGAGGCCAGGGCATGCGGCACACCCGGCGCATGCTCGCGGCCGGCACGAACGTCGTCGGCGGGGTCAACCCGCGCAAGGCCGGGCAGACCGTCGACTTCGACGGGCGGGCCGTACCCGTCTTCGGCTCGGTCGCCGACGGCATCCGGTCGACCGGAGCCGATGTCACCGTCGTCTTCGTGCCGCCCGCCTTCGCCAAGGCCGCCGTCACCGAGGCCGCCGACGCCCGCATCCCCCTCGCCGTCGTCATCACCGAGGGCATCCCGGTCCACGACACGGTGGCCTTCACCGCGTACGCGCGTCGCAACGGCACCCGGATCATCGGCCCCAACTGCCCCGGCCTGATCACCCCCGGCCAGTCCAACGCCGGCATCATCCCCGCCGACATCGCCAAGCCCGGCCCCATCGGCCTGGTCTCCAAGTCGGGCACGCTGACGTACCAGCTCATGTACGAGCTCCGCGACACCGGCTTCTCCACCTGCGTCGGCATCGGCGGCGACCCCGTCGTCGGCACCAGCCACATCGACTGCCTCGCCGCCTTCCAGGACGACCCCGACACCGAACTCGTCGTCCTCATCGGGGAGATCGGCGGCGACGCCGAGGAACGCGCCGCCGCCTACATCCACGACCACGTCACCAAGCCCGTCGTCGGCTACATCGCCGGGTTCACCGCACCCGAGGGCCGCACCATGGGCCACGCCGGCGCGATCGTCTCCGGCTCGTCCGGCACCGCCCGCGCCAAGCAGGAGGCCCTGGAGGCGGCCGGAGTCCGCGTCGGGCGTACTCCGACGGAGACGGCGCGACTGGTCCTGGACGCGCTGGGGGCCGGCTGACCCGTCCCCAGACGCCCCCCTTCCCTTCCCACCTCGTCCCCCCTCCCACCCCATCCCCCTTCCTCCTCATTCCCCTCCCTCCTCATTCCCCTCCCACCCCATTGCCTCCCATCTCGTTGCCGCCCCTCGGGTTCGACCCCCGTACCCGAGCGACCCCCTCCGAGCCATCCCCGAGCCACCCCACCCCTTGCGCGAGCCACCCCACCCCTTGCCCGAGCCACCCCACCCCGCCCCGACCGTGCACCGAGAGCGGAGCCGACGTATGACACCCACCCTCCCCCCGAACCCGCCGCCCCCGAACTCGGCCGAGCGCCCCGCCGGCCCGATCCCCGCGCTTGTGAAACCCGGCACGGCCTACGCCGACGCCTGGCGGCGCTGTCTCGCCGCCGCGCCCGAGGCCTTCCGGGAGGACCGGATCCTCAATCTCTGGGGCGCGGACTGGCGGCCCGACGGACGGACGCTCCCGGCGACCACCCCGGTCGACGGCACCCCGATCGCCGGAGCCCCGCGGCTCGACGAAGCCACCGCCCGGCGGGCCGTACGAGCGGCCCTCGACCAGCACCGCGCCTGGCGGCACATCCCGCTGCCCGAACGACGGGCGCGGACAGCCGCCACCCTGGACGCGCTCACCGCACACCGTGAGCTGCTCGCCCTGCTGCTCGTCTGGGAGATCGGCAAGCCCTGGCGGCTCGCCCTCGCGGACGTCGACCGGGCGATCGACGGCGCGCGCTGGTACGCCGACGGCATCGAGCCCATGCTCGCCGACCGGACCCCGCTGGACGGACCCGTGTCCAACATCGCCAGCTGGAACTATCCGATGAGCGTGCTCGTGCACGCCGCCCTGGTGCAGGCCCTGGCCGGCAACGCCGTGATCGCCAAGACCCCGACCGACGGCGGTGTCGCATGCCTCACCCTGGCCATGGCGCTGGCCGCCCGCGAGGGAGTGCCGGTCACCCTGGTCGGCGGCAGCGGCCGCGAGCTGAACGAGGCACTCGTGCGGGCGCCGGAGATCGGCTGCGTGTCCTTCGTCGGCGGCCGCGACACCGGAGCCGACGTCGCCACGGCGGTCGCCGGCCTCGGCAAACCGCACATCCTGGAACAGGAGGGCCTGAACACCTGGGGCATCTGGGACTTCTCCGGCTGGGAGCGGCTCACCGCCGTGATCCCCAAGCTCTTCGACTACGGGAAACAGCGCTGCACCGCTTACCCGCGTTTCGTCGTGCAGCGCTCCCTGTTCGACGCGTTCCTGGCCGCGTACCTCCCCGCGGTCCGCTCGGTCCGCGTCGGCCACCCCCTGGCGGTCGCGGACCCGGCCGACCCACTCCCCGAGCTGGACTTCGGCCCGCTGATCAACGCGGCCAAGGCCAAGGAACTCACCGACCAGGTGGCCGAGGCCGTCGACCGGGGCGCCGTACCCCTGTACCGGGGCCGCCCCGACGAAACGCGGTTCCTGCCCGGCCAGGACACCTCCGCCTACGTCCACCCGGTGACCCTCCTCAACCCGCCGCCGTCCTCCCCGCTGCACCATGCGGAGCCCTTCGGCCCGGTCGACACGATCGTCCTGGTCGACACCGAGGCCGAGCTACTGGCCGCCATGAACGCGTCCAACGGCGCGCTGGTCGCCACCCTCGCCACGGACGACCGGGCCACCTACGACCGGCTCGCCCCGCAGATCCGCGCCTTCAAGACCGGGCACTCCGTCCCACGCTCCCGGGGCGACCGCGACGAACTGTTCGGCGGTTTCGGCGCCTCCTGGCGGGGTGCTTTCGTCGGCGGCGATCTTCTGGTGCGAGCCGTCACCCGGGGCCCGGCGGACGAGCGGCTGCCGGGGAACTTCCCGGAGTACCACCTCATGCCGTGACCCTCACACGACGTACACGGAATCATGCATTCCGTACACGCCCGCCGACCAGGCGGCCCGGCTCGCCCCGGGCCGCCCCCACGGGACGGATACGCAGGTGAAACGCACTCCGAAACCTTGGTATTGTTGTCCCTGTCGCCGCGGGGAACACCCCCGGCAAGGCGGCAGACACCTAGTCCGGGTGGCGGAATGGCAGACGCGCTAGCTTGAGGTGCTAGTGCCCTTTATCGGGCGTGGGGGTTCAAGTCCCCCCTCGGACACAACGATTGACGATACGGTGACGAGGGCCTCGACCTTACGGTCGCGGTCTTCGTTGCGTGTTCGTAGCTGATAGTGATGCCTAGGGCTTCGTAGAGCGGACCTTTCTTCTCGACGGCGGCAGTCTGGATACGCCGTGCAAGATCTCCAAGACTCTCAGTGATTCCCCGGATCTGTTGCGCGTCGAGCGGGGATTGCTTCTTCCGGGTGACGGCGGGTTTCGCGTTGAGCTTGTTCTGCGCCGTGTCCTTGTCCCGCTGGGCCTCGTTGATCCACTGGGTGACGACGGCCGGGTCGGCTCCGGCGTCGAGGGCTGCCTGGTAGCGGACGAGGCGCCGCTCGCACTCCTTGATCGCCTGGCGTGCTTGGGTCTGTTCGGGGGTCTGGGGCTCTGCGGTGCTCGCTGCGGTGCTCGCGTGGGTGAGGGCTTCGATGGTGGCGGAGAGCCGGTCCGGGGCGAAGGCCCGGGCGATCCACTGATCCAGGGCCTGGCAGACGATGTCTTCGCGCAGGTAGACGGTGCGTGGGTGGGTGAGGTCGGGGTAGAGGGCGGCTTCTTCCTCTTTGAACTCGCAGCGGTAGTAGACGCGGCTGCGGATGGTGGCGGGCTGCATCTTGCGCCCGCACGGGCTGCACCGGACCCGGCCGCGCAGAGCGTAGGGGCGCGCGCCCCGCTTGCCGGCGCGCTCCTGACGGCCCTGGTTGCGGGCGCGCTGTGTGCGCACGGTGCGGGCGGCATCGAAGAGATCGGTGCTGATGATCGCTTCGTGGGCGGGTTCGATGGAGGGGATCCACTCCTCGACGGGATTGTGGGTCATGTGGGTGCGGTGGCCGAGGGTGACGTCGTCGACGTCGAGGAGGCGTTCCTCCTTGCGCTGCTTGTTCCAGACCTCGTGGCCGGTGTAGCGGGGGTTGAGGAGGATGGCGCGCACGGCGCCCTGCTGCCATGCGGTCTTCTTGCGGTGCGGATTGCGGGTGGCGTCGTGGGCGGAGGGGCAGGGAACGCCTTCCCGGGTGAGCAGGGCGGCGATGGCGCTGTAGCTCATGCCCTCCACATACATGGTGAAGATCCGCTGCACGACGGGTGCGGCGGCGGGGCGGGGTCCAGCTCGAGTTTGTGGATGCGCTGGCCGGCGGCGGCCTTGGACGGGTTGGGGTGGGGTCCGGTGTCGGCGATCCGGTAGCCGTAGGGTGGCCGCCCGCCGAGGTAGCGGCCTTGGAGCTGGGCCTGGGAGCTCATGGCCCGGCTCACGCCATGGCGACCTGGTTGACGGAGAGGAGGATCTCGATGGGGCCAGGCTCCTCACGCTAACGCGCGGTGGTCGCCCGTCGTCCTACGATGGGTGAAGATCACATGCGAAGGGAGCGTGAAATGATCTTCATCACGGCCAAGTTCCGGATCAAGCCGGAGTACGCGGAGAGGTGGCCCGAGATCTCCCGTGAGTTCACGGAGGCCACTCGCAGTGAGCCCGGCTGTCTGTGGTTCGACTGGTCGCGCAGCCTCGACGATCCCACCGAGTATGTGCTCGTAGAGGCGTTCCGGGACGGTGACGCCGGTACCGCGCATGTCCAGTCCGACCACTTCAAGTCGGCGCAGCAGACCCTGCCACCCCACCTGGTCGAGACGCCGCGAATCGTCAACGCGGCCCTGGAGCAGGATGACTGGTCCCTGCTCGGGGAAATGGCAGTCAAGGGCTGACGGAGTCGCGGAGGGGCAGGGAAACACGACTGCCGCGTTCTCCCGCGCCGGGACATGTCACTCACCGCCAGCATGTGCGTGCGGTGCCAGGGTCTCGCCCACCGCCTCGCCGGAAGACAGTGGATCCACGTCGCCATCCGGGGTGTCTCGGCCTACCTCTGGCCAAGACACCCGGGTCGCCGGGGCACGAGGCCGGCCGGCGGCTGGGTAACCCTGTCCGGGGTACGTTCAGCAGCAGTAGGCAAGTGCTGTTGCCGGGGCCCACGAAATGATCTGATGAAAGTCCCTGCCAAGCGCCGCTCCGGTAACCGCCCGGGTGCCGAGCCTGCGGCAGACCGTGGTGCGCCTGCACCGGGCCGTGTCGACTGCCTCGCGCATGACAACAAAGGACTGCCCCTATGGAATACCGTCATCTTGGCCGCAGTGGTCTGGTCATCAGCGAGATCGCCTACGGGAACTGGCTGACCCATGGCTCGCAGGTGGAGGCGGAGGCGGCGACCGCGTGCGTGCGCGCGGCGCTGGACCTCGGCATCACCACCTTTGACACGGCCGATGTCTATGCGGCAACGCGTGCCGAGTCGGTGCTGGGCGATGCGCTGAAGGGCGAGCGCCGCGAGGGGCTGGAGATCTTCACCAAGGTGTACTGGCCGACCGGGCCGGGTCGCAACGATCGGGGGCTCTCCCGCAAGCACGTCATGGAGTCGATCGAAGGGTCGCTGCGACGCCTGCGGACCGACTACGTGGACCTGTACCAGGCGCACCGGTACGACGTGGCCACGCCGCTGGAGGAGACGATGGAGGCGTTCGCCGACATCGTCCACTCCGGCAAGGCTCACTACATCGGTGTTTCCGAGTGGCCCGCGGAGCAGATCCGGCGTGCTCACGCGCTGGCGCGGGAACTGCACATCCCTCTGGTGTCCAATCAGCCCCAGTACAACGCCTTGTGGCGAGTGATCGAGGGTGAGGTCGTGCCCACCTGCGAGGAACTGGGCATGGGTCAGGTGGTGTTTTCTCCGATCGCGCAGGGTGTGCTGACGGGCAAGTACGAGCCCGGTCGCCGGCCCCCGCAGGGCTCGCGGGCCACCGATGACAAGGGCGGGGCCGACATGATCGCGCGGTGGATGCGCGACGAGGTGCTGGAGGCCGTACAGCGGCTCAAGCCGCTGGCCGCCGAGGCCGGGCTGTCGCTCGCGCAACTGGCCGTGGCCTGGGTGCTGCAGAACTCCAACGTCTCGGCCGCCATCATCGGGGCCTCGCGTCCGGAGCAGGTCGAGGAGAACGCCAAGGCGTCCGGTGTCGTGCTGGAGGCTGACCTCATGGCCCGCATCGAGGAGGTCCTGGAGCCGGTTGCGGTCACCGACCCCAAGCGGGTCCACGACAATGTGCCACAGCGCCGCCCCTGAGGCGTCGACGTCCTTGCGGTGATCGGCAGCCGCGACCTTTCGGGCCTCCAAGCCGGTCTCCGTGAAGCGTCACAACAGCACGCCCCCTGCCTCCTCACAGCGGAATGAGGTGGCCGTGGGAGCAGCACTCCACAACGGCGGCCCCTTTCGACGGCCGGTCCGCTCCCTCCGCACATCCGAATCACACACAGTGGCTGGATCGCATGACTCGTTTTCAGGACCGGGTGGCAATCGTCACGGGCGCAGGAGCTCCGGACGGGATCGGTGCCGCGGTGGCGCGGGGACTTGTCGCGGAGGGCGGCCGGGTCGTGTTGTGCGCGACCTCCGAGCGGATCCACGAGCGGGCCGCGGAATTGGGCGAGGCTGCTGTGGGTATGGTCGCCGACCTGACACTCGAAGGAAGCGCGGATGCCGTGCTGCACGCCGCATTCGAGCGATGGGGTCGGGTCGATGTGCTGGTGAACAATGCGGGCATGACCTCGGTGACCTCGGGCTGGGACGCTGACGGGGACGTCGCCGCCCTGTCACTGGCGGACTGGAACGCGGCCCTGGCCCGCAATCTGACGACGGCCTTCTTGATGTGCCGTGCCGTGGTGCCCGCCATGAGGGCGGCTGGATACGGCCGGATCGTCTCGGTCGGCTCCACCACGGGAACGGTCACGGCGATGCCGGGGCAGGCCACCTACACAGCGGCGAAGGCCGGCCTGGTGGGGCTGTCCCAGGCGCTCGCCCTCGAGGTCGTCAGGGACGGCGTGACGGTGAACATCGTGGCTCCCGGTTATGTGGCGACCGGTTCACAGCTGGAGTTCGAGGCCGCGGCCGCCGCGGCGGGGCCGTTTGGACGCAGCGGCACGGCGGAGGAGATCGCGGCGTGCGTGCTGTTCTTGGCGCATGAATCGGCTTCCTTCGTCACCGGCACGGTCCTGGTGGCGGACGGCGGTCACCATCTCCCGGAGACCTGGCCCGCTTCGTGAAGCAAGACCGAGCAGGGAATCCAGAACATGACCGACGCCGAGGCCAGAGCCATGCGCGCCGAGGACCTCGACTGCCACCGACGCGACCTACGGAACGCGATCACCCGCAGGGACTTCCCTTCCTGGCGCCTCGAAATGCAGATCATGCCCTACGAGGAGGCGGCCGACTACCGCTTCAATCCGTTCGACATCACCAAGGTCTGGCCGCACGACGACTACCCGCCGATCACCGTCGGGTGCTTGGTCCTCGACCGCAACCCCGAGAATTTCTTCGCCCAGATCGTGCAGGCCGGATTCGACGTGGCGAACTTCGTCCCCGGCATCGGGCCGAGCCCGGACCGCATGGTGCTGGGCCGGATGTTCGCCTACGCCGACTCAAGCCGCTATCGCACCGGCCCCAACTACGCGCAGCTTCCCGTCAACCGGCCCGTCAACGAGGTGCACAACTACAACAAGGACGGCCCGATGTGCTACCACCACATCGGAGACCAGCCCGTCTACGCACCCAACAGCTACAGCGGACCCAGAGGCGAGCCGCAGCGCTACCGCGACCCCGGCTGGTTCGTGGAAGCCGGTGAGATCACACGCGCGGCCTACGAGGCGCACAAGGGCGACGACGACTTCATCCAGCCCGGCACGCTCTACCGCGACGTGATGACGCCGACGGACCAGGATCATCTGGTCGAAAACATCGTCTCGCACCTGAGTCAGGAGGTGGAGCGCTTCGTCCAGGAACGAGCGGTCAACGACTACTGGACGAAAGTCGACCCCAACCTCGGCGCCCGGGTCGCCGAAGGTATCGGTCTGGGGTCGCCGCAGCCGGGCCACGGGTAACAATCGCCGAGACCGAACTCCCTCGTCCTCAGCGCAACGAGCACGACAGGTCGTCCTGGGTCCCGAGCCAGGCGCCAGAGTGACGTTCGCATACCTGCCAGCAAACAGCACTGACGCCGCCGATGGCCGTGGCCAAGCGGCGCAACGAACTACGCCTGCCCGGGGTCAGCTCAGGAACTCGGCCAGCGGGAACGAACGGCGACTCCGCGGTGGCCCCAAGGGCGACAACGTCCGCCAGGAGTGGGCCGCCGAGCAGGTTGGCCGGGAGGGCTTCACCATCCTGGAGGCCGTCTGGGCACCTCAGGCTCCAGCGTGGTTACGGGAAGTCCCCGCTGTCCAGGTCCTGCGCCGGGCCTGGGTGGAGCAGTACCGCCGCGACGGCGAGGATGTGCTCTGAGGGGAGGGCAAAGACCTCCCGCCGGGCAGACGCCGGGCTCTCCTCGCCCTATGATCCCGACGCCCGCTATGCGACCGGTGGAGACGAGTGGTACGGGGGAGTTTCTCCGGGCCGGATCGACGCCCTTGTTGGGTGACGACGGCCAGAAGGTGGATCCGTCCAGGCGTCGAAACGACCGCCGGCGCGGCCAGCCGCTCGCGCACCGGGCTCTGCCGGTGCGGCTGTTCGGCCAAGACATCCACGAGCACTTCAGGTAGGGCCGGCCCCAGCAGGCCACCGGGGCCCGGGGCGCTACCCCCGATCCCCGAGGGCTGCCGGAGGCTGGGGGGAGGGAGTAGGTGCGCCCATGCGTTGGGCTGCCATGACTTGTCCGGCCTCCGCGTCGGACGAAGCGACCACCTCGGAGCGACGACTGCCCCGGTCCATGAGGCCGCCCGTGAAGGCGAGGCCGAGACCGGCCATGGCGAGAGCCGCGCCGATCAGGTTGGGCGAGGCCCAGCCCCAGCCCGCCGAGATGACCAGGCCGCCGAGCCAGGCGCCGCCCGCGTTGGCAAGATTGAAGGCGGAGTGGTTGGAGGCCGCCGCCATCGTCGGAGCGTTCTGCGCCTTGGCCATGAGCAGCATCTGGACGGGCGTGGTGATGAGGGAACCCAGCGCGCCGATGAAGGTGATCGTCACCAGCGCGGGCACGGTGCTGTGGACGGTGAAGTAGAACGTCACCAGCGCTGCGGCGAGCAGAGCAAGACCCGCGTACAGCGTCGGCCGCAGAGCGCGGTCCGTGAGTGGGCCCGCAACCAGAGTGCCGAGGGTCATGCCGACGCCGTAGAGCGCGAGGACCAGGGTGGTCGAGGAGTCGGAGATGCCCGTCAGGTGCGTCAGCATGGGCACGAGGTAGCTGTAGACGGCGAAGAAGCCACCGAACCCGACAACGGCCGTGGCCAGGCCGATCGCCACCTGCTTGTTGCCCATCGCCCGCAGCTCGTGCCGGATGCCGGACTGCCGGCCGCGTGGCTGGTGAGGAATGAAGAAGGCCAGCGAGGCAAGGGCGACGAGGCCGATGACGGCGACCGCGTAGTAGGCGGACCGCCAGCCCAGCTGCTGTCCGAGGGCCGTGCCGGCCGGTACACCGACGATGTTGGCAATGGTGAGTCCGAGGAACATCCTCGAGACGGCACGTGCCGCCCGTTCGGGGGCGACCAGCCGGGAGGCGACGACGGCGCCTACGCCGAACAGTGCTCCGTGCGGCAAACCTGCCAGGAAGCGCGCGGCAAAGAGCAGGCCGAAGTCGGGAGCGAGCGCGGACGCGGTGTTGCCGACCACGAACAGCCCGGACAGGAGCAGCAGCAGCCGCTTGTGGGATACGCGCGCCCCGATGCCCGTCAGCACGGGGGCGCCGACGACGACGCCGAGCGCGTAAGCCGAGACGAGGTTGCCGGCGTGCGGCACGGACACGCCGATCCCGTCAGCGATCTGGGGCAGCAGCCCCATCGTGGCGAACTCGGTCGTGCCGACGCCGAACGCGACGACAGCAAGGGCCAGCAGAGCCAGTGGCATGGCGTAGGGGAACCTTTCGAGACAGCGGTCCGGGGACGGATGGAGGAAGGCGTGCCTGGGGTCCTCTCCGGCCCCGTGACCAGCCCTGCGCAACCCCAGAACGAGGCAAGCCCCCTGAGGGCAGCAGCGGGACAAGGCCTCGCATTCCAAGATTGATCAGCACATGTCGGTGACCTCTGTCACGCCCCCTTTTTGCGGGTGACGGGGCACGAGGAGGTATGTCTGAACGCGCATCCGCGCAGTGGCGGCAGCGATGGGACGTGTGACATCGGGGGATGGCGGCTCGTTGGGGAGCAGGCTGAGCCGGTGGTGGCGCGCATGCGTACGGCGGGCGGAGGCCGGTGAGTCCGACGGTGTGTGCCGAGGCCGTCGCGGGAGCGTCGCGGCGAGGGCCGGGGCGGGCCCTGCAGCCCAGCGGGCCGGCGGTGTCAGCGGGCCGCCCATGCTTCCACCGCTGTCGTCACCGGCGCCCCCGTCCGAGCCGACTCCTCGACCGCCATCGCCAGCAGATGGTCCTGGCAGCCCTCGGCCAGCGGATACGGTTCCGGGCCGGCGTCCCGCACCCATGCGCCCGTGCGGCACAGCAGGTCCACTACCGCGAGATCGTCCTCGGACAGGCTCGCGCCCAGATAGTCGTTGCGCCACACCACCCGTCCGTCCAAGGAGATGTGGTGCACCTCGGCGCCTTCCAGGTTGAGATCCGTGCCGGTGCGGCGCCGCATCAGAGGGGACTCCACGGGGCTACGTGGATCGGCCATCCGCACCACGGTGTCGTCCACGATCTCGCCGAGTGAGCCGCGCACCACGACGCGGCGGGCTCGCAGCGGATTCCACCACTGGTTGTCCGTGAAGTCGTACAGGCCCGTGCGGGCCGCGCCGAAGTCGAGGAACGCGAGGGTGGTGACGGCGTCCTTGGGCATCAGGTCGTCCGACCAGCCGCGGGGGGACAGCGGGTCGGCGAGCGGGGCAGTGAAGGCCCGGGCCGTCACCGTCGCGGGCCTGGAACCGACGTCCAGCGTGTGCCGGATCAGCGAGATCGCGTGGTACATGTGTGTCGAGGACACCTGGACCGACGTGACCTCGCCGATCAGGCCCTGCCTCACGAGCGCGATACGAGCGGCGTGGCCCGGCATGAGCGGGTACTGCTCAGCAACTTGGACGAGTGCACCGCCGCCGACGCGTGTCGCGCCCCCGACGGCGCCCCACAACTCCCGCAGCCCGACAACGTCGGGTGCCGGCGGCGTTTCGGCGAGGACCGGTACCTCGCGCTCGACGAGTTCTCTTACGACCTCGGGCGTGACGTCCCACGGCACCGACGCGACCACGAACTCCGGCCCGATGCTGCACAGTTCGCCGACCGTGCCGAAGGCGGGTACCCCCCACGCGGCCTCAACCTGTGCGGCCCGTGCGGCCGAGCGCGTTACCACGCCGGCCACTGTCAGCCGTTCCGGCAGCGCCCGCGCCAGCCGTGCGAGGAACGCAGCGCGCCAGCCACTGCCCACGATGCCGAAACGTACGGGTGCCGCGCTCACGTGTCCGCTCCTTCATACATGGGGCCGGGGAGTCCATCTGCGTGCCGACGTGAGGTGATCGCCTCTGTCGGCTCCGCCGCCCCGTGGAACTCGGCGATCAGTTCCGCTTGCGCCGGGGGCGCCGTGGTGTCGACGAGATCGCGCGCGGCAACGACCATGCGCCCGAGGCAGTGGCCCCGCGGGCCGCCATGGCCCACTCCGCGTCGTCATCCCGACGGGTACGTGCGCATTCCTTGGAGCCCTCGTGCGACGCGGACTCGGTGGCCGAGCCGGCGTCAAGCGCAAGCTGCACCGTGTCACACGCTGTCCAGCTCGGCGATTTCCTCGTCCGTCAGCTTCAGGTCCGCAGACGCTGCCGAGTCGCGGATGGTCTCCGGTCGGCTCGCGCCGGGGATCGGAACGACGGCCGGCGACTTGGCGAGCATCCAGGCCAGACAGACCTGCTGTGGGCTGACCCGGTGAGCCTCGGCAACCCGCGCGAACGGTGCGTAGGCCGAACCGAGTTCGCGCGCACGGGAGATGCCGCCCAGAGGACTCCACGGCAAGAACGCGATGCCGAGCTCGTCACACAGCTGAAGCTCCGGCTCGCTGGAGCGGAAGGCAGGCGAGAACTGGTTCTGGACGGAGACGAGGCGGCCGCCGAGGATCTCGTTGGCCTGCCGGATCTGCTCCGGGTTGGCGTTGGAGATACCGGCCATGCGGATCTTGCCCTCGTCGAGGAGCTCCCGCACCGCACCGACCGACTCCGCGTAGGGAATCCTGGGGTCGGGACGGTGGAACTGGTAGAGCCCGATGGCCTCCACGCCAAGGCGGCGCAGGGAGGCTTCACAGGCCTCCTTGATGTGCTTGGGGGAGCCGTCCAGCGTCCAGCTGCCGTCTCCGGGGCGCAGGTGGCCGCCCTTCGTGGCGACGAGGATCTGCGCACCCAGCGCGTGGCGGGCGAGAGCCTTGGCGATCAGGATTTCGTTGTGACCGACTTCACCGGCGTCCCGGTGATAGGCGTCGGCGGTGTCGATCAGCGTCACACCGGCGTCGAGCGCGGCGTGAACAGTGGCGAGGGAGCGTGCCTCCTCCGGGCGGCCCTCGATCGACATGGGCATGCCGCCCAGGCCGATCGCGCTGACCTCGGTGTCACCGATTCGGCGAGTGTGCATGTGCTCGAGACCTCTTTCGACTTTCAGGCGGAACTGATGCCGGCCAATACCTGAGCTACGGGACTGCGGCGACGTCGGCACAACCCAGGGTCGTTGAGCAGCAGCCAGGGGTCCAATAGAAGAAGGCGAACGCATTCAGCAGCAAATTCTCTGAATGGGGTGACCTTCACAACGCTCACCGATTGCAGCGCGAGCGGGATCGCGCGCAACGGTATGTCACTGGGCGCGTTCCGACTCCAGGAATCTCGCGGCAGTGCAGCCGCGCGCATGGCTGCCCCCGCTGCACCCCATCAGGCGGTGCACCCGGCCGGGGTCTCCCGCACCACGATCGCCGCGCGCTCCGCATCCTCCCGCGAGACGTCGAGGTGGAACGCGAAGCGGAACTGCGGTCCGCCCGTGCACAGCACACCCCTTGCCGCCAGCCGCCCCACCAGGTCCTGCGGCGTGACGCCCGCAATGGCCCGTGCGAACACCATATTGGTGCGTGCCGCGGCGACCTCCAGCCCCGGCACGCCGTCGAGGGCCTCGGCGAACAGGGCGGCGTTCGCGTGGTCCTCGGCCAACCGCTCGACGTGGTGGTCCAGCGCGTACGACGCGGGCGCAGCCAGCACTCCCGCCTGCCGCAAGCCGCCGCCCAGAACCTTCCTCCACCGCCGGGCCTCGCCGACGAATTCCCGCGAACCGAGCAACACCGGAGCCCACCGGTGCTCCCAAGCCCTTGCTGAGCACACCGACACGCTGTCGAAACACTCCGCGATCTTCCGGGCCCCGTGGTACGGATCGCCGCCGCCGGCCACCGCGGCATTGAACAGCCTGGCACCGTCCAGGTGCGTCGCCAGCCCGTGCTTGTGGGCCACAGCCGTGGCTGCCTCCAGATACTCGGGCTCGATCACCGTGCCGCCGAACGTGTTCTCCAGACACAGCAGCCGGGTCCGCGTGAAATGCGGATCGTCCGGCTTGACCGCTGCCTCGATCCGCGTGCGGTCGAGCGTCCTGTCCACCCCGTGCGGCAACGGCTGCGGCTGAATCCCTCCGAGCGCGGCCGCACCGCCGCCCTCATGGGAGTAGAGGTGCGCGTTCCCGCCAGCGATGTACTCGTCACCGCGCCCGCAATCGACACCGGTGAGCAGGCACTGGTTCTGGCGAAGATTGCCGAGGCAGCTGCCGCGGCCGACGACCATGATCGCGTAGCGGTCGTGGCCACGCTCCCGTTCCCGACCCGGCTGATCAGCGAGTACGGCGGCACGGCGACGGCAACCGCCTTCTATGCGGCGGCGATTGCCCTGAGCATCGCCCTCCTCTGCGGGATGTATCTGCGCCTCCTGGCCAGGCCCGCGCCGGCGGCGTCGCATGGTGCGCCCGCGCGGCTGAGGGAGGCGGTCCGCCGCAGCCTCCTGATGGCCCTGGTTTTCGCCGGCTCGCTCCCGGTGGCGTTCTTCTCGCCGACCCTCGCCAAGTGCTGCCGGCTGCTGGCGATCCCGGTTCGGCTGCTGTTCCGCGAGGCGCCCAACAGCGCACGGGACCGGCCGAGGAAAGTGCCGGTCAGGAGGGGGAGTCGGCCGGGGCGAGCGGCGATGAGTCGACGGGGCAGGCGGACGCTTTTGGAGCCGGCGGCGCCGCCGAACGCGGTGGGACCGCGCTCGGTGAGATCCGGGCCGCACCGGGCGACGAGCGACGGCACCGGTCACCGGTCGCCGAAGAATTCCCGCCCGACCTGGCCGGCCGCCGGACTCGCAGCGCTGCGAGGCCTCACCCCCCGTATGCCGGTGACGGCAACACCCTCACGGAACGGCCCCTCGGCCATCAGGAAGGCGGGCAGGCCTCGAGCAGGGTGTCGGCCATCGCCACCGCCGCGGGAGATATGGGGAGTTGCGCCGTGGTGGCCAGTGACAGCGTCCACGTGATGGTGGGACTGATCGGAACGGCGCGGAGGTCCGTGTAGTGGCCGGCCGGCGTGGCGGGCATCAGGCTGATGCCGAGCCCGTTGCGGACGAGACCGGCGGCGGTGTCGTAGTCGGCCACCTCGTAGGGGGCGTCCGGGGCGATGCCTGCGGCGGCGAAGGCATCGTCGGTCTCTAGGCGGATACCCCAGCCTGCGGCGAAGCGCACGACCGTTTCCTCGGCAAGGTCCGCCACGTGGATCTGGCTGCGGTCGCCGAGCCGGTGGTCGGGTCGGCAGAGCAGCACCATGGGGTCGCGGGCGACCGGTCGAAGGGTGACCTGCCTCGATGCCGTGGTGGCCGCGACCAGGGCGAGGTCGAGTGAACCGTCCACGACGGCGGCGAGGTGCGCGGCTGTGCCGGTGACGCCCTGGTGCAGCCGAATCGACACCAGAGGATAGCGGGTGTGGAAGCGGCCCAGCGCAGCGGGCAGGTCGAGGGGCCCGGAGGACATCAGGATCCCGAGGTCGACGCTGCCGCCGAGCTGCTCCCGGTACGGGGCGACCGAATTCCTCGCGCGCCGGGCTGCGGCCAGGGTGCTGCGGGCCTCGGCGAGGAACGCGGCACCGGCGGGGGTCAGCGTGATCCGGTGCCCGGCCCGGTCGAGAAGCTGCATATCGAGCTCGCGTTCAAGCTTGGCGATGGCCGTCGACACTGCCGACTGCACGACATGGGCCCGCTCGGCACCCCGAGAGAAGCTGCGTTCCTCGGCGACGGCGACAAAGTACTCCAGCTGACGTAGCTCCATTCTCTCAATATCTCACATCGAGATGTTGACCATCTAAAGGTTTCGCTAGACGAGATGAAGCCTCCCGTCTGATGCTTTTCGGCAAGGACGCGGACAGAAAGGAGTCGAGCGATGTCCATCGATCTGACCGAGGAAACGATCACAGACGCCGTTCAGCAGACCTTTGAGGGGTGCACGAACGAGCGCATGCGCGAGGTCTTCGTGACGCTCGTCCAGCATCTGCACGACTTCGCCCGCGAGGTCCGACTCACCAGTGAGGAATGGTTCACCGCGGTCGACTTCCTGGAGCGGGTCGGCCGCATCTCCACTCCGACCCGGCAGGAGTTCGTGCTGCTCTCGGACATCCTGGGGCTCAGCGTCCTGGTCGACCAGATCAACCACGGCAACGGCTCTGCCACCGACTCCACCCTGCTCGGCCCCTTCTATGTGGAAGGCCGGCCACGCGCGGAGAACGGCGCCGACATCTCCGGCGGTGTCGCAGGCATGCCGTTGTTCTTCAGCGGCACGGTGGTGGACCCGGACGGGCGGCCGGTGGTCGGCGCGGACGTGGACACCTGGCACAGCGACAGTGAGGGTTTCTACGACGTGCAGCAGGCGGACAAGCTGCACGGCGAGCCCGCCATGCGGGCGCTACTGGACACGGACGACGACGGACGTTTCTGGTACCGCTCGATCGTGCCGCGGTACTACCCGGTCCCGACCGACGGACCCTGCGGCGAGATCCTCCGCGCCGCCGGGCGCTCACCGATGCGGCCGGAGCACATCCATTTCTGGCTCCACGCCGAAGGCTACGAACCGCTGGTCACCATGCTGTTCCGCGGCGACGACCCGTATCTGGAGCGGGACGCTGTCTTCGGCGCCAAGCGCTCGCTGGTCGCCGACTTCGTCCAGCACGAGGCCGGCGAGACCGCGCCGCACGGCACCGTGATGCCCGAGCCCTTCCAGACCGTCGAGTGGACCTTCACCCTCGCCCCGGCTCGAGGGTGACCACACCGCACCGGACGTACCACCCGCTGATCATCAGCCCAGAAAGGACACCTGCGTGCGCGCGCTACGCTTCGACCAGTTCGGAGGCCCCGACGTCCTGCGGGTCGCCGAACTGCCTGATCCCCTGGCCACCGACGGCACGGCCGTGGTCGCCGTCCGGGCAGCCTCGGTCAACCCCTCCGACCTGAAGAACGTCGCCGGCATCATGGAGGGCACGGTGCTGCCCCGCGTGCCCGGCCGCGACTTCGCCGGCATCGTCGTCGACGGTCCACCGCAGTGGCGCGGCGTGGAGGTGTGGGGCACCGGCGGCGACGTTGGCTTCACCCTGGACGGCTCGCACGCGGAGTACATCCGTGTGCCGGTCACCGCACTCGCCCGCAAGCCGGCAGCACTGAGCTTCGAGGAGGCCTCGGCGGTCGGCGTCAACTTCGTGATCGGCTGGCTCGGTGCCGTCGAGATCGCGCACCTGAGCCGGGGTGAGACCGTCGTCGTCTTCGGCATTTCCGGCGGGGTGGGCGGCGCCGTCGCCCAGATCGCGCGGACCCGCGGGGCCCGGGTGCTCGGCGTCGACCGGGTTCCCCCCGCCGACGGCACTCCGGCAGCGGAGATCATCGACGCGTTCGTTCCCTTCACCCCCGACGCGGACGCCGTGGCCGACACCCTGCTTGCGCACACCGGCGGCCGGGGAGCCGAGGTCGTCTACGACGCAGTCGGCGGCGTCACCACCGCCGCGGCCCTCGCCTCGCTGGCCCAGCGGGGCAGACTGGTGGTCATCAGCGCGGTCGGAACACCCACGGTGGAGATCAACCTGCCGGACTTCTACCACCGCGAGGCCCGGATGCTGGGTGCGGACAGCCGCAAGCTCGACGTTACGGAGTCGGCCGAGCGTCTGGCCGTTCTCACCCCCTACTTCGAGCGCGGCGAGTTCCGGCCACTGCCGGTCGCGCACCAGTTCGGCCTCGATGAGGGACACAAGGCCTACACGGCGGTGGCGGAACAGGTTTCCGGCCGCGTCGTCATCGTTCCCTGAGGCCGCCCACGACCACTGAGAAAGGCGACGCCATGACGCGCTGCGCCGGCGCCCGTATCACCGTTCTCGACGAGAACTTCATCGACATCCTTCTGCCGTCGACCCCCCGCGTACGCCGCTACAACATGGATCAGCACTTCAATTCCCGGTACGGCGAACTGCTCGCCGAGAACGGGTTGTGCTTCCTCGTGGAGACGTTCACCGAGGGCAGCTCCACGACGATCCTCTTCGACGCCGGGCTGACCGCCGACGTCGTGCTGCACAACGCGCACCACCTCGGCGTGGACCTGCACGAGGTGGAGGCGGTGGTGCTCAGCCACGGCCATCCCGACCACTTCGGCGGCATCAACGGAGTACTCGAGGCGATCGGCCATCCGACCCCGGTGATCGCACATCCCGACGCGTTCGACCCACGGATGATCGTCAAACCGCACACCACCCTGCCGATGATCAACATCGGGCTGACACGGGAGGGAATCCGGACATCGGGCGGCCACCTGATGGAGGCACGGAACTCCATCCCGCTCGGCCCTGGCCTGCTCACCTCGGGCGAGATGCAGACCACCGCAGACTTCGAGTTCGAAGCCCCCGCCGGACGGCTGTGCGTCCACGCCGACGGCCGCGTCGAGGCGGACAACATCAACGACCACCAGGTCCTCGGCATCGACGTCGAGGGTCACGGGCTGATCGTCATCGACCCGTGCGGACACCGCGGGGTCGTCAGCTCGATCGAACACATGCGAGCCCTCACCGGCACCGACACGCTCTACGGCGTCCTCGGCGGATTCCACACCGGACACCCCGGCATCAGCGCCAACCGGATCGACAACACCGCCAAGGCCCTCGCCGCCTACGAGCCGCGGCTGGTCGCTCCCATGCACTGCAGCGGATTCCCGCTCAAGAAGGCCGTCGCCGACCTCGTCCCAGACGCCTTCGAAATCGTCACCGCCGGCACGGTGCTCACCATCGGTGACGTTCCGCCCGACACCCGTATCTGGCGCTGACGACACGGCCGTCCGAGTAACGAAAAAGGTCAACGATGACTCATAGAACGCTCATCAAGGGTGGCACGATCTACAGCGTCGATCCCGACATCGGGGAACTGCCCCGCGGTGACGTGCTGGTGGAAGACGACACGATCACGGCCGTGGCCGAGCACATCCCGGCGACGGATGCGCACATCATCGACGCCACCGACCGGATCGTCCTGCCGGGGCTGATCGACACCCACCGGCATCTGTGGCAGGCCGCGCTGCGGCAGCTCGCGGCGGACTGGACCCTCGGCCAGTACATCGACCACATGCTGCTGGAACTGGGGCCGAGGTTCTCCCCGGACGACGTGTACGTGGCCGAACTGCTCGGCGCGATGGAGGCCATCGATGCCGGTGTCACCACCGTCATGGACTGGGCCCACATCATGCGCAGCCCGGATCACGCCGACGAGGCCGTACGCGGACTCGTCGACTCCGGCATCCGGGCGGTGTTCGGTTACGGCAACCCCGGAGGGCCGCCCGCCGACTGGTACGCCCGTGACGTGACAAGGGTGGCGGAGCGCTACTTCTCCTCCGAGGCCGGACTGGTCACGTTCGCGCTGGCCAGCATGGGTCCGGAGTTCGGGCCGGTCGAGGACACGCTGTCCGATCTCACACTGGCCCGCGAACTGGGCATCCGCGCCTCGATGCACGTGGGCGTCGGCGCACTGGGCAAGCAGCGGTCGATCACGGAACTGCACCGACGCGGTCTGCTGGGCCCAGATCTGATTTACGTCCACTGCAACACCTGCACCGACGCCGAACTGCGGCTGATCGCCGACACCGGGGGACATGCCTCGATCTCGCCACGCGTGGAGATGCAGATGGGTCACGGTTATCCGGCGACCGGGCGGCTGTGCGCGGCGGGGGTGGTGCCGAGCCTGAGCATCGACGTGGTCTCCGGAGTGGGAGGCAGCCTCTTCGCCGAAATGCGCGGCACGCTCGAAGCCGAGCGCGGCTGGCAGCACCATGCCGCGCTCTCCCGCGACGAGACGCTGTCGGAGCTGACGATCAGCACCCGGGACGTGGTCCGCATGGCCACGATCGAAGGCGCGCGCACCCTCGGGCTGGAAAGCAGGATCGGGTCGCTGACCCCCGGCAAGCAGGCCGACATCATCCTGCTCGACACCGACCGGCCGAACCTGTCGCCCGTGAACAGCGTGTCCGCGGCCATCACCCTCGCCGACAACGAGAACGTCGACACCGTGCTGATCGCGGGCCGGGTGGTCAAGCAGGGCGGACGGATATCCGGGCACGACCTGCGGGCTGTACGAGGACGCGCACACAGTTCCCGGGACCGCCTTCTGGAGTCCTGGTCCGGCCCCCGCTCCACGGCCGCATCGGCGGCCCAGCCCCGCGCCTGACCCGTACCCCGGCGACGCGCGATCGACAACGACGAGGTTGTTTCATGGACACATCACCCGACACCGCTCCCGCCGATCAGATCTTCCTCAACGGGCTGGTCTGGCCGGGCGGTGCCCGACAGGTGGGACCCGAACCGACCGCACTGGCCGTGCGCGACGGCAGGGTGGTGGCGTACGGCAGTGACGCGGAGATCCGCGCCTTGTCCGGCAGCCGGTCGGCCACGGTCGACCTGCGTGGCCGCCGCGTGATTCCCGGCCTGATCGACGGCCACATGCACGCCGTGCGCGGCGGCGCGACCTGGGCGAGCGAACTGCGCTGGACGGACGTACCCGACCTGCCCACGGCGCTCGCCAGGCTTCGCGCCGCAGTCGAGACGGCGCGCCCCGGGGAATGGATCCGGGTCGTCGGCGGGTGGCACCCCTGCCAGTTCGCCGAATTGCGCGAGCCCACGCGTGCCGAGTTGGACGCACTCGCTCCGGACCACCCGGTGTACGTGCAGGCGCTGTACGAGGTGGCGGTGCTCAACTCGGCGGCGCTCCACGCGGCCGGCATCGACGCCGCCACCCCCGACCCCGACGGCGGTCACCTCGAGCGCGACCCGGTGACCGGCGAGCTCACCGGCAGGGTGTTCGGCATGGGCGCGTTCAACCGCGTCCTGGGCGCCATTGCACCTGTCACACCGGAGAGGGAACGACGCTCCACCGCGGCGATGCTGGCCGACCTGCACGCCCTCGGGTTGACCGGAATCGTCGACGCCGGCGGGTTCGGCATGCCGCCGCAGCGGTACGAGCCGCTGTTCGCGCTCTGGCGCGACGGCGGTCTGTCGATGCGGATGCGGCTGTTCCTGTCCGCGGCGGACCCCGGGCAGGAATACAAGCAACTCGAGGAGTGGATGCGGCACACCCCGCCCCGGTTCGGCGACCCGATGCTGCGCTTCGCGGGCATCGGTGAGGTGGTGCACTACGGCTGCCACGACTTCGAAGGGCTCGAGGAGTTCTCGATCTCCGACGACGCCGCCGAGGAGCTCCAGCGGATCTCCTACCGCGCCGCCGAACAGGGCTGGCCGATGAACATCCATGCGGTGCTCGACGAGTCCATCGACAGGATCCTGACCTGCTGGGAAGCGGTGAACGAGCGGATCCCGCTGCGGGGGCTGCGGTTCTCGCTGTCCCACGCCGACCGCATCAGCGCGGGCAACCTGCGCCGGCTCACCGCGTTGGGTGCGGGTGTGGTGCTGGACGACCACCAGGTCTTCAAGGCCGGCTTTTCGGAGGCGGCCTGGGGCGACGGTTCGATGACCGCAACACCGCCCATCGCGGACATGATCGCCGCCGGGATTCCCCTGGCAGCCGGTACCGACGCCACCCGCGCCTCCTCCCACAACCCCTGGTTGTCGTTGTGGTGGCTGATCACGGGAAACTCCGCGGACGGCATACCGCGACGCGCCGCTCGCCACCGGATGTCCCGGGAGCGTGCCCTGGAGTGTTACACCACGGGCAGCGCCTGGCTCAGCTACGAGGAAAACACTCGCGGGCGTCTGAGACCCGGCGCGCATGCCGACTTCGCGGTTCTCAGCGAGGACTGCTTCGCCGTGCCGGAGGACCGTATCCCCGGGCTCTACTCCGAGCTCACCGTGGTGGGAGGCGAGATCGTCCATACCACAGGAACCCTCGCCTGACGGCCGTCATCAGGGCGTTAGGCATTCGGCACACGTGCACGACGAAAGAGCCGTCCCATGACCTCAGACACCGGGCGCCCCCTTCGGGCCGACGCACGGCGCAATCGAGAGAAGATCCTCTCCACCGCGAGACGCGTCTTCGCACAACAGGGACTGGACGCGCGCCTCCATCGCATCGCCGAGGAAGCGGGCGTGGGAACCGGCACCCTCTACCGGAACTTCCCGACCCGGGAAGTCCTCATCGAGGCCGCCTACCGCAGCGAACTGAGCCGGCTGTGCGACTTTGTCCCCGAACTCCTGGCGACCCTGCCTCCGCACGAGGCACTCCGCGTCTGGATGGGCCGCTTCATCGACTACGCCACCGCCAGACTGGGGATGGCCGACACCTTGCGTACCTTCGTCGACTGCGGCTTCAACGCCTGCGGCCACAGCCGCGAGTTGATGATGACCGCCCTTACCTCACTCTTGAACGCCGGGTCCGCCGCCGGCACCATCCGGTCGGACATCGGCGCGGCCGACATGTTCGTCGCCCTCACGGGCGTCGCCCTGGCCTCGGGAAAGCCCGAACAACGCCAGCAGGCCGAACGCCTCCTCGACCTCATGCTCAACGGCTGCGCGACGGACCAGCGGGCCTGAGCGCCGCAGTTCGGCGGGGTTCCCACGGCACGACGAAGCCGTGGCCCGGGCCAGTGAACTCCGCCGCAGATCGAGCACCTGACCGCCGCACTCGCCGAGGCCGAAGCGTGTCTCGCGGACCTGGCCACCACCCAAAAGATCACCGCCGAACTCGCGCCGACCGGAGGCGCAGACGAGGCTGACCCGCCCGAGTGGACGACCGCCTACCAGACCACGGCATTCAGGGTCCGTGAACGGCACGAACTCCTCGGCATGCCCACCGACGAACCGTGCATGAACGTCACCCGCAGTCGCCTCGGGCGCCTCACCCGTCAAGGTTTCTTTACCCAACCCGGGCGAGGCATCTACCAGAAACGGACTTAACGCCCTCTCATGGAGCGACGACTCCGCATGCCCCGGCCACGAAGCCGGGGCATGCGGTGCTTCGTTATGGGTTCGCGGCCGGACGCGTCGCCGCCCATCGTCGGCCCGTATGCGTACAAGGGCCGCGGGCGAAGGCCGCGTACGGGCCGCTCGCCGTGTACCGCCCAGCCGTACCGCCTAGCCGTCGATCGCCGCGCCGTACAGTGCGTCCGTCGGCAGGCCGCCGAACGCGCTCGGGCCGTAGTTCCAGGAGCCGGAGGTGGTCATGCCCTTGACCGAGCCACGCAGGACCGTGACGGCGCCCGCGTCCGCGACGGCGCCGATGTCCTCGCCCGCGACACGGATCGCCACGTCCGCCAGGGGTGGCGCGTGGGTGCGGATTCGGTGGCAAGCCGGCGTCTGCTCTCTGACCTGGAACACGGTTGGTTCACTGGAGCGGCGGCGCTATCTGCTCCAGGCGGAGACCAGGTGGACTCCGGCGAGTGCGACGATCAGTCCCGCGCCGACCGCGACCGCCAGCAGAGCCCACCGTCCGGCGCGCTGCGGGGCGGCGACCCCGTGGCGTGCCGGATGGCGGCGCAGGTCGGCTCCGATGAGGCGCGGCAGGCGCCAGACGTAAGCGAGGACGTGCACGGCCATCACGGCGATCCAGCAGATGAAGCTGGCTTTGTGAAGCAGGAGCACCGGAAGCGGACCGGTGTCGGGGCCGAGCAGGGCAAGTGCCACTCCCGAGCCGAGGACGGCGACGCTCGTGGCGACGACCAGGGGGCCGAGCACGCGCAACAGCGGTGCCGGCGGCCCGTGGCGGCGGTACGCGGGCGCTCCCGTGTAGTAGCGGTAGAACCGGTAGCCGGTCGAGCCGATCTTCAGGCAGACCGGGCCGGTCAGCAGCAGCCCGATGAAGAAGTGCAGGGTGAGGAGTTGCCCGAGGAAGAGGATGGTGACGCCCTCGACGGCGAACAGAACCAGCAGCACCGCCCCGGTCACTGCGGTCAGCCGCTCGTTTCCCGCCGGCCCCCCGGACATCGTGCCGGGCCGCTCGGGCTTGCCGTCCACCAGAGCCCTGCCGTCGCTCACGGTCACTCGTCCGTCCTCCTGGTGATCAGGCCCCGCGCAGCCCGGATGGCAGTGCTGACGCAACTCCCTCGCGGTGCGCTGGAGCGGGCAGAAGCATGTCTGACGTGGGGTCAAGAACTCGTTCACGTCCGCTGGGGCGACTGCCGGTCCGGTGCGCGATGCTGCGCCCGGTCCAGGCGGAGTGCCAGCGCCGGGCATGCGGCCACCGCGCGCCGAGCGTGCCCGAGGGCTTGACCCGTAAGGGGGGCCGATCCCACGATCGGGTAGCCCCACTCGTCCAACTCGACGAGTTCCGGCAGGAGTTCGGCGCACAGGCCGTAGCCGTCGCATGCGATGCGATCGATCCCGAGGGAGTGTGTGCCTGACATGACGTTTACCTCCATTCCCGCTCGTCGGGTACCACTGTGTCCGGAACCGGAAGAACGGGCTCGTGGCCTGCCGCGGCGCACGGGCCGAGGCTCAGATGGTGCCGTGCGTCGTGGGCGAAGACGCGCAGGGCGGTCGCCGCGAAGCGTGACGCGCCGTCGGGGTGCCGGCAGGCGCCGCGCCCGGCGAGCAGTCCCACCCGGGCCTCCAGCCGCTCCCTCAGCCGAGGGTCGGGACTGCCCCAGGCGAGATCCGCGAAGTCCGCGGCCACGGCCGGCAGTCCGAGTCGGCACGGTCCGCACTGCCGTGCACTCTGCGCCGCGAGATATCCGAGCACCCTGGCCGCTTCGGCCAGACCGCAGGCACGGGCGGGAAGCGCCACGAACACTCCGGCACCGGGTCCCGCACCGAGTGACGCCAGGTCCTGCTTGGCGAACGGGACTCGCAGGGCCTGGTCCACCGGCAACCAACTACCGAAGAAGCCGCCCAGCAGGATGGATCCGAGCGGCTCCGAGGCTCCCCCCGCGACGTCCAGTACCTCACCGATCGGTCGGCCCATCGGCACTTCGTAGACGCCCGGCGTGCGCAGGGCGCCGGAGAGGGTCACGAGCGTGGTGCCCGCGGCGTCGGGGCGCCCGGCACTCCGGAACCAGCCGTGACCGTAGCGTGCGATCAGTGCGAGGTGGGCGAGGGTCTCGACGTTGTCGATCAGTGTGGGGCGCCGGCCGACGCCCTTCTCGAAGGGGCGCGGCGGGGTCGACAGCGGGCGGGCGTCACCGCCGTTCAGCCAGCGCACCAGCGACGTCTCCTCGCTGGAGACGTAGTGGTGGGGCAGTTCGTGCACCATCACCGGCACCGTGTCGAGGCCCCGCCTCTGGCGTTCCTCGACTGCTTCGCGCAGAGCCCGTGCCTGGTTCTGCCTGGTGCGCGGTAGGCACAGGTGCGCCACGTCGGCGCCCACCGCGGCGGCGGCCAGTGCGGCGCCGTCCAGCACCAGGTGCGGGGCGAGGTCCAGCAGCATCTCGTCCTTCCGGCTGGCCGGTTCGCTCTCCATGCCGTTGGCGACCACCACGGCGGTGCCCCTGCCGCCGGCGACCGTGCGCAGTTTGCGGCCGGTGGGGAAGGCCGCGCCGCCCCTGCCGGTCAGTCCCGCGTCCTCCACTGCGCGCACCAGTCGGTCGACCGCGTCGGTGGAGCGGGGAGACGGTGGTGGACCGTACCGGCCGAGGTGCTCGTTCAGGTCGGCCGCGCCACCGGTGGCGTACCAGCCGTGCAGCAGCCGGGAGCCGTACGGGCCCATCATGCCGTCACGCCCGTCGCCGGTCAGCAGGGGTGGCTGTCCGTCCGTCATTGCGTCTGTCATTCGGACCCTCCGGCGTCATCGGTCGGCGCGGGCGCCGGGTGTACGGCGCCCGTGGCTGCTGGCGCGGGGCCGCTCGCGCGGTGCGCCCAACCCGGCTGCAGCGGCCCGGAACTCAGGAACGCGGTCAGCACCACGGGAACCGCCGCTGCGGTGACCCCCGTCCAGAGCCGCATCGCGACCCGGCCCGGGCCCGCCCGGTACAGCCGCCACCAGACGGCAGCGACCACGAGGGCGACGCATGCGGCGTACAAGGCGAGTTGCAGCGTGAGCCGGGTGTCGGTGCCGGTCCCCGCGGCGTGGAAGAGCGCGACCGGCCAGGCCGCGTAGGCCAGCCAGTGCACGGTCTTCCACCGCCGCTGCCCCATGCGCAGCCGTATCGCACTGGTGGCCGCGACCGCGAGCAGCAGGTCGAACGCGACCGTGCCCAGTCCCAGCCAGAGCGGCCGGTAGGAGGCGGTGAACGGCACCACCGTCACCAGCCAGCCCAGGTGGACGAAGGTGTCGAGGATCGCGGTGACGATGTGCACGGCCAGGAAGGCCAGGGTCAGTACCGCCAGGTTGCGGTGCAGCGCGCTCACCTCGAAGCGGGCGAGCCGCCGCGGTGTGTACCGGCCGCCCACGGCGATACCGAGCGCGACGGTCGCGGTGAGCAGCACCAGGGCGACGGTGCCGCCTGCCCGGGTCGCGTACCACAGCGGGCTGGGGCCGGCGGCGAGTGGGACGATTCCGGTCATTGGGCACCTCCCGCAGTGTCCTCGGGCCAGCCGCAGACTCGCTCGACGGTCCCGTCCACGCGTACCAGCCGCGCGGGCAGCCCCACCCGGCGCAGCCGGCCCAAGGCGCGTTCACCGAGGACGACCGCCTCGGTGCTGGCGATGTTGGCGGCCACGCAACTGACGGCGGCAACGCTGACGGTCCGCCAGACCGGGGCGGGTACGTCGCCAGTGGCGGGATCGACGATGTGATGCAGCCGGCGACCCCCTCGGCGCCAGGTTCGCACCGTGGTGCCGGAGGTGGCGAGTCCGCCCCCGGTGACGCTCACCGTGGGCCGGCCTCCGGTGCCGGGCGCCGCGTGATCGTCGGCGAGGGCGACGCGCCAGCCTCCCGGTGGCGCCTGGCCCGCGACGGAGAGGTCACCGCCGAGGTTGACCAGGACGCCGCTGCCCGCCACCTCGGTGGCGCGGTGGGCGGCCCGGTCCGCGGCGAGGGCCTTGGCGGTCGCGCCGAGGTCGAGCGCGATGCCCGGCGGCATCCGCAGCCGCCGGGCGGCGCTGTCCCATTCCACCGCCCGCCAGCCCGCGGTCGCTCCCGCAAGGCGTACGGGGCCCACGTCCTGCGGTCGCAGCGCGGCGAACGTGACGTCGTAGCCGAGCGCGTTCACGGCGGTTCCGACGGTGGGATCCACGACGCCGTCGGTCACCTCCGCCGCAAGCAGCGCCACGTCCAGTGCCTCGGCGAACAGGGCGCTCACATGACGGGGGGCACCCGCCGCGGCATTGGCGCGCGAGAGTTCCGAGTCGCGCCGGAAGCGGCTGCACGCCGCGTCGACGGCGGAGAGTTCGGCCTCGAGCACCTGCCGTGCCGCGTCCATCCCGTCCGGGTCGGCGACGAGAAGCGAGGCGGTGGTACCCAGCGCAGGGAAGGAGACCGATGCCGGACGTGTGGCGGCGGTCATGACGCACCCGACGTGGTGTGCGACGGTTGTGGAGCCGGTGCCGGGGGCTTCGTCGTGATATGCGCGGATGCGGGGGCGGACGGACGGGTGGCGGACGGCAGGACGGGCGCCGTCCGCTGCTTCGGCACGGTCGTGTGAGGGGCCGGGCGGGAGGTCGAGGTGGCGGTCCCGGACGGGTCCGCCGAGTGCGACGGAGTCCGCGGGGTGGTAGGTGTGCTCGACGTGGGGGCGGATGCGGGCGTCGACGGCCGGGAGGTGCTCCCGGGCGCGGACGAGGACTTCCCGGGCAGAGCCTGGGCGTACCCCGTGGCGAGCACCACGGAGCTGGCCGCGGCCGCGGCGGCCACCCAGCGGGTGGTGCTTCCGACCCGGCGCAGGCCGCGCTCCCGGCGACGCACGGCACCGGCCGATGTGGGGTGGTCGGGGTGGGACATGGTTCCTCCTCGGCCGTCGATGTGCCGTCGTGAAGCGCTCGACACCTTGCGGCCACGCCTGTGGGTATCCATCCACCAGCCTGCGCGGGCACCTGTCGGGAACCGGTTCAGGAATCCTTCAGAACCCGCAAAGATCAGCAAACATGCTGGTCGGGACGGTGATGCGAGGTGTCCCGGAGAGGCCGGCGAGTGTTCGGAGTTGTCCTGGGGCGGCTCAGGCGTCGATGGTCCGCGCCGGACTCGGACCGGCTGCTGCGGTCGCGTCAGCGCCGGGACGCGGGCAGCGACAGCACCACGGTCACACCGCCGCCAGGCGAGTCCAGCAGGTCGGCGGTGCCGCCGTTGGCGGTGACCAGTCGGTGGACGATGGCCAGGCCCAGCCCGGTACCGCTCGCCTCGGGGTTGCCGAATCTGCGGAAAGCGCTCTCCCGAGCGGCCCGGGTCATCCCGGGGCCGTTGTCGACGACCCGCAGCTGAACCGACCCGTTGTGCCGCTTACCGGTGATCAGCACCCGGCCGCCCTCCTGGACCGCGTCGAGGGCGTTGGCGATCAGGTTGTCGAGCACCTGCTCGAGATCTCCCTCGCCGAGGAAGGCGGTGAGCCCGGGGCGGCAGTCGGCGGTGAGCCGGACCTGGCCCGCGTCGGCGACGGGCTCCCAGGCGGCAACGCGTTCGGCCACGACGCGGTCCACCCGGACCGGCACCGGTCGCGGCACCGCGTGCTCGGCGCGAGCCACCGCCAGCATGCCGTCCACCAGCCGGGACAGCCGGGCGATCTCGCCCTGCGCGTCGGTCAGTTCCGCCGCGGTGTCCCCTTCGGCGTCGGCGGCGAGCAGGTCGAGCCGCAGCCGGAGGGCCGCCAGCGGGGTGCGCAGCTGGTGCGACACATCGGCGACCACGGCCCGGTGACCGTGCACCAGGGCCTCGGTGCGCCCGGCCATCGTGTTGAACGTCGCCGCGAGGCGCCGCACCTCCTGCGGCCCTGCCCCGGCCGGCGCCCGCGCGTCCAGCGCCCCCTCGCCCAGCCGCTGTGCCGCCTCGTCCAGCACCCGCAGCGGACGACCGACCCAGCGGGCCAGCAGCACCGACATCAGCACGGCGGCACCCAGGCCACCGACTCCGATCAACGCGAGCCAGCCCCACATCACCAGAATCCGGTCGTGCAGCGGATCGGCGGACCGGCTCAGGACGGCGACCCCGACGGGGTCCGAGGTGTCACCGATCGGTACGGCGGTGGTCAGCCACTGATCGTCCTGGCGCACCCGGCTGTCGTGGTGGGCGAGCACGGAGAGGACCAGCCCCTTGGAGTCGTCCCCGGCCACGTCGGAACACGCGGTCGACAGCACGACATGGCCCGCACTGTCGTAGACGGTCGCGCAGTCGCCCCTCTTGTGGGCCTCCTCGACCAGGCTCGGTGCCACCGCATCCGTCTTGTGATCGGACAGGTACTCCTCGGCAGCGGAGGCGATCGACCTCGTCTTCGCGGCCGCTTCCTCCCGGAACGAGGTCTGCTCGCGCTGGGTCATGAGCAGCCCGAGCGGTACCACCGCCAGCACCAGTACCGCGGTGATCAGGGCGATGACGCTGAGCGCGATGCGGCGGGTCACGGCGCGTCAGCCGACTTCGCCAAGGCGGAAGCCGCGCCCGTAGACGGTCTCGACCAGTCCGGGCACGCCCAGCTTGCGGCGCAACGCGGCCATATGGACGTCCAGCACCTTCGTGGGCCCGTACCAGTGGGCGTCCCAGGCGCGCTCAAGGATCTCCTGACGCGTCACGACCCGACCCGGATCGGCGGCGAGGCACTGGAGGATGTCGAACTCCTTGGGCGTCAGCGCGACGTCCTCGCCGCCGACCGTCACCTTGCGGGTGCGTGGGTCGACGACGAGCGGGCCGTGGGTCAGCAGTTCGGGCCCGGCAGGGCGGATGCGGCGCAGTACGGCCCTGATGCGTGCCAGCAGCTCCGCCAGGCCGAAGGGCTTGACCAGGTAGTCGTCGGCGCCTTCGTCGAGGGCGGCGACCCGGTCGCCCTCCTCGCCGCGGGCGGTCACCACGATGATCGCCATGTCGGACTGGCGCCGCAGCACGCGGCAGGCCTCGATGCCGTCCATGTCCGGCAGACCGAGGTCGAGCAGGACCACATCGGGCGGCGGTACGTGGGTGAGCGCACCGCGTCCGGAGCCGACGCTGCTCGCCCGGTATCCGGCTCGGTCCAGGCCGCGCACCAGCGACCTGGCGAGCCCTGGATCGTCCTCGACGACCAGCACCGTGAGCGCGTCGGGATCCGCCCTGGGCCCGGTTTTCTGTTCCACAGCACCAAGCCTAGGACGACGTGGACGAGTCTCCGGGCCGGCGGATGGGCAAGGCACGCGCAGGAGCCGCTGCCGCATCCGCCTGGCTTTGCCACATCTGAAGGTTTCCTGAACGGCTCTCCGATGTGGCGCGACGCAAGCTGATGACATGGCGTACGCGAGCCGGGGATCGTCTCGTGGCGCTGTCTTCGCCCGAAGGAGGCCGGCCCATGTCCATGCCTGGACCCACACACGACTCCGACCCGGTGCGGCGGCGCGAACGCGGACTTCGGCGTGTGGGCACCACGACCCGCCGGACCGCCACCGCTGCGACGGCCGTAGCCCTTCTGCTCGGGGTTGGTTACGCCCACATGCTGCCGAGCAACCCGGGACCGGTGTCCGATGCGGTTGGGCACTCTTCCCGCAGCCTCCCGCAGCCCCGGGCCGGCGCTCCCGCCTCCACCACACAGCCGGCGCAGACGACGACCGGAGCGTCCTGACCCCCGGTTCCCACCGTCGGCGTGCGGGCATCGCGGTGTGTCAGGGGGGCCGGGGCGTGCCCCGCACCCCTCACACCGCGCATGCAACGGTCGCCGGATGTGAGGAGCCACGCCGATGCCAGCCCGCATGTCCTCCGCCACGACCCGTCCTGCCATCGCTGCCGCCCCGTCCGTGACGGGGCGGCACCCGGGCTCGCACTGCCAGTGCCGCGGGACTACAGGCGAGCAAACCTCCCTGACCTGCCCTTTTCGCCTTCGTGTCGAAGGCTGCCCCGGTCCACCGTCTTCTGAAGGCGATCGACAGGAGATGCAGTCAGTAATCAGGTCGGCGTAGCGGCTTCGGCCGGGAGCTACTGAGGCGAGGGACCACGGCCTGACGTCATGCGGATGCGGGCGGGGTGGGGCCGTATCAGTGCCCGAGGCGCGCCGAGAGGGTCTTCGCCGCCTCGCTCACCGCGGCGCCGAAGAAGGACTCGGATTCGTCAGTCAATCGGGTCATCGGGATGTTGACACTGAGGCTCGCGATCGGCTCTTTGGTTGCACCCCTGATGGCCGCTGCGACTGAGCCGACGTCGGACCGCCACTCGCCCCTGTTGGTCGCATAGCCCTGTGCTCGTATCCGCTCCAGCTCGGCGAGCATCCGGTCGGGGTCGGTGATGGTCGTGTCGGTGTAGCGCGGAAGCCCCTCGGCGAGCAGCCGGCCGATCACCTCGGCAGGGCTGTGCGCGAGTACCGCCTTGCCGTTGGCGGACGCGTGGAGGGGCAGGGAATGTCCCAGGGACATGCTGGTGCGCACGGGCTTGGACGTCTCCAGCCGCTCGATGAGCACCATCTTGTTCCCTTCCCGAACGGTCAGGTGAATCGTCTCGTCGGTGCGCCGGCGCAGTTCTTCCATCAGCGGTACGGCCGCGTCGCGCAGACCGAGGTCCCCGCTGGCGTGCCGGCCCACGTCCAGCGCTTTCGTGGTCACGACCCAGCGGGTGACCTCGCCTCCTGCGGGACGGATCCACCCCGCCTCGCCCAGCGTGCGCAGTGCACGCTGGACGGAACTCTTGGGCATGCCCAGAACGCGTGACAGCTCGCCGACGCCGATCGGCTGCCGCGTTGCGACCTCTTCAAGGACTCGCAAAGCGTTGAGAACGTTCTGCATCTCCATTGACTCCCTGATCGCTCGTCCCTAACCTCGCCGTACCTTTTTACGGAACGGTGTGCCGTATTACGGCACAGAAGTTGGAGTGATCACAAGTGACGACGCATACTGGGCGGCATTTTTTGCAGATCCCTGGCCCGACCAGCGTCCCCGACCGGGTACTGCAGGCCATCGCGCGACCGACCATCGACCACCGGGGGCCGGAGTTCGCCGAGTTGGGACTGGACGTCCTGGAACGAGTCAAGCCGGTGTTCGGCACCAGCGGTCCCGTCGTCATCTATCCCTCCTCGGGGACCGGGGCGTGGGAAGCGGCGCTGGTCAACACGCTGAGCCCCGGCGACCGTGTGCTGGCGTTCGAGACCGGCCACTTCGCCACCCTGTGGCGCGGCATGGCCGAAGGCCTCGGGCTGGAAGTGGACTTCGTTCCGGGCGACTGGCGGCGCGGCGTGGACCCGCAGGTCGTCGCCGAGCGGCTGGCCGCCGACAAGGCCCACTCCATCGCGGCGGTGATGGTCGTCCACAACGAGACTTCCACCGGCGTCACCAGCCGTGTGCCGGAGATTCGAGCGGCCATCGACGAGGCGGGCCATCCCGCCCTGCTCCTGGTCGACACGATCTCCTCCCTGGGATCGATCGACTACCGGCACGAGGAGTGGGGTGTCGACGTCACCATCAGCTGCTCGCAGAAGGGCTTGATGCTGCCCCCGGGGCTCGGCTTCAACGCGGTCAGCGAGAAGGCACTCGCCGCCGCCGGGCGGGCGCGGTTGCCGCGGTCCTACTGGGACTGGACACCCATTCTCGAGGCCAACCAGCACGGCTACTGGCCCTATACCCCGGCCACCAACATGCTGTACGGGCTGCGCGAGGCCCTGATCATGCTCGAGGAGGAGGGCCTGCCCAACGTGTTCGCACGGCATGACCGTCATGCGGAGGCCACACGGGCCGCCGTCCAGGGCTGGGGCCTGGAGGTGCTGTGCGCCGACGAGCGGGAGTACTCCAGTGTCCTGACCGCGGTACTGCTGGGCGAGGAGCACGACGCCGATAAGGTCCGTCACATCATCCTGGACCGCTTCGACATGTCCCTGGGCACCGGCCTGAGCAAGCTCGCGGGACGGGTCTTCCGGATCGGCCACCTCGGTCACTTCAACGACCTGACCCTGGCCGGAACGCTCGCCGGCGTTCAGATGGGGCTCGAACTGGCAGGTGTGGACATCAACCCGGCCGGCCTGAGTGCCGCACTGGACCTGCTGCGCGCCGAGTGAACAGCGCAGTGCAACACCGGTGAGGAGGAAACGAGCAGTGACCACGGCCAGCAGTTCAGGGCCCGTCGGCGAACACGTCATCACGCAGGACCTGATACGCAAGCTTGGGCGGGAACTCGACGGCGAGGTCGCCTTCGACGACTACACCAGGCACCTGTTCGCGCGCGACGCGAGCATGTACTCGATAACTCCGATGGGCGTGGTGTTCCCCCGCCATGCCGGGGATGTGGCGGCCACGGTCGCGGCGGCCGCCGAACACGGCGTGCCCGTCGTCCCGCGCGGGGCCGGCACCAGCCTCGCCGGCCAGACCATCGGGCCGGGCCTCGTGCTGGACCTGTCCCGGCACATGAACCGCATACTTCGGATAGACCCCGACAACCGTACGGCCCATGTCGAGGTGGGCGTGGTGCAGGACCAGCTCAACCGGGCCGCCGCCCCGCAGGGGCTGATGTTCGGCCCCGACACCTCGACCAGCAACCGCGCCACGATCGGCGGCATGATCGGAAACAACTCGGCGGGCAGCGGGTCGGTCCGCTACGGGATGACCATCGATCACGTACGAGAGCTGGACGTGGTGCTCAGCGACGCCAGCCTCGCCCACCTGGCACCAGTGAACGAAACAGAGCGGGCACGCCGGGCACAGGCAGCCACCCTCGAGGGCGATCTCTACCGGCGGCTGCCCGAGATCCTGAACCAGAACGCCTCCTCCGTCGCCGAGGGATTCCCCACGTTCTGGCGGCGCGCCGGCGGCTACCGGCTGGACCGGCTCGCCGGGGACGAACCGTTCGACCTGGCCAAGTTCGTCGTGGGCTCCGAGGGCACGCTTGTGGTCGCCACCCAGGCCCTGGTCGACCTCGTGCCCAAGCCACTTCATACGGTGATCGCCGTCGGTCACTTCACCTCCACGCCCGCCGCCATCGCGGCCACCGAAGATGCGCTGGCCTGCGATCCGGCCGCTGTGGAGCTGATGGACCGTACGATCCTGGAACTGTCCCGGCAGAAGATCGAATACGCCTCGCTGGGCACCATCCTGGAAGGCGACCCCCAGGCGCTGCTCTTCGTGACCTTCACCGGGGACGACGAGCGCGGGCTTCACGGACAGCTGAAGCGGCTGACCGCGCTGTGGCAGCGCCACGGCCACGGCTATCACACGCTGCAGGCCGTCACCGCGGACCAGCAGGCAGCTCTGATCAAAGTGCGCAAATCAAGCCTCGGTCTGCTGATGGCCGCAAGCGTCGGCTCACGCCGTCCGCTGGCCTTCATCGAGGACACCGCGGTCGATCCCGCGCACCTCGCCGAGTACACCCGGCGCTTCAAGGCGATCCTGGACCGACACGACCTGACGGCCGGGTTCTACGGGCACTGCTCGGTCGGCTGCCTGCACATCCGCCCCTTCCTCGATCTGACCGATCCGGCCCAGGTGCTCACGATGCGCTCGGTCGCGGAGGAGATCAAGGACCTGGTCAGGGAGTACGGCGGCGTCAACTCCAGCGAGCACGGCGACGGGCTGGCCAGGAGCGAGTTCAACCGGGAACTCTTCGGCGACGAACTCTATGAGGCCATGCGCCAGGTGAAAGGCGTATTCGATCCGCACAACCGGATGAACCCGGGCAAGATCGTGGACGCCCCGTCGATGACGGACAACCTGCGGGACGCGGCACTGCCACCGGCCACCCCGGTGCGGACGCGGCTGTCCTTCGAGGTGGTCGGTGGCATGCGCGGCGCGGCGGACCGGTGCATGAACATCGGGCTCTGCCGTAAGAGCGCCACCGGCACCATGTGCCCCTCGTACATGGCGACACTCCAAGAAGAGCACTCCACCCGCGGCCGGGCGAACGCGCTCGTCAACGCCCTGTCACAGCCCGATCCCCGGGCAGCTCTCGGCGGCGACCGGCTGCACGACATCATGGACCTGTGCCTCGGATGCAAGGCATGCAAGAGCGAATGCCCACTCGGCGTGGACATGGCCGCGCTCAAGACCGAAACGCTGTCACACCACCACGACCTGCACGGCACACCGCTACGATCCAGGATCTTCGGTACGATCCGTTCGCTGAACCGCCTTGGCTCGGCGACCGCACCGCTGTCCAACCTGCCCGGGCGCATCCCATCGGTGCGCCGGCTGATGGACCGGCTCATCGGCATCACCCCCGCCAGGCCGCTACCGACGTTCGTGCGGGCCAACCTGCTGCGCTGGTTCAGCCGCCGCACGCCCACGGCACACCCCGTCACCCAGGGAACGGTCGTCTTCCTCGCGGACTCCTTCACCACCTTCACCGAGCCGGACATCGGCCGGGCGGCGATCGAACTGCTGGAACTGGCAGGATGGCAGGTCCACCTGGAGGCCGGCGGCTGCTGTGGCAGGTCCAGTCTGTCCAAAGGGCTCATCGATGACGCCAAGCACAAGGCGCGCGCACTCGCCCAGGTGCTCACCGCTCGCGGGGAACCGCACTCGCCGATCGTGGGGTGCGAACCGTCCTGCCTGATGACTCTGCGCGACGAGCACCTGGCGCTGCTGCCCGACGACGCGGCGGTCAAGGACGTCGCCGGCCGGGTGAAGCAGGTGGAAGAGCTGCTGACCGAAGCCATCGACGACGGACGGCTACGGCTGGGTGCGGACTCCTGGCTCGCCGGGCGCAGGCTGCTCTACCACGGCCACTGCCATCAGAAGGCCGAGGTCGGGACCGCCGCGACCATCGCGCTCCTCAAGCGGATTCCCGGTGTGACGGTCGACGAACTCGACGCCGGATGCTGCGGCATGGCCGGATCCTTCGGATACGAATCCGAGCACTACCACCTGTCGATGACCGTCGGCAACGACCGCCTCTTCCCAGCCGTCAAAGCGGCTTCCCCCGACACCGTCGTCGTAGCGACCGGTGTGTCCTGCCGGCAGCAGATCTCCCACGGCGGCGGACGCCGCGCCCTCCACCCTGTGGAACTCGTCCGCTCCGCGCTCCACACCACCTGACAGACCGGGCGATCCCGGCTGAATTCCTCCCCCAAGGCGGGGCTCACACGATGCTCAGCACCGCCGCCGGGGCCCGCACATCCGTATGACGTGTCACTGCCCGCCCGGCCTCGGCCGCGCCCTGCGCGAAGACCGCCGAGCGGTAGGCACATCAAGAAGGGAGACGACGCAGCTCGCCCCACGAGTCTCGCGTGCAGTCAGTGCGCTGAGACATCCGGCAGTTTGCACCTACAAGGAGGTAGGTCGTTGGCAACGCCGACATCTCTTTTGCGGCATCGATCCCATATGAAGCGATGGACCAGAATTCTGCCCGTCATCGTCTTCGTCTACATCATCTGCTACATAGACCGAACGAACATCAGCTTCGCCTTGCCCCACCTCGAGGTGGACATGCACCTCACCGGGGCCCAGGAGGGCTTCGCGAGCGGCGTCTTCTTCTGGGGTTACCTGTTGCTGCAGGTCCCCGGCGGATACATGGCCGAGCGGTGGAGCGCGAAACGGTGGATCGCGATCCTGATGGTGCTGTGGAGCGCGGCCGCGGTGGCCTCAGGGCTGTCTCACAACTACACCGAACTCGTACTCACCCGCTTCCTGCTCGGGGTGGCCGAGGGCGGCGTGCAGCCCGCGCTGATGTCCACCATCCGGTCGTGGTTCCCGTTCGCCGAACGCAGCCGGGCATACGCGATCTTCAAGTTGTACACACCGATCGCGGCAATCGTCGCCGCCCCGTTCTCCGGCATCATCCTGACGTACGCGGACTGGCGCTGGATGTTCATCATCCAGGGCGGCGCCCCACTCGTACTCGGGCTTGTCGCATGGCTCGTCATCATCCGCGACACCCCGGCGAAAGCCGAGTGGCTCTCGGCCACCGAGCGGGACTACATCGAGAAGTCCCGCACTGCGGAGGGCGAACCGCTCAAGAACCAGGGGTCATTCAAGGCGGCGTTCAGCAGCCCCATCGTGTGGCTGTTCGCCCTCATCTACACGCTGACCCAACTGGGTCTGCTCGGGCTCTCGATGTGGTTGCCGAGCGTGCTCAAAACGGCCTTCCACACCGACATGAAAGTCGGTGTGGTCGCGATGCTGCCCCAGATCGCAGCCGGCGCGGCGATCATTTTCATCGGCAGGTCCGCAGACCGCCGCGGCAGGCACGTCACCCACATGGTCGCGGTCCTCGGCGTGGGAGCCGTGGTCCTGGCCGGGGCGGGTCTGATCTCGGCGCAGCAGAAGTGGCTCGTGCTGGGAGCGATGATCCTGGGCACCGCGGCGTCGATCGCCTGGTACGGACCGTTCTGGGCCACCGTCACCAAGCTCACGCCGGTGGCGGCCGCGGGTGCGGGGATCGGCATCATCAACGGGGTCGGCAACCTCGGTGGATTCTTCGGACCCTACATCGGGGGATGGCTCAAGGACGCCAGCGGGGGATACGCCCTTACTCAGGTGTTCTTCGGCGCGGTCTTCGCGGTGGCGGCGCTGCTCGTCCTGACGCTGCGGAAGAAGCTGCGTGAGGCGACGAGTGTCCCGCCCATCGGTACCGAAACGGAGGGAGCGGAGGGATCACCCACTGTCACGCCTGCCTGACAGTTCCCTTCTCGCCCTGCCCCCTGTGTGCCGGGCGGCCGGAATCCGGCCGCCCGGCACACAGGCCCGACAGGTGCGGGAGCCGGCTTCGACAACTTTCAGGACAGAAACGGTCCACAGGGGCCGACAAGGGAGATGCGCGGTGCGGTTGGTCAGGTATCGCAAGGCAGAGCACACCGGACGTGGTGCGCTGATCGGCAAGTACATTCACGAGATGGGCGACAGCTCGCTCGGCAGCTCACGGCCTGGCCCCAGGATCGCCTCGCTCGACGAGGTGGAGCTCCTCGCGCCCTGCGACCCGCGGGTCATTGTCTGTGCGGGAAGCAACTACGCAGGACAGATAGCGGAGAAGCAGCGGCCGTGGCCGACCCAGCCGCCGCTGTTCCTCAAAGCGCCCAATGCCGTGGTCGGCCCCGGTGCGGCGGTGGTCCACCCGGCCGGACTGCGCAGGCTGGAGTACGAGGGAGAACTCGCCGTCGTGATCGGCCGCACCGCCCGCGACGTTCCCGCGGCGTCGTTCGCCGACTACGTGCTCGGCTACACCTGTGCCAACGACATCACCGCGGACGACTGGCGCGCCGACGGGCAGTGGACCAGAGCCAAGAGCGCGGACACCTTCTGCCCGCTCGGGCCATGGATCGAGACGGACGTGGCCGACCCCGGAGCGCTGCGGCTGGACACCCTCGTCAATGGTCGTACGGTCCAGGACGGCTCCACCGCCGACATGGTCTTCGGCGTGGGTGAACTGCTGGCCTTCGTCACCCGCTGGATCACCCTGCAGCCAGGTGACGTACTGCTCACGGGCAGCCCCGCCGGCGTGGGTCCGCTGGTCCCGGGGGACCGGGTCGAAGTCCGGATCGAAGGCGTGGGAACACTGTCCAATCCGGTGGTCGGCACGGAGCCGCTCGGCACGCCGGGCACGACGTGAGCGTTTGACCCCGCCCCGGCCGCACCCGTGGTGCATTGTTCAGGTTGACTGAGCGCTGCGCGTCCGGCCGGTGGCACTGGACGAGCCCGGCGACGGTCGACCGAGGTCGCTGGTGCCGGGCGTCCCGCCGGAGGTCGACGCCGCAGTGCCTGCTCAAGGCGGAGGCCGGGGCCGCGATGGTGCGCAGGCACTGCAGTGCGGGTGCCGATACGTCATCCGGCATGGGGTGCGCGGCACGTTGGTACTCGTGGAGGTTACCGCCGAGTCGGTCTCGTCGGCGTACCTCCAGGTGTCTGATGTGCCGTGGTTCGTTGATCCGTTGGGGGAGTGGGCGGAGCGGCCCGACTTGCTTCAGGTCTCGGTTGGCCGGTGCAGCGCTCCGTGACGGAGTTCATGCGCGGTGTCTGGATGCCGGTGGTGACGACTTTCAGTCTGGCGTCGGCAGGGCGTTGAAGCCGGCCGGACCGGTGCACGTCATGGCCGGGGGAACGCCCGGCGCGGTCGCAGTCCGGCTCGTCACGAGGGCGGCAACTCCCCGCGCTGTCACATTCATTGACGAGTGCATGGCCACTCTGTAGGTTCCTTTCAGTCAAGGCTGCAGTTTTTTCATCGAATCATGGGCAATCTCGCAAGATCGACACCGAGATTTTCGCGCAGTCGCCAGCTCGCCGAGTTCGTCACCCCTCGCATCCGTACCCCCACCTCTCCAAGGAGCCGAGGACGAGGATGAGAACCACCGGAAGATCCCCCGCGCCGCCCGCGTCAGGCCGGCAGCGAACAGCAGTCGTCGCGGTGCTCAGCATGCTGGCAGCACTGCTGGCGGTGCTGCAGGCCGTACCCGCCCACGCCGCCGGGACCGACCTGGCGGCTGGCAAGTCCATGAGCGCCAGCAGCTACAACCAGACCTACACACCGGCCAACGCCAACGACGGCAACCAGTCCACCTACTGGGAGAGCGCCAACAACGCCTTCCCGCAGTGGCTCCAGGTCGACCTGGGCTCGACCACCAGCGTCAACCAGCTCGTGCTCCAGGTGCCGGTGAACAACTGGCCCACCCGCAGCCAGACGCTGTCGGTCCAGGGCAGCACCGACGGCAGCAACTTCACCACCATCGTGGCGTCCGCCTCGTACACGTTCGATCCGTCCACCAACAGCACGGTCACCATCAACTTCGCGGCGACCGGTACCCGTTACCTGCGGACGCTGGTCACGGCCAACACCGGATGGCCGGCGGCCCAGATCTCCGGGTTCCAGGTGTACGGGCCGAGCACCGCCGACACCACGCCCCCCACCGCGCCCGGCACCCTGCGCTACACCCAGCCGCAGGCCGGTCAGATCGCCCTGTCGTGGGGAGCGTCGACCGACAACGTCGGCGTCACCGCCTACGACGTCTACCGCAACGGCGCGCTGGCCGTCAGCGTCGGCGGCACCACCTTGACCTGGACCGACTCCCAGCCGGGCACGGCGACGGTGTCGTACTACGTCAAGGCGCGCGACGCCGCCGGCAACGTCTCGCCCGCCGGCAACACCGTCACCCGCACCGGCACCGGCGGCAGCGGCACCAACCTGGCGCTGCACAAGCCGATCACCGGTAGCCCGTACACGTACACCTACGCCCCGGCGAACGCGAACGACGGCGATGTCACCACGTACTTCGAGGGCTCCTCGTACCCGAGCCGGCTCACCGTGCAGCTCGGCGCGAACGCCGACGTCACCTCCGTCGTGGTGAAGCTGAACCCGGCCTCGGCCTGGTCCACCCGCACCCAGACCATCCAGGTGCTCGGCCGTGAGCAGAGCGCGACGGACTTCACCAGCATCTCGGCCGCGCAGACGTACACCTTCGACCCCGGTACCAACAACACCGTCACCATCCCGGTGAGCGCCACGGTCGCGGACGTCGAGCTGAGCATCACCAGCAACAGCGGAGCCCCCGGCGGCCAGGTCGGCGAGCTCCAGGTGATCGGCACTCCGTCCCCGAACCCCGACCTGACGGTCTCCGCGTCCTCGTGGTCCCCGTCCGCCCCGGTGGAGACCGACTCGGTCACCGCGTCCGCCACGGTCGCCAACGTGGGCACCGCGGCCTCTCCGGCCTCCAACGTCAACTTCTACCTGGGCAGCACCAAGGTCGGCACCGCGCCCGTCGGCGCGCTGGCGGCCGGCGCCTCCGCCAGGGTGTCCGCGGTGATCGGCGCGCAGACGGCCGGTTCGTACCAGCTCACCGCCAAGGTGGACGAGGCGAAGAGCTTCATCGAGCTGGGCTACGACAACAACGCCTACACCAACCCGGACAACCTCGTCGTCGCGCCGGTACAGAGCTCGGACCTGGTCGGAACCGTGGACTGGACCCCGAACAACCCCTCGGCGGGCAACAACGTCAAGTTCTCGGTGACGCTGAGGAACCAGGGCACGATCGCCTCGGGCAGCGGTTCCCACGGCGTCACGCTCACCCTGCTCGACAGCACCGGCAAGACGCTCACCACCCTCACCGGCTCCTACTCCGGCACGATTGCCGCCGGCGCCGGCGCTCCCTCCGTGAACCTGGGCAGTTGGACGGCCGTCAACGGCAAGTACACGGTGCACACCGTGGTCGCCGTCGACCCCAACGAGCTGTCGGTCAAGCAGGCCAACAACACCAGCGACACCTCGCTGTTCGTCGGCCGCGGCGCCAACATGCCCTATGACGTCTACCAGGGCGAGGACGGCCAGATCGGCGGCGGCGCCGCCGTGGTCGGCCCCAACCGCACCATCGGCGACCTGGCCGGTGAGGCGTCCGGGCGCAAGGCCGTCACCCTGAACACCACCGGCTCCTACGTCCAGTGGACCACCCGGGCCAGCACCAACACGCTGGTGACCCGCTTCTCCATCCCCGACGCCCCCGGCGGCGGTGGCGACACCGCCACCCTGAATCTCTATGTCGACGGCACCTTCCGGCAGACCATCACGCTGAACTCCAAGTTCGCCTGGCTGTACGGCGCGGAGACCGGACCGGGCAACAACCCCGGCGCCGGATCGCCGCGTCACATCTACGACGAGGCGCACGTGATGCTCGACCAGACCGTGCCCCAGGGCAGCGTCATCAAGCTGCAGAAGGACTCGTCCAACACCTCGCAGTACGCGATCGACTACATCAACACCGAGCAGGTCGCCCCGGTCGCCAACCCGGACCCGAACGCCTACCTCACCCCGGCCGGCTTCGGCCAGCAGGACGTGCAGAACGCGCTCGACACCGTTCGCCAGGACACCACGGGCAAGCTCGTCGGCGTCTACCTGCCCGCCGGGCAGTACCAGACCACCGGCAAGTTCAACGTCTACGGCAAAGCCGTCAAGGTGGTGGGCGCAGGACCCTGGTACACCCAGTTCAACTCGCCCACCACGTCGGAGAACTCGGACGTCGGCTGGTCGGTGCAGAGCAGCGCCAACGGCTCGACCTTCCAGGGCTTCGGCTGGTTCGGCAACTACACCTCCCGTATCGACGGGCCCGGCAAGGTCTTCGACCTGACCGACGTCTCCAACATCACCGTCGACGACGTCTGGATCGAGCACCAGGTGTGCGCCATCTGGGGCACCCACGTGAACGGGCTGAAGGCCACGAACATGCGGATCCGCGACACCTTCGCGGACGGCATCAACCTCACCAACGGCAGTCAGAACAACCTGGTGAGCAACGACGAGGCCCGATCGACGGGCGACGACAGCTTCGCGCTGTTCGCGGCCCAGGACCACAACTCCTCGGACCTGACCGACAACACTTTCCAGAACCTGACCGCGCTGACCCCGTGGCGGGCGGCCGGTGTCGCCGTCTACGGCGGTGAGAACAACACCCTGCAGAACCTGTACGTGGCCGACACGCTGACCTATGCGGGCATCACCATCAGCTCGCTGAACTTCGGCTATCCCTTCCAGGGATTCGGCACCCAGCCGACCACCGTCCAGAACGTCTCGCTGGTGCGCGACGGTGGTCACTTCTGGGGCGGCCAGGTGTTCCCCGCGATCTGGCTGTTCTCCGCGACCCAGCCGTTCCAGGGGATCCGGGTGAACGACACCGACATCGTCGACCCGACGTACGCCGGCATCATGTTCCAGACCGACTACGTGGGCGGCACGGCGCTCAATCCCGTCAAGGACACCGTCTTCACCAACACGTCCATCACCGGGGCACAGCAGAGCGGAGACGCCTACGACGCCAAGTCCGGCTATGGCATCTGGGCCAACCCGATGCCCGAATCGGGACAGGGCCCGGCCGTGGGCTCGGCGACGTTCAACCACCTGACCCAGAGCAACAACCACATCGACGTCTACAACCCAACCACGACCTTCACCATCAACGTCAATCCCTGACGGCAACGCGCCCGGGGGCCGGCCCACCAACCGCGTGGGCCGACCCCCGTACCGTTGTATGCGGCTCCTCTTTCAACGCTCTAGAGAATATTTTCTTCAGTTGATCGGCATCTTGCGATGCCCTGTCATGCTCAGTACGGTCGGGGCGCCGATCCCCCACATTCCCTGAAGGAGCATCCAATGCGTGAGATCCCAAGGCCCTTACGCCGCACGGGGCTCGCCCCGCGCCTGGCTGTGGCCCTTGTCGCCGCGCTCGGCCTGGTGTGGATGTCCTTCGCGCCGGCCGGCGCCGCCTCCCGCACCGCGGCTGCCCCACCGGCGTCGGCCGCCGACGCGGCGCCGGCCGCGGGCACATCGGCGGGCGCCACCACTCCGTTCACCACCTATGAGGCCGAGGCCGGCACCCTGGGCGGGGGCGCCGGCAGGGTGTCGCTGACCTCGGCGCCAACGACGCAGTACTCGAGCGCTGCACTCGAGGCGTCCGGGCACGCGTACGTCCACCTGGGCACCACCGGTCAGTCGGTGCAGTGGACGAACAACACGGGCCGACCCATCAGCTTCATCAACGTCCGGGCCAGCATTCCCGACTCCTCGTCGGGCGGCGGCACCACCGGCACGCTGAACCTGTACGTCAACGGCACCTTCCGGCAGGCGTTGAACCTCAACTCCAAGCAGACCTGGGTGTATGAGGGCAACAACAACTACAACACCAGCGACAACCAGAACCCGGCGGACGGCTCTCCGCGGGTGTTCTTCGACGAGTCGCACACGTTCGTCGTGGGCACGCCCATCGCCCCCGGCAGCACCTTCTCGCTGCAGAAGGACTCCTCGAACAGTGCCTCGTTCTACGACGTCGACGCCATCGACGTGGAGAACCCGCCGGCACCGATCGCCCAACCCGCCAACTCGATCTCCATCACCAGTTGCGGCGCGGTGTCCGACGACAACCCGACCAACGGGTCCGCCGACACCCAGTCGGTGGACAGCACCGCCGCCATCCAGAACTGCATCAACCAGGCGCAGTCCCAGGGCAAGGTCCTCTGGTTTCCGCAGGGCACCTTCTACGTGAAGGGCACCACCGGCCTGCGCGCGCAGGGCATCACCATCGCCGGGGCCGGGATGTGGTACACCACGATCTACCGTGACGTGCCGGTGCCCAACAGCACCCCCCTGGCGGCGCTGTTCTCCCTGACCTCGTGCACCGTACGGGACTTCCACATCGACGCCAACGCCGTCAGCCGCGGCACTGTCGGCGGCGACGGTGGCGCCATGGACACCACCGGCACCAACTGGGTGGCCGACGGCATCTGGACCCAGCACACCATGTCCGGCTTCTGGGCCTCGGGCACCGGCGGAAAGGTGCAGAACAGCCGCCTGACCTCGATCTGGGCCGACGGGATCAACCTGAACAACGTGTCGCTCGACGCGAACACCGGAAACGACCTGACCGCCACGAACAACTTCGTGCGTGGCACCGGTGACGACGCGATGGCGATCAACTCGGTCAACTACAACACCAGCGGCAGCACGACGACCTACTACAACCCGATGACTCACATCACCTTCACCGACAACACCGCGATCGCGCCGTGGGGCGGCAAGGGCATCGGGATCTACGGCGGAAGCGGCCACCAGGTCAGCAACAACTACATCAGCGACACCGCGCGGTACATCGGACTGGGCGCCGGCCGCTTCGGCGTCAACGGCAACGACCTGCTGTCCGCGACCGTGACCGGCAACGTCGTCGTCAGGTCGGGCGGCAACGCCTACAGCCAGGGCCAGCCCGCGCTGCACATCGGCAACGGCGGCGACGGCCAGAACACCGGCGTCGTCGACCACGTCACCGTCACCGGCAACACCGTGTCCGACTCCCTCTACGACGGGATCGGCTTCTCCACCTCGACCAACACGCTGCTGCAGAACAACACGATCACCAACCCCGGCCGCAACGGAGTGGTGATCGCACCGCCGTACTACCCGGCGCCCAGCGGATCCGCCACGATCACCGGAAACACCCTCACCGGACTGCACTCGGGGAACACCGCGTTCACCAACAACTCCAGCGGCTTCACCGCGATGGTGAGCGACAACAGCTGGCAGAACCCCGCCCCCGAGGGTCCCTACGGCGGCACTCCCGCCGCGGTGCCGGGCACCGTGCAGGCGGAGAACTACGACACCGGCGGTCAGGGCGTCGCCTACAACGTCAGCTCGGTCAACGGCAACGGCACTGCCTACCGCTCCGACGGCGTCGACCTGGAGACCACCTCCGACACCGGCGGCGGCTACAACCTCGGCTGGACCAGCAGCGGGCAGTGGTTCCGCTACACCGTGGACGTCGCCACGGCCGGCACCTACACCGTCAGCCTGAGGACCGCGGCTCCCGCCGCCGTGACCAATGCGTTGCACCTGTCCAACGCATCCGGAACCAACCTCAGCGGAGCGGTCGACATCCCCGCCACCGGCGGCTGGCAGACCTGGACCACGGTCACCGCCAATGTCACACTCCCGGCCGGTCGGCAGGTCCTCACGCTCAACCAGGACAACAGCGGCTGGAATCTCAACCACCTCAGCTTCGCCGCGGCGAGCGGCTCCCCGTCGGCCACCTTGTCGGTCTCGCCGGCCTCGCTGACCTTCGCCGGCCAGACGCTGCACACCACCAGCGCGGCGCAAACGGTCACGGTGACCAACACCGGTACGGCGACAGCGACGATCTCCGGTGTCACCGTCTCCGGTGACTACGCCCAGACAAACACCTGTGACACCTCCATTGCCGCGGGGGCCTCCTGTTCGGTCAGCGTCACCTTCACGCCGACCGCCTCCGGTACACGCACCGGCACACTCACCATCAACGGCAACGCCTCCAACAGCCCCACCACCGTGGCGCTGTCCGGCACGGGCGCCACCACCAGCACCGACCTGGCCGCCGGCAAGGCCACCGGCGAGTCCAGCCACACCCAGACCTACGCGTCGTCGAACGTCACCGACGGCAACCAGTCCACCTACTGGGAGAGCGCCAACAACGCCTTCCCGCAATGGATCCAGGTCGACCTCGGCTCCGCCGAGAGCGCGTCCCGCGTCGTCCTCAAGCTGCCCGTCGGCTGGGGCGCCCGTACCCAGACGTTGTCCCTGCTCGCGAGCACGGACAACGCCATCTTCACCACCCTCAAGGCGTCGGCGAGCTACACCTTCGACCCGTCCGGCAACAACACCGTCACCATCACTTTCCCCACTACCGCCCAGCGCTACTTCCGGGTGAACATCACGGCGAACTCGGGGTGGCCGGCCGGGCAGCTCTCGGAGTTCCAGGTCTGGAGCTCCTGAATCGACCGGCACCTCACCGGTACGTCCCTGCTGGTGTCTGTGCCTGCCGAAACGGACGGCATGACGGTGCCGCCGAGCCCACAGGGCCCGGCGGCACCTTGGGTTCGGGTCAGTTCAGGTGTTCCAGACCTGGAACTCTGACATCTGTCCCGCCGGCCAACCGGTGTTCGCCGTGATGTTCACCCGGAAGTACCGCTGGGTGGTCGCGGGAAAAGTGATGGTGACCGTGTTGCTGGTGGCGGGGTCGAAGGTGTACGTGGACGACGCCTTGACGGTGGAGAAGGCGGTGCCGTCGGTGCTGCCCAGCAGCGACAGCGTCTGGTCGCGGGCGCCCCAGCCGGCGGGCAGCTTGAGGACCACGCGGGACGCGCTCTGCTGGGAGCCGAGGTCCACCTGCACCCACTGCGGGAAGGCGTTGTTGGCGCTCTCCCAGTAGGTGGACTGGTTGCCGTCCGTCACGTTGGACGACGCGTAGGTCTGGGTGTGGCTGGACTCGCCGGTGGCCTTGCCGGCGGCGAGATCGGTGCTGACGGTGCCGGAGCCGTTGCCGCTGGTGAACACCTCGAAGTCCGACAACTGGGCCGCGTTCCAACCGGTGTTCGCGGTGATGTTCGCCCGCACGTAGCGCGCCGTGGTGGCGTTGAAGGTGATGGTCACCGTGTTGGTGTTGGTGTTGGGATCGAAGGTGTATCCGGCCGATCCCACGATGGTCGAGAAGGTGGAGCCGTCCGTGGAACCCAGCAGTGACAGGGTCTGTGTGCGGGCCCCCCATGCCGTCGACGGCGGCAGCTTGAGGACGACCTTGCCGATGCTGTAGCTCTGGCCGAGGTCGACCTGGGCCCACTGCGGGAACGAGCCGTTGGTGCCCTCCCAGTAGCTGGACGGGTCGGAGTCGGTGAGGTTCGAGGCGACGTACGGGCTGTTGCTCGAACTCGCCGACGCCGGCCGGCCGGCCGCCACGTTGGTGCTGCTGTCGATGCCGCTGCCGGCGAGGGCCACCGTGAGCGGGTTGTTGTTCGCGTTGCTGGACACGGTGAGGGTGCCGGTGCGGGATCCGGGGGCGGTGGGCTTGAAGGTGACGCTCACCGTGCAGGACGCACCGACGGCGATGGTGGAGCAGTTGTTGGTCTGGCTGAAGTCGCCCGTCGCCGCGACGCTGGATACGGTCGCCGTGGTGGTGCCGGTGTTGGTCACTGTCACCGTCTTCGCGGAGGCGGTGGAGCCGACGACCGTGTCGGAGAACGACAGGCTCGTCGGACTGGCGTTCAGCGCGGGTCCGGCGGCGGTGCCGGTGCCGGAGAGGCTGACGGTGTTGGTGGTGCCGCCCGCCTTGACGGTCAGCGTTCCGGTGCGGTTGCCGGTCGCCGTCGGCGTGAAGGTGACGCTGACGGTGCACGAGCCGTTCGCCGGGACGGAGCTGCCGCAGGTGTTGGTCTGGGCGAAGTCGCCGCTGGTGGATATGGAGGAGACGGAGGCGGACGAACCGGTCGGGTTGGAGACCGTCACGGTCTGCGCCGGGCTGGTCGTACCGCCGGCCTGCGAGCCGAAGCTCAGTGCGCTCGGGGAGGCGGTGACCGTGCTGGCCGGATAGGGCGGGTAGACCGGGGTGGGCCACCCGCCGCAGTACGCGGTGCCGTCGATGCCCGAGTTGCCGCCGCCGTCGGTCACCGTGAAGTTGCCACCCTCGCAGCTGTAGACGGGTGCGGGCCCGTTGACGCCGGTCGCGGTGACGTTGGTGAAGCTCGCCGAGCCGCCGGTCTGCTCCTGAAGGGCGAAGGTGCCGGTCCCGGCGATGGTCACGTTGTTGAGGTGGACACCGCTGACGGTGCCCTCGACCCACTGGATCGCCTCGTAGGGGCTCTGCTGGATCAGCGCGTTGGTCACGTTGACCGGGCCGTTGATGGCCCCCTGACTGCCGTCGAACCACAGAGAGCCGACCCCGAACTGCCAGTTGGGGTCGAGGCTTCCGTTGCGGATCAGCGTGTTGTCGGAGATGGTCGTGGTGCCGACCGGGGTGGAGCTGAAGCGCTGCCCGACGTGGATGCCGCCACCCTGAGTGATGCCGGTGTCCTGCACCAGGTTGCCGCTCACGGTGTTGTCGTGCCCGCCGTAGATCGCGATGCCGTTGGCGAGCATCTGCAGCTGCACCGTGTTGTCGGAGATGGTGTCGTTGGCGTCCGCGCCGATGCCGGCGTCCGCCCAGGTCGCGATGCCGTCGTCGCCCGTGTTGCGGATGTCGCTCCCCGTGACCTTGGAGTTGGTCACGCCGCCGTGGAAGTTGATGCCATCGGCGGTGGTGTCGCGGATCCGCATGCCGCTGAAGGTCAGGCCGTCCATCGGCCCGTCCATCCAGGCGCCGACCTTCTCGTGCTCGATCCACACGCTGGACACGGTGGAGTTGCTCATCGCGCCGCCGATGCCGTTCACCTGCGCGCCGTCGTTGCGGTCCTGGACGTCACCGGAGATCGCGAAGTTCTCCAGGTGCACGCCGGTGCTCGGCGACGGCGCGGAGTTGCCGTAGAAGCCCGGCGCCGACCCGGTGACCGTCGAGTACCACATGCCGGCGCCCGCGATCGTCACGTTGTTCACCGCGATGTGGCCCGGGATCTTGTACGTGCCGGGCGGCATCCACACGGTGCCACCGGCGCCCGCGGCGCTGATCGCCGAGTTGAAGGCGCTGGTCGAGTCGTTGACTCCGGTCGCGTCCGCGCCCTTGCTGGTCACCGACACCGAGCCGGCCGGCTGCGTCAGCGGGGCACCGACCTGCTCGAAGTCGGCGAAGTCGATGGTGTAGGACGACGCGGTGTCCTCGGGGTCCACCTGCAGCGTGAAGGTGGTCCCGGCCGGATAGGTCTGCGTGAAGAGGCGATGGGCCTCGTCGAAGAAGTGGTGCGGGTTGCTGCCCGGGCTGTTGGTGAAGGGGTAGCTGCCGTAGAACCAGCTGTATGCGTTGGTCAGGGTGAAGTTGCTCTGCTTGGTGCCGTTGACGTACAGGGACAGCGGCGCGTTGTAGACCGACCCGTTCGAGCTGTCCGGGATGCTGTACCGGAAGTTGATCGAGTTCGTGGCCACCGGCGTGGTGAAGGTGACGTACTTGCCCGCCCCCTGCAGCGTCACGGCCTTGCGGTAGGAGGCTTCGTCGGCCAGCTGGCCCTGCGTGTAGCTGGGACCGATGACGTTGCCGTTGGTGGCGGCGTTCTCCGCCTGGACCTCGACATAGGGCAGGGCGGCACCGTTGCCGCCGGTGGCGGCGGCCCATGCCGGGGGCGCCGCCAGGAGGACGCCCGTGGCGACCAGCACTGCGCTGGTGCCGCCCAGGGCGACCGCGCGTCTGAGTGTGCGTAGGGACTGGAACAAGGGTTGCTCCTTGGGAACCGAAGCCGTCGTGAGGCGTGCCGCCGTCGGGTGGGGTGCCCGAGGTCAGGTGCCCTTGGGCACGACGCAGCGCTTCGCCGGCCCCTCGTGGCCGGGCAAGGTGGGGCAGGTGCGAACAGGTGGAGCGGGAGGATCCGATCACAGGCGGCGGCGCGTGCAGCACCGTATTGGCTCGGGCAGAGACGAGCAATATTCCGACCGAAGTTTGTTTCAAGCTTACTTTTTCTTGTAAGTTATCGATCTCCAGTCTCGTGGTCGCGTCGGCGTACGGAGAAGGCCTACCCACCTGGGCAGGGTGCCTCCGCCCCTGGCGTCGGATCGTCCCCGGGTGGAGCTTTCTCGCCGTGGCTGTCCCGACGTTCTTGCTGCAAAGAATGACGAATTTTTACGCCAGGCCGTAAGTGGATTGCGGATCATGCCCTAGGCTTGAGCCATGACACGACGACTTGCCGAGGTGGCCAGGAAAGTCGGGGTCAGCGAGGCGACGGTCAGCCGGGTGCTCAACGGCAAGCCCGGTGTCTCCGAGCAGACCCGCGAGGCCGTGCTGACCGCCCTGGACGTGCTCGGCTACGAGCGCCCGACCCAGCTGCGGGGCGAGCGCTCGAGGCTGGTCGGGCTGGTCCTGCCGGAGCTGCAGAACCCCATCTTCCCCGCCTTCGCCGAGGTGGTCAGCAGTGCCCTGGCGCAGCAGGGCTTCACCCCGGTGCTGTGCACGCAGACGGCGGGCGGCGTCTCCGAAGCCGACTATGTGGAACTGCTGCTCCAGCAGCAGGTCTCGGGCGTGATCTTCTTCGGTGGCCTGTACGCCCAGGCCGAGTCCCCGCACGAGCACTACGAGCGGCTGTCCCGCCGCGGTCTGCCGACGGTGCTCATGAACGCCGCCATACCCGACCTGGACTTCCCACAGGTCAGTTGCGACGACGCGGTCGCGGTGGAACAGGGCGCCGGGCACTTGCTGTCGCTGGGCCACCGGCGGATCGGCCTGGTGCTCGGCCCGCCCGATCACATGCCGTCGCGGCGCAAGCTGGCGGCCGCTCGCACAGTACTGGAGGGGGCCGGGCTGGAGCTCGAGGAGGCGGACGTCGCACACGCGTTGTTCTCCCTGGAGGGCGGGCAGGCCGCGGCTGCGCGCCTGCTGCAGCGCGGTGTCACTGGCATCATCTGCGCCTCGGACCCGCTGGCCCTGGGGGCGGTGCGCGCTGCCCGCAGGCGCCGGCTCGATGTGCCCCGGGACGTGTCGATCATCGGCTACGACGATTCCTCCTTCATGACCTGCACCGATCCGCCGCTGACCACCATCCGCCAGCCCATCGAGGCGATGGGCCGCGCCGCCGTGGAGTTGCTCGTGGGAGAGCTGGCCGGCGCCAAGGTCACCCACGACGAGCTGCTCTTCGAGCCGGAGCTCGTGGTGCGCGGATCCACCGGTCTGGCGCGAGAGAGCCCAGCCGCTGACTGAGCGCCAACTCGCAGCGCCGGCAAGGGCCGTACCCCCACGGGGTGCGGCCCTTGCGTTGTTTGTGGCGAACCCCGTCACGGTTTCGCGTTGACTTCTTGCAAAATACCGTCGAGATATTGCGGCACCGACAGGGTCGGTGCTTAAGTGAGGCACGCCACATCCCCACGCACTCCGCCCATGAAGGGGTCTTCCACCCATGCGCAGATCCGCAGCGCTGCTGATCGCCGGCGCTCTCACCCTGACCGCTGCCGCCTGTTCCAGTTCCTCCGACGGCGGTGCCAAGCCGACCAACGGCAAGGTCACGATCTCCATCGACTGCGCCCCGCCGAAAAGCCGCCCGACGCAGCGCAAGCAGTGGGCCGACGACATCGCGGCCTTCGAGAAGCTGCACCCGAACATCACGGTGAAGAGCATCGACACGTTCCCGTGCGAGACCCCTGAACTGTTCACAGCCGCGCTCAAGGGCGGCACCGAGCCCAACGTCTTCTACACCTACTTCACGGACAAGCAGCAGGTCCTGGACGCCGGCCAGGCGGCCGACATCACGAAGTACGTCACCTCCGAGAACCTGCCGGTCAAGGACGACATCATGTCCTCGGTGTGGGACACCCAGAAGTCCGGCGGGAAGATCTACGGCATTCCGCGCACCAACTACACCATGGGCATGATCATCAACCGGAAGCTCTTCCAGAAGGCCGGGCTGAACCCCGACCAACCGCCGCAGACCTGGGCCGAGGTCGAGGCCGACGCCAAGAAGATCGCCGCCCTGGGCAAGGGCATCGCGGGCTACGGCGACTACAGCGCGGGAAACAACGGCGGCTGGCACTTCACCGCCGAGATCTACGCCCAGGGCGGCCGGATGGTGAGCGACGACGGCACCAAGGCGGCCTTCAACAACCCACAGGGCCTGGCCGTGCTGCAGAACCTGCACAAGCTCCGCTTCGACGACAACGTCATGGGCAGCACCCAGCTCTACAAGTGGGGCGACCTCCAGAAGCAGATGGCCGCGGGCAAGTTGGGGATGTACATCGCCGCCCCTGACGACATCACCTACATGGTGCAGAGCCTCGGCGCCCACTACGAGGACTTCGGCATGGGCCCGGTCCCCGGCCAGAGCGCACCCGGCGTCGGCACCCTCACCGGCGGCGACGACTACATGTTCAACGTCAAGGACACCCCCGAGCAGATCAAGGCCGGGATCCAGCTGCTCAGCTACCTCTGGCTGACGGAGGGCCAGGGCCAGCAGTACAACTACCCCCGCTCCAAGTCCTCCGGCCAGGCGGTCGGCCTGCCCCAGCCGCAGCTGTTCCAGGGTGCCACCGCCACCAAGGACGCCCAGCTCAAGGCTGCCAACGCCACCATGTCGGTACAGGCCTTCGAGCCCTTCGTGAAGGCCAACGTTCCCGGCGTCACCGAGCCCGGCAACGCCCAGGCCATCTACAAGATCCTGGACACCACGATGGCGTCCGCACTGACGAGCCGCAACGCAGACCTGAAGAAGTTGCTGGACACCGCTGAGCAGCAGGTCAACCAGGTCCTCGCCAACGCCCAGTAGCCGCAAGGGCCGCCAGGCCCCGGGACGAGCAGCCTCCCAAGGAGATCGACGATGGCGGTCGCGACCGCATCCTCCGGAACCGACGCGCCGCCCGCCAGGGCGGCCGACCGGGCCGGGGCACTGCGCAGATCCGTACAGCGCAACCTCACCGCACACGGCTTCCTGATCGGCGCGGTGCTCTGCTTCGCCTGCTTCCAGTGGTATCCCATGGTCCGCGAAGTGATCATGAGCTTCCAGAAGGCGAAGGCGGGCAGGACCACCTGGGTCGGCCTGCACAACCTCGACCAGATCGTGCACGACCCCAGCTTCTGGCCGGCCTGGCGGAACACCGCCGAATTCACCGGCCTGGCCCTGCTGTTCGGCTTCGCGCTGCCGTTCGTCACGGCCGTGGTGATGAACGAACTGCGGCACGCGCGCGGCTACCTGAGGATCCTGGTGTACCTGCCGGTGATGCTTCCGCCGGTGTCCTCGCTGCTGCTGTTCAAGTACCTGTACAACCCCGAGTACGGGCCGATCAACCGGTCACTGCAGCTGCTGCACCTGCCCACCTCCGGCTGGCTGCAGTCCCCGGACATGGCGATGCTCGCCGTCGTCGTCGCCTCCACCTGGATGAACATGGGCAGCGCCACGCTGATCTACCTGGCGGCGCTGCAGAACATACCCGGTGAGCTCTACGAGGCCGCCGAACTGGACGGAGCCGGACTGCTGCGGCGCGTCTGGCACGTGACAATCCCACAGACCCGGCTCGTTCTCTCGCTGATGCTGATGCTTCAGATCGTCGCCACCATGCAGGTCTTCGTCGAGCCCTTCATCCTCACCAACGGCGGCCAGGGGGTGGAGGGTTCGACCACCACCGTCGTCTACCTGATCTACCAGTACGCCTTCAACTTCTCCAACTACGGCGCCGCCTGCGCCCTCGGGCTGCTCCTGCTGCTGGTGCTCGCCGGGTTCTCGGTGATCTACGTGCGACTCAACCGGAGGCTGGAGTCATGAGCGACACCCGCACCCTGGTCAATCCGGCCCAGCTGAACCGCACGCTCTACCGCGCGACGCTGATCCTGGTCGTCGCCGCCTTCACGCTGGCCTTCCTCGGCCCCCTCTACCTGCTGGTGACGGGCGGGCTCAAGGGCACCACCGAGTCCATCCAGACCCCGCCCACCTTCTACCCGCACCACATCGAGGCCTCCAACTACAGCGACGCGTGGACTCGCCTCAACATCGCCCACCTGTTGCTCAACACGCTCTGGTACGCCTTCGGGGCACTCGCCTTCCAGCTCGTCCTGGACGTCGCCGCGGCCTACTCGCTGTCCAAACTACGGCCGGCGCTGGGCAACGCGATCCTCGGCCTGATGCTGGCCACCCTCATGATCCCGGCCATGGTGCTGGTCGTCCCGCAGTACCTGACCGTGCTGGACCTGCCGCTGATCCACCAGAACCTGCTCAACTCCCCCTGGGCGATCTGGCTCCCGTCGGTGGCCAACGCCTTCAACATCTACCTGCTGAAGCGCTTCTTCGACTCCGTGCCCCAGGAACTGCTCGATTCCGCCGCCATCGACGGCGCCGGACCGCTGCGCACACTGCTCTCCATCGTGCTGCCCATGTCCCGGCCGATCATCGGCGTGGTGTCCATCTTCGCCCTGGTCAACGTGTGGAAGGACTTCCTCTGGCCGCTGCTGGCCGAGCCCGACCCGACCAGGCAGACGCTCAACGCCGGTATCTACTCGCTCTCCCTGGGCGTGCCGGAGAACGTGCTGATCGCCGCCTCGGCCATCTCCGCCGTGCCGACGGTGGTCTTCTTCCTGATCTTCCAACGCAACATCATGTCCGGGCTCACCGCCGGCAGCCTCAAGGGCTGACACCATCTCCCGAGGAGACTTCTACCGTGCACCAACCCCACGAGTGGTGGCGTGGCGCCGCGATCTACCAGATCTACGTGCGCAGCTTCGCCGACACGGACGGCGACGGGGTGGGCGACCTGGCGGGCGTCCGGTCCCGGCTGCCGTATCTCGCCGAACTCGGTGTCGACGCACTCTGGTTCACCCCCTGGTACGCCTCACCGATGGCCGACGGCGGCTACGACGTGGCCGACTACCGGGCCATCCATCCGGCCTTCGGCAGCCTGGGAGAGGCCGAGAAGCTGATCTCCGAGGCACTCGCGTCGGGTATCCGCACCATCGTCGACATCGTCCCCAACCACGTTTCCGACCGGCATCGCTGGTTCCAGGATGCGCTCGCCGCAGGCCCCGGCTCGCCGGAGCGCGATCGGTTCTGGTTCCGTGAGGGCCGAGGCGAGCGGGGCGAACTTCCTCCCAACAACTGGATGTCGCAGTTCGGTGGCAGTGCCTGGACCCGCGTCCCGGACGGCCAGTGGTACCTGCACCGCTTCGCCTCCGCCCAGCCCGACCTGAACTGGCAGCACCCCGAGGTGCGCCGGGAGCACGAGGAGGTGCTGCGCTTCTGGTTCGACCGGGGCGCGGCCGGGGTCCGCATCGACTCCGCTGCCGAGGTCATCAAGGACCCGGCGCTTCCCGACCTGGTGGACGGCGCGGACCCACATCCCTACCTGGACCGCGACGAGATCCACGACGTGTACCGGGACTGGCGCAAGGTCGCCGAGTCCTACACCCCGCCGCGCGCCCTGATCGGCGAGGTCTGGCTGCCCGACCCCGAGCGCTTCGCCCGCTACCTGCGCCCAGACGAACTCCACACCGCCTTCAACTTCGGCTTTCTCACCTGCCCTTGGGACCCCGCGCGGCTGCGCGAGGCGATCACGACCACACTGGCCGTACACACGCCCGTCGGCGCGCCCGCCACCTGGGTGCTGGCCAACCACGACGTGACCCGGACCGTCACCCGCTACGGCCGCGCCGACACCGGCTTCGACTTCGCGGCCAAGGCCCACGGCACCCCCACCGACCTCGCACTGGGCACGCGGCGCGCCCGGGCGGCAGCGCTGCTGAGCCTGGCCCTGCCCGGCTCCGTCTACCTCTACCAGGGCGAGGAGCTCGGCCTGCCCGAGGTCGAGGACCTGCCGCACTCGGTCATCGAGGACCCGATGTTCCACCGCACCCAAGGAGCCGACCCCGGCCGGGACGGCTGCCGCGTGCCGCTGCCGTGGAGCGGCGACGCCCCGCCGTTCGGCTTCGGCCCCGAGGGCACTCAGCCCTGGCTGCCCCAGCCTCGGCACTGGTCGGCGATGACGGCGGAGCAGCAGGTGGCGGACCGGGGCAGCATGCTGAGCCTGTACCGCACGGCGCTGCGCCTGCGCCGGAGCGAGACCGCCCTCGGCGACGGGCAGATGACCTGGCTTCCCAGCGGCCCCCAGGTCCTCTCCTTCACCCGCGACCCCGGCTTCGGCTGCGTCGTCAACCTGGGATCGGAGCCGGCACCGCTGCCACCGCACCGGCAGGTCCTGCTGAGCAGTGCACCGCTGAGGGACGGGCAACTGCCCACCGATACCGCGGTCTGGCTGCGCCTGCCCTGACCCGGACGCGGCACCGGCCGCACCCGGGCCGTGCCGCTCATGGAAGTGGGCGGCACGGCCCACCCCTTCCCACAGCTCCCGCGAGGATCCATCGCCTTCCACCACAGAATCGAGGCGCAGTGAACCGCACAAGCAGACGTACCGGCGCGCGGCGAAGAGCCGCCGCAGCCCTGGCGGTCGTGACAGCGACGGTCGGCCTCACCGCCGTACCGGCCGGCGTCGTCGCGGCGGTGGCCGGTGCCGCCCGGGGGACCCAGGCCACGCCGGTGACCCGCGCCGGGCTCGACCCCACCCTGGTCGCCGGTCGCGGAGCCGACCTCGGGTTCCTGGAGCAGGAGGCGGAGCACGCCCCGACCGACGGCACCGTCATCGGGCCGGGTCGCACCGCGTACACGCTCGCCGCCGAGGCTTCAGGCCGTGGTGCGGTCAGTCTCGCGCCCGGCCAGTACGTCGAGTTCACGCTGCCGCGTGCCGCCAACGCCATCACTGTGCGCTACAGCGTCCCGGACGCCCCGACCGGCGGCGGGATCACCGCCCCGCTCGACGTCAGCGTGAACGGACGCCACCGCAGCACCATGACGCTGACCTCGCAGTACGCCTGGCTGTACAACCAGTATCCGTTCACCAATGACCCCACCGCCGACCTGCTGCACCCCGACTGGTGGATCACCGAGTGCGGCTGCGTCCCAGGCGCCACCACCCCGGCCCCGGTGATTCCCAAGCCGTTCCGGCCGAACCACTTCTACGACGAGCAGCGGCTGCTGCTCGGCCGTACCTATCCGGCGGCTGCACACATCCGGCTGCGCGTGCCGCAGCGCAGCGAGGCCGCGACCACCGTGATCGACCTGATGGACTCCCAACTCGTCGCTCCACCGAAGGCGGACCTGTCCGCGGCCAACGTGCTGGCCTTCGGGGCGGACCCCAGCGGACGGCGCGACTCCGCCGACGCGATCGACAAGGCCATAGCCTTCGCCGGACGGGCACACCTGAAGGTCTACATCCCTCCGGGGACGTACCAGGTCAACCGTCACATCATCGTCGACGACATCACGATCGAGGGTGCCGGCAGCTGGTACACGATCATCAAGGGCCACCAGGTCACCCTCGCGGCACCGGCCCCGGACGGCTCGGTCCACACCGGCGTCGGCTTCTACGGCAGGGACGCTTCGGCGGGCGGCAGCCACCACGTGCACCTGTCGGGCTTCGCCGTCGAGGGCGACGTGCGCGAACGGATCGACACCGATCAGGTGAACGGCATCGGCGGGGCACTGAGCGACTCGACCATCGAGGGGCTCTACATCCACCACACCAAGGTGGGCATGTGGTTCGACGGGCCCATGAGCAACCTGCGGATCACCGGCAACCAGATCGCGGACCAGATCGCCGACGGCATCAACTTCCACACCGGGGTGACCGACTCCCTCGTCTCCGACAACTTCATCCGGAACACCGGCGACGACGGGCTGGCCATGTGGTCGGAGAAGACGGAGGACGCGGGCGACGTCTTCGACCACAACACCGTGCAGACCCCGGTGCTGGCCAACGGCATCGCGGTGTACGGCGGAACGGACAACACCGTCTCCGGCAACCTCGTCGCGGATCCTGTCCGGGAGGGCAGCGCTGTCCAGGTCGGCTCCCGTTTCGGCGCCGAAGCCTTCACCGGCCACCTGTGGATCACCGACAACACCACCGTGCGTGCCGGTACCTACGAGCTCAACTGGAACATCGGGCTCGGGGCGATCTGGCTCTACGCCCTGGAGAAGGACATCAGCGCGGACGTCGAGGTGGTGGGCGACTCCTTCCTCGACAACACCTACAACGCGGTGATGTTCGTCGCCGACTGGCCGGTCAAGGACAAGTACTCGATCACCAACGTGCACTTCAAGGACATCAGAGTCGACGGTACGGGCACGTCCGTGGTGAGCGCCCGCGCCGCGGGGTCGGCGAGTTTCGAAGACGTGCAGGCCCGCAACGTCGGTGCGGTCAGCGTCAACAACTGCGGGTCCTTCCACTTCACCCCTGCCGGTTCGGAGTTCTCCGTCTCCGACCGCGGCGGCAACGGGTCCTGGCTCGCGCCGTGGGAACTCCCCAACACCATCACCTGCGACGACCGGCCTGCGGTGGTGCCCCCACCCGCACCGAGCCCCTGGCCGTAGGAGTCCGGAGGATCCCCTGCGACGGTCACCTCCCCGGGCCTCCAGGCTCCGGGGCCGGGCGGCCGGCTGCGAGGCCCTGGACCGCCTGGACGTGCGCTTGCCGAATGCCTCATCCGTGCTGTTCAGGCGGCATGTTGGTACTCGTGGAGGGTGACGCCGAGTCGTGCTCGCCGTTGTATGTCCAGATGGGCGATCCGGTCCGGGTCCTCGATCGGAGCGGGCAGCGAGCGCAGGGGCGGGCATTCGCACTTGGCGTGAGTTCCTCACCGTCCAAGCCGAGGGCATCATCGCGGCAGACTTCTTCCACATCGACACCGCGCTGGGTGGGCGGTTGTACGCGCTGGCGTTCCTCGAGCACGGTACCCGGCGCCTGCACATCGCCGGGGTCACCGCCCATCCGACGCGGGATCGGACGGTGCAGCAGGCGAGGAATCTCGCCGTCGACATGGGCATATGCATGAAGGCCCTGCGCTTTTTGCTGCGTGATCGTGATGGCAAGTACGGCGAGGCGCTCGACGGCGTCTTCCAGGCCGAGGACATGGAGATCCTCAAGAGCGCGCCGCGAGCTCCTCGGATGAACCCCCACTGCGAACGGATCATCGGCAGCATCCGGTGCGAGGTCCTCGATCATGTCCCCATCGCGAACGAGGCCCATGCTCGAAAGGTCCTTGCCGCCTACGAGCGGCACCACAACGAGCACCGACCCCACCAGGCCCGACACCAGCTACCGCCCGAGGCTCACGAACAGCCCGCCACCGTACATGACCTCGACACCCGCAAGGTGCTACGGACCCGGATCCTCGGTGGCCTGATCAACGAGTACTGACCATCTCAAAGAGTTGGGTCGACACCAGCTTCAAGAACGCTCTCGTCGAGCACGGCGCCCGCCTCGGAATAGATGTCGAAGTCGTCAACAGAAACCCGGATACTCGCGTTCACGTCGTGAAAAGACGCTGGGTGGTCGAGCGAAGTATCGGTTGGATCATGATGCACCGCCGCCTGGCCCGCGACTACGAGACCCTCACCGCCAGCTCCGAAGTCATGATCCACATTGCTCCGGTCGACAACCTCGCCAGGCGCATAACGGACGAGACCACCCCCACCTGGCGAGGAACTTACTAGGGCATCAAGGGCAATCTGCCTACTTCAAACGCCCTCTCAGGCCGCGCCGTAGGGGCACCCCCGCGGCACCTCTGCGGTCCGGTGCACGAAGGCCGGCCGTAGCTCGGGATCCTCGGGGTCGTAGTAGCGGTGGAACACCGCGGTCGCCCCTCCGGACAGGGGCGGGACGATCCAGCTCCAGTCGGTCGGCACAGGGCGCCCGTGCCGCCTCTCGCGGTCCACGTGCGCGAGGAACCGCCGCGACTCCGTGTGGTGGTCGGCCATGCTCACCCCCGCCTGCTCGTAAGAATGCAGGACCGCCAGGTTGAGCTCGACCAGGGCGCGGTCGCGCCACAGAGTGCGCTCGTTGCGGGTGTCGAGGCCGAACAGCTCGGCGACGGCAGGCAGCAGGTTGTAGCGGTCGGTGTCGGCGAGGTTGCGCGAGCCGATCTCGGTGCCCATGTACCAGCCGTTGAAGGGCGCGGCCGGGTACGTGACCCCGCCGATCTCCAGCGACATGTCGCTGACGGCCGGCACCGCGTACCAGCGCAGACCGAGGGCGGCGAACCCGGGATGGCGCGGATGCGTCAACGGCACCTCCAGCACGGCGTCCTCGGGCACCTCGTACAACTCCGGAGTCAGGCCGGAGCCGGGCTGCACCAGCAACGGCATTATCTCGAAGGGCGTTTCACCGCCTTTCCAGCCCAAGTCCCGGGCCAGCGCCACCCGGTGGGTGCTGCGCGGGTCGTCCGAGTAGCGCACCAACTGCTCGCCCAGCAGCGTGGCGGCGGGCCGGCCGGGGCGATCGGGGGCGAAGACGCTGATGACCGGCCGGATACGGCCTCCGTTGGTCGCGATCCGCAGATGCTCGAAGCACTCACCGGCGATGTCGTCGGGATGCGTGACGTGCCGCAGGTCCCGCACGATCAGATTGTTCCAGTAGAGCCGGCCTATGCAGCGCGCCGCGTTGCGCCAGGCCACCCGCGCGCCGTACGCCACCTCCGCCGCAGTGTGTTCGTACGTGCCGAAGCGCTCCACCTCCGCGGTGACCTCCGCGAGCCGCCGACGCGGGTCGCCGTCGCCCGGGTTCTCGGCGGCGTACTGCCGGATGAACACCTCGGCGGCCGCCAGGACGGCCTCGTGCGCCGATGGGCGGCGCGGAGCCGGGCCGGACGAAGGGGGGAGTTGCATCGGATTCTCTCCTGCTCGGGGTCTGGTGCTCACACGAGCCCGGCGCGCCGGCGGTGGTACGGCGGCCGCACGGCCGGGAGCGGACGGGGCGATGCCGAGTCCGGCAGGCGGGCGCGGCAAGCGAGTGGCCGCACGGCCGGGGCCGGGTCGGCCGGACGCTCAGTCCTCGGGCGGTTCCCGCAATTTCCGGGGCAGTAACGCGGCCTCGAGTGCGGGGACGTCGAAGGGGTCGAAATGGATCCGCTCCTGCGGGATGCCCTGCCGGGCCAGGGTGGCGCTGGTCTGCGTGACCATGTCCACCGGGCCGGAGAGGAACGCCTCGTGCCGGTACCACGGCCCGAACTCGTTCAGCACCCGCGGCAGGCTGCCCTCCAGCCCCGCAATACGCTCGTGCGACACCGCGGCCCGCACAGAGAGCCAGTGGTGCCGCTGGGACATCCTGAGCATGTCGTCCAGGCCGTAGAGCTCCTCGGCGGTCCGAGCGCCGACGAAGACGTCGACGTAGCGCTCTGTCCCGGTGCGGGCCGCGTCCTCGACCAGGGCCTTGATGGGGGCCATGCCGGTCCCGCCGGCCACGCACACCAGATCCCGGTCGCTGCGCGGGTCGAGCGTCATGTCGCCCTGAGTGGGTCCGAGCCGCACCACGTCCCCGGGCTTGGCGCTGTAGACCAGGCCTTGGCTGACCTGGCCCTGGGCGACCGCACGCACGTGGAAGGTCACGGTGTTGTCCGGTCGCGGCGCGTGCGCGGGCGAGTAGTAGCGCCACGTCCTGGGGTGCCAGGGCGTCTCCACGCTCGCGTACTGGCCTGCCGTGTACGGGTAGGGGGCGTCGGGCCGCACGGTGATTTCCGCGATGCCATGGCCGCGGTGCAGGTGGTGGATGATCTCCGCCTCCCACACCGCGGGCGCCGTACGGGCGTCCTCCCTCGCAGCGTGCATCATCACCTGCGCGACGACGCCGTATCCGTGCGTCCATGCGGCGGCCAGCTCGGGGCTCCACGCCGGGCCGGCGTAGCGGGCCAGGGATGCGAGCAGGCACTCGCCCACCGCGGGGTAGTGGCCGTTCAGCGCCCCGAACTTGCGGTGGTCGCGACCGAGCCGGCCGCAGAACCGGATCAGGTTCTCCGGGTCGTCGACGAGGTCGACGATCTGCAGCAGCCCGCGCAGCAACCGGTCGCGCTGGACGTCCAGGTTGTCCGGGAAGAGCCCGCGCACCTCGGGGTAGCGTGCGAACAGAATGGCGTAGAAATACACCGTCATGTCCGCTGCGTACGGGCCGACCGCGGCCACACTCGCGCGCATCAGGGCGATTTCCTCCGCAGTCAGCGGCACGAGGTCCGGCAGCGGACTCGGCGCCGGGGGCGAGGGAGTGGAAGGAGGCGCTGCTGATTCCGGTGACTGCGCCGTGGCATCCGGTGCGTCATGGCGTTCTCGCGGCGCACGGGAGAATATCATCGGGCGCCTCCCGCTTCAGATTGAATCGTCATCACCATGAGGGAAATTCAGGGTCAGAGCAGTGGGGAGCGGGGACCGCCGCGACCGCTGCACATCCGGTCGCGGTTGCCGGGGACAGGCCGATGACCGGCACGGGGTTCCGCTGTGCCGGATGCCCATCCAGCACCCAGAAAGGGTCCGCCATTCGGCTGTGGCGCCGTCTCGATACGACGCCAGGGATCAACTTGACTGGCACACAGGCAACTTGGGAACGGACGGGGCGGAACTCCCTGGGATGTCCTGCCGTTCGGTGGCGATCGACAGGACCGCATTCACCCTAATACACAATCTTCACCCGTCAACCAAAGGATAGGCACGACCTCGCCCCGACTCGCGCAGGCCGGCCTGGCACGCGTGTGTTCGGCGCCGAGGAGGGGGAGTGGACGCGGAACCGACCGGAGGAAGTGTGTGGATCCGGCCGGAATCAGACCGCGGCGCGGCAGCCCGGCAACTCCGCGAAATCCGCGTCCGCTTCTGCCGGTGAGATGCCGAAGCCCGCTCGAATTGCCACCCGAAACCAGTCGGTGTCGGGAGCTGCGCTGGATTCAGAAGTCATGGCTCACGACAGCGTAATACCGAGTGAATTCAGCGAGATGAACATGATCTCTGTCGGTAAATCCGGATAACCGGGGCACTCGGGTTCCCGGGCAGCGGTATGGGTGACCCGCGTGAAAACCCTGGTTCGGGCTGATGATCAGGCCGCTTGTGTTCCTGTCGTCAGGCTGCTTGCTGGTGTTCGTTGATGGGGCCGCCGAGTAGTTGAGTGCGGCGGACGCGGCCACCGAAGGGGATGACAGGTGCCGTCTGGCTGGTCTCCGAGGCTTGGGGAGATCGTTGGTGTGGATCGGTGGGGGCGGTGCCGGTTGTAGTGGTCGGTGTAGGTGTTCGGGTCGGTGCGCAGGTGCCGTTCGTTCATGATGAGTAGGCGGTCGGTGCACTCGCGGCGGACGGTGCCGGCCCAGCGGCTGCCGAATATTTCGTCCGACCAGGTCAGGCAGCGTGTCGGTACTCGTGGATCACTCTGGAGAGCCGGTTCCGGCGGCGTATGTCCAGACGGGACATCCGTCCGATATCGGTGATTGGTTCGGGGACAGCGCGCAGTGGTGCGGCCTGGTTCATCGCTTGATGGGGCCGGTGGGTGTTGTGGTGCTCTCGAACTGGCCGAGGGCGTGGCGCAGGTGGCGCTCGTTCCAGATGAGGGTGCGGTCCAGGAGTTCGTGGCGGCAGGTCTGGACCCAGCGCTCCATGATGGCGTTCATGCGCGGCATCCGGACACCGGTGAGCACGACCTGGATGCCGGCCTCGCCCAGGATCTGGTCGGAGAGTGCCGGGAACTTCGCGTCCCGGTCCCGGATCAGATATTTGACGGTGGTCCCGGCGTCCTCCAGGTCCATCACCAGGTTTCGTGCGGCCTGGCTCACCCAGTGCGCGGTGGGGTGCGCCGTGGTGCCGAGGATCCGGACGCGGCGGGTGGTGTGCTCGATGACGGCGAGGATGTACTGGCGTCGGCCGGTCAGGGTGACGGTCTCGATGAAGTCGCATGCCAGGAGGGCGTCGGCCTGGGAGTGCTAGAAGCCGGCCCAGGGGGTGGCGGCTCGGTCGGGCGCGGGGTCGATGCCCTCGTTCTTGAGGATCTCCCAGACGGTGGAGGCGGCGACCTTGATGCCGAGGGTGGCGAGTTCGCCGTGCACTCTGCGGTAGCCCCACGACGGGTTCTCCCGGACCAGGCGCAGGATCAGGTTGCGGATCGAGCGAACGGTGGGCGGGCGGCCCGGCCTCTTCGGTCGGCAGGTGCGGGCGTGGCGCTGCTTGATCAGGTCGCGGTGCCATCGCAGCGCGGTGTCGGGTTGGACCAGCAACCGGAGCCGACGCAGAACCTGGCGCGGCAGCGGCACCAGCAGAGCGGCGAGGAGGGCTCGGTCTTCCGAGGCGAACTTCACCCGGTCCTCCCCGAGCTGTCGTTCGAGGACCATGATCTGGTGGCGCAGGGCGAGAATCTTGCTGCGAGCCAGGGGCGCAAGGGTGCACGCCGGGGTCGGCTTATCGGACTTCCGCGACCTGATTCCCCGTCAGAGTGGGGGCCGACTAGGAACCACACAGAGGGTGCAGTTTGGTGTCACATCAGACTACCGCCCATGCCCTTTTCGCTGTTCCAGCTCTCTGCACGGTCACGGCCTTCGTATTCCGTTGCGTCGAAGTGCGGACTGTTTCGTTCGGTGCCGCTGATTCATTCGGGACGCTACCGGACACGGAACGGCCCTCAACTGCCTCTGCGACCTTACGAAGTTCTGACGCATGCGCCCCCAGTACGCCACGGCGGCGTCGAGGAGCGCCGGCAGGGGCGGCTGGGGCGTACGACGTCCCGTGTGGCGGTCCAAGCCGTGTGGACGGGCCCGCGCCATGAGGCCCAACCGGATAGTTAATCCGGATGTGTGCTACCGTCCCGGCTAACCGGATGAACTATCCGATTGTCTGCCGGGGTGGAGGAGCTCATGACGAAGACAGCTGTGGTCACGGCGGGGACAGGGGGCATCGGCCTGGAGACGGCGCTCGGGCTGGCCGCCGCCGGGTTCGCGGTCACCGTGGTCGGGCGCGACGCGGAACGGGGGGCCAGAGCGGTCGAGCGGATCAACGCGTCGGGCCCAGACGGCGCCGGCCAGTTCCTGTCCGCCGACCTCTCCTCACTCGACCAGGTACGCGCGCTCGCCGACCGGATCGCCGCCGACCACGCCGCCTCGGGGGAACCGCTGACGGTGCTGGTCAACAACGTCGGAGCGATGTTCCCGCAGCACGGGATCCTGGGCGGCGTCGAGGCGTCCTTCGTCGTCAACCACCTCTCGCCGTACCTGCTGACCGAACTGCTGCTGCCCACCCTCACAGCCGGGGCGCCCAGCCGGATCGTGAACGTGACCTCGGGCGCGGTTGCCGTCGGCAAGCGGGTGTTCGACGCCGTCGAGCCGCCCGGCGGCTACTACGGCTTCCACTGGTACGGCCGCGCCAAGCTCGCCAACCTCGCCTACACCCTGGACCTGGCCGCCCGACTGGCCGGCACGGGCGTATCGGTCTTCGCCGCCGACCCTGGAGGCGCCGCCACCGAGATGACCAAGGGCACCCTGACCGACCCGAAGATCGTCTCCCCGCCGCTGCGGCTGCTGTGGCCGCTGGTACGCCGCAAGTTCGAGCGCTCCACCTCCGGCCCGGCGTCGGCGGCAGCCAGGCCCTCGATCGTCGCCGCCACCGACAACGCGCTGACCGGCCGGACCGGCCTGGTCATCGGCCCACAGAGCCACCCGGTCGCCCCGCTGCGCGCAGCCACCGACCGCCGCCTCGCCGAGGCCGTGCGCCGGCTCAGCGAAGCCCACGCACCCACGCCGGCCGGCACAGACGCGTGAGCATTCACCGTCAACGCCCGTAACGCCGACAACGCCGGGCACCGGTCACGCGGTCGCGTCGGCCCCTCGCGCCCGCCCCCGAGACTCGCCGGACCACCGCCGAGCCGATCCCCACCCGACTGAGGACACGACATGACCAACGCAGTCCCGACCGCCTATGCCCGCACCGTTCACGGCTCCGGCCCCGGCCTCCTCCTCGCCCATGGCGCCGGCGGCGGTATCGACGCCAACTACGGGCCGATCATGGAAGGGCTCGCCGCGCAGCACACCGTCGTCGGGGTCGACTACCCGGGCTCAGGACAGACCCCCACCACGCCCACGCCGCTGGAGCTCGATTCCCTGGCGGACCAGCTTGTCGCCGCGGCGGACGCCGAAGGGCTCGACACGTTCGCCCTCTGCGGATACTCGCTCGGCGGCCCGGTCGCGATCCGAGCGGCCGTCCGCCACCCGCAGCGGGTCACCGCGCTCGTCCTGAGCGCGGCCTTCGCCCGCGTGGACACCCGCACCGAGCTGGCCGCCGCGATCTGGCACCAGCTCTACGACACCGGACAGCACCTGCTGCTCGCCCAGTACCTGACCCAGCTGGCCGTGAGCGCGCCGTTGCTGAACTCCCTCACTCCCGCCCAGGTGCGCGCGGCCGCCGAGCAGACCGCTTCCGCCCTCCCGCCCGGCACCGGAGCCCAGGTCGACCTGGTCCGCCGTGCCGACGTCCGCGACGACCTCGCCGCGATCACCGCCCCGACCCTGATCGTCGTCACCACCGCAGACACCCTGATACCGGCCGCCCTCCAGTACGACCTGGCCGCGGCCATCCCCGGAGCGCAGACCGCCGAGCTCCCCACCGGACACATGCCCTTCCTTGAGCAGCCGAACCAATGGTTGGAGATCATCACCGGCTTCCTCAGCAGGCAGCGCGACCAGGGCTGACAGCCCCGCGGGGGCGGGCCGAGCGGCCCGCCCCCACGTCGGGCGCGGCACCCGGAAACGCCCGCATATGATCGGACGGCAAGCCTGCCTTGAGACGAGCGACCTGGACTGTTCCCACATGACGACCACACCGCTGCGCAAGGACGCCGCCCGCAACTGGGAGCGGATCGTCGCCGTCGCCCGCGACCTGGTCGACCAGGGCACCGCACTGCAGCTCAACGACGTCGCACGCCGGGCGGGACTCGGCGTCGGCACGGTCTACCGGCACTTCGCCACTCCCGAGGCGCTACTGGAGACCGTTGCCACCCCCTGCCTGGAAGCCCTCGCCGCACACGGCCGGCACGCCCTGGCCGACACCGACCACGGGCGCGCCCTGGAGGACTTCCTGTCCCGCATCGTCGAAGCACAAATCACCGATGCCGCCCTGCCCCCGGTCGCCGCCACGACCACGGATGCCCTTCCGCGGACCACGGAACTCAAGAAGTCGCTCCAGTCGACCGGGACCACGCTCCTCGAGCGGGCCCGCGACGCCGGGGCCGTCCGCCCCGACCTCGCCGCCGCCGACCTCGTCCCCCTCATGTGCGGCATCGCCCACGCCGTCACCGTCCACGGCGGCACCCTTGCGGACCGCATGCAGACCGGCCACCGCTACCTCGCCACCCTGCTCGGGGGCATGCGTACCGCCACGCCACCGAACACCTGAGCGGCCCGCCACCGCCCAGGGCGGGCCGACCGTCCCCGGCAGATCCGTACCCCTCCCCCCGGCCGGACTCGGCGGGCGTGAACGGTTCGAGCGTCACTTGTAACGTCCGACGCGCGCGCCGCACTGAGGGGTATGAGTCATGACGACCTGCGTGCACTGTTCCTCAACTGCACGCTGAAGAAGAGCCCGGAGCGCAGCCACACGCACGGCCTGATCGACCTCAGCTTGCGAATCATGGAGAAGCAGCGCGTTCAGGTCGAGCACCTGCGGCCGATCGATCACGAGATCGCCACCGGCGTGTGGCCGGACATGACCGAGCACGGCTGGGCAACGAGGACGGCGCCGCGCACTGCGCCATGAACGTCCTGTACAGCCAACGACTTCACCAACAGGAACACCACGTTCATGACGTGGAACCTGTTGCACCTGGCCCGGCTGCTCAAGGACGCCGGTGGCATTCCGGCGCACGGCAACCAGCGGTCGCAGTACGACGCCGGGTGCCGGTCCGACTTCGAGAATCCCGAATACCGCTGAGCCCGAGTACCGGCGAGCACCGCCAACACATCAACGAAAGGCCGAACATGACCGTCGAGTCCGTCGCATCCGTCGAGACCGTCCCCACCTGCGCCTACCCGGGCTGCACCATGCCGCCCGAGCCGCACGCACCCGACGCGCAGGGGCCGGCGCCCCGCTACTGCGGGCACCCCGAGCACAACGCGCTCGGCGCGTTCAGGAAGTTCCGCGCCAAGCGGCAGCAGCGCAAGGAGGACAAGCGCGCGGCGGCCGAGGCCAAGAAGGCGGCCGAGAGGGCGGCGAAGGGGGCGGAGGCGCCGGTCGCCGGGCAGGTCCCGGCCGGCGAGGTGGTGCCCCCGCAGCCCGGACATGCCCCCGTCGCCGATGCGTCCGAGCAGGTCCCGGCGGAAGCCATGACCAGTGAGATGACGGCCATGACGGCGATGGCGACGGTCGAGGCCGACCAGGACGCTCGGTCACGCGACTCCCTGGTCGCGCTCATCGAGCAACTGGCCACCGATCTGCCCGTCTACATCGAGGAGTTGGCGATCATCACCGACTCCGCGGCGGCCGAGGCCCGGATCGAGACGGTCACCCGCGTCTCCGCGCAGCGCATCCTGGCCGCCGAGGAGCGCGCCGCGCTCGCCGAGGAGACGGCGGACATGGCCGTCGCCGCGCTCGACGCCGCGCAGGAGAAGTTCGCCGAGGAGACCGCGGCGATCCGCGAGGAGGCGGCCCGCCAGGTGGCGGACGCCGCATTCGTCCGGGCCGAGCTGGAGCGCTACCGCGAGCGGGTCGGCTTGCTCGAGGTCCGACTCGACGCCGTCCGCGACGAGACCGACGCGCTGCGCCGCGAGAGGGCCGGGCGCTCCACCGTCGAAAGGGAACGACCGCGCCCCGCCGAGCAGTGCTGAACAACCGACGGCCCGCGTGAACACCCATCAGAGACGGAAATCCCCATGAGCCGAACCAAGCGCCCGGTCCTCTGGATCACCGCCCCCGCCGTCGTGGCGGCCGTCGGGCTCTACCTCTTCCAGCCCTGGCGGCTGTTCACCACGCACCGCGTGGATGAGGCGGCTCCCGTGGTCGGCGGCCAACCGGGGACGGGCATAGTCTGCGGTCCCAGGACGCGGCGTGCGCCAGGTTTCCGTTTCGGAAGTGAGCCCGGAGACCGTCCAGGTTTCCGCAGCCTTCGCCGACGGGCTGCGGAAACCCTGCCCTGAGCAGGCCGGGGCCGCCCGGTTGTTCATGATGAGACTCGCAATGCCCCGTCAAGGGCGCCTCGGGTGTCGCCTCACACAGTCACGTACATACTGAGCTGGAAAGCGTGATGTCGTTGCGTGGAGGCGGCCCGGTCGGTCCGGGGCCGCCGCGTTGCGTGTTGCGCTGCGGCCGGTCGTTGTCGGCTTGCTCTAGGCGTCGAGGGACCTCGCGGCCTCACGGATCACATCCAGGACGAAGTCGGGATGCGAGAGCATGGGAACGTGGCTGCTGTCCACGGGACGGATTTTGGCGCCCATGCGCTCGGCGGCGGTCCGCTCCAGGTCGGGGTGCACGGTGTGGTCGTTGTTGGCGACGATGTACCAGCTTGGCTTCGTCCGCCAGGCGGTGCCGGGAACCTGCTGGTTGAACAGGTCCGCCACGGGCACAGCGCCCGTCGCCAGGACGAGCTTCTGCTCCGCTTCCGGGAGGTCGCCGCAGAAGTGCGGGACGCCCGAGGGCTTGAGCCACACGCGGCCGTCAGCGACTTCGACGTGCTCGAAGATGGGCGTGCGGGGAAATTTGTCCTGCTGTTCCTGCGACGTCTCGTCCTCGTCCGGGGCGAGCGCGGCGATGTACACCAGAGCGCCGACGCGGTCGTGGGTGCCCGCTTTGGTGATCAGGGTCCCACCGTAGGAGTGACCGACGAGCACGATCGGGCCGGGGACGTGGTTGAGCGTGAAGTTGACGCACGCGACGTCGCTTTCGAGCGAGTCGAGGCCGTGCTGTGAGGCGAAAACCTCGTGCCCTTCAGCCTGGAGCGCGGGGATGAGCTTGTTGAAGCACGACCCATCTGCCCAGAGTCCGTGGGCGAAGACAATGCTGGGCTTGCCCGCCATGGCATTTCCTCCTACCGAGAGATCAAATTTGCAGCATTGCACCATATTGCCCGTTCAGTGCCTTTTTTGCGTGATGGCCAGGCGTGTCACCCCATCCCAATCGTTGGGCCTGCGAGGTTGAACGTGTTGTCGTGGTGGTCATGTGTTGATGATCAGGCCCTTTTCGGCGAGGCAGCCGTCATGAGGTCGCCGCGGTACTGGATGTGGCGCAGGCCGCGTCGGATGCGCTCCTGGGGCTGGCGTCGCAGATATGCGGCCAAGTGCTGCTCGGCGGCGCTGCGGTGACGGTAGAGCTGACGCACACTCACCCCGCGCTCGGCCGCAAGCCGGCTCATGGGTTCGCCGTCGAGGCGGGTACGGGCGATCAGGCGCGCCTCCGCCACGTCCACCACCCGGGCCTGCACGGCACGGGCCAGCACCGTCAGCTCGTCCACCGGCTCACCGTGATCCGCCTGGGACGTGGAGCGCAGGTGGTCCAGCGGAACGGCATGCGCGCCCGTTTCCCGGGTGGCACTGCGGCGTGCTGCATACACCAGCCGGTGCACGGCGCGGTCGGCGGCGCTTCCTAGTGCTCCACCAGCGTCGCCACATGCCGGAATCCCCGCGCTGGACGGCCCACAGCGGGGATGCCGCATAAGCCGCCCAGGACTTCGAGGCGTTCGCGCAGCGGTCGGTCACGGTCGTCGCGATACGGGTTCCGGGGAGGAGGACCCGCGGGGTGACCGCGGCCCTGGCGAAGCGGAGGGTCCTGATCACCCTGGCCGGCACCGCGGGCAGCTGGTTCTTCTACAACGTCGCCGTCTACGGCATCAACGTCAGCCAGCCGCTGCTCATCAAGAACATCGTGCCCCACGCCACCACGGTGTCCAACATCGCCCTGAACGCCGTGCTCGTTGTCTGCTTCAGCCTCGTCGGCGGCATCCTTGGTGTGGTCGCCCTCGACAGGCTGCGACGGCGGACCCAGCAGGCGGTCGGTTTCGGGCCCTGCGCTCTGGCGATGGTGCTGATCACGGTGGTTCGCGGCCTCAGCGCGACTGTCGTCCCGTTCGCCATCACTTTCGGAATGTCTCTGTTCGGGAGCATGTTCGGACCGAACTACACGACCATGCTCCTCGGAGCGGAGTCCTATCCGACCCCGGTCCGCAGTACCTTCAACGGCCTGGCCTCCAGGATCGCGAAGGTCGGCGCGTGCGCCGGAGCGCTCATCGTGCCGCTCGTCCTGGCCGACGGAGGCCTCCGCGTCGTGACACTGATCGCCTCCTGCTGCTTCCTGGCCGGCATCGCGACGACCTTCCTGGTACGTGAGCCCAACGGGCTCGCCCTCGACGACGTCAGCGAGGACCTCACCGTCCAGCCGGTGGCAACACCCGCCGCGGCGATCTCGTCGGTCGAGGAGGTCCAGGCATGACCTTGGGTCGAGATCGCTCGGCGCACGCCGGTCGGCATTGGTCGTCCGTCCGTGCTCGACCGGCTTCGCCGCTGCGATCTCGACCGCACCACCGCACACCCGTCATGAGCAGTTTCAAGGGCGCCCGCCCTCGGCAACGTGGTGGGTGCCGGCCGACGCCGCGGACTGTACGGGTACCTCCTCGCTATGGCGCGGTCGGCTCGGGCCGGAAGGCGTGGTCGATGTTCTCCTCGACCCAGGCGCGGAGCGCGTTGAGCGGGATCGCGGCGCTCTGGCCGAGGGGGGTGAGGGCGTACTCGACGTGCAGGGGGACGGCGGGGTAGATCGTGCGGTCGAGGATGCCGAAGTCCTCCAGGCGGCGCAGCGTCTGCGTGAGGACCTTGGGGCTGACGCCCTGAAGCCTGCGCTGGAGCTCTCCGAAGCGCTGGGGTCCGTCCTCGAGGGCGCCGATGGTCAGTGCGGACCACTTGTTGGCGAGAAGGTCGAGCAGGGCACGGCAGGGGCACTGGGCGGCGTAGACGTCGTGGTGCGCGTGCTGGCCGCTGGGGCAGGTGGTCGTCATGCTCGCTTTCCTCATCAGGTCACTTCCCCATGGGAAGTACTAGACCTTGAAGGTAACCATATCCCCGGGGATAGCGTCGTCGACGTCAGCGGGAGAGCCGCCAACGGCCCCGCATGATGCCCTTTTCAGGATGCCTTCTCAGGAGATGACGCATGTCTGCAGACATGATGCGCGCGGTGGTCCAGGACGGTTTCGGCGGTCCGGAGGTACTGCGGGTCCAGCAGGTGCCGCGCCCGGTGCCGCTGCCCACCGAGGTGCTGGTGCGGGTGCACGCGGCGGGGATCAACCCGGTGGACTGGAAGACCCGCGGCGGGACGGGCATGGCCGGGGTGCTGGGTGAGCCGCCGTTCACCCTGGGCTGGGACGTGTCCGGCGTGGTGGAGGAGGTCGGCTTCGGTGTGACCACGCTGAAGGCCGGCGACGAGGTGTACGGCATGCCGTGGTTCCCGCGCGCGGCGAACGCCTACGCCGAGTACGTGACCGCGCCGGCCCGGCAGTTCGCCCACAAGCCCGCCACCCTCGACCATGTGCACGCCGCCGCGGTGCCGCTGGCGGCGCTGACCGCCTGGCAAGCCGTGGTCGACACCGCTCATGTGCAGGCCGGCCAGCGCGTCTTGGTCACCGCCGCAGCCGGTGGGGTCGGCCACTTCGCGGTCCAGTTCGCCCGGCACCTGGGCGCCCACGTGATCGCCACCGCCAGTGCCGCCCGCCACCCCTGGCTCAAGGAACTCGGGGCCGACGAGACCGTCGACTACACCACCACCCGCTTCGAGGACGCCGCCGACGACGTCGACGTCGTCATCGACCTGGTGGGCGACGCACACGACAGCACCAGCACCCGCTCGCTGAAGGTCCTGCGCCCCGGCGGCCTGCTGGTCGCCATCCCGGCCGGCGTCTCTCCCGAGTTGGCCCACGCCGCCGAGACGGCCGGCGGGCGGGTCACCCCGTTCCTGGTCGAGCCGGACGGTGCGGCCCTGACGACGATCGCCGACCTGATCGACGCCGGCCACGTCGCCGTAGAGGTGGAGGAGACCTTCCCGCTGGAGCAGGCCGGCGCGGCCCACGCCCGCGGCGAGGCCGGCCGCACCCGCGGCAAGCTCGTCCTCACCGTCGCCAACTGACGATCCCAGCAGGCACTTTGCCAGGCGTGGATCCGTGATCTGGATCACGCCGGCCACAACGACCAAGGTTGTTCCGCGTCGGCCGAGGCCTCCGCGCTCAGCGCCGACCAGGCCGGCACAAAGGGAGGACTGGGGGGCGGGGCGCAGCGGGACGAGGTCACACGCCATCGTCACGATGCCACACCGTGGTCTCCTCACCCTGCCCGCGCTCATGCAGAGCGCAGAAGTCAGGCGCGAGCGCGTGCAGGCGAATTGCTCGGGCCTTGGGGCGCCGGCTGCGCCGGGTCGACGCGCTGTGGGCGATGGTCCGCGACCACCGCATCTGCGCAATCACTCATCGGATTGCCCCGGCGCACAGCCGCCGCGACGTACTTCCTGGCGCTTGGACGGATGTTCTGCTTCTGGCCGCAGTGCTTGAGGCTGACAGGTACTCATGGCGCCTATTGGCTATGCGTTATTTGCCCACCGATGCGTCATACCGAGATTTTTATTGCCAGCCGGTTAGTGTCTCGTGATCGCTTCGGTGCCACCGCCGGCGAAGTGTAAGCAGCTTGCTGATTAGCGCACTTGACCAGCGCACCTGGGACACGAACAGCATTGAGAGACGCTAGATTGGGTACTTCCGTGTCGCAACCATCGTCATCTGCACAGGTGGTTCCGCCGCCCGGACTCACCGCGCCCGACCCCGCGCCGCTCGGCCTCATCGCGTTCAGCTTGGCAAACATTATCCAGAGCTTCTTCAATGCTGGCGTGAACCCGGCTCTCTTCCCGGCCGCGTTCCCGCTCGAGTTCCTCGTGGGCGGCCTTGTTCAGATGATCGCTGGAATCTTCGAGTTCAGGCAGGGCAGCAGGCTCGGAGCCACCGCGTTCACCGTGTTGGGCGCGTTCTGGCTGTGCTTCGTGATCTATGCCAAATACATCGTCGTCACTCTGCCCGTGGAACAGGCCCACACGGGGACGGGTCTGTTTCTGCTGCCGTGGGCAGTGGTCCTCTTGGTGCTCACGCTTGCGGCAGCGAGAACGACAGCGGTGCTCCTGGCCGCGTTCGTCTCCACCACAGTCACCGTCTCCGTGCTCACCGCAGGCGAGTTCGTTCAATCCAACGCACTGATCAGGGTCGGAGGCGGCTTCGGCTTCCTGACTGCAGCACTTGGCCTCTACGGCGCGTTCGCGGGCCTCGTCAACGGCACCTGGGGTCGACACCTGATCCCCACCTACCCCGACCCCGGCAAACGCCTCGAGCGCCTTGCCCGCAACAAGCCACGCCCCACCTCGGTCACCTCATCCGCCGCGGAGCACCCTGAGCCTTCCGGTTGAACCTACGGTCGGATCCGTCGAGACGCTGCCCGCCCGGGGCCGGAGATGCCGAGTCCTGGCAGGGGAGAGCGACTGACCGCAAGGGTTCCCAACTGGCTTGTGCCTGGCCGGATCCCTCAGCCGTGAGCGCGGTGACAGCCTCGGACTGCCGATGGGGGTTCCTGGCCTGCTCCGGGCTGGCCGGGTGCTGCTGACATACCGCAGTCGCCGACGTCCTCGGCCCATGACCCTCACCGACCCGGTGAAGCAGACACCGCTTCGGTGGGCGCCGAGCTGCCGGGGCCGCCGACATATGTGTGGTCGTGGGGCGCCTCTACCACTCGCCGCCGGTCAGCGTGCGCTCCCAGGCCCGTCACGGCCCCGGTATCAGTGAGCTCTACCTTCCTGATCGGGTTGGTCCTTTCGTTCGTAGGGTGGGGACGCCCAGGGGAACCGGGTGTGGCTCTCAGTGAGCTGCCGGCGAGGTCGTCCGTGGTACCGACAAGACGAACACACACGTCAGGAGCACGATGAGCCGGATATGGGCGGGGATCGACAGTGGCAAGGCCCACCATCACGGCCTCGTGTTGGATGCCGACGGCAAGACGCTGTTCTCACGGCGGATCGCCAACGACGGGCCCGAGCTGCTGCAGCTGATCGGCGACGTTCTGGACCTGGCCGAAGGCCGTGCGGTCACCTGGGCCATCGACATGACCGGTGGGGAACCCGCGCTGCTGCTTGCACTGCTGGTCAACCACGGACAGGAAGTCCTCTACATCCCCGGCCGCCTGGTGAACCGGGCCTCCGACGGCTACCGCGGCGAGGGGAAGACTGATGCCCGCGACGCCTATGGGAGCGCCGACCAGGCCAGAGTGCGCCGCGACCTGCGGACCGTCCGGCCCGGCGACGAAGCGGCCATCGAGCTCAAGCTCCTGACTGGACGCCCTGCCGACCTGGTCGAGGACCGTACCCGCGTCGTGAACCGCCTGCGAGGCACCCTGCTGAGCATGTTCCCTGCCCTGGAGCGGGCCCTGGACGTGACCAGCACCGGCCCGCTCAAGCTGCTGACGGGTTACCAGACCCCAGCCGCGATCCGCCGGGCCGGCGTCGCGCGGCTGACGAAGTGGCTGGCCGACCGCAAGGTCCGCAGCGCGAGAACCCTGGCCGAAGCAGCGGTCGAGGCTGCCGAACGTCAGCACACCGCCGTCCCCGGAGAAAGGACCATCGCCAGGCTGGTCCACACCCTGGCCGAGGAGGTGATGGCCCTCAACGAGCGATCCGTGAGACGGACAAACTCATCGAGGGCCGGTTTCGCGAGCACGAGCTCGCCGACATTGATCCGTGACCGACGGTGCTATGAAGTGACACCGTCGGTGACTACGGCAGCTTGACAACAGTATTAGGAAGCGTTATTCAACTTTCCAGAGTGACGGGGGCCGTTGGACTGGCGGTCCGATGAACCCCCTGGTAGATGGGTCTTCGACCAAGAGGAACCCGTGTCCACCAGACGTTTCGCGTCCTCGTCTACCCGTCGGGACTGGACCTCGACTGTGACGCGCGGCTCCTGCTGCCGGTGAACACCATCCATCTGATGGTCGAGCCGTATGACGGCGAGCCGCGTTCCTGGGCGACTCGGGTGCTGCCGCCTGGGGGATGCGGCGGTGTTCACCGGCGAGCTCTGGGAGAGAGCTCGGACGTCCTGTATCGGTTCGACGCCGAGCCGGGGCTGTTCGAGATAGAGGTCGAGAGGGCGGAAGATCACCAGAACTGGGAGGTGTCGTTCGTCTGTAACCACCAGGTGGGCGGGCCGCTCTACGTCGACTCGCTCTGCTGGGAGTGCAAGGCGGTTACCGACCGAGAGGCTGAGCGGATCGGCACGCAGCTTGCGGACTACGTGGAGGCGACCGGCGAGGATGGCGGGCGCTCTTTCCTGCCGGGCAGCGGTGTGATCACCTTCGTCTCGGAGGACAACTGTCGGTGGTCGTTGCGCACGGCGCGGCTTTGAGCCCTGGCGAACCAGACGTTTTCGGCGCGGACGTGCGGCGGCCTGGTGCCACCCTCCGCAAGTGGCCCTCGTTCGGCTCGAGCTCCCTGCGTGATGACTGCCCTTTCGCAGCAAGGAACACGCCGCGTCAGCGTGAGGTTGGAAAACCCTCAGTGGGGCGAGCGACTCCCTTTCCTGGTCGGTGCGTTCATGGCGGCCTACCCTCACCATGAACCGTCAACCGACCACCTTTGAAGGCGGACCTCAACTGAGAGCCTGGTACAGGGCATCCAGGCCGTCGCGGTAGATGCCGGCGAAGAGGTCAACCACCTCATTCTCGGTCGCACCCTCGGGGGTGAATCGGCCTGACCACTGCACTTCGCAGATGCCGTCGTCGCCGATCACCGAGTGCACTCGTAGGGTCGAGACATATCCGACGACCGGGAATGGCGCTTGGAGAATGGTGTAGCTGTAGTGTCGCTCCACCTCATTGAAGTCGACGAGGCGTTCGACGATGACGCTTCCGTCGGCGTCAGTCAGCCGGCGGACGCGGCCTCCTTCCAGCAGTGTGCTCTCGGGGATGTAGGGCAGCCAGTCGGGCAGGGACCCGAAGCCGCCGATGGTGTCCCAGACGCTGGCGGAGGTGGCCGGGATGATCCGGCTCACAGAGGTCGATGCCATGAGGTTCCTTCGGGTTTGGTCGATTGCTGTGGTGGGTGTGGGTGTCGCCGCCTGTGACTCAGACGCCGCCGGGCAGCGGTGCACACGAGCTGACCAGGCCGCTTCCCCGGAGCTCTCGCCAGAAGTCTGATGGGACGGGCTCGTCGAGCGCGGCGAGGTCCTCGGCGATCCGGCTCGGCTTGGTGGCGCCGGGGATGACGGCGGCGGTCACGGGGTGGGCGAGCGAGAACTGCAGGGCCGCGGCCTTGATGCTCACCCCATGCCGTGCGGCGAGTTCCTTGATGCGGCGGACCTTCTCCAGGATCTCCGGGGGCGCATCCCCGTACTCGAAGTGGGTTCCGCCAGCGAGGATGCCCGAGCTGTACGGGCCTCCGACGACCATACCGACGCCCTGCTCGGCCGCAGCCGGCAGCAGCCGCTGGAGGGCGTGGGCGTGGTCCAACAGCGTGTAGCGGCCGGCCAGGAGGAATCCGTCGGGCTGCGGCTCGTCCAGCGCCAGCGTCAGCTCGACGGGCTCGGTGCGGTTGACGCCCAGCCCCCACGCCTTGATGACGCCCTCGTCGCGCAGCCGGGACAGGACCCGGAAGGCCCCGGTGCGGGCCTCCTCGAACTTCTGCAGCCAGCTGTCACCGTAGAAGTCCTGAGCGATGTCATGCACCCACACGATGTCCAGGCGGTCGACACCGAGCCGCTTCAGGCTGTCCTCGATGGAGCGCTCGGTGGCTCGGGCCGTCCACTCGTGAAGCATCTTGTTGGGCCGGCCATGCTCGAACAGAGCGCCCTTCTCCCCCAGGTCACGGGCTCCGCTCTCCACCTCGTCCAGGATGACGCGGCCGACCTTGGTCGACAGCACGAAGGTATCGCGAGGCTTGCTGGACAGCAGGCCACCGAGCCGGATTTCCGCCAGGCCCGCTCCGTAGAGCGGGGCCGTGTCGTAGTAGCGGATGCCGTGGTCCCAGGCGGCGTTCAAGGTTGCGGCTACCTCGTCGTCAGGGACAGCGCGGAACATGTTGCCCATCGGCGCGGTGCCGAAGCCGATGCGTGTGGGGAGTAGCTGACGGAGATTCACGGTGGTGTTCCCTTCTTTCTCTCGGTTTGAGGCTCGGGAGCGTCAGCCTGGCCGCCCACAGCGTTGGCGGTCGCCGGGCTGGGACCTCCGCACACCGGCTTGAGAAGGTGACGGTCAAGACGTGAATGCCTGCGGGGATCTTCTGGCGAACCATGCCGCACAACGCCTTGACGCCGCATTTGTCTGGGTTGACGCTGTCCGAACAAGCGCGCCCGCGACTGGAACGCGGACGGGCGATCTTTCTTGTACCGCCGGCGGCGCAGCGTCCCCTGGCAGTACCTGCCGCTGACCCGCTATGGCGCGGGCCCACAGCCGTACGGGCAGCGGAGGGGGGTGGGGCGTTGTCCACGGGTCGGCCTGATCAGCAGGAACGAGCGGGCTCCGGGCCTCCCGGCACTTCAAAGATCCATCCTGTGTGACGGCCATCAACATTCACTTGTAGGTTTCCCGATCAGGAGTTCTGAAATTAGTCGGGGCAGACTGTCGCGGCAACTCTGATGCGCCCAGTGCGCTCCGCCAGATCATGGACCTCGGGCCTCGGGCCGTGCAGAAACGGATTGTTCTGGCTACGGCTGCATAAGCGCATGAGTCGGCCGACTGGTTCGCCATAGCCGGGTGGGCCAGCCCCGCGCGGGACCAAGTCTTCTTAGATGGCCCGGGTAAGTTTTTGAGACCAGTAGCGCTTAGATAGAGAATTTTGGCACTTGAATTCAATTCTGGACAGATTGAGTTTCTCTGAGTTGCTGGTAGTAGTTTGCGGGCTCAGACTGGTTCTTGGGCCGGAGGTGCGCTCGCCGCGCACCTTCGGATCGAGGTCGCCACTGCGTATGACGGGCAGTTTCGAAGGTCGGTCGCAGTCACCCCGCACAGACTCAGCTCTTGCTTCGAGCCGCCGTGCATCGGCCCATGTGAGTCCTTCGATGACTGTGGGACAAGGAACTTGAAAGGAAACCCTTGACATGGCGCGTGCAGCACTGAAGAAGGTCCTCATCACAGGAGCGGGCACTGGCTTCGGGTTCGAAGCCGCCATGCGCCTCGCCGAGAAGGGCTTTGACGTGATCGCCGGGGTGGAGATCTACGCCCAGGTGCAGACGCTGAAATGGCAGGCGGCCGAGCGCGGGGTCAGGCTTCGGGTCGAGAAGCTCGACGTGACCAACGACGGAGACCGCCGCAAGGCCCTCGACTGGGGTGTGGAGATTCTGGTGAACAACGCCGGCGTCGGTGAGGGAGGCTCCACGGTCGACATTCCCGAGTCGAACATTCGGCACCAGTTCGAGGTCAACGTCACGGGGCCGCTCGTCCTCACCCAGGGAATCGCCAAGCAGATGATCAACCGCGGGGCCGGCCGCATCGTCTGGGTGTCCTCGCGGGAAGGCTTGAACGTCAACCCGTTCACCGGCATCTACTCTGCCTCGAAGCACGCGATTGAGGCGATCGCCGAGACCATGGCCTACGAGCTGCAGGAATACAACATCGAAGTCGCCACGGTCAACCCGGGACCCTTCCTGACAGGCTTCAACGACCGCATGTTCCAGACCTGGGAAAGCTGGGAGGACGACCCGTCGCAGAGGGTCTTCGACTATTCCAAGCTCGCCTTCCCCCGCCCGCAATTCGACCCTGAAGCGGTCTTCGCCACGCTGACGGCTGTCGCCGCCGGAGAAGTCGACAGCTACCGCAACCTGGAGCCCAAGTCGATGCTTGAGGAGACCAAGCGCCTCCAGGCGGTTCCGTGGGAGCGCAAGGTCACGGACGGCCTCGGGACCCGCCACCCGGCCATCCAGCACTCCTACGAGATGCAGCCCGAGACTCCCGTCGGGTGATCGCCTCCCGGGTGACTGCGAGTGGCAAGGCCGCCTGGGACGCGCTGCGGGCAGAACCCGAGTGTCAAGGCGGCCATGTGCGGCACGGGAAGGCCGTCAACGTGACAGCAATGGTTTGGTGAGAGCCGACCGTGGGCCTGGTGACGGGAAGTGCGCCGGCGTAGCCACGCTCGCTCATGAGCGCACGGCGCTCACGACAGCTGGAGGTACATCAATGCCTGTCAGGCCAACAGTGCTGCAGGATCGCTACCGTAACCGCGGCACGGCTTTCACGCTGGAGGAGCGGGCGAAACTCGGGATCACCGGGCGGCTGCCGGCTGCCGTCGAGACTCTCGACGAGCAGGCCGCCCGGGCTTACTTGCAGCTGCAGCAGCAGCCCTCCAACCTGCAGAAGTACATCTACCTCAACGAGGTCCACGACCGCAATCAGGTGCTGTACTTCAAGCTGCTCGCCGATCACCTCGATGAGTTGCTCCCTGTGGTCTACGACCCCACAGTCGGCGAGGCGATCGAGAAGTGGTCCGTCGACTACCGTGACTCGCGCGCGGTATACCTGTCGATCGACCGTCCCGAGGACGTGAAGGCCTCGTTCGAGTCGCTGGGTCTTGACGCAGATGACGTCGATCTGATTGTCGTGTCCGATGCCCAGGAGATTCTGGGCATCGGGGACTGGGGCGTCAACGGGACCGACATCTCCATCGGGAAACTCGCCGTCTACTCCGCCGCCGCCGGCATCGATCCCAACCGTGTCATAGCTGTGAACCTTGACGTGGGGACAGACAACGAGCAGCTCCTCAACAATCCGTCGTACCTGGGTAACCGGCACGCACGGGTCACCGGAAAGCGGTACGACGACTTCATCGCTCTCTACCTCGAGACCGCGTCCGAACTGTTCCCGAGTGCGCTTCTGCACTTCGAGGACTTCGGACCGTCGAACGCCCGGCGGATCCTGGTGGAGAACTCCGACAGATATCGGATCTTCAACGACGACATGCAAGGCACTGGTGCCATCGTCATGGCCTCAGTGTTTTCGGCTCTGAAGGTGACCCGGGGACGCTGGTCCGAGCAACGGCTCGTCGTCTTCGGCGCGGGAACCGCCGGCACCGGCATGGCCGACCAGATCCACGCAGCGATGCTGCGTGACGGTGCGACCCCCGACGAGGCGAAGAAGAACATCTGGCTCGTCGACGTCCACGGCCTGGTCACCGATGACATGCGAGACCTGCCCGACTACCAGCGGGTCTATGCACGGCCGAAGTCGGAGGTGAGCGACTGGTCTGACGGTGAGATCGATCTGCTCACCACCGTCGAACACGTCAAGCCCACCATCCTCATCGGCACCTCCACCGCACACAACGCGTTCACCGAGGACGTCGTGCGCGCGCTGGCCGAGGGCGTCGAGCGTCCTATCCTCCTGCCGCTGTCGAACCCGACGAGCCGTATCGAAGTCATGCCGTCGGATGCAGTGCCGTGGTCCGAGGGCAGAGCGCTGATGGCGGTCGGTATTCCGGTCGAGCCGGTCCGGTACAACGGGGTCTCCTACGAGATCGGGCAGGCCAACAACGCCCTCCTCTACCCGGGGCTCGGCCTCGGAACGATCGTCTCGGGTGCCCGGCATGTAACGGACAACATGCTGCTTGCCGCCGCCGAGGCGGTGGCCGGCCAGGTCGATGTGTCGCTGCCAGGAGCATCACTCCTGCCACCGGTCGCGAACCTGAGGGCGTCGTCCGCGACGGTCGCGGTCGCCGTCGCCCGTGCCGCGGCAGAGGACGGTGTCGCAACCAAGTCCCACGACGACCTCATCCAGGCTGTCCAGGACGCGATGTGGCAGCCGACCTACCCCACGGACGACCTGGAGGGCGGGCAATGAGCGACAACCAGCCCCCCAAGATGCAGAACACGGCGATCGGAATCCAAGCCAGTGGAACCCGGCAGGAATTCGACAGCATGGGCACCGTCGAGGTGCCGGCGGACCGGTATTGGGGTGCGCAGACGCAGCGCTCGCTCCTCCACTTCTCCATCGGTGACGACCGGATGCCGAAGGAGGTCTACCACGCCTACGGCTACGTGAAGAAGGCGGCAGCGTTGGTGAACGCTGCCGCCGGGCGGCTGCCCGAGTGGAAGAAGCAGGCCATCGTACGGGCAGCTGAGGAGACGATCGCGGGGGAGCTCGACGACCACTTTCCGCTCTTCGTCTGGCAGACGGGGTCGGGCACCCAGAGCAACATGAACGTCAACGAGGTCATATCCAACCGTGCGTCACAGCTGCTCGGCGGCAGGCTCGGGACGCAGCAGCCGATCGCCCCGAACGACGACGTCAACATGGGGCAGTCCAGCAACGACAGCTTCCCGACCGCGATGCACATCGCCTCCGTGCAACAGATCGACGAGCATCTCTTGCCTCAGGCCCGGGAACTCGCCGCATCCATCGAGGCAAAGGCCACGGAATGGGCCGAGATCGTCAAGATCGGCCGCACGCACCTCGAGGACGCTGTACCGCTCACCGTCGGACAGGAGTGGTCCGGCTATGCAGCGCAACTGCGCGCCTGCATCCAGGAAATCGAGCACAGCCGCCGCTGCCTGCTCGAACTCGCCCTGGGTGGCACCGCCGTCGGCACGGGGCTGAACGCGCCAAAGGGCTTCAGCCGGGACGTCGCGAGCAAGATCGCCGAATTGACCGGCAAGCCATTCGTCACGGCCGAGAACAAGTTCATGGCACAGGGGTCCCTGGACCCGATGGTGCGGGCGCACGGGGCACTGCGCGGACTGGCCGTGGCCTTGATGAAGATCGCCAACGACATGCGGTGGCTGGCCTCGGGCCCGCGCACCGGATTCGCCGAGCTGCTGCTTCCACAGAATGAACCCGGCTCCTCGATCATGCCCGGAAAAGTCAATCCGACCCAGTGCGAAGCCATCGTCATGATCGCAATTCAGGTGCTCGGCAACGACTCAGCAGTTGCCTTCGCCGGCAGTCAGGGCAACTTCGAGCTGAACGCTATGCGCCCGGTCATTATTAACAACTTCATTCACTCCGCGCGTATCCTCGCCGACGGGATGGAGAAGTTCAGGAAATTCTCTGTCAGTGGCACGGAGCTCGACCGGGAAAGGATTTCCCAGTACGTTGACGAGAGCCTGATGCTGGTCACGGCGCTGAGCCCCGTCATCGGGTATCAGAACGCTGCACACATCGCTGAATCCGCGCTGGCCAATGGTCAGACGCTCAAAGAGGCGGCCCTGGCCAGCGGTCACGTCGACGAGAAGACATTCGACTCCGTTGTCGATCCGCTCTCCATGGTCGGCCACGGCTTTTCCGGCGCCTGACGCAGAGGCTCTGGACGGCTTCGAGGAGTACCCCGACGCCGGAGAGGGAGTCGCACCGAGCCTACTCCGTACACCACACTCGGCGTGGCCGTCATCCTGCGGTCCCGCGAGGAGGCCGTACGGTCATCGAGTCGTCGACACCGGTTCCGGGATCGTCGCAGAGGATCTGCCCCGGGTCTTCGACCGCTTCTGGCGGCCGGAGAAGTCACGCAGTCGACAGCACGGCGGAAGTGGACTCGGCCCACGGCGCAGAGGTTACGGCGTCGAGCGCCCCGGGAAGCGGCTCGGTCTTCACCTTCAGTCTTCCGGGCTGACCGTCGACGGCGCGGGACCGATCCCACGGTCCTTGAACTCGGCTGCCGCCTGACTACCCACCGTCGGTCGGTGCGCCGTTTTCATCTGTGCCGTGTCAGGGTGCAGACCCGCGACAGATAGGGAATGCAGTGCATCTGAATAGCGCTGCGGTGCGTAGTGAAGTTCTAAAAAATCCGGCCAACCCGTCAAGTGATTTCGGTCATGCGACGAACTTTGCAAGCACCGTGAATCTGACCGCTCGGCAAATTCATGAATCGGTGCACCCTTTCGCGGAATGGGAGGGCGGCCCGTTCGCTCACCTGAACGGTCTGGAAATCCCCCAGTCCGACTCTGTTCGTGGATTCAATTTCTCGGCGAACGGACACCTGTTCGACGATCTGCTGTCGGCTGAGGTGTACTGTGATTCTTTGACAGGAATCTCCGGACGCGGCGAGGGGCAGGACCCGATCGTCGCCGACCTGGTCACCGCAGGCTCCCTCAGATTCACAGGCAGAGCAGGGGAGAGCATTCCACGACCGCTGCTCGTTTCTCGGATCGGGTCGGCAAGGGCTTTCAATCACGCCTATGTGGCGGACGCGATGACTCCTGAAGTTCGATTCCTGACGAACTTCCTGGAGGTGGTCGAGCGCAGCAGTGCCGACCTGGATCGCTCGCCCTCGGTGCGAAACCTTGCACTGAGTGCCTGCACGACCTTGTTCTCTGAAATTCTCTCCCAACACCCGGAAGCGGTGACCTGTCTCCGGCCGTGATCGCCCACATGACAGGCGTCTCGCTGCGGACGCTGCAGCGGTCGTTCGCGGAGTCAAATGATTCCATCATGGAATTCGTTCGCCGCAGTCGCCTGCAGAGGGCTCACGACGATCTCATCAAGCTGGGCAGCGCGGCCAGGGTTTCTGAAATCGCCGCCCGGTGGCATTTTTCTGACGCCAGTCACTTCATCAGGAACTTCAGATCAACCTATGGAGTCGGTCCAGCCGCGTATCTGCGGGCGTATGGGAATCCTGACGGTGGAGCGCAGGTCTCGATGCATCATGAAGGCGGCGCCCCTGTCAGAGTGTGAGATCGGGAACGCTGTCCTGTCGGCCTCGGCACGCGTGGTGTCGGGCAGACCACCCGGCGTCTGCCGGGCCTGCCCGCCGAGGTGTCATCCGAAGACGATGACCTGGCGTCCGATGACATCGCCACGGCCCAGGGCGTCCAGGTTCTCGTTGATGTCCTCCAGCCTGACCTTGGTCACGTTGTGTTTGACGAGGCCGCCCTCGGCGAGCGAGAGCACCTCGACGAGGTCCAGGTGGTTGCCCCAGAAGGAACCGATGTAGGACAACTCGGTGCCCACGAAGGGGAACTGCCGGTGCTCGACGCGCTGGCTCATCAGGCCGACGGCCGCCAGCGCACCCTCGGGGCCCAGTAGGTCGAAGCCCATGGAGATGGACGGCTCGCTGCCGACGCAGTCCAGGATGGCGTGGATCGTCCTGCGGCCGGTCAGCCTCTCCAGTTCGTCCTGGATGGCCTCCGTGGACTTGTCCCTGACGTTGATCCCGTGGTCCGCACCGTTCTCCTTCGCCACGTCCAGCTTGCTGTCCGTCCGCGCGAGCGCCACCACGGTCGCGCCGCCGCCGAGCAGCTTCGCGTACTGGACCGCGTAGCTGCCCAGCCCGCCGATGCCCGTGACCGCGACGGTACGGCCGGGGCCGAGCTTGCCCGCGTCCCGGAGCTTGCGCATCCCCCGGTACGGGGTCATGCCCGCGTCGGTCATGGGGGCGAGGAGCTCGGGTGCTTTCGCGGCCTCCTCGGAGACCGGGATCGCGTGGCGGCACTCCACGGCCATGTACTCGGCGAAGCCGCCCGGAGGGCCGAAGCCCACCCAGCGGCCGTTGCCGCTGCACAGCTGCTCGTTGCCTTCGCGGCACTGCCGGCATGTGCCGTCTCCCCAGCTGGGGTTCACCACGACCATGTCGCCCTCCGAGTAGCCCACCGTCGTGGGCACCGCGCTGCCCAGTCCCGCCACCCGGCCCGTGACCTCGTGACCGGGGATGTAGGGCAGATCCACCGGGAACGGACCCTCGAAGTAGCCGGTGAGAAGCTGGTAGTCGCTTCGGCACATGCCGGTCGCGGCGACCTTGAGGAGTATCTCGTCCGGCCCGGGCTCGGGCACCGGGACCTCTTCGATCCGAAGGGGTTCCTTGTATCCGTACATCCGGGCTGCCTGCATGTTCGCCATGAGAACCTCGATTTCGTGGGCAGGCGGAAAGCGGCCCGGGCCGGAGGGCGCGAGCACGCAGTCCCGGTGTCGGTCACCGCGGCCGCCGCTTCGGACCCCACCATGGTCGCGCGCCTGCGCTTGCGGTGCATCCCGTGTCGTGCTGGGTGAGCCGGTGCCGAGCAGGTGGTGTCTGGTTGGACGATGAGCACTGCCTCCGGAGGCAATAAATGGGCAAATGGGTGAATTGCCGACCCTGTGGGGTGGCCATACCGTGGATCCATGGCTATCGCAACGACGAGTCCTGTGACAGGTGAGGTCCTCAGGAGTTTCGACGAGCTGACCCCCGAGGAACTCGAAGACAAGCTCGCCAGGGCGGCGGCAGCGGCCGCCTCGTACCGGCTGACGGGCGTCGAGCAGCGGGCGGAGTGGCTCCAGCATGCCGCCGACCGTCTGGAGAAGGAGGTCGAGAGCGTCAGCGGGATGATCACCACCGAGATGGGCAAGACCTTCCGGGCGGCGGAGCAGGAAGTGGCCAAGTGCATTCATGGGCTGCGCTTCTACGCCGCCGAGGGCCCCGCGTTCCTGCGGGACCTGGAGGGTGACGGCGGGCGCGTCGGCGCGAAGCAGACGTTCGTCACGTACCAGCCGATCGGTGTCGTACTCGCGGTGATGCCGTGGAACCTGCCGCTGTGGCAGGCCATGCGGTTCGCCGCACCCGCGCTGATGGCGGGGAACGTGGGTCTGCTCAAGCACGCCTCGAACGTGCCGCAGTGCGCCCTGTACCTGGAGGAGCTCTTCCGTGACGCGGGCTTCCCGGACGACGTGTTCCAGACCCTGCTGATCTCCGCGAGAAGGGTGGAGCAGGTGCTGCGCGACCCGCGGGTGGCGGCCGCGACGCTCACGGGCAGCGAACCGGCCGGACGGTCGGTGGCCGCCATCGCCGGCGACGAGATCAAGAAGGTGGTCCTCGAACTCGGCGGCTCCGACCCGTTCATCGTCATGCCCTCCACGAACCTGGAGCAGGCCACCGATGTCGCGGTCAAGGCACGGACCCTGAACAACGGGCAGTCCTGCATCAACGGCAAGCGCTTCTTCGTGCACGAGGACATCGGTGACGCGTTCATCGAGATGTTCGTGGCGAAGATGGGCGCGCTGGTGATGGGCGACCCGATGGACGAGGGCACCGATGTCGGACCGCTGGCCACCGAGTCCGGCCGGCGGGACGTGGAGTCCTACGTCGACGACGCCGTCGCCAAGGGCGCGACGGTGCTGCTGGGCGGCGAACGCCCGGACGGGCCCGGCTGGTTCTACCCGCCCACCGTGCTGACCGGCATCACCCCGGAGATGCGGATGTACCACGAGGAGGTCTTCGGCCCGGTGGCGCAGGTGTGGACCGTCTCCTCCCTGGAGGAGGCCCTGCGGGAAGCCAACGGCCACCCCTACGGCCTCGGGTCGAATCTGTGGAGCGAGGACGAGGCCGAACGCGAACTCTTCGTCCGCGACGTCCAGTCGGGCATGGCGTTCATCAACGGCAACACGACCAGCTACCCCGAGATCCCCTTCGGCGGCGTCAAACGGAGCGGCTACGGACGTGAGTTGTCCGACCTCGGCATGCGGGAGTTCATGAACGCCAAGACTGTCTGGATCGGCCAGGACGCCTGAACCGGAAGAGCGGGGGCCTGCGCACCGCCCGCCGTTTGTCGCCGCGCGCGTGTCCGCCGAGCGTACGGAGGTCCCCCCGATGGGTGGTATGAACCGGACGGCGCCGTCTGATCAGGAAACGGATCAGGGAGGGCCCGTGGTCGCGGTGCTCGGCACCGGCACCATGGGGGATGCCATGGCGCGCAACATCGCGGCGGCGGGACTGGGCCTGCGCGCGTGGAACCGCAACCGCGCCGCCGCCGAACCACTGGCCGCCGTCGGAGCCGCCGTGTGCGACACGCCGGCCGAGGCCTGCCGCGGCGCCGACGTCGTACTGACCGCGCTCGCGAACGAGAAGGTGGTCGCCGACGTGATGGACCAGGCCCACGAGGGCCTGGGCGGCCACACGGTGTGGGTGCAGACGTGCACGGTCTCCCCGGACGGGTCTCGCCGTCTCGCGGAACAGGCGACCCGCCTGAACGTCGCGTACGTCGAAGCCCCCCTCCTCGGCACCAAGGAACCGGCCGTGGCCGGCACTCTGACCATCCTGGCTGCCTCCCCCCAGCAGGAGGCACGGCAGGAGGTGCGACCGGTCCTGGAGGCGGTCGGCACACGCACCGTGTGGCTCGACGAGGTCGGCCAACCCAGCAGCCTCAAACTTGCCTACAACGCCTGGGTACTCGCTACCGTCGAGGGCATCGCGGAGTCCCTCACCCTCGCAGACGCCCTGGGGGTGGATCCACGCTTGGTCATCGACGTCCTCGACGGCAGCGGCCTCAACAGCTCGTACGTGCAGAGCAAGGGCCCGAAGATGATCGACGACGACCTCGACCCGCCCTCCTTCCCCCTCGAAGCGGCGGCCAAGGACGCCGGCCTGATCACCGACGCCGCCCGTGCCGCCGGCCTGCATCTGGGCATCGCGGAGGTCGTACGCGAACGCCTCCGCCTCGCGGCCGACGACGGACTCGGCCGCGCGGACGTCGCGGCGACCTACCGCATGTCCCGCCAGGCCGCATCCTGACCTGGCCGTCCCCTCGAGAGAGGCGGGAGAAACGATGACCCACGCCGGCCTGGCCGCCGCACGTTCGAGCACGGCGCAACTCGCCGAAATCATCCCTCAGTTGGACGACGGACAGTGGGAGCTGCCGTCTGCGTGCGCCGGCTGGCGCGTCATCGACGTGGTGGCCCACCTCGCGGCTCTCGCCTCCGAGGCGGTGGACCCTCCACCGCCCGACCCCTCACTGCCGAAGAACCGCGAGCGCTACCACGACCTGCGCGTGGACGAACGCCGTGGCTGGAGCCATGCCGAAGTCCTCGACGAGTGGCGGCGCAGCACGCCCCGGCAGCTGGACCTGCTGGCAGCGGCCCAGGAACCACCCGGCGCGGACGAGCCCGTCGAGGTGGCCGGACTCGGGACGTATCCGCGCCATCTCCTGGCGAACACCATGGCGTTCAACGTCTTCTGCCACCTGCGCAACGACCTGCTCGCCCCGGACGGCCCGCTCCCGTTCACCCTGCCGGAACCGACCGACGACCAGGTCGCCCCCGCCATCGAGTTCATGCTCGCCGGCCTCCCCCAGATGCAGGGGCCCGAACTCACCGCCACCGTCAGCAGGCCCCTCGTCCTCGACCTGACGGGGCCGGGCGCCACCACCGTCACGATCCTCCCCGCGACCGCACCGGACGGACAGCTGACCGTGACACCCGGCGCGGACGCCGCCGCCCCCCGGATCCACAGCACCGCCCTCGACTTCATCGCCTGGGCCACCACCCGCAAACCCTGGCGCGACCACTGCCGCATCACGGGCGACGCGTCCGCCGCGACCCCGTTCCTCGACCACCTCGACATCATTTAGCGGATCTCCCGTGATGCCGGTCCCGGCCTGTTGGTCTCGGCGCGCCATTCGCAAGGCGCTGGTGTTCCATCCAGCTGGACACTCGCCGCCGCAGAATCAGGGCCATCCGCCCGGACCTTGGCGCGACTGAGTTCTTCGACCAGATCGCGGCGGCCCTGACCGCGGACCGGGCGGCGTACTTCACGGAGTGGAACAAGAACTTCTTCAACCTCGACGTGACACTTGGCAGCCGGATCGGGGCCGAGGCCGTGCAGGACGCGTGGAACACGGCGGTCGGCGCGTCACCCGTCGGAACCGTCGCCTGCGTGGCCACGTGGCACACCGACTTCCGTACAGATCTGTCGAAGATCGACATTCCCGTACTGATCCTGCACGGTACCGAGGACCGGGCCTTGCCGATCGAGGCCTGCGGTCCACGCTCGGCCGAGCTCATCCCTTCGAACGAGTACGTGGCCATCGAGGGAGCCGGCCACGGTCTGTGCTGGACGCACGCCGACGACGCCAACGCCCAGTTGCTCAGGTTCTTCGCCGACCAGGGACGGCCTGATCACGGCAAACGGCCGAAGGCAAGCCACGGCTGAGGGAATGGGGCAAGGAGCCGTTCGTGTACTCGGCGGCCGTATTCTGTGACTCGGACAAAATCCGACTCGAATTCGTCGCCGTCGGCTGGACGGGGAAACCGAAGGCACCGGGATAAAGCGGCGTCGAGGCCGGCGACCCCCCGGGAATTCGGCGACGAATCTTTGCCCACCACGGCCCGCGGAAGTGATGTCGAGAGATTCTGAGTTCACTCGAATGGCCCCTGCGTCAGGACGAGCCGTCAGGTGCCGTCGAACATGGAATCCCGGGCGTCGGCCGACGTCCCCGCACCGAAGGACCGGCATGCGAATATCCCGCGAGTCCCTCCGTATCGTGCACACGGCCCGTTGGGCTGCGGCTCTTCTGGCCGTATCGGGAATCATCTCCGCACTGACATTCGAAACGGCGCAGGCCGGTGGTCCGGGCGGCGATCCCGGCCGGGAGAAGCCCACCATCGTGCTCGTGCACGGCGCCTTCGCCGACGCGTCCAGCTGGAACGGGGTCGTGCAGCGGCTCCAGCAGAACGGCTACACGGTGGACGCGCCGGCCAACCCGCTCCGCGGCATTCCCCAGGACTCGGCCTACCTCGCGAGCTTCCTGAAGTCCGTCAAGGGACCGATCGTCCTGGTCGGCCACTCCTACGGCGGAGAGGTGATCTCCCAGGCCGCCACCGGAAACGACAACGTCAAGGCCCTCGTCTACATCAACGCGATCATGCCGGACACGGGAGAGTCCTTCTCCAGCCTGTCCGCGAAGTTCCCGGCCGCCCCGCTCACCAAGGCCCTGAAGCAGGTGCCTTTCAGCAACGGTGACGGCACCACCGGCACGGACGTCTACGTACAGCCGGACAAACTGCACCAGGTCTTCGCCGCCGACCTGCCCACCAGCCAGACCAACCTCATGGGAGCCACCCAGCGCCCGATCGCGCTGTCGGCGTTCGCGGCCAAGCTCACCGGCGCCGCCTGGCGGAACAAGCCCGTGTACGTCCTCGTCGGCAGGCAGGACCAGGCGATCAACCCGGCCCTGGAGCTGTTCGAGGCGAAGCGCGCGAACGCCCGTAAGACAGTGGAGATCAAGTCCTCGCACGTGTCCCTCGTTTCCCACCCGCAGGCGGTCAAGAACCTGATCGTCGACGCCGCCGAGGACTATATGCGGAAGAAGTGAAATGAGGTGGCTTTACGAGGGTCCATCGGCTTGCTGGCGGGCCCTCATGCTCCTTCAGGCTAGGCCCGCTCAAAGGTGCCGTACAACGTCGCTCTGGCAATTCCGTGGCTGAAGAGGAGGAACTCCAGGTAGGCAGGGGTCGTTGTCCCGGACACCTCCAGTTCTTCCACGTCGACGGCGTGCACCACAAGGAAGTAGCGGTCCGGACCGTTGCCTGGAGGCGTTGCCGGACCGAGGTACCTTCTGTAGCCGGCGTCGTTGGCCAGTGTCACCGCGCCACCCGGCAGATCCCTGCCGTCCCCCGCCCCGGCCGGAAGGTCGGTCACGGAGGCGGGCAGATTGGCCACAGTCCAATGCCAGAAGCCTGAAGCGGTAGGCACATCGGGGTCGAACATCGCCACCGTGAAGCTCCGGGTCTCCACGGGGAAACCGGACCAGCTCAGCTGCGGTGAGATGTCCGATCCGCCTGCTCCCAGGATGCCGCTCACCTGCTCACGGGCCAGTTGCTCGCCGTTGGCCACGGAATCGGAGGTCAACGAAAAGGTCCTGATCGGCGGCATGAAATCGTAGGGGCCATAGGGTTTGATCATGGCAATCCTCCGAAATATTCTACTGTCGGGGCCGCGCGCCTCCTATTTTCCGGCGCCAGAATTCCATTATCGTTTTGACGCTCACATACGATACGCGTAAACCAATCGGTCGCAAGTTGCAGATTTCGAGTTTTCTGTTCACGCTTGTTATGTAAGTCTCAAACTGGCCATATTGCACCCTCGCCGGGTGGCATCTTCTAGAGGAGCATCCCATGGCCAAGATCTTGTGCGTGATGACCGGCGCAAGCTATTGGACCCTGAAGGACGGGCATCGGCACCCCACCGGCTACTGGGCCGAGGAGTTCGTGGCGCCTTACACCGTGTTCACCGATACCGGACACGAGGTCACCGTGGCAACTCCGCGAGGTGTCATTCCCGTTGTGGACACGATGAGCCTGCGGCCCGGTATGGCGGGTGGCGAGGAGAACTCCCTCCGGGAGGAAGCCGTCATCGAGAAGGCCGAGGAGCTGCGGCACCCCGTCTCCCTCAAGGACGTGCGTCTCGAGGACTATGACGCGGTCTACTACCCCGGGGGCCACGGCCCGATGGAAGACCTTTCGGTCGACCCGGACTCCGGGGCGCTCCTGCGCGAGGCACTCGCCTCCGGCAAACCCCTCGGCGTCGTGTGCCATGCCCCGGCCGCTTTCCTTGCGACCCGTGACGCGAACGGCGACACGCCCTTCGCGAACTACCGGGTGACGGGTTTCTGCAACGAGGAGGAAGCCGGTGTCGGTTTCGCCGACAAGGCAAAGTGGCTGCTGGAGGACGAGCTGAAGAAGCTGCCCACCGACTATTCGCGCGGCCCTGCCTGGGAGCCCTACACGGTCGCGGACCGCAACCTCATCACGGGCCAGAACCCGGCGTCCTCGGGCCCTCTCGCCAAGGAACTCGTCAAGACTCTGTCCTCCTGAAAGAATCTGCCGGCTCTCGGTCACAGGAGCCGGGGCCCCGCCGGGTTGAGGCTCGGCGGGGCTGACTGTCCTGATCAAGAGGCGTCGGCGGGTGCTCGGTTCCCGGATGCCGAACCGTGCTCGCGCCACCCGGGGTGACTGCTGCCGGCGGCAGGCGAGCGGATCGCCGACGCCTCAGCAGCCGTGCTGTCTTCGGCGTCCTCCTGCGCTGATCGCGGCCGGCCGCCGACGACTCACAGGCACCGGCACCCACACTATGGGTGCCGTGGGGGGAGGGCTTGCTCGGTCCAGACCGTCTTCCCGTCGTTGGTGTAGCGGATCCCCCAGTTGTGTGCGAGCTGGGAGCAGATGAACAGGCCGCGGCCGCCTTCGTCGACCGAAAGTGCGTGGCGCAGCCGCGGAGCGAAGGGGCCGGAGTCCTGGACCTCACAGGTGAGGGCCCGGTCGTGGATGAGGCGCAGTCGTACGGGTGGGGCGCCGTACCGCAGGGCGTTGGTGACCAGCTCGCTGACGATCTCTTGCGTGGCGTAGGCGGTGTCCTCGTCCACGCCCCAGGCCGCGAGTTGGTGCCGGGCGTGCCGCCGTGCGACGGCGGGGGCGGTGGGCTCCTGGTCCAGCGGCCAGATGGCGACGCGGTCGGTGGGGAAGGGGTGGATGCGGGCGAGGAGAAGGACGGCGACGCCGGGCAGGGCGTCGGCGCGCAGCCGGTACAGGACGTCGTCGCACAGGTCCTGCAGGGGCCGGTCGGCGTCGGCGAGCATGCGTCGGAGCGGCTGCGGGTCGCCTGCGCCGTCCTGGCCCGGTACGGCGGACAGGAGCGAGGCCGTGTAGAGGGCAAGTATGTCTCCGTCGGGCAGGGTGACGGTGGTGGTGGCGTACGGCGGCCCTCCGCCGCCGCCGAGGGCACCACCGGCGGCCAACTCGACGACGCGGGCGCGGGAACCGGGGCCGGCGACGAGGGGCGGCGGGTGCCCGGCGGAGGCATGGCGAACGTACGGGGGAACGGATCGTAGACCGCACACAGGCGCGTCGCGCTGAGGGGCTCCCTGCGCAGGGGATCACCGAGTGGCAGCGCGCTCCGCACCCGCGCGAGACGTGCCGTGGCGTCGTCGAGCCGGGCGAAAAGCTCGTCGGGTTCCAGGTCCAGTACGGCCAGCGAGATCATGGCGGTCCGCAGCTGCCCCATGGTGACGGCGGTGTGTATGCCGTGGCCGGCGACTTCCCCGACCACCAGGGCCGTCCGGGCGCCGGGCAGGGCGCAGACGTTGGACCAGCCACCCGCCCCCCGGTCGCCGGCCACATAGAGGCCGGCGGTCTCGATCGTGGTCTGCGAAGGATGTGCCGGGGGCAGCAGATGGCGCTGCAGTGCCGTTGCGATGGTGTGCTCGCGGGTATAGCGGCGGGCGTTGTCGATGCCGAGGGCGGTGTGCGTGGCCAGTTCCAGGGTGAGGGCGAGTTCCTACTCGTCGAAACCGTCGGATCGCTGATTGCGATAGAGGCTCAGCAATCCGAGCACCTTTCCGCGCAGCGTCAGTGGTGCGACGAGCAGGGCACGTGCGCCGGATGCGCGGATTGCTTCGGCCCGCGCCGGAGCGGCCGCCAGCCAGGGCGTGTCGGGGCCCAGGGCAATCGTGCGGGGCTTGAGGTCGGGCAGGACCTGCGCACAAGGGGTCGGGAACGGCAGCGCGCGGGCGTCTCCCACCGGATACGCCCGGGCCTGCTGATCATCGCCAGTGTTCCCGAAGGCGGCTCGGCGCAGTGGCACATCCCGTCCCAGGGGGCTCAGCGGCGGTTCCTCTCCCCGCACCACCGGCTCCACCATTTAAGACGGCTTCCCAAGCCGCCGCTCCCGTTTGCCGGCCGCTGCGAAGGAGCCGATGCTGAAGGAGAGGCATGCCGACCGATCGTGTGGACCAAGCGCAAGGGCCGCGGAGCCTGCGGCGTAGACCGCCGACGCGCAGGCGGACCGCGGCCTGATCAGGGAGCGGGTTCCAGATGAGGCTTGTCGTCGATCTCAACCGATGCCAGGGATTCGCCCAGTGCGTCTTTCTCGCCCCGGACGTCTTCTCCCTCCACGGGGAAGAGGCGCTGCTGTTCTCACCTCGCTTCGACGAGGCACAAAAGGACCGGGTGGAGAAGGCCGCTGCCGCCTGCCCGGTCCAGGCCATCCTGGTCGACTACTCCGACGAGCCGACGAAGGGTGTGAAGCCTCATGTCGGCTGATACGGACGTCGAGGTCCTGCGGCGTCAGGGCCGCGTTGTCGTGGTCGGTGCGTCGCTGGCCGGTCTGCGTGCGGCGGAGACGCTGCGCGAGCAGGGCTTCACCGGATCCCTGACCATGATCGGCGACGAGCCGTACGAGCCCTACGACCGGCCGCCGCTGTCCAAGCAGGCGTTGCTCGGGCGGGCACGGCCCGAGGACACCGCGTTGCCGCGGCGGCGCGACATCGACGCCGAATGGCGTCTGGGCGTCGCCGCCGAGAGCCTGGACCGGGACGCCAAGCAGGTACGCCTGGCGAACGGCGACACCGTCCCCTACGACCGCCTGCTGATCACCACCGGGACCAGAGCGCGGCCCTGGTTCCACCCGGAAGAGGCCGCGCTGGACGGGGTGTTCGGGCTGCGTACCCGCGACGACTCCGCACGCCTGCGCCGGAAGCTGACGGGGGGCGTGTCCCGGGTGCTGGTGATCGGCGCCGGTTTCACGGGCTCGGAGGTCGCCTCCGCCTGCCGGGAGCTGGGCCTTCAGGTCACGGTCGCCGAGCGCGGCCCGGCACCGCTGGTGGGCGCGCTCGGTGGAGTGATCGGCGCGGTCGCGGATCGGCTGCAGCGCAAGCACGGGGTCGACCTGCGCTGCGGTGTCAGCGTCACCGCCCTGGAGGGCGACGATGTGGGGCGACTCAGGCGTGCCCATCTGTCCGACGGTTCGGCGATCGACGTGGAGGTGGCGGTCGTCTCGCTGGGTGCCATGCGGAACACGGAATGGCTCGCCGGCTCGGGGGTGGCCGCAGGTCCCCGGGGGATCGCGTGCGACGCCGGGTGTCGGGTGTTCGACGTCAACGGCATCGTCACCGACGACATCTACGCCGCAGGTGACGTCGCCCGCAGCCCCCACCCGCTGTTCGACTACCAGTTCCTGGCGCTGGAGCACTGGGGCAACGCGGTCGAACAGGCCGAGATCGCCGCCCACAACATGATCTGTGCGGGTCCGGATCGCCGTCCGCACCTGTGGCTGCCGATGTTCTGGTCCACCCAGTTCGGTGTCAACATCAAGTCGGTGGGTGTTCCCTCGCTGGGCGACCGACTGGTTGTCGCCCAGGGGGCGCTCACCGAGGCGCGGTTCGTCGCGGTGTACGGCTACCGGGGCCGTGTCATCGCCGCGGCGTCCTTCGACGGAGCCAAGTGGCTGGGGTTCTACGAGCAGCAGATCGCGTCCGGCGCGCCGTTCCCGCCGGAGTACCGCACGGTCGACCGCCGGACCGAGACGCTGGATCCGGTCGACCCGGCCTTCCCCGACCCCCATCTGCCCACCCATGGGGCCACGGTTACGCTGACGGGTCACTCGCCGAGCGAGCGGCGTGTCGCGTTCGTTCCGGCGCATGCCTGATCACCGGCCCTGCACCGCCCGGAGCACTCAGGAGACACCATGACGTCCGGCACCCTCGTCGCGCAGATCACCGACTACGCCCATCGGGCCGATCCGTACCCGCTCTACGCGGAACTGCGCAAGCAACCGGTCAGGCGGGAGGACGACGGCACCTACCTGGTCAGCACCTACTACGAGGTGCGGAGCCTGGCCAACGACCCGCGGCTGAGCAACGACACGAGCAACCGCCCGTCCGGCTACGCCCGCGTCGGACAACCGGACCCGCAGACCGGTCTGCCGCCCAGCTTCATCTTCACCGACCCGCCCTTGCACGACCGGCTGCGCGACACCATCAACCGGCCGTTCGGTCCTCCGCACAGCCCCAGGTTCCTCGACGGCCTGCGCGGAGAGCTGGCCAAGGTGGTCACCGAACTGCTCGACGCCTTCGAAGGCAAGGAACAGGTCGACATCGTCGAGGACTTCTCCTACCCCCTTCCCGTCACCGCCATCTGCAAGGTTCTCGGCGTGCCGCGCGAGGACGAACCGCGCTTCCACGTCTGGGCCGACGCCCTGGCGTCGTCACTCGATCCCCAGGCCGGCGGCGCCGACGGCCAGGAAAAGGCACAGCGGGCACGCCAGGACATGGGCGCCTACCTGACCGATCTGATCGAGACCAAACGCCGCCACCCCGGCCCCGGGATGCTCAGCGCGCTCGCCCCTGCCATGACACCGGCAGACCTGGAGGCCACCGCCGTGCTGCTCCTGGTCGCCGGCCATGAGACCACCGTCAACGCGATCACCAACACGACCCTCACCCTGCTGCGCCACCCCGACCTCCTCGACCGCTTCCAGAAGGACCCGGACCTGGCCGTCCCGCTCATCGAGGAAGTGCTGCGCTACGAACCCCCGGTCCAGTTCGTCCCGTGGACCACCGCCCTGGCCGACATCGACGTCGCCGGCACCACCATCCCCGAGGGCTCCCCGGTGTGGCTCATGCTGGCCGCGGCCAACCGCGACCCCAAACGCTTCAAGGACCCCGACCGGTTCGACCCTGACCGCAGGGACAACGAACATCTGGGCTTCTACACCGGCGTCCACTACTGCTTCGGCGCCCCCCTCGCCCGGATAGAACTCCATGTGGCGGTGCCCGAGCTTTTCCGCCGGGTCAAGTTCTCCGGGCTGCTCGAGGACCCGCCGCCGTACCGCGCCAACGCCGTGCTGCGCGGCCCCCGGCACCTTCCCGTGGCGATCGAGGGCGTCACGGTCTGAGCACCGCCGCAGGGGCCGGGGGAACTGGTTCAGCTGCTTGGGCACGTCCGCCCTCTCCATCTCGGCCGGCGGCCAGGTACGCCCTGCATGCCGGAGTCGAAGGCACGGACCTGCCGCTTGTCCCGGCTTGTTGTTCACGGAGACGCACATCGATTTGATCTGCGATGCCTGCCTCAACGAAGTCGTCTCCGGGTCGCGCCGCTGTTTCGCGTCGGGGGGAGTCAGGCCGGCCGGAGTTGGGCGTTGTCGCGGTGCTGGGGGCCGCGAGGCCCGTAGTCGATGTCCGCGCCGGTGTTGCTGCTGGTCATGACCGCGGCGGGAGCGTCGTAGGGATCCATGACCGCTTCGATGAAGATCAGCGTGTCGTTGGGCGCGCTGAGGGCCTCGGCCAGGTCCGCGGTGGTCTTGACGACGAACGATCGCGCCGTGGTGTCCGGGCGGAGCACTCTCGGTAGATCCGCGTAGGCCCAGGTGGCGATGTCGTTGTACTGCTCGGTTTTGCCGAGGTAACCGCGTTCGATGGTGTATCCGCCGTTGTTGATCAGGAAGATCACCGGCTTGTGGTCGTGCCGGAGGATGGTCGACAGCTCCTGTGCGGTCAGCTGGAATGAGCCGTCGCCCAGGAACAGCAGGTGGCGACGGTCTGGTGCTGCGGTCAGTGTTCCGAGCAGGGCTGCGACCGAGTAGCCGATCGAGCCCCAGTTGATCGATCCGACGAAGGTGCAGTCCGGTGGCAGCTGCAGGCCGAGGAGGGCGTACGAGGTGCCGTTGTCGAGGAGGAGCACGTCCCCGGCCCGGAGGTAGTCCTGGATTGCCTGCCAGTACGCGGCCTGCGTCAGGTGGGTGGAGCCGCCTGCGGGGGTCTTTGCCGCCGTAGCCCCCCGCTGTGGTACGGCGCGGCTCGTGCCGTACGGGACGGTGTCCAGTACGCCGCGGATGACTTCCTGGAGCGTCACCGCCTGATAGTTGTCATCGCCGATGTCCACCGAGTGGCTGCGGGCGCGGATCGTGTCGGTGGGCAGCGAAGCGGTGAAGTCGCCCGTGGTCACCTCGATCGGCCGGTAGCCGATGGAGAGCAGGCAGTCGCTGGACTCGATCGCCGCGCGCACATGCGGCTCGCTGGCCTGACCGTTGTAGATGCCGACGTAATAGGGAAAAGTCTCGTCGATGACCGCCTTGGCTGTGCTGATCGCTGCTACGGGAAGCTGCATTTTTTCGGCCAGTCCCATGAGGTCGGCTGCCACGCCGAAGCGGTCCGCGTCCAGATCCACCAGGACCGCCGGTGACTTGGCGGCGGACAGGTGGGCTGCGATTGCGGTGACGCACGACCGCAGCCGTTCGGGGTCGCTGGGCGGTTGCGCGAGCACCAGCGGGGCCTCGGGAACCTCGATGTCGAGATAGGCGATGTCGGAAGGCAACTCCACGTACACCGGGAGCTTTTCCCGCCACGCGGTGAGAATCAGTCTGTCGATCTCGGTGACCGCGTTGTGCGGGGTCAGTCGCGCCTGCGCGGCGGTCACCTGCGCGTAGGCGCCGAGGAAGCGGTCCCAGGTGCCGTCGGCCATCGTGTGGTGCATCCCCAGGCCGCGATCGATGGACTTGAGCGGTATCGACCCGCAGATACAGACCACTGGCACGTGCTCGCTGTAGGAGCCGGCGACCCCGTTGATCGCGCTCAGGGCGCCGACGGCGTTCGTCACGAGGAGCGCGCCCATGCCGTTCAGCCGGGCATAGCCGTCGGCTGCGTAGGACGCGTTCAGCTCACTGCAGTTGCCGATCCATTGCAGCGTGCCCGTGTCCTGGACCTGCTGCAGCAGTTCGAGGTTGAAGTCACCGGGGACGCCGAAGAGGTGGCCGACACCGGCCTCCCCCAGACGCCGAAGCAGGAAGTCGCCGATCGTCATCCATCGGCTCGGGCTGGTGGACATCGCCTGTGCCTCCGAATCGCCGGTATTATCCCCTCCGGGCGGGGAGCGGCTTATGTCCATTTTGCGGTGAGGGGTGGTTGGAGGCCTCTGGGGGCTCGTGCTCCCACGCACGGGCGGATCAACCAGGGAATCGCGGGCGCTCTCGTACCCCGGTCCCTGTGGCGGTGGTCGCCACGCCCTGCGAAAGCTCACTTTGGGGTACTGATGATCGATCCACCAGGGAACCCGCCACAGCGCCCGCGGCCGCGACTCCGCCCGGCACCGCCAAGAGCCGCCACACCCGCCACACCCGCCACACCCGCCACACCCGCAACACCCGATCTCTGCGCTTGTTATCCACGCAATCCAGCACAGCGCAGCACTTCCACAGCGTCCGCACAGCTTAGGGCTCTGCGCGGGAAGGGCCATGGGCGGTGGTTCAACACCGATACCGACTTTGGTTTGTCGAGCAAGCCCAAGGCCCGGCCACGCTGATCTCGGTTCAGCTCAGCTCAAGATCACCTCACGGCCCCTGGGGGCGCGCAGGGGCCGTGCCCGAACTGTTCCGCCGGGTGAAGTTGTCCGGGGTGCTGGAGGACCCGCCGCCTTACCTGCGCCAACGCCGTCGAAGGCGGTCAGGTCGGTCTTGGCTTCGAGGAGCATGGCCGGTGCGGTGCCGAAGCCGCCGTAGGGGTAGCGCCGTGCTGTGGTGCGCTGACGGTGTTGGGAGCGGCGGTGGTGTGGGTGTCGAGGTGTGGTCCGGCGGCACCGAGGTTCTCGGTGAGGTTGGTCGTGAGCACTGCACTCGGCTCGGTCAAGCGGCCACGAAGCCGACGAGCCGACCGTTCTGCGGTCCCCTGAGCCGGGATCAGGCATCACTCGCCTGGGGGGCGCTGAGAGAAGGTGGTTCCGACGCTGGTCTGCACCCATGCGTCCGGGAGGGCAGTGGCGAGGGTGTGCTGGGCGCGCCAGCCGGTGCAGTGACCGGGGACGATCAGCTCGGGCGCGAGTTCGGTGAGCGCGGCCACCGTCGGGGCGATGACCGGTTCGAAGGCGGGGCCGCTCAGGTGGAAGCCGCCGATGAGGGCCAGCAGTTCGCGGATGCCGGTCAGTCTCATGGCGTGGCGGATGATGTTGACCACTCCGGCGTGGCCGCACCCGGTGATGATGACAAGTCCCCGGCCGCGCACGTTGATGACGAGTGCCTGGTCGTCGATGACGGCGGGGTCGTGTCGCCAGCCTTTCCCGTCCCAGGCTTGGTGTGCCTGCGGCATGCCGTGCTCGAACTCGGTGACGCGGTCCACCTCGCCGGTGATCAGGATGCCGCCGGCCAGCAGCGACGGCTGCCGCCGCTCGATCACCTCGAACCCTTCGCGTTCCAAGGCCCCCCGTGACAGCGTGGGCATCTCCAGACGCTGGCCGGCGGGTAGTGCCTGGATCGAGAGGACCTACCATCGGTGCCGCAGACAAGCCGCACTCGGCCGGCTGACACCCGTCGAATTCGAGGCCGTCATAACCACACCGGCCCTCCAGACCGCGTGACTGAACCTGTCACCCGAACCTGCAGCAGACCCCTCTCACGATGCGGTCTGGCAGTGTCAGCAGCACGAGGTCCGGGGGACACGACCGGCCAGGTATACACCAAGGACACCGTGGCCGGTCGTCGCGCTCAGCGGGTCTACAGCTGTGGCTGCGGCATCCGTTGCCAGCTGAACGGGCCGTAAGTCGAGCCGGTCAGGGCGTAGTTGGCGTTCGGGTCTGCGGTCAGTCTCAGCCATTCGAGCGGGGTGGTGCTGCCGTGCACCACGATCCGGTGGAAGTTCGAGACGTTGTAGTACGGGTGCTCGTTCCACGCGTTGTTCCCCGGGTCGTGGGCGCACACGCTGGCGCCGGTGGCCGGGTCCGTCTCGCCGGTGCACGTCGCCGTCGGCGACAGCGGGTTGTCCGAGCGGCGGTACAGGTGCGAGTCACCGTTGAGCATCAACACGGGACGGCCGAACTCGGTCGTCTTCGCCGCGACCTCGCTGATGATCGGCTCATAGTTCGTCAGGTGGTCCTTGGTCTTGCCGTCGAGGTCCCACATGTCCGCCTGCGCCGTGATCACCACTGCCTTGGCGTGCCTGGCCCGCGCGTCGGCGAAGGCGGCATCGAGCCAGCGGACGTCGGCCGCGGTCCGGTTGGTCCGCTCGTCGGTCTGTGCCTGGGTCGCGGTCGGCACCTTGTACCAGGGGTCGGCGTCGTTGTTCGAGCCGCCCGGCACGTTGATGGTCGCGAAGACGATGTCGTTCTGCGCCCACATCACGTTCTCGACGTACTGCGCGTCGGCCGGGTGGCTCGGGTCGTAGGCGGTGGCCTGGGACACCACGTTCAGTGTCCCACTGCCGAGGGTGTGGCCGGGCTGCGCGAAGAAGTCCCGCCGGACTTCGGCGAGGTTGTCCAGCGGGTTGCCACAGTGGTAGCTGACGCAGTCCGCCGGGTTGGTCGACAGGCCGCTCGCGCCGACGTAGTTGATCGCGCCGGAGGCCGGGTCGTAGAAGCCGCCGCCTTCACCAGGGGAGGTGAGACTCGACGCCTTGTGGCAGTCGGCCCACTCGTTGTCGCCCGGCGTGTAGACGAGCGGCTTGGTGAAGGTCTGCCACACGGACGCGATCGAGGTGTCGTAGTCCGCGGTGCAGAACTCCTTGCCCGAGTGGATGTCGCCCACGTGGATGACGTCGCTGAGCGCCGGGTCACTGTTGATGGTGCCGATGAACGCCGGGCTCTTCTGGTACTGCGAGGTGTCGGGGCTCTGGCCCGCAGGTGCGTACGCCGACTTGCCGTACGGCGAGTCGCCGAACACGGCGAGGGCCAGTGTGCCGCCGGGGAGAGTGCTGCCGGCCGCCGATGCCGTGCCGGCCGACCCCGCGCTGGAGGCAAGGCCGACGGCGACGAGCGTGACAAGCCCACGCCTTAGCGTTCGTCTCAAGATGCGTCCCTCTTTCAGGTCCGGTTGAGGGGGGCGCTCCAGTGAACTGGAACATCCGGGAGCGCGACATGGCATCAAAGGCGGCCTGGAGATGACGAGTAGGCGAAATTCCGGCCGCGCCGGCAGGCGGCCGCATCGCTCCCCGTGTGACTCGGTCGTTGTGGCGTGTGTCGGCCGCTGCCAAGGGAATCTTGCCCTCGTACAGGGAGCCGGAGACGGTGCGGTCTACCCGTCAGCGCGCACAGGAGGCGACCTGGGGCAGCTCGTCGGCACGCCGGATGCTCACGGCTGGTCGATGCCCCACTCCGGCCGGCAGAACTGGCAGGGCTCGATGGTCGGGCGGTGAGCTTCTGCCGGGCGACGTAGCTGATCTTGACGGGCCGCGGAGCGAAGTCCGGAGGCGGGCCACCTCCCTTCACTTTGCGCTGCGGCTGCTGAGGCGGATGCCCGGCACGGGTGTGGGACGTCAGCGAACGACCTTGGCGACTGCACAATCCCGACAGCGTCGAGCTCAGGCCGGGAAGCCGTAGCCGTAGCCTTGAGCGTCCAGCTGGTTGAGGAGACGGGCGAGCGCCTGCACCGTCTGCGAACGGTCACCGCCGCCGTCGTGCATCAAGATGATCGCGCCGGGGCGCAAGTCCTGGTTGATGTTGCGCAGGATGCCGTACACACCCGGGCGCCGCCAGTCGTTGGCGTCGTCGCTCCAGCCGAGCGACTGCAGGTGGTTGGCGCCGGCTATCCCCCGGATCGTCGGGCTCCAGTCGCCGCCGGGTGCCCGGTAGTACACCAGCTTCGCGGCGTTTCCGGCGGCGTTGGCTATCTCGCGCTTGGCGTCGATGATCTCGTGGATGTTGTACTCGACCGACTTGCGGTTCTGCTGCTCGTCATGATGGACCGAGTGGTCGCACAGCCGGTCCCCGTCCGCGACGATCGCCTTGGTCAGGTACGGGTAGCGCTGGGCGAGCGGCCCGATCTCGCAGAAGGTGGCCTTCGCGTGGTGCTGAGCGAGGAGTGCGAGTACCTGCGGGGTCCATCGCGGGTCTGGGCCGTCGTCGAAGGTGAGCGCTACGGATTTGGCGCTGCCCTCCACTCCGTGGCTGACCAGCGCGTCGGAGCCCGTCGGGGCGCTCGGCAGTGGCCCGAAGGTGTTCGCCGAGCCCGGTTGCGAAGCGGGTCCTGACGGCACCGCGGCGGAGGCTCCATTGCGGCCGGACTGCGTTCCTCCTGCGGCGCGGCCGGATGTCGAGGCGGACGGGGAAGCGTACGAGGGCGAAGGCGCCTGGGACGACGAGTGCGGCCTGGAAGAGGAGAGCGTCGTCGAGGGAGTCACGCTGCTGGGCGAGCTCTGGGGTGTGTGCCCGCCTGCGTGCTGCCCGCATGCCGTGAGCAGGGCTCCCGCGATCGCCGCCGTGAGGACGGTTGCCGTCACCACTTTGATTCTGGCCAACGCCACAGATCTACCTCCGTCGGCACCACTCGGTGCTCAAATCGGTGCTGGTACTGGTCACGTCGAGGCAGGGCTGAGCGCAGGCGCGCCGCCGGTCGACGGCACGGCGGCATCCACAGTCGGGGTCCGCCGTGATCTACGTCCCTGTGCGCCAGCGCCCAGGGGGCACCGGCCGCTCCAAGTGCTTCGTGGGTCGCTCAGGCGGCGGGCTCCGATGCCCGGCCGCGGATCCCCCGCCTCTCGATGGAGACGGCTATTACATCCGGTTCAGGCCTGATGGTCCGACCACACTAAGGGAGGCCTGTCGCCTTGCTTAATAATTCCAGCCCGTGATGAATGTCGCATTGGTCGTGAAATGAAGAGGCCCGAGTCGAAAACCAAGCTTTCGGCATCGAATCAAAGCACGAGAAGTCAGGGCCCGTAACATTCTGTGACGACCTGGTCGGATCTGTGAGACTGATCGACGTGTAGCAATCTGGTCCTACGTCGGCAGGATGATCGCTCGGGATGCACCGACGAAACCTGGACAGCTGCGGCCCACAGCCGGCAGGCAGAGCACCGGGCCGCATCCACGTCGCCCGGGACGGCACCGCCCACCAGACGTCATCATCTCCGTAGCTCTCCGCGGTCGCCATGAACACCTCGTCGGCTGCTGCCGCGAGCCAGGGCCTCACGCACCAGGAGCGGCGCAGGCGCCCCCAGTCGGCTCAGGGGTGCGGCCAGTCCCGGCGCGGACACCGCGCTGTCGCTGCCCCAGCGCTCCACCACGCGGCCCGCCTCTTCGAGAAGTGCCGGCAGCGCCGCCGCCTCTCGCCTGCCGGACACGCGAGCAACAACTCCGCCCTGCGTCAGCGCACGCAGCACGACCCTGCCCCGGGCTCCCCAACCACCCCAGAGGTGATCGTGCGTGTTCCCGCGACCTTGAGCGCGAGCACAGCCGTCACCAGGGGTTCACCATGGTCTTCCGTCGGGCGTGTGGCCGGGAGGACCGGGTGGGGGAGTGGGAGCTCCAGGGGTTGTTGTCGGTGCCCCGGCCGGTTTCGGCAGGGCGGTTGCTGGAGCTGGATGCGGCTGGTGGTTTGACGACGGCGCATGTGCGGGCGGGTGCGCAGTTGACGGGGGTGCGCCCACGAACGGTGTGGCGGTGGGCGGGAGCCGCGCGTAGTGGGGGTCGTGTGGAGCGGTGTCGTCGTTCCCCGTGCGAGTTGTCGGAGCAGGCAGGGGAGGCGCTGGCGCAGGCGGGCGGGAATGTGGCGGGCCCGCCAGCGAGTGAAGCTCCGCCTTGGCGCGCGTGGTTCGCGCTGCGGTCAGGTGCGGGACGGTCTACGGATGCCAGTCACGCGGCTGTGTCTCGCAGGGCGGGGACGTCGCTCGGCACCATGGCCGCCGAGCCGTCCACGTCGGTGAGCGGCGTGACACAACAGTGAAGTTGCTGGTACGCGTCCGGTACAACCGGCGCGGCACCTGCGGCGTCATGAGTGTCACACGGCCAATGAGCCGCTTTGCGCAGCAGAAGGGCAATCCCGATGTCATCCCCACTCATGCTCCGGCGAGTATTCCCGGCCACCGTGCTCACCTGCGTCACGGCGCTCGCCACCGGCTGCAGCGCAGGCTCGTCCTCCTCCGTTGGCACCGCTGCAGTCACGGCTTCTGGACCGTCGGCCACGACTGCGCCGGTCACGACAACGCCAGCCGCGACAACGCCGGCCACGACGGCGCCGGCCGCGGCCAACACGGCTCGGTCCGGCAGTACGGTCACCAGCGCTCAGGCGCAGCCGGCCGGGACGACACACAAGCGCACCGCTGCCTGCGCCACCCGTGATCTGAATGCCAGACCAGGTGTCAGCCAAGGTACGGCCGGCAGCGTCTACCAGGTGATCGACTTCACCAACATCTCCCGGATCACCTGCACCCTGTACGGCTACCCCGGGGTGTCGCTCGCCGGCGGCAGCCCCGTGCGTCAGATCGGCCCGGCCGCCACACGGAACACCACAGCCCCTCGCGCGCTGGTGACGCTGGCACCGGGGGCCACGGGCAACGCGTTGCTGCGGATCACGGACGCCGGTAACTACCCCACGACGCAGTGCCACCCGACGGGCGCGCAGTACCTGCAGGTCTACCCGCCGGGCCAGACGACTCCGATCTACGTCGCCTACAGTTCGACGGCCTGCGCCGGGACGGTCGGCCTTCTGAGCGTCAGTGCGGTCCAGCCGGGCTCGGGAAGCGCGTCGTAGCACGCCGCGGTGCCGTGGGCGTGTCCCCATGCCCGTGCGCGGGCCAGGACAACAGGCCCTGGCATAACGCGTTCCTTGGCGGAAGATGCAGGTGCAAGGCCTGCTCGGCGCTCGGATACGAATCTCGCCCCCGCGGCATGCGGGCACGTCGGTCAGGCCGACGGGGCGGGTCCACTGGCGGTGGGTGTCGGCGCCGCCGAGCACGGCCAGGTTCTCGGCGTAGCGGCGGATCCGGGTGGACAGGTGATCCACCCGGAACAGCCCCTTGAGCAGGTCGGGGTCCTCGACCTCGTTCTGCAGGTTGTCCAGCAGGCCGATCTCGCGGTGCACCAGGGACTCCGGGCGGCGTGCCAGGTTGGCGAACACCTCGAACTGCTCCGGCCGGGAGTTGTGTTCCGTACCGACCGCACCGGCGGCAGCCTCCAGCAGGGCTGCCTCCGCCTCGTGCGGAGCCGCAGCGATCTCGAATCCGAGGCGGGAGAGTTCGTCCGGGCCGGTCTGCGGCGGCAGTTCCGGCCGGCGCCGCGCAGGCCGCTCCCCGGCCCGCAACACCAACCCGAGCGCGTCCGCCCGCTTCGCCATCCCCTCCGCCGGCGCGAAGCCGAACCCGGGACCAGCCCCCTGACCGCGCGCCTGTCCGAGCGGCCTCTTAATATCATGTCGCATTCTTCGACGGACGCGGATGCCCGCTTGGCGGTGCCTGTCGACCGACGCCCAACACGGCACAACGGCTCCACCGCATGGCGATGGAGCCGTACATCGAGGAGGAACGTTCATGCACGCCCGGAGGATCGGCGCGGCCGCCGCGACAGCAGTGGCGCTTCTGGCTGCCCGCGACCTCATCCAGAAGAGGCACGCACTGCTCCGGAACTTCCCGGTGATCGGGCACGCCCGGTACCTGTTGGAGACGATCGGGCCGGAGCTGCGGCAGTACATCGTGACGTCCAACGAGGAGGAGCGCCCGTTCAGTCGGGACCAGCGGACTTGGATCTATGCGTCGGCGAAGGAGGAGAACAACTACTTCGGATTCGGAACCGACGTCGACGTCGAGCACGTGCAGGGGCACGCCTACCTGAAGCAGCACACGTTCGCCGGCACTCTGCCCGACGCGCACGACCCGCAGGCCCCACTGCCCTCGGCCAAGGTGCTGGGCGGGCCGCGCGGGCGCGCCAAGGCGTTCCGGCCGGCGAGCGTGGTGAACATCTCGGCGATGAGCTTCGGATCGCTCTCCGGCGCGGCCATCACGGCGCTCAACAAGGGGGCGGCACTGGCGGGCACGATGCACAACACGGGCGAGGGCGGCCTCTCGCCGTACCACCGCAACGGTGGCGACCTCGTCCTTCAGATCGGTACGGCGTACTTCGGCTGCCGCAACGAGGACGGCAGCTTCAACCTCGACAAGCTCAAGGACGTGGTCGCCGGCGCCCCGGTCAAGGCAATAGAGATCAAGCTCTCGCAGGGCGCCAAGCCGGGGCTGGGCGGGATGCTGCCGGGCGCGAAGGTGACCCCGGAGATCGCCCAGATCCGCGGCATCCCGGTCGGCAAGGACTGCGCCTCCCCGTCGCGGCACACCGCGTTCAGCGACGTCGACTCGATGCTCGACTTCGTGGAGTTGCTCGCCACCGAGACCGGTCTGCCGGTCGGGGTCAAGAGCGCGGTCGGAGAGATGGGTTTCTGGCAGGAGTTGGCCACACTGATGGCGCGTGGCGACCGTGGTGTCGACTTCGTGACCATCGACGGCGGCGAGGGCGGCACCGGAGCGGCGCCGCTGATCTTCACCGACTCGGTGTCGCTGCCGTTCCGGATGGGCTTCTCCCGGGTCTACGGCACGTTCGCCGAGCTGGGGCTGACCGACGACCTGACCTTCATCGGCTCGGGCAAGCTCGGCCTGCCCGAGAACGCCATGGTCGCCTTCGCCCTGGGCGCCGACATGATCAACGTGGCCCGTGAGGCGATGCTGTCCATCGGCTGCATCCAGGCGCAGAAATGCCACACCGACAGGTGTCCCACCGGCATCGCAACCCAGAACCCGTGGCTGGCCCGCGGCCTCGACCCCACCTCGAAGGCCACCCGAGCCGCTGTCTACCTTCGCGCCCTGCGCAAGGAGCTGATCAAGGTTTCGGCGGCCGTCGGCGTCGCGCACCCGGCACTCATCACGCCCCACGACATCGAGATCATGAACGGTGACTACGAGGCCCGCACCCTGGCCGGCGTGTACGGCTACAAGGACGGCTGGGGCGAGCTCGGCCCGCACCTCGCCGATGAGATCACGGCGCTGCTCACCACCGAGCCGACCGCCGTTCACAAGCCGGCCGTCTGACGCGCAGCCAGGGACAAGCACCGCGCTCGAGGCTCCCCTGCGCGGAGCACGAGCGTGAGGTGACGGATTTCGGCATCGCCCGCTCGGGGGACCGGGCGGCTACGACCCTCACCCGCACCCCGGCGCTGGTGGGCACGGGCGAGTGCCTCTCGCCCGGACAGGCCCGGGGGAGCAGGTGGACTTCCGCGCCGACGTATGGGCGGATGAACTGCGGCCGTTCATCGAGCAGTTGCTGCCCGGGGCCCGGGCCGAAGCTGATGTCGTGCCAGGCAGGCCCGGGGCGACAATCGGGTGGGCGCGTCGTCGCGAACCGTCCGGCTGTCGTCCAGGCGCGGAATCTCGTGCTACCAAGAGGTGACGGACCGAAGGCCTCCTGCCGCCGGGCGAGTCGTTCGCACTGAGGAAGACGATCACGTCTCCACCTCCCGACTGCTCGCCCTGACTGACGGCGTGGCGGCCATCGCCCTCACGCTGCTCGTCTTGGAGATCAAACCGCCTGCAGGCCTGCGGGGCACCGCAATGGAGCACGCGCTCGACGAGACCTGGTCCGACTTGGGAGCCTTCGCGCTGAGCGCCGCCGTCATCGGCCTCTTCCGGAGGGCACATCACGCCGTTGTGCGTGGGGCCACCCATGTCGACACCGTTCTGTTCTGGCTCAACTGTGTTTCTCGTCTCCGTGGGCATCGCCCAACTCTCGCCGACTGCCGCCATGTACTCCTGGGCGGCTGCTGTGCCGCTGTCCGTTGCCGCGGACCGCCTCGCCCACCGGCGGGGCAGTTGAAGCCCCTGGCCGCACCTACCTGCTGCTCCAGGGCGGCAGTTGGGGGCATCGGCTGTGAGGGGCGACTGCGGGCGTCGTGCGGCGTGCCGAGCGCAGTTCGGGCGTACCTTGAGCAGCCATGAGCCACGTTCCGCCAGAACAGGTCCTCGGTCCAGGACGGCGCGGCGCCCTGTCCGGGCTCGTCGGCGTGGCGGGGGCCGCGCTGCTGGCCGCGGGCTGCACCGGCAACGCCAAGAACGCCGTTGCTCTTGCCGTTGATCCCGTCCGCGCAGGTCACGCGATTCGCGGAGCGCGTTCACGGCGTGCCGGCCCGACAGCAGAGGATTCTGTGGCCGGGCCACGGACACGGTCGCAGCGAACAGCACGCGGCCCCGGGAGGCGGTCGACCGCGGACCACAGTGCCGGCCCCAACTCGACCAGCGGTTCGACGACGCCGGGCGCATAGCGGCGCAGCCCCTCGTCGACTGTCTCGTCCCGCAGGTGCCAGACCTCGCGGAAGGCGACCGCGTCCCGCTTCAAGAGGTCAGAGGTGAGGGCGATGCCGACCGAGCTGATGGTGCCGAACGCCGCGGTCAGTGCCTCGGGCCCGGCGGGTGCGAGTGGTGCGCCTCGGGAGGCGATGTAGCCGAGCGGCCCCGGGAGGCCGCGAGCCTCGAACCGCGCAGTCTCGGGGCCAGAGGGTGAATGCGCCGGGTGCGTTCATCCAGTCGAAGGTGGTGACGCTGGAGTGGCCTTGCTGGGCGAGATACTGCACGCGTTGAGCCGCGGCGGTGGGGTCGGGGTTGGTGTCGTCGAGTGTGGGGACGACGCTTTCGGCCGAGCCTTCGACGGCGAGGTAGTGGCTGCGGCAGTACCACGACATGGTGTACCCGTCGTTCAGCCAGCGGGTGGCCTGGGTGTCGAAGACGACGAACCAGGGGCGCAGTTCGGCGTCGTAGATGAGGCGGGGGTCGCCGTTCGGGCTCGGTCTGGTCATGGCAGGCCACATGGAGGCCTCTCCCAGGCGGCCGGCTGCCGACAGGTCGGCCAGGTGCTGGGCGTATTCCTGTTCGGTGGAGAGGTTGTCCAGCTTGTAGCCCGCGAGCTTGTTCTCGATGGTGCCGGTGATCGGGAAGACGATGAACTTTCCTCGCAGCTGGTTCCAGGTCGGCCAGGCTCCGGCCATCGCCGCGGCGTCGAGGGTCGTGTAGGTGGTTCCGAGCATGTCCGAGGGGGTGAAGAGGTTCCCGGCGCCGAGGTGTCCGGCCACCAGCTGGTCCAGTTGGGCCGGCCCCATTCCGGCATTGGACCGGAAGCCCCATTTGAGTTCCAGTTTGATGTAGACGGGGTCGTGACGAGGGTGCGCGTCGCTCCAGGCCTTGAGGTCGTCGAGGCAGGTTCTGAGGCTGCCGTTCTCCCAGGTGGTCTTGAAGACGCCGGACCCGGTGGTGTAGGTGCAGTTGTTGTCGTTGACCAAGGGGTCGGAATGGCTGACGATCCATCCGCCGGGATTGCCGTAGGTGCTGTAGGCGTCGATCTCCAGCAGGTGCGCTGCGAGGTCGAGGCCTGCGGTGATCGACTTGGACTTGCTCTTGTCGTAGGCGTTGTGCAGTCCGGACGCGGAGATCTGGTCCAAGGGAACACTGTCGAAGGCCGATGTGTCTGCCGCCGTCTCGATCGTGGCGGCGTGACCGGGCGTTGCGGAGGCCCGCGGCGAAGCCAGGCCGAGCAGCACGGCGGCGGCCAGAGCACAGGCCCTGCGGCGCCATGGACGAGCTTGCGCTCGTACGGAGGGCATCGGAACTCCTGACGTGTGGGGGAGTCGTGCGCGGCGCGATCCGGCAAGGAGGTGAGATCGCTTCGCCGTCGGCTGTGCGCCGATCAGGCCTTGGCACACCGTTGTCGTGACTCCGCGGCGGCCCAGGTGAAGATGCCCTGGGCCATCAGGGAGGCCTCGGACTCGGCACGTGCCTGGTTGACGTCGGCGCGTGCGGCGTGCGCGGTGGCGTCGTCGGGGGCGGCCTGTACGGCGAACTCCGCGAGGTGGCCGGCGATCCTCAGCTCGCCCGCGTCGGCGTAGCGCCGGGCCGCATCCGACAGCACGGTCGCACCGCCTGCGAGGTCCGCCAATGCGGTGGCGAGTCGGCCGTCAGGAGCCGGTTTGAGGTTTGCGGGGTTGCCGTCGTACCAGCCGGCGTAGCGCCGCCACAGGTTGCGCACGATGAACTCGGGTTCGTCGTACTTGGCTTGCAGGTAGCTCCGGTCGGCAAGATGGGCGGGCGGGCGTACGGTGTGGATGAGGTCGTCCAGCCGGGCTCCGGAGTTGAGCCCGTCCAGTGTCTGCTGGACCAGGCTCTCCAGCCATTCCGCGGTCTCGGTGAGCGCCAGGTGGATCCGGTCGGCGCCGAACACCGGTGCTCCGTGCGAGGGCAGCATGATCTCCGCGCCCAGGGTGGCCATGCGGCGCAGTGCGAGCGCCCACTCGCGCGGGTAGCGCTGCACCTTCTGGGGGTTGCCGCAGTTGGGAGACACCCAGATGAACATGTCACCGGGGCACAGGAGGCGGTGTTCGGGAATCCAGGCGGCGGTCGCGTCGTCGGTCTCGCCCCTTACGTGCAAGAGCTCGAAGGTCAGTTCGCCGCGCTTCAGGGTGAGCGCGTCCCGGTACGTCAGGTCGGGCCTGCGGTACTGAGTCGGCCAGGCCAGATCCGGGGCCTGGAACTGCCGTTGGTTGATGACAGCGTTGTAGCCACCCGTCAGCAGATAGCGGTCGAACCTTTCCCCGACCTTTTCGTGGGCGAGCACGGTCGGGCGTGGCGCATCCTCCGCATCGAAGGGACCCATCCCGAAGACATGGTCGATGTGACCGTGGGAGAACACGGCGGTGGTTACCGGGTGTCGGCTCCAGGCACGAACGGCCTGGTGCAGGCTGCCGGCGGCCCACGGGTTGCCGGTGTCGAACAGGATGACCTCGCCGTTCGTGCGGAAGGTGATGACATTGCCGAAGCCGGGGTACCAGCCGACGCCGTCGACCACCTCGATGACGCCGGATCCCGCCTGCCCGGCACGGACGATGCTGTCATCGACGGCGCCCTGCCAGACCTGGTCTGCGTAGTCCGTGAGGGAGAAGCTCATGGTGCCCATGCCACCGTGGACGAGTGCTCGCGGCAATCGGCCGCGAGCCCACCGACGGCTGCCTACGGTTGTGACATGTCACAACCAGACGCTGCGCTGGACGGCGCCATCCGGCTGGCCGCACGCCTCGAACCGCGGGTCAACCAGCTGGCCAGGGCCATCGTGGAACGTCAGCGGGCCGAGGTGCCCGGCTTCGACCTCCTGCCCGCAGACCTGCGGGACGTGGAGATCGCGGCGACGGCCCGCCACGCGATACGTGGGTTCCTCCGCCACGTGCAAGGCCTGCCGGACATCGACATCGGGGTGTTCCGGGAACGCGCCGCCGAGCGCGCCGAGGAAGGGCTTCCTCTGGTGCAGTTGCTCAAGGGGTACCACGTCGGTGCCGAGGTACTGCTGGACGCACTGAGCGAGTTGGCCCGCCCAGGCGAGGAAGCGGCGCTGCTGTCCCTGACCCGGATGGAGCTGAGGGCGCTCCAGGCCACCGTCGAGAGCGTCACGGAGGCGTACGTTGCAAGCCTCGCCGACCAGCAGGTGGCGGTACGGGAGCTGGCCCAGGCGCTCATCCGTGGCGAGGAGCCCGAGGAGGTCGCCGCCCGGTTCGGGCTGTCCCTGGAATCCGGCTACCTCGTACTCAGTGTGCGGGCCTTCGGGTCCCAGGCATCGGTGACGGCACGCAGGCTGCTGCGTCGGGCGCTCGCCCGGCTCGCCCCGCTGGCCGAGGGCCGCGTTCTCAGCCTTCCGGACGAATGCGGTGGCTTGGTCCTGTTGCCCGCGTCGACTGCGCTCGACGCCGTCGCCGACCGACTCTCCTCCTGTCTTCCGACAGCGTCGATCGTGGGCGCCGCAACTGCGGGCACCACGGAGGAGGTCCCTGCCGCGGCCGAACGAGCACGCCGGATCGCAGCCGTTGCGGACAGGCCAGGCTTGTACCGGCTGCGGGATGTGCTGCTCGAATACCACCTGTCGGGAGCCCCGGACAGCGCACCCGAACTGGGTGCCCTGCTGGAGGCGCTGGACCGGCAACCCGGCCTCACCGCGACGGTGGCCGCCTTCCTCGACTGTGACTTCGACCGGCGCCGCACGGCCCACGCACTGGACGTGCACCCCAACACCGTTGACAACCGCCTGGGCCGCGTCGCTGAGTCGACCGGCGCCGACTTGCACACCGCCCGTGGCGTCCAGCTCTTGGGTGCCGCGCTGACTCTGCGCCGGATCGCAGGACAGGGACACCTGTAGCGTCTCCAACGCTCGGGCACGCCTGACCGGGCACGCGACACAAGTCCTCGCCAGCCGCTTGTCCCGCGTTCGGTTTCGCAGGTGGAACCGCGCTTGCACGATCACGGCAGTATCGTCAGCGGCCGACTCGTCCCAGGGTCGGCTCTCGGCCGCCTGGCACCTGCCCGGCGCGCTTCGCGGCTTCAGCCCTTCGCCGTGAGCGGGGTGCGGATGAGCTGGGCTCAGTCCTCGTCCTGGGCGCGCCGGTAGAGCTTGGCGATGTCGTCGTCGAAGTATGCGGCGTAGGAGACATCGTCCTGGTCGCCGCCCCCCTCATGGCCGCCCAGGACGCCGATGACCGTGCCGGTGCGGCTCTTGGGGGCGTAGTCGGCGAGCCAGGGGCTGCCGCTGGTCCCGTCCTCGAGGTCGCTGCACTGGATGCGCAGCTGGGTGTCGCTGAACTTCGTGGTGCGGTTCCGGCATGAGATGGGGGTGTCACGGCTGCTGGGGTAGCCGGTGATCTTGACCTTGTTGTCGAAGCCGCGGTCTATGCCGAGGGTGTTGCCGCCCAGGGCGTCCTGGATGTCCTTGCCGTCCTTCTGGTCGACGACGAGGAAGGCGACGTCGAGGTCCTCGTCCTGCGACTTGGCCCAGCGGTCGTCGACGACCACCTTGCTGACCTTCCACAGGCCGGTGGGCTCGTTGCCGCTGCGGTAGCCGGGGGCGAAGACCAGGTCGTTCAGCGGCTGTCCGGAGTCGGCGTCGAAGGCGCAGTGGGCCGCGGTGATCAGCATGTTCCGGCCCGGACTCTGCACCACGCTCGCCGTGCAGAAGTGGGCGCCCTGGTCGTCCTTCTCGAAGACCGCGCCGATCCGGGCGTTCTCCTCGGTCCTGCGGGGGGTGTACGCGTTGCCGTCCTTGGCCGGCGCCGTCGCGGGGAGGTCCTGGTCCTGGTCCCGCGGGGACTGGCCCGGCCCGCCGGACTTGCCGAAACCGCTGCGCCCGCTGCTTCTGGCCGCATGGGTTTCCCCCGCGGCGTCGCCCATCACTGCGGCTGCCCCGACGATGACCAGCGTCAGGGGCAGTATGGAATTCCTGACTAGCGAGCGCACAAGGTCATTATCGACGCGGGCCGGGAGTTCGGGAGGTGCTTCAGCGGGAGGCTTCCCTCACAATCCACCGCCCGGATCGGCCATCGGTCCCCTGGCCGAGCGTGCCACCCGCGACGTCGTGCTCCCGCACCTGTCCGGCGAACACGGCGTCGAAAGCGTCCGGGACGCGCTGGTCACCACTCCGACGGTCCCCCACCTGGGCCAGGGAAGCGAGATGGGCGCCCACGGCGCGTTCACCATCGCCACCGGCATCCCGGTCTGCTTCTGCGACCCGGACAGCCCCTGGCAGCGCGGCTCCAACGAAATCGCGGGCGCGCGCAAGGGCGAAATCAAGGAGCACCCGCGGGGCATCAATCCGCAGGCCGTGTTCCACCAGGTAGTCGAACCGCATCTCGGCGACGCCGGCGGCGAGTCCACCACGCTGGACGCGAACGGGCACGACGCCGGAGTCGAGATCGACCGCGGCTACCTCGTGCTCAGCGACGGCGGCGTGATCAGCGCGCACACGTAGCCGCCGGCCCCACCGGCAAGACCGCCCGTCCTGAACTCGCCGGTTCGGGGTACTCGCGTCGCTCGTCGGAAGTGGCCGGGCGCATGACTGAGCGCGGCCCAGAGGAAAGCAGAGGGACGGGAGGTGACCGCCGTGTCGAGCACACAGCCACGCCAAGCCGGATTCGGCACGAGCACGGACCGCGCCGGCCAGGAGCCGGTGAGCGAGCTGGTGCAGCGAGCCTCGAAGCAGCTCACTGAGCTGGTGCGAGGCGAACTGCGCCTGGCTGAGGCGGAGATGAGGCAGAAGGGCAAGCATTACGGCAAGAGCGGTGGCCTGTTCGGCGGCGCCGGCATCGTCGGCTTCCTGACGATGCAGACGCTCGTCGCCACCGCGATCGCCGCGCTGGCGGTGGCGCTGCCGGTGTGGGCAGCAGGGCTGATCATCACTGCGGTGCTGTGTGTGATCGCCGCGGTAATGGCCATAAGCGGAAAGAAGCAGGTCGACCAGGCCGCGCCGCCCACACCCGAGCAGACGGTCGAGAACGTGAAGGCCGACGTGGCCGAGATCAAGGAGAGCGCACACCGATGACCCAGCCGCCCCACGACGAGCCCACCGCCGCCAGCACCGAGGAACTGCGCGAGCAGGTCGAACAGACCCGCACCGAGCTCGGGGAGACGGTCGAGGCGCTCGCCGCGAAGACCGACGTCAAAGCGCGCGCCCGGCAGAAGGCCGCCGAGGTCAAGGAGCAGGCCGCCGCGAAGGCCGATGAGCTGAAGGAGCAAGCCGCCCTCAGGGCCGGGGAACTGAAAGCGAAAGCCGCCGACCTGGCACACCAGGCTCAGGACCGGCTGCCGGACCCGGTCAAGGACAAGGCCGTCCAGGCCGCTGAGCAGGCGAGGACGAAGGCGGCCCGGGCCGGTCAGCTGTGGGAAGAGAGGACACCCGAGACGGTGCGGCACAAGACGACCCAAGGGGCGCAGCTGGCGCGGGCCAACCGCAAGGTACTGCTGGTGGCAGCGACAGTGGCCATCGTGGCGTGGTTGGCCCGCCGCCATCGGAAGGAGTGAGGCCCGCGAAGACCTCCGAGATCGCTACAAGCCGGTCGGCCTGGCGCTTGGTGCCGTCAGCGGTATGGCAGCGGGAGCGTTGTTCCAGCAGATGTGGAAGACGCTCGGCCACTGCTTTCATGTCGTAAACGCCGGGTCCGGGTCGGACCGGGCACCGAGCGGGGAAACCGGCAGCGGACGCGCGCGAGGACCATGCACCGCTGCCCCGTGGTTGCGGTCATGTCTCACGCTCTGACGCGCGTGGCGAATGGGAGCGCCGCAGACTCCGGGCCGGAAGGGTCGGCCGCCAGCGCGCCAAGGGCGAACTCGGCACGTGTGGGGTCGGGCCTGCCGGCATCCGTCCGCCGGGCGGTCGCGCGCGGCCGTCGCCTGCGGGGACGCAGGCCGCAGTCCGGGCCGCAGTCCCCGGGCCCGGCCCCGGCCGCGGGGCCCGGCCCGGGGAGCAGGTCAGCGGACGTAGCGGTGCATCGTCACGGTCGGCATGAAGTCGGCCAAGGGGTCGTTGCCGCCACTGGTGCGCGGTGCGCGTGCCGCCTCACGGTCGAGGACGGCTTTGACCTGCCGGGCGAACTCGTCGGCCTGACGCGTGATCTGGTCGATCGGCAGGCGGGACGCCCTGAGGGCGTCCACCTGGCGGCTGATGCTGCTCAGTTCGCTGCGCGCCTGGCGGCTCAGGCTGAACTGCCGGGGTGTGGCCACGACGAATTGGTAGGCGGCGGAGACAGTCCGGCACGCCGGGCAGTGTTCGTTGACCGACCTGCTGATGTTGGTGGCGTTGATCAGGCGTGCGTTCCGGCCAGCCGTGGTGACGATCTGGTAGGAGAGCGCGACGGAACGGCAGGGGGCGTCCAGGGAGCATCCTGCCGAGACCGCGGTGGCCCGGTTGTTGGCCGTCACGGCGACGGAGGGGCCGTATTCGTGGATCACGAAGGATTGGTCGAACTGGTTCACGTGAGTCCTGTCTGCGTGGCTGAGCGCGGCGTCGACAGCGATGGCGACGTCGTGGGAGATGCCGGAACGGCCGGGGGTGGCGCGCGCCGCGGTGGTGACGGCCGTCATGGCCAGGCCGGCCGTGACGGCGACGCCGAGACGGACGGCCGTCTTGGTGGCCCTGGGAGTGCGCGGCTTGCGATGGTGCATGGTCTTCTCCTGCATTGGGTGCGGTGGTGCGTGGCGTCAGGAATGGCTCGGGAGCGATGGCGCGGTCGTCGAGGGCGAGGGCGAGGGCGAGGTGGGGGGAGGCTGCGAGGGCGAGGAGGAGTGGGAGGGGGACTCGGTGGGGGTCTGACTCGTGGACACGCTGGGAGCGGGGCTGGTGGGCGTGGTGCCGGCCGACGTCGTGGGGCCCGGTGAGCCGGTGCCGGGCGGCGGGGCCGCCGGGGATGCGGCGGACGGTGTGGCCGCGGGGATGTGCCGGCCGCTTGCGGTGGGATGGGGGACTTGCGCAGGGCGGCTCTGCCCGGGTGTGGCGCCGACGGAGTGGCGGGTGGCCGGATGCGTCGCAGTGGGGTGTGCGGGGGTGGGGGACGGGGTGCGCGGTGCGGGTTTGCCCGGTTGCAGGACGGGGGTGACCGGGGCGGCTTCCGGAAGCGGTTGGGGGGTCAGGCCCTGCACCCAGGCCGTGGCGAGGACGGTGCAGCCCACGGCGGCCGCGGCGGCGAACGCCAGACGCACCACCGGCCTTCCTGCACTCGCCCTCGCGGCAGCACGCCAAAGGCGGGCTGCCAGCCGGGCGGCGAGGTAGGCGCCTCCCGCCATCGGGCACAGCAGCATGAGTGTGCCGATCACTCCGACCAGCCCGGCCGCCATGTGCCCGTCGGCGAACGCCGCGATCGTTCCCAGGCATTGGTCGTGCAGGCCGCGCGCCGCGGTGGCCAGCAGGCGCGGGAGGTTCCACAGGGCGTACGCCGCCTCGGCGAGCAGCAGGGGGACCATGGTCAGCACCCACACCGTCACGATGGTTCGTGCGGAGCGTTTGAGGTCCGCCACCTGCGCTGCGGCCCGGTGGTGCCCGGGCAGCAAGCTCAGCAGGATCGGCTTGACCTTGCCGTACAGGTCGGGTACGCCGGCCAGGTCGCCCAGGATGTAGTAGCCGTCCAGCCGCACCGCCGGTACGAGCTGCTCGAGGACTTCGAAGTGCGCGAGGTACACCGCGGCGAGAAGGAAGGACTGGCCGGTGAGCAGGAAGGCTGCGGTGAGGGCCAGCATGAAGATGACGTTGAAGTAGACGCCGCCCAGTCCGGTGCGCAGGCGGCCGGTTTTCCCGATCCGGTACACGTCGGTGACGTCCGTGTACATGGACGGCCAGATCAGGAAGATGCCGCATCCGATCCTCCCGGGCACTGCTCCGCTGTACCGGCAGGCCGACGCGTGCCCGAACTCGTGGAAGAGGAGGGAGGCCACGGTCAGCGCGAAGATGATGAGCATCCACAGCGGCTGTTCGAGCACCTGCAGCACGGGTGTCATGGCTCCGTGGACGGCGAAGAGCCAGGCGTCCATGACGACGACGCCCGCCAGCGTCAGCACCACCACCAGGGGCCGGTGCAGCCATGCGAGCGCGGCGGCGATGCGAGCCACCTGCCCCTCATGGAAGATCACTTTGTGGCCGCGCAGGGCGAGCAGCAGATCGGAGCGGGGAACAAAGACCTCGCCGGGGTGGTCTCCGAAGGGGACGGTGATCCCGAGCGGGGTGAGCTTGTGCTCCACCAGGTAGATGATGTTCTCCGTGGTGACTTCCGCCCCGTAGCGGCCACTGACCCGGTGGGAGATCGCCTCGGCGTCGCGGACGCCGTCGACGCTGCTGACGACGAGGTACAGCAGGCGCGACAGCTGGATCACTTGTCCGTCGCCGCGGCGGACGATGTATCGGCGCTCGATGAAGCCCGACCCCTTGTATTCACCAAGGGTCTGCAGACCGTGGCTCGGTCGCGGGACGGGTGCGGTGCTCGGGGACGCCGGGGTGCCGGCCGTCATGGCGGGTGCCGGGTGTGCGAGGGGACCGGACGCGAGCGTGGCGTCCGTCTGCCCGGGGGAATGTCCGAGGTGTGGAGCGTGGGCCTGCAGCTTGGTGAGGCTTCTGTTGTCTTCGGACGCCGGCATGGTCTTCTCCTGGGCGCATCTGACGGTTCGACACATGTGCGCGGTGTGCAGCGGATGCCGGTGGGGGTGTCGTTGCATCCCGGCAGCCGCCCAAGAGGGCACGACCACATGGGGGCGGTCACGGGCGGCGGGTGCGCGGTGAGGTGAGGTTCGGTGCGAGGAGAGCGGTCCCGACGCAGACGGCTCGGCCACCGAGGCCGAGCGGGCCGGAAGCGTACTCGCGGGCCCCATTTGCCAACTGTGTTGGCTGCGACGGCTCTTGAGGCACCATAAGCAGGGAACGGGCGTGGCATGGTGAGGAACTGCCAGGTGACCCGGGCAGGGCCAGGTCCGTTTGCCGACCTGGCCCTGCCCGGTCCGCGTTACTGCTGCACGCTGATGCTCTGCGTGGCCTCGGACTGGGCGACCGCGTACGGCGAGCACTGGTTCAGCGCGGCCGATTCGTTGTGCGCGTCCACGTGCGCCACCTTCTTCGTGACGGTGGTCATCTTGGCGAAGTTGAACGAGAACTTGCCGAGCGCCTCACGCCCCGGGAGCAGTTGTGCGGTCTCGGCCTCGAGCTGGTCCATGTTCATGAAAAGACTCCTTTCAGCCTTCAAGTGGTGTGTGAACAAAACGAGTTCCGGTGCATTACGGCCCAACATGCTGTTGGGCCGCTGTCCGGCCTCGTTTCGGCCTGCCGGCGCGTTCCGGCTGACGGTGAGCGAGCAGCAGGTTGTCTGCACGGCCGCGCCGCAGGATCGGTGGACGGCGAGAAATCCCTTACTCCGCAGCCGGGTCATGCGGAAACCCGGCTGCGGAGTCGGGGCGCGGCGGAACTGGGAGACAGCCGCCCGCCGTCCAAAGTCTCCGAACAATTCGTCCGGAGATCCCGGACAGTAGCCGAAACCGAAGGAAAAGTGCAAACACTTCAAATGCGACATTCGTTCAAAGTCGCACTGCCGTTCACTTGCGCGGCATCACCAGGGCCGATTGCGATGGCGCGGCACTGCTGCGCCCATCGGGCCACCGGCTGCCGTGCCGGTCGGACGCGGGGCCGGGGGTGCGCAGCCGGCGCTCGGGACGGCCGGGCGCGGCACCGCGCAGTCCTGGACCGGTGGGGTCGGGCGGCGCTCCGGGTACGGTCACGTGGGCATGCACCAACGGGCGTGCGGGCGCGTGGCACATGACGGCAGGAACGGCGTCGTCCTCGCCGACGGATGTCCGACGGCTTCTGCGCATTGACCGGGTGGTGTTGGCACGCGTCTGTGGGCGGCGTGCGCGCAGGCGACCGCCGCCGGTCCGGCGCATCGGCGCAGTGTCCTGCCTCGGTTGATCCGGTCTTGTTCAGCAGGCACCGGGCGTGGGCGGTTTCGCCACTCCTCCGCCCGCAAAGGGCCTTCCACGGCACCAAGCCCCCGGGGGACCTGCGTTCGGTGGACACGGCCCGGTCGCCCAGGGCAGAGCTCCGCCGGGCACGACCGGTTACCGCTCGACAAGGGGGAGATGAATGGCCTTTGTCACCTGCGGGCGGAACTCAGCTGACAGCCAGTCTGTAGACCGTCAACTCGTGTCCGTCGACACGGACATGGAAATCCGGCGGGCCTGTGCCCAGCGTGGGAACGGCGTTGTTGAGGTTCTGGAGTTCTGCGGCGCTGAGAACGGCGGCAGCAGCCTTGATCATGTCGGTGAACGTCGTCTCCGGTACCTGCCGGAGCGAGTCGCCGGAAAGCAGAACCACCGCCTCGCCCGTGCTGCTGCGCACGACAGCGGTCATGGGGGCTCCTTGTACGACAAGCACCTGCTACCCCTCTCGGCGTGTCCTTTTCGACCCGCTGGATGCCGGCACGGCAGGAGGACAACCTTCGCTCTTCCCGCGACCGTGTGCCGTGGTGCAGGCACTGGATTTCGGGAAGATTCCGCCGAGCTTAGCGGGAGAGACATGGCCGAGTGGACGGACCTGGCGGGCGTGCATGTGCTCGATTCCCCGCGGCCGCAGGTCCGGTGGTGCTGTCGGTGAACGCGGTGCGCGGCGACCTGGGTGTGGTTCGGACGGGTCGCCGCGCCGGCCCGGCCGCAGCGTTGGCCGGCGGCAGAGGCTGGAGCGGACGACGCCCACCGGCCCGTTCGTCCCGCGATGCCAGGTCGGCCGGTGACATCCCTCCTCGGGCAGTCGCCTCGTGCCGGGACGACCGGCACGCGGTGATCCACGGAAAGGGATTCTGGCGGGAGCGGTGTCATCTGCGTGTGCGCCAGGTGCGCTTGTCTTCCTGCAACGGCCCTGGATCCTGGGACGCATCGATCTCCGCTTGGAGTTCGATCGCGTGAACGATGCTCCCGTTCAGTGTCCTGCGGATGATGGGATCTGTGATTCTCCACGCAGTCATGGCGTCGTCCGGCGAGAGTGTCGTCGAGTTCGGTGCCCGTCGTGGTGATTGAGGCGCTCGCTGCTCAGGAATGAGACCGCTCTCCACCAGAATCCTCCGATGATCAAGATTGAGGACCGTCGCCCACGTCGTCAATTGCGAGGGCAGCGGCAAGGTTTTGCCGTCCAGTGTCCGGCTGATGGTGGTCAGGCTCAGACCGGTCGCGGCCGCCAGTTGTGCCCGGCCGCCCTGCCGTCGGCGGACGTCGTATCCGGCTGCCGTCGCAGCTCCTGTGAGATACGCGGCGACCCGCTGCGCCTGAGCCTGCCGCTTGGCCCGGCTTTCGTGGGGGGAATCCTTCGCACTCCGCATGCCTCGGAGGGTAGCGCGCAGGCATGTCGTCACACGCTAGTTGCACGCGTGCACCTTTGCAGGTCAAAACCTAGATCGGCATTTCTGCAGGCCACATCCCAAATCTCGTATCTGTGTGCGAATCAAAATACCCTTGCGTCACTCATGCCTGGCAACTTGCATATGTTGCGTTCGTGTGGGTTAGCCACACGGCTGCACGTTGCTGAGGGGGTCTTTTGACCATGCTTCGCCTCCACATGGCCACGCTCCTGGTAAAGGCCAGGGAGCTCGGTGACGAAAGTGTCGCCGACATGGCGCAGCGCACCGGTATCAGCAGGTCGACGCTCCACCGGCTCGCGACCGGAACGAAACAGCCGAGCCTGGCCACACTCTGGACACTGCGCGACGCCTACAGTGTCCGGCTCGACGCGCTCGTCTACGACGACCCGCAGACGATGCAGCGCAGCAGCCTTCCGCAACGGCAGCGTGTGCTTGCCCAGGACCGGCGCCGCTTGCGGCACGGGGACCGGGACCGGCACGCGGCCGGCTGAGAACCGGCCCGGTCCTGTCCCCGGGTCCGCGGCCCGGAGGCGGTCTTCGCACCACCACCTCAGCTCTGCCACGAGCCCCACCTCACTTCTGTCCACGCACGATCGGGAGCAACCTTGTCCACTCAGGCTCACGACGCTGCCTTCGACGGCAGCGCCACGGGGGAACCGGCCCTCATCACCCGTGCCCAGCAGGGCGATCGCGAGGCGTTCGCCGAGCTGTACCGGATGCACCACGGCGTTGTCGCCGCGCTCATCGGCCAGCGCGTCAGATCGAATGCCGCACTGGCCGAGGACCTCACCGCGGACGTCTTCGTGAAGGCATGGGCCAAGATCACCACCTTCACATGGAACGGTACGTCGATCCGTGCCTGGCTGTGCACCATCGCACGCAATGTGGTCATCGACCACTTCAAGACCGCCACGACACGCCGCCTCACCTTCGTCGACCAGATCACCCAGGTGGGAGACGCCTGGGCCCCTTCGGTGAGCAACCCCGAAGACACCGTTCTGTGCTCGCTCGCGCTCGACGACCTGCATCACGCCCTGTCGGAGATCACCCCCCGTCAGCAGGTCGTCATCCGGCTGCGGTTCCTGGGTGAGATGTCCGTCCGCGAGACCGCCCGCACCATGGGCACCACCGACGCTGCCGTCAAAACGCTCCAGTGGCGCGCGCTCGACTCCCTCCGCAAGGCCTACGTGGGAGCTGTGGCATGACCATCGCCTACGGCAAGGGCACGGACGTCGAGCAGGAACTCACCGCGCGACTGAGCCAACTCGTCCACGCCTTCATCGCCGATCTGAACGCACAGGGCCGCCTGGTGGAGCCCGGCGGGGCCGACACCCTCAGACGACTCCGGGAACAGAACCGGACGCAGCACAGTCTGCCGGAGGCGGAACCCGGCGACACCGCGGTCACCCGGACCGCTGCGCATCCGGCACCGGGCGCCCCGGCCCCGTGGGAGGCGATCACCGCGCCTCGCGCCGGGGAGGGCACACCCGGCGTACCCGAGACGCCCCGCCCGCTGCACATCCTCTGCGTGTCCGAGACTGCCCCCGCGAGCGCGCACGTGCTCGACTCGTACGACGCTCCGGTCGGCAGACCCGCCGCGGCCGACCCGGCCCCCGCCCAGCAGGCCGCCGAGTTCGGACCGGTCACCGGACACAGCACCGGCGCCCAGGAGTCGCGCACGGCCGACGGGGAGCAGGCGCAGCCCCCGGCCGCCGCCACAGCGGCCAGGCTGCGGGCCGAGAACGCGGGCCGGCTCGAGGTCACGCAGATCACCTCGGATCATGAACGTGTCACCGTCCACATCAACGCCATGTCGCTGGGCGACTGGGAATACTGGCTGACCGCGATCAGTGCACCCCTGAACGAGCCGACCCACCGCAGCGGATGGGCCCAGACTGCCACCGGGCACCTCGACGGTGTGGAGGTCCGTCTCACCGCGGACGCCGTGCCCCGCCTCTTGGAGGAGGCGGCGCAGAGGACCACCGAACCCTTCTGCCTGGGGGGCCGCATCTACGACCTCGCCCTCGGCCACACCGACCGCCTTGGCCAGACCTGGCACTACCACGGTCAGCGCCAGGAGGACGACACCCCCCTTTTCACCCTGGGCGGTACCAGCGGCCTGCTCTACCCGCTCACCACCATCGTTACGGCCAACGGGCCCCTCACCCCCGCCGCCGCGAACCCCGACAACCCCGAAACCTGCTGAGCACGCGTCGCACCACCGGTCGTCCCCTGCAGCCCCGGGTCCTCACGCGAGACCGCTGCATGGCAGACGATGGCTGCCGAGGCCGCAAGAGGCCACCCCGGCTGCGCGGAGTGCGGTCGTCTGACGCGCTCCGGCGGCATCGGGCTCGCCGCCGCGAGGGCGGGGCAAACTGCCGACTTCAGTCGGCACATCACTTCAACGGCTTCGGCTCGGCATGCATGCGGCTTACGGCGGCGCGTCGCCGAGGGCAGGGGCACGGGCCCACCGCGAGGGCGGTGCGCGGTACTCGGGGCGGCCGGGGTCCTCGCCGAGCGGCACGACCGCCAAGCCCGGGACCGACCGCCCGGCATTCCACGCCGAGGACACCTCCGCCGTCCGGCGCCACGTCGCCCCTGCGGCCCAGGACGGGTGAGCCTGATCTCGCCGGCGTCGTAGGTGAACTCCTCCAGCCGGAAGTTCGATCGCGTGGCACGTCGACCTGCCGCAGGCAGCAGCGACCAACTCCAGGGTTGGCCGGGCACACTGACGCACACGGCGTCCCGCCTCGGTGAGCTGGTCCTCCAAGCCGCCGGCGCCGAGCGGCTCTCCGCGTTCCGGAGCGAGGCCCTCGGTTACGTCGAACTCGGCCGCAAGGGCGACGCAGGCATCGAGATCGGGTCGCCCGACGCCGGGTTCGTCGGCCGCAGTTCACACTCGTCCTCCACCCCGGCACCGACCCACGGCCCGGGCAGATCTGCCTGCCCATCGACGTCAACACCACCGACCGTGACCAGGACGCCGAGTTGGAGCGGCGGCTCGCGCTCGGCGGCGGCCCGCCGACGTCGGCCAGAGCGGCACCGAGAACTGGCAGGCCCTGGCCGACCCGGACGGCAACGAATTCTGTCTTTTGCACGACCGCCTGGGCCCCTGTGATTGTGTGCGCGGTGGCGCCAAGCCGCTGGGCCGTTCGCGTGCGGCCGGGGATGTGCTCCACGGTCGGCGCCCGAGCCCGGGCTCGAGTTGCGCCGTGTTGATCGACGAGCGGGCCCCGGATGCGGCGGCGGCCTTTGCGTGGAGCTGGCCGTGGGTGGGGCGGTCGGCACGCGTGTGAGAGCGCCGACCGGCCGTGTGCTTGAGGTCATGGCACGGGTGGAGGTGCGGCTCGCGGTACGGAACTCGCCCTGGCAGATGCGCTCTTCGTTCACGGTGCCGGCCGAGCTGGTCCACAGGTGTCGACCACGGCTTGCAGTCGCAGGGCAGCGTAGCGAAAGGCGCCGGTGAAAAAGAAGGTGCAGAACGCCCGGGCGGTAGGGCCGTTAGACTCATCGACAGGCGGTCACTCCCTCTCCACAGGAAGAACCGGCGTGCCCAACACACTGCAGGAAATGATCAAGCACAAGTTGGACCAGAACGGATGGTCCTACAGCGAAGTAGCGCGCCGCGGTGGCATCTCCCGCTCGACGGTCCACCATCTGGCGACTTCGGCGCGGCTGGCGCAGATGCCCCAGCAGACCACTCTGGAGGGCTTGGCCAAGGGATTGGGCATCCCGGTGGCGCCAGTGCAGAGAGCCGCTGCCGAGGCCGCGGGCGTCAACCTGTACCTCGAGGACGCGCCCGAGGCCGCGGATCCCGAGGTGGCGATCCTCATCGCGAGCGTCCACAAGTTGAGCCCGACCGACCGCCGGCATGTGGCCGTACTCGTCGAGTCGTTGCTACAGGCGAACGGCACCGGGTAGGGAAGGCGAAGTTCCGGCCGCACGTCGGGGCCCGTCACTTCGGGCGCGGAAGCGGTGGAAGCGTTCGTGCCGTGTTGAGCCAGTCGATGACGGCGTGCACGGTGACGCAGTCGAGTTCGGCCAGTTGGAAGACGGCCTGGACGTCAGCTGCAGCGAGGGGAACGCATACCTTGTCCAGGGCGCCGTACAGGCGCAGTCGGTGGGCGTGGGCATTCGAGGAGTCCTGCTCTGCGTGGATGTCGGGTCTGGGGCCGCCGGTGGCCGGCAAAGGTGGTGTCGTTTCCAATTGATCCGCCTTGGTGTGGGTGGGCAGGCTGGGCCGGCGGCTCAGACCTGCCGGGTGAAGCGGTCGAAGGTCTCGCCGAGCCGGTTCTCGAGGGAGTGAGTGTCCGGCCAGAGGGACGGACCGTGCAGTTCGCGGTGGATGGTGTCCCAGAAGGACCTGACGACCGCGTGGTCGTACCAGTCCCCTGCTGTTCCGCGGACGGGCGCGCATTTGAGCAGGTCGGCCCGCTCGGTGAAGGAGCAGGCGAGCAGGCTGTCGTGCGCGGTCCCGGCGGCCGGTTCGGCGTGGGCGGCACGGGTGATGGCGGCCATGAGGGCGTGGTGGACGAGGCCGCGGTGTGCTGTCGCGGCGGTGCTCCAGCCGATCAGGCATCGGGATGCGGTGTCGAGGACGACGGCCGTGTACAGGGGGCCCAGGAGTGTGGTGAGGGCGAGTACGTCGACGGTCCAGCGCCGGCTGGGTGTGCGGGCGCCTTCCCACGGGGCCTGGTCGTACAGCCGTCCTGCTCTGCCGCGGATTCCGGCCCCCTTCATGATGAGCTCCACAGTGGTGTGGCTGACGTCGATGCCGTAGCGGTGGCAGAGTTCCTGCCTCACCCTGCGGTATCCGTAGGTGGAGCCGGACTCCCGGTGGATGTCGAGGATCAGGCGGGTCAACCAGGCCCGGCGCAGTGCTCGTGGGGAGGGGGTGCGTGCGCGCCAGGCGTAGTATCCGGACTCCGAGACGTCGAGGAGTGCGGCGATCCTGCGTGCCGGGAAACCCTGTGACGCCATGCGGTGGATCACCTCGTAACGTCTTTTGGGGGCATCATCTGCCGCATTGTGGCGATGACTTCGCGGCACAGGAGGACTTCCTGCTCCAGTTCGTCGATGCGGGTGCGGGCCTGTGCCAGGTCCGACCCGGACGCACGGGAGCGCCGCCAGCGGTAGACGGTCTGCGGCGAGATGCCCAGTTGCCGTGCCACCTCCTTCGCCGGGTGTCCTTCGGAGACCAGTTGCTCTGCGCGGGTGCGCAATGCTGCGGGGTGAGGACTGCTCACTGGATCCCACCCGTTCATGCCGCTGCCGGAGGCTGGGTGAAGGGGCCTGTGCTGGGCCGGTTCACCGCCTGGCGTCTGCTGGTGGATGTCGCCGGGTCCGCCGTCCGCCCGGCGTTTCGAGGGTCGGCTCGCCAAGGTGTGTCTTCCCCCGACTGGCAGGCGTCGTAAGGACCCTGATACCGGCGGCAGGCCCTGACCGTCCGGTACCCGCACGGACACCCAGCCGCCGGCCGTGGTCATCACCCGGCATGCTGTGTGGGCCTCGACCCCTGCGACGCGGCAGGGGCACGCCCGGGGGCCCGCCCCTGCGCCAGGGGTCGTGCTACTGCCGGACGCTGATGGCCTGGGAGGCCTGGGACTGGGCGACCGCGAACGGCGAGTACTGGTTCACCGCCATCGACTCGTTGTGGGCGTTCACGTGCGTGATCTTCTTCGAGACGGTCGTCGTCTTGGCGAAGTTGAACGAGAACTTGCCCAGCGCCTCGCGGCTGGGCAGTAGCTCGGCGGTCTCGGCGTCAAGCCAGTCGTTGTTCATCAGGAGGCCTTTCATGAATGAAGGGATGTATGCGAAACAGGAGCCGGACCAGGCGGCGCCATCGCGGGAGCCGTAGGCCGGGCGCGACGGCGTCGCACGGATCCCGGACGGACGCTGTCACCCTGGGCGGCCGGGCCATGGGGAACATGCAGGCTTGCGCCAACCCCGCCGTCCGGAGTTTCTGGACGATTCGTCCAGAGGGCGTGGACGGTAGCCGAAAATGCACGGTCAGTGCAAACCGTCTATTTCCGACATTCGTTCAGAAGTGCGTGTCTGTTCCATTCCTTGACTCTGGGCTCAACTGCGCGCCCCATGCCCCGCGGTGCGGCCGCCGCTCCTCCGCCGGGGCGACGGTGTGCACAGATGCGAGGGCAGCACCGGCGGGCCGGCCGGCCCCTTGCCCCGACCGCTTGCCCGGCGCCGAGGCATCGAGAACGCTCCCGTCCGGGAACCAGTGGCCGCAGCCGGCCACGGACACTGTCATGAGGGCAGCGGTGGGGCCCCGGTTGCCCTCCACTGGAAGGCGCGCCGATACGCACCGCCGCCGAAGTTCCCCCTCGGGAGCCCCGGCTGGCGGCCCTGGACCCTCATCTCCCCTGTGCCGGAAAGCGCGCCGCACCGCCCGGGAGGCGCCCCGGCGACCCTCGCCTCTGCGCGGCCGCCGTGCAGCCGGCGGAAGGCGACACGCAGGAGCCCGGCGTGGTCTGCCGCCCGCGGATGGTCGGCAGGCGTCTTTCAGCGAGAAATGCACTCCATAAAAGTCGGGGCAGCACCGAGAGTCGCCTCATCGGCTTCGCCATCAGGTCACCGCACACTTTCTCATCGCATGACTCCGAAAAACGCAGGGCAATTCAAGCGGCGTATTCACGACGACGGACTCAATTCGTCGCCCGCTTGCGAACCGACCTGGCAGGCCGCGAAGTTCACCTGGGCGGGTGCCTTTTTCAGGGGTGGCGCGTATTTCCGCAAAGGGCCCGACAATACCGCTGAGCTGCCGTTTTCGATATCCCGCCCGGGAGGCTGCCGGATTGACGGTGACTCGGCCGCAATGAATTCCGCGTTATTTGATGTAGCTTCAGGCTCGGCACTAGGGCGAAACAGGCCCTGATGTTTGAAAGGAGATCAGGTGAAGATCATTGCTAAGGCAGTAGCGGGCACGCTTTTGGCGGCCGCCGCTGTCATGGCGCCTCTCTCGATGGAGGCAGCCGCTGCCCCGGCGGCTGCCTCTGTGACGGCAGTGGCGCCCTCGTTCCACCCGGGCCACCACCACGCCTACGGGTACCGCCACGCCGGTGACTGGCGGCGGGACTGCGACGACGACCGCTACGACCGCTGGCGTCACCGCAACCACTGCCACGACGACGACTACTACGGCTGGGACTGGTGCAGGTACGGCAACCACCACCGTGCCCCCTACTGGGACCGCGACTGACGTCGTCAGCCTGGACGATGTCCGCGCCGCCCGCTGTCAGGAACCCTGACCGCGGGCGGCCGGCGTTGTGACAGGGGAGAACATGCCCGCGCCGTCCGGCCGGGGACATGCCTTCACCTCACGTTCTCGGGCCGGTCGCCCTTTCCGGCACACCGAAACGAACATGTGCCGATGAGCCCGTCGAACACGTGCGACCGCCGACTACGCCGGTAAACCCGGCTGCCCGAATGCCGGCGGGATGCAGCCGACGATTGCGTGGGTGAGCGCCTGGCAGGAGTAAGGATGGCTGGCGCTGTAGTTGCTGTTCGGTTCACGCGCCAAAGGGTGTCGCACAAGGCTGGGCCCGGGCAGGTCTGGGCCCACGAGTGAGGTTGTCATCGTGTCTTGGGTTGTGATCGGCATCGGGTTCTGGGACCGGTTGCGGTCTCGATCCTGTAGGACTGCCGATGTGAGTCGTCCGCAACCGGCGGATGAGCAACGGGAGTTCATCGAGCCGTTCCTGCCGATAAGCAGGTTCGGTCCGTATCCCGAACGGCTGCGGGAGCAGGTCGAGGGGTGATCTGACGGTTCCGTACCGGCAGGCAGTGGCGGGAGTTGCCCGAGCGGCTCGGTGCCTGGCAGACCGTCTGCAACCGGTTTGTCCAATGGTGGGACGCGACCCGCAATGTTGGTACTCGTGCAGAGTTCCGTCCGTCACTCGCGTCGACGGGCCTGCACGTTCGCGAACTCCCCTGATCCGGGCGGTGCCGGAGCGCGGCGAGCAGCGCGCGGTCGGGCCAGGTGAGGTTGGGCTTGTCGATCTGCCGCTGCGGCACGGCCAGTTGGTGGCGCAGTGCCAGGATCTCGGCGTCCTCGTCTCGCTCGCCCATCGGCAGGAGTCGGATCAAGGTGAACACGCCCGTCAGGGCCGGGTAAGGCAGTCGCAGCCGCACCGGACCATCCGGGCGTCGCCCGGAGCCAGTGGGCAATCAGCGAGCGAGGCCCCCCGTCGTCACCCCTGACCGGCAGGGACTCACGACAGTGCTCACGCGCGTTCTGACCAGCACGGATGAGGTTACCGGCACCTACAGGGCCGGCGGTCGGTCCAGGCTGCTCAGCAGCGTTCGGCCCTCCTCCCGGGCGGCGGCCACCGCCGGCTCTCCGAGCCCGCACAGGCGCAGGCACGACGACGCGATGGCCTCGGTGTCAGCCGCATCCGGCTCACGGGAGCGCCGTATCTGGATGACAACCTCCACCAGCTGGATCAGCAGTTCACCGAGCCGCTCGGCGGGCAGGCCGCGCGCGACGTCCTCGGTCGCCGCCAGGGCGCCCAGCGTGCCGTAGCTCGACTGCAGACGGCCCCGCTCGGTCCGGAAGGCGTCGAACCGCTCGGCCCGTACTTCCGGCAGCAGATAGAGCGTGCCGATGTTGTACGGAGTGCGGGAGAGGGTGCGTACGTCCATGGCGGCCACGGCGTAGAGTGCGGCGGCCGCATCCGCTTGCTCGGGCACCAGGGCCCGGATCCGGTCCACCATCTGCAGACTGGGCCGGACGGACGTCGCCAGCAGCTCGGCGAGGATCTCCTCCTTGGTGGCGAAGTGGTAGTAGAGCGAGGCCTGCCTGATGCCGACCCGCTCCGCGATCATGCGGGTGCTGGTGCTGGTGATCCCATGGTCGACGAAGAGCGCCCCGGCGGCGTCGAGGATCTCTTCCCGGGCGGAGGTGCCGGGGTCGGACGGCGGCGTGTGCCGGGGCCTGCCTTGACGGGGACGCGTCGTCGTCATGGCCCCATCCTGCCACCAGGTATCCGCCCGGCGGCCTCCGGTCACGCGGACACCGTGTACGCCCGCCAGCCGCCGAAGCGGGTGATGTCGGGCGCGCCCTCGACGGCGTACGGCTCGACGAGGAAGCCGCAGACCTGCCGCCCGTCGGCCAGTTCGACGGTGCCGATGGTCATCGGCGCGGGCACGGCGGCCGTGAACGCCCCGAACCCGGCAGCGGGCAGCCGCCAGATCTCGCCCTCGACGCCCGGCCGCGCGTCGTCGCCTGACGCCGTGGCGTGACCCGCCCCGGCGCCGGCGTCCCGCGCGCCCTCGGTGACCCGGAGCAGGCCGGGCTTGGGCGGCTCGGTGGCCAGGGCGTACAGCCGGTAGCCGCCTGCGGTGCGGGCCGGGCCGACCAATGTGGCGCCGGCTTGCACCAACTGGGCATTGAGCGGCTGACCGGTGAGGTGGGCGCCGACCACGAACAGGTCGAGCCCGGGGTTGGCGAACCGCTCGGCCAGCGCGGCCAGGGCGCGGTCGGAGAAGGCCGGTCCGGTGAACATCGCGCCGAACGGCAGGCCGTCCACGAACCCGGCGGGAACGGCGAGCGAGGCGCAGTCCAGCAGGTTGGCGAAGTTGGTGAACCGTCCCAACCGGGCGTTGGCGCCGACCGGGTCGGCCGCCACCTCGTCGAGGGTGGGATGCCAGGTGGTGGTCGGCGTCAGGAGAGCTGTACAGCCGTCGAGCACCGCGCGTCCGGCGGCGCCGAGCGCGGCGAGCCTGGCGGCGTCGGCGGCCCAGTCGGCGGCGGTCTTCTCCCGGCCTGCCAGCACGATGGCGGCGACGGTCGGATCGAGGTCCGCCCCGATCAGGTCGCGGTGCTTCTCCAGATGCGCGCCCACGGCGGCGTACCGCTCGGCGACGAACGCGCCGCCGTACAGCAGGTCCGCGGCCTGAAGCAGCGGGGTGATGTCGGTTTCGACGATCTCCGCCCCGGTGCCCGCCATGCGGGCGACGGCGGCGTCGAAGGCTTCGCGCCAGCCGTCGGCCATGCCGGTCAGATGCTCCCCGGCCGGTACGGCGATCCGCGGGCGCGCGGGGGGCGGCGGAAGCTGGGTGCCGGTGCGGGAGAGCGGATCGGCCGGATCGGGGCCTTCGACGAACTCCGCGGCGGTGCGGACGAGTTGCAGATCGCGGGCGAAGACGGTCACGCAGTCGAGCGTGTAGCAGGCGGGGACCACGCCGGTCACGGGCACCAGGCCCTTGGTGGGCTTGACGCCGACGATGCCGTTGAGGGCGGCGGGCACCCGCCCGGAGCCGGCCGTGTCCGTGCCGAGCGCGATGTCGGCGATGCCCAGCGCCACCGCGACGGCGGATCCGGAGGACGACCCGCCGGAGATACGGGCCGTGTCCCAGGCGTTGCGCACCGCGCCGTAGGGGCTGCGGGTGCCGACCAGGCCGGTGGCGAACTGGTCCAGGTTGGTCTTGCCGAGCACCACCGCGCCGGCCGCGCGCAGCCGCGCCACCGCGGGCGCGTCGGCCTGCGGTTCGTAGGCGTACGACGGGGCGCCCGCGGTGGTGGGGAGGCCGGCCACGTCGATGTTGTCCTTGACGGCCACCACCAGGCCGGCCAGCGGCAGCGCCGTGTCGACTCCGGCCGCCTCGGCGAGCACCTCCTCGCGTGGTCTGAGGTGGATCCAGATCTCGGGCCGGCCGACGTCCTCGATCCGGTCGTAGGAGGCCTGGACGCGGGCGGCCGGTGTCATGGCGTTCATGCCCGCACCGCCGCGAGGATCTGGCCGGGGGCGACCTGTTCCCCGGGCTTGACGTAGATCTCCAGCAGTGTCCCGGCGGTGGGGGCGTTCACGGTGGACTCCATTTTCATCGCCTCCAGGGAGAGGATCGCATCGCCGCTCGCGATGGTGGCGCCCGGCTCGGCGGCGATCTGCCAGACGGTGGCGGTGTACGGCGCGGTGACCGGGACCGCCCCGTCCGGCAGGGTGACGGCAGCAGTGGCGGTCACGGGTTCGGGATCGTCGGCGCGGTCGAACTCTCCCGCGGCTCGCCAGCGTTGCTTCTCGGCCTCGAAGGCGGTGCTCTGCCGCCGGCGGAACGCGGCGATCGAGTCGGCCTCCGCGGCGAGGAAGGCGTTGTACTCGGCGATCGAGAAGGTGCCCTCCTCGGTCGGGAAGTCACCGCGCCCGGCGTCGGTCTCGGCCCGCAGTTCGAGCAGTTCCTCCGCGGTGACGGGATACCACTCGATGCGGTCGAAGAAGCGCAGCGCCCACGGCGAGTCCTGGAACAGGCCGCCCGTGCGGAACCGGTTCCAGATCTGCACGGTGCGGCCGACGAACTGGTAGCCGCCGGGGCCTTCCATGCCGTAGATGCACAAGTAGGCGCCGCCGATGCCGACGGAGTTCTCCGCGGTCCAGGTGCGGGCCGGGTTGTACTTGGTGGTCACCAGGCGGTGCCGTGGGTCGAGCGGGGTGGCGACGGGGGCGCCGAGATAGACGTCGCCGAGGCCGAGCACCAGGTAGGAGGCGTCGAAAACGGTGCGGTAGACGTCGTCGGCGGTCCGAAGGCCGTTGACCCGGCGGATGAACTCGATGTTCCACGGGCACCACGGGGCGTCGTCGCGCACCCCGGCCATGTACCGCTCGATGGCGAGGCGGGTCGCCGGGTCGTCCCAGCTGAGCGGCAGCCGCACCGTGCGGGAGGGGACCACCAGTTCGTCGCTGGGCGGGACTTCGTCCTCGAGCTCGCGCAGCAGGGCGGTGAGGTCACGGGCCTTCAGCCGGCGGGCGTCGGTGTGGATCTGGAGGGAGCGGATGCCCGGGGTGACGTCGAGGACGCCGTCGGGCGCGTGCGCGGCGAGCGTCTCCTGCAGGGCGTGGACCCGCATCCTCAGGCCGAGGTCGAGCACCATGGGGCCGTACTCGACCAGGACGTTGTCGTCGCCGTCCCGGCGGTAGGTGACGGCGGGGCGGGCATCGGTGGCCTCCAGGCGGCCGAGTACGCCGTCGTCGCCGTCTCCGCCCGTGCTGATCAGCGTGGGGGAGGAGCGGCGGGCATCGAGGGCGGCCGCCTCGGCTTCCCTGACCGGTACGAAGCGGACGGTGTCGCCGGGGCGGAGCTGGCCGAGCTTCCACAGTTCGCCGCTGGCGACCACCGCGGGGCAGACGAACCCGCCGAGGGACGGCCCGTCGGGGCCCAGGATGATCGGCGTGTCGCCGGTGAAGTCGAGGGCACCCACCGCGTACGGCGTGTCGTGGATGTTGGAGGGGTGCAGGCCCGCCTCACCGCCGTCCTGGCGGGCCCACCGCGGCTTGGGCCCGATCAGGCGGACGCCGGTGCGGGCCGAGTTGTGGTGGACCTTGTAGTCGGTGGCGTAGAGGGTGTCGATGTCGTCGCGGGTGAAGAACTCGGGCGCCGCGTGCGGTCCTTCGGTGACACCGATCTGCCAGTGCGAGGTGATCGCCGGCCGGCGCTCGGACGGGGTCGGGCCGCCGCCGGCCGCCGCCGAAGCTCCGGGTCGCAGCACATCCCCGGCGCGCAGCGCCCGACCGCCGTGCCCGCCGAAGCCGCCGAGGGTGAAGGTGGAGGCGCTGCCCAGGTATTCGGGTACGTCGATGCCGCCCCGGACGGCCACATAGCTGCGCAGGCCCGGCCCACGGCAGGCGCCGAGCACCAGGGTGGCGCCGGCCCCGACCGTGACCGGCTCCCACAGGGCTGCCGCGCTGCCGTCGACCGTGACCGGTACGGGGGCGCCGGTGACGGCGACCACGGTGGCGGCCGAGAAGCGCAGGGTCAGCCCGCCCGCGGTGACCTCCAGGCCAGGCGCCTGAGCCGGGTTTCCGACGGCCAGATTCGCCTCGGCGAAGGAGACGGCGTCGAAGGGGCCGCTCGGCGGTACGCCCACGTGCCAGTAGCCGAGCCGGCCCGGGAGGTCCTGGACGGTGGTCATCGCGCCCGGCACCAGGACGTCGATGCGCGGCTCGGGGTCGACGGTGGTGGCGAGCGTGCTGGTGCTGTGCACCGCCTTGCGCACCTCGGCCCGCGAGGTCAGCTCGCGCAGCAGGCCCAGGTTGGTGACGATGCCGTCGATCCGGCTCGCGGCCAGGGCCTGGCCGAGCACGTCGAACGCGGCGTCCCGGGTGGGGCCCTTCGCGATCACCTTGGCGAGCATGGGGTCGTAGTACGGCGAGACCTCCAGACCGGTTTCGGCAAAGCCGTCGACGCGCACGCCGGGCATGTCGTCGGCGCCCTGGCCGGGGAAGGCCGCCCGGGTGATCAGGCCCGAGGACGGCAGCGAGTCCTTGCCGGGGTCCTCGGCGTAGACGCGAGCCTCCACGGCATGCCCGGCGGGCGTCCACTCCCGCTCGAACACCGTGTCCTCGACCCTTCCGTCGCGGGCCAGGGCGAGCATCAGTTCGACGAGATCGACGCCGTACGCCTCCTCGGTCACCGGATGCTCGACCTGGAGACGGGTGTTGACCTCCAGGAAGGCGGCCTCCTCGCGCGTGGGGTCGTAGACGAACTCCACGGTCCCCGCGCCCCGGTAGCCGACCGAGGCGAGCAGCCGCCGCGAGGAGTCGTGCAGCAGTGCCCGCACATGAGGAGGCAGGGCCGGGGCCGGGGCCTCCTCGATCACCTTCTGGTTGCGGCGCTGCAACGAGCAGTCCCGGTCGCCGAAGACGGCGATCCGGCCGGTGCCGTCGCCGAAGACCTGCACCTCGACATGGCGGGCGGGGCGCACGAGGCGCTCCAGGAACACCCCGGCGGACCCGAAGTTGGACTCCGCGAGCGCCGCGACGCGGGCGAAGGCCCCGCGCACCTCATCGGCGGTGGCGCAGGCCTGCATGCCGATGCCGCCGCCACCGCCGGTGGCCTTGACCATCACGGGCAGCCCGATCGAGGAGGCCGCGGTGACGGCCTCCTCGGCGCTTGCCAGCAGTTCCGTCCCGGCCAGCAGCGGCACTCCGGCGGCCTTGGCCAGGGCGCGTGCGGTGTGCTTCTCACCGAAGGCGGTGATCTGGTCCGCGGTCGGTCCCGCGAAACGCAGACCGGCCCCCTCGACGGCACGGGCGAAGGCGGTGTTCTCGGAGAGGAAGCCGTAGCCGGGGTGGATGATGCCCGCGCCCTGGGCGAGCGCGGCCTCGATGATCGCCTCGCCGCGCAGATACGACGCGCGGGCGGGCGCCGGACCGAGGCGGACCGCGTGGTCGGCCTCGCGGACGTGCGGGGCGGCCCGGTCGGCGTCGGAGAAGACGGCGACGGTGCCCAGGCCCATCCTCCTGGCGGTGCGGATCACACGGCGGGCTATCTCACCGCGGTTGGCGACGAGAACGGCGGTGGGGCGGGTCACGCGCCCTCCTTCGCGGTGCGAGCGGCGTGCGCGGACCGTGAGTCACCGGCGACCGGTGCCGGCTCCACGACGATCATCCGCAGCGGAGTGGGGTTGAAGTCGTTGCACGGGTTGTTCATCTGCGGGCAGTTGGACACCATCACCAGCACATCCGTCTCGGCGCGCACCGCAACCCGACGGCCCGGCGCCGACATGCCGTCCACGATGCCCAGTGCGCCGTCCGCCTCGACGGGCACGTTCATGAACCAGTTGAGGTTGGAGACGATGTCCCGCACCCCGAGGCCACGCCGGCCGGCCTCGGCGAGGAAGTTCTCACGGCAGCCGTGCTGGAACATCACATGATGGCCGTAGCGCAGGGTGTTGGACTCCTTGCCGCACGCGCCGCCGATGGTGTCCTGGCGGTCGACCTCGTTGGCGACGACGGTCATCAACGGGCGGCCCTCGCTGCTGCGCAGCACGGTGCCGGTGCGCACATAGGCGTTGCCCTGCCAGGCCAGGGTGTCGGGGACGCTGTAGCGCTCCTCGGGATCGTCGGCGTCGTAGAGCAGACAGTCGGCCGACTGGTTGCCGCCGACGTCGACGATCGTCAGGACGTGCCCCGTCCGCACCACCGCCGACCAGGGCGCGTTGGGGGCCACCGTCTCGTCCAGGACGACGGCGCCCTCGACCAGGCTCGCACCCCAGTCCAGGGGAGAGCCCTCCGCGTACACGGCGCCAACGGGGACGGTGGAGGCGACTGTGCCGCCGGCGGCGGTCGGGTAGTTGACGGGCCTGGTCTCGGTCCGCGTGCTCGCCATGTCACAGCCCCCGGGCTTCGCAGTAGTCGATGGTGTTGAGGTAGGCCCGGTGCAGTTCCGGAGTGGCGGTGAACCGCGGCTCGCCAGGTCCGGTCGGGGCACCGCGCCAGGCGTGCACCCGCAGTGGGCCGACCACATAGCCGGGACGAGGGTCCAGCGGATGGGCGACATTGGCGACCAGCACCAGCAGGGGCATCTCCGCCACGAGTTCGACATGCGTGCCCGCCCCCGCGCTGCCCTGCCAGGCCAGGGTGCCGTCCGGCTCGACGCGCACGCCCTGGAAGAAGGAGAGACTGGGCGGCAGGTCGCGCCGGCTCAGACCGTGCTTGGCGGCCGCCTTGAGGAAGAGCCCGCGGCCGGACGGCGACGGCCCCTCGGGGCGGGCGTCACCGTACTTGCGCTCGTTCCAGGCGTCGGTGGTGGTGCCGCAGAAGGCGTCGTGCCGGCCGGAGGAGTCACCGCTGACCACGGCCAGGACCCGGCCGTCGCCGGAGAGCAGCGGATGGTCCTGGCTCGGATACGCCTGCCACGGCACCTTCTGGGTGTCGGCGACGTTGAGCCGCTCCACCGGCTCCAGAGCGTTGAAGAGCAGCAGGTGGGCGCAGGCGTCACCGCTCGGGTCGTCGAAGCGCAGCCGCGTACCGCGGGCGAGGACCTTGTGCGTGTAGCCGCCGGGTGCCACCGTCTCCGCCCACACCAGGGCGGCCGCGTCCACCCCCGGCGGGCAGTACGGGCTGTCCGACGCCGGAAGGTACGGCATCCACGCGCCGGCCTGCCCGCCCTGGGCGCGGGCGTCGTCGCGGGCGCTTCGGACGCTGTCGGTCAGGTGCAGATCACGGGCGCGGGCGGGAGCCTGCCTGGTCGGGTAGCGGCCGTGCTGCGGTACGGCCGTCGAGCTCTCGGCGGTGGTCATGGATGTCCCGTCGTCCCTTCGTCGGTACGTCATCGATGCGTCCCCTCGCGTCACACGGGCCCTCAGGCGGGCTCGGCGACGGCCTGGGCGTCCAGGGGCGGCTCGGTGTGCGTGTGCGGTACGTGCCTCAGCTCGATACGGCGGTGCAGTCGGCGGGGGAGGAAGTATCCGGCACCGGCGGCGAGGCTGAGCCCGATGAACAGCGGGGCGCTCCACCGCAGCCACCACGTGCCGCCGGTGAGGTCGTAGATCTCCGCACGGGGCCAGATCAGATTGACCGTCATGCCGGCCTGGTAGAGCACGGCGAGCATGTTGACCGCCACTCCCCACCGGCCCAGCGAGAACAGGGGCCGGCCGGTCTCGTCGACGCCCGTCGGCAGCCCGCCGCTGCCCCTTCGCCAGATCCGGGTGACCAGCAGGGGCACCGTCACGCCCAGATAGGCCAGGTACAGCAGGGCGATGCAGAGACTGGACAGGGCGGTGAAGATCGCCGACTGGCGGATGTTGACCACGAGCGCGATCGCGGCGCCGACGCCCACCACGATCGACGTGGTGATCGGCGTACCGGTGCGGGCCGATACCTTGCCGAGGCGCCGGTGGAAGGGCAGGGCGCCTTCGCGCGCCATGGAGTACATCATCCGCGCCCCGGAGGTCTGCACGGCCAGGGTGCAGGCGAACACCGCGACTGCCACGCAGCACAGCAGCAGGCGGCCCAGAACCCCGCCGAGCCGGTCGGTGAGCACCCAGGACAGACCAGCGGCTGCCAGCTTTCCGTCGGTCAGGCTGCGCGCCGCCATCAGCCCCGACAGGATCAGCAACGCGCCGCCGACACCCGAGGTGATCAGGGCCCGCAGGATGGTCCGGGGAGTGGTCCGGCGCGGGCTGTGGGTCTCCTCCGCCAGCTCGCCCGCTGAGTCGAAGCCGACCATCACGTACGCCGCCATCAGTGAGGACGCGAGGAAGGCCCCGAAGTAGCCGCCGTGACCGGCCCAGCCGGTGGGGTGGGCCACCACCCGCGGACCCCGCTCGGGCAGGAAGAACAGGATCAGCACCAGTGCGAGCACGCCGATGATCTCGACCGTGACGCCGAAGCTGGTGGCGGCGGCCATCTGGCGGATGCCCAGGATGTTCACCACCGTGGTGATGACCAGCAGGACGCATCCCAGCAGGACCGCGTTCTGCGCCCCGGTCGGGGAGCCCACCGACGGATCGGCGCCCGGACCGCCGACGATCTGGAACCCGGACCAGATGCCCGGCAGCACCGCCTGTGCCGCGATCGCGGCCGCCGCGACCGTGAGTATCTGCCCGATGATCATGATCCAGCCGACGAACCAGCCCGTCGTGGTGCCGGCCAGCCGGCTCGACCACTGGTAGATCGCCCCGGATATGGGCCAGCGCGCGGCCAGTTCGGCGAAACACAGTGCGACGAGCAGTTGGCCCGCGAAGACCAGCGGCCAGGTCCAGAAGAACGCGGCGCCGCCGAGCCCGAAGCCCAGCCCGAACAGCTGGAAGACGGTGGTGAGGATCGACACGAAGGAGAACCCCGCGGCGAACGACGCGAAGCTGCCTACGCCGCGGCGAAGTTCCTGCTGGTAGCCGAAGAGGGCGTGGTCGGTCGTGCCACCGCCGCCAGGGTCCTGTGCAAGGGGGAGTTCGGGCCGGCTCATCGCCGCACCTCCGATCGGTCGACAGATACCTGTCGCTTGATAGGTATTGCGATCGTCGGCCGGACCGGTCTCACACCCGAGTCCGGGGAGTTAACTTCGTGTATCCGCGGGCCCGCCTCGGAGATGACTGCGTGCCGGCACTCTGCGGTGTCCCCACAGCGGACCCTCCCGCGCGAGACGCGGGATCGGCTCCGGCGTCTCCGCCGATCTCGGCGGCCGACCGGGGCTCTTGTGTCTGTGGGGGCACTTGCCGACGATCAGCTCTCGGTGCCGGCGCAGCAGCGTCGCTGGGGTGACGAAGAAGCTGCTCCAGCTCTGTCTGGGCAGCAGACGCGACAGGGCCGTCAGCAGGGCCCGGTCGGCCGGTTCCAACCTCGGTTCGCCGAGCAGGCGTTGGAGCACAGCGAGCTGCTGTCGCAGCACCAGCAGTTCGACGTCCTTGGCGGCGTTGCCCGGCAGCCGCAGGCCCGCGGCTCCAGCGACCCGCGCGTCAGCGGACAGATCCATGACCACCGCATGGATCTCGATCACGCCCCGGTCCATCACCGTCCCGCAGAGAAACGTCCTGATCAGGGGCCAAACTCGGGTTATCACGCGGGACAGGCACGCTCGGCCGGCCGGATGCGACGGGGCCCGGCCATTGCCGTTCGGGGCCTTGCTCCTGAGTGCGGCGCGGGCGAGCCGCCGGTTGTCCGTCCCCGGGCACGGCCGCATGACGGGGACGAAGGCAGCCTCTGCCGGCACCCGCAGGCCTTCGTCGCATTTGTCCCCGGTGTCTGTCCGGAACGCCGACTCGTATGGCCACGAGGTCAGTGCAGCGGGGCGGTGCTTGCCGGAATGAGCGAATTGGGGTCACTGCCCAGACGCAACGCCTGCATGCTGCCCGCTCAGGCGCGCATCCTCGGCGGCGGGTGAGTCTCCCCGTCCGACCGGTGACTGTAGGTGGCCCCGAACACCTGGCACCTCGCCGGCCTGCAGCGCCGGCTCGGGCCGCCGGCGTGGGCGACCCGGCTGAGGCGACGACCCTCGTGACGGTCGACGCCGACCAACGACGACCTACAGCGGCACATCGGCGTCATCTTCCGGGACTTCATCCGCTACGAGATGTCCGTCCGCGACAACATCGGCTTCGGCCGCATCGAGGCGATGGACGACGACGAGCGCATCCGGGCCGCAGCCGTAGCCGGAGGAGTCGACACCGTGGTGTCCGCCCTTCCGGACCGGTACGACACCATGCTCGGCCGGCACTTCGAGGAGGGCCGGCAACTGTCGGGCGGTCAAGGGCAGAAGGTGGCTCTGAGCCGGGCCTTCATGAGGAGGGCCCCGGTGGTCGTGCTCGACGAACCCACGTCGGCCATCGACGCGTAGGCCGAGTCCGAGATCTTCGACCGCTTCACGTGGCCGGTGAGGCGGACCAGCAGGGCGGGCAGATGCGGCAGAACGTGGTCTTCGCGCAGGTAGGCGTTGCGGGTACGGCCGGGTTCGGGGCGTATAGCGCTGGTGTGGCCGTGGCGGCACGGGTAGCCGGGACGGTGGTGGGTCCAGTGGGATTCCATGGGTCAGGCCGCAGACGCCGCAACACAGCAGCCCCGCCAGGAGATACGTGCGCCCGTGTACCGTCTCCCCTCGGGCACGGAGGTTCTGGACGCTGCTCCTCGGCCAAGGAGGCCAGGTCTTCTTCGTGCCCAGTCCGCAGATACTGCGCGGCCGGGTTTGCCACCAGCCCGTCACGGAGGCCTCGGGTGAGGTGTCGGTCGTTCAGGTCCAGGCTGCGCGCGGTCCAGGTGCCGAGGTACGCCCGCTCTGCGAAGTCCCGGGATCGGCGAGAGGTGGCCACCCGTAGTTCCACCTGGTCAGCAAGTGGCGTCGGTCTGACCAGGCTCAGGAGGCGGCGGACGTCAGGTACGTCAGGCACAGCCCTCCCTCACAATCAGGCATCTTCTGCAGGGTCCAGCGGCCGTTGACGGTCGCTGAGGAGAAGTTCGACTCGGCGTCGTCCTGCTCCACCTCGCCCTCCTTCAGGGCGTATCCGGCCTTCGGGAGTTGCTTGTGCAGGAAGGACAGCGCGGAGTCGAAGCCGCCCCGTACGACTGCGACGACGACGAGCCGGTTACCGGTGCGGTGCTCCACCGAGGTGACGACCGCGCCGTCGGGCACCGGCAGGGTGACCGGGAAGTCCTTGGGCAGCGGCAGTGAGGCGGCGGTAGGACAGCCGCCGGACGCGGTGTCGGCCGCCTTCGCGGCAGACGGATCTGCTCCTTGCCCGGCCGCATACCGCGTCTGTCTCTCGGGCCCGGCGTGCTTGGTCGTCGTCGAGCATCCCGTGACAGTCGCCAGGCTGAGGACTACGCCGCCCAATGCGGCAGCGGGGAGGAAGGACTTCACCTACTGGCCTCCTTCGGGCTTCTTGCGTGCGCCGTGGACCACGGCGTCGAACGCGCCGTACAGCGTGTTGCCGGTGGCCTGACGGGCGATGGAGGCCAGTGCGTCGTAGTTCTGGGGCCCGCCGGTAGCGCAGGTGCCGGTGCAGCCGTCGGCGTACGCGGCGAGCACGCGGCCCTGGGCGTCGAGGGTGACGTCGATGAAGTCCAGAAGATTGCGGTCCTGGCCGCAGGTGGTGCCACTGGTGCAGATCGAGCCCCTCTGCACCGGGTCGGTGGGCGTGGCGTCGACGGTGACCCACGACTGGCCGCCGTCGTAGGTGGTGGCCACGTACAGGTGCCAGACGCCCTTGAAGCCGGCCGCGTCCTGGTAGTTGCCGCCGGTCGTGGTGCCCAGGAAGGCGAAGGCGGCGCGGTCGTCGTCGCCTGCGGTCACGGCCGGGAAGACGATGTTCTTGATGCCGAGAGCGGCGCCGACGTTCTGGTCGTACAGCCACGTCTTGCCCTTGTCGTGGCTGATGGCGATACGCGCAGTGCCGTCGCTGTTCTGGTAGCCCATGTACACCGTCCCGCCGGCTCCGACCCCCACGCTCGGGTCGGAGTCACCGGGGGTGCTGGAGGGATTCTTGCGGACCGTCCACGTCAGCCCGTTGTCCTCCGAGACGGCCACGGCCTGGTTGCCGCCGCAGCCCTTGTTGGGCACGTACACCGTGCCGTCCGGCGCGACCTTCACGTGCCCGTGCAGGCCGCCACAGTCCAGCAGCGAGTACATCGGAACGGCGGGCCCATAGGTGAGACCGCCGTCCCGGCTGACCGCGCAGGAGGCGTCGGCGATGTCCTGCGAGCAGTAGTAGACGGCGTTGGGGTAGGACGTGAGGGCACCAGGTCCGCCTGGGGTGAAGGGGCCGCCACCGATGGTCTGGTGGTCCACACCGGAGTTGACGCCGGAGCCGCCCGTCGGCGTCCATGTCTCGCCGTCGTCGTCGGTGTAGCAGGTCAGAGCAGTCTTGCCGGCGAGCTGCGACTCGAAGGTACGGCGGGCGGCAGGGTCGGTGAACAGGATGGGGTCGAGGCTGGTGGTGCTGCCCAGGGGACAGCCGTTGGCCGCGTGCGCGCTCTTGTCCTGCCAAGTGGCGGTGCCGTCGCCGTCGTAGGTGACCTTGAGCGTCGAGGTGTACGCCTGGAACATCGCGGCGCCACTCGCGCGGTCCACGCCGATCGAGGGCTCACCGGCGTTGTGCGCGTCCTTGATGCCGTCAGGCGCCGAGGAGTTGGCGTACGTCGGCGGGACGGCCGTGCTCGGCGGCGGATCGGCCGGGTTGGCGACCAGGCTCGCAACGCCGGTGAACCTGTCACCGAGCGGTGCGTACGGCACCACGCGCACGGTGTACGACGCCGTCAGCGCCGGAAGCAGCACGGTCTCGGGGTCGCTGGAGGACGCCGAGGCGGCCACCTCCCGACCGTTCGCGTCGAGGACGTAGAGGTCGAAGTCGGCTGCGGTGTCGGGCCACTTGATGTCGATGCGCAGGCTGTGATCAGTGTCGTAGCCGGCAGGTACGGACACCTTCAGGGCATAGTCGTCGCAGAGTTGCGGATTCCCGCAGCTGACCGTTCCCGCGGTGCCAGAGATGTTCGGGATGACGAAAGGACCGGCGCTCCACGTGGCCGTGGGCGCCGTGTCGCTGACCGAGCCCGAGGGCGGAGCGGCGGCGTCTGCCGACACACTCGGCAGAGCACCGGCGACCAGCGCCAGCAACCCCACGGTAATGCGCCACCGCGACCGGCTGTTGCGGTGAAGACGTAGCGCGGAGAAGAGAGCCACAAATACCTCCGGGGTTCGTGAGTCGGACGAAGACTGGATGGTGCGTGGCGATACTGATCAGGCCTTCGTCTGCTCTACGGGGAGGTAGGCGGCGTCCGTCGCAAGGAATCCGAACTCTTTTCGCCCGGCACACTGCCGTGCCGGCACCGCGACCTGCTTCGCCGCCGCCACGCCAAGGCCTCCCGCCCCAAACGTCCCAGGCGACCGCGCGCCATACGTTCCGTCAGTGAGTTCGTCGTCCTTGACATCACGGTCGCCGCATCCACCGTGCGGAACATCCTCAAGGAGCACGGCATCGGCACCGCATCCGAGCACACCTGCACAACCGGCGCTACATTCCTACGCTGTCGAGCACAGGCCATCCACGCCGCCGATTTCTTCGCGACCAACACCCTGACCGGGGCGACCTGTACGTCCTCGCGATAATCGAGCAGGCCACCCGGCGTGTGCGGATCCCCGGTGCAACCGCGCACCCGACCGCGGCATGGGTCACCCGACTCGCCCGAAAGATGCTCATGGACCTTCAGGACACGGGCGCCGGCGTGGCACCCTCGGTGAGCAGGGCAGGTCCCGCGCCGGCCTGGTAGTCGCCGGCCGTGCGACGCAGGACGCCGTCGTCGTCGAACTCCCGCCTCGACAGCCGTAGCGCCACGGCGGCCCGCTCGGCCAGGGCCACGTCGACCTTCTCGAGTATCTCGTCGAGCTGTGTCCCGACTCACACGCCGGGACGGCACATTGAAGCGAAGATAAGGACAACGGTTCGATCTCTGTGCGTGCCAGAGGCTGACACCGGCGTCCTGGTGCGCGGTAACGTGCGCGCTCGGCCTGATCATCGCACTGTCCAGGGACTGTTATGCCCGATCCTTTCACGCCGCCGGACGACCGGCCGGCAGCGCCCGTGACCGTCCGCTTGACGGCCGAGTCGCGGGCCGGGTCCTCCATGCGGCGTCAGTTGCTGTGGTCCGTGCTGCCACCGGGCGTGGTCGCCGTGGCCGGTGCGGTGACCACCGCGCTGGTCAGTGACGGCCACCTGGACCGGGCGGACCAGGGGGCGATGTTCGGCGGTGTGGTCCTCATCGGCGCCATGGCGGCAGGAATCGCGGGTGTAAGGGCTTCGGCGGAGGCACGAGCAGCCACCAAGCACTGGACGGAGCTGTCCCGTGCGGCCGACCGGGACCGTGCCGAACTGGCCGAGCTGATCCGCACCACAGCCGAGGGCAGAGCCGAACTGGGGTCGTTGTTCCGTCGGCTGAGGGCTGGGGAGCCCCCTGTGCGGCGCCAGCCAGAACTGCCGCCGCAGACCGGCCCGGACGGACTCTCCCGACTCGGATTCGAGATCGCTGCGGCCCGGCACGAGGCGGAGGCAGCCCTGCTGGAGACCGCCGCCGGTGCGCTCGGTGCGGAACACAGTGCCCGGCTGGAGCAGTTCGAGGTGTTCGCCAACCTGGCGCGTCGACTCGAGTCCCTGGTGCACCGCGAGATAGGACTGCTGGACAGCCTGGAGAACGAGGTCGAGGACCCCGACCTGCTCAAGGGGCTGTTCCGGGTGGATCACCTGTCCACCCGAATCCGCCGCTACGCCGAGAACCTGGCCGTGCTCGGCGGCGCGAACACCCACCGCCAGTGGACCCGTCCCGTCGGCCTGACCGACGTGCTGCGTTCCGCCGTCGCCGAGATCGACCAGTATGCCCGGGTCAAGCTGGTCCCGCCCATTGATGGAACGGTCAGCGGCCACGCCGTGGTCGACGTCGTCCATCTGCTGGCCGAGCTGCTGGAGAACGCGACGGTCTTCTCACCGCCCCAGACCACCGTGCACGTGCGGGTCGAGCCCGTCGCTGCCGGGGTGGCGATCGAGGTCGAAGACCGAGGCCTGGGCATGTCAGCAGCCGAGCGCAACCAAATGAACAGGGTGTTGGGTGCACCCGACAAGGTCGCCCTCGGCGAGCTGCTGCAGGACGGCCGGATTGGCCTGTACGTGGTCTCGGTCCTGGCCCAGCGGCATGACATCGCTGTGCAGTTGCAGAGCAACGTATACGGCGGCACTCAGGCCGTCATGGTGTTGCCCACGGCGCTGCTCGGCCCGCAGCCGGCAGCTCCCGCGCCCGAGCACCCCGCTGTCGCGACCCCTGACGCGGTGCCGCGAGACCGAGTGGAGCCCGAGGCGACGGACCCCCCGGCGACAGTGATGACCGTCGTCGCGGATCCGCGCGTGTCCGATTCCGAACCCCAGCCCGCCCCGATGCCCTCCCACGGTGAGGACGACCGTCCGCGGCTGCCTCAGCGACGCCGGGACCACGCCGCCGAACAGCCGCACCCGGTCCCCAGCGCCGGTACTTCCGAGGACATCGCACACGACCCGGGCCTGATGGCCGCGTTCCAGACCGGACTACGCAGGGCCGAGGAAGCGGAGACGCCCTGACACCCGAGGGCCACCCTGAAGGCCAGGGGCCCCGTCCAGCAAGCCATTTCCTTCTGCCGAAGAGGAGTACACGATCGTGGCGAGCGAAGACCTTTCCTGGCTGTTGACAGGTCTGGTGAACCGGGTGCCGCACACCCGAAGCGCCTTGTTGCTGTCCTCGGACGGACTGGTGAAGGCGGCGGAGGGGCTCGAGGCGGACGCCGCGGACCAGTTGGCCGCGCTCGCCAGTGGGCTGTACTCATTGGCGCGCAGCGCGGGCCGGCACTTCGACGATGGCGGCGACGTGCGACAGATAGTGACGGAGCTCAGCACCTCGCTGCTGTTCGTCTCGGCCGCCGGGCACGGCGCGGTGCTAGCGGTGCTGGCCGGACGCGAGGCGGACGCGGCGGTGCTGGGCTACGAGATGGGCATGATGGTGAAGAGCGTGCGCCCGCACCTGGCCACGCCGCCCCGGCACCCGGTGGGGTAGCCGATGTCGCCGGTCCTCCCCGACGGACCGCTGATCAACGAAGCGGTCGGGCGGCTGGTCCGTCCCTACACCGTGAGCGACGGCCGGACCAGGGCCACGTCCCACTTCACGCTCGTGACCGTGGTGCGGGCCACGGGTGTCCAGACGCAGGGCGCCTTCGGCCTGGAGCATGCGCAGGTGCTGGCGCTGTGCGAGAGCCCCGTGAGCGTCGCCGAGGTCGCGGCCCGGATGCAGGTGCCGGCCGCCGTGGTCAAGGTGCTGCTGTCCGATCTGGCTGAGGGCGGCGCGGTGGTCGCAGGCGACGCGCCCCCGCCGTCCCCGGGTCACTACGCACGACCTGATCGAGACCTCCTGGAAGCGGTGCGCGATGCCCTCCTCAAACGACTGTGACCCGCTGCCCGCCGAAGCCCTGCCGGTGGGAATCAAGGTGCTCATCGCCGGCGGGTTCGGCGTGGGAAAGACCACCTTCGTCAACACGCTCAGCGAGATCGAGCCGCTGAGCACCGAGGAGATGCTGACCGCCGTCAGCGCGGCCACGGACCGACTGGACGGAGTGGAGGACAAGGCCACCACCACGGTGGCCCTGGACTTCGGCCGGATCACGCTCGGTCCGGCCCATGTCCTGTACTTGTTCGGCACACCCGGACAGGAGCGCTTCTGGTTCATGTGGGACGAACTCTCCGAGGGGGCGCTCGGGGCGGTGGTCCTCGCCGACACCCGCAGGCTGGAGCACTCCTTCGCGGCGGTGGACTTCTTCGAGCGGCGCGGCATCCCCTTCGTCGTCGCCGTCAACGAGTTCGACGGCGCCCACCGCTACCACGCGGAGGAGGTGCGGACCGCGCTCGACCTCAGGCAGGAGGTGCCGGTGGCATTGTGCGACGCCCGCGTCCAGAGCTCCGGCATCCGCGTGCTGCTCGAACTGATCCAGCACCTGATCACGACAAGGAGTTCCCATGGCAGCGACACCGCCCCACCCCTCCTCCGGGCCTGAGTCCGGGATCGCCGTGCGCCATCTACTCCTCCCCCCGGAGGACCCACAGGTGCGTACCCGATCCGAGCGGCTGCGCGCGCTGGGCATCGAAGCCCGTCCGGATACGGAACTCGACGCCTTCGCACGGGAGCTGGCACAGCGCACCGGCGGCTGCTATGCCGGGGTCAACTTCTTCCTCGACGCCGACCGCCAGTACTTCGCAGGGTTGTACAGCGCCGCACAGGACACCCCGGTGCACGTGGGACCGCCGTTGCTGGAGGACCCGGTGCCCGGCCGCGTCATGCCCCGCGACATCGACATGGGCATCTGCCCGCACGTGGTCAAGCGTCGCCGGGCGCTGGTGCTGGAGGACATCCGGGATTTCCCGCGGTTCGCCGGAAACCCGGTGGTCGACGCGATCGGCGTCCACTCCTACCTGGGCGCACCGCTGATAGACAGCACCGGTGTGGTGCTCGGCACCATCTGCGTAGTCGACCAGGACCCGCAACCATGGGGGCGTAAGGGGCTGGAAACCATCAAGGCCATGGCTGCGGAACTGGTCGAACGGCTCGAGGAGTCGGCACGCCGTCGCAGCTGACCGGCGCCGCCGGACTCGCAAACCCCATCCATGGTCTGTGAGCTGCAACTTCTGGGGAACGGCCGTCGACAAGCGGGCGTGCGGGTCAGACACCCCCTGTCGTTTGATGTCGAACGGCGTGGGGTGCCTGGTGTGACCAGGCGGCCGCTTCGTCGTAGTGGGTTCGGGTCTTGAGCATCCGTGGAGGATGCCGACGAGGCGGTTGCCGAGTGGGAGTATCCAAATGAAGGGTCTGGCCCGTAGTCGATGGTGACGCCGGGGGTCCGTCAGGGCAACAGGATGCGGTGGCGGAGGCGGAGGACGTCGAAGTCGGCGCGGCCGTGCATCTGTCTCATGATCCTCCAGGTGCGGGTGTTGACGCCTTCGGCCGCTGGTGAGACTGCCGAGGTGGGGTAGGCCGCCGTTCGCGGAGATGGTCGCGGCAGGGGTCGACGAGGGTGGGCCGGTCTTGTGGCAGGGTCGGTAAGGTGCTGCACCTCGGCCAGGCTCACTCCTGCGTCCTGGTTCTGATGGGCGTCCGCCTCGATGGCACCAAGGAACTGATCGCGCTCGCGGCGGGTCTGCGGGAATCCACCGAATCATGGGCCGACTTGCTGCGCGACTGCCGGCGGCGGGGAATGAGGGACCCGGCCCTGGGTGGTCGGGGACGGGGCGATGGGCCTGTGGCGGGCTCTGGCAGAGGTGTTTCCGCAGGCCCGGCATCAAAGGTGCCGTGGTCGCGTTGCTGAGTGCCCGTCGGGCGGACGGGGACCATAGCGCGGTCAGTCCGATGGATGGCAGCTGATCGCGACCGTAGCCACAGGCGGAGTCACCACATGACATAGGCAGTTCATTTTGCCAGGAATCCTAAGGCGCCGGCAGGGGGCGTGCCGACTCTGTCTACGGGCATGTGCGGCGGCGTTTGCCTTGTCCTCAGAGACGGGCCTGGTCATCTGTCGACGCCGCACCCCCTCGGCTCGTGGACCGCTCCAAGCGGATGTGTTGGGCCGCCCCGTGCTACGGCGAGGTGGGCAGGTGTGGGGAGCGGAGTACGAGCAGGGTGATCTCGCTGGGGGCGAAGACGCGGAACGGCGGGCCCCAGAAGCCGGTGCCGCGGCTGGTGTAGAGGAGGGTGCGGGCGCCGTGGTGGCTGAGGCCGGCGAGGGCGGGCTGGTCGATGCGGACCAGGTGGTGGAAGGGCCAGATCTGGCCGCCGTGGGTGTGGCCGGAGAGCTGGAGGTCGATGCCGGCGGCTGCCGCCCGGTCGACGAACTTGGGCTGGTGTGCCAGGAGCAGGACGGGCAGGTCGGGGTCGGCGCCGTCCAAGGCTCCGGCGAGGTGGGCGCGGTGGCCTGCCAGGCCGGAGGACTCGGCGGTGACGTCGTCCACGCCGGCGACCACGAGGGTGTCGCCGCCGCGTTCGAGCAGCAGATGGCGGTTGCGCAGCGGCTCCCAGCCCAGCTCGTCCATCAGGTCGACCCAGCCCTGGGCCTCGCTGTAGTACTCGTGGTTGCCGGTGACGTAGACACGGGCCCGGGTGGCCCGCACGGTACCGAGTGGGGCGGCCTGGGCGCGGCGGCGTTCGGCCGTGCCGTCCGCGATGTCGCCGGTGTGGCAGACCAGGTCGGCTTCCAGGGTGTTCACCGTCTCGCACACCCGTGCCGACCAGCGGGCGCGATCGAGTGGGCCGTAGTGGGTGTCGGTGATGAGGACGACGCGCGTGCCGTCCAGCCCGGCCCCCAGTCGCGGGAGTTGCACGTCGAGTCGGCGCACGCGTGGCACGCGGCGGGCCTCGGCGTACCCCCAGGCGAGCAGTAGGGCGGTTGTGCCGAGGACGGCCCACGTGACGATTCGGGCCCGGTCCTGACTCTCGCCGATGCCGGCCACGCTCAGGGCGAGCCGTAGTACGACGCCGAGCAGAACGGACCAGGTGAACAGCACCCAGCTGGTGCCCAGCAGGGTGTCACCGATGATCGCCGCCCGGTCCTGCTGGCGCCGGCCGTGGCCGCGCATCATCGCGAGCGGCATACCGATGAGACCGAGGACGAACAGGGCGGTGCCGACCAGCGTGACGGGCAGCGGCCAGTGCTGGCCGCTGTGCAGGAGCACCCAGCAGGGCACGGCCCAGAGCAGGACGGGGGCGATCAGGGGGATGTAGCGCATCAGGCGGTGCAGTCGGCTCTGCCGCGGCGCTTGCGCTTCACCCTCGGCGGGCCGGGTGTTGCTGGTGGCGGTCACGCTTCCCCTCCCTGGCCAGGCTGCTGTCTCGCGCACTGTATCCGGTCGCCTTCGGGCCGGCCGGACCGGCGTTCATGGTCGCGGCTCCTTGGGGCGAAGGGTTCTCTGCGGGATGGCAAGGCTCCGCCGCAGACACCTCCCTTGGCATGAGCCGCGATCAGGGCGCTACTGCCCCGGCTTGGTACTGCCGCCAGTGGAGCGCGCCCCGGCGGTACGATGGCCGAAGCCGACGACGGCGAGTGACGGCCTCACTGAAGCCGGCCCGGAAACAGGCGTTCAGCTCACGGACCAGCTGCAGGAGCGAGCCGGGTCTGGCCCTGCTTGGCCTCCAGCTCCTTGATGAGGTCTTCATCGACGTACTGCGGCAGTTCCGCGGCCGGGGTAACGGAGCGCGGACCGATGGCTCCCGTGACCGTCGGCAAACCAGCCGCGCTCCTCCTCCGACGACTGGTGCGGATGGCCCGGTCAATCACTCAGGTGGAACCATGGCCTGTGCTCGGGCGACGCTCGTCACGGCTTCTCGAGCCGGGCTGCCAGATCCTCGGGGAGCGTGTCCCGGTTGGTCCGGGTCACTTGGAGCAGGGTGATGTCAGGGCGCTCCTTGAGGGCGTCGGTGAACGGGTCACGGTGCGCGTGGACTGTGGCGACGATGTCGATGTCGGACTCGAACAGATGCCGGACCGCGTCCTGGAACGCGGTGCACGCCAGCTCCATACGCCCGAGCTCGTCGATCAGTACGAGATCTCCAGCAGCGGGATCCGCTGCCGCCGACATGAGCGGCGGCAGCGCGAACCGCTCCATGACGTCCAGATCGACGCCGTACCGGCCCACCCGCGGTGGACCGGGGAAGTCGACATGGGCGAGCACGGCTCGGCGACCGCCCTCCAGTGTCTCCAGCGCGAAACCGCTGCGGGTACCGCCGTGCCGGATCTCCTCCGTGGTGAAACCGACGGCCCTGCGGGTGCGCAGGAGCGTGGCCAGTCGGCGGACAAGGGTCGTCTTGCCCGCGCCGGGGCGTCCTTCGAGCAGGATTCTCGTCGGCATCGTGTGCGCTCCCTGACAGGCCCGTATGAAGGGTTCCCGGTGCGGCGGTCGGGCTGCTCGGCCAATGGAGTGGCCCGACCGCGCCGGCGGCGGCCGCACTGTTTCGGGCAGGGCGGCCGCGCGAACGCCCGGAATCGAGCTCAGGAGCGTGGCGTTCAGCGACCATGCAGCGATTACCCGGTAACGCAGGGGGAGGGATGCCTCCGCCTGGACACGGGCAACGCTGCTTCTTCCGCCTGTGGGCCGTGTCGGAGGCGCCAACGCCGACCACCGCTGTGGACGTGGGTGGAGATGCCTCGTGCACCCGTCCGACCGGTCCGGCCGACGCCGTCAGCGCCCGCCGGCCCGGCTCGGTCGGCTCATCTGCTCAGCCTGAGCCTCCACAGACCACGGCCGTGTGTCGCGGCGACCACTGTGTCACCCGAAGGAAGGAGGGCGATGTCGGTCGTGACCGAGCTGGGCAGGCCGTGGCCGAGCCGGGACCAGCGGGTCGGCGTCCTGACGTCGGCGACGTAGACGAGGTGGTCGGTGGCGAGGATCAACTGTCCCTTCGCGATGACCATCGCGTCCGCCGGGACGTCGGGCAGATTGCCGCTGATGTCCCTCCAGGTCGCCCCGCCGTCCAGCGACTCGAAGACGTGCCCGACGCCGCCACCCGGGATCCATTTGCGTGAGTACGCGCCGTAAACGGCGTATACGTGGGCGGGATGAGCCGGGTCGCTGACGATCCGGGTGACGTAGCGGTTCGGCAGGTTCGGTGCGGTGATGGTGTGCCAGGTGCCGCCGTAGTTGGTGGCGATGCCGCTCTTGAAGCCGCTTCCGTCCTCGTCCGAGGGCAGGCACGGACCGCACCAGCCGACGTAGTCGACGCCGTTGTCGGCTTCGACCGCGGTGGTGGACGCGGTCTCGCCGAGGTCGTGGACGGGCTGCCAGTCGCATGTCCCGGCGGCCTTCGCGCAGACCGTGCCGAAACCCTTCTGGGTCTCCCATACGTACCGGCCCGAGATCACCCAGCGGTTGCCGTTCGCCCTGTCGGCGGTGAACGGGGCGATGAACTGCATCTTGGGATCACAGCCGGCGATCGGCGCACTGATCTGGCAGCCGGGGCTGATCTCCCGGAATGCCGCTGCTGTGCCGTCGGAGCGGCCACCGACGGTGGTCACCGCGATGTCGCCGTAGGTGTATTCGACGGCCGCGCGGTCGGCGTTGTCCGGGTCCACGATGACATCGCCGCCGTCACCGGCGAACGGCTGGATCACGTCGTGGGAGTTGCCGCGCACCAGGGTTGCGCCGTTGTCCTGCAGGCCTCCCCACAGCGCCGTTCCGCCCTGAGGGTCGTGACCTGCGCCGACGTAGAAGTACTGGAGCGTGTGCAGCCCGGAGTTGAGGTCGTACCAGCCTGCCGTGGCATGGTCGGTCGTCAGCCGGGTCCACACCCCGCCGTCGCTGCCCACGTACAACCGGCCCTCGTCGTTGATCGCGATGGCGTGCTGGTCCGTGTGGACGGTGGGCGGACAGCCCGTGGCGGTGCCGTAGCAGGGCAGCGTGTAGTTCCAGAAGGGTGCGATCGTCGTCCAACTCGCGCCGCCGTCGCGGGATTCGTAGACCTCCTCCAAACCGACGTAGACGTGTTGCGGGTCGTGTGGGTCGACCTTGACGTACTGGTTGTACCAGGAGCCCACTCCCGGCTCGTAGGTGGACGGGAAGGACTGGGCGGATCCGGATCTGCCGAGCGTCCCGGCGTCCGCGACGAGCGTCCACGGCCCGTTCGGATCGCCGTTCGCCGACTTGTACACGCCCTTGAGCGAGGTCGACTGCATCGGCGAGGGGCGCTTGCCGGCGGTGTAGGCCGGTGACTGGATCACCGCGTACAGGGCGCTGCCGTCGGGGGCGTAGGCGAGGCTGGTGCGGCCGATGTCGGAGTCGTCGATCCCGGCGGGCCGTATCCGCTGGAAGGTACCCGGTGCGCCGCCCTTCGTGGACAGGTAGAGCCCGTCGTAGGGGGTGCCGTTGCGGAAGCCCAGTGCGGCCAGCACCGTGGCGCCGTGACTGCCCGGCCGGACGGTGACGCTGGAGATGATTGAGGTCCGCGCCGGGTCCTTGTCCGGGTTGGGGTCGGGGCTGAGCACGCGTTGCCACGGGGTGTCCAGCCGGCCGGAGAACGGGCGACGCCACAGGCCGTGGCTCGTTGCCGCGAACACGTACGAGCCGTTCGTCGTCAACGTGGCGACCTGGGCGTTGAGCAGCTCGGAGCCGCCGACCCGCTGGAAGGTCCTGCCGTGGTCGGCGGAGCGGTAGACGCCCTGGCCGGTGTAGTTGTCGGCGCTGGTGTTGGCCTCACCGGTGCCGACCCACAGGGAGTGGTCGGCGGGATTCACCCACAGCGAGCCGATCGACTCGGTGGACGCGTGCTGGAATCCGGGGGTCCAGGTCCTGCCCGTGTCCTTGGACCGCCAGACGCCGCCGTCGGCGAACCCGGCGTACACCCACGGGCCGTCCGTGGCCAGTGCGGACGCCCTGCCGGTCACCGGACCCCAGCCGGAGCCGTAGTCGGAGTAGGACGGGTCGGCATAACCGGGGGTCTCGCTGTCGGCCGAACCACTGGTCACCTCGGACCAGGTGCCGCCACGCACCGGAAGCCGGTCGCCGGCGGCCGCTCCCGCAGCGAGTGCGGCGCCGGAAACCGTGGCGGACGGGGCCGTACGTGCCGCGGCGAACTGGAGGGTACCGGCGACAGGGTCGTCAGGATCACCACCGTCGTCGGCCGGTTGCATGCCGCCGGTGTTGCTCAGGTGGACCTGCCTGGCGAGTGCGGCAAACCGACGGTCGGCGGACGGGTGGTGGGTTCGGGGGACGGCAACGCCGGGTGTGCCGCCGGTGAGAACCGCCGTGGCCACCATGGCGGCCACGAGCAGGCTGGCGCGAGGGAGCATCACATGCCTCCTGGGCATCAGAACGCGAGTTGTGTCGCGCGGTGCTCCCGCCACCACAGGACGCCGGTGAGCGTAAAGGGTCAGTGCGCGGCTCGCATAGCCTCAATTCGGTTTCATACGGCTGGGGTTGCCGCTGGATAGGAATTGCCGGACTGCGCCCGCGACTGGGGCGGGCACCGGCCCGGTCCCGAGCGCGCCGGGGAAGAAGGTCCGGGATCCGCGCTTCCGATGAGCGGATACCGGTGATGACGTGCGGGAACGCGGCTTACGGCGTGGCTGTGCGGGGATGGCCGGAGGTACCGGAAGAGGCCAGTCACCATCGGCGGCGGAGGTCCGCCGGAGTCCTCGACACACCATCCATAACGCCGGGTTATGGATGTGTGACGTCTCCCCGGCGGCACACAAGCGGCCGAATACTTCTCCTCAGGCAAACCGCCTATCGCCAAGTGCGCGGCCCACCAGGCCAGGCTTCCCGTCCGGACGACCAGCTCCCGCCATGCCGCCCGGACGGGAACCACGGCCCATGACCGCGGCGCCGCGCCTGTTCGAGCCGTGACGCGCCCCTGCGACAGGGCGACGGCTCCGCACGTGAGCTGTCGCCGCCCTCACCCCCTCACAGCCGGGAACGGCCGCGAGGCGAGTCTGCGCACTGGCCTTTCACGCCGGACCTCCCCCCCGGCGCCAGCGGCCGGATGGAGACGGTACTGACCGATCCGGCGACCGGCGAGGAACTGCGGGTCTGGCAGTAGAGGGGATACATGCACGTCTTCACCGGAGACACCCTGGCATGCGACTGGCGCGCCTCCATCGCACTCGAACCCGTCGAGACGATGACCAACGCCCTCAACCGCCCGAACACACCGCCGCCCTCGCCCTGGAACCCGGCCGACGCCGCGAGTTCAGCTTCGGCGCCGCCTCTGCGGCCTATGCAGCGCTCCGGTACTCATTGATCAGGCCGCCAACGGCTTGGCGTCGCGTGAGCCGGACGTGATTCAGGTCGGCCGGAGCCGCCGGTAGCGGTCGGGGCGGGCCCTCTACCTCACGTTGCCCCGGCCACGGAGCCGCAGGCCAAGGCCCTGAACCCGGTTTCCACACCCCACAGGCAAGGATCTGGCGGCATGCCGCGCGGACTTGCCCATGCCCAGGGGCACGCCCGCCATCTTGAGGCCGAGGTCGTCCGCGCGCAGGTGGATCCTGGCGGCGCCCGCCTTCCCCAACTCCCTTGTGTCCCCGCGAGAACGCTGACCACCCGGCCTTGAGGGAACGTCCCGACGGGCAACGAGTGAGCGGTCACCGAGTGGCCTACCCATTCGGGTACCCCCGTTGAGCAGCCGCACAGCCGCACGATCGGCATGCACGAACACGCCTGTTCCAGGCCTTTCGCGACCAGAAGACTTCAGTCGTCGGATCAACAGCTGACTGCCGCGTTCGGCGCGGTGGGAAGGAGAGGGCGGCATGGTGGCTGCGGGCGAGGCCTGGTGGTCGAACGCGGGCGGCTATGTGCCCGATGTACTGAAGGCGCTGGCGAAGCACCCTGGCAAGGTGGTGCTGCGCTACCCGGGTACGGAGCTGACAGCGGCCGACTACCTGCGTGCTGTCACCGGCACCTATCGCGCCTTGCGCGCAACCGGCGTCAGGCGCGGCACCGTGGTCGCCGTACTCACCGCACCCAACAGTCCGGACATGATCACCGTGCGGCATGCCGCTCACCTGGCCGGCGCCGCCGTCTGTTACCTGCGCTCCACCAACCCGGGTACCAGCACGGCCATGCTGCCGCTCACCGACCAACTCGGCATCCTGCGTGACACGGGCGCGACCGTCCTCTATGCCGACCGGACCAGCGCGGCGCGTGCCGCCGAACTGGCCGAGCATTCCGAAGCAGTCCTTGTCGGTCCCGGACAGGCCGGATCCGCCGGGGTCGTGCCCACCGACGACCCCGGGGCCATCGCCCCAGAGCGCGGGGAGCCCGACGGCCTGGCAGTGATCATGTTCACCAGCGGCAGCACCGGTCGCCCCAAGGGGATCCGCAAGTCACTGCGGGCCTGGGAGGGCACGGTGCGGATCGCGATCGAGTCACCCGCGGAGGCTGCCGAGATCACGGCACTGTTCAGCACCCCGCTGAGCCACAGCGCCGGGCTCCTGGTCGACGGTGCCCTGGCGGTGGGCGGTAGCGTCGTGCTACTGCCGGAGTTCGATGAGAAGCAGGTAGCGCATACCGTCACCGAGCACCGCGTCACCCGCACCTTCATGGCCACCACCCAGCTGTATCGGCTGCTCGACCATCTCGACGATCTGGGGCACCGTGACGCCGAGGCGGCCGGCCTGGCCAGCCTGCGGAGCCTGAGCTACAGCGGGACATCGGCGGCGCCCAGCCGTATCACCGCCGCGCTCGAGGTGTTCGGCCCGATCCTGCTGCAGCTCTACGGCACCACGGAGAGCGGCCGCATCACGTTCCTCGACCCGGCTGGGCACGCTGACCCCGGCCTGGCCGCGACGGTCGGCCGGGTATTCCCTGAAGTCGAGGTGGAGGTGCGTGACCTGGACACCGGGGCGCTGTTGGCCGACGGGCAGGTCGGTGAGATTCGGATGCGTTCCCCGCAGCTCATGGATGGCTACCTCGACCCGGCCCTGGACGCCGATGTGCTGCGCGACGGCTGGTACCGCACCGGCGACATCGGCTACCGCGACGAACGCGGCTACATCCACCTGCTCGACCGTGTCTCCGACGTCGTCAAGGTCGACGGGGTCAAGGTCTACCCGGCCGTGGTCGAGCGCGAGCTGCTGACCGTCCCCGGCGTCGCTCTCGCGGCCGTCTACGGAGTACGCGACACCGATGGCACCGAGCACCTCCACGCTGCCCTGACCTGCCGCCCCGGCACGCTCGTCGAATCCGACGCGGTACGCAAGCACATCAGCTCCTCCCTCTCTCCGGCACTGGCCCCCGAGCGGGTCCTGGTGCTCGACGAACTTCCCATGAACGCCACGGGCAAGCCCGACAAGGCGAGGCTGCGTGAGCACAGCGCCGCTGCGGCCTGAGGCACCGCGTCAACTCAACTCCCCTTCCACCTCAGCCACTTTCACCTCCTGCTGAACGAGAGGAATCTCATGCCCCGGCACCTCGACTACTTCACCCACCAGCTCACCGATGAGCAGCGCCGCACCCGCACCTTCCTGGAGATCGGCCGCCGAGCCGGCAACTTCCCCAGCGCGATCGCCCGCACGGCCGGCGAGGACAGCGAGGTCAGCGTCTGGTGCAGCAACGACTACCTCGGGATGGGACAGCACCCTGCCGTCCTGGCCGCCGTCCACGACGCCGTCGCCCGGTTCGGCGCCGGGTCCGGTGGCTCCCGCAACATCGGCGGCACCAACCACCGCCACGTGGAGCTGGAGCGCGAGCTCGCGGACTGGCACGGCAAGGACGCGGCGCTGCTCTTCACTTCCGGCTACACCGCCAACGACGGCGCACTCGCGGTGATCGCAGGCAACCCCGAGGGCACCGTCGTCTTCTCCGACGAGCTGAACCACGCGTCGATCATCGACGGTCTGCGGCGCAGCGGCGCCCAGAAGCGCATCTTCCGCCACAACGACGTCGCGCACCTGGCCGAACTCCTCGCGCAGGCCGACCCGGAAGCACCCAAGCTGATCGTGCTGGAGTCGGTGTACTCCATGTCCGGTGACGTGGCGCCGCTCGCCGAGATCGCCGACCTCGCCGAGCAGTACGGCGCGACCACCTTCCTCGACGAGGTGCACGCCATCGGCATGTACGGTCCTGAAGGTGCCGGCATAGCAGCGCGCGAGGGTATCGCCGAGCGGTTCGATGTCATCATGGGCACCCTCGCCAAGGGCCTCGGCACCGCCGGTGGTTACATCGCCGGACCGCAGGACCTGATCGACGCGGTGCGCACACTGTCGCGGGCGTTCGTCTTCACCACGTCGCTGCCGCCCGCCACCGCGGCCGGTGCCCTGGCCGCCGTACGCCACCTGCGCGCCTCCGATGCCGAGCGGCAGAGCCTGGCCAGGAACGCCCAGTTGCTGCACCGGCTGCTCGACGAGGCCGACGTGCCGTTCCTGTCCTCCGACTCGCACATCGTCTCGGCGCTGGTCGGCGACGACGCCCTGTGCAAGCAGGCGTCAGCGCTTCTTCTGGACCGGCACAAGATCTATGTCCAGGCCATCAACGCCCCCAGTGTCCGTGCGGGCGAGGAACTTCTGCGCATCGCTCCGTCGGCGACGCACACGGAGGCCGACGTACAGAAGTTCGCCGAGGCCCTCGCGGGCATCTGGCAGGAGTTGGAGATCGCCAAGGCGTCCGACCGCGCGGCCGGACGTACCGCCGCGGTGAAGGAGTCTGTGTGACCCGCCCTCTGGCCGCCGTGCTTGCCGATACGGCAGCACGGCGGCCGGACCATCAGGCTCTGGTCTGGGACGACACCGTCGTCACCTACGAGCGGCTGTGGGACCGGGCCCGCCACTACGCCGGAGTTCTGCGCCGCCACGGCGTAGCTCCCGGCGATCGGGTGGTTCTGCTCGTGCCCAACTCACCCAGTTTTCCGGCCGTCTACTACGGCGTCCTCGCCCTGGGGGCGGTTGTGGTGCCGATGAACGCGCAGTCCCGAGCCGCCGAAGTGGAGTTCGTGCTCAGGGACTGCGATGCGCGCGCCCTCATCTGCGAGGGCACAGCCCTTGAGCAGGGTGCTCCCGCAGCCGCGGCCGCCGGAATCGAGTTGTTCACCGTGGCGGACGGCCACGCAGGCGGAATCGATCTCGTCGCTCCCCACGCCGGGCCGCCCATCGAGGACTACGCGGAGGTCGCCCCGGACGACCTGGCGGCGATCCTCTACACCTCGGGCACCACGGGCCGCCCCAAGGGCGCGATGCTGACCCATCGCAACATCGTCACGAACATCGAGGTGACCGCTGTCTCCCCGTTCGGGATCCAGGATGACGACGTGCTCTATGGCTGTCTGCCGCTGTCGCACACCTTCGGGCAGGTCTGCGTCATGGGCACCTGCTTCCTGGCGGGCGCCACGCTGGTCCTCGCGCCCCGGTTCGCCGCCGAGCAGGCCCTCAAGGCGATGGAACGTCATGGCTGCACCGTCTTCATGGGCGTGCCGACCATGTATCACGCACTGCTCGAAGCCGTGGCTGCGGGCGCGCCCGCGCCCCGACTGAGGCGCGCCTACAGCGGCGGATCCGCGCTGGCAGTACCGGTCCTGGCGCAGGTGCAGCGCGCCTTCGGCTGCGAGGTGTACGAGGGGTACGGGCTGACCGAGACCTCTCCCTGTGTCGCGTACAACCAGCCGGGCACAGCACCGCGGCCCGGCACCGTGGGACTGCCGGTCGAAGGTGTGGAGGTGGCCATCGCCCGTGCCGACCTGGAAGGCAGCGTGGAGTTGCTCCCCGTGGGCGAGGTGGGCGAGGTCGTCGTCCGAGGCCACAACGTGATGGCCGGATACCTCGGTCTTCCGAAGGCCACCGCCGAGGTGCTCGTGGACGGGTGGTTCCGCTCCGGAGATCTCGGACACTTGGCACCGGACGGCTACCTCACACTCGTGGACCGGAAGAAGGACGTGATCATCCAGGGCGGCTACAACGTCTACCCGCGTGAGGTCGAGGATGTGCTGCTGCGCCATCCGGCCGTCGAGCAGGTCGCTGTGGTAGGCGTTCCGGATCCGGCACGCGGCGAGCAGGTCTGCGCAGTCGTGGTGCGCAGGGACGGCGCCGGCCCGGACGCTGAACTCTCCGGCGAACTCGACGAGTTGGCGCGCCAGGAGTTGAGCGGTTACAAGCGGCCGCGCCGCGTGGAGTTCGTCGAGCGACTGCCACTGGGCCCCAGCGGCAAGGTCCTCAAGCGTGAGTTGGCCAAACTGCTGCTCACTTCGCGAGCAGCCCGATCTCCAGCGCTCTGACCACTGCGAGGGTGCGGTTGGGGCTGTTCAGTTTGGCGAGGATGTTCCCCATCAGCCGCTTGACGCCGTTCTCGGAAATGCCCAGCGAGCGGGCGGCCTGCTTGTTGCTCAGGCCGCCCGCGACCAGTTCCAGGACCTGTGTCTCACGTGCCGTCAGCGCGACGGCAGGGCTGGGACCGGCAGGTACGAGCAGGCGCCGTGCCAGGCTCGCCGATACGTGGAAGCGCCCGGCGCACACGTCGGAGACCGCTTCACGCAGCAGGCTGAGGTGGAGAGCCGATCGGTCCACGAAGCCATGCACGTGCGAGGCCCAGGCCGACGTCATCCGCTCGTCGGGGCCGATGAGGACCATCAGGCGCACATCTTGGTCGCGCAGTTGCCGGGCCAACACCGGGTCCGTGGCCTCCGCCAGCTCGGCGGTGGAGGTGAGCAGCAGGTCCGGCGACACCTCCGGGGCAGCCGCTGCAGCGTCGGCGATGGTCGAGTAGCTGAAGATGCTCGCGATCGACTCCAGGGAGTGCAGCATCCCTTCGAGTCCGTAACGGTGGATGTCCTTGCGGACCGCCAGGGCAACGGTGAGGCCCCGCGCGGACTGAGACGTCGGAAGAGACATGTTCTCCTTCTCTCTGTACGAGGGTGGGGCCCCGGGTCGTGCGAGGGTGGCCGCCCCGTTCGAGGTCGGCCACCTTCCCTTGCGTGTCCGGGGCTGTCGGTCAGGACCGGGTGACCGCCGGCTGAGGGGCTTCTGTCGGGGTGATCTGCGGGGCGTCGGCCGCAGGAGCCTGCTGCCGCACCAGCCACAGGGCAGTGAAGACGGCGCTGGCCAGAGTGACGACCCCGGCAGTGAGGAACGCGGTGTTCAGGCCGCTGCCGAAGGAAGCACCGTGCTCCTGACGCGTGCGCACGATGGCACCGAGCACCGCGACCCCGAAGACCGACCCGATCTGCCGAGTGGTGCTGCTGATCCCCGAGGCGAGGCCGCCTTCGCGGGGACCGACCGAGGAGATGGCCGCTCCGGTCAGCGGGGACATGGTGAGGCCGAAGCCGACACCGGTGATCGCCAGGCGCCACCACACGTTCGGGTACGGCGTGCTCGCATGCACGGCAGCCATCGTCACCAGGCCGGTCCCGGCAAGGACCAGGCCCACGGTGACAACGCTGCGGAAGCCGAACCTGGCGGCGATTCGAGCGGCGTACGGACTGCACACCACCATCGCGATCGAGCAGGGCAGCGTCTCCATCGCAGCGCGCATCACCGAATGGCCCTGGACCGTAACGAAGAATTGAGAGAAGAAGAAACCCGAGCCCATCAGGCCGAAGCCGACGACGGTCATTGCCGCGTTCGAAACGGTGAACAGACGGTGCTTGAACAGACGCAGCGGCAGCATCGGAGTAGCCACGCGGGCCTCGATGGTGAGGAACAGCGCAAGCAGGACGATCGTCGCGCCGAAGCAGGACAGGATCAGCGGCGACGTCCAGCCGAGATCGCCCGCTTCGGTGACCCCAAAGGTCAGCGTGCCCACAAGGAGGAGTGCCAGCACCTGACCGGGCAGGTCGAGCGGGGGCGCATCAGGGTTGCGACGGTCCGGCAGGATGCGCGCACCCACGACAAGCGTCACCACGCCGATGGGTATGTTGATCAGGAAAATGGCACGCCAGTCGAATGCCTCGACCAGCAGGCCGCCGGCTGCAGGCCCGACCGCGAGGCCGATGCCGCTGAAGGTGGCCCACTGACCGATCGCCTTGACCCGTTCCTGAGGCACGGGGTAGCCGGAGGCAAGAAGCGCGAGGCTGGCCGGGCTGAGCGCGGCAGCCCCGATGCCCTGAAGGATGCGAGCGGCCAGAAGCCAGCCGACGGTGGCGGACAGGCTGCACATGAGCGAGGCGAGCGTGAACACGGCCATGCCGCCCAGAAAGATGCGCTTGCCGCCGAAGCGATCCGCGAAGACGCCGCCGGCGAGCAGCAGCATCGCCACGGCGAGCACATAGGCGTCCACGATCCACTGCAGCCCGGTCAACGTCGTGTCCAGACGCAGTTGCATGTCGGGCAGTGCCGCACTGGTGATGGTGTTGTTGAGTAGAACCATGAACTGGCCGATGCAGGTCAACGCGAGTAAGGCGACCCTGTTGTGAGAACGAACGGGTGCTGTTCGGCGATGTCGGCCAGTTCGGCGACGGTCGAACACAGGGGTAGCTCCTATCGAGAGTCGTGGTATGGAGAGTCGAAGAGGCCGCAGCAGAGCAGAGCGGGCCGACAGGTTCCGCTCGCGCGGTCAGTCCTCGGCGTACATCGACTCGATGGTGTCCGCGTGCAGCTCGGCTATCGCCGTGCGGCGCAGGCTGAGCTTCGGGGTCAGCTCGCCGGTCTCCGGAGTCCACGGGCCGGGCAGCAGGCGGTACTTCTTGATCTGTTCGACGCGGGCGAGGACGGCATTGGCATCGGCGACGGCCTGCGCCACGGCGGCCCGGACGGCCGGGTGGCGGGTCAGGTCGTCCAGACCCGCCACATCGATCCCGTTGGCCTGTGCCCACGCGGGCACCGCCTCCTCGTCCAGAACGAGCAGCGCGGTGACGTAGCGGCGGCGGTCGCCGATGGCGGCGGCCTGGCCGATCAACGGGTGGGCGCGCAGCAGGGATTCCAGCCTGGTCGGGGCGATGTTCTTGCCGCCGGCGGTGATGATCAACTCCTTCTTGCGGTCGGTGACGGCGACCAGGCCGCGGTCGTCCACGGCGCCGACGTCGCCCGTGGGCAGCCAGCCGTCGGCGTCGGTGGCGGGTTCGATGTCCAGAGTGTCGCCGTCGGCGCGCAGGTAGCCGGCGCACACCACGGGGCCACGCAGGAACAGCTCGCCGTCGGCGCCGACCCGGACCTCGATGCCGGGCCCCGGCCGGCCGACCGCACCGAGCGCGAAGACCTCCGGCGTGCTGACGGTCGCGGCGCCGGTGGTCTCGCTGAGCCCCCACACCTCGTAGACGCACAGCCCGAGACCGGCCAGGAACTCGAGCACGGCGGTGGGGATCGGTGCCGCGCCGCTGAAGGCGCGGTGGCAGTCGTCGAGCCCGATGTCGGCCCGGATCGGCTGCAGCACGGCGCCGTCCAACTTCTCACACCGGGCGGCGAGTTCGGCGGGCACCGCCTTGCCGGCCGACCGCAGCCGGTACACCTCGACGGCCGTCTCCTGCGCCTGCCTGACGACCGCGGCCTGCTCAGGCGGCAACGCCGCAAGCCGCGCACGCGCCCCGGCCGCCAGCTTCTCCCACACGCGCGGCACGCCGAAGAACGCGTGCGGGCGCACCGCCTGCAGCGTCGGCAGCAGCTGTGCCGGGTCGTCGCAGATGGTGACGTGGCCGGCGTTGCAGATCGGCATGTAGATGCCCAGCACCCGCTCGGCGATGTGCGCCAGCGGCAGGTAGGCGACGGTGCGTGGATGCTCGGGTACGGCGACCAAACGGTCCTGCATCATCGACTCGTAGATGACGTTGCGGTGCGAGAGCACCACACCCTTGGGATCGCCGGTGGTGCCCGAGGTGTAGACGATGGTCAGTGGCGTCTCGGGCGTCGAGGCGTCGGTGAGCCTTTCGAAGGCGCCCGCGTCGGGCAGCTCGCGGGTCAGCTCGGCGTACGTGACATAGCGCCGGTCACCCGCCGGCACCGCGTCCGGGTCCACGACCACGACCGCGCGCAACCGGTCCATTTCCGCCAGCGCCGGCCGCCAGCGCCGCAGTTGCTCCGCGCCCTCCAGGACGACGACCGTGGCGGCGCTGTGCCGGGCCACGAAGCGCAGTTGTTCGGTGCTCAGCGTGTCGTACGTGGTGCAGGCCAGTGCGCCAAGATGGATCGCGGCCAGATCGGCGGCCCAGTGCTCGGGCCGCTTGGACATCGCCACCAGCATGCGCTCGCCGCGGGACAGACCGAGCCCGGCCAGGCCGTGGGCGAGCGCGGCGGTCTCGGCGCGCAGCCGCGACCAGGTCCAGGTGGTGGCGTCCGGACCGATGCCGCTGGTGAGGGCGGGGTGGTCGGCGAAGTCACGGGCGTTGCGGCGCAGCAGCCCGGTGATCGTCACGTCCTCGGTGGCGACGGACAGGTGGAGCGGTGTTGCTGAGGCCACGGCGGGCTCCCTTCATCGCAAGGGTCGTTCCGGCTTGACTGGGCGCCACTTCAGCCGCGCGGCGTCACCAGCAGGGGGAGGCTGCGCAGATGCGGCAGGGAGCTCTTTGCCACTCGGATACGGGCGCCCGGTGCAATGCGCAGCTGCCAGCGGGCGGCGAGGGCGGCCAGGGCGACGGTCATCGTGGTCGCGGCGAGGTGCTCCCCGACGCAGCGGTGCGGCCCGAGGCCCCAGGGGAAATAGGCGCCGGGTGGGGGTGCCTGGCCGGGACCGGGCTCGGTGCGCTCCGGATCGAAGAGATGAGGGTCGGCGTAGGTGTCCGGGTTCCGGTGCATGGCGCGCGGGCTGTAGCCGACTTCCGAACCGGCCGGAACGAGAGTTCCGGCGAGGACGACATCGTGCCGGGCACGCCGGGTGGAGAGCATCGACGCGTGCAGCCGCAGCGTCTCGTCCACGACCTTTCGGGTGTAGGAGAGCTCCCTGACCCGGTCGTAGGTGAGCGGTTGTCCGTCCAGGACCGACCGAGCCTCGTCGTACAGCCGCTGCTGCACCTTGGGCCGGATGGCGGTCTCGAAGACGGCCCAGGTCAGCGAGGTGCTGGTGGTTTCGAGGGCGGCGAAGACAAGGATGAGGAACTCACCGCGGATCTCCCGATCGGTGAAGGGACGGCCGGTGTCCGGATGGGTCGCCTTCAGCAGGATGTCGAGGACGTCCGGTACGGAGACGGGGTGGGCCCGTCGGTCCTGGATCAGCCCGTCGATGACGGCGTGGAAGCGATCCATGGCGGCCTCGAAGCGCCGGTTGGCAGGTGTGGGCAGTGACGTCAGGGCCTCGGGGAAGACGGTCCCCGTGAACAGCTTCCCCGAGATCAGGCCGAGGGTGCGCCGGATGTCGCGTACGACGACCGTGGGCAGATCCGCGCTGAACAGGCAGCGCAGCACCACGGCGGCGACGAAGTCCGACATCTCCTCGTCCGCCGGCACGGGCACCCCCGGCTGCCAGGCGGCGAAACGCCGTTCCGCCTCTTCGACGATGGCCTGGGCGTAGCCGCGGACGCTGGTCCGGCTGAAGGCCGGCTGGATGGTGCGCCTCTGGTGCCGGTGGTCCGCACCGTCGGAGGCGATCGGCGGATTCCCGAAGTGACCGGCCAGGACTTCGAAGAAGCGACCGCGTTCGAAGGTGTCGGTGTCGACCTGGATGCGGTGCACCAGGTCCGGGTCGTTGGCCAGGTAGAGGCCGAAGGGCCCGAACTCGACCCGCACCAGCGGATCCTGGGTCCTGATGGACTCGAAGAACGACAGCGGCCTGCGCAGCAGTGCGGGCACATGGCCCAGGACGGGAACCCGCCCGGGTGCCGGCGGGCAGGGGACAGTGGTGGTCGCTGACATGGTTCTACGGGCTCCTCGTCGTTGCCTGATCGGCAGGTTCCGTGGTCAGTGGCGAGTGCTGGGCACAGTGCCGACGGCGAGCACGTTGCCCTCGCTGATGTATCCGTCGGGGTCGTCCAGCGGGTGGGCGGGATCGGTGGGGTCGGCGAACCTCTGCCACGTGCTGCTGAGGCCGAGCACCAGGGCCTGCCTGGCCAGCTGTGCGCACGCAGCCTTGTAGAAGTCCTGTGCGGCGGGAGCCAGTGGGGCATGGTGCTCGATCAGGATGGTCTGCTGGCGTACGTCGGTGAGTCCGGCGCGTTTGAGGTGTCGGTAGAGCTCGCGGCTGCGCAGGAGCTGGCGGGCGTACCCGGGTTCCGCGCCCGCGGTGCGGAAGAAGTCGGCGAAGAGGTAGGGGTCTGCGGGCCGGGCGGTGATCAGGTGGGCGTCCAGGTCCTTGATGGCGAGGGTGCCGCCGGGACGGATGACGCGCATCAACTCCGCGAGTGCCCCCGCGAGCTCGGTGTCATCGAGATACTGCACGGTGTTGGCACACCAGGCGGCGTCGAAGGTGTCGTCCGGGTAGGGCAGGTCCAGGAGGCTTGCCGCGCGGACGTCGGTGGGGCAGGGCAGGTGCCAGGTGTCCGCGAGGTCTGCGGCGAGCACGGCGTTCTCCTCGGCCAGGTCGATGGCCGTGACTCTGCCCTCGCTGCCGACGAGCGCGGCGAGGTGCGGCAGAAAGTCGCCGGTGCCGCAGCCCGCGTCGAGGACATGTTGTCCCGGGTGGAGACCGGCCTGGCCGAGCAGAGCCAGATAGGGCTTTTCGCACGCGCGGAAGTGCGCGTCGACGATGGTGTGATGGGTGAAGCCGAGGCCGGTCGAGGAGGTGTAGCCCCAGTCCTCGTGGTCTTTGGTCAGCATGCCCGGGCTCCGCTCGCGATGCCCGCCGCGGCGTCGATTTCGTCGAGGAGTCCACAGAGGGCGTGAGTGACCTCTTCGGGGGCTTCCAGAGGCTGGAGATGTCCCGCGCGCGGGAGGGTGATCAGGCGCCCGTGCGGCAGTACGTCCGCGACGTAGCGGGATTCCTGCGGTGTGACCAGCGCGTCCTGCGCGCCGGCGATCACCAGGGCAGGTATCCGGGCAGCACTGAGGACGTCGGTGGAGTCGGGGCGGGCCGCGATCGCCCGCTGGGCCCAGGCCAGGGCAGCGGGGTCGGCAGCGTGGGCGTCGGCCAGGACCCGCGCGAGTAGCTCGGGGTGGTCGGCGCGGGTGGTGTGGGCGAGCAGCAGGGGCGTGACGCGCTCCACGATCGCCGGGCGGTGGGCCGGGTCCTGGACCAGCTCCGCGAACGTGAGCCGTTGGGCTGCCGCTTCGGGTTCGTCGGCGGTGGCGCGGGCGGAAAGGAGCGCGAGCCCCGCGACCCGGTCGGGACAGCGGCGCAGGAATGCCATGGCCGCATAGCCGCCCATGGACGATCCGGCAAGGACCACCCGGTCCATGCCGTGCTCGTCGAGCGTGCGGGCCAGGTCGTCGGCGATCACGTCGAGGCAGGGCGGGCTGTCGCCGAGCGGGGTTTCGCCGAAGCCCCGCTGGTCGACAGCCAGTACCGGATGCCCCCGGGCGCGCAAGGCGCGCTCCTGGGCTTCCCACATCGAGGCGTGCAGAGACAGGGCGTGCAGCAGGACGACAGGCGTGCGGTGCCGGGTGCCGGGCAGGTCAGAGCTCGCTGTCACCGGGAGGCCTCCGCCTCGGCCGTGGTGATGAACTCCCGTATGTGGTCGTGGACCTCGGCGCCGCGGCGCCACGCGAGGGTGACCGGAGCGGGCGGCAGGTCGTGGATCGGCACGACCTTGATGCCGGGCGGTGCGAGGTCGGCGAGGGAGATCAGCGAGATGTGGATGGCGTCGCCGGCGGCGACCATGCGCATCATCTCCGGGATGGTGCGGACCCGGCGGTTGCGGCGGATGGGACGCCCGGCGAGGGTGCGCGGCGGTACGACGTCGTCCCAGACGTATGCGGGGAAGCTGCCGGGCGGGGCGAAGGCGTCGTAGTCGGCGAGCTCCTCGATGGAGACCGACTCACGGGCGGCGAGCGGATGCCCGGAGCCGACGACCACGGCACGGGCGTCCTCGGTGAGTACCCGGCTGCTGACCAGGTCGGACTCGTTGATGCCGAACTTCACGATCATCACGTCGAGTTCGCCGGCGCGAACGCCACGAAACGGATCCGCGATGTCGTACTCGATCAGCTGCACGTCGGCCTCCCCGCGGCCGGCGAGCCGGATGATGCGGGCAGCCACCTCGGTGGATCCGTGGTAGCCGAACCGGACGGTCCTGGAGTCGGCAGCGGTCAGGGTCTGCTCAGGCAACGAGTGCCTCCTCGGTCAGCCCAGCGGCCGCTTTCAGCCGTCCGGGAAGGTGCTTTTCAGTGGTCACGCGCACGGTGGCCAGGCGCGCGGACAGCCCGACGATCCGGGGTACCTGGTGCACGACCAAGTGGTCGCCTGCTGCGATGAGGCCGTCCAGGACGGCTTCCGCCAGCACGTGGTTGACGTGCACCAGAGCCTCCGAGATGGTGCAGTCCGCGGTGGCGACGTACAGGTCGCGGCGAGCTCGCGGGCGTCCCGGCGGGCGGTGTCCGTCCGGTAGCTCGACAAGGATGTCCGGTCGGGGCGGCAACCCGGCGGGTGCGTCGAAGAGCTTCAGGAGCCTGCGCAGCGAGGAGGTCAGGGCGGCGGGCCCCGGCGTAGTCCACGCCGCGGAATCGTCGTCGGCGGTGTGCGCGAAGCGGAACCGCTCCCGCAGCTGCGCCGGGTTGCCCGCGAGGAAGACGGTGCGGGTGAAGGACGTACGCCAGTCTGCTGCCTGTTGCGGTCCGACACCGAGAGCGAATACGCAGGTGTCGCGCACCCACTGGGCCAGATCGAAGTTCCTGAGCACCACCGTGACCAGGCTTCCCGCGTCGCCTTCTGCGGTGATGTCGCACCAGGCGGCGGTCAGGCCGTCATACGAGGTCAGGTCGTGCCGGGCACCGAGGTCGGGACGGGCGGTGCGGATGCGCCTCGCTTCCTGTTCGCGCAGGCAGTCCTGCGTTATGGGAGCCACCGTCGTCGTCACAGGAACACCGTCCTCAGCAGGTCGGCAGCAGGAGCGGCGCGGCGCTTGCCGAGGAGGTGGGAGGTCAGCCGGTAGGGGTTGACATACACGTGGTCCTTGCGGTGCTGCGCCAGCCGGTCCTGGAGCGCCGCCCCGTCCGTCTCCGGGCCGGCCGCGTCCAGCAGACGTGCGGCCCGCTTGATGCACTGCCGCAGCAGATCCGAGCGGAACGACTGCTGCCGTCCGGGACCCAGTACGGCGATGAAATACAGCCGCATGCCCAGGCGTACGGCGCCCTCGTGGTATTCGGCACGTGCGGCGTCGATGAGCGTCCCGGCGTGCAGACCCCGCCAACCGCCATGCCGTGCGGAGTGGATCCGGCCCTCGACGGGCACCCGGCCCACCGCAACCCGCCGCACGCGTGGGCCGAGCGCTGTCAGAACCCGCTCCAGTTGCCGGTAGTCGGGGTCGAGTTCGTGATCGTAGAGAAGTACCACTTCGTCGAAGTCCGGGGCGAGCGGAATGAGCTCCCGCAGGGCACAGGCAAGGTAGTTCGGCCGTCCGTCCGCAGCGACCAGCCGGCGCAGGTTCAGTCCGAAGCGGGTGAGGTCCAGGTAGACGGGACCGCCCACCTCGCGCTGGTCCAGGCACATGCCAAGACCGGTGAGCCGTTCAAGGACGGCGTCCAGGCCCAAGCCGGGCGGCTGGTGCTGCAGGAGTCCCGGGTTGTGCAGGGCGAGAGCCGCGTAGTGCTCGGACCACAGCTGCAGGATGCGGGTGCTCACCGGATGCACCCAGCCGCGTTCGACCGCTTCGGCGTACGGGAGCAACGCCTGCGCGGGTGCGCGCTCGGCCGCGCGGAAGGCGACGTACAGCTCACCGATCCGTTCCTCGGTGAAGTCGCCGTAGTCGGTGGCACCACGGCTGCGGTCGAGGAACTCCCAGAATCCCAGGGTCTGTTCGGTGGGGTGGTAGGTGGTGTGGCTGTAGCGGTAGGCAACGTCCGCGAGGGGGCGGGTCGCCCGGTACATCACGTCCGTCCACAGCAGCCCCTTGAGATGGCTCGGAGTGAGCGGCTTGGACGGAGTGACGGTGATGGGCGCAAGGAGCACCCGGGGCCGGTCCACCGCGTCCGGCCGCGGGCGGGGGCCTGCCACGGAAAGGGTCGTCATCTGCGAGTCCCTCCTGCCGAGGTGACACGGCGTACGAGCTCTTCACGGCTGAGCGGCGGGGACGGTGCAGGACCGGCGGAGGCCGCCTGCCTGACCCGGGCGAGGAACTTGTCGTCGTCGAAGAGCTCCGCGGGCGTGGACAAGGTCATGAGCATGCGCATGAGTCCCCGCCACACCGTGCCGTCGCTGCGGGCCGCGTTCACGATCTCCTCGGTGGTGGGCAGATCGCCATGGGGCACAGGCACAGCGGGGGCGCCGTCGACGGCGGCCTGCCAGCGGGCGATGCGGAGCCGGTCGGATCCCACGGACTGCTCGTACCAGGGCAGGAACAGTTCGTGGGTCATACGGGCGACCGCCCGGCGCTGCGCGATGCCGATGTCGGGCTGTTCGGCCAGCAGGTCCGCGAGCCGGAAGGCGTGGTCGAGGGCGAGCGACATGCCGCGGCCGAAGAGCGGGTTGGTGATGCAGGCGGCATCGCCGACTTGGAAGAGGCCCGGGACCGGCCACTGCTGCGGACCGGCCACCCCCCGCAGGGTGTTGGGCGGACTGGAGATCACCCGCACCGCAGAGATGGGGAAGCTGACGCCGTCCTCCAGCCAGGGGGCGAGGCCCGGGGTGGCGCGGGCGGCTGCGGCGAACCCGGGGCGGGTGCGCAGGCCCTGCAACGCCTTGTCGCCCGGCAGGGAGCCCAGGGCGATGGAGAAGGTGCCGTTGTCGCCGGGGTGCAGCACACCCGCGTAGTGACCGAAGACGTCTCCGACACCATGGCCGCGGCTGAGTGGCCCCGGCAGGGTGCGGCTGGTCAGCCGGTAGAAGCGAGTGTGGCCGACCAGCCCGGACGGGCTGGTGCGGTCGGCGGCCAGGGGGACTCCGGCGCCGTGCAGCCAGCGGCGGGACAGCGCCCGGCGCCCGGTCGCGTCCACCACGATGTCGGCGGGAATGCGCTCGCCCGTGCCGGTGACGACGGCTTCCACACTCCGGTGCCGGGGGTGGAGTTCGAGGCCGACGACGGTGGTGTCGTGCCGGATGGTGACGTCGGCCACGTTGCCGACCGTTCGGTGCAGCAGGATCTCCAGACTGGAGCGGCGGCAGCCGAGCGCGACCAGTTCGCTGTCGCCGGATTCCCGGGCACTGTCGGTGGCTTCGGCGGGCAGCGCCTGGGTGAGGTCGAGGAGGGGCGCGCCCGCGGCCCTGGCGTCCGCCAGCACCTGTGGTGCGCGCTCGCGCAGGACGCGTACGCCGAGCGAGGTGAGCGTGTGCGACTGCAGGCCCTGGGGCACGGTCGGGCGCTGCCACGTGGCGTCGGCTGTGGACGACTGGGGCGGTTCCGGGGCGCGCTCCAGAACCAGGACGCGGTACCCGATACCGGACAGCGCGAGCGCGCTCGCCAGTCCGGCGACGCTTCCGCCGGCGATCACTGCGGTCGGCATGTCAGCGCCGCCGCCCGTGGACGAAGAAGACACGGCGCACGTGGCGCTCGCTGCGCGGGGGCACCGGATCGGGCCAACGCCCGAAGTCGGCGCCCGCCTCGCCGGGCTGGGTCGCCCGCACGTCGAATCCGTGGCGGCCGAAGAGCTCCTCCGGCTCGTCCGTGCCGAACAGCCAGGGGCACCCCCAACCGCTGAAGACATCGAGCAGGCCACGCATGTGGGGCAGGGTCAGGGCGGCGGAGTTGACGATGTCGGCGGCGACACGGCTGCCGGGGGCCGAGATCGCGGCCACCCGCTCGAGGATGCGGTGGGCGTCGGGCTCGGGGATGTAGTAGAGGAGCCCTTCGAGCAGCCAGGTGGAGGGGACGGTGGGGTCGTATCCCGCGGCCTTCAGGCAGGCCTCCCAGTCGGGCGAGGTGAGGTCGACGGCGACCTTCCGGTGGGCAGTGCGCGGCTCGGCCGCCCCGAACCGCTCGTCCTTGTACGCGAGTACGGCCGGACGGTCGACTTCGAACCAACGCACCCGGTCGGGCCAGTTCAGGCGGTAGGCGCGGGAGTCCATGCCGGCCGGGGCCAGCACGATCTGCGTGGTGCCCGGGTCCTCGGCCGCCTCCTGGAGGTAGTCGTCGAAGAACCGGGTGCGGATCGCGTTGTAGTCGGGGGTGCTCGGCACGGTGCGCTCGCGGCCCGGCGGGAAGGTGACGTGACGCACCTCGGCGAGCAGTTCGGGGCCGATGTCTCCGGCGAGGTCGGCGGCGTACGGGTCCTCGTACAGCCGGTCCGCGCGCTTGGTCTCGGCGGCCCGCAGGGCGGCGGTGAGAAGCGCGGTGCGCTCGACGGCGTCCAGTGATGTACCCATGTCGGTCCTCCGGTTGGTCGGTGCGCCGGCACGCGGCGGCTCGTCGCCGGCCAGGCTCAGGGGGCTGCTGTGCCCCGCCGTTCGGGGCCCTGCCCGGTCAGCCGGGCCCACTGCTGCGGGTCCTGCCTGAACAGCCGGTCCTTGACCTGAGTGGGCCGGATGCCGCTCTCGACCCGGGCCTGCCACTCGCGCAGGAAGGCATCGGAGTCCAGGTGAAGGAGTGCCGGCGCGGACAGCCGGCCCCGAGTGCGTGCCGTGCGGTAGTCGGCCGATTCGCGCTGCAGGGCCTCGTCGAGGAGGGCGGTGAAGCGGTCGGACTCGTCCCGGCTCCATGGGGTGCGCAGGGCGACGGCGAATTCGTAGCCCGCGGAACGGTGCGGGGATTCGGTGACCCGGCAGGCGGCGTTGCGCAACTCGAGACCGGTGGCATGCAGCGCACTGTGCAGGGCCCTGATCACCTGGGCGTCGCGCAGCCGCTCGCCGGCGTGGTCGGAGCGGTTGGCGCGGCCGGTGTACGCGAGGCGGGGGACGCCGTCCCGATGGTCGACGACGCGTACGACGTCGCCGACCGCGTAGCGGTAGAGCCCGCCGACGTGGCTGAACACCACGTGGTAGTCGCGGTCCGCCTCCAGTTCATGGGGCTGGAGGGTGGCGGTGTCGGGGCCGAGGTCCCGGTCGGCGTCGGCGAACTCGTACACCGCGGCGTTCACCACGAGGCTGCCGGCACAGGCGTGCCGGTCGAGGGCCACGCCCACCGGGCCTTCGGAGGCGGCCACGGGGGCGGGCAGGGCGGCAACATCGGGGCCGAACTCCTCGCGCAGCCGCGGGAGATACAGCGAGGCGGGCCCGGTGGTCCAGCAGAACAGAGCACGCATGCGGGGCCAGATGTGGGACGGGCGCACGGTGCCGTGACGGTGGGCGAGGCGCTCGAGTTCGGTGGCGCGGGCGGGGTTGGGGGTGCGGTGCGGCAGTCCGCCGAGCGTGCCGTCGCGGACCTCCTTGACGATGCGGGGCCACCACAGATTCAGCTGGTACGGCACGGCGGCGACCATCGCCGGGTTGATGCCGATGATGCAGCGGACGTCGCTCTCCACCGCGAGGCGCAGCCGCAGATACATCTTCTCCGCGTGCTGATCCGCCGCGACGGGCACGGCTAGCGTGGCCCAGGGGGCGCCGGTGCCGGGCTCTGCGGACAGCGGTTCCCCGAAAGCGGCGCCGAAGTCGACCTGGCTGGCGCCGACATGCGGGCGGCCGGAGGCTGTGGTGGGCGGGGCCGCGATGGGGTCGTGCTTGAGATTCAGGACCGCGCCGGGAGAATCCAGGATGTCCGGGAAGTGCTCGATGAGGGGCGCCCACGCGGCGTAGTAGAAGGGAAAGAAGGTCGTGCGCATGAAGCGGGGGGTCACCGGGATCTTCTTGTGGGCGCCGGTGCTGCCGCTGCTGGTGAAGAACACTGTGGGGCGGTCGGCGGTCAGGACGTTCTGCTCGCCGCCCGCGGCCCGCTCGATCCACGGCTCGAGATCGGCGTACGTCTGTACGGGGACGGCCCTGCGGTAGTCGGTGAGGCTGCGGATGCGGGCGAAGCCGTGCCGCTTTCCGTACTCCGTACCCGCGTTGAACTCCAGCAGGTCGCTCAGCACCCGCCGCTGGTGGCCGACCGGGTCGGCGAACGCAGCCCGCAGGACCTGCCGTTCGGCAAGGACGCGCTCGCGGTAGCGCCGTAACCGGGCGGGGTCGGCCCAGGCTTCAGCCAAACTCATGGGTGAGTACCTCTCGTATCGCCGCCGCGGTGGACTCCGGACGGTCCATTTCCTCGATGACGGTGACGGGCAGGTCCTGGATTTCGTCCCTCATGACCTTGGCCAGATCGGTCTGGTACCGCCTGAAGCCGTCCCGGTCCGGCTGCGCACCGTAGTGCTCCAGGAGGTTGAGACCGGCCCCCTGCCGACTGCGCTGCCAGGTCGTTTCAGGCGGTACGTCGAGGTAGATCACCCGGTTCGGCCGGGGAAAGGTGCGCCACCAGGCGAGCAGAGGGCTTTCCCCGGCTCCGGCGAGGCGGCATTTCGCCAGCAGCTTGTAGTAGTAGGAGTCGACGACAACAGGGGTGCCGGCGTCGGCGCGCAGCAGCTGGTCGCGCAGGTGGACGACGGCGGTCTGCACAAGTGTGGCGAAGAACTCCGGGGACCAGGCGCCCGGGTGCGGCGCCACATCCTTGACGACGTTCCGGCGCAGTCGGGCTATGAGGGCGTGCTCGGGAGCGAGGCGGGTGTCGTCCACGGAGAGGAGCTGCCACTGGGGCGCTGTCCGGGCGAGTTGGTCCAGTGACGAAGACTTGCCTGAGTAATCGGGGCCCAGGAGTACGCAGAAGGGCGGGTGCCCGGTGTCGAAGTCGATGAGAGACCTCCTCTAGAGGGCCGACACGAAGGTGTCGACGACCAGACCCGCCTGCACCGGATTGAGCCGGGGGTCGCAGAGGCTGGTGTAACGCGCCGCCAGGGCCGCCTCGTCCGGCACGTCTGCGCCCACGCACTCGGTGACGTGCTCGGCGGCGGTCTCCAGATGCAGGCCGCCAGGGCGGACCCCGACGCCGCGCAGGGCGGAGACGAAACCCCGGACCTCGTCGCAGACATCCTCAAGGCGCCGGGTCTTGAGTCCGTTCGCGGCCTTGTACGTGTTGCCGTGCATCGGGTCGCAGAGCCAGACGACGGGGTGACCCGCGTTCTTCACGGCCTGCGCGAGAGCCGGCAGCAGCGTGCGCACGTCGTCCTTCCCGAACCGCGCGATCAGCGTCAGGCGGCCGGGCTCACGCCCGGGGTCGAGACGCTCGACCACGTCGAGCAGGTCCCGCACCTTCGCCTTGCCGCTCACCTTGCAGGCAACCGGATTCATCACGTCCGCCAGCAGCCGGACGTGCGCGCCTTCGCCGTGCCGCGTGCGCTCTCCTATCCACGGGAGGTGGGTGGAGCCCAGGAACCAGCCGCCTGCGGACTCGTCGAACCGCACCAGGGCCGTCTCGTAGTCCATCACCAGGGCTTCATGGCTGATCCAGGTGCGCTGTCCGACCACCGGATCTTGGCCGCGGCGTCCGTCGAGGGCATCGGCCACCGTCTTGGCGGCCCGGTAGGCGCGCAGCATGCGGTCGGGGTCGTGCCTGCGGGATGCCGCCTCCGGGACCTCGGAGTTGACGATGTGGCCGCGGAAGACCGGCAGCAGGCGGCCGCCCACGTCCTCCGTGGGAGCTGACCGGGGTTTGGCGAACTGGCCCGCGAGCCTGCCGATCCGGACGACCGGAATTCCGGTCGAGACCGCGACGGTGTCGGCGAGGCGCACGAGGGCCCTCTCCTTGCGCGCTGCGTGCTCGGGCGTGCACTCCGCGAAGTCCTCCGCGCAATCGCCGGCCTGGAGCACATGGCCGTCGCCGGCCGCGACGCCGGCGAGTTCGCGGCGCAGCTGGAGCAAGTCGGGCAGCCGGGTGAGGACGGGACGGCCGGAGAGGTCGGCGCAGACCTCGTCACGCCGGGCCGGATCCGCCCAGGAGGGCTGCTGGCCCGCTCGGTAGAAGCGCCAGCCGGTCTGGTCTCCGGCGTGGGAGTGTGGGGTACGGGCCGCTTCTTCAGCATCCGCAAAGGCCTGGGACATGAGAGTTCCTTCGCTGTGTCGAACGGCGATCAGGCGGAGTGGTAACTCGGGCCTAGTCATCCGCGAGCTGCACTATGTGCGGATTGAACTGCTCGTGCACATAGGCCCGGCCGCCTGCGGCGTAGTGGATGACGTACTCCTTGAAGGCGGAGTCCACCCACCGGTCGGTGAGGCTGTCCCGCCAGCGCATGAGTCCGGTGGACAGCTGCTCACGGTGCTGGTGCACGTGCTGGTCGCGAAGCTGGATGCCGATGGGGGTAACGGAGTCGGGCACCCCCATCCGGCTGCGTGCAACCTCGTCGAACACCACCCGGTTGATGCTGACCACCTCCTGTTCGGAGGTCACCAGGCAGGAGCGGCGCTCCAGAACGACGGCGGTGTCCGCGAGTCCGAGCGCGGAACGTATGCCGTGCGGGAGCCGGCCTGCCGGGGTGTCGCCCTGGGCGTCGACCCGGATCGACAGCTCGTGGCCGATGAGGGCCTGCAGGAGCAGGGTGGTGGAACCGTCACAGGCCAGCAGCATGCGGGTACTGGCGCTCAGTTCGATCGTCGGCTGGAGGGTGGTCATCGTTGGTCTCCTGGGCTGCCCGTGGTGTGCTGGAGAGGGAACGTCCGGCGATCGCGCCGGTGCGGGGGAGGGGTGGCCACGCCCGGGGGACGTGGCGCGGCCACCCCGGCTGGGATGACGCGCGCCTCAGTGCGCCCGCACCGCTTCGGCCGGCTTGTCGCCGGGCTCGGTGCTGCCGGTGTCGCCCGCGGAGTCGCGCGGCAGCGGCGGGCGGGTGCGCCCGAAGCGGTTCATCAGCGGCCGCTCCACGCCGATGTAGAGCAGCCAGGAGAAGAAGACACTGATGCCTGCCTCCAGGGCGAGCAGTCCGGCCGCGACCGGGGCGCTGTGCACCGGGCTGAGGCCGAAGCGTTCGACGAAGACGTGCACGGTGATGTCATGGACCAGGTAGAAGGCGAACGAGACTTCGCCGAGCCACACGAAGACCCGGTGCCGCAGGACCGAGCGCCGACCCGCGATATCGGTCGTGGCCATCGCGGCGATCAGCAGCGCGACCGGGATCAGCGTCACGGCGCTCATCCCGAACAGCCACGGCACCCACAACAGTTCGACCAGGTAGGCGACGGCGACCAGGAGCAGCGCCGGGGCGACCCGGAAGTTGATCCAGCGGCCGGTCATGACGATGCGGGCCATCAGGATGCCCACGGCGAACTCGATCATCCGGAACGGCGGCAGCTGCCAGACGAACCAGTACTGCCACACGGAGGCCCGGAACCCCAGCGGCATGACGGGCGAGTCGGGCAGGGCCGCGTACGCGATGGCCGGGACGACGAACACGGCGGCGCCCAGGATGCCCACCCACAGCCACAGCCGCTCCGGCCGGATGCGCTGGATCACCCGGTGCAGCCAGGGGAAGCACAGGTAGAAGACGATCTCGACGGAGAGCGACCAGCTGGGCGGGTTGACGCTCTGGAACGTCTTCGCGTCCGGGATCCACGTGTGCAGCAGCAGGAGGTTGGGCAGTGCCTGCTTCCAGGTGTTCTTGGCCCAGGCGAACAGCACCAGCGCGGCGACGAAGGTCACCACGTGGTTGGGGTAGATCTTGACGAGCCGGCGCCGCCAGAACTGGTGGGGCCTGTCGCCCGGGCGGGCCGACCAGGTCAGCACGAATCCGCTGAGTACGAAGAAGAACCCGACACCGAGCCAGCCCGCCTTGCTGACGGCATGCGTGACGGATTCGGCGCTGCCGCCGCTGAACGGGGTGTACGGCGGCAGCGTGGAGTGGAAGAGGAAGACCATGAACGCGGCGAAGAACCGCATGCCGGTCAGCGAGGGCAGCCGTGCAAAGCGCGCGGACGCGGGCACGGTGGTTCTGGTCGGGCTGGACATGGTGAGACTCCCGATGGTGTGGTGAGCGGTCGGCGGCCGGGTCATCCGACCGGTGTGACGACGCCCTTGGCGTCCAGGAGGAACTCGGTGTAGTTGCCGTCGTGCGGCATGCCCGGCACCAGGTCCCAGGGCAGGACGGCACCATGGGTGATCTTCCGGACGGACGGGTCGAGCAGGGCCTGTCCGATGATCGCGGCGTTGTCGGTCAGCAGGTTGAGCACCAGCGACGGCCGCAGCGGTGCGATGCCGTCGGCCGGGCTCCAGGGGGCGACCACGACGAACGGGAAGGCCAGCTCCGTACCGACGGCCGGATGGTCCGCGCGGTCGGCGGCGAGGACCATGGGGCGCGGCAGGAAGGAGCCGTCGCCGAGGTCGACGAGGAAATCGTCGCCGTACAGCGGGGTGCTGTGGTCCGTGAGTTCGGTGGCCAGCTTCGCCATCTGCCGGCGCAGCGCGTCGGCGCGCTCGCGCCCGACGACGAGGAGCTCGCTCTCCGGGTCCGTGGCGGGCAGCACCGGGATGCGCGCCAGCCGTCCGGCGAGCCTGGCCGCGGTGTCGTGGACGTCGTTGCTGGTCAGGATGGCTGAGAGGTTGGTGCAACGGGTGCCGCCGTCGAAGGCGGCGCTCATGGTCAGGTGATCCAGGAGCGCGTCGGTCAGGGGCACGTCGAGCAGGGCCCGGGAGCGCCCCGGGCCGCGGGTGGCCACTCGAGCGTGATCGGTCCAGGTGCTCACTGCCTGCTCGTTGCCGTAGATGATGCCGCGGTCGGCGGCGTTCAGCAGGAACGAACCGACGGCGTGCGGGCTCGGCAGGAAGGCCAGCTTGTCCGGTGGCAGCCCGGCGGACAGCAGCGCGGCGGCCAGCCGGCGAGGGGTGAACGGATCGCGGCTGCCGGGCCGGACGACGACGCTGTAGCCGTGGTAGAGCGGCTGCACCCACGTGGCGTGCGGCTGCGGGTGGTTGCTGGCCATCACGGCCGTGAAGACCCGGCCCGAGGGTGCGCGGTGGACGCGGTGGGTCGGACGTAACTGCGCGGCAGGCAGGTCCGCCGCGGTGGTGGCGGGCAGTTCCTCGATCTCGGCGGCCATGTCCGTCAGGGCACGCCGGACGGTGGTGGACGCGAGACCGGTGGCGCGCACGGTGCGGCGCACATAGTCGTCGGCGCTCTCGCCGTTCAGCTCGGCCGTCGCAAACAGCTGCGCGGCCGTGCGGAACACCTCCGGCTCGGGTGGCCGGCCATCGGCTGAGCGGCGCAGTCGGTTGACGGCGGCCTGGGCGGCCAGCCTGGGGGCGAGGCCGACGTCCGCGAGCGGTTCGCCGTGCACGTCGGTCAGCACGCTGCGGTCGGCGCTCGGCCGGCTCTCACCGGCGACGAAGGGATCGATGACGAGCACTCAGTACACCCCCTCCACGACGTCGGCGTCCTCGTAGGTCGCCACGCTCGCCACCTCCGCGAGGCCGTCGACGCCACCGTCCGAGGCCGGCCGGACCCGCACGGCGCTGTCCCGTTCCAGCACGTTGGGCAGGAACATCTCCTCGCTTACGAGGTTCACCCTGACCCGGCCGCGCTCGCCGTAGCCGACCTGCCTGCCGTCCTCGTCCACCAGGTCCAGGCGGGTGGTCTCGGCGAACGGCTCGAAGACGCAGGCATGGTCGTCCTCCGGCGTCCGTACGCGCTGCGGGGCCACACCCATGAGGCTGTTCCCGTAGATCCCGACCAGGCGGGCGGCGGGGAAGAAGTCCTCCTGGACAAGGCGCAGGCTCTCCGGGCTGAAGGAGGTGCCGGCCCAGATGATGGCCTCGATGCGGGATGCGACGAGTTCGTACAGGTCCGGCCGGGCGCAGATGGCCTCGATCAGCGGGGGTGTGGTGCTCAGGATGCGCACCGGCTGGCTCAGCAGGACCTCGCGAGCCTGGTCGAGGAGGTGGTCGATGTAGTCGTCGGCCTCCTGCTGCCGGCCGGAGGCGAGCAGGCGTTTGACCCAGCGCGGGTCGAGGTCGACGGTGTAGCACAGGCCGCCGGAGGGCTCGACGTAGCGAGAGGTGTCGAAGGCCACCACATGCGGGCCGGTGGGCCCCAGGTGCAGCCAGTCGCCGGTCTCGGGTACGCCGTGGTCGGTCAGCCGCTGCCGGGTCCAGGCGCCCATCCGGGAGCGGTAGGCACCGTCCACGATCCGTTTGGGGGCGCCGGTGGTGCCGCCGGACTCGTAGACACGGAAGACCTGTCCCGGTGCGGCACCCCTGGGTATGAGGTCGGCCGCCGGGGCGGTGCGCAGTTCGCGGCTGACATCGGGAAAGCGCAGCAGGTCGGCCGCGCCGGTGACATCGGCGCGCGGATCAAAGCCCAGGTGTGCGCGGCGGGCCAGCCAGAACGGTGAGCCCGTGCGCTCGTCGAAGTGCCAGGCCATCATCGCGCGGACATGGGCGTCGAAGTCCGCCTCCCCGGCAGGCGGCCGGTGCGGGGCGGGCGGGTGGTCAGGAGTGGTGGTCACGCTTTCGTCCCTTCGGAGCGGTGCGGCGTCAGAACGGCTGGTTGAGCGCGTCGTCCACCTGGTGGGCCACCGCTTCCAGGCCGTTCTCGAGGAAGTCGGTCTGCCGGTCGAGGGCTGCCTGGTCGGTGGTGTTCATCTCGGCCAGGAGGATGTTGCGGGAGGCGTCCTGGGCGATCTTGACGCGGCCGAAGCGGCGTTCCTGGAACTCCGCCAGCAGACCGGGGAGTTCGCCGTCCCGGCCGAGCACCTCGCCGAGTACGGCGGCGTCCTCGATGGCCATGGCCGCGCCCTGGGTACGGTGCGGCGCCATGGCGTGGGCGGCATCGCCGAGCAGCAGCAGCCCTTCGTGGTACCAGGGCAGCGGGAGGAGCACCTCCTCGATCGGCGCGTACACGATGTCGTCGTCGGGCTTGATGCTGTCGCGCAGTTCGCCGATCAGACCTGTGTAGCCGGCCAGCCGCTCGGTGAGAAGGCCGTGGAACCGCTCCCGCGGGTGGCGGGGATTGCCCGGCTCCGGCGTCACGTGGAGCAGGTACATGACATCCTGGTTGAGCGGGAAGAGGCCCGCCTTGGTGCCCATGCCCTGGAAGTACATGTTCCGGGTGACGTCGGCGTGCCGCTCGAGGGCCACCCGCCACACCGAGTAGCCGGTGAACCGGGGCTCGACGCCGAGGGCCGCCTTACGGAACGAGGATCGGATTCCGTCGAACGCGACCACAAGGTCATAGCGTTCGGTGCTGCCGTCGGTGAGGGTGGCCGAGACCCCGCCGTTCGCGGTGGTCCGCATCTCGTCCACGGAGGTGCCATAGCGGACCTTGGTTCCTGCGTCGACACAGGCCTTCTCCAGGATCCGGGCCAGATCCCTGCGCTGGATGGCGCAGTTGGCGGGTACGCCGCCGACCCCCAGCTTCGACCGCAGCGCAAGCAGCAGCCGGGAGGCGGAGTCGTGGAAATCGACACGGTCGAAGGTGAAGCCGTGGGCGAGGACGTCGTCGAGCAGACCGAGTTGTTTCAGGGCCCGCAACGCGTTACCCGGGATGTTGATGCCGACGCCGGCGACGCGGTTCTCCGACTGGATCTCGACGACGGTGGTCTCGATGCCCTGCTGCCCGAGCGCGGCGCCGGCGGCGAGACCGCCGATGCCCCCTCCGATGATCAGGATGCGGCGTTTCACGGTGACTCCTCACGCATGAGTGGACGATTCCGGGTCACTGGTGCTGGTGCTGGTGCTGGTGCTGGTGCTGGTGCTGGTGCTGGGGCAGGCCCGCCACCCAGCGCGCGTGGTTGCGGACGAGCTGCCGGTCGGGTTCGACGAGGAGCAGCACGCGGTCCGAGGCGATGAACTCGTCGGCGAAGGGGGCGCCCAGGTATTTGCGGGACAGCTCGTCGATGTGGTCGCGGGCCTCGGCGCCGAGAATCTCCTTGACCACCCGGCCGCGTATCTCGGCGAAGTTCAGGGGGTCGTCGTGCTGCCAGACGGTGATGGTGGCCCGCGGGTCGCGGCGCAGATTGCGCACCTTCTGCCGGGCCACCTCGCTGTTGAGGGCGAGGTAGTCACCCGCGGTGGAGACCCACACGATCTGGGTCTGCGGGGTTCCGTCGCGCATCAGGGTGGTCAGGGCGGCGAAGTTCGGCCCGTCCGCGAGGGCGCGGACCTCCGGGTCGAGGCGGGGCCCCACCGCGACCTCCATCTCCTGGTGAGCGGGCATGCTGCGTCCTTCCTTCGGGATGGAATTCCTTCGTAGGCACCCGGCCGCCGGCGATACGGCGCGGGGATGGGGCCGGGGCGCCGTTCACCCCCGCAGCGCGGGGCTGGACTCCCCGGCCTCCGTGGGCGCCGCCGCCGGCAGCGGGCCCTTGCGGCCGCGTCCGCGGAGTGCGCCCACGCTGACGACGAGGGCGAGGCCGGCGAGCACCTCGAAGCCGGCGCCGGCCAGGGGGTTCCAGCGGAGCATGCCCGCGTTGGCCAGCAGCCCGCCGACCGCGGCGGCGGCCATCTGGCCCACGTAGACGGAGCTGTTGTTCAGCGCGAGGAGCATGTCGCCGCGGTCACCGCCGATGCCCAGGGCCCGGTGCAGCAGCAGCGGGAAGCTGGGCCAGTGCACCAGGCCCCATACTCCGACGGCGACCGCCGCGGCCAGCGGCCAGCGGATGGCCGGGGTGAGCACGACCAGCCAGATGCCCAGCGCGCTGATGGTGAGCGTGAGGCCGACGACCGAGCCGAACCGGTCGGCCAGCCGTCCGCCGACGAAGACGCCACCGAAGCTGCCGACGCCGAAGAGCAGGAGAACCCACGACTGCTGACCGGCGGAAAGTCCTGTGATCTGCTCCAGGATGGAGCCGAGATAGGTGTAGACGGTGAACGTGCCGGCGGTCCACAGGGCCGTCACCAGCAGGTGCGTGGGAGCCTGCGGGATCCGGATCGCGGCCATCCGCTCCCGTACCGTGGCACCGGGCCCGGTGGGCACGTCCGGCAGGAAGAACTGGATGCCGGCGACCGTCAAGGCCGCGAGGAAGGCAACCAGGCCGAAGGCCCAGCGCCAGGACGAGAGTTCGCCGACCCAGTTGCCGATCGGCACACCGAGGGCGATGGCGCTGGTCATGCCCGCGTAGACGATGGCCAGGGCCCGTCCGCGCACCTCGGGCGGGCTGATGCGGGCGGCGACCGCGGAGGCGTTGGCCGAGTACAGAGCGGCGCCTGCACCGGTGATGACACGGCTGATCAGCAGCACGGTGAAGTTGGCCGAGACGGCCGACAGGGCGTTGCCGAGGCCGAAGACCAGCATGACCGCGATGAGCAGCGGCTTGCGTCGGAACTTGGCGGTGAGCCCGGCCAGGATCGGCGCTCCCACCGCGTACGTGGCGGCGAACGCGGTGGAGGTCTGGCCCGCGAGTGCCGTCGAGAGATGCAGGTCCCGTCCCACTGCCGGCAGCAGTCCGGTGACGATGAACAGGTCGGTGCCGGTTGCGAATGTTCCCAGCGCGAGTAGCCAGACCCGCGGGTCCACCCGTCCGGCCGAACTCACCGAGCGCATCGGAGTCCTCCTTTCCGGAGACGGTTGGTCAGACGGCGGTGTCCAGCGCGACCTCCCGCCAGGCGTCGAGCTCCTTGGCGACGCCCTCGAGCTTGCTCTCGATGCGGGCGACGCAGTCCGCGCCGAGCGGCAGGCGCATCGGGGGCGCGTCCGACTCGGCCATGGCGACGATCGCCCGGGCGGCCTTGACCGGGTCGCCGGGCTGCTGGTGGTTCGTCTCCACCGCCCACTCGCGGGTCTTGCCGACGGTCTGCGCATAGTCGTCGATCGCAGTGGTGCGGTGCAGCGAGGAGTCGTCCAGGAAATCGGTACGGAACACTCCGGGTTCGACGATGGTGACGTGGATGCCGAGCGGGGCGAGGTCGGCGCGCAGGGCCTCGCTGAGTCCCTCGACGGCGAACTTGGTGCTGTTGTAGACGCCCCAGCCCGAGCCGGCGGTGAATCCGCCGACAGAACTGATGTTGAGGATCCGGCCGGCGCGCTGCCGGCGCAGGTGCGGCAGCACCGCCCGGGTGACGGCGAGCAGACCGAAGACATTGACGTCGAAGACCGCGCGCACCTCGGCCGATGAGGCCTCCTCCACGGCGCCGAGCAGCCCCCGCCCGGCGTTGTTCACCAGGACATCGATCCGGCCGAAGCGCTCGACCGCGGCCTGCGCCACCTCCTGTGCCTGCCGCTCGTCGGTCACGTCGAGCGGCAGGGCCAGCACCTCATCGCCGTACTCGCCGAGCGCGGCGCGCACGACCTCCGCGTCGCGCGCCGTCGCGACGACCTGATTCCCGCGGTCCAGCGCCTCCCGGGCGATGTGCAGGCCAAAGCCACGGGAGCTGCCGGTGATCAGCCAAACGGACATGAACTTCCTCCAACTTTCGGTGTGTTGCGGGGGCCAGGGGCCGAGGTCCGCGGACGTCGTCCTCAGGTGCCGGCGTGTTGCGTGAGGAACGAGCCGAGCACCGCGGCGAACCCCTGAGGGTCCTCCGCCAGCGCGTTGTGACCCGTATCGATCTCGGCGTAGGAGGCGCCAGGGATCCCTTCGCGCAGCAACTGCTGCTGGTCCGCTCCGCAGACGCGGTCATGTGCGCTGGCGAAGACCAGCGTCGGCGCGGCGATGCGGCCGAGCAGCGGACGCAGGTCGACGGTGAGGCCGACCTCGAACTGCCGCGCGGTGCCGGGTTGGGCGTTCTCCGCGATCTGCTGGACGAGCTTCTGGTGCGACGCCTCGTCCGTCGCCGCCCAGTACCGGGGGCCGAGGGTGGCCAGGGGGAACATCTGCGGGACGAGTGAGGTACCCGACTCCGCGTCGGTGCGCAGCAGATCGAGCGAGTAGCGGAAGTCGGCCGTCATCCGCTGGTCGGTGTACGCCCAGCCTGCGTGTGAGACGACCGAGCGCACGCGCTCGGGATGCTCGGCTGCGAGGCGGAGCGCCACCACCGCGCCGAGGGAGTGGCCGGCGAGGTGGAAGGTGTCGAGGCCGGCGTGGTCGGCCACCGCCAGCACCTCGGCGACCAGGTCGCCCAGGGTCAGCTGCCCGCCATGGTCGACCGTTCCACCGGAACCGGACAGGTCCGGGGTGACGACGGTGAACTTCCCCTTCAGCGCCTCGACTTGCTGGGCCCAGGCGTCACCGCGGGTTCCGGTGCCGTGCACCAGCATCAGAGCCGGGCCGCTGCCGTTGATGCCGTACGCGACGTCGGCATCGCCGCCGCTGATCCGTATCTCCGCACTCGGCATGTCGGGTGCCTCCTCGAGATTGGTCAACTGCCGGACAAGATGGGACCACGAGTCGTGCTTGGACGCAAGTATCATTTTTAACTGGAAGCCAAGTAAAGATCGGCCCGGGCCGCACCGGCGCAGGTGAGGGGCATATTCATGTCCAGCGATGCAAGTAGGCGGCATGAGTTCAATCTTGACCTTGCATCAATCTTTGGACGACTATCACTCCTGCAGCACCGACGCTTCGCTCACGCATGCATGAAGGCAGGGGGATGCCACATGGATCAGCCCGAAACAGCGTCCGATCGCTCAATAGCCGTCATCGGCATGGGGTGCAGGTTCCCTGGTGCCTCGAACGTCGACGAGTTCTGGGAGCACCTGATCGGCAATGCCGACAGCGTCACGGCGATTCCGGGCGACCGCTACGACGCGGCCGCGTACCACGCTCCCGACCCGGCCACCCCGGGCAAGTCGGTATCGGCAAAGGGCGGGTTCATCAGCGATCCCTTCGCCTTCGACCCCGGCTTCTTCGGCATCTCGCCCGCTGAAGCCCGCGCCATCGACCCACAGCACCGCGTCCTGCTCCAGGTCGTGTGGGAGGCGCTGGAGGACGCCGGCATCCGCCCCTCCGCCCTGGCCGGCAGCCGCACCGGTGTCTTCGTCGGCCAGGCAACCGCCGAATACGGCGACGAGCACCGGCCGCTGACCGAGCAGGACATCCGGCGCACCATCAGCAGCCAGTTGCGGGCCATGGCCTCGGGACGCATCTCGTACGCGCTGGACCTGCGCGGCCCCAGCATCGTGCTGGACACCGCCTGCTCCTCGTCCCTGGTGGCGGTGCACATGGCCCGGCAGAGCCTGCTCACCGGGGAAAGCGACCTCGCCGTCGTCGGCGGCGCCAACGTGGTCCTCTCGCCCCGGGACTCCATCGCCTACTCGCAGGCGGGCATGCTCTCGCCGGAGGGGCGCTGCGCGTTCGCCGACGCCGATGCCGGCGGGTTCGTGCGCAGTGACGGTGTCGGCGTCGTGCTGCTCAAGCGCCTCGCGGACGCCCGGCGCGACGGCGACCCGATACTGGCGGTGCTCGCCGGCAGCGCGGTGAACAACGACGGGCGCAGCAGCGGGCTGCTCGTCAAGCCCTCCGTCTCGGGCCAGGCCGAGATGCTCCGCGAGGCCTGCCGCAGCTCCGGGATAACCCCGGCCGACCTCAGCTACGTGGAGGCGCACGGCACCGGCACCTCCGTCGGGGACACGGTGGAACTGTCCGCGCTGGCAGCGGCGATGGGCTCGGAGCGCGACCCGGACCGGCCGCTTCGGACCGGCTCGGTGAAGAGCAACATCGGCCATGCCGAGGCGGCCGCCGGCATCGCAGGACTGATCAAGACCGTACTGATCGCCCGCAACGGCGTGATCCCCGCCTCGCTCCATGTGAACAGTCCGCATCCGCTGCTCGACGACCCGGACTCCCGCATCCACGTGGTCACCGAGAACGAACCCCTCGAAGAGGGCGACGAGACGTACCTCGGGGTCAGTTCCTTCGGCCTGTCGGGAACCAACGCCCATGTCGTCGTAGGCCGGTACCCTTCCGGCCTCACTGCCGAAGCCGTACCCGCCGCCGCGGACGAGCGCCCCGAGCTGCTGGTGATCAGCGCTCGTTCGCAGCGATCCCTGAAGCGGCTCGCGGCAGCCTACGCCCGCCATCTGCGGCCCGGTGGCGCGGGCCATCAGGAGCCCCTGCGCGACATCTGCGCCGCGGCCGCACTGCGCCGCGACCATCACCCGTACCGGATGTGGGTGATCGGCAGCAGCCACGAGGAGGTCGCCGGCCGGCTGGAGGCGCTGGCGGCCGGTGAGGAGATCGCCGACGGTGGACGCGGCGAGGCCGGCTTCGGCGCGGAGCGGCAGACGGTGTTCGTCTTCCCGGGGCAGGGGGCGCAGTGGCCGGGCATGGGGCGCAGGCTGCTCGAGGCCTTCCCCGCCTTCCGTGACCGTATGGCCGAGTGCGATGCCGCGATCCAGGCGGAACTGGGCTGGTCTGTCATCGAATTGCTGAAACGCGAGCAAGAGGACTTTCCCACCGAGATCGACGTGGTCCAGCCGGCTCTGTGGGCGATGGAGGTGTCACTGGCCTCCCTCTGGCAGGATCTCGGTGTCAGCCCTTCCGCATGCATCGGGCACAGCATGGGCGAGACGGCCGCCGCCGTGATCGCCGGAGCCCTGCCGGTGCGCGACGCAGCCGCAGTCATCTGCCGCCGCAGCCGGCTCATGCGCAGGCTCGGCGGCCGGGGGCGGATGTTGGCCACCGACCTGTCCCCGGGCGAGGCAGAGCTGGTCGCCGGCCGTCATCCCGACGCACTGTGCGTCGCAGTGGAGAATTCACCGCACTCCACCGTCCTCGCCGGAGATCCGGAACGCCTTGGCAGGCTCGCCGAGGACATGGCGGAGCGCGGTCGGCTGGCCCGGTTCGTCAACGTCAGCGTGGCCTCCCACTCCCCTGATATGGACGCGCTGCGGTCCGAGCTGCTCGGCGCCCTGACCGACCTCGAGCCGCGCGAGACGTCGCTGCCGCTGTACTCCACCGTGCGTGCCGAGTTCGTCCACGGGACGGCCCTCGACGCCGGGTACTGGATGGACAACCTGCGGCGCCCCGTGCGGTTCGCCGGTGCCGTGGCGCAGCTGGCGAAACAGGAGGAGAGCGTCTTCCTGGAGATCAGCCCGCACCCGCTGCTGACCTCGGCCGTGGAGGAGACCCTGGACGCAATCGGTACCCCGCACCTCACCGTCGCTTCCCTGCGCCGGAAGGAGAACGAAGGCGTCGAGCTCGCCCGCGCGGCCGGACGCCTCCATGCCGCAGGCGCCCGCATCGACTTCTCCCGGTGGTTCCGGGGCGCGGCCCGCCCCGTGCCACTGCCCCGATACCCCTGGGACAACGAGCACCTGCGGGAACCGGCGGCCCTCCCCGCGGCCACCGGATACACCTACGAACGGCCACTGGACATCCAGGCGTTGGGGGTGTCGTTCCGCGGCACAGCCGTTGTACCACCGATGCTGTACGTCGACGCCGTGCTGAGCGCGGCACGCTCCGAACTCGGCGGGCAGTACCGCCTTGAGGACATCGCACTGACCGGAGAACTGGTCGACCACGGGCAGGCACACGGGGCCTCCCTCCGGGTCAAGCTGCGTCCCGAGGGTGCCGACCACCTCGCAACGGTCCAGGTCGTCGCCCCGGCGTCAACCAGCGAACCGGCCCGGACCTGCCTGACGGCCCGCGTCACTTCGTCCCCCCTCAAGGGCGGCGGCACGACCGAAAGCCTGGACGCGTTGCTCGCGCACTGCACCGAGTACCTGTCAGGACCGGACTTCTACGACGAGGTCCGGGGGTACGGATACGAGGTCCCCGGCGACCTCGCGGGCGTCAGCCGGCTCTGGCGACGGGCGGACCGTGCGGTGGCCCGGATGCGCCTGCCGGCACCCGGACACCCCGCGGCCTGGGAGATACCGCTGCAGCCGCTGCTCGCGGTGCTGCCCCGCAGCGGACCGGACGGCATGAGCTACACCTATTTACCCGTTGGCATCGACTCCGTGACAGTGCACGGTGACTCAACCGACCTGAAGGGGACGGTGTGGAGCTCGGCCGTGCTCCGACCGGTGGCGGAGGACGGCACAGCGTCCTGGGACTCCGTTGTCCGCGCGGACGTCGTGATCCGCACGGACGACGGGGAACACGCACTGGCAGAGCTGCACGGGGTCCAGCTCTTGCAGCTGACCGGCGCAACCGGCGCGGCGGACGCCCGGGACACCTCGCCACGGCGAGAGGCCGGGGCGGCCGAGCCGGCACCACCGGCAGCGGAGGCCGCCAGCGAACCTGCGCCCAAGCAGTCTGCCGACGCCGAGGCGGCCGTTCTGACGCACGCCGCGGCGCTCCTCGGAACGACGCCCGAACGCATCGACCGCCGACGCGCGTTGAGCGAGCTCGGTCTCGACTCCATAACGGCCGTCAGACTGCAGCAGCGCATACGGGCCGCCATGGGCATAGACCTGCCCGTGGGGCGCCTGCTCGGCCGGGAGAGCATCGGCCAGTTGATGGCGTCGACCGCGATCTAAACGCATACTTTGCATCAAAGTTAAATTCTGGTATAAACCCCGCAGTGGAGAACCAGGCCCAGCCATACGGGCCACGCAACACATGGTTACAAGGTCCACTCCCTTGTCGCTGGAGAAAGTATGTCTGCCGAATCCCCTGTTGCACCCGTTGCTACGGGCCGCCGCGAACGCAACAAGCAGCGGATGAGGGCACGCATCTTCTCTGCTGCCCTGAGTCTGTTCGCCGAGAAGGGCTTCGAGCAGACGAAGGTCGACGACATCACGGAGCGCGCCGACGTCGCGCGGGGCACGTTCTTCAACCACTTCCAGCACAAGGAAGAGCTCGTCACCACCTGGAGCAGCCAACGCCAAGCGCGATTCGAGGAGAAGTTGCGGCAGGGAACGCACACGAACGACGACCTGTGCGTCGCCCTCGGGCGATGTATGACGGCACTGGCCGAGATCAACGAGGAGGAGGAGCCGGGGCTCAACCGGGTCATGCTCACCTCGTGGGTGCGGGCCGGCCTGCCGATCACCGAACCGCCACGCACGGCCGAGGCCTTCGCCAACGTGATCCGGACCGGGGTGGCGGAGGGCAGGGTCAGGCCCGGTGTGGATCCTATACAGGTGGGGTACTTGCTGCGGGACGCCTACTTGGGGGCACTGTTCCGATGGTGTCGCGGCGATCTGAAGGCCGAAGACCTGGCCACGGAACTGCAGCGCATCGTGGACTTCCTTCTGCCCAGCATCGTCAGCGACAGCTCCATCGCCGACGACACGAAGTAGCCGTCGCGGGGAGCGTCCGTTCAACGGCCCTGTGTCCACGCCCTTGTCGAGCAGGCGGCGTCGGTGAACACGGTGGCGTATGACGCGAGACGCCGACCGCGACGAAGCTACTGATCACCGCGGACGCCGGGACTCGCCCGGCTACCGCTACCGGGTATGGAAGAGCGAACTGCCCTGGCGCACCCTGGCTGCCGAGACCGGACTGGCAATCACCGTATGCCGCTTTCCTCCGGCGACTTCGCAGTGGAACAAGATCGAGGTGCCCCCCGAGGCGCCACTTCTACCGGGCAGGGGTGATGGACCCCTGCCGCCGGGCTGTCACAGCAGTCCGGTGAAGCTGAGGGCAGCCGATCCGCGGAGACGCGCGGGGGCCGTCAGGGGTGGAGCATCCCTGTTCGACACCGGAACAGTACGCACTACGCGCTACCGACACCGGGGGACAGCAGGCATCCCTTCGCCCTGGCCGACCACCACATGATGAAGATCCTCAAGGGCTGAACGGGGCCCGTGCTGGCCCGGATGGCCACCGACCAGCCACGAAGTCGTCCTGCAGACGATCGCGTCCACCACCACGAGCACCGGACTGCGAGTCGAAACGTACTGGCGAGGGCACGGCAGGGGGACCGCTCGGCCGCAGCCCACCGCCGCAGCCGGTTGGTATACCGAGTTGGCGCCAGTGACGGCCGCGGACCTCCTCGCCGCAGCCAACGGCCATGGCAGACCGGCAAGTTGATCCCTGACGGCTTCTCACGACCCTGTGTCGCTGCCGGAAGCGCGGCAGGGCGTCAAGCTGACGCGTCCGCCCCGTTCGGGGCCACGTCCCGGATGAGGCACGTCAGACGGGAGGTGCAGACTCGGCGGTCCTGGTCGTCGGTGATGACGACCTCGTAGGTCGCCATGGTGCGGCCGCGGTGGACCGGCGTTGCTGTGCCCGTGACCGTTCCCGAGCGCAGCCCCCTGTGGTGGGTGCAGTTCAGTTCCACACCGACCGCCACCTTCGTGGGGCCGGCGTACAGCGTTGCGCCGATCGAGCCCAGGTGTTCCGCCAGGACCGCTGAGGCGCCGCCGTGCAGGAGGCCGTAGGGCTGGGTGTTGCCCTCGACCGGGAGGGTGCCTACGACGCGGTCGGAGGTGGCTTCGACGAGCTCTACGCCCATGCGGTTGCCGAGGTGTCCTGCGGAGAACATCGACTCGAGGTCGACGCCGGCGTCGGCGAAACGACTGAGGACCTCAGGCGGGATCTTCGCCACTGTGCGCGGCGTGGTCTGCGTCTGGGTCTGCTCACCCATGGGCGCGGCTCCGATCGGCGGTGGGGTCGAGAAAGGATCGCTCTTAGGAGTGTAGTTTGCACCATCTGTTCGGTGCGGCACTGTGATCGACGTCTCTCCGTCGGGGAGCCGACGGGTTGTCTTGTGGGCACGGCCGAGCCGCGATTGGAAGAGCCCCGCCGCTACCTCCGGGCGCCCTCGCCTGAAGCCTGGACCGTGATCCGCCCCGGGAGACCGGGGTCGATCGGCAACTACTCCGTCTGCTGCGCTGGGTCGTCGGCCGCCCCGAGCGCCGCAGCGAGGAAGCCCGGGACCGGCTCAAGGACCTGTGCGGGCGGTGCACGCACATCGCCGAAACCACCCGCCTGGTCAGGGACTTCAGCCCCATCCTCCGACGCCGTGAGGGACATCGGCTTCGCGAACGGCTACGGATGGCGTACGACTCGGACGCCACCGGGATGAGCACCTTCGCCATGGGGCTGGAGGCCGACTTCCCCGCCGTCCAAGCAGGACTGTCTACCTCGTGGAGCTCTGCGCTGCCGAAGGACACAATCCTTCCGCCGGGCAGCCTCGAGCCGCAACGGCCCCGAATTGTGGGGAGTTGGGCCGAACGAAGGCGGATGGCGTCGCCGCGCCGGGCGGGCAGGAGCTCGGTGAGGGAGGACCCCGGCGGCGGACACGTGCATCGTGTGCGGCATGTGCCGGATGTGGCGCTGTCGCTGTCTCCGGGTGGACCGGTAGCCACAACGCCGTTACCGGCGGCGGTCCTGGTGAATTGTCCGGTGTCAGCCGACTGTTACTCCGCCTTCGGTGGAGTCGGTGGAGCGGCTGAGTTCCTCCCAGGCGTCGAAGTCGTCCTGGACGCGTTGGCGCCCGGCGGCGACCAGGCGTAGCGCGTCCGAGCCGAGCAGGACATGCACGGGAGGCTTCTCCGCGTCCAGGAGGGTGAGGATGGCGTCGCCCGCGCGATCGGGGTCACCGATGCCCTGACCCGCGAGGGCCTGGCGGCGGGTCCGGATCGGGTCGAACAGTGCGTCGTAGTCGGCGATGCTGCGTGGTGCGCGGACCAGTGACCTACCTGCCCAGTCGGTCTTGAACGCGCCGGGAGCTACGGCGGTGACCCGCACGCCGAACTGGTTGACCTCTTGGGCGAGGGTGTCGGTGATGCCTTCCAGGGCGTGTTTGCTGCCTTCGTAGAACGCCAGTCCGGGGAAGGTGGTGTGCCCGCCCATCGAGGTGATGACGAAGATGTGGCCGCCGCGCCGTTCCCGCATGCCGGGCAGGACCGCTTTCACGGTCGCTACCGTGCCGAATACGTTGACCTCGAACTGGCGGCGCAGATCGGCCATCGATGACTCTTCGAAGGTGCCTTCGAGCCCGTAGCCGGCGTTGGCCACGAGCACTTCGATCGGGCCCAGTTCCGCTTCAGCGGCCCGCACCGTGGGGTCGATCCGGTCCGCGTCGGACAGGTCGAGGATGAAGGCCCGGGCGCGGTCTGGGTCCAGTGCCTGGAAGGCGGCCGCGTGCTGCTCGGTGCGCACGGTGCCCGCGACCCGGTGCCCGGCCGCCAGGGCTCGTCGGGCGATGGCCAGTCCGAGGCCGGTGCTGACGCCGGTGATCAGGAATGTCTTGCTCACTACGGGTGTCCTTTCGTGGACGAGTGTCAGGTCGCGGGGCGTGCGTGGGCACGGCGGCATCGACCCCGCAGGTATGGCGGGGTCGTGTCTGGGTGGTGCTGGTGCTGGATCGCCCGGCTCGGGCGGTGGTCAGGACTCGGCGGCGGTGTCCCGGGTAGTCGCGGTGGCGGGTTCGCTGCCCCAACTGGCCAGCAGTCGCAGGCGCTCCTGAGATGGCGAGCCGGACGGCGCGCAGTAGACGACGAGCGATTGGCCCGGGTCGGCGACCGAGGTGAAGATCTCGTACTGCAGTTCCAGGTCACCGGCGACAGGGTGGTGGAGGCGTTTGAGGCCGGTGCTGCGTTCCTGGACGCGGTGTTCTGACCACCACGCCGGGAACTCGGGTGAGCGCATCATCAGCTCACCGATCAGGTTGGCGATGCGCTGGTTTCGCGGCTGGGCGGCGGCGGCCATCCGCAACCCATGCACATAGTCGCGGGCGACGCGTTCCCAGTCGCACCACACCAGGCGAGCACGCGGATCCAGCAGCGTCCAGCGCGCCATGCTGCGTTCCCGGTACGGCAGCTCGGCCAATTGGGGAAACAGCAACGCCCACAACGTGTTCCAGCCGACGACAGTGAGGTTCCGGTCGCTGACAAAAGCTGAGGCCAGATCCATCGACTCCAGCACCTGTCGCAGTGCCGGCCGTAGCCGTGACGAGTGCTCGGCCCGGTCCTTGTGCCCGGCTGTGGTGCCCGCGAGGGCGAACAGATGCCGCCGCTCGATGTCATCGAACCGCAGCGCGTCGCAGAGGGCATGCAGTACCTGTTCGGACGGCTGCCGGGCGCGGCCCTGTTCCAGACGGGTGTAGTACTCGATGCTCACCCCGGCCAGCTGCGCGACCTCACCGCGCCGCAGACCGGTGACCCGGCGACCGGCGCCGAACTCGACCGGCAGACCGACCTCGTCCGGCGTGAGTCCAGCACGGCGGGCCCGCAGGAAGTCACCCAAGTCGTTATTGCCCATGCCCTGAGTCTGCTCTTCACCCAGCCGCTCACCAAGGGCATAGCTGGTCCTGCCAGTACTACCCACCAGGCAGCAGTCCAGGCGCACGATCCCCCCACCGTGAAAGGCTACCCACCTCCGTGACCGTGCACGGAAAGTGCCGAAGAACCCAGACCTGCCCCGCGTCCGGCGTCCGCCCCGGCGAGATGGGCACCGTGGCCGAGATCAAGGCGGCAGCGGCGAAGCGGGGCATCCCCTGCAGCGTCGTCCCGCTGGACAGCCAGTTCCGCTGCGGCGGCAGCGACGCCTACCTGCGTTGGGTGGTCCGCCTCCTCGGCCTGGAACCGGGCGGGCCGGTCGCGTGGGAACCCGACGGCCGCATGCAGTTGCTGGTCGCCGAAAGCCCGCAGGAGATGGAAGCCTTCCTCCAGGCCCGCCGCACCCATGACTACGGCGCCCGTATGTCCGCGGGCTACTGCTGGCCCTGGTCCCCGGAACCCAAGCCCGGCGATCCGCTCCCGCCCGATGTCGTCATCGGTGACTGGGCCCGCCCCTGGAACCTGCGCGGCGACCGCTCCGTCTCCGGCGCGCCCCCGGCCGCCCTGTGGGCCACCGACCCGGCGGGCTTCGGACAGGTCGGCTGCGTCTACACCGCCCAGGGCTTCGAGTACGACTGGTCCGGCGTGATCATCGGCCCGGATCTGGTCTGGCGCGGCGACCGCTGGATCACCGACCGCACGGCGTCCAAGGACCTGGTATTCAGGAGGTCCACTCCCGCCACCGACGTCGACCGGCTGATCCGCAACACGTACAAGGTCCTGCTGACCCGGGGCATGGTCGGCACGATCGTGTACTCGACGGACCCTGAGACGCGGGAGAAGCTGCGCGACTTGGTGAGGGGAGGGCTGCAGCGGCAGCCCGCGCAGGTCTGACCGCGGAGGGGCGAGAAGGCAGCCGGAAGGATCAAGAAGATCTGCGGGCCGGAGCAACCGCACATCCCATCAGCTCTGCCTGCTTCGAGACGTCGATGAAGGAGGCGAGGGGATTCAGGCGAGCGACGATCTCGCTCGTCAGTGGTTGCCTCTCGAAGATGTGGCGCAAGGCTTGTAGATCCACGGGCCGTTCGTAGTAGTCCTCGGCGAACGACCGGAACGTCTCCGGAGTGGGGTTCATCGGCAGGCTGAGCATCCAACCGGAGCCGTCGGGGTCCGGGTGCCCACTGGGGAAGTCGATCCGACCGGCGTGCCATTTCGGGTCACCTGTCTCACGCCACAGGCAGAAGGTGACCCGGGGCACGCCGTCATCCATGAACGCAGGCTCGTCGATCTGAGCCTGGAAGACCTGGGGAACCGAGTCGAGCACGCCCGGCCAAACCGTGTCCTCGGCGTACGGACTCATCGGTGACTCATGGTCGAATCCGCGTATGTATGCGCCGCCAGGAGAGAAGACGATGTCGAACTCGTCCCCGCTGCCGTTGCGCATCGAGAAGACCTCCTCGGTCTCCGACCAGTGCGCATCGAAGGAGTAGTACGGGCAGCCCCCGGGATTCAACACGGCCTCGGCCAAGGCGATGGAACGGCATATGTGCTGCAGGCTGCGGATGTCCGGCAGGGCCGCGGCGGCGTCGTGAACGGTCATGCAGCCATTCAACTCCGAGGCACTGACAGAGCGATCCGGCCACGACGCTCATGGAACGGGCCGACAAGCGCCCAGCTGGTTTCTCGGTGAGCGGTCGTTTTTCTAAGATCACCTATACCGGTTGCGGTCCGACGGACTTCCCCAGGGACACGCCTCTCCACCCGCACGAGTCACGCGTGCCCTGGGGGGAACCACCTCGTGAGGCTAGGCGCCCGGCCCGCAGGTGGACGGCAGATCCCTGCAGGCCCAGGCGTGTCAGCTGTCGGCGCCGGCGTCGCTGTGGCGTCGGCCGGAGCCGCCGTGCCAGTCCAGGACCATGGTGGTGGCGTCGTCCGGCAGAGAGCCGCCGCACGCGTCGTGGACCGCACCAGTCAGAGCGCGGACCACTTCGCGGGGGTGTGCGTCGCGGGTGCCTTGGATGAGGGCGGGCAGGTCGACAGCGGCCGAGCAGCGCTCGGTCATGCCGTCGGTGAGCAGCACCAGGCGGTCGCCCGGCTCGAGGTCGAACCGCTGCACCTCGTAGGTGACCGGAACGGGAACCCCGAACGGCAGGTTCACCTTGACGGCAAGCTCCTCCAGCCGTGCCCCGCGCAGCCGCAGCGGCCAGGGGTGGCCGGCATTGACCAGCTCGCATTCGCCCGTCCCCAGAGTGACGCAGAGCAGCTGGCCGGTGGTCATGCCGCGGGCGTCCTCGGTGATCGCCTCGTGGGCGGCGTGCGCCTGGCCGAGAACACCTTCAGCGGCGCGGCGGGCTCTGCGCAGGGCATTGACCGTGAGCGTGGCCAGCATGGCGGAAGCGGTGTCATGCCCCATCGCGTCAGTGATCGACAGATACAGCCTGTCCTGGTTGAGGGCGTAGTCGTAGGTGTCACCGCCGATGTCGTCGGCGGGGACCAGACCGCAGGCCAGGGTGAACTGGGCCGCCTCGCAGCAGGAGGCCGAGGGCAGTAGCTGGTGCTGGATCTCCGCGGCAAGACTCACAGCAGTGGTGCGCCGGCCCCAGTGGTAGAGATCGGTGAAGCGGCGGTCGGTGACCACGATGTATGCGAGCGCGTGCGCTGCGTACGCGACCGCGTCGCGGACCGTTTCGTCCGCGTGCGGCACGAACAGGTCCAGTACGCCGATGCAGTCGCCGCGGTTCGTCACCGGCGCCAGAATCCGGCACCCGCCCTCCCCGTCGTCCTCCTGGTGCAGGCGCTGGCTGCGCAGGACCCGGTCATAGACGCTGCCCGCGAGCTCGAATCTCTGCGCCTCGCCGTGCGCCTGCCCCGCCGTACCGGCTCTGGGCAGGCGTACGACTTCCTGCCCGATCAGGTCGACGAACAGGAACGACACCTCTGTCGCCGAGAACCGTTTCTCCAGGTTCCGGGCGACCACGTCCACCGACTCCACCGGCGCAGCATCCTCCGCCGCCCGCAGCACCTCGTCCAGGCCCAGACCCTCACCAGCCACCGAACCACCTCCCCGGGCCATTCGCTCCGAGTTCCCCCAGCCTGCCTTCGAAAGCGCCACCGGAGAGCGGACGCACCAGGGCGCCGGGACCTGATAACGCTTGCACGGGTGCATATGCGGTGTGACATCGGGAAACTCGGGGCTCGGACCCTTTGAGGACGCGCGGAGGGAGCTGGACATGAGCCAGGTCAGGACAGGTTCGTCGGATCTTCCGCAGCCGTTCCGGGCGGTCGGCTCCGGGCTGCGCCGTCTGCCCGGAGCCGAGCGGGTGAGCAAGGTCGGCGACAGCGCGCTGGAGTGGATCGGAGCGATCTCTCCACGCGGTCGGCGGATGGCGGTCTACACCGGAGCCGGGGTACTCGGCGTCGCAGGGGTGGTGGAATGGCCCGTGGCTCTCACCGGCGCGGCCGTGGCGTGGCTGACCCAGCCGGGCACCCGCCGAGGCGCACAGGAGGAGGCGGCCCAGGCCGGCAGGGCCGGAAACGCCGGGAACGACACGCAGGGCGGTGGCCGGTCCGCTGCGGACGACGCCGACCTCGCCCCCACGGACACCGACAGCTTCTCGCAGCACTACGGCCCCGGCGACAGGCTCGCGCCCTCCCACTTTCACCACGAAAGCCACCCGCACGAGCAACCCGCCAAGGTGGGCGACTCTGCCACGGCATCGGCGCTGAAGCAGGTCGCGGAAGCCTCGGCACACCGCCGGGAGCCGGACTCGTCCAGCGGGCATTCGTAGAAGACCGAACCCTGTAGCCGGCCGTGGCGGGCGCTGAGGGAACCCGTGTCGGTCGTGTGGCGGCCGACGGAAAGCCGCCACGCGACTTTGCTCGGCGCCTCTGCTCCGGCGCTGATTCGTGGGTTCTCCCGATAGGACTCGGCCGCGCCGATGCCACCGAACGCCGACCCCGCACGATGCCGGATGATGCAGCGGTACGCCGCCGTCGCCGGGCTGCCCCGGTGGCTCGTCGTGCCCGTGCTGACACCTGGTCTGTCAAGTCAGTGGGTCGGCCTGGTGACCCCGGTGCCGACCTCGATCGCCCGCCCGCTCACGGAGTCCCTGCGCCACGAAGTGATCTGCCGGGAGCGGGGCATCGAGCGGTACCTGCCCAGTCCGCCCGGCCATCCGCTCGGCTTCGACCAGGCACTCGCTCTTGCGTTGCAGCGCGTCCGGGAAGCCCATGTCGTCACGCGCTGGTCCTTGGCTTGCGTGCCGGCCCCCAGCGACCCGCTGTCGACCGACCCGGACGGGGCAGGCGGCAGCCTGTACGCCGACGTCCGCGAACGCGAGACGGATGTGGCGCCGGAGGCGCCGTGGCAGGTCATCGAGGGCATCGGCGGCGAGAACGGCTGGTACTCCTTTCCCCTGGCCCTGGGCCGTGCGCGGCTGGCTCGACCGCCTCGTCGGCGGCGTCGGCCTGCGCCGGGGCCGACGGGAGGCCCGGCGACTGCGGGTGGGCGACGCGCTGGACGTCTGGCGGGTGGAGGAGATCGAGCGCGGCCGGCTGCTGCGGCTGCGCGCCGCGATGCGGCTGCCGGGTCCGGCCCGGCTGGAGATGCGCGTGGACGGCGACGGCGGCGGACCTGTCCGATACCGGCAGCGGGCGCTGTTCCACTCGCGCGGACTGCTGGGTCACCTGCACTGGTGGAGCGTCTCTCCCTTCCGCGCGGTCGTCTTCGGAGGCATGGCGCGCAACATCGTCCGCGCCGCCGCCCGCGCCCAGCACGACCATGCCAGCACAACTGAGCCCCTCACGACCGGCCGCACCGCTACCGGAAGCGCCGCGCCGCCGGAGCACAGTGGAGAGAAGTTGAAGCCCATGCGCGTCTCGGTCGTCCTGTTCACCTCCGACCTGCGCCTGCACGACCACCCGCCGCTGCACGCGGCGCTGAAGTCCGCGGACGCGGTCGTGCCGTTCTTCGTGCGCGACCTGGCCGTCGAAGCTGCCGGGTTCGCCACGCCGAACCGCAGCGCCTTCCTCGCCGACTGCCTGGCCGACCTCGACGCCTCCCTGCGCGAGCGCGGCGGACACCTCGTGGTGCGCTCCGGCGACCCGGTGGAGGAGGTGTGCCGTGCGGTGCGGGAGGCGGACGCCGACGAGGTGCACATGGCGGCGGCGCACAGCGCCTTCGCCATCCGCCGGGAGGACCGGCTCCGGCGGGCCCTGGAGTCCGGCGGCCGCCGCCTGGTCGTCCACGACGCGGTCACCGTGGCCGTGCCGCCCGGCGAGGTGACTCCCTCCTCGTCGGACCACTTCGCCGTCTTCACGCCGTACTACCGGCAGTGGGCACAGGCCCGCCTGCGCACGGCTGTGGCCGCCCCGCGCCGCGTGCCCGTGCCCGGCCAGGTGAACGGCGAGCCGGTGCCCGCCCGCAGCGAGGTCACCGGGGTCTCGCCCGCCCTGCCGCGCGGCGGAGAGACCGAGGGCCGCAAGCGGATGACCGCCTACTGGCGGCACGGCCTGGACGCCTACGACGACACCCGGGACGACCTGGCCGCGGACGCCACCTCCCGGCTCTCCGCGCACCTGCATTTCGGTACCCTTTCCCCGGTAGAACTGGTGCACCGGGCCCGCCACCGCGGCGGACCCGGCGCCGAGGCGCTGGTACGGCAGCTCGCCTGGCGCGACTTCCACCGGCAGGTACTCGCAGCCCGACCGGTCGCCGCCCGCGCCGACTACCGCACCAAGGGCGACCGTTGGCGCACCGAGCGCACGGCGAAGGCCGACATCGAGGCGTGGCGGGAAGGCCGTACCGGCTACCCGGTGATCGACGCCGCGATGCGGCAACTGCGCCACGAGGGCTGGATGCACAACCGGGCCCGCCTGCTGACCGCGAGCTTCCTGACCAAGACGCTCTACGTCGACTGGCGCATCGGCGCCGCCCACTTCCTGCACTGGCTGGTCGACGGTGACATCGCCAACAACCAGCTCAACTGGCAGTGGGTGGCCGGTACCGGGACCGACACCCGGCCGGGCCGGGTCCTCAACCCCGTCATCCAGGCCAAGCGGTACGACCCGCACGGCACTTACGTCCACCGCTGGGTGCCCGAACTGAGGAACATCGACGCGCCTGCAGTACACGAGCCGTGGAAGCTGCACAGAGCGGACCGCGCCGCGCTCGACTATCCCGACCCGATCGTTGACCTGTCCGAGGGCCTGGACAGGTTCCGCCGGGCCCGCCGCCGGCAGGAGTGACCGCGGCCGACCGGCTCTCACCCTGGCGCGGGACCGGCGGGCCTCCATCGCCCTCGAACCCGTCGAGGCGACGACCGACGCCTTCAACCGCCCCGAACATGCCGCCGCCCTCTCCCCGGAGCCCGGTCGGCAGCGCCAATTCCGCTTCGGCGTCAGGTACGGGTCACCGGGAACCTGACAAGCCGCGGTGGACGGTCCCGCGGAAAGCGTGACGATCAGAGCGACCACCCGCGTTCGATGATCATGTGGGCGTGGCTCGATCGCAGACCCATGGCAGTTCCGGGCCGCACCCACGCTGGGTCAGAGCACCGACGAATACGGGGCACCTCACCCACCCCTTCGGCCACTGCGACCCAGAGCACCCCCACAGCCACCCCGACCGCACCGGTCACACCGAGCCCACCACCGGACCGTGTCACGGACAGGAGAAGCACTGCGTCAGCACGAGCCCGACCGACACCGCCGGCGCCACGACCGGCGGTGCGGGCGACGGCGGGCTGCTCGGCGGCGCCACCGGCGGTGGCACCTCACCTACACCCGCACCCACGACCAGCCCACCGGCCACGGCCGGCATCCGTGGAGGGGCGGCGCGCTGATCCACGCCGCTCTCGGCATCCAGGCTGGTGACTGCCATCGGCGCGGACGCTCGTCGGCGTGGGCATGGTGAAGCCTCCTTGTCTCGACACCTCCGACTTCGAGATCCCGCTGTCCGCCTCGAGCGCCTCGACCAGGTCATCGACCGAGCGCGTTGAGGCCTCGTTCACGTATGCCTCCCTGGCCGCGGCGAACAGGGACCGATCGCTCCGCTCGACCAACAGGGTGATGAGGCGTCAAACCTTGCGGCTGCCATTGCCTGACGGCGGATAAATCTGGATGGGACAGGTATGTCGTAAATCCGCAACAGCGTCAGCCGGGCGCAACCGGGCGGTCGGCCGGCTCATCTGGCTGATCAGCAAGGCGCACCAGGCGCCTTGGGTGGAGACCCACGGGAGGGAAGCCCATGACCAGGACGAGAAGGACCGGGATGAAGGCGCGTGGCGGCCGCCTGGCCCTGGCCGGTGCGCTGGGGGTGGCCTCGTTGGCTCTGGCCGCGGTGCCTGCGTACGCCAAGGGTGAAGTGGATATCACAGCGCCGCACGCGGCGCATGTCGGCAAGACCTTCACGGTCACGGCGCACGGGGACGACGATGCCGTCCGCTACTTGCGGATATGCCTGCAACAGCGGAGTGGCGGGCACGCGTGGCGCCAGGTGGCCTGCGGTGCCGTAGTCGCCAGTGGCACGGAGGCGCGGGCCGCCGCGCACGTGAAGGATGCGGGGCGGGGCCCGGTGGACTTCCGCGCCGTGTTGTACGGCCTGACCGGTCCGCGTGATCACCACCCAGTGCGCCATCGCGCGTCTGACCCGGTGACGGTGCACGTCCGCTGAGCCGTCAGCGCGGCCGCGGACAGTCGGCACCACTACGTCCGCGGCCGCCCCGTCGTGCGTCGGACGAACGTTGCGGCAGCCGACCTTCGGCGGTCCACCGCCTCTCCGCCCAGCGCTTGGTCAGCCACAGTCCGATCGCCTCGATGCCCTCGAGTATCCGTCCCCGAAGTCCACTCAGCGCCGAGTGGGCACGGCACATCACTCCGTGCGGGGCGGGTAAACGGGTTGTGCGCGCGTCAATCGCGGATCTGGAAGGACGGGTCCATGAGTATGTCGGACAAGACCGCCGACACGGGCGACGAGAGCAAGGGCAGGACGGAAGAGTAGGTCGGCAAGGCGGTCGGCAACGAGCGTCTTGAAACGGAGGGCGGGTCCTGACCAGATCGAAGGGGACGTCCGGCCGGAGAAAGGACCAAGGACGCCGTCCGGGACATCCTCGACGAGGATCGGTCCCCCGAGCGGCATCCGGACGAAGGCAGTCGGCAGGTAGCCGGGCATCCGGCCGCCGCTCTGCGGGCGCCGGCCGTCAACGCACCGCATGCGGTGGTGGATAACTGGTGCGACAGGACGGCGGTCGGTGTCGGCCGCTGGTGGAGGGGGGCGTGGACAGTGGGTGGCGGGAGCATCCGCGCCATGCGCGAGACCGGCAGCCGGATGGGCCAGTGGTGGGCTGCGCTGCGCCGGACACCTGTGGCGATCTGGAATGACGACGTGACGGACTGGGCCGCCGCTTTGACCTACTATGCGGTCCTAGCCCTGTTCCCCGTGCTGCTGGTGCTTCTCTCGGTGCTGGGGCTCACCATGCCCACGGCGCAACCGGAAGTGATCGACCGCCTCACCCGCGTGGCGCCCGCCGCATCCCGCGGCTTGCTGCGCAGCGCCCTGGAGCAGATGGCCGGCCAGTCCTCGGCAGCCTGGCTGCTGGTCTTCTTCGGCGCGGCCGGGGCCCTGTGGTCGGGCTCCAGCTATCTGAGTGTCTTTCGCCGGGCCCTGCACGCCATGTATCACGTCAGCTCGCACCGGCCGGTGTGGCGGACGGCCCCACGCATCATCGTCACGGCCATCGCGCTGATCACCCTTCTCCTGACCACGACGCTCGCTCTGCTGCTGAGCGGCAGCCTGGTACGACGTCTGGGCCGAGCACTGGAGATGGGCAGCCTTCCCCGGGCTGCATGGGACACCTTGCGCTGGCCCGTTCTGGCAGTGGTGGCCATCGCCCTGGTCCTGGTGCTCTACCGTTCCGGTCCCGCACCGTCGCGTCCGCTGCGAAAGATGGCGCCGGGTGGCGGCCTGGCCATCGTGCTCCTGCTGTCGACCTCCCTCGGCTTCACCGTCTATGCCTCTCATGTGAGCACCTACCACCGCCTGTACGGCTCCCTGGCCGGGGTCGTGGTCTTCCTCGTCTGGTTGTGGCTGTCCAACCTGGCACTCCTGGCAGGTGCCCAGTTCAACGTCGAGCTCGCACGACAGGCCGTCAACGCCCATGCGCGCGGACACCGACAACCGTGATGGCCGTGGACGCGCGGCCTTCGTGTTCCAGGCCCCGGTCATCGCAGTGATCGTCGTCCTCAGCCGCCGCATCGACGATCCGCTCCGCCCGATCCGACCCGCGCCTTCGGCACCACGGGAGCGGTCCTCTCCGCCGTCGGTCTCCGGGAAGGAGCCGCTGCTGTCGCTCACCCTGTTCCGCAACCGCACATCCAACCTCGGGCTCATCCCCCAGACCCTCCAACAACTCATGCTCCTGGGCTCATGCCCCCGGCCGAGGCGTCGTGGGAACGGACTTGTACAACCGGCCTTCGACACCGCACTGTTGGCCGGTATTCGTCCACACGGTCAGGAGTCCCGGCTTGTCCTCCCGCCCTCCCGTTCCCACGCCCGCCCACGTCGTCGACCCCGTCGGCGGCTGCCCGCACGCCCTGAACGCCGACCTGCGGGCCCGGGGGCCCGTTGCGGACATCGTCCTGCCCGGCGGCGTGCCCGCGGCGGTCGTCCTGGGGCACGACGCGCTCAAGGAGTTCCTCTCCCACCCCGACGTGGCCAAGGACGCCCGCCACTGCCCGGCCCTGAACGACGGCACGATCCCCGCGGACTGGCCGCTGCGGGTCTTCGCCAACGCCCAGGGCATGCACACCGCCGACGGCGCCGACCACCGCCGGCTGCGTTCCCTCGTCGGCAACGCCTTCACCGCCCGCCAGGTGGAGCGGCTGCGGCCGCGCATCGAAGAGCTGACCGTCGGCCTCCTCGACGACCTGGGCCGGGCCGCCGACGAGGACCCGGACGGCATCGCGGATCTGCGCACCCACTTCGCGCTCCCGCTCCCGATGAGCGTCATCTGCGAGCTGCTCGGCGTGGACCCCGAGCACCGCAGCCGGCTGCACGACCTCACCTACACGGTGGTCATCGCCACCGACACCACCCCTGCGGAGGTGATGGCCGCCGTACGCGAGCTCGTCGAGCTGCTCGGCACGATCGCGGCCGCCCGCCGGGCCGCCCCCGGCGACGACCTGACCAGCGCCCTGATAGCCGCCCGCGAGGACGGCGGCGACCGGCTCAGCGAGGCCGAACTCATCGGCACGATGCGCCTGATGCTGGTCGCCGGCCACGAGACCACCCTCAACTTGATCAGCAATGCCGTACGGGCACTGTGCACCCACCGTGACCAGCTGGCGCTGGTTCTGGAGGGCAAGGCCACCTGGTCGGACGTGGTGGACGAGACGCTGCGCTGGGACGGCCCGGTCAGCTGGTTCCCCTTCCGCTACCCCACCCGCGACCTGGCCCTCGGCGGCACCGTGATCCCGCAGGGCACCCCGGTTCTTGCCGGCTACACCGCCGCCGGGCGCGACGAGGCCTTCCACGGCCCGGACGCCGACCGCTTCGACGTCACCCGGCCCGGCGCGGCCCGCCATCTCTCCTTCGGCCAGGGCGTGCACTACTGCGTGGGCGCCCCGCTCGCCCGCCTCGAGGCCACGATCGCCCTCGAACGGCTCTTCACTCGCTTCCCGGACCTCGGCCTCGCCGTCCCCGAGGCCGATCTGCCCCGTCAGCGCAGCTTCATCGGCAACAGCGTCGAAGCGCTCCCGGTCCGCCCGGTCCGGCGCTGAGGCGCTCCAGAGGGATTGCTGCCGAGGCGAACATGCCAGTGATGTCAGAGCGGCCTGTGATCGTTGGCTTGTGGATGAGTTGATTCAGCCCGTTGACGAGCGGGATCAGGTGTTGGGCGGGATACGCCGTTGCGAGGCTGTCCGCCATGGTTGGCTCGCTGCCCACGAGGCGGTCGTCCCCGACAGTGTGGTTCCCGCCGGCGCCCAGCCGAGTCGGCTGCAGACCGGCCAGTCGGTGTCAGTGGCTGCCCCTACTGACGCCGACAGGCTCTGCGAAACCGTCAACGATTGGATCCGCCACAGTGGTGCCTCGCCCGGTGCGGACGGTGGGTGAGTCGGAGAGCCGCAAGTGGTTCGACCTGCTTGCCCAGGCGGTGCAGAACTGATCGGCGAGTGCGGCCGAGACCCCGCTGTGGTAGTCCTACATCATGTAGGACTACTGTGTGCTCGAGGAGCTGCCGCCCCTGTGAAGGGGCGCCTTGGTGTGTCGCCAGTCAGGATGGTCATCGGATCGGTGCCGCATCAACGTCGTCGGCACAGCGATCCGCAGCGTACGAGTGCACGACGTGAGCCCGGCAGCCCCGGAGGAAGCCCTGGCATCCGCTGAACCGCGGTCCGAGCGTGGAACACATACACACCGACACCTGCCTGGAGACCATGTGGTGACTGACACCCCGGCCGTGCAACCGTCCGAAGAGGTACTCATCAGTATCGTCCTGCCCGTCTACCAGGTGCAGGAGTATCTGCCGGAGTGCCTCGAATCGGTCCTCGGGGCGTCTCAGTCCTTTCAGGGTATTGAGGTCGTGGCCGTGGACGACTGTTCCCCCGACGCCAGCGGTGCCCTTCTCGACGAGTACGCGGCCCAGGACCAGCGGCTGCGCGTGGTCCACCTGCCGCAGAACGTCGGCCTCGGCCGAGCACGCAGCGAGGGACTGGCTCGGGCCCGTGGCGACTACGTGTGGTTCGCCGACAGCGACGACCGGCTGGCCGACGGGGCGCTCGCCGCGGTCGCAGAGCGTCTGAAGCGGACCGAGCCTGACGTGCTTCTCGTCGACCACGCCCTCCTCGACCCGGAGGGAGGCATCGAGCGCAATGTCCGTGCGCATCTGTTCCGCGACGCCCCCGAGACGTTCACGCTCGCGGAGCGCCCGGGCACCCTGGACCTCGTCATGACCGCGTGGAGCAGGGTGCTGCGCCGCGACTTCCTGCTCGGCCTGGACGTGGAGTTCGGGCACGGGTACTACGAGGACATCTCCGTCACCTACCCCGTCCTGCTCGCAGCGCGCCGCCTCAGCATGCTCGACCGTGTCTGCTACCACTACCGGCGCGGGCGGGAGGGAGCGATCACCAACACCTCCAGCCCGAAACACTTCGATCTCTTCGGCCAGTACGAGCGGATCTTCGCCTTCATCGACCGCGAGGCCGAGACCGCCGAGCCCTTCCGCAGGGCAGTGTTCGACCGGACCGTGCGACATGCGACGACGGTGCTCGCCACCCCCGGACTTGTGCCGGAGGACATGCGGCGCGAATTCTTCCGGCAGACGTCGGAACACTTCCGGAGGTTCCGGCCGCGCGACTACTCCCACCCGTCCGGGCTGCGCGGCCTGCAGTACCGGCTGGTGGAGCGGGGCGCGTACTCCGCGTACGCGGCCTTGGAACCGGTGAACCGGCTTCGTCTCGCACTTCGTACCGCCCTCGGCCGGGCGCGCCAAGCGGCACGGCGGGCACCCCGGCTCGGGGCAACGGCGCTGCGGCGGGCCTACTACCGTGCTTGTCTGCTGCTTCCCGTCGACGACAGCCTTGCCGTCTACGCCGCCTACTGGAACCGCAGTTACGCCTGCAACCCGGCAGCCGTCTTCGAGAAGGCCCGTGAACTCGCGCCCGGCATCCGCGGGGTGTGGGTGGTCGCCAAGGACAGGACGGGATCCATCCCGCCGGGTGTCGAGTACGTGGTGGACGGATCAGCACGGTGCCTGCGCACCATGGCGCGGGCCAAGTATCTGGTCAACAACGTCAACTTCTCTTATGAACTGCCCAAGCGACGCGGCGCGGTGCTGGTGCAGACACAGCACGGCACCCCCCTGAAGAAGATGGGAACCGACCTGCGGGACCACCCCGCAGCCGCACGCGGCATGAACTTCGACCGGCTGGTGGAGCAGTGCGGGCGATGGGACTTCCTGGTCTCGCCGAACCCGCACACCACCGAGGTGTTCACCAGGGTCTATCCCGGCAGCTACGAGGTACTCCAGACGGGCTATCCGCGCGTCGACCGGCTGGCCAACGCCTCGCTCGACCGGGTGAACCGTGTGCGGGACGAACTGGGCATCCCCCCTGGGCGGACCGCCGTCCTCTACGCGCCCACCCACCGCGACCACCAGGACCAGGCGGCGCCCCTGCTCGACGTGCAGTGGTTCGCCGATCAGCTCGGTGACGACCATGTCCTGCTGGTGCGTGCGCACTACTTCGACACCCCTCGGACCGTCCCGTCGCGGGGCGTCGTGGACGTCTCGTCCCACCCGTCGATCGAAGACCTGTGCATCGCTGCCGACGTGCTGATCACCGACTACTCCTCAGTGATGTTCGACTACGCCGCCCTGGACCGGCCGATCGTGATCTACGCGCCCGACTGGGAGGCGTACCGCCGCGCACGAGGCGTCTACTTCGACCTCCTCGCCGAGGCTCCCGGAGCGGTCGCCACCACGCAGCAGCAACTCGCCGAGGTCTTCCTCAGCGGCGAGTACGCGGGGCCGCACATGGCCGAGCGACGCTCTGGATTTCGGGCACGCTTCTGCCCCTACGACGACGGGCACGCGGCCGAACGCGTGGTGCGCCGTGTCTTCCTGGGAGAGCCGGCCAACAAGAACGAACCAGCACAGGCGGGCAGTTGACCTCGTCGCCACTCAGCTCCGCACGCGGCGTGCGAACCGTCCCGCGACAACGCGGCGCATCCCGGAAAGGCCATCCGCGATGCGCACGGCGAGGCAGCCACTGTTGGTGGCGTACGGCTGGAGCAACAGCACCCGTCCCCGACGGCCCATCCGCACCAGCCGCCTGAGGCCGGATCCCGCACGAAGCGGCCGCGTGGCCGACTCGCCGTCCCGGAAGGTCAGGGTCACCCAGGCGTCCCAGGTCGTGATCGTGCCGCCTTCACAGAGCGCCGCCATGTCCGCGGAGACGACGGCACGCCAGCCGTGTCCGCCTGGCTCGGCTTGCCACTCAGCCTCGTACCGGTGTGCCGCGCCCGTCACACGGTGCCGCAACTCGACGGTCGCCCGCTCCGGTCCGGCGTGCGCGGTCCTGCCGTAGAGGTCGGCCAGTCGTAGTTCGAGCACGAGCCGGCGACCCGCGCCCACGTTCCCGAGGACGTGGAAGGGCAGCAGCGCGACAGGGGTGTCGTCGAGACCGTCGAGCACGATCTCGTCCGTTCCGCCGGGGGTGGAATCCGCCTCGTCCCACAGCGGTCGCCGCGCGTCACCGGCGTACGGCGGTGTCAGCCGAGGCGGGTCGGCCGCCAACTCGGCCAGCCGCCCGATGTCCACGGCATTTCGCTCGCGTCCGAGCAGCACCTCGGTGCGCCAACGGGCAGCGGGAGTGGCCCGGCGTGCGGCCTCCGCCTCGAAGGCGCCCACGTGCTCGCGGGCGATCCGCCACCAGGCGTCCTGGTACTCCGGCGTCCGCTGCGGCAGTTCGCTCAGGTAGACGGCGAGATCGAACTCAAGGAATTTCGTCTGCGCGGCGATCAGCAGATCCTGGTCGCCGCTGTCCCGCATGATCTCCAGCACCTGCTGATGGGCGGTGACCCGGTCCCGCCAGTTCTGGATCCGGTCCCGGCGCAGCGAGATCGAAGCCCGGCCGGTGCCATAGCGCACATGCCAGATGTAGACGGTTTCGGGAGTGACGGCGAAGCGCGGCCCTGCCGCGTACACACGCGCGGTGAACACGAAGTCCTCGTAGTGCGCCGCGCCGTCGGGGAAACGGATCCGCCGGGACACCAGGAAGTCACGGCGGTAGATCTTGTTCACCGACAGCGTGTCCCACAGCGTCTGCGGGCGCCCGGCCACCCCGTTGTGCACCGACTCGGTCGTGAACAACCCCTCCTGCCAGGGGATTTCACGCCCACCGGGCAGCTCGCGCCGAACGCACAGGCCTGCCGCCACATCGGCGCCGTGCCGGAGTGCGACGGCGAGGAGCGTGTCCACAGCCTTCGGCGGAAGCACATCGTCGCTGTCGAGGAAGACGAGCCACGGGTGGCGGGCCGCGTCGATACCGTCGTTGCGCGGGGTGCCGCAGCCGCCGCTGTTGACCGCACGGCGTACGACGCGCACGCGCGGCTCGGCGGCTGCGAGCTCGCCCAGTATGCGAGGTGTGTCGTCGGTGGAAGCGTCGTCCACGACGACGACCTCGCCGACCGCATCGCCTTGTGCGAGCGCCGAGGCCACCGCCTCCGCAACGTGCTCCGCGTCGTTGTAGGCGATGACCACCACCGTCACCGCCCCGTCGTTCGCGCTGGACAACTCTGCTCCTGTTCGTGCGGTCGTGACAGGCACCCTGCGCCGTTGATGGAGCGGAGGACCCGGTGGGCGGCACCCGATGAACTCCTACATTATGTAGGACTGGGCTGATGGGTGCCGGCACCATGTGCGGCACGGTGCAGGGCAGGCCTCCCCAGAACCGCTCCTACGGTGCTTCGGCGGACGCCCGAGTGAAACACACCACGGCCAAGTCCGTAGGCACGGGCGACCCCGACGGGTAGGTTCCCACGGCCGGTGTCCACGAGGACGAGCCCTGTGGACGCCTTTTGATCGCGGATAGCCCGTCAAGCCCTCCTCCCAGGAGAGAACACCAGAAATGTCTGCACAAGAACCTGCGCACCACCCACCCCAGCGCGTCGGCGTGGTGGCCGAGTCCGTCTCCGGTGAGACGCGTGTCGCGGCGACGCCGGCGACCGTACGTCAGCTGCTGGGTCTCGGCTACGAGGTCGTGGTGGAGTCCGAGGCCGGCGCGGCGTCCGGCTTCAGTGACCAGGCCTACCTCGATGTCGGCGCGGAGATCGGCGAGGCCTGGGACGCGGATGTCGTCCTGAAGGTGAACTCCCCCTCCGACGCGGAGATCACCCGGCTCCGGCAGGGCACGACAGTGGTCGCCCTGCTGACGCCGGCACAAAAGCCCGAACTGCTTCACACACTCGCCGATGCCGGGGTGACCGCTCTGGCGCTGGACGCGGTGCCGCGCATCTCGCGCGCTCAGTCGATGGACGTGCTGTCGTCGATGGCGAACATCGCCGGGTACCGTGCGGTGATCGAGGCCGCGCACGTCTTCGGCCGGTTCTTCACCGGACAGGTCACCGCGGCGGGCAAGGTGCCACCGGCGAAGGTGCTGGTCGCCGGCGCGGGCGTGGCCGGCCTCGCGGCGATCGGTGCGGCGTCCAACCTCGGCGCGATCGTGCGGGCGACCGACCCGCGGCCCGAGGTCGCGGATCAGGTGAAGTCGCTGGGCGGCGAGTACCTCCCGGTGCACGCCGCCCAGGAGACGAGCACCGACGGCTACGCCAAGGCGACCTCCGCCGACTATGACCGTGCCGCCGCCGAGCTCTACCACGAGCAGGCGGCGGACGTGGACATCGTGATCACCACCGCGCTGATCCCGGGCCGGCCGGCGCCGCGCCTGCTGACGGCCAGGAACGTGGCGGCCATGAAGCCGGGCAGCGTCGTCGTCGACATGGCCGCCGCCCAGGGCGGCAACGTCGAGGGCACCGTGCCCGGGCGTGCGGTCGTCACCGACAACGGCGTCACCATCATCGGCTACACCGACCTCGCCTCCCGGCTGCCCGCCCAGGCCTCGCAGCTGTTCGGCACGAACCTGGTGAATCTGCTGAGGCTGCTCACCCCCGGCAAGGACGGGCGGCTGGCGATCGACTTCGACGACGTCGTACAGCGGGCCGTGACCGTGGTGCGCGACGGCGACGTCACCTGGCCGCCGCCGCCCGTGGCGGTCTCGGCCGCGCCCGCCGTACAGCCGGAGACAAGGCTTGCCGAGCCCGAGCCGAAGCGGCCGAGGCCGACATCTGCGGGACGCTTCGGCCTGATCGGGCTCGGCATGCTCGCCATGTTCCTGCTGATGGCCTTCGCCCCCGCCCAACTCGCGGGAAACTTCACGGTCTTCGCCCTGGCGGTGGTGATCGGCTACTACGTCATCGGCAAGGTGCACCACGCGCTGCACACGCCGCTGATGTCGGTGACCAACGCGATCTCCGGGATCGTCGTGATCGGCGCCCTGCTGCAGATCGGGCACGAGAACCGGATCGTCACCGCGTTGTCCTTCGTGGCGGTCCTGCTGACGAGCGTGAACATCTTCGGAGGTTTCGCCGTCACCCGCCGCATGCTGTCCATGTTCTCGAAAGGCTGAGCCGAGATGACCTCACTGACGGCCTCCCACGCTGCCGACCTGGTCGCCGCCCTGTTGTTCATCCTCAGCCTGGCCGGCCTGTCCCAGCACCGCACCTCCCGCGCCGGCATCGTCTACGGCATCGCCGGGATGGTCCTCGCACTGGTCGCCACCGTCGTGGTGGCCGCGCAGAGCATCACCGCCGGGGCGGTGGCCCTGATCGTGCTGGCCATGGCGCTCGGCGCGGCGATCGGCCTGTGGCGGGCCCGCCGCGTCGAGATGACGCAGATGCCGGAACTGATCGCGGTGCTGCACAGCTTCGTCGGCCTTGCCGCGGTGCTGGTGGGCTGGAACAGCTACCTGGAGGTGGAGGCGCACGGCACGGCGCAGACCCGGATCGGCGCCGACCTGCTGGGCATCCACCATGCCGAGGTGTTCGTCGGCATCTTCATCGGCGCGGTCACCTTCACCGGCTCGATCGTCGCGTTCCTGAAGCTCTCGGCGCGCATCAAGTCCCGTCCGCTGATGCTGCCGGGCAAGAACGCGCTGAACCTCGGCGCGCTCGGCGCATTCGTCGCGCTGACCGTCTGGTTCACGATCAGCCCGAACCTGCCGCTGATGATCGCGGTCACCGCGCTGGCGCTGGCCCTCGGCTGGCACCTGGTCGCCTCGATCGGCGGCGGCGACATGCCCGTCGTCGTCTCCATGCTGAACAGCTACTCGGGCTGGGCGGCGGCCGCGGCCGGCTTCCTGCTCGACAACAACCTGCTCATCGTCACGGGCGCGCTGGTGGGCTCCTCCGGCGCCTACCTGTCCTACATCATGTGCAAGGCGATGAACCGGTCCTTCATCTCCGTCATCGCGGGCGGTTTCGGCATCGAGGCCCCCACGGGCAGGGGCGAGGAGCAGGGCGAGCACCGCGAGGTGCGGGCCGCGGAGGCGGCCGAGGCGCTCGCGCAGGCTCGCTCGGTGATCATCACCCCCGGCTACGGCATGGCCGTCGCCCAGGCCCAGCACCCGGTCGCGGAGCTGACGCGACAGCTGCGCGAGCGGGGCGTCGAGGTCCGCTTCGGCGTCCACCCCGTCGCAGGTCGCCTGCCCGGGCACATGAACGTGCTGCTGGCCGAGGCGAAGGTGCCGTACGACATCGTCCTGGAGATGGACGAGATCAACGACGACTTCGCCGACACCTCCATCGTGCTGGTCATCGGAGCGAACGACACCGTCAACCCGGCAGCGACCGAGGACCCGGCCAGCCCGATCGCCGGCATGCCGGTGCTGCGGGTCTGGGAGGCGGAACAGGTCATCGTCTTCAAGCGCTCCATGGCCTCCGGCTACGCGGGCGTGCAGAACCCGCTCTTCTTCCGCGAGAACAGCAGCATGCTCTTCGGCGACGCCAAGCAAAGCGTCGAGGAGATCCTGCGCGCGCTCAGCACCAACGGCAGCCATGGGGCGGCCCCGGTCGCGCGTCAGGCGACGGTGGCCGGCCGGTGAGCCGGTTCTGAGTTCGTTCGTCGTCCTGCCACCAGCGTCCGGACCGTCTCGATGGTTCAGCTGTTCGGGCATCCTGACGCCGCAGGCGGCGGCAGACATGGTGTCGGCCGCCGCCTGGTGGCAAGGGTTCATGTTCCTGTGCACGTGGAGTGACGTGGCGTCAGCTGGTCGCGCTGCCGAGACCCACTCGGCTGGGCGCGCAAGGGCTGCCCACCCAGGCTGGAGGGTGGCCGTGGGGTCAGTCGCCCTCCTCGGCGAGGGCAGCCAGTTCACGATCCACGGCGCGCTGGTGCTCCACCGCCTCATCACGGGCCTTGCGCGGACTCCAACGGCCGGCCATGACGAAGATGAACGGCAGGAAGATCACTTGCCCGGCGACACAGATCAGCCACCAGGTGCGCCACTGTTCGGGGCCCTGGGCGGCGGCGTTCTTCACCTGGGACCCGTAGCGTTGCAGCAGCGCCAACTGCGGCTGGGCCCTGCGCACGGTCGCCAGGTCGTCGTCCCCGACCTCGCGCGCCGCCTGAGCCGCCAGCGCCGGTGGGACTGCGGCCGGAGGATACGCCTCGAGTTCGGCGAAAAGCCGCGGGTGCGCGTCGATGATGGCCAGAGCGGGGGCGGCCTGGACGCTTGCGGCCTTTACCTGGGCGCCATGCTCGACCAGGGGCGTGGCCGACGTCACCACGACCGGGACGAACGCTGTGGAAACCGCGACCACCGCCCGGATGATCCATCCCCACACGGCCAGACCGGTCGCCGTGGCGGCCGGGTTCTGCTTCTCCACGGTCTCGGTGAAGCTCGCCATCCAGGGTGCGTAGGTGACGCCGGTGAGCACACCGATGGCGACGAACAGTGCGGCAAAGGTGTAGTAGCCGGTGCGCGGCTCCGTGGCGTGCAGGGCGAAGAGCGTGGTGACCACGATCGAACCGACGGCTCCGACGATCATGAACGGCTTGCGTACCTTCAGTTTGTCGGAGAGCAGCCCCGCCGCCACCAGTGCCACCGCGTTGGCCGCCCAGTACCAGTTGGCCAGCCCGTTGGTGCGCTGCTCGCTGTAGCCGAACGTCGCGGCGAAATAGACGACGAAGTTTCCTACGGCGCCGAAGTAGAGCAGGAGGAAGAGGCTGACGGCCGTGGCCGAGCCGACGACGTCCAGCCGCAGCATCTGCCGCCAGTGACCCGCGGCCGCCGTCCTCTGATTCGCGCCCTTGGCCCGCGCTTCGATGAGCGCACGGTCGCGGAGGCTGACCATGATCTGGTCACGCAGCCGAGGCGACAGCTCGCGCAGCCCCAGCAGCGCCAACATGAAGACGGCAAGCCCGGCCCAGCCGGAGTAGCGCAGCTCGTCCTGCCAGCCGGCGAAGGACAGGGTGCTGCTGGTGACGACGGTGACGACCAGGCTCCCGATGACCGGGCCCATGGTCCAGTAGCCCATCGCGGTGGCTCGGCCGAGCTGTGGAGAGAAGTCCCGGATCAGTGCCGGCGTGGCCACCAGCACGATGCCTTCGATGAAGCTGAGGCCGGCGAAGAGCACCAGGTAGGTGCCCTTGTCCGGGGCGTTGGGCAGGCCGAGGAGGCTGAGCAGGGCGGCGATGAGAAGCCCGTAGACCACCATGTTGGCCCGGCCCCAGCGGTCGGCGAGGCCCGCCACGAGCGAGGCGAAGGCGCCGACGGCGTTGCCGATGACGCTGACCCACACGAAGTAGCTGTAGGTCATGTGGAAGTGCGTGATGATCGACGTGGCGACCGCGTACTGCACGTAGAGGGCGTAGTACAGGACCACGGTGGTCAACACGACGATCGCCAGGTACGCCATCCGGCGTGAGGTGGCGGGATAGTGGTTCAACTCGCGGCGCCACAACCGGGCGGCCTGGTGGGGAGTTTCCGGCGTGCCGGTATCGGTCGGTCCGAGATCCGTGTCGTCGGGCGAAGCGGGCATGGCAGTCATGCGGCGGCTCCTGGGGTCGGGCCCATGGGCCCGGTGCGGTGGGTGCGGACGGTGCGCGCCTTGCGGTGCGGCGGGCACGAGCACTGTTCGGCCAGGTGGGCCGAACCCCTGGGGTCTCTGTGTCCCTTCGGGGAAGATGTGCGCAGACGCTAGTACCGACTGGTCGGTACGGCCTAGGGGTGTGCGTGGGGATACCGAAACGTGACCTTGCGCCCGGGGAGTTGTAGGGGCCGGGTGGATGACCTCGGGTCGCCAGGGCGCGCAGGACGATGGTGTCCCTAGGGCACGCGCACCTCGCCGGGATCGGCCGATGCCGCTGAGGGCCCCGTCCGTTCCTCCGCCGGTCGGAGCCGGGCCGGATCCTGAGCGAGAAGGGCATCACCGTTGAAGACCATCGCGGGACTCCGGGGTTGGGTGCGGATGCCGTCGACTCGGCGCGCCACTTCTACGAGATCAAGGCCCACGGCGGACTGCTACCACCCGAAGGCTCCGTGACCAGGGCCGAGTTCGTGCGTGCGATCAAGGAGGGCGAGAACTGCTCGCTCGTCGTCGCCTCGCACTTGGAGCACAACACCGGCACCCCCGCCCTCCTGGTCATCACAGATCCTCTGCGTTGCCTGCCAGCTCATCATCCGAGCACGGCGCGTCGTCAACCCGTGCAGCTGACGTCCGAGGCCTTCGTGTTCAACGACCGGTTCGGCTTCATCCGGGAGCACGGTGGCCGGATGATGAATGTCCTGAATGCCCGCATCCTTGGAGTACTCGCCGAGCGTGCAGTCCCCGCCCGCCCTGCGGGTGCGGGTGACCCGGCTGTCCAAGTGGTCTCCTTCGCCCCCGCCGCCGGCTATGCAGCGGCCGGCGCCGGTCTGCGGCCGACCACCCTGCGCATGTGCTCGCGGCCACGCCGGCACTGGTCGCATCCCGGCTGCGTCGCCGGGCGGGTCCCCATCCGCGCACCGGCGTGCCGGGGCTCCGGCCGTTGCCACGAGCCGGCGAACTCCTCAGGCGCACGGGCTGGTCCGGAAGCGAAGTGTGCGGGAGCGAGTGCCAAGGCCCGGGAGTTCCCCTGCGCGGCGGGAACAGCCGAGGTGGCCGGCGCTGTTGCACCAGCCGAGGAACTGGCGTCGTGCGGGCGGGGAAGCAGGGGGAGTAAAAGATCGTCCGCCCCGACGCGATCCGGGGCCCCGGGCCCGCGGTACGCCCCGGTCACCCGAAATCGCGGCGACCGCTTGTACGCCTGCCGCAGACTCGGACCGAGGTCTTTTCACACAGGAGGATATTTCATGCATGACAGGCCCTTGACGCTCATGGCGGTGCACGCCCACCCCGACGACGAGGCCACTGGCACGGGAGGTGTCCTCGCGCGGTACGCGGCGGAGGGCATCCGCACGGTCCTCGTGACGTGTACCGACGGTAGTTGCGGTGACGGGCCGGAGGGTGTCAAACCGGGCGATCCCGGGCACGATCCGGCAGCCGTCGCCTTGATGCGGCGCCACGAACTCGAGTCGAGTTGCGACATTCTGAAGGTCAGTCACCTGGAGATGCTGGGCTATGCCGACTCCGGGATGATGGGCTGGCCGGCCAACGACGCCCCCGGGTCCTTCTGGCGGACCCCCGTGGAGGAGGGCGCTGCCCGGCTCGCGGAACTCTTGCGCCGCTACCAACCCGATGTGGTCGTGACCTACGACGAGAACGGCTTCTACGGCCACCCCGACCACATCCAGGCAAACCGCATCACGATGACGGCGCTGGCGATGACCGCGCAGACGCCGAAGGTGTACTGGACGACGGCGCCCCGGTCGATGATGCAGCGATTCGGGGAGACCATGCGTGAGTTCGGTGCGGACTGGCAGGAGCCGGATCCGGCCGAGGCCGCCGCGATGGCCGAGATCGGACTCCCCGACGAGGAGATCACCACCTGGGTGGACACCACCGCGTTCGGCGGTCAGAAGTTCGATGCGCTGGCCGCGCACGCCAGTCAGGGCGAGAACATCTTCTTCCTCAAGATGGGCCAGAAAAGGTTCACCGAATTGATGGGCGTCGAGACCTTCGTACGTGTCCAGGACACCACCGGCGCCGCCGTGCCCGAGAACGACCTGTTCGCCGGACTGCGCTGATCCCTTGATCATCAGGGGGCCCTGCTCGGTAGCGTGGCTGTTACCGGACGGGCTGGTGGCCAGTGTCCATGCCGAGCCGCGGTCCGCCCCGCTCAGCCCGTCCCCGGAGCAGATGCGGGCTGCGGCTCTGCACAGACCAGCAGCGCCGGCGTGGTCCCACTTCGCGGCGACGAAACGGCGGTGCCGGCCGAGCAGGGTGCCTGGGTGATCGGGAAGTCATCGCGCCAGTGGCGCCGAGATACAAGGCCGGAGAGGGTGGCGAATCGCTCTCAACGCTTGCGCCGACGCCCGCCGCGGCCTGCCGCCGCTCCGGCAGCCGCGCCCGCGCCCGCCGTCGCCGCTCCCGCCTGCGGACCTGGCCGGTCGGCCGAGACCACCAGGGCGGCGAGCAGTGTGGTGACCGGGACG
>NZ_JAJHNP010000070.1 GCF_020819595.1 Streptomyces barringtoniae
GCCCTCGGCTACCGCTGGGCCACCACCAAGTTCAACCAGGACACCAAGTAACCACCCCGACCAACACCAGCCCCCATCCCCCCAACCCACCCCCAGGCGGCGTACCCCGGCACCACACCGGAGCACGCCGCCCTTTCACGTCAACGACTGTGTGTGCAGCAGTCTCCGGATGCCGGCCAGGATCCATCTGTTCTGCTTCTGCTGCGCCCCGATCATCCGGGGCCTGACGCCTCAGGCATGGCTGGCCATCTGCGCATTCGGAAACGTATTTGGACTCGTCGCCCATCTGAATGCTCCGTCTCCCGGGACGGAGGGCGAAGTCGCCGGAGCACCTGCTGGAACGCGGCCGACGCGTACGTGCTGGAGGTGACGGATCCGCGCGTCTGTGCCGACACCACCGGAGGTGAGTGCGGGACGTTCCGGCATCCGATGTGCGCACCGCCGATGCAGTGCACCCGCCCACCCCGGCTGTCGCTTCCCGGCCGACGCCGGAAGGGCGCAGAATTCTACTTCCCGTATTGCGCCTGTCAAGCCCCGAATGTGCGTCGCTTTTCCCCGTTCTCGAGCTGAGTGAATCTGGATTCAGAAAAAGCGCCGAGTCGCCGCCCCAGAGGTGACGAATCCAGGCGAATAGAAATCTCAGTTTCTGCTCAAGGAGATATGTCATGGCTGTCAATATTCGAGTGCCGATCCCCCGGATTATCGGCGCTTCTTTCATCGCTGCGGTTCTCGCCGGAACCGCGGGAGCAGCGGGCGCTCATGCCGCTCCTCAGACGGTCAAGTCCACGCCGAGCGTGGTACGGGACGCCGACCCGGGTGACGGCGGCGGCGACCAGGCCGGTGGCGACCAGGGTGGCGGTGACCAGGGTGGCGGTGACCAGGGTGGCGACCAGGCTGGCGGTGACCAGGGTGGCGACCAGGCTGGTGGCGATCAGGGTGGCGACCAGGTTGGTGGCGACCAGGGCCAGGCCGGTGGTGACCAGGGCGGCGACCAGGCCGGTGGTGACCAGGGTGGCGACCAGGCCGGTGGTGACCAGGGTGGCGACCAGGGCGGTGCCCAGGGTGGTGACCAGGGTGACGGTGCCCAAGGTGGCGACCAGGGCGGCGGTGCCCAAGGTGGCGACCAGGGTGACGGTGCCCAGGGCGGTGCCCAGGGTGGCGACCAGGGTGACGGTGCCCAGGGCGGTGCCCAGGGTGGCGGTAAGGCCGACCAGGCGAACGTCGACCAGGGTGGCGGTAAGGCCAATCAGGCGAACGTCGACCAGGGTGATGGCAAGGCCAATCAGGCGAACGTCGACCAGGGTGGCGGTAAGGCCAATCAGGCGAACGTCGACCAGGGTGGTGGCAAGGCCAATCAGGCGAACGTGGACCAGGGTGGCGGTAAGGCCAATCAGGCGAACGTCGATCAGGGTGGTGACGGCGCCAATCAGGCGAACGTGCACCAGGGTGGTGGCAAGGCCAATCAGGCGAACGTGGACCAGGGTGGCGGTAAGGCCAATCAGGCGAACGTGGACCAGGGTGGTGACGGCGCCAATCAGGCGAACGTGCACCAGGGCGATGGCAAGGCCAATCAGGCGAACGTGGACCAGGGTGGCGGTAAGGCCAATCAGGCGAACGTGGACCAGGGTGGCGGTAAGGCCAATCAGGCCAACGTCGATCAG
>NZ_JAJHNP010000071.1 GCF_020819595.1 Streptomyces barringtoniae
GGTGAGGGCGAGGCTCCAGGTGAGGGCGATCCACCAGTTGTTGCCGATGTGGGTGCCCAGGAGGAGGCCGCGGAGGGTTTCGATGGTGGGGGTGAAGGGCTGGTAGTGGGCGATGGGCTGGAACCAGCCGGGCATGGAGTGCAGGGGCACGAAGGCGCTGGAGAGCAGGGGGAGCAGGATCAGGGGCATGGCGTTGTTGCTGGCGGCCTCGGCGTTGGGGCTGATCAGGCCCATCCCGACCGCGATCCAGGTCAGTGCCAGGGCGAACAGGGCGATCAGGGCGAGGGCGGCGAGCCAGTCCAGGGCGGTGGCGTGGTGGGAGCGGAAGCCGATGGCCACGCCGACGGCGCCGACGAGGACCACGCTCATGAGCGACTGCAGGACGCTGCCGATGACATGGCCGATGAGGATGGAGCTGCGGTGGATGGCCATGGTGCGGAAGCGGGCGATGATGCCCTCGCTCATGTCGGTGGACACCGATACGGCGGTGCCGATCGTGGTGGAGCCCACGGTCATCAGCAGGATGCCGGGCACGATGTAGGCGATGTAGGCGGAGCGGCCCGCGCCGCCGCTCATGGCGTTGCCGAAGATGTACACGAACAGCAGCAGCAGCATGATCGGCGTCAGCAGCAGGTTCAGGGTCAGCGACGGATAGCGGCGGGCGTGCAGGAGGTTGCGGCGCAGCATCGTGTTCGAGTCACGCACGGCGAGAGACAGGGAACTCATCGGGCAGCCTCCTCGGGCTGGTTCGGCTGGGTCGGCACGTCGTCACCGGTCAGGGCGAAGAAGACGTCGTCGAGGTCGGGAGTGTGCACGCTCAGCTCGTCGGCCTCGACGCCGGCGGTGTCCAGCCAGTCGAGGATGGCGCGCAGCTCGCGCTGGCTGCCGCCGCTGGGGATCTGCAGGGTGAGGGCTTCGTCGTCGCGGGTGGCCTCGCGCAGCGCGGACGCGGCGTTCTGGTAGGCGGCCGGGTCGGTGAAGCGGAGCTTCACGTGTCCGCCGGGGATCAGCCGCTTGAGTTCCTCCGCGGTGCCCTCGGCAGCGATCCGGCCGTTGTTCAGGACCGCGATCCGGTCGGCGAGTTCGTCGGCCTCCTCCAGGTACTGCGTGGTCAGGAAGACACTGACACCGTCGGTGACGAGTTCCCGGATGATCTGCCACATGTTGTGCCGGGAACGAGGGTCCAGGCCGGTGGTCGGCTCGTCCAGGAAGATGATGCGGGGACTGCCGACCAGGGTCATGGCGATGTCCAGACGCCGCTTCATGCCACCGGAGTAGGTCGAGGCGGGCTTCTTCGCCGCCTCCACCAGGTCGAAGCGCTCCAGCAGCTCGGCGGCCACCCGCCGCCCCTCCGCCCGGGACAGGTGGTGCAGATCCGCCATCAGCCACATGTTCTCCTCCCCCGTGATCAGGCCGTCGACCGCGGAGAACTGCCCCGTCACCCCGATCGCGGCACGCACCGCCTGCGCGTCGGTGACAAGGTCGTGGCCCGCCACCCGGGCCTGCCCGCCGTCGGCGGAGATCAGCGTGGACAGGATCTGCACCGTGGTGGTCTTGCCGGCCCCGTTCGGACCCAGCAGCGAGAACACCGAACCGGCCGGCACCACCAGATCGATGCCGTCGAGCACGACCTTGTCACCATAGGACTTGCGCA
>NZ_JAJHNP010000072.1 GCF_020819595.1 Streptomyces barringtoniae
CGTACGTCGTGCTGCGGCGGCCGATGCCGCGGCCCCCGGGGCCCTGGCCCAACGCCTGACCACACTCCCCCCGGCCGAGCAGGAGAAGGTGCTGCTCGACCTGGTCTGCACGCACGTGGCGGCCGTACTCGGATACGCGGGACCGGCAGCGGTGGACCCGGAGCGGTCCTTCAACGAGGTCGGCTTCGACTCGCTGACCGCGGTGGAGCTGCGCAACCGGCTGACCGCGGCCACCGAGGTCCGCCTCCCCGCGACCCTGATCTTCGACTACCCCACGCCCACCGCCCTGGCCGCCTTCCTCCGGGAGGAGACCGCCCCGGACGGGCCGGCGGCGGTGACCCCGCTGCTCGCGGAGCTCGACAGGCTGGAGGCATCTCTGGCGGTGGTCCTCCCCGATGACGACGGGCATGCGCAGATCACCGCACGCCTCCAGGACCTGCTGGCCAAGTGGGGTGACGGCCGGAAGGAGCCGGAGGACGACGCGGCTGCGGCCGAGGTCGCCGAGGAGATCGAATCGGCGACGGACGACGACCTGTTCGACTTCATCGGTAAAGAGTTCGGGATCTCCTGACGTGAACGGCTCCGCCTTTCTGGCTGCCGCGAGAGGGATGCACGTATGAACGAGGAAAAGCTCCGCTACTTTCTCAAGCGGGTGACGGCGGACCTTCATGAAACCCGGCGCCGCCTGGAGGAAGTCGAGTCCGGGGAGCAGGAACCGATCGCGATCGTCGGGATGAGCTGCCGCTACCCCGGTGGCGTCGGATCGCCCGAGGACCTGTGGCAGCTGGTCCTGGACGGCCGGGACGCGATCTCCGGCTTCCCGACCGACCGCGGCTGGGACATCGAGCGTCTCTTCGACGCCGATCCCGAACAACAGGGCACGAGTTACGTCAGCGAAGGCGGGTTCCTGCACGACGCCAACTACTTCGACCCGGCGTTCTTCGGCATCAGCCCGCGTGAGGCGCTGGCGATGGACCCGCAGCAGCGGCTGCTCCTGGAGACCACCTGGGAGGTGTTCGAACGCGCGGGCATCGACCCGGCGTCGGTGCGCGGCAGCCGGACGGGTGTCTTCGCCGGCGTGATGTACCACGACTACACCTCCCGCCTGCGCGCCGTACCCGAAGGCGTGGAGGGCTACCTCGGCACCGGCGGATCCAGCAGCATCGCCTCCGGTCGCGTGGCCTACTCGTTCGGCCTGGAGGGCCCGGCGGTCACCGTCGACACCGCCTGCTCGTCCTCGCTGGTCACCCTGCACCTGGCCGTCCAGGCGCTGCGCAACGGCGAGTGCTCGCTGGCGCTGGCCGGCGGTGTCACCGTCATGCCGACACCGGGTACCTTCACGGAGTTCAGCCGCCAGCGCGGCCTGTCCTTCGACGGCCGCTGCAAGTCGTTCGCCGCCGCGGCGGACGGCACGGGCTGGGGCGAGGGCGTGGGCATGCTCCTGGTCGAGCGGCTCTCCGACGCCCGCCGCAACGGCCACCCCGTGCTGGCGGTGGTCCGCGGCTCGGCGGTCAACCAGGACGGCGCGAGCAACGGCCTGACCGCGCCGAACGGTCCCTCGCAGCAGCGGGTGATCCGGCAGGCACTGGCCAACGCCCGGCTGACCACGAGGGACG
>NZ_JAJHNP010000073.1 GCF_020819595.1 Streptomyces barringtoniae
TCTGGTCGCCGGCCAGGCCCGCGCCCGCCAGTGCCTGACGGATGACGCGCTGCTGGGACGGGCCGTTCGGCGCGGTGAGGCCGTTGCTCGCGCCGTCCTGGTTGATGGCGCTGCCGCGTACGACGGCGAGGACCGGGTGGCCGTTCCTGCGGGCGTCGGAGAGCCGTTCCACGAGCAGCATGCCTGCGCCCTCCGACCAGCTGGTCCCGTCGGCGGCCGCCGCGAACGACTTGATGCGGCCGTCGGCCGCGAGCCCGCGCTGGCGGCTGAACTCGGTGAAGGTGCCGGGAGTGGACATGACCGTCACACCGCCCGCGAGCGCCATGGAGCACTCGCCGCTGCGCAGCGCCTGGATCGCCCAGTGCAGGGCGACGAGCGACGACGAGCAGGCCGTGTCGACGGTGACCGCCGGGCCCTCGAGGCCGAAGGCGTAGGCGACGCGGCCGGAGGCGATGCTGCCGGAGTTGCCGGTGCCGAGGTAGCCCTCGACGCCGTCGGGCACGGAGGTGATCCGGGTGGCGTAGTCGTGGTACATGATGCCCGCGAAGACACCCGTCCGGCTGCCACGCATCGTGGCCGGGTCGATCCCGGCGCGTTCGAACGCCTCCCAGGTGGTTTCCAGCAGCAGCCGCTGCTGCGGGTCCATCGCCACCGCCTCGCGCGGGCTGATGCCGAAGAACGCCGGGTCGAACTCGCCCGCGTCGTGCAGGAATCCGCCCTCGCGGGTGTAGCTGGTGCCCTTGCCGTCCGGGTCCGGGTCGTACAGCGCCGCCAGGTCCCAGCCGCGTCCCTGCGGGAACTCGCTGATGGCGTCGACGCCGCCCAGGACCAGGTTCCACAGGTCCTCCGGGGTCTGCACGCCGCCGGGGTAGCGGCAGCTCATGCCGACAATCGCTATCGGGTCGTCGTCGGTGATCGGGCCGGTGATGCCGGTCTCGGCCCGTTCGGCGTCGGTTGCGCCGCCCAGGAGCTCGGAGCGCAGGTACTCGGCCAGGGCGAGCGGAGTCGGGTGGTCGAAGACGAGGGTGGCGGGCAGCCGCTGCCCGATGGCCGTGCCGAGCCGGTTGCGCAGCTCGACGGAGGTCAGCGAGTCGAAGCCGAGTTCCTTGAAGGCCCGGCCGGCCTCGATCGTGTCCGGTGAGGGGTGTCCGAGGACCGCCGCCACCTGGCCGCGCACCAGCTCCAGCAGGGCGGCCTGCTGCTCCTCGGCGGGGCGGCCGGTGAGCCGCTGCGCCAGTTCGCCCGCGGCGGCCGTGTCCGCGGCCGCGGCCGTACGTCGGACCGGTACCCGCACCAGGCCGCGCAGCAGCGCCGGCAGCATCCCGGTGCTCGCCTGTGCCCGCAGCGCCGCCGGGTCCAGGGGGACGGGCACCAGCAGGGCGTCGGCGGCCTGTTGGGCGGACCGGCCGACCGCGCGGTCGAAGAGGGCGAGGCCCGTGTCGACAGTGAGCGCGGTGATGCCGCCCCGCTGGATGCGTTCGCGGTCGGTGCGGGCGAGTGCGCCGCCCATACCGTCGGCCGTGTCCCACAGACCCCACGCCAGCGACACCGCCGGCAGACCCTCGGCCCTGCGATGCTCGGCCAGAGCATCCAGGAAG
>NZ_JAJHNP010000074.1 GCF_020819595.1 Streptomyces barringtoniae
CTCGATGAACGCGCCGGGTGTCGACATCACGGTCACACCGCCGGCCAGCGCCAGATCGCACTCACCACTGCGCAGCGCCTGGGCGGCGAGGTGCAGGGCGACCAGCGAGGACGAGCAGGCCGTGTCCACCGTCACCGCGGGCCCTTCGACACCGAAGGTGTAGGCGAGACGCCCGGAGACGACGCTGGCCGAGTTGCCGGTGCTCATGAAGCCGTCCGTGGCCTCGGGCGAGTTGAGGACCAGGGACAGGTAGTCCTGACCGTTGGTCCCGATGAACACGCCCGCCTGGCTGCCGCGTACGGACGACGGGTCGATCCCGGCTCGCTCGAACGCCTCCCACGACGTCTCCAGAAGCAGCCGCTGCTGCGGGTCCATGGCGAGCGCCTCACGCGGGCTGATCCCGAAGAACGCCGGGTCGAACTCGGCCGCGTCGTAGAGGAAGCCGCCCTCATGCGCGTACGACGTGTTCGTCGTACCGGAAGTGGGAGAGCCGGTGGTGGGCATCGCGTCCGACCGGGGGCCGTTCAGCGAGTCGAGGTCCCAGCCGCGGTCGGTGGGGAAGCCGGAGACAGCGTCCCGTCCGGTGGCGAGGAGCTGCCAGAGGTCTTCCGGCGACCGTACGCCGCCGGGGAAGCGGCAGCTCATGCCGACGATCGCGATCGGGTCGTCCGTCGCCTCCGCCGACCGCGACACCGGGCCGCCGGCCACCGCCCGGGTGCCGAGCAGTTCCGTCCACAGGTGATCGGCCAGCGACGTCGGAGTCGGGTAGTCGTAGATCAGCGTGGCGGGAAGCCGCAGCTCTCCTGCGGCCCCCAGGCGGTTGCGGAGCTCGACCGCCGTCAGCGAATCGAAGCCGAGCTCCTTGAACGCGCGGTTGGCGCCGACGGTCTCGGGACCGGCGTGGCCGAGCACGGCCGCGACGGTCTCACGTACCAGATCCAGCAGCAGGCGCCGCTGCTCCGTCTCGGGGAGAGGGGACATGCGCTGTGCGAGGGAGGACGCGGGGACCCTGTCCGTGCCGGAACCGGCGGCGGATTCGGCGGGTGCCAGGGCCTCGCGTGCTTCTGGGAGTTCCGCCAGCAGGGGGCTGGGCCGCACGGCGGTGAAGCCGGGTGCGAACCGCTGCCAGTCGACGTCCGCGACGGCCACCACCGTGTCGTGCGAGTCCAGTGCGTGCTGCAGCGCGTCGATCGCGGCCGAGGTGGTCATCGGCGGTACGCCGCCGGCCCGCATCCGCTGCGCGAGGGTCTCGTCGGCGGCCATGCCGCCTTCGGCCCAGGGGCCCCACGCGATCGAGGTGGCGGGCAGTCCGTCGGCGCGCCGCTGCTCGGCGAGCGCGTCGAGGTGGGCGTTGGCAGCGGCGTAGTTGGCCTGACCCGCGGTTCCCCATACGCCACTCACCGAGGAGAAGAGCACGAAGGCCGACAGGTCCATGTGCCGGGTGAGTTCATGCAGATGCACCGCGGAGACCGCCTTCGCCCGCAGCACCGCCTCGAACCGCTCCGGAGTCAACGAG
>NZ_JAJHNP010000075.1 GCF_020819595.1 Streptomyces barringtoniae
CCCCGTTATCTTCTTCGCGGTCCTGCAAGAGGGCCGCTGGCCTCCGGGCCCGGCATGACTGTTGCCCCCTGTCGATCGGATGACCTGGGGGGTGGTGTCACCGGGCCCGAGGGGTGCCGTCGGAGACGCTGATCAGAGGTCCGGCCACTGCCCGGCCCGGCGCAATGCCGGGCAGCTCGCGGGCGGCAGGTCTGCATAACGTGGATGCGCGCGAACGGCCCCACCGCCGAGGCCGGCACGCATCGAAACGTGGGGGCACGGTGATCGACATCGACGAGACGGGCGTCTTCCTCGGCCTGGACGTCGGCAAGAGCAACCATCACGGCCACGGACTCACCCCGGCCGGGAAGAAGGTCTTCGACAAAGGCCTGCCGAACGGCGAACCCCAGTTGCGGGCAGTCTTCGACAAGCTCATGGCCAAGTTCGGCACCGTCCTGGTGGTCGTGGACCAGCCCGCCTCCATCGGCGCCCTGCCGCTGACCGTCGCCCGCGACGCCGGCTGCAAGGTCGCCTACCTGCCCGGACTCGCGATGCGCCGGATCGCCGACCTCTACCCAGGTGAGGCCAAGACCGACGCGCGCGACGCGGCTGTCATCGCAGACGCCGCCCGCACCATGCCCCACACGCTGCGCTCCCTCGAACTCGCCGACGAGATCACCGCCGAACTGACCATGCTGGTCGGCTTCGACCAGGACCTGGCCGGCGAGGCCAACCGCACCTCCAACCGCATCCGCGGCCTGCTCACCCAGTTCCACCCCAGCCTCGAACGCGTCCTGGGACCCCGCCTGGACCACCCCGCCATCACTTGGCTCCTGGAGCGCTACGGATCCCCGGCCGCTCTGCGCAAGGCCGGCCGCCGCAAGCTCGTCGAGGTGATACGGCCGAAGGCCCCGCGCATGGCCCAGCGGCTCGTCGACGACGTCTTCGACGCCCTCGACGAACAGACCGTGGTCGTCCCGGGCACCAACACCTTGGACGTGATCGTGCCGTCGCTGGCCAAGTCGCTGGCCGCCGTCCACGAACAACGCCGGGCACTGGAAGCCCAGATCGAGGCCCTGTTGGAGGCCCACCCTCTTGCCGAGGTCCTGACGTCGATGCCGGGCATCGGCGTCAGGACCGCCGCAGTCCTTCTGACCACCGTCGGCGACGGCAGCTCGTTTCCGAGCGCCGCCCACCTGGCCTCCTACGCCGGCCTTGCACCGGCCACCAAATCGTCGGGGACCTCGATCCACGGCGAACATGCTCCGCGAGGCGGGAACCGCCAGCTCAAACGCGCGATGTTTCTCTCCGCGTTCGCCGCCCTCCACGATCCCGCCTCCCGCGGCTACTACGACCGATGCCGAGCCCGCGGCAAAACCCACACCCAGGCCCTCCTCCGCCTCGCCCGCCACCGCATCAGCGTCCTGTTCGCCATGCTCCGCGACGGAACCTTCTACGAACCCCGAACCCCACAGCTCGCTTGACGAAGGACATAGAGGCACCCCC
>NZ_JAJHNP010000076.1 GCF_020819595.1 Streptomyces barringtoniae
CGAACGGATCTCCTCGGCGCCCACCACAGAACCAGTGAGGTTCGAGACCACCGGAAGACGCGGAGCCTCGTACGTCAGGCTTTCGGCGACCTCGCGGAAGGCGTCCAGCATGCCGTCCATGTGCGGCGAATGGAACGCATGACTGACCGTCAGACGCTTCGTCTTCCGGCCCAGCTCCTCGAAGCGGCCCGCGATCTCCAGTACCGCGTCCTCGTCACCGGCGACCACCACCGACGCCGGACCGTTGACCGCCGCGATACTCACGGCATCGGTCAGGTACGGCGCCACCTCGTCCTCGGTGGCCTGGACCGCCACCATCGCACCACCGGACGGCAACTCCTGCATCAAACGGCCACGCGCCGCCACCAGCGTGCACGCATCGTCCAGCGACAGCACACCCGCACAATGCGCCGCCGCGATCTCACCGATCGAGTGACCAGACACGAAGTCCGGGCGCACACCCCACGACTCAAGCAGCCGGAACAGCGCCACCTCCACCGCGAACAACGCAGGCTGCGTATACGCCGTCTGATCCAGAAGTTCAGCGTCGGCGTCGCCGAAGAGCACGTCCAGCAGCGGCACCTCGAACCGGGCGCACACCTCGTCCAGCGCTTCGGCGAAGACCGGGTACTCCTCGTACAGTTCCCGGCCCATTCCCAGCCGCTGGCTGCCCTGGCCGGTGAACAGGAACGCCAGCTTCCCGACGGTCGTAGAGCCCTTGACCACTCCGGCGGGCGACTGCCCGCCCGCCACCGTACCCAGCTGCCGCAGGAACTCCTCGCGGTCGCCGGCCACGAGAACCGCCCGCTCCTCGAAGGCGGTGCGTCCCACTGCGAGCGAGTAGCCCACGTCGACCAGGTCCACGTCCTCGTCGGCCAGCAGCTGCGCGCGCAGACGGACTGCCTGGTCCCGCAGCGCGTCCGCGTCCTTGGCGGACAGCGTCCACGGCACCACGGAGGGAACGCGGACCGGTTGGTTCTCGCCCCGCTCCGCCCCGGCGATCGCCGGCGGCTCTTCGATGATGGTGTGGGCGTTGGTGCCGCTGATACCGAAGGACGACACACCGGCCCGGCGGGGACGGCCGGTCTCCGGCCACTCCCGCGCCTCGGTCAGCAGCTCCACCGCGCCCGCCGACCATTCGACGTGCGGCGTCGGCTCGTCGACGTGCAGCGTCTGCGGCAGCACGCCGTGCCGCATCGCCATCACCATCTTGATGATGCCCGCGACACCCGCCGCCGCCTGCGTGTGACCGATGTTCGACTTCACCGACCCCAGCCACAACGGGCGGTCCTCGCCACGCTCCTGACCGTACGTCGCGATCAGCGCCTGCGCCTCGATCGGGTCACCCAGCGTCGTACCCGTACCGTGGGCCTCCACCGCGTCCACGTCCGACGTGGTCAGGCCTGCCGACGCCAGGGCTTGGCGGATG
>NZ_JAJHNP010000077.1 GCF_020819595.1 Streptomyces barringtoniae
GCGTACGGGGCAGCTTCCCCACGTGATCACCGAGCGTGTTGCCGAGCAGTGGGACCTGGAACTGGACGACCTCTTCGTGACCATCGGCCATCGCTTCGGCCGGGTGGAACTACGCCGCCGCATGCGCGACTACGTACGCGGTCTGCTCGCCCCGGTGGCCCGAAAGAACAGCTGGCAACTGGCCGAGCAGGCAGGTCACTCCACCCCTGACGGTCTGCAGCACCTGCTCGCCGGAGCGAAGTGGAATCCCGACGACATCCGCGACGACCTGCAGGAATACGTCGCCGCCAAGCTCGGCGAGAACGACGGGGTCCTCATCATCGACGACACCGGGTTCATCAAGAAAGGCATCACCTCCGCCGGGGTTCAACGCCAGTACTCCGGAACCGCCGGCCGCACCGAGAATTGTCAGATCGGCGTCTTCGCCGCCTACGCCACCACTCTGGGCAGGGCCCTGGTCGACCGCGAGCTCTACCTGCCCAAGACCTGGACCGAGGACCGCGAACGCTGCCGCGCGGCCAAAGTTCCCGACGAGCGGGAGTTCGCCACCAAGGGCGAACTGGCCCGGCACATCGTGCTGCGGTCCCTCGCCTCGCCGCTGCCCATCGCCTGGGTCACCGCCGACGCCGCCTACGGTCAGGAGAGCCGCTTCCGCCGGCTGCTGGAACAGTCGGGCGTCGGCTACGTACTGGCCGTGCCCAAGTCCCAGTTCACCGTGGGCTGCCCCCGCATCGACGGCCTGTTCGCGCAGGCCCCGGCCGCAGCATGGGAGAAGATCTCGTGCGGAGACGGCGCGAAAGGCCCTCGCGCCTACCACTGGGCAGCGATCCGGCTGCCGGCCGTCGCCGAGTTCGACTACCAGGGCGAGGTCCCCCACCGCATGCGGTGGGCACTGGCCCGGCGCAGCATCAGCAAGCCCCACGAGATCGCCTACTACCTCGCATACGCCCCTTTGGAGGCCACCGTTCAGAAGCTGGTGCGAATCGCCGGGACGCGCTGGGCGATCGAGGAGTGCTTCCAGGCCGCGAAGAACGAGTGCGGCCTGGACCAGTACGAAGTCCGACGCTACGTGGGCTGGTACCGGCACATCACTCTGGCCATGCTCGCGCACGCCTTCCTGGCCGCCACGGCGCACCAGGTCCGGGAAAAGGGGGCGGTACCGGTGGGGCAGGCGATGCAATCGGCTTCACAGTGGCGGAGGTTCGGCGACTCCTGGCAGCTTGTCGTCCCCGACCGCCGCACCTTCGTGGCCGCCGAGGACGACACCACGCCCTGAGCTGGTCAAACTGGCGCCGACGACGCCAAGCGGTCGCCCGCCGG
>NZ_JAJHNP010000078.1 GCF_020819595.1 Streptomyces barringtoniae
AGCACGGAGTGGCCGCAGACCGGCCGGCCACGCCGAGCCGCCGTCTCCTCCTTCGGCTTCAGCGGCACCAACGCCCACGCCGTTCTCGAAGAAGCTCCGCAGGACCAGGCGGAGCACTCCGACGACCCGCACGGCGACACCACCCTGCCCCTCACGGACGGCACGGTGCTGCCGTGGGTGCTGTCGGGCAGGACCGAAACGGCGCTGCGCGACCAGGCGCAGCGGCTCCTGGACCATCTGGAGGAGCACACCGACCTGGAGCCCGCCGACATCGGTTCCTCCCTGGCGCTCACCCGTTCCGTGCTCGACCACAGGGCCGTGGTGGTCGGCCGCGACCGAGCCGGCCTCGTCAGCGGACTGCAGGCACTGACCCAGGAGCAGGCGTTGCCCGGGCTCGTGCAGGGGTCGGGCACGGGGAACAAGGGGGTGTTCGTGTTCCCCGGACAGGGGTCGCAATGGGTAGGCATGGCCTCCGCGTTGTTGGACGCTTCACCCGTGTTCGCTGCCCGGATCGATGAGTGCGCGGCGGCGCTGGACCCCCTCACGGACTGGTCGTTGGTGGATGTGCTGCGGCAGGTGCCGGGTGCGCCGTCGCTGGAGCGGGTGGATGTGGTCCAGCCCGCCCTGTTCGCGGTGATGGTCTCCCTGGCCGAGCTGTGGCGGTCGGCGGGTGTGCAGCCCGCTGCCGTGCTCGGCCATTCCCAGGGAGAGATCGCCGCCGCCTGTGTCGCAGGCATCTTGAGTCTTGAGGACGCCGCACGGGTGGTGGCTCTGCGCAGCCAGGCGATCGGCCGGGTTTTGGCCGGGCGTGGCGGGATGGTGTCGGTGGCGCTGCCGGTGGCGGCGGTGCGGGAGAAGATCGCCGTCTGGGGCGAGGAGCGGGTGTCGGTGGCGGCGGTGAACGGGCCGTCGTCGGTGGTGGTCTCGGGTGAGCCGCAGGCGTTGGAGGAGCTGCTGGCCGTCTGCGAGGCGGAAGAAATCCGGGCCCGCAGGGTGCCGGTGGACTACGCCTCGCATTCCGCGCAGGTGGATTTGCTGCGTGAGGAGTTGCTGCAGCTGCTGGGCGGGGTCGAGCCCCAGCCGGCGCAGGTGCCGTTCCTTTCCACGGTGACCGGCCGGTGGGTGGAGGGTCCGGAGCTCGCGGCGGGGTACTGGTTCGACAACCTGCGTCGCACGGTCGAACTCGACGGTGCGGTGCGCATGTTGGTGGAGCAGGGTTTTGGTGCGTTCGTGGAGTGCAGTGCGCATCCGGTGCTGGCGATGGGT
>NZ_JAJHNP010000079.1 GCF_020819595.1 Streptomyces barringtoniae
ATGCCCGGGGCCACGGGGTCGGGGAAAACGGCGGGCTCCGCTCCCGGCGCCTCCCCGATGCCCAGCATGAGCATGCCCATGAGTACCTCGAGCACGGGCGCGGCGGCCGCGCCGGTGACCGGGAATGCCGTCGCGATCAAGAACTTCGCCTTCTCTCCGGCCACGCTGCAGGTCAAAGCGGGCACGACGGTGACGTGGACGAACCAGGACACCGACGCCCACACCGTCACCAGCGCCGCATCGGGCGGCCCCCTGCACTCGGCCGCCCTGGCCACCCACGCCGCCTACAGCTACACGTTCACCAAGCCCGGCACCTACGCCTACATCTGCACCATCCATCCGTTCATGACCGCCACCGTGGAGGTGACCCGATGACCGACTACTACGACCGTCACGACGGAGCACCGGCCGACGACGCCGGCCGGCCTGAAACCGAACACGGTATGACTCGGCGTCAACTCATGCGTCATGCAGGGTGGTTCGGCGGCGCGGTGGTGCTGACTGTGGCCAGCGGAGAGGTGATCAGTCACATCGCGGACTCCCGGGACACCAACGCCGGGGCTGCCGCCGGGGCCCTCGCAGCGGGAAGCGGCGCGCTGCGGTTCGTGCAGGTCTCCGACAGCCATATCGGGTTCCAGGGCCCGGCGAACACGGACGTGGCCGGCTCGTTCAACGAAGCGATCAACCAGGTCAACTCACTCGGATTCAGACCGGACTTCGTCATGCACAGCGGCGACCTGACCCACCTGTCCACGGCCGGGCAGTTCGACCAGGTCAAGCAGATGATGACCGGAATGAAGACAGACCGCGTCTTCACCGTACCGGGCGAACACGACTCCATCGGCGATGCAGGCCGCGCCTACCGGCGGACCTTCGGCATGGGCACGCTCGGCGACGGCTGGTACAGCTTCGACACCCACGGCGTGCACTTCATCGCCCTGGTCAACACCCTGAGCCTGGAGAAACTCGGACACCTCGGCAACGCGCAGATCGACTTCGTACGCAAAGACCTGGCCGGACTGCCATCGGACACCCCCATCGTGGTCTTCAGCCACATCCCGCTGTTCGCCATGTACCCGAAGTGGGGCTGGAGCACCGACGACGCCCTCAAAGTCATCGCACTCCTGCGCCGCTTCTCCTCCGTCACCTGTCTCAACGGACACGTCCACCAACTGTTCACCAAGACAGAGGGCAACATCACCTTCCACTCCGCCACCACCACCGCCTACCCCCTGCCCAAACCGGGCCGCGCCCCCGCCCCCAC
>NZ_JAJHNP010000008.1 GCF_020819595.1 Streptomyces barringtoniae
GGTCGCGGAGGCCGTGGCGGGGGCCGAGGTGGTCGGGCCGGTGCTCGCCTTCCCCTGGGACGCGCCCGCGGCCGGGGAGGCGGACGAGCGCGACGCCGAGGCCGAGGCCGAGCGGTCAGCGGCCGGCGGAGTGGCCCCGGCCGAGGCGCCGGCGTCCGCAGAGGGGCTCGCGCCGGCGGAGTCGCCGACGACGGCGTGTTTGCCACCGGCCGGACCGTCCGGGGCGGGGGAACCCGAGCCGCCCGCCATGGCGGCGATCACCGCGACCGCGCCGGCCACTCCCAGCACCCCGGCGACGGCCACGACCCGGCGGCGGCCGCCCGTGCGCCGCTCGGCGCGCCGCCGCGCGGCCCGCCCCTCGCCCGGCCGTGACCGGCCGGCCGGCTCGGTCACCGCGGCCGGCCCGGTCGGCTCGGTCGGCGCAGTCGGCTGGGCCAGTGGGGGCAGCTCGCGGGTCTCGTCGTAGGCGCTCGTCCAGCCGTGGGCGGCGGCCGGGTCGGCGTACTCGTCGTACGCCGGAGCGGGGACCGCCCGGGGGAGGTAGACGTTCGGCGAGGCCGACTGCGCGTGAGGGGCGTCCGGCAGGGCCGCCCGCCCCGGCTCGGTGTCGTGGACGTCCGGCGGCGCCTGGGGCGCTTCACCCGGTCCGCGTCTGCCGTCCGTCCCCGTCTCTGCGTGCATCCCCGCCCCACTCGCCTCGCTGTGCGCACAAGCCGCCCACTCTGGCCCCCTGGCGACCCCGCCCTGCCGGCCCGACCCGGCGGAGCGGCACAGCATTCTAGGGACGCAAGTGGCTCCTGAGACAGCCATCGGCGATATACGGACAAACCGCCGTGTCTCACGTGGCGGAAAACACGACTCAAGACGGGTGGGTGGGCCGTAAGCTCACGGCATGCAGGTGATCCAGTCGACCAAGCTCGCCAACGTCTGTTACGAGATCCGGGGCCCGGTTCTCGAGGAGGCCATGCGGCTTGAGGCGGCGGGACACCGCATCCTCAAGCTCAACACCGGCAACCCCGCCGCCTTCGGCTTCGAGTGCCCGCCGGAGATCCTGGAGGACATCCTCCGCAACGTCTCGACGGCCCACGGTTACGGCGACGCCAAGGGCCTGCTGGCCGCCCGCCGCGCGGTCGTCATGCACAACCAGACCATCGGCATCGAGACGGACGTCGAGCACGTCTTCATCGGCAACGGCGTCTCCGAGCTGATCGTGATGGCGATGCAGGGGCTGCTCGACGACGGCGACGAGGTCCTCGTACCGGCCCCGGACTACCCGCTGTGGACGGCGGCCGTCTCCCTCTCCGGCGGCACGGCCGTGCACTACCGCTGCGACGAGCAGTCCGACTGGATGCCCGACCTCGCCGACGTCGAGCGCAAGGTCACCGACCGCACCAAGGCCATCGTCATCATCAACCCCAACAACCCCACGGGCGCGGTGTACGACGAGGCGATGCTGAAGGGCCTGACCGACATCGCCCGCCGGCACAACCTGCTGGTCTGTTCCGACGAGATCTACGACAAGATCCTCTACGACGGCGCCACGCACACCCCGACCGCGAAGATCGCCCCGGACCTGCTCACCCTCACCTTCAACGGCATGTCGAAGGCGTACCGGGTGGCGGGCTACCGCGTCGGCTGGATGTCCGTCTCCGGCCCGCGCGCCCACGCCGACTCCTACATCGAGGGCCTGACGATCCTGGCGAACATGCGGCTGTGCGCCAACATGCCGGGACAGCACGGGGTGGTCGCCGCGCTCAGCGGACGGCAGTCGATCAACGACCTGGTACTGCCGGGCGGGCGGCTGAAGGAGCAGGTGGACACCGCGTACGAACTGCTGACGCAGATCCCGGGCGTCAGCTGCGTCCGCCCCAAGGGCGCGCTGTACCTCTTCCCGCGCCTCGACCCCCAGGTCTTCAAGATCAGGGACGACCGGCAGATGGTCCTGGACCTGCTGCGCCAGGAGAAGATCATGGTCGTCCAGGGCACGGGCTTCAACTGGCCCGAGCCGGATCACTTCCGTGTGGTGACCCTGCCGTCGGTCGGTGATCTCCGGGACGCGATCACCCGGATCGGGAACTTCCTGGACGGATACAGCCAGCCCTAGCCGACGGGGCAGCCGGCCGTGACCGGCGGACTCCTTTCCGTGACAAGGGTCAACTTTAGACGAAATCCAAGCTAGGATGGTTTCCTGTCAGCGCACAGGAGGCCATCCCCCATGTACGAACCGATCCGCGCCAAGTCGGTCCACAGCACGAGGGCCGACTCCGCCTCCGACTTCCCCCACCGGTCGCGCGAGGAGGAGCTGGACATCCAGCTCGCCGGCCACCTCGCCGCGCTGCTCGCCGTGACCGACGAACTGCGCGGACTGACTCCGTCGGCCGACCTGGAGACCGCTGCCGAGCGGCTCGCCGAGCAGGTGGCCCGGCTCCGGGGAGGGCGCGCCCCGCTGCGGGCGACGCCGTCCGCGACCGGCGATCCCGCGCCGCTGCACCGGCGTGCGCACGCCCTCGCCGGCCGAGCCCTCGTGGTCGCCGCCTCGCGTGCCGACACCGCGGCGGCCATCCTCGCGGCCGAACGGATGGACGCGCACGCCGACGCGCTGTCGGAGCCGAAGGAACTGAGCACCACCGCCTGACCCCCGGGGTCCCACGATCGGCCCCGGTCCGCGTGCACCCGCAGCGACGCGCGGACCGGGCGCCATACACTGCGTCGGCTCGAGCCGGCGCCCACGCGGCGGAGCCGCACATCGGCACAGCCCAGCCCCGCGCCCTTCGGGGCGCGTTGCAGTGCCGGGGCCGGTCCGTTACCCGCTGTTCATCCCCGGCGCCCAGGAACGTGGGCTTCCGGGAGCACGGTCCCCGGGTGAGACGTATCGCAGGAATCGTCCTCGCCGTGCTGCTGATCGGTGGCGTGGTGGCCGCTGTCGTCGCGGGCCGGCACGGGGAGGACAAGGGCACGGCAACGAAGACCGTGCGTGGCGTGATCGGGTCGGAGAAGGCTGACTTCTTCGCGGATCCCGATGTGGTGAAGGCCCTGGCCACCAAGGGCTACACAGTGAAGACCGAGGCCTCCGGGTCCTGGGCCATGGAGGGCTGGATCTCAAGGGGTACGACTTCGCCTTTCCGGGGAGCCAGGCGCCGGCCGACGCGCTGGCCGTACTCGACGGCAAGAACCGCGGCACGCTCAGGATGGCCGCGTACCTGGACGCCGCCCGGCACGACCGGACCTGGCAGCAGCTCAAGGGGGCAAATGCGCACGGGGAGTTGACCGGCACGCTCTACATCGCGAGCACCGATCCCGAGACCTCCAACTCCGGTGCGCTGTACCTCGCCGCCGCCTCCTACGTCGCCAACGGCGGCAAGGTGGTCGCGAGCCGGGCCGACGTCGACCGCACCGCGCCCCTGCTGCACAAGCTGCTGGGTGAACTGCTCAGCAGCGACCCGGCGTTGCGCAAGCTCGTCGTCCGGCACGGATTCCGGCCGCAGGGCGACGCCGCCGAGTTCGTCACGGCCACCGGCGGAAAGTCCGCATACCTGAACCAGACGCTCACGGGCGTCCGGCAGGCACCCGTGCCCACCTCCCAGGTGCTGCACGAGATGGCCCGCCGGGCGCGCGGATGATCACCGAGCTGCTGACCGCGCTGCTGGAGCCGGGCTGGGTCGCCGGGGCCCTGGCCCAGGACCCGGAGGGCGTGCACACGGTGTCCCGCGCGGTACGGCAGGACATCCCGGAGGCCGTCGACGCCTACGTCCGCACTCGCTGGTGGACCCGGCTGACCCCGGGCACCGAGTCGCCGGAAGCGCACCTGGACCGCCAGCTGGCCCTGCTGCGCGAGGAGGCCGAACACCTGGCCTCGGCCCTGCGGGACAGGGAGGCGCGCAGGCAGGAGTCGCACACGCGGTATCTGGAGGAGCGCAACAACTGGGACCGGGGCCCCGCACGCCTTCCCGCGGGGCCCCGGTGGGTGGTCACCACGGCCGGTCGTGACGATCGCTGGTCAGGGCATCCGTACCGGCCGTGGAGTCTTCGACGGACTGTTTCAGCCCAGGCGCTCCACCAGCGCGTGGTACTGGTCCCACAGTTCCTTCGGGGTGTGGTCGCCGAAGGTGTTGAGGTGCTCGGGGACGAGTGCCGCCTCCTCGCGCCAGACCTCCTTGTCGACCGTCAGCAGGAAGTCGAGGTCCGACTCGGAGAGTTCGAGGCCGCGTGTGTCCAGGGCCTCCTTGGCCGGCAGGATGCCGATCGGCGTCTCGACGCCCTCGGCCCTGCCGTCCAGGCGCTCCACGATCCACTTCAGGACGCGGGAGTTCTCGCCGAAGCCGGGCCAGACGAACTTGCCCTCGTCGTTCTTGCGGAACCAGTTGACGTAGTAGATCTTCGGCAGCTTGGACTGGTCCTTGTCCTTGGCCACGTCGATCCAGTGGGCCATGTAGTCGCCCATGTTGTAGCCGCAGAACGGCAGCATCGCGAACGGGTCGCGGCGCAGCTCGCCGACCTTGCCCTCGGCGGCGGCGGTCTTCTCGGAGGCCACGTTGGCGCCGAGGAAGACGCCGTGGTTCCAGTCGAAGGACTCGGTCACGAGCGGGACCGCACTGGCGCGGCGGCCGCCGAAGAGGATCGCCGAGATCGGCACGCCCTTGGGGTCCTCCCACTCGGGCGCGATGATCGGGCACTGGGAGGCGGGGGTGGTGAAGCGGGCGTTGGGGTGGGCGGCCGGGGTCTCGGACGCCGGCGTCCAGTCGTTGCCCTTCCAGTCCGTCAGGTGGGCCGGGGTCTCCTCCGTCATGCCCTCCCACCACACGTCGCCGTCGTCGGTGAGGGCGACGTTGGTGAAGACGGAGTTGCCCCACAGGGTCTTCATCGCGTTGGCGTTGGTGTGCTCGCCGGTGCCGGGCGCGACGCCGAAGAAGCCGGCCTCGGGGTTGATCGCGTACAGGCGGCCGTCCTCGCCGAAGCGCATCCAGGCGATGTCGTCGCCGATGGTCTCCACGGTCCAGCCGGAGACCGTGGGCTCCAGCATGGCGAGGTTGGTCTTGCCGCAGGCGCTCGGGAAGGCGGCGGCGACGTACTTGGACTCGCCCTGCGGCGGGGTGAGCTTGAGGATCAGCATGTGCTCGGCCAGCCAGCCCTCGTCACGCGCCATGACCGAGGCGATACGCAGCGCGTAGCACTTCTTGCCGAGCAGGGCGTTGCCGCCGTAGCCGGAGCCGTAGGACCAGATCTCGCGCGACTCGGGGAAGTGCGAGATGTACTTGGTGGAGTTGCACGGCCACGCAACGTCCTCCTGGTCCTCCTCCAGCGGGGCGCCGAGGGAGTGGACGGCCTTCACGAAGAAGCCGTTGTCGCCCAGTTCGTCCAGGACGGCCTGGCCCATGCGCGTCATCGTGCGCATGGAGACGGCGACGTAGGCGGAGTCGGTGATCTCCACGCCGATCGCGGACAGCGGGGAGCCGAGCGGGCCCATGCAGAACGGGACGACGTACATGGTGCGGCCCCGCATGGAGCCCCGGAACAGGCCTTTCTCGCCGCTGAAGATCTCCCGCATCTCGGCGGGGGCCTTCCAGTGGTTGGTCGGGCCCGCGTCCTCCTCCTTCTCGGAGCAGATGAAGGTGCGGTCCTCCACGCGCGCGACGTCGGTCGGGTCGGAGGCCGCGTAGTAGGAGTTCGGGCGCTTGATCGGGTCGAGCTTCTTGAAGGTGCCCCTGGCCACGAGCTCCTCGCAGAGCCGCTCGTACTCCGCCTCGGAGCCGTCGCACCAGACCACACTGTCCGGCTGCGTCAGTTCGGCGATCTCGTTGACCCAGGAGATCAGTTCCTGGTGGTTGGTGGGAACGCTGGAAGCCGAGTTGTCGCGCGCCACGGTTGCTCCTAAGTGAGGGATTTTGTCCTTGTGGCCCCGTGGGGGCTGCGACCCGGATGCTTCATGGTGCTCATCCGGTGCCGACCGCACTCATTTGATCATCCGTCGTGACTGCGCATCTGTCCAGGGGGCCTCACAGGTGAGCGGAGTGAGGAAGGCCACGGTTTCCAGGCCTGTTTACGTTCCCTTTACGTCCAGGTTTGTGTCACCTGAAGGTCTTTTTGCGTTCGATCGACCAAGACCCGCGCTGACACCCGACTTACGGTGCCGTAGGTACCATGCCCCGCATGACTGCGTCCGTCCCCGACGCGCCCACGGACACGCCGGCCCACGGCCGCGGTCCCGCGCTCTCGCTGCCGCAACAGGTCAAGCCGAAACTCCGCGGCTGGCTGCACCTCGGTATGTTTCCGGCCGTGCTCATAGCGGGCCTCGTGCTCACCGCCCTCGCCGACTCCACCAGAGGCCGCGTCGCCTGCGGGATCTACGTCCTGACGGCCTGCCTGCTCTTCGGCGTCAGCGCGCTGTACCACCGGGGCAACTGGAGCCCCCGGATGGACGGCGTCCTGCGCCGCCTGGATCACGCCAACATCTTCCTGATCATCGCGGGCACGTACACCCCGCTGACCATGCTGCTCCTGCCCGGAGCCAAGGGCCAGTGGCTGCTGTGGGGCATCTGGGCCGCCGCCGCGGCCGGCATCGTCTTCCGCGTCTTCTGGGTGGGCGCCCCGCGCTGGCTCTACACGCCCTGCTACATCGCGATGGGCTGGGCGGCCGTGTTCTTCCTGCCCGACTTCCTGCGCACCGGCGGCATCGCGGTCCTGGTCCTGGTCGTCGTCGGCGGCCTGCTCTACAGCGCGGGCGGCGTGGTCTACGGCATCAAGCGCCCCAACCCGTCACCGCGCTGGTTCGGCTTCCACGAGGTCTTCCACTCCTTCACCCTCGCGGCGTTCGTCGTCCACTACGTCGGCATCTCGCTGGTGGCCTACCAGCACGCATAGGCCCGACCCCTCCCCTCACGGCCACGGCTCACCAGCCGTGGCCGTTTTCGTATACCCGAAGGCAACTGAGGTCAGCTGTCCATTGACAGTCGAAGGATTTTGAGAGCTACTGTCATTTCATGTGGCCCTGCCGACCATGGCCGCACAGCTCGGCGCCACGACCGGGCAGCAGCAGTGGACGGCGGACACGTACATCGCCGTGTTCGCCGCGCTGATGCTCCCGGCGGGCCTGCTCGGCGACCGGTTCGGCCGGCGCCGGATGCTCATCGCCGGACTCGCCGTCTTCCTGGGCGGCTCGGTGCTGGGCGCCCTGGCCGGCGAGGTGAACGCCGTGATCGCCGCCCGCGCGGTGATGGGCGTCGGCGCCGCGCTGATCATGCCGCTGTCACTGTCCGTGCTGCCCGCGATGTTCGCCCCGGACGAGCGCGGCAAGGCCGTCACCCTGATCACCACCGCCTCGGCGCTCGGCATGCCGCTCGGGCCGCTGGTCGGCGGCTGGCTGCTGGGCCACTTCTGGTGGGGCTCGGTCTTCCTGATCAACATCCCGATAGCCGCGCTCGGCATCGCCGCCTGCGTGTTCCTGCTGCCCGAGACACGCGACCCCGCGAGCCCGAAGGTCGACACCGCCTCCACCGCGCTCACCGCGACCGGCCTCGGCGCCCTCGTCTACGCAATCATCGATGCCCCCGACCATGGCTGGGGCGACGGTCCGGTGCCGGCGATGTTCACGGCGGCCGCCGTCCTGCTCACCGTCCTCGTCCTGCGCGAACGCCGGATGACCCGGCCCATGCTCGACATGGGCCTGCTGGCCCACCGCGGCTTCCTGCTCAACGCCATCGCCGCGACCCCGGTGATGTTCGTGCTCTCGGGCCTGATGTTCACCGTGCCGACCCATCTCCAGGCGGTGCTCGGCCACGACGCCTTCGGCACCGGTCTTGGGCTGCTGCCGATGACCGGCGGGCTGATGATCGCCGCGAAGGGTGCCCAGGGGGCCGTCGCCCGGTTCGGGTCGCGCGCGGTGGTCAGCGCGGGCCTGGTCGTGCTCGCCTTCGCCGCCCTGCCGGGCAGCCGTACCACCACCGACTCCGGTTTCGGCTTCACCGCCGTGTGGCTGTCGATCACCGGACTCGGCTTCGGCTTCGCGGTCGTCCCGGCGATGGACGGCGCGCTCGGCACCCTGCCCGCCGACCGCGCCGGCTGGGGGTCCCCCACGCCTTTCGGGCAGTGGGGGAGGCTCCGGGCTGCTCATGACGCTCCGCCAGGTCGGCGGCGCCGTCGGCATCGCCCTGCTCGGCAGCCTCCTCGCGAGCGCCTTCCGGGACCGGCTCGACGTGACCGGGCCGCCGGGACAGGCCGCCCACACCGCCAGGGAGTCCGTGGTCGCCGCGCATGTGGTGCCCGCGCACACCGGCCCCGCCCACCTGGCGGCCTCCGCGAACAGCGCGTACGTCCACGGGATGACGGTGGTACTGCTGGTGTGCGGGCTCGCCTCCCTCGTGGCGGCCCTGCTCGCGGCACTGCTGCTGCCGAACACCCCGCTCGTACGGGGAACCGAGGGGAAGGAGACCCCGGCCGTGGCCGCCCCCGTCACGGATGCCGGACAATGACCGGCATGACGGCCGCACGTTCCCCCCTCCCCTCCGCCGACCGCCCGCAGCCGGGGCTGCGCGAACGCAAGAAGATCAAGACCCGGGAGGCGATCCGCGCGGCGACGTACGCCCTCGTCCGGGAGCAGGGCTACGACGCCACCACGATCGACCAGATCGCCGAGCGGGCCGAGGTGTCGCCGTCGACCGTCTTCCGGTACTTCCCGACCAAGGAGGACATCGTCCTCACGGACGAGTACGACCCGGTCATCCTGGAGGAGATCGAGGTACGGCCCGCCGACGAACCCTGGTCCGAGACCATCCGGTACGTCCTGCACCGGGCCGTCGAGCTCGGCATGACCGACGACCTCGCCCGGCTGCGCACCCACCTCATGGTCCAGGTCCCCGCGGTGCGCTCGCGGATGATGGAGAGCATGTCGGCCACCGGCCGCATGCTCTGCCAGGCCATCGGCGAGCGCACCGGCCGCGACCCCGACGGCCTGGAGGTCCGCGTCTACGCCATGTCCCTGATCGGCGGCCTGATGGAGACCTCCATGTACTGGGCGGAGAACGACCACCGGGACGACTTCACGGCCCTGATCGACCGCGCCCTGGACGTCATGGAGCACGGCCTGCCCGGCGAAAACCGCTGAGGTGCGGGCGCCGGCCCGTGCGATGCTGACGGGGTGAACCGACCCGAGATCCACGTCGAAGTCGCCCCCGCACTGCACCTGTTCGTGCCGCACGCCCGGCGTGCCGGAGCCACGCTCCTGGCCACGGACGGCGTCTCGACGCTCGGCCATGTCATCGAGTCCCTCGGCGTCCCGCTGACCGAGGTCGGCGCGCTGGTCGTGGACGGCCGCGAGGTACCGGCCTCGCACATCCCGAAGGCCGGCGAGACGGTGCACGTACGCCCCGTGGACCGCCCCCAGCGGATCCCCGGCGCGCCCCTGCGGTTCCTCCTCGACGTGCACCTCGGCACGCTCGCCCGCCGCCTGCGCCTGCTCGGCGTGGACACGGCGTACGAGTCGACGGACATCGGCGACCCGGCCCTCGCCACCCGCTCGGCGGCCGAGAAGCGGGTCATGCTCAGCCGCGACCGGGGGCTGCTGCGCCGCCGCGAACTGTGGGCCGGCGCATTCGTCTACAGCACCCGCCCCGACGACCAGCTGCACGACGTCCTCGACCGCTTCGCCCCCGACCTGCACCCCTGGACCCGCTGCACCGCCTGCAACGGCCTGCTCAAACAGGCCACGAAGGCCGAGGTCGCCGACCAGCTCAAGCACGGCACCCAGCGCTCGTACGACGTGTTCGCCCAGTGCACGGACTGCGGCCGCGCGTACTGGAAGGGCGCACACCACGACAAGCTGGAGGCGGTCGTGGAGCGGGCGTTGAGCATGCGTACCCAGGCGGATTGAGTACGGCAGCCGATCTCCGCAACCGGCCGGCGCGGTGGGATGGCTTCATGAACACCACGACCGAGCAGCACGTGACGCCGACCCCGCAGCAGAAGGACCGTTTCATCACCGGCTGGGCCGTCGCCGGACTGCTCTCGCTCCTGCCGATCGTCGCCCTGTCCTGGATCGTCGTGCTCTCCGGTGAGCGCGGCTCGAGGTGCCTGGAGTACGGCGAGCAGTGTTCGACGATCCCCGGCTACGCCCTCTACGACGCCTTCGGGCTGGCGGTGTTCGCCGGTCTGGTGGCACTGGTGTGGCCCAGAGCCCGGTGGACGTACGCCAGGCTCTGGGCCGTGTTCGTGCAGTGGGCCGCTCAGCTCGCCCTCGGGGCAATGATCCTCAACGGCGCCTGACGTCACCCTTTCCGCACGCCACCCCGTCCCGGTTCCGGTCCAGGCCCAGTGGGTCGTCGGCGCCGTTGACCTTCAGCCGGCCATAGTCGTTCTGCTGAAGCCAGGCGCAGCGAGCCGCCGCCGTCTTCTTCACCTCGGGCGGGAACGCCGTCGGCACGCACACGTTGGCCGAGCCGTAGTGCCGGTCGCAGCCGGAGAGGGTCGGGCTGACCTGCTGCGCGGTCCTCTTCCTGCCGGGGCCCGACACCGTGCCGGACAGGGAGTCGGCGAAGGCGTGGACGTGCGGCGACGCGGCGGTCAGGGCCGCCGGGCCCGTCAGGTGGACCCACTTGGCCACCGACGGCACCCCGTTCGCGTCCACCGCGAAGAGCATGTACCAGCCGGGCGGGGCGACGTTCGGGTTGTTCGTGACGTTCAGGTCGACGTTGTTGCCGTCCACCGACAGGGGCAGGTCCACGAACCGCTGGTTCGGGTCGGAGGAGTGGGTGACCGCCGCGGGACGGATCAGCTCCGCCTTGGCGATCGGGCGGTCGACCGTGATCCGCTGGGTGTCGCCGTACTTCCACTCCTGGTTGATCACCGAGGTGATCGCCGGGCGGGTGCCCTTGTAGAGGTACGGCGGGGTGTAGATCGACACGTTGTGGTTCCAGCTGCCGTTGCCCGGGTTGTCGCCGGTGGCCATCACCCTGCCGTCGGGCAGCAGGAACGCCGAGGAGTGGTAGCCGCGGGACTCGGGGTCGGCCGCGACCGGGTCGAAGGTGTTGGCGGACGGGTCGTAGAGCGAGGACTCGTACACCGGGTTGGCGCGGTTGTGCAGGGCGCCGCCGGTCTCCAGCACCTTGCCGTCGGGCAGCAGGACCGCGGAGACGTACATCTTGCCCTGGTTGCCGGTCTCCGGCTGCGGCCCGCCCCCCAGGTCGACCGTGCCCTGCGGGACCGGCGGCCCGGCCACGTACGACGGGTTGGCCTGCTTGAGGTCGATCAGGTCGGTGAGGCGGTTCGCGTCCGGGTTGGAGTCGATGTTGCCGCCGCCGATCGTCAGCACCCGCTGGTCCTGCGCCGGAGGCAGCAGCACGGACGCCGACTGGTCCCGCTCGTCCTTGTGCTGCAGCCCCGGGATCTGCGTGATCGTGTTGGCGGTGTAGTCGTAGATCGCCGAGCCCGTGCCGGGGATGTTGTTGCCGAAGACATGGCTGCCCGTGTAGAAGAGGCGGCCGTCCTGCATCAGGATCATCGCCGGGTACAGGCCCCAGTACGACCAGGTCTGGTTGACCTGGGACAGCGGCAGCCACTGGTTCTGCGCATAACTGAACTTCTCGGCGGTCACCGAGCCGGTGGAGTCCTCGCGGAGCCCGCCGAAGGAGATGACGTCACCGTTGCCGAGCTCGGTCGCCGACGGGTACCAGTGGCCGTCGTTGAGGTCGTTGGTCTTGGTGTAGGTCTCGGTCGCCGGGTCGAAGATGTACGAGTCCCTGAACCCCTCGTAGCCGTGCCCGCCCGCCACCGGGTACGCCTTGTTGCCGCTCAGGACCAGCACCCGTCCGTCCTGGAGCTGGACGTGGCCCGCGCAGAACATGTCCTTCGGGGTGGGGATGACCTTGTAGTCGCCGGTCACCGGGTCGTAGACCGCGCTCGTGAACGTGCCCGCGTTGAAGTTCTCCTGGCTGTTGCCGGACCCGGCGATCAGCAGCACCTTGCCGTTGTCGAGCACGACGGAGTGCATGGAGCGGACCGGGTTCTGCGTCGGCAGGACTGACCAACTCCCGTTCGCGCACTGGTCGTTCGTGCCGGTGCACTGGGCCGGCGGGAGCGGGTCGGCCACCTGGTCCATGGTGTAGTCGTCGGTGGTCGCCGAGCCGGTGCCGTAGACGGAGACACCCCAGGTGATGCGGTCCGTGCCGGCCGGGACCTCGGGCGTGCGGACCGTGGCCTGCGTCCAGGCCGACGCCATGTCCAGGGTCTTGAGGTCGGTCCAGTACTGCCAGCCGGCGGTGGTGTCGTGCCGGAAGAGGGTGACGTTGGCGTCCGGGGTCGTGGTCTTGTACCAGAGCCCGAGGTCGTACTGCTTGCCCACGGTCACGGCCGGCGCGCAGTCGGCGGACTCCGTGATCATCGCCTTGCGGTCGCCGTCGACCCGGCGGGTCAGCGTCACCTTCATGGCCTTGGTGCCGGAGTGCGCGTCGGAGGTCGTCTCGAAGGTGAAGTCGTTGTCGCCCCAGCCCGACTTCTCCCAGCAGTACGGCATGTCGCCGCTGCCGGCCGTCTCGAAGCCGGGGTTCTTGATCAGGTTGGCGGCCTCCGCCGGCTGCGGCGCGGCGAGGAGCAGCCCGGCGGCCAGGGCGCCCACCCCGGCCAGCGCGGTCCGTCTGCGGCGTCTGCGATACGTCGTCGTACTCACACGGCTCTCCTTGCTCGGCTCCCCCGGCGCCGGGGGAGGTATACCAGCGCCTCGGTACCGACGAAGCGCAGGACGAACGTCATGACCAGCGCGAGCGCGGTGGCGGGCAGGGCGCCCATGCCGAACCTGCCGACGAGCAGGGCGATCAGCGGGATGCGCAGCAGCAGGTCGGCGTTGGCCAGCAGCGCGAACCGGCCGAGCCGGTCCCACCAGCGGCGGTGCGCACGCCGGTCGCGGAACAGCAGCTGCTCGATGAGCAGGAAGTTCCAGGCGACCCCGAACTGGTTGGCGAGGATCTCGGCGGGCAGGTAGTGCATCCCGAGGACGGTCAGCGCCCAGAGCCCGACCAGGTTCGGCACGAACCCGCTCGCGCCGATCAGCCCGAAGCCGACCATGCGGGCGACCGGTGACGCGGTGCGCAGGCCCGCCAGGTGGCGCAGGAAGCGGAAGCCCTCGCGGGCGGTGGACTTGGACTCGCCGGCGAACCGGTCCCGGAAGACGAACGGCACCTCGGCGACCTGCCGGGGGCGGCTGCGTACGGCCAGTTCCAGCAGGATCTTGTAGCCGAGCGGTTTGAGTACGTCCGCCGTGACCGCGCTGCGGCGGACGGCGAAGAAGCCGCTCATCGGGTCGCTGATGCCGTGCAGTCTGCGCGGGAAGAGCGCCTTGGCGAGCCAGGTCGCGCCGCGCGAGACGGCCACCCGGTAGCCCCCGGCGAGCCCGGCCCGGCTGCCGCCCTCGACGTACCGGGAGGCGACGACGAGCCCGGCGTTCGCCCGTTCGCCGGTGGCCACCAACTCCGGTACGAGGGACGGCGGATGCTGGCAGTCGCCGTCCATGACGACGATCCACTCGGAGGTCGCCGCCCTCAGCCCCTCGACGACCGCCCCGCCGAGCCCGCCGACGGGCTCCTCGCGGTGCAGTACGGCCACCGGGAACGGGCAGTCCCGGGCGGCCTCGCGGACGACCTCGGGTGTGTCGTCGGTGGAGTCGTCCACGAAGAGGACCTCGCAGGGCAGCCGCGCGGGCACCGACTCGGTGATCTGGTGCAGCAACCGCCGGACGTTCGCGGACTCGTTGAAGGTCGGTACGACGATGGTGACGGCGCCGGGCTCGGGGACCTCTACGGCGTCGAGGCCCTGCGCCGGGGCGGTGTACTCGCTCATCGCGCCCCTTCCACGGCCCGGACCCGCCGGATCTCGATGCGGTCGGGTCCGTTGCCGAAGGTGGCGACCGGCGTGGAGTGCCGGATCGCGGCCCGCACATTGGGCAGGTCCTTGGCGTCCCGGCGGACGGTCGGCGAGGCGACGACGTAGTCGACGTCCCGCCAGCCGTGCGGCATGGTCTTGGCGACGGCCGGGTCGAGGTCGGCCTTGTAGAACCAGATGGCACCGAGCCCGGGCCGGTATCCGGCGTGCACGAGGTCCAGCCAGAGGGCGTCGTCGACGAGGACACGGGTGTCCTTCGGGTCCGCCACCTCGGTGCTGAGCCAGTGGGAGGCCTGCCGGTAGGGCCGGTTGGCGTCGGCGGTGACGGCGGTGCGGTCGCCGTCGTACCAGTGCGGTACGACGTAGGCGCCGGCGGCGAGGGCGAGGACGGCGGCGAGCGCGTACCGGCCGCCGGTGACATACCGCTTCTCGCCCTCCGTGCGCCACCTGGTCATGACCGCGTGGGCGACGGAGGCGGCACCGCCCGCGAGGACCAGGGCGAGGAAGGGCAGCGCGCCGATGACGTACATGGCGGGCAGGTAGCCGTTCGGGCGCAGGGCCACCGCGGCCAGGACGGCGACCGTGAGGGCCGGTCCGGCCAGGGCGCGGGCGGTGACCGACCAGCGCCAGGTGAGCAGCAGGAGCAGGGCTCCGGCCAGGCCGCCGAGGGGCAGGACGCGGTCGTAGTACAGCCAGGAGTGCAGGACGCCGTAGGAGCCGCTGTTCGGGTCGAGGACGAAACCGGAGCCCGGCCTGGACATCTGGTAGGTGATGCCGTCCCAGAGGGAGACGTGCCCGGGGCCCGGCAGCAGCTCGCCCTTGAGCAGGGCGAACAGCGGGTAGGAGAAGCCGGTCAGGGCGCAGGCGGTGACGGCTCCGGTGAGGGCGAACTTGCGGGTGTCGCGGTGGCTGTGCCGCCACATGGTGACCAGCAGGGCGGGCAGGACGACGAGCATCGTCTCCTTGGTGAGCACGCCCGCGGCGGCGGCGAGGCCCGCCCCGAAGTGGTGCCAGAGGTGGCGGCTGGGCGAGGCGGCGAGGCAGAACGCCAGCAGCAGCCACATCACGGCGATGTTGTCGAGGAAGATCTCCCGGCTGAGGACGACCGCGAGCGGGGACAGCCCGAACAGGGCCGTGCCGAGTCCGGCGGCCCAGCGGGGCAGGGAGAGCCGGCGGCCGAGGACGTAGACGAGGACCGCGCTGACGCCGCTGACCAGCAGCATGGTGAACCGCATGGTGCCGACGGTCATCGAGCCGGGGCTGATCGCCGCGGGGAGCCGGCTGAGCAGGGCTATCTGGATCCAGCCGAGCGGCGGGTGGTCGTACCAGTAGGTGTAGTGGGCGAGGCCCCGGCCCTGCTGGACGGCCCAGGCCTGGGCGAGGTAGGTGCCCTCGTCGTCGCTGAGGGTGGGGTAGTCGGCGATGTTCCAGCCCTGGACGACGAGGATCGCCGCGAGCAGGACCCCGCACAGCAGGAGGTCGGGGCGGGAGGAGCGGAGTCGTACCGGCGGGCTTGTCCGGCCCGTCGAACGGCCCTCCGGCACAGGTGGGCGCTGCGCGGGGACCTTCGCTGCGGTCACCGCGGGAAGTGTGGAGGTCACGCAGGAACGTCCTCTCGGATGGGCTCGGCCGCGGTGAGGTGTGCGCCGACGTGTGTGGTCAACTCCCAGTCGTTGCGACCGCGTTGCTCGCGCCAGACGGCACGGATCGCGGCACCGGCGAGGAGGACCTGGTAGAAGGGGCCGCCCACGATGAGCTTCACGTAGTGGACGAGGCGGACCTTCAGGCCGTACTGCTTGCCGAAGTCGTGCAGTCCGACCACCTCGAAGACGAAGGTGACGGCGGCGGTGACCAGCGGCAGGAAGGTGAGGAAGGCGACCCCGACGGGCACGTCGAGGAAGAGCGCGACGGCCGCGTTGAGCGGGATGACCACGCCGGAGAAGGCCTGCATGAACGGGGTCATCAGGGTGTACCGGGCGAGCAACCGCTGCCCGAATCCCGGCAGTTGCCGCCAGTCCCGCTTCCGGTACACCTGCAGGAAGCCCTGGTTCCAGCGGGTGCGCTGCTTGAGCAGCGACATCAGGGAACCCGGGGTCTCCTCCCTGGTCACCATGTCGGAGTCGTAGGCGACGACGACCTTCTTGCCGACGCTGGACAGCCGGACGCCCAGGTCGCAGTCCTCCGCGAGGCAGTCGGGGTCCCAGCCGTCCGCTTCCCTGAGGACGCCGGTCCGCACGAACACGGTGTTGCCGCCGAGCGGGATGAAGCCCTTCTGCGCGTGCAGGTGCAGCCGGGAGCGGAACCAGAAGAAGTACTCCAGGCAGTTGCGCAGGCTGTACCAGCTGGAGTGGAAGTTGATCAGCTGGACCCCGCCCTGGACGACGTCCGCCCCGGTGGTGCGGAACGCGTGGTCGACGTGGGCGAGCAGCTCCGGATGGACCTGGTCCTCGGCGTCGAAGACCCCGACGACGTCACCGCGGCAGTGCGGCAGCGCCGTGTTCATGGCCTTCGGCTTGTTCTTCTTCTCGTGGGTGTCGACGACGACCCGGACGCGCGGGTCCCGTGCGGCGGCCTGCTCGGCCACCTCCGTGGTCTCGGGGTCGTCGTGCCCGACGATCACGATGATCTCGAAGTCGGTGTGCGTGGATTCCAGCAGCCGCTGGATGGTGTGGTCCAGCACCGCCTGCTCGTGCCGGGCGGGCAGCAGCAGTGAGAACGACAGGTGTTCGTCGCCGTCCGGCCTGCCGAACCGGGTGGAGGCCAGCACCTCGGGCGTACGCCACGCGTGCATCTGCCACCACAGGGTGAACGCCGCCATCCAGAACAAGGCCAGTGAGACAGCGGCGATGAAGACAGACGTGAGCAAAAAGATCCCCCCAGATCCCCAATTACCCCCTGTGCGGGCGACGTTGAGTCACCACCCGTCGACCCGCTGTGGAGAGCGTAGGAGGGATCTGTGAAATGCGGGAGCTCTTCCGATAAATAGCTTGTTTCGGAACGGTGGTGCGACTAGTGGGATCTATCCGAACACGTGCTCCGTTTCGGACAGTTCACACCATCTACCGCCCTGGGTTCCGGATGCTCAGCGCCTGTTCAGGGACGCCCCGAGCCGTTCCGGATCGGTCGTCGGCGCGTCACAGGTGAAGTTACGGCAGACGTACGCGGTCGGCTCGCCCTGCTGCAGGGGCCGGCCGGCGAGGAGCGGGAACTCGTCACTCTCCGCAGCACCGACGGCCACGACGGCACCGGGGGCGGTGCCCAGAAGCGCCGTACGGTACAGGACCGCCGTCTTCTCGTCCGCGAGGCCGGATCCGGGTCCTGGCCCGACGACGGCGACCTCCTTCGGCCCGTCGAGCAGGGCCTCGGCGACGGCGAGCCCCCAGCCGATGAACCGGGGCACGCGCGGCCCGAGGGCCTTCACGACCCCCAGCGCGCGCTCGGCGGCGCTCCGGTGCGGCTCGGACCCGGTGTGCGCGGCATAGCTCAGCAGGGCACCGGCAGCGGCGGTCCAGCCGGACGGGGTGGCGTTGTCGGTGGGGTCCTGCGGCCGGCGGATCAGCCGCTCGGCGTCGGCGGCGGTGTCGTAGAGAGCGCCGGTCCCGGGGTCGGTGAAGCGGGCGAGCACATGGTCGAGGAGCAGTCCGGCGAAATCCAGCCAGACGCCCTCGCCCGTCACGGACGCGAGCGCGAGGAAGCCCTCGGCGACGTCGGCGTAGTCCTCCAGCACGCCGGCGTTGGGGCCGACGCGGCCGTCCTTGCTGGTGCGGGCGAGCCGGGCGTGCTCGTCGAGGTGCACCCGGACGAGCAGGTCGGCGGCGCCGAGTGCGGCCTCGACCAGGTCGGGCCGCTCGAAGTAGGCGCCGGTCTCGGCAAGCGCGGCGATGGCGAGGCCGTTCCAGGCGGCGACGACCTTGTCGTCCCGGCCGGGGGCGGGCCGTCCGGCGCGCTCGGCGAGGAGCCGATCCCTGATGGAGGCGATCTTCCCGGCGTCGAAGACCGTGCTGTTCTGCGGCAGTTGGAGGACGGACTGCCCGTGCTCGAAGGTGCCCTCGTCGGTCACGCCGAAGTACTGGGCGGCGAGGTCGCCGTCCGCGTCCCCGAGGACGGCACGCAGCCGCTCGGGCGTCCACACGTAGTACGCGCCCTCGACGTGCCGGCCCGTGCCGTCGTCGCTGTCGGCGTCGAGGGCCGAGGCGAACCCGCCCTCGCCGGTGCCCAGTTCGCGCACGAGGAAGTCGGCGGTCTCCAGGGCGACGCGCCGGGCGAGGTCCGATCCGGTGGCCCGCCAGAGATGGGCGTACACACGGCAGAGCAGCGCGTTGTCGTAGAGCATCTTCTCGAAGTGCGGCACGACCCAGTCGCGGTCGACGGAGTACCGGGCGAAGCCGCCGCCCAACTGGTCGTACATCCCGCCCCGCGCCATGCGCTCGCAGGTGTCGTGGGCCATCTGCAGCGCGCCCTCGGCACCGGTCCGGGCGTGGTGGCGCAGCAGGAACTCCAGCACCATGGACGGCGGGAACTTGGGTGCCCCGCCGAACCCGCCGCGCTGCGGGTCGTACTCACGGGTGAGCCCGAGAAGCGCCTGGGCGAGTTCCTGCTCGCCGGGCGGCTGCCCGCCCTGGTGGCCGATCTCCCGCTGGGCGAGATCCCGGACGATCTTCCCGGCGACCTCCGCGACCTCGTCACGACGGCTGCTCCAGGCCTGCTGCACACCCTCCAGCACCTGCCGGAAGGACGGCATGCCGTGCCGGGGCGCGGGCGGGAAGTAGGTCCCGAAGTAGAAGGGTTCGGCGTCCGGGGTGAGGAAGACGGTCATCGGCCAGCCACCCTGCCCGGTGGCGGCCTGCACGGCCTCCATGTAGACGGCGTCCACGTCGGGGCGCTCTTCGCGGTCCACCTTGATGGTGACGAAGTGCTCGTTGAGGTAGTCGGCGGTGGCCTGGTCCTCGAAGGACTCGTGAGCCATGACATGACACCAGTGACAGCTCGAATACCCGACACTCAGCAGGACGGGTTTGTTCGCGTTGCGGGCCTCGTCGAACGCCTCGGCCGACCAGGGCCACCAGTCGACGGGGTTGTCGGCGTGCTGGAGCAGATACGGGGACGTCTCATGGGCCAGTCGGTTCACCGTTCCACTCTCCCACGGCAGCGTTCGCCTCTCCCACGGACCCGGGGACGGCGTGGCTCTCCGGCTCGGGCACCGCGTAGAAACGCATGAGCATCGGGCGGGCCCCCTCGGGGGCCTCCTCGCGCGGGTGGCCGTACCGGTCGAGCAGGGCGTGGTACTCCCGCATGAAAGCGAGCAGTTCCTCCCTGGTCAGCCAGGTGCCGTGGCGCTGGACCTGGGCCCAGCCCTCGGGGCCGCGGTACTCCTGGTGGGCCCGGCGGTACAGGGCGGTGTCGAACTCGATCTTGAGATGGGCGAGCTGGGCGGCGGCCGCGTACTCCTCGGGGGTCATCGCGGCGGGGTCGGGCGTGGTGTGCCGGAAGGGCAGCGCCCGCCACCACCTCTCCCGCCCGCCGGACTTCTCCGGGATCTCCTCGATGAGCCGTTGCTCGGCGAGTTTGCGCAGGTGGTAGCTGGTGGTGCCGGAGCTCTCGCCGAGTTCGCGGGCGAGGACGGTGGAGTTAGCCCCGCCGTGCCGGCCGAGGTATTCGAGGATCCGGCGGCGCAGGGGATTGCCGAGGGATTTGTAGAGCGCGGTGCGCTCCAGGCTGGTCATCTCGGGCAGGCCGTCGGTCATGCGGTCACGGTAGCCCTGAGAACCCTGAGAAGTCCCCGATGTCTGCCGAATTTTCTTTGCAGAGATTTCTCTGCGTCCTACCGTGGAGGCAGTGAGCGGGCGACGAGAGGGGAGGACGTGAGCGTGGGCGTGAAGGCGAGCGTGAGGGTGACCGAGACCGGACGGAAGAAGTGGCCCTTGGTCCTGCTGGGGGCGGCGGCCGTCCTGCTGGTGCCGTGGACGGTGCTGCTGGGCCTGACCCTGCCGGGCAGCGCGGAGGTCGGCAACTGGCCCCTGGCCTGGATCGGCCTCGACGTCCTGATGGCGACGGGCTGCGCGGCAACGGCCTTCCTCGGTCTGCGCGGCGACGCGAGAGCCCGCCTGACGGCGTCGGCGACGGCGTCGGTGGCAGTCCTGGACGCCTGGTTCGACATAACGACAGCGGGCACGGGCGCCCCGCTGGCCGAGGCGCTGCTGTGCGCGGTGGCGGAGGGGGCGCTGGCGGGGGCGTGCGTGCACCTGGCGGTGGGCAAGGGCCGGGGCCGCCGGCAGACACCCTGAGCCCTGCGCATGCCCCGGGATCCCCGGAACTGACGCCTGCGGCCGAACTCCCCTGGTGGCGCCGCGCATCCGGCCGCCCCTCAAGGACCGGGCACGAAACCCTCACCGCACCCACTGATCGTCACCCCCTCGCCATCCCGCCTCCCTCGAAGGACACTCGTGGACAAGGGAGTTGGCGCCGGAGGGGGACGGGACATGCGGGACGGCCATCGGGCGGAAGCCGAACGGCTGCTGGTACGGGCCGTCGAGGAGGAGGTGCGGCGCTCGGGCGGGCGGATCGACGGACAGCTGCTGCTGTCGCGGGCGCGCGGTGCGCTCGACGCGATGGCGGGGGCGGCCGGCGAGGAGTACGAGGCCTACGTCCGCGCGCTGGACGAGACCGAGGCTGGCCGGCTGACCTTCGGGCAGCGGTACGCCCGCGAGGGCGCCGGAACGGCCCTGCTGGTGGCGGTCGTTGCGGCGGTGGCCGCGGCCGTGGCCGACCTCTTGCTCGGCACCGGCACCGGCACCGCCGTCGGTGCGGGTGTCGCCGCGGGCGCGGTCGGCGCCGCCGCCTCCGTGGTGAAGGCGGCCGGTACCCATCTGCCCGCCGCGCACCACCGCGCCGGCGCGGTCGGCCAGCCCGGCGGGCCCGAGCAGCTGCGGCTGCAGTGGCTGACCGCGCTGGAGGTGCGCGGCATCCGCCCGTTCCTCGACCAGCAGCGGGTGCTGACCGCCGCCACGGCCCCGAAGAAGAAGGGCGGCCCGGCGCTGCGCGGCGCGGACAAGAGCGCGGCGGCCCGCCGGCGTACGGTGCTGGAGCAGTCGTTCGGACAACTCCCCGACCCCGACGGCCCGTTCGCGGGACGCCGCGCGGAGCTGGCGCGGATCCGGCAGTGGGCGCAGGCCGCCCGTGCGGCCACCGAGACCCGGCCCACCGTGGTCGTGCTGCACGGCGAGCCCGGCTCGGGCCGGACCACGCTCGCGGTGCGCGCGGCGCACGAGCTGCGGGACCACTTCCGCGGCGCGGTGGTCGTGGATCTGCGCGGCGGTCGGCGGGAGGATGCGCCGCTTGCGACCCGGGACGCCCTGCTGCATCTGCTCAACCGGCTCGGCGCGCCCCGTGAGCAGCTGCTGTTCCGTGAGCGCTCCTCCCCCGACCAGCAGGTCAAGCGGCTCGGCGAGCTGTACCACCAGCATCTGTCCGGGCTGCCGGTGACGATCGTGCTGGACGACGCCTCGGACCCGGAGCAGGTGCGGGCGCTGGTGCCCGAGCGCTCCGACAGCCTGGTCCTGGTCACCGCCCGCACCGGCCTGGACCTGCCCGCGGACCTGCCGGCCTGGGTGCACCACCTGCCGGTCGAGGCGCTGGACGCGGCCGGTGCCGAGGAACTGCTCGGCACCGTCGCCGAGGATGCGTCGGGGCCGTACGACGCCGACTCCACCGACCGGATCCGGGACCTCACCGGGGGGCTGCCGCTCGCGCTCAGGATCGCGGGCTCCGCGCTCGGGCCGCGCTCGCCCCGGCAGCTGGCCACGGATCTCGCCGCGTACGGCCCGGTGGAGCCGGTGGAGCGTGCCCTGTGGCTGCGCTACACCGACCAGCCGGAGCCCGCGCGCCGGCTGCTGCGGCGGCTCGCGCTGGCGGGCCGGGCCTCGCTGGGCGCCGCGGCGGCCGCCGCGCTGCTCGCCACGGACGAGGCCGAAGCCACCCGCCATCTCGTCGCCCTCGCCCGGGCCGGCCTCCTCGACCATGTGCGCGGCACCCGCTACCGGCTGCACGACCTCGTGCGCGCCTTCGCGCAGGCGCGGCTGCTGGACGAGGAGGACCCGGCCGAGCGCACGGCGGCGCAGGAACGGCTGATCGTGAACTACGCGGACCTGGCCGACTCGGTGCTGCGCCTGGTCGACGGGAACATGTCGACGCGCTCGCACCAGTTCGGCCCGCACGGCTTCACCTCGCTGGACGAGGCGCTGCGCTGGCTGGACGACGAGTCCAGCTTCATCACCGCGGCCCTGCGCCACACGGAGGGCGTGAACCAGAGGGCGGTGCAGAACCTGCTGGGCGCGCTGTGCGACTACTGCCTGCTGCGCGGCGACCTGTACCGGCTCGGCGAGATCAGCGAGCTGGCGCAGGCCGTGGACAAGGGACTGCTGGTGCGTTCGGTGCAGTGGCGCACCGGTATCGCGGCCCGGCAGCTGGGCGAGCTGGACAAGGCGCGCACCACGCTGGCCTCGGTGGTGGACCTGTACCGGGAGGCGCACCACGACGCGGGGGCGGCCCGCGCCCTGGCCTCGCTCGGGATCACCCTGCACCACCAGGGCAACCTCACCGAGGCCGCGGCGAAGCTGCAGGAGGCGCTGGATCTGCAGGCGGCGCCGGAGCTGGCGACGGACCGGGCCTGGACGATGCACGCCCTGGCCGCCGTCCAGCGCGACCGGGCCCGGCTGGCGGAGGCGCTGGAGCTGCTCACCCGCTCCCTGGTCCTGCACCGCGAGGGCGGCTCGGTGCACGGCGAGGCATGGGCGCACTTCCAGCTCGGCCAGCTGGCGCTGCGGATGGGGGACGTACCGCGCGCGGAGACGGAGCTGCGGGCCGCCCTGGAGCGGTACGGCCGGACGCACGACGCGCGCGGCGAGGCGTGGGCGCTGACCCAGCTGGCCCGGGCCCGTCTGGTGGCCGGCGACGCCTCACCGGCGGTCGAGGGCCTGCGGCGGGCCGCCGCCCGGCACCGCGAGAACGAGGACGCGCGCGGCGAGGCGTGGACCCTGTACCACCTGGGCCAGGCGCTGGAGGAGGCCGGCGATCTGGACCTGGCGGTGCGCGACCTGGAGCGGTCCCGCACGATGTTCTCCCGGATGCGGGACGTGTACGGCCTGGCCTGCGCCCGGCACCACTCGGCGCGGGTCACCCGCGACCAGCGGGCCGCGCAGACCGGCTCGCTGCGCAACTCGGGCTTCGCCCGGCAGCTCCTGGCGGACGCCCGCGCCGACTTCCAGCGGATCGGCGTCGCCCACGGCGAGGCGTGGACCTGTCTGGAGCTGGCGGTGGTCGACGCGGGCAACGCCCGTACGCAGGCGGCGCTGGCCCTGTGCGACGAGGCGCTGGACCTGTTCGCGTCCTACGGCGACCGGCGCGGCGAGGACTGGGCCCGCTTCCTGCGCTGCACCCTGCTGCCCTACGCGGCGCCCGGCGGGGCGGAGGTGGGCACGGCGGTCGCCCAGGAGGAGCTGGCCGAGCTGGCCCGCGCCGGCCATCCCCTGCGGGACGAGAAGCTGGCCGACTGCGTCCCGGCGTACGCCCTGCTGCTGGAACGCGGGGTCAGCCTGGAGGACGGCTGGCAGGCCTGGCGGCTGCGCATGACGCCGGACCGCCACGCCCGGGAGGTGATGGGGGTGGCGGTCCCGGCAGGGCGCTGAGGCCCGGGTCAGCCTCGCTCGGCCGCGGAGTCGGCCTTCTCGGTCTTCCCGGCCTTCGCTGCCTGCTCGGCCTCGGGGTCCGGGGACTCCTTGAAGTCGACCTTGTTCATGTGCTTGCTCATCGACTTCATCAGGCCCCACACCGCCAGGGCCATCACCGCGAAGACGATGAAGCCGAGGACGCCGGGGGTGACCTTGTTCTGGTCGACCTCCTTGGCGAGGGGGACCAGATGCGTCACTGCCAGGCTCACGCTTGCGCTCATGTCAGGCATTGTCCCGGATGCCCGCGAAGAGGTCGTCCTCGGGGAGGGAGGTGTCGACGAGAGACTTCGCCAGCTCGTACTCCTCCGTCGGCCAGACCTCCTTCTGCAGCTCCATGGGCACCCTGAACCAGCCGCCGTCGGGGTCGATCTGCGTGGCGTGCGCGATCAGCGCCTTGTCGCGGATCTCGAAGAAGTCCGCGCACGGAATGTGCGTGGTCAGCGTGCGCTCGGTGCGCTGCATCTCGCTCCAGCGCTTAAGCCACTCCCCGTACGGGGACTCCAGCCCGCGCTCCAGCATCGCGTTGTGCAGGGCCTCGGTGCGGGGGCGGTTGAAGCCCTGGTTGTAGTACAGCTTCAGCGGCTGGCAGGCGGGGCCGAACTCGGACTCCGGGTACTTCTCGGTGTCCGCCGCGCCCTCGAACGCCACCATGGAGATCTTGTGGGTCATGATGTGGTCGGGGTGCGGGTAACCGCCGTTCTCGTCGTAGGTGGTGATCACCTGCGGGCGGAAGGAGCGGATCCGGCGGACCAGCTCGCCGGCCGCCTTGTCGACGTCCTCCAGGGCGAAGCAGCCCTCGGGCAGCGGCGGCAGCGGGTCGCCCTCGGGCAGGCCGGAGTCGACGAAGCCGAGCCAGTCCTGCTTGACCCCGAGGATCTCGCGGGCCTCGTCCATCTCCTTCTTGCGTACCTCGTGGATGTGCTCCTCGATGTACTTGTCGCCCTGCAGCTTCGGATTGAGGATGGACCCGCGCTCTCCGCCGGTGCAGGTCACCACCAGCACGTCCACCCCCTCGGACACGTACTTCGCCATGGTGGCCGCGCCCTTGCTCGACTCGTCGTCGGGGTGCGCGTGAACGGCCATCAGTCGCAGCTGGTCAGTCAAGACTCAATCCTCGGTAAGTCGGCGCCCCCGTGGCTCCGGGCGCATTCGGCGGCTTCTATAGTGACGGAAACGGGGGGCGAATAATTCCGGGTCCGGTTCCTGCCGAGAGGACGATCATGAGTACGGCGAGCACGCGGCTGCCCGAGGGCCGCTACGGCCGTTCCTCGGACGAGCGTGCGGACCGGCGGCTCAAGGTCGCGGGCACGGTGCTCGGCGCGGCCCTGCTCGCACTGGTCGGGTACTTCGCCTACCACTATGTCGTCGAGAGCAGGATCAGCGCCCAGGTGATCGCCTTCGACGCCACGGACAATGCGGTCAAGGTGCACCTGGAGGTCCACAAGGACTCCGGCACCTCGGGCTACTGCACGCTGCGCTCCCAGGCGGCCGACGGCTCCGAGGTGGGCCGGGCCGACTTCCGCTTCACCGGGTCGGCCACGCGTATCGACAAGGTCGTCACGCTGCGTACGACGGCGAAGGGCACCACGGCCGAGCTGCTCGGCTGCCATACCGGCTGAACGGGACCGGACACCCCGGCTTCACCCGGAATACATCCACGCTGACCTGCGTTAATGTGATTCTGATGGCTTATGTCCTCCCCCTTCCGGCCTCGAATTGTTAGGCTCGTGGTTTCGCCCATCCAAGAGGGAACATGCTTCTGGGTAGGGCGATGCTTTGTATTCCCAGTACCGACGAGGAGCACCCTGTGACCCAGACCAGCGAGAACGTCACCTGGCTGACCCAGGAGGCGTACAACAAGCTCAGGGACGAGCTTGAGTACCTTACTGGTCCTGCGCGCACGGAGATCGCCGCCAAGATCGCGGCCGCGCGCGAGGAGGGCGACCTGCGCGAGAACGGCGGGTACCACGCGGCCAAGGAGGAGCAGGGCAAGCAGGAGCTGCGCGTGCGGCAGCTGACCCAGCTTCTCGAGAACGCCAAGGTGGGCGAGGCCCCGGTCTCCGCCGACGGCGCCGTCGCGCCCGGCATGGTCGTCACGATCGCCTTCGACGGTGACGAGGACGACACCCTGACGTTCCTGCTCGCCTCCCGCGAGTATGCGAGCGCCGACATCGAGACGTACTCGCCGCAGTCCCCGCTCGGCGCCGGCGTCACCGGCCACAAGGTCGGCGAGGACGCGGAGTACGAACTGCCGAACGGCAAGAAGGCCTCGGTGCGGATCCTGAAGGCCGAGCCGTACTCGGGCTGATCCGCCCTTCCCCTGTGACCTCGAGCCCCCGGTGCCCGGCGATCCCGCCCGGCGCCGGGGGCTTCGTCGTGCCCGCAGCCGTGCCCGCAGCGGTCAGGCGGTGGTCGAGCGGTACTTGCGGACCGCGAGCGTGCGGAAGACCAGGATGATCACGACCGACCAGGTCAGCGAGGCCCACACGGGGTGCTGCATGGGCCAGGCGCTGGATGCCTGGAAGCCCGGGGGAAGGTTGCCGAACAGTTCGCGGCTCGCCTGAACGGTGGCGCTGAACGGGTTCCACTCCGCTATGTGCCGCAGGAAGGACGGCATCTGGTTCGCGTCCACGAATGCGTTCGAGATGAACGTCAGCGGGAACAGCCAGATCAGGCCGCCCGAGGTCGCGGCTTCAGGTGTCCGGACGGACAGGCCGATGAGTGCGCCGATCCACGAGAACGCGTACCCGAGCAGCAGGAGCAGGCCGAATCCGGCGAGCACCTTGGCGAAGTTCTCATGCGTACGCCAGCCGACGATCAGGGCGACGACTGCCAGGACGACGAGGGTGAGCGCCGTCTGGACCAGGTCGGCGAGAGTGCGCCCGGTCAGGACCGCGCCGCGCGCCATGGGCAGGGAGCGGAAGCGGTCGATGAGGCCCTTGTGCATGTCGTCGGCGATGCCCGCCCCGGCGCCCGCCGTGGCGAACGTGACGGTCTGGGCGAAGATGCCGGCCATCAGGAACTCGCGGTAGGCCTGGGTGGAGTTGGACGAGCCGACCTGGATCGAGCCGCCGAAGACGTAGGTGAACAGCACCACGAACATGATGGGCTGGATCAGCCCGAAAACGAGCATCTCGGGAATCCGGCCCATGCGGATCAAGTTCCGGCGGGCGACGACCAGGGAATCGTTGACGGCGCTCATTTGACGGCCTCCTTGCCGTTCGCCTCGTCCTGGGCGGCGGTCTCGGCCACGTGTCCCGTCAGCGACAGGAAGACGTCGTCGAGGGTGGGGCGGCGCAGCCCGATGTCGTCTATCTCGATCCCGCGGGTGTCCAGCTCGCGGATGATCTCGGCGAGCAGCTTGGCGCCGCCGGTCACCGGGACCGTGAGCTTGCGGGTGTGGTCCTCGACCGTGACCTCGCCCTTGCCGAAGCCGCGCAACACCTCGCCGGCGCTCGTGATGTGCTCGCGCTCGTGCACCACGACCTCGACGCGCTCGCCGCCGGTGCGGGCCTTGAGCTGGTCGGAGGTCCCCTTGGCGATGACCCGGCCGTGGTCGACCACCGCGATGTCGTGGGCGAGGTGGTCGGCCTCCTCCAGGTACTGCGTGGTGAGCAGCAGGGTCGTACCGCCGGAGACGAGCTGTTTGATGACTTCCCACAGCTGCTGGCGGTTGCGCGGGTCCAGGCCGGTCGTCGGCTCGTCCATGAACATCACCGGCGGCGAGACCACGAGCGCCGCGGCGAGGTCGAGCCGGCGGCGCATGCCTCCGGAGTAGGTCTTGGCAGGGCGGTCGGCGGCGTCCGCGAGGTTGAACTGCTCCAGCAGCTCCCCCGCGCGCGCCTTCGCCGCCTTGCTCCTCATCTGGTACAGCTGCCCGACCATCTGCAGGTTCTCCCGGCCGGTCAGATACTCGTCGACCGCCGCGAACTGGCCGGACAGCCCTATGGAGCGGCGTACGGCGTCGGGGTCCTTCAGTACGTCCACGCCCGCGACCACCGCCTTGCCGCTGTCGGGGCGCAGGAGGGTGGTCAGGCAGCGGACGGTCGTCGTCTTGCCGGCGCCGTTCGGCCCGAGGAGGCCGAGGACCGTGCCCTCGGGCACGTCCAGGTCTACGCCGTCGAGAGCCCTTACGTCGCCGAAGGTCTTCACCAGGCCTTCGGCATGAATGGCGCCTGGCATGTCTGTCTCCACGTCGTCGGGGATGCCTCGGAAAGGCGGGGGTTTGCGTGTTCGGATGCGCGTGCGGTTTTCCGGTCGAGGGGGGTGGTCCCGCAGCCGCCACGACACACCATAACGCGATGTATCGCGTTCCTCAATGGACTTCACCTGAACGGATGGCGACGGGTGCGAAAGAGCGGCCGGACCTCAGTCGATGACGGTGTAACCCGCGTCCCGCAGGGCCTGGCCGACCTCGGCGCAGTGCACCGGGCCCTTCGTCTCGAGGTGCAGCTCCACCTCCGCCTCCGTGAGCCCGAGCCGGGGGTCGGTTCGAACGTGGCTCACGTCGAGGACATTAGCGTCGACCACTGACAACACCCCGAGGAGCGTGGCGAGGGCGCCCGGGCGGTCGGTCAGCCGGAGCCGAACGGCCAGGTAGCGGCCCTGCGCGGCCATGCCGTGCCGCAGCACGCGCTGCATCAGCACCGGGTCCACGTTCCCGCCGGAGAGCACCGCGACGACCGGCCCCTCGAAGGTGTCCGGCGCGGCCAGCAGCGCCGCGACCGGGCTCGCCCCGGCCGGTTCCACGACCAGCTTGGCCCGCTCCAGGCACAGCAGCAGAGCGGCCGACAGCTGGTCCTCGCTGACCGTGCGCACCTCGTCGACGAGGTCCCTGACGATCCCGAACGGCACCAGGCCCGGCCGGCCGACCTTGATGCCGTCGGCCATCGTCGCCGGATTCCGCACCGACACCGGGTGCCCGGCGGCCAGCGAGGGCGGGTAGGCCGCCGCACCCTCCGCCTGCACGCCGACGATCCTGACGTCCGGCCGGATGGCCTTCACCGCCACCGCAATCCCGGCCGCGAGCCCGCCGCCGCCGATGCCGACGACGACCGTGCGGACCTCCGGGCACTGCTCCAGGATCTCCAGGCCGACCGTGCCCTGACCGGCGATGATGTCCGGGTGGTCGAAGGGGTGGATGAGCACCGCCCCCGTCTCGGCCGCGTACTGCTCGGCGGCGGCCAGCGTCTCGTCGACGACCTGGCCGTGCAGGCGCACCTCGGCGCCGTAGTCCCGCGTCGCGCTGATCTTGGGCAGCGGGGCGCCCTTCGGCATGAACACCGTGGAGTGCACCCCGAGCAGCGAGGACGCCAGCGCCACGCCCTGCGCGTGGTTCCCGGCGCTCGCGGCGACCACACCGGCCGCCCGTTCCTCCGGCAGCAGCCCGGAGATGCGCACATAGGCGCCGCGCAGCTTGAACGAGCCGGTCCGCTGCAGGTTCTCGCACTTGAGATGCACCGGCGCGCCGACCAGCTGGGACAGGTACCGGCTGCCCTCCATCGCGGTGACTCGTGCCACGCCCGAGAGCATCTTCTGGGCACCGCGCACATCGTCGAGGGTGACGGAACGCAAGGAGTCAGCCGTGCGGTAGCTCATGACTCCAGCATCGCAGTTCACGGTCGTACACGATGGTTGTGACCAAGCTCCGAGACCGGTTTGCGCAGCGCCGGTACGGCCCGCCGCCGGGCCGCGTACCCTGTCCCCCAACCCAGCAGCCCTTCATGAAGCGAGCCTCCGGCCATGCCCACAACACCCGAATTGTCGATGGACATGACGACCGTCGGTGACACCGGTCTTCTCGACACCCTTCAGCACGAGGTGGCGGTGTTCGCCCGCCGTGCCGAACAGACGCGGCTCGGCGGGGTCGGGCAGGTGCGCAACTCCATGGACCGCGCGGCGTATCTGCTGCTCAACCGCCTCGACAAGGAAGGCCCGATGGGCGTCAAGGCGCTCGCCGCGAGCATGGGCATCGACTCCTCCACGGTCACCCGGCAGGTGGCTCCGCTGGTCGACACCGGGCTCGTCAAGCGCACCTCGCACCCCGAGGACGGTCGGGCGGTGGTCCTTCAGCTGTCCCCGCGCGGGGCCGCCCGGCTGGAGGAGGTGCGCTCCTCCAGGCGTCAGCTGATGGCCGAGCTGACGCAGGACTGGGCACCGGAGGAGCGCGAGCAGTTCTGCACGCTCCTGACCCGGTTCAACCGCGCGCTGTCCGCGCGGATGACGGTGGGGACCGCGCCGGTGGACCAGCCGCCGGTGTCCTGAGGACGGCCGCCCACCGCGGGCAGCCCGGCGCCGGCACGCACCGGTCGGTGCCGGAGTCCTGCCGGTCGGTACCGGAGTCTTGACCCCGGGCCGCCGCTGGCCTCATATGAGACCGGGTCCTGCGTAGTACGCGGTTCACCTGTCCCGTACCGGACAGGGCCCCTCTAGGGGGAGGCGCGGTGCGTGATCGGCAGGTGTCCCGAGGGGCCCGCCGGGCCCGGGAGTTCGAGGCGTTCGTCGCGGGCGCGGCCGGACGTCTGCTGCATGCCGCCACGCTGCTGACCGCGGAGGCGCCGAACGCCAACCCGCGCGCGCGACGCCTGCTGACGCTCGCGCTCGCCCACACCTACGCGCGCTGGGACGGGCTGCACGGCGAGGACCCGTACGACTGCGCCCGCCAGTACCTCGCCACCCGCTTCGCACGCGCAACGTGGCACCGGTACGGCGCCTTCGGCCGCACCCGCCCGGATCCGGACGGCCCGCTCGCCGCACTCACCCCGCAGGAGCGGCTGATCCTGGTACTGCGCCTCTACGAAGGCGTCGCCGAGGAACAGGCAGCGGCCCTCCTCGGACTCCCACGGGAACGCGTCCACACGATCTGCGACCGCGCGACAGCCACCCTGCTCCACCCGGCAAGCCGCCCCACGCCACGGAGCGCGGGCAGGGAGGTGGCGCCTTCATGAGCTGGTGGGAAATGAACAGCGCGGTGAGTGCCCGGGGCGTGGGAAGCGTGCGCGGGGGCGGGAACGCCGTGCGGGTGGGCGGCCCCGGTAGCGCGCGGACAGCAGGAACTCGGCGCGTGGGGAGGGCGGTGTGAACCGGGCCGAACGGGAGGCCGCCGCGCGGCAGATCATGGAGCGGACGCCGGCACCGGTGCCGCCGGACCTGTGTGCGCAGGCGGTGCGCCGCGGCGAACGCCTGCTGCGGCGCAGGCAGCTCGTCCGCCGTGTGCTGTGGCTGCTGGCCTGCGCCGCCGTCGTCGCGTTCAGCGTGTGGGCGGCCCGCGTGCACCCGTGGACGGAGCCGCCCTCCCAGACGACTCCGCCGATCACCGGCTGGTGAACCGCCGGCCGGGGCGTCGACGGCGTCAGGGGCATCGGCTGGTACGGCCGCGGGAGGGCCGGGGGGACGGCCCACCCGTACGGCGGCGGGCACCGGGGCCAACGGCGGAGCCGCAGATCGATACGGCCCCGCGCGTCCCCTTTACGGCCCGGCCCGGCCGCGCCCCGCGTCGGGCGTGCGTTCCCGTCAGCCCAGCGCCTGCTGGAGGTCGGTCAGCAGGTCGTCGACGTTTTCGATGCCCACGGACAGGCGTACCAGGTCGCCGGGGACCTCGAGCGCGGAGCCGGCCGCGGAGGCGTGCGTCATCCGGCCGGGGTGCTCGATGAGGGACTCGACACCGCCGAGGGACTCGCCGAGGGTGAACACCTTCGCGCGGTTGCACACCTCGACGGCGGCCTCCTCGCCGCCCTCCACCCGGAAGGACACCATGCCGCCGAACGCCTTCATCTGCTTCGCGGCGACCTCGTGGCCGGGGTGCTCGGGCAGGCCCGGGTAGAGCACGCTGGTCACGCGCGCGTGCCGGGTCAACATGTCGGCGATCTTCGTGGCGTTCTCGCTGTGCCGGTCCATCCGCACCGCGAGGGTCTTGGTGCCGCGCAGCACCAGCCAGGAGTCGAAGGGGCCGGCGACGGCGCCCATCGCGTTCTGGTGGTAGGCCAGCTCCTCGCCGAGGCCCGGGTCGGAGACGATCAGCGCGCCGCCCACGACGTCCGAGTGACCGCCCATGTACTTGGTCAGGGAGTGGACGACGACGTCCGCGCCGAGCGACAGCGGCTGCTGCAGATAGGGCGTGGCGAAGGTGTTGTCGACGACCAGCTTCGCGCCCGCGTCGTGCGCGACCTGGGCGACGGCGGCGATGTCGGTGATGCCGAGCAGCGGGTTGGAGGGGGTCTCGACCCAGACTGCCTTGGTCTTCGGGGTGATCGCGGCCCGTACGGCGGCCGGGTCGCTGGTGTCCGCGACCGACCACTCCACGCCCCAGCGGGTGACGACCTTGGCGAAGAGGCGGAAGGTGCCGCCGTAGGCGTCGTTCGGGATCACCACGTGGTCACCGGGGCTGAGCAGCGTGCGCAGCAAGGTGTCCTCGGCCGCCAGGCCGGACGCGAAGGCGAGGCCACGGCGGCCGCCCTCCAGCGCGGCGAGGTTCTCCTCGAGGGCGGTACGGGTGGGGTTGGCGCTGCGGCTGTACTCATAGCCGCCGCGCAGCCCGCCGACGCCGTCCTGCTTGTAGGTCGAGACCTGGTAGATCGGCGGGACGACCGCGCCGGTGAGGGGATCCGCGGTGTTGCCCGCGTGGATCGCGAGGGTCTCGAAGTGCTGACTGAAATGCCTGTCGCTCATGTGCACCGAGCGTAATGCTCCTGACCGGGTCCTGAGGCCCGCGGGGCAACCCGGCACGCTGACCTGTCATGAACGGGACCCGAGTTTTCCACAGCCTCGCGGTGGGGTTGGCCAATTGTCGGCGGCGTCTGGTTCGCTTGAGGCATGGCGATTCTCTGGCTGGTCATGGCGCTGCTCATGCTGAGCTTCGTGCTGCTCCCGTTCATGCGGCGCAGGCGCGGGATGATCGAGCAGGTTCCCCCGGGACACCCGGACGCCGCCGACCCGGCGGCCTACGGCTTCGTGCGCCAGGAGGAGCTGGACGTGCGCATGCCCGGCACGGACCAGGACCTGCTGGAGGTCCTGGAGTTGGTGCAGCGCACCCAGGACTATCGCGCGGCCTCCCAGTTGCTGGCCGGCACCGAGACCGAGGGCGAGCTGCGCTGGCAGCGGGTGCAGGCGTTCGCGGGCGCGGCCGCGCTGGAGCTGCAGCAGCGGCCCGGCGGGGTGCACGAGACGCCGGGCGGCCAGTGGCTGCGGGTGTGGCGGGCCGAGCAGCCCAAGGACGCGGGCTGCGCCGCCGTCTACGCGGAGTTCCTGGTGCAGCAGGCCTGGCGGACGTCGACGCCGGGCACGGACGACTTCCGGATCATCATGGAGGAGGCCCGGGACGCGTGCGCACAGGCGGCCCTGCTGGCCCCCGGCGACCCGGTGCCGTACATCGTCGAGCTGTCCATCGCGCGTGGGCTGGCCTATTCCCAGGCCGAGTTCGACCAGCTGTGGCTGAAGATCCTCGACCGCGCCCCGCATCACATGGGCGCCCATCTGGCCGCGCTGCACCACTGGTGCGAGAAGTGGCACGGCTCGCGCGAGCAGGCGTACGCCTTCGCCGAGGCCGCCGCGACGCGCGCCCCGCAGGGCTCGCTGCTCGCCGCGCTGCCCCTGTTCGCGGTCTTCGAGCACCTCCCCGAGGTGAACCTGGTGGCGAGCTTCTACCAGAGCGAGGTCGTCACCAAGGCGATGCACGGTGCCCTGCACGCGGTGCACTCGGCCCGCCCCGACGACCCCGTGCTCGCGCACGTACGCCATCTGCTGGTCTTCTTCCTGGTCCGCGCCGAGCGCTGGCAGGAGGCCATGCACCAGCTGATACACGTCGACGGACACGTCGGGGCGCTGCCGTGGACGCTGTCCGCCGACCCGGCCGCCGAGTTCGCCCTCTACCGCGCCCTGGCGGTGGCCGGTTACGAGGCCAACGGCGGCAACCCGGCCACCCTCCCCGGCTGAAGGAAGAAGCCGCGTTCGAAAATGGATGGCCGGCAGGGATCAACCGGCCACACCCTGTAGGCCATGCACGAACCACAACGCAGGATCCGCGCGCTGTACACGGCATCCACGATCACTGTCTATCAGGCATACGCCCCGGAGATCGGCCTGCCCGCGGTTCGCCACGACCGCTTCCCCGCCGGGTGGAAGCGGGACCGTATGACGTGGATCAAGCCGTCGTTCCTGTGGATGATGTACCGCTGCGGCTGGGGCACGAAGCCGGGGCAGGAGACCGTGCTCGCTGTCGAGATCGCCCGTGACGGCTTCGAGTGGGCGCTGCGCAACGCGTGCCTGTCGAGTTACGACCGTGGGCTGCATCCCGACCGCAGCACCTGGCAACGCCGGCTGAAGCGTTCACCGGCCCGTGTCCAGTGGGACCCCGAACGCGATCTGCATCTGCGGCCCCTGCCCTACCGCTCGCTGCAACTCGGGCTCTCCGGAGAGGCCGTAGAGCGCTACGCGGACGAGTGGACGATCTCCATCAGGGACGTGACTCCGCTCGCTCACGAGATCCACGCACTCGTCGACAGCGGCGACCTGGACTCCGCGACCCGCCTGCGGCCCGAAGAGCTGCCGTACCCCGCCGAGGACGCGCTACTGGCCCACCTGTGCTCGTGACCGTACGCACTCACCCATGAGCCGGCTGACACCTGGGGGTACGCGCGCCGAGCGTGGCCATGGCATTGCCGCCGGAACTCCGCGCCCGGGAGGAACGGGAGAGTCGCGGACGGAGACCACCGGGAGGAACATCGGAGTCACGGAGGCAAGGTGGTGGCTATGGGGACGCCGTCGATGCATTTCTGCGAGAGTCCTGAGGATCCCTTCGCCCTCGGGCGTGGCGCCGCGGCCGTGCTCGACGATCAGGGCACCGTGGTCGGCTGGAGTGCACGCGCACAGGAGCTGCTCGGATATCCGGCCAAGGAAGTGATCGGACGGGCGTGGCAGGACCTCCTGGTCGACAGCCGTGACCTGCCGCTCGCGCGGTCCGTCGTCGTGGACGCCGTGAAGGCGGGGGGATGGTTCGGGGTCCTGCCCGTCCGGCATCGCGACGGACGCCGCGTGGAGATGGGTTTCCGGGCCCGTGCGGTCACCCGCGAGGGGGGCGGTCAGGAGTGGTTCCTGGTCGGTGCTCCTGCCACCGAGGTCATTGCCTGGCAGCGGGACCGTGCGCTGCTGGACGGCCTGTACCGACGGTCCCCGATCGGTCTGGTCACCTACGACCCGGACAGGAGGGTGATCAGGGTCAACCGTGCGGTCGAAAAGGCCAGCGGCGTCCCGGCCGAGGCGCCGGTAGGCCACCGGCCCCGTGAATTCATGGTCGACGAGGACGCGGGTCCGGCCGATGAACGGGTACGGCACGTCCTGGAGACCGGCGAGCCGTTGATCTTCACGGAGCAGTCCGCCCGGGCACGCCACGATCCGGGCCGGGAACGGATCGTGTCCGTCTCGGCGTTCCGGATGGAAGACCCCTCGGGCCGGGTGCTCGGCGTGGCCGAGACGATCGAGGACGTGACCGACCGCCACCGGGCGCAACGCCGACTCGCTCTGCTGAACGAGGCGAGCGCCCGGATCGGAACCTCGCTGGACGTGGCACAGACCGCTCGGGAACTGGCCGAAGTGGCCGTTCACGGCTTGGCCGACCACTGCTCGGTGGACCTCCTCAAGTGCGTGACACTGGGTGACGAACCCGTTCCCGGCACTGCAGGCCCGTTGCTCAGGACCGCCCTCTCGCCACCGGAACACCGTGTCCCGTTCCGCGAGGGCGATGTGGTGCCGCTGCTGCCGGAATCCGCGCAGGCGCGGTGCTTGGCCGAGCGTCGCCCGGTTCTCGAAGGGCGGCTGTGCCTCCGCCCCGAGTGGTACGCCATGGACCGGCGGCGGATCGAGCTCGCCCTGGGTCTCGGCGTCCATTCGCTGATCGCGGTGCCCCTGGTCGCGCGCGGACTGGTACTGGGCGTGGTGAGCCTGTGGCGGTCGCGCAATTCGGAGCCTTTCGAGGACGATGACGCGGCGGTGGCTCAGGAGCTCTCCTCGCGTGCGGCCGTCTGTATCGACAACGCGCGCCGCTTCACCCAGCAGCAGAACACCGCTCTGACTCTTCAGCGCAGTCTGCTGCCGAGCACGCTGTCCGACCTGCCGGCGGTGGAGGTGGCCTGCCGATACCTCCCGGCAAGCGGTGAACCGGGGCTCGGGGGTGACTGGTTCGACGTGATCCCGTTGTCAGGGGCCCGGGTCGCCCTCGTCGTCGGAGACGTGGTCGGTCACGGGATCCACGCCGCGGCCTCGATGGGCCGGCTGCGCGCCGCCGCGCGCACCCTGGCCAGCCTCGACCTGGAACCGGACGAGGTGGTGGCGCGGCTGGACGATCTGGTCAGTCTGCTGGCCGCCGAGCTGGAGGCGACCGCCGACGACAACCCGTGGGCGATCGAGCAGGTGCTCGGGGCCACCTGCCTCTACGCCGTCTACGATCCGGTCTCCCAGCGCTGCTCCCTGGCACGGGCCGGTCACCCGGCGCCGGTCGTGTCCACCCCCGACGGCGAGGTGACCGTGCTCGATCCGCCCGCGGGTCCGCCACTGGGCCTGGGCGGACTGCCCTTCGAAACGTACGACCTGGACCTCCCCGAGGGGAGCCTGCTCGCGCTCTACACCAACGGCCTCCTGGAAGCCGGGAGCGGCGACGTGGACACCGCGCTGGAGAACCTGCGCGCACGCCTCACCAGCACCACGGAACCTCTGGACCACGTCTGCCACGCCGTGGTCGAAGCGCTGCTGCCCAAGGGCCACCTCCCCACCGACGACGTCGCGCTGCTCATCGCCCGTACCCGCGGGCTGCGGCCGGAGAACGTCGCCTCGTGGCAGCTGCCGCTGGAAGCTACCTCAGCCGCCCGCGCCAGGGAGCTGACCACGGCGAAACTCGCCGAATGGGGGCTGACCGAGCTGGCCTTCACCACCGAGCTGGTCGCCAGCGAGCTCGTCACGAACACCTACCGCTACGCGGCCGGTCCCATCACCCTGCGCCTCATCCGTACGCACAGCCTGACCTGCGAGGTGTCCGACACCAGCCACACCTCCCCCCACCTGCGACGGGCCCTCAGCACGGACGAGGGCGGACGCGGGCTCTTCCTGGTCGCGCAGCTCACCGAGCGGTGGGGCACCCGCTACACCCACGACGGCAAGACCGTCTGGACGGAGCAGCCCCTGCCGCCCGCATGACACGCGGCCCCTGCTTCCGTCGCCGCCGGCCGGTACGGCCTTCACCGCGACGGTACGACGCCTGCGCCGCGCGCGAGACGGACACGGCGGACACGGCCCATGCCGGCAGTCCCCGGAGTGACGGACTCCGCGGAGGTCCGAGAGGGTGTCCTCGGCGGCAACGCGGCCGAACTGCTCGGGTCCGTGGCGCAGGCCGGGTGGGCAGGCCGGGTAATTCCGGCGACGGGGGCGGGGCCTGCCCCGTACATTCCTTCCGGTGAGCACATTTCTGATCGGTGGTGGCTGGGACACGGCCGAGGTGTACGAGCCGTTCGTCCGTACGGTCGGGGGAGACCGGCGCATCGGGTGCCTGATCGTCGACGAGGGGGACGGGGCGGCCCAGTTCGAGCGGTATGCCGAAGTACTGCGGAAGGCGGGCCCGGCCACGCCCGTGCCCTTGCTCGTACCGCTCGGTGGCCGCTTCGAGCCGGAGGCGGCGCTGGACGGGGTCGACGGGCTGCTGGTGTGCGGTGGGCTGACGCCCGCGTACCAGGAGGCACTCGAGGGGTGTCTGGAGCGGCTGCCGGCGCTGCTCGCCGGGCGGGGGATGCCGTACGCCGGGTTCTCCGCCGGTGCCGCCGTCGCCGCGCGGCGGGCCGTGGTCGGCGGGTGGCTGGTGGACGGGGTGCCGGTGTGCCCGGAGGAGACCGGGGAGGACCTGGCGGAGGTCGAGGTGCGTGCGGGGCTCGGGCTGGTGCCGTTCGCGGTCGACGTCCACGCCGCCCAGTGGGGCACGCTCGCGCGGCTGATCGCGGTGGTCGGGCGGGGCGCGGCGCCGTACGGGGTCGCAGTGGACGAGAGCACCCTGCTCCACGTGGTGGGCGGCGAGGTCCGGGTGGCCGGGCTGGGGCGCGCCCATGTCGTACGGCCGGGCGGGGACGGGGGTGTGCTCGTGCGGGCCTACCGCGCCGGGGAGGCGTTCTCGATCGGCTAGGGCCGGGTCCGCCCCGGCGCCGGCGGCGGGGCACCGAAGGGCACGGGGCTGTCGATATGCGGCCCCGACGCGTGGGCGCGAGCGACCACGACGTCCCGCACCCGGCGACGGACAGCCGCCGCACCGGGCCCCATCGCCACATCAGGCCCGAATCGCCACACCCCAGCCGGCCCCCGCCCCCGCCCCCGCCCCCGCCCCCGACCGGACCGGACCGGACCGGACCGGTCAGATCGTCGTCGTGTCGATCACGAAGCGGTAGCGGACGTCGCTCGCCAGCACCCGCTCGTACGCCTCGTTGATCTCCCCGGCGCCGATCAGCTCGATCTCGGCGCCCAGTCCGTGCGCGGCGCAGAAGTCGAGCATCTCCTGGGTCTCGGCGATGCCGCCGATCATCGACCCGGCGAGGGTCTTGCGGCCGCCGATCACCGAGAACAGGTTCAGGGCGATGGGCTCCTCGGGCGCACCCACGTTGACCAGCGCGCCGTCCACCTTCAGCAGCGACAGCAACGCGCCGAAGTCCATCGGTGCCGAGACGGTGGAGACGATCAGGTCGAAGGTGCCGGCCAGCTGCTCGAAGGTCTTCGGGTCGCCGGTGGCGTAGTAGTGGTCGGCGCCCAGCTTCAGGCCGTCGTCCTTCTTGCGCAGGGACTGCGAGAGGACGGTCACCTCGGCGCCCATCGCGTGCGCGATCTTGACGGCCATGTGGCCCAGGCCGCCCAGTCCGACCACGGCGACCTTCTTGCCGGGGCCCGCGTTCCAGTGCTTGAGCGGCGAGTAGGTGGTGATGCCGGCGCAGAGCAGCGGGGCGGCCACGTCCAGCGACAAGCCGTCGGGGATGCGCACGACGTAGTTCTCGTCGACGACGATCTTCTCGGAGTAGCCGCCGTAGGTGGGCTTGCCGTCCTTGCCGACGGCGTTGTACGTGCCGACCATGCCCTTGAGGCAGAACTGCTCCAGGCCCTTGAGGCAGTTCTCGCACTCACGGCAGGAGTCGACCATGCAGCCGACGCCCACCCGGTCGCCGACGGCGAACCTGGTGACACCGGGGCCGACCTCGGAGACCACGCCCGCGATCTCGTGGCCGGGCACCATCGGGAAGATGGCCTCGCCCCAGCCCTCGCGGGCCTGGTGGATGTCGGAATGGCAGATGCCGGCGAACTTGATGTCGATCAGGACGTCGAACTCGCCGACCTCGCGCCGCTCGATGGTCGTCCGCTCCAGCGGGGCCTTCGCGGCGGGCGCGGCGTACGCAGCAACAGTGGTCATGCCGGGGTTCTCCTAGCAGGTGTTCCGTGCCCGGTTGCCTTCCGACCGGGCACGGCCCCAGCCTGCCGCGATCCGGTCCGGCCACCCAGACCACGCCTTTGCGTACGACCGCTGTGCCTACCACTGGCGGGGGCAGGTTCCTGTGCGTCCGACCATGAATACTGGATGTATGGACAACCAGCCCCTGCCCTCTACCCCGCCGCTGGACCGGCGTGCCGAGCTGAGCGAGTTCCTGCGCAGCCGGCGGGCCCGGCTGAAGCCGCAGGACGTGGGGCTGCCCGACTTCGGCCGGCACCGGCGGGTGCCGGGGCTGCGCCGCGAGGAGCTGGCGCAGCTGGCCGGGGTGTCGGTGGCGTACTACACCCGGCTGGAACAGGGCAACGGGCAGAACGTCTCGGCGGAGGTCCTGGGCTCGATCGCCCGGGCGCTCAGGCTGTCGGACGCCGAGCACGCGCATCTGACGCATCTGGCCAAGCCGAAGTCGCACAAGAAGAAGCCGGCGGCGCGGCAGCAGCAGGTCCGCGTCGCGCTGCGGCAGCTGCTGGACACGATGGACGGCGTACCGGCGTACGTCGTCGGGCGCCGCTCGGAGATCCTCGCCTGGAACCGGATGGCGGCGGCGGTCTTCGGTGACTGGGCGGAACTGCCGGCGGCCGAGCGCAACTGGGCCCGTCTGGTGTTCCTGCGCCCGGACTACCGCGAGCTGTTCGTCGACTGGGAGCAGAAGGCGATCGACATCGTCTGCGCCCTGCGCATGGACGCGGGCTGCCACCCGGACGACCCGAGGCTGTCGGCACTCGTGGGTGAACTCTCCGTCAAGAGCGAGGAGTTCCGCCGTCTGTGGGCGACGCACGACGTCAAGGAGAAGAGCCATGGCGTCAAGCACCTGCACCACCCGCTGGTCGGCGACCTCGCCCTGAACTTCGAGTCCTTCCGTCTGACGGGCGACGCGGACCAGTCCCTGGTCACCTACCACGCCGAACCGGGCTCCCCGTCCGCCGACTGCCTGCGCCTGCTGGCCAGCTGGGGCACGGACGCGACCCGCGCGGTGCCGTCGGCGTAGCCCTTCTTGCAACGCATTCGTACGACGCCTTCGTACGACGCCTTCGTCAGACGCTCCTCGTACGACGGAGGGGCACCCGGAGCCTGTGCTCCGGATGCCCCTCGCCCGTTCAGCTGGCGCTACGGCTCACTTGCCGAAGTACGCGTCGTAGACCGTGATCTGCGACGTGTTGCCCTGCTTGTCGGTGATCACGGAGCGGAAGGAGACGGACTTGCCCTTCGCCGGGCTCCTCACGGTGATCCTGCCGCCTCGGACGTCGACCTTCGTGAAGGTCTTGCCGTCGTAGGAGACGTACACCGCCAGGGACTTCAGGTTCCCGCCCGCGGCCGAGCCCTCGACGGTGACCGGGAAGCCGACCGTCCGGCCGGCCGGGACCCGGCTGTCCAGGCCGGTCGTGACGCCGTAGTGCAGGACGGAGGCCGGGAGCTTCACCGCGGTGCCGGACACGTTCTTGGAGCGGAAGGTCCAGGCCGCGTCGATCCGCGAGGAGGCCGGGGCGACGCTCGCCGAGCGCCTGACCGAGGTGGTCAGCCTGTACGCGGCGTCACCGGCCGGGACCTTGAAGGCCTCGTTGCCGAACAGCGGGTCCGCGTTCGAGCCGACCTTGGTGCCGTCGCGGTACAGGGTCGTGTTCACCGAGGTGAACTCCGAGTACCCGGCGTGCCTGCCGGAGTCGGCGAACAGGGGCAGCGAGCCGTAGATCTCGTTGCCGCTGCGGAACAGCCCGAGGTCCTTGTCGACGTGCGGGCCGAAGACCGCGGTGTTGACCGTCCTGGTGTAGCTGTGGCCGGCCTTGAAGGTGGACTGGCCGAGCGTGTAACTCGCCTCCTGGATCGGGAAGCCGTCCTGGTCGCGCCCGCCGTACTGGCTGAAGTCCAGGTCCCACAGGACCCCGCCGCCCGCGGACACGTGCAGGGTGCGGGTGCCGGGCAGCTTCTGCGGGATGTCGATGGAGGAGGCACCGGAGCTGCCGGGCAGCCAGCCGATGGGGCTGATCGAGCCGGTCCTGCCGCGCGCGGCGGCGCCGAGCCGGGCCTTGACGGTGGCCAGCTCACTCGCCTTGTAGTGCTTGGTGTAGCCGGTGGCGAGCTGCTTGACCGGGCCGCCGGTGGTGACGTCGTACTCCTCGCCCGCGCCCTTGGTCCAGTGGCCGTCCCACTGCTGGAACAGTCGGCCGGCGGGCAGCCGCGGGCCCAGGTGGGCGGTGCGGAAGTTCTTGTACGAGTCAAGGAACCAGTTGTAGCTGAACTCGCCGTCGCCGATCGTCAGGGAGTACCCCGGCGCGGCGAACTGCGACTTCACCCCCGTGGCCGGGACGGTGATGTCCACCGGCCTGGCCCTGCGCGCGTCGATCGTGACGGTCTGCTTCTTGGAGACGGTCAGCTTCGGCTGGGCGATCCAGTCGGTGCCCTTGGTGCCGTCCTTGTCCACGAAGACGGCGGCGTTCAGGATGTACGTGCCCTTGGGCGCGCGCACCTTCACCGTGCCGGAGGGGTCGTACGGGCTCAGCTCCGTGCCGCTCGCCAGTCCGGTCACACCGCTGAGGCCGGCGTTGTAGAACCTGGCCGGCTTGCCGTCACGGCCGATGACCTTCAGCGTGATGTCGTACGACTCCACCTCGCGCTGCACCGCGGCGGCCGTGCGGACCGTCTGGCCGGCGCCGGTCGCGGTCACGTAGGCGGAGTAGGCGCCGTCGAGGGTGCCGCCCAGCCTGGTGTCGGCGGTGAGGTCGACGGAGGCCCTGCCGTGCGCGGGGACCGTCAGCCTGGTCGCGCCGAGCCGGAAGAAGCCCGAGGGGGCCGCGTGGCCCTTGGGGTCGAGGGCGGTGCTGCTCAGGGTGAGCGTGACGTCCTTGCCGCCGAGGTTGCGGTAGGTCACCTTCCTGGTGACGGGCTTGTCGTCGGTGTGCGGCCACTGCTGCAGCCCGAAGTTCACCGAGACCGGGTCGGCGATCACCGACTGGCCGATGGCCCTGTCCACCGCGATACGGCCCGAACCCTGCTGGTACGGCGTGTAGTCGCCGCCCTTGGCGGAGCCGGTGAGCGCGCCCTTCAGCTCGGCGTAGCCCCAGTCGGGGTGCTCCTGCTTCAGGATCGCGGCGGCGCCCGCGACGTGCGGGGTGGCCATGGAGGTGCCGGAGAGGGTCAGGTAGCCCTCGGGCTTCTCGCCGACCTCCTGGTCGACGACGCTGCCCTTGGCCGCGGCGGCGGTGATGTCCACGCCGGGCGCGGTGACGTCGGGCTTGATGGCGTAGTCGCCGAGGCGCGGGCCGGTGGAGGAGAAGTCGGCGAGCCTGTCCTTCTTGTCGACGGCGCCGACGGTGAGCGCGGCGTCCGCGCTGCCCGGCGAACTGATCGAGTGCGGGCCGTCGTTGCCGGCGGCGATCGCGAACAGGACGCCCTTGGTGGCGGACAGCTTGTCGACCTCGGCCTCGAGCGGGTCGGTGCCGGGGCTGTCGTAGCCGCCGAGGCTGAGGTTGACGACGGAGGCGCCCTGCTGGGCCGCCCACTCCATGCCGGCGAGGATGCCGGAGTCGTCACCGGAGCCGGTGTCGTCGAGGACCTTGCCGTTGAGGATCTTGGCGTCCGGGGCGACCCCCTTGTACTTGCCGCCCGACTTGGCGCCGGTGCCCGCCACGATGGAGGCGACGTGGGTGCCGTGCCCGTAGTGGTCGGTGGCATCGGCGGCGCCGGAGAAGTTCTTGGCCGCGATCACCTGGTTCTTGAGGTCCGGGTGGCGGGTGTCCACACCGGTGTCCAGGACGGCGACCTTCACGCCCTTGCCGGTGTAGCCGGCCCTCCAGGCGACCGGGGCGCCGATCTGCGGCACGGACTTGTCGAGGGAGGCCTTGCGGACACCGTCGAGCCAGACGTGCGCGATGCCGGAGGCGGTGTCGTTCCCGTGGGTGACGGCGTGCCACAGCCCGGCGGTGTCCTTGACCGGCGCCTGTACGGCGTCGGCGTCGAGGGCGCTCAGGCTGCGGCGCAGACGGCCCGCGTCCCGGACGTCCGCCCTGGCGGCCTGGGCGGCCCGGGCGGAGCCGGTGTAGGCGACGATGACCTTCAGGCCGTCCTTCTGGGCCCGGCGGGTGGCCGTCTTGTTCAACTCGGTGATGTCGAACAGGCGCTGGTCCAGCTTGCCGGAGGCCACCAGGTGGGCCGCGTCGACCGGGACGACCAGGGTGTGGCCCTCGGTCCTGCGGACCTGGAAGGGTATGTGCTCGCGGCCCCTGGCGCGCTGCAGGCCGACGATGCGGCCCTTGGCGTCGAGCGCGACGCGGTCTCCGGTGATGAGCGTGACATGGGTCTTCGCGGTGAGCGCGGAGGCGGCGGTCGGCGCGCGCTCCGCGGGCTTCGCCGACGCCGGGCTGGTCATACCCGCTGCGAGGGCGACGGCTGCAGCCGTGGCGACACCGGCCGCAGCAGCTCTTTTCACTTGTCTGCGCAAGTTCTCCCCCTGGAGATGGAGTGCCGGGCGAATTCCCCGTTCGCACCGGCCGGGCCGGCCTCGTACGTGCACACGTCGCAGGCACGTCGAACCCCCCGGATCACGCAGTATGCCGGGGGGTGATCAGACGTCTCAATGGATGAGAGGACGGTAAGAAAGAGCGACGGAAAACTGTTACGCCGCGGGCGGACCGCTGTTACAAAGCGTCAGGCGCCGGCGTTCTCCCTTACCGTGATCTTTCCCTTGCGGATGGTGGCCAGCCGCGGGGCCTTCTTCGCGATCGCGGAGTCGTGGGTGACCATGACGAAGGTCAACCCGTGCTCCTCCCACAGGCGTTCGAGCACGTCCATGATCTCGTCGCGCATGCCCTCGTCGAGGTTGCCGGTCGGTTCGTCGGCGAGCAGCACCTTGGGCTTCTTCACCACGGCCCGGGCGATGGCGACGCGCTGCTGCTGTCCTCCGGACATCTCGCCGGGGAGGTGGGAGAGGCGCTCGCCGAGGCCGACGGACTTCAGTGCGTCGGCGGCGAGTTCGCGGCGTTCCTTGACCTTGATGCCGAGCGGGACGAGGGCCGTCTCGACGTTCTCCTGGGCGGTGAGCGTGGGGATGAGGTTGAAGGACTGGAAGACGAAGCCGATGTTCTCGCTGCGGACCCTTGTCAGCCGCGCTTCACTGAGCTTGGCCAGGTCGGTGCCGTCCAGGACGACTTCGCCGGAGGTGGGGCGGTCGAGGGCGCCGAGCATCTGCAGGAGGGTGGATTTTCCGCCACCGGTGGGGCCTTGGATGACGAGCCGGTCGCCGTCGGCGATGGTGAGGTCGACTCCGTCGAGGGCGTGGACGGTGTCCTTGCCCCTTGCATAGCGCTTGGTCACGTTGGTCAGTTCGTACACGGTGGCTCCTGGGGAGGGTGGTGGGCCTTCGGGGGCGCTGCGCAGCCGGCCTCGGCTACTCGACTCGGCGCAGCGCGTCCGCCGGGCGGAGCCTGGACGCGCGCCAGCCGCCGAAGGCACCGGCGATGAGACCACCGGCCACCGCCAGGGCCACCGCCAGCGCGATCGTCGTGACGCTGACCGGGGCCGTCAGGGCGACCTCCAGGGACTTCGCCGCCTGGCGGCCGGGGCCCCCGAAACCGCCGCCACCGGGACCGCCGCCGAAGCCGCCCCCACCGCCGCCACCACCCAACTGGGCCTGCAACGTCGGGCTGACGGCCGTGACCGCGTACGCGCCCGCGAGGCCCAGGGCGATGCCGAGGGCGCCGCCGACCAGGCCGTTGACGACGGCCTCGCCGACCACCTGCCGGGTCACCCGGCCCGACTTCCAGCCGAGCGCCTTCAGCGTGCCGAACTCGCGGACGCGGCGGGAGACCGCGGAGGACGTCAGCAGGCCCGCGACCAGGAACGCGGCCACCAGCACCGCGATGGACAGCCACTTGCCGACCTTGGTGGCGAGGGAGGAGGCGGTGGAGAGAGAGCCCGAGACCGTCTTGGCGAGGTCGGAGGAGGTGGTGACCGTCGTACCGGAGACGTTCTTCTGGATGGCGCTCTTGACCGAGTCGATCTTCTGGGAGTCGGTCGCCTTGACGTAGATCGTGGTGACCTTGTCCTTCTCGCCGGCGAGGGTCTGCGCCTGCTTCAGCGGGATGTACAGGTTGGCCGCCGAGTCGCCGCTGTTCGCGGTGGCGATGCCGATGACCGTGAACTCGGTGCCGCTGATGGTGACGGTGGAGCCGACCTTGTACTTCTTCGTCTTCGCGTACGCCGAGTCCGCCACGGCCACCTTGGCGTCGGTCTCGGTGGACTTGAAGGTACGGCCGCCGGTGATCTTCGAGGAGGTCAGCGGGCCGAGCCCGATGTGGGTGACGTCGGTGCCGTAGACCGTGTACTGGTTGATATTGAAGTCGGCGCCGCCGCCCTTGACCTCGCCCTGCGGCTGCCCGCCCTCGCCGCCGCGCTGGAAGCCACCACCGCCGCCGCTCTGCTGGAACTGGCCGCGGGTGAAGGAGCCGTCGACCCGGAAGACGTTGAGGCTCAGCCCGCCGACGGCCTGCGAGACGCCCTTCTGGCCCGCCACCTTGTCGACGGTGGTGGAGGCCAGGGTGGTGAAGCCCTGCACCCGGACCCGGTCACTGCTCTGGGAGGACTTGTCGTCGTTGTTCCGGGCGTCGAAGCGGAAGCGGGGCTGCCCGGAGCCGTCCGCGGTCGGGGTGGCCGCCTTGGTGACGGTCATGTCCGTACCCAGGCCGTACAGCGACTGCAGGACCTTGTCCTGGGCCTTCCCCATGCCGCTGGACACGGAGTTGACCACGATGACCAGCGCGATGCCCAGCGCGAGGCCGGAGGCGACGACGAGGGCCGCCTTTCTGCGGCGGCGCAGTTCGCGCCTCAGGTAGGTGAAGAACATGGCCCGCAAGCTAGGGGCGGACCGTGACCGCACCCTAAGGCCGGCATAAGAGATGCATGAGAAGGCTGCGTCCCGGCATATAGCGGGTCCTAAAAACGCCGGTGCCGCCCTCGAAGGGCGGCACCGGGAGCTGTGCGACGGGTCGTCGGGCCGACGAACCGTCGCAGGGCAGAACCGTCAGACGGCGGAACCGGCCTTCCACTGGGCCCAGTCCATGTTCCAGCCGTTGAGGCCGTTGTCCGGGGAGACCGTCCTGTCGCCGGTGTTCTGGACGACGACCACGTCACCGATCAGGGAGTGGCCGTAGAACCAGGCGGCCGGGGTGTTCGCGTCACCGGCGCCCTTGACGTCCTGCAGACCGACGCAGCCGTGGCTGGTGTTGACGTTGCCGAAGACGGACGGCGCGCCCCAGTAGTTGCCGTGGATGAAGGTGCCGGAGGTGGTCAGGCGCATGGCGTGCGGCACGTCCTTGATGTCGTACTCGCCCTTGCCGTCGGAGTCCTTGAAGCCGACCGTCGCGCCGTTCATGCGGGTCTGCTTGAACTTCTCCGAGATCACCATCTGACCCTGGTAGGTGGTGTGGCCGGGGGCCCCGGCGGAGATCGGGATGGTCTTGACGACCTTGCCGTCCTGCGTGACCCTCATCTGCTTGGTCTTCGCGTCGACGTAGGAGACCTGGTTGCGGCCGATGTGGAAGGTGACCGTCTTCTGCTGGACGCCGGTGATGCCGGGCGCGCCCTGGACGCCGTCGAGGGCGAGCTTCAGGGTGACGGTGGAGCCCTCCTTCCAGTACTGCTCCGGGCGGCAGTCCATGCGGTTGGCGTTGAACCAGTGGCAGGCGACCTCCTGGCCGCTGCTGGAGGTGACCGTGACGCCCTTCTGCACGGCAGCCTTGTTGGTGATCGCCTTGTCGAAGTTGATCGAGACCGGCATGCCGACGCCGACCGTGGCGCCGTCGTCCGGGGTGAAGGTGCCGATGAAGCTGTTGGCCGGGGAGACGGTGGTGAAGGACGCGTTCTCGTTGGCTATGCGGCCCTGGGCGTCCTTGGCCTGCGCGGCGACCTTGTAGGTGGTGGAGCGCTGCAGCTGGACGGTGGGCTTCCAGCTCGTCCTGTCGGCGGAGAGCTGACCGGCGACGGTCTTGCCGTCCTCGGTGGTCATGGTGACGCCGGTGAGGGTGCCCTTGCTGACGGTGACGGTGGCGGAGTTGTTGATCGAGGCGTTGTTCGAGCCGTCCTTCGGCGTGATCGTGATCTGCGCCTGAGAGGACTTCTTCGCCGCCGCCGCGTCGGCCTGGGCCTGGGAGGACTCGCCCTTGTCGGACGACTTGGCCTTGCCGCCGCCGGAACAGCCGGTGAGGGCCAGGACACCGCCGAGCAGTGCGGACGCGGCCATCAGGCCCTTGCGCCGCTTACTGTCCGTCATCACACGCTTCTCCATCGTTGCCGAGTCGCCAGAAATCCCGAGAGTCCCCCGCAGGAACCTTCAACGCTACGGCCGTGCCGTCCCGTTCCACATCCAGTGGATCTGTGGGGCACACCACGTCCGCGGTGCGCGGATGGTGCGGGAGTCGGTCCGTGCGTCCCCTGGGACGACGAAACCCCGGACGGCGGTTGCCGTCCGGGGTCAGGAGTGCCCCGTAACGCTCAGCCGATGCCGTCCTCTTCTTCGTCGCCGGCCCCATCTTCCTCGTCCAGGTCCCAGTCGGGCGAGTCCGGGTCGTAGTCGATCCGCTCACTCGACCAGGACGCCTGCTGGAGCTCCACCCCGGGCACCTCGCTGACCAGGTCGAAGGGGTCCACGAGATACGCCAGGGCCTCCGCGGTGTCTTCCGTCACAGCGCCCTCGGCCTGGGTCCGCTCCGCCGCCGGCAGCTCCGGGTCGGCGGCGAGCCGGCGCAGCGCGGCCTTGGTGACCTCGCCCTCGTCGTGCACCTCGAGGACCAGCTCCACCCGAAGCCGTACAAAACGTGATGTGTCTTCAGCGTTCATGGCGCGAGCGTACGACCGAAACCTCCTGTGACTTTCCTGTGACCCGCCACTTTCACTAACATCGCTGCCCACGGCCAATTCGCCAGCGTCACAAGGGGATCGATATTCCGTGTCATCCGCTCGCCGTCCGCTGCTGACCGCCACCGCCGCGGGCACTCTGCTGTGCGCGCTGTGGTTCGTCCCGTCCGCGCACGCGTCGCAGGGCTCCTCGGCGGACTCGACGGCGAGAGCGGGCACGGAAACCTCCGCCGCGCACCTGACCCAGCAGGCCAGGGCGGTGTCGCAGGCGACCGCCGAGACCGCGCGGGAGGCGGCGGACGACACCGAACTCGCCGACACCGGAAGCATCGACACCACGCCGTACGTCGTCGGCGGCACCCTCTTCCTCGGCGTGGGCGCCGGCTTCGTGGTCTATTCGGTGCGCCGCGAACGCATGGGCTTTTAATTGCCCTTGACGGTCCTTTGACGGTTCCCACATAGTTCGGCCATGAAGAGATCATCGGGCGTACGGCCGTGCGCCGCAGCAGTCGTCGGTGCGCTGTCGTTCGCCCTTGTCACGGGCTGTTCCGGCGGGGATTCGTCCGGCGGGGACGCGAAGCACTCCGCTACGGCCGCAAAAGCGCTGAGCGCCACGGAGTTGAAGAAGCTGATCATCACCGAGGGCGAGGTGCCCGGGTTCACGGTGGGAGCCGTGCCCGCCGCCCGCGCCAAGGCGATCACCACCGACAGCGCGCCGTGCCGGCCCCTGGTCCGCGTGCTGAGCGGGCTCCCGCCGGTCGAGGCGCCGGCCAGGACCGACCGCCTGGCCACGGAGAAGCAGAAGAAGGACCCCAGCGCCAAGCCGACCTCCCTGGACGACCTCGACGAGGGGAAGTTCGAGGAGGCGATGCACAGGTCCCTGGACCGGGACCTCACCACGGTGACCCTGGCCTCGTACGACGGGGACGGCGCCGAGAAGGCCCTCGCGTCGGTCTCCGCCGCGGTGAAGGACTGCGCGAGCGGCTTCCCCGCCCAGCAGGCGGGCACGAAGGTGCGGTTCACCAAGGTCGCCGAGGAGAGGGCGACGGGCACCGGGGACGGGGCGGTGGCGTTCACCGCGACCATGGACTCGGACGACGGGGACGCGGCCCCCGTCCACGCCGAGGTGCTCCGGCTGGGGAACAACCTGTCGGTGTACTTCACCTCGAACCTCGGCGCGATGATGGCCAAGAAGGCGTACGCGGTGTCGCCCGCCGTCGTCAAGGCCCAGCAGGCCAAGCTGAAGTGACACGACAACAGGGGCCCTGCACCGGCAGGGCCCCTGTTCTCGTGCTGAGACGTTACTGCGGAGGCGTCACCGCAGCGGGCCGGTGACCGACTCCGCCGCCGCGACGAGGTGGCCGCCGCGCACGAACGCGTCGGCGGCGGCCAGGTCGGGCGCCAGGAACCGGTCCGGGCCCGGCCCTTGCACACCGGCGGCGCGCACGGCCTCGATCACGGCCTGGGAGGCGGGCGCCGGGGTGAGGCCCTCGCGCAGCTCGATGGCGCGGGTGGCCGCGTACAGCTCGACGGCGATGATCCGGGTGAGGTTGCCGACGGCGGTGCGCAGCTTGCGCGCGGCCGACCAGCCCATGGACACGTGGTCCTCCTGCATGGCGGAGGACGGGATGGAGTCCGCGGAGGCCGGTACGGCGAGCCGCTTCATCTCGCTGACCAGCGCGGCCTGCGTGTACTGGGCGATCATCAGCCCGGAGTCGACACCGGCGTCGTCGGCGAGGAACGGCGGCAGGCCGTGGCTGCGGTTCTTGTCCAGCAGCCGGTCGGTGCGGCGCTCGGCGATGGAGCCGAGGTCGGCCGCCGCGATGGCGAGGAAGTCCAGGACGTAGGCCACGGGCGCGCCGTGGAAGTTGCCGTTGGACTCCACGCGGCCGTCGGGCAGCACGACCGGGTTGTCGACGGCGGAGGCCAGCTCCCGCTCGGCGACCAGCCGCGCGTGCGCCATGGTGTCGCGCCCGGCACCGGCGACCTGCGGGGCACAGCGCACGGAGTAGGCGTCCTGGACGCGCGGGGCGTCGTCCTGGTGGTGCCCGGTGAGCTGCGAACCCTGCAGCACCGCCAGCATGTTGGCGGCGGAGGCGCCCTGCCCCGGGTGCGGGCGGATCGCGTGCAGCTCGGGCGCCAGCACCTTGTCGGTGCCGAGCAGCGCCTCCAGGCTGAGGGCGGCGGTGACGTCGGCGGACTTGTAGAGGGTGTCGAGGTCGGCGAGGGCCATGACCAGCATGCCGAGCATGCCGTCGGTGCCGTTGAGGAGGGCCAGGCCCTCCTTCTCGCGCAGCTCGACCGGCTTGATCCCGTGCTCGGCGAGCAGCTCACCGGCGGGCCGTACGACCCCGTCGGGCCCTTCGGCGTCTCCCTCGCCCATGAGGGTCAGGGCGCAGTGGGACAGCGGGGCCAGGTCGCCGGAGCAGCCGAGGGAGCCGTACTCGTGCACGACCGGGGTGATCCCGGCGTTGAGCACGTCCGCCATGGTCTGCGCGACCTCGGGCCGTACGCCGGTGTGTCCGGAGCAGACGGTCTTCAGCCGCAGGAACATCAGGGCCCGTACGACCTCGCGCTCCACCCGCGGGCCCATGCCGGCGGCGTGCGAGCGCACGATGTTGCGCTGCAGCTGGGCGCGCAGTTCCTGGCTGATGTGCCGGGTCGCCAGGGCGCCGAAGCCGGTCGACACGCCGTAGACCGGGTCCGGCTTGGCCGCCAGCGCGTCCACGATCTCGCGGGCCGCCGCGAGGGCGGCCACCGCCTCGGCCGACAGCTCGACGCGGGCACCGCCTCGCGCCACGGCGAGCACGTCGGACGCCGTGACACCCGACGTCCCCACCACCACAGTGTGCATATCCATATTCAGGAGCGTACGCATTGAATGCAGAGATGTCACTAGTGGAGTACGGCAGCGACCCTTACCCATCCGTGTGGGCTTCGCCTCAACCGCGGGCACCTCGGCCTATGGCCGGCGCCCACGGAACCGGCGCCGCTCGGAAGGCGCCATGTGCGGCGGCTCGTCGGCCAGCCGTACGACCGGATCCTCCGGCCCCTCCCGCCCGGCCACCACCGGCCGGTCGGCACCCAGGGCCTTGGCCCGGTACTGGGCGGCGTCGGCGAGCCGGAACAGCCGCCGCGCGTCCCGCACCTCCCCGATCGGATCCTGGGTCGAGGCGACCCCGCACGCCACTCCCTCGCCGAGCTCCAACTCCCCCGCCCTGCGGCACAGTTCATCGGCGGCCTTGACCACGTCGTCGGCGGCCGGCCCGACGGCCAGCAGACAGAACTCGTCCCCGCCGAGCCGCGCGACCAGCGCGCCCGGCACCATGGCGCCGCACAGCGACAGCACCGAGCCGAAGCGTTCCAGCAGCCGGTCGCCGACGGCGTGCCCGAGCGTGTCGTTCACGCGCTTCAGCCCGTTCAGGTCGCAGACCACGAGGCTGACGACCACGCCCTCCGCGCGGTGCCGCTCGACCGCCTCCTCCAGACGCACGTCCACGGCCCGGCGGTTGGCGAGCCCCGTGAGCGGGTCGGTGTACGCGAGCCGGCGGGCCTCCTCCAGCCGCTCGGTCTGCGCGAGCCCCGCGGCGACGACGGCGGCCAGCACGGTCGCGAAGTCGGCGTCGGCCCGGTCGAACACGGGGGCCCGGACCGCCCGGGCGACGTACAACTCGCCCCAGGCCCTGCCGTGCAGCACGACCGGCGCGACCACACAACAGCCCCGGCCGCGGCGGCGCAGGGCGGCGACCCGGTGATGGAAGTAGCCGGGTGTGCCGGCGGCGGTCCCCTCGGCGGTCTCCACCCACGCGTTCGCTCCGCCCCCTCCGGCCCACCGCTCGTGCAGGAACTCGGTGATCTCCGGGAACTGGTGCACCGGGTAGGCCTCGGACTCGGGGAACTCCTCCTCGTCCGGGCGCCGGTCCCCCACGTTCACCAGGACGCGCAGCCGGCCGAGCTCCCGCTCCCACACCGACAGCGCGGCGAAGCTGCCGTCCAGTGCTCGGCAGGCGCCGAGCGCGGCGGCCTGCCAGGCCCCTGCCGGGGTGTGCGCCGCCGCCATGCCCTGCGCCAGCGCCACGACTGCGGCCAGCCGCTTGTCCTCACCCATTACTCCAGGTTAGGGAGAGTTTGAGGGATTCGGGACATTGGCGGGGCGATCAGGTGGATGCCTGTGCGGCAGCGCCTCTCGGGGCGCTGCCGCACACGGCGTGCTACTCGCCCGGCCACTCCGGCTTGCGCTTCTCGTTGAAGGCCGCCACGCCCTCCGCGCGGTCTGCAGAGAACGCCACGGTCCGCCACGCGGCGTCCTCGACCTCCAGACCCGCCCGCAGATCGAGTCCCTGCCCCAGCCGCAGCGCCCGCTTGGCGGCGCGCAGCCCGACCGGCGAGTTGCCGGCGATACCGGTGGCCATGGACAAAGCCTCCTCGCGGTCCCGGCCCTCGTCCACCACCCGGTCGACCAGCCCCAGCTCGGCCGCCTCCGCCGCCTCCACCCGCCGCGCGGAGAAGATCAGCTCGGCCGCGCGCGCCGCCCCGACCCGGCGCGGCAGCAGCTGCGTACCGCCACCGCCGGGAATCACGCCCACGGACACCTCCGGCAGCCCCACCACCGCCGTACGGTCGGCCACGATCAGGTCGCAGGACAGGGCCAGTTCGAAACCGCCGCCGAGCGCGAAGCCGTGTACGGCCGCGATCGTCGGCATCGGCAGCTCCAGCACCCCGGTGTACGCACCGCGTGTCACCGGCCGCTGGCGGCGCAGGTCCGCGTCGCTGAAGGAGTTGCGCTCCTTCAGGTCCGCGCCGACGCAGAACGCCCGCTCGTGGGACGAGGTCAGGACCACCACCCGCGCGTCCCGGTCCCCGGCCAGCGCCGAGCACGCGGTGGAGAGGGAGCGGGCCATCTCCGTGGAGACGGCATTCATGGCCTTGGGCCGGTCCATGACCAGCTCCGCGACGTGACCGTGCCGCCGCACCAGCACGAACTCCCCGAACCGCTCCTCGCCCATGACACCCTCCGCCGATCTGTTAACGCGGGTTAACGCACTGACGGCCCGATCATCGCAGCCGTACCCGATTCCGGGAAAGTCCAGGGGGCTACGCCCGTTCGAGTGACATCCCGGCCGTCTCACCCCACATCGCCCACAGGAGCGCATAGCGTGCGTCCGCCACGGCACGCCCGCGGCGCGGCCGGGAGGGGAACCGGGGAGGGGAACCATGGCACCGATACGTGCACAGGCCCGCACCGAAGACGGGGCAGAAGAGCCCGTACGGCGCGGACGGCACCGCAAACCACGCCCCCGCAAGGTGCTGCTCGCCGCCGGCGGTCTCGCCCTGGCGGCGGGTGTGCTCAGCCTGGTCCGGGTCGCGTCGGAGCCGGGAGTCGGCGCCCCGGGCACGGCGGAGGCCGAGCCGCGCGGCGGCGCGGGCGGGAGCGCCACGGGCCATGCGGCGAACACCGACGCCACGGTCCTCGCCGGTCCCACCGCCCTGCCCTCGGCGACGTCCGCCATGGGCGGCAGAAGCCTCGCGCCGACACCCTCGGCCACACCCACCGGTCCGGCCGCGCCCACGACATCGGCGGGAGGCACGGCCGTCCCGGCCGCGACCGGCCTCCCGACCGCTCCGGCCTCCACCCCGGGCACCACACCGCGGCCCCCGGCGACGACGTCCGCCCCGCGCCCGGCCCCGACGACGACCCGGCCCGCGCCGACCACCCCCGCGCCCACGGGGAGCACGACGGACCCGGAGGGCCCCGGCGGGCTGTGCGTACCGGTGCTGGGCCTGTGCGTGGACGCAGCCGACGGCACCGGGCGCTAGGCCCTGCCCGGCGCACCACAGGGTGTCTACGGCTGGCTGTCGCGGCGTGCCAGCAGCCAGGGCTCGACCACGCCGAGCCCACGCACCGGACGTTGCCACATCGGCTGGAGCGCGAAACGGTACTTCGGCGGCTCCTCGCCCTCCTTCTCGGCGGCCGCCGCGGCCTCGGCCGCCTCCGCCTCGGAGGCGGGGGCCTCGCCGGTGCGGATCAGCTCCTCGGCGAAGGCGCTGTCCACCAGCACGGCGTCCCGGGGGGCTATCGACGTCAGCCGGGAGGCCAGGTTCACCGTCGTGCCGAACACGTCACCCATGCGCGTGGTGACCGTGCCGAACGCCATGCCGACCCGCAGCTCGGGCATCGTCTCGTCGTTCGCCAGCGTCTCCACCAGGCGCAGCGCGATGTCCGCGGCCGTACCGGAGTCGTCCGCCGCGTACAGCACCTCGTCGCCGAGGGTCTTGATGAGCCGTCCGCCGCGCGCGGCCACCAGGTCGGCGGCGGTGGTCTCGAACGCCTCGACCAGCTCGCCGAGCTCCTCCTCCTCCATCCGGCGGGTCAGCCGGGTGAACCCGACCAGATCGGCGAAGCCGACGGCGAGCCGCCGGTCGACCATCTCCTCGTCGTCCGCCGACTGCACGACCCGCCCGGCGGAGGCGGCGAGCTGGCGCCGCCAGACGTAGACCAGGAACTCCTCCAGCTCGGGCAGGAGCAGCTCGACGATCGGGTACGTCACCTCGGTGCGGGTCATCCCGGGCTCGGGCGGCTCGGTCAGGCCCTCCAGGAAGGAATCCATCTGCCACTCGGCCAAACGGGCGGTGGTCTGCCCGGTGGACCGGGCCACCTGCACCGCCATGGCCTCGCTGAGCAGCCCCGCCTCGACGAGACCGGCGAGGCGGCGCAGAGCGAGCACGTCGGCCTCGGTGAGCGCCTTGGCCTGCCCGATGTCGGCGAAGCCCATGGCCCGCCAGAACCGGGACGCCAGCTCCATGGAGACACCGGCGCTACGGGCCGCCTGGAACGGCGTGTAGCGGCGCTCGGCGCCCAGGATGAGCTGTTCGAGGCGCAGGGCCAGCGGGTCCTCGCCCGGGTCGGCGGCGTGGGCGTCCCCCCGTTCCTGGGGAGGGTCCACCCGGCCGTCCGCGTCCGCGCCGGAGCCCGTGTCGTCGACGGTCACGCCTGCTGCCCTTCCGATCTGCCGCGGTCAGGTATCGACCGGCCTCAACTCTACGGCAGGTGTGCGCCAGCTCACTCCGTCGGGTTCGGCCGGGGGTATGTGCTCGGTGCCGGGTACGTGCTGCATGCTTCGGTGGCTGCGCCGGGGAGGTCCGGGGGCCACCGCCGTCGCCGGGTGCGGGTCCGTCGTGGCTGGTCGCGCCCATGCCCGGAGCCGCATGTCGAGACCGCCCGCGCCCCTTGCGGGGCGCTGCGGGCGGCCGCGCCGCCAGGCGCCGCCTTCCCCTAGGCGGGACGCAAGTGCACGATGTCCCCCGCCCCCACCGGCTCCTGCACCCCCGCCTGCGTCGCGATGACAAGGCGGCCGTCCCCGTCGATCGCCACCGCCTCGCCGACGACCGACCGCTCCCCCGGCAGCTCGGCCCGCACGGTGCGTCCCAGCGTCGCGCAGCCCGCCGCGTAGGCCTCCTGAAGACCGCTCACCGCGGGATCACCCCCGGCGCCCCGCCACCGCCCGTACCAGTCCTCCAGCGCCCGCAGCACCGCCCGCAGCAGCGGATCGCGGTCCGTGCTCACCGCGTCCGCCAGCGCAAGCGACCCCGCCTGCGGGACCGGCAGTTCCTCCGCCCGCAGGGTGACGTTGATGCCGACGCCGATGACCACACCGTCCTCACCGGCCCGCTCGGCGAGGATGCCCCCCGCCTTGCGTTCCTCACCCCCCACGGTCACCAGCAGGTCGTTCGGCCACTTCAGGGCCGTGTCCACGCCCGCCGCCCGGGACAGCCCGGTCGCCACGGCGACGCCCGTGAGCAGCGGCAGCCAGCCCCACCGGGCCACCGGCACCTCGGCGGGCCGCAGGAACACGGAGAAGAACAGGCCCGAGCGCGCCGGCGCCGTCCACCGGCGGTCCAGGCGCCCCTTGCCCGCCGTCTGCTCCTCCGCCACCAGCACCGCCCCCTCGTCCGCCTTCCCCGCGGCGGCCCGGGCGACCAGGTCGGAGTTGGTGGAGCCGGTGCGCTGCACCACGTCCACCCCGCTGTACAGGCTCCCCTCCCGGACCAGCGCGCGCCGCAGTGCCGCGGCGTTCAGCGGCGGACGGTCCAGGTCGGACCAGCGGCTGTCATCTGATGCATTGTGCGGCGTCATGCAAGTCACCCTAGGTGTGGGAAACGCCGCACTGCCGACCCACATGCCCAGCACTACTCTACGGATGAGTAACCGTCCCCCCTTTTGAGCAGGCAGGGAGCCGCATCCCGATGTCCGAGCCGGAAGAGCGTCAAGAGATCCACGAGACTCAAGGGATCGATATCCACACCACCGCGGGCAAGCTCGCGGATCTCCAGCGCCGCATCGACGAGGCGACGCACGCCGGCTCGGAACGCGCCGTCGAAAAGCAGCACGCCAAGGGCAAGCTGACGGCCCGTGAGCGGATCGAGCTGCTGCTCGACGAGGACTCCTTCGTCGAGCTCGACGAGTTCGCCCGGCACCGGTCCACGAACTTCGGCCTGGAGAAGAACCGGCCGTACGGGGACGGTGTCGTCACCGGGTACGGCACCGTCGACGGCCGTCCCGTCGCCGTCTTCTCCCAGGACTTCACCGTCTTCGGCGGCGCCCTCGGCGAGGTCTACGGCCAGAAGATCGTCAAGGTGATGGACTTCGCGCTGAAGACCGGCTGCCCGGTCATCGGCATCAACGACTCCGGCGGGGCACGGATCCAGGAGGGCGTCGCCTCCCTGGGCGCCTACGGCGAGATCTTCCGCCGCAACACCCACGCCAGCGGCGTCATCCCGCAGATCTCGCTGGTCGTCGGGCCCTGCGCGGGCGGCGCGGTGTACTCCCCGGCCATCACCGACTTCACGGTCATGGTCGACCAGACCTCGCACATGTTCATCACCGGCCCCGACGTCATCAAGACCGTCACCGGCGAGGACGTCGGTTTCGAGGAGCTCGGCGGCGCCCGCACCCACAACGCCGTCTCCGGTGTGGCCCACCACATGGCGGGCGACGAGAAGGACGCCATCGAGTACATCAAGCAGCTGCTGTCGTACCTGCCGTCCAACAACCTCAGCGAGGCCCCGGTCTTCCCGGAGGAGGCGGACCTCACCGTCACCGACGAGGACCGCGAGCTGGACACCGTCGTCCCGGACAGCGCGAACCAGCCGTACGACATCCGCACGGTGGTCGAACACGTCCTGGACGACGGCGAGTTCTTCGAGACCCAGGCGCTGTTCGCGCCGAACATGGTCACCGGCTTCGGGCGTGTCGAGGGCTACCCCGTCGGCATCGTCGCCAACCAGCCCATGCAGTTCGCCGGCTGCCTGGACATCGACGCCTCCGAGAAGGCCGCCCGGTTCGTGCGCACCTGCGACGCGTTCAACGTCCCGGTGCTGACCTTCGTGGATGTCCCCGGCTTCCTGCCGGGCGTCGACCAGGAGCACACCGGCATCATCCGGCGCGGCGCCAAGCTGATCTACGCCTACGCCGAGGCCACCGTCCCGCTCATCACGGTCATCACCCGCAAGGCCTTCGGCGGCGCCTACGACGTCATGGGCTCCAAGCACCTGGGCGCCGACCTCAACCTGGCCTGGCCGACCGCCCAGATCGCCGTCATGGGCGCCCAGGGCGCGGTCAACATCCTGCACCGCCGCACCATCGCCGAGGCGGAGTCCTCCGGAAACGGCGAGGCCACGCGGGCGCGGCTGATCCAGGAGTACGAGGACACCCTCCTCAACCCCTACATCGCGGCCGAGCGCGGCTACGTCGACGCGGTGATCATGCCGTCCGACACCCGCGCCCACATCGTCCGCGGCCTGCGTCAGCTGCGCACGAAGCGGGAATCCCTGCCTCCGAAGAAGCACGGCAACATCCCCCTGTAAGGAGCCGCTGTGACGATCAGAGTCGTACGGGGCAACCCGACCCCGGAGGAGCTGGCCGCCGCCCTGGCGGTGGTCCGCGCCCGCGCCGCGGCGGCAGCGGCAACGCCGCCCGGCGCGAAGGGCCCGAGGGACGCGTGGTCCGACCCGGGCAGGATCGCGGGCGCCCACCTGCCCAAGCCGGGCCCGGCGTCCTGGACCCGCACGTACTGGCCGGGCTGAGGCGCGACGCCCCAACTTGAGTAGCAGTACTCAGGCGTCCGGCCGCCACCCGGCCGCACGCTGGACGAGTGCTGTGGTCAGACCCCGAGAACGAGCCGCCGAAGGAGCTGCGCGACGCGCAGGACATGCTTCGGCGGCTCGGCTTCCTCATGGCCCTGGCCATGATCCTGGCCATGGTCGTGATCGGCCTGAGCTAGCGCGGCGACGGGGCTAACCTGACGGCATGACTGCCAAGCCACGCCGCCGCCTGATCCTCGCCTCCCGGTCCCCCGCCCGCCTGGGCCTCCTGCGGCAGGCCGGCCTCGATCCCGAGGTGATCGTGAGCGGCGTCGACGAAGACGCCCTCACCGCCCCCACCCCGGCGGAGCTGGCGCTCGCCCTGGCCGAGGCGAAGGCCTCGGTCGTGGCGGCGAAGCCGGAGGTGCAGGGCGCCCTGGTGATCGGCTGCGACTCGGTGCTGGAGCTGGACGGGCACGCCCTCGGCAAGCCCGCCGACGCCGAAGAGGCGACCGCCCGCTGGAAGGCGATGCGCGGGCGCGCCGGGACCCTCCAGACGGGCCACTGCATCTGGGACACGACCGCCAAGCGGTACGTCTCCGGCACCGCCTCCACCGTGGTCCGCTTCGGCGAACCGAGCGACGAGGAGATCGCGGCGTACGTGGCCTCCGGCGAACCCCTCTACGTCGCCGGGGCCTTCACCCTGGACGGCCGTTCGGCGCCGTTCATCGAGGGCATCGACGGCGACCACGGCAACGTGATCGGCATCAGCCTGCCCCTGGTGCGCAAGCTGCTGGCGGAACTGGGCGTCGGCATCACGGAGTTGTGGTCGCCGGCCGAGTGACCTGGGCGGGCACGGCGTCCTGCGGCTCGTCGTCCCCGCCGTCCCCGTCCTGCGGCTCGTCCGTACGGGGGGCGGGTACGGCCGCTCCGGCCGGGATCCCGGCCGGCTCGGTCGCGGCTTCCGGGCCCCCGTCCGCCCCCGCCCCGTCGCCCGGGGCGGCCGGCTGCGGGCCGCCCTCGCGGTCGTACGTCATCAGGAGCAGGACGACGAGGCCGAGCACCACCACCATGAACAGGAACGCCGTCCAGCCGACCAGGCCCCAGGCGAAGGCGCCCAGCAGGCCGTGCACGACCGCCGCGCTGATCAGCAGGACGCGGCCGAAGCCCGCGGGGGCCCGGTCGCGTATCGCGACCAGGACGGCCACCAGCGCGCACAGCGCGAAGTAGAGGCCGAAGACGAGGCCGCCGATCTTCGAGGACGTCGACATCACGTTCGGATCGAGGCCGGCCAGGGACATCTGCTGCCGGTCGACGACCACGCCGAGGAACCAGTTCAGCGCCGCGACGAAGAACGCCTCCGCCAGAAGGACGACCGCCACGACCCATGCCACCGGTCTGCGCACCACCGGTCCCCACCCACTCTCAAGCCATGCCGCTGTTACCCCAGGTACGTTCGAGTCGTCATGAACGCTACTAACGGGTAAACCCCGGGACAAGGGTTCGCGCAGCAGCAAAGAATCATTGGGCCATTCGTAGGGACTCGACAAAGAAACAGAGTGGGCCGCAGCACGCCCTCACAGAGACCTTGACCACACGACGGGGCTAGGGTTTCCGGGAGGAGCCCTGCGTACCGAGGTGCGACAAGGCTTTTCGCGGGTCGAGCGCGCCTCGAATCACGCTCCGTGTGGGCAAGCTCACCATCGGGGATGGGTCGAAGTGCCGTGTCGGCAGTCCCTAAACTCGGCTTGTTTCAAGGAGGGAGCCTCAATCGTGCGCAAGGTGCTCATCGCCAACCGTGGCGAAATCGCTGTCCGCGTGGCCCGGGCCTGCCGGGACGCCGGGATCGCGAGCGTGGCCGTCTACGCCGACCCGGACCGGGACGCTCTGCATGTCCGCGCCGCGGATGAGGCGTTCGCCCTGGGCGGTGACACCCCGGCCGGCAGCTACCTGGACATCCAGAAGGTCCTGAACGCCGCGCGGGAGTCCGGCGCGGATGCCGTCCATCCGGGTTACGGCTTCCTCTCGGAGAACGCCGAATTCGCCCAGGCGGTGCTGGACGCGGGACTGATCTGGATCGGCCCGCCGCCGCAGGCCATCCGCGACCTCGGCGACAAGGTGGCCGCCCGCCACATCGCCCAGCGCGCCGGCGCCCCGCTGGTGGCCGGCACCCCCGACCCGGTCTCCGGTGCCGAGGAGGTCGTGGCCTTCGCCGAGCAGCACGGCCTGCCCATCGCGATCAAGGCCGCCTTCGGCGGTGGCGGCCGCGGCCTGAAGGTCGCCCGCACCCTCGAAGAGGTCCCCGAGCTGTACGAGTCGGCCGTGCGCGAGGCGGTCGCCGCCTTCGGTCGCGGCGAGTGCTTCGTGGAGCGCTACCTGGACCGCCCGCGGCACGTGGAGACGCAGTGCCTGGCGGACAAGCACGGCAACGTGGTCGTCGTATCGACGCGTGACTGCTCGCTGCAGCGCCGTCACCAGAAGCTGGTCGAGGAGGCCCCGGCGCCGTTCCTGTCCGAGGAGCAGGTCGCCGAGCTGTACCGCGCCTCCAAGGCCATCCTGAAGGAGGCCGGCTACGTCGGCGCCGGCACCTGTGAGTTCCTGGTCGGCCAGGACGGCACGATCTCCTTCCTGGAGGTCAACACCCGCCTGCAGGTCGAGCACCCGGTGACCGAGGAGGTCGCCGGCATCGACCTGGTGCGCGAGATGTTCCGCATCGCCGACGGCGAGGAACTCGGCTACGACGACCCGGCGCTGCGCGGCCACTCCTTCGAGTTCCGCATCAACGGCGAGGACCCCGGCCGCAACTTCCTGCCCGCCCCCGGCACGGTGACGAGGTTCGACGCGCCGTCGGGCCCCGGTGTCCGCCTGGACGCCGGCGTGGAGTCGGGCAGCGTGATCGGCCCGGCCTGGGACTCCCTGCTCGCCAAGCTGATCGTCACGGGCCGTACCCGCAAGGAGGCCCTGGAGCGCGCCGCCCGCGCCCTGGACGAGTTCCAGGTCGAGGGCATGGCCACCGCGATCCCCTTCCACCGCACGGTGGTCAGGGACCCGGCGTTCGCCCCCGAACTGACCGGCTCGGACGCACCGTTCACGGTCCACACCCGCTGGATCGAGACCGAGTTCGTCAACGAGATCAAGCCGTTCGCCGCCCCCGCCGACGTCGAGGCGGAGGAGGAGACGGGCCGCGAGACGGTCGTCGTCGAGGTCGGCGGCAAGCGCCTGGAGGTCTCCCTCCCGGCCTCCCTCGGCATGTCCCTGGCCCGCACCGGCCTCGCGGCCGGCGCCAAGCCCAAGCGCCGCGCGGCCAAGAAGTCCGGCCCCGTCGCCTCCGGAGACACCCTCGCCTCCCCGATGCAGGGCACGATCGTCAAGGTCGCGGTCGAGGAGGGCCAGGAGGTCAAGGAAGGCGACCTGGTCGTCGTCCTGGAGGCCATGAAGATGGAACAGCCGCTGAACGCGCACAAGGCGGGCACCATCAAGGGCCTGAGCGCGGAGGTCGGCGCGTCCGTCACCTCGGGCGCGGCGATCTGCGAGATCAAGGACTGAAGTCCGGCACCACGTCAGTGAGTTGGCCTCCGGCGCCTGCCGGGGGCCAACTGCTTTCCCGGGCCCTAAGCTGGCCGCGTGGACTACGTCTTCACCGTCACCAGCACCGGTACCGACCGCGTCGACGGGCTGCTCCGGTGGTTGCGGCAGGACGCGCCGGCAGGGGCGTGGTCCGAACTGCCGGCGAACGCCCCGGACAGCGTGGACGTCCGGGTCAGGGGCGACGCCCTCGCGGCGGCCCGGTTCGCACGGTCCCTGATCGACTGGCTGAACCTGTCCGGCCGGACCGCCGCCACCATCACCGTCACAGTCGACGCACCCTCCGGGCGCACGAGCGTCGTCCTCACCTCCCGCCAGACCGATCTGCACGAACTCGTGGACAGGATCAGTCAGTTGGCCGGGCGGGAGGACGCCGTCGAGGGCACGGTCGTGGGCCACACCTCCCCCGGCCCCGTCCTCGACCCCGACGACGACTGGGCGCGGGAGGGGGAGGAGTCGTAGCCCGTGGGAGACATCGCCAAGGGCGCCCTCGGCGGCGGCTGGACGCTGCTCGTCGGCTGGATCCTGCCGACCGCGCTGAATCTGGCCGTGTTCCTGTTCGCGGTCGCGCCCAGCCTGCGCCGCCCCGCGCTCCTGGCCGGGCACTGGCCGGCGACGGGAGGCCATACCGCCCTGCTGCTCCTGATCGCGGCCGTCCTGCTCGGCCTGGTCCTCAACGCGCTCCAGACGCCCCTCTACCGCTTCCTGGAGGGGTACGCGCTGTGGCCGGCCGTGGCGTACGAGCGTGGCTGCCGGGTGCAGCGGGCCCGGCGCCGGCGCATCGCCGACCGGCTGACGGCCACCTCCGGCACCTCACCCATCCGGCGGGCCCTGCTCACCGAGAAGCTGAGCCGGTATCCGGTGGGCGACGAGCAGATCGCCCCGACCCGGCTCGGCAACGCCGTCCGCCGCTTCGAGGAGTACGGCCACGACCGCTACCGGCTCGACACCCAGGTCCTGTGGAACGAGCTCACCAGTGCCGCCCCCGAGTGGACCCGCAGACAGAACGACACGGCCCGCACCAACGTCGACTTCTTCGTGGCCCTGCTGTACGGCCATGCGGCGGTGGCCGGTTCGGCGTGCGCCGCGCTGGCGTCCGGCCGGGCCGACCGCCCGGTGCTGGTCGTCACGGCCGTCGTACTGACCGCCCTGATCCCCGTCTGGTACCGGGCGGCGGTGGCCGCCACCGACGAGTGGGCGGCGGCGGTGCGCGCCCTGGTCAACCTGGGCCGCAAGCCCCTGGCCGAGGCGTTCGGCCTGGTCCTGCCGGCCGACCTGGAGGACGAGCGCACCATGTGGCAACTGGTGACCCGAATGTCCCGCCGCCGCTACGCCCCGGCGGCCAGAGCGGCCTTCGCCTCCTATCGAGCCCGGCCACCCGAGCCTCCCACACAGACCTGAGCCAGGTAGCCGACCGAAGGGCAGCCGGCCCAAGGGGCGCGGGGCTGTGTCGACATGCGGCTCCGCCGCGTGGGCGCGACAGGCCACGACACATCCGCACCCGCCCGGCTACTCAAGCCCCTACGGCGAACGGGCACCGTCACCGCCGCCGCAGATCGGCGACGCGCCCCCGCTCGGCCCCTGCCGGCTGGTCGCCCAGCATTCCACGCAACCCACCTCCAGGGACCCCCCGCCTAGGCCCCGGCAGGGATGCGCGCCGCGCCGGGGCCTGCTCACCCCCCGGAGGTGCTCCGTTCGCCCCCGCCACGGCGATCTGCACCCCCTGGTCGGCAAGGGCCTGCAACTCGGTGGCGGCGCGGTCGTCGTGGACGGGAGGCTCGTCGGTGACCAGGCGGGTGATGAGGTCGGTCGGCACGGTCTGGAACATCGTGTCCGTGCCGAGCTTGGTGTGGTCGGCGAGGACCACGACCTCCGCGGCTGCCTGGACGAGGGCCCGGTCGACGGACGCCGAGAGCATGTTGGAGGTGGACAGCCCGCGTTCGGCGGTGAGCCCGCTCCCGGAGAGGAAGGCCTTGGACACTCTCAGCCCCTGCAGGGACTGTTCGGCGCCGGAGCCGACGAGGGCGTAGTTGGAGCCGCGCAGGGTGCCGCCGGTCATCACGACCTCCACCCGGTTGGCGTGGGCCAACGCCTGGGCGACCAGCAACGAGTTGGTGACGACGGTCAGCCCGGGCACCCGCGCGAGCCGGCGGGCCAGCTCCTGCGTGGTCGTACCGGCACCGACCACGATGGCCTCGCCCTCTTCGACGAGGCCCGCCGCGAGGTCGGCGATGGCCGTCTTCTCGGCGGTCGCGAGATGGGACTTCTGCGGAAAGCCGGACTCTCGCGTAAACCCGCCCGGTAGTACCGCACCGCCGTGCCGGCGGTCGAGGAGTCCTTCTGCCTCCAGTGCCCGCACGTCCCGCCGTACGGTCACTTCGGAGGTCTGGACGACGCGGGCGAGCTCACGGAGCGACACGGCACCGTTCGCTCGCACCATTTCGAGGATCAATTGGCGACGTTCAGCAGCGAACACGAAACTGACAGTAACCCCAGCGACCGTCTGGTTTCAGCAGTTTGCGCCGAATAACAGAAGTTGTTCGCATGGCAGGGCGGGAAGTGGTATAGGACCTATCCGCCCCGACTATGCCGTACGCAAACGCGGCAACTCCCCGTGACCAGCGGGAAGCCGGAACCGGCCGTCAGGCCTCCACGCCGGCCTTGCGGGTGTGGAGCTGGCGGGCCACCTCCGCGATCGACCCCGAAAGGGAGGGATACACCGTGAACGCGTTCGCGATCTGTTCGACCGTCAGATTGTTGTCGACGGCGATCGAGATGGGGTGGATCAGTTCCGAGGCGCGCGGTGCCACGACCACACCGCCGACGACGATGCCCGTACCCGGCCGGCAGAAGATCTTCACGAAGCCGTCCCGGATGCCCTGCATCTTCGCGCGCGGGTTGCGCAGCAGCGGCAGCTTCACCACCCGGGCGTCGATCTTGCCCGCGTCCACGTCCGCCTGCGTGTAGCCGACGGTCGCGATCTCGGGGTCGGTGAAGACGTTGGACGACACAGTCTTCAGGTTCAGCGGGGCCACCGCGTCGCCGAGGAAGTGGTACATGGCGATACGTCCCTGCATGGCGGCGACGGAGGCGAGCGCGAACACTCCGGTCACGTCACCGGCCGCGTACACGCCGGGAGCGGTCGTCCGCGACACCTTGTCGGTCCAGATGTGACCGGAGTCGCGGAGCTTGACGCCCGCCCCCTCCAGACCGAGCCCCGCGCTGTTCGGGATGGCGCCGACGGCCATCAGGCAGTGCGTGCCGCCGATGACGCGCCCGTCGGCCAGCGTGACCTCCACCCGGTCCCCGACCCGCTTGGCGGAGGCGGCACGGGAGCGGGCCATGACGTTCATGCCACGGCGCCGGAAGACGTCCTCCAGCACGGCGGCGGCGTCCGGGTCCTCGCCCGGCAGCACGCGGTCCCGGGAGGAGACCAGGGTGACCTTGGACCCCAGCGCCTGATAGGCACCGGCGAACTCGGCGCCGGTCACACCGGAGCCGACCACGATCAGCTCTTCCGGCAGCTCGGTGAGGTCGTAGACCTGGGTCCAGTTCAGGATGCGCTCGCCGTCGGGCTGGGCGTCGGGCAGCTCGCGCGGGTGACCGCCGGTGGCGATGAGGACGGCGTCGGCGGTGAGGGTCTCCTCGGTGCCGTCGGCGGCGGTGACGACGACCTTCCGGGACCCGTCGAGGGCCTGCATGCCCTCCAGCCGGCCGCGCCCGCGCATGACCCGGGCGCCGGCGCGGGTGACGGAGGCGGTGATGTCGTGGGACTGGGCGAGCGCCAGCCGCTTCACCCGGCGGTTGACCTTCCCCAGGTCCACGCCGACCACCCGGGCCGCCTGCTCCAGCGGCGGGGTGTCGTCGGCGACGATGATCCCGAGCTCCTCGTACGACGAGTCGAAGGTGGTCATCACCTCGGCCGTAGCGATGAGCGTCTTCGACGGCACGCAGTCGGTCAGCACCGACGCTCCGCCCAGACCGTCGCAGTCGGCGACGGTCACCTCCGCACCGAGCTGGGCGGCTACCAGGGCCGCCTCGTATCCGCCGGGTCCGCCACCGATGATCACGATCCGAGTCACGTACTCCATTGTCCCGCACGCTTCAAGGTGCTACTGCCCGGGGGCGCACACGAGTGTCGTACGGGGCGCGAGTGACGCGTCTTTCCCTGCCGTACCCTCTCCCCATGTCGCTCTATGCCGCGTACGCCGGCAACCTCGACGCGCGCCTGATGTCCTTCCGCGCCCCGCACTCCCCGCTGCGCGCCACGGGCTGGCTGAACGGCTGGCGGCTGACGTTCGGCGGCGAGCACCTGGGCTGGGAGGGCGCGCTCGCGACGATCGTCGAGGACCCGCTCGCGCAGGTCTTCGTCGGGCTGTACGACATCGCACCCCCGGACGAGGAGTCCCTCGACCGGTGGGAGGGCGTCGGCGACGACGTCTACCGCCGGGTACGGGTGCGCGTGCACACCCTGGACGGCGAGGAGGCGGCGTGGACGTACGTCCTCAACGCCTACGAGGGCGGCCTGCCCTCCGCCCGCTACCTGGGCGAGATCGCCGACGCGGCGGAGTCCGCCGGGGCGCCCCACGACTATGTGATGGAACTCCGCAAGCGTCCCTGCTGACCCTTCTGCCCCTGCTGTCCGTTCTGCCGCAGCTTTCGTCGGAAACGACAAGACAACGATCGCCATCCCGTGACGTCTGTCATCTACGCGCGTAGGCGAGAAGCGGCTACCCTCGTCCACGTGAACGCATCTCTTCTTCCGGACGACATCCAGGGCGACCCGTACGCCGCCGCCGACGCCGCCGCCGCACGCCTGCGCGAACTGACCGGCGCCGAGACCCACGACGTCGCCCTCGTGATGGGCTCCGGCTGGGCTCCGGCCGTCGACGCCCTGGGCGCACCCGACGCCGAGTTCCAGGTCACCGAGCTGCCCGGCTTCCCGCCGCCGGCCGTCGAGGGGCACGGCGGCAAGATCCGCTCGTACTCCATCGGTGACAAGCGCGCCCTGGTCTTCCTGGGCCGCACCCACTACTACGAGGGCCGCGGCGTCGCCGCCGTCGCCCACGGCGTCCGCACGGCCGTGGCCGCCGGCTGCAAGACGGTGGTCCTCACCAACGGCTGCGGCGGCCTGCGCGAGGGCATGCGCCCCGGCCAGCCGGTCCTGATCAGCGACCACATCAACCTGACGGCGACGTCCCCCATCGTCGGCGCCAACTTCGTCGACCTGACCGACCTGTACTCCCCCCGCCTGCGCGCCCTGTGCAAGGAGATCGACCCCTCCCTGGAGGAGGGCGTCTACGCGCAGTTCCCCGGCCCGCACTACGAGACCCCGGCCGAGATCCGCATGGCCCGCGTCATCGGCGCGGACCTGGTCGGCATGTCCACGGTCCTGGAGGCCATCGCCGCCCGTGAGGCGGGCGCCGAGGTGCTGGGCATCTCCCTGGTCACCAACCTGGCGGCCGGCATGACGGGCGAGCCCCTCAACCACGAGGAGGTCCTCCAGGCGGGCCGCGACTCGGCGGCACGCATGGGCGAACTGCTGGGCCGGCTGCTGGGCAAGCTGTAGACGCCGCCGAGCCCGTCCGCCTGCTTCCGGGCCGACGGCTGCGGGTGGACGGGTGGGAAACGGGGGTCCGGGGGCGGAGCCCCCGGTGGACCAGGCAAACACGGAGAGGTTGATCCCAAGGTGCACGACGATCTCATCAGCAAGGCCAAGGCCTGGCTCGCCGAGGACCCGGACACGGAGACTCGCGAAGAGCTGGCCGAGCTGATCGACGCCGGTGACACAGCGGAGCTGTCCGCCCGCTTCAGCGGCACGCTCCAGTTCGGTACCGCCGGCCTGCGGGGCGAACTCGGCGCGGGCCCCATGCGCATGAACCGCAGCGTCGTCATCAGGGCAGCCGCCGGCCTCGCCGCGTACCTCAAGAAGGACGGCCACGCCGGTGGACTCGTGGTCATCGGCTACGACGCCCGCCACAAGTCCGCCGACTTCGCGCGCGACACCGCCGCCGTGATGACCGGCGCAGGCCTGCGCGCCGCCGTGCTCCCCCGCCCGCTGCCCACCCCGGTCCTGGCGTACGCCATACGGCATCTCGGCGCGGTCGCGGGCGTCGAGGTCACCGCCAGCCACAACCCGCCCCGGGACAACGGCTACAAGGTCTACCTCGGCGACGGCTCCCAGATCGTGCCGCCCGCCGACGCGGGCATCGCCGCCGAGATCGACGCGATCGCCTCCCTGCACGACGTATCCCGCCCGGACGCCGGCTGGGAGATCCTGGACGACGCGGTCCTGGAGGCCTATCTGGCCCGTACGGACGCCGTACTGGCCGAGGGCTCCCCCCGCACGGCCCGCACGGTCTACACGGCGATGCACGGCGTCGGCAAGGACGTCCTGCTGGCCGCCTTCGCCCGGGCCGGCTTCCCGGAGCCGGTGCTGGTCGCCGAACAGGCCGAGCCCGACCCGGACTTCCCGACGGTCGCCTTCCCGAACCCGGAGGAGCCGGGCGCGATGGACCTGGCCTTCGCCCGGGCCCGCGCCACCGACCCGGACCTGGTCATCGCCAACGACCCCGACGCCGACCGCTGCGCCGTGGCCGTCAGGGACGGCGCCGACTGGCGCATGCTGCGGGGCGACGAGGTCGGCGCCCTGCTCGCCGCCCACCTGGTCCGGCGCGGCGCGAGGGGCACCTTCGCCGAGTCGATCGTCTCCTCCTCCCTCCTCGGCCGGATCGCCGAGAAGGCGGGCCTGCCCCACGAGGAGACGCTGACCGGCTTCAAGTGGATCGCCCGCGTGGACGGCCTGCGCTACGGCTACGAGGAGGCCCTCGGCTACTGCGTCGACCCGGAGGGCGTGCGCGACAAGGACGGCATCACGGCGGCCCTGCTCGTCACCGAGCTGGCCTCGCAGCTCAAGGAGGAGGGCCGGACCCTCCTCGACCTGCTGGACGACCTGGCCGTGGAGCACGGCCTGCACGCCACCGACCAGCTGTCGGTCCGGGTGCAGGACCTCTCGCTCATCGCGGACGCGATGCGCCGCCTGCGCGAACAGCCGCCGACCGGACTGGCGGGCCTGGCCGTCGTCCGCGCCGAGGACCTCACCCGGGGCACGGAGAAGCTGCCGCCCACGGACGGCCTGCGCTACACCCTCGACGGCGCCCGTGTGATCGTCCGCCCGAGCGGCACCGAGCCGAAGCTGAAGTGCTACCTGGAGGTCGTCGTGCCGGTCGCGGACCACGCGGCCCTTCCGGCCGCCCGCGCCCGCGCGACGGAACTTCTCACCTCGATCAAGCGGGACCTGTCGGCGGCCGCCGGCATCTGACCCGTACGACGCCCATATCGATGGGGTGCCCCGGCCCGGGGCACCCCGTCTCGTCGTTCCGGGCGGAATTCCTCAACTCTTCGGAAGCGAACGGCCCTTCACCCTTCGCGGCGTGCTCGCACGCTCGGCAGCCGGCAGCGGTCGAGGGCGACGCCCCCTCTAACACGACCCGCCCCCGCCGCCGCGGCGACACGCTGTGACGCGGTGCGCCACGCCGCGACACGACGGAAGTGAGCAGGCGTCAGAAGATAAGCCGAAAGGGCTAATAGTCGGTCAATCTTCTTTTATTCATGGCTATTTGATGGGTCGTCGGCGCCCTTGAGGGGCTGCGCATGGCACGAAAAATACCTCTATCAGCCCCCAAAGCCTGTCTTCCTATATGACCTATATGACTGGTCTGGGTACTTTTACTCACGAGCCGGCTGAAGGGCCGGTATCCCGGAAACCGGAGACAGGAGAAGCGATATGAAGCTCCCCCGTTCCACCGTGGTCACTGCTGGTGTCGCGTCCGCCGCCGCCCTGGCCGCGAGCGGCATCACCTACGCCTCGGCGGCCTCCGCCCCGGCATCCCAGTCGGCCCCGGCCCTCGCCGCCGCGGCACCCCTCGGCGGCGAAGCCGGGCCGGGCAAGGGCAACGACGGCCGCGAGGGCGGCCGCCGGGGCTGGGATTGGGGCCGGATCCAGATCAACGAGCGGTCGTACTCCGCCGAGCCGGGCGACTGCGTCACCGTGGTCAGCGGTCTGGGTGCCCGGAGCCTGAACATCCGCAACGACAGCCACAACACCGTCGAGGTCTTCCGGGGGGTGGTCTGCGACAACGGTGCCCCCATCGCCACCGTCGGACCCCACAGCTCCTCGGACGGCGTGCACGTGCGGCACGTCGACGGCATCCACATCAAGGACGGCGTGGTGGCCAGCTTCCGCGTGATCCACCACTTCGACGGCTGGGACGGCTGGGACGGCTGGGACGGCTGGGGCGGCGACGGCGGGAACGGCGGGAAGTAGCCCACGACCCGCCGCACGAAACGGGGCTCCGGCCCGCCGGAATCGGGCCGGAGCCCCAGTCCCGACCATGGTCCGCCGGCCCGCGTGCCGTGCGCGTCCCACCGGAACCGGACACGAGACGCCGCACGCCGGGTGTCCGGGCGGCCGTCCTTTCGCTCACCGGCCCGACCGTCCGGTGACGTCCGCCGGAGCGCGCCTTGCCGTCGGTGCCTGTCCCGACGCGAGCGCCGTCGGCTTCCGTCCCATCGATCCCCGCCCCCGAACGGGTGGGGAAGTGGCGCAAGACGCACGCCACGGGCCGCTGCCCCCTTCTCCCGGGGATGAACGGGGCGCGGCCCGAGGGCGTCCCGTACTCGAGACACCGCGGGGTGAGTGAGATGACTGTGGGTCTGGTGGAAGACGTCAGCGACGACACCTACGTGCTGGACATCCTCACCATCACGCTGACACCCGCACTGCCGTGGCTCGGGCACCAGGTCCGCTGCGAGATCGAGGGCCACCTCAAGGAGGCCGTCGACCTGACCCGGGTCACCTGCAACGTGATCATGAAGTTCGGTCCGGTGAAGCTGCTGGACAGGTGGTACCGGCTGCCCGAGCTGCTGGCGCAGATGGGCGCGCGCCTCCCGGTTGACCCCAGGCCCCCCGCCGGGCGGTGGAGGCAGACGTGGATCCTGCGGCTGCCCGAGGCGGTGCCGGTGGCCGAGCACCGGATCCGCCTGCGCGCGCGGACGGGGAACGGGAAGAACTTCTTCGCGCTGGACATCCCCATGGACTTCAGCCGCAGGTTCCATCCGTCCAGGACGTACGGCGGCGGAGGCTCACGCGTGATCCACAGCCCGCGCTGCCGCTCGCTGTGACCCCCGCCCGCCCCCGCGGCCGGGGACCGTGTCCGGCCGGCCGCCCGCACCGGGCGCCCGGCGAACCTCACCCGGTGACCGGGACCTTCACCCGGTGACCAGCAGGATCAGCAGCAGCACCGCGCCCGCCAGCGTGGGCGCGATCACCTCGTACGCCCAGCGCACGGTGACCTCCCCCTGCGCCGACTCCGCCTCGCCACGCCGGTCCAGCAGCTCCCGCAGGTCGTCCATGACCTGGTCGGACTCCGCGCGGGTCGGGCCGGTCTGCAGGCCCGCGGCACCGGTGCCGCCGAAGCCACCCATGCCGCCCATGCCGCCGAAGCCGAGGCTGCGGCGCGCCTGCACCCCGCCGCGCCCCGCGTCCGCCGCCGCCCGCGACTTGCGCATCTCCGCCTTCTTGCGGCCCCGCAGCGACACGGGGACCGACCACAGTTGGTACTTGCGGCCGGACTTCGCGACGACCTCGTTGGAGTAGCCGGAGCGCAGCGAGGCGACCTCGCCCCAGGGCAGGCCGATCACCCGGAACGGGTTGCGCACCCGCAGCCGGTCCTCGCCCGCGAAGACCGCCGGGCGCAGTGTGAAGGCGATCACCAGCGGCACGATCAGGATCATCCCGGCGAGTGCCAGCCACGGTGCGCGGCCATGGCCCTGGAACAGCGCGTCGAAGCCGAGCCAGCCGATGACGGCGAGCAGCAGCACGCCGCCCACGAGCGCCATGGGCGAGCGGTAGATCCGGTCCTTGGCGGTGGGCTGTGACGCGGGTGACTGGTGGTCGGGGGTGGTCATGGGCCCAGTCTGCATGACACCGGCGGCGGTGCCGCCACACGCCCCGGAACCGGCGCTCATCCGTGATCTCGGGACCGGGGACGAGCACGGGGCTGTACAGCTGCTACGCGCGTAGATATGCTCGTCTGGTGACCATGCCCACTACCGCACCCACAGCTCACGCTCTCTCGGACGTCACCGCGTCCGACAGTACGCTGCGCCGCTTCCTGCACGGGCTGCCCGGCGTCGACGCGGTCGGCCTGGAGGCGCGCGCCGCGTCTCTCGGCACCCGTTCCATCAAGACCACCGCGAAGGCGTACGCCATCGACCTCGCCATCTCGATGGTCGACCTGACGACGCTGGAAGGCGCGGACACCCCGGGCAAGGTCCGGGCGCTCGGCGCCAAGGCGGTCCACCCCGACCCCACGGACCGTACGACCCCGGCGACCGCCGCGGTCTGCGTCTACCCCGACATGGTGGCCGTCGCCAAGGAGGCCGTCGCCGGCTCCGGCGTGAAGGTCGCCTCGGTCGCCACCGCCTTCCCGGCCGGCCGTGCCGCCCTCGACGTGAAGCTGGCCGACGTCCGTGACGCCGTCGCCGCCGGCGCCGACGAGATCGACATGGTCATCGACCGGGGTGCGTTCCTCGGCGGCAAGTACCTGAAGGTGTACGACGAGATCGTCGCCGTGAAGGAGGCCTGCGGCCAGTCCGCCCGGCTGAAGGTCATCTTCGAGACCGGCGAGCTGTCGACGTACGACAACATCCGCCGCGCCTCCTGGCTCGGCATGCTGGCCGGCGCCGACTTCATCAAGACCTCGACCGGCAAGGTGGCGGTGAACGCGACCCCGGCCAACACCCTCCTCATGCTGGAGGCCGTACGGGACTTCCGCGCCCAGACCGGCGTCCAGGTCGGCGTGAAGCCGGCCGGCGGCATCCGCACCTCCAAGGACGCCGTCAAGTTCCTGGTCCTGGTCAACGAGACCGCGGGCGAGGACTGGCTGGACAACCACTGGTTCCGCTTCGGCGCCTCCTCGCTGCTGAACGACCTGCTGATGCAGCGTCAGAAGCTGGCCACCGGCCGCTACTCCGGCCCCGACTACGTGACGGTGGACTGATCGATCATGGTTTTCGAGTACGCACCGGCGCCCGAGTCCCGCTCGGTCGTCGACATCGCCCCCTCCTACGGCCTGTTCATCGACGGCGAGTTCACGGACGCGGCCGACGGCAAGGTCTTCAAGACGGTCAGCCCCAGCACGGAAGAGGTGCTGTCCGAGGTCGCCCAGGCCGGCGCCGAGGACGTCGACCGCGCGGTCAAGGCCGCCCGCAGGGCCTTCGAGAAGTGGTCGGCGCTGCCCGGCTCCGAGCGCGCGAAGTACCTGTTCCGCATCGCCCGGATCATCCAGGAGCGCAGCCGTGAGCTGGCCGTCCTGGAGACGCTGGACAACGGCAAGCCGATCAAGGAGACGAGGGACGCCGACCTGCCCCTGGTGGCGGCCCACTTCTTCTACTACGCGGGCTGGGCGGACAAGCTCGACCACGCGGGCTTCGGTGCGAACCCGCGGCCGCTGGGCGTCGCCGGCCAGGTCATCCCCTGGAACTTCCCGCTGCTGATGCTGGCGTGGAAGATCGCCCCGGCGCTGGCGACCGGCAACACGGTCGTCCTGAAGCCCGCCGAGACGACCCCTCTCTCCGCCCTGTTCTTCGCGGACATCTGCCGCCAGGCCGGCCTGCCCAAGGGTGTCGTCAACATCCTGCCGGGCTACGGCGACACGGGCGCGGCGCTCGTCGCGCACCCGGACGTGAACAAGGTGGCCTTCACCGGCTCCACGGCCGTCGGCAAGGAGATCGCCCGCACGGTCGCGGGCACGAGGAAGAAGCTCACCCTCGAACTGGGCGGCAAGGGCGCCAACATCGTCTTCGACGACGCGCCGATCGACCAGGCCGTCGAGGGCATCGTCACCGGCATCTTCTTCAACCAGGGCCAGGTCTGCTGCGCGGGCAGCCGTCTGCTGGTGCAGGAGTCGATCCAGGACGAGCTGCTGGACTCCCTCAAGCGCCGCCTGTCCACGCTCCGCCTCGGCGACCCGCTGGACAAGAACACCGACATCGGCGCGATCAACTCCGCCGAGCAGCTGGCCCGGATCACCGCGCTGGCCGAGCAGGGCGAGGCGGAGGGCGCCGAGCGCTGGTCCCCGGCCTGCGAACTGCCCGCCTCCGGGTACTGGTTCGCCCCGACGCTGTTCACGAACGTCACCCAGGCGCACACCATCGCCCGGGACGAGATCTTCGGCCCGGTGCTGTCGGTCCTCACCTTCCGCACCCCGGACGAGGCGGTCGCGAAGGCGAACAACACGCAGTACGGCCTGTCGGCGGGCATCTGGACCGAGAAGGGCTCGCGCATCCTGGCGGTCGCGAACAAGCTCCGCGCGGGCGTGATCTGGTCCAACACGTTCAACAAGTTCGACCCGACCTCGCCGTTCGGCGGCTACAAGGAGTCGGGCTTCGGCCGCGAGGGCGGCCGCCACGGCCTGGAGGCGTACCTCGATGTCTGATGCACGACTGTCGGTGTTCAAGACCTACAAGCTGTACGTCGGCGGGAAGTTCCCGCGTTCCGAGAGCGGCCGGGTGTACGAGGTGACCGACTCCAAGGGCAACTGGCTGGCCAACGCTCCCCGGTCGAGCCGCAAGGACGCCCGGGACGCGGTCGTGGCCGCGCGCAAGGCGTTCGGCGGCTGGTCCGGCGCGACGGCGTACAACCGCGGCCAGGTCCTCTACCGCGTCGCGGAGATGCTGGAGGGCCGCAGGGACCAGTTCGTCCGGGAAGTGGCCGACGCCGAGGGCCTGTCGAAGTCGAAGGCCGCCGCGGTCGTGGACGCGACCGTCGACCGCTGGGTCTGGTACGCCGGCTGGACCGACAAGATCGCCCAGGTGATCGGCGGCGCCAACCCGGTCGCGGGCCCCTTCTTCAACCTCTCCTCCCCCGAGCCGACGGGCGTGGTCGCCGTACTGGCCCCGCAGGAGTCGTCGTTCCTGGGCCTGGTCTCGGTGCTCGCGCCCGTGATCGCCACCGGCAACACGGCGGTCGTGATCGCGAGCGAGAAGTCCCCGCTTCCCGCCCTGTCCCTGGCCGAGGTGCTGGCCACCTCCGACGTGCCGGGCGGTGTGGTGAACATCCTCTCCGGCCGTACGGCCGAGCTCGCGGCGCCGCTGGCCGCGCACCAGGACGTCAACGCGATCGACCTCGCGGGTGCGGACGAGGAGCTGGCGAAGGAGCTGGAGATCGCGGCGGCCGACAATCTGAAGCGGGTTCTTCGTCCACAGGCTGTGGATTACTTCGAGGCGCCGGGCACCGACCGGATGACGGCGTTCCTGGAGACGAAGACGGTGTGGCATCCGACGGGGTCACTGGGCGCGTCCGGCTCGTCGTACTGACGGCCACGACGGCCTGACGGCCACGACAGCCGGGAGCCGCGCCGCCCCTCCGTCCAGGGGCGGCGCGGCTCCCTCCTTCTGCGGTCAGCCCCCGGCCCCGGTCAGGCCGCCCAGCACTCCCCCGAGTCCCTCCGCCGCCGGGACGGCGCCGATCGGGCCCATCCGGGCGAGCGGTCCCGTCAGGCCGCCGAGGTCGCCGTCGTCCGCCGGCAGGACACGGGTGTGGGCGACGGGGGTGTACTGCAGGGCCTGGACGGGGATGGCGGCGTAGTCGGTCAATCCCGGCACCCGGGCTCCTTCCTGCGGGGCCATCGCCCCGAGCGAGGCCGGCCGCAGGGGCACGTCCGGGACGCGAGCGGCGTCCGCGGACGCCGTCGCAGCGCCCGCACCCAGCGCCGCAGAGGCGGTCGCGAGGACGATCAGGGCGCGCCGCGCGGTGTGGTTGCGGGGGGACGTCAGTCGTGTCATTGCCGGGCCACCTTCTGATACTCAGGGTGAAGCTGTCGACACGCAGGGTAGTTGAGGCGGGAGTCACGCTCAAAAGCCGACCCGCGGGGTCGGCAGGCACGCCGCCATACGTCAAACTGGTGTTCCGTGAGCATTCATCCCCCGTCCCCCGCCCGTGTCGTGCTGCTCTGCGGCCCCTCGGGCTCGGGCAAGTCCCTTGTCGCCGCCCGCTCCGGGCTTCCCGTCCTGCGTCTGGACGACTTCTACAAGGAGGGCGACGACCCCACTCTGCCCCTGGTGGAGGGGAGTTCGGACATCGACTGGGACCACCCGGACTCCTGGGACACCCAGGTCGCGGTGGAGGCCATCACCCGGCTGTGCGCGACGGGTTCGGCGCCGGTGCCGGTGTACGACATCGCGCTGAGCGCCCGTACCGGCGAGGAGACGCTGCACATCGGCCGTACCCCGCTGTTCATAGCGGAGGGCGTGTTCGCCGCGGAGATCGTCGCGCGCTGCCGGGAACTGGGCGTGCTCGCGGACGCGCTGTGCCTGAGCCGCGGGCCGGTCACCACGTTCCGGCGGCGGTTCCTGCGGGACCTGAAGGAGGGCCGCAAGTCGGTGCCGTTCCTGCTGCGCCGCGGCTGGCGGCTGATGCGCGCGGAACGCTCGATCGTCTCCCGCCAGGTGGCGCTGGGTGCGCATCCGTGCGACCGCGACGAGGCGCTGGGGCGGCTCGCGGCAGCGGCGGCGGGGCGGCACGCGCGTCGGCAGACGGTGGCGTAGCCGCCGCGGAGCCGTACAGGAACGGCGCAAACGGAAACGGGACTGGACAGGGCCCCCCGACCCTCCAGTCCCGCTTCTCGTGCTCCCCCGCTTCCCCCGTGTCCCCCTCCGCTCTTCCCCCGTGTCCCCCGTGTTCCCCCGTCGGATCACCTCACGGTGACCCCTGACCTTCAGGCGACCAGCTCGCCGAAGGCGTCCTCCTCGTCACGGCCGAAGCTGAGGACCTCGTCCTCGCGCAGCCGGCGCAGCGAGCGCCAGATGCTGGACTTCACCGTGCCGACACTGATGTCGAGGATCTCCGCGATCTCCGGGTCCGTGCGGCCCTCGTAGTAGCGCAGGACCAGCATGGTGCGCTGGAGCTCGGGCAGCCGGGAAAGCGCCTGCCACAGGACCGCGCGCAGCTCGGTGCCGCGCATCGCGTCCGTGTCGGAGGGCGTCTCCGGCAGTTCCTCGGTCGGGTACTCGTTGAGCTTGCGGCGCCGCCAGGCGCTGATGTGCAGGTTGGTCATGGTGCGGCGGAGGTATCCGCCGACCGCGGCCTTGTCGCTGATCCGGTCCCACGCCTTGTACGTCGAGAACAGTGCGCTCTGCAGCAGGTCCTCGGCCTCGAAGCGGTCGCCGGTCAGGTGGTAGGCGGTGGCGTACAGGGAGGCGCGGCGCTCCTGGACGTAGGCGGTGAACTCCGCCTCCGTCAGGGAACGGCGCTGCTCCCCCGAGTCCTCCCTGTACGCGGATCCCCCGTGCGCCTCCCCCGTGTGCGCGTCAACCACCGTCATGTAGGCGGTGTGCTGACGCCCGGTGCCGCGAGCGCACCCCCGCCCGCTCACGGCACCGGACTTCTCGGCACCCCGGTGCACATCGTGCAGTCGCGTGATTACGGCGCTGGTGCTGATGCTGTGCAGCGTGTTCATCTCGCGCTCCCCGTGGTGGACTTCCGGTCGTTCGGTCCTGCCCGGGCCGGCTCGGCTGGCCGCCCTGCCCGTGCCCAAAAGACTGCCGGGGCCACTTCATGGACGTGTCCGCCGACTGTCACAGACCTGTCACAGGGGTCCGGCCCAGCATCGTCACAGGAAGTGCACAGATGGTGGCGGTAGGGAAGGCCCGGTGTCGGCGGGTCGTACGACAGCCCGTCCATGGGCCAGAATGAGCCCGTGCCTTCCCTGTTGCTGATCGAGGACGACGACGCCATCCGCACGGCCCTGGAGCTCTCCCTGACGCGCCAGGGTCACCGGGTGGCGACCGCTGCCAGCGGTGAGGACGGTCTGAAGCTGCTGCGCGAGCAGCGGCCCGACCTGATCGTGCTGGACGTGATGCTGCCCGGCATCGACGGCTTCGAGGTGTGCCGTCGCATCCGGCGCACCGACCAGTTGCCGATCATCCTGCTGACCGCGCGGAGCGACGACATCGACGTGGTGGTCGGGCTGGAGTCCGGCGCCGACGACTATGTGGTCAAGCCGGTGCAGGGCCGGGTGCTGGACGCCCGGATCCGGGCGGTGCTGCGGCGCGGGGAGCGCGAGTCCAGCGACTCGGCGACGTTCGGCAGCCTGGTCATCGACCGGTCGGCGATGACCGTGACGAAGAACGGCGAGGATCTGCAGCTGACCCCGACCGAGCTGAGGCTGCTGCTGGAGCTGAGCCGGCGGCCCGGTCAGGCGCTGTCCCGGCAGCAGCTGCTGCGGCTGGTGTGGGAGCACGACTATCTCGGTGACTCGCGGCTCGTGGACGCCTGTGTGCAGCGGCTGCGCGCGAAGGTCGAGGACGTGCCGTCGTCCCCGACGCTGATCCGTACCGTCCGTGGTGTCGGCTACCGCCTGGACACTCCTCAGTGACCGACAAGCAACGGGGCTTGCGCGGCTGGGCCGCGGGGCGCAAGGGAAATCTGTCGCGGCTCAGGTTCACCAGCCTCAGGCTGCGCCTGGTCGTCGTCTTCGCGCTGGTGGCGCTGACGGCCGCCGTCTCGGCGTCCGGCATCGCCTACTGGCTGAACCGGGAGGCGGTGCTCACCCGGGCCCAGGACGCGGTGCTGCGCGACTTCCGGCAGGAGATGCAGAACCGCGCGGGCGCGCTGCCGGCGCACCCCACACAGGACCAACTCCAGCGCGCGGCCGGCCAGATGGCGGCGAGCAGCCAGCACTTCAGCGTGCTGCTGGTCGCCCAGGACGCCGACGGCAAGACGGTGTACGGCAACTCGGGCGGCATCAACGGCTTCTCGCTGGAGGACGTGCCGGGGTCGCTGCGTGCGGCCGTGGACAAGCAGCAGCAGGTGACCGACACCAACAAGGAGCCGTACCACCTGTACTGGCAGCGGGTCGTGGACCACGGCACGCCGTACCTGGTGGCCGGTTCGCGGGTGATCGGCGGCGGGCCCACGGGCTACATGGCCAAGTCGCTGGAGCCGGAGGCGAAGGACCTCAACTCGCTGGCCTGGTCGCTGGGCATCGCCACCGGGCTCGCGCTGATCGGCGCCGCGCTGCTCGCACAGGCCGCCGCCACGACCGTGCTGAAACCGGTGCACCGGCTGGGGGTCGCCGCCCGGCGGCTCGGCGAGGGCAGGCTGGACACGCGGCTGCGGGTGTCGGGGACCGACGAACTCGCCGATCTCTCCCGGACGTTCAACAACGCCGCCGAGGCGCTGGAGCAGCGGGTCGCGGAGATGGCGGCGCGGGACGACGCCTCGCGTCGCTTCGTCGCCGACATGAGCCACGAACTGCGGACGCCGCTGACCGCCATCACCGCCGTGACGGAGGTGCTGGAGGAGGAGCTGGAGTCCGAGGCGGGCGGGATCGACCCGATGATCGAGCCCGCGGTCCGGCTGGTGGTCAGCGAGACCCGGCGCCTGAACGACCTGGTCGAGAACCTGATGGAGGTCACCCGCTTCGACGCGGGCACCGCCCGGCTGGTCCTGGACGACGTCGACCTCGCCGACCAGATCACCGCCTGCATCGACGCCCGGGCCTGGCTGGACGCGGTCGAGTTGGACGCCGAGCGTGGCATCCACGCCCGCCTCGACCCGCGCCGGCTGGACGTCATCCTCGCCAACCTGATCGGCAACGCGCTCAAGCACGGCGGGTCGCCGGTGCGGGTGTCGGTGCGCATAGACGGCGACGACCTGGTCATCGCGGTGCGTGACCACGGCCCGGGGATCCCCGAGGACGTGCTCCCCCACGTCTTCGACCGCTTCTTCAAGGCGAGCGCCTCCCGGCCGCGCTCCGAGGGCAGCGGGCTGGGCCTGTCCATCGCCATGGAGAACGCCCACATCCACGGCGGTGAGATCACCGCCGCCAACTCCCCGGAAGGCGGCGCGGTGTTCACACTGCGGCTGCCGCGGGACGCCTCCCGGCTGACGGAGGAACCCGACGAGGGCACAAAGACCGACAAGGACGCTTCCGGGAACTCCGGGAGCCCGGGAAGTTCAGGAAAGGAGGGGTGATGTCCGTACGACGCCTGACCGTGCGACGCCTGCTGGCGCTGCCCCTCCTCGGCCTGCTGCTCTCCGGCTGCGGCATCCGGGCCACCCAGGTGCCGACCGACTTCGGGGCGGCGCCGTCCCGGGTGCCGTGCTCGCTGCCGGGGCCGGACCGGGCCACGCAGTCCGCGCAGGGCGTGCCCGTGCAGGTCTTCCTGCTCTGCGGCGCGTCCCTGGTGACCGTCGACCGGACGGTACGCGTCCCCGAGGGCACCCCGGACGCGCGGCGCCGCGTGATCGTGGCCCAGGGGCTCCTGGACCAGCTCGCCGCGTCCCCGTCCGCCGCGGAGCGCTCCGCGGGCTACACGACGTACGTGCCGGGCGGTCTCACCGTGCGCGGTCCCGGCCGCGGGGACCCCGAGGAGACGCTCCGCCTGGGCACGGCGCCGTCCCGGCTCACCTCCTACGCCCTGGCCCAGGTGGTGTGCACGCTCTCCGACTCCGCGGCGACGGAGGGCGACGGCACGGTCGTCCTCGGCGGCCCGGACCAGGGACCGCTGCGCCGCTACGCGTGCACCGACGACGTCCGCGACCGCCCGGGCAGCGTCGAGCCGCCGTCCAGCGAGGTCGCGGGGAGGTAGCGACCCGGAGGGGTCGCCGGGTTGCCCTCCGTGTGCGAAACCCCTTTCCGGAGCGCAGGGCGACCGGGAAGTTGCGGGGCGGAACCGATCGGGTACGGGAGTGCGTCTTGGGGGGCGTGCAGCGTCAAGGCTCCATCGGCGGCGACAGCGCCGCGATCCGTATCCGGGTGGCAGGAGGTGTCCTCCTCGTCGCCCACCTCGCCCTCGTCGCCTGGCTGATGCTGCGACCCCTGGACGTCCCCTGGGTGACACCCCCCAACCTGCACCCCCTCGCCGGCATCCGGGCCGACCTGGCCCTGGGCTGGCCGGAGGCCGCCAGACCCATCGGCGAGGGGCTGGCCCTGCTCGCCCCGCTGGGCGTGCTGCTGCCGATGGCGCACGGCAGGCTCGCCGTCTCCCCGGTCTCCTCCCTGATCCGTACGACCGCCGCCGGCGCCCTGGTCTCCCTCGGCATCGCCCTGCTGCAGACCGGCGTGCCGGGCCGGGTCGTGGACGTGGACTCGCTGCTGCTGAACACCGCCGGTGTCGCGCTCGCCCACCTGGTGGTCGTACCGGCGGGCCGCGCCCATGTACGGCGGCGGCAGTTGCAGGACCAGGCCGGGGCCGAGCCCCTCACCGTCCAGGAGGAGCTGTCTCAGGGGCGTACCCCGACGATTCCCAGGGTCGGGATGGCTCCATAGAGTGACGCTTCGTCCGCTTCGTGTCCGTACCGTCGAAGACAGCTGAATGGAACACAGCCGTCGACAGGAACCGACGAACACGGAGGAGCCGACATGTCCACCCTTGCCCGCCCGACCCACGGCCGCATGATCGGCGGAGTGTGCGCAGCACTCGCACGGCGCTTCGGCACCTCCGCGACAACCATGCGGGTGATCTTCCTGCTGTCCTGCCTGCTGCCCGGACCCCAGTTCCTGCTCTACATAGCGCTGTGGATCCTGCTGCCGGCCGAGGACCGGACGAGTACCGCCTGGTGACCGCCGGCCGCCTACCGCCTACCGCCTGGTGACGGCCGTACGCGAAACGCCGACAGGGCGCCCCCGGTCCTGACCGAGGCGCCCCGACGGCGTCGTACGTCAGCCGGCGTCAGCCGAGCGAGAGGCCGTTGACCGGCAGGCCGTGCACGGGCGCGCCCTGCACGGGCAGTCCGCCGAGGCGGCTGTGGACCGGCCCGGTCGGCCCGCCGTGCAGCGCGTTCTCGACGGCCGGCTGCGCGGCGGCCATGCCGGCGCCCAGGGCGTCCTGTCCCCGGGTGAGGGCGTCGGTGGTGCCCGGCTGGGCGATGCCGGCGTCCCCGGCCGGCAGCGTCCTGGAGACGGTGTCGAGCGCCGGGGTCGCGTCCGGTACGGCCGGGGCCGCCGCGTTGGCCGCGCCGGCGCCGACGGCGGCGAAAGCGGCACCGAGAGCGGCGACACCGAGAGTCCTGACGGCAGAGTGCTTCATGGTGAGTGCGTCCTTGAAATAGGGGACGGAGAACAAAAACGATGAACGGTCCTCGACCGTAAACACGCCCGATCACCCGCCGCAAACACCGAAATGCGGACGGGTTGTGAACCGTCTTTCACAACCCGTCAGCCCGCCGAGTCGCCGCTATCCCGCCGAACCGGCAGAACCGCTGGTGGAGGCCGTCTGCCGGAACAGCCATTCGGATTTCAGCTCCGCATATCCCGGCTTGACGACGTCATTGATCATAGCGAGCCGTTCATCGAAAGGAATGAACGCAGATTTCATTGCATTGACAGAGAACCACTGAAGGTCGTCGAGCGTGTAACCGAACACCTCGACGAGATGCTCGAATTCCTGGCTCATACTGGTGTGCGACATCAGCCGGTTGTCGGTGTTCACGGTGGCCCGGAAATGCAGCCGGCGCAGCAGCCCGATCGGATGCTCGGCGTAGGAGGGCGCGGCCCCGGTCTGCAGGTTGGAACTGGGGCACAGCTCCAGCGGGATCCGCTTGTCCCGGACGTACGACGCCAGCCGGCCGAGCGTGACGGAGCCGTCCTCGTGGACCTCGATGTCGTCGATGATCCGCACGCCGTGCCCGAGCCGGTCGGCGCCGCACCACTGCAGCGCCTGCCAGATGGACGGCAGCCCGAAGGCCTCACCCGCGTGGATGGTGAAATGGTTGTTCTCGCGCTTGAGGTACTCGAACGCGTCCAGGTGCCGGGTGGGCGGGTAGCCGGCCTCGGCGCCCGCGATGTCGAAGCCGACGACCCCGGAGTCCCGGTAGCGGTTGGCGAGTTCGGCGATCTCCAGGGAGCGGGCGGCGTGCCGCATGGCGGTCAGCAGGGCGCCGACGCGGATGCGGCGGCCGTTGTCCCGGGCGAGCCGCTCGCCCTGCCGGAACCCCTCGTTGACGGCCTCGACGACCTCTTCGAGGGTGAGCCCCCCTTCGAGATGCTGTTCGGGGGCGTAGCGCACCTCGGCGTAGACGACGCCGTCCTCCGCCAGGTCCTCGGCGCACTCGCGGGCGACCCGGACGAGCGCGTCCCGCGTCTGCATCACCCCGACGGTGTGCCTGAAGGTCTCCAGATACCGTTCCAGCGAGCCGGAGTCGGCGGCCTCGCGGAACCAGATGCCCAGCTTGTCCGGATCGGTCTCGGGAAGCTCCGAATAGCCGCTCGCGTGGGCGAGTTCGACGACGGTTCCGGGGCGGAGACCGCCGTCGAGATGATCGTGCAGCAGAACCTTGGGTGCCCGGCGGATCTGGTCCGGCGTCGGAACGGCCCCACTTGGTGCAGTCTGGCTCGTCATTTCCGCACTGTAACGCCTACGCGCGTAGAGATCCCCGCGAACGCGACAGTTCTTCGGCGACGGTTTTCCGCCGATACCCAACGGTGACCGCACGTACGGGTTTGGTACACCGCCCCTTCTGACACTGTTCTGTCATGGGACAGCAAGCGACACCGGTCCGAACGGCCGGGCTGGGAAAGGCGGTCGGCCCGGTGCCGACGGCGGTGAGCGGAGCGGTGCTGCTGCTCCCCGGCGGGGAGGAGGCCTCCACCCGCAGGCCGTCCCCCGTGCGGGCGACGATCGCGCTGCGCTCGCTGGGCCGACGGCTCGCCCGCGCGGGGCGGGAGGAGGGGTTGGCTGTCCATGCCGTCCACTACCGCTGCCGGGGCTGGAACGGGAGCGAGGCGCATCTGGCCGCGGATGCCGAGTGGGCCGCCGACGAGGTCGTACGACGGTACGGCGACGTTTCCGTGTGCCTGGTCGGGGTGGACATGGGCGGACGGGCGGCGCTGCGGGCGGGCGGCCACGAGGCAGTCAACTCCGTTGTCGCGCTCGCCCCTTGGCTGCCGGAGGACGACGTCGCCGCGCCCGCCGAGCCGGTGAAGCAGCTCGTGGGGCGGCGGGTGCTGATCGTGCACGGCACGAATGACGAGCGGACCGATCCCGAGCTGTCGTTCCGGTTCGCGGCGCGGGCGAAGAAGGTCAACCGGGAGGTGTGCCGGTTCGAAGTGCACTCCGACGGACACGGGTTGCACGGGCACCGGGACGAAGTCGCCTCCCTGGCCGTCGACTTCATGATGGGGGCACTGTTCGGGCACCCCGTGTCCCGCCCTGTCGAGGATGCGCTTGCCGCTCCGCCGCCGATCGGGCTTCGGATGCCGCTGGCTGCGGGGTTCGGGCGGTCGCTGAGGCGGTAGGCGTCCCTCAGGAGGGGAGCAGGTTGCCCTTTCTCGAGAGCAGGAACTTCTTGAAGGCGGCCACCGGTGGGGTGTCGGGGCGGTCCGCCAGCCACGCCACGCCGATCTCCCGTACCGCCCTCGGGGCCGTGACCGTCAGTTCCACCACCCCCGGCCTGGGGACTGTGGGCGGTGGCAGAAGGGCGACGCCCAGGCCCGCCGCCACCAGGCCCCGCAGGGTCTCCGCCTCCTCGCCCTCGAAGGCGACCCTCGGGCGGAAGCCGGCCTCGCGGCACAGGGCGTCGAAGATGCGGCGCAGGCCGTAGCCGGGTTCCAGGGTGACGAAGGTTTCCTCGGCCGCCTCGGCGAGGCGGATGCGGCGGCGGGCGGCCAGCCGGTGGTCGGCGGGGACCACCAGGCGGAGTTTCTGCTCGTCCAGGCGGCGGGCGACCAGGTCGGGGGCGTCGGGGACGGGCGAGGTGAGGCAGAGGTCCAGTTCGCCGGCGCGCAGGCCCTCCAGCATCGCCTCGCCGTAGTTCTGCACCAGGCTGAAGCGGACGCGCGGGTGGTCCTCGCGGAAGGCATGCAGGAGGCCGGGCACGGTCTCGGCGCCCATGGTGTGCAGGAAGCCGAAGGCGACCTTGCCGGTGGCGGGGTCGGCGTCGGCGCGCACCTCCTCCGCGGCCCGCTCGATCTCGGCGAGGGCGCGTTCGACGGAGGTGAGGAAGGTCCGGCCGGCGGGGGTCAGGGAGACCGTACGGCCGTGCCGGGCGAACAGGTCGACGCCCAGGTCCTGCTCCAGGCGGGCCATCGCACGGGAGAGGGTGGACTGCGGGACGTTCATCTCGTGGGCGGCGCGGGTGACGTGCTCGGTGCGGGCCACGCCGGCGAAGTACGCGAGGCGGGGAGCCAGTACCCGCGACATCACCGACATGTCTTCTGTGTCACTGTTCGGTGACAGGCGAGGCTGTGAGCTCTGCTGATGCTGCATGGGAACGATTATGGCGATTCCATGCATTGGACGGATGAGACGGGCCGTACCTACGGTCGTGGCATGTCTCCCGCCAGTACCGGGGCGTCCATCACCGTGGACGCCGCAACGACCGTCCCCGTCTCCGACACCTCCGCCTCCGACTCCCGTATGACTCCGGGCGGCCCCGGCTACCGCCGGATGAGCCTCGCCCTCTTCCTCGCCGGAGTCGCTACCTTCGCCCTTCTGTACTCCACGCAGGCCCTGCTGCCGCTGATCTCCGGTGAGTTCGGGGTCGCGGCGAGCGAGGCGAGCTGGACCGTGGCGGCCGCGACCGGCGGACTGGCGCTCTTCGTCCTGCCGATGAGCGCCCTGTCCGAGCGCTTCGGCCGCCGTACGGTGATGACGGCCTCGCTGGCCGTCGCGGTGACCGTGGGGCTGCTGGTGCCGTTCGCGCCGTCGCTCGGCGCGCTGGTGGTGCTGCGGGCGGTGCAGGGCGCGGCGCTGGCCGGTCTGCCGGCCTCGGCACAGGCCTATCTGGCCGAGGAGGTCCGGCCGAAGGCGCTGGTCACGGCGATCGGCCTGTTCGTCGCGGGCAACAGCGTGGGCGGCATGAGCGGCCGGGTGATCACCGGCTGGGTGGCCCAGGAGTGGGGCTGGCGGGTCGCCGTCGGCGCGATCGGCCTGATCGCCGTGGGCTGCGCGATCGCCTTCCGGCTGCTGCTGCCGGCGCCGAGGCACTTCACGGCGGGCTCGCTGCGGCCCCGCGTCCTGCTCGGCACGGTCCGCGACCACCTCGCGAACCCGTTGCTGCGGCGGCTGTACGCGATCGGCGCGCTGTTCATGACGGTGTTCGGCGGTGTGTACACGGTGATCGGCTACCGGCTGACGGGCGCACCGTTCGGGCTGCCGCAGGGCATCATCGGCTCGATCTTCCTGGTCTACCTGGTGGGCACGGTGTCGGCGTCCACGGCGGGCCGGCTGGTGGGCCGGCTCGGCCGCCGGGGCGCGCTGTACCTGGCGGGCGGTACGACGGCGGCGGGCCTGCTGCTCTCGCTGGTCCCCTCGCTGCCGCTGGTCCTGCTGGGCCTGGTGCTGATCACGGCGGGCTTCTTCGCGGGCCACGCGGTCGCCTCCTCGGCGGTCAGCAAGACGGCCACGCGAGGCCGCGCCCAGGCCTCGGCGCTGTACCAGTCCACGTACTACATCGGCTCCAGCGTCGGCAGCACCGTCGGCGCGACGGCCTTCCACGCGGACGGCTGGGAGGGGACGGTCGGCGTGGGTCTCCTGGCGGTGCTGGGCGTGGTGACGATCACGGTCCTCGGCTCCGTGGCGGCCCGCCGCTCGCCTGCCGCGATCGCGGCCTGAAGACGCCCCGAGCCGAACCACCATGGTTCTCAGGCGCGCCTCCGAACTGCGCATTTCCCACTCTGGGCGCCATTGTCAGTGCCCTGCGGTAGCTTCCAAGGTGCTGGGGCGCGAAGGAGCGCTGCAGATACGGCCACAGGGGTGGGTGGACGATGGGCGACAGCACGGCGACGGCGGACCTCGACGTCGCACTGGAGAAGCACCGGACCGAGCTGACCGGGTACTGCTACCGCATGCTCGGCTCCTCCTTCGAGGCGGAGGACGCGGTGCAGGACACCCTGGTGCGGGCCTGGCGGAGCTACGACAAGTTCGAGGGCCGCTCCAGTCTGCGCTCGTGGCTGTACCGGATCGCGACGAACGTGTGCCTGGACATGCTGACGGCCGGCAACAAGCGGGCGAGACCGATGGACCTGACCGAATCGACGCCGCTCGCGCAGGCGGCCCTCTCCCCCCGCCCGGACCACACCTGGCTGGAGCCGATGCCGGACGCGCGCGTGCTGCCGACGGTCGACGACCCGGCGGAGGCCGCGGTCGCGAAGGAGTCGATCCGGCTGGCCTTCATGGCGGCCCTCCAGCAGCTGCCGCCCAAGCAGCGGGCGGTGCTGATCCTGCGCGAGGTGCTGGCCTGGAGGGCGAGCGAGGTCGCCGAGCTGCTGGACACCTCGGTCGCCTCGGTCAACAGCGCCCTGCAGCGGGCGCGGGCCACGCTCGCGGAACGCGCGGACGCAGGCCCCGAGGGCGCGGTGTCCGATCCTCTGGACGAGGAGCAGCAGAAACTCCTGGAGCGCTATGTCAAAGCCTTCGAGGGCTATGACATGACGGCACTGACGGCGTTGCTGCACGAGGACGCCGTCATGACGATGCCGCCGTTCGACCTGTGGCTGCGCGGCCCGGCCGACATCACCGGCTTCATGTCGACGCTCGGCGCCTCCTGCGCCGGGTCGCGCCTGCTGCCGGTGCAGGTCAACGGCCTGCCGGGGTTCGCGCACTACAAGCCGGACGAGGAGAAGGGCGGTTTCGGTCCCTGGGCCGTGCAGGTGCTGGAGCTGTCAGGGGGCCGGATCACCGGTTTCCACTGCTTCCTCGACACCAAGCGCTGGTTCCCGCTCTTCGGCCTCCCCCTCCACCTGGAAGCGGAGCCCGACGAGGTCGAGAAGGGCGTGTAGCGCGGGATCGGGGTCCCGCAGCCGGATCCGCCCGCCGGCCCGGCGGGCGGCCAGCTCCAGCCGTGCCAGCAGGTCCACGGCGGCCAGGCCCGGAGGCCCGAGCCCGCCCACGTCGCAGACGACGACGCGGGCGCCGCTGCCCGCCAGCAGCGTCCGCACCTGGGCACACAGCCCCGCCACCTCGTCCCGGGTGACGGGGCCGGGCAGCACGAGCACGGCGGGTTCCTTGGCCTTCACGTGCGGTAGACCGGCGGGCCGGGCCGAACTCATCGCCACGGATCATCCTCGGCACGGATCACATTGACCAGTTGCCCCTTCTCCTCGGAGGGTTGGCCGTGTGACGGGGGTGCTGAGCGGGTTCGCGGTGATCGCGGTCGTCATCGCGGTGGGCTATGTGCTCGGGCGGCGCGGGACGCTCGGGGCGCAGGGCGGCGAGGTGCTGACCCGGCTGGCCTTCACGGTGGCGGGCCCCGCGCTCCTCTTCACGACCCTCGCGCGCGCCGACCTGTCGGTGCTGTTCTCGGCCCGACTGCTGGTGACGGCGCTGAGCACGGCCGTGGTCGCGGGGGTGTTCGCCCTGGTCGGTGCGGCGTGCCGGTGGGGTGTGGGCCGTACGACCATCGGCGCCCTGTGCTCCGGTTATGTGAACTCGGGCAACCTCGGCATCCCGATCGCGGCGTACGTCCTGGGCGATGCGTCCCTGGTGGCGCCGGTGCTGCTCTTCCAGGTGGTCCTGGTGACGCCCATCGCGCTGACGATCCTGGATCTGTCGGGCATGGGCGAGAAGGGCACGCTGTGGCGGCGCCTGCTGACACCGCTGCGCAATCCAATAGCGGTGGGCTCGCTGTCGGGGGTGGTGGTGTCGGCGGCGGGCTGGACGGTCCCCGGCCCGCTGATGAATCCCCTCACCCTGATCGGCAACATGTCCGTCCCGGCGGCGCTGCTGGTTTTCGGCATGTCGCTGCACGGCAGTTCGGCCCCCGGCCGGGGCCGGGACCGTCAACCGGTGCTGCTGTCCGTGGCGTTGAAGTCGCTGGGGCAGCCTGCGGTGGCGTGGGCACTGGCGAGGTACGTCTTCGGCCTGCACGGCGCTCCGCTGCTGGACGCGGTGGTGACCTCGGCCCTCCCGGCCGCGCAGAACCTCTTCACGTACGCCAGCCGCTACCGGGTGGCCGAGTCCCTGGCCCGTGAGTCGATCCTGCTGTCGACGGTGGTGTCGGTGCCGGTACTGGTGGGGGTGGCGGCGGTGCTGGGGTGACGCCGGGTCAGTCGACGGTGAGCGTAAGGCGGAAGGGTGCGGGCAACTCGACGGGCGAGCCGAACTGTGCCGGGGCCAGGACCCGGTAGGTGCCGTCTTCCGGTTCGCCGTACAGGGTGACCGTGGGGCCTGACGGTGCCAGCCGGTCTGCGAGAAGGTAGAGCGGAACGCCTGCCTCTGCATAACCCGCGGCTTTGGTGATGCGATCGGTCCGCGCGGTGGTGGCCGAAGTGATCTCCATGACGAGTTCAGCCACGTCAGCGGAAGCGATGTACTCGTCCCCGTCTCGCAATGTCTCCTCCGGCACCACGGCGAGATCGGGCACATACAGCTCCAGCCGCGATGATCTCCACCTTGCAGCCCTTGGGAGCCTCGGTCCGCTTCCAGACCCAGACGAGTTCGTCCCACTCATTGCCGGTCAGCAGGTAGTCGCCCTCGAACTCGTCCATGGGCTCATCCAACATGCCGAACGGGACCGGCGGAGGTCCACCGATCCCGTTCACCCGAAAGGGAAATCCCCTGGTCAGGCGATACGTTCCAGCACCACCGGCGACGGCGTGAAGTCCGTACCCGGTGCCGCGATGTCGTAGGAGCCCTCGACCGCCTGCAGCGCGTACTCGAAGCGCTCCGGGGTGTCCGTGTGCAGGGTCAGCAGGGGCTGGCCCTCCGTGACCGCGTCGCCCGGCTTGGCGTGCATCTCGACGCCCGCCGCCGCCTGCACCGGGTCCTCCTTGCGGGCGCGGCCGGCGCCCAGGCGCCAGGCCGCGATGCCGATGCCGTAGGCGTCCAGGCGGGTCAGGACACCCGAGGACGGCGCCTTGATCACATGCTGTTCCTTCGACGTGGGCAGCACGGCGTCCGGGTCGCCGCCCTGCGCCGCGATCATGCGGCGCCAGACGTCCATCGCCGACCCGTCGGCCAGAGCCTTCGCCGGGTCGGCGTCCTTGATGCCCGCCGCGTCCAGCATCTCCCGCGCCAGCGCCAGCGTCAGCTCGACCACGTCCGCCGGGCCGCCGCCCGCCAGGACCTCCACCGACTCGCGGACCTCCAGCGCGTTGCCCGCCGTCAGGCCCAGCGGGGTGGACATGTCGGTCAGGAGGGCGACCGTCTTCACGCCGTGGTCGGTGCCGAGGCCCACCATCGTGGTCGCCAGTTCGCGGGCGTCGTCCAGCGTCTTCATGAAGGCGCCGCTGCCCACCTTCACGTCCAGGACCAGGGAGCCCGTGCCCTCGGCGATCTTCTTCGACATGATCGAGGAGGCGATGAGCGGGATCGCCTCCACCGTGCCCGTCACGTCCCGCAGCGCGTACAGCTTCTTGTCCGCCGGGGCCAGGCCGTCGCCCGCCGCGCAGATCACCGCGCCGGTCCCCTCCAGCACGGACAGCATCTCCTCGTTCGAGAGCAGCGCGCGCCAACCCGGGATGGACTCCAGCTTGTCCAGGGTGCCGCCGGTGTGGCCCAGACCCCGGCCCGAGAGCTGCGGGACGGCGGCTCCGCACGCGGCCACGAGCGGGGCCAGGGGGAGGGTGATCTTGTCGCCGACGCCGCCCGTCGAGTGCTTGTCGGCCGTCGGGCGGGACAGGGCGGAGAAGTCCATGCGCTCGCCGGAGGCGATCATGGCGGCCGTCCAGCGGGCGATCTCGCGGCGGTGCATGCCGTTGAGCAGGATCGCCATGGCGAGCGCGGACATCTGCTCGTCGGCGACCTCGCCGCGGGTGTACGCGTCGATGACCCAGTCGATCTGCTCGTCGGTCAGCTCGCCGCGGTCCCGCTTGGTGCGGATCACGGAGATGGCGTCCATGGCCATGGCGGGTGTGGTTCCTTCCGGGAGGTGCGAAGTGTGCGGCCCCCCTGCGAGCGGGGCAGGGGGGCCGTACGGGACTTACGAGGAGAGGTGCCCGGGCCCGAAGGCCTGGGGCAGCATCTCGGAGAGCGGGAGGACGCCCGCCGGGGTGTCCAGGAGGAGGTCCGGGCCGCCGAACTCGTACAGCAGCTGTCGGCAGCGGCCGCACGGCACGAGCAGGCCGCCCTTGCCGTCCACGCAGGAGAAGTGCGTGAGGCGGCCGCCGCCCGTGCGCTGCAGGTCCGAGACCAGGCCGCACTCGGCGCACAGGCCGAGGCCGTAGGAGGCGTTCTCCACGTTGCAGCCGGTGACCGTGCGGCCGTCGTCGACCCGGGCCGCCACGCCGACCGGGAAGCCGGAGTAGGGGGCGTACGCGTGGGACATCGCCTCACGCGCCACCTCTCGCAGCGCCTCCCAGTCGAACCCGGCGGTTTCCTCGGTCACTTGCCCTGACCCTTCCGGTACGGCAGACCGTCCGCCTTCGGCATACGCAACTTCTGCGCGGACAGCGACAGGACGAGCAGCGTGACGATGTACGGGGTGGCCGTCACCAACTGACGCGGAACCTCGTTCGTAGAGGCGTACCAGACGAGCATCAGGGCCGCGACGACGACCGTGACCGCAGCGGAGACGTACTTCTTCCTCCACGCCAGATAAGCGGCGCCGAACACCAGCAGGATCGCCAGCAGCAGGATCAGCGCGTGGACGTTCACCGTGCCGCCGCGCAGGTTGAGGCTGTCGGTGTAACCGAAGAGGCCCGCGCCGAGAGCGAGGCCGCCTGGCATCCAGTTGCCGAAGATCATCGCGGCGAGACCGATGTAGCCACGGCCGGCCGTCTGGCCGTCGAGGTACACGTTCGAGGCGACGATGGACAGGAACGCGCCGCCGAGGCCGGCGAAGGCACCCGAGATGATCACAGCGATGTACTTGTACTTGTACACGTTGACGCCGAGGGACTCGGCCGCCACCGGGTTCTCGCCGCAGGAGCGCAGGCGCAGACCGAAGGAGGTTCGCCACAGCACCCACCAGGTCCCAGGGACCAGGGCGACCGCGATCACGGTCAGCGGCGAAAGGTCGGTGACCAGACCGCCGACCAGGCCGGCGATGTCGGAGACCAGGAACCAGTGCTTCCCGTTGAGCGTGTCCAGCCAGTCCGACAGGCCCGGGATGCTGAAGCTGCCGAGGGAGTCGATCGGCGGGGACTGCTTGGTGGAGCCCTGGGGCGCGTTGGCGAAGGTGAACTTCGACAGGTAGCGGGTGGTGCCGAGGGCCAGGATGTTCAGCGCCACACCGGAGACGATGTGGTTGACGTTGAAGGTGACGGTGGCGATGGCGTGCAGGACGGCGCCGAGCGCGCCGCCGATGATGCCGAAGACGACACCGGTCCACGGGCCCCACTGGTAGCCGGCCCAGGCGCCGAACCAGGTGCCGAGGATCATCATGCCCTCGAGACCGATGTTGACGACGCCCGCGCGCTCGGCCCACAGGCCGCCAAGGCCGGCGAGGCCGATCGGCACTGCGAGCTGCAGCGCGGTGGACATCTGCCCGACCGAGGTGATGCCGTCCGCGCCGGTGATCAGGCGAACGATCGAGGTCAGCACCAGCACACCCGCGATGACGAGCAGAAGCACCGGCAGCGACATTCGGCGGCCGCCCTTGCCGGGCTGCTTCGCCTGCGGCTTGATGATGGTCGCGGTGGACATCAGGCTGCCACCTCCTTATTGGTGTTCTGAGCGGCGGCGGCCAGCTCGGCGCCGACCTGCTGCTGCTGGCGGCGCAGACCCCACTGCCGTACGGCCTCGTACGAGATGACGACCGCGAAGACGATCAGGCCCTGCATGATCGTGGCGATCTCCTTGTCGTACGCCACCGGGCTCGCGTAGTCGAGGGCGGGCGAGGCCTTGTCGAGAAAGGCCCATAGAAGGGCGGCGAGCGCGATGCCGCCCGGGTTGTTGCGGCCGAGCAGCGCGATGCCGATGGCGGTGAAGCCGAGGCCCGCGGGGAAGCTCAGGCTATAGGTATGGGTGTCGCCGAGCAGCAGCGGCAGACCGGAGAGGCCCGCAATGGCGCCAGAGATCAGCATCGAGATCAGCACCATGCGCTTGGCGTCGACGCCGGAGGCCGCGGCAGCGGTCTCCGAGGCGCCGGTGGCGCGCAGGTCGAAGCCGAAGCGGGTGCGGTTGAGGACCAGCCAGTAGCCGATGCCGAGCACGACCGCGAGGAAAACCAGGCCGTAGATCTCGCCGACGTCCGAGCCCAGGTTGATGCCCGGGAACCAGCCGGACTTCTTCATGATGCCGGTTGTCATGTTGTTGCCGACCTGCACGCCCCACACGTTGGCGAGGGTGACGTAGCCGATGATGCTGGTGGCGATGGCGTTCAGCATGATCGTGGCGACGACCTCGCTGACGCCGCGGGTGACCTTCAGGATGCCGGCGATACCGGCCCAGAAGGCGCCCGTACACATGGCCACGAGCAGTAGCAGCGGAATCTGCAGGAAGCCTGGCAGAGCGACGTTCGCGCCGACGACGGCGGTCATCACCGCGGCGAGGCGGTACTGGCCGTCGACGCCGATGTTGAACAGGTTCATGCGGAAGCCGAGGGCGACCGCGATGGCGGCGATGTAGTACAGCGACGCCTGGTTGATGATCAGGACCTGGATGTCGGAGTAGGGCAGCTGCTCCAGCATCAGGCGGTAAGGCTCGATCGGGTTCTTGCCCGAGGCGATCAGGACCACCGAGGTCAGCAGGATCGCCAGGACGAGCGCGATGACCGGACCGGCCACCGCGACGAGCACCCGCTCCTTGTCGAACTTCTTCATCGGGCCTCGTCCTCCGGACCGGCGTTGTCGTCGCCCTCGGGCGCGGTCTCTTCGTGCTCCAGGTGACCGGTCGCGGCACCCGTCATGGCTGAGCCCAGCTCCTCCGGCGTGATGGTGGCCGGGTCGGCGTCGGCGACCAGCTTGCCGTCGTAGATGACGCGCAGGGTGTCCGACAGGCCGATCAGCTCGTCCAGGTCGGCGGAGATCAGCAGCACGGCCAGGCCCTCGCGGCGGGCCTCGCGGATGCGGTCCCAGATCTGCGCCTGGGCGCCGACGTCCACACCACGGGTGGGGTGGGCGGCGATCAGGAACTTCGGGTCGTGGCTCATCTCGCGGCCGACGATCAGCTTCTGCTGGTTGCCGCCGGACAGGGAGGCCGCGGTGACGTCGATGCCGGGGGTGCGGACGTCGTACTCCTCGACGATGCGGCGGGTGTCGGCCTGGGCGCCCTTGGGGTTGAGCCAGAAGCCCTTGGCGTTGGGCTTCTCGGTGACGTGGCCGAGGATGCGGTTCTCCCACAGCGGGGACTCCAGGAGCAAGCCCTGGCGGTGACGGTCCTCGGGGATGTAGCCGACGCCGGACTCACGGCGCTTGCGGGTGGGCCAGGGGGTGATGTCCTCGCCCAGGAAGCTGATCGAGCCGGAGTCGGCATGCTTGGTGCCGATCAGCGCGTCGATCAGCTCGGTCTGGCCGTTGCCCTCGACACCGGCGATGCCCATGACCTCACCGGCGTGGATGGTGAAGGTGACGTCGTCGAGGACCTTCTTGACCGCGCCCGCTGGCGCGAACTCGGTGAGTCCCTCGCCTGTGGGCTCATCCTCCGTGCCGAGGGAGACGGCGCCGCGGGCGTGGACGGTGAGGTTGCTGACCTCCAGCACCGGCCGGTCGGTGACGGTGGACTCGGCGGTCTCCGGGGTGGGCAGCTCGCTGCCGACCATCATCTCGGCCAGCTGGCGCGGGGTGGTCCGGGACGGGATCGCGGTGCCGACGGTCGTACCGCGCCGGATGACGGTGATGTCGTCGGCTACGGACAGCACCTCGCCCAGCTTGTGGGAGATGAAAATGACGGACAGGCCCTCGGACTTCAGCTCGCGCAGGTTGTCGAAGAGCGCATCGACCTCCTGCGGGACGAGCACCGCGGTCGGCTCGTCAAGGATCAGGGTGCGCGCACCGCGGTAGAGGACCTTGAGGATCTCCACGCGCTGACGGTCGGCGACGCCGAGGTCCTCCACGAGGACGTCCGGACGGATGCCGAGGCCGTAGCGGTCGGAGATCTCCTTGATCTTCTTCCGTGCGCTGCCACCGATGCCATACAGCTTCTCGCTGCCGAGCACCACGTTCTCCAGCACGGTCAGGTTGTCGGCCAGCATGAAGTGCTGGTGGACCATGCCGATGCCGCGGACGATGGCGTCGGCGGGGCTGGAGAAGCTCACCAGCTCGCCATCGACCTCGATGGTGCCCTCGTCCGGCTTCTGCATACCGTAGAGGATCTTCATAAGGGTCGACTTGCCGGCGCCGTTCTCGCCGACGAGGGCGTGGACGGTGCCCTTGCGCACCGTCAGGTGGATGTCGTGGTTGGCGACGACACCCGGGAATCGCTTGGTGATGCCCGCGAGCTCTACCGCGACTGTCGACTGAGCGGTGAGCGGAGGGCTGCTGGACGCGTCGATGGCGCACTCTCCTCGGGAAAGGGGCCGCTCTACGCGCGTAGCGCCCCTGCTTTAAATAGTGCCCGGACCTGACCGGCCTTGTTCAGACATGCGTCCAAGCAAGAGCCCGATCCGTTCCGAGCATTCTGCCGCGCGAACGAGGTGCGGGCAGGTCACCCTCTCCGCACCCCGTTCCGTGGCCGTAACGCTGCCATTACAGCGTTCTGTTAGCCAAGGCTTCTGACCTGATCGTCAGGAGGTCTTCACCGTGATGGTGCCGTTCTTGATGCCTTCCTCGGCCTTCTTGATCACGGCCTGGATGTCGGCGTTGTTCTTGAAGGCGGGGTTGGACTCGGAGATGCCCACGCCACCCGACTTCAGGTCGCCGCGGATCTCGCCGGACAGCGGCTTCTTGTCCTTGATGACGGACTGGGAGAGGTCGTAGACCGCGCCCTCGACGTTCTTGAGGGCCGAGGTCAGGATGTAAGACTTGTACTTTGCCAGCGCGTCCTGCTTGTACTGGTCGGAGTCCACGCCGATGGCCCACACCTTGTGGTCGGCGGCGGCCTTGATCACGCCCTGGCCGGAGAGGCCGGCGGCAGCGTAGACCACGTCGGCACCTGCCTCGATCTGGCCGTTGGCCGCGTTCTCACCCTTGTCGGGGCTGGAGAAACCACCCTCCTGGGCCGTCTGGGTCAGATACTGCGACTCGATCTTGATCTTCGGGTTGACCGACTGCGCGCCCTGCTTGAAGCCCGCCTCGAACTTGTGGATCAGCGGGATGTCCACGCCGCCGATGAAGCCGATGTGGTTCTTCTTGGTCGCCTTGGCCGCGGCGACACCGGCGAGGTACGAGGACTGCTCCTCGTGGAACACCATGTCGGCGACGTTCTTCGCCTGAATGGTGTTGTCGTCAATGATGCCGAAGGTGATCTTCGGGTACTTGGCGGCGGCTTCCTTCACGGCGGGGGCGTAGGAGTAGCCGACACCGATGATCGGGTTGTAGCCGGCCTTCGCCAGGGTCTCCAGACGCTGGACCTTGTCCGCGTCCGACTCGTTGTCCTGCGGCTCGACGTCCCGCCCACCGACACCGAGGTCCTTCTGAGCCTTCTCGAAGCCAGCGTAGGCAGCGTCGTTGAAGGACTGGTCGCCCTTGCCGCCGACGTCATACGCCAGGCCGATGCCCTTGGACTTGCCCTCACTGGAGGAGGACGTGGACGAGCTGCCACAAGCAGAAACGGTGACGGCGAGCGCTGCGGTCGCGACGCCTGCAATCGTGATACGGGACACCCGGCGCATGGAACGTGACTCCTTTGTGCAAGCGCCCATACCAGGCGCTGGTTCCGCCGCAGCGTAACGCGCGTAGACAGAACAGAGAACCCCGACTTGCCAGAGTGTTATGGGACCGTTTCGTATCACTGAGGGGGACGCTCCGACCACCCGACCGGTCCCCACTCGCGAACTCCCTCCATCGCACGCCGGACTAGCCCTATACCGATGCCGGACATCCGACTGAATCCTCCTCAAGGGTGATCTTCATCCGTCGATCACATGACAATGTCCTTCTTGATCGAAACAGACGTTTCCCGCAGGCCCGACCAGCCTGACGGGTCCTGTGATCCAGGGGAGGATCATGAAGTTCTCGAAGCTCGCTGCCGCAACCGCCGGTGCCGGCGTCGCGCTGTCGGCCACCGTCGTCGGCCTCGCGTCGCCCGCCATGGCTTCGCAGACCTGCTCCACGTGGAAATCCAAGGACGCCACGATTGGCTACGCCAAGTGCACAGGCGGCGACACCCGCTTCAGCGTCCACCGGGTGAAGGCCGTGTGCATCGACTACCGCGGCATGAAGTGGAACATGGTAGGCAATTGGGCCAACACCCGTAACGGCGAGACGTCGAAAGTGGTGTGCGGTAACGCCTCCTCCGGCTCCGGAGTGCTCTCGATGCAGGTCGAGACGGACGAGCCGGTCTGACCAGAAGAACATTAGCTGTGGGCCCGGCCACGGGCCCACAGCCTGGGACGCCAACGGGGACGCCCCTGCCACCGGTGGCAGGGGCGTCCCCGTTGGCGCAACCAAGGACCGCCACGTCATTTGGTGTTCACGGTGACCTTGCCATTCACGATGTCCTGCTTGGCCTTGTCGACGGCTGCAACGACGTCCTTCATGGCCTGATACTTGGGGTTGGAGTCGGCGAAGCCGACGCCGCCGGACTTCAGGTCACCGCGGACCTCGCCGCTGAGCGGCTTGCCCTCGTAGACAGAATTGGCCAGTTCGTACACGGCGCCGCCGACGTTCTTCAGAGCCGAGCCGAGGATGTAGGCCTTGTATTTGGCCAGCGCGGCCTGCTTGTACTGGTCGGAGTCCACACCGATGACCCACACCTTGTGCGCGGCAGCAGACTTGATCACGCCCTGGCCGGAGAGGCCGGCGGCAGCGTAGATCACGTCGGCGCCAGCCTCGATCTGGCCGTTGGCCGCGTTCTCGCCCTTGTCGGGGCTGGAGAAACCACCCTCCTGCGGCGTCTGAGTCAGATACTGCGACTCGATCTTGATCTTCGGGTTGACCGACTGCGCGCCCTGCTTGAAGCCCGCCTCGAACTTGTGGATCAGCGGGATGTCCACGCCGCCGATGAAGCCGATATGGTTCTTCTTGGTCGCCTTGGCCGCGGCGACACCCGCCAGGTACGAGGACTGCTCCTCATGGAACACCATGTCGGCGACGTTCTTTGCCTGAATGGTGTCGTCGTCGATGATACCGAAGGTGATCTTCTGATACTTGACGGCGACCTGCTTCACAGCCGGCGCATAGGAGAAGCCCACGCCGATGATCGGGTTATAGCCGGCCTTCGCCAGGGTCTCCAGACGCTGGATCTTGTCCGCGTCCGACTCGCCGTCCTGCGGCTCGATGTCCCGACCGCCGATTTTGAACTCGCCCTGGGCCTTCTTGAAGCCGGAGTAAGCGGCGTCGTTGAACGACTGGTCGCCCTTGCCACCGATGTCGTAGGCGAGGCCGATGCCCTTGGCGGTGTACTTGCCGTCCTTGGAGGACGTGCTGGTGGAGTCGGTGCTGGACTTGCCGCAGCCGGCGGCCGCGAGGGCGACGACCGCGACAGTCACCGCAGCTTGGGAGAACTTCGTTCTCCGGGAGGTCTTCCGAGAGAGCAGACGCACAGCAAGCACTCCTTCATCCCCACAGCGCCGTCACGGGCCGCTGTCCCCAATGTGCCGCCACCGGTGGCGATTTGGCGCACAGTAACGCGCGTAGAAGGGGAGAGGAACGGGGTTTCTCCGGCTGTTATCGATTCGAGGCAAACAGCGTGTCAACTGCCCGAGACTTAAAGTTCTCGTGCTTGCACAACGGGCATCACTGGCGGTGATGCTGCGTTTGCGTCCAGCCCACCCTTGAGATTCAGGGGTGGAGCAGGGGCCGTTGACTGGACCCCGCGTCGCCACAACTCCCACGCACGGGCGCGGATGTTGCGGGAGCCGTTCCGGTCCGCGTGATCAACGAATCCGCAGGACCGGCACGCGAACCAGGCCTGCGAGACCCGGTTCGCCCTGTCGATGTGCCCGCACTCGGCGCAGGTGCGCGACGTGTACGCCGGATCGACGTACACCACTGGCACCCCCGCCTTGCGGGCCTTGTACGCAATGAACGCCCCCAGCTGGGCGAAGGCCCAGCTGGAGTGGGTGGCCCGTTGGGGCTTGCGAAGCCGTACCCGCTCGCGGATGCCCGTCAGGTCTTCCAGGGCGATCCCGCGACCGGTGCGTTCTGCCTCGGCCACCACATGCTTCGCGATCTTGTGGTTGATGTCCTTCGCCCGCCGCGCCTCCTTGCGGCGTCGCCGCTTCAGCCGACGCTTGGCGGACGGAGTGTTCTTCTTCTGCAGCTTGGCCCGCAGCTTGCGTTCCCGGGTTCGGATGCGGTTGAGCTCCCGCCCGGCCATGATTCTGCCGTCACTGGTAGTGGCAATGTTCGCGATGCCCAGGTCGACCCCGAGGAAGTCCACCGGACCGGTGTTCGCCGGTGCCTCGGGAATCTCACAGGTGGCATTCAGGAACCACATGCCGTCCCGGCAGACCAGGTCCGACTCGCCCTTGCGGTACAGGGCCAGGGTGGCCAGCTGCTCCGGTGAGCCGGTGAAGGCCACGTCCTTCACCCGCCCCTGCACGGTCCAGACGGAGAGACGCCGCTCGGCGATCTGCCAGGACAGCATCCGGTCGTCGTACGGCTGGGCGGCCTCGGGCCGGAAAGAGACCGGCTTCCCCGTGGCCTTCCGGTGCCGCTTCGAGCCGGCCTTGCCCAGGTTTCCGGCCCTCAGGCTTGCCTTCAACGTAGCGTACGCGTCACACGTCTTCTTGATCACATGCTGGGCGGCCTGCGCGCCCAGGTTCCACCGGGCCCTGATCTCGGCGTACGTGTGCTTGCGCAGCGCGAAGCTCCTCTTCACGTCCTTCTCGAAGGCGACCTCGCTGACCCAGTCGGCGGCCTCGTTACAGGCGCGCAGGGTCGCCTCAAGTGCCGTCGCCTGCTCGGGCGTCGGCAGCAATTTGACCTGCACCACCAGTTTCACGATCACCGAAGGTACATATCCGTGCGACTCAGCGTTGCACGTTCTACTCCCATCACCCGACCGGGTGACAACACCACGCGACACCGGCTCCGCACGAGAGAGCATCCGGCCGCTTCGCGGCCAAGGAGGCGCCAGCGATACCGCGGCGCCACCACGAGGATGCGAGACTCAGCCTCCCGGTCCTCTCATTGGTGCCATTGCGCAGCGTGTACGAATCGCTTCCGAGTGTGTTGGGCCGGTCAGGCGAACAACCCCGAGGCCCCAGGCTCCCTCCCCCGGGACCGCAGGCTCAGCCCTGTACCTCGTTCGGCTCCAGGAAGGCCGCTGCCGTGAACATCTCCACGCCGACCGTGATCGCGTGCTCGTCGGCGTCGAAGTCGCCCTGGTGGAGATCGCGCACGGTGCGCTCGCCGGGACTCCGGACGCCGAGCCGGGCCATGGCGCCGGGGACGTGCTCCAAGTACCAGGAGAAGTCCTCGCCGCCGAGGCTCTGCTCGGTGCTCTCGACGGCGTCCCGGCCGCGGCGCGCCGCCATCGCCCGGCGCAGCAGTTCGGTGGACTCCCGGTCGTTGACGACGGGCGGCACCCCGCGCACGTAGGTGATCTCGGACTTGGCGCGGTGCAGGGTGGCGACCTCGTCGATGGCCGCGTGCACGATGTCGGGGGCCTGCCGCCAGGCGTCCAGGTCCAGGCAGCGCACGGTCCCGGAGAGCTCGGCGTGCTGCGGGATGACGTTCGGGGCGTGTCCCGACTCGATCCGCCCCCAGGTCAGCGCCAGCCCGGCCCGGGTGTCGACGCGGCGGGCGATCAGCGCGGGCACGTCGACGGCGACGCGGGCGGCGGCGGTGACCAGGTCGGTGGTCAGGTGCGGGCGGGCGGTGTGGCCGCCGGGGCCGTCGAGCGCGATCTCCAGCCGGTCGCAGGCGCTGGTGATCGCGCCGTGCCGCAGCCCGATCTTCCCGGCGTCGACGCGGGGGTCGCAGTGCACGGCGAGGATCCGCTCGACCCCCTTCAGCACCCCCTCCTCGATGGCGTCCAGCGCGCCGCCGGGCAGCACCTCCTCGGCGGGCTGGAAGATCAGCCGCACGGGACGGGGCAGGAGGCCCTTGGCGTGCAGGTCGGCCAGCACGAGCCCGGTCCCGAGCACGATGGTCGTGTGCACGTCATGACCGCAGGCGTGCGCCCGATCGGGCACGGTGGACCGGTACGGGCAGTCGGTCTTGGTGTCCGGGATGGGCAGGGCGTCGATGTCCGCGCGCAGCGCGAGCATCGGTACGGCCGGCCGCTCACCCTCCGCCACACCGATGTCACACACGAGTCCGGTTCCCTTGGCGAGCACCCGGGGCCGAAGCCCGGCCAGCTCCAGCCGCTCCTTGATCGCGGCGGTCGTACGGAACTCCTGATTGCCCAGCTCAGGGTGCATGTGCAAGTCGCGACGGAAGGCGACGAGTTCGGCGTGCAGGGCTTCGCTCAGCACGCCGGGGAGCACATCCCCCGCGAGGCCGGCCTCGGACTCTAGGGACATCAATTGCTTCACCCTCTGAAGGGTAGGACGCCCGGCTGGTCAACTACCCCTCGATCAACAAAACTTCAGCCCGTTAGGGGAAGAAAATCTGACCGGCGGACGCATGGCGGCGGACTGTGATGGGTAAAACAAAACCCTTCTTTCTCCTTCCACGCATACCACGGCTCCCGGCACTCCCGCGCGCCATGTCCACGAACCGGACCACGCCCCGCCCCTCCGGCGGGTAGGGTCCGCACCCGTGACGGACGCGACCGAGAGCTCCCGCACCGACGGTGCCGAGACCTTCCTGCAGACCACCCGGACCTCCTACGACGCGATCGCCAAGGACTACGCCGCCCAGTTCCCGGCCGGCGGCTGGCATCCCCTGGACCGCACCCTGATCAGCGCCTTTGCCGAGCTGGTCACCGAGCGCGGCAAGGCCCCCGTGGCCGACCTGGGCAGCGGGCCCGGCCATGTCACCGGGCTCCTCGACGGGCTGGGCGTCCCGGCCTTCGGTGTCGACCTCTCCCCCGCCATGGTGGCTCTGGCCCGCGATACCTATCCTCAACTGCGTTTCCATGTCGGCTCGATGACGTCTCTGGACCTGCCGGACGCCACCCTGGGCGGGATTCTCGCCCTGTACTCGACCATCCACGTCCCCGACGCCCACCTGCCGACGGTCTGCGCGGAGTTCCAGCGCACCCTCCAGCCCGGCGGCCACGCCCTCCTCGCCTTCCAGACCTCCGAGGCGCCCGGCCAGATGCACCTCCCGGAACGCTTCGGCCACGAGATCGATCTCGACTACTACTGGCGCACGCCGGAGCAGATCACGGCGGTGCTGGAGGAGGCCGGGCTGGAGCTGGTGGCGACGGTACGCCGGGAACCGGCCGGGGAGGAGAAGCGGGCTCGGGCGTTCGTCCTGGCCCGCAGGCCGGACGACGGAACGTGACACCCGGTCGGCGTTCAGTCGTGGGGCGCGGGGCACGTCCCGGAACCCGGCCTCGCGCCCGGCCCGAACCTGGTCCGCCTTCCGGTCCGCCTTCCGAGGGCTAGGCCGGGCTCACCGCCGCCAGTCGGTGCACGTCCCGGGCCGTGCCGGTGACCCCCGACAGGAAACCCTGTGCTCGCGGGGACGCGGTCTGTGTCAGCCAGGCCGGGTCGATGTCGAAGACCGCCACCCTCACGCCGGTGCCCACGAGGGCCAGCGGCAGGGTGTGGACGACCGTCGAGGGGAAGCTGAGGATCGTACGGCCGATCGGGCCCCGGCGGGCGATCACCTCGAGGGGGAGGTCCGGGCGGACTATCTCCAGGCCGGTCTCGGCGGCCAGGCGGTGGAGTTTCTCGGCGCTTTCGCGGCGGTGCGCGAAGTAGCGGGTCGCGCCGTGGGTCTTGGCCAGGTGGCGGACCGCCTCCAGATAGGCCGCCCCGTCCACGACTCCCGTTTCCACCAAGGACGTTCCCACCATGTCCGCGCCCTTGGTGATGCGCGGCGGCCCGAAGCGGGCCCGGGTCCAGGAGAAGTCGTTCGCGGTGACCGTGACGCCCTGCGGGGTCTCCGTCACCGGCATGGAGGAGAAGACCTCGACCCTGCGGCGGGCGCTCGGCGTCAGCCGGCGGCGGGCCGAGGAGGACACCGGGGCGAACAGCAGGTCCCTGGCCCCCGGGCGGCCGCCTTTGCGGTGCCAGCGGACCAGCCGCTCGCCCCGGGCCAGCTGGGCGACGAACTCCATCGTCGCCGTGCCGTCGTCGACCACGACCAGGTCCTTGGCCCGCGTGATCGTCAGCAGCAACTGCACATACCGCGAGAACGGGTCGCCCATGACGACCCGGTCGGCCCGGCGGAGCGAGCCGGCCAGGGCGCCGATGGTCGAGAAGGGCGCGGTCGTGCCGCCCCGCGCCTCCTCCCAGCGCACCCGGTACCCCTCGTCCCGCGCCAGGTCCGCCATGCGGCGCAGCTGGCCCCGGGTCATGGGGTCGGTCGGGGACAGGACGACGACCGTGAGGTCCGCGCCGGTCTGCGGCGGGTCGCCGGCCACCGTCCGCCGCACCTGCGCGGGCACGGACGGAAGCGGGTCCGTGCCCGGCAGCGGCTCCGCACCCGGCAGCCGGTCCGGGTCCGCGCCGCGCAGTCCGTGCAGATGCGCCCACTCCAGTACGTTGAGCAGCTGGACGGGGCTCTCCACGAAGGCGAGCGTGCGGGGAGGGTGGCCGGCGTGACCGGCGCGGGGGCTCATCGGCGTACGACCGTCCCGTCGTAAGGGGCTCAAGAGGTCAGGGTCAGACCGTGACCGGCTCGCCGGCCGCGTCCGCGATCTCCGCCTCGGCGACGACACCGGCGACGCGGCGCAGCTTCTTCATCGGGCCGAGCTCGGAGTCGTAGACCTTCTTGACGCCGTCACCCAGGGACGCCTCGATCACACGGATGTCGCGGACCAGGCGCTCCAGGCCCTGCGGCTCCACCGACGCGGCCTGGTCGGAGCCCCACATGGCGCGGTCGAGGGTGATGTGACGCTCGACGAAGGTCGCCCCGAGCGCGACCGCGGCGAGGGTGGTCTGCAGGCCGGTCTCGTGGCCGGAGTAGCCGATCGGGACGTTCGGGTACTCCTTCTCCAGCGTGTTGATCACGCGGAGGTTCAGCTCCTCGGCCTTCGCCGGGTAGGTGGAGGTGGCGTGGCACATGAGGATGTTGTCCGAGCCGAGGACCTCGACCGCGTGGCGGATCTGCTTCGGGGTGGACATGCCGGTGGAGAGGATGACCGAGCGGCCCGTGGCGCGCAGGGCGCGCAGCAGCTCGTCGTCGGTCAGGGAGGCGGAGGCCACCTTGTGGGCGGGGACGTCGAACTTCTCCAGGAAGGCGACGGCCTCGGTGTCCCACGGGGAGGCGAACCAGTCGATCCCCTTCTCCTTGCAGTACTCGTCGATCTGGCGGTACTCGTCCTCACCGAACTCCACGCGGTGGCGGTAGTCGATGTAGGTCATCCGGCCCCAGGGGGTGTCGCGCTCGATGTCCCACTGGTCGCGCGGGGTGCAGATCTCCGGGGTGCGCTTCTGGAACTTGACCGCGTCGCAGCCGGCCTCGGCGGCCACGTCGATCAGCTTGAAGGCGTTCTCCAGCTCACCGTTGTGGTTGATGCCGATCTCGCCGCAGATGTAGACGGGACGGCCGGGGCCGACCTCACGCGAACCGAACGTGCGCAGACGGGAGTTGGTGCTCATCAGAGGGATGTCCTTACTTGGGGAGGGAATCGAGAGAGGGGCCGAGGATCCAGCTGGCGATCTCTCGGATCGCGCCGTCACCGCCGGGGAGGGTGGTGACCGCGCGTGCGGCGCCGCGTACGACGTCGTGGGCGCTCGCGACCGCCACGGGCCAGCCGACGAGGGCGAAGCACGGCAGGTCGTTGACGTCGTTGCCGACGTAGAGCACGCGCTCCGGCGCGATGCCCTGCTCCTCGCACCACTGCTTCAGCGCGAGGTCCTTGCGGTCGATGCCGTGCAGCACCGGGAGCTTGAGCTTCCGGGCGCGGGCGGCGACCACAGGGTTCTGTTCCGTGGACAGGATCAGCATCTTCAGGCCGCTTCTGCGCAGGGCCGCGATGCCGAGTCCGTCGCCGCGGTGCACGGAGACGAACTCCCGTCCCTCGGAGTCGATCAGCACCCGGTCGTCGGTCTGGGTGCCGTCGAAGTCGAGGACTACGGCGTCGATGTCGTCGTAGGTGGGGAGCGAACCGGGGCGGTCCGCGTCGAACAGGGGGGCCAGCGCGCGGGCGCGGGCCAGGTCGTGCGGGTCGTCGATCTCCAGGACCCGGGCGGGGTCGGTGCGGACGAGTTCCGTACGGCCGAAGAAGCGGTGCTGGTGCTTGCGGAAGCCGGCCGCGTCCATCGCGTAGGCGGCGCCGGTCTCCAGGAAGTCCTGGGGGCGGTCCTGGCGGCGCGGGCGGTAGGCCTTGTCGTGGTTGACGCCCACGCCGCCCTCGGACTCCGCGTCGGCCTCGCGCCAGATGAAGCCGTGGAAGGGGGCCACGGTGACGGCCGTATCGGCGCCGTTCTCGACGACCGCGCCGGCCACCCCGTCTATGTCCTCGCGGACGATGAACGGGCTGGTGCACTGCACGAGCAGGACCACGTCGACCGTCGCGCCGTGCAGCGCCTCGTGGGCGTCCATGGCGTGCAGGACCGCGGCCTCGGAGGTCGCCGTGTCCCCGGCGATGGCGGCGGGCCGCAGCACGACCTCGGCGCCGGCCTCACGGGCGGCGGCGGCGATGGCCTGGTCGTCGGTGGAGACGACGACGTCGGTCACCAGCCGGGTCGCCCGGCACTCGCGCACCGCGCGCGCCACCAGCGGGACTCCGCCGACGGGGGCGAGGTTCTTCGCGGGCACGCCTTTCGAGCCGCCGCGGGCGGGGATCACCGCGAGCACCCGGGGCACGGTCGCGCCCTGTCCCGCTTCCGAGTTGGTCATCCGATCTCCTTGAGAGGTCACAGCTCCCCCATCCGGCGGATCACCGGGGCGACCCGCTGCACGCCGTGGCGGTAGGCGCCACGCGCGGCGCGGCGCACGATCTGGCGGACCGGTCCGGGCTCCTTGTCGGCGGCGGGCGCACCGGGGAGCGGAACGCCGTCGGGGCCGAGGTGGTGGCGGGCGAGGATGCCGGGCAGATAGCCGGGCGCGGTCTCGGGGGTGTAGTAGGGGTTCAGGGGCGGCAGGCCGCCGGGGCGGTCGAGCAGCTTGGCGATGCGTTCACGGGCGATGTCGAAGGCCGTCCCGTACGAGCCGTCGGCGGCCACGCCCTGCCGGGCCACCCACTCCGCGTCCGGCACCGGACGGTGCCCGGCGTCGAGCTGGTCCCAGGAGGCGAGGCACCCGGAGCCGGTGAAGTGGTGGTTGCCGAGCACCTCGCGCACGCCCAGGTCGGTCAGGATCACCGTGGGGATGCGGCGGTGCAGGGCCTCCAGGGCGGCCGTGGAGCTGACCGTGACCAGCAGGTCGGTGCGGTCCAGCACCTCGCCCATGTGGCCGTACACCAGGCGGAAGTTGGCGGGCAGGTCGTTGCCCTGCGCCAGCTTCTGGTAGGGCAGTTCCTCGATGTGGGTGGTGTGTTCGCCCGGCCTGGAGCGCAGCTTCAGCAGCACCTCGCGCTCGGGGTGCTTCCGGGCGTGCTCGATCAGCCGGTTCAGCAGGTACGTACGGTCCTTGCGGCTGTCCGGGACGGACGGCTGGGCGGCGAACACCACGGTGTACGGCTCGTGTTCACCGGAGTACGGCGCCCCGCCGAGGAAGGGCAGCGCGACCTCGGTGACCGAGGAGGCGTCGGCGCCCACACCCTCGTACACGGCCCGGAACCGGTCCGCGTCGTGGCGGGAGTTGGCGAGGACCAGGTCGGCGCCGTGCCGCAGCAGCAGGCCGTCGGCGAGCTTCTCGTAGACGACACCGACGTATCCGGTGACGACGACGGGGCGCCGGCCGGCGCCCACCCAGGCGGCGCGCAGTCCGTGCAGCATGGCCTGGACGCCGCCGCCGACGAGCGCGAGGATGAGGACGTCGTACTGGTCTTCGGCGGCTGCACCCATTCCGCGCAGGAACTCGACGCCGGTGACCTCGCGGAGGGAGTCCGCCCGGACACCGACCTCCTTCAGCTGGCGGGCCGTCGGGGTGGCGCGCCCCCGCAGGAGGTAGCCGTCGAGCCGGATCTCGGCGTCCGCGGGGGCGAGGCGCTGCGCGGTGAGCGCACCCCACTTCCACCGGGTGTCGGAATCGGCGAGGACGGCGACCCGCAGGGACTTCGTAGCACTTGCTGGCACGCCGAAGACGCTAGGAAGCCATTCCGAGGTTCCGCCCAACCTGAATGCAACAAACGGTTAACAGCACATCGCCGAATGGCGAATCGGGCCGTCGGGGCACGGGAAAAGAGCCTGGTTCACGGCTTCGCCACATGCCGTTCACTCAGCATCAAGCGGGCGGTCAAGACGAATGACGGGGTTCGTCCTAACGTTCAAGCCGTGGTCAAGCTCTCCGTCATCGTGCCGTTCTACAACGTGCAGCAATACGCGCCCGACACGCTCAGGAGCCTGAAGGCGAACGCGCGTGAGGACTTCGAATTCATTCTCGTCGACGACTGTTCGCGCGACGGGACACCAGAGATTCTCGCGCGCGCGGAGCGCGAGCTGCCCGGAGCGGTCTACGTCCGGCACGAGCAGAACGGAGGGCTGGCGACCGCCCGCAACACCGGTATCGACCGGGCGCGCGGCGAGTACCTGACCTTCCTGGACGGCGACGACTGGCTCGCCCCCGGCTACTACCCGCAGCTGGTCACGGCCATGGAGGAACTCGGCTGCGACTTCATCCGCACCGACCATGTGCAGTGCACCGCGCGGTCGCGCACGGTGAACCGGGTGCCCGTCGGCCGGCGGAACGTGGTGCTCAGCCCGCGGGAGGCGATCCTGCCCGCCGACCGGTCCACCTCCGTCGACTACGCGTACGCGTGGGCGGGCGTCTACCACCGCCGGCTGGTGGACAAAGGGCTGCTGCACTTCACCGACGGTCTGCGCACGGCCGAGGACCGGCCGTGGATCTGGAAGCTGCACCGGGAGGCGGAATCCTTCGCAGCGGTGAGCATGCTCGGCGTGTTCTACCGGCGCGGAGTGGCCTCGTCGCTCACCCAGATCGGCGATGTCCGGCAGCTCGATTTCATTCGCGCGTTCGATCAGGTCATTTCGGAAACCGCCCAGGACCGGGACGCCGATGAGCTGCTGCCGAAGGCGGTCCGCACCTATTGCGCCATCATTTCCCATCATCTGGGATCCATCGAAAGGTTCGAGCCCGCGGTGGCGAAGAAACTGAAATCCATGAGTGCCGCGGCCCTGCGGCGCATGCCGCAGGACGTGCTGGACGACGCACTGAACTCCATGGACCTCCAGCGCGCCACCAAGCTGCGCCGGATGCGCCGCCGTCCCGCCTCCGCGGGGGCCGCCGCGTGACCACCCAGATCTTCCAGGCGTCGACGCTCTACGGCACGGCCACGCTCGCCGCCGCCCTGGACTCCGGCTGCTTCCGCCCGGCCGACCGGCGGATCCTGCTGGTCTGCAACAACGCGGCCACGCCCGAGACGACGCCCGCGCTGGACGAGGCGCCGGGCTTCGAGAAGCTGCGCGACCGCTTCGACGACGTGATCCTGTACAACGAGACCATCTTCCCGTTCCACCCGGGCGGCTGGGCACCCCGTGTGGACGACATGCCGCTGTGGGAACGCTTCCTGCGCCACGAGTGGCAACTCGGCGACGAGGAGGTGGAGCTGGCCGTCGAGTCGATCCAGGTCAACCCCTCCCTGGCGCTCGCGCAGATCTTCACCGGCGCGCCGGTGACGGTCTACGCCGACGGCCTGATGAGCTACGGCCCCACCCGCAACAAGATCGACCCGCTGGTCGGCACCCGCGTGGACCGGGTGCTGCACCTGGACCTCGTGCCGGGCCTGAAGCCGCTGCTGCTGACCGAGTTCGGTGTCGAGGGCGAGCTCGTGCAGACGGCCGCCTTCACCAAGGTCCTCGCCGAACTGGCGCCGGCCGGCGCCGAGCTGCCGGACATCGAGGAGCCCGCGCTGCTGCTCGGCCAGTACCTGTCCGCGCTGGACATCCTCACCGCCGAGCAGGAGGAGAACCTGCATGTGCGGATGCTGAAGGGCGCGGCCGCGCTCGGTCACACCAAGGTGGTGTTCAAGCCGCACCCGTCCGCCCCGGCCCGCTTCACCCGCCTGCTGGAGCAGGAGGCGGAGCGGCTGAAGGTGGAGCTGACCGTGCTCGACACCCCGGTCCTGGCCGAGGTGCTGTACCAGCGCATGCGTCCGGCGCTGGTCGTCGGGTGCTTCTCCACCGCCCTGCTCACGGCCAAGGCCCTGTACGGCCTGCCGGTCGCCCGGATCGGCACCGAGGTGCTGCTGGAGCAGCTGACGCCGTACGAGAACAGCAACCGCGTCCCGGTGACCATCGTCGACGCGCTGCTGCCCGCCCTGGGCGACCGCGGCGCGGTGACCGAGCAGCGCACCGGCATGGACGTGGACACGCTCGGCGCGCTGATCCGCGCGGTGGGCTTCGCGATGCAGCCGAAGATCTACCCGAGCCTGCGCCCGGAGGCCGAGGCCTGGCTGGCGCGGAACCTGAACCAGCGCACCATGCGCTACTTCAAGCGCCGGCGCCTGTCCTCGCTGGCCCTGCCCGGCGGGGTGCCCGCCCAGCTGGCGTTCATCCCGCGCAACCCGACGGTCCGCCGGATGGCGAAGAAGGCGCGCAGTCTGCGCAATTCGGTGCGCCGCTGACAGCACCGAGTGAACGTTCACCGACCAGTTGACGAACAGTGTGCCGAACGGCCCGGTCGTGGGTGTGAGGCGCCGAGACCCTGGCAAGGCGCCCCACACCATGGTTGCTTCATCCCCCGCCCTCACCGCCGCTCCCGTTCCCGCCGCCCCCGGAACGGCCCCCGCCTCCAGGCCCAGGAGCCGTCTGCTCGCCCTGGACGGTCTGCGGCTCGTCGCCGCGCTGATGGTCTGCCTCTACCACTACACCGGCCGCGGCGGCACGGTCTCCGCCTCCTGGCACGGGAGCCCGGGCCACCTCTTCCCGGGCCTGTCCCGCGCCGCCGTCTACGGCAATTTCGGCGTCGAGCTCTTCTTCGTCATCAGCGGTTTCGTGATCTGCATGAGCAGCTGGGGCCGCACCCTCGGTGACTTCTTCCGCTCCAGGGTGTCCCGCCTGTACCCCGCGTACTGGGTGGCCCTGGTCCTGGTCACGGGGGCGTCCCTGGCCCTGCCCGTCGTCGTCCACCCGGTCCGGCTCGACGAGTTCCTGGTGAACCTGACGATGCTCCAGCAGCCGATGGGCGCGACCCGGGTGCTGGGCGTGTGCTGGACGCTCTGGGTCGAGGTGCGCTTCTACGTGCTGTTCGCGCTGCTCGTCGTCCTGCGCGGGGTGACCTACCGCCGGGTGGTGCTGTTCGCGTGCGTGTGGACCGTGGCGGCCGTGCTGTGCCACTCGTCCGGCAACGAGCTGCTGAACCAGGTCGTCATGCCCGAGTACGCCCCCTTCTTCATAGGCGGTCTGGCGCTGTACCTGATACACCGCTTCGGCAGTGACCTGCTCGCGTGGGGCATAGTCGCGATGTCCTGGCTGCTCGCCCAGAGCGAGGCCACCCGTGGCCTGTGGGGTCCGCACCCGCACCGCGACCCCTACGTCGTCGTCCTGATCGTCACCGTCGCCTTCGCGGCCGTCGCCGCCGTGGCACTGGGCTGGACGCGCTGGGCCTCCTGGTCCTGGCTGGTCACGGCGGGCGCGCTGACGTACCCGTTCTACCTGGTCCACGAGCACCTCGGCTGGTTCGTCATAAGGGTGCTGCACCGGGGGCTCGGCCTGCCCGCGTGGCCGACGCTCGCGGTGACCGTGTTCGGCATGCTGGTGCTGGCCTGGCTGATCCACCGGTTCGTGGAGAAGCCGTTCGGGCCGCGGCTGAAGCGGGCGCTGAAGGAACGGAAGTTGGGCAGCCGTTCACCTGGTCTTGGGTTTTGAACCTGCTCCTCGGGCAGGCACCGTAAAGCCCTTGCCGCACAGGCCCCCCGCAGGGAACCCACAGCCGCCGTACCGAGGGAGTGCCCACCCCGCATGGCCACCATCCAGGAAGCGACCCGACCGCCCCGCCGTCTCGACGACGTCCCCGGCTGGTTCCCGGTGCTCGACCAGCTGCTCTTCGACTGGTTCCTGAACCGGCAGGAGACCACCGACATACGGGGTGATCTGCTCGAAGTCGGGGTCTACATGGGCAAGAGCGCGATCTTCACCGGCCGGCACCAGCAGCCGGGCGAGCGGTACACGGTGTGCGACCTCTTCGAGGGCGACGCGCCGGACGACGCCAACCAGGCGGAGTCGTCGAAGTCGTACAGCGCGCTGACCCGCCGCGCCTTCGAGGACAACTACCTCTCCTTCCACGACGAACTGCCCCGTGTGCTGCAGGGCCCCAGCTCGCTGGTGCCCGGCGAGGTCGAGCCGGACTCCTGCCGGTTCGTGCACATCGACGCCTCCCACCTGTACGAGCATGTGCACGGCGACATCGGAACCGCCCGCGATCTGCTGCTCCCGGACGGGATCGTGGTCCTGGACGACTTCCGCTCCGAGCACACCCCCGGAGTCTCCATCGCCACCTGGGAGGCCGTGCTCAACCGCGGCCTGCGCCCGATATGCCTGAGCACCCAGAAGCTCTACGGCACCTGGGGCGACCCGGAGCCGGTCCAGGAGGAACTGCTGGCCATGGTGCGGGAGCGGTCCGACTGCCACCTGAGCGTCCAGGAGGCCGCCGGGCACCGGATCGTCCGGCTGAAGTCGAAGGGGATGCGGGCGCCGGAGTTCCCGCCCTCCAAGCACGCGGACGCGGAGCCGGAGCCGGCACCGGTGCCCCAGGAGGCCTCGGCGCCCTCTCCCTCTCCCGCGCAGACGCCGGTCGGGCGCACGCCGCGGCGCGGCCCGGGCCGGGGCCGCCGGATCGCCGTGGACCTGCTCCCGCCGATGGTCACCCGGGCGATCCGCCGGGCACGCGCCGCCCGGCGCTGACCGCCGCTCAGCCGATCCCGTACCGCGCCCCGATCCCCGCGATCACGATCGCCAGCCCCTCCTCGAACTGCTCGTCGTAACCGTCGAAGAGCAGCTTGCCGGCCTCGGCGGCGAGCGGGTGGCCGGCCAACCGCCGGGCGCGTTCCTCGATGTCGTACCCCTCCCGGCGCTCGCCCGGGAGGGGCTGTACGCCCTGCTCCTCGGTGACGAAGCCGATGGTGTAGGCGTTCACCGTGCGGCCCGCGTGGACGGCCTGGGCGAGGCTGAATCCGGCCTCCGTCAGCAGCCGCAGAAGGGCCTCCTGCTGGGGGGCGTGCTCCGTGCCCGTGAAGCGTGAGCCGCTGAAGACCTTGGCGCCGTCGCGGTAGCCGAGCAGGGCGGTCCGCAGTCCGCGGCCGGCCTTGCACAGCCGCTCCTGCCAGCTGTCGGCGGGATCGAGCGTGGTGCCGGCGGCCATCCGCCGGTACATCTCCGTCGCCATCTCGTCCAGCAGCGCCTGCTTGTCCTTGAAGTGCCAGTACAGCGCGGGCGCCTTGACGTCCAGTTCCTTGGCGATGGCGCGCAGGGTCAGGCCGTCCAGGCCGACCTCGTTGAGCAGCCGCAGGGCGGTGCCGGCGACGCGTCGGCGGTCCAGGGGGGCGCGTTTCTCGGGGCTCACACTTGACAGCTTAACAGCGTTAAGGGCACTCTCGGGGGCGACGACACTTAACGACGTTAAGGAGATTCGGGATGGATGTCCTGATCGTGGGCGCGGGTCCCACCGGCCTGACCCTCGGCATCGACCTGGTCCGGCGGGGCGTGGACGCGCTGGTGGTGGAGCGGGCGGAGGGGCTGTTCCCCGGCTCGCGCGGCAAGGGGCTCCAGCCGCGCACCCTGGAGGTCTTCGACGACCTGGGCGTAGCGGACGCCATCCGGGCGGCGGGCCGCCCCTACCCGAACCGCCTGACCTGGAAGGACGGCGAACGGGTCGGCGAGCAGGCGATGTTCGAGAGGATCGAGGCGGACGAGGGCACGCCGTACACCGAGCCGTGGATGGTCGCGCAGTGGCGGACGCAGGAGATCCTGTACGCGCGGCTGCTGGAGCTGGGCGGCGCGGTGGACTTCGGGCGCGAGGTGACGGACCTGGAGCAGGACGCCGAGGGCGTGACCGTGCGGTTCGCCGACGGTGGGGCCGTGCGCTCGGCGTACGTCGTCGCGGCCGACGGCGGACGCTCGGTGGTCCGGCGCGCGGTGGGCGTGGGCATGGCCGGGGAGACGGTCGACCCGGCGCCGTTCCTGGTGGCGGACGTACGGCTGACGGGCCTGGACCGGGACTCCTGGCACGTCTTCCCCAAGGACGACGGCACCGCCGTCGGCCTGTGCCCGCTGGCCGGCACGGACGACTTCCAGCTGCAGGCACGCCTCGCGGAGGGCACGGAACCCGACCTGACCCTGGACGGCATCCGCGAGCTGGTCGCCGCCTGCACCCACTTGGACGCCGGGGACGTCACCGAGCTGCGCTGGTCCTCCGGCTTCCGCCCCCGCGCCGCCCTCGCGGACCGCTTCCGGGCGGGCCGGGTCCTGCTCGCCGGCGACGCCGCCCACCTCCACTCCCCGGCCGGCGGCCAGGGCCTGAACACCAGCGTGCAGGACGCCTACAACCTGGGCTGGAAGCTGGGCGCGGTGCTGCACGGCGGGGCGCCGCAGGCGTTGCTGGACAGCTACGAGGAGGAGCGCCGGGCGAACGCGGCGGCCATGCTGGACCTGTCGACGGGCGTCCACCGCGGCGAGGTACGGCGCGGAAGGGCGACGGTACAGCTGGGGCTGGACTACCGGGAGTCCTCCCTGACCGTGGAGAGGCGGCAGAACCCGACCGGAATCCGGGCGGGCGACCGCGCCCCGGACGGCACGGTGTCCGGCATCCGCCTCTTCGATGCGTTCCGCGGCCCGCACTGGACACTGCTGGGCGCGCCGACCCCGCTCACCGGCGTGCGAGCTCTCCCGGCGGCACCGCAGTCCTACGGCCCGGGCACCTTCCTGATCCGCCCGGACGGCTATGTGGGCTGGGCGGGAGACTCGTCGGACGGCGTCGAGGCCTACCTGGCCGGGGTCGGCGTCTGACCCTGTCCTACGCGCTGGCCAGCGTCAGCTTCACGGCGAACCCCAGGAACAGCGCGCCCGCCACCGAAGTGGCCGTCGCCGACAGGCGCTTGCGGCGGCGGAACGCGGCGGCGAGGCGCGTGCCGCTGAATATCAGGGCGCTGAGATAGAGGAAGCTGGCCAGCTGGGCGAAGGTGCCGAGGACGACGAAGGACAGGGCCGGATAGGCATAGCCGGGGTCCACGAACTGCACGAAGAAGGCGACGAAGAACAGGATCGCCTTGGGGTTGAAGAGACTGACGACGAACGCCCGCCGGAAGGGCCGCTCGTCTCCGGTGCCGGACGGGGCCTCCTCCGCCACGGCCTGCTCTCTGCGGGTCCGCCACATCTGCCAGGCGGCCCGCAGCATCCCGATCGCCAGCCAGGTCAGATATCCGGCACCGGCGTACTTCACGATCCCGAAGAGCAGGGCGTTGGCCTTGAGCAGCGAGGCGACTCCGGCGGCGGACAGCGTCATGAGCACGGTGTCCCCGCACCACACCCCGGCGGCCGCGGTGTAACCGGCCCGCACGCCGCGCCGGGCGGCCACGGAGAGGACGTAGAGGGAGTTGGGCCCGGGCAGCAGGACGATCAGGACGAGTCCTGCCAGATAGGTGGGGAGGTCGATGACGCCGAACATGGAAAGGAGTGTCGCACGGGGGTCTGACACTCCGGTTCCGGGGAGTCAGAACACCTCCGAGGGCTCATACGCCCCCCAAACCCCCCGCAGCGCGTTGCACACCTCCCCCACCGTCGCCCGCCCCCGCAGCGCATCCTTCATCGGGTACAGGACGTTCTCCTCCCCCTCCGCCGCCTTCCGCAGCGCCTCCAGCGCCGAGTCGACCGCCCGCTGGTCCCGCTCGGCCCGGAGCTTGTCCAGGCGCTCCGCCTGCCGGGCCTCGATGGCCGGGTCGACGCGCAGGGGCTCGTACGGCTCCTCCTCGTCCAGCCGGAAACGGTTCACGCCGACCACCACCCGCTGCGCGGAGTCCGTCTCCTGGGCGATCCGGTACGCGTTCCGCTCGATCTCGGCCTTCTGGAAGCCCCGTTCGATCGCCGCGACCGCCCCGCCCAGGTCCTCCACCCGCCGCATCAGATCGACGGCTGCCTCCTCCACGTCGTCCGTCATCCGCTCCACCGCGTACGACCCCGCGAAGGGATCCACCGTCGCCGTCACGTCCGTCTCGTGGGCCAGCACCTGCTGGGTGCGCAGGGCCAGCCGGGCGGACCTGTCGGTCGGCAGCGCGATCGCCTCGTCGAAGGAGTTGGTGTGCAGGGACTGGGTGCCGCCCAGCACCGCGGCCAGGGCCTGCACCGCGACCCGGACCAGGTTCACCTCCGGCTGCTGGGCCGTCAGCTGGACGCCCGCCGTCTGGGTGTGGAAGCGGAGCATCAGGGACTTGGGGTTCCGGGCGCCGAACTCCTCCCGCATCACCCGCGCCCAGATCCTGCGGGCGGCGCGGAACTTGGCGACCTCCTCCAGCAGCGTCGTACGGGCGACGAAGAAGAAGGACAGGCGCGGCGCGAAGTCGTCGACGGACATACCCGCCGCGACCGCAGTGCGGACGTACTCGATGCCGTCCGCCAGGGTGAAGGCGATCTCCTGGACGGGCGACGCCCCGGCCTCGGCCATGTGGTAGCCGGAGATCGAGATCGTGTTCCACTTCGGGATCTCTGCGGTGCAGTACTTGAAGATGTCCGCCGTCAGGCGCAGGGACGGCTTCGGCGGGAAGATGTACGTCCCCCGCGCGATGTACTCCTTCAGCACGTCGTTCTGGATCGTGCCCGTCAGCCGGTCGGCGCGCGCGCCCTGTTCCTCCGCCACCAGCTGGTAGAGCAGCAGCAGGAGGGCGGCCGGGGCGTTGATCGTCATCGACGTGGAGACCTGGTCGAGCGGAATGCCGTCGAACAGCACCCGCATGTCCTCGATCGAGTCGATCGCCACGCCCACCTTGCCGACCTCGCCGTGCGCGAGGGGCGCGTCGGAGTCGTGGCCCATCTGGGTGGGCAGGTCGAAGGCGACCGAGAGGCCCGTGGTGCCGTGGGCGATCAGCTGCCGGTAGCGGGCGTTGGATTCGGCGGCCGTGCCGAAGCCCGCGTACTGGCGCATGGTCCAGGGGCGTCCGGTGTACATGGTCGGGTAGACCCCGCGGGTGAAGGGGTACATGCCCGGTTCGCCCAGTCTCCCGGCCGGGTCCCAGCCCTGCAGGTCCTGCGGCCCGTAGACCGGCTCGATGGGCAGTCCCGACTCGGACTCACGCGTCATGGATGCCTCCGGAGTACGTCTTGTCACCCTCACCATGCCCCGTCGTTCGGCGGCGGTCACGCGGGGAAGCATCCCGGCATGACGATCTCGCGAAGACCCGCCGTCCTGACGTCGGCCACCGCACTCGCCGCCCTCACCGCCCTGTGCGGCTGCACCGTGCAGCCCACGGACGCCGACGGCAAGCCCCGGGCCCCGGTGCACGCCCAGAGCCCGGCGCCGCCCCTGGAAAGCCGCCCGGCACAGTCCACCCGGACGGAGCAGCCGGCCTCCGCCACGCCCGCTCCCCGGCTGCCCTCCCCGGCCGCGCCGGCTCCCGCGCCCGTTCCCCGGCCGATGTACTCGCGCGGCGACAGCGGGGCGGGCGTACGGGATCTGCAGGCCCGGCTGCGCCAGCTGGGCTGGCTGTTCGAGGGGCCGACGGGGTCGTACGACGCTCCGACCGAGCAGGCCGTCCAGGGGTTCCAGGGCAAGCGCGGGCTGCCGCGGACCGGGCGGACGGACACCGTCACCTGGCAGCGGCTGGTGGGGATGACCCACCAGCCCGGCACGTGGGAGCTGTACCTGATGGGCGGTCAGCCGGCCGGCGCGCCCGATCCGCGCTGTATGACCGGGCGCGTGCTGTGCATCGACAAGACGACGCGGACGCTGCGCTGGATGGTCGACGGGCGGACGCTCTCGACGACGGCGGTGCGGTTCGGGGCGCAGTACACGCCGACCCGGGAGGGTGTGTTCCATGTCTACCGCAAGGAGCGGAACTGGGTGTCGACGCTCTACCACTCGCCGATGCCGTACGCGATGTTCTTCAGCGGCGGCGAGGCCGTGCACTATTCGTACGACTTCGCGGCGCGCGGCTACGCGGGAGCCTCGCACGGGTGCGTGAACGTCCGGGACGCGACGGCGATCCGGCAGCTCTTCGCTCAGGTGCGGGTGGGCGACAAGGTGGTCGTCCACTGGTGAGGCGGGATTGCGGGGCGCGGGCGGGACCGGGGGAACGTGTCCCGCCCGCGCCAGGTGCACGAGCCGTGGGTACGGGGGGAACCCCGGCTCAGTGCGACGGCCGATGACCAGTCGGCTCACTCAGTACTGCGTACCGGGTGCCAAAAACGTCACACCCCGCGCGAAGAATTTTTCGCGGACCGCAAAAGCGCAGGTCAGATGGGTAAAAGAGGGGAGAAGGGGAGAGCGCGCCGAGCGCCTGAGCGGGCTGCGGACCGACCGGATCATCCTCCGATCCGGCCGGATCAGAGAGCGGTGTACGTCGGGCTCGGCGTCGGGCCGAGCCGGATGCCGGTGGTCCGGGCGGGGTGGGTCGGGGAGAAGACCGTGGGAGCGGGCGCGACATCGTCGCCGTGCCGGCCCTTTCCGCCGCCGCTGCCCTTGCCGCCGTTGCCCTCGCCGGGGTTGCCGCCCCAGCCGGAGTGGCCGTCAGCGCCGTGGCCGGGGTTGCCTTCCTCGTCGCCGCCCTGGCCGCTTCCGTTGCCCTTGCCCTTGTTGCCGTTCTCGTCGCCCTTGCCGCCGCCCGCCGTGCCGTCGGCCGAGTCGACGGCGGCCAGGACGACCTTGCAGTACCGGCTCACCTGGCCGCTGCCGCCCGCCAGGTGCTCCAGGGCGCGCCGGCGGCCGGAGTCCAGCTCCTTGCCGTCGCGGATGTCCCGGCAGGCCGAGGCAAGATCCCGCCACCGGCCGCCGGGGGTGCCGGAGGAGTCGCCGGTGCCGGGAGAGGTGCTCCGGTCGTTGCGGTCGCCCGGTACCACGGCCTCGCCGGAGGTGCCGCCGCGGTTCGTGCCCGCGCTGCCGCTCGGCGCGCCGGGCCCCGCAGTCGTGCCCGGGGTGCCCTGCGGCACCGAGGCGAGCGGCGTCGGGGAGGACGGGTCGGCGGAGACGGAGGCGGCGGGGTGCTCGGGCCCGAACGGCGTGGGCAGCATCCCGGTACCTGCGGCCATGGCGACCCCGCCGACCGTGCCCACGGCCACCGCCGCGGCCAGCGCCAGCCGCACGGGGCGGCCCCAGCGGGGGCGGCGGACGGGCATTCCGGTACGGGCCGGGGCGCCGATGCGGACCAGCCCCGCGTCGCTGCCGGGCACGGGCAGGCCGGAGGCGCCCTCGGCACGGCCGACGGCGGGCCCCTCGGCAACGGCGGCCTCGCGGGCCTTGCGGAACGCGGCCAGGGCGGCCTCCTCACCGGCGAGTTCACCGGTGGCGGGAGCCGTCCGAGAGGTCAGCGCACCGAGCGCCCGGGAGAGGCGTTCGGCCTGGTCACGGGCGGAGGCGTCGACGGCTTCCAGCGGCTCACCGCGCAGCAGGCGTTCCGCCGTCTCACGGTTCAGCCACTTGTACTGCTCGTCGGCCATCACATGTCCTTCTGCGTCCGCGCACGCGTATCCGTCACAGTTGCGGACGACACCGCGCGGCCGCGCGGTTCTCGCTGCGGCGGGAGCGCGTCGAGCACGCCCGCCGATTCCGGATCGTCGCCGAGCAGCTCCGCGAGCCGCTTCAGGCCGCGGTGCGCCGCGGTGCGGACGGCACCGGCGCGTTTGCCGAGGGTCTCGGCGGCGCTCTTGGCGTCGAGGCCGACCACGACCCGCAGGACGACCGCCTCGGCCTGGTCCTGGGGCAGCCGGGCGATGAGGGAGAGGGTGCTGTCGGTGGTCAGGGCCTCGAGGGCCTCGCCGGCCGTGTCGGACTCGGCGGCCCGGCCGGTCAGTTCCGTCTCGTCGCCGCCTATGGCGGGGCGGCGGCCACGCATGCGTATGTGGTCCAGGGCGCGGTTGCGGGCAATCCGGGCGGCCCAGCCGCGGAAGCGGTCGGCGTCCCCGCTGAACCGGTCGAGGTCGCGGGCGATCTGGAGCCAGGCTTCGGACGTCACGTCCTCGGCATCCGGATCGCCGACCAGCGTGCGTACGTATCCGAGCAGCCGTGGATGCACCGCGCGGTACACAGTACGGAACGCGGTCTCGTCACCGTCCTGCGCCGATCGCACCGCGGCGGTCAGCTCCGCGTCGTCCCCCAGCACCTGACTCCCTTTACGCCTGTATCCCGGTCGGCGCGAAAGGCACGTTACGGCGTGAAACCGCTCCACGTCCATGTCCGTAGAAGATGCAACTAACTCGTGACCGGGTGCGGATGTGCGCAGGGTGAGGTTCGGCGGTGGCCGGGTGTGACAGAAACAGCACGCACGGCGCTGTAGAGAGTACGGGCCGCTCGCGGCTCGTCAGCGCGACGGCCGGGGCCTCTCCTGTGGGGGGTGGCGGCCCCGGCCGTTGCCTTTCGCGGTACGCCCGGGTGGCGGGGGCTACTTCTTCCCGGGGGCCTTACGACCCGAATTGCCACCGTTTGTGGCGCTATTGCCGCCGTTGTCGTCCCGCTTCCCCTCTGCGGCTTTCATCTGGGCCGCGCAGTAGGCCGCCACCTTGTCCTCGCCGCCCGCCGCCGAGACGAGCCGCTGCCAGGCCGTCGCGTCCAGGGCGCCGCCCCGGTTCCCGGCCCGCTCGTAGGTACGGCAGTGGGCCACGGTGTCCCGGGCGGTGTCCGGATGGTGCGGGCGCGCGGACGGGATGCCGGACGGCGGGTGGGCGGTCCCGGCGGACGTGCCGGCAGCGGACGGCCGTTCCGGGGTGCTCGCCGGCTGGTGGGCCGGAAGCGAGGTGCCGGGGCGGGCGTGGGTGCCGGATCCGGCGGAGCCGATCGCCGCGAAGGCGACACCGCCCAGCGTGAGGCTCGCGAGCACCACCGAGAGCGTGGCCTTCAGCGACACCCGGGCACGCCTCGGCGCGGCGGGCCGCCAGTCGTCCCGGCGCCGGGTGCGGGCGCGGGACGCCTGCGTCGCATGGGCGGCGCGGAAGGCGGCCACGGCCCGGCGCTCGGCCTCGGCGTCGACGCCGCGGGTGCGCAGGGCGGCACCGAGCCGCGCCTCGAACCGGGAGTCCGCACGGTCCGCGTCGGCCTGGTCCGCGTAGGCCCGGCCCGGTGCAAAGAGGGGGCCGCCGGGGTGCGCGCGCCGGCGTCCGAAGGGGCCGTCGCCGCCGTGCCGTTCACCCATGCCCGATCCCGTCCTCGCCCGGCTCACCGAAGACGTACCGTCCCCCCGGGCCTCCTGCGGACCCCGGGACCGACCGCCCTCCCGTATCCATACGGCTCGCGGCCGGCACCGTTCATGTCGACTCACCCAGCGTCCCGTTCCGGGTGCCGCCGTCCGTCACACCCCGGTCGCCGCGTCCCGGACGCCCAGCTGCCCGGCGAGGCGCTTCAGCCCGCGGTGCGCGGCCGTGCGGACGGCGCCGGGGCGCTTGCCGAGGACGCGTGCGGCGGCCGGGCCGTCGAGACCGACGACCACCCGGAGCAGTACGGCCTCGGCCTGGTCGCGCGGCAGGGTGCGCACCAGCTCCAGCGCCCGTGCGGTGGACAGCGACTCCAGGGCCTGGTCCTGGGTGTCGAGCCGGCCGGGCAGCTCCAGCGCGTCGTGCTCCAGCGGCGCGGCCTGGGGCCGTACCCGCCGGCGGCGCAGATGGTCCAGGGCGCGGTGCCTGGCAATGGTCGCGGTCCAGCCACGGAAGCCGGCGCCGTCGCCCCTGAAGCGGCTCAGGTCGCGGGCGATCTCCAGCCAGGCCTCGGACGCCACGTCCTCGGCGTCCTCGCCGACCAGGCCCCGCAGATAGCCGAGCAGGCCGGGCTGCACGATCCGGTAGGCGACCGCGAAGGCGGTCTCGTCGCCGTCCTGGGCCCGCGCGACGGCCGCACCCAGCTCCCCGTCCCGCGACTGCGGGCGGCGGGGTTCCCCTGCCTGGCCCAAGACGTCCTCGTTCGCGCCGAGTTCATGGCCACTGCGTGGCACGTCCCTCACGGTCCGACACGCTCCGGCCGTGTCTCCGCCCTCCACGATGATCAGCGCCGGGCCTCACAGAAGTGTCACAGCGAGGCGATGTGCCTTGCCGAAGGCGGAAGTGACGCTCCGGCGGGTCGCCGGACGTCAGCGCGAGCCCGTGGCGTCCCGGCAGAGCAGGCGCAGCGAGCCCTGGCCGTCGTAGACGCGCCGGGCCTCCTCGATGGGGTCCCAGAGCCGGCCGTCGGGGGTGCGCACCCAGTGGTCGCCGCCGGTCGTCCACCACTCGGCGCCGCTGTGCCGGACGATCACCTCGCCGGCGTAGGCACCGAAGCCGCGCAGCACGCTCTCGACGGCGGCGTACGGCGGTCCCTCGCGCCGGATCTCCTCGATCATCCGGTCCACCCGCCACAGGCTCTGCGCCGAGTAGTCGAGCCGCACCCGCGCGCCCTCGCGCATGGTCGCCACGGCGTCCGCGGCCCACCGCACGGGCTTCGCCGCGGCGTGCGGCCTGGTCTCCTGCTGTGCTGTCACGTAATGGGCTGTCACATAGGGAAGAGCGAGCCGGACCGATCATCCGTCACGCCATTCCGAAACGTTTCGGCAACCGTCGCGGAACTACCCCACGTCCACCGCACGACAGGCACAGAACTCGCGCACACAGAGGGGTTTGACCATCGGATCGCCGTGGCCGCGGCGCCGCTCAGGCCCCGCTGCGGGCCCGCCGCGACACCACCGCGCGCAGGATCCGCCGTCCCTCGATCGACAGGTCCAGGGCGCGGCGCAGGCCGTGCGGGCCGTGCTCGGCGAGGAGGTCCAGCACCGCCGTCTGCCGGCGCAGCTCCGCCGCGACCAGCGGAGGCAGATCCTCGGTGTCCCCGGCCCGACCGGCGTCGAGCCCCTCGGTCGCCGACGTACCGTCCGCCGCGGGGTCGAGCAGCCGGTGTATGCGCAGGGAGGCGACCGAGCAGGCGTCGGCCCAGGGCCGTACCGCGTCGGCGGTGCGCTCGGCCGGGGCCGCCTGCAGCATGCGGCGGGCCAGCCGCGCGGCCTCGTCGTCGCCGGGCTCCTCGGCGCCGAGGGCATCCCGGGCCTTCTCCAGGCTCGCCCCCCAGTCCGAGCCGTCGGCAAGGCTCGCCCACAGCGGCCGCAGCAACTCGTCGTCGGCGCCGAGCAGCGGCAGGCACCGATCCAAACAAGCCAGCCCACTGGCGGCCAGTCCGCGTTCGTCGGCCTGTGCGATCCGTTCCACCAGGCTCATGAAATGTCTCCCTCGCCGGGGCGCCGACCGTTACGGAGCCCGCACTTCCCTTTACTGCGTGATACGGCGCGGGAGTGTCACAGCGGATGTTTTGAGCCAAGTCAGCCCAGCCGGTTCGCCAGGTTCTGGAAGCCGGTCCAGGACAACGCCGGCGCGCCCGGGTCCCACAGCTTCTGGGCGGTGGCCCGCAGGGGCATCCGGATGCCGGCCGCGACCTGGGCCTCGGTCTGGGCGTTCGGGAAGTCGCTCCAGACCGCGAACGACCCGCCGAGGATCTGGCCGTCGTAGCTCGCCGGTACGGCGGTCGTGCCGCGCAGCACCCGCGGGTTCCACTGCTCGTAGATCCGCCGCCCGGTCGGATAGACGAAGGTCTGCGGCTGGCCGAGGACGTAGTAGAGGAACTCGTCGTTGTAGTTGATGACCTTCCGGCCCGCGCTCAGGTAGTCGACCGGCTGCCGGGCGCCGATCTCCTTGCCGGTCCAGTAGGCGACCTGGAGGTCCTTGGCCGCCTGCACGGACGTGCCGCGGTAGAAGCCGTCGTTCCAGGCGCGCATGGTCCTGCCGTGGGCGCGGACGGTGGCGGCGCGGTCGTTCAGCCAGCCGGTGGCGAGGTCGGCTACCGTGCCGCTCGAGCCGTACTTCTGCCGGGCGGCGGCCGCGAGCTGCGGATAGGAGGTCTGGGGGGCCTTCACGGTCAGCGCCTGGTACTCGTCACCGCCGAGGTGCCACTGGCTGCCGGTGAACAGCCCCGCGTACTCGTTCAGCAGATCGTCCACGAGCTTCGCGGAGGCGGGCTTGGAGATGTCGATGGCGCCCTTGGTGGCGACCCCGCCGGCGTTGCGCAGCTGGAGGTCCGGGTGGGCGGCGAGGACGGCGCCCAGGTGCCCCGGCGAGTCGATCTCGGGCACGACGGTGATGTGCCGGCTGTTCGCCAGGTCCACGATCCGCTTGACCTGCGCCTTGGTCAGATGGTTCGGCGAGACGATCTCGGGGTGGGTGCTGGACTCGATCCGGAAGGCCTGGTCGTCGGAGAAGTGCAGCCCCAGCTCGTTGAACTTCAGGTCCCCCAGCTCCCGTATTCGGTCCTCTATCCAGGACTCGGAGTACGGTTTGCGGGCGATGTCCAGATTGAAGCCGCGCACCGGCTTGGCCGGCTCGTCCCGTACGACCCCCTCGGGGGCCGTGCCGCCGCCGTGCACCTCCTGCTTCAGGGTGCGGGTGCCGTAGAAGACCCCGGCCTCGCCGGGCCCGCTGATGTCGACCCGCCCGTCGCGGACGGTCATGGTGTACGACTCCTGGTTCCCGCCCCCGCCGCCGAGCGCCAGCCGGACGTCCCCCGCCTGCACGTCGTCCTTCTCCCCCGCGTAGGTCAGCCCCAGCTCCCCGGCCACCAGCCGCCCCTCGTCGGCCAGCTCCCCGTCGCTGATCACCACCCGGTCCGCCTTCTGCGGCTTCCAGCCCGGCCCGCGCGCCGGAGTGTGGGAACGCACCGCGGGTATCGTGCGCGGCGCCCGGGAGAGCGGATAGGACCGGCTGGGCGTCGGACTCGCCGACGGCGTGGCCGCCCCGCCGGAGACGGTACCGGCCATCCGGCCGGACGACGACTGCCGCGCACCCCCTTGCGACGTCCCGCCGCCCCCGCCCGACGAGGCCCACACGCCGACCCCCGTGCCGATCGCGACCGTCCCCACTACCGCGGCGGCCACGACCGCCCGCTTGCGTATCACCTGTTGCGCCGAAGCACGGCGCTTGTGCTGGGTCACGCTGCCAACGTACGACCGATCCGGGCTTCACCCGTCACTCAAGCGTTCTGAAACTCTCCCGTTCGGGTGAATTTCAGGCATCACACGGACACACAGTGACCACTCTCGATAACCTGACGACACACCTTTCACAGCATCCCCTGCCACGCCACATGTGACGCGAGGACCCACGCTGCCCGCCCACCGCCTTCCGTATCTCCCCAAGCCCCTCGACGCCTTCAACGCGGCACCCGCCGACGAGGCACGCGCCCTCCTGCTGCACTGCCTCCACAGCCTGCGCTGGTCCCACCGCGTCGCGGACCACCGCCCCTACCCCGACCTGGACTCCCTCCTGGCCGCGGCGGACGAGGCGGCATACGACCTGCCACCGGGCGACCTGTCGGAGGCCCTGGCCGGAGAGACCCTCCCGGACCTGCCCGAGGGCACCTACTCGGCAGCCCACATGGCCCTGAGCGCGGCCCACGCGGCCTACGAGGCCAGATTCGGACACGCGTTCGTCATCTACCTGGGCGACACCCACCCGGACGAATCCCTCGACCGGATCCTCGAAGGCATCCGATCACGATTGACAAACGATCCGGAGGAGGAGCGGGTCATAGCGGCGGAGGAACTCCGGCGCCTGGCGAGAAGCAGGCTGGGCACCTGCCTGAGGGGCGCGGGACTGCACCCATCAGCGGCTCCGCCGCGGGGCGCGACCAGCCGCAACGCATCCGCACCGGGGAGATAGCGGGACACCCCACCCCGGTTGCCGCCCACCCGCTCCCCCATCCGGTGCCAGTTTGATCACACAGGTAGGCCCCCCGTAAAGCACAGCGCAGCGTCTCGCTACGATGCTGGGGGCCGGTGGACCGTACCCGGCCGGGCCCGCCCGACACCGAAGCCGGCGCGGCCCCAATCCCCGCTCCCGGAGGGACTTCCGTGCCGGCTGGAACGCTGTACCGCGGCCGGGAAGGAATGTGGTCCTGGGTGGCTCACCGAGTCACCGGCGTCCTCATTTTCTTCTTCCTGTTCGTTCACGTGCTGGACACCGCTCTCGTGCGTGTCTCCCCCGAGGACTACGACAAGGTCGTAGCCACGTACAAGACGCCGATCGTCGCGCTGCTGGAGTACGGCCTCGTCGCCGCCATCCTCTTCCACGCGCTCAACGGCCTGCGCGTCATCGCCGTCGACTTCTGGTCGAAGGGCCCGCGCTACCAGAAGCAGATGTTCTGGACCGTGATGGGTGTCTGGGTCGTCCTGATGGCCGGCGCGATCTACCCCGTGCTCGGCCACGCCGCTCGTGTCCTGTTCGGGAGCTGACGCCGATGTCCACGACTGAAACCACCGCGTCCGGAGTCGGCCCCGTCGAGGGCGCCCCCGTCTACACCGTCGACAACCCGGCCCCGCTGATCGAGGCGCCGCGCAAGCGCACCAAGAAGTCCCCGAAGTCGACCCGGGGCAACTTCGAGCTGGCCGCCTGGCTGTTCATGCGCCTGTCCGGCATCGTGCTGGTCATCCTGGTCATCGGCCACCTGCTCATCCAGCTCGTGCTGGACGGCGGCGTCTCCAAGATCGGCTTCGCCTTCGTGGCCGGCCGCTGGGCCTCGCCCTGGTGGCAGGTCTGGGACCTGCTGATGCTCTGGCTCGCGATGCTGCACGGCGCCAACGGCCTGCGCACGGTCATCAACGACTACGCGGAGCGCGCCAGCTCCCGCATGTGGCTGAAGGCCCTGCTGTACACCGCCACGGTGTGGACCATCCTGCTGGGCACGCTGGTGATCTTCACCTTCGACCCGAACATCCGCTAGGCACGGGGCTGCGAGAATCATGAAGATCCACAAGTACGACACCGTCATCGTCGGCGCCGGCGGCGCGGGCATGCGTGCCGCCATCGAGGCGACGAAGCGCAGCCGCACCGCCGTGCTGACCAAGCTCTACCCCACCCGCTCCCACACGGGCGCCGCGCAGGGCGGTATGGCCGCCGCGCTCGCCAACGTGGAGGAGGACAACTGGGAGTGGCACACCTTCGACACGGTCAAGGGCGGTGACTACCTGGTCGACCAGGACGCCGCCGAGATCCTCGCGAAGGAGGCCATCGACGCCGTCCTCGACCTGGAGAAGATGGGCCTGCCGTTCAACCGCACCAAGGACGGCACCATCGACCAGCGCCGCTTCGGCGGTCACTCCCGCAACCACGGCGAGGCCCCGGTCCGCCGGTCCTGCTACGCCGCGGACCGCACCGGCCACATGATCCTCCAGACGCTGTACCAGAACTGCGTCAAGGAGGGCGTGGAGTTCTTCAACGAGTTCTACGTCCTGGACCAGCTGATCGCCGAGGTCGACGGGGTCAAGCGCTCCGCCGGTGTCGTCGCCTACGAGCTGGCGACCGGCGAGATCCACGTCTTCCAGGCGAAGGCCGTCATCTACGCCTCCGGCGGCTGCGGCAAGTTCTTCAAGGTGACCTCCAACGCGCACACCCTCACCGGTGACGGCCAGGCCGCCGTCTACCGCCGGGGTCTGCCGCTGGAGGACATGGAGTTCTTCCAGTTCCACCCGACCGGCATCTGGCGCATGGGCATCCTGCTCACCGAGGGTGCCCGCGGCGAGGGCGGCATCCTGCGCAACAAGGACGGCGAGCGCTTCATGGAGAAGTACGCTCCCGTCATGAAGGACCTGGCGTCCCGTGACGTCGTGTCCCGCTCCATCTACACGGAGATCCGCGAGGGCCGCGGCTGTGGTCCCGAGGGCGACCACGTCTACCTCGACCTGACCCACCTGCCGCCGGAGCAGCTGGACGCCAAGCTGCCGGACATCACCGAGTTCGCGCGCACCTACCTCGGCATCGAGCCGTACACGGACCCGATCCCGATCCAGCCGACCGCGCACTACGCGATGGGCGGCATCCCGACGAACGTCGAGGGTGAGGTCCTGGCGGACAACACCACCGTCGTCCCGGGTCTGTACGCGGCCGGCGAGGTCGCCTGCGTCTCCGTGCACGGCGCCAACCGCCTCGGCACCAACTCGCTGCTGGACATCAACGTCTTCGGCCGCCGCGCCGGCATCGCCGCCGCCGAGTACGCCCACACGGCGGACTTCGTCGAGCTGCCGGAGAGCCCGGAGTCGCTCGTCGTCGAGCAGATCGAGCGGCTGCGCAACTCCACCGGCAACGAGCGGGTGGCCACGCTCCGTCGCGAGCTGCAGGAGACCATGGACGCCAACGTCATGGTGTTCCGCACCGAGCAGACGATCAAGACGGCCGTCGAGAAGATCGCCGAGCTCAGGGAGCGCTACAAGAACGTGGCGATCCAGGACAAGGGCAAGCGGTTCAACACGGACCTCCTCGAGGCCATCGAGCTGGGCAACCTGCTCGACCTGGCCGAGGTCATGGCGGTGTCCGCCCTGGCCCGCAAGGAGTCCCGCGGCGGTCACTACCGCGAGGACTACCCGAACCGCGACGACGTCAACTTCATGCGTCACACCATGGCGTACCGCGAGGTCGGCGCCGACGGCTCGGAAACCGTCCGTCTCGACTACAAGCCGGTCGTCCAGACCCGCTACCAGCCGATGGAGCGTAAGTACTGATGGCTACCCCTGTTCTGGACAAGGAAGAGGCGGCCGGCAAGCCCGAGCCCGGCTTCGCCGACTCCCCCTACATCACGGTCACCTTCCGGGTCCGCCGGTTCAACCCGGAGGTCTCGGCGGAGGCGACCTGGGAAGACTTCCAGCTGGAGCTCGACCCGAAGGAGCGTGTCCTCGACGGCCTCCACAAGATCAAGTGGGACCTCGACGGCAGCCTCACCTTCCGCCGCTCGTGCGCGCACGGCATCTGCGGCTCGGACGCGATGCGGATCAACGGCAAGAACCGCCTTGCCTGCAAGACGCTGATCAAGGACATCAACCCCGAGAAGCCGATCACGGTCGAGCCCATCAAGGGCCTGACGGTCCTGAAGGACCTCGTCGTGGACATGGAGCCGTTCTTCCAGGCGTACCGGGACGTCATGCCGTTCCTGATCACCAAGGACACGAACGAGCCGACCCGCGAGCGACTGCAGTCGGCCGAGGACCGCGAGCGCTTCGACGACACGACGAAGTGCATCCTCTGCGCGGCCTGCACCTCCTCCTGCCCGGTGTTCTGGAACGACGGCCAGTACTTCGGTCCGGCCGCGATCGTGAACGCCCACCGCTTCATCTTCGACAGCCGTGACGAGGCGGGCGAGCAGCGCCTGGAGATCCTCAACGACCGTGACGGCGTGTGGCGTTGCCGTACGACCTTCAACTGCACGGACGCCTGCCCGCGCGGTATCGAGGTCACCAAGGCGATCCAGGAAGTGAAGCGCGCGCTGATCACGCGCCGCTACTGATCCTGCCGGTCCCACGCCGAGGGCCCCGCTTCCGATCCTCCGGAAGCGGGGCCCTCGGGCGTTTTTGACCGGGTTTGCGCGCTTTGTGTTCCCCCCGGCTCTAATCTGACGACATGGCAGACGATGAGTCCTACGAGCTGCTCGGTTTCGACAACGTGTTGCTTCCCGTCGGCGACCTCGGCCAGGCCGTCGGCTTCTACGAGCGGGCCGGGTTCACCGTCGGGTTCCGCTTCGACGAGGCCGGTATCGCGCTGCTGAAGGTCGGGGCGGAGACACCCGGGATCCTGCTGCAGGCGGAGGAGGCGGTGGGCCGCAGGACCCCGCCCTGGCCCTCGCCGCGCGTCTGGCTGGAGGTGCCGGATGCCCGGGCGGCGGCACGGGAGCTGGCCGCGGCCGGCATCCCGCCGCTGGACGAGGTCTTCCAGGTGGCCACCGGCTGGACCGTGGAGTTCGCCGACCCCTGGGGCAACGTCCTCGGCTTCACGGACTACACCAAGCGCCCGGAACTGGGCCGCCGGAGCTGACCACCCGGGGCACCCGAGTCACTCGTTAGGCTCTTTGCCGTGCCCGCGATGAACGACGGCCCCGAGACGGCCGACTCCCCCGCCAGCAAGTCCGAGCAGACCCGCGCGCTGATCCTCGAGACCGCGATGCGGTTGTTCCAGGAGCACGGGTACGACAAGACCACCATGCGGGCCATCGCCAAGGAGGCCGGGGTCTCCGTCGGCAACGCCTACTACTACTTCGAGGGCAAGGAACACCTGATCCAGGGCTTCTACGACCGGATCGCCGCCGAGCACCAGAGGGCGGTCCGCGAGGTCCTGGACCGGGAGACCGACCTGGAGGCGCGGCTCGCGGGCGTGCTGACGGTCTGGCTCGACATCGCCCGGCCCTACCACGAGTTCGCCGTGCAGTTCTTCAAGAACGCCGCCGACCCCGACAGCCCGCTCAGCCCCTTCTCCCCGGAGAGCGAGCACGCCCGCGAGCAGGCCATCGCCGTCCACCGCGAGGTGCTGGCCGGGTCCAGGTCCAAGGTTCCGGCCGAACTCCGGGACGTCCTCCCGGAGTTGATGTGGCTGGCCCAGATGGGCCTCGTCCTGTACTGGGTCTTCGACCGGACGGAAGGGCGCGAGCGCAGTTACCGGCTGGCCCGGCGCGGCGCCCGGCTGACCGCCCGCGGGGTGGCGCTCGCCCGCTTCCGCGTGCTGCGCCCCCTGGTCCTGGAGATCCACGAGCTGTTCACGGACTTCCTGCCCGGCATGACGAAGGCACTGCCGGACCCGCGGACCAAGGGGACCGAGGGCACCGGGGGGACCAAGGGGCGCGACGAGCGGGGCGGCTGATCAGATCCACTGCAGACGCCACAGGCGGAAGACACCCGTGCCGTCGTCGAGGTACTGGCTGCCGCCCACGTCCTCGGTGCTGACCACGTACTCCTTGCGCTGCCACAGCGGGATCAGCGGGACGTCCTGGGCGACGTCGGCCTGGATGTCCTTGAAGTCGTTCGCGGCCCGGCTGCGGTCGGCGTACTGCTGGCTGTCCAGGATGAGATGGTCGACCAGCTTGTTGCTGTACCCGGTGCTCATCGTGGAGCCCGTGCCGACGAGCGCCGCGCCGAAGGTGTCCGGGTCGGGATAGTCGGGCACCCAGCCGACCGCCCACGCGTCCATCTTCCCGGTGGCCCAGCGCTTCTGGAAGTCGGTCCACTCGTACCCCTGGACGTCCACCTTGAACAGGCCGCCGGCCTCCAGCTGCCTCTTCAGCGCCGCGGCCTCCTGCTCACCCACGCCCCGGTTCCTGCCGTAGCCGAAGGTGAACCGGACGGGCAGGGACACCCCGGCCTGGGTGAGCAGCGCCCGCGCCTTCTGCAGGCTCTGCGTCGGGTAGTCGTCGAAGAACGAGGTGGTGTGGCCGGGGATGCCGGTCGGGATCAGCGAGTACAGCGGGTCGACCGTGCCCTCGTAGACCGTCGAGGCGAGCTCCTCGCGGTTGACCAGCCAGGCCATCGCGCGACGCACCCGCGCGTCGTGCAGGGGGGAGCCGGCGCGCGTGTTGAGGTACAGGTTGCGGGTCTCGGCGCTGTCGGACTCGGTGACCCGCTGGTTGGGGTCGCTCGGGTTCAGCGCCGACAGCACGCCCGGCGGCAGCTCCCGGGTGGCGACGTCGACCTGCCCCGCCTTCCAGGCGCTGTCGAGCTTCGCGGAGTCCGCGTAGTAGCGCAGCTCGATCGGGCGGCCGGTGCCGCTGAGGTAGCCCTTGTAGCCGCCGTTCGGCCGGAGCACCGCCTTCTGGTTCTCGGTGTACGAGGTCAGGGTGTACGGGCCGGTGCCGTCGACGGCGGTGTCCTTGCGCAGGGAGTCGGCCGGGTACTTGTCCTTGTCCACGATCGCGCCGGCGCCCGTGGCGACCTTCAGGGGCCAGGTGGCGTCCGCGGACGACAGGTGGAAGGTGACGGTCGTCGCGTTGTCCGCGGTGACCGAGGCGAGCGTGGAGAACAGCGACGCCGGGCCGACGTCGGAGTTGATCTTCTTGACCCGGTCGAACGAGTACTTCACGTCCTCGGCCGTCATCGTGCGCCCGCTCGGGAAGGTGATCCCGGAGCGCAGTGTGCACTGGTACGTCCGCAGACCGCTGCCCTGGAAGGCGCAGCTCTTCGCCGCGTCCGGGACCGGCTCGACGCCACCCGGCTCGAATGTCAGCAGCGTCTGGAAGACATTGCTGAACAGGGCCCAGGAACCGGCGTCGTAGGCGCCCGCCGGGTCGAGGTCCGTGACGGCGTCCGTCGTACCGACCGCGATGGTCCTGTTCCTGTTGTCCTGCGACGGCAGCAGTTCCCAGCCGCCGATTCCCGCGATCGCGAGCACGAGCAGTGCCACGAGAACGCGCATGCGAACAGATCGCATGGTGGTGCCCTCCCCAGGCCCCTTCAGAGGCCCTACCCCTGGCCAGCACGATTTCGCCACTCCCCTAGTGGCGCGGCTCACCTAATCACACGGGTTTCGCCTGGGGGAAGGGCTTTCTGACCAGATGGGGAAAGAACTTACCGAGGCGCTGTTTCCCCCGGGTTTCACAGCGCCTTCACAGGTGTGGGAGCGGTTTCGGCGAGGGGGTACGGGGGCTCGGTGCGAAGTCCCGGGTGTCCGCTATGACGTACGGCGCAGTGCCCGCAGCCCGCGCAACCCGATGACCCCGACGACCGTCCCCAATACGAAGGAAACGACCGCCAGCAGCAGGTGCACCCAGAAGTACGCGGTCGGGTGACCGTTGTCGAAGGCGAGCCCGCTGCTGTCCTTGACCAGGTTCTTGACGAAAGTGACCCAGATGACCCAGGACCACACCCCGAAAGCGAGCAGGAACCAGGAGACCGGGCGGCTGAGCTTCATGCGACCAGTATTGCCGTTCGCCGTCCGGTTCCGTGTCGGGGGTGAGGTGGGTCATGGGACTTCACGGCCGGCAAACGGTACGTTCTCGGCCGTGCCCGCTCCGAAGAAGACCGGCCGGCGATCCCTGCTGGTCACCTCCGCCACCCTGCTGTCCCTGTCCGCCACCGCGCCCGCCGCCCTCGCCGCCCCGTCCCCCCCGGCCAGTCCCACGGCCACGCCCCCGGCCGGCATGTCGACCGTGGGCGGCGTCCGGCTGGGACAGCCCGGCACGCAGGTCGATCTCGCGCCCGGTGTCCCGGTGCTGCCGAAGGACCTGACCGCGCGCTCCTGGATCGTCACCGACGCCGAGTCCGGGGAGGTGCTCGCCGCGCACAACGCGCACTGGCGGCTGCCCCCGGCGAGCACGCTGAAGATGCTGTTCGCGGACACCCTGCTGCCCCGCTTCCCGAAGGAGGAGCGGCACAAGGTGGCGCCGGCCGACCTCGCGGGCATGGGCGACGGCTCCAGCGTGGTCGGGATAAAGGAGGGGCACACCTACAGCGTCCACGACCTGTGGCTCGGGGTCTTCCTTCGCTCGGGCAACGACGCGGTGCACGTGCTGTCCGCGATGAACCAGGGTGTCGCACAGACCGTCAAGGACATGCAGGACCACGCCGACGAACTGCAGGCCCGGGACACGCACGTGGTCTCGCCCGACGGCTACGACGAGCCGGGCCAGCTGTCGTCGGCGTACGACCTGACGCTGTTCGCCCGGTCCGGGCTGCAGAAGAAGGACTTCCGCGACTACTGCTCGACCGTCAGCGCGAAGTTCGAGTCGGGCGAGATCCGCAACACCAACCGGCTGCTGAGCGGTGACAGCGACGTGCCCGTCTACCAGGGCATCGCGGGTGTGAAGAACGGCAACACCACCAACGCGGGCGCCACCTTCACCGGGGTCGCCGAGCGGGGCGGCAGGGTGCTGCTCGTCACGGTGATGCATCCGGAGAAGCCCGAGCACAACGAGGTCTACAAGGAGACGGCCAAGCTGTTCGACTGGGGCTTCCAGGCGGCCGGCAAGGTCAGTCCGGTGGGCGAGCTGGTGCCGCCGAAGAGTGCGCTGCCGAGCCCGGGGCCCAGCGCTTCCGGCGGGAAGGCGGGCAAGGAAGGGTCCGGCACCAGGACGGTGGCCGGTGCCACCGCCTCCTCCGGCTCCGGCGTCGGCACCGCCGCGGCCATCACGGGCGGGGCGCTGGTGCTGCTCGCGGGCGCGGCGTTCCTGGTCAACCGCCGGTGGCCGCTGCCGGACCTGATGCGCCGTCGGTCGCGTCCGTGACGTCGGCGGGCTCGGCCTTCGTACCCTGCGTCGCCGTCCAGGAGGCGCAGAACAGCACGAGTTTCGCGGTGAGGTTGATCCACAGCAGCAGCGCCACGGGGACGCCGAACGCGCCGTACATGCTCTTCGCGGCGACTCCCTGGATATAGCCGCTCAGCAGCAGCTTCAGCAGTTCGAAGCCGACGGCGCCGAGCAGCGCGGCCACCACCAGGCGGCGGCGCGGCGGCTCGACACCGGGCAGCAGGGTCAGGACGTAGAGCAGGATCAGGAAGTCGGCGGACGCGGCGACGGCGAAGGCGGCGATCCGCAGCAGCAGGCTCCCCCAGCTGTGCGCGGCCAGGCCGAGGTGGCGCGACACCAGGCCGACGGCGGCCGAGGCGAGCGTGGACGCGGCGAGCGTGACGAGCAGGGCCCCGCCCAGGCCGAGGAGGATGCCGGCGTCCTTGGCCTTGGCCACCACCGGATTCTGCTGCTGGTCCGGCAGCTCCCACACCGCGCGCAGACAGTCCCGCATCTGGCCGACCCAGCCGATGCCGGTGAGCAGCAGCAGGGCACCCGCGATGACACCGACCGTGCCGGCGTTGTGGACGAGCGAGGTCAGGTCCAGCCGGCTGGAGAGGACGCCGGGGAACTGCTCGGCGATCTTGTGCTCGACCGTCTTCTGCCGGTCCGGGCTGAGCGTGGCGGCGCTGATCGCGGCGACCAGGGTCAGCAGCGGGAACAGCGCCACGAAGCTGATGAACGTCATCGCGGCCGCCAGCCGTGCCCACTTCACCCGGTCCAGCCGTTCGTAGCAGTGCCACGCGTGCGTCTCCGCCAGCCGGACCACGAGCGGCCCGATGCCGGGGAGTCTCTTCAGCCAGTCCATGATCCCCTCCTGCCCCTGACCGCGCGCTCGTAAGACATCCCACTAATCACCCATTGTGTGGAGCGGCCGAATGTTCAGTAACTAATCCCTCATATCTGGACGATACGGTCACCGACATGCCTGGAGACACCGCCTTCGGCCTCCCCCAGTCCCTGCTCGTCCTCGGCGGCACGTCCGAGATCGCGCTGGCCACCACGCGCCGGCTGATCGCCCGCCGCACCCGCACGGTATGGCTGGCGGGCCGCCCCTCACCGGCCCTGGAACAGGCCGCCGAGAGCCTGCGCGCACTCGGCGCGCACGTCCGTACCGTCGCCTTCGACGCCCTCGACCCCGAGTCCCACGAGACCGCCCTCGGCAAGGTCTTCGCCGAGGGCGACATCGACCTGGTGCTGCTCGCCTTCGGCATCCTCGGCGACCAGGCCCACGACGAACGGGACCCGGTACGCGCCGTCCAGGTCGCCCGGACCAACTACACCGGAGCCGTCTCCGCGGGCCTGGTCGCCGCCCGCGCGCTGCAGGACCAGGGGCACGGCTCCCTCGTGGTCCTGTCCTCCGTCGCCGGCGAGCGGGCCCGCCGCACCGACTTCATCTACGGCTCCAGCAAGGCCGGCCTCGACACCTTCGCCCAGGGCCTCGGCGACGCCCTGCACGGCACGGGCGTGCACGTCATGGTCGTACGGCCCGGGTACGTCCGGGCAGAGGGACCTCTCACCACGACCCCGGAGGCGGTGGCCACGGCCATCGAACTGGGTCTGCGCAGACGCTCGGAGGTGGTGTGGGTACCGGGGGTGCTGCGGCTGGTGACGGCGGCGCTGCGGCACCTGCCGAGGGCGCTGTTCCGACGGCTGCCCCTCTGAGGCCCCACGCCTCGCTACGACACCGCGCTGCGGCCCGCTCCACGCAGCGCACCGGCCTGCGGCGGTACCACCGTTCCCCCGAACGTGTACTCCCGCAGCTTGCGCCACACACCGTCAGCGCCCTGCTCGTACAAGGCGAAACCCGTGCACGGCCACTGCGCGTCGAAGCCGGCCAGTTCCTCGAAGGCACGGTCCATCGCCGCCTCGTCGATGCCGTGCGCGACCGTGACGTGCGGGTGGTACGGGAACTGCAGCTCCCGCGCCAGCGGTCCCGACGCGGCCCGCACCCGCTGCTGCAGCAGGGTGCAGTCCTCGGCTCCCTGGACGACACGGACGTAGACCACCGGGGACAGCGGACGGAACGTGCCGGTGCCGGACAGCCGCATCGGGAACGGCCGTCCGCCCGCGGCGACCTCGGTGAGGTGCGCCTCGACGGCCGGCAGCTCGCTCTCGTCGAGCTCGGTCGGCGGCAGCAGCGTGACGTGCGTGGGGATGCCGTGAGCCGCGGCGTCGCCGAAGCCCGCGCGCCGCTCCTGGAGCAGGCTGCCGTGAGGCTCCGGGACCGCGATCGACACGCCGATCGTTACGGTCCCCACGTCGTCTCCTGTCGTCGGTCTTTCGTCCGTCTGTCGTCCGTCCGTCGTCTGCGCGGCCGTCCCGTTTCGTCACGTTCGGGCCGTTGGCTATCGACTGTACGGCCACGGATGTCCCGTGGGCAGGCGCAGCGGAAGTGATGTGCAGCGCTCTGCCGACCGGGACGTGTGTACGGTCGTGCGCCTCGGCGCCGGTCCGTGCTCCTCAGTGCTTCGCCGGCAGGAAACCGACGCGGTCGTAGGCGTGCGCCAGCGTCTCCGCGGCGACCGCGCGCGCCTTCTCCGCGCCCTTGGCCAGGATCGAGTCGAGCGTCTCGGAGTCGTCCAGGTACTGCTGGGTGCGCTCCCGGAACGGCGTCACGAACTCGACCATCACCTCGGCGAGGTCGGTCTTGAGGGCGCCGTACATCTTGCCCTCGTACTCCCGCTCCAGGTCGGCGATCGACCTGCCGGTGAGCGTGGAGTAGATGGTGAGGAGGTTCGACACGCCCGGCTTGTCCTGCGCGTCGTAGCGGATCACGGTGTCGGTGTCGGTGACGGCGCTCTTGACCTTCTTGGCGGTGGTCTTCGGCTCGTCGAGCAGGTTGATCAGGCCCTTCGGCGTGGACGCCGACTTGCTCATCTTGATCGACGGGTCCTGCAGGTCGTAGATCTTCGCCGTCTCCTTGAGGATGTACGGCGACGGGATCGTGAACGTCTGCCCGAAGCGGCCGTTGAAGCGCTCGGCCAGGTCACGGGTCAGCTCGATGTGCTGACGCTGGTCCTCGCCGACCGGCACCTCGTTCGCCTGGTAGAGGAGGATGTCGGCGACCTGGAGGATCGGGTACGTGAACAGGCCGACCGAGGCCCGCTCGGCGCCCTGCTTGGCGGACTTGTCCTTGAACTGGGTCATGCGGCTGGCCTCGCCGAAGCCGGTGAGGCAGTTCATGATCCAGGCGAGCTGGGCGTGCTCGGGGACGTGGCTCTGGACGAAGAGCGTGCAGCGGTCCGGGTCCAGACCGGCGGCCAGCAGCTGCGCGGCGGCGAGGCGGGTGTTGGCCCGCAGCTCCTTCGGGTCCTGCGGGAGCGTGATCGCGTGCAGGTCGACGACCATGTAGAACGCGTCGTGGGTCTCCTGCAGGGCCACCCACTGGCGGACGGCGCCGAGGTAGTTGCCGAGGTGGAACGAACCGGCGGTGGGCTGGATGCCGGAGAGCACGCGGGGTCGGTCAGCAGAGGCCATGTTTTTTATTGTTGCAGAGAGCACGGGGGGTTCCGTGCGTGGGGAACTGCGCGTGAACCGTGGTTGCCCGCGCCCCGCGGCGGAGCCGCATACCGAATGCGGCCCCGCGCCTGTCACGGGGCGGCTTCAGCCCAGGTCGATCTCCGGGTAGAGCGGGAAGCCCGCCACCAGGTCCGTCGCCCGCTGGGCGATCTCCTGGGCCACCTTCTCGTCCAGGACGTGGGCCGCCTTGCTCGGGGCGCCCGACTTGGTGGTGCCCGGCTCGGTGGTGGTGAGGACGCGGTCGATCAGGCTCGCCACCTCGTCCATCTCCGCCGTGTCCAGCCCGCGGGTCGTGAGCGCGGGGGTGCCGATGCGGATACCGGAGGTGTACCAGGCTCCGTTGGGGTCGGCCGGGATGGCGTTGCGGTTGGTGACGATGCCCGAGTCGAGCAGGGCCGCTTCGGCCTGGCGGCCGGTGAGGCCGTAGGAGGTGGCGACGTCGATCAGGTTGAGGTGGTTGTCGGTGCCGCCGGTGACCAGGGTGGCGCCGCGCCGCATCAGGCCCTCGGCCAGGGCGCGGGAGTTGTCGACGATGCGCCGGGCGTAGTCCTGGAAGGCGGGCTGACGCGCCTCGGCGAGGGCGACCGCCTTGGCAGCCATGACGTGCGGCAGCGGGCCGCCGAGGACCATCGGGCAGCCGCGGTCGACCTGGTCCCTGAGGGAGTCGTCGCACAGGACCATGCCGCCGCGCGGGCCGCGCAGCGACTTGTGGGTGGTGGTGGTGACGATCTGGGCGTGCGGGACCGGGTCGAAGTCGCCGGTCAGGACCTTGCCGGCGACGAGGCCCGCGAAGTGCGCCATGTCGACCATGAGGGTCGCGCCGACCTCGTCGGCGATCTCGCGCATGATCCGGAAGTTCACCAGACGGGGGTACGCCGAGTAGCCGGCGACGATGATCAGCGGCTTGAACTCGCGGGCCTGGGCGCGCAGGGCCTCGTAGTCGATGAGGCCGGTGGTGGGGTCGGTGCCGTAGGAGCGCTGGTCGAACATCTTGCCGGAGATGTTCGGGCGGAAGCCGTGGGTGAGGTGGCCGCCGGCGTCCAGGGACATGCCGAGCATGCGCTGGTTGCCGAAGGCCTGGCGCAGCTCGGCCCAGTCGGCCTCGGTCAGGTCGTTGACCTGGCGGGCGCCGGTCTTCTGCAGGAAGGGGGCCTCGACCCGGTCGGCGAGGACGGCCCAGAAGGCGACGAGGTTGGCGTCGATGCCGGAGTGCGGCTGGACGTAGGCGTGGCGGGCGCCGAAGAGCTCGCGGGCGTGCTCGGCGGCCAGGGCCTCCACGGTGTCGACGTTGCGGCAGCCGGCGTAGAAGCGGCGGCCGACGGTGCCCTCGGCGTACTTGTCGCTGAACCAGTTGCCCATGGCCAGGAGCGTGGCCGGGGAGGCGTAGTTCTCGGAGGCGATCAGCTTGAGCATCGCGCGCTGGTCGGTGACCTCCTGGCCGATCGCGTCGGCGACGCGCGGTTCGACGGCGCGGACGACGTCGAGGGCGGCGCGGAAGGCGGTGGACTCGGTGGACAGGGGCTGCTGCTCTGGCATGAGGACCTCCGGACGGCGTGTGTGTACAGCGTTCACGTTCGGCCCAGGCGCACGGCACACATCTCACTCGGGCCGCTCCCCGATGGTCCGTCCCATCCCAGCGCGCCAGTCACGGCCCGTTGATCAGCCTACCGGGCGAGCCGGACGGCGCAGGTCCCGCGTCCACCATGCGAGCGACGATAGGAAGGGGGCCACCGTCCTTTCCGGGAGAGGCCATGACCGCTGCAGAAGACCTCGTCGCCGCCGCCGAAGCCCACTGTGCGCCCACCTACCATCCGCTGCCGGTCGTCGTGGCCACGGCGGAGGGGGCGTGGATGACCGATGTGGAGGGGAGGCGCTATCTGGACCTGCTGGCGGGCTACTCGGCGCTGAACTTCGGGCACGGCAACCGGCGGCTGATCGAGGCGGCGAGGGCCCAGCTGGAGCGGGTGACGCTGACCTCCCGCGCCTTCCTGCACGACCGGTTCGCGGCGTTCTGCACGGAGCTGGCCGAGCTGTGCGGGATGGAGATGGTGCTGCCCGTGAACACCGGCGCGGAGGCGGTGGAGAGCGCGGTGAAGACGGCCCGGAAGTGGGGGTACCGGGTGAAGGGAGTGCCCGCGGAGATGGCGAAGATCGTGGTCGCGGGCGGCAACTTCCACGGGCGTACGACGACCATCATCAGCTTCTCCACCGACCCGGAGGCCCGGGCGGACTTCGGGCCCTACACGCCGGGGTTCGAGATCGTGCCGTACGGCGATCTGACGGCGATGCGTCAGGCGCTGACGGAGAACACCGTGGCGGTGCTGCTGGAGCCGATCCAGGGCGAGAACGGGGTGATCGTGCCGCCGGCCGGCTATCTCCCCGCGGTCCGGGAGCTGGCCCGCGAGCGGAACGTGCTGTTCGTCGCCGACGAGGTCCAGTCGGGTCTCGGCCGCACCGGGCGGACGTTCGCGTGCGAGCACGAGGGGGTGGTCCCGGACATGTACGTGCTGGGCAAGGCGCTGGGCGGCGGGATCGTGCCGGTGTCGGCGGTGGTGTCGAGCGCGGAGGTGCTCGGGGTGTTCCGGCCGGGCGAGCACGGCTCGACGTTCGGCGGGAATCCGCTGGCCTGCGCGGTGGCGCTGGAGGTGATCGCGATGCTGCGCACGGGCGAGTTCCAGGCCCGGGCCGCCGAGCTGGGCGAGCGGATGCACCGGGAGCTGCGGACGCTGCTCGGCACGGGCGCGGTGACGGCGGTGCGCGGGCGCGGGCTGTGGGCGGGCGTGGACATCGCGCCGAGGGCCGGCACGGCGAGGGAGGTCTCGGAGCGGCTGATGGACCGCGGGGTGCTGGTGAAGGACACCCACCGCGCCACCGTACGGCTCGCTCCGCCGCTGGTGATCGGGGAGAAGGACCTGGACTGGGGGCTGGAGCAGTTCCGGGCGGCGCTGAGCGGCTGAGGCGCGGGGCGTCAGAGGATCACATGGGGCAGGAAGCGGGCGTACCCGTCGGTGATCAGGCCGGAGGACTCGCGGATGCCGAGGCCAGCCGGCTCGTCCTGCACGACCCAGGCGCCGAGGACGACGTGGTTGCCGTCGAAGGCGGGCAGCGGGGCGAGCTGCTGGTAGCAGCAGGGCTCGTCGCGGAGTACGGCCGGGGCGCCGGGCCGGTGCACGGTGACGCCCTCGCCCTCGCGGCCGAGCAGCGGTTTGGCGACGTATCCGGGTGCGGAGGCCAGCTCGCGGGGGCCGTCGAGGTAGGCGGGGAGGAGGTTGGGGTGGCCCGGGTACAGCTCCCAGAGGATCGCCAGCAGGGCCTTGTTGCTGAGCAGCATCTTCCAGGCGGGTTCGATCCACAGGGTGCTGCCGGTGCCGCCGCCGTTGTCGAGGGTGTCCAGGACGTGCCCGCCGAAGGCGTCGGTGGTGAGCCACTCCCAGGGGTAGAGCTTGAAGATGCCGCGGATGAACCGGAGTTGGTTGTCGACGAAGCGGCCGGAGAGGCTGTCCCAGCCGATCTCCTCCATGGACAGCCAGTCGGTGTCGAGGCCCGCCTGTTCGGCGGTCTCCTTCAGGTAGGCGACCGTCATCAGGTCCTCGCCGAGTTCGTCGGCCGAGGAGTGCGCGAAGTGCAGCGGGCTGCCGGGGGGCAGCAGCGCGGCCTGGGTCCGCCAGGCCCCGACGAGGCGTTCGTGCAGGGAGTTCCACTGGTCGGCGCCCGGGAAGCGCTCCTCCATCCAGAACCACTGCGGTGAGGCGGCCTCCACCAGCGAGGTCGGGGTGTCGGCGTTGTACTCCAGCAGCCTGGCCGGGCCGGTGCCGTCGTAGCGGAGGTCGAACCGGCCGTAGACGGAGGGGAGTTCGGCGCGGCGCCGCCAGGCCTCGGCGACGGCGGCGGCCACGGCCGGGTCGGTGATGCCGAGGTCGGCGAGCCGGTCCTCGGCCACGATGTGGTCGGCGGCCGCGAGGCACATGCGGTGCAGTTCCTCGACGGTCTCCTCCAGCGCCTCGACCTCCGCCAGGGTGAAGACGTAGTAGGCGCTCTCGTCCCAGTAGGGGCGCAGGGAGCCGTCGGGGTGGCGGGTGAGGGGGTAGATCAGCCCCTGCTCCTCGACGGTCCGCTGCCAGCCCGGGCGGGGTGTGGTGGTACGGCGTTCCATGGGGCGGGTGCCCTCAGCCGCCGGAGCTGTGGTGGCCGCCGCCGAAGCCGCCGCGGTGGACTCCGCTGCCGCCGTGGCTGCCGCCCGAACCCGACCTGGGCCTGGTGAAGGAGCCGCCGCTCACCCAGGAGCCCTTCTTCCTGCCGCCGTAGTACCAGCCGCCGTCGACCGAGGTCTTCAGGGACGAGGAGTTGCAGTTCTTGTCGGAGACGACCTTGTAGCCCTTGGCGTAGGTGTAGCTGTCGCGGTCGACGCAGCGCTTGTCCGGGTCGGAGGAGCAGGCGGTGAGGGCGGCGGCCAGCAGGCCCATGCCGCCGAGGACGACCGTGCCCGAGCGCAGCCGGCGGCGCGTGTTCTCCATCGTGGTGTTCCCCCGCATGTCGGCCTGTTCGTAGGACTGTCGGATCAGCCTAGAGAACGGTAAGAGGGCAGGCCGCAGTGGGTTGTCACGTCGCCCCTCTCCTAGAGTCCCTTTGTGCTCTTTGGAATGGTGTGCGCCCTTGGCGCGGCGGTCTGCTTCGGCACCGCGACGGTGTTGCAGGCGGTGGCCGCGCGTGCGGTCGGTACGGACGGCGGGGGTGAGGCGGCACTGCTGCTGCGGGCGCTGCGGCAGTGGCGGTACCTGGCCGGGCTCGCGCTGGACGGGCTCGGCTTCCTGTTCCAGATCGCGGCACTGCGCTCGCTTCCGATCTACGCGGTCAGCGCGGCGCTGGCCTCGAGCCTGGCGGTGACCGCGGTGGTCGCGGCGCGGCTGCTGCGGGTGCGGCTGAGCGGCACGGAGTGGGGCGCGGTGGGCGTGGTGTGCGCAGGCCTCGCGATGCTGGGGCTGGCGTCCGGTCCGGAGGGGAACCAGGACGGTTCGGACACGTTGCGGTACGTGATGCTCGCGGTCGCGGTCGGCATGCTGCTGCTCGCGTTCGCGGGCGGGCGGCTGTCCGGCACGAGCCGGGCGCTCGTGCTCGGGCTGGGAGCCGGCTTCGGGTTCGGGGTGGTGGAGGTGTCGGTCCGGCTGGTCGACAGCCTGGCACCGCTGGATCTCCTGACCAACCCGGCGGCCTATGCGCTGCTGATCGGAGGAGGCGCGGCGTTCATGCTGCTCACCTCGGCCCTGCAACGGGGCTCGGTGACCACCGCCACCGCCGGCTTGGTGATCGGCGAGACCATCGGTCCGGCGGCCGTGGGCGTGGTGTGGCTGGGCGACCGTACGAAGGAGGGGCTCGCCTGGCTGGCGGTGCTGGGATTCCTGGTGGCCGTGGTGGGGGCGTTGGCGCTGGCCCGGTTCGGGGAGGCGCCGACGGTGGCCGAGGAGGCCTGAGGCCGCCCCGGTGTCCTACGGCAACACCCTGCACAGCGCGTCCAACGCCCCCGCCCATGCGCTGTCCGGCGGCGTCGCGTAGCCCACCACCAGCGCGTCCAGCGGCTCGGCGACGGCCTCCGGGTGGCGGTGGAAGGCGAGGCCGTGCAGGGCCAGGCCCTGCCAGCTCGCGGCCTGGACCACCGACTGTTCCATGCCCGCCGGCAGGCGCAGTACCGCGTGCAGGCCCGCGGCGACGCCGGTGACCGTCACCTCGGGGGCGCCGGCGGAGACGGCGGCGGCGAGGGCGTCACGGCGGCGCCGGTAGCGCAGTCGGGAGGAGCGGACGTGACGGTCGTACGCGCCGGAGGTGATGAACTCGGCGAGGGTGAACTGTTCGAGCACCCCGACGGTGTCGATGCCGCCCTTGGCCGAGGCCGCCTCCTCCGCCAGGGACGCCGGCAGGACCATCCAGCCCAGCCGCAGTCCGGGGGCCAGTGACTTGCTGGCGGTGCCGAAGTAGATCACGCGGTCGGGGTCGAGGCCCTGCAGGGCGCCGACGGGCTGGCGGTCGTAGCGGAACTCGCCGTCGTAGTCGTCCTCCAGGATCAGCCCGCCGGTGCGCCGTGCCCAGTCCACGACGGCGGCCCGCCGGTCGGGGTGCAGGGGCGTGCCCATGGGGAACTGGTGGGCGGGGGTCAGCAGGACCGCGCCCTGCCCGCCCAACGCCCCTGTGTCGGTGCCGAGTTCGTCGTACGGGAGGGGCGGTGTGGTCAGTCCGGACCGCTGCAGCAGGCTCCAGTACGCGTCGAGGCCGTACGACTCGACCGCCACCGTCCGCACCCCGCGCGCCCGCAGCAGAGTGCCGGTCAGGCGCAGCGCGTGTGCGAAACCGGAGGTGATCAGCACCCGCTCCGGGTCGGTGCGGACACCGCGTACCCGGGCGAGATAGCCGGCGAGGGCGGTGCGCAGTTCGGGGCGGCCGCGCGGGTCGCCGTAGCCGAGGGCGTGGTACGGGGCGGTGGCGAGGGCGCGGCGGGCGGCCCTGAGCCATGCGGCGCGCGGGAAGGCGGCGAGGTCGGGGATGCCGGGGACGAGGCTGTACGTCGGACGGGCCGGTTCCCCACGGCGGGGGGCCGCTCCCCGGCCGGGCGTCCCGGTCGCCGCGGTACCGGACGGCGGGACGGCCGCGGCCCCTTCCGCCACCCGCGTGCCCGAGCCCTGCCGGGCGGTGAGCCAGCCCTCCGCCACCAGGTCGGCGTAGGCCTCGGCGACGGTGTTGCGGGCGATGCCGAGGTCGGCGGCGAGGGTGCGGGAGGAGGGCAGCCGGGTGCCGGGGGCGAGGCGGCCGGTGCGGACGGCCTCGCGCAGGGCGTCGGTCAGGCCCCGGCGCAGGCCGCCGGAGCCGGCCGGTTCCAGGTGCAGGTCGACGCCCAGAGTGGCCCAGGATTCCACCATGGAAATGGACCATACTCCTGGGCTGCCTCGCTCATAGGGTCGAAGGCGTGAGTACTGCAGAGGAAACCGTCGAGTACGCCACCGAGCAGGCCCCGCGACTTGCCTGGGCCAAGCACGCCCCCGAGGTGTACAAGGCGATGGTCCGGCTGGACACCGCCGCCAAGCAGGGGCTGGACGCCCAGCTGTACGAGCTGGTGAAGATCCGCGCCTCACAGCTCAACCACTGCGCCTTCTGCCTCGACATGCACACCAAGGACGCGCTCGTGGCCGGTGAGAGCGTGCAGCGGATCGTGCAGCTCAGCGCCTGGGAGGAGTCGAGGCACTTCTACACGGAGAAGGAACTGGCGGCGATCGAGCTGACCGAGGCGATCACCGTCCTGACCGACGGATTCGTGCCGGACGAGGTGTACGAGAAGGCGGCCACGCACTTCGAGGAGGCCGAGCTGGCCCAGCTGATCGCCGCGATCACGGTGATCAACGCCTGGAACCGGTTCGGTGTGACCACCCGGATGACCCCGGGCCACTACCAGCCGGCGCAGCACCAGTGAGTCGCGGCGGTCACTGTGCCGACGTCCTGGAACCGACTGACGGTCGGCCGCCGTGTTCCACCGGGGGGTTACCAGCCATGAGCAAGATCGGCACGAGCAAGGTCGAGAAGTTCCGCGCGCTGCATCTGCGGCGTGCCCAGGGTGATCCGCTGGTCCTACCCGGCCCCTGGGACGCGGCCAGTGCGCGGGTGTTCGAGGAGGCGGGGTTCCCGGCGCTGGCCACGCCGAGCGCCGGGGTGGCCGCCGCGCTCGGGTACGCGGACGGGGGCACCCCGGCCGACGAGATGTTCGCCGCGGTCACCCGGATCGCGAGGGCGGTGGACGTGCCGGTGTCGGCGGACATCGAGTGCGGGTACGGGCTCGCGCCGAAGGAGATCGTGGAGCGGCTGCTGGAGGCCGGCGCCGTCGGCTGCAACCTCGAGGACTCCGACGGGGGTGTCCTCAAGGACCCGCAGGAGCAGGCCGAGTTCCTCGCCGAGGTCCGCTCGGCCGCCGCCGACCGGCTGTTCGTCAACGCCCGCGTGGACGTCTTCGTCCACGGCGACAGGGATCCCGAGCGGGCCATCGAGCGGGCCGCTCTGTACGTGGCGGCGGGCGCGGACTGCATCTATCCGATCCTCGCCCCCGTCGGCGTACTACCGCTGCTGCGGTCCGGCATCCAGGGCCCGCTGAACGCGCTGGCCCGCCTGGACGCGGACGGCCCCTCGTCCGCCGAACTCGGCGAACTCGGGGCCACCCGCATCACGTTCGGCCCGGGACTGCAGCGGCGGGCCACCGCGGCGGTCCAGGACCTCGCCGACGCCCTCAGGGGATAACGGCGTCAGGACAGCCACTTCCTCCACACGTCGGGGTGGCTGTCCGCCCACTTCTTCGCCGCGTCCTGGGGCGAGAGCTTCTGGTCGGCGATCATCAGGGAGACCTCGTTCTGGTCCTCGGTCGTCCAGCTGAACTTCTTCAGGAAGGCCGCCGCCTTGCCGCCCGACGCGGCGAAGCCGGCGTTGAGGTACTTCTGCAGCGGGGTGTGCGGATAGGCACAGGCGACCTTCGCGGCGTCCGCGTCGCAGCCGTCCTTGTACGGCGGCAGCTTCACCTCCGTCATGGGGACCTTCTTGAACAGCCACTGGGGGGCGTACCAGTACGTCAGGAAGGGCTTGTGCTGCTTGGCGAACTGTTTCATCTGGGTGATCTGGGCGGCCTCGGACCCGGCGAAGACGACCTGGTAGTTCAGCTTCAGGTTGTTCACCAGCGCCTTGTCGTTGGTGACGTACGACGGGGAGCCGTCCATCAGCTGGCCCTTGCCGCCGCTCTCCGCGGTGCGGAAGAGGGAGGCGTACTTGTTGAGGTTTCTCCAGTCGGTGATGTCCGGGTGCTGCTTGGCGAGGTAGGTGGGGACGTACCAGCCGATGTGGCCGGTCACGCCGAGGCCGCCGCCGCGCGCGATCGTCTTCTTGTCCTCGACGTACCGTTTCTCCTGGTCCGGGTGCCCCCAGTCCTCCAGGATGGCGTCGACACGGCCCTGGCTGAGCGCGTCCCAGGCGGGCACCTCGTCGACCTGGACGGTGTCGACGCGGTAGCCCAGCTTGTGCTCCAGGATGTACTGGGCGACGGCGACGTTGGACTGGGCGCCCACCCAGGACTGCACGGACAGGGTGACGGTCTTCGAGCCCCGGGCGTTCGCGAACGGGCTGGCCTGCTTGGTCATGTCGGCGGCGCCGCAGCCGGTCACCGTCAGCAGCAGCAGTGAGCCCACCGCGAGTGTCGTACGTGCGCGCATGTCAGGCTCCCTTCGTCGCGCGTCGCTCGGTCGGCTGGGTCACCCGGTCGAGCATCAGGCCCAGGCAGACGATCGCCCCACCGGCCACCAGACCGGTCGCCAGGTCGCCCTGGGCGAGACCGAAGGCCACGTTGTAGCCGAGGGCGCCGCCGCCGACCAGGCCGCCGATGATGACGACGGCGAGGACCAGGACCACGCCCTGGTTGACGGCGAGCAGCAACGACCGCTTGGCGAGCGGGAGTTGGACCTGCCACAGCTGCTGCCGGCCGGTCGCGCCGAGCGAGCGCGCCGACTCCAGCGCGGCCGGGTCGACCTGGCGCAGGCCCTGGGCGGTGATCCGGACGACGGCGGGCAGCGCGTAGACGACGGCCGCGGCGACGGCGGGGGCGCGGCCGACGCCGAACAGGGCGACGACCGGGATCAGGTACACGAACTGCGGCATGGTCTGGAAGACGTCCAGGACCGGGCGCAGCGCGCGTTCGACGCGGTCGCTGCGCGCGGCGGCGATGCCGGTCGCGAAGCCGAGGACGAGCGTCACGGCTACGGCGGCGAGCACCTGGGAGAGCGTGTCGAGGGCCGGGTCCCAGACACCGAGCACACCGATCGCGGCCATGGCGAGGACGGCGGTCAGGGCGGTGCGCCAGGTGCCGATCGTCCAGGCCAGCGCGGCGACGATCAGCAGCACCGACCACCAGGGCAGCCACTGCAGGCCGCCGCGGACGGGGTCCAGGATCCAGGTGGTGAAGTGGCCCGCCCAGTCGGCCGTACCGCCGATGACCGGGACGCCGGAGTAGAGGTGGTTGGTCATCCAGTCGACGGCGCGGTTGACCGGTTCGGCGATGTTCAGGGTCCAGCCGGAGGGCCAGTCGAGGCGGCCGAGGAGCCGGGCGGCCAGGGCGACCGCCACGGTGACGGCCAGGGCGTAGGCCCGGCCGATGGTCTTCGGGCGCGAGGTGCCGTCGCCTGCCGCTCCGGTCACGCGGTCGAGGACGATCGCGAGCAGCACGATCGGGATGCCGGCGGCGAGTGCCTGGCCGACGTCGACCGAGGCGAGTGCCTGGTAGACGCGGTCGCCGAGGCCGCCGGCGCCGATGACCGAGGCGATGACGGCCATGGACAGCGCCATCATGATCGTCTGGTTGAGGCCGAGGAGGAGTTCTCCCCGGGCCAGCGGGATACGGGCGGTCAGCAGCCGCTGGCGGCGGGTCGCGCCGAGCGACTCCACGGCCTCCAGGACCTCGGGGTCGGCGCCGCGCAGGCCGAGCGCGGTGAGGCGGGCCATCGGCGGGGCGGCGTACACGACGGTGGCGAGCACGGCCGCGGGGACGCCGATGCCGAAGACCAGGACGACGGGGAGGAGGTAGGCGAAGGCCGGGAGCACCTGCATGGTGTCCAGGACCGGACGCAGGGCGCGGTCCAGGCGGTCGGACAGGCCGGCGGCGAGGCCGAGGAGCGCGCCGACGACCACGGAGGCGAGGACCGCGACGACCATCAGCGCGAGGGTCTGCATGGTCGGCACCCACATGCCGAGGGCGCCGCAGGCCAGGAAGGCGATCGCGGTGCCGGCGGCGAGGCGCGGGCCGGCGACGCGCCAGGCGAGCAGGGCGCCGAACGCCGTGACGCCGGTCCAGCCCGCGGCGAGCAGGGTGAGGTAGACGGCTCGCACGGAGAGCACGACCGCGTTGCTGATGTAGCCGAAGAAGTAGAGGAACAGGGGGTGGCTGTCGCGGTTGTCGATCACCCAGTTGCTGGCGCCGGTGAGGGGCTTGTCCAGGCTGACGGTCAGGTCGTGGGGCCAGGATCCGCCGTGGAGCAGCGGCAGGAGTACGGCGGTGACGAGCGCGAGGAGGAGCAGCTTGGCCGCGGTTCTGCTCTTGAGGAGGCGGGGGATGTTCGTCCGGGAGGCCGGGACGGTCAGCGTTGCCATCAGACGGCCTCCGGGCTGGTCCGGGGGCCGGGTACGCCCACGTCCACGCCGGCCACGACGTCCAGCAGCAGCTCGTGGTCCACGGTCCCGACGCAGGTGCCGTCCTCCACCACGCACGCCGCTGCGCCGGTCTCGGCCACGGTCCTGATCGCGTCCACGACCACCGCGTCCGGGGCCAGCGCGCCCGGGTGCTCCGGGCCGCCGCAGGCGCCCGGCTTCATGGCCGTTCGCACCGTCATCACCTGCTCGCGCGGCACGTCCCGGACGAACTCGCGGACGTAGTCGTCGGCCGGGGAGCCCACGATCTCCTCGGGGCTGCCCAGCTGGACGACCTTGCCGTCGCGCATCAGGGCGATGCGGTCGCCCAGCTTGAGGGCCTCGGCGAGGTCGTGGGTGATGAAGACCATCGTGCGGCCCTCCTCGCGGTGCAGGCGGGCCACCTCGTCCTGCATGTCGCGCCGGATGAGCGGGTCGAGGGCGCTGAACGGCTCGTCGAACAGCAGCACCTCGGGGTCGACTGCCAGCGCCCGTGCGAGCCCCACGCGCTGGCGCTGGCCGCCGGAGAGCTGGGCGGGGCGGCGGTGTTCCATGCCTTCGAGGCCGACCTTGGCGACGACCTCGGCGGCCCGCTCGCGCCGCTCGGCCTTGCCCACGCCCTGGATCTCCAGGCCGTACGCCACGTTGTCCAGGACGGTGCGGTGCGGGAGCAGGCCGAAGTGCTGGAAGACCATGGCGGCCCGGTGCCGGCGCAGGTCGCGCAGGCGGGTCTTGTCCATCGCGCGGACGTCCTCGCCGTCGATGGAGATCGTGCCCGCCGTCGGTTCGATCAGGCGGGTGAGGCAGCGGACCAGGGTGGACTTGCCGGAGCCCGACAGGCCCATGACCACGAAGACCTCGCCCTTGCGGACGTCGAAGGAGACGTCGCGGACGGCGGCCGTACAGCCCGTGCGGGCGCGCAGGTCGGCGGGTTCGAGGGCGGCCAGCTCGGGGTCGTCGGGTATCCGCCGCGGCTTGGGGCCGAAGACCTTCCACAGGCCGGAGACCGAGAAGACGGGGGTGTCGTTGGTGGGCGGCTTGCGGGTGGGGACGGTGAGGGTCATCGGGCGTCACCTCCGATAAGGTCGACGGCCTTCTCCCCGACCATGAGCACCCCGATCATCGGGTTGACGGCGGTCATGGTCGGGAAGACGGATGCGTCGGCGATGCGGATGCCGTCGAGGCCGCGGATTCTCAGCTCCGGGTCCACTACGGCGAGTTCGTCGTCGGCGGCGCCCATCTTGCAGGTGCCGGCCGGGTGGTAGACGGTGTGCGCGACCTTGCGGGCGTACTCGCTGAGTTCGGCGTCGTCCCGGATCTCGGGGCCGGGGCACACCTCGCGCTTGAGCCAGCCCGCCAGCGGCTCGGTCCTGGCGATCTCACGGGCGATGCGGATGCCGTCGACCAGGGTCCGGGCGTCGTAGTCGTCCTCGTCGGTGAAGTAGCGGAAGTCGAGGGCGGGCTTGACGGACGGGTCGGCGCTGGTGAGGTAGAGGCGGCCGCGGCTCTTCGGCTTGGGGATGTTCGGGGTCATCGAGACGCCGTACGAGGGGCGTTCGTACCCGAGCCGTTCCGGGTTGTCCGTGAACGGGACCTGGTAGAAGTGGAACATCAGGTCCGGGCCCGCGTGTCCGGGGTCGCGGCGCACGAACAGGCCCGCGTCGGAGTCCATCGCCGAGTTCTCCGGGATCGGGCCGTGGGTCTCCCAGACGATGACCGACTCGGGGTGGTCCAGCAGGTTCTCGCCGACGCCGGGCAGGTCGTGGACGACCGGGATGCCCAGCTCTTCGAGGTCCTGGCGGGGCCCGATGCCCGAGTGCAGCAGCAGGCGGGGCGAATCCACGGCGCCGGCGCACAGCACGACCTCGCTCCGGGCCCGGACCAGCAGTTCCTCGCCGTCCTTGGTGCGCACGTGGACGCCCTCGGCGCGGGTGCCGTTCAGCTCGAGCTCGTACGCCCAGGTCTCCAGCAGGACGGTGAGGTTGGGGCGCTCGTCCATCACCGGGTGCAGGTAGGCCACCGAGGCCGAGGAGCGCTTGTTGTTCTCGGGGTGGTAGGCGAGGTCGAAGAAGCCGGCGCCCTCGGTGAACGGCTTCCTGTTGAAGCCCTCGACGCGGGGAACGCCGAGCGCGGCCCGGGCGGCGTCGACGAAGTCGCGGGCGATGGCGTTCCGGTCCTTCTCGTCGACGGAGACGATGTTGTTCTTCAGGCGGGCGAAGTAGGCCTCCATGGGGACGGCGCCCCAGCCCTTGGCGCCGGCCTCCTCCCACTCGTCCCAGTCGGACGGCAGCGGTTTGAAGGAGATGAGGGTGTTGTGGGAGGAGCAGCCGCCGAGGACGCGGGCGCGGCTGTGCCGGATGTGGGAGTTGCCGCGTGGCTGCTCCACCGTCGGGTAGTCGTAGTCGAGGTCGCCGCCGAGCAGGCCCATCCAGCGGCGCAGGGTGAGGACGTCGTCGCGGCCGACGTCGCTCGGGCCGCCCTCGATGACGGCGACGGTGACGTCCGGGTTCTCGGTGAGGCGGGAGGCGATGACGGAGCCTGCGGTGCCGCCGCCGATGACGACGTAGTCGTAGACGTGGGGGGTCTCGGGCATGGGGGTACTACTCCAGGGGTGCGGAAAAGGCAGGGGCTCAGCCGGCGAACCAGCGCACGGGCTTCGGCGCGAGGTTCTGGTAGACGTGCTTGGCCTCGCGGTACTCGGCGAGTCCGGCGGGCCCCAGCTCGCGGCCGGTACCGCTGCGGCCGAAGCCGCCCCACTCCGCCTGCGGCAGGTAGGGGTGGAAGTCGTTGATCCAGACGGTGCCGTGGCGCAGCCGGCCGGCGACGCGGCGGGCCTTGCCGGGGTCGGTGGTCCACACGGCGCCGGCGAGGCCGTACTCGGTGTCGTTGGCGAGGAGGACGGCTTCCTCCTCGGTGCGGAAGGTCTCGACGGTGAGGAGCGGGCCGAAGACCTCCTCGCGGACGACCTTCATCTCGCGGTGGCAGGCGTCGAGGACGGTCGGCTCGTAGAAGTAGCCGGACTCCGGACGGTCCTCACCGGGCTCCGGCCGCTTGCCGCCGCAGCGCAGTACGGCGCCTTCTGCCAGCGCGGAGGCAACGTACGCCTCGACCTTGGCACGCTGCTGCTCGGAGACGAGCGGGCCGCACTCGACGCCGTCCGCGGTGCCGCGGCCGAGCCTGATCTTCCGTGCGCGGCGGGCGAGTTCGGCGACGAAACGGTCCCTGATCGATTCCTCGACGATGAGGCGCGCGCCGGCCGAACAGACCTGGCCGCTGTGGATGAAGGCGGCGTTGAGGGCCTGGTCGACGGCGGTGTCGAAGCCTTCCTCGGTGGCGCAGGCGTCGGCGAAGACGACGTTGGGGTTCTTGCCGCCGAGTTCGAGGGCGACCTTCTTCACGGTCGGGGCGGCGGCCTGGGCCACCTTGGTGCCGCTGGCCAGGCCGCCGGTGAAGGAGACCAGGTCGACGTCGGGGTGCTCGGCGAGGCGGGCGCCCACGGTGTGGCCGGGGCCGGTGACGAGGTTGGCCACGCCTGCGGGCAGTCCGGCCTCCGCCAGCAGCTCGATCAGCGCGACGGTGGTCATCGGGGTGATCTCGCTGGGCTTGATCACGAAGGTGTTGCCGGCGGCGAGCGCCGGGGCGATCTTCCAGCTGGCCTGCAGGAGCGGGTAGTTCCAGGGGGTGATCAGCGCGCAGACGCCGACCGGCTCGTGCACGACGACGCTGTGGATGTCGGGGGAGCCCGCGTCCACGACCCGGCCCGGCGCCTCGGCGGCGACCAGGTCGGCGAAGTAGCGGAAGGCGTCGGCGACGCAGTCGATGTCGATCCGGCCCTCCTCGACGGTCTTGCCCGCGTCCCGGCTCTCCAGCAGGCCGAGTTCCTCGCGGTCACGCACCAGGAGGTCGGCGGCGCGGCGCAGCAGGGCGGCGCGTTCGGCGACCGGGGTGTGCGGCCAGGGGCCGTGGTCGAAGGCCTGCCGCGCCGCGGCGACCGCGCGCTCGGCGTCCTTCTCGTCGCCCTCGGCGACCACGGCGAACGGCCGGGCGTCCGCGGGGTCGAGGATCTCGCGCGTCGCGCCGGAGATCCCTGCCAGCCACTCGCCTCCCGCGTGGATGGTCGCCTGGGCCTGTCGTGCCGTTGTGTCCGCCATGTTCGGTGTTGCCTTCCGTTCCTGATCCATGCCCCTGTGTGACATGCGTGTCACGCTCGGGGACCGTCGCCGCCTGCCCAGGACCGGCGTCCCGCATGCGTGATCGAGGCCCGAAAGTGCGCGGTGTCACATCGACCCGCACCCGATCATCAACATCCCGGCCATTTGATTCGAGTATTCACGGAATACAATTGGCCGCGCATTTATAATTCCTTCGATCACGCGTCAACGGGGACTCAATAGTCCCCACTTCCGGGTCACCGCATTCCCCCGAATGCCCCAGAGCCCACCTCCACCGGTGGTCGTTAGCTGACCGTGATGCGATTGGACTGGCTCACGGCCGAGGATCATACGACGACCATGCTGCGCTGGGGCGTGGAGGCGGATCTCACCTCGTGCTCGGACCTTCTCGACGATTTCCTGAAAAAAATCAACACCATGGAAAATGAATATCGGCGGACGATGGCGGCTCTGTACAGGGCGTACTGAGGCGGGGGTACGGAGGTAAACCGATGGACACCTGGAACATCCCGGAACCGGACATCGCGCCGAACGACTGGGACCCCGTCGAGGAACTGGCCCAGATACTGTCCACGCCGACCAGCGTCAGCCCCGTCGCCACCCCCCTGGACCTGCCGCACCCGCGCAGGGTCAGCCGCCGCCGGCTCCGGCAGGACCATCTGCTCGACGGCGGCCGGCGCGTCACCCACATCACGCTGCTGATCGCGACGGTGTCCGTGTGCGCGGTGTGCATGCTGGGCTGGTCCGTCTGCTATTCCTACGGACAGCTGCGCGAAATCGCCTCGTCGGTGCTGCCGTCGGGACTGGCGCAGTGCTGGCCGCTGACGGTGTACGGGCCGTGGTTCGTGGCCGCCCTCTCCGTCCTGCGGGCCACCGCTCAGCGCCGCAGTGCGCGCCGGTCCTGGTGCGTCGTGCTGGCCGCTTCCGCGATGGCCGTGGCGCTGTGCGTCAGCCACTCGTCGCATGCGCTGCTCTCGTTAGTGATCTTCGGGATTCCGCCGGTCACCGCCCTGGTGTGTTTCTGGGAACTCGTCGGCCAGATCTCGGCCAGGAGCCGTCCCCGGCACGCCACGCACAGCGATCCGCCGGACTCCACACCGTGAGACCGGGCCGTCGGTGCCGTGGACGCGACGGAGGTCTCTGACTACAGTCAAGGAATGGCATCCTTTGACCAGAGTCAAAGACCGCCGGTCCAGGCGGAGGACGTGGCCGCCTTCCGCCGCTTCAACCGGTACTTCACCCGCCGCATCGGCGTCCTGGACGACCACTACCTCGGGCAGGACCGTCCGCTCGGCGAGGCCCGGCTGCTGTTCGAGATCGGCGAGGGCGCGTCCCTGCGGGAGCTGCGCCGGCGGCTCGGTCTGGACGCCGGTTACCTGAGCCGGATGACGAAGGCCCTTCAGGCGCAGGGCTTGGTCCGGCTCGTGGTGCCGGCGCACGACAACCGGCTGCGGCTGGTCGAGCCGACCCCGGCCGGCCGCGCCGAGGTCGCCGAGCAGCAACGCCGGGCGGACGCCCTCGCCGCCGGTCTCCTCGAAGGCCTCGGCCCCGCCCAGCGGGCCGAGCTGACCGCCGCCATGGCGACCGCGGAGCGGCTGCTTCGGCTGGCCGGGATCACCGTGGAGACCGTCGACGGCGCCTCGGCCGACGCGCGGGCCTGCCTGGACGCCTACGCGGCGGACATCGACGCGCGCTTCCCCGAGGGCTACGACAAGGCGGCCCTGGTACGCCCCGAGGAGGTGACCGGCGACGCCGGCGCCTTCCTGGTGGCGTACGAGGAGCAGCGCCCGGTGGGCTGCGGGGCCCTCAGACGCCTCGCCCCCGGGGTCGGCGAGATCCGGCATGTGTGGGTGCACCCCGAGGCGCGCCGGCTGGGGCTCGCGCGGCGGCTGCTGGCGGGGCTGGAGCAGGCGGCGCTGGCGCGCGGCCTGGCGGTCGTACGCCTGGACACGCACGCCGTGCTCACCGAGGCGCAGGCGATGTACCGGGCGTGCGGGTACGCGGAGATCCCGCGCTACAACGACGACGTCTACGGCGGCCACTGGTTCGAGAAGCGGCTACGCGCCGAGGACGGCGCCTGACACCTCGGTCATCAACTCCCGTACACAGCCGCGCAGCCAGGCGTGGGCGGGGTCGGCGTCGTGCCGGGGGTGCCAGGCGAAACCCACCTCGACCGCGGGCAGCGGCAGCGGGATCTCGAAGGTGACCAGGCCGAGGGAGTCGGCCATCGGGCGGCTGTAGGTGGTGATCAGCCCGATCAGGTCGGTCTCGCGCAGCACGAACAGCGAGGCCGGGTAGGTGCCGACGCTGCCCACCACCCGGCGGGCGAGACCGAGTTCGGCCAGGGCGTCGTCGATCGGACCGCGTTGCCTGCCGCGCCGGGAGACGACGAGATGACCGGCCTCCCCGGCGAACCGCCCGGGCGTCAACTCCCCGTCGAGCAGCGGGTGTCCGGGCCGTACGACGCCCAGCATGCGCTCCTCGTACACCGTCTCCCGGTGCACCTCGGGCGCGGTCGTGTCGATCACCCCGACCTCCAGGTCTGCGGTGCCCTGGCGCAGGAGCGGGACGTCCACATGGCTCTCGGACAGGAAGCGCAGCCGGATGCCGGGGGCCTCGCGGGCGGCGCGGGCGAAGAGGGCGGCGCCGTGGGTGGCGGCGATCGCGTCGTGGCCGAGGATCGTGAAGGTGCGGGAGACCGTCCGCACGTCGGTGTCGCGGCCCGGCGCGAACAGGGCCCGGGCGCGCTCCACCACCGCGCTCACCTCGGCCCGTACGGCCAGCGCGTGCGGAGTGGGCACCATCCGGCGTCCGGCGCGCACCAGGACCGGATCGCCGAGCGCCTTGCGGATCCGGCCGAGGGTACGGCTCATGGCGGGTTCGGACAGATGCAGCCGGTGGGCGGCGCCCTGCACGCTCTGTTCCTCCAGCAGCACCTCCAGCGCGACCAGCAGGTTCAGGTCGAGTCCGGCGGATTGCGTCATGTGCAGGAATCCCTTGCAAAGGTTGCACTGGAAAGCAGGTCACCGGCGAGCCTACGGTGAGGGCGCATCCCACACCACCCACCGAAGCTCCCGGGAGGAGCCGTGCCCACGCACGCCCTGAAACGCCCCGTCCTGCTCGCGCTGTGCGCCTGCGTCCTGGTCGCGCAGAGCATGGTCGCCGCCATCAACCTCCTCATCCCGCAGCTGAGTTCGTCGTCCCTGCACCCCTCGCACACCGAGATCCTGTGGACCGTCGACGCCTACGTCATCGTCTTCGCGGGCCTGCTCGTCCCGGCCGGCGCGCTCGGCGACCGGTACGGCCGCAAGGGCGCCCTGCTCGCCGGGCTCGCCCTGTTCGCGGCGGGCGCCGCCACCAGCGCGCTCGCGACCGGCCCGGCCGTCCTGATAGCCGGGCGTGGACTGTCCGGCGCCGGAGCGGCCCTGATCACCCCGGCCACCCTCTCGATCCTGATGCAGCTGTCCGCACCCGAGCACCGGGCCCGCTCGATGGGCGCCTGGACCCTGTCGATCGGCCTGGGCGGCGCGGCCGGCAACCTGGGCGGCGGCCTGGCCGGGCAGTTCCTCACCTGGCGCGCCCTGTTCGCGGTGATGGTCCCGCTCGCCGCCGTCCTGGCGGTGGCCGTCTCGGCCACGGTCCCGCGCACCGAACGCTCCGCCCGGAGCAGCCCCGACCCCCTCGGCACCCTGCTGCTGACGGCGGGCCTGGTGGCGGTCCTGTTCGGCATCATCGAGGGCCCGACGTACGGCTGGACCTCCGCACGCATCCTGGGCGCCTTCGCATCGGGCGCGCTGCTGATCGCCGCCTTCACCCTGCACGCCCTGCGCTCGGCGGCCCCCCTCTTCGACCCGCGGGTCTTCACCTCCGCACGGCTGCGGGCGGCCTCCCTCGGCACGGCCACCGGCTTCTTCGGCCTGTTCTCCCTGTTCTTCGTCAACTCGCAGTACCTGCAGGGCGTGAAAGGCTACGGCGCCGCCGTCACCGGGGTGGCGATCATGCCCCTGGTCTTCGGGATGGCCGTGGCCCAGAAGCTGGCCACCCGCTGGGCCGGCCGCCCCCGCGCGGTCATCGGCACCGGTCTCGCCCTGATCGGCCTCGGCCTGCTCGGCGCGTCCACGGCCGACGCGGGCACACCGTACGCGGTGTTCGTCTGCTGGCTGCTGGTCATCTCGGCCGGCGCCGGGCTGTCCATGCCCGCGCTGACCGTCGGCGTGGTCACCTCCCTCCCGGCCCACCAGGCGGGCCTCGGCTCCGGTCTCGGCACCACGGCCCGCGAGACGGGCGCCGCGCTGGGCGTCGCCGTCACCGGCACGGTGCTGTCGGCCCACACGGACCTGCTCCACGGCATGGGGCCGGCGCTGCGGACGGTGGGGGTGGTGGTGCTGGGGGCAACGGCGCTGGTGGTGGCGGGATATGGAAGGCGCCCTGGAAAAAGGCGCCCCGAAGGGGCGCGGGGAACTGCGCGAGCAACCACGAGGGACCCGCACCCGGCAACGACGTCCCAGCCCTACGGCCGATAGCCGCAAAAACACGTGGGCCCCGCTCCAGCAGAAAACCGGAGCGGGGCCCAAGGGGTTCAGATCAGGCCGAGGCCGCGAACCGCCTCGCGCTCCTCCTCGAGCTCCTTGACGGACGCGTCGATGCGGGCGCGGGAGAACTCGTTGATGTCCAGGCCCTGGACGATCTCGTACTTGCCGTCCTTGGTGGTGACCGGGAACGAGGAGATCAGGCCCTCCGGAACGCCGTAGGAGCCGTCCGACGGGATGCCCATGGAGGTCCAGTCGCCCTCGGCGGTGCCGTTGACCCAGGTGTACACGTGGTCGATCGCGGCGTTGGCGGCGGAGGCCGCGGAAGACGCACCGCGGGCCTCGATGATCGCGGCACCGCGCTTGGCGACGGTCGGGATGAAGTCCTCGGCCAGCCACTTCTCGTCGTTCACGACCTCGGCGGCGTTCTTGCCGGCGACCGTGGCGTGGAAGATGTCCGGGTACTGGGTCGCGGAGTGGTTGCCCCAGATGGTCAGACGCCTGATGTCGGCGACCGTCGAACCCGTCTTCTTCGCGAGCTGCGTGAGCGCGCGGTTGTGGTCCAGGCGGGTCATCGCGGTGAAGCGCTCGGCCGGGACGTCCGGCGCGGCGGCCTGCGCGATGAGCGCGTTGGTGTTGGCCGGGTTGCCGACGACCAGGACCTTGATGTCGTCCGCGGCGTGGTCGTTGATGGCCTTGCCCTGCGGCTTGAAGATGCCGCCGTTGGCCTCGAGGAGGTCGCCGCGCTCCATGCCCTTGGTGCGGGGCCGGGCACCGACCAGGAGGGCTACGTTGGCGCCGTCGAAGGCGACGTTCGGGTCGTCGGTGATGTCGATGCCCTGGAGCAGCGGGAAGGCGCAGTCGTCCAGCTCCATGGCCGTGCCCTCGGCGGCCTTGAGGGCGGGCGTGATCTCCAGGAGGCGCAGCTTGACCGGAACGTCCGCGCCGAGCAGCTGGCCGGAGGCGATGCGGAAGAGCAGGGCGTAACCGATCTGGCCGGCCGCGCCGGTGACGGTGACGTTCACGGGAGTGCGGGTCATGGCGTTCTCCGTATGACAGCTGGCGGTGGGGCGTCCCTGCCCCGGGCGGATGATCGATCTCTTGGCGTCAAGAGATCGATCCAGCGGTCAGGCTATCGCGCATCCGGCATGCGAGACGCGCAGGGTCCTGTGGCTCACCCCACAAGTCGGAGGAGTGCCCGATTGAAGGGGCGGCCGCCCGTCCGGGAGAGGGGGGAGAGGACGGAGACGGCCGCCAGGTGGGGGTACCGGATCGCCGGACTCCCGTGGGGGTATTGGGCCGCGTGCCCAGAATCCGGCCCGCCATGCACCCGGCCCCGGAATTTCATCCTCCCGATTTCCCGCACGCCGTCCACGCACGTCTTACGCACGGCGTACGGCGATGTGCCGTCCCGCGTCTGCCTTGTTGGAGCCGCCCCGTCGCCCGGATCGCCACGGCCCGAGCGCGCTGTCGGGGCGCGCCGTGCCGGCCGGACCGACGGCGCCCGCCGCGTCTGCTTCCGGGGCGCCGCCTTGTCCGTAGCGCCCTGAGCGGTGCGCCTTGCCCGGTGCGCCGTTCGCCCTACTTGGTGCACCCCGTCCGCCCGGACGCCAGCGTCGCGCAGGCCTTGGCCTCTGCCGCGTCCTTCACGGCGACCATCGGGGTGTAGGCGATGGTGTCGCCCACTCCGGAGGTCTCGCCGGTCTGCCGGGCCTTCCCGGCGGAGACCTGGACCTTGTCGCCCTGGGCGGCCCCGGTGATACGGCCCCAGGCGGCGCCGCAGGCCTTGCTGTAGCGGACCTCCAGGGTGGTGGTGCCGACGGTGGCGGTCTTGGCGGTGGTCACCAGGTCGCCGCTGCACCCCATGGCCTCGGCGTCCTTGCCGTCGCAGGCGGAGCCGGTGCACTTGACCCCTGGCGGCGGGGTCGCGTGCGCCGTGGCACTCGGGGACTGTCGCCCGGCGGCGTTGTCGTGCTTCGCTCCGCCCCGGTTGGTGAAGAAGAAGACGGCGCCGATGACGACGAGCACGCCGACGAGCCCCGCGAGGAACATGATCACCCGCTGTCTGCCGGCGTTCCCCGGGGCTGGGGTACCCCCACCGGGCCGGGGCTCCTGTGGCAGGCCGTCGTACGGGGTCGGATTGGCCTGGGTCCAGCCGGGACCCTCGGGCGAGCCGACGGGCCGCGCACCGCTCGCGCCAGTGGCGCCGGCCCCTGCGGACGCCCCGCCGTCGGGACGGGTGCTCGCCTTGGACGGCCCCTGATACCCGGCCAGCCCCCAGGAGTTGCCCCTCGAGGTCCCGCCGCGCCCGACTCCGTCCCGACCGGGTCCCACCGCATCGTCCGTCCCCAGACCCGCGCTGTCGGACACCGCCCGGCCCACACTGCCGGACACCCCTCGGCCCACTCCGTCAGCCGTACCCCGGCCCGCTCCGTCGACCGGCCCCCGGCCCACGCCGTCGGCGGCACCCAGACCTGCTGCGTCGATCGGCCCCCGGCCCACTCCGGCGCCCGAGCCACGCCCTGATCCATCTCCCGGCCCACGCCCCGAACCGCCGCCCGAACCACGATCCGAACCATCTTCCGGCCGCCCGCCCGGACCACGCCCCGAAACATGCCCCGAACCGCCGCCCGGTCCCTGCCCCACGCCACCGCCCGGCCCCCGACCGGAACCGCCGCCGGGACCACGGCCCGAACCGTCACCCGCACCACGCCCCGAGCCGTCGCCCGAGTCACGCCACGAACCGGCGTCCGAAGCAGGCCCCGGCCCCTGCCCCTGCCCCACGCCACCGCCCGGTCCCCGGAGGGAACCGTCGGTGCGGTCTCGTGTGCGTCCCGGTTCATCCCGTGCGTCGGCGTCGGGGGCCGTCGGCTGGGTGGGGATCGTCGGGGAGACGCCGGCCGGGCCGGCGATGCCCATGGGTGCGCCGGCGCCCTTGCGGCCGGACGGGCCGCCGGTCGCCTCGGCCGCCCCGAACTCCCCGAGCGCGGCGCGCGCCTGGGAGATGCGGATCGCCTCCATGGTGCGGTCGTGCCGCATCTCGGCCCGGCTCCAGGCGCGTTCGGCCAGCTCCCACATCGTGGTCAGGTGCACGAGGTTGGTGCCGGTGACCTCGGCGAGAGCGACGATCGCGCCCTTGGGCGCGAGGAGCCGGCCGCCCAGGTAACGCTCCCAGGACGTCTTGCTGTAGCCCGTGCGGTCGGCGAGTGCCGCGACGCTCAGGCCGCTGCGGTCCACCAGCCGCCGCACCTGCTGGGTGAACTCCTTGATCTGCGGGTCCAGATCCTCGGGCAGATCCTTCCAGCGAGGCATCGATTCCCCCTCTTGCTTCCCCCCGGCATACCCCCGGCGTTTCCCCGTCCTGGCTACCCACAAGGATGCGCCGACTCGGGATCCCAGTTCCCGGAGTGGGGGCGCACGGGAGCAACACGGCCGCCGGTCATGCCCCAACGTATCCCGAACTGTCAAGACATCGACACGGTGAGGACACATGTGGCAGTGCGCGGACACGGTAGCGGAACGGTCACTTCCGTGCCACAGCGCGCAGACAGGCGTTGAACAGGCAGTTCCCGTCGGGGAAGGCTGAGTTGTGACGGCGGCCCGCCCCTCGTCGGGGGAGGGGGCGGGCCACCGTTGACCCGCACGCCCGTTCAGCCGCCCGGCGTCACCAGTCCCGTCTCGTACGCCAGCACGACCGCCTGGGCCCGGCTGCCCAGGTCGAGCTTGCTCATCGTGCGGTTGAGGTGGGTCTTGACGGTGGCCTCGCTGATGTAGAGGCGGTCGGCGATCTCCACGTTGGACAGGCCGCGGGCGGTGAGCTTGAGGACCTCCGTCTCACGCGAGGTGAGGACGGCGAGGTCGGGCGGGGCCGGCTCGGCCGGGGCCGGGGCCTGCCGGCGGGCGAACGCCTCGACCAGGCGCCGGGTGACGCTGGGCGCGAACAGCGCGTCGCCGCCCTCGACCGCGGTGACCGCGGCGAGCAGCCGCTCGGGCCCGGAGTCCTTCAGCAGGAACCCGGAGGCCCCGGCGCGCAGGGCCCCGTACACGTACTCGTCGAGGTCGAAGGTGGTCAGCACCAGCACCCGGGGCGGGCGGCCGTCGGCCTCGGCGAGGATCCGCTCGGTGGCCTCGATGCCGTTGACCCCGGGCATCCGGATGTCCATGAGGATCACGTCGGGGCGGGTCTCGGCGGCGAGCCGTACGGCCTCCTCGCCGTCCGCGGCCTCGCCGACGACCTCGAAGCCGGGCGCGGCCTCCAGCAGGCCGGCGAGTCCGGCGCGGATGAGGAACTGGTCGTCGACGACGAGCACTCTGGTCATGCCGTACGGACGTCCCCTCGCCGTGCGCCGTCCCGTTGCCGGCGCCGTCCCTACCGCTCCGCCTCCGGTACGCCCGTGCCGCCGCGCTCGGCGGCCGAGGTGGGCAGGGTCAGCAGGACCTCGAAGCCGCCCTCGGAGCGTGGGCCGACCGCGATCGTCCCGCCGTAGAGCTTGGCCCGTTCGCGCATGCCGATCAAGCCGTGGCCACCGCCCGCCGGCACTCTGGCCGGAATCGTCCCCTGCCCGTCGTCGGTGACGCACACGGTCAGCTCGTGGGCGCCGTACCGGAGTTCCACGCGCGCGTGCGCCGGACCCGCGTGTTTGAGGGCGTTGGTGAGGGCTTCCTGGACGACCCGGTAGGCGCACAGTTCGACGCCGGGCGGCAGCGGGCGCTCGGTGCCCGCCACGGTGAGGTCCACGGGCAGTCCGCCGGCCCGGACCCGGTCGAGGAGTTCGCAGAGCCGGGCCAGCGTGGGCATGGGGGCACGCTCGGGCGCCTCGGGGTCCGCCTCGCGCAGCACCTGCAGCATGCGGCGCAGCTCCTCCAGGGCCTCGCCGCTGGTGTCCGCGATGGTGCCGAGGGCGCCGCGTGCCCGGCCCGGGTTGGAGTCGAAGACGAACCGGGCGAGGCCGGCCTGCACCGAGATGACGGACATGTGGTGGGCGACCACGTCGTGCAGCTCGCGGGCGATCCGGCCCCGTTCCTCGGTGACCGCTCGCCGGGCCCGCTCGGCCTGTTCGGCGCGCAGCCGCCGGGTGAGTTCGGCGGAGCGGCGGGCCAGGTGCCCGAACCAGACCAGCACCGAGCAGTAGAGCAGGGCCTGGCCGAGCACGGACGCCATGGACGGGGTGTGGCTGACCACCCCGGCGTACGCCCAGACCCCGGTCATGCAGGCCGCGCAGACCAGGGCGGTGCGCACGGGGCGTACGGAGGCGACGGTGTACAGCGCGAGCATGGAGCCGAAGGTGCACACCACCGGCCAGTAGCCGAGGGTGATGTAGAGGATCGCGGCGGCCTGCACGACGGCGAAGACGGCGAGGGGCCACCGGCCGCGCAGGGCGACCGGCAGATGGGCGAGGGCGACCAGGACGTAGGCGCGGGCGTCGAGTTCCGGCCAGCCCTGCGACCGCGACTCCTGCCCGAGCAGCACGGCGACCACGGCCATGGCGACCGCGATCAGCGTGTCCACGACGAGCGGGCGGGGGGTCGGCGGTCGCATCGCCGCAGGGTAACGCCCAAGGCCGGAGGCCGGAGTCAACCCTGCGCGGTACAGCGGAAGTTGCAGGAACCGGCGGCCTACCCGCCCAGGGAGGTACGGCAGTTCGTCCCGCCGGGGGAGGCGGACTCCGGGCGGGCGGCCGTACGCTCGCAGGGACGGGGGATGCGCCGGTGGCCCGCGTCCCAGGGGGAGGCGGGCCACCGGCGGCGCGGACTCGGCTACTTGTTGCTGCTGAGCGTGACGTGCAGGAGGTCCTTCAGGAACGGGATCTGCAGCCGCGGATCCGGCTGGGCCATCAACGCCAGCAGGACGATCGCGAGGCCGAGGACGCCGTAGGTGGCGATGTCCGTGAAACGGGAGCGCACGGCGAGCATGCCGACGCTCGGAAGTATCCAGCGCATGACCGCGCCGGCCAGCAGGGCCGCGCCGATCACCAGGGTGCCGGCGCGGAAGGCGTCGAGGGAGGTCAGCAGCAGGCCGAACGCGACCCCGCCGAGCACCACGAGCAGGGGCCACTGCCGCGCCGGGGCCGGGGCGTCACCGGGCGCGGCCCGGCCGCCGCCCTCGGGCCGCGCGGTGTCCCTGGTGATCCTCGGGAAGCGGCGGGTGGTCCGCTTCGGACGCTCCTCGGCGCTGTGCGTACCGCGGGTGACCGCCCCCGCGCGGGCGCCCTCAGCCGACACTGCGCTCCGCCGCCTCGACCACGTTGACCAGCAGCTGCGCCCGGGTCATCGGGCCCACGCCACCGGGGTTCGGGGAGATCCAGCCGGCCACCTCGGTGACGTCCGGGTGGACGTCACCCATGATCTTGCCCTCGGCGTTGCGGGAGACACCGACGTCCAGGACGGCGACGCCCGGCTTGACGTCCTCGGCGCGGATCAGGTGCGGGGAGCCCGCCGCGGCGATGATGATGTCGGCCCGCTTGAGGTGGGCGGACAGATCGCGGGTGCCGGTGTGGCACTGGGTCACGGTGGCGTTCTCGCTGCGGCGGGTGAGCAGCAGCGGCATCGGCCGGCCGATGGTGACACCGCGGCCGACGACCACGACCTCGGCGCCCTTGATCTCCACGCCGTGCGCGCGCAGCAGGGTGAGGATGCCGTTGGGGGTGCAGGGCAGCGGGGCCGGCTCGTTCAGGACCAGCCGGCCGAGGTTCATCGGGTGGAGGCCGTCGGCGTCCTTGGCCGGGTCCATCAGCTCCAGGATGCGGTTCTCGTCGATGCCCTTGGGCAGCGGCAGCTGGACGATGTAACCGGTGCAGGCCGCGTCCTCGTTCAGCTCGCGGACGACCGCCTCGATCTCCTCCTGGGTGGCGGTGGCCGGCAGCTCGCGCTGGATGGAGGCGATGCCCACCTGCGCGCAGTCGCGGTGCTTGCCGGCGACGTACTTCTGGCTGCCGGGGTCGTCCCCGACCAGGATCGTGCCGAGGCCGGGCGTGACGCCCCTCTCCTTCAGCGCCGCCACGCGGGCGGTCAGATCGGACTTGATCGCGGCTGCGGTGGCCTTGCCATCGAGAATCTGGGCGGTCATACCCCCCATCCTCGCGGATGACCCGCCCCCGGTTCCAATCCGGGTGGCCGGGCGCGGTACCGCAATGTCGGCGGATGATCGACGATGTTGCACTTGCACAACACCTGCGTCATCTGGCTGGACAAGTCAGTAACCGGTCAAGAACGATGAGAAGCACAGTGCAGCGGGCAGCTCATCGGGGGGACGACCGCATCTGTAGTAACTCTCCTCCGTGCAGTGCCGCGCCTCGTCCCCGCACTCGACCAACGGAGGAAACACCGCCATGAGCTTCGGTGACCCGAACAATCCCTACGGCCCGCCGCAGGGCCAGCAGCCCGGCTACGGCTACCCGGCCCAGTCGCAGCAGCAGCCCGGCTACGGCTACCCGGCCGCCCCTCCGGTCCAGCAGCCGTACGGCGCCGGCGCCCCGATGACCGCCATGCCGGGCAACGTCAGCGCGGCCCGTGTGCTGCTGTGGGTGATCGTCGGTCTGCAGGTGATCGGCGTGGCGATCTTCGCCTTCGCCGGTGTGGCCCTCAACAAGGCCAACAACGACAGCTCCGTCCCCTCGACCCTCCGGGACTACCCGGTCGGCGTGATGTGGGCCTTCGCGGCGCTCGCCCTCGCGTGGCTGGTGTGGGCGGCCGTCCTGGCGTCGAAGTTCACCACCGGCGGCAACAGCCTGCGCGTCACGGCCCTGGTCTTCGGCATCATCACCGCGGTGCTCGCTCTCTACCCGTTCACGCTGCTCGGCATCATCCACCTGGTGCTCGGCATCCTGATCGCCTGCTTCGTGGGCGGCTCCAACGGCAAGGCCTGGTTCAACCGCGCGCGTTACTGAACGCGCCCGCGCAACGGAACAGTTCGCGCCATTTCAACGCAGAGGGCCGTGTCTCACCCGTCCAGGGGGAGGCACGGCCCCGGTGTCTCCCCCTAGTCTGGCGGACGGAGCCGTTCCCGGCCGGGGTGGCCGTCAGGCACGGGGAGACGCACCTTGTACAGCATCATCGTCGTACCTCCGCCGACCCCGGAGGACCGACAGCACAGCACCCAGATCCGGCTCGCCCCGGGTGAGCGCCTCAGCTTCGGACGGGCGTCCGGCAACGGTCTGACGATCCCGCACGACGGGGTCTCCCGCCGGGCCGGCGAACTCAGCGCCCAGGGCGCGTTCTGGATACTGAGCAACCTGTCCGCGCGCCAGACCTACGTCGTGGAGAACCCGGAGGGCGCCGGCGAGCACATCAAGGTCGGCCCGGGCCGGCTCGACGCGCCCGTCCCGTTCGAGTTCTCGCGGATCGTGCTGCCCGCCGCCGGCGACCTGCTGACGATCGAGGTGTGGGCGCCGCGCCACGACTATCTGCGGGAGGAGGCCGGACCGGACGGCGACACCACCGCGCCCGCCTTCTCCGTCGACCGCACCAAGCGCTACTTCGCCGTCCTGGCCGCCCTGTGCGAACCGCGGCTGCGCGGCGACCCGCACGCCCCGCTGCCCACGGTCGACCAGGTCGTCGACCGGCTGCGCCCCGCCTGGCCGGCCGCCTCGCGCACCTCCGTGCAGTGGAACATCGACTACCTGGCGGTGAAGCTGCGGCTCAAGCCCGGCCCGGAGACCGCGGGCACCGGTCCGCGCCTCAACGGCAAGAAGGAGTCCCTGGTGTCCCTGGCGCTCCGCTTCGACCTCGTACGGGAGGACGACCTGGTCGTCCTGTCCGCCGACACCGAGGCCGACGCCGGCCGTACGGCCCGGTGACCGAGCCGTACGCCGTGCCGGTGCCGCGGGGCTACCGGGTCGGCGCCTGGGAGGTGCGCGAACCGATCGCGACGGGCGCCTTCGGCAGCGTGTACACGGGCCGGCGCACCGGTGACCGCGAGGAGCTGCCGGGCACCGCAGCGCTGAAGTTCCTGCCCACCGGCACCGGCACCCCGCGCCAACTGACCCATCTGCGCGAGCTCATCGAGCGCGAGATCGACCTGCACCGGCGGCTCAGGAGGCCGCGGCTGATCCGGATGTACGAGTCGCTCGTCGTCGACGACCCGGGCCGCCCCGAACTCGACGGCGCCACCGTCCTCGTCCTGGAGCGGGCCGAGGGCTCCCTGTCCGCCCTGCTCGCCGCCGCGCCGCGCCCGGACGCCGGGCCCGCCCTGCTCGCCCAGATCTGCGAGGGGCTGGCGCAACTGCACCGGGCGGGCTGGGTGCACGGGGACCTGAAACCGGCCAACGTGCTGCTGATGGCGGACGGTTCGGCGCGGCTCGCCGACTTCAACATGGCCGCCGAACTGGAGGGCACCCACGCCTACACCCCGGCCTTCTCCACCCCCGACTACACCCCGCCCGAACTGCTGTGGGCGGAGATCGGCCAACGCGGCCGGCGGATCCGTCCGTCCGCCGACGTCTGGGCCTTCGGCGTGCTCGCCCATCTCGTCCTCACCGACTCCTTCCCGCTGTCCGGCGCCACCCCCACGGCCCGCCGCGACGCGGCCGCCGCCTATGCGCGCGGCACCGACGAACTGCGCCTGTCACCCCAACTCCCGGACTCCTGGCGGGAGATCGTGCGGGACTGCCTGGCCCGCACGCACGAGGCACGCATCGGCACCGAGGCGCTGCTGCGCCGCGTCGAGGCGGCCGCCGGCACGGGCCGCTCGCCGCGCCTGCCCCGGCTCTTCCCGCGCCGCAGACGCCGGCGGACGGTCATCGCGGGCGCCGCGGCCGCCACCGTCGCCGTGGCGGCCCTGGGATACGGCATCAGCACCTGGACGGCTGCCGGCGGCACCGACGACAAGGGCGTGGCCACCTACGGCGCCTCCGAACTCCGCACGGACAAGGGCGTCCCCGTGCAGTACCGAAAGCTCATCGTCGACTCCGCCCACGCCTGCCCCGGGCCCGACGTCACCCCCGCGCTCGTCGCGGCGATGCTGAAGGCCGAGAGCAATTTCGACCCGAACCTCTCCGACCCGGCCAAGCACGAGTTCGGCATCGCCCGCTGGACCCCCGCCGTCCTGCGCTGGTACATGCGCGACGACGGCGTCCCCGCGACGGCGACGCCCACCCCGCCCCTCACGCCCTCCGTCTCCATCCCGGCCATGGGCCGCTACCTCTGCTTCATGGCACCCCACCTGAAGTCCGGCCTGCCCGGCGACAAGCGGGTGCTGCTCGCCGCCGCCTACCGGACGTCGTACTCGAAAGTGAACGACACGGGCGGAGTTCCCCCGAAGTACCGCGACTACTGCGCCCGTGTCGCCCACTACCTCAAGGAGTACACGCCCCCGGGAAAGAAGTGACCCTCAGACGTCCGAGGTACCTGCGGGCGGGCGCGGCTGGGACGGTGGAACCACCGAACCACTCGTTCACATGGGGGAACAGTGAACATCGCCAAGCCCGCCGCGCTGCTCGTCGCGGCCACCGCCCTGCTCGCCGGCCCCACGGTCGCGGCCACCGCCGCAGCACCGGACGGTACCCGGGTCACCGGCGTCCAGCAGGTCGCCGACCAGGTCCTCGCGGGCCACCCGAAGCCCCTCTCCGCCTCCGCCGACAAGGTCCGCTACGACGGCCTGACCCTCACCAGGGCCCCGCGTGGCAAGGTCGCCGCCAAGGACCTGGACTGCGCCTACGGTCACCTGTGCATGATCGTCAGGGGCACCAAGTTCGACTTCTACAAGTGCCAGACCTGGACCGTGAACAACTGGACCGGGGACGGCCCGTTCACCAACAACCAGACCCCGGGCACGGTCGCCAGCTTCTACAACCAGGACGGCAGCACCCGCTGGACGTCGACGGCGTACGAGGCCGGCACGGCGACCTGGGACCCGATCTACTCCCTGCGCCCCTGCTGACCCGACCTAAGAGCCTCGACGGCCTCCGGCTCCCTCGGGGGAGGGCCGGAGGCCGTCGATGAACGCTGTCCAGGCGTGGGCGGGGAAGAGGAGGGCGGGGCCGTCCGGGCTCTTGGAGTCGCGGACGGGGACGAGGTTGGGGAGAGCGTCGGCTACTTCTACGCAGTCGGCGCCGTCGTTGTTGCTGTAACTGCTCTTGCGCCAGGTGACCGAACTCAGGTCAATCCCCTTGCCGAGCTTCATGTCTGTAGGTCCTCGCTGCTTCTTCGATCAGGGCAAGGGACGCGTCAGGCGGTAGTGCGACGGCCCTAAGCAGATCGTACGACCCGCGATAGCCCTTCACGAGAGGCGGAAAGTCCACGATCTGGCCGTTGAAGTCCCCTTCCGTCCACACCAGAGGTGGAGCGTCAGCGAAGGTCATGATCTTGACCATGCCGTGCATGAGAGGGTGCCAGGGGCGAGTTTCCGGGACGATCTGCAGAACGCTCCGCGTCGACCCGATCACGTCCAGGATGTGCTCCAACTGCTCGGCCATCAGCGCAGGTGGAAGCGGTACGTTCCGGATGAGCGACTCCCGCAGGATTCCCCAGTAGGTCGGCCGGTCCTGGCGTTTCCACAACTCCGCACGCGCCATACGTGCACGCACGTTCTTCTCGACCGTGTCCGGGGAAATCAGCGGCGCCCCGTACTGCATAAGACCCCGCATGCACGCCTCAGTCTGCAGGAGACCGGGAATGGCATTGGGCGCCCACTCCTCCAGCGTCGCCGCTTGCTTCTCCAGGTCCGGCACCTCCACGTAGTACAGCGGATGCCCCGTGCTCCTCGCCTTGGCCGCGTCTCTACACCGCCGCTCGAAAAACCCGTCTGTCCCCAGCTTCCGGTCCACGTGCCGGGCCAGATCCATCGGCATGCCCCGCTCCCCCCGCTCGATCTGGCTCAGGAACGAGATCCCCCGGAAGCTCCCCTCCGCCAACTGCTCCAGCGTCAGCCCCGCTTCCTCCCGCTTGAAGCGCAACTCGGCGCCGTAGAAGCTCGGGACACTTGCCGAGGCGTCAGGGTCCTTACGCGCAGGCACAACTCACCACCGCCCGTTTACCAGTTACCCAGCGCAACCGAAACCTCTTTCAAGGTAGGGCAGCCGACGCCACTCTGTGAGTGATTCGTCACAGAAAGGCATACGGCCATGCTCCCCCGCCCCCACAACCGATCACTGATCCTGGACCTGCTCGCCCAGCCCAAGGCCGTACCGGAGGTCCGTCGTGCCGTACGCGAGCACCTGAACGACACCCCGTGTCCCGAACTCCAGCTCTGCGTGAGCGAGTTGCTGACCAACGTGATCAACCACGTCGGCGAGGGCACCCCGGTCACCGTACGGCTGACACGCGTGGACGGCGGCCGTACCCGACTGGAGGTCAGCGACCCCGACGCCCACGCCTGGCTCGTACGACGCCGCCCCGGCGCCGAGGAGGAGTCCGGCCGAGGCCTGCTGCTGATCGACGCCGTCGCGCTGCGGTGGGGCGTCGAACACGGTCCCGGTGGCAAGACCGTGTGGTGCGAGTGCGCCGTGTGAGCCCGCGCTCATCGTCCGGCCACCAGCGCCTCGGCCGTCTCGGTCCGGGCGTACAGGATGCTGCGGCCGAGCCGGGTGGTGCGGAGCAGGCCCGCGTCGCGGAGTGCCGTGAGGTGCTGTGACGCGCCGCCCACCGTGAGCCCGGCGAGCGCGGCGAGCTGGGTGGTGGTCGCCGGTTCCCGGAGCAGGGTGAGCAGACGCGCCTTCGGTCGGCCGACCACTCGGGTGAGCGCGTCCGAGGGAGCGGCCGGGCGTGACTCCCAGATCGTCGCGGTCCCGCGCGCCGGGTAGCGCAGGAGCGGCTGCCAGGGAGGCGTGGCGAGCAGCCACACGCGGGGCCAGGCGAACGCGGACGGGCCGAGGACCAGGCCCCGTCCGCCCAGTTCGAAGGTGCCGGTGCGGTTGCTGCGCAGCCGCACCCCGAGTCTGCCGTCCTCCCAGCTCAGGCCAGGGTCCAGGTCGGCGAAGAGCCGGCGGCTGCCCCCGGTGGAGAGCAGCTGGGCCCGGTGCCGTACGTCGGCTTCGAGGACCGCGCGGATGCGTGGCCAGTACGGTGCCACCGCCAGTTCCCAGTACGCCTCGATGGTCGTCACCACCCGGTCGACGGCCACGGCGGGATCCGGGTACCGGGGCAGGCCCAGGGTGTCGAGGTCGGCGTGGATCCGTTCCACCGGGTGCGCGCGCAGCGCCGCGAGTTCGAGCCGGATGTCCGGGGCCGAGGTCAGCGGGGCCGGTGCGACGAATGCGGCGATCTTCGGGGTGAGCAGTTCGGTGACCGGCCGCAGGTCCAGCCGCGCCCGCGCCAGGCGGTGGCGTACGGCCGTGAGCCATGGGCCGTGCAGGGTGTGACCATCGTGGCCGTCGGTGTCGGAAAGGACGCGCAGGCTCGCGATCGTCTCCCACAGCGGCGAGATCGCCAGACGGCTCAGCGCGAGGTCCTCGGTGGTGAACTCCAGCTCAAGCACCCGTCGAGTTTAGGTATTTCTGAACTCATGGCGGGCGGTGCGGTCCGCCCGCCAGCCTCGGGCGCCATGACTCCCACACTCCTCGCACCTCCCGCCGCGAACCGGCGGCACCGCGGCGTCCTCGCCGACCGCGACTTCCGGCTCCTGTACACGGCGGACGCGGCCGGCAGGCTCGGCGCGCAGGTCAGTTTTCTGGCGCTCCCCGTCCTGGCGCAGACCGTGCTGCACACGGGGGCGGCACAGGTCGGCGTGCTGTCCGCGCTCGGCACCGTGGCCTTCCTGATCGTCGGCCTGCCCGCGGGCGCGTGGGTGGACCGCATGCCCAAGCGGACCGTGCTCGTCGCGGCCAACCTGAGCAGGGTCGCGCTGATGGGCTCGATACCCGTGGCCTGGGCCTGCGGCGTACTGGCTCTCCAGCAGCTGTACGTGGTCGTGTTCCTGACCGGGGTGGCGACGGTCTTCTTCGACGTCGCGCATCTGTCGTACGTCCCCTGCCTCGTCGGCGCGGACCGGCTCGTCGCCGCCAACTCCCGGCTCGCCGGGCTGAACCAGGCCGCCGACGTCTCCGGACGCGGCGTCGGCGGGCTGGTGGTGCAGTTGCTCGGGCCGGCGGCGGCCGTCGTCGTCGACGCGCTCGGTTTTCTGTGGTCGGCGTGGTGGATCGCGCGGATCCGGGCCGTCGAGCCGGCCCCGGCCCGGCGTACGGCCGGGCCCCGGCTCTGGGCGGAGACGGCGGCGGGGCTGCGCTTCGTGCTCGGCCATCCGGTGCTGCGCGCCCTCGCCGTCAAGGGGGCCGTGGCCAACCTGGCGATCCAGCTGTGCCAGGTGTCGTTCGTGGTGCTGTTCACGGAGGAACTGCACCTGTCGGCGGGGCTGCTGGGGCTGCTGCTGTCGGCCGGAGGCGTCGGTGGATTTCTCGGCGCACTCGCCGCGTCGGCGGCCGGCCGACGCCTCGGGCACGGCCGGGCCTTGTGGCTCGTCGGCGCGGTAACGGGTCCGTTCGCCCTGCTCACCGCCCTGATGGCCCGAGGGCCCATGCTGTGGGTGGGCGCAGCCGGCTGGACGGTCACCCTCGTCCAGACCGGCCTGGCCAACGTCCTCGCGGTAAGCACCCGCCAGCGGGTGACCCCGGCGGCGATGCTGGGCCGGATGAACGCCACGTTCCGGTTCCTGCTCACCGGGGCGCTGTCCGTCGGTGCCCTGCTGGCCGGGCTCATCGGGACCTTCGCCGGGGTCCGCGCCGCGATCTGCGGCGGTGCCGTCCTGATCGCCGCCGGCTGGCTCGTCGTCTTCTGCTCACCGCTGCGGAACGTGCGTCACCTGGACGAACTCGGTACCTGAGCCGACACCGCGTGCCGGCTCAGGTACCGGCGCTCAGGTGTCGGCTCAGGTGTCAGCTCAGGTGTCGGCTCAGTGGAAGAAGTGGCGCGTGCCCGTGAAGTACATCGTCACGCCCGCCTCCTTGGCGGCCTCGACGACCTGCTCGTCACGGATCGAGCCGCCCGGCTGGACGATCGCCCGCACGCCGGCCTCGATGAGGATCGCCGGGCCGTCGGGGAAGGGGAAGAACGCGTCCGAGGCGGCGTAGGAACCGCGCGCCCGCTCCTCACCGGCCCGCTCGACGGCCAGCTTGCAGGAGTCGACCCGGTTGACCTGGCCCATGCCGACGCCGACCGAGGCGCCGTCCTTGGCGAGCAGGATCGCGTTGGACTTCACCGCGCGGCACGCCTTCCAGGCGAAGGCGAGCTCCTTCAGCTCCTCCGGGGAGAGCGCCTCGCCGCTGGCCAGCGTCCAGTTCGCCGGGTCGTCGCCGTCGGCCTGGAGCCGGTCGGTGACCTGGAGCAGGACACCGCCGTCGACCTGCTTGGCCTCGACCCGGTTGCAGGGCGCGCCCTGGGCCTTCAGGACCCGGATGTTCTTCTTCTTGGCGAGGGCCTCCAGGGCCCCCTCCTCGTAGTCGGGCGCGACGATGACCTCGGTGAAGATCTCCGCGACCTGCTCGGCCATCTCCCGGCTCACCGGCCGGTTGACGGCGATCACGCCGCCGTAGGCCGACACCGGGTCACAGGCGTGCGCCTTGCGGTGCGCCTCGGCGACGTCCGAACCCACCGCGATACCACAGGGGTTGGCGTGCTTGATGATCGCGACGCAGGGCTCGTCGTGGTCGTACGCGGCACGGCGGGCGGCGTCCGTGTCCGTGTAGTTGTTGTACGACATCTCCTTGCCGTGCAGCTGCTCGGCGTCCGCGAGCCCGCCGCTGCCGTCGACGTACAGGGCGGCCGGCTGGTGCGGGTTCTCGCCGTAGCGCAGGGTGTTCTTGCGCTCGAAGGTGGCGCCGAGGAAGTCGGGGAACCGCGACTCGTCCACCGGCGCGTACGAGGAGGCGAACCAGGAGGCGACGGCCACGTCGTAGGCGGCGGTGTGCTGGAACGCCTCGGCGGCCAGCCGCTTGCGGGCGGCGAGGTCGAAGCCGCCGTCCTTCACGGCCGCGAGCACGTCGGCGTACCGCTCGGGGCTGGTCACCACGGCGACGGAGGGGTGGTTCTTGGCGGCGGCGCGGACCATCGAGGGGCCGCCGATGTCGATCTGCTCCACGCACTCGTCGTCGCTCGCGCCCGAGGCTACGGTCTCGCGGAAGGGGTAGAGGTTGACGACGACGAGGTCGAACGGCTCGACGCCGAGCTCGGCGAGCTGCTGCCGGTGGCTCTCCAGCCGCAGGTCGGCGAGGATGCCCGCGTGCACCCTCGGGTGCAGCGTCTTCACCCGGCCGTCCAGGCACTCGGGGAAGCCGGTCAGCTCCTCGACCTTGGTGACGGGGACGCCGGCGGCGGCGATACGGCCGGCCGTGGACCCGGTGGAGACCAGCTCCACACCGGCCTCGTGCAGCCCGCGCGCGAGGTCTTCCAGCCCGGTCTTGTCGTAGACGCTGACGAGCGCGCGACGGATGGCCCGCTTGCCGCTCTCGATGCTCTCGGCGGTCACTGGATAACTACCTTTCGTCCCTCAATGCGATAGCCGTTGCGGGCGATCCGCCCCACGACCTCGACGAGCAGCCTTCGCTCGACTTCCTTGATGCGCTCGTGCAGCGCGCTCTCGTCGTCCTCGTCCCGGACCTCGACCACGCCCTGGGCGATGACCGGGCCGGTGTCGACGCCGTCGTCGACGAAGTGGACGGTGCAGCCGGTGACCTTGGCGCCGTACGCGAGCGCGTCACGGACGCCGTGGGCCCCCGGAAAACTGGGCAGCAGGGCGGGGTGCGTGTTCACGAACCGCCCGCCGAACCGGGCGAGGAACTCCTTGCCGACGATCTTCATGAACCCGGCGGAGACCACGAAGTCCGGCTCGTACGCGGCCACGGCCTCGGTGAGGGCGGCATCCCACTCCTCGCGGCTCGCATGGTCCTTGACCTTGCACACGAAGGTCGGCAGCCCGGCCCGTTCGGCGCGGGCGAGCCCCTCGATGCCGGCGCGGTCGGCCCCTACGGCGACGATCCGGGCGCCGTACCGCTCGGCTCCGGTGCGCTCGATCTCGTCCAGGAGCGCCTGCAGATTGGTGCCGGATCCGGAGACCAGCACGACGAGGCGCTTGACCGCTGGGCCAGCGGGGGTGGCGGCCACGATGGGGCCCTTTCTGGGGTGGCGACGATTCCGGCCAGCGCTTTGTACATTCGTACGAATGCGTCACGCCCCTCGATACAGGGAAGTCTACGAAGCGGCCGACCGTCAGCAACGATACCGGCACACGGGAAGGCCCCCACGGGACGGGGGCGTGGCCGGAAGGTAGCGTTCGTGGGGAATCAAGAAGGGGGCTGTCTCCGGCAGCCCCGGGAACGCGGTCGTCATGCGGCGCGTTCACGGGGTGGAAGCTCACGTCGGACTGCCGTATTGACCTAGGGGAAGACGCTCTTTTGATGCCCGATCGCAGCCTGCGACTCCTGACGTTCCCTCTGCGCCCGGCCCAGGGAGGCGAGCGTCGTGCCGTACTGCTGCGGGAGCGGCCGGCCTCGCCGCCGGAGGCGCCCCAGGGCGGGCGTGACGGTGACGGACGGGGCAGCGGGCCGCAGGACGACAATCCCTTCGCGCCGCCGCCCGAGGGCGCGCCGGACCGGCCCTGGCAGCCGCGCCACCCCGAGGGCTCGCACGGACACGGACAGGGGCAGGGCTCCGGTCAAGGCCAGGGGAACGGCTCCGGTCACGGCGGCGGTTCGCCGTGGGGCGACCAGTGGAGCGACCGCCAGCCCGGGCGCTCCCCCGGCGGCTTCGGCGAGCGGCCCGGCGGTGGCCCCCAGGGTCCGAGCGGGCCGGCCGGCCCCGGCGGCATGCGCTGGGACCCGACCGACCCCGCCCAGCGCCGCGCGCGCTACGCCCTGCTGTCCGGCATGTGGGCCGTCTTCTTCGCCCTGTTCAGCTGGCCGTACGTGGCCCTGTTGCTGGGCGCGCTCGCCCTGTACTGGGGCGTCAGCGCCCTGCGCGCCAAGCCGCGGACACCCGACCCGAACACCGCGGCTCCCGCGGGCGGCCGCCCCCAGATCACGGCAGCCGTCGGCGGCCTGGTCACCGCGTCGCTGGCCCTGGTCCTCGTGGCCTCGACATTCACGGTCCAGTTCGTCTACCGCGACTACTACACGTGCGTGAACGACGCCCTCACCCACGAGGCCAAACAGTCCTGCCAGCAGCTGCTGCCGAAGGAGCTGCGGGGGGTCCTGGGCGTCGGCAACAGCTGAGGCTCCGCTCGGCGCACGCCGGTCGGTCAACGGGCCGTCGCCGTGTCAGGGGGTTCCTGGGCGCCGGGCGACGGGCCGGTGAGGTCGGGTCGAGGCTCCGGCTGCGGCGTTGCGTCTGCGGTGGGGTCCGAGCCTGCCGTGGGCGTGGGGTCTGCAGTGGGCGAGCCTGCAGTGGCCGATGAATCCGCCATGGGCGTTGAGCCTGCCGTGGTCTTCGACTCTGCCGGGGGAATCGACTCCGCACGCGGCATCGACTCCCCACGTGGCGTCGGCTCCGCGCCGGGCGTCGACTCCGCGCCTGGCGGCGGCTCGGCCGGATCCGTCGATTCCGTGGAGGACGCTGGAGGGGCTGCGGGGCTTGCCCAGGCTTCGGGCAGGTCGCAGGGGGCGGCTGCCTCGCGCAGGGCCGCCCAGCGTGAGGCGCGGGCGAGGTCGTCGTGCCAGTCCGTGGGGAACGCGTCGTCGGCCGGGAGGAAGTCGTACATCTCCTCTTCGTCGGGAACGGCCACCACTGGCCGGGGGGCGGGGGTCCTGTCCTTGCCCGACTCCTTGGTCCTGCCCGAGTCCTTGGTCCTGCCCGAGTCCTTGGTCCTGCCCGAGTCCTTGGTCCTGCCCGGCTCCTTCGCCTTGGCTGATTCCTTTCCCTTGGTCGCCTCCTCCTCCCGACCCGCCTTCTCGGCCTCGGCGGTGGTGGTCTTCTCCTGCTTCTCCTGCTTCTCCTGCTTCTCCTGCGCCTTCGCCGCCTGTGTCGTCCTCCCCTGTTCCTTTCCGCTCCCGGAGGTCTCCGTCCCCGTCCCCTGCGCCGGGATCTGCCCGCCCCGCGCGCGCCCGGCCCACAGCCGGCACGCCCGTACGACCAGCGCCACCGGCATCCCGAACAGCGCCGTCCACGCCCCCGCCGCTCCCCCGGTCTGCCACCACACCGGCCCGAAGCGGGCCAGCGCGGACACGCCCAGCGGGCCGCCGGCCAGGTCGGCGAGCAGGGCGAGGCAGGCCGCGCAGAGCGTCGCCGTCAGCAGCACCACCCCGGCCGTACCGGCGACCGACCAGCGGGCCGACGCCGGTGCACCCTCCGGCCGTCCTACCGCCCCGCGCGCCACGAACCACCCCGCCGTCATCCCGGCCGCCACCGGCACCAGCCCCGCCGCCCAGTTCGGCGGCGTACCGGCTCCGGCGTCCGGCACCGCCGCCAGCAGGGGGAAGGGCGGCAGCAGCGGGGCCGGGTCGGAGGCGAAGGGTTGCACCACATGCCCGACGCCGAGGAGGAAACCGGGGCCGAGGGCGTAGGACGCGGCCCACAGCGCCGCGTTGGGGATCAGCGCGACGCCGAGCAGGAGCACGGCGAACCGCCCCGTCCACCCCTCCGTCAGCTGGACGAAGGACGCCCGCGCGACTCCGCCGTGCCACACCAGGGACACCCCGAGCAGCAGCGCCCCGCCGCCGAGGAGCACCGCCGTGGCGGCACCGGTGGCGCGTACGGCCGTACCCAGCCGGGCGCGCTCGTCCGCGCCGAACAGCACCCGCCGCACGCGCCCCGGCAGCACGCCCAGCGCGCTCAGCACCGGCTCGCGCGGACGGCCGTACGCCGACCACACCCCGGCCGCCGCCGAGCCCGCCGCGACCAGCGGCAGACACACCGTCACCCAGGACCAGGAGGGCTGCAGTTCGCCGCCCGAGCAGTACAGCGCGACCGCGCCGCCGACGCCGAGGTAGCCGAGGACGACCCCGGTCCACGCCGTGTGCGCCGGTACCGGCGGCGGGCCGTCGGCTTCGGTGGGCGCGTCCACCGCGTCCCTGGCCGCCCGGTACACCAGCCACACGGGCAGCACGAGCAGCAACAACGGAGTCACCCCCACCGGCATGGGCGCGCCGGAGAGCGTCTCGGTGCGGACCAGTTCGACGCCGTGGGCCAGCAGCCACAGCGCCCCGGCGACATGCAGTGCGCCGCCCGGACCGCTGTCGGGATACGGCGAGCTGACCCACAGCACCATCAGCAGCGCGGCGAAGGAGGCGAAGCCGAGTCCGGCGGCGACGGCGCCGCCCAGCAGGCTCGCGGCCAGTCCGGGCTCGCGGTCCCGCATCCGGGTCAGCAACGGCGACAGCGAGGGTCGGCGAGCGGTCATCAGATTCACGTACGCCATGCTCCCAACGGCACACACATTCCCGTCGTAACAGGCGAACCGCCGTAGTGTCGCTCAATATACGTTTATGTTCTTTTCCGCACGGAAGGGCGTACGGTGACGACGCAGAATGCTGCCAGTCCGCTGCCACCGCCGCCGGAGCGCCGACGCCTGCGCCGCTCCCGGTCGCTGACGCGGGCTCAGGTCGCCGCCCGGGTCGGCGTCAGCCGCTCGACGCTGCGCGCGTGGGAAGCCGGCCGCCGCGTCCCGCGGGGCGACGAGGGCGAGGCGTACGCCCGGCTGCTGACGACGTTCGTCCTCCAGCAGACCGTCGAGAGGGCGACAGCCGTCGAACCGGACCCCGGCCCGGAGACCCCTCTGGCGGACGCTCCCGATCCGCTGACGCCCGCTCAGGCCTTCGACGCGCTCTACGCGTTCTGCGCCCCCGCCCTCGTACGCCAGACCTATCTGCTCACCGGACGCCGGGAGCTGGCCCGCGAGGCCGTGGAGCGGGCGTTCCAGCTGGCCTGGCAGCGCTGGCCCGAGGTGGCCCGGGACCGGGATCCGGGCGGCTGGGTGCGGGCGGCGGCGCACGACTGCGCGCTCTCCCCCTGGCACCCCTTCCGGCCCCGGTACCGGCACCCGGAGCCGGCGCCCACCGACCCGGCCGACCGGGCGCTGCTGCGGGCCCTGCTGGAGCTGCCGCCGACGTACCGGCGCACGCTCGTCCTGTACGACGGTGTGGGCCTCGACCTGCCGGAGACGGCGGCGGAGACCGAGGCGAGCACGCCGGCCGCCGCGAGCCGGCTGACCCACGCCCGCGACGCGCTGGCCGCGCGGCTGCCGGAACTGGCCGACCCCGCCGAGTTGCATCGCCGGCTGCTGGTGCTGGCCTCGGCGGAGCGGTTGCCGGCGGCCGGGCCGGAGCCGGTACGCCGGGAGAGCGAACGGCGGAACGTGTTCTGGACGCGCGCGGCGATCGCGTTCACGGTGGCGATCATCGGCGCGACGACGCTCACGGTGCGGTCGGCACCGACGCACTACGAGGCGCCGATCGCGCCGGCGCAGGCGGTGCAGGGGGTTCCGCCGGTGGGGGTGATGGGGCCGCTGTCGCGCGAACAACAGGCGTTGCGGGCGAAGTTGCGGAGCGCTGCCGCGAAGGGGCCGGACCGGCTGACTGCGGAGGCACGATAGGGCCGGCCGCCGTGGGGGTGCTCACCCGTGGCCGGGCGCGGGGGCATGGTGGCTGATCGTGCGGTTCCCCGCGCCCCTGGGGAGCTGCGGTGCGGCACGCGAAACGCCGGAAGGCCCGCCCCGGCCGACGGGACGGGCCTGCCAACGGTCGACCGAGAAGCTCAGCCGCCCAGGATCTCGCGGGCGAGCTTCGCCGTCTCGGTCGGGGTCTTGCCGACCTTGACGCCCGCGGCCTCCAGGGCCTCCTTCTTGGCCTGCGCCGTGCCGGAGGAGCCGGAGACGATGGCGCCGGCGTGACCCATGGTCTTGCCCTCGGGCGCCGTGAAGCCCGCGACGTAACCGACGACCGGCTTGGTCACGTTCTCCTTGATGAACGCCGCGGCGCGCTCCTCGGCGTCGCCGCCGATCTCACCGATCATCACGATGAGCTCGGTCTCCGGGTCGTCCTGGAACGCGGCCAGGGCGTCGATGTGGGTGGAGCCGATGATCGGGTCGCCACCGATGCCGACGGCCGTCGAGAAGCCGATGTCGCGCAGCTCGTACATCATCTGGTACGTCAGCGTGCCGGACTTCGACACCAGGCCGATGCGGCCCGGCTTGGTGATGTCGCCCGGGATGATGCCGACGTTCGACTGGCCCGGGGTGATGATGCCGGGGCAGTTCGGGCCGATGATGCGGGTCTTGTTGCCCTTCTTGCCGGCGTACGCCCAGAAGGACGCCGAGTCGTGCACGGCGATGCCCTCGGTGATCACGACGGCCAGCGGGATCTCGGCGTCGATGGCCTCGACGACCGCGTCCTTGGTGAACTTCTCCGGCACGAAGATGACGGAGACGTTGGCGCCGGTCTTGTCGATGGCCTCCTTGACGGAGCCGAAGACGGGTACCTCGGTGCCGTCGAAGTCCACGGTCTGACCCGCCTTGCGCGGGTTCACGCCGCCCACGACGTTCGTGCCGTCACCGAGCATGAGCTTGGTGTGCTTCATGCCGGTGGAGCCGGTCATGCCCTGGACGATGACCTTGCTGTCCTTGTTGAGCCAGATAGCCATGGTGTGTTGGTGTCCTCGTCCTGAGTGCTTACTTGGCGGCGGCCAGCTCGGCGGCCTTGTCGGCCGCGCCGTCCATGGTGTCGACGCGCTGCACCAGCGGGTGGTTGGCGTCGGTGAGGATCTGCCGGCCCAGCTCGGCGTTGTTGCCGTCGAGGCGGACGACGAGCGGCTTCTCGACCTTCTCGCCGCGGTCCTCCAGGAGCTTCAGGGCCTGCACGATGCCGTTGGCGACCTCGTCACAGGCGGTGATGCCACCGAAGACGTTGACGAAGACGGACTTGACGTCCGGGTCGCCCAGGATGATCTCCAGGCCGTTCGCCATGACCTGGGCGGAGGCACCGCCGCCGATGTCCAGGAAGTTGGCGGGCTTGACGCCACCGTGCTTCTCACCGGCGTACGCGACGACGTCCAGGGTGCTCATGACGAGACCGGCGCCGTTGCCGATGATGCCGACCTCGCCGTCGAGCTTGACGTAGTTGAGGTTCTTCTCCTTGGCGGCGGCCTCGAGCGGGTTGGCCGCGGCCTTGTCGTGGAGCTCCTCGAAGTCGGGGTGGCGGAACTCGGCGTTGTCGTCGAGCGACACCTTGCCGTCGAGGGCGATGACCTCGCCGGAGGCGACCTTGGCCAGCGGGTTCACCTCGACCAGGAGGGCGTCCTCCTTGATGAAGGTGTCCCACAGCTTGACGAGGACGTTCGCGACCTTGTCCGCGACCTCGGCCGGGAACTTCGCGGCCGCGACGATCTCGCGGGCCTTGGCCTCGTCCACACCGTCGATCGGGTCGATCGGCGTCTTGGCGACGGCCTCCGGACGGGTGGCCGCCACCTCCTCGATCTCCATGCCGCCCTCGACGGAGGCGATGGAGAGGAAGGTGCGGTTGGCACGGTCGAGGAGGAAGGAGACGTAGTACTCCTCGAGGATCTCCGGAGCGGTCTCGGCGATCATGACCTTGTGGACCGTGTGGCCCTTGATGTCCATGCCGAGGATGTCCGTCGCGCGGGCGACGGCCTCGTCCGCGGAGGCGGCCAGCTTGACGCCACCGGCCTTGCCGCGACCACCGACCTTCACCTGCGCCTTGACGACGGACTTGCCGCCCAGACGCTCGGTGATCTCGCGCGCCGCCTCAGGCGTGTCGATGACTTCACCGGCCAGCACCGGTACATCGTGCTTGGCGAAGAGGTCCCTCGCCTGGTACTCGAACAGGTCCACGCGCTTCCGTCCCTATCAGTGATCTCGCGGTTCGTTGGATGCGTGGGCGTGCCGCGAAGGGCAACGTGACGTCCGCTTGTCACAAGGGAGGCGCACACGGTGTCCGAGCGCGCGGCATGTCCGTCTCGCAGGTTATCGCCGCTTGCGGGGGCGCCCTAAATCGAGGGTCACACACGAGCGGTGATACCTGTCACATGATGCCTGGTTTCCTGGCACGGCGTGCCGAGAGGGGCGGCCTTGGTGGCGATGTGCGAGGCCTCACCGGGCTGGGGTTGACCCGGTGAGGCCTCTGGGGCGGCCCCGGTGGCACCGGGGCCGGGGCGGTTGATCCCCACCCCAATGGGGACCACCCGCCCGGGCCGCGGGGCCCCGGCCGGACGGGCCGACGGCATTCGGCCATCCGGGTCCGGACACCCCGCGGAGCGATTGGGGCTCTCAGCCCTGTTCGGAGCTCAGCCCTGGTACGGGATGCCCTGTGCGGAGCCCCGCACGCCGTACCCGTCCCGGAAGTCCCGCAGGGGTACGGCCGGACGGGCGACCCCTTCGGCCCCGCCGACGGCGTGCCCGGCGAGCGAGCCACCGGCGTCCCGGACGGTGCCGTGGACGTCGTGGGCGAGGCCTCCGGCCTGCCGGCCGACCGGCGCGGCCGCACCGGCGACACCGGCCGCGAAGGCCCCGGCCTCGCCCGCGACACCACGGCCCAGCCCGCCGGCGCTCCCGCCGACCCCACCGGCCACCGGCAGCACGACCCCGGTGACCTGACCGGCCAGGGGCGCCACGGTTCCGGTGGCGGTGCCGGACACATGGTGGGCAGCACCCGTCGCAGTGCCGACCGCCTGGTACACCGTCCCCGTGGCCGTGTCCGCCGTCTGTGCGGCGGCGTACGTCGCGGTGCCGGCCGCCTGGTACACCCTCCCGGCAGCCGTACCCGCCACCTGGTGGGCAGCACCCGTCGCAGTGCCGGCCGCCCGGTACGCCGTCCCTGTGGCCGTGTCCGCCGTCTGGTGGGCAGCACCCGTCGCAGTGCCGGCCGCCTGGTGCACCGTCCCCGTGGCCGTGTCCGCCGTCTGTGCGGCGGCGTACGTCGCGGTGCCGGTGAGCGGTGCCGTCGCACCGGTGACCCCGGCCGTGAAGGGCGGCAGCTGGGCGGTGGCGCCCTCGGCGAAGGCTCCGGTCTGCGTGGTCACACCGTGCGCGAGCGGGGGTACGGCGCCGACGATGCCGCCCGCGAAGGGGGGGACGTCACCGGCCAGGCCGTGACCGAGGGCACCCGCGTCCACGACGGCCTGCCCGGCGACCGGCACGACCCCGTGCACGGCACCGGCGGCCACCGGCGGCAGCACCGCGTCCATGGCGTCCCGCCCGACCTGCCCGGCCGGCCCACCGGCGTACGCCGTCGCACCCGCGCCCACCGGCCGCACATCGCCGACGGCGCCCGTGGCGACCCCGTGCACGCCGTGGACGGCGCCCTCTACGGTTCCGTACCCACCGGACACGGATCCCTCGGCGACGCCCAGCGCCCCGGCGACGGCGCCCCCGGCGACCCCGTGCACGGCGGTGACGGTGCCCTGGGCGGTTCCGTACCCACCCGCCACCGCGTGCCCGGCCGTGCCCCGGACGCCCGTCGCCGCCCGGCCGGCGACCGGCACGGCGCCGTTCACCGCCGTGGCGGCCACCGGCGGGACAGCCGCGGCGGTCGTCTCGTCCACCACCGGGGTGACGGCGCCGGGCACGGCCCGGACCGTGCCGACGACGCGCTCCTCGGCGCCGGTGGCCGTACCGGTGAGATGTGCGGGCACACCGGCGACGGAGGCCTCGCCCGCGCCGACCGCCCCGGCCGCGGTGCCGCGCACGGCGTTCGTGGCACCGGAGGTCCGGCCCTGCGCCGCGACGACGGTCTGCTGGGCCGTCGTCCGTACGACGCCCTCGACGCCCCGCGCCTTCAGGCGCGCGGCCGCCTGGGTGGCCTGGAGCTTGCTCTGGACGGCGGCCAGGGCCTCCTCCACCTCGGGAGCGAAGGAGGACAGCGGGCCGAAGAGGTAGTCGATCTCGTCCTCGGAAGCGCCCTGGGCAACGGCCCGGGACGCGGTCGAGGCGGCATGCGCGGCCGTGTGGGCGGCATGGGCGACGCCGCCGTCGAGGTGCGTGCCGCCGACGTGCGCGCTGTCGACCTGTGCGCCGTCGGCCTGGATGTGCACCCGCGCCTTGCGGGCCGCCTGAGCGCCCTGGAAGGCCTCTGCACCCCGGATCCTCGCGGCGGTCGGGACCTTGGCGTCGACGTAGCGGCGGGCCTGGTCGGTGGTGCCGGTGCCGGTACCGGTGCCGGTCTTCGCGGTCGAGGCGGCCGAGCCGGCCGTGCTTGTCAGGCCGGAGACCGTGTCGGTGACCGTGCTGGTGACGGTGTTCCGGACGCCGGAGACGGTGTCGTGGACGCCGGTGAGGACGCCGTCGACCGTCCCGGCGACGGAGTCGGTGACGCCGTCGGCCGCGGTGCCCGCGTCCGGCACGGTGACGGAGGTGGCGGACAGCTCGTCGGCGCTGGCGACGGTCGAGCCGAGCGCCCAGGCACCGGTGACACCGGCGGCTATCACGATCGAACGACGGATGTTCTTGTTCATGGCGTGCGTCAAGCCCTTCGGAAACGGCTGGAAACGTCTGGAACGTCTGGAATCGGCTGGGGGTGCCGTCCGGAGACCGCTGACCGCCGGTCGCGCTGAACGCGTCGACGGCCGCAGCGCTGATCGCTGGAAGGGTCCGGACGGACGGGGCAGACCTGTTCCGCCCCCGCGCGACAGGTCCGTGGCGGGGAGGTCGGCCCTGTTGCCTAGCCGGGGAAGACGGGGATGTCCCGGTGCCGGTCCCGGGTATGGGGCGCGTCGACGCGCGCGGCGGCGCCGGGCGCGAGCCGCAGGGGCGCCCGGTCGTCGAGGGTGACGGCGTGCGCGTCACCGTGGCGGGACGCGCCGCCGTCGGCGGCCTGCTTGCCGAGCACGCCGTCGGAGTCTCCGGTGGGCGTGGGCCGGCCGGGGACGCCGAGGGCGGCGGAGCCGTGGCGCGCGAAGGTGTGCATCACGGGCCGCGGCACGGCGGCGGTCTCGGGGCCGTACACGGCGACCGGCGCCGGTGCGCCGACGGCGGTACGGCCATGGGCGCGGGCGTGCCGTTGCTTCTGCCGCTCCACCGGAGCGGGCGCCGCCGCACCGCTGTGCCGTTGCGGGACGGGTGCCGTGGACTTCGGCTCCGGCGTCGGTCGGCCGGGCACGTCAGCGACTTGGGTGACGTCGGGCAGCGGCAGGGAGGGCGCCGAGGTCCGGGGTTCGTCGGCCACGGCTTGGGCGGCCGTGGTCTCGACGGTCCGGGAAACGGTGTCGAGCACGTCGCGCACGGGGGTGACGGTCCGTTCGCCGACGGTGTGGACCCGGCCGACGACCCGCCCGGTCGCCGTACGGACCGCCTCTACGGCCTGTACCGCGCCCTCTCCCTGCGCGGCGGTCCCCGCGGACCGCACCGACGTCGCCTGCGCCGGCACCAGGGTCCCGTCGGCCGCGTGTGCCTGTTCGCCACAGAGGAAACCCAGCGCGAAGAGTCCGCCCACCAGCAGCACCAGTTGGAGCGCACGCCGCCCGGCCGCCGTACGCAGCGCGCGCACGGTGGTACCAAGAAGGGCTGCTGGGAAGGTCAAGGAGCTGGACATCCTCGGCTCGGCACGACATGGGCTCCGCCGATCCTTGCACGGCGCGCCCGAGGCCGCGCAAGCCCGCTGTTACCGATAGGTAGTCATGTCCCTTTTCTGGCCTCTCTCGTGTCCGGTTCTCGCCTCTTTCGTGTCCGGCGTCACACGGTGTCCGGTATCGGCAACGGCCGCTTCTCCAGCGCGGCGGCCATGACCTCGGGGAAGAGATCGGGCGTGCAGGCGAAGGCCGGTGCACCGAGCGCGCCGAGCGCCGCCGCGTGCTCCCGGTCGTAGGCGGGCGCGCCCTCGTCCGACAGCGCCAGCAGCGCCACGAACTGCACCCCGGACGCCTTCATCGCCGCCACCCGCTTGAGCATCTCGTCGCGGATGCCGCCCTCGTAGAGGTCACTGATCAGCACGACCACGGTCTCAGCGGGCCGGGTGATCCGCGACTGGCAGTAGGCCAGCGCCCGGTTGATGTCCGTGCCGCCACCGAGCTGGGTGCCGAAGAGGACGTCGACCGGGTCGTCCAGCTGGTCGGTGAGATCGACCACCGCCGTGTCGAAGACGACCAGCCGGGTGCCGATCGACCGCATGGAGGCGAGGACCGCGCCGAACACGGACGCGTGGACCACGGACGCGGCCATCGACCCGGACTGGTCGATACAGAGGATGACCTCCCTCTTCACGGACTGGGCGGCCCGCCCGTATCCGACGAGCCGTTCCGGCACGACCGTGCGGTATTCGGGGAGGTAGTGCTTGAGGTTGGCCGCGATGGTGCGGTTCCAGTCGATCTCGTGGTGCCGTGGGCGGCTGATTCGCGCGCTGCGGTCGAGGGCGCCGGTGAGTGTGGCCCGCGTACGGTTCGCGAGCCGCTTCTCCAGGTCCTCGACGACCCTGCGCACGACCGCGCGTGCCGTTTCCCTCGTCGTCTCCGGCATCGCCTTGTTCAGCGAGAGCAGCGTGCCGACCAGATGCACGTCCGCCTCGACCGCTTCCAGCATCTCCGGCTCCAGCAGCAGGGAGGCGAGGCCGAGCCGGTCGATGGCGTCGCGCTGCATGACCTGGACGACGGAGGACGGGAAGTACGTGCGGATGTCCCCGAGCCAGCGCGCCACCGACGGCGCCGAGGCCCCGAGCCCCGCCGAACGGTCCCGTCCCGCCTGCGGCTTGTCGCCCCTGCCGTAGAGCGCGGCGAGTGTGCCGTCCATCGCCGCGTCCCTTCCGGACAGCGCGCATCCGGTCCCGTCGGCCTGATCCCCGCCGAGCACCAGCCGCCAGCGCCGCAACCGCTCCCGCGTCGGCCCGTCGACCTCCAACGACACCGTTTCGCCCGTCATACACCCACCCCCGCAAGGCTGCTGTCCTCGGCCGCCCCACACCCACGCGTGTCACACCCGCTCGTGCCGGGCCCGGTCCTGTCACACCCGCTCGTGCCGGGCCCGGCCGCCTGACACCCGGCTCGTTCGGCGGTACCCGGCTCGGCCGTCCTCGTCTCGGCCTTCCCCATCCCCGGAATTCCCGCCTCGGGTGTCCCCGTCCCGGAAATCCCCCGCGCGGGCGGCTCGCACTCGGTCGGGCCACGCCTGACGGGGGCACGCTCGGCCGATGACCGCGGAGCCGTTTCCTGCTGGGCCGTTTCCCCCCGGACCGCTTTTCGCTCGGCCGTTTCGTGGTCGGCCGTGTCGTGGTCGGTCGGGTCTCGGTCGGCCGTGTCGTGGTCGGCCGTGTCGTGGTCGGCCGTGTCCCGCTCGGTCCGGTCCCGGTCGGTCCGGTCCCGGTCGGTCGGGTCGGTCAGGCCGAGCAGCAGGCGCAGCACCGGCAGTACGGCATCGGCGCGCTCGGTGTCCGGTTCGGCGGCGAAGCCGGGTGTCATGGCCCCGGGGGCCGCCCGGCCGGCCGACCGGTCTCCCGGTCCGCGCCGGACAAGTTCGCCGAGCGTTCTGCGCACCCCGGGCTCATACGCCGCGAACGTGCGGCGCAGCAGCGGCAGCACGTCCGTGAACGCGTCCGCCGAGACCCCGGTCAGCCAGCTGTCCACCAGGGCGAGCAGCCGCTCGTCGTGCACCAGCAGCAGTCCGCCCCCGCCGCCGACGAAACCCTCGATCCAGGCGGCGGCGTCGGCGGGCGGAGTCCCCGGCGACAGCGCGAGCCCCATCAGCCGGGCCGCCTCGTCGGACCCCAACTCACCGTTGTCCAGCAGCAATCGCACTGCCCGCCCGCGCAGCACACCGGGCACGCTGTCGCGCGACGACAAGGTCCGCAGCACCGCTCGCCAACGGTCACGCAGATCACCGCGTCCGGCACGGACGAGACCAACGCCACCCGCACCGACCCCGGCACGCGCTCCAGCATCCGCGCCGGGATCGCCGGCCCCGACGACGCCGGCCCCGCCACCACCGCGGGCATCCACACCAACACCCTGATCGGCACCCGCACCCGGGCCGGCCGGGCCACCGACACCGGCACGCTCGCCCGCACCGGCCCCCGTACCAGGGCCACCCGTCTCACCGGCGCTCTCACCGGCACCGGCACCGGCGTGCTCGTCCGCTCCCGAACCCGCGCTCCCACCCGCGCCCGCCGCGGCCAGCGTCTCCGTCAGTAGACCCACCGCCGTGTGCACGGCGTCCACATGGGCGCGCATCTCAGCCGCCGCGTCCGTGTCGAGTGCGGTGCACGCCGGGGGCAGGCCGACGAAGATGCGTTCGGCGAGGCCCGCGGCGACGCCGGCCAGCGCGCCGGTGTCGGTGCCGCGCACGTCGCCGTAGCGCAGGGAGCGGACCAGGGCGGGCAGGGCCTGGGCGAGATGGCCCACGTCGGCGTCGAGCGCGGCGCGGTCGGCGAGGACCCGCATGACCACGGGCAGGGCGTCCGGCAGCCCTGCCAGCAGGCACTGCTCGGCGAGCGCGGTGACGTCGGCGAGGGTGCCCGCGGCCGTCGCGTCGGCCTCGGCCCTGGCCTGCGCCGCGCCCAGTACGGTCGTCCCCCACACGCCCGCCTCGGCGACCCGCACCGACAACTCCGGCTCCCAGCGCAGCCGCCATGTCTCCCGGAACGTGCCCGTGCTCCCTCGTGACCGCGCGGGCTCGCCCCAGCCGACGCCTAGCAGCCGGAGCCGGTGCAGCAGCCTGCTGCGGCCGGCGTCGGTGTCACCCCGCAGGTCCAGCTCCAGTTCGCGCTCCAGCGCCTCGGGTTTCAGCCGCAGCGAACGCTGTTGCCGGGCCAGGTCGCGCTGCAGCGGCACCGCGGGCGCCGACTCCGGGACCTCGCCGAGGACGTCCCCGACCACCAGCCGGTCGTGCACCAGCGCCAGGGGCACGTCCGAGCCCTCCCCCATCACCGCCCGCACCGCGTCGGTGGTCTCGCCCAGCCCCGGCAGTGGGCGCCCGCGCAGTGCCGCCAGGGTCTCGGCGAGCCGGACGGCCTCGATGACGTGGGCGGAGGAGACGATCCGGTCCTCCTCGCGCAGCAACCGCGCCACCTTGGTCAGCCACCGCTCGACGGGCCGGTCGGGGGCGTGGAACAGATGGCCGTACCAGCCCGGCGAGTCGATGCCCGCGCCGTACCCGCTGGACCGGGCGAGCCTGCGGTGGGTCCAGGGCACCCAGGTCAGGTCCGCCTTGACCTTGGGCAGCCCCTTCAGCAGGGACCGGTCGGCGGTGACGGTGGTCTTCTCGCGCAGCGCGGGCACATGCCAGGCCCCGCAGACCACGGCCACCTCGTCACCGGACTCCTTGCGTGCGGCACGCAGCCGGAGCCGCATGTGCGCCTCGCGGACCAGGTCCCGGGAGTGCCCGCCGACGCCGTACCGCTCGCGGAGTGCGCCCATCGCCTCCTCCAGCGCGGCGAAGGGCGCGAACGGGTCCCGCTCCCCCGGGCCCCGGTGTTCGACCACGTCCTCCCACCAGCGTTCGGGATCGTCGTGTCCGGCGGCCTCGGCGAGCGCGGCGAGCGGATCGATCCGGACCTGCTCGCCGCTGCCCCGGCCGTCATCGGCGTCCCCCTGGTCCTGGTCCTTCTCCTTCTCCTTCTTCTCCTCCCACGCGAGCGTGTGCGCGGCCGGCAGGTCGATGAAGTGGGCCGGGACGCCGTGTGCCAGGGCCCAGCGAATCGCCACCCACTCGGGGCTGAACTCGGCGAACGGCCAGAACGCCGAGCGGCCTGGCTCGTCCACGGCATGGGCGAGCAGGGCGACCGGGGGCCGCAGGTCCGGGTCGGCGGCCAGCGGGATCAGCGCGTCGGCCTCGGGCGGGCCCTCGATCAGGACGGCGGCAGGCCGGGCAGCGTCCAGGGCCGTGCGCACCGCGCGGGCGGAACCGGGGCCGTGGTGCCGCACGCCCAGCAGGAGCGGTCCGGAGCCGTGCGCCTTGGGCCAGCGGCTGTCGTCGTCGGTCATGCACTTACCTCCCGGCAGGCGCGGTAGAAGTCCGTCCAGCCCTCGCGCTCCCGGACGACCGTCTCCAGGTACTCCTGCCAGACGACCCGGTCGGCCGCCGGGTCGCGCACGACGGCGCCGAGGATGCCGGCGGCGACATCGCCCGGGCGCAGCACGCCGTCGCCGAAGTGGGCGGACAGAGCGAGGCCGTTGGTGACGACCGAGATCGCCTCGGCCGTGGACAGCGTGCCGCTGGGCGACTTCAGCTTGGTGCGGCCGTCGGCGGTGATGCCGTCGCGCAGCTCGCGGAACACGGTCACGACCCGGCGGATCTCCTCGATGCCGTCGGGCGCGGCCGGCAGGTCGAGGGAGCGGCCGATCTGCTCGACCCGGCGGGTGACGATGTCCACCTCGGCGTCGGCGCTCTCCGGCAGCGGCAGCACCACGGTGTTGAAGCGGCGGCGCAGCGCGCTGGAGAGGTCGTTGACCCCTCTGTCCCGGTCGTTGGCGGTGGCGATGAGGTTGAACCCGCGGACCGCCTGGACCTCCTGACCCAGCTCCGGGATGGGCAGGGTCTTCTCGGACAGGATCGTGATCAGCGTGTCCTGCACATCGGCCGGGATACGGGTCAGCTCCTCCACGCGCGCCGTCATGCCCTCGGCCATGGCGCGCATGACGGGACTGGGCACGAGGGCGTCGCGGCTCGGTCCGTGCGCGAGCAACCGCGCGTAGTTCCAGCCGTACCGGATCGCCTCCTCCGGGGTACCTGCCGTGCCCTGCACCAGCAGGGTGGAGTCACCGCTGACGGCGGCCGCCAGGTGCTCCGACACCCAGGTCTTGGCCGTGCCGGGCACGCCGAGCAGGAGCAGGGCGCGGTCGGTGGCGAGGGTGGTGACGGCGACCTCGACGATCCGTCGCGGGCCCACGTACTTGGGTGTGATCACCGTGCCGTCCGGCAGGGTGCCGCCGAGCAGGTACGTCGCCACCGCCCACGGCGACAGCTTCCAGCGGGCCGGGCGCGGGCGGTCGTCCTGCGCGGCGAGTGAGGCGAGTTCGGCGGCGAAGGCCTGCTCGGCGTGCGGTCGGAGCGCCTGTGCGCTCTCGGATGCGCTCTCGTCGTCGGTCGGTTCGGCGGTCGTCGGTCGCACGGACGCAGACATGGCTGACATGGCTGAGGCCCCCTCCAGCTCGGCCGGTTCGGATCTGGCATCCACCGTGCACCACGCCACTGACAATCGCTCTGACCTGCACGAACGCCCGCTCCGGACGGATTGTCAGTGGCGGGGCCTACCGTCGGAGGCATGACTGAGCAGGGGGTGCGCTGGACCGCGGAGCAGGTGCTGTCACTGGCGCCTGACGCCGCGTCACGCAAAGCGGGAGGCAAGCTCGGCACGGCCGGTCCGTGGTCCGAGGCGGGGAGCGGAGAAGGGACGGTGTGGGGACTGTGCAAGGGCAGTGGCAGCAGGCCGTACCAGACGGTGGTCGATCTCGCCGACGTGGGCGGACCGGCGTACAAGTGCAGTTGTCCGAGCCGTAAGTTCCCGTGCAAGCACGCGCTCGGACTGCTGCTGCTGTGGGCGGGTGACGACGGCTCGGTGCCGGCTTCCGCGCAGCCGCCGGACTGGGCCGAGCAGTGGCTCGCGGGCAGACGCAGACGCGCGGAGACCAAGCAGGGCCCGAGCGAGGGGAGTTCCGGGGGCGGGTCCGCCGATCCCGAGGCGGCTCGGCGGCGGGCCGAGCGCCGGGCCGAGCGGGTCACCGCGGGCGCGACGGAGCTGGAGCAGCGGCTCGCGGACCTGCTGCGCGGCGGCCTGGCCGCGGCCGAACAGGCGGGGTACGGCCTGTGGGACGAGACGGCGGCCCGCATGGTCGACGCCCAGGCCCCCGGACTGGCCTCCCAGGTACGGGAGTTGGGGGCCGTCCCGGCATCGGGCGCGGGCTGGCCGGCCCGGTTGCTGGAGGAGTGCGCGCTGCTGCATCTGCTCGACCAGGGCTGGCTGCGCCGCGACCGCCTGCCGGACGCCCTCGCGGCCACGGTCCGCTCCCGGCTGGGCCTGCCCGCCACGGCGGACGGCACGCCGCTGCGCGACCGCTGGCTGGTCCTCGCCCAGTACGACACGGCGGACCCGAAACTGACGACCCGCCGGATATGGCTGCACGGCGCCACCTCGGGCCGGACCCGGCTGCTGCTGTCCTACGGCGCGGCGGGCCGGGCTCCGGAGCTGTCCCTGCCGGTCGGACTGGCCCTGGACGCGGAGCTGTCCGCCTATCCGGGGGCAGGCCGGTCCCGGTCCGCCCTGGGCGAGCGGTTCGCCCCTCCGGCACCAGCCGATTTCCGTCCGCCGGGCACGAGCACGGCCGAGGCGGCGGCCCGGTACGGCGAGGCGCTGCGCGACGACCCCTGGCTGGAGTCGGTCCCGGTGACGCTTGGCCGGGTGATACCGGTCCCGGACGGCGACGAGTGGCAGCTGGCCGACGCCGACACGGACTCCGCCCTGCCGCTGACCCGGGCCGCCCGCTCCCGCCCCGGCCTGTGGCGGCTGGTCGCCCTGTCGGGCGGCACCCCGGTCACGGTCTTCGGCGAGTGCGGCCACCGCGGCTTCACCCCGCTCACGGCCTGGCCGAGCGGCACGGGCGAGCCGGTTCCACTGTGCTGACCGGCCTGCCGGCCCGACACCGGCACGTCCGGACACACCGACCCGGCCCGGCGCACCGGCCAACCCGTCCGCACCGCGCCAACGCGGCCAGGCGCACCCAGCCGAGCCGACACGGCCAAACGACCTGCCAGGGCAATGACGGCACGGCCAGGCACACACCGAGCCGGACCGGTGCCACGGACCAACCACCGGTACCGCGCCAACACCACTGGGCACACCCCACCGAAGCAACACCGCCGTGCTGACCGGCGTGCCGGAACGCAGAATGCACCGGCACTCCTCGGGCACTCGCAGGGAAGGGAAAGCGATGAACGGGACGACGACCCCGGCCGACCTGGACAGCAGGGCCCCGGCCGGCTCCTGGGAAGACCTGGTCACCACCGCTCTTCTCGGTACCGACCGGCGCCCCGTGGCGGACGCCGGGTCCGGCCGCGAGGCACCCCTGGCGCTGCTCGACGAGGCCGCCGTGGCGACCGTACGGCGGCGGGCCGGGCTGCGTCCCGCGCGCTCGGCACGCCGGCCGGACCCGGCGCCCGAGGATCCCCGTCCGGCCCTGCCTCCCGCTGCGGCCCGCAGACTCACCACGTTGCTGGCCGACCGTTCCGGTGGCGGAAGCGGTGGCCGCCGGGGCAGCTCGCCGGACCTCATGGAGCTGCTCCCGCAGTGGCTGGCGGCGGCCAACGCGCACGGGTACGCGGCACCCCCGCAGACGCTCCCCGCGCTGCTGGACGCGGCCCGTGGCCGTACGGACCTGCGCCCGGCGGCGCTGGCGTTCGCGGGCCCGCGGGCGCTGTGGCTGGCCCGGCTGAACGCGGACTGGCGCTTCGCGCTGCGCGCGGCACCCGGCGGTGGCGCCACGCTGCCCGAGCCCGGCGACACCGAGGCGGTGCGCAGGCTGTGGCAGGAGGGACTGTTCGCCGAGCGGGTGGCCCTGCTGGGCGCCCTGCGCGCCGGTACACCCGCGCTCGCGCGCGAACTGCTCGCGTCGACCTGGCCGACGGAGCGAGCGGAGGACCGGCTGATGTTCCTCGACTCGCTGCGCACGGGCCTGTCCGCCGCGGACGAACCCTTCCTGGAGCAGGCGTTGGGTGACCGCAGCCGCAATGTGCGGGCGACCGCGGCGGAACTGCTCTCGGCGCTGCCCGCTTCGGCGCTCGCCGCGCGCATGGCCGTACGGGCCGCGGCGTGTGTGGCCCTCGACCGCACGGGGAACCCGCCGGCGATCGTGGTGGAGGCGCCGCTCGAGTGCGACTCCGGCATGGAGCGCGATGGTGTGGCGGCCACACCTCCCACGGGGAGAGGGGAACGCTCATGGTGGCTGGGGCAGTTGGTGGAGGCCGCACCGCTGGGCACGTGGCCGGGACGGCTCGGCGGACGGACGGCGCAGGAGATCGTGGCGCTGCCGGTGACGGACGGCTGGCAGGGCGAACTGCACGCGGCCTGGTGCCGGGCGGCGGTGCGCCAGCGGGACGCCGAGTGGTCGAGGGCGCTGCTCGGCTCACCGTCGGCGCCGGAGGCCGGCGGGCCGGGCGCGGTGTCGCTGGCGGAACGCGCGAAGCTGCTGGCCGCCCTGGATCCGGCGGAACGGGCGGCGTGGGTGGCCGGGTTCATCGCCACCCACGGGCTGTCGGAGGCGTTCCAGCTGCTCGGGGTGTGTGCGGTGCCCTGGGCGGCGCCGCTGGGCCGGGCGGTCGTGGACGCGCTCAACATCGCGCGGGACGCGGGCAGCTACCCCTGGAGCTTCAGCGGGGTGATGGGGCTGGCCGAGCGCTGCCTGGACCCCGCGGAGGCCACCCGGCTCGAGGCGCTGCTGGCGATACCGGACGAACGGGAGGACGCCGCGCCGGGAGCCGGAGGCTACTGGGCGGAGGCGTTCCAGCGTCTGGTGACCACGTTGCGGCTGCGGGCGGAGATGGCCGCGGAACTCACCCCGGAGCGGCCCCCGCTCAACGACCGCACCGAGCCGCCGACCCAACGGCCGGATGCCACCGCTCAACCGCCGGAGGCAGCCGCTCAGTCACCGGGGGCAGCCGCTCAGCCGCCGGACCCAGCCGGCTGACGGACGTTCTCCCGCACCCACTCCACGATCGACGCGGTCGTCGCGCCCGGCGTGAAGATCGCCGCGACGCCCTTCTCCTTCAGCGGCGGGATGTCCTCCTCCGGGATGATGCCGCCGCCGAAGACGAGGATGTCCTCGGCGTCACGCTCCTTGAGCAGGTCGATCACCGCCGCGAACAGCGTGTTGTGCGCGCCGGAGAGGATGGACAGGCCGATCGCGTCGGCGTCCTCCTGGATGGCGGTGTCCACGATCTGTTCCGGCGTCTGGTGGAGCCCGGTGTAGATGACCTCCATGCCGGCGTCGCGCAGGGCCCGCGCGATGACCTTGGCCCCTCGATCGTGGCCGTCGAGCCCCGGCTTGGCGACCACCACGCGGATCGGACCGGCTGCCACACCCATCACTGCCTCCATCAAACGACCACGGAAGCGATCGCTTCCGTCCGTAACGACAAGTACCGCACTTTTGGCGCGTTCCGCCACCCGTCGCGAAGTGAACGAACGTTATCTCCAGCATCCCGCAACCGGCAGTTTTACGGTGCGCAGCGAGGGGGAAATCACATGGTGGGACATCAGGGCACACGGGGGATAGAGCCGTCCTCCGGCGTGCCGACAGGAGGTCGGCCCATGAAGGTCACCGGGGTACTGCCACTCTTCCTCCCGTTCTGCCGGCGCCTGTGGCCCGGCAGAATCGCCGGAATCTCCGTGGCGCTGCTGAAGGCGACCGCCCTCGAGGCCGCGATCCTGGCCGGCCATCTCCTGCTGTATCCGACCGGCCTCACCCAGGAGCGCCGCTGCCCCGCCCAACCAACCGACGACGGCACCGCCCAGCTGCCGGTCCGGTCCGGCCTGCCGGTGCTGCTGCTGCACGGTTTCATCGACAACCGCTCGGTGTTCGTGTTACTGCGCCGCAACCTCGCCCAGCACGGCAGGCAGCGTGTCGTCTCGCTCAACTACTCCCCGTTGACCTGCGACATCCGCGCCGCGGCCGAGCTGCTCGGCCGGCACGTCGAGGAGATCTGCGAACGCACCGGCAGCGACCGGGTCGACATCGTGGGGCACAGCCTCGGCGGACTGATCGCCCGCTACTACGTTCAGTGTCTGGGTGGTGACCTGCGGGTGCGCACCCTCGTCACGCTGGGTACACCGCACTCCGGGACCAGCGCGGCACCTCTCGCCAACGCACATCCCATCGTGCGCCAGATGCGGCCCGGTTCGGGGGTCATCGAGGAGCTGACCCGGCCCGCACCCGGCTGCCGCACCCGGTTCGTCAGCTTCTGGAGCGACCTGGACTCCGTGATGGTGCCGCTGCAGACGGCCTGCCTGGAGCACCCCGACCTCGACGCGCAGAACGTCCGGGTGACCGGCATCGGGCATCTCGCCCTGCCCGTGCACCCCGCCGTCGCGGCCGGGATACGCGAGGCCCTCGACACCCCGCACCCCGGGGACCGGGTTCCTGGCGATCTGACGGTGGCGTGACATACCCGGCGGTGGAGTGACGGACAGGTGACAAACAGTCACCGCACATCGAACGCCAATCGAACTCTCGGCCAAACTCGTGTCTGGCGCCCCCCGAAACGCCGCCGAATGCCCGTTTACGGCGGGCGCGAAACCAGCCGAAGATTGTCGCGCCCAGGTACCGGCGGGTACAGTCACCGCACTGCTCTGGCAGCCCCTGTTGTCGAGGCGAAAGAGAAGTTGGTGAACGACCGTCACCCGTCGGGGACCATGACCACCCCGGCCCCGGCTTCCGACGCCTCCGACGCGCACTACGCGCCGTACGGAACGCATGGAGCCCCCTACGGTGACTTCACCACGTACGGCGGCTACGGCACCACCGGTTTTCCGGAGGGCACCGGCACCTTCTCCGCGGACCCGCTGTTCGGCAGCCTGCCCGGCGAGCAGAACACCGGCGCGTACGACAGCACGCAGTGGCAGACCGGCCAGACCCTGAACTACGACCCGTACGCGGCCCAGCACCACGCCGCCTACGACTCCGGCGTGTACGACTCCACCGCCTGGACCATCCCCGCCCAGGCGACGGGCAACGACATCAGCGGCCAGTGGGACGCGAGCGCCTGGCTGCAGCCCGACCAGTCCGGCATCGCCGAACCGACCCAGCAGTGGGCGTGGGGCACCCAGACCTTCGAGTCGGGCACGTTCGACGCCACGCAGTGGAATTCCGCCGGCCAGGCAGTGCCGGCGGCGGCCGAGCAGGCCGGCGAACCGTTCGGCCAGCAGGCCACCACCGTCTTCGACCAGCTCGGCGACCCGCAGTCGACCGCGGCCTTCCCGCAGGTGCCGTACCAGCAGGGCCCGTACGAGGACGAGGCGCCGTACGAGGACACCGCGTTCGGCGAACAGCACGCCGGGGACGACGAGTCGGGGGCCACGGGCGAACCGCCCGCCGGGCCCGGCCTGCTGGACGACCAGGAAGAGAGCGCGCCGACGACCCGCGCCGGCGCGCGCAACGCCGCGCGCTCCCGGCGTCGTACCACCCCCAAGCGCTCCGCGCTGCTGACCGTCGCCGTGCCCTCGGCCTGTGTGATGGGCGTAGCCGGCATCGCCGCCGCCTCGGTCGGGGCGCTGACCGACGACGGCCAGGACACCTCCGCCTCCGCCCCGGACGCGCACACGGTCAAGGCCTCGGCCGCCAACAGCAAGCTGGACACCCAGCTCAACACCCTGTCCGCCGGCGCCCACGACTTCGCCGACCGGGCGAGCCGGACGCAGGAGCGGCTCGACCTCAAGAACCAGCAGGAGCTGGAGAAGAAGAAGGCGGCTGCCGCGGCCGCGCTCAAGGAGCGGCTGCGCCCCAAGTTCGTACTGCCGGTCACACAGCGGGGGCTCAGCGCCTACTTCGGCCAGGCCGGGGTGAACTGGATGTCCGTGCACACGGGTATCGACTTCCCCGTCTCGTACGGCACCACGGTGATGGCCGCGACCGACGGCGTCGTCTCCACCAAGTGGAACAGCGCCTACGGCAACATGATGATCGTGACGGCGAAGGACGGCACGGAGACCTGGTACTGCCATCTGTCCAGCTACCGCGTCCCCGCCGGGACGTCGGTCAAGGCCGGTGAGCCGATCGCCTACTCCGGCAACTCCGGCAACTCCACCGGCCCGCACCTGCACTTCGAGGTACGGCCCGCGGGCGGGGCGGCCATAGACCCGCTGCCGTGGCTGCGCAGCCACGGGCTCGACCCGACGTAGAACCCGGGGGCTTTCACCCCCGGACCCCTACAGCTTCTCCACCGGCGCGTACCGCAGCAGCAGTCGCTTCGGCTTGGCGTCGCCGAAGTCGACCGTCGCCTCCGCGTTCCCACCCGTGCCCTTCACCGCGACGACCGTGCCGAGCCCGAACTGGTCGTGGGTGACCCGGTCCCCGACGCTCAGCGCGACCACCGGCTTCTCCGCGGTGCGCCGCGTGGCGAACCCGGACGCGCCCGACGCCGACGACCGCGAGCGGGTAGAGGACAGCGAGGCCGCGATCCCCGAGGCAGGCCCGGAGGACACCGGCGCCGTCGCGCCCGTCCGCTTCCAGTCCACATGGGTGCCCGGGATCTCCTCCAGGAAGCGGGAGGGCGGGTTGTACGACGGCTGGCCCCAGGCGCTGCGCATCGTGGACCGCGTGAGGTAGAGCCGCTCCCGCGCGCGTGTGATGCCGACGTACGCCAGGCGCCGCTCCTCCTCCAGTTCCTTGGTCTGGCCGAGGGCGCGCATGTGCGGGAAGACGCCGTCCTCCATGCCGGTCAGGAAGACGACCGGGAACTCCAGGCCCTTGGCGGTGTGCAGGGTCATCAGGGTGATGACGCCGGAGCCTTCCTCGTCCTCGTCGGGGATCTGGTCGGAGTCGGCGACCAGCGCCACCTGCTCCAGGAAGTCGGCCAGCGTGGCGCCCGGGGCGGCGGCCCCCGGTGCCACTGCGCCTCCGCCGCGCTCCTGCTCGAACTCCAGGGCCACGGCCGCGAGTTCCTGGAGGTTCTCGATACGGGTCTCGTCCTGCGGGTCGGTGGAGGCCTGCAACTCGGCCAGGTAGCCGGTGCGTTCGAGCACCGCCTCCAGGACGGTCGCGGCGCCCGCGCCGGACTCGACGATCGTACGCAGGTCCTCCATCAGCGTGTTGAACCGCTTGACGGCGTTGGTGGAGCGCGCGGCCATGCCGTACGCCTCGTCCACGCGCTTGAGCGCCTGCGGGAAGCTGATCCTCTCGCGCTGGGCGAGGGCGTCGATCATCGCCTCGGCGCGCTCGCCGATGCCCCGCTTGGGCACGTTGAGGATGCGGCGCAGCGGCACCGAGTCCTCGGGGTTGGCGAGGACGCGCAGGTAGGCCAGGACGTCCCGGACCTCCTTGCGCTCGTAGAAGCGGACACCGCCGACGACCTTGTAGGGCAGGCCGACGCGGATGAAGACCTCTTCGAAGACACGGGACTGGGCGTTGGTGCGGTAGAAGACGGCGACGTCGCCGGCCTTGGCATCGCCGGCGTCCACCAGGCGGTCTATCTCGTCGGCGACGAACTGGGCCTCGTCGTGCTCGGTGTCGGCGACGTAACCGGTGATCCGCGCGCCGGCGCCCGCGTTGGTCCACAGGTTCTTCGGGCGGCGGGACTCGTTGCGCTCGATGACCGCGTTGGCGGCGGACAGGATGGTCTGCGTGGAGCGGTAGTTCTGCTCCAGCAGGATCGTCGTCGCGTTCGGGTAGTCCTCCTCGAACTGCAGGATGTTGCGGATCGTCGCGCCCCGGAAGGCGTAGATCGACTGGTCCGCGTCACCGACGACGCACAGTTCGGCGGGCGGGAGGTCGTGCTCGCCGGGCGGGGTGCCGACCTCCTCGGCGGAGCGCTCCCCCGTGCCGACGAGTTCCCTTACCAGCGCGTACTGGGCGTGGTTGGTGTCCTGGTACTCGTCGACCAGGACGTGCCGGAAGCGGCGGCGGTAGTGCTCGGCGACGTCCGGGAAGGCGCGCAGCAGGTTGACCGTCGTCATGATCAGGTCGTCGAAGTCGAGCGCGTTGGCCTCGCGCAGGCGCGACTGGTAGAGCGCGTAGGCCTGGGCGAGGGTCTTCTCGAAGCCGTCGGTGGCCTGGGCGGCGAAGTCCTCCTCGTCGATCAGCTCGTTCTTCAGGTTGCTGATCTTGGCGCTGAACGACTTCGGCGGGAAGCGCTTGGGGTCGAGGTCCAGGTCGCGGCAGACCAGGGCCATCAGGCGTTTGCTGTCGGCGGCGTCGTAGATCGAGAACGACGACGTGAAGCCGAGCTTCTTCGACTCGCGGCGCAGGATGCGCACGCACGCGCTGTGGAAGGTCATGACCCACATCGCGTTCGCACGCGGGCCGACGAGATGCTCGACGCGCTCCTTCATCTCGCCCGCGGCCTTGTTGGTGAAGGTGATCGCGAGGATCTGGCCCGGGTGCACATGCCGCTCGGCGAGCAGATGGGCGATGCGGTGGGTGAGCACACGCGTCTTGCCCGAGCCGGCGCCGGCGACGATGAGCAGCGGGGAGCCGGCGTGCACGACCGCGGCGCGCTGGTTGTCGTTCAGCCCCTGCAACAGCGCCGCCGAGTCGATCGCGGGGCGCGGGGCGCCGTCGCGGTAGTACGCGTCCCGGTCCGGCGGCACGTCGAACTTCCCGCCGAACAGATCGTCCGGAAGCTGCTCCGGAGCGTGATCGTCCTCGGGCGGGGGCGGGGGCTCCTCCTCGTGCCCGCGAGGGGTCCGGAGGTCCGCCAGGAAGCTGTCGTCAAAGAGGCTGCTCATCGCTCTCCGAGTCTAGGGCGCCCCACGGACAACCGGTCGCCGTCCCCGGAACATGGCCGGTTCCGGAAGGGGGTTGATCTTGGCCGCCGAATGACCCGCCGCCTGCTCACACAACGGAACCGTCCGATGACACAGGAGCGAAACCCGCCTCAGGTCACGAAAATGTATCGGACATATCACGCACCAACCTTCACAGGAGTCACACGAGTTGGCTAGCGTGCGTCCGGGCCGTACGACCCCTACCGGCGAACCTCGCCGGGCCGCGCGGCCTCCGCCGAGTCCGGCGCGCCCCTCAGGGCGTCCGGAGCCGGGGACCCACCGACCTTTGGGGTGAATCGGCCGGCTCCCACCCGGGACGCCGCCGTAGGGCAACCCTTCCGAACCACCGCCCGAACCCGACAGCTAACCCGGTAGGCGGCCCATTGGAAGGAGTCGCCTCCCTTGGCGTCGCACCGCAAGACGCGCCCCGGCGGAACCATCGGATCGGGCCTTCGCACCCCCGCCCTCGCCACCGCCGCCCTCACCTCCATGGCCGTGCTCTCACAGACCGCAGAGGCCGCCCCCCGGACCGATCACGCCAAGCCGAGCCTGGAGGAGGTAGAGAAGAAGGTCGACGACCTCTACCGCCAGGCGGAGTCGGCGACCGAGAAGTACGACGCGGCCAAGGAGCGGTCCGGCAGACAGCGGGGCCGCGTCGACGCCCTGCGCGACGACGTCGCCCGGCGCACCGCACGTCTCAACAAGGCCCGCGAGGAGCTGGGCTCCTTCGCCGCGGCCCAGTACCGCACCGGTGCCGCCGCTCCCGACACGGCCACCTTCCTGCTGGCCAACGACCCGCAGGACTACTTCGACCGGACCCAGCTGATGAACCGGCTGACCTCACGGGAGAAGCGCGCGGTCGACGACTACATCGGCGAGCAGGCCGCGACCATGAAGAAGCGGCGGGAGGCAGCGGAGAGCCTGCAGACGCTGACCGACTCACAGCACGACCTGCAGACCGCCAAGACCACCGTCCAGAGGAAACTGGCCTCGGCGCGCGAGCTGCTCTCGCAGCTGACGGTCCAGGAGAAGGCGCGGCTGGCCGCCATCGAGCGGCAGAAGCAGCAGGAGGCGGCGCGCAAGGCGGCCGAGCTGGCGAAGCAGCAGGCGGCTGCGCAACAGGCTGCCTCATCGTCTTCATCGTCGTCCTCCTCGTCGTCATCGCCCACGGGGTCCGGCTCCGGATCCGGTTCGACGGGCTCCGGCTCGACCGGGTCCACGACGACGAGCTCGTACGACACGAAGGCCGAGAAGGCGCTGGCCTTCGCCCGCGCGCAGATCGGCAAGCCGTATGTGTGGGGCGCCACCGGGCCGGACTCCTATGACTGCTCGGGCCTCACCCAGGCCGCGTGGAGGGCCGCCGGCGTCACGCTCCCGCGCACCACGTACGACCAGGTCAATGTGGGCACCACGGTCTCGCTCGCCGACGCGCGGCCGGGGGACCTGATCTTCTTCTACGACGACATCAGCCACGTCGGCGTCTACATAGGCAACGGCATGATGATCCATGCCCCGAAGCCGGGCGCGTACGTCCGTGAGGAGTCGATCTACTACGGCGGTGAGTCGATCATCCACAGCGTGGTCCGACCGGGCTGACACCCCCCGGGCGCGGGCGCGCCCCTGCCCTGCCCGCTCCACGCGCGCGTGCCGCCGAATTGCCCGTGCACGCGCGCGTACGGGGTCACGGGCTCCGAGCCCGGGGTCGCTGAATCACCTTGTCCACGGGCGGCCTGCGGCACCCTGAGCCTCCCCGCACGGATCGCCGACTCACGGGCTCACGGGCTCACGGGCTTCACGCACGGCATACCGGCGCCCTCGGCCTCGCCGTACGGGACGCCGACGCACAGGCTCACGCACGGCGTACCAGCGCCCTCGGCCTCCCGCACGAGCCGCTGGCTCCCACGCCCACGCACCGCCTCCCCTGCCCCCACACACACGTCCGGCCCGTCCCCACGCACACATCCGGCCCGCCTCCACGCGCGTACCGGCGTTTTTGTTCTCCACGCGCGCGTGCCCTCCGGGCAGGGGCGCCGCGGCTCCCTAGCATCGGGCCCATGCCCGGCATCTCAGGTCTGCGCGCGTGGTGGGCGGAGCGGTCCCCCGCGGCCGGGGCCGCCGTGATGGCGACCGGTGTGGTGTCGGTGGGGCTGCACATGACCGGAGCCGAGTCGGTCTCGCGGGTGGCGCTGGCGATGGCGTGCGTCTCCTGGATCGCGCTGGCCGCAGAATTCGTCCTGCGGCTCGTCGGCGAGCGGGAGCGCTGGGTGACCGAGGCGGAAAGCCCGGGCGCGCTGACCTCCGTCGCCGCGACCGCGGTGCTCGGCAACCGGATCTCGGCGCTGGGCCGGCAGACCCTGGCCGAGGCGCTGCTCGCGCTGGCCGCGCTGCTGTGGCCGGTGCTGCTGGTCCTGGTCGTACGGCGCTGGAGGCCGCGCATGCCGGGGGCGGTGTTCCTGTGCTGTGTGGCCACAGAGAGCCTCGCCGTACTGGGCGCCACGCTCGCCGCGGCCGAGCGCATGGCGTGGCTCGCGCACACGGCGCTGGTGCTGTTCTGGCTGGGCCTGGTGCTCTACGGCCTGGCGCTGGTCCGCTTCGACATGCGGCAGGTGCTGGAGGGGGCGGGCGACCACTGGATCGCGGGTGGTGCGCTCGCGATCTCGGCGCTGGCCGGGGCGGACCTGCTCATCGCCGGGGACAGGGGCATGTACCTGTGGAACGACGACGACCGTGATGTGCTGCGCACTGTGACGGTGGCGCTGCTCGTGCTGGATCTGGTCTGGTACGCGGTACTGCTGGCCGCCGAGGCGGCGCGGCCCCGGCCCGGCTACCACGTGCTGCGGTGGGCGACGGTGTTCCCGATGGGGATGACGGCGGTGGCGGCGCTGTCCGTCGGCACCGCACTCGGCGTCCCGTGGCTCGACCGGCCGGGACGGGTGCTGCTGTGGGCGGCGGTGGCGCTGTGGCTGGTGGTCGCCGCCGGTGCGGTGCGCGCGGCCCGCGCCGGCGGCAGGGACGGATGACCGTCAGGTCCACAGGACGGCGATGAAGATGTTCGTCATGGTCAGCGCGCCGACCACGCCGAACAGGCTCTTGTCGATCTTCTCCTCGTCACGCTTGACGTAGACCAGCCCGAGGATCACGATCAGCAGCGCCAGCTTGACGCCGATCTTGATGGTGTTGACGTGGTGGTGGTCGGCCTGGTTGAAGCCGACCAGGGCCACGCCGGTGACCAGCATCGTCAGCGCGCCGTGCAGCATCCCGGGCACGAACCGGGCCGTGCCCTGGCCCATCGCCTTCATCTGGGTGAGGAAACCGCCGAGCAGCGCGGCGATGCCGATGATGTGCAGGCCGACGAAGAGATGGATGAGTACGTCCATGGGGCCGGAGCCTAACCAGGGCCCCGCAGCCTCCTGCCACCGGCCCCGGTGGCAGCGGTCGGCGAGCACGCTGCAGTTCTTGCATATATGCGCCCCATAGCACCGCAGACCTCCCGTCCGTCCAGCTTTCCGCGCTTCGGTCACCACGCTGCGTAAAGGCGACGTCCCCGGAGCGACCATGCGGTCACTTACGGTCACATTCCGGTCCGTCGAGGCCAGTTCCGTACACTGCGTTACCCACTCGTCACACTCGGGCCTAGCGTCCTCCCCCAGGTGACCGGCTCCCCACCGCCGCCCGGGCCAGGGGCGGCCGTCGGCCACCACCGCCGAGAAGGGTCCGGCGGTGGCCCGCTTCCCCTGTGCGGGCCGCCGCCGGACGCACGGACCGCGCGGTCGTGCGAGTCGTACGGAAGGACGTGACGGTCCAGGTGGCAGCGCACCGCAAGCCCCGGCAACGTTCGCTGGGCGGCCATACGGGCCGGACGGCCGCCACGATCGCCCTGGCGGGCGCCGCCACCGCGACGGGGTTCGACGGAACGGGACACGCCGAGCCACAGCTGACGCCGACCCAGGTGAAGGCCGAGGTGGACAAGCTGTACCAGGAGGCCGAGGCCGCGACCGAGAAGTACGACGGCGCGAAGGAGATGGCGGACGCGGAGCAGCGGCAGCTGAACGCGCTGCGGGACGAGACCGCCCGTAAGCAGCAGAGGCTCAACACCGCCCGGAACGCACTGGGTTCGTTCGCGGCGGCGCAGTACCGCGCGGGCGGCTTCGCACCGACCTGGCAGCTGGCCCTGTCCGGTGACCCCGACCGGTACCTGGACGACGCCGCGTTCGTGGAGCGGGCCGGTGACCGCCAGGCCGACGCCGTGTCCCAGGTGCGCGGACAGCTGCGGGAGATCGAGCAGTTGCGGGGCGCGGCACGCATCGAGCTGAAGTCGCTGCGGTCCCGGCAGGCCGAGCTGCGACGCCGGAAGAAGACCATCACCGGCAAGCTGGACGAGGCCCGGCGGCTGCTGGCGCTGCTCCCTCCGCAGCAGCGGACCGAGGTCACCGGTGGCGGCACCGCGCCGGGACGTGCCTCCCGCTCGGCCTCGGACACCCGGGACGCCCTGGAGCAGGCCGGGTCGGCCACCGCTTCGAACGCGCGCGCCGCGGCGGCCGTCGACTACGCCTACGCCAAGCTCGGCAGCCCCTATGTGTGGGGCGCGGCAGGCCCGAACTCCTTCGACTGCTCGGGTCTGGTCCAGGCCGCCTACCGCTCCGCCGGCATCTCCCTGCCCCGCACCACCTACGCCCAGATCAACGCGGGCCGGCGCGTCTCCCGATCCGAACTCCAGCCCGGTGACCTGGTGTTCTTCTACTCCGGGATCAGCCACGTCGGGATCTACGTGGGCAACGGGCAGATCATCCACGCCCCGAACCCCTCGGCACCGGTCCGGCTGGCCCCGCTCGACCTGATGCCGTTCGCCGGGGCGACCCGGGTGGCCTAGGGGCGGGCCCGCAGGGATCAGACCAGCCGGCGGGCCGCCGCCCAGCGGGTCAGTTCATGGCGGTTGGACAGCTGGAGCTTGCGCAGGACCGCCGAGACATGGGACTCGACCGTCTTCACCGAGATGAACAGCTGCTTGGCGATCTCCTTGTAGGCATAGCCACGGGCGATCAGCCGGAGCACCTCCCGCTCGCGCTGGGTGAGGCGGTCCAGGTCCTCGTCCACGGGCGGGGCGTCGGTGGAGGCGAAGGCGTCCAGGACGAACCCGGCCAGGCGCGGGGAGAAGACGGCGTCGCCCTCCTGGACACGGAAGATCGAGTCGACCAGGTCGGTGCCGGTGATGGTCTTGGTGACATAGCCGCGGGCGCCGCCGCGGATCACACCGATCACGTCCTCCGCCGCGTCCGACACGGACAGCGCGAGGAAACGCACGGGCCGCTCGGCGTCCGCCATCAACGCCGCGCACCGGCGCAGCACTTCGACGCCACCGCCGCCCGGCAGGTGCACGTCGAGGAGGACCACCTCGGGCCGGGTCGCGGTGATGACCGTGACCGCCTGATCGACGTCCGCGGCCTCCCCGACCACCTCGACACCGGTCTCGGCGGTCTGCCCGATCTCGGCCTGGACACCGGTGCGGAACATCCGGTGGTCGTCCACCAGCACCACCCGTACGTGCCGTCCGCCCGCGCCGCCGTCGGCAGCCCCGGAACCGGCCCCCTCGGGGGTGCCCGCCGTGCCGTTCGCCTCGCTCATGACGTCTTCTCCGCCCTCTCCATCTCCAGCTCGACCTCCGTGCCGCCGCCCGGCACCGACCGCAGCCGGGCCGTGCCGCCGTTGCGCTCCATGCGGCCGATGATCGATTCTCTGACGCCCATGCGGTCGGCGGGTATCGAGTCGAGGTCGAAGCCGGGGCCGCGGTCGCGTACGGACACGAAGACCGTCCTCCCCTCGACTTCGGCGTAGACCTGCACGGCACCGCCCTCGCCACCGTACTTGGCGGCGTTCACCATCGCCTCACGCGCGGCCTGCATCTGCGCGCCGGTTCTCTCGTCCAGCGGGCAGTCGCCGACTATGACGACCTCGATGGGCACACCGTGCTTGTCCTCCACCTCGGCGGCGTTGCGCCGCACCGCCTCGGCGACCGTGTCCGGCTCGTCGGCCTCGTCCTTGCCGGTGCCCTCCGGCTTGTACAGCCAGGTGCGCAGGTCGCGCTCCTGGGCGCGGGCGAGGCGGCGCACCTCGCCCGCGTTGTCGGCGTTGCGCTGGATCAGCGTGAGGGTGTGCAGCACGGAGTCGTGGACGTGGGCGGCGACCTCCGCTCGCTCCTGGGCGCGGATGCGCATCAGGCGTTCCTCGGACAGGTCCTGGGTCATGCGGACCAGATACGGGCCGGCGAGGAGCGTGATGCCGACGATGACGGCGAGGGCCGCCTGGAGGACCGCGCCGAGATGGGCGGCCGAGCCCTGCAGCACGAAGACGGCGGACACACCGGCCGTGACGAGCAGGACGCCGCCGGCCGCGCGCAGCAGGGTGAGGGTGCGGCGCCGGCGTCCGACCTCGACCCAGCGGGCCCGGCGGGCGTTGTCCGCCTGGCGCCAGACGAGCGCGACACCGGCCGCGACGAGGACGGCGGGCAGCAGATAGGCCTTGGCCGCACTGGTCAGGTTCACGCTGCCCACGAACACGACGGACACGACGACCATGAGGAGCAGCGCGACGATCTGCCCGCGGTCCGGCTTGCGGGCCACGAGTCTGCGGCGGCCGCCCGGCGCGGTCTCGGTGGCGACCAACGGCGGCTTGTGCCCGCCGACGCCGCCGACGCCGAGCGGGACGAAGAACCAGAACGCCGCGTAGAGCAGCGCGCCGAGGCCGTTCGCCATGAACAGGCCGACGAAGGCGAGCCGGACCCAGATGACGGGCAGCCCGAGATGCCCGGCGAGGCCCCGCGCCACTCCGCCGAGCCAGCGTCCGTCGCTGCTGCGGTAGAGCTTGCGCGGCGGCCGCGGGTCGTCGGCTGGCAGGCTTGCGGCTTCCGGCATGCCAACGATGGTCACATGCCCGGCGGGGCCAGGCATCAGGGTCGGCCCCCGAGACGCCCCTGATCTTCCTCGGGGGCGGGTCGGGGAGCGCCGGGCGGGGGTGGTTGCGTGCGGCTCGAACGGTTCCCCGCCTCGTCTCAGGGCCGATTTCAGGGTTCGGCCAGGGTCGTCCCGACTGCCGCGGCGGCGGCCGGGCCGTCACCATGGACGCATGACGGATCACGAGCACGCCGCGACGGGTCCGGGACCCGGCACCGGCCCGCGCCCGGCACCGGGCACCGGGCCGACGGATGCCGCGCCCGCCGCGACACAGAGGACGGGAGCGGCCGGCGTCGGCACACCCGCCGACGCACAGCAGCAGGATCAGGAGCAGCAGCCCGCCGCCGGAGCCCCCGAGCGGTTCCGGCGCGACCGCGGGCACAAGATGATCGCGGGCGTGTGCGCGGGCCTGGGCCGGCACACCGACATGGACCCTGTGATCTTCCGGATCACCCTGGCCGTGCTGTCCGCGACCGGCGGCATCGGCCTCATCTTCTACGGCTTCGCCTGGCTGCTGGTGCCGTACGAGGACAAGGAGGAGAACGAGGTCCGCAAGCTGCTGACGGGCCGGGTCGACGGCCAGGCGCTGGCCGCCGTGCTGTTCGCCCTGGTCGGCTGCGGCATCTTGCTGACCATGCTGAGAAACGGCGGGGTGCTGGCCTTCGCCGTGGTGCTCTCCCTGCTGCTGGCCGGCGCCGGGTACTGGTCGCGGCGCCGCGGCGCCACCGACCCCGACCCGCTCGCCGCCCAGGCCGCGGCCGACGCGCCGCCGGAGGCCCAGGCGCCGCCGGTCGTCACCGTCTACCCGTCGTGGTGGCGGGACCCGATCGTCAAGGACGGCAGCCATGTCGGCGGCACCGGTTATCTGTGGGGGCCCGGCGACGCCCGCGACCGGGACCTCACCTCGGTGGTCGACGTCGGCATCGCCACCCCCTGGACCCACCCCGGCCACCAGGGCTCCATACAGCCGCGGCCCAGTGCGCCCCCGAGACCGCGCGGCCCGCGCTGGATCGGCGGCTGGGTGTTCCTGCTCGCCCTGGTGGCGGGCGGCCTGGGTACCCGGCTGACCTGGGACACGCACCCGCTGGGCACCAGTCTGCAGACCGGTCTGGCGTGTGCGCTGGCGGTGTTCGGCCTGGGCGTCATGATCAGCGCGTTCCTGGGCCGGACGGGAGCCGGGACAGTCTTCCTGGCGATCGTCACAGCCGCGCTGCTCGCCGGAGCGGCGGCCATGCCCAAGGACATCACCACCCACTGGAGAGACACCTCCTGGACGCCCGCCGCGACGGCGCAGGTACGGCCGGCGTACGACCTGGGCACCGGGCGCGGCACGCTGGACCTGAGCCGGGTGCGTCCGGGCAAGGGGCGGACGGTCGCGACGGACGCCCACGTGGGTGCGGGACAGCTGAAGGTGATCGTGCCGGCGGACGCGACCGTCCGGATGAACATCGAGGTGGGCGTCGGCGACATCCGGTTGCCCGGGGACAGCAGGAAGGACGTGGACGTGCAGCCGCGCAGGCTCAAGAACGTGACGCTGGCGCCGGCCAAGGGTGCCAAGGACGCCGGCACGCTGGACCTCACGCTGAGGGTCGGTGCGGGACAGGTGGAGGTCGATCGTGCTGCGTCATGAGTTCCAGCCCGGGAAGCTGGTCGCCGGGCTCTTCCTCACCGCCACCGGGGTGGTCTTCGCGGGGGATGCGGGCGGCCTGTGGGAGACGCCGTGGTTCGCGGTCGTGCCGCTGATCGTGGGCGGCCTGTTCCTCGCCGGTGCCACGGCAGCCGTGGCCCGGGGCATACGCAGACGGGGCGACGCCGAGAGCGGCTGACCTTCGCGGTCCGGCGGGCTGGTGGGTGTCCGGCCATCGGTGAGGTCCGGCCGTCGGCCGAGCGGTGGCGGTGGCGCCCCCGCTCGGCCCGCGGGATCATCACCGCGCTGTCGCGGAGCGCTCAGCGGTAGCCGCCCAGTCGCTGTCCGCGGCGGGCTCGCCAGGCCGCGTCCACGGAGAGGTAGGGGGCGCCGGCGAGGATCAGGGGGATCCAGGCCATGAAGTAGGCGAGGTCGTTGCCGTAGTAGTAGGGGGTCGTCGACCAGCTCACCGTCATCCACAGGCTGAACGAGATCAGCGCGCCGCCGAGCGCGGCCAGCCGGCCGAGCAGACCGAGCAAAGTGCCGATGCCGACGGCCAGTTCACCGAGGGCGATGGCGTAGCCGAAGCCGACCGGGGCCTTGAGGGCCAGGTCGACCAGGGCCGGGATGGCGGCGGAGTCGCGGGCCGAGCGCATGGTGTCGCCGATGGATCCGGCCCCGCCGGACTTCAGGAAGGAGCTGCTGGTGAGCTTGTCCAGGCTGGCGTAGATGAAGGTGACGCCGAGGAAGACGCGCAGGGGCAGCAGGGCGTAGTGGGCGGCGGTGTCCCGCCAGCCGCCCGGGCCGTTCAGCCGGTTCATGTGCGTGTCCGTACGAATGCCGTGAGTCATCGTCGTAAACCGCCCTCTCGCCCGCCGTCCCGCCCCTCACTTGACCATACGTACGGCAAGAGGGCGCAGTTCAATCCCAACCCGGATGTTTTTCCGGATTTCGGCACCTCGTGGGAAGAGGCCGGAGAGGGCCGTCGGATCTTGTCCGGATGCGGGCCAGGAGGGGGTGGTGATGTTGAGGCTGGGCAGGCCGTGGCCGTGCTCGTCGTACGCGTCGAGCAGGTGCCGCTACCACTCGGGGGTGGAGGAGCCGGAGAGCAGCTCCAGGAGGACTGGGGCTGCGGGGCGCTTCCCGGCGTCCGGCGGCGGCTGCCGGTGCGGAGCGGCCGGTATCACCGCCAGGACTCTGCCGCTCACCGGCCGGCCGCTCCCCCGCCGCTCACTCGGTGACCTGGACGATACAGCGGTTGGTCGCCACCCCGGCCGCGGTGACCACCTGCACCTCCACCGCGCCGGGCTCGACCTCGGCCGGTACGGGCACGGTCAGGGCGCTGTCGGTGGGGTTGCTGAAGCCGCCGGTGACGGGGACCAGCGGGACGTGCACGTCGACGCTGCCGATGCGGACCACCATGCGGGAGAGCCGGTCGGCACTGTGGGCGCCGGGCGGCACGAAACCGGCGCCACGGATCTCGATGTCGTCGCCGGTACGGATCGGCCCGTCCAGGTCGCCGGGTTCACGGGCGCGGACCACGGAGAGGACGACCGGACGGCCGCCCTCGGTGTACTTGCCGGCCAGGTAGGTCAGAGCCGAGATCAGCACCACCACGCCCAGCCCCCAGGGCAGGTCGGGCAGCTGGTCGGGGCGGCGGGCCAGCCGCACGGCGGCGAACAGCAGGGCGACGGCACTGATGGCGACGTACTGGATGTCGGTGAAGGCGCCCCGCCCGGAGTCGTCGGTGAGCAGGTCGGCTGCGCGCGGCCGGTGCGCCGGCACCTTCTGCAGCCGCTGCGCCAGGATGCGCAGACCCACGACCCGGCGGACCAGCACGGCGATGCCGCACACCACGGCGAGGACGGTCACCACGCCCGCGCCGCGCGCGAGGTCGAGGCCGGAGATCAGGGCGTCGCGTTCGGCGTGGTCGGAGGCGGCTGCCAGGCGGACGGCCAGCAGCAGGACGGCGTAGCCGACGAACAGCACCCAGCAGGTGGCGACCGTACGGGAGGTGGACATCCGGTTGTCCTCGCCGATCACCGGGGCCAGCGCCCCGCCGCGCGCCCGGTGCAGCAAGGAGGCGGCGCTGAGCACACCGGCGACGGCGAGCGCGGCGGCCAGGGCCGCGGTGCGGGCGCCGGTCCAGCCCGCGCCGACCGCGGTGAGCGCCTCACCGAGCAGCAGCGCGACCACCGCGCCCCACACGACGCACACCGTGCGCAGCCACAGGCGGGCGAGCCAGGCCTCGCCCTCGGCACGGCCGCGTGCGGCGACGGCCTCCGCCCGCTGGGTCAGCTCCTCGGAGACCCACTGGCGGGACGCCGAGGCCGAGTGCGCCACGGCCGCCGGCAGACCCTGCCCGGCCGCGAACTCGTCCCGTCGGCGCAGGAACGCGGCGACGGCCCGCCGGTGCCCCTCCCGGGCGCCGTGCGGGCAGTCCCCGCAGGTGCAGCTGCCCTCGTGGATCCCCTCGGCACCCGTGCCCTGTCTCGCCTCCTGCACCGCCACGACCGGCGCCCGCCTTCCCCACGACCTTCCGGCACGGCGGACGGGCCCTCGGTGGAAGGACTCGCCGCCGCGCAACTGCCCTGCGTCGAAAGCGAATTGTGCCCTACGCCGGGCCGTCCGGGGTCCTCGGACCGGGTCACGGCGGGTGAAGTACGGGCCGCCGTGTTGACCCGGCTGCGAGAATTTCCGTATGGCCGAGATCATCCAGCGGGACGGGACCTGGGCCTTCGACGGCAGCACGATCCGGATCACCCCCGGACTGCATCGCTGCGTTCCGCTGTTCCGGCAGACGTACGGGGAGATCTCCGTGCCGCTGGAGGCGGTCTCGGAGGTGGTCTGGGAGCCCGAGCGCAGGCGTGGCCGGCTGCGGATGCGGCTGCGCGAGGGCGCCGACCCGTTGTTGCAGGCGACGGGCGGGCGGCTGCCGGACCCGGCCGACCCCTACCGGCTGACGGTGGACGCGGACCGCGGCGGCGTCGCGGAGTACGTCGCCGAGGAGATCCGGCACGCCCTGCTCCTCGACCGGATCCCCAAGGAACCCACGGCCGCCTATCTGCTGCCGGGTCCGCCGGTGCCGGTGTCCGTGCGGTCCTCCGACGGCACGGTGTCCTTCGACGGCACACAGGTGCGCATCGACTGGGCCGACACCTCCGACCGGGTCAAGCGCGCGACCGGCCCGCGGATCATCGCCCTCGGCGACCTGGTGCAGGTGGAGTGGCTGCCCAACTCCGGGTACGAGGACGGCTTCCTGCGGTTCGTGACCCCGGAGACGGTGTTCTCCAAGCTGCCGCCCGAGCGGGACCCGTACACCCTGGACCTGTGGGGCAGCGTGCGGCGCGATCTGCTGACCGCGCTGGTCGCGACGGCCGTCACCGCCCGGCTGCCGCATCCCTCCACCCGCACGGGCGGCGCCTACGGCGGCCGGGACCGGCAGCGCTCGGCCGTACCGGAGCGGGCCGACCACCACGACGTGCTGCTGCGCCGGCTGCGGGAGTTGGGGGAGCTGCACCGGGACGGGGTGCTCACGGACGAGGAGTTCGCGATGACCAAGGCCGCAGTGCTCAGAGGCTTCGGCTGAGCGGGCCCGGCCTGCCCGCCGGGGCTTCGCGTCAGCTGAGCAGGTCCGGCTCGCTGCGGCTGATGTCCTGCCACAGGGGCTGGTAGTTGATCCAGGCCACCAGGTCGCCGCCGAGCTGCTCGCGGGTGGCGACGGCCGGCTTGTGGTCGATGAGGACCGGGCGTCCGGCCGCCTTCGCCGTCAGCTGCACCTGGCAGGAACGCTCCATGGACAGGAACCACCAGGCGGCGGCGTCCACCGAGTCGCCGACGGTGAGCAGTCCGTGGTTGCGCAGCACGAGCGCCTTGCGGGAGCCGAGGGCCCCGGCGATCCGGCGGCCTTCCTCGACGTCGACGGTGACGCCGGTGTAGGCGTCGTAGAGCGCCACGTCCTCGTAGAAGGCGCAGCTCTCCTGGGTGATGGGGTCGATCAGCTCGCCGAGCGCGGCGAGGGCACGGCCGTACACGGAGTGGCAGTGGGCGACGGCGACGACGTCCGGGCGGGCGGCGTGGACCTGGGCGTGCACGGTGAAGGCGGCCTGGTTGACGTGGTAGCGGCCCTCGACGACCTGCCCGTCCTGGTTGGCGAGGACGAGATCGCTGACGGTGACGTGCTTGAACGGCATCCCGAAGGGGTTGACCCAGAAGCAGTCGGTGAACTCCGGGTCGCGGGCGGTGATGTGCCCCGAGACCCCGTCCTCGAGCCCGGCCCGCCCGAAGATCCGCAGCGCACCGGCGAGCCGCTCCTTCCGGTGCCGGCGCTCGTCCTCCACCGAGTCGAACATCGGCGGCATGGCGAAGCGCAGCTGATCGGTGGGCAGCGGCAGGGGCGGGGTGGGCCCGTGCATAGGTCCTCCAGCACTGGGATTGCCGTACGCGCCGGAAGTTACCGCCGGTCAGCGCAAAAGGGCAGAGCTGTTTTGTAAAGATGACGTACGCGACGGATACAGGACAGAGGATGTCGGGTTTGCCGGTGAGACTGGCGCGCATGACATCTGTGAACTGGGCGGGCTTCGCCGCCGCCGAACCCGGGCCGGCGCGTCTCGTCGAGGAGCGTTTCGGCGCCTTCCGCCATCACGTCCTCGCCACCCTGCGCAAGGACGGCTCGCCGCGCACCTCCGCTCTGGAGGCCGACTTCCGCGGCGGCGAGCTGTGGCTCGGCATGATGGCGGGCTCGCTGAAGGCCCTCGACCTGCGGCGCGATCCCCGCTTCGCGCTGCAGGCGAACCCGGGCGAGGGCACGGGGACGGGCGGCGGAGACGTCCGGATCGCGGGGCGGGCGTACGAGGTCGAGGGCGAGCGGAAGTCCGGTTACGCGAAAGAGGTGGAACCGCCGGAGCCGTTCCACCTCTTCCGTACCGAGCTGACGGAGGTCGTGCGGACCTACGTCGAGGACGAGACGTACCTCGTCGTCCAGGTCTGGAAGCCCGGTATGCCCTTGCGCACGCTCAAGCGCACCTAGGGCCTACTCCCACTCGATGGTGCCCGGCGGCTTCGAGGTGATGTCGAGGACGACCCGGTTGACGTCCCGGACCTCGTTGGTGATCCGGGTCGAGATGCGGGCCAGGACGTCGTACGGCAGCCGGGACCAGTCGGCGGTCATGGCGTCCTCGGAGGACACCGGGCGCAGCACGATCGGGTGGCCGTAGGTGCGGCCGTCGCCCTGGACGCCGACGGAACGGACGTCCGCGAGCAGCACCACCGGGCACTGCCAGATGTCACGGTCGAGGCCGGCCGCGGTCAGCTCCTCGCGGGCGATGGCGTCGGCATCGCGGAGGAGGTCCAGACGCTCCTTCGTCACTTCGCCGACGATGCGGATGCCGAGTCCCGGGCCGGGGAACGGCTGGCGCTGGACGATCTCGTCCGGCAGGCCGAGCTCCTGGCCGACCATGCGGACCTCGTCCTTGAACAGCTTGCGCAGCGGCTCGACCAGCTGGAACTCGAGGTCCTCGGGGAGGCCGCCGACGTTGTGGTGCGACTTGATGTTGGCGGTGCCGGTGCCGCCGCCGGACTCGACCACGTCCGGGTAGAGGGTGCCCTGGACCAGGAACTCCACGGCCGGGCCCTCGTCGGCGATGATGTCGGCCTGCGCCTGCTCGAAGACGCGGATGAACTCACGGCCGATGATCTTGCGCTTCTCCTCGGGGTCGGAGACGCCCTTGAGCGCGGTCAGGAAGCGCTCCTCGGCGTCCACGACGACCAGCTTGACGCCGGTCGCGGCCACGAAGTCCTTCTCGACCTGCTCGGTCTCGCCCTTGCGCATCAGCCCATGGTCGACGTACACGCAGGTCAGCTGGTCGCCGATGGCGCGCGCGACGAGCGCGGCGGCGACGGCGGAGTCCACGCCGCCGGACAGGCCGCAGATGGCGCGCTTGTCGCCGACCTGCTCGCGGATCGCGGAGACCTGCTCCTCGATCACGTTGCCGGTCGTCCAGTTCGGCTTGAGGCCCGCGCCGCGGTACAGGAAGTGCTCCAGCACCTGCTGGCCGTGCGTGGAGTGCATGACCTCGGGGTGGTACTGGACGCCGTAGAGCTTCTTCTCGTCGTTCTCGAACGCGGCGACCGGGACGACGTCCGTGGACGCGGTGACCGTGAAGCCCTCGGGGGCGGCGGAGCAGGCGTCGCCGTGCGACATCCACACGTGCTGCTCGTCCGGGGTGCCCTCGAAGAGGGTGGAGGACGTCCTGGAGACGTGCAGGTCGGTACGGCCGTACTCGCGGGCGCCGGTGTTGTCCACGGTGCCGCCGAGGGACTGCGCCATCAGCTGGAAGCCGTAGCACATGCCGAAGACGGGGACGCCGGCCTCGAAGATCCCGCGGTCGAGGCGGGGGGCACCCGCCTCGTACACGGAGGACGGGCCGCCGGAGAGGATGATCGCCGCGGGGTTCTTGGCGAGCATCTCCTTCACCGGCATGGTGCTCGGCACGATCTCGCTGTAGACCCGGGCCTCGCGGACGCGACGGGCGATGAGCTGGGCGTACTGCGCGCCGAAGTCGACGACCAGGACGGTGTCGGGGGTGGCGGCAGCGGGGGTCGCTGATGACACGGGGTGCCTTGCCTTCCGGCGGTGGGGCGGGGGTCTGGTAGTACCGATTCTAACGGGGTGCCGGTGGGACAGCTCCCGCCACCGGAGGCTCCGCGCCTGGACACCGTGTGTGTCAGGGGCGTGGCATACTGGCGCCATGCTCGTGCACTCGACCTTCCTCTTTACCTATGGCATCCGGCCCGCCGGCTGCCACGGTCGTGCTGCTTGAGCGCAACGCCAAGCGACTTCCCAGGCGCCCCGGGCCGACAAGGCCCGGGGCGTCTGTCGTTTTCGGGTCCTGCCGGTCCGGGGCGTCCGGTCACCTCACCAGGAGCCCCTACATGACCACCACCACCCCGGAAGAGACCACCACCACCCCGGAGGAGACCATCGCCGACGCCCGTGAGCGCATCGACGTGCTCGACGACCGGATCATCGGTCTCATCCAGGAGCGGATGGCCGTCTCCGCCGTCGTCCAGCAGACCCGCATCGCCTCCGGCGGACGCCGGGTGCACCTCTCCCGGGAGATGGAGATCCTCGGCCGCTACCGCGAGGCCCTCGGCAAGCCGGGCACCGGCCTCGCCATGACCCTGCTCGAACTGTGCCGGGGTCGTATCTGAGTGCGAACGCCGTCTCACCCGTACGGCGCGTGACCGGCTCGCGCGGCGCTTCGTTGAGCGGGGTGTCCGTGCCAGCCAGGGGCGGGCCCGACAGAACCACGCGTGGCTCGCTGGAGCGATGAGGCGTACGGGTCGTGCCGTACGCCGTGGGACCTCGCTCCAGGAAGTGACCGGACGGCAGGGGACAGCAGCCCGGTCACCCAAGAGAACGGTCGGCTCCGGGGACGCCCGGGGCCGACCGGCGGAAAACCACATACGAACTGCCCCAAGTCCCCGCGCAGTCAATGGCATTGCTGCACTCCGGCCGCCTCGGCTCGCCGAAGCACGACCCGAGGCCGGGACCGTGAACCAGCGGCGCAGCCCCCCGGCGCCGCCCCAGGCACCGGCGCTGCCCTGACGTCGGTGCTGACCAGAAGAAGGGCCCCGCGGCCTCTCCGTCCCGCGGGGCCCTTCGACATACCCGGGGAATGTGACTCACTTCACAGCTCCCGCGCGTCGGGGGACGCACAACCCTCCTCACAGGTCACGGGTCTCACCTACGCAAACCAACGGCCACGACCGTGCCCCACACACGGAGGCCTCCGACCACGTGCTGCCGCGCGGCAGCACGCGAGCCCCACAAGAGGTCCTCAATGAAGCTTCGCCGCGCCATGATGACCGCGGCCGCGACGGCTGCCCTCGCGCCGCTCGCACTGGTCTCCGCCCCGGCCGCGTTCGCCGACGAGTCCCCGAGCAGCTCCGTCAGCAGCCCGGCCGCGACCGAGACGTCTCCCGCGGCCGACCCGAGCACCAGCCCGGCCGCCGACCAGAGCTCGTCCGCCGCCCCGTCGTCGGACAGCCCGTCCGCCTCCGGGTCGGCGAGCGCCAGCACGTCCGCGTCCGCCTCCGCATCCGCCTCCGAGTCGGCATCCGCCTCCGCCTCCGCGTCCGCGTCCTCCAGCCCCAGCGAGAGCGCCGAGCCCAGCGACGAGCCGAGCACGCCGTCCGGGATCTGCGAGGAGGACGACGCCACCTACAAGTCGAAGATCCACGCCTCGCTCGGCGGCCTGCCCGGCGAGATCGCCGTGGGCAGCGGCTGGCACCCCTTCACGCTCAGCGTCAAGAACCCGACGTCGAGCAACCTCAAGGACGTCATCTTCTACGCCGGTGTCGGCCCGAGCGACCCCAACGCCCAGTACGCGTTCAAGACCAGCCAGGTCCAGCTCCAGGTGAAGTACGACGGAGCCTGGTACGACGTCGAGGACGGCGCCGGCCACTCCAACGGCTACCTCGACCTCGCCGACATCAAGGCCGGACAGACGGTCGACTACCAGCTCCGGCTGAACGTCAAGGCCAACGCGCCCGTCGGGGAGGGCCTCACCATCGGTGGCGGCATGTACTTCGACGACGAGGAGAACTGCATCGGCGCGGACCAGGCCAGCTACCTGATCAAGATCGTCAAGGCCGGCACCGACACCGGCGGGACGAAGCCCCAGGAGGGCGGCCAGGTCCCGGTTCCCGCGCAGAAGCCGAGCAAGACCAACACCCAGGACGTCACCGGCTCGCTCGCCGAGACCGGTTCCAGCTCCATGCTGCCGACCATCGGTCTCGTCGGCGGTGTCGCCGTCGTCGTCGGCGCCGGAGCTGTGTTCGCCGTCCGCCGCCGCAAGGGCGCCGGTTCGGGCACCGCCGCGTAGGCGACGCCGCCGTGTAGGCGATGTAGGCGACGCCGCCACACCAGCGGCACCGCCGCGCAAGCACGCTCGTACGACCGAAGGGGCCTGCGCCAGGAGGGGGGCGCAGGCCCCTTCGGCATGCCCGCACTACTTCTTCGGCGGTACCGCCGGCATCCCCAGGAACGGCAGGCGCAGCGCGCCGAACGCCTCCGCGGGTACCGCCGGGGCCTGCGGCTCCACCGGCTTCAGCCGCTCGTACGCAGCGCCCTGCGCCGGACGCGCATCGTCCTCGCCCCGGTTCGGCCAGAAGGACATCGCGCGCTCGGCCTGCGCGGTGATCGTCAGCGACGGGTTCACTCCCAGGTTCGCCGAGACCGCGGCGCCGTCCACGACCGAGATGCCCGGGTGGCCGTAGAGGCGGTGGTAGGGGTCGATCACGCCGGTCTCCGGGGAGTCGCCGATGGGGCAGCCGCCGAGGAAGTGCGCGGTGAGCGGGGTGCCCATCAGCTCGCCGACGTTGCTGCCCGCGAAGCCGTTGATCTCGGCGGCGAGCGCGGAGGCGGCCTCCGTGGCGGCCTTGATCTGCTTGGGGTTGGGGGCACCGTGACCCTGGCGGGCGGTGAGCAGGCCCTTTCCTACGCCGCCCGGCTTCAGGTACGTCGTCAGGGAGTTGTCCAGCGACTGCATGACCAGGCCGATGATGGTCCGCTCGGACCAGCGCCGGTTGGAGAGCGAGCGCAGGACCAGCAGTGGATGCCGGGCCGCGTTCGCAAGCCAGGCCAGCGCGCGCGAGGAGCCCTCGGCGTAGGGCACCTGGAGGATCGACAGGCCGCCCATCGAGTTGGAGCCCTTGCCGTAGCGGACCGGCTCGATGTGGGTGTTCTCGTCGGGGTGGATCGAGGACGTGATCGCGACGCCCCGCGTGAAGTCGGCCCTGTCCTCGCCGGTCGCCCTGCGGTAGCGGCGGTTGTCGGTCTGCGCGCCCACCAGCGCCTCGGAGTTGGTGCGGGTCAGCTCGCCGAGCCGGGCGGAGAGATACGGCAGCTGGCCGCCGGCCTTCATCCGGTGCAGCAGGGTCTGCGTGCCGTAGGTGCCGGCCGCGAGGACGACCCGGCGCGCGGTGAAGAGCCGGCCCTCGCCCTTCTTCTTCCGGTCCGTCGGCAGGGTCGCCACCGCGTACCCGCCCCGTGAGTCGTCCGTGACGGACACGACCGTCGTCATGGGGTGGACCACCGCGCCCGCCTTCTCGGCGAGGTGGAGGTAGTTCTCGTTCAGGGTGTTCTTCGCACCGTGCCGGCAGCCGGTCATGCACTCGCCGCACTCGGTGCAGGCGTTGCGGGAGGGACCGGCGCCGCCGAAGTACGGGTCGTCCACCTGCTCGCCGGCCCGCGCCTTCGCCTTCCCGTCCGCGTCCTTGCCGTCGCCGAAGAACACGCCGACCGGGGCGAGGTGGAAGGTGTCGCCGACGCCCATCCGCTGCGCCGCCGCCTTCAAGTGCACGTCGGAGGGGGTCATGGTCGGGTTGAGCCGTACGCCGAGCATGCGCTGGGCCTGGTCGTAGTACGGCTTCAACTCCTCCTGCCAGTCGGTGATGTGCCGCCACTGGGGGTCCTCGAAGAAGGCCTTCGGCGGTACGTAGAGGGTGTTGGCGTAGTTGAGCGAGCCGCCGCCGACGCCCGCGCCGGCCAGCACCATGACATTGCCCAGCAGATGGATGCGCTGGATGCCGAACATGCCGAGCTTGGGGGCCCAGAGGTAGTTCTTGAGGTCCCAGGAGTTCTTCGGCAGGGAGTCCCGGGTGAAGCGGCGGCCGGCTTCGAGCACACCGACCCGGTATCCCTTCTCCGTCAGGCGGAGGGCGGACACCGAACCGCCGAACCCCGATCCGACCACGATGACGTCGTAGTCGTACCCGTCCTCGTCCCGGGTCTGGACAGACTTCTCCTGCGACACGTGCTCTCCTCGTCGAGAACGGGTGTTTCTAGCGGAACCGGAATGCCTTCATCAGCCGGAGGCTCGTGCTCATGAACCGGGCGTACCCCTCGTCCGTCATGCCCAGCGAGGGAGCCATCGGCAGCAACCGCTGCTGGGCCACCGTCTGGGCCTCGGTGTACTTGAGGATGCCCTCGGAGCCGTGGCGGCGGCCGAGGCCGGAGTCCTTCATGCCGCCCATCGGGGACTGCACGCTGCCGTAGGCGGGCGCGTAGCCCTCGTTGACGTTGACCGTGCCGGTGCGCAGGCGGGCGGCGACGTCCCGGCCGCGCGCGGCGCTCTTCGTCCAGACGGAGGAGTTCAGGCCGTACGGCGTGGCGTTGGCGCGCTCGATCACCTCGTCGTCGCTCTTGAACCGGTAGACCGAGACGACCGGGCCGAAGGTCTCCTCCTCGCACACGGCCATGGAGTCCTCGACGCCGTCGAGGATGGTCGGCTCGAAGAAGTAGGGGCCGATGTCGGGGCGGGCCCTGCCGCCCGCGATCAGCTTGGCGCCCTTGGCGACGGCCTCCTCCACGTGCCGCTCGACGGTCTTCAGCTGGCGCTCGCCGACCAGCGAGCCCATGTCGGCGCCGTAGGCGAGGGAGTTGCCGAGCCGCATGGCCTTCGTGCGGGCGGCGAAGCGCTCCAGGAAGGCGTCGGCGACCGACTCGTGGACGTACAGCCGCTCGATGGAGATGCAGAGCTGTCCGGCGGAGGAGAAGCAGGCGCGTACGGCGCCGGCGGCGGCCTTCTCGATGTCGGCGTCGTCCAGCACCAGCATGGCGTTCTTGCCGCCGAGCTCGAGGGACACGCCGACGAGGCGGGCGGCGGCGCCCTGGGCGACCTCACGGCCGGTGCGGGTGGAGCCGGTGAAGGAGACGTAGTCGGCGTGCCGGACGACCTCCGGGCCGACGACCGGGCCCTCGCCGAGCACGACTTGGAAGACGCCCTCGGGCAGCCCGGCCTCGATGAGCAGGTCACGCGCCCACAGCGCGGTGAGGCAGGTCTCGGTGTCCGGCTTCATCACGACCGCGTTGCCGGCGACGAACGCGGGCAGCGCGTCGCCGACGGACAGCTCCAGGGGGTAGTTCCAGGGGGCGATCTGGCCGACGACGCCGCGCGGGTGGCGCAGTTCGGTGACCTTCGTGAGCGTGGGGACGGCGCCGGTGTGCCGCTTGGGCCGCAGGTAGGCGGGGGCCTTGCGGCCGTAGTGGCGGGCCGCGACGGCGACGGCCTGCACCTCCTCGTGCGCGTGCAGCCGGGCCTTGCCGGTCTCCAGCTGGATCAGGTCGAGCACCTCGGCCTGCCGCTCGAGCACCAGGTCGTGGAAGCGCAGGAGGACGGCGGCCCGCTGCCGTACGGGGGTCTTCTCCCACACCGCCTGTGCGGCCCGGGCGGCCTCGAAGGCCGTGCGTACGTCCTCGGGGGTGGACTCGGGCAGGTCGGCCAGCTTCTCGCCGGTGAACGGGGTGTGGTTGGCGGTGCGGCCGGAGCCGGCGACGCCCTTGGTGAGCTGGGCCACCAGTTCCGGGGTGACCACGTCGGCGGCGGTGCGGGCGCCCTCGGGGGCGGGCGCGAGCGGGTTGGTGCCGGTGCTGTCCGGGGCCTGCGTGTCCGTCATGACGCGCAGGGTATGCCGCGGCGCAGGCTTTGTGTACCCGTCGGTAACGGGCATTCACCGAGTGCTCACACACTGCCAGTGATCACTGGCAGTGAATGTGCTGATCAGGGCGTTGACACGGTGGCGGACGGAAGGATCAACCGAGTCCCGCTTTTTTCGCGAGAAGCAGCCCCAGCGCGGTCCTCGGGGTGCGGCGAGGGCGGTCGGAGGGCGGGGGCGACGGGGGCTCGGGTGCGGCTTCGGGGGCTCCGGTCGCTTCGGAGACTTTGCGTGCATCGGGTACTTCGGGTGCCGTGTCCGGTACGGGCGTGAGCCCGAGGAGGTCCCGCAGGGCCGCCGTGACCTCCTCCGCGCCCGGGCGGGCCGCCGGCTCGTCGGCGTGCAGCCGCTCCAGCAGGGGGCCCAGCGGGCCGGGGTCCGTGTCCGCGAGGGCGGCGCGGAGCAGGGCGCCCAGGGACCACAGGTCGGAGGCCGGGCCGGCGCCGGGGCCCGCGGCGCGCTCGGGGGCGACGAAACCGGCGGGCGCGTGCGCGGGATGTCCGTCACCGGTCCCGAAGTCGGTGACGACCACCCGCCCGGTGCCTGACTCCAGCAGGACGTTGGCGGGTTTGACGTCCCGGTGCACAATGCCGACGGCATGCGCGGCGCGCAGGGCGCCGAGGACGGCGAGCCCGATCCTGGCGGCCTCGGCAGGCGGGACGGGGCCGCGCCGCAGGGCCTCCTGCAGCGACTCGCCCGCCACCAACTCCATGACGATCCAGGGGACATGGCCCTCGGTGACGACGTCGTACACCGTGACGGCCGAGGGATGGCGCACCCGGGCCGCGGCGCGGGCCTCCCGGTAGAGCCGGTGGGCGATACGGCGGCTGTCCTCGTCGTCGGCCGGATCGCCGGGCAGCAGCGGCTCCTTCACGGCGACCGGGCGGCCCGGCCGCTGCTCGTCCAGGGCCCGCCAGACGGTTCCGGTGGGCCCGGCTCCGAGGCGTCCGGCCAGCCGGTACCGGCCGCCGATCAGACGTGCGTCGGGCGGGAGTTCGCCGTCTCCAGTCATGTCACATGAGTACCGTGCGCACCATGCCCTTGTCGAAGCGGGGCACAGCGAAGCGGCCAGGGCGCGTCGCGGCACCCGGGAGTCAGAGCTTCTTGATGTCCAGGTTCGCGATCGCCGCCCTGGCCACGTCCCGGCCGCGGGCGGTGAAGTCGCCCTTGTTCGGGTAGCCGACGGTGAGCTTGTACAGGTCGCCGCCGCTCGTGCGGTAGTAGAAGATCTGGAGTTCGCGCGGGCTGGGGTGCGCGCCGTCGTTGGTCTTGAAGACGACGGTGTTCTTCGCGGCCTCCTTGCCGTGGTACGTCGCGGTGTCGTCCGGGTGGGTCTTCGCACCGCCGGGCATGTCGAGGGAGTAGTCGCCCTCGCCGCGGAACTTCTCGTCGTCGGCGTACATCTGGGACCGCGCGGTGTTCTTGATCTCGCCCAGGGAGTCCTGCGACTTCTTCGCCAGCTCCAGCGTGATCCAGACGCCGCCGCTCCAGTCCTCGTACGTCACCCGGTTCTGGTCCTGGTCGTCCTTGCCGGGCATGATCACCTGGTAGTCCGCCGGGGCGGCGAGCGTGGCGCCGAGCTTGGGGACCGGGCGCTCGGCCCAGCCGCCGGGCAGCGGGCCCGCGAAGGGATCGGCCAGGACCAGGTACGCCGCCACCGCCGCCACGACCAGCCCCGCGCCCGCACCGAGCCACGCCTTGCGGCCGAGGCGCCTGACCTGGGCGGGGGCGACCACCTGGACGGGCTGGGTGGGCACCGGCGGCGCCGGGGGCCTGGCCGCCTCCTGAAGCAGCGCCCGTACCCGGTCCGCCTGGGGCCGGTGCGCCGGGTCCTTGTGGAGCAGCCCGTTGATGACCTCGGCCAGCGGGCCGGAGGCGGACGCGGGAGGGGCCGGGGTGGAGTTGAGGACCGACTGGAGGGTGGCCGGGGTGTTGCTGCGGCGGAACGGCGAGACGCCCTCGGTGGCCGTGTAGAGCAGCACGCCCAGGGACCACAGATCGCTCGCCGGGCCGGGCCGCTGCCCCAGCACCCGCTCCGGCGCGATGTACTCGGGCGAGCCGACGAAGCCGCCGGTGTCCGTGAGCCGCGTGTCGCCCTCGATCTGCGCGATCCCGAAGTCCGTGAGGACCACCCGGTCGTGCCGGCCGAGCAGGACGTTGTCGGGCTTGACGTCCCGGTGCAGGACGCCCGCCGCGTGCGCCGCCTGGAGCGCGCCGAGCACCTGCAGGCCGATCCGGGCGGCCTCGCGCGCGTCCAGCGTGCCCTCGCGCAGGACGTCGCCGAGGGCGCGGCCGCGCACCAGCTCCATCACGATCCAGGGCCGTCCCTCGACGACCGCGACGTCGTGGACGTTCACCACCGCCGGGTGGTCGAGACGGGCCGCCGCGCGGGCCTCGCGGCGCATGCGCTCGAAGGCGTTGGCGCGTTCCCGTTCGGGAAGGTGGTCCGGTACGCGCGGCTCCTTGACGGCGACCTCCCGGTCCACCGTCTCGTCCTGGGCCCGCCACACGGTGCCCATCCCGCCATGGCCCAGCTTGCCGAGCAGCCGGTACCGGCCGGCGACCAACCGCCCGGCGCCGGGATCCTGCTGCTGAGCCGGGATGGGGTGCGACTGTGCGTCCGGCCGTGGCTGCGGCTGCGGCTGCGGCTGCGGATGCGGATGCGGCGGTTGCAGAACAAAACTCGTCGTGTCGTCGGTGCCGTGACCGACTCCCCCGTCACTGCTCATGCGTCATCCATATCGCGCCACCGGCCCCCACAGCCACCGGGAAGCCGAACCGGTCACAGACCCGTGACCGAGCGGCCGTTCAGGACCCCGCCCGGAAGGTGTCGACCGCCACGTCGAAGTACTCCCGGGCCTCCCGCACCTTGCCGACCGGCGCCGACACCCACACGTCGTACATCCGCCCGGCCTCCTCCCAGCACAGGTCGTAGGTGTGGCGCGGGCCCTCCGCGGCGCTGAAGCCGTTCCAGGTGAACTCCCAGAGCGCCGCCGGGTGTCCGTCGTGCTCGGTGGGGGTGACCCGGCCGTCGTGGTAACCGGGGTTGGTGGAGGGGCCCTTGGCAGCGGACCGGGCCATCACGGCCTGCGGGCCGCCCGGTTGGGGATCGGCCGCCTTGACGCCGAGCCGGAAGGTGCCGCCGGGCGAGAGGTAGAAGACGCGCTCGCCCTGCGGGCTGCGGGTGAAGTCCTCCGGTACGGCGAGGGAGAAGCCGGCCGGGTCCCGGGCCGTGCGGTAACCGGAGGGCGCGGTGCGCGGGCCCGCCGAGCCCGAGTCGGTGGCCGAGGGGCTTGTCGCGGTGGCCGCCGGGCCGGAGGCGGTGGGTGCCGGGGGTGCGGTCCGCGAGGAGGTCGCGCCCCTACCGGTCCCGGTCGCCGGGGAGGTCGCCGTACCGCCCGGGCTGCCGCCGCCCCCGCCCCCGTCCCGGTGCAGCAGCAGTGCCGCCGACACGCCTGCCCCGGCCAGCGCGGCGACCAGCAGGGATGCGACCAGCACCCCGCGCGTGGCGGACGAGCGGGCCCGGGGCTCCGCCGCCGACCCGGCCGCGGCGGGCGGCTGCGGGCCGCTGTGCGGGAGGTCCGGCTGGGTCGGCGAGTACGGCGCCGCGGCCTCCGGCGCCGGACTCCCCGCCGTACCGGGCTTGGTGGTACGACCCCCCGGCGCACCCGACTTCGCCGTACGACTCCCCGTCGCACCGGGCCTCGTGGTCCAGCCGCCGGTGATCCGGTGCGCGCGGCCGGTGGCGGTGGGGCCGGAGGACGGGTCCGGTGCCTCCGGGGTCCGGCCCGTCTCCAGGAACGTCCGCAGCATCTGCTCGGCCTCGGCCGCGCCGAGCCGCCGGTCGGGGTCACGCTCCAGCAGCCCCCGTACGACCGGCAGCAGCGGCTCGGCCTCGGCGGGCGGCCGGATCTCGGCGGCGACCACGGCGTGCAGGATGCCGCCGAGCGAGTCGCGCCGGAACGGCGACTCGCCGCTGAGCAGCGTGCACAGCAGCGCGCCCAGCGACCACAGGTCGGACTCCGGGCCGGTGCGCAGCCCCGCCATCCGTTCCGGCGCGGTGTATTCGGGCGAGCCGACGAAGGAGCCGGTCTCGGTCAGCGTGGTGGCGCCCTCGACCTGCGCGATACCGAAGTCGGTCAGCACGACCCGGCCGGTGCCGGACTCGATCAGCACGTTCGCGGGCTTGATGTCCCGGTGCAGCACGCCTGCCTCGTGCGCGGTGCGGACCGCGCCGAGCAGGGCGATGCCGATCCGCGCGGCCTCGGCGGCGTCGGCCGGGCCCTGCCGGGAGATGCGGTCGGCGAGCGAGCCGCCGTCGACCAACTCCATGACGAGGTAGGGACGTTCGTCCTGCTCCACCACGTCGTGCACGACGATGATGTGCGGATGCCGCAGCTGGGCGACCGCCCGTGCCTCACGGAACGTACGGTCCCGGCGGCGCCGCGCGTCGCCCTCGGAGAGGGAGTCGTCCGGGAGGAGTTCCTTGACCGCGACACGCCGGCCCAGCACCTGGTCCACGGCCCGCCACACGACGCCCATGCCGCCGCGCCCGATGCGTGCCTCCAGACGGTAACGGCCCGCGATCACCCGGAAGTCGGCGCCCTCGGTCCCCATGAGCCCCATCATGCCTCACCGGACCCGCCCGCTCCGGGGCGCCGATCGGCCAAGCAGGGCCGATCGACCAGCCATTTTCGGCCGTATCAGCTGTCGTACGGCGGCACCGGCCGCCGTCAGCCGTCAGCCGGCGGGCGGCTCCTGCCAGCCCTGCAGCACCCACTTGAACTGCTTGCTGGTCTTCGCCCAGTCCTGTTCCGGCGTGGACATGTAGATGGCGTACTCGGTACCGGAACGCGAGTAGTACGTCTCCTCGATCGCGTGGCGCGGACCGGCGATGTGCGGCGGGTCCTTCTTCAGCGCGGTCCAGGTGTACTCCCACAGCGAACCGTTGCGGTCGCGGTAGATGTTCGCTTTCAAGGCCACGCGCTTGTAGTCGACCAGTCGCTGCAACTGCTGTTCCAGATCCACCTGGTGCTGGTGGGCGTCGGCGAAGTCGGGCGAGCTGTTGATGGCGATGCGGACGAAGTGGTAGCCGCCGTCGGGGCTGTAGTCGATCTGTTTGAGGCCGCCGCTGAGCTCGTACACCGTCCGCTTCCAGCCTTTGGGCAGGGAGAGGCTGAAACCGAGCGGATCGTGGTAGGACTCCCAGCTGGCGGGCACGGTGCCGTCGGAGCCCCGCGTGGCGCTGCCGCTCGCCGAGGGCGAGGGCGTGGCCGGGCCCGCGCCGCCGCTCGACCCGGCGTTCTGCGCCGAGCCGCCGCCCCACTCCTGGAAGGCCACCGCCGCGCCACCGCCGAGCACCGCCGCGACGGCGACGACCAGGACGAGGGTGCGCAGCCGGCGGCGGGGCCGGGGCCGTACGGGGGCCGGACCCGGGGGCGTGGGCGCCACGGCCGTCGGCCCGGTCATGGAACGGCCCGGGCCGCCCGGCGCGGCGGGGCCGTGGCCGGAGGCGGTTCCTGCGGGCTCGTAACCGGGGACGGTCCCGCCGGGCTCGTAACCGGACGCGTGGGCGGTGGGGCCGTAACCCGGTCGGGGCGGGGTGCCCGTGCCGCCGGTGTGCAGGCCCGAGCTCTGGGTGGGGATGAACGCCTGTGCCGCGTGCGGGCGGCGGCCCTCCGCCGCCTCGGCGAGCATCTGCTCCGCCTCCTCCGCGCTCGGCCGGCGCTCCGGTTCCTTGCGCAGCAGGGCGGCTATGACGGGACCGAGCGCACCGGAGTGGCGCGGCTCGTCGGCCTCCTCCTCCACGACCGCCTGCATGGTGCTCAGCGGTGAGGTGCGGCGGAACGGCGAACGGCCCTCGACCGCCGTGTACAGCGTGGCGCCGAGCGCCCACAGGTCCGAGGCCGGGCCCGGGTCGTGGCCGCGCACCCGCTCGGGCGCGAGATAGTCGACCGAGCCGACGACCTCTCCGGTGCGGGTGATGGTGGAGTCGCCCTCGATCTGGGCGATGCCGAAGTCGGTGAGCAGGACCCGGCCGTCGGCGCCGAGGAGGACGTTGCCGGGCTTGACGTCCCGGTGCAGCACCCCGGCGGAGTGCGCGGCGCGCAGCGCCCGCAGCACCCACAGCCCGATACGGGCGGCCTCGCCGGGCTCCATCCGCCCCCGCTCCTTGACCGCGTCGGCCAGCGAGTTGCCCTCGACCAGCTCCATGACGATCCACGGGCGGCCGTCGTGTTCCAGGACGTCGTGCACGGTGACGACGGCGGAGTGGTTGATACGCGCGGCGGCGCGGGCCTCGGCCCGGGTGCGGGCGAGCAGCACGGCCCGGTCGCCGTCGGAGACGTAGAGCGCGGCGGTCAACTCCTTGACGGCGACCGTCCGGTGCAGCACCTCGTCGTGGGCGCGCCATACCCGGCCCATGCCGCCGCTGCCGATGGAATCGGCGAGCCGGTAGCGGCCCGCTACGAGCAGGCCCTGCATCTGATTCACGTTGCCCCGCAATGCTCTTGACAGGGTCAGACTAAGGACCGGTCGAGCAACAGGGAACCGGCGGGGTACCAAGGTGACAGCACTGTGACGGTTGTCGCCGCCCGAATCGGCCGGGATCGGTCAACCGGTATACGGGGCGCTCAACCGGTGTAGCGGTACGTCGCCGTGGCCTGCTCGTAGAACTGTGTCACCGCGTCGCGCTGGGACTCCGGGCCGCGGACCTGGATGATGTGGTACCGGCCGTTCAGCAGGATCGCCATGTTGCGCACGAACAGGTCGCGGCCCTGGCCGTCGGTCCAGGTGAACTGCCCCTCGGCCATGGTCCGCCCGCCCACCTCGATGGTTCTCAGGCCGGTGGCCGTGGCCCAGCTGGAGGCGCGGTACGGCTGGAGCTCGCTCTCCTTGTCACGCTGGTAGGTCATCGGGTCGCTGCCGTAGCCCGAGGCGCCGTCCCGTCCGGGTACGACGATCAGCTCGAAGTCGCCGTGCGCGTACACCACCTGGCCGCTGCCGTTCTTGGGGGTGCGGTCCCAGCCCTTGGGCACGGCGATCTCGAAGCCCTCGGGGTCCTTGCGCAGGGCGAAGCCGTCGGCGACGGTCGGATCGCCGCCGGTCTGGGGCTGGGTCTCGGTGGCGGGCGCGGAGGGGCTGCCGCCCTGCTTCGAGGAGGGCCGCTGGGTGGACGAGGGCGCGGGAGCGGCCTGACCGGCGCTGCCCGTGCGGTCCGGGCTGCCCGCGGCGCCGCTGTCGCCCTGTTTGGGCATGAACAGCATCGCGTACGCGATCGCGCCGGCCAGCAGGAGCAGGATCAGCAGAAGGAGGGTGCGGCCGAGTCTGCGCGGCGAACGGGCCTCCTCCGGGGCCCGGGCGCGCTTGTGCCGGGCGTGCGGATGGACCTCGGGCAGTCCGGCGCGCCGTCGCCGCAGCCGCACCAGCTCGCCGCGGCGCCGGACGATCGGCAGCCGGCTCGGGTCTGCGGGCGGCACGGGTACGACATGGGTGCCGGCGTCCGGCTCGGGCGCGGACCGCACCAGCGAGCGCAGCCAGCCGTTCAGCTCCTCGAAGTCCAGGCGCTCGGTGGGGTCCTGGCGCAGCAGCGACTCCACGACCGGCCGGAGCGGGCCGCACTCCTCGGCGAAGGCGGGCGGCTCGGCGCACACCAGCTGCACCAGCTCGGCCGTCGACTCCTCCGGGTACGGCGCGTGTCCCTGCACGGCCCGGAACAACAACGCGCCCAGCGCCCACAGGTCGGTGGCCGGTCCGATCGGCGCCGCCAGCTGCCAGTTCTCGTGCACGGGGCCGGCCTGCTCCGGCGCCCACCGCTCGGTCACCGGCCCCACCACGGTCATCCGCACCTGCCGCGCCCGCTCGGCCGCCAACGCACTCCCCGGCCCACGCCGGGCACCGGCCGCAGCGGGGTCGTTCCAGTGGGGGTGGGCGGGGGCGCTGCCGGTGGCGTGCGAGGGGAGGGGCGGGCCGTGGTGGGCGGGGTCGGCGTACGACGACGAGTCCGGGCCGCGGTGAGCCGGTCCGGCGGCGTGCGGGTGGAGGAGCGCGCCTTGGTGGGCCGTTCCGGGGCCGTAGGGGGGCAGGCCCTCTTGGTGGCCGGGGCCCTGGCCGGTCCCGGAGGCCGTGGCGGGGTCGGCGCCGGAAGCCTGCAACGGCAGGGGTACGCCGGGGCGGGCGGAACCGGAGGCGCCCGGCGGCACCAGCGAGCCCTGACGAACCGGACCCGGGCCATAGGAGGGCAGACCCTCTTGGTGACCGGGGGCCTGGGGGTCCGCCGTGGGGAGCCCGGGGCGCTGCGGGCCGCCGTTCAGGGCTCGGAAGGTGTCACCGGCGCCGGGGCGGGGGGAGGCGCCGTGCCAGGGGGCGCCCTGTACTCCGTAGGGGTCGGCGATCCGTCCGGGCGGGGTCGTGGTGCCCGGGCCGCCGGAGTACGGCGGCCGGGGCATGCCGTCGGCGTCGCCCTCGGCCGGCGGCCGGGCCCCGGGCAGGGCAGCGGGCCCGCTCTGCCGGGCCTCCTGCACCCGGGCGGCAGCCCGTGCACCCGCGCGGTACGCGGCGATGGCCCCGGCGCGGGCGGCACGGATGTCCGCGCCGTTCTCCAGGGGCCGTTGCCCCGCCGGGCCGGGCGCACCGGTCCCGCCGGACGCCCCGTTCGCCCCCGGCGCCGGCAGCCCTCCGGCCGCCCTTGCCTGGATGGCGGCGCGGCGCGCCGCCTCGGGGTCGACATCCGCGGACGGCACACTGCCGGGCCCGGACGAGCCCTGGAGCTCACCACCGGCACGGCCGCCGGCACCCGCAACGGAGGAACCTCGCCCTCCCCCAGCGATCGGAGGCGTATCCGGGCCTCCGGACCCGTAACCGGCGCGACCGGTCCTGTCCGCGCACGCTCCGCCGTCTTCGAAACTCTCCTGGGCCGGGACGGGGTCGTACCCGCACAACGCCTCCTCCGCGGCGCCCACGGCGAGGCCGGTCAGCATCACGCGGCCGTCGTCGCAGACGAGCACCGTGCGGGCGGTGATGTTGCGGTGCACCCAGCCGTGCGCGTGCAGCACCCGGAGCGCCATGAGCACGTCGGCGGCGACCTCGGCCGCCCGGTACGGCGACAGCGGCTGCTCGGCGAGCAGCGCGGCCAGCGGGCGCGCGCCCACCAACTCGCTGACGATCCACAGCGACCCGCCCTCGGCGAACACGTCGAAGACCTGGTCGAGGCGCGGATGGTCGGGGATCGAGGCCGCGGCCTGCGCGGCCTCGACGGCGCGCCGCACCGCCGGGTCGGCGGGCCGCCGGGTCGCGGTCCGGGCGTCCGGCGTCCGCCGGTTCCCGCGCTCACGCGCGGTGAAGCCCTCGGGCAGTCCCTCCGCATCGAGCACCTCGGCCTCGACGACCTCGGGCAACGGCACCTGCCGGACCAGCACTTCCTGGCCGCTGTAGGTGTCGAAGGCGCGGGTCTCGGTGAGTTCGTACTCGTCGGAGGGCGGCAACGGCAGGCGGTAGCGGTCGGCGAGCACCCGACCCGCGTAGTCGTCCACGTTGCCTCCCCCGGCCGCCCGGTCGGTCACTTCCGTTCGCCTCACGACCCGTTTCGCACACACTTCCGGCTGCGTACGGTCCGCAACCATTCACGATACGTGCCGGAGGCAACCCGCATTGAGTGGATGACGGATTCTCACGCCCCAAACCGGCGCCGAGCACCTACGACTTGGGCTCGAAGGACGTGGTGAGCGTCTTCCAGGTGTCCTTGCGCAACCGGCTGTCCCAGTTCGCGGCCTTCGCCGTGTACATCAGTCCGTAACCGAGATGGCCGTTGACCACGAATCCCCGGTCGATGGTGCGGTACTCGGTGCCGCCGTCGACGTACGTGAACTCCCAGTCGGCCGTGTTCCAGCCGCGGTAGTCGACCTTCTCGATGCGGATCCGCTGGTACTGGGAACGCATCATCCCGTGCTCCTGGTTCCTCCAGTCCGCCACCGGGTCGCTCTTGGGGCTGCCGGTCCAGCCGATGAGCAGCTTCTGCCCGTCAGGACCGGTGTAGCGGTCGCCCCCGCTGTCGGTCGAGTTGTACGACCAGCCCTTGGGCAGCCCGATCGAGTACCCCTGGCCGGCCTTGCGGGTCGTCACCGCCGGCGCGCTCCCGGCGTCCTTGGCACCGGACTTGCCGGAGTCGTCGGTGGACGCGCTCGCGTCGACGGCGGCGCCCGAGGTGGCACCGGTGCCACCGGACGACGGACTCGCCCCGTTTGCCCGGGTCCCGCTGCCGGTGCCCTTGTCACCCTTGTCCTGCTTGGTGGACGCGCTCGCGCTCGCCGCCGCCCTGGCCCCGCTGCTCTTGCCGTCCTTGTCGCCGCCGCTCAGGACGATGGCCAGGACGGTGCCGAGCACCGCGAGGACCACCACCACGGCGATGATCACCAGCGTGCGCTTGGGCACCACGTCGGTCAGCGGCGCCCTCGGCACCGGCCGCTGCGGCAGGTCCAGGTCCGGCGGCGGCATCACGGGCCAGCCCGAACTCGGCTTGCTCGCGCTGGAGTTCGGCGCACCGGCGGCACCCGAGGCGCCGGCGGCAGGACCCGCCTGTCTCCCGGCGGATCCGGCGCCGGCCCCACCGGAGGGCGCGGGGCGCGTGCTGCCGGGGGACGGAGTGGGCCGCGCTCCACGAGAGGAAGGCGCGGGGCGCCCTCCGCCGGAGGACGGCGTCGGCCGCGCTCCGCCGGAGGAAGGCGTGGGCCGCGTTCCGCCCTGGGCGGCAGGACGTGCCCCGCCCGCGGCGGCACCGCCCGCACCTGCGGCCTCACCGGCGCCCGGCGCCGTCGTGTCGCCGCCGTTCTTCGTCCGTGCGGACGCGGCCGCCCCGGCCGCCTTGCGGACCGAACGCAGCGCGCCGCGCAACTTCTCCCCGGCCTCCTCGCCCCGCTTGCCCTCGGACAGGCCCGGCTGCGGCGGCAGCGGCACCACGCGCGTGGCGTCCATCGGCTCCGGCTCGGCGGCGTGGATCACGGCGTTGAGCATGGCCCGGGCGCCCGCGTCGTCGAGCCGCTTGGCCGGGTCCTTGGTGAGCAGGCCGTAGATGACGTCCCTGAGCGGGCCCGCGTTCTTGGGCTCCTCCAGGGACTCGGTCATCACCGCGGTGAGGGTGGCGATCGCCGAGCCCTTGTCGTACGGGGGCACGCCCTCGACCGCCGCGTACAGCAGGCCGCCCAGCGACCACAGGTCGGCCGCCGGACCCGGCTTGTGGCCGCGGGCACGCTCGGGCGAGATGTAGGAGGGGGCGCCGACGAGCATGCCGGTGGAAGTGATCGACGGGTCGCCCTCGACCTGCGCGATACCGAAGTCGGTGAGCACGACCCGGCCGTCCTCGGCGATGAGCACGTTCGACGGCTTCACGTCCCGGTGCAGGATGCCCTCGCGGTGCGCGGAGCGCAGCACGTCGAGGATGGCGAGCCCCACCTCGGCGGCGCGCTTCGGCTCCAGCAGGCCGTCCTCGCGGATGACCTCGGCGAGGGACTTGCCCTCCACCAACTCCATGACGATCCACGGCCGGTCGTCCTCGTCGACCACGTCGTAGACCGTCACCGCGCTGTTGTTGCGGATCCGGGCGATCGCCTTGGCCTCGCGCAGGGTGCGCGTGATCAGGCGCCGCTTCTCCTCCTCGTCGATGTTCGACGGGAACCGCAGCTCCTTGACCGCCACCGTCCGGCCCAGGGTCTCGTCCTCGGCGCGCCAGACCGTGCCCATGCCGCCCCGGCCCAGCACGTCTCCCAGCCGGTACCGCCCGGCGAGGAGACGACGCTCGCTCTTGTCCTGACGAGTCCCCTGACGAGATGTTCCCGCCCGCTCCGCCTCCGACATGCGTCCCCTCATACAACCCGCCCTGACAGAGCCTCCATTGTCTCTCACTCGACAAGTGGCCGACGCCCAGGGGGCCATTCGGCCCAGGCGGGATCCGGTGCACCGGTTTCGGGGAAATGCGCCTGGTTTCGGCAGGGGTGACGGGCATTCGGCCGGTGCCGGGCAGCCGGCTCACGGGCCGGCTTCGGCCACACTCCCTCATGTGAACGGCACTATGTCCGGCGCTCCCAGCCTCGCCGCGTCCGCCGTCTGGTCGTCGGGCTGGAGCTGGGACTCGCGCTCGGCCTCCACCCGCTTCTCGTAGTGCTCCACCTCGCGCTCTATCTGGTCCTTGTCCCAGCCGAGGACCGGTGCCATCAGCTCGGCCGCCTCGCGGGCGCTGCGGGTGCCCCGGTCGAAGGTCTCGATGGAGATGCGGGTGCGGCGGGTGAGGACGTCGTCCAGGTGCCGGGCGCCCTCGTGCGAGGCGGCGTACGCCACCTCGGCGCGCAGATAGTCGTCGGCGCCCTGCAGGGGCCGGCCCAGCGCGGGATCGGCGGTGATGAGGTCCAGCAGTTCCTCGGCCAGGGAGCCGTACCGGTTCAGCAGGTGTTCCACGCGGGCCACGTGCAGTCCGGCTCGGGCGGCGATCCGGGCGCGCGCGTTCCACAGCGCCTGGTACCCCTCCGCGCCCAGCAGCGGGGTCTCCTCCGTCACGCAGTCGGCGACCCGCGTGTCCAGGCCGTGCACCGCCGCGTCGACCGCGTCCTTGGCCATCACGCGGTAGGTGGTGTACTTGCCGCCCGCCACGACCACGAGTCCCGGCACCGGATGGGCGACCGTGTGCTCGCGGGACAGCTTGCTGGTGGCGTCGGACTCGCCGGCGAGGAGCGGACGCAGACCGGCGTACACCCCCTGCACGTCGTCGCGGCCGAGCGGCACCGCGAGCACCGAGTTGACGTGCTCCAGCAGGTAGTCGATGTCGGCGCTGGACGCGGCCGGATGGGCCTTGTCGAGGTTCCAGTCGGTGTCGGTGGTGCCGACGATCCAGTGCCGGCCCCAGGGGATGACGAACAGGACGGACTTCTCGGTGCGCAGGATCAGGCCGGTGCTGGAGTGGATGCGGTCCTTGGGCACGACCAGGTGGATGCCCTTGGAGGCGCGGACGTGGAACTGTCCCCGCTCCCCCACCATGGCCTGGGTGTCGTCGGTCCACACCCCGGTCGCGTTGACGATCTGCTTGGCGCGGATCTCGTACTCCCCGCCGCCCTCCAGGTCGTGCACCCGCGCACCGACCACCCGCTCGCCCTCGCGCAGGAACCCGGTCACGCGTGCGCGGTTGGCCGCCTTCGCGCCGTAGGACGCCGCCGTGCGCACCAGCGTGGCCACGAAGCGGGCGTCGTCCATCTGGGCGTCGTAGTACTGCAGGGCGCCGACCAGGGCGTCCCGCTTCAGGCAGGGTGCGACGCGCAGGGCTTGACGGTGGGTCAGATGGCGGTGCAGGGGCAGGCCCCGGCCGTGGCCGCGGGCCATGGACATCCCGTCGTAGAGCGCGACGCCCGAGCCGGCGTAGAGCCGCTCCCAGCCCTTGTGCTGCAGGGGGTAGAGGAACGGCACCGGCTTGACCAGGTGCGGGGCGAGCCGCTCCAGGAGCAGTCCGCGCTCCTTCAGGGCCTCGCGGACGAGCGCGAAGTCGAGCATCTCCAGATAGCGCAGACCGCCGTGGATCAGCTTGCTGGACCGGCTGGAGGTGCCGGAGGCCCAGTCGCGGGCCTCGACCAGAGCGGTGGACAGGCCGCGTGTGACGGCGTCCAGAGCGGTGCCCGCGCCGACGACTCCGCCGCCGACCACCAGCACGTCCAGCTCCCGCTCCGCCATCGCCGCCAGTGCCTCGGCGCGCTGCGTCGGCCCCAGAGTCGCTGTCCTCACGCTGCCTCCCGCTGTCGCAGACTCGCTCGCGTGGGCCGCACCCGGTGGGCGAAGCCCGGTTCATCCCTCCTCCTGCCCAAATTCTGACCGGCTTGCCCGACTTCAGCCACCACGGGCTCCCAACCTGTGGACAACTCGCGCACAACCCTCGGAAGACACACGAACACAATCACACATAACGGTCATATATGTACCTAGCCTGGCATAGCGCTCGCTCACGCTGTCCACAGCGATTGCGCAACTGTCCCGCTTCGGCTATTGGGAAGGACGGCCCAGCCATGCCCGCAGACCTCGCCGTCATCGGACTCGGCCCCTACGGTTTGCCGCTCGCCCAGGCCGCTGTCGCCGCGGGCATCCCCACCGTCGGTTATGCCACCGGCCCCGAGGCGGGCTCACTCAGCCCCGCCGAGCTGCGCCGGATGCTCTCCGCCGGCTTCCGGCCGGGCACCGACCCGGCCCAGCTCGGCCGGGTGCGCACCGCGGTGATCTGCGCGCCGACCCCGCGCGGCGCCGACGGCGGACTCGACCTCGGCCAGGTGGAGGCGGCCGCCCGCGCCCTCGCCCAGCGGCTGCGCCCGCACACCACCGTCATCCTGGAGTCGCCGGTGCTCCCCGGCACGACCGAGGAGTTCCTGCGCCCCCTGCTGGAGGAGGGCTCGGGGCTGCGCGCCGGCCGGGACTTCCACCTCGCCTACTCGCCCAGCCGGGTCGACCCCGGCAGCCGCGACCACGCCCCCGCCAACATCCCCAAGGTCATCGGCGGCCTCACCCCGGCCTGCACCGAGTCGGCCGCCGCCTTCTACGGCCGGATCACCGACAAGGTGGTACGCGCGCGTGGACTGCGCGAGGCGGAGACCGTACAACTGCTGGAGACCAACTTCCGGCACGTCAACATCGCGCTCGTCAACGAGATGGCCGTGCTCTGTCATGAGCTGGGCGTCGATCTGTGGGACGTGATCCGGTGCGCCGAGACCAAGCCCTTCGGCTTCCAGGCCTTCCGGCCCGGGCCCGGCGTCGGCGGGCACGGCGTCCCGCAGGACCTGACCGGGCACGCCACCCGCACCCTGCGCATGGTGGAGCTGGCCCAGCAGGTCAACAGCCGGATGCCCCGGTACGTCGTCCAGCGCGCGGCCACCCTCCTCAACGAACACGGCAAGTCCGCCCGCGGCGCGCGCGTGCTGCTGCTCGGCGTCACCTACAAGCCCGATCTCGCCGATCTGCAGGGCACCCCGGCCCAGGAGATCGCGATCCGGCTGATGGAGCTGGGCGCCTCCGTCAGCTACCACGACCCGCTCGTGGCCTCCTGGAACGTCCTGGAGCGCCCGGTCCCCCGCGCGGACTCGCTCTACGACACCGCCGCCGAGGCCGACCTGACGATCCTGCTCCAGCAGCACCGCACGTACGACCTGCAGGGCCTGTCGGTGAAGGCGCAGCTGCTGCTGGACACGCGCGGGGCCACGCCCACCGGGGCGGCACACCGGCTCTGAGCCGGTCACGAACGGAAAACGGCCGGGGGTGTTGTCGTCCCCGGCTGTTAGTCTCCCCCGGACTCGCCGCACACACGTGCGCGGCGAGCGCACGTGCGCGGGCCTTCCGCATCCGTCCTTACAGTCGTGCTCCATCTCGGGGGGATTTCTGTCATGAGCCAGTCAGCACCACCGCCGCAGCCGCCCACGTCCGGACCGGCCGACGGCAACCCGTACGCCCAGCAGGCCCCGGCCGGTGCGCCGTACCCGCCGCAGCCGGGCGCCCACGCGCCCCAGCCCGGCGCCTTCGCCGCACCGGTGCCGCCCGCACCGGCCCGGAACAACCTCGTCCTCGGCCTGGTCGCCGCGGTCGTCGCCGCCGTGGCCGCCGCCGCGCTCTACGGCCTCATCATCGGCGCCACCAAGCACGAGATCGGCTACGCGGCCGTCGGCGTCGGCTTCGTCGTCGGTGTCGCTGCGGGCAAGGTCGGCGGCCGCAACCCCGTCCTCCCGATCGCCGCCGTCGTCCTGTCCCTGGCCTCCGTCTACTTCGGTCAGCTGGTGGGCGAGGCCATGATCGGCGCCAAGGCGACCGGCCTGAGCTTCTCCCAGGTCTTCTTCGACCACTTCGACATCGTCCAGAAGGCCTGGAAGGAAGAAGCCGACCCGCTGACCTTCCTCTTCTTCGGCATCGCCGGGTTCGCCGCGTTCTCCGGCACCAAGAAGGCCGCCGCGTAACGCCTTCGCGCAAACGGCAGGGCCCGGCCACCTCTCGGTGGCCGGGCCCTGTGCGTCGTACGCGTCAGCGGCGGTGCTGGCTGTCCGCGACGGTCACCTCGACCCGCTGGAACTCCTTCAGCTCGCTGTAGCCGGTCGTGGCCATCGCGCGGCGCAGGGCGCCGAAGAAGTTCATCGAGCCGTCCGGGGTGTGGGACGGGCCGGTGAGGATCTCCTCGATGGTGCCGACCGTGCCCAGGTCGACCTTCTGGCCGCGCGGCAGCTCCTCGTTGACCGCCTCCATGCCCCAGTGGTGGCCCTTGCCGGGCCCGTCCGTGGCGCGGGCCAGCGGGGAGCCCATCATCACCGCGTCGGCGCCGCAGGCGACCGCCTTCGGCAGGTCTCCGGACCAGCCGACACCGCCGTCCGCGATCACGTGCACGTACCGGCCGCCGGACTCGTCCATGTAGTCGCGGCGGGCCGCGGCCACGTCGGCGACGGCCGTGGCCATCGGCACCTGGATGCCCAGCACGTTGCGCGTGGTGTGGGCGGCGCCGCCGCCGAAGCCGACCAGGACGCCGGCCGCGCCGGTGCGCATCAGGTGCAGGGCCGCGGTGTAGGTGGCGCAGCCGCCGACGATCACCGGGACGTCCAGCTCGTAGATGAACTGCTTCAGGTTCAGCGGCTCGTGCGAGGACGACACGTGCTCCGCCGAGACCGTCGTACCGCGGATGACGAAGATGTCCACGCCCGCGTCCACGACCGCCTTGGAGAACTGGGCGGTGCGCTGCGGGGAGAGCGCGGCCGCCGTGACCACGCCGGAGTCGCGCACCTCCTTGATGCGCGCGCCGATCAGCTCCTCCTTGATGGGAGCCGCGTAGATCTCCTGCAGCCGGCGGGTCGCCCGCTCGACGGGCAGCTCGGCGATCTCGTCCAGCAGCGGCTGCGGGTCCTCGTACCGCGTCCACAGGCCCTCGAGGTTGAGCACGCCGAGGCCGCCGAGCTCACCGATGCGGATCGCGGTGGCCGGGGAGACGACGGAGTCCATGGGAGCGGCCAGGAAGGGCAGCTCGAAGCGGTAGGCGTCGATCTGCCAGGCGATCGAGACCTCCTTCGGGTCCCGCGTACGGCGGCTGGGGACGACGGCGATGTCGTCGAAGGCGTACGCCCTGCGGCCGCGCTTGCCGCGCCCGATCTCGATCTCAGTCACGTCTCTAGGCCTTTCCCTATGCGTTGCAGCGCCTTCCAGTATCGCCGACGGCTACGACAGAAGCCCTCCGCGGGGACGACAACGGCGGCCCCGGTGCTCCGGGACCGCCGCTGCTCGGTCTTCACGCGCGCGTGGATGCGCGGTCGTACTGCCTGAGAGCTACTTCTTGCTGCTGTAGTTGGGCGCCTCGACCGTCATCTGGATGTCGTGCGGGTGGCTCTCCTTCAGGCCCGCCGAGGTGATCCGCACGAACCGGCCGCCCGCCTGCAGCTCGGGCACGGTCCTGCCGCCGACGTAGAACATCGACTGGCGCAGACCGCCGACCAGCTGGTGCACGACGGAGGACAGCGGGCCGCGGTAGGGCACCTGGCCCTCGATACCCTCGGGGATCAGCTGCTCGTCGGAGGCGACGCCCTCCTGGAAGTAGCGGTCCTTGGAGAAGGACCTGCGGTCGCCACGGGTCTGCATGGCGCCCAGCGAGCCCATGCCGCGGTACGACTTGAACTGCTTGCCGTTGATGAACAGCAGCTCGCCCGGGGACTCCTCGCAGCCCGCGAGGAGCGAGCCGAGCATGACCGTGTCGGCGCCCGCGACCAGGGCCTTGGCGATGTCGCCGGAGTACTGCAGACCGCCGTCGCCGATGACCGGGACCCCGGCCTCCTTGGCCGCGAGCGCGGCCTCGTAGATCGCGGTGACCTGCGGGACGCCGACGCCGGCGACCACGCGCGTGGTGCAGATGGAGCCCGGTCCGACACCGACCTTGATGCCGTCGGCACCCGCGTCGACCAGGGCCTGGGCGCCGTCGCGGGTGGCGATGTTGCCGCCGATGACGTCGACGCCCGAGGAGTTCGACTTGATCTTGGCGATCATGTCGCCGACCAGCCGGGAGTGGCCGTGCGCGGTGTCGACCACGATGAAGTCGACGCCCGCCTCGATCAGGGCCTGGGCGCGCTCGAAGGCGTCACCGGCCACGCCGACCGCCGCGCCGACCAGGAGACGGCCCTCGGCGTCCTTGGCGGCGTTCGGGTACTGCTCGGCCTTGACGAAGTCCTTGACGGTGATCAGGCCCTTGAGGATGCCCGCGTCGTCGACCAGCGGCAGCTTCTCGATCTTGTGCTTGCGCAGCAGCTCCATGGCCTCCGGGCCGGAGATGCCGACCTTGCCGGTGACCAGCGGCATCGGCGTCATGACCTCGTGCACACGGCGGCCGCGGTCGCTCTCGAAGGCCATGTCACGGTTGGTGACGATGCCGAGGAGCCTCTTGTCGCCGTCGGTCACCGGGACGCCGCTGATGCGGAACCTGGCGCACAGCGCGTCGGCCTCGGCGAGCGTGGCGTCCGGGTGGATGGTGATGGGGTCGGTGACCATGCCGGACTCGGAGCGCTTCACCAGGTCGACCTGGTTGGCCTGGTCCTCGATGGAGAGGTTGCGGTGCAGCACGCCGACGCCGCCCTGGCGGGCCATCGCGATGGCCATGCGGGACTCGGTCACCTTGTCCATGGCCGCCGACAGCAGCGGGATGTTGACCCGCACGTTCTTGGAGACGTACGAGGCGGTGTCGATCTCGTCGGGTGCCATGTCCGACGGGCCCGGCAGCAGCAGCACGTCGTCGTAGGTCAGCCCGAGTGTCGCGAATTTTCCGGGCACTCCGTCGACGTTGGCAGTCATGACACCTTCCCCAAATGGCCTTGATCGGTGCGGATGTCCATGCTAACGGGAAGCATCGCTAGCAAATTCCACGGTACGGGGTGACTTCAGGCTTCGTATGTTCGTACGGAAGCGGAAGCGTGCCTGCTCACCGAAGGGAGCTGCAGAGGCTTCTCACAAGGGTGTTACTGCTCGGCGAGCGCGCGCAGGCGGCTCAGTGCCCGGTGCTGGGCGACCCGGACCGCGCCGGGTGACATTCCCAACATCTGCCCCGTCTCCTCCGCGGTCAAGCCCACGGCGATGCGCAGCAGGAGCAGTTCGCGCTGGTTCTCGGGGAGGTTGGCCAGCAGCTTCTTGGCCCACTCGGCGTCGCTGCTGAGCAGGGCGCGCTCCTCGGGGCCGAGGGAGTCGTCGGGCCGTTCCGGCATCTCGTCGGAGGGCACCGCCGTCGAACCCGGGTGGCGCATCGCGGCACGCTGCAGGTCGGCGACCTTGTGGGAGGCGATGGCGAAGACGAACGCCTCGAAGGGGCGGCCGGTGTCGCGGTAGCGGGGCAGCGCGAGCAGGACGGCGACGCAGACCTCCTGGGCGAGGTCCTCGACGAAGTGACGCGCGTCGCCGGGCAGCCGGGACAGCCGGGTGCGGCAATAGCGCAGCGCCAGCGGGTGGACATGGGCGAGCAGGTCGTGCGTGGCCTGCTGGTCCCCGTCGACGGCGCGATGGACGAGCGCACCGATCGCCCCGTGGGCCGTGCCCGCCTCGTCGTCGCGCATCGGTCCATGGTGCCTTGTGGCCGTCCGGTCCGTCGCATTGTGCTCGTGGTTGTGCACTGAAGCGTTATGAGCAGGTGCGCCGGCACTCATCTCCTGCGCCCTCCCCTTCCGCTCGACCGACTCGTCCCCGAGAGACTCCACATCTCAAGGATGCGGCATCCGCGCCGAAACGAGCAGCGCGCGCCCGCCAGGTCGACCCGTACGCCGCCCTCCGAAGCACCCTGCGAAGCCGTACGGCCGGGGCGCGGACGGCCCGGCCGTGTCCGTCCCCGGCCTCACCGGGCGGCGCCGACCACGGGTGTTGCCGGAGTGGATCTCCGTTCACGCGCCCGGCCGACCGCCTGCCGCCCGGCTCCTCGGGTGTGACCGGGTCCACCTCTCGACGGCGCATCACGGCCGCTTCCCCGGGCAACGGGAACCCCCGTCGGGGTCTTTCACCGGCACCCACCTCCCAGAGTCACCGGACCACCTCTTCGAGCGGACCGGGACCATGACCGGGACGCGTCGATTCGACACCGGAGCCGAGGCACGCACCCGTGCCCCGCGCAGGGGCGGCGCGCAGTGCATGGGGTGATCGTCGCCCACACGGCAATTCCGGGCAGGACGCGCCCGCCCGCGGCCGCAACGCACCGCTGGACAGCTGCGCAGGGCATGCCCGCCCAAGGCAGCCGCCCCCGCACCGGCGACCGTTCCACGCACAGCACACGGAAACTGCGCCCCGCAGGGCGATCGTCCACACCGCGCGCGACCGCGGTCGTCCCGCCACGCGCGGCAATGCTGCGCATGACACGCCCGCCCACGCCGCCACGCACCGCCGGACAGCTGCGCAGGACATGCCCGCCCGAGGCAGCCGCCCCTGCACCGGCGACCGTTCCGCGCGCAGCACACGGACGCCACGCCGCGCAGGGCGATCGTCCGCGCCACCCGCGGCGGCGCCGGACAGGACGTGCCCGTGCCGCAACGGAGCCGCAGTGCAGTTCCGCGTACGCGCGCGTGCCGGTGCCGCCTCGGGACCGACGGCGCCCCCGAAGGGCGCGCGCTCGTCCGGCACCGCGCGGGGCCGAGGCGCGGCGCTTCGGCGCCTGAGCCCCGTGCGGTGCCGTACGTGCGACGGGTTCGGTTCGGCAGTCGGCCCGGGGCTCCCCGAAGGGGCCGGTGAGACATTGCGCTGCTGCCCGGGGAGGCGGATATGCGTCCGGCTCCGGGAGTGGCACCCGGCGCCGGACCGGCCCCGCCCGCCCCGCAGGGCCGGGCACCGTCTACCGGACCAGTCCCCAGCGGAAGCCGAGCGCCACGGCGTGGGCCCGGTCCGAAGCCCCGAGCTTCTTGAACAGGCGCCGCGCGTGCGTCTTGACCGTGTCCTCGGAGAGGAACAGCTCGCGGCCGATCTCGGCGTTGGAGCGGCCGTGGCTCATGCCCTCCAGGACCTGGATCTCGCGCGCGGTGAGCGTGGGCGCGGCGCCCATCTCGGCCGAGCGGAGCCGACGCGGGGCCAGCCGCCAGGTCGGGTCGGCGAGGGCCTGCGTCACCGTGGCGCGCAGCTCGGCGCGCGAGGCGTCCTTGTGCAGGTAGCCCCGGGCGCCGGCGGCGACCGCGAGGGCCACGCCGTCCAGGTCCTCGGCGACGGTGAGCATGATGATGCGCGCGCCGGGGTCGGCGGACAGCAGCCGGCGCACGGTTTCCACGCCGCCCAGGCCGGGCATGCGCACATCCATCAGGATGAGGTCGGAGCGGTCGGCGCCCCAGCGGCGGAGGACTTCCTCGCCGTTGGCCGCCGTCGTCACGCGCTCGACACCGGGCACGGTCGCGACCGCGCGGCGGAGCGCTTCTCGGGCAAGCGGGGAGTCGTCGCAGACGAGGACGGATGTCATGACCGCCCTCCGCAGCTGATGCGCGTCACCTTGAGCCTCCAGGCTGGTACGGAATCGTCACCTGTGCGGTCGACCGTCTCGGACGCCTGCCCGAGCTCTTGTGTTTTCAACCGCCTCCGCACTCTCAACGACGGTCACTCGAAAGAGTTACGGGGCTACGGGCCGTCTTCGGCACTCTATGTGAGGGCCCCGACACGGTGCAGACGCGACCAACAGACCCTCAACTTTTCATCACAACCATGCCCCGTTTGGCCCCTTTTCTTCCCGTTTTGCGGTGTCCGAGGCTAGATTCGCAATGAGTCATATTTTCATCTCCTTAGACCGGAGATGTACGGTCGTTGGCACCGTATCCGCTCAGAACGGCTACAAGGGGTCACGTAATGGCAGATTTCTCCCGCCTTCCCGGACCGAACGCGGACCTGTGGGACTGGCAGCTGCTGGCTGCCTGCAGGGGCGTGGACAGCTCGCTCTTCTTCCACCCCGAGGGCGAGCGCGGGGCGGCTCGGAGCGCTCGCGAGAACTCGGCCAAGGAGGTCTGTATGAGGTGCCCTGTCCGCGCAGAGTGCGCGGCGCACGCGCTGGCGGTACGCGAGCCGTACGGCGTGTGGGGCGGCCTGACCGAGGACGAGCGTGAGGAGTTGATGGGGCGCGCGCGCAACCGCCTGGTGACGGCTTCGGCCGCCGGCTCGGACGCCGCCCCCAACCACTGAAGGAACGTTTTTGCACCCACGGACCACCGGGTGCACCCATCCCCCCACCAGGGCACGCCGCCTCGCCACGTGCGTGCCCTTGACTCTGGCGCCGCCCGCACCCGGGGCGTGACCTGTCCCCGGTCGCATGGCACCGGGCCGGATGCCCGTCGCACCCCGCCTGCTCCCGGCCGCGCCCGACCACCCGGACGGACCCGGACCTCCAGCCGTCGGCCGGACTCGACCCGCTAGCCGCGCCCCGCCGCCCGGGCCAGCTGTTCCAGCGTCGCCGCCACGGCCGGCACCTGTGCCAGGTCGGGCAGGGTGAGCGCGACGATCTCGCGCCGGACCGCCGGTTCCAGCCGTACCGTGCGCACGCCCCTGGGCCGTACCGACTCCACCGCCAGCTGGGGCAGCACGGCGACCCCCAGGCCCGCGCCGACCAGGCCGGCCACCGCGGGATAGTCGTCCGTGGCGAAGTCGATGCGCGGGGTGAAACCGGCCCCCTCGCACACCTCGACCAGCTGGCCGCGGCAGCGCGGACAGCCCGCGATCCAGGGCTCCTGGGCGAGCTCGCCGATGGCGACGCTCTCCGCGCGCGCGAGCCGGTGCCGCTCGGGCACCAGCGCCACCAGCCGGTCCATCAGCAGGGGCCGTGCGACGAGGTCGTCCCAGTCCTCGGTGACCGCCGCACCCTCGTAGCGGAAGGCCAGGGCCAGGTCGCAGTCGCCCTCGCGCAGCAGCTCGACGGAGGTCGGGGGCTCGGCCTCCTCCAGGGAGACGCGGGTGCCGGGATGGGCGGCGCGCAGGGCGGCCAGGGCGGTGGGGACCAGGGTGGAGCTGCCGCTGGGGAAGGAGACCAGCCGCACCCGGCCGGCACGCAGGCCCGCGATGGCCGCGACCTCCTCCTCGGCCGCGGTGAGCCCGGCGAGGATGCCGGAGGCGTGCCTGACCAGGGCTTCCCCGGCCTGGGTCAGCCGCATCTCGCGGCCGCTGCGCACCAGCAGCGGCGTGCCGACCGAGGTCTCCAGGGCCTTCATCTGCTGGCTGACGGCGGGCTGGGTGCAGCCCAGTTCGCGCCCCGCCGCCGAGAAGGAACCGGTGGCGGCGACGGCACGCAGGACGCGGAGATGACGGGCCTCGATCACCCCTAAAGCATAAGCGCAGCTTGGGGATGGTGCGCGATATTCGCTCGACGCTTTGAGGTGTGGTCCCGTACCGTGCGGTCATGAAGCTTCTCTCGGTCAATCTGGGTCGCCCGCAGCCAGTGCCGTACACGGACCAGGCGGAGGGCGTGACGGGCATCGACAAGAGGCCGGCCGACGGGCCGGTGCGGGTGGCGGCGCCGGGCCCCAAGGGGGTCGGCGGGAGCGGGCTGGCCGGGGACGCGGTGTGCGAGCTGCGGCATCACGGCGGGGACGACCAGGCGGTGTACGCCTTCGCGCGCGAGGACCTGGACGACTGGGAGCGCGAACTCGGCCGATCGTTGGCCAACGGTTGCTTCGGGGAGAACCTGACCACGGACGGCCTGGACGTCTCCGGCGCGCTGATCGGCGAGCGCTGGCGGATCGGTTCCGGGGTGGTCCTGGAAGTGACCTCGGGCCGGATCCCGTGCCGCACCTTCCAGGGCCATCTGGGCGAACGCGGCTGGGTCAAGAGGTTCACACAGAAGGGCGCAACAGGTGCCTACCTCCGGGTGATCGAACCGGGTGAGATACGGGCGGGCGATCCGATCGAGATCGTTCACCGGCCGGACCACGGGGTGACGGCGGCGCTGCAGTTCCGCGCGGTCACCACCGAGCGGGAGCTGCTGCCGCGGCTGCTCGCGGCGGGCGAGGCGCTGCACCCGGAGACACTGGCGAAGGCCCGCAAGTACATGGCGGAGCAGGCGGGCTGAGCGGCCGTCACCCATGAGCGCGGCGAGCCGGCCGGGCCGAACGGGCCCACCGGGAGGTCCGGGACGCCCGGTGCGGGAGGGGGCGTACGCCGCGCAGGACCGCCCCCGTGAGGGCCTGCCCAGCCCCGCGCGCCTCGTCGCACGGGCCGTCGCCCCGCCCCGCGCGGGCCAACTCCCGTGTCCGGGGGCAGCGGACGCGCTCGCTCCGGGTCACTAACCTTGGGTCATGACAACGGCTCTGATTACGGGATCGACCGCGGGGATCGGTGCCGCGTTCGCGCGGCGGCTGGCGGCTGACGGGCACGACCTCGTCCTGGTGGCCCGGGACGCCAAGAGGCTGCGCGAACAGGCGACCGAACTGCACGACCGGCACGGCATCGAGGTGGAGGTGCTGAGCGCCGACCTGGCCGAGGACAAGGGCATCGAGGCGGTGGCCGACCGCCTCGGCGACCGGAAGAACCCGGTCGACCTGCTGGTCAACAACGCCGGCTTCGGCAACAAGGGCCGCTATCTGGACGTGGCGCTGGCCGACGAGCTCAGGATGCTCAAGGTGCACTGCGAGGCGGTGCTCCGGCTGACCTCGGCGGCGACCGAGGCGATGCGCGAGCGGGGCCGGGGCGGTGTCGTCAACGTCGCCTCCGTGGCCGCCTTCGTCCCCCGGGGCACCTACGGCGCCTCCAAGGCCTGGGTCGTGCAGTTCACGCAGGGCGCGGCCAAGGACCTCGCCGGCAGCGGTGTCCGCCTGATGGCCCTGTGCCCCGGCTTCGTGCGCACCGAGTTCCACCAGCGGGCCGGGATGGGCACGGACAACATCCCCGGCTGGATGTGGCTCGACGCAGACAAACTCGTCGCGGCTGCCCTGTCCGACCTGGCCCGCGGCAAGTCCCTGTCGATCCCCGACCCCCGCTACAAGGCGCTGATGGGCCTGGTGAAGGTGGCTCCGCGCGGGCTGCTGGGCGGGATCACGTCGAAGACGGGGCGCAAGTACGGGCCGCAGTAGCGGACGGGTGGCGCTGCCGTCCCGGTGCGAAAATGAGCGTGACACAGACCGGGCCAGGGGGGCCGGGAGGCGGCGTCATGACCTTCGTACAGCTCATCGAGTGCAGGACGAGCCGGCTGGACGAGATGAACCGGCTGATGGACGACTGGGTCGCGCAGACCAAGGGGAAGCGGACGGCGACGCACGCGCTGGTCGGCAAGGACCGCTCCGACGCGTCGCACATCGTCGAAGTGGTGGAGTTCCCGTCGTACGAGGAGGCGATGCGGAACTCGAAGCTCCCGGAGACCGACCGGATCTTCCAGGAGATGGTCGCCCTGTGCGACGAGAGCCCGACGTTCACCGATCTGGACGTCGTGCGGGACGAGCGGCTGGCCGAGGGCACGGTGCGGCGGTTCTTCGCGGCGCTGCAGACCTCCGGTGAACTGCCGCCGCTCAACGACCTGCTGGACGAGGACATCCACAGCCACGATCCGGTGAACCCCCAGGACACCATCGGGCTGGACAACGCCCGCAGCGAATTCCGGATGTGGCGCGGAGGCTTCGGCTTCACGTTCACGCTCGAGGACGTGCTCACCCAGGGCGACCGGGCCTGCGCGCGGTGGACCTGGAACGCCACGCACCACGGCGACTTCCTCGGCATCCCGCCCACCGGCAGGCAGGTCACCATGACCGGGTTGACGCTGTTCCGCCTCACGGACGACGGCAAGATCGCCGAGATGTGGTGGCAGCACGACCAGCTGGGCCTGATGCAACAGCTGGGTGCGCTCGACGAGTTGGAGCGGTAGAGGGAGCATGTCCCGCACAGGGCGAAGGCCCGGCTCCCCCGCGGGGAACCGGGCCTTCGTGGTGAGCGTTCGGGCTCAGTGGGCGTGGCCGTGGCCGTGGCCCGCGGCGGCCGGCTCTTCCTCTTCCTTCTTCTCGACGACCAGGGTCTCGGTCGTGAGCAGCAGGGAGGCGATGGAGGCGGCGTTCTCCAGGGCGGAGCGGGTGACCTTCACCGGGTCGATGACGCCGGCCTTGACCAGGTCGCCGTACTCGCCGGTGGCGGCGTTGTAGCCCTGCCCCTTCTCCAGGTCCTTGACCTTGGAGACGATGACGTAGCCCTCCTGGCCGGCGTTCTCGCCGATCCAGCGCAGCGGCTCGACCACGGCGTTGCGGACGACCGCGACACCGGTGGCCTCGTCGCCGGTCTTGTCGAGGTTGCCCTCGAGGACCTTGGAGGCGTGCACCAGGGCGGAGCCACCACCGGAGACGATGCCCTCCTCGACCGCGGCGCGGGTCGCGGAGATGGCGTCCTCCAGACGGTGCTTCTTCTCCTTCAGCTCCACCTCGGTGGCGGCGCCGACCTTGATCACGCACACGCCGCCGGCCAGCTTCGCGAGGCGCTCCTGGAGCTTCTCGCGGTCCCAGTCGGAGTCGGTGTTCTCGATCTCGGCCTTGATCTGGGCGACGCGGCCGGTGAGGTCCTCCTGCTTGCCGGCACCCTCGACGATCGTGGTGTCGTCCTTGGTGACGGTGACGCGGCGGGCGGAGCCGAGCACGTCGATGCCGACCTGGTCGAGCTTGAGGCCGACCTCCTCGGAGATGACGGTGGCGCCGGTGAGGATCGCCATGTCCTGCAGCATCGCCTTGCGGCGGTCGCCGAAGCCGGGGGCCTTCACCGCGACGGCGTTGAAGGTGCCGCGGATCTTGTTGACGACCAGGGTCGACAGGGCCTCGCCCTCGACGTCCTCGGCGATGATCAGCAGCGGCTTGGAGGCGCCGGCCTGGATGACCTTCTCCAGCAGCGGCAGCAGGTCCTGGATGGAGCTGATCTTGCCCTGGTTGATGAGGATGTACGGGTCGTCGAGGACGGCCTCCATGCGCTCCTGGTCCGTCACGAAGTACGGCGACAGGTAGCCCTTGTCGAAGGCCATGCCCTCGGTGAAGTCGAGCTCCAGACCGAAGGTGTTGGACTCCTCGACGGTGATGACACCGTCCTTGCCGACCTTGTCCATCGCCTCGGCGATGAGCTCGCCGACCTGCTGGTCCTGGGCGGACAGCGCGGCGACGGCGGCGATGTCGGACTTCTCGTCGATCGGGCGGGCCGAGGCGAGCAGCTCGTCGGAGACGGCCTTGACGGCCGCGTCGATGCCCTTCTTCAGGGCGGCCGGGGAGGCGCCGGCGGCGACGTTCTTCAGGCCCTCGCGCACCAGCGCCTGGGCCAGCACGGTGGCGGTGGTGGTGCCGTCACCCGCGATGTCGTTGGTCTTGGTCGCCACCTCCTTCACCAGCTGCGCACCGAGGTTCTCGTACGGGTCCTCGATCTCGACCTCGCGGGCGATCGTGACACCGTCGTTGGTGATGGTGGGGGCGCCGAACTTCTTGTCGATGACGACGTTGCGGCCCTTGGGGCCGATCGTCACCTTCACCGTGTCGGCCAGCTTGTTGACGCCGCGCTCGAGGGCGCGACGGGCGTCCTCGTCGAACTTCAGGATCTTCGCCATGACAGCGGGAGCCCTCTCGGAATCTATGGGTGGTAAAGACAACTGCGCCCCGGGCGCCCGGCTTCTTTATCGGTCGCGGGGGCCAGGGGCGCAGCTCAGGAGCAAAAGAATGCTCGAGGTGACTACTTCTCGATGATCGCGAGCACGTCGCGAGCCGAGAGGACGAGGTACTCCTCGCCGTTGTACTTCACCTCGGTGCCGCCGTACTTGCTGTAGAGGACGACGTCGCCGACCTTGACGTCGAGCGGAAGGCGCTCGCCGTTCTCGAACCGGCCCGGGCCCACGGCGAGGACGGCGCCCTCCTGGGGCTTCTCCTTCGCGGTGTCCGGGATGACCAGGCCAGAGGCCGTGGTCTGCTCGGCGTCCAGCGGCTGGACCACGATGCGGTCCTCGAGCGGCTTGATGGCAACCTTGGAGCTGGCGGTCGTCACGATCCGACCTCCCCCTTCGGAGATCTCACGGGGTTAACTGTCTGAGGTGGCGACCAGGTCGATCCGTCGTCGCGGGTGCCGGACCTGCCCGTCGCTTTGTTGGCACTCTCCAGGGGGGAGTGCCAGAGCCGAGACTATGACCGCGATTAGCACTCGGTCAAGCGGAGTGCCAATGCCGTGCGGCGCGTCGGCCGAAGATCTGCCTTCCGGCTGCTTTCCGGCGGGCCTGTGCCGCCCCGCCCGCCCTGGGGCTGCCGCCCCCGGACGGGCTGATATGTGCCGGCCGGCACCGGAAAGGTGCTCTACAGGTAGTCCTCCAGCCTTCCCACCGTCAGCCCCGCCTGCTGCACCCTCCGCAGCAGCCTCGCCGTGCGTTCCCGCCGGCTCGGGCCCGCCGTCTCGTCCGGGCCGACCAGGACGATGTCGCCGGGGCGGAGGTGGTGCTCGCCGTGGGTGTAGACGAGCTCGGTCGGGGTCATCGCGGCGCGCCAGAGGACGACCGTGGAGATGCCGCAGCGGGCCGCCGCGCGCAGGGTGGTGGTGTCGTACGCGCCGTACGGCGGGCGGAAGAGGCGGGGGCGCAGGCCGAGGCGGGCCCTGAGCCTGTCCTGCTGGCCGCAGATCTCGGCGCGCTGCCCGGCGTACGGCAGTCCGGCGAGCGCGCGGTGGTCGAGGGTGTGGTTCTCGATGCCGGCGCCGAGCCCGTGCAGGCGGGCGAAGTGGCCGTAGCCGGGGCCGGCGACGCTGTCGGTGAGGAACATGCTGACCGGCAGCCGGAGTTCGCGGACCATGGCGACGAAGCGGGGGTCCTTCTCCGCGCCGTCGTCGTAGGTGAGGAAGACGACCCGGTCGCGGGTGGGGACGTGGTCCAGGACGCGGGGCAGGGCACGGTCCCCGGTCTGCGGGCCGAGCGGGAGGGCGCGGGCGGCGGGCTGCGGCGGGCGGGCGAGGGGCTCGGTCAGGCCCCAGCGGCGGTAGGTCTGGTCGGGAGCGGGTCCGTGCGGGCGTACGCCCTCGGCGGCCTTCTTGCCGAGGCGTTCGATGGGGTCGACGGACTGGGCGCAGCCGGTGAGGAGGAGGGCCGGGACGAGGAGCGCGCCCAAGTACCGGACCGGGCGCCGCCCGCGGCCCGGTCTCCCGCGTCCCGCCCCCGGCCTCACAGGTAGTCCTCCAGGCGGGCCACGGCGTAGCCCTCGCGCGTGACCTTGTCCAGGAAGCGGCGCATGTCGTCGATCATCGTGCCGTTCCAGTCGGAGCGGCCGCGGAAGTGGGTGAGGACGATGTCGCCGCGGCGCATCTTCTGGTCGTCCTCGCGGTACTCCCAGTGGTCGACGTAGACCTCCTCGTTCCAGATCGGCGCGTACTTGATGCCGCAGGCCTTGGCGGCGCGCAGGGTGTCCTGGTTGTAGTTGCCGTAAGGGGGCCGGAAGACCGTCGGGCGCCTGCCGAACCGCTTGTTCATGATGTCCTGCATGCCGCAGATCTCGTGCTTCTGGTCCTCGTAGGACAAGCCCGGCAGGTAGGGGTGGTGCAGGGTGTGGTTGTTGAGGGTGTGGCCGTAGGACTGCATCGTGCGGAAGTAGCCGTAGTCGTCCTTGACCAGGTAGTTGCTGAGGAAGGCGGTGTAGGGGATCTGCAGGTCCTGCATCATCCGCAGGAACTTCGGGTCCTTCTCCGAGCCGTCGTCGATGGTGAGGAAGACGATCTTCTTCCTGGTGGGGATCGTGGTGAAGACCGGGGGCAGGTCCCAGTCCTCCTGGTGTTCGACCTCGAAACCGGCCCGGGCGGTGATCTCCGGTTTGGTCCTGGGCGGCGGGGGCGGCGCAAGCGGCACCTGGGCCAGGCCCCAGCGCCTGGCGGCGGCGACCAGGCGGGCGTGTTCGGCGGCCCGGCGGGCATGTTCGGCGGCCTGGCGGTCCTGGGGGCTCAGGACATGCACGGGGCCGCCCTGGGCGGGGACGGGGCGAGTCGTGTCGGTGGAGCCGGCGCAGCTGGACAGAAGTGTGGAACAGGCCAGCGCGGCGGCTCCGCAGCCGAGGGTGAGACGCCCACGACGGGACCGATTTTTATCGTTTTGTACGACTACTCGCATAGTGCCGGATCCTTCCAGGGCAGGACCCGGAGCCCGGGCCGACACCGCGGCCGGAAGGCGCACGATCCACCGACTGGCCGACAATGACCCGGTGAACGACCTCGCTCTCCTCCTCACCCCCGAAGGCCGTGCCCTCCTCGACGAGGTCCGCGACACCGCCCCCGCCGACGAACTCGCCGTCGCCACCCGGCTGCGCCGCGACCATCCCGCCGAGCTGGTGTCGGCCGCGCTCGGCCAGGCCCGGCTGCGGCAGCGGGCGGCGGCGAAGTTCGGGGCGGCGGACGCGGGACGGATGTTCTTCACGCCGAACGGGGTCGAGCAGTCGACCCGGACGAGTGTGGCGACGTACCGCGCGGAGCGGCTCAGGGGTCTCGGCGTGTCCTCCGTGGCCGACCTGTGCTGCGGGATCGGCGGGGACGCGATCGCGTTCGCCCGGGCGGGGATCCGGGTGCTGGCCGTGGACCGCGATCCGGCGACCGCCGCCGTGGCGCGGGCGAACGCCGAGGCACTGGGGCTGGACGAGCTGATCGAGGTGCGCGAGGCGGACGTCACCGAGGTGGACACGGGCGGCTACGACGCCGTGTTCGTGGACCCTGCCCGGCGCGGCGGGCGCGGCCGCATCTTCGACCCGGAGGCGTACTCGCCGCCCCTGTCCTGGGCTGTCGAGGCCGCCCGTTCGGCACCCCGCGCGGCACTGAAGGTGGCGCCCGGCATTCCGCACGAGGCCGTCCCCGCCGACGCCGAGGCCGAGTGGATCTCGGACGGCGGCGACGTGAAGGAGGCCGTGGTGTGGTTCGGCACCGAGCCGGGAGCGGTGCGTGCCACCCTGCTGCCCGGCCCGCGCACCCTCCTCGGCGAGGGGTTGCCCGACCCGGAGGTCCGGCCGGTGGGCCGCTACCTGTACGAGCCCGACGGCGCCGTCATCCGCGCCCATCTGGTCGCCGAGGTTGCGCAGCAGCTGGACGGCGGCCTGATCGACCCCACCATCGCCTACGTCACCGCCGACGAACCGCGCCCCACCCCGTACGCCTCCGCCTACGAGATCACCGACCGACTCCCCTTCAACGTCAAGAAGTTGAAGGCCCTGCTGCGAGAGCGCGAGGTCGGCACGCTGACCGTGAAGAAGCGCGGGTCGGCCGTCGAGCCGGAGGAACTGCGCAGGAAGGTCAAGCCACAGGGGCCGAACGCGGCGACGGTGTTCCTCACCCGGGTCGCGGGCGCACCGGCCATGCTGATCGGGGCCCCCGTGACACCGCGCCACCCGAACCCTCAGTGATCAGCGAGGGAACGGATCCTCGTCAGCAACAGCTGCCGCTCGCGTTCGTTGCGGGCCAGGCCGGCGGCTCGTTCCAGCTCCGTGCGGGCCTCCGCGGTACGGCCGAGGCGGGCGAGCAGGTCGCCGCGGACGCTGGGCAGCAGGTGGTAGTCGCGCAGGGCGGGTTCGGCCGTCAGGGCGTCCACCAGCTTCAGGCCCTCGGCCGGGCCGTCGGCCATCGACACGGCGACCGCGCGGTTCAGCTCGACCACCGGGGACGGGGCACAGGCGGCCAGCAGGCCGTACAGGGTGGCGATGGCACGCCAGTCGGTCTCCTCGTAGCGGTGGGCGTGCGCGTGGCACGCGGCGATGGCCGCCTGGAGGGCGTACGGGCCCGGGGCGCCGGTCGCCGTGGCGCCGGCCCGGTCCAGGGCGCGGATGCCACGGGCGATGAGCATGCGGTTCCAGCGGCGGCGGTTCTGGTCCTTCAGCAGCACCGGTTCGCCGCCCGGTCCGGTACGGGCGGCCGTGCGGGACGCCTGGAACTCCAGCAGCGCGGTCAGCCCGTGCACCTCCGGCTCCTTGGGCATCAGCGCGGACAGGACGCGGGCCAGGCGCAGCGCGTCCTCGCACAGGCCGGGGCGGAGCAGGTCGTCGCCGGCGGTGGCCGCGTACCCCTCGTTGAAGATCAGGTAGATGACGTCCAGGACGGAGCCGAGGCGGGCCTCGCGGTCGGGGCCGTAGGGCACCTCGAAGGCGACGCTCTGCTTCGCCAGGGTGCGTTTGGCGCGGACGATGCGCTGGGCGATCGTCGGCTCCGGGACGAGGTAGGCGCGGGCGATCTCGGCCGTGCTCAGGCCGCCGAGCAGGCGCAGGGTGAGCGCGGTGCGGGCCTCGGGCGACAGCACCGGGTGGCAGGCGGTGAAGACGAGCCGGAGCAGGTCGTCGTCGATGTCGTCGGGGTCGGCGGGCTCCTCGTACGACGGCGGAGCCGACCGCGAGAGGTCCCGGCCGATCTCCTGCAGCTTGCGGGCGTAGGTCTCGCGGCGCCGGATCAGGTCGACGGCGCGGTGCCGGGCCGTCGCCATGAGCCAGGCGCCGGGGTTGCCGGGCACGCCGTCGCGGGGCCATTGCTCCAGGGCGGCGACCAGCGCGTCCTGCGCCAGTTCCTCGGCGATGCCGACGTCCCGGACGATCCGCGCGACGCCGGCGATGACCCGGGGTGACTCCAGACGGAAGACGGTCTCGATCGTGTGCGCGGCGGTGGGCGCGGCGGTGGGCTGTGGTTCCACAGCCCACCATGCAACACCGCCGTACGGCACGGCGCCAGGCACTCAGCCCTCGGCGATCTCCCGCACCTCACAGGTCACGGTCCAGAAGTCCTCGTGGACCTGCAGGAACCGCTTGGCCCACTCCAGGGCCTCGGCCTTGTCCTTGCACTGCATGATGGCGTAGCCGCCGATGGCCTCCTTGGTCTCGGTGAACGGCCCGTCGGTGACGGAGATCCTGCCGCCCTCCCAGCGCACCCGGGTGCCCTCGGCGGTCGGGGTGAGCCCGGCGGTGTCGAGCATGACGCCGGCCTTGGTGACCTCCTCGATCAGCTCGCCCATCCGCTGCATCAGCTCGGGGCTGGGGCCCTCGGCAGGGGCGGAGGACTCGTCGATGCGCACGAGCGACAGGTAGCGGGGCATGGTGACTCCTTCGGTCGGGCGGCGGGGTCCGTCCCCGCCGCTCACCCATGCGTCGAACGGAAGACACCCGGATCGACACGCTCACCGAAGATTTTTCCGGCGGATGTCTCCGATCTTCGTCAGGGCCGTGCCGGCTCAGCGCAGGGACGCCCACAGGCCGGTCGCCGCCGGCTCCTTCGCGATCACGCGGTTGGGGTCGGAGGGGGCGGTGACGACCGGCATCATCACCGTCCTCACATGGTCGGCCGTGAGGCCCTTCAGGCTCTGGCCGAGCCGCATCAGCTCGCTCAGGGAGTCCAGGCCGGTGTCGGTGGTGAGGCTCGCGGTGACCGCGTCGGCGACCCGGTACAGCCTGGCGGGGTCGGTGAGCAGGTTCGTGCCGGCCATCTGCTCCAGCAGGTCCTTGACCAGCATCTGTTGCAGCCCTATGCGGCCGAGGTCGCTGCCGTCTCCTATGCCGTGCCGGGTGCGGGCGAGCGCGAGGGCCTGCGTGCCGTCGAGGTGGTGGGGGCCGGCCTTCAGGTGCAGATGGCTGTAGTCGTCGTCGATGTCCTGCGTGGTGGTGACGTCGACCCCGCCGAGCGCGTCGACCAGCTTGGCGAAGCCGGAGAAGTCGATCTCGATGTAGTGGTCCATGCGGACGTTCGTGATCGACTCGACGGTCTTCACCGCGCACACCGGCCCGCCCACCTCGTAGGCGGTGTTGAACATCGCGCCGTAGGCCACCGCCGTCGCGCCGCCGGAGGCCAGCGGGCAGGACGGGCGGGTGACGAGGGTGTCGCGGGGGATGCTGACGACCGTGGCCTTCGTGCGGCCCGCGTCGATGTGCACGACCATCGCCGTGTCCGAGCGGGCGCCGGAGCTGTCGCCGCCGCCGAGCTCCTTGTTGGCCTTGCCGCTGCGCGAGTCCGAGCCGAGGACCAGGATGTTCAGGGAGCCGGTCGGCAGCGCGGAGGCGGTGGCCGCCGGGGCGATCACCGCCTTCGCCGGGCGGTCGTCGCCGAGCGCGCTGTCGATGTCGACGCTCTTGATGTTGTGGTTGAGATGCCAGTACACCCAGCCCACCGCGCCCGTGCCCAGCACCAGGGCGCCCGCGAGGGTGAGGCCGACGATCCTCAGCGCTCCCGGCCGCCGGCCCACCCGTCTGCCTGCTTCGCCTTGCTCCTCGTCGTGCTCCATGTGTCGCGTCACGCCAGGAACGTAAGTCCGAATTATTAGGGGACTGTTAGCGCAAGCGGTGTGAGTCGGTTTTCTTCGGAATTCCTCATCCGCGGTGTGGCCGCGCACCTGCTGGTGGTGGGCCCGGGCGAAGGCGACGATCCGGTCGGCCTCGGCATCGCGCATTGCTGCCGAAAGTTTCGGTCGTGCAACCGAATGACTTCGGAGGAGTGTGGGGGCGCCCACCCCACCGTCAATACGACAGCTTCCGGCCGACGCCGTCACACGGCCGCGGGCGCCGCCGTACTGCTGCGGACGACGAGGCTGGTCGCGAGCTCCACCCGGGTCGCCGCCCGGTCCTCCTGCTCGCGCCCCAGCTCCAGCACCAGGCGGGCGGCGGCCTCGGCCATCTCGGTCAGCGGCTGCCGTACGGTCGTCAGCGGCGGGCCGACCCAGCGGGCCACCGGCAGATCGTCGAAGCCGACCACGCTGAGGTCCTCCGGGATGCGCAGGCCCAGCTCACGGGCGGCCTCGTACAGGCCGAGCGCCTGCAGGTCGTTGCCCGCGAAGACGGCCGTCGGCCGGTCGGGGCGGCGCAGCAGCTGCAGGCCCAGGCGGTAGCCGGCGTCGTGGTGGAAGTCGCCGGCCACGACCAGCGAGGGGTCGACCGGCAGGCCAGCCGTCTCCAGGGCCGCGCGGTAGCCGTCGACGCGGGCCCGGCTGCACATCATCCTCGACGGGCCGCTGATCGCGCCGATCCGGGTGTGGCCGCGCTCGACGAGATGACGGGTGGCGGCGAGTCCGCCCTGCCAGTTGGTGGCGCCGATGGACGGCACCTCCGGGCCCGGGTCGCCCGCCGGGTCCATCACCACGAACGGGATGGAGCGGCTGGTCAGCAGCGCCCGCTGGGACTCGTCGAGTCCGGACAGCACCAGCACCACGCCGTGCGGGCGGCGCGCGGCCACCTGGTCGGCCCAGGTGCGGCCCGGGGTGAGCCGGCCGGCCGACTCGGACAGGACGACGCTCAGCCCGGCGTCCCTTGCCACGTTCTCCACGCCCCGGATGACCTCCAGCGCCCAGGCGCTCTCCAGCTCGTGGAAGACCAGGTCGATCAGCGGGGAGCGGGACGCTTCGGCGCGGCGGCGCCGGTAGCCGTGGGCGCGCAGCAGTTCCTCGACCCGGGTGCGGGTGGCGGGGGCGACGTCGGCACGGCCGTTGAGCACCTTCGAAACAGTCGGAGCCGACACCCCGGCCTCACGGGCGATTTCGGCGAGGGTTGCCGTCTGCGTTTCTGTGGGCTTCGCAGGCTTCATGCGCGCGATCGTATCCCCGCAGCACCCCTTGACGAAGGCCAGTGTGCGCCATAGGTTCCCGGAACATTCGGTATTGTCATCGAAACATTCGGGAACATACGTGAGCGACAGTCAGAGTGACGGGAGTTCCATGACCACCGCTCCTTGGCGCGACCCCGCCCTGCCCGCCAACGCCCGCGTGACCGACCTGCTCGCCCGGATGACCCTTCAGGAGAAGGCCGCCCAGCTGTACGGCGTGTGGGTGGGCGCCGCCACGGACGGCGACGGCGTGGCCCCCCTGCAGCGCGAGATGACCGCCGACCTCGACTGGGAGGAGTTGATCACCCACGGCCTCGGCCAGCTGACCCGCTCCTTCGGCACCGCGCCCGTGGACCCCGCCCTCGGCGCCCGGGCACTGGCCCGCGCCCAGCGCCGGATCGCCGCCGCCGGCCGCTTCGGCATCCCGGCCGTCGCCCACGAGGAGTGCCTGGCCGGGTTCACCGCCTGGCGCGCGACGGCGTACCCGGTGCCGCTCGCCTGGGGTGCGGCCTTCGACCCGGCGCTGGTGGAGGAGATGGGCCGCCTCATCGGCCAGGACCTGCGCGCGTGCGGCGTCCACCAGGGCCTCGCCCCCGTCCTGGACGTGGTCCGCGACCCGCGCTGGGGACGGGTGGAGGAGACGATCGGTGAGGACCCGTACCTGGTCGGCACGATCGGCACGGCCTATGTGCGCGGCCTGGAGTCGGCCGGGGTGGTCGCCACGCTCAAGCACTTCGCCGGGTACGCGTCCTCGGCGGGCGCCCGGAACCTGGCGCCGGTGCGGGCAGGCGTACGGGAGTTCGCGGACGTCACGCTGCCGCCGTTCGAGATGGCCCTGCGCGAGGGCGGGGCCCGGTCGGTGATGGCGGCCTACACCGAGACCGACGGCGTGCCCGCCTCCGCGGACCCGCGCCTGCTGACCGAGCTGCTGCGCGAGGAGTGGGGCTTCACCGGCACGGTGGTCGCCGACTACTTCGGCATCGGGTTCCTCGAGACCCTGCACCGGGTCGCGGCGGACGAGGCGGAGGCGGCGCACCGGGCGCTGGCCGCGGGCATCGACGTCGAGCTGCCGACCGTGAAGTGCTACGGCACCCCGCTCGTCACCGCCGTACGCGAGGGCCGCATCCCGGAGTCGCTGGTGGACCGGGCGGCCCGGCGCGTGCTGCTGCAGAAGTGCGAGCTGGGCCTGCTGGATCCGGACTGGCGGCCGGAACCGCAGGGCCCGGTGGACCTGGACTCGGCGGAGAACCGTGCCGTGGCCCGGCGGCTGGCCGAGGAGTCGGTGGTCCTGCTGGACAATCCCGACGGGCTGCTGCCGCTGGCCCCCGACTCCCGGATCGCGGTGGTCGGCCCGCGCGCGGCGGACGCGCTCGCCATGCTCGGCTGCTACTCCTTCCCCTCCCACGTCCTCACCCACCACCCCGACGTCCCGCCCGGCATCGAGATCCCCACGGTCCTGGACGCCGTGCGCGCCGAACTCCCGGACGCCAAGGTCACCTTCGCCGAGGGCTGCGGGGTCTCGGACCCGGACACGGCCGGCTTCGAGGAGGCGGTGGCCCGGGCGGCGGAGGCGGACGTGTGCGTGGCGGTGCTCGGCGACCGGGCGGGCCTGTTCGGCCGGGGCACCTCGGGCGAGGGCTGTGACGTGACCGATCTCCGACTTCCCGGCGTGCAAGCTAAGTTGCTGGACCGTCTGGTGGCGACGGGCGTCCCGGTGGTGCTGGTCCTGCTCACCGGGCGGCCGTACGCCCTGGGCCGCTGGCACGGCCGGCTCGGCGCGGTCGTCCAGGCCTTCTTCCCCGGCGAGGAGGGAGGATCCGCGGTGGCCGGGGTGCTGTCCGGCCGGGTGAACCCCTCCGGGCGGCTCCCGGTGAGCGTGCCGCGCGTGCCCGGCGGCCAGCCCTGGACCTATCTCCAGCCCCCGCTGGGCCTGGCCGGCGAGGTCAGCAGCCTGGACCCGACCCCGCTGTACCCGTTCGGCCACGGCCGCTCGTACACGACGTTCGCGTGGGAGGACGTCCACGCTCCCGAGGCCGAGATCGCGACGGACGGCGCATACGAGCTCTCCCTGACCGTCCGCAACACCGGCGACCGCGCCGGCGCCGAGGTCGTCCAGCTGTATCTGCACGACCCGGTGGCGAGCGTGACCCGGCCCGACGTACGGCTGATCGGGTACCGGCGGGTGGAGCTGCCGTCGGGCGCGTCCCGCCGGCTGGCCTTCCGCTTCCACGCCGACCTGTCCTCGTTCACGGACCGCACGGGGGCACGCGTGGTGGAGCCGGGAGCGCTGGAGCTGCGGCTGGCGGCGTCGAGCACGGACGTACGGCACCGGGTGCGGCTGCGGCTGACGGGGCCGGTCCGGGCGGTCGGGTCCGAGCGGCGACTGCGGTGCGATGTGGTGGTGTCCCGGGGAACTGATTGAACCTCAGGGGCCGGGTGGCACGTATGGAGTCACGGCGGAAGCACAGTGAACGCTCTTCCGCAAGATCCCTGACACGGGCGTTCAGGATGGTTTCAGGTTGCCCCTGACAGGGTCGTTGATCATCTGACACCCCCTCACAGGAGCAACCTTGACGCCCGTGACAACCACGCAATCCGTCATGAAGAAGCTGCCCGAGGTCACCCTGGCGTTCTGGATCATGAAGATCGCGGCGACGACCCTGGGCGAGACCGCGGGCGACCTGTTCGCCCAGACGCTCAAACTCGGCTACTTCCTCACCACCATCGCCCTCTTCCTGGTCTTCGTGGTGACGCTGGTGGTCCAGCTGCGCTCCGCGCGCTACAACCCGTTCTTCTACTGGACCGTGATCCTGTCGACCTCCATGGCCGGCACCACCATGTCCGACTTCATGAACCGGGACGCCAGCGAGAAGTACCTCGCGAACGGCGCGACACGCCTCGGCTGGGGCCCGCAGGGGCTCGGCCTCGGCTATCCCGAGGGCGCCGCGATCCTGGTCTCGATCCTCTTGCTGATCTTCCTCGGCTGGAAGCTGAGCGGGATGACCTTCCAGATCACCGAGATCGTCACCTTCCGGGGCGAGGCCCTGTTCTGGTCGGCGATCCTCGTCTCCAACACCCTCGGCACCTCGATGGGCGACTTCCTGTCCGACAGCTCGGGCCTGGGCTATCTGGGCGGCGCGTCCCTGGTGACCGGCCTCCTGCTGCTCCTCGTGGCCCTGATGAGGGTCCCGGCGGTGCCGAACGTCCTGCTCTTCTGGATCGCGTTCGTGCTGACCCGCCCGCTGGGCGCCACGGCCGGCGACTTCCTGACCAAGCCGGTCGCCAAGGGCGGTCTGGACCTGGGTACGGCCGGTTCCTCGGCGGTGCTGCTCGCGGTGCTGTTCGGCCTGATGGGGTACGCGCAGGTGAAGGAACGCCGAGCCGCGGGCCACGCCTTCGGGGGCCCCGGGGCGGAGGCGGTCCAGCCCGAGGAGGCCGGGCGCCGATAACGCGAAACCCCGCCTCCGGATCACCGGGGGCGGGGTTCCTGTGGAGCGCCGGGCAGGCCTTGCACCTGCATCTCCCCGCAGGAAGCGGGACGTCTTTCCTTGGACCACCAACGCACTGCGTCCGAGGCGGTTCTCCGTTTCCGGGTTCCGCCCGTTCGCCGTGTGATGATCATAGCGCAGATCGGGGGGATCTTGCCAACTCAGCCGCCGGCCACCGACTCGAACCGCCAGCGGTGCACCGGGCGCGACACCAACTCCTCGGCAGGCTCCGGCAGTTCCGGGATCCCCGCGTCGTACGGCGCGTCCCACCAGGTGATGACCAGGACGCGGTCCTGCGGCGCGCGGAAGGTCTCGCGGCGCAACGGCTCCGGGTCCAGCGGCTGTTCCCGCACCCAGGCCAGCAGTTCCTCGCCCCGGCCCTCGACGGCCCGGGCCTCCCACATCAGCGCCACGGTCACGAGTACAGGTTCTCCTTGCTGACCTCGTGCACATGGTCGTGGTCGCCGGGGACGTGCGGTTCGGTGACCGGCAGCGAGGAGTCGGCCGACAGGTCCCAGCCGGAGGCGGCCCGGCCCCGGGCGACCATCTCGGCGCCGAGCGCCGCCACCATCGCGCCGTTGTCCGTGCACAGCTTGGGGCGCGGGACGCGCAGGCGGATGCCGGCCGCCTCGCAGCGCTCCTGAGCGAGGGCGCGCAGCCGGGAGTTGGCCGCGACACCGCCGCCGATCATCAGGTGGTCGACGCCCTCGTCCTTGCAGGCGCGGACGGCCTTGCGGGTCAGGACGTCCACGACGGCCTCCTGGAAGGAGGCGGCCACGTCACGGACCGGGACCTCCTCGCCGGCCGCGCGCCTGGCCTCGATCCAGCGGGCCACGGCCGTCTTCAGGCCGGAGAAGGAGAAGTCGTAGGCGGGGTCGCGGGGGCCGCTCAGGCCGCGTGGGAAGGCGATCGCCTCCGGGTCGCCCTCGCGCGCGTACCAGTCGATGACGGGGCCGCCCGGGAAGCCCAGGTTGAGCACCCGGGCGATCTTGTCGAAGGCCTCGCCGGCCGCGTCGTCGATGGTCGAGCCCATCGGGCGGACGTCGGCGGTGATGTCCTCCGACAGCAGCAGGGAGGAGTGGCCGCCGGAGACCAGCAGGGCCATCGTCGGCTCGGGCAGCGGGCCGTGCTCCAGCTGGTCGACGCAGATGTGCGAGGCGAGGTGGTTGACGCCGTACAGGGGCTTGCCGAGGGCGTAGGCGTACGCCTTGGCCGCCGAGACACCGACGAGCAGGGCGCCCGCGAGACCGGGACCGGCGGTCACGGCGATGCCGTCCAGGTCCCTGGCGCTCACGCCCGCCTGCTGCAGCGCGCGGTCGATGGTCGGGACCATCGCCTCCAGGTGGGCCCGGGACGCCACCTCCGGCACGACACCGCCGAAGCGGGCGTGCTCGTCCACGCTGGAGGCGACGGCGTCCGCCAGCAGGCTGGTGCCGCGGACGACGCCGACGCCGGTCTCGTCGCAAGAGGTCTCGATGCCGAGGACGAGCGGTTCGTCAGCCATTGATCTCGGTTCCTTGTACTGAAGAAGGGTCGGTCAGGCGCATGACCAGGGCGTCCACGTTGCCCGGCTGGTAGTAGCCGCGTCTGAAGCCGATGGGTTCGAAGCCGTAGCGCTCGTAGAGCTTCTGGGCGCGGACGTTGTCGACCCGGCACTCGAGCATGACCTCGGCGCACTCGAAGGCGGTGGCCGCCCTCAGCAGCTCGGTCAGCAGCCGCCCGCCGAGGCCGGTGCCCTGCAGGCCGCGGGCCACGGCGATGGTCTGGATGTCACCGACCGCGGCGGAGTCGCTGTCCGGTGCGGTACCCGAGGCGGCGAGGCCCGCGTATCCGACGATCCGGTCCTCGTCCTCCGCCACGACGTAGCGCCGGGTCGCCTCGGGACCCCGCGCGTGCGCCAGCTCGGACCAGAACATGCCCCGGGACCAGGCGTCCTCGGGGAACAGGTCCTTCTCCAGCTCCAGGACCGGGTCGATGTCCCACCAGCGCATCTCGCGCAGTCGTACGGTCACTTCGGGGTGACCACCTTGTAGTTCTTGGGCACCTGGGCGTCCGGGCGGCGCAGGTACAGCGGCCGGGGTGCCGGCAGCTCCTCGCCGGCGGCCAGCTTCTCCGCGGCGAGCGAGGCGAGGGCGGCGGCGGAGACGTGCTCGGGCTCGTGGGCGCTCGGGAACGTGTCCGGGTAGAGCAGCGCGCCCGCGCCCACCGCCGGCAGACCCGCGACCTGCTCGGCGATGTCGGCCGGCCGGTCCACGGCCGGGTCGGTCAGCCGGGTGCGGGAGTCGGCGTACGTCGCCCAGTAGACCTCCTTGCGCCGGGCGTCGGTCGCCACGACGAAGGGGCCCTTCTCGATGTCGGCGGCGTAGGCGAGGCCGTCCAGCGTGCACACGCCGTGGACGGGGACGCCGAGCGCCAGACCGAAGGTGTCGGCGGTCATGAGGCCGACGCGCAGGCCGGTGTAGGGGCCGGGGCCGATGCCGACGACGATGCCGGTGACGGCGTCCAGCCTGAGCCCGGCCTCGGCGAGCACACGGTCCACGGCCGGCAGCAGCAGCTCTCCGTGCCGGCGCGCGTCCACCTGACTCGACGAGGCGATGACGTCCGTGCCGTCGTGCAGCGCGACGGTGACGGCGGGTGTTGCGGTATCCAGAGCGAGCAAGAGCACGCGAACAGCCTACGGCGCCCGCGCCGCGTGCACGGCCGTCCGGGGCGGACGGTCACTGACTGCTACGGTCTGTACGAAGTACGACATATCGCATGAGACACAGTGCACGGGACACAGCGCACGCGCAGAGCACGCAAGGCGGAGCGCACGAGGCAGAGGTGAGCGCACGTGGCAGGGACCAGCTCGGCGATCGTGGCCGGCCTCACCGCGGCGGCCCTCGGCGCCGTCGGCCTCCTCGCCTACCAGGCCCAGGCGAACGCACCGGCGAGCCTGAGCGGCAGGCCCGGCCCGAACGCGTCCGTCTCGGTGACCGCCAAGGCACACCGGCACAGCCCGACCGCGGTGCCGGGCGGGTCCGGTACGGGTGAACGGGTCGTGTACTCGGTGGACGACGACCGGGTCTGGCTGGTCGACGGCGGGAACCGGCTGGAGCGCAGTTTCAAGGTCGATCCCGGCACTGTCGACCCTCCGCCGGGCGTGTACTGGGTGACGTCCCGGTCGAGCGCGACGACCGGCACCGACGGTGTGCCCGTCGAGCACGTGGTCCGGTTCACCAGCGTGGACGGGATCGCGATCGGGTTCAGCGCGGCGGTCGCTCCGCGGGCGGCCGCCGGCGATCCGGGCGTGCGGACGGGCGGGATCCGGGAGACGCGGGTCGACGGGGATGCGATGTGGGTGTTCGCGACGATCGGGGTGCGGGTGGTGGTGATTCGTTAGGCCGCGGTGGGGTGCTGTGAGGGGACGTCGTTCGCCTGCGGGTCCGTCGTCACTGGTCGCGCCCGCGCGTCGGCAGCCGCATCCTCAGCGCAGCCGCGCGCCCCTTCGGGGCGTTCCTCAGGGGCCCGGGGTGCACGGGAAACCGCCTTCGCCGCCTCGCACGACGCCAAGAGGTCGCGCATGGACACGGCGGTGGGACCGGACTCGGTCATGGACGCCTCCTGATGTGCGGGGGCGGGCGTGGTTAGGCAGGCCTAACCACGGGCTGGACACCATGTGACCATGCCCGGGACGTCCCGCGCAACATCTTGCCGACGGCTTGTCGGAATACCCGGCGCTCAGGCCGTGAGCGTCTCCAGGTCGGCCTCCGCCCAGCGCTCCCCCAGCCCCGTCAGGGTGACGTGCCGTACCTCGTCCGTGGTGTCTCCGACGGCGCGGTGGATGACGACCTGGAGCCGGTCCTCGGTCAGCTCCTCGACCTTGCCCTCGCCCCACTCCACCACGATCACCGAGTCGGGCAGCGAGACGTCGAGGTCGAGGTCCTCCATCTCGTCCAGGCCGCCGCCGAGCCGGTAGGCGTCCACGTGGACGAGGGGCGGGCCGTCGCCGAGGGAGGGGTGCACCCGGGCGATCACGAAGGTCGGGGAGGTGACCGCGCCACGCACGCCGAGCCCCTCGCCGAGCCCGCGGGTCAGCGTGGTCTTGCCCGCGCCGAGCTCACCGCTGAGCATCACCAGGTCGCCCGCGCGCAACAGCTTGGCCAGCCTGCGGCCCAGCTCGCGCATCTGCTCGGGCGAGGTGATCGTCAGCCGGGTCTCAGCGGGGTCCTGCGGTGCTGCTGGTGCTTCCATAGCCCATAACCGTAGCCCCTGCGGGTACCGCACCCGCTCGGGTGAGCAGGTCGGCGAGGCGGTCGGTGACCACTTCCGGGTGCTCCAGCATCACCAGGTGCCCGGCGTCCGGGACGAGGACCAGCTCGGCCTCGGGCAGCAGGTCGGATATGGCCTCGCTGTGCTCGCTGGGCGTGACCAGGTCCTGCACGCCGGCCAGGACCAGCACCGGCATCTCCCGGAAGCAGGCGAGCGCCTCGGTCTTGTCGTGGTCGCTGAAGGCCGGGTAGAACTCGGCGACCACGTCGATCGGCGTGGACTCGATCATCCGCTCCGCGAACCGCTCGACGGCCGGGTCGACGTCCCGCCCCGCGAACGAGTAGCGCTTGATGATGCCGGCGAACAGGTCGGCGGTGGCCCGGCGCCCCTTCTCCACCAGCTCCGCCTGCTGCCCGAGCGCCTTCAGCACTCCGGGCAGGATCCGGCGCACCGCGTTGACGCCGGCGAGCGGCAGCCCGAAGTTGACCTCGCCGAGACGTCCTGACGAGGTACCGACGAGCGCGGTGGCGACGACCCGGTCCCGGATCAGCTCGGGGAACTGGGCGGCGAGCGCCATGATCGTCATCCCGCCCATCGAGTGACCGACCAGCACGATCGGGCCCTCCGGTACGGCGGCGTCGAGGACGGCCTTCAGATCGCGGCCGAGCTGGTCGATGGTGACCGGCACCCGGTCCCGGGTCTGGGCCACGCCCCGCCCGGAGCGGCCGTGGCTGCGCTGGTCCCAGTGCACGGTGCGCACGACCCCGCGCAGGGCCGCGCGCTGGAAGTGCCAGGAGTCCTGGCTGAGGCAGTAGCCGTGGCAGAAGACGACGGTGACCGGGGCGGGGGCCTTGCGGCCGAACAGCCGGCGCCGGCGCGGGGAGAGGTTCTGGCCAGGGTCGGGATCGGCCTCGTCGACCTCGTAGTACAACTCGGTGCCGTCGTCGGCGATCGCCTTGCCGGGGGTGCCGCGCAGGGTCCCGTAGGGGCCCGCGGAGTCCAGCGCGAGCCGGGCCTTCCTGCGCATCCCGCGCCCCACCGTCATCCGCTCTATGGCGACGCCGGCCGCCGCACCCGCGGCGATCACGCCTATCGCGGCACCGGCGATGCCGGTCGCTTTGCGCCAGCTGCCGACCGCCCCCGCGGCGGAGGCGGCGGCCGCCGAGGCGACGACGTCCGCCACGGCCTCGGCACTGCTCTCGCTCACGTACCGCTCCTCTTCGCCGTACTGCAGTTCGCTGGGTGGGTCCGACGATGGTGCCTGTGCTGCCGCTGTAACAGGTATGACCGGAGTTACACGTGATCCAGGTCGCGCGTCCCGAACGGGCTACCCGAGTCCTTCCCCGCTCACATGGACGCGGTCACATGGACCCGTTCACATAGACGCGCGGAACCCGGGTTCCGATCCGCGTGACGATTTCGTACGCGATCGTGCCGCAGGCCTGCGCCCAGTCCTCGGCGGTGGGCTCACCGCGGTCGCCGGGCCCGAACAGCACGGCCTCGCTGCCCACCTCGGGCTCGTCGCCGCCGAGGTCCACCACGAACTGGTCCATGGCCACCCGGCCGGCGACCGTGCGCCACTTTCCGTCGACCAGCACCGGACCGGTGCCGGAGGCGTGCCGGGGAATGCCGTCCGCGTAACCCACCGGCACCAGGCCGAGGGTGGTCTCGCCGGGCGTGACGTAGTGGTGGCCGTAGCTGATGCCGTGCCCGCCGGGGACGTGCTTGACCAGCGCCAGCGAGGCGCTGAGCGTCATCACCGGGCGCAGCCCGAAGTCGGCCGGGGTGCCCAACTCCGGGCTGGGCGAGATGCCGTACAGGGCGATACCCGCGCGAACCAGGTCGAAGTGGGTCTCGGGCAGGGTGAGGGTGGCCGGCGAGTTGGCGATGTGCCGCACCTCGGGGCGCACACCCTGTTCCTCGGCGTACGCCAGCATCTCCCGGAAGCGGTCGAGCTGGGCGGCGATGGAGGGATGGCCGGGCTCGTCGGCGCAGGCGAAGTGCGACCACAGCCCGGTGACCTTCACCAGCCCCTCGGCCTCGGCGCGCAGGGACTCGGCGACCAGCTCCGCCCAGTCCGCCCCGGGCTGGCAGCCGTTGCGGCCGAGCCCGGTGTCGGCCTTGAGCTGCACGCGTGCGTGCCGGCCGGCCTCCCTGGCGGCCGCGACGGCCTCGCGCAGCGCCCACAGGCCGCTCACCGACACGTCGATGCCGGCCTCGACCGCCTGCCGCCAGGGACCGCCCGGCACCCACAGCCAGCACAGGATGGGGCCCGGCAGTCCGGCCGCGCGCAGCGCGAGGGCCTCCTCGGGCGTGGCCGTGCCGAGCCAGGTCGCGCCCGCCGCGAGGGCCTCGCGGGCGCACGGCAGCGCCCCGTGGCCGTAGCCGTCGGACTTGACCACGGCCATCAGGGCCGCGCCCGGCGTCCGGGCACGCAGGGCGCGCACATTGGCCCGCAGGGCGCCCAGGTCGATCTCGGCGCGGGCGCGCAGGGGGGCGGTCGGCACAGTCGCAGTCTCACTCATCGCGCCCCCAGTGTCTCAGAGGGCCGTGAGGGCCCCGGTCGCAGTCTCAGTAACCTCAGGTACCCGGTCGCTTCCCCCATACGTAGACGTGGTCGCCCTTCTTCAGCACGTCCCACAGTCTGCGGGCGTCGCCGAGCGTCAGGTTCACGCAGCCGTAGGAGCCGACGGTGGTGTAGATGCTGCCGTAGACGGCGTGGAAGGCCTCGCCGCCGTCGAAGAACTGGGCATACGGCATGGGCTGGTTGTACAGGGTCGACCAGTGGTTCTTGTGCCGCCAGTAGATGGTGTGCCAGCCCTTGCGCGTGACGTGCCCCGTGCGCCCGCTGCGCATGGGCACGGGCCCGAACACCACCTTGGAGCCCTTCTGCACCCAGGTGAGCTGACGGTCCAGATCGACACAGGCGACCTTGTACGACCGGACCGGGCACTTCTTGGCGGCGTTCGGGTTCTTCTTCGCCGAGACGAGCATCATGGTCGACCAGGTGACGGGCCCGGCGAAGCCGATGGCGGGCTTGATCTTGTACTTGAGCTGGAAGGCGCGGATGGCCTTGCAGTCGGCGGTGGACTGCTTCCCGTCGACCTTCAGCTTCAGCCACCCCTCCACCTGCCGCTGATAGGGCCCGGCCTGCTTGCTGCACGTCGCCTTGGCGATGGCGTCGGCGAGCGGCACGTACTCGATGAGGTCGTACGTCCCCGGCGCCGCGGCCTTCGGTTCCACGGCGTCCTCTTGGGCGGTGGGCGTGTACACCTTCGGCGGCAACGCCTGGTCGGGCGTGTCGATCTGCCAGGACTGGCCGGGCGCGGGGGCGACACCGGGGACCAGCTCGGAGGCGGGGGCAGGGGCGGGGGGTACGGGAGCGCCGACCGCGGGAGCAGTGGCCGCGGGAGCGCCGGCCGTCGAGGCGGCCATGGCGGTGCCGGCCGCCGGGAGGGCCGTCGCGGTGGCGAGCAACACCGCGACGCCTCTGGACGCGATTCGTCTGCTGATCATGCGATCAGCCAAGCGCGGGGCTCCGCCGGATCAGCGGCGCCGCGCGGGAGGATCACCCGGGGGATGGACCTGGGTACGTCGGTCGTCGTCGGGGCGCGGGGGCGTGGGGCTGGTCGCGCCCCCGTCGGCTACCGCGCGTGCACGTCCCTCCAGGCGGCCGGAATCCGTTCGGCCACGTCATGCGCCCCCACCGGCGCCCCGTTCGCCGCGAACCTCCCCGCCAGGCCGTGCAGGTACGCCGCCGCACTCCCCGCGTCCAGCGCGGACAGGCCCGCCGCCAGCAGCGACCCGGCGAGACCCGACAACACGTCACCGCTGCCCGCCGTGGCCAGCCAGGAGGTCCCCGTGGCGTTCACCCGCGCGGCCCCGCCCCCGGCGTCGGCGACCAGGGTCGTGGAGCCCTTCAACAGCACCGTCGCCCGGTACACCGCCGCCAGCTCCCGTACCGCGGCCAAGCGGGCCCCCTCGACCTGCTCCCGCCGTACCCCGAGCAGCGCGGCCGCCTCCCCGGCATGGGGCGTCATCAGTGTCGGTGCCGTACGCCCGCGCACCGCGTCCCGTTCGGCCAGCCGCAGCCCGTCCGCGTCGAGCAGCACCGGCACGTCCGCCCCGAGCACCTCGGCCACGGTCGCCGCGTCCTCCCCGGCGCCGGGCCCGACCACCCAGGCCTGCACCCGCCCCGCCTTCGCCGGCCCCAGGTCCGACACCAGCGTCTCCGGGAAGCGGGCGATGACCGCCGCCCCCGCGGGCCCGACGTACCGCACGGCCCCCGCCCCGCCCCGCAGCGCCCCGGAGACGGCGAGCACGGCGGCGCCGGGATAGCGCGCGGACCCGGCGGCGATCCCGACGACCCCGCGCCGGTACTTGTCGCTCTCCGCGCCGGGCACCGGCAACAGCCGTGCCACGTCGGCGTGTTGCAGGGCATGGAGTTCGGGCCCGGCGGGCAGGTCGAGACCGATGTCGACGAGCCGCACCACCCCGGCGTACTCCCGCGCGGGATCGATCAGCAGGCCCGGCTTGTAGGTTCCGAAGGTCACCGTCAGATCGGCCCGGATCGCGGCCCCCCGCACCTCCCCGGTGTCCGCCTCGACCCCGCTGGGCAGGTCCACGGCCACCACGGCGGCGCGGGACCGCTCGGCGAGCCGGGCCAGGGCCTCGGCCTCGGGCCGCAGCCCGCCCTTGCCACCGATCCCGACGATCCCGTCCACGACGAGGTCGGCCCGCCCGATCAGCCCGTCGGCGGACTCGGCCGCGGCGACCGCGCCTCCCGCCCGCCGCAGCGCGGCGAGCCCGCCCGCGTGCGCCCGCTCGGGCGTCAGGAGGACGGCCGTGACCCCGGCTCCGCGCCGGGCCAGCCGCGCCCCGGCGTACAGGGCGTCCCCGCCGTTGTCGCCACTGCCGACGAGCAGCACCACCCGGCTGCCGTACACCCGCCCGAGCAACTCGGCGCAGGCGGCGGCCAGCCCCGCGGCGGCCCGCTGCATCAGCGCACCCTCCGGCAGCCGCGCCATCAGTGCCCGTTCGGCCGCCCTCACCGTCTCCACGCTGTACGCACTACGCATGGCACCGAGTCTGCCCCGCAACCGCCACCGCCCACACCCGGGGCTCACCCCTCGGCCACCACCACGGCCGAGGCGACGCCCGCGTCATGACTGAGCGACACGTGCCAGGACCGCACGCCCAGCTCCGCGGCCCGCGCGGCCACGGTGCCCGTCACCCGCAGCTGGGGCTGCCCGCTGTCCTCGACGTACACCTCGGCATCGGTCCAGTGCAGCCCGGGCGGCGCCCCCAGCGCCTTCGCCAGCGCCTCCTTGGCGGCGAACCGGGCCGCGAGCGAGGCGACCCCGCGCCGCTCCCCGCTGGGCAGCAGCAGTTCCCGCGCCACGAACAGCCGGTCGGCCAGCCCGGGCGTCCGCTCCAGGGACGCACGAAACCGGTCGATCTCGGCGACGTCGATCCCCACTCCGATGATGCTCATGCCGGGCAGCCTACGGTCCGCGGACCCGCACCCGGCGGCACCCGCCCACCTGCCGAAACCCGACTGCCGGTCAGGGCCCCCGCCGTCTAGGCTCCGTTCATGACGTCCCAGGCCTATCTCTCCGAACTCTTCTCGCTGGACGGCCGTGTCGCCGTGGTGACCGGAGGCAGTTCCGGCATCGGCCGGGCCATCGCCGGGGCGCTGGCGCGGGCCGGCGCCGGCGTGGTGCTCGTGGCCCGCACCAAGGAGCAACTGGAGGAGACCGTCGGCGAGTTGACGGCCGACGGCTGCCGGGCCGGCTGGGTCGCGGCCGACCTGGGCACGCGCGACGGTGTGCGGGCGGCGGCCGAGGAGGCGGCCGGTGTCTTCGGTGAGCCGAACATCCTCGTCAACTCCGCCGGGATCAACCTGCGGCCGCCGATGGGCGAACTGGGCGAGGACGTGTGGGACACCACCATGGCCGTGAACCTTCAGGCGCCCTTCCTGCTGGGGCAGCGGTTCGGGCCCGGCATGGCGGAGCGCGGCTTCGGCCGGATCATCCACATCACCTCCCAGCAGGCCCACCGCGCCTTCGTGCAGAGCGGGGCGTACGGCGTCTCGAAGGGCGCGCTGGAGTCACTGGCCCGCTCGCAGGCCGAGGCCTGGTCGCCGTACGGCGTCACCGTCAACACCCTGGTGCCGGGGTTCGTGATGACGCCGCTCAACCGGCGGCTGTCGTCCGACCCCGAGAAGGTGGCCGCCCTGGCCGCCCGCACGATGACCGGCCGCAACGGCCTGGCCAAGGACTTCGAAGGCGCGGCCGTCTTCCTCGCGAGCCGCGCCTCCGCCTATGTCACCGGCCAGTCGATCTTCGTGGACGGCGGCTTCTCGGTGCACTGAGCGCCCCGCAGGGGCGCGGGGAACTGCGCGACCAGCCCCATCGGACCCGCAGCCGGCAAACAACCGCACCCGGCAGACGAGTAGCTACTCCACGGTGACCGACTTCGCCAGATTCCGAGGCTGATCCACCTCGTTCCCCCGGGCGGTGGCCAACTCGCAGGCGAAGACCTGGAGCGGCACCGTCGCCACCAGCGGCTGCAGCAGGGTCGGGGTGGCCGGGACGCGGATCAGGTGGTCGGCGTACGGGACCACCGCCTCGTCGCCCTCCTCCGCGATCACGATCGTGCGCGCCCCGCGGGCCCGGATCTCCTGGATGTTGGAGACGATCTTGTCGTGCAGGACGGAGCGGCCGCGCGGGGACGGGACGACGACCACGACCGGCACGTCCTCCTCGATCAGCGCGATCGGACCGTGCTTCAGCTCGCCCGCCGCGAAGCCCTCGGCGTGCATGTAGGCCAGCTCCTTGAGCTTCAGGGCGCCTTCGAGGGCGACGGGGTAGCCCACGTGCCGGCCCAGGAACAGCACCGTGTTCTTCGCCGCCAGGCTCCGGGCCAGCTCGCGCACCGGCTCCATCGTCTCCAGGACCTGCTCGACCTCGACCGAGATGCGGGACAGGTCCTTGATCACGGCCTGGATCTCGTCGCCCCACTTGGTGCCGCGCACCTGGCCCAGGTACAGCGCCACCAGGTAGCAGGCCACCAGCTGGGTCAGGAACGCCTTGGTGGAGGCCACGGCGACCTCGGGCCCGGCGTGCGTGTACAGCACCGCGTCCGACTCGCGCGGGATCGTCGAGCCGTTGGTGTTGCAGATCGCCAGCACCTTGGAGCCCTGCTCGCGGGCGTGCCGCAGCGCCATCAGGGTGTCCATGGTCTCGCCGGACTGGGAGATGGCGATGACCAGGGAGCGGCCGTCCAGGATCGGGTCCCGGTAGCGGAACTCGCTGGCCAGCTCCACCTCGCACGGGATGCGCGTCCAGTGCTCGATGGCGTACTTGGCGATCAGGCCGGCGTGGAAGGCCGTACCGCACGCGACGATGACGACCTTGTCGATCTCGCGCAGCTCGGAGGGCGAGATGCGGACCTCGTCCAGCGTCAGCGAACCCGACGGGTCGATGCGGCCCAGCAGCGTGTCGGCGACCGCCTTGGGCTGCTCGGCGATCTCCTTGAGCATGAAATAGTCATAACCCCCCTTTTCCGCGGCGGAGGCGTCCCAGTCCACGTGGTAACTGCGGACCTCGGCCGGGCGGCCGTCGAAGCCCGTCACCGTCACTCCGTCGCGGCGCAGCTCCACCACCTGGTCCTGGCCCAGCTCGATCGCCGACCGCGTGTGGGCGATGAACGCGGCCACGTCCGAGGCCAGGAACGCCTCACCCTCTCCAACGCCGACCACCAGCGGCGAGTTCCGCCGCGCGCCGACGACCACGTCCGGCTCGTCGGCGTGCACCGCGACCAGCGTGAACGCGCCCTCCAGCCGCCGGCAGACCAGCCGCATGGCCTCCGCGAGGTCCGCGCACGCGGAGAACTCCTCGGCCAGCAGGTGGGCGACGACCTCGGTGTCCGTCTCGGAGGTCAGTTCGTGGCCGCGCTCGGCGAGTTCGGCCCGCAGGACCGCGAAGTTCTCGATGATGCCGTTGTGGACGACGCCGACCCGGCCCGCGTTGTCGAGATGCGGGTGGGCGTTGGCGTCCGTGGGGCCGCCGTGCGTGGCCCAGCGGGTGTGGCCGATGGCCGTCGGGCCCGCCGGCAGCGGCCGTTCGGCCAGCTCCTTCTCCAGATTGACCAGTTTCCCGGCCCTCTTCGCCGCGGCCAGCCCGCCGTCGGCCAGCACGGCGACGCCCGCCGAGTCGTAACCCCGGTACTCCAGCCGCTTCAGCCCGGCCATCACGACCTCGAGCGCCGACTGTGACCCTACGTATCCAACGATTCCGCACATGAGTCGCAGCCTACGACCCGTGAACGGACGGAACTGGCCTCCGCCTGCCCGAAATCGGAAATTCCCACCGTCGTACGAGGGCCGTCCGGTGGCCGAAGGCGTGACGGAGCCCACCCGCCGTCGTGTTCAAACTCCGTTAACAATGGACTGTGATCTCACCGGTCTCCTCGATGCCCCGGAGCGCCCACCGGCACAGGCCGGAGGCGACTCCCTACGTCGACCTCACCCGCGCCGAGTGGAGCGCGCTGCGCGACAAGACGCCGCTGCCGCTCACCGCCGAGGAGGTGGAGAAGCTGCGCGGTCTGGGCGATGTGATCGACCTGGACGAGGTGCGGGACATCTACCTCCCGCTCTCCCGGCTCCTCAATCTCTACGTCGGCGCCACGGACGGTCTCAGAGGCGCGCTGAACACCTTCCTCGGCGAGCAGGGCTCCCAGTCCGGCACCCCGTTCGTCATAGGCGTCGCCGGCTCGGTGGCCGTGGGAAAGTCCACGGTCGCCCGCCTCCTGCAGGCACTGCTCTCCCGCTGGCCCGAGCACCCGCGGGTGGAGCTGGTGACGACGGACGGTTTCCTGCTGCCCACCAAGGAGCTCCAGGCGCGCGGCCTGATGTCACGGAAGGGTTTCCCCGAGTCCTACGACCGCCGGGCCCTGACCCGTTTCGTCGCCGACGTCAAGGCGGGCAAGGGCGAGGTCACGGCCCCCGTCTACTCCCACCTCATCTACGACATCGTCCGGGACCAGAAGCTCACGGTCCGCCGCCCCGACATCCTGATCGTCGAGGGCCTGAACGTCCTGCAGCCCGCCCTGCCCGGCAAGGACGGCCGCACCCGGGTCGGTCTCGCCGACTACTTCGACTTCAGCGTGTACGTCGACGCGAGCGCCGAGGACATCGAGCGCTGGTACCTCAGCCGCTTCCAGAAGCTGCGCCAGACCGCCTTCCAGGACCCGGACTCGTACTTCCGCAAGTACACCCAGGTCTCCGAGGACGAGGCCCTCGACTACGCCCGCACCCTGTGGCGGACGATCAACAAGCCCAACCTGGTCGAGAACATCGCCCCCACCCGCGGCCGGGCCACCCTGGTGGTCCGCAAGGGCCCGGACCACAAGGTCCAGCGGCTGAGACTGCGCAAGCTCTAGACAGGGGCCGCCCCGAAGACCGCAGGCCGCTCACGCCGCCGGCCCGGAAGTGGCTGCGGACCAGACAGCGTGAGCGTACGGCGGAGGCGGGCGGTCTCTAGAAGACTCTTTCGCAGTTGGTGACCGTGTCGCCGGTGTCGCGGAACGCCGTGTCCGCGCTACCCCCGCCGCAGTCCACGTTGTCGCCGGGGGCGTTGTCCTGCACACCGATCGTGTCGTTGCCGCTGCCGGTGGTCACCTTGTCGATGCCCGTACCGGCGTCGACGGTGGTGTTGATCGGAGCCGTGGAACCGTCGAAGGTGTCGTTGCCGTCGCCCAGCTGGACGGCGAGGCTGGTGACAGCGCCGCAGTCGGCGGTGTTGGGGGACAGCCGAGTGCAGCCCGGGCCGACCGCGATGCCCGTGGTGTCGGTGAGGATCAGATGGGTGCCGGAAACGGTGGCCGTGACCTGGTTCGCCACGCCGGCGCGCGCCTGGAGCACGGCGAGGCTGCCGAAGAGGCGGAACGCCGTGGAGCCCGGTGCCTGGGCGGCGGCCGGAGTGGCGACCGAGGTGACGACCAGACCCGCCACCAGGGCCGGACCGACCACTCGCTTCAAGGTACTGCTCACGATCTTCATGCTGCGTTTTCTCACTTCCGTCGAGGGGGGCGCGCCACACGGGGCGGCCTCGACGGAAGGGATACCGACAGCGATCGATTACGCATCCTCTATTGCGTTCATAGGGTGACTCACGTCGCACGAAAGGACGCACACGTGTGGGACGTCCGGGCGGGAAGCGCTTCCGGCCCGGCCGGATCCCGCAGGACTACCCCAGCGCCGACTTCACCGCGTCGGCCAGCCGGCCGGCCACGGACCGCGCCTGGTCGATGTCGGCCGCCTCGACCATCACCCGCACCAAGGGCTCGGTGCCGGACGGCCGGAGCAGCACCCGCCCCGTCTCCCCCAGCTCCCGCTCCGCCTCGGCGACGGCGGCCGCGAGTTCGGCCGAGGTCTTGACCCGGGACTTGTCCACGTCCGGCACGTTGATGAGGACCTGCGGCAGCCGCTCCATCACCGACGCCAGTTCACGCAGGCTGCGCCCGGTCTCCGCGACCCGTGCCGCCAGCAGCAGCCCGGTCAGCGTGCCGTCACCGGTGGTCGCGTGGTCGAGGACGATGACGTGCCCGGACTGCTCGCCGCCGAGGGCGTACCCGTGCTCCTTCATCTCCTCCAGCACATACCGGTCGCCGACGGCGGTCTGCACCAGGTGGATCCCGGCCTTCTCCATCGCCAGCTTGAAGCCCAGGTTGGACATCACGGTGGCGACGACGGTGTCGGCCCGCAGCGCGGAGTGCTCCCGCATGGCCAGCGCCAGCACGGCGAGGATCTGGTCGCCGTCGACCTCCTCGCCGGTGTGGTCCACGGCCAGGCACCGGTCGGCGTCGCCGTCGTGCGCGATGCCGAAGTCGGCGCGGTGCTCGAGCACCGCGGCCTTGAGCAGGCCCAAGTGGGTCGAGCCGCAGCCGTCGTTGATGTTCAGGCCGTCCGGCGCGGCGCCGATCGTGACGACCTCGGCGCCGGCCCGCGCGAACGCCTCCGGCGAGACCCCCGAGGCCGCGCCGTGCGCTTCGTCCAGGACGATCTTCAGTCCGTCGAGCCGGTTAGGGAGGACGGACAGCAGGTGGCCGACATACTGCTCGAAGCCCTCGTCGTACGACCGCACGCGGCCCACGCCCGCACCCGTCGGCCGCTGCCACGGCTCGCCGTGCCGGTGGGACTCGTACACCGCCTCGATCCGGTCCTCCAGCTCGTCGGCGAGCTTGTGGCCGCCGCGGGCGAAGAACTTGATGCCGTTGTCCGGCATCGCGTTGTGGCTGGCGGAGAGCATCACGCCCAGGTCGGCGCCGAGCGCGCCGGTGAGATACGCCACGGCGGGCGTCGGCAGCACGCCGACGCTCAGTACGTCCACGCCGGCGCTGGCCAGGCCCGCGACCACCGCCGCCTGAAGGAACTCCCCGGACGCCCGCGGGTCCCGACCGACCACCGCCGTCGGCTTGTGGCCCTCGAAGGTGCCCGCCTCGGCCAGCACGTGGGCCGCCGCAACGGACAGACCGAGCGCCATCTCGGCCGTCAGGTCCGCGTTGGCGACACCGCGCACGCCGTCCGTGCCGAAGAGTCGTCCCACTTGTCCTCCATCCGATCGCACAAGCCTTTGAGCACCTGAGCGTCTTGTGTCGTTATACGCCCTCGACTGGGATAAACGAACGCCCCGACGGCACATGTGGCGTGCCGCCGGGGCGTTCGGAGTACGAGCAGGCGACGCTTAGCGCTTGCTGTACTGCGGAGCCTTGCGGGCCTTCTTCAGACCGGCCTTCTTGCGCTCGACCGCACGGTCGTCGCGCTTGAGGAAGCCGGCCTTCTTCAGCGGGCCGCGGTTGTTGTCGACGTCGGCCTCGTTCAGGGCACGGGCGACACCGAGGCGCAGAGCACCGGCCTGACCGGAGACACCGCCACCCGCGATGCGGGCGATGACGTCGTAACGGCCGTCGAGCTCGAGCACCTTGAAGGGCTCGTTGACTTCCTGCTGGTGCACCTTGTTCGGGAAGTAGTCCTCGAGGGTGCGACCGTTGATCTTCCACTTGCCGGTGCCCGGAACGATCCGGACGCGGGCGATGGCGTTCTTGCGGCGGCCCAGGCCGGCGGCCGGCTGGGGCTCGCCGAAGCGGGAGGCCAGGGACTCCGAGGTGTACTCGCCCTCGACGGGGACCTCGGACTCGGTGGTGTAGCTCTCGATGTCGATCTCTTCGATCGGCTGCTCGGCAGTGGTCTCGGCCACGATTCTCCTCAGATTCTCTTCGGTCTTAGGGGTGGCCGGACTTACTGCGCGACCTGGGTGATCTCGAACGGCACCGGCTGCTGGGCAGCGTGCGGGTGCTGGTCGCCCGAGTAGACCTTCAGCTTCGTGAGCATCTGACGGCCCAGGGTGTTCTTGGGGAGCATGCCCTTGACGGCCTTCTCGACGGCCTTCTCGGGGTTCTTGGCAAGCAGCTCGTCGTAACGGACGGAGCGCAGACCACCCGGGTAGCCGGAGTGGCGGTACGCCATCTTCTGGGTCCGCTTGTTGCCGGAGAGGTGCACCTTGTCGGCGTTGATGATGATGACGAAGTCACCAGCGTCGACGTGCGGCGCGTAGATCGGCTTGTGCTTGCCCCGGAGGAGGGTCGCTGCAGTGGTGGCGAGACGGCCCAGGACAACGTCCTGAGCGTCGATGACGTGCCACTGGCGCGTCACATCGCCGGGCTTGGGGCTGTACGTACGCACGGTTCGTAGCCTTCGCTTCGAGTGAATGGTCCTGAACAGGTCACCGAAACGATCACGACAGCCTGGACCGCACGGCGGCGACGCATACCGCGTACGTGGGGTCGCTGGTCATCGGCCCGGTGGACCGGTGTAAGGGCCCGTCCCGTGAGAATGAGCAAGCCAATACACAACGAACAAGCAGAATACCGGGGTCGTCGGTGAGGGTCAAAACGAGCGCGCAGCGTGCCGACCGTCGCCCCCCGTCTAAGATGCGCCCCATGAGTTACGGGCAGGGGGGACCCCAGTCTCAGTGGGATCCCTGGAAACCGCATTCCCAGCAGCAGTCCTGGAACACCGGCGGTGATGACGGAACCCCGGACTGGGCGGCGCTCGCCGAGGCCTCGGAGAGCCGCAACAAGCGCCGCAAGCTGCTCTTCGTCGGCGTCGGCGCGGTCGCCACGGTCGTGGTCGGCACGGCCGTCGCCATGGCCGTCGTCTCCGCGAACAGCGGCAACGACGCCCACGGCGCGCCCACCAACCTGCCCGCGAGCGCCTCGGTGCCCAGCGGCTCGGCCACGCCGTCCTTCGCGCCCACCAGCGCCCCGCCACCGCTGGACCCCAAGGACTTCATATCCAGCGCCAAGAAGGACACCGCGCCGCTCAGCGCCGACACCCTCTTCCCGGGCACCCAGCTCACCATGGGCGACACCGTGTACAAGAAGGGCGCCACGGCCGACACCACGAACTGCGCCTCGGCCGCCGGCGGCAACCTGCCGAAGATCCTCACCGCGGACGGCTGCACCCGCCTGATCCGCGCGACCTACACCAACGGCGGCGTCGCGGTCACCGTCGGCGTCGCCGTCTTCGACGACCAGGCGCAGGCCACGAAGGTCAGGAAGCAGGCCGCCAAGAAGGCCGTGGTGCGCTCCCTGCCCGGCAAGGGCGTCAAGAACTTCTGCAACGCCGCGATCTGCCTGACGACGACGAACGCCGTCGGCCGCTACGCCTACTTCACCACCGGCGGCTTCCTCAACGGCAAGAACGTCACCAACAAGGACACCAAGGTCTTCTCCGCCGGCAACGACCTGCAGCAGTTCATCTTCAACCAGATCTACCGCCGCGGCCAGGCCCAGGCCTCCGCAGCGGCGAACCGGTAGCTCAGCAGCACCCCGCCGACGGAAGCGAGCGCTTGTTCCGGGCCTCCCTGCTGCGCGCGGCCAGCAGCTCGTCGGCGGGGTAGCCGACCTCCTCCAGGGTCAGCCCGTGCGGCCGTACGACGTGCACGGCGGAGTCCCGCACCCCCGCGGCCAGCACCTTTCCGGGCCACTCCGGCCCGCGGTGCCCGTCCCCGACGAACAGCAGCGCACCGATCAGCGAGCGCACCATGTTGTGGCAGAAGGCGTCGGCGCGCACGGTGGCGGTGACGATCCCGTCGGACCCGCGCACCAGGCTCAGCTCCTGAAGGGTCCGAATGGTCGTGGCCCCTTCCCTCTTCTTGCAGTACGCGGCGAAGTCGTGCTCGCCGACCAGCGCCCGCGCGGCCTCGTTCATGGCGTCCACGTCGAGGGGCCAGTCGTGCCAGAGGACGTGGTTGCGCAGCAGGGGGTCCACTCCCCCGGGGTTGTCCGTCACCCGGTAGGCGTAGCGCCGCCAGACCGCCGAGAAACGGGCGTTGAAGCCGCTGGGAGCCTCCCTGAGCGCCCATACCCGCACGTCCTTCGGCAGCCGCCCGGCGAGCCGCTTGAGCAGCTTCTCGTGGTGCTCCCGCCAGACCTCCTCGGGCAGATCGACGTGCGCCACCTGCCCGCGCGCGTGCACGCCGGCGTCGGTCCGTCCGGCCACGGTCAGGTCGTACGTCTCCTTCGACCGCGTCACCGTCCGCAGGGCGTCCTCGATCTCGCCCTGCACGGTCCGCCTGCCGCCGGCCTGCTTGGCCCAGCCGTGGAAGTCGGTGCCGTCGTAGGAGAGGTCGAGGCGGAGGCGTACGAAACCGGGCTGTACTTCTTCAGTCACACGCGAATTCTTTCAGGGCCGTGTCCGTTGAAAAAACGTGAAAGCGGGCCCGCCCCGAAGGGCGGACCCGCTTCCGGCGTCAGGCAGAGACTCAGGCCTCCGTCGACTCCTCGGCAGCGGCCTCCTCGGCCGGCGCCTCGGTGGTCTCCGCAGCCTTGGCCTCGTCGGCCTCCTTGACCGCACGCTTGGTGGCGGCCTCGGCCTCACCCACGGCCTTCTGCTGCACCGTCAGCGCCTCGACCAGCTCGATGACGGCCATGGGCGCGTTGTCGCCACGGCGGTTACCGATCTTGGTGATGCGGGTGTAGCCACCGGGACGGTTCTCGTACCGCGGGCCGATCTCGGTGAAGAGCGTGTGGACGACGCCCTTGTCCGTGATGACCTGGAGCACCTGACGGCGGTTGTGAAGGTCGCCCTTCTTCGCCTTGGTGATCAGACGCTCGGCGTACGGGCGCAGGCGGCGGGCCTTCGCCTCGGTGGTGGTGATACGGCCGTGCTCGAAGAGGCTCTTCGCCAGGTTCGCGAGGAGCAGCTTCTCGTGCGCGGCGCTGCCGCCCAGACGGGCACCCTTGGTGGGCTTCGGCATTGTTCTTCTCCTGTGTGTCTGCCCCGGCCGTGTCAGGTACCGGGGTCAGGAACCCGATGAGCGGATGCTCACCGGCTACGACCGATCAGTACTGCTCGGTCTCCACGAAACCCGCGTCCGCGTCGTCGTCGGCGCCGAAGGCGTCGGCAGCGGCCGTGGGGTCGAATCCGGGCGGGCTGTCCTTCAGGGCCAGGCCCATGCCGGCCAGCTTCGCCTTGACCTCGTCGATCGACTTCGCACCGAAGTTGCGGATGTCGAGGAGGTCGGCCTCGGAGCGGGCGACGAGCTCACCCACGGAGTGGATGCCCTCACGCTTGAGGCAGTTGTAGGAGCGGACCGTGAGCTCCAGCTCCTCGATCGGCAGCGCGAGGTCGGCGGCCAGGGCGGCGTCCGTGGGGGACGGGCCCATGTCGATGCCCTCGGCGTCGATGTTCAGCTCGCGGGCGAGACCGAACAGCTCGACCAGCGTCTTGCCGGCCGACGCCATGGCGTCACGCGGACGCATGGCCTGCTTGGTCTCGACGTCGACGATCAGCTTGTCGAAGTCGGTGCGCTGCTCGACACGCGTGGCCTCGACCTTGTACGTGACCTTGAGCACCGGCGAGTAGATGGAGTCGACCGGGATACGGCCGATCTCCTGGCCCACCTGCTTGTTCTGCACGGCGGAGACGTAACCGCGGCCACGCTCGACCGTCAGCTCCATCTCCAGCTTGCCCTTGCCGTTGAGCGTGGCGAGGACGAGGTCGGGGTTGTGCACCTCGACACCGGCCGGGGGCGCGATGTCGGCGGCGGTGACCAGACCCGGGCCCTGCTTGCGCAGGTACATCACGACCGGCTCGTCGTGCTCCGAGGAGACGACCAGCTGCTTGATGTTGAGGATCAGGTCGGTGACGTCCTCCTTCACACCCGGCACGGTGGTGAACTCGTGCAGGACACCGTCGATGCGGATGCTGGTGACAGCAGCGCCGGGGATCGACGACAGGAGGGTACGGCGCAGGGAGTTGCCGAGGGTGTAGCCGAAGCCCGGCTCCAGCGGCTCGATCACGAACCGGGAGCGGAACTCGTCGACGACCTCTTCGGTCAACGAGGGTCGCTGAGCGATCAGCATGTGTGGATCAGATCCTTCATTCGTGGACGCCCGCTATTTGACGTCCGACGGAAACCGCACCCCGTGAAAAGTGCGGGTACTGCAAGGGTACGGGCGGTACGACCCTTACGGAGCCGTACCGCCCGAACCCGACGAGCAGCCTGGCCTCAGACGCGGCGGCGCTTCGGCGGACGGCAGCCGTTGTGCGGGGTCGGGGTGACGTCCTGGATGGAGCCGACCTCGAGGCCCGTGGCCTGCAGGGAGCGGATCGCGGTCTCACGACCGGAACCCGGGCCCTTGACGAACACGTCGACCTTGCGCATGCCGTGCTCCTGCGCGCGGCGGGCAGCCGACTCGGCGGCCATCTGCGCGGCGAACGGCGTGGACTTCCGGGAGCCCTTGAAGCCGACGTGGCCGGCGGAGGCCCAGGAGATCACGTTGCCGGACGGATCCGTGATCGAGACGATCGTGTTGTTGAACGTGCTCTTGATGTGCGCGTGGCCGTGAGCGACGTTCTTCTTTTCCTTGCGGCGCACCTTCTTGGCAGCGCCCTGACGTCCCTTGGGGGGCATCTACTAACTCCTACGGGAGGTGGTCGGTCCTACAGCGAAGACCGTGGACAGGTGTCCGCTGCGGACTACTTCTTGCCCGGCTTCTTCTTGCCGGCGATGGCGCGACGCGGGCCCTTGCGGGTGCGGGCGTTGGTGCTGGTGCGCTGACCGCGGACGGGCAGACCGCGACGGTGACGCAGACCCTGGTAGCAGCCGATCTCGACCTTGCGGCGGATGTCGGCCTGGATCTCGCGACGGAGGTCACCCTCGGTCTTGATGTTGTTGTCGACGTACTCACGAATCGCGACGAGCTGCTCCTCGGAGAGGTCGCGAACGCGGGTGTTCGGGTCGACGCCGGTCGCAGCCAGCGTCTCCTTCGAGAGGGTCCGGCCGATGCCGAACACGTAGGTCAGGGCGACCTCCACGCGCTTTTCGCGCGGGATGTCAACACCGGAAACGCGTGCCATTCAATGGCTCCTGGTGATCTTCGGAGGTCTTCCGCAGAACCGGATCCCGGCCGCCGTACCAGGTACGAACCGGGTCCCCGGCCTCCGAACCGGGGGTGTCAAACCGCTTGCGACGGTTTGGGTCCTGCGTATGAACATATTCAGCTCGCGTCGCGCGAATCTCTGCGATAGAGGTGCAGAGGGTTACGGTCGTGCGTCAGCCCTGGCGCTGCTTGTGGCGCGGGTTCTCGCAGATGACCATGACCCGACCGTGACGGCGGATCACCCTGCACTTGTCGCAGATCTTCTTGACGCTCGGCTTGACCTTCATTGGATTGAGGTTCTCCGGGTCAGTGCCACCACCCCGCCGGAGCGGGATGCGGGCAAGATCTACTTGTACCGGTAGACGATCCGGCCACGCGTCAGGTCGTAAGGAGACAACTCCACCACGACCCGGTCGTCAGGGAGGATGCGGATGTAGTGCATACGCATCTTGCCGCTGATGTGTGCCAGGACCTGGTGGCCGTTCTGGAGCTCGACCTTGAACATCGCGTTCGGAAGAGACTCGACGACAGTGCCCTCGATCTCGATGGCACCTTGCTTCTTGGCCACGCTTCGCCCTTCGAATCGACTACCTTGATCGACTCACGAGGGGCATGCGGACATGCGGGTACACGAGAGCCGACGAGTCAGTCTACGTCGGCCCACCCGGAAACGCGAATCGAGGGAGTCTGCCCCATCAGGGTGATCCTTAAGCGAGCGGGCGCGCTCTAGGCGAGCGGGTCGGGCGCGGCCGTGATGCCGTACTCCGCCAGCTTGGCCTTGCCCCCGTCGGGAGCCGTCAGCACCAGCGGGCCCTGCTCGGTGAGCGCCACCGAGTGCTCCCAGTGCGAGGACCAGGTGCCGTCGGTCGTGATGACCGTCCAGTCGTCGGAGAGGACCTCGGTGCGCGGGGTGCCGAGGGAGACCATCGGCTCGATCGCGAGGCAGAAGCCGGGCACAAGCTTGGGGCCCTTGCCCCGGCGGCGGTCGACGTAGTTCAGCAGATGCGGGTCCATGTGCATCTCGGTGCCGATGCCGTGGCCGCCGTAGTCCTCGATGATCCCGTACTTGCCGCCGCCCGGCTTCGGCTGGCGGCGGATGTACGTCTCGATCGCGCGGGAGACGTCGACCAGCCGGTTGCCCTGCTTCATGGCCGCGATGCCGGCCCACATCGATTCCTCGGTCACCCGGGAGAGCTCGATCAGCTCCGGGGCATGACCGGAGCCCACGAACGCCGTGTAGGCCGCGTCGCCGTGCCAGCCGTCGACGATCGCGCCGCAGTCGATGGAGATGACGTCGCCGTCCTTGAGGACGACCTCGTCGGAGGGGATGCCGTGGACGACGACCTCGTTGACGGAGGTGCAGATCGTCGCGGGGAAGCCGCCGTAACCGAGGAAGTTCGACTTGGCGCCGTGCTCGGCGAGCACCTTGCGGGCGACCTCGTCCAGGTCCTTGGTGGAGGCGCCGGGCACCGCGGCCTCGCGGGTGGCCGCGTGGATGGCGGCGACGACCAGACCCGCCGCACGCATCTTCGCGATCTGCTCGGGCGTCTTGATCTGCACCATGGGGGCCTGCGCTCTCCGTCACTCACATCGGCTGGGACATCTGTACAACAGTACGGCCGCGGCACCCGGGGCGGGCACCGCGGCCGAAGGAGCCGGGCTGTTACTGCTCGGCCTTCTCGCGCTTGAGGGCCTCCAGCGCCCGCTGCGTGATCTCGTCCACGGGGCCCAGGGCGGAGATCGTCACGACCAGGCCCTGCGCCTTGTAGTAGTCGATGATCGGCTCGGTCTGCGTGTGGTAGACCTCGAGCCGCTTGCGGACGGTGTCCTCGGAGTCGTCGTCGCGCTGGTACAGCTCACCGCCGCAGACGTCGCACACGCCCTCCTTCTTCGGCGGGCTGTACGTCACGTGGAAGACGTGCGAGGACTCGTTGCGGCAGATGCGGCGGCCGGCGATGCGCTTGACGACCTCCGCCTCCGGGACCTCCAGGTCGAGGACGGCGTCCAGCTTGATGCCCTCGATCTCCAGGAGCTGGTCCAGCGCCTCGGCCTGCGACACGTTGCGCGGGAAGCCGTCCAGCAGGAAGCCCTTCTCGGCGTCCGGCTGCTCCATGCGGTCCTTGGCCATGGCGATCGTGACCTCGTCGGGGACGAGGTTGCCGGCGTCCATGTAGGACTTCGCGAGCTTGCCCAGCTCGGTCTGCTGGCTGATGTTGGCCCGGAACAGGTCGCCCGTGGAGATGTGCGGGATCGCCAGCTTCTCGGCGAGGCGGACGGCTTGCGTTCCCTTACCGGCACCCGGCGGCCCGACGAGGACGATACGCATCAGCGGAGGAACCCTTCGTAATTGCGCTGCTGGAGCTGGCTCTCGATCTGCTTCACCGTCTCGAGACCGACACCCACGATGATCAGGATGCTGGTACCACCGAACGGGAAGTTCTGGCTTGCCCCGAAGCCCACCAACGCCATTGTCGGTACGAGAGCGATCAGACCCAGATACAGCGAACCCGGCCAGGTGATCCGGTTGAGCACGTAGCTGAGGTACTCAGCGGTCGGTCGGCCAGCCCGGATGCCCGGGATGAAGCCACCATACTTCTTCATGTTGTCGGCGACTTCCTCGGGGTTGAAGGAGATCGCCACGTAGAAGAACGCAAAGAAAACGATCAGCAAGAAGTACGAAACGATGTAAATCGGGTGATCGCCCTTGGTCAGGTTCTGCTGGACCCACTGTGCCCAGCCCGACTTGTGCCCCGCGAACTGCGCGACCAGCGCCGGAATGTAGAGCAGCGACGAGGCGAAGATGACCGGAATCACACCGGCCTGGTTCACCTTGAGCGGGATGTAGGTGGACGTACCGCCGTAGGAACGACGGCCGATCATGCGCTTCGCGTACTGGACCGGGATGCGGCGCTGGGCCTGCTCGACGAACACGACGAGCCCGACCATGACCAGGCCGACCAGGATCACGGTGCCGAACTCGATCCAGCCGCCGGCCAGGGTGCCCTGCTTCTTGATCGCCCACAGCGCGGACGGGAAGGTCGCGGCGATCGAGATGAACATCAGGATCGACATGCCGTTGCCGATGCCGCGGTCGGTGATCAGCTCACCGAGCCACATCACCACGCACGTACCGGCCGTCATGCAGACGACCATCGTGATCGTGGTGAAGATCCCCTGGTCGGGGACGATCTGGTTCGCCACCGAGCAGGTGCCGAACAGAGCACCGCTGCGGGCAGTGGCCACCAGACCGGTGCCCTGGAGGATGGCCAGCGCCACGGTCAGGTAGCGGGTGTACTGCGTGATCTTGGCGGTGCCGGCCTGGCCCTCCTTCTTGAGGGCTTCCAGGCGCGGGATCACGACCGTCAGCAGCTGCAGGATGATGCTGGCCGTGATGTACGGCATGATCCCGAGCGCGAAGATCGTGATCTGCAGCAGCGCACCGCCACTGAACATGTTGACCAGTCCGAAGAGACCCTGGTTACCGGAGGCCTCGCGGACACACGTCTGCACGTTCCGGTAGTTGACGCCCGGGATCGGGATGTGGGTGCCGATCCGGTACACCACGATGATGGCCAGCGTGAACAGCAGCTTCTTGCGCAGGTCGGGCGTCCTGAACGCCCGGGCGAACGCGGTGAGCACGGTGCCTCCTGCGACCCCCGCGCAACTGCGTCAAGGGTGACGGTCTTGAGGTTCGACGGATACAGACGAATTACTAACGGTCAACTGCCGCTCAGGGTGCCCCATGGGGGGCATCCATTGAAAGTAGGCAGTGCTGGCTACCTTACCGGCGAGAGCACCGCCCTAGGAACGACCAACCGGGGATACCCCTTTTGTGGAGTATCCCCGGTCGGGATCGTTCACGTCATCGAGGGGCCTGAGGGACTCAGACCAGCTCGGTGACCGTACCGCCGGCGGCGGTGATCTTCTCCTTGGCGGAGCCGGAGACGGCGTCCACCGTCACCTGCAGCGCCACGGAGATCTCGCCCTGGCCGAGGACCTTGACGAGGCTGTTCTTGCGAACGGCACCCTTGGCCACCAGACCCTCGACGGTGACCTCGCCACCCTCGGGGTAGAGCGCGGCCAGCTTGTCGAGGTTCACGACCTGGTACTCGGTCTTGAACGGGTTCTTGAAGCCCTTCAGCTTCGGGAGGCGCATGTGCAGCGGCATCTGGCCACCCTCGAAGCGCTCCGGAACCTGGTAGCGGGCCTTGGTGCCCTTGGTACCACGACCGGCCGTCTTACCCTTCGACGCCTCACCACGACCGACACGGGTCTTGGCGGTCTTGGCGCCGGGGGCCGGACGGAGGTTGTGGATCTTCAGCGGGTTCTGCTCCGCCATGATCAGTCGACCTCCTCGACCGTCACGAGGTGGCGGACGGTGTGCACCATGCCGCGGAACTCGGGGCGGTCCTCCTTGACGACCACGGTGTTGATCCCCTTGAGACCAAGCGACCGCAGGGTGTCACGGTGGTTCTGCTTGCTGCCGATGTAGGACTTGACCTGCGTGATCTTGAGCTGCGCCATGATTACGCACCCGCCCCGGCACGCGCACGAAGGAGAGCCGCGGGAGCGACGTCCTCGAGCGGCAGACCACGGCGGGCCGCGATCTCCTCGGGACGCTGCAGACCCTTCAGGGCCTCCACGGTCGCGTGCACGATGTTGATCGCGTTGTCGGAGCCGAGCGACTTCGACAGCACGTCGTGGATACCGGCGCACTCGAGCACGGCACGCACCGGACCACCGGCGATAACACCGGTACCCGGGGACGCGGGCTTGAGCAGCACGACGCCGGCAGCCTTCTCACCCTGGATCGGGTGCGGGATGGTGCCCTGGATCCGGGGGACCTTGAAGAAGTGCTTCTTGGCCTCCTCAACGCCCTTGGCGATGGCGGCCGGCACCTCCTTGGCCTTGCCGTATCCGACACCCACGGTGCCGTCACCGTCGCCCACCACGACCAGCGCGGTGAAGCTGAAGCGACGACCACCCTTCACAACCTTGGCGACGCGGTTGATCGCGACGACGCGCTCAACGTACGCGGTCTTCTCGGCGGCAGCAGCGCCGCCGTCACGGCCCTTCCGGTCCCGCCGCTCGCCGCCACCGGCACCGCTTCCGCGGCGCTGGGGTCCAGCCATTGGATTACCTCTCTCTTTCCGCTAGCTACAAGCGGCTCAGAACTTGAGCCCGGCCTCGCGGGCGGCGTCCGCCAGGGCGGCGATGCGCCCGGCGTACTGGTTGCCACCACGGTCGAACACGACGGCCTCGACACCGGCGGCCTTGGCACGCTCGGCGACCAGGGCGCCGACCTGCTTGGCCTGCGCGGACTTGTCGGCCTCGCCGCCACGGATCGACGCGTCCAGAGTGGACGCCGACGCCAGCGTGTGGCCCTTCAGGTCGTCGATCACCTGCGCCACGATGTGGCGGTTGGAGCGGGTCACGACCAGACGGGGGCGCTCCGCCGTACCGGAGATCCGCTTGCGGATCCGGATGTGACGGCGCTTGATCGCGGCGCGCTTGTAGGCGTCGCCCTTGAGGATCTTCTGCCCGTATGCCATGGCTTACTTACCCGCCTTTCCGACCTTGCGGCGGATGACTTCGCCCTCGTACTTGACGCCCTTGGCCTTGTACGGGTCGGGCTTGCGCAGCTTGCGGATGTTGGCCGCAACCTCGCCGACCTTCTGCTTGTCGATGCCCTCGACCGAGAAACGGGTCGGGGACTCCACCTTGAAGGAGATGCCCTCGGGGGCCTCGACCAGGATCGGGTGGCTGTAACCGAGAGCGAACTCCAGGTTCGAACCCTTGGCGGTCACTCGGTAACCGACACCGCTGATTTCGAGCTTCTTCACGTAACCCTGGGTCACGCCGGTGATCATGTTCGCCACCAGCGTGCGGGAGAGGCCGTGCAGGGCCTTGCTCTGACGCTCGTCGTTCGGGCGGGTCACCTGCAGGGTGCCGTCCTCGCCCTTAGCGATGTCGATCGGAGCCGCGACGGTGTGGGTCAGCGAGCCCTTGGGGCCCTTGACCGCGACCGTACGGCCGTCGATGGTGACGTCCACGCCGGCGGGAACCGCGATGGGGAGCTTGCCGATGCGCGACATAGCTGTTTCCTCCGTTCCCTTCTGCTACCAGACGTAGGCGAGGACTTCCCCACCCACGCCCTTCTTGCCGGCCTGCTTGTCGGTGAGGAGCCCGTGCGACGTGGAGATGATCGCCACGCCGAGGCCGCCCAGCACCTTCGGCAGGTTGGTGGACTTCGCGTACACCCGGAGACCGGGCTTGGAGATCCGCTTGATGCCCGCGATGGAGCGCTCACGGTTCGGGCCGAACTTCAGCTCGAGAACGAGGTTCTTGCCGACCTCGGCGTCCTCGACCTTCCAGCCCGTGATGAAGCCCTCCTGCTGGAGGATCTCCGCGATGTGCGACTTGATCTTGGAGTGCGGCATCGACACCGAGTCGTGGTACGCCGAGTTCGCGTTCCGCAGACGCGTCAGCATGTCTGCGATCGGATCAGTCATGGTCATGAATTGGCCTTCGGCCTCTCTCGCCGGGGTTTCCTGGTGCGCCATCCCTCTCCCCGATCCGAGACGGGACGGGTGCGGCGCGGTGGACCTACGGCGTAGTAAGTCGTACGGGCGACTGTCAGGCGCCCAACCCTCCAAGCCTAAGCCATGAAGGGGTGGGCGCCTGACACGCCCATTGCTTACCGAGAGCTTCAGGAATCCCTAAAAGCGGGGATTACCAGGAGCTCTTGGTCACGCCCGGCAGCTCGCCACGGTGAGCCATCTCACGAAGGCACACGCGGCAGAGGCCGAACTTGCGGTACACGGAGTGCGGACGGCCGCAGCGCTGGCAGCGCGTGTAGCCACGCACACCGAACTTGGGCTTGCGAGCAGCCTTGGCAATCAGAGCCTTCTTCGCCATCTCGCTCACGCCTCCTTGAACGGGAAGCCGAGGTGACGAAGGAGCGCGCGGCCCTCAGCGTCGTTGGTCGCCGTGGTGACCACGGTGATGTCCATGCCCCGGGTACGGTCGATCTTGTCCTGGTCGATCTCGTGGAACATGACCTGCTCCGTGAGACCGAAGGTGTAGTTGCCACGGCCGTCGAACTGCTTGGGGGACAGGCCGCGGAAGTCGCGGATGCGCGGCAGCGCGAGCGACAGGGTGCGGTCCAGGAACTCCCACATGCGGTCGCCACGGAGCGTGACGTGGGCACCGATCGGCTGGCCCTCACGCAGCTTGAACTGCGCGATGGACTTGCGGGCCTTGGTGACGGCCGGCTTCTGACCGGTGATCGTGGTGAGGTCGCGGATGGCGCCCTCGATCAGCTTGGAGTCGCGGGCGGCGTCGCCCACACCCATGTTGACCACGATCTTCACGAGGCCGGGAACCTGCATGACGTTCTCGTACTTGAACTCGTCACGCAGCTTGCCCGCGATCTCCTCGCGGTACTTCTGCTTCAGACGCGGAGTGGTGGTGGTAGCCATCAGATGTCCTCACCCGTCCGCTTGGCAACGCGGATCTTGTTGCCTTCGTCGTCGAAGCGGTAGCCGACACGCGTGACGACCTTCTGGCCGTCCTTCTCCACGACGAGCTGAACGTTGCTCACGTGAATCGGGGCCTCGGTGGTCACGATGCCGCCGGCCTGGGAACCGCTGGCGGTCGGGCCGGCCTTGGTGTGCTTCTTGACCCGGTTGACACCCTCGACCAGGACGCGCTCGTCGCGCGGGTAAGCGGCAATGACCTTGCCCTGCTTGCCCTTGTCCTTGCCGGTGATGACCTGGACCAGGTCGCCCTTCTTGATCTTCATGCTTACAGCACCTCCGGCGCGAGCGAGATGATCTTCATGAACTTCTTCTCGCGCAGCTCACGGCCGACCGGGCCGAAGATGCGGGTGCCGCGAGGGTCGCCGTCGTTCTTCAGAATGACGGCGGCGTTCTCGTCGAAGCGGATGTACGAGCCGTCCGGACGGCGGCGCTCCTTGACGGTGCGAACGATGACCGCCTTGACGACGTCACCCTTCTTCACGTTGCCACCGGGGATCGCGTCCTTGACGGTGGCGACGATGACGTCACCGATGCCCGCGTAGCGGCGACCGGAGCCACCGAGCACACGGATGCAAAGGATCTCCTTCGCACCAGTGTTGTCGGCGACACGCAGTCGCGACTCCTGCTGGATCACGTCTATCTCCTGAATGTCTGCCGGTTCCCCGGGGGCCGCTCAACCGAGCGGGCCCCCGGAGCCTGGCGGAACTGTCCTGCGAGGGGCGCCCCGCAGGAGAATTACTTGGCCTTCTCGAGGATCTCGACGACGCGCCAGCGCTTCGTCGCGGACAGCGGCCGGGTCTCCATCAGGAGGACGCGGTCGCCGACACCCGCGGCGTTCTGCTCGTCGTGCGCCTTGAGCTTGTTGGTACGGCGGATGACCTTGCCGTACAGCGCGTGCTTGACGCGGTCCTCGACGGCGACGACGACGGTCTTGTCCATCTTGTCGCTGACGACCAGACCCTCACGGGTCTTGCGGAAACCGCGCGCCTCGGTGTTCTCAGTCACGTTCTTCTCGCTCATCAGGCGTTCTCCACCGTCTCGATGCCGAGCTCACGCTCACGCATGAGGGTGTAGATCCGGGCGATGTCCTTGCGGACCGCCTTGAGACGGCCGTGGTTCTCGAGCTGGCCCGTCGCCGCCTGGAAGCGGAGGTTGAACAGCTCTTCCTTGGCCTCGCGGAGCTTCGCCAGAAGCTCCTCGTTGCCCAGCTCGCGCAGCTCGGACGCCTTGGTACCGACCGACATCACGCTTCACCTGCCTCGCGCTTGACGATGCGGCACTTCATCGGCAGCTTGTGAGCCGCACGAGTGAGAGCCTCACGCGCAATCTTCTCGTTCGGGTAGGACAGCTCGAACATGACCCGTCCCGGGTGCACGTTCGCGATCCACCACTCCGGCGAACCCTTACCGGAACCCATGCGGGTCTCGGCCGGCTTCTTCGTGAGCGGGCGGTCCGGGTAGATGTTGATCCAGACCTTGCCGCCACGCTTGATGTGGCGGGTCATCGCGATACGAGCCGCCTCGATCTGGCGGTTGGTCACGTACGCCGGCGTGAGGGCCTGGATGCCGTACTCGCCGAACGCGACCGTGGTACCGCCCTTGGCCTCACCCCGACGCTTGGGGTGGTGCTGCTTGCGGTGCTTGACCCTACGAGGGATCAGCATGTCGGTCAGGCCTCCGTTCCGGTGCTCTCAGCCGGAGCGGCGGGGGCCTCGGCCTTGGGGGCCTCGGCGCCGGCAGCCTGCTGCGGCTTGCGACCGCGCCGCTCGCCACCGCGGCCACCACGGGCCGGGCGGTCGGCGCCACCGCGGGCCGGGCGGTTACCCGCACGGGCGGCAGCGTTCTCGGCGCGGACCTCGGCGATGTTCTTGACGTCGCCCTTGTAGATCCAGACCTTCACACCGATGCGGCCGAAGGTCGTCTTGGCCTCGAAGAAGCCGTAGTCCACGTTCGCGCGGAGCGTGTGCAGGGGCACACGGCCCTCGCGGTAGAACTCCGAGCGGGACATCTCGGCGCCGCCGAGACGGCCACCGCACTGGATCTTGATGCCCTTGGCGCCGGCCTTCATCGCCGACTGCATGCTCTTGCGCATGGCACGGCGGAAGGAAACGCGGGAGGACAGCTGCTCGGCGACGGCCTGGGCCACCAGCTGAGCGTCCGTCTCCGGGTTCTTGACCTCGAGGATGTTCAGCTGGACCTGCTTGCCGGTCAGCTTCTCCAGGTCACCGCGGATGCGGTCGGCCTCGGCGCCGCGGCGGCCGATGACGATGCCCGGGCGAGCGGTGTGGATGTCCACGCGGACGCGGTCACGGGTGCGCTCGATCTCAACCTTCGAGATACCGGCGCGCTCCATGCCGGACGTCATCATCCGACGGATGGCGACGTCTTCCTTGACGTAGTCCTTGTACAGCTTGTCGGCGTACCAACGCGACTTGAAGTCGGTCGTGACACCGAGCCGGAACCCATGCGGGTTTACCTTCTGGCCCATTACCGGGTTCCTTCCTTGCTGCTGACGACCACGGTGATGTGGCTGGTCCGCTTGCGGATCCGGTAGGCACGGCCCTGGGCACGCGGACGGAACCGCTTCAGGGTCGGACCCTCGTCGACGTACGCCTCGGAGATGTAGAGGCTGTCGGCGTCGGTGTGGTCGTAGTTGTGCGCGGCGTTGGCGATGGCGCTGTCGAGCACCTTGCCGACCGGCACGGAGGCTGCCTGCGGAGCGAATCGCAGAACAGCCTGGGCCTCCGTGGCGTCCATGCCACGGATGAGGTCCACCACGCGGCGGGCCTTCATGGGCGTGACGCGGATGTACCGCGCCTGGGCCCTGGCTTCCATGGTTGTCCCTTCAGTTACTTACGTGTCTGAATGCGATCCGCTACTAGCGGCGCTTCGACTTCCGGTCTTCCTTGACGTGACCCCGGAAGGTGCGCGTCGGCGAGAACTCGCCGAGCTTGTGGCCGACCATCGACTCGGTGACGAACACCGGGATGTGGGTCTTGCCGTTGTGCACCGCGAGCGTGTGGCCCAGCATGGCCGGGACGATCATCGAGCGGCGGGACCAGGTCTTGATGACGTTCTTGGTGCCGGCTTCGTTCTGGGCGTCCACCTTCTTGATCAGGTGGTCGTCGACGAAGGGCCCCTTCTTCAGGCTACGAGGCATCTCAACCCGTCCTTAGCGCTTCTTGTTCGTCTTGCGGCGGCGGACGATGTACTTGTTCGACGCCTTCTTGGGCGAACGAGTACGGCCTTCCTTCTTGCCCCACGGGGACACAGGGTGGCGACCACCGGAGGTCCGGCCCTCACCACCACCGTGCGGGTGGTCGACCGGGTTCATCACGACACCACGGACGGTCGGGCGAACGCCCAGCCACCGCTTGCGGCCGGCCTTGCCCCAGTTGATGTTGCTCTGCTCGGCGTTGCCGACCTCGCCCACAGTGGCGCGGCAGCGGACGTCGACCAGGCGGACCTCACCGGACGGCATGCGCAGGTGGGCGTAGGCGCCCTCCTTCGCGAGCAGCTGCACGGAGGCACCGGCCGAGCGGGCGAACTTGGCGCCGCCGCCCGGACGCAGCTCGATGGCGTGCAGGGTCGTACCGACCGGGATGTTGCGCAGGGCGAGGTTGTTGCCCGGCTTGATGTCGGCCCCGGGACCGTTCTCGATCCGGTCGCCCTGGTTCAGGCCACGCGGCGCGAGGATGTAGCGCTTCTCGCCGTCCGCGTAGTGCAGCAGCGCGATGCGAGCGGTGCGGTTGGGGTCGTACTCGATGTGCGCGACCTTCGCCGGCACGCCGTCCTTGTCGTGACGACGGAAGTCGATCACGCGGTAGGCGCGCTTGTGTCCGCCACCCTGGTGGCGAACGGTCACACGACCGGCGTTGTTACGGCCGCCCTTGCTGTGCAGGGGGCGGACCAGCGACTTCTCCGGCGTGGACCGCGTGACCTCGACGAAGTCGGCGACGCTGGCGCCACGACGGCCCGGCGTAGTCGGCTTGTACTTGCGGATTCCCATTTCTCAGTCCTCGTCCGATATCGGACGATCCGACCCGCTTACGCGGTCGGACCGCCGAAGATGTCGATACGGTCGCCCTCGGCGAGGGTCACGATCGCGCGCTTGGTCGCCGCGCGCTGGCCGAAGCCGGTGCGGGTCCGCTTGCGCTTGCCCTGGCGGTTGATCGTGTTGACCCCGGTGACCTTGACGTCGAAGACCGCCTGGACGGCCTGCTTGATCTGGGTCTTGTTGGCGTTCGGGTCGACGATGAACGTGTACTTGTTCTCGTCGAGAAGCGCGTAGCTCTTCTCGGAGACGACCGGCTTCAGCAGGACGTCACGGGGGTCCGTGTACGACTTGCTCAGCGGGGTCTCGACGGTGTTCTTGCCCTCGGCGGCGTGACGACGCGCCTTGGCGACGCGCGCGGCCTTGGCGGCCTTGGCGGCCTTCGAGGCGATGCTCGGGTGACGGATGGCCATCAGACCTCGCTCCCTTCGGTGTCGTTGGCCTTCGGGCCGGCGACGAAGGACTCGAAAGCGGCCTGGGTGAAGACCACGTCGTCCGAGACGAGAACGTCGTACGTGTTCAGCTGGCCCGGCTCCAGGATGTGGACCTGGGGCAGGTTGCGGGCGGACAGCCACGCGGCCTCGTCGGCGCGGTCGACGACCAGGAGCAGGTTCTTGCGCTCCGAGATCTTGCCGAACAGCGACTTGGCGGCCTTGGTGCTGGGGGTCTCGCCCTCGACCACGCCGGAGACGACGTGGATGCGGTTGTGACGCGCCCGGTCGGTGAGGGCACCGCGCAGGGCGGCGGCCTTCATCTTCTTCGGGGTGCGCTGCGAGTAGTCGCGCGGCACGGGACCGTGCACGACGCCACCACCGGCGAACTGCGGCGCGCGGGTCGAACCCTGGCGGGCGCGACCGGTGCCCTTCTGGCGGTACGGCTTCTTGCCGCCACCACGGACTTCACCGCGGGTCTTGGTCTTGTGCGTGCCCTGGCGGGCAGCGGCCAGCTGCGCGACGACGACCTGGTGGATCAGCGGAACGCTGACCTTGGCGTCGAAGATCTCCGCGGGGAGCTCGACGGAACCGGCCTTGTCGCCAGCCGGCGAAAGGATGTCAACAGTGCTCATCGGTTACCTCAGGCCCCCTTGGCCGCGGTGCGGACCAGGACGAGGCCGCCGTTCGGACCGGGAACCGCGCCCTTGATGAGCAGCAGACCCTTCTCCGCGTCAACGGCGTGGACGGTCAGGTTCTGGGTGGTGACCCGCTCGTTGCCCATGCGACCCGCCATGCGGAGGCCCTTGAACACGCGGCCCGGGGTGGCGCAGCCACCGATGGAACCGGGCGAGCGGTGCTTGCGCTGGGTGCCGTGTCCGGCGCCGAGGCCACGGAAGTTGTGGCGCTTCATGACACCGGCGAAGCCCTTGCCCTTGCTCTTGCCGGTCACGTCGACCTTGACACCGGCCTCGAACACCTCGGCGGTGATCTCCTGGCCGAGCGTGTACTCGGAGGCGTCCGCGGTGCGGATCTCGACGAGGTGGCGGCGCGGGGTGACGTCGGCCTTGGCGAAGTGGCCCTTGAGGGGCTTGTTCACCTTGCGCGGGTCGATCTCGCCGAAGGCGATCTGGACCGACTCGTAGCCGTCGACGTCGTTCGTACGGACCTGGGTGACGACGTTGGGGCCGGCCTTGACGACGGTGACCGGAACAACACGGTTGTTCTCGTCCCACACCTGCGTCATGCCGAGCTTCTCGCCCAGGATGCCCTTGATCTGCTTAGCCATTCTCAGCTCACCGACCCTCAGAGCTTGATCTCGATGTCGACACCGGCCGGAAGGTCGAGTCGCATCAGAGAGTCAACGGTCTTGGGGGTGGGGTCGAGAATGTCGATCAGGCGCTTGTGCGTGCGCATCTCGAAGTGCTCGCGCGAGTCCTTGTACTTGTGCGGCGACTTGATGACGCAGTACACGTTCTTCTCAGTGGGCAGCGGCACCGGGCCCGCGACCGACGCACCAGTGCGGGTCACCGTCTCGACGATCTTCTTCGCCGAGGAGTCGATGACCTCGTGGTCGTAGGCCTTGAGCCGGATGCGGATCTTCTGTCCCGCCATGGCTACTCAGTAGTCCTGTCTCTTCTCACGCTCTGGAACCCGGCGGATTCCTTCTGCTGCCGTCGTTTCTCCGACCCACGCGGTCGGGCGTGTCGCTCTTCCGCTGACACAGATGTCCCATCTCTCGAACATCCCTGCGGGGAATGCGACGGCCCTTCCGGAACCGCGGACCGGGGACCTCGGGCCCACCGGGCGCCTGGCCGGTGCCGCGCTCACACTTCCCGGAAGATTCCCGTACGTCCGCCCCAGTGCTGCCCGAGGGCAGTTAGGACGACGAGTACTGTGGGACTCGCTTCCGGTCCTCCCGGCGGGAGGCGCGCAGCATCAACACTCGACCGAGCAACTCGGACAGTCTGCCATATGGGGCGGGGCGGATGCCAATCGGGGCGGAGAGAATACCCCTGGGGTGGCGGGGGTCAAACCGGGGGCACGGGTCAGCAGCCGTACCGCGGCTGTGCGGGCCGGTTGCGGTCGGTCCGGGATCCGGATCTGCAGCGGGGCTGCAGCCCGGTCGGGTGGCCTCCGCGGCCACGTAGGCGTGAAAGGCCTGGTGGATGAAGGTGTACCCGTGAGTGCCGTCCTTCTGCTGGGCCATGAACACGACGGAGTCATCGCGGCACCTTGCGTACACCACGGCAAGCGCGGACGCATGGGCGCCGACCGTGTCGCGTCGACTCTCGGCCGGGATGCCGAGGCCGGTGGATGACTCCAGCCCGGCGAAGGCTCCGCTCAGGCCCTCCCTCAGAAGCAGCCGCGCCGCGACTCCACCGGCCGCCATGGCACAAGCGACAGTGAGGGTGACGCACCGCGTTCGGAGCCGAGCGCCTCAAGTCACCGCAGCTGGTCCAGGGCGTCGCTGCGGGCTGCGATCGCATTGTCGCGGGACTCCTCGCGGAGTGAGTTCTGCGTCCCACGCTCAAGCCGAAGCGCCTGGGCCCACAACCGGGTCATGTCCTGGCTCTGCGCTTCCATTTGTGTCAGTGAGTCCTGTTGTGTCAGTGAGTCCTGCGGGCCTGCATCTTTCAGCTCCCGTTTCCACGAGTACAGCAGGTGGCCGGCTGGATCCTCACGATAGGCGGGCGGCGCCTCCGCGTTCGCCGCAAGGCGCGCGTCAACGTCCGCGCCCCATTTCTGTCCCTCGGTTTGCCCCTTGTCCTGCGTGACCTTCTGGGCGACGCCGTCCAGGGAGCCGAGGATCCGACCGGCCAGTTTGGCGCGCAGGCCGAGCGTGACCTTGTCGGCGGTGCGAGGGGTCGCCGCGAAGTCGGCCGCGATGTGCCGGGTGGCGGCTTCGCGAACCGTGGCGTACGCGGCGGGGCTGTCCGACAGCCCCCGCAGGACGTGGATCAGGGAATCCAAGGAAACGGACATGTGCACGCCGGCCCGGTCCTGCCACGGGGAGGTCGACCGGGTGTCCGCGCGGATGTAGTCGACGTTCACGGACGTCAGGATCTGGTCCGTGTCGTCCGCATAGTCGGCCAGCGCTTCGGCGAAGGGGACGGCAAGCGCGGGGTCCATGCGTCGTGCCCCCGTACCGATCTTGTCGTCCATGGCCAGCAACAGATTCTGCATGGATCGCGCCTGCTGAAGGGAGTGCTTGCCCGACGAAGCACCCGTAGTGGCACGCTTCGCGGCCGCCCCCAGTTCTGAGCAGCTCAGATCACTCCGATACTGCTCTGCCAGCGCCGAGCGCACTCTCTTGTCACCCAGTAGCTCCTGACACATCCCGGAGTCTGCGGCCTGTCCCAGCCACAGCCAGCTCGCGATGCCACCGGCCATGGCCAGACAGACAACAGTAACCGTGATCTTCAGGCGGAGTCGGCGGGGGCTCGGCGCCGAGGGTGGCGACATGGCGGGGTGGCTGCTTTCTGTGGACACGGTCTCGGTCTGTCTCAGTTCGTGGTGTCGACCAGGTAATTCCTAGCGTTCGTGATTCCTCGGGTCTGGCCGGCCAGCGCCGCTGTGGTCAGGTTCTCGACCTTGTTCTTGTCGTCCGTGTCGTTCATGTCGATGTCCGGCCGCCCATCGGCCCACCCGTTGATCAGCAGCGGCAAATGCTTGTTCGCCGAAAGGAAGGTGTCGGCGACCTTGGCATTGGCCTCGGCGTCCGCACTGGCCTTCCACTCGTTGTCCATCTGCCAGGTCACCGTGTCCACGCCACGCTGCAAGGAGTCACCGTAGGCGATGGACGTTTCGCCGGCCGTGAAGTACAGCGGCGTCACCGCACCGCCGATCACGTGATAGGCGACCTTCGCCTTCCAGTCGGCGGCCGCATACTTGCTCATGCGGTCGTCGTTGATGACGTCCTCTTGGATGACACTGTAGGTTGCGCGCACCGTTCCGATGTTCTCGAACTTCGAGCTGACGTTCTGGTGAAGGACTCCGTGCGGCAGCTTGTCCAGTTCGTAGTTGATGTGCCGATCCTCGGCCTTCTGCAACGTCGCATAGGCATTGGGATCGTCCGAGAGACCGCGCATCACCTGCACAAGGGTCTTGGGATCAGTCGCCAGATGGATGTGGCCCGCCTTGTCGGTGAAGTAACCGTGTCCGTAGCTGACCGAGCCGTTGATGTCGCCGTACTTGATGTAGTCGGTGTCCACCCCGGCCAGGATCTGATGGGTGTCCGATGCGTACTCGCCCAGCGCGTCGGCGATCGGCTGCCGGAGATTCGTGGGCACGGACGTGCTCGTGTCGGAACTCGGCTTGAGCTGGTCAATGATGTCAGCCATGACACGGGTCTGTGCTGCGTTATGGCGCACCTCGGGCCACGGGTCCTGGCCTGCGGCGAGAGGAGGATGCCCGGTCGCCGCGGCTTCGAGCGCCGCACCCAGCCCCGTCCGGCTCAAGGGATCGTCAATGGTCGAAAAGCCCGTGCCGTCGAGTATGTCCTTCGGCCAGTCCCGGGCGTTGAGCAGGTAGTGCAGGTGATCATTGCCGACATGGTCGGCGCCGCTGCCGTTGCCAGCCGGATCGAAGAAGTGAGTCGCGGCATCGGGGTTGTTGCTCATCACGGCGAGGAGCCCGTCGAGGGCGTCGGCACGGACGCCGTCGTGGCCCGTTCCCCATCCGGTGAAGAGGCCCGCATGCTTCTTCTCGGCGCCGATCATGTCGTCGCCCATCTGGTACAGGAACTGGTCGTCGTACTTGGTGCCGCTCTGCTGCATCATGCCGACGACGGACTGGTAGCCGTACAGCGGATTCGACGTGGAGCCGTAGTTCTTTGTGCCGTACTTCTCCAGCCCCTGCATCCACTGGCGGTAGAAGGCACCGTCGGCACTGTCCAGCCATGCCTTGAACTTCGGTGATCCCGGCGGCATGTCGGCGACCGAGCCCGGCACCTGCGTGGCGTTGGCGACAGCGTCGGCCAGCCCGCCCTCCAGGTCCATGTACACGTTCTGGTGGCTCTTGTCGGACGAGTAGGCGAGATCGTTCAGCTCGTTGGTGAACTTGATCGTGTTGTCCGGCCCCAGGCCGTGCAGGAAGGTCTGGCTGAACGCCTTGTCGCCCTTGTTGTCCCGGAAGGCGCGGCGCAGCTCGGCCAGGTCGGCGGCGGAGACCTTGTCACCGTGTGCGACCCGCCGGGCGATGTCGTCCGCCTCCTGGGCCTCGTACTTCTCGATGTCGCCCTGCGCCTTGCCGTTGAAGCCGGGGACCGTGCCGTCGCCCATGTCGGGGCCTTTCACGACGGCGGCGAAGGCGACCTCGACGCCCTTGTCGGCGTCGTTCACGTCCTTCACGCACTTGTCGATGACGGCCTGCCAGGAGGCGACCGACTTACGGACGCTCTCCTGCGAGTCGGGGTCGTGCGCCAGTTCCTGCTTCTCGCCCTGGCTGAGCTTCTCGGTGTCGTACGAGACCACGCCCTGATCGGACACCTTCATGCCTGCGGCGATCGCGTCCTTCCGGGCCGACTCCAGCTTCTTGCGCAGGTCCACGAACTGGGTGTGCGCATCGCGGAGGAGCGAGGCGATCGCCTTGGCCTCGGTCTGGGCGCTCTGGTACTCCGTGAGCCTGACACCGAAGCGCGCGTTGGCGGCTTGCCGGCTCTCACCGGCGAAGGTCGGGCGCAGAGTGATGCCGTGCACGTCCCGCCGGTACGCGGTCTCCTGCTTGTTGAGCTCCTTCGCCATGCCGTCCCAGCGTTCGGCGGCCGTGGTGAGCGTGGACAGGTCGGTCGTCAGGATCTCGTGATAGGTCGGCATGGGTCCCCGTTGGTTCTGGTGGCGTGCGAGAGGCCTCGACTGTCTGTCAGTGACCCGGCGGCGGTGAGTAGGTGTCGAACACGGACACCTTGCGTGCCGTACCGCCCACTCCGGCGTCCGTACCGGTCAACAGGGTGTTGCTGTACCGGAGAGCCGATTCGTCTCCCGCCAGCCGGGTCAGGAAGTTCTGGACCTGTTCGCCCCAGATCTTGTGCGCCTTGCTCACGGCACTGGACGTGAGCCAGCCATGCCCGTCCTTCGCATCGAACGCCTTCACCACAGCGCCCGTCTCGTCGTCCGCCCACTTCCCCGCCGTTTTGGTGTGCGGTTCGATGTCGTTGTAGAGGGTGTCCGCTGCAGCCTTCTTCTCGTCCGGGGAGTGCGCGAGGTCGGGCCCGCTACCACTCGCTGATCCGCCACCGCCCGGACCGTCCGGCAAGTGGTTGAGCCGCATTCCCACGGCGTGTTCGCCGCCGCTTCCCGCCACGATGACCCCCGTCCACTGCTTCGACGTGACCACGTCACGCTAGCAAATGGCCCTGTTTTATCGGCGCGTTGAGCTGCGGCCTTGGCGTTTCCTTTACGGCAGCCTAGACGTTCCGTGAGGCGTACACGACGAAGCCGGTCCAGGTGGCCGGGGTGACGGCGAGCTGCGGGCCGTCGGTGTTCTTGGAGTCGCGGATGTGGATGGTGGTGGGGGTGGGGGCGACCTCGAGGCAGTCGTTTCCGTTGCTGCTGTCGCTGTAGCTGCTCTTGAACCAGTGGAGTTCCGGGGTGCTCATAGTTCTCCCAGCGCTTGCTCGATGAAGACCAGAGACTCCTCTGGCGTGAGTGCCTGAGCCCGGATGATGCCATAGCGCAGGTCGAGGAGGCGGAGCTGCCTCGGGGTCGAGACCGGGCGGCCCGAGAAGTCACCGTCGGTACGGCCCATCCCCGTACCGTCCGCGAACTTCAGCACTTGGATACGGCCCCCCGTTCCAGGGTGGTTCGCGCGGGCGGTCGGCATGACCTGAAGCTCCACGAACGGCAACCGGGCCACCTCCAGCATGTGTTCGAGCTGTCGGCGCAACACCATTGTGTCCCCGACAGGGCGGCGGAGCGTCACCTCTTCCTGGACAAAGCTGAACTCCGGTGCAGGCGAGCGCTCGAAGACGGCCTTCCTGGCCATCCGCGCGGCCACCATGCGCTCCAGCTCGTCCGGCGAGTAAGCCGGACGCCAGGTGCGAAGCAGCGCTCGCGCGTACTCCTCCGTCTGCAACAGGCCATGGATGTTGTGGCTGCCGTACAGCAACATCTCCACCGCCCGCCCCTCCAACTCCGCCAGCTCGCGCACCTTCTTCGGGTACCGCGCCTTCCGCATGTCCTCCATGAAGGCCCTCAGATGCCCCCGCGCCTTCAGGATCTGGTCCGCCCTGTCCAGCAGCTCAGGCCGGGGAATCCGCACGCCGCGCTCGGTCTTGCGGATCATGTCCTCGCCGTAGCCCAGGGCCTCGGCCAGCTCGGCCGCGCTCAGCCCGGCCGCCTCCCGGCACATCCTGAGCAGGCGCCCCACCGCCTGGACCACCGGCTCGATCTCATCACCCGGCTCGACGTCCCAACCCGCCTCGTCCGCACCGTCACCCATCGCCCCTCCTCCGACGCGCACCTGTACTCGTACAACGCCCGAGACAGGCGAGACAGCCGGGACAAAGCCGGGACAGTCACCGTACGTGCAGGCGTTGTCACTCACCCAAGGAAACACATCAGGACACTCTGAGTGACATGAATCAAGAAACCGCCGAGAGCGCAGAGCCCCCGGCAGAACTCACCAGCCCCATTCCCAACTTCACGGTTCTCCTGTCCCCTACGCGTCGCGGCGCCCGCCTGGCCCGCCTCCTGGCCGCAGAGCAACTGCGCACCTGGGGACTCCCGTTGGACGCTGCCGCGCACATCGTGGCCGAGCTGGTGGCCAACGCCGCGACCCACGGCCGCGTTCCGGGGCGGAACTTCCGGCTCACGCTCTACGTCGTCGGCGGCACGCTCCGTATCGAAGTGACCGACACGCGCGGTGACCGCCTGCCCGGGATGCGACGTCCGGATGCCGAGGAGGACTCGGGCCGGGGCCTGGTCCTCGTGGACGCGTTGGCCGACCGCTGGGGTGTCTCGACGGGCCGGACTCCGCGCAAGACCGTATGGGCCGAGATCACCCTGCCACAGGAGCCTTCGCCGGAACGACGTGATGGTTCAGGCAGCCGAATTCCTTCGCCACCACCTGCGCGGAGTGCAGGAGGAACTGCAGGTGGGGCTCGGTTCCGGTGTTCCGGGTGAGGGTGTCGGTCATGGAGCCGGCGAGCGGCACCCCCGTCTCCTGGGCCGCGGGTGTGCCGGGTGTCCGGCACTTGACGTAGACCGAGTAGTCGTAGCTGCCGTTGTCCTTCCGCACCACCAGTTCGGCGTCGGAGTTGACGCGGACCAGCTTTTCCTCGTCGTACACGTCGGATTTCTCGCCGAACGGTGAACCGAAGAGGAAGACGGACGCGCCGTAGCTGATCGACAGGCGGCTCGTGCGCCGTTGCCGGCCCCGGTACGCGACCCGGCACAGCTCAGCGGGCATGAAAGAGGGGGTCGCCTTGCTCGTGGGGTTCCACGACCGGGCGTCGTCATAGAAATCGGCCTTGGCGGTCTTGAGGTCTTTCACGTCCACCAGGCCGGTTTCCTGTGTGCTGTTGTTCTTCACCCACTTCTCGCCCGCCGTGCCGAACAGGTCCTCGCAGGTCTTCCTGGTGCTGTCGCCGGTCTCGGCGTTCTTCGTGCCGCCGGAACCGCACGCCGCCGAAGCGAGCAGCAGGGCCACGAGCGAGGGAAGGGCGATGAGGCGCCGCATGTCACCAGCCCCGCGTGTCATCGGTGTCGCTCTGGTCGCCGCCTGCCATGTACGCGTAATGCGCCTTCGTGGTCAGCTCGCGCACCTCGTGGGGCGTCATGTGCTGGTGGTCCGCATAGGTCAACAGCGGCGTCGTCGCGTTGCGCGCTCCCTGATCCTTGGCCTTTTCGACCGAGTCGATGGCCTGTTGGCGGCAGCGTGCTAAGGCATCCAGCCAGGCGGTGGGCCCCACTGCGGTGGAGGGGCAAGCGCGGCGGCGAGCCGCCTGCGGTGGCGGCCGCGACGTACGGCGGTGACGATGGTGATGGTCGTGGCCACGGCGAGCGCGGCGAGGAAACAGACGATCCCCGCGGCGATGCTCCCGATCGTGGCTCCCACCCGGGGCTTGTCTCCCAGCGCGAACTCGGCCGGCAGCTCCGAGGTGCAGGTGAGCGTGTAGTCGCCGCTGCTGCCGGGCTTCACCTCGAGGACGCGGTCCCAGGAGCGGGAACCGAGGGTGATGCGGAAGGTGCTGTCCGGCTGGGTCATCGACCCGGACCGCATGTCCGGGATCCGGCAGACGACATGGCCCTGCCCGGACTGGGAGACGTAGATCGCCTTGGTCTTCCCCCGGACGAAGCTGAACGTCCGCGAGTCACCGCTGGAGAAGCTGTGGGCGGTGTCGACCGAGTTCACGGTGTCCTTCACCGTCGCGACGATGAAGGCGATACCGACACCGGCCAGTACGAGCCCCAGCAGCGCGGCCACCAGGTACCAGATGCGCCGAGGCCGCAAGTCCTTCGCCGGAATGTTCACCGGCGGAGGCGGCGGGCCGCCGTACGGGGGTCCCCACGGGTACGGATTCTGTATGGACACGAGGGCGCATCGTACGGCAATCGCTGCGGAACGACAGCCCTCCCCCGTCCGCTCCCTGTGGGCGCCGAAAACGACGAAGAGGCCCGTACGACCGGAGTCGTACGGGCCTCTCCAAGGTCAGGTCGACCTCGAAGCAAGCGGAACTTACTTCGTGATCTTGGTGACCTGGCCGGCGCCCACGGTGCGGCCACCCTCACGGATGGCGAACTTCAGGCCCTCTTCCATGGCGACGGGCTGGATGAGCTCCACCTTCATCTCGGTGTTGTCACCCGGCATGACCATCTCGGTGCCCTCGGGGAGGGTCACGACGCCGGTCACGTCCGTCGTACGGAAGTAGAACTGCGGACGGTAGTTGTTGAAGAACGGCGTGTGGCGGCCACCCTCGTCCTTGGAGAGGATGTAGGCCTGCGCCTCGAACTCGGTGTGCGGGGTGACCGAGCCCGGCTTGATGATGACCTGGCCGCGCTCGACGTCCTCGCGCTTGATGCCGCGGAGCAGCAGACCGACGTTCTCACCGGCCTGGCCCTCGTCGAGCAGCTTGCGGAACATCTCGATGCCGGTGACCGTGGTGGTGGTCTTCTCCTGCTTGATGCCGATGATGTCGACGGTCTCGTTGACCTTGAGGACACCACGCTCGATACGGCCGGTGACGACCGTACCGCGACCGGTGATGGTGAAGACGTCCTCGATCGGCATCAGGAACGGCTTGTCGACGTCGCGCTCCGGCTGCGGGATCGACTCGTCGACGGCGTTCATCAGGTTGAGGACGGAGTCCACCCACTCCTTCTCGCCCTCGAGGGCCTTCAGAGCGGAGACCTTGACGACCGGAACGTCGTCGCCCGGGAACTCGTACTCGGAGAGGAGCTCACGGACCTCGAGCTCGACGAGCTCCAGGATCTCCTCGTCGTCCACCATGTCGGCCTTGTTCAGGGCGACGACGATGTACGGAACGCCGACCTGGCGGGCCAGGAGCACGTGCTCCTTGGTCTGCGGCATCGGGCCGTCGGTGGCGGCGACCACCAGGATCGCGCCGTCCATCTGGGCGGCACCGGTGATCATGTTCTTGATGTAGTCCGCGTGACCCGGGCAGTCGACGTGGGCGTAGTGACGCGCCTCGGTCTGGTACTCGACGTGCGCGATGGAGATGGTGATACCGCGCTGGCGCTCCTCGGGCGCCTTGTCGATGTTGTCGAACGGGGTGGCCTCGTTCAGGTCCGGGTACGCGTCGTGCAGCACCTTGGTAATGGCGGCCGTGAGGGTCGTCTTACCGTGGTCGATGTGACCGATGGTGCCGATGTTGACGTGCGGCTTAGTCCGCTCGAACTTCGCCTTCGCCACTGGGGTCCTCCTGTGGAGTGGTTCTGTACGCCTTACTTCATCGGCGCCAGGTGATCTTTGCTGGAAAGCCCGGAACCCGGGGCATTCATCCGGGATTGCGGCTGAATGCCCCTTGAGGCTCCGGAGTCAAGCCTAAAGCGTGTGAACGCGGTGCGTTACTCGCCCTTGGCCTTCGCGATGATCTCCTCGGCGACGTTCCGCGGAACCTCGGCGTAGGAGTCGAACTGCATGGAGTAGCTGGCCCGGCCGGACGTCTTGCTGCGCAGGTCGCCGACGTAACCGAACATCTCCGAAAGGGGCACGAGGCCCTTCACGACGCGGGCACCGGCCCGCTCCTCCATGGCCTGGATCTGGCCACGGCGGGAGTTGATGTCGCCGATGACCTCACCCATGTAGTCCTCGGGCGTGGTGACCTCGACGGCCATCATCGGCTCGAGCAGCACGGGCGAAGCCTTGCGCGCGGCCTCCTTGAAGGCCTGCGAACCGGCGATCTTGAAGGCGAGCTCGGAGGAGTCGACCTCGTGGTAGGCACCGTCGTGGAGGATGACGCGGACGCCGGTCATCTCGTAGCCGGCGAGGATGCCGAACTGCATGGCCTCCTGCGCACCGGCGTCGACCGAAGGGATGTACTCCTTCGGGATACGACCACCGGTCACCTTGTTCACGAACTCGTACGAGGTGTCGCCACCCTCGAGCGGCTCGATGCCGATCTGCACCTTCGCGAACTGACCGGTACCACCGGTCTGCTTCTTGTGGGTGTAGTCGACGCGCTCGACGGCCTTGCGGATCGTCTCGCGGTACGCCACCTGCGGCTTGCCGACGTTGGCCTCGACCTTGAACTCACGGCGCATACGGTCGACCAGCACCTCGAGGTGCAGCTCGCCCATACCACCGATGATGGTCTGGCCGGTCTCCTCGTCCGAGTGGACCTGGAAGGACGGGTCCTCCTCGGCCAGGCGCTGGATCGCGACGCCCAGCTTCTCCTGGTCGCCCTTCGACTTGGGCTCGATGGCGACCTGGATGACCGGCGCCGGGAAGTCCATGGACTCCAGGATGACCGGGTTCTTGTCGTCGGACAGCGTCTCACCGGTGGTGGTCTGCTTCAGGCCCATGACGGCGACGATGTCACCGGCGCCCACCGACTCGATCTCCTCACGCTTGTTGGCGTGCATGCGGTAGATCTTGCCGATGCGCTCCTTCTTGCCCTTGACGGAGTTCAGCACCGAAGAGCCGGACTCCAGGCGGCCCGAGTAGACCCGGACGAAGGTGAGCTTGCCGAGGTGCGGGTCGCTCATGATCTTGAACGCCAGCGCCGACAGCGGCTCCTCGTCGGACGGCTTGCGCTTGACGACGACCTCGGCGTCCTTGACGTCGTGGCCCTCGATGGCCTCGATGTCGACCGGGGACGGCAGGTAGCGCACGACCGCGTCGAGCAGGGGCTGGACGCCCTTGTTCTTGAACGCGGTACCGCAGAACACCGGGGTCACGGTGGTGCCGGTGCCCTTGCCGGACGCGATGGTGATACGACGGATCGCGGCGTACAGCTGCTCCTCGGTGGGCTCGGTGCCCTCCAGGTACAGCTCCATGATCTCTTCGTCGTTCTCGGCCACGGCCTCGAGCAGCTTGCCGCGGTACTCCTCGGCAGCCTCGGTGTGGGTGTCCGGGATGTCGACGACGTCGTACATCTCGCCCTTGGTGGCCTCGGCGGACCACACGAGCGCCTTCATGCGGACCAGGTCCACGACGCCCTTGAAGTCGGCCTCGGCACCGATCGGGAGCTGCATCACGATCGGCTGCGCGCCCAGGCGGTCGGAGATCATGTCGACGCAGCGGTGGAACTCGGCACCCGTGCGGTCGAGCTTGTTGACGAAGCAGATACGCGGAACGCCGTAGCGGTCCGCCTGACGCCACACCGTCTCGGACTGGGGCTCGACGCCGGCGACGCCGTCGAACACCGTCACCGCACCGTCGAGCACGCGCAGGGAGCGCTCCACCTCGACGGTGAAGTCGACGTGACCCGGGGTGTCGATGATGTTGATGGTGTGGTCGACGTTCTCCAGCGGCCAGTGGCAAGTGGTGGCAGCAGAGGTGATCGTGATGCCACGCTCCTGCTCCTGCTCCATCCAGTCCATGGTGGCAGCGCCGTCGTGGACCTCACCGATCTTGTACGAAACGCCGGTGTAGAACAGGATCCGCTCGGTGGTGGTCGTCTTGCCCGCGTCGATGTGGGCCATGATCCCGATGTTCCGGACCCTGGCCAGGTCAAGTGAAGTGGTAGCCATAAGGCTTCAGTCTTCTCTCGGTCTCGATGTGGGTAGCGACTACCAGCGGTAGTGCGCGAAGGCCTTGTTGGACTCGGCCATCTTGTGGGTGTCCTCGCGCTTCTTCACGGCCGCACCGAGGCCGTTGGAGGCATCGAGAAGCTCGTTGAGGAGACGCTCGGTCATGGTCTTCTCGCGACGGGCGCGGGAGTAACCGACCAGCCAGCGCAGCGCCAGGGTGTTGGCACGGCCGGGCTTGACCTCGACCGGCACCTGGTAGGTGGCGCCACCGACACGGCGGGACTTGACCTCGAGGGTCGGCTTGATGTTCTCGAGAGCGCGCTTGAGCGTGACGACCGGGTCGTTGCCGGTCTTCTCGCGCAGGCCCTCCATGGCGCCGTAGACGATGCGCTCGGCGGTGGAGCGCTTGCCGTTCAGCAGCACCTTGTTGATCAGGGAGGTCACCAGAGGAGAACCGTAGACCGGGTCGATGATGACCGGGCGCTTCGGGGCGGGGCCCTTACGAGGCATTCTTACTTCTCCTTCTTGGCGCCGTAACGGCTGCGAGCCTGCTTGCGGTTCTTGACACCCTGGGTGTCGAGCGAGCCGCGGATGATCTTGTAGCGAACACCCGGCAGGTCCTTCACACGGCCGCCGCGCACGAGCACGATGGAGTGCTCCTGCAGGTTGTGTCCCTCACCCGGAATGTAAGCGGTGACCTCGATGCCGCTGGTCAGACGCACACGCGCGACCTTGCGGAGGGCCGAGTTCGGCTTCTTCGGGGTGGTCGTGAACACACGCGTGCAGACGCCACGACGCTGAGGGGAGCCCTCGAGTGCGGGCGTCTTGTTCTTCTCGACCTTGTCCTGCCGGCCCTTGCGGACCAGCTGCTGGATCGTAGGCACTACTTCTCCGGTTTCTGTGTGCCGATGGGTACAGCTAACCTGGAACATCGCCGACCCACGCGGTCGGGTGTGTCGAATCCGGCGGACTCCCGCCGCAAGGCGAAAAGAGCACAGATTACGGTGGCCGCTCATAGCTCACGATGCGGTTTCAAGGCACGCACGAGAGCCAGGGCACACCCCAGGCACAAGGTCTGAGCGTACCTACCTCACGGACTTCGGTCAAAACAAATGGAGCGGGCACCGACACGCCGGACTTCCCACCTCGCCGGCCAGGATTCGTCCCAGTTGTCCTGCGCCCGCCCCGGGGACGCCACGGCACGGGGTCATGCCTGGTCGCAGGGCCGGAAACCGCCCTTCGGCCGCGGCTGGCCGGTTTCCGCTCTTGCCGGGGATATGCCTGGTGCGCTTTCAGTACGTTGATCCGTCCGCTGCGGGTGAACAATCGGGGGGCCGGCATGGCGAACACTGGGACGACCGCGTCTGCACGGGACGACGGCGGCCTTGACGACCGGGTGCCCTTCCTGGCCCGGCTGGAAACCGAGGACCGGGAGACGCTGCTCGCCCTCGGCCGGGAGCTGGCCTTCACCGCCCGCACGGTGCTGATCCACCAGCACGAGCCATCCTCCCACGTGCTCTTTCTCGTGCAGGGCTGGACCAAGGTCACCGCGGCGGCCGCCAACGGATACGAGGCGCTGCTCGCGCTGCGCGGCCCCGGTGACATCGTCGGCGAGTCGGCGGCGCTCACCGGGCGGCCGCGCTCGGCCACGGTGACCGCGCTGGAGCCGGTGCGCTCGCTGGCCGTGGAGCACGAGCGGTTCCGGGACTTCCTGCGCCACTCCCCCGCCGCCTCCTTCGCCCTGCTGGGCCTCACCGCCGACCGCACCCGCGCGGCCGACCGGCGCCGGCTGGAGTTCGCCTCCATGAACGTGCGCGAGCGGCTCGCCGTCCTGCTGCTGGACCTGGCCCGCACGCACGGCCGCCGCACCGAGGAAGGCATCGAGGTCTCCGTCCCGCTGAGCAAACAGGAGCTGGCGGGCTCGGTGGGGGCCTCCCGCGAGATGGTCCAGCGCCTGCTGAAGGAACTGCGCGACAAACACGCGGTCACCACGGGCCGCCGGGCCCTGCTGATCCACCGCCCCGACGTACTGCGCCGGATAGCTGCCGCAGCCTCCGCTCCGTCCCCGGGCGCCCCGTGGATCCCGTCGCCACCGGGGCCACCGGCGGAGGGGTGACGGGGGCACCGGGCCGCGGAGGGTGGGTCCACGGTGCCGCTGGAGATGACGGAGGGCACCTGGGGCCGCCAGGCGGGTGACGGCGGACCGTGGGACCCCAGCTGGGTTACAGCGGGCATCGAGGCCGCCAGGCGGGGTGACGGCAGTGGGGCCGCCAGGCGGGTGACGGCGGACCGTGGGACCCCAGCTGGGTTACGGCGCGCATCGAGGCCGCCAGGCGGGTGACGGCAGTGGGGCCGCCAGGCGGGTGACGGCAGACCGTGGGACCCCGGCTGGGTTACGGCGGGCATCGGGGCCGCCAGGCGGGTGACGGCAGTGGGGCAGCCGGGCGGGTGACGGCGGGCCGTGGGGCCCCAGCTGGGTTACGGCGGGCATCGGGGCCGCCAGGTGGGTGACAACCCGTAGGACGGTGACAGCAGTCACCAGGGTCCCGCCAGATGGGTGATGCCGATGACAGCGGTCACCCGTGCCGCCGGACGGGTGACAGCCGCAGGACGGTGACAGCGTGCCGGCGGCAGCCTGGACCGCAGCCACCACGGCCGTCCGAAGCGCGACGTCGGCCATCAGGCCCCAAAAAGGCACCGACCCCGAAGAGCGCCCCGGCCACCACCGCCACCCCCGAAGGGACCGAAGCCAAAAGCCCCCGAAGGGCAACCGCGGCCCCCGGGGTCACTCTGTGCACACGGTCACACTTCGACTGCGTCATCCGCCCTCACATCCGCCGCCGCTGCGCAGCCACTCTGCTGCCCTGCACGGCGGAACCCCCCCGAGAGGCGACGATGACCGACCCCGTGAGCCGTACGATCCTGCTGCTGGACATCGAGAGGTTCAGCGACCGAGACGACGTGGAGCAGGCCTATCTGCGGCGCATGCTCTACGACATCACCGACCGCACCCTGGAACGCGCCGGCATCGACGAGACCCGGCGGTTGCGCGCCGACCGCGGGGACGCGGTCCTGGAGCTCATCGATGCGAACGCCTCGGTCACGACGCTGCTGCGCGTCCTGCTCAAGGAGGTCCCGGCCGAGCTGCACGCCGTCAACCGCATGGCGTCACGCTCCGCCCAGATCCGGCTGCGCGGTGTCGTCGCCACCGGCTATGTCGCCGTGGACGAACTCGACGGCTGGGTCGGCTCCGACCTGAACCACGCCTTCCGTCTGCTCGACGCCGGCCTGTTGCGCGACGCCCTGCGCGAGCGGTCCGACGACTTCGCGCTGTGCGTCTCGGACGCCCTGTACGCGGGCGTGGTGCGCCACGACCACCCGGGCATTCCCGCGGCCGAGTTCAGCCCGGTGACGGTGGACAGCAAGAACGGCCCGCTGAAGGCCTGGCTGCACGGGCCGCTGCCCGCCGGCCTGGACCGGCAGGAGGGCCACCGTCAGGAGGACCACCGTGACACGGGGGAGGGGGAGGTGCCGGGCGGTTCGGGGGACCGCCCGGCACCGGGCAGGCCCGCTGCGCCCGTCGAGGACGGCCCGGCACCGGCCGGATCAGGGAGCGCCCCGGCGCCGGGCCCGGTCATCAACGTCCACGGCGGCAGCTTCAGCGGCGGGCTGATCGGCGGCAGCCAGTTCGGCGGCATCAGCGGCGGCCACTTCACCGGGGACGTCGTCTTCGGCGACCCCGGCAAGGACGGCGGGCGCGCGCGGGGTGAGGGCGCGTGAGCACGCCCGAGGCCCAGGCACCGCCCCGTCCGGCGGCCGCAGCGGGGACCGAGCCGGCCGCGGACGAGCCCAGACCGGCCGAAGGCGGCGCGGACCCGGGCGAGCCCGAGGAGCGCGACCAGCCGCAGACCGCCTGGTCGGCGCGGCGGGACCTGGTCGACCACAGTCCCCGCAGCATGAACGTCGGCGCCCGGGCCCGCTTCAGCGGCGGTCTGCTCGGCGGCGACCAGCACGGCGGCATCAGCGGCGGCCACTTCACCGGCGACGTCTTCCTGGGCGGCCGCACGGAGGTCTACCAGCTCGCCGCGTCCGGGGCCGGCGCCCCCGCCTCCGGTGAGGTGCCCGAGGCCACCCTGGAGGAACTGGAGCGGGGTTTCGCGGCCGACGAGCGGCTGATGGACCGCCTGCTGCGCCGGCTGCGCGACGACCGGGTCCTGGTGCTGTCCGGCGCCCGCTTCACCGGCCGGCGCACGGCCGCCCTGATGCTGCTGCGCCGTCTCGGTGCCCTGCCCGTGCGCACCCTGGTCAGCGACACCACCGCCGACAGCCTCGCCGACCGGCTCTGCGGCGAGCGGGGCGAGCCGAAGGCCCGCGGCCATGTCTTGTGCGACCTCGCCCCGCGCCGCGACCAGCCGCTGCGCTGGACGCATCTGCTCGCCGCCCGCGAACGCCTCACCGAGCGGGACGCCTACCTCGTCGTCACCCTCGATCCCGGCGCCGCGCTGGACGACGTGACCGCCGAGGAGTGGCACCCGCCGGCCGCGGCCGACGTGCTCGCCGCCCAGCTGCGCGCCCGCACCGGCCAGGAGACGGCCGGGAAGATGCTCGGCCTGCCGCCGGTGACCGAGTTCCTGCAGCGCAGTCACCAGCCGCGCGAGTCCGCCGCGTTCGCCCGGCTGCTCGCCCGGTACGCGACCGGAGAGGTCGCCGAGGACGCCGTAGGACAGTTCTCGCTGGTGTCCCTGGAGAACCAGGTCCAGGAGTGGTTCGAGGCGGAGGAGTCCGAACTCCACCTGCGGGACAAGGCGTTCCTCGTCGCGCTCGCCGCCTTCGACGGCGGGCCCTACGCGCTCACCGCCGAACTGAGCGACCTGCTCTACCGGTTCCTGCAGGAGACCGAGAACCCGGCCCGCGTCCCCGAGGTGCCCGTCTTCGGCACGCACGTCGGCAAGCGGCTGCAACTGGCGCGGGCGCGCATGTACGGGGAGCCCGAGCACACCGAGTGGGGCCCGGTCGACCAGCAGAAGGCCGCGTTCCGTGACGAGCGCGCCTCCCTGGTGCTGCTGCGCGAGGTGTGGACCGGCCACCCCTCCGCCCGGCCCGCGCTGATCGCCTGGCTGCGCCGGCTCGCGGACGACGGCCGCCCGCTGGTGCGCACCCGGGCCGCCTCCACGGTGGCCGTCCTCGCCCGTACCGACCTGCCGTCCGCGATGGCGCTGGTCATCGAGCCGTGGGCGACCTCCAAGCGGTACCGGCAGCGGCTCGTGGCGGTCAACGCGCTCGCCCTGTCGCACCTGGTCGGCACGCCCAACATCCCCCGCGTCCTCGACGCCTGGTGCGAGGGCGACGACCCGAGGCTGCGCTGGGTGGCGGTAAGGGCGTACGGGCTGATCGGGGCGGAGCGCCCGGAGCAGGCGCTGGCCGCCCTGCGCGGTGCCGTACGGCGCCTGTACGAGGACACGCCCGACGACATCGACGGCGAACTGGCGCGGGAACTGGCCGAGTCCGTGGAGCTGTTGCTGCTGTCGGCGGCGAGCGACCGCGTTCTCGACGGGCTGTGCGAGCACCTGACCGACGACCGTGCCGTGCGCGACCTGACGCTGAGCGGTTTCGTCGGGGCGTGCCGGCACACCGAGGGCGACGAGCGGTACGGCCTTCCGCTCGTCCTCGGCTGGTTCGCCCGCGCGGCCGCCGACGGCGGCCCCGCCGCGCAGGGCGTGCCGTTGCTGTGGCGGGCCGCGCTGGGCGATCCGCGCGCCACCCGGCAGGCCCTGCAGATCCTGCGCACCTGGGTGCTCATCGCCGACCGGTCGACGGCCGTCGAGTGGGCCCTGGCCGCGCTGCTGCCCAGGCTCGTCACCACGGCCACCGAGCACGAGCGGCTGAACCACCTGCTGCGCACCATGCCGGGCGAGGACGGCACTCCGCCGCCCGGGGTCACCGACCGCCTGCTGACCGCGCTCCACACCGACCCACGTCCCACCCGCTGACCTACCCCTGGACGACACGCCATGCCCTCCTTCCGGCAACCCGAGTGGCAGCAGCCCGCCGACCGGCACACCCAGCTGGTCGACCCGGTGCTCACCGTGCGGCAGCTGTCCCGCTTCGAGTTCAACTTCCGGTCCCTTGTCCGTATCGACCACGCACTCGTCTTCTCCACCCCCAAGGGTTCCTACGAGGCCTACCTGCCGCCGCAGCGGCCGACGCGCGCCGAGATCACGGCCAGGCGCTATTCCGCCGTCTACGAGGTGGACATGGGCGTCCACCCGCACACGGCGACCCTCGCGCTGCCGAGCGACAACGACGCCTTCGAGTTCACCGCCGAGGTCGACCTGTCCTGGCAGGTGCTGGATCCGGCCCGGTTCGTGGCGAGCGGCCACCGGGACGTGCCCGCCCTGGTGCTCGGCGAGCTCCAGCAGGCCGCCCGGCCGGTGACCCGGGACTTCGCGGTCGCGGACAGCGCGTCGGCCGAACGGAAGCTGCTGGAGGCGGTGACCGTGCTGGGGCCGCTGGGCGCGACCGCGGGACTCCAGGTCACCTGGACCCTGCGGCTCAGGCGCGACCAGGCCGACATCGAGCACCAGCAGCGGCTGCGGGCCATCGACCACTCCGCCACCGAGCAGGTCCACGCGGCCCAGCGCGGCATGGACGTCGACGTCGAGGTGGACCGCAGGCTGCGGCAGCAGGACGCCCTGCAGATCGAGCGGGCCGTCGCGTACGGCGCACAGCAGCACGAGCTGCTTCTGCGGCAGCAGCGCTGGCAGCACGAGCAGGCCATGCTCGCCGGCGGGCAGCGGCACGAGCTCGCCCTGCAACAGGGCCGCCAGGACATCGAGTTGCAGCAGATCGAGGCCCAGAAGATCGCCTTCTACCAGTACCACCTGCAGCAGGGCGGCGTGCACGCCTGGGCGCTCCATCTCGCCCAGCACCCCGAGGACTCCCAGCTGGTGATGTCCAGCATGCGCGAGGACCAACTGCGCATGATCCAGGCGCAGATGGACCTGGTGAAGCAGCTGCTGAGCGGCGACACGGCCGAGAGCTACGAGCTGGAGGGCCCCAAGCAGCTGGCTCTCCGCACGGTCAGCGACATCCTCAACCAGCGCCTTCCGGGAGTCCCGCAGAACCCGCCCCTGCTGCCGGAGGGCCCCGGCTACGGCCCACCGGTGCCCGCCGGACCCGGCTACGGCTCACCGGCACAGCCGACACCGGTCCCGCAGCCGGAGACGACGGAGGGAACACCACCGACGTCGGCCGCCGAGGCACAGCCCTCCAGCCCTCCCCCGTCTCCGACGCCGACGACTCCACCGGCGCCGGCGACAACTCCGCCGGGCCCCTTCAGCCCGCAGGTGCCGCCGACGGCGGCTCCGGCGGCGCCCTTCGGCCCGCCGGTCCCGGCCGCGGCTCCCTTCGTGCCGTCGCCGGGAATGCCGGGGCCGTACGGCACCCCCGCCGTTCCGCCCCCGCCACCCCAGCCCGCCTACGCCCCACCGCCCCCGGCCTGGCAGCCGCCTCCGGGGTACGGCACGACGCCGACGGTGCCGGACCCGCGTCCCACGGCGGAACCGGACGACGCCGAGGCGCCGGTCGCGCCCGGCGACGACGACGGCGCCGGGAGCGCTCCATGACGGCCACGGACCCGGCCGCCCCCGGCGCACCGGACGCCCCGGACGTCCCCGCCACTGCCGCGCGGCTGTGTGAACGGCTGCTCGCCGAGACACGGACCGAGATCGCCCACGCCGACAACAAGGCCTCCGTCCTGGTCGCCGCGCTCGGGATGAGCGCCGGTGTGTTCAGCGGACTGCTCGCCGGGCGGAAGTGGACCCCGTCCGCCCTCTCCGCGGCCGGCACCGTCATGTGGTGGGCCGGGGCCCTGTCGCTCCTGCTCTCGCTGTTCGCCCTGCTGCTCGCCGTACTGCCCCGCTACCAGCTGGGCACGTGGACACCGGGGGAGCCGCTGTCGTACTTCGGCGACGTCCAACAGGCCGTCCGGCAGGGCCGGTTGGACACCGCGCTCGCCGACACCGAGAACCGTCCCACGGCCGGGCTGGCCCGCGCCCTGACGGAGAACAGCCGGATCGCCGTACGCAAGCACCAGTGGATCCGCACCGGGCTCATCGCCTTCTGCGCCGGCACGGTCCTGCTGCCCGCATCCCTGCTGGTCGGCTGATCCGCCCGTCCGCAGCCGTCCCCACCCGCACGTGAAGGAACGAACGACCGCCATGACCCAGCCCATGCCCCCGGACCACTCCGAGCCACCCGCCCGCCCACATCCCGAGCCGGCCCCGCAGTACCCCCACGCGGCCCCGCAGTACCCACAGGCGGCACCAGCGGCACCAGCGGCACCCCAGTATCCGCAGGCAGCGCCCCAGTACCCGGACGCTGCGCCATCCCAGTACTCACCAGCGGCACCCCCGTACCCGCAGGCAGCGCCCGTGCCGCCGCAGTACCCGGAGGCGCCTGCGTCCCTGCCCCCGGTCCCCGACCAGCACCCGCACCCGCACCACATCGACACCGACCGGGGGCGGGTCTTCCTCTCCGCCGATCAGCGCCGGACGGACGCCACGGCCGTGGGGAACCTGCTGCTGCACGTGCCCAACTTCCTGTGCAGCCTCTTCGTTGTCGCGCTGGTCTCGCTGTTCTTCGGCGGTCTGGGCATCGTCGTCATACTCGCCTGGCTCGCAAGCGGCGCACTCGTGTTCCACCGGCCCACCGAAAGCGCCCTCGCGCGCCATGTGCTCCGTCTTCGCTACCCCACTCCACAAGAACGCGCCAAACTCGAACCGGTCTGGCGGGAGGTGACGGCCCGCGCCGGCATCGAGGGCCGTAACTACGAGCTGTGGGTGGAGGACAGCGACTCCCTGAACGCGGTCGCGGCCGCCGGACACATCGTCGGCGTCACCCGCTTCGCCATGAACAGGCTGCCCAACGGCGAACTGGCCGCCGTCATGGCGCACGAGCTGGGCCACCATGTCGGCGGCCATGCCTGGTCCTCGCTGCTCGGCTACTGGTACGCCCTGCCCGGCCGGGTGGCCTGGCGGGTGCTGAAGGCGTCCTTCGGCTTCATGTTCAAGGTGTCGCGTGCCTTCGGCTGCTTCGGCATCGGCTTTCTGGTGCTGTTCGTCGGCGGGATCGCCCTGGCCACGATCACCAGCTTCTTCGGCCTGCCGCTGCTGATCCTGGCCGTGCCGTACGCGCTGGCCGCCGTGGGCCGCCGTGCCGAGCTGCGGGCCGACGAGCATGCCGCCGTACTCGGCTTCGCCCCCATGCTGGCGGCCGTACTCGACAAGCTGCACCGGCAGGAGCAGGCGCAGCAGACCCAGCTGGCCGCTCAGAACGGCGGGCGGCCCGTCGAGGAGAGCGCGCTGGCCCGGCTGCTGTCGTCCCACCCGGACCACTACACCCGGCTGCACCACCTGCAGCCGTATCTGCAGCCGCAGGGCGGCCCGCAGCCACAGGGCCTGTAGCAGCAGGGCCCGTGGCGGCGTCGGCCGCGGCCGGTGAACACGCCGAAGGGCGGCCACCCGTGGGGTGACCGCCCTTCATGCTGCTCGCTTACTGGTTGTACGGACCGTAGTCGTAGTCCTCCAGCGGAACGGCCTGGCCGGAGCCGGTGCCGAACGGCGAGTAGTCGATGTCGTCGTAGCCGACGGCCGAGTACATCGCGGCCTTGGCCTCCTCGGTCGGCTCGACCCGGATGTTGCGGTAGCGGGACAGGCCCGTACCGGCCGGGATGAGCTTACCGATGATGACGTTCTCCTTCAGGCCGATGAGGCTGTCGGACTTGGCGTTGATCGCCGCGTCCGTCAGGACTCGGGTCGTCTCCTGGAAGGAGGCGGCCGACAGCCAGGATTCCGTCGCCAGCGAGGCCTTGGTGATACCCATCAGCTGCGGACGACCGGAGGCCGGGTGACCGCCCTCCTGGACCACACGACGGTTCTCCTGCTCGAAGCGGGAGCGCTCGACCAGCTCGCCGGGCAGCAGCTCGGCGTCGCCGGACTCGATGATCGTCACGCGGCGCAGCATCTGCCGGATGATGATCTCGATGTGCTTGTCGTGGATCGACACACCCTGCGAGTTGTAGACCTTCTGGACCTCGCCGACCAGGTGGACCTGGACGGCACGCTGGCCCAGGATGCGCAGCACGTCGTGCGGGTTGGTGGCACCCACGGTGAGCTGCTGGCCCACCTCGACGTGCTCGCCCTCGCTGACCAGGACCTTCGCACGCTTGGAGATCGGGAACGCCGTCTCGTCGCTGCCGTCGTCCGGGGTGACGATGAGCTTCTTGGTCTTCTCGGTCTCCTCGATGCGGACGCGGCCGCTCGCCTCGGAGATCGGGGCGACACCCTTCGGGGTACGGGCCTCGAAGAGCTCGACGACACGCGGCAGACCCTGGGTGATGTCGTCACCGGCCACACCACCGGTGTGGAAGGTACGCATCGTCAGCTGGGTACCGGGCTCACCGATGGACTGGGCGGCGATGATGCCGACCGCCTCACCGATGTCGACCAGCTTGCCGGTGGCGAGCGAACGGCCGTAGCACATCGCGCAGGTGCCGACGGCGGACTCGCAGGTCAGGACCGAGCGGGTCTTGACCTCCTCGACGCCGTGCTTGACCAGCTCGTCGATGAGCACGTCACCGAGGTCGGTACCGGCCGGGGCCAGCACCTTGCCGTCGACGACGATGTCCTCGGCGAGGCAGCGCGCGTACACGGACGTCTCGACGTCGTCCGCCTTGCGCAGCACGCCGTCCGCGCCGCGCTCCGCGATGTGGAGCTTGAGGCCACGCTCGGTGCCGCAGTCCTCCTCGCGGATGATGACGTCCTGGGAGACGTCGACCAGACGACGGGTGAGGTAACCCGAGTCGGCGGTACGAAGGGCGGTGTCCGCCAGACCCTTACGGGCACCGTGCGTGGAGATGAAGTACTCCAGCACGGACAGACCCTCACGGAACGACGCCTTGATGGGCCGCGGGATCGTCTCGTTCTTCGCGTTCGACACCAGACCACGCATACCGGCAATCTGACGCATCTGCATCATGTTGCCTCGTGCACCCGAGTTCACCATCATGAAGATCGGGTTGGTCTTCGGGAAGTTCTCGTTCATCGCCTCGGCGACCTCGTTGGTCGCCTTGGTCCAGATCGCGATGAGCTCCTGCGTGCGCTCGTCCTTGGTGATCAGACCGCGCTCGTACTGCTTCTGGACCTTCTCGTCCTGCGCCTCGTAGCCGCGGACGATCTCCTTCTTCGCCTCGGGAACGACGACGTCGGAGATGGCGACGGTGACGCCGGAACGGGTGGCCCAGTAGAAGCCGGACGCCTTCAGGTTGTCGAGCGTCGCCGCCACGATGACCTTCGGGTAGCGCTCGGCGAGGTCGTTGACGATCTCGGAGAGCTGCTTCTTGCCGACCTCGTAGTCGACGAACGGGTAGTCCTCGGGCAGCAGCTCGTTGAAGAGCGCGCGGCCCAGGGTGGTGTTCAGCCGGAAGCTGTCACCCTGCTGCCACTCCGGCTCGCCCTCCTCGCGCGCCGGCGGGGTCCAGCCGCGCGGCGGGATGGTGCCCACCGGGAAGCGGATGTCCACGCGCGACTGCAGCGAGAGCTCGCCGGCGTCGAACGCCATGATCGCCTCGGCCACGGACGCGAACGAGCGGCCCTCGCCCTTGACGTCGCGCATCTCGCCGTCGGTGGTGAGGAAGAACAGACCGAGGACCATGTCCTGGGTCGGCATCGTCACCGGACGGCCGTCGGCCGGCTTGAGGATGTTGTTCGAGGACAGCATCAGGATGCGGGCCTCGGCCTGCGCCTCCGCGGACAGCGGCAGGTGCACGGCCATCTGGTCACCGTCGAAGTCCGCGTTGAACGCGGTGCAGACGAGCGGGTGGATCTGGATGGCCTTGCCCTCGACCAGCTGCGGCTCGAAGGCCTGGATGCCGAGGCGGTGCAGGGTGGGAGCACGGTTCAGCAGGACCGGGTGCTCGGCGATGACCTCTTCGAGGACGTCGTACACGACCGTACGGCCGCGCTCCACCATGCGCTTGGCGCTCTTGATGTTCTGCGCGTGGTTCAGGTCGACCAGGCGCTTCATCACGAACGGCTTGAACAGCTCCAGCGCCATCGCCTTCGGCAGACCGCACTGGTGCAGCTTCAGCTGCGGACCGACGACGATCACGGAACGCGCCGAGTAGTCGACACGCTTACCGAGCAGGTTCTGACGGAAGCGGCCCTGCTTGCCCTTCAGCATGTCGCTGAGGGACTTCAGCGGGCGGTTACCGGGACCGGTCACCGGACGGCCGCGACGGCCGTTGTCGAAGAGGGCGTCAACAGCCTCCTGAAGCATGCGCTTCTCGTTGTTGACGATGATCTCGGGCGCGCCGAGGTCGAGCAGCCTCTTCAGACGGTTGTTGCGGTTGATGACGCGGCGGTACAGGTCGTTCAGGTCGGAGGTCGCGAAGCGGCCACCGTCCAGCTGCACCATCGGACGCAGGTCCGGCGGGATGACCGGGACGCAGTCCAGGACCATGCCCTTGGGGCTGTTGGACGTCTGCAGGAACGCGGAGACGACCTTCAGGCGCTTGAGGGCACGGGTCTTCTTCTGGCCCTTGCCGGTGCGGATGATCTCGCGGAGGCGCTCGGCCTCCTCCTCGAGGTCGAAGGACTCCAGACGCTTCTGCAGCGCCGCGGCACCCATCGAGCCGTCGAAGTACGTGCCGAAGCGGTCACGCAGCTCGCGGTAAAGCAGCTCGTCGCCCTCGAGGTCCTGGACCTTGAGGTTCTTGAACCGGTTCCACACCTCGTCGAGGCGGTCGATCTCGCGCTGCGCACGGTCGCGCAGCTGCTTCATCTCGCGCTCGGCACCCTCGCGCACCTTGCGGCGCACGTCGGCCTTGGCGCCCTCGGCCTCCAGCTCGGCCAGGTCGGACTCGAGCTTCTTGGCGCGGGCCTCCAGGTCGGCGTCCCGGCGGTTCTCGATCTGCTGGCGCTCGACCGAGACGTGCGCCTCCAGGGAGGGCAGGTCGCGGGTACGGCGCTCCTCGTCGACGTACGTGATCATGTACGCGGCGAAGTAGATGACCTTCTCGAGGTCCTTCGGCGCCAGGTCCAGCAGGTAGCCGAGGCGCGAGGGGACACCCTTGAAGTACCAGATGTGCGTGACGGGCGCGGCGAGCTCGATGTGGCCCATCCGCTCACGGCGCACCTTGGCGCGGGTGACCTCGACGCCACAGCGCTCACAGATGATGCCCTTGAAGCGGACGCGCTTGTACTTGCCGCAGTAGCACTCCCAGTCCCGGGTGGGGCCGAAGATCTTCTCGCAGAAGAGGCCGTCCTTCTCGGGCTTGAGGGTGCGGTAGTTGATGGTCTCGGGCTTCTTGACCTCGCCGTGGCTCCACTGACGGATGTCGTCAGCGGTGGCCAGGCCGATCCGGAGCTCGTCGAAGAAGTTGACGTCGAGCACTATGCGTCAATCCCTCTCAGGGTCGTAAGTCTGTGGTCTGAAACGGGGGCCTGGGGGTCGGCGGGGCCCCGTGGGTGGGGGCCCCGCCGGACTCCCGTCAGACCTCTTCGACGCTGCTCGGCTCGCGCCGGGACAGGTCGATGCCGAGCTCCTCCGCTGCGCGGAAGACGTCCTCGTCGGTGTCACGCATCTCGATGGACATACCGTCGCTGGACAGCACCTCCACGTTCAGGCAGAGCGACTGCATCTCCTTGATGAGGACCTTGAAGGACTCGGGGATGCCGGGCTCGGGGATGTTCTCGCCCTTGACGATGGCCTCGTAGACCTTCACGCGGCCGGTGACGTCGTCGGACTTGATGGTCAGCAGCTCCTGGAGGGCGTACGCGGCGCCGTAGGCCTCCAGTGCCCACACCTCCATCTCGCCGAACCGCTGGCCACCGAACTGCGCCTTACCACCCAGCGGCTGCTGGGTGATCATCGAGTACGGACCGGTCGAGCGGGCGTGCAGCTTGTCGTCGACCAGGTGGTGCAGCTTCAGGATGTACATGTAACCGACCGAGATCGGGTCCGGGAACGGCTCACCGGAGCGGCCGTCGAACAGCCGCGCCTTGCCGGACGGGAGCACCATGCGCTCGCCGTCGCGGTTCGGGATGGTGTGCTGCAGCAGACCCGCCAGCTCGTCCTCGCGGGCACCGTCGAAGACCGGGGTCGCGACGTTGGTGCGCGGGGCGACCTGGTCGGCGCCGATGGCCTGCAGGCGCTGGGCCCACTCGTCCGCGAGGCCGGAGACGTCCCAGCCGCGGCTGGCGAGCCAGCCGAGGTGGATCTCCAGGACCTGTCCCGGGTTCATTCGGGACGGCACACCCAGCGGGTTGAGGATGATGTCGACCGGGGTGCCGTCCTCCAGGAACGGCATGTCCTCGATCGGCAGGATCTTGGAGATGACACCCTTGTTGCCGTGACGGCCGGCGAGCTTGTCACCGTCGGTGATCTTGCGCTTCTGCGCGACGTAGACGCGGACCAGCTGGTTCACGCCCGGCGGCAGCTCGTCGCCCTCCTCGCGGTCGAAGACGCGCACACCGATGACCTTGCCGGTCTCGCCGTGCGGCACCTTCAGCGAGGTGTCACGGACCTCACGGGCCTTCTCACCGAAGATCGCGCGCAGCAGGCGCTCCTCGGGGGTCAGCTCGGTCTCGCCCTTCGGCGTGACCTTGCCGACGAGGATGTCACCGGCGATAACCTCGGCACCGATGCGGATGATGCCGCGCTCGTCGAGGTCGGCGAGGACCTCCTCGGAGACGTTCGGGATGTCCCGGGTGATCTCCTCGGGGCCGAGCTTGGTGTCACGGGCGTCGACCTCGTGCTCCTCGATGTGGATCGAGGAGAGGACGTCGTCCTGCACGAGGCGCTGCGACAGGATGATCGCGTCCTCGTAGTTGTGACCCTCCCACGGCATGAACGCCACGAGCAGGTTCTTGCCGAGGGCCATCTCGCCGTTCTGGGTGGCCGGGCCGTCGGCCAGCACCTGGCCGGTGACGACGCGGTCGCCCTCGTTGACGATGACCTTCTGGTTGACCGAGGTGCCCTGGTTGGACCGGGAGAACTTGGCCAGGCGGTACGTGATGTACGTGCCGTCGTCGTTGGCGGTGGTGATGTAGTCCGCGGAGACCTCCTGGACCACACCGTCCTTCTCGGCCTTGACCACGTCGCCGGCGTCGACCGCGGAGCGGTACTCCATGCCGGTGCCGACGAGCGGGGCCTCGGACTTAATCAGCGGCACGGCCTGACGCATCATGTTCGCGCCCATGAGGGCACGGTTGGCGTCGTCGTGCTCGAGGAAGGGGATCATGGCGGTCGCGACCGACACCATCTGGCGCGGCGAGACGTCCATGTAGTCCACGTCCTCGGGGCCGACGTAGTCGACCTCGCCGCCACGGCGGCGGACCAGCACGCGGGCCTCAGCGAACCGCATCTCGTCGTTCAGCGGCGCGTTGGCCTGCGCGATGACGAAGCGGTCCTCCTCGTCGGCGGTCAGGTAGTCGACCTCGTCGCTGACCTGGCCGTCGACGACCTTGCGGTACGGCGTCTCGATGAAACCGAACGCGTTGACCCGGCCGTAGGAGGCGAGCGAGCCGATCAGACCGATGTTCGGGCCTTCCGGCGTCTCGATCGGGCACATGCGGCCGTAGTGCGAGGGGTGCACGTCACGGACCTCGAAGCCGGCCCGCTCACGGGAGAGACCACCCGGGCCGAGGGCGTTCAGACGACGCTTGTGCGTCAGCCCCGACAGCGGGTTGTTCTGGTCCATGAACTGGGACAGCTGCGAGGTGCCGAAGAACTCCTTGATCGACGCCACGACCGGGCGGATGTTGATCAGGGTCTGCGGCGTGATCGCCTCGACGTCCTGGGTGGTCATGCGCTCGCGCACGACACGCTCCATACGGGCGAGACCCGTACGGACCTGGTTCTGGATCAGCTCGCCGACGCTGCGGATACGGCGGTTGCCGAAGTGGTCGATGTCGTCGGTCTCGACCATGATGGTGCGACCCGACTCGCCGACCGTCTCGGTCTCGCCGGCGTGCAGCTTCACCAGGTACTTGATGGTGGCGATGACGTCGTCGGTGGTGAGCACGCCGGCGTCCAGCGGCTCGTCCGCACCGAGCTTCTTGTTGACCTTGTAACGGCCGACCTTGGCGAGGTCGTAGCGCTTGGGGTTGAAGTAGAGGTTCTCCAGCAGCGTCTGCGCGGCCTCACGCGTGGGGGGCTCGCCCGGACGCAGCTTGCGGTAGATGTCGAGCAGCGCGTCGTCCTGGCCCTGGGTGTGGTCCTTCTCCAGGGTGGCGCGCATGGACTCGTACTCGCCGAACTCCTCGAGGATCTGCTCGGTCGTCCAGCCGAGCGCCTTCAGCAGCACGGTGACCGACTGCTTGCGCTTGCGGTCGATGCGCACACCGACCATGTCGCGCTTGTCGATCTCCATCTCCAGCCAGGCACCCCGGGAGGGGATGATCTTGGCGGAGAAGATGTCCTTGTCGGACGTCTTGTCGATGGTGGAGTCGAAGTAGACACCGGGGGAACGGACCAGCTGGGACACCACGACACGCTCGGTGCCGTTGATGACGAAGGTGCCCTTGTTCGTCATGAGCGGGAAGTCGCCCATGAAGACCGTCTGGGACTTGATCTCACCGGTCTCGTTGTTGGTGAACTCCGCGGTGACGAAGAGCGGGGCGGCGTACGTGAAGTCGCGCTCCTTGCACTCGTCGATGGAGTTCTTCGGCGGCTCGAAGCGGTGGTCCCGGAACGTCAGGGACATCGACCCGGAGAAGTCCTCGATCGGGGAGATCTCCTCGAAGATCTCCTCCAGACCGGACTTGGTGGGGACGTCCTGACCGTTCTCCAGAGCCTCCTCGACCCGACTCTGCCAGGCGGTGTTGCCGAGCAGCCAGTCAAAGCTCTCGGTCTGCAGCGCGAGCAGGTTCGGAACCTCGAGAGGCTCCTTGATCTTTGCAAAGGAGATGCGCAGCGGGGCGGTGCTGGCGCCGTTGTTCATATTCGCGGTCGAGGCATTGCGCGAGGCGGCCAAGAGGGGGTCCTTCCGAGGGCTCGGACTCACTACGCGCGTACCGGCCCCTCACCCGTACACAGAGACAGAAACCCCAGGTCAAGGGAGCTTTTGTCGTCAGTGCTCGAGTGAGGGCAGACCCCTGGTGACGGGCAGGGGACAGCTAACAGGCAGCGCAAAGGGTCAGTGTAGCCACTTGGCACACTGATGTCCAGTGCGGGTTTGTCGAGACCCTCGCTGTGCTCACCGCTCTTGTCAACGCCCTCGGCATGCCTGCCCTCAACGCACGTTGATACTGCCCTCTTCGCCGTCGATCCATGCCTCGGATTCGGATCCTTGTGACGACGCGTCCTGAGAATTGCGCGCTGCGTGCGGTTCGTCAAGGGCCCCCTTGCGGGGAACCGGGCATCCGGAGACACGGCGAAGATCACCTTACCCCTCACGAACACAGGTGCAAGGCAGGCCAGGCCGGGCCCCGGGGAACGCCGAAGGGCGACCACCCGGATGGATGATCGCCCTTCGGTGCGTTCGCGTTACAGCCCTACGGGACTGAATTTCTGCGCGCAGTCGGGTCCTGCGTGTCGCGGGACCCGGAAGGTCTTACTTGACCTCGACGGAGGCGCCGGCGGCCTTGAGGGACTCGGCGGCCTTCTCGGCGGCTTCCTTGTTGACCTTCTCGAGGACCGGCTTCGGGGTGCCGTCGACGAGGTCCTTGGCCTCCTTCAGACCCAGGGAGGTCAGCTCACGCACGACCTTGATGACCTGGATCTTCTTGTCGCCGGCGCCGGTGAGGATGACGTCGAACTCGTCCTTCTCCTCCTCGGCCTCGGCCGGGGCGGCCGGGCCGGCGGGGCCGGCAACGGCGACCGCGGCGGCGGCGGTGACGTCGAACTTCTCCTCGAAGGCCTTCACGAACTCGGAGAGCTCGATGAGGGTCATCTCCTCGAACTGGGCAAGCAGCTCGTCCTGGGTGAGCTTCGCCATGATGGCGGTCCTTCCACTCAATCGGCAGGTGCCGGATGTACTGGGTAAGGCGGGCGTACGTCGGCCCGCTGAGACCCTCGCCGCCTCATGCGGCCAGGATCAGAAAGCGAGCCGAATTACTCGGCACCGCCCTGCTCGGCCTGCTTGGCGCGCAGCGCGTCCACGGTGCGGACGAGCTTCGACGGCAGCGCCTGGAAGAGCTGAGCAGCCTGGGACTGCTTGCCCTTGAAGGCACCGGCCAGCTTGCTGAGCAGAACCTCGCGGGACTCGAGGTCCGCAAGCTTCTTGATCTCGTCGGCGGAGAGGGCCTTGCCCTCGAGGACACCGCCCTTGATGACGAGATTGGGGTTGTCCTTGGCGAAGTCACGCAGACCCTTCGCCGACTCCACCGGGTCACCGGTGACGAAGGCGACGGCCGTCGGGCCAGCGAAGAGCTGGTCCTCCAGCGTGATCCCGGCCTCCTTGGCCGCAATCTTGGTCAGCGTGTTCTTCACCACGGCGTACTGGGCGTTCTCACCGAGCGACCGGCGCAGCGTCTTGAGCTGCGCCACGGTGAGACCGCGGTACTCGGTCAGCACGGCGGCGTTGGAGCTGCGGAACTTGTCCGTCAGCTCCGCAACCGCGGCAGCCTTGTCGGGCCTCGCCATAGAGCCTCGGCCTCCTTCCGGGTGATTCGGACCGCGCGGACCCGAAGGAGGACTGGGGAAACGAAACGCCCCGGCGCAGGCGCACGGGGCGGACTCGACCGGTCGCACACGCGCTCGGCGCGCGCACTCCGGGAGTTCTTCCACTGTCACCTGCGCGGGTCGCCCACTTTTCAGCGGATCCTTCGGCCACCGCGCCCTCGTTCAAGCGCGCGGCAACGACCAGCGGTCTTTGGCTTCAGTAGGAGAGTACGGGACCGGGGCGCCATCGAGCAAATCGGGCCCCGGCCCCGGTGAGGTCAGGAGCTGATGCCGCTGCCCGCCCCGGGAACACTGGTGCCGGAACCGCTCGACGTCCTGCCCGAACCGGGGACGCCGAGGGACTTCATCAGGTCCTTGAAGTCCTTGGTGTCGCTCGCCGGGGGCGCCTCGGGGGAGACCTTCACGCCGTAGTCGCTGAAGTAGGTGGTGTTGGTCATGGCGCCGTACGCCGTGTCGGCCTTCTCGGTCTTCTTGACCAGGAGGTTCTGGTCGTTGATCCAGATGTCGACGGTCTCCGTGGTGATGCCCGTCTTGTCGAGCTGCCGCTTGAGCTCGGCCAGCCGGGAGGCGCTCAGGTTGCCGTTCCTGCGGGCGAAGTCGGCGACGTCGATGGTGCCGGAGTAGTGCGTGACCCGGACGCCGGAGACGTCCTCCCTGCCGACCTTCTTCACGTCGTGCGAGGCCAGCAGCATCTGCACCGACTGGTACGGCGTGGTGGTCCGCGCCTGGTCCTGGAGGTTGGGCGTGGCGCCGCCGGTGATCTTGGTGAGGTCGGCGTAGCTGTACCGGATCCAGTGCTTGCCGGTCTGCTCGGCGAACTTGCCGCCCACCCTGCCGTAGACGGCGTCCGGCAGATACCGGGCCTCCGAGGACGGCGTGCCGGCCTTGCGCATGGCCTCGCCGAGCCTGCCGCCGGTGTAGGTGAGGGTGAGGTCGCCCTTGAGGCCGCCGGCCCAGGACACCTCCCCGGTCGCGCTCAGTGACATGACCGTGCCCAGGGTGGTGCTGGAGCGCACCTTCGCCGATTCCGCCTTGTCGGTGGACTGCTCGGTGGTGCGCAGGACGACGGCGATGGGGCTGACGTGGATCGTGCCGCCGTTTGCCGCCGCCTTGTCACCCTTGCCCGGGCCGGAGGAGGAGCCGCAGGCCGCCACCGAGGTCAGCGCGGCGACAGCGGCTACGGAAAGGGCCGTACGGCGGACGGTCGTGCTCTTCATCTGGTCCCACCCCTATGACAAATCGTGTGTCTGCAACGTAACTCAGGCCACTGACAGTCGTACGAAAGTTCGCACAAAGAAAGGACGGGCCCCGCACCTGGAAGGTTGCAGGGCCCGCCCTTGCTCACGCGTACCTGACGCGGCTACCGGGCTGAGCGGAGGGCTCAGACGGCGGCCGGGTCCTCCTCGGTGAGGAGGTTGCGGGTGCGGTTCGGGTCGACCGGGATGCCGGGGCCCATCGTGGTGGTGATGGCGGCCTTCTTGAGGTAGCGACCCTTGGCGGCGGACGGCTTCAGACGGAGGATCTCCTCCAGCGCGGCGCCGTAGTTCTCCACCAGCTTGGCGTCGTCGAAGGACGCCTTGCCGATGATGAAGTGCAGGTTCGAGTGCTTGTCGACGCGGAACTCGATCTTGCCGCCCTTGATGTCGGTGACGGCCTTGGCGACGTCGGGGGTGACGGTGCCGGTCTTCGGGTTCGGCATCAGACCACGCGGGCCGAGGACGCGGCCGAGGCGGCCGACCTTGCCCATGAGGTCCGGGGTGGCGACGACGGCGTCGAAGTCCAGGCGGCCCTTCGAGACCTCGTCGATCAGCTCGTCGGCGCCGACGATGTCGGCGCCCGCGGCACGCGCGGCCTCGGCACGGTCGCCGGTCGCGAAGACCAGGACCCGGGCGGTCTTACCGGTGCCGTGCGGAAGGTTCACGGTGCCACGGACCATCTGGTCGGCCTTGCGCGGGTCGACACCCAGACGGAAGGCGACCTCGACGGTGGCGTCGAACTTGGTCGTGGAGGTCTCCTTGGCGAGACGGACGGCCTCGAGCGGGGCGTACAGCTTCTCCCGGTCGACCTTGGCGTCCGCAGCGCGGAGAGCCTTGCTGCGCTTGCTCACAACTTGCTCCTGTGTGTTCTGAAGGAGTCGTGGTCTCTGGGCCGAGCAGGCCCTGCCACGTGCGACCGGTTACGGCCGCATGACGTACTGGGGGTGAGGTCAGCCCTCGACCGTGATGCCCATGGAACGGGCGGTGCCGGCGATGATCTTCGACGCGGCGTCCAGGTCGTTGGCGTTGAGGTCGGGGAGCTTGGTCTGGGCGATCTCGCGGACCTGCGCCTCGGTGATCTTGGCGACCTTGGTCTTGTGCGGCTCGCCGGAGCCCTTCTCCACACCAGCGGCCTTGAGGATCATCTTCGCGGCCGGCGGCGTCTTGGTGACGAAGGTGAAGGAGCGGTCCTCGTAGACCGTGATCTCCACCGGGATCACCCAGCCACGCTGCGACTCGGTCGCGGCGTTGTACGCCTTGCAGAACTCCATGATGTTGACGCCGTGCTGACCCAGCGCGGGGCCGACCGGCGGGGCCGGGTTCGCGGCACCGGCGTTGATCTGGAGCTTGATGAGCCCCGTGACCTTCTTCTTCTTGGGAGGCATTGCTCTCCGGGTCCTTTCATTCGGGTCCATGCCCGCGCGAGGATCGCGATCCTGACGCAGGCATACCGCACAACGATAACGGGTATAGATGCGCGGCCAAAAACCGAGCAGGTCAGACCGGCTGAGACAGCCCGCCTGACCTGCGCGGAAGAGCGACGTCCAGAAATGGACTAGTTCTTCTGGATCTGGTCGAAGGACAGCTCGACCGGCGTCTCGCGGCCGAAGATCTCCACCAGGCCCTTGACCTTCTTCGAGTCGGGGTTGATCTCGTTGATGGTCGCCTGCAGGGTGGCGAACGGGCCGTCGGTGACGGTGACCGAGTCGCCGACCTCGAAGTCCAGCACCTGGACCTCGACCTTGCGCTGCGGGGCGGGCTTGCCCTCGGCCTCGGCGGCCTCGCGGGCGGCCTTCTCCTCGGCCTCCGGGGCGAGCATCTTGACGATCTCGTCCAGGGTCAGCGGGTACGGGTCGTAGGCGTTGCCGACGAAGCCGGTGACGCCCGGGGTGTTGCGGACGACACCCCAGGACTCGTTGGTCAGGTCCATGCGGACCAGGACGTAACCCGGCAGCTTGTTCTGCTTGATCGTCTTGCGGTCGCCGTTCTTGATCTGGACGACCTCCTCCTGCGGCACCTCGGCCTGGAAGATGTAGTCCTCGACGTTCAGCGAGACGGCGCGCTGCTCCAGGTTGGTCTTCACGCGGTTCTCGTAGCCGGCGTAGGTGTGGATGACGTACCACTCGCCGGGCAGGGAGCGCAGTTCCTCGCGCAGGGCCTCGACGGGGTCGACGGGCGCGGCCGGCTCCTCCTCGGCGGCCTCGGCGGCAGCCTCCTCGCCGGCTTCCTCGTCCTCTTCGTCCTCGTCCTCGACGTTCAGGGCAGCCTCTTCGGCCGGCTCCCCCGCCTCGGCCTCGGCAGCCTCGAACTCGTCCTGCTCGTCCGCGCCCTCGACGATGTCGAGCTCGTCGTCCACCATCTCGGCAGCGGTACCGCGAGGCTCGATGGCGTCGTCGTTCAGGTTCGGGTCAGACACGATGGCTGCTTCTTCCTGGATACATAGGGGTGGAACATGCGAAAACGGGCGCCGGTGCCACGGCGCCCTTCGCTCTTGGCTCAGCCGAAGACGTACTTGGCCGCGTGGTTGAGCCCATAGTCAATCACGGTCACCAGCGCGATCATGATGGCGACGAAGAAGATCACCACTGTGGTGTACGACGTCAGCTGGTTGCGCGTCGGCCAGACGACCTTGCGGAGTTCCGCGATGATCTGGCGGTAGAAGGTGGCGAGGCGCTTCAGCGGGCCCTTCTTGGCGCGCTTGCCGCCCTTGCGGGCCTTCTTCTTGGACTCGAGCGCCTCGTCCTGGGCATCAGGCGTGTCGATGGAGCCCACGGCGTCCGTCATTGTCCTCACCTGGTCCCGGGTCGTGGCCGTGCCGCGCCCGGTTTCTGAGCCGCACGGCGGTGCATTGCTGTACGTACATGCGCACACATCCTGGCGGTGTGTGTAGCAGGGCCGGAGGGACTTGAACCCCCAACCGCCGGTTTTGGAGACCGGTGCTCTACCAATTGAGCTACGACCCTTTGTGTGTCCCCCAACGTACCGCATCCGGCCGGGTGCGAGGTGTGCACCGGTTTCGGCGGCGGCTGCTGAAGGCCAACGAGGTGAGAGTGTACGTGGTCCGCGGCCCGGCGTCGAACAGAAAGCGCCCGTCCAGGGCCGGTTGACCAAAGATCGTCCTGGCCGGGGGCCGGATTCGGACCCGTGTTCACGCATCGACCCCTGGTTGTTCAGTCCGTGAAACCCGTGTGCCGGGGACATTTCCGGTCTGGAACGATGGGCTCCATGAGCGCTGCAACCCCACCCACCGAGCGCCGGGTCTCCGCCCGAGTCGGCGCGATCTCCGAGTCCGCCACCCTCGCCGTGGACGCCAAGGCCAAGGCCCTGAAGGCCGCCGGGCGTCCGGTGATCGGCTTCGGCGCCGGCGAGCCCGACTTCCCGACCCCGGACTACATCGTCGAGGCGGCCGTAGAGGCCTGCAAGAACCCCAAGTACCACCGCTACACGCCCGCCGGCGGGCTGCCCGAGCTGAAGGCCGCCATCGCCGCGAAGACGCTGCGCGACTCCGGCTGGGAGCCCGACGTCTCGCAGATCCTCGTCACCAACGGCGGCAAGCAGGCCATCTACGAGGCGTTCGCCGCGATCCTCGACCCGGGCGACGAGGTCATCGTCCCGGCGCCGTACTGGACGACGTACCCGGAGTCGATCCGCCTGGCCGGCGGTGTCCCGGTGGAGGTCGTGGCCGACGAGACGACCGGCTACCGCGTCTCGGTCGAGCAGCTGGAGGCGGCGCGCACGGAGAAGACCAAGGTCGTACTCTTCGTCTCCCCGTCCAACCCGACCGGCGCGGTGTACTCCGAGGCCGAGACCGAGGCGATCGGCCGCTGGGCGGTGGAGCACGGCCTGTGGGTGCTCACCGACGAGATCTACGAGCACCTGGTCTACGGCGACGCCGCCGCGGTGTCCCTGCCGGCGCTGCTGCCCGAGCTGCGCGACAAGTGCATCGTGGTCAACGGTGTGGCGAAGACGTACGCCATGACCGGCTGGCGCGTGGGCTGGGTCATCGGCCCGAAGGATGTCGTCAAGGCCGCGACCAACCTGCAGTCGCACGCCACCTCCAACGTCTCCAACGTGGCCCAGGTGGCCGCCCTGGCCGCCGTCTCCGGTGACCTGGAGGCCGTGGCGAAGATGCGCGAGGCCTTCGACCGGCGCCGCAGGACGATCGTGCGGATGCTCAACGAGATCGACGGCGTTGTCTGCCCGGAGCCCGAGGGCGCCTTCTACGCCTACCCGTCGGTCAAGGCCCTGCTCGGCAGGGAGATCCGCGGCAAGCGGCCGCAGGACACGGTCGAGCTGGCCGCGCTGATCCTGGAGGAGGTCGAGGTCGCGGTCGTCCCGGGCGAGGCCTTCGGCACGCCGGGTTACCTGCGGCTGTCGTACGCGCTGGGTGACGAGGACCTCGTCGAGGGCGTGAGCCGCCTCCAGAAGCTGCTGGCGGAGGCCAAGGCCTGAGCCGGTCCATTTTTGGACAGGGGCGCCCTGAGGGTTCGGGGTGCCCCTGTTCGTTTGTGCGAGCAAGACCACGTACGGGGAAACGGCTACCGGTACGGCAGGGACGTACGGCAGGATCTGGGAATGGAGCGTGTACGTGATCTCTCTGAGCTGCCGAAAGCCCATCTGCACCTGCACTTCACCGGTTCGATGCGGCCGGGAACCGTCCTGGAGCTGGCCGACAAGTACGGCGTGCATCTGCCCGAGGCCCTGACCGAGGCCCTGACCAGCGGCGAACCGCCCAGGCTGCGGGCCACCGACGAGCGGGGCTGGTTCCGTTTCCAGCGGCTCTACGACGCGGCGCGCTCCTGCCTGCGCCGGCCGGAGGACATCCAGCGCCTGGTCCGGGAGGCCGCCGAGGAGGACGTGAAGGACGGTTCGGGCTGGCTGGAGATCCAGGTGGACCCGACGTCGTACGCGCCCCGGCTGGGCGGTCTGATCCCCGCGCTGGAGATCATCCTGGACGCCGTGGACACGACGTCCCGGGAGACCGGGCTCGGCATGCGCGTGCTGGTCGCCGCCAACCGCATGAAGCACCCCTTGGACGCCCGTACGCTGGCCCGCCTGGCGGTGCGGTACGCGGACCGTGGCGTGGTCGGTTTCGGGCTCTCCAACGACGAGCGGCGGGGCATGGCGCGGGACTTCGACCGGGCCTTCCACATCGCGCGCGAAGGCGGCCTGCTGTCGGCCCCGCACGGCGGCGAGCTGACCGGCCCGGCGTCGGTGCGCGACTGCCTGGACGACCTGCACGCCTCGCGGATCGGGCACGGAGTGCGCGCGGCGGAGGACCCCCGGCTGCTGAAGCGGCTGGCGGACCGGCAGGTGACCTGCGAGGTGTGCCCGGCGTCGAACGTGGCGCTCGGCGTGTACGAGAAGCCCGAGGACGTCCCGCTGCGGGCCTTCTTCGAGGCGGGCGTTCCGATGGCCCTCGGCGCCGACGACCCGCTGCTGTTCGGCTCCCGGCTGGCCGCCCAGTACGAGATCGCCCGGCACGCGCACGGCTTCTCGGACGCCGAGCTCGCCGAGCTGGCCCGGCAGTCGGTGCGGGGTTCGGCCGCCCCGCAGGACATCAGGGAACGGCTGCTGGCCGGCGTGGACGAGTGGCTGGCCCGCCCGGCCGTCTGAAGTGGGCGTAGGGCGGACAGGGATTGAAACAGACCAGTAAGTCGACCGCGGGGACGGTGCGGGGCCGGAACTCGCGCAGGCTCAGCCGCATACGGCCGTGATCGCGTGGGCGGTTGTCATGCCCTCAGCGTGAAGCTCACGCTGAGGGCGGCGCAACGGAGATTCCGCCCAGCAGTGTCCGCGCGAGCCGCGCGGCGAACGCGTCGACCGACGGCCGCTCCCCCGTGTCGGTCGCGTCGTAGGCGAAGGCACGCTGCGCGCAGGCCCCCAGCAGCAGGGAGGCGGCCGCGAAGGTGTCGGCGTCGGCGCGGACCCGGCCGACGGCCTGCTCCGCGCGCAGGTAGGCGTCCAGGTCCTGGATGGGCCGGTGGGGGCCGGAACCGAGCGTGCGCAGGGCGTCGTCATGGCGCCGTTTGAGCTGGGTCTCGGCGTACAGGGAGGCGGCGATCGGGAAGCTCTGCTCGTAGAAGAGGGCGGCCTGGCGGGCGATCTCGGTGAGGTTGCCCTCCAGGGTGTCCTGTCCCGGTTTCGCGGCGAGGCTGTTGAGGAGGGGTGTGAGCCGGGGCAGCCGCTCGGCGAGGACGCGCACGAACAGGTCCTCCTTGCTGTCGAAGTACTTGTAGAGGGCCGCTTCGGAGCAGCCGGCCGCGCGGGCGATCTCCTTGGTGGTGGTGCGGGCGAGTCCGACGGTGAGCATGAGCTCGTGGGCGGCGTCGAGGATGCGGACACGCGCCGGCTTCGGCTCCATGGGACGTCCAATCGGGCTTGACGGGTGGGTGAGTGCTTACCCACTCTAGAGTCAGCAGGGGTGAGTGAACACTCACCCACCAGTCCCGAGTACGGGAGCACTCATGAACCTCACCGTTTTCGGCGCCACCGGCGGCATCGGCCGGGAGATCGTCCGCCAGGCGCTCGGCGCCGGCCACCGGGTGACGGCCGTGGTCCGCGATCCGGCCCGGCTCGACGTCACGGGGAACACGCTGCAGGTGTTCCGCACCGACCTCACCGACCCCGAGGAACTGCGCACCGCCGTCCGGGGCCGGGACGCGGTCCTCTCCGGCCTGGGCGCGCGCAGCCGCAAGGACGCCGGGGTCGCCACCCGGCTGACCCGTACGGTGCTGCGCGCCATGGAGGCGGAGGGCGTACGACGGCTGCTCGTGGTCAGCGCCGGTCCCGTCGGCCCCGCCCCCGAGGGCGACGGCGCGCTGGACCGTGCGATGCGCGGCCTGGTGTCGGCCGTCCTGAAGGACGTCTACACCGATCTGCGCGGGATGGAGACCGAGCTGGTCCGCAGCGGCACGGACTGGACCTCCGTACGGCCGCCGCGCCTGCAGAACAAGCCGCTCACCGGCCGCTACCGCACCGCCGTCGGCGGCTTCCCGCGCCAGGGCCGTTTCATCGCGCGCGCCGACGTGGCACACGCGATGCTGGCGATGATCGACGACGCGGGGACGGTGAAGCAGGGGGTGGGGGTGGCGTACTAGGCCACTGCCGTTCGTGCCGTCAGAGGTTGACGCCGACCGTCACCGGCTCGTTGACCAGCGTGATGCCGAAGGCCTCGCGGACGCCGGCGACCACCTCACGGGCCAGGGCCAGCAGGTCCTCGGTGGTGGCGTCGCCCCGGTTGGTGAGGGCGAGGGTGTGCTTGGTGGAGATGCGGGCCGGTCCGGTGCCGTAGCCCTTGGTGAAGCCCGCCTTGTCGATCAGCCAGGCCGCAGAGGTCTTCGTACGGCCCTGCCCCGCCGGGTAGGCGGGCGGCTCCACGCCGTCGCCCAGCCGCTCGCGCACGCGCGCGTGGAACGCGGCGAACTGCTCGTCGGTGAGGATCGGGTTGGTGAAGAAGGACCCGGCGGACCACGTGTCGTGGTCCTCGGGGTCGAGCACCATGCCCTTACCGGCGCGCAGCTTCAGCACGGTCTCGCGGGCGTCGGCCAGCGGCACCCGGTCCCCCGGTTCGACGCCGAGCGCGCGCGCCGCCTCGGCGTACTTGACGGGCGCGGAGAGCCCGCCCGCGTCCTCCAGCTCGAAGCGGACGCGCAGCACGACATAGCGCTCGGGATCGGCCTTGAAGCGGCTGTGGCGGTACGAAAAGGCGCACTCCTCGTTCGTCAGCGTGACGGTCTCGCCGGCGCGCCGGTCGTAGGCGATGACCTCGGTGATGGTGGAGGAGACCTCCTGGCCGTAGGCGCCCACGTTCTGGATCGGCGTGGCGCCCGCGGACCCGGGGATGCCGGCCAGGCACTCGACGCCGGCGAGCCCGGCCTCGACCGTGCGGGCGACGGCGTCCGTCCACACCTCGCCGGCCGCCAGCTCCAGCGTCGTGCCGCGCAGCTCGACACCGCGCGTGGCGATGCGCAGGGCGGTGCCGTCGAAGCCCTTGTCGCCGATGACCAGGTTCGATCCACCGCCGACGACCAGCAGCGGCGTCCCGCTGTCGTCGGCCTCACGGACGGCGGCGATCACCTCGGCGTCGGTCACCGCAGTGACCAGCCGCGTCGCGGGACCGCCCAGCCGGAAGGTGGTCAGCGGGGCAAGAGGGGCGTCGTGGAGTACCTGCACGGGCCCAAGACTACGAGACGGCCCCGACAGCACCGCATCCGCGCGGGCGGCGGTCACGGCACTGCGGCGGGACGGCGGGGGCGCCTTGCCTCTCGGCACAGATCCGGGTCGACGGCGGCGCCGGTGGGCGCGGCCGCGGTTCCTCGCCATTGCCGGACCGAAGTGGGAGTCCGTGCCCGGCTGGGCGGGCACTGGGGCTCCTCATCCGGCTGGGCAGGCACCGACGGGCTCCTCCACCGGCCGGGGCGGGGCTTCTCCACCGGCCGGCCGGGAGCGGGGCGGCGGGGCGGGGCGGCGTCGGCACTGTGCCACCTCCGATTCCGGCCGACCTCTCCGTAAGTCGCCGAGAGCGGCGTTGCGGTGCGGTGGGACTTTCGGTCCTGTCCCCGCGCGGGTCGGCCGGAACGGCCCTCGCATCGCGACGCTTTGGTCCGACGCCGGCCTCGCCCAGCCGCTCCCCGCCAACCCGCACGCGCCGACAGGCATGCACGCGCGCGTGAACGACTGCACAACTGCACAGGGGCACGCGCGCGTGAACCCCCGACACACCTACACGCGCGCGTGGCTCCTCACGAAGGCCACGCGCGCGTAGGCGACGTACCGTGACTGCCTGCCGACGGTCTACGTGAGCCGCCGCTCCGCCTCCTCCCAGCTCACCGGCAGTTGGTCGCTGGTGGTCTGCCAGGTGGCGAACGCGGCGTCGCGCATCTGCGAAGCCAGCCCGCGGGAGGCGGGCCGGTGGACACCGGAGCGGGCGAAGGCCTTCAGCGCCTCGGCGGACTCCCAGGCGGACAGTGTCCAGAAGGTCCGCCGCAGGGGCTGTGCCTTGAGGGAGGCCCCGTACGCGCCGGGCGCCTTGCCGACCTGCCGCCACACGGCCGGGGTGCGGGCGAGGAAGCGGAGGGCGCCCCACAGGGAACGGGTCTCGAAGCGCGAGGCGAAGACGTGCACCTCGGTGTCCTGCGGCGGGGTGTTCGGCACGATCCACGGAAGAGCGGGGAGAGCGGGCATCACGAACTCCTTCGGTGAGCGAGGCGAGGCTCGGGGTCCGGGTCTCAGCGGGCGGTGCTCTTCACGGCGCTGGTCACCGCGGCGGCGGTCTCCGGCGCGGTGGTCGTCGGCGCGGTGGTCTCCAGGGCGGGAGCCTCGGCGGCAGCGGCGGCCTCCAGGGCAGTCGCGGGCGTCTGCACGTCGCCCGCGACGGCGAGGCGGGCGGCGCTGCGCCGGGCCGGGATCACCAGGGCCGCGACCGCGGCGAGGGCGACCACCGCCGAGCCGGTGACCAGGGCGGGCCGCAGGCCGTCGACGAAGCTCTGTGCGCTCTCGTAGCCGCCCTGTGCGGAGAAGATCGACGACATCACCGCGATGCCGAGCGCCCCGCCCACCTCACGCAGCGCGTTGTTGGCGCCGGAGGCGATGCCCTGCTCCTGCGGGCGGACGCTGGACATCACCAGGTTGGCGGCCGGAGCGAAGTACAGGGCCATGCCGATCCCGCTGATGACCAGGGCGGGCAGCTGGGCGGCGTAGGAGGCGTCCGCGGTGGCGACGGCGGCCATGTAGCCGAGGCCTGCGGCCTGCAGGAACAGGCCCGCGGCGACGACCGGACGGCCGCCGATGCGGTCGGAGAGGATCCCGGCGATCGGCGCGACGAGCATCGGCATGCCGGTCCAGGGCAGCATCCTGAGACCCGCCTCGGTGGGCGAGTAGCCGAGCACGCCCTGCATGTACTGGCTGAGCAGGAAGATCGAGCCGAACATGCCGACGAACATCAGCAGGCTGGCCGCGTTGATGCCGGAGAAGGCGCGGGACCGGAACAGCCGCATCGGCAGCATGGGGTGGGCTGCGCGGGAGCTGTACAGGACGAACCCGGTCAGCAGCGCGCCGCCCGCGAACAGCGAGGTGAGGACCACGGTGTCGGTCCAGCCGTCGGCGGGGCCGCGGACCAGGCCGTAGACGATCCCGAAGAGGCCGCCGCTGGCGAGCAGGGTGCCGGGGACGTCGAGCCGGGCGCCGGTGCCGTAGGACTCGGCGAGGCGGAGACGGGCGAGCGGCAGCGTGATCAGGCCGAGCGGCACGTTCAGCCAGAAGATCCAGTGCCAGGACACGTGCTCGGTGAGGCTGCCGCCGATGAGCGGCCCGGAGGCGACGGCGAGCCCGTTGACGGCGCCCCAGATGCCGTACATCATCCCGCGCTTGGCGGCGGGCACGGCCGCGGTCAGCAGGGTCAGCGTCAGCGGCATCATCACGGCCGCGCCGACACCCTGGACCGCGCGGGCCGCGATCAGGGAGCCGATGCCGGGGGCCATGGCCGCGGCGGCGGAGGCGCCGGTGAAGACCGTGAGTCCGGCGATGAAGAGCCGACGGCGCCCGAAGCGGTCGCCGAGGGCCGCGCCGAACATCAGCAGGACGGCGAAGGTGAGCGTGTAGGCGCTCACGGTCCACTCGAGGTCGTCCAGCGCACCGCCGAGATCCTTGCGGATGGAGGGCAGGGCGGTGGTGACGACGAGGTTGTCGAGGGCCGCCATGAAGCCGGCGACGCTGGTGATGACGAGGGCCCAGGCGGCGCTTCCGCGCCCCGCCCTCGTCGCGGTGTGCTGTGACATCTCTCCCCCAGAGAGCGATCTAGTTAGTTATTGATGACTAACTTTCGTGGGCAGGAAAAAGAGGCAGGACAACCCGCCTCGTTCCGCTACTTCTCCAGCCGGCCGGTGAGCCGGGCCGACGGATACATCCCCTGCCAGACCCGGTGATCCGGCGGAAACCCCATGGCCGTGAGGGTGTTGATGAGCATCCCGTACGCCAGGAAGGTCGTGGTCTCGTTGTCGTCCGCCCCCAGCGGCAGGTGAACGGTGTTCCAGAGCTTCATCCAGGAGGCCCGTACGGCCTCGCCGAACTCGTGGTCACCCTCCGCCTCGGCCGCCGCGACCGTGATGTAGGTCTGCATCTGCATCTGCAGCCGCTCGGGCTGCTCCGTGATCAACCGCACATAGGCGTTCGCCATGGCGTGCAGGGCCTCCTCGCCCTCCAGCCCCGCTGCCGCCTCCTCGAAGACCCGGCAGGTGTCCTCCACGCAGCGCAGCGACGCGGCGGCGAAGATCGCCTTCTTGCCTGCGAAGAGCCGGAAGAGGTACGGCTGCGACACACCCACGCGACTCGCGATCGCCTCCGTGGAAGTGCCGTAGTAGCCCTTCTGCGCGAACTCCGCGATCGCCGCGCGAATGACGCTCTCGCGTCGCTCCTCTGCGCTCATCCTGACCATGAGAAGTAAGTTAGTGCTCAATCACTAACTTGGCAAGCCCGGTCGGCCGAGATACGCGTAAGGGGCGCCCCGCCAGGGAGGACGCCCCTTACGTCACCGGTTCCGGTGGAGTCGTCAGGCCAGCCGTACGACCGCCCGGGACATGCCCAGTACCTTCTGGCCGCCGCTGGTCGCCGTCAGGTCCACGCGCACGGCGTTGTCGCCCAGCTTGGCCGCGACCTTGCCGCTGACCTCGATCAGGGCGCCCTTGTCGTCGTTCGGTACGACGACGGGCTTGGTGAAGCGGACGCCGTATTCCATGACCGCGCCGGGGTCCCCGGTCCAGTCGGTGACCACCCGGATCGCCTCGGCCATGGTGAACATGCCGTGCGCGATGACGTCCGGCAGGCCGACCTCCTTGGCGAACTTCTCGTTCCAGTGGATCGGGTTGAAGTCCCCGGAGGCACCCGCGTAACGCACGAGCGTGGCGCGGGTCACGGGGAAGGTCTGCGCCGGCAGTTCGGTGCCGACCTCGACGTCGTCGTACGCGATCTTCGCCGTCATCAGGTTCCTCACGCCCCCTCGGCCGCGCGGGCCACGAGCTTGGTCCAGGCCGTCACGACGTGCTCTCCGGCCTCGTCGTGCACCTCACCGCGGATGTCCAGGATGTCGTTGCCCGCCAGGGACTTGATCCCCTCGATGCTGGAGGTGACCGTGAGCCGGTCGCCGGCGCGCACGGGGCGGCTGTAGGCGAACTTCTGGTCGCCGTGCACCACGCGGCTGTAGTCGAGACCGAGCTGCGGGTCCTCGACGATCTGTCCCGCGGCCGGGAAGGTGATGGCGAACACAAATGTCGGCGGGGCGATCACGTCGGAATGACCGAACGCCTTCGCGGCCTCCGGGTCCGTGTAGACCGGGTTGGTCTCGCCCACCGCCTCGGCGAACTCGCGGATCTTCTCCCGGCCCACCTCATAGGGCGTGGTGGGCGGGTAGGTCCGTCCCACGAAGGACTGGTCGAGCGCCATGGCCCGGCACCTCCTGATGTCTGCTGTGATGGCCCCAAATTAGCCGGAATCCGCGCCGGGGAATGCGCGGGGGGACGGCGAGGCCCCGGCCGCCGGAGCGCGGGGGCGCCGGAGCGCCGGTGAAGCGGTGAAACGCCGCGAGGCCGCCCCCTCGGAAGGGGACGGCCTCGCGGACGAGCCTGTTTATCGCGTTTCGCGGTGCGCGGTGTGCGCGTTGCAACGCGGGCAGTGCTTCTTCATCTCAAGACGATCCGGGTTGTTACGCCGGTTCTTCTTGGTGATGTAGTTCCGCTCCTTGCACTCCACGCAGGCCAGCGTGATCTTCGGGCGGACGTCGGTGGCAGCCACGTGAGTGCTCCTAAGACGAACGGATGGACTAGATTCAACGCAAGAAAGAGTAGCCGATCGAAGGACCGACCCCGCAATCGGCTACTGTCAGTAGCGGTGACCGGACTTGAACCGGTGACACAGCGATTATGAGCCGCTTGCTCTACCGACTGAGCTACACCGCTGTGATGCGATCGGACCCCGCCTTTCGGCGGGAACCTCTCACACCAGAGCCCCAAAACGGAATCGAACCGTTGACCTTCTCCTTACCATGGAGACGCTCTGCCGACTGAGCTATTGGGGCGAGCGATGAAGACATTACACGGTCCGCCGCCGTTCACCCAAATCCGTATCCGGCAGCCCGCGACCACCCCCGGCCCAGGGCTCGCAGCGGCCTCATCGGGCGCATGGCGGGGCCCGGGAGGCAGTAGCTGATCGCCAAGGGCAGCACGGCCGACGGGCCGCCGACCGCCACAAGCGGTGCACGCGCGCGTGGGCGTCGGCGGGGAGAGCGGGGTCCACGCGGGTGGGCGACATGCGTACCGCCAAGGGCGGACCACACCGGTACGACTATTGCGCTCCTGCGCGCCCGGCGCGGCTCGCCACCCTAGGCTCGACTCGCTCTGCGTGATCTTGGGGCCCGGGCCCCGGATGTCTCACGCGGGCCCGCCCGAGCCCCCGGCACCGATCCTGGAGCGCGATGCCCGACAGCCAGCCGCAGCCCCACCCACCGTCGAACTCGGGTTCCTCGGGCAAGTCCGCCCCGGCCGCCCTGCTGCTGTGCGGGGCGCGGCTCACCGACGGCCGGACGGTGGACGTAAGGCTGGGCGGCGGGCGCATCGAGGCGGTGGGCACGGCCGGCAGCCTGGCGGCGGGACCCGCGCGGACGGGCGCCACGCGCGTGGACCTGAGTGGCTACCTGCTCCTGCCGGCCCCGGCCGAGCCGCACGCCCACGGAGACACCGCGCTGTCCGCCGAGCGCCCCGGCCCGGCGTCGTACGCCCCCGAGGACGTCCAGCGCCGGGCGACCGAGGCGGCCCTGCTGCAGCTCGGGCACGGGGCGACGGCGGCACGCGCGCACGTGCGCGTGGGCGATGTGCAGGGGCTCGGCGCGCTGGGCGCCGTCCTGCAGGCGCGGCGTTCGCTGCGGGGACTCGCCGAGCTGACGACGGTGGCGATGCCACGGTTGCTGACCGGTGTGGCCGGGGCCGACGGGCTGGCGATGCTGCGCGACGCCCTCAAGATGGGCGCCTCGGTGGTGGGCGGCTGTCCCGACCTGGACCCCGATCCCACGGGCTATGTGGAGACCGTCCTGGAGGTCGCATCCGAGCACGGCTGCCCGGTGGACCTGCACACGGACGCCTCCGACCCCGCCCGGTTGTCCCGGCTCGCGGCCATGGCCGGGGGCCTGCGCCCCGGCGTGACGATCGGGCCGTGCGCCGGTCTCGCGCGGCTGCCCACCGAGGCCGCCTCCCGCGCGGCCGACCAGCTCGCGGCGGCCGGTGTGACGGTGGTGTGCCTGCCCCAGGGCGGCTGCTGCGAAACGGACCGCCGCGGCGCCGCTCCGGTACGGCTGCTGCGCGCGGCCGGGGTGCGGGTGTCGGCCGGCAGCGGCGCCCTGCGGGACGCCGCCAACCCCGTCGGCCGGGGTGACCCCCTGGAGGCGGCCTATCTCCTCGCCTCCGCCCACGGCCTGCGCCCCGAGGACGCCTACGACGCCGTCAGCTCCTCGGCCCGCGCGACGCTGGGCCTGCCGGAGGTACGCGTGGAGGCGGGCTTCCCCGCCGACCTCCTCGCCGTACGCGGCAGCCGCCTGTCCGGCGCCCTGTCCCTGGCTTACAGCCGGATCGTGGTCCACCGGGGACGGGTGGTGGCCCGCACGAGCGCGGTACGCGAGTACTGCAACTCGGCGGCCACGGCGGAACTCGGGTTGCCGCGACAGGGGCGGGGCGCTTTGTCGTGAAGGGGCGCGGTCTCGGGCGGGGGCCTGGGGCCTGGGGTGGGCTGGGGGCCCGGGGTGCGTCTGGGTGCCTGGGGTGCATCTGGGGGGCGCCCAGAGACCCGGGGGCGTGTATGGGCGTGCGCGCCAGCGTGTGCCCATTCGTCTTGCGCCCGGCGTGTGCCCATTCGCGTCGCGCCCGGCGCGGGCCGGCGGGTGCAGGCCCGGCGCGTGCCGAGGGGCGCGTGCCCGGCGCGGTCCTGCCACGCCGGTCAACTCACGCGGCGGATGCGCCCCGTCCGGCGTACGGTCGGATTCATGCGCATTGTCATCGCTGGGGGTCATGGTCAGATCGCGCTGCGGCTGGAGCGCCTGCTCTCCGCGCGCGGGGACGAGGTGGCGGGGATCATCCGCAGGTCCGAACAGGGCGACGATCTGCGGGAGGCCGGCGCCGAACCGGTGCTGCTCGACCTGGAGTCCGCCTCCGTGGAGGGGGTCGCGGCGCACCTGCAGGGCGCCGACGCGGCGGTCTTCGCGGCCGGCGCGGGCCCGGGCAGCGGGGCGGCCCGCAAGGAGACGGTGGACCGGGGCGCGGCGGTGCTGTTCGCGGACGCGGCCGTTCGCGCGCGCGTGCGCCGTTTCCTGGTCGTGTCCTCGATGGGCGCGGATCCCGCTCACCAGGGCGACGGTGTCTTCGACGCGTACCTGCGCGCCAAGGGCGAGGCGGACGCGTACGTCACCCGCCAGGAGGCCCTGGACTGGACGATCCTGCGCCCCGGCTCGCTGACGGACGACGCCGGCACCGGTCAGGTGCGTCTGGAAGCGCACACCGGGCGCGGTGCGATCCCCCGGGACGATGTGGCGGCCGTACTCGCGGAGTTGGTGGACACCCCGGCGACGACCGGGCTGACGCTGGAGCTGATCAGCGGATCGACGCCGGTGTCGGTGGCGGTGAAGTCGGTGGCCGGGAACTGAGGCCGGCCACCGGCCGTTGAACGGACAGGTCCCGCCACCACGTCCTCGTCACCGTCGACCTGCCACTCCGTCAGGTCCCCCGCGCCCCCGAACACAAGCAAAGCCGCCCCCTCCGTCTCTCAGTGACTCAGAACAGAGGCAACTGCCCGGGAAACTCCGGTACGGCGTACCCGTCCAACGCCGGCTGGACGGCCCCGAGTTGTGCCTGCTGCCGCGACCCGGCGCAGGAGACGAGCTCCCCGTTCTCCCGCGCCCCGGGCGGGTCGTGCCGCGCGTAGCGGCCCGCGACCACGGCGATGTCGCGGTGGCACACAGGGCAGGTTCTGCGTCGGGAGGACATGCCGTCAGTGTGCCCGCACCGGCGCCGACGCGGCACCACGGTCAGGTGCGGGTCTCGGCCTCCCAGCGGTCGGGGCCCACCCCGCGCCAGTCGATCAGCGGCGACTCGGCCACCTGCTCCGGCTCGATCTCCAGCCCGGCGCGGCGCAGGAACTCCACCAGGTCCCCCACGTTGTGCGCCAGGCCGAGGATCTCGCCGTCCACCCGGACCCGGCGGCCGCCGGTCGGGGACGGCAGGTGCACGATGATGGGTCGTTTCCCGGGCATGGCTCCAGCATCGTCCGGACCGCCCGGGTCCGCACCCGGACCGGTCATTCCAGTATTCCCAGCGTGGTGTCGGGGCGGCACAGCGGGCATGCGGCTACTCCTTCTTCGGTGAGGGCACGTACGGCCTGGTCCCGGCCGACGCCCTTGGCACGCCCGCCGGCGCTCGTACAGCCGCCGACGTGGACGTACACCGCGGTGCGGCCGTTCAGGCCGCGCTCGATCAGCCAGTCCGGAGCGGCCTGCCGGGCGGCGAGGCGGTGCTGCCGTTCGGCCTCCCGGCGTTCTTCGTCCGCGATCCACCGGTCCATCAGGGCGAGCTGCCGCGCGGCCTGATGCTCGACGACGCGGCGGGCGAAACGCAGCATGTCGAGACGCGTCAGCGGACGGTCATCGTTCACACGTTCGATTCTAGTGAAGAGACCCGGAAGTGCGACCAGCGGGATGCGACGGAACGGGGTCCGCGTGAAACGGTTCTCCGCCGTCGGGATGCGTCGAGACCGGTCGAGACAGCTCGAGACGCAGGTCACATCCCCCCTTGTCACAGCGCGCGGGGCCGTCCTGTCCAAGAGGGCGTACGCGGAGGGCGTACACACCCGCAATCACCCAGGAGTACACCGTGGAAGCTCGTCTGAACGTCATGGCCGCCCCGGTCGCGGCCAAGGCCATGAAGCACCTCATCGCCGCGGGCAGGGCACTGTCGGAGTCGACCGTGCCGGCCTCGACACGCGAACTGATGATGCTCCGCGCCAGCCAGATCAACGGCTGCGCCGGATGCATCGACATGCACACCAAGGAGGCCACCGCGGCCGGGGAGACCGCCGTACGCCTCCACCTGGTCGCCGCCTGGCGCGAGGCCACGGTCTTCACCGACGCCGAACGCGCCGCGCTGGAGCTGACGGAGCAGGGCACCCGCATCGCCGACGCGGCCGGCGGCGTCCCGGACGAGGTCTGGGCGAACGCCGCCAAGTACTACGACGAGGACCAACTCGCCGACCTGGTGGCCCAGATCGCCGTCATCAACGCCTTCAACCGCGGAAACGTCATCACCCAGCAGCCCGCCGGCGACTACGAGGCGGGCATGGTCGCCAAGTTCCACTGACGGTCGACGACGAGAGCCCCGTGACCCGCTCTCGCGGGTCACGGGGCTCTCTTTCCCGTGTGGCGGCGCCAGGATTCGAACCTGGGAAGGCTGAGCCGGCAGATTTACAGACCGCGCGCGTGACGGGCCCTGACCAGCTTTTGTGCTCTGACTTCATGCCCAGTACCCCACGGTCGCCCCACAGAGGAGCAGGCGCCAAGACGGCTGCCAGCCACACAGCGAGCGGTCGGGGGCACTGCCCCAGCCCCTGTGCATCACCGCTCCGGCTAGGCAGCTGCTGCGCTCTTCAACTCGCCCGGCGAACGCCGACACGATCCGCCAGGTTTCGCCACCCCCCACGAGGCTCTGACCAGGAACTTCTAAATGATCTTCGCCGGGACGGGCTCACGCCATGCCTGAACGCCATGCTCCGCTAGGGGTTTTCGCCATGATCTGGATCATGAAAGTGACCCAGAAGCAGTTTGGCCCTGTTTGGCCCCCTCCTGGCATTCGCTCGACAGCGTGCCGTTCGCTAGCGGTGAGCAGAGAGCCCTGTCTCGGCCTAGGCGCCCGGGTGTCGGGGGTGCTGCGGCGCATCCTGCGAGCGCTCGGCACGACACTCAAACGATGAGTTTTCAAGCTACCCGGGGGCGTTGTCGTCAGTACATTGGAGAGAACGACTAATGTGAGGAAACTGGCCCTTTACTTGTATGTATTGCGGCGGGAAATACCAGACGGCGGGAGGGGGTATTTCTTTCAGTGCTTCCGAGGTTCGACTCCAGTACCTACCATTTCGATCGACGAACTGCAGCTCAGTCAAATAGATACCGCTCGCCTTCCGTAGAGATTCCCGATCTTCGACCAAGTTGCGATATTCGTCGCCGATGACATCAACCTGAATTTCATGTTGCTGAAGGACCATTTCCGAGCATGGCGGGGTTGTCAAAATCTCTGCTAGTGCCGGCTGATATACCGTTTTGTTCGGCGACTCTATTATCACGTCGAAGTAGGCGACGACGTAACTGGCTGGGTCGAGCGATCTGTTCATCACATGCAGGGAGTTGACTCCGTTATGAGTGTCCACTTCGACCCAGGCCGTTATGTGCGCGGCTTGAGCTCGGATCTCACGCTGGGATTGATCCTGCGCTTGCTTGAGCTGTTCCTGTGAGACCTGCGCCTGATAGAAGGTCGACACCCCCGTGAACGCTACGGTAATTATGGCCACAAAAGCCGTAATCGCGGTTCCAGCTGTCTTCCACCATTGGACACGCCTAGACCAGCGACCATGCTGCCGATTTCGTGCTCGCTGACGAGCGGTCCTTGCGGCAGCAGCATTCCGGGTTCTTCGACTTCGGCTCCGCCCCATCGGGCCATTTCTTCCTCGATCGGTCTAGCACTCACTACTCCATGGATACCTCTTGAGGTCGATGATCGCATCCAACCAATTGGGCGGCTAGTCCTCACTCAGACAGGCGCGTGCGCCTGTGCAGAGATGGCGTCCCGCCGAGTGGTGTGGCAGCGATCACGGCGAAAGCGCAGCTCGCTGGCCTGATTCCCGTGGCCGCCCATCAAGCCGACCTGACGCTGCGTCAGTGTGGCGCGCCCACGGTGCTGCCACGCCTGTGTGGATGCCGCCTTCATCGAGGCCAGGCCCGCGGGCTCTACGACGGCGGTCGCGATGGCCGCTCCGACTGAACGGCCTGTCAGGTCATCGGTGGCGTCGGGGCGGGCCGATGGGGCGCGACCTGCAGATTCACCTTGATCGCTGCTACACCACATGGCGGGACATGACCTGTGCAGAACCTGCTCACGTCAACTGCACCGACGATCCCCCGGAGACGGTCCCCACTCGGCGAGGCTGGCCGTTTTACAGACCGCGCGCGTCTGTCTCTGACCATGGATCTGAGCCACCACTGAGTGAAGCTGCCCCACGCTTGCCCCACCAAGCTGAGAACAGTGAGCGTCGTCAGCTTTCATGCTGTGCCTGCCCGAGCCGGGAGCTGATTACAGCGTGAGCGCGATACTGCATTGCGCTCTGGAAACACCGGCCATTCTTCGTTAACGGCGTTTGCGGCCGAAGCGGCGTTTACCCTTGTTCGATTTTCGGCCGGTCAACTGCTGCGCCTCATGCGTTCTTCCCATCGCGGTCAGCGCAGCGGCGAGATTACGGGTGACACGCTCAGTTTTGGGATGCTTCGCACCGAAGAAGCGTACGTAGCCAGCACGTACATCTTTCAAGAGTGCGACCGCCTCCGGGTACCGACGGAGAGCGTGCAGGTAGGCGGCGACGTTGTTGGCGGAAGTCAGGGTGTCGGGGTGGTCCTCGCCCAGAACACGGCCACGACGCGCAAGAACATCCTCATGCATGCGGCGGGCCTCCTCATACCCCCCCAAGGCGCTCAGGGTGGTGGCAAGGTTGCTGGCCGCAGTGAGGGTGTCGGGATGGTCCTCACCCAGAACACGGCCACGACGCGCAAGAACATCTTCATGCATGCGGCGGGCCTCCTCATACTCCCCCAAGTTTTGCAGGGCGGTGGCGAGGTTGCCGGCGGAACTGAGGGTGTCGGGGTGGTCCTCACCCAGAACACGGCCACGACGCGCAAGAACATCCCCATTGATGCGGCGGGCCTCCTCATACTCCCCCAAGGCGCTCAGGCTGCTGGCGAGGTTGCTGGCCGCAGTGAGGGTGTCGGGATGGTCCTCACCCAGAACACGGCCACGACGCGCAAGAACATCCTCATGCATGCGGCGGGCCTCCTCATGCTCCCCCAAATCGCTCAGAATGCTGGCAAGATTGCCGGCGGAACTGAGGGTGTCGCGATGGTCCTCACCCAGAACACGGCCACGACGCGCAAGAACATCCTCCTGCATACGGCGGGCCTCCTCATACTTCCCCAAGGCGCTGAGGGTGCTGGCGAGGTTGTTGGCCGACTGGAGGGTGTCGGGATGGTCCTCACCCAGAACACGGCCACGACGCGCAAGAACATCCCCATTGATGCGGCGGGCCTCCTCATGCTCCCCCAAGTTGTTCAGAATGCTGGCAAGGTTGCCGGCGGAACTGAGGGTGTCGCGATGGTCCTCACCCCGAACACGGCCACGACGCGCAAGAACATCCTCCTGCATGCGGCGGGCCTCAACGTGCTTCCCCAGGTAAGACAGGTTGGTAGACACATCGTTGGCCGACTGGAGGGTGTCGGGATGGTCCTCACCCAGAACACGGCGGCGGCGGACAAGGGTGTCCTCGATGATTAGGTGTCCTTTGGCATAGTCGCCAAGTCCGACCGTCGCGTGCCCCAGAAACTGTGCGCAGGTGAGGGTGTCGGGGTGATCTGGCCCCACATCGGTGCTCCATGCCTGATGCAGTACTGCACTGAGGTCATGGGCGGGGCGTGGCTGGCCGCTGCAGATGAGAAAGTGAGCCGCTTTCGAGAGGGTGGGGCGCAGTGCAGGCCGGTTGGTGATCGCGGTGGTGACGTGGGGTGCGGTGAGGTGGGCGGTGAGAGAGGACCACGCTGGCCAGTCAGCCGGAGATTGCGGGTCGCCCGGGTTGACTGCTGCAAGGACAGTGGTCACGTCGTCGCGGATTGCTGTGACCCCGTCAGGACTGGTCTGGGTGCGGAGGATGGCTTGGGTCAGTCGGTGGATCTGGAAGGTGTCGAAATCGGTGCGGGCCAGTCCGAAGCGGCCAAGGGGCTGGAGGGCGTTGCGCAGCCACATCGGGTCGTCCGGGTCGCCGGGAATGGTGGCCAGTCGGGGGCGGGCTGTCTCCAGCCAGGCAGTAGGGATGGGTTCGGGGCCGAGGAACGCGCCGAGACGGAGCAGGGCCGTGGCATCGGGATGGCCGTCGTCCTCGAGGCGGGTAAAGGCGATGTTGACCGTCGCGACCAGCGGCGCGGGATAGTCGCGAACGTCACTCTCCTGCAGGAGGCGTGCGGTGTCGGTGGTTAGAAGTTGACGGTAGCGGTCCAGGGTCATGCCGCTGCGCAGAACTCCCGCAGCTTGGGCGAGCGCAAGGGGTAGGTCGCCGAGATCCTGCGCCAGGAGATCGGCGTGCTCGGTGGTCATTCCCGAGATACGACTCTTGAGGTAGGCCAAGGAGTCAGTGCGGGTGAACACGTCCAGCTCGCTCTGGTGAGCGATCCCGTGCCAGTCGGGGTTGCGTGAGGTGATCAGAACGTGGCCTGGCCCTTCGGGGAGCCAGGGCTCGATCTGGTCAGGGTGTTCAGCATTGTCGAGAATGAGGAGCCAGCGGTGCCGCGTCCGCAGGTGCTGGAGAAGAGCTCGGGCGTTGGGTTCGGAGCCGGCGTCGGGTTTGGCAATGCCGAGGCGGTCGGCGAGTTCGGTGTAGCGGACGGGCAACTGGTCGGCCTGTTCGGCATCAACCCACCACACGAGGTCGTACTGGCTGGCGAAGCGGTGAGCGTACTCCAAGGCAATCTGGGTCTTTCCGATGCCGCCCATGCCGTGGAGCGCCTGGACCACTGCTTGGTGCCCGCTGAGCAGACCAGTACGAAGCTGCCCCATGACAGCCTCGCGGCCGGAAAAATCGGGGTTGCGGCGACGGACATTCCACACCTCGGGCAGACCGACGCTGCTGGGTAGTCGGGGACGCTGTGCATCAGCTTCTGTAGTCGTATCGGCGGAGGCGGCGCCGGGGAAGGCGACCGGACCGGTCGGGGTAACCGGTCCATGGACGGCTTCGAGCAGGGCAGCAGTAGCGGCGGTCTCGTCCAGGCCGTGAACGTCTGTGCGCAGCATCCCGGCCAGGAGGGCGGGGACGTCGTCGTCGGCCAGAAGCTCGATCGCCACCGGAACGAGGCGTCCCCGCAGGGCCACGGCGGCCGACCACTCCTCCCGGGTCCATCGTTTGGGGGCGAAGTAGTGCCTGGAGAACAGGGCCACCACCACGTCGGCTCTGTCGAGAGCAAGGTTCATCTTCTGGACAAAGTCGTCTCCGGCGCGCCAGTGCCACCGGTCCAGCTCAACCTGGTGCCCGGCCTGTTGGAGCTGCCAGCTGACCCACTCCGCCCAGGCCCGGTCCGGGCCTGCATAGCTGACAAAAATTCGTTGCGTGGTGTCGGTCACCGTTGATCCCCGAATCCCCTGACGCTCGTAACGTAGAGCACCAGCCATGGTCTCGCGTATAGCGTGGGACGGGGCACAGAACGCCGAGATCTCGCAGGCAGGAAGAGGCATGGAGATGGCCCAGGCGCCGAAGAACGTGGAAGTCAGGCTGAAGCTGCCGATGCTTGAGATCGCAGGCAGTTGGGAGCCAAACGACGCGGAGCGGCGAGCTGCCTGGGAGCTGTATGTGGAGCTGATCACCCGAGTATCTGTGGTGCCGCTGCGGGAGGACGAGGGCTTGCTGCGCGAGGCGCTGACGAGCCTGTACTCGCTGTTCGGCACCGCTCGCGAGATCCTGCGCCGTCACGGGCCGCAGATCGCCGAACCGAAACGGAACGGCGAGTACAACTTCGGGTACCTGGCGGTGGCAATGCTCAACTACGGTGTACGCCCGCTCCTAGCTGCCTGGCACCCTGCGTTGGAGGACTGGGAGAGCCGCCGCCCTGCGGACCGCTCCCGCCGCGACCATGAGCGCGCCTGGCCCCAGTCGGCTCAGCTGCGAACCGCCTTGAACGACACCCGTCGCATCCTAGCCGCGTACGCCGACCTCCTCGCCGCCGCCTGCGGCGTACCCAACCTCCTCGGCGCCTTTCCAAATCCCCGCTCCTGATGCACCACGAGACGGGAGGCGGGCGTTCCTCGTGATCGCGGGGGAGCATGGCGCCCGTCGCTCTGACTCGGCTCGGCTTGGCTCGGCAGATTTACAGCGGGCTAGCTCAGCTGCCGCTGACCTGCCGAAAGTCGAATCTGCACTCTTGCTGGGGAAGGTATGGGGGACGAACATGCACCTCCCTCTGCTCCCCCACTACTAGAGCCTGTGATATCAGGAGAGATTGCCCCCGCCGGAGCCGTCACCCTCGCTTGCGCTGGAATCCAGAGCCGACTGCTCTTACTGGGGACCCTGGCGACTCCTGAGCACGGGGAGGGGCGCGGCGAGAACAGCGGCGGCCGTACTGACCGGGGCTGCAAGGTTCGGGTAGATACACAAGGTCGGGACTACCGCCAGCGACAGGAGTACGGGCGATAGCCCAAAACGACGACGCCCCTGTGTTCGCGCGGATCGGCCGCGTAAGGTCATGACGACACCTTCTTCCTCGAATGCCTGGAGTGGGGTGTTAGGGCGGCCTCCCGGTAATGCGGGGTGCCACTCGCTGCTTGTTACGAGGTTCGCTGCTCGCGTGACGTGGGCTGCCCAGTCCACCACCTGCCGCATTGCCGACATGGCAACTTGGCGTGAAGCGTTCGATCACGAAGCGTTGCGCCCGCGGAGCGCACAGGAGAAAATGCGTGACTCGGTGGTCCAACCGCGCAGGGTGCGCAGGCCACGGACCCTTTCCACGCAGGTGAAACGGGGGTGGGTGGGGCGGTGAAGTTGGCCGAAAAGGTCCATTTCGGGTACGCAGCAGCCGGACTCCTTCAGTACGGGGAAGCCGGCGAGGCCATGGCGGCCGGACGCCCCTGAGGGGCTTGACCCGCGAGCGTGACGAACGAGGGCGGGCCTTGAATCCGCAGTCACTTGCGCCACGACGGCTTTCACGACCGGTCGCCAGCGACACCGAACCTCATCTGACCTGCCCTTATATTCATACCCAGAGCCGCCGGGAGGGCTTGTTGGCCGGAGATCGGCCAAAGCCTTGTGGCCTCCCCCGCTGCGGTCGTCCAGCTAGACGGCCAGCTGCCGAGGAGATCCCGCGCAACGTCGGCACCGGAATCCCTCGCCGCCGCTCAGGGCCATCGGCTCGCCGCGCTGTTCGAGTTGGCGCTCCGCACCGGTCTGCGCAAGGGCGAACTCCTCGGCCTGCGTTGGGAAGACCTCGACCTGGACAGCGGCACGGCCAGCATCCGCCGCATCCTGCAGCGCACCCGCAGCAGCGGGCTGGCCACCCTGCTGACCAGGACCATCAGCTCCGAGCGGCGCATCGCCCTGTCGGCCTCCTGTGTCACCTCGCTTCGCACACACCGCGAGCGGCAGGCCAGGGAGTGAGACCGGGCGGGCTCGGAGTGGTAGGGCAGCGGGCACGTCTTCACGCGGCCGGACGGGCACCCGATCGAGCCCGCTACGCTCACTCGGCACTTCAACGCCCTGCTCCGCGAAGCCCGCCTGCGGCCGATCCGGTTTCACGACCTCCACCACTCGACCGCGACACTCCTCCTGGAGCAGGGCGTTGAACTCGTCGTCATCAAGGAACTCCTCGGCCACGCCCACATCGGCGTTACCGCCACCGTCTACGCCCACGTCCGACTCCGGCTCCAGCGCGACGCCATCGACGTCCTCAGCACCGCCCTCCGCGCTCCCACCCCGAGCGCCACCAAGCTCAACAACGGCGACGAACCGCCGCTTTGTGCGGCACTCGTCCGCTGACGTTGCCGTCAGCTACTGCTGTCAGATGCCCCGGAGGCCCCACCGGAACTGAGTCCGGTGGGGCCTCACGGTTCACAGCGACGGAAATTCACCGACGCTTCGGAGCAACTATATTTCGAACCCCTTTTCCCTGAGTCGCTCTGAAACAGGTATTTGCCCTGGAGGCCGAAGCCAGAACTTATTCTGGCGAGCATCGAAGCATGTGAGGTAGGTGCTCACCCTATCCCCCACTGCATAGTGATCTTCATCGTCGATGTACAGGGCATCGATGAAGCCGACATGGGACAACCCAAGGTCGACAATCACTCCCCACCGAAAGACGGCCTCGACCGTCCCATCGACGAGCGTGCCGATGAGCGCCTGCTCTGACTCGCTGACCTGAATGTTGTCGTCGCTACTCATTGCCCAACAATCGATCTCGGGTACTTGTTCAGTTGGTCAAACGCCGTATGCGGGATGATCACCTGTGCTCCTGGGCGGCCGTCGTACGACGCGACGTACCGCGAGAAGTGCTCATCGAAGTCGGCCTTGGGGATCCTGACCTCGATCACATTCGAGTCCCAGTTTCCACGACTCGCGTAATCCAGGGCTATCTGCTTCCCTTCATCCTGCATGCCAAAGTAGGCACTTCCATCCGAGTACATATCTCCCGGAGTTCCAGGGAAGTCCGCGTGATCAAATCCATTCTTCATGATCTTTTCGGTCAACCCCTTAGAGGGCGCCTTGTAAATCGATACATCGCAGGCGGGATCAGTGTTGTGAACGAGTACGGGCGTATCACCGGCGAGTACATAGTACGTGTGGAGTTGCTGGACGGTGAGGTTCCACCGGTTCGCCTCGCCGGGCGTGGAGTGGGTAGCGACGACGTGGACGTGGCCGCTGGTGGCCGTGTTGAGGGCGTCGCCGTGGTGGAGTTCGCCGGCCGGAACCCAGGTGCGGGTGGTGTTGTCCCAGAAGGGGTGGTTGGCGGTGGTGTGGAGGGTGAAGGTGTGGCCGCGGCTGGTGCGTATGGTGACGTCGAGCAGGTCGTGATCGTGGTTGATCCATACGTGCTGGACGGTGCGAGAGCCTTGGCGTTTGCCGGTTTGGGGGTTGGCGGACTGGACCTTGTCGCCGACCTTGATCTTGCCGATGGGCTTGCGCTTGCCGTCTTCCATGAGGACGGGCGTCTCCGGGGCGAAGCTGCACCCCTCGGCTGGTGGTTCCGGGTCCACGCCTTCGTTCGCCCCGCTGAACATCGAGTTGACGCCGTTCGCGAGGCCCCCTGCCCCGCTCACGCAAGCTGGGGCAATGACCGGGGCTTCCACACAGGCCACTCCGACTGGGACTACGGCGACAAGGCCTCCGATCGCCATGCCGACCATCTCGTAGTCATGGATCTTCTGAGCGGTCGTTTCGGCGGCCGCCGCTTGCTGGATGGCTTGCCAGCGGTTCGGATCCTCAGTACAGCCTTTGCCGCTGCAGGACGGCAGCGTTGTGGTCGATGCAGAATTCGAGGTCGCGGTCTTGTGCGGTCTGTTGCTGGGTGTGCTGCCCGAACCTGCGTGGTCGTGCAGCGCCGGCGAGTTGGGGTTGGTGTCGGTCGGCGTGCGGTTGAGGCAGGAGGGGCAGTTGCGGGTGGGGCAATCGGCCTGGGCGCACAGGCCGGTCGGGTCGCTGTAGCTGATGGGGTTGTTGTTCGAGTAGGTGTACGCGTTGAGGTCTTGCGGGTCGTAGGGGGCGCTGAGTGGGTCGGTGGTGAGGAAGCGGCCGAGGGTGGGGTCGTAGGCGCGGGCGCCGAGGATGTCGAGGCCGGTGGAGTCGTCCTGGGTTTTGCCGAGGAAGCCGCGGTCGGTGCTGCTGGGCAGTGAGGTGGTACCGCGTTGGGCGCCGAAGGGGAGGTAGCGGAGGCGGGTGGCGGTGCCGGTGGCGGTGGCGATGGTGAGCTGGCTGGAGTTCTGCCCGTCGGACATCAACCAGGTGAGGGTGCCGTTGCCACTGTCGGCGACACGCATGGCGCAGACGGAGGTGCCGTCGCTGTAGTAGCGGGTGCCGACGGGGTTGGCGGAGCTGGCCTTGTGGAATTCCTGGCCGCCGAGGTAGAGGACGGCCTCGGTGGGCGCGGCCCGTTCCAGGAGGTTGCCGTCGGCGTCGTAGAGGTAGTTGGTTGTTTTGTCGCCGCCGGTGGCGTGGATGGTGGTCTTGGTGAGCTGGTTGAGGGGGTTCCAGGTGTAGTCGGTGGAGGTCCCGGATTCGGTGCGGGACTTCATCTGGCCGTCGGCGTCGTAGCTGTAGGTGTCGGTGCCGGTGGAGGTGACGATGCTGGTGACGGCGTGCGGGTGGGCGGCGCCCGCGGTGTAGGTCGACTGGTCGGCGGAGTAGCCGGGGTAGACGTAGTCACGGACGTTGGCACCGGAGGAGGTGGTGCTGGTGACCTTCTGCAGGTTGCCGATGCCGTCGTAGGTGTAGTCCAGCTGGTACGGCGACAGCGTGGTGCTGGTCAGGTCCGGGGTGAACGCGCCGGAGCATGCGGTGGAGGCTTCGGTGGTCCAGGCCCGGGTGATGCGGTCGAGTTCGTCGTAGTTGTAGCACTCGCTCTGACCGGTGAGGTTGTCCTTCAGTTCGGTGGTCTGCCCGGCCGTGTCGCGGGTGTAGGTGTCGTTCTGGACGGTGCTCTTGGTACTGGTGGTCGTGGTGATGTTGCTCAGCCACCCGGTGCCTGTGGCGTCGTCGTAGTGGTAGCTGCGCTGCGCGGTCGTCGTGGTGCTGGCCGTCGTGCCATACGTGCGGCCGGTCAGGCGGCCGAGGGTGTCAAAGTTGGTGGCGTCGACATATGTGGTGCCCAGCGAGCTGGTCACCCTGGTAGGCAGGCCGAGGCCGTCGTAGGCGGTGGTTACCGTCTCCTCGGGCAGACCGCCGAGTGCGGGGTAGTGGACGCTGGTCTGGTGACCGGCGGCGTCGTAGCCGTAGTCGTAGGTGTAGCTGCCGGCCATGCCCATCGTGTCGCTGGGCAGCGTGTACGTGGTGCCCAGCGCCCGGCCGTCGGCGTCGTAACTGGTGACGGCCGTGGTGTACGCCTTGCCACCGGAGTACGAGGTCGCCGACGCGAGTTGGCCCACGCCGCCCGGAGCGGTGTCATAAGTGTGGGCGTTCAGCACCGTGCTGCCCTGGCTGGTGGTCAGCGGCCGGTTCAGGTTGTCGTACGTGTAGGACAGCGTGGCGGTGTTCGCGTCTGTCGTGGTGGCGATATTGCCGTTGTCGTCGTAGGTCGTGGACGAGGAGCCGGTGTCCGGATCCGTGGTGGCGGTGCGCTCGCCGGCCCAGTTGTAGGTGTAGGTGGTGACGTTGCCCTTGGCGTCAGTGATCTTCCAGAGCTTGCCGGCCGCCGTGTACTGGTAGGTGGTGGTGTAGGTCGACGGACCGAACTCGACCACCTTGGACGTCTGCCCGAACACGTCGGTGTAGGTGTTGGTCCGTTCCCCCACCGACGGCATCGTGGTGGTGTAGTCACCGTGGTAGTTGGTGATCGTCTGACCCTGGATCTGCGGCTTGTTGTAGGCCAGGATCCGCGACTGGGTGGTACGCCCGGCGTAGTCGATCAGAAGGTCGGCGTACGACGGGATCGTGTCCAGGGTCGGCAGGACCATGCCGTCTCCGGCCTTGCCACCGTCGTTGTAGAACGGTGCCGACGTGCCCGTGACGTTGCCGGAGGTGTCGTACCGGGTGGAGACCACCGTGCGTCCCGTTCCGCCGGGGGCGTCGGTCTGGGTCTCCCGGGTCCGGCCCAGGCCGTCCAGGTAGGTGTAGGAGGCCACGTACGTGGTCCGGGACTGCAGGGTCTCGCTCTTGACCACCGGAGGCGCGTCGCTGCGGTTGACCAGGTACGGCACGCCGTCGGAGTTGGGTTTGGTGGTGATGGTGTAGGTGAACCGCATCGAGGGGGTGGTGCCGGCGTCGTAGCCGCCCATCTCAGTCGGCTTCCACACCTTCCAGGTGCGTCCTACGGCGTCGTGGTCGATGCGGGTGGTCTGCCCGTTGGCGTCCAGGATCTTGTACGCGCTGCCCCACAGCCGGGAGTACCAGGTGGTGGTGGTCATCGCCGTGCCGGGGCCGGTTCCGTCCGGGTCCGGGGTGGTGACGGTGACACCGCTGGTCGGCCAGGAGGTGGCCGGCGAATACGTCGTTGTGGTGGTGTGGTCGGCGGTGTCACCGGTGGCGTTGCCCTTGGCGTCCGTGACGGTCCGCACACGGCCGGCCTGGTCGTAGGTGCTGGTGACCGTCCGCGAGTGCGACGCGTCGATGTCGGTGATCGCGGTGGTGACGTTGCCGTCCGTCGGCTTGTCGGTGGCGAGCGACGTCGCTCCGTCGTACAGGGTGATGGTGTCGCTGTCGATGTTGGCGCTGTTGCGGCCGGCGCAGTCGGTGGAGTGGTGGATCGTCTCGTCGTCCAGCACCATCCACCGCTTCACGGCGGAGTTGGGGAAGGTGTCGGTGTTGTAGGCGCGGCCGTAGACGGTGCAGCGTTCGTCGCCGGGGACCGCGTTGTCGCCGAGGTCCTCGGTGCGTACCGGCAGACCGTAGGTGGTGCTGGTCGAGGAGGAGTTGTCGTAGACGTTGTTGATGATGTGTCTGCGCCAGGCGCCTCCCGAGATCAGGTCGTCGGTGGTGGTCGTCGATTCCCGTACGAACCGGGCATCGGGCAGCCCGACGTACGTGGCGGTGTCGTACGACCAGTAGTCGTGCCACACCCGTTCGTGCGACTGACCGGTGCCGTCGCGCTGACTGGACTCCAGCACCTGGCCCTTCAGCCAGGCATGATCGGTGTAGCTGGTGCCGGCGCCGTCAATCACGCTGGCGCTGCGGGTCTGTGAGGAGTCGGACTTGGACGTGCGGTCGCCGTCCATGCCCTGGTACAGCCAGTAGTACGTCGAGGCGGCGTTGGCCTTGGTACCGGTGAACACCTCGACCTGCTGGTAACCGCGCCAGTCCGACCACGACTCGTCGCTGTCCGGGGTCAGCGGGTCGTTGGGGAACGCCCACGCCGCGCCCCCGTGGTACTCGTACGTGGTGGTCATCACCGGATCACCGTCGTCATTGGCGCCCTTGCCGACACCCGCGTCCGAAGTGACCTTGCTGACCAAGTACTTCTTGAACCACCCGCCATGTTGCGTGGTGTCGCCCTCCGGCGTCCACGTCTGGTGGAAGCAGTCCTGTGTGTCGGAGGACTCCGTGGGCGGGTTGTTGATGTCGCAGGCGTCCGGCTGGGCGTACGTCACGTCCACGAACGAACCCAGGTCACCATGGACCTCGTTGACCCGGCGGAAATTCAGTGTGTCGGAGCCGACCTGGTTGTCCAGCCACTCACCATTGAAGTTGATGGTCGGCAGGGTGATGTCGTCGCCGTCGCCGTAGCCCCGCCGCTCCACGTAGTCCAGCCACAGCTGATGGCCGATGGTGCCGGAGGGGTCCGGCAGGCCGTACTTCATCTGGTACTGCATCGCCGGGTCCCAGGGTGAGGAGTCACTGTCGCGCACCCAGGTGTGGATGTCCCACAGCATGTCGGTGGAGAAGAACGTCGGCGTGTACGTCACTCCGGTGATGCTCTTGCACGAGTCGTCCGCCGCCGTACCGTCGCAGATCAGGTCCGTCGGCACGTCGGGGTAGGCCTCGGGGTGATCGGAGATCGACGGGCAGGCCGGCACGTTCTGTGTGAGCGGGTCGGTGTACGACATCCGGTCCTGACACCGGCCCACGTGGCTGAGGGTCACCTCGGCGGGCAGCTGCGCGCCCGGGATCTGCGACGCCCAGCCGTACTCGATCCGCGTCAGATACGAGGCCGCGTCGTAGACACGGGCCTGGTCGGTGGAGATCACCGAGCGGTAGTGGTTCTCCTGCTTGTCGTAGAAGTAAGAGGTCTCCACCTCGTTGGCGTCCACGACGCGGTCCAGGTTCCACCGGTAGGCCTGCGTGCACGGCTCCGGGAACTGGGAGTAGCACGGCTCACCGGGGTTGTTGCCCACCACGGGCACAGTCAGCACCGAGTGCGTGTACTTGTCCCAGTTCGGATCCGGGTCGGTGCGCTCCGAGCGGCCCCAGCCGAAGTAGTAGCGCGTCCCGTCCTGCGCGGAGATCACCCAGTACTCGTCGTCGGCGCCGTGCCCGCCGGTCAGGTGCTGGACCCGCCAGCCCGGATCGTCCTGCACGTGGTACGAACCCGTGCCGGTGCCGTCCTGCACCAGCTCGGAGTTCACCCCGTTCAGGCTGATCACATACACGGCGCCGTCCGGCTCCTGAGCGGTGTTGGGCGAGTCCCAGCACAGGTCACCGACGTCCGAGATGCCGTCCTGGCTGCAGTTGCGGTAGCGCCGCTCGATGTATCCGACGTTCAGGTCCCAGCCCAGACCGGCCCAGGACGCTTGCGTGTTCGCCGACGACGTCAGGGCGTCCACCGACTGCGAGTCGTACGAGAGGGACAGCGACGGCGCCGACCCCGTCGGAGGCTTCGGCAGCTGGATCGGCAGATCGTAGGTGAACGCACCCGACCCCACCGACACATCCCACGAACCCGACGCGTTCAACGACGAGGCCCGGTAATCTCCCGCGTCCGACGACGACGTCGACGCCACCGTGTACACCGTTCCCGACGACGTGGTGGAGGTAGCCATCGGCGCCGACCGCACCAACTGCGTCGACGCCCCCGACCCCACTCCGGTCAGCGACAGCCGGCCCGACGGATCGCCGTCCGCCTCGACCGTCGCCGTCAAAGTGCCGGTCTTCACATCGTTGGTCGCCTTGACGATCTTCCGGTCACCGGGCGAACAACCCTTGGCCTTCGGCGTGGTCAGCGCACACGCCGGAACCTTCACCAGCCGCAGACGCGAGGCGAAGTCACCGCCGTAGGCGTTCCTGAAACCCGAGTAGTCCAGCGTCACCCGTACCGGCCCCGCGGCCGAGACCTCGTCCTTGCGGGTCAGCTGCACCCCCAGCCCGACACCGCCCGCAGGGGCCACCGCCTTGCGGTCCAGCACCTCCACGTCGACCGAACCAGGCGCCGACGTCGCCTTCGCCGCCAAGTCACTGCTCAACGCGCCTGTACGGGAACCATTTTTCACCAGATCGGAATGAGACGCGGGGCCAACCGACACGACCGCGGCGTTCGCGTTCGCGTCGCTGCCGGCGGCGTCGACCACCGCACCGGACGGAGCCACCGCCAGCGCCTTGCCCGGCTTGACGCCGTTCAGGTTCACCAAAGCGCCGGTCGCCTTCGGCCAGTGCGATGCAACCGGTTTGCTGAGCGTCGGGTCGTGCTCGTCCTTACGAGCGGGCGCGGCGGGCTGCACCGGCACCGACGGTGTGCGCGTGACATGCGACGCGCCCGACTGCGGCGAAGCCGCCGCCGGCACGCCGGTGAGGACGCCCGCCACCAGAGCACCGGAAATGACCAGCACCAGACTCTTCAACCGCGATGACATCGCGCAACCCCCACCAGACATGGCACAGAGTCCGCACCATCCCCGGCCCCGCCCCGCAAACACTCACAGGCCCATGCCCCGGCCTGCGGCTTCACCCGAAACCCACAGCCCGGCCACAAAGGCGATGCGGAACGTAACCGACGGATAAGCTTCAGGTAAAGATCAACGAAACGGACATCGAGCGTCGGATGACGACAAGCCCCAACAGAGCCTTCCGGTGATACGCATCACACTTTGCGCCTTTGGGGAACCAACAGCAGTCCGGGCTGGCGTGGACTGATCGCGTGGTGCTTCAATCCTCCAACCAATGCGAAGCAGGGGGTTGTGGGCAGCATGCGGGACGCTCTTTCGACGATGAGCCGCAGACAGTTGATGAAATGGGCCGGAGGAATGCTGGGAACGGCCACCTTGGGCTCGGCCGCCACCGTCGCCTTGACCAGCGGCACCGCATCCGCAACCGTCGCCGCGTCCTCGAAGTTCGACCTCACCGCGGCGTCGTCCGAGTTGTTGCGGGAAATAGGACTCCAAGACGTCCGCGTCATGCAGTCCTTCTCCTTCGACAACACCAACAAGCACATCTACACGGTCGGCCTCGTCCAAGCCTCCAGGCAACTCCCGGGGGAATCCCGCCAGTACACCGGCGACGAACGCTCGGCCAACGGCGATCTAGTCGTCACCCGCCTGGACCTCACCGGTGCGGAAATCGGGCGTATGTACCTCAAGGGATTCGGCCACGGCGTCGCGATAGCCGCCGAACCCTCCGGCAACAGCGCCTACCTGTGGACCGAAACCGACGCCGTTGCGTCCACCGATGCGAACAACGTCACCAATGGCTGGGGCAGCAAGTTGGCCCGCTTCAAGTTCGTCAACGGCGCGGTCCTCAACACCGGCTCATCGCAGCTGACCAAGTACAGCCCCGTCTCCGGAGCTGACCGCACCACGGTGGCCATCGACCCGGTCAACAGCCGCCTGGCCGTGCGCTACCGGCTCAACGGCACCTTCATGTTCAGCCTCTACGACCTCGCCGCTTTCAAGTCCGGCACGTTCACCCCGCTGGCCACGGTCACCCAGCCGACCGGCGCCGCCTATTCCGACTTCCAGGGCTTCACAAGCCTCGGCCAGTACCTGTACATGATCGACGGAAACGCCTACACGTACGCCAACAACACCACGACGACGCCCACCAATCCTGACGGCAACACCTACATCACCAGAATCGACTGGAACACCGGATCCGTCAGCGACCGCCAGCTCACCAAGGCCGCCCAGAGCCTCTACTACCGGGAACCCGAAGGCCTCGCCATCCAGATCCCGGACACCAGCAACATGGCAGCCTGCCGACTGGTCATGGGATTCGCCTCGGAAAACTCGGCCACGGATACCGACAAGATGGCCAGCTTTTACTACAAGAGCAGCCTGATTTGATGCGGCGATATTGATCGTCGCGGAGTAACCAGCGCAGTAGGTCGTCAGGCGAGCAGAGCCGCCAGGGCATCGCGAGGGGTCCGGTCAACAGATTGGGCCCCTCGTTCAGCCCTACCTGCAGCCTGTTGAGCATCTTCAGCAAGGACGAGCTCAGCGAGCTCTGGCCGTGCGCCTCTGGCCCCATCCCCGTACGCGCCCGCGCCGGCAAAATGCTGCCATGCCCCAAGTCACCCCTTCTTCCCTCGCAGTGTCGGCCCGCATGAGCCGACAGAGCTCCCGCGACACCGCTGCTGAGGTTGCGGTCCGACGGCTCCTGCACGCGGCGGGCATGCGCTACCGGGTGAACGTTCCGGTCCCCAGCATGCCCCGTCGCGTAATCGACATCGTCTTCACGAAGGCCAAGATCGCCGTCTTCATCGACGGCTGCTTCTGGCACGGCTGTCCTGAGCACGCAACACAGCCGAAGACGAACGCGGAGTGGTGGCGAGCCAAGCTCGACAGGAACATGGCTCGGGATGTCGAAACGACCGACCACCCTGACGGCTGAGGGATGGACTGTCCTGCGCTTTTGGGAGCACGAATCCCCCGAGTACGTTGCCGACCGGGTCGCCGCTTGCGTCACCTCGACTAGGCGTGAGTCCCGCTCATAGGGGAAGCCGACGACTTCTTCGTCCTGAACGCGATCAGGCCCTTTGTGACCTTGTCCACAAGGTGCTGAGCTGCACGTACCACTCCGCAGGCGTCCATAGCCGTCCAGGACGGTACGGGCGCGGCTGCCTTGTTTGGCCCCCCGTTTGGCCCCCTGCTCGGACGCCTGCGGGGCCATATCGTGGGCGGATCGTGCCTGGTCCCGGGGCCTCTGGGCGCGCTCGCTCGGCCGACTACGTGCGTCCCTGTTGCCGGCATGAGCTTGGTGTACGGACAGCCCGAGCATGCTCCGCAACGCAACTGGGCAGAGAAGCATCTACGGCGGTGACCGATCCGTGACAGAACGTAGAGTTCGCAAGCGTCACTTTGGTCCCTAACCTATGGTCGAGGGGGAGGTGAGTGGCATGTCTGTCCGTGTCCGGGTGGAACCGGCTCTGTTGGAGTGGGCGGTTGAGCGGGCCGGATGGTCGGAGGAGATTGCTGCCCAACGTGTCCCGAAGCTTGACGAGTGGCTTACCGGGAGAGCTCGCCCCACGCTGAAGCAGTTGGAGCGTTTCGCTCACCTCACCCACGCACCGCTCGGACTCCTGTTCCTCCCTGAGCCGCCGGAGGAGCCTGTACCGATCCCCGACATGCGAACGCTCGGCAATCGCGCCATTGTTCGCCCCTCCGTCGACCTCCTTGACACCATCTATTCCTGCCAGTCGCGGCAGGACTGGTACCGCGATTACGCGAACAGTCACGGCGCCCCAGACCTCGAATTCGTTGGATCTGTAAACACGTCTAGTGACTCCCGTGAAGTAGCCGACGAGATCAGGGAAGCGTTGCGCTTCAGCGTTTCTGAGCGGACGGCTTTTGCAACTTGGCAAGAAGCGTTGCGCCAACTCATCGACCGCATCGAGGGTATTGGGGTTCTCGTTATGGTCAATGGGGTGGTGGGAGCTGACACGCATCGTAAGCTAAAGCCGGAGGAGTTTCGCGGCTTCGCCCTGTCCGATCCCATTGCTCCGCTGATTTTCGTTAACGGTGCGGATACTAAAGCTGCTCAAATCTTCACCGTGGTTCATGAGCTTTGCCATATCTGGCTCGGTGAAAGTGCACTCTCTGATGCTGCAATGGCGAAGAAGAGTGACAATGAAGCGGAGCTATGGTGCAATCGTGTGGCAGCAGAGGTGCTTGTTCCGCTGGTTGAAATTCGCAGTGAGTACGGCGGTGACGCCACAGTTGCCGAGTTGGAACGTCTTGCGCGTCGGTATCGCGTAAGTACCCTAGTGGTTTTGAAGCGGCTCTATGATGCAGGGTTCCTTCAATGGGATGACTATCAGGCGCGGTACGCTGCTGAACGCCAACGTGTTGTCGCCGCAATGGCAGGGCGGGAGGGTGAGTCTGGTGGCAGTTTCTATAACACGCAGCCTCTGCGTCTTGGTCGACGGTTCGGTTCGCACGCGCAGTGATCGCAGACACCTTTGAAGGCGGGACGCCCTTCAGGGATGCCTATCATCTTCTGGGTACGAAAAAGCATCAGACGTTTGAGAATCTCGTTGCGAGTATCGGGGCCGCCTAATGTATCTAGTCGACTCCAACGTGCTGATCGAGGCGAAGAATCGCTACTATGCCTTTGATATAGCGCCTGGATTCTGGGCGTGGCTTGATTACGCTCACACTAACTTCGTAGCATGCAGCATTGAGCCTGTAAGGGATGAGTTGATCCAGGGTGGGGACGAGCTAGCAGATTGGGCGAGCAGTCATCCTGACTTCTTTCGGCCCATAGACGCAGTCACTACCACGCACTTTGCTCCGCTTACGGTTTGGGCTAATTCTCGCAGCTACACGACTGCTGCCATCGCGGAATTCTTGAATAATACGGCCGATTTCTTCTTGGTGGCCTATGCGATAGCGCACAATCATACGCTCGTCACCCACGAACAACCTCGGCCGGACTCCAAGAGGCGTATTCTTATTCCAGACGCCTGCGAGGCGATGGGTGTGACTTACGCGAATACATTCGTAATGTTGCGCAATTCGAGAGCGCGGCTTGACTTCCAAACGCCGACGGCTGCCTGATCGTCGTACGGTTAATGACGCGAGGACCTGGGTCCATGTGAACCCAGGTCGCCTCTCGTGAAGTCACCGAGGCATGAACCCGGGCTTCTGCTCGGCGAGCGAGTGAAGCCGGGCGAGGTAGTCCTGTGCCCCCGGCTCGGAGCTGTACCGGTGGCGCATCTCGGCAGCAAGCTCGCGGCTGGTCATGATCAGTGAAGGCACCGACTTGCGGTCCCCTTCGAGAGCCCGCTCACCCATGATGAGTGCCTGTTCCAAGTCGCCCTCACGCGCCGCCGTGACTCCTAGCGTGACCCGCGCTTCTGCGTTGCGCATCGGCGAACGCTCGGTGCCGTCGAAGTCTGTTCCCGCCCTCAGCACCTCTTCTGCGAGCGTGCGCGCAAGCTTGTCTTCGCCGACCAGGCGGTAGCAGTCCATCGCGTAGAAATCGAACTTGGCTGGGTCAACCACGAAGTGGTTGTCAAGGTTCTCGGGGTACGGCATCCCTTCGAGCAACCGCCGCCCCTTGTCCAAGGCCACCTCGACTTGCCGGCGGTCACCGATCCGCGCCCACGCCTTGGCTTCCTGGGCTGCGAGCTGTACGGCCACGCCGTGATGCTGTGCCGTCTCGGCTCCGGCCTGGGCCGCTGCGATGACGCCGCGGTAGTCGCCGTTCGTGAGGGCGAACCATGCCCGCATTTCGTGTGCCCACCCGGCCACCTCGGCATGGTCAGCCTCGGTCGCGAGTGAGAGCGCGGCCTGTCGCGTCGACTCGGCCGCGTGACGGGCGCCCGTGTCGTACTCGACACAGCCGACCAGTAGCGCGAGCCAACCGGACAGTGCGAGCACCTCGCGGTGCTGCGCGAGTGTGAGGCTCTTCGTGTGAAGTTCGACGACACGGCGTAGCCACTGCCGCCCCTCGATGAGGAGCTGTTCGCTCGGCATGAACGGGTACTCCGAGGCGAGCCGGTCCGCCGTGATCCGGAGGGCATCAAGCGTGGCGTTGTCGACGTCGGACCGGTTGAGACGGCTGACGATCTCCAGCGTCTCCATGCCGGACGCGGCCAGGATCTCCTTGTCCCCGTCTCGCCGGGAGGGCGCCGGGAAGAGTGCGTGAGTCACGGTGCCGAAAGGGGCCGCGATGATCGGTTGGTAGAAGTCGTTCGGCATCTGGCCTGACTCCCAGCGCTTCCACTGGCGAATCATGCTGTCTTCCGCGGGCAGCTCCGTGGGAGCGTGCGCCCGCAGCACCCTTACCGCGTCACGCTGCGACCAGTCACGGGCCGCTCGTTCAGCAGCGATGCGCCGCGCCCATGCGGGCCTGTCGTCGGTCATGCGCCCTCCTCCGAGTGCCTACTCCGAGTCTCACCCGCGAGCCAGGGGGACAGGGAAGGGGACACAGGGGTGTCACTGGACATGTCCCCACCTCCGCCGAGCCGTCCCCTGGGTGTCACTTACCTCACAACTTCCGTTCCCCGCATGCTGGTTGCAGATCACGCACCACCCGGGACGGAGCGCTCTTCGAGCACTGCGACCCGTTCAGCCAATGCCTGAATCTGGGAGCGGATTTCCTTGATGTCGTCGCGCACGTCGCTGCTGGGGGAAGCCCCGTCGCTGACGAAGTTGCCGAGATTGCCGGCCGACACGATCAACCCTTCGGCCCGGAGCGCAGCCAAGCCGTTCTGGATGGTCTGGCTCGCGAATCCGAAGCGGTCGATCAACTCGCGCTGTGACGGGAGTTTGTCCCCCGGCTTCATCTTCTTGATGTCGTCGCGAAGTGCGTCCGCGACCTGCACCGCTTTCGGCTTCGGCCCTCCTGTGGCAGTCATGCTCTGAGCGTACCCACCACAGCGAACTAGTGCGCATCACCCCGCGAGGGTTGTGCACCACAGCAGACTAGTGCAAGCTAGTCAATGAGCGGTCGCCCGGATCCCTGGGAAACGGCCGTTTGACCTGCACGAATGCACAGGGCGGGGACGCTGCAATCCCGCTAAAGGCCAGGGGATCAATCAGGGTTTCGGCCCGGTCTGGCGAGGTGGCCCGGCGACCACGAGCAACGGCCGGAGAGTGGGGACGTGGTCCCCCTTGCAGTGATTCACCCCTGTTGACCTCGACTGATGGGACATCCAGTGCACCGACGAAGACTGTGGGCGCCGCCGTGACGGACCGGCCGGCGGGCGCCAGTACGTCATCCCGGTCCGTGAGCGGTACGCGCGCTCGCGGCCAATCCGGTCCGCTCACTTCCTGCCATCGCGGCGGCTAGCGCTGCGGCCGGTTGCCTCCCTCGCCTGTCCGGTCCCGCATTCGCTGCGGTGGTCGTACGGGCGGGGTGTGGGGAGCCGCAGGCCGGCTTGGCCGGCCGGGTCCACCACCTACGACACACGTCAGGAGTCCGCATGGCCAGCGAGAACACGCAGCAGCCGATCGACCTGACCACCCCGGAGAACGTCGACAAGGGCCAGCAGGTCTACGCCCGGATCGAGTCCGGCGAGTGCACGGACGTGAAGGCCGAGCTGGACGCCGCTTACGGCATCACCTCCGAGCAGGACTGACCCAACTCACCCCAGAAACGGCGCACCCCCGGAGATAAGGGCCTCCGGGGGTGCTGTCGGGCCGTACCAGAGCAGAGGAGTCACGACCCATGAGGCACATCGGTGCTGTTCAGGCGGTTGTTACCGCCGCTGAGTACGACCGCGAGCCGACGGCCGCGGAACTGGACGCCATCGAGCGGGAGCTCCCGCTCATCACGGCGGAGGTCGAGTTGCTGGACGCGCAGATCACCACCCTGGACCGGCCGGTCACCGAGGTGGACGCGCGGCGCCTTCGTCGGGCGCGGCGCAAGGTGCTCGCCGCCCGTCGCGCTCTGGCCAACCGCTACGGGGCCGGGGAGGCAGCGTGATCCGCCTTGTCACCGCCGGGCGTCTGCGGCGGCTGAGTGAGGACGCCGACCAGGCCCGCACGCGCGCCCGTGAGGTGCAGGGGCAAGCGGATGCCGCCTGGTCCCAGCACGTTCGGGAGCTGTTCGCCGTCACCGACCGCGCCGAGCGCGCCGAGGCGGCCACGTCCGAGGTGGGGGTGATCCTTGCTCGCGCGTTGGAGGAGCTGTCCGCCGCGCAGCAGGAGCTGCTGCTGAAGGACATCGCGATCCGCCGTCTACGCCGGGAGCTGCAGGCCGGGTCGGTGGAGGGGCAGACGCTGATGCTGCTGCACCACGGCGAGCCGCACACCATCTACGCCTCCCGCGAGGACGCGCACGCCGACACCGCCACCCACGGCGTGTCGGCGGATCAGGTGTGGCAGCCCTGCGATGAACGCCCGGCCGCGGCGTTCACGTGGCGCTGTGAGGCGTTCATCTACAACGCCGCCTCCAACGGTTTCCGCCGCGCTCACCCGCCTGCTGCGAAGCCGGTCCAGGGGGCGGCATGAACAGTGTTCAGACCCGTTCAGCGGAGCGCGCGCTGTCGGGCGGCACCTGGCTGATCGTGTGCGGGGCGATGCTCTACTCCATCCTCACCGTCACACCGCTCATGGCGGAGCACACGGCGGATCAGTGGGCGTGGACGGCGCCGATTCTGCCGCTGGTGGTCGATGCCGCGGTGGTCATCGTGGTCAAGCTCGATGACGTGCTGGCCCGTCTGGGCGGGCACGGCGGGCGCTGGCCGATGGTGCTGCGGTGGATGACCGGTCTGATGACGCTCGCGCTGAACACCGCAGACTCCGCGTTGAAGAAAGACCTGGTGGGCGTGGCTGTCCACTCGGTTGCGCCGCTGCTGCTGATCGTCACGGCGGAAACCTCGCTGGCCTACCGGCGGGCGCTCGCCGCGGCGGTGGCGCGGGCAGAAGAGCAGCGGCGTGCCGAGCGTGCGGCAGCTGAGCAGGCGGCCCGCGAGCGGGCGGAAGCCGCCCGCCGGCAGGCCCGTGAGGAACGCGAGCACGCCGCCCAGATGGAGCGTGAACGGCGTGAGCACGAGGCCGCTCTGGCCCGTGAACAGGCCGAGCGGGAAGAGCGGCGCTGGCGCGAGGAACAGGAGCGCAGGGCCGCGCTGGAGATGGCTGAGCGGGCCGAGCGTGAACGCCGTGAACGCGAGCGTGAACAGCGCGAGCGGGAGCGTGAACGGGCCGAGTGGGAGGCCGCCGAACGCCGCGCCCGTGAGGCTGCGGAGCGGGCGGAGCGTGAACGCCGTGAACAGCAGGAGCGTGAGGAGCGGGCCGCGCGTGAACGCGCCGCGCTGCTTCAGCGCGGCCCGGCCACGAGCAAGCTCCCCGAGGACGAGGCGCGCGCCATCGTGGCCGCCGCCTTTGGCGCGGAACTGTCGGTACGGTCTGCGGCGGAGCTGTGCGGCTGGTCGGTGGGCTGGGTCTCCGCCCGCTACGCCGAACACCGCGACCCGGGCACGGGCGGCGCTGAGCTGGCCATCGCGAGCCGGTAATGGCCGCCGTTCCGGTCTATCGGTGGCGGCTCGCCCCTGACGGGTTGGCCACCCGCCGTCAACTGCGCGCCCTCGGTCTACGGCCGGGCGGGCAGGAGGTGGCCGCGCAGATCGAGCGTCCGCGGCGCCGCCGCGGTCCGCTGGTCGGCTACCTGTACTCGATCGAGCAGGCCAAGCCGGTCCGGCCGATGACGCCCGCCAAGCGGGAAGCGCTGGCGAAAGCGAACGCCGCGCGCCGTACCTGCCCGGAGTGCGGCCGGGACGCCGGATACGTCATCCCGCTCTCACTCGGCATGTGCGTGACCTGCGCCTACCCCGAGGAACAGCGCGCCGCCTGAACCCCTTTCATCGACTGGAGAGTTGAGCGTCAACCCGACTACCACTCCGCGGCGCCGCCTGGTCCAGGCCGGCATCGTCGTCGCCTGCGCGGCACTGGCCGGAGCGATCGGCGTGCGGCTGTCTGACTACGGCGTCCCCGCCTCGCTGCTGGTGGCCTGCTCCGTGTCGTGCCTGACCACCTTCACCAGCCTGGCCTTCCGCGTACTCGACGCGCTGTCCACCACGACGCACCAGTGCAAGCAGCCGGGCTGCGACTTCCGCGTGCAGCTGACCAACGCCGACGCCGCCGAGAACCGGCGCTGGCAGGAGATCGCCGCCCGACACCCGCACCGCGCCATGTGACCTTCGGCTTCCCCGCATAGGCAGGCCCGGCCGGCAACTTCCTACGGCCCCGGCCGGGCCCTACTCCACCAGAGGAGTGCTCTCAGCATGACGGAACTCAGCACCGAGCCGGTAGCCGTCGAGGCTGCCGCACCCGAACCGTCCCCGCCCGCCCCCGCCCCAACCGAACAGGCCCCGGCCACGGCTGAGGTCGAGCACACGCCCGGCGGCTGGCCGGTCGTCCCGCTCGCCCTGACCGGCGCGAACAGCACCGTCGGCATGGTCGCGGCAGCCTCCCTGGCCGGCGGCCCGATCGCCGCCATGGTCGCCGCCACCGGCGCCGTCGTCCTCGGTACCGTCGCCGCCACCCGCTCCCGCAAGCCCAACTCCCGCCGCGACGCCCGCCGGGCCGCGGCCCGCGCCGCCGGCCGCACAGCAGCCCGGAGCGCAGGCCTGCGCCACGGTGGGACGGGTGCGGGCGGCAGGGCCGGGCATCGTTCGGCTGCTTCCCGTGCCGGTCGTTCCGGCGGTCGGGCGGGCGGTGTGCCGGGCCGGCACCGACGCGGTACCGGGACCGCCGGCCGCCACGCCAGCACCGCCACCGGCCCGAGCAAGCGCGGCGCGGCCGGTCAGGGCGCGTTCAAGCGAGCGACCGGTGGCACGGGGAGTGCTGCGGGCCGTGTCGGACAGATAAAGGCCCTGCGGTCGGCTCAGCAGGCCGCGGCCGGATCACAGGCCGGGCAGCGGGCGCAGACCACCGCCGCCCGCCGCGCGGTCGCCGACGCCCGCCGCAACGCCAAAGCCGCAGCCAGCAACGCTCGACTGGGCAAGGGCACGGGACTGACGGGCCGCCTGCTAGGCGGCGTCGCCCGCAAGGCTCGTGCCGCGCGAGATGCGGCCATCGCCAAGCAGCGTGCCAAGCGCGACGCCAAGACGGGAGGCACGGTGGCCACGCAGCGGGCCGCGCTCCGCAAGGCCCCCGCACGTAAGGCCGCCCGCAAGGCACTGCGCAGGTCCGCAGCCCGCTTCCACGGCCGCCGCCTGCTCGCCGCCCTGCTCGCCCTCCCGATCGGCCTGCTCGGCTGCCTGACCACCCCGCTCGGACGCAAGTTCCGCATCCCGTGGCTGATGCACCCCGGCCGCCGCCTGTACCGGCGTCTGGCCGGTGTGGCGGCCGAGCAGCGCGCCGCACGCGATGCGGCGATCCGCGAGGACCTGGCCGAGCAGGAGGCCGCCGCCGACGCGCAGGCCACCGAGGACGGCACGGACGGCATCGCGGACGGCGTTCAGCGGCCCGCAACCACGGTGCCCACCAGCAGCAGCACATCCGAGCTGAGTGAAGGAGAGCACGTGTCCGGTTTCCGGTTCGAAGAGGCCGCGGCCGAGATGGAGCAGGCCGCCAACTCCTACGACCCCGAGGACTGCATGGAAATCCTCGCCATGGTCGAGGGGCTCCCGGCCGCGCTGACCAGCGTGGCGAACGTAATGAAGATCCTCGCCGAGCGCTCCGACAGCGAGTTCCCGCTGGAAAAGGAGGTCGCGGACGGCTTCAACGACATCTTCGGCGCCCTGATGAGCACCGTCGCGGTCGCCGAGGACATGGGACCGCTGTTCCGGCAGGTCCACGCCCAGGACATCGCCCGGCACGAGGACCCCCGCAACGGCCACGAGGCCGAGAAGGGCTGGAACGTCTAAACCATGGCCACCACCGCCACGAAGCAGCAGCCGAGTGGCCCGGTGCTGGACTGGACCGCCGGTCACGGACCCGTGACCGGCGCCCTGTCCGCCACCACCGGAGCCTTCGCCGTCGCCACCACCGGCGCCGCCACCGGCATGCCCCCGGGTTGGGCGCTCGCCGTCGGCGCGGCCGGCGCCCTCGGGCACACCGTCGTCGGGCTGCGCCTGCGCAACGCCGGCCGCACTCTGGCCACCCGCGCCGCCAGCTGGCTCGTCGGCGCCGGATGGACCACCTGGGCCATGACCCACGGCCCCCTGACCTGGGCCGCAATCGGATCACTGGCCACGATCGGCGTCGGCATCGGCGCCGCCGCCCGCTCGGTCGCCCTGTACGAAGAGGCCCGCGAGGAAGAAGCGATCGCCGCGGAGCAGCGGCAGATCGCCGCCGAACTGTCCGCGGAGCGCCGGGCGATCGCCGCCGAGTGGATCGACCGCATCCAGCGGGTGTGCTCCATCACCGTCCGCGTGGTCGGCGTGGAGAAGTGGGAGACCGGCACCGGGTACTCCATCGACGCCGAACTCCCGCCCGGCGGCGCCACCTGGAACAAGATCGCCGCCGAGTCGCCCCGCCTGTCGGCGGACGCCGGGCTGCCGCACGGCTGCACCGCCACCGCTTCCCCCGGCATCCACCAGGGCCGCGTCATCATCGACGTGACCACCGTCAACGTGCTGGAACAGGAGCGGACCTACCCGGCCGAGTACAGCCCGCTGTCCGTCCACACCGGCATCCCCTGGGGGTACCGCACCAACGCCGAGGAGAGCCGGGCCTACCTGCGCGAGCAGTGCGCGCTCGTCGTCGGCCCGACCGGTTCGGGCAAGACGAACCTGGTCCATCTGATCCTGGCCGGGTTCGCCCGTGCCGAGGACATGCTGACCTGGGTCATCGACCTCAACGCCGGATCGGCCGGCCTGCCCTGGGTCCTGCCCGCGCTCAACGGCGAGATCAAGGCCGAGGGCGGCAAGCCCCTCCGGCCCGGGATCGACTGGCTGGCCGGGACGTTCGACGAGGCCATGACCATGCTGGACACCGCCGTGCGGGTGGCCAAGCAGCGCAAGATGGGCTATCAGGACCTGCTCTCCCGCCACAACACCGACCTGCTGCCCATCAGCGCGAAGATTCCGCAGATCATGCTCGTGATCGATGAGGGCGCGGAGATCCTGGCGAGCCCGGACCGGCAGATGCGCAAGCTCGCGGAAAAGATCCTGGAAGTGATCCGGATCGCCCGCGCCATGGGCATCCGCACCGTGCTCACCGCCCTCGGAGCGACCGGCAGCGTGCTGGGCAACCTCATGATCCGGCGGGAAGCCAAGGTCCGTGTCGCCCTGACCGGCGGCGAGACCGAGGGCATGGACCTGTCCAAGATGTTCCCCGGCTACCGCGGCCTGCGCGTGGACCAGGCCCCCTACAAGGGCGCCGGGTTCATGGGCACCCCGGAATCCCCGGCCGCCCTGTTCAAGGCCTGGCGGATCCTGCCCAACCAGATCCGCGAGATCATCGCCGCCACCTCCGACCGGCATCCCGTGCTGGACGACATCTCCGCCAAGGCGGCCGGGCCCGCCTACGCCCGCCGCTGGGACACCGAGCGCACCGCATGGATGCTCGACCACACCCCCGCCGACGATGCCCCGGGCACCGGGCCGTCGAGGGAGGGGCTGAACCTGTCCGCCCTGCGCAGCGAGCAGCCGACCGAGCAGGTCTCGCCGGAAGAGGCGATGCTGCGGCAGTTCCGGGCCCAGATCGATGCTCAGTTCGCCACGGCGCCTGACCCGCAGGCCCGTACCACCGACGACGCGCCGCCCGCCTCTGGTGGGTTGAACCTGTCGGCACTGAGGGGCGAGCAGGATAACCCCGCACAGCAAGCCGCGCTCGCCGCGCTGCTCGCCGCTGGCCCGGACGGCACCGGCGCATCCGCGATCGCCCGCGCCCTCGCCGACGAATACGGCACCACCCGTCAGACGGTCGTCGGCTGGCTCAAGACATGGGTGGAGGACGGCATCGCAGTCCGCGTCGGAGAGGGCACCAAAGCCCGCTACGTCCACCGCAAGCACGCCCCCGAACAGCCCGACGAGAGCTGATCACTTGTCGCCTGTCGCCCCGCCAAAACAAGACCGTCCGGGGAGGGTCTGGAGGCCCGGAAACAGCTTGTGACCTGCAAGGCGACAAGCGACAAGACAAGACAAGCGACAAGCGAGACGACAAGCGACACGACAAGACAAGGCACGGGCAGCACCACGCCCCGGGTGCTGCCCGCCGCGTTTCCCGGGAGGCCGCGCATGATCCTGACCCTCTCCGCCGTCGCCCTCTTCGGAGTGCTGGCCCTCTTTCTGCTGCGGGGCCGCTACGTCGGCCCGTTCAGCGCCCTCGTGCTCTTCCTGTTCGGCTTCTTCACCGCCAGCACCGGCGCCGCCGGAACCATCCGCGCCATATGCGCCGCGCTCGCTGACGCCGCCCGACACCTCACCTGAACCCGGCTGGAGACCGCCATGCCCGACCATGACTCCGCGGCCTGGCCCCCGCGCATGACCGACACGGAAGCCGTCGCCGAAGCCCGCCGGATCATTGAAGACGCTTACCGGCCCGTGCCGCAGATGCCGACCGCCTACCGCGACACCACCCCGCTGCCCGCCTACGGCCCCACGCCACCAGTCCCGCAGCCGGACCGCCGGATCGTCCCCGCATGGGCCGCCGGCACGGCGGTCGCTGGCATCGGGGTCGGTGCCACCTGCGTCGGTGTCGGCTGCGGCATCTGGCTCGCCTGCCAGGGATTCGCCGCCGTGACCCTGACCAGCGTCCTGTTCATCACCCTCCCCATCGCCGCCGTGGCCGCAGTCGCCGCCGCCATCGGCTCCGCCGTCCGCTCGGTCAAGGCCACGCACACCGAGACCCACCACCACTACGCCGGCCCGGTCCGGCAGGAAACCAACACCATCACCGCGCCCGCCTACGGGCTCATCACCCGCAACCGCAACGAACTGCACCGCTGAAACAGCGACGGCGGCCCCCTTCCGCCAAGAACCGGGGCCGCCGCCAATCCAGCACGCTCGTATCGAACTGGAGGCATCCAGCATGACCCAACCCACGTTCATCCGGCGAGTAGTCGGCCGGCGGCCCCGCTTACTGGACCTGTTCTGCTGCCAGGGCGGCGCCGGCAAGAACTACGACGACGCCGGGTTCGACATGACCGGCGTCGCCAAGGGGCCCCAGCCTCGCTACCGCGCCGCACTCGCCCACCTCGCCCCCGCGCTGGAGGTGGCGGCATGAACGAGCACCTGCGCACCGCTCTCGAACTGGCCGCCTCGCGTATTCCGGTGCTGCCGCTGCGGGCGAGGAAGGTCCCGTTCGGCAACTGCCGGCGCTGCGCGGACAACGCGTGCGGCGGCCGGCCGAACATGAAGAACCCCGGACCGTGCGCTTGCCCTGGCCCTTGCCACGCGTGGGCCGCCGCGACCACCGACCCGCACGGCATCACTTCCGGGCCCTGGCGCCGCGCGTGGTTGCAGGCCGAGGCGGTCGCCTACCACCCCGGCGGGGCCGGTCTGACGGTCGTAGACCTGGACAACGCCGACGCGATCGCATGGGCCCGCGAGCATCTGCCGGCCACGCAGGTCGTGCCCACCAGCCGGGGTGAGCACTGGCTCTACCTCGGTGCGATGCAGTCCGCGAACGCCGTCCGCCCCGGCGTGGATATCAAGTCCACCATGGCCTACGCCCGCTGGCTTGGATTCGGCACCGGCGCCATGGTCTATCTGCCGGATGCCGTGCGCACCCTGGTCGGGAACAGGCCCGCCACGGTTCGGCCCGCATCACCGGCCGTCACCGCGACCGCACCGGCCGGGAGCGCGGAGTGCCCTCACCGCACGCCCGCCTACCTCGAACGCGGCATCGCCATGGCGGAGCAGCGCATCACCGAGGCCCGCAGCCAGGTGCACGCCACCGTCTACAGCGCCTTCCTGGCGGTGCTGTCTGTGCACGGCCGGTGCGGCTGCCTCACCGACGCCCACGTTGCCCGGCTGTTCGCCGCCGCGCAGGCCAAGGGGGAATCGCCCCGGCACTGCACCGACGCATGGACCAACGCCCGAACCAGGTTGGGACTGTGACCATGGCCGACGACGACAAGACCCCTGCCCGCGAGGTCATCACCGACTACGCGCAAGCGCACTTCCGGTACTTCCGCACCGCCGACGGAACCGTGTACGCGCAGAGGAACGGCCACCCCGTGGCCCGCCCGATCCGTTCACAGGGCACCACGGGCAGCCACCGCCAGGAACTCATGGTCGGCCTGTTCAAGGACGGACTGGGCGTGTTCACCGGCACCGCCCTCAAGGAGGCATTGGACCTGATCGAAGCGCTCGCGCTGACCGAGGACGTGCAGCCCGTCCACATCCGCGTCGCCCCCGGATTCGGCGGGGCGACCTGGCTCGACCTGGGACGCAGCGACGGGCAGTCCGTCCGCATCCACCCCACCGGTTGGGACATCGCCGTCCCCGACCCGCACGAGGTGTGCTGGCGGCGCACCCAGCTCACCGGGGAACTGCCCCTGCCGGCCAAGGACACCAACGGCAAGGGCATCGATCTCCTGCTGCGGCTGTGCAACTTCGCCACGGCCGAGACCGAATGCCTGGCCATCGCATGGCTCATCGGCTGCCTCGGGCCTTCCGTGCCCGTCCCCGCGCCGTTCCTCACCGGCCCCCAGGGCGCGGGCAAGTCCACCGGCGGACGGATGCTCGTGCGGGTCATCGAGGGCATGAGCGGCGACTTGCGCCGCGCCCCGAAGGACGAAGAGAACCTGACCACAACCGTCGCGGCCGGCTGGGTCACCGCCCTGGACAACCTCTCCCACATGCCCCCCGACCTGTCCGACGCCATGTGCCGTATCGTCACCGGCGCCGAGGACGTCAAACGCGCCCTGTTCACCGACGGGGACGTCTTCCGCGTTTGCTACCGCCGCCCCCTGCTCCTGACCGGCATCGACGTCGGCGTCATCAAGCCCGACCTCGCCGAACGGCTCCTGCCGCTGCGGCTGGAACGGCCCAAGGTCCGGCGCACCGAAGCCGAACTGTGGGCCGAGTATGAGGAGGCCCTGCCAGTCATCCTCGGATCCCTGCTCGACCTCACGGTCAAAGTCCGCGCAGCACAGGCGGACATCCCCACCGACCTACGCATGGCCGACTTCGCCCACCTGTGCGCCCAGCTCGACGCAGCCACCGGTCTTGGAGCACTCACCGCCTACCGGGCCAGCCTGGACGACCTCAACGACGACGTGATCGAGGGCGACCTGTTGGCGCAGACGGTACTCAAGCACGCCGCCGGCCTGGAGCCGGGGGCAGAACAACAGATGACCTCTTCCGAGTGGCTGCACTGCCTCACCGGCCTCTACAGCGGCGAGGAGTGCCGTCCCCTGCCTAAAGGGTGGCCGACAACCGGCAAGGTGCTCTCCGACCGTCTCAAGCGTCTCCAACCCACCCTCGCCGCCCGAGGCGTCCTGATCGACTGGGGCCGCACCCGAGAGGCCCGGTACATCGAGATCACCCGATCCCCGGCCACGTCGCCCTCTCACGAGCAGCAACCGGCGTTCTGAACAGCATCACCGCCGGACGCCCGGCACAAGCAAGAAGAGCACCCCGGCCCGCGTGCTCTTCTTGCTGTTCGGCGGCAACGCCGCCGCTCCATAGGTGTGCCGCAACGCGGCTCCTTCTTCACGCGCTGAGCCGCACCGCACCACAACAGACTCCCCCCTCTCTTGTCCGAAGTAGAGAGACGCTGCGTCACCTGCGTCACCCAAGACCGGCAAACAGCCCCTGTCCAGCCGCAAAAGCCGTGACGCAGACGGGCAGCGGCTCCGTCACTTCGCGTCACCCGCGTCACGGGTGACGAAAGCCTGCGTCACCCGATGACGCACCTTGCCCTGCCTCCGTCACGCATACCGGCACGTCAGCGCCGCCCATGACGCGGATGACGCGGTGACGCAGAAATCCCCGCTTCGGACAGACGGACCCCGCGGAACCAAGACGCCCTCGACGGCTGAGGAGCCATCGGAATGGCCAACAGCAAGATGCTCAAGCTCCCCGAAGTCCTGGAAGAGATCGGCATGAGCCGCGCCGCCTTCTATCGAATGCGCGCCCGAGGTCAAGCGCCCAAGCTCCGAAAGCTCCCCAACGGCCAGGTCCGTGTCAGCCGCGCCGACCTGGACGCGTGGTGGGAGAGCTGCACCGAGCACGCCGCCTGACCTGCACCACCCATCGGGCCCGCCCTTCCAGGGGCGGGCCCTTTCGCTGCCTGGAGAGCAATGCCCTTCACGTACGACGTTCGCGTCTACAGCATCGAAACCCGCCGCGACCGCCCGAAGCCCTACCGCGTCCGCTGGCTTGTCGGCCCCCAGAAGCACTCCAAGAGCTACACCGTCAAAGCGCAGGCAGACGGCCGCCGATCCGAGCTGATGACCGCTCTCCGCAAGGGCGAACAGTTCGACGTGGAGACCGGCCTGCCCGCCTCGGAGCTCCGCGCGCTGAACGGCTCTGTGACCTGGTACGAGCACACCCGGGCATACGTCGCCGGCAGATGGGACCGCCTCCCGGCCAAGTCTCGCCGCAACGATGCCGACGCACTCGCCACCATCACGCCCGTGCTGGTTAAGGCCACGGCCGGCCGCCCGGCGCCCAGAGTGCTGCGCAGGGCCCTGTACGGCTGGGCGTACAACAAGAGCCGTTGGGCCCAAGAGCCTCCCGCCGAAGTGGCTGACGCTCTTCGCTGGGTGGAGAAGAATTCCGTGGCCATCTCAGCGCTTGAAGACCCTGCGACGCTCCGCACGGCGCTCGACGCCCTGTCGAGGCTGCTCGACGGCTCTCCCGCTGCGGGACGTACCGCCCGCCGCAAGCGAGCCTGCCTGAGCGACGTTCTCGGGCTCGCGGTCGAACGGAGGTACTTCACGATCCCCGTGAACCCCCTGACCACGGTGAAGTGGACGGCACCGAAGTCCACCGAGGAAGTTGACCCGGCGAGTGTCGCCAATCCGCGCCAAGTGCGGGAGCTGCTCGAAGCGGTACGCGCTCAGGGGGAGCGCGGCGCGCACCTCGAAGCCTTCTTCGGGTGCCTCTACTACGCCGCCATGCGCCCTGCCGAAGCTGTGGGCCTGAAGGCGTCACAGTGTCACCTGCCCAAGCGCGGGTGGGGCCACCTCACGCTTCGCGGCGGCATCGTCCATGCCGGCCATGACTGGACGGACGACGACCGGGCCCACCAAGAGCGCCACCTCAAGGCCCGAGCGGTCCGCGACTCACGAGTGGTGCCAATCCCACCGCACTACGTCGCGATGCTCCGGTGGCACGTCGAGCGATACGGTGCGGCACCCGATGGCCGCCTGTTTCGCACGAGCCGCGGCGGTGTGATTCAGGACACGGGATACGGCGAGGTTTGGGTGGAAGCTCGGAGCGCTGCCCTGTCTCCCTTCGAGGTGACGTCGCCGCTCGCCCGCCGACCGTATGACCTGCGATGTGCCGGGGTGTCCTTCTGGCTCTTCTCCGGTGTCGACCCCATGGAGGTGGCGCGTAGGGCCGGGCACTCCGTGGCCGTGCTCCTGCGGGTCTACGCGAAGGTTCTTGCACAGGCCCAGGACCGAGCGAACCGCCAGATTGAGGCTGGCCTGCGGGAATGGCATTGAGAGAGCGCCTCCCCCGGGGGACGCCTGGGGGACACACGCTGATCAGGGACGGGCCACACCTGAGACCAGGTGAGACAAGCCTCGCTTTTCGATCATCGTTCGAATCGACGTGTTCGAATATGAAAGAACCCCCTCCGTGCTGCGTTTCCGCAGTTCGGAGGGGGTTCCCTCAAGTGTGGCGGCGCCAGGATTCGAACCTGGGAAGGCTGAGCCGGCAGATTTACAGTCTGCTCCCTTTGGCCGCTCGGGCACACCGCCGGGGTGGCCACCAGATCGAACCGCTTTTCGGCGGTGCCCCCTGGCGACGACGTAAACAATACCCGATACGCGGGGGTGCTTCGCCACCCGGTTGATCTCCGCCTCTCGGCTCGCGGGATGGCTAGGCTGGTGCGGATGCGGCCCGGTGTCACGTCGGGCCGCAGGCCGCCGCCGCGCACGCCGGCACGCACCGATACGCACCCGATACGCACCCCGATACAAGGAGCCACAGGACATGGCCGACTCCAGTTTCGACATCGTCTCGAAGGTCGAGCGGCAGGAGGTCGACAACGCCCTCAACCAGGCCGCCAAGGAGATCTCGCAGCGCTACGACTTCAAGGGCGTGGGTGCCTCGATCTCGTGGTCCGGGGAGAAGATCCTCATGGAGGCGAACTCCGAGGACCGGGTGAAGGCTGTCCTCGACGTCTTCCAGTCCAAGCTGATCAAGCGCGGTATCTCGCTGAAGGCGCTGGACGCGGGCGAGCCCCAGCTGTCCGGCAAGGAGTACAAGATCTTCGCGTCGATCGAGGAGGGCATCTCCCAGGAGAACGCGAAGAAGGTGGCGAAGATCATTCGCGACGAGGGCCCGAAGGGCGTGAAGGCCCAGGTCCAGGGTGACGAACTGCGCGTCTCCTCCAAGAGCCGGGACGACCTGCAGGCCGTGATCGCGCTGCTGAAGGGCAAGGACTTCGACTTCGCGCTGCAGTTCGTGAACTACCGGTAGGAACCGCCAGGACACCACCGGCAGGACACCGAGGAACCGACAGCAACAACAGCCGTACATCCGCGACAGCACGGAAGGTGGGCGCCCCCGAGCGGTGCCCGCCCTTCCGTGCTGTCGTCGCGCGGTTCATTGCCGCTTGACCGCGTGTTCGCGGCCTGTTGACGAGGAGGACGCCGACGGTCCACCACCCGGTTCCGGCGGTCAGTAGGGTGCGGCGCATGACAACTTCCGGCACCGCACTGCGACGCACCCTCGGCGTGCGGGACGCCGTGATCGTCGGCCTCGGCTCGATGGTCGGGGCCGGCGTGTTCTCGGCCCTGGGGCCGGCCGCGCGCTCGGCCGGATCGGGGCTGCTGCCCGGGCTGGCGCTCGCCGCGGTGGTGGCCTACTGCAACGCCATGTCCTCGGCCCGGCTGGCCGCCCGTTATCCGGCCTCCGGCGGGACGTACGTGTACGGACGGGAACGGCTGGGCCCCTTCTGGGGCTATCTCGCGGGCTGGGCCTTCGTGGTCGGCAAGACGGCGTCCTGCGCGGCCATGGCGCTCACCGTGGGCGCCTATGTCTGGCCGGGGCAGGCGCACGCGGTGGCGGTCGCGGCCGTGGTCGCCCTCACGGCCGTGAACTACGGCGGGATCCAGAAGTCGGCGTGGCTGACGCGCGTGATCGTGGCGGTGGTGCTGGCCGTCCTCGCGGCCGTGGTGGTCGTGTGCCTGGCATCCGGGCGGGCCGACGCCGGACGGCTGGACACAGGGATGTCGTCGGGCGCGGGCGGGGTGCTCCAGGCGGCGGGGCTGTTGTTCTTCGCCTTCGCCGGGTACGCACGGATCGCGACCCTCGGGGAGGAGGTACGGGATCCGGCGCGCACCATTCCGCGTGCGATCCCGCTGGCCCTGGGGATCGCACTCGTCGTGTACGCGTGCGTGGCCGTCGCGGTGCTCGCCGTCCTCGGTGCGGACGGGCTCGGGCATGCGGCGGCACCGCTGGCCGACGCGGTACGGGCGGCCGGTGCGCCGGGGCTCGTGCCGGTGGTGCGGGTCGGGGCGACGGTGGCGGCGCTCGGCTCACTGCTGGCCCTGATCCTCGGCGTCTCCCGTACGTCGCTCGCCATGGCCCGGGACGGGCATCTGCCGGGGGCGCTGGCGGCCGTGCATCCGCGGTTCCAGGTGCCGCACCGGGCGGAGCTCGCCGTGGCCGCGGTGGTCGCCGTACTGGCCGCGACGGTCGACGTGCGCGGCGCGATCGGCTTCTCCTCCTTCGGCGTGCTCGCCTACTACGCCGTCGCCAACGCCTCCGCCTGGACCCTGAGTCCGGCCCCGTCGGCCCGTGCGGTGCCCGTGGTGGGCCTGCTGGGCTGCGCCACGCTGGCGTTCGCGCTGCCCGCCGTCTCGGTGTCCGTGGGGGCGGGCGTGCTCGCCGTGGGGGCGGCGGCCTACGGCGTACGACGGTGGGTGCGGCGACGACGCGCCGGGTGACGCCGTAGACAGATCGTTCCCGAACGTTCCTGAACGTTCCCGATCAAGCCACAAAGGTGCTGCGGTTCTGCCCGAACGCCTGACGCGCTGATACTTGTGGCAGCAGGCATGCCGACGGAGAGACCTGGAGAGGTACCGATCATGAAGGTGTTCAACCTGCTGCTCAACATCCTGTGGCTCGTCTTCTGCGGCTTCTGGATGGCGATCGGTTATCTCATCGCTGCCCTGATCTGCTTCGTCCTGATCGTCACCATCCCGTTCGGCATCGCGTCGCTGCGCATCGCCGGCTTCGTCCTGTGGCCGTTCGGCCGGACCACCGTGGAACGGCCGGACGCGGGGGCCGCCTCCTTCATCGGCAACGTGCTCTGGGTGATCTTCGCGGGATGGTGGCTGGCACTGGCCCACCTGATCACGAGCATCCCGCTGTTCCTGTCGATCATCGGGATCCCCTTCGGCTGGGCGAATCTGAAGCTCATCCCGATCTCGCTCATGCCGCTCGGACGTGAGGTGGTTCCGTCGGACCAGGGTTTCGCCGGACGCTGACCCTCTGGGGTGTCCTGTGGCTCTCAAGGCATCCCTGGCCGCGGCCCTCTCTGTCGACCTGCGCGCGGGTGTCTCGGTCCAAGCGCCGTAGCCGGGCAGCTCGCCCGCGGGGTCCGCTGCGACTTGGCAGCCGGTCATGACCCTGCTCGTGTCCGGCACACGCCGCGCTCCGGTTCCACGGCTTCGACTTCGGCATACCAGCCCTCTTCGGTCGGTCTCAGCGCCGAAACCGACTCCGGGGTTCGCCCCAGCAGCTCGGCGAGCGGCGGGACGGGGCCGTCACCGGTGACGGCCTGCCAGCTGCTCCAGCCGGGCGATGCGCTCCGCCATCGGCGGGTGCGTGGAGAACATCTTGGTCAGCCCCTGACCTGCGCGGAACGGGTTGGCGATCATCATGTGGCTTGCCGTCTCGATCCGCGGCTCGGGCGGCAGCGGGAGCTGCTGGGTGCCGGCCTCCAACTTGCGAAGGGCACTGGCGAGGGCCAGCGGGTCGCCGGTGAGCTGGGCGCCGGAGGCGTCCGCCTCGTACTCGCGGGAGCGGCTGATGGCCAGCTGGATGAGGCTGGCGGCGAGCGGGCCGAGGATCATGATCAGGAGCACGCCGAGCAGACCGGGACCCTCGTCGTCGTCCGAGCGGCCGACCGGGATCAGCCAGGCGAAGTTCACCAGGAACATGATCACCGAGGCGAGCGCGCCGGCCACCGAGGAGATGAGGATGTCCCGGTTGTAGACGTGGCTGAGCTCATGGCCGATGACGCCCCGCAGCTCGCGCTCGTCCAGCAGGCGCAGGATGCCCTCGGTGCAGCACACGGCCGCGTTGCGCGGGTTGCGGCCCGTGGCGAAGGCGTTGGGGGCCTCCGTCGGCGAGATGTACAGCCGGGGCATGGGCTGGCGGGCCTGCGTGGACAGCTCGCGGACCATGCGGTACAGCGCCGGGGCCTCGAACTCGCTGACCGGTCGGGCGCGCATCGCGCGGAGCGCCAGCTTGTCGCTGTTCCAGTAGGCGTACGCGTTCGTGCCGAGGGCCACCAGGACCGCGACCACCAGACCGGTGCGGCCGAAGAAGCTGCCGATGACGATGATGAGTGCGGACAGTCCCCCGAGGAGTACTGCGGTCCTGAGCCCGTTGTGCCGGCGGTGCACCGTGCGCCCTCCAAGTCGTGCAGCTGGGGAACACTTTGGTCCAGTGGACCCTCCCGCTTGTGACAACGCCAGGCGGCAGCTGCGAGTTCCCTGATGGCTGCGTGTGCGCGCCGGCGTCGTACGGGTGAGGGCGCGCGTACGGCCACGCGCGCGTGGAGGCCACGGGTGCCCCACGCGCGCGTGGCCGGGCCCTCAGAACAGTCCGGTCGCCGCGAAACGGAGGACCAGCTGGGGTGCTCCGGACAGGGCGACGCCGAGCACGCCGGTGAGGGTGAGGGCGGCCGTGAGGGGGGCCGGGACGCGGTGCCGGGCGGGTTCGCCCTCGGGGGCGCGGAACAGCAGGGCCGTCCACTGCAGGTAGTAGAAGAGGGCGATCACCACGTTGACTGCCATGACGACGGCGAGCCAGCCGAGGCCCGCATCCACGGCCGCCGAGAACACGGTGACCTTGGCGAACAGCCCGATGATCCCCGGCGGCAGCCCGGCCAGGCACAGCAGGAAGAACGCCAGCAGGAGCGCGGTGAGCGGGTTGGTGGCGTACAGGCCCCGGTAGTCGCTGATCCGGTTCAGGGCCCGGCTGCGGCCCACCACGGCGGCCACCGCGAACGCGCCGAGGTTCACTGCGCCGTACATCAGCGCGTAGGCCACCGTGGAGCCGATCGCCTTCTGCGGGTCCCTGGCGTAGCCGGCGGCGGCGATCGGCACCAGCAGATAGCCGGCCTGGCCGACGGAGGACCAGGCGAGCAGCCGTACGGCGCTGTACGCGCGCGTGGCCTGCTGGCGCAGGGCGCCGACGTTGCCGACGGTCATGGTGAGCGCGGCCAAAGCGGCAAGGGCGGGGCCCCAGACGTCGGCGTACGACGGGAACGCGACGACGGTGACGAGGATCAGCCCGGAGAAGCCGACCGCCTTGCCGACGACCGACAGGTACGCGGCGACGGGCAGCGGCGCGCCGACGTAGGTGTCGGGCACCCAGAAGTGGAAGGGGACGGCGGCCGTCTTGAAGGCGAAGCCGATCAGGGTGAGGACGACGCCCGCTTGCGCGAGCGTGTGCAGCTGTCCGCCGACGTGGGGCAGGCGCTGGGCGACCTGGGTGAGGTAGAGGGTGCCGGTGGAGGCGTAGACGAAGCTGATGCCCATCAGGCTGACCGCGGTGGCCGTCACCGAGGACAGGAAGAACTTCAGGGCGGCCTCGGAGGACCGCTCGTCGCCGTGCCGGATGCCGACGAGGGCGAAGGCGGGCAGGGAGGCGACCTCCAGGGCGACGATCAGGGTGGCCAGGTCCCGGGAAGCCGGCAGCAGGGCGGCACCGGCCGCCGAGGACAGCAGCAGGAACCAGAACTCGCCCGGCGGGACGCGCCGCTGGTCGTCCGTGAGGTTCGTGACGGACAGCAGGGCCGCGAGGAGCGCGCCGCCGAGGACGAGGAACTGGATGACGAGGGTGAAGTGGTCGGCGGTGTAGCTGCACGCGCGCGTGGCGCCGCCGGTCAGGCAGAACGTGCTGCGGTCGCCGTCGAGGAGGGGCAGGAGCATCAGCACGGCCACGGCCAGTCCCGCGACCGAGACCCATCCGAGGACGGCCTTGCGGGCCTCGGGCAGGAACAGGTCGGCGACCAGGACGCCGAGTCCCACCGCGGCGGCGATGACCGGCGGGGCGACGGCGAGCCAGTCGACGGACTGGACCAGCGACTCGGCGAGGGGCTGGGCGCTCATCGGGTGCCTCCTGCGAGGAGCTGGTGCACGGCCGGGTCGGTCAGGCCGAGCAGCGTCCTCGGCCACAGTCCGGCGACGACGGTGAGGGCGACGAGCGGGGTCCAGGCTGCGAACTCGTAGCCGTGGACGTCGGCGAGCTTCGGAACCTCCTGTTCCGCGCCGCCCATGCACACGCGGCGGACCACGATCAGCATGTACGCGGCCGTCAGCAGGGTGCCGAACGCGCCGATCGCCATGAAGGTGAGGAAGGCAGGCCGACTGAGGTCGGCGGCGGGCTTGAACGCGCCGAACAGGGCCAGCATCTCGCCCCAGAACCCGGCGAGACCGGGCAGGCCGAGGGAGGCGACCGCGCCGAACGCGAGCAGCCCGCCGAGGCGTGGCGCCTTGCCGTACAGGGCGAGGCCCGTCTCCTCGGCGAGGGTGTCCAGGTCGGTCGTCCCCGTGCGGTCCTTCAGCGCGCCGACCAGGAAGAAGAGCAGGCCGGTGATGAGGCCGTGGGCGATGTTGGCGAACAGGGCGCCGTTGACGCCGGTCGGGGTCATGGTGGCGATGCCCAGCAGGACGAAGCCCATGTGGCCGACGGAGGAGTAGGCGATCAGCCGCTTGAGGTCGCCCTTGGCGCCGCGCTTGGCCAGGGCCAGGCAGGCCAGGGACCCGTAGATGATCCCGACCACCGCGAATGCGGCGAGGTACGGCGCGAAGGTGTGGAAGCCGTGCGGCGCGATCGGCAGCAGAATCCGGACGAACCCGTACGTACCCATCTTGAGCAGGACACCGGCCAGCAGGACCGAGCCGACGGTCGGCGCAGCGGTGTGGGCGTCGGGCAGCCAGCTGTGCGCGGGCCACATCGGCGACTTCACCGCAAGCCCGATCCCGATCGCCAGAACGGCGATGACCTGCACGGATGCGGTCAGCGACCGGCCGTTGTCAGTGGCGAGTGCCACCATGTCGAACGTGCCCGCCTTGATGCCGATCAGGAGCAGGCCGAGCAGCATGACGACGGATCCGAGCAGCGTGAACAGGATGAACTTCCACGCGGCGTGGGTCCGGCCCTCGCCGCCCCAGCGGGCGATGAGGAAGTACATCGGGATGAGCACCATCTCGAACGCGAGGAAGAACAGCAGCAGGTCGAGGACGGCGAAGGTCGCCAGGGTGCCGGACTCGAGCAGGAGCAGCAGCGCGACGAACGCCTTCGGGGAGCCGCCCGCGGGCGGCTTGAAGTAGGAGTACAGCGCGCAGAGGAAGGTCAGCAGCGCGGTCAGGACGACAAGGGGGAGGGAGATGCCGTCGATGCCGAGGTGGATCCGCACGTCGAGTGCGGGGATCCAGCTGATGTCGGTCGTGGCCTGCATCCTCGACGGATGGCCCTGGTCGAAGCCGAGCGCGAGGACGATCGCGGCGATGAGGATCGCGCCGGTCACGGTCACGCCGTGCCGCAGCACGGCCTGTTCGGGCGACTTCCCCTTCAGCCCGGGCGGGGCAGGGAGGAGGGCGGCGACGGCGCCGAGGAGCGGGCCGACGACGACGAATGCCAGAAGGAACTGCATCACGGACTCGTTGATATCGATCACGCCTGCTCACGCTCCCGTGGCGACGAGGACGACGGCGACCGCCAGGACGACGGTGCCGGCGAGCAGCGCGCTCACATAGGTCTGCACATTGCCGGTCTGGGCGCGCCGTACGGCGGCCCCGAGCAGCCGGGGCAGGCCGGCCGCGCCCTGTACGTAGGTCTCGACGACCTCGCGGTCGAGGAACCGGACGAGGCTCGCTCCGGCCTGCACCGGGCGGACGAACAGCGCCGCGTACACGGCGTCCAGGTGGAAGCCGACGGCCGCGTGGCGGCGCAGCGGGCCGAGCAGCAGCCGCGAGGGGTCCGCCGGGTCGGGCGCGTAGGCGATGTCGCCGTAGGCCGGCGCGTGGGTGGCGATGGCCTCGGCCTCGACCAGCCCGGCGTCCTGCTCCGGATGGGCGGCGACCGCGCCCAGCGGGACCCGGGCGGCGAGCTGGGTGGTGCGCTGCCAGGCGCCGTAGGTGAGCAGCCCGCCGACCAGGGCGAGGCCCGTGCCGAGGATGGAGGTGAGCAGGGTCGGGGTCAGGTCGCGGCCGTCGAACCAGCCGGGCAGCGCGCGGTAGGCGAGCCCGCCGAAGGCGAGGGACGGGACGGCGAGGACCCACAGCACCACGGTCATCGTCAGCGGCTGGCGGCCGTGGTCGGGGGCCTCGGCGCCCCGGCCGCGGAAGGCCAGCAGCCACAGCCGCGTCGCGTAGGCGGCGGTGAGCAGGGCGGTGAGCAGACCGGCGACGAGGACGATCCAGCCGGCGGCGCAGGGGGCGTGGTCCGGGTGGCCGTCCACCACGTGCTCGGCGGCGCCGAGGACGGACTCCTTGGAGAAGAAGCCGCTGAACGGCGGGATCGCGGCGAGTGCGAGGAGCGCCACGGTCATCGTCCAGTAGGCGTCCGGGACGCGGTCGCGCAGGCCGTGCATGCGGGACATGGCGGCCAGTGAGTTGGTGCCGGCGGCGTGGATGATCACGCCGGCCGCGAGGAACAGCAGCGCCTTGAAGGCGCCGTGGGACAGGAGGTGGAAGACGGCGGCACCCCGGTCGCCGACGGCGAGGGCGCCCGTCATGTAGCCGAGTTGGCCGATCGTCGAGTAGGCGAGGACGCGCTTGATGTCGTCCTGGGCGAGCGCGGCGAGACCGGAGCCGACCATCGTGACGGCGGCCATGACGGCCAGCACGAGCATCGCGGCCTGGGAGGCCTCGAACACCGGAAGGAGGCGGGCGACGAAGTAGACACCGGCGGCGACCATCGTCGCGGCGTGGATCAGCGCCGAGACGGGCGTGGGGCCCGCCATCGCGTCCGGGAGCCAGGTGTGCAGCGGGAACTGCGCCGACTTGCCCGCGACGCCCGCGAGGAGCAGCAGGGCGACCACCGTCGGATGGTGCAGGTTGCCGCTCGCGACGGCGCCGAGGACGCGCGTGATCCGGAACGAGCCGGCGTCGGTGGCGAGCGCGAACAGGCCGATGAGGAACGGCACGTCGCCGAGCTTGGTGACCAGGAAGGCCTTCAGGGAGGCGGCGCGGGCCTCGGGGGTCTCCCAGTAGTGGCCGACCAGGAAGTAGGAGCAGATGCCCATGACTTCCCAGCCGACCAGCAGCACGATCAGATCGCCGGAGTAGACGACCAGGAGCATCGCGGAGGTGAACAGGGAGACGAGGGCGGCGTACGAGGGGTAGCGCGGGTCGTCGCGCAGATACCCGGTCGAGTAGATCTGCACGCAGGCCGCGACGAACGCGACCAGGATCGCGACGAGCGCGGCGAAGCCGTCGATGTGCAGGGCCAGCTCGATCGGGACCGAGCCGGTGGGTGTCAGCTCGGTGTGCGCGGTGATGGCCTGGTCGCCGCCCTGGCGTACGGCGACCAGCGCGGCCAGGACGAGCGAGGCCAGCGGCGGCAGCACGGCGAGCGGGCGGACGAACCTGGGCGCGGTGCGGCCGAGCAGCAGTCCGGCCGCGGCGCCGAGGAACGGCAGGAGGGGGACGAGGACGGCGAGGGTGGTCGTGGTCACGCGGTGGCCTCAGCCTTCTCGGCCGCGGAGGAGCCCGGTCCCTCGGTGCCGGGTCCCTCGGCGGTGTCGCGGAGCTTGTCGATGTCGGAGGTGCCGCGGTTGCGGTAGACGGCGAGCACGATCGCCAGGCCGATGCCGATCTCGGCGGCGGCGATGGTGATGGTGAACAGGGTCAGCGCCTGGCCGGAGTGCAGGGTGTCCCTGGCGGCCCGGCTGAGCCAGACGTCGAAGGCGACGAGGTTGAGGTTGACGGCGTTGAGCATCAGCTCGACCGACATCAGGACCAGGATCGCGTTGCGGCGGGCGAGGACACCGTACAGGCCGGTGCAGAACAGGAGGGCGGAGAGTACGGCCGGGTAGGCGAGGTGCATCAGCGGGCGCCTTCCTGCTCGACCGGGTGAATTCCGGAATCCGTGACGGAGGGGGAACTCTCGGTGACACCCCGGGAGTTCACATGGGGAGGGTTCGACTCCGCCTTCGCCTTGCGGGACAGGACGATCGCGCCGACCAGGGCCGCGAGGAGCAGCACGGACAGAGCCTCGAAGGGCAGCACCCAGTTGCGGAACAGGCTCTCGCCGGTGACCCGTGTGGAGCCGGCGGCCGGGCCGTTCAGGTCGATCCAGGTGGTGCGGAAGGCGTCGACGACCACCCACACCAGGGCGACGGCGGCGGCGACCGCGACGGTCAGGGCGGCCCAGCGGTTGCCGGAGTCGGCGTCCGGGGAGCGGCCGATGGGGGCCTTGGTGAGCATCAGACCGAACAACAGGAGGACGACGACGGAACCGACGTAGATCAGGACCTGCACCCAGGCGATGAACTCGGCCGTGAGCAGCAGGTATTCGACGGCGAGGCCGCCGAGCGAGACCACCAGCCACAGAGCGGCGTGCACCAGCTGGCGGGTGGTGACGGTGACCAGTGCGGCGCCGAAGGTGACCAGCCCGACCAGGAGGAAGGCGATCTCGACGCCGGTCGGGGACAGGAAGCCGGGGTGGCCCGCGGCCAGGCTCACGGTCGGGGCGAGGCTCACGACGCGCCCTCCTGCGGCTCATGCTGCTCGGCCTGTGCGGCCGCCAGCTTCTCGGCGGTCTTGCGGGCGGCGGCGATCTCCTTCGGCTCCTCGGCGGCGGGGTCGAGGGCGGGCGGGGCCGGAACGGTCCACATCCACTCGCGGAGCTTGTCCCGCTCGTGGGTGAGGTCGCGGATGTCGGTCTCGGCGTACTCGAACTCCGGGGACCAGAACAGCGCGTCGAAAGGACATACCTCGATGCAGATACCGCAGTACATGCACAGGGAGAAGTCGATGGCGAACCGGTCGAGGACGTTGCGGCTGCGCTCGCGGCCGCCGGGGGCGGCGGGCGGGACCGTCTCCTTGTGGGAGTCGATGTAGATGCACCAGTCCGGGCACTCACGGGCGCAGAGCATGCAGACCGTGCAGTTCTCCTCGAACAGGCCGATCACACCGCGGGTGCGGGGCGGCAGTTCGGGCTGGGCGTCCGGGTACTGCTCGGTGACCGTCTTCCTGGTCATCGTGCGGAGGGTGACGGCCAGGCCCTTGGCAAGGCCGGAGCCGGGAATGGGGGCCATCAGGAGATCACCACCTTGACGATGCCGGTGAGGGCGATCTGGGCGAGGGAGAGGGGGACGAGCAGGGTCCAGGACAGCTTCTGGAGCTGGTCCTCGCGGAGGCGCGGGTAGGTGACGCGGAGCCAGATGACGAGGAAGGCGAGGATCGCGGTCTTCAGCAGGGTCCACAGCCAGCCCAGGCCGTCGTGGCCCCAGGGGCCGTGCCAGCCGCCGAGGAAGAGGACGGTGGTCAGGCCGCACAGGACGACGATCCCGGCGTACTCGGCGAGGAGGAAGAGTGCGAACCGCAGCCCGGTGTACTCGGTGTACGCGCCGAAGATGATCTCCGAGTCGGCGACCGGCATGTCGAACGGCGGGCGCTGCAGCTCGGCGAGTCCGGCGACGAAGAAGACGACCGCGCCGACGATCTGCCAGGGTACCCACCACCAGTGGAAGGCGTGCAGGATGCCGGGCAGGGAGACGGTCCCCGCCGCCATCGCCACCGAGGCGGCGGCGAGCAGCATCGGCAGTTCGTAGGCGAGCAGCTGGGCAGCCGTGCGCAGGCCGCCGAGCAGGGAGAACTTGTTCGCGCTGGCCCAGCCGGCCATGAGCGAGCCGAGCACGCCGACGCCCATCACCGCGAGCACGAAGAACACACCCGCGTCCAGGACCTGACCGACGGCGCCCTCGCTGGGGCCGATCGGGATGGCGAGCAGTACGAGGAGGTACGGCAGCAGAGCGACGGCGGGGGCGAGCTGGAAGACGCGGCGGTCCGCGCCTGCCGGGACCACGTCCTCCTTCTGCGCGAACTTCACGCCGTCCGCGATGAGCTGGGCCCAGCCGTGGAAGCCGCCCGCGTACATCGGGCCGAGGCGGCCCTGCATGTGCGCCATCACCTTGTGCTCTGTCTGGCCGACGATCAGCGGGAAGGTGAGGAAGACGACGAACACGACCAGCAGTCGCAGGGCGACGTCCAACACGCCGTTCACTGCGGGCCTCCTGCGGGGTTGTCGTCGTTGGGGTCGGTGCCGGAGTCGGGGTTGGTGCCGGGATTCGGGGTGGAGTTGTCGGGGGTGGCGGGCTCGTCGCCGGGGGTGGAGTCGTCACCGGTGGCGGCGGGCGGTTCAGGTTGCTGCTCGGCCTGCCGGGGTTCGGCGGGGGTCCGCTCGGGCTCGGCGGGGGCCTGCCCGGGTTCAGCGGGGGTCCGCTCGGGCTCAGCAGGGCCCTGCCCGGGCTCGGCGGGGGTCCGCTGCGGTCGCTCCGGGCCCCGCCGAGAGTCCGCAGGGACCTGCCCGGATTCAGCGGGAGTCTGCTCGAACTCGGCAGGGCCCTGCCCGGGCTCGGCGGGGGTCCGCTGCGGTTGCTCCGGGCTCCGCCGAGGGGCCACAGGGGGCTGCTCGGGCTCCGCCCGGGCCCCCTCGGGCTCTGCAGGGCTCCGCCTGGGTTCTGCGGAAGCCGGCTCGGACTCCGCCGAGCTGCCAGGCCTCCGCTCGGGCTCCGCGGACGTCAGCTCAGGGTCCGCCGGGACCTGTTCGGGCCTCTCGGACGTCCGCTGCGGCTCAGCCGAGCCCTGGTTGGGCTGTGCGGCGGTCCGTTCCGGCTCCTCCGGCGCCTGTTCGGATGCCTTCGGGACCCCTTCGGCCTCCACCGGGACCCCTTCGGCCTCCACTGGGATCTCTTCGGCCTCCGCCGGGGCCCGTCCGGGCTCCTCGAAGGCCGGGCGGGCGTGGTGCCATGGGGCGTCCGAGCTGCGCGGAGCCGGGCTCCGGCGCGCGGGACGAGCTGCGGTGTCCGGCGCCGCCGACTCACGAGGAGCCGGGGCCGCCCGCTCGCCCGTAGCCGGGGCCGTCGGCTCCGGGGTCTGGGCTCGCTGTGTGGCCGAGTCTTCCGAGGCGCTGCGGGCGCGGCGCGGACGGGCCGGGGCGGTACTGGGTTCGTGGGCCACGGAGGCCTCGGCGGCCGGGCCTTCCGCCGCTTCGGCACCCGTCGCGTCGCGCTCGGCTGCGGTCTGCTTGAGCTCGGCCGCGTCCTGAGGTGCGCGCGTCTGGCTCACCGAGCCCTCGCCGGCGCTCCGCATCCGCCGCGGCCGGGCACCGGCAGCACCCGCAGCCCCGGCGGCCCCGGCAGTCCCGCTGGTCCCAGCAACTCCGGCAGCCCCAGCAGTCCCGCTGCTCCCCACAGCTCCGGCAGCGCCAGCAGCCTCGGCGGCCCCGGCCTCGGTCACAGCTCCGGCAACGTCGTCTGTCTGGCTGGCCGAGCCCTGTGCCGCCGTACGGGTCCGTCGTACCGGTCGGTCGCCGGCCGCGCCCGCGCGAGCTGCCGGGCGTTCGCCCGCCGCGCGGCCCGCGCCGCGCGCCGGGCGGGCCGGGGCAGGGGGCAGCTGGCCCTTCAGGGGGCCCCACTCGTTGGGGTCGGGGACGCCCGGGGGGAGCATCTGGCGGCGCTTCGGGCCGCCGTGCTCGGACTCGCCGGGCTCCTTGGCGCCGGGCCAGGCCTTGGCGACGCGCGCGGCGAGGACGAAGTCCTTGCGGAGCGGGTGGCCCTCGAAGGCCTCCGGGAGGAGCAGGTGCTCCAGCCCCGGGTGGCCCTCGAACAGCACGCCGAACATCTCGTGGGTCTCGCGCTCGTGCCAGGCGGCGCCCGCGTAGACGCCGACGGCGGAGGGCAGCGTCGGCGCCTCGTGCGGGACGGTCGTACGGACGAGGAGGCGGCGGACCGGGCCCAGGGCGACGACGTGGGCGGAGACACGGAAACCCGTGCCCGGTTCGTCGACCGCGCTCAGCCAGTCGAAGTAGGTGCAGCCCAGGGTCGTACGGGCCGTCTCCAGGGCGGTGAGCCAGGAGGACGGCGGCACGTCCACGGTCAGGAGGTCGTAGGACTCCTCGGCCGTGGCGTCCGTACCGAAGAGGTCCTCGACCGGGGCGGGCAGCCAGCCGACGGTGCTCATCGGCCATCCCCCTCACCGGCGGGGGCGGGCGGCTTCACCAGGTCGCTGGTCAGCGCGGCCGCGGACGGGCGGGACTCGCCGTACCGCTCCCCCAGCGACTCTCGGGCGATCTTCTCCTGGAGCTTGAGGATGCCCTGGAGCAGCGCCTCGGGGCGCGGCGGGCAGCCGGGGACGTACACGTCCACCGGGATGATCTGGTCGACGCCCTTGGTGACGGAGTAGGAGTCCCAGTAGGGGCCGCCGCAGTTGGAGCAGGCGCCGAAGGAGATGACGTACTTCGGCTCGGGCATCTGCTCGTACAGGCGCTTGACGGCCGGGGCCATCTTGTCCGTGACCGTGCCCGACACCACCATCAGGTCCGCCTGGCGGGGCCCGGGTGCGAACGGGATCACGCCGAGGCGGATGAAGTCGTGGCGGGCCATCGACGCGGCGATGAACTCGATCGCGCAGCAGGCGAGGCCGAAGTTGAAGACCCAGAGCGAGTAGCGGCGTCCCCAGTTCAGGACCACCTTCATCGGCTCGGGGGCCAGGCGGGCCAGGGCGCCGAGCCGCTTGGGCTCCGGCAGGTAAACGGGCTCCGGGTTCACGTCCATGCCAGGACGCCCTTCTTGTATGCGTACAGCAGGCCCACGGCGAGGAAGCCGAGGAAGACGAACATCTCCACGAGCGTCGTCGCGCCGTAGCCGGGGGCGGCGAAGACCGTCGCCCAGGGGAACAGGAAGATCGAGTCGACCGCGAAGATCACGTACAGGAAAGCGTAGACGTAGTAGCGGACCTGGGTGTGGGCCCAGCCCTCGCCGACGGGGTCGACGCCGCACTCGTAGGTCAGGAGTTTCTCGGGGGTCGGCACGACCGGGCGCAGCAGACGGCCCGCGCCGAAGGCGACGGCGACGAACAGCACGCCGATGAGGGCGAGCAGGCCCACCACCGAGTAGGACCGGAAGTAGCCGGCGGCGATGACGTTCGCCGCGGCGGCCGTCGAGTTCCCCAACGTCTCCCGCACCGTCCGTCCCTCGCTCTCTGACCTCGTGACCTTAGTGAACTCGTGCACCCTCGGACGCCCTCGTGCACGAGGGCGCACTCTGTGATGCAGCGTGATTCGAGGATCTGTACGCACGGGAGTCTAGGCCCTGATAAAGAACCGGTAAGCAGCCAGTCACGCCATGGGGCAGGTGGAGGAGCCGGGCGAGGCGTGCGGGGTGGGGTTTTCCCCCGTCGGCGCAGGGCGGCGAACCGCATGGCGCGCAGGGTGCCGGGCACGGCAGGCTGACCGGTATGACCGCTACCAGCTCCGCCGCCGGCCGGGCCGACGACACCGACCGTCTCCCGCCCATCCGGCCGGCGTACGACGCGCACACATGGAAGGAGATCCTGCATCTCCTGCTGAACCTGCCGGTGACGGTGTTCGGGTTCGTCTACGCGATCACCGTGCTGTCCGTGGGCGGGGGCCTGACGATCACTGTCATCGGTCTTCCGCTGCTCGCGCTCAGCCTGCTGGGTGCCCGGCAGCTGGGGAAGCTGGAGCGGGCCCGCGCGCGACGGCTGCTCGGGGTGCGCGTGGAGGAGCCGACTCCGCTGCCGCTCGCGAAGGGCGGCGGGCTCACGCAGCGGCTGTGGATGGCGCTGAAGGACCCGGTGGGCTGGCGGACCCTGCTGTACGACCTCATCCGGCTGCCCTGGGGCATCCTCACCTTCTGCACCGTGCTGACCTCGCTGTTCGTGCTGTGGCCGGTGCTGCCGTACCTGGCGCGGGGCCTGGCCAACGTGGACCGCTTCATGGTGCGCGGGCTGCTGTCGCCCTCGGACGAGCTGGAGCGCCGTATCGCCGAGCTGGAGTCGGACCGCGGGGTCGTGGTCGACACGGCCGCCGCCGATCTGCGGCGCATCGAGCGGGACCTGCACGACGGCGCCCAGGCACGGCTGGTCAACCTGGCCATGGGTCTCGGTCTGGCCAAGGAGAAACTGCTGGAGGATCCCGACTCGGCGGCGGCGATGGTGGAGGAGGCGCACGGCGAGGTGAAGCTGGCCCTGCAGGAGCTGCGCGACCTCGCCCGCGGCATCCATCCGGCCGTACTGACCGACCGGGGCCTGGACGCGGCCCTGTCCTCGGTCGCCACCCGCTGCACGGTGCCGGTGAAGGTGACCGTGGACCTCCCGGACCGCCCGGCGCCGGCCATCGAGGGCATCGCCTACTTCACGGTCTCCGAACTGCTGCAGAACATCAGCAAGCACAGCCGGGCCCGCTCCGCCTCGGTCGACGTGTGGCGCGCGGCGGACCGGCTGCTCATCCAGGTCCGGGACGACGGCCGGGGCGGCGCCCGCCTCGAGGGCGGCACCGGCATGCGCGGCCTCGCGGACCGGCTGGGCGCGGTGGACGGCCTGTTCGTGCTCGACTCCCCAGCGGGCGGCCCGACGGTGGTCACGGCCGAGCTGCCGTGGCGGGACCGGACGGAATAGCCGACGGCTTCGTATGCGGTGCGGCGGCCGCGGTTCCGCATGCGGGTGCGGCGGCCAGGGCTCCGTGGGGGTACGGCGGCCAGGGCGGCTCCCATGCGGGTACGGCGGCGAGGGCTCCCGGCGGGTACGGCGGCTGCGCCCCCAGGGGCGCGGGGCTGCGTCTGCTGCGCGGCTGCCGCCGCGTGGGCGCGAGCGACCCAACGCCCCCGCAGCCGCCCCACGGCGGAACCCCCACGGCGATCGCACACCACGCCACCGAAACCCAACCGCACCAAGAAACCAACCGCACCGGTCAAACGGCCCGACCGCCGGAGGCAGGAGGTGGGGAAAACCCCCGCTCCAAGACGCCGACGGACTCCATGGCCCGGAGACCCCCGCCGCACGACCCTGGAGTTGCGGCTGAACCGCCGCCGGGACGAGGAGAACGGGACGGAATCGATGGCCACGGAGTACGGACACGGGTACGGATACGGGGAGGAACAGTCCGCCGGGACCGGCCATCGGCTGCCCCCCGCACTGCGGGCGCCGTTCGAGGCGCGCAGCTGGCGCGAGTTCGGCTATGTCCTGCTGAGCCTGCCGCTCTCGATCGTGCTGTTCACCTGGACGGTGACCATGGCGTCGCTCGGCGCGGGCCTGCTGGTGACCTTCCTCGGCGTCCCGGTGCTCGCGGCGGCGCTCGCCGGCTGCCGCGGCTTCGGCGCGCTGGAGCGGGCGCGGGCGCGCGGGCTGCTGCGCCTGGAGGTGGCCGAGCCGGAGCCGCTGCGGATGCGCAAGCCGGGCGCGCTGGCCTGGATGGGCGCCGTACTCAAGAGCGGCACGTCCTGGCGGAACCTGCTGTACACGCTGGTGCAGTTCCCGTGGGCGGTGTTCTCGTTCTCGGTGGCGGTGAGCCTGTGGACGATGGGCTGGACGCTGCTGACCTACCCGCTGTGGTTCTGGGTCTTCCCGGCCTACGCCGGCCAGGGCGGCATCCAGCTGTACGGCGACGAGCACCACAGCGTCTATCTCGACAACCCCTTCGAGATCACCGTGACCGCGCTGGTCGGGCTGCTGTTCACGCTGGCAACGCCGTGGATCGTACGGGCCCTGACGACGGTGGACGGGCTGATGGTGCGGGGCCTGCTGGGGCCGTCGCCGCTGTCGGCGCGGGTGGTGGAGCTGGAGTCGGACCGCGGGGTCGTGGTCGACACGGCCGCCGCCGATCTGCGGCGCATCGAGCGGGACCTGCACGACGGCGCCCAGGCACGGCTGGTCACCCTGGCCATGGACCTGGGGCTGGCGAAGGAGAAGCTCCACGAGGATCCGCAGGCGGCGGCGCGGATGGTGGACGAGGCCCACGGCGAGGTGAAGACGGCGCTGCAGGAGCTGCGCGACCTCGCCCGCGGCATCCATCCGGCCGTACTGACCGACCGGGGCCTGGACGCGGCCCTGTCCTCGGTCGCCTCCCGCTGCACGGTGCCGGTGCGGGTGGAGGTCGATCTGCCGGCCCGCCCGGCCCCGGCCATCGAGGGCATCGCCTACTTCACGGTCTCCGAACTGCTGCAGAACATCAGCAAGCACAGCCGGGCCCGCTCCGCCGCGGTCGACGTGTGGCGCGCGGCGGACCGCCTGATGCTGCAGGTCACCGACGACGGCGTCGGCGGCGCGGACGCCTCCCGCGGCTCGGGCCTGGCCGGTCTCGCCGGCCGCCTGGACGCGGTGGACGGCGTCCTCGTGGTGGACTCCCCGGCAGGCGGCCCCACCCGGGTGATCGCGGAACTGCCCTGGCGAACCTGACGCGAGGGCCTGAAACCGTCGAAGTCCCACCGATCGATGACCGACCCGCGAACCGCGACCCGCGACCCGCGACCCGCGACCCGCTGTGATGAAGATCCCGTACCCACCGCACCAGCGCCGTCCCGCCCCACCTCGGAGGCGGGATTGTGCTGATGCGGCGAGCGGCGCGTACCGGATGCTGGAATGCTGGACCTTCGTACGCTCGAATGCCGGACCTCCGTACGGACGACAGTCGTCGGGGGCCGGATCGGGATCAGGATCGGGATCGGGGGCCGGGAGATCGTGGAGGACAGGGTGCGCGTGGTCATCGCCGAGGACTCAGTGCTGCTCAGGGAGGGCCTGACCCGGCTGCTGACCGACCGCGGGCACGATGTCGTGGCCGGCGTCGGGGACGCGGAGGCCCTGGTGAAGACCATCGCCGACCTGGACGCACAGGGCGAGCTGCCCGACGTCGTGGTCGCGGACGTACGGATGCCGCCGACGCACACCGACGAGGGCGTCCGGGCGGCCGTACGACTGCGGAAGGCGCATCCGGGGCTCGGCGTGCTGGTGCTGTCGCAGTACGTGGAGGAGCGCTACGCCACCGAACTGCTGGCCGGTTCCAGCCGGGGCGTGGGCTATCTGCTCAAGGACCGGGTCGCCGAGGTGCGCGAGTTCGTTGACGCGGTCGTGCGGGTGGCCGAGGGCGGTACGGCGCTGGACCCCGAGGTGGTCGCGCAGCTGCTCGGCCGCAGCCGCAAGCAGGACGTGCTGGCGGGGCTGACCCCGCGGGAGCGCGAGGTGCTGGGGCTGATGGCGGAGGGGCGCACGAACTCGGCGATCGCCCGGCAGCTGGTGGTCAGCGACGGAGCCGTGGAGAAGCACGTCAGCAACATCTTCCTGAAGCTCGGGCTGGCGCCGAGCGACGGGGACCACCGGCGTGTTCTGGCCGTGCTGACCTATCTGAACTCCTGACCGAAAGACACTGTGTCAGCAGGGTGTCAGCCGATCCGGCTTCCATGGGAAGGCCGGGTACCCGGATGGAAGGCCGGAGGACACGACCGGGGAAGGACGCGCTGACACCGCAGTGCCATGCCGACTCGAAAGCGCCACAGGCCGACTCGATGTCGTCCAATCTGTGGATGCCCTCGGGAAGGCGACCCTAACCGACGTAGTGTTGATCCTGGGATGGTCTGTGGGACGACCACTCCCCGGACAGCCGCCTCGAAGGAGGTCCAGTTCAGTGACCAGCCAGGTCAGCAGCCAGGCGGAGCAGGCCGACGGAGCCGTCGTCGGAGAACAGCGCAAACCGGGCGGCGTC
>NZ_JAJHNP010000080.1 GCF_020819595.1 Streptomyces barringtoniae
CCCGCTATCCGTTGCGGGAGCTGGTCACCGCCTCCGACCCGATGCCGCTGCTGGTCGAGCGCGAACGTGCCCTGTACGGCTCCTGGTACGAGTTCTTCCCGCGTTCCGAGGGCACGGCAGAACAGCCGCACGGCACCTTCCGTACGGCCGCGCGCCGGCTGAAGCCGATCGCGGACATGGGCTTCGACGTCGTCTATCTGCCGCCCATCCACCCCATCGGTACGACCTTCCGCAAGGGGCCCAACAACACGCTCGCCGCCGGGCCACAGGACGTGGGCGTGCCGTGGGCGATCGGCTCTCCCGAGGGCGGGCACGACGCCGTCCATCCCGGCCTCGGCACGATCGAGGACTTCGACTTCTTCGTCGAAAGCGCCCGGGAACTGGGGCTGGAGATCGCCCTCGACTTCGCGCTGCAGTGCTCGCCCGACCATCCGTGGGTGCAGAAACACCCCGAGTGGTTCCACCACCGGCCCGACGGCACGATCGCCTACGCGGAGAACCCGCCGAAGAAGTACCAGGACATCTATCCGGTCGCCTTCGACGCGGACATGGACGGGCTGATCGCGGAGACGGTGCGCGTTCTGCGGCACTGGATGGGCCACGGGGTGCGCATCTTCCGGGTCGACAACCCGCACACCAAGCCGGTCGTCTTCTGGGAGCGGGTCATCGCCGAGGTCAACCGCAAGGACCCCGACGTGATCTTCCTGGCCGAGGCGTTCACCCGGCCGGCGATGATGCACACCCTCGCCCAGATCGGCTTCCAGCAGTCCTACACCTATTTCACCTGGCGCAACAGCAAGCAGGAACTCACCGAGTACGCCAGTGAGTTGGCGGGTGAGGCGGCGGCCTACATGCGGCCGAACCTCTTCGCCAACACCCCGGACATCCTGCACGCCTACCTCCAGCACGGCGGACGCCCCGCCTTCGAGGTGCGGGCCGTGCTCGCCGCGACCCTCTCCCCCGCCTGGGGCATCTACAGCGGCTACGAGCTGTGCGAGAACACCCCGCTCAGGGAGGGCAGCGAGGAGTACCTCGACTCGGAGAAGTACCAGCTCAGAAGGCGGGACTGGGAGGGGGCGGCGCGCGAGGGCCGGACCATCGCGCCCCTCATCACCCGCCTCAACACCATCCGACGGCAG
>NZ_JAJHNP010000081.1 GCF_020819595.1 Streptomyces barringtoniae
CTCGTGGCCGACATCCAGATTCCCGCTGACATCAAGCCCGCCGACGGACGCTTCGGCGCGGGCCCCTCCAAGGTGCGCACCGAGGCGCTGGACGCCCTCGCCGCCACCGGAAGCTCCCTGCTCGGCACCTCCCACCGCCAGGCCCCCGTCAAGAACCTGGTCGGCAAGGTCCGCGAGGGCATCAGCTCCCTGTTCTCCCTGCCCCAGGGCTACGAAGTCGTCCTCGGCAACGGCGGCTCCACCGCCTTCTGGGACATCGCCACCCACGGACTGATCGAGAACAAGTCCCAGCACCTCAGCTTCGGCGAGTTCTCCTCCAAGTTCGCCAAAGCCGCACGACTCGCCCCCTGGCTGGCCGACCCCACCGTCATCACCACCGACCCCGGCACCCACCCCCACACACAGGCCGAAGCCGGCGTCGACGTCTACGCCCTCACCCACAACGAGACCTCCACCGGCGTCGCCATGCCCATCAAACGGGTGACCGACGCCGACGAGGGCGCGCTCGTCCTCGTGGACGCCACCTCCGGCGCCGGCGGCCTCCCCGTCGACATCACCGAGACCGACGTCTACTACTTCGCCCCGCAGAAGTCCTTCGCCTCCGACGGCGGCCTGTGGATCGGCATCTTCTCCCCCGCCGCCATCGAGCGCGCCGAACGCATCCACGCCGGCGGCCGCCACATCCCCGAGTTCTTCTCGCTGCCGACCGCGATCGACAACTCCCGCAAGAACCAGACCTACAACACCCCGGCCCTCGCCACCCTCTTCCTGCTCGACCAGCAGCTGCAGTGGCTCAACGGCCAGGGCGGGCTCGCCTTCTCCACGGCCCGTACCAAGGACTCCTCGACCCGTCTGTACACCTGGGCGGAAGAGTCCAAGTACGCCGCCCCCTTCGTCACCGACCCCGCCAAGCGCTCCCAGGTCATCGGCACCATCGACTTCTCCGACGAGATCGACGCCGCCGCCGTCGCCAAGACCCTGCGCGCCAACGGCATCGTCGACACCGAGCCCTACCGCAAACTCGGCCGCAACCAGCTCCGCGTCGCCATGTTCCCCGCCATCGACCCCGCCGACGTCGAGGCGCTGACGAAGTGCGTCGAC
>NZ_JAJHNP010000082.1 GCF_020819595.1 Streptomyces barringtoniae
TCTAGTGACCTGAGTCAGAGATTCGTCGTTGGTTTGGTGTGAACCGTCGTGGACCGAAGATCCCGCCGTTGTCGGTAACGGATGCCCAGCGGGCCGTGCTTGAGGGGTGGTTGCGTCGCCGGTCGACGTCTCAGGCTCTGGCCTTGCGGTCCCGGATCGTCCTTGAGTGCGCCGAAGGGCATTCGATCATGGAGGTGTCACGGCGGCTGAAGGTCGCTCCGGACACGGTCCGCACCTGGCGAAGACGCTTCCTCGACCGCGGTCTGGACGGCCTGTCCGACGAGCCACGGCCTGGTGTCCCGAGGAAGATCACCGATGCCGATGTGGAGCGGGTCATCGTCAAGACGCTGGAGGAGAAACCGCCGAACGCCACGCACTGGTCGACCCGATCGATGGCGGCCGCCACGGGGATGTCCCAGTCCGCCGTCTCCAGGATTTGGCGTGCCTTCGCCTTGGCCCCGCACCGCTCCGAGACGTTCAAGCTGTCCACGGACCCGCTGTTCATCGACAAGGTCCGCGATGTGGTCGGCCTCTACCTCGACCCACCCGAGAAGGCCCTGGTGCTGTGTGTGGACGAGAAGTCGCAGATCCAGGCACTCGACCGGTCCCAGCCTGTCCTGCCGATGATGCCCGGCGTCCCCGAGCGCCGCAGCCACGACTATCTCCGCGCCGGCACCACCACTCTGTTCGCCGCCCTGGAGGTCGCCACCGGCAAGGTGATCGGCTCCCTGCACCGGCGCCACCGAGCCGTGGAGTTCAAGAAGTTCCTGGCCAGGCTCGACAAGGAAGTCCCCGCCGGTCTCGACGTTCACCTCATCCTCGACAACTACGTCACCCACAAGACACCCGCCATCAAGAAGTGGCTGCTGGCACACCCACGGTTCCACCTGCACTTCACACCGACGAGTTCGTCCTGGCTCAACCTGGTGGAGCGGTGGTTCGCCGAGCTCACGCAGAAGAAGCTCAAGCGCGGCGTCCACCGCTCCGTCCAAGCCCTCGAACGAGACATCCGCACCTGGCTCAGCGACTGGAACGAGCACCCCAG
>NZ_JAJHNP010000083.1 GCF_020819595.1 Streptomyces barringtoniae
AGCATCGGTGTCTCGAAGGACAGCGAGCCCTTCCACATCGTGCCGATCCAGTTGAAGAACTTCACACCGGTCGGTACGGCGATCAGGAAGGTCATGAACGAGAAGAACGGCAGCAGCACCCCGCCGGTGACGTACATGTGGTGGGCCCACACGGTCACGGACAGACCGGCGATGGAGATGGTCGCGGCGATCAGACCCATGTAGCCGAACATCGGCTTGCGGGCGAACACCGGGATGACTTCGCTGATGATGCCGAAGAACGGCAGGGCGATGATGTACACCTCTGGATGGCCGAAGAACCAGAAGAGGTGCTGCCACAGCAGCGCGCCGCCGTTGGTGGCGTCGAAGACGTGGGCGCCGAACTTGCGGTCCGCCTCCAGGGCGAACAGCGCGGCCGCCAGGACCGGGAAGGCCAGCAGGACCAGCACGGCGGTCAGCAGCACGTTCCACACGAAGATCGGCATGCGGAACATGGTCATGCCCGGAGCACGCATGCAGATGATCGTGGTGATGAAGTTGACCGAGCCGAGGATGGTGCCGAAACCGGAGAAGGCCAGACCCATGATCCACATGTCGGCGCCGACGCCCGGGGAGCGGACGGCGTCCGACAGCGGGGAGTAGGCGAACCAGCCGAAGTCGGCCGCGCCCTGCGGGGTGAGGAAGCCGCCCACCGCGATGGTCGAGCCGAACAGGTACAGCCAGTAGGCGAACATGTTCAGCCGCGGGAACGCCACGTCCGGCGCGCCGATCTGCAGCGGCATGATCCAGTTCGCGAAGCCGGCGAACAGCGGCGTCGCGAACATCAGCAGCATGATCGTGCCGTGCATCGTGAACGCCTGGTTGAACTGCTCGTTCGACATGATCTGCAGGCCCGGACGGGCCAGCTCGGCGCGCATGAGCAGCGCCATCACGCCACCGATCAGGAAGAACGCGAACG
>NZ_JAJHNP010000084.1 GCF_020819595.1 Streptomyces barringtoniae
GGAACCACCCTGGCTCTCGTGGGATTCGGCTGCTCAGAAGCCTGCCGATGTCACCGGCAGAGCACTCTCCAGGAGCGAGACCGAACGCTTCCGCTCGGGAAAACTGGTCAACCTCTACGGCCAGGCCTGGCCAGTCCACGATGTCAACGACTTCCCGTTGTTGCCCGGACACGGGACGCCGGACGAGATCACTTACCGATACCTTCCCGCTCCCACCGACTCGGCGACGTGACGTCCTCTGGTAGTACATCGCGGGCCGCCTGGCCCCTGCCGCGGACGAGGACGCCCCGGAGCCGCTGAAGGACGCCTTCGCCTGATCAACGGTGGCCGCGTCCGGTCCCGCAGTGGCCCGGCCGCTGAAAATCCGCGAGCCAGCTTCCGGCTCGGCTGGCACGCTAGCGCTCATGGCCACGCCCCCGACCCCCCCGACAACGACTCGCCGCACTCCAGCGCTACTCAGCCTTGAGCGGCGAGGACTTCACCGGCCAGAACCTGGCCTCGGCCAGGACTTCGCAGCTGCGATTCACCCGATGCTCGTTCGTAGAGGCCGACCTGCGTCACGCCAGCTTGGACGGTTGTTCGTTCAAGTTCTGCGATCTGAGCCGTGCTGACCTGCGCGGAGCCTCACTGCGGGGAGCGCACCTCGCTGGCTGCGATCTTCGCGACGCGGATCTGCGCGGTGCGGATCTCACGGACGCTGTCCTCGGCCGAGTCAACGCCGGCAGGCCGCCATACGGCCTCACCGATATCACCGGAGCCCGTCTCAAGGGAGCGATCCTGCGCGACGTCCAACACGACGACGTCATCGGTTGGCAGTCTGCCAACAACATCGCGTAGACCCGAGCCCGGACCTCCCGCAGACAAGAGACAAGATCACGATCTAGAGCTGGAGTACTAA
>NZ_JAJHNP010000085.1 GCF_020819595.1 Streptomyces barringtoniae
TTTCCAGCACCAGAACTACTGGCCCGAGGCCTCCCCTCTGGAGACGGTTCCCGCGGCCTCGGCCGACCCTGCCGACGCTGCCTTCTGGGAAGCGGTCGAACGCGAAGACCTGCAGGCGCTGGCCGACACGCTGGAACTCGCGGACACGGAGCCCCTCGGCCCCGTACTGCCCGCACTATCGTCCTGGCGGCGGCAGAGCCGCGACCGGTCGACGGTCGACAACTGGCGCTACCGGGTCACCTGGACACGGCTTGCCGACGAGCGTCCGGCACGACTGACCGGCACCTGGCTGCTGGTGGTGCCCGGGACAGCGGCCGACGGCCAGTGGGCCGCGGCGGCGGGCCACGCGCTCACCGCACGCGGAGCGACGGTACGCACCTTGGTCCTGACCGAGTCCCACACCGAACGCAAGGTGCTCGCCGACCGGCTCGGCGAAGAGGCCGTCGACGGCGTCTCGGGCGTCCTCTCCCTGCTGTCCTCCGCTCCCCACCCGCAGTCTCTGCACGGCTCCCTCGCCCTGCTGCAGGCGCTGGGCGACACCGGCGTCGACGCCCCGCTGTGGTGCGCCACGCACGGAGCCGTCGGCGTGGGCGGCACCGACACGGTGACGGACCCGGAACAGGCCCTGCTGTGGGGATTCGGCCGCACCGCGGCCCTGGAACACCCCGAGCGCTGGGGCGGCCTGGTCGACCTGCCCGAGACCCCCGACGAGCGGTCGCTGACGCGGCTCACCGCCGCGCTGGCCGGCGACGGCAGGGAGGACCAGCTCGCGGTCCGCACCACCGGGGTGTTCGCCCGCCGCCTGACCCGCGCCCCCTTGGTCGACTCCGCACCCGCCCGGAACTGGCGGCCCGGCGGG
>NZ_JAJHNP010000086.1 GCF_020819595.1 Streptomyces barringtoniae
CACCCTCACCCCAGCCGGTGCCGTCCGCACCCGCCGCGAAGGCCTTCACCCGGCCATCGGCAGCAAGACCACGCTGCCGGCTGAAATCGACGAAGTTCTCCGGGGTGGCCATGATCGTGACGCCGCCCACCAGCGCGAACGAGCACTCGCCGTTCCGCAGGGCCTGGGCAGCCCAGTGCAGAGCGACCAGCGACGACGAACAGGCTGTGTCCACCGTCACGGCCGGGCCTTCCAGCCCGAAGACATAGGCGAGTCGGCCGGAGACGACGCTGGCCGCGTTCCCGGTGCCGAGGTGACCTTCGAGCCCCTCGGGTGCCCTCATCAGCAGCGACAGGTAGTCCTGGCCGTTCGTGCCGATGAACACGCCGGCCTGACTGCCGCGCAGGGTGTCCGGGGCGATGCCCGCCCGCTCGAACGCCTCCCACGCGGTCTCGAGCAGCAGCCGCTGCTGCGGGTCCATCGCCAGCGCCTCACGCGGGCTGATGCCGAAGAAGCGCGCGTCGAACTGAGTGGCGTCCTGGATGAAGCCACCCTCACGGGTGTAGGTCTTGCCCGCCTGCTCGGGGTCCGGATCGTAGAGGGACTCGATGTCCCAGCCCCGGTCGGCGGGGAACCGGGAGGTTGCGTCGCGTCCGCCGGCCAGCAGCTGCCAGAGGTCTTCCGGTGACTGCACACCACCGGGGAAGCGGCAGCTCATCGCGACGATCGCGATCGGGTCATCAGCCACGGAGAGCGCCGAGGCGCCGGGTACCGAGCTGACGACGGTCGCTCCCCGCCCGGAGTGTCCGAGCCGTCCGAGGAGTTCGTCGCGG
>NZ_JAJHNP010000087.1 GCF_020819595.1 Streptomyces barringtoniae
CGGTGCCTTCCGCTCGTGAATGGAGCGTCAGCGGGCGGCGGCCGTCGCCGTCGTCGGCACCGACGGAGAGACGCAGCTGCACTCCGCCCTGTTCGGGCAGGACGAGCGGCGCCTGCAGAGTCAGCTCCTCGACGTGCCCGCAGCCGACCTGTTCGCCGGCGTGCAGTGCCATTTCGACGAACGCCGTGCCGGGCAGCAGCACCGCACCCATGACCGCGTGATCGGCCAGCCAAGGCTGCGTCTCCACCGACAACCGGCCGGTGAACAGGAAGCCTTCGGTGTCGGGCAGTTCCACGGCGGCACCCAGCAGCGGGTGATCGGCGGTCTCGAGGCCCAGCCCGGCCGCGTCGGCGGGACCGCCCGCCGGGGCGGCCGAGTCCAGCCAGTACCACTGCCGCTGGAACGGGTAGGTGGGCAGTTCCACACGGCTGGCGTCGGTGGCGGCGAAGAAGGCCCGCCAGTCCAGTGGCACACCGCGGACGAACGCCATGGCCAGCGCGGACACCGACGTCTCCGTCTCGGGACGTCCCTTGCGCAGCACGGGTGCGAACGCGCGGTCCTCGCCCGTGACGCACTCCTGGCCCATGGCCGACAGCACCCCGTCGGGGCCGAGTTCGAGGAACGTGGTGACGCCCTCGGCCTCCAAGGCCCGTACGCCGTCGTGGAAGCGGACCGCCTCCCGCACGTGCCGCACCCAGAACTCCGGCTCGGTGATGTCCTCGGCGGTCACCACGGCGCCGGTCAGGTTCGACACGACCGCGATGCGCGCAGGGGCGTAGGACAGTCCCTCGGCGACCTTCCGGAAGTCGG
>NZ_JAJHNP010000088.1 GCF_020819595.1 Streptomyces barringtoniae
AAGGAGATGCTGCCGGTCGTCGACAAGCCTGCGATCCAGTACGTGGTCGAGGAGGCCGTCTCGGCGGGGCTCGACGACGTCCTGATGGTCACCGGGCGCAACAAGCGTCCGCTCGAGGACCACTTCGACCGCAACTACGAGCTGGAATCGGCGCTCGGGAAGAAGGGTGACGCCGAACGGCTCGCGAAGGTGCAGGAGTCCAGCGACCTGGCGACCATGCACTACGTGCGCCAGGGCGACCCCAGGGGTCTGGGTCACGCCGTGCTGTGCGCCGCCCCGCACGTCGGGCACGAGCCCTTCGCGGTGCTCCTGGGCGACGACCTGATCGACCCGCGCGACCCGCTCCTGCAGCGCATGATCGAGGTGCAGGAGCAGCACGGCGGCAGTGTGATCGCCCTCATGGAGGTCAGGCCCGAGCAGATCCACCTCTACGGCTGCGCGGCCGTGGAGCCGACCGCCGACGGCGACGTCGTCAGGGTCGGCGGGCTGGTGGAGAAGCCGGACCCGGCGGACGCCCCGTCGAACTACGCGATCATCGGCCGTTACGTCCTCGATCCGCACATCTTCGACATACTCCGCAAGACCGAGCCGGGCCGCGGCGGGGAGATCCAGCTCACCGACGCCCTGCAGCAGCTCGCGGCGGACGAGAAGGTCGGCGGACCGGTGCACGGTGTCGTCTTCAAGGGCCGCCGCTATGACACCGGCGACCGTGGCGACTATCTGCGTGCCATTGTCAGACTGGCGTGCGAACGTGAAGACCTGGGCCCGGACTTCCGGACCTGGCTTCGCAGTTACGTAGCCGAGGAG
>NZ_JAJHNP010000089.1 GCF_020819595.1 Streptomyces barringtoniae
AGGCATTCCGCAAGGTTGCCGAGGGGCTGTCGTACGAGGCCCCGCGCATCCCCGTCGTCTCCAACCTCACCGGGACGATCGCGACCGCCGAGGAGATCACCGACCCCGGTTTCTGGGTCCGCCACGTCCGTGAAGCGGTCCGCTTCCGCGACGGCATGCGGGTCCTGGAAGCGGAGAACGTGACGACGTTCGTCGAGCTGGGCCCGGACGGTGTGCTCTCGGCGATGGCGCAGGACTGCGTCACCGGCGACGGCCACGCCTTCGTCCCCGTGCTGCGAAAGGGACGGGCGGAGGCCGAGTCCCTCACAGCCGCCCTGGGCGTGGCCCATGTGCGTGGGGTCGCCGTCGACTGGACCGCGTACTTCTCCGGCACCGGAGCCGAACGCGTCGACCTGCCCACCTACGCCTTCCAGCACGAGCACTACTGGCTGGACGCCGGCACCGCGGTCGGTGACGTCACCTCCATGGGGTTGCGGTCCGCCGATCACCCGCTGCTGGGCGCGGCCGTCTCCCTCGCCGATGCCGAAGGCTTCCTGTTCACCGGCCGGTTGGCGGTGGAGACGCAGCCTTGGCTGGCCGATCACGCGGTCATGGGTGCGGTGCTGCTGCCCGGCACGGCGTTCGTCGAACTGGCGCTGCGCGCCGGCGAGCAGGCCGGCTGCGAACTGGTGGAGGAGCTGACCCTTGAGGCGCCGCTCGTCCTGCCCGAAGAGGGCGGAGTCGAGCTGCAACTCGTCGTCGGTGCGCCCGACCGCTCGGGCCGCCGTTCGCTCGCCTTCCACTCACGTTCCGACCAGGCGC
>NZ_JAJHNP010000009.1 GCF_020819595.1 Streptomyces barringtoniae
CACGTCATCGAGAAGCTCTGACGGGGGTCAGCAAAGAGGCGGCGACCGCCTTGTTGTAGGCATCCAGGCGTGAGGTGGCGCCCAGCTTTCGGAAGATGTTGCGCAGATGGCGTTTGACGGTCGTCTCGGTGATGTCCAGCCGCGTCGCGATCTGCCGGTTGCTCAGTGCCGTGCCCACGTAGGTCAGGACCTGCAACTCCCGTACGGACAGCGGTCCTTCCTTGGGCGAGGTCGCCGTGCCGTCGTCCTCGGCGGCCGCCGGGAGGTCCGTCGCCCGGGAGACGCCGAGGATCGCCTCGCGGGAGGCGGATATGGTGACGCGGTCCGGGGAGGTGACGGCCTCCCTGATGGCGCCGACCAGCTCGTTCCTGCTCACTCCCTTGTGCAGGAACCCGCTGATCCGATGGGCCACGAGGGTGCGGATCAGCACCGGGTCGTCGTCGTGCATGGTGAGCACGATGACGCGGGTGCGGGGCGATGCCGCGATGATCCGCTCGACGGTGCGGGGCGGGTCGTTGTGCGGCATCTCGACGTCCAGCAGCACGACGTCGGGCTGCAGGGCCCGCGCCTTCTCCACGGCCGCGGCGCCGTCGCCGACCTCGGCGACCACCTCGAAGCTCTCGTCGAGGTGCAGGATGTCCGCCAGTGCGCCTCTCAGCAGCTGGTGGTCGTCGGCCAGGACGATGCGGATGCGCTCGGTCATCGGGGCCACTCCTCGGCTCATGCGCGCACGGAGGCGTCGCCGCTCCTGACGTACGGTATGCGAAGGATCACCCGTGTGCCGGTGTCGGGGGTGCTCGTCCAGCGGGCCCGCCCGCCCAGGCCGACGACGCGTTCGCGGACCGACGACAGGCCCGAGGAGACGTCGGAGCGGAGGACCGCGGCGACGTCGAAGCCCTTGCCGTCGTCCTCGACGTAGGCGGTGACCTCCCGCGGGGCGATGTCGACGACCACGTCGATCACGGACGCCTCGGCGTGGTTGAAGGAGTTCCGCAGGCATTCGCGCAGGACGACGTAGAGTTCCGCGCGGAACCGCTGGTCCAGCCACTGTTCGTCGCCGCTGACCTGGATCCTGGTCGTGGGCGTGTCGAACGCGGCGCTCTCCGTGAACTCCCTGAGGGATGCCTCGATTCCCGTACGGGGCATGGAGATGCGGAGGTCGCCGACGAGTTCGCGGGTGTATCTCAGCGCTTCCCGGAGGGCGTCGTAGGCGCTCTTGAGCCGTTTGCCCGGCGCGCCGTCGAGTTCCTGCGCCTCGTGCAGTTCGAGACAGCGCAGTGTGAGGGCGAGCGAGCTGCCGAGGTGGTCGTGGATGTCCCGGGCGAGTTGCAGCCGGTCGTCGGAGTTCGCCTTCTTGACCTCGGTCAGCAGGAAGGCGTCGTACGCCTGCATCGCCGAGTCGACGCGGAGGCCGACGCTGCTGTTGTAGACGCGCAGGACACGGGTCAGCAGCCGGTCGGCCGTCTCCCTGGGGAGGTGGAGCACGGCCTGCTGGGCGTGGGTGAGGAAGATCTCGAACAGCAGGGTGCAGGCGTGGAACGAGTGCGCGGGGTGCACTCCCCGCAGGGCCCTGGACCTGCCCAGCGCCGCAGAGGCCGTCAGCGAGCGGTCGTCGGGCTGCTCCCAGTCGCCGGTGAGGGCGGCCACGCAGTCGTCGACGATGGACTCCGCCTGCCGCACGCACGCGTCCCAGTGCGGGGGGTCGCACAGCAGGTTGCCGCTGTCGCGGAGGGCGTCCCGGTAGGCGCGCAGCATCGGCTCCCGGGCCGCGGAGAGTGCTTCCACGACAGAAGCGACATGTCCCTGATCGTCATTCATCTCCGTGCAGATTACACGCGGTACGTCGGCCGAGGAGTTCCCGCGGATGACCTCAGGGGAGGTCAGGGGCTGCACACGGGCGACGCCGATGACGCGGGGTCAGCCGTGCGCCAGCGCCTCATGTACGGCGCTGAGCACGGTGTGGACGTCCAAGGAGTCGTTGAAGTAGTGGAAGCCGACCCGGAGCCGGTCGGCCAGCGCGGTCGCCCGGATCCGGCGCGCGGCCAGCCGGCGGGCCAGCCGCTCGGCGTGGTCGGTCCTGACCACCGCGATGTGCGAGGGGCCGCCGTTCGCGACCCGCCGCAGGCCCAGCGTCCGGGCCTCGCTGAGGAACTCGTCGGCGAGGGACAGGCAGTGCCGCTCCACCTCGGCGGGGTCGAGCCGGCCCACCAGGCGCAGGGCCGCGTTCGCGCCGATCCAGGAGAACCAGGCGGGTGAGGTGTCGCAGCGTGCCGCGCCCGGCGCCGGGTCGAGACCGCCCCCGAAGTAGGCGTGCGGAGCGGGGGAGGACTTCCAGCTGGGCATGAGCGGGGCCAGTTCGTCCAAGCGGTCCGGGCGCACCGCCAGCCAGGCCGCGCCGCGCGGGCAGAGCAGCCACTTGTAGCCGTGGACGGCGAGGTAGTCGGGCCGGACCCGGTTCAGGTCGGGGTGCAGGACGCCCATGGACTGGGTGGCGTCCACGAACAGGCGGGCGCCGCAGCGGTCGGTGGCGGCACGCAGCGCGGGGAGGTCGGCTCGTACGCCGTCGCGGCTGAGCACCTCGCTGACGGCGAGCAGTACGGTGCGCTCGTCGACGGCGGCGACGAGGTCCTCCGTGCGGACGGCGCCGTCGCGGGCCGGGACGAGGACGACCTCGTGGCGGGCGGGGTCCAGTGCCGTCCACGGCAGGAGGTTGCTGCGGAACTCGCAGGCCGGTACGACGACGCGCCCGGCGGGCAGGGTGGCCGCGACCGTGGCGGCGGCCTCGGCCACGGACGCCATGGTGGCGACCGTGGCCGCCGGGATGCCGAGACGGTCCGCGAACAGGGTGCGGGCGGTCCCGGCCGCCGCGTCCCAGTCGAGCCACTCGAACCGCCCCTCACGCCACTCGGTCAGCACGTCGTCCAGGGCCCGGTGGACCGGCTCGGCGGCGGGTGGGGCACCGGGGGTGTCGAGCCAGACGGTGTGCCGCAGGGCGGGGAAGAGGGCGCGGAATGCCTGGGCGTCGAGCGGGGTGGTGGGGGTGCCCGCAGAGGCCCAGGAAGAGTCCCCGCCGCCGGAAGCCGGGGCACACTCCCCGCCGCCGGAACCCGAGGCGGAGGCCAGGACACTCAGGGCGTCGGGGCTCATTCCGGGACCGCCGCGATGCCCTCGATCTCCACCGCCAGCTCGGGGAGGGCCAGTCCCTCGACCACGGCCAGGGAGTGCGCCGGGTACACGCCGTCGGGGTACCAGCGGTCGTACACCTCGTCGCGTGCCGTGAGGAAACCGGGCAGGCAGCTGCGCCCGGAGACGAACGTCGTCAGCTTCACCAGTTCGCGCGGGCCGACCCCGAGCGTGCCGAGCAGGGCCTCGATGTTGGCGAAGATCTGCCGGGTCTGCGTGGTGACGTCGGGCCCCGCGAGCGAGCCGTCCGGCAGGGTGCCCACCTGCCCCGCGATCTGCACCAGGCGGTGGCCTGGCGGGGTGGCGGCGAGGTGGCTGTACTTGCCGACCGGGGCGCCGATGACGGTGGGGGTGGCGAAGGGTTCCTTGAGGTCCAGGTCCATCGGGTCTCTCCAGGTTGGGTCCAGGGTGGGGGCTTGCCGGGATCAGTCGGCGGTGGCGGGTGCCCTGCGCGTGACGAAGACGATGACCGCCGCGACGGCCAGCACCCCGGACAGCACGTACATCAGCGCCCCGAATCCGTGCCCGACCAGGGCCCTGGCGACCTGCGGCCCCAGGCTGGCGCCGACGAAGAAGCAGAAGGTGGACAGCGAGAGCGCGGTGCTGCGCGCGGCCCCGGAGCGCTCGGCCACGGTGGCGACCATGGCCGGCGTGGCGACGGTGATCGCGGCGACGAACACCAGCAGCAGGGCCGCGAGCCCGCCGGTGCCCGGCGCCAGGACACCGGTCGTGACGGTGACGGCGGCCGCGAGCACCATGCCGAGGACCACCCGCAGGGCGTGCGGGACCCGGCTGAGCCAGGGGGTGAGGACCGGGATGAGGATCATGGCCGGAAGCGAGCTGGCGCGCAGGGCGAGCAGGGCCTGACCGTCCTTCACCGTACCGCTGAGCTGGATGCCCGTGTACATGGCGACGAACGAGCCGAACACCGCGGGTGTGGCCAGGTAGAGCAGCCGAAGCCCCGGGGTGGCCAGGGTCCTCGGGATGGCGCGGTAGGCGGCCAGCGGGGAGGTCGCCTTCGGCGGCAGGTCGGCCACCATGACGGCGCGCAGCGCCACGGCCATGACCGCGAACGCGGCGGCACCCGCGACGAAGACCGCGCGCCAGCCGAACGCCGAGGCCAGGGCCTGCGAGGCGACCTGGGCGATCACGGCGGAGGCGAGGAAGGACGTGGTGACGGCCGTCGTGGTGACCATCCGGTGCCGGGGGTGGATGCGTTCGGCGATGTACGACAGCGCGGTGGGAGGAAAGGCCGCGACGGTCACGCCCTGCAGGACCCGCAGGGCGATGCCCACGCCGAGCCCGGGCGCGCAGGCGACCAGCAGGGTGGTGACGGTGGTGGCGGCGATGCCGGTGACCACGATGCGGCGGTGGCCGAAGCGGTCGGCGAGCGGTCCGAAGAGGACGAAGCCGCCCGCGTAGCCGAAGCCGAAGGCGCTCGCCATCCAGGTCAGGGACGAGGTGCCGACGTGCCAGGCGGCGGCCATCGCGTCCATGACCGGGATCACGGCGTACATCTGACCGGTCGCCAGCACGGCGGTGATGACGAACACCAGGAGGCTGGGCCCCAGGGGCGCGTAGGCGGGCTCGGCCGCCGACGCCTCCAAAGAGCCGTTCCGCTCCTCGATGCGTGTGTTTCCGGATGACATGAAGAAAAAACGTAGGCGTGCGCCCCCCGGTGAGTGAAATACACGATGCCGACGACCCATACGGAAGTCGCATAAATGCAACTCGCGCATAGCTGTCGCACTCTCGACATTTCCGTGACCTGCGGTGACGTCGCTAGCTTCGCCACGCCGGAGAGAGACACCGCCAGAATCACCGACCAGAAAGGGTGCACCGTTGTACGACTACCGAGGATTTTTCGCCGCGGAAATAGAGAAGCTCAGGACACTGGGCAATTACCGCACGTTCCTCGACATCGAGCGCAGGGCCGGGGAGTTCCCGCACGCCCTGAGCCACGGCACGGGCCCCGACGACCCCGGCCGCCGCATCAGCGTGTGGTGCAGCAACGACTACCTGGGCATGGGGCAGCATCCGCTCGTCCTGGAGGCGATGCGGAAGGCGATCGACGAGTCCGGCGCCGGCAGCGGCGGCTCCCGCAACATCTCCGGCAACAACCACTACCACGTGCTCCTGGAGCAGGAGCTGGCCGACCTGCACGGCACCGAGGCCGCCCTGATCTTCCCCTCCGGGTACGCCGCGAACGACGCCGCGCTGACGGTGCTCGCCGGCCGCCTGCCCGGCTGCCTGGTCTTCTCCGACGAGCTCAACCACGCCTCGATGATCGCGGGCATCAGGCACAGCGGGGCCGAGAAGCGCATCTTCCGGCACAACGACGCCAACCACCTGGCGGAACTGCTCGCCGCCGCCGACCCGGCGGTGCCGAAGATCGTCGCGCTGGAGAGCATCTACTCCATGGAGAGCGACCGGGCGCCGCTGGAGCGCATCTCCGACATCGCCCGCGCCCACGGCGCCTTCCTCTACCTCGACGAGGTGCACGCCGTCGGCATGTACGGCCCGCGCGGCGCCGGCCTCGCCGCCGAGCTGGGTCTCGCGGACCGCTTCGACCTCGTGCAGGGCACCCTGGCCAAGGCGTTCGGCATCGCCGGCGGATACGTGGCCGGGCCCGCACCCGTGATCGACGCCGTCCGCAGCTTCGCCTCGGCGTTCATCTTCACCACCTCGCTGCCGCCCGCCGTGGCGGCCGGCGCGCTCGCCGCCGTACGCCATCTCAAGCGGTCCGACCGCGAGCGCACGGACCTGCGCGGCAAAGCCGCGCTGCTGCACCGCCTGCTGGCCGGGCGGGGCATCCCGGTGGTGTCGGACGCGGCACACATCGTGCCGGTCCTGGTGGGCGACGCCGACAAGTGCCGAAGCGTGGCGGCCGCGCTCCTCGACCGCTACGGCATCTATGTGCAGCCCATCAACTCGCCGAGCGTCCCGGTCGGCACCGAGCGCCTGCGGGTGACCCCCACCCCCCACCACACCGAGTCGCAGATCCACATCTTCGCCGACGCGCTGGACGCCATCTGGCACGAGCTGGATCTCCCCCGCGACCTGCCGGCCCACGAGGCAGCCGACGCAGTACCGGCGGACGCAGAACCGGCGGACGCCGAAATGGCGGGCGTCGCCCGGTGAACCGCCCCGTCGTCCTCGTCAGCGACCCGCTGCCTCCCGAGACACTGGCCGGCCTCGACGCCCACGACATCCGCCACTGCGACGGCACCGATCCGGCGGCGCTGCGCGCGGCACTGACGGAGGCGCACGCGTTGCTCGTCCGCAGCGGCACGAAGGTCGACGCGGAGGCCATCGCCGCCGCCCCGCACCTGCGGGTCGTCGCCCGCGCCGGAGTGGGCCTGGACAACGTGGACATCGACGCGGCCACGGCCGCGGGCGTCCTCGTCGCCAACGCCCCGCGCTCCAACGTGCTCAGCGTCGCCGAACTCACCGTGGGCCTGATCATCGCCTCCCTGCGCGGGGTCCAGGCCGCCGGAGCCTCGCTGCGCGCGGGCCGCTGGGAACGCCAGGCGTTCAAGGGGAGCGAGCTCGCGGGCCGCACCGTGGGCATCGTGGGCCTGGGCAACGTCGGCAGGCTCGTCGCCCGGCGGCTGGCCGCCTTCGACGTCACCCTGCTCGCCTACGACCCGTACGTCCCGGCCGCCGACGCGGCCACGCACGGCTGCCGGCTCCTGGAGCTGGACGATCTGATGGCCCGGAGCGACGTGGTGACGGTCCATCTGCCCCGCACCCCGCAGACCACCGGCCTCATCGGCCGGCGCGAACTGGCGCTCGCCCGGCCCAACCTGCACCTCGTCAACACCTCGCGCGGCGGCATCGTCGACGAGTCGGCCCTGTTCTCGGCGCTGCGGGAGGGTTCGGTCGGCGGAGCCGCGCTGGACGTCTTCGAGGTCGAACCCCCCATCGGGTCGCCCCTGTTGGACCTCGACGCGGTCGTGGCCACCCCGCACCTGGGCGCGAGCACGCGCGAGGCGCAGGACCGGGCCGGCCGGGAGGCCGTGCGGGCCGTGTACGACGCGCTGGCGGGCAGGCCGGTTCCCCACGCGGTCAACGCGGCCGCCGTCGAGTCCGCACGGGCGCGCCTCAGCGCGGTGGACTGACCGCGGACGAGCGGCACGGCCGGCGACAGCGGGTCCGGACGGCCGCGGCATCTCGGGCCGTCCGGACCTCTCCCTCGAATGCAATGATTTGATCATGAATGTCACCGAACAGCGGTCCACCGGCGTCACGGAGAGCCGCCCGTCGCAGGACCGTGCCCGAAGACGCCCGCCGTCGGCGGCGCGCACCCTGGTGCTGTGCCTCGCCGAGGCCAGACCGTCCGTACAGGCCGTGTTCCTGCTGCGGTTCGCGGTGGCGTTCCTGATGGGTACGGGGACGGCGGCCCCGGATCTCCCCGCCCTGGCCGCCGGCGCGACCGCCTGGACCCTGGCCACGCTGTACGTGTACGTGATCAACGGCGTGCACGACGCTCCCGAGGACCGGCTGAACGCAACGGGCCGCCCCATCGGCAGGGGCGAACTGCCGCCCCTCCGCGCGCGGACCGTCGCCCACGCCTGCGCCGTCCTCGCGGTGCTGGTCTCCGTGACGAGCGGGGTACCGGCACTGACACCGCTGGTGATCGTCCATCTGCTGTGCGGCCACGCCTACTCCGCCCCGGCCGTGGCGCTCAAACGGCGCACGTCCACGACCGTCGCCGCCGTCCTGCTGCTCGGCGGACTGACCTTCGCCGCCGGCTGGACGACCGCGGGCGGCCGCGCGGACACCCTCCCCGTGATCGTCTTCGGCGGCGCGCTGACCCTGTGGATGGGGGCGGTCGGAGCACTGGTCAAGGACCTGTCCGACGTGCGCGGAGACGCCGCGGCCGGGCGGCGCACGGCACTGATCCGCTGGGGCGAGCGGCGGGCGAGAGTCGTCTGCGCGCTCAACCCCGTGGCGCTCGCGCTCGCCTACCTGACGACCGCCGCCGTCGTCGTGCCGTCCCTGCTCGCCTCCGCCGCGGTCCTGCTGGCCGGGGCTGTGGTGACGGCATGCCTGGTGCGCACCACCTCCTCGGACGCCCCCCGCCGCCGCAGCCGGCTGCCCTACCGCGCGTTCATGCTGACCCAGTACGCCACCTGCCTGGTCCAGCTCACCACCGAGCTGAGCTGAGCCCGGGCCCTTGTCAGTAACGGAGAACCGGTCCGCTGCGCTGCAAGTGGTGAGTGCGTGCTGTTACTCCGAGGCGTGAAGCGGCGAACGAGGCGGTTTTTGACAATCGTTACGTTTGTCAGCCTATAAATTCGCTGTAAGCCTCTGGGGTTGAGGCAGGGCACGGGAGTACGGTTCCGGCGCTCGGCAGTAGGAGATCAAGTGCGGCCGTAGGGGCGGCTGCCACTTACGCCGAAGAAGCCGGAGACAGTCCATGCGTGTGTATTCCGCACGGCGCAGACCGCGCCGCGGGGCGGAGGGCGGTGGGCGGGCGGCGTTCGCCGTCGTCGCCGCCGCACTTCTGATAGCGGGGACGGGACCCGTCGCCGCGTACGGAGTGGACAGCGACTCGGGATCGGGCCGCCATGACGTGGCGGGCGAGGAGTCCCACGAACTGATGGAGTCCGTCGACTCGTTCAACGAGCCGAGGCTCTCGCCCGGCGGGCAGCTCGCGCCGGGCGCGTACGCGGGCGCGTGGGCACACATCAAGAACATGCCGGTCGCGTCCGGCAGCTGGAGCGAGGTCACCACCTCGCCGTACAACGAGGACGCGCTGCACTACCGCGACCAGTCGGCCTCCAACTCCGGCGGCGGCGCGGGTCATTCGGCCGGCCGTATCGCCGCCCTGGCCACCGATCCGACGCATCAGGGGGTCGTGTACGCGGGCGCCGCGGGCGGCGGTGTGTTCCGGTCCGCCGACGACGGGAAGACCTGGACGCCGATCGCCGACCGGCTGCCGGCCCTGTCCGTGGGCGCCCTCGCGGTCGCGCCCGACGGCGCGCTGTGGCTGGCCACCGGCGAGGCGACCACCGCCTCCGACAACTACCTGGGCAGCGGCGTCTACCGGCTCGCGGACCCGGTCACCGGCTCGTTCGGCGAGAGCGACAAGGTGGGCGGCACCGAACTGGACTCCAGCTCGGTCCACACCCTGACCTTCGACCAGGCCGCCGGTTACGTCTTCGCGGCCTCCTCGCACGGCGTCTTCCGGCGCCCGCTGTCGGCCGGGCAGGACGCCGCCTGGTCGAAGGTCCTCGCCCCCTGCGCGGGCATCGGCATCAGTGGCGTGGGCTGCGGGGTGGACAGCCACTACGCGGACATCGCCAACGACATCGCCGTACAGCCCGGCAGCGACGGCAGGAAGCTGCTGGCGAACGTGGCCTGGCGCAGCGGCGCCGACTACAACGGCTTCTACTACTCCGACGACGCCGGCACCACCTGGAAGCGGTCCAACCCGACCGGCGCGATCAACCCCGCCGAGATCGGCAACGCCGCCTTCGCCTACGCGGCCGACGGCAGCAGGCTGTACGTCTCGATGGAGTCCCCCAAGCTCCTCAACAAGACGTCCGGTTCCGGGGTGTACTCGGTCCTCGCGGGCGTGTACGTCAGCCGGAGCGGCAACGCCAGCGGCTCGTTCCAGCAGATCGCGACCTCCTCGTCGCTGTCGGCGAGCGGCTCCGCGATGAAGATCAACGCGATCGGCTCCGGCTACCAGCCCGGCTCCCAGGCCTGGTACGACCAGGTCGTCGCGGTGGACCCGAATGACCCGAACCACGTCTACCTGGGCCTCGAGGAGATGTTCGAGTCCCGGGACGGCGGCGCCACCTGGAAGGCGATCGGCCGGTACTGGGACTTCGGCATGAAGTGCTTCTCGTACGACCCGGCCGCGAACTCCTGCGACGGCGACGTGATGCACTCCGACCAGCACGCCCTCGCCTTCTCGCAGTGGAAGGGCGGCACGCCGGAGGTGTTCGTCGGCAACGACGGCGGCGCCTACGCCCGCCCGACCGCGCAGACGACCGCCGGCTGGCGCAACCTCAACGAGTCCGGCACCCTGCGCGACCTGCAGTACTACTCGGTGCGCGCGGGCAGGACGACCGACGGCAGCGGCGACGCCGTCTGGGGCGGCCTGCAGGACAACGGCGTCTCGCTGCTCGCTCCCAAGGGCGCCACGTACCAGGGGCAGCAGCTCAACCCGGACGGCGAGATGGTCTCCCCGTTCGGCGGTGACGGCGGCGACCAGCTGGTCAACCCGGACAACGGCTGCCAGACCGTCGGCGAGTACGTCGACCTCGCGCTGCAGATCACGAACAACTGCGGCTACACCGCGAGCGACGACGGCTCCGAGGACGTCATCACCGACATCGCACCCGGCGACCCGGGCGCCCGCTTCATCGCCCCGTTCAGCGCGGACGAGACCGACCCGAACGGCCTGTGGGTCGCGGGCGGCCAGTACGTCTGGGGCAACACCAGGACCTGGCACAGCACCTCCGGCGCCGACTGGACGAAGCTGTACGACCTGGGCGCCGGCCACTCCGCCTCGGCGGTCGCCAGCCGCAACCACGTGACGTGGGCGGCCTGGTGCGGCCCCTGCTCCAAGGTCGACGGCACCTTCGGGCGGGGCATCGCCACCAACTACGGCGGCACCTGGCACCAGGTGAGCCTGCCCGCCGCCTTCCCCAACCGCTACGTCTCCGGTCTGGCCATCGACCCGTCCGACGCCTCCGGCAAGACGGTCTACGCGGTGATCAACGGCTTCTCGCGGCACTGGAACGAGGGCCCCGGCGCCGGCTACGGCCACGTCTGGAAGACCACCGACGGCGGCGCGACCTGGACGGACGCCAGCAGTGACCCCGCGGCCTCGGACTCCTTCCCGGACGCCCCGGCCAACTCGGCGCTGATCACCCGGAACGGCACCCTCGTGGTCGCCACCGACCTGGGCGTGTTCACCAGCACCTCGGCGGGCCACTGGGCGCGCCTGGGCACGAACCTGCCCACCGCGCCGGCGGTCTACCTCTCGCCGAGCCCGGACGGCAGCCAGGTGTACGTGGCCACGCACGGCCGTGGCATCTGGAAGACCCGGACGCCGTAACGCGATACCGGCAACGCCGGTGGATTACCGAGGCCCCCGGACCGCTCAGGGTCCGGGGGCCTCGGCCGTCCGCAGGGTCAGGCGTTCAGCACCCCGGTGGCCAGCAGGCCCAGCAGGCCCACGCCGATGACGACGCGGTAGACCACGAAGGCGTTGAAGGAGTGCTTGGCGACGAACTTCAGCAGCCAGGCGATGGAGCCGTACGCCACCACGAAGGAGACGGCGGTGCCCACGGCGAGCGGGACGGCGCCGACTCCCGCGCCCACGGCGTCCTTGAGCTCGTAGATGCCGGCGCCGGTCAGGGCCGGGATGCCGAGGAAGAAGGACAGGCGGGTGGCGGCGACGCGGTCCAGGTCCAGGATGAGCGCGGTGGACATGGTGGCGCCGGAGCGGGAGAAGCCGGGGAAGAGCAGGGCGAGGATCTGCGAGCAGCCCACCCACATCGCGTCCTTGAACGACGTGTCGTCCTCACCGCGCTTGTGCCGGCCCATCTGGTCGGCCGCCCACATCACACCCGAGCCGACGATCAGCGAGCCGGCCACCACCCACAGCGAGCCCAGCGGGCCCTCGACCAGCTTCTTGGCGGCCAGGCCGACCACGACGATCGGGATGGTGGCGTAGATGACCCACCAGGCGAACTTGTAGTCGTGGTGGTAGCGCTCCTCACGGTGGGTCAGACCACGTCCCCAGGCGGAGACGATCCGCTTGATGTCCTTGAAGAAGTACACGAGCACGGCGGCGATGGCACCGACCTGGATGACGGCCGTGAAACCGACGACCGAGGTGTCCTCGACCGGGACGCCCATCAGCCCCTCGGCGATCTTCAGATGGCCGGTCGAGGAGACGGGCAGGAACTCGGTCACCCCCTCGACGATGCCCAGAACAACGGCCTGACCGAGGCTGATGGCGCTCATCGGGTCCCTTTCGTCCTCGCCGTCCTCGCTGTCGGCCGTCCCGCCTGTCCCCCGGGCGGGGGCGCATGGCACACTCGGGCGACGGCAGCATTTACACGGCCGTAGAAGTTCTACGCGACTGTAGAAGATGAGTGGGAGAACGACAAACCCATGGGCGCCCACACACAGGGACGCGGCCCCAGGCGGGCCAACGGAGTGCGCGAGGCCGAGCTCCTCGGCCTGCTGCAGCGGGCCGAGGACCCGCTGACCCCCGGGGAGGTCGCCGAGCGGCTCGGGGACGAGCTCACCTACAGCAGCGTGGTGACGATCCTCACCCGCATGCACGCCAAGGGCCTGCTCAGCCGCACGCCACGCGGGAGGGCGTACGCCTACGCACCCGTCACCGACGACGCCGGCTTCGCCGCCCGCCGGATGCGCACCGTCCTGGAGGAGCGGCCCGACCGCGAGGCCGTCCTCGCCCGCTTCGCCGACGAACTGTCCGACAACGACGCCGAGTTGCTGCGCCAGCTGCTCGGCCCCGACCAGCACCCCGGCCAGTAGGTCCGGCAGGAACCCGCAGGACCACAGGAGCCCGTAGGTCCGGCAGGCACAGGAAGGGGCCGCCCGGAATGCACGTCGCCGTCTATCTGCCGCTGCTGCTCTCGCTCATCGCCCCGCTCGGCGCCCGCCCGCTGGCCGAACGCTGCGAACCCCGCCTGGCCACCTGGCTGCTCACCGCCTCGGCCCTGGTCCTGGGCGTGGCGAGCACGATCTCGCTGGGCCTGCTGGCCGTGGCCGGCCTGATCCGCGTACCGCAGCTCGCCGCGCTGGGCCACTGGTCGGCCGGCACCGCACAGCACGAGGACCCCGCCGCGCTGTCCGTCTCGCTGATCGCCGGCCTGCTGCTCGGCGGCGCCGTGCTCATGGCGGCGCGGATGCTGTGGCGACGGGCCCGCTCACTGGCCGCCGCCGCGTGGGAAGCCGCCTGCATGCCCGCCCGGGACGGCCTGGTCGTCGTCCCCGACGACGCCCCCGACGCCTTCGCCATCCCGGGACTGCCCGGCCGGGTCGTCGTCTCCACCGGCATGCTGCACAGCCTGGACGCGTCCGAACACGACATCCTGCTCGCCCACGAGCGCGCGCATCTGACCGCCCACCACTACGCCTTCGTCGCCCTCGCCCAGCTCGGCGCCGCCGCCAACCCGTTCCTGCGCCCCCTCGCCACCGCCGTCACCTACACCGTCGAGCGCTGGGCCGACGAGAACGCGGCCGCCTCGACCGGTGACCGCAGGCGGGTCGCCCGCACGGTCGGCAAGGCAGCCCTCGCCGCGCACCGCACCCCCGCCCTGACCCGTCTCGCCGGTGCGACCCTGGGCATCCTCGGCCGCCGCAGCCCCCTCGCCAAGGCCGGCCCGGTCCCGCGCCGCGTCGCCGCCCTCCTGGCCCCGCCGCTGGGCCGCCACCCGGCCCTCACCGCGGCGACGGCGGCCGTCCTGACCGCGGCGACCCTCGCCACCGCGGAGGCCGCCCACGACTTTCATCTGCTGCTGAGGACGGCCGGCGTCTCCTGACGGCCGGCCGAGCGCCTCGGCACCGCCGGAGGCAGCGCCGTGCGCCGTATACGACGCAAGAGAACCCGCACCTCATTTTGGTATACCCCCTACCGGTATATCGATCGCCCACGGCACCCCTCCTCCCCTCCCTCGCCCGTTCGGCCCGCTTCCCGCGTTCCCGCTCGTGCGCTCCCGTAGGGTGGGAGCCGTGATCCTCGCGCAGCCCGCCGTCGGAACGGCCCGGGCCCGCATCCGTCAGTCGGTGCGGGCCTGTGTTCTGGTCGCCGTCCTGCTCGGGCTGTTCCTCATGCACGGCGGCCCGGCCGCGGCCGCGGGCGGCTGCCACGGGGCCATGCCGGACACGGACACCGCCGTCCCGCACGCGGCACCCGCGCGGGCGGCCGCGCACATGGACGCGATGCGACCGGCACCCGCGATGACGGCCGGACACCCGGACCCGGTCCGGCCGGCGACCGCGCCGACAGCCGTGCACCCCGCCGCCCATCCCGCGGCCGCAGCCGCCGAGGCCGCCCCGCGCACGGACGAGGCCATGCGGGGCGCGCTGTGTCTGGCCACGACGCCCCGGTCCGCGATGCCGTCGCCTCCGATCGCGGCGAGCGCCCTCGTGTTCCCGGCCGCCGTCCTGCTGCCGTGGGCCCGGCATGGTTCCCACGGCATCCGTCGCCGGGGTCCACCGGCCGGCGGGCGTCAACTCCTGCTCCAGGTGTGCATCGCGCGGACGTGAGGCGCCCTGAGGGATCCGGCGGCCCATCGCCGCGGTCCCGTACGGCTCCTTCACGTTCACCCGCGCCGGCTCACGGCGCCCACCTGGAAAGACACAACTCATGTCCCAGCGTTTCCGCACGCCCCGTCGCGCCCTCGCGGCCGCCGCCGCCACCGCGGCACTCACCCTGACCCTCGCCGCCTGCGGCTCCGGCTCCGACTCCGGCAAGGGCCACGACTCCGGCATGGCCGGCATGGACCACAGCGCCTCGCCCTCCCCCTCGGGGTCGTCCGACGGCATGGCGGCGATGCCCGGCATGGGCACCGCGTCCACCGGCAACGGTCTGGCCGCCGCCAAGGACGGCTACAAGATGACCTCCACGGCCACCACCCTGCCCGCCGGCAGGGCGGCCGACTACCGCTTCGCCATCACCGGCCCGGACGGCAGGCAGGTCACCGGCTTCGCCGTCGACCAGACCAAGCGGATGCACTTCTACGCCATCCGTTCCGACCTCAGCGGCTTCCAGCACCTGCACCCCACCATGGCCGCGGACGGCACCTGGACCGCGCCGCTGGCGGCGCTGCAGCCGGGCACCTGGCGGCTGTACGCCTCCTTCACCCCGGACGGCGGCGCCGGCAAGGGCAAGGGTTTCGTGCTCAGCCGCACCGTGAAGGTGCCCGGCATGGCCATGCCGTCGTCCCTGCCGAAGGCGTCCGGCACCGCCACCGTCGACGGCTACACCCTCACGGTGAAGGGCGCGCCGATGGCGGGCATGGCCCACCAGCTGACCGCCACGGTCACCAAGGACGGCAAGCCGGTCACCGACCTCCAGCCGTACCTCGACACCTACGCCCACCTGACCGCCTTCCACCAGGGCGACCAGGCCTTCGCCCACCTCCACCCGGAGACGAAGGTCGACGGCGACCACGGCGGGCCGTCCCTGACCTTCCACGCCGAGTTCGCCCGGTCCGGGAACTGGCGGCTGTTCCTCCAGTTCCAGACCGCCGGAAAGCTCCACACCGCGGCGCTCACCCTGCGCGTCGGCTGAACCGGTGGTGCGCCCCGGCCGCGGTCGCGGCCGGGGCGCACCACCCCACGATCAGTGTCCGCAGGGAAGCCGATGGCGGCCTGCTGCGGCCACAGCAGGCCGAAGGAGCGGCGGTGGGCAGGCCCGGGGTGAGCAGGGACCAGCCGACGATGTACTTGCCCGGGGAGACCGGCAGGTCCGCTCCGGTGTGCCGCGGCGGTCGGCTACAGGCCCACGTCCCGGCCCCGGATGTCCTCCAGGGACTCGCGGCGGACCAGGAGGCGGGCGAGGCCGTCGCGTACGGCGACCACGGGCGGGCGGCCGACCAGGTTGTAGCCGGAGGCCATGGACAGGTGATAGGCACCGGCCACCGGGACGGCGAGCAGGTCACCGGGACGGGTGTCGGCGGGCAGTTCGACGTCGGCGGCCAGGACGTCCCCCGCCTCGCAGTGCCGGCCCACCACGGTGACCCGGGCGCGCTCCGCCGAACCGGGGCGGCCGATCAGGCGCGGTGCGTACCGGACGCCGTACAGGGCCGGTCGCGGGTTGTCGCTCATGCCGCCGTCGACCGCCACGAAGACGTGGCCGCCCGTGTGTTTCACGGACAGTACGCGGTACAGCGCGATCCCGGCGGGGCCCGCGATCGCCCGGCCGGGCTCGATGATCAGGCGCGGGAGGGGGAGTCCGGCCGTGGCGCAGGAGTCGGCGAGTTCGGCGCGGACCTTGCGGGCCAGTGCGGTGAGGTCGAGAGCCGCCTCGCCGGGGCGGTAGGCGATGCCGTGGCCGCCGCCGAGGTCGAGTTCGGGCAGGACCAGGCCGTGCTGCTCGTACAGGCGGGCCATCAGCCCGACCATGCGGCGTACGGCGACGAGGTACGGCTTGACGCTGGTGATCTGCGAGCCCAGGTGGCAGTGCAGGCCGGTGAGTTCGAGCTGTGGCTGGTCGAGTATGCGGGCGATGGCGTACTGGGCGTGGCCGTCGGCGATGGACAGGCCGAACTTCTGGTCGTCGGTGCCGGTGCGGATCTTCTCGTGGCCGCCCGCGCTGATCCCGGGCACGACACGGACCATGACCCTCTGGTGGCCGTCCGGCCCGACGGCGGCGGCGAGCCGCGCGATCTCGGCGGGGCTGTCGATGACGACCCGGCCCACGCCGAGGCGCAGGGCGGCGTCCAGGTCGTGCGGGGACTTGGCGTTGCCGTGCAGCACGATGCGCTCGGGCGGAAAGCCGGTGGTGACGGCGAGTTCGAGTTCACCGGCGGAGCAGACGTCCAGGCCGAGGCCCTCCTCGGCCGTCCAGTGGGCCATGGCCCGGCACAGGAACGCCTTCGCCGCGTACAGGACTTCGGCGTCCGGGAAGGCGTCCCGGTAGGTACGGCAGCGGTCGCGGACCTCGGCCTCGTCCAGGACGTAGACGGGGGTGCCGAAGCGGCCGGCGACCTCGGCGAGCGGTACGCCGCCCACGGTGAGGTCGCCGCGGACCGGTTCGGCGGCGGAGGCGGGCCACACCAACAGGTCGGCGGCGGTGGCGGGTTCGTGGACCGTGGTCATCGTCGTCCTCCCCTCTCAGGCTGCGAAAACGGGTGCCGGGGCGGACACCGGCCCGGGAGCGGGCGCGGTGAACTGGGGGTCCACCGTGAGGTGGGTGACGCCCAGCGGGACGGTCAGGGCGCGCAGGGCCGGCTCGGCGAGGCGGATCCAGGCCTGGTCGGCGCCGAGGACGGCGGCCAGCCGCCGGGCGGAGGTGAAACCGACGGCCGTACGGTCGCCGAGCGGTGTGCGGAAGAGCCGGGCCGCACACCCGGCGGGACCCGGCCGGACCGGGACGTACAGGGGTCCGGCCGGGAACGGATCGGAGGGCTCGGGGTCTTCGCCGTAGCGGAGTTCTGCCATGGGGTGCCTCCCGGAAGGCAGTGAGCGAGGTTCTGGAAGCCCCGGACGCGGGGAGGCGGACCGGGGCGCGGTGTCGACGGTATGCCCGGTGCCGGGGGTACCGGGACGAGCCCTGACGTGACGCTGACGGCGATCCGGCGGGCCTTGACGGCATGCTGACGCCGCAGGTGAACGAGCAGCGAAGGGCCGTCAGAAGGGTGTCAGGAACAGGCGTACGCCCTGTTCGAGGGCTCCGGCGAGAGGTGTGATGGAGGGGATTTCCAAGGAGGAGCCCATGTCCGAGTACCGCCCGCCTTCGGCCGCCCGGGTCGTGGTGGGAGTCAGCGGCTCACTGGGCGGAGCGACCGCCCTGGGCCGGGCCGCGTACGAGGCCGGGAGCCGGGGAGCCGAGCTCTGGCCGGTGCTGGCGTGGGAGCCGCCGGAGGGGGACGCCCTCGCCCGCAGGTTCCCGTCCTCGGCCCCCATGGCCGAGGAATGGGAACGGCTGGCGTGCGAGCGGCTCGTCAGAGCCCTGCGCGAGGTGTTCGGCAGCACGGACACCGGGCTGCCCGGGCAGGCGCTCGTCGTGCGGGGCGCCCCCGGACCGGCGCTGGTGCGGACCGCCGACCGGCACGACGACCTGCTCGTCGTCGGCGCCGGACAGCGGGGCCGGCTGCGCCGGGCACTGTGGCCGTCGGTCGGCCGCCACTGCCTGGCCCACGCCATGTGTCCCGTGCTCGCGGTCCCGCCGTCACCGCTGCAGGCGGAACTGGCGGCGGTACACCGGCGCAACGCCTGGGGGCTGCGGCTGAACACGGGGCATCTGGAGCGGGAGTTGCACATGGTGCCGCCGGAGTCCTGAGGACGTCGGGGGGCTGCGCAGCCGGCCGAACACGGCAAGCCCCCCGAACCTGAGGTCAGGTCATGGCCACAGGCAGGCGATCCGGCGCCGTCGGCACGGCGAGCACCATCGTGAGCCCGCCACCCGGCGTGTCCTCGGCGGCCAGTGCTCCGCCGACCGCCTCCGCGAAGCCCCGGGCGACGGCGAGGCCGAGCCCGACGCCGACCCCGCGCGGAGCGTCCCCGTACCGCTGGAAGGGTTCGAAGATGCGGTCCTTGGCCTCGTCCGGAACACCCGGCCCGCGGTCCACGACCCGCACCTCGACCCGGTCGGCGAGGGCGCTCGCGGAGACCAGGACCCGCTGCCCCGGCGGGCTGTACTTGACGGCGTTCTCCACGACGTTGGCGACCGCCCGCTCCAGCAGGCCCCGGTCGACGTACACCATCGGCAGCGACTCGGGGATGTCCAGTTCCACGCTGTCCTCGGGCACCCCGCCGAGCGCCATGGGCACGACCTCGTCGAGGTCGGTCTCGCGGATGATGGGCACCACCGTGCCGGTCTGCAGGCGGGACATGTCGAGCAGGTTGCCGACCAGGTGGTCGAGCCTGTCCGCGCCCTCCTCGATGGCCTGCAGCAGCTCCGCCCGGTCCTGCGCGGACCACTCGACGTCGTCCGACCTGAGCGAGGTCACCGCGGCCTTGATGCCGGCCAGCGGGGTGCGCAGGTCGTGGCTCACGGCGGCCAGCAGGGCGGTGCGGATGCGGTTGCCCTCGGCCAGTTCCTTCGCCCGGCCGGCCTCGCTCTGCAGCCGCTGCCGGTCCAGCACGACGGCGGCCTGCGCGGCGAACGCGGCCAGCACCCGGCGGTCGGCGGCGGGCAGCACCCGGCCGCGCAGGGACAGCGCCATGTGGTCGCCGACGGGCACGTCGACGTCCGCGTCCTCCGGGATCTCCGCCGGCCTCGGCCCCACGCTGCCGGCGCAGGTCCAGGGAGCGGTCTCGCCGGTGCGCTCCAGCAGGGCCACCGACTCCATGCCGAAGGTCTCGCGGACGCGTTCCAGCAGCGCCTCCAGAGTGGTCTCGCCGCGCAGGACGTTGCCCGCGAGGAAGGAGAGGATCTCCGACTCGGCGCGCAGCCGGGCGGCCTGGTGGGTGCGCCGGGCGGCGAGGTCCACCACCGAGGCCACGGACACGGCGACCCCGACGAAGATCGCGATGGCGACGATGTTCTTCGGGTCGGCGATCGTCAGGGTGTGGACGGGCGGGGTGAAGTACCAGTTGAGCAACAGGGAGCCGACCACCGCGGAGGCCAGCGCCGGGAAGAGCCCGCCGAGCAGGGCCGCCGCCACCGTCAGGGTGAGGAACAGCAGCATGTCGTTGGCGAGGCCGACGTCCGGGGTGGTGCTGGTGAGGAGCCAGGTGAGCAGGGCGGGGCCCAGCACGCCCACGGCCCAGCCCCAGATCACCCGGGAGCGGCCGAGGCGGGCGCCGCGCGCCACCGGCAGTCCGCGGCCCTTGCCCGCCTCGTCGTGCGTGATGAGGTGGACGTCGAGGTCGGGACCGGACTCGCGGGCGACCGTGGCACCGACGCCCGGCCCGAAGACGTACTGCCAGCTGCGGCGGCGGGAGACGCCCAGGACGATCTGGGTGGCGTTCACGCCCCGCGCGAAGTCGAGCAGGGCGGCCGGTATGTCGTCGCCGACGACGTGGTGGAAGGTGCCGCCCAGGTCCTCCACGAGGGTGCGCTGGTCGGCGAGTTCCTTCGGGGAGGCCGAGGTCAGTCCGTCGCTGCGGGAGATGTAGACGGCCAGCACCTCGCCGCCGGCGCCCTTCTCCGCCAGGCGCGCGGCACGCCGTATCAGGGTCCGGCCCTCCGGTCCGCCGGTCAGGCCGACCACGATCCGCTCCCGCGAGCCCCAGATGGCCGACACCCGGTGCTCGCGCCGGTACTCGTTCAGGTACTCGTCGACCCGGTCCGCCACCCACAGCAGCGCCAGCTCGCGCAGGGCGGTCAGGTTGCCGGGGCGGAAGTAGTTGGACAGGGCCGCGTCGACCTTGTCCGGCTGGTAGATGTTGCCGTGCGCCATGCGGCGGCGCAGGGCCTGCGGGGACATGTCGACCAGCTCGATCTGGTCCGCGCGGCGTACGACCTCGTCCGGGACGGTCTCCTGCTGCCGCACCCCGGTGATCGACTCGACCACGTCGCCGAGCGACTCCAGGTGCTGGATGTTGACGGTCGAGATCACGTCGATCCCGGCGGCGAGCAGTTCCTCGACGTCCTGCCAGCGCTTGGCGTTGCGCGAGCCGGGGATGTTGGTGTGGGGCAGTTCGTCGACGAGCGCCACCTGGGGGCGGCGCACGAGGACGGCGTCCACGTCCATCTCGGTGAAGACGCTGCCCCGGTAGGTGAGTTCCCGGCGCGGCACCTGTTCCAGGCCGTGCAGCATCACCTCGGTGCGCGGCCGGTGATGGTGTTCCACGAACGCGACCACGCAGTCGGTGCCCCGCTCGATACGGCGGTGTGCCTCGGACAGCATCGCGTAGGTCTTGCCGACGCCGGGTGCCGCGCCGAGGTAGATCCGGAGCCTGCCACGTGCCATGTCATCCCTCGAAGCGGTAGCCCATGCCGGGCTCGGTGATCAGATAGCGGGGCTGGGAGGGGTCCGACTCCAGCTTGCGGCGCAGCTGGGCCATGTAGACCCGCAGATAGTTGGTCTTGTTGCTCTGCGAGACGCCCCAGACCTCCTGGAGCAGCTGTTTCTGGGTGATCAGCCGGCCCGGGTTGGTGACCAGGATCTCCAGCAGGTGCCACTCGGTCGGGGTCAGCCGGACCTCCCGCCCGTTCCGTACGGCCTTCTTGGCGAGCAGGTCCAGGGTGAAGTGCTCGGTCTCGACGAGTGTGGTCTCGGGGACCAGCGGGGTGTCCTCGGTGCGGCGGACGGCGGCCCGCAGCCGGGCGAGCAGCTCGTCCATGCTGAACGGCTTGGTGATGTAGTCGTCGGCGCCGGCGTCGAGCGCGGCCACCTTCTCGTCGGAGGCCTGCCGGGCGGACAGCACCAGGACCGGAACGCGGCTCCAGCCCCGCAGGCCCTTGATGATGTCGACGCCGTCCATGTCGGGCAGGCCGAGGTCCAGCAGCACCACGTCGGGCTGACGCGAGGCGGCGAGCCGGAGGGCCGTGGCGCCGTCGGGGGCGGCGTCCACGCCGTAGTGACGTGCCTGCAAGTTGATGACGAGGGCCCGTACCAGCTGCGGGTCGTCCTCCACCACGAGCACCCTGGTCATGGGTGTGTGTCTCCTGTCATGCCCGCGGGAGCCGGCGCCCTCGGGCGCCGGCTCCCGTCGCGAATCGCGTAAGGCGGTCACTTCTTCGCCACGAGGTCCTTGAGCGCGATGTTGAGCTCCAGGACGTTCACCCGCGGCTCGCCGATGAAGCCGAGGGTGCGGCCGGTGGTGTGGTCCTTGACCAGCTTCTCGACCCGGTCGACCGGCAGGCCGTTCTTCGCGGCGACGCGGTGGACCTGGAGTTCGGCGTACTCCGGGGAGATGGCCGGGTCCAGTCCGGAACCGGAGGAGGTGACGGCGTCGGCGGGGACGTCGGCCGGCTTCACGGTGTAGCCGGGGACCGAGTTGTCCTTGATCACGGCCGCCTTGGCGTCCCCGACCTGCTTGATCAGCACCTTGCTGTCGGCGGACAGGTTGGTGGCACCCGACAGGATCAGCTTGTACCGCGTGTTGACGCTGTTCGCGCCGAGGCCGTTGGCCGGGCGGCCCTGGAACCACTTCAGGTCGGGGTCCGGGGTCTCCTGGCCCTTCTTCAGCGGCAGGTTGTACGACTGCCCGATCAGCGACGAGCCGACCACCTTGCCGTCCGCCTTGATCTCGGAGCCGTTCGCCTTGTTGCCGAACAGCCCCTGGGCGATGCCGGTGACGACCAGCGGGTAGATGACGCCCGTCACCAGGGTCAGCACGAGGAGAGCCCTGAGGCCCGCCCCGAGCAACCGGACGGTGTTGGTCACGGAGTTGTTCATGGCTATCGGCCGATTCCGGGAATGAGGGAGATGAGCATGTCGATGATCTTGATGCCGATGAAGGGCGCGACCAGGCCGCCGATGCCGTAGATCCCGAGGTTGCGCCGCAGCATCTTGTCGGCGCTCATCGGCCGGTAGCGCACGCCCTTCAGGGACAGCGGAACCAGGGCGATGATGATCAGCGCATTGAAGACGACGGCCGACAGGATCGCGGAGTCGGGCGAGGACAGGTGCATGATGTTCAGCTTGTCCAGGCCCGGGTAGACCGCCGCGAACAGCGCCGGGATGATCGCGAAGTACTTCGCGACGTCGTTGGCGATGGAGAACGTCGTCAGCGCACCCCGGGTGATCAGCAGCTGCTTGCCGATCTCCACGATCTCGATCAGCTTGGTCGGGTTGGAGTCGAGGTCGACCATGTTGCCGGCCTCCTTGGCGGCCGACGTACCGGTGTTCATCGCCACGCCGACGTCCGCCTGGGCCAGCGCCGGGGCGTCGTTGGTGCCGTCACCGGTCATCGCGACCAGCTTGCCGCCGGCCTGCTCCCGCTTGATGAGGGCCATCTTGTCCTCGGGAGTGGCCTCGGCGAGGAGGTCGTCGACGCCCGCCTCCTCGGCGATCGCCTTCGCGGTCAGCGGGTTGTCACCCGTGATCATGACGGTCTTGATGCCCATGCGGCGCAGTTCCTCGAACCGCTCCCGCATGCCCTCCTTGACGACGTCCTTCAGGTGGATGACACCCAGGACGCGGGCGCCCTCGTCGTCGTGGACGGCGACCAGCAGCGGGGTGCCGCCTGCCTCGGAGATGCGGTTGGCCATGCCGTCCGCGTCCTCGGCGACCGTGCCGCCCTGCTCCTCGACCCAGGCGATGACCGATGCGGTGGCGCCCTTGCGGATCTTCCGGCCGTCGACGTCCACACCCGACATGCGGGTCTGGGCGGTGAACTCGATCCACTCGGCGCCGGCCAGCTCGCCCTGGTGCCGCTCGCGCAGCCCGTACTTCTCCTTGGCGAGGACGACGATCGAGCGGCCCTCGGGCGTCTCGTCGGCCAGCGAGGACAGCTGGGCCGCGTCGGCGACCTCCGCCTCGGTGGTGCCCTTGACCGGCACGAACTCGGCGGCCTGGCGGTTGCCGAGGGTGATGGTGCCGGTCTTGTCCAGCAGCAGGGTGGAGACGTCACCGGCGGCCTCGACCGCACGCCCGGACATGGCCAGCACATTGCGCTGCACCAGCCGGTCCATGCCCGCGATGCCGATCGCGGACAGCAGGGCGCCGATCGTGGTCGGGATCAGGCAGACCAGCAGGGCCACCAGCACCACCATCGTCAGGTGCTCGTGGCTGCCGACGTTCTTGAAGGCGAAGTCGGCGAACGGCGGCAGGGTCGCGACCGCCAGCAGGAAGACGATGGTCAGCGAGGCGAGCAGGATGTTCAGCGCGATCTCGTTGGGCGTCTTCTGCCGGGCGGCGCCCTCGACCAGGTTGATCATCCGGTCGATGAAGGTCTCACCGGGCTTCGTCGTGATCTTGATGACGATCCGGTCGGACAGCACCTTCGTACCGCCCGTGACGGCGCTGCGGTCGCCGCCGGACTCACGGATCACCGGAGCGGACTCACCGGTGATCGCCGACTCGTCCACCGAGGCGACACCCTCGACGACGTCACCGTCACCGGGGATGACGTCCCCGGCCTCGCAGACCACCAGGTCGCCGATGGTCAGCGCGGTGCCGGGGACCTGCTCCTCGGAGCCGTCCGCGAGGAGCCGCCGGGCGACGGTGTCGGTCTTGGCCTTGCGCAGGGTGTCGGCCTGCGCCTTGCCGCGGCCCTCGGCCACGGCCTCCGCCAGGTTGGCGAAGATCACCGTCAGCCACAGCCAGGCGCTGATGGTCCAGCCGAACCAGTCACCCGGGTGCTGGAAGGAGAAGACCGTGGTCAGCACGGAGCCGATCCACACCACGAACATCACGGGGGACTTGACCATCACCCGCGGGTCGAGCTTGCGGCAGGCTTCCGGCAGGGACTTCAGCAGCTGCCTGGGCTCGAAGAGGCCCGCTCCGACACGGCCCTCGTCGGGCTTGTGCCCGGTCGGCGCGTCCTGGTGGGGCGCAAGGGTGGGAGTGGACATGGAGTCCTCTTGCTTCTTGATGTCGGTCGTCATGACGCCAGCCCCTCGGCCAGCGGGCCCAGCGCCAGCGCCGGGAAGTACGTCAGACCGGTGATGATCAGGATCGCGCCCACGAGCAGGCCGGTGAACAGCGGCTTCTCGGTGCGCAGGGTGCCGGCGGTCACCGGTACCGGCTTCTGCTCGGCAAGCGAGCCGGCCAGCGCCAGCACGAACACCATCGGCAGGAAGCGGCCCAGCAGCATCGCGAGCCCGGTCATGGTGTTGTACCAGTCGGTGTTCGCGTTCAGACCGGCGAAGGCCGAACCGTTGTTGTTCGACGCGGAGGTGAACGCGTACAGCACCTCGGAGAACCCGTGCGCACCGGAGTTGAGCATCGAGTGCGGCGGGGTCGACAGGGCCATCGAGGCGGCCGTGAACACCAGCACCAGGGCGGGGGTGATGAGGATGTAGCAGGCGGCGAGCTTCATCTCGCGGCCGCCGATCTTCTTGCCCAGGTACTCGGGCGTACGGCCGACCATCAGGCCGGCGATGAACACCGCGATGACCGCCATGATCAGGATGCCGTAGAGCCCCGAGCCGGTGCCGCCGGGCGTGATCTCGCCCAGCATCATGCTCAGCATGGTGATGCCGCCGCCGAGTCCGGTGAAGGAGGAGTGGAAGGAGTCCACCGCACCCGTCGAGGTGAGCGTGGTCGCCACCGCGAAGATCGACGAGCCGCCGACACCGAAGCGGACCTCCTTGCCCTCCATCGCCCCGCCGGCCGCCTGGAGCGCCGGGCCGTGGTGGGCGAACTCGGTCCACATCATCAGCGCGGTGAAGCCCAGCCAGATGGTGAACATCGTGGCGAGGATCGCGTAGCCCTGCTTCACGCTGCCGACCATCACGCCGAAGGTGCGGGTCAGGGAGAAGGGGATGACGAGGATCAGGAAGATCTCGAAGAGGTTGGTGAAGGGCGTCGGGTTCTCGAAGGGGTGGGCGGAGTTGGCGTTGAAGTAGCCGCCGCCGTTGGTGCCCAGCTCCTTGATGGCCTCCTGCGAGGCGACCGCGCCGCCGTTCCACTGCTGCGAGCCGCCCATGAACTGACCGACCTCGTGGATGCCGGAGAAGTTCTGGATGGCACCGCAGGCGACCAGGATCACCGCGGCGATCGCCGCGCCCGGCACCAGGATGCGCAGCGTGCCGCGCACCAGGTCGGCCCAGAAGTTGCCCAGTTCACCGGTGCGCGAGCGGGCGAAACCACGCACGAGCGCCACCGCGACGGCGATGCCGACGGCCGCCGAGACGAAGTTCTGCACGGCCAGACCGGCGGTCTGCACGACGTGACCCATGGTCTGCTCGCCGTAGTACGACTGCCAGTTGGTGTTCGTCACGAAGGACACAGCCGTGTTGAACGACTGCGCCGGGTTGACCGCGGAGAAGTGCAGCGAGCCGGGCAGCACGCCCTGCAGCCGCTGCAGCAGGTAGAGGAACAGGACGCTGACCGCCGAGAAGGCCAGCACACCGCGCAGATACGCGGGCCAGGTCATCTCGGTGTCGGGGTCGGCACCGATGGCCTTGTAGATCCACTTCTCGACGCGCAGGTGCCCCCGCGAGGAGTAGACCTTGGCCATGTAGTTGCCGAGCGGGATGTAGGCGAGTGCCAGCGCGCCTATCAGGGCGATCAGCTGGAGCACGCCTGCAAGTACGGGACCCATGTCGTGTCTCAGAACCTCTCCGGGAAGATCAGGGCGAGGACGAGATAGCCCAGCAGGGCGACGGCCACGACCAGGCCGACGACGTTCTCGACGGTCACAGCTTCGTCACCCCCTTGGCGACGAGTGCCACCAGCGCGAAACCCGCGAGCACGGTGACGACGAAGGCCAGATCGGCCATCGCGAACTCCTGGAGTGAGGTTCGGTTGAAACGGACGTGTACGAGGAAAGCGCCTGTCCGGCCTGATCCGGTCGCCCGTTGACGACCCTCTTACGGCCACGCTCACGGCTTTGACGGGTCTCTTACGACCCCTGATCCGTACCGGTGGGCAGCCCGCCGTGACGGTCGGTGCCCCGGCTCACAGCCGGAACCGCAGCCGGCAGATCACCGCGTCCGTCTCCCGCCGCACGGCGTGCGCGACGACCGCGCCCCGCTGGTTCTGCAGCAGCCGCTGCCACAGCCGCTCCGGCTCCGCCTCCGGGATCAGCACGGTGACCCGGGTGCCGGGCTCGGCGGCGGCCACCTCACGGACGTACGCGGCGATGGGGCGGCCCAGGCTGCGCCGCGTGCAGGACAGCCGCACCAGGGGCACACCGGGGTCCCACTCGGCCCAGGACCGCTCCAGGGCGTGCAGCTGGGCCCGGTCCTCGGGGTCCGGGTAGCAGACGGTCACCGCACGGACCTCGTCGCCGAGGGAGGCGGCCGCCGTCAGGGCCTCCGAGGTCAGCCGGGACAGGCCGGCCACGGGGACGACGACCAGCGAGCGCTCGCGGTGCGGGGCCTCGGGTATGCGGCCGAGCCCGAGCCGCTCGCCGATCCGGCCGTAGGCGCGGTGCACGGTGGTGAAGCCCAGCACCAGCAACGGCAGAGCGACGACGATCAGCCAGGCGCCCTCGGTGAACCTGCTCGCCGTGACCACGACGGTCGCGACCCCGGTCAGCACCGCCCCGAAGCCGTTCAGCAGCGCCTTCCCCCGCCGGCCCGGGCCCCGCTCCAGGCGCCAGTGCCGGACCATGCCGATCTGGGCGATCGTGAAGCCGACGAACACACCGATGGCGAACATCGGCACCAGGGTGTTGGCGTCGCCGCCGGAGAAGACCAGTAGCGCGGCCGAGACCACGGCGAGCGCCAGAACGCCGTGCCGGTGCACCTGGCGGTCGGCCTTCAGGGCGAAGACGTGCGGCGCGTAGTTGTCGCGGGCGAGCAGCTTCAGCAGCACCGGCAGCCCGCCGAAGGAGGTGTTCGCGGACAGCGCCAGCAGGACCATCGTCGCGAACTGGATGACGTAGAAAGCCCAGTTGTGGCCGAGGGAGGCGTCCGCGAGCTGGGCGAGGACCGTGACGCCCTCGACCGGCTGCAGGTGGAAGCGGCCGATCAGCACCGCCAGGCCGATCAGCATCAGTGCGAGTACGGCGCCCAGGGCGACCTCCGCGCGCTGGGCCCGGCGGGCCCGCGGGACGCGGAAGGAGGGGACGGCGTTGGCGATGGCCTCGACGCCGGTCAGGGCGGAACACCCGGAGGCGAAGGCTTTGAGCAGGAGCAGGACACCGACGCTCGTGGCGTTGTCCGCGACGACCGAGGCATGCCCGGCCGTGGTGGCCGTACTCGCCGGAGCCGACCGCAGCAGGCCCGCCACGATCAGTACGAAGATCGCGCCCACGAAGACGGCCGTCGGCACGATGAACGCCTTCGCCGACTCCACGATCCCCCGCAGGTTCACCCCGGTGACCAGCGCGAGCACGGCCAGGCACAGCCACAGCCGGTCGTCGTACAGGGCGGGGAAGGCGGAGGTCAGGGCCGCCACGCCGGCCGTGACGGCGACGGCGACGTTGAGGACGTAGTCCAGCACCAGCGAGGCGGCGGCCACCAGGCTGGTCCGCGCCCCCAGGTGCGTCTTCGCCACGGCGTAGGAGCCGCCGCCGTCCGGGAAGGCCGCGATCACCTGCCGGTAGGAGGCCACCAGCACCGCCAGGAGGGCCGCGATGGCCAGCGTCACCGGCAGCGTGAAGCCCAGCCCGTGCGCGCCCGCCGCGGCCAGGACCAGCACGATCGCCTCGGGGCCGTACGCCACCGACGCCATCGCGTCCAGGGAGAGCGCCGCGAGCCCCGTGACGGCGGTCAGCCGGTGGCGTTCGCCGGTATCGGGCGGCTCCTCGCCGGCGGGGACGGCATCCGGCTCGGTGGTCAGGACGGACATGGCGCGTGCTCCTATCGTGCTGCGACCGCGCGCGGGGACTGAAGTGCGCGCGGGTGCACCCAGGTTGTGTCCCCTTCCCACCGCGTCCGACCGGTCCTTGCGGCATCTTCGCGCCCGACCGGCCCGCCTTGACGCGATCTTGACGGGTACGGCCTGATCGACTGGGGGTCCGGCCGGATCGCCCTGTGGCGCGCCGCGCCGTGGCTCGCCCTCTCCGGGCTGCTCCTCGTCGTGCTGTGTCCCGCCCGGGTGTCCGCGGGCGGGAACTGGCCGGCCTCGCGCCGGCTGGTGCGCGAGCACCGGGTGCGGACGGTCTGCTGGTGTCGGTCCGCTGCCTGGACGGCGTCTCCCCACGGCTCGTGCTGCGGGACGCGAGGGGCGGCCGCGTCGGGATCGACCCCCACGTCCTGGTACGCAACCCGCAGTTGTGGTTCCGCCCGGACGAGGGTGCGCGGAAGGCCGCCGCCGACGGCTCGCTGCGGTGCGGCACGACCGCCCTGGGCGGCCTCGCCCGGCGCGTGGACCGCGAGACCGCCCATGCCGTGTTCCGGGTCTCCGGCCTGGAGTGAGCCGTGCGGGGCCCGGACCGGACCGGGCAGCCGCCACGTCCGCGCTGCCGGGAACCGGGGGCGGCTCCCGTCAGGCGCCTCCCATGCTCTGCTCGGTCGGTTCGGCGCCCGCCGGGTGTGCCGCGAAGGGCAGCGACACCACCATGGTGAGGCCGCCGCCGGGGGTGTCCTCGGGGCCGAGAGTGCCGTTCATCGCCTCGGTCAGTCCGCGCGCCAGGGCGAGGCCGAGGCCCAGGCCCGTGGTGTTGTCGGTGTCGCCGAGCCGCTGGAAGGGCTCGAAGAGCCGCTCCCGCCCGTCGGCGGGCAGCCCGGGCCCCCGGTCCACCACCCGCAGCTCCACCCGGCCCGCCAGGGCACTCGCGGTGACCAGCACCCTCTTCCCGGGCGGGGTGTGCCGGGCGGCGTTGCCGACCAGGTTGGCGATCACCCGCTCCAGCAGCGGCGGGTCGGCCAGCACCGCCGGCATGTCCTCCACGTCCGCCACCTCGACCGCCGGCACGTCCGCCAGCGCCATGGGCAGCACCTCCTCCAAGGAGGTGGCCCGCAGGTTCAGGGTGAGCGCGCCGGCCTCCAGACGGCTGAGGTCGAGCAGGTTCTCCACCAGGCGGTTGAGCTTGGCCATGGACTCGTCGGCGGTGGCGAGGAGCTCGTCGCGGTCCTCCTCGCAGAAGGCGACGTCCCGGCTGCGCAGGGAGGTGACGGCGGCCCACCCGGCGGCCAGCGGCGTGCGCAGGTCGTGGCCGACGGCCCGCAGCAGCGCCGTACGCAGCCGGTCGGCGGCCCTCACCGGCTCCACCTCGGCCGCCGCCTCGGCCAGCCGGGCCCGCTCCACCGCGGAGCCCACGTGCGCGGCGAACGCGGCGAGCACCCGCCGCTCGGAGGAGGAGGGGGTGCGGCCGCGCAGGACCAGGAAGGCGCCGGGGCCGGCGGGTACGGCCGTCACCCCTGCCGCCGCGTCGGGCGGCTCGTCCACCAGGTCCGCCGACTCCATGCCGAAGGTCTCCCGGGTCCGCTCCAGCAGGGCCGGGATGGTCGCCTCACCGCGCACGATGCTGCCGGCCAGGGACGACATGGTCTCCGCCTCGGCCGTCGCCCGGGCGGAGCGGCGCGACAGGCGCAGGGACCGGTCGACGACGGCGGCGACCGTGGCCGCGACGACCGCGAACACCGCCAGGGCGAGCAGGGCGTTCGGGTCGTCCAGCGTGAAGGCGCCGATGGGCGGGATGAACCAGTAGTTGAGCAGCAGGGACGCCGTCACCGACGCGATCACCGCGGAGGCGACCCCGCCTATGCAGGCCACGCCCACCACGGCGAGCAGGAACAGCAGGGCCTCGCTGGTCAGGTTCAGCGTGCCCCGCAGCTGGGCGAGGACGGCGGTGAGGAGGACCGGCAGCACCAGACCGGCCACCGGGCCCGCGATCAGCCGGGCCGTCGAGAGCGTGCGGCGCCGGGAGGGGAGCAGGGTGCCGCGCCCGGCACGCTCATGCGTGACCCGGTGCACGTCGATGTCGCCGGACAGCTCGGTCACGGTCTCCCCCGTGCCGGGCCCGGTCAGGAACCGGGCCAGCCGCCCCCGCCTGCTGGTACCCAGCACCAGCTGGGTGGCGTTCTCGGCGCGGGCGAACTCCACCAGCGCGGTCGCGACGTCGTCGCCGACGACCGAGTGGTAGCTGCCGCCGAGGTCCTCCACGAGCCGGCGCTGCCTGGCCAGCGAGGCGTGCGAGACGCCGTCGGCGAGGCCGTCGCTGCGGGCCACGTGCACGGCCAGCAGATCGCCGCCGGCGGACCGGTCCGCGATGCGGGCGGCCCGCCGTACCAGCGTGTCGCCCTCCGGGCCGCCGGTCAGCGCGACCACCACCCGCTCCCGGGTCTCCCACACCCGCCCGATCCCGTGCTGCGAGCGGTACTCCTGCAGCGCCTCGTCCACCCGGTCGGCCGTCCACAGCAGCGCCAGCTGCCGCAGGGCCGTCAGGTTGCCGGGCCGGAAGTAGTTGGCCAGCGCGGCGTCGATCTTCTCCGGGGTGTAGATGTTCCCGTGCGCCATGCGCCGGCGCAGCCCCTCGGGCGGCATGTCCACCAGCTCGATCTGCCCGGCCCGCCGTACCACCTCGTCCGGCACCGTCTCGTGCTGCGGCACCCCGGTGATCTTCTCGACGACGTCGTTGAGGGACTCCAGGTGCTGGACGTTCAGCGCGCTGATCACGTCGATGCCGGCGTCGAGCAGGGCCTCGATGTCCTGCCAGCGCTTGGCGTTGCGGCCGTCGCCGGGGACGTTGCTGTGGGCGAACTCGTCCACGATCGCCACCTGCGGGCGGCGGGCGAGGACCGCGGCGAGGTCCATCTCCTCGAAGCCGCCGCCGCGATAGGTGCAGGCCAGGCGCGGGACGGTCTCCAGGCCGTCGAGCATCGCCTCGGTGCGCGGACGCCCGTGGCACTCCGCGAACCCCACCACCACGTCCGCCCCCCGCGCGGCACGGCGGCGCCCCTCGTCGAGCATCCGGTAGGTCTTGCCGACCCCGGGGGCCGCCCCGAGGTAGACCTTCAGTCGTCCGGGCCGTACGTCACTCATCGCCGCCGACGCGCTCCGCTCGCCATCCAACTCCCCTTCGCGGGAGGGTTCCTGCTCCCAAGGAAGCCGCTCCGGGGGGCGGCCGGCGCGCGTGTTAGCGGTTCCTTGGCGCCGGTCCGGTGGACCTTGACACTGTCTTGACGTGACCTGGCCCGATAGGGTGAGGGCTGGTGTGCCGGGAAGTCTGGTCGGCCGGGAGCCGGAGCGGCTTCCGCAATTCCAGGGGGACGGCATGCGCAGCGTCGGTACGGTTCTCGCCCTCGTGGTCCTCGCCACGGTGGTCGCCACCTTCGCGCGCCGCTGGCGCATCCCCGCCCCCTCCCTGCTCGTGGTCGCCGGTCTCGCGGTGGCGCTGCTGCCGGGCACCCCGCAGATCCAGATCAGCCCCCAGATCATCGGCCTCGTCGTCCTCCCGCCCCTGCTGTACGCGAGCGCCGAGGACATGCCCTGGCGGGAGTTGCGGGCGGTGTGGAAGCCGGTCGGGATCCTCGCCATCGGCCTGGTGCTGGCCTCCGCGGCGGCCGTCGCCGCCGTGGCGGTGCTGGTCACTCCCCTGTCCTGGCAGATGGCGTTCGTGCTGGGCGCGGTGCTGGCCAGCACCGACCCGGTGGCGGTGACCGCGCTCGGCCGCCGGCTCGCCCTGCCGCCCCGGGTCCAGGTGCTCGTCCAGGCGGAGAGCCTGTTCAACGACGCGACCTCCCTGGTGCTCGTCCGGGTGGCGGCGGGCATCGCCGTCGCCGCGGCCGCCGCCGACTGGGGCTCGGCGAGCGGCGAGTTCTTCCTGCTCGCGGGCGGCGGCACGGTGATCGGGGCGGCCGTGGCCGGTGTGGTCGCCCTGATCCGGCGCCGCACCGAGGACCCGGTGCTGGAGACGGTGATCGCCCTGGTCACCCCGTACGCCGCCTATCTGCTGGCCGAGGTCGCGCACACCTCCGGGGTGACGTCCTGCGTGGTGGCCGGGGTGGTGCTGGGCGGCCGGGGCGACCGGCTGACCAACGCCCGCATACGGCTCCAGCTGCACGCGGTGTACGGCACGGTGGTGTTCCTCCTGGAGAGCGTCGTCTTCAGCCTGATAGGGCTGGCCCTGCCCTCCCAGGTACGGGCCCTGGCGGACGGCGACCGTGCCTGGCCGCTGTACGCCCTCGCCGTCGCCGCCACCCTCGTCGCCGTACGTCTGCTGTGGCTGGCGCCCCTGTCGGCGGTGGTGCAGCGCAAGGGCGGGGCCGGCCGCCTGAACTGGCGGGTGCCGGTGGTGCTGACCTGGGCGGGCACCCGCGGGGTGATGCCGCTGGCCGCCGCGCTGTCCATACCCGAGGTCATGAAGGACGGCGGCCCGCTCGCCGACCGGCCGCTGGTCCTGGTCCTGACCACCTCGGTCGTGGTGGTCACCCTGGTCGTCCAGGGCTTCACCCTCGCCCCGGTCGTCCGCGCCTCCGGCATCGCCCTGGAGCCCGCCCACACCGCGCGCGAGGAGGCCGAGGCCCGCTCCCGGCTCGCCCACGCCGGCCTCGCCCGCCTGGAGGAGCTCGCCGAGCTGGAGGTCGTACCGGACGTCGTCCTGGACCGGCTGCGCCGCGGCCTGAACGCCCGCCTCGACGACGCCCGCGACCGCCTCGCCCGGAGCAACGGCACCGAGGGCGTGGCCACCGAGTCCGCCGACCGGGTCTACCGCCAGCTGCGGCGCGACCTGATCGCCGTGGAGACCGGCGAACTGCAGCGGCTGTACGACGCGCATGCGATCAGCGACACGACGCGGCGGCGGCTGCAGCGGGCCTTGGACCTCGAGGAGGCCCGGCTGACCGATGCGTGAGCGCTCCCGGCTCCGTTGCTCGGTCGAACTCCGCCGGCCTCGGGCGCAGGCCCGGGCCTCGGCTCCCCCGTACGGCGTAATCGCCCGCCGCGCAGGGGGACGCCTCGACCCCGGTGTCCGGCCAGCGCTCGCCGCGCCGGTCCTCGCACAGGCCCGACAGGCCGACGGCATGACCCATGGGCCCGTGCGGCGCGGTCTGCTTACGCTGGTGGCGCCGTCGCGTGATGGCCGGAACCTCACGCTGAGCCGCACGTCGGGAGCACGCCGATGGCCACGTCCGAACACGCTCCGCACACCGGCCGGCTGCGCGCCTGGATGCTGGAGGGCCTGTCCGACATGGGCAAGGCCGGGGGCCACACCGGCCCGCACGCCGAGCCCGAGCCCCCGCACAAGGGCCAGCGCTGGTACCGGGTGATGTGCCTGACGGGTGTCGACTACTTCTCGACCCTCGGCTACCAGCCCGGCATCGCGGCCCTGGCGGCCGGTCTGCTCTCCCCGGTCGCCACCCTGGTCCTCGTCGCCGTCACCCTCGCCGGCGCCCTCCCCGTCTACCGCAGGGTGGCCGAGGAGAGCCCGCACGGCGAGGGGTCCATCGCCATGCTGGAGCGGCTGCTGTCCTTCTGGAAGGGCAAGCTGTTCGTCCTGACACTGCTGGGCTTCGCCGCCACCGACTTCCTGATCACCATCACCCTGTCGGCCGCCGACGCCTCCACCCACCTGATCGAGAACCCGCACCTGACGAGCACCCTGCACGGCCTGCAGATGCTGATCACGCTGTTGCTCGTGGCCCTGCTGGGCGCGGTGTTCCTCAAGGGCTTCCTGGAGGCGATCGGCGTCGCGTTCGCCCTGGTGGTGGTCTATCTCGCCCTGAACGCGGTGGTCGTGGTGGTCGGCCTGTGGCACGTGCTCACCGCCGGGCACCTGGTCACCGACTGGACCAGCGCCCTGACCGCCGAGCACGGCAACGCCCTGGCCATGATCGGGGTGTCCCTGCTGGTCTTCCCCAAGCTCGCGCTCGGCCTGTCCGGCTTCGAGACCGGCGTCGCCGTCATGCCCCACGTCCAGGGCGACCCGGACGACACCGAGGAGAAGCCGAAGGGCCGGATCCGGGACACGAAGAAGCTGCTCACCACGGCCGCGCTGATCATGAGCGTCTTCCTGATCACGACCAGTTTCATCACCACGGTGCTCATCCCGGAGAACGAGTTCAAGCCCGGCGGCCAGGCCAACGGCCGCGCGCTCGCCTACCTCGCGCACGAGTACCTCGGCGGCGCCTTCGGCACGGTCTACGACGTCTCGACCATCGCGATCCTGTGGTTCGCCGGCGCCTCGGCCATGGCCGGTCTGCTGAACCTGATGCCGCGCTATCTGCCCCGCTACGGCATGGCCCCGCAGTGGGCCCGTGCCGTGCGCCCGATGGTCATCGTCTTCACCCTGGTCGCCTTCCTGGTCACCTGGCTCTTCGACGCCAACGTCGACAAGCAGGGCGGCGCCTACGCCACCGGCGTGCTGGTCCTGATGTCCTCCGCGGCGATCGCCGTGACCATCGCCTCCCACCGGGCCGGCCAACGCGGCTGGACCGCCGGCTTCGGCGCCGTCTTTGCGGTCCTGCTCTACGTGACCGTGGCGAACGTCGTCGAACGCCCGGACGGCGTGAAGATCGGCGCCTGCTTCATCGTCGGCATCATGCTCGTCTCCTTCCTCTCCCGGCTGGCCCGCGCCTTCGAGCTGCGCGTCACGCACATCGAGCTCGACGACATGGCGGAACGGTTCATCCGGGACATGTCGCACCGCCGCATCCGTTTCATCGCCAACAAGCCCGGCCGGCGCGACAAGGCCGAGTACCGCGACAAGGTCGAGCAGATCAGGGCCGACAACGACATCCCGTCCTCGGAGGACTTCGTCTTCGTCGAGGTCACGGTCACCGACCCCTCCGAGTTCGAGGCCGGCCTGGCCGTGCGCGGCGAGGTCCTGCACGGCCGCTACCGCGTGCTGACCCTGGATTCCTCCTCCATCCCCAACGCCCTGGCCGCGCTCCTCCTGCACGCCCGCGACGCCACCGGCTGCACTCCGCACATCTACTTCGAGTGGACCGAGGGCAACCCCTTCGCCAACTTCCTGCGCTTCTTCCTCTTCGGCCAGGGCGAGGTCGCCCCGGTCACCCGCGAGGTCCTGCGCGAGGCCGAACCGAACCGGCCCCTGCGCCCCCGCGTGCACACCGGCTGAAGCCGCCGGGGACCGGGGCGTCCGCGTCAGGATTCCGTCAAGATGCACCCGTACGGCGCTAGGACGCCGTATGCAGCGGCGCCGCACCCCGCACAGCCGCCTAGCGTCGGCCCCATGCGACGGAGCGGACCGCCAGGCTCGGCCGGCGACCGCCACTGGCGCGGCAGCGCCCGGCTGGCGCTCACCTGCGCCCTGACCTTCTGCGCCCTGTGCTTCCTGGTCGACTGGGACGCGGGCAGCCTGACCCCCCTGCGCGCCCTGCTCTGGATCACCCTGTCGGCCGCGGTGTGCGCAGTCCTGATCCCCCAGCGGGTCACCGCGGGCCCCGGCTGGCTCGCGGTCCGCACGCCCTGGCGCCGGCACGTGGTCCGTACGGACGCCCTGGTCTCCGTACGGCAGTACGACGGCGTCTCCTCCCACCTGGTCCTGCGGGACGTCCACGGCCACCGCCTGGAACTCGACACCCGCATCCTCGCGGCCAACCCCCTGCTCTGGCACGAACTCGACACCGGCGTCCGCCGCTCCCTGGAACGCGGAACCCTGCGCCGCGGTGCGGAAGTCCTTCACCGCCTGGGTCACCGCATCGACGACGAGACGGTGCAGGCGGTGCTCAGGGCCTCGGGCCTCTCCTGACTCCTGGCCGCGGTTTCAGCCGGCTGCCGTGGCTGCCCCGGACTGACCGGGGCCCGCGCACGGCGGGGATCTAGGCTTCCTTCTGTACGAGATTCGCTTCGGCTGTGAGGGACGCCGCGTTGAACTTCTGGTCGATCTATCAGCATGGCTTCGCCCGCGTCGCCGCGTGCACGGGCCACACCGTCATCGCCGACCCGCCCGCCAACGCCGAGGCGGTCCTGCGCCACGCCCGCCGGTGCGCCGAGGAGGGCGTCGCCGTCGCCGTGTTCCCCGAGCTGTGCCTGTCCGGGTACGCGATCGACGACCTGCTGCTGCAGGACGCCATGCTCGACGACGTCGAGACGGCGCTCGCCACGATCGTCGCCGAGTCGGCGGACCTGCTGCCGGTGCTGGTCGTCGGCGCCCCGCTGCGCCACCGCGATGTGATCTACAACTGCGCGGTGATCGTGCACCGCGGCCGGATCCTCGGCGTCGTACCGAAGTCGTACCCGCCGAACTACCGGGAGTTCTACGAGCGCCGGCAGATCGCCGCGGGCGACGGCGAGCGCGGCGGAACGATCCGGCTGGGCGGTGCGCACGTGCCGTTCGGCGTGGACCTGCTCTTCGCGGCGGCGGACGTGCCCGGGCTCGTGCTGCACGCGGAGATCTGCGAGGACATGTGGGTGCCGGTGCCGCCGAGCGCGGAGGCGGCGCTGGCCGGGGCGACCGTCCTGGTCAACCTCTCGGGCAGCCCGATCACGGTCGGCCGGGCCGAGGACCGCAAGCTGCTGTGCCGCTCGGCGTCCTCCCGCTGCCTCGCCGCGTACGTCTACGCGGCGGCCGGCCTCGGCGAGTCGACCACCGACCTGTCCTGGGACGGCCAGACCCTGATCTACGAGAACGGGGTGCTGCTGGCCGAGACCGAACGCTTCCCGCTGGGCGAGCAGTACGCGATGGCCGACGTGGACCTCGACCTGCTGCGGCAGGAGCGGCAGCGGACGGGCACGTTCGGCGAGAACCGCCGCACCCATGCCGCGCGCACCGGCGACTTCCGGACCGTCTCCTTCGAACTCGCCCCGCCCACCACCGCCGACCTGGGCCTGCGCCGCCGCGTGGAGCGCTTCCCCTTCGTCCCGGCCGACGCCGAACGGCTCGCCCTGGACTGCTACGAGGCGTACAACATCCAGGTCGCGGGGTTGCAGCAGCGGCTCGCGTCGATCGGCGGCCCCAAGGTCGTCATCGGCGTCTCCGGCGGCCTGGACTCCACGCACGCGCTGATCGTCGCCGCCCGGGCGATGGACCGCGCCGGGCGCCCGCGCAGCGACATCCTGGCCTTCACCCTGCCCGGCTTCGCCACCAGCGACCACACCAAGGACAACGCCCACCGGCTGATGCGGGCCCTCGGCGTCACCGCGGCCGAGCTGGACATCACGCCGACCGCACGGCTGATGCTGAAGGAGATCGGCCACCCCTTCGCCTCCGGCGAGCCGGTGTACGACGTCACCTTCGAGAACGTCCAGGCGGGCCTGCGCACCGACTACCTGTTCCGCCTCGCCAACCAGCGCGGCGGCATCGTGCTCGGCACCGGCGACCTCTCCGAGCTGGCGCTCGGCTGGTCGACGTACGGCGTCGGCGACCAGATGAGCCACTACAACGTCAACTCCGGCGTGCCGAAGACGCTGATCCAGCACCTCATCCGCTGGGTCGTCGGCAGCGAGCAGTTCGACGAGGAGACCGGCAAGATCCTCACCGCGATCCTCGACACCGAGATCAGCCCCGAGCTGGTGCCCGGCGAGGAGATGCAGTCCACCGAGTCGAAGATCGGCCCGTACGCGCTGCACGACTTCACCCTCTTCCACGTGCTGCGCTACGGCTTCCGCCCCTCGAAGATCGCCTTCCTCGCCTGGCACGCCTGGCACGACCGGGAGAACGGCGCCTGGCCCCCCGGCTTCCCGGAGGCCGAGCGCGGCACCTACGACCTGGCGCAGATCCGGCACTGGCTGGAGGTCTTCATCCGCCGCTTCTTCGCCTTCTCCCAGTTCAAACGCTCGGCCATGCCGAACGGCCCGAAGGTCTCGGCGGGCGGCTCCCTCTCACCGCGCGGCGACTGGCGGGCTCCGTCGGACGGGACGGCGCAGGCGTGGTTGCGGGATCTGGAACGCTTCAACTCGGCGGAGACGGAGGCGTAGCCGCCCCGAAAGGGGCGCGGGGGGCTCAGGCCCGCACCGCTGAAAGCGCACGAAGGATGCGTGCGAGGTCGTCCGGTGCGGCAGCGAGCCGTACGGGCGTACCCGCGTCGTCGAGTTCGGCGATGTGCCAGCTGCGCGGAACGAGGTCACCCTCCTCCCCCCGCGGCCGCCGCACGGCCCGAACGGTGAGCCGTCCCACCGGGATCCGCTTCGCAGCGAACCTCCCCGGCCCCGCGTGGGGCGTCACCGCGGGCTCGCCGGCGCCGAGCACGATGTGGGTACCGAAGCCGTGCGGGTTGTAGTCGGTGTGCTCCAGAAAACGCGCCGACAGGAACACCTCGCCGTCCGCGGGGAGTTCGGGCGCCGTGGACCGGCCGGGCGTGCGGATCCGCGTCGCCCGCCACGCCCAGCCGGACAGCGCCACGCTGACCAGCGCGCCCACCGCCCACCAGGCGAGCGTGGCCGTCGAGCCGAACAGGGACACGGGGTGCCGGTAGCACAGCGGCAAGAGCCACACCGCCGTGCCGAGGAGCGGGACGAGGAACGGCAGCGCGGACGGCGGGGCCTCGCCCTCGGGCAGCCGGCGCCCGCGCGCCCGCAGCAGCAGCCGGGCTCCCGGCCAGCCCGCGGCCAGCGCACACAGGGCCGCGACCACCGCCTGGCTGCCGCCGGTGGCCACATGCTCGTGCCAGACGTACCGCGCCCCGGCGACCTTCATCACCTGGCCCCGCCACACGGTCAGCCGGACCCGGTCACCGGCCTCGAAGGCCTCGGCGGCGTCGTACGACACCCACATCCGGGGCGTCGGGCGGCCCCCGGCGAAGTACAGGCGGCCGCCCTGCTTGGGCGAGCGCGGATCGGTGCGCTCGATCACGGCCGGGAGGGTGCGCAGACAGTCGTTCCCGCGCGCACCGGAGGCGCAGGGCCGGGCCGCGTGCCAGGCCCGCTCCTCCGCGGTGACCGCCGGCACGAACCAGGCGGCCGCCCCCGCGCACACCAGCAGCAGCGCGCAGACCGCCAGTTGACCAACCCTGCTCCTCATGCCCGGGATTGTCGCAGCGCCGGGCAGGCCGCTCTTGTACCGGCTCCGGCAACGAAGGGGCGACCGGCACTGCCGTGATCGGACGTCAGTTGTTCCAGCTCTCGTCGTACGGGTCGTGCGGCACCGGTACCGGTCTCGCCGCGGTGACCTTCAGATAGGGGATGGGGCCGTTGTTGACCGGGTCGTGGGTCATGCGGGGGGTGTAGGTGCCGGTCACCTCCAGCCAGGCGTCCGGGCGCAGGACCGGGGGGAGTTCGCCGGTAAGGGCGATCTTGACCGGCTGGGCGTCCGCGGCACAGCAGTTGAGGGCCATCCGGACCAGGTACGGCGCGCCCGAGTGGTCCAGGGCGAGGAAGCCGGTGACGCGGACGGTGCGGCCGTGCAGGGAGCGGCCGTGGCCGTAGGCCGCGCGGGAGGCGTAGTCGATCACGGAGAGGGGGGCCGGGTCGGCGGCGGGCAGTGCGCCGTAGACGTACGGCTTCTGCAGGGCCGTACCGGAGCGCAGGGCGCTGTAGGAGCCGAGGGCGGGAGGAGCGACGAGGATGAGGGCGAGGAGGGGGAGCAACAGGAGCCAGGAGATGCGGGGTTCGGGGTGTGCGTGCGCCTCGGTGGCGGCGGCCCTGGCGCGCCGGCGCTCGTACCAGACCGTCGCCAGCGCCGCCGCGATCAGGACCACTCCCGAGGCGAGCAGCAGCGGGCGCAGGCCCTCCTTGACGTAGCGGAGATAGAGGTCGGTGCTGCCCGCGTGGAGCAGGGCGGCGCCGAGCAGGAACATGACGGCGGACTGGGACTGGCGGTTCACAGCAGGACCGTCCCGGTGACGACAGCCCCCGTGATCGCCAGCGCGAAGGTGGCGGGGGCGAAGCGGAGGGCGAAGGTACGGCCGAAGGTGCCGGCCTGCATCGCGAACAGCTTGAGGTCGATCATGGGGCCCACCACCAGGAACACCAGCTTGGCCGTCAGGGAGAACTGGGTGAGGGAGGCCGCGACGAACGCGTCGGCCTCCGAGCAGATGGACAGCAGGACGGCGAGGACGGCCAGGGCCAGCACAGAGAAGACGGGGTTTCCTGCCGCCGTGCGCAGCCAGTCCGCGGGGGTCGCCGCCTTCAGCGTGGCCGCGGCCATCGCCCCGAGCACCAGGAAGCCGCCCGCGTGCACGGTGTCGTGCCGTACCGAGTTCCAGAACGCCTCCCCCTTCGTCGCGCCCTCGTGCGCGCCGTGGGCCGGCGGGCGCAGCCAGTCGGTGCGGCCCAGCCGCTGCCACAGCCAGCCCATCGCGCACGCCACCAGCAGGCTCGCCAGGAAGCGGGCCAGGACCATCTCGGGCCGGCCCGGGAAGGCGACGGCGGTGGCGGTCAGCACGATCGGGTTGATCGCGGGGGCGGAGAGGAGGAAGGCGAGGGCGGCGGCCGGGGTGACCCCTCTGCGCACCAGGGCGCCCGCCACCGGGACCGAGGCGCATTCGCAGCCGGGCAGCACCGCGCCCGCGATCCCGGCGACGGGGACGGCCAGGGCGGGGCGGCGCGGGAGGGCGCGCGCGAAGAAGGCCGGCGGTACGAACACCGCGATCGCCGCCGACAGCAGCACGCCGAGGACGAGGAAGGGCAGCGCCTGGACCGTCACCGCGACGAACACCGTCATCCAGCTCTGCATCAGCGGGGTGCCGAGGAGCCCGCGGATCGGGGACTGGGCGAGCACCGCGAGGAGCAGGATCAGCGTCAGCACGAGCGGGGAGCTGAGCCTGCGGCTGCCTGGGCCGCCCGGCTCGCCGGCGGGACCTGCCTCCGCGCCGGGCGGGGCGTCTTCCGTGATGGCCACGTGCGGTTACCTCCGGCTGGCTGTCCTCGTTCGCTCCCTCCCCTTCGGTACGCGAGTCGTCCCCCGGGTGTTCACACCGTTGCTGGAACCACTCCTCTCCTTGGGGCAGTCTTTTCCCTCGTGGGGAGCGTTCCGTATCAAGGTGGGCCCAGGGCCCCGCACATGGTGGTGTGCGGTGACGACGGGCTCGCGCACCGGCTGGCCGCCGAGCTGCGCGGAGTCTACGGCGAGCAGGTCACCCTCGTGGTACCGCCGAACGAGCGCACCGCCAGACCTCCGGTGGTCGGACGGGCCCGGTCCGCTTCGGCCGCGCTGTTCGACCGTATGGTCAACGCCGCGGTCGGCCGCGGCGGCACCGGATCCGGGTCGGGGCCCGGCTCCAGCTCGGGGTCCGGCTCCGGCTCCGGATCGGCAGCGACGGACCCGAGCACCGGCGGTTCGGGCGGCGCCGCCGGTGGTGGCAACGGCGGTGAGGCCCACGGGGTGCTGGAGGCCGCCGAGATCACCGAGTCCGTGCTCGCCCGGGCCGGAGTGGAACGGGCCGCCGCGCTCGCCCTCGTCTTCGACGACGACGAGACCAACATCCGCGCCGCGCTGACCGCCCGCCGGCTCAACCCGCGGCTGCGGCTCGTCCTGAGGCTCTACAACCGGCGGTTGGGCCAGCACATCGAGGAACTCCTCGACCAGGCCGCCGCGTTGGCCACGGGCAACGGCGAGGGCGGCACCGACGCGTCCACCACCGTGCTGTCCGACGCCGACACCGCCGCGCCCGCACTGGCCGCCACCGCCGTCGCCGGCACCAGCAAGGTCGTCCAGACCGAGGGGCTGCTGCTGCGGGCCGTCGAACGGCCGACGGCCGGCACCGGACTGTGCACCCTCGCCCTGCTCTCCCCGCCGGGCGCGGATCCCGAGGCCGGCGGGGACCAGGACCCCCGGCTGCTGCCGGACGACGACGAGGTACGGCAGGCCGCCGGCCGGCCGGCCGTGGTGCTGGAGCAGGTGTCCTCGGCGGGCGGCGGCGAGTCGGCCGCGCCCGGCCGTGGCGGGGTGCCGCCGTTCGCCTCGCTGTTCTCCCGGCGGCTGCGGTGGTCGCTGGCGGGCATGGTGGCGTGCGTGCTCGCGCTCGCCGTCGCGCTGTGGGTGGTCACCGGGATCCATCCGCTGCGGGCCTTCTATCTGACGCTGCTGGACATGTTCGCGATCGACGACCCCGCCCTCGGGGCGCCGCTCGGCCGGCAGATCCTCCAGCTCCTCTCCGGACTGGTCGGGTTGCTGCTGCTCCCGGTGCTGCTGGCGGCCGTGCTGGAGGCGCTGGGCACCTTCCGCACCGCCTCCGCCCTGCGCAAACCGCCGCGCGGTCTCGGCGGTCATGTGGTGCTGCTCGGACTCGGGAAGATCGGCACCCGGGTGCTGACCCGGCTGCGTGAGCTCAACATCCCGGTCGTGTGCGTCGAGTCCGACCCGGACGCGCGAGGCCTTGCGACCGCGCGACGGCTGCGGGTGCCGGTGGTGCTCGGGGACGTCACCCAGGAAGGGGTGCTGGAGTCCGCGAAGATCCACCGGGCGTACGCGCTGCTCGCGGTGACCAGCGCGGACACCACCAACCTGGAGGCCGTGCTGTACGCGCGGAGCGTACGGCCCGATCTGCGGGTGGTGCTGCGGCTGTACGACGACGACTTCGCCACCGCGGTGTACCGCACCCTGCGAGCCGCCTACCCGCACGCCCTCACCCGGAGCCGGAGCGTCACCCATCTTGCCGCGCCCGCGTTCGCCGGGGCGATGCTGGGACGGCAGGTGCTGGGCGCCATCGCGGTGGAGCGGCGGGTGCTGCTGTTCGCCGCGGTCGATGTCGCCGGGCACCCCCAGCTGGAGGGACGGACGGTACGGGACGCCTTCCGGGCCGGGTCCTGGCGGGTGCTGGCACTGGAGGGGCGCACCGACACGGCACCGGACCATGTGCTGGAGAAGGGGGACCGGGTCGTCGTCGCCGCCACCCGCAGGGGACTGGCGGAGCTCCGCTGACGCTCGCTCCAGCAGCCCCCCGGGTGGCGGCGCTCAGGAAGCGCCCAGGTGCCGGGCCGCGAAGTCCATCTCCAGTCTGACCTGCTTGATCCGCTCGTCCACCACCAGGGAGCCGTGCCCGGCGTCGTAGCGGTACACCTCGTGGATCGCGCCTCTCGTCTCCAGGCGCTTGACGTAGTTGTCGATCTGCCGGATCGGGCAGCGGGGGTCGTTGACGCCCGCCGAGATGTAGACCGGGGCCTTGACCGCGTCGACGTACGTGAGCGGGGACGAGGCCTCGAAGCGCTCGGGGACCTCCTCGGGGGTGCCGCCCAGCAGGGTGCGGTCCATGGCCTTCAGGGCCTCCATCTCGTCGTGGTACGCGGTGACGTAGTCCGCGACGGGCACGACCGCGATGCCCACCGTCCACGCGTCGGGCTGGGTGCCGAGGCCGAGCAGGGTGAGGTAGCCGCCCCAGGAGGCGCCGGTGAGGACCAGCCGGGCGGGGTCGGCGAGACCGGAGGAGACCGCCCAGTCGCGGACCGCGGCCACGTCCTCCAGCTCGATCAGGCCGACCCGGTGCTTCAGGGCGTCGGTCCAGGCGCGGCCGTAGCCGGTGGAGCCGCGGTAGTTGATACGGATCACCGCATACCCCTGGTCGACCCAGGCGGCCGGGCCGGCGGCGAAGGAGTCGCTGTCGTGCCAGGTCGGGCCGCCGTGCAGATCGAAGACCGTGGGCAGCGGGCCGCTCGCGCCCGCCGGCTTCTGGATCAGGGCGTGGACGCGGCCGCCGGGGCCCTCCACCCACGCGTCCTCCACGGCCACCGACGGCGGGCAGGCCATGCCGGGCGGGTCCAGGACGATGCCGCCGGACGTCGAGCGGACCGCGGGCGGTTCGGCGGCCGAGGACCACAGGTACTCCACGCTGCCGTCGGGGCGGGCGGTGGCGCCGGAGACCGTGCCGGGCGGGGTGGGGATGCGGGCCAGGTCTCGGCTCGCCAGGTCGTAGCGGAAGAGCTCGCTGCGGGCCTCGAAGCCGTGGGCGACGAGGAGGCCCGAGCCGTCCGGGTACCACTCGGCGCTGACGTCGCCCGGCAGGTCCAGGGCGAGGTCGGTCTCCTCGCCCGTCGCCACGTCCCACACCAGCGGCTCCCAGCGGCCCCGGCGCTGATGGCCGATGAGCAGCCGGGTGTCGCCGTCGACCGGCGCGAAGCCCAGCACCTCCAGGCCCAGTTCCTCGGTGCCGCCCTTGGTGTCGTCCAGCTCGGCGACCGGCGTGCCGTCCGGGCGGAGCACGCGCAGCGCCGCGTGCATGGCGTCGCCGTGCTCGGTGTGCTCGACGGCGATCAGGGAGCCGTCGTGCGAGAGGTCGCCGACGCCCGCCGACTCGCGGTGCCGGTAGATCTCGACCGGGTCCTCGCCCTCGCGGGCCAGGTGGATCGTCGTACCGTCCTCGTCCGTGGAGCGGCCGACGACCGCCGTGCGCCCGTCCCGGGACAGGGCGAGCCCCGCCGGGTAGGACGGGCCGAGGCCCGGGACGGCCGGCTCGTCCGGCCCTCCCTCGAAGGGCTGGCGGCGCCAGATGCCGAACTCGTCGCCGTCCTTGTCGTCGAACCACCAGATCCAGGCGCCGTCCGGAGAGAGCTCGCCGTCCGTCGTGCCGGTCGGCCGGTGCGTCGCCTGCCGCTGCCCGCCCGTCGCGCGGTCCCATGCGTACAGCTCGTACGTGCCCGTCGCGTTCGACACGAACAGGGAGCGGTCCGGTGCGTCCTCCGCCCAGTCGGGCAGCGACACCCGCGGCGCCCGGAAGCGCTTCTCCCAGTCCGGCATGCCGGCCGTGTCCCGCACGCCCGGCCCGTTGCTCTCACTCATCGCCCCAATCATGCGCCCATACTGCCTGGCCGCGCCGACAATTGGGTGGCGGGTGTGCGCAGCCTGTGGATAACTTCCCGACCATGAGCACCCAGGTCGACCACCACTCCGCCCCCGACGGCTGGCGCGAGGACAACCGGGCCATGTGGGACGAGCGTGTGCCGGTGCATGTGGCCGGTGAGTACTACGATCTCGACGGCTTCCGGGCCCACCCGGACGTCCTGCGCGACTTCGAGACCGCCGAGGTCGGCGACGTCACCGGCAGGACACTCCTCCATCTCCAGTGCCACATCGGGACCGACACCCTGTCCTGGGTCCACCGGGGCGCCGCCCGCGTCGTCGGCCTGGACTTCTCCGCCCCGGCCGTGGAGGCCGCCCGCTCCCTCGCCGCCGGCCTCGGCCACGGTCCCGAGCGCGCCGCCTTCGTCACCAGCGACGTGTACGACGCGGCCGACGCCGTGCCCGAGTCCTCGTACGACATCGTCTACACCGGCCTGGGCGCGCTGTGCTGGCTGCCCGACATCCGCCGCTGGGCGCGGACGGCCGCCTCCCTCGTCGCCCCCGGCGGCTTCCTCTACCTCGCCGAGTTCCACCCGATCACCGAGGCCCTGGACGACGCGACCGGCTCGCTGATCGTGCGCGACTACTTCCGCCGCGGCGCCCAGGTGTGGGACGAACCCGGCACCTACGCCGACCCGGACGCCGTCACCGTCCACAACCGCAGCGTGGAGTGGCAGCACACCCTCGGCGACGTGGTCTCCGCGCTCGCCGCGGCCGGGCTGCGCATCGAGTTCCTGCACGAGCACGACGTGTCGCTGTTCCCGCGCTTCCAGAACTTCGAGGTCCGCGACGGCTACCACCGCTTCCCGGCGGACCACCCGCGCATCCCGCTGATCTACTCCCTCAAGGCGAGCAAGGGCTGACCCGCGGGCGGGCGCCCGGCGGCGGCGCCGTACCGTGGGAGGCGTGTACCGGTTTCTGCTGACACCCCGCTGGTGGGGCATCAACGTCTTCGTGCTGCTCGCCATCCCGTTCTGCGTCTTCATGGGGTCCTGGCAGCTGAGCCGGTTCGAGGGCCGGGTGCAGGAGCACCGCAGCGCGACCGAGCAGGCCGCGTCCGACCGGCACGAGGCCGCGCGCCCGCTGGAGTCGATGCTGCCCGTCGACAAGGCCACCTCGGGCCGCCGGGTCACCGCGAGCGGGCACTACGGCGCGCAGCTGCTGGTGCCCGGCCGGCAGCTCGACGGCAGGAACGGCTTCTACGTCCTCACCCTGCTGCGCACCGGCTCCGGCAAGGCGCTGCCGGTGGTGCGGGGCTGGCTGCCGGGCAGGGCGGAGGCGGCGAAGGCGCCCGCTGCGCCGAGCGGTGAGGTCACCGTCACCGGCGCGCTGCAGGCCTCCGAGACGCCGGGGGACAACGGGGTCAGCGCGGCCGGCGGGCTGCCGGCCGGGCAGACGGCGGCGATCAGCACGGCCTCGCTGGTGAACCTGGTGCCGGACAAGCTGTACGACGCCTGGGTGACCCTGGACAAGGCCGACGCCGGGATGAAGGCCGTGCCCGCGACGGCACCGGACGGCACCGGGCTGGACCTGAAGGCCTTCCAGAACCTCGGCTACACCGGGGAGTGGTTCGTCTTCGCCGGGTTCGTGGTGTTCATGTGGTTCCGCCTGGTACGACGAGAGGCCGAGGCCGCGCGGGACGCCGCGCTGGGCCTGGTGCCGCAGGAGCCGGACCGGGAGCCGGTGGCCGGCGGCTGAGCACGAGCGGCCCGAAGGGCTACGCCCCCGCCAGCACCCCGGTGTAGATGACCGTCCCCGCACACTCCCCCGTCACCGTCGCCGTGGCCGCGGGGGACCCCCCCTGCGCGGTGTGGGTGATCTGCACGCTGCCGTCGGCCGTGCCGTCCTCGGTCATCAGCTGGGTGGTGGTCCCCGCCGAGCTCCCGCCGTCGGCCGAACCGCCGGTGGCACTCGCGTCCTGGCTCGGCGACGGATCCGGTGTGGGACCACCGGTCTGCGAGCCGCCGGTGGTGCTGGTGCCGCCGCCGGTGGTGGGACAGGTCTCGGAGGGTACGAAGGCGAACTTCTCCTCGTACGCCGCGCTCGGCTGCAGGACCAGTCCGGTGACCTCCAGGGAGGGGTCGGGCAGTCCGGTCGCCGCGTCCCCGGCCACATGCCGGGCGGTGCCGATCTTGGCCGGGTCGGCCGCGCCCGTCGCGGTTGGGGTGATGGTGCCCGCGCCGGCGACGGTGCAGGCGGTGGAGGAGACGTTGACGACGCGGAAGGTGCCGTAGACCACGCCCGCGGTGTCGGGGGCGACGGCGGTGCCGGTGGCCGAGCCCAGCTGGGCCGTCGTGCACAGCGGGACGCCGCTCGAGGCGAGGGTGGAGGACGGGTTGGCGCCGCCGGTGGAGCCGGCGGTGCCGCTGCCGCCGCCCTTGCCCTTCGTCCCGGACCTGCCGGGCTCCTTGCCGGGCTTGGCGGTCGTACCGCCGTCGTCCTTCGTGCCGCCCGTGGCGCCGCCCTTGTCCTTGCCCTGCCCGGTGCCGCCCTGGGCCTGGGAGGACTGGCCGGCCATGGCGGTGTTGGGGTCGGTGCCGCCGGACTCGGAGACGTGCACGAGGGCGGGGATCGCGGTGCCGATGAACAGGGCCGCGGCGGCCATGCCGACGGCGGCCTGCCGCTTGCGGGCCCGCCGCGCGGGCACGGCCCGGCGCAGATGCTCCAGCGTGCCGGTGCGCGGCTCGATGTCGTCGACGGCGGAGTGCAGCATCCGGCGCAGGGCCGACTCGTCGCCACCGAGGCCGTCGAGATCCTTCCCGAGACCGTCGAGATCCTTGCCGAGGCCGTCGGGCTCGAAGCCGTCCGCATCGGCGCCGGGACCGCCCTGACGCCTGCCGCGTCCGTCCGGGCCCTGGTCGAGGCCCTCCGGGCCCTTCTCGTCGGGGCCGTGGTTCACAGTTCCGTTCCCAGCGTGCGATTGCGTGTGTTCTTGCTCATCCCGCCTCGTCGGCTCGTGCCAGGCGAAGGGCTCGTGACGTTCGTGGGAATGGCGTTCATCGGAATCGCCCCCTTCGGCGCGCTCGCTCATGCCGGTGCCTCCATGGCCACCCGCAGCGCGGCGATGCCCCGCGAGCCGTACGCCTTCACCGAGCCCAGGGAGATCCCGAGGCTCTCGGCGACCTGCGCCTCGGTCATGTCCGCGAAGTAGCGCAGGACCAGGACCTCGCGCTGGCGGCGCTGCAGGCCCTTCATCGCCTTGATGAGGTCGCGGCGCTCCAGCTGGTCGTAGGCGCCCTCCTCCGCGCTCGCCATGTCCGGCATCGGCTTGGAGAGCAGCTTCAGGCCGAGTATGCGGCGGCGCAGGGTCGAGCGGGAGAGGTTGACGACGGTCTGCCTGAGGTAGGCGAGGGTCTTCTCTGGGTCGCGGACGCGCTTGCGGGCCGAGTGCACACGGATGAAGGCCTCCTGGACCACGTCCTCGCAGGAGGCGGTGTCGTCCAGGAGCAGCGCGGCGAGGCCGAGCAGCGAGCGGTAGTGCGCCCGGTAGGTCTCGGTGAGGTGGTCGACGGTCGTGCCGGCGACCTCGGTCGCCGCGGTGGTCGCGGCGTCCTCGGCACCGTCACGCTGACTGGGTATGCGGGCGGGCCGCGCTGCGGGCATGGGCGCGATCACCGGCATGCCGCCGGGCGTGCGGGGCCGGACCGCCGCACGGGGCGGCCGGAGGGCCGCCGCGCCGCGGGCCGCGCTGAGTTCGAGTACCTCTGCCACGCCAGTTGGACACGTCTCCCCCCGCCAGGGTTGTACGTGCCGGGCGTCACATGTGCGACAACCGGCCGAGCCTCAAGTGACGTCATGCGTCCCGCTCTTCCCCTATATCCGATATGGGAGGGTGTCCCCACACCCGGCCCGATCACGGCGTCCCCACGCCCGAAGAGTGACGGCAAAGACGCTCCCCGCCCTCCGCACGGTTGCGGGGACGGGGAGGGAAATCCTCTGTTGCCTTGAGCAATGGTTCAAGTGGTTTGGACCATGTCCCGGGCCACACTTCTTACACAGATCCTACAAAGTTCTTGTAAGACCGGGATCAGCGGTCGGCCCACTCCGCCGCGACCAGCTCCGCGATCTGGGCGGTGTTCAGCGCGGCCCCCTTGCGGAGGTTGTCGCCGCACACGAAAAGCTCGAGCGCGGTCGGGTCGTCCAGGGCCCGCCGCAGCCGGCCCACCCAGGTCGGGTCGGTGCCCACGACGTCCGCGGGTGTGGGGTACTCGCCGGCGGCCGGATCGTCGCACAGCACCACGCCGGGCGCGGTCGCGAGGATCTCCCGGGCGCGGTCGACCGTGACCTCGCCCTGGAAGCGGGCGTGCACGGTCAGGGAGTGGGTGGTGATCACCGGGACGCGCACACAGGTGACGGCGACCGGCAGCCGCGGCAGCCCGAGGATCTTGCGGGACTCGTCGCGGACCTTCATCTCCTCCGAGGACCAGCCGTCCTCCCTCAGCGACCCGGCCCACGGCACGACGTTCAGCGCGACCGGCTCCGGGAACGGCCCGGTGTCCTCCCCGACGGCCCGCCGTACGTCGCCGGGCTTGGTGCCCAGCTCGGTGCCGGCCACCAGGGACAGCTGGGCCCGCAGGGTGTCCACACCGGCCCGCCCGGCCCCGCTCACCGCCTGGTACGACGACACCACCAGCTCGCGCAGGCCGAACTCGGCGTGCAGCGCGCCCAGGGCGACGATCATCGTCAGAGTCGTGCAGTTGGGGTTGGCGACGATCCCGCGCGGGCGCACCCGTACGGCGTGCGGGTTGACCTCGGGCACCACGAGCGGCACCTCGGGGTCCAGCCGGAAGGCGGCGGAGTTGTCGACGACCACCGCGCCGCGCGCGGCGGCGATCGGCGCCCACTGCGCGGCGACCTCGTCGGGGACGTCGAACATGGCGATGTCGACGCCGTCGAAGGCCTCCTCGCTCAGGGCCACCACCTCGACCTCCTCGCCGCGCACGGCCAGCTTGCGGCCGGCCGAGCGCGGGGAGGCGATCAGGCGGATCTCGCCCCAGACGTCCGCGCGCTGGGACAGGATCTGGAGCATGACCGCGCCGACGGCTCCGGTCGCTCCCACGACCGCGAGCGTCGGCTTGCCGGTCATCGTCGTACGCCTCCGTACGTCGTGGAGACGGTCATCGGCCGGTGCCGCCGTAGACGACGGCCTCGTCGGTGTCGGAGTCGAGCCCGAAGGCGGTGTGCACGGCGCGCACGGCCTCCGGCACGTCGTCCTTGCGGGTGACGACCGAGATACGGATCTCGGAGGTCGAGATCAGCTCGATGTTCACCCCCGCGTCGCTCAGCGCCTCGAAGAAGGAGGCGGTGACGCCCGGGTTGGTCTTCATGCCCGCGCCGACCAGCGAGATCTTGCCGATCTGGTCGTCGTAGCGCAGCGAGTCGAAGCCGATGCCCGACCGGCTCCTCTCCAGCGCGTCGATGGCCTTGCGGCCCTCGGTCTTCGGCAGCGTGAAGGAGATGTCCGTCAGGCCCGTGGAGGCGGCGGACACGTTCTGCACGACCATGTCGATGTTGATCGCGGCATCGGCGATGGCCCGGAAGATCGCGGCCGCCTCACCCGGCTTGTCCGGCACACCGACGACCGTGATCTTGGCCTCGGAGGTGTCGTGCGCGACACCGGAGATGATGGCCTGCTCCACCTTCTTGTCCCCAATCGGCTCACTGCTGACCCAGGTGCCCTGCAGCCCGCTGAAGCTGGACCGGACATGGATCGGGATGTTGTAGCGGCGGGCGTACTCCACACAGCGGTGGAGCAGCACCTTGGAGCCGGAGGCCGCGAGCTCCAGCATGTCCTCGAAGGCGATCCAGTCGATCTTCTTCGCCTTCTTCACCACACGCGGGTCGGCGGTGAACACGCCGTCGACGTCGGTGTAGATCTCGCAGACCTCGGCGTCGAGCGCGGCGGCGAGCGCCACGGCCGTGGTGTCGGACCCGCCACGGCCCAGCGTGGTGATGTCCTTCTTGTCGGCGCTGACGCCCTGGAACCCGGCGACGATCGCGATGTTGCCCTTGTCCAGCGAATCCCGGATCCGGCCCGGCGTGACGTCGATGATCCGGGCTTTGTTGTGGACCGAGTCGGTGATGACGCCTGCCTGGCTGCCGGTGAAGGACTGGGCCTCGTGACCCAGGTTTTTGATCGCCATCGCCAGCAGGGCCATGGAGATCCGCTCTCCGGCGGTCAGCAGCATGTCGAACTCACGCCCGGCAGGCATCGGAGAAACCTGCTCGGCGAGATCGATCAGCTCGTCCGTCGTGTCGCCCATCGCGGAAACGACGACGACAACCTGGTTGCCGTTCTTCTTCGCTTCCACGATCCGCTTGGCGACGCGCTTGATGCCCTCGGCATCGGCTACGGAGGAGCCTCCGTACTTCTGCACGACAAGGCCCACGTGCGCTCCTCGCTCGGTTCGTTTGTGTCGGCTCAGTCTAACGAGCGCCCGAATTCCACCACCCTGCTCCCGCATGGTGAGACATCGTGCGTCCCGCGTCCGGCACCTGCCCAGCCTCCGCCGGGCCACGCGGGAAAGTGCCCCGGGTCACACTGGTGGCACCTGGTTGCCACATGAACTTTCAACCAACGGGGGGCGAGATGACGGAGGCGCTGCTCGCGGCCATCGTCCTGGTCGGCGGATGCGTGCAGTGGCTGACCGGAATGGGCTTCGCCCTGGTCGCCGTACCGGCGCTGGTACTGCTGCTCGGCCCCGCCGACGGGGTGGTGCTCGCCAACTGTGCCGCCGGCGCGATCAGTGTCGTGGGCCTCGCGGGCGGCTGGCGCCGCGTCCGTCCGGCGGCGATGGTGCCGCTGTGCGCGGCGGCGGCCTGCACGGTACCGGCGGGCGCCTGGACGACCCGCCAACTCCCCCGTCCCGCCCTGCTGTTGGTGATGGGCGCCCTGGTGACGACGGCCGTCCTGCTGGTGATGCGCGGCGCCCGGGTGCCGGCCCTGCGGGGCGGCAGGGGAGCGGTGACGGCCGGCGCCCTCGGCGGCTTCATGAACGCGGCGGCGGGCGTGGGCGGCCCGCCGGTGTCCCTGTACGCCCTCAACGCGGGCTGGACGGTACGGGAGTTCGTGCCGAACGCGCAGTTCTACGGCGTCGCCGTCAACGCCTTCTCGATCGCCGCGAACGGCACACCGCATCTGACGGCCACTCAAGTCGCCGTGGTCGTCGCGGCGATGACACTCGGCGCCCTGATCGGCCACACCGTCGCCGCCCGCATCCCCGAGCACCGGGCCCGCCACCTGGTCCTCCTCCTGGCTCTGACGGGCGGCGGCACGGCGATGGGGAAGGGGCTGTGGGGGCTTTCAGGGCTGTGAGGACTGCGAAGGCGGTGCCGGACTCAAGGCGAGGCGGCCGGGCCGACGCACACCCCGCCGTACGCCGACGCGGAGGCGCCGCTCGCGGTCACTTCCCCTGCCGCATCCCCAGCGGTCCGCCGATCTCCTGGGCCATGACCCGTCCCGCCTCGAACTCCAGGGTCTCGTCGCCCATGTCGGACTGGTCGGTGTCGAGGCCGTCCAGTTCCTCCAGGGGCTGGTTGAGGCGGACGTGGATGAGGACCGACTGCAGGGCGCGCAGGACGGCGGAGGCCGTGGGGCCCCAGTTGGAGAAGTAGGAGAACTGCCACCACCACAGGGCCTCCGTGGTGCGGCCCGCGCGGTAGTGGGCCATGCCGTGGCGGAGGTCGGTGATGACGTCGGCGAGGTCGTCGGAGATCCGGGCCGGCACGGGGGCCTTGCGGGGCTCGTACGGGTCGAAGACCTCGGAGTAGACGTCGACCGGCTCCAGGAGGCGGGCCAGGTTCTCGCGGAGTCCGTCCACGTCCGGCTCGGGGCCCAGGTCGGGCTCGTAGCGCTCCTCGGGGACGAGGTCCTCGTGGGCGCCCAGGCGTCCGCCGGCCAGCAGCAGCTGGGAGACCTCCAGGAGGAGGAAGGGAACGGTCGAGCCGGGCTCGTCGCCCCTCGCCACCTCCGTGACGGCCACCAGGAAGCTCTCGATCTGGTCCGCGATCTGGACCGCGAAGTCGTCCGGGTTCCGACCGGTCGCGTGCAGTGTGGCGTCAGACATCTAGGAGTCGTCTCCCCTCGAAGGCGCGGCCGAGGGTGACCTCGTCCGCGTATTCCAGGTCGCCACCCACCGGGAGGCCGCTGGCCAGGCGGGTGACCTTCAGGCCCATGGGTTTGATCATGCGGGCGAGATAGGTGGCCGTGGCCTCGCCCTCAAGATTGGGGTCCGTCGCAAGGATCAGCTCCATGACCGTACCGTCGGCCAACCGCGCGAGAAGTTCTCGTATACGCAGGTCGTCGGGACCGACACCCTCGATCGGGCTGATGGCGCCGCCCAGGACGTGGTACCGGCCGCGGAACTCCCTGGTCCGCTCGACGGCCACGACGTCCTTCGGTTCCTCCACCACACAGATGACGGAGGGATCCCGCCGCGGGTCACGGCAGATGTTGCACAGCTCCTCCTGCGCCACGTTGCCGCAGGTCGCGCAGAAGCGGACCTTCGCCTTGACCTCCAGGAGCGCCTGCGCGAGCCGCTTCACGTCCGTCGGCTCGGCCTGCAGGATGTGGAAGGCGATCCGCTGCGCGCTCTTGGGACCGACGCCGGGCAGCCGCCCCAACTCGTCGATGAGGTCCTGGACCACGCCTTCGTACACCGGACTGCCCTTCCTTAAGACCTATCGGTACGTACCGTAGTTGGCCCGGCCTCAGAACGGCAGACCGGGGATGCCCGTGCCGCCGCCGAGACCCTGGGCCAGGGGGCCGAGCTTCTGCTGCTGCAGCGTCTGCGCGTTCTCGTTCGCCGCGTGCACGGCCGCGACGATCAGGTCGGCGAGGGTCTCGGTGTCCTCCGGGTCGACCGCCTTCGGGTCGATCTTCAGCGCGCGCAGCTCGCCGGCGCCGGTCACCGTGGCCCTCACCAGCCCGCCGCCCGCCTGCCCGTCGACCTCCGTGTTCGCCAGTTCCTCCTGCGCCCGCTGCAGGTCCTGCTGCATCTTCTGGGCCTGCTGGAGCAACTGCTGCATGTTGGGCTGGCCACCACCGGGGATCACGATCAGCTCCTCTGCGTTCTTCTCCTTGAGCACGAGCCTACGTGGTCCACGCGCGCGTCGCCCCGCCACTCTTTCGAGTGAGAAGCGCGGCAGCCCTATACCTGATCAAGGCCCTCTTCCGAGCGGAAAAGCCGGCAAAGGTCCTTCTTCGCCACCCATTGGGCGGTAGGAAGGGTGCCGCGCGTCGGCATGGAATCGGCATGTGAGCGGCATGGAATCGGCATGGGCTGTCACACAGCGTGACCGGTCGTGCGTCAGGGATCAGCTGGGATCAGTAGGGAGTGCCGGGTGGGTCAGCCGGAGATGCAGCCCGAGGGTCCGCCTCAGGACGGGCGGGGCGAGGGTGCGGCCGGGCTGCGGCCGGGCGATCTGACCGGGCGGGCCTTTCCGCTCGGGGACTGGGGCGAGCCCGCCGAACGGCTCGACGAGCTGTACCGGTGGGTGGAGCGCGGGGCACTGCAGACGGCGTCCTGGTATCTGCGGGACCGGACGTGGAAGCGGCGCGGCGCCCGGATCCTGCGCTCGGGCGCGGCGGCGGGCGCGGTGGCCGGGGCGGCGCTCCCCCTGCTGGACCTCGCCGGGGCGGCCCACGGGGTCGCGCCCTGGGGCTGCCTGGCGCTGCTGCTCGCCGTCGCCTGCGTCGGCATCGACCGGTTCTTCGGCGTGACGTCGGGCTGGATAAGGGACGTGGCCACCGCACAGGCGGTACAGCGGCGGCTGCAGGCGTTGCAGTTCGACTGGGCCTCCGAGAGCATCCGGGAGGTGCTGGGCCCGGCGGAGGGCACGGCGAGCGAGGCGGCCGAGCGGTGCCTGGCGGTGCTGCGGCGCTTCGCGGAGGACGTCACGGAACTGGTGCGCACGGAGACGACCGACTGGATGGTCGAGTTCCGCACCGGTTCCGCGCCGCTGGGCATGCAGTCGGCGGTGGCCTACGTGCCCCGGCAGGAGGCCGCGGGACCGGCGGGCCGCTTTCCGCTGCCGCCCGCGAACGGGACCCGGCCGAACATGCCACGGCAGCGGCCGCCGGAGCCGCGGTAGGCAGCCCGGTGACGGGTCCGCGAACCTCACTGCCCGGTGTGCGTCACTGCTTGGTGTACGTCAGGCTCTCCCCGCCGCCCGCCTTCGCCCGCCTCAGGCTGCCGTCCGGCAGCAGGGTGACCTCGGTGGCCTCGCCCGGAGTGCAGGACGAGGCGGGCTCGCCACTGGTGACGGTGGACGGCCCGATCTCCAACGGCCCGTCCGTGCTGGGCTGTTGGGCGAGCTTGGCGTCGAAGACACAGTGGTAGGTGCCACCGCCGTCCGTCGGCCCGTCCGCGACCAGCGTCAGCACGCTGTCGCCCACCCGCCCCTGCCGGATGGTCAGTTGGCGGGTGTTGGTCCCGTTGGCGTTGTCGATGGTCGTCTCCCAGGTACCCAGGTAGGCGGCCGGAACCGCCCCGTCCGAGGAGGCGGAGGCGGACGCGGAGTCGGACGGCTCCGGCCCGGTCGTGCTGGGCGCCCCCGAGGTACCCGAGGTGCTGACGGTGGGCGCGGGGCTGACGGGGCCGCCACCCTTGTCGTCGTCCCCGCCGCCGTTCCTCATCAGCGCATACACCGAGCCGCCCGCGCCCAGCGCCACCACCAGCGCGATCACGACGAGCAGCGCGGTCGACCGGCCACTGCGCCGCTCCGGCTCCCGCACCCCACCGGCGGGCGGCGGCCCGTACGGCGGCGTGGACCCGAGCCCGCCGCCATAGGGGGTGTACGACTGCGGGGCCCCGCCCCACGCCCCGGCGCCCGGCTGGGGATACCCGTAGGCACCGCCCGAGTGCGCATACGGCTGAGGCTGCGGATGCTGCTGCGGATACCCGTACGCCCCCGGCGCGGCCCCGAACCCCGGTACCGTCGGCGGCGCCCCCGGCGGCGGAGTCTGCCCCGCCACGACGGTCGGCAGATGATTCACCCCGCCCGCGCCCCCCGGCTGTCCCACCGCCCCCGGCGCACTCCCGTCATCGGCAACGGCAGCGTGCTCGGGCGACACGACGCCGTCACCACTGCCCGGGCCGGAACCCACGGCGCCCGCCGGCGCCGAAGCCGCCCCACCGGCACCACCCGCGCCCGCCGGCGGCGAATCCGCCCCACCGGGGCCATCCGCAGGCCCGGTGCCCCCCGGCGTACCCGCCCCCGCCGACGCAGACCCGTCCCCCTCCGGATCCTCGACCTCCAGCAACTGCACCGCATGTCGGCCGAGTTGCGCGACCAGCGCCCCCGGCAGCCAGGGATCCCGGGACCGCCCCCCGGCCACGGTGTCCTCCGCCCCCGTCCGCTCCAGAACGGCATCCAGCGAGGGCCGGGCCCCGGGATCCTTGCGCAGGCAGTCCCGCACCAGATCGCCGATCCCCTCCGGCACCCCCGTCAGATCCGGCTCCTCCTGAGCGATCCGGAACATCAGCGCGTGCACCCCGCTGTTGGCGCTCCCGAACGGCAGCGACCCGGTCGCCGCGTACGCCAGCACCGACCCGAGGCAGAAGACGTCGCAGGCCGACGTGATCCGGTCCCCCCGCACCTGCTCGGGCGCCATGAACCCCGGCGAACCCACCAGCGACCCGGTCCGGGTCAGCCCCTCCCCGCCCAGCGAGGTCGTCTCCAGCGCCCGGGCGATCCCGAAGTCGATGACACGTGGCCCGTCGATCGTCACGAGCACGTTCGACGGCTTCAGGTCCCGGTGGACGATGCCCGCCGCGTGGATGTCCTTCAGCGCGTGCGCGAGCCCCGCCGCGAGGATCCGCACCGACCGCTCGGGCAGCGCCCCGTGGTCGTGCCCGACCACCTGCTGCAGGCTCGGCCCGGCCACGTACCCCGTGGCCACCCACGGCACCGGCGCCTCGGTGTCCGCGTCCAGCACGGGCGCGGTCCAGTACCCGCCGACCCGCCGCGCGGCCTGCACCTCCTGCCGGAACCGCGCCCGGAACTCCTCCTGCTCGGCGAGCTCCTGGCGGACCAGTTTCACGGCGACGGTCCGGCCCCGGTCCGACCGGGCCAGATACACGTGCCCCATGCCGCCCGCGCCCAGTCGCGCCAGCAGCCGGTAACCCCCGATGCGCTGCGGATCCCCCGCCCCGAGCTTCTCCATGCCCGCCCTGCCCTCCCCCGGGACACACGTCGCATACGCGTGCAACAGACTGAGAATAATGCGGCCCCACGCGGAGTCGCGTGGCCCGGCGCCTACGGTTCCGTAACAGGCTTGTCCGGCTTGCCCCGCTCGTCCGGGACCGCCGGCAGCCGCTCCGGCAGCCGTACCGGGTGTCGACAACCTGTCGCGGAAACCCCCCGTCCAGGGAACAAGACGCCGATGTCGCTTCCGCATCGCGGACATTTACCCTCGGCCGCATGACCCCTCAGCCCAACCCCGACGCCGGAGCCGCAGTCAAGGCGGCGGACCGCGCGCACGTCTTCCACTCCTGGTCCGCCCAGGACCTCATCGACCCGCTCGCCGTCGCCGGCGCCGAGGGGTCGTACTTCTGGGACTACGACGGCAAGCGGTACCTGGACCTCACCAGCGGGCTCGTCTACACGAACATCGGCTACCAGCACCCGAAGGTCGTCGCGGCCGTCCAGGAGCAGGCGGCGAAGATGACGACCTTCGCGCCCGCCTTCGCGATCGAGGCGCGCTCGGAGGCGGCCCGGCTGATCGCCGAACGGACCCCCGGCGACCTGGACAAGATCTTCTTCACCAACGGCGGCGCCGACGCCGTCGAGCACGCGGTGCGCATGGCCCGGCTGCACACGGGCCGCCCCAAGGTGCTCTCGGCCTACCGGTCGTACCACGGCGGCACCCAGCAGGCGGTCAACATCACCGGCGACCCGCGCCGCTGGGCCAGCGACAGCGGCACGAACGGCGTCGTCCACTTCTGGGCGCCGTTCCTCTACCGCTCCCGCTTCTACGCCGAGAACGAGGAGCAGGAGACCGCGCGCGCCCTGGAGCACCTGGAGACCACGATCGCCTTCGAGGGGCCGGGCACGGTCGCGGCGATCATCCTGGAGACCATCCCCGGCACGGCCGGAATCATGGTCCCGCCGCCCGGCTACCTGGCCGGGGTCCGCGAGATCTGCGACCGCCACGGCATCGTCTTCATCCTGGACGAGGTCATGGCCGGTTTCGGGCGCACGGGTGAGTGGTTCGCCGCCGATCTCTTCGGTGTCGTACCCGACCTGGTGACCTTCGCCAAGGGTGTGAACTCGGGTTACGTGCCGCTCGGCGGTGTCGCCATTTCACAGGAGATCGCCGAGACCTTCGGCAAGCGGCCCTACCCCGGCGGTCTGACGTACTCCGGGCACCCGCTGGCCTGCGCCGCCGCCGTCGCCACGATCGACGTGATGGCGCAGGAGGGCGTCGTCGAGAACGCGGCGCGCCTCGGCGAGACCGTCCTCGCCCCCGCCCTCGCCGGGCTGGCCGAACGCCACCCGAGCGTCGGCGAGGTGCGCGGCGTCGGCATGTTCTGGGCGCTGGAGCTCGTGAAGAACCGCGAGACCCGCGAGCCGCTGGTGCCGTACAACGCGGCCGGTGAGGCGAACGCCCCGATGGCCGCGTTCGCGGCCGCCGCCAAGCAGCACGGCGTGTGGCCCTTCGTGAACATGAACCGCACCCATGTGGTCCCGCCGTGCAATGTCACGGAGGCCGAGCTGAAGGAGGGCCTCGCCGCCCTCGACGCCGCGCTGAGCGTGGCGGACGAGTACACGGCGTAACCGAACCACGCCTGCCGCCGGGGAGACCCGAACGCGTATGGTGACGTGCTCGTAAGAAAATCTCGTGAGAGATGCGCGAGCACGTCGTCCACGCGTGAGGAGTGACCCCGACCATGCCCGGCAACGGCGCCGTGACACGCAGCACCCTGCGCCAGCAGATCGCGGACGCGCTCCGTGACGAGGTGCTCGCGGGGCGGCTGCGGCCGGGCCGGGCGTTCACGGTCAAGGAGATCGCCGAGCAGTACGGCGTCTCCGCCACCCCCGTCCGCGAGGCGCTGGTCGACCTGTCCGCGCAGGGCATCCTCGAGGCCGACCAGCACCGCGGATTCCGCGTGCCGGAGTACTCCGTCACCGACTACCGGAACATGATCGAGGCCCGCAACCTGGTCACCGACGGCATGTTCCAGGCCCTCAGCACCGGCCACCCCGCGTTCCGCACCCCGCCCGAGGACCCCCGGACGACGGCCGCGCTGACCACGGTGCGCCGCCGCGGCGAGGAGGCCGCGCGGGCCGCCGCGGCCGGCGACCTGACGATCCTGATCGGCTACGACCTCCGCTTCTGGCGCGAGCTCAGCGCGCTGTTCGGCAACCCCTACCTCGGCGACTTCCTCAACCGGCTGCGCGTGCAGTCCTGGGTCTGCGCGGTGCAGCACCTGCTCCGCCTCCCCGACCTGCGCGGCCGCCTGTGGGCCGGGCACACGGACCTGGTCGACGCGCTGGCCCGCCGCGAGGCCGACACCGCCCGCGGCATCGTCGCCGCCTCCAACGCCCATTCGCTGGAGCTGCTGGAACACCTGACCAACGGGTAGATGACCAGTACCCTGCCCAGACCACCTTCTGCGGACCTACTGGCGAACCCATCTGTGCGAGGAGCTCTCTTTGGCCTGTGACCTGTGGCTGGTACCGCTCGTGGACGTGTTGTGCCACACCCCGGACAACCCGTTCGCCGAGGAACTCGCGCAGTACAACGACGCACTGGCGGCGGCCGGCCTCCCGCCGGTGCCCGTGTACCAGTACATGCCGGGCCTGTCCGGCGAGGTCGCCCCCGTGGCGGGCTTCGACTACGACGCCCTGCACTTCCTCCGCCGTGCGTACCTGCTCCAGGTCTGCGGCCTGCCGGTGACGCCCGTGGACGACCTCGGCGGCGACTACGAGCAGCTCCTGGAGATGTTCGAGTCCACGGCCCAGCAGTCCCACCTGGTCTGGCACTACGACCACGCGGGCGCCTACGTCCCGGTCGACTTCCCGCACCCGTTGTCCAACGACGAACTGCTGGCGGGCGGCGGCCCGTTGGGCTCTTCCCAGACCCTGCTGCGCGAACTGGAGTACGTCGCCGGGTCGATCGGCATCGATCCGGCCAACCCCCCGGCCGCCCCGGCCCCGCCCACGGCCCCCACGGAGCTGGAGGAACCGGCCGTCCCGGCGCCGTACGACCCCAGCCCCTTCGCCCGCGAACGGCACGTGTGGCTGGGGCTGCACGCGGCGGCGACGCGCTCCCTGGCGCAGGGGTCGATGATCGTCTTCAGCTGAGTGTCACGTCGGCCGGGGATGTGTGAGCTGGTGTGATTTCACCCACCTCTTCTTGCCGTGGGGGAAATGCCTGCCTACGTTCGGTGGCATGTCCCCCCACGACCCCGCCTTCGACTTCAGCGTCGACCTGAGCTCGCACGAGATGCTCCGGCGCACCCACGTCATGGCCGCCCTCGGCCCCGACTGGGACCCCGCGGCGGCGCTGCGCGGCGAGGAGGAGGCGCGTGCGCTGCTGTACTCCGGGCTGGACGCCGAGCAGCAGCGCATCTACGACGAGCTGGTGGCGGCCGGTGTGCTCCCGGCGGGGCCCGGCGATGCTGCCGCTTGATCCGCAGGCCGACATAGGACGGCGCGCCTGGGTGGCGTGCCCGAACTGTGACGACCGGGCCGGCTGCGAGACCTGCCGGCAGGGCGGCACCTGCACCGCGCACTGGCGCTACCTGCTCTCCAACACCGGCAGCCTGCTGCACCTGCAGTGCCCCTCGTGCACCCACGTATGGACCCACGAGACGAACTTCGGCGCCACACGCTCGTCCGAGCGGTGAGCGGTGCGGACCTGGTCGTCCGCACCGCTCAGCGCTCCGCGTCGGTCGAGGACGCCGCTCCTAGAAGACCGGCGTGCCGGCCTGGGTCAGCTTCCAGTTGGTGGCGGCGAAGTCGGCCGGGTCCAGGGTCTTCTTCGCGGTCACGTAGTCGATCATCAGCTGACGGATCTCGTTGGTCGAGCTGTAGGCGATCGGCGCCGAGGCGATGTGCGGATAGCCGGAGCCGCCGTTCGCGCGGTAGTTGTTGACCGCGACGACGAAGACCTGGTCGTCGGCGATCGCCGCGCCGTTGTAGGTGAGGTTCTTGATCCTCGAACCCTCCGGCTGCGCGATGTCGATCTCGTAGTCGACGCCCGCCGCCGTGTCGTACATGTAGTCCCAGAAGTTGTTGGCGTTGGTGAGGGTCGCGGTGTCGACCTTCGTGCCGGCCGGGACCTGGTGGTAGTACTTCGCCGCGTACTCCAGGTAGTCCTTGAGCTGGGCGCCCGTCAGCTTCTTGCCGTACAGGGTGTTGTCGTAGATGTAGAGGCCGGCGATGTCCTTGATGGTGACGCTGCCCTGGGGGATGTCGGCCGTGCGGGAGAAGGGGGCCGCGACCGAGATCAGCGGGAGCGCGGCGTCCGACGCCGACAGGCCGGCCTTCACGCTCTCCATCTGGACCTTGTGGATGAAGTCCATGATCGGCACGTCCTTCCAGCAGGAATCCGCCGCCGAGAGGTCCGCCGTACACGTGCCGACCGCCGTGTTGACGTACTTGACCACCAGCTCGTGGTCGGCCTCCAGGAGCTTCTTGATCTCCGGGTCCTCGTCCACGGTGTTGGGGTTGAGGGTCTGTGCCGTCTTGCTCGTCACCTTCCACTGGCCGTGGTGGAGTTCGAGCTCGAAGTCGAAGACGCTGAGGCGGTAGCCCCAGCAGTACGGCTCCGACAGGAGCACTTCCTCGCCGGTCTCCGCGTTCTTCACCGTGTAGGACGGGACCTCGACGTGCGTGTGGCCCACCAGGATCGCGTCGATGCCCGGCACCTGCTCGGCCACCAGGTTCGACGCGTTCTCGACGTACGGGAGCGAGTCGCCGTAGGAGGACGAGCCGTCCATACCCGAGTGGTCCGTCAGGAAGACGACGTCACAGCCCAGTGCGCGCAGGCGCGGCACGTACTTCTTCGCCTGCTCGACCAGGCCCGGGAACACCATCCGGCCGCTGACGTTGTCCTTGTCCCACAGCGCGATACCGGGGTTGGTCAGGCCGAGGATGCCGACCTTGATGTCCGGGGCGCCCGGCACGCAGATGCGCTTGACGGTGTACGGCTTGAAGGCCGGGCGCAGCGTCTTCGCGTCGAGGGCGTTGGCGCCCAGCAGCGGGAAGCGGCACTGGCTCTCGAACTTGCGCAGCACCTCGATGCCGTAGTTGAACTCGTGGTTGCCGAGGGCGGCGGCGTCGTAGCGCATGTGGTTCATGGCCACGGCCATCGGGTGCCTGGGACCCCTCTTGCCGTCGGTGCCCGTGATCGGGTCGATGCGCGCGAAGTAGTAGGCGAGCGAGGTGCCCTGGATGATGTCGCCGGCGTCGACGAGGAGGACGTGGTCCTCGCCCTTGGCCGCACGCTGCTGCTTGATGAGGGTGGCCACGCGCGCCACGCCCACGGAGTTGCCCGCCTTGTCGGTGTAGGGGGCGTCCTTGTAGTAGTCCCAGTCGAAGACGTGGCTGTGCAGGTCGGTCGTGCCGAGGATGGAGAACGACCAGGTGCGCGGCTTGTGTTCGCGCTTCTGCTCGGCCGCCTGCGCGGGGGCCGCCGCGACGGTCCCGGCAGCGGCGACGGCCGCCCCGGTGACGGCCGACTTCTTCACGAACTCCCGGCGGTTCATGGGACTGAGGGGCATTCAAGGCTCCTGGTTTGGCTGGAGTTGGCGACGAGCAGTGGCGGTGCAGTGCGGAGGCTACCCGCGTAGATGCTGCTCGCGTCCGGGATTGCCGGAAAACCAGGAAAAGGTCATGTCCAGGTCAAGGATGGGTCAGTTGTGCGGCCTGTGCGAACCCTGGGGAAACAGCCGGTGTCGGATACGGCCGATGACCCCGATGTTCAGACACGGCCGATGAGTCTGACCTCCGGCGGCCACAGCACCCCGCTCGCCATCAGCAGGGAAGGACCGAGATGCACCGGGCACACCCGCAGCGGAGGCAGCTGGTACCGGGCGACCTCGAAGATCGCGGGGTCGGAGCAGTCCGTGAGCTCGGCGTCGGCGCCTTCGCCGCCGTACGGTCCCCGGCACCGCATGTCCCGGTGAACGCTCATACTCCGATTGCACCGCGCGGGACGACTCAGCGCCCGCCGATCACGCCCGGAGGCGGACCGGCGGGCGCTCCCGCCCGGTGCCCGGAGTTGCCTACAGGAACGAGTTGATCTCGATCGTCTCGTCCCGGCCCGGGCCCACGCCGATCGCGGAGATCGGGGCGCCGGACATCTCCTCCAGCGCCTTGACGTAGTTCTGGGCGTTCTTCGGCAGGTCGGCGAAGGACTTCGCCTTGGTGATGTCCTCGGACCAGCCGGGCAGCGTCTCGTAGACCGGCTTGGCGTGGTGGAAGTCGGTCTGCGAGTACGGCAGTTCCTCGACGCGCCTGCCGTCGATCTCGTACGCCACACAGACCGGGATCTGCTCCCAGCCGGTCAGCACGTCCAGCTTGGTGAGGAAGAAGTCGGTCAGGCCGTTGACGCGGGTCGCGTAGCGGGCGATCACGGCGTCGAACCAGCCGCAGCGGCGGTCACGGCCCGTCGTCACACCCCGCTCGCCGCCGATCCGGCGCAGCGCCTCGCCGTCCTCGTCGAACAGCTCGGTCGGGAAGGGGCCGGCGCCGACGCGGGTCGTGTAGGCCTTGAGGATGCCGATGACGCGGCTGATCTTCGTCGGGCCCACGCCGGCGCCGGTGCAGGCACCGCCGGCGGTCGGGTTCGAGGAGGTCACGAAGGGGTACGTGCCGTGGTCGATGTCGAGCAGCGTGCCCTGGCCGCCCTCGAACAGGACGACCTTGTTCTCCTCCAGGGCCTGGTTCAGGATCAGGACCGTGTCGGCGACGTACGGCTCGATCTGCTCGGCGTAGCCCAGCAGCTCCTCGACCACCTGGTCGGCGGCGATGGCGCGCCGGTTGTACAGCTTGGTGAGGATCTGGTTCTTGACGTCGAGGGCCGCCTCGACCTTCTGCTGCAGGATCGACTCGTCGTACAGGTCCTGGACCCGGATGCCGACGCGGTTGATCTTGTCGGCGTAGGTCGGGCCGATGCCGCGACCCGTCGTCCCGATCTTCCGCTTGCCGAGGAAGCGCTCCGTCACCTTGTCGACGGTCACGTTGTAAGGCGTGATGATGTGCGCGTTACCGCTGATCAGGAGCTTGGACGTGTCGACGCCACGCTCGTTCAGACCGCTCAGCTCGGAGAGCAGGACCGACGGGTCGACGACGACGCCGTTGCCGATGACCGGAACACAAGTAGGCGAGAGGATTCCGGAAGGGAGGAGGTGGAGTGCGTACTTCTGGTCGCCGACGACGACCGTGTGGCCGGCGTTGTTGCCGCCCTGGTATCGCACCACATAGTCCACCGAGCCACCGAGCAGGTCGGTCGCCTTTCCCTTGCCTTCGTCACCCCACTGAGCACCGAGCAGCACAAGTGCGGGCACGCGCGTACACCCCTTCCGGGTGGGGCATGTCCAAGGTCGGGGGCGTGGGCGTAAGGTTCACCGCCGCGTACCACAGCGACCGCCTTTGGTCGCCAACCGTCGGACCGGATGCCCCGGAATAGACGAAGCCCCTGGCGCAATAGCGCAAGGGGCTCTTGCACAAAGATGCTACCCGAGGAAGCGAGGCAGGACCGAGGTGGCGACTTTCGCGACGTCCGAACAGCTGCTGGTGATCATCGATCCGGCGGCACGGCAGACGGACGGGGAGTCCGTACGGATCGCGAAAGACGTGCTCAGCGCGGGTGCGGCGGCCAAGGTGTGCCTGCCGGACGGGCCCGAGGAATTCGCCCGCGCGCTCGGCCGGCGGGGTTCGAGACGGCCGGTCGTGGTGGGCGACGGTCACGCTCTGGTGCGGACCGTGACGCTGCTGCACCGGGCGCGCGAGCTGGCCGGATGCGCGCTGTCGGTGGTCCCGGTGGGTGACACCGGGCTCGCCGAGTCGCTCGGGGTGCCGGGCGGGGCGGTGGCGGCGGCGCGGGCCGTGCTGGACGGGGCCGAGCGGCGCCTGGACCTGCTGGTCGACGACAGCGACGGGGTCGTCCTGAGCGGGCTGGGCATTCCGCCGCGGCCGGTGGTGCGGGCGGCGGCCGCCGTGCCGGTGACCGCGTCCTCGGGCCGGGCCTGGTACCGCTCCCTGGTCCGCACCCTCGCCCCCCGCCCGCCCCGCCTCGCCGCCGTGCCGTCCCCCGGCCCCGCCCGCCTCCGGGTCGAGGTCGACGGGCAGACGGTGCTCGACCTGGACCAGCCCGTGGAGACCGTGTCGGTCACACCGGGCACCGGCGGGCTCGCGGCGGTGGAGGTACGGCCGCTGTCGGTGGGCGCGGAGGCGACACCGGTACGGGCGTCCGGGCGGACGGTGACGGTGGTCGGCGCGGACTTCCGTTACCGGGCGGACGCGGGGGTGTCGGGGCCGGTACGGCGGCGGACGTGGCGGGTGGTGGAGGGGGCCTGGGGGCTGGTGCTGCCTCCAGCTTGAGCCGAGTTCCTTGAAACCGGCGGTGTCGAGCGAGCGGCCGAAGGGATCCGGAATGTCCCACTTCTCACCGAACGACTTGCTCACTCACGCCTGGTGACCACGGTCTGTCGGCAACCGGAAGACGGTGGCCCGCTCATCCTGCATGTCCCACGCACGCGAACCGGTCACCACTCAGGGCGACTGAACGAACACGCGCCCAGGCCGAGATTCCACAACCCCTCCATCCAATGGTCTGGTGACAAATATTTAACCGCGCCGACCCCTTCCCGCGCCCCTCCCCCGTGCACCATCCTGCTCCATCAGGACCCACCAGAACCCAGGGACCCGACACGGAAGGGGCCACCCGATGGCAGTGGACGAGGGCGTTGCCCCGGCGGCGGGCACGGCGGACGAGGAAACGGTTCATCGGCTGAAACCCAATGCCGTGGGGCTGCTCGGGGTGGTCTTCATGGCCGTCGCCACCGCCGCGCCGATCACCGCGATGACCGGCAACGTGCCCTTCATGGTGTCGTCCGGCAACGGCATCGGGGCGCCCGCGAGCTATCTCGTCGCAATGGTCGTCCTGGCAATCTTTTCCGTGGGTTTCACGTCGATGGCGAAGCACATCACATCGACCGGGGCCTTCTACGGCTTCATCTCCTACGGCCTCGGACGGACCGCCGGCCTCGCCTCCGGGCTGCTCGCGACCTTCGCGTACGTCGTCTTCGAACCGGCGCTGATCGGCATCTTCTCCACCTTCGCCACGACCACCCTGAGGGACCAGACGGGCCTGCACGTGCCCTGGTGGGCCTTCGCGATCCTGATGCTCGCGATCAACGCGACCGGCACCTGGTTCGGGATCAGCGTCGCCGAGAAGCTGCTGGTGGCGCTGCTGGCGACCGAGGTGACCGTGCTGGCGGCCATGGCGGTCTCGGTCGCCTTCCACGGCGGCGGCCCGCACGGGTTCACCTTCGCCCCGGTGAACCCGGTCAACGCCTTCAAGGGCACGTCCGCCGGGCTCGGGCTCTTCTTCGCCTTCTGGTCCTGGGTCGGCTTCGAGTCCACCGCGATGTACGGCGAGGAGTCCCGCGACCCGAAGAAGATCATCCCCAAGGCCACGATGATCAGCGTCCTGGGCGTCGGTGTCTTCTACGTCTTCGTCTCCTGGATGGCCATCACGGGCAACGGCGAGGCCGAGGCCGTGAAGGCCGCCTCCTCCGCCAACCCTCTCGCCCTGTTCTTCGGCCCCACCGATCGGTACGTCGGGCACTGGGCCGTCGATGTCATGCAGTGGCTGATGATCACCGGCTCACTGGCCTGCGGCATGGCCTTCCACAACTGCGCCGCCCGCTATCTGTACGCCCTCGGGCGGGAGGGCGTCCTGCCGTCACTGAAGAACACCATCGGCCGCACCCACGCCCGGCACGGCTCCCCGCACATCGCCGGACTGGTGCAGACGGTGGTGAGCGCCGTACTGATCGCCGCGTTCTGGATCGCGGGCAAGGACCCGTACAACGCGCTCTACGTCCTGCTGGCCATCCTCGGCACGATGGCGATCCTGGTGGTCCAGGCCGTGTGTTCCTTCGCGGTCCTCGTCTACTTCCGCAGGCACCACCCCGAGAGCCGCCACTGGTTCCGGACCTTCACCGCCCCGCTCGTCGGCGGCATCGCGATGCTCGGCGTGGTCGTCCTGCTGGTGTCCAACATGGGGGTCGCGGCGGGGGCGGAGTCCGGCTCACTGCTGCTCAAGGCGACGCCGTGGCTCGTGGCGCTGGTCGCGGCGACCGGCGTGGGCTACGCGCAGTACCTGAAGCGGCGGGCGCCCGAGCGGTACGCGCTGCTGGGGCGGACGGTGCTGGAGGAGACGAAGGAACGCTGAACGGGCTCAGCGGCCGTACTTCTGCTCCCGATGAGCGCGCCAGCGCTCCATCATCTGCGCCACGTCCTGCTCGATGAACTCGAAGAAGGCAAGCGTCTCGGCCAGCCGGCGCCCCGCCGGGGTGTCGGCGCCGAGGCCGGCCACGCCCTCCCGCAGGGCCTCCTCCCAGCGCTTGATGACGGCCTCGCGGCTGGTGAGGGCCTCGTACCACTGGTCGCTGTGCACCCGGTACCGCTCCCGGCGCGAGCCCGGCTCCCGTTCCCTCGACACCATGTGGACCTGCGCGAGATAGCGCACGGCACCGGAGACGGCGGCGGGACTGATCTTCAGCTGCTCGCCCAGCTCGGCCGAGGTCAGGGTGCCGGTGTCGGAGGCGAGGAGGGCGGCGAAGACCCGCGAGGGCATGCGCGCCATCCCCGCCTCGACCAGCTGCGCCGCGAAGTGCTCCACGAACCGCGAGACCGACTCCGGGTCCCGCTCCGGCGTACCTGTCCTCGACTCCGTCATGCCCTCACCCTAACCGGGATTCATGGACTTCCTTAACTTCACAAATTTCTGAAAGAAGCGTACGTTCGGATCCATGACGAAGGCAATCACGGTCTCCGGGCTCCACAAGTCCTTCGGCCGTACGCGCGCGCTGGACGGCCTCGACCTGGACGTCGAGGCCGGAGAGGTGCACGGCTTCCTCGGCCCGAACGGCGCCGGCAAGTCGACCACGATCCGGGTGCTGCTCGGGCTGCTGCGCGCCGACTCGGGCGCCACGCAGGTGCTGGGCCACGACCCGTGGCGGGACGCGGTGGAGGTGCACCGCAGGATCGCCTACGTGCCCGGCGACGTCACACTGTGGCGCAACCTCTCCGGCGGCGAGGTCATCGACCTCTACGGCCGCCTGCGCGGAGGACTCGACACCCGGCGCCGCGCCGAGCTGATCGAGCGCTTCGAGCTGGACCCGGCCAAGAAGGGCCGCACCTACTCCAAGGGCAACCGCCAGAAGGTCGCCCTGGTCGCCGCCTTCGCCTCCGACGTGGACCTGCTGATCCTGGACGAGCCGACCTCGGGCCTGGACCCGCTGATGGAGGAGGTCTTCCAGCGCTGCGTGGAGGAGGAGCGCGAGCGCGGCCGTACGGTCCTGCTCTCCTCGCACATCCTGAGCGAGGTCGAGGAACTCTGCGACCGGGTCAGCATCATCCGCAAGGGCCGGACGGTGGAGAGCGGGTCGCTGGCGGACCTGCGTCATCTGACCCGGACCAGCGTGAGCGCCGAACTCGCCGGGCCCCCCGACGGATTGGCCCACCTGCCGGGCGTGCACGACCTCGACGTGCGGGGACACCGGGTCCGCCTCCAGGTGGACACCGACCGACTGGACGCCGTACTGCGCTCGTTGACCGCCTCCGGAGTGCGCTCGCTGACCTCGACGCCGCCGACCCTGGAGGAGCTGTTCCTGCGGCACTACCAGGACGAGCCGGGCGAGGTGACGGTATGACGCGCCAACTGACCGGCACCGCGACCTTGTTGCGGTTCGCGCTGCGCCGCGACCGCGTGCTGATCCCGGTCTGGGTCGCGGTGAACGCGCTGATGGTCCTCTCCATGCCGAAGACCCTGCAGGGCCTGTACGGCACCCCGGCCGCCCGCGCCGACCTCAGGCACCAGATGGCGGCCAACACCTCCCTGCGCGCCATGGTCGGACCCGTCTTCGGCGACTCGCTCGGCGCGCTGACGGCCTGGCGGGTCGGGGTGTACGCGGGCGCCCTCGCCGCCGTGACGAGCCTGCTCGTCGTCGTACGGCACACCCGGGACGAGGAGGAGAGCGGGCGGCAGGAGCTGGTGTCCTCGGGGATGGTGGGGCGCCGGGCGCCGCTCACGGCGGCCCTGCTGACGGCGGCCGTCGCCAACGCGGCCCTGTGCGCCCTGCTCGTGGCGGGACTGGCCGGACAGGGCGCGCCGGGTGCCCTGGCCTTCGGGCTCGGGGTGGCGGGCGTGGGCATGGTCTTCGCCACGATGGCGGCGGTCGTCGCCCAGCTGACGGAGAGCGCCCGGCTGGCCCGGGGGCTGACGGCGGCCGTGCTGGGCGCGGCGTTCGTGCTGCGCGCGGCGGGCGACTCGGCGTCGGACGGGGGCACTGGGGGAGGTTCGTCGGTGCTGACCTGGCTGTCCCCGCTGGGCTGGCTGGAGGACCTGCGCGCCTTCGCGGCCGAACGCTGGTGGGTGCTGCTGCTGTTCGCCGCCGCCGTAGCCCTCCAGGCGGCCGTGGCCTACGGGTTGGCCGGGCGCCGGGACATCGGCATGAGCTTCCTGCCGACCCGGCCGGGACCGGCGGCCGGCCGCCTCGGCACGGCGGGCGCGCTGGCCTGGCGCTTGCAGCGCGGCAGCGTGCTCGGCTGGTCGATCGGCTTCTTCCTCGCCGGGGTCGTCTACGGCGGGATGACGGACGGCGCGGCCGAGCTCGTCGGCGACAACGCCAAGGCGCGGGAGATCTTCCAGCGGATGGGCGGCCGGTCGGGACCGACGGACGCGTTCCTCGCCGCGATGGTCGGCATGCTCGGTCTGGTCGCCGCGCTCTACGTCGTCTCCTCCGTGCTGCGGCTGAGCGGTGAGGAGACCTCCGGCCGGGCCGAACCGGTGCTGGCCGCGGCCGTGGGCCGGCTGCGCTGGGCCGCCGGCCACCTGGTCATCGCCTTCGGCGGCTCGGCCCTGCTGATGCTCCTGGCCGGCCTGGGCTTCGCCGTCGGCTACGGCCGGGAGGTCGGCCCGGTGCTGGGGGCGTGCCTGCTCCAGGTGGCCGCGGTCTGGGTGATCGGCGGGGTCGCGGTCCTGCTGTTCGGCGTGCTGCCACGGGGCGCGGTCGCGGCGTGGGGTGTCGCCGGCGCGGTGCTGCTGATCGGCTGGATCGGCCCCGCGCTGAACGCGCCGCGGGCGGTGCTGGACCTGTCCCCGTTCGGGCATCTGCCGAAGCTGCCGGGCGGGGGGATGGAGTGGGGGCCGGTGGGGGTGCTGCTGGGGCTGGCTGCGGTGCTGGTGGCCGGCGGGCTGGCGGGCGTGCGGCGCCGTGATCTGGCGGGTTGAGGTCAGTCGAGGTACTGCTTGAAGTCCTCGGTGTCGAGCTCGATACCGACGGGGTCGGGGAGGATGGCTTTGCCGCCGAGCGCGACCAAATGGATGTCCCGGTATCCGACCTGCGGGTCCGGGACAGTGTGCACAAGGATCGAGTGGTTGTCACGGTCGATCAGCAAGTACACCGGGATGCCCGCCTCACCGTACGCCCGGGGTTTGTCCACCCGATCCCGGTGGTGGGTGTCAGAGTCGTACGACGTGATCTCGACCGCCATCAGCACACCGTCGGGGTTGGCCCACTCACCTTGCCCGTTGAAGTAACCCACTGGTGCAAGAACGCCGTCAGGCCGGGCGCGGCCCTTCCGGTACGCCTCGACCTTCAGCCCCTGGCCTGTCGTGTTGAGGGTGAGGTCGGGCCGAGCTTCCTTGCACCGGAAAGCCAACCACATGGCGATCTCACCGTGGCTGCCGTTCGTCACCTTCTTGACCCCGATCCGTCCGTCGATGAACTCGAACCTGACGGTCTCGTCCTCGCGTTCGGCGAATTCCGCGATCCGCTCGAACACGTCCACCGACATCTGAGACGAGGTGCGCTCTGCCATAACCGTCATGGTGCCCTCCTTCGCAGGCAGGCACCAGCGTGACAAGCCACCGGCGGCCTTCGAGCGGAATCGCTCGGTGATCAGCCGAACGGGTGATCACCCGACCTCGACGCTCAGCCCCTCCAGCCCCCGGATCACGAAGTTCGGCTTCCGCCGCGGCTCCGCCGCCAGGGTCAGCGTGGGAGCCTGCCGGAGGAGGGCCGTCATCGAGGCGGCCAGCTCGATGCGGGCCAGCGGGGCGCCGATGCAGTAGTGGATGCCGGCGCTGAAGGAGATGTGCGGGTTGTCGGCGCGGGTCAGATCCAGGCGCTCGGGGTCGGCGAAGACGGCCGGGTCGTGGTTGGCGGAGCCGAAGAGCATCGCGATCTCCGAGCCCCTCGGGATCACCGTGCCGTCGATCTCGATGTCGTCCAGCACCCAGCGTTCGAAGAGCTGGAGCGGGGTGTCGTAGCGCATCAGCTCCTCGATCGCGGACGGGACCAGGGAGTGGTCGGCGCGCAGGGCGGCCAGCTGACCGGGGTTGCGGAACAGCGCCCACCAGCCGTTCACCGTGGCGTTGACCGTGGCCTCGTGACCGGCGTTGAGCAGCAGGACCGCCGTGGAGATCATCTCCTGCTCGGTCAGCCGGTCGTCGTCCTCGTCGTGGGCCGCGATCAGGCCGGAGACGAGATCCTCACCCGGCTCCTTGCGGCGGGCCGCAATCAGCGTCCGCAGATACTCCGAGAACTCCACCGAGGCCCGGACCGCCTGCGCGGCCGTCTCCTGCGACGGGTTCAGCTCGTACATCCCGCAGATGGCCGCCGACCAGGGGCGGAGCTGGGCGCGGTCCGCCTCGGGGATGCCGAGCATCTCGGCGATCACGGCCACCGGCAGCGGCTCCGCGACATCGGTCAGCAGGTCACCGCCGCCGTTGCGGACCAGCGCCGCCACCAGGTCGTTCGCCAGGCCGTGCACATACGGCTTCAGACGCTCGACCGTGCGCGGTGTGAACGCCTTCGACACCAGGCGCCGGATCCGGGTGTGGTCCGGCGGCTCCAGGTCGAGCATCCCGTGGTCGTTGAGGACGTGGAACGGCTCGTGCTCCGGCGGGGGCGGGGTCCGGCCGAACTCCTCGTGCGAGAACCGGTGCTGGTACGTCCGCCCCAGCCGCCGGTCCCGCAGCAGCGCCGAGACGTCCGCGTGGTGCGGCACCAGCCACTGGTCGGTCGGCTCGTACCGGATCACCCGGCCCCGCTCCCGCAGCTTTGCGTAGACCGGGTACGGGTCGGCCACGAACGCCGGGTCCCAGGGGTCGAAGGTCAGGTCGGTGGTGCCAGCCATGCGGGGACGCTAACGCGCCGGGCCGAGGTCTGACCAGGGGGAGCGGTACGACTCCGTGGGGCGGGTCGAGGAGCGGATCCATGGCTCTTCGGTTTCCGTCCCACCCGCTCGGGCGCCGTCAGCCCGGTGTCACCAGGCGTGCCTCGTACGCGAACACCGCTGCCTGGGTGCGGTCTCTGAGGCCCAGTTTGACCAGGATGCGGCTCACGTGGGTCTTGATCGTCGACTCGGCCACCACCAGGCGTTCGGCGATCTCCGCGTTGGACAGGCCCTGGGCGATCAGGATCAGGACCTCCGTCTCACGCTCGGTGAGTTCGCCGTAGGCCGCGTGCCCCGACGGGACCAGGCGCGGGGGGTCCGAGAGGCGGGAGAACTCGGTGAGCAGGCGTTTGGTGACCGAGGGAGCCAGGAGGGCCTCGCCCGCGGCCACCACCCGCACACCGTCCGCCAGCTGGCGGGCCGAGGCGTCCTTCAGCAGGAAACCGGAGGCTCCCGCGCGCAGCGCCTGGTACACGTACTCGTCCAGGTCGAAGGTCGTCAGGACCAGCACCTTCGCCGTCGCGTCCGCCGCCACGATCTCCCGGGTGGCCTCGATGCCGTTCAGCTCCGGCATGCGGATGTCCATCAGGACGACGTCCGGGGCGAGTTCACGGACCCGGTGCACCGCCTCCCTTCCGTTGACGGCCTCGCCGACGACCTCGATGTCCGGCATCGCGTTCAGCAGGACGGAGAAGCCCTCGCGGACCATCATCTGGTCGTCCGCGATCAGTACGCGGATGGTCATGCGTCCTCTTCACTCGCGGTGACCGCCGGCACCGGCAGGAACACCGTCACCTCGTAGCCCCCGTCCTCCGAAGGGCCCGCCGTCATCTCGCCGTTCAGCATCGACACGCGCTCCCGCATACCCGTGATGCCGTGCCCCGCGCCCGGCGAGGGCTTCACGAGGTGCGGCGCGGGCGGCGGGGTGTTGACTATGCGCAGGCCCAGGCCGCCGAGGACATAGCCGATCTCCACGCGGGCGCTCGCTCCCGGTGCGTGCCGCAGGGTGTTGCTCAGGGCCTCCTGCACTATTCGGTACGCCGACAGCTCCACGCCCTGCGGCAGTTCACGCACCGCTCCCGTCACCGCCTTGTCCACCGTCAGGCCGGCCTCCCGCACATTGGCCAGCAGCCCGTCGAGATCGGCCAGGGTCGGCTGGGGTGCGTCCGGCGCCTCGTAGTCCTCCGCGCGTACGACCCCGAGGACCCGGCGCAGCTCGGTCAGGGCCGCCACCGCGTTCTCCCGGATGGTGGCGAACGCCTTCTCCAGCTCCTCCGGCGGGTTCTCCACCCGGTAGGGCGCGGCCTCCGCCTGGATGGCCACCACGGACATGTGGTGGGCGACCACGTCGTGCAGCTCACGGGCGATCGTCGTGCGCTCCTCCAGGAGGGTGCGGCGGGAGCGTTCGTGCTCGGTGACCGTCTGCTGGGCGGTCACCTCCTGCTGGGCCTGACGGCGGATGTGCCGGAGCGAGACGGCCAGCAGGATCAGGGCCGACGCGAGCAGCATCGGGGGCACGTTCGTGTCGTAGCGGTGCCAGCCGAAGAGGCCTCCGGCGGCGAAGCCGTAGACCGCGGTCATCACCCACATCGAGGCCGCGGTGCGCGGGCGGGTGCGCAGTGCGACGAGCGTGAGCACCACCAGGTGGGACAGGAAGCTGCCCGGCAGCCAGGGCCAGTCGCTCCCGTCGGCCCGGCCGATCACGGCGGCGACCGTGCTCGCGCCCAGCGAGAACCAGAAGGCTCCCACCGGACGCGCCAGCGTCAGCAGGACCGGCGCCAGGGCCAGCAGCCCGCACAGCAGGGCGGCCGGCCCGGAGTCGGAGCTCGCCATGGCCAGGAAGAACGCCATCACGCCCAGCGCGGCCACCACCGCGTGCGGCAGCAGGCGCACGCCGGACAGACGACGGGTGCGCGGGCCGTCGGCGCTCAGGCGGGGCAGCGGGCGATAGGCGAAGGCGTCCTCGAACAGGTCCTGCCGCAGGCTGCGCAGGGCGTCCGCGGCCAGCCGGAACTCCGGGCTGCGCGGCCGGCCGGCCGGGCCGGGCGGTGTCGTCTGCGTGTGCGTCGTCTCGGTCACGAGGAAAACGGTAGGCGTGGCCGGGGGCGCGGTCGTCACCTTGGAGGCGGGTTCCCGGACATCCCCCTCAGGTACTACGGGTCGCCCCTTGCGGGTGTCACCGGCCACCGGGACGGACCACGCCGGACTCGTAGGCGAAGACCGCCGCCTGGGTGCGGTCGCGCAGGCCCAGCTTCACCAGGATCCGGCCCACATGCGTCTTCACGGTCTGCTCGGCCACGACCAGCCGCTCGGCGATCTCCGCGTTCGACAGGCCCTGCGCGATCAGCGCCAGCACCTCCGTCTCCCGCTCGGTGAGGTCGCCGACGCGCTGCTTGAGCGGGGCCCGGCGGCTGCCGTCCAGACGGGAGAACTCGGCGATGAGACGGCGGGTGATGCCGGGCGCGAGCAGGGCGTCGCCCGCAGCCACGACCCGGACCGCCTCGGCCAGCTTGTCCGCGGAGGCGTCCTTCAGCAGAAAGCCGGAGGCCCCGGCCCGCAGCGCCTCGTACACGTACTCGTCCAGGTCGAACGTGGTCAGCACCAGCACCTTGATGGCGGGATGCCCGGCGGTGATCCTGCGGGTCGCCTCGATGCCGCCGAGCTCGGGCATCCGGATGTCCATCAGCACCACGTCCGGGACCAGTTCGGCGGTCTGCACGATCGCGTCCAGACCGTCCACCGCCTGCCCGACCACCTCGATGCCGGGCTGGGCGCTGAGCAGCACGCCGAAACCCTGCCGGACCATCTGCTGGTCGTCGGCGATGAGTACGCGGATGGGACCGGCGCCGCTCGTCATGTGTCCTGTTCTCCTGTCGGGGGCTCGGGCGGGTACGGATCGTGGGTGGAGCCGGATGGCAGCTGCCTCCGGAACGCGGCGGGCAGGACGAGGTCGGTCCGGACCGGGGTGCCGTCACGCGGGAGGAACGCGGTCACCCGGAAGCCGCCTCCCTGCTCCCCCGTCGCGACGACGTGCCCGCCCAGCATCGCCGCCCGCTCCCGCATGCCGAGCAGACCGTGACCGCTGCCCGGGGACGGCGGGGCGGGACGGCTGGGCCGGGAGTTGGTGATGTCCAGGCACAGCCCGTGGGCGTGGTGGACGACCACCACGTCGACCTTCGCGCCCGGGGCGTGCCGCAGGACGTTGCTCAGGGCCTCCTGGACGATCCGGTACGCCGACAGCTCCACGCCCGGCGGATAGCCGCGGGGCTCGCCCTCGACCGTCTTGACCACGTCCAGGCCGGCCGCCCTGGTGTTCTCCATCAGGGCGTCCAGACGGGCGAGATCCGGCTGCGGGGCATGGGGGGCCGGGCCGGTGCCGGGGGCGGACAGCCGGTGGGTCTCCTCGACGGCCTCGGGGTCGTCCGGGCCCTCCGACCGCAGCACGCCGAGGACCCGGCGCAGCTCGGTCAGGGCCTCCAGGGCGTTGTTGCGGATGCCGGCGAGGTTCTCCTTCAGCTCCTCGGAGGGGTTCTCCACCAGGTGCGGGGCCACCTGGGCCTGGATCGAGATCACCGACATGTGGTGCGCGACCACGTCGTGCAGCTCGCGGGCTATACGGCTGCGCTCCTCCAGGAGCGTGCGCCGGGCCCGCTCCTCGGCGGTGATCGTCGTCTGCTGGACCAGTTCGGTACGGGCCTCGCTGCGGCTGCGCAGGGCCGCGCCGATGGCGGCGGCGATCGCGAAGAGGCCGACGGCGACGACGCCTGTCGGGGAGTAGCGCACGGCTCCCATGCCGCCCTCCACCACGGCGGTCACCAGGGCGGTCGTGACAAGCGCGGCGACCGTCCCGCGGAACCGGACGCGCAGGGCCAGGAGCAGCAGTACGGCCATGTGGGCCAGCAGGACCGGTGTGGTCCAGGGCCAGTTGGGGCCGGGCGGCCGGAGCCCCGGTGTCGCCAGCTGCGGACGGGCGAGCAGCGCGGTGGCGACGGCGCCGGTCAGGGACAGGGCCCAGGCGGTTACCGGGCGCCACAGGGCCAGGACGACGGCGGCGGCCTGGAGGAGCGTGATGAAGAACGCCACGGCCGGAGTGAAGCCGTAGCTGCTGGCCAGCTCCTCGCCGCCGCCGAGGGCGATGCCCAGGGCGAGGTAGAAGGCGAGCAGGTAGGTGAGGAGGCGGACCCAGCGGTGCCGGGAGAAGGGGGGTGAGTTCGGCGTGGGGTTCTCGCCGAGCCAGGCACGCAGTCTGCGCCGGGGGGTCCTGGGGGTGGCTGTACTGGCGGTCGCGGGTGCGTGGTCGGGTGCGGGTGGCCCCTCGGGGGCGTTCTCACCGTCGGCGGCCGCGGGCTTCACGGGGTCAACACTAGGCATTGCGCGGGTTCTTTGCTGGGGGCAGATGGTGGCGGACCACATGGGACCTGCGGTTTCGGGGGCGGCGGGGACCCTGTTCGTGGTGGCGGAAGGCCGTCCAGCACAGGGCGAGGGCCAGGGTGAAGACCGGAAGCCAGGCGAGGCGGTACGGCACCCAGCCCAGCGAGTCGGGTGAGGTGTGCAGTCCGGGCAGCCGGCCGGCGAGGAGGCCCGTGGCCGTCGTGGCCATCATGGCCGTCTGGTGCCACAGGTAGATCGTCATCGCGGAGAGGTTGACCAGGGCCACGGCCGCCCAGAGCAGCGGGCGGGCCATCGCACGGCGCAGCCGGTCGCGAAGGAGGAGGGCGAGCCCGCACTGGGCCAGGCCGAAGGTGACGGCCGCCAGGGTCGGGGGGTTCAGGTTGGAGATCCGCGCGCCGGGGACGCCGACCATGGACGCCGGGTATCCGGCGCAGCCGACGAGGACGGCCGTGGCGGCCGTACCGCCGAGGAACAGGACCCGGGCCGCGCGGCGGGTGTCCAGCTCGCCCCGCGTCCACGCCGCGCCCAGGGTGTACGGGACCAGCCAGCCCGCCGGGAGGTTCAGCCAGCCGAGCCAGGACGGGCCGGTGTGCAGGCCGAAGCGGAGCAGGTCCACGTGCAGGACGACGGCCAGGGGCCAGAGCGGGTTGAGGCGGGTGAGGAGCGGGGTGGCGGCCGTCAGCCCGGCAAAGACCAGCAGGAACCACAGCGGTGACAGGGCCAGCTTGAGCAGGGCCTCGATCGTGGCCAGAGGGGTGCCGGTGAGGAGGAGGGCCGTGGCGGCCACCGCCCACAGGCACAGGAGTGCGGCCACCGGGCGCAGGAGGCGGGTCAGGCGGGCGCGCAGCCAGGTGCCGTAGGTCTCGCCTCTGTCGCGGGCGGTGGCGAGGCTTCGCGTTGCCACATGGCCGCCGACCAGGAAGAACACGGCCAGGGTCTGGAACAGCCAGGAGATCGGGGCCAGCCAGGGCATGTGCTGCAGCGGGCTCGTGGTGTGCAGTCCGCCGTCCTTGGCCACGAGTGCCGTCACCAGCCAGTGGCCCAGGACGACGCCGAGGACGGCTGTTGCCCGGAGGGCGTCGACGCCTCGGTCCCGGGAGGCGGGGGTGAGGGCGTCGAGGTGGCGGGCGGATCGGCGCAGGGCCTGGAGGGGGCTGGTGGTGTGGGGCGCCTTCGGCGGGATCCGGGTCCCCACCGGCACCGCCCGTGGCGGTTTCGGCGCCGGGTGCGGGCGGCCCTCGGCTGGGGGGCCGGGAGCAGTGGTGCGGTGGGGGGTGTGGGGTGCGGTTGGGTCAGGCACGGGGCACCTCCGAGGTCTCGCCGAGGGTGATCCGGGCGAGGTTGGCGAGGGACGCCGAGCCCGGGGTGAAGTAGCCGCTGTGGTCGGCGTCGCCCGCGTCGAAGACCCGGGCGCCGAAGGCGCGGGAGACCGGGTCGGCGCCCAGACCGACGGTGGTGCCGAAGAAGGTGGCGCTGACATGCGGCACGTTCGCGATCCAGTCCTCGCTGCCGCGGGCCGCCCACACTCTTGCGCGGGTGTGCAGGGCCGCGACGGAGTCCGCGCCGGTGCCGGGGCTGCCGACGAGGACGATGTCGTCGGCGTCCAGACCATGGGCGGCCCGGCCGCAGACGGCCGTGCCGTAGGAGTGGCAGAGAAGGGAGAGGTGCGCCTGCGGCTGGGTCGCGGTGCGCAGGTCGCGTACGAAGGCGCGCAGGCGGGGGGCGGCTTCCTCGGCCCGGGTGGTCGTGGTCACCGTGGTGCTGACGGTGGCTGGTGTCTCGTAGCCGAGCCAGGCGACGACCGCGGTGCGGGTGCCGCGGGGGGCACGGTGGGTGAGGTCCGTGTACAGGGCCGCGGCCGCCTTGTGGAAGCGGGCGTAGGTGTCCAGGGAGGTGTCCGAGCCGGGGACCAGGACGGCGATGTGGTCGGCGTGGGCGAGGTCGCCGAGCACCTCCGTGGCCCGGCCGGCGCCTCGGCCGTCGAAGGTGAGGAGGTGGCGGGACGGGGCGGCCAGGGTGCGGTCGGCGGCGGCGCGGTGGGTGTCGCCGTGTGCGGCGGCCATGTCGGCGGCGCGGGTGGCGTCGGCACGGTTGGCCGCGTAGGCCGACTGGAGGGTGGTCGCCGTGAGCTTGGGGAGGGCGGCGGGGGCCGGGGCCGGGATCTGGCGGCGGGCGGCGCCGGAGAGGGGGACGGCTATGGCTGCGGTGAGGAGGGTGGCGAGGAGGGCGCGCAGGCCCCTTCGGGGGCGGCGGGTGGGGTGGGACGTGCCGTCGGGGTACGGCTGCGGGTCCGTGGGCGGGCAGCCGGACTTCGGCCGGGCTCGTGTTCCCGACCGCACCACCCGTGCTGCTTTCGTCGTCGGGTGCGGGTGGCCCTCGTGGGGCGCGGTCGCCGTCGGCGGCTGCGGGGACGTGGCGGGGAAAGAGGTGGTCTTCGGCGGGTGCGAGTGTGCGGTCTCGTGGGTGGGCCCCATGGGCGGGCTTCCTTTCGGGGTGCCCGGCCATCGGGCTTGTCCGACAAGGAAGTTATGGATGGGGGCGTGTCGCCCGCGTCCCGCCAGGGAGCTGTTCCGCGGGGTAGCTCTCAGGTACTACGGGTATCAGCGGGGCCGGCCCGCCCGGGTCGGCCCGGGCAACCGTTCACCCGTATCGAACTGCCGCCGTTACCACGCGAGTTGGGCGATCTCCTCCGCCACCACCGCGCACGCGTCCGCCGCCGGGTCGATGAGGGGGAAGTGTCCGACGTCCTCCAGCAGCGTCAGGCCCACGACCTCGCCGGCCTTCGCCGCCGCGTCCGCGTAGGACTCGGCCACCGCCTGCGGCACCTCCAGGTCCGTACGGCCCTGGACGAGTGTCGTCGCGATGCCCGTCGGGAGGAGCAGGACGGGGTCGGCCCAGGGGCGGCGCTCGGCGAAGGTGTCGTGGCCGCCGAGGAGTTGCAGGCTCGCGTTGCCGCAGACGTCCAGCTTCTCCGCCACCTCGAAGTCCACGATCGGCGCGAGGGCGACGACACCACGCAGCGGGGCGGGCTCGTCGATGCGCCAGGGCGCGTCCGCGGGCAGGACGTGGCGGGCGGCGGCCCACAGGGCGAGGTGGCCGCCGGCCGAGTGGCCCGTCAGCACCGTACGGCCGGGGTCGGCCTGCGGGAGCGCCTCCCGGACCAGGGCGGGCAGCGCGTCCAGCGCGGCCGCGACGTCGTCGAAGGTGTCGGGCCAGCGGCCGGCCGGAGGGGTGCTGTCGTCGCCGGTCTCCTCGGTGAGCGGGTCACCGCCGCGGCGGTACTCGAGGTTGGCCACGGCGAAGCCCCGGCGGGCCAGGTAGTCGGCGAAGGGGGTGATGTGGCGGCGGTCGTAGCGGGCGCGCCAGGCACCTCCGTGCAGGACCACCACCAGGGGGGCCGGGGCGTCCGGGGCGGTCCGGGGAGCGTAGAAGTCGATCACCTGGTCGGGGTGGCTGCCGTAGGCGGACGTGACGTCGGGGTCGACCGGGGGGTGCGAGAAGGCCGACTCCTCTTCGGCGGCGGCGCGGGCTGCTGCGGCGTCGTCCGGCATGCTCCAACCTCTCAGCGACGGAACTCTTTTGGCGTCTGACCGACCAGTTCGCCGTGGCGGGACGGTATCAGGCCGGTGACGTGCGGGGACATGGGGATGTCACGCAGGGTAGGGATAAACGGTTCTGCGCGGAGAGGCCCGGGAGAGGGGTGCCCCTCCCAGGCCTCTGCCAGACGCCCCTACGCCAGTTCCTCGCCCAGGATCCGCGCCGCCCGCTCGGTCTCGCCGAAGCCGACGTAGAGCGGGGTGAAGCCGAAGCGGAGGATGTCGGGGTGGCGGAAGTCGCCCACGACGCCCCGGGCGATCAGGCGTTTCATCACCTCACCCGCGTCGTCACAGCGCAGGGCGACCTGGCTGCCGCGCTCCTCGTGGCGTTCCGGGGTCACGGACTCCACGCGCCCCGGCCCGGTGTACGCCCGCACACACCGCAGGAAGAAGTCCGTCAGCGCGAGGGACTTGGCGCGGACGGCGGAGACGGACACGTCGTCCCAGACGTCCAGGGCCGTTTCCAGGGCCAGCATCGACAGGATGTCCGGGGTGCCCACGCGGCCGCGCAGGGCGCCCGGCGCCGGGGCGTACGACGGGCTCATGCCGAAGGGGTCGGTGTGGGAGTTCCAGCCGGGCAGCGGGGAGTCGAACCGGGGCTGGAGCTCCTTGCGGACGTACAGGTACGCCGGGGAACCCGGGCCGCCGTTCAGGTACTTGTAGGTGCAGCCGACCGCCAGGTCGACCCCGTGCTGGTCCAGGCCCACCTCCAGCGCGCCCGCGCTGTGGCACAGGTCCCAGACCGCGAGGGCGCCGGCGGCGTGGATCGCCGACGTGAGGGACGGCAGGTCGTGCAGGCGGCCCGTGCGGTAGTCGACGTGGTTCAGCAGCACCGCCGCCGTACGGCCGCCCAACTCCCCCGGCACCTCCGACGGCGTCACCGCGCGCAGCGTGCGGCCGGTCAGGCGGGCCGCCGACTCGGCGATGTAGCCGTCCGTGGGGAAGGTGGTGGCGTCGACCAGGATCTCGGTGCGGTCCTCGCCCGCCATCCGTACGGCGGCCACCAGTGCCTTGAACACGTTGACACTTGTGGAGTCGCCCACGACGATCTGTCCGGCCGCCGCGCCGACCAGCGGGGCGATCCGGTCGCCGATCCGCTCCGGCGCGGTCCACCAGCCGCTCTCCTCCCAGGAGCGGATGCGCAGTTCGCCCCACTGCCGGCGCACCACGTCGGCCACGCGGTCGGGCACGTTCGCGGGGAGCGCGCCGAGCGAGTTGCCGTCCAGGTAGACCACGTCATCGAGGACGAAACGGGAACGCAGCGGGGCGAGCTCGTCGGCCGCGTCCAGCTTCTCTGCCTCCAGGGCGAGCTCAGACATGGGACCTCGCCGTCCACAGCTCCGGGAACACGTTCTTGCGGGCGCGCTTCTCCAGCCAGGCCACGCCGGCCGAGCCGCCCGTGCCGGGCTTGGCCCCCATGGCTCGGCGGGTGGCCACCAGGTGGTCGTTGCGCCAGCGCCAGACCAGTTCGGCCACGTCGGTCAACGCCTCGCCCAGCCGCGCGAGTTCGGCGTCCTGGTCGCCGGAGTAGATCGCCGCCCAGGCCCGCTCGACCGCGTCGGAGGGCTCGTAGCGCTGGGAGACGTCACGGCGCAGGACGGACGCGGGGACCGGATGCCCGCGCCGGGCCAGCAGCCGCAGCACCTCGTCGTACAGGCTCGGCTCGTGCAGCGCCTTCTCCAGCTCCGCGTACGCGCGGGGGGCGCCGCGGTGCGGGACCAGCATGGACGCGGACTTCTCGCCGAGCAGGAACTCCATGCGGCGGTACATCGCCGACTGGAAGCCGGAACCCTCGCCGAGGGCGGAGCGGTACGAGTTGAACTGCGCCGGGGTGAGCTGGCCGAGGGGCGTCCAGGAGGCGTTGAGGGCCTCCAGTTCCCGTACGGAACGCTTCAGCGCGGCGATCGCGGTCGGTACGTCGTCGCCGCGCAGGGCGGCCGCCGCGGTCTCCCACTCATGGACGACGACGGTGAACCACAGCTCCATGACCTGGGTCGTGACCAGGAAGACCATCTCTCCGGGATCGTCGGAGAGGGTGTGCTGGAGGTGGGTGAGCACGTCCGCCCTGACGTAGTCCTCGTACGGCGTCGTGCCCGCGAAATCGAGATGCGGAGTCTCGGGCTCCTGAGTCTCCAAGGACTGCTGAGCCGGTTGGGACATCGCTGTCTCCTGTTGTAGCTCCGGGTAGCGGTCCGCCCCTGCCGATGCCGGCACGGGGGCCCCGGTCCCCACCGGCATCCTCCGCAATCGACCCGGATCCGGCAAGGCCCGTCCGCTGCCAGACGGGCCACACCGGTCACTGCCGTCGCGCCGGCCGGACTAGCCGAGGGTCTCGGCCGCCGTGGGCGAGGAGTCGTTCAGGAACTGCGTGCAGCGCTCGTACTCCTCCTGCTCGCCGATCGCCTGGGCGGCGCGGGCGAGGGCGTGCAGGGCGCGCAGGAAGCCGCGGTTCGGCTCGTGCTCCCAGGGGACCGGGCCGTGCCCCTTCCAGCCGCTGCGGCGCAGGGCGTCGAGGCCGCGGTGGTAGCCCGTACGGGCATAGGCGTACGACTCCACGACCGCGCCGCGCTCGAACGCCTCGTCGGCCAGCTGGGCCCAGGCGAGAGAGGAGGTCGGGTACTTGGCGGCGACGTCCGCGGGAGCGATGCCGGCCGCGAGCTGTTCGCGGGGCTCGGGCTCGTCGGGGAGGTGGGTGGGGGGCGGACCGCCGAGGAGGTTCTGGTGAATCGTCATGGGGTCCAGTTTGGCCCACCCCACGGTTTCCCGTGCTGGTGGCATGTGCCCCGTGCCGCCCCGAGCACGAGCGCGCCGGCTAGGTACGCCGCTCACCCTCCAACGGGGGCGCCGTCACGCAGCCGTGTACGTGGCATTCCGGGTGACGGCAGTCGGGGGGCGGGCGGCGGACCATGGTGAAGGCCAGCAGGGACCCGGCCACCAGCACCCCCGCACAGATCGGCATCGCACGGTCGAACGCCGCGTCGAAGGCCGATGGGACCCGGTACGCCTCCGGCCCCATCCCCGCCAGCAGCGGCAGCGCGGCGACCGCGATCAGGCCCGCCGCCCTCGCCGCCGCGTTGTTGATGCCGCTCGCCAGACCCGCACGCGCGCTGTCGACCGAGGCGAGCACCGTCGCCGTCAGAGGGGCTACGAGAGTCACCATGCCCGCACCCATGACCAGCAGGGCCGGAAGCACGTCGGTGAGATAGTCGGCGCCCTTGCCCACCCGCAGCATCAGCAGCATCGCCGCCGCGCAGAGCAGGGGACCGACCGTGAGCGGAAGGCGCGGGCCGGTACGGTCCGCGAGGGCGCCGGAGCGGGCGGAGAAGAGGAGCATCAGGGCCGTCGTCGGCAGCAGGGCTGTGCCGGCTTGCAGCGGTGAGTAGCCCGCCACCACCTGGAGCTGCAGCGCGGTGAGGAAGAAGAAGCCACCGAACGCCGCGTAGACGCACAGGGTGACCAAGTTGACTGCCGTGAACTGGCGCGAGGCGAAGATGTCCGGCGGGAGCATCGGGTCCGGGCGGTGCCGTTCGACGTGGACGAAGGCCACCGCCGCCAGCACACCCGCCGCCCCGGTCAGGGCCACCGCCGGACCGCCCGCCCGCGCCTCGATCAGCGCGTATGTCACCAGGGCCAGGGCCAGGGCGCCGAGGGCCGCGCCGAGGACGTCGAAGCGGCCGTGCTTTCCGCTGTCCCTCGACTCCGGGACGTGCCGCAGCGCCACCGGCACGCACAGCAGCGCCAGCGGGACGTTCAGCAGGAACACCCAGCGCCAGCCGGGGCCGGCCACCAGCCAGCCGCCCAGGAACGGGCCGACCGCCGCGCCGATCCCGCCGAAGCCGGACCACAGGCCGACGGCCCGGCTGCGGTCGTCGCGGTGGAAGGACGCCTGGATGATCGCCAGGGAGCCGGGGGTCAGGAGCGCGCCGCCGATGCCCTGCAGGGCACGGGCGGCGATCAGCACCGGCGGGTTCGGCGACAGACCGCACAGCAGGGATGCGGCGGCGAACCACACCACCCCCAGCACGAAGATCTTCCGCCGGCCGTAGTGGTCGCCCAGCGAGCCGCCCAGCAGGATCAGCCCGGCCAGCGTGACCATGTACGCGTTGACCGTCCATTGCAGGGCGGCCAGGCTCGCGCCCAGGTCCTCGCCGATGCGGGGGAGCGCCACGTTGACGACGGTCGAGTCCAGCAGGGCCATGCTGGAGCCGAGGACCGTGGTGAGCAGGATCCACTTGCCCTGGGGCGAGGCCAGCCGGACGTCGGGCACGTCCCCAGGTATACAGCGGCCCGGCGACCGAGAACAGCCGCCGGGCCCCTTGCGGATCGGACGTACCGCTTACTTGATCTTGTTGCCCGCCGAGCGCAGGTTCTGCGTGGCCTCGACGACACGCGCGGCCATGCTCGCCTCGGCCAGCTTGCCCCAGGTGCGCGGGTCGTAGGCCTTCTTGTTGCCGACCTCGCCGTCGACCTTCAGGACGCCGTCGTAGTTCTGGAACATGTGGGCGGCGACCGGACGGGTGAAGGCGTACTGGGTGTCCGTGTCGAGGTTCATCTTCACGACGCCGTTCTCCAGCGCGGTCAGGATCTCCTGCTCGGTGGAGCCGGAGCCGCCGTGGAAGACGAAGTCGAACGGGGAGGCCTTGCCGAACTTGGCGGCGACGCCGTCGTTCAGCTCCTTCAGCAGGTCGGGGCGGAGCACGACGTTGCCCGGCTTGTACACGCCGTGCACGTTGCCGAAGGAGGCGGCCAGCAGGTAGCGGCCCTTCTCACCCAGGCCCAGGGCCTCCGCCGTACGGATCGCGTCATCGACGGTGGTGTAGAGGGAGTCGTTGATCTCGTGCGAGACGCCGTCCTCCTCGCCGCCGGTCGGGGTGATCTCCACCTCGAGGATGATGTGGGCGGCGCGGGTGCGCTCCAGCAGCTCCTGGGCGATGGCGAGGTTGTCGGCGAGGGTCTCGGCCGAGCCGTCCCACATGTGCGACTGGAACAGCGGGTTCCGGCCGGCCTTCACGCGCTCCTCGGAGACCGCGATCAGCGGACGTACGTACCCGTCGAGCTTGTCCTTCGGGCAGTGGTCGGTGTGCAGCGCGATGTTGACGGGGTACTTCTCGGCGAGGATGTGCGCGTACTCGGCGAGGGCGACCGCGCCGGTGACCATGTCCTTGCTGTACTGGCCGCCGAGGAACTCGGCACCGCCGGTCGAGATCTGGACGATGCCGTCGCTCTCCGCCTCCGCGAAGCCGCGCAGCGCCGCGTTCAGGGTCTGGCTCGAGGTGACGTTGATGGCCGGGTAGGCGAACTTGCCTGCCTTCGCCCGGTCGAGCATCTCGTTGTAGACCTCGGGGGTTGCGATGGGCATCTGTCCGCTCCTTGTGTTGCGGGTGGATTGCTGCGTTACGGCCCTGACCTAGACCTGGGGGGTGACGTCGTCGTCGGCCCCATCTTTCCAGACACGGGGTGCTGGTCGGCGCCCCGCCAAGTCCAGGTCACCGGGGCGTGTCAGTCCAGACCCAGTTCATCCTTCGAGAAGGCGAAACGGTACGGAACGCCCGCGCCGGCCTCGATCTTCTCGGCGGCACCGGTGGCCCGGTCCACGATGGTCGCGACGGCGACGACCTCGGCGCCGGCCTCGCGCACGGCCTCGACGGCGGTGAGCGGGGAGCCGCCGGTGGTGGAGGTGTCCTCGACGACGAGCACCCGCCGACCGGTGATGTCCGGGCCTTCCACGCGCCGCTGCAGACCGTGCGCCTTGGCGGCCTTGCGGACGACGAACGCGTCCAGCCGCTGCCCGCGCGCGGCGGCGGCGTGCAGCATGGCCGCGGCGACCGGGTCGGCGCCCATGGTCAGGCCGCCCACCGCGTCGAACTCCAGGTCCGCGGTCAGATCCAGGAGCACCTGGCCGACCAGCGGGGCGGCCTCGCCGTCGAGGGTGATGCGGCGCAGGTCGACGTAGTAGTCCGCCTCCAGACCCGAGGAGAGGGTCACCTTGCCGTGCACCACGGCCTTGTCCTTGATCTGCTGCAGCAGCGCGCCGCGTACGTCCGTCATGCCGACCAGCTTAAGGGCGCCGCCAGCTCCAGGTGGTGCTCGCCTCCAGCGGCTCCAGCGGGGTGACCAGGTGCGGGAGGGTGTTCAGGCCGTTGGGCGGGCCGGTCTGCGGCTCCACGCACACGGCCTCGGCCTGCTCGTCGTAGACGACCACCCACTCCTCGCGGCTGGTCACCTTCAGCTCCAGTTGTCCGGGCCAGGTGAGGGAGACGTCGACGCCGCCGGGCATGCCGAAGCAGTCGTCCCAGGGGCCGGGCTTCGGGTCGATCCTGTTCCCGGTGGGCAGATGGTCGTCCCCGCGCTCCTCCTGCCAGGCGGGCTCGAAGCGGACCGTGACGTCCTCGCCGACTGCACCGTCCTCGCCGGCGAGGGTCCGGTTGAACCAGGGGTGCCAGCCGATCTGCGCCGGGAAGGAGTCGTCCCGCGCCTCCACCGACATCGTCAGCGTCAGGCCGTCCTCGGCGAGCGTGACGACGTGGGTGACGCGGCCGGGGTGCGGCCAGGGGTCGACCAGGTCGTACGTGATCACCGCCTCGTTCTCCGAGACGCGCGCGGTGCGCCAGGCGCCGTCGCGGGTGGTGCCGTGGATGGCGTGGGGCGGGGAGTTGAGCGGCATCTGACGGACGGTGCCGCCGTCCAGGAAGCGGCCGTCTCGGATACGGCCGCACCACGGCACCATGGGGAAGCAGCCGTAGCGGGGCCCTTGCCTCAGCAGTTCGAGGGCGTTGACCTTGAGACTGCTGATACGGCCGCCGTTGGCGGGGCTGACGTGTACTTCTGCGTTGCCTGCGGTCAGCGTGATGTCTTCGTTACTCACGAGAAGAGGCTACTGGGGGGCGACTGGTCACAGGGGCTGAGCGCCGTGCCCGCTTCGGGGGCGCTCACCGGCGTTTGCGCAGTGCCCTGCTCACGACGATCGCCGACGCCACGACCAGCGCCGCCGCCGGTGCCGCCCAGCGCAGTGCCGAGGTCGCTGTCACCGTCTGGGGTGCCGGCACGGGTGCGTAACGGCCCCGCGGGGGAGCGTGGTCGACCTCCTCCGCGCTGCGGCCGATCATCGTCCGGCGCGCGTGCGCGGCCTCGGCCGGGGGCTCGCCGGTGTCGGCGAAGTCCTCGGCGAGACGGTCGGCCGCCGGGTCCAGGGGCGGTGGCGGGATCTCGGTGTCGAAGACGGAGGGCTGCTCGGCCTCACACTCGGGTGCCTTCTCTCGGCTCTCCTCCGACGCCGCCGCAGGCTCCGGCGTCGCCAGGTTCTCCAGGAAACGGTTCAGCAGGCGGGTGGCCGCCGCGTGCACCGCGTCCGCGGGGAGCTCGGCGATCCGGCCGTCCGCGCCCGCCGTGCCCCCCACCGTCACCGTCGTACCGCCTCCGGTGTCCGCGAGGCGCAGGGTGAGGGCGAGTTTCACGGCGCCGGTGCCGCGGGCCTCGGCGGCGTCGGCCTCGAGGGCGTACGTGCCGTCGGCGCGGGCGGCCACCCGTGCCGTACCCCGGTAGGTGACCGAGTGTCCCTGGACGCGGAGCTTCAGGCGCCCGGTGACGGGTTCGGCACCGGCGTCCTGTTGCAGGCCGGGGACCGCGCGGGCGATGCGCGCGGGGTCGGCGAGGGCGGCTCTGAGCGACTCGAGCGGTACCGGGACGAAGACCTGGTGCTCCATGTCCGGTGAGCCTACCCAGGTGTGACCGGAATTCACTCCCACCTGACCGGCTCGTCAGTACCGCGGATGCACCAGCGTCGACGCGGGCAGCCCGTCGATCCGGGTCCGTTCCGCCGCCCGCGCGTCCGCGGTCAGTTCCGCCTGCGTCAGGATGTGCGGCGGCCCGGGGATCAGGCGCAGCGGTGGTGGAACGGCCCCCGGGCTCGCCAGCAGGAAGGCCCAGTCGTGCGGGGTTCCGGGCGTGCCCGCCGAGCGGTCGGGGCCGGCCGGGAAGCCGGTGTCGTGGCCGAGGACCCGGTAGGCGGAACCGGCGAAGCCCGCGGCGCGCAGGGTCGCGGCGACCGTCCAGAAGGCGCGGGGCCGGGTGGTGACCGAGCCGGCGTGGACGACGAGCCGGCCGCCGGGGGCGAGGACGCGGCGGGCGAGGCCGTAGAACTCCTGGGAGTACAGCTTGGTGCTGGCGGTGATGCCGGGGTCGGGGAGGTCGGCGATCACCACGTCGTACGCCGAGGGGCGTGCGCCGCGCAGCCAGCCGAGGGCGTCGGCGTAGGTGACGTGGACGCGGGGGTCGGCGTAGGCGTGGCCGTTGGCGGCGGCGAGGCCGGGGTCGTGGCGGGCCAGGCGGACCAGGCCGGGGTCGAGTTCGACGACGTCGACGCGGCGCACCGCCCCGTGGCGCAGCACCTCGCGGGCGGCCAGGCCGTCGCCGCCGCCGAGGATCAGCACGCGCGCGTGGCGGCCGCCGGACATGGCCGGGTGGACGAGGGCGTCGTGGTAGCGGCGTTCGTCGCGGCCGCCGACGCGGAGCCGGCCGTCCAGGAAGAGGTCGAGGGGCTTGCCGTCGGTGCCTCCGGCGAGGACGACCTCCTGGACGTCGGTCTGTTCGGCGACCCGGACGTCCTTGCCGTAGACGGCGTGCCGGGCGGCGCGTTCGAACTCGTCGGCGAGGGCCGCGGCGGAGGCGAGGACGCCGAGGACGGCGAGGCCGACGAGGAGCAGGGTCCAGCGGGCCCGGCGGGTGAGGTCGCGGCGGAAGAGGCCGAGGACGAGGGCGCCGCCGGCCACGACGTTGACCGTGCCGGTGAGCAGCGCACCCGTCAACTGGCCCAGGACGGGCAGGAGGAGGAAGGGAAAGGCCAGGCCGCCGACCAGCGCCCCGACGTAGTCCGCCGCGAACAGGTCGGCCACCGCCCCGCCCGCGTCCTGGTGGCGGATGCGCTGGATGAGCTCCATCAGCAGCGGCACCTCGGCGCCGATGAGCAGGCCGATGGCGAGGGAGAACGCGACCAGGAGGCAGCGCGGGCCCTCGCCCCACAGCCCGCCCCAGCCGCCGGTCCACGCGAAGACGGCGTACAGGGCCATCGCGCTGCACCCGCCGATCAGCGCGAGGGCGGTCTCGATGGCGCCGAAGCCGGCCGCCGCGTGCCAGCGCAGCCGCTTGGCGCCGAGGGAGCCGATGCCCATCGCGAACACCATCACGGACAGCACGACGGAGGCCTGGGTGACGGAGTCCCCCATCAAGTACGAGGCGAATGCGACGAGTTCGAGTTCGTAGACGAGTCCGCAGGCCGCGCAGACGAAGACGCACACGAGGACCAGGAACCGCCCGGTGCCGGGCCGGACGGGCAGCCGGGCGGGGGCTGTCCAGGACGGCGGGCAACGCGGGGGCGCGGGAGCGTGCGGTTCGATCACTCTGCGACGTTACGTCACACGCGCGGTACGCTTCGTCACCCACACGTGTGGATCTGGGGGCAGTTGACGTCTGGGGGGTTTATCTCCGCGCGGGCGCGCTCAGCTCAGGTGTGCGGTCTGCCCCGCATCCCGACCCGGGTCCGGGTCGCCACCAACTGCCCGTCCTGCGGGTAGGCGTGCCAGGTGCGCCAGTGCACCTGGCCCTCGTGGCGCTGGGCGAGCATCGCGGTGAAGGCGTGCGGGCTGCCGGGGAAGACGCCGGCGAGGCCGTGCGGATGGTCGGAGACGAGGGCGAGCAACTCCTGGGCGCGGCCCGCGAACGAGCCGGGTGTGAGCACCTCGACGCGCGCGGCGAACTCGTACTCCCAGTCGCCGACGCGCTTGGCGACGCCGAGCGGCAGCGGGGTGCTGGAGCCGGGGATGCAGGCCACCGTCTCCGAACAGCCGCCGCGCTCCTCGTCCAGCAGCACCTGGTGGGAGGCGCCGAGGAGTCTCAACTGGAGCTTCGCGCCGACGAGTTCCAGATCCAGGGTGGCCAGCGCCGGCAGCGGCTCGCGTCCTAGGGCCCAGGCCAGGTCGGCAGCCCGCGTATCGGTGTAGGAGGTGTTCAGGGTCGTGAGCATGGATCGGCTCCGCTAACACGCGATGACGGGGAGATCGGCCATGTCAGCCCAGCCGGCTCGGCCGGGGCGGGAGTCTCAGTGAGGTTCCGAGGGGCTGCGTTGGCGGTTTAGAGGGAATCATGAACGGAGGCGCCCCCACAGCGTTTTTACCCAACTTCGCCGGGTTTCCATCCCTCAGGGGGCTCCACAGCTCAACTGTTCAACTACGGCGTACGCCGGGCGCTGAAAACCAACGGCGAGCGCCCGCCGGTCGTCCTGCCCGGCGGGCGCTCGCATGCGGCCCGGATACGGCTCCCCCGACGAGCTCGGCTGCCCCGTGTCAGCTGCCTCCCCCGCATCCTCCCCCGCCGCCGCACGACGAACCCCCGCCGCAGGACGAACCGCCGCCGCAGGACGAGCCCCCGCCGCAGGAGGAGTGACCTCCGCAGGAGTGGCCGCCGTGGTGGCCCCCGTGGTGCCCGCCCGACGAGCCGGAGTCGACGCCGCCCGCCCACCAGCTGCCGCTGCCGTCGTACGACGAGGACGAGGACGACGAGCGGTACGACCGGGACCGGCCGCGGCCGCTCTTGCCGAGCGACACCTTGCGCTGCCGGTTCCCGGACCGGGCCCCCGCCAGCGCCGTGACCGTCACGAACGCGGCCACCACCAGCACGAAGATGATGCCGACGACCATGGCGTCACCCTCCTTCCCATCCCCCTGGGCGGCCCCCGTGGACCGCGGTGACCGGCAGATGCCCGGCCGTCCCGGGGCTCAAAGCGGAGTTGAGGAAGTCCAGAGCTTGGGCGCAGGATGGCCGCCATGACCTCCAGCGCACGCCCTCACCTCAATCGCCGGCTCGCCGAGTTCGGGACGACGATCTTCGCCGAGATGTCCGCGCTCGCCCAGTCCACCGGGTCGATCAACCTGGGCCAGGGCTTCCCCGACACCGACGGGCCCGAGGAGGTCAGGGAGGCGGCCGTACGGGCGCTGCGCGACGGCCGCGGCAACCAGTACCCGCCGGGGCCGGGCATCCCGGAGCTGCGCACCGCGATCGCCGCGCACCAGCGGCGCCGCTACGGCCTGTCGTACGACCCCGGCACCGAGGTGCTGGTCACGGCGGGCGCGACGGAGGCGATCGCGGCCGCGCTGCTGGCGCTGGTGGAGCCGGGCGACGAGGTCGTGGCCCTGGAGCCGTACTACGACTCCTACGCGGCGAGCATCGCCATGGCGGGCGGCACGCGCGTGCCGGTGACTCTGCGCCCGCACGACGGCGGCTTCCGTCTCGACCTGGACGAACTGCGCGCCGCCGTCACCGGCCGCACCCGGCTGCTGCTGATCAACACCCCGCACAACCCGACCGGCACGGTCCTCACCCGCGCGGAGCTGGCCGCGATCGCCGAGCTGGCGGTCGAGCGGGACCTGCTGGTGGTCACGGACGAGGTCTACGAGCACCTGGTCTTCGACGACGCCGAGCATCTGCCGCTCGCGTCCTTCCCCGGGATGCGCGAGCGCACGGTCACGATCGGCTCGGCCGGCAAGACGTTCTCCTTCACGGGCTGGAAGGTCGGCTGGGTGACGGCCGCGCCGGAGCTGGTGACCGCGGTCCGCTCGGTGAAGCAGTTCCTGACGTACGTCTCCTCCGGCCCCTTCCAGTACGCGGTGGCGGAGGCCCTGGCTCTCCCGGACACGTACTTCGAGGCGTACCGCGCCGGCATGCTGGCCAAGCGGGACATCCTGGCGGCCGGTCTGACGGAGGCCGGTTTCGAGGTCTTCAAGCCGGCCGGCACCTACTTCATCACCACCGACATCCGCCCCCTGGGCGAGAAGGACGGCTTCGCCTTCTGCCGGGCCCTGCCGGAGCGGGCGGGCGTGGTGGCCATTCCCAACGCGGTCTTCTACGACGACCGCGATGCGGGAGCGCCGTTCGTGCGGTTCGCCTTCTGCAAGCGCGAGGAGGTCCTGCGGGAGGCGGCGGAGCGGCTGCGGCGCATGTGAGCCCTGTCCGGGGGCTGTCGCCCCCGGACTCATCGGCGCCGAAGAAGGATCATCGCTTTCGGCGCCTAGTTGATCACTTCCTTCTGAACCGCAGGGGATTGCTCACCGCCTCGCGCGCCTTGAACCGGGCCAGACGGCCGATCCTGTCATCGGCCGCCAGCTCGGTCAGCAACTGCTTGCCGGACGGATTCCCCAGCCGATCCAGGGCTTTGGCCGCATCGACCCGGTCGCCGCCCTTCCTGCCTGTGTCAGATGCCAGAACGAACAGGACATTGGCTCCGCGGGAATCACCGAGCCGGCCCAGTGCCTCAGCAGCCTGGATACGCTGCGGGTCTGCGATCCGGGGAGCCGATGCAAGGGCATGGAGGGCGGCGATCCCACGTGGGTCACCCGCCTCATCGAGCAGCTGGGCGGCACGAATCCGGGAGCCGACGTCGAATGCCGGGTCCGAGGCCAGGGTCGCAAGCGTGTCGGGACCGCGTGCATCCCCCATATCCGTCAGTGCCAGGGCGGCATCGACCCGATGCGAGTTCTCCAGTTGCCGCGACCGCGCGAGCGACTCAAGGAGATCGGCGCCGCGAGGATCACCGAGTTCGGCGAGGACGCGCGCCGCCGCGATACGGTGTCCCGCTGCCAGCGTAGAGGCGATGGCGAGCGCGCGGAGCGCATCGCCGCCGCGTGGGTCACCGAACCGCGCCAGAGCCGCAGCGGCCTCGATGCGATGAGCACCGTCGATGCCTGGGCCGGCAGCAAGCGTGTTCAACGCGTCCGCCCCCCGCGGGTCAGCGGATTCCATGAGGAAGGATGCGGCCCGAATGCGCTGGGCGGCAGGCAATCCGTCCAGGGCGGCGAGGCCGGCGAGAAGGTCGGCGCCACGGGGATCCCCGAGGCCCTGCAGCGTACGAGCCGCCTCAACCCTGTGTTCTGCGGTCAGGGTTGCGTCGGCTGCAAGCCCCGCCCACGCGTCCCGCGCCCAGGGGTCACGCAGGCGGGTGAGTTCATTCGCCGCCCCGACTCGGTACACGTCCTCCAATCGCTGCTCCACGGTCAGCGCGCACAGCACGTCCCGGCCACGCGACGGAGCGAACCGCGTCAACTCCGTGGCTGCGCGGAGCCGCTGTCCGCCTCCGAACCGATCGTCCGCCGCCTGGGCATCGAGGAGGGCCGTGCCCCGACCGTCACCGCATTCCGCCAGTGCCACCGCTGCTGTCACCCTGTTGCTGTCCGGCAGGTTCGGGTCAGTGGCCAGATGCATCGCCGATACCGAAAGTCACAATTCCGGACGCCCTACTTGCGGGTATCTCGTCGATGAGGGTAGCGACGTGGCACAGCCGGGGTTATTCGGTGTCCTTCGGGTGTCGCGGGGAAGCGTACACAAGGATCACAGTCGGCCGGCGGTTCCAGTTGGCCACGACAGCGGGTCTGCGCGAAGGGCTTCCAGGCAGCGATGCGCGTAACGCCCCACCTGTCCGAAGCAGTCCCTGCCGTGCCACGCTACCGCCGCACCACGGCCGTGGACTCTGCCGAGGACGAGCAGCCCGCTGCCTCGGGGCGGTACGTGGGCAGTCACCCCCGCCGACCACGGCCCGTCGCGCCCGCCCCGGAACGACCACGTCCGACGAGAGCCGTGCCAAGGGCACGGCCACACCGGGAGCCTTCGTCAGCGGGCGTCCGCCTCGGGCTCCGGACGCGGGAGCTCGTCGAGGTCGAGGGTGAAAGTGCGACCGTCAGCCAGCGGGATGGGGAGCTTGCCCGTGCCGTACTTGTGGGTGTGCGCCGCGATGTAACCGGTGCCGGTCGGCTGGGTGTGGAGGACGACTTCCTGGGCGTAGGGGTCCACCACCAGGTAGATCGGGATGCCGTAGCGGCCGTACTTCGCGGTGCAGTCGTCGTAGTCCTTGCGTGCGGAGGACGTCGAGACGACCTCGGAGATCAGCAGGACGTCCTCGAAGCTGTAGCGCTTGCCCGACCGGCGGGCGTCCTCACGAAGGATCGCCAGATCGGGGGCGGAATTCTCGTCAGCGGGGAAGTCGATGTAGACGTCGGAGGTGACCTTCGCGTGACGGCCGAGGGCGAGAGCGGAGTCGATCTGCATCGATCGGATGGTGCTGGAGTGCTCTTCGCTCTGCGGCGTCATGATCACCTTTCCGTCGGCCCCGAACAGGACCGTGTACCCCTCGGGGAACTCGGTGTGCACGATCGCGTCGACGCTCATGGACGGCTCCTTCCCGTGTGTGGTCAGGATACGGCGGACAGCGCCTGGCCATCGAGCCTGGCGGTACGGCTGCGAGAACGGTCGGAGCAGGTTCTGCGGTCAGCCCGGCTCCGCCGTCCAGCGGAAGAGCACCAGGGCAAGCACAGGTGTCCTCGGGCATACGTCGTGGGGCACGAGCCGCAGCCGGCTCACCAGCGTCGCTGAACGTCCCTCCGGTGGGCGTACGGCACGACGTGCGAATAGATGTACGAATGAGGAGTCGGCTGGGTGACGGCCGCGCCGGAGCTGGTGACCGCGGTCCGCTCGGTGAAGCAGTTCCTGACGTACGTCTCCTCCGGCCCCTTCCAGTACGCGGTGGCGGAGGCCCTGGCTCTCCCGGACGCGTACTTCGAGGCGTACCGCGCCGGCATGCTGGCCAAGCGGGACATCCTGGCGGCCGGTCTGACGGAGGCCGGTTTCGAGGTCTTCAAGCCGGCCGGCACCTACTTCATCACGACCGACATCCGCCCCCTGGGCGAGAAGGACGGCTTCGCCTTCTGCCGGGCCCTGCCGGAGCGGGCGGGCGTGGTGGCCATTCCCAACGCGGTCTTCTACGACGACCGCGATGCGGGAGCGCCGTTCGTGCGGTTCGCCTTCTGCAAGCGCGAGGAGGTCCTGCGGGAGGCGGCGGAGCGGCTGCGGCGCATGTGAGCCCTGTCCGGCAGGTAGGCACCGCCCGGCATGCACGAGGTCGCCGCGGGCGCGGAGTCACACCCCGACCGCGCCGTCGATCCGTTCGCGGATCAGGTCGGCGTGTCCGTTGTGACGGGCGTACTCCTCGATCATGTGGATGAGGACCCGCGCAGGGAGACCGGGCCCCGCCAGGGGTCGTGGTCCTCGATGCCGCGAGGACGGGGACACGGAACGCAGGGCCGACTCCGGCCCCAGTCCGGAGCACTTCGGCGGTCGGGAATCTTCATGCCCACATCATGTGCAGCGGGTGACCGCCCCCGGAACCCGCGCCGGATGCCGGAATTGGGCGCGGACCGGCACGGCCGGGGCCGGTGAACGGGGCGGGCGGAGCGGCGGTGGCAGGCGCCTCGCCGCCGAAGCCCCGAAGCCCCGAGCCTCCGTGCACAGGGTCCCGCGCCCCGCCCCCCTTCGGGACTCCCGACGTACTCGACACAGGTGAACCCACCCCGCACTCGGCCGTCACCTGCTCGCATCCGCGGCCCCGCCCTTGCAGGGTGCTCAGATGTGACCCACGCCAGTACCACCCTCGCCACGCCCGTAGCCGCGCCCGCGCCGGCGCCACGCGCACGGACCGGGCCGTCACTCGTGCGAGCGAGCGGGGTCGCCGTGGGCCTCTTCCTCGGCGTCCGGCTCACCGGGGTGGCCGTGCTCGCCCTCGTCGCGCATGTCGCCGGCCGGCACCCGGTGACCCTGCTCGCCCGGTCCTGGGACTCGGTCTGGTACCTGGGCATCGCCGCGCACGGCTACGGTCACGACCTGCCCTCCTCCGACCCGTACCCGCACAGCGACCTGGCGTTCTTCCCGCTGTATCCGGCGCTGCTGCGGGCGGTGACCGCGCTGGCGCCCGTCGGCGGTGGCGCCGCCGGGCTGCTGATCTCGTGGACCGCGGCCGCGCTGGCCGCCGCCGGGATCCATGCGGTCGGCTCCCGGCTGCACGGGCGGGCCACCGGTATGGCGCTGGTGCTGCTGTGGGGGCTGCTGCCGCACGCGGTGGTGCTGTCGATGGCGTACACCGAGCCGGTGCTGTCCGCGTTCGCGGCCTGGGCGCTGTACGCGCTGCTGGCCGGGAACTGGCTGTGGGCGGGCGCGCTCGCGGCGCTCGCGGGGCTGGCCCGGCCGAACGGGCTCGCGGTGGCCGCCGCGGTGCTGGCCGCGGCCGCGGCCGAGGTGTGGCGGCGGCGCGGAAAGGTTTCCCACAGGCTGTGGACGGGCGCGGCGCTCGCCCCGCTGGGCTGGACGGCGTACGTGCTGTGGGTCGGGCGGCGGAAGGGGGATCTGCTCGGCGGCTATTTCGAGGTGCAGCGGCTGTGGGGGTCGACGTTCGACTTCGGGTACGGCTCGCTGCAGTTCCTGCGCGAGGTGCTGCTGCACGGCAGCCGGTTCGTGTTCCCGATGGCGCTGGTCCTGGTCGCGGCGGCGACGGTGCTGTACGCGCTGCTGCTCCTGGACCGCGCCCCGCTGCCGCTGCTCGTCCACAGCGGGGTGCTGCTGCTGATCGCGCTCGGCGGGTCGGGCTTCTTCGAGTCCAAGCCGCGGTTCCTGCTGCCGGCGTTCCCGCTGCTGCTGCCGCTGGCGCAGGGGCTGGCACGCACGGCGAAAGCCCGGCCCTGGCACGCGACCGTGCTGGTCGCGACCCTGGCCGGGCTCAGCTATGTCTACGGCGCGTACCTGGTGGTGTACGCGCAGGCACCGCTGTAGAGCGGGGTTACTCGTCCTCGCCCTCGGGCTTGTCCGCCTCGTTGACCTCCTGCTCCAGGCCGAGCTGCTCGACGAGCCACCGGTCGAACTCGATCGCAGCCCGCACCCAGCTGACGGTCGAGGAGACGAAGTGGTTGATGTCGACGCCCGTGCCGATCAGCATCTGGGCCTCGCCGATCAGACGGACGGTGCCGTCGTCGTGGGTGTGGGTGTACACCTTGGGCCACAGGGTGCGGCGGTTCCAGTCGTCGACGGACTCCAGCAGCTGCGGCTTCTCGTCGATCTTGTGGGGGCGGTCGTAGAACGTCCGCACCGAGAAGACCGCCTGCTCGGCCTCTCCCCGGAACATGAAGTACGTGCGGAACTGCTCCCACGGAGCGGCGAGGTCACCCTCCTCGTCGACGACGTACTTCAGCTCCATCTGGTCGAGGAGCTGCTTCACAAGATCCTGATCCGGGACGACGGGGCCCGCCGGTCCTTGGGGCTGCGGTTCGGGCTGGCCCCCGAAGTTCGGAATCGAGGACGGGTCGATGCTCACCGTGAATTTCCCTTCATGCGGATTCCGCCATCCTCCCCCATGCGGGGAGGGGGGTGGCAAGCCCTGGCGGATCCTGTCAGCCTTTGGCCGACAGGATCCGGCTGGTCGGGTGGCCGGCCGGTGGACGGGTGAGGGCCGGCATGGCGGGGCGGGCGCCGGAAAAGCGGGCTCCGGTCGTGGTGACCGCGGCGCATTTCCCGTACGAGGGCCCGGTCCGGACCCCCGTACGGTTCCCGGCGTTCACCGTGTGGGCGTCACAGCGTCTTCCCGGTCGCCGGCCCCACCAGCAGGCCCTCGCCGAAGCGGTCGACGCGGACCGTGTCGCCGTCCTTGATCTCGCCGGCGAGGATCTCCTTGGCGAGGCGGTCGCCGATGGCGGTCTGGACCAGGCGGCGCAGCGGGCGGGCGCCGTAGGCCGGGTCCAGGCCCTCCTCCGCGAGCCAGGCCAGCGCCTGCGGGGTGACCTGAAGGGTCAGGCGCCGCTCGGCCAGCCGCTTGCCGAGGCGGTCGATCTGGAGCTGGGCGATCCGCTCCAGCTCGGGCTTGGTCAGTGCCGAGAAGACCACCAGGTCGTCGAGCCGGTTGAGGAACTCCGGCTTGAACGACGCCCGGACGGCCTCCAGGACCTGCTCCTTCTTCTCCACCTCGGACGTCAGCGGGTCGACCAGGAACTGGCTGCCCAGGTTGGAGGTGAGCACCAGGATGGTGTTGCGGAAGTCGACCGTGCGGCCCTGGCCGTCCGTCAGGCGGCCGTCGTCCAGCACCTGGAGCAGGATGTCGAAGACCTCGGGGTGGGCCTTCTCCACCTCGTCCAGCAGGACGACGGAGTAGGGGCGCCGGCGGATCGCCTCCGTGAGCTGGCCGCCCTCCTCGTAGCCGACGTACCCGGGAGGCGCGCCGACCAGCCGGGCCACGCTGTGCTTCTCGCCGTACTCCGACATGTCGATGCGGACCATGGCCCGCTCGTCGTCGAAGAGGAAGTCCGCCAGGGCCTTCGCCAGCTCGGTCTTGCCGACGCCGGTCGGGCCGAGGAAGAGGAAGGAGCCGGTGGGGCGGTCGGGGTCGGCGATGCCCGCGCGGGAGCGTCGTACGGCGTCCGACACGGCCCGTACGGCCTCGCTCTGGCCGATGAGCCGCTTGCCCAGCTCGTCCTCCATGCGCAGCAGCTTCTGCGTCTCGCCCTCCAGCAGGCGGCCGGCCGGGATGCCGGTCCAGGCGGCGACGACGTCGGCGATGTCGTCGGAGCCGACCTCCTCCTTGACCATGGTGTCCTTGGCGGCCTCCTCCTCGGCCTGGGAGGCGGCCTCCAACTCCTTCTCCAGCTGCGGGATCTCGCCGTAGAGCAGCTTGGCGGCGGTGTCGAAGTCGCCGTCGCGCTGGGCGCGTTCGGCCTGGCCGCGCAGGTCGTCCAGGCGCTCCTTGAGCTCACCGACCCGGTTGAGGGACTGCTTCTCCTTCTCCCAGCGGGCGGTGAGGTGCCGCAGTTCCTCCTCCTTGTCGGCGAGGTCGCGGCGCAGCTTGTCCAGGCGGGCGACGGAGGCCGGGTCGGTCTCCTTGGCGATCGCCAGTTCCTCCATCTTCAGCCGGTCGACGGCGCGCTGGAGTTCGTCGATCTCGACGGGGGACGAGTCGATCTCCATGCGCAGCCGGGAGGCGGACTCGTCGACGAGGTCGATGGCCTTGTCGGGCAGGAAGCGGGAGGTGATGTAACGGTCGGAGAGGGTGGCCGCCGCGACCAGCGCGCTGTCGGCGATCTGGACCTTGTGGTGGGCCTCGTACCGGCCCTTGAGGCCGCGGAGGATCGCGATCGTGTCCTCCACCGTCGGCTCGGCGACCAGCACCTGCTGGAAGCGGCGCTCCAGCGCGGGGTCCTTCTCGATCCGCTCCCGGTACTCGTCCAGGGTGGTGGCGCCGACCATGCGCAGCTCGCCGCGGGCCAGCATGGGCTTGAGCATGTTGCCCGCGTCCATGGCGGAGTCGCCGCCGGCGCCGGCGCCGACGACGGTGTGCAGCTCGTCGATGAAGGTGATGATCTGGCCGTCGCTCTCCTTGATCTCGGACAGCACGGCCTTCAGCCGCTCCTCGAACTCGCCGCGGTACTTGGCGCCGGCCACCATCGCGCCCAGGTCGAGGGCGACCAGCCGCTTGTCCTTCAGCGACGAGGGCACGTCACCCTTGACGATCCGCTGGGCGAGCCCCTCGACCACGGCGGTCTTGCCGACACCCGGCTCACCGATGAGGACGGGGTTGTTCTTCGTACGGCGGCTCAGCACCTGGACGACCCGCCGGATCTCCTGGTCCCGGCCGATGACCGGGTCGAGCCGGCCCTCCCGGGCGGCGGCGGTGAAGTCCGTGCCGAACTTCTCCAGGGCCTTGTACTGGCCCTCGGGGTCGGCGGTGGTCACGCGGCGTCCTCCCCTGGCCTTCTTGAAGGCCTCCAGCAGCTTCTTGGCGTCGGCGCCCTGCGCCTGGAGCAGTTCGGCGACGCGGCCGCCCTTGGCGGCGATGCCGATGAGCAGGTGCTCGGTCGACAGGTACTCGTCACCGAGGTCCTTGGCGCGTTCATCGGCGTCGGCCAGCACGGCCAGCAGCTCGCGGTTCGGCTGCGGGGGCGCGACCGTGGATCCGGTCACGCTGGGCAGCGCGGCCAGGATCTTCTCGGCGCCCGCGCGCACGGCGGCCTGGTCGGCCTCGACGGCCGCGAGCAGGTCGGTGATGTTCTCGTTGTCCTGCCCCTGGAGCAGAGCCAGCAGCAGGTGAGCAGGGGTGAGGTCCGGGTGCCCCTCGGTCACGGCCCGGTTGCCGGCCGCGTTGATCGCGTCCCGGCTCCTGTTGGTCAGCTCGGCGTCCACGTTGTCCGTTCTCCTCCTCGGCCGCACTCTCCACTGCTGACTTAGACAGCGTACACAAAGTTGAGTCTATTCCGCTCAAGGTAGAAGGGAAGCCTTGCGGGGACCAGGCCGCGGGGACCCGTTCGCCGGGGACTAGGTTGCGGTCATGGCGAAGCACTCCGAGCAGTACCTGCAGTTCTGGCGAGAACGTCACCTGTGCACCCTGACGACACTCCGGCCCGACGGCAGCCCGCACATGGTGCCGGTGGGGGTGACGTACGACGCGGAGGCCGGGCTGGCGCGGGTGATCACCGGCAGGTCGAGCGCGAAGGTCCGCAACGTCCTGGCGGCCGGGCCCGAGGGTGCCCGGGTCGCGGTGTGCCAGGTGGACGGCCGGCGCTGGGCCACGCTGGAGGGGCGGGCGAGGGTGCGCACGGAACCGGAACGGGTCGCGGAGGCGGTACGGCGCTACGCCGAACGCTACGAGCGGACACCGAGGCCGAATCCGGCGCGCGTGGTGATCGAGATCGCGGTCGAGCGGACCCTGGGGAACGACTGAGACGACCGAAAACTTTCAGCCACCCTGGCGGCGGTCCCATACCGCCACATGCCATGGAATATCCCCAGAAACTGCAGCGGCGTCACCGTGTTCAGGTCACGGTGACGCCGCTGCGGGGGGAAGCACCTGAGCGATCTTTTACGACGGGGGAATCGCGTCAGGCACTGCGGGGGGTGGCTGAAATGGTCCTGAGGTTCTGGTCCGTCGGCTCGGCGAGCCGGTGGTCCCGCTGGTCAAGGTTCACAAAGATCATTCCGTACCGGACGGCACACCGCACCGGCTGGGGCGCACCGCGCGGCTTGCGCAGGCACCGGTACGCCCGCACGTCCTCGTCCTCGTCCCGCGTCACGACGACCGGCTCACCGAACACGGTCACCATCAGCGAGTCACCGCTGTGGGGGATGGCGGTGACCAGGTCGATGAAGTGCCAGCCGGAGCGGTAGGCCGTGGCCATTTCGCGACGGAAGGACCGGTCGTCGGGTGGGGTGGTCATGACCGCACAGCCCAACTGCTGTCGGCGGGGGCGACCCACGAGCTGTCGGCAGGAGCAAGCCACGAGCTGTCGCCCGGGGCGGCGGACGCCGCGATCACCCAACTGCTGTCGCCGGGCGCGGCCTTGACCAGCCAGCTGCTGTCCTGTGCGGCATCGCTCTTCGCGCCCGCATGACCGGTCATCACTCCGAAGGCCAGCACGGCGGAGAAGGCGGCGACAAGCGCCGAGCGAAGCATTCTCTTATGCATAGTCGGCTTCGTCCTCATTTGAAGGTCACCTCTCCCCCGTCCGAATACGACGATGGCCCATTCCGGCACGTCATGGCCACACAATCGATGCATCATGTTCCTGCACGTTCAGGACCCTGGGGGGTGGAGATTTGGCGATAAATGAGACTAAGCGGACACATCCCCACGGGCTGACCGACCTGTGCGAGGACGGGCGCCGCCTGTACGGCAACGCTCTCCGGACGGGACGCCTAGCCCGTGCGGAGGTGGAACCCGCGCCGTGTTTGATGGAGTTCGCCCTCCTTCATCCCGACCCCGACGACCCGAACTGGCTACGCCCGGTCCCCCCATCCATTGCCCTGGCCCAGCGGCTCAACCCCATCGAGCAGGAGATCAGCCAGCGCAGGCGGCACTCCGTCGAACTGGCCGACGCCTTCGAGCCGTTCATGAGCATCAGTGCCCAGCCCACGGCGACCACGCACTCCATCACCGTGCTGGAGGGCCTCGACCGGATCAACGCGGCACTGGATCTGGCCACCTCCCAGTGCCAGACCGAGATGCTCACCGTCCAGCCGAGCCGCCGCCGCCTGGAGCACACCCTCACCAAGGCACTGGAGCGCGACCGGCCGATGATCGAGCGCGGCTGCCGCATCCGCACCCTCTACCAGCACCCGGCCCGCTACAGCCCGGAGACGCTCGCGTACGTGGCCCAGTTCACCGACGGCAAGGTGGAGTACCGGACCATCGACGAACTCGTCGAGCGACTGATCATCTGCGACGAGACCGTGGCCTTCATCCCGACGCGCGACGACGGGGAGATCGCCCTGGAACTCCGGCATCCGGGGCTCGTCCGCTACCTGGTCAAGGTCTTCGAGTTCATGTGGGCCCGCGCCGTCCCGCTGAGCGCCGGCGCCCCCTACGAGACCGCCCCCGACGGCATCACCGAGATCCAGCACTCCATCGCCAAGCTGCTGGTCGAGGGACACGTGGACGAGGCCATCGCCCGGCGCCTGGGCATGAACGTCCGCACCTGCCGGGCCCACATCGCCAAGCTCGCGACGGCACTGGGCAGCGGCAGCCGGGCCCAGCTGGGCTTTCTCATAGCGCAGTCGGGGATCCTGGACCAGGACCTCTGAGTCCGGGAGGGAGGGCACGATGGCCCGGGCCACACATGTGGCACACGGCGCGCAGGAGATGTGCGCCGAGGCAGCGGCGCTGTACGCACGCGCGCTGCGCGACGGCCACCTGCGCGCCGGGGACGCCGAGGAGGCGCCCTGCCTGGTCGGTCTCGGCCTGCTGCGGCCGTCGGCCGGGGCGCCGGACAGACCGGAGCCCCTCGCGCCCGCCGTCGCCCTGCACCGGTTGCTGCGCGCCTCGGAGGACCGCATCGCCGACGAACGGCGGCGCGAGGCCCGGCTGGCCGAGCTGTTCGAACCCCTGCTGCGGATCGACGGCCGGCGCACCGGGACCGACGACCCGCCGGCGGTCACCGTCCTCACCGGATTCCCCGGCATCGGCCGGGCCATCGCCCGGGCCATGGCCGACAGCCACGGCGAACTGCTCGCCGTCCAGCCGCACGTGAGTCACACCCGGACGCCTGCCGAGGCGCGTGCCGAGGTACTCGCCCGCTGCCAGGACTTCCTCGACCGCGGCGGCCGTATCCGCACCCTCTACCAGCACACCCTCCGGCACGCCCCCTCGGTCGCCGCCCGCTACGAGCAGCTGAGAGGCGCCGCCGGGGCCCGCACCCTGGACGAGATCACCGACCGCCTCCTCGTCGTGGACCGCACGGTGGCCTGCATCCCGGCGGACTCCGGCCGCACCCTCGCCCTGGAGATCCGCCATCCCGCCCTCGTCGAGTTCCTCGCCACCGCCTTCGACCGCCTCTGGCGCCTGGCCACCCCCATGTACCCCGAAGCCGCCCAGCCCCCCACCCTGAACGGCGTCACGCCCCGCCGGCGCGCCATCGCCGCCCTCCTGATCGAAGGCCACACCGACGCCGACATGGCGGAGAGGCTCGGCATGAACATCCGCACCGCCCGCCTGCACATCGCCGAACTCGCCGCCACCCTCGGCAGCGACAGCCGGGCCCAGCTGGGCTATCTCATCGGGCGCTCCGGGATCCTCGACGAGCAGGGGGAGGCGGGCCGGTGACGCACCGGGAACACGGGGTCGAGGAGTTGTGCGCCGCCGGGGAGGAGGTGTACGAGCGGGCCCTGCGGGAGGGCCGGATACCCGTCGGCGAGGCCGCCGAGGTGCCCTGTCTCACCGACTTCGGGCTGCTCCACCCGGCCCTGGACGACGTCGGCCTGCTCGAACCGGTCGCGCCCGCCGCGGCACTGCACCGGCTGCTGCGCGCCTCCGCGGCCCGGGTCGCCGAGGAACGGCGGCGCGAGGACCGGCTGGTGGAGCGGTTCGGGCAGCTCCTGCGGATCGGCGTACGGCAGACGCCCGGCACCGGCACCGGGCCGGCGATGCTGCGGCTGCTCAGCGGCACCGAGCAGATCAACCGGGCCATCACCGACGCGATGGTCGACGCCACCGAGGAGTCCCTGACCATCCAGCCGCACTCCGGCCTCACCGGGGCGCGCGGCGAGGCGGCCCGCGACGCCGCCTTCCTGCGCGACCAGGCCCTGCTGGACCGCGGCGGCCGCATCCGCGTCCTCTACCAGCACACCCTGCGCCATGTGCCGCTCGTGTACGGCCCGCTGGAGCACTTCCGGCACGGCGACACCGAGGCCCGCAGCCTGGACGAGGTGCCGGACCGGCTCATCGTCATCGACCGCAAGATCGCCTTCCTCCCGGCCAACGAGGACGGCACCCTCGCCCTGGAGGTCCGCCACCCGGCCCTGATCAAGTACTTCGTCACCACCTTCGACCGGCTCTGGCGGCTGGCCACGCCGATGTTCCCGAAGGCGGTGCAGCCGCCGTCGGTGAACGGCGTCACGCCCCGCCAGCGCGCCATCGCCGCCCTGCTGGTCGAGGGACACACCGACGCCGTCATCGCCGACCGCCTGGGCATGAACATCCGCACCGCCCGCCTGCACATCGCCAAACTCGCCGCCACCCTCGGCAGCGACAGCCGGGCCCAGCTGGGCTATCTCATCGCACGCTCGGGGATTCTTGATCAGGAACCGTGAGCGCGCCGGCCGGCAGGCCGGGCCCGCGGTGGCCGTCCAGGCCGACCTGGGCGATCCGGACGCCCAGCTGGGTACGGCTGGCCGCGCCGAGGGTCTCCGACAGCCGGGCGATGTGGGCGCGGCACGTGCGCACGCTGATGCCGAGCCGCTCGGCGATCACCGCGTCCTGGTGGCCCTCGGCGAGCAGCGCGGCGATGGACTGCTCGCGGTGCGAGATGCCCTCGATGCCGGTGTCGGGGAGGGGGGCCGTCAGCGGGATGGCGAGGCGCCAGAGCCGCTCGAAGACCGTCACCAGGTATTCGACCAGAGCCGGGTGACGCAGTTCCAGGGCCATCGTGCGGTCGGCGTTGGCGGGGATGAAGGCCACCGTGCGGTCGAAGAGGATCAGCCGGTCGATCACCTCGTCCAGGGTGCGGGCCTCCACCGTGCCGCCCATCAGCTCCAGGTAGTTCAGCAGGCCCTGGCCGTGCCGGGCCACATGCGTGTACAGGTCGCGCATGCGCACGCCCCGGCCGCGCAGGGCCAGCGCCCGGTGCAGCCCCTCGGTCAGCTCGGCCTCCCGGCGGATGCCGCCGGGCTGCACGGTGAGCACCTCGGTCGTGCACGCCTCGGTCGCCTCGTCCATCGCGGCCTGGATCCGGGAGAGCCCGTCCAGCACCCGGATCGCACTGCCTTCGGCCGGTGCGGCCAGTGCGCCCAGCTGACGGCCGAGTCCGGCGTACCACTCGAAGGCGGCCACCGCCGAGCCCACCCGCCGCTGGCTCTCGCTGACCTCGTCGTAGACCCCGCGCAGCAGCCTGGTCATGACCTCCTGCGGGGAGGTCGGCACCAACCAGTCCATGTCGTCGGGGTCCGGGTGCAGCAGGGCCAGTTCCAGCAGGCAGGGCACCGCCTCGGCATCAGTGCGCGACACGCGCCCCCGGCGTACGGCCCGGGAATAGATCCGGTCGCCGGCCGCGCACAGTCGGTCGGCACCGTGTGGATGTTCCTCCGCCCCGCGCCCGGCCATCGCCCATTTCACCCCCGGTGTGCTGCCACTTCCGCAGCGCAACTATGCGCGGCGCCGACCGGGTCCGCAACACGGCTCACCACAACGGGGCTGCCGTTAAACGGTGTTATGTCCGAGTATCGGGCAGGCTCCGCCCCTCGCATTGCAACAAGCTGATGGTGGTGGCCCGGACGGCGTCACGGCATCGTTGGTCCCACTTCCCCCGGGTGCCACACCGGCAAACCCGAGGGATCCCGTCCGGGCTCGCGCCCCGCGCCCACGGGGGTGGCGCGGGGCGGGCGCGCTCCGCCGGGAAGCCACATGCCGGCCACAGCCCCGCGCCCCTTCGGGCGCGGGGATTCGTGCCCTACTTCAGGTTGAGCGCCGCGCACGCCGTCCTGTACTTGGGCGTGCAGATGTCGGCCACGGTGTAGATGCCGTCCGCGACGACCGTGGACTTGATGTTGCTCTTGGTCAGGGCGACCGGCTGGATCAGCTTGGCCGGGATGCTCTTGGTGGTGGGGCTGTCGACCTTGTCCTGGGTGAGCGCGTCGAACTGGATGTCCTTGCCCTGGACCTTGGCGACGGCCATCTGCGCGGCGGCCTCGGCCTCGTCCGGGTAGGCCTTGTAGACGCTCATGTACTGCTCACCGGCCACGATGCGCTGGACGGCGTCGAGTTCCGCGTCCTGGCCGGTGACCGGCGGCAGGCTCGTGACGCCGGCGGCCTTCAGGGCCTTGATGACGCCGCCGGCCATGCCGTCGTTGGCGGCGTAGACGCCGGCGATGTTGCTCTTGCCGATCGCGCTGATGGCCCTGGCCATCTCGGTCTCGGCCAGCTCCGGCTTCCAGTCCGTGGTGTCGTACGTCGCCGCGATCGTCGCATGACCGGTCAGCTCGGAGAGCGCGCCCTGCTTGAACTGCTTGGCGTTCGGGTCGGTGGGCGAGCCGTTCACCATGACGATCTTGTGGGAGCTGTCGGCCGAGCCGAGGGCCTCCAGCAGGGTGCGGCCCTGCACCTCGCCGACGAGCTCGTTGTCGAAGGAGACGTAGGCGTCGATCGGGCCCTCGGCGAGACGGTCGTAGGCGATGACCGGAATACCCGCGTCCTTGGCCTTCGTCACCTCGGGGGCGATGGCGTGCGAGTCGACCGCGTCGATCATGATGATGTCGACCTTCTCGTCGATCATCTTCTGCATCTGCGAGGCCTGCTGGGAGGCGTTCGCGTCGGCGTTTTCGTACTCGACCTTGCCCTGCTTGCCGGTGAGTTCGGCCACCTTGTTCTTGATGATGGGGTAGTCGAACTTGTCGTAACGGGTGTTCGCCTTCTCCGGCAGCAGCAGGCCCACGGTGATGTCGTTGCCCTTGCTCGGGCTCGCGCTCGCGCCGTCCCCCGTTGCTCCCAACACGCCACAACCGGCGAGCGAGAGGGTCATCGTGGATGTGGCCACGGATATGGCGATACGACGCATTCGAGGGCTCACTTCAGGTGCGTTCCGGACGTAGGGCTGCTATACGACCCAGGTGTCTGAAAAGACAACGCGGAGGCCCCACCCGGCGTCAAGCGGAATCACTTAACGAGTCCGCAACACCACGCTCGGCTGACCCTGTGAAGGAGGAGCGGAATCGCCTCCAAACACTCTTTACGGACCCTCCATTCAAAGGGAGTTCATGGGTCGGCAAAGATCGGTGCAACCAGCCGGGTTCTCCGCGAGTCGTGATCACCGGCAGTGGTGCGCCGCTTCCCCGACTCGACCAGACGACCGAACGAACCCAGCCAGGCGCCGAGCGGCTCCTGACAAGCCGAAGGGGCTCGCGGAAGACCGCGGGCCCCTTCACCGTGTTCGCTCGGTCCTGCTCGGTCCTGCTCAGTCCTGCTGCCGCTTCGGCCGCCACACCACCAGCGCGCTGGTCTGCTGGACCTCCTGGTACGGGACCAGGTCGCGGCGGTAGGAGGCGTGGACGGCGGCCTCGCGCTGCTGCATCGCGGCCGCCGCGCCGTCCAGGGCCGCCTCCAGCTCCGCGACGCGGGACTGCAGGGCGGCGACCTGGTTCTCCAGTTCGATGATGCGCTTGATGCCGGCCAGGTTGATGCCCTCGTCCTGCGACAACTGCTGCACCTGGCGGAGCAGTTCGATGTCGCGGGCCGAGTAGCGGCGGCCCCGTCCCGCGGTGCGGTCGGGGGAGACCAGGCCCAGGCGGTCGTACTGGCGCAGCGTCTGCGGGTGGAGTCCGGAGAGCTGGGCCGCCACCGAGATGACGTAGACCGGGGTCTCCTCGGTCAGTTCATACGGGTTACGTCGACGGCCGTCCATCTCTCTCAGTCTCCCTTCGCGGCCTCGAACAGCTCCGCCCGCGGATCCTCGCCCGCGGTCGCCTCGCGGTACGCCTCGAGCGCGTCACGAGCCTTCCCCGACACGTCCTTGGGCACACGCACCTCGACGGTGACCAACAGGTCGCCGCGGGTGCCGTCCTTGCGGACCGCGCCCTTGCCCCGGGCGCGCATGGTGCGGCCGTTGGGCGTGCCGGGCGGCAGTTTGAGGGTGACGGGCGGACCGCCCAGGGTGGGGACCCGCACCTCGCCGCCCAGCGCGGCCTCGGCGAAGGTCACCGGGACGGTCACCGTGAGGTTGTCGCCCTTGCGCCCGAACACCGGGTGCTCGCCGACGTGTACGACGACGTAGAGGTCGCCCGCCGGTCCGCCCCGCTCGCCGGGCGCGCCCTTGCCGCGCAGCCGGATGCGCTGGCCGTCGGTCACCCCGGCCGGGATGCGGACCTGCATGGTGCGCGAGGACTTGGCGCGTCCGCTGCCCTTGCACTCCATGCAGGGGTGCTCGGCGATCAGGCCGCGGCCCTTGCAGTCGGGGCAGGGGTCGGTGAGCGAGAAGCCGCCGCCGGAGCCCCGGGCGACCTGCCCGGTACCGACGCAGGTCGGGCACACGCGCGGTGTGCCGTTCTTGTCGCCGGTGCCCGAGCAGGCCTTGCAGGGCGCCTGGGAGGACATCCGCAGGGGCACCGTGGCGCCCTCGATGGCCTCCGTGAAGCTCAGCGTGACCTCGGACTCGATGTCCTGGCCGCGCCGGGGCTGGGTCCGCGTGCCGGCGGTGCCGCCCCGGTTGAACAGGCCCCCGAAGACGTCACCGAGTCCGCCCCCGAAGCCTCCGCCCTGGGTGGTGGTCCCGCCGCCTCCGAAGAGGTCGCCCAGGTCGAAGTTGAAGGAGCCGCCGGCGCCCGGCCCGGGGCGGAAGCCGCCGTTGCCGAACAGGGCGCGAGCCTCGTCGTACTCCTTGCGCTTCTTGGGGTCGCCGAGGACGTCGTTCGCCTCGGAGATCTCCTTGAAGCGCTCCTCGGCCTTGGCGTTGCCCTTGTTGGCGTCCGGGTGGAACTCGCGGGCGAGCTTCCGGTACGCCTTCTTGATCTCGGCCTCGGTGGCGTCCTTGGGGACGCCGAGGACCTTGTAGTAGTCCTTCTCGATGAAGTCCTTGGTGCTCATCCCCGACGTCCCTCCTTCCCCTCAGTGGTCTTCACGTCAGCCCTCGTCCGGGCCACCGTTCTCCTTGTCGTCGGCCTGCTTCGCCTCGGTGGTGTCCTCGGCGCCCTCGGCCTTGACGGTCTGCGCGCCGGGCTGCGGCTCGGCGACGGCCACCCGCGCGGGGCGGATGGTGCGCTCGCCGATGCGATACCCGGGCTGCAGGATCGCCACGCAGGTCGTCTCCGTGACGTCCGGCGCGTAACTGTGCATCAGGGCCTCGTGGATGGTCGGGTCGAAGGGCTCGCCCTCCTTGCCGAACTGCTGCAGGCCCATCTTGGCCGCGACGGTCTCCAGCGACTCGGCCACCGACTTGAAGCCGCCGACCAGTTCGCCGTGTTCCCGCGCGCGGCCGATGTCGTCGAGCACGGGCAGGAGCTCGGTCAGGAGGTTCGCGATGGCGATCTCCTTGACCGTGATCCGGTCCCGCTCGACCCGGCGGCGGTAGTTCTGGTACTCGGCCTGGAGCCGCTGGAGGTCCGCCGTGCGCTCGTGCAGCGCGGTGCGCACCTGGTCCAGCTGGGCGACCAGACCGGCACTTTCGTTTCCGTCCCCGGCCGGGGCCGCCCCCTCCTGGGAGGAGGCGGCCTTCGGCTCGGCGTCGTCGGAGGTGGCGCCGGAGGGGACGTCGGGCTTCTCCTCGAAGCCCGGGGTCTCCTCCGTCACGCGGCACCGTCCTTGCGCTCGTCGTCCACGATCTCGGCGTCCACGACGTCGTCGTCGGCGGCCTTGGCGCCACCGGCGGCGGCACCCTCCGGGCCGGCCTGTGCGGCCTGGGCGTCGGCGTACATGGCCTGGCCCAGCTTCTGGGAGACGGCCGCGACCTTCTCGGTGGCGGTGCGGATCTCGGCGGTGTCCTCGCCCTTGAGCTTCTCCTTCAGCTCGGCGACGGCCTCCTCGACCTCGGTCTTGATCTCGCCCGGGACCTTGTCCTCGTTGTCCTTGAGGAACTTCTCGGTCTGGTAGACGAGCTGCTCGCCCTGGTTGCGGGTCTCGGCGGCCTCGCGGCGGCGGTGGTCCTCCTCCGCGTACTGCTCGGCCTCCTGGCGCATCCGGTCGACCTCGTCCTTCGGCAGCGAGGAGCCGCCGGTGACGGTCATCTTCTGCTCCTTGCCGGTGCCGAGGTCCTTCGCCGTGACGTGCATGATGCCGTTGGCGTCGATGTCGAAGGAGACCTCGATCTGCGGGACGCCGCGCGGCGCCGGCGGGAGACCGGTCAGCTCGAACATGCCGAGCTTCTTGTTGTACGCCGCGATCTCGCGCTCGCCCTGGTAGACCTGGATCTGCACCGACGGCTGGTTGTCCTCGGCCGTGGTGAAGATCTCGGAGCGCTTGGTCGGGATCGTGGTGTTGCGCTCGATCAGCTTGGTCATGATGCCGCCCTTGGTCTCGATACCGAGGGACAGCGGGGTGACGTCGAGCAGCAGGACGTCCTTGACCTCGCCCTTGAGGACACCGGCCTGGAGCGAGGCGCCGATGGCGACGACCTCGTCCGGGTTCACGCCCTTGTTGGCCTCCTTGCCGCCGGTCAGCTCCTTGACGAGCTCGGCGACGGCGGGCATACGGGTGGAGCCACCGACGAGGACGACGTGGTCGATCTCGTTGATGGAGATGCCGGCGTCCTTGATGACGTTGTGGAACGGCGTCTTGCAGCGCTCCAGCAGGTCGGCCGTCAGCTGCTGGAACTGAGCCCGGGTGAGCTTCTCGTCCAGGTGCAGCGGGCCCTCGGCGGACGCCGTGATGTACGGCAGGTTGATCGAGGTCTCGGTGGAGGAGGACAGCTCGATCTTGGCCTTCTCGGCGGCCTCGCGCAGACGCTGCAGGGCCATCTTGTCCTTGCCGAGGTCCACGCCGTGGCCGGCCGCGAACTGCTTGACCAGGTAGTCGACGACGCGCTGGTCCCAGTCGTCACCACCGAGGTGGTTGTCACCGTTGGTGGCCTTCACCTCGACGACACCGTCGCCGATCTCCAGCAGCGAGACGTCGAAGGTACCGCCACCGAGGTCGAAGACGAGGATCGTCTGGTCGTCCTTGTCGAGGCCGTAGGCCAGCGCGGCCGCGGTCGGCTCGTTGACGATGCGCAGGACGTTCAGACCGGCGATCTCACCGGCCTCCTTGGTCGCCTGACGCTCGGAGTCGTTGAAGTACGCCGGGACGGTGATGACCGCGTCGGTCACCTTCTCGCCCAGGTAGGCCTCGGCGTCCCGCTTCAGCTTCTGCAGGATGAACGCGGAGATCTGCTGCGGGTTGAAGTCCTTGCCGTCGAGCTGGATCTTCCAGTCGGTGCCCATGTGGCGCTTCACCGAGCGGATGGTCCGGTCCACGTTCGTGACCGCCTGACGCTTGGCGACCTCGCCGACGAGCACCTCACCGTTCTTGGCGAAGGCGACGACGGACGGCGTGGTCCTGGCACCCTCGGCGTTGGTGATGACGGTGGGCTCGCCGCCCTCCAGAACGCTGACGACGGAGTTAGTCGTGCCCAGGTCGATGCCGACCGCACGTGCCATGGTTGATTCCTCCAGCTGACTTGAGTGGAACGGACTCAAGTGTGCACGACGGCCCGCCCCGGGTCAACAGACCTGAGTCGGCCGGACTCAAGTCTTATCCGTTCCTTACACGCAATGGGCCGCTGACCTGCGTCGATGGCGCCCGCCGGGGTTGCTGGACAGGGATGCGAAGGACGACACCGACGATCAACAGCACCCCTCCGGCCACCCACAGCACGGCCCCCTCGCCGGTCCATCCGGTGTGCACGAGCACCCCGACGAGCACCGAGGAGAAGGTGCCGGCCCCCAGGAGCACGACGGATCCCTGCGGGGTGAGACCGAGCGGGCGCAGCCGGTGCACGAGATGGTCGGGGCCGCGCCGCAGCAGCGGACGCCCGGCCAGCCGCCGGGCGAGGACCACGAGGACGGCGTCGGCGACGGCCACCGCACTGAGACAGAACATCACCGCCACGCTCGGCACGAGCCCGTACCCCGCGCGCGTGAAGACGAGGGACGACGACAGCAGGAACCCGGTGAACAGCGAGCCGCAGGCGCCGAGCCCGATCCGCGCGGGATGCCAGTTGTGCATCAGGAAGCCGGTCAGGGCGGCGGCGAGGACGCTCAGCAGGACCGCGAGCCCGTCCATCAGTTCGGCGGCCGCGCAGGCCCCCGCCCCGAACGCGGTGACGACCCCGACGGTCCCCGCGAGCCCGTCCGCGTGATCCAGCCCCTTGAAGGCGAGGGAGGCGACGACGATCCACCCCACGGCGAGGATCCCGCCCAGCACGCCCGTCTCCTGGTACGGCACCACGCAGGCCGCCGCCACGGCCGTACCGGCGACGAGCACGCGCGCGCGGATCCGCCAGACGTCGCCGACCAGGCCCAGCGCGGCGACCGAGGCGGCGGCGACCAGCAGCCGGTCGACCCCTTCCCCGAGCGGCGCGATCGCGGTGCGCTGCCCCACCCAGGCGACGAGACAGGTGACCACCACCACGGCGAGCCCGCCGAGCAGCGGCAGCCGCCGCTGACGGCGCCGGTCGACGATGCCCGCCCGCAGCGCGGGCACCCTGAGCAGCGCCGAGAGCAAGGCGGCGAGGAGCAGGGCGGCGGTGGCGGCGGCGATCCCGTAGAGCACGGCTCTAAGGTAGGGGCGAAAGGGGCGATTAGGTATGAATAACACGATCCGATGACCCTGGGATGACGCTCATCACCCCGCGCCCGGCTGCAACCCGCAGGAAGATGGGGGTAGTCTCAGACGGACTACATAAGTTACCGCTTAGTAATAATTCCCTCGAAGAACCCCTCGCAGGCCCGAGGAGCCCCACATGCAACTCGCCGCGATCATCGTGTCGCTGGTACTCGCCGTGGTCGGCGTCGCGTTGTTCAGCCGCGCCATCGCGCAGATCTACCGGTTCGTCCGGCTCGGGCAGGACGTCCCGGCGGGTACCCGGACCAACGACTGGACCGCCCGCACCGCCACGGTGATCCGGGAGTTCCTCGGCCACACCCGGATGAACCGGTGGGGCGTCGTCGGCGTCGCGCACTGGTTCGTCGCCGTCGGCTTCTTCTCGCTCGTGCTGACGCTGGTGAACGCCTTCGGCCAGCTCTTCCAGGCCGACTGGACGCTGCCGGTCATCGGGCACTGGCTGCCGTACGAGCTGTTCGTCGAGTTCATCGGCACGATGACCACGCTCGGCATCCTCACCCTGATCGTCATCCGCCAGCTGAGCCACCCGCGCAACCCGGGGCGGAAGTCCCGCTTCGCGGGCTCCAACTTCGGCCAGGCCTACTTCGTCGAGTCCGTCATCCTGGTCATCGGCCTCGCGATCATGACCCTGCGCGGCCTGGAGGGTGCCCTCGCCGACGTGCACGGCTACGAGGCCGCGTACTTCGCCTCGTACCCCCTGGTGCTCGCGTTCAAGGGCCTGAGCGTCTCCACGCTGCAGAACCTGGTCTACCTCACCGCCATGATCAAGATCGGGACGTCCTTCGTATGGATGATCACGGTCTCGCTGATGACGGACATGGGTGTGGCCTGGCACCGCTTCCTCGCCTTCCCGAACATCTGGTTCAAGCGCAACGCGGACGGCGAGACCTCCCTCGGCGCCCTGCTGCCGATGACCTCCGGCGGCAAGCCGATCAACTTCGAGGACCCCGGCGAGGACGACGTCTTCGGCGTCTCCCAGGTCGAGCAGTTCTCCTGGAAGGGCCTGCTGGACTTCTCCACCTGCACCGAGTGCGGCCGCTGCCAGTCGCAGTGCCCCGCCTGGAACACCGGCAAGCCGCTCTCCCCGAAGCTGCTGATCATGTCCCTGCGGGACCACGCCCACGCCAAGGCGCCGTACCTGCTGGCCGGCGGCGGCAAGACCGTGGAGGGCGAGGAGAAGGCCTCCGAGGAGCAGCTGAAGGACGTCCCCGCCGCCGCGCTCGCCGAGGCCGAGCGCCCGCTGATCGGCACCGCCGAGGAGAACGGCGTCATCGACCCGGACGTGCTGTGGTCCTGCACCACCTGCGGCGCCTGCGTCGAGCAGTGCCCCGTGGACATCGAGCACGTCGACCACATCGTCGACATGCGCCGCTACCAGGTCATGATCGAGAGCGCCTTCCCCTCCGAGGCGGGCACGATGCTCAAGAACCTGGAGAAGAAGGGCAACCCCTGGGGCCTGGCGAAGAAGCAGCGCCTGGAGTGGACCAAGGAGGTCGACTTCGAGGTCCCGGTCGTCGGCAAGGACATCGAGGACCTCACCGAGGTCGAGTACCTGTACTGGGTCGGCTGCGCCGGCGCCCTGGAGGACCGCGCCAAGAAGACCACCAAGGCCTTCGCCGAGCTGCTGCACATCGCGGGCGTCAAGTTCGCGATCATGGGCGGCGACGAGAAGTGCACCGGTGACTCCGCCCGCCGCCTGGGCAACGAGCCCCTGTTCCAGGAGCTCGGCATGGAGAACGTGGCCGCGCTGAACATGGCGTTCGGCGAGGACGACGAGGACGAGTCGACCAAGAAGCCGAAGTCGGCGAAGAAGATCGTCGCCACCTGCCCGCACTGCCTCAACACGATCGGCAACGAGTACCCGCAGCTCGGCGGCGACTACGAGGTCATCCACCACACCCAGCTGCTGCAGCACCTGGTGGACGAGGGCAAGCTGATCCCGGTCACCCCGGTCGAGGGCATCATCACCTACCACGACCCGTGCTACCTGGGCCGCCACAACAAGATCTACACGCCCCCGCGCGAGATCATCGGCAAGGTCCCCGGCCTGCGCAACGAGGAGATGCACCGCCACAAGGAGCGCGGCTTCTGCTGCGGCGCCGGCGGCGCCCGGATGTGGATGGAGGAGCGGATCGGCAAGCGCATCAACAACGAGCGCGTCGATGAAGCTCTGTCGTTGAACCCGGACATCGTCTCCACGGCCTGCCCGTTCTGCCTGGTCATGCTGACCGACTCGGTCAACGGCAAGAAGAACGAGGGCAAGGCCAAGGAGTCCATCCAGGTCGTGGACGTGGCCCAGCTGCTGCTCGACTCGGTGAGGACCCCGGTCGACCCGGCCGGCGAGACGGAGAGCGAGACCGAGCCGGAGCCCGAGCCGGTGAAGTGACGGCGGCTGTCCCCGTCGTACGGCGCCCCCTGCCCCGCACAGGCAGGGGGCGCCGTCATGTCCTCACCGGTTCGGACAGGCCCGTACGGCCGGCACCCGGGGGTGCGTCTCCTCGGAGACGGTGAGGCCGGGCTTGCCGAAGATGCTCGCCGGGCGGCGACGGCACGGTTGATCGCGGGGGCGCACCGACACCCGGACGCCCCGCCCGGCTGTCACAGATCCGGCCGCTGCCCTGTCCTGCTGGTGTGCGTGCTCACGCACCGGGTCCGGCGGAAGGCGCCGGCACCCGCCGGAAGGTCCGGTCAGCGAACGGAGACAGTAATGCAGATCGTGGTTGTCGGCGGTACGGGGCTCATCGGCTCACAGGTGGTCGCACGCTTGCGCGAGGGCGGTCACGAGGCCGTACCGGCCGCTCCCTCCACAGGGGTGAACGCCCTCACCGGCGAGGGTCTGGCGGACGCGCTCAAGGGCGCGGACGTGGTCGTGGACGTCTCGAACTCCCCGTCCTTCGACACCGAGCCCGCGCTGGACTTCTTCACCCGCTCGGCGCGGAACCTGTTCGCGGCCGAGAAGGAGGCGGGCGTGCGCCACCACGTCACGCTGTCCATCGTCGGCGTCGACCAGGTACCCGACTACGGCTACTACCGGGCCAAGGTCGCCCAGGAGGAGGCCGTGCGCAACAGCGGCGTGCCCTACAGCATCGTGCGCGCCACGCAGTTCTTCGAGTTCATCGCTCCGGTGATGGACATGTGCACCGAGGGCACGGAGGTGCACCTGCCGTCCCTGCGGCTGCGTCCCATGGCCTCCGCCGACGTCGCCGCCGCCGTCGCGGAGGCGGCGCAGGGCGAGCCGTCGAACGGCGTGCGCAACATCGCGGGCCCCGAGATCCAGCGGCTCGACCGGTTCGGCGAGATCACCCTGGCGGCGAAGCCGGACGGCCGTACCGTCGTCACCGACGAGACCGCCGGACCGTTCGCGGGCATGCCCGACGTACTCGTGGGCGACGCCACCGCGCACCTCGCCGCCACCCGGTACGAGGACTGGCTCGCGCGGAACTAGCCGACGGCCCACCGCCGCGGGTGCGCCAGGGGCGACCGAGTGTCTGCGGCGTCGCGCGTCCGTTACGGCCCCCGGTCGGCCGGGGCGCCGCCCTTGCGCCGCGGGCGGCCCACGGACCTGCGGCGTCGCCGCCAGCCGACCGCCCTGCGGCGGCTGGGCGTGCGCCACGGGCGGCCCGTGGGCCTGCGGGCGGACCGCTCGCAGACCCACAGCTCATCGCCCGTCACGGCCGACCGAAGGGGCCCGCGGCATCACCCGTCCGCTACGACCCCCGATCGGCCGGAGCGCCGCCCTTGTGTCGCCGGCGGCCAACGGACCCGCGGCGTCGCCGCCAGCCGACCACCCTGCGGTGACGGACGTCCGTCAGGGGTGGCCCGTGGGTCTGCGGGCGGACCGCTCGCAGGCCCGCAGCTCATCGCCCGTCACGGCCGACCGAAGAGGCCGCCCGCGGCATCACCCGTCCGCTACGACCCCCGATCGGCCGGAGCGCCGCCCGTGCACCGCCGGCGACCGACGGACCCGCGGCGGCTGGGCGTGCGTCACGCGTGGCCCGTGGGTCTGCGGCCGGGGCGCCGCCCTTGCGCCGCGGCCAGCCGAACGCCCTGCGATGGCGGACGTGCCTCACGCGTGGCCCGTGGGTCTGCGGGCGGACCGCTCGTAGGCGCGTAGCTTGTCGGGGGCCAGGATCCAGTACAGCCCGTCGATGCCGTCCGGGCCGGCCGTGACGCCGACCAGGGCGACGGTGACCCCGTCCTGCGTGAGACGTAGGCCGGGACGGCCGTTGGCCTCGACGACGCCGTACTCGGCGCCGGGGAAGAACTTCCGGGTGAAGGCGCTGATCCTGGCCACGCGCCCGGCCCCCACCACCGCCAGCCGGGCCACACCGCGCATGCCGTTGCCGTCCGCGTAGGCGACGGCGTCGGCCGACAGCACTCTCTCCAGGGCGGCCACGTCACCGTGCCGCGCGGCGGCGACGAAGGCCTCGACCAGCCGTCGGTGCTGTGCCGCCGCCACCGGCTCGCGGCGCTCGGCGGACAGGCGCTTGCGAGCCCGGCTGATGATCTGCCGCGCGTTGGCCTGGCTCAGCTCCAGCATGCCCGCGATCTCGCCGTACGAGTACGCGAACGCCTCGCGCAGCACGTAGGCCGCCCGCTCGACCGGGTTCAGCTTCTGCAGGACCACCAGCACGGCCAGCTCCAGCGCCTCACCACACTCCGCGCCGACCTGCGGATCGACGCTGGTGTCCACGGGCTCGGGCAGCCACGGTCCCACGTAGGCCTCACGGCGGACCCGCGCCGACTGGGCCACGTTGACGGCCAGCCGGGTAGCGACCGTCGCGAGGAACGCCCCGGGGTCCAGCACCGCGCCCCGGTCGGCGCCCTGCCAGCGCACCCACACCTCCTGGACGACGTCCTCGGCCTCCGCGACGCTGCCCAGGATGCGGTAGGCGACCCCGAACAGCCGCGGCCGCAGCCGCTGGAACACCTCCGCCGCCTCCTCCAGCGCGGCTTCGGTGTGCTGCTGTCGCTCGTCCATGGTGCCGGCGCCTTTCGGGGATGGTCAGCGGGCGACTACAGGTCACGGGCAGACCCCATGCACCGAGAGGACGCATGCCAACACGCCCTGCTGCCAATGCAGTTGCCGGCCAGCGGCTACGCCTCCTTCGGCCCCGCCTGCTGCACCACCTCGAAGGACCACAGGGTGGAGCCGGAGGCCGCGGGCTTCGGGCGCTCGGCGCCCTCGCCGCCGCCCTCGCCGCCGCCCTGGTGGGCGGCCTTCATCGGCCCCTCCAGCCACGCCTGGAAGGACTCGTCGTCACGCCAGCGCGTGTAGACGAGGTAGGTGTCGGTGCCCTCGACGGGACGCAGCAGCTCGAACCACTCGAAGCCGTCGGAGCTCTCCACCGCGTGGGCCCGGGAGGCGAACCGCTTCTCCAGCACCTCCCGCTGCTCGGCGGGCACGGTCAGCACATTGATCTTCACTACGCTCATGGCACCATCCTCGCCCACCACCACCGCGCTCCGCCGCCGCCCCGGGGTGTCGCGGCCTGTCGGACACACGCATGAACGCCGGGGCCCCCTGCCGGAGCGGGAAACCGGGGGAAATCCCTGAGCGCCCCCTGGTCGATTCGCTGACGGTCCCTTAGGGGATGTCACAGGTCGGCCGCAAAGCCGGGCCCGGACGCCCGGGCCCGGCATGTCACTCTCCGGGACCAGGTACGTTCGATGACGTGGCTGGATTCAGGATCGGACGCGGGGGCCGGGACAACCGCACCCCCCAAGGACAGCAGGCGCCGCAGGGACCGTCGTACGGCCGGCCCGGACCGCAGCACGGGCAGCCGGGACCGTCGTACGGGCAGCCCGCGGGGCCCGCGTACGGCTACCCGCAGGCACCGCAGCGGCCGTACCCGCAGCAGTCGTACCCGCCGCCCGGACAGCGGTCGTACCCGCAGCAGGGGCAGCAGCCGTACGGACGGCCGGGACAGTCCTACGGCTACCCCGGCCGGGGCGACGACGGGCCGGAGTACTTCGGGGACGACGACGGCCACCCGGGCGGCGGCGCTCCCGGTCCAGACCCGTACGCGGCCAACAACCCGGGCCACACCCAGGCGTTCTCGATCGACGAGGCCGCCGGTTACACGCACGGCGCGACCTACCAGGCCGGCTCGACCGCGGCGCCCGCCGCCCCGCTGGGCCCGCGGCTGCACTGGAAGGAACTGCTGAAGGGGATCGTCCTCTCCCCCGACCAGACGTTCCTGCGCATGCGCGACTACACGATGTGGGCCCCGGCGCTCATCACCACCTTCCTGTACGGCCTGCTGGCCGTCTTCGGCTTCGACAACGCCCGCAAGGACGCCATCGGCGCCACGCTCGCCAACGCGGTGCCGATCGTGCTGATCACGGCGGTCGTGATGGTGCTCGGCCTGTTCGTCCTGGGCGTGGTCACCCACACCCTGGCCCGTCAGCTCGGCGGCGACGGCGCCTGGCAGCCGACGGTCGGCCTGTCCATGCTGATCACGGCCCTCACGGACGCGCCACGACTGCTGGTCGCCATGTTCTTCGGCGGCGACGCGACCTTCGTCCAGCTGCTCGGCTGGGCCACCTGGATCGGCGCGGGCGCCCTGTTGACCCTGATGGTCTCCCGCTCCCACGACCTGCCCTGGCCGCGGGCGCTGGGGGCGTCGGCGATCCAGCTGATCGCGCTGCTGTCGATCGTGAAGCTGGGCACGTTCTAGCCTTCCGCTTCACCACGGGCGGCTCGACACTCCGGACTGATGTGACTCGATGACCCACGGACCGGGACGGAGAAGGCGCAGCCGCAGGGCACTGACCGCCGGTCGCCGGTGCAGTGCTTCTCGTCCGGGGCGGCGCGTCGGCGAAGGCTCGTCGTGCCGCCCTCGGCGACCGAGTGCCGCTCCTGTCCCTACGGGTTCACCTCGTCCCACCGCGCCGCGTCCTGGCGCTCCCCGCGGCGTACAGGGCGCGAAGTGAATCGGGGCCGGCCTACAGGGCCTCCTTGTTCGGCTTGGCAGCCTCCCCCGACCTGCTCACCGGAGGCAGGACACTCCACGGGAAGTTGATCCAGTCGTCGGTCCGCTTCCAGACGTACTCGCACTTCACCAGGGAGTGGGACTTCTCATAGATCACCGCGGAGCGCACCTCGGCGACGGTGTCGAGGCAGAAGTCGCGCACGAGCTTCAGCGTCTTGCCGGTGTCGGCGACGTCGTCGGTGATCAGCACCTTCTTGTCGGAGAAGTCGATCACATTGGGGACGGGCGCCAGCATGACGGGCATTTCCAGGGTGGTCCCCACGCCGGTGTAGAACTCCACGTTCACGAGGTGGATGTTCTTGCAGTCGAGGGCGTACGCGAGGCCGCCCGCGACGAACACCCCGCCCCGGGCGATGCTGAGCACGATGTCGGGCTCGTACCCGTCGTCGGCGATGGTCTGCGCGAGCTCGCGGACCGCGGCGCCGAACCGCTCGTAGGTCAGATTCTCCCGAACGTCACTCATGTTTGTGGCTGACCTCACACCTGGGTCCGGTGGAAATTGACGTAGGACCGCGAGGCGGTGGGCCCGCGCTGCCCCTGGTACCGGGAGCCGTAGCGCTCGCTGCCGTACGGGAACTCGGCGGGCGAGCTGAGCCGGAACATGCACAGCTGGCCGATCTTCATCCCGGGCCAGAGCTTGATCGGCAGGGTGGCGAGGTTGGACAGCTCAAGGGTGACGTGCCCGCTGAAGCCGGGGTCGATGAACCCGGCGGTGGAGTGCGTGACGAGGCCGAGCCGCCCGAGCGAGCTCTTCCCCTCGAGACGGGAGGCGAGGTCATCGGGCAGGCTGATGACCTCGTACGTGGAGGCGAGCACGAACTCCCCGGGGTGCAGGATGAACGGCTCGTCGCCCTCCGGCTCGACCAGCCGGGTCAGATCGGGCTGCTCGACCGAGGGGTCGATGTGCGGGTACCGGTGGTTCTCGAACACCCGGAAGTAACGGTCCAGCCGAACATCGACGCTCGACGGCTGCACCATGGATTCGTCGTAGGGATCGATCCGTACCCGCCCGGCGTCGATCTCGGCCCGGATGTCCTTGTCTGAGAGAAGCACGTAGCGAGGATACGCAAGGCGCGCGGAGCCGTGACAATCGTGACGACTCCGCGCGCCTGTGTTACCGCTGGCGTGTCTGTTGCAGCTGGCCGTCTGTGTTAGCCCTGCTGTCCCTCGTTACCGCTGGTGCCTCTGGTACCGCTGCTGCGCTACCGCTTCTCCAGGGCGACCGGCACCACACTGCGGAGCCGGGCGCACCGGGGGCACCTCATGAGCCGGCCGGGGCCGAGCCGATCGGCCTGCTGCATCGGGAACGAAGCGGCGCTGAAGACGTGCCCGTCCGCACAGCGGACGACGGTGCGTTCCATCAAGTCCCTTAAGTCCCTTCCCCAAGAGCCTCGTCGGGCTTCCCACCCTGACGACAAAAGCCACATTACGGGATCAAAGACACGACTCTCCAGGCGGCACTCCGGCCTCGCCCGAGCCCTCCGCGAGGCCTCCACGGTACGCCCCAACTCGCCCCACGCGCAGCCGGATCCCACCCCTGAAACAGACTCAGACCCCCGGGCCCGAGCACCAGGGGTCTGCGATGATGTAGAGTGAGCAAGGTCCGGACATCGACCCCGCGAGGATCATGTCCGAGTTACGCGGGTGTAGTTTAATGGTAGAACATCAGCTTCCCAAGCTGAGAGCGCGAGTTCGATTCTCGTCACCCGCTCCAGAGAGAAACCCCAGGTCAGTGGCCTGGGGTTTTGTTGTCCCCTTGGCGGGCCGAGTCGCGACGGGCCCACCGGGGGTCCTGACCCAGTGAGCCGGGGCTCCCTTCGCCCCGGCTTCCGGACGTGGCGGTCGGCCGCCGTGTTCGAGTACTCGTTGTCGTGATCCAGGCCGTACGGCCAGAAGCGCCCGGCTCCGACGGCTCGACCATGACCGGCCGGCTCTCCCGTGTCGGGTACGAGTACAGGTCGGCGGGCGAGAACGGAGATCCGCAAGCGGGTGGACTCGTCACCGGTACGTCGCCAGTGCAGTGCGCCCGCTCGCCCAGCAGTGCACGCTCGCGAACAGGCGGCACCTTCCGTATGGGACGCGGTACCCGCAAGTTCAGCGGAACAACCAGGTCAGCACCGTTGTCATCAGGAACACGACGACCGCCGCGAGCCAGACCATCAGGCGCGTCGGCCCCGAAGACCTGACCGACGCCCGCTCCTCTCCCTCCCGTGACAGCAGCGCATCCGCGAACGCCTGCGCGGTCTGCGGTCGTTCGTCAGGTTCAACGGACAGCGCAGCGCGAAGCAGTGTTTCGATGCCGTCCGGAACCCCCAGCTCCCTGGGAAGGGTCGGCAACGACGTCGTCGACGCCTGCTGCGTCACAAGGACTGTGCGACCGCCCGACCCGAACGGCTTGCGTCCGGTCAACAACTCGAACGCGACGACACCGAGGGCGTACACATCGGCTCGACCGTCGAACCCGCCCGTCTGGAAGGCCTGTTCGGGCGCCATGTACGCGGGAGTGCCGGTGGTGACCGTCAGCCCCGACGCATCGGCCAGTTGCTTCGCGCTGCCGAGGTCCGCGACAAGTACGGCGGCAGGCGTGCGGCCGGTGTCGAGCAGGAGGTTCGACGGCTTGATGTCGCGGTGGATGACGCCCGCGTCATGGAGCACCTGAACTGCGTACCCGGCCTCGGCCGCGAGCCGGAGCGCCTCCGCGGGCCGGCAGTGCCCTGTCTTCTCGGCCAGCGTGCCGCCTCGGACGTAGTCCATGACGAAGTACGGCCGGTCGTCCTGGACGCCGACGTCGTGAACGCGCACGACACGTGGGCTGGAGATCCTGCGGAGCAGCCTCGCCTCCGCCAGGAAGCGCTGTCGTACATCGGCGTTCGACGCCCAGTTGTCGGCCAGCACCTTGACCGCGACATCGGTGTCGAGCTCGGGGTCGTATGCCTTCCAGACAGTGGCGAACGAACCGGCTCCCAGCCTGTCCTCAAGGAGATAACGACCTAGCTTCTGCATGTGGCAACATTTTTCCCGGGGCGATGTGGCGGATGTGGCGGATGTGGCCGGCTGTAGTCGGGAACTTCCGTGCGACCCAGTGGGGTCCAGGTCGGACGATAGCGGGGGGACAGCAGGGTGCTCGAGGAGGATGAGCTGACGCAGCTCGTGGCGTCTGCCCAGGCAGGTGACCGGGCGTCCCTGGACCGCCTCCTCGTCAGGCTTCGGCCCACCGTGATGCGCCGCTGCTCCCGGTTTCTTCCGCACCACGCCGACGCCGAAGAGGCGGCGCAGGACGCCCTGTTGTCCATCAGCACCCATCTGCACGAGTACACCGGGCGAGGCTCGTTCCTCGGCTGGGTGACAGTGATCGCCTCGAACGCCGCCAGGTCCACGTATCGCTCGATGCGCCGACGCGCGGAGGACAGCCATGCCATCGTTCCCGACGGTGTCGATCCACGGACGACGAGCGTCATCGCGGGGACCCGCCTGGACCTGATGGAGTCGCTGGCCGCACTGGAGGAGCGGCACCCGGCACTGGTGGAGTCCTTCGTGCTCCGCGATCTCGGAGACCTGACCTATCTTCAGGTCGCCGAGATCACCGGCGCTCCTTTGGGCACGGTCAAGGACCGCATCCATCAGGCCCGTCGCTTCATGCGGGACCGCCTCGGCGGTGGCCTCTGAGACGCCCCGGCCTCCCGCTCTCACCTGGCATCAGCTCGACCGCTGGCCGGGAGGTGCTGCCGTGCGTCCTCGGACGATCGTCGTCATCCTGGCGGTAGCCGTCGGACTCGGCCTGTTGACCGGCCGGTTCGTCCTGCCCGCGCCCTCTGCTCCGGCCACCCCGAAGGTGACGCCAGGCGCTGCGGCGTCCTCGCCGGGCAACGGCTCTCCGACGCCGAGGCCCGCGAGCGGACCCATGACGAACCGGCACTTGCTGACAGCGGCCGAGTTCCGGAAGGTGGGTCTCTCCAAGCGCATCTACGTGCGGGACCGCGTCGGAGACGGCAACTACGCCAACGCGACCTGCACCGGCGAGAAGACCCTCGGTGAGACGCTGGGAGCGTACGACGCGCACTTCCGCGGCTTGGTGACGAGCAAGGACACGGGCCACGGCGACCCTACCGAGGCGGCGAACATCGACGATCAGGTCGCACGCGAAGTCGCCGACGACGCCGGAAGCCGCGCACTGGCTCAGAACTTTGCGGAACGCCTGCTGCTGGAGGAAGTGCCGTGCCAGAGCGAGCCCGCCACCCACTGGATCTACGGGCCGACGCACACGATCGACGTCGCTGCGGACATCACCGCGAGTTGGATGGGTGTGTACGGCGGCGACCTGAACACCACAGGGACCGCGCCACGAGGCAAGGAGCCGTGTGGAGGCGTCGCCATACTCCGCAACGGCTCGCACTACGGGGTCCTGGAGATTGATGCCTGTCTGGACACGGCAGCGATGACGCGGATCGTCCGTGCGGCCGTGACACGGCTCTGAGACCGCCCCCGCCCCACCAGTGGACGTGACGGGGGTCACATTGATCGCGGTAGGTCGCTATCCAACATCTCCCGCACCTCCGGCATCTCCCAGATGTACGACGACGCCAACCGCGTCGCGACCAGACAGGAGATGAGATGTTCGACAACCAGGCAGCCCGCAGGAAGTTCGCGCGTCGCGGTCGTACCGCAGGAACAGCCGCCTGTGTCGGTGCCGCCCTGATAGCGGTCGGCATCGGCGCGCTTCCCGCCGCCGGCGCGGACACGAGTTCTGCGAGCCGGTCGGCGACCGCCCTTGCCGCCGCTCCTGCCGCACCCGGCCTCGGCTCCGCCGGCCTGATGCAGAGTGACGACTTCTTCCAGCAGGGCCTGGCCCCGGTCCGCGCGACGGTGGACCTGACCGGGAAGCAAGCTCTCTCGGCATGCTCCGGCGAGAAGACGATGCGAGAGCTGACCAAGGGGAAGGCCGCCGCCTATGCCGACGTGACCTGGACCTTCGACACCAAAGACACCTCGCTGACCGAATCCGTCGCGGACGGTACCACCGACACATCGGCGGCCTCGTACGAGAAGCAGCTCGACAAGCTGGTGCGCGGCTGCCAGGACGAGCCGCGTGGTCACTGGCACTACGGCAAGGGGCACACGATCACCGTCAAAGCCGGCGAGGGAAGTTGGTACCCGGCCTTCAGCGGCGACGGCAAGGTTGCCGGCGGCGTCGCGGTGATCCGCAGCGGCCACAGGTTCGGCATCGTCGAACTCACCGGTCAGCCCAGCGACGACCCCGGCTACATGGAGGGCATCACCGCCGGTGCCGTCAACCGGCTGGCCGACTGATCCGGTCCGGGCGGTCCCGGGAGCTGTTCGCGTGGGTGCTGCCCCCGTCCTGGGACCGTCCGGGCCGGCTGATGAACGTCCGGTCGGGGTTCGGGAACCGGTGGCGTCGGACGGCGGTCACGGGCCGCCGAAGCCGTGTTCCGAGAGGTCGAACCAGTTGCCTTCCGGGTCCATGGCCCCCCGGCCGGTACTCGGCGAGGGGCGGTCGGTGAAGCCTTCGGCCGGTTTCGGAATGCCGGCGGCCACCAGGCCTCGGAGGTGGCCCCCGCGTCCTCGATGTGGACGCCGAAGCGGTTTCATGCCGACCGGGGTGTGACCGTCGAGCTGGTGCTTGAGCCGGGGCGGCACGGGCTGGCGACGGCCTACCCGCATGGAAGCCACAGGCCCTCGGTCAGGGATGGGCAGACGGCCTCGGCGGCCTCACCCGCGCCTACGGAGTCGACGTCGAACGACAGCCGGTGGCCGAGCCCACCCGGACCAGGTATCTGCGCTGGTCAGGGCCCACGGAACCCGTCCAGGCGTCGTCGCTTCCCGACCTGAGAGCGCAAGTTCGGTTCTCGTCACCCGCTCCACGATGAAACCCCAGGTCAGTGGCCTGGGGTTTGTTGTTTCGATCATCGACGTACCCGGACTGCACCTGCTCCGGGTCGGCGACGGCTCGGACGGCACCCGTCGGGCCCGTGCTGTACGACGCGCCCCACCACAATCGTGCATTCCGCGCCGTCCGGCTCGGCAGTCCAGTCCGTGTCCGGCGTCATCACCGGCGGTTCACTCGCTCACCGCGGCAGCCCCACAACACCTGCATTGGCATGGCCTTGACCGGCGGAAGACGGCGGCCGCATGGTGAAACCATCCGGCCCGCAGCTGTCCTGACATGCCGTCTGTCAAGGCTGCTTTTCGTCATGTGGCCCTTCCGAACCGCCCGAAACCGCACGGAGGCTTGATGCACCGACGCGAGATACCCTCCGGATCCCCGGTGATCCACCACCACCGACCGAGACGGCGGGTGCGGCGGATGGCAGCTGCCCTCACCGCGATGCTCATCTTCACCGTCACCGGCCTCACCATCGGTCTGGCCACCGGTGTCCAGGCCGCCACGCTCTCGTCCGCCCCGCGCACGTCCGCGTCCGCGGGGGCGACGGGCTTCGGCTGCTTCCATCCCCTGCAAGCCGGACAAGCCCGCTGTTTCGGCGTCATGAAGGCCCACCGCACCGCCTCGGGCCGCATGTCACCGTTCACCACCGGATCCCCGACCACAATGGGGTACGTGCCGTCCGATCTGCGTTCCGCCTACAAACTGGGCGGTACCTCGGGATCCGGTCGAACGGTGGCGATCGTCGACGCCATGGACGACCCGAACGCCGAGTCCGACCTGGCCGCTTACCGCCGCGCCTACGGTCTGCCGTCGTGCACCCGCGCCAACGGCTGTTTCCGCAAGGTGAACCAGAGCGGGCAGGCATCGCCGCTGCCCGCCGGTGACTACGGATGGTCCGAGGAGATCAGCCTCGACCTCGACATGGTCTCGGCGACATGCCCCGGCTGCCACATCCTCCTGGTCGAGGCGAAGTCGGCGAACGTATCGGATCTCATGAGGGCCGAGGACACCGCCGCCACCACTTCGGGCGTCGTCTCGGTCTCCGACAGCTGGGGTGGGTCCGAGGACAACACCGTCACCTCCTTCGACTCGCACTTCAACCACCCCGGCGTCGCGATCACAGCGAGCTCGGGTGACTCCGGTTACGGCGTCTCCTGGCCGGCGTCCTCCCGGTACGTCACTGCCGTGGGCGGCACCTCGCTGAGCAGGGCGTCCAACGCGCGTGGCTGGACGGAGACGGCCTGGAGCGGGGCGGGCTCGGGCTGCTCGGCGTACGAGGCCAAGCCGTCCTGGCAGCATGACTCCGGATGCGCCAAGCGCACGGTCGCCGATGTGGCTGCGGTCGCCGACCCCAACACCGGGGTGGCGGTCTACGACTCGTACAACAGCTGCGGCGGCGGGTTGTTGTGCGACACCGAGCTTCAACTCGGTGTCGCACAGGGTGCCGACGGATGGGTCGAAGTCGGCGGCACCAGCGTCTCGTCGCCGATCATCGCGAGCGTCTACGCACTGGCCGGAAACACCTCTCAGGTCGTCGGCGGCTCGTATCCGTACAGCCACACCTCGGCGCTCAACAACGTCACCTCGGGCAGCAACGGCTCCTGCGGCGGCAGTTACCTGTGCACCGCACGTCCGGGATACGACGGGCCGACCGGCCTCGGCACGCCCAACGGCACCGGCGCCTTCTGACGACGGCGCTCCCTGACCGGCAAGGGCTGGGCTCGCGTCGCACTACTGCGGTGCGAGCCCAGCCCTTGCCTCGTCTCGGCCCTCCAGCCGGCCCCTCTGGCTGCCCCACGGCTGTATACGGCGTCTGTCAGCCGCTCAGTCGCCGGAGTGCCGTTGCCGTCCTTTTCCTGCTTTCCCGTCGTCGTGCTTGCCTGACCACTCGCCGCCCTCGTCGCCACCGTGCGCCGGCCCGGGCGACGTCCCGGCGGACAAAGGGGCAGGCGATGGCGTCGTGGCCGGGGTCCGACCGGCGGGCGCTGATCCGATGCGAGTGGGTGAGGGAGCGGCCGGAGGCGTAGGCGCCGTGGCATGGGAATTCAGCGAGGCTCCCAGGGCCGTAGCCCCGGCGAACAGCGCGAGGCCGACGCCGGCGAGAACGGCTTTGGATGCCAGTGTGCGGCGACCGCTCGGGCGGGAGTGCGTGCCGGCGCGGGATTCACCGGCGTGCGGGACCGGAGGCGGTGGAATGGCCGGGGCGGGCATGAGGGTGGTGCCGGCGTGCTCGGCCGGTCGCGGTGTCCCGTTCTGCGCGGCGAGCCAGCCCGCTGCCTGCTCTGCGGTGGGCCGGTGGGCCGGGTCCTTCGCGAGCATGTGCAGCACGTAGTCGGAGAGCGGCTGCGGGATGTCGGGGCGCAGGCGGTCGGGGGGTGCCGGTGTGGCACTGACGTGCTGCTGGACCACGGCCAGTGACGTGGCTGCGCTGAACGGAGGCCGCCCGGTGAGCAGTTCGTACAGGACGCAGCCGAGGGAGTAGACGTCGGACGCGGGCTGCGCGGGACGGCCCAGCGCGCGTTCCGGAGCGAGGTAGTCGGCGGTGCCGATGATCTTGCCTGTGGCGGTCAGGCCGCTGGCGGCCGCCTCGGCGAAGCGTGCGATGCCGAAGTCGGTGATCTTCACCGTGCGGTCGGTGGTCAGCATGACGTTGGCGGGTTTGACGTCCCGGTGGACCACTCCCTCCTGGTGTGCCGCGGCGAGGCCGGCGGCCGCCTGGGCCGTGATGGCCGCCGCCTCGGCCGGGGGCAGGGCGCCGCGCAGGGAGCGTTCCTGGGCCAGGTTCCAGCCGTCGACGAGTTCCATGACCAGGTGGGGCTGGTCATGGTGCGCGCCGAAGTCGTACATGCCGACGACGTTGGGGTGGTTGAGCCGGGCCGCGATCTGTGCCTCCAGGCGGAAACGCTCGGCGTCTTCCGCCTCCTCGGCACGCAGCAGTTTGACCGCCACGGGCCGCCCGAGGAGGTGGTCGCGGGCCCGCCACACCTCGCCCATCGCGCCGCGTCCCAGCAGCTCCTGCAACTCATAGCGGTCCGCCAGCAGACCCTGCACACCCACCCCGATCATCGCGTTGCTCATAGTTCCCCCGGCCCAGTAGGTGCGGCTTGCGGGCATTCGGGTCCCGGTTGCCCGGGCCGACACACACTCCCTGTCGCACCGGAAGCCTTCGTGGGGGAATGCGCATGGGGCAGGCAGACGTGGGGGATTCACCTGCCTGCCCCTCGTTGCGCGACCACCCGCTCGGAACAGGGGGCGAGCAGGTGCCACGAGGCCCCCTGGGTCCCTGGGCCCACTCCTACAGCGCACCGGAGTGACGGGCCGTCACACCCTGGAGCGCCCAACGCCACACGGCTCTCCGCTCCGGGAGAGCAGGGGCAGGCCCGGCACGGGGGGAACCGGACCTGCCCCAGCACGTCGGCGCCTGCAAAGCCTCCCCCCGGAGGATGGGCGCCATGACCCCGTCCGGGGTCACTTCCAACAGCGCGCCACAGGTCAGGAGCGTCACGGGGGAACGGAAACGGTTGCGGGACCGACAACTATGTGAAGGAACGCCCTGGCCTCCTTCATAATCCGGTCACGCATTACGCGAATACCGGCGGTCAGGGACTGCGGCACCACGCAATCACACTTCTCCATTCCGTCCGGAAAATTGCCATGGCATGTGAACATGCAGGTAAGTGCCCCTATAGGCAGCCATATTCGGGACATCACAGACCCCGGTGTAACGCTGCACTGCGTGCGGAACGCAGAAGTGGGGAGAAGCGGGGTACCGGCCGACTAAATCCGGGTGCCCTGGCGCGAGCGCGCAGATACGGCACCACGTCAGATCGGATATTCCTGTGAGAAACATCGACCCGGTCCAGGCATACAACGACCGGCCGGACCCGGACCGCTCTGTGCACCGTCAGGCCACCACACGGCGTACGGCCGTCACCATCTGCACGATCGCCGACATCGCGGCGGGACTGCTGGGCCTGTGGATCCTGCTGTTCCTGCTCGACGCGAACCGCGCGAATGTGTTCGTCGAATTCGTACGGGGCACGGCGGGCTGGCTGTCCTGGTGGGCACAGGACATCTTCACGATGGACACAGAGGGGCTACGCGTCGTCCTCAATTACGGTCTCCCGGCCGTCATCTACTTGCTGATCGGTCACGGGATCGCTGCCCGGCTCAACCGAGCCTGACAGTGGACCGGCCTCTTTATTGATCGCCATGAAAGTGGGCCGACCATGACATACAGCTCCACTGGAAAAGATCACACTCCGATCTATGAGGACCTGATACGCGAGCGGGGTGACGTCGTCGCCGAAGCTCAACTCGCCGCGGAACACACACAGCGCCAGGCAGCGCAATTGCTGACTGCACGGGATGCGGGTCAGCAAGCCCGTCATTGGGACGACGGCACACGAGCCGCCGCGGCCGGTCAGCCAGCCACAGCGGCTCGTCCCTGGCGATGACGAACGCCGGACCGGCCGCCACGGCCCACCGGGACCGCGCGGCCTCCGTCCACCGGGTCCGGGACGGCACCTACCGCGTTTCCCTCACGCCCCGCCACCGCATCCGAGGCTGGGCTGCCGTCGTCAGCAGGTCCCGGCCTCTCGCATCGCAAGGGGCCCTTGTCCCGCCTGGCTGACCGGGCGGGACAAGGGCCCCTGTGCCGTACACCCCCGATCCGACGGGGGGTCGGGGGTTACTTGATGTAGACGAGGCCGTCGGTGGTGACGGTGGGGCGGCCGCTGGTGCCGACCACGACGATCTTGACGGTGTGCTGGGCGCTGCTGGACCAGGTCTTCGTCCAGATCGCCTGCCGGTAGAGGGTGGTGGAGGACTTCAGGTCGAGGGTGCTGACCTTGACGCCGTCGACGTAGACGTACGCCTGGCCGGAGCTGGAGGCCCGGGAGACCACCCAGGAGGCGGAGCGGCCGGTGAAGGTCCAGGTGAGGCTCGCGCCCTTGGAGCCGCTGGAGTACGACTTCCCGCCGAGGTAGCTGGTGGAGGAACGGGTCGTCCAGCTGCCGGACTTCACCGCCGAGGTCTCCTGCAGGATCACCGGGGTGTAGGAGGGGGAGGAGGTGCGGTAGTTGCCGGCGTAGTCGTAGGCCCGCATCGACCAGGTGGCGGCGGTGCCGGACGCGGCCGTGCGGCTGGAGCTGGTGGTGGTCGGGCCGAAGGTGGCCGTGGCCGGCGACAGCAGCTTCACGCTCTGCAGCGCCGCGTTGTCGGCGGCCTTCCAGCCGAGCGTGACCGGGACCGCGCTGGTGTTGACCGTGCCGGTGCGCAGCGAGAGGTTCGGCGTGGTGGTGAACGTCGGCGCGGTCGTCTCCGCCACCACGTTCACCGCGGCGCTGGTGGTGGTCTTGCCGGACTGGTGGACGGCGCGCACGGCGACGGTGTGGCTGCCGAGGGCCAGGGTGGTGCCGACGGAGGTGGCGGTGCCGGCGACGGACGTCACGGCCTTGCCGTCGACCAGCAGCTCGAACTTGGAGATGAGCGAACCGGGCGTGGTGGTCGTCCAGTTCAGGGTGACGGCGCCCTTGGTGTAGTACGTCGAGCCGGACAGGCCCGCGCCGCCGACCGAGGCCACCTTCAGGCCCTGCACCGGGCCGGCCGCCCAGGCACGGATGGTGGGCAGCTGGGCGTACAGGGAGTCGCCCGGACACTGGGTGTTGTAGCCGTCGCGGTGGCCGGAGATCCGCTGGAACGTGTACGCGGTGCCGGCGGTGAAGCCGGTGCCGAAGTAGTTCTGCTGGCTGGCACCGGCGTTGAGCTGCACCGTGCCGGCCGGGTCGGCGCCGTACTGGCCGAGCTTCCAGGCGGCCACGCGGGCGATGGAGGCCAGCGCGGCGTCGGAGGCGCTGGTGGAGGTGTACTCGCCGAGCACCGCGATGCCGGCGGACTCCCGGTTCCAGCCGTAGGTGTGGGCGCCGAGCACGGGCAGGTCGACGCCGCCCTTGCGGCCCTCGAAGACGGTGCCGCACTTGTCGACGAGGAAGTTGTAGCCGATGTCGTTCCAGCCGTTGACCTGCGTGTGGTACGCGTAGATGCCGCGCACGATCGAGGCCGAGTCGGCGCAGGAGTAGTCGTTGGCCCCGTCGGTGTGGTGGACGAAGACGGCCTTGACGTCGGCGTTGTACTCCGACGGGTCGGGGCTGAGCGATTCGTCGGCGCCCCAGTCGGCGCGCGAGGTGATCGGCGGCCGGGGCACGGTGGACGGCGGCGCGGACGGCGTGGTGACCGACGGGCTCGGGGACGCGCTCGTCGAAGCCGAGGGGGACCCGGAGGCGGACGCCGAGTCGGTGGGCGTCGCCGTGGTCATGGTGTCGGTGGCAGCCGGGGACGTGGGATCGGTCGGCGCGGGGGACGTGCCGGTCTGGCCGTCCGTCGGCGTCACCGTCGTACCGTCGGTGGGTGCCGTGGAATCGGTGGGCGTGGCCGCTGGGCTGCTCGCATCGGCGACGAACGCCGCCGGCTCGGTCGCCTTGGCCTCGGCGTCGGTCACCACGCCCGGGTCGACCAGGTTGACCTGGAGTCCCTTGGGCAGCGCGCCCGTGGTGCCGTCCTTGTGGACCACCTGGACCTGGACGCCGTCGGAGGGACCGACCCACAGCGGCTCGGACGCGCCGCGCATCCCGGCCTTGGGGTCCTCCGGCGGGTCGAGGTTCACTTCGAGGTCGTGCCAGGCGCTCCACGCACCGCTGTCCAGATTGCGCGTGCGCACCTGTGCCGTGCCGTCGAGCCGCTTGACGGCCCCCGTCCAGGAGACGCCCACCAGGGAGAACTGCTGCGTCTGCGTGCGGGGCAGCTCTCGCTTGCCGCCCGTGGTCCCCTTGAGCGCGAGGTCGTAGACCTTCACGGGCCGCTTGGCCCGGCCCGCCGCACCAGGTCCGCCGGAAGGGCTGGCGACCGCGTACGTCACCACGCCGCCACCTCCCAGGACCACGGCACCGAGCGTCAGCCACGCCCGTCGTTTCAGGCTCAGCGGTCTGTACGCATGCGACGTACGACGACTCACGACGTATCCACCCCATCAGAAGGCCGGCAAAGGCTGCAGAGAAAAGTCACCGTGAGGCACACCCATCACACAGGTGGCCCATACATACAGCGCGCCCCGACCGACGAACATCACGGGGAACACAGGCCGCAGTGACGTAGATCACTGGGATTGCGGTGCGCGGACTTCACTTGGCCATCGCTTCCTGAGCGGCAAGCCCACACGGAACTTGCCCCGCTTTGCCGGACAGCATCGGTGAGCGCGAGTTCGATTCTCCGCGCCCGTCCAGCGAGCGCAGCGCCCTGCCTCCGCTCACTTCATGCTGGACTTTTCATCCACGCGATGAGCCGGCTCCACCAGCCGTCCGGTGCGCGTCGCACCGTCCCGCCCGGGCGCCCCTGCTCCGGCCCCGTTCGAGTCACCGGCCCCCCTGTGCGTACAGGCTTGCACTCCGCCGACTCGCACATGCACCGCTGAGCTCTTGGTACGCCGCCGAGCACTTGCTCCACGTGTCTGCCGCAGCCCTCGTAGGTCACCTTCCGGCATGACTGACAGACAGCGCGTCGGCACATGATTCCCCTTCATCAACGCCCTCATTGACGACCCAGTAATATCAACAGTTTCATCACAGCCGAATTCACGATTTCGCCACAACCGACGCCCACACGTGCACCGTCTCCACGAATAGCCGCATCTCGCCCGCACAAGGGCCGGCCATGGGGTCGCGTCACACCATAAGTATCGCGTGGCATACCTCACTTGGCGATGTCAAGCGCTGACGGCCGGAATTCCGCTGAGGTTGCCCGGAACACCGAAACAGTGGTTCCATCTCGCCCGGTCGAGAAATGGAGGAACTCTTCCGCGTTGTAACAGGCCGTCACCGCGTCCATTCGAGATCGTCGACCCGGGCGCGGCGAGGGCAGGAGACCGAGAACGGCAACCGCCCTCAGGGAACGGGTGGTGTGCGCCGGTCAGAAGGGAGCAACGTGAGTTGCTCGCACGCCGCTGGATGCCCCCTTTTCCCCTTGCTCAGGGCCAGTTTGCAAGGTTGGCGCGACTACTACTGCGACAGCGAGGATCGATGGCTCGGCTGTGCGCGCTACCAGGTGTCACTCACCGGCGAGCGTGTGCCGATCAGCCTGCTGCCCAACGGAGCCCGCGCGCGACACCTTGAAGACGCGGCCCCCGGCCCGGACCGGTCCGGTGCCGCCGGCCCGGAAGAGGAACCCCAGCAGGCCCCTCCGCCACAACACAATCCCTGGCCGCCGGAGAACGCGTCCTGGTCGCAGCCGGCACCGGCTCGGCCACCAGAGCTGTCAGAACCTGTGACCGCGGCACCGGAGACGGCTCAGTTCGGGGCGGCATCTCCGACGATTCCGGTCTCGCATTACCGGCCGTCACCATCCCCGCCGTTTCCCCGGCCTCCGGACCGCCCATCTCGACACGCGGGGCAAGGGCCCGGCTCGAAGCGCGGCTGGTGGGCTCGATTCACCGAATGGATGGGAGGCCCCGCATGAGCGGCTACTGGCCCTGGTGGGCCGGCGCTGCCGGGCTCGCTCTGATCACCATCAACTACGCCCTCACCACGGACCGGTCTTTCGGGGTGTCGTCCGCGTGGGACCGCGTGTTGCACTGGCGCAGGGAGCGCCGCCTGGAGCGGATGGACGAGGAGTTCACCGACGAGCGCGCTCTCGCCGACGCTCTCGCCGCGGCTACGGCGGAGCACTTCGGCCCGGGCCCCGCCGCGCCCACCGTGCCGCCGGTTCCGTACGGGACGTCACAACCGCTCGAAACGGACGCCGAAGCGACGGTGAGTGAGGACACCCCGGTCACGAGCCCGGGCCCCGCCCCGCTGGTCACCCAGGCTGCCCTGTTGGTCTCGATCTTCTTCGGCGGACTGATCGCCGCGGTCGCCTCCGGGCGGTTCCACCTCCGCTTCGACATGGGCCCGGGATTCCGGAACGTGGTGACCGCAAATCCGGCCACCATGACCGTCCTGCTGTTCGCCGGAGGCGTGTTGGTCGGCTTCGGTACGCGGCTGGCCGGTGGGTGCAGCTCCGGCCACGGACTCAACGGCTGCGGCCGTCTACGCCCGGTCAGCCTCGTCGCGACCGCCGTGTTCTTCGGCACCGCCGTCGCGGTGTCGTTCCTGCTGTGGAAGGTGATCTGATGCGCACTCGGGGCGCGATACTGCTGGCCAACATCATCACCGGCCTCACCCTCGGCTTTACCGTCTCCAACATCGGCTTCGGCGACTACACGGAGCTGAACCGCATGTTCACCTTCCAGGACCTGCGCATGCTCCTCTCCTTCGCCGGTGCCGTCGTGATCATCGTGTGCGCATTCGCTCTGCTACGCGTCCGCCGCACCCCGGGGCGCATCCACGCCGGCGTGATCCCCGGCGCAGTGCTGTTCGGTACCGGCTGGGCGATCTCCGGGGGATGCCCGGCCATCCCGATCGTCCAGGTCGCCAGCGGATACCTGCCCGCCCTGGTCACCATCGTCGGCGTCACCGTCGGGATCCGGTTGTGCCGCTGGGCCAACGCCCGCTACTTCCACCTCGACCGCGGCTCCTGCGGGCTGTGACCACCGCCGCCCCGCCGCCGCGGCGCTCCAGGCCCAGCAGTCCGCGCCGGCGGACCGACCGGACGAGGACGGCGCCCACCAGGACGAGGGCCGCGGCGGCGGCGGAGAGCAGGGCCGCGTTGCCGCCGGTGTGGGCCAGGGTCCCGCCGCCTCCGGTGGAGCCCCGCCGCTGACCTTGGTGCCGACGTCCTCGGAACCGCGGGAGGCCCTGCCTCCCGAACCGCCGCCCGTGGTGGACGAGTTGGGTTGAACGGCCGAGTCGGTGGGACTCGCCGTGTCCGTGGGCGTGGCGGTGCCGGTCGGCGACGCGGTGCCCGTCGGGCTCGCGGTGGCACAGGCCCAGGTTGTGCCGGCACTCCCGGTGCCGCTGATAGGTCCGCGAGCGCGTAGCGGACGTACGGCCGGTCCTCGCCACGGCTGGTTCACCGCGGCCTGACACGCGGCCAGGCTCTCGAACGTGGCGGCGCATCGGCCGAGTTCACCGTTGTTGGCGCCGATCAACCGCCGGCCGACGGGTCTGGACCCGCCGTCCGGTCTGGCATGTCTCTGTTAGCTGAGCGACGGGGCCATGCCAATTTCCTCCGTCGGCACATACAGAAAGCGCCTGGCGCACCTGAGAGTCACCGGCTGTGGGGTGTCTGTGCGCACGGTCGTGCGAAGGCCGAACGGAGCGAAGACGAACGGGAAATACTTGGGAATCCAACGTGACAACGATCAAGCGGTGGTCACGCTGTGCCCCGATATCCGGGCGCCGGGACAGAGGCGGCCCGCCTCGGGGCGCGTCACGTGTGGTACTCGATCACCTCACCGACGGTCGCGACGGGGATGTGCCGGTCCGAGATCGCCTTCATCAGTGCCGCCAGGCCGCTCTGGCTGATCTCGGTGCTGCTGCGCGGCCGCCCGGCGACGACCCGGTGCAGACACAGGATGAGCCAGTCGCCGTTGGTGGCGCAGCGGTCGAGTCTGCCGCCCGGGCTCGTCAGCCGGGACAGAACCGTGCCGCCGATGCCGTTGCCGTCGGTGATGCCCGTCAGCGCCTTCAAGCGGTACGGCATGGCCGGTGCGAAGGACTCGGTCGTCTCCGAGATGATCGACCGGGCCGTGGTGAAGTGCCTGGCGGCCAAGAGATCCACCGGTACCCCGTCCTTGGTCTTCCCGAAGGCGCCGTGCGGGTAGGCGAAGTGCTCGCTGGTGAAGCCGTTCGACACCAGCCACTCGCGCATCCTGCGGAAGTCGTCGTCGACCTGCTGGGCGGTCAGCGCGCCGTAGCCCGCCGCATGAGCACTCGTCGCGTACGCGTGCCCGGCCATCTCCCATCCCGAGTGGTCCTGCAGCGACCGCATCCTGCCGATCGTCAGGGAGCCGCCGGCACCGATGGCGTCCGCGATGTTGTAACTCGTGCCCGGGAACCCGTAGGGGTCCATCACCGGCCGCGCCAGATCGTGCACCGAGCCGTGCGAGTCGTCGAAGGTGACGGAGACGACTCCCTTGGGGAAGACGGACGTGGTGTCGGGGACCAGTTCCACTGCCCGCAACCAGTACGTCACCGGCCCCCCGGCGTTGTCGTACACGGCGAACGACATGTCGGTGAAGCCGGCCTTGGGGGAAGGCACCCCCGTCGGGCCGATCGAGCAGGTCCCGGCTGCCGAGGTGACGTCGGCCCACTGCAGGTGGACCGTCACCCACTCCCCCGACTGCACGTAGTTGGCCGCCGTCGCGGAGTGCGTGTGGAACTGCCAGACGAAGTGGTTGGCGAACGAGTCGGTGCCCACGTAGAAGGCGAGCCTGGCCAGCCGGGTGGTGTCTTCGACACGGAAGGTCAGGCGGATCATCCTGCCGGTGAGGTCCAGCCCGGTCATGCCGGTCCTGCGGACGTACGACTGCCTGCCGCTGCCGTCGGTGGTCACTCGCACCGACTGGTTTCCGCGGGCGAGATCCGCGCTGTCGCCGAGGTCGCTGGACACGGTGCCGGCTCCGGCGGCCGTCCACCCGTGACCCCGCTGGAGCTGCTGCGACCACACGGCACGGCGGTACCGCGGGCGGCGCCCGGAAGGGGCGTGGGCCGGCGTCGCGGCGCCGTTGAGCGCGGTGGCGCCCCCCAGCACTGCGCCCCCTGCCACGACCAGGCCGGACGCTCCGGCAAGGCGCAGGACCGACCTTCGGTCGAAAGACGGTGCGCTCACGACGTGCCCCCTGTACGCATTTGTGCCCCCGGCGCTGCTCAGCCGATCCGGTCGCGTGCTCACCGCTCGCCCCGATTCCCCGTCCTCCGGGATGTGACCGCGCCTCCTGGCACAGCGTCGCGCAGCCGGCCCCGGCTTCGTGGCGACTTTCGAAGATGACTGCTCGACAGCCGGCAGCACGACCTCGGGCGGTGGTACATGGGCGCACGCAACGGCGCGCGGCCACTGCCCGTGCTTCAGCTCACGGGTAGTGATATGGGAACACCGCTTCCGTTTGAGGGACACAACTTGAAACCCTGACCAAGCACGAACGGGAAGAAATCGTGAAGATCAACCGACGGGCCGGGACTGGGCCCGCACCGGTGGATCGCGGGCCCTTGCCGGTGCCGGGCAACTCCAGACCGGGCATCCGTCGAAGGCCTCACGGTGGATCACCGTGCATGTGGGGCGACTTGGCGACCTGCCGGGTGCCCGCACAGACCTCAGAGGCGATTCACAGGTATCGGCTCGGCAAAGAGGGTTCCACGCCGGAGCGGCCTACTGAACCCTTAAGGTCCACATATAGGGGGGAATTGTGAAGATCATCTCGCGGTACCGGACACGAGGTCCCCAGACCCGCGATTGAGATGGCGGTGCATCGAGAGCAGCGACCGCAGTGGCCCGACGGGGGGCTCCGGCCGAGTCGCTGACACACCGCGGTTCATGCAGTACCCGACGCCGCGGTTGCCTGCCTCAGGAACAGGCAGCCGCACTTCAGGGGCGCCGTTTTCCGGTCTGCGCTCGTTCGCGGACCGGCTCAAGGGGAGGAACCACCATGCACATCTGTGTGCTCGGGCAGGGCTATGTCGGCCTGCCCTTAGCCCTCAGTGCCGCCGAGGCCGGACACGTCGTGACCGGCTACGAACCCGATCGGGAGCGTTGCGACAAGCTGGTTTCCGGCATGTCGTACGTCGAGGACATCCCGTCGGACCGACTCAAGGCGGTGCTGAGTTCGGGCGCCTACCGGCCCGGCTCGGATCCGAAGGGCCTCAAGGGCTTCGACGTCGCGGTCATCACCGTGCCGACGCCCCTGACCGACAGAGCCCCGGACCTCACCTGCGTGCGTGAGGCCGGGCGGACACTGGCGATGTGGCTGGAGCCGGGCGCCACCGTGGTGCTGGAGTCCACCACGCACCCCGGCACCACCCGCGACGTGCTCATACCCCTGCTGGAGGAGGGCTCCGGCCTCATCGCAGGACGGGACTTCCATGTCGGGTTCAGTCCCGAGCGCATCGATCCCGGCAACGCCGACTGGCGCCTGGAGAACACACCCAAGATCGTCGCGGGTCTCACCGACGCCTGCCTGCACCGTGTGAAGACCTTCTACGACTCGGTCACCGACGTCACCGTGCCCGCCTCCGGGCTCGAAGAGGCGGAGCTGGCCAAGGTGTTCGAGAACACCTACCGGCACGTCAACATCGCCCTGGTCAACGAGCTCTCACGCATGGCCCACACGCTGGGAGTCGACGTGTGGCACACCCTGGAGCTGGCAGCGACCAAGCCGTTCGGCTTCACCAAGTTCCTGCCCGGTCCGGGTGTCGGCGGGCACTGCCTGCCCATCGACCCCGTGTACCTCAGCCACCACGTCAAGGCACGGCACGGGCAGACCTTCCGGCTCATCGAACTGGCCCAGGACATCAACGAGAGCCAGCCCGACTACGTCGTCCGGCGTCTGCAGGACGCCCTCAGCAGCCGCTTCCGCCGCAGCGTGCACGGAGCACGCATTCTGGCGCTCGGCGCGGCCTACAAGCCGGGGACGTCGGACGCCCGGCAGTCGCCGGCCGTGCAGGTCATCGACCGGCTGCGTGCCATGGGAGCCGAAGTCGTCGTCGTCGATCCCCATCTGCCCGACGGCAGTTGCCGGCACATTCCCTTCGCCGGGGCAGCGAGCGGCGAGAGCGTCGCCGACTTCGACGCCGTCGTGCTGCTCACGCCGCACGCCGAGTTCGACCTCGCCCAGCTCGCCGACGAGGCCGCCTACGTGCTCGACACCCGTGGGGCCATGGCACCCGCGCCGCACGTCGAGCGGCTCTGACTCACCCGTAGAACAGCCGCCTGGGCAAGCGACGGCCGGCAGGCGCCGTCGGGACACCCGAAGCACGGACGACACCCGGCACGGATCCCCTTCCACTCGCAGTGGACGTCTCCTGCCCGCCCGATGCCCACGGCGCGTTCGACACCCCGACAAGGACAGAAGCATGTACGGACACAACGGTGCGGGTGCCGCGATCGGCACCGCAGCAGGAGGAGCAGCACTGGCCGCCACCGGCGGCACGGGGCTGGGATGGATCGTGCTGGGAGCGATGCTCCTGGTCATCGGCGGGGCGGCGGTCTTCCGCCTGGCGACCCGCGGCAGGCGGGTGGCCGCTTGAGCACCTCATCACGGGCCAGGTTCACCGTGGTGACCGCTGTGGTGGCGGCGGCTCTCGCCGCTGCCACCGTGGTGGTCCACCTTCGGTCGAAGAGCCCGATCCTGACGTTCTACTGGTGGCTGGGCATGGTCGTGATCCTGCTCTGCCTGCTCTCGTTCCTCAAGGGCCGGTCCTTCGCTCACCTTCCGGTCGCTCCCGGCCGTACGGTAGCGATCATCCCGGCCTTCGAAGAACCCACGGAGAACCTGCACCGTACGGTGCGCTCACTCCTGGCGCAGACACACCCGGTCGACGAGATCCACGTGATCGACGACGGCTCCCGGCACCATCCCGTGCAGCCCTTCGACCACCCCCGGGTCTTCTGGCACCGGCAGGAGAACAAGGGCAAACGCGGGGCCCAGGTCACCGTGCTCCGCCATCTCCAGGCGGAGGGGAAGCACTTCGACTTCGTCCTCACCATCGACTCGGACGGCGAGCCTTTCCCCGACGCCCTGGAGCAGCAGCTGCGCGCCATGAGCAACCCGAAGATCCAGGCCACCACCGGAATGATCTACATCCGCAACTTCGAGGAGACCTGGGTCTCCCGGGCCGCGGACATCGACATCGGCACGTCCTGCGTGATGATGCGTTCCTCGCGCTCCATGCTCGGAGCCCTGGAGACGACGTCGGGAGCACTGGCCCTCTACCGGGCCGGGTTGCTCTACGACCACCTGGACGCCTACGAGGTCGAGTGCGGCACGGGTGACGACCGGTGGCTCGCGCTCAGGGCCCTCATGCGCGGTGAGGTCGTGGCCGTCAACGAGGCCGGCGTGGTCACCGACATGCCGACCACCCTCGGCAAGACGTACCGCCAGCGTCTGCGCTGGGCGCGGTCCTGGTGGTGGATGCTGCCGTTCGTGTACGCGCGGCTGTCCTTCAAGCAGCTCATATCGCCGACGTTCGGTCTGCTCCAGCTGGTCATCACCCCGATCATGCTGGCCTGGACCGTCGTCATGACGGTGCTGACCCTCGGCGGGCGCTACCACGATCCCGGCGTGGCCCTGGTGTACCTGGCGACGTACGTCGTCGTCCGGTACGGCCAGGCGGGTCTGTACGTGCTCATGCGGCCTGACCTGACCACACGCCAGCGCTGGCGCTCGTGGCTCGTCGGGACACCCGCGGCCGTGTTCATGAACATCGTGCTGCTGTGCCCCACCCGCTACTGGGCACTGTTCAAGCTCCGCGACAACGCCTGGCAGTCACGCGGGCTGACGGCCAGGACGGCCCTGCCGGGCGGACGCCACCGCACGACTCCGCGGACCTCGTAACGACAGCCGGCCCGGCGGGCCGTTCCCCGGCCGTTCGCCCGGGTCGGCGCCCAAACCGCCCGAGCCCCAGGTCAGTGGCCTGGGGCTCGGTCGTTGCCGGGAACGCTTCGGAGCTCTCCGTGCTCACCTTCGCGGGGTCGTCCGCCGTGCGGCTTCGGTCAGCGTGGTCGCCGTGTGTACCGCGCTGGCGATGGCGTCGTCGGGGGCGAGGCCGCACAGGTCGGTGAGGGAGAAGAGGGCCTCGGCGCTGACGACCACGGCGAGGTCCCGCTTGAGCTGGGCGAGGGCTTCCGGATCCGACACCCCCAGCGTCTCCTCCAGGGGCTGGAGCGCGAGATCGATCAAACCGAATCGGATACCCGGCCTGGCGGTCGCCGCCTCGGGGCGGGTGATGGTGGCCGCGATCATGGCGCGCACCGCTCCCTGCCGGAGGAGTACGCCGCGCAACAGGAACTCGCAGGCGAAGGCGACCCGTTCGACGGGGTCGGCGGAGTCCGCGACCGGTGCGAGCGCTTCGGCGGGGGGTGGCCAGGCGCCGGCCAGGGCCTCGCTGATCAGCGAGGGGAGGTCGGGGAAGTACCGGTAGGCGGTGGCCTCGGAAACGAGGGCCGCGCGCGCGATCGCGGGCATGGTCACGTCGCCGCCCGTGCCGATGAGCTCGCGGGCGGCTTCGACGATCGCCGTACGCGTGCGCCTCTTCTGATTGCTGCGGCCGGTGTCCGTCTGCGTCGTCGCCACCGGTACGTCCCCTTTCGTGTCCGTCCATCCACCGCGACCTTATCACTGACTGCTCTCGTAGTGAGAGTCCACTTGCATAACGAGACACCGCCCTCTAATCTCCTTCGTGAGAGCTGACTCTCACGAAGGAGATGACGATGACCGAGGTTTCCGTGGTCGGCCCGGACGACGGCGAGACGATCCGTCTGGGGCCGGCACAGATCCGCATCCTCGAGGACGGCAGCACCACCGGGCACCGTCTCGGCATCGGCGAGATCACCCTCGCCCCGCACGGCGAAGGACCCCCGCAGCACCGCCACGCCCAGCACGACGAGGGCTTCTACGTGGTCTCCGGCACCGTGCATTTCACCGTCGGGGAGACGACCCATGTCGCGCCGGCCGGCACCCTCGCGATGATCCCGCCCGGCGCCCCGCACACCTTCGCCAACCTCGGCGACGAGCCGGCGGTGATGCTCAACACCTTCACCCCCGACCTGTACGTGCAGTACTTCCGCGACCTGAGGGACATGATCGCCGGCGGCCGGGAACTGACCCCGCAGGCGACCGCCCAGGTGATGAGCCGGTACGCCACCGAACCGGCGACCGACTACGCGTGACGGCTCGCGTCAGCAACCCCCCTTCGCCGGACACCGACTTGGAGACTCACATGACCAGCACCGCCCGCACGATCACCCTCACCCTCGACTCCGGCGACGTCGACCTGAGCTTCACCGTCGACGAGCGGGGCGAGGGCCACCCCTTCCTGCTCCTGCACGGCGGCGGCGGCCCGCAGACCGTCACGGGGTTCGCCGCCCTCCTCGCCGGGCAGCGGCCGGCCCGGGTCATCACCCCCGTCCACCCCGGCTTCGGCGGCACCGCCCGGCCCGACTGGCTGACCGACGTGCCCGCCCTCGCCCAGGTCTACGTACGGCTGCTGGACGAGCTCGGCCTGGAGGACGTCACCGTCGTCGGCAACTCCATAGGCGGCTGGATCGCCGCCGAAATCGCCCTGCTCGGCAGTGACCGGATCAGCAGCGCCGTCCTCGTCAACGCCGCCGGCATCCAGGTCCCCGGCCACCCGGTCGCCGACCCCTTCACCCTGACGCCCGCCGAACTGTCCGCTCTCTCCTTCCACGACGTCGAGAAGTTCCGCGTCGACCCCAGCACGTTCTCCGACGAGCAGCGCGCCCTCGCGGCCGCCAACCGGGCGGCGCTGCAGGTCTATTCGGACCCGCACGCCATGGCCGACCCCACCCTGCGCGAGCGCCTGGCCAAGGTCGCGCTCCCGCTCCTCGTCGCGTGGGGCGAGAGCGACCAGGTCGTCGACGTCGAGTACGGACGTGCGTACGCCGCCGCCGTCCCCGGCGCCGCGTTCGAACTGCTCCCCCGCACCGGTCACATGCCCCAGATCGAAACCCCCGCGCAACTCCTGCCCGTGGTCTGGGACTTCGCCGACGCACACGCCACCCACCGGCCCACCGACTGAAGCCGGGAGCCCACGTGCCCGATCCCGTACCGGGGCGGCGCGGCCCCGTCCTGGCCGTCTGCTGCCTGAGCGTGCTGCTGGTCAGTCTCGACGTCACCATCCTCAACGTCGCGCTCCCCTCGATGCAGCGGTCCCTGCACTCGTCCGTCCCAGGTCTGCAGTGGACGCTCGACGCGTACACCATCGTCCTGGCCTCGCTGCTGACCCTGGCCGGTGCCACCGCCGACCGCGTCGGACGGCGGCGCGTCTTCCAGCTCGGTCTCGTGCTGTTCACCGGTGGGTCGGCCCTGTGCAGCCTGGCGCCCACGACTGACTGGCTGGTCGTCTTCCGCATGGTGCAGGCGGTGGGCGGCAGCATGCTCACCCCCGTCGCCATGGCCATCCTCGCCAACACCTTCACCGCACCACGGGAGCGGGCACGGGCCATCGGCGTCTGGGGCGCGGTGGTCGGCCTGAGCATGGCGGCCGGGCCGGTTCTCGGCGGGGTACTGGTGGAGTCGGCCGGATGGCGGTCGATGTTCTGGCTGAACGTGCCGCTCGGGCTGGCCGCGCTGGCGCTCGCCGCACTGTTCGTCCCGGAGTCCCGCGCGCCGACGGTCCGACGCACCGACCCCGTGGGCCAGTTGCTGGTGATCATCCTGCTCGGCACGCTGACGTACGCCGTCATCGAGGCGCCCGGCGAGGGCTGGACCGCGCCGCCGATCGTGGCCTGCCTGATCGTGGCGGCGGGCACGCTGGCCGCCTTCGTACCGTACGAGAACCGGCGCGCCGAACCGCTGATCGATCCGCGGCTCTTCCGCAGCGCACCTTTCAGCGGGGCCACCGCGACAGCGGTCCTCGCCTTCGGCGCGCTCGGCGGCTTCCTGTTCGCCAACACCCTCTATCTGCAACGGGTGGTGGGGCTGAGCGCCCTGGGCGCCGGGCTGCACCTGCTGCCGATGGCGGTACCGTCCCTGGTGTGCCCGCCGCTGTCCGGGCGGATCGTCGGCAGCCGCGGTCCGCGGATTCCGCTGCTGCTCGCGGGGGCCGGCATCGCCGCCAGCGGTGTACTGGCCGTCGCCGTGACCCGCTCCGCCCACCCCTCGGAATTCCTGCTGTACGTCACGTACGCACTGTTCGGTCTCGGCTTCGGCTTCGTCAACGCCCCGATCACCTACACGGCGGTGTCCGGCATGCCGCGCGCCCAGGCCGGGGTCGCCGCCGCGGTCGCGGCGACGAGCCGTCAGGTCGGCTCCTCGCTCGGCATCGCGGTGATCGGCGCCGCGGTCGCCTCCGGTGCGCGGCCTGCGGCCTGGTGGATCATCACCGGGTGCGGGGCGGCCATCCTGGCGCTGGGCGCCGTCACCACCGGCCGCTGGGCCACCGCCACCGCCGAACGCGTCGCCGTCCGGCTCGAGCCCAGCCCGCCGAACGCCACGGCGGACGCCCCGGGGTGACGGCCGTCGGATCCTGGTCCGCAGGCGGTCGAGGCCCGCGGATCACGGGGGCCCGCCACATGCAGCTCGACCCGCCCGCCGCCTAACACGAGGAGCGCCGGCGAGGGGGTGCTGGAGGCCGGCGGGCTGTGGATCACCGACGTCCCTCCGAGGAGGAGGCGCTGAGCTGGGCGGAACGGATGCCGCTCCGCGATTCGGGCCGGGTGGAGGTCCGCCGCTGCGCCGGCCCGCCGCGAAGACCGTGAAACGGCGTCGGCCGTCTTCTACTCGTCGTCGTCCCGCTCGTCCCGGTCATGCCGCTCACCCCGCGCACTCGAGGACGGCCTGGCGATGATGACTTGCCCGGGCCTGCCGTTTCTCCCCCGCAGGCCGGGACGCCCCCTCCTGCCGGGATGACCGGGACGCCCGTGGTGCCCCGGTCTGCCTGTCGGGCCGGTGGGGCCGGGCGGACCGGAGGGACCTGAGGGGCCGGGCGAGCCGAGCGGGTCGTGCCTGATGCCGTTCCCCTGGAGGTCGATGCGCCGTGCCTGGAGCTCGTCGAGCCGCTGTTGATGGCCGACGATCGCGGCTGACTGCGCGATGAGCAGGACAGTCAGCACTGCGCCGAGCACAAGGCGGCGCCGCGGGCCACGCAATGCCTCGTTCACGCTGTTCACATCGCTCCTCGTGCTGTGTGACACCCAAAGTGCGAGTCGGGTACTGCAGTTCGCCGGGGGCGCCGTCCGCAGCCGACCGAGCGTCTAGCTCGACGCCGGCGGGCAGACAGCGTCCTTCCCGTCCGTCCCGTCCTTCCCGGAACGGCCCTCAGTCCCGTTCTGACCGTCCTGACCGTCCGTCCCGTCCTTGCCCGGCGGGCCGATGGGACCGGGAGGTCCCGGGGGGCCGGGGGGGCCGGACGGACCGGTCTGGACGCTCTCTTGGAGGCCGACCGGCTGCGTCTGCAGATCGTCGATCCACATCTGCTGGGCGATGAGCACGGCTGACTGCACGACGAGCGCGACGGTCAGCACTGCGCCGAGCACAAGGGGGCGCCGCGGACTACGCAGCGCTTCGAGAACGCTTCTCACATCCATCATCACCCTATGTTGCGCTATACTCACCCTATGTGACGACGAGAGTGTAAATGAGGAAGGCTTCGCGGCGGTGGACCTCCACGCCGAGTGTGTCCGCTCCGGTGGCATCCGGGGGAGCGTGGGTCCGTCGGCCGCTGCGGCGGTACGGTGTGCGGCAGTCGATCGCCCGTTCTGCGATCGCAGACCAACAAGGGGGTCCCATGAAACACCGCCGCCCGCGCCACCGTCGCAGAGGGATAGCCAGAGCGGTCGGTACGGCGGGTGCGCTGGCCGTCGCCCTGGGTGCGGGGATGACGCCGGCGATGGCCGCCGGGAAGACGTCCGACAAGCCCGCGGCCACCGGGTACTCGCCCGACCAGCCCGAACAGACCGACCAGCCCGGCCAGAACGTGCCCTGGGCGCCCGAGAACGACGACGCGCCGCTGCACCACAAGGCCGTACACCCCGAGGCCCTCTCGTCCGGCCGCACGGGCGCGTCCGCCCTCCAGCTCAACATGCCCGCGCCGACCGGGCCGTACAGCGTGGGCATGGTCGGCCTGCACCTCGTCGACAAGTCCCGTACGGATCCGTACGTGTTCGGCGACACTCCTCGCGAGTTGATGGTGTCGCTCTTCTATCCGGCCACCGCCACGTCCGGGCACTACCAGGCGCCGTGGATGCCGTCGCTCTCCGGCGCCCACTTCCTCGCCACGCGCGGGCTGTCGCCGCAGCAGGTGACCCTGCCGAGGACCGCGGGCCATGTCCTCGCCCCGGTGAACACCAAGCTCGGCAAGCTGCCCGTCCTGCTGTACTCGACCGGGCTGCACTCGGACCGCGCGATGGGCACCGCCCACGCCCAGGATCTCGCCAGCCGCGGCTACCTCGTCGTCATGGTCGACCACACCCACGACGCCAACGAGGTGCAGTTCCCCGGCAACCGGGTCGAGGTCAACACGATGCCGGCGGGCGCCCACTCCTCCGACACGCTCAAGGTGCGCGCTGCCGACATCCGGTTCGTCATCAACCAGCTCGGCACGATCAGCAAGGGCGGCAACCCGGACCCCGGCCACCCGACGCTCCCCACCGGGCTGTCGGGCGCCGTGGACATGTCCCGGATCGGGATGTTCGGCTGGTCGCTGGGCGGCGGGGCGGTCGACACCGCCATGCAGCTCGACCACCGCATCGCCGCCGGTGCCGACCTGGACGGCCAGTTCTTCGGGACGGCGCCGAGCAAGGACCTGGACCGCCCCTTCATGCTGTTCAGCTCCGGCACCCACAACCGCAACAACGACGGGTCGTGGCGCACGCTGTGGTCGCATCTGAAGGGTTACCGGGTCGACGTCCAGCTCCACGGCGCCGCACACCTGTCGTTCAGCGACAACGAGTGGATGGTGCCGCAGGAGGCGGGCCTGCTCGGGCTCTCCCAGGCTCAGCTCCAGCAGCAGTTCGGCACGATCGATCCCGGCAGAGCGGTCAAGGTCCAGTGCGACTACCTCGCGGCCTTCTTCGACCAGGAGCTGCGCCACCAGCACAGCAGCCTGCTCGACGGACCCAACCAGAAGTACCCGGAGATCTCCTTCGTCCGCTGACCGGGGATGCGCAAGGCGGGCCCCGCGAGCCTGTGTGCGGGGCCCCCAACGCACACGTATGTCACACCTACGTCACAGGGGTGAAAGTGTGATGGTTATGTGATCGTACGCAGCTAGGGTGTTCGTCTGATCGAACATTCGGGCGCTCGGCGCCAATTGAGGAAGGACCCGCTGCCCTGCCCTCCGCACCCCGGGCGCCGCGCCGGCACCGCATCCGACGCCGCGCCGATATGCCGATGCTTGGCGGGGTGCGCCCGCCGATAGCCGCGCTCGTCGTACTCCTGCTGGTGGTCGCCGCCCTGACCGTGATCGGCCTCGACGGCGTACACGCCGAGCGGGTGCCGCAGGCCGTGCTGAACGGCGAGCAGCAGATCGCCGCGGACACCGCGCAGTCGGTGCGCACCACGATCGACGTCGAGGCGGGCACCGTACGCCGTACGGCGGGCGCGTACCCGGCGACGAGCACCTCGACCCCCACGACCGCGCTCAAGGCGCTGACCTCGGCCAGGAAGGCGGTCCTCGGCAGCGCGCTGCTCGACCCGCACACCGGCAAACTGCTGGCGGCCGGCGGCAGACCGGTGCCGCTGGGCGGGGTGGACGTCCCCAGGACGGCCTCCGGGCACGGGACGATCCCGCCCCGGCTGGTGACCTCGGGCGGCACGCGGCAACTGCTGTACTTCGCCAGGGTCACGCTGCCAGCACAGCAGGAGGACGCCAACCAGGACCAGTTCCAGGCCCCGAGCCGGCCCGAGCGGCAGTGGCTGCTGGTGGTCTGCGAGGCCCTCCCCGCCCTCACGACGTACGGCGACGGACGCACCGCCGAAGTGCTGGACGCCGGCGGCACGGCGCTCGCCACCACGGCCCACGGCGCGGCGTCGCCGGCCGCCGCCGACAGCGGTCTGCCCGCGTCGGCGGCCCGCGCGGCGAAGGGGGCGGGTCGTGACACCGACGCCTCGGGAAGCCTGCTGGGTGCCGCCACGGGCAACCGGCGCACGGTGGCCGGCTGGGCCCAGGTCGCCTCGGCGACCGGTTCGGGCGACACCGACGACCTCGGTCTGGTGGTGTTCACCTCCCGCGCGGTGCCCGCCACGACCACCGCCGCCGACTACTCGGGCTTCGCGCTCGAGGCCGCGGGGGCGCTGGCCGCGCTCGCGCTGCTGCTCGGGCTGGTGCTGCACTTCTTCGTACAGCAGCCCCTGCTGCGGCTGTACCTGTCCGCCGGCCGCCTGGCCCGGGGCGCGACCGAGGACGGGCCGGGCGCGCTGGAGGAGCTGTTCCGGCCGGTTCCGGTGCACGGCTTCGGGGAACTGGCACGGATCGGGCGGGCCCTTGAGTCGCTGCGCCGGCAACTGCTCGGCGAGAGCGGCCCGCAGGAGTTCCCGGCACGGCGCGGACCGGGCTACCGGGCGCTGGCCGTGGTCGGCGTGTTGGTGCTGGCCTGCTGGGCGGTGCCGATGATCTTCATGCTCAACCGGGCGGACACCGCGACCGCGGTTCCGGTCCCGGTCCTCGCCGACCAGCAGGCGCGCACCCAGATCGCGGCGAACCGGATCCGGCAGTCCCTCGACCAGTCGTACACCGACCTGAGCGACGTGGCGGCGGGTCTGCCGGGCCGGAGCCGCGCCGCCCAGACCGAGGTTCTGCGGCACACCCTCGCCGACCACAAGCAGTACCGCTCGCTGTATCTCCTGGACCGCTCGGGCGGCATCACGCTGAGGGTGGGCGACACACCGCTGCGCACCCTCGTCCACGTGCCCGACGGCGGCGGGATCACCACCGTCAACACCTCGGGCAGGATCCCGGCGATCGCCGCCTACGCCCAGGTCCGGGCCGTCAGGGGCAAGGCCCCGGCGGCCGGGGTGGTCCTGTTCGGCGAGATCGACGTCAAGGCGCTCAACTCCGTTCTGGCCAGGCCGAAGCTGGGCAGCGTCTGGGTGACGGACGACGACACCAGGGTGCTGGCGGCGAGCGTGGGCTACCGCGCCTTCCAGTCGCTGCCCGACTCCGGCATGACCCGTCTCGCCCGCGCCACCCAGGGCGCCGCGGGTACGGCCGGCACCGCGACCTCGGCGGTGCTCCGCACGTCCTCCGGCCCGTCGGTCGACGCGGCCGCGCCGCTGGCGCAGAGCGGCCCGACGGCCCGCCTCGGCTGGCACGTGGTGACCGCGGAGCCCGCGGCGGCGCTCCAGATCCCCGCGGTGCAGGCCGAGCAGCGCACCATGCTCGCCGGGATCCTGGGCCTCAGCCTGGGCGCGGCCTGCCTGGGCTGGCTGCATGTCGTGGTGATCCGGCCGCTGCGCGCCGTCGCCGTGCTCGTCGAGCGGCTCGCCGGCGGAGACCGCCGCACCGTGCTGCACCCGGTCAACCACGACGAGATCGGCTCCGTCACCCGTGGCCTGGAGCTGATACGCCAGGCCCTGGCGGACCGCGACCGGGCGGCCAGATCCGGGCACGCCGCCAGGGCCTCCGGGTCCCTGCGCGAGAACACCCTCCAGCGGTAGAAGGACGGAATCGGCATGCTCTTCCTCTATGTCATAGTCCTGCTGTCCTGTGCCGCGCTGTGGATCGCCGGAATCCTGGAGCAGCAGCGGCACTTCGCCTCGCTGGAGCAGATACCGACGCGGGTGCTGGTCAACGGCATCCGCGGCAAGAGTTCGATCACCCGGCTGTGCGCGGGCGCGCTGCGCGGCGGCGGCCTGGTCACGGTGGCCAAGACCACCGGCACCGCGGCCCGGTTCATCCACCCGGATGCCACCGAGGAGCCGGTGTACCGCAAGTTCGGGCTGTCCAACATCGTCGAGCAGATCGGCATCGTGCGGCGGGCGGCCACCTACCGGCCGGACGCGCTGGTGATCGAGTGCATGGCGGTGATGCCCGCGCTGCAGGAGATCAACCAGGAGAAGCTGATCCGGTCCACGATCGGCGTGCTGTGCAACGTCCGCGAGGACCACCTGGAGGAGATGGGGCCGACGCTGGACGACGTCGCCCGCTCCCTGTCCCGCTCGATGCCGGTGGGCGGGGTGTGCGTGACGGCGGAGAAGGACCGCTTCCACATCCTCCAGGAGGAGGCCGACGCCCGTAACTGCAAGCTCGTCTACGCCGATCCGGAGACGGTCACCGACGAGGAGCTGCGCGGCTTCAGCTGGTTCACCTTCAAGGAGAACGTGGCGATCGCGCTCACCGTCGCCGAACTGCTCGGCGTGGACCGGCAGACCGCGATGCAGGGCATGTGGGACGCGCCGCCCGACCCGGGCGTGCTGTCGGTGGAGCGTTACGTCACCCCCGAGGGCAAGCGGCTGCGGTTCGCCAACGTCTTCGCGGCCAACGACCCCGAGTCGACGCTGATGAACGTCAAGCAGCTGGAGGACCTGGGCGCGATCAGACGGCCGCTCAGCGTCGTCATCAACTGCCGCCCGGACCGGGTGGAGCGCAACGGCCAGATGGGCGCGATCGTCCCCGACCTCGCCGCCGAGACGGTGTTCCTGATCGGCCACCCGACCAAGAGCGCCCGCGACGCGATCCCGGCCGACTTCACCGGGCGGGTGGTGGACCTCGGCGGCGACCGCCGGGACCCCGAGGAGCTGACCGCGGCGATGCTCGCGGAACTCGGCCCGGCCTCCTCGCTGGTGGCGATCGGCAACATCCACGGCCAGGGCGAGCTGTTCCTGGAATGCCTCGCCGAACTGCCGCTGGACGACTCCGAGGACCCGCTCGACGCCGTACCCGACGGCGACGGCCTGGACCAGGAGACCATGCAGATCGCCGTGCCCCGGCCGCGGATCGCGGTGGCCCGGCCGCCCGAGCCGGAGCCGTACAGCTGGGTGGCACCGCTGGAGACACCGGCGTACGGCTTCCACATCCCGGAACAGCGCGAACTCGCCCGCCGGTTCGCCGCCCGCCAGGGCCGGCCCGACGGCGAGCGCGCCGCGGACGTCCCGCACCCCTCCTACGACCCGCACCAGCCCACGAGGAACCCGTGATCCCCGCCAACCTCACCGCACAGACCGCCGCGCTCGGGATCGCCCTCGGGCTGGTCTTCTCGCTCGTCTGCTACCTGACCACCAACCTCTCCCCCGGAGGGATGATCACCCCCGGCTGGATCGCCCTCACGCTCGTCACCGACGTGCAGATGGCCGCCCTGATGGTCGGCGTCGCGGCGCTCACGTACTTCGCGACGAAGCTGGTGCAGCGCACGGTGATTCTCTACGGCAAGCGGCTGTTCGCCGCGGTCGTGCTGTGCGCGGTGCTGATGCAGACCACCGTGATGCTCGCCCTCAGCCACGAGTTTCCGCTGCTGTACACGTCACAGACCCTTGGCTTCATCGTCCCCGGCCTGGTCTCCTACCAGATGGTCCGCCAGCCGATGGCGGCCACACTGATCTCGACCACGGCGGTGACGCTGGCCACGTACGTGGTGCTGGTCTCCGGTCTGCTGATCGGCGTCCTGCCCACCGGCTGACCTGACCACCGCCCCTCACCTCGCACTTCCAGGAGGACCGGCCATGCACTCCCAACCCGTCGGCACAGGCAGCCGCCCGACTCGCCGGGCCGTGCTCGGGACGATCGCGGGCGTGGCGGCCGCCGGAGTGGCGGGCGGGTACGCCTGGGACCACCTCGGGCACGACCGCGGCGGCGGCGACGACCTCGGCGGTACGGCCGCCGACGGCACGGGCACCGGCCCGAGCGCCCGGCCCACCGGACCCCACACCTTCGAGCGGCTGTCCGCCCCCGACCGCACCGTGGTCCGCGCCGCCGACGGCGGCACGCTCGCCACCTTCACCGACGGAGCCCGTACGGCCGTACTCACCGGGCCCAGCCGCACCTTCAGCGAGCCGCGGACCACCGAGGCCAAGGTGACCACCGACGCCTGGGTGCGGGTGCTGCCGCACGAGTGGCGGCAGGGCATGGAGAAGTCCGCCTGGTTCAAGGGCTGGTTCCGCAAGGCGCTCGGCGACAGCAGCCCGGACGTCTTCGCGGTGGCGTTCGAGTACTCGAGCGCCGGGGCGCCCGACAAGCACAACGCGTCCGGCGTGCGCTACGCGGGCACCGCCCACTTCGGCCCGCGCAACTCCAAGGTCAACAACCCGCTGGACTTCGCCTACCACGACGAACAGTCGGACTTCTACGACTATCTGGGCATTGACTGGACCTTCCCGGACGGCACGCGCGTGCAGCCGGACAAGGCCCGCTACGGCGACGTCGACTGCTCCGGCTTCCAGCGTCTGGTGTGGGGCTACCGCATGGGCATCCCCCTGCACAACACCAACACCCGGGGCACCGGCCTGCCGCGCCGCGCCTTCGCCATCGCCGCCTACGGCCCCGGCCGCCTGGTGATCCCCGACACCGGCGAGCAGCCCACCGACCTGGGCGCCCTGCAACCCGGCGACCTGGTCTTCTTCGCCATCATCAAGGACCGGCCCGACTTCATCGACCACTGCGGCATGTACATGGGCCTCGACGACCAGGGCCGGCACCGCTTCTACTCCAGCCGCTCCGCCGCCAACGGCCCCACGCTGGGCGACCTGTCGGGCCGCTCGCTGCTGGACGGCACCGACTTCTACGCCCGCGGCTTCCGGGCGGCCCGCCGCCTGTGACCCCGCGCCCGTGACCCCCGCCCGGTGATCCCACCGCCTGTGCACCACCGCCTCACCTGACCTGCTGATCCGAGGACCACTGCCATGACCGCCATCCCCGCCGCCCAGCCCACCGGCGCGCACCGAGGCCGCCGGGCGGCGAACCGCCGCTCCGGCCCGCCGGAAGACGCCCCGCGCTGGGAGCGCCCGGCGCTCGCCGCGGTGCTGGTCCTCGCCACGGTGCTGTACTCCTGGGGCATCGGGCACGCCGCGCTCCACCCCTACTACGGTGCGGCGATACGGTCGATGGCCGACAGCTGGCGGGCCTTCTTCTTCGGCGGGCTCGACGCGAGCGGTTCCATCAGCATCGACAAGCTGCCCGGCGCCTTCTGGCCCGACGCCGTCTCCGTCTGGCTCTTCGGCCCGCACACCTGGGCGGCCGCGCTTCCGCAGGTCGTCGAGGGCGTGCTCACCGTATGGCTGCTGCACCGGATCGTCCGGGCCTGGGCCGGGCCGTTCGCCGCGCTGGTCGCCGCGCTGACGCTCACTCTCACCCCGGTCACCGTGGCCCTCGACCGGGCCACCATCCCCGACACCGCGCTCACCCTGCTGCTGGTGGCGGCCGCCGGGGCGCTGCAGAAGGCGGTGCGCACCGAGCGGCTGCTGCCGCTGATCACCTGCGGGATCTGGGTGGGGCTCGCCTTCCAGGCGAAGATGCTGCAGGCGTGGCTGGTGCTGCCGGTCTTCGCCGCGGTCTACCAACTCGCCGCGCCCGGAACCCGGTTGAACCGGGCACTGCGCGTCCTGCTGGCCGGTGCGGTCGCCCTGGCGGTCTCCTGCTCCTGGGTGCTGATCGCCTGGGTGACACCGGCCGCGAGCCGCCCGTACCTCGACGGCACGTCCGACAACGATCCGTTCACCCTGGTCTTCGGCTACAACGGCCTGAGCCGCTTCAGCAGCGACTCCACCGCGTTCGGCGCCGTCGCGGGCACCGCCGCGAGCCGCACCACCGGCAACACCGGCTGGGACATGCTGATCAACCACACGGTCGGCCCGCAGATCGCCTGGTTCCTGCCGCTCGCCGTGCTCGCCGCGGTCCTGGGCGTCGTCTGGCGCACCGGACAACCGCGAACCGACCCGCTGCGCACGGGATTCGTGCTCTGGGGCGGCTGGCTGGCCGTGCATGCCGTGGTGTTCAGCGCCTCCAACGGCAACCACGCCTACTACACGGCCGTCATCGCCCCGGCACTCGCCGCGCTGGCCGGCGGCGGGCTCGCGCTGTTCCGGTCGGAGTACGACTCGCAGTCCGAGCCGGGCGCCCGGCGGCGCACGGCCCTGCCGGCGGCGATCGTGCTGACGGCGGCGTGGGCGCTGGTGCTCGACTGGCCGACCCGATTCGTCTCCTGGCTGCTGCCGGTCGCCGTGATGCTCGCACTGTGCAGCGCGGTGGGCCTGTGGACCCGCGGGCCGCGCACCTCCCCGCGGCTGGTCCACGGCGCACTCGCCGCCGGCATCGCGGCCACCCTGGTCGTACCGGCCGGCTGGGCCTTCGCCGGCCTCGACCCGCTCTACGCGGGCGCCGCCACCTCGCCGATGACCGGTCCGGTCGGCAAGGCGTACCACCCCCGCCACGCCCCGCGGAGGGTAGGGCTCGACCAGCCCGGCGCCCGCGACACCGCCCTGCTCGGCTACCTCACCACGCACCGTCACGGCGAGAAGTACCTGCTCGCCACCCAGGCCGCCTACACCGCCGAGCCCCTGCTGCGCGCGAAGTCCGAGCCGATCCTCGTCATGGGCGGCTTCACCGGCAGCACGCCCTTCCCCACCGCCCAGCAGCTCGGCAGCCTCGTCACCGCCCACCAGGTGCGCTACGCGCTGCTCACCACCGCACGCCCCACCACCCCCGCCACCACCTGGGTGAAGTCCCACTGCACCCGTATCCGGCCCTCGGCCTACGGCCGCCGCACCGGCGGCAGTTTCACCCTGTACGACTGCAGCCCCCAGAGGTGAGCCGGGCGCGCAGGTGCCTGCCCGTGGCCGAAGGCGCCGGTCAGTCCGGGTGGGGCCGGGCCAGGCCGTGGTCGTAGGCGAAGATCACCGCCTGGATGCGGTCACGGGCGCCGATCTTGGACAGCACGCGGCCGACGTGCGTCTTCACCGTGGACTCCGACAGGACGAAACGCGTGGCGATCTCGCCGTTGGTCCAGCCCTTGCCGATCGCGACGAGGATCTCGCGTTCGCGGTCGGTGAGGGCACCCAGGCGCGGGTCCTCGGCGGAGCCGCCGCCGGGTGGCACGAGACGGGCGAACTCGTGCAGCAGGCGCCGGGTGAGCGCGGGCGCGATCACCGCGTCGCCGACGGCCACCGCGCGGATGCCGGCGAGGAGTTCCTCGGGGCGGGCGTCCTTGAGGAGGAAGCCGCTGGCTCCGGCACGCAGGGCCGCGTGGACGTACTCGTCGAGGTCGAAGGTGGTCAGGACGAGGACGCGGGAACGGTCGCCGGCGGCGACGATACGGCGCGTGGCCTCGATGCCGTCCATGCCGGGCATGCGTACGTCCATGAGGACCACGTCCGGGCGGAGTTCGGCGGCCCTGCGCACCGCCTCGGCCCCGTGTGCCGCCTCCCCGACCACCTCCGTCTCGGGTACGGAGTCCAGAAGCATGCGAAAGCCGTACCGCTGGAGCGGCTGGTCGTCCACGACGAGCACGGTGGTCACCGGGCACCGCCCTGGGGAGCGAGGTCGAGGGCGGCGCGCACCGTCCATCCCGCGCCCGCGGGACCCGCGCTGACGTGTCCGCCGTAGAGCGCTGCTCGTTCGCGCATGCCCACCAGGCCGTGTCCTTCCTCGTCCGCCGTACCGGGACGCTCGGCCGGTGCGGTGGGGCCGGAGTCCTGGACGGTGATGGTCAGCCGTGCGTCCTCCACGACGATCGCCAGGTTCGCACGGGCGCCCGCGCCGGCGTGTTTGAGGGTGTTCGTCAGGGCCTCCTGCACGATGCGGTAGACCGTGAGCTGCACCCCGCTGTCGAGGGCGTCGACGTCACCGGCGGTCCGGTAGACGACCTCCAGGCCGGCGGCGCGCACCCCCTCGCACAGCGCGTCGATGTCCGTGAGACCTGGCTGCGGGCTCAGTTCGGGCTCGCCCCGCGGCCCGTCCGCCTCACGCAGCACGCCGAGCACGCGGCGCAGTTCACCCAGGGCCTGGCGACCGGTGTCGCCGATCAGGTGCAGGGCCTCCTTGCCCCGCTCCGGGGCGGCGGCGGTGGCGTAGGCACCCGCGTCGGCGAGGGTGATGATGACGGACAGGTTGTGGCCGACGATGTCGTGCATCTCGCGGGCCACCCGCGCCCGTTCGGCCGCGACGGCGAGCCTGCCGCGCTGGTCGCGTTCGATCTCCAGCCGGGCCGCGCGTTCCCGCAGCCCGGCCAGCTGAGCCCGCCGGATGCGGATCATCAGGCCGAGCGCGAGGGCCGCGGTCGCCGTGCTGAGCAGGAAGAAGAGCGCGTCCCAGACCGGCACCGCGGCCGAGACCCGCGCCGCGACCAGGCCCAGCGCCCCCGCCACGACCGCACAGGCCCACGACAGCTGCCGTAGCCTCCCGTGCAGGGCCAGGCTGTACAGGGCGACGAAGAGGGCGACGTCCGCACGGAGTACGGCGCCGAGGGACCACTGGACGACGAACACGGCCGTGACGGCGCCGAAGGCCGCCGCGGGCGCCCGCCGCCGCCACAGCAGCGGCAGCACCAGCCCGGCCTGCAGGGCCAGCATGCCGGGCGTGGGCAGCTGGGTGAACGCGAGGCGGAAGCGGCGCGGGCCGTCGCCGTCCCCGTGGACTCCGTGCAGCAGGTCCGGCAGGCAGAACATCAGGAAGACCAGCACCACCACCGCGGTGTCCAGCACCCACGGACGGTCCCGGTCGGCGTGCCGGAGCCGCTGGCCGGCCCGGCCGAGCCGGGCGACCAGCGGCCCCATCCCGCCGAGATCATCGGTGGTCACGGAATTCACCCGTCCATGATGCGGGTGCCGTCACCCGGCCGTCGCTCAGACGTCGCTGCGCAGCAGCCGGTACGCCGCCCCCGCCAGCGCCAGCGCCGTCCAGCCGAGGAAGACCAGGAGTCCGGCGGAGGGCGACAGGGTGGTGGAGTCATGGGTCAGCGCGAAGATCGACTCGCCCGCGTGGCTGGGCAGGTACGGGTCGATGTCGCCCTGCCAGGAGGTGGGCAGCAAGGAGACCAGTCCGGGCACCAGCATGAGGGCGGCGACCAGGACCGAGATGCCGCCGGCCACGGAGCGCAGCAGCGCCCCGAGGGCGGCGCCGATCACGCCGACCAGGCCGAGGTAGAGCCCCGCGCCCAGCAGGCTGCGTACGACGCCGGCGTGACCGAGGCCCATGGCGGCGGGCGTGCCGGACACGATCCGGCTGCCGACGAGGAAGGCGACGAACGCGCCGGCGGTCGCGACCACCAGGGCCACCAGTCCGTACACCGCCGCCTTGGACCACAGCACGGGCAGCCGGCGCGGTACGGCCGCGAGGGTCGAGCGGATCATGCCGGTGGAGTACTCGCCCGCCGTGACCAGCACGCCGAGCACGCCGAGGGCGAGCTGGGCGAAGTTCGTGCCGAACAGCGACAGACCGACCGCCGTCGCGGTGGCGAAGTCGCGGTCCATGTGCCGGCCGGAGTCGAGGTTGGACTTGTAGTGGCTCGCCGCGATGACGCCGAAGGCCACGAGGAACAGCAGGCCCAGGCCGAGGGTGATCCAGGTGGACCGCAGGGACCAGAGCTTGGCCCACTCCGAGGCCAGCACGCGCCGTCCGGTCACCCGGTAGACGGGGCGGGCCGGAGCCCGAGTGGCGGCTTCGGGGGTCTCTGGTGTCGCCGTGAGGGTGCTCATGCCGCGCTCCCGGAGGTCTCGGTGCCGGTGGAGCCGTGGTACTCCACGGCGTCCCTGGTCAGTTCCATGAATGCCTCCTCCAGCGACACCGCCTTCGTGGTCAGCTCGAACAGCGGGATCCCGTGCTCGGCCGCCTTCAGCCCGATCTCACGGGCGCTCATCCCGGTGACCTGCAGTTCCTCCGTGCCGATGCGGCCGGTGATCTCCACGCCGGGCCCGGCCAGCACGTCCCGCAGCCGTGCCGGATCCTGCGTGGCGACCTTCACGGTGTCGCCGCCCGCCTCGCGGACCAGGTCCCGTACGGTCGTGTCGGCCAGCAGCCGGCCCCGCCCTACGATGATCAGGTGGTCCGCCACCAGCGCCACCTCGCTCATCAGGTGCGAGGAGACGAACACCGTCCGTCCCTCGTCGGCGAGCGAGGTCAGCAGGTTGCGGATCCAGAGCACGCCCTCGGGGTCCAGTCCGTTCACGGGCTCGTCCAGCATCACCGTCTGCGGATCGCCCAGCAGCGCGGCCGCGATGCCGAGCCGCTGTCCCATGCCGAGGGAGAAGGCACCGGCCCGCTTCTTCGCGACGCTGCCGAGACCGGCGAGTTCGACGACCTCGTCGACCCGGCGGCGCGGAATCCCGTGGGTCAGTGCGAGCGCACGGAGGTGGTGGTAGGCCGAGCGGCCCGGGTGGATCGACTTCGCCTCCAGGAGCGCCCCGACCTCCTGCAGCGGCGCCTGGTGACGGGCGTAGCGGTGACCGTTCACCGTGACGGAGCCGCTCGTCGGCGCGTCGAGCCCGACGATCATGCGCATGGTCGTGGACTTGCCCGCCCCGTTGGGGCCGAGGAAGCCGGTCACCGTACCCGGCTTCACGGTGAAGTCCAGACCGTCGACGGCCGTCTTCTCCCCGTACCTCTTGGTGAGCTGCTGTGCCTCGATCATTCGCGTTCTCTCCCTCGGACTCCGGCACCCGGCACGGCCGGCGCCTCCTCCGCCACGCTAGGTCGGCGACCTCCCGGATCCGGTGGTACCGGGGGCCGAACACTGCCGGGCGGGTGGTACCGGGGTACTACGGCTCCGGCGGACTCGCCGGCCGGCGCCGCCCGCGTACGCGGAAGTCTGCAATGGCGAGGCCACATGTCCGGCCCCGGCGGAGTTAGGGTTGCTGCACGAGGCAGATGGCGCTGGGTCTTCGGAGCGCGGGTGCCACGCACGCCTGGGTTCCCCGCCGCGCTTCGAAACGAAGGTGCCATGCCCGCCGAGAACGCCCCTGTCGCCGGCAACCTCGACGACGACGACTACCCCGCCTACACCATGGGACGGGCCGCGGACGTTCTCGACACCACCCCCGCCTTCCTCCGTGCCGTCGGCGAGACCGGGCTGATCACTCCCCTGCGTTCGGAAGGCGGCCACCGCCGGTACTCCCGCCGCCAGTTGCGCACCGCCGCCCGCGCCCGTGAACTGGTCGACCAGGGCACCCCCATCGAGGCCGCGTGCCGCATCGTCTCCCTGGAGGACCAGCTAGACGACGCCCTCCGGCTGAACCGGGAGATGCGCCGGAAGCTGGACCAGCACGACGCGGATAGCTAGTCCCGCCGGTACAGAATTATGGACTGCGGTGGGGCGAGAATTACCGGACGCCCCACAAAATGCATGGGCCCTGCCACCCACCTGTGTTAGCGTGATAGCAGTTGCAGTTTTGGTTGCCAGAGAATTTTTCTTTGCAGAGCTTTCCGGATCTTTCCGGAGGGGTGATCATCGCGGCGACTCGACTCCGCAAAGTGCGGGGTCGGCACTGCCCCCCAAGGGAGATTCAATATGGCATCTGGCACCGTGAAGTGGTTCAACGCGGAAAAGGGCTTCGGCTTCATCGAGCAGGACGGCGGCGGCGCTGACGTGTTCGCCCACTACTCGAACATCGCCACTAGCGGCTTCCGCGAGCTTCAGGAAGGCCAGAAGGTGACCTTCGACGTCACGCAGGGCCAGAAGGGCCCGCAGGCGGAGAACATCGTTCCCGCCTGACGCTGACGCGAACCGTCGCGAGCCACCGGCTCGCGCATGATGTGGCTGAGGCCCGCGCTCTAGGGGTGCGGGCCCCAGCTTTTGTCTTTTTTTCTTCGGCTCATTCTTGTGATTCCTCGTGCGGCCGCCCGCCGCCGACGGGAATTCCTCGATACGCCGCATCGAGGAAGGTTCCCCCATGAACCGAACCCGTCGTACCAGCGGCAATTCCAGGCGCTACCGCACAGACAAGACCTCCGCCCGTTCGTCGGGATCCGCCCGCGACAGCCGCTTCCGTGGTCAGCAGACGCGCCGGCAGGAGTTCGCCCTGCCGGTCACCCTGACCGAGCCGCTGCCCGCGGTCGAGACCTTCGCCGCACTGGACATCCCCGACCGGCTGCAGTCCGCGCTGCGTGCCGAGGGCGTGACCGTGCCCTTCCCGATCCAGGCGGCCACGCTGCCGAACGCACTGGCGGGCCGGGACGTCCTGGGCCGGGGCCGTACGGGCTCGGGCAAGACGCTCGCCTTCGGTCTGCCGGTACTGGCCCGCCTGGACGGACAGCGGGCCCAGCCCCGGCAGCCGCTGGCCCTCGTACTCGTGCCCACCCGGGAACTGGCCCAGCAGGTCACCGACGCGCTCACCCCCTACGCCCGCGCCCTGCGACTGCGGCTCACCACCGTGGTGGGCGGCCTGTCGATCGGCCGTCAGACGAGTGCCCTGCGCGCCGGGGCCGAAGTCGTCGTCGCCACGCCCGGCCGGCTCAAGGACCTCATCGAGCGGGGAGCCTGCCGGCTGGACCAGGTCGCCGTCACCGTCCTGGACGAGGCCGACCAGATGGCCGACATGGGCTTCATGCCGCAGGTGACCGCGCTGCTCGACCAGGTCCCCGCCGACGGCCAGCGCCTGCTGTTCTCGGCCACCCTGGACCGCAACATCGACCTCCTGGTGCGCCGCTACCTCCACGACCCCGTGGTGCACTCGGTCGACCCGTCCGCGGGAGCCGTCACCACCATGGAGCACCATCTGCTGCACGTGCACGACGCCGACAAGCACACCGCCGCGACCGAGATCGCCGCCCGCGACGGACGCGTGCTCATGTTCCTGGACACCAAGCACGCGGCGGACCGGCTCGCCAAGCACCTGCTGTCCGTCGGGGTGCGTGCCTCGGCCCTGCACGGCGGAAAGTCCCAGGCACAGCGCAACCGGACGCTCGCCCAGTTCAAGGACGGCCACGTCACGGTCCTGGTGGCCACCAACGTCGCCGCCCGCGGAATCCATGTCGAGGGCCTCGACCTCGTCGTGAACGTCGACCCTCCCGGCGACCACAAGGACTACCTGCACCGCGGCGGCCGTACCGCCCGCGCCGGCGAGTCCGGCACCGTCGTCACCCTCGTCCTGCCGCACCAGCGGCGCACCGTGGACCGACTGATGACCGACGCCGGAATCACTCCGCAAGCCGTCCGGATCCGTCCCGGCGAGGCCGAACTGCACCGCATCACCGGCGCCCGGACCCCCTCCGGCGTGCCCGTCACCGTCACCCCACCGGCCGACGTACGACCCGAGGGCGAGGGACGACGCGAGGGCGAGGGATCCGTCGGCCGGAGCCGCAGAGCCCGGGCCGCCGGCCGCGGCAGGAGTGATCGGGCCGCCGCCCGCAGCGGGGGTGGTGACCGGGCCGCCGCCCGAGCCCGTCGCCTCGCCTCGAGGAAGAACTCGTAGCGCCGAGCACGGGGGTGCGCTCCCGGTGGCCGGTGGGAGCCGTGGCCCGGCCCGCACGGCCCGCTCAGGCCCGACGAAGAGGAGAAGCCCTTGACGCCGACTCCGCCCAGGCCCCGACAGGCCGACGGCACCGACGACTCCCACGGCACCGGTCTGACCGCTCGTGACGCCATGCACGCTCCGGGGCCCCAGGTGGACGACCACATGGCCGTGGACGTGGCGTTGTCCGTCCTCATAGGTGCCCGCGTCCCGCACCTGCTCCTGCGCGACGAGGACGGACGGTGCGCGGGACTGGTCACGCGGGCCCAGCTCGCCGCACACCGCGGCCGCACGTGGTACAGCGACCGGACGCGACTGCGGGACATCCCGCTCGACCGCGGACCGTTCACCTCGTCCATGGCCGCGCTCGGCGAGGCGGAAGCCGCCATACGGGACCGGGCCCTGGCGGTGTCCCCCGTGATCGACCAGCACGGCTACGCCCTCGGCATCCTCGCTCTCACGCCCTGACCGTCGTCCCTGTGGAGGCATCCATGCGCTGTGTCATCGCCAGATTCCCCTTCGACCTGATCAAGAGTGAGGTCGAGCAGTCCATGAGCGGGATCGCGCCCGAACCCGTCACCGGCGTGGCCGTGACCATCGAGGGCCGCGTCTACCCCGTGATGCAGGTCGGTGAAGTGATCACCCGGCAGGACCGCCGCGACTTCACCACCACCGAGATGCGGCGGGCACTGACCCGGCTCGGCTTCACCTGCCACGAAGCGCGCCCGGCCGCGCCGGTCTGGGACGCGCGAGCCGACGAGCGTGCGCTCGATTCGTGACCTTTCCCGTACCTCCGGTACGACGGCGGATCACGCACTGTTTGCGGGTTGGAAGGCCGAGGATGTGGCACCCGGTCAGGGAGCGGGCACGCGACCCGCGTCCCGCACGGGCCGGCGGTTCGGAAAAGAGCCGCGAGCCGCACGAGACCGGTACGGCCCGCTCCGCCCGGTTGTCGCCGAAGAGCGCGGCGGCAACCGGTGCGTCCGACCCTGCAGGTCCGACACGGACCGGCGGGGGTCAGACCTGCTCGTTGGGGCGGACGAGCAGTTTGGCGTGGGATGCCTCACCGGCCTTCACGTGGCCGCCGCGGTCGTCGAGGCGTCCGGCTGCTGGACCAGGGCGGTGGGCAGGGCGACGTACGCCGTGACGCCCGAGCCCTGCGTGGGACGCAGCTCGACATGGGCTCCTAGGCGGACGGCGAGCGCGCCGACGACGTGGTGGCCGAGGAACCGGGTGGGCGCGGCGAGCAGGGAGCCGGCCCTGCCGGACAGCAGGGCGTTGGCCTGGGACATGCGCTCTTGCGTCATCCCGATTCCCCGGTCGACCACGGCGAGGCAGTACTCGCCGCCGTCCCGCCAGCCGTACACCGCGACGGGCTGCTGGGGCGGGCTGAACATGAGCGCGTTCTCCACCAACTCGGCCAGCAGGTGGGAGAGTTCGGCGACACAGTGACCCCGGACGCGGCACTGCTCGACGTCGGTCACGGCGACCCGCTGGTACTGCTCCACCTCGGCGACGGCCGACTGCACCACCTCGGTGACGGTGACCGTGCCGGGCCACCGGCGGGCCGGGGGCTCCTCGCCGGCGAGGACGAGCAGGGACTCGGCGTTGCGGCGCATGCGCGTCGCCAGGTGATCGAGCTCGAAGAGTTCGGCGAGGGCGTCCGGGTCGAGTTCCTGGCTCTCCAGCGTGGTGATCAGCCCGAGCTGCCGGCTCAGGAGCGCCTGGTTGCGGCGGCCGAGACTGGCCAGCGACTCGGTGCTGGTGCGGCGCAGGGCGGCCTGCTCGGCGGCGAGGCCCACGGCGGTGCGCTCGACATTGCGCAGAGCGGCGACCAGCCGGGTGATCTCCCGTGCGGTGCCGGGGACTTCGGCCGCCTCGGGATGCGCGGGCACCGGGGTGTCGGGGTCGGCCTCCTGGATGTGCCTGACCACGTCCGGCAGCCTGGTGCCCGCGACCGCGTCCGCCTCGTCGGCCAGGGCGCCCAGGGGGCGGGTGATGGAGCGGGCCGAGAACACCGCGAGCGCGCAGGCCACGGCGAGGATCAGCGCGCCCAGCGCCAGGAATCCGGCGAGTTCCCTGGTGGCCGCGTCGCCGACCTGGTCCGCTCGTGCCCGTACGTCGTCACCGACCTGTTTCTGCACGCCGTGCAGAGCGTCGACGAGCGTCGTCATGTCGGCCCACCAGCGGGTGGGGGCGACGCCGAGGCGCGAGCCGTCGGCACCCGCCTCGGCCCTGGCCTCGTACCCGGTGACGCGGCGGGCGGCAGCCGTTGCGAAGGCGTGGTCGAGGGACGACTTCTCGGCCCCGTCGGCGAGTTGGCGGTACTGGCCGAGCGCGGCGACCCGCGTGGCGCGGACGTCGGTGAAGTCGAGGTACTCGCCGGCCCGGAACCGCCCGGCCGCGAACACTCCGTTCAGGGAGCCGCGTTCGAGGGCCACGGCCTCCGTGGCCCGCGCCAGGGACTGCAGCGCCTGCACACCTCGCTCGATGCGGCGGTCGCCGTCGGGCGCGCCGGCCCCTTCGGCGTCGATCAGCGCGGTGACGGCCCCGGTGTAGAAGCGGAGGGTGGCGGTGCGGTCGGCCGTGCCGGTGTCGACGGCGGTACGGGTCGCGGTGAGGCCGACGAGCGGGAGCTGGGCCCGGCGTAAGGCGGAGGCGGCGGCCCCGGGCAGCTCGCCGCTCTGCTCTGCGAGCGCCGCCGTCAGGGACGTACGCGCGTCGTCGGTGCGCGCCCGCTGCCCGCGCACCTCGTCCCGGTACTGCTCGGCGCCGCTCAACAGGCCGTTGGTGAGGCCACGTTCGCGCTGGAGCTCACGGACGAGGTCCTGCTCCCGCAGCAGGAGGCCGACCCGGGACTCCGTGGCCCGCGCGGCGGACCAGTCGTGGGCGCGGCCGGCGACGCCCAGCCCGGTGAGGGCGAGGAGCAGACAGGTGGGTACGGCGAGGACGATCGCCATACGGCCGCGGATGGAGCCCCAGCCGGGCATGCGGACGAAGTGGTCGGGTCGGCGGATTCGGTTCCCCCTCATGCACGGCGAGGCTAGAGGCGGTCCGGCAGGCGCCTCGTTTCCCGTGCGTAAGACATCGATTCACAGGTGCTCACCCGGCGCCCGCCCCTGCTGTGAGAGGGGTCATGGCATGGGATCAGCGGCGCCTTCGGGCGGGGGCCGGATGGTGCTGTCCACGGCCGGCACGGCTGCGCGCGAAGGCCCCGGGCCGGTCACGGTCCGGGGCCTTCGGCATCCACTACACACGTGAGGACAACACTGGGTGACCGGCTAGCACTCGGTGAACTGCGCGCCTGGATTGCCCTCGCCGTTCAGCAAGTTGCCGAGCACGCCGTTGCCGATGCCCACCTCACCCAGGATGTCGACGCACCCGCCGCGAGGCGCGACCGCGGCTTGGGCGGTGGCGGCGGTGGTGGCGGTGCCGGTGGCTATGAAGCTCACGCTAGCGACAACCGCGGCCGCGACAGCGGCCTTGGAGAGCTTGCGCATGTGTCCTCCTTGGGTCGAGTGGAGCGCATCGTCGAGAGATCCATTAAGCGCTCATTTCGGAGGCTAATCCGATATGCACCATGGCGCTCACCAGCAGCGCCATCCGGAGCCCCCCGGGCTCACCCGGTCGTGTCGCACGGCTCTCAGGGTGTCGGACCCGGCTCGCGGCTCGGCGCGGCGTCCTTCCACACCGTGTGGAAAGCCAGCCGCAGGCAGCCCGCCAGGGCCGGGTGTTCGATGAAGAGCGTGGTGGTGGAGCCGGCACCGGCCACCGGATCGGGCATGTCGCACAGGACGAGGGAGGCGTCGGCGACGACGAGTTTCAGGGGCAGTTCGGGGGCGAAGCGGGCCTCCTCGCCCGCCGCGGCGAAGCGCCGTACGTGGTCCACCTGCTCGGGGTCGTCCAAGGCGTCGTCGAGGTAGATCGCGCGGACGGTGCCGCCCGAACGGTGCAGCCGATGGACCACCGCCAGGCCGTCCGCGTTCTCGGTGGGGGCGACGAACGGCGGTTTGCAGAAGGTGAGCAGTTCGTGCCGCGCCTGCCGCTGGATGTCGGCGAAACGTTCGGAGATCGCCTTGGGGTCGCGCAGGATCTCGATGTAGTCCAGCGGGTCGGTGTGGTCCCGGCCCTGGGACCACAGGGGCTGCAGGAGGCCGGCCAAGTCCTGGGAGACCCGCTCCAGTCGGTCGACGGTCTCCCGTTGCGCGGCCATCAGGCGGGCGAGGGCCAGCTCGGGTGTGACGGCGGAGTACGTCGCCACCCGCCCCGGGTGGACGGTGGCCAGCTGCCGCCGCACGAGGGCGTCCAGCACGTCGTACACGCGCTGGCGCGGCACGTCGGCCTCCCGGGCCACCTCGGCGGCCGTGTAAGAACCACGCCTGACGAGGGTCAGGTAGACCCGTGCCTCGTAGCGGGCCAGGCCCAGCGACATCAGGTCGTTGACGGTTCCGTCTTCAAGCTCCATGGCTGCACAACGTACCGGGCCGCGCCGAGAGTTGATCCCAAGGTTTTTACCAACTGGCTCTGTTCTCTTCGGCAAATTGTCCATAGCCTCGTATCTAGCCACCACTGACCAGGGTGGCAGCATCAGCAGGATGCCCAAATCGACTCCGCCCGGCCACCCCCAACGGCAAGCGCTTGTCATGTCTATGACATAACAGCACTTCCGGCCGCCGGTGCGGAGCCACCCATCCCCCCACGGAGGGCAGTTCATTGCGTTCTCACCGCAGAAGGACCCTGATACGCCGCGGCGCGCCCGCGTTCCTGTCCGCGGCGGCTCTGATCACCGGCGGCCTCGCCGTCGCCGCGCAGTCGTCGGCGTTCGCCACGACGACCACCGCGTCGCCCACCGCCTCCACGGCCTCCACGGTGCACACCCGCCCGCTGTGTTCGGAGCCCACCAAGCCCGGCTACATGGCCTGCCAGGCGGTGGTCCGCACCGACCTCACGCCGCAGAAGTCCCTCGGCCGCCACGACACCCCCAAGGGTTTCGGGCCGGCCGATCTGCAGGCCGCCTACAACCTGCCCAAGGACGGCGGCAAGGGCGCCACCGTCGCCATCGTCGACGCCAACGACGACCCGAACGCCGAGAAGGACCTGGCGGCCTACCGGTCCCAGTACGGCCTGCCGGAGTGCAGCACGAGCAACGGCTGCTTCAAGAAGATCGACCAGGACGGCGGCACCAACTACCCGGCGCCCGACTCGGGTTGGGCCGGCGAGATCTCCCTCGACGTCGACATGGTCAGCGCGGCCTGCCCGCAGTGCCACATCCTGCTCGTCGAGGCCAAGTCCGCCAGCATGGACGACCTCGGCGCGGCCGTGAACCAGGCCGTCAAGCAGGGCGCCAAGTACGTCTCCAACAGCTACGGCGGCGGCGAGGAGGCCGCCGACACCCAGGCGGACGACAAGTACTTCAAGCACCCCGGCGTCGCCATCACCGTCAGCTCCGGCGACAGCGGTTACGGCACCGAGTACCCGGCCGCCTCCCAGTACGTGACGGCCGTCGGCGGCACCTCGCTCAAGAAGGACAGCAGCACCCGCGGCTGGTCCGAGTCCGTCTGGGGCACCTCAGCCGGCGGCGAGGGAGCGGGCTCGGGCTGCTCGCAGTACGACGCCAAGCCGTCCTGGCAGAAGGACACCGACTGCGCCAAGCGCGCCGTGGCCGACGTCGCCGCCGTCGCCGACCCGGCCACCGGTCTCGCCGTCTACGACACCTACCAGGCCAGCGGCTGGAACGTGTACGGCGGCACCAGCGCCTCCGCACCGTTCGTCGCCGGCGTCTACGCCCTCGCGGGCGCCCCGGGCAGCGGTGACGTCCCGGCGTCCTACCCCTACGCCCACCCGGACAAGCTGAACGACGTCAGCGACGGCTCCAACGGGTCCTGCAGCAACTACCTCTGCAAGGCGGGCAAGGGCTACGACGGCCCGACCGGCCTCGGCACCCCGAACGGCGTGGCCGCCTTCACCAAGTAACACACCGAGAACCGCACAGTCCGCTTCGCCCCGCCGGTCGGCCGACGGGGCGAAGTGCTGTCAACGGCACTTGTGCGCATGGCACCTGGGGCCCGGCGCCGGAAGGCCGGGCGCGGGGGTGGTCGTGACGGGCGTGTGCTTGCCCGGTCTGGTGGCGTGCTTGGCCGGGGTGTGGGTGGGCCTGGGGGAGGGTGAGGGGGCGCCGGGCTCGTTGCTGCCGTGGCCCAGGGGTGCCGGGGCGGGGAAGGGGAGGTCGGGCAGGCCGGACAGGGCGTTGCGCATGTACGCGGTCCAGATCTCGGTCGGGATGTCCCCGCCGAACACCTTCTGCAGGCCGCCGACGCCCGCCAGGGACTGGAGCTGGGGATGGGCGGGGTCCTCCTTGAAGAGGACGACCGACGTGGCCAGTTGGCGGGTGTAGCCGATGAACCAGGCCGAGCGGTAGTCGTCGGTGGTGCCGGTCTTGCCCGCCGCCGTACGGCCGAGTGCCTGGGCCCTGGTGCCGGTGCCGCGGGTGATGACGCCCCGCAGGACGTCGGTCACGTTGTCGGCGACCGCCGCCGGCAGGGCCCGTACGGGGGCGGGAGCCGTGAATCCCGGCAGGACCGCGCCGTCGTGGGTCACCTTGGTCACCGAGTACGGCGTGGCCTGCATCCCGGAGGCGGCGAACGTCGCGTAGGCGCCCGCCATGCGGATCGCGCTCGGCGTGGAGGTGCCGATGTAGAAGCCGGCGCTGGGCGCGGCGAGGCTCTCCGGGCGCAGGCCCAGGGTCTTCGCCGTGCGGGCCACGTCGCCGTAGCCGACGTCCTCGCCCAGCTGCACGTACGGCGTGTTGACCGACTGCTCCATCGCCGTGCGCAGGGAGATGTACCCCCAGCGGTGCGGGGTGTCGTTGTGCTGGTGGAGGAGGCCGGTGGGGTCCTTGTCGTCGGTGACGTAGTCGCCCTGCCGGTCCTTGATCTGGATGCCGTCGTCGCCGTCGAACCTGCTGCCCGGGGTGATCGGTGCCGGAGGCGTGCCCGGTTTCAGGACGGCCCCGTACTGGAGCGCGGAGGCGAGGACGAGCGGTTTGAAGGTCGACCCCACCGGGACGCCGGAGGTGTCGGCGTTGTCGGAGTAGTGGGCCTGCTGGTAGCCGGGGCCGCCGTAGACGGCCAGGATCCGGCCGGTCGCCGGGTCCACCGAGGCGGCGCCGGCCTGGACGTTCCGGTCGGCCGCCCGGTGGGCGGGGTCGAGACGCTCGGCGCGCACCTTGGCGACGGCCCTGGCCAGTTCCGCCGTCTTCTTGCGGTCGAAGGTGGTGTGGATCTGGTAGCCGCCGCGGCTCAGGCTGCCGTCGGTGACGCCGGGGTCGTGTGCCTGGACGTACGAGCGGGCCAGCTGGACCAGATAGCCGGTCTGGCCGGTGAGCCCGGATCCGGGGGCCCACTTGCGGGGCGCGGGGAAGCCGGCCGCCGCGATGCGGGCGCGCTGCTGCTGCGTCAGCCTGCCGGTCTTCACCATCCGGTCGAGCACCCAGGACCAGCGGGCCTGCGCCTGCGCCCGGGCCCGGGGGTCGGCGTCGGCGTACTGGAAGAGGCTCGGCTCGTTGACCGCGGCGGCGAGGAACGCGCCCTGGCTCACGGTGAGCTTCTCGACCGGGAGGCCGTAGTACACGCGGGCGGCGGCCTGGATGCCGTTGGCCTGGCGGCCGAAGAAGCAGGTGTTCAGATAGCCCTGGAGGATCTGCTGCTTGCTCATGCTCGCGCCGATCTTGGCGGAGATCAGCAGTTCCTTGAACTTGCGGGACAGCGTCTGCGACTGGTCGAGGTAGGTGTTCTTGACGAACTGCTGGGTGATCGTCGATCCGGACTGGACGGAGCCGCCCTCGGCCATGTGCACGAGGGCGCGCGCGACGCCCTGCGGGTCGATGCCCGGGTCGGTGTAGAAGGAGGCGTTCTCGGCGGCGATGAAGTCCCCCTGCACGTCGGCGGGGACCTGGGCCAGGGTGACGTTCTCCCGGTTGACGCTGCCGTCGGTCGCCAGCACGGTGCCGTCGGACCAGTAGTAGACGTTGTTCTGGAGCAGCGTCTGGGGGTTCGGGTCGGGGACGCTGATCGTGGCGTAGGCGTACCCGACGGCCGCGGCCACTGCGCCGACGCAGAGCAGGAACGACGCCAGCACCTGGCGCCACGACGGCAGCCAGCGGCGCGGGCCGGTCCGGCCGGCGCGCGGATAGTCGATCAAACGTTTCCGCACGTCGGTACGGCCCCTGCCGCGGCCGCCGGCCGCACGCCTGCCGGAGCTGGTCCGCTGCGGCGGTCGGCGCCGGGTTCCGCTCATGGGCTCGGATCACTTTCCTTTCGGTATCACTGGGTTCAGTACCACTGGGTGGTGTCGTGGGGGACGGGCGGCCGGTGACCGGCCTGGGGAACGGCCAGCGGAGCCTGCAGGCTGCCGTAGCGCTCCATGCGCTGCCAGCGCAGGCGTGAGCCGGACACGGCGGTGAAGACGGACTGGATCACCACCAGGTACATCAGCTGCCGGTAGACGAACTGCTGCAGCGGCAGGCTCCACAGCGGGCCGGGGCGTTCGCCGTCCAGGCGGAAGGCGTACAGGCCCATGCCGAGCTGCAGCAGCAGGAAGGCCAGCCACAGGCCGGCGATCCGGAGCGGGTCGAGGAAGACCAGGCCGTACAGGGCGAAGATGTCCACGGCCGGGGCGAGCAGCGGCAGCAGGACCTGGAAGAGGAGGAGATACACCAGGCCCCGGCGGCCCAGCTTGCCGGCGGCGCCGCGCTGGACCAGCGCGCCACGGTGCTTCCACATCGCCTGCAGGGTGCCGTAGCACCAGCGGTACCGCTGCCGCCACAGGGCGTTCAGGGACGCGGGCGCCTCGGTCCAGGCCACCGCGCCCTCCTCGTACACCACGCGCCAGCCGTCGCGGCACAGGGCCATGGTGAGGTCGGTGTCCTCGGCGAGGGTGACGTCGCTGACGCCGCCGAGGTCCAGCAGCGCGCGGCGGCGGAAGGCGCCGACGGCTCCGGGCACGGTGGGCATGCACTCGGCGAGGTCGAACAGGCGGCGGTCGAGGTTGAAGCCGACCACGTACTCGATGTGCTGCCAACGTCCCAGCAGGCCGCCGCGGTTGACGACCTTGGCGTTGCCGGAGACGGCGCCCACGCGGGGGTCGGCGAAGGGCTGCACGAGGGTGCGGACGGCGTCGGGTTCGAAGACCGTGTCGCCGTCGACCATGACCACCAGGTCGCAACTCGCCGCGGCGAGCCCGGTGTTGAGCGCGGCCGGTTTGCCCGCGTTCTCCTGCCGGATCACCCGCACCCCCGGCAGCCGGAGCGACTCCACCAGGTCCGCGGTGCCGTCGGAGGAGCCGTCGTCCACCACGATGACCTCCACCGGATGGTCGGAGGCGATCAGGGAGCGCACGGCCGCCTCGATCCCGGCGCTCTCGTTGTACGCGGGGACGATGACGCTGACCGGTACGGTCACCGGCGGCCCCCAGGAGCGGCCCCGGCGCCCGGAACGCAGGCGCCGGTGCCGGCGGGCCGCGATCAGCACGACCGCCGCGCGCAGCACGCTGATCGCTCCGGCCGCGTACATCAGCACGCCCAGCAGCCATACGACCCAGTCGCCGGTCCGCAGCACCGTGATGAGGGCCAGGCCCTGGAGGTGGTCGCCGAGGCCGGCGCGCTGGACCGGCCCGGCCATGCCGACGGCGGCGCCGACCGTCGCGAACCGGAAGCCCCGTGCCTTCAGTCTCGGGATCAGGGTGGCCAGCGCGGCGACGGTCTCCGCGCGGTCCCCGCCGCCGTCGTGCATCAGCAGGACCTGACCGGCGTGGCCGTGCGGCGTCGCGTTCGCGACGATGCGGGCGGTGCCGGGTCGCTGCCAGTCCTCGGCGTCCTGGGTGGAGAGCACCGTGACATAGCCGGCCTGGTCGGCCTGCTCGAGGACGGACCAGTCGGCGTCGTCCAGCGCGGCGTTCGACGAGGAGTACGGCGGCCTGAGCAGCGCGGTGGTGACCCCGGCCGCGCCGGCCACCGCCAGCTGGGTCTCGCGCAGTTCCAGGGAACGCTGCCAGGGGGCGAGGCGGGCCAGGTCGGGGTGGGTGAAGGTGTGGATGCCGATCTGGTGGCCGTCGGCGATCATGCGGCGGACCAGGTCCGGGTGGTCCACGACCTCGGTGCCGACGACGAAGAAGGTCGCGCGCACATGGTCGCGGCGCAGCACGTCGAGGATGCGCCGCGTCCAGACGGGGTCGGGGCCGTCGTCGAAGGTGAGGGCGATGGTGCGGTCCCTGACCCGGACGGTGTGCGCGGAGGAGGCGGCGTTCGCGATCACCGGGCCGCCGTGGGTCACCCGGGCGGGCACCGCGTCGTTCCGGCCACGGGCACCGGTCACGTCGTCCGGGCTGATCCCGAACATGTGGTGGGTGTAGCCCTGCAGCAGGAGTGCCGTCGACAGCGTCACCGCGAGCACGCTCAGCAGGAGCCAGTGGGTGCGGGGTGTGATCTGGCGGGTGCGGCCGTGGCGGCGGACGGGGGCCTTGCGGCGGGAGGGGGCGGTGCGGCGTCGGCGGTCGGTCACGTCAGGGCCTTGGGATCACTTCACGGGCTTGTGGGACGAGCCGAGGGCGCGCCCCTTCGGGGCCGGGGTGCGGGTGGGGGCGGAGGCCGGGGAGGTGGTCTGCGTCTGCGTCACGGTGGTCCCCGTCCCGCGGGCGGTCGGGGCTGCCGTGGTGCCCGGCGCCTTCCGTACCGGACGGGGGCCGGTGTGCGCCGCGGCGGGGTTCGCGCTCACCGCCGGGCGGCCGGTGCCGGACGGGGCGTGCACGCGCGGCGCGGCCGGGTGCGTGGCGGCCGGCTGCGGGAAGAACGGGGCGCTGACGCTCGGGCCGCCCAGCAGGGTGCTGATCAGCAGGACGACGTATCCGCCGGCGGGGATCATCAGCAGCCGGGCGGCGCGCAGCGCACGGCGCTGGCGGCGCCCCGAGGAGTCCACGAAGACGGGCCGCGCCGGCTCGCTCACCGGCGTGTCCGGTTCCGGCACGAACGGGATTTCCGGCATGAAGGGGATTTCCTGCATGAAGGGGATGGGTTGCGTGTCGATCTGCCCCTGGTGCACGGCGTCCCAGGGCAGGGGGGCGGTGTCGGTGACGGCTCCCCCGCCCTGGTGGCCGTAGGCATACCCGTACCCGGCACCGCCGTACGGCTCCTCGCCGTACGCCCTGCCGCTGTCGTCCGTCCACTGCACGACTCGTGTCCCCTGTCCTGGCCGACCGACATGGTCATCCGCATGGACAGAGCGCGGCACCCCGGAACTGTTACACCTCAGTCCTCAGGCACCCACTTCACCACCGCGTCTCCACACTCGGCGGTGTGCGTGTAGAACGCCTTCAGCTCCTGGTGCGCCGCCGCGAACGCACCCCATGTCTCGGGCTCCGCGGTCGCACCGCCGTAGTGCGGCAGCACCGCGTCCCGGGCGAAGTCCCACAGCGTGTCGAAGTCGGCCGCGGCCAGGAACCCGGACACTCGGCGGGCCTGGGCCGCCGTCAGCACCAGCAGCGGCGGTTTGCGCCGGTCGGCGCGGAACACCGGCCGGCCGCCGAGCACCACGTGGGTCCCGGGCCGGTCCCGGGCAAGGGGATTTGGGCAGGCGCCGGCGTAGATGCGCTCCTGGTCCCGGTAGTGCCGGACGGTCTCCGAGGCGTCGTCGAAAAGCCGTTCCAGCCAGGTCGAGCTGTTGCGCAGTGCCGGCGGCGGCACCGCTCGCAGACGGAGGTACGCGCTCATGCCAGAAGAGCGCACGAGGGCGTCGAAGCATCACGCGGCCGGACAGGACCGGTCCGCCCCGCGCGGGGCGGCCGGGGCCTCGTGCAGTGGTCAGGACCCTGGCCGCCCCATCCCTCTCCGTGCCGCCCACGAGGGGGGAGACCGGAACGGCACGGAGAGGGGTCCGGGGCGGGCCGCGGCACCTGCGCCGGCGAGCGGCGGCCGGCCCGGGCGGTACCGCGCCCGGCACTCACCCAGCGCGCGGCCCGCGGGAAACGTCACCCGGCCGCGACCGCCCCGGTCCCCTGCGGCCTCGTGAAGGGTGCCTGGTACGTTGTGACACTTCTGCGGGGGCAGACGCTGATCGCCATGGGGCCGTCGATGCGAACGGTGCGCGGCTGACGGCACGAACTGGCTACGAACCGGCGCGAACGAGGATGATCTTGGGCCAGGTACGGCAACCCCGGCGCGTACAGGCGTACGACGAGGAACTGGGCGCGGCGGTCGCGCGGGCCCAGGAGGGCGACGAGGCCGCCTTCGCGGTCGCCTACCGGTTCGTGCAGCCGGGCCTGCTGGGCTATCTGCACGGCATCGTCGGCGACGACGCCGAGGACGTGGCCTCCGACGCCTGGCTGGACATAGCCCGCGACCTCGGGCGTTTCAAGGGCGACGGCGCCGGTTTCCGCGGCTGGACCGCGACCATCGCCCGGCACCGGGCCCTGGACCACCTGCGCCGCCAGCGCGTGCGGCCCCGCTCGGGCGGGACCGAGCAGGACGTACTGCACCTGGCCGGTCCGCACAGCACCCACGAACAGGCCCTGGAGTCCCTCTCTACCGAGCGGGCCCTGGAACTGGTCCGCGGGCTGCCCCGGGACCAGGCCGAGGCCGTGCTGCTGCGGGTCGTGGTCGGCCTGGACGGTCCCGCCGCCGCTCGCGTCCTCGGCAAGCGCCCCGGAGCGGTGCGCACGGCGGCCCACCGAGGCCTGAAACGCCTCGCGCGCCAGCTCGGCATCAGCAGTGAGACGGAGAAGGGTGTGACGGATGGGGCTTCCCGAACGCTGGGGGAGTCGACATGAGCTACACCCGGTGCATCGCACGAACCACACGAACCGCACGAATCGATACGGCCGGACAGGAACGGACGAGAACGGACAACGGACATGGGTGAACGGCTGAGCGGCGACGGAGGACCGAGCCGTCGACGCGTGCAGGCCGGCACCGTGTCCGGCGCGTCGGAAGCGGCTGACGTCACCGCGCTGGAGACGGTGCTGGCCGCCGTCCTGCGCACCGGTGATGTCGACCCCCGGGCCGAGCAGCGGGCCGTGGCCGCGTTCCGGGACGCCGGCGCCACGGGCGCGCGGCGGGCACGTACCCGGCGGCGGGACGACTGGCGGCCGGCCGCGGAGCGGCGGGCCGGGCGGACGGTGAGGATGACGTTCGGCGCGGTGTTCGCCAGCGTCGCCCTGGGCGGGGTCGCCGTCGCGGCCATCGGCTCGGCCGGCTCGTCGACGGGCGGTGCCGGGGCCGGCCCACGGACCGGGCAGCCCTCGGCGGTCGCCCCGGCCCGGCCCGGCGGTACGGCGCCGTCGGCTCCCTCCGCCGGCTCCCGGCCGACGGACCGCCCGCCGTCCGCCAAGGACACCCAGGCCCACTGCCGTGCCTACGAGCAGGTCCGGAGCCGGGGCAAGGCACTCGACGCGACAGCCTGGCAGCGGCTCGTCACGGCCGCCGGCGGCAAGGACAAGGTCGCCGCGTACTGCTCCGAGCAGCTGACGCGGGCGACCGCCACGCCGGGCCGGCGGACCGGCCAGGGCAAGCCCGGCGAGAGCGCCGGGGCCGCCGGCCACGGCACGTCCGGCGGGACCGGCACCTCCGGCAACAGCTCCGGCAACAGCTCCGGCGGTACGGGCGACTCCGCCGGAAAGGGCCGGTCGGGCGGCGGCGGGGCCGGCGGGAAGCACTGACCGGCAGCGCCGACCGGGAGCACCGACCGGGTGGAGCACGTCCTGTCCGTCAGGGCGTGCCGCTGGGGATCACGCAGTTCTTCGGCTGTTCGCGGCCGGTGGGCCAGCCGAGGCCGACGAACCTCAGCCCGCCCTGGCCCGCCCGGCCCGGATCCAGCTCGACCACCGCGACCGGCTTGTCGTACGGATTCCCGGCGCTGGTCAGGCAGATCAGGCCGCTCGTGCCCTGCACCCGGTGCCGGGACTGCAGTTGCGACCACTCCCCGCCGACGTCGTCCAGGGACGGCATCCTCGCGGCGTCGCCGCTCTGCACCTGGTGCAGGGCCGTGCCTATGGTGACGAGGCCGTCGTACACGAGCATCGTCCGCGAGTCGTCCAGGTTCGGAGCGGAGCCGAGGTCGGTGGCCTTCGTGGTGCCGATCAGCTTCTTCAGGTTGTCCAGGGCCGCCTGCGGCTCGGTGAGGTACTGGGGGAGCTCGTCCCCGGTGGGCTCGCGGTGGCGGGCCGCCCTGAACTGCTTCTTCCAGGCGGCCAGTTCGGTGCTCCAGGCGTCCGGGTGCGCGGGGGCGGCGTACTGCACCGTCACCTTGGCCCTGCCGTCCGCGCCGCGCAGCTGCTGCCAGTCCCCGTCCGTCATGTTCTGCTGCAGCGAGGCGGCGTCGGAACCGCTGATGATCGTGTAGTGCCGGTTCTCGCAGCCGACTTGGGCGAGTTTGAGCGCGAAGAGCCGCAGGTGCAGGGTGCGGCCCGCGAAGTAGACGGTGTCGGCCTCGGAGTCGCAGATGTTGTTGGCTATCTGGGTGAACTGGTTGCCGGTCGAGCCCGCCTCGTCGATCGCAGGGGAGGTGAAGGGCATCGCGGCGGGACCGGGCGCGCCCGTCTCCCGGATCCCGCTGAACGCCTTCGCCAGCGACTCGTCGTAGCCGTCCGGCCGCTTGTCGTAGACCAGGACCGTCCTGCTGTTCTCCCGGCCCTGCGCCCCGTTGAAGTCGGCGAGCGCCTCGGCCACGTCGTGGTTGGCGGGGATGATCCGGGCCAGGCCGGGGAACCTGGGCTTCGCCATCCCGTCCGCCCCGTCCGCGTTCGCGATCTGGTCGCCGGTGATCCGGGAGGCGAGCACCGGGATCCGGTGGTCCGTCAGGCGCCTGACGGCCGCCCGGGTGGCGTCGAGGCTGAGGTTGAAGCCGGTAACGGCGCGCAGCCGGTCCCCGGGCGAGTCGGCCATGCGCAGCAGGGTGTCCACGACCGTCGACTGGTGCCGGTAGTCCCGGCCGGGGTTGGCCAGCACCAGCCGGATCTTCGGCGGTTCGCCCTCGCCCTCGTTGGCCTCCAGCTGCCCCAGGTACGCGCCCTGGATGTCGCTGCGCATCTCCCGTCGCAGGGCCGCCTTGTCCGACTGGAGCGGCAGCATCATCGCCACCGTCACATGGGGCTGGCCCTGGATCTTCCTGTTCTCCCGGGCAATGGCCCGGGCCACCTGCCTGATCTCCGGTGTGCCGAAGTCGTAGCCCTCGCCGTTGACGCCGACGCACTCGCCGCCGATCCGCTCGACCCCCTCGGTGCAGGTGTCCGGCCGGCTGACGACGGACCAGCCGAACAGACCGCCCGCCACGACCGCCGCCGTGACCAGCAGCGCGTAGAGGATCTTCTTCCATCTGGGCATCGCCGTTACCTCCTTCGCCCGAGCTGGTCGGTGCAGGCGCAGCGCAGCAACGGCTGCTCGTTCTCCGCCAGGGCACTCCAGTCGGTGGCCGTCCGGCCGAGCTCCCCGGCGCCGTCGAACTCCATGATCGAGAGCAGGCCCAGCAGCTTGTCCAGCGTGCGGGCGGTCTGTCTGCCGGTCGGCCTGGTCCGCTCCTCGCACAGCCACACCGCGTGCAGCAGCTGGTCGACCGTGCGGCGCAGCGCCGGCCCGTCCACCGGCACCAGGCCCTGGGCGCGCTCCCGCCGGGTGTCCGCTCCGCCCGGATACGGCGCCTGGGCGACCTCCAGCAGCTCCGCGCACCACTCCCGGGGTCGCCCGGGCAGCGTGGCGGCCAGGTGGCGGACCACGTCGTCCACACCGCCGGAGACCAGGTGGTGGTTCATCCGGTGCGCCATGACCGAGCGGAAGGCACCGCCGCCCGGCGCCCCCTCCTCCGCCGTGCGTGCGGTGTAGTGGTCCCGCAGCAGGTGGTGGTCGGCGACCCAGGCCTCGCCGTCGGGGCGCAGCCCGTACAGCCGGTGCACCAGCAGCTGGCGCAGCCCGAAGTCCCCGATGAAGTGCCGCTCGCAACCGGGCCAGCCGGTGTCGGTGAGCAGCTGCGCGACGTGATGTGCCGTCAGGCGGTGGACGCGGCCGGACTGGTGGTGGCGGAGCAGGACGTCGGCGCACTCGGTGTCGTGTGCCACCGACAGATGGGTGAGCAGGTCGAGCCACTGGTCGTGGTGCTCGGCCGGCAGCCTGACCGGCAGCTGGTCCAGGACCAGCTCCCGCAGCAGTACGTCCGCCACGGGCCGCTCGGGGCCGCCGTCGCCCGGGAGTGGCAGCCGGGCGTCGAGGATGTCCCGGTCGTTGGCGTCGGCCGGCATCCGGAAGGCGGCGGCAGCGGCGGCCAGCCGGATCACCGTGTGCGGCCGTCCGCCGCTCAGCCGTGCCACGGCCGCGTCGATACGGCGGCGGTTCGTGCCGCCCTCCGGCTCCGCGCGCCGCTGTCTTCGCTCGGTCTCCAGCCGGAGCTGGTCGCCGGTGAGCAACGGCATGCGCAGCAGCAGCACCCCGTCGGCCAGCGGTGCCCGGTCCGCCCCCGAGTCCGTGCGCCGGGACCAGTCGGCCGGCACGCCGTCGGCCGGCCGGAACTCCGCCGGGGCCGGCACCTCCCGCGGCGGCAGTCCGCCGTACAGGAAGGCACCGCCGTCCGCCCGGCGGGCCGTGCCCACGACCACCACGCGGTCGCGCTGCCCGGCCCTGCGGTCCAAGAGCACGGCGCGCAGCAGCTGCTCCCCCAGCGGTGACTCGGCGCGGTCCAGCAGCACCGCCGGGCGGCCGACCCGGCTCAGCCAGCCCAGCGCCCCCGCGTACGCCGCCTCGAGGTCCTCGCGCAGCGCCCGGAAGAGGAAGCTCTCCGCCAGCTCCCGCTCCTCGCCGCCGGCCTGGAAGTCGGCGGCGAGATCGCGCAGCCCGTGCTCGGGCTGACCGGCCGCGCCGGGGTAGGCGCCGTAGATCCGCGCCAGTTCCGTACGGCCCCGGGGCGCCAGGCTCGCGAAGATGGCGTCCAGCAGCGCGGTGCTCACCGAGGCCGCGTACGGGTCGAGCGCCTGCCCGGACAGGGTCGTCAGCAGGTTCCGCAGGGCGCCGCGCAGCGCACCCCGCCAGAAGTCGCCCGTGCCCAGGCCGCGCAGACGCTGCTTCTGGAGTAACTCCTCGTAGCGTTCGACCTCTGCCGCGACCGCCTCGGCCGTGCCCCCCGTGACGCCGGTCGCGACCATCGCGAGGCCCGCGAAGAGCCGGGGGAAGGCGAACGAGCCGCCCGTCCCCTGCCAGCCGGCGAGCCGCCGGGCGGCCTCGGCCAGGACCTCGGTCGCGGCCGAGCGGGCGCCGGGCTCCGGCTCCGCCCGGTCCGCGTAGGCCGGTGACCCGCAGTCCAGGTAGATCACCGGCACCTTGGTGGCGAACCGGTCCCGCACGGCCCGCAGCAGCCGGCCCTTGCCCATGCCCGGGCCTCCGGTGAGCAGCACCACCGGCAGGTCGGGGCCGTACAGCGGTTCCCGGCCGGCGCCGGACGGCGACCGCCCGAGCAGGCGCGCGAAGAAGCCCTCCTCCGCGAGGAGTCTTTCGAACCCCACGTCCTCACACACGGATCCCCCATGGATGCTCTCCCGCCCAGGAGCAGGTGATCGTTGTGGTGAAAGGACATCAGTGGAACATAAAGCCTTCTGTTCGGACAACGATGCGTACGGGAAAGGAAGTTGGGGATGTGGGGGGATGGTGGGGTGTGCGGCGGGAGTCAGGCCCGCGCCGTGGCCGTCGCGCCCGCTGGGGCCGGCTCCGGTACGACGCGGCGGCGCCGGACCGGCATCCCGAAGGTCGGGTTGGCGACGCTCCAGGCCGCGCCCTTGCAGACCAGTTCCTTGTACAGGGCCGCGAACCGTCCCGTCAGGGCCGCCCGGACGGCGCGGTCGTCGGCGGTGACGAACTGGATCAGCCCTTCCCTGCGGCCCAGCGAGACGCACTGGTTGTAGTACCGGATCGGTACGTTCGGGAGCTTGCCGCCGGTCAGGCGGGCCACGATGGCTTCGGCGGCCTGCCACGCGGTGAAGCCGCCCGAGGCGCACGACATCCGCAGCGGCTTGTCGCCGGGGCCCATCGCCATGGCCGCGTCGCCGACGGCGTACACGTCCGGATGCGAGACCGAGCGCATGGTCGCGTCGACCACGAGCTGGCCCGCGTCGGTGACCTCCAGGGCGGTGGCCCGCGCGATCGGGTGGACGGCGAAGCCGGTGGTCCACACGGTGACCGCGGCGGGGAGGGACGCGCCGTCGGCGGTGGCGACGCGGTCGGCCTCGACGGCGGTGACGGCGGTGTGCTCGTGCACGGTGATGCCGAGCCTGCCGAAGACCCTGCGCAGGTGCCGGCGGCCCTTCGGCGAGAGCCAGTCGCCGAGGCCGTCGCGGGCGACGAGGGCGACGTCGAGGTCCGGGCGGGCCTCGGCGATCTCGGTCACGGCCTCCAGGCCGGTGAGGCCGCCGCCGACCACGACCACGGGCTGTCCGGCGGCCAGGGCGGCCAGGCGCTCGCGCAGCCGGAGCGCTCCGGGCCGGCTCGCGAGCTGCTCGGCGTGCTCGGCGGTGCCGGGGACACCCTGGTCGTTCCAGCCGCTGCCGAGGGCGTACACGAGGGTGTCGTACGGCAGTTCCTCGGCTCCGTCCGCGCCGGTGACGGCGACGGTTCTGCGGTCGGCGTCGACGCCGGTGACCCGGGCGAGCCTCACTTCGACACCGGTGCCCGCGAACATCTCGGCGAGCGGCCGGGGCTTGAGGGACCGGCCGACCGCGAGCTGGTGCAACCGGACGCGTTCCACGAAGTCGGACTCGGCGTTGACGAGGGTGATGGCGACGTCTTCGGGGCGCAGCCGCCCGGCGAGGCGCCCGGCGGCGACGGTTCCGGTGTATCCGGCTCCCAGGACGACGATGCGGTGCTGCATTTCCGGCTCCTGTCTGCTGCTGTCCTCGGCCGCTGCCTTCAGCGGATCCGCCCCTTGAACCGGGCGGCCCGCCGTTTCCTGACAGGAACCGGATGTGAAGCAGCTCACATTCGAGCCGGAAGGCGTCCGAGGTCGTCAGAAGATGCCGAGCAGGGGTTCGCCGTGGTCGCCGGCCGCCCACCGCCGCGTCGCGCGTTCCAGCTTGTCGGGGTTGACCTGGTTGCGGAAGGCGGCGATGCCCTCTGCGGTGATCTCCAGGCACATCACGCCGACGACCCGGCCGCCGACGACCGCGACCAGGGCGGGGCCGCCGTTGGCGGTCGTGACGTAGACCTCGGACGGGCCGCCGATCAGGCGGCGCTTGGCCTCGCTGGGTTTGAACAGGCCCCGCATGAACTTCGCGACCGCGAGGGCGCCCTCGAACGCCCTGGCGCGGGCCGGGACCTTCCCGCCGCCGTCGCCGACCGCGATGGCGTCCTGGGTGAGCAGCCGTACCAGCGGCTCGGTCCGCCCGCTGGTGGCGGCCGCGAGGAACTCCTCCACGACCCGCCGGGCGGCGGCCCGGTCGATCTCGGTGCGGGCCCTGCCCTCGGCGACGTGCTTCTTGGCACGGTGGAGGATCTGCTGGCTGGCGGCCTCGGTGAGGTCGAGGATCGCGGCGATCTCCCGGTGCGGATAGCCGAAGGCCTCCCGCAGCACGTACACCGCCCGCTCGTCGGGGGAAAGGCGTTCCAGCAGGGCGAGGACGGCGTACGACACCGATTCGCGCTGTTCGGCGGTGTCGGCCGGCCCGAGCATCGGGTCCCCGGCGAGCAGCGGCTCGGGCAGCCACTGGCCCACGTAGGTCTCGCGCCGCGCACGGGCCGAGGCGAGCTGGTTGAGGCACAGGTTGGTGAGCACCTTCGTCAGCCATGCCTCGGGCACCTCGATGCGGCCGACGTCGGCGCCCTGCCAGCGCAGGAACGTCTCCTGTACGGCGTCCTCCGCCTCGCTCGCGGAGCCCAGCAGACGATAGGCGATGGCCTCCAGCCGGGGCCTGCACGCCTCGAACCGGTCCACGTCGTCCACGGTCAGCGCCATGCCCGCGATCCTAGCCCGCAGGGCGAGTTCGGGCTTGAGGCGGTCCATGCGCAGCCCCCGGGCCGGCGGGGCCCGGGGGCTGCGATCCGACGGCTCGGCTAGCGGGTGCCGTGTGCGTCGGGGGCGGGCAGGTGGCGGCCGGGAACCACGGTGGGGTCGGGTGCGGGCCGGGCACTGTCGGCGGCGGAGCCCGCCGAGGCGAACGTGGACCGCGCCGCGGCCGTCGCGGGCAGCTCGCCGTTCGCCACCCAGTGGGTGGTCGTCCAGGCGCTGCTCGCGGCGATCGCCGAGGCGATCGCGGTGCGGTTGGCCGCCGGGTACGAGGCGTTGCCCCCGAAGGTCTGCACCACCCAGACGCTGGCGGCCTCCTGGTTCAGGTAGTTCGAGGCCGGTGCCGACAGGCTGGACTCGGCGGACCAGAGCATCGGGCCGTACGTGGCCGTGGCCGCGCCGCCCGCGACCGCGTTCTGCCAGGTCCAGGTGTCCTCGACGACGGCCTGCGTCGGTGCGGACCACCAGAAGCGGGCCAGGTTGGCGGCGACGTCCTCATGGGCCTTGCCGCCGATCGTCCAGAAGCTCCAGACCTTGTTCAGGGGCGTGTGCTCCATCGCCTGGGTGGCGTTGTAGCCGACCGTCACCATGTTCGTGGTCTTGGGGTTCAGGGCGTTGAGGTAGTTCTTCACCGAAGTGAGGACCGTCTTGCCGTTCGTCAGCAGGACCACGCCGGTGCCGTGGTAGCCCAGCGCGCCCGCGGCCGTGGAGGCGGCGATCGGGTCGTGGTAGTCGTTGCCGTCGGCGACGAAGATCCAGCTCGGGGTCGCGCTGATCTGCCTGGCGACCCGGGCCGACAGCGAGGAGAGGTCGGGGGCGTCGAGACGCAGCGGCTTGTAGCCGAGTGCCTGGACCTGGCCGGCCACCTTGGAGGCGAGGATGCGGGTGCTGCCGTCGAGGTAGACGGTGCTGCCCTTGGGAAGCGAGCGCTTGAGTTCGGTGGCCGCGGCGGAGTCCAGGCCGCTGCCGGAGGTCATCAGGACCGGGCCCTGCTTCTCCGCGGCCAGCGCGATCGCGGGGGCCGAGTAGGTGCCGTTGCCCTTGTTGACCAGCACCGCGGACCTGGCCGTGATGAGCCCGGGTACGTGCGTTCCGCCCACGGTGTCGAACGTCCACCGGGACGCGGCACCGTCGATGCCGACCGAGCCGGTGCCGTAGACCCGGACCAGGGTGTTCTTCCGCAGCGGCTGCCAGGCGGGCTTGGCGCCCTTGCCGGCGCCGGTGACCTGGGCCGACGTACCCGCCGCCAGGTCGAGGACGCGCACTGTCTGCACGTCGTCGGACCAGCCGGCGTGCGAGCTGTGCGCCTCGTACGCGATCCGTCCGCCGGCCGGGTCCCAGGTCGGGGACAGGTGGTCGGACGGGTCGGTGGTGACCTGCTTGACGTCGCTGCCGTCGGCGTTCGCCGTGAACAGCTGGGTCCAGCCGTCCACTTCGCGCGTGAAGACCAGCTTGCCGCCGTCCGCCGAGAACACCGGCGAGGAACCGGAGGCGATGATGTTCTTCAGCGCCTTGGTGGACGGGTTGTAGGTCCAGATGCCCTGGCTGTCGTAGCAGCCGTAGTTGTGCCGGCGTTCGAAGGCCAGCGTTCCGGCCGGGCTCGCCGTCGGGTGGACGTCACAGACCGTCGACGGCTCCTGGGTGGCCGTCAGCAGCGGCTCCGGCGCCCACGACCCGTCCGAGGGCCCGTAGGCGAGCTGGCCGCCCGTGCTGAACACCACGTACCGGCCGTCCAGCCAGAACGCGGGATCCTCGTACGACGCGCTGGAGCGCACCTTGGTGGCCCACGGCAGCGTGAGGAGCGAGGTGCTGCCGGTGACCCGGCCGGTGGACAGCTGGCTCCAGCCCGCCACGACCCTGCTGCCGTCCGGCGCCCAGTTCGGGGTGTAGCCGTAGTTCGGGATGTTGGGCACGGAACGCAGACCCGTTCCGTCCGCGTTGACGGTCTCCACCCCCGTGGAACCGCCGTACAGCCCGATCTGGCCGGCCGTCACGCCATCGGTCGCGGTCGCGGCCTGCGCGCCGGGTGCCGCCGCACCGAGCAGGCCGGCCGCCGCCAGCGAGGCGGCCGACGTGAGCGCCGCGAGACGGCGGCGCGTGCGAGATCTCAACTCGAAGCCCCCCTGTGCTCTTGGATGCCGACGATCACTCGTCGGCAGCAGGACGGTATGTGATGACACGCCGGGGGTACCGGAAAGCCCGCTCGAACAGTGGGTGAACAACGGGCTGCGCTCGGTGTTCGCCGCGCCGGGCGTACTCGGCCGGGCGCAGTGGACGTTGCTTCCCCCGTCGGACGCCCCGGGCCGGCGCCGCGGGCGAGTCTGGTCGTACGCCCGGCCCCGGATCCGAAGGAAGCGAAGTGAGCCGTCGATTGTCGCCCAGAGCCCGGAAGAGCTGGGTCGTCGTCCATGTGGTCGTCTCGGTCAGCTGGCTGGCGCTGATGCTCTGCCTGCTCACCCTCGGGGCCACGGCACTTGCGACCGACGACGCGGACACCCTGCGGAGCGCGTACCGGGCGACGGGGATGCTGGGGGATGCGCTGATCGTCCCGCTGAGCCTGCTCACCCTGCTCAGTGGGATGGTGCTGAGTCTCGGCACGCCCTGGGGGCTGTTCCGCCACTACTGGGTCGCCGTCAAGTTCTGGCTGACCCTCGCGGCGACGGCGGCGTCGGTCTTCGCCCTCAGCGCCCGGCTGCACGACGCGGTGCACGCCGTGGCCCGGCATCCGACCGGCTCGATCGCGGAAATGCACCTGGGGTTCATCCGCTACAACACCGTGATCGTGCCGGCCGTCGCGCTGCTGCTGTATGTCTCGATCGTCGTGCTGTCCGTCTTCAAGCCGTGGGGGCGCCGGGTCACCACACCGGCGCGGGGCTCCCTCCTTCGCCGCGGGGGATGAACGGCAACGGCCAAGGGCATGCGTGGCCCCCGAGTGCCCTCAGGGCCGGCGCGGATCAGGCCTCAGGACCGCGAAGACCGCCTGGGCGGGGTCGGCCAGCCAGGCGATGCGGCCGACGCCGGGGACGTTCGCCGCCGGCATCAGCACCGAGCCGCCGCTGTCGCCCACCGCCGTGACGATCGCGTCCGCGTCGGCCACGGCGAAGTACGGCACCCAGCGGGCGTCCTCCCGGTCGTCCCGCAGCGGGGCCACGCCGCCGAAGGAGCCCTCCTGCTGGTCGCCCTCCGCGATGCTGAGCACCTGGTACGTCATGCCCGGCGCCTGCATCTCCTGCGACCGCCAGCCGAACAGCCCGCGGTAGAAACCGATGGCCGCCTGCGGGTCCCTGACGTGCAGCTCCACCCAGACCAGCGCGTCGTCCTCCGACACCCGCTGCAGACCCTGCCCGTTCTGCAGCACCGCGAACTGCGCGCCCTGCGGGTCGGTGAACTGGGCGAAGGTGGTCTCGCCCATGCCGGCCGGCTCGGCGCGCACCCGGCCGCCCGCGTCGGTCACGGCCCGCGCGGTGGCCCAGGCGTCGTCGGTGCGGAAGTACGTCATCCAGGCGGATCTCGCCCCCGGCTCGGTCAGCGGGCCGAGCCCGGCGACCGTACCGCCGTTCTTCTGGAAGAAGCCGTAGCCGCCGCCTTGCGGGCCGGCGGAGGCGAACTCCCAGCCGAAGACGGCACCGTAGAAGGCGGCGGCCGCCTGTGTGTCGGGGCTGCCGAGGTCGATCCAGATGGGCGATCCGGTGCGGAACTCTGTGCCGAGCATGCGTCTCCTCCTGCCGGTCCGGTGCGGAAGCCGCCCGCCACTATGCCGACGGACCCGGTCGGACCCGGCCGGGACACGGGAAAAGAACCCCGCGAATCTGCGCAGGAGTGACACATGTGCTGCACACAGCCTTTCGAAAGGCTCGTTACCGTGACGGTCGCCCGCTCCCCCAGGACTCAGGAAGACCACAGATGGACTACTGCTCCTCGTGCCGCCGGCACCTCAACGGCGCCCTGGTCTGTCCCGGGTGCGGTGCCTACGCCCCGGACATAGCCCCGCCCCGCGCCCACGCCGGTGTCACGGCCGCACCGCTCGCCGCCGACAACTGGTTCGGCGCCGGGCAACCCGCCGCCGAGCCGTCCGCCGACCTCGCGGACACGGCCACGGACGCACCGCCCGCCGACGTCACCGACGCGCCGCGCGCCCCGCAGGGACGCGCCGCCCGGCGCCGGCAGCTGGCGCGCTGGAGGAAGAACCAGCGCCGGGCCGTGGTGGCGACCGCCGTCGCACTCGTCGGCGGCGGCCTGACGCTCGCCTCGCTGGACCGCGGCAACGGCGACAAGGCCCAGGCGGCCACCGCACCGGACCACCGGAGCATGGGCCTCACCGAGGACCCGTCGGCCGCGCCCAGCAGCCCGCCGTCCACACCGGCCCCGCCCGCCGCCACACACCGGCACGCCCCCGCCGCACCGGCGGCACAGACGCCCGCCGTGAACGCCCCGCGGCAGCACTCCCTCGCCCCCGCGCCCCGCACGGCACAGTCCGCCGGCCACCCGCACACCGCCGCGGCGGCCCCGCAACCGGCCGCGCCGGCCGCCGCACAGCCACGGAGCACCGCACCGTCCTCCTCCGGCACCGGCACGGGCACGAGCAGCGGCACCGGCACGAGCACCGGCACCAGCACGGGCACGGGCACGGGTTCCTCCGGTACGGCGTCCCAGCCGGCCTCCTCCACCGGCACGGGCAGCGGTACCTCCACCTCACCGACGTCCCCGACGTCCCCGTCCTCGACGTCTTCCCACCAGCTCTGCCTGGTCCTGGTCTGCCTCGGCTGACGGCACGCACACCCCCTGGGCCGCCCCCGTCGATCGGCTACGCTACGCGTCCGACGACGGGGGAGAGACACATGTTCGAGTACGGCAAACGACTCAAGGCGGCCGGTGCGACGGCGTTCCTGCTGGCCGCGCTCGCCGCGTGCGGCGGCGGTGGCCACGCAGGCGGCAGCCCGAGCCCCGACCCCGTCCACGGCCTCAAGGACACGACCCGGCACGTCTCCCGGCAGACCACCCGCGCCACCCGCCCGCACCTGGTCAAGAGGTGCACCACGGGCACCCACCAGGTCCGGCACAGCTCCCGCTCCGGCTCCGGCCGTCACCGCCGCACCCGCACCTGGTACACCACCGAGCGCTACCAGGACTGCCACAAGGTGCGCAGCGGCACCGAGACGTACCGCAGGGAAACACGCCCGGAGCGGTGGTGCGTCCGCCTGGACGACGTGAACGGCAACCGCAGGCAGGACGACGTGTGGTACCGCGTCGACCGCCTCGACTACAACCGGGTCCTGGACGCCGACGACCGCACCCGCGTGCAGTTCGTCCCGCTGTACCCGGACACCGGCTGCTGACGTCGGGTTCCCGGCGCGGCCGACGGCGCCGCCCCCCTCGCCGTGCCCCCGCACCGCGCCCCTCACCGCCCCCGCCCCCGCTCGATGGCCGACTCCACCGCCGCGATCCGGTCCGCGAGGAGTCCCAGTGCGGCCACCGCCCGGCTCACGGGATCCTCCTCGGGACCGCCGAGGGCGCGGACGCGCGTGTGAGCGGTCTTCACCTCGGTCCAGCGGGCGGCCTGCGCCGGGGTCGACGTGCCGCGCAGTTCGGCGAGTTTGAGCAGGTTGGCCTCGGCGCCCGTGGTGAGGGTCTGCGCCTCGGCCGTGTAGTGGTCGTCGACGACGGCCTCGCGTTCGGTGTCGTTCATGACCGGACGCAGGCGCCCGGCGATCCGGTTCATGTCGCGGTAGGAGCCCTGGAGGCGGAAGGGGGGTTCCGTGCGGGCGGCCTCCGACTGGGCGGCGGAGGCGATGTAGGCCTCGTTCACCGTCAGCACCGTCTCGCGGACCGCCAGCACATGGCGCAGCACGGCCACGGCGGCCGCCAGTTCGGCCGGCGGCATCGGGCGGGTGAGGCGGTCGGCGCGGGCCGTCGGGTCGGCGCCGGCCAGCCGGACCAGGAGGTCCAGGTCGGCGCGGTCGCGGGCGGCGAGCGGGGCGAGCACCGGGTTGGCGGTGAGGGCGTTCTCGACGAAGCTGAGCGCGAAGACGTCCTCCTTGCCGGTGAGGACGTCGCCGAGGTTCCACACGTCGGCGCGGTTGGCGAGCATGTCGGGGATGCGGAAGCGCTCGCCGGACTCGGTGTAGGGGTTGCCGGCCATGCAGACCGCGAAGCGCTTGCCGCGCAGGTCGTAGGTGCGCGGTTCGCCGTCCCACACGCCGTCCACCCGCCGGGTGGCGTCGCACAGCGGGATGAACTTCTGCAGCAGCTCGGGCGAGGTGTGCTGGATGTCGTCCAGGTACAGGAACGTGTTGTTGCCGGCCGCCAGCGCGAAGTTGATCTTCTCGATCTCGCGGCGGGCGGTGGCGTTCGGGGCGTCGGCGGGGTCCAGCGAGGTGACGGTGCGGCCGAGCGCCGGGCCGCTGACCCTGACCAGCATCAGGCCGAGCCGGTCGGCGACGTACTCCATGAGCGTCGTCTTGCCGTAGCCGGGCGGGGAGACCAGCAGGAGCAGGCCGCCGGTGTCGGTGCGCTTGGACTCGCCGGTGGTGCCCAGCTGCCGGGCCAGGCTGTCGCCGATCAGCGGCAGGTAGACCTCGTCGACGAGCCGGTTCCGGACGAACGCCGACATCACCCGCGGGCGGTGGTCGTCCAGGCGGAGCCGGTCGCGCTCGGCGGCCACCAGGGCCGTACGGCGGCGCTGGTAGGCGCGGAAGGCGGGGACCTCCTCGGCCGCGAAGCGTGCGGTGCGGGCCAGGAACTCGTCGAGGCGCAACGGCAGTCGGCCGCCCGCCACGCGCGGGTGCGTGCCCAGCAGGCCCTCCGCCGTCGCGGTGAGCGGGGCGTCGCCGTCGTAGCGGGGCAGGTCCGGGCAGAGCTCGGCGGCGACCGCCTCGGCCAGCTCGCCGGGCCCGGCCTCGGTGCCGGTGGCGGCGGCGTACGCGGCGAGCCAGGCGTGCACCACCTGCCGGCGCGCGGCCAGGCCGGTCAGCGCCTCCAGGTCGGCGCGGTAACTCCCCTCCGCGTGCCGGAACTTCTCCAGCAGGGTGCGCGCCGTGAGGCCGAGGACGAAGCCCTCGGGGCCACCGGTCAGCTCCTCGAAGAGGTACGCGGCGGCCGGCCCGCCCGCCACCGACGCGTCCCAGGCCTCGATCGCCCCGGCCAGCTCCCCCTCCAGCTCCGCGATGGCCGGTACGGCACCGAAGGCGTCCCGGGCCCGGGCCAGCGACACCGCCCGCCGGGACCAGGCCGTCCGGGCCTCCTCCGTCGTGCCGTGCGCCCAGAACAGCTGGGCGGCGGCGCGGGCGGCGGGCTCGTGCCGCAGGGTGCCGGCGCCCTCGTACAGGGGCAGCAGAGCCTGGAGCACGACCGTGGCGTCGTGGTCGTGGACGCCGCGCTCGTAGCCCTCGTCGTACGACTCCTGCGCCGCCCGGCGGACCAGGTCCGGCAGGTCGTCGGCGGCGGCGAGGGCGGCCGGGCCCTGCTCGGCGAGCAGGCGGGCGGCGAGGTGCTCGGCGCGGTAGACCTCGGGGGACTCGGACGGCAGATGGCGGTCCCAGCAGGAGCGGTACGCGGCGAAGTCCGGGTCGGCGACCGGGGCGCGGTAGTCCGTGCCGGTGACCGCGAAGGCGAGGGTGTCGCCGTGCGGGACGAGGGTGAGGTCGAGCGGCTGGGTGTTGACGGCGAAACGGTGGCCGCCGAGCAGCAGGGCGCGGCCGTCGTCGGCGTACAGGTCGGCGCGGTCGCGCAGGGCGCGGGCGGCCTCCTGGCGGGCGGACTTCAGCCGGCCGTCCAGTTCCTCGGCGCGCACGCTGTCGCCGAGGGCGCGCAGTTCGCCGGCGGTGCGGCGCACCTTGGCGACCAGCGGGTCGGAGGCGAAGTACGTGGTGACCGCGTCCGTGTCGGCCAGCGTGGCGGCCCGGCGGGCGACGGTCTGCAGCATGCGCCCCGCCGAGAGCGCGAGCTGTTCGGCGCGGCGGGCGCGGGCGTCGGCGAGAGACTGCTTGCGGGCGGCGAACGCCTCGTAGATCTCGGCGCGCCGGTCGGCGAGCTCCGCGAGGAAGTCGTCGAACTCGGCGAACCGTCCGTCCAGGTCCTCCAACCGGCCCAGGACGGAGGCGAGTTGGTCGTCACACTCCTCGGGGGTGCCGGACGCGGCGAGCGCGGCGGTGACGGCCTGGGCGAGCAGCGCGGTCTCGGCGGCGAACTCGGCCCGTCCCTCGCTGTCCCGGAGGCTGCGGCGGCGGGCGTCCAAGGTCGCCCGGGCCCGGTTGGCACCGCCCAGCACCTCGGCGATCCGCTCCAGGACGGCCGTACGGACGGTGGCGTCGGCGATGTCGAGGCCGGTCACGACCTCGGTGACCGTGCGCAGCCCGTCGGCGAGCTCGTCGAGCCGGGCGGCGACCGGCGCGCCCTGGGCCACGGTCTCGACGGCGGCCGCCTCCCCGACCAGCCGCTCGACCTCCGCCTGCTGCCCCGCGAAGGCGTCCTCGCGCGCCAGGAACTGCACCGCGCGCCGCCCGAAGGAGGCGAGGTCGTCCTCGGCCGCGGCCGCCAGTTCCGCCAGCCGGGCGGCATCGACGTACCGCAGCTCCCGCAGGGTGAGCAGGTGCCCGTGCGCGTGCCGGAGTTCGGTCAGTCCGCGCACCCAGGCGTCGGCCTCGCGCGGCGCCTCGCCGCGCAGCCGGCGCACCACGGCGGCGATCCGCCCCTCGGCCTCGTCGAGGGTGTCCGCGGCGTGCCGGGTCAGCTCCCGTACCGTCTCGAACTCGCCCAGCACCTGCTCGGCGGCCGTACGGACCTCACCCAACGGGCCATCCAGACCGCCCAGTTCGGGATCGGTGAGCCAGTGATGGACGTCGGCGGCCCGCACGCAGGCCGCCACCAGCGCCCGGTACCCCTCGCTCGTCTCGACTCCGTCGGCCACCAGCCGGGCCACGGACAGGCAGTCGGCGAGCCCGCGCACGAGATCGGCGTTGCCGACCCGGGCGAACGCGCCGGTGCCGGTGCGCAGCGCGGCGGCGTGCGTGTCGGACACGTACGGCGAGGTCCACCACTGCACCGGATGGGTGTGCGCCGGCTCCTCGCTCCCGGCGCGCAGCACGGCGAGCGCACCGTCCTCGAACAGCGCCCAGCCCCGGCACGGCAGCGGGTTCGCGACCTCCTTGCGCAGGGTGTTGTACGACAGCAGCAGCGCGCGTCCGCCGGCCCGGGACCGGAAGGCGTACAGCACGTCCTCGCCGTTCGGGGCGTGCACCTCGCGCTCGAACTCCAGCCCGGTGACGTCGAGTTCGTACGTCTTGTGGGCCCCGCCCGCCAGGCAGTACCCGCCGGGGAAGACGATCCCCTGCTCCTCGGGCAGCCGCCGGCACGCCTGCCCGATCCCGTCGAGCCGTACGACGGTCCGGGACAGCGTGTCGAACACGAGGTACCGGTCGTCCTCCTCCTTGTACGGCCGCACCCGCAGCAGCACGAGTGCACCGACCCGCGCATGCGCGACCGCCGCGTCGGCGAGTGCCTGCAGCGGCTCCTGCACGGGTTCGGCGTACAGCTCCTCCCCTTCCGGGGTGCCTACGGTGAGCGTTCCGCCGACGGTGGTCACCCCCAGACCCCCGGGTACGGCGACGTACTGGTCCCGGCCGAGGACGTGATCCTCGCGGGTGGTCTCCGTCCAGGTCACGTCCTGGGCCGGCGGGAAGACGTCGTCGCGGTCGCCGCGCGCGTCCAGGAACGCCACGCGGCCGTCCTCGGCGAGGCTCCAGCGCAGCACGCGGACGTCCTCGGCCTTCTCACCGGTGCGGAACACCGCCAGCAGCCGGCTGTCGACCCGGCGCAGCCGCAGCAGGCTCGCTCCGCGGTAGTAACGGTGCAGGGCGCCGAACTCCCGAACGAACGCAGGGTCGTCCAGCAGACCGGGTACGGCGTCCTCGGCCGACCGCTCGCCGTCACGGCCGTACAGCGCGAGGACGTCCGTGGCTCCGCCGGTCACGCCGAAGAGGAGCGCGTCCCCTACGGCCACGATGTCGCTCGGCATGCCCGCGTGCTCGGTGTGGAGGCGAGCGGTGCGCGCGAGGTCCAGCCGCGCCGAGCCGAACTCCTCGGCCCGGCGCGCGTTGAGGTCCTCGGCCCGCCGGGCGAGCTCTGCGGCGTGCCCGGCGAGCCGGTCGCGCAGCACCTCGTAGGTACCGGCGTCGACGCTTGCCTGCGGCGCCTCAGCGGTGGCCATGGCTGTGCTTCCCTTCGTGGGCTGTGCGGCTACGGGCTCGGGGCTGCGAGTCGTATGCCGAGTGCGGGTCAGTGGTGGGCCGGTCGCGCCCCCGCGGCGGAGCCGCACATCGGATACGGCCCCGCGCCCCTTCGGGGCGCTTGCCGGCAGCGCCCCGGCCCCCACCTCAGCTCCCCGTGCCGCTTCCGTTCAGTGCTGTCACCGGTGTGTCCGACAGGCCCAGTTCGCTCGCCCGGTCGAGGAGTTTCTGCAGCTGCCCCGCCTGCGGGCCGCCGTTCTTGATCTGCTTCGCCAGCAGCGCCGACACCGTCAGGTTCCGCACGTCCGCCGAGCCGAGTGAGCCAAGGATGTGGGAGAGGTCGTCGGTGAAGCTGCCCGAGCCGTCCAGCCAGGGCTTCGCCAGCGCCTGCGCGGTGCGGGAGTTGGCGACGAAGCCGTCCACGCCCTTGCCGAGGGAGATGGAGGACACCAGGCGGTCGAAGAAGACGGAGTCCCCGCCGACGATGTCGATGTCCGCGTGCTCCAGGCCGGTCGCCAGCACCGTCGCCTGCGCCTCGGCCACCTGCCGCTGTGTCTCCAGGCCGGCCAGCCGGATCTCCTTCTCCGCCTGCAGCCGCAGCCGGTACTCCTCGTGCCCGCGCGAGGCCTCGTCCAGTGCGGCCATCGCGGCGGCCTTCTCGGTCAGGCCGGCGGCCTCGGCCTTCAGCTTCTCGCCGATCGCCGTGGCTTCCGCGAGCGCCTTCGCCCTGGTCCCCTCGGCCTCGGCCAGGCCCTTGGCCCGCGCGCCCTCCGCCTCGGCCTTCAGCCGCGCCTCGGTGGCCTCCGCCGCCGCCCGCGCACCCTCGGCCTCCGCGAGCCCCTTCGCCCGCGCGCCCTCGGCCTCGGCGAGCGCCTTGGCCTGGGTGCCCTCGGCCTCCGCGCGCAGCCGCGCCCCGGTGGCCTCCGCCGCCGCGCGCCCGGCCTTGACGGTGACCTCGGCCTCCTTGTCGCGGACCTGCACGGCGGCGAGCCCCTCGGCGGCGGCCTCGGCCTGGACGCCCTCGGCGAGCCGCAGCTTGGCCCGGGCGTCGAGGTCGGCGGTCTTCAAGCGGGCCTCGGCGAGCGTGAGTTCCTCGGCGGCGCGGTGCGTGGCGGCCTGCTCGGCGGCCTCGGCGGCCTTGATGTCCTTGACCAGCTTCTCCTGCGCCTCCGCCTCGGCGGCGATGACGAGCGCCTGCCGCTCGCGCTCCGCCTCCTCGACCACGCGCAGCTTCTTGATGGACTCCTCCTGCTCGGCGACCGTACGGTCCACCGCGACCCGCTCCCGGACGACCTCGGCGATCTCCCGCTTCTCCGCCTCGACCTCCTTCTCGGCGGCGATCTTCGTCAGCTGGGTCTCCCGCTCCCGCGCGATGACCTCCAGCAGGCGGTCCTTCTCGATGCGCTCGTTCTCCACGGCGAGGACCCGCTCGCGGTTCTTCGCGGCGACGGCGATCTCGCGGGCCTGGTTCTCGCGCTGCACGCCGAGCTGTTCCTCGGTGCGCAGGAAGGCGCCCTGGGCGCGCAGCCGTTCCTCCTCCGCCACGCGGGCGGTCTCGGCCTCCTCGCGGGCCCGGGAGGTCTCGATCTCCCGCTTCTGCTTGATCTCGGCGTCCGCCTGGCGCCGCTCCAGCTCCAGGATGGCCTCGCGGGCGTCGACGTCCTGGCGGGTGATCTCCTTCTGCTCGTTGCGCTTGGCCTCGTTGGTGCGCACGTGCTCGATCGCCGTCAGTTCGGTGATCTTGCGGATGCCCTCGGCGTCGAGGACGTTGGCCGGGTCCATCTGGGAGAGCGGGGTCTGCTCCAGGTAGTCGATCGCCGCGTCCTCGAGGTGGTAGCCGTTGAGGTCGATGCCGATCAACTCGATGATGTGGTACCGGAGTTCCTCGCGCTTGGTGTAGAGGTCGGTGAAGTCCATCTGCTTGCCGACGGTCTTCAGCGCCTCGGAGAACTTCGCGTGGAACAGCTCCTGGAGCGTGTCCTGGTGGCTGGCGCGCTCGGTGCCGACGGTCTGGGCGACCTTGATGACGTCCGGGACGGTCTTGTTGACCTTCACGAAGAACAGGATCCGGATGTCGGCGCGGATGTTGTCCCGGCAGATCAGTCCGTCCCGCCCCGAGCGGCTGATCTCGATGGTCTTCACCGAGATGTCCATGACCTCGGCCTTGTGCAGGATCGGCAGCACGACCTGGCCGGTGAAGGACACGTCCACCTGGCGCGTCTTCGACACGATCAGGGCCTGGCTCTGGTCCACCTTGCGGTACAGCCGGGAAAACGCGAACACCGCGAGCACCACGGCGACGAGACAGACGGCGACGAGCACGCCGAGGGCTTCCATGGCATACGTCCTTGCGTCAGACGATGAAGTACGGAGCCCCCCGGGATCGCGGTGCCGGACCATGTACCGGACCCCCGTACCGGTCCTTGACCACCGGTCGTTCGCCGGTGTCCGGCACCGCGATCCTCCGTAGTGCTCCCCGCGGACGATGGTGCGGCCGGGGCACACCCCCGCGCATTGCCGGTGTCCGGCAGTGTTCACTAGGGTCTGGATGCCGGACAGGCGCTAAGAAAACGTCACCGGCGCGTCAAGATCGCGGGAGCACGGGGGACGGGGGCCGGGACCGGCATGGGGGACAAGCACGACATACGCGACACGTCCGAGCACTATCTGGACGGCTTCACCCGGACACTGTCCGAGGTTTCGGCCACCGGACGGCGGTTGACCAGGGAGGAGCTGAAGACCAGGCGGACCCTGGGCGAGCAGGCCGCCGAGGCCGGGCACGGACTGCGCGCGCTGATCGTGGCCCACCTGGCCGCCACCCGCGCCGCCTGGCCGTCCGTGCCCTGCTCGGCCGAGAGCGACCTGGCCACGCTGGCCGCCGTCGAGCAGGCGATCGACGCGTTCGCCGAGGGCTACGAACGCGCCCAGCGGCTCTCCGTACGCCGCGAGGAGGCCGCCCGCCGGGAGTTCATCGACGACCTGCTCTACGGCCGCAGTGACCTCGGCCGCCTCGCCGAGCGCGCCGAACGCTTCGGCCTGCACCTGTCCCGGGCGCACGCGGTGGCGGTCGCCGAGGGCCCGGCCGCCTATGTCGAGAGCGGGCCGGTCGCCCGCCGGGTCGAGGCCGCCGTGCTCGCCCGCTTCGACTCGCGCAGCATCCTGCTCACCACCAAGAACGGCCGGCTGCTGTGCATCGCGCCCGGCGACGAGGACGAGATCCTCGTCCACTTCGCCAAGCAGGCGTACGCGGCGACGGACGGCTGCCGGGTCGCCGTCGGCCGCCCGCAGCACGGCGCCGGCGGGGTCGTGCAGTCGTACGAGGAGGCCCTCGCCGCGCTGGAGATGGCCGCCCGGCTCGGCCTGACCGGGCCGGTGCTGCGCGCCGCCGACCTCCTCGTCTACCCGGTGCTGACCCGGGACCGGCAGGCGCTGGTCGACCTGGTGTCCCACACCCTCGACCCGCTCACCAGGGCCCGCGGCGGGGCCGTACCCCTCCTGGACACGCTCAGCACGTACTTCGACTCCGGCTGCGTGGCCGCCGAGGCCGCCCGCCGGCTCTCCCTCAGCGTCCGCGCGCTCACCTACCGCCTGGAACGCATCCACAAGCTCACCGGCGCCGATCCCGCCGACCCGGCGCAGCGCTACATGCTCCAGACGGCCGTGATCGGCGCCCGCCTGCTGGACTGGCCGAACCGGCCCCTGTGAGCGGCGGCCCCGGCATGCCGAAAGTACTTGCATTTACGGAAAGTACTGTCCATGCTTACGGTATCCACCGGGGCGGCCCGACCACCCGCCCCTCCAGGACAACCGCCCGCATGGAGGCACACATGACCAGCACGGGGGACCCGATGGACGCCCGGCAGGCACGGGACGCGCTCGCCGCCGCCTGCGCCGCACGCACCGCGGCGCGCAGGGCGAGCGAGGCCAACGAGCGGAGCAGGCCCCGGCGTTACGTCATCGGCCAGGGCCTGACCTTCGCGGCCGGCTTCACCGCGTTCGGGCTGGCCAACCTGATGCCGCGGTACGGGACATGGCTGACGCTCGCCGGACTGGCCTGCACGGTCGGCTTCTTCACGCTGGTCTGGATCGGCGCCCACCACGGAGGAGTGACGCGCTGGTTCAGCCGGGACTGCGGATCCCGGCGCCGGGCCTGGGAGCTCTGGGTGGCTCCCCTCCTCTCGCTCGCCGTCAGCGCGCTGGCCGCCATCCCGTACGGCGAGACGGGCTGGCTCATCGCCTTCGGCCTGACCACCGGCGCGGAACACCTGCTGCGCGCGTTCCGGCAGCAGCGGGTCGGCACCGCATGACCGGCCCCACGGGCGGCGCGCCCCCCGCTCTCGACCGCGAACTGCACCACCCGACCCGGCTGGCCCTCGCCGCCTACCTCTCGGCGTGCGGCGAGGCGGAGTTCGCCGTCCTGCGGGACTACTGCCAGGTCTCCGACTCCACGCTGAGCAAGACCCTCTCCGCGCTGGAGAAGACCGGCTACGTCGGCATCCGCAAGGGCCACCTCGGCAAGCGCCCGCGCACCTGGGCCGCGCTCACGCTCACCGGCCGCAGGGCGCTCGCCCGCCATCTGGCCGCGCTGGAGGAGATCGCGGCGACGGCCCGGCGCGCCGCGGGTGCCGGTACGGGCACGGAGGAGACCCCCGGCGGCTGAGGTACCGCACCCTGATGCCTACTCCTCGTCGATCGTGCGCACCGGGGTCGCGCGCCCCGGCTCCGGCAGCTCGGCCAGCTCCGCCCGGACCAGCAGGACGTCACCGATGAAGAGGTCGTACACGACGATCCCGGCCACACCACCGATCAGCGGCCCGACGATGGGGATCCACCAGTAGCCGCTGTACACGCCGGACACGCTGCCCGGGAAGGCGAGGCTGCCCCAGCCCTCCGCATAGGTGAGCAGCCGCGGCCCGAAGTCACGGGCCGGGTTGATGGCATAGCCCGCGTTGGCGCCGTAGGACAGGCCGATGGCGGCGACGACGAAGCCGACGATCAGCGGGCCGAGGTTGGCCTTCACGGCCTGGTTGCGCAGGTCGAGGACGGCGGCGATCAGCATCAGCAGGAACGCCGTACCGACGATCTGGTCGATGAGCGGTCCCCAGATCCCGCCGTGGTAGTAGGCCGCCGGGAAGGTGGCGAAGATCGAGAAGGTGGCGTTCGTGTGCCCGTTCACCTTCGGCGCGGGCGAGACGGCGTCGTACGCGTTGATGGCCTGGTGGTACACGAGGTAGACCAGCGCGGCGCCGGTGAGCGCGCCGGCCACCTGCGAGAACCAGTACGGCAGGACCTTGGCCCAGGAGAATCCGCGGCGCACCGCCATGGCCAGGGTCACCGCCGGGTTGATGTGGGCACCGCTGACGCCGCCGGCCACGTACACGCCGAAGACGACCGCGAACGCCCAGCCCCAGGCGATCAGCAGCCAGTCGCCGGCCGCCAGGAAGATCGTGGTGGGCGTCGCCGCACGGCCGGAACCGGGCAGCGCGGCGACCGCCGTCGCGACCACACCGCAGCCGAAGGAGATGAGCACGAACGTCCCGAGGAACTCGGCGAGGCACTCGCCCAGCAGTCCGCCCCGGGCTCTGAGCCGGGACGGCTTGACGATCGCGGGGATTTCGACAGCCACGGAGGCCCCCTTGAAGAGAGCAATACGGCCAACATCACCATATTGGCGCACAAAGCCCCGCACCGCAGGGTGACAGTGCTCCGTCAGCCTCAGGGCCCCCGGCTCAGCTGTCGAGGTCGTCGGCGAAGTGCCGGAACCCGTGCCGGTCCCGGTGCATGCCCCACAGCGTCTCCGCCAGCACCTCCGGATCCTTGCGGGCGTGCCCCGGAGTGATCGCCCCCGGGATCACCAGCTGCGCGACATGGATACCCTCGCCGGCCAGCCGCTCGTGCAGCAGATGGCCGTACGCGCTCTCCGCTGCGAACGCGATGGACGTCCCGGCCCGTTCGGTGTGCGGTACGACGGCGGTCCCGCCGTTGACGAAGAGGATCGTGCCGCGCCCCAGCCTGCGCATCCCCGGCAGCACCTGCTGCACGGCGGCGACGGGGCCGTACACGGAGAACTCGATGGGCCCGACCAGATCCCGGTACCGGGTCTCCAGCACGGGCCGCATGAAGTCCCGGTGCGGCACCGGGCTGTACTGCAGCACCTCGACGGTGCCGATCTCGTCGGCCGCCCGCCGCAGAGCCGCGGACAGCTCCTCCGGCCTGCGCACGTCGGCGACGAACCCCCGGGCCGTCACCCCACTGCCCTCGAGGTCGCGCACCAGCGCGTCGAGCCGGTCCCGTTCCCGGGCGAAGAGGGCCACCGCGAAACCCTCCCGCCCGAACCGCCGCGCGACGGCGGCCCCGAGCCCGGGCCCGGCGCCCACAATGGCGATGCTGCTCATGCCGACCATCCGTACCGCACCCGGCACCACCCCACACACGCGCGGAACTCCCTTCCCTGGCGGGACCACGCGGGGGCGGACGGGAATTCGACGACAGGCCCTAGACGGCCTCGAGCTCGACCGCCTGAGCGTGGGGCCCGCGGAGCCGTTCCACCTGTACGGCCGTGACGGCCCGTACGGCGAGGGCGCCGGCGATCGCGGCGCCCACCACGGCGGCGTCGCACACGAGCAGCGGCCACACCTCGCCGTAGGCGCGCCCGATGATCTCGTCCGTGGAGTCGCGGTACACGACCCCCACCCCGCCGAGCGTCCCCAGCAGCCACAGCGCCCACCACACGTTGACCGATCCGGGCAGCCGCCGTCCGGGAGCGCTGCAGCGGAAGGCGTCGACGACGATCCCGCGCGGTATCCACAGATTGAACACGGGCAGGACCCACCCGAGATACACCCAGAACCCCAGGTACTTCGGCGTTTCCCCCGACAGCGCCCGCGCGTTGTCCCGCAGCCGCCACAGCCAGGACAGGTACAGCAGCGCACAGACCAGGGCGAGCCCGGCCCCCGCCGAGGTCACCCAGTGGTACGAGTCCTCCAGGGAGTTGAGCGGCCGGTGCACCCCGTTCCCCTGGTCCGGGGGCCCGTCGCCCGGCTCCCCCGCGACGGCGAGCCGCACCTCCCACACCCCGCGCACGAGCCAGGCGAGCCCGGCGAGCAGCAGTCCCCCGACAGCCAGCCGCCCGGCCACCTGCACCGGCCGGTACGCCGGCCGGTGGGCGGTGAACTGATCTTCCACTTCGGTCATCCCGCCATCCTGTCGTACGAAAGCCGCAGGCCACCAGAGGCCTCGGGCAAGGGTCGCCGCTACGCCGTCCGGGTGCATCCGTCACGCGGTTGGCCGCGCGTCGGGCGGCGCGTGCCCGGTCCCACGGCAAAGGATGGCCAGTAGCCGACGTATGGCGTGCGCGGACCGCGAGCATCAGGAGACAGACGACTTGTGAGCATCCTCAACGAACCCCATGGTGCCGCCGCAGCCGAGGACGCCTACGAGAGCGAGGTGCCGGTCAGGGGCAGGCAGCCCGGCAATGTCGTGGTGAAGTGGATGACGACCACCGACCACAAGACGATCGGCACGCTGTATCTGGTGACGTCGTTCGCGTTCTTCCTGATCGGTGGCGTGATGGCGCTCATCATGCGCGCCGAGCTGGCCCGGCCGGGCCTGCAGATCGTCTCCAAGGAGCAGTTCAACCAGCTGTTCACGATGCACGGCACCGTGATGCTGCTGATGTTCGCGACGCCGCTGTTCGCCGGTTTCACCAACTGGATCATGCCGCTGCAGATCGGCGCACCCGACGTGGCGTTCCCACGGCTGAACATGTTCGCCTACTGGCTGTACCTGTTCGGCTCGACCATCGCGGTGGGCGGCTTCCTCACCCCTGACGGCGCCGCCGACTTCGGCTGGTTCGCCTACGCCCCGCTCCACGGCGAGGTGTACTCGCCCGGTGTCGGCGCGGATCTGTGGATCATGGGTCTGGCCTTCTCCGGTTTCGGCACCATTCTCGGCTCGGTCAACTTCATCACCACGATCATCTGCATGCGCGCTCCGGGCATCACCATGTTCCGCATGCCGATCTTCGTGTGGAACGTGCTGCTGACCGCCGTCCTGGTCCTGCTCGCCTTTCCGGTGCTGGCCGCCGCCCTGTTCGCCATCGAGGTGGACCGCCAGTTCGGGGCGCACATCTACGACTCCGCCAATGGCGGCGCGCTGCTGTGGCAGCACCTCTTCTGGTTCTTCGGCCATCCCGAGGTGTACATCATCGCGCTGCCGTTCTTCGGCATCATCAGCGAGATCATCCCGGTGTTCTCCCGCAAGCCCATGTTCGGATACATGGGCCTGATCGCCGCGACCATCTCCATCGCCGGCCTGTCCGTCACCGTGTGGGCCCACCACATGTACGTCACCGGCGGGGTGCTGCTGCCCTTCTTCTCCTTCATGACCTTCCTGATCGCCGTACCGACCGGCGTGAAGTTCTTCAACTGGATCGGCACGATGTGGAAGGGCAGTCTGTCCTTCGAGACCCCGATGCTCTGGGCGGCGGGCTTCCTCGTCACGTTCCTCTTCGGTGGCCTGACCGGTGTCATCCTGGCCTCACCGCCGATGGACTTCCACGTCTCGGACTCGTACTTCGTGGTGGCCCACTTCCACTACGTGGTCTTCGGTACGGTCGTGTTCGCGATGTTCGCCGGCTTCCACTTCTGGTGGCCGAAGTTCACCGGCAAGATGCTGGACGAGCGCCTCGGCAAGATCACCTTCTGGACGCTGTTCGTCGGCTTCCACACCACCTTCCTGGTCCAGCACTGGCTGGGCGCCGAGGGCATGCCGCGCCGCTACGCCGACTACCTGGCCGCCGACGGCTTCACGGCCCTGAACACCCTCTCCACCATCGGCTCGTTCCTGCTCGGCCTGTCGATGCTGCCGTTCCTCTACAACGTCTGGAAGACGGCCAAGTACGGCAAGCCGGTCGCCGTCGACGACCCCTGGGGCTACGGCCGCTCCCTGGAGTGGGCGACCTCCTGCCCGCCGCCGCGGCACAACTTCGTCACCCTGCCCCGCATCCGCAGCGAGTCCCCGGCGTTCGACCTGCACCACCCCGACATCGCGATGCAGGAGCACGAGCGCCCGGTCCCGGCGCGGCCCGACCGAGGACAGGGGTGAGCGGTCCGCCGAGGCAGGGCGCCGACGACGCGCTCGCCAACGAGGTCGAGGGATACCTGCTCTGGCAGGCCCGCATCGCCGAGGCGGAGCAGCGCGCACGGGAGTTCACCGGGCCCCTGGAGTGGCTGACGACGGCGCAGCGCGAGGAGATCGAACACCGCTACGTCGCCGACAGCCTGGCCCGCTCCCGGACCGACCTGGAACGCATCGCGGCCCGCTGCAGGTCGCTGCGCGCCGAGTACGAACACCGCTACCAGGAACTCAGACGCCGCTGCGTGGCCCTGACCCTCGCGGTGTGCGCGAGCTGCACGGCCCTGGCGACGCTGTTCCTGCTCCTGTGACCCGTCAGGCCATCCAGAAGAACACCGCCGTCATCCGCTTGTCCTCCAGCTCCTTGCCGCAGTAACCCGTCGCGCTGTGCACGAGGTTGGCGTTGTAGAGGAGGAGGCGGTTGTACTTGTGGGGGACGCGGACGTCCTCCTCGAAGTGGTCGGCGGGGACGAACCTCGTGCCGAGGGCCTCGACCAGGTTGTTGTGCGGGGCCTGGACGATGTTGCCGCCGAGCCGGCCGCCGGGCAGTGACTGACGGTAGAAGGCGGTGCCGCAGTCCTTGTGGACACGGGGGTTCAGGTACAGCACGGCGGCGTACCGGCACAGCGCGCGGGAGTCGGTGTGCGGGCGGGGCTCGCTCTCGCCCTCGCCGACCACCTGGACGCAGTTGTGGTTGAGGGTGCCGCCGCCGGGCGCCTGCTGCACCCACAGCTTCTTCGCGCCGGTGGCCTTCTTCACCAGGTTCTCGACGCGGGCGAGTTCACCGGGCTCCAGGCCGGGCATGGCGCGCAGGCCGGGCCAGGTCTCGGAGGTGTACGGGTAGCCCTCGACCCAGTCGTCCTTGGCCAGACACCGCTCCCGTACGGCGTCCACCTCGGGCAGGACGTCGTCGAGGACCCAGTAGTCGCGGCCCTTGGTGGGCTTGCGGTACGGCAGGACGGGAAGGGCGGCGGGCATGCGGGGCGGTGGCTGTGGGGGCATGCGGGGAATCTATGCCGGGGTTCCCTCTCGCCGCTCCCGAGGAATGGTCAACTCTTCTTTACCCGCGGCAAAATACAAATCTTTACCTGCCGCACCGATACGAACCGCCTCCGCGTCCGTACTGCTGTGCGTCCGAACCGCCCCGTGCCGTCAGCGTGGGCGGATCCACGACCGGGCAGGAGGCACGGTGCGCTTTTCGCGGAACGCGACGGGAACCCTCTTCGTGGGCGGTGCGATGGCCGTGACCCTCGCGGCACTCGCCTACCCGAGCATGCTCGGGCTGACCAAGGCGACCACCGCGCAGGACCGCGTCATCGCCAACACCCAGTGGGGGCCGCTCACCGAGCAGGACCGGGACTTCGTGGTGAAGGTGCGGGCCGCCGGTCTGTGGGAGTACCCGGTGGGGCAGATAGGGCTGCAGAAGGGCACCACACCGGGGGTCCTCACGGCCAGCAAGCACCTGGTCGACGGGCACGCGGCGCTGGACACCACCTGCCGCAAGATCGCACCGATGCTGAACATCACGCTGCCCAACCTGCCCAGTCCCCAGCAGCAGGGTTTCGTCAGCCAGTTGAAGGCGGACAGCGGGAAGAAGTTCGACAGCGACTTCGCCAACATCCTGCGGATGACGCACGGCGCGATCTTCAACACCATCTCGAAGATCCGCTCCACCACCAAGAACTCGCTGGTGCGCGCCCTCGCCGACCAGGCCAACGACACCGTGCTGGACCATATGACGGTGATGGAGAAGACCGGTCTGGTCGACTTCGACCAGACCATCTTCCAGCAGACCACCCCGCCCAAGCTGCCCAACTCCGACCTGACCCCGCCACCCCCGGCCGCCGGTCAGCCGGAGGTGGTGCTCACGCCGCCGCCGAACCCCACCTCGACGCCCGTCGACCTCAGCGGGCTGACCGGCGGCAGCGGCGGCGTGGGCGCGAGTCCGGGGGCGAGCCCCGGCCCGACCGCGGGTTAGGCCAGCCACACGGTCGTGTCCGGCGGGAGGGTCCTGCCGTCGATCGGGGAGCTGGTCAGCAGCACCTCGCCCAGCGGCAGCCGTACCGGCCCGTCGCCGAGGTTGGTCACGCAGCGCCAGCCCTCGCTGCGGGTGAAGTCCAGCACTCCGGCGGGGGCGTCCGGCGTCCAGGTCAGCTCCTCGCCCTCCAGCAGCTTGCGGCGCAGCCGCAGGGCGGTGCGGTACAGCTCCAGGGTCGAGCCCTCGGCCCCGGTCTGGGCCTCGACGGCGTACGCCGCGAAGGACGACGGCTGCGGCAGCCAGGCGCCGCCCGGCCCGAAGCCGTACGACGGCCCGTCCGCCGTCCAGGGCAGCGGCACCCGGCAGCCGTCGCGGCCCTTGCGGACATGGCCGGTCTGTTCCCAGATCGGGTCCTGCAGCACCTCGGTGGGCAGGTCGGCGACCTCGGGCAGGCCGAGTTCCTCGCCCTGGTAGAGGTACGACGATCCGGGCAGCGCGAGCATGAGCAGGGTCGCGGCGCGGGCCCGGCGCAGCCCGGCTCCGGGGTCGATCGCGGGTGCGCTGCCGCCGGACAGCAGCCAGGCGGCGGGGTCGGTGCCGGGCGGAAGCATGAGGCGGGAGGCGTGCCGTACGACGTCGTGGTTGGACAGCACCCAGGTCGCGGTGGCGCCGGCGGCCCGGGCGGTGGCCAGTTCGTCGGTGATGACCCGGCGGAGCTCGTCGGCGTCCCAACGGGTCTCCAGGTACTCGAAGTTGAAGGCCTGGCCGAGTTCGTCGGGGCGGGCGTACAGCGCGCGGCGGGGGCCCGGGACCCAGGCCTCGGCGACCGCGGTGCGCGGCGGGCTGTAGGCGTCGAGGACCTTGCGCCAGTCCCGGTAGATCTCGTGGACCTCGTCGCGGTCCCAGTACGGGTGGCTGCCCGGCGGGACCAGCGGCAGGGACTCCTCGCCGGTGGCGCCGATGTTCCCGATGTCCCGCAGCGGCTCGGCGAGGTCCTTGGCGAGGCCGTGGGCGACGTCGACACGGAAGCCGTCGACGCCCCGGTCGGACCAGAAGCGCAGGGTGGTGCGCAAGTCGGCGCGGACGTCCTCGTTGTCCCAGTTGAGGTCGGGCTGTTCGGGGGCGAAGAGGTGCAGGTACCACTCGCCGTCCGGGGTCCGCTTCCAGGCGCTGCCGCCGAAGACGGACTGCCAGTCGGTGGGCGGTAGTTCGCCGTGCGGGCCCCGGCCGGGCCGGAAGACATAGCGCTCGCGGGCCGGGGAGCCGGGGGCGGCGCGCAGGGCCTCCTGGAACCAGGGGTGCTGGTGCGAGGTGTGGTTCGGAACGATGTCGACGACGACCTTCAGGCCGAGCCGGTGGGCCTCGCCGACCAGAGCGTCGAAGTCGTCCAGGGTGCCGAGGCGGGGGTCGACGTCCCGGTGGTCGGCGACGTCGTAGCCGCCGTCGGCCAGTTCCGAGGGGTAGAAGGGGCTCAGCCACACGGCGTCGACGCCGAGGCCGGCGAGGTGGTCCAGGCGCTGGGTGATGCCGCGCAGGTCGCCGAGTCCGTCGCCGTCGGCGTCGGCGAAACTGCGGGGATAGACCTGGTAGATGACGGCCTGCCGCCACCAGTCGGGGTTCTTGGGGGAGAGGTCGGGGGAGCGCTCTGCCATACGGGATCCCTTCGGGAAGGAGGACGATACAGGGAATCTGTCCACATTGCCCGGAAAAGGAACCTTCGGCCGGTGCCGGAGGGTACCGGCCCGCCGCTTACGGGCGCTCCACCGTCTCCAGGTACAGCTTCACGAAACGGTCCACGTCGACCTCCAACGCCACGTGCACCAGGGCCTGTTCGCGCCTGCCCTCGTGGATCTCGGACTCGCCGGGGCGGGGACGGCGGTCGACGATCGTCTGGCCCCGGGTCGGGCCGGGGGCGAGGCAGACCTCGACCGGCAGCAGGCGGGTGGTGATGCCCTGCGGGTCGGCGACCGCGCACACCGCGCCCGCGTCGCCGAGGCCGCCCGCCTCCTCCGCCTCGGGGGCCTCGCCCTGGGCGGTCGGCCGGTGCGCGAGGAGTTCGCCGGCCAGACGGGTGCCGGGGTCGCTGCTCGCGCGCATCCGGTGGACGTCCGCCGCGTCCACGACCACCTGCATGAACACGTCGAGGCCGTACATCGTGATCGGCACCCCGGCGGTCAGCAGGACCGCCGCCGCCTCCGGGTCGTGCCAGACGTTGAACTCGGCGACCGGCGTGGCGTTCCCGACGGACACCGCGCCGCCCATGAAGACGATCCGCTCGATGTTGCGGGTCACCTCCGGATGGGTGCGCAGGAGCAGGGCGATGTTGGTCAGCGGCGCGGTGGGGATCAGGGTGACCGGGCGCGGCGAGGCCAGGATCTCGCGGCGCAGGAGGGCTACGGCGTCCAGCTCGGACGCGCTGCGTCTCGGCGCGGGCAGGCCCAGGTCGCCCATGCCGTCGGAGCCGTGCACGTGCTGCGCCGACCGGGCCGGCTCGATCAGCGGGCGGTCGGCGCCCCGGCCCACCGGGATGTCCGGGGCGCCCGCCTGCTCCAGCACGGTCAGGGTGTTGCGGACCACGCCGTCGACGTCCGTGTTCCCGGCCACGCAGGTCACCGCCCGCAGATCGAGACCCGGGTGGCGCACGGCGAGCAGCAGGGCGAGGGCGTCGTCGACGCCGGTGTCGCAGTCGATGATCACGGGAATGGGCTGACCTGTCACGGCGGACTCCTTCCGTCAAGCCGACCTTAGATCAGTACCGCCGCTCCCACAGGTGCGGTCACCCCCGCAGGCAACCGTCACTCCCACAGCGCGGTGCCGCGTGCGGCCACCCGTCCGGCGATCCGGGACAACAGCTGCGGCACCGGCAGCTCGCCGGGCCGGCGGCCGTCCCGCAGCCGTACGGCGGCCAGGCCCGCCGCGGCCTCACGGGCGCCGATCACCGCCTGGTACGGCACCAGGCGCGCGGCGCGGATCCGGGCGCCGAGGCTGCCCTGCTCCGGACCCGCCACCTCGGCCCGCAGACCCTTCTCCACGGCCTGGCGCACGACCTGCGCCGCCTGCTCCAGCTGCTCCTCGCCGACCGGCAGGACGGCCAGCTGCACCGGGGCCAGCCAGGCCGGGAAGGCGCCGGCGTGCGCCTCGATCAGGTGGGCGACGGCCCGCTCGACGCTGCCGATGATGCTGCGGTGCACCATGACCGGGCGGTGCCTGGCGCCGTCCGCGCCGATGTAGTGCAGGTCGAAGCGGGCCGGCTGGTGGAAGTCGATCTGCACGGTGGACAGGGTGGACTCGCGGCCGGCCGGGTCGGCGATCTGCACGTCGATCTTCGGGCCGTAGAAGGCGGCCTCGCCCTCCGCCTCCTCGTACGCCGCGCCGGACGCGTCCAGGACCTCCCGCAGCAGTTCGGTGGCCCGGCGCCACAGCTCCGGATCGGCGACGTACTTCCCGCCCTGCCCGGGCAGGGACAGCCGGTGCCGTACGGCCTCGATGCCCAGGTCGGCGTAGGCGCGGGCGATCAGCTCCAGCGCGGCCCGGGCCTCCTGGACCGCCTGGTCCAGGGTGCAGAAGATGTGGGCGTCGTTGAGCTGGATGGCGCGGACGCGGGTCAGGCCGCCGAGGACGCCGGACAGCTCGGCGCGGTGCATGCTGCCCAACTCGGCGATGCGCAGGGGAAGTTCCCGGTAGCTGTGGGAGCGGGAGCGGTAGATCAGGGCGTGGTGGGGGCACAGGCTGGGCCGCAGCACGAGCTCCTCGGACCCTTGGGGGCCCAGCTTCATCGGCGGATACATGTCGTCGCTGTAGTGGTCCCAGTGCCCGGAGATCTCGTACAGCTCCCGTTTGCCGAGCGCGGGCGAGTACACGTGCCGGTAGCCGGCCCGGCGTTCGGCCTCGCGGATGTACTCCTCCAGGGTGTGCCGTACGACAGCTCCGTCCGGCAGCCAGTACGGCAGGCCCGCGCCCATCAGCGGGTCGGTGTCGAACAGACCGAGCTCGCGGCCGAGCCGGCGGTGGTCGGGGAATGGGGCGTTCACGGGGTCTCCTCGCTGCGGGAGGCGAACGCCCACGGAAGACACAAAGCCCCGGGGCGTTCGCCCCGGGGCTTCGATGCTGGTCAGGTGTCAGCGCGCCGGGACGGTCTCCGGCGTCGTCGTGCTCTTCGGGCACTGCTGGGCGCGCTGCATGAGGCGAACGTAACAAGCGCGGAAGCGGCGGGTCGAGGCAATTCCCGCGGGCCACTCACCCGGATCCGGCGGACCACTCACCCGGATCCGGCGGACCACTCACCCGGATGGTCCGGGAGCGCTGGTGGGCCGGTCGGGGCGGTGGTGCCGTGAGATCAGGCACCACACCAGGACCCCCACCGGCCGCAGCCCCGGAGGCACCTCGATGACCTCTCTGCACGACGCGCTACGCCCCCGCGGCCTCCCCCTCTGGCTCACCATCGCCGGTCTCCTCGCCATAGGCGGCTGCGCGGCCCTCGCTCTGAACCAGCCGGAGACCGCGACCCCGCCCCTCCCGACGATCGACAAGCCGTCGCCGTCGCCGAAGACGTCCAAGCGGGCCGACGGCTCCACCCTCACCGACGGGCAGGCACAGGCCGCGCTCCTCAACGAGAACGACCTCGGCGCCCCCTGGACGGCGACCCGCGGGGCGGCCACCTGGCGGGACCAGCTGCTGAAGGCGACCACCTCGGCCGGCGCGTGCCAGCGGCTGCTGGACGCCCTCTACACCGACGAACTCCTCGGCGGCCCCGCCCGCGTCGCCGTAGGCCTGGACAACACCGACACCGACGCCCAGCTGCGCTACCAGATCGCCGCCCGCCGCCCCGCCGAGGTGGACGCGGCCCTCGCCTGGCTGAAGACTATGCCGGCGCAGTGCGCGCGGTTCACGGCCACCACGGGGACCGGGATCACGGAGGACGTCCAGGTCAGCGACGCCCCGCTGCCGCAGGTCGGGGACGCGCGCCAGGGCCTGCGGGTCAGCATCGCCGCCACCGATTCCCGCAACCGCCACGCCGTGCTCACGCTGGACGTGGCCGCCGTCCGGGTCGGCCCGGACGCGTTCGCCCTCACCAACGGCGGCTTCGGCGACGTCCCGAACGACGCGACCCAGGCCGCCGTCCAGATCGGCGCCCTGCGCCTGACGGACATCCGCAGGCAGGGGCGGGCACAGGTGTGACCGTCGGCCTCTACAGCGGCGGCTGCGCCGGTGCCGGGCCCAGGGTCGTCGTGCCCGGGGTGGTGCGGTGGCCGAGGCCGGTGCGGTAGGCGTCCAGGGCGGCCTCGATACGGCCCGTGCGGCGCAGCAGGTCGCCCAGGAGGCGGCACAGGTCGGCCAGGTCACCGGCGGCACCCGCGCGTTCCAGGATGCTGAGCGCGCGGACGTAGTGCTCCTCGGCGGCCTCGGTGTCGCGGGCGTCCTCGGCGATGATGCCGAGCAGGCGGTGGGCCGCGGCGGCGTGCACCGCGCCGCGCTCGGAGGAGAAGTCGCCGAGGACGCCCTCCAGGAGTACGGCGGACTCCTCCGGCTTTCCCCTGCGGTGCAGCACGTCGGCCAGTTCCACGGCGGCCTGGCTGCGGTACAGGGCGGCCCGGGACTCGGCGAGCATGGCGTGCGCCTGGCGCAACTCGGACTCGGCGCGCTCCAGGTCGCCGTTCTGGGCGCAGACGTAGCCGCGCATCCAGTGGCAGTTGGCCAGCTCCGTGCGCAGGCGCAGCCGGCGGTACAGCTCGGCGGCCTTGGCGAGGGAGGCGTCGGCCTCGGTGACCCGGCCCTCGGCGATCAGCGTGCGGGCCACCGATCGGTGCATCCGGGCGATCAGTGCGGGGTCGCCGGCCTGCGGCGCGAGCGCGAGGGCGAACTCGGCGGCCTGGGCGGCACGGGCGTGCGCGCCCATGTCCATGTACGGGCCGATCACGCTGGCGTAGAGCAGGAGCAGGGCGTCGGGGTCGTGCAGTCCGCCGCGGTTGAGTTCGTCCAGCGTCGACTCCAGCAGGTAGACGGCGTAGCGGAGTTCACCGGCCAGGTAGTGCGCGACCGCGCGGCCCCGGACCGCCGGTACACGCACCGGGAGGGAGTCGTCCGCGAGGTGCGCCTCGGCGCGCTCGAAGGACTCCCGCGCCTTGTCCAACTCGCCCGTCTCCAGGGCGCATTCGCCCAGGCCCAGCAGTGCGGTGGCCTGCTCGCAGCCCAGTCCGTGGGTCTCCGCCTCCGCGAGCAGCGCCGTGTACTGTCCGGCGGCCTCCTCGGCCCTGCCGTCGGCGAGGACGCGCTGGGCCTCGGTGAGGCGCAGGCGCAGGTCGGTGGCGAGGCGGGCGGGGCGGCCGACGGCCAGCTCCTCGAAGGCGACGCCGAGCCGGCCGGCGATGTGCCGCAGCGCCTCGTCGGAGGCCCGCACCCGGCCCGCCTCCAGGGTGGAGATGTACGCGGGTGTGTAGGCGGGTTCCGCCAACTGCCGCTGGGTGAGCCCGCGCTGGTTGCGCAGCTGCTGTACGCGCCGTCCGATGACCGCAGGGTCGTCCCGTTCCCGCATCGCGCCGAACCCCCAACTGCCCTGGGACCCCTTGCCGTTGGGCCCGTTCAGCCCCTAGGTTAAACGGCGGATTAAGTCTGCTTAATACGTCGCTGTTGTGTTGCGAGGTCACCGTGCCCGGACGTACATCCGAACCCTACGGAAACACCACCGCACGCAGGGCGGTCGCCGCCGCGCTGATCGCCGCGACAGCCCTGATCCTCGCGGCGAACGCGGGCCCGGCCCGCGCGGCGGAACCCCGGCCGACGGCCCAGCCCCGGTCGACCTCGACGCAGTCGCCTCCGGTGCTGCCGCTGTAGGAGGACATACGCCACCACCACGGTTCGTCCAACCGCGAGGGATTCGGATCGAGTTCGCGAAGGTCCACGATGCAGCGGAGGGTAACGCCCCGAACGCGTACAGGTGGCCCTGTTCGCCAAACCGCCGGAGGCCTACGCTGCCGAGCATGACCTCTGCCGCCGCCCGAACGGCCCTGGACCTGACCGCCGACCTCCCGGTTGCGGAGCTGGAGGGCCTCTACCGCGACCTGCACCGCCACCCCGAGCTGTCCCTGCGCGAGCACCGCACCGCCGGGACGCTGGCCGGGCGGCTGAAGGGCGCCGGGTTCGAGACCGTCGAGGGCGTCGGCGGCACCGGGGTCGTGGGCCGGCTGGCCAACGGCGACGGGCCGACCGTACTGCTGCGGGCCGACATGGACGCGCTGCCGGTCGGGGAGGCCACCGGGCTGCCGTACGCCTCGGAGGCGGACGGGGTGATGCACGCGTGCGGGCACGATCTGCACGTCACCTGGCTGACCGGCGCCGCCGAGGCACTGGCCGCCGGGCGGGAGACCTGGCAGGGCACCCTGCTGGTGGTGGGCCAGCCGGCCGAGGAGACCGGGCAGGGCGCGGCCCGGATGGTCTCGGACGGGCTGTACGAGCGGTTCGGCCGGCCCGACGTGCTGCTCGGGCAGCATGCCGCTCCCGGCCCGGCGGGCCTGTACCCGCACGCGCCGGGACTGATCATGTCGGCGGCGACGGACGTGGACATCGTGGTGCACGGCGTGGGCGGGCACGGTTCGCGTCCGGAGGCGACCGTCGATCCGGTGGTGACCGCCGCCTACCTGGTCACCCGCCTCCAGACGGTCGTCTCCCGGGAGCTCGCCGCCGGCGAGTCCGCCGTGCTGACCGTGGGCCGGATCGAGGCCGGCACCCGGCACAACATCATCCCGTCCGAGGCCCGCATCTCGCTGAACCTGCGCAGCCAGTCCGAGGAGGTACGGCAGCGGATGCTGGCCGCGATCCGGCGCATCGCGCGGGGCGAGTGCCTGGCCGCGGGATGCCCGCGCGAACCCGACATCACGATCGGCAACATCTTCCCGGTGACGGTGAACGACGCGCCCACCGACAGGACGGTGGCCGCCGTGCACGGCGAGGTCTTCGGCGCGGGCACGGTGTTCGACCCGGGCCCGGCGATGGGCAGCGAGGACTTCCCCGCGCTGGCGCTCGACGGGGCCATCCCGTACTCGTACTGGTTCGTGACCACCACCCCGGCCGAGGTGTGGGCCCAGGCCCCCGGCGACACCTTCCCGGAGAAGTTCGCGGCCGTACCCAGCAACCACAGCCCCCACTTCGCGCCCGACCTGTCCGTGATCGCGCCCGGCGTGCGCACGCTGGTCTCCGGGGCACTGGCGCTGTTGCCGGTGGCGTGACGGGACCTACCGGGCCGCCTGGAGCTGGCGCAGCTGCCGCTGGACGTTCTCCAGCGCGCCCTGCCGTCTGCCCGGCACCCGCAGCCGCAACTCCGCGAGGGCGGGCCCGAGTTCACGGGCGTCGTCCGGGGCCGTGATCCTGCCCCACTGGTGGTGTGCCCGGTCCACGGCCGCCTCCACGGCGGGTGCGTCCACCGCCTGCCCGGCGGCCAGCCGCACCCCGGCCACCGCGAGCCAGGCCCGGCAACTGCGCACCGCGTCCCCCGCGAACATCGCGAGGTCCGCCCGGACTTCGGCCCAGTGCAGGGCCTCGTCGGAGGCCGCGCCATGGGCACCCACGGCAAGCTGCTCCTGCTGAGCGGCCAGCACATCGGCCTCCCCGTGCCGCCCGCCCTGCACGGCAGCGCTGATGGCGGCATGGGGGTCCAGCCCGGCGCCGGGGAAGTCTCGCTCGACGGGGTGTGACCGCTGCCCGTTGCCGGGCGGGGGCGGGGCCTGCCCTGCGGCGTGCGGAGGCTGGTTGAGGGCGTGCGCGGGCTGCCTGGTGCCGTGCGGGGGCGGGACCTGCACGGCGGCGTGCGACAGCTGCCTGGTTCCGGGCGGGACCTGCTCGACGGCCTGTGGCGGCCGCTTGACGGCGTGCGGGGACTGCCCGGTACCGGGCGAGGACGGGGCCTGCCCGATGGCGGGTGGGATCTGACCTGCTGCATACGGGGCCCGCCCGGCGGTGGGCGGGGGCGCGGGCTGCGTGATGACGGGTGGGTGCTGCTCGGCGGGATGCGGCGTCTGCTCGGTGCCGGGCGCGGTGGGGGCTCGGCCTTCCGGCCGGCCGAGACGGATGGGCGGGTGGGCGAACGGGGGTCTGGGGGCGGAGCCCCCCGGAATGGCCAGCACCAGGTCACGCCCGGCACTCGACTCCGCGATCCGAGCCAACGCCTGCTCGTGCAACCGGGGAAGCGGCGGCCGGTGCCCACTGCGCAGCAGCGTCGCCACCGCCTTCATGTACGCCGGCTCGGCCATCCCCCGCCGCCCGGCCCCCGGCGCCACACGACCGTAAACCGCGGCATTGGCACCGCAGTCCAGCCCGCGCTCGGCGACGTACTGCCACGCCTCCGCATCCCCGTGCAGGTCCACGACCAGCGCGGTGTCCGCAGCGGAGCGCAACCGCAGCTCCTCCCGTATCCAGTGCCAGGGCAGCGCGGTGTAGCGCACGGTCGCCGCGGTGGTGCGCGCCAGCGCCAGATGGGGCAGCCGCTGCCGGCGGTCCAGCTGCAGCTGCCCGGCGATGTACAGGGTCAGTGACCCGGGCGTGGCCGCGGCGGCGCGCAGCCGGGTCAGTACCGCCTGCGGCTCCAGCGGGTCGGCGAGTTCGACGACGTTGGCGGTGTCGGTGCCGGACAGCACGGCGGGGGCGACGGCTGCCAGCACCGGCAGCACACCGGCCGCGTCCACCAGGCGCCCCCGGCCCACCGGCGAGGCCGCGAGCAGCAGCACGGTTCCGGGCATCGGTCCTCCCCCTGTAGCCCTGTCGGGCCCGGTAGCCCTGTCGGGCCTGCCGACCCTGCCGAGGCCGGCCGGCTCTTCACGCTCTCCAGCCAGCACCGTAACCGCTGCGGCTGCAAACGTGTGCCCCGGGAAGGCCTCAGGACCGCAAACGTCCCTCTTCGCCGTCTTCGCCGTCTTCGCGCGCCGCCTCCCGCGCCCGCCGCACGGCGAACACCGTGGTGTCGTCGACCAGCCGGCCGCCACAGTGCCGCAGGACGCCGTCGCGGACCAGCCGGACCAGCAGCCCGGGGTCGGGGTGGCCCGTCCCGGCGGCGACCGCGGGCCCGAGCTCCCGGACCAGCGGATAGAAGGTGCCCCGCCGGTCGCGGGCCTCGGTCACCCCGTCGGTGACCAGCAGCAGGGTCTCGTCGGCGGCGAGCGGCACCCGGTGCACGGGCGGCAGACCGCCCACCAGGTCGGCGAAGCCGAGCGGCAGCCCGTCGCCGCTGGGCAGCTCGCGCACTCCGCCCGGGCCGATGGCGAGCGGGGCCTCATGGCCGAAGTTGACGACCTCGATGGTCTCCGGGGTGTCCTCGGGGAAGCCGATCAGCACGGCGGTGGCGAACCGGTCGCCGTCCGCGCGGCCGAGCGCGGTGGTGTGCCGGCGGTGCCGCAGCATCCGGATCTCCAGGCGCTCGGCGACGGTCGCGAGGTCCTTCTCGTGGTAACCGGCCTCGCGGAAGGTCCCGAGCAGCGCCGCGGCCGTCTCCACCGCGCCGAGCCCCTTGCCCTGCACATCGCCGACGAACAGGCGGGTGCCGTGCGGGCCGGGCTGGATGTCGTAGAAGTCGCCGCCGACCCGGGCCTCGACGTCGGCCGCCAGATACACCCCGGCGTGCTCCAGCCCGCCCCAGCGCGGCGGCAGCGGGCGCAGCACGGTACGGCGGGTGGTCTCGGCGATGTCCTGGATGTGCAGGGTCTGCCGCTCCTTGCGCAGGCGCACGGCACAGGCCACCACGGCCAGCATGCCGCCGACGGCGACCAGGACGAAGTCGCCGAGACCGGCCTGGTACTGGCCCGGCCAGGCGCTGTCGACGGCGACGTACGTCACCACCGCCAGCACCGCGAAGGCACCCGTCGTCCACACCCCGCAGATCGCGGCGGCCGTACCGGGGACCAGCACGATCCAGGTGATGATCCGGAACCGCTCGGTGGTGTTGAAGTCCAGCAGCACGATGCCGACGAGCAGCAACAGGGGCGGCACCCAGGCGACATTCCGGCCGCGTACGCGCAGCAGCTGGCGGCGCCGCCCGTACTCCATCTCCGTCACGGCGGGCAGCCCTCCATGTCTCTCGGCGTCTCCCAGCGAAACACGGGAGACAAACCGCCGCATCCGGGCACCCGTCACTCTCCTGGCCGACTTGCCGGGCCCTGCCCCCAGGTGTGCTCTGGAAGGCGGGGGCGAGGAGAGGAGTGCTCTCATGGCTCAAGCGACACCCGTGCCCGGCGGCATGTCCCGCCCCGGCCGCAGGGAGATCGGAGAACGGCTTCCCGGTGGGCGGCGCACCCGTCCGCCCGACGTCTTCGGCGGGCGCACGCACCGCATCGCGCACTTCGCCGTCCCGGTCGTACTGGGCCTGATCTACGGCTACTGGGTCGCGGCCGACGCGCGCCAGGGCGGCCCCATCACCGGCGGGAACCTGCTGCTCGGCTGGCTCAGTGCGCTGGTGTTCGCGGTGGTGTCCATCGCCCTGCTGAGGCTGGCCCCGCGGATGTCGCGGGAACTGCACGCGCTGCTGTGGTCGGCGTTCACCGGTATCGCGTTCGGCTTCCTGTACATCCAGACTCCGCACTCGATCTGGCGGTCCGTGATGATGTCGCTGCTCGTCGCGGGGTGCACCTTCGGCACGTTCTTCTACCGCTACTACACGCGCGAGGACGCCTTCGGGCGCCGGGTCCGCTGAGCCGGACGGGCCGCGGGCGGGCCGCGCGGGTGTGGGCGTGGGTCCCGGCGGGACGGGACCCACACCTCCCCCGTGTTCCCCACTTCCCTCGCCCCGGCCTTGCACCGGTCTCCTCCCCCCAACACCAGGAAACACCCGTTCGGGTGAACCCTCCACCGGAGATCGGAGAGCCCAGTTCCGCCAAGGGGTGCGGTCGCTTCCGCCAAGGAGTGCGGTCGCTTCCGCCAAGGAGTGCGGGGCAGTTCTCCCAAGGGGTCAGGGCCTTCGCCCGAATGCACGCGCCCCGCTCGCGCACGCGCCCGCGGAGCCGTTGTCTGAAAGCGTGCCCCCACGTCTCAGGAGCGCCCTGTCGGCCGTACTGCTCGCCCTGTCCTGCCTCCTCGCGCCGTTCGGCGCGCTGGCGGCCTGGGCGGCGTACGGGCTCGTCGACACGGGCCGGTACGTCACCACGATGGCGCCGCTCGCCGCCGACCCGAATGTGCGGGAGGCCGTCGTGGACACGGTCGGTGACGGCATCCTGCGCGCGGTGGACCAGCATCTGGGCGTCCGTCCGGCGGGCGGCTCCGTCCGCCCGTTCGTGCGCGACGCGGTGCGCTCCTTCACCCAGACCGAGGCCTTCCGGCTGGCCTGGGACACCGGCAACCGGGTCACCCACGACGCGATCGTGCGGGCCCTGCGCGACGAGGAGGACGGCGGGGCGGCCGGGCGGCCGGTCACCGTCGACCTCGCCGCCGTCACCGACCAGGTCAAGCGTCAGCTGACCCGGGACCATGTGCCGCTCGCCGCACGGATCCCGGTGGAGCACACCGCGGTCCCCGTGCTGCCGGCGGGCGAACTGGCCTCCTTCCGGAAGGGTTTCCACGTGCTCGAAGTCGCCGGTTTCTGGCTGCCGGTGGCGGCCGTCGCCTTCGCCGCCACCGGGATCGCCCTCGCCGTCCGCCGCCGCCGCGCCGTCGCCGCGACCGCGCTGGGCACGGCCCTGGGCGGCGGACTGCTCGCCCTGGCCCTCGCCGTCGGCCGCGGCCTCACCCTCGCCGGCCTGCCCGCCGACGTGCCCCATCCGGCAGCCGGCGCGGTCTACGACGCCCTCACCGGCACCCTGCGCACGGCGGCCTGGCTACTGCTCGGCCTGGGCCTCACGGTGGCGCTGACCGCATGGCTGACCCGCCACCTGCCCCTGACCCGCCGTCTGCTCCCGCTCCGGCCCGCACACGCCCCCCACCCCTCCGCCCCACCGGTGTCGCCCCCACCCCACGCCCCGGCCCAGACACCGACCCGGGCAGAGGCCTGACGACCCGGGCGCAGGCCTGACGACCCCCGGTACACGCCCCGGCGCGCACTGTCCCCAGCCTGTGGATACCTGCGCGGAGTTCAGCGGACCGGGGCCGACCACGTGCTGCTCTCGCCGCACTTCACCACGCCGGGCGCCCACTCCCGGACGACTCCGGGCGGACCAGGGCGCGGACCTGGGACGACTCCGGCCGGCGGGAACGAACCGGCGATAATGGCCGCATGTCGCGAGAGTTCCCCATCGGCCTCACCCCTCCCGACTGGCTGGTCCGGAACCTCCGCCCCCAGCAGGCCCCCGTCAACAAGGCCGCCATGGCCCGCGCCGCCGTCGCGATGGCGCTCCCCCTGGCGGTCGGCCTCGCCACCGGCCACCCGGCGTACGGCGCCCTCGCCTCCATGGGCGCCCTGTCCGGCGTCATCGGCGACACCGCCGACGCCTACCGCATGCGCATCCTCAACATCGCCGTCCCCCAGCTCTTCGGCGCGGTCGGCGTGACGCTGGGCACGCTGGTGTACGGCCACGGCTGGTACGCGGTGGCCGCGGTGACCGGGATCGCCCTGCTCTCCGGCATGATCTCGACGATCGGCGCGGTGGCCTCGGTCTCGGGCCTGCTCCTCCTGCTGAACTGCGTGATCGGCGCGGGCCTCCCGCTCCCCCGTCCCTGGTGGCTGGCCCCGGCCCTGATGACGGGCGGCGGCCTGCTGGTCCTCCTCCTCGCCCTGCTGTCCTGGCCGTTCCGCTCGGGCGTACCCGAACGCGCGGCGGTGGCGGCCGCCTACCGCTCCGTCGCCACGCTCCTCGCCGTCTCCGGCACGGACCGCACCGAGGAGTACGACGAGGCCCGCCGGTCCGTCACCCAGTCCCTCAACCAGTCCTACGACCTGATCCTGGCCCGGCGCGCCCGCCACCACGGCCGCAGCCGTGAACTCACCCGCCTGCTGGCCCAGTTGAACGCCGTCATCCCCGTGGTGGAGGCGGCCCCCGCGGCCCACCTGGCGGCCCGTCCGCTGCCGGCCCGGATCCCGGAGGCGGTCCGCCACCTGGCCCAGGCGGTCGAGACGGGCCGCACGGGCCCGACACCCCTGGACCTCCCGGTGCCGACGACGGAGACGGCCCGGGCGGTGGACCACGCCCTGCGCCACACGGCCGAGGTGGTGACGGCCCCCGACGTGGACCCCCGGGGCATCGACGACCGGCTGGGCCGCCCGGCGGCACTGGGCATCCGAACGGCCAGGGCGGCCCGCAGTGTCGTCCTCTCGGCCAACTCCTGGCGCTACGGCCTGCGCCTCGCGGTCTGCATCGGCATCGCCCAGGCCCTGGTGTCGTTGATCCCCGTTCCCCGCTCCTACTGGGTGGCCCTGACGATCACCTTCGTCCTGAAGCCCGACTTCGGCTCGGTCTTCTCCCGCGCGCTGCTGCGCGCCCTCGGCACGGTGGCGGGCCTGCTGATCGCGGCGGTGGTCCTGGCGGAGGTCCCGCTGGGCTGGTGGGACGTCCTCGTGATGCTGCTCCTGGCCCCCCTGATCCCGGCGCTGACCCCCCGGGGCTACGGCTACCAGACGGCAGCGATCACCCCGGTGATCCTCCTCCTCTCGGACATCCTGAACCACCAGGGCACGGCGTTGCTGCTCCCCCGCCTGACGGACTCACTCCTGGGCTGCGCGATCGCGCTGACAGCCGGCTACCTGCTCTGGCCGGAGAGCTGGCGCACCAGGGTCGGCGACCGGCTGGCCGACGCGGTGGCGGACACGGCGCGGTACGTGGAGACGGCGTTCGGCGCCGACGGGGACCCCGCCGCCCGGGCCCGCATGCGCAGGCGGCTCTACCGCGACCTGTCGGTGATCCGTACGGAGTTCCAGCGGGCCCTGACCGAACCGCCGCCGACCGGGCGCCGCGCCGCCGCGTGGTGGCCGCTGGTCGTCGCGGTGGAACGGATCATCGACGCGACCACGGCCGCGCGCGTCCGCGTACGGCACGGGGCGCCGCCCCCGGCCCCGGCCGAGATCGCCCAGGTGGTGCTGCAGCTCCGGGAGCTGTCGGAAGGCGTACGGGACGCGGAAATCCTCGTCCCGGTCCGCACCGACCTCACCGGTCCTGCGGGCAGCGTCCTGGAGCCCCTGCGCCAGGAGGTCGCGGCGGCCCGGTCGATCGCTTCCCCCCACTGAGCGCTTCGCTAACCTTACGTGTCCGTCCTGGCCAGGGATCGACGTGGATCAACTCACGCGAAGGGTTGCACACATGGGCATTCTCACTCTCCTGCGGAACGCATTCAGCCGCTCCCGCAAGGGACGCGCCATCGGGGCGGAGGGTGCGGACCGCCTGCCGGCGCAACCGGAAACCTCCCAGCCCACGCCCACCGCGGCCGACCCCACGGTCCCTGAACCCCGCCGTTCCTCCTCCTCGGAACACGACCTGGTGGCAGCGGCCTTCGACAAGGTGAAGGTCCCCCACCCGGCGGACCCGACGGAGGACGAGCCGGAGCCGGAGCCCACGAAGAACACCGCGGAGCCGGAGCCGAAGCCGGAGCCGGAGAACAAGGCCGAGTCCGAGCAGCCGGTCACCGAGAAGGCCGAGCCCGAGGAGCCGACCGAAGCGGACACCACGCCCGAGGCCGAGCCGCAGGTCGCCCAGACGGCCGAAGCCGACGAGCAGACCGAGCCGCAGGCCGCGGAAAGCGCCGACGCCGAGGACCAGGCCAAGCCGGAGGCGTCGCAGCCAGCCGAAGCTGAGCAGACCGAGCCACAGGCCGCGGAGACGGCCGAAGCCGACGAGCAGACCGAGCCGACGGCCGCGGAAAGCGCCGACGCCGAGGAGCAGGCCAAGCCGGAGGCGTCGCAGCCAGCCGAAGCTGAGCAGACCGAGCCGCAGGTCGAGGAGACGGCCGAAGCCGACGAGCAGACCGAGCCGACGGCCGCGGAAAGCGCCGACGCCGAGGAGCAGGCCAAGCCGGAGGCGTCGCAGGCAGCCGAAGCTGAGCAGACCGAGCCGCAGGTCGAGGAGACGGCCGAAGCCGAGGAGCCGACCGCGTCCGACGAGACGACGGCCCCGCAAGCCGCCGACGGCGAGGACGCCCCACAGGGGCCACCCGCACCCGACGACGAGACCCGCACGGGTGGTGCGGGTGGGAACACCGACGCCGAAGGCGAAGCCGAGGCCAGCGACGACCCGGCCCCCACGCCGAAGACCCCCGCCACCACCCTCGCCAAGGTCAGGTCCCGCACCCCCTCCCTCGCCACCGCCTACAAGGCCGCCACGGCCACCCTGAAGGAGAAGGACCTCACCGGCACCCGCGCCAAGGTCTACCTCGTCCTCGACCGCTCCGCGAGCATGCGGCCGTACTACAAGGACGGCTCCGCCCAGGCCCTCGCCGACCAGACCCTCGCCCTCGCCGCCCACCTGGACCCCGAGGCCACGGTCCACACCGTCTTCTTCTCCACGGAGATCGACGGAACCGCCGACCTCACCCTCACCCCGGACCACGAGACGAAGATCGACGACGTGCACGCCGGCCTCGGCCGCATGGGCCGTACCAGCTACCACGCCGCCGTGGAGGCCGTACTCGCCCACTACGACGCGTACGAGAAGGACACCGCCCCGGCCACCCCCGCCCTCGTCGTCTTCCAGACCGACGGCGCCCCGGACGCGAAGACCCCCGCGACCCAGGCCCTCACCACGGCGGCGGACACCCACCCCGCCGTCTTCTTCTCCTTCGTCGCCTTCGGAGAGCACGACAACAAGGCCTTCGACTACCTCCGCAAGCTGAAGACCGGCAACACGTCCTTCTTCCACGCGGGCCCCACCCCCCGCGAGCTGACCGACGCGGAACTGTACGAGGGCGTCCTCGACACCTGGCGCCCGTAACACGGAGCCACGACGGGCCGTAACCGTCAGTGACCCCGGGCCGCCCGCTTCCCACCCTGCAAAACGGGAAGCGGGCGGCCCACCCATGTCGGCTACGATTTCAAGGTTCGAAACCGCAGAAAAGCAGCGACCTGGGAGCAGCCACGATGGCTCGACACCTCATCACCAGCGCCCTTCCGTACATCAACGGGATCAAGCACCTGGGCAACATGGTGGGGTCCATGCTCCCGGCGGACGTGTACTCCCGGTACCTCCGCCAGCGCGGCCACGACGTCCTGTACATCTGCGCCACCGACGAGCACGGCACCCCGGCCGAGCTGGCCGCGAAGGAGCAGGGCCTGCCGGTCGCCGAGTTCTGCGCGCAGGCGCACGACGCGCAGAAGGCGGTCTACGACGGCTTCCACCTCGCCTTCGACTACTTCGGCCGCAGCTCGTCGCCGGAGAACCGGGAGATCACCCAGCACTTCGCCCGCAAGCTGCACGAGAACGGCTTCATCGAGGAGCGGGCGATCCGTCAGGTCTACAGCCCCGCCGACGGCCGTTTCCTGCCCGACCGCTATGTCGAGGGCACCTGCCCGCACTGCGGTTACGACAAGGCCCGCGGCGACCAGTGCGAGAACTGCACCCGCGTGCTGGACCCGACCGACCTGATCAATCCGCGCTCGGCGATCTCCGGCTCCACGGAGCTCGAGGTCCGCGAGACCAAGCACCTCTTCCTGCTCCAGTCGAAGCTGGAGAACGAGGTCCGCGAGTGGGTGGCCCGGCACGACAGGGACTGGCCGCAGCTCGCCTCCTCCATCGCCCACAAGTGGCTGACCGAGGGCCTGCACGACCGCGCGATCACCCGTGACCTGGACTGGGGCGTCCCGGTCCCGGCCGACACCTGGCCGGAGCTGGCTGCCGAGGGCAAGGTCTTCTACGTCTGGTTCGACGCGCCGATCGAGTACATCGGCGCGACGAAGGAGTGGGCCGACCAGGACCCGGAGAACCGTGACTGGAAGTCGTGGTGGTACGACGCGGACTCCGGTGAGAACCCGGTCCGCTACACCGAGTTCATGGCCAAGGACAACGTCCCCTTCCACACGGTGATGTTCCCGGCCACCGAGCTGGGCGTGCGCGAGCCGTGGAAGAAGGTCGACTACGTCAAGGCCTTCAACTGGCTGACGTACTACGGCGGCAAGTTCTCCACCAGCCAGAAGCGCGGTGTCTTCACCGACCAGGCGCTGGACATCCTCCCGTCCGACTACTGGCGCTACTTCCTGATCGCCAACGCCCCGGAGTCGGACGACTCGTCCTTCACCTGGGAGCACTTCACCGCCACGGTCAACAAGGACCTCGCCGACACCCTCGGCAACTTCGTCAACCGCGTGCTGTCGTTCTCGAAGAAGCGCTTCGGCGAGGAGGTCCCCGCGGGCGGCACCCCCGGCGAGGCCGAGTCGAAGCTGGGCGGGCAGATCGCCGAGCTCCTCGCCGAGTACGAGGGGCACATGGAGGCCCTGCAGTTCCGCAAGGCCGCCGCGGCCCTGCGCGCCCTGTGGTCTGCGGGCAACTCCTACCTGGAGGAGAAGGCCCCCTGGCTGCAGATCAAGACGGACAAGGACGCCGCGGCCCTCACCCTGCGTACGGCGATGAACCTGATCCACCTGTACGCGGTGGTCTCCGAGCCGCTGATCCCGGCCACGTCCGCCGCCATGCGCCAGGCCTTCTCCCTCCAGGCCGACACCGCCACCTGGATCACCGAGGCCGAGGCCAGGTCCCTCACCGCCGTCCCCGCCGGCACGCCCTTCACGGTCCCCCCGGTCCTCTTCGCCAAGCTGACCGACGAGGACCTGGCGGCGTACAAGGAGCGCTTCGGCGGCGAGGAAGGCTGACAACTCCGACAGCCGAGGCGGGCCCGGGAAGGCGTACTTCCCGGGCCCGCCCCGTACGCGCCGGGGTTACTTCAGCACGCCGGCGCCGGTGGTGGCCGCCAGTTCCGCCGGCGTACAGGGGCGCGTAGCCGTCGGCGGTCGTCGTGTCGTAGACGTTGTCGTAGACGTGGATCCGGCCGATCCGGGCCAGCGGGGCGCGCTGCACGATGCCCTTCCACAGGTTGTGGTGCGCGGAGTCGGCCTTCGCGCCGCTGGTGGTCCCGGTGCCGGAGGCGGCCCAGCCGTCCTTGGCGGGGAGCGTCTGGTGGTACAGGTCGACGGCGCCGGCGTTCGCGCTCATCACGTACATCCCGGCGCCGACACCCGCGGCCACGACGGCGGCGGGCACGGCGAGGGTGCGCCGCTTGCGGAGGGACCGGCGGTGGGAGGGAGCAGCCACGGAGGAGTCCTTAAGGGTGTGCTGAACATGCCTTACGACTCCTCAGTGGCCGCCGCCGGCAAGGAAGTTGCCGCCTCGCGGTGAGAATCTCCGGCTCAGGAGGCGTACCCGAGGACGAGCGCGCCGACGACGGGTGCGGCGTACACGAGCGGGAAGGGGATGTGCGAGTACCAGCGGGCGCGGGCCACGGTGACGGCCGCGCCGAGGAAGTAGGCCACCAGCCCGATTCCGGCCAGCACCCCGATCACCGGCTCGAACAGCCCGACCACCAGCCCCACGGCTCCGGCGGCCTTGGCCACGCCGAGCAGGGTCCACCACGACTGCGGCACCCGGTAGTCGGTGAGCGCCTTGACGATCCACTGGGCCCGCAGCAGCAGTACGGCACCGGAGAAACCGGCCATCAGCGCGGCGAGCAGGGTGACGACGATCTGAGCGGTACGCATGAGAGGCTCCCATCGAGCATCGAGCGGTCGAAGAAGTGCGGACACCTCTCTGAACCCCGAGCCCGCGCCCGTGTGACAGGAACCCGGAAAAAATCTTGAACGTCCCCGAACCCCACCACCGGCTCCTCGCCGACGTCGTCACCGCGGGCGGTCCGTACGGGCTGGTGCTCGCCGGTGGATATGCCCTGCAGGCGCACGGTCTGGTGGCGCGGCCGCATGCGAACCTCGACTTCGCCACGGAGAGCTCCGAGGGCATGGACCGGATCGCCGCCGCGGTCGGCGCCGCCCTGGAGGCCCGCGGCCGGCAGGTGCGGACCGGTGCCGTCTCCGCGCTCACCGCACAGCTGACGGTCACCGACCCGCCGACCGGTGAGCCGTGCGCCCTGGCGCTGCACAAGGAGGCCTTCTGGCAGCCGCCGGACCTCACCGCGTACGGCCCGGCGCTCTCCCTGGAGGACGCCGTCGGCACGAAGATCCGGGCGCTGTACGACCGGGGCGCGGCCGTCGACCTGATCGACGCGCGGGCCGCCGCGACCCGGTTCTCCCTGCCCGATCTGGAGGAACTGGGCCGCCGGCACGCCCACGACCCGTTCGACCTGCCGACCCTGCAGTCCCGGCTGACGGGCACGGACTTCTACTCCGACGTGGACTTCCTCCGGTACGGCCTGCAGGAGGCCGAGGTCACCGCCCTGCGCGCCTGGGCCCAGCAGTGGTCCGACGACATCGGCGAGCGCCTGCTGGAGGACGGCGCGTCGCCCGACGCGGAGGACGGGGACTGACGACGGAGAGGCCCGGAACCCCACGCCGGGGTTCCGGGCCTCTCCCTTGAAACTTCTGCCGTACTACTTCGGCTGCGGCTTCCTGATGTTCAGGTGCAGCTCGCGCAGGCGGGCCTCCTCCAGCTCGGTCGGGGCGCCCATCATCAGGTCCTGGGCGTTGCCGTTGAGCGGGAAGGCGATCGTCTCGCGGATGTTGGGCTCGTCCGCGAGGAGCATGACGATGCGGTCCACGCCGGGGGCGATCCCGCCGTGCGGCGGGGCGCCGAAGCGGAACGCGCGGAGCATGCCCGCGAACTTCTCCTCGACGGTCTCGCGGTCGTAGCCCGCGATCTCGAAGGCCTTGAGCATGATCTCCGGCTCGTGGTTCCGGATGGCGCCGGAGGACAGCTCGACGCCGTTGCAGACGATGTCGTACTGCCATCCCAGGATGTCCAGCGGGTCCTGGGTCTCCAGGGCCTCCAGGCCGCCCTGCGGCATGGAGAAGGGGTTGTGCGAGAAGTCGATCGCGCCGGTCTCCTCGTCCTTCTCGTACATCGGGAAGTCGACGATCCAGCAGAAGCGGAAGACGCCCTCCTCGAAGTGGCCGGCGCGCTTGGCGGCCTCGACGCGGACAGCGCCCATGATCTTGGAGACCTCGTCGAACTCGCCCGCGCCGAAGAAGACCGCGTGGCCGGGGGCCAGGGACAGGCGCTTGGTCAGCTCGGCGACGTTGTCCTCGGTGAGGAACTTCGCGATCGGGCCGGACAGCGCGCTGTCCTCGCCCACGCGGACCCAGGCCAGGCCCTTGGCGCCCAGCGAGATCGCGAACTCGCCGAGCTGGTCGAAGAACTTGCGCGGCTGGTCCTGTACGGCCGGGACGGCCAGCGCGCGCACGTGCTTGCCGGCGAACGCCTTGAACTCCGAGCCCTCGAAGACATCCGTGATGTCGACCAGCTCCAGCTTGGCGCGCAGGTCCGGCTTGTCGGAGCCGTACTTCAGCATCGCCTCGCGGAACGGGATCCGCGGGAAGGGGGAGGTGACGTGCCGGCCGTCACCGAACTCCTCGAACAGCTCGGTCATGAGCTTCTCGATCGGCTGGAAGACGTCCTCCTGCTCGACGAAGCTCATCTCGACGTCGAGCTGGTAGAACTCGCCGGGCGAGCGGTCGGCGCGGGCGTCCTCGTCGCGGAAGCAGGGCGCGATCTGGAAGTAGCGGTCGAAGCCGGAGATCATCAGCAGCTGCTTGAACTGCTGCGGGGCCTGCGGCAGCGCGTAGAACTTGCCGGGGTGCAGACGAGAGGGGACCACGAAGTCGCGCGCGCCCTCGGGGGAGGTGGCGGACAGGATCGGCGTCGCCATCTCGTTGAAGCCCATCGCCGTCATCTTGTGGCGCATCGCCGAGATGACCGCCGTACGCAGCATGATGTTGCGGTGCATGCGCTCGCGGCGCAGGTCCAGGAAGCGGTACTCCAGGCGCCGCTCCTCGTTGACCCCGTCCTCGGCGTTGATCGTGAACGGCAGCGGCGCGGCGGCGCCCAGCAGCTCGACCTCAGCCACCTCGACCTCGATCTCACCGGTGGGCAGGTCGGGGTTGATGTTCTCGGTTCCACGTGAAACAACGCGGCCGTCGACGCGGACCGTGGACTCCTTGGAGATCTTGTCCAGGGCCTCGTACGAGGGCGTGCCGGGGCGGGCGACCAGCTGGGTGATGCCGTAGTGGTCGCGCAGATCGATGAAGAGGATGCCGCCCAGGTCGCGCCGATTGTGCAGCCAGCCGCTCAGCCGGACGTCGGTGCCGACGTCAGAAGCGCGGAGCTGGCCGCAGGTGTGGGACCTGTACCGATGCATCGTCGTTCATCCAGTCTTTGCGGATCGGGTGTCGCCAGGCGGGTACGGCCTAGGCCACCCCAAGGGTACCGGGCACCCCCAGCTCGGCTCCCCACCCTTTTCCCGTGCCTCCGCACTGGAGGATCCTCCGAGCCCGAGGGGTGCGGGATCCTCTGTTCCTACGGTGGCAGCTATCGCTCAGATATTCCTAAAGTGGGCGAATGCGTACAGGCGAGCCCCTCCCGTCCGTCGGGGCCGTCCTCGCCGCCCTCGCGACCGGGCTGTGGCACTGGGACACGGCCGCCCGACTGGTCACCGTGGACGCGGAGGCGGCGCGGCTGCTCGGGCTGCCCCCGGAGGCGACCACCCTCACGGAGGTCCAGACCCGAGCCCGGCTGCACCCGGAGGACTGGAACGAGATCACCGGGGTGGTCCCGCTGGCCGTCGACGAGGGCACGCTCGCCGAGGTGCGCATCCGGATCATGGACGAGCAGGGGAACATCCTGCGGGTCGTCCGCAGCCGGTCCAAGCCGTCCTTCGACCCCGAGCGGCGGGCGTACGAGCTGATCGGCACCCTGCAGGAGGTCACCGAGCCGACCCCCGGCACCCGGGCCGCGCGCAGCGCGGTCACCGGCGACTGGCGGCGCTCGAGGGAGGCGTTCCTGCTGGACGCGGGCCGGGCGCTGGCCGAGGCCCGGTCCACGGCCGAGGTGCTGCGGGTGGTCGGCGGCCTGTCGATGCCCGGCTTCTCCCCCGACGGTCTGGTGGTGTTCGGGGTGGAGGGCGACCGGCTGACCATCACCGGCCAGCACGGGCACCAGCCCGGCGACATGGGCCCCTTCTCGCACATGGCGCTGACCACCGACTATCCGGCGGCCGAGGTCGTCCGCACGGGCCGCGCGGTGTACATGTCCTCTCCGGCGGAGTACAAGGCCCGCTACCCGGCGACCTGGCCGCTCGCCCGGCGCTTCGGCCGCCGCTCGTGGGCCTTCCTGCCGCTGACGGTGGCCGGCCGCACGATGGGCGCCTGGATGGCGGCCTTCGCCTACCCGGTGGCGTTCACACCGGACGAGCGGGCCGTGCTGGCGACGGTGGCCCGGATGCTCGCCCAGGCGCTGTCCCGGGCGGAGGCCGCCGAATCGGAGCGGGAGCTGACCGAGGGCCTGCAGCGCTCCATGCTGCCCTCGCTCGGCCCGGAGATCCCCGGGATGCAGGTGGCCGCCCGGTACATCCCGACCGGCGGGGGACTCCAGGTCGGCGGCGACTGGTACGACATGATCCCGCTGCCCGCCGGCCGCTTCGCGCTGGCCATGGGGGACGTGCAGGGCCATGACGTACGCGCCGCGGGCCTCATGGGCCAGCTGCGCATCGCCCTGCGCGCCTACGCCGCCGAGGGCCACCGCCCGGACGCCGTGCTCTCCCGCGCCTCCCGGTTCCTGCACGGCATCACCCACGACGACCAGATGACCGACGTCCGCTTCGCGACCTGCGTGTACGCGGAGGCCGACCCGGCGACCGGGATGCTGGAGATCGCCCGTGCCGGGCACCCGGACCCGGCGATCCGGATGGCCGACGGCACGGTGATGCTGCGGCCGACGGCGGGCGGGCTGCCGCTGGGCGTGGACCCGGACGCGGACTATCCGACGACCCGGTTCACCCTGGAGCCGGGCGAGACGCTGATGCTCTGCACCGACGGCCTGATCGAGACCGGCGGACACGACCTGGAGAGCGGCTGGCGCCGGCTGCGCGCGATCCTGGAGGCCCACCCGGGGGACGACGAGGTCGATCTGGAGTCGCTGGCCGACGCGCTGGTGCAGGGTGTGCACGGGCCGTCCTCGCACCACACCACCGGTCCCCTGGCCGACCGCCGCGAGGACGACATCGCCCTGGTGCTGCTCTGCCGGCTGCTGGAGGGCGCCGCCCGGCCCGCCGTACGGCGCACCCTGCTGTCGGTGGCGCAGGACGAGCCGGACCGGATCGCCGAGGCCCGCCGGCACCTGCGCGAGCTGCTGCACGACTGGGCCTCGCCCGAGCAGGTCGACTCGGCGGTGCTGCTGGTCTCCGAGATGGTCACCAACGTCCTCGTCCACACCGACGCCGACGCGCTGCTGCTCGCCGAGATGACCGGCGAGGCGGGCACGCGGCGGCTGCGGGTGGAGGTCACCGACGCGGGCGACGACCTGCCACACCGGCGCCGCCCCGGCGAACTGGCCTCCTCCGGCCGCGGCCTGATGCTGATCGAACTCCTCGCGGACGCCTGGGGGGTGGATCCCCGGGGCGAGGGCAAGAGCATCTGGTTCGAGCTCTATGAGTCGGGGGGTGCGATGGGGGGCGCGTCGGGGGGTGACTCGGTGGGCGTGTCGTGGGATGCGTCGGCCGGTGACTCCGTCGGTGAGTCGCGGGGCGCGTCCGGGCGTGCGACGGGAGGCACTTCATGGGACTCGTCGGCCGGTGACTCCGTCGGTGAGTCGCGGGGCGCGTCCGGACGTGCGGCGGGACGTGCGTCGTGGGACCCGTCGGCCGGTGACCCCGGGGGCGTATCCGAGGGTGCGTCGTGGGGTGCGTCGGCCGACGACTCGGGGTGCGCGGCGGAAGGCGGCTCGGCGGAAGGCGGCGTACCGGTGGGGGACGCGGCGGGAGGCGGCGCATCCGAAGGCGGCGCATCCGAAGGGCGCGTGGCCGAAGGCGGTGTGCCGGTGGGGGATGCACCGGGCGGCGGCGAGCCGGGAGGGGATGCAGGGGAGGGCGACGAGTCGGAGGGCGCCGCGTAGCGGGTCCGCAGCTCCTGTACGACGCCGAAGGCGGCCGCGGTCAGCGGGACCGCGAGCAGCATGCCGAGGATCCCCGCGACGGACGCCCCGGCGGTGATGGCGAGCATCACCACGGCCGGGTGCATCTGCATGGTCCGGCTCTGGATGACCGGCTGCAGCACATGCCCCTCCAGCACCTGCACGGCGACGACGACTCCGACCACCCACAGCGCGATCACGAACCCACGGTCGGCGAGGGCGACCAGGACGGCCACCGTGCCGGAGAGGAAGGCGCCGAGGTAGGGGATGTAGGCGCCGACGAAGACCAGCGCGCCGAGTCCGACCGCGCCGGGCACCCGGAGGACCAGCAGGCCGAGGGTGATGCACACGGCGTCGATGAGCGCGATGAGGGTGGTACCGCGCATGAACCCCTCGACCGCCGCGAAGGCGCGCCGGGCGACGGCCTCCACGGTGTCGGCGGTGCCGCCGGGCGCCACGGCCCGCAGGGTCTCCACGGCCCGGTGGGAGTCGCGCAGGAAGAAGAAGACGAGCAGCAGGGCGAGCACGGCCATCGCGAGGGACTCGCCGACGACGCTGACCCCGCTGATGACGTTGGACGCGGCCGTGGCCCCGAACCTGCCCAGCAGCTTGCGGGAGTTGGCGGCGAGGTCGTCGAGTCCGGTGCCGGCGGCCCCGAAGTGCGCCGAGACGCTCTTGGCGGCGTCCCGCAGCGAGGCGATGATCTGGTCGCCGGTGTCGATGAGCGCGGCGACGACGATGTACACGGCACCGCCGACGACGGCCACGACGGCGACACAGGTGAGCCCGGCCGCCACCGACGCCTGCACCCCGGCCCGCACGAGCCTCCGGTGCAGCGGGCCGAGCAGCGCGGTGCCGAGCAGGGCGAGCAGCACCGGGGTGACCGCCGTGCGGAACTCCCCGCACAGCCGCACCCCGACCCACCCCACCCCGGCGACGAGGAGCAGCACGGCGCACCAGGCGGCGACACGTCGGGCGGGGTCGGGCAGGAGCTGCACGCGTCCAGCGGACCACGGGCCCGGCCGGGCTGTCCTGCGTGGACGGCCCGGCCGGGTGACGGCGGCTCACCCGGCCCTGCGGGGCGGTCGAGGCAGTCGATCACCGTCCGTACCGGTTCGAGATGCGCACTGTGACGATGTGGGCAAGCCTGAGGGCATTCCCCCAAGACACACGTCTTGCCGGAGGACCCAGGAAGGATCACTCACCATGCGACACATCGCTGCCTTCTTCGCCGCCGCACTCCTCACGGTTCTTGCGGCCCCCGCCGCTTCCGCCGGGGAGGGAGGGTCTCACGTCTGCGACACCCATACGATCAGTTCGCTCTGCTGGTGACCTGCTTGCGAAGGTGACCTCTTTGTGAAAAGGGGACAGGCCGTCGGATCAGAAGATCCGCGACCTGTCCCCTTTCTCGTACGGACGGACCCCAGAGGGCGGAGGGGTCACATACCGCCCGCTGACATCCCGTGCACCGCCGGGATCGAACCCAGGCGGCCCTTCTGGAAGTCCTCGAAGGCCTGCATCAGCTCTTCCTTGGTGTTCATGACGAACGGGCCGTAGTGCGCCATGGGCTCCCGGATGGGCCGCCCGCCGAGCAGGACGACCTCCAGGTCCGGGGTGCGGGAGTCCTGCTTCTCGTCCGCCCGGACGGTCAGCGCGGACCCGGCGCCGAACACGGCGGTCTGGCCGAGGTGGATCGGCCGGCGCTCCGCACCGACGCTGCCGCGGCCCGCGAGGACGTAGGCCAGGCCGTTGAAGTCCTCCCGCCAGGGCAGGGTGACCTCGGCGCCCGGGGCGACGGTCGCGTGGATCATCGTGATCGGGGTGTGCGTGACGCCGGGGCCCTCGTGGCCGTCGAGCTCACCGGCGATGACGCGCAGCAGCGCGCCGCCGTCGGGGGTGGTGAGCAGCTGGACCTGGCCGCCCCGGATGTCCTGGTACCTCGGGGCCATCATCTTGTCCTTGGCCGGGAGGTTCACCCACAGCTGCAGGCCGTGGAAGAGACCGCCGGACACGACCAGGGACTCCGGCGGCGCCTCGATGTGCAGGAGTCCGGAGCCGGCCGTCATCCACTGGGTGTCGCCGTTGGTGATGGTGCCGCCACCGCCGTGGGAGTCCTGGTGGTCGAAGGTGCCGTCGATGATGTAGGTGACGGTCTCGAAGCCGCGGTGCGGGTGCCAGGGGGTGCCCTTGGGCTCCCCGGGCGCGTACTCCACCTCGCCCATCTGGTCCATCATGATGAACGGGTCGAGGTGGCGGTAGTTGATCCCCGCGAAGGCCCGGCGCACCGGGAAGCCCTCGCCCTCGAACCCGCTCGGAGCGGTCGAGACGGCCAGTACCGGACGCGCCACGGCATCGGCGGGAGCGGTCACACGGGGCAGCGTCAACGGGTTCTCGACGGTCACTGCAGGCATGGTCGGACCTCCTTCTGCACTCACTTTAGTTGAGCGTTGAACTTTCTGCCACCCCTAACGGAACAAGCCCGGAGGGAATTCCCTCCGGGCCCAGGGGTGTGCGAGGTGCGCGGGGCTCGGCCGCCGTCCGCGCAGCGATGGCGACTAGCCGTACATCCGGCGCATGGCGAAGTCGACCATCTGCTCGACCGCCTTCGCATCGAAGACCATCCGGTGCTCACCCTCCATGTCCAGGACGAAGCCGTAGCCGGTGGGCAGCAGGTCGATCACCTCGGCGCCGGTGATCACGAAGTACTTGGACTCCTTGCCCGCGTACCGGCGCAGCTCCTTGAGCGAGGTGAACATCGGGATCACCGGCTGCTGGGTGTTGTGCAGGGCGAGGAAGCCGGGGGTGTCGCCGCGCGGGCAGTACACCTTCGACGTGGCGAAGATCTGCTGGAAGTCCTCCGCGGACATCTGCCCGGTGGTGAAGGCCCGCACCGCGTCCGCGAGAGAGGGCGGCGACGGCTCCGGGTAGAGCGGCGGCTGCTGGCCGTACCCGCCGACACCGCCCGGCATCTGCTGCTGCGGCGGGGCGTACTGCTGCTGAGCGCCAACGTTCTGGTCGTAGCCGTACATGGGCGCAAGAGTACCGAGGGGCGGGGGAAGAGCGGGTGCGGGACGTATTTGTGCAGCGGGCATTGGGGATGCACACCGCAGCTGGAGGCGACCGCGGGCCTGACCCGCGTCAGCGGGCCGCTGCCGGTGATCTCGCCGGTCGACGTCCCGCCGGCCCCGCCAAGGCTGCACCGCGCGGTCCCGGAGCGGATACGGGGCCCGCCGGCGGAGATATACCGGGCGGTCGCCTGCCTTTCGCCGGGCAGCCGTGCCGGTGGGCCGCCCTGCTCACCGGCACGGTGGAGGACACGCCGGAGTAGACCCTTCTCACACTTGCGCCGGCAGGGGTTGCTTCTTATTACCGACGGGTAGCATCATCGGAGCTACTTGTTGGTACGTGAACTAGGTGCGAGGAGTCAGTGCCTCGCCGATCCCTCTACGGAGCCGTCGTCATGGGGCACTACAAGTCGAATCTGCGCGACATCGAGTTCAACCTCTTCGAAGTACTGGGGCGCGACAAGGTGTACGGCACCGGCCCGTTCGAGGAGATGGACGTCGACACCGCCAAGAGCGTCCTGGAAGAGCTGACCCGCCTCTCGGAGAACGAGCTGGCCGAGTCCTTCGCCGACGCCGACCGCAACCCGCCGGTCTTCGACCCGGAGACCAACACCGCGCCGGTCCCGGCGTCCTTCAAGAAGAGCTACCAGGCCTTCATGGACTCCGAGTACTGGCGGCTCGGCCTGCCCGAGGAGATCGGCGGCACCACCTCGCCGCGCTCCCTGATCTGGGCCTACGCCGAGCTGATCCTGGGCGCCAACCCCGCCGTGTGGATGTACTCCTCGGGCCCGGCGTTCGCCGGCATCCTCTTCGAGGAGGGCAACGAGGTCCAGAAGCACATCGCCAAGATCGCCGTGGAGAAGCAGTGGGGCTCCACGATGGTGCTCACCGAGCCCGACGCGGGCTCCGACGTGGGAGCCGGCCGTACCAAGGCGGTCCAGCAGGAGGACGGCTCCTGGCACATCGAGGGCGTGAAGCGCTTCATCACCTCCGGTGAGCACGACATGTCCGAGAACATCCTCCACTACGTGCTCGCGCGTCCCGAGGGCGCCGGCCCCGGCACCAAGGGCCTGTCCCTCTTCCTCGTCCCGAAGTACGAGTTCGACTTCGAGACCGGCGAGCTGGGCGAGCGCAACGGCGTCTACGCCACCAACGTCGAGCACAAGATGGGCCTGAAGGCCTCCAACACCTGCGAGATGACCTTCGGCGACCGGCACCCCGCCAAGGGCTGGCTCATCGGTGACAAGCACGACGGCATCCGCCAGATGTTCCGCATCATCGAGTTCGCCCGCATGATGGTCGGCACGAAGGCGATCTCCACGCTGTCCACCGGCTACCTGAACGCGCTGGAGTACGCCAAGGAGCGCGTCCAGGGTCCCGACCTCGCGCAGTTCATGGACAAGACCGCGCCCAAGGTCACCATCACCCACCACCCGGACGTGCGCCGCTCGCTGATCACGCAGAAGGCGTACGCGGAGGGCATGCGCGCCCTGGTGCTGTACACCGCCTCCGTCCAGGACGCGATCCAGGTCAAGGAGGCGGCCGGCGAGGACGCCTCCGCCGAGCACGCGCTGAACGACCTGCTGCTGCCGATCGTCAAGGGCTACGGCTCCGAGAAGGGCTACGAGCAGCTCGCCCAGTCGCTGCAGACCTTCGGCGGCTCCGGCTTCCTGCAGGAGTACCCGATCGAGCAGTACATCCGGGACTCCAAGATCGACACCCTGTACGAGGGCACCACCGCGATCCAGGGCCAGGACTTCTTCTTCCGGAAGATCGTCCGCAACCAGGGCGCCGCGCTGAACTCCCTGGCCGAGGACATCAAGAAGTTCCTGGCGCTCGGCACCGGCGGCGAGGAACTGGCCGGCGCCCGCGAGCACCTGGCCAAGGCCGCCGTGGAGCTGGAGGCGATCGTCGGCCTGATGCTGACCGACCTCGCCGCCACCGAGCAGGACACCAAGAACATCTACAAGGTGGGCCTGAACACCACCCGCCTGCTCATGGCCTCCGGTGACGTCGTCGTCGGCTACCTGCTGCTGAAGGGCGCCGCGATCGCCGCCGAGAAGCTGGCCACGGCCTCCGCCAAGGACCAGGCGTTCTACACCGGCAAGATCGCCGCGGCGAAGTTCTTCGCCGCCAACGTCCTGCCGGGCGTCACCCTCGCCCGCAAGGTCGCCTCCGGTGTCGAGCTGGACCTGATGGAGCTGGACGAGGCCGCGTTCTAGCAGGTACTTGCGGATTCCCTGTGCGGGCCCGCTCCCTTTCCGGGAGCGGGCCCGCGCACGTCGTTAAGGTGAACCCATGAGCGCACCAGCCCGCTTCGACCGCGGCCACACCGACGACCTCATGTCCTTCCTGGCGGCGAGCCCGTCGCCGTACCACGCCGTGGCGAACACCGCCGAGCGGCTGGAGAAGGCCGGCTTCAGGCAGGTCGCCGAGACGGACGCCTGGGACTCCTCGAGCGGCGGCAAGTACGTACTGCGCGGCGGCGCGATCGTCGCCTGGTACGTCCCCGAGGGTGCCGAGGCGCACACGCCGTTCCACATCGTCGGCGCGCACACCGACTCCCCGAACCTGAGGATCAAGCCGCGGCCGGACAGCGGGGCGCACGGCTGGCGCCAGGTCGCCGTCGAGATCTACGGCGGTCCGCTGATGAACTCCTGGCTGGACCGCGACCTGGGCCTGGCCGGCCGGCTGAGCCTGCGGGACGGCTCCTCGGTCCTGGTCAACGTGGACCGGCCGCTGCTGCGTGTGCCCCAGCTCGCCATCCACCTGGACCGTTCGGTCAGCACCGAGGGGCTCAAGCTCGACAAGCAGCGTCATCTGCAGCCGGTCTGGGGCCTCGGCGACGACGTGCGCGACGGCGATCTGATCGCCTTCCTGGAGCAGGAGGCGGGGCTCGCGGCCGGCTCGGTCACCGGCTGGGACCTGATGACGCACCCGGTGGAGGCCCCCGCCTACCTCGGCCGCGACCGGGACCTGGTCGCCGGCCCGCGCATGGACAACCTGCTGTCGGTGCACGCGGGCGCCGCCGCCCTGGCCGCCGTCGCGACCTCCGGTGCCGCGCTCACCCGCATCCCCGTGCTCGCCGCCTTCGACCACGAGGAGAACGGCTCCCAGTCGGACACCGGCGCGGACGGCCCGCTGCTCGGATCGGTGCTGGAGCGCTCGGTCTTCGCGCGCGGCGGCTCGTACGAGGACCGGGCCCGGGCCTTCGCCGGCACGGTCTGCCTGTCCTCCGACACGGGCCACGCCGTCCACCCCAACTACGCCGAGCGGCACGACCCGACGCACCACCCCCGGGTCAACGGCGGACCGATCCTCAAGGTCAACGTCAACAACCGCTACGCCACGGACGGTTCGGGCCGCGCGGTGTTCGCCGCCGCCTGCGAGAAGGCCGACGTGCCCTTCCAGTCGTTCGTCTCCAACAACTCCATGCCCTGCGGCACGACGATCGGCCCCATCACCGCGGCCCGGCACGGCATCCGGACCGTGGACATCGGCGTGGCGATCCTCTCCATGCACAGCGTGCGTGAACTGTGCGGCGCCGACGACCCGTTCCTGCTGGCGAACGCCCTGACGGCCTTCCTGGAGGGCTAGCCGGCACTGCCCCGGGTACCCGGACGGCACCGGAGATTCCGGAACCGAAAGGGGAGGCGACTTCTCATGGGGCTCGGAGGATGCATCATCCTCATCGCCGTGGGGGCCATCCTCACGTTCGCGACCGACTGGCACATGCGCGGCGTCAACCTCGACGTCGTCGGCGTGATCCTGATGGCCGTGGGCCTGATCGGCGTCGCCACGTTCAGCGGTATCGCGCGACGCCGGCGCGTCGTGATGCCGCCGGCACCGGTGGTGGAGGAGGAACCGCACCATCACCACCACCGCGTCGACGGCTACAACGACGGCTACGGTGTCTGACGCGCCGCCTGCCTACTGGTCGTCCATGCCCGCGAGGACGAGCGGCAGGCGGTCCGCCGCACCCTCGGTGAGGCGGACCGGGACGCCCCAGTCCTGCTGGTGGACGTGGCAGGCGGGGTACGCGTTGGCCGGGTCGTCGTCACAGGAGGCGGCCATGGCCGAGACGTGCAGGACGCCCTCCGCCACGGCCGGGTTGAGTTCCAGCTCGCGGCTCAGGTCCGTGTCCGCGCCCTCGCCCCTGAGCAGCAGCTCGGGCGGGGTCGAGGAGACCAGCAGACGGGTCGACGGGCCGTAGCGGGTGTCCAGCTTCTGGCCCGCAGGGGCCTGGAATATGACGTCCAGTCCGAGGCGGCCGGGGGCGACCTCGGTCGCCGCGCGCCGGGTGCGGTGGGCGACCGACTCCACCCGCACCGCCTCCTCGGGCAGCCGCAGCCGGGTCAGCCGGTGCCGGGCCGACTCCACGACCACGATGTCCTCGCCGACGAGCACGGCGCCGCTGGGCTCACGCAGGTCGGTGGCGAGCGTGCTGACCTCGCCGGTGGCCGGGTCGTAGCGTCGCAGGGCGTGGTTGTAGGTGTCGGCGACCGCCACCGAGCCGTCGGGGAGGGCGGTGACGCCCAACGGGTGCTGGAACAGGGCCTGTCCGGCGGCGCCGTCGCGGTGGCCGAAGTCGAACAGGCCGGTGCCGACGGCGGTGTGCACGTGCCCGTCGAGGTCCACCCAGCGCAGGGCGCTCGTCTCGGAGTCGGCGAGCCACAGCCGGTCGGCGGTCGCCGCGAGACCGGAGGGCTGGGCGAACCAGGCCTCGGCGCCGGGGCCGTCGACCAGGCCCTCGTTGGTGGTGCCCGCCGCCGCGGCGACCGTGCCCGCCGCGGGGTCGTACGTCCACAGCTGGTGGACGCCCGCCATCGCGATCCACACCTTGCCGCCGAAGACCGCCACGTCCCAGGGCGAGGAGAGGTCCACCTCGCGGGCCGGGCCGGACGTGGCGGACCCCTGCCACCACTGCCTGCCGGTGCCGGCCAGGGTGGTCACCGCGCCCGTGGCGAGGTCGAGGCGGCGCAGGGCGTGGTTGACGGTGTCGGCGACGACCACCGAGCCGTCCGGCAGCAGCGCCAGGCCCTGCGGCTCGCTGAAGGAGGCCTGCTCGGGGCCGCCGTCGGTGAACCCGCGCGCGCCGGAGCCGATGCGCCGTACGACGGTCTCGGCGTCCTCGGCCAGCTCCACCAGCTTGTGCCGGGTGGTGTCGCTGACCAGGAAGTTCCCGGACGGGAGCAGCAGCGCCCTGCCCGGGAAGCGCAGGGTCGTCGGCTCGGGCTCCGGCGCCACGTACGGACCGTCGCCGCGGCGCAGGGTGCCCTTCGCCTCGTGCTCCGCCTCCAGTTCCTCGACCAGCCGCTCGATGGCGTGGGCGTGGCCCTCGCCGGCGTGCTGGGCGACGACGTACCCCTCCGGGTCGATCACGACCAGGGTCGGCCAGGCCCGCACCGCGTACTGCTTCCAGGTGGCGAGCTCCGGGTCGTCCAGCACCGGGTGCTCGACGCCGTAGCGCTCCACGGCGTCGACGACCGCCTGGTGCTGGGCCTCGTGCACGAACTTCGGCGAGTGCACGCCGATGACCACGACGGTGTCCCGGTGCTTCTCCTCCAGCTCGCGCAGCTCGTCCAGGACATGCAGGCAGTTGATGCAGCAGAAGGTCCAGAAGTCCAGGACGACGATGCGTCCGCGCAGGTCGGCGAGGGTGTACTGCTGATCGCCCGTGTTCAGCCAGCCGCCCTTGCCGATCAGCTCGGGGGCGCGGACGCGAACGCGGCGGGGTGCGGAGTCGGTCATGGCTCCAAGAGTGCCACCCGACTCCGACAGCCGTTCGGGCCCCTGTGGACAACCGGCCGGACCCGCTCGGACGCCTGTGGAAAAGTCGCGCCCAGCCGCCCAGCCGCCCAGTGGCTCTCAGTCCTGGTGGATCACATCCGTGCCGGGGCCGCCGGAGAGCGTGTCCCGGCCGGGACCGCCGTACAACGTGTCATTGCCGCTGTTGCCGTACAGCTTGTCGTTCCCGCTGTTGCCGTACAGGACGTCGTTGCCGGTGCCGCCGTTCAGGGTGTCGTCGCCGGTTCCGCCGGTGATCGTGTCCCTGCCGTCGTCGCCGGACAGGTACTGGGTCCCGGAGCCGCCGTGCAGCACGTCGTCGCCCTTGCCGCCCTGGACGATGGTGTCGCCGCCGCTCGCGTTGACCGTGTCGTTGCCGTCACCGCCCCGGGCCAGGCCCTCCGCGCCGACGGCGATGGTGTCGTCGCCGGCGTCGCCGGAGACGTAGGCGCCGTCGAGGCGGCCGGAGTCGGTCGCCCTGTCGTTGCCCGCGCCCAGCGATATCCGGGCGTAGGAGTAGACCTGGCCGGTGGCGTTGTCGTAGGCGAACGTGTCGTCGCGGTCGCCGAGGTTCGTGATCAGGGCGGCGTACGGATCCTGGCTGTCCACCAGGGTCACCGTGCAGAAGACCTTCGTGCGGTCCTTGCGGTCGGGGTGGGCGCAGTCGTGGCCCGCCATGATGGGAACGACGTCGTCGATCACATAGGTGATGCCGGTGCGGTCCGCGGTGAGGGAGGCGGTGACGGTGGCCTTGTTGGTCTGGCCGGGGGCGGCACGGTAGGTCAGCTGCCAGTCGTACTGGTTGACCGCGGCGGTGGCCGAGGCGGTGGCGGCGCCGGCGGTTCCGGCCACGGCGAGGGGTGCGGCCAGGGCGGTGCCCAGGGCCAGGGCGGCGAGCGCGGTGCGCGAGGGCATGAGGTGCCTCCGAGGGAACGGGCGGATGGGCGACTTCCGCACCGTTCGACTCGGGGACCCCGCCTCTTGGTTGGTCAACTCCCTTGGGCATACGGGGAGTTCATCTGCGCTACACCTGTCGGCCCGGTGGATTCAGGCGCCCGGTCAGGTCAGGGCGTGGCCGGTGGTGACGTCGACGTGTCCGGGAACCTCCTCGTGCCGGTCGCCGACCGTGAGGGTGCCGGTGGGCTCGAAGAGGAGGACTTCGGCGCGATGGGGCGCGGACGGCTTGTGACAGGTGCCGCGCGCCACGGTGAACACCGAGCCCTTGGTCAGGACGACGGTGCGCTCGCCGGCCGGCTCGCGCAGGCCCAGGTGCACCTCGCCGTCGAGGACCAGGAAGAACTCGTCGGTGTCCTCGTGCACATGCCAGACGTGCTCGCCCTCGAACCTGGCGATCCGGACGTCGTAGTCGTTGACGGTGGCGACGATGCGCGGGCTCCAGCACTCGGTGAAGGAGGCCAGGGCCTTGTCCAGGGAGATCGGTTCGCTGCTCATGCCGTCATCCTCGGGCCGGCCCGCCCGGCGCACGAGTGCTAGGAATCGCATATGCCGCAAGGATCCTCTCAGCCACCGGACCGTACCCTGCCGCCGCAACGGACCGTGCCACCGGATCGGGCCGTGCCGCCGCACCGGGTCGTCGTGATCGTGGACGCGGGCACCAACCCCTTCGAGGTCGGCGTCGCCACCGAACTGTTCGGCCTGCCCAGGCCCGAACTGGGCGGTCCGGGGCCGCTGTACACGGTGACGCTGTGCGCGCCCACCCCGGGGATCCGGATGAACCACGGCTTCTTCACCCTGGCCGGCGTACCCGGCCTGGAGGCGGTGGAGGAGGCCGACACCCTCGTCGTACCCGGACGCCCCGACAACGTCGTACCGCGCGGCGCCGACGTCCTGGACGCCATCCGGCGCACGCACGCGCGCGGGGCGCGCATCGTCAGCTTCTGCACCGGCAGTTTCGCCCTCGCCGAGGCCGGTCTGCTCGACGGGCGCCGGGCCACCACCCACTGGATGTGGGCGGACACCTTCCGGGATCTGCACCCCGAGGTGCTGCTGGAGCCCGACGTCCTGTTCGTGGACGAGGGCGACATCCTCACCGCCGCCGGAAGCGCGGCCGCGCTCGACCTCGGGCTGCACCTGTGGCGCGGCGACCACGGCGCCGAATTCGCCAACGCCGTCTCCCGGCGCCTGGTCTTCGCCGCCCACCGCGACGGCGGGCAGCGGCAGTTCGTGGAGCGCCCCGTGCCCGACGTGCCCGACGAATCGCTCGGCCCGCTGCTGGCCTGGGCGCAGGAGCGGCTGGGCGAGCCGCTGACCGTGGCGGACCTCGCCGCCCGCGCGGCCGTCAGCCCCGCCACCCTGCACCGCCGGTTCCGCGCCCAGCTGGGTACGACGCCGCTGGCCTGGCTCACCGGGGAGCGGGTGGCGCTGGCCTGCCGGCTGATCGAACGGGGCGAGGAGCGCCTGGACGTCGTCGCGGCCCGCAGCGGCCTGGGTACGGCGGCCAATCTGCGCGCCCGGCTGCGCCGGGAGACGGGGCTGAGCCCGTCGGCGTACCGGAGGCGGTTCGGGCCGGCGGGTCCCGACGAGCGCGACCGCCGGGCCCTTCGGCCGGCCGGACCGTGACGATCAGCGCGCGGCGGGGAACGGTATGCGCATGAGACTCCTCGTACACGACCGGCTGCTCGGCATCGGCGACGACTACTGGATCGAGGACGAGCACGGCCGGAAGGTCTTCCTCGTCGACGGCAAGGCCATGCGGCTGCGGGACACCTTCCAGCTGAAGGACGCCCACGGGCGCGTGCTGATCGACATCCACCAGAAGATGTTCGCGCTGCGCGACACCATGGTGATCGAGCGGGACGGCGAGGGCCTGGCCACCATCAGGCGCAAACGGCTGTCCCTGCTGCGCCACCACTACCGGGTGTCCCTGGTCGACGGCACCGTGCTGGACGTCAGCGGCAGGATCCTCGACCACGAGTTCGCCATCGAGTACGACGGCGAACTCCTGGCCGTGATCTCCCGCCGCTTCCTGTCCCTCCGGGACACCTACGGTGTCGACATCGTGCGCGAGGACGCCGACCCGGCCCTGCTGATCGCGGTGGCGGTGTGCGTGATCCACCTGGCGCAGAAGGAGCGGGAGGAGGACTGACGGGGGTCGAAGGGCTCGAGGGCCCGCTAGCGCCGGGGCGGCTCCAGGCCCAGGACGCGGTCCTTCAGCGCCGGGAACTGCTCGCGGGTGGCCGTCACCTTCGCCGGGTCGAAGTCGACGGTGAGGACCTCCTCGTCCGGGCCCGCCTCGGCGAGCACCTCGCCCCACGGATCGACCACGATCGAGTGACCCGCCTGCGGAACTCCCGCATGGGTTCCGGCCGTTCCACACGCGAGCACGAACGCCTGGTTCTCCACCGCCCGCGCCTGGGCCAGCAGCGTCCAGTGCGCGCGTCGCCGCTCGGGCCAGCCCGCCGGGATCACCAGGGTCTCGGCGCCGGCGTCGACCAGTGACCGGAACAGTTCGGGGAAACGGAGGTCGTAGCAGGTGGCCACGCCGAGCGTCGTGCCGGGCAGCCGGACCGTCACCAGGTCCCGCCCGGCGCCCATCAGTACGGCCTCGCCCTTGTCGAAGCCGAAGCGGTGGATCTTGCGGTAGGCGGCGGCGAGCTCACCGGAGGGGGAGAAGACGAGAGAGGTGTTGTAGAGCGCTCCCTCGCCCGCGGCGGAGCCGCTGTCGGACGCGGCCCGCTCCGGAACGGACCCAGCGTGCAGCCAGACGCCCGCGTCGCTCGCGGCCTTGGCCATCGCCTCGTACGTCGGCCCTTCGAGCGGCTCGGCCTCGCGGCCGAACTCCTCGTAGGCGAAGGCGCCGGTGGTCCACAGCTCCGGCAGGACCACCAGGTCGGCTCCGGCCTGCTCGCGGACCAGCGCGGCCACCCGCTGCCGCCGGGTGTCGACCGATTCGTCCTCGTTCACGGCGATCTGGATCAGCGAGGCGCGCACACTACCACCGTCCTGGCATTCGAGTAGCCCACACAGGCCTACGATCGTCACACGAAAGCACTGCCGGGGTGCCTGCAGGCAGCGTAACTTAGCCTCCCAGACACCCGCCGAAGTGCAGCCGCCGCCCGCTGGCAACGCCGCCACAACCCGCCCGTGTACCGACCGCCGAGGGGTCCCGTTCCGTGAGTCTGCATCCCACCCTCCAGCCCTACGCCGACGCCTGGACGCACTCCATCGAAGCGATATCCGAGATGGTCCAGTCGCTCGCGGAGAGCGAGTGGAACCGGCGGACCCCCTGCCCGGGCTGGTCGGTCCGGGACATCGTGTCGCACGTCATCGGCATGGACTGCGAGCTGCTCGGCGACCCGCGCCCGATCCACTCCCTGCCCCGTGACCTCTTCCACGTCACCAACGAGCACCAGCGGTACATGGAGATGCAGGTCGACGTCCGCCGCCACCACACGGCGCCGGAGATGACGGCCGAGCTGGAGTACACGGTCATCCGCCGCAACCGCCAGCTGCGCAACGAGTCGCGTGACCCCGGCACCACGGTCCGCGGCCCGCTGAGCAAGGACATCACGGTGGAACAGGCCTACCGCGCCCGCGCCTTCGACGTGTGGGTGCATGAGCAGGACCTGCGCACGGCCCTCGGCCGCCCCGGCAACCTGGACTCGCCGGGCGCGCACGTGGCCCGGGACGTCCTCCTGGAGGCACTCCCCAAGGTCGTCGCGAAGGACGCGGACGCGCCGCGCAGTTCGGCCGTCGTCTTCGACGTGCACGGACCGGTGGAGTTCCTGCGCACCATCCGCGTCGACATCCAGGGACGCGGATCCCTGGAAACCGCCCCGGCCCTCGGCCCCGCCGCCACCCTCACCCTCGACTGGGAGACCTACGTGCGCCTCGCCTGCGGCCGAGTGACACCGGAGGCGGTGGCCGACCGGGTGAAGGCCGAGGGGGACCTCGACCTGACGGCGGCGATCCTGCGCAACTTCGCGGTGACGCCGTAGCCGACACGGCTGCGGGAGCCGAGCCACCGACGGCGAGCGCCCGAGCAGGTTGCCTGTCCTGCCTCTTGGCCGACCGGTGCCGGGTGGTGCGCGGGATGGGGTGAACGGCTAAGCCGCCGGGACGTGCACCGTCTCCACCCGGCTGGCGACCAACCGCTCGCGCTCACGCCGGGCGGCCCGCCCCCGGAGCCGCAGGATCTGGGACACCCCGAGCGCCTGCAGCACGAACACGGCGCTGAAGGCCACGGCGTAGTCGTCCCCGGTCGCGTCCAGCAGCACCCCGACCGCGAACAACGTCGTCATCGAGGCGACGAAACCGCCCATGTTGGTGATGCCCGACGCGGTCCCCTGTCGCTCGGGCGGGTTGGCGGGCCGCGCGAAGTCGAACCCGAGCATCGAGGCCGGCCCGCACGCCCCCAGCACCGTGCACAGCACCACCAGCAGCCACATCGGCGCATGTGCACCGGGATAGGCCAGCGTCGAAGCCCACAGCAGCGCCGTCGCCCCGACCGTGCCCAGCGCCAGCGGCAGCCGCGCCGCGTGGTGCCGGGCGACGATCTGGCCGTAGACCAGCCCGATCACCATGTTGGACAGAACGACCAGGGTGAGCAGTTCACCGGCCGTGGCCCGGCTGAGCCCCTGCGCCTGCACCAGGAACGGCAGGCCCCACAGCAGCAGGAACACCATCGCCGGGAACTGGGTGGTGAAGTGCACCCACAGCCCGAGGCGCGTGCCGGGCTCCCGCCAGGACGCCGCGATCTGCCGGCGGACGTAGGCCGCGCCCTGGTGCGGCGCCGGCTCGGGTTCGTGCCCCTCGGGGTGGTCCTTCAGGAACAGCAGCGTCAGCACGAGGACGACGACACCCGCGACCGCACTGCCGGCGAACGCCGGGGTCCAGCCGATGCCGTGCAGCAGCCGGGCGAGGACCAGGGTGGAGACCAGGTTACCCGCCATGCCGACCAGCCCCGCGAGCTGCGCGACCAGCGGCCCGCGCCGGGCCGGGAACCAGCGGGTGCCGAGCCGCAGCACGCTGATGAAGGTCATCGCGTCACCGCAGCCCAGCAGGGCGCGGGAGGCGAGGGCGGTGCCGTAGGACGGGGAGAAGGCGAAGCCCAGCTGCCCCGCCGTGAACAGCACGGCGCCGATGCTCAGCACCCTCTTGGTGCCGAGCCGGTCGACCAGCAGGCCGACGGGTATCTGCATGCCGGCGTAGACCAGCAGCTGGAGGATGGAGAACGTCGACAGGGCGGAGGCGTTCACATGGAAGCGGTCCGCCGCGTCCAGTCCCGCCACGCCGAGTGACGTACGGAAGATGACGGCGACGAAGTAGACGGCGACGCCTATGGACCACACGGTGACGGCGCGTCGGCCGCCCGGCGGATCACCCGGAAGGGTGACGTTCCGCGCCGGAGCGCTCATCGGGCCTCACCCCGGGCGAGGTGCTCGAACCAGCTCACATGCCGGTGCACGGCCCCGACGGCCGCCTCCGCGTCCCCGTCGCGCAGCGCGTTCAGGATCTCCTCGTGCTCGGTGAGCGTCTTGGCGATGCGGTCGGGGTGGGAGTGCATGACGGCGACGCCCATCCGCAGCTGCCGGTCGCGCAGCTGGTCGTAGAGCCGGGACAGGATCTCGTTGCCGCCGCTGCGCACGATCTCGGCGTGGAAGCTGCGGTCGGTCACCGCGGCCGCGGCCAGGTCACCGGCGGCCGCCTGCGCCTTCTGCAGCTCCAGCAGCTCGGTCAGCCGCTGCAGCAGGGCGGGCGGGGCGGGTACGGCCTTGCGGGCGGCGTGCTCCTCGACCAGCTGGCGGGTCTCCACCACGTCCGCGATCTCCTGCGCGGAGACCGGCAGGACCATCGCGCCCTTCTTCGGGTAGAGCCGGATCAGGCCCTCGGCCTCCAGCCGCAGCAGCGCCTCCCGCACAGGGGTGCGGGAGACCCCGACGGCCTCGGCCAGCTCGCCCTCGGTGAGCAGAGTGCCGCCCTCGTAGCGCCGGTCGAGGACGCCCTGCTTGACATGGGCGTACACGCGGTCGGCGGCGGGGGGTGACTTGGGGTCGCGGCGGGCGGGCTGCTGTACGGCCGTCTTCATGCCCACAGGATAGATACAACACGTACGCATGGGCGGCGGCGTCCAGCATCCGGACGTGACGGATCTGTGACCAGGACCCCCCGCAGCGACCGCACAACCTTCTGTGCTACTTACGTGTCTCACACGTGCGGCCCGCTGCTCTTGCCACCTCAACTCGGCCGCGCTTCAGGGGCATTCAACACAATCGGGGTATATCACTTTGATTACCGGCATTAAGGGCACCCGTACCTCGCGACTCCGCAGAGCCGCCGCCGTCGCTGTCACCTCCGGCGCGCTGCTCGCGACCGGTGCCCTCACCGCGGCGCCCGCTCAGGCCGTCACGACGCCCTCGATCGTGGCCAAGGGCGGCTACGTGATGAACAACGCGGGCGGTACGACGCTGTACAACAAGACGGCGGACTACAAGCGTTCCACCGGCTCCACCACCAAGATCATGACCGCCAAGGTCGTGCTCGCGCAGTCGAACCTCAACCTCGACAAGCAGGTGGTGATCCAGAAGGCGTACAGCGACTACGTCGTCGCGAACAACGCCTCCCAGGCGCACCTGATCGTCGGCGACAAGGTAACCGTCCGCCAGCTGCTGTACGGCCTGATGCTGCCGTCCGGCTGCGACGCCGCCTACGCGCTCGCCGACACCTACGGCTCCGGTTCCACCCGCGCCGCGCGCGTGAGCAACTTCATCGGCAAGATGAACACCGCCGCCAAGAACCTCGGTCTGAAGAACACCCACTTCGACTCCTTCGACGGCATCGGCAACGGAAACAACTACTCGACGCCGCGCGACCTGACGAAGCTCGCCAGCAGCGCGATGACGAACTCCACGTTCCGCACGATCGTCAAGACGAAGGCGTACACCGCGAAGACGATCACCAAGACCGGTGGCACGCGCACCATGGGGACCTGGAACAACACCAACACGCTGCTCTCCAGCTACAGCGGTGCCATCGGCGTGAAGACCGGCTCCGGCCCCGAGGCCGGCGCCTGCCTCGTCTTCGCCGCCACCCGCAACGGCAAGACGGTCATCGGCACGGTTCTGGCCTCCACCACTTACGCACAGCGCGCGACGGACGCCACGAAGCTCCTCAACTACGGCTTCGCCCGGCTCGGCTGACGCGTACCCGGACGCTCGGACGCCCACGGGCCCGCCGCATTGTGCGGCGGGCCCGTTCTGTTGCCGCCGGGTGCGCGATGAAGCACATGGTGCTAGCGTCATTGGCACCATGCTGATCCGTCTGGACAAGACCGACACCCGCCCCCTGCACGAGCAGGTCGCGGCGGCGATCCGGCGGGCCATCGCCGAGGGCGAGTGCCGCGCGGGCGACCGGCTGCCCTCCGCCCGCGATCTCTCCACGGCCCTGGACATCAACGTCAACACCGTCCTGCGCGGCCTGCGCGAACTGCGGGACGAGGGCCTGCTGGAGTTCCGCCGCGGCCGGGGGATCACCGTCGCCGAAGGTGCGGCCCGGCGCTCCGGACTGGAAATCAGGGTGCGTGAGCTGGTCGCGGAGGCATCCCGGCTCGGCTACAGCCGCACCGACCTCATCGAGATGATCCGGGGGACGACGACATGAGCGACGGGGACGACCGGGACGGCAACGACCGGTACCGGAACGGGGGCGGGCGCAGCCGGAACGGGAACGACCGCGCAGGTGCCCGCAGTCGCACCGCGCGCTGGGGGCTCGCGGGGTGCACGGTGGCCGTCGCGGCGCTGCTGGCGGGTCTGCCCTGGGTCGCGCGCGGCCGGCTGCCCGACCGGCTCGCGACCCACTGGAGCGGGGGAGCCGCCCCCGACGGCTCCATGCCGCTGTGGGAGGCATCCCTGTTGCCGGCCGGCCTCTGGCTGCTGGTCGCCCTCGCGCTGAGCGTGCGCCGGCGCCGGTCCTGGCCGGCCGCACGCCCCTGGCGGGCGATCGCGCTGGCGCCCGCCGCGGCGGTGCTCGTCGGCGCGCAGGCCTGCGTCGTCCGCGCCAACCTCGACCGCACCGACTGGCACGAGGCCCGCGATCCGGCCCTCGGGGTCGTCCTTCCCCTGGCCCTGGCAGCGGTCGCCGGCGTGGTGGCCTGGCGGCTGACCATCCGCACCACCTCCACCACGCCACCCGCCCCGACCCCCGCACTCGACCTGCCCGCGGGCGAGCGCCTGGTGTGGTTCTCCCGCGCGGCCAACCCCTGGCTGCAACTGGTGGCCGCGCTGACCGGTCTGATCGCCGTCGGCGCGCTGGTGACACTGGTCGCCGGGCTGGCGGACCCCGCCGTGCTGGTCCCGCTGTGCGCCGTCTGCGCCGCCGTCTCGCTCGCCGGCGCCCTCTCCTCCTCGGTCCAGGCGAAGGTGTCGGAAGCGGGCCTGGAGGTGTCGTTCGGCCCGCTCGGCTGGCCCGCCCGGCGCTGGTCGCCGACCGCCATCGAGTCCGCCCGCGCCGAGCCCCGGCAGCCGTCCCAGGTCGGCGGCTGGGGCTACCGCCTCAGCGGCCTCGGCACGACGGTCATGCTCCGCGCCGGTGACTGTCTGGTCGTACGGCCCCGGGGCCGCCGTACCGACTTCGCCGTGAGCGTGGACGACGCCGAACGGGGCGCGGCCCTGCTGAACGCGCTCCGGCGGCGGGCCTGAGCCGGCCATGGGCATCCGGAGCCCCCAGGGCGTCCAAGGGGAGGGCGACGGCCGGGCGGCGCCCTGGGACACGGCCGCCGCACTGGTCCGGGCCGCACAGAACGGGGACGCCCTGGCCATGGACGAACTGCTCACGCTGGTCACCCCGTACGTGACCCGGCTCTGCCGCCCGATCGCCCCGAACGACACGGCCGACGCCGTACAGGAGTCACTGCTGGCCGTCTTCAAGGGCCTGCGCACACTCCGCGACCCACAGGCCTTCTACGGCTGGGTCCGTACGGCCACGGTCCGCGAGGCGGTCCGGGTCGCCCGCCGCACCTCCGCCGAGGAACCGGCCGACCCCGCCGACCTGGCCCGCCTCGGCGGACTGCGCACGGACGCCGACGGTGAGCTGTCGGCCGACGTGCGGGACGCACTGGCCCGGCTGCCGGTACGGCACCGCGCGGTGCTGGTCCTGCGCGAGCTGGAGGGCCTGGACGAGGCCACCGTCGCCGCCCTGCTCGGCGTACCGCAGGGCACCGTCAAGTCCCGGCTGAGCCGGGCCCGTTCCTCCTTCCGGAAGGCGTGGTCACGATGAGTTCCTCCGATCCGGTGCTGCGGCTGCGCGTGCTGGCCGCGGGGCTGCACGCCGGTCTGTACGCCGAGGAGCATCTGGCGCTGCCCTACGAGAGGGTGTGGGCGGTGGCCGCCGACCTGGAGGCGGAACTGCCCCGTCTCGTGCCGTTCCTCCGCGAGTTCCGCGTGCCGCCCGGCGACACCGAGCGGAAACGGGCGCTGGCGGTGGGCCGTTCGGGCCTGACGGAGTCCTTCGAGGTACGGCTCTCCCCCGGCTGGTGTCTGATGCAGTCCCGGCTGATCGTCGGCGGCATGGCGGCCGCCCCCGAGGCCGGCGGCACGCGCTTCGCCGTCCTCGGCGCGACCCGCCCCACCGCCCTGCGTCCCGCCCAGTGGCTCTACGGCCGCCTGCTCGGCGAGCGGCGCGGACGGGCGTTCGTCGACCGGGTCGCCGAGCGGGCGGCGCTGCGCTAGACCTCCTCGGCGAAGGGGGCGAACAGCTCGCGGATCGCCTCGGCCACCTCCTCCGGCCGCTCCTGCGGCAGATGGTGCCCGGCCGCCGGCACCAGCCGCACGCGCAGCTCGTCGGCGTACCGCTCCGCGCCCGCCAGCATCGACGGCACGACCACGTTGTCCCGCTCCCCGCCGAGCAGCAGCGTCGGCACGGTCAGCCGCTGCCGCCGCGCGGTGCCCCGTACCAGCGCGGGGATGTCGTGCAGGACGTACTGCCAGAACAGGGACTGGACGGCGGGGGCGCTGTGCGCGGTGGCAGCGGCGTACTCGGCGATCTCCGCCTGCGTCCACGCGGCCGCCGGGTCGGCGACCTGGTGGCGCAGCAGGAAGCGGGTGAAGCCGGGCCAGTGCCGCAGCACGGCCCGCCCGAGCACCGGGTATTCGACGAACGCGGTGTACCACAGCCGCCACAGGTTGGGCAGGACCGCGCGGTGCCGGGGCCAGGGGTGGGTCATGTTGAGCGCCAGGTAGCCGGTGAACCGCTCCGGCGCCCTCAGGCACAGCCGGAACCCGAGATGCGCTCCCCAGTCGTGCCCGACCAGTCCGACCCGCTCCAGCCCGAGGGTGTCGAGCAGCGCGAGGGCGTCCTCGGCCAGGCTGTCCATGTCGTAGCCGCGCCGCGTGATCGGCGACCAGCCGAAGCCGCGCAGGTCCGGGCTGAGCAGCCGGTATCCGTCGGACAGCTGCCCGGCGACCTTGTGCCAGGCGTACCAGTGCTGCGGGAAGCCGTGCAGCATCAGCAGCGGGGTGCCGGTGCCGCCGTACTCGGCGAGATGCAGCCTGGTGGAGCCCACGTCCAGCATGCGGTGCTCGGCACGCTCGTCCTTCGGCAGCGGACGGTCTGTACGGTCGGTGTGCGGTGCCATGCCTGACCCCTCTCGGGCCGGTGCGGTCCCCCGGTCGGGCCCGCGTCGCCGGGTCAGGAGTCGGCATCAGCGCGAAAGGTTCCCTCCCTTCTGTTCCTTGTCGTGCTCCCCCGTGGGGAGCTGGTCGTAGGTCTTGAAGGTGTACGAGGCGTCGTAGGACAGCAGGTTGCCTTCGGTCGCCGGCAGGCCGAGGCGACGGTTGAGGGCTCCGGTCAGGGGTCCGCAGTCTTCGGCGGCCGGGGCGGTGAAGGTGTCGTCGTACGCCGAGAACTCGATCACCGGTGGGTCCTGGGAGACCCACTTGGAAGGACCCGAGCGCTTCAGCCGGAAGTCGACCGGCTCGCCCGCGCCGATCGTGCAGCCGTGCGGCACCAGCGGGCCGATGAGCCGGAAGCGCAGGCTGAACTGCCCGGTGTAGAAGTCGGACCGGCCGCCGTACTCCGGCTGTATCGCCAGGCCCAGGACGGCCGCGCGATCGCCCGCCGGCGTGCCGGTCAGTCCGCCCGGTACGGCGGTGGGGGAGCTGTGCATCGCACCCCACACCTGGCCCTTGCTGCCGTCCGGCATCGGGCCTTCGGCGTGCGTCATGGTGATCGGGGCGAGGTTCACCGTGACCTTGCCGAGGGTCAACCGCGGGGCGGCGGTGTGCACTTCGCACCGCCATCGGGCCGGGTCGACGCCGTCGGGCAGGGGCGGACAGTCACCGAAGTCGGTCGCGGTCGCCGCGGTGACGCGTGGCGCGGAGTAGGCCACTCCTGGCGCGCACACCGCCGCCGTACCGGCGAGGACGGCGGCGCCCGCGACGGCGGCGACACGGCGGACGGAAGGCGAACTGAGCCCAGCGGCAAGGGATTTCGTCATGCGACCAGCGTGCCGCCGTGGCCACTCCCTCACCATCCGTGACGTCCCCGACAGCACCCCGATCCGTCCCCGATACGACGTCAGGGTCGGTCGTTCGGGGCCTGAGGCACCCGATGTCACCGGAATCCGGGAATCCGCCGAAGCTCGCCGATCTTCAGCGCTTTGCCCGCCACCAGATAGACGAGACCGAGCGCGAGCGAACCGGCGACGGTCGCAAGGGCCGTCCCCGCCGTGCCGTGCCCCACCACCCCGGCACAGCCCCGCCCCGCGGCCCAGCCCGCCACCGCCGCGACGCCTCCGGCGCACAGCAGCTTGGCGTAGGTGCCGCGCAGGGCGCCGTCGTCCAGCCGGCCGCCGGTACGGCGGGCCAGCAGGCGGGCGGTGAGGAGGAGTCCGGCGAAGTAGGAGACGGTGTAGGCACCGGCCATACCGGTGACCGCCCACCGCGCGGGCAGCAGCAGATGGCAGGCGGTGGCGAGCGCGATGTTGACGACCCCGATCCACACGGCCATGAAGAACGGCGTACGGGTGTCCTCAAAGGCGTAGAAGCCGCGCAGCAGCAGGTACTGCGCGGAGAACGGGATCAGCCCGAGCCCGAAGGCCTGCAGCATGTGCCCGAGGGGCTGGGCCGTGGCGGGGTCGGCGGCGCCGTGGGCGAAGAGGAGGACGGCGATGTCCGGCCCGAGCGCGGTGAAGAGGAAGGCGGCCGGGACGATCACGACACCGCTCACCCGCAGCGCCCGGGACAGGTCGGCCCGCAGATCACCGATCCGTCCCTCGGCCGCCGCCTTGCTCATCCGGGGCAGCAGCGCGGTGACGAGCGAGACGGTGACGATGGACTGGGGCAGCATCCAGATGGTCTGCGCGTAGCTGTAGGCGGTGTACCCGACGCCCGCCCCGGGAAGCTCCGTGTCGGCGGCACTCGCATAGTTGGTGACGACGGTGAGCCCGACCAGATTGGTCAGCACGAACAGCAGAGTCCACTTGGCCGCGTGGATCCCTGAGCCGAGTCCCGCGCCGCGCCAGTCGAAGCGGGGCCGGAAGCGGAAGCCTGCGGCGCGGGCGAACGGGATGAGCGCGAGCGCCTGTACGGCGATCCCGAGGGTCGTACCGGCACCGAGCCAGCGGACCTGGGTGGCGGTGACGTCGGCGACCGAGTGCGGGACGGTCATCATCCCGAGGTAGACGCCGAACATCGCCACGAGGACCACGTTGTTGAGCACGGGCGTCCACATCATCGCGCCGAACCTCTCGCGGGCGTTCAGCACTTGGCCGTAGATGGCGAAGAGCCCGTAGAAGAAGATCTGCGGAAGCAGGAACCGCGCGAAGACGACGGTCAGCCGGAACGCGTCGTGTTCCTTGGGCGTGTCCCGTATGTACAGGCTCGCGATCTCCGGCGCCGCCCACACGGCGACCAGGGTCCCGACGGCCAGCACGCTGACGACGAGGGTCACGAGCCGCTGCTCGTAGGCCCGCCCGCCGTCGGCATGCGTGGCCCGGGCCCGCACCAGCTGCGGCACCAGCACGGCGTTCAGCGCGCCGCCGATCAGCAGGGTGTACAGGCTGGTCGGCACGGTGTTGGCGGTGTTGTACGTGGTCGCGAGCAGCCCTGTCCCGAGCGCGGCCCCTTGCAGCACCTGCCGGACCAGCCCGCTGGCCCGCGATACGACGGTGCCGGCGGCCATGAGCGCCGAGGCCCGCCCGACCCCCGCCTCCGCCTTGGGTCTCGCATGCCGAGCGGTGGTCTTCTCCCCCGTTACCATGCGGTAAATCTACGGCAGTTGGCGATCACCGGCGGCGAGCGGCTGCTCGCCGAAGCGCTGTGGCCCTGTTCGCGGCCGTCGTATCTCTGGTCATGCGATCAACCGGTCAGGTCATCCTCATTCTTGACGGTGTCTTTGCGTAAGATTGCCTCAACGTCAGGACTCACATGGTGCGGGCCGGGGGACACAACATGGGCGTTCGTGGAGCACATTCGGCGCAAGGCGGCGGCGCCGACCTTCGGGTGTCGTCTCGGGACCTGACCAAGCTCGCGCAGGACCTGGACGACATGCAGGACCACCTCGACAAGCAGGTCCGGCGGATGGACGAACTCGTCGATCGCATCGAGGCGGGCTGGCGTGGCCCGGCGGCGACGGCGTACCGGGAGTTCCATCGCGCGGCGGCCGAGGACGCCGTACGCATCCGGGAAGTGATGAAGGGCCTGGAGCAGGCCGTGCGGCTGAGTCGCGACGGCTTCAGTGCCGACGATCTGCACGTGCTGGAGCAGATGCGGCGGGTCCACGTGGACGTCGACAGCGAGGTCGACAAGCTCTCCACGCCGAACACCGGAGCCGACGGCGCACCGGCTCGCCCGCACAGCAGCCTGGACGGATTCTGAGGCCGGGAGCGCCAGGCACCAGCTCACAGCCACGGCCACCGACACCAAGGGGGATCATGTCGACCGGCGCAGCCGATGACCACATAACCGTCTCGCTCTCCACGCTTCACGAACTCGCCGCCGAGTTGGAGGACGTCCTCAAGCAACTCAACGGAAAGCTGGACGCCCTCCACGACCGCGTCGAACCGGTCGTACTGTCCTGGAAGGGCGAAGCCCGCGAGATCTTCGTCGAGAAACTCGACGAGTGGGACCGCTCCGCACATGACCTGCAGGCGGCGCAGAAATGGCTGCACGCATACGTCACCACCGGACACGCCAACTATGCAGCCGCGCACCGCGCCGTTCTTCGGGGCTGGGGAGCCGTCTGATGGCAACGCCGACCCCGGCGCAGAGCGGCACCATCGATGTCAAGCCGTCCAACCTGCACTACGTCGCCAGCAGCTTCGCAGGGCAGCAGACCCCGTTCGACAAGGCTGCCAGGGACCTGCTCACCGAACTGCACAAGTATCCGGACGCCGGCGGCAAGGGGTCGGCCGCAGAGGGGTTTGCCGCGGCATACCTCGAGGTCGGCAACCTCTTCCTCGACGTGTGGGCCAGATCCGTGGAGAGCATCGGCGGTGCCGCCATCGGCTTCGCCACAACCGCCAACAACTACTCGAAGGCCGAGGCGGCCAATGATGCCTCCGGCAAGACGCAGGCCCAGACCCAGCCACCGCCTCACGTCATCCAGAAGGCGCCGAACTACGGCTCGGTACCCGACCTCAAATGGGGTGACGACGACGGCGGTGACGATTTCATCCGCTCGCTGCTCGAGTACATACCCGACGTCGTCTGGCACATCATCCGCCCACTGCTGAAGGACGCCTTCCGTTGGGGCAAGGTGGCCGACGTCTACCCCTTTCCGCAGCAGCACTATCTCAACTCCCTCTCCCAGTCGTGGGCCGACATGACCATCTCGCTCTCCACGACGGAGAGCATGCTGACCGGGTATGTCAGTGGGATCACGCGGCAGAGCAACAGCGAGTGGTACGACGCCATGCGGCAGTTCTGCAGCTCGCTCTGGGGAACGACGGCCTGGGGCAAGAACGAGCCGGGTGCTGCTTACCAGTGGCAGCACGACAAGGCATCCAGCCCCACCGCCACGCACCCCGTCATGTCGGTCCTCTTCGACAGCGCGAAGAAGATCAGCGACCTGCTCCGGGAGTTCGCGGAAGCGGCGGTCGAGCTCAACGGCAAGGTGTGGGACATCTATTTCGAGGCGGTGAAACAGGCGGTCGGGAACATCGACCTCAGTGACGGCCTCGGCATGGACGACGTCGAAGAGGGAGCCAAGACCGTCGGCCGCTTCATCGGCGGCCTGCTCAAAGCAGGTGCGGAGGTCGGAACCGAGATCACCCTCAATCTCGACACCGCCGCGCTGAATGCCGTGGTGGAGCACTACAACTCCCGCGTCAACCCCCTGAAACCGAAACTCGAGGCACTGAAACCTCACTTGGAGGAGGCCAAGCGGAGCGCCCCCACATACAACGCGGAGGAGGCTCGGGCAGAGGCTTTCGGTGCACGCGCACTCAACGCCTTCAAGGATGAGCACAAGTGGACCAAGGCGGGGGACACCGACCAGGGTGTCTACAAGATCGACCTCGCGAGCAGTGAATGGCTCGACAACGGCCACACACTCGACAAGCACGTCGGAAAGACTTCCGAACAGCTCGCACAGCGGCTGCGGGACCAATCGGATCCGCCGACTAACGATTGGCCCCACAACAAGCCGAAAATCGGCGGCGCTTCCAGTTTCAAGGATCTGGCGAGTGCACAGCGGTTTACGCAGTACAACATCGACACGCATTCCACCGATATCAAGAAATGGCTGGACGGCCCGCCGCCACCCACAAACGGCGAAGTGAAGAAGTTTGTAGGCGACGGCCCGAACGGAGAAGTGACAGGCATAAGCGTCACGAAACAACCGTGGGACCCACAGGATCCGCAGACCGGTTACAAACAGGGCGGAATGGAAGCGAAGCCCACCGATGTGAAGAGAATCGATACACGGTTGAGGTATGATGACAGGCTCGATCCTCCCTTTGTCGTCATCACTTCCATGCCGGCGCGTTGACCGGATCTTCTGGACAGGAAATGCAGAAAGTAAGCCGTACGGACTGGGATGCGGCCGCGACGCGTCTCCTGGAAGACGTGTACGCGTTCGCCGTCACCGGACCGAGGACGCACCCCGACTGGCAGAACGACGCACTGGCCGTGCTGAACCGGACGGCCTACGACCCCCGCGGCTGGTTGACTCTCGATCCGGACAAGGCGGCCGAGGCCGAGAAGAGCCATGGGGCATCCTTCCCCTTCCTGACTCTGTCCCGTGGGTCACTGGCCGAGCGCCTGTTCCCCATCACCCCGGAGACAGCAGCCCGCCTGTTGGTGACGATGACATACGAGTGGGGACCCATCGGCCGCGAGGAGGACGCACAGGACAGGTTCGACGACGCCTGGACAGTCCTCCAACGGTACGGAGACAACCTGGAGTGTTACAGCAACATCACCGCCGCACGCACCTCGTCGTCCCCCGACCTCACTGCCGGAGTCACCGGCTGGCTGCCCCTCACCGAGTACGACGGCGATTTCGGCATCGTGGTCGTTTCCTCTGCGGAGGTCGGCGTTTTCTGGTCGTTCAATCCCATCTGACGGAGGCTGGCACGGTGCGTACCCGTAGTTCCACCTATCCCGACCGCGAGACCGCCCAGTGGGCCACCCAGCAGGTCGTCACCGCCAACGAACAGGTCATCCACCGTTGGCTCGCCCGGTCCACGCGGTCCCGTCTGACCATCGAGGCGTCCTGGCCCACCCGAACCGATCCAGTGGGGCGCGTGCTGCTGCAGGCGATGATGCTGGCCGGCCGTGAGCCGGTCGACGTGCACGCGGCCAGGGTGATCCTGGCGCGGGACCCAACTCGCCCGCACGGCTTCGCCGTCCGCGGCACCTTCCCGATCTACCTGTAGCGACCTGTAGAGGCTGACACCGTGCCCCTGAGCCCCCTCGAACACGACCGCCGGTACGGCGAACTCGACCAGGTGATGCGCTCCTTCCTCGGACAGCCGGCCGACGACACACCCGACAAGCCGAGTCAGGCCCTGACCGCCTACCTCCGCCACACCTGGCACACCCGCCCCTGGGCCCTCGCCATCGCGGAACGGCAGTTGCGGGACTACGCCGACAATCCGCCCGGACGACTCAGGCTGCGCCTCGGCGAGTTCTACGCGCTCCCCGACATCGGCCTGCCCCAGGACGAGATCCAGCAGTGGCTGTACTGCCTCGCGGACCACGTCAAGCACAGCATCGAGACCGGAGAGGTACCGCCTCCGACGTCCCCCGTCACCCACTGGGAATGGCACGCCCGTTTCCCGGAACTCGGCCAGTTCCTCGGCGGCTGGTTCTCCCAGGACATGCCGGACGAGTTCGACGATCACGATGCAGCCGTCGACGACTACCGGGGCTCCACCGACCCGCAGCTCGTGGCCCGACTCGTCGGAGAGCTCCATGAGCTGCTCACGATGGGCCTGGACGAGGCCGACTACGCACTCGCCACCGCCGAACTGGGCTTGGAAGTCGACCCACCGGCGCCGTACTCCCCGAGCGGCTGGCTGGCACGGGTCGCCGAGCAGCTCGCGACGCCACCCGGTGCATACGGCCCCTCTGCCTGAGTGGGACCAGCTCCCGAGAAAATGAAGGAAACACGTTTGTACGAGTGCACTCCCGCCGTCTACCGTCGCCCCATCGACGTGTAGCTCAGCAGCAGAGCACCGGGCTCGGGACCCGGAGGGCACGGGGGCGGAACCCGTCACGTCGGCTATGAACGACGACGCTGAGCAGCAACATCCCGCCCAGGCGAACCCCGGATACGCGGCCGGTCAACTGGCCGCCGCGTTCCGCACGGCCGCCGCACACCCGGACCCGGAGACCCGCCGACGCGGCGAGGAACGCGGCCGCAGGTGGCGTGCGGTCCTGAACGGGATGGCGAACGGCCTGCTGACGATCGGTTCCCGTACGCCCGTCGCCGGACTGCCCGCGTGGGTCACGCCGGAGGTCGTCCGGGGCGGCTTCGCCACCGGCGAGCCGAGCGCGGGCGGCCCCCTGCTCGACTTCGAGATCGCGGCCGCGCGCCGGGCCGGTGTGCCGGTGGAACGACATGCGCTGTTCGGTCACTTCCTGTCCGAGGAGGGGCTCGCCCACCTCTACGGCCTTCTGGACAGCGGTCGTTACGAGGTGACCGTTCCCGAAGAGGCCGCCCTGCTCACCGTGGCCTGGCTGGTCCGGGCCGGGGAGCCGGACGCCGCGCTGGACCTGGTCGAGGAGCTGGCGCCGTTCGCGGGCCGGCTGCGGTTCAGCCCGCGGCCGGCCGACCGGCCCGCGCCACGGCCCGACGCCGTGCACCGCTCCACCGTCGCCGACGCCTCCGCGGCACTCGCGCGCCGGCGCCCCAGCACGGCCGTGGAGACACAGCGCGAGGCGCTTGCCGTCTGGCAGCCCTTCGGCGACGAACTGCTGCTGCACTGGCTGGAGGTGACGGACGAGGAAGGTCACGTCCGTGTCCCAGGACCCGCCGACGACCGCTCCTGGCACGCCCGCTCCGCCGAGCTGCTGCGCCGTTACCGCGACCTGGCCCGGCGCCACACCCGCTGCACCAAGCACCTCAAGCCCAAGGAGAACCTGGGCATTCTGCGCGGCGCGCTGGAGGAGACCGTCGCCGGTCGGGAATTGGGGCCGCGGCGGCTCGGGCTGCTGCGGCACGCCGTCGCCTCCATGGTGCGGCGGCGCGGCCGGCCCGGCTCGCCGGAGCACACCGCGCTGCGCCGGGAGCAGGCCGCCCAGTGCGCGCTGCCCTCGCACCGCGCGCTGGCCCGCGTGGTGCTGGGACGTCTGTCCGCGCTGCCGCAGGACGGCGGGGTGACCGAGACCGCGCCGGCCGTCGCGCCGGTGAGCGCCGAGGAGGCCGCCAAGACGGGTGTGCCCGAGGGCGCGGAGATCCCACCCGCCGTACGACGGCCCGTCGAGGCGGCACTCAGCGCACCTGTCGGCACGCTGGTGGAGCGCGGTGTCGTCCCCTCGGCGGAGGTCCTGGCCGAGCTGGTCCCCCAGCTCGTCGCCGCCACCACCGCCGCGGCACACCCCGAGCCGGCCCTGCGCACGCTGGCCGCCGCGAACTACCGCGCGTTCCGCAACCGCCGCTCGCTGCTGCTGCTCAACCTGCAGCGGCAGGTGCGGGTGGAGGAGCTGCCGTGGGTGCGGGCCGTCGCCGTCCACCGCGTCGACGCGGGGGCGGACGAGGTGGCGGCCACCGCGCTGCGGGTACTGGGCGGGCTCGCGGTGCGTGCGTTCCCCGGCACGATCCTCCCCAACCCGCTGATCCGCGAACTGTCCGTACTCGCGCGCCAGGCCGAGCTGGGGGCGCCCTTCGTCGAGGAACTCGCGGCGGACATCTTCATGGGCACGTTCACCCCGAAGTTCCTGGCGGCCGCGCGCGTCGCGGCCGAACTCCTCGGCGGCGGCTCGCTCTACGAGCGGTACTACGCCATCGACTACAGGGCGGTGCGCAACCTCGCCGTCATCGAGGCGGGGGATGCGGCACTCCGGTCCCACGGCGCGCGTACGTCGCCCGGGTTCGCCGCGCTGTGCCGGCAACGGGCCGCGCAGTTCGAGCCGGGAACGGGCACGGGAGCGTCGGGCTCCTGGGTCGCCGGGAACGGCACGGTCATCGAGCAGGCACAGATCCTCACCACCCACAACCTGGCCACCCTCGTCCACCGGGTGGGCATCGAGCCCGGCGCCGACTGGGCCGAACTGGCCCTGCGCTGCTTCGAGACCGTGTGCCTCCTGACCGGACGCGTGCACCACAATCCGCGACCGCTCGGCACCATCAAGGACGTCGCCTACGCCTGGCGGCAGATGGTGTTCCACCTGTCGCTGTGCGAGCCGCAGGAGCAGCGGCGCGTACTGGACCGCCTGACCGAGGAGACCGCCCGCCGGCCCTGGCACGTCTCCGGCCGCCTCGCTCCCGCCCTCACCAGGCTCCACCGGGTCATGGCCGGCGCCCCGGCCGACACGGGCACGGGCCGCCGCCTGCTGGGCTGGAGCACCGGCGGCCACTGGTTCCGTCCGGATCCGGAGCCGACCGGGCGAAAGATGCCGAAGTGAAGCCTCCGTCCTGGCCGACTCGGCCCCGTTCTCGTAGAAGACAGCCCGCTCTTGAAGAAGAGGGGACGGCCGCAAATCGAAGTTGCGGCCGTCCCCTCAACGCTTCGCGACTACCCACCCGGAGCCGTCACGCCCAGGTGATCAGCCTCTTCGGCTCCTCCAGAATCGCCGCCACGTCCGCCAGCACCTTGGAGCCCAGCTCGCCGTCCACCAGGCGGTGGTCGAAGCTCAACGCCAGGGTCGTCACCTGACGCGGCTTGACCTTGCCCTTGTGGACCCACGGCTGGAGCTTGATCGCGCCGACCGCGAGGATCGCCGACTCGCCGGGGTTGAGGATCGGCGTGCCGGTGTCGACGCCGAAGACGCCGACGTTGGTGATCGTCACCGTGCCGCCCTGCATGGCCGCCGGGGACGTCTTGCCCTCGCGGGCGGTGGAGACCAGGTCGCCCAGCGCGGCGGCCAGCTGCGGGAGCGTCTTGTCGTGCGCGTCCTTGATGTTGGGCACGATCAGGCCGCGCGGGGTGGCCGCCGCGATGCCCAGGTTGACGTAGTGCTTCTGCACGATCTCCTGGTTGGCCTCGTCCCATGACGCGTTGATCGCCGGGTTCCGCTTGATGGCGACCAGCAGGGCCTTGGCGATCAGCAGCAGCGGGTTGACCCGCAGGCCCTGCATCTCCTTGTCCTGCTTCAGCTCCTCGACCAGCTTCATCGTGCGGGTCACGTCGATCGTCACGAACTCGGTGACATGCGGCGCGGTGAACGCCGAGCCGACCATCGCCGCCGCCGTGGCCTTGCGGACGCCCTTGACCGGGATGCGGGTCTCACGCATGCCGTCGTAGGACGCGACCGGTGCCGGCGTCACCGCGGCCGCGGCGACCGGGGCCGGCGCCGGCTCCGCCGGCTTCGGCGTGGCCGCCGCGTGAACGTCGTCGCGGGTGATGATGCCGTCCGGGCCGGACGGGGTGACCGTGGCGAGGTCGACGCCGAGGTCCTTGGCCAGCTTGCGCACCGGCGGCTTGGCCAGCGGGCGGGGCTTCTCGGCGACCGCGCCGTGGCCGTGGCCGTGGCCGTTCAGCTCGGTCTCGATCGCCTGGGCCGGTGCCGGGACCGTGACCTCGGGGCCCTTGCGGGGGCGGCGCTTGGTGGAGGACGTCGACACGCCGTAGCCGACCAGCACCGGCTGGCGGGCCTGCGGCTTGGCCTCCGGCTCGGGCTCGGGCTCCGCAACAGCTGCCTGCGGCTGCCCGGCCGGGGCCTCGGCGGGTGCCGCGCCGGCCACCTCCACCGCGATGATGGACGTGCCCACGTCGACCGTGGTGCCCTCGGGGAAGCGGAGTTCGCGGACCACGCCGTCGTAGGGGATGGGCAGTTCGACGGCCGCCTTGGCCGTCTCGACCTCGCACACCACCTGACCGTCGGTGACCGTGTCACCCGGCTGGACGTACCACTTGAGGATCTCGGCCTCGGTGAGTCCCTCGCCGACGTCCGGCATCTTGAACTCGCGCACGGACGCTTCCGTCATCGTCGTCACGACCCTCTCCTCAGTACGCCAGCGAGCGGTCGACGGCGTCGAGCACGCGGTCCAGGTCCGGCAGGTATTCCTCCTCCAGGCGGGCCGGCGGGTAGGGGGCGTGGTATCCGCCCACCCGCAGGACCGGTGCCTCCAGGTGGTAGAAGCAGCGCTCGGTGATCCGGGCGGCGATCTCCGCACCGGAGCCGAAGAACACCGGTGCCTCGTGGACCACGACCAGGCGGCGGGTCTTCTCCACCGAGGCCTGGACGGCGTCGAAGTCCAGCGGGGAGACCGAGCGCAGGTCCAGGACCTCCAGGGACTTGCCCTCCTCGGCCGCGGCGGCCGCGACCTCCTGGCACAGCTTCACCATCGGGCCGTACGCCGCCAGGGTGAGGTCGGTGCCCTCGCGGACGACCTGGGCCTTGTGCAGCGGGGCGGGGATCGCCTCGACGTCCACCTCGGCCTTGTCCCAGTAGCGCCGCTTCGGCTCGAAGTAGATCACCGGGTCGTCGCTCTGGATGGCCTGCTGCATCATCCAGTACGCGTCCGACGCGTTCGACGGAGACACGATCTTCAGGCCCGCCACGTGCGCGAACAGCGCCTCGGGGGACTCCGAGTGGTGCTCGACCGCGCCGATGCCGCCGCCGTAGGGGATGCGGACGACGACCGGCATCTTGACCTTGCCCAGCGAGCGCGCGTGCATCTTCGCGAGCTGGGTGACGATCTGGTCGTAGGCCGGGAAGACGAAGCCGTCGAACTGGATCTCCACCACCGGGCGGTAGCCGCGCAGCGCCAGACCGATCGCGGTGCCGACGATGCCGGACTCCGCCAGCGGGGTGTCGATGACCCGGCTCTCGCCGAAGTCCTTCTGGAGGCCGTCCGTCACGCGGAACACGCCGCCGAGCTTGCCGACGTCCTCACCCATGACGAGGACCTTGGGGTCCTCCTCCAGGGCACGGCGCAGCGATTCGTTGATGGCCTTCGCCATCGCCATCTTCTCGGCCATCTCAGCGACCCCCTTCGCTTGCGTCAGCAAACGACGCCTGGTAGGCGGCGAACTGCGCTCGTTCCTCGTCGACGAGCGCGTGCCCGTCCGCGTACACGTTCTCGAAGATGGCGAAGTGGTCCGGGTCGGGCATGGCGCGGACCGCTTCGCGCACTCGTTTGCCCAACACCTCGGACTCGGCCTCGAGTTCCGCGAAGAATCCGTCGTCCGTGTGGTTTGAGGCTTCCAGATACCGGCGAAGGCGCAGGATCGGGTCCTTCGCCTCCCAGGCCATCCGCTCCTCGTCGCCCCGGTAGCGGGTGGGGTCGTCGGAGGTGGTGTGAGCGCCCATGCGGTAGGTGTACGCCTCGACCAGGGTCGGGCCCTCGCCGTTGCGGGCCCGCTCCAGGGCCCACTTGGTGACCGCGAGGCAGGCCAGCACGTCGTTGCCGTCCACGCGCACGCCCGGGAAGCCGAAGCCCTGCGCGCGCTGGTAGAGCGGCACCCGGCTCTGCTTCTCGGTCGGCTCGGAGATCGCCCACTGGTTGTTCTGGCAGAAGAACACGACGGGCGCGTTGTAGACCGCGGAGAAGGTGAACGATTCGGCCACGTCGCCCTGGCTGCTCGCGCCGTCACCGAAGTAGGCGATGACCGCCGAGTCGGCGCCGTCCTTGGCCACGCCCATCGCGTAGCCGGTGGCGTGCAGCGTCTGGGAGCCGATGACGATCGTGTACAGGTGGAAGTTGTTGCCGTTGGGGTCCCAGCCGCCGTTGTTCACGCCGCGGAACATGCCGAGCAGGTTGGTCGGGTCGACGCCGCGGCACCAGGCGACGCCGTGCTCGCGGTAGGTCGGGAAGACGTAGTCGTCGTCGCGCAGCGCCCGGCCGGAGCCGATCTGCGCGGCCTCCTGGCCGAGCAGCGAGGCCCACAGGCCCAGCTCGCCCTGGCGCTGCAGGGCGGTGGCCTCGGCGTCGAAGCGGCGGGTGAGCACCATGTCGCGGTACAGGCCGCGCAGGTCTTCGGGGGTGATGCCGGCGACGTAGGCGTCGTACTCGGCGTTCTTGACCCGCTTGCCCTCGGGCGTCAGCAGCTGTACGAGCTCCGGTTCGGTGCTCTTCTTCGCGGCGGCGCGGGTGGTGCGGGTGGTCTTGCTGCCGGTGGTGCCGGCCTTGCCTGCGGCGCTGCGTCGCGGCTCGCGCGCGGCACTGCTGTCCACGGTCACGTGTGCTCCTCCGTCGTTCCGGCCCCCGGGGTTGCCGGTAGGCCAGTGCGGCTCACCTGTTTCGACCACCGGGCACGGGGTGGGTGCCACTCGGCCGGGAACAGGCGTGACAGGTGCCCCGGCGAGCGCCCTGCAACCATCACGTTACCCAGTGCTCCACATATCTGTGAAACGCCACCTGACCTGCGATTTTGCTTGGATTTCCAAGTAAATCGAGGAGGTGTGCAAGCGTGCTGGTCACAGCCTTGCGAAAGGCCGGAGCAACCGCACGTTATCCCGCTGACCCGGGTCACGGGAAGAGTCGAATTGTTTGCGTGTGACACTGGCTGCGCCGCTTATGTCATCCGAATCCAGGCGAGAAGATCGGAAGCGGCGGGACCATTTGGGAAAGTCCACGGCATGCTCACGGCGTGACCGAAAGAGATCGCCGGCGACCGCCTGTGACAAGCCCCAGCTCACGGCCGTTTTTCGTGCCCTACCATCTGCGGCGTGCCGCGCTCATGTGTACCACCCCTTGTACCCCACGCGCCCCCTCTGGGCGCCCTGCTCCGCCTGTACGCCGCCGGTTCCGCCCTCACCTGTGAGCCGGTCGATCAGGGCCTGCTGAACCGCGGCTACCGGCTGCGCACCACCCGCGGCCGCTATTTCCTCAAGCACCATTTCGACCCCGACACCGCCGACCCGGCCGCCATCGAACGCCGGCACCGCGCCACCCAGCGCCTGGCCGACCTCGGCGTCCCCGTCGCCGTACCGCTCGCGCACCGCGAGGGCCGTACGGTCGCCGTCGTCGGCGGCCACGCCTACGCCCTGCACCCCTGGATCGACGGCAGGCACCGGCACGGCGGACAGCTCACGCGCGCGGAGAGCGCACACCTCGGGGCGGTCCTGGGCGCCGTGCACGCCTGCCTGGAGCGCGTGATGCCGCCCAAGGGGCGCACGCGGCCGGCCACGAGCCCTCATCCCGTGGAGAGCGCCGCCCCCTCCGACACCTTCGCCCTCATCGACGACCTGCTCGCCCATGTGCGCCGGCACCGCCCCGCCGACGCCTTCGACGAGCTGGCCCGGCACCGGCTGCTGGAACGCCGGTCGCTCCTGGAGCAGCACGCGGACCGGCGCCCGCCGCGCGGCGGCTCGGTGGGCTGGGTGCACGGCGACTTCCACCCGTTCAACGTGCTCTACAAGGACGACGCCCCGGCGGCCATCGTCGACTGGGACCGGCTCGGTGTGCAGCCCCGCGCCGAGGAGGCGGTACGCGCCGCGGCGATCTTCTTCGTACGCCCCGCGGGCGCACTGGACCTGCCGAAGGTACGCGCGTACGCGCGCGCGTACCGGCGCGCGGCCGGCGCCGGACCCGCCGAGCTGGCGGCGGCCGTGCACCGGGTGTGGTGGGAGCGGCTGAACGACTTCTGGATGCTGCGCTGGCACTACGAACGCGGTGACACGCGCGCGGACTGCCAGTTCCCGGCCGCGTCGGCGCTCGTGGTGTGGTGGACACGCGAGTACGACGCGGTGCGCGCCGCGTTCAGCGAGTGACGGCGCCCGAGTCACGGCGCCCCCGGCGGGAACCGCTCAGGGGATGCCGTCAGACAGTCAGGGGGACGCCGTCAGAGGCGAGGCCGGTGTCCTTCAACCGGTGGGGTCACCCGTGGCCCCGCCGTCCGTCGTGGTGCCGGCGTCGGTGCCGCCGTTGGTGACGCCGGTGTTGGTGCCGCCGTTCGTCGTACCGGTGTTGGTGCCACCGTCCGTCGTACCGGCGTTCGTGCCGCCGTCCGTCGTACCGGCGTTCGTGCCGCCGTTCGAGGTGTCCGAGGACTGCGACGGGGAGGTCTGCGGGTCCGTGGGCTCGTCGGTCGGCCCCGTGGTCTGCGACTGGGACGTCTGCGGGTCCGACGGGGTGTAGCCGGAACCGCCCGAACCCGAGTCCGAGCCGTTGTCCGTGCTGGTGTCCGTGGGCTGGTCGGTGGTGTCGTCCGACGGCGTCGGGGTGTCCGAGTGGTCCTTCGTGGACTTCGAGTGCGTCGCCGGCGGCTTGGTGTCGGTACCGGTGCCGGTGCCGTTGCCCGTGTGCTTGACCGCGAATGCGACGCCCGCCGCGATCGCGATGACCGCGAGCACGGCGACGATCCACATCTTGCCGCGGCCGCTGCCCTTGTTCCCGTGCCCCTCGAAGCCGCCGTCGTCGCCGCCTCCGTAGCGCTGCGGCAGGATCGGCTGGGGGATCTGCGCGGTCCCGGCGCCGAAGTCGCCCGGGTGCTGCATCGCGGTCGTCCCCGTGAAGCCGCCCGCCGGGGTGTGCCGGCCGTCGTGCGCCTCCACCGGGCCGGTGTGCCAGGTGCCGGTGTGCCCGCCCTGCTCGTACAGCATCTGCAGGCCGTACTGGACCAGGCCGCGCATCTCCTCGGCCGTCTGGAACCGGTCGTCCGGGTCCTTGGCGAGTGAGCGCATGACCAGGCCGTCCAGCTCCGGCGGGCAGCCGTCGGAGAACTCCGAGGGCGGGGTCGGGATGTCCTGGACGTGCTGGTAGACCACCGACAGCGGGGTCTCACCGGTGAACGGGGGCCGCAGGGCGAGCAGTTCGTACAGCAGGCAGCCCGTCGCGTACAGGTCGGAACGGTGGTCCACGGCCTTGCCGAGCGCCTGCTCCGGGGAGAGGTACTGCGGCGTGCCCATGACCATGCCGGTCTGTGTCATCGTTGTCGACGCACCGTGCAGGGCACGCGCGATGCCGAAGTCCATCACCTTGACGGCGCCGCTGTTCGTGATGATCACGTTGGCGGGCTTGATGTCGCGGTGCACGATGCCGTGCTGATGCGAGTAGGCGAGCGCGTCCAGCACCCCGGAGACGATGATCAGGGCCTGCTCGGGGCCCGGCGCCTCGGCGTTCAGCAGCAGATCGCGGATGGTGCGGCCCTCGACCAGCTCCATCACGATGTAGGGCACGGACTGGCCGCCGACGAAGTCCTCGCCGGAGTCGTACACGGCGACGATCGCGTGGTGGTTGAGCCCGGCGACGGACTGCGCCTCGCGCGTGAAACGGGCCTTGGAGACCGGGTCCTCGGCCAGGTCCGCGCGCAGCAGCTTCACCGCGACGGTACGGCCCAGACGGACGTCCTCGGCCGCGAACACCTCGGCCATGCCGCCCCGGCCGAGCCGGTGCGTCAGCCGGTACCGGCCGTCGCCGACGAGCCCTCCGTTGCCCCACATCTCCGGCGCATCCGACATACCGCCGCCAGTCGCCTCGGGGTCGGACGGGCCCTGGGCGCGCTGCGTCTGGTCCATCAGTCCTCGCCGTCGTTTCTGCCCGCGGTGCGCGCGGTGTTGTTACGGTCTCCGTCGGCCACGCTACAGCCTCGGCGTGAGCCACCGGTTCGGAACCGGAACCGGGACCGGCCGAAGCCTGACCGGCCATGAAACCTGTAGCACGCGCTGTCGTGCAAATTCTGTGTGCCGGCCGTACGCCCCCTGTAACGCTTGCGCGACGCTTCTGGCGCGTACGGTCACGGAACGGGCACCGAGCTTGACGTGTCAGTGCCCTGGGGCAGACTTGGCCGGGAATGACACATTCGATCAAGGCCCGTGCGATGAGCGAAGGCGCCGAACGGCCAGTGGGGGACACGGAGAGATGAGCCAGGACGGCGCACACGGCCGGTACGCGGGGCAGTCGCTGGCCGGTGGTCGCTACCAGCTGCGGGACCTGCTCGGCGAGGGCGGCATGGCCTCGGTGCACCTTGCGTACGACGCCGTGCTCGACCGCCAGGTCGCGATCAAGACGCTCCACACGGAACTCGGCAGGGAACAGGCGTTCCGCGAGCGCTTTCGCCGCGAGGCCCAGGCCGTGGCCAAGCTCACGCACACCAACATCGTGTCGGTCTTCGACACCGGCGAGGACGATCTCGGTGGTCTGACGACCCCCTACATCGTCATGGAGTACGTCGAGGGCCGCCCGCTGGGTTCGGCCCTCGAGGAGGACATCCGGCAGTACGGCGCCATGCCCGCCGACAAGGCGCTGAAGGTCACCGCGGACGTGCTGGCCGCGCTGGAGATCAGCCACGAGATGGGGCTGGTCCACCGCGACATCAAGCCGGGCAACGTGATGGTGACCAGGCGTGGCGTGGTCAAGGTCATGGACTTCGGCATCGCCCGGGCCATGCAGTCCGGTGTGACGTCGATGACACAGACCGGCATGGTCGTCGGCACCCCGCAGTACCTCTCGCCCGAGCAGGCCCTCGGCCGTGGCGTGGACGCCCGTTCCGACCTGTACTCGGTCGGCATCATGCTGTTCCAGCTGGTCACCGGGCGCCTCCCGTTCGACGCGGACTCCCCGCTGGCGATCGCGTACGCGCACGTGCAGGAGGAGCCGGTCGCGCCCTCCTCGATCAACCGTTCGCTGCCGCCCGCGGTGGACGCGCTGGTCGCCCGCGCGCTGAAGAAGAACCCGAACGAGCGTTTCCCGACCGCCGAGGCCATGCGCGACGAGTGCCTGCGCGTCGCCGCGTCCTTCCAGGCGGCCGCGCCGAGCATCGTGCCCGGCGCCGGGCCGACGCAGAGCGGCGCGGGCGTCGGCTCCGCGGTGTTCCCGCCGGTCGACCGGACCGCACAGGCGGCCCCCGGGCCGGTCCAGACGCCGTACCAGCCGGGCCCGTACGGCGCCCCGCAGACGCCTGCCGCGGCCTACGGCTATCCGCAGCAGGCCGGCTACCAGACGCCGCCTCCGATGGGCTACGGGCCACAGGCCGCGTCGACCCCGCCGCCGTACACGATCTCGCCGCAGACGGCCGCGCAGCCGTCCGCTCCGGGCTCGGGCGGCAAGAGCAACAAGCCGGTGATCATCGGATCGGTCGCGGTGTCGCTCGTCGCGGTCGTCGCCCTGATCGTCGCGCTGACGATGAACAGCGGCGGCAGTGACGACAAGGGCGGCAGCGGCGGCGCAAGCGCCTCGGCGTCCGCCTCCCACCCGGCGGGCTACCGCGGGCCGGACCGGACCCGGGTCATCGACAAGACCAAGTGCACGGATCCGACGGAGTCCTGGGACGACGCGAAGAAGATCATGCTGCCCGACTTCCGGTACAAGGACATCAACTCCGTGAAGGCCTGCTTCCAGGCCGCGGGCTGGCAGTACAAGATCACTACGCAGGACGACAACACCTGGGGCAAGGACACCGTCCTGGACCAGTTCCCGGCCGAGGGCACGGACGTCGACAAGAAGGACCCGGGCACGATCGACCTCACGGTCTCGACGGGCAACCCTGCCTGACACCGGCCGTCCGCGAGAGACGGGCAGGAGACGGTCAGTAGACAGGCAGGAGACAGGGGAGCCCGGCACGGTCGTCCGTGCCGGGCTCCATTCATCCGGGCTCCATTTATTACGGGTACGCCCGCCTCGTTACAGGTAGGGGCCGCCCGAGCGGCCGGCGGCGCGAGGGTCGTCGCCGCCCTCGTGGCCGGTCACGCCCGGCGGGAGCGCGCGGCGCATCTGCTCCAGCTGGGCTCGCGCGGCCATCTGCTGGGCGAACAGCGTCGTCTGGATCCCGTGGAAGAGGCCTTCCAGCCAGCCCACCAACTGCGCCTGCGCGATGCGCAGTTCCGCGTCGCTCGGGGTGGCGTCGTCGTTGAACGGCAGGGAGAGCCGCTCCAGTTCCTCGACCAGCTCCGGCGCGAGGCCGTCCTCCAGCTCCTTCACCGAGCTGGCGTGGATCTCCTTGAGCCGCACCCGGCTCGCCTCGTCCAGAGGGGCCGCGCGCACCTCCTCCAGGAGCTGCTTGATCATGCTGCCGATCCGCATGACCTTGGCCGGCTGTTCCACCTGCTCCGTCAGCGGGGTCTCACGGGACTCGTCGTCCCCATTGCCGCCGCCGAGCGCCATCCCGTCCTGGCCCACGACGAGGATCTGGGGGTTCTCCGGCGACCGTTCGTTCCTCGGCATCTCCATGCCGCCATTCTCTCGCACCCGTACACCTCATCACCGTGGTGCCCCCTCGTGGGGCTGATCCACCGTTTAGACCCGACGGCCCAATCTGAAATGCCCTTATCGCCCTTGAATGTGAGGCTTATTCCTGCCGGTCACCCATCGATCACGACATCCGGCTCCGGGAGGTCACCGACGTGACTCCATGGCTGCGCATCACGCTCCGCTGCATACGCCCGCTGCTCGTCCTCGGCATACGGCCGCTGCTCGTCCTCGCGGTGGCCCTGCCCGCGTGCGGCACCGTCACCGACGACGCCACGAGCGCGTACGCCGCCGAGCCCGCCCAGAGAGGCTCCACCGACCCCGACCCACCGGACCGGCCGACGCCCGACGAAGCGCAACGCCCAGCCCCTGGAGACCCGGCCCGCACGGCGCCCGGGGACGCGGGCCGCCCGGCCCGCACCGGCCGCCCGGAACACTCAGCACACGGCGGCCGCGGACCGACGGACGGCGCCGCTCGGGAGCCGTCGGGCGACATGGGCCCCGATCACAGTCCGAGTCACGGTCGCGGTCACGGTCACGGTGGCGGTCATGACGGCCACAGTCACGGTGACGGTCACGGCTACGGCGGCTTCCCGGCCACCGGCCCCTTGCCGATCTCCCCGATCTTCCCGATCTCCCCAGTCCTCCCCATGCCCTCTGATTCCGCCTCCGCCTTGTACCGTCCGACGGCCGTCGAGCCGACCCGTGCGGGCAGCCGGGCCGGGGAGGGGCGGATGCGGCCGGGCCGACCGGACGGCCCCGCGGCCGAGGTCGAGGGCGACGACGACCCGGTACCCACCCAGGTCCCCCGCACCGGCCGGGCGGAGGAACCGGAGACCACGGACCTCCCGACCACGGCACCGACGGCTCCGACCGCCCCCGGCGAGGCCGGCCTCACCCACCCCCCGGCCCAGAACGCCGTCCCCCAGGGCACGAACCCCTCCGAGCCGGTCCTGCAGGTACTCCCCCTGGGCAGCGGGCTGATCCTCATAGGCCTGGGCCTGGCCCTGGCCTTCCTGGGCCTCAGACTCCGCAGAGACTGACCGCACAGTCGCGGCCGACCGCCGTCCCTGCGCAGCTGCCGACAGGCGTGCCACCCGATCCCCGCCCGCCCAGCAGCGGCCGTCGAGGCGCCACAGCTGCGGGCAGTCGTGCCACTGGGGCGGCACGGGTGGGCGGTGGGCCCCCCGCTCGAGCGAGGCCGAGAGGGGGAGGCACCCCGGCAAGCGCCGGCCAGCTGCCGCACTCCCGGCCCGCACCAACACCGGCCGCTCATGCACCACCGGCGCCCCCGCACCCGCACCCGGCACCCGGCACCCGGCACCCGGCGCAGCCAACCCCGCGGCACCGGGCACCGCGCCGCTCCAGCTCCCCGGCGTTACGACGTGACCAGCAGCACCTTCCCCACGTGCCCGCTGGCCTCCACCACGCGATGCCCCTCGGCCGCCTCCGCCATCGGCACCTCGCGATCCACCACCGGCCGCACATGCCCGCCGGCCAGCAACGGCCACACATGCTCCCGCACAGCCGCCACGATCGCCGCCTTCTCACTCAGCGGCCGCGCCCGCAGCGAGGTCGCACTGATAGCGGCCCGCTTGTTCAGCAGCGTGCCGATGTTCAGCTCCCCCTTCACGCCGCCCTGCATGCCGATGATCGCGAGCCGCCCGCTGACGGCGAGCGCCTGGACGTTGCGGTCCAGGTATTTCGCGCCCATGTTGTCGAGGATGACGTCGGCCCCCGCGCCCCCGGTGGCCTGCTTGATCTCGGCGACGAAGTCCTGCTCGCGGTAGTTGACGAGGATGTCCGCGCCCAGCTCGGCGCAGCGCTCCAGCTTCTCCTTCGTACCGGCCGTCACCGCCACCTTGGCCCCGACGGCCTTGGCGAGCTGGATCGCCATGGTGCCGATGCCGCTGGACCCGCCGTGCACGAGCAGCGTCTCACCGGGCCGCAGATGGGCGATCATGAACACGTTGGACCAGACCGTGCAGACGACCTCGGGCAGCGCGGCCGCCTGCTTGAGGTCGACACCCTCGGGCACGGGCAGCAACTGCCCGGCGGGTACGACGACCTTCTCGGCGTACCCACCGCCCGAGAGCAGCGCGCACACCTCGTCGCCGACGGCCCAGCCGGACACTCCGGAGCCGACCGCGGCGATCCTGCCGGAGCACTCCAGACCGGGGTAGGGGGAGGCGCCGGGCGGCGGGTTGTAGAAGCCCTGCCGCTGCAGGACGTCGGCACGGTTGACGGCGCTGGCCACCACCTCGACCAGCACCTCGCCCTCGCCGGGTACCGGATCGGGGACCTCCGCCCACACCAGCGCCTCGGGACCACCAGGTTCGGGAATCGTGATCGCATGCATGCCCGTGACGCTACTCCCCGCGGATGCCGTCCACGGGTCAGACCCGCTCGCTCGAACACGCCCGCACGATGGGGATCCGCCGGCCCACCTCACCCCGTTTCACGTGAAACACACCTCGACTCCGGCGGTCGCCCAGGGCAGGTCCAGCAGCTCCGCCTCTTCCCCCTGCCGGGCCCCGCCGGGTGGTACGACGGCCAGCGCATCGGCGGCGGCGATGCCGCGGAGCATGGCCGGACCGTTGTAGTGCAGCGGTACGGCACGGTCGCCGCGCAGCACCACGGGGATCAGCCGGGTGTCGTGGGGATGCCCCTGCACCGCCTCGCCGAGCGGCAGCGTGTACGGCTCCGGGGCCGGGTGGGCGGCCAGAGTGCGCAACAGCGGCTCGGCGAGGGTGAGCAGGCCGGACACGGCCGCGAGGGGGTTGCCGGGGAGGCCGACGAGGTGCTGGGCGTCCTTGGTGCGGGCCAGCAGCATGGGGTGTCCGGGGCGCACCTTGACGCCGTCGACGAGGAGTTCGGCGTCGATGCGCTTCAGGATGGGGTGCACGTGGTCGACGGGCCCGCCGGCGGTGCCGCCCGTGGTGACGATGAGGTCGGCCTCGGAGCCGGTGACGGCCCGGTGCAGGGCCTTGGCGTCGTCGCCGATCCGGCGCACCTTGACGACCTCGGCGCCGAGCGCGCGCAGCCACGGCGGCAGCATCGGGCCGAGCGCGTCCCGGATCAGCCCGTCGCGCGGCAGCCCCTCGGCCAGCAGTTCGTCGCCGAGCACGAGGACTTCGGCACGGGGCCGCGGTACGGCGGTGACGGTGTCGTATCCGGCCGCCGCGGCGAGCCCAAGGACGGCGGGGGTGACCCGGGTGCCGACGGGCAGCAATTGGTCGCCGCTGCGGCACTCCTGGCCGCGCGGGCGGATGTCCTGGCCGTGCACGATCTCCCGCGTGGCGTGGAGCCGCCCCTGCGCGTCGGTACGGCCGTGCTCGCTCCGCAGGACCGCGGTGGTGTCGGCCGGGATGCGGGCGCCGGTGGCGATACGGACCGCCACGCCGTCGGTGAGCGGCTCGGGCTGCGCGTGCCCGGCGAGCACGCCCTCGTCGCGCACCTCCCAGGGACCGGGCCCTGCGACCGCCCAGCCGTCCATCGCGGAGGTGTCGAAGGAGGGCAGGTCGGTGAGTGCGTCGAGCGGGGCGGCCAGGACCAGGCCGAGGGCGTGGCCGAGGGGCACGGACACGGGGGCGCTGCGGACCCGGGAGCGTGCGGCGCGGGCGGCGATCTCGCGGGCCTGGGCCCATGGGGTGGCCCGGTGCCGCTCGCCGTGTGCTTCCGGCGCCGGAGCGGGCACCTGGCCCGCGCGTTCGTCCTTGGCTTCCCTCACGAGGGCCAGGGCCTCCTCGACGTCGAGGTCGTCGCTGTCCTCGGCGGGCGCTCCGGCCCGGGTTCCGGGGGCGGTCATCCGGCGTCCGGGGCGCTCGGGCCCCCGCTGCTCTCTTGCCCGCCCCCGCCGTTTTCTTTCCCGCCCCCGTTGTTCTCTTCCTCCCAGCGCAGCGCGAGCGCGGTCGCCTTGCGGGCGGCCTCGGCGACCGCGTCGGGGCCGCCCTTGCCCTGTGCCGCGGCGTAGCCGACGAGGAAGGTGGTCAGCGGGGCGGCGGGCCGAGCCACGCCGTGCGCGGCGTCACGGGCCAGGTCGAGCAGGACGCCGGTGTCGACGTCCAGGTCGATGCCCAGCTCGTCCTTGACTGCGGAGATCCATTCATCCAACACGTGCCCATGCTCCCTGATGCGTGCCCTGGCGTTGACGAGGTCGTCCCAGGTGTCGCAGTCGAAGGACGCGAGCGGATCCGGGACACGGGTGAGGCTGAGGGCGCCGGTCAGCCGGCGCAGGGGCAGTCCGGTCAGGCCGTCGGGTCCGGCCGCGAGGGCGGCCAGCTCGCGGCGGAGCGCGGCGGTGCGGTAGGCGGCCACGAGCGGCTGGTCACGGCCGTCGGCGTCGGTGAGCAGCGCGCCGTCGGCTCCGCTGTCGCCGAGGGCGGTCAGCAGGCGCCGCAGCGTGGCCGGCCGGAGGAAGGGCAGGTCGGCGGAGAGTACGACGGCGTGCTCGGCGGTGGTGTGCCGCAGGCCGGCTTCCAGCGCGGCGACCGGTCCCGCGCCGGGCGGTTCCTCGCGCGCCCAGAGCACCGGCCGCACGGTGGGCCGCCGGCCGGCCACCACAATGGTCGTCGCGGCGTCCGCGCAGGCCGCGAGCACCCGGTCGAGCAGCGCCCGGCCGCCGACCCGCAGACCGGGCTTGTCGGCCCCGCCGAGCCGCCGGGCGGCGCCGCCGGCCAGCACGACGGCGTCGTACGGCAAGGGCGTCCCGGGAGCGGCGGGGGCGTTGTCGGTCACCCCCCGAGTATGTCCCGAGGGGCCTCACTCGTGTCTTCCGCGGGGGCCCTTCTTCGAGGGCCCCGCGTGTGTCAGAGCGTGCGCAGAAGCACCGCCGGCTGTTCCACGCAGTCCGCCACGTACCGCAGGAAGCCGCCCGCCGTGCCGCCGTCGCACACCCGGTGGTCGAAGGTGAGCGAGAGCTGTACGACTTGACGCACGGCCAGCTCGCCTTCGTGCACCCACGGTTTGGGGACGATCCGGCCGACGCCGAGCATGGCCGCCTCGGGGTGGTTGATGATCGGCGTGGAGCCGTCGACACCGAAGACACCGTAGTTGTTCAACGTGAAGGTCCCGCCGGTGAGTTCCCCGGGTGTGAGCGTCCCGGTGCGGGCGGCCTCGGTGAGCCGGGCGAACTCGGCGGTCAGCGCCTCGGCGTCGCGCGCGTGGGCGTCGCGGACGACCGGCACGACGAGCCCGCGTTCGGTCTGGGCGGCGAACCCGAGGTGGACCTGGTCGAGCTGGACGACCTCGCGGGCCTCGATGTCGACGTAGGAGTTCAGCTCGGGGAACCGGGCGAGCGCGGCCGTGCAGATGCGGGCGAGCAGCGCGAGCAGGGAGATCTTCGGTCCGCCGGCCGCGTTCATCGCCGCACGCGCGCGCATGAGTTCGGTCGCGTCGGCGTCGACCCAGCAGGTGGCGTCCGGGATCTCCCGGCGGCTGCGGGAGAGCTTGTCGGCGACCGCCCCGCGCACGCCCTTGAGGGGGACGCGGGTGCCCGCGGCCCGCGTGCCCGAAGCGGCAGCGGCTGCCACGGGGGTCGCGGCGGTGGCGTGTGCCGCGGTGGCGGGCGCCTCGGCCGTACGGCTGCCCACGACCGCCTTGGCCCGCAGGGCGCCCTCGACGTCCGCACGCAGGATCAGCCCGTCCGGGCCCGAGCCCGCCAGCTGCCGCAGGTCCACACCGCCCTCCCGGGCGAGCCGGCGGACCAGGGGGGAGATCACCGGCACCGGCCCCTCGGCCTGGAGCGCGTCCACGCGTGCGTGGGCCGTCCCGGCGTGCGCCGTTCCGTTGAAGGCGAGCGTTCCGCTGTCCGCACCGGTGCTGCCGTTCGCGGCACCTGTGGTCATCGGCGTGGGGCGCACCCTCCGGCGCCGGGCCGGAGCCTGTGCGGTGCCGTATCCGACCAGGACGTTGCCCGATCCCTCGGTGTCCGCCGCCGGGGCCTGCGGTCCCACCGCCACCGTCAGCAGCGGTGCGCCGACCGGCAGTTCGGTGCCCTCCTCGCCGAAGCGCGCGGTGACCACACCGCCGTACGGGCAGGGCACCTCGACCATCGCCTTGGCCGTCTCGACCTCGACGACCGGCTGGTCGACGGCGACGACGTCACCGACCTGGACCAGCCACCGGACGATCTCCGCCTCGGTGAGTCCCTCACCGAGGTCGGGGAGCTTGAACTCCAGCACCTGTGCCATCAGCCCTCGGCCTCCCACTGCAGCCGGGCCACGGCGTCCAGGATGCGGTCGACGCCGGGCAGGTGGTGCCGCTCCAGCATGGGCGGCGGGTAGGGGATGTCGAAACCGGCGACGCGCAGCACCGGCGCCTCCAGGTGGTGGAAGCAGCGCTCGGTGATCCGCGCCGCGATCTCGCCGCCCGGCCCGCCGAACCCGGTGGACTCGTGGACGACGACCGCGCGTCCGGTGCGCCGTACGGCCGCGCAGACGGTCTCGTCGTCGAACGGCACCAGCGAGCGCAGGTCGATCACTTCCAGGTCCCAGCCCTCGGCCTGTGCGGCCTCGGCGGCCTCCAGGCAGACCGGCAGGGAGGGGCCGTAGGTGATCAGCGTGGCGCTGCGGCCCGGCCGGCGCACCACCGCGCGGCCGATGGGCTCCACGTCGGTGGGGTGGTCGGGGTTCCAGGAGTCCTTCGACCAGTACAGCCGCTTGGGCTCCAGGAAGACGACCGGGTCGTCGGAGGCGATGGCCTGGCGCAGCAGGCCGTAGGCGTCGGCGACGGTCGCGGGCGTGACCACGTGCAGTCCGGGCGTGGCCATGTAGTAGGCCTCGGAGGAGTCGCTGTGGTGCTCGACGCCGCCGATGCCGCCGCCGTAGGGGACGCGGACGGTTATGGGCAGGGGCATCCGGCCGCGCGTGCGGTTGCGCATCCGGGAGACATGGCTGATGAGCTGTTCGAACGCCGGGTAGGCGAAGGCGTCGAACTGCATCTCCACCACCGGGCGCAGGCCGTACATGGCCATGCCGACGGCGGTGCCGAGGATGCCGGCCTCGGCGAGCGGGGTGTCGGTGCAGCGGTCCTCGCCGAACTCCTTGGCGAGGCCGTCGGTGACCCGGAAGACACCGCCTAGGGTGCCGACGTCCTCACCCATGACGTGCACGGTCGGGTCGGCGGCCATCGCGTCGCGCATCGCGCGCGTGAGGGCCTGCGCCATGGTGGCGGGCTTGACGGCGACGGTGGTCATCGGGCGCCGCCTTCCTGCTCGCCGTGCCGCTCCTGCTCGGCTTCCAGCTCGGCCTGCAACAGGGCACGCTGTTCGCGCAGTTGGGCGGTGGTCTCGGCGTAGACGTGGTCGAAGAGGGCCATGGGGTCCAGTTCGGGGTCGCGGTTCATGCGTTCGCGCAAGGAGGCGGCCATCGCCTCGGCGTCCTTCCGGGCGGCCTCGATCCCGGCCTCGTCGAGCAGCCCGCGCTCGGTGAGCTCGTGCTCCAGCAGCTGGATCGGGTCGTGCGCACGCCAGGCCTCGACCTCGGCGTCACCCCGGTAGCGGGTGGCGTCGTCGGCGTTGGTGTGGGCGTCGATGCGGTACGTCACCGCCTCCACGAGGGTCGGTCCGCCGCCCGCGCGCGCGTGCCGTACCGCGTCGCTGAGGACCTCGTGCACGGCCACCGCGTCGTTTCCGTCGACCAGCCGGCCCGGCATGCCGTACCCGACGGCCTTGTGGGCCAGGGAGGGCGCGGCGGTCTGCTTGGCGAGCGGGACGGAGATGGCGAAGCCGTTGTTCTGCACGAGGAAGACGACCGGCGCCTGCCAGACGGCGGCGAAGTTCAGCGCCTCGTGGAAGTCGCCCTCGCTGGTGCCGCCGTCGCCCACCAGGGCGAGCGCGACGACGTCGTCGCCCTTGAGGCGGGCGGCGTGCGCGAGGCCGACGGCGTGCGGCAGCTGGGTGGCCAGCGGGGTGCTGAGGGGGGCGACCCGGTGGGCGTGGGGGTCGTAGCCGCTGTGCCAGTCGCCGCGCAGCAGGGTGAGGGCCTCAACGGGGTCCACGCCCCTGGCGACGACGGCGAGGGTGTCGCGGTAGCTGGGAAAGAGCCAGTCCCGCTCTTCCAGGGCCAGGGCGGCGGCGACCTCGCAGGCCTCCTGGCCGGTGCTGGAGGGGTAGACGGCGAGGCGGCCCTGCTTGGTGAGCGCGGTGGCCTGCGTGTTGTAGCGGCGGCCGCGCACCAGCTGGGCGTAGAGCCGGCGCAGCAGGTCCGGGTCGGCCTTGGCGGTCGCCTCGGTGCCGAGGACGCGGTAGGGCTCGGCGTCGGGCAGCAGCGGCGCGGGGTCCATACGGGGCTGCCAGGCGGGCGGCGGCGATGGCCGGTACGCGCCCCGCTGCTCCATGACCGTCATGACGGCACCTCCTCGTGGGGAGCGGCTACGGGAGGCGCGTCGGCTGTGAGGCGCCTCACCAACCGATTGTTCGGTCGTTGGCACATTTTGGCTACAGGCCCCTCCAGGCTGTGGACAAACGGTTCTCCACAGCCTGGAATGAACGCAGTACGTCCACGGCGAGGGAGCGGGAGGCAATGGCAGCTGAACAAATGGCCGACGGACCGCAGGACGACACCACGCTCCCGCCCCCGCGCCCGCTGGACGGCGCCGTGCTGCCGCCGCCGCGCCCGCTCGACGCCATCGATCAGGACATCCTGAAAATCCTCCAGGCGGACGGCCGCGCCTCCATACGGTCCGTCGCCGAACGCGTCCACGTCTCGCGCGCCAACGCCTACGCGCGCATCAACCGGCTCGTCGAGGACGGGGTGATCCGGGGCTTCAGCGCGCGCGTGGACCACGAGCGGGCGGGGCACGGCACCTCGGCGTACATCACGCTGAACATCGTGCAGAACACCTGGCGCACGGTCCGCGAGCAGCTCAGGCAGCTGCCCGGCGCCTCCCACATCGCGCTGGTGGGCGGCGACTTCGACGTGCTGCTGCTGGTGCACACGCCCGACAACCGGGCGCTGCGCGAGCTGGTGCTCACCCGGCTCCAGGCGATCCCCGAGGTGCTCAGCACGCGCACGCTGCTGGTGTTCGAGGAGGAGGACCTGGAGCCGGAGGCGTGACCAGGGGCGTGCGGAGGTCTGACCTCAGCCCTGCTTGAGGCCCGCGAAGACCAGCCGGACCACCGCCTCGGACACCTCGCGTTCACCGGCGCCTCGCGGGTCCGGCCGGTACCACTCCACGATCGAGTTGATCATTCCGAAGACGAGCCGGGTGGCCAGCCGGACCTCGACGTCACCGCGTACGTCCCCGTCGGCCGCCGCGGCCTTCAGCAGTTCCGCGACCCGGTGGTCGAAGTCGCGCCGCCGCTCCAGCGCCCACCGTTCGGTGGCGGTGTTGCCGCGCACCCGCAGCAGCAGCGTCACGTACGGCAGCTCGCCTATGAGCACCTCGACCATGCGCCGTACGACGTGCTCCAGCCGGTCGACGGGCCGCCCCACGCGCGCGTGCTCCTCGTCCAGGATGGCGAACAGGCCGTCCAGGGCGCGGCTGACGGCCCGGCGCAGCAGTTCCTCCTTGCCGCTGACGTGGTGGTAGATCGACGACTTGGAGATGCCGGCCGCCTTGGACAGGTGCTCCATGGAGGTGCCGTCGTATCCGCGCTCGTTGAACACCTGAACGGCCACGGAGAGCAGCGTCTCGGGCGTGTAGGTGTCGCGCTTGGCCGTGGTCATGACGTGCCCTCCCGCTTGTCGTCGATGGCGTACGCGTGGCGGTAGAGCGCGAGGGAGGGGGCGTAGCGTCCGGAGGGGTCGCGCTGGTGCATCTCGTCCAGGACGTCGAAGGCGAACTCGCGGCCGAGCCTGCGGTCCCACTCGAACGGGCCGAGCGGGTAGTTCACCCCGAGGCGCATCGCCGTGTCGATGTCCTCCTGGGTGGCGACGCCCTTGGCGACGGCGTCGTGCGCGAGGTCGATGATCCGGGCGACCGTGCGCGCGACGATCATGCCGGGGACGTCGCCGATGATGCTGACGTTCTTGCCGATGGCCTGGAAGAGGCCGGTGGCCTCGGCGAGGGTCTGCGGCGCGGTGTCCTGGGAGGCGGACAGGGCGACGCGGGTGGCGGTGCGGTAGTCGAGCGCGAGGTCGAAGTAGACGACGTCGCGGAACTCCACGGACGTCTGGCCGTCGGCGAGCACCAGCTGGCCGCCGCTGGGCAGCACCAGGCGGGTGCCGTTGTCCTCGGCCTCCTCGCGGACCTGGATGCCCGCCTCGCGGATCAGCGTGAGCAGCTCGGCCGCCGGGCCGAGGCCGCCCTCGGCGACGACGTAGGCGGGCGGCTGCTCCTTGTCGGCGGTGTGCGGCTCGGGCTTCTCGGCGCCCTCGGCGTGGTCGTACCAGCCGTGCCCGGTCTTGCGGCCGAGGCGGCCGGACTCCACCAGCCGGCGCTGGGCCAGGGACGGGGTGAAGCGCACGTCCTGGAAGAAGGACTGCCACACCGAGTGGGTGACGGACTCGTTGACGTCCTGTCCGATCAGGTCGGTCAGCTCGAAGGCACCCATCCTGAACCCGCCGGACTCGCGCAGGACGGCGTCGACGGTGGCCGGGTCGGCGGCCTGGGCCTCGTAGACCGCGAAGGCCTCGGCGTAGAAGGGCCGGGCGAGCCGGTTGACGATGAAACCCGGGGTGTCGGCGCAGGCCACCGGGGTCTTGCCCCAGGCGCGAGCGGTCTCGTACGCGCGCGTGGCCGACGTGACGTCGGTGGCGAACCCGGAGACGACCTCGACCAGGGGCATGAGCGGTGCCGGGTTGAAGAAGTGCAGGCCCACGAAGCGGCCGGGCCGGCGCAGGGCACCGCCGATGGCCGTCACCGACAGTGAGGAGGTGTTGGTGGCGAGCAGGCAGTCCTCGGCGACGATGTCCTCCAGCTCGCCGAAGAGCTGCTGTTTGACGTCCAGCCGTTCCAGGACGGCCTCGACGACCAGCGTGCAGTCCGCCAGCTCGGTGAGGTTCTCCGCGGGCTCGAGGCGGGCGCGGGCAGCGTCCCGGTCGGCGGCGGCTAGCCTGCCCTTCTCCACGAGCCGGTCGAGGCGGGCGCCGATCGCCGCTGCCGCGTCCCGGGCACGCCCGGCGACGGCGTCGTACAGCCGCACGGGGTGACCGGCGACCAGAGCGACCTGGGCGATGCCCTGGCCCATGGTGCCGGTGCCGACGACGGCCACAGGGCTGCTGAGGTCGAGTGCTGTCATGTGCGCGATCCTCCCGCACGACGTTTTCCACAGATGCGGCAGGCCCCCTTGTCCCGACCGATCGTTCGGTTACTCTAGCTCTGACCGTCCCATCCCGCTGCTCTTTCTGCCAGGTCGATGGACTCGACGAAGAGTTCTCCAGACGAGGAGTTGGTCCCGTATGGCCGCCGAACTGACCGCGCACGAGCTGATCGCCAAGCACCGGCCCACGCTCGACCAGGCACTGGAAGCGATCCGCACGCGCGCGTACTGGTCCCCGCACCCCGAGCACCCGAAGGCCTACGGCGAGAACGGCAGCCTGGACGCGGCGGCGGGCAAGGCCGCCTTCGACGCCCTGCTGAACACCCGCCTCGACCTCGGCCAGCCCGGCACCGACGACTGGGTGGGCGACGAGGTCTCGCCGTACGGCATCGACCTGGGCGTCGGCTACCCGCACGCGGACGTGGACGTGCTGATCCCCGCGATGAAGGCCGGGCAGCGGGCCTGGCGCGACGCGGGCGCGGAGACCCGGGCGCTGGTGTGCCTGGAGATCCTCAAGCGGATCAGCGACCGGACGCACGAGTTCGCGCACGCCGTCATGCACACCAGCGGCCAGGCCTTCATGATGGCGTTCCAGGCCGGCGGCCCGCACGCCCAGGACCGTGGTCTGGAGGCGGTGGCGTACGCGTACGCGGAGCAGGTCCGCACGCCGGAGACGGCCGAGTGGACCAAGCCGCAGGGCAAGCGTGACCCGCTGGCCCTCACCAAGCAGTTCACGCCGGTTCCGCGCGGCCTCGCCCTGCTCATCGGCTGCAACACCTTCCCGACGTGGAACGGCTACCCGGGCCTGTTCGCCTCCCTGGCCACCGGCAACGCGGTCCTGGTCAAGCCCCACCCGCGCGCGGTGCTGCCGCTCGCACTCACCGTGCAGGTCGCGCGCGAGGTGCTCACCGAGACGGGCTTCGACCCGAACCTGGTGGCGCTGGCCGCCGAGCGCCCCGGCGAGGGCATCGCCAAGACCCTCGCCACCCGCCCCGAGGTCCGGATCATCGACTACACCGGGTCGACGTCCTTCGGCGACTGGCTGGAGGCCAACGCCCGCCAGGCGCAGGTCTACACCGAGAAGGCCGGCGTCAACACGGTGATCGTGCACTCCACCGGCGACTACAAGGGCATGCTGTCCAACCTTGCGTTCTCGCTGTCGCTGTACAGCGGCCAGATGTGCACCACCCCGCAGAACCTGCTCATCCCCCGGGACGGCATCCGCACCGACGAGGGCCCCAAGACCTTCGACGAGGTCACCGCGGACCTCGCCCGCGCGGTCGACGGCCTCCTCGGCGACGACGCCCGCGCGAACGCCCTGCTGGGCGCGATCGTCAACCCGGACGTCAAGGCCCGTCTGGAGGCCGCCGCCGGCCTCGGCGAAGTCGCCCTCGCCTCCCGGGAGATCAGCAACCCGGACTTCCCGGGCGCGGTCGTGCGCACCCCGGTCATCGTCAAGCTGGACGGCGCCAAGCCGGACGACGAGGCCGCCTACATGAGCGAGTGCTTCGGGCCCGTCTCCTTCGCCGTCGCGGTCGACTCTGCGCACGACGCGGTGGAGCTGCTGCGGCGCACGGTCCGCGAGAAGGGCGCGATGACGGTCGGCGCCTACACCACCGACAGCGAGGTGGAGCAGGCCGTCGAGGAAGTGTGCCTGGAGGAGGCGGCGCAGCTGTCGCTCAACCTGACCGGCGGGGTGTACGTGAACCAGACCGCCGCGTTCTCCGACTTCCACGGCTCGGGCGGCAACCCGGCGGCGAACGCCGCGCTGTGCGACGGAGCGTTCGTGGCCAACCGGTTCCGGGTGGTGGAGGTCCGCCGCGAGGCCTAGGAGACCGCAGGCGCGCCCCCGGTCGCGCTCCAGTGGTAAAGCGTCATCGCCACGCTGGTGGCGAGGTTGTAGCTGGAGACCTGGGGGCGCATCGGCAGCCGCAGCAGATGGTCTGCACGCGCGCGCAGCTGCGCCGACAGGCCGCTGCGCTCCGAGCCGAAGGCGAGGACGGCATCGTCCGGGAGCTTCACGCCCCGGATGTCGTCGCCCTCGGGGTCCAGTGCGAACACCGGGCCCGGGGGCAGCTCTTCGACGCCCAGCCGCTCCACGGCCGTCGCGAAGTGCAGGCCGGCGCCGCCGCGTACCACTGTGGGATGCCACGGGTCGAGGGTGCCCGTGGTGACGACGCCGGTCGCGCCGAAACCGGCGGCCAGCCGGATCACGGCGCCGGCGTTGCCCAGGTTGCGCGGATGGTCCAGGACCACGACGGGCGCGGTGCGGGGCGTGTGGGCGAGCCTGCGCAGGTTGGCCTCGCGGGACGGCCGTACGGCGAGCGCGGCCACGCCGGTCGGATGGGGCCGCGGGACGAGGGAGGCGTACGTCTCCCCGGGCACCTGCGCCAGCAACGCGTCGAGCGTGTCGCGTACGTCCCCGGCCAGTTCCTCCGCGAGGGCGAGCGCCGCCTGCCGGTCGGTGGTGACCGCCACCGGGACCTCGGCCCCGAAGCGCAGCGCGTGCTTGAGGGCGTGGAAGCCGTCGAGCAGCACGGCGTCTTCGGCGTGCTCGCGCCAGCGGGTCAGCGGGTCGGTCATGCGGTGAACCCTACGCGGCCCTGAGGACTCTCCTCGGGGCTCACGTCGAGGGAGCGCGGCGCGGGCACCGTGCGGTCGTCGGGCCGGCCCCGGCCGAGCCGCCCACGCGCGCGTGCGACCAGTGCGCCCAGCCGGCGCAGGAACGGCGTCGGCAGGAAGACCGCGTCCGCGGTGATCATCGCCAGCGAGAAGAACGGCAGGCCGAGCACGACCGCGATCATCGCGTGCTCGGTCATCATCAGCACCAGCAGGACGTTCTTGACCCGCCGGTTGAACAGGGTGAACGGGAAGGCGACCTGCACCATGACCGTGCCGTAGGCGACGGCCATCATGATCGTGCCACTGGAGGACATCAGGTCCGCGAGTCCGGGCCAGGGCGAGAAGTAGTCCAGGTGGAGCGGGTAGTAGACGGCGGTGCCGTCCTGCCAGCGCGAGCCCTGGATCTTGTACCAGCCGGCCGTCGCGTAGATCAGGCAGGCCTCCGCCATGATCACGAACAGGGCGCCGTTGTGCAGGACGTTGGCGACGACGTCCAGCAGGATCCGCGGCTGCTGCGACTTCGCCCAGCGGCCCACGGCCCACCACAGGCCGAGCACGGCCCAGGCCGTCCACAGCAGCGCGGGAATCAGCCAGTCGTTGTCGAACCGGCCGGTGAACGCCGCCAGGAGCAGCGCCAGGCCGAACACCGCCCACAGGGCCGGACCCACCCGGTCGGCAGGGACCCGCTCGCCACGCGCGCGTGCCCTCTGCGCGTGCGCCGCCCGCCGCGCGTCCAGGGACCACACCTGTCCGCAGCGCGTGAACACGAGGTAGAAGGACATCAGGTGCAAGACGTTGTCGCCGCCGTCGCCCACGAAGACGCTGCGGTTCTGCAGCGACAGCACGCCCACCATGAACAGCACGGACGCCGTCCGGGTGCGCCAGCCGAGCAGCAGCGCCGCACTGGCGAGTATCGCCAGCAGGTAGAAGCACTCGAACCACAGCTGCCCGTCGGACCACAGCAGGGCCGTGAAGGCGTGGTTGTCGGCGGTCAGCTCCTTGGCGAGGTTCCACCCCCAGGGACCAGCCGGGCCGTACAGCTCCTGGCGGTACGGGAACTCGCGCAGCAGGAACAGCAGCCAGGTCCCGGCGAACCCGATGCGGATCACGGCGCTCTGGTACGGCCCGAGAGCCGACTCGGTGACTCGGGCGATACCGCGCGAGAGGGTCAGGGAAAGCCTGTTCACCGCACACCTCCCGCTGCCTCGTCGGCCGTCACGGTCCACCAGGGCAGCACGCGGTAGACGGGCTTGTCGGACACGCGCTCATGGCTCCACTCGGGCGGCTGCACATTGCTGGTGCTCGAGCGGATCTGCACGCGCTGGATGACGCCGTCGCGGTCGGCCGGATAGGTGCGGTACAGACGCATCACCACGATCCGGCGCAGGTACTGCTCGGAGAGGGAGCCGCGCATACCCACGGCCCGGTTGTCGACGCTGTGCGTGGCGGTGAAGAAGTCCCAGGCGCGGCGCAGCTCGTTCTGCTGGGTGTGGCTCGGCACCGGGTTGCCGTCTATGGCGGCGCCGTCCTGGGCGGAGAGGTCGGTCCACCCGGTCGTGCGCAGCCCGCCCTCCTTCGCCCGCACCACGGCGCGCACCTGGACGGCGATGTTCTGCTGCAGCGGGTTGGGCGCAAACAGCTTCCAGTTCTGCTCGAACTCCGGGAACACCCATTCCTCGACGGCCTTGCCGTGCTGCTTGGTCACCGTGTTCGCGGGGGCGAGGCTGAGGAACACCATCAGCAGATGCACACCGGCGGCGACACCGATCACGGCGAGCGCCAGCGCCGCGGCGACCTGGTAGCGGGGGGAGAGGGCTGCCACGCCGGTACGGGGCGCGGGGGGCGGCACGGGGGCCTCGGCTCCATGGGCCGCGGCACCCGGACCGCCGACGGCAGCCGCGCCCGTCCGGGAATCCACGTCGGCCCGGGAATCCGTGTCTGCCGGGGCGCCGGTGTCGGCCGAGGAGCCGGTGTCGGCCCGGGATTCCGTGTCGGCCGGGGAGCCGGCGTCGGCCGGGGAACCCTCCGTCAGACGCGCCCTGGCCGACCCACCGGGGTCGGGTCGGCCCCCTGGGTCCTCGTCGTACGCGTCCATTCCGCCCCGTCCCCCGTTTCGGATCAGTCGTTCGGTTCAGTGGTCCAGCTCAGTGATGCTGCGCCTGCCACGAGCGCCCCACCCCTCACGTACGCCACTCCTCAGCGTCAGCACGAAACGGTACTCAGCCCAGGCTGCCGGGCGCAGCCCCGGGTACGAGCCACGGCCGTGGTCCTCGCCACGCGGTACGGCTCGACACCCCGCACCACCTGCCCTCCCGCACGTTGTCCACAGGCGGCCCGCCCGAGTTTTCCACAGCGGTTGACACCCCACTGCGGCCCGGCACACCATTGATGCCGCACGGACCGAACGATCGGTCGGGACAGATCAACCGCAGAGCCCGAGGTCAGGGGGACCGCATGGCCACAGCAGCCGCGCAGCGCACGGCCCGCACGGAGGCGGACGGCGCACCGGACACCGTCGACACGGCGGCCTTCCAGCACGCCTTCGACGCGGCCGTGGCGGCCGACGAACGCATCGAACCGCGCGACTGGATGCCCGACGCCTACCGCGCCACCCTGGTCCGGCAGATCGCCCAGCACGCGCACTCCGAGATCATCGGCATGCAGCCGGAGGCCAACTGGATCACCCGCGCGCCCTCCCTGCGCCGCAAGGCGATCCTCATGGCCAAGGTCCAGGACGAGGCCGGCCACGGCCTGTACCTGTACAGCGCGGCCGAGACCCTCGGCACCGGCCGCGACGAGCTGCTCGACAAGCTGCACAGCGGCCGCCAGAAGTACTCCTCGATCTTCAACTACCCGACTCTGACCTGGGCCGACGTCGGCGCGATCGGCTGGCTCGTGGACGGCGCCGCGATCACCAACCAGGTTCCGCTGTGCCGCTGCTCCTACGGCCCCTACGCCCGCGCGATGGTACGGATCTGCAAGGAGGAGTCCTTCCACCAGCGCCAGGGCTACGAACTGCTGCTGGCCCTCAGCAAGGGCACACCCGAGCAGCACGCGATGGCGCAGGACGCGGTCGACCGCTGGTGGTGGCCGTCGCTGATGATGTTCGGCCCGCCCGACGACGAGTCCCAGCACTCCGCGCAGTCGATGGAATGGAAGATCAAACGCCACTCCAACGACGAGCTGCGCCAGCGCTTCGTCGACATCTGCGTCCCCCAGGCCGAGTCCCTGGGCCTCACCCTCCCCGACCCGGACCTGCTGTGGAACGAGGATCGCGGGCACTACGACTTCGGCCCGATCGACTGGACTGAGTTCTGGGAGGTCCTCAAGGGCAACGGTCCGTGCAACGAACAGCGGATCAGCCAGCGCAGGCGCGCCCACGACGAGGGCGCGTGGGTGCGGGAAGCGGCCGCCGCCTACGCGGCCAAGCACACCGGTGGCACCACCGGTACCACCGGCATTGGCGCGACGGCACACGAGACAGACCACGCGACAGAAGCGGAGCGAGCATGAGCACCACCGACTGGCCCCTGTGGGAGGTCTTCGTGCGCTCCCGGCGCGGCCTCTCCCACACCCACGCCGGCAGCCTGCACGCCCCCGACGCCGAACTGGCCCTGCGCAACGCCCGCGACCTGTACACCCGCCGCGGCGAGGGAGTCTCCATCTGGGTCGTCCCGGCCGCCGCGATCACCGCGTCGTCACCGGACGAGAAGGACCCCTTCTTCGAACCGGCCGCCGACAAGCCCTACCGGCACCCGACCTTCTACGAGATCCCGGAAGGGGTGAAGCACCTGTGACCGCCACCGTCCCGGTGACCGCCGCCCTCGCCCTCGGCGACGACGCCCTGGTGCTCTCCCACCGGCTGGGGGAGTGGGCCGGGAACGCCCCCGTCCTGGAGGAGGAGGTCGCCCTCGCCAACATCGCCCTCGACCTGCTCGGCCAGGCCCGGGTGCTGCTGTCCATGGCCGGCGACGAGGACGAACTGGCCTACCTGCGCGAGGAGCGGGCCTTCCGCAACCTCCAGCTGGTGGAGCAGCCGAACGGCGACTTCGCCCACACGATCGTGCGCCAGCTGTACTTCTCCACCTACCAGCAGCTGCTCTATGCCGAACTGGCCGCAGGCGACGGCCCGTTCGCACCCCTCGCCGCGAAGGCGGTCAAGGAGGTCGCCTACCACCGCGACCACGCCGAGCAGTGGACGCTCCGCCTCGGCGACGGCACGCAGACCAGCCACGAGCGGATGCGCCGCGCCTGCGGGGCCCTGTGGAAGTTCACCGGGGAGATGTTCCAGCCGGTGGAGGGCCTCGACGCCGACTGGACCCGCCTGGACGAGCAGTGGCAGGACTCCGTCCAGGACATCCTCGGCCGGGCCACGCTCCCCCTCCCCGAAGGACCGCGCACCGGCGCCTGGTCGGCCGGCGCCGGCCGACAGGGCCTGCACACCGAACCCTTCGGCCGGATGCTCGCCGAGATGCAGCATCTGCACCGCAGCCACCCGGGGGCGACATGGTGACCGCCACCGCCCTGGAGACGGAGCTGCTGGAGCTGGCGGGCTCGGTACCCGACCCCGAACTGCCGGTGCTCACACTCCAGGAGCTCGGCGTGGTGCGCGCGGTGCGGCTCCAGGGCCCCGGCACGGTCGAGGTCGACCTGACGCCCACCTACACCGGCTGCCCCGCCATCGAGGCGATGAGCGTGGACATCGAACGGGTGCTGCGCGCCCACGGCATGCACGAGGTCACGGTCCGCACGGTACTCAGCCCCGCCTGGACCACCGACGACATCAGCCCCGAAGGGCGACGCAAACTCCGGGAGTTCGGCATCGCTCCCCCGCGCGTGCGCACAGCCTCCGGCCCGGTCCCGCTGACCCTCGGCCCGACCCGGGCCGCCTCCGAGGCCGCGAGCCGCACCGAGGACGCATCCACCGAGCCCGTCCGCTGCCCGCACTGCGGCTCCGCCGACACCGAGCTGCTCAGCAGGTTCTCCTCCACCGCGTGCAAGGCACTGCGCCGTTGCCTCGCCTGCCGTGAACCGTTCGACCACTTCAAGGAGTTGTGATGGCTCGCTTCCACCCGCTCCCGGTGGCCGAGGTCGACCGGATCACCGACGACTCCGTCGCCCTCACCTTCGCCGTCCGGCCCGAGCTGCGCGAGGAGTACCGGCACGCACCCGGCCAGCACCTCGCGCTGCGCCGGCAGGTCGACGGCACCGAGATACGGCGCACCTACTCGATCTGCTCTCCCGCGCCCGACCCGGCCGGCGCGGGCCCCGACACCCTGCGGGTGGGCGTGCGCCTGGTGGAGGGCGGAGCCTTCTCCGCGTACGCGCTGAAGGAGATCAACGTCGGCGACGTGCTTGAGGTGATGACCCCGGCCGGCCGCTTCACCCTGGAACCGGCACCGGGGCTGTACGCGGCGGTCGTCGGCGGCAGCGGCATCACCCCCGTGCTGTCCATCGTCTCCACGCTGCTGGCCCGCGAGCCGGCGGCCCGGTTCTGCCTGATACGCAGCGACCGCACCGCCGCCTCGACGATGTTCCTGGAGGAGGTCGCCGACCTGAAGGACCGCTATCCCGAGCGGCTTCAGCTGGTGACCGTGCTCTCCCGCGAGGAGCAGCAGGCGGGTCTGCCGTCCGGCCGGCTCGACCGTGAGCGGCTCACCGGGCTGCTGCCCGCGCTGCTGCCGGTCGGCGAGGTCGCGGGCTGGCTCCTGTGCGGCCCGTACGGTCTGGTGCAGGGCTCGGAGCAGGCGCTGCGCGAGCTGGGCGTGGACCGGTCCCGTATCCACCAGGAGATCTTCCACGTGGACGCGGGCTCGCCCCCGGCCGCGACCGCCCAGGCCCCCGCGCACAGCTCGGTCACCGCCCGGCTCGACGGGCGTGGCGGCACCTGGCCGGTGCGCGACGGCGAGACGCTGCTGGAGACGGTCCTGCGCAACCGCCCCGACGCGCCCTACGCCTGCAAGGGCGGCGTGTGCGGGACGTGCCGTGCCTTCCTGGTCTCCGGCGAGGTCCGCATGGACCGCAACTTCGCCCTGGAGACGGAGGAGACGGAAGCCGGCTATGTACTGGCCTGCCAGTCGCATCCGCTGACCGAGCAGGTGGAACTGGACTTCGACCGCTGAGGGCCGGTTTGGGGGCAACTCGGCAAGGAGACCAATGCGGCGGGGTGGGGAGGGGGAGGGCCGGGGGGGGGGAGGGGAGCCCCGGAAGACCGGGAGTCCGTGCCATTCCCTTCTTCTAGAACCTGTTCTATCTTGACGGCCCGTCAGATCACCGACCCCGTCGGAGGGACAGGCCGTGGACTTCACCTTCACCGAGGAGCAGCGGGCGGCGGCCGAGGCGGCGCGCGGGGTGTTCGGCGGCGTGGTACCGGACGCGGTGCCCAGCCCGGCGCTCACCACCGGTGCCGTGGCCGAGGGCTTCGACCGGGGGCTGTGGTCCCAACTGGCCGACGCGGACCTGCTGAGCCTGCTGCTCGACGAGGCGTACGGCGGTTCCGGCCTGGACGCGATCGTGCTGTGCCTGGTGCTGCGGGAGGCCGCCAAGGTGCTCGCCCGGGTGCCGCTGCTGGAGCACAGCGCGGCGGCAGCCGCCGTACAGGCATACGGGGGCGCGGAGTTGACGGGCCGCGTGCTGGCGCCGGCCGGGCGGGGTGAACTGGTGCTGACCGTCGCGACGAACGGCCGTACCGGACACGACCCGGCCGAACTGGCCGTCGGCGCACGGCGGGACGGTCCGGTCTGGGTGCTGGACGGGGTGCAGACGGCGGTGCCGTGGGCGTACGACGCGGACCTCGTCGTCGTACCGGCGCATCTCGACGGCACGGCAGCCGAGCGGACCGTGCTCGCGCTGGTACCGCGCGAGCAGGACGGGGTGGTGCTCGCCGAGCAGGTGTCGACCAGCGGGGAGCGGCTGGCCGAGGTGCGGCTCACGTCCGTGCGGATCGACCCGGGCGGTGTCATCGAGGCCGACGGGGCCTGGGAGTGGCTGCACGCGCTGCTCGTCACCGGCAGCTGCGCGCTGGCGCTCGGGCTGGCCGAGCGGGTGCTGACGATGACCGCCGAGTACACCGGGAAGCGGGAGCAGTTCGGGTATCCGATCGCGACGTTCCAGGCGGTGGCCGTGCAGGCCGCGGACCGGTACATCGATCTGCGCGCCATGGAGGCCACCCTCTGGCAGGCCGCCTGGCGGATCGCCTCGGGGGCGCCGGGGGCCCTGCCCGCCGCCGGGGATGTCGCGGTGGCGAAGATCTGGGCGGCGGAGGGGGTGCGTCGGGTGGTGCAGACGGCACAGCATCTGCACGGTGGGTTCGGCGCCGACACCGACTACCCGCTGCACCGCTATCACGCCTGGGCCAAGCACCTGGAGCTGGCGCTCGGCCCGGCGGCGGCGTACGAGGAGCGGCTCGGCGATCTGCTGGCCGCCCATCCGCTGGCCTGACCGCGCGGCCCCCGGGCAGCAGGCGGGGCGAGCTACAGGACGAAGCCGGGCCGGCCGTCGTCGGTGATCACCGGGCGGCCCGCGGCCTGCCAGACCTGCATGCCGCCGTCGACGTTGACCGCGTCGATGCCCTGCTGGACCAGGTACATGGTGACCTGCGCCGAGCGGCCGCCGGAGCGGCAGATGACGTGGACACGGCCGTCCTGCGGGGCGGCCTCGGTCAGCTCGCCGTAGCGGGCGACGAACTCGCTGATGGGGATGTGCAGCGCTCCCTCGGCATGGCCCGCCTGCCATTCGTCGTCCTCGCGGACGTCCAGCAGGAAGTCGTCGTCCTTGAGGTCCGTGACCTCGACCGTGGGCACACCAGCTCCGAAACTCATGTCCCCGACGCTACCCGGTCCCCGCAGCCGGACGAAACGAGCCGCGGCTCAGCCCTGCCCCAGCAGGGCCGCCAGCTCCGCCTCCCGCTGGGCGATGTCGGAGCGCAGCCTGGCGGCGATCTCCTCGAGCAGCCCGTCGGGGTCGTCCGGGGCGAGCCGGAGCATGCCGGCGATCGCGCCCTCCTCCAGTTCACGGGCGACGAGGGTGAGCAGTTCCTTGCGCTGGGCGAGCCATTCGAGACGGGCGTACAGCTCCTCGGCCGGACTGGGGCGCCGCTCGGGGGGCACCGGGCCGGCCGCCCACTCCTCGGCCAGTTCCTTCAGCAGGGTCTCGTCGCCGCGGGCGTAGGCGGCGTTGACGCGGCTGAGGAACTCCTCGCGCCGCTTCCGCTCCTCTTCCTCCTGTACGAGGTCGGGGTGCGCCTTGCGGGCCAGCTCGCGGTAGAGCCTGCGGGCCTCCTCGCTGGGCCGCACCCGCTCCGGGGGACGTACGGCCTGTTCGGTCAGCATGGCGGCGGCTTCCGGGAACAGGCCGTGGCCGTCCATCCATCCGTGCAGCAGCTCCTCCACGCCGGGGATCGGCATGACACGCGCGCGGGCCTCCTCGGCATGGCGGATGTCCTCCGGGTCGCCGGTGCGGGCGGCTCTGGCCTCGGCGATCTCGGCGTCCAGCACCTCGATGCGGGCGTAGAGCGGGCCGAGGCGCTGTTCGTGCAGCCGGGAGAAGTTCTCGACCTCGACGCGGAACGTCTCCACGGCGATCTCGTACTCGATCAACGCCTGCTCGGCGGCCCGCACGGCCTGCTCGAGCCGCTCCTCGGGGCGCGGGGACTGTTCGGCATCGGGGGTCGTCACGCGAACAGGGTAGGCGGTATGGATGCGGCCCGGCGCCCTAGGGCGCCGCACGGCTCCCGGTCGTCTGCCGACTGCGAGCCCGTCGTGTTGCTCGTGCCCACGGGGCGGAGCGCATGTCGCCAGAGCCCCGCGCCCCTTCGGGACGCTGCACTTCCGCCTGGGAAAGCCCCGCCCCGCCTCACACGCCCAGCTCCGCCGCGATCCGTCCCGACCGGATGCCCGTGACCAGTTCGGCGTGGTCGGCCTCGGTGCGGTCGGCGTAGGTGACGGCGAAGGCGGCTGTCGCCTCGTCCAGTTCCTCGTTCTTGCCGCAGTAACCGGCGATCAGGCGGGGGTCGGCGCTGTGGGAGTGGGCGCGGGCCAGCAGGGCGCCGGTCATGCGGCCGTAGTCGTCTATCTGGTCGGCGGCGAGCGCGGCGGGGTCGACGCTGCCCTTGCGGTTGCGGAACTGACGGACCTGGAAGGGACGGCCGTCGACGGTGGTCCAGCCGAGGAGGATGTCGCTGACCACCTGCATCCGCTTCTGGCCGAGGACGACCCGGCGGCCCTCGTGTTCCACCGGCGGCGCCTCGAAGCCGGCCGTGGCCAGATGCGGGACGAGCGCGGAGGGACGGGCCTCCTTCACCTGGAGGACCAGCGGCTGCTCACGGTGGTCGAGGAGGAGGACGACGTAGGACCGGGTGCCGACGCTGCCGGTGCCGACCACTCGGAAGGCCACGTCGTGGACGGCGTGCCGGGCGAGCAGGGGGTGCCGGTCCTCGGACAGCGTCGTCAGGTACTCCTCCAGGGACGCCGCGACCGCCGCCGCCTCGGCGTCCGGGATGCGGCGCAGGACGGGTGAGGCGTCCACGAAGCGGCGTCCGCCGTCCGCCGCCGTCTCGGTCGACTTCGCCGCGAACCGGCCGCTGGTGTTGGCGCGGGCCTTCTCCGAGACCCGCTGCAGGGTGCCGAGCAGATCGTGGGCGTCGGTGTGGGAGACCAGTTCCTCGTCCGCGATGGCGTTCCACGCGTCCAGCACCGGCAGCTTGGCGAGCAGGCGCATGGTGCGGCGGTAGGCGCCGACCGCGTCCTGCGCGGCCGCACGGCAGGTGTCCTCGTCGGCGCCGGCCTCCCGCCCGGCGAGCACCAGCGACGCGGCGAGCCGCTTCAGATCCCACTCCCAGGGGCCGTGCACGGTCTCGTCGAAGTCGTTGAGGTCGATGACCAGGTCGCCGCGGTGGTCGCCGTACAGGCCGAAGTTGGCCGCGTGCGCGTCTCCGCATATCTGGGTGCCGATCCTGGTCATGGGGGTGCGGGCCAGGTCGTACGCCATGAGCCCGGCCGAGCCGCGCAGGAAGGCGAAGGGGGTCGCGGCCATTCGTCCGACGCGGATGGGGGTCAGCTCCGCTATACGGCCGGCGTTGGACTCGATGACCGCGCTCACCGCGTCGGGGCGGGCGGCGTCCAGGTCGAGCGTGCGGTGCGCGCTGCGCGGCACGCTCCTGCGCAGCGCCTTGCCCTCCTCCTTGGGCGAGCCCTGTCGCGGCCACTGGGCGAACCCGCGCACCCACGGCAGCCGAAGCGTCTCCCGGTCCCCCGCGTCCGCCAGCACTTCCCGACCGGTTCCGGTCACCGCGACCGCCTCCCCCGAACGCCCTTCGGCACGAACATCGACACGAACATCAACTCGTGCAGACCGTACAGCCGACGCCCGGAACGCGTCAGACCCTGTGGACAACGCCCTGTGGACAACCTGCGCCGCACAGCGAGCCGCCCAGCGGCATGTGAGGAAGCTCTCGTCGAGCGGAGCGGGGGAGGCGAACGGTACGAAAGGCAACGTGCAGGGCACTCGGGAGGGGCGGCCGCCGGCATCGGCATCGGTATTGATGTCGCCTCGCCATCTCCATCTCCATCTCCATCGGCACCGGCACCGGCACCGGCACCGGCCGAGCTCAGCTAGGAGGCCGCCGTGGACCTGAGGCAGAAGGGAGCGTCTGCGACCCCGTCCGCTGCGGCGCCGACTCCGGCTCCAACGGGCTCCGCCCATCTCGCGCCGGGCGGTGTCCGCCGTGCCTGAGCTGCCGGACGTCGAGAGTTTCCGCAGAGTGCTCGAGTCCTGCGCGAAGGGCAGGGAAATCCGCCGCGTCGACGTGCGCGACGCGGGCGTACTGCACGGGGTGAGCGCACGACGGCTGCGCGGCGCGCTGGAGGGCCGGCGGTTCACCGAGCCGGAGCGGCACGGCAAGTGGCTGCTCGCCCACACCGGCGGTCCCACCGTCCTGCTGCACTTCGGCATGACCGGCCGGCTGCTCTGTGCCCGTCCCGACGACGCCGTGGAGGCCCACGACCGCGTCCTGTTCGGCCTGAGCGGCGACCGCCAGCTCCGGTACCGCGACCAGCGCAAGCTCCAGGGCCTCTGGCTGGCCGACGACGACTCCGCCGTGGCCCGGCTGCTGGACCGTCAGGGTCCCGACGCGCTGGCAGTGGACCGTGCGGACTTCGAGGCCGTGCTCCGCGCACGCCGGGGTCATCTCAAGACCGCGCTGACCGACCAGTCCGTGCTGGCCGGGCTCGGCAATCTGCTCGCCGACGAGATCCTGTGGCGTGCCGGGCTGCACCCCCGCGCCCGGGCCGGGGAACTGACGGAGAGCGAACGCCGGCACCTGTACACCCACATGCGGCGCACGCTGCGTTCCGCGGTCACCGCCGGCTGCGTCCCACCGCGCGACGCGTGGCTCACCGGCCACCGCGACGACCCCGACCCGATCTGCCCCCGCTGCCGCACCCACCTGCGCCGCTCCCGCCTGGCAGGCCGCGGCACGGTGTGGTGCCCGCGGTGTCAGCCGGACGGGACCTGAACCCCGGGAGGACCGAAGACCCGGCCCCCGCCCGGTCTCCTCGCCCCCACGGCACCACCGGCCGTTACCCGGTCACGCGCCCCGCCGCACCACCGGCCCCAACCGGTCACCCGCCCCCGCCGCGCCGCATGACAGCCCCGCCCGATCAACGCGCCCTGCGCACAACTGGTAACCCCGGCCCGCGCCCGCGCACGACCGGCACCCCCCGACCCCGCGCTCCACGCACACAGCCCCAGCCGCCCCAGAGACCTAGCGACCCCAGATCCCAACCGCCCCAGCGCCCAGCCGGCCAACCGGCCAAAGACTTAGCCGACCGCAGGCCCCAACGGCCCCAGACGCCCAATCGCCCAACCGCCCCCGCCATCTTCCGTGAGATAGCTCACCGTCAGACCGACGTACCGACGGACTGCCCCCGCACACCCCCCTGTGCGATCCCTCACGTCCGTCACGTCGGACACCTTGGTCGGCCACCCTTGTCGGCCACGTCGGCCACAACGCCACATCCGCGAGCACAACGCGAAACGGGCCTCTGCCGGTGACTTCCGTCACTGGCAGAGACCCGTGTCGTCTCTGTGCGCGAGGGGGGAGTTGAACCCCCACGCCCTTGCGGGCACTGGAACCTGAATCCAGCGCGTCTGCCTATTCCGCCACCCGCGCATTGGGTGTGTCTTCCGGCTCCTGCCCTTTCGGGCCGGCCCCTTCCGACACCCAGAACATTAGCACGCCGTACGGGGTGGGTTCACATCCCTTCCCCCGGCCCGAGACCGCCCCGGACCCGGGACCGCGCACCCCGAAACGCCCCAGCCCCGCCGCACCCCCGCCCGCTCCCACCCGCCGGCCGAGCCCGCTCTCTCCAGTCCGGTCCCAGCCGCCCTCACCCCAGCCCGACCCAGCTCAGCCCGCTCCTCCCCCGGCTCGATCCAGCCCGCCCGTGGCCGACCAACCACCCACCAACAACCCCAGTCACCCCAAGCCGCCCCCCACTCACTTCAAACCCACATCCCACCCCCGCCGCCTCCCTCCCCCACGTATCAAGCAGACTCGCTTCACGTATCAACCTCGTACCGGTCCCCGGCATCTCCCCAGGAGGGGGTCCGGGTCCACAGCCAGGTGCGGGACACTGGTCTTCGCCCCCCTCTACGATCCATGGCAGCAGGAGTGCGCACCGGGAGTTCGAAGGGGAGCCGCTGGGGGAACCGGCTGATTGCCGGACGCGTAGATACGATCAGTGAGCAGTACCAGCGGAACCGGCAGGACAGCAGCCGCACAGCAGGGCAAGGCAACGGCAGGAACGGAGGAGGTGCCCCATGGGAGTCCTGAAGAAGTTCGAGCAGCGTCTCGAAGGTCTGGTGAACGGCACCTTCGCCAAGGTCTTCAAGTCCGAGGTCCAGCCCGTGGAGATCGCCGGCGCGCTCCAGCGTGAGTGCGACAACAACGCCACGATCTGGAACCGCGACCGGACCGTCGTACCGAACGACTTCATCGTGGAGCTGAGCGCGCCGGACCACGAGCGCCTCAGCCCCTACTCCGGGCAGCTCGGCGACGAGCTGGCCGGCATGGTGCGCGACTACGCCAAGCAGCAGCGCTACACCTTCATGGGACCGATCAAGGTCAACCTGGAGAAGGCCGACGACCTCGACACGGGTCTGTACCGGGTGCGCTCGCGCACCCTCGCCTCCTCCAGCAGCCAGCCGGGACAGCAGGCGCCGCAGGCCCCCGCGGCCCCGGCCCCCGGCCGTCCCGGTGCCGGGCAGGGCGCCCCGGGCGGGTACGGCTACCCGCCCGCCACGCCCGCCGGCGCGCCCCCGATGCCGTCCGCGCCGCCGCCCGGCGCACGGCCCGGCGGCTACGGCTACCCCCAGCCCGCCACGCAGCGGCCCTCGGCCGCCCCGATGAGCGGCGGGCGCACCCGCTACTGGATCGAGATCAACGGCACCCGCCACCAGATCTCCCGCGCGACACTGGTGCTGGGCCGCAGCACCGACGCCGACGTGCGGATCGACGACCCCGGCGTCTCCCGCCGGCACTGCGAGATCCGGACCGGAACGCCCTCGACGATCCAGGATCTCGGTTCCACCAACGGCATCGTGGTGGACGGGCAGCACACCACCCGCGCTACGCTCCGCGACGGCTCGCGGATCGTCGTGGGCAGCACCACCGTTATCTATAGGCAAGCCGAAGGGTGAAGCGGGGGCAATGTCAGAGCTGACCCTCACGGTCATGCGGCTGGGTTTCCTGGCCGTACTGTGGCTGTTCGTGATCGTGGCCGTGCAGGTCATCCGGAGCGACCTGTTCGGTACGCGCGTCACCCAGCGCGGATCGCGTAGGGAGGCCGGGCGTGCCCAGCAACAGGGCCGGCAGCAGGCGGCCCGGCAGCAGGCCGCGCCGCCGCAGCAGCGCGGCCAGCAGGGCGGCGGCCGGCGTGGCCGCAACGCACCCGCCAAGCTGGTGGTGACCGAGGGCACACTGACGGGCACCACGGTCGCGCTGCAGGGCCAGACGATCACGCTGGGCCGGGCGCACGACTCCACGATCGTGCTGGACGACGACTACGCCTCCAGCCGCCATGCCAGGATCTACCCGGACCGCGACGGTCAGTGGATCGTCGAGGACCTCGGCTCCACCAACGGCACCTACCTGGACCGGTCCCGGCTGACGACACCCACGCCGATCCCGCTGGGCGCGCCGATCCGCATCGGCAAGACCGTCATCGAGCTGCGGAAGTAGTACGACAATGAGCGAGCGGAGCGAGCACGCAGCGGCAGGCCGCCACCCGGCCGCCGGCGCGCTCCCGACCGGAGGGTGGGCAGTGTGGCTCGACACGACCGGCTGTACCCGGAGCCGATGGGCGAGGTGGGCATGAGTCTGTCACTGCGCTTCGCCGCCGGATCGCACAAGGGCATGATCCGCGAGGGCAACGAGGACTCCGGTTACGCCGGTCCCCGCCTGCTCGCCATCGCCGACGGCATGGGCGGCCAGGCGGCCGGCGAGGTCGCCTCCTCCGAGGTGATCTCCACCCTGGTCACGCTCGACGACGACGTGCCCGGCTCCGACATCCTCACCTCGCTCGGCACGGCCGTGCAGCGCGCCAACGACCAGCTGCGTGCCATGGTCGAGGAGGATCCCCAGCTCGAGGGCATGGGCACCACGCTGACCGCCCTGCTGTGGACCGGGCAGCGGCTCGGTCTGGTGCACGTCGGCGACTCGCGCGCCTATCTGCTGCGTGACGGAGTTCTCACGCAGATCACCCAGGACCACACCTGGGTGCAGCGGCTCGTGGACGAGGGCCGGATCACCGAAGAGGAAGCCACCACCCACCCGCAGCGCTCCCTGCTGATGCGCGCCCTCGGCAGCGCCGAGCACGTCGAGCCCGATCTGTCGATCCGCGAGGTGCGGGCCGGCGACCGCTATCTGATCTGCTCCGACGGGTTGTCCGGAGTCGTCTCCCACCAGACGCTGGAGGAGACCCTCGCCAGCTACCAGGGCCCGCAGGAGACCGTGCAGGAGCTGATCCAGCTCGCGCTGCGCGGCGGCGGTCCCGACAACATCACCGTCATCGTCGCCGACGTCCTGGACCTCGACACCAATGACACGCTCGCCGCGCAGCTGTCCGACCAGCCGGTCGTGGTCGGCGCGGTCGCCGAGAACCAGCACCATCTGCACGACAACGGCATCATGCAGACCCCGGCCGGCCGCGCCTCCCACCTGGGCCGCCGGGCGCCCGGGCACGGCGGCGGCGAGTTCGGCCCGCCCGGCTCCGGCGACACCACCGGCTACATCCCGGCGGGCAGCTTCGACGACTACGCCGACGGCGACTTCACCAAGCCGCGCGGCGGACGCAAGTGGCTGAAGAGATCCCTCTACGGCGCCCTCGCCCTCGCCGTCATCGGCGGCGGCCTCTACGGCGGCTACCGGTGGACGCAGACCCAGTACTACGTCGGCGCCAACGGCGAGCACGTGGCGCTGTACCGCGGGATCAGCCAGGACCTGGCCTGGGTGTCGCTGTCGAAGGTGGAGAAGGACCACCCCGAGATCGAACTCAAGTACCTGCCGCCGTACCAGCAGAAGCAGGTCAAGAACACGATCACGGCGGGCGGTCTGCAGCAGGCCCAGTCGAAGATCGAGGCACTGTCGGTGCAGGCCTCCGCGTGCCGGAAGCAGGCGGAGCGCCAGGCCGGCGAGTCCACGCGGAACGCCAGGACGGGTCAGGGCCAGGCCGGAGGCACCACGGGAACCACCGCCACCGCCTTCACGTCCAAGGCATCACCGACGCCGAACCCGTCGGCGTCGAAGAAGCCGACATCGCCCTCGAAGTCCCCGTCCCCGTCCGCGACCGCCACTCCGAACCCCGGCCCGAGCCTCTCCGAGGATGAGCAGAAGGTCGTCGATCAGTGCGGCAAGCAGTAGCGAAGCCGCGAGAGGCCCTGTCACACGATGAGCAGTACGACTAACTCGCCGACGCACCACACGTCCACGATCGGCGCGATCGGCGCGCCGAGCCGCCGCAACACCGAGCTGGCCCTGCTGGTCTTCGCCGTGGCCATCCCGGTGTTCGCCTACGCCAACGTGGGCCTGGCCATCAACAACTCGGTGCCCGCCGGGCTGCTGTCCTACGGCCTCGGTCTCGGTCTGCTGGCCGGCGTCGCCCATCTCGCCGTACGGAAGTTCGCCCCGTACGCAGACCCGCTGCTGCTGCCGCTGGCCACGCTGCTCAACGGGCTCGGGCTGGTGGTCATCTGGCGGCTGGACCAGTCGAAACTGCTGCAGTCGTTGCCCCATTTCGCCGCAGCCGCGCCCCGCCAGCTGCTGTACAGCGCGCTGGGCATCGGTATGTTCGCCGCGGTGCTGATCTTCCTGAAGGACCACCGGGTCCTGCAGCGCTACACGTACATCTCGATGTTCAGCGCTTTGGTCCTGCTGATCCTGCCGCTGGTGCCCGGCCTCGGGGCCAACATCTACGGCGCCAAGATCTGGATCAACATCCCCGGCCTCGGCTCCCTGCAGCCGGGTGAGTTCGCGAAGATCGTCCTCGCGATCTTCTTCGCCGGCTATCTGATGGTGAAGCGGGACGCCCTGGCCCTCGCCAGCCGCCGCTTCATGGGCCTCTATCTGCCGCGCGGCCGCGACCTCGGCCCGATCCTGGTCGTCTGGGCGATCTCGATCCTCATCCTGGTCTTCGAGACCGACCTCGGCACCTCGCTGCTGTTCTTCGGAATGTTCGTCATCATGCTGTACGTCGCCACCGAGCGGACCAGCTGGATCGTCTTCGGTCTGCTGATGTCCGCGGTGGGCGCGGTCGGCGTGGCGAGCTTCGAGCCCCACGTGAAGAGCCGCGTCGCCTCCTGGCTCGACCCGATGAAGGAGTTCACCCTCAGCCGCCAGGGCGTCGCCGGCCACTCCGAGCAGCTGCAGCAGGCGCTGTGGGCCTTCGGCTCCGGCGGCACCCTCGGCACCGGCCTCGGGCAGGGCCACTCGGATCTGATCCGGTTCGCCGCCAACTCCGACTTCATCCTCGCCACCTTCGGCGAGGAGCTCGGGCTGGCGGGCATCATGGCGATCCTGCTGATCTACGGCCTGATCGTGGAGCGCGGCGTGCGCACCGCCCTCGCCGCCCGCGACCCGTTCGGCAAGCTGCTGGCCGTCGGCCTGTCCGGCGCCTTCGCGCTTCAGGTGTTCGTCGTGGCCGGCGGTGTGATGGGCCTCATCCCGCTGACCGGTATGACGATGCCGTTCGTCGCGTACGGCGGTTCCTCCGTGCTGGCCAACTGGGCGCTGATCGGCATCCTGATCCGTATCAGCGACACGGCCCGGCGGCCGGCGCCCGCCCCCGCCACGAACCCCGACGCCGAGATGACCCAGGTGGTCCGCCCGTCATGAACAAGCCCCTGCGCCGGATCGCGATCTTCTGTGGCCTCCTCATCCTGGCCCTGCTCATCCGCGACAACTACCTGCAGTACCTCAAGGCCGACCAGCTGGCGACCGAGAAGGACAACCGCCGGGTCTCCATCGAGCGGTACGCCAACCCGCGCGGCGACATCATCGTCGACGGCAACCCGATAACCGGATCCGTCGTGTCCAAGAGCGGCGACTTCAAGTACAAGCGCACCTACAAGGACGGGGCCATGTGGTCCCCGGTGACCGGCTACTCCTCGCAGGCCTTCGGCGCCAGCCAGCTGGAGAGCATCGAGGACGGCATCCTCACCGGCAACGACGACAGGCTCTTCTTCCGCAACACCCTCGACATGATCACGGGCAAGCCGAAGCTGGGCGGCAACGTCGTCACCACGCTGAACGCGGCCGCGCAGAAGGCGGCGTTCAGCGGGCTGAAGGCGCAGGGCGGCAAGGGCGCGGTCGTCGCCCTGGAGCCGTCCACCGGCAAGATCCTCGCGCTGGCCTCCTACCCGTCGTACGACCCGTCGTCCTTCGCGGGGAACTCCACCGGCACGGACTCCAAGAACTGGAACAAGCTCCAGAAGAAGAACGACCCCTCCGACCCGATGCTGAACCGGGCGCTGCGCGAGACCTACCCGCCGGGCTCCACGTTCAAGCTGGTCACCGCGGCGGCGGCGCTGGAGAACGGGCTGTACAAGTCGGCGGACGAGGCCACGGACTCCCCGCAGCCCTACACGCTGCCGGACACCACGCGCGAGCTGAAGAACGAGGGCAGCATCCAGTGCAAGAACGTGCCCCTGCGGGAGGCGCTGCGCATCTCCTGCAACACGGTCTTCGGTCACATCGGTGCCCAGCTCGGCAAGGACAAGATGCTGGCCGAGGCCGAGAAGTTCGGCTTCAACGCCGAGCAGTTCACCCCGGTGCGGTCGAGCGCGTCCGTCTTCCCCAAGGAGATGGACCGCCCGCAGACGGCGCTCAGCTCGATCGGCCAGTTCGACACCGCCGCGACCCCGCTGCAGATGGCCATGGTCGCCTCGGCGGTCGCCGACGACGGCAAGCTGATGAAGCCGTACATGGTTGACGAGCTGCAGTCCTCCAACCTCGACCCGGTCGAGAAGACCCAGCCGCAGGAGATGAGCCGGCCCCTGTCGCCGGCCAACGCTCAGGTCCTGCAGTCCATGATGGAGACGGTCGTCAAGCAGGGCACCGGTACGAAGGCGCAGATCCCCGGCGTCACGGTGGGCGGCAAGACCGGTACCGCGCAGCACGGTGTGGCGAACAGCGCCAACCCGTACGCGTGGTTCGTCTCCTACGCCAAGCTGCCCGACGGCAGCTCGCCGGTCGCCGTGGCCGTGGTCATCGAGGACGAGAGCGCCAACCGCGACGACATCTCCGGTGGCGGCCTGGCCGCGCCGATCGCCAAGAACGTCATGGAGGCGGTCATCCAGTCCAAGAAGTGACGGAAGTGACCCCCATCACATCCCCTTCACATCGCCGCACGTTGCGATACCGGTCCTGTATCGGGTTACGGGCTTGGCCAGGTCACACAAAGCGAGCCGGGTACGGTAGGCCCGGACGGCAGCCTCCGGCCGTGCACGTGGGTGCGCGGCCGAGACCGACGGAGAGGGCTGGTAGGTAGCTATGGAAGAGCCGCGTCGCCTCGGCGGCCGGTACGAGCTGGGCCAGGTGCTCGGCCGTGGTGGCATGGCAGAGGTCTACCTCGCGCATGACACCCGCCTGGGCCGCACCGTGGCAGTGAAGACCCTGCGCGCCGACCTGGCACGCGACCCTTCCTTCCAGGCCCGGTTCCGCCGGGAGGCCCAGTCGGCCGCCTCGCTCAACCATCCCGCGATCGTCGCGGTCTACGACACGGGCGAGGACTACATCGACGGGGTCTCGATCCCGTACATCGTCATGGAGTACGTGGACGGCTCGACGCTGCGTGAGCTTCTTCACTCCGGGCGCAAGCTCCTGCCCGAGCGTGCGATGGAGATGACCATCGGCATCCTCCAGGGTCTGGAGTACGCCCACCGCAACGGCATCGTCCACCGCGACATCAAGCCGGCCAACGTCATGCTGACCCGCAACGGCCAGGTCAAGGTGATGGACTTCGGTATCGCCCGCGCCATGGGCGACTCCGGCATGACCATGACCCAGACCGCCGCAGTGATCGGTACGGCCCAGTACCTCTCGCCGGAGCAGGCGAAGGGCGAGCAGGTCGACGCGCGGTCGGACCTGTACTCGACCGGCTGCCTGCTCTACGAGCTGCTGACGGTCAGGCCCCCCTTCGTCGGCGACTCTCCCGTCGCCGTGGCGTACCAGCACGTCCGCGAGGAACCCCAGCCCCCGTCGGTCTTCGACCCCGAGATCACGCCCGAGATGGACGCGATCGTCCTGAAGGCACTGGTCAAGGACCCGGACTACCGCTACCAGTCGGCCGACGAGATGCGCGCCGACATCGAGGCCTGTCTCGACGGCCAGCCGGTCGCGGCGACGGCCGCGATGGGCGCGGTGGGCTACGGCGGCTACCCCGACGACCAGCCGACGACGGCCCTGCGCCCGGACGCCGGCGCGGGAGCGACCACCATGCTCCCGCCGATGAACCCGGACGACGGCGGCTACGGCTACGACGAACCCACCAGCCGCCGCCGCCAGCCGCAGAAGAAGTCCAACACCTCCACGATCCTGCTGGTGGTCGCGGGCATCCTGGTCCTGATCGGCGCGATCCTGATCGGGAAGTGGGTGGCCGACGGGAAGAACACCGACCAGACCTTCCCGGCCCCGAACTTCGTCGACAACAGCTACGCCACGGCCCAGAAGATGGCCGCCAACTCGGACCTGAAACTGGCGGCGCCCGTCCGCAAGCCGTGCGACAACCAGCCGAAGGGCAACGTCTGCTCCCAGGACCCCAAGGCGGGTGTGGACGTCAAGAAGGGCGACACGATCACCCTGGTGGTCTCGACGGGCGCGCCGAAGGTCGACGTGCCGGATGTCCAGGGCCTGCAGTACGACCAGGCAGAGGCCCAGCTCAAAGCCAAGGGCTTCCTGGTCGAGAAGCAGACCGAGGTGTCGGACCGGACGGCCGGCGTGGTCATCAAACAGGACCCGCAGGGTGGCACGCAGAAGCAGAAGGGCTCCACGATCACCCTCACGGTCGCCAAGCCCGAGGACAAGGTCACCATTCCCGGCGACGTCATCGGCAAGTCCTGCGACGACGCGAAGGCCGAGCTGCAGCAGCTGGGCCTGGCCCCCAACGCCACCTGCACCCCAACCCCCACCCCCAACCAGGACGACGACGGAAAGGTCCTCTCGACCAATCCCGAGGTGGGCAAGCAGGTCGCCAAGAACACGCCGATCGCCATCAACGTCGGCATGTTCCAGGGCAGCCAGCAGACGCAGGTGCCGAACGTCACGACCCAGACCCTGAAGCAGGCTCAGCAGATCCTGCAACAGCAGGGCTTCACGAAGATCCAGGTCAACGGGCCCACCGATGACAAGGCGCGGGTCATCCAGCAGAGCCCGCAGCAGGGCACGCAGGCGGACCCGGGCAACACCCAGATCGTCCTCACCACCGCCGACTTCGGCGGTGGAGACAACGGCGGCAACAACGGGGGCAACATCTTCGGCGGCATAACGGGCTAGCGCACGGAGACTGAATCCGACCCAGCCAAAGGGGCCCTTGGCACCGCACGGTGGTGCCAAGGGCCCCTTTGGGCACCCGGCTCCCCCGAGGGGGCGCCGGGACCCGGCCGTCAGCCCCGCAGTTCCTCCGGCGGCGTCCGCTCGCTGTCCACCTTCTCCACCCGGACCAGCTCGCCCCAGACCACGTAGCGGTACTCCGAGGTGTACACGGGCGTGCAGGTCGTCAGGGTGATGTAGTGCCCCGGCTTCTTCTTGCCGGACTCCTTCGGGACCTGATCGATGACCTTGACGTTGTACTTCGAGGTCTCCGGGAGGATCGAGTAGACCTTGTAGACGTACCAGTTGTCCCGCGTCTCGAAGACGATCGGGTCGCCCTTCTCCACCTTGTCGATGTTGTGGAACTTCGCGCCGTGCCCGTCCCGGTGGGCGGCGAGGGTGAAGTTGCCGTCCTTGCCGCTCGTGGGGAGCGTGGCCCTGACCGGGTCCGTGTAGTAGCCGGCCACGCCGTCGTTCAGGACGTCCGTGCCCGTGCCCTTCTCCACCAGGACCTCGCCGTTGTGCATCGCGGGCACGTGCAGGAAGCCGATGCCGTCCTTGGTGTCCAGTGCGCCGGGACCGGAGTCCGTGGCATGCGCCCAGTGCTGGCGCACCTTTTCAGCCTGCTTGTCCGCCTTGCGATCCGCTATTACGTTCGTCCACCAGAGGGAGTAGACGACGAAGAGGGCGAGCAACAGACCTGCGGTGATGAGGATTTCACCAAGGACGCTGACCGCCGTCGCTATGCGGCCCGGACGCCGGCCCCGCCGGGCGGGACTCGAATCGGAGGCGTCCGTGTGTTCTTCGGTGTCGTCGGCGGTCGCTGCCACAGTGTCCTCTGCCTCTGCCCTTACTCGCGTCAGCCCTGTTCGATGAGCGCGTCCGGCTTGCCCTTGCTGCGCGGGCGTTCCTCGACCATCTTGCCCCAGACGATCAGCCGGTACTTGCTGGTGAACTCCGGCGTGCAGGTGGTGAGGGTGATGTAGCGGCCCGGCTTGGTGAAGCCCGAGCCCTTCGGGATGGGGTCCAGCACGCTCGTGTTGGTCGGCGAGGTCACCGGCAGCGTCGAGGTCACCTTGTACACGAAGTACCAGTCCTGCGTCTCGACCACGACCGCGTCCCCCGGCTCGAGCCTGTTGATGTACCGGAACGGTTCGCCGTGCGTGTTGCGATGGGCGGCGAGACCGAAGTTGCCGGTCTTCGCATCGGGCATCGCCGTCTTCAGCGGGGGCTCACCGTAGTGCCCGACCATGCCCTTGTTGAGCACCCTCTCGGTGCTCACGCCCTCCGCGATCGGCGCGACCACGTCGAGCTTGGGGATGTGCAGGATGGCGAAACCCTGCCCGGGCGCGAACACCCCGGGGTTGCGCTTGCCGCTCGCCCAGTCGTTCTGGAGCTGGTGCGTCTCGCTGCCCGCCTGCGCGTTGGCGCGGATGTTGGTCCACCACAGCTGGTAGGTGACGAACAGCAGCATCAGCACGCCGGTGGTGATGAACACCTCACCGATCGCCCGGCTCGCGACGACGCCCGGGCTGGGCTTGCGCAGCCGCTGCTGCCGCCGCGCCTCGACCCGGGACAGCGGCCGGCCGGGCTCCCCGGTCTCCGGCGTCTCCGCGGGTGCCGTCTCCCGGCCGCCGCCATGACGCCCGCCACGGCGCTTGGCGGCCTTTCTGCGGGCCGCACGGCCACCGACCGCCGGTCCGGTGGCGGAGGAGGCGGACGGGGCCGCAGAGGCGCGGAGAGCCCCGCTCTCCGAGCCCGTCAGCGGATCGGGGACCCGCAGCGCCATCGTCTCGTCGTCCAGCGCGGGCCGGTACGGCTGCTCCTGCGGCGCCCGCTCGTACTCCTGCTCGTATGTCCGCTCGTACGGCTCCCCGTACGGCTCCTGGTACGCCCCCGCGTCCCAGTCCCCAAGCGCACCGGAAGCCTCGTACGACTGATCCCCGTACGAGGCATCGGTCTCGCGCTCCGGGCGCAGGGCGGTCACGCCGTGGCCCTGCCCACCACCGGGGCCAGCCCCGTCGACCTCGCCACGGCACCCTGGTCGCCGCACTCCACCAGCCAGTTGGCCAGCATCCGGTGCCCGTGCTCGGTCAGCACCGACTCGGGATGGAACTGCACGCCCTCGACCAGGAGTTCACGGTGGCGCAGGCCCATGATGATGCCGTCGTGGGTGCGGGCGGTCACCTCCAGCTCGGCCGGGACCGTCGCCGGCTCGGCGGCCAGGGAGTGGTAGCGGGTCGCCGTGAAGGGCGAGGGCAGGCCCGCGAAGACGCCCTTGCCCTCGTGCTCCACCAGCGAGGTCTTGCCGTGCAGCAGCTCCGGCGCCCGGTCCACCACCCCGCCGTACGCCACCTGCATCGACTGCATGCCGAGGCACACCCCGAAGACCGGCACTCCGGTGGCCGCGCAGTGGCGGACCATGTCCACGCACACCCCGGCCTCCTCCGGCGTCCCCGGCCCGGGCGAGAGCAGCACCCCGTCGAAGCCGTCCTGGGCATGCGCCGTCGACACCTCGTCGTTGCGCAGCACCTCGCACTCGGCACCCAGCTGGTACAGGTACTGGACCAGGTTGAAGACGAAGCTGTCGTAGTTGTCGACGACGAGAATCCGCGCACTCACTGGTTGTCCACCGTCACATCGTTGAAGGGCATCAGCGGTTCGGCCCACGGAAAGACGTACTGGAACAGGATGTAGACCACGGCCAGGATCAGTAGGAGTGAGATGAGCGCCTTCACCCACGCGTTCCCCGGCAGATTCCGCCAGATCCAGCCGTACATGCCGTTCCTTCCGTATCCCCACGGCACCTGACTCACGCCGTACGCCACCAGACTAACGGCGCAGCGCCTCCGGTTCGCCTGCCTCCACAGACTGTGTGGAATCCAGGTGCGCCCAGACGATCAGCCGGTGACTGTGCCCCCATTCCGGATCGCACGTGGTCAGCGTCAGATACCGGCCCGGACGCGTATACCCGGACTTACGTGGCACAGGGTCGATGACCTCAACGTCCGTCGGCACGGTTTTGTAGGGCCCTTTGTCGATCCGATACGTGAACCAGGTCGTCCCGTCCGTGAGGACGACGGCGTCGCCCGGGCGCAGCGCGGGGAAGTCCTTGAACGGGTCGCCGTACGTGCGCCGGTGACCGGCCACCGCGAAGTTCCCCGCCCGGCCGAGCTGCGCGGTGCCCGCGTAGTGGGCGAGTCCCTGCGCCAGTACGTCCCGGCCGGTGCCCTCCAGGACCGGCTTGTTCCACGTGAAACCGAGCCGCGGGATGTACATGATCGCGAAAGCCCTGCCGTAGTAGTAGGGCGACGGTCTCGTCGCGGTGACCGTCTGCTCGCCCGGCGCGGCGGCCGCCGGCCGCACACTCCCCTTCGACCACTGCCGGTGCAGCTGGTCGATCTGTTCGTTCATGGCACTGTCGGCCCGCACTCCCGTCCAGAACAGCACATAGACGACGAAGAGCACGATCAGAGTGCCGACGGTGATGCACAGCTCGCTGACGGTCCGGACGATCACTCGCACCGGCGCCTCCGGGACGGATGGCTGGCGGACGGCTGACGGGTGTCTGGCTACTGCACGGGCTTGGCGTAGTGCAGATCCACTGTGCCCGAGTAGCCGGGAAGAGTCACCGTCCCGTCGTCGGTGACTTTCCAGCCGAGGCCGTAGACGTTGACGTAGACCATGTAGGTCTGGATCGCCTTGCTCGCCGCGAGCGCCTGCTGCAGCTTGTCCGGATCGCCGACCGCCGTGATCTTGTACGGCGGTGAGTACACCCGGCCCTGGAGGATCAGGGTGTTGCCGACGCAGCGCACCGCGCTGGTGGAGATCAGCCGCTGGTCCATGACCTTGATGCCCCGGGCGCCGCCCTGCCACAGCGCGTTCACCACGGCCTGCAGGTCCTGCTGGTGGATGACCAGGTAGTCGGGCTGCGGCTCGGGATAGCCGGGGAGCTTGGCGGTGGCGTTGGGCGGGGCGTCGTTGAGGGTGACGGTGATGGCGTGGCCGGTGAGCTTCTGAGTGCCGGCACTCTCCTCCAGCCCACTGAGCCTGCGGTCCTGCGCCGTGCTGCTGCCGTCGTCACTCTCGGCGAGGGACTCCACGCTCCCGCGCAGGGCCGCGTCGGACTCGTCGAGCTCCTTGTTCTTGCGGCTGCGCTGCTGGATCAGGTCGGACAGCTTCAGCAGGGAGCCGTCCTGGCGGATGTCGGTGCCCTTGGCCGTGTTGAAGCTGGTGAAGAAGATCAGTCCCGCGAGCGCGAAGACGGCCGCGGTGAGCATCCGCACGGGGCGGACACGCAGGCGGCGGCCGGGGCCGGAGCCCGTTGATTGCGTCCCGGTGGAGTCGGCAGAATTGCTCAACGTACCCTTATCTCCTTCGGCGCCACGGAAGCACTACGCTAACGGACGCCCGGGGGAGCACACAGAGTCGTCGTCTTGACCCTTGTACGCTGCCCCGAGCCCCGAACCGGTTATCTGCGCGGCCACGCAGCGCATCGACAGGAGAGACCCTCGTGCCGAAGTCACGTATCCGCAAGAAGGCCGACTACACGCCACCGGCGGCGAAGCAGGCACAGGCGATCAAGCTGAACAGCCGTGGCTGGGTCGCGCCCGTCATGCTGGCCATGTTCGTCATCGGCCTGGCCTGGATCGTCGTCTTTTACGTGACGGACGGCTCGCTGCCCATCGACGCGCTGGACAACTGGAACATCGTGGTCGGCTTCGGCTTCATCGCCGCCGGCTTCGGTGTCTCCACGCAGTGGAAGTAGCTCTGCCCAGGGCTATCCACTGAGTTATCCACAGGCGTTTTCCACATGGGGAAAAGAACGACGATCTGTGGATAACCCATCGGGCGTTGACGCCGGTATGACTGGCCGACCGCCCTCCATACACCTGTTTGCCCCCTGTCTGACCTGCGGGAACACATCCGAGCGACAGGGGGCACAGCTGTGCCCGCACAGCGTGCACAAGATCCGGCACACCCTGTGGACAACGGTTCGGTATCAGGTGAGCTGAGTGGTCCTGACCAGCGTGAGCACCACCACGACGGCGAGTACGACCGCACAGGTGCCGTACTGGACGAGCGTCCTCCGCCGGCGCGGGGCGTGGACCATGGCGTACCCGGTGACGACGCCGGCGACCAGGCCGCCGATGTGGGCCTGCCAGGCGATGTTCGCCCAGGTGAAGGTGATGATGAGGTTGATCACCAGCAGGGCGATGAGCGGGCGCATGTCGTAGTTGAGCCGGCGCATCAGTACGGCGGTCGCGCCGAAGAGGCCGAAGATCGCTCCGGAGGCGCCGAGGGAGGGCTGGTTGGGTGCGGCGAGCAGATAGGTGAGGGCGCTGCCGGCGAGACCCGAGACGAAGTAGAGGGCGAGATAGCGGGCGCGGCCGAGGGCGGCTTCCAGGGGGCCGCCGATCCACCACAGGCTGAGCATGTTGAAGAGGATGTGGGCGTAGCCGCCGTGCAGGAACATCGCGGTCAGCAGGCGGTAGTACTGGCCCTGAGCGATGCCCTGCACCCCGGGGAGGAGGGGGGCGTAGGCCTGTCCGATCAGTTCGAACCGGTTGGTGAAGCGGTCACCTACGGCGATCTGCACCAGGAACACGGCGAGGTTGATGCCGATCAGCACCTTGGTGAGCAGCCGCGGGTCGGCCGTGACCGTGCCACCGGCGACCGTGCGGGGCCGGGCCGCCGTCGGCGCGTGGCCGGTGCCGCTGCCGCCGCGCACGCATTCGGGGCACTGGAAGCCGACCGAGGCGCTGACCATGCACTCGGGGCAGATGGGGCGCTCACAGCGGGTGCAGCGCACACCGGTCTCACGGTCCGGGTGCCGGTAGCACACGGGCACGCGGTGGGCGGCGTTCTGCGTGCTGCCTTCGGCGTGGTCCATCGGTTCCCCTTGTTCGTCGTGGGACTGCCCCCCGGCAATGCCCCGCCCCGCTCATCCTTGGTACGGACGAGCGGGGCGTTTGGTTCCCTGCGGGACGTTCCGGTGTGTCCCGGTGGGACGTGACGTCGTTTCCCTGCGGGTGTCCGGGGAGCGGTGGGCTCAGCCCTCGCGCTTCTCGACGACGACCTCGTTGATCACGACGTCGTTCGCCGGGCGGTCGTTGCGGCCGGTGGGCAGGGCGGCGATGGCGTCGACGACCTTCTGGCTGGCCGGGTCGGTGACCTCGCCGAAGATGGTGTGCTTGCGGTTCAGCCACGTCGTCGGGGCGACGGTGATGAAGAACTGCGAGCCGTTGGTGCCGGGGCCGGCGTTGGCCATGGCCAGCAGGTACGGCTTGTTGAAGGACAGATCCGGGTGGAACTCGTCCCCGAACTTGTAGCCGGGGCCGCCGATGCCGCTGCCCAGCGGGTCGCCGCCCTGGATCATGAAGCCACTGATGACACGGTGGAAGATCGTGCCGTTGTAGAGCGGCGTCTTGCTCTTCTCACCCGTGCCGGGGTGGGTCCACTCGCGCTCGCCCTGCGCCAGCTCGACGAAGTTCCTGACCGTTTCCGGCGCGTGGTTCGGGAAAAGCTGGACCACGATGTCGCCGTGGTTGGTCTTCAGGGTGGCGTAAAGCTGCTCAGCCACGATCTGCCTTCCGTTGTCTTTCTGTGACTCTCCGATCCTCGCACGGTCGGGACCGTACGTCGCCCGGCAGGCCTGAGTTCCGCCCGGAAGGCAGCGCTGGGCGGGGATTCGTGGCAGTGTCGACGACAGGATCAGGTTGCCAGGGATTACCCGGAATCGCGCCGAAGGGAGCAATCGGCACCCATATGCCCGTCCGCGCATGCCGCGCGGACCGTTGGCAGGCATGATCCGTAAAAGGGTGGAAAGTCGAAATACCGTACGCCACCGAGGAGGAGGAACCCGTGACCCGCATCGACAGCGTGCGCGCCGCGACCGGCTCGGCGAAGGACAGCGTGCTGCACGCCGCGGAAGTGGTGGCGCCCTACGCCGACACGGCCAAGGAGCGTGCCGCGCTCTACGCGCAGGAGGCACGCGTACGGCTGGCGCCCGTGGTGTCGCAGGCCGCCGAACAGGCCCGCGTGCAGTACGACGCCCGGCTCGCCCCGCGTCTGGAGCAGGCTCGTGCGCATGTACCGCCGAGGGTGGACCTGGCCGCGCAGGAGGCGGCCGTCCGCGCCCGTAAGGCTGCCCGGCAGGCTGCCGAGTACTCGCGACAGGCCGCCGAGTACTCGCGTCCGAGGATCGAGCAGGCCGTGGCAGCGACCGCTCCTGTCCGCGAGGAGGCCGCCGCACGTGGCGCAGCCGCCCTGGCCGCACTGCGTGGCCAGGTCTCGGCGGAGGAGATCCAGAAGCTGGCCCGCCGGCACGAGCGTCGGTGCCGGGCGGGCCGCGCCGTGAAGGCGCTGGCACTGCTGACCGTGCTGGCCGGGGGTGCCTTCGCGGCCTGGAAGTGGTGGGACAAGCAGGCCAACCCCGACTGGCTGGTCGAACCGCCGGCCGCGACGGAGGTACCGGAGTCGGGCGGCCGGCTCAGCTCGGTGGACGGCACCTCGCCCCTGGACCCCGAGGTCCAGGCGAAGCAGGCCGAGGAGGACGCCTCGGACGAGGACGACCAGTAGCAGCCCGGCCGGAGGGCAGCAGCAGACACGATCACCTAACCGTCGGCCGTCAAACGGGCCGTGGGCCAGCAGGGTTGAACGCCCGCTGCCCACGGCCCGTTTCACGTGAAACCATCCGGCCCGTCCGTGGGCGAGGCCCAACAGGGCAGAGAACAACCGGACTTCGTCCTCTGTGAACCGGTGGCCGGACAGGAGACGCCGGCGTCGCTCCTCACCTCGCCGACAACCTGCATGCCCCCACCGTCCGGGAGAGGCCCCCTCAGCACCGGGTCCGGCGGTGTCCGGCTGGACCTTGTCCGGCTGGGCCCCTTGTCCGGCCGGGCCGGTGTCCACCGCGATCGCCGACCCGAGCCCTCACGCGTCGAGCCCGTCGAGCAGCGGCCCCGCTTCCCCGTGTGACCGCCGCGCCACTGTGCGTACGTACAGCGGCCTGAACATGAAGAATGCCCCCCGGCCTTGCGTTTCCGCAGGTCGGGAGGCATTTCGGGGTGGAGCCTAGGGGAGTCGAACCCCTGACATCCGCCATGCAAAGACGGCGCTCTACCAACTGAGCTAAGGCCCCGGGAAGCAGCGACCCGTCCGGAGGAACCGCGTTCCGGTGGGCGCCGCAGACCAGAGTACCGGGTCACCCCCGGTATCCCGCAAAAAGATTGGGGGTCCCCGCGAATGACCACGCTCCGTAAGATGCTCGACGTGGTTCGCTACAGCGAACCGCGCGGTTTTTAGGGGAAGCGATGGGGAGACGCAATGGACGCCGCACAGCAGGAAGCCACCGCGAGAGCGCGGGAGCTGCAGCGGAACTGGTACGGGGAGCCGTTGGGGGCGCTCTTCCGTAAGCTCATCGACGATCTCGGGCTCAACCAGGCCCGTCTCGCGGCGGTCCTGGGCCTGTCCGCTCCGATGCTCTCGCAGCTGATGAGCGGGCAGCGCGCGAAGATCGGCAATCCTGCCGTGGTCCAGCGGGTGCAGCTGCTGCAGGAACTGGCGGCGCAGGTCGCGGACGGCAGTGTGAGCGCCGCCGAGGCGACCGAGCGCATGGACGAGATCAAGAAGTCTCAGGGGGGATCCGTGCTCAGCAACACCACCCAGACCACGAGCAATTCCGGGGCGCCGACGGTCAAGCGGGTGGTCCGCGAGATCCAGTCGCTGCTGCGCTCGGTGGCCGCCGCGGGCGACATCATCGCCGCCGCGGACAGCCTCGCGCCGAGCCATCCGGAGCTGGCGGAGTTCCTCCGCGTCTACGGCGCCGGCCGCACCTCCGACGCCGTCGCGCACTACCAGTCCCACCAGAACTAGGTTCCACGGCCGGGTCCGGTTCACGGAGGGGGTCCGTGGGCCGGGCCAGAGTCCGGCAAGGAGGGACGCCCGGGCGCGGGGGGGGTGTCGGTCCACGGGGGTGGACCGTCCTCGAAGGTGGAGCGGGGTCGTATCACTCGTCACGGGGGAGACCAGGAGGGAACAAGGCGGGGAAGCGGGGGAATCGGGGAACAAGGGGCAGGGGGACCGGCGCCGGTCCCGGGGGAGGAGCGATGGGCTGCCATGGGTGAGGTGTTCGCCGGCCGGTACGAGCTGGCCGACCCGATCGGTCGCGGGGGCGTGGGCGCCGTATGGCGTGCCTGGGACCACCGCCGACGGCGCTATGTGGCCGCCAAGGTGCTCCAGCAGCGTGACGCCCACTCCCTGCTGCGCTTCGTGCGGGAGCAGGCCCTGCGGATCGACCACCCCCATGTCCTCGCTCCGGCCAGCTGGGCCGCCGACGACGACAAGGTGCTCTTCACCATGGACCTGGTGGCCGGCGGCTCCCTGGTCCACCTCGTCGGCGACTACGGCCCGCTGCCGCCGGCGTTCGTGTGCACCCTCCTCGACCAGCTGCTGTCCGGTCTCGCCGCCGTGCACGCCGAGGGCGTCATCCACCGGGACATCAAGCCCGCCAACGTCCTGCTCGAGGCCACCGGGACCGGCCGGCCGCGGCTGCGGCTGTCCGACTTCGGCATCGCCATGCGGCTGGGCGAGCCCCGGCTGACGGAGACCAACCTCGTGGTGGGGACGCCCGGTTACCTCGCCCCCGAGCAGATGCTCGGCGCCGAACCCGACTTCCCCGCCGACCTGTTCGCCGTGGGCCTGGTCGCGCTGTATCTGCTCGAGGGCGCCAAGCCTGACGCCAAGGCGCTCGTGCAGTACTTCGCGGAGCACGGGACGCCCGGCCCGCCCAAGGGCATCCCGGAGCCGCTCTGGCAGGTCGTGTCCGGTCTGCTCCAGCCCGACCCGGCCGCGCGTTTCCGCACCGCCACGGGTACGCGCAAGGCGCTCGCCTCGGCAGTGGAACTCCTGCCGGAGCCCGAACCCGACGACGAGCTGATCGAGGTCTTCGACCAACTCGGCGCGCTCCCGCCGGGGTTCGGCCCCGACGGCCCCTTCAGGAGGGCCTCCGGAGTCGCCGCGGAACCGACCGAGGACCCGGATACGCGCCCGGCCACGGGTGCAGGCGCCGATGTGGGTGGCGGCGGTGCAGCCGGTGGCAGCAGTGCCGGTGACGGTACGGAATCGGGTGCCGACGCGGGCACCGGCTCGCTCTCGGACACCGGCAGTTTCCGTCTGCCGCCGCCGCTGGATCCCCCGGCGTCCGTCCAGGATCCCCGGACCCCCTCCCAAGGACCCCCGGCCTCCGAGCCGTACGCCTGGCGGGCGCCCCGGCATGCCGACGAGCAGGGCCCGTACAGCGCGCAGCACGGACCGCGGGCCGTGGATCCCACCCCGTACCCCTCATACAGCCAACAGCTCCCACCCCCCTCGCTCGCCCCTCAACTCCCCCTCCACGAGCCGTACATCGGCCCGCAGGTCCACAGCCCCCACGCTCACCACGCTCCCCGGGCTCCGTATGCCCCCGCCCCCTGGAGCGGCGTACCGTCCCCCGGCGCGGGCGCGGGCGATCCTGTCGATGCCTCCACTGCCGCGTACACCGCTCGGAACGCGCAGGTCCCCTCTCCGGCCCAGCCGGCTTCAGGCGCGCCCGCACAAGGGCGGAGAGCACGCCGGGCCAGGCGGAACCGGCGTCCCGGGCCGCCGGCCAAGGTCGCGATCCCGATCGTTCTGCTGGCGCTGGCCTGCTACGCCGTGGGTTTCTGGGCGTTGACCCGCGTCTGAGCCGGCTGGGTCCGCTCGGCCCGCCGTGCCGTCACCGTCCAGCCTGCGAGCACCAGCAGCAGCGCCGTACCCAGGCCGATTCCGCCGATCGCGACGAGCCCCATCACCGGGTCGTTCCCGCCCCCGGTACTCCCGGTGAGCGCCTCCTCCCGGTCCTGCTCCGTGACCGTGAACACCTCCCCCGGCACGGGCCGGCCGGCGTACTCCGGGCCGGCGTGCGCCCGCCCGGCCACCCGGACCCGCAGGGTCACCCCGAAGGGTCCCCGCCCGAACGTGCGGGCCAGCTGCTCGCTGAGATGCAGCACCAGGTAGTAGTCGCCGGCGAAGCGGACGGAGGTCACCCCGGCGGGGACGGCGTAGCGGTTGGCGTACTCCACCGGCGGGAGCGGGGCGAGTACGGCGGGCTTCTGCGTGCCGGTGTAGCCGAGGGCGGCGTCCTCGACACGGCCGCGGACGGGGTTGTAGAGGGAGACGTTCAGGGCGCCGCCGACATAGCCGTGCCCGGTGGCGCTGCCCAGTTCGGCGGAGGCGTGGAGCTGTCGCCCCCAGTCGACCGGCACCTTGTAGAACCGTGTCTCGCCGGGTACGAGGGACGTCCGCCAGACCCCTTGGCCGAGCGGGCTCGCGGAGGCGAAACCGGCGCCGCCGGAACGGTCGCGGGGCTCACCGGTGAGCGGCTCGGGCGTGGCGGAGTCCCAGGCCTGCGGCGCCGCGGTGGACCCGGCTCGCGCCGTACGCGGTTCCGTGGCGGGCGCGATCTCCAGGTCCCAGCGCTGCGAGGGGGCGGCCGTACCGGAGCCCTGGGCGTCGAGGCGCCGGACGACCACGTAGTACGTCCCCCTGCCCTGGCACACCGCCTTGCCGTACTCCCGCTGTCCCAGCGCGGTGACCGGGCGCGGGCTGAGCCCGGCGCCGAAGCGGGCACTGGCGAAGGAGCAGGGCGTGCCGGTGGCGTCCTGGACCGACACGCTGATGCCGTCGGTGGCGGAGACGGTGGCGTCGGCAGGGGGTACGGCGGTGACGGGGACGTAGGCCGTGTCGGTGGCCCCGAGTTCGAGGCGGTAGTAGAGCCTGCCGTTCCTCGGGAGGGAGCTGCGGTAGGTACGGCCCGCGTCCAGCCGGGGTGCCGTCGCGACGCCCGTCGCACCCTCGACGCTCCGGGCGCCGGGCGAGAAGGCGTACGGCTCCGGCGGCCCGCTCTCGGCGGTGGTGGCGTTCCCGTACGCGGACGCGGGTGCCGTACCGCCCGTCAGGACCAGCAGCGCGCACAGCCCCGGCAGCAGGGCCGTCCGCAGGGCGCCGCAGACCGCCCGGCGACCGTACCGCCGCCACCACGCCGTACGCCGCCCTCGCTCCCGCACGTGCCGCCGTCCCCAGTCGTACACGTGCCGCCCTCCCCTAGTCGTACCGGACCGCGCTCCATCCTGCCCCGTACGCCCCTGCGCCATCCGGGCAACGCGGACGGCCGTCCGAAACGCCCGGCAACGCCCAGTGGCGCACGGTCCGGCGGCTACAGCACCCCGCGAGTCCCCGCAACACGACCGGCGGGACCGCGGACAGCACAAAGCCCCGACCGCGTAGGGCGGTCGGGGCCTGTTTCAGATTCTGGTATCGGCACTCACGAACCCGTGGGCACGGAGTCAGTCGCCTCCGTCCACAGATCCTGCTCGGCGCGATCCGCCTGGATCTGGCGGTACACGAGGAGCCCGCCGATGGCGGCCAGTGCGACCAGGAGCAGCTTCTTCACCGCGCGACCTCGTCTTTCCTTGACGTAGGGGACCTCTGGCGCCCGACTATACACACCGACCGATACCGATCGGTGACCTGCGTGAGGCCCCAACTCCCGCCTCCGGCAGCGCAATAAACCAGGTCCGGCGCCATTCCGATCGGAGGGTGATCACACCCCCACGGACGGTTACTTTGCTCCCTCTTCGCTCACTCTCACCTGGTTTTGGGGTTTTCCGACCCTCTTACGGCCATCCGAGTGGTGTTCATCGGAACATCGACGCGTCGCGGGCGTCGGTCCACCACTTCGCGGCCCACATACACATCATGAGCAAAGTACGCAAATCGCCCAACCCGAAAGTGAGGGGCCATGACCCAGAACAAGGTCATGAAGCTGTGGACCGCTCTCGTCACCGCTTTTCTCGCGCTGTGCACCGCGCTCGGACTCGTCACCACCACGACCGCCACGACCGCGGCGGCCGCACCCCGGCCCGAGGGCCCCAGCACCGGCACCGCGCACAGGACCATCCCGACGATCCCGACGATCCCGGCACCACGGCACTGGGCCTGGTCCCATGCCAGCGCCCTGCCCCCCACGATGAAGCAGCGCATCCGGGCCGAGGCCCACGGTAAGTCCCCCAGCTGCCGGCACCGTCCCCTCACCGACACCCAGGCGGAGACCACGACCACCCCCGAAGGGCCCTCGGCCGCTCAGCTCGACTGCTGAGCCCCCGCTCCCACGCAGTACCGCAACGTCTCGACCGCACGGCGACTTGCGTACGCACCAGTCGACACGAAAAGACCCCCGGCCGGGTTCGGCCGGGGGTCTCGCGCTGTTGTATGAGCTGGGAGGATGCCCCGACGACATCCCGGAAAGGTGGTGAGTGCTGCCGTGACCCGGCGCGTCACCGTTGTCACCGCTGTCCACGGCCCGTCCGCGCGCTTCCTGCCGGACGCCTACGCGTCCCTGAGCGAGCAGCGGCTCCCCGGTGGCTGGGAGTGGGAGTGGGTGATCCAGCAGGACGGTACGACGGACGAGGTCCGCCCGTACGTCCCGCACGACACGCGCGTGAGCTTCGGCCAGGGCCGGCCGGGCGGGCCCGGAATCGCCCGCACGATCGCGCTGGCGCGCGCCGGGGGCGCGTACGTCAAGGTCCTGGACGCCGACGACCGGCTCACGCCGGGCGCGCTGGGCCGCGATGTGGCCGTACTGGAGGCGCACCGCAGCGTCGGCTGGACGACGTCCCGGGCTCTGGATCTGCTGCCGGACGGCTCGACGGTAGGCTTCCCCGGCGATCCGGACGACGGCCCGCTCGAACGCGGTGTCGTGCTCGATCACTGGAAGCGGAACGACTTCCGCGCACCGGTCCATCCGGCGACCCTGTGCGTCCGGCGCGAGCTGCTCCTCGCGCTCGGCGGCTGGATGGCCCTGCCGGCGTCGGAGGACACGGGGCTGCTGCTGGCGCTGGACGCGGTGAGCCGCGGCTGGTTCTGCGCGGAGGCCGGCCTGCTGTACCGCAAGTGGGAGGGCCAGGTCACGGGCCAGGCGTCCCACGTCGACCCCGTCGAGCGCACGGCCCGGATGGCGGTCGCCGAGGCCCGGGCCCGGGCACTGGCCGGCTTCGAGTGGTCCTACCCGGCCGGGCCGGCCGCCACGCCGTCCACCGCGTGAGTCACGTCATCAGGGCTCACCGGGTCCCTGCTCCGGATCCCCGCTCCGTGAGCACGATCGCCTGCGAGGGGCACTTCTCGGCCGCCTCCTGGACCTGCGGGTCGTCGGCGGCCCCCTCCCGGCCGGGCCGTACGACGCCGTAACCGTCCTCGAACGCGAACACGCCCGGCGCCCGGTGTGCGCACTCGGCAGAGCCGTAGCACAGGGAGCGGTCGACGGAGACCTTCATGCGTCCTCCAGCTCTGGACGGTGGCTTCCTGGACGTCACTGCCCCGCGAACCGCTCACCGAATCAGCCCTGTTCACGCCATCGCCTGCCGGATCGGCCCCGTTCCCGTGAGCCGGCCCCTGTACGCGCGGCCGCTCCCCGACCGGGTCCGTGCCCGCTACCGCTCCCCGCCCGCGACCGAGAGCCAGTGGGCCACCCGGCGGACCGTGGGTTCGTCGAGCAGGTCGGCCATCGTCCGCACCGCCTCGCCGTCCTCGGCGCTCAGGTCGTACAGGCCCGCCTTGCTCAGGCCGGCCATGAGCACCTGGTGCCGGCGGTCCGTCATGCGTTCCGCGAGCTTGGCCGGTTCACCGGTGCCCGGCGCGGACCGGCCGGCCGAGGTGGCCGGAGCGGGAGCGGACACCTTGCCGGCCGGGGTGTCGAAGAGGTGCCAGGCGCCGTCCCTGGGCCCCCACAGCGCGACCGTCACCTCCTCGCCGCGCGCCCGCACGGTCTGGGTCATGTCTCCGACGGCGTACTGCACGGGAGCCCGGTCGGCGGACTCCGCGCCCACCGTCCAGGAGTCCTGGGACGGCAGGTGGAACATCGCGACCCAGCGCGGAGCACCGGGCGGTCGCGGGCACGGGGGACGTTTGTGCATGTCACTCACCCCTTCGGGAACGGGACGCTCACCTTCGGGAACAGCCACCGACGGGCACCGTATCTGACGGTCAGTCAGATATCCAGGGCACGCCGAGCCCGCAGCCACGCTTCTGGCCTCTTCACGGCCGACGTGGCACCCTGCCCGCACCCAGGACCAGGGTGCGATGTCGTCCCGGACGAGGGAGGCCGAGGATGAGCGAACGGGAAGAAGCGGCGGCCGGAGCGGTCACGGAGGAGGCCGAGGCGCCGCACCGCCTCCGGGCCGAGGTACTGCGCAGGCTCCACGGGGCCCGCGCGCACAGCGCCTACGACCGTGCCGTAGCCGCGTGCCGGTACGCCGGTGTCGGCCAGGACGCGGCCGAGGTCGTCCCAAGGGACCCCGTCGGCCGGGCCGCCAACGCGCTGCGACTGTCGGCCGAGTCGCTCGCCGCGCTCACCGTGTCCGCCCCCGACCCCGCCGCGGACGCCCGCTGCGCCCGCAACGCCGCCGCCACCGCGGCGCTGGCCGCCCAGGTGGCCGCGGCACGAGGCGACCGCGGCGCGACTGCAGCCACGGACTCACTCGCATCCGGCACGGCCTCCACGGCCTCCGCCGCCCTGCGCGCGGCGCTGGCGGCGTCCCAGGCCGCCGCTCTCGCGGCCGGGGGCAGTGCGCGGGGGCAGGACGCGGCTCTGAACGCCTCCGCCGAGGAGGCCGAACGCCACGCCGTGGCCACCGCCCGCGCGGCCGGATGGCTCGAGGTGAACACAACGGCCGACTGAAACGGACCGGGCCGCGGCGCCTACGTGTCCGACATCGCCCGCTGTTTCGCCTGAGCGGTGTTTCACGTGAAACGTCACCCGGCCCACTCGGCCACATCCCCCTGCCCGTCCGGCACCGGTCCCTCCCCTCGTGGGGACCGGTGCCGAACGGTGCAGAGGTGTCGATCGGTGCCGCGTCGGCTCGGTACCGATCGAAGAATGGAACCGGTTCTCCAGGCTCACGGGCTCATGCGACCGTCTCGTCGCCGCTCCCTGCCTTCGATCGAAGTTGGCCGAGATCCTTCGGCACCGAAGCCTGTCTGCCCGCGCACAGGGCCGTGGCCTGTCCGGACGGTGTGTGACGGGTTCACTACCGGGTCCGGATCCTGCCATCTGTTGCCCACGGCGAGGAGACCGCTGCCTCCGGTCCGGTACTTATCCGCAGGTCAGACGTATAGGGTGGGTTTTCCGGTCCGGACGTCCAGACGCGGGGGGAACGTAAAGGGGTGGGACCTTGAGTTCCGACTCAGGGACACGCACAGCTTTCGCCGAGCGCCTCGCGCTGCTGTACAAGGAGGCTGGAAACCCTCCCCTCAAGAGCGTCGCCGAGGCGGTCGTACGGCTGCAGCGGGTCGACGAACGCGGGCGGCCCGTGCGGGTGTCCGCGCAGCGGATCAGCGACTGGCGCCGGGCCAGGAACGTACCGGCCCAGTTCGCCGCCCTCGCGGCGGTGCTGCACATCCTGATTCCGGAGGCACGGCGGCTGCGGCCCTCGCCGGTGTCCACGGGCCTGTACGACCTCGCACACTGGCAGCGGCTGTGGGAGCGCGCGCTGGCCGACCCGGTGGGCGACCGGCCCGCACCGCCCGCCGAGGAGAACCGGCCGTCTCCGGCCCAGGCCTCGCCCCTCACCGGAGGCGTCTGCCCCTACCGGGGCCTCGCCCCCTACCGGCAGGAGGATGCCCGGTGGTTCTTCGGCCGGGAACGGAGCACGAGCGCGCTCATCGCCCAACTCCGCGCCGCCGAGCGGACCGGCGGTCTGGTGATGCTGGTGGGCGCCTCGGGAGCGGGGAAGTCCTCCCTGCTGAACGCCGGCCTGGTCCCCGCCGTACGAGGCGGCGCGCTGCACGACGGACGCGGCACCGGCATACCGCACACAAGCGCCACCTCCCAGGATCCGCAGGAAACCACCGCCGACTACGTCCTGCACCTCGTCCCGGGTGCCGACCCCCTCGGTGAGCTGGTCCGCCTCGTCCCCGATCTCGGCACTGTCGCCGCCGAGGCGCGCCGGGCCGAACAGGAGGCCACGGAGAACCCGGCGGTTCCCGGCTCCGACTCCCCACGGGTGGCCCAGGCGGCCCGCGAGGCCGTGGCGGAGTGGGCCCGACGGGAGGCGTCCGCCGGGTGCCGCCCGGTCGTCGTCGTGGACCAGTTCGAGGAAGCCTTCACCCTCTGTGCCGACGAGACGGACCGGCGTACGTTCATCCAGCTCCTGCACGCCGCCTGCACCCCGCCCGCCGACTCGGGCGAGCCCGCACCGGTGCTCGTCGTCCTCGGCATCCGCGCCGACTTCTACGAGCAGTGCCTCGGCTACCCGGAACTGGCCGACGCCCTCCAGCACCGGCACATGGTGCTCGGCCCGCTGACCAGCACCGAGCTGCGCGAGGCGGTGACCGGTCCGGCCAAGGCGGTGGGTCTGGAGCTGGAACCGGGGCTCGCCGAGCTGATCGTCCGCGAGGTCAGCGCCGACGGACCGCGCGGCGCCCACGACGCGGGCGTGCTCCCGCTGCTCTCGCACGCCCTGCTCGCCACCTGGCAGCGCCGCAAGGCCGGACGGCTGACGCTGGCCGGCTATCGCGCGGCGGGCGGCATCCAGGGGGCCGTCGCGGCAACCGCCGAGCGCGCCTGGTCGGGGCTCGATCCCGCGGCCCGCGCGGCAGCCCGGCTGCTCCTGCTGCGGCTGGTCCGGCTGGGCGAGGACACCCAGGCCACGCGGCGGCGGGGCACCCGGCGGCAGCTGGCGGAGGAGTCGGCGGACCCCGGCAAGACGGAGGAGTCCCTCGAGGCCCTCGTACGGGCCCGGCTGGTGACGCTGGACGCGGACACCGTGGAGATCACCCATGAGGCGCTGCTGCACGCCTGGCCCCGGCTACGGCACTGGATCGACGACGACCGGGGCGACCATCTGCTGCGCCAGCGGCTGGAGGAGGACGGCCGGGCCTGGGAGGACTCGGGCCGGGACAGCTCCCTTCTCTACCGCGGCTCCCGGCTGGAGCAGGCGCGCAACTGGGCGCGGTCGGCCGGGGACACGTATCTGACCCGCAGCGCGGTGGAGTTCCTGGCCGCGGCGGTCCGGCTGCGCAAGCGCTCGGTGTTGCTCAGCCGGGCCGCGGTGGCGGCGCTGGTGGTGCTGGCCCTGGTCGCGGGCGGTTCGGCGGTGATCGCCCGGCAGCAACGGGACGACGCCGTCTTCGAGCAGGTGCTCGCCGAGGCCGACCGGGTCCAGCGCACGGATCCGTCGCTGGCCGCCCAGCTCGACCTGGTCGCCCACCATCTGCGCCCGGGCGACGAGGGCACGTACAGCAGGCTGATCTCGATCGTGAACGCGCCGCTGGCCACACCCCTGTCCGGCCACACCGGTGCGGTCTATCTGACCTCCTTCAGCCCCGACGGCAGGACGCTGGCCACGGCCAGCTACGACCGGACCGTCCGGCTGTGGAACGTGGCCGACGCGCGCCACCCCAAGCCGCTCGGCAGGCCGCTGACCGGCCACACCAGCTGGGTGAGCAGCGCCGTGTTCAGCCCCGACGGGCACACCCTCGCCAGCGCCGGGGACGACGGGACGATCCGGCTGTGGGACGTGACCGACCCCGCCCGCCCGAAGCCGCTCGGCAAGCCGCTCGCCGGCCACCGGGGCACGATCTACCTGATCGCGTTCAGCCCCGACGGACGCACGCTGGCCTCGGCCGGCGAGGACCACACGGTCCGGCTGTGGAACGTGTCCGACCCGCGCCGGCCGGGTGAGCTCGGCGCCCTGCGCGGGCACAGCGCCGCGGTGCGCAGCGTCGCGTTCAGCCCCGACGGACACACCCTCGCGGCGGGCGGTGACGACGACACGATCATGCTGTGGAACACGGCCGACCCGCGTCACCCCAAGCCGTACCGCACCGCGCTGAAGGGCCACACGGACCTCGTGCACTCGGTGGCGTTCAGCCCGGACGGGCACACCCTGGCCAGCGGCAGCGCGGACGACACGATCCGGCTGTGGAACGTCACCGACCCCGCCCACCCGGCCGCGCTCGGCTCACCGCTGGCCGGGCACACCGGGCCGATCTGGTCGGTGGCCTTCAGCCCGGACGGCAGCAGGCTGGCCGCCGCGAGCGCGGACAGCACGGCGAGCCTGTGGAACGTCAGCGACCCCTCGTCGCCGTCGCAGGTCGGGGAGCCGCTCGCGGGCAGCAGCGGGGAGATGTACGCCCTGGGGTTCAGCCCCGACGGGCGGACCCTCGCCACCGGCAGCGGCGACAGCAAGGTGCGCCTGTGGTCGCTGCCGACCTCGGACATCGTCGGCCGCACCAGCGCGTTCCGGCCGGACGGGCGGGTGCTGGGCACGGCGGCCCGGGACGGCAGGCTCCGGCTGTGGAACGTGACGCGGCCCGACCTGCCGGTGCTGCTGAGCAAGCCGTTCATGCGGGGAGACGCCGGACATCGTTCGCTGCGGTTCTCCCCCGACGGCCGCGTCCTCGCCGTCCTCACCTACGACCACACGGTGTATCTGTGGAACGTCAGTGATCCGTCCCACCCGGTCGTCGCCGGATCGCCCATCGCCCTGCGGACGCGCTTCGCGGGGCCGGCCACCATCGCCTTCAGCCCGGACGGCCGCACCCTGGCGACCGCCTATGACGACACCACCATCCAGCTGTGGAACATCACCGACCCCGCGCATCCCACCGCGATCGGCAAGCCGCTGACGGGCCATCGGGGCTACGTCAACGCGATCGCCTTCAGCCCCGACGGACACACCCTCGCCTCCGGCAGCGCGGACAGCACGGTCCGTCTCTGGAACGTCACCGACCCGGCCCGCCCGACCGGCCTCGGCCGGCTCACCAAGCACTCCGGCCCGGTCAACGCGATCGCCTTCAGCCCGGACGGGCGTGTTCTGGCCAGCGGCAGCGACGACGACACCGTCCGGCTGTGGAACGTCACCGACCCCGCCTCGGCGACCGCGCTGGGCGCGCCGCTCACCGGCCACACCGAGGCGGTCAAGCTGCTGACGTTCAGCCCGGACGGGCGTGTTCTGGCCAGCGGCGGCAATGACAACACGGTCCGGCTGTGGAACGTCGGCAACCCCGCCTCGGCGAGCCCCATCGGCCAGTCGATGAGCCCCAACGCCAGGTCGGGCACATTCCTGTCCTTCAGCCCCAGGAGCCGTGTTCTCGGGGTCTCCAGCGGCACGGACACGGTCCGTCTGTGGAACCTGGACGCCGGCGCGGCGATCGAGCACATCTGCTCGGTCACCCGGAGCGTACTGAGCCCGCAGAGGTGGGACGAGTACCTTCCACGGCTCTCCTACGACCCTCCGTGTGGTCATTGATCGGCCAAGCTGACTTAATTCCGATCGACTTGCCCCCACGAGGCCCCTGGGCTTGTTACCCTTGGCCACAGCCCGATCGCTGGTGCATCCCCCGTCGCCAGCGGTCGGGCCTTTTCGTTCCACTGGGCGTGTTCCACCCGGTGGATGTCCGCGCAGACGCCGAAGGCCCCCGATCCATCCGGACCGGGGGCCTTCGTGCTGGTGGGGCTAACAGGATTTGAACCTGTGGCCTCATCCTTATCAGGGATGCGCTCTAACCAACTGAGCTATAGCCCCGCCGCGCTGTGCGGTGTGTGTCCCGCGCGCTGACTCCTGAAGATTAGCGCACGACCACGTCAGTCCCAAAATCGGTTGTCGGGGGACCGTCAGGTCAGGGGCGCGCAGGCTGTCCGGAGGGCCTCCGCAGGGCCTATTCGTCCTCCGCCAGGGTCAGCTCGATGCCGCCCACGAAGCCCGCGGAGAGGTTGTAGATGAACGCGCCGAGCGTCGCGAGCGCCGTGGCGAGGACCACGTCGATGACCGCGATGATCGTCGTGAACGTCAGGACATGGGGGAGCGACAGGAACGCCTGGAGGTCGAAGCCGTTCGCCTCGTTCGAGCCGGTCGCCTCCGAGATCGTGCCGCCCACCGTCGAGAACACGCCCATCGCGTCCAGGACCATCCACAGCACCGCCGAGGCGACGATGGTGCAGATACCGAGCGCGATGGAGAGCAGGAAGCTGACCTTCATCACCGACCACGGGTCGGCCTTGGCCACCCGCAGCCGCGCCTTGCGGGTGCGCGGCGCCGTACGGGCGCCCGTACGCGGCCGTCGTACGGCACCGGCCGGGGGCTGGGCCGGATAGGCCTGCGGCGGGTGGTACGGCCCGGAGGGCTGCTCCGGGCGCCGCTCACCGGGGAGCGGAGACGACGACTGTGCCTCGCCGGCCGCGGCGGGGCCTCGGGTGTCCGTCACAGTTCCCCCCTGGGATCCAGACGAGCCGGAGGAGTCCTTCCCGGACACCTTCACCGGCTTCAGGTTGGTGGTGTGCGGGTCGGTCGCGCTCCCCGCACCCGCCGCGTGCGCGGCGGAGCCACGGCCGCCGCCGTCCGTGTCAGTACCCGTGGAGGTACCGGCCGATCCGGCGCCCGTGGCTCCGCTCACGATGACTCACTCCTCGTGCTACTCGGCCGAGGGCGCCTCACCCTCGTCCGTGCCGACGGCCTGGGCACCCTCGACGGCGTCGACGGCGTCCCCGCCGTCGACCTCCTCCGCCTCGCGCCCCGCCTCGGCGTTACGTGCGATACCCACCACGGCATCGCGCTTGCCCAGGTTGATCAGTTGGACGCCCATGGTGTCACGGCCCGTCTCCCTGATCTCATTGACTCGCGTACGAATCACACCGCCGGAGAGGGTGATCGCGAGGATCTCGTCGGTCTCCTCGACGACCAGCGCCCCGACGAGCGAACCACGGTCCTCCACGATCTTGGCGGCCTTGATACCGAGGCCGCCGCGGCCCTGGACGCGGTACTCGTCGACGACAGTCCGCTTCGCGTACCCGCCGTCGGTGGCAGTGAACACGAACGTACCGGGTCGAACAACATTCATCGACAGAAGTTCATCGCCTTCACGGAAACTCATGCCCTTCACGCCGGAGGTGGCGCGGCCCATCGGGCGCAGGGAGTCGTCGGAGGCGGTGAACCTGATCGACTGTGCCTTCTTGCTGATCAGAAGCAGATCGTCGTCGGCCGAGACCAGTTCGGCACCGATCAGCTCGTCGTCCGTTCCGTCCTCGCGCTCGCGCAGGTTGATCGCGATCACGCCGCCGGAGCGGGGCGAATCGTAATCCTTCAGAGGCGTCTTCTTGACCAAGCCGGACTTGGTGGCCAGCACCAGGTACGGCGCCGCCTCGTAGTCACGGATCGCCAGGATCTCGGCGATCGCCTCGTCCGGCTGGAAGGCGAGCAGGTTCGCCACGTGCTGACCGCGCGCGTCCCGGCCGGCCTCGGGCAGCTCGTACGCCTTCGCCCGGTAGACCCGGCCCTTGTTGGTGAAGAACAGCAGCCAGTGGTGCGTGGTGGAGACGAAGAAGTGGTCGACGATGTCGTCTTCCTTCAGCTTCGTGCCGCGTACGCCCTTGCCGCCGCGCTTCTGCGCCCGGTAGTCGTCCGTCTTGGTCCGCTTGACGTAGCCGCCGCGCGTGACCGTGACGACGATGTCCTCCTCGGCGATCAGGTCCTCGATGGACATGTCGCCCTCGTACGGGATCAGCTTGGTCTGGCGGTCGTCGCCGTACTTCTCGACGATCGCGGCCAGCTCCTCGCTGACGATCCCGCGCTGGCGGACCGGGGAGGCGAGGATCTGGTTGTACTCGTTGATCTTCGCCTGGAGTTCGTCGTGCTCCTGGACGATCTTCTGCCGCTCCAGGGCCGCCAGGCGCCGCAGCTGCATCTCGAGGATCGCGTTGGCCTGGATCTCGTCGATCTCCAGCAGGCCCATCAGACCCGTGCGCGCGATCTCGACGGTGTCGCTGCGCCGGATCAGCGCGATGACCTCGTCGATGGCGTCCAGGGCCTTCAGCAGACCGCGCAGGATGTGCGCGCGCTCCTCGGCCTTGCGCAGCCGGAAGCGGGTACGGCGGACGATGACCTCGATCTGGTGCGTCACCCAGTGGCGGATGAACGCGTCCAGGGACAGGGTGCGCGGCACGCCGTCGACCAGCGCCAGCATGTTGGCGCCGAAGTTCGTCTGCAGGTCGGTGTGCTTGTACAGGTTGTTCAGCACGACCTTGGCGACCGCGTCCCGCTTGAGGACGATGACCAGGCGCTGGCCCGTACGGGAGCTGGTCTCGTCGCGGACGTCGGCGATGCCGCCGATCTTGCCGTCCTTGACCAGGTCGGCAATCTTCTGCGCCAGGTTGTCCGGGTTGACCTGGTACGGCAGCTCGGTGACCACCAGGCACTGGCGGCCCTGGATCTCCTCGACCTCGACCACCGCGCGCATCGTGATGGAGCCGCGCCCGGTGCGGTACGCCTCCTCGATGCCCTTGCGGCCCACCACCAGGGCACCGGTCGGGAAGTCCGGGCCCTTGATGCGCTCCATGAGCGCGTCCAGCAGCTCCTCGTGGGAGACCTCGGGGTTCTCCAGGTACCACTGGGCGCCGGCCGCGACCTCGCGCAGGTTGTGCGGCGGGATGTTGGTCGCCATGCCGACCGCGATGCCGGCCGAGCCGTTGATCAGCAGGTTCGGGAAGCGGGCCGGCAGGACGGTCGGCTCCTGGGAGCGGCCGTCGTAGTTGTCCGTGAAGTCGACGGTCTCCTCGTCGATGTCGCGGACCATCTCCATCGACAGCGGCGCCATCTTGCACTCGGTGTACCGCATGGCGGCCGCCGGGTCGTTGCCCGGGGAGCCGAAGTTGCCGTTGGAGTCCACCAGCGGCATCCGCATCGACCACGGCTGGGCGAGGCGCACCAGGGCGTCATAGATCGAACTGTCGCCGTGCGGGTGGTAGTTGCCCATGACGTCGCCGACGACACGGGCGCACTTGTAGAAGCCGCGGTCGGGGCGGTAGCCGCCGTCGTACATCGCGTACAGCACGCGCCGGTGGACGGGCTTGAGGCCGTCCCGGACGTCGGGCAGCGCACGGGACACGATGACGGACATCGCGTAGTCCAGGTACGAGCGCTGCATCTCCGTCTCGAGCCCGACGGGCTCGACGCGCATCACGAGCTCGCCGCCCTGGGTCTCAGGGGTTTCCGGAGTGTTCTCGTCGGCCATTGCTGGTCAAGATCCTTCCTGGTGCGGTCAGCTGAGACCGACTCAGATGTCGAGGAAGCGGACGTCCTTGGCGTTGCGCTGGATGAACTGGCGACGGGCCTCGACGTCCTCGCCCATGAGGACCGAGAACAGGTCGTCGGCCTGGGCGGCGTCGTCGAGGGTGACCTGGCCGAGGACCCGGTGCTCCTGGTCCATCGTGGTCACGCGCAGCTCCTCGGCGTTCATCTCGCCGAGGCCCTTGAAGCGCTGGATCGAGTCCTCGCGGACGCGCTTGCCGCGCTGGCGGCCCATCTCGATCAGTGCGTCGCGCTCGCGGTCGGAGTAGGCGTACTCCACGTCGTCCCGGCCCCACTTGATCTTGTACAGCGGGGGACGGGACAGGTACACGTGCCCGGCCTCGACCAGCGGCCGCATGAAACGGAACAGGAAGGTCAGCAGCAGGGTGCTGATGTGCTGGCCGTCGACGTCGGCGTCCGCCATCAGGATGATCTTGTGATAGCGGAGCTTCTCGATGTCGAAGTCCTCGTGCACACCCGTGCCGAAGGCCGAGATCAGCGCCTGGATCTCCTGGTTCTGCAGGATCTTGTCGATCCTGGCCTTCTCCACGTTGAGGATCTTGCCGCGGATCGGGAGGATCGCCTGGTACTGCGGGTTCCGGCCGGACTTGGCCGAGCCGCCGGCGGAGTCACCCTCGACGATGAAGATCTCGCACTTGGTGGGGTCGTTCGACTGGCAGTCGGAGAGCTTGCCCGGCAAGGACGCCGACTCCAGCAGGCCCTTGCGGCGGGTCAGGTCGCGGGCCTTGCGGGCCGCCACGCGCGCGGTGGCCGCCTGGATGCCCTTGCGGATGATGTCCGCGGCCTCGACCGGGTTGCGGTCCAGCCAGTCGTTGAGGTGCTCGTAGACCGCCCTCTGCACGAAGGTCTTGGCCTCCGTGTTGCCCAGCTTGGTCTTCGTCTGGCCCTCGAACTGCGGCTCGCTCAGCTTCACCGAGATGATCGCGGTCAGACCCTCACGGATGTCGTCACCGGTGAGGTTGTCGTCCTTCTCGCGCAGCAGCTTCTTGTCGCGCGCGTACTTGTTGATCAGCGACGTCAGCGCGGCGCGGAAGCCCTCTTCGTGGGTACCGCCCTCGTGGGTGTGGATGATGTTCGCGAAGGAGTACACGCCCTCGGTGTAGCCGCTGTTCCACTGCATCGCGACCTCGAGGGACAGGCTCTTGTCCTTGTCCTCCGCCTCCAGGTCGATGACGGTGGGGTGCACCGCCTCTCCCTTGCGGGAGTTGAGGTACTTCACGAAGTCGACGATGCCGCCCTCGTAGTAGTACGTGACGGCCTTGACCTCGGCCTTCTCGTCCGCACCCGCCTCGTCCGCACCGCTGGTGGCCTTCGCCGACTCGCGCTCGTCAGTGAGTTTGATCGTCAAACCCTTGTTGAGGAACGCCATCTCCTGGAAACGCCGCGACAGCGTCTCGAAGGAGTACTCGGTGGTCTCGAAGATCTCCGGGTCGGCCCAGAAGGTGACCGACGTGCCGGTCTCCTCCGTCGCCTCGTGCTTGACCAGCGGGGCCGTGGGGACGCCCATCTTGTAGTCCTGCGTCCACCGGTGGCCGTCGGTCCTGACCTCGACGGAGACCTTCGTGGACAGCGCGTTGACGACGGACACGCCCACACCGTGCAGACCGCCGGAGACGGCGTAACCGCCGCCGCCGAACTTGCCGCCCGCGTGCAGCACGGTCAGCACGACCTCGAGCGCCGGCTTGCCCTCGGAGGGCACGATGCCCACGGGGATGCCACGGCCGTTGTCGACGACCCGGACGCCGCCGTCGGCGAGGATCGTGACGTCGATCGTGTCCGCGTACCCGGCCAGCGCCTCGTCGACCGAGTTGTCGACGACCTCGTACACCAGGTGGTGCAGACCGCGCTCGCCCGTGGAACCGATGTACATGCCGGGCCGCTTGCGGACCGCGTCCAGCCCTTCGAGCACGGTGATGGCGCTGGCGTCGTAGGAGGCGGAGGCTGCGCCAGAATCTGCGGCCCCGCCGGTCACGGGGGCCTCGGCGGGCTCGCCGTTCACGCCGGCGTCGGTGGACGGGATGTTCTCGTTGGGGTTGCCGGAATCGGCCACGAAGCGCCCTTTCTGGCACAGCACGAGCCGGGCTCGTCGGCAGGTTGCCGGAGCGGCTGCGGCATGTTGCGTTGGTAAGCCTTGATCAGCGTTGCTCAGCTTTTCCCGGGCGGTCCCCACATTGGGGCGGGATTGTCTCCCAGTCTACCGGTAGCTCTGACATCGATGGGGGTTTGCCGGTACCTGAGTCCCCATGTGCCGCCCTGAACCGGGCTCGACCGGGTCCCGATATACGGATGGGGGCTCCAAGGGGCTCACAGCGGCATTCAGCGCTTCGAGGCGTCAACCCTTGGCTACTGGGGGGTCAGATGGCGCTCCGACCGTGCCGCAGCCGCTCTCCACACCCGTGATACGGCGCCGCTCCGAGGGCACCGCCCAACTTTTCGGCGTGACGTACGTCACCCGTACGTATCGCCGGGACCGGAGCTGCCGGGCGCCCTCAGCGGACCGTAGCGGCGGGCCGGGCCACCCGGATTGAGCACCTTGATCATCCGTACGGTGCCGTGCCCCAGGTCCTCGTTGAGGCGGGCGACCAGCGCGGGCGCGAGGTGGCGCAGCTGGGTCGCCCAGGCCGTGGAGTCGCAGCTCACGATCAGCACGCGCTCGTCCTCGTCGTACCGCTGCGGCACACAGTGCTTGGCCAGGTCCTCGCCGACGATCTGCGGCCAGCGGCCCATCACCCCGCCCACCGCCGCGGGGGTCTCCCAGCCGCGCTCGGTCAGCAGCCGGTTGATCGCGGCGCCGAGCGCCATCGGGTCGCGGCCGTCGGCGCGCGCGCCGGAGCGCAGCCCGCCGCCGCGCCGGGCCTGCTTCTTCTGCCGCGCCGCGTCCCCACGCGCGCGTGCCTGCTCCTTCGCCGCGCGCAACGCCACGCGCGCGAGGTCGACGCCGGAGGGTTCGTTTCCGCTCTTCTTCGGGTCCTGGGGGGTGGGTTCGCCGGTGCTCATACGCGCTCCACCGTCCCGCCCGACACGGTGTAGCGCGCCCCGGCCAGTACATCCGGTACGTCGTCGTCCACGGCGGCGGTGACCAGCACCTGCTCGCCGGGCGCGACCAGCTCGGCCAGCCGCTCCCGCCGGCGCGTGTCCAGCTCGGCGAAGACGTCGTCCAGGACCAGCACCGGCTCGTTGCCCTCGGCCCGCAGCAGGTCGTAGGAGGCCAGGCGCAGGGCGAGCGCGTAGGACCAGGACTCCCCGTGGGAGGCGTACCCCTTGGCGGGCAGCTGACCGAGTTTGAGAATCAAATCGTCCCGGTGCGGGCCGACGAGGGTGACACCGCGCTCGATCTCCTGCTTGCGCGCCTCCGCCAGGGCCGCCATCAGCTGGGCGTAGAGATCCTCGCGCGCGTGGGCCTCGCCGGGCGCGGACGGCTTGTACTCCAGCGCCAGCGGCCCGCCGCCGGGGGCCAGTTGCTCGTACGCCTTGTCGGCCAGCGGCTGCAGCGCGGCGATCAGGTCGAGGCGCTGGGCGAGCAACTCGGCGCCCGCGCGCGCGAGATGCTGGTCCCACACGTCGAGCGTGGACAGATCCATGGACCGTCCGCCGTGCCTGCGCGCCAGGGCGGCGGTCTTGAGCAGGGTGTTCCGCTGCTTCAGCACGCGCTCGTAGTCGGAGCGCACCCCGGCCATGCGCGGGGAACGGGCCGTGATCAGCTCGTCGAGGAACCGCCGGCGTTCGCCCGGATCGCCTTTGACGAGGGCGAGATCTTCGGGCGCGAACAGCACGGTCCGTACGATTCCCAGCACGTCCCTCGGCCTGACCTGCGGGGACCGGTTGATGCGGGCCCGGTTGGCCCTGCCGGGGTTCAGCTCCAGCTCCACCAGCTGCTGCCGCTCGCCCTGCCGGACCTGCGCCCGGATCACGGCCCGCTCGGCACCCATGCGGACCAGGGGCGCGTCGGAGGAGACCCGGTGGCTGCCGAGGGTGGCGAGGTATCCGACCGCTTCCACCAGGTTGGTCTTGCCCTGCCCGTTGGGCCCGACGAAGGCGGTGACGCCCGGGTCGAGCGGAACCTCGGCCCGGGCGTACGAGCGGAAGTCGGCCAGCGAAAGATGCGTGACGTGCATGGTCGTTTCGCCGGCCTTCCCCAGAGTGCTGATGGACTGTGGATCTGTGTGGATCCCTGTGGATTACTTCTTCTCCACGGCATGGCCGCCGAACTGGTTGCGCAGCGCGGCGATCATCTTCATCTGCGGCGAGTCCTCCTGACGGGATGCGAACCGCGCGAACAGCGACGCGGTGATCGCCGGCAGCGGCACCGCGTTGTCGATCGCGGCCTCCACAGTCCAGCGTCCCTCACCGGAGTCCTGTGCATAACCGCGCAGGCCCTCCAGGTGCTCGTCGTCGTCCAGCGCGTTGACCGCGAGGTCGAGCAGCCAGGAGCGGATGACGGTGCCCTCCTGCCAGGAGCGGAAGACCTCGCGGACGTTCTCCACGGAGTCGACCTTCTCCAGCAGCTCCCAGCCCTCGGCGTAGGCCTGCATCATCGCGTACTCGATGCCGTTGTGGACCATCTTCGCGAAGTGGCCCGCGCCGACCTTGCCGGCGTGCACCGAGCCGAAGTCGCCCTCCGGCTTCAGCGCGTCGAAGACCGGCTGCACCTTGGCGACGTGCTCGGCGTCGCCGCCGTACATCAGCGCGTAGCCGTTCTCCAGGCCCCAGACGCCGCCGGAGACGCCGCAGTCGACGAAGCCTATGCCCTTGGCCGCCAGTTCCCCGGCGTGCTTCTCGTCGTCCGTCCAGCGGGAGTTTCCGCCGTCCACGACCACGTCACCGGGCTCCAGCAGCTCGGCCAGCTGGTCGACGGTGGACTGGGTGGGCTCGCCGGCCGGGACCATGACCCAGACCACGCGCGGTCCGCTGAGCTTGCCCACAAGCTCTTCCAGGCTGTGGACATCCGCGAGGTCCGCGTTGCGGTCGTATCCGATGACGGTGTGGCCCGCGCGGCGGATCCGCTCGCGCATGTTGCCGCCCATCTTGCCGAGGCCGACGAGACCGAGCTCCATCAGTTGTGTTCCTTAGGTCGCTGTGGCGGGACAGGCACCTTGGTGCCGAGCCGAGCCTAAACCGCCCTCTTCACGCACAGTTGTGGGCATACGCGCTCATGCGTAGGCCCTGCGACCTGTACTTTTTCCACAGAGGCTGCCGAACCGCAGGCGCCGGGGGCCGGGCACCCACAAAGGCACCCGGCGCCGTGCACAGCTGTGGACGAACGGTCAGCCGCTGAGGCGCACCGGCATGATCAGATACTTGTACGCGTCGTCGGCCTCGGCATCCACCGCCGGCTTCCCGCTGAGCAGCGCCGGCTTCGTGGAGGTCGTGAACGACAGCTGAGCCACCGGGGAGTCGATCGCGCTCAGGCCGTCCAGCAGGAACGTCGGGTTGAAGGCGATGGAGATGTCGTCGCCCTCCAGCTGGGCGTCGACCCTTTCCACAGCCTGTGCGTCGTCGCTGGACCCGGCCTCCAGGATCAGCACGCCCTGCTCGAAGCTCAGGCGCACCGGGGTGTTCCGCTCGGCCACCAGCGCCACACGCTTGACGGCCTCGACGAACGGCGCGGTCTCGATCACGGCGACGGAGTTGAACTCGGTCGGGAACAGCGTGCGGTACTTCGGCAGGTCACCCTCGAGCAGCCGCGTGGTCGTACGACGCCCCGCGCCCTCGAAACCGATCAGGCCCTCGCCCGCGCCCGACCCGGACAGCGCCAGGGTCACGCTGTCACCGGCGCCGAGCGACTTGGCGGTGTCCAGGAGCGTCTTGGCCGGGACCAGGGCGACCGCGGAGGCGTCCGGGTTCTCCGGCTTCCACAGGAACTCGCGGACGGCGAAACGGTAGCGGTCGGTGGAGGCCAGGGTGACCGTGTCGCCCTCGATCTCGATGCGCACACCGGTGAGGACGGGCAGCGTGTCGTCACGGCCGGCGGCGATCGCCACCTGGGACACGGCGGCCGCGAAGACCTCGCCGGGGACGGTGCCCGTGGCGTTCGGCATCTGCGGCAGCGACGGGTACTCCTCCACAGGCAGGGTGTGCAGGGTGAACCGGGAGGACCCGCAGACCACCGTCGCCCGTACACCGTCTGTGGAAATCTCCACCGGCCGGTTGGGGAGGGCGCGGGAGATGTCGGCGAGCAGCCGGCCGGAGACGAGGACGGTGCCCTCCTCCTCGACCTCGGCTTCCACGGACACCCGCGCGGAGACCTCGTAGTCGAAGCTCGACAGGCTCAGCTGGCCGTCCTCGGCCTTGAGGAGGAGGCCGGCGAGGACAGGCGCCGGCGGACGGGCCGGGAGGCTGCGTGCCGCCCACGCCACTGCCTCCGCGAGTACGTCGCGTTCCACCCGGATCTTCACCGTAAGCCGCCTCCTGCTGTTGCTACTGAGTCCTCCGACTCGGTGTCACCGCCCACTGCGAAGGGAAGGACACCGGGGACCAGTCTGACGCACCGCACTGACAGTAGGTGCCCGTCGGGGTCAAGTCGCTCCGGGAGGCAGCCGGACACGAGACAGCGAGTTGTGCACAGGCCCCGCTTCCAAACGATTGCCGAGCTCTCTCTAGTCGGGAGTAGTAGTAGGGCCTGTGGATACCGTGGATAACCACGTTTTCCCAGCTCAGAGCCAAGATTTTGTCCACGGGGCCTGTGGGTGACGGCGGTGGACAACCGGGGTCATCTGTGGAGAACAGAAAGTTCTGCACACCCCGCCCACAGCCCGAGGGCAGTTCTCCCCAGCTGCGTCCCCAGGTTTACCCACGTTTCCCACACCCCAATCCGGCACCTTCGTGTGACGGCTTTCACTCGACGCGGTGAGAGGGTGCGTCGCGTTGCCGAACAGTGGACAGCCATGTGGAGAAGCCGGGGATCACTGGGGACAACGGGCCCCAGCCTGTGGGCCGGCGGTGGAAAACCTCGTGCACAGGCTGTGGATCTTCGCTCGGTCCACAGCCTGTGGAGATCGTTCGTCCACGATTCCACAGGCAGCTGAGCTGGGCGAATGCCGTATGAACAGGCTTCCTGTGGACGCCGCTCGGGACAACTTCACAGTCCCCAGCATGTGGACGGAAGAAACCCAGCGAATCTGTGGAGGATGGCCGTAACCCGGCACTTAATCGAACACCCGGTGGCGAACGAGGAACACTCCACAGCCCGCGGCACAGGGCAAACCCGCGCCCGGCACCCGCCACTGCGGACAGCGACCATGCCGAAGGGCGCCCTCAGGAGTCGTATCCCGAAGGCGCCCTCGATGTCGGTGCAAGGCAGGCGCAGCCGCCGTCAGCCGTTCTTGATCCGGTTCGTCAGCTCGGTCACCTGGTTGTAGATGGACCGCCGCTCGGCCATCAGCGCACGGATCTTGCGGTCGGCGTGCATGACGGTGGTGTGGTCACGGCCGCCGAACTGCGCCCCGATCTTCGGCAGCGACAGATCGGTGAGCTCCCTGCACAGGTACATGGCGATCTGCCGCGCGGTGACCAGCGCCCGCCCGCGCGAGGTGCCGCACAGGTCCTCCACGGTCAGCCCGAAGTAGTCGGCGGTTGCCCCCATGATCGCCGTGGCCGTGATCTCCGGGGCGCTGTCCTCGCCGCCGGGGATCAGGTCCTTCAGGACGATCTCGGTCAGGCCGAGGTCCACCGGCTGCCGGTTCAGCGAGGCGAACGCCGTCACCCGGATCAGCGCGCCCTCCAGCTCACGGATGTTCCGTGAGATCCGGGAGGCGATGAACTCCAGCACCTCCGGCGGGGCGTTGAGCTGCTCCTGCACCGCCTTCTTGCGCAGGATCGCGATACGCGTCTCCAGCTCGGGCGGCTGGACGTCGGTGATCAGACCCCACTCGAAACGGTTCCGCAGCCGGTCCTCCAGCGTGACCAGCTGCTTCGGCGGCCGGTCGGAGGAGAGCACGATCTGCTTGTTGGCGTTGTGGAGCGTGTTGAAGGTGTGGAAGAACTCCTCCTGCGTCGACTCCTTGTCCGCGAGGAACTGGATGTCGTCGACGAGCAGGATGTCCATCTCGCGGTAGCGCTTGCGGAAGCTGTCGCCCTTGCCGTCGCGGATGGAGTTGATGAACTCGTTGGTGAACTCCTCCGAGCTCACGTACCGCACGCGCGTGCCCGGGTAGAGGCTCCGCGCGTAGTGCCCGATGGCGTGCAGCAGATGCGTCTTGCCGAGCCCCGACTCCCCGTAGATGAAAAGGGGGTTGTAGGCCTTCGCCGGTGCCTCGGCGACGGCGACCGCGGCCGCGTGCGCGAACCGGTTGGAGGCGCCGATCACGAACGTGTCGAACAGGTACTTCGGGTTCAGCCGCGCCGTCGGCTCGCCGGGACCGCTCGCCGGCGCGGGCTGTGCGCCGAGCGGTCCGGTGGTGCCGCTCGTGGGCAGGTCCGGGCGGCCGGGGCCGCCGCGATGCGCAGGACCGCCGACCGCCGGCTGCTCGGGCAGCTCACGGCGGACGGGGTCGCGCTGGTCGTACTCGGTGCGGGACGGGTCGTACTCGGTGCGCGCGGATTCGTAGTCCGGGCGCACCTGGTCGTAGTCGGCGCGCGGTTTGTCGTAGTCGCCTCGCTGCTGCTCGTACGACGGCCGGTCCCTGCCCTGCGAGCGGTAGTCCGTGGACGGCGGGCCGTAGGCGTCCGGGCCGGAGCCGTAGCCCTCGGATCCGGAGCCGTAGGCGTCCTGGGACGACGGCGACGCGTACGGGTCGCGCTCGGGGAAGCCGAGCCGCGGCTGCTGCCAGCCGTACTCGTCCTGCGCTGGCCGCGGCCAGGCGCCGGGCTCACGGCGCTGGTACTCGGATGGGTACGCCGGGCGCACGACGGGCACCTGGTCCGCGCGGCCGGTGGGCAGCTGGTCGGCGCGGGACTGCTGCTCGGCCGGCGGCTGCTCGGCGGCGCGATGGCGGCCGTAGCCCTCGTACGGCCGTTCCTCGTACGACGGGCCGGACGGCAGCTCGGGCTCTTCGTAGCGTGGCTTGGGCGGCTGCTGCACCGGCGCCGCAGGGGCCGGCGGCTCGCCCGCGGAGTCGTCCACGGTGATCGCGATACGGATGGGGCGGCCGCACTCGCGGCTCAGCGTCTCGCTGACGACCGGCGCGAGACGGCCCTCCAGTACGCCCTTCGCAAATTCGTTCGGTACGGCGAGCAGGGCGGTGTCCGCCACCAGTGCGAGCGGCTGGCAGCGCCGGATCCAGTGCTCGTCCTTCGCCTCGACACCCTGTCCGCGGCCCTCCCCGAGGAGCTGCTCCAGTACTCGCGGCCACACTGCGGCAAGATCGGCGGGTACGTCAGCCACAGGGCACGCTCTCTCACAGGTCCCACGAACGTGTGATCGCGGGACGGGTCGGGGTGTACTTCGGGTGGTCGGTGGGTCAAACCCGCCGGGGCGGGGGACAAAAGAACGAATCGGAGTTCAGCCACGGTAGTCAGCGCGGCGGGTGCGGTTCAAGTTGTTGTCCCCAGCCTGTGGATAGTGTCTCTCCGTGACCCTCGGTTTGACCGGATGGCGCCGCCCCGCGTACCGTAACCAGGTCGAGTTGTCGATGGCTGCTGCCGCCTGCCTCCGATGGGCACAGGTCACGTCAGGTGATCGGGAAGCGGTGCACTCGGGCGTGACGCGAGCTACTCGTGGGCGCACGGTGACAGCCAAGACGGCACCCCGCAACTACCGATTTCTTTCTGGAGCCCCCGAGTGAGCAAGCGCACCTTCCAGCCGAACAACCGTCGTCGCGCGAAGACCCACGGCTTCCGGCTGCGTATGCGCACCCGTGCCGGCCGCGCGATTCTCGCGTCCCGCCGTAGCAAGGGTCGCGCCCGTCTGTCCGCCTGATTCCGATCAGGTCATGACGTCGTGCTGCCCACCGAGAACCGGCTGAGGCGGCGCGAGGACTTCGCGACCGCGGTCCGACGAGGACGCCGGGCAGGACGCCCGACTCTCGTCGTCCACCTTCGTAGCGGTGCCACGGACCCGCACGCGCCTGGGGAGAGCGCTCCCCCGACGCGTGCGGGTTTCGTCGTCAGCAAGGCCGTGGGTGGCGCGGTCGTGCGCAACAAAGTGAAGCGCAGACTGCGTCATCTGATGCGTGAGCGAGTCGCCCTGTTTCCCCCCGGTAGCCTGGTAGTCGTACGAGCGCTGCCCGGAGCGGGCGACGCAGACCATGCACAGCTGGCCCGAGACCTGGACGCCGCCGTTCAGCGGCTGCTGGGAGGGGGCGCGCGATGAAGTACCCGCTGCTGGCTCTGATCAAGCTGTACCAGTGGACGATCAGTCCACTGCTGGGGCCGGTGTGCAAGTACTACCCGTCGTGCTCCCACTACGGCTACACGGCCATCGACCGGCATGGTGCGATCAAGGGCACGGCACTCACCGCCTGGCGCATCCTCCGGTGCAATCCGTGGTCGCTGGGTGGTGTGGACCATGTCCCGCCGCGCAAGCGCCCGCGGTGGCACGAAATGCTGCGCAACGCCTGGCGCGCACGCAAGGGCGGGCCCTCCGCCGCCGAACCGGCCACCGAAGCGAAGCCCGGGAGCCCGTCTTCCGAGCTTCCTGCGAGCCCGGCCGCAGAGACCTCGTCCCATGCCCAAGGAGCATGATTAGTGGACACGATTGCCAGCCTCTTCAGCTTCATCACAACACCCGTTTCATGGGTCATCGTCCAGTTCCACAAGATGTACGGCGCGATCTTCGGCGCCGACACCGGGTGGGCCTGGGGCCTGTCCATCGTGTCCCTGGTGATCCTGATCCGCATCTGCCTGATCCCGCTCTTCGTGAAGCAGATCAAGTCGACGCGCGCGATGCAGACGCTCCAGCCGGAGATGAAGAAGATCCAGGAGCGCTACAAGAACGACAAGCAGCGCCAGTCCGAAGAGATGATGAAGCTGTACAAGGAGACGGGCACCAACCCGCTCTCCTCGTGCCTTCCCATCCTGGCGCAGTCACCGTTCTTCTTCGCCCTGTACCACGTGCTCAACGCGATCGCGACGGGCAAGACGATCGGCGTCCTCGACGAGTCGCTGCTCGCCAGCGCCCGTAAGGCGCACATCTTCGGCGCACCGCTTGCGGCGAAGTTCACGGACAGCGCGGACAAGGTCGCCTCGCTCGGTGCCACGCTGACCGACGTCCGGGTCGTCACCGCGATCATGATCGTCCTGATGTCGGCGTCGCAGTTCTACACGCAGCGACAGCTGATGACGAAGAACGTCGACACGACGGTGAAGACGCCGTTCATGCAGCAGCAGAAGATGCTGATGTACGTCTTCCCGGTCATGTTCGCCGTCTTCGGTATCAACTTCCCGGTCGGTGTCCTCGTCTACTGGCTGACCACCAACGTGTGGACCATGGGTCAGCAGATGTACGTCATCCGCAACAACCCGACTCCGGGTTCCAAGGCCCAGGCTGCCTACCTGGAGCGCCTGACCAAGCACGTCACGCACGCCGGCAAGGTCAGCCGCCGCAGCGAGAAGACCATCGTCAAGGCGATCGTCGCCAAGGGCCGTGAGCGCAACGAGTTCGAGCGCAAGTTCATCAATGCCCTGAACAAGGCCGGTCTCGCCGCCCAGGCCGACGGCACCGTGGTGAAGAGCACGGCCCAGGCCGCGACGCAGACCGCGGACGGCGTGGAGACCACCACCGAGGCCGGCACCGGCACCGCGGCCCGGCGCCAGCAGCCCAAGCGCCAGTCCAAGTCCCAGCGTCAGTCCGGCGGGCCCAAGCAAGCGGGCGGGTCCACCTCGCTGGAGAAGTCCGACGAGCCGCAGGACGCCAAGCCCGCCGCTGCCCAGCAGGCCCAGAAGCCCGGCTCCGGCACCCGCAGCAAGGCCCAGTCCGGCCAGCGCAAGGGTGGCCCGCAGCGGCCCAAGTCCCCGTCCAAGAAGTAAGAAGGAGCCCATCCCGTGACGGAAGGCACCACCTCCGCCGCTGCCGAGGGGGCAGACGCCCTGACCCGCCTGGAGCAGGAGGGTGAGATCGCGGCGGACTACCTGGAGGGTCTGCTGGACATTGCCGACCTCGACGGCGACATCGACATGGACGTCGAGGCCGACCGCGCCTCCGTGTCGATCATCAGCGACACCGGCGGCCGTGACCTGCACAAGCTGGTCGGCCGGGACGGCGAGGTGCTGGAGGCACTGCAGGAGCTGACGCGCCTGGCCGTGCACCGGGAGACCGGCGACCGCAGCCGGCTCATGCTCGACATCGCGGGTTACCGGGCCAAGAAGCGGGCCGAGCTGTCCGAGATCGGCGCCAAGGCCGCCGCCGAGGCGAGGAACACCGGCGAGCCCGTCAAGCTCAAGCCGATGACCCCGTTCGAGCGCAAGGTCGTGCACGACGCGGTCAAGGCCGCGGGACTGAGCAGCGAGTCCGAGGGCGAGGAGCCGCAGCGGTTCGTCGTCGTGCTGCCCGTCTGATCGGCCCCCACGTTTCACCGGCCCCGTCTGTTGAGCAGACGGGGCCGAACTTTGTCAGCCTGGTAGTTCTGGTGGCCGGTGCGCGAAGCACCGGCGCTGTACGGAAGGACGGTCCCCGTGACGGAGGCAGCGGAGCTTCCCCCCGCGCCCGAGCAGGCGCGGGAAGTGTTTGGTGATCGCTTCGCCGATGCGGTCCGCTACGCGGAGCTGCTCGCCGAGGCGGGCGTACAGCGTGGCCTGATCGGCCCGCGGGAAGTGCCCCGCCTGTGGGAGCGGCATCTGCTGAACTGCGCGGTGCTCTCCGAGGCCGTCCCCGAGGGAGTGACGGTCTGCGATGTCGGCTCCGGCGCCGGCCTGCCCGGCATCCCGCTGGCCCTGGTCCGGAACGACCTCAACATCACCCTGCTGGAGCCGCTGCTGCGGCGCACCAACTTCCTCACCGAGGTCGTCGAGCTGCTCGGCCTGGATCACGTCACGGTGGTGCGGGGCCGCGCCGAGGAGGTCCTGGGCAAGCTGCCGCCGGTCCATGTGGTGACCGCGCGGGCCGTGGCCCCGCTGGACCGGCTGGCCACCTGGGGCATCCCGCTGCTGCGTCCCTACGGCGAGATGCTCGCGCTGAAGGGTGACACCGCCGAGGAGGAGCTGAAGGCCGCCGCCACGGCTCTCAGCAAGCTGGGCGCGGTGGAGACGTCGATCCTGCATGTGGGTGAGGGCATCGTGGACCCCATGTCCACCGTGGTGCGGGTCGAGGTCGGGGAGAGCCCGGGTGGTGTGCGGTTCGCGGCCAAGCGTGCCAAGGCGGCCCGGACGGGTCGGGTCCGCCGTCGCCGTTGAGCAGGAGTGGCGGCAGGAGCCTGGGTCGGAGCAGGGGGCGGCTCTGATCCGTCCTGACGACGAGACGTACTCCACACAAGCTGCCAAACCTACGCAGGCCGGAGTGTCGCGAAGGTCCGGTCGCCGCCGCTGTGCATCGTGTTTCACGTGAAACGTCGCTCACTGCTCCACGGCATCATCAGTCGCGGCCGCGCTGCGGCCGAACCTCGCGACCGCAAGCCCCTCGGTTCCCTGGGCGAGGATCCCGTATCCCAGGGAACTCCATCCCTGTCACGGGGCACTCCGCCCCTCTCCAGGGGCACGGAGTTGTCCACAGAGGTGGATTTCTCCACAGAACACCAGGCCTCACTGGTTCACGACCCCGAAGACATGGGAGGCTCTGTTCATTGCGAGCCTGAAGTCGAGGAGAGTGAATCCTTGCGGTCCGACGCCAACATCGCGGGACCGATGACCGATCCGGTCCCCGGTCCCCGTACCGAGTCGATGGGGGCGGATGTTTCACGTGAAACACCGCCTCCGATGGACGACACTCCGATCGGTCGTGCGGCCCAACTGGCGGTGGAGGCTCTGGGCCGCGCCGGCGAAGGCCTGCCACGGCCGGAGCAGACCAGAGTCATCGTGGTCGCCAACCAGAAGGGCGGCGTGGGCAAGACGACGACCACCGTCAACCTTGCTGCTTCGCTGGCTCTGCACGGCGGCCGGGTCCTGGTGATCGACCTCGACCCGCAGGGCAACGCATCCACCGCCCTCGGGATCGACCACCACGCAGAAGTCCCCTCGATCTACGACGTCTTGGTGGAGAGCAAGCCTCTCGCCGAGGTCGTTCAGCCGGTCCCTGACGTGGAGGGTCTCTTCTGTGCCCCCGCCACCATCGATCTCGCCGGTGCGGAGATCGAGCTGGTGTCCTTGGTGGCCCGTGAGAGTCGGCTGCAGCGGGCGATCCAGGCATACGAACAGCCGCTGGACTACATCCTCATCGACTGCCCGCCTTCGCTCGGCCTGTTGACGGTCAACGCGCTGGTGGCGGGCCAGGAGGTCCTCATCCCGATCCAGTGCGAGTACTACGCACTCGAGGGCCTGGGTCAGCTGCTGCGCAACGTCGACCTGGTGCGGGGGCACCTCAACCCCACGCTGCATGTGTCGACCATCCTGCTCACCATGTACGACGGCCGGACGCGTCTCGCTTCCCAGGTCGCGGAAGAGGTGCGCACCCACTTCGGCGACGAGGTGCTGCGGACAAGCATTCCCCGCTCGGTCCGTATCTCCGAGGCGCCGAGTTACGGGCAGACGGTGCTGACTTACGATCCTGGATCGAGCGGTGCCCTCTCGTATCTTGAGGCGGCCCGAGAAATCGCGCTGAAGGGCATCGGCATCAGCTATGACGCGAGCCAGGCCCACATCGGCGTCCAGAACGATCCAAGCATGGTGGAGGGGATCCAGTGAGTGAGCGACGGAGGGGGCTGGGACGTGGTCTCGGCGCACTGATCCCCGCTGCCCCGACGGAGAAGACCCCGGCTCCGGCCGCGCTGGGGGGCGGTGCCTCCGCCTCCCCCGCAGCCGTCCCGGTGCTGACGACCGACCGCGGGGTTGCCGCGGCGAAGGTGGCCACGCTGCCGCCTGTTTCACATGAAACCGAGGAGCCCGTGGCGGGCCCCGCCGTGGAGACGCCGGCTCCTCCGATGGGCGCGCACTTCGCCGAGATCCCTCTAGACGCGATCTCGCCCAACCCGCGCCAGCCTCGTGATGTCTTCGACGAGGACGCGCTTCAGGAGCTGGTCACCTCCATCAGGGAGGTCGGTCTCCTCCAGCCCGTCGTCGTACGGCAGCTGGGGCCCGCCCGCTATGAGCTGATCATGGGCGAGCGCCGCTGGCGGGCCTGCCGCGAGGCCGGCCTTGAGGCCATCCCGGCGATCGTCCGGGCCACGGAGGACGAGAAGCTCCTCCTGGACGCGCTGCTGGAGAACCTGCACCGTGCGCAGCTGAACCCGCTGGAAGAGGCGGCCGCCTACGACCAGCTGCTGAAGGACTTCAACTGCACGCACGACCAGCTGGCCGACCGGATCGGGCGCTCCCGGCCTCAGGTCTCCAACACGCTGCGTCTGCTGAAGCTCTCGCCGGCCGTACAGAAGCGTGTGGCTGCCGGTGTCCTGTCCGCCGGGCATGCCCGGGCACTGTTGTCCATCGAGGACTCCGAGGAGCAGGACCGGCTGGCTCACCGCATCGTGGCGGAGGGGCTCTCGGTGCGTGCCGTCGAGGAGATCGTGACCCTCATGGGTTCGCGGCCCCAGAAGCCTCAGCGTCCCAAGGGACCGCGCGCCGGCTCTCGGCTCTCCCCGGCCCTGAACGAGCTGGCGACCCGCCTGTCGGACCGCTTCGAGACAAGGGTGAAGGTCGACCTCGGCCAGAAGAAGGGGAAGATCACCGTCGAGTTCGCCTCGGTGGACGATCTCCAGCGGATTCTGAGCACGCTCGCTCCGGGCGAGGGGCCGGTGTTGCCGCAGGAGCTTCAGGACGCGACGGACGACCAGGACGACTGATCCTGGTGCGACCCACTCGGCCGTATGCCGTATCAAGAGCGGGCCGTGTCCGGTGTGTACCGGAACACGGCCCGCTCTTTGCTTTGAGGCGCTATCGAGTGAATCGCATCGTGGATACGATGCGAACGGGTATGGCGCATCCACCGGACAGCAACTGCATCTCTGAGTGGGGAGACGGGGGCCATGCGATCGATGAGCCGCACCGGACTGGTGAGCGCGGGCCTGAGCCTTGGAGCGGTCGGCGGATTCGTCGGCAGCTTGCTCAGGGAGCGAAGCGCTCTGACAGCCGCTCGTGATGCGGCGGGCGAAGGAAGCGAGGATCAGCCTTCATGGGGCGTCGGCTCGTGCCGCTCACGCTGGACAACCTTCAGGACCTTCCCCAACGCTGTCGGTCGTGTGTCTTCTGGGAGCTGGACCCGGTCAGCGGAGAAGCAGCCGTAAGGGCGGGGACCTCGGCACTGGAGAAGGAGTCCTGGATCTCCGCCGTCCTGCTGGACTGGGGATCGTGCGGCCGGGTGGTGTACATCGACGACGTACCGGTGGGCTTCGTTCTCTACGCCCCTCCGGCCTATGTCCCGCGCTCGACGGCCTTCCCCACGAGTCCCGTCTCGCCGGACGCCGTGCAGTTGATGACGGCGTTCATCATGCCCGGCTACCAGGGGCAGGGGCTGGGGCGCGTCCTCGTGCAGGCGGTCGCCAAGGATCTGCTGCGCCGAGGCTTCAAAGCGATCGAGGCCTTCGGTGACGCCCGCTGGAAGGAACCCGCCTGCCTTCTGCCGGCGGACCACCTTCTGGCCGTTGGCTTCAAGACGGTCCGGCAGCATCCCACGCACCCCCGGCTCAGGCTGGAGCTGCGGTCGACGCTCTCCTGGAAGGAAGACGTGGAGATGGCTCTCGACCGGCTCCTCGGAGCGGTTCAGAAGGAACCGGCGCTGAGGCCGTTGTAGGAACGCCGTCGCAGGAGTGGGCATCCGCTGGGGACTGCATGCGAATGGGCCAACCCGTGAGGGTTGGCCCATTCGTGTTTCACGTGAAACACGCACCGTCGCTCGGACGACACCGCTCGGTTCTTCGCCTTACTCGGCGATGAACTCCTCGAGGTCGCGAACGATCGCAGCCTTCGGCTTGGCACCGACGATGGTCTTGGCGACCTCGCCGCCCTGGTAGACGTTCAGGGTCGGGATGGACATGACGCCGTACTTGGCGGCCGTGTCCGGGTTCTCGTCGATGTTCAGCTTGACGATCTCGATCTTGTCACCGTACTCGGCAGCAATCGCCTCCAGGGAGGGGGCGATCTGACGGCACGGACCGCACCAGGCGGCCCAGAAGTCCACCAGGACGGGCTTGTCGTTCTTGAGGACGTCCTGCTCGAAGGAAGCGTCGGTCACATTCTTCAGGGTGCCGGCCACGGCGGGCTCCTTAACTCGGTCGTGCGGTGAGGCGGGGAGGGGGGAAGGGGAAGGTCAGACGGCGGCGGTCTTCTCGGGCTCCGCCTTGTCCTCGTCCGCGAGCGCGGCGAGGAAGCGCTCGGCGTCCAGAGCGGCGGAGCAGCCGGTTCCGGCCGCGGTGATCGCCTGACGGTAGGTGTGGTCGACCACGTCGCCGGCGGCGAAAACACCGGTCACATTGGTGCGGGTGGTCGGGGAGGCGACCTTCAGGTAGCCCTCCTCGTCCAGGTCCAGCTGGCTCTTGAACAGTTCGGTGCGCGGGTCGTGGCCGATCGCGATGAACAGACCGGTCACGGGCAGCTCCGACAGTTCGCCGGTCTTGACGTTGCGCAGCTTCAGACCGGAGAGCTTCTGCTCGCCCTGGACCTCGGCGACTTCGCTGTCCCACACGAACTTGATCTTCGGGTCGCCGAAGGCGCGCTCCTGCATCGCCTTGGAGGCGCGCAGCGTGTCCCTGCGGTGGACGATCGTCACGGACTTGGCGAACCGCGAGAGGAAGGTGGCCTCCTCCATCGCGGTGTCACCACCGCCGATCACGGCGATGTCCTGGTCCCTGAAGAAGAATCCGTCGCAGGTCGCGCACCAGGAGACACCGCGACCGGACAGGGCGTCCTCGTTCGGCAGACCGAGCTTGCGGTGCTGGGAACCGGTGGCGACGATGACGGCCTTCGCCTTGTGGACCGTGCCTGCGGTGTCGGTGACGGTCTTGATCTCACCGGTGAGCTCGACGGAGACGACATCGTCCGGGACGAGCTCGGCACCGAAGCGCTCGGCCTGCGCCCGCATGTTGTCCATGAGCTCGGGACCCATGATGCCGTCGCGGAAGCCCGGGAAGTTCTCGACCTCGGTGGTGTTCATCAGCGCGCCACCGGCGGTGACGGCTCCCTCGAACACCAGGGGCTTCAGCGACGCGCGCGCCGTGTAGAGCGCCGCCGTGTAGCCTGCGGGCCCGGAGCCGATGATGATCACGTTACGGACGTCGCTCACGGCTTGATTCCTCGTCTCTGGTCTGCGTCGGTCGACCGGTGGGAGCCCGTTTCCAAACTCTCACCCCACCCAACGGATCCTACGGGGCCCGCATTCCCGGTGTGTCGGGGCACACGCATGCGTCAGGGCAACTGACGGAGCGGCCGAGGTGGCCGGTACGTTCAGGGACGGGGATAGGACTCTTTCGCCAGGACCTTGCCCGCAGATGTGGGATCTTGACGCACGCAGGCCGCGTCGACGACATAGGCCGTGACCTGGGCACTGTCATGGCTATCGGGCAGGACGACGAGATAGGCGCTCTTCCCGGCGTAGGTGCCCACCTTCGAGGCCAGGGCGCGGTCACCCTCGGGGATCGCCCGCCGGACACAGTCGGGTACCGGGACCTCCGTCTGAATCAGCGTGTTCGCGCTCTCCGTGGTCCCCGGCGTGTTCTGCCCGGAGTCGGTGCCGGACCGCGGTCGCTGACTGGTGTGTCCCCGCTGGGTGCCCTTCTTGGAAGCCAGCAGGTCCTGTACCTGGCTTTGGACACTGGCACCGGAGAAGGCACTGATGGACGGACTTGGCTTGCCATGAGCCGTCATGGTCGACGGAGCACTGTCGAACACCTGGAGCACCAGTGCCCCGGCTCCCAGTACGGCCGCGGTCAGGACACTGCCGAGAACGATGGTCCTGCGGCGGCTGCGCGCGCTCTTCTTCCGCCCTGGCCCGGTCGCCGCACGGGGGCGCCCCGCCGGACGATCGGTCGCAGCCGATGTTTCACGTGAAACATGGCTCGCGCTTTCCTCTCCGGATGCGCTGAGCAATGCCTCGGCGGCGAGCGCGGCATCGATCCGGCCGGTCACGTCGGCAGGCATGCGCACTGCTGTCGATGCGGATCCCAGCAGCCCTCGGATCTCCTCCAACGAGCTATGGACGTCCGCGCACAGCTCACAGGTCTCCAGGTGGCGCTGTATGTCCGCGCTGCGGCCAGGAGACAGAAGGCCTTCGGTGAGGTTGGAGATCTCTTCGACGTCCGGGTGCCCGGCCGTGTCTGTCGTCGAAGTCACGCTCGCCCACCTCCGCCCTTCACTACGGCTGAATCGCTCGGTCCCGTGCCCTCGGGGCCCTCGCTCGGAGTCCCCGTTGCAGGTGGGACGGATGTCCCCTCCACCCGGTTCCGTCCCTCGCCGGGTTCTTTTCCGCTTCCGGAACCTTCGGGTCGTAGATGGGTGAGCAGAGGCAACAGTCTCGCTCTGCCCCGGGCGCACCGGCTCTTCACCGTGCCCGTCGGTACGTCGAGAATCTTGGCGGCCTCGGCCACGGGATATCCCTGCATGTCCACGAGGACCAGTGCGGCCCTCTGGTCGTGCGGGAGGGTGCCGAGCGCTTCGAGGAGCTGGCGCTGGACGTCGTTGCGCTCGGCCGGCGCCGAGGCCGACTCGTGCGGCTCCAGCAGCTGCTCCAGCCGTTCCGCGTCGTCGACGGGCGAGGTCTTCCGTGAGGCCACTTTACGGGCGCGGTCCAGGCAGGCGTTCACCGTGATCCGGTGCAGCCAGGTTGTGACGGCCGACTGGCCCCGAAAGGTATGGGCGGCCCGGTAGGCCGACACCAGGGCGTCCTGGACCGCGTCGGCGGCTTCCTCGCGGTCCCCCAGCGTCCGCAGCGCGACCGCCCAGAGCCGATCCCGGTGCCGCCGCACGATCTCGCTGAAGGCATCGCGGTCGCCTTCCACATGGCGGGCGAGCAGATCCTTGTCGCTCACTCCGTCGTATCCGGCGCCCTCCGCCATCTGCCCCCTCCGGTCCGGGTGAGACGTCAGCCCGTGAACTTCACTTCGCCGATGGCCTGCTTGTAGCCGGCTCCGGCGTACAGCGTGGAGTCATACCCCGAATTCGGCACGGCCGTCAGCCAGACGAGGACATACCGCGTCTTCACCGACTTGGTGACCTTCACGGTAGCGGTATTGGTCGTCGTCGTGACCTTACCGATCTGCTGCATCGAGTCCAGCGACGGCGGTGTCAGGGAGTCGGCCGCGTACAGCTCGACGGTCGTGTGGTCCCCGCCGTAACGCATGTCGAGGGTGGCGGTGCCGAGTTTCGTGGGCGAGCCGAGGTCGTAGACGATGCCGACGCCCGGCTTGAGCGGAGCGATGGCCGGTCCCTCGTTGAAGCTCCTGGTCCGCCAGTACGACGAGGGGTCGCCGTCGTAGGTCTTCTGGACGTCGCCCGGGTGCTGGGCGTCTCCTTCGGCGATGAACTCCTGGCTTCCCTGGATCTTTATCGCCGTCGGCTTGTGGTTTGCGTCGCCCTTGTCGCCGTCACCTGTCGTCTGGCTTCTGTTGGTGTCGTCGGACTTGCCGCTCCGGTCCATCAGGGCGTCCGCCAACTGCCAGCTGCCCAGGCCCAGGGCGGCGATGAGAAGCGCCGACACCGCCCACTTCAGGGCCTTGCCGGTACGGCTCTGCAGCGGGGGCGGCGGAGTCGTGAGCGGCTGGGTGGCGCCGGGATGCGGCGCCGGGCGGCCGTACGTGCCCTGCTGGTAGGTCGTGCGCTGGTACTCCGGCGGGGCCGTGAACGCCGGCTCGGGCGGGCGGATGCGAGGCATCTCGCCGATCGCCTTCACCAGCTCCTCCGGCGTGGTGCACGGGGCCTCGTGACGGGAGGCGGTGGCACCGTCGTTGGCGAGTGCGCGCATGGCCAGTTCGGACAGGCCCCGGTGAACACCGGCCCGCACCTGGTCCGGAGCGATGAGGCCGACGCCCTTGGGAAGGCCGGACAGGCCGTACGCGTCGCTCTCGTACGGCCAGCGCTGGGTCAGCGCCGCGTACAGCAGGGCGCCGATCGCCTCGGTGTCGGTGCGCTGCGGGGTGTCGGAGCTGATGCCGCGCAGTGCGGCGTTCACGGCGAGGCCCCGGATGCGCCACTGACCGGTCGAGGCGCGCAGCACGGCGTTGGGGTTGAGCCGGAGATGGGCGAGGCCCTCGCGGTGCGCGGCGGCCATGGCCGAGGCGACCTGACTGACCATCTGGTAGGCGTCGTGCGGTTCCAGCGGGCCGTTGGTGAGGAGCGTGGTCAGCTCGGTGGCGTCGGGCAGCCACTCGTGCACGACGTACACGAGGTCGTTCTCCTCGACGGCGTCGAGGACCTGGACGAAACGGGGGTCGCCGAGCAGCGCGGAGGAACGGGCGGCAGCGAGGACGGAACGGGCCCGCACGTGCTCCGCGGGCAGGATGTGGACGCCGACGGCACGACGGAGTTTCTCGTCGACCGCACGCCAGCTGCTGAATCCGTCCAGACGGGTGACGCACTCCTCCAGTCGGTAGCGTCTGGCGAGCTTGTGACCGCTGTGCAGTTCCGGAGGCGAGGCCTTCTGTCCGGAATCCTCGCTCCCGCTCCCCTGCGTCTTGTCGCTGTCCGTGTCCCGCTCCGGGTTCATGGCCACCCCGTCGGCCGTGGACTGGTCCGCCTTGGCGGTCAGCGGCTGCTCACCGCTGTTGTCTGCCACGTCGACGGCAGCCGTGCTCCGTTCCGCCACCGTCGTCCCTGCCTCCCCATCCGTTGCACGCTGTCCGACGCCGAAACCAATTGTGCCCACAGTCCGCCGCAATGCACGACACGCGACGGCGGACGATGGTTGTGCGCCTACCCCCGCCTCAGCGGCCCAGACGCCCGCGGACCATGCCCACGAGCGAGTTGAGTTCCTCGATGCGCATCCGGCGGGCGGCGACGAAGAAGATGCCGAGCAGTACGGCCCCGCCGGCGATCAGGGCCGCGAAGGAGCCGATGACGCCCTGGCCGAGGGTGTGCCCGATGCCGTAGCAGGCCGCGCCGCTGAGCAGGGCCGCCGGCACCGAGGCGATGCACAGGCGCGCGTACGTCCGCATCACCCGGGCGCCGTCCAGGTCACCGCCGAGCCGCTTGCGCAGTCGCCGCCAGGCGACACCCACACCGATCGCGTAGGCCAGGCCGTACGCGGCCGCCATGCCGGCGACCGCCCAGCGGGCGGGCAGCAGGAAGTAGCAGAGCGCCGAGGCGCCGGCGTTGACGGCGGCGACGATGACGGTGTTGTAGAAGGGCGTGCGGGTGTCTTCGTAGGCGTAGAAGGCGCGCAGCACCACGTACTGCACCGAGTACGGGATCAGGCCGAGGGCGAAGGCCATCAGCATGTAGCCCATGTTGGTGGCCTCGCCGGTGCCCGAGGAGCCGAAGATCAGCGTGCACATCGGGATGCCGAGCGCCAGGAACCCGAAGGCGATGGGGACGATGGCCACGGCCGTGGTCCGCAGGCCCTGGGAGATGTCGTCGCGGACCGCGCCGCCGTCGCCCTCGGCGGCCGACCGCGAGATGCGCGGCAGCAGAGCGGCCATGAGGGACACCGTGATGATGGCCTGTGGCAGGCCCCAGATCAGCTGGGCGTTGGCGTAGGCGGCGAAGCCGGTGCCGGCGACGCCGGAGTCCTTGGCGGCCGCCGTGGACAGCTGGGTGACGATCATGGCGCCGGCCTGGTTGGCGAGCACGAACAGGACCGTCCACTTGGCGAGCATCGCGGCCTTGCCCAGACCGTGGCCGCGCCAGTCGAAGCGCAGCCGGATCCGGAAGCCCGTCTCGCGCAGGTACGGGATCATCGCCAGCGCCTGGACGACCAGACCGAGCAGCACACCGATGCCGAGCAGGCGCTGGCCCTCCGGCGGGATGTTCGTGACGGTCATGTGGGAGTTGGCGGCGGTGCCGTAGACCCAGATGAACATGCCGAGCGTCACGATGATGACGATGTTGTTCAGGACCGGTGTCCACATCATCGCGCCGAACTTCCCGCGCGCGTTGAGGATCTGACCCATCACCACATGGATGCCCATGAAGAAGATCGAGGGCAGGAAGTAGCGGGTGAAGGTGACCGCCACGTCATTGGCCGCGGGGTTGGAGGCGACCGGGTTGGACAGCATGCGCACCAGCAGCGGCGCCCCGAACATCGCGAGAGCGGTCAGCGCGGCCAGGGCCACCATCACCAGGGTCAGCAGACGGTTGGCGAAGGCCTCGCCACCGTCGTCGTCCTCCTTCATCGCCCGTACCAGCTGCGGCACGAAGACGGAGTTGAGGCCGCCGCCGACGGTGAGGATGTAGATCATCGTCGGCAGCTGGTAGGCGACCTGGAAGGAGTCGCCGAGGAAGCCGAGGCCGAGCGCCGAGACGATCAGCGCCGAGCGGACGAAACCGGTGAGGCGGGAGACCATCGTGCCCGCCGCCATCACGGCACTGGACTTCAGCAGCCCGGTTGCCTTGCCGCCCTTCTTCGCGGGTGCGGCGGAGACTGCGGAGGCCGCTGCCGGCTCGGGTTCCGCGTCACTGTACGGCCCGGCGGGATCCGGCGCCGCGGCCGGAGCGGGCACGGGCGGCTGCGCCGGGTTCCCCGGGGCAGCAGGGTAGGAGGCCGCGGCGTACGGGTTGCCCTGCTGGGGGCCCTGGCCGGGCGCCGGCGGGTACTGGCCGGCGGGACCGTAGCCGGTGCCCGGAGCGGTGGCCGGCTGGGAGTAGCCGGGCGGATCCATGGGCGCGTGCCCGCCGCTCTGCTGCTGGTCCTTGAAGAGATGAGCGAAGGCGTCCGGTTCCTGGTAGTTCTCGCCCGAGTGCGTGACCAGGTCGTCCACGCCCACGTACTGGGTCGTGCGCGGGTCGTCGCCGTACGGCTCCGGCGCCGGCGTCTGTGCCCACACCCGCGGGTCGGGCGCGTACGGCGACTGGGCGGGCTGTCCGTAGAGCGGCTGCTGCCCGTGGCTGCCCTGAGGGGGCGGCGGGTGCGCGGCGCGGTCGTAGAGCGCCTCGGCGACGGGGTCCTGGGCGGCGAGGTCGTGCCCCCGGTAGGGGTCCTGGTCGTAGGCGTCCTGGAGGTACATGTCGGCCGCCTGCTGCGGCGGCACCTGACCGGGCTCCGGCGGCGTCTCGGGGTAGCCCGAGCCGGCCGCGCCCTGGCCGCGATCACCGTCGTACGGCGCGTTCATGCTTACCCCACCTCATCGTCCCTGGCCCACCGGCCACGACATCGCTCAACGGTCCACTCTCTCACCCGTCCCGGACGGGTCGGGGCTTTCCGGTGCGGTGTCCGGCGCAGGGTCACTCCGGTGCTCCGGGTCGTCTGCCCCGGCCTGCGAGGCGGAATCCTCCGGTTCCTCCGGGAGACGGTCTGCGGGGGCGTCCGGGTTCCCGGGCTCGTCGGCGGCCTGCTCTTCCGCGTCGGGGCCGTTCTCGTCCGTCTGGCGGGCGGATGCGCGCTTGCGCTGGGTGTACATCCGGAATCCGGCGAGGACGAGGAGGAGCACACCGCCGCCGATGACCAGCATCACGGTGGGAGTGATCTCGGTGACCTTCACGTCGAAGCTGACGGGGTCGCCGTACTTCTGGCCGTCCTCGGTGTACAACTGGGCGATCACCGTGACCCGGCCGTTGGCGTTGGCCGACGTGGTGAACTTCACGGACTGGCTGTGGCCGCCGGAGACCTCGACGCGCTGTTCGAAGTACGCCTTGCCGCCGATGTTCAGGCGGGTCGGCATGGTGGAGGTCAGGCGCAGGACCAGATGGCCGACCGGCTGGACGAGGTTGTTCTGGACGGTCACCGGGATGGTGGCGCTGCGTCCGGAGAGCTTGGTCTCCGACTTGTCGATCAGCTTGACCTGGTCGGCCAGCTCGTCGAGCCACCCCTCCACGCCGTCGCGGTAGCGCTGCGCGTGCCAGCTGCTGCCGCGCCACGACGTGGACATCTCGCGGTTTATGGCCCGTCCGAACGGCGTGACGACGCGGGACTGGTCGGAGAGGATCACCTGGAAGCTGTTGAGCTTGTCCTGGGTGCGCGCGATCTGCTCGAAGGCCGCCCGCGGCAGTTCCTGCGAGCGCAGCGAGGAGGGGTAGGCGGAACCCGACGGGATATGCGTCGTGGCGTTCGGGTCCGGCTTGTCCTTGGCCGTCGTGGAGAGGTCCTGGGACTGGGACCAGTTCCCGTCCTGGAGCGCCTTCAGCGCTGCCGCCATCGCCTGGGCCTGGTCCGCGGTGGGCATGCGCTGCGGGGCGACCAGGATGCTGCGCTGCTTGTCCGTCTGCGCGTTCACCTCCAGGCTCTGCGCCAGGAACTCCTGCACGGCGAGCGTGGCGGAGTTCGCCTTGGTCAGGTCACCCTCGAAGGCCGTGGACAGCCGGGCGTCGGAGACCACCGCCGTGGTGCCACCGCCGACCGGGCGGGCGGCCGAGGGCGTGTACGGCAGTCCGGCGGTCTCCTGGAGGCTGTCGCTGCGGGCGATCACGCGGTCGGCCCCCGCGGAGGTCGCGACCTTCATGATCGCCGGGTCCACGGCACCCTCCACCGGCCAGGCGAAGTCGGTGCTCGGTGTGACGTGGAGCACGGTCTTGACGGTGGTGGCGGCGACGTCGGTGGCGTCCTTGAGGTGGCTGAGCGAGCCGGTGACGCTGGTGCCGTTGTGCGCGAGGGACGCCAGGTCCGGGTCGGCGAAGGGCAGTGCGACGACCTCCTTGCCGGCCACCGCGTCCTGCAGGCTCGCCAGCCACTGCTTGGCGAGCGCCTGGTGCTCCTTCGGGCCGGGCGTCGTGCTGCCCGCCTTGCCGGGCAGCCGGTAGTTGCCGGTCGCCATGGCGTCCACGGAGGCCAGCAGGTCCGGGTCGATCACCCAGGTGACGTCGAGGTCCTTGCCCAGGTCCACCATCTGTGCCAGCCGACCGCCCGGCGCGAGTTCCTTGGCCAGGCTGTCGTTGAGGAACACCGGCGTCTGGAGCTCGCCGGCGCCCGTCTTGGCCGTCATGTGGACCGTGGAGATCAGCGGCCAGAGGTACGTCGTCTTCGTCTTGGTGCCGGCGTCGGACGGCTGCCACGGCAGGAACGTCCGCTGGATGCCGAGCACCTGGTCCCAGGGCTGGGCGGCGGTCTTGCCGGAGAGGGAGACACCGAACTCGTAGACGCCGTCGTCGCCGAGGTCGAGCTTGTCCACGGGGACGGAGATGCTGAAGTGCTCGGCGACGCCCGGGGTCAGCTTGGCGAACTTCTCCACGTACTTGCCGCCGACCTCGGAGCCGATTTCGCCCGGCAGGGCGTCGGAGTGCTCGGCGACGGAATCGATCGCCGAGCGGGTGCTCAGCACGGGACCCACCTGCAGGCCCACGTGAGCGCCGGTGACGGTCTGCTTGGCGTTGTTGGTCACGGTGCCCGACACGGTCAGCGTGTCCCCGTCGGTGGGGGCGCTGGGGGTCAGTGAGTCCAGGGCGACGGACACCGTGTCCGAGGAGGCGGCCTGGGCGGGCGCCGCGGCGGGCAGCTGGAGCAGCCCGGCCAGCAGCGGCGCACCAGCGAGCAGCGCGCCGGTGCGTCGCAGCCACCGGCGGGCAGGTGAGGCACTGGTCCCCTGGAATTCAGCCGCCTCGGCCACGCGCTCGCCCGTCCCTCGTCGTCAGTGGTCGTCGGAATGTGCGTCCACGCATGGTAACGATGCGCGCGGAGGGGAAGTGCCGCGGTCTCCGTCACAAGATCGAGAAACAGCCGCGTCCCGTCCTCTATATCCAGTATCGGGGGAGAGCTTCCGTACGCCTCGAGGGCAGTGCTTGCGACGGTATGAAGGGAGCTGTCCGTGGCCCCTGCCGTCCGGCCGCCCTTCGGGTAAATGGAGGGCGTCCCTGGTCGCCGGGGCACGTACCCTTTTCTGTTGTGCCGAACCCCAACGAAGACACTCCCTCTGCCCTGAGCCAGGCGCAGCAGCGCGCGGTCGCCGAGCTGCTGCGGGTGGCCCCCGTCGCCGACGATCTCGCCCGCCGATTCCAGGAGGCCGGGTTCTCGCTCGCCCTGGTCGGAGGGTCGGTGCGCGACGCGCTGCTCGGCCGGCTCGGCAACGACCTGGACTTCACGACCGACGCCCGCCCGGAGGACGTTCTGAAGATCGTCCGCCCCTGGGCGGACGCCGTCTGGGAGGTCGGTATCGCCTTCGGCACCGTCGGCGCGCACAAGGGTGCCCGGGTCGGAGACACTGAGGTGAACTTCCAGATCGAGGTCACCACCTACCGGTCGGAGGCCTACGACCGCACCTCACGCAAGCCCGAGGTGTCGTACGGCGACTCCATCGAGGAGGATCTGGTCCGCCGGGACTTCACGGTCAACGCGATGGCCGTGGCACTGCCGGAGAAGGAGTTCATCGACCCGCACGGGGGCCTGGAGGATCTCGCGGCGCGCGTGCTGCGGACGCCGGGCACGCCCGAGGAGTCCTTCTCGGACGATCCGCTGCGGATGATGCGGGCCGCCCGGTTCGCCGCCCAGCTGGACTTCGCGGTCGCCCCCGAGGTCGTCACCGCGATGACGGAGATGGCCGGACGCATCGAAATCGTCTCGGCCGAGCGGGTCCGGGACGAGCTGAACAAGCTGATCCTGTCCGCGCACCCGCGCAAGGGACTGGGCCTGCTCGTCGACACCGGGCTCGCCGACTATGTGCTGCCCGAGCTGCCGGCGCTGCACCTGGAGCGTGACGAGCACCACCGGCACAAGGACGTCTACGAGCACACGCTGATCGTCCTGGAGCAGGCGATCGCCCTGGAGCAGGAAGGTCCCGACCTCACGCTGCGGCTTGCCGCACTGCTGCACGACATCGGCAAGCCGCGCACTCGCCGCTTCGAGCAGGACGGCCGGGTCTCCTTCCACCACCACGAGGTGGTCGGCGCCAAGATGACCAAGAAGCGCATGACCGCCTTGAAGTACTCCAACGAGCTGGTGAAAGACGTCTCACGCCTGGTCGAACTTCACCTGCGCTTCCACGGCTATGGCACCGGGGAGTGGACGGACTCGGCGGTGCGCCGCTACGTCCGTGACGCGGGTCCGCTGCTGGACCGCCTGCACAAGCTGACACGCTCCGACTGCACCACGCGGAACAAGCGCAAGGCCGCCGCGCTGTCCCGGGCCTACGACGGCCTGGAGGAGCGCATCGCCCAGCTGCAGGAGCAGGAGGAGCTGGACGCGATCCGACCGGACCTCGACGGCAACCAGATCATGGAGATCCTGGGAGTGGGTCCTGGCCCGGTCGTCGGCAAGGCGTACAAGCACATGCTGGAGCTGCGTCTGGAGAACGGGCCGATGGAGCACGACGCGGCCGTGAGGGCCCTCAAGGAGTGGTGGGCGGAGCAGGGCTGATCTCTGCTGAGCCAGGATCGGCGATGTTTCACGTGAAACACAGGCCGGACCGAGCAAGCCCGAGGGGCGATGTTTCACGTGAAACATCGCCCCTTGGCACGTCCGACCGCTACTTGTTGTCTCCGAGGCAGAGGACGAACGAGTCGCTGCCTTCCTTCCATTCGAGGGCAGCGGTCGTTCCCTTGACCGACTGGCAGGCGAGCATGGCGATGCTGGTGCTGCCGTCCTTCTTGAGTACCTTGTAGTCCGCCTTCGAGTCGCTGCAGTCCAGCTGCTCGATGTTCGGGTCCTTGTCGGTTCCCTTGTTCGTCAGGCAGTCACCGACAGCCAGCTTCTTGGTGTCGTCCTCATGGTTGAAGTACCAGCCGCCGACCAGGACGATGAGGCCGAGGACGCCGCCGGCTATGCGCAGGTACGACCTGACGCCGCGCTTCGGCCGCTGAGGAGGCACCGGTGCATACGGTGCCGTGCCCTGCTGGGGGAACCCAGGCTGGCCCGGCTGCTGCGGGTAGCCGCCCTGCGGAGGGTACGGAGCCTGGGGCTGGCCGTATGCCTGCTGGCCCTGTGCGAATGGGTTCTGGCCCTGGGGCGGCGGAGTCGTCACTTGGGGGTCCCCCTAAGAGAGTTGGTGAGCAGCGCACATAAGCGGCGCGTAAGACGCACGTAAGTTACCGGGCTCCACTGACAGTTCTGTAACCCAGGGGGACTCTGTGGCTTTGATGTGACACTCACCGACGATCAAAGCGGGCCATAGCCGCCGCAACTGCCGCGTAGATGACGGCAACTGTGACGACCAGCGTTGCCGAGCGTCCGTCCGGCGGCAGCATCAGGGCCGCCACTCCGGCCGCTCCCACGAAGGCCACGTTGAACAGCACGTCGTACACGGAGAAGACCCGTCCGCGGAAACTGTCGTCGACGCAGGCCTGGACGATCGTGTCCGTGGCGATCTTCGCGCCCTGGGTGATCAGCCCCAGGACGAAGGACGCGACCAAGAGGGGCCCGGTGGCGAACGGGAGGCCGAGGGCGGGCTCCAGTACGGCGGCGGCGCCGGAGCACACCACGATCCAGCGCCCGGGCCTGAGGCGTCCCGCCGCCCACGGCGTCACCGCGGCTGCCGCGAAGAATCCCGCACCCGACAGGGCCAGCGCGAGGCCTAGCAGCCGGAGCCCGTCCTCGGGAGTCGCGGAGAGGGCGTACCGGCACAGCATCAGCAGAAGAACGAGGAGCGCGCCGTAGCAGAAGCGCATCAGCGTCATCGCTGCCAGCGCCCACGCTGCTTCCCTGCGCCTCGGCTCGGTCAGATGGCGGACGGCTGCCAGGAGTTCGCGTGCCGTCGTGGCGAGGGCCGTGGCCATGTGCGGCCGTGTCGGCTGCCGGTCGGGACCGAGGAGCGCGGGAGGCATGGTCAGCGATGCCAGGCCGGCGCACAGATAGAGGAAGGCGCCGAGGAGCACCACCGCCGCGTCGGAGTCGGATGCCAGGAGCCGTACGGCGAAGGCGAGACCGCCGCCCGCGGTCGCGGCCAGTGTTCCGGCCGTCGGGGACAGGGAGTTGGCGAGCAGAAGACGCTCGGCGTCGACCACGCGGGGCAGGGACGCGGACAGCCCGGCGAGGACGAAGCGGTTGACGGCCGTGACGCACAGCGCCGAGACGTAGAAGAGCCAGTCCGGGACCTGGCTGACCATCAGCACGGCGGTGGCCGCGGCCAGCAGAGCGCGCAGCAGGTTGCCATAGAGGAAGATCTGCCGACGGCGCCAGCGGTCCAGCAGGACGCCCGCGAACGGGCCGACCAGTGAATAGGGGAGCAGCAGGACCGCCATGGCCGAGGCGATGGCGGTGGCCGAGGTCTGTTTCTCCGGGGAGAAGACGACGTACGCGGCGAGCGCGACCTGGTAGACGCCGTCGGCGCCCTGGGACAGGAGGCGGATGGCGAGCAGGCGTCGGAAGTACCGCAGGCGCAACAGGACGCGCAGGTCACGGACGACGGGCATGGGGCCCAGCCTCACACATGCGGAAGGTCCCCGGATCAGGGAACCCGGGGACCTTCACCGCCCTGGCAGGAGCGTTCTGGTGCAAGCGACAGCCCTCAGCGGACGTCGTGGCCCGACGCGCCGTGTCGAGCCGGCGCGTCGCGCCGTGTCGGGCTAGCGCTCGACCTCGCCGCGGATGAACTTCTCGACGTTCTCGCGGGCCTGGTCGTCGAAGTACTGGACCGGCGGGGACTTCATGAAGTAGGAGGACGCCGACAGGATCGGGCCACCGATGCCGCGGTCCTTGGCGATCTTCGCGGCGCGCAGGGCGTCGATGATGACACCCGCGGAGTTCGGGGAGTCCCAGACCTCGAGCTTGTACTCCAGGTTCAGCGGGACGTCACCGAAGGCGCGGCCCTCGAGGCGGACGTAGGCCCACTTGCGGTCGTCCAGCCAGGCCACGTAGTCGGACGGGCCGATGTGGACGTTCTTCTCGCCGAGGTCCCGGTCGGGGATCTGGGAGGTGACGGCCTGCGTCTTGGAGATCTTCTTGGACTCCAGGCGCTCGCGCTCGAGCATGTTCTTGAAGTCCATGTTGCCGCCGACGTTCAGCTGCATCGTGCGGTCGAGGATGACACCGCGGTCCTCGAACAGCTTCGCCATGACGCGGTGCGTGATGGTGGCGCCGACCTGGGACTTGATGTCGTCACCGACGATCGGCACACCGGCCTCGGTGAACTTGTCCGCCCACTCCTTGGTACCGGCGATGAAGACCGGGAGGGCGTTGACGAAGGCGACCTTGGCGTCGATGGCGCACTGGGCGTAGAACTTCGCCGCGTCCTCGGAGCCGACCGGCAGGTAGCAGACCAGGACGTCGACCTGCTTGTCCTTCAGGACCTGGACGACGTCGACCGGCTCGTCCGCGGACTCCTCGATGGTGGCGCGGTAGTACTTGCCGAGGCCGTCGAGGGTGTGGCCGCGCTGCACGGTGACACCGGTGCTGGGCACGTCGCAGATCTTGATGGTGTTGTTCTCGGAGGCGCCGATCGCGTCCGCGAGGTCGAGGCCGACCTTCTTGGCGTCGACGTCGAACGCGGCGACGAACTCGACGTCGCGCACGTGGTAGTCACCGAACTGCACGTGCATCAGGCCGGGGACCTTCGACGCCGGGTCGGCGTCCTTGTAGTACTCGACTCCCTGCACCAGCGACGCGGCGCAGTTGCCCACGCCGACGATGGCTACGCGAACCGAACCCATTCCGGTTGCTCCCTGTGTGTACGAGTGAGGCCCTGAGTGGGTCTCACGTGGCGGTGTCGCCGGGCGTATCCGTGCGGGGGGTGTCCCCGCGACGGGGCAGGCCGCCCGTCGATCCAGTGGTGGTGTCCTGCTGAGCGGACCCCCCGGACGCGGAACCCTTCAGGTCCCGCCCGGCCCGCTCGCTCTCGATGAGCTCGTTCAGCCAGCGCACTTCGCGCTCCACGGACTCCATCCCGTGGCGCTGGAGCTCAAGTGTGTAGTCGTCGAGGCGCTCCCGCGTGCGCGCCAGGGAGGCGTGCATCTTCTCCAGGCGCTCCTCCAGGCGGCTGCGCCGGCCCTCCAGTACGCGCATGCGAACATCCCGCGACGTCTGCCCGAAGAAGGCGAAGCGCGCGGCGAAATGTTCGTCCTCGTACGCGTCGGGGCCGGTCTGCGAGAGCAACTGCTCGAAGTGCTCCTTACCTTCTGCCGTCAATCGGTACACGATCTTCGCCCGGCGTCCGGCGAGAGGAGCGGCGTCCTCATGGGTGCTGCCCGGTTCCTCGATCAACCAGCCGTTGGCGACCAGCGTCTTGAGGCAGGGATACAGGGTCCCGTAGCTGAACGCCCGGAACACACCCAGGGACGTGTTGAGTCGTTTGCGCAGCTCATAGCCGTGCATCGGGGACTCGCGCAGCAGGCCGAGCACGGCGAACTCGAGGATGCCGGAACGTCGGCTCATCGTCGCCTCCCCTCGGTCCCGCTGATCGCTCAGCATCTTTATCTCGCGCTGATGTATCGACTCGATACATCAAGACGATAGAACGGCCTTGCGCAGGCGACAAGAGGGACGGTGGTGAACGGGGTCACATCACCGATTCATGTGGTGCAGGTTGCCTGTTTTGGGATGAACTTCTGGGCTCAGCAGGTTTTGGCGGTGCGTAGTCTGTGCGGCATGCAATCCACCGGGAACCAAGTGACGCCCGGGGAGCGTCGTCGTCCCCGGTGCAGTACGGGTGAATGCAGCACCGACCACATCCGTACTTCGGGGGGACCGGAAACCAGCCGCCGTTCCAGGCGCGCACGGGTGCGCCTGCCCGAGGAGTAATCGTTCGATGAGCGAGCACCGTCGCAAACCGCCGCAGCCGCAGGGAGGCGGACGTGCCGCGGCCCGACGCGGCCAGTCCGGCTCGTCCTCGCCTCGCCGTGCGGCACCGCGAGGCGCCACCGGATCTCCAGCCGACTCCTATGGGTCCAGTTCCTATGGGTCAGGTTCCAGCGGTCCGGAAGGTGAAGAGCGTCCCTACGGCGGCCGAGCCGAGGCCCGCCGGGCGGCGCAGAGAGGCAGCCGCCGCAGAGGCGCCGAGAACGCGGGCCCGGGCGGCCGGCGCGGCGCTCCCGGCGGCCCGACCGGTCCCGGGCGCGGCAGAGGCCGTGCGTCGACCGCTCCCGGCAAGAAGCGGCTGATCGACTATCCCCGAGCCGGGAAGTACGGCTGGCGCCGCTGGATGCCCTCCTGGAAGCTCGTCTCCGGGCTGTTCATCGGCTTCGTCGGCAGCCTGGTGGTGCTGGTCGGCGTCAGCTACGCGATGGTCTCGATCCCCAACGAGAACGACGCGGCCAAGTCCCAGAACAACGTCTACTACTGGGCCGACGGCAAGCAGATGGTGGCCACCGGCACGGGCATCAACCGGCAGAACATCGACATCTCCCAGATCCCCGACGCCATGCAGTGGGCCGTGATCTCGGCCGAGAACAAGAGCTTCTACCAGGACTCGGGCGTCGACCCCATGGGCATCCTGCGCGCCGTGGCCAACATGGCGCGGGGCGGCCAGACCCAGGGTGGTTCGACGATCACCCAGCAGTACGTGAAGAACACGTACCTGAGCCAGCAGCAGACCCTCACCCGTAAGTTCAAGGAGATGTTCATCTCCATCAAGGTGGGTACGAAGCTCAACAAGAAGCAGATCCTGCAGGGCTACCTGAACACCTCCTACTTCGGCCGGGGCGCGTACGGCATCCAGGCCGCCGCGCAGACGTACTACGGCAAGAACGCCGTGGACCTCACGCCGAGCCAGTGCGCCGTGCTCGCGGCGCTGCTCAAGGGCCCGACGTACTTCGACCCGGCGGGCAACGCGGATCTCGACCCCTCGGCGACCCCCGAGGCCAACAAGCAGCGCTCGTCGGAACGCTGGGCGTGGATCCTCGAGCAGATGCACAACGATCACCATTTGAGCGACACCCAGTACCAGGAAGCCAAAGCGCATTACCCCATGCCCGACGGCCGCAAGGCGACCAGGGGCATGACCGGCCAGATCAGCTACCTGGTGGACACGGCCAAGAAGTATGTCCTCGCGCACTCCGACATCACGGAGGCGCAGTTCGACCGCGGTGGTTACCAGATCTACACCACGTTCAAGAAGGACAAGGTCAACGCCTTGTCCGCAGCCGTGAAGAAGGTCCAGGCGCAACGCCTCGACCCGAAGCATCGGGATCTGGACAAGTACGTGCAGTTCGGTGCTGCCTCGGTGAAGCCCAATGACGGCGCGATCGTCGCTCTTTACGGAGGCGACGGTTACGAGAACGGTCACTTCACCAACAACGCCGACACCTCGGGTGTCCCCGTCGGTTCGACGTGGAAGCCGTTCGTGCTGGCCGCGGCCATGGAGTACGGGACGTACAACTCGGAAGGCGCCGGCATTTCGCCACTGAGCAAGTACAACGGCAACGACCATCTCAAGGTCCGCAAGCCGGATGGGTCGTACTACCTCAACAAGGACAACTCGACCTTCTACCAGAACAACGAGTCTCCTCACCCCTGGGGATACATCACCCTCCGCAAGGCGATGGAGCAGTCCATCAACACGCCGTTCGTGCAGCTCGGTGTCGATGTGGGGATGACGCACGTCCGGGATGTGGCCAAGTCGGCCGGCATCCTCCCGCAGAGCATGTCGGTGGACCTCAACCCGTCCTTCGCGATTGGTACGTCGACTCCGAGCGCCATCCGTATGGCGGATGCCTACGCCACGTTCGCCGCGTCGGGCAAGCAGGCGGACCCGTACTCGGTGACGGCCGTGAAGACCAACGGCGTGGACGCGCCGAGCTTCACCAAGCCCAAGCCGAGCCCCAAGGAGGCGATGGACCCGAACATCGCCAACAACGTCACGGACGTCCTGCAGAACGTGATCCAGAACGGTACGGGTCAGAACGCCAAGAGCCTCGGGCGTACGGCTGCGGGCAAGACCGGTACCACCGACAAGAACAAGTCGGCCTGGTTCGTGGGCTACACCCAGCAGCTGTCCACCTCTGTGGCGATGTTCCGGGAGAATCCCAAGGACCACAAGCTGCTGTCCATGAACGGCACGGCGGGCAAGGACTCGATCCACGGTGGTGACATCCCGACGCTGGTGTGGACCGAGTACATGAAGGCCGCGCTGAAGGGAGCCAATGACCTCGGCTTCCCGAGCGCCACCGAGATCGGCAAGGTCCAGGACGAGGCCGGCGCCCCGTCGCCGACCCCGAGCGTGACCATCACGCCGAGCCAGACGCCGAGCAACTCGCCGAGCCCGAGCCCCAGCGTGACGACCCCGTCTCCGTCCCCGTCGACGAGCGACACCTGCCAGTGGAGCTGGGGCAACCCCTGCAATGGCAACGCCAACGGCGGCACGAACACGGGCGGCACCACGGGAGGCACCGATCCGTCGCCCAGCGTCACGGATACGACTGGCACCGGCGGTAATACCCGTGGCAATGGAAATGGAACCATCTTCGGCGGGCCGACAGGCTGACCGAATGGCCGGAGGCCGGTGTGCGGCACCTGAAAGGTGCCGCACACCGGCCTCCGCGCTTTTCTGTGGCTGCCGTTCCGGACGGCCGAAAAACTAGGAAGGATCCTTCGTGGAACCGGAGACCCACTTCGTGCAGTGCCGTATCTGCTTGCTTCCGTCGTACACGGCAACCTGAATTCCGACGTCGAAGATATTTCCGCCCTTGGGCACGGAGCTGTCGAACTCCTTGTAGGTGCCGTATCCGTCATAGTCGGAGTGCCACGGGAAATAGCTGAAGGTATCCGCGTACGACGCTACCAGCCTTATCTGGACGTGATTTCCGTCCGAAGCCTCGTCGTACACCTTCATGGCAAGGCTGGGGATGCTTCTGTCACCGTAGTCCCAGCCGCTGGTCGAAACGGAACCCGAGGCGCCTGCCGGACTGGTGGAGCAGCTTGCGTAGTGCTGCGCGGCGGCCTGAGACGGACTGGCTGCAAAGCCCACAAGCAGAGCCGAAATGGCGACAGGCAGTCCGATTCTCGTCTTCTTCACTTCTTTTACCCCTCGTTTTGGGTGGGTCAATACCCGGTCACGAAACTATCCGGGCTCGATGAATAACGGCAAGATGAACAAACTTCACCATTGCGATGAGATGATCTGAAAGGGGTGCAGGCCTCGCGACGCTCACAGCTGAATGCGGCAGGATGTGCCCCATGCCCAGTGCAGAGATGACGCCCGCGAGCATGCACGAGCCCGAGCCCGTGCGGCCCGCCACCGCAGAGCCGGTGCGGCCGACCAGTGAGGACGAGATCGCCCGGGCCGGCAGTGAGCTGATCGGCGGGCCCCTGGGGCGCCGTGCCCTGCTCGGGACCTCCTGGTGGACCCCCGTTCGGGTTGTCGCGCTCGTGGCGATCGGCATGTTCGCCCTCGGCCTGGTCCAGAAGGCGCCCTGCTACCACACCGCCTGGTTCTTCGGCGCGAGCAGCCAGTACACGAAGGCCTGCTACTCGGACATCCCGCACCTCTACCAGGGCCGCGGGTTCGCCGACCATCTCGTGCCGTACTTCGACAGACTCCCGGACGACATGTCCGGGGGCATGGGCTACCTCGAATACCCGGTGCTGACCGGTGTGTTCATGGAGGTGGCGTCCTGGCTGACCCCGCACAGCGGCAGCATCCAGCACCAGGAGCAGTGGTACTGGTTCGTCAACGCCGGGATGTTGTTGGTGTGCGCGGCCGTCATCGCCGTCTGTGTGGCCCGCACCCACCGCCGGCGCCCCTGGGACGGCCTGCTGGTCGCCCTGTCGCCCGCCTTCCTGCTCACCGCGACCATCAACTGGGACCTGCTGGCGGTGGCTCTCACGGCCGCCGCGATGCTGATGTGGTCCCGGAGCCGTCCCGTCGCCTTCGGTGTCCTCCTGGGCCTCGCCACGGCAGCCAAGCTCTACCCCGTGTTCCTGCTGGGCCCGCTGCTCGTGCTGTGCTGGCGGGCCGGCAAGTGGCGGGAGTTCGGCCAGGCCGTGGGCGGCGCGGTGATCGCCTGGTTCGTGGTGAACCTGCCGGTGATGCTCTTCGCCTTCCAGGGCTGGTCGAAGTTCTACACGTTCAGCCAGGAACGGGGCGTCGACTTCGGCTCGTTCTGGCTGATCTGGGCGCAGAACTCCAGCAACCCGCCGGGCACGGGTTTTGTGAACGCCGCCGCGATGGTGCTGGTGATGCTGTCCTTCCTGGGCATCGCCGCTCTGGCGTTCACCGCGCCGCGCCGGCCGCGCTTCGCCCAGCTGGCCTTCCTGCTGGTGGCGGCCTTCATCCTCACCAACAAGGTCTACTCACCGCAGTACGTCCTGTGGCTGGTGCCGCTGGCCGTCCTCGCCCGGCCCAAGTGGCGCGACTTCCTGATCTGGCAGGCCTGCGAGGTGGCGTACTTCATGGGCATCTGGATGTACCTCGCGTACACGACCAGCGGGGACGCCCACAAGGGTCTGCCGACGCTCGGCTATCACTGGACGATCGTGCTGCACCTGGTGGGCACGCTGTACCTGTGCGCCGTCGTCGTACGGGACATCCTCATGCCGGAGCGGGACGTGGTGCGCCGGTCGGGCGACGACGATCCCTCGGGCGGGGTGCTCGACGGCGCGCAGGACGTCTTCGTGCTCGGCGCGGCAGCTCATCCGCCCCGGCACGCCGCCCACTTCGAGGGGCCTCAGGTGGACTGGGGGAGGCCGGAGCCGCCGTCTGCCGAAGGTCGTTCGCTCTGAGCGAACACACTGTCGGAAGGCCATGAGCAAGCATGAGGAAGGCCGTACACGCGGGGAGCGTGTACGGCCTTCTCGCTGTCCTGAGCCGGGCTCAGCGGTCCACGATCCGGTCGAACTGCGTGGTGGTGTGCCGCAGATGGGCCACCAGCTCGTCGCCGACGTGCGGCTCCGGGGCGTCCGCGGGGACGAACAGGATCGACACCTGCATGTGCGGCGGCTCGGCGAACCAGCGCTGCTTGCCGCCCCAGACGAACGGAGAAAGGTTCCGGTTGACCGTGGCGAGGCCGGCCCGTGCGACGCCCTTGGCGCGCGGCATGACGCCGTGGAGGGCCTTCGGGGCCTCCAGACCCACCCCGTGCGACGTACCGCCCGCCACGACCACCAGGAAGCCGTCGGAGGCCGCCTTCTGCTGCCGGTAGCCGAACCGGTCGCCCTTGGACACGCGCGTGACGTCCAGGACGGCACCGCGGTACTCGGTGGCCTCGTGGTCCCCCAGCCACAGCCGCGTGCCGATGCGCGCGCGGAACCGGGTCTGCGGGAACTGCTGCTGGAGCCGGATCAGGTCATCGGCCTTGAGGTGGCTGACGAACATGGTGTGCAGCGGAAGGCGGGCCGCGCGCAGCCGGTCCATCCAGCCGATGACCTCCTCGACGGCGTCCGAGCCATCGGTGCGGTCCAGCGGCAGATGGATGGCGAACCCCTCCAGCCGGACATTCTCTATGGCTTGGTGCAGCTGGGGCAGGTCCTGCTCGCTGATGCCGTGCCGCTTCATCGAGGACATCACCTCGATGACGACACGGGCGCCGACGAGGCCGTACACCCCGTCGATGGACGACACCGAGCGCACCACCCGGTCGGGCAGTGGCACGGGCTCCTCGCCGCGCCGGTACGGCGTCAGCACCAGCAGGTCACCGCCGAAGAAGTCCTTGATGCGCGCGGCCTCGTACGTCGTGCCGACCGCGAGCAGGTCCGCGCCCAGCCGCGTGGCCTCCTCCGCCAGCCGTTCGTGCCCGAAGCCGTAGCCGTTGCCCTTGCAGACCGGGACCAGGCCCGGGAACTGCTCTTGCACGTGCTTGTGGTGCGCACGCCAGCGCGCGGTGTCGACGTAGAGCGTGAGCGCCATGGCCGGACCCGGAACCTTTCTCGTCGCTGCGGTGTGTCAGAGGTGGGAAAGCTGTGAACCCTATGGAATCAAACGCCCGTGGTTCAACGGCGCGACATGTAGATGTCGAGTGCCTTGTGGAGCAGCTTGTTCAGCGGGAAGTCCCACTCACCCAGGTACTCGGCGGCCTGACCGCCGGTGCCGACCTTGAACTGGATCAGACCGAACAGGTGGTCCGTCTCGTCCAGGGAGTCGGAGATGCCGCGCAGGTCGTAGACGGTGGCGCCGAGCGCGTAGGCGTCGCGCAGCATCCGCCACTGCATCGCGTTCGAGGGCCGGACCTCACGGCCGATGTTGTCGGAGGCGCCGTAGGAGTACCAGACGTGTCCGCCGACGATCAGCATCGTCGCCGCGGACAGGTTCACGCCGTTGTGCCGCGCGAAGTACAGCCGCATCCGGTTCGGGTCCTCGGTGTTGAGGGCCGTCCACATGCGCTGGAAGTACGACAGCGGGCGGGGCCGGAAGTGGTCGCGCACCGCGGTGATCTCGTACAGCCGCTGCCACTCGGCCAGGTCCTGGTAGCCGCCCTGGACGACCTCGACGCCGGCCTTCTCGGCCTTCTTGATGTTGCGTCGCCACAGCTGGTTGAAGTTCTTGTGGACCTCTTCCAGGGAGCGGTTCGCCAGCGGCACCTGGTAGACGTAGCGGGGCTGTACGTCGCCGAAGCCGGCGCCGCCGTCCTCGCCCTGCTGCCAGCCCATGCGGCGCAGCTTGTCGGCCACCTCGAATGCGCGCGGCTCGATGAAGTCGGCCTCCAGGTCACGCAGGCGCTTGACGTCCTGGTCCTGGATGCCCTTCTTGATGGTCTCGGCGTTCCAGCGCCGGATGATCACCGGCGGGCCCATCTTCACGGAGAAGGCGCCCTGCTGCTTCAGGTGCGCCAGCATCGGCTGGATCCAGTCGTCCAGATTCGGCGCGTACCAGTTGATGACCGGGCCCTCGGGAAGGTAGGCGAGGTAGCGCTTGATCTTGGGCAGCTGGCGGTAGAGGACCAGGCCCGCACCGACCAGCTCGCCGGTGCGGTCGTCGAACCATCCGAGGTTCTCCGAGCGCCACTCAGCCTTCACATCGGCCCAGGCCGGGACCTGCATGTGGCTCGCCGCCGGCAGGCTCTGGATGTAGGCCAGATGTTGCTCGCGGCTGATGGTCCTCAGGGTCAGGCTCATGTCGGGGCGCTCCTCGGGCTGGTGTGTCCCCATGGGTACAGGGGCTCCGGCTCTCGCGCCGAAGCCTACTGCGCCGTGCGAGCGCCCCGACTGGGCGTACGGCTTAGAAGAGGCCGCCGAACAATCCGCCGTTCGCCATGCTGATGAGGAAACCGACTCCCGAGGCGCCCATCCCCACGACGAGGCCGAAGCGCTCCCGCGTGGTCACCGAGATCCACTGTCCGTAGACACCAACGAGCAGCCCCACCAGCCCCGTCCACGAGGACAGCAGGTGCAGGCCGGGGAAGAAGGACGTGATGAATGCCAGCACGCCGAGGACGAGCGTGCCCGCCGTCAGCGCGTCCTGGAGCGGACGGCGCTTGCCGTCCGTGGCGAAGAGGGAACCGGCGACGTTGGGATGCAATACCTGTGCCATGGGCACCTCCTGCGGAAGACGGCGCACAGTAGCGCCGTACACACCCGACGTATACAGGGTGACGGCCTTCACGGGCGGATTTCAACCGGAAGCGGGTGTGCGGGTAGTCTGTACCGTCTGCACTGGTGTCTGCCCACGCCTGCCCAGGTAACACTGCGGGATCCCTCCGAGGCCCCCGATTGTCAGTGGTGGCCGATACCGTTGCGTACGCATCACAACCCTCCTGCCACGGAACGACCGTGGCCGCTGAGTCCAAAGGAGGTGGGTTCCACATGCGTCACTACGAGGTGATGGTCATCCTCGACCCCGATCTCGAGGAGCGTGCTGTCTCCCCGCTGATCGAGAACTTCCTGTCCGTCGTCCGTGACGGCGGCGGCAAGGTTGAGAAGGTCGACACCTGGGGCCGTCGTCGTCTCGCCTACGAGATCAAGAAGAAGCCCGAGGGCATCTACTCGGTCATCGACCTGCAGGCCGAGCCTGCGGTCGTCAAGGAGCTCGACCGCCAGATGAACCTGAACGAGTCGGTCCTCCGGACCAAGGTCCTCCGCCCCGAGATGCACTGAGCCCTCGCGCTCAGCTGATCTCGGGATTCGAGTAGCAGCACCAAGCAGCCAGCAGCAAACCCGCCGAGAGGTTCCCCCATGGCAGGCGAGACCGTCATCACGGTCATCGGCAATCTTGTCGATGACCCCGAGCTGCGCTTCACCCCGTCCGGTGCGGCGGTCGCGAAGTTCCGCGTCGCGTCCACTCCCCGCACCTTCGACCGCCAGACGAACGAGTGGAAGGACGGCGAGAGCCTGTTCCTGACCTGCTCGGTCTGGCGTCAGGCGGCGGAGAACGTCGCCGAGTCGCTCCAGCGAGGCATGCGCGTCATCGTGCAGGGCCGGCTGAAGCAGCGGTCCTACGAGGACCGCGAGGGCGTCAAGCGCACGGTCTACGAGCTGGACGTCGAGGAAGTCGGCCCCAGCCTGCGCAACGCCACGGCCAAGGTCACCAAGACCGCCGGTGGCGCTCGCGGTGGCCAGGGTGGTTACGGCGGCGGTGGCGGCCAGGGTGGCGGCGGCTGGGGCGGAGGCCCCGGTGGCGGCCAGCAGGGCGGCGGCGCTCCGGCCGACGACCCGTGGGCGACCGGCGCTCCCGCCGGTGGCAACCAGGGCGCTGGTCAGGCCGGCGGTGGCTGGGGCGGAGGCTCCGGCGGCGGTGGCGGCTACTCGGACGAGCCCCCCTTCTAGGCCTTGGGCCCGGTCCTGCGGGACCGGCCTGGTCGAGGGTGGGTCGTATCCCAAACTTCTTGATCACACAGGAGAAACACCATGGCGAAGCCGCCTGTGCGCAAGCCGAAGAAGAAGGTCTGCGCTTTCTGCAAGGACAAGGTCACGTACGTGGACTACAAGGACACGAACATGCTGCGGAAGTTCATTTCCGACCGCGGCAAGATCCGTGCCCGCCGCGTGACCGGCAACTGCACGCAGCACCAGCGTGACGTCGCCACGGCCGTCAAGAACAGCCGTGAGATGGCGCTGCTGCCCTACACGTCCACCGCGCGCTAAGGGAAGGGTGACCGACTCATGAAGATCATCCTCACCCACGAGGTCTCCGGCCTCGGTGCCGCTGGCGACGTCGTCGACGTCAAGGACGGTTACGCTCGCAACTACCTGATCCCGCGGAAGTTCGCTATCCGCTGGACCAAGGGTGGCGAGAAGGACGTCGCGCAGATCCGTCGCGCTCGCAAGATCCACGAGATCCAGACCATCGAGCAGGCCAACCAGGTCAAGGCCCAGCTCGAGGGCGTGAAGGTCCGCCTGGCCGTCCGCTCCGGCGACGCCGGCCGTCTCTTCGGTTCCGTCACCCCGGCCGACATCGCGTCCGCGATCAAGGCTTCCGGTGGCCCCGAGGTCGACAAGCGCCGCATCGAGCTGTCCGCCCCGATCAAGACCCTGGGCGCCCACGAGACGTCCGTGCGTCTGCACCCCGAGGTTGCCGCCAAGGTCAACATCGAGGTCGTCGCGGCCTGACGCTGCGCTCGGTTTGAGCAGGTGAGAGGGGTCGCCCCTGCGGGGGCGGCCCCTCTTCGCGTGCGGTGCCGGAATTCTCTGCGCGCCGACGCGGCATGTTTCACGTGAAACCGGGACGGTGTGTCCCTGGTGATCCGGTCAGCGGGTGGCGCCGGTGACGATCCAGCTACCCGAGCGCATGCGCAGCCACAGGGTCAGCATGCGCATGGTCATCATCAGCGTCATCGCGGCCCACAGCGCGGTGAGCCCTCCGCCGAGGGCGGGGATGAGCAGGGCGACCGGAGCGAACACCGCGAGCGTGACGACCATGGCTCCGGCCAGGTACGGCCCGTCGCCGGCGCCCATCAGGATTCCGTCCAGCACGAAGACGATCCCGCAGACGGGTTGCGAGAGCGCCACCATCAGCAGCGCGGGCACTGCCGCGTCCTTGACCACGGAGTCGCTGGTGAACAACGGCAGGAACAGCGGACGGGCGGCCACCACGAGCAGACCGAGGACCACACCGGTCGCGATGCCCCACTGGACCATGCGACGGCAGGCCTCACGCGCTCCTTGCGCGTCGTTCGCACCGAGATAGCGCCCGATGATGGCCTGTCCTGCGATCGCTATCGCGTCGAGAGCGAAGGCAAGCAGGTTCCACAGGGACAGGATGATCTGGTGGGCGGCGATATCGGCGTCGCCCAGATGCGCCGCGACCGCCGTCGCGATCATCAGGATCGCCCGCAGAGACAGCGTGCGGACCAGGAGTGGAACGCCTGCCTGGGCCGAGGCACGGATTCCGGCGGCGTCCGGGCGCAGGGGAGCCTTGTGCCGACGGGCCCCGCGTACGACCACGGTCAGATAGACGGCTGCCATGCCGCACTGGGCGATGACCGTGCCCCAGGCCGATCCGGCGATGCCGAGCCCGGCGCCGTAGACGAGTCCCGCATTCAGGGCGCCGTTGACGACGAAGCCCGCGACGGCAACGTATAGCGGGGTTCTGGTGTTCTGCAGTCCGCGCAGCACTCCCGTCGCGGCGAGGACGACCAGCATGGCCGGGATGCCCAGCGAGGAGATGCGCAGATACGTCGTGGCGTAGGGGGCCGCGGTCGTGGAGGCGCCGAAGAGGTGCACGAGGCCGGGGGCCAGGGGAAGGACGACGGCGATGACGGCGATGCCGAGCAGCAGTGCCAGCCAGATGCCGTCCATGCCCTGGCGGATCGCGGCCCGCAGATCGCCGGCGCCGACGCGCCGGGCCACGGCGGCGGTGGTGGCGTAGGCGAGAAAGACGAAGACGCTCACCGCAGTGGTGAGCAGGGCCGAGGCGACGCCGAGGCCGGCGAGTTGGGCGGTCCCGAGATGGCCGACGATGGCACTGTCCGCCATGACGAAGAGAGGCTCGGCGACGAGTGCGCCGAAGGCCGGGACGGCCAGCGCGACGATCTCTCTGTCGTGCCGCTGTCGGGTGGCCTCGGGTATCGGGGGAGCCTGTGTCATGTGCACTAATCTAATCGTCCACAGGTAAGTGATGCAATGCGTTAGTGGTCCTTACGTCTGCTCTCTCGATGTGTCGTTTCGCGCACCGTTCGAAGCGATCTCGGCCCGACTGGAGAAGTTTTTCTTCTGCACAGCCGGTGGATGGCAATGGTGCAGGTCAGAGCGATCTTGTGTGCGGACGGGAGGGCTTGTTCACAGGGCTGTCCACCGGGTCGTGCACAGGTTTCGGCGAGTTCTCCACAGCATCCGGGCCGTCGTCCACATGGCCTGTGGATAACCAGATTGGCTGACGGTGCCGACGGGCCTACCGTTGTCCGGCGCCCGCTCCTTCCCTCGGCCCGGAAAGCATGCTTTCCGCGGCCCGGGAATCGTCGCAAATCCGACGCGTCGGAACCGGAGTTGGGTCTCTCATTTGTCAGTGTCGTGCCGTACAAAAGAGGACACGGCGAGGTCCGCCGTGCGGACGGGAGGAGGTGGCTCGGTGAGCATTTCCGAGCCCTTGGACGATCCGTGGGCCGATGCCGGACCCAGTGATCGTCTGCCGGCCTCCCGTCGACGCGGTGACGACGGCCGGGGTCGTGACGAACGGCACGACCGGGGCCAGGAGAACGCCTCCTGGGACGGCGGAGGTTCCTCCTTCGAGCGGGTGCCACCGCAGGACCTGGATGCCGAACAGTCGGTGCTGGGCGGCATGCTGCTGTCCAAGGACGCCATCGCCGACGTCGTCGAGATCCTCAAGGGCCACGACTTCTACAAGCCGGCGCACGAGACGATCTACCAGGCGATCCTGGACGTCTACGCCAAGGGCGAGCCGGCCGACCCGATCACCATCGCCGCCGAACTCACCAAGCGCGGCGAGATCAACAAGGTCGGCGGGGCCGCGTATCTGCACAGCCTCGTCCAGACCGTGCCGACGGCGGCCAACGCCGAGTACTACGCGGAGATCGTCCATGAGCGGGCGGTGCTGCGCCGCCTGGTCGAAGCGGGCACACGCATCACGCAGATGGGATACGCGGCCGACGGCGATGTGGACGAGATCGTCAACCGCGCCCAGGCCGAGATCTACGCCGTCACCGAGCAGCGCACCAGTGAGGACTACCTGCCGCTCGGCGACATCATGGAAGGCGCTCTCGACGAGATCGAGGCGATCGGCTCGCGCAGCGGTGAGATGACCGGTGTGCCGACCGGCTTCACCGACTTCGACTCGCTGACCAATGGTCTGCACCCCGGTCAGATGATCGTCATCGCCGCCCGACCCGCCATGGGTAAGTCCACGCTCGCGCTGGACTTCGCGCGGGCCGCCTCGATCAAGCACAACCTGCCGAGCGTCATCTTCTCCCTCGAGATGGGCCGCAACGAGATCGCGATGCGTCTGCTGTCCGCCGAGGCCCGGGTCGCCCTGCACCACATGCGGTCCGGCACGATGACCGACGAGGACTGGACCAGGCTCGCCCGGCGTATGCCGGACGTCTCGGCCGCGCCGCTCTACATCGACGACTCCCCCAACCTGTCGATGATGGAGATCCGCGCCAAGTGCCGGCGCCTGAAGCAGCGCAACGACCTGAAGCTGGTCGTCATCGACTACCTCCAGCTGATGCAGTCCGGCGGCTCCAAGCGTGCCGAGAGCCGTCAGCAGGAGGTCTCGGACATGTCCCGTAACCTCAAGCTGCTCGCCAAGGAGCTGGAGATCCCGGTCATCGCGCTCTCCCAGCTCAACCGTGGCCCCGAGCAGCGCACGGACAAGAAGCCGATGGTCTCCGACCTGCGTGAGTCGGGCTCCATCGAGCAGGACGCCGACATGGTCATCCTCCTGCACCGCGAGGACGCCTACGAGAAGGAGTCCCCGCGCGCGGGCGAGGCCGACCTGATCGTGGCCAAGCACCGTAACGGCCCCACGGCCACCATCACGGTCGCCTTCCAGGGCCACTACTCCCGCTTCGTGGACATGGCCCAGACCTGATCCGGAAGCCGGCCCTGGGGGACGGCTTCCGCCCGGGGCCAATGAACTCGACGTCCGCCGCCCGAGCAGATGAACTTGGCGCATGACGTCATCTCAGGAAGAGCTGCTTCCCGGAACGCGCCGCGCCCTGCTGCACCGGATCGCCGTCGCCCAGGCCGAAGGGCGGGCGCCGTCGCTGGTCGCGGCCGTGGCGCGGGGCGGGCAGGCCGTGTGGCACGGGGCGCGGACCTCGGTGGACGGGCACGGGCCGGACGAGAACGTGCAGTACAGGATCGGGTCCATCACCAAGACCTTCACCGCCGTCCTGGTGATGCGGCTGCGCGACGAGGGCCTGCTCGACCTCGGTGACCCGCTGGAGAAGCATCTGCCCGGTACCGGCGCGGGCGAGGCGACGATCGCCGAACTGCTCGCTCACACCGCGGGGTTGGCGGCCGAGTCGCCCGGGCCCTGGTGGGAGCGGACCCCGGGCACCCTGCGCCCGGAGCTGAGCGATGTGCTCGGCGAGCAGCCCCTTCTGCACCCCATCGGACGACGGCACCACTACTCCAACCCCGGCTACACCGTGCTCGGCGCGCTGGTGGCGGAACTGCGAGGCGATCCCTGGGAAGAGGTGCTGCGCAGCGAGATCCTCGAGCCTCTCGGACTGCACCGTACGAGCGCGCAGCCGCAGGCTCCGCATGCCGGCGGTTGGGCCGTGCATCCGTGGGCGGACGCGATGCTGCCGGAGCCGCTGGAGGATCTGGGCAGGATGGCGCCGGCCGGCCAACTGTGGTCGACCACGGGGGACCTGGCCCGGTTCGCCGCGTTTCTGGCCGCGGGCGACGACCGGGTGCTGAGCGCGGCGTCGGTGCGGGAGATGCGCACACCTGCGGCGCCCGCCGAGGCGGCGGACGTGCTGGACGGGGCCACGTACGGACTCGGTCTGCAGATCCAACGTCGTGACGGCCGGCTCCTGGTCGGCCACTCCGGTTCGCTGCCGGGTTTCCTGGCGAACCTCACCCTCAGCGTGGAGGACGACGTGGCCGCGGTGGTGCTCGCCAACTGCACCAGCGGACCGCTGCTGGGAGCGGTGGGTGCCGACCTGGTGCGGATCGTCGCCGAGGCGGAACCGCGGATCCCGGAGCCCTGGCGGCCGCTGCCCGAGGTGGACCCGGTCGTCCTGGAGCTGGCGGGGCAGTGGTACTGGGGGACCAACGCCTTCGGTCTTCGGGTGACCGCCGACGGCCTGCTCGCGCTCGGTCCGCTCACCGGCAGCGGCCGGCGCTCCCGCTTCCGCTCCAACGGTGACGGCAGCTGGACGGGACTGGAGGGTTATTTCGCCGGAGAGCTGCTGCAGCCGGTACGGCGCACGGACGGGTCTCTGAGCCATCTCGACCTCGGCTCGTTCGTGTTCACCCGTCAGCCGTACGACCCCGAGGCGCCTGTCCCCGGTGGTGTGGATCCTGAGGGGTGGCGGGGCATCGGCTAGTCCTCCTCGGCACAGGGGGGTGTGTTTCACGTGAAACACACCCCCTGTGGCGTACCTGGTCCGGCGGCGCTGTCAGAGCGGCAGTTTGAAGCCCTCGTGCGTGGCGCTGAAACCGAGCCGTTCGTAGAAACGGTGGGCGTCGGTGCGTGCCTTGTCGGACGTCAGCTGCACCATCCGGCACCCCAGTCGGCGGGCGGTGCCGATCGCCCACTCGATCAGCAGGCTGCCGAGGCCGCTGCCCCGTTCATCCGCGTGGACGCGGACGGCCTCGATGAGTGCGCGGGTCGCGCCCTTGCGGGAGAGCCCTGGAATGATCGTGAGCTGGAGCGTCCCGATCACGCGGTCGCCGCGGACGGCGACGACGAGATGCTGGTTCGGGTCGGCCTCCAGGCGTGCCAGCGCGGCCCGGTACGGGGTCATGTCGTCGGGGGACTCGCGCTGGGCGCCGAGTGGATCATCGGCGAGCATCGCGACGATCGCCGGAAGGTCGTCGGCGGTCGCACGTCGTATTTCAAGATCTCCCATGCACGCACCCTATGCAGGCACGTTCAAGGACTCCACGGCCCGTACCAACGGGACCAGTTCGGGGTTCCTGGAGGCCTCGTCCAGGGCCTCGCGAAGGGCGGCGTCATTGGTGGGGCGCGCCTCCTCCAGCAGTCGCAGGCCCGCCTCGGTGACGTTGGTGTAGATGCCGCGCCGGTCGGTGGGGCACAGGTAGCGCTCCAGCAGGCCGCGGTTCTCCAGTCGGGTCACCAGACGTGTGGTGGCGCTCTGGCTGAGCACGACCGCGTCGGCGACCTGCTTCATCTGTAGATGGCCGCCCTCGCCGTCGTGCTGGCGGCTCAGTACATCGAGCAGTGAGTACTCACGCACGCTCAGGTCGTGCTTCGCCTGCAGGGCGCGCTCGATGTGCGCCTCGATCCTTCCGTGCAGGGCGGAGAGGGCGCACCAGCCCTGTGCGAGGGCGGTGAGCGCGGGGTCCGTCGCTGTCATTGGCGTTCTCCTCCGTCCTGGAGCGGCTGCATCCAGAGTAGAGCAAGCCTGCAATAGTGCGCGGTTGCGGTTATCCCGCGTCTGCAACTATTGTGGACGCACGCAAAGCGCACCTGCAATCGTTTGGGAAGGTACCCCCCATGCCTCTCGCGCTCCTGGCCCTTGCCATCGGGGCCTTCGGAATCGGAACGACCGAATTCGTGATCATGGGCTTGCTGCCCGAAGTCGCGGGCGACTTCGGGGTCTCCATCCCCACGGCGGGCCTGCTCGTGACGGGCTACGCGCTCGGTGTGGTCATCGGCGCCCCCCTGATGACCGTGCTCGGCACCAAGGTCTCGCGCAAGCGCACGCTGATGCTGCTGATGGGCCTCTTCATCGCCGGAAACCTGCTCTCCGCGGTCGCCCCCGCCTTCGCGATCATGCTGATAGGACGCGTGGTCGCCTCGCTTGCCCACGGCGCCTTCTTCGGTATCGGCTCCGTCGTGGCGGCCGAGCTGGTGGCGCCCCACAAGAAGGCCGGCGCCATCGCCATGATGTTCACCGGCCTGACTGTCGCCAACGTCATCGGCGTCCCGCTGGGCACGCTTGTCGGCCAGCACGTCGGCTGGCGCGTCACCTTCGCCGTGGTCGCCGTGCTCGGGGTCGTCGGCCTCGCCGGCATCGCCAAGCTGGTACCCGAGATGCCGAGGCCCGAGGGTGTGCACCTGCGGCACGAGCTGGCCGCCTTCAAGAACGCCCAGGTCCTGCTCGCCATGGCGATGACCGTCCTCGGCTTCGGCGGCGTCTTCGCGGCCATCACGTACATCGCGCCGATGATGACCCACGTCGCGGGCTTCGCCGACGGCTCGGTGACCTGGCTGCTGGTCCTGTTCGGCCTCGGCATGGTCGGCGGCAACCTCATCGGCGGCAAGTTCGCCGACCGCGCCCTCATGCCGATGCTGTACGTGTCGCTGGGCGCCCTCGCCCTCGTCCTGGCGGTCTTCACGCTCACCGCGCACAACAAGATCGCGGCGGCCGTGACCATCGCCCTGATCGGTGCTCTGGGCTTCGCGACCGTACCGCCGCTGCAGAAGCGCGTTCTCGACCAGGCGCATGGTGCCCCGACGCTGGCGTCGGCCGTGAACATCGGCGCCTTCAACCTGGGCAACGCGCTGTCCGCCTGGCTCGGCGGCATCGTGATCGCGGCCGGCTTCGGCTACACGGCCCCCAACTGGGTCGGCGCCGCCCTCGCCGCGGCCGCACTGGCCCTGGCCGTCCTGTCGGCGGCGCTCGAGCGCCGGAACGGCGCTCGCGGCACCGTGGTCGCCTCCGGGACGCCCGCCGATCGGCAGGCGCCGGTCCACCGCTGAGTCCCTCGCACCACAGAGCCCTCACCCCGCATCCCAAAGACCTCCGTGCCGGGGCCCTCGTCCCCGGCACGGCAAGCACCCCTTCCGTAACACCCGAGGAGAGAACCTCCATGAGCACCATCGCCGTCGCCCCGCTGTCCATCGAGGACGCCGAACTTCTCGTCGCCACCGCCCGCCGCGCGGCCGAGGACGCCAGGGTGACCGTCAGCGTCACCGTCCTGGACGCGGGCGGCCACCTGCTCGCCTTCCGCCGGGACGACCGGGCCGTGCTGATCTCCGGCGAGACCAGCACCCGCAAGGCCTACACGGCACTCCAGCTGAACACCCCCACCGCCGACCTGGTCGAGGCCGTGCAGCCGGGCGGCCTCTTCCACACGCTGCCGACGGCCCTCGACCGGCCCCTGCTGTTCATCGCGGGCGGAGTGCCCATCCACCGGGACGGACGACTGATCGGCGCGATCGGCGTCGGCGGCGGTGCACCGGAGCAGGACCACGGCTTCGCCACCGCGGCCGTACAGGCGCTCGCCTGAGCCGCGACCCCACAGGGACAACGCCGGTCCCGCCGCATGACGCGGCGGGACCGGCGTTCGTCGTACGAGGGCTCAGCCCGCCGCAACGGTCAGCGGTGCGAACCGGCGGGTCCAGTCCCCCGGGAGATCCGTGATGCCATACGTCATGACGGCGTTGAAGGCCACGGAGGCCAGCCCCCGCGCCTTCGCCCATGTCAGCAGTCCCTCATGGCGCACATCGATGTCGGTGCGCAGAGGACGGTCCGTATGGGCCGCCAGCGAGGTGATCAGGGCCTTGGCAGTCTCCGTGTCCCGGGCTACCAGGGGACCGACGACATGGGTGTCCATGTTGGGCCACGCGGCCGTGTAGCCGATGATCCGGCCGTCCTCCTCGGCCACCCGCAGCTGGTCTGCGAAGGCCGGCAGACGGGTGATCAGGGGAGTGCGGTCGGCGCCGAACACCTCCTCGTCGAGACTCAGGATCGCGGGCAGATCCTCCGCGGCGGCAGCACGGGTGAACACGCGGGATTCCGGTCCGCCGGGAGTGAAGCGGCCCCTCAGCATCTCCGCCCTGCCCGTCACCTTGAAGCCCAGCTCCTCGTACAGCGGGCGGCCGTTGGGCGTGGCGTGCAGGGTGAGCGGTGTGGTCCCCATGCTCGACACGACATGGCGCATCAGGCGGCGCCCCACGCCCTGGCGGGCATGACGTCCGGCCACCAGGACCATGCCGATGGCGCCGAGATCCGGACGCCCCCACGGGCCGTACTCCGTCACGACACATGCGGCGACGAGACCACCCTGAGGGTCGTCGATACCGAAGCCCTTTCCGGCGGTGAGGAGGAATCCCCACTTGTGTTCCTCCCGTGGCCACCCCCGGTCCTCGGACAAGTCGGCGCAGGCGGTGAGATCACGAAGCGTCAGACGGCGGATGGGCAGAGCGGCGAGGGAAGGAGTCGACACGCAGGTCAGGCTGTCCGACCGGCACCCTCGACGTCCACCCGTTTCCCTGCAGACACACGTGCTTTTGGTCATGTCGTGGTCCTATGCACGGCCGGCGGACAGCTGGGCGTGTTTCACGTGAAACATCGGCGGCCGGTTAGCCTCGGGGGCCATGGCGAGACTTCATCTCTTCGATCTTGACGGCACATTGCTGCACGGCAGTACGGCTCCGGTGGAGATTTCGCGCCAGTTGGGGCTGGAAGAGGAGACCGTGGCGCTGGACCGGGCGATCGCTGAGGGGCGGATCGGTCCGCCGGAGTATGCGGCGCAGGTGTACGACCTGTGGTCCGGTCTGACCGAGGCGCATGTGAGCGCCGCGTTCGAGGCGGCTCCCTGGCTGGCCCGCATCCGTGAGGTCTGGGCGGAGATCACAGAGGCGGGCGAATACTGCGCGGTGGTGTCGCTCTCGCCGTCCTTCTTCGTGGAACGCCTACTCGACTGGGGTGCTCACGCGGCCCATGGATCCCGCTTCCCGGCCGTTCCGTTCACCGAGCCCGTGGATCCGTCCGGGGCGCTCAGTGCCGCGGCCAAGGTGACCATTGCCGACCGGCTCTGCGAGGAGTTCGGCGTGGCACGGGCGGACTGTGTGGCGTACGGCGACTCGATGTCGGACAAGGAGCTGTTTGCTGTCGTACCGGTTTCCGTGGCGGTCAATGGGGACGCCCACCTGGCAGGACTCGCTACGCACTCCTACACGGGGCGGGATCTGTGGGACGCCTATGAATTGGTTCGTCCTGCCCTGTAGTTGTCGGACTGCATGGTTCGCGCCCTTGCTGGATTCGTGAGGAAGGAAGGGGGGACTTGTGTGCGCGGCGATCGCCGGTAGGGTCGACCCCGGTTCACGTCCGGGATGGGGTCCACGGTCCCGTGCGGGCCGAGAGCAGGGCAAGCAGCCTAACGGGACGGAAAGCGCGAGACCCGCGTTTCCGGGTATGCGACCGCGGCATCCGATCGGGATGCAACGCTGCGGGGTGCTACGGCAGGCCGCCCGCCGGGGGAAAGCATGCACCTCCTTCGAGGAGGGGGTGCGCAGACCGACCGCAAAACGTTCGAGGCGAGGCACACCATGGACGCTCCGACCACCACGTCGGGGGAGAACGGCATGTCGGGCGGGTCCGGCTGGTTCACTCCGCGCTCGGCACCGCCGGCTCCGCCGCCGGACAGCCCAGAGCTCGTGCCTGCTCAGCGGCCGGCGCCGGCCGTCGAGGAGGGGTCTGCGGACGCCATCCTCATACGCCGCACGATGGCCGAGATAGGCCCGATCGCCGACAAGGTCACCTCTTACTTCTACGCGCTGCTCTTCGTCCGCCATCCCGAGCTGCGGGCACTGTTCCCGGCCGCGATGGACAGCCAGCGTGAGCGCCTGCTGAAGGCGCTGCTCACCGCGGCCGAGCACCTGGACAACACCTCGGTCCTCGTCGACTACCTGCAGGGCCTGGGCCGTGGACACCGCAAGTACGGGACGCGCGCCGAACACTATCCGGCCGTCGGGGAATGCCTGATCGGCGCGTTGAGCAGGTACGCCGCCTCGGTCTGGAGCCCTGAGGCCGAGGCGGCCTGGGTGCGGGCGTACACGACGATCTCCCAGGTCATGATCGACGCCGCGGCGGCGGACGAACTGCGGGCCCCGGCCTGGTGGCAGGCCGAGATCGTCACCCACGACCTCAGAACCCCCGATGTCGCGGTCCTCACCGTCCGCCCCGGCCAGCCCTATCCCTTCCTCGCGGGCCAGTACACGAGCGTGGAGACACCCTGGTGGCCACGGGTGTGGCGGCACTACTCGTTCGCGTCCGCGCCCCGCTCGGACGGTCTGCTGACGTTCCATGTGAAGGCCGTACCGGCCGGCTGGGTCTCCAATGCGCTGGTGCACCGTGCGCGGCCCGGGGACGTCATACGCCTCGGGCCGCCGACCGGTTCCATGACCGTCGACCATACGACCGACAGCGGACTGCTCTGCCTGGGCGGCGGCACCGGCATAGCGCCCATCAAGGCTCTGGTCGAGGACGTCGCCGAGCGTGGGGCGCGTCGGCCTGTCGAGGTGTTCTACGGCGCCCGCACCGACCACGACCTCTACGACATCGACACCATGCTCCGGCTCCAGCAGAGTCACCCCTGGCTGTCCGTCCGGGCGGTCATCGACCAGCTGGCCCACATCCAGCTCCCTGATGCCCTGCGCGAGTACGGCCCCTGGAACGAGTACGACGCCTATCTCTCGGGCCCGCCCGGAATGATCCGCAGCGGTATCGACACGCTCCGGGACATCGGGATCCCGTCGGGCCGCATACGGCATGACTCGGTGGAGGAACTGCTCGTCGTCGGGAACTGAGCGCGCTAACCGAGGTCGGGAGCGTGCATGGCGCGCACACCTTCGATGTTGCCGTCCAGATAGTGGCGCAGCGACAGCGGGACCAGGTGGACGGAGGCGATGCCGACCCGGGTGAAGGGGACGCGGACGATCTCGTACTCACCGGCCGGTTCGTCCACTTCGGGGCCGTGCCGCCGGGCCGGGTCCATGGACTCCAGCCGGCAGACGAAGAAATGCTGCACCTTAACGCCGGTCGCGCCGCCGTCCTCGCCGATGTGCTCGACGGTGTCGACGAAGCACGGCACCACATCTGTGATCTTGGCGCCGAGTTCCTCGGACACCTCTCGGTGCAGGGCGTCCACAACGGTGGGGTCCTCGGCCTCGACCCCACCACCGGGAGTGACCCAGTAGGGATCGACACCGGGCTTGGTGCGCTTGATCAGGATCAGGTCGTCACCGTCGAGGAGAATGGCACGGGCGGTGCGCTTGACCACGGGTCGGACGGTCATGGGAGAAATGTGGCCCGGCTGGTTCCACGTGAAACATCGCGAGGAGTCACCTTGTGATCGCCTTCCGTGGAGGCTGTGCCGGCAGTCTCAGCACCAAGCCGTGGCCGCCCGCTGAAGCCACTCATGGGCTCGCGCGATGTGAGGCATGGCGAGGGTGCCGGTGCGCACCACCAGGAAGTAGGTGCGCAGAGGCGGTACGGCCGGATCGTGCAGCATCGAGATCGTGCCGTCATCGAGGGCGGAGGCACACAGATAGCGGGGCAGCACCGCGAGTCCGGCACCCGCGATCGCGCAGGCGAGTACCGCGCGCAGATCCGGAACGATGACCGTGCCCGAGGCGGCTGGGCGTGAGTCGAAGACGGAGGCCCAGTAGCGCGAGACGAAGGGCAGCGACTCGTGGACCTCGACGACGGGCAGATTCTCCAGTGCGGGCGCCCCTTTCAGGCGCAGCGCCTCCGCACCGATCCGCTCCAGCCAGCGAGGTGCGGCGACCAGCACGTGTTCCTCGTCGCAGAGCGGAGCCGCGGTGAGCAGGGCCCCGCGTGGACGCGCCGTGCTGATGGCCAGATCATGATGTCCGGCGGCCAGTCCCTCCAGCGTTTCCTCCGCTGTGCCGAAGGAGGCGCGGAGCGCGAATCCCTGGCCGTCGTCACCGGTGAGCTCCGTCAGGGCGGGCAGGGCGCGTTCGGCGGTGAACTCGGGCGGGCCGGCGAGGTGGAGGGTTCTGAGCGAGGACTCGTCGTCCAGGCCGCTCTCGGCTATCTCGACCAGGGCGTCGAGATGGGGAGCGGCCTTGTGCGCGAGCTCGTCGCCGATGGTCGTCGGGGTCACTCCGCGTGCCTGACGGAGGAAGAGAGGCCTGCCGAGCTGCCGTTCCAGTGTGCGGATCTGCGAGGTGACGGCGGGCTGGGAGAGGCCGAGGAGGGCGGCGGCGCGGGTGAAGGAACCAGCCCGGTGCACCGTGACGAAAGTGCGCAGCAAGGCCAGGTCCATGGCGTGTCCTCCCCTGTCTCTGCCCCCCTCCGGCCCCCAGGCAGGCCCCAACTATAAATAAGTCGATAGGTCTCTGTCGCTAGCGTGATTGGACACTGACAGAGAGTCAACTAGCCTTGTTCGCGCGGTTCTTCGCGCGCAGGAACCGAAGACGGTCCGAGCCACGAGGGGGGAGGCTCGGACCGTCGTGCACCGTCGGCCGGACGGCCACGGCTCACTCGGCGGACTCGGCCGACTCGTCCAGGGCCCGCAGCACGTCGGCGATCAGATCCTCGGGGTCCTCGGCGCCGACGGACATACGGATGAAGCCTTCCGGGACCGCGTCCCCGCCCCAGCGGCGCCGCCGCTCGGCCGTGGAACGCACCCCGCCGAAGCTCGTGGCGTCCTCCACCAGGCGCAGGGCCTCGAGGAAACGTTCGGCACGCGCGCGTGTGGGCAGCGTGAAGGAGACCACGCAGCCGTAGCGGCGCATCTGCTGCGCGGCGGTCTTGTGCGAGGGGTCGTCGGGCAGTCCGGGGTAGCGCAGGCCGGACACCTCCGGCCGCTGTCTCAGCGCCTCGGCGACCGCGAGGGCGGTGGCGTTCTGCCGGTCGACGCGCAGCTGGAGCGTGGCGATGGACCGGTGCGCGAGCCAGGCCTCCATGGGCCCGGAGATCGCCCCGACGATCTTGCGCCAGCGCCGTACGGCGGCCATCGCCTCGGCGTTACGGCCGGCGACATAGCCCAGCAGCACGTCACCGTGGCCGGTGAGCTGCTTGGTGCCGCTGGCCACGGAGAAGTCGGCGCCCAGCTCCAGCGGACGCTGCCCGAGCGGGGTGGCGAGGGTGTTGTCGACGGCCACCAGGGCGCCCTGCGCGTGGGCCGCCTGCACCAGCCGCCGGATGTCGCACACGTCGAGCCCCGGGTTCGACGGGGACTCGATCCACAGCAGCCGGGCGCCGTCGAGAACCTCCAGCTGGGCGTCGCCGCCGGTGGGGGCGGTACGCACCTCGACGCCGTACGCCTCCAGCTGGGCGCGGACCAGCGGCAGCACCTGATAGCCGTCGGAGGGCAGCACGACGGCGTCCCCGGCGCGCAGCTGGGAGAACAGCACCGAGGAGATCGCCGCCATGCCGGAGGCGAAGACCAGCGTCTCGACGTCGTCCCGCCCGGGCGCCTCGAGCTCGCCGATGGCCCGCTCCAGCAGCGTCCAGGTCGGGTTGTCGTCACGGCCGTACGAGTACGGGCCCGTCACCTCGCCGGGCAGGTGGAAGTGCGCCGCGAACACCGGTCCGGGCAGGGTCGGCTCGTGCTTGACCGGTTCGGGCAGTCCGGCGCGTACCGCGCGCGTGCCGTCGCCGGTACGGCTCCGGTCCTTGGGGATGTCTGTCATGCGGCCCGCCCTTCCAGCTGCTCGCGTACGGCGGCGAGCAGACCGACGCTCGCCGCCTCGACCATCTCGAGGCACTCCTCGAAGCCGTCCCGCTGTCCGTAGTACGGGTCCGGCACGTCGAGGTCGTGACCGGCGGTGGGATCGTACGAGCGCAGCAGGCGGACCTTGCGTGCGTCGTCCTCGGAGGGCGCGAGGCGGCGCAGGGCCTTGAGGTGACCGGCGTCGAGGGCGATCACCAGGTCGAGGTGGGAGAACCACGACGACTGGAACTGGCGCGCGACGTGGTCGCTGTCGTAGGCGTGCTCCTCGAGGACCGCGACGGTCCGCGGGTCGGCGGGCTCGCCCTCGTGCCAGCCGCCGGTGCCGGCGCTGTCGACCTCCACCCGGTCATCCAGGCCGGCCTCCGCCACACGCGCGCGGAAGACGGATGCGGCCATCGGGGAGCGGCAGATGTTGCCGGTGCACACGAAACAGACGCGGTAGGTCATGGTGCGCTCAGTCCTCGTCGGGCAGGACGACGTGCAGTGCCCAGGAGACGATGGAGATGATCAGACCGCCGACGACGGCCGTCCAGAAGCCCTGGACATGGAAGCTCAGGTCGAGCTTGCCGCATACCCAGGAAGTCAGCAGCAGCATCAGAGCGTTCACGACCAGGGTGATCAGGCCCAGGGTCAGGATGAACAAGGGGAAGGTGAGGACCTTCACGATCGGCTTGACCAGCCAGTTCACCAGGCCGAAGATCAGCGCGACGACGATCAGCGTGCCGGCCTTCTTGGCCGTGCTGTCACCCGTCAGGGTGATCTTGTCCAACAGCCACACAGCGACCGCCAGGGCGCCCGCGTTGGCGATCGTCTTGACTACGAAATTCTTCATGTGTCTGATCGTGGCAGACCGGATCGGAACAGAGCAGAGGCGAGGGCGAGTGCGGCGATGAAGGCATTCCGGCTGGACGACCTGGAGGCGGAGCGCGCCGCCAACGAGGGGGCGTACCTTCAGTTCCTGCGGGAGCGGAACATGTCCGTCGGCCTGTACGCCCTCAACGCGGGCGAACACGACCCCCAGAAGCCGCACAACCAGGACGAGGTGTACTTCGTCGTCAGCGGCCGGGCGTCGATCACGGTGGGACTGGAGACCACCGAGGTGGCGCGGGGCAGCGTGGTGTACGTGCCGGCCGGGGTCGCCCACAAGTTCCACCACATCAGCGAGGACCTGAGGGTTCTGGTCGTCTTCTCTCCGCCCGAGGCGTGAGCCGGGGCCCCAGGGTTCCCTAGGGGACGGCTCAGGGGAGGACAAGGGATGCGAGGCCCCCGCGGGACCCCTCGCCGGCCCTAGCATCGAGTGCAGAACATCCAGGCCGTACGTGAAAAGGCGTACGAGCACTCAGACGTACGAGAACGCAAAGGACGAGGGCGATGCGAGAGATCTTCGCGGGACTGCCGTGGTGGGTGAAGTGGGTCGCGGTGCCGGTCATCGCCCTGGTCGTGTTCGGCGGCCTGATAGTAACGGTGCTCAACATCGTGATCGGCCTGCTCTTCAAGGCGCTGGTCTTCGTCGCCCTGGTCGGCGGGCTCATCTACATCGTGCGCAAGTTCTTGTCGAACTCATCGTCACGCAGCGACTGGTGACGGACCCGGGGAACTGGTGACCGGCGACGGCATCACCGGTCCTGGCAAGGCGATCACCGGTTTCCCTCGGGCGAGGGAAGTTTCCCCGTGGGGCCGTCTGCGGGCGGCGGCGGACGATTAGAGTCCGGACTCCCGCGGGGTGCGGCCCCGCGGGCGGCGCAGATCCCCTCCGTGCTCTTCCCCTGCACGGGCTGCCCCTCGCGCTCCGGGAGTGACCCTTGGCCACGGTTGACACCGCACCGGCAGAACCGCACGCACCCCCCACCCCACCGCGCTCCTGCGCGCCCCCCGCCCAGCGGCCGCCCTCCGTCGTGGTCCCCGGACAACCGCAGCCCACCTCCTCCTCCGGGCCGCCGCACACGATCGACGTCCCCGGAGTGCCCCACCGCACGGACGTCTGCGGGCCGCCGCATCGGACGGACCCTCCCGTGCCGCACCCCGCCGACGCCCCCGGCTCGCCGGCCGCCGCGACGCTCATCGGATCCGTCCAGCGCGCCATGCGCCTGCTGGAGGCCGTCGCCACACATGTGTACGGCGCCCCCGCCAAACAACTCGCCCGCGAGACCGGCCTGGCCCTCCCGACGACCTACCACCTGCTGCGCACCCTGGTGCACGAGGGCTATCTGCGGCGCGAGAAGGGGCTGTTCTTCCTCGGCGACGCGGCCGAACGGCTGGGCAGCAGCGGAGCACAGCAGAAACGTCGCAGCGCGGTGGCGGACACGCTCGCGCACTGGCGCGATTCCATCGGAGTGCCGGTGTACTACGCGATGTACCGGGACGGCGAGATCGAGGTCATGTGCGTCTCCGACTCCCCCGAGGCGCCGGCGGTCGAGGAGTGGGCCGACTTCCGCGAGACCGGTCACGCGCATGCCATCGGGCAGTGTCTGCTCTCCCAGCTGGACGAGGACGCCCGCCGCGACCACCTCGCGCGCTATCCCGTGCAGCCCATCACTCCGTACACGGTGCGTGACAACGACGCCCTGTTGCGCCGGCTCGCCCGGATGCCGCGCATGGAGCCGGTGGTGGAGCGTCAGGAGTACGCGCTCGGGACGGTCTGCGCGGCGGTCCCGATCACGGTCGGCACCACGGTGGCCACGATGGCCATGTCGCTGCCCGCCCATCAGGCCGACCGGCTGTTGCCCGCGGCGCGTCGGCTGCAGACGGAGATCGGGCGGCATCTGGGGGCACTCACCCTCTCTATCAGTATCTGAAAACTTACTCCTTGTGATCTGCTGTGTACGTTCAGCAAGATTTGACCACGGTTTAGAGGGATCAGTCCCGGCCAGTCGACGTCCATACGACGGGGTAGACGATGCGCGAGTCCGTACAGGCAGAAGTCATGATGAGCTTTCTCGTGTCGGAGGAGCTCTCCTTCCGCATTCCGGTGGAGTTGCGCTACGAGACCAGTGATCCCTATGCCGTCCGGCTCACCTTCCATCTGCCCGGTGATGCGCCGGTGACCTGGGCGTTCGGGCGCGAACTGCTGATCGACGGCGTCGGCCGGCCGTGCGGCGAAGGGGATGTGCACATCGCACCCGCCGACTGCGAGGTGCTGGGCGAGGTGCTGATCAGGCTTCAGGTCGGCAGTGACCAGGCCCTGTTCCGTTCCTCCGCGCCGCCGCTGGTGGCTTTCCTGGACCGGACGGACAAGCTCGTGCCGCTCGGCCAGGAGGGCGCGCTGGCCGACTTCGACGCCCATCTGGAAGAGGCCCTGGACCGCATCCTGGCCGAGGAGCAGAGCGCCGGCTGAAGCGTTACGGCATGGGGCACCGGATGCTCCGCCGTGCCGCGTGGAATCGTGCAGGAACGCTTCTGCACGAGGAGCCGAGAGTCGGCAGGCCGACCTCGCTCGCTGCCGCTCGCGTCGGCTTGCTCGCCCTACCGCTTCCGGCGTCGCCCCCGGCCGCCGCGTGCCGGGACGGGTTGTGCCCCGGCCGGTGCCGGGGTGCCCGGGCCGGTTCGGTCGGCCGAGACCACCAGGGCGGCGAGCAGTGTGGTGACCGGGACA
>NZ_JAJHNP010000090.1 GCF_020819595.1 Streptomyces barringtoniae
TGTCGGCGGACTTGACCACCAACTGCTGTACTTCAGCGCCTCGTTCGGTGAGGGCCTGGGTCATGCCGGTCGCCAGTGATCCCTGGCTGTCCGGGGACGTCAGCAGCAGCCAGGTTCCGGAGAGCCGTGGGGCCGTCGAGCTGTCCGACAGCGGTTTCCAGACGACGCGGTACCGCCATCCGTCGAGGGTCGACGTCTCACGGCTCTGCCGCCGCCAGGACGACAGCACGGGCAGCACCTCGCTCAGGCGCTGGTCCCCGTCGACCTCCAGCTCGGCGGCCAGCGTCTCCCAGTCCTCCCGCTCCACCGCCTCCCAGAACAAGGCGTCCGTACGGTCCGTCGGCGATGCGGGCAGTGCCGTACGGGCAGCGGGCTCGGGCCAGTAGTTCTGGTGCTGGAAGGCGTAGGTGGGCAGGTCGACCCGGCGGGCACCGGTCCCGGCGAACACCGCCTTCCAGTCCACCGACACACCCTGCACGAACGCCTCACCCAACGACGCCAGGAAACGCTCCACTCCCCCGTCATCACGGCGCAGCGTCCCCACCACAGCAGCCTGCCGGCCCGCGTCCTCGACGCTCTCCTGCACCCCCATCGCCAGCACCGGATGCGCACTGCACTCCACGAACGCACCAAAACCCTGCTCCACCAGCACCCTTACAGCACCGTCGAGTTCGACCGTGCGACGCAGGTTGTCGAACCAGTACCCCGCCGCA
>NZ_JAJHNP010000091.1 GCF_020819595.1 Streptomyces barringtoniae
ATCGACGAACGCCTCGGGGGTGGACATGACGGTGACGCCGCCGGCCAGCGCCAGCGTGCACTCGCCGCTGCGCAGCGCCTGCACCGCCAGGTGCAGGGCGACCAGCGACGACGAACAGGCTGTGTCGACGGTCACCGCGGGGCCTTCCAGCCCGAAGACGTAGGAGATCCGTCCGGAGACCACGCTCGCCGCGTTCCCGGTGCCGAGGTGTCCCTCGATGCCCTTGGGCGGGGCGGCGATCAGGGACGCGTAGTCCTGTCCGTTGGTGCCGACGAAGACGCCGGTACGGCTGCCGCGCACCGTGGTGGGGTCGATCCCGGCGCGTTCGCACACCTCCCAGGCGGTTTCCAGCAGCAGTCGCTGCTGGGGGTCCATCGCCAGCGCCTCACGCGGTGAGATGCCGAAGAAGGCCGCGTCGAACCGGTCGGCGTCGTCAAGGAAGCCGCCCTCACGGGTGTAGGAGGTGCCCTGCCTTTCGGGGTCCGGGTCGGCGAGGCGTTCCAGGTTCCAGCCGCGGTCGGTCGGGAAGCCGGAGATCGCGTCGCGGCCGTCGGTCACGAGGTGCCAGAGGTCCTCCGGTGACCGGACGCCACCGGGGAAGCGGCAGCTCATCGCGACGATCGCGATCGGGTCGTCGGTGTCCGTGGCGACGGCGGTCAGGGGCAGGGTGCCCACCGCGGTCTCCCGTCCGAGGAGTGCGTCGCGC
>NZ_JAJHNP010000092.1 GCF_020819595.1 Streptomyces barringtoniae
GTCGTCCGCGACGCCGGCCACGGCCGGCAGCGGGGCCGCGATCGCGCCGGTCGTACCGGACAGCTCACGGCGCAGATGCCCGGCCAGAACGGTAGGGGTGGGGTAGTCGAAGATGAGGGTCGGCGGGAGCTTCAGCGCGGTGGCGGCCCCGAGGCGGTTGCGCAGTTCGACGGCGGTGAGCGAGTCGAAGCCGAGTTCCTTGAAGGCCCGGCCCGACTCGACAGCCTCCGGACCCGCGTAGCCGAGGACGGATGCCACGGCCGTGCGCACCAACTCCAGGATCGCACGCTCCTGTTCGGCTTCGGGCCGGCCCGCGAGCTGCTGGAGCAGCACGCTGCCGCCGGCCGCGTCGGCCTCGGTGTCCGCACGCATGCCGTCCATCACGGCGCGTGCCTCGGGCAGGTCGCCGAGCAGGGGGCGCGGGCGGCCGGAAGTGAAGGCGAGGACGAAGCGCTTCCACTCCATGTCGGCGACGGTCAGTGCGGTCTCGTCCCGGTCCAGAGCCTGGCCCAGGGCGGTGACCGCGAGGTCGGGCGCCATCTCGAGCACGCCGTGCCGGCGCATACGGTCACCCACCGCGCCTTCGGCCATGCCGCCGTCGCCCCACGGTCCCCAGGCCAGGGACGTCGCCGTGAGCCCGGCGTCGCGCCGGTACTGGGCGAAGGCGTCGAGGAAGGCGTTGCCGGGCGCGTA
>NZ_JAJHNP010000093.1 GCF_020819595.1 Streptomyces barringtoniae
AACCAACGGCTCCGACTACTCCATGGTCATGCAGGCCTCCGACACCGGATACGAGGGCCATCTGGCCACGGGCACGGCGGGCAGCGTCGTCTCCGGCCGCGTCGCCTACACGTTCGGGCTGGAGGGTCCGGCGGTGACGGTGGACACCGCGTGCTCGGCCTCGCTCGTCGCCCTCCACCTGGCGGTGCAGGCGCTGCGCAACGGCGAGTGCTCCCTCGCGCTTGCCGGCGGCGTCACGGTGATGTCGACACCTGGCACCTTCATCGAGTTCAGCCGGCAGCGCGGACTGTCCGCGGACGGCCGCTGCAAGGCGTTCTCCGCCGACGCCGACGGCTTCAGCCCGGCCGAGGGCGTCGGCCTGCTGGTGGTGGAGCGGCTGTCGGACGCCCGTAAGAACGGTCATCCCGTGCTGGCGGTGGTCCGCGGATCGGCGATCAATCAGGACGGTGCGAGCAACGGCCTGACGGCGCCGAACGGTCCTTCGCAGCAGCGCGTCATCCGGCAGGCGCTGGCCAATGCCCGGCTGTCGGCCGCGGACGTCGACGCGGTGGAGGCGCACGGCACGGGTACGAGCCTGGGCGACCCGATCGAGGCGCAGGCGCTGCTCGCCACCTACGGGCAGGACCGTGCCGAGGACCGTCCGCTGCTGCTGGGCTCGGTGAAGTCCAACATCGGACACGCCCAGGCC
>NZ_JAJHNP010000094.1 GCF_020819595.1 Streptomyces barringtoniae
CGTCAACGGCTCCGACTACCTGTCCGCCCTGCTGGAAGCCGACGACGACTTCGCCGGCCACCTGGGGACCGGCAACGCCGCCAGCGTGATGTCCGGACGTATCTCCTACACGTTCGGGCTGGAGGGTCCGGCGGTGACGGTGGACACCGCGTGCTCGGCCTCGCTCGTCGCGCTCCACCTGGCGGTGCAGGCGCTGCGCAACGGCGAGTGCTCGCTCGCGCTCGTCGGCGGCGCCCACGTGATGGCCACGCCCGGTCTGTTCGTGGAGTTCAGCCGGCAGCGCGGACTGTCCGCGGACGGCCGCTGCAAGGCGTTCTCCGCCGACGCCGATGGCTTCGGTCCGGCCGAGGGCGTGGGCATGCTGCTGGTGGAGCGGCTGTCGGACGCCCGTAAGAACGGTCATCCCGTGCTGGCGGTGGTGCGCGGCAGCGCCGTCAACCAGGACGGTGCGAGCAATGGTCTGACGGCGCCGAACGGTCCTTCGCAGCAGCGGGTGATCCGGCAGGCGCTGGCCAACGCCCGGCTGTCGGCCGCGGACGTCGACGCGGTGGAGGCGCACGGCACGGGTACGAGCCTGGGTGACCCGATCGAGGCGCAGGCGCTGCTGGCCACCTACGGGCAGGACCGTGCGGAGGACCGTCCGCTGCTGCTGGGCTCGGTGAAGTCCAACATCGGGCATACGCAGGCG
>NZ_JAJHNP010000095.1 GCF_020819595.1 Streptomyces barringtoniae
CTGCGGATCCATCGGCGGCATGCCCTCACGCCGCAACCGCCGCTCCAGAACCCCCTCGGCCGCCATCCCGCCATCAGCCCACGGACCCCACGCCACCGACACCGCCGGCAGCCCCTCACCACGCCGCTCCTCGGCCAACGCATCCAAGTAGGCGTTCGCGGCGGCGTAATTGGCCTGTCCGCTGCTGCCCAGAGTGCCGCTGATCGACGAGAAGAGCACGAACGCCGACAGGTCCAGATCACGCGTGAACTCGTGCAGATGGCGTGCCGAGTCGGCCTTGGCCTGCCACACGCGCTCGAACCGCTCCGGGATCAGCGCATCCAGCACACCATCGTCGAGCACACCCGCCGCATGGAACACAGCCGTCAACTCGGACCGCAGCGGCTCCAGCAACCGCGCCAGCGCCTCACGATCGGCCACGTCACAAGCCGCGATCGTCACCCGCGCACCCGCCGAGACGAGCTCCGCCTCCAGCTCGGCCGCACCCGGCGCCTGCACACCCCGCCGACTGGTCAGCACCACATGCTCAGCACCACGCGCCACCAGCCACCGCGCCACCCGAGCACCCAACGCACCCGTACCACCGGTCACCAACACCGTGCCACACGGCACCCAGCCCTCACCCGGCACCACACCCGGCGACGACACCCGAACCAACCGACGCGCA
>NZ_JAJHNP010000096.1 GCF_020819595.1 Streptomyces barringtoniae
TTCCGCCTCACAGACGGCCAGCAGCTCCTCCAACGCCTGCGGCTCACCCGACACCACCACCGACGACGGCCCGTTCACCGCCGCCACCGACACCCGCTCCTCACCCCAGACAGCGATCCTCTCCCGCACCGCCGCCACCGGCAGCGCCACCGACACCATCCCGCCACGCCCAGCCAAAACCCGGCCGATCGCCTGACTGCGCAACGCCACCACCCGCGCCGCATCCTCAAGACTCAAGATGCCCGCCACACAGGCCGCGGCGATCTCCCCCTGCGAATGGCCGAGCACGGCAGCCGGCTCCACACCCGCCGACCGCCACAGCTCCGCCAGGGAGACCATCACCGCGAACAGAGCGGGCTGGACCACATCCACCCGCTCCAGCGACGGCGCACCCGGCACCTGCCGCAGCACATCCACCAACGACCAGTCCGTGAACGACTCCAGCGCCGCCGCGCACTCACCGATCCGGGCAGCGAACACCGGCGACACATCCAGAAGCTGTGCAGCCATGCCCGCCCACTGCGAACCCTGACCCGGGAAGACGAACACCGTCTTCCCCCCCGCACTCACCCCCTGCACCACACCCGGCGCCACCGAACCCGCCTGCACGGCGGCAAGCCCCGCACGCAACCGCGAAACCTCACCACC
>NZ_JAJHNP010000097.1 GCF_020819595.1 Streptomyces barringtoniae
AGTGGTGAGGTTTCGCGGTTGCGTGCGGGGGTGGCCGCGGTTGCGGCCGGTTCGGTGGCGCCGGGTGTGGTGCAGGGGGTGAGTGCGGGGGGTAAGACGGTGTTCGTCTTCCCGGGTCAGGGTTCGCAGTGGGCGGGCATGGCTGCACAGCTTCTGGATGTGTCGCCGGTGTTCGCTGCCCGGATCGGTGAGTGCGCGGCGGCGCTGGACCCCCTCACGGACTGGTCGTTGGTGGATGTGCTGCGGCAGGTGCCGGGTGCGCCGTCGCTGGAGCGGGTGGATGTGGTCCAGCCCGCTCTGTTCGCGGTGATGGTCTCCCTGGCCGAGCTGTGGCGGTCGGCGGGTGTGCAGCCCGCCGCCGTGCTCGGCCATTCCCAGGGAGAGATCGCCGCCGCCTGTGTCGCAGGCATCTTGAGTCTTGAGGATGCGGCGCGGGTGGTGGCGTTGCGCAGTCAGGCGATCGGCCGGGTTTTGGCCGGGCGTGGCGGGATGGTGTCGGTGGCGCTGCCGGTGGCGGCGGTGCGGGAGAGGATCGCCGTCTGGGGTGAGGAGCGGGTGTCGGTGGCGGCGGTGAACGGGCCGTCGTCGGTGGTGGTGTCGGGTGAGCCGCGGGCACTGGAGGAGCTGCTGGCCGTCTGTGAGGCGGAG
>NZ_JAJHNP010000098.1 GCF_020819595.1 Streptomyces barringtoniae
GCGATGTTGTCCCAGATCGCGATCGAGTCGGGCTGCCAGCGGAACCGCACCTGTAGCTCGGGAATGCGCGCCTGCAGGCCCAGCTCGTGGAGCAGTTCCCGGCTCTCGTCCTCGGGAAGTCCGACGATGCGGGTGGTGAACGGCTCGTTGACGTACAGGGTCTTGCGCCCGGTGCGCGGGTGCCGCACGACGACCGGGTGCTCCACCGGAGGCAGGAAGACGCGCAGCGCCTCGATCTGCTCCGGTGTCATGAACGTACCCCAGCTGGGCCCCCAGTCGTGTACGGCGGTGAGGCCCTCGATACGCTGCTTCATCTCGTCGCCGAGGTTGTCGTAGGCGGCGGCCATGTCGGCCCACATGGTGTCACCGCCGGCCGACGGGACCTCGAGCGAGCGGAGCACCGAACCCAGGGCGGGCGCGGCCATGAACGAGTGGTCGCTGTGCCAGATGTTCTCCTGGCCGATGGCCGTCGCGTCCTTCGCCAGCCGTGAGACGCCGGCGGTGTCGCCCTTGGGGAAGAACGGGTTCGGCTCCGGCTCCCCCCACACCGCGGCCAGGGCCAGGTGGGCGTCGGCACCGAAGTCGTGCTGGTCACGGAAGAAGATCACCTTCCATTCGAGCAGCGCCTGCCGCAG
>NZ_JAJHNP010000099.1 GCF_020819595.1 Streptomyces barringtoniae
TTCCTGTTCACCGGTCAGGGCAGCCAGCGGCTGGGGATGGGCCGGGAGCTGTACGAGGCCTACCCCGTGTTCGCCCAGGCCCTGGACGAGATCCTCGCCCACTTCGAACTGCCCCTGCGTGAGGCGCTGTTCGGTGTCGATGCCGGGCTGCTCGACCGGACGGCGTACACGCAGCCCGCGTTGTTCGCGGTGGAGGTGGCGCTGTTCCGGCTGCTGGAGTCGTGGGGCATCAAGCCGGACTTCCTCTCCGGTCACTCGATCGGTGAGATCGCGGCGGCGCACTGTGCGGGTGTGCTGTCGCTGGAGGACGCGTGCACGCTGGTCGCGGCGCGTGGCCGGCTGATGCAGGAGCTGCCGTCCGGTGGTGCGATGGTGGCGGTGCAGGCGACCGAGGACGAGGTCACGCCGTACCTGACCGACCGAGTGAGCATCGCGGCCGTCAACGGCCCGACTTCCGTCGTCATCGCAGGTGCCGAGGACGCCGCACTGGAGATTGCGGTCCGCTTCGAGGAGCAGGGGCGCAGGACGAGGCGGCTGACGGTCAGTCACGCCTTCCACTCCCCGCACATGGACCCGATGCTGG